>NZ_JBCHWE010000001.1:0-4475153 GCF_059801205.1 Pantoea sp. Ae19-2 | reverse complement strand
ATTACTGGGCCATCGGCGGTTTGCTCTCTGTTGCACTGGTCGTGGGTTTCCCCCCCAGGCGTTACCTGGCACCCTGCCCTATGGAGCCCGGACTTTCCTCCCCTCCGCCCGTCTCCTTCAGAGAAGGACGACGACGAAGCGGCGACTGTCTGGTCAGCTTCGGCGCGCATTATAGAGGGTTTAGCCCGCGCTGTCACGCCCGGCGCGCAGGCAACTCAACAGGCTCAGGCCTGCTGCTCAAGCGCATGTTTATAGAGCGCATTCTTTTTCACACCGTGTATCTCAGCCGTGAGCGCCGCCGCCTTTTTCAACGGCAGTTCCTGCTGCAACAATGCCAGCGTGCGCAGTGCATCTGCGGGTAATGCCTCTTCGTCAGGATGATGGCCTTCAACGATGAGCACCATCTCACCTTTACGGCGATTTTCATCCTCTTTCACCCAGGCCAGGAGTTCCCCCACCGGTGCGCCATTCAGGTTTTCCCAGGTTTTGGTTAATTCGCGCGCCAGCACGACGTAACGGCCAGCCCCCAACTCCGTGACCATATCCTGCAGGCTGTCCAGCAAACGGTGCGTGGATTCGTAAAAGATTAAGGTACGCGGCTCCTCGGCCAGCGCCCGAAGCGCATCACACCGCGCCTTTGTTTTGGCGGGTAGAAATCCTTCGTAACAGAAACGATCAGACGGCAATCCCGCTGCGCTTAATGCTGTTATCGCTGCGCAGGCACCCGGTAAAGGAACGATGCGAATACCGGCCTCACGGCAGCGGCGAACCAGGTGATAACCCGGATCGTTGATCAATGGCGTGCCAGCATCGGAAACCAGAGCTATGCTTTCTCCCTGTTGCAGCCTGGTTAGCAGGATTTCTGCTTTCTGCTGTTCGTTGTGGTCATGAAGTGCGAAGAGTCGCGCATTGATGGCGAAATGTTGTAGCAACAGTCCGGTATGACGTGTATCTTCCGCTGCGACCAGATCGACGCTGGAAAGTACCGCTAGCGCCCGCTGGGTAATGTCAGCCAAATTACCTATTGGGGTTGGCACGATGTAGAGCGTGCTGGCGGAAATGTCTGCCCGATCGAGTTGTTTCATTGTTTCATCCGAATTGCCGATTTAATATTGAGCATCTTGAAAAAAACATCACTGGATACAGTATGCTTCCTTCAAAAATCGTTCGTCATAAAGCAGGACGCTTTGTGCCTGTCCTTCTTGCTGGTCTGATTTTAGCCGCGTGTAGTGGCCAGGGCCCGAAAAGCCAGTCCGTAGACATCCAGGCACCCGTTACTAATAATTCCGCCTACTATCTGCAGCAGGTGCAGCAAAGCAGCGATGATAGCAAGACCGACTGGCAATTACTCGCAATCCGCGCCCTGTTGAAAGAAGGAAAATATCCGCAGGCTGCTCAGGCGATCGGCGAACTGCCTAATCAGCTTTCTGATAAACAGCAGCAAGAATTACTGCTGCTGAAAGCCCAGTCTCTGGTTGCTCAGCAAAAGATTGCCGATGCTCAACCAATATTGAGTCAGGTGAAAACCAGCGAGCTGTCTCAGGATCAGCTGGCGCGCTACTACGGTTTACAGATTGCCAGCGCACAGGGTAAAACTTCGCTGGCCCTGCTCCGCGCCTATATTGCTCAGGAGCCGTTGCTGAAAGGCGATGAACGCCAGCAGAATATCGATGCCACCTGGCAGGCGCTGACCCAGCTGTCGCAGCAGGATATGAATTCGCTGGTGATCAATGCCGACGAAAACATTCTGCAGGGCTGGCTGGATCTGCTCACGGCGTGGCATGCCAACGCGCAGGATGCCAACATGCTGAAGTCAGCCATTAAAGACTGGCAGACGCGCTATCCCGATAACCCTGCTGCAAAAACCTTACCGACCCAGTTGAGCCAGGTGCAAAACTTTACCAAAGCGTCCACCAGCACTATCGCGCTGCTGCTGCCGCTGAACGGTCAGGCTCAGATGTTCGCCAGCGCTATCCAGAAAGGCTTTAACGACGCGAAGAACGGCACCCTCGCTACCGCGCCTCAGGCGATGCCGGGCAGCGCCCAGGATCCTATCGCGATAAATCAGCAGCAGCCTGCGGATGCGAATGCGGTCGTCAGCCCGTCAGCTAACCCGGCGGCTGCGCAGCAGAGCGGCACGGCGCAGCAACCGGCAACGACGCAACAGCAGCCTCAGCAACAGCCGGCCGCCGAACCCGCCAGCAATGCGCAGGTGAAGGTTTACGACACCAGCAGTCAGCCCATCGCGCAGGTGATGCAGCAGGCCCAACAGGATGGTGCCACGCTCGTTGTTGGACCGCTGTTGAAAAACAACGTTGAAACGGTCGCGAACAGCCAGACACCGCTGAATGTCCTGGCGCTGAACGAGCCAGAGCAAATCCAGAACCATCCGAATATGTGCTATTTTGCGCTGTCGCCTGAAGATGAAGCGCGCGATGCGGCGCATCATATCTGGGACCAGGGCAAACGCCAGCCGCTGCTGTTAGTGCCTCGCAACGGCTTGGGCGATCGCGTAACGGCGGCCTTTACGAAAGAGTGGCAGTCACTGGGCGGCGGCACCGTGCTCCAGCAGCGCTTTGGTTCTGTTTCAGAACTCAAGCAGGGCATCAATAGCGGTGCAGGCATCAGCATGAGCGGTACGCCCGTGGTTATGCCCTCGTCTTCTCAGCCGCAAAGCGTTTCCGTTGCGGGCCTGAACATTCCGGCACCGCAAACCAGCGCCCCGGCCGCCAGCAGTGGCGGAGCCATTGATGCCGCTTATATCGTCTCGACTCAGGATGAACTGCAACTGATCAAACCGATGATCAGCATGCGCACCGGTAGCCGCAGCAACGTTGCGCTCTACGCCAGTTCGCGCAGCGCGCAGGCGGGCGCAGGGCCGGATTTCCGTCTGGAAATGGAAGGGCTGCAGTTCAGCGATATCCCCCTGCTTTCCGGCGCAAATCCGGCGTTGATGCAGCAGGCCGCGAAGTCGTTCAATAACGATTACTCGCTGGTGCGTCTGTACGCAATGGGGATTGATGCGTGGACGCTGGCTAACCACTTTAACCAGATGCGTCAGGTGCCGGGCTTCTCGCTCGACGGCAATACCGGCAAGCTGAGCGCCACCGCTGATTGTGTGATCAACAGGAAGTTGACATGGAACCAGTATCGCCAGGGCAACATCGTACCGGCCAGCTAAACCGCCGCCGTACGGGTGCCGAGCACGAACAACTCGCCCGCCGCTATCTTGAGCGGGCGGGGTTAACATGGGTCGCCAGCAATGTTTACTATCGCGCAGGGGAACTAGACCTGATAATGCGAGACAACCAGTGTTGGGTGTTCGTCGAAGTGCGTTACCGGCGTAACGCACGCTTCGGCGGCAGTCTGGCCAGTATTACCCGACAGAAACAACACAAGCTGCTGCGTGCCGCCTCTCTGTGGCTGGCGCAACGCGGCGGCAGTTTTGAAACAGTGAATTGCCGTTTCGACATCATTGCCATTACCGGCACGGCGCTTGAATGGTTGCCGAATGCCTTTAATGCAGACGTTTAGAACCAGGTGGTCGTGTGCAGGAAAGAATTAAAGCGTGTTTTACCGAAAGTATTCAAACTCAAATCGCTGCTGCAGAGGCGTTACCCGATGCCATTTCGCGTGCAGCAATGACAATGGTGCAGTCGCTTCTCAACGGTAACAAAATACTGAGCTGTGGTAATGGTGCATCATCCGCCAATGCTCAGCACTTTGCCGCCAGCATGATCAACCGCTTTGAAACCGAACGCCCCAGCCTGCCCGCGCTGGCCTTAAGTGCGGACAACGTCATGCTGACGGCGATCAGTAACGATCGTCTGCATGACGAAATTTACGCTAAGCAGGTGCGTGCACTGGGACAAACCGGTGACGTTCTGCTGGCAATCTCTACACGCGGGAATACACGGGACATCGTGAAGGCCGTCGAAGCCGCCGTCACGCGCGATATGACTATCGTTGCGCTTACCGGTTATGATGGGGGCGAATTAGCCGGATTGCTGGGACCGCAGGATGTGGAAATTCGTATTCCTTCACATCGTAGTGCTCGCATTCAGGAGATGCATATGTTAACACTCAACTGTTTGTGCGATCTGATTGATAACACCTTGTTTCCCCACCAGGAATGACGGAAGGAGCACCAATGAAAGCATTGAACGCTATAGCCATTGTTTTAACCGCCATGCTGCTGCAGGGCTGCGTCGCGGTGGTTGCCGGTAGCGCCGCTGTGGCGACCAAAACCGCCACCGATCCCCGCTCTGTCGGAACGCAGGTCGATGACGGCACGCTGGAATTACGCGTCAGCAACGCGCTGGCAAAAGATCAGCAAATCAAAACCGATGCTCGCGTCATTGCTACCGCCTATCAGGGTAAAGTCCTGCTAACCGGTCAGGCCCCGAGTCAGGAGATTGCCAACCGCGCGAAACAGATCACCATGGGCGTTGATGGCGCAACCGAAGTCTATAACGAGATTCGGATTGGGCCGAAAGTCAGCCTTGGCACCTCGTCGTCTGATACCTGGATTACCACCAAGATTCGCTCGCAGCTGTTGGGCAGCGATCAGGTGAAATCATCAAGCGTCAAAGTCACCACGGAAAACGGTGAAGTGTTCCTGCTGGGCCTGGTGACGCCAGAAGAAGCCAAAGCCGCCGCGGACATTGCCAGCCGGGTCAGCGGCGTGAAACACGTCACCACCGCGTTTACCATGGTGAAGTAATGCTGAGTTAACCCCAGGACAGCTGTCCGGGTTGTTACTGGCGCAGACAGAAAAGCCGCACCCTGTTGGGTTGCGGCTTTTTTATTGCGGGTTTAGCCGTGACCGGGTCAGAGCCAACAAACGCTTTCCGGCTTGCCGCCCAGCATTATCGCGCCGCCCGAGGTTGTCTCCGCTGGCGGCGGCGTAACGAGAGAAGGCCTCAGACCGGAATATCGATCACCAGTGCGCGGGTCGGGGTTTTCGCTGACAGCCACAGCTGTTGCTCTTCCTGCAAAAATGCGCCATCGCCACAGCCCAGCTGTTCCTGATGAGCGCCCCCGGCCGAGGCCTCAAACGCGCCATGGATAGATTGCAGATAGGCGCGCGCGCCCTGAAGCGGCACCAGATGCTGCTCGCCTGCCGCCAGCTCAACCTGATGAATCCAGACCTGCTGACGCAACTGCAGGCTGCTGTCGCCGCCATCTGGTGAGGCCAGCAGTTGCGAACGCATGCCGCCCGACAACGTCATTTTCTGCATACGGGGATTTTCACGTTCCGGGCAGGCCGCCAGCCAGAGCTGCATACGGGTTAACGGGCGATCTTTACTCGGATTAAGTTCGCTGTAGCTCACGCCGGGCTGAGCGGAGAGCAGCAACGCCTCACCTTCACGCACGCTGATGTGATTACCCTCGCTGTCCCGGTATTCCGCCTCACCCTGTAAAACGATATTCAGCACATCCACCTGAGGATAGGTGCGCGGCTGAAACGCCGCGCCGGGTGCCAGGACTTCCTGATTCAAAACGCGTAAGGAGGCATAACCCATTAATTTGGGATCGAAATAGTGGCCAAAAGAGAAGCTGTAGCGCGCCTGTAACCAACCGTAATCGGCCTGACCACAAGCGGATGCACTGCGTGTCGTAATCATTATGTACCTCCAGCATCCGTCGGCAAGAATCGACGACGGGAAATATGCCTTTATGGTAAAAGTCTGGACGCCGGATTGTTAGCCAGTTAATCTGCCGTGCATATTCAAATTTCCTGACAGAGAACCGGGATGGCCAAAGACCGTGCGTTAACCCTTGAAGCTTTACGTGTGATGGATGCTATCGATCGCCGCGGCAGCTTTGCCGCCGCCGCCGATGAACTGGGCCGCGTGCCCTCAGCGCTTAGCTACACCATGCAGAAACTGGAAGAAGAGCTGGATGTGGTGCTGTTTGACCGTTCGGGCCATCGAACGAAGTTCACCAATGTCGGAAGAATGTTACTGGAGCGCGGTCGGGTGTTGCTGGAGGCTGCCGACAAGCTCACGACCGATGCCGAGGCGCTGGCACGCGGCTGGGAAACCCAGCTGACTATCGTGACGGAAGCGTTAGTGCCCACCGATGCGCTGTTTCCGTTGGTCACGAAGCTGGCTGACAAAGCCAATACCCAGATCGCCATCATCACAGAAGTACTGGCTGGCGCCTGGGAGAGACTGGAACAGGGGCGGGCTGATATTGTCATTGCACCGGATATGCATTTTCGCGCCTCGACCGAAATAAACACCCGCAAACTTTACAGCATCATCAGCGTTTACGTTGCCAGCCCTGACCATCCAATACACAACGAACCCGAGCCGCTTTCAGAAGTCACCCGGGTAAAATATCGCGGCATTGCCGTGGCAGATACGGCCCGCGAACGTCCGGTTCTGACCGTGCAACTGCTGGACAAGCAACAGCGCCTGACCGTCAGTACGATGGATGACAAACGTCGCGCGCTCCTGGCCGGTTTAGGGGTCGCCACCATGCCTTATAACATGGTGGAGCAGGACATTGCAGAGGGCCGCTTGCGGGTGGTCAGCCCGGAGTATTCGCGTGAGGTCGATATCATCATGGCCTGGCGGCGTGACAGCATGGGTGAGGCAAAAGCCTGGTGCCTGCGCGAAATTCCTCGCCTGCTGGCCCGGAAAAACTCACCGACGCCGGGCGCCCATCCCTGAAGATTACAGCCGGCTCAGACAGTCCAGCGCGACGCTTTTAAAGCAGGCAAAGTCACTGCTGTCGCGCAATCGCGTCATCGCCCGCTCGCGCATAAAGGTCACGAACAGGTCATAGATAGCCATCGCTTCCTCATACTCGTTTTTGCTGATTGCCAGCAGGAAAATCACGTAAGCCGTGTCCTCGCCCCAGGGGATACCCTGCGGGGCCAGCACGGTGTACACCACCGTTTTTTTCGCCATCAGCCCCAGCGAATGCGGAAGCGCAATCCCTTCGCCCAGCATAGTGCTGACAATGGCTTCACGCTCCTCAACGGAAGCATAAAACGCATTATCCACCACGCCTTCTGCCTCCAGCCGATCGCATAACAGCCGAAACAGCGCAGACTGACTCATCGGCCGATCGATGATGCAGAAATGGCGGGCATCAAAAAATTTCTCCAACATATAGGGCCGGGTGCGGTCCACCAGCACCAGCTTGCCTATCTGCTCCCGTTGAAATTCCGTCGGGAAAGGTGCGACCACGACAACCGGTTTCTCTTTTTCACTCAGCCGCGTGGTGGAAATCACAAAATCTTCTTCGATGCGCTGGCGGGCCTCATATTCACGCTGCGACAGGCACTGCGTCACCTGCAACTGGGGATAGTTGCGCATTAACATGGCTTCGATCATGCGGAGCGTCGAAGTACCGCTGTCGCACACCAGCAGTACCTGAGGGCGACGCTGGTAACCCACGTTATAATGGCGCTCCAGCCCGACGCCGATATGAAGCACCAGAAAACCAATTTCATTTTCGCTAATCGTATAGGGCGAATATTTTCCCCAACTGGACACCGCCGCCAGCGTCACATCGTAGGCCATTGGATAGTGCTGCTTGATGTTGCTTAATAACGGGTTAGGAATATGGATCTGATAACGCACGCGCGTGATCATCGTTTTAATATGGGTAAGCAGATCGGCACGGAGTTGAGGATCGTTCTGCAGATCGTAATAGTAGTGAGTGTTAATAAAGCTGAGCAGGTAGTTAACCAGCGCCTCCGCATCGTCAGCATTAATGGCGCTGGGGGCAACGTCCTGAATGCGTCGGGCGGCGATATTCACCCGCAGCCAGCTCTCTTCCGCCGGAGAAACCGGTTTAAC
The DNA here is from genome assembly GCF_059801205.1 of Pantoea sp. Ae19-2. Lineage (NCBI taxonomy): Bacteria > Pseudomonadati > Pseudomonadota > Gammaproteobacteria > Enterobacterales > Erwiniaceae > Pantoea > Pantoea sp. Ae19-2. The sequence continues at coordinate 4,467,336 of NZ_JBCHWE010000001.1, read as the reverse complement.
GGTAAGCGGCCGCAGCGCATGGATCAGCGTCTGCGCAGACTCGCGCACGTCCTCCCCGATCTCTTCCACCTGCGGATCGCTCAGCGGATAGCCTTCATTGATGCGACGTAGCGCCACCGCGCAGTAAAAACGCAAATAGCGTTCGCCTTCATCACTGAGGCGGATATTGTGCTGGGCAAGGCCGTTTTGCAGCAGCGGCTGAAGAGTTTCCAGCAGGCCGCTTTCCAGCGATTCGGGCACGATCAGCGGGCTGTCAGGCTGCTCCTGATCGATCTCAAACAGCAGATCGGTTAAGCAGGTGCGGATCGCCACTTCACTGCCAAACAGCTTCATGCCGTGATGGGGTTTGCTTTCGATACTCAACTGATAACGGCCGAGCCATTCGCGCACGTCGGCCATGTCATTCTGCAGCGTGGCACGGCTGACAAACCACTCCTCTGCCAGGGTTTCCAGCTTCAGGGAATAGGCGGCGGTGAGGAAACGCACCAGCAGGTAGCGGATTCGGTCGTGTGAGGTGCGCGGCACCCGCAGAGGCGCACGCGTCTGCTGCTGCAGCACGTTAAAGCGCAGCGCATCAATAATTTTAAGCTGGTAGCCCGCACCGCGATTCAGGACAAACTGCGCGCCGTGCTGCTGCAGCATGGCGTTGAGCGCGGTAATATCCGTGCGTACGGTGCGCGTGGACACCGCAAACCGCCGTGCCAGTTCGTCCTGGGGGAGCGTTTCGTTTTTCAATGCGTCGAACAGTTGCGCAAGGCGCTGATTCGGGAATCTCACGTCGGGTTACCTGCTTCAGCGGTTAACAAGAACAAAGTAAACGTCAGACTGCCGGAAAACAGGCGGCAGGTCTATTATGCCCTGCGCGCCCGTAATCTGTCCTTGAAGTGGCGCACAGGCCTGGGCTCAGTCCAGCAGACTTTTACAGATGGCCAGCAGTTGGCGCACGTCTTCCACGCGGGTTTCGCCACTGGCTTTGTCGATGATCGAACTGTATATGTGGGGAATGATCTTGCTCACGCCAGCGTCCAGGGCAATACGCAGGATCGGCCCAACGTTTTGCAGATCGATCCCGCCGGTCGGCTCCAGCCAGAAATCCTGTTTCGCACAGGCTTCGGCCACCGCGCGGTACTCGTCCACCGTATCCAGACCGCCCATTGGAAAATACTTCACGGAACTGCCGCCCATGTCCTTCAGTAACGCAATCGCGGTATCAATGGGCACAATTCCGTCGCTGCTCTGTGAACTGAGGGGACCGGTGGAAATTTTCACCTTGCCCGGCGTGCCGGTTGGTGAAATCAGCCCGTTGACTACCGTTTGTGACTGACCGAGCAGCGCACGGCTGGTGCCGACGCCGGTAAACACCTGATTAACATGTTGCGGCTGTAGTACGGCGGCCAGTTCGCTGACCATTCGCGACTGCCGGGGATCGCCCGCGCCCAGGCCGATGGACAGCGCGTTATCAATCAGCGCGGCGTACTCGCGCATATCCGCAATAGCGGCCTCGTTGCTGGGGTAGTTTTTTGATAACACGCCGACCAGTACGTGGCCTTCTGCGGCCTGCCAGATGGCTCGCGCGTTCTCTTTTGAACCCGCCAGCACGTTAAGACACAGGCGATCCTGATAAAAATTGGGGGTTAGCGTCATGCTATTTTTCTCCTGTTAACAGCGCCTGAATGCGGGTGAAAATAATCTGCAGCTGCTCAGCGCTGACGCTGCGCACGTCGGCTTCAATAATGCCCTCATTGGCTTTGTATCCACGGAAGTAAATGGCGATATCACCGTTTTTTAGCGCCTGCACCAGATCGCCGGTCTGATGCCCGATTGTGGTCTCATCGAATTTGATCTCTGCCCGGGCAATGTCGCGCCCGGCGGCATCCCATACAACGCGCGCACTGACGCCATCCAGACCGTTAAGGTTGTTGATGAAAGGCGTCATTTTTTCCACCATCTGGGCGCCGGTGGTTTTCGGCAGGGTCAGGTAGGATTCAATGGCCTGGGTCAGTCCCAGAATCCCCTCTTTGCCCACTTTCATGGTGCGGCCAATGCCGTTGCTCTGGCGCTTCACCCACTCGACAAGCTGATGTTTCCCGATAACCAGGCCGCTGGTGGGGCCTTCAATGGCTTTAGCCCCGCTGTAAATAACCAGATCGGCACCCGCCCGGTAATAGCACTGCAGATCTTCCTCAGCGGCGGCATCCACGATAAGCGGCACGCCATGCTTACGTGCCACCTCGGCGGCCTGCGCGACGCTCAGGTGGCTCTTTTGTACGCAGTGATGGGACTTCACATAGAGAATGGCCGCCGTCTGGGCGGTGACTGCGGCGGAAAGCTGCTGGGGCGAGCACTCGTTACTGTAACCCGCCTCAACCGTCCGACCGCCGCCCAGCGCAATCATGCTGCCAACGGGCGCGCCGTAATTCACGTTATGCCCTTTTGGCACCACGATGTCGTGCGGCACGGTCAGCGGTGCGCTATGTAAATTATCCAGCAGCCAGTCGTCATCTTTCACAATGACGGCAGCCACGCTTTGGGCGATGCCCGCAGAAGCACAGGACACCACCAGCGCATTTTCCACCTGCAGCAAATTAGCGATGTAAGCCCCGGTCTTATCAACCAGGTCCTTCACTTCAAAATAGTGCTCCAGGCCGTATTTAACCGTATCAACCACGTCGCTGGCCGGTGTAGACACGCCAAGAATGGTCATGCGGCCAGAGGCATTAATGACCTGCTTCAGGCCATATTTCTCATACAGTGAAGACATTGTGTTTTTTCCCTTCTTCAGTCATCCAGCACTCACCGGCGACGATAGCCGCCAGAGGAATCAATTGGCGATCGCCCTGCTCCGCCAGCCCTTCCGCATCCACAAACGACACGGATTCGTGCGCCACGGTAAACAGGGTAAAGTCGGCATCAAGTCCGGGCTCAATAGCACCTTTGCTGCGTAATCTCAGCCCGCTGGCCGCCTGATGCGTTACGCAGGCAATAATCTGTGGCAGCGTCATGCCTACATTGAAAAATTTCGACATCACGTGCGCCAGGGTATAAACCGGTCCGTTCAGACGATTGCGGCAGTAGATGTCTGAACTGATGGTGTCAGGCAGAATGCCTTGGGCAATCGCCGCGCGCGCCACCTCAAAGCTGAAGCTGGCACTGCCGTGGCCAACATCAAGCCGCACGTCCCTTGCCAGGGCCTGTTTTACCGCTGCACGCAGTTGCCCTTCGGGCGTCAGGATGCGGTTTGGCTTGCCGTTGTAGCAGTGCGTGATGATGTCGCCGGAGGTCAGCAACGCGGCGATTTCATCGAGGTTGGGGGGATTGTTACCAATGTGCACCATCAGGGACAGGTTGCCATTTTCCTGCTGAATCGCCTTCGCCAGCACCAGCGGCTGAATGCCGTTTTCGCCCACTACGCTGCTGCTCATCCGGGCTTTAAGCCCGACGATAAAATCGGGATGACGTCTTACCGCGTCGGCAATCGCCGGGCGATCAATCTGCGTCATGTCCGCCAGTTCATTTTGGGTAACGATGCCGGTGCGGGCGATATTCAGCAGCGCAAAAACCTGGGTGGTGACCGCTTGCGTGCGCTGTCTGAAATCATCAATGTCGTCTGCACCTGTACTGCCTGCATCGACAACACAGGTGACGCCGCTTTCCACGCCAATCCGGTCGGGATGATCGTGGTAGATGGGCGATTTTTCATAGCAGTGTACGTGGGAGTCGATCCAGCCCGCACTGAGATAGCAGTTCGCCGCCAGGGTTTGTTCCACTCTGGCCCTACCGGTTACCTCACCCACGGCGGCTATTTTTCCGTCGAGTATGGCGATATCGATCAGACGTTCATCCGGCAGTCGCGCCCGACGCAGAATCAGATCGTACATAGGAATCTCCTTTGACTGCCCCGATCGGCCTTCACCGATCGGGCATTAACGCGATCAGATCGCGACCGGAAAAATCGCGCCGAGGATCATGGCACCGAGGATCGCCCCGCCGGTGATCGGTTTGTTCCACAGATAGAACACCAGCGCACCCAACAGCGAACCGAGACCGATAGGAATGGAGGCGCCCATGGCGGCCAGGATAATCAATGGCCCCAGGAAGCGTCCTGATGCATTGCCCGCGCCCATCATCACGTCCGCACCATAGGTGCTGTTGCTTTGATTAATGGTGAACTTACGCGCCAGAATGATGACGTAGCCTATCGCCACACCGATAACCAGACCGGTGACCAGCGAAGCCGCAAAATTCGCCACCGGGAAGACAAAACCGGCGCCCAGCAGCAGCGCGGGCACGCCCAACCCGACGCCGGTCTGGATGGCACCACCGATATCCAGAATCCCGACCAGCGATCCTTCAATGATGCGGGCGAACAGAAAGCTGGCACCGAAAGCGGCCACCGCGCCGTAAACGCCGGTATCGATGCCCGCCCGTAACATCGAGACGAAGGCCACTTCGTTAAAAGCGCCGATACCGTACAGGTAGTACATATGGGTCCCGGCAAACACGCCGGAGGAGAGCAGACCGACAAAAATCGGGAATGACCAGTCGGCATACCAGAAACCTTTGTTTGATTCTTCCATTGCAGACGCTCCGTTATTTGCCGCTCAGGCTGTTATGAATACTGTCGAGCCAGCCAGGAATGCCGAGCTGGAAGGATTGCAGCATCTTCATATCGAAACCGCGGAAGAAGGCGCTGAGAACAAACAGGGCGACGATGGCGGTCATCATGATTTTGGTCACTTTGTTCCAGCCGCTCTCTTCAACCCCTTTACCAATCAAAATGCCCAGCACCAGGCCCGGTACGGCATTGCCCATAATCAGCTGTGCCAGACCGCCGAAGATGGTGGCCCAAAAGCCCGATTTCTTACCGGCGTCAATTGCCGCCAGCCAGAAGATCACCGGCATGACCGTGTTCACCAGCAAATTAGCGGCCGGTACCAGCACCTTTACCGCCGTGACCTGCAGGGCCGCCGGAACGGCAGAGGCGGTCGAGTTGAGAAAAGCCACCACCACCATGCCGATGATGCCGCAGGCGATAGCCATCTTTTTCGGGTCGTATAGCGTCTCTGCCACATTGCGGTTTTTGATCATGATCGCCGCCGCGCCCCAGTTGGGGATGATGCGATGATCCACGTCCTGCGTGAACGCACCCGCCGCCACGGAGGAGGCCCAGGCGTTAAAGAAGAATCCCAACCCAAAAGAGAAATGAGAGGCAGGATCGCCTTCACAGGAGTTAAGTTCACCCAGTGTGCGAAAGGCGCCCATACCTTGTGTCGTCGGGGCATGGAACATGCGGGCGGCACCGGCGCCCACACCGACGCCCACGAGGCCGCCGATAATTAACGACTTGAGCAAAATGATGAGAAACATCCTCTTTCCTTATATGTGTTGTTTGAGGCTGACTTACACGCGGGTGAACTCGACCTTATCTCCGTCCAGGCAGGTCACGTTAATGGTGACCTCCAGGTCGACGCTGAAGAGCCTGCGCTCGCGTGCCAGGAAAAAGAAAAGGAATTTTTCGGTTGTGACGCGTTCCCGCGCGCGCACCACCTTTACGTCCTGCGGTTCAATGCGCAGCAGAATCTTATTGGCGTTGCGCAGGACTTCGTGCTGTACACGACTCAGCGCATCTGCGAAGGCTTTCGCCTTGGTGTCGCCCTTACCGCTTACGGCAACCGAGGTTGTAAAGGTCTCTTTCATTCCTTATCCACCGTGTTTTTTGTTCCAGGCCTGAACCAGACGTTCACCCAGCTCTTCTTTGTCCATAAAGCCGAAGCCCAGCACGTTCGCGCCTTCATTAATGGCGGTCACGCCTTCATCCACAGAGCGCATACCATGTTTGGCCTTATAGCCGTATTTGTTTTGCGCCGTAATCGCGCCTGCCCCTCCGCTGCCGCAAAAGGAGATACCGAAATCGGCATTCTCTGCTTTCATGACGTCGCCCAGCTTCATGTCTGCCGCGACGCCCGGCACCACAACGGCACGGCCACCGGCTTTTTCTACGCCAGCCGCCACTTTTTGTCCTTTACCTAAACGATCGCCGATCACTACGGTTACCATATGTCTGTTCCTCTCAGGGTTGGAAAATTAGTCGTTCTTCGCCACTTCAAAGTGGACAGAAAGCAGCCAGGCTTCTTCTGGTGGCAAATTGCCAAACAGGTCCACCACCTGCTGTGCCAGCGCCATCGACTCTTTGGAAATTTCGTCAAACAGCTCAGCCTCAACCTCTGGCAGACTCTCGCCGGTGACGGATCGCAATGCCATTGCCCGCACGTGCGAAGCCAGCATTTGTATCTGCACGGCATTCGGCTGGATGGCCAGCTCGGCAAAAAGCGCATCAATCTGCGCCATCACGCGATCCGTCTGGGCCTGAATCCTTTGCTGTTCGTCTTGTGAAGCACTCATCGCTACCGCTCCCTTACCCGTACTCATCGTCTGCTTCCCATTTCGCGCTTAGCGTGATCTCAAACTAACCAGAGGCGGCAGCGCTGTGGAGAACGACTTTTTCCGTTTCGAAGTGGAAATTCGGCCCTTGTGAGTGATCCGGAACGCAAACTTGCGCGTTCGCTTAGCGGACGGATTATTTTTACCAGATTAAACAGTGAGTTAAAAAAGGGATATCACACAGGAAAGGCGGCAGATGAGGAATAAACAGAAAACCGGGTTGCTGGTCAGCCGTCACAAAACTGGCAAACAGCAACCCTGAGGGCAAGGTAACAGAGAAACTTATGACTCAGCGTCAGTGGGCTGACGTAATGGCGTAACGCGGTTTTTGTCGTCAACGGGCTGGAGGCGATGCGTTTTACGTCGGCTAATGGCGGCCACGATCAGGGCAAAACGCGCTTCATTCAGCTTGTAGCAGAAGCCCATGATCAACGCCGCCGCAATCGCCAGCGAACAGGGCCAGATAAAGATCAGCTGCCTTAAACCTGCCAGCGTGCCATCGCTTTGTACGGCATTGGGCACGTAGCCTATTTGCGTCAGCATCAGACCGGGCAAAAATCCCGCCAGCGCGGCGGATATCTTGCGAAAGAAGGTGTAGCCCGTGTAACAGGCACCTTCTGCCCGAATGCCGGTTTTCCACTCCCCGTACTCGACGGTATCCGGCACCAGCGCCCAGTTAAGGCTGTTAACGAATGCCGTACCGAAAAACGCCACGCAGGAGAACATGACGAACAGCAGAGAGCTGCTTCCCCAGAGAAAGTTACCCAGATCGCCCAGGGCCCAGAGGATGAGTCCCCCCAGATAAACCTGTTTCTTACCAAACTGTTTTACCGCTGTGGGCACCAGCAGTACGCCCACCAGAATACAGCCCATGCTGAAGAAGCCCATCCAGGAGAGCAAATGAACATCGTTCAGCACGTACTGCGTGTAGTAGACCTGAATGGCCAGCTTGATATTAAACGCCGCCAGGGTACAGAGGTTCGCGAGGCACAGAACCAGCAACGGCGGATTGTGAAAGATGGCGCGGAAGGCCGTTGCCACACCGGGTTTATGATGCGTCGGGGTGAGCTCAACATAGCGCTCTTTAACCCCGCTGTAACAGAACCACATGCACAGCAGCCCGGCGACCACAAAGACGGCGGCGGCAACCTGATAGCCCAGCGCACTTTTGCCAACAAACAGCGACTGAATGGGCATAAAGCACACGGTGCAAACCAGTAATCCCACCGTTGCCCCGCCCTGCCGCCAGGCGGCGAGGTGGGCGCGTTCGTGGGGATTTTTGGTTATGGCTGGCACCATTGCGCCATAGGAACAGTTCATCAGGCTGTAAAACAGACCAAACGTCATAAACAGGGCGGTCGCGATCGTTGTCTTTATCGTCAGGCTAAAGTCGTTAGCAACAAACTGTGCCGCAGCCACCAGCGCTACCGGCAGCGAGAAATAGAGAATAAAAGGTCTGAATTTTCCTCTCGTGCCAATATGGCGGCGTGAATCCAGCACAATGCCGGTGAACATATCGGTTAGGGCGGTAAAGAATTTCGCCACCAGGAAAATCACCCCGCCGTACCAGGCTGGCATGCCCAGCTCATCGGTGTAGAACTTGAGTAAATAAAGCGTCCCGATAGTCAGCATCAGGTTGGAGCCAAAATCACCGACGCCGTAAGCCACCTTCTCACGCAGCGGGAGTTTCAGCGTTAATGGATCGGAGCCTGTCTTCATAAGTGATCCTTTTAGCGCCGCGACCGGCGCAGTCACAAAGCCAAATTAGCGCTGACGCTTACGTGCATCGATCTCCTCAATGATACGGACATACATCTTCTCATTGAGATTGTAGAAGCACCCCATGGCCACGATGGTGATCACGGCCAGCGCACCGGGATAGATGAACATCAGCTGCTTCAACCCTTCTACCGTTCCGGACGACTGAATCACGTTGGGCACGTAGCCGATTTGTGTCAGCATCCAGCCGGGGAAAAAGCCGGCCAGCGCCTGTGAGACCTTACGGAAAAAGGTAAAACCGGTATAAACCGTACCTTCAGAACGAACGCCCGTCCGCCATTCCCCGTACTCCACCGTATCGGAAACCAGCGCCCAGTTAAGGCTGTTGACAAAGGCTGAGCCAAAAAAAGCCAGACAGGAATACGCGACAAAACTGACCGAACCGCCGCCGAAGAAATAGTTGAGCAGATCGCCCGCGACCCAATTCAGCAAACCGCCGATATACACTTTTTTCTTACCAAAGCGCCTGACCGCGCCGGGCATCATAAATACGCCAATAAAAATGCACCCCATGCTGAAGAATCCCATCCATGACAGCAGAATGGGATCGTTCAGCACGTACTGGGTGTAATAAACCTGGATCGCCAGTTTGACGTTAAAGGCGCCCAGTGTGCATAAGTTGGCAATGCACAGGATAAACAGTGGACGGTTGCCCGCGATGGCACGGAACGACGCTAACAGTCCCGGTTTCTGCGTGGGGCTGCTGGCGGGTTGCTCGACATAACGCTCTTTTACGCCGGCATAACACCACCACATAAAAAATAAGCCAAACGCCGAGAACAGCGTGGCCGCAACGACATAACTCAGCTGCGGATTGCCTTCAATCAGGTTCATGACCGGTACAAAACCCACGGTACAGATCAGCAAGCCCAGCGTTGCGCCGCCCTGCCGCCAGGCGGCCAGTGCGGCACGCTCGTCGGGGTTTTTCGTCATCGCGGGCACCATCGCACCGTAGGAACAGTTCATCATGCTGAAGAACAGGCCATACATCATAAACAGCACTGTGGCGACGATCGTTTTTCCGGTGACGTCAAACGGCGTACCCACAAAATTGGCGATAGCTAACAGAGTTACCGGAAAGGCCGCGTACAGCACGAAGGGGCGGAACTTGCCTTTCGGGCCAATCCGACGCCGCGAATCCAGCATGATGCCGGTGCCCATATCGGTAAAGGCGGTAAAAAACTTGGCCACCAGGAAAATGATGCCGCCGTAGGTTCCCGGCAGCTCCAGCACGTCGGTATAGAACTTCAGGAGGTAGAGCGTACCGATATCTAATAAAATATTTGAACCCAGATCGCCGATGCCATAGGCGACTTTCTCTTTGAAGGGCAACCGTAACGTCGCCGGTTCACTGCCGGAAGCAAGATGGTGTTGGCTCATGATTTCTCTCCGCTGCCCCACTGAACCTGTCAGCAGGGCCGCTTTTTCAGGATGGTTTTGAAGCGTTTTGTTGCTCGATTTCAGCGCGAATAGCGGCCACTTTTTTACCAAACAGCAGCTGCATGACGGCCAGCAGGCCAAATGAGGGCACCAGTACCTGCCAGGCCGGGATATCCAGAGCGCCTTTGATCAGCATGGAGCCCGAAGCAATCAGCAGGAGAAACACCATCAGTCGGAAAGCCCGCACGGAGATACGCTTGTGCACATACTGGCCCACTAACGATCCCAGGATCATGGTAGGAATGCAGAACATCACCAGCTTGACCGTTGAGACCGTTAAAATGCCGCTGGTGGTCAGGCCGCCAATAATGGCGATGTTATTCGCGGTAAAAAATGCATTGAGCGTGCCGCGAAAAGCAGCGGGTGCCAGATTCCTTAACATGCCGTAGATCACGACGGGCGGACCGTTGGTGGCAAACGCCGAGCCGAGCGCCCCGGCGATAATACCGGTGGGCATCACTATCCAGTTTTTGTCATAGACAGGCAGACGAGGAATAAACAGGCTGTAGAACGAATAAAGGATCAGGAAAACGCCCAGCCCGGTTTTCATCACGTCGTCCGGAAAATTGGACAGCGCGTAAATGCCCAAAGGGATACCGGCAAAGGAGAACAGGATCAGCACCAGGGCTGACTTCCAGTTGGTTTCCTTGCGAGACAGCCAGGTGGCATACAGCGCCGTTGCCGTCCCCACAATCACCGACATCGGTGCAGCCATTTTGACCGGCAGCAGCAACGTCACCAGCGGCATCGTAACCAGCGCGCCACCAAATCCAGCACAGATGCCAATAAAGGTGTACAGAAACATAATGGCAATAATGATGCAGACGACCTCAGTGGTGATTTCCAGACCTTCAGGTGTAAGTAGCGTAAAGAAATCCATAATCCTTTCTCCCGCTACTGTGGCAATATCTGACTGCCAGCAAGCCGTAATGAAGCAAACAATGACTGCCATTCGCTGTCTGCCCGATAAAATACCGGCGGCTGCCCCATCGGCGCGGCGACAGTGATATCCCCGCCGTTTAACGTTTCTCCGGTCCACATGTTGACCCAGCGGTCTTCAGGCAGATAGAGCGACCAGTCGCGGCGGCCCTCTTCATAAACCGGTGCCACCAGCAGGTCACGCCCCAGCAGATATTGGTATTTGAGCGTGTAGGTGCGGGCATCCGCTTCATAGTGCAAAAACAAAGGGCGCATAACGGGTAAGCCCGAGTGGGCATTCTGCGCGACAGCCTGCTTGATATAAGGTTTTAAGGTGGTGAAGATCGTGGACATGCGGGCAAAGTGGGCAATGGTTTCTTCATCGCTGTCAAACTGCCAGTTATCGCCAGGACGGTTCCCTTCATGGGTGCGCATCATCGGGGTAAAAGCATTGAAGTCACACCAGCGAAGCAGCAGTTCTTTACTGCGTTTCATGCCGTACAGCGTGGTGTAGCCACCGATGTCGCTGTGATGCAAACCGTGGCCGCTCATCGCCAGTGACAGCGCGGCGGGCACCACCGAGGCCAGGCCATCGTCCAGGCTCCAGTCAACATTTTGATCCCCGGCCCACATCATCACGGAGTATTTCTGACTGCCGGTGTAACCCGCACGCATAAAGAACAGCACGTCACCGAGTTTGCCGGTTTCTTCCAGCGCCTCGTAGTTACACTTCGCCCACAGCGCGGGCCAGGCATTGTGCATGATTTCGGCGCTGACGCCGTTGTGCAGATACGTGTCCGTTGGCAGGTACTCCCCAAAATCCGCCATCCAGCCGCGACAGCCCAGGGCAATCAGATTGTCTTTGATGACGCCTTTGAACCAGTGGTAAGCCTCCGGATTCGTGAGATCGACGACGCCCGCATAAAACTCACCAAATTCGACGTGGTAATCGTCCCCAGCCGCATTTTTGGTCAGATATCCTTTCCGGGCGGCCTCTTCGCACAGGTTACGGTCGCTGGCGACGTAAGGGTTGATATAAGACAGGAACTGTACGCCTTCCGCTTTCCACTGCTGAATGCGCGCGTCCAGTTGGGGATAAAGCTCGCTGTCCCACTGCCAGTTCCACATCACGCGTTTGCCGAAGGAGGTCATCCGGATGCCGGACCAGTCCTGCGCCCAGATGCCATTCACTTTCACGCCCGCCTGACGCATTTTGTCCAGCTTCTGCTGGCAGATGTCGGTGCCGCCTTGGATCCCCAGCGTGACGCCATCGTAAACCCAGTCCGGTAATACCGGCTGACGCCCCAACAGGGCACTCATTTTTTCCAGCAGGGCGATGTAGGTATCGGCACATTCAAAACGTAACGTGGCGTTATTTTCCCAGAAAGCCAGTTCATGATAATCCGCTGCGCTGAAGTCAAAATTCATGTAGCCGCTGTTATCCACATGGCAGTAATACTTCTGGCTGCTGACAAAGGTCGGCTGTGGGAAAAAGGTCCAGTAGTAATCTCCGCCGGCATTCTCTGCACAGTCAGCCTGCCAGGTGACCACGCTTTTCTTATTGCGCCCGACGCCCTGTTCGCTGGTCCAGAGTGGAAAAGGTTTCCCGCGCAAATCAAAACAGGAAAACTGCTCGCCACAGCCGTAGATATGATCGTCGTCCAAGGCTGACAGCCTCAGCCAGATACGGTTAAGCCTGTCGCTGTCGTTTGTCAGCGTAAGCAACAGGCGGCCGTTTTCATCTGTGCCGATGATCAGCGTGGCGCTAAATACCTCTCCGCGTGAGAAGCGCACCGTCCAGCCGGTGTCCTGCGCGGTCACAACGGCCGAGGTTAACGCCAGTTTTTCATTCAACCGGTCTTTAATACTGAAATTGCCGCGAAACATGTCGATATCGGCGTTGCCATTGCCTATCCACAGACAGGGTTTTTCCTCGCTGTGGCTAAGAATCTGTCGGTTTTGATAAGTCAGTGAAAAGCCGTTACCGGCGGCAGTCAGCTTTACGCCTGCCGCCTCAGGATGTTGTAAATGCATTCTGACCTCTGCGTTGTAGGATAAAAAATAAGGTTTAGCGTGATTCGTGCTGGTCACAGCCAATCGTGAACGTCATGAGATGGCGCGCCTGTGGCGCAAGAAAAATCACATCAATGCCAGAATTGAACGCGTCAGGTGGACAACTCATCGGCTCGGCTGCCAATCCCGTGCGGCCAAGTTTTTCGCCGCTGTAAATTTGCAACCAGGGTTGATCGCTGCGTAAGAAAACCGAAAGTGCCTGCTGTGGACAGGTTAATCTCACCTCCCATTCGCGTCCGGCTGCGCGGGTGTTAACACTGCAGTCGATCTGCGTCGACGCCAACCGACGCGGGGTAAGAAAATCCCCTTCTGCAATCGCGGCCGGCAGCGTAAGCAGGCAGTGATCCACCAGGGTCATGTTGCAGGTCAGATAAGGATGCGAACCGACACCGTAGGGCGCGGGTTGATCGCCTACGTTCTGGCTGCTGATACTGACCTGCAGGCCCTGTGCGGCATCAAGCCGGTAAGTCACTGCCGATAGCAACGCAAACGGATAGCCGTAACTGGGCGGCAGGAAAACCGTTAAGGTCGCCTCGCTGTCGGTGTGTTTGACGATCTGCCAGTCACGCCAGGCCAATAAGCCGTGAATGGCGGTAACGCCTTCGTGGTCATTGATGGGTAGCTGAAGCAGCTTGCCGTTATGTTTCCAGGTTCCTTTCGAGACGCGATTCGGCCAGGGAATCAGGACTTTGCCCATATGCGCCAGCGGCATTGCCTCCGGAGGATGTGGGAGCACCAGATGGCGGCCCGCGTGCGTCAGCTCAGCCAGGCCAGCGCCTACGGTGACGATTTTTGCCTGATATTCTCCAGCGTGAAGAACAAGGGTTTGTCCGCTGCTGTGCATAGCTGGTACTCCCGTTAGTCTGTTTTTCGGGGGTTATTTCGCATTACAGTCCAGTAATCCTGCCGCTACGGCGGGTGCCAGCCCCGGTGCCAGAGGAAGGCGCGGGATCACCAGGCAATGCAGCAGGTGATAGATATCCTGTTTGCCGTCCCACACTTTGGTGGTCACCTTGTTTTCGCAATCCAGCTCTTGCCACCATGAGCCATTCTCGAAATCCATCATGTAAGTGATGCAGTAATCCCACCATTTCTGGTACCAGGCTTCGTATTGCGCCTCGCCAGTGACGGTATACAGGGCGTAAGCCGTGCCCATTGCCTCAACCACGGGCCAGCGCACTCTTTCGCTCACTACGGGCTTGCCATCCCAGTCCACGGTGTAAACAAACCCGTCTGCGCCATCGGGCGCCCAGGCATCGCGGATAGTGGCGTGGAATAAGCCTTTCGCATCTTCAATAAGCCAGGCCGGCGGCGTTTCGAAGCGCGCTTCCAGCGCAGCATGCAGATGCAGCATCAGACGTCCCCATTCAATCCAGTGTCCGGGCGTGCCGCCATAAGCCCGGAAGCGGTGAGCGGGATTCTCTTTGTTGTAATCGCGTAATGGGTTCCAGTCAGTGTCGAAGTGTTCATTGACGCGGTACTCACCGTTGCGCGCGACGTCGTGAATAATCACCGAGGTAACACGCAGCGCGCGATCCAGCCATTTCTTGTCGTGCGTGACGTCATAGACAATCAGGAAGGCTTCAACGGCGTGCATATTGGCATTGCCGCCGCGGTAGTCTTCTGTCTTGCTAAAGGCTTCATCCCAGGACTCCAGGCACATCTGTTCGTCTTCACTCCAGAAGTAGCGATCGATCACGTCGATCGCGTCATCCAGCAGCTGGCGGGCGGCAGGATGCCCCGTAGTGACCGCACTGGCCGCGCCCAGCAACACGAAAAAGTGCTGATAACCCTGTTTGGACGCATCAACGACGCCTTCATCGTTTACGCAGGCATACCAGCCGCCGTACTGTTTATCGCGCAGCGCACCATTCAGGGCGCTAATGCCGTGATCGACCAGTTGATAAGCTCCCGGCCGTCCCATCGAGGCCGCAACGGCATAGACATGCAGCATGCGTGCGGTAATCCACAGGTGCGTGCCCATCTCGGGTTTTACCTGCCCGGTATTCCCCAGCCAGCCAAATCCGGTGGCGACCGCTGCGTTTTTACCAAAGTTGAGAATCCTGTCCGTTTCCTGTTCGAGCCAGCGGTTATGACTCAGCGTGTTAAACCATTTCATTTGCGTTGCCCTCTTAGCGTTTAGCCATCATTTCATCTACGATCTCACCCAGCCGTTGCAGCCTGGGGACGGAGACATCCCGCAACATCAGGTCGGTATCCGGTAAGCCAATGACGGAAGACCAGACGGCTCGCCCGGCCAGGAAGCCCGATGCGCCCGCCTGCATCGCCACCCGCACGGCGCGCGGGAATAATTTCTCATCAATGCCGGACGAGAGAATGACCCACGGCATCGCGATCCGATCGTTGAGCTTTTGCGCGGCCGCCAGCAGATCCGACTGTGTACCTTTGCCGTACAGGGGCATTTCCACCTTGTAGAGATCCGCGCCGCTGTTGCCCAATTCTGTGGCCGCGTCCAGGATCGCCTGCTCGCGATCAAAGCGATCGCCGCGGCGCGGTGGCCTGACTACCGGTTCGATAATGCTGAGCAGGCCATGGCGGTGGCAGCGGGTGTTGAAGGCCTTAACCATGTCGAGACGTTGCTGCGGATCTTCATCGCTGCGCCACAGCACCAGCAGCTTCAGCGCCTTCGCGCCGTCACGCTTCATCGCCACCGGATCGACGTTGTTATCGATCGCCACGCTGTCCACCGGAATACCATTGCCCGGAATGAATTCATCCGCCGCGACGATAAGGCCGCAGCCGGGGGCAACCGCTTGCCGTTCGACGATGTGCGGGAAACAAAACTGTTGATCAATCAGGATCGCCGAGGCATAGGGCGATAACACGCTGGCGGCATTGACTTTAAACTCGGTCAGCACGCGATCGCTGACGGGTAGTGACGCGCCAGCGGCCGCGAACATCAAACGCATGGCCTCACGCTGATCGACTGCGAGCATGGCGAAACCACCTGAAGGTCGGGTGATGTCTTTAAGGGTGTAATGAGTCATGCTTCTTTCCTCTGAATTAAGCGTCACACTGTGTGGGGAGAAATTAGGCCCGAGCTGGCGCGAACATGTTCAAGGATGGCGGTCCAGTCCTCGCGTCCGCGTCCGGCAGCGCGGGCCTGGTTGTAAACTTCACGTGAGGCAGCCCCGAGCGGCATCGGTACATGCAGCTGGTTGGCAACATCCAGCGCAATCCCCAGGTCCTTATGCGCCAGATCGATCATGAAGGCCGGTGAGCGATCCCCTTTCAGTACCTTGTCAGGCCAGGTCGTGGTGAAATGCCCTTTGCCCGCAGGCGTGCCGTTCATCACCTGCAACGCCACGTCAAACGACAGCCCCAGACCTTCACACAGCACCGCCGCTTCCGCCGAGAGGGCATTCAGGGCGATGCTCATGTAGTTGTTAATCAGCTTGACGCGAATCCCCATACCGGGGCCGCCTGCCACGACCAGCTCATTGCCCATCGCCATAAGCACGGGTTTTGCTCGTGCAACCTGTTGCGGCGTGCCGCCTGCCAGTAGCAGCAGTGAACCGGCTATCGCATGGTCTGACGTGCGGCCGACGGGCACGTCCATCATGCTGAAACCGCGAGCGGCCATCTCACCGATCAGCCGATCGGTTTGCAGCGGATGGATCGTGGACATATCAATCACCAGCGCAGTGGATGCCAGCGTGCTACACACACCTTTGTCGCCAAGCAGTACGGAACGCACTAACTCGCCGTTGGGCAGCATGGTGATAACAAACTCGGCCCCGGTTGCCGCCTCCGCAGCAGAAACGCTCGCCCGGGCGCCCTTATCAACCAGACGCGCGACGGCCTGAGGATCCACATCAAAGACGTTGAGCTGATGGCCCTGCTTCAGCAGATTGCTCGCCATCGGCGCGCCCATTTGTCCCAATCCAATAAACGCAATTACCGACATACCGCTCTCCCAACCCCGTTATTGTCATATTTTGTCATTAAAGACGACTTTTACTGTCTGTTTTAGATCATATTTGTAATTTATGGTCAAAAAATTGACAGGTGTCACTTTTAAAACATTTGATGAAATTAAAATGACAACACCAACAAAATGTGAGGAAGCGTTATGACGCGTATTGCTTGTGTAGGGATCACCGTATTAGATCGCATTTGGTATCTGGATACCTTGCCGTCTCAGAGCGGAAAATATGTGGCAAACAACTATCGGGAAGTCGGCGGTGGTCCGGCTGCTACAGCGGCCGTTGCCGCAGCTAAACTGGGTGCAGAGGTGGATTTTATTGGTCGGGTTGGTGACGATGACACAGGGAAGAGACTGCTGTCTGAGTTAAATGAGTACGGTGTAAAGACCCGATATACTAAAGTTTTTGAGGCCGCCCGCTCTTCACAATCCGCGATTCTGGTGGATGCCGAGGGGGAACGGATGATTGCCAACTACCCTAGCCCGGACTTAGCAGAATGCGCAGACTGGCTAACAGAGATCGACTTCTCACAATGGGATGCGGTGCTGGCAGATGTTCGCTGGCACCAGGGTGCCAAGTGCGCGTTTACCCTGGCCCGCCAACAGGGCGTTCCCACCATTCTGGATGGGGATGTGACCCCGCAGGACATTGGGGAGCTGGTGGCGTTAAGCGATCATGCGGCATTTTCAGCGCCGGGTTTACAGCGCTTAACCGGGCTGGAGGGGGAAACGGCGGCGTTAAAAAAGCACAAATGCTCACAAATGGTCATGTCTATGTTACCCAGGGCGCTCAGGGCTGCGTCTGGCTGGACGCCGGCACGCTACAGCATCAGCCCGCCTTTGAGGTACAGGTCGTCGATACCACCGGCGCGGGCGACGTCTTCCACGGGGGGCTGGCCGTGAAACTGGCGCAGAAGGGCTCTGTCACAGAGGCCGTGCGCTTTGCCAGTGCGGTCGCGGCGCTAAAATGTACGCGACCGGGCGGGCGAGACGGGATCCCTGATTATGATCAAACCTGTTCTTTTATGTCGGTAAATGTATAAACTGTGTGCCATGGTGGTATTCAGAGAACAATCCATGATCCTCACGGACGTAACCGGTAATCCTCGCCACGATCGTTTGCTCAGGCTGATCGCTGAACGTGGCTACATGAATATTGATGAACTCGCCTTGCTGCTCGACGTTTCCACACAAACGGTCAGGCGCGATATTCGTAAACTCAGCGATCAGGGATTAATCACGCGTCATCATGGTGGTGCGGGCCGTGCATCCAGCGTAGTGAACACCGCTTTTGAACAGCGCGAAGTCTCACAGACTGAAGAAAAACGTGCGATTGCGGAAGCCATTGCGGACTATATTCCCGATGGATCAACGGTATTTATCACTATTGGCACTACGGTTGAACACGTCGCCCGGGCGCTGGCAAATCATAAACATCTGCGCGTTATCACCAACAGCCTTCGTGTCGCCCATATTCTGTACAAATGCCCACAGTTTGAAGTGATGGTGCCCGGCGGCACGCTGCGTCCCCACAACGGTGGCATTATTGGCCCGGTCACGTCCGCGTTTGTGGCCGGTTTTCGGGCAGATTATCTGGTTACCAGCATGGGCGCCATTGAGAGCGATGGTGCGCTACTGGAATTTGATGTTAACGAGGCCGCCGTGGCGCAAACCATGATGGCGCATGCGCGTCATATTTTGTTAGCGGCAGACCACACCAAGTTTCAGGCATCGGCAGCGGTAGAAATGGGCAGCGTTACCCAGGCGACCGCCCTGTTTACAGATCGGTTGCCGGCAACGGCGTTGCAGAACGTACTTAAAGCACATCAGGTGGAAATCATTCAGGCGACGCCAGGCGGCGATGAAGAGCCCTGAGCAATTAACCCCGGCAAGCCGGGGTTATCGGTAAAATTAGCGGAACTTCTTGTGGTTTTCGTTACGGATAGCCGCCAGCTTTTGCGCTTCTGCTTTGGCTTCATCCAGTTTACCCTGCTTAGCCAGCGCATCCGCTTTATCAATCTGGGCGATCAGGTCATCCATACCTTTGTGAAAGTCTTTCATTTCCGGGCTGTCCGGGGCTTTGCCTTCCAGCTTGTCCGGCGTGCCTTTTTTGGCATCCTCTGCTTTAGCACGCAAATCACTTAACATCTTGTGCAACTGGTCGGCGCTTTTCGCCCCGTCCAGTGACTTATAGATACCCGACATATCTTTCATATCGTGCTCAAGAGAGGCAGCACCGGCGGTCACGCTCACGGATAACACGGCTACAGCTAACAACGACATAAGCTCTTTACGCATGCTCAGCTTCCTTTTTATTGTGGGAATGCTTTTTATAAAAAAACGGAGGGTCGATGCCCTCCGCTTGCTATCGCATAAACAACTTAAAAGAGATTTTACTGTCCGGCAATATACATTTCGGGGAGTAAGACCGAACCGCACTGAATATTGCTACGGGTTTCAATGTCATCGCCCACGGTGACAATGTTCCGCCACATGTCGCCTAAGTTACCGGCGATAGTAATTTCGCTTACCGGATACTGGATTTCACCGTTTTCTACCCAGAAACCGGCTGCGCCACGTGAGTAGTCGCCCGTGATCGCACTGACGCCCTGCCCCATCAGTTCTGTCACCACCAGGCCGGTGCCCATCTGCTTCAGCATAGCGTCGAAGCTGTGCCCCTGACCGGCGATGCGCCAGTTGTGGATACCGCCCGCGTGGCCGGTGCTGGTCAGGCCCAGCTTGCGCGCCGAATAGCTGGTCATCAGCCAGGTTTGCAGCACGCCATCTTTGATAATGTCGCGAGCCTGGGTGCGAACGCCTTCGCTGTCAAACGGCGTTGACGCTAAACCTTTCAACAAGTGCGGCTGCTCCTGAATGGTCAGCCACTCAGGCAAAATCTGTTTGCCCATGGCATCCAGCAAGAAGGTGGATTTCCGATATACGCTGCTACCGCTGATGGCGCCCACCAGGTGACCGAACAGACCCGTTGCCACTTCGGGGGCAAAGATCACCGGCGCTTTCATGGTGTCGAGCTTGCGTGGCGCAAGACGCGACAGCGTACGGCGCGCGCATTCTGCGCCGACCCAGTCCGGGCTTTTTAAATCGTCGATTGCCCGGCCGATGGTGTAAGCATAGTCACGCTCCATATTGCCGTCCTGCTCAGCAATCACGCAGCTGGAAAGCGAGTGGCGGCTGGAGCAGTAGCTCTGTAACATGCCGTGGCTGTTGCCGAAGACTTTAATCCCGATGTGGCTGTTAAAGCTGCCGCCTTCGGTGTTGGTGATGCGTTTGTCCGCCTGCAGCGCCGCCTGTTCTGCCTGGGCCGCCAGTTTGATGGCGTAATCGGCATCGATCTCCCACGGATGGTAAAGATCGAGATCCGGAGCCTCATAAGCCAGTAATTCTGCATCCGCCGGTCCGGCAAAAGGATCGGGTGACGTATAGCGTGCAATATCGATCGCCGCCTGCACAGTCCGTTTAATCGCGTCCGGGCTGAGATCGGTCGATGAAGCACTGCCTTTACGGTTTTGATGATAAACGGTAATACCCAGTGCGCCGTCGCTGTTGAACTCAACGTTTTCTACCTCGCCGTAGCGGGTACTCACACCAATACCGGTCGTCTTGCTCACCGCGACTTCCGCGCCATCCGTACTTGCTTTTGCCAGTTCAAGCGCCTGTGCAATTGCCTGTTCCAGTGCTGTTCGCTGTTCTGCAACTTGAGTTGATACGTTCATCGACCTGCCGTCTAATCTTATGGTTGAATAATTTGAGTCTATCAGAGTCAGAGAACAATTTCGCAGTCACCCGATAAACTGGTAGGATTAGCCTCTTTTTTTTGGAGCCAGATATGACTAAGCAGCCTGATGAGTGGCTCGACGATGTACCCGATAATCACGAAGAAGAAGATGAAGAGATTATTTGGGTTAGTAAGAGCGAAATAAAACGTGATGCTGAAGAGCTGAAACGCCTGGGTGCCGAGCTGGTCGATCTGGGTAAAAACTCTCTGGATAAAATTCCGCTGGACGAGCGTTTACGTAACGAGATTGAACTGGCACAGCGCATCAAGAAAGAAGGTCGCCGCCGTCAGTTACAGCTTATCGGTAAACTGTTGCGCAGTATGGATGTTGAGCCGATCCGCATCGCACTCGACAAACTCAAGAACCGTCATAACCAGCAGGTCGCCCTGTTCCACAAACTGGAAATGCTGCGCGATCGTCTGATTGATGAGGGTGATGAGGCGATGGCGGACGTGATCGCCCTATATCCGCAGGCGGATCGCCAGCAGCTGCGTAGCATGATCCGTAATGCGCAGAAGGAAAAAGCCGGTAACAAACCGCCAAAATCTGCCCGTCAGATTTTTCAGTATCTGCGTGAGTTAGCCGAAACCGTCTGACCTTTCCGCTGATTTGCGGCTGAGCAGCGCCCAGCCGCAGGGTTTTCTTCTCCCGTCTGAGGGAGAGGAACGGGTCCGCTAGTGATCAGCGCGCCAGACGATCCAGCAGCTTCTGATGAATCCCACCAAAGCCCCCGTTACTCATGACCAGGATGGAATCGCCCGGCTGGGCCGTTTTCGCGATCGTCTCTACCAGCGTATCGATATCCGCGCTGCAGTGAGCGGGCTGCATGCAGGCTTCTGCGACGTCCGCGACCTGCCACGGAATATGGCTCGGCTGGAACAGGAACACTTCGTCTGCGCGCGCCAGCGACGGCGCCAGCTCATTTTTATTCACGCCCATTTTCATGGTGTTTGAACGCGGCTCCAGCACCGCCAGAATGCGCGCGGTGCCGCCCACTTTACTGCGCAGTGCGCTCAGCGTGGCCAGAATCGCCGTCGGGTGGTGGGCAAAATCATCATAGATCTTGATGCCGTTGACCTCACCGCGCAGCTCAAGACGGCGACGGGCATTAATAAAGCTGTCCAGCGCCTGGCTTGCGTCCTCAGGTTTTACGCCGACATGGCGCGCTGCCGCAATCGCCATCAGGCCATTGTGCATGTTGTGCTCGCCCACCAGTCCCCAGTTCACCTCACCCACTTTTTCACCCGCCAGCAGCACTTCCCAGCGGGAGGCATCCGGCGTCAGCTTCTTCGCCTGCCAGTGACCGCCGTCGCCCACATGCTCCTGTTCGCTCCAGCAGCCCATTGCCATCACCTGCTTCAGGTTATGATCGTGCTCTGGCAGCAGGATCTTGCCCTGACCCGGCACAATGCGTACCAGATGATGAAACTGTTTCTGGATGGCCCGCAGATCGTCAAAAATATCGGCATGATCGAATTCAAGATTATTCAGAATCAGCGTACGTGGGCAGTAATGGACGAATTTCGAGCGCTTGTCGAAAAACGCGCAGTCGTATTCATCAGCCTCAATGACAAAGAATGGGCTTTTTCCTAATTTTGCAGAAACATCGAAGTTACCGGGTACGCCACCAATAATAAATCCAGGTTCCAGGCCGCAGGCTTCCAGAATCCACGCTGCCATGCCTGCTGTGGTGGTTTTACCGTGCGTGCCCGCCACGGCCAGCACCCAGCGATCGCGCAGCACAAAATCGTGCAGCCATTGAGGGCCAGAGAGGTAAGGAATGTTGCGTTCAAGTACCGCTTCCACGCAGGGGTTACCGCGCGTCATGGCGTTGCCAATAATGACCAGGTCCGGTACGGGCTCAAGCTGGCTCGCATCGTAACCCTCTGTTAATTCAATGCCTTGCTGCTCAAGCAACGTGCTCATCGGTGGATAGACATTGGCGTCAGAGCCTGTCACCTGATGACCAAGGGAGCGGGCCAGCATAGCCAGTCCGCCCATAAAAGTGCCACATATCCCGAGGATGTGAATGCGCATAACGAGGTCCATAACTCAAAAGTTCGGCGCACAGTGTAACCTCGCTTGCACACGGAAGAAACGGATTAGGACTATGGTTTTTAAAGTTCAATCGGCTAAACTGCGTACGCATCCACGGGCAGTTAAGTATGCCGCTGCCACTCCATCGATGATTCAGGGAATGTGTTATGAAAACGTTGGGCGAATTTATCGTCGAGAAGCAACACGACTTTCCGCACGCCACAGGTGAACTGACGGCACTTATCTCAGCCATTAAGCTGGGTGCTAAAATTATTCACCGTGATATCAACAAAGCCGGCTTAGTCGATATTCTTGGTGCCAGCGGCGTTGAGAATGTTCAGGGTGAACAGCAGATGAAACTGGATCTGTTCGCCAACGAAAAACTCAAAGCCGCACTGAAAGCACGCGGCATTGTTGCCGGTATCGCTTCTGAAGAAGAAGATGAGTTTGTTATCTTTGAAGGCGAGGAAAACGGAAAATACGTCGTATTGATGGACCCGCTCGACGGTTCGTCGAACATCGATGTTAACGTCTCCGTCGGCACCATTTTCTCCATCTATCGCCGCGTCAGCGAGCCGGGTACGCCAGTTGTCGAAGCCGACTTCATGCAGCCAGGCAACAAACAGGTTGCCGCCGGTTACGTCGTTTATGGCTCATCCACCATGATGGTGTACACCACCGGCTGTGGCGTCCATGCGTTTACCTATGATCCCTCTCTGGGCGTGTTCTGCCTCAGCCATGAACGCATGACCTATCCGGAAGTGGGTTACACCTATTCCATTAACGAAGGTAACTACATTCGTTTCCCACAGGGCGTGAAAAAGTACCTGAAATTCTGTCAGGAAGAGGATGTGGCGACGCACCGTCCTTACACATCACGCTATATCGGCTCTCTGGTCGCGGATTTTCACCGTAACCTGCTGAAGGGCGGTATTTATCTTTATCCCAGCACCGCCAGCCATCCAAAAGGCAAGCTGCGCCTGCTGTATGAGTGCAACCCAATGGCTTTCCTGGCGGAGCAGGCCGGCGGTAAAGCCAGCGACGGTCAGAACCGTATCCTGGATATTCCCCCGGTCACGCTGCACCAACGCTGTCCGTTCTACTGCGGTAACACCGCCATGGTTGACGACGTAGAGCGTTTCCTGGCTGAATTCCCCGAGTGCCGTCAGGGCTAAACATCAAGGGCGCGCGTGACGCGCCCTTTTTGCGTTACGACTGCTGCAGCCTGAACTGCGCCATCGCCGCCTGGAGCTGCTCGGATTGCGACTCCAGTGAATGGGTCGCCGCCGTTGCCTGTTCTACCAGCGCCGCGTTCTGCTGCGCCGCTTCATCCATCTGCGTGACCGCGTGATTCACCTGATCGATTCCCCGGCTCTGCTCTTCTGACGCCATGGAAATCTCTTTCATCAGGGCCGTAACCCGCATAACTTCAGCGGCAATCTCATCCATTGTTTCACCCGCACGCGTCGCCATTTCACTGCCCTCTTTGACGCGCGTTTGTGAATCACCGATCAGCGTACGGATCTCTTTCGCCGCACTGGCACTGCGCTGTGCCAGCGTACGAACCTCGTTGGCGACCACGGCAAATCCGCGCCCCTGCTCTCCGGCACGTGCCGCTTCCACCGCCGCGTTCAGTGCCAGGATATTGGTCTGGAAAGCAATGCCGTCAATGACGCTCAGGATATCGCCGATACGGTTAGCGCTGTCGGTGATTTCATGCATTTTTTCCATAACATAATTCACCACCTCTGCGCCGCGATCGGCACTGTCAGACACGGCGTTAGCCAGCTGATGGGCCTGCTGGGCATTGCTGGCGTTAAGACGGACCGTTGCAGTTAGCTGCTCCATGCTGGCCGCCGTTTGCTCCAGCGATGCCGCTGACTCTTCGGTACGTTGGGAAAGATGGACATTGCCGGCGGCCAGTTCACGGCTACCGATGTCAATTTTCAGGCCGGCTTCGCGCACCTGATTAACCGATTCGCGCAACGCATGCTGCATGCCCGCCAGCGCATTGTTCAGGCGCCCCAGCTCATTATTGCCCGCCAGCGGCAACGTCTGGGACAAATCGCCCGCCGCAATCTGCTCAAGATGGATGATCGCGTTGTTTAGCGGAATCAGCAGCATGCGGCGCAACAGCACCCAGGCCAGCACCAGCAGCAACAACGAGAGTCCGACGGCCACGGCTATCAGCACTTTCATCATGATTTCATTGCGCTGGGCTTCAACTAATTGCGCCTGGGTAATCTCATCGGCTTTTTTACCGAAGGTTTCTACCGCTTTGCTGTATTTCGCCGAAAGCGGCTCCAGCTTGCCTTCCAGCAGCTGGTAGTATTCATCGTTGTACTGTTTATCCAGCGCCTTCATCATTGGCAGGATGCCCTGATCGAGGTAGTCCTTATAGCTGGATGCGATGGCATCGGCCATAATTTTCCCTTCAGCGGTCACGGTACCGGCATCGACAAATCGCTTAAGATTCTGCTGCGATGCCGCGACATCAGCCTGCGCCGTTTTGGTGACCTGCGCGCCCTCATCCAGTAAACCAATCTCAATTTTACGCACCGCCAGCGCAGCACTGGCCCGTGCGCGCATTAAATCGGCATTACTTTGATACAAGCTGTTTAACTCGATTCCCTGAATGCGGTTGATCACATCCAAAGAACGGTTACCTTTATTAATGGCCACAATGCCCATCACACTCACCGCCAACAGCAGCAGTGTCATGAATGCCAGCAACGCCAGCAACCCCGTGCGTAGTGATAACTGTTTCATCTTGATCGTTTCCGTATGAGTAGTAAAAGGCGAAAAAAATTTCGACAACCCTTAAACGGAGAAAGTATCGGCACTGCGATTCGTAAACTTTAACGCCAGTGAATGATTAACCCATTCATTACCGCTAATCTGTTAATGAATCTGAAGGTATTGTGTTAAAAAAACAAAAGGGGAAATCCATGAAAAGAAGATGGGTGTTGCTGTTACTCTTAAGCTGCAACGCAGCAGTTGCGGAGCAGTCCACTATTGATGTCACATTAAATCAATGCCTTAATCAAGCTGATACCACGCTGGCCTTGATGCAATGCCAGGATGCGGCGACCCAGGAGTGGGACAAGGAAATGAACACGCAGTACAGTGCATTGATGAAAAAATTAAGCGGACAGCCCAGAGAAAAACTGCGTGCCGCACAGCGCGCATGGATGAAATACCGTGAGGCATGGTTAGCGGCGAGCCGCAGCCAACTGAATACGCAGGGCACCCTTGGTCCCGTTGCGCTGGCGGCGCAGAGTACAGCCCTGGTACGCAATCAAACGTTACAACTGCAATCTTTGGCCAATGGCAGTTGCGCTAACCCCGACGATTGTTGATTAATGTCAGTCCGTTGTTGGCTTTTTGCCAATGTTGTCTTTTACCTGCAGGGAAAAATCATGGCTGCTTATGCCTCTACGCTGATATTAATCGGCCTTGCCATACTGAGCTATTTTGTCCACAACACCGCCGTCACCCTTTCTATATTGATTCTGCTGGCCATCAAACTGACCCCGTTGGCGCAGTTCTTCCCTTACGTGGAAAAACAGGGCATTACGATAGGCATTATCATCCTTACGGTGGCGGTCATGGCCCCGCTCGCCAGCGGTTCGTTGCCCGCCTCCTCCCTGATTAAGTCCTTTGCCAGTTGGCAATCCATTGTGGCGGTGCTGGTGGGTATTTTTGTCGCCTGGCTGGGCGGCCGTGGCGTCAGCTATATGAGCGTGCAACCTTCGGTCATTGGCGGGTTGTTGATGGGCACGGTGATTGGTGTGGCGTTTTTCCGCGGCGTCCCGGTAGGGCCATTGATTGCTGCGGGCATTGTTTCCCTGTTCATCACGGCCAAATAGCGTTGAGGAGCATTCCGAAACGCCAAAAAGGGGGCGTACTTTCACAGTCAGTTGGCTATAATAGCCAACACTCAACACACGACGACTGAAGGAATTCCCGATGAGTTTGAACCAGGTGCCAGCAGGTAAAGACCTGCCAGAAGATATCTACGTAATTATTGAGATCCCGGCCAATGCCGATCCGATCAAATATGAAGTTGATAAAGATTCTGGAGCCCTGTTTGTAGATCGCTTCATGTCCACTGCGATGTTCTATCCGTGCAACTATGGTTACATCAACCATACCCTGTCACTGGATGGCGATCCGGTAGACGTGCTGGTCCCTACCCAGTACCCACTGGAGCCAGGCTCAGTGATCCGTTGCCGCCCGGTTGGCGTATTAAAAATGACCGACGAGTCAGGTGAAGATGCCAAGCTGGTTGCCGTTCCGCATACCAAGCTCACCAAAGAATACGATCACATTAAAGATGTGAACGACCTGCCAGAGCTGCTGCGTGCGCAGATCACCCATTTCTTTGAGCACTACAAAGATCTGGAAAAAGGCAAATGGGTTAAGGTTGACGGCTGGGATAACGCTGAAGCAGCGAAAGCTGAGATCATCTCTTCTTTCGAGCGTGCGGCGAAGAAATAAATCCCCCTGCGCTGAAACGCCCTACCGTTTTCAGCACAGGACAAAAGGCAAACGACGTTTTCCTTTGTCATACATACAGGCCCTGCTACGGGCCTGTATTTTTTTGTCGTTATTATGTTGCTTCGTTGCGGGCTGGCCGCCTGTTAGTGCTGGCATCCCTTTAATGTGAAATCGACGGTTAAACGATCGCGATACTTATACAGGTCATAGTCCTGATTATGCGCAATGCGTTCTCCATGGCACATCGACATGACCACATCCTCATGGCTTACCGTAATATCGTCCTGTATGGGATTGGACGCTTTAAAGCCTCTTATTGCCATATAGGGAAACGGAAACCACCAGTTGGCAAAATATTCAGGAATCAGCGCACTGAGCACAGGATAATTATTAAGAGAATTGAGATAGACAGGTGAACGAGGCGCGGTCCCGTTAAACTGCATATAGAGCGCTCCCACAGACAATGCATTCGTGTCCCGTTTTAACTGATTCGTAATCCCGGCATTAATTACGTCCTGTTGATGAACCGCATTACCGTACACATATATGCCCGTAAATGCATAGAGCAAAGGAATCGCGATAATGACGTTGACGAAGGCGCCTTTTCCCTTCATTGCCCATGCCAGTAATGTTGCACTGAACAGCATAAACCCACTCACTGCCAGCATCACCCGAGGAGCAAGAAGGGGATTCTGTAAAATAAGCAGACTCCCCGGAATAATCACGAAGGCAGCGAAGGGGAACAGCAGCGCCAGTATGGCAACCATAATACGGATGGGATTACGCTGTTGTTGTACATAGCGTAGGGCAATTATTGCTGCGGACACGACAGCCACGACCAGAACTGAAAGCAGCACTGCCATCCCTTTGCCATCTTTATAGAAGGTAGCATCAATAAAATGCCAGTAGGCCAGCGCATTGTTGCAGAGAGTTCCCCATAGCTGGTTACTGGCAATACCGGGATGATTGGCAGCATGCTCACCAGAGAAGGTTAGCGGTAACAGGATCTTAAGGTAGATAACAGACGCGACCAGAAACGCTGCACCTCGCTGAACAAGATCGCGAATAATCTGTAACGGCGGCGTATTGTTCACCATCTGACCAAATGCCACAACAAAGACCATCATGACCGCAATATTGATGGCTATTTGATAAAGGCAATAAATAGCGAGAAGAACAAAGACCGCTGTCAGGAACTGGATAATCGTTTTTTGTACCGGAAATAATACCCAGGCCAGGCTCAACACGAGCGCAGAACCGATAGTGAGCACATCAAAACGATAGGAAAATATTTCAGCCAGATACGGATTAGCAAAAAAACTCAGCGTGGCTAACACGCCAACCCAGGTTTTCGACGCGGTGAAGTGGCGATGATGATAGTGTGCCAACGTTACAGCGATAAGAACGGCAGTGATAATGAGCGGTAAAGGAAAAATGTCTGAAACATGGGAACTGAGGAACAGCGCTTTCATTAGCAGGTCAGCTAATGGCCTTCCGTCTCTCCCCCAGAGTGCATTGCCCGTTATTGCTCTGCCGTTGTCATCAATATAAAAAGTATTGGCAAGTAACAGCGGTAAAGAAAATATAAAAGCAGCGATAAGATAAATATTGATTGTTTTTTTCATTACTCTTCACTTTGATGATATCTGTACGGTCATTCGCTGAGTGAGTGATAACCGGGCGTTCATGCGACGCACTTACCCGCCCGTAAGCTTACCGGAAAAGGTTTTGTATCATTAACGACATTAACCGCCCTTTCCACACTTTTTCATAAATTGCCCATGATTAAATCCTGTCTTGCTTACGGTCGCACGACACCGAAGACATTACGCCTCGTCTTAAAAGCCCTGTGAAGACACGATAATGAGGCAGGCTGGAGAGTCGCCTGAAAACAGGAATAAAAGGGTTCATCAAGATCATGAACCCTTTTATCTGAATGGCATTCAGCTTAACTGGCTGGTGAGTCCAACGAATTATTCGCTTTCCTGCTCCTCTTCACGTTTCAGCCAGTCGCCGCTCATAATGCGCTGACGTCCTGAAACTGAACGTTGATAAACATAAAGCCACGCGCTCCCAAACGGCGTCTGAATCAGAAAACGTTTGTATTCTCCGCCTTTGGTGCGAAGCGCATCTAACTCGGCGAGGATGGAGGCATCAATTCGGTATACTTCGCAATATACCGTTCCTTCGCCAGTAATCACGCCGGGATAGTGACCGAGACTGTAAAGCTCATAGCCCTCAATCTGATGGTCACCCAACCATTGCGCGTGTGTCATCCAGTGACTGTTTCCCTGTTTGCGCCGTAAACTGCCATAGACAATTATTCGCATTGCTAAAACTCAAACTGATAAAGCAAATCAAGAGCCTGATCCACACCGGACACGGCTTCCAAATAGAGTTTGGGCATCAGGCGGTAACGCAAGGTTAACGTTGCCAGTGAATCAAAAATGCCCACTCCGTATTTTACTTGTAGACCCGGCAGTACATAGCCGCTGACCTGCACCTGTTGACTGTCGCCAACGCCGGTGGTGTCGAGAGCAAGGTTACTTACACCGAACGTCTCGCCGATTTTACCCACAACCTGCCCACTTTGTGCAACCCCTAAGCCGACTAACGCAGAAGTTAGTGCGTTACCGTCACCGTCGCTTTTCAGTCCCTGACCCCGTAACAGGTATGAAAGGGCTTCCTGCTGTGACATCGCCGGATCGGAGAACACTTCTACTTTTGGCTCGTCTGCCAGCCCCGTGACGCGCAACCCTGCGGTGACGCCATCCTCTGTTGCATCCGGATTACGAATCGCCTCCAGGTTGAGATAAGGCTGGTCTGGCGGGCCTGCAAACTGCAGTTCACCTTTGCGTACGATCAAGTCCTGACCATAGGCATGGAAACGGCCGGATGGAATGTTGATCTGTCCGTTAAGCCCCAGTCCGGATTTATCCTGCACCATTTTCAGATCGCCATTGAGCCGGGCTTTTAGTCCAAAGGCCGACAGACGTACGTCGTTTCCGACGTGAATGGTCAGGTTACTGTTAATCGGTATTGAGGCGGTTTTAGGCTCAATCGGTTTGAGGTTCTTATCCAGCATCACCTCGTCAGAGGAGACGCCCACGGCGCTCTCTGGCACCTCTTGTACCGTGATGCGCGCCCATGGGATATCCACCCGGCCGTCAAGGTTAAAGGCGGCTGGCGTAGCCTCAAAGACCACATCCGGGGAAACGTCCATGCGCACCATGGGCGGCACGGTGACGCGAACCCGACTGCCTTTAGCGGCAACGCGCGCACGCCAGTTATCCAACTGACTCCAGTCCGCATCACCACTCAGGTTAATGTTGCCCTGTGCGGTCTGGAGCAGGCCATTCAGCGTCGAACTCATGCCGTTAAACACCATATTCAGGCTGGCACTGGTGAGATCCACCGGCATGAAGTTGCCTTTTACATTCACATCTTTGAGGCCGAGTTGACCAAAAATCTGCGGCTGCTGTGCCGTTCCTCCCAGACGCAGATTACTGTTCAGATTGCCTTTGATGCTTTCGCCCTGCATCAACGCCGGGTTGATCATTGCCAGGGAGATGTTGCGGATATTCACGTTGCCGCCCAGCGTACGGCGCTGCTGCGGATCGGTAATCTGCACATTGCCGTCCAGTTGACCGTTATTCACGATGCGAATCAGCCAGTCGAGCTGAGCCCGTCCGTCCCGCAGTGCCGCATTAACGTTAATCGTGTTAAAGGCGATGGGCAGCGTATTGCCCTGCACATCCTGCGCGACTTTCACGTTGTTACTCTTCAGCGACAGCGTGCCGACGGGCAGTTTACCCTCCGCCGTCCAGTTGACGCGGGCATCACCGCTGAACACGCCGCTCAGCTGCGTTTGATCGGTCAGGAAGGGTTTCAACATTGCCAGATCGAAGCGGTTTAACACCACGTGAGCATGACCACTGGGGCCGGCTTCAATGGGCTCTGGCACACAAAGCTGTGCATTGGGGTTTTGCCAGCAGTGGGGGCCGATCGTCGCGCTCTGTTTCTGATTAAAATAGTCAATGCTCATCGCACGCGTCAGTCGCCATTCACCCACCGGCGTGTCAAAACGCGTATTATTAAGGCTGCCTTTCCACGTCTCTGTCTGACGGTCAAAGCTGCCGTTGAGCGCAAGCTGTCCTGATACCGGCTCGCCCTGTACGTTGAGTTTGAGCTGGTGCTGCTTTTCATCACCCTCGGCATTGAGCGTCAGCAGGCTGATGTTGAGTGCATCCTGTTTTAGCTGTTCAACCCGCAATTGAAGTTTACCGGCGATCTGATCGCTGGAGCGCACGTCGCTTTTCAGGGTGATGCGGCGGACAAGCAGTTGCTGCCAGCGTAAACCCGTGGCGGTAAGATCGGCCAGCAACTGTGGCGCTTTCAGCGTACCGCGTGCTTTGATATCCCCTTTCACCACGCCGCCCAGGCCCGGAAGTGCATTATCAAGACGGGGCGCATCAACGTTGGCATCCAGGTTCAGGCTATCTGCCAGACTGCCTTTTATCTCCAGGTGATTGCGTCCCAGCGCTATTTTGATGCCGGGGATATCCCATTGGTTGTAGCTGTTGCCCCTTAAGGTCCCCTCTGCGCTGACCGCATTCTGCTTAACGTTACCTTTTAGCATCAGTTGCGGTACGCTGACCTGCCAGCTGCCGCCATACAGGCTGCCGCGCGTGGTAATGTTGCCGTTCAGCTTTGCCGGCCAGTCAGGATACTGGCGTGCGGTATTGATGCCGTCCAGCGTCAACTCACTGCGCCAGCTGATCGCTTTGCTCCAGTCCACCAGCGCTGTCAGATCAACGTTGCCCTGCAACACCGCCACACGCAGCTTATCCAGACTGAACTGCTGAACGTTGCCTTTCCCCTCCAGGGCGACCGTCGCAGGCGGCACCGACTCCCCTTTGACCGACGTACGGAGCGACATGACATAGTCAGTCGCCTTGCCGTTGAACTGGTAGTGAAGATCGTCGGCCTGATACTGAACCGGCCCGGTCAGGGGCCAGCGTAACTGCGGACTGGTCAGGTTGAGCGCCAGCGGAAGCCCAATAACGGCGGGCTGGGCGCTGGCATCGAGCTGCGCGCGCACCGGGCCTGAAAGCGTTAGCGCCAGTTTCAACTCGTCGCGCATCGCGCCTTTTACTGTCAGATTTAGCTTTTCGCCTTTCACCGGATCAACGTTCACGTCACCGTTTAGCGTCAAATCAACGGGCCAGTTGTCGGCCAGCGTCGCCTGACCGCTGCCGTTCAGCTTGCCCAGGTTTGAATCCACCGCCAGCGTTTGCAACTGCATATGCCGGTCGAGGGTTTTTGCCTTCACCTGCAATCGGCTTACCGTAATATCGGTATCCCCAGTAATCCGCAACTGCTCGCCCACAATGTCCTGT
Source organism: Pantoea sp. Ae19-2 (assembly GCF_059801205.1). Lineage (NCBI taxonomy): Bacteria > Pseudomonadati > Pseudomonadota > Gammaproteobacteria > Enterobacterales > Erwiniaceae > Pantoea > Pantoea sp. Ae19-2. The sequence goes on along the minus strand of NZ_JBCHWE010000001.1, from coordinate 4,435,006 downwards.
ACATCAATGTCCAGCGGAAGCTGAAAGTCGGGCAGTTCAGGCAACAGCGGTTTGGCAAACATCGCCTGTAAGGTTTCGCCCAGCGGCTTCTCGTCGGGCTTCGGCTGCTGTATTTTGGGCTGCACCACCTGCTCTTTTGCCACCTGCGCCGCTTTCGGCAGCGCAATCAGCAGGCTTTGAATATGGGTGGGATTGAGCGTCAGCGCACGATCCTGCCACTGCAGGCCGGTGGTAAAATCCACCAGCGAAATAGCGGTATCATCCACTTTCACGTTTATATTGTGCAGGCCCACGTGGCGCAGAGTGATCGGATAGGGCGTGCTGAGGTTTGTCTTGCCGCTTTCTTCTTCCGGCGGCGCGGTGGAGGGCGTCATCTTTTTGCTGTCGACCACCACGCTGATATCCCTCAGCGTAAGATCGTTCACACAAACAGACGAGTGCAGCAGGCAGTTAAGATCCACGGCCAGATGGATATTGCCCGCGTTCACGCTGACGCCAGGCATCTCATAGCGCAATCCACTGAGGGTAAGATTACGCCAGCCACCGTCCACTTTGTTAATGGATAGCCCCGGCACCCAGCGCGAAGCGCCCTTCAGCACCAGATGTAATCCCGGCGTTGTACCAATCAAAAATGCCAGGCCAGCAAACAGCAGCACTAAAAAAATCAAAAAGCCAATCAGGACCTTTTTCCAGCGCGTCATAATTCAGGCCCCAATCCTACGTAAAATTGCACACCATGCTCCTCGCTGTCGCCAATAGGGCGGGCAATATCAAACTTAATGGGCCCCACGGGTGATGCCCAGCGTACGCCGATACCGGCACCGGTTTTGATATTGCTTTGGCTGATGTCATTAACGGCCTCACCGGAGTCAATAAACACCGCACCCCACCATTTGCCGCTGACGTTGTATTGATATTCCAGCGAACCGGTGGCCATTTTTGAGGCCCCGGTCAGTTTGCCGTCACTGTCACGGGGCGAAACGTTTTTGTATTTATAACCGCGAATGCTGCGATCCCCGCCGGCGAAGAAACGCAGGTCCGGCGGCACCCTGTCGAAGTCGTTGGTTTCAATCCATCCCACTGTGCCGCGCGCGATAAAGCGGTTCTTTTCGCCCAGTGTGCGGATCCAGACGTTTTGCGCCTGCAGGATCAAGAAATCGACATCCGATCCCCAGGTGGTATCGGACACATCGGCGGAATAACGCTGCGAGTCGCCCCAGGTGGGCATTAAGCCCCCGCGCGAACGGGTGCGGTTGAGACTGACGCCGGGATAGAGCAGCATCGTGGTGTTAGTGACGTTACCCTGTGTAAAGTGGTCCAGGCTCCAGCGCAGATTAAGGGCTCTTTGCCAGCCGCTGCTGCTGTCCCAGTTACGTGATACCGCCAGCGTACTGGTGTCCGCCTTGGTATCGTTGAGGTCGGTGCGCTTCAGGCCGCCCGAGAACGTGTAGTACTGCTCCAGGGGGCTTTTCAGCAAGGGGACTTTATAACTGAGATCGACCTGCTGCTCGGGGGCAGAAACATAGGCACTGGCGACCATGCTGTGACCGCGATCGTTAACCCAGGGCTTTCTCCACGTTCCTTTCAGGCGCGGTCCGACATCGGTTGAATAACCGACACCGGCTTCGATGGTGTTTTTAGCGCGGGGCGATACCACCGCATTCAAGGGCAGGACCTTGGTTTTACGTCCCTGCTTAAACTCAGGCGCAACCACAACTGACTGGAACCAGCCGGTCGCAGAAAGACGGCGGTTAAGCTCAGCCAGATCGCGCGAGCTGTAGTAATCGCCCTCTTTAAAAGGGACTAAATTTTGCAAATAGGCTTCGCGAATCTGCGAACCTTCAAAGCTGACATTGCCAAAACGATAGCGCGGGCCGCTGTTGTAATCGAGATCCCAAAAGGCTTCATGGCGCGCAACGGAAACGCCCAGCTCGCTTTTCTCAAACTCACCGTCGAAATAGCCGTTACGGAGGGCAAGGTTAGTGAAGCCGCTTTTGAATTTGTCGTACTGCCCGTGATTCAGCACCGTTCCGACTTTGGGGCGCCCCTGCGCGATCCAGTTTTTATAGTCCGCATCGTTTTTAGCCTGGCCGGTGACGATAATCGTACTGCCCGCAATTTTTACCGGCTGACCGGGCGTGACGCGGGCGATTAACACCGGACGGCCGCCCTGAGGTGGCGCGGGCCGGGATACGAAGTCGATATCCGGCTCATAATAGCCAAGCGCACGCAGCCCCTCTTTTATTGCCGCGGATACGCGGGAGCGAAAGCGGCCATCGTTGGTGACTTCATCGCTGCCAATAGTCGACAGGCGTGCCCTGACGTTTTTTTGCAGTTCTCCGGTTAGCCCTTCCAGCTGTAGTCGAACCGGCGCTGCCCCGAAGGCGGGCGCGACGAGTAGCAAACCCGCCATGCAATAAACATAAAATCGTGGCACCTGTACTCCTGTCTGTCATGCCTGCCCCATTCCACAGGGCGCGTGTTAATCCTCGTTACCGATACGATCGCGACGGCAACTCACTCATCATAGCCGCACTTTTTGCTAACTGGCAGTCTACAACGAGTTATAAGTCAAATTGAGCATTATTGTCGGCAAAACCCACTTACGTTACAACGATGTTGTTACGTCGCAGGCGCCATTGCCGTTTGTCCGCCTGACCGGGCGGTTGATGACAGGCTGCCCGATGGCCTCACAGGACGCCACCGATTGCCCTCTGGCGGCGGCATCGTCGCTGCTGCTATAATCACCCACCACAGGCATCCCGCCTGTCTTCATTTCTGCCCCGACGCTCACGCATTGTGTTAAATGGGCGCAGACATTTTTGGCACGGATAGCTCCCCTTGCGTCACCAGCACAGGGAATGACCGCCTAAACCGCACGCTGCCCAGGCCAAAAATGACAAGTGAATAACTCTTTGGATCTCATATGCTTGATAGCTTACTTGTCATTCTGCTACTGATCGTAATCAGTGCTTTTTTCTCTCTTTCGGAAATCTCGCTGGCCGCCGCCCGCAAGATTAAGCTGAAACTTCTGGCCGACGAAGGCAACATCAACGCTCAGCGCGTTTTGAAAATGCAGGAAACACCCGGCATGTTCTTTACCGTGGTGCAAATCGGCCTGAATGCCGTGGCGATCCTCGGTGGTATCGTCGGTGATGCGGCGTTTTCGCCCGCGTTTTCCAGCCTGTTTAACCGCTTTATGTCGCATGAACTTGCCGAACAGCTTAGCTTTATCTGCTCGTTTACCATCGTGACCAGCCTGTTTATTCTGTTTGCCGACCTGACCCCGAAACGCGTCGGTATGATCGCGCCCGAAACCATCGCCCTGCGCATTATCAATCCCATGCGCTTCTGCTTGCTGGTGATGCGCCCGCTGGTGTGGCTGTTCAACGGTCTGGCCAACGTCTTCTTTCGCATTTTTAAACTGCCGATGGTGCGTAAAGACGATATTACCTCTGACGATATTTATGCGGTTGTCGAAGCCGGTGCGCTGGCCGGTGTGCTGCGTAAGCAGGAGCACGAACTCATTGAGAACGTGTTTGAACTGGAGTCGCGTACCGTCCCTTCCTCCATGACCTCACGCGAAAACATTGTCTGGTTCGATCTGCACGAAGATGAAGTCAGCCTGAAAACCAAAATCGCTCAACATCCTCACTCTAAATTCCTGGTCTGTAATGGCGATATTGACCACATTGTGGGCTATGTCGACTCTAAAGAGCTCCTGCTGCGCGTGCTGGGAAATCAGAGCATGGCGCTGAACAGCGGGGTTCAGATCCGATCGGCGCTTATTGTGCCCGATACGCTGACGTTATCTGAGGCGCTGGAAAGCTTTAAGACGGCGGGTGACGATTTTGCGGTCATCATGAACGAGTACGCGCTGGTGGTGGGCATCATTACGCTCAACGACGTCATGACCACGCTGATGGGCGACCTGGTGGGCCAGGGCATGGAAGAGCAAATCGTCGCACGTGACGAAAACTCCTGGCTGGTGGAAGGCGGTACGCCGATAGATGATGTCATGCGCGTGCTGGATATTGATGATTTTCCGCAGTCAGGTAACTACGAAACCATTGGCGGCTTTATGATGTATATGCTGCGCAAAATCCCGAAGCGCACAGACTTTGTGAAGTTTGCCGGTTACAAGTTCGAAGTGGTGGATATCGACAGCTACCGAATTGACCAGCTACTTGTGACGCGGATTGATGAACGCCCGCCGATGCTGAATGTGGCAAAAACCGAAGAGTAGAAACACTAAGGGCGCCAACGGCGCCCTGTTATTTAGTTGAACTCTAGCTTGAGACGAACGACCTGGCGGTTAATTTCTGACATCACGCTCAGGTGCTGTTTGTCTTTGACCCGTGGGATCAGGACTTTACCTTTATCAAACTCGAATGCGCCAACATCCTTGATGTACAACCTTCCTTTAAACAGCGTCTTAACATATTTTGCTATCTGTAGTGGATTATAGCGCTGGAAGATTTTCATAGTGATTAACTCCTTAATTTTTAAGCACGCTTCACCGTTGCCAAATTCGGTACGGATCCATGAAGCGCGAATTCGAGATAAACTATAGAACACTCTGTTTGCTTCGCACGATAAGAAATAAATTTTTTTACCGTTCTGACACAACATTACAGAATACTCTGTTATTTACTTTTCACTATTCAGTGTAAACCTTCATTGGTTAAAGAATTGTGTTGTCGATAGCAAAGCTGACAGCTTTTTGAGACAGCCGCATCATCCCTACTTAATATGACAGTGGAATGACTAACTGGTCTGATCACTGGAGAGAATAATGATGCGTGCAACACTGGCAGCACTGGCTTTATCGTTGTTGATTCCCGTTAGCGCGCTGGCGCATAACATTGAGCTGGGCAAACGTGTGCCAGCAGTGGGCGTCAACGACAAAGGCGAGCTGATTTTACAGCAGGAAAAATTCAGTTATAAAAACTGGAACAGCGCTCAGCTGAGCGGAAAAGTCCGCGTAGTACAGCATATTGCCGGGCGCTCATCCGCGAAAGAGATGAACGCGGCGCTGGTTGAAGATATCAAGGCAGCGAAATTGCCTCACGACCGCTATCAGACCACCACCATTGTTAATACCGATGATGCCATTCCTGGCACCAGCATGTTCGTACGCAGCAGTATTCACAGTAATAAGCAGCAGTATCCCTGGTCGCAGTTTATCGTCGACAGCAATGGCAATGTGCAGCACGCCTGGCAATTACAGCAGGGCGGCTCGGCTATTGTGGTACTGGATAAAACGGGTCAGGTTAAATACGTTAAAGACGGGGCGCTCTCTCAGCAGGAGGTGCAGCAGGTGATGAGCTTATTAAAATCGCTGTTGCAGGACTGAAGGCGGGAAGCGGGAGGGCTGCGCCTCCCGCACTGGGTTAAAACAGCGAGACGCGAAAGCCGGGATTAAGAAAAGATTCACGCGGTGCATAGTCCAGTGTTCTTCCCTGCCAGTCGTGAACGTGAGCACCCGCGGCCGCGGCAACGGCATGACCCGCTCCGGTATCCCAAATATTGGTTGGCCCAAAGCGCGGATAGAGCTGTGCTTTCCCTTCTGCCACCAGGCAAAACTTCAGTGATGACCCGGTTGCCACCGTCTGATGTTCCCCCAGTTGCTTGAGGTACTCTTTCATCTCGTCGTCGTCGTTGTGCGAACGGCTCACCACCACTAACGGTGGACGCGCATCAAGCACATGAATCTGTTGTCGCTCGCCGTTCTCTTCTTTCCAGGCTTTGCCCTCTGCGGCGGAATACATCACGCCCAGCGCGGGGGCATAAACCACGCCCATTACCGGTTTGCCCTGCTCAATCAGCGCAATATTCACGGTAAATTCGCCGTTACGTTTGATAAATTCTTTGGTGCCATCCAGCGGGTCAACCAGCCAGTAACGTTGCCAGTGCTGGCGAACCTCCCAGCCGGGCGGATCTTCCTCTGATAGTACCGGAATATCTGGTGTCAGCTGTTTTAAGCCCGACACAATCACATCATGAGCGGCCAGGTCTGCCGCCGTGACAGGAGAATCATCCGCTTTGTGAGAAACGTCTGTCGGAACGGAACCGTTGTAGACCTGCATAATCGCGTCGCCTGCTTCACGCGCCAGTTGGCTTATTTGCTCTAACATTTTCCACCTCATGTATGAGAATGCTACGCGTTAACTGTCATACCCGTTGGAATACAGTCTAGCAGCTTCACGTTCATCTCTGATTTCAGGCAAACATTCTGAATCATTTTTCAGGTATATCAACATAATAGAAAAAAATGGCAACGATATCCTTTTACAAATCCTGCAACGCGTTTCGCCCGACCCCAGCGTGCGGCTGGCTCAAAACGTTATCTTCATCACGATTTAATCTGCCCTTTCATCAGAGTTTTACATTATTTTTGTAGCCTTGATCTATTAGCTTTGGGAGCGAGCATGTTTAAGGCGGGAATGATGTTACTGGCGTTGAGCGTTTCAGTTGCAGCACAGGGAGCCACCGTGGATTTACGCGTGCTGGAAACGACCGATCTGCACAGCAATATAATGGACTTCGACTACTACAAAGATACGCCCACGGAAAAATATGGTCTGGTGCGCACCGCCTCGTTAATCCATGCGGCGCGTCAGGAAGCCACCAACAGCGTTTTGGTAGACAATGGCGATCTTATTCAGGGCAGCCCGCTGGGCGACTATATGGCCGCAAAAGGGCTCAAACAGGGCGACATCCATCCTGTCTATAAAGCCATGAATACGCTTGATTACAGCGTCGGTACGTTGGGCAACCATGAGTTTAACTACGGCCTGCCGTACCTGCAAAAAGCGCTGGCTGGCGCGCGCTTCCCCTATGTGAATGCGAACGTTATCGATCTGAAAAGCGGTAAGCCTCTGTTTACGCCCTACCTGATTAAACCGACCCGCGTGACCGATCGTGAGGGTAAAACACATACCCTGCAGGTGGGCTATATCGGCTTTGTTCCGCCGCAAATTATGGTGTGGGATAAAGCCAACCTGCACGACAAGGTGCGGGTGGATGACATCACAGAAACCGCACGTCGCTATGTCCCAGAGATGCGCGCTAAAGGCGCGGATGTTGTTATAGCCCTTGCCCACTCCGGTCTGAGTAGCGAACCTTATCAGGCCATGGCTGAAAATTCTGTTTATTACCTCAGCGAGGTCGCAGGCATTGATGCCATTATGTTTGGCCATGCGCACGCCGTTTTCCCAGGCAAGGAGTTTGCACGGATTAAAGGTGCGGATATTGAGAAAGGAACCCTTAACGGTATTCCTGCGGTGATGCCGGGCATGTGGGGCGATCATCTGGGCGTGGTGGATCTGGCGCTGAGCAACGCAGGTGGCCGCTGGCACGTTACTCAAGGCACCGCACAGGCGCGCCCTGTCTATGACACCGCAAACAAGACATCGCTGGCCGCAGAGGATCCGGCACTGGTTAACGTCCTGAAAGACGATCACCATGCCACCCGCGAGTTTGTCGCTCAGCCCATCGGAAAATCCGCCGATGTGATGTACAGCTACCTGTCGCTGGTTCAGGACGATCCCACCGTACAGATTGTGAATAACGCTCAGCGCGCCTACGTGGAGCATTTTATTCAGGGCGATCCCGATCTGGCGACGCTCCCGGTGCTGTCGGCCGCTGCGCCCTTTAAAGCCGGTGGACGTAAGAACGATCCTGCCAGCTACGTGGAAGTGGAGAAAGGTGACCTGACGTTCCGCAATGCGGCGGATCTTTATCTCTATCCCAATACGCTGGTGGTGATGAAAGTGAGCGGCGAGCAGGTAAAAGAGTGGCTGGAATGCTCCGCAGGCCAGTTTAATCAGATCGATCCGACCAGCACCCGTACGCAATCCTTAATTAACTGGAATTTCCGCACCTATAACTTCGACGTGATCGACGGTGTGAGTTACCAGATTGATGTGACACAGCCGGCCCGTTATGACGAAGAGTGCCAACTGATTCATCCTGATGCCTCACGTGTTAAGGATCTTCGCTGGCAGGGGCAACCCATCGATCCTAAAGCGACCTTCCTGGTGGCGACCAATAACTACCGGGCCTACAGCGGTAAATTCGCGGGCACGGGCGACAAGTACATTGCTTTTGCCTCACCGGATGAAAACCGCGCTATCCTGGCGGCCTATATCAGCGCAGAAACCAAAAAGCAGGGTGAAGTGCGCCCTCAGGCTGACAATAACTGGCGGCTGGCGACGATCAAGGCTGCACAGCCCCTTGATATTCGCTTTGAAACCGCGCCCGGTGATAAAGCCACGCACTTTATTCAACAGCATGCGCAGTATCCAATGAAGGCAACAGGGAATGACGAGACGGGATTTGCTCTCTGGCAGGTAAATTTACAGCAGTAAGAGGGCTAAGGGCGGCATCGCGCCGCCCTTTTATCCTTACAGGATTTCCAGCAGCTCAACTTCAAAAATCAGGGTGCTGAATGGCGGGATGGACGCACCCGCACCGCGCTCGCCGTAAGCGAGGTTGTGTGGAATAACCAGTTCCCATTTGGAACCCACCGGCATCAGCGTCAGCGCTTCGATCCAGCCCGCAATCACGCCGGTAACCGGGAATTCAGCCGGTTCGCCGCGAGCGACTGAGCTGTCAAAGACGGTGCCGTCGATCAGTTTACCGGTGTAATGCACGCGTACGCGGTCCTGGCGCGATGGAATCGGACCTTCCCCCTGCGTCATCACGCTGAACTGTAAACCTGACTCGGTGCTGCTGACGCCTTCGCGCTGGGCATGGTCCTGCAGGAAAGCCTGGCCTTCTGCGGCCATCGCTTCCACGCGCTCACGACGCACGCTTTCCGCACGCTCATGCACTTCACGCAGCGCGCGATGGACCACATCAACAGGCACCGCGGGTGAGTTCCCTTCCAGCGCGTCGCGCAGGCCCGCGAGCAGTGCTTCTGGCTGCAGCCCCTGCAGACCAGACTCCAGCAGCTGCTGGCCAACCTGTAAACCAATACCGTAACTTGCTTGTGCTTCGACGCTGTCGAAAGAAGGGGTAGTCATCTTCGTTCCTTTCACTCTCGGATATAGTAAGACGGGCAGCATAGCAGCGCAGGCCGCTGGCGTAAAATCCACAGCGCCGCAGATGACTTTTGCTGGCGAAAGAGAAACAATACGCAGGTCAAATTTATCAATGCTGGCAGGCACTTCGCGTCCACATTGCCCATACTGTATAAGTGACAAGTTTTTCCTTGTCAGTGGCACTATAAGAAAGAGAGAAAATATGGGCCAGATTGCCCCTCGTCGCCGCAGGACGCACGCACTGCGTATTTTAACCCGGTTACAGGCCTGGCTGCCGCAACGAACGCGGCCGCAAGGTGCCGGAGCGGAGGAACCTGATATGCCTTCAAACGTCTCGTCTCGCCTGCCTCACTGGCTTTATCGAATCTGGCATTTCACAGACGATATCCGCTGGATGGACCCGCTGCCGGCTTTCCACCGTCGTGGGATCGTGCTCGCTTTACTCATCCTGCTGCTGGCCTTTCTCTGGCCATCCAGCACGCCACAGTATCCGGTAGAACGGCCTGTGACGCCTTCGGCAGAAAAAGAGGTGCCGATGCAGGCGGACATCTACAATAACAAACCGGCTCAATCCGCGTCTCAGCCAGAGGCAAAGGCCGATTCTCAGGGTGACTGGCATAGCTACCAGATTGCGTCCGGGCAGACGCTGGCGCAGCTGTTCCGCGACAATAATCTTCCGGTGAATGACGTCTTTGCGATGGCGCGCGTCGAAGGTAACGATCAGCCGCTCAGCACATTAAAAGAGGGCCAGCAGGTGAAAATCCGTCGGGATGCAAAAGGCGTCGTGACAGGTTTAACGCTGGATGGCGCGAACGGCCCGGTGCTGTTTACCCGCCAGCCGGACGGCAGCTTTTTACGGGTAGAATAAGCGATAACCGGTGGCTCACGTCACCGGCTGTCCGTTATCCCGCTTTTTTGATTTTATTGACCAGCACGATCCCCGAACAGACCAGCAGCAGGGCAAGCAGATACTTGATGCCCAACATATCTTCACCCAGGAAAACGGCGGAGAGCACTGTTCCCGCTACAGGCATCACGACGTTAAACGGCGCAATCATGCTGACGCGGTTATATTTTAGCAGCACGCTCTACAAGGCAACAAAGGTCACTGACGAGATCAGCGTCAGATAACCCAACACCGCCCCAGCACCGATACTGTTGATCTGCAGCGTCTCACTCGCCAGGCCACCGCCCATTACCATGACGCCCCCGCCCAGAGCCAACTGCCAGCCGGTCATCACCTTCGGATCGATAGTGTGAGAAATGCGTTTTCCCTATCGCGTGGCGGCAGAGAGGAGAAACGCGGCCAGCACCACAAAGCCGTTACCCTGCCAGACAAACTGAACATCACTCAGTCTACTTTCGATGTTGACCAGCATCACGCCGCTAAAACCCAGAAGGCAGCCAGGCGATTTGTTGTCGCTGAGCCTGTCATTTTGATAGATAAAATGCGCCAGCATGATGCTAAAAAATGTGTCCGTGGCGTTCATGATCGAACCTTTTACCCCTGTGGTAAACGCGAGCCCGATTTAGAAAAACGTGTATTGAAGGGCGGTTTGCATGCTACCCAACAGGACAAGCTGACTAAACTGGCGGGGGATAAACGGTAAACCGGTTTGCGCTGCACCAGGGCGAAAAGAAACAATATCAGCCCCGCTAACAGAAAACGATAACCGGCAAAAACCCCTTTCGAGGCAATATCGTCTGGGCGATTCGATACAGCACGTAGCCGCTTTTGATCGCGGGGTAAGAACGTCTCCGGAGCAAACAGCACCGCGTTGCGCAGGCAAAAAACCCATTTCGACGGGTGAACACGGATTCGACAGAAGGATATGCATGGACGTAGCCAATAATAAAATCGCGTTTCATTTTATATTGAACATGCCCGGAGGAGCCTGAATCTGCAAGACAGAGAAGGGAATTCTGTTACGTCGTTAAAACAAAAACGCCGACACTAGTGTCGGCGTTCAGGTGTGGCAGGTAACTAAAAATTAGCCTGCTACTACGTTCACGATCAGTTTCGCGAAGACTTCGCTGTGAACCTGGAAGTCCACTTCGTGCTCACCAGTGGTGCGCAGAACGCCGTTCGGTAAACGAACTTCGCTCTTAGCGACTTCAACGCCAGCTGCAGTGACTGCATCAGCGATGTCGCGGGTACCGATGGAACCGAACAGTTTACCTTCATCGCCTGCTTTAGACGTGATGGTAACGGTGCCCAGTGCGTTGATTTTCTCTGCGCGAGCATTAGATGCTGCCAGAACGTCAGCCAGTTTGGCTTCCAGTTCTGCACGACGTGCTTCGAAGAATTCAACGTTTTTCTTGGTAGCAGGAACAGCTTTACCCTGTGGAACCAGGAAGTTACGAGCGTAGCCCGCTTTAACATTAACCTGATCACCCAGGCTGCCCAGGTTTGCTACTTTATCAAGCAGAATAACTTGCATTACCTTATCCTCTTAAAGTCGTTAATGGACAACAGCCGTTACTGATGACGATCAGTGTACGGCAGCAGAGACAGGTAACGCGCGCGCTTGATAGCACGAGCCAGCTGACGCTGGTATTTTGCGCGAGTACCAGTGATACGGCTTGGTACAATCTTGCCGCTTTCAGTGATGTAGTTTTTCAGCGTTGCGATATCTTTATAATCGATCTCTTGAACGCCTTCCGCGGTGAAACGGCAGAACTTGCGACGACGGAAATAACGTGCCATTTGGCTAGTCTCCAGAATCTATCAATTCAATCTGCTCGGCATGTAACACCATTTTACTCTGACCATTTCGCGCCTGATGGCAGCTGATAAAGCCTTCGAGAATGAGTTGCGTGCCGACCGTTATATGTTGAGTAATCACCTGATGGGCGCTGCCGCTAATAATAACAGGCATTCGACACCAGGCTTGCCGGTGAAATCCGGCCTCCTCCTGCACCGAGTTGTGCTCAAGCACGAACTGACAGTGCGGAATTCCTGACGGGCTAATTTTACGGACTGGCGTCTTGCACACCGTGCCAGACAAGCGCAGCCGATTAACCGTCACGATGGATTACTCTTCAGAATCCCCAGCATCTGAGTCATCAGCGGATTCGTTAGCAAAATCTTCGCGGCGCTCACGACGCTCGTCTTTCGCTTTAACCATCGGTGATGCTTCAGTTACCGCGTTTTTAACGCGCATAACCATGCTACGGATAACGGCGTCGTTGAAGCGGAAGTTCGTTTCCAGCTCGTCGATCACTTCCTGCGGCGCTTCTACGTTCAGCAGAACATAGTGTGCTTTGTGCAGTTTGTTGATCGGGTAAGCCAGCTGACGACGGCCCCAGTCTTCCAGACGGTGGATCGTGCCTTCTGCACCAGTGATAGCACCAGTGTAACGCTCGATCATGCCCGGAACCTGTTCGCTCTGGTCAGGATGAACCATAAATACGATTTCGTAATGACGCATCGAAATTGCTCCTTACGGATTATTCAGCCTCCTGTCAGGGTCAGCTGCGGCCCACGGAAGCAAGGAACGTTATAGGTTGTGAGTCACCGTAATGACACACACCTCTGAATGCAGCTGAAAAATTGACGCGTAATCATACTGGCGGCAACGCACAAACTCAAGCGGGGATTTCATTTAAATTGTCGGGAGACGCCCGCTTTCCGCCCTTGTGTGCGGAAAGCGGGAATGCAGAGGCAAACAGAGGCTGAAACGGAAGGCGCTGTCGTTTACGGGCTAGAGTTGGCGCTTAAAAAAGCTGACCAGCGCCGTCAGGCCCGACGGCGTAATTTTGTGTCCGATATGCTTTTCGGATAACGAAACAAGATGGGCATCCAGCCTCTGCTCATGCAGAGCCCGTTCCAGCCGCTGGGTTTCTGCGAAAGGGACGACCTCATCGGCCTCACCGTGCCATAGCAGGAGGGGGCGGTCCGCGAGATTATGTAGCCGGGCAGCGGGATCGTAATCCGCCAGCGGCGCCATCCGTTTTGTGAACTGTGCCTGCTGTTCCGGGCCCGTTACCGTGACAGGCGGGAACAGCGTGTGGCTGAGTTGCATAAAATAGCCGGACCCCATCATGCAGGCGACGCTGTGAATATGCGCATAGCGCGCCATCACCCCTAACGCCGTCATTCCGCCCATTGAGGCCCCGGCGACGGCAAGACGGTCGCCGGCAATCAGGTCATCAGCGCGTAACGCGGCCTCTATCAACGGGAATTCATCAATGTTTTGTTTGAGGATGTCCCAAAAATGGCTAAACCGCGCGTCGGCATCGCCGTTATAGCGTGCGCCATGCATATCGGCGTCGGGCATCAGGGTACGAAACCCCGCCTGGGCCAGGGCCACCGCAAAGTAGGCATAAACCTCTTTCGACGAGGTAAAGCCATGATAAAACACGACCGTTGGCAGCCGCTGCTGGCGCTGGCCTGCGGGTGCTGCATGCAAACATTCAATACCTGCCAGCCTTTCCGTGGTGAGTTCAATCATATTTTCTCCTGAAGCAGGGGCGGCCCTTAGCGCCTCGCCAACGACGATAACCTGGGTAATGGTTTACAACATTACAATAGTAATAATTTCTAAACTAAATATTTCCGCTGCGCTGCCGTTGTTAATGCATATTTGACAAGAAAACAAAGGTAATCTATGAAACGTTTCTCTCTTAGCAGAACGAGCCTTGGAGTGAAGCTATGCGTCATCACTTCCTTCAGCGTAGGCGTTTTGTTGTTGGCGTTAACCCTTATCCAAAGCCAGAATGCCTCACGCCAGTTGGAAAGTCTTGCCGTCGATGACATGGTTAATCAGGTGCAGGGCATCACCGAGATGGCATCCATGTTTAATGCGACGCTGACGCAGGAAGTCGGCAACTATACTCAGCTCTTCGTCAGCTTTTTACCTAAACGCTTCAGCCGCGATGAAACCGCACGTGTTCAGGTCGGAGAATTTTCCACACCGACCCTGCGTGCAGGCCTTAAAACCCTTAACCTCGATCAGATCGCCGTCGATGATTTTACGGATCGCACCTCGGCTGTCGCGACGATTTTTGTCCGCGATGGTGATAATTTTATCCGTATTTCCACGTCCCTGAAGAAACAGGATGGCAGCCGGGCGATCGGTACCCAACTTGATCCTGCCAGCGCCGCCTGGAAAAGCGTTATGAAGGGGGAAACCTTCCGGGGCCTGGCCACCTTATTCGATCACCGTTACATCACGCAGTATCAACCGATTAAAGACGACAGCGGTGCCGTCATCGCGATTCTGTTTGTCGGCGTCCAGATCGATAAGCAGTACGGCCTGATGCGCGAAAAAGTGCTGGCTCGCCGCCTGGGCGACAGCGGGCATTTCTATGTGCTCAATGGCTCGCCGGGCGCGGCGCAGGGACAATATCTGTTTGATAAACAAAATGAAGGCAAGCGTCCAGACTGGCAGGATAGCGTCATGAAGCAGATGCTGGCGCAGCCCGAGGGTGTTCAGCAAGTCGAAATCGACGGTGAAACGAAGATGCTCGCCTGGCAACAGCTGCCCGGCTGGAACTGGATTGTGGTCGGTGAAGTTAATCGTGACAGCCTGCTGGCTCCGGTTATTCACAGCCGAAATCTGTTTCTTATCACCGGCCTGATTCTGGTGTTGCTGTTTGCCCCCTGCTTTGTCTGGTACAGCCGCCGCGCCATCACGCGACCGTTACAACAGGTTATTCACTTAGCTGAGCAGTATGCCGCCGGCAATTTGCTGGAGCATCTGGACACCACGCGTCATGACGAAGTGGGTCAGTTGATTAACGCCATTAACGGCATCGGCGAGGGGCTGGAGAAGATTGTTGCCCAGGTTCGCCGCGCCGCGCAGGAGATCAGTGACGGCACAGATACCATTGCAGCCAGCAGCCACAACATCAGTGAGCAGATTGGCCGCCAGGCCAGCAGCGTTGAAGAAACCTCTGCCAGCATGGAGCAGTTTGGTGCGACCGTTGAGCACACCGCCGATAGCCTGCGTCAGGCCATGTCGCTGGTCGCGGAGGCTAGCGGTATCGTGAGTAATGGCAACCAGACGGTGACGCGCTCGGTTAGCACGATGTCGGCCATTAACGTGTCTTCGCAGAGCATTGCCGAAATTACCCACGTTATCGAGTCCATCGCGTTCCAGACCAATATTTTGGCCCTGAATGCCGCTGTCGAAGCCGCGCGTGCAGGTGAGCACGGTCGTGGATTTGCCGTAGTGGCAGCCGAAGTGCGTGCGCTGGCACAGCGTTCGGCACAGGCGGCAAAAGAGATCGATACGCTGATCGCGACCTCGATACGTCACGTTGCGGAGGGACATACACTGTCGGAGCAAACCCGTGACGCGATGAGCGATATCGTGACGCATATTGAGCAGGTTCAGGCATTAATGGGTGAGATTAACGTTGCTGCACAACAGCAGACGGCGGGCATTGGTCAGGTCAATCTGGCGATGAACCAGATAAGCCAGGCTACCCATCAAAACAGTGAGCTGGTTGCACAGGCAGAAAACACGGCCCAGAGCCTGAGCGACAAGGGACATCATTTGACGCAGCTGGTCAGTGTTTTCTCGATCAAATCGTGAAGATAACGGGCGGGTAGCTTACACTTATCCACTTAACCTGACGGCGAGAAATCTGCTATGCGTTACGCTCTGTTACTGACGTTAAGTTTGTTGTTAAGTGGCTGCTCGCTGTTCCAGGTGACGCCAAAGGCCCCGCCCGCGCCAACAGGTCACGCGCAATCTATTACCCGTGCCCAGAGTGGTGGTTTACCGAAGCTGGGCACCATCAGCGCCAGCGTAAGAGGCTCGCCTGACGACGCGCAGCGTGCCATTGCTGCGCGCGCGAATCAGGCCGGTGCCGTTTATTATCAGATTTTGATGGTCGACGAAACGGTTACTCCCGGGATCTGGTACACGACCGCCATCCTGTATGGCGCCTCACCTGCCGCTGGCGCGCGCCAGTAAGCGGTCGGTCAGTGGCACCTCGATTTTGCGCGTGCCGCGCGGGTCGAGCCACTGACTGCACCATGCATCCGCCACTAACGGCTCGGCGTGCTTTAACAATTGTGCCGCCGTCGCCAGTTGCAGCAGCCTGTCGGTAAGTTCACGGGCCTGCGACTCATCCATTTTGCTCAGGTGCAGAGCCAGCTGTCGCCAGCTGCGATCGAAATGGCGGTTACAGCCTTTAACGGCGTCAAACGCCTGCCTGAGCATGTCCAGCGTGCCGCTCTGGCGGCCCACCACTCTTAATACGTCAAGGCACATCACGTTGCCCGATCCTTCCCAGATACTGTTAACCGGAATATCACGATAGAGGCGAGGCAGTTCGCTGTCTTCGCAATAGCCCACGCCGCCCAGTATCTCCATGGCCTCAGCGATAAAGGGGGCACCTGCTTTACAGATCACATATTTCGCCGCCGGGGTGAATAACCGGGCGAAGGCGGCTTCATGGACGTTGGCGGGAGAAGACCAGGCACGAGCCAGGCGTAGCAGCAGTGCCGTTTGCCCTTCTAACTGCAAGGCCTGACGCGCCAGCACCTGACGCATGATCGGTTGATCCACCAGAGTTTTGCCCATGACCTGACGCTGATGTGCGTGGTACAGCGCAACGGAAAACGCCCGGCGCATTTGGCCGTGGCTGCCCAGCGCGCAGTCAAGACGCGTCATGCCCGCCATTTTCAGGATCAGACGAACGCCTTCGCCCTCTTCGCCCAGCAGCCAGCCGGTCGCATCCCTGAACTCCACCTCACTGCTGGCGTTGGATCGGTTACCGAGCTTGTCTTTTAACCGCTCAATGACGATGGCATTTCGTGAACCGTCCGGCAGCAGCCGTGGCAGAAAGAAGCAGCTGAGCCCCTGCTGCGTTTGCGCAAGAATCACATGCGCATCGCTTTACGGCACAGAGAAAAACCATTTATGCCCGACGATACGATAGGCTTCACCGCTTCCGCGCCTGTCCAGGGGCTCTGCGCGCGTCGTGTTGGTCAGCACATCGCTGCCGCCCTGCTTTTCAGTCATGCCCATGCCAATCAGCAGACCGCGCTTCTGATCGCCCGGAACCGCATGCGTGTCGTAACGATCGCTGAGTAAGGGTTCGAGCCAGGACTCAAACCGGGCAGGCAAATAACGCTGTAGTAAAGGGATTGCCGCGTGGGTCATGGTCACCGGACAGAGCGTTCCGGCCTCAACCTGAGCATGCAAGATAAAGCGTGCCGCACGGGCCACGCTGGCATTTGGCTGTACGTCAGGCTGCCAGCTGAGGTTATGCAGACGGCTGGCGCAAAGGCCCTGCATCAGTAGATGCCAGGCTGGATGAAAGCGGACGTCATCCAGCCTGACGCCGCGTGCGTCATAACGGTGGAGTTCAGGCGGACTGGCATTGGCGAGCCTGCCCAGCTCCAGCGATTCTGCACTGCCCAGCTGCCTGCCGACTGACGCCAGCCACTCGCTGTCCCAGCCGCCGCCTTCGCGCTGCAGTGCGTCACACAGCGGAACATCAGACAGAAACAGATTGCTGTGACTGAGGGGGAAAGGTTGATTGAAAACGGTGTGAGTTGTCCAGGTCATAACGGCTCCTCGCGGATATCACTCACTTAGTATGTAAGGTGAGTCACCATTATGACCGGACAGAGAGATTAAATTGCGGCAGCGATCACGCGTTACGCTGACGGACCGCTTCAAACAGGCAGACGCCAGTGGCCACTGACACATTGAGGGACGAAACGCTGCCTGCCATAGGGATACTGATTAGCTCATCGCAGTGCTCACGCGTCAGGCGACGCATCCCTTCACCTTCAGCCCCCATGACAAGCGCCATCGGCCCGGTCATCTTGCTTTGGTATACAGTATGGTCGGCTTCGCCAGCGGTGCCGACGACCCAGATGTTATATTCCTGCAGCAGGCGCAAGGTGCGTGCCAGATTGGTTACCCTGATGAGGGGAACGTTTTCTGCCGCACCACTGGCAACCTTTTTCGCCGTCGCGTTCAGCGGTGCGGAGCGATCTTTGGGGACGATCACGGCATGGGCGCCTGCGGCATCGGCGCTACGTAAGCAGGCACCGAGGTTGTGGGGGTCGGTAACGCCGTCGAGCACCAGCAGGAACGGCTTTTCCAGGCTCTGCAGCAGATCCGGCAGATCGCCTTCCTGATACTGGCGGCCCGGCTTCACACGCGCCACGATCCCCTGATGTACGCCGCCTTCCACCTGGCTGTCCAGCCATTTACGATCGGCCAGTTGAATCACGATCCCTTGAGCTTCTAACGCGGTCACCAGCGGTTGCAGGCGACGATCGTCGCGGCCTTTGAGAATAAAGACTTCCTGGAAACGCTGAGGATCGCGTTCCAGCAGCGCCTGCACGGCATGGATACCAAAAATAATTTCGCTCATCAATCTGCTCAGTGGTTGGAAATGAATGGATAACAGCCCCTGCATGCACGCAGGGGCTGATGTGCGCATCAGGCCGGCTTCGCCTTCTTCGCGGCACGCTTAGCCTTGGTGGCGGCGGCGATTTTACGGGTTTTCTCGGAAACTTTTTTACTTTTTTTCTCAGTCTTTGCTGCAGCAGGCTGACTGCTGCTGTTGCGGAAGGCTGAATCCGGCTCGAAATTCGTTTTGCGACCGGCCTGGCGGCGATGCTTCGTCGGTGCCTTAGCGTTCCGCTTCGCCTTATCCCGTTCCGTTTTGCCTTCGCCACGTACCTGGCGCTTGCTGGAAACCAGCGCAAAGTCGATTTTACGCTCGTCCATATGGACCGCTTCGACCCGGACTTCAACGGTATCGCCCAGGCGATAGGTACGACCGCCAGATTCGCCAATCAGTCGCTGCCCTACCGGATCGAAACGATAGTAGTCGTTGTCCAGCGTAGAGACATGAACCAGCCCGTCGATAAAGAGATCGCTCAGGCGCACAAAGAAGCCGAATCCGGTCACGCTGGAGATCACGCCGTTAAAGACGTTGCCTACCTGATCCTGCATAAAGTCACACTTCAGCCAGTCTGCCACATCGCGAGTGGCCTCATCGGCACGGCGCTCTGTCATGGAGCAGTGCTGGCCCAGCTGCAGCATCTGTTGCATATCGTAATGGTAGCCGCCGGTAGCCGTGGTCAGGCCTTTTACTTCGCCCTGCTCTTTTGCCAGCAGATACTTGATGGCGCGATGCAGTAACAAATCCGGATAGCGGCGGATTGGCGAAGTGAAGTGCGCATAAGAGGCCAGCGCCAGGCCAAAGTGGCCCCGGTTTTCCGGATCGTACACCGCCTGTTTCATGGAACGCAGCAGCATGGTTTGCAGCATTTCCGCGTCGGGGCGATCGGCAACCTGATCCAGTAGCGCGGCGTAATCGATCGGCTGCGGTTTGTTACCGCCCGGTAAGCTCAGACCCAACTCATTCAATACCGTGCGGAAGCTTTTGATACTGTCATCGCTGGGACGATCGTGATCGCGGAACAGTGCCGGTTCCTGATGCTTCTCGACGAAACGCGCGGAGGCAATGTTTGCCAGAATCATGCACTCTTCAATCAGCTTGTGGGCATCATTGCGTGAGGTGCGCTCGACACGTTCAATTCGACGTTCCGCGTTGAAGATAAATTTCGCTTCTTCGGTTTCAAATGAGATGCCGCCACGCTCTTCACGGGCCGTTTCCAGCACCTGATACATGTTGTGAAGTTCCTGCAGGTCTTTCACCAGCGGCGCATATTGCTCACGCAGTTCCGGATTGCCCTGCAGAATATTCCAGACTTTGTTATAGGTCAGACGTGCATGGGAGTTCATCACGGCTTCATAATGCTTAAAGCCGGTGAGCTTACCTTTTGACGACACGGTCATTTCGCACACCATACACAGGCGATCGACCTGTGGATTCAGCGAACACAAGCCGTTCGACAGCACTTCCGGCAGCATCGGCACCACCTGCGAAGGGAAATAGACCGAGGTACCGCGCTGCTGCGCTTCGTTGTCCAGCGGTGTGCCGGGACGAACATAATAACTGACGTCCGCAATCGCGACCCACAGCCGCCAGCCGCCGCCGCGTTTTTTCTCGCAGTAAACAGCATCATCGAAGTCGCGCGCATCTTCACCATCAATAGTGACCAATGGCAGATCGCGAAGGTCAACACGGCCTTTTTTTGCCGACTCCGGGACCTCTTCATTCAGTTTGCCCACCTGAGCCTCAACCTCTGGCGGCCAGCTGTGCGGAATTTCATGCGTGCGCAGCGCCATATCGACCGCCAGGCTGGTGCCCATGTCATCGCCCAGAATCTCTGCGATTTTGCCGATCGCCTTCGAACGACGCGTCGGGCGCTGCAACAGTTCAACCACCACCACGGAGCCCATTCGGGCATTCATGGTTTCGTCAGGGCCAATCAGGATGTCGAAGCTCAGACGGCTGTCATCAGGCACCACAAATCCCACGCCCGCGTCCGTAAAGTAGCGGCCGACGATTTGATTGTTACGCGGTTCCTGTACCCGCACCACACGGGCTTCACGGCGGCCTTTGCGATCCGCACCCAGTGGCTGGGCCAGAATCACGTCGCCGTGCATGCAGAATTTCATCTGTTCCGCAGACAGGTAGAGATCGTCTTTTTGTCCTTCTGCGCGCAGAAAGCCATAGCCATCACGGTGGCCAATGACTTTTCCACGGAGCAGATCGAGACGTTCTGGCAAGGCATAACACTGGCGGCGGGTAAAAACTAACTGACCGTCACGCTCCATCGCACGTAAACGACGGCGCAAGGCTTCGAGGTGTTCTTCTTCCTGCAGGTTCATCTCTTGTGCCAGCTCTTCACGGCTGGCCGGTTTTTCTCGTTTTTCTAATAACGCCAGAATAAATTCACGGCTTGGAATAGGGTTTTCGTACTTTTCAGCTTCTCTGTCCAGAAAAGGATCTTTTGACATTACGGTTCCTCCGATGTCATTTAATATTCATTGCCACCGGCGGTTCGGACAATATAATTTCATATAAAGGTGTATTACCTTCTACTAAGTCTGCCAGCGTGTAGCCATCCAGCTCCTGTAAAAACAGCTGCACGGCGTCATGTAAGGCCTTTTTAAGGCGGCAGGCGGGCGCGATAGAGCAGTTCGAGCAATCCACTAACTGTAGTGGCTCCATTTTGCGTACCACTTCACCTATCACGATGTCCCTGGCGCTCATGCCCAGGCGGATACCACCATTTTTACCACGAATGGCGGAGACGAATCCTGCACGACTAAGCTGATTGATAATTTTGACCATATGATTACGCGATACGCCATAGGTATCGGTGACTTCAGTGATATTGGTCAGCCTGCCTTCCGGCAAGGTGGCCATGTAAATCAGCGCCCGCAGGCCGTAATCGGTAAAACTTGTTAGCTGCACAGTGACCTCAGTCAATCATCCGGTGGCACGTCTATGCTCGCCCGTCCTGCTCTTTATTTCAATGTTGAACTGGCTCTTTCGTATCGAGCTACGATGATAAACCAGACTGTTGACGACTGTGTATTTTTTCAGCCAGTGAAGGGTTTGACAAGCGAAGGGGCGTTTAGTGGCATCAAATTACATAAAAAACAAAGGCCGGACAATGTCCGGCCACAGGATGATTATGCGTTGAAAGGATCGCGCAGAATCATCGTCTCGCTACGGTCTGGACCCGTTGAAATAATATCAATTGGCACACCGGTCACTTCTTCTACACGTTTAATGTAGTCACGCGCGGCCTGGGGCAGGCCTTCCAGCGTTTTCACGCCAAAGGTTGTCTCGCTCCAGCCCGGCAGGGTTTCGTAGATCGGCTCAATGCCTTCCCAGTTTTCCGCTGCCAGCGGCGTGGTGGTGACTTCGCTGCCATCAGGCATGCGGTAAGCCACACAAATTTTCACTTCTTTCAGACCATCCAGCACGTCCAGCTTGGTCATGCAGAAACCGGAGAGCGAGTTAATCTGCACGGCACGACGTACAGCGACCGCATCCAGCCAGCCAGTACGGCGGCGACGGCCTGTTGTGGCGCCAAACTCGTTGCCCTGCTTGCACAGGAACTCACCAGTTTCGTCGAATAACTCGGTCGGGAACGGGCCTGCACCGACACGCGTTGAGTAAGCTTTAACGATACCCAGGACGTAATCCACAAAGCGTGGACCAATACCTGACCCCGTCGCCACGCCACCGGCAGTGGTATTTGAGGAGGTCACATAGGGATAAGTACCGTGGTCAATATCCAGCAGCGTGCCCTGGGCACCTTCGAACATGATCAGATCGCCACGCTTACGCGCCACGTCTAACAGTTCAGAAACGTCAACAACCATGCTGGTGAGGATGTCGGCAACCGCCATCACATCGCTCAGCACTTTGTCGTAGTCAACGGCTTCTTCTTTGTAGTAATGCACCAGCTGGAAGTTATACAGGTCGATCACTTCTTTCAGCTTGGCTGCAAAGGTTTCTTTGTTAAACAGGTCGCTGACGCGCAGTGCACGGCGGGCTACTTTGTCTTCATAAGCAGGACCGATACCGCGACCTGTGGTACCAATGGCTTTTGCACCACGCGCTTTCTCGCGCGCCATATCCATTGCCACATGGTATTGCAGGATCAACGGGCAGGCTTCAGAAATCAGCAGACGTTCGCGTACCGGAATTCCACGCTCTTCCAGGCCTTTCATCTCTTTCATCAGAGCTTCAGGAGAAAGCACCACGCCATTACCAATGATGCTGGTAACGTTGTCACGCAGAATGCCAGAAGGGATTAAGTGGAGGACGGTTTTTTCACCGTTGATGACAAGTGTATGGCCCGCATTGTGGCCGCCTTGATAACGCACAACGTAATTAGCGCGCTCAGTCAGAAGGTCTACAATCTTACCTTTACCTTCGTCACCCCATTGGGTGCCCAGTACGACGACGTTCTTACCCATTTCTCAAAATCACCGATTGCTTAAAAAAGGATTCTACCATCTGATTTTTCGGTTTTCAGCACTTTTAGCATACGATTGCGCGCTTTTTTGCCTGAGTTTTGATCACTACAACATCCAGGGGTAAAATCGAGGCTGAGATACCATTCAGACGGCGAGGCTGAACGCATCAGAGTTCGCCATGCAGCCGCAACATACAGTAAATCACCATTCCTGCCACCACCAATCCCCCGCCAAATCGATGTAACAGGCGATCGGGCAATTGTGTCATGCTCAAAATCACACGTCGCCACAGACGTGGCATAAACATTGGCCCCAGGCCTTCCAGCACCAGAACCAACGCCAGTGCCATCCAGATATTCACGTTCATACTGCATCCAAAAAAAAGGCCGACAACATTGTCGGCCTGTTAGTTATATCAGTTCTTAACGCGTGGCGTTAGAAGGCGCCTTCATATAGCGGAAGAAGTCGCTATCCGGGCTCAGCACCATGACGTCCTGATTTTCATTGAAGCTGTTTTCATACGCGCGCAGGCTGCGGATAAAGGCATAGAAATCCGGATCCTGGCTGAATGCGTTGGCAAACAGTTTCGCCGCTTCTGCATCACCATCACCGCGGGTAATCAATGCCTCACGCTGTGCTTCTGCCAGCGTACGGGTGACCTGGTAATCGGCCTGGGCGCGCAGTTTTTCGGCCTCTTCCTGACCCTGCGAACGCTGACTACGTGCAACGGCTTCACGTTCTGCGCGCATACGGTTGAAGATCGCATCCGACACTTCCGTCGGCAGGTTGATCTGTTTGATGCGCACATCTACAACCTGAATCCCTAACGCCGCCATACTGTTTGGATTAGGCGCAGGTTCGCTGCTGTTGGTTTCACGCTCAACCCGCGCGGCTGCACTGGCGATAGCATCATCCGCAGCAGGCGTGGCAACTTCGTCGTCACCGCCCGCTGTACCGGTGTTCAATGCATCGCGCACGTCGGTGGTTAAACGGCCTCGTGAATCGGTCACGATGTCTTTAACGTCAAGACGTCCCATCTCTGAACGTAAACGGTCACTGAATTTACGTTTCAGCAGGACTTCGGCCTGAGAAACATCCCCGCCACCGGTCGCCAGGTAGTAACGACTGAAATCGCTGATGCGCCACTTGATGTAAGAGTCCACGATCAGGTCTTTCTTCTCTTTGGTTACAAAGCGATCGGCCTGGTTGTCCATGGTCTGGATACGTGCATCCAGCATCTTAACCGTTTCGATAAACGGAATTTTAAAATGAAGACCCGGCGCAAACACCTGCGGTTTGTTTTCGCTATCGCGTAACACTTTACCAAAGCGCAGAACGATACCGCGCTCGCCTTCCTGAACCACGAACAGCGACGCATAAAAGGCCACCAACGCGATAATGATTAGTACAATTACTGGCTTACGCATTGATTACTCTCTCCCTTCGCGCTGGGTATCGTTGCGCAGAGCATTGGCTCGACGCTGATCCATGATGCTGTCTGGACTGTATGACGACGTGTCATTGCGGCTGGCACTGCGATCGGAAAGCGAGGGCAATGTTGAGCTGCTTTTTTGTCCACTCTTCGCGGATGAAGACTCGCCGCCACGCATCAGTTGATCGAGAGGCAGGACCATCAGATTGTTACCGCGATCGTTCACCAGCACTTTACGTGTATGGCTCAGCACGCGTTCCATGGTCTCGATATACAGACGCTCTTTGGTGATTTCCGGCGCGGCTTTGTACTCAGGCAACAGCTTGGCAAAACGCGCGACTTCACCCTGTGCTTCCAGAACCGTACGCTCTTTATAGGCACGCGCTTCTTCCAGCACACGCTGTGCACGACCGTTAGCACGCGGCTGCACTTCGTTGGCATAGGCTTCGGCTTCACGTACGTACTGCTCACGGTTTTCACGTGCGGCAATCGCATCGTCAAACGCCGACTTCACTTCTTCTGGTGGACGTGCCGCCTGGAAGTTCACGTCGAGAACCGTAATGCCCATATTGTAAGGACGAATGGTTTCGTCGATTTCACGCTGGGTTTCGCTACGCACGACCGTACGACCTTCGGTCAGAATACGATCCATGGTAGAGCGACCAATGACGCCACGCAGGGCGCTGTCGGTTGCCTGACGCAGGCTGTCGTCGGCGCTAGTCACCGCGAATAAATAGCGCTCAGGATCGGTAACGCGATACTGCACGTTCATTTCAACGCGCACGACGTTTTCATCAGAGGTCAGCATCACACCTGATGCCGCCAGTTCGCGAACGGCTTCAACGTTGACCGCGCGCACCTGATCGATAAAGGTCGGTTTCCAGTTCAGGCCCGGCTCCACCAGGTGGCTGAACTTACCAAAGCGAGTGACTACGCCCCGCTCGGCTTCTTTTATCGTGTAAAATCCGCTCGCGGCCCAGATGACGACGGCGGCTACGGCGACGATACCAAAGATTTTGCCACTACCACCGGAACTGCGCTGACCATTATCACCTTTTTTGCCACCACCGAATCCGCCGAGCTTTTTGCTCAGTTTACGGAAGATATCATCCAGATCAGGAGGCCCAGATTCCTTACCTCCCTTATTTCCCCCAGAGTTGCCGCCTTGATTATTGCTGCTTCCCCACGGGTCGCGGTCCTGTCCGTTATTTCCGGGCTGATTCCACGCCATGTCATTACTCCATTTATAGTTTTAGCGGCTTACCCGTTGTATTCCGTATTGTCGCTACGCTGGCTACGCTCATTGCCCTGACCCTTTGCAAAGTCACTGTCAGAGAGTAAACCCCCAACGCCGCACGACAACATAAAATCCTCAGAGTAAGTTCGATTTGGCAATATCAAACAATATAACTGGTCAGCGACGGCTCCTGCTTGCACAAGCGGCGCCAGTCAATCACGGGCATACGCACATGCAACCCTACACAGCCGTCTTCTTCGTTCCACTCTTTTTCAATCGCCTGCAACTGATAGAAGCGGCTGCGTAAGCGACCCGCCTCCGGCGGCAGACGTAAATCATACTGCGCAATTTCACCGGACAACCGCTCGGAAAGCGCCTGCCACAATAAAGGAATGCCGACGCCGGACTGTGCAGAGAGCCACACGCGGACCGGCATATTTTCTTCATCACGGTCGATGCGCGGCTCAAAACCGTCCAGCATGTCGATCTTATTCATGATCAGTAACGTGGGGATTTCATCAGCGTCGATTTCCTCCAACACCTCATTCACCGCGCCGATATTTTCATTAACCCGGACATCGGCGGCATCGATCACGTGCATCAGCAGCGTGGCCTGACGCGTCTCTTGCAGGGTAGCTTTGAAGGCGGCAACCAGATCGTGCGGCAGGTGGCGAATGAAGCCAACGGTATCGGCCAACACCACTTCGCCCACATCAGCGACGTTTAGCCGACGCAGCGTGGGGTCCAGCGTCGCAAACAGCTGGTCCGCGGCATAGACATTGGCAGACGTAATAGCGTTAAAGAGAGTAGATTTACCGGCGTTGGTGTAGCCCACCAGTGAAACAGTCGGGACGTCCGCTTTGGCACGCGCCTGGCGGCCCTGCTCGCGCTGTTTTTCAACACGTTCAAGACGCGACAAAATCTGGCTAATGCGCCCGCGAAGTAAACGGCGGTCAGTTTCTAACTGGGTTTCACCCGGACCACGCAGGCCAATCCCGCCCTTCTGGCGTTCAAGGTGCGTCCAGCCACGTACCAGACGTGTTGCAAGGTGACGCAACTGCGCCAGTTCAACCTGCAATTTACCTTCGTGGGTACGTGCGCGCTGGGCAAAAATATCAAGAATCAAGCCAGTGCGGTCGATAACACGGCACTCGCACAGGCGCTCAAGATTACGTTCCTGAGCGGGCGTTAAAGCATGATCGAAAAGAACGACCGATGCTCCACTTGTTTTTACCGCATCGGCAATTTCAACGGCCTTTCCTTCACCGACAAAATACTTTGGGTGTGGCGCTTTACGACTGCCGGTGACAACCTGCAGTGCTTCAACGCCAGCAGAAGACACCAGGGTTTCGAATTCCTGTAAATCTTCCAGCTCTTTGTCTTGGGAGAACCAGATGTGTACCAGTACGGCCTGCTCACCGGCATCATAACGGTCAAACAAGCTATAACCTCGCTTATATAAAAAGACCAGGATGGAAAACCTGACGCTTTCCGATCCTGGTTAAACGGTGCCGCCTTACTCTGCGTTATCACCGTCTTGTTGTGGCTGCGACTGCGCAGAAGTGCTGCTGCCGCCATGATGGTAATTGTTGCTGCTGCCACCGCCGGTATTGTTGCTATGGTGAGAAACCGGGCGTGAAGGCACGACGGTAGAAATGGCGTGCTTATAAACCATCTGACTTACCGTGTTTTTCAACAAGATCACGAACTGATCAAAGGATTCGATCTGACCTTGCAGCTTAATACCGTTAACCAAATAAATCGAAACCGGAACACGTTCACGACGCAGTGCGTTCAGAAACGGGTCTTGTAATGATTGCCCCTTAGCCATTCTATCTTTTCCTTATATGCTTGTTGTTTGTTGCTTGTAGAACACAGTGGTTCTGAAAAAAACTGCGTAAAAATTTGCGCACGTAACTTGCCAATTGTACACAATCACCCATGCTTCGCACTAACAACCTTCAGTACTGTATCACGCGCTGAGTGAGGTTCATCACTGTCTAGCCAGTGAATATTTTCCCAACCACGTAACCAGGTCATCTGGCGTTTAGCGAGTTGCCGGGTTGCGCAAACTCCCCGATAAACCATTTCGTCGTAATCGATCTCGCCAGCCAAATACGACCACATCTGGCGATAGCCAACACAACGAATGGAAGGCATATCCGTATGCAAATCACCTCGTGCAAACAGGGCCCGAGACTCCGCTTCAAATCCTGACGCCAACATCTGATCAAAACGCAGTGCGATGCGTTGATGCAACAGTTCGCGGTTCGCGGGGGCGATAGCAAACTGATGCACATCGTAGGGTAACGCTTCACCAGAAATTTTTGTCAGTTCCGTTAAAGTTTTACCCGAAATAAAAAAAACTTCCAGTGCTCGCGAAAGTCTCTGCGGATCATTCGGATGAATACGACTGCCTGCGACCGGATCAATTTCGCAAAGTTGACGATGTAAAGCTTCCCAGCCTCTTTCATTCGCCATTTGCTCTATTTTTTGACGAACCTCCGGATCGGCCGAGGGCAGCGGCGACAATCCTTCAAGTAACGCCTTGAAGTAGAGCATAGTTCCACCAACAAGCAACGGAATTCGTCCATGCTGAACGATATCCGCCATTTCTGCTAACGCATCCCGCCGGAACTCTGCCGCCGAATAGGCTTCGGCAGGATCGCGAATGTCCAGCAAACGATGGGGCGCCTGCGCCCGCTCTTCTGCAGAGGGTTTTGCCGTACCGACATCCATCTGACGATAAATCAGAGCCGAATCTACGCTGATAAGCTCTACAGGTAAGTGCTTGCGCAATTCGATCGCTAATGCGGTTTTGCCTGACGCTGTAGGCCCCATCAAAAATATTGCCTTTGGCCGGCCAGCCTGGTTCAGTTCACTCATGCTTCAACGCGTTGACCGCGCTCTCAATCTCAATGGCTTGTACTAAGCCAGAAGGTGGCGATTTCAGTAACTGCGGACAAAGCCTTTCGAGCTCAGCCAGCAAGGTAATCGCCTGGGAGTGATTCCAGTGTTGAGGCTCTGCATCTTCACGTCGCGCCAGCCACTGGGCCAGTTGCGTAGCAGAGTTCTCTTGCTGCCGGGCGAGATAGCCTAACAGTTCAGGAATCAAGATTTGTAAATTTTGTGTTCGTAACGGTAAAGGCACCGCACGCAGGATAATGTGGTCACCCTCAGGGTGTAAATCAATGCCCATCAGGTTGAGCAGGCTGAGATTTTCCTGGGCCGCCTTGCGCTCCGCCGAGGCGATTTTTAACCGCACCGGGATCAAAAGCGGCTGTGATTTCAGCCCCCCTTCGGTAGGTTCTAACTGTGCCTGCTTTAACCAGCGGGTTGCCACAGGCAGAGCCATTAGCAGTAACCGCTGGCCCTGCTCAAGCAGAGCATACTGGCCTTCAAGCACGGTTAACACGCGGCCAAAACTGTGGGCGTGAGCCGCCAGAGGTGGCACGGCACTGACCGGCTCTCGTGCCGCAGGCTCGGCACTTTTGGTTGCCGGCGAACTCGCCGGCGTTTTAAGAAGCTGCTGGTAAACCCGGCCTTCGCGTTGGCTGTATCCGGCGTCTTTATTTTGCCAGGCGGGTGCAACCGATGGCCTGGCCGCGTCACCTGTGACAGCCGGCTGGCTGAAATGATTGCCGCCTGCCGCCTGGCGGTTCTCCTGCTGCCAACGCGGAGTGGGTTCTTCAGCCTGTAACGTTGGCAGAACCGGGGAGGCGCTTTCCTGCAGCACGCTCATGACGCCCTGATAGATGAAGTCATGCACCAGACGTGACTGATGAAAACGCACTTCGTGTTTTGCCGGATGCACATTTACATCGACCTGATGCGGATCTATCTCTAAATACAAGACGTAAGCGGGGTGCTGATCATCCTGTAGCTGGCTCTGAAACGCCTGACGTATAGCATGATTGATCAGCTTGTCACGCATCATGCGGCCATTAACATAGCAATACTGAATATCACTCACCTGACGGGAGCCGGACGGATCGGCAACCCAGCCGCGCAATACAAGGTCATCATGTTGCCAGTCTATGCGTAGCGCATGCTGCATGAAGGTCGTCCCGCATATGGCACCCAGCCGACGCTCACGTTGCCCGTCATCATTGACGGCCCGGTACTGACGCATCAGTTTGCCGTTATGGCTTAATGAGATAGCCACGTCAAAGCGCGCCAGCGCGATGCGCCGGATCACTTCATCAATATGCCCGAATTCAGTTTTTTCAGTGCGCATGAATTTGCGCCGGGCTGGCGTGTTGTAAAACAGGTCAAGCACTTCCAGCGTCGATCCACAAGGATGGGCGGCGGGCTTAACAGTAACGTCCATATCGCGCCCTTCAGCATACGCCTGCCAGGCTTCGTTTTGCTCGGCCGTGCGCGATGTCAGGGTCAGACGAGACACTGAGCTGATACTGGCCAGGGCTTCACCGCGAAAGCCCAGGCTCATAATGGCCTCAAGATCGTCCAGCGAAGCAATTTTACTCGTGGCATGGCGAGCCAGCGCCATTGCCAGCTCATTTTTCGCTATACCGCAGCCGTTATCGCGGATGCGAATCAGTTTTGCGCCACCCTTTTCAATTTCCACATCAATGCGCGTCGCCCCGGCATCAAGGCTGTTTTCCACCAGCTCTTTGACGACCGATGCAGGACGCTCAACCACTTCTCCCGCCGCAATTTGGTTTGCGAGTTGCGGCGGCAAAATTTGTATTGGCATGCTGGATATCCTTGTGGCTGACAACCCGGCACGGCGGCCGGGCTAACAATCAGGATGCAGGGATTTTCAGGTTCTGACCCAACATCACGTTGGTGGATTTCAGGTTATTCGCCTGGAGAATCGATTTAGGGCTGACGCCATAATGCGCGGCGATACTGCTCAGCGAGTCTCCCCGCACCACTTTATGCCGCACCGGGCGATGCGCCCCTGAGGAAGCAGGTGCGGTACGGCTGGCCACCGCACTGGCCGGAACTTTCAGCCGCTGCCCCACCCAGACAACATCGCGCTTCAGGGTGTTCATCTGCCGCAGTGTT
Source organism: Pantoea sp. Ae19-2 (assembly GCF_059801205.1). NCBI lineage: Bacteria > Pseudomonadati > Pseudomonadota > Gammaproteobacteria > Enterobacterales > Erwiniaceae > Pantoea > Pantoea sp. Ae19-2. Next base: position 4,404,427 of record NZ_JBCHWE010000001.1, on the reverse strand, counting down.
GCCATGCTCACGCCATATTTTGCCGCGATTCCTGAGAGCGTTTCGCCGCGCGTTACGGTATGCCGCTGAATGGCGCCCGTATACTGCGTCTCTCCGGTCGCCGGATTACTGACTACGCTGACCGCTGGCGACGTAGCCAGCGGCCGGTTTTCCTCCTTTGGGACCGATTGTAGCGGGTGCGCCAGGAAATAAGCGCGCAGTCCTTTATATATCGACTGAGCAATCTTATCCTGGTGTGCGCTACTGCCGAGCAGTCGCTCCTCCGAGGCATTACTAATAAAACCGGTTTCCACCAACAGGGAAGGAATATCCGGCGAACGTAACACGCCAAGACTGGCATGCTCAGGTAAACGCTTGTGTAAAGACGTGACGCCACGCAGCTGCTGAATCACCTTCGTCGCGATGTCATATCCGACGCGCTGCGAGTGACCAAACTGCAAATCCAGCACGGCCTGACTCAGATAGGGATCGGCCTGACTGTTCGCCAGCAGATCGCCTGCTCCGCCTAACAGTTCTGACTGTTTCTCTTTCTGCTCCAGCCAGTTTGCCATCTCACTGTTCGCGCGGCGGTTAGACAATACCCAAACAGAGGCTCCGGTTGCCGCATGGCTGGGTGCCGCATCGGCGTGAATTGACACCAGCACGTTAGCATTCGCTTTGCGCGCAACGTCTGAACGGCCCATCACAGAGATAAAATAGTCGCCGTCACGCGTCAGAACCCCTTTAAACATGGGATCGTCGTTTAACAACACTTTCAGTTTACGCGCAATGGCGATGGTGACGTTTTTCTCTTTAAGTCCGTGCTGGCCTATCGCCCCGGGATCCTGGCCACCGTGTCCGGCATCAATGGCTACAATAACCGTGTCGTTTCGGCTGGCAACCCCACCGGGACGGACCGTGCTGTTGGTATTGGTGACCGTGGTCACCGGATTAGCATTGAACGGATTACTGGCTGCGGTTTCCCGTACTCGTGTCGGCGCAGGCTCGGCTGCAACCACGGGCGCGCTGCGCGTAACGGCCGGATGTTTACCCTGTATGGTAAAGACCACGCTGTACTGACTGCCGTTGCGTTGCGTGACGGCGCGGGTTTTTCCAGACTGCGTCAGCTCAAAGACCAGACGTATGCTTTGTTTATCTTTTGGGGTACTGGTACGAATGCGTTTAACGATGTTATCGCCGCTAAACGTCAGGGGTAAGCCTTTGATGACGCCGCTTTGACGAATATCCAGCACCACACGGTCGGGATTGTGTAGCGGAAAGTAGGCATAAACCGGCTGGCCGGAAAAACTCAGCGTAACCGTGGCCTGATTTCCGCCATTCGATACCTGAATATCAGACAGGTTAGCGGCAAACAGGGGGCCGGTAATCAGTAGCAATCCTGCCACAACGAGCATTTTCATCCATATCATCATGCCCGGGCCCTGCCTTGTTCGATCTGATCAACCCAGCGCTGCCCCTGAGCGGAGTGCGCAACCAGCTCGGCTTGCCGCGCTTCATCGACATAACGGAGCGTCAACGCCACGTCCGGCGGGGGCAAAATACCGGCGCCCTGCTGGGGCCACTCAACCAGACAAACCGCGTCGTTCGTGAAGTAGTCACGAATGCCCATAAACTCCAGCTCTTCCGGATCGGCAAGGCGGTAGAGATCGAAATGATAAACGGAACGCCCTTCAAGAACATAAGGCTCGACGAGGGTGTAGGTAGGGCTTTTCACATTGCCCGGATGACCGGATGCCTGCAAGAAACCGCGGCTGAAGGTGGTCTTTCCTGCGCCGAGGTCGCCATAAAGATAGATCACCGCCGCATTGCCACAGGCCTGCGCCAGTTGAGCACCCAGTTCGAGTGTTGCCGCCTCATTGGGCAAAGATATAACACAGCTCTTCATGCTTCTTGATTCATCTCTGGATTAACAAACTGCCACAGCAGATCAAATAAGTCTGATGCCAGCATGCCGCGCGTGCCCCGCTGCTCAGCCAACGTATCAGCGGCAGCACCGTGAGCAACACAACCTGCACAGGCAGCATCAAACAGCGCCAATTTTTGTCCCATTAACGAGGCAATAATACCGGTGAGCACATCACCCATACCGCCCGATGCCATCCCGGCATTACCCACATCGGCAAACGCCATTTGCCCGTTTTCACTGGCGATAATCGTGCCCGCACCTTTTAATACGGCAACGCCACCATAACGTTTCGCCAGCTCTCGTGCGGCTTGTAAGCGGTCACTCTCAATTTCGCTGGTCTTAACACCCAGTAAACGAGCAGCTTCACCCGGATGCGGCGTTATAATGCGATTCTGACGTTTCTCAGCGCTTATTGCCAGCAAGTTAAGCGCATCTGCATCCCAAAGCATGGGCTTTTCAGTACTTTTAACCTTTTCGAGCGCCTTTTTGCCCCATTCCCGCTGTCCCAGCCCCGGACCGATGGCGATGACGTCCGCCCATTCCAGCGCATCAGCCAGTCCCGCGTCCGTGAGCACATCCACCATAATTTCCGGGCGCGCGGTGAGGATAGGGATAATATTGTCTTTGTGAGTAAGCACTCGCACCAAACCACTTCCCGTTCGTAGCGCGGCTTCTGCCGACATCCGCACGGCACCGGCGGTGCCGCTGTCACCGCCAATCACCAACAAACGCCCCTGATCGCCTTTGTGGGACGTTGCTTTACGCGGTTTCAGCCAGTGGGATAAGAAACGGGCATCATAGCGAGCCATAGGCGGCGACTGCGCTGACAGAAAGCTCTGCAGCCCCAGGTCGGCAAAGTAAAGCGACCCAATACAGTCCCGCGCCTTGCCGGTAAGCTGTCCGGGCTTCAGCGCAATAACGCTCAACGTATGCGTGGCATTGATAACCTCTCCCGGTGTGTTGCCTGTCGCTGCAGACAGACCAGAGGGGAGGTCAATCGCCATGACCGGCGCGTCATGTGCGTTTGCCTGAGTTATCAGGGTGGAAACAGGTTCGGCGGGCGCCCGGCTGATGCCTGTTCCCAGTAACGCATCGACGATAATATCGACCTTTTCAGGCCAGGCAACGTCGGGCGCATGGATCACCCCACCCGCTTCAAGCCAGCTGTTTCTGGCGGCCTCCGCTTCGTCGGGCAGCGGCTTATCGCTATCACAGGCCAGAAGCGTCACCTCTTTGCCTGCAGCCTGCGCCAGACGGGCAACCACATAACCATCGCCTCCGTTATTGCCATGACCGCACAGCACCAGCCAGTGCTCTGCATCCGGCCAGTGGACAGTTATATGCTCATAGGCGGCCTGTCCTGCCCTTAACATCAGCTCGTAGAGCGAGATACCCAGTGCATCGGCACCCTCACGCTCAAGTTGTGCCAGTGCCTGCGCAGGCCAGACAGAGTGTGGTAAACTGCTGCCGTTTCTCTTCGAATTCTGGTTAGTCATGTCATACCCTCTCGATCTTGATCAACTCGCTCAACACATTAAACAGTGGGGACGCGATCTCGGCTTTCAGCAGGTCGGTATTACCGACACCGATCTCAGCGCTGAAGAACCACGTCTGCAGGCATGGCTGGACAAACAGTACCATGGCGAGATGGAATGGATGGCCCGCCATGGAATGATGCGTGCGCGTCCCCATGAGCTGTTACCCGGTACGCTGCGGGTGATCAGCGTGCGCATGAATTATCTTCCTGCCAAAGCCGCTTTCGCCAGTACGCTGAAAAACCCACAGTTAGGTTATGTCAGCCGCTATGCGCTGGGCCGTGATTACCACAAAGTATTGCGCAATCGCCTGAAAAAGCTCGGAGAAATGATTCAGGCCCACTGTGGCGAAAGCCAGTTTCGTCCGTTTGTCGATTCTGCCCCACTGCTTGAACGCCCTCTGGCAGAGAAAGCCGGATTGGGCTGGACCGGTAAACACTCGTTGATCCTGAACCGCGAAGCGGGCTCATGGTTTTTCCTGGGGGAATTGATGATCGATCTGCCTCTGCCGATAGATTCCCCACAGGAAGAGCAGTGTGGACGCTGCGTGGCCTGCATGACGATTTGCCCGACAGGCGCTATCGTGGCGCCCTACACGGTGGATGCCCGCCGCTGCATTTCCTACCTGACGATTGAGCTCGAAGGCGCCATCCCCGAAGCGCTGCGGCCCCTGATGGGGAACCGCATTTATGGCTGTGACGACTGCCAGCTCATCTGCCCCTGGAACCGCTATGGGCAACTGACTGACGAAGCAGATTTTTCACCCCGCGCAGCGCTGCATGCGCCAGCGTTAACCGCACTGTTTCAGTGGGATGAAGCGAAATTCCTGCGTATTACCGAAGGCTCTCCCATCCGCCGAATTGGTTATCAGCGCTGGTCACGCAATATTGCGGTGGCGCTGGGGAATGCCCCGTGGAGCGCAGAGATCCTCCCCATACTCGAACAGCGGCTGGGTGAAAGTGATTTACTGGACGAACATATTCAGTGGGCCATTGCGCAGCAACAGGATAAGCGAAAGCACGTAGAGATTGACGTACAGCCAGCACAGCAAAAAAGGCTCGTCAGGGTAATAGAGAAGGGATTGCCGCGTGATGCCTGATTGCGCAACGATGCACAGGAAACAGATTTCCACATCCTGTGAATAAAAATAAAAACACCTTGTCATTCAATCGTAATAACACAAGTGACAGAATCAAATAACATAATGAAATATTATTATTTATTTAACTATCAATAGATTAAATAAAATTTGTGTTATTTTGCAAATGCGTCTAGCGTTTGGCTTAATCCCTATATCTGTGGATAACTCTGTTTAAAAGAGTTTTACAGAACGGCAAAAAAGCATGAACAGTCATCTGTCCTGCTGTGGATAACTCTGACTGTAGTACTAAAGATCATCATCCAGCCTGGCAGGCTGCGACAAAGAAAGTGACAAAACTGGAGCGGGAAACGAGACTCGAACTCGCGACCCCGACCTTGGCAAGGTCGTGCTCTACCAACTGAGCTATTCCCGCATAGAAGGGCACTGCTAAACATATTTTGGAGCGGGAAACGAGACTCGAACTCGCGACCCCGACCTTGGCAAGGTCGTGCTCTACCAACTGAGCTATTCCCGCATAGAGGGTACTGCTAAACATAATTTGGAGCGGGAAACGAGACTCGAACTCGCGACCCCGACCTTGGCAAGGTCGTGCTCTACCAACTGAGCTATTCCCGCGCCTTGTACCGTCATAAATTCTTCACCGGTACGGGGTGCGCATTATACGAGAAATCGCTGCTGCTGCAAGATGCTTACAGCAAAAATTTGCGCTTTTGATGCGTTTGCTGCTTATTGCATCAACCTGGCGATTTCCTGCGCACCCTTTGCGGTTTAAAGCTGCAAAAAGTGTTGGCGGTAGTACGCCAGTTCGGCAACGGACTCACGAATATCGTCTAACGCCTGATGCGAGCCGCTCTTTTTGAAGCCTGGAAGAATGTCTGGCTTCCAACGACGAGCCAGTTCCTTGAGCGTGCTGACATCTAAATAGCGGTAGTGGAAATAGGCTTCCAGCTCTGGCATGTACTTGAACAGGAAACGGCGATCCTGCCCAATGCTGTTGCCGCAGATGGGCGAGGTATTTGCGGGCACCCACTGCTGTAGGAACTCGATAGTCGCTTTTTCCGCAGCGCGATCGTCAATCTTACTGGCCTTTACCCGTTCCACCAAACCGCTATTCGTATGTGTACGGACGTTCCATTCGTCCATTAATGCGAGCTGTGCATCTGACTGATGAACCGCCATCACCGGCCCTTCAGCCAGGATATTGAGGTCAGCATCGGTCACGATAGTGGCGATCTCAATAATGCGATCGCGTTCCGGATCGAGTCCGGTCATTTCAAGGTCGATCCAAATTAGATTATTTTCGTTTCCAGTGGCCATGCTGTTACCTGTGGTTGCTGAGTCGTCATTCATCATGAATAAGGTGTATCATAGACGTTTTGCCCCTCAGGGCGAAATCCAGCTAAACGGTGAGGGTGAGTGAGTAAAAATAAACTGTCTAAAGGTCAACAACGTCGCGTAAGCGCTAACCACGATCGTCGTTTGAACCAGCGCAAAACGCGCCCGGAAGCGGACGATAATTTGTTTGGTCAGGACGCAGAGGGCGTGGTGGTCAGCCGATTTGGCATGCATGCCGATGTCGAGGACAGTGCTGGCCTTACCCACCGTTGCAATATACGTCGTACGATTCGTTCGCTGGTCACCGGCGATCGGGTGGTATGGCGTCCCGCGCTAAACGGCGGTAAAGGTATTGTTGAAGCGGTGCACGAACGCACCAGCGTGCTGACGCGCCCCGATTTCTACGATGGCGTCAAACCCATCGCCGCAAACATCGATCAAATTATTATCGTGTCCGCGATTCTGCCAGAGCTGTCACTGAATATTATCGACCGTTATCTGGTCGCCAGCGAAACACTGGATATTGAGCCCCTGCTGGTGCTGAACAAAATCGATCTGCTGGATGACAACGCACGTGCGTTTGTTGACGAGCAGATGGAGATTTACCGCAAGATCGGTTATCGGGTATTGATGGTTTCCAGCCATGTGAAAGAGGGTTTGAATGCACTGCAGGCAGCCTTAACTGACCGGATAAGTATCTTTGCCGGGCAGTCCGGCGTAGGTAAGTCCAGCCTGCTGAACGCCCTGCTTGGCTTCGATCAACAGCAGGACACCGCCATTCTGACCAATGATGTTTCCGATGTTTCCGGACTGGGCCAACATACCACGACCGCATCCCGGCTTTATCATTTCCCCGAGGGCGGGGATGTGATTGATTCTCCGGGTGTCCGTGAGTTTGGTTTGTGGCATCTTGAGCCGGAACAAATCACGCGTGGATTTGTCGAATTCCGTGCGTTCTTAGGCGATTGTAAGTTTCGTGACTGTAAGCATGACACCGATCCGGGCTGTGCGATTCGTGAAGCCGTTGAAAACGGCAAAATCGATCAATCACGCTTCTATAACTACCACCGTATTCTTGAAAGCATGGCGCAAATGAAAACCCGGAAAAACTTCGCCGAGAGTGAAGATTAAGGCCCGTAACGGCGTATTCGCCATCTGACTGGGGCGCTGTTACAATCCGCTCCCTTTTTGTCAATGTTATGAAAGATAGCCAGGAGGCTAGGGTGTTTGATCGTTTTAAACTCGGCTTGAATCACATTCTTCCAAAAAAATGGCTGACTGAACTTGCGGGTTGGGGAGCCAGCCGTCGCGGCGGCTGGCTGACGAAGCTGGTCATTGATATTTTTGTCTGGTTTTACAAAGTCGATATGGCTGAAGCACGGAAACCGGATACCGCCAGCTACCGCACCTTTAACGATTTCTTTGTTCGTCCGTTAAAGGACGATGCACGCCCAATCGATCCCGATGCCAGCCTGATCGTTCTGCCTGCTGACGGCGCGATCAGCCAGCTTGGCCATATTGAAGGCGATCAGATTTTCCAGGCGAAAGGCCATTACTACACGATCGACGCCCTGCTCGCCGGTAATGAGCATATGGCGGCACAGTTTCGTGAGGGGGAATTTGCGACCACTTACCTGGCACCGCGTGATTATCACCGCGTCCACATGCCTTGTAACGGCATCCTGCGTGAGATGATCTATGTACCGGGCGATCTTTACTCCGTTAATCCGCTGACCGCACGTAACATCCCTAACCTCTTTGCCCGTAACGAGCGCGTAATTTGTTACTTTGAAACCGATATGGGCCCGATGGTGCAGATCCTGGTGGGCGCAACGATTGTCGGCAGCATTGAAACCGTTTGGGCAGGCACCGTCACACCGCCGCGCGAAGGCATTATTAAACGCTGGCATTACCCGGCCGCCGATCATGACGGTGCCGTGGTATTACTCAAAGGTCAGGAAATGGGCCGCTTTAAACTGGGTTCTACGGTAATCAACCTGTTCGCGCCTGGCCGAATCAAGCTGGCGGAAAGCCTTGAGGCGGAAAGTAAGGTTCGACTGGGCCAACCTTTAGCGCTCGCCCTTCCACTGACGACTACCGCGCCTGACGCTGTCGAGTAGAACCTATGTTCGTGCGTTCGATCTTTTGTCTGCTGCTGAGCCTCTGGCTCAGCTCTTCTACGCTAGCCGCCAGCCTGCCTGATGCCAGCCAGCTCAAACAGCAGCTGGAAGAGGTCAAAGCCACTAAAAATGCCCCCTCGCAAACTGAACAAATTCAGTCACTGGAAGCCGCACTGGCCTCGCTCTCTGAACGCGATGATGCCCTCGAACGCGCACAACAGTATCAACAGGTTATTGACGATTTTCCGCGCCTTGCCCGCGAGTTAAGGCAGCAAATCGCCACGCTTAACGACAACGCTAAAACCGTGCGCAGCACGATGAGCAGCGCAGAGCTGGAACAAGAGATTCTGCAAATCAGCAGTCAGCTGATTGAAGAAGGACGCCAGGCCCAGCAGGAGCAGGACCGTGCCAGAGAGATCAGTGATTCCCTGTCGCAGTTGCCACAGCAGCAAACGGAAGCGCGCCGGGCACTGACCGAGAGCGAACGGCGCTTACAGAGTGCCGGCAGCGCTGCCACTCCAGTAGGTCAGGCCCAACTGGTGGCTCGCCAGGCAGAAAATGCCGCCAATAAAGCCAAAGTCGATGAGTATGAGCTGGCGCAGTTGTCGGCCAACAATCGCCAGGAGCTGGCTCGCATGCGCGCCGAGGTGCATCAGCGCAAAGTGACCCAGCTTGATAATTATCTGCAGGCTTTACGTAATCAACTGAATGAACAACGTCAGCGCGAGGCCGAAACGGCGCTGGCGCGTACGGAACAGCTGGCGGAAAACAGTGGTGATTTACCGCCCGAGATCAGTGAGCAGTTTCGGGTTAACCGCGATTTGTCCGGTGCGCTGAATCAGCAGGCACAGCGCATGGATCTGGTGGCATCGCAACAGCGCCTCGCCACCAATCAAATTATTCAGGTCCGTCAGGCGCTGGCAACGTTGCGGGAACAATCCCAGTGGCTGGGTGCCTCTAACCTGCTCGGCGATGCGCTTCGGGCACAGGTGGCGCGTTTACCCGATATGCCGAAATCTCAGCAAATCGATAATGAAATGGCACAGCTGCGCGTTCAGCGCCTGCATTATGAAGATCTTCTGGAACGACAGAATGCGCTTCGCAAAGCACATCAGGCGGACGGGCAGCCTTTTACCAGCGACCAAAAGCGCATTCTGGATGCACAGTTAAAAACGCAGCGAGAATTGCTGAACTCCCTGATATCCGGCTGCGATACGCTGATTCTGGAAATCACTAAACTCAAGGTCGCCAATACGCAGCTTCAGGATGCGTTAACCGAAGTCAAAGACGCCACGCACCGCTATCTGTTCTGGACAGCAGATGTCAGCCCCATTTCATTGAGCTATCCTCTGGACGTGGCTAAAGGCCTGTCGCACCTGCTTACGCTGGATACGCTTGGGCAGCTTGGCAAAGCTCTGGCAATGATGTTTACCAGCCGCAGCACCGTCCTGCCCATTTTGGGTGCCGTGTTGCTGGTCGGTTTTAGCCTGAGTACACGCCGTCACTTCAACGCTTTTTTGGAACGCTCAGCCAGTAAGGTTGGTAAGGTCACCCAGGATCGCTTCCGCCTGACCATCCGCACTGTTTTCTGGTCAATTCTGGTCGCGCTTCCGCTTCCTGTGCTTTGGGCAACCCTGGGATACGGGCTGCAAAACGCCTGGCCGTATCCGGTAGCCGTTGCTATCGGCGATGGCATTACGGCGACGCTGCCTCTGCTGTGGATATTCATGGTCAGCGCCCAGTTTGCCCGCGCCAACGGTTTGTTCATTGTGCATTTCCGCTGGCCGCAGGTACGCGTTGCGCGTGCCATGCGTTACTACTCGTTGAGTATTGGCCTGATCGTGCCGCTGATTATGCTGCTGATCACCTTTGATAACCTTGACGATCGTCTTTTCTCTGCCACCCTGGGCCGACTGTGTTTTATTTTGATCTGTGGCGCCCTGAGTCTTGTTACGGTAAGTCTAAAACGTGCAGGGATCCCTCTTTATCTTGATAAAGAGGGCAACGGCGAAAACATGATTAACCGCCTGCTGTGGAATATTATGATCGCCATTCCATTGCTGGCCGCGCTGGCCTCCATGATTGGTTACCTTGAAACAGCGCAGGCGCTGCTGGCACGTCTGGAAACCTCGGTGGCAATCTGGTTTTTCCTGCTGGTTATTTACCATATCATTCGCCGCTGGATGCTGATTCAACGACGCAGGCTGGGGTTCGATCGCGCACGCCAGCGCCGGGCCGATATGCTGGCCAATCGCGCGCGCAACGAAGAAGAAAAAGATCAGGCGCAAAATACTGACGTTATTGAAATAGAAGAGCCCGTGATTGATTTGGACGCCATCAGTGCTCAGTCACTGCGCCTGGTCAGGTCAATCCTGACGCTGATTGCGCTGGTGTCAGTCATTGTCCTGTGGTCGGAAATCCACTCTGCGTTTGGTTTCCTTGAGAATATTCGTTTATGGGATGTCAACACCTCCGTTCAGGGCGTGGAGAGTATTCAACCCATTACGCTGGGCGCCGTTCTGATCGCCATCCTGGTGTTCGTGATTACGACGCAGCTGGTGCGCAATATGCCGGCCCTCCTTGAGCTGGCCCTGCTGCAGCATCTTGATTTGTCGCCAGGCACCGGCTATGCCATTACCACGCTGACCAAGTATTTGCTGCTGCTAATTGGTGGCTTGCTCGGCTTCTCATTGATTGGGATTGAATGGTCCAAGCTGCAATGGCTGGTGACCGGCCTGGGCGTTGGGTTGGGATTTGGCCTGCAGGAGATTTTTGCGAACTTTATCTCCGGCCTGATTATTTTGTTTGAAAAACCCATTCGTATTGGCGATACCGTTACTATTCGCGATCTGACCGGCAGCATTACGCGCATCAATACCCGCGCCACGACAATTACAGACTGGGATCGCAAAGAGATCATCGTGCCTAATAAGGCCTTTATTACAGAACAGTTTGTTAACTGGTCGCTGTCGGACTCCGTCACGCGCGTCGTGCTGACCATACCCGCTCCCGCACAGGTAAGCAGCGAGGAGGTCACCACGTTGCTGAAGCTGGCTGCAGAACGTTGTAGCTACGTTCTGGATACACCGCCGCCGGAAGTGTTTCTGGTTGACCTGCAGCAGGGAATACAGTTATTTGAGCTACGCGTACACGCCGCTGAAATGGGCCATCGCATGCCGCTTCGCCATGAACTGCATCAGCTTATTCTGCACGGCTTTGCAGAACATGGTATCGAAATGCCTTTCCCACCCTTCCAGATGCGGGTAGAAACCTTAAGCAGAAAAACGCCTGCCGGAAATGGTGCGTCGACGACGCGGACTTTTAAATCAGGCGGATTATAAAAAAACGCCCGGTCTGACCGGGCGCTTTCCTGTTCGGGCTGCGGGGGTTATTGCTTCACAAAAGCTTCGCCCTGCGCGATATCTTTTTTCAGTGTTTCCAGCATGCCATCCAGCGCCTGCTGTTCGAACGGGCTAAGGGCACCAACAGGCTTACGCTCCGCCACGCCGTTTTTACCTAACAGCAGGGGCTGAGAGAAGAAGCGGGCATGCTCGCCATCGCCTTCCACGTAGGCACACTCCACAACGTTCGCTTCGCCGTTTAAGGCACGTACCAGCGATAAACCGAAACGGGCGGCGGCCTGCCCCATGGATAACGTTGCTGACCCCCCACCGGCTTTCGCTTCCACCACTTCTGTACCGGCGTTTTGAATACGTTTGGTGAGGTCAGCCACTTCCTGATCGCTAAAGCTGACGCCCGCAACCTGGGACAGTAATGGCAGAATAGTGACGCCTGAGTGTCCCCCCACCACGGGCACGTTCACCTCGCCAGGCTGTTTGCCTTTCAGCTCAGCGACAAAGGTATTGGCGCGAATAATGTCCAGCGTTGTCACGCCAAACAGTCGATTCTTGTCATAAACACCGTGTTTCTTCAGGACCTCGGCCGCAATCGCCACCGTCGTGTTAACCGGATTGGTGATCACCCCAATTAACGCTTTCGGCGCTGTCGTAGCAACCTGCTCAATCAAATTACGCACGATGCCGGCATTGACGTTAAACAAATCGGCCCGATCCATACCAGGCTTACGCGCTACCCCAGCAGAGATGAGCACGACATCCGCACCTTTTAAAGCCGGGGTGGCATCTTCCCCACTAAAACCCTTAACGTTAACTGCGGTAGGAATGTGGCTGAGATCGACCGCGACGCCAGGCGTGACGGGCGCGATGTCGTAGAGAGAAAGTTCTGAACCTGCGGGAAGCTGGGTTTTGAGTAGAAGTGCTAGCGCCTGGCCTATGCCACCAGCGGCACCGAGTACGGCAACTTTCATTCATAACTCCTTATTAAGGTGGGGCAGAGAAGAGCCGAAATTCCATCTGTGTCAGACCTTAATCAACTGCTCAGGTGATGACGGGTATCCGAGACTATTTTACGCGCTAATGCCCGCAGTCTCGGGATTTTAAAACTTACTTATCATCGCTATATCGTCCTCATCCTGCGTTGCAGACAACGAGCTAACCTGTTTGCCGTGTCAGGGCTACCTCAGGTAAGCGCCGACGACGGTGACGGGATTTCTCTCCAACTGTTGCGCGGGAGTTGGCCGGTATCACCTGAAATCGACAACCTTGACGTCGGCAGACAGAGAACGGCAGTGTAAATTTTTATTTTCTTACCTCATCAATAATATAACAGCTTTGCAACCTTTGCCTTTCCAGGCTGTGAGCTGGGTTTTGGTCTGAGTAAATTCTTTGCTATTATCGCCGCCCGCCATGGATACCGCCCCGTTCAATTAACAACCAATTGCATAAAAATTCATTTATATGCATAATAATGACTTTGCTGCGGTCTGTTCCGCGGTTTTTCTTACATTTGCTGGTAAATTATGCGAAACCCATCGAAACAAGACGATCTGATCAAAGCCTTCAAGGCTTTATTAAAAGAAGAAAAATTCAGTTCTCAGGGCGAAATTGTTCAGGCGCTTCAGGAAGACGGCTTTGAGAACATCAACCAGTCCAAAGTTTCCCGGATGCTGACAAAGTTTGGCGCGGTGCGGACCCGCAATGCCAAAATGGAGATGGTGTACTGTTTGCCTGCCGAGCTGGGCGTGCCGACAACAACCAGTCCATTGAAGAATCTGGTTCTGGATATTGACTACAATGATGCGCTGGTCGTGATCCATACCAGCCCTGGCGCAGCGCAGCTGATCGCTCGCCTGCTGGATTCTCTGGGTAAATCTGAGGGGATTCTGGGAACGATTGCGGGTGATGACACCATTTTTATCACGCCGGCACGCGCCTTTACCGTCAAACAACTTCACGATGCTATCCTCGTCCTGTTTGAACAAGAGCTATAGTCGTTCCCGCTAACCGGCAGCACATCGCCGGTTTATTCTGCCCGTTATCCCCCTCTTCCTTCTGTCAGCTCTCTTTCAGCCGATACGTTACTTTTCAAGGCATTACTCTTTAGCCGCGTCGTTTTCAGCACATAAAATATTGGTCATACCCTTTGCCACCTTTAACATTACGCGCTATTTTACACTGCTTTATATTCAAATACTGGCGTCATCACCCAGACCAAAACAGATAAGCAGCCAGATCAACCATGATTTTTCGCACTAAAAGTTAAAGTAACGTATCTTACTGTTTTTATGCGTAATTACCCATCTGTAGTGGCATTTTAGCCATTTTTAATAACTTTTAGTTATTAAAAAATCCCAAATGGTTAAATTGCATCAACAAAACATTATTAGGCAGGTATTAATTTCTGCCGTTATTAGTCCTATACTTAGTTTCGTGATGTGAATCACACTAATAAAAAAGAAGAACAACCAGGACGAGGACATCTTTTATGAAAACTAAATCTACCATCGCTGCCTTGAGCATTTTATCTGCCCTGTCATTCGGCGCTTCTGCAGCAGATTATATTTCTGCTTCACAAGCACAAAATCTGCAGCCTGTTGGCACGGTAAGCGTGAGCGGTGTGGCCGGCGCGCCATCCGATATCAGACAGCAACTGAGCGATAAAGCCGATCAACAAGGCGCGAAAGCTTTCCGTGTTATTGAGGCCTATAACGACGGCAACTACCACGCGACGGCTGAGCTGTACAAATAAACTCGCAGGACCTGACAGGTAACCAGCGGTCCCAATGCGACCGCTGGTTAAACATCCTTACCGGAGAATGAATCATGAAAATCCAATTAACGATTGCCGCGCTGGGCGTGGCCTCACTGCTCTCTTTTGGTGCCAATGCCGCTAGCATGGTCACAAATCAGCAGGCGCAAGACATGAATCTGCAGCCGCTAAACCAAACAATTAGCGTAAGCGGTATCAATGGCGACCAGACCAACATCCGCCAGGTACTGTCTGAGAAAGCGGATGCACAAGGTGCAGGCCATTACCGCGTGATTGAGAACAACCGTGACGATACCTTCCACGTCACCGCCGAACTGTATAAATAATTCATCTGCGGCAATGTTGCCGCCCTGACAAAATCGATGACCCGCTCTATGTATGCCATTCCGCAGGTTGTTGATTGCTATGAGGAATAAATCATGAACATCAAATCAACCATCGCAACGATGAGTCTGCTCTCCGTGATCGCTTTTGGCGCTTCAGCAGCGCAGCTCGTCACGGCCGATCAAACGCAGAATCTGCAACCTGCAGGAACCGTAAGCATCAGTGGCGTTGCGGGTTCACCTATCGACTATCGCGCCCAGCTGTCCCAGAAAGCGGATGAACAAGGCGCAAGTGCCTATAAAATTATTGAGGCTAATACCGGTGACAGCTACCACATCACCGCGCAGCTGTATAAATAGTTCCTCGTCTGACGTATGACGAACCCTTTAGCCCCGCTCGCCGGGGCTTTTTTTTGCCTGAAACGCGCGGTGAGTGAACTGTGACAGGGGGTAAGCAAAGGCAGCCTTCATCCGCCAATGTTAATCGACGGGATTCAGCGACATAAAACGACATGAGCAGAAGAAGTCTGGCTTACGCGGGGGATTAATACGCTGTCAACAGTACCGTAAATCACAGCTGTCAACAGTACCGTAAATCACAGACCTAAGGCGCAATATATCAATGGGCAATCTGCGCCAAATCATCGTCTGACAGTCCGGTCATCTCTGCGACAAGGCTGGGAGGCAAACCGTTTTGCAGCATTGTTCGCGCGATTTTTAGTGCAGCCGACCGTTCTCCCTCACTGCGGCCTTTCACCAGGCCACGTTGTTCACCAAGCTGAAGGCCCTCTTCCAGGCCCTTTTCCATCCCCTTTTCAATGCCTTTCTGCTCAAGCTGTTGTGCGATGGTCATCAATGCATCCTCATGTTGCGGCACCCGCTGCGCCAGCGTTCTGACGAAAAGGTCAGCGTCCGCGGTTTCGCCCGCCTGTAAAAGATAGTTTACCAACGATATAACCTGTGATGAAGAGAGATAACCCGCCAGTGTGACAGGGGCCAGCTTATCGATGAGTTCTGCTAAATCTCTTTGATGAATATGCTTTTGCAGCAGTGTTAATGCAGCCATGCTGCGGTGGCCGACAATCTCCTCATCAGGAATCACCGTCACGTCCACTAGCGGAAAAGCGTTGCTGTAGAGCCGACTGGCGAAGGCGGGAATCGAAAATTCGTCCAGCCAGCGGGTACTATAGGGATAGGGACTGCGTTTGCCACTGTAGAATAAAATCGGAATGACTAACGGGAGTTTTTTGTGCCCGGCATCCAGGTGCCGCTGCATTGCCGCAATGGCATAACGCATCAGTCTGAATGCCATATGCCTGTCAGGTGATGACTGATGTTCAATCAACACATGGATATAGCCATCATCGCGGCTTGTGGTTTTTAGACTGTACAGTATATCGCTAAAATATTGCCGTAAGTCCTCTTCCACAAAAGCGCCAGACTCCAGTTTTAACGTATCCAGATCGCACAGCGCGAGAAACTCTGCCGGAAGATGCAATGCCATAAAATCACGGGCAATGGTGGGCTGGGACAAGAATTGACGGAATGTCGCATCATGGGGCGTGGGCGTGCCATTTTTACTTTTCATGTAACCTGTCCTGATGATGAGGTGGCAGGTTAGCACGACCTGAAAATGCTCAGCGTCAGCAAACGGTGACGTTGCGAGAGCTCTCGAGGAATTTCTCGCACGTGGGCGACCCGATAACACACGTTAGTCGGTCTTCAACGCTGTTAACGCTCTATTACGTTAAATTGCAGTTGTCCTTCCAGCTCCTCTTCCGCCTCGTCGAACAGCAGAATTAAGGCTCCATATCGCCGCTTCTGCCCTTGTCCTAAATTCACAAACTCTATTTTCAGGGGGAGAGGTAAACCTTTGCAGACAATGATGTCCCACAATCCATCCAAATCACAGATGGCGTACGCCTTTAAAGCAAAGCGTTCGCAAAATTGCCGTAAAAAATGGGCCTGATCGACAATCTCATTAAAATCAAAACGCTCGACTTTCATACTGGCGACTCCCGTTATCCGGTTCTGGGCGGCCCTGCGCCGCCCGGATGTTCATCTAACTTAACCCGCCGAGGTGCAGCGCTTTGACCTCCAGGTACTCATCCATCCCCAGTACCGATCCTTCACGTCCCAGACCAGACTCTTTCACGCCGCCAAAGGGGGCCAACTCTGTCGAGACCGCACACTCATTGATGCCAATCATTCCACTTTCGAGCGCGGCAGAGACCCGGAATACCCGCTGCAGGTTTTGCGTATAAAAATACGCCGCCAGCCCGTATTCCGTCTGGTTGGCACGACGGACAACCTCTTCTTCGTCATCAAAGCGGAAACAGGCTGCCACCGGGCCAAACGTTTCTTCCTGAGCCAGTTTCATGCCTTCATGTGCCTCAACAATGACCGTTGGCTGCCAAAAATTACCGCCCAGCGCGTGCCGCTGACCACCCGTCAGCACTTTTCCGCCCTGAGCAATGGCATCTTTGACATGCTCTTCGACTTTTTCTAATGCGGATGATTCGATTAACGGGCCGACGACCACGCCATTATCCATGCCGTTTCCGACGCTAAGCTTATCCACTTCAGCGGCCAGTTGGGTCGTAAAACGTTCGTAAACTGCACTGTGAATGAAAAAGCGGTTAACGCTGACACAAACCTGACCGGCATTGCGGAATTTATTGGCGATGGCTCCCTGCACGGCTGCATCGATATCTGCATCTTCAAAGACGATATAGGGCGCATTACCGCCCAGTTCCATCGAAACCTTTTTCATGGTTTCAGCAGCGTTACGCATTAGCGTTTTCCCCACTGCCGTCGAACCGGTAAAGGAAATTTTACGTACGGCTTTGCTGGCCATAATGGCATCGCTAATGGCATGCGTGTCGCCTGCTACACCGTTAAGCACGCCATCAGGGATGCCGGCTTTTTTTGCCAGCGCCAGTAAGGCAAATGCGGAAAGCGGTGTGTTATTCGCGGGTTTAATAATGCCTGTACATCCCGCTGCCAGCGCCGGGCCTAACTTACGTGTCAGCATCGCCATAGGGAAATTCCAGGGCGTGATAGCGGCGACGACGCCGACCGGCTCACGGGTTGCCAGAATGCGCGAGCCCGCTTTAGCAGGAGGGATGATTTCACCGTTAGCCCGTTTAGCTTGCTCGGCGAACCATTGAATAAAGCTGGCGGCATATTCCACTTCGCCTTCTGCTTCCTTGAGCGGCTTGCCTTGCTCCGTTGTCATTAACTCAGCCAGCCAGCGTTTGTGTTCAATGATTAACCTATACCAGCGGTACAGCAGTTCTGAACGCCCCTTGGCGGTCTGTGCTCGCCACGCTGGGAAAGCATCCTGGGCAGCCTTTATTGCAGCTTCCGTTTCCGTTTTTCCTGCTTTTGCCACCTGAGCGACGACCTCGCCCGTGGCAGGATTCGTCACGTCAAAGGTAGACGTGGTACGCAGCCATTGCCCGTTTACCAGATAGCCTGTCTGGAACAGTTCGCTGTCGTGCAGTAAAGAATGCATTAGGTGCTCCTGTCGGTTTGTCATCTGTCAGGAAAGTATAGATGGCAAAAATGACAGGTCAGATAACACGGGGGATCATCATGGCCGCCAGCGCTTGCCGCGGCCATAATTCAGATTTGGACGAGCGTATTTTGATATTTTTTCAGCATCTCAGCCAGTCGCGTTACCGGCTCGGTCACGCTGGTTGGGGCGTCATAGTGCGCCAGCTTGTGCTGATAGACATCCAGCTCTTTGAGTAACCGTTCGAAATAGTAACGGCGCTTTTCGTCACTGCGTACCGAGATGATCCGATCCGCCGTGTGACGCAGTTGGCGATGATACGCAGACAGATCGGCATTAACCAGCACATCGGCAGCACGTAATCGCTGATGACCAATAATTAAGGTCAGGGCAATGCGATATTTGTCGATGTCACCCGGGAACAGGTTAAGCAGTAAAAAGAGCTGCTGATAGAGTGCCGGAAGATGGTTTTCACGACGGCGAGCCTGGTTAGTGGTCATCGCCGAGACCGCCGCATACATGAAGCGGTTGAGCAATTTACGGCCCGTGCGCGCTTTGGACTTATCCCGAATCAACAGGATGACCATCAACGCAACGAAGCTGCCGATCCACTGTCCCAGCGCATTGTCGATAAACTGCGTAAAGTTGAACTGCATCGGATTATCCAGCACCAGCACGTTGATTGTGCCGACCATGGCTCCCAGCGTACCAATCTGCCTGCGCTGAATTAAAATGCCGGAAATAAACCCTAACAGGCCAATGGCAATGCACAGCAGCACGGCACTTTGTTGGGTGTTGGGCAAAATATACATGAAATAGAGTGCGCCCAGCGGGACCGCCACCGTCATACCGTAAACAAAGTCTTTAGCCATCATGAGCGGATTGGGCATGCGCATCGCCAGTGCCGTAATCACGCCCAACATGACCATACAGCCGCTACCTGATGTCCAGCCGGTATAGAGCCAGAACAGCGAACCGAGCGCAGTCGCTACAAAGGTGCGAACACCGTTAATCATCGCATGGTGGTTTTCAGCAGAACGCGCCTGAATCACGACCTCGCGCTGAAGAATCCCCTCCTCCAGCGCTGTGATACGGCCGTTACTTTTGATGCCATGCGTCAGCAGCTGATATTCCGTTGCTGCCTCAACCCAGCTTTCCAGCGTCTCGGGGACCGTTTTACTGCTGACGGCAATTAACCGTCGCAGCGCTTTCATACGCTTGTGTACGTCTTCTGCCGTCGCTGCCTCTTTCTCCATTAACACACGATACTGCGTTGCAATGTAGTCAGGCCGTGAGTTTTGAATTAAAAAGGTTTCAGCCGCCTGGGTAATCATCGTCAGTGACAGAGTGTTCAGCATTTGCAGCCGTCGACTGGTATTCTGCCAGCGCGAAGACTCCATCATCAACTGGCTACGCATACTGCTGAGCGCCGTGGTACGCCGTACCAAAGCCCCCCAGGCTTTATCGACTTCTTCTTTGTCCTCATGCGCCACGCACAGCTGCAGCAACCTGTAATGCGCCACCAGCAGCGAGTCAACTTCAGCATCAATCACTTTTTTAATCGAACGTGGCGAGAAAATCATATCGGCCAGAATGGCGCACAGTATCCCTAAAATGATCTCGCTACAGCGTTCCACGGCATATTGCGGGACCAGCGTCAGCCCACCACTGGCATTCGCCGTCACGACAATAATTAACGCGGTGTAACCAGCCAGTCCGAGCGCATAGGAGTTTTCAACCTTGATCAGCGAAGACAGCCATACGCAGAAACCCGCCCAAATACAACACAACAGCAGCATGACTACCGGTGCGCGTACGGTCGCAATCATGATGACCAGCGCGGCGACACAGCCAATAAAGGTTCCGATGATACGAAGAATACCGCGATAGCGTAATGCGCCCGAATAGGGATCGCCGCCTGCCGCAAACGCCGTCCCGCCTGCCACAATGCCCGCTGTCATGACGGCCCAGCGGGGGGTTTCAAGGTTAAGATGAAAGCCGATCATCAGCGCCGCAACCAGCGCAAAAGTCAGCTTTATCGGGAACCGCAGGAACTCAGTCATAGCGTCCTCTTAACCAAACTCACGCAGACGGTTAAAGAAGGACATGATGGGCGATGTATCAGTATGCTGACGATCCTCTGTGCCAGTGATGACCACGGTCGCTGTCGTTCCGGCCGGATAGTGATTGCCGGGGTCCTGGTCAAGACGGATGCGAACCGGTACGCGCTGCGCCAGGCGTACCCACTCCAGGTTAGACTGGACCGTTGCCATTCCTTTACTGTCAACGCTGCTGCTGCTGTTGGTCACGCCTGCCGCGATGCTGTCAACCGTACCGCGCAGCGTCACATTGCTGCCCAATGGCGTGATCTCGGCCCGAAAGCCGGGGCGCACACCATGCAGCTTGGTCTCTTCGAGATAAGCCAGCACGTAAAATGAGCGCTGCTGTACCAGCGCCACGGCAACCGCTCCCCGCGTAATGAATTCGCCCTGGTAGACGTTCAGGTTCGTCACCCATCCATCTGACGGCGCGGTGATCGTGGTTCGTTCCAGGTCGATCTTAGCCAGATCGCGGGTAGCGACAGATTTTGCCAGTTGATGTTCACTGGTTTGCAGATCGTTGTTGGACTGCTCAATGGCTTCGCGTGACATCGCAGAGGTTCCGAGTCGGTTTCGACGTCCGGCCTCACGGCGTTTTTCATTAACCAGTGCCTGGTAATATTCCACATCAGCCTGCGCTTCATCTAACGCTTTTTGGTACCGTGGACGATCGACCACAAACAGCGTGTCACCTTTTTTAACCCGTTGGTTGTCGTGAACGGGAACCTCGGTAATTAACCCGGTGACATCAGGTGAAATCGCGACCACATCGGCCGCAAACCTTGCATCGCGTGTCCAGGGGGATTCGGTATAGAACACCCAGGCACGGAATATGATAATGACGGCGATGATGACCAGCAGGATGGTGATCGCGTAACGCGCGATTTTTCTTATAAGCGTGTTCACGTAAACCTCAAACAAATAAACGGGATACCAGATAAAATACACAGCAGTAAAGGGCTGTATTGAAGAGTGCCGGATGCCAGACAAGATCGTAGATACCGCTGGGCGTCAGCACGCGTTTCACCATCCAGAACAGCATGAGCGAAACGATGAGTTCGATGAAAATGGGCGGAAAAGAGAGCCCAAACATGACAAATACCGGAAGTACACTCATTAAAAATCCTTAGTTCGATACGGCCGGGATAATTCACCGCCTGAAGGACGCAAACGCCTGCGCGCCATAAGCCACATCTGAACTACGGCTGACTTAATAATAGCGTATCATCGGGTGTTTTCAGGTAATGAAGCGTCGCCAGGTCATACCCCGGTCGACATATAGTAACGCGCTTAACTATACGTTTTCTACTGAATGTGATCTAAATCACTTTTTAGCCAGAGTAAACAATGGAACGACTCAAAGGTATGTCGATTTTTGCCAAAGTAGTTGAACTGGGTTCTTTTACTGCGGCCGCACGACAGCTTCACCTTAGCGTGTCATCAATCAGCCAGATTGTCGCCAAACTGGAAGATGCGCTGCAGATAAAGCTACTCAACCGCAGTACGCGCAGCATTGGGCTCACTGAAGCCGGTAAAATCTACTATCAGGGCTGTCGCCGTATGCTGGCAGAGGCTAACCAGGTTCACGAACAGCTTTATGCCTTTAACAACACGCCGATCGGCGTACTACGCATTGGCAGTTCTTCCACGATGGCACAGAACGTGCTGGCCGGTATGACGAGCGACATGCTGCGTGATTACCCGGGGCTGAGCGTCAACCTGGTCACCGGTATTCCTGCGCCAGATTTAATCGCGGACGGGCTGGACGTGGTGATCCGGGTGGGCGCTTTAAAGGATTCGAGCCTGTTCTCGCGCCGACTCGGGGCGATGCCAATGGTGGTCTGTGCCGCTAAACACTATCTGACGCAGCATGGGACGCCGGAGAAACCTGGCGATATCACTAAATTTGCCTGGCTGGAATACAGCGTAAGGCCAGATAACAATTTTGAGCTGATTGCCCCCGAAGGCATCGTTACGCGTTTATCACCGCAGGGGCGTTTTGTCACCAATGACTCTCAGACGCTCATCCGCTGGCTTAAGGCCGGTAATGGCATCGCCTATGTCCCGATGATGTGGGTGGCGGATGAAATCAAGAAAGGTGAGATTGATATTTTGTTCCCGCAGTACCAATCTGACCCACGACCGGTTTATGCGCTTTATACTGAAAGAGACAAGCTGCCGCTGAAAGTGCAGGTTTGCATCGACTATCTGACGCAGTATTTCGAGCAGGTTGCCGAGCAGTACAAACAGCACCGCAAAAGCTAAAAACCCGCCAGTTGGCGGGTTTTGCGTCTCGGTCAGGCGGTGCCGCCGATTGTCAGCTTATCCAGCTTGAGTGTGGGTTGCCCCACGCCTACCGGCAGGCTCTGTCCTTCTTTACCACAGACGCCAACGCCTTTATCCAGCGCCAGGTCGTTGCCGACCATCGAAATTTGCTGCATTGCCTCGATACCGGAGCCGATCAATGTCGCCCCTTTTACGGGTTTGGTCACTTTGCCCTTCTCAATCAGATAGGCTTCCGAGGTGGAGAACACAAACTTTCCGGAAGTGATATCGACCTGACCGCCGCCGAAGTTAGGGGCATATAATCCGTACTCCACGCTTTCAATGATGTCCTGCGGCGTGGATTTACCGGCCAGCATATAGGTATTTGTCATACGCGGCATCGGCAGGTGCGCATAGGATTCGCGACGACCATTACCGGTGGGATTCACCCCCATCAGTCGGGCATTCAGCTTATCCTGCATATAGCCTTTCAATACGCCATTTTCGATCAGCACATTGTATTGCCCCGGCACGCCTTCATCGTCGATAGCTAACGAACCCCGCAATCCATCAATCGTGCCGTCATCGACAACGGTGCACAGATCAGAAGCGACCAGTTGGCCCATCTTGCCGCTAAAGACCGATGTACCACGGCGATTGAAATCACCTTCCAGGCCGTGACCTACGGCTTCGTGCAGCAGTACGCCCGGCCAGCCAGCGCCCAACACCACAGGTAAGGTTCCTGCAGGCGCAGCCACCGCTGACAGATTTACCAGCGCCATGCGCACGGCCTCACGAGCCCAGGCATCGGCCCGCACCTCGCCGTTCTCATCGGCCAGGAAAAAGGCATAGCCGGTACGCGCACCGCCGCCGCTTGAACCGCGCTCACGCTTGCCCTGATCTTCAACCTGGACGCTAATGGACAGACGAACCAGTGGGCGGACATCGGCGGCTAAGGTGCCGTCAGTAGCGGCAACCAGGACCTGCTCATAGACGCCAGTCAGGCTGGCATTGACTTCCTGAACGCGGGGATCGGCAGCACGTGCGACCTGGTCTACACGATGCAGAAGGGCTATTTTATCTTCACGGCTCAGGCTACCGAGCGGATCGACCGGCGCGTACAGCGAGCGGTTAACTACGGCCGACAGCGTCTGTGCCTTGCCGTTGCCTTGTTCACGCACAATGCTACGTGCCGCTTCAGAAGATAAACGCAACGCATTCAGGGTAATTTGGTCAGCATAGGCAAAGCCGGTTTTTTCACCGCTTACGGCGCGTACGCCCACGCCCTGATCGATATGGTAGGACCCGTCTTTAATGATTTTATCTTCCAGAACCCAGGATTCATGGAAGCTGGACTGGAAATAGAGATCGGCATAGTCCAGACGACGTTCTGAAAGCTGCCCTAACAGGGAAAAAAGGTCCTGCTGATTAATGTTGTTAGCAGTTAGCAACTGCTCACTTACCAGATTCAGAGTCATCGTTTCTCACTTAATATGTGCTCGGATAATCATAGCCTGCGGCAATTATGTTACGCCGTCAAATATCACTTGTTATAGGTTTCGCGTGGTTTACGCATTACTTCATCAATTTCAGGCTTATCCAGCGGCCCGCTGATGTGATAACGCAGCACGGAAATCTTACTCCAGAGCGGCCCCAGCACCTTGCTGGCAGCAAATACCGCAGCGCCCACCACCGGATTGATGGCAAACGCAGCCGCTACGCCGACTGAGGCTGAGATTTCTGGCGTGACTATCGCTTCCATATCAATGCGGCGCTTCACCAGGTCCATATTCCCCTGCATGGCGATATCCGCTTCCAGCCCATCGACAAGCAGGTTATCCGTGCGTACGACGCCATTTTCAATCCAGGCGGTGCCGTTGATGGCGTCGAAGTAGAATCCTTTGTTAAAGGTATCGCTGAAGTCAAAACGCAGTTTGCGCAACAACGCATCAAAGCTCAGCAGACGCAGGATCTGTCCCGCAGCGCCGGTATCCACATCACTGATTTGCCCTTTGCCAAAATGCGTTTTTAATGTGCCGCTCAGCGTTTCCGCTGCAGGCTGCCACGGTGCAGAGCGCCAGTGCAGATCATAATCAATCTTGAAAGGCGCATCCCGCAGCGGTGTATTTACGCCAAACCAGTTGGTGGCGTTATTGATGTTGCTGCCCTGTAATGTGCCTTTCAATGAGGTTCGCTGGTCGTCTGGACGATTAACCCATTCGCCCTGAATATTCAGGCGCGAGGTGCCGGTGTCAACCAGTCCGTTAGTGAGTGCTAACGTACTTCCATTGGGCTGCAGTCTGGCGTTCACCCGGCCATACTTCTGCCCCATCAGCCAGCATTCCGCACACTGCAGCTGTAAGGCAGGCCACTGACTAAAATCGATCCGCTCGCTCTTTTGTCCCAGCGGTGAAGTCGACGCGCCTTTTTGATCGGCCGTCGCCTTCCATTCTGGATTGTAATACAGGTAATCCAGTGCAATCTGCCACGGGGCCGAAGGTGAGGTCGTTAACTGGCCTCTCAGCTCATCGGCGTTGACCTTCACCCGGGTCTTACCACTCATTTCCTGAGTGAGAGAGGTATCAACGTTATGCCACTGTTGCCCGGCCAGAGTCACAGAAGGACTGCGCAGGATAATATTGCCTGGCAGCGTTGCGCCGCCCACCTGATGCTCACCCGTCGTCGAACGGGTTGATCCGCCGCCGCCGGTCGCCATCAATGCCGCCCAGGCTTCGCCATCCAGCGCCGGCAGGTTCAGCACCATTCCCGATCGGTCTGGCAACGTCGGTAGGGTTTTTGTATCGTTAAGCCAGATGCCCCGATCGACGCGCAGTGTGGGTTCCAGCAGCCAGCGGCTGTTGAACTTATGTCGTTCATCCACGCTACCGCTGAGATCAAAATGCGTTAAATCGCCTTTAGCATTGACGGCGATCGGCAGGCTTTCGCCCGCTTTTTTATCAAGCGGCGAAGGTAAGCGACTACTTACTTCTTTTCCGTCACCTTTCAAGGCTACGTCATAACGCGCGCCGCCCTTGTGCGGTAAGGAAACGTTCACCTCACCCTGCCAGGGAAGATGCCCGGCCAGTTGGCTGCCAATCTGAGGCGGCATTCCGGTGATTTTTGCCAGCTGCCAGTCAGCAAGCAACTTTACGTTAACGCCAAAATCATCGGGGTTTTCTTTCGTACTAAAGCTGACATTGAGTGGCTGACCAAACCAGTTAGCCTGCATCTGATCGCTTTCGAGATTGCCGTTGTCATAACGAAACTGTCCTGTCAGATGCGTCATGGTGGTGTTCAGCGGCTTGATATGCAGGCTGTTATTGTTCATCACCACATCACCGCTGGCGTGAACATCCTTACCATCCAGCGGAATATCAAGTTTGAGATGGCCCTTGGTCAGACCTTTAATCTGTAGCTGCTCCAGCGCCGCGCCCAGCGAGGACTTAAGTGGCGTGTGCTGAAAGTATTCGCCAATTTCCTGCCCATCACCGCTGATATCGCCATTGATAATCAGCTTTTCCTTCATGTAATCAGGAATGACGGCGCTGACGTTGCGGGCATTAACCTCCCCCAGTTTTGCCAGATGAGCCTGCATCCACAAACCGTCATTGAGAAAGTTAAGATCGATATCGAGATTGCTGATATCCGGCCAACCCGGCTGGAAGCCATAGGTAGCCTTGCGTAACGGTACCCAGACCTGAAACATGCCGTCGTTGTGCTGGAAGGGGAAAAGCGCCGGATTGCCGTTGAACAGCAGCGTAGCATTGTCGACCCTGCCCCCTTTTACGGCACCGCTCAGATAGCGCGTAAGTGAATGCCCCATTAACGGCGTTGGGAAATAGCGCCAGGCATCGCCCGCGTCAGTAACGTTGATCCCGGCCAGGATATCCAGCTGAGGATGCGTATCGGTATTTTGCTGATAACGGAAATCGCCATGCGCCCAGAGTGAACGCGCCTGTACATCAAGATCCTGACCTGCCAGAGTCAGTCCGTGTTGGTCACGCAGCCAGTTCATGCTGCCGGTCACCTTCTTGATCTCTAACGGGGCCTGGAACATATCACCATAGGGCACCGTAGCCTGACCCATCGCAATCCTGGCCTGTCCGTTATTCAGGCTGCCTGCTGCCTCGCCACTTAAATGACTGATTCCCGGAACCAGTTTCCAGTACTGCCAGCTGAAATCTCGCCATTTAACCTGAAAGCGTGTCTGCTCAGGCTGCTCAACAGGAATATCCAGGGCCAGCCCGTCAATGGTGCCGCGAGGTCGCAGTGCTCGCCAGTTATCAAACAGCGCCGGTGACAAGGGCGCAAACAGCGGCACCAGGGGGGCAATATGGTCCAGCGCCAGTTGCGTCGCGCGAACCCGTACCTCAGCCTCGCTGTTGCTGCCCAGCATCTGCGCGTCCTGAGGTTGCCAGAGTAGCGAAAAATGACCAGCGGGCCAGGCGTTACCGTCTGTGCTGAGTTTGGTTTGCGGCACATTAACCACCCAGCCATTTTTGTAACGCGACAGATGGGCAGTAAGGTTATCAACGCTCAGCGTATGTGGGCCGCTTTCGCCCTGCCAGCTTGCGCCGCCCCGACTTAACAGCAGATCGCCGGCATAGACGTCGCCATCGCGCAAATTAACCCAGGCCGCCAGACTGAATCGGGCACTGTCAAGACGCGTATTATCCCGCACCCAGCGGCCCAGCCAGGGGCGCATATCAACGTCATCAGCCTGCATCCATATACGACCATCGTTGAGTAAGCCACCGCTGTCTTTCAGGTCGAGACGGACCTGCACCACGCCGTGCTGGCCGGTAAAGCTCGACAAGCTGACTTCACCTTCAGCCCGATGCCGGGTGTTTTCATTCAGCCATGTCAGTTTCGGTATCGCCAGTTCAGCATGTTGGCCGGATGGCGTGATAAAACGAATGGTGCTGTCACGCAGGTCAAAGTGATCGAACTGGCGCAAAAACAGATCGTTAACCTGAGTGAGTTTGAAACTGTGCTTGTCATTGTCACTGGTTAACAGAGGCTGTGTGCTGTCGAGATGTAACTGCCAGAAGGTAAGATCGCGGAACTGCCAGCGCCAGTGAAGCAGTGACTGCCAGACGTCCAGTGCCACGGTGATACGCGCGATAGAGAGCGACCCCGTCTCTTTCATATCGACGTCTAAATTGCGGATTTGTAGCGTGGGCCCAAAATTCTCCCACTTGCCACGTAGCTCACTGGCTTTCACGTTGACGCCGCTGGCGTCAGAAACCCACTGAAGGACCTGACTGCGATAGGCATCGAGATGCGGCATCGCCAGACGTAGCGCGCTGACGAGCAGCGCCACAATCACAACGACTGTCGCGAGCAGCAGTAACAGAATTCTTGGCAACTGCCTCACTCACACCTCTCCTTGTCTACCGTTAACGACGGATGGTTGCTGCTCATACCCGGCGTCCTATGACATAGCGGTATGGGTTCACATTTTACCCTAAAATGTGCAGTCAGGCATCGTCAGCCCGACCAGCCAGTATTACATCATCACCACGTCAAATTGTTCCTGGGTGTAAAGCGCTTCGACATGCACCTTTACCTGCTTGCCCACGAAAAGCTCCACTTCGGCCAGCGCATGGGACTCATCCGTTTTCAACGCTTCACCTACGGTTGGCGAAACATACACCAGGAAACGATCCGAATCATAAGCATGGTGCACGCGGACGATTTCGCGCATGATTTCATAGCACACGGTTTCAACCGTTTTCAGCGTGCCGCGCCCTTTGCACACAGGACAGTCTTCGCACAGCACGTGCTCAATGCTTTCGCGCGTGCGCTTGCGGGTCATTTCCACCAGCCCCAATGCGGAAAAACCGCTGATACCTGTCTTGACCCGATCTTTATTCAGCGCCGTTTCCAGTGAATGCAGTACGCGACGACGATGATCTTCATTACTCATATCAATGAAGTCGATGATAATAATGCCGCCAAGGTTGCGAAGCCTTAGCTGACGTGCAATGGCCTGAGTGGCTTCCACGTTGGTATTAAAGATCGTCTCATCAAGGTTTCGGTGTCCGACAAAGGCACCCGTGTTGATGTCTATCGTCGTCATCGCTTCAGTTTGATCGATGATGAGGTATCCGCCAGATTTGAGTTCAACTTTACGCTCCAGCGAGCGTTGAATCTCATTTTCAACGTCGAACAGATCGAAGATGGGCTGCTTGCCGTTGTAAAGTTCGAGCTTGCTGGCCATCTCGGGGATGTATTCGCTGGTAAACTCGTTAAGTAAATCACAGGTTAGCCGCGAGTCTACGCGAATGCGGTCAAGGGCTGCGCCGGCAAAGTCTCGCAGAATACGCTGCGCCAGCGCCAGTTCGCCATAAAGCAGGCAACGTGTCTGGTTACGTTTTTTCCGCTCGCTGACTTTGGTCCACAGACGTTTCAGAAAGGCGGCATCCTGTGCCAGCTCTTCTTCGCCAATGCCTTCGGCTGCCGTGCGAATAATAAAGCCGCCCAGATCGTCGCAGTAGTCAGCTACTACCGCTTTGAGACGCTCGCGTTCTTTTTCACTGGCAATACGTTGAGAAACCCCGACGTGCGCAGCACCAGGCATGAACACCAAATAACGGGAAGGCAACGTGATATCCGTAGTCAGGCGCGCGCCTTTTGTGCCAAGCGGGTCTTTCACTACCTGCACGACCAAATCCTGCCCCTGACGAACCAGTTCTGCGATATCGCGTACGACAAAATTTTTCTTTTCATCGCCTGCGACACATTCCGTATGCGGCATGATGTCAGAAGCATGCAGGAAAGCGGCCTTGTCCAGTCCGATATCCACAAAGGCCGCCTGCATGCCAGGCAGCACGCGACTGACGCGTCCCTTGTAGATATTGCCAACAATGCCGCGTCGGGCTTCACGCTCAATATGGATTTCCTGCAGGATGCCGCCGTCGATATAGGCGACACGCGTTTCAGCAGGCGTAACGTTAACCAGTAGTTCAGCCGTCATGTTAACCCCTTACGGCACGCAGTGACTGAAAATGGTCGATCAGCTCCGCTGTCTCAACCAAGGGCAATCCGACCACCGCGTGATAACTTCCATTGATTTTACGAACAAAGTTTCCGCCCTTCCCCTGAATGCCGTACGCGCCGGCTTTATCCATGGGTTCACCTGTTGCGATGTAATCGGTAATGTCGCGCGCGGTTAAGTTACGAAATGTCACCTCGGTTACCACCAGGCAGTCCAGCACCTGCTGACGATCGGCGAGGGCAATTGCGGTCATGACCTGATGGGTTTTCCCGGAGAGTTTACTGAGCATGGCGCTGGCATGGTCGGCATCGTGCGGTTTTTCCAGCACTTCTCCATTGAGCACGACAATGGTATCCGCGCCCAGCACCGGCAGATCGTGTTGGGCAATCAGCGTACCGGCTTTCGCTTTGTCATGCGCCAGGCGGCGGACATAAACGTCTGCCGCTTCATGGGGCTGACGCTGTTCTTCAACGTCAGTGATGATGCGCTCAAAGGTCAGACCCAGTTGGGTCAGCAGCTCACGTCGACGGGGAGACGCGGAGGCCAGATAAAGGGTTACCATAAATTTCCTTATTGAACAGCGAACTGACGGCGGATCTTTCTCATTAATAAGAATAGCCACGGCCAGAGAATCCCGTCGACAACACTGCTCCAGAAAATTTCAGGGCGGAATGAGACGTTGATCACCAGAAACTCCGCCCAGAAGACGATCACATCCATTGCTAATGACAGCACCATAACCATTAACGCCTGCTGCCACAACGCTAAGTTACGGAATAGCTGGAATTTAAATGCGACCAGATAGGCGATGATGCTCAGCGCCAACGCCCGAACGCCGAGCGTCGAACCCGCGATTAAATCCATAATCGCTCCCAGCAGAAAACCACTTCCGACGTTGACACGGTGCGGTAGCGCCAGAACCCAATAGACGAGAATCAGCAATAGCCATGATGGCCGGAACATATAGATCTGTTCCGGCCACGGCATGATTTGCAGAATAAAGGCCATAAGGAAGGACAGCCAGATAACCCATCGACCCTGGCTGCGATATCGACTCAATTCTGGCCTCCGCGTGAGCGCGAAGCGGAACCCTGTGCGGCGCTTTCGCTACTACCCGAAGCCGGAGTGGTGTTCTGCGCTGAAGGCGCAGGAGGGCCCATTTCACCGGCGGGAGGCAGAACCTGCGGCATCATTTGCATCAGCCGTTCATTAGCTACCCGATGAACATCGTCAGGTGCCATCGGCATCTCGCCTTTGCGATCCGCGCCCCACAGCAGCAGCAGGTAACGCAGACGTTGCAGACCCGCGGTAGGATGCGCCTGAATGACAGTGTAGGCGCGCTGTGTGTCAACCTTGACCGATGACACAACACCCACCGGATAGCCTTCAGGGAAACGGCCACCTAAGCCAGAGGTGACCAGCACGTCACCAACGCGAATGTCAGTATTGCCCGGCAGATGCTCCAGCTGCAGATCTTCCGTACAACCATTGCCCGCTGCGATGACACGAATGTCATTGCGCAGCACCTGAATAGGCAGCGCATGTGATGCATCACAAATCAACAGAACACGGCTGGTGAACTGGCCTACGGCAATCACCTGACCGACCACACCTTTATCACTGATAACCGGCTGGCCTTCATATACGCCATTCGCACTGCCCTTATCGATCACGACCTGATCGGTGTAAGGATCGGTGCCGGTAGAGATCACCTGGGTCACCATCTTGTGCTCGTCCTGACGCAGTGGGGAACCCAGCAGCTCGCGCAGGCGCGCGTTCTCCTGCTTATATTGCCCCAGCATGAGCAGGTCGCTGTTCTTCAGAAAAAGCTCTCGACGTAACGCTTTATTTTCCAGTTCGAGCTGCTGGCGAGAAGCCAGCGTGTCTGACACGCCATCAAGTAGCTGGCGCGGCCCGTTGGCCAGGAAGTAAAACGGACTGACCGACGTGTCCAGATAGTTGCGTATTTGAGTAAATGAACTCACGCGACTATCAGCGATGATAATGGCAATCGCCACAATCACCGCCAGAAATAGACGCAATTGCAGAGAAGGCCCTCTGCTAAAAATCGGCTTCATATAATCTGCGTGTTCCTCGACTACAAGGTAAGAAAGTACGGGCGGGCCGCACTTTCCTGGGCTGGTCACATCATACCGATGCACGCAGCGCCGGTTTACACGCTACTCCCTGCGCACTGTTACAACGATTCCAGCCGGTTGAGGCAATTATTCTTCGCTGAATAAATCGCCGCCATGCATGTCGATCATTTCCAACGCTTTACCGCCACCGCGAGCCACGCAGGTCAGGGGATCTTCCGCGACGACCACAGGAATACCGGTTTCTTCCATCAGCAGGCGATCCAGGTTACGCAGCAGCGCACCACCACCGGTCAGTACCATACCGCGCTCGGAGATATCAGATGCCAGCTCCGGCGGGCACTGTTCCAGCGCAACCATGACTGCACTGACGATACCGGTCAGAGGCTCTTGCAGGGCTTCAAGAATCTCGTTGGAATTAAGTGTAAAGCCGCGTGGCACACCTTCCGCCAGGTTACGTCCACGCACTTCAATTTCGCGCACTTCATCGCCCGGATAAGCCGAGCCGATCTCATGCTTGATGCGTTCTGCCGTGGCTTCACCAATCAGTGAACCATAGTTACGGCGCACATAATTAATAATGGCTTCGTCGAAACGATCACCGCCGATACGGACGGATGACGAGTACACGACGCCGTTCAGGGAAATAACGGCGACTTCAGTGGTACCACCACCGATATCGACGACCATAGAACCCGTTGCTTCGGAAACCGGTAGGCCAGCACCAATCGCGGCCGCCATCGGCTCTTCAATCAGGAAAACTTCGCGGGCGCCAGCGCCCTGGGCCGATTCGCGAATCGCACGACGTTCAACCTGGGTAGCGCCAACTGGCACACAGACCAGCACGCGCGGGCTTGGACGCATAAAGCTGTTGCTGTGAACCTGCTTAATGAAGTGCTGCAGCATTTTTTCCGTCACAAAGAAATCGGCGATAACGCCATCTTTCATTGGACGGATAGCTGCGATATTGCCTGGCGTACGGCCAAGCATCTGTTTGGCGTCATGACCTACTGCCGCCACGCTTTTTGGTGAACCGGCACGATCCTGGCGAATAGCAACCACGGAAGGCTCGTTCAGCACGATGCCTTGTCCTTTTACATAAATCAGGGTGTTCGCGGTACCCAGGTCAATGGACAAGTCATTTGAAAACATGCCACGAAATTTTTTAAACATACTAAAGGATAATCCTGCAAGCTGGAGGCGGAAAATAAAATCCGCTTACTTTACCAACCACACGAAGCTGCCACAAGGCGCAAAAACGTTCTGCTTCGGTGAAAAATTAGACTGCATTCGCTTTACATCATTTATGCCTGTTACGCACACGAGCGGAACAGCGATACCACGGCATCAGAGCGGCATGTTAAAGAATTTTCTTAACTTTACTCCGACATAAAATCTAACATTTCAGGCGCATTATTCTGCCTGTTTATTGTCACATATTCACCAAAAGCGCAGGCGATAACCCTGAAACCGGTCAAACGATTAAAAACGGTAACGTTGGGAGTACTTTTTTACGTTACTGTTAACCGGTTGTGAAGGTGAAAAAAAGTCACCCTGACCACCTTCTACACCTAACCCGACCAAAGTCTGCCACTCTGCGTGCGTTCGCACGCCAGTCGCATACAGCTGCGTCCCGGTGGGTTTGCAAACATCCAGTAAGCTTCGCACGAACAGCTGGTTTTCTGTACGGCGCTCAATATTACGTACTAAACCCGCATCCAGCTTGATCAACTCAACCGGTAACTGCCGGATATAGGCACTGCTGACCACCGTCAAACCCGCCTGATTAACGGCGATGCGACAACCGAACGCCTGCAATGCGTGAAATACGGGAATCAAATCGCTGATGTGTTGACAGACGTCCCCTTCTGCAAGTTCAAATAAAAATCGCTTTCTTTGACTTTTTGGGCACTGCAACAACATCGTGTACAACCAGGCAATAAAGGGACGTTTCAGCAACGACTCAATGTTAACGGAGATCGCCAGCGTCTCTTCCGGCCACAATTCAGAGAGTGCGGCAACGCGTAATACCATCTGCCGGTCCCAGTTCTCAGCCATACCGAGCTGCTGAACCAGGGGCATATATTCTGCCGACAGGACCTCTTTATCCCCGTCAAAAATGCGCGTGAGCAGAACGCGATGCCGCACCTTACCCTCTCTGTCCACGGCGGGCTTTTGATATAACCGGGGGCCGCCGCGACTTAAGGTATTTTCCAGCAGAGTACGCCAGCGAACGCTGCCGCGCCCGGCATCCAGGGGATTTCCTGCGCCATTGGACCAGTTGTTTCCGCCCGACAGGGTTGCCCGACGCGTGGCCATTTCAACGTTTTCCATGACCTGGGGCACCGTCTGTCCGCTGTGCCAGGCGCTGATACCAATGTGGATAAAATCGTCCCGGTTGACCATGCGCATAGGCGGCAGGGCATCGACCGCATTGATGAGGTGATCGGCGATGCTGTTAGCCTCTTTCAGGCTGCGGTGCGGCAGTAAGACCGCAAAATCGCTGCGAAAATAGCGGGCCAGAAGTGCGCCGGGGTAACGCATGACAAAGGTCGACAACATATTCACGACATTGAAGAGATACTCTTCGACCAGCACGGGCCCCAGTGAATCATCATGTGTATCAAGTTCAGGAAAACGGATCATCATGACCACGCCATGCGTGCCAACATCTTCCTGATCTTCAAGCAGCGTTGCCAGCTGACTGTCGAAGAAAAGGCGATTATTCAGCCCCGTCCGCCCGTCCTGTGCAGCGAAGGTACGAATTAAGGTATCAATGCGCACACGCTGCTCACCGGCTTCCTGTAAATCGGAGAGCAACACGTCAATTGCCCGGCTGGCTTTAGGCGGCCACTCATCAGCATGCTTCTGGCGATAAAGCTGGCGCGCGCCGCTGAGTATTGATGCCGACCGGCTCTCCAGCTGTTCCATTCCGCGCCATTGTCTTACCAGCCAGCGATGGGTGATGAACAACGTCACCGCCATAATCAGCACCACCAGCATCAGGGCGGCAAGCGTATAGGTGGTGGGAATAGATCTTAGCCAGGTTTGTGCCGGGTCAAGTATCGTCAATTGCAAACGCATACCCGGCTGATGCATCAGCGCAATGTCAAAGTGGATGTAGCGGTTTTTTTGATGTTGCAGCATCTGGTTTTCGTGGCGGGAAAGCGTAAAAACATTCTGCCGGCCATTGTATAAAGATAATTGCTCAGCGTTGATGACGGGTAAGACCGGCGCAAGCCAGGCTTCTAACGCATCGGGCGGCTGTTTTAGCAAGACTTTATCCACTTCCGTTGCCAAAACCTGTACGCGATTTTCAACGCGTTGATGCGTGAGCCAGAAAACGCTAAAAGCACAGCCCACCAGCATTAAAACCATTGCCAGTACGCTAATAAATGTAATAAATGCAGAAAGTTTGGTAGTTAATCGCATCCCTGTGCCTGTTTCACTACGGTTGTAGCCGAATCACGCCGCCCCTCTGCCCGTCCGCCGGGAGAAATTTTGAGAAAAATAACACAAATTGTTCCCGGCGGCAGCGAGGTCGTGCATGAAGCCGAAGTATACCGTTGAGAAAGGCCCAGAGCGCTTAATTATCCTTTTTTCAGCGCATTCTCATTGGAAGGGTTTACCAGGAAATTTCACATTTTTGCGGCAAAATTCGCCAGCTTAAGTAATAGTCATCATGCTGATGATGAAAATCGAGCCGGAGAAGAGACGATGACGCTGAAAAAACGCCTGACTGAAGCTGATGTAACGCCAGAAAACATCTTTAATATGAATCGTCGTCGCGTGCTTCAGACCCTGGGTCTGGGCGCTGCCGCTATTAGCATT
Source organism: Pantoea sp. Ae19-2 (assembly GCF_059801205.1). NCBI lineage: Bacteria > Pseudomonadati > Pseudomonadota > Gammaproteobacteria > Enterobacterales > Erwiniaceae > Pantoea > Pantoea sp. Ae19-2. The sequence goes on along the minus strand of NZ_JBCHWE010000001.1, from coordinate 4,369,169 downwards.
CCCGGCATGGCCAACGCCGATATTCTGAGTTGGTTTAAAGGCAATGACCGCCCACCCGCGCCCGCAGGCCGCCCTCTGGACTTTACCAAACCTGCACAATACCAGGCTAACCTGCCGTTGACGCCTGCAGACAAGGTTTCGGGCTATAACAATTTCTATGAGTTTGGCCTTGATAAAGCCGATCCGGCCGCCAATGCGGGGACGCTAAAGACCGATCCCTGGAAGCTGACGATTGAAGGCGAAGTGGCAAAGCCCATCACATTAGATATGGATGATATCTTCAAACGCTTTGCCATGGAGCAGCGTATCTATCGGATGCGATGCGTTGAAGCCTGGTCGATGGTGGTGCCCTGGATAGGTTTCGAACTCAATAGACTCCTGAAGCTGGCAGAACCCACCAGCAAAGCGCGTTTTGTCGCTTTCCAGACGCTTTATGCTCCCGATCAGATGCCTGGTCAAAAAGATCGCTTTATCGGCGGCGGGCTAAATTACCCTTATGTAGAAGGTTTACGTCTGGATGAAGCCATGCATCCCCTCACGATTCTGACGACAGGCGTTTACGGTAAAGCGCTGCCCCCGCAGAATGGTGCCCCGATTCGCCTGACGGTCCCGTGGAAATATGGCTTCAAGGGCATCAAGTCCATTGTGAAAATCACGCTGACGCATGATCAGCCACCGACGACCTGGAACCAGATTGCCGATAACGAGTACGGCTTCTATGCTAACGTTAATCCGCATGTTAATCATCCACGCTGGTCGCAGGCGACCGAGCGTTTTATTGGTCCGGGCAGCAGCTTTAATGTGGATCGTCAGCCAACATTACTCTTCAACGGTTATGCCGATCAGGTCGCGTCGCTGTATCGCGGTATGGATTTGCGGGAGAATTATTGAGTGCGCCTGACAATAAAGCAGATCGGCTGGCTTAAAGTCCTGCTACATCTGGCGGCTTTCTTACCGCTGGTTTACTTGATTATGGCCGCTATGCAGGGCGGTCTTAGCGCCGATCCCGCCAAAGATATCCAGCATTTTACCGGCCGTATGGCGCTGAAACTGCTACTGGCGACGCTGCTTGTCTCGCCGTTAACGCGCATCGCCAAACAGCCTTTACTCATTCGCACCCGACGGCTGCTGGGGATCTGGACTTTTTTCTGGGCCAGCCTGCATTTAACCAGCTACTACCTGCTGGAACTGGGCATTAACAACCTTGGTCTGCTCGGTAGCGAACTGATTTCACGCCCCTATCTCACGCTGGGAATTATTTGCTGGTTTATTCTGCTGGCGCTGGCGGTGACCTCTTTTCAACGCATGCAGCGAAAACTGGGCAGACGCTGGCAAACCTTGCACAACGCGATTTATCTGGTCGCGATTTTGGCCCCAATTCACTACATATGGTCGGTAAAAATCCTTTCTCCCCAGCCTGTCATCTACGCGCTTTTCGCCCTGATCCTGTTAGCCTGGCGCTATAAAAAGTTCATTAAATGGTGGCCGCGTTAGCCCCTGCGCTTCTCCTAACGTCTGCGAAAAATGGGGTCCACAGGCCGCACCCGATCAACTTCGCAGATAAGACCAGTATTTTGCTGCGAAATGCCACGAAACGGATATAATGCCCGGCTTTATTGCGATATGACGCTTCTTTTTTACTGTGACGGGTGACAAATGGAAAGCGGCAAGGTATTTTACGCGATGCCTCAATGATTGCGGGAGATGGCAGCAAGATGGCCGACAAATTACATATTCTGCTTTTGAACGGTCCCAACCTTAATCTGTTAGGGACGCGCGAGCCTGAAAAATACGGGGATGTCACCCTGGATCAGATCGTTTCCGATTTGAGCCATCAGGCAGACCAGCTGAATGTAAGATTAAGCCATATGCAATCCAATGCTGAATTTCAGCTTATTGATCGCATTCATGAGGCAAAAGGCAATGTGGATTATATCCTTATCAATCCTGCTGCGTTTACGCATACCAGCGTAGCATTACGTGATGCGCTGCTAGCGGTGAATATTCCCTTTATCGAAGTTCACCTGTCAAATGTGCACGGTCGCGAGCCTTTTCGCCATCACTCCTATTTTTCTGATGTCTCTGCTGGCGTCATTTGTGGGCTTGGCGCTGACGGTTACTCGTGGGCATTGCAAACGGCAGTAAAGCGCCTGTCTCATACTAATTAATCAAACTGAGTACGGAACCCCATTCATGGATATTCGTAAAATTAAAAAACTGATCGAACTGGTTGAAGAATCTGGCATTTCTGAGCTGGAAATCTCCGAAGGCGAAGAGTCTGTTCGCATCAGTCGCGCACCTGCAAATACCGGTTACCCAATGATGCAACAGGCTTATGCCGCGCCGGTTGCTCAACAGCCTGCTCTGGCGACAGCCGTTGCACCTGTTGCCGCCGTTGCAGAAGCCGCGCCTGCTGAGATCAGCGGCCACATCGTACGTTCACCAATGGTAGGAACCTTCTATCGCACACCAAGCCCGGATGCAAAAGCGTTCGTGGAAGTGGGTCAGAAAGTCAATGCAGGTGACACGCTGTGCATCGTTGAAGCCATGAAAATGATGAACCAGATTGAAGCGGATAAGTCTGGCGTTGTTAAAGCCATTCTGGTGGAAAGTGGTCAGCCGGTAGAATTTGACGAGCCACTTGTTGTCATCGAATAACGGGGCGAACCATGCTGGATAAAATTGTTATTGCTAACCGCGGTGAGATTGCGCTGCGCATTCTGCGTGCCTGTAAAGAACTGGGCATCAAGACTGTCGCGGTCCATTCAAGCGCGGATCGTGACCTGAAGCACGTGCTGCTGGCAGACGAAACGGTTTGCATCGGCCCGGCGCAGTCGGTCAAAAGTTACCTCAACATCCCGGCGCTGATTTCTGCCGCTGAGATCACCGGCGCGGTGGCGATTCACCCCGGCTACGGCTTCCTTTCTGAGAACGCCGATTTTGCTGAGCAGGTTGAGCGCTCTGGCTTTATCTTCGTCGGTCCGAAAGCCGATACCATTCGCCTGATGGGCGATAAAGTGTCCGCGATTACCGCGATGAAGAAAGCGGGCGTTCCTACCGTCCCCGGCTCCGATGGCTCGCTCACCGATGACATGGAAAAAAACCGTGCCTTCGCCAAGCGCATCGGCTATCCGGTTATTATCAAAGCCTCTGGCGGCGGCGGCGGTCGCGGCATGCGCGTTGTGCGTAGCGATAAAGATCTGGAACAATCCATCAACATGACGAAAGCGGAAGCCAAAGCGGCTTTCAACAACGACATGGTTTACATGGAAAAGTATCTGGAGAATCCACGCCATATCGAGATTCAGGTACTGGCCGACGGCCAGGGCAATGCCATTTATCTGGGCGAACGCGACTGTTCAATGCAGCGTCGTCACCAGAAGGTCGTGGAAGAAGCGCCAGCACCGGGGATCACGCCAGAATTGCGTTCCTTCATCGGTGAGCGTTGCACCCGAGCCTGTATTGATATTGGCTATCGCGGGGCAGGTACGTTTGAATTCCTGTATGAAAACGGCGAGTTCTATTTCATTGAAATGAACACCCGTATCCAGGTTGAGCATCCGGTTACCGAGATGATCACCGGCGTTGACCTGATTAAAGAGCAGCTGCGTATTGCTGCGGGTCAGCCGCTGTCAATCAAGCAGGAAGACGTGATTATTCGCGGTCATGCGGTCGAGTGCCGTATCAACGCGGAAGATCCGGTTAGCTTCCTGCCAAGCCCGGGCAAAATCACCCGCTTCCATGCGCCGGGTGGTTTTGGCGTGCGTTGGGAATCTCATATTTATGCCGGTTACAGCGTACCGCCTTATTATGACTCCATGATTGGCAAGTTAATCACCTACGGTGAAACCCGCGATATCGCCATTGCACGTATGAAAAATGCCCTGGCGGAGCTGATTATCGACGGTATCAAAACCAACATCGAACTGCAGATGAAAATCATGTCCGATGAGAACTTCCAGCAGGGTGGAACCAATATCCACTATCTGGAGAAAAAGCTTGGCCTGCACGAGAAGTAATCGCCACGCTGAGTCAGTCTGAGGCCGGATATTCCGGCCTTTTTCTTTTCCCGCTGGCGTTGAGGTCACACTATGGACGCGCGTTATTTACAGGCTCATAAAGAAGCTCGCTGGTCACTCTATCTGACGCTGGCCTGGTTAGCCGTCTGGGGCGGTTCTGCCTGGTTAGGGGGAAATGCCACTGGCCTGACCGGCTTACCTCGCTGGTTTGAGCTCTCCTGTCTTTTTGCCCCCCTACTGTTCATTTTTTTATGCTGGATGATGGTGCGTAAAATCTTCCGGAATATGTCGCTGGAGGATGAAAATGAATACTGAAATCATTCTTCCACTGCTGGCTTATCTGGCTGTTATCGCGGGCCTTTCCGTCTTTGCGATGCGAAAACAACGCCAGGGAAATTTCCTGACTGAGTATTTCCTGGGCAGCCGCTCAATGGGCGGATTTGTCCTGGCAATGACCATCACGACCACCTATATCAGTGCGAGCTCGTTTATCGGCGGGCCGGGTGCAGCTTATAAGTACGGCCTGGGCTGGGTGCTGCTGGCTATGGTACAGGTGCCTGCTGTCTGGCTGTCGTTAGGCGTGCTGGGTAAAAAGTTTGCCATTCTGGCGCGCAAGCACAACGCCGTGACCCTTAACGATATGCTCTATGCACGCTATGGCAGTACGCTGCTGGTCTGGTTAGCTAGCCTGAGCCTGCTGATTGCCTTCGTGGGCGCGATGGCCGTGCAGTTTATTGGTGGCGCGCGTCTGCTGGAAACCGCTGCCGGGATCCCTTACGACACCGGCCTGTTGATCTTTGGCGGTACAATAGCGCTTTATACGGCCTTCGGCGGCTTCCGCGCCAGTGTGCTGAATGATGCGATGCAGGGCGTGGTGATGCTGATAGGCACGTTTTTACTGCTGTTTGCCGTTATTCACCACGCTGGCGGTATTCACTCGGCCGTCGATAAACTGCACGCCATCGATCCCAAGCTGCTGTCGCCGGAGGGACCGGGCGATATTATTACGCCCACGTTCCTGAGCTCGTTTATCGTGCTGGTCTGCTTTGGCGTCATCGGCCTGCCGCACACCGCCGTTCGCTGTATCTCTTACAAGGACAGTAAAGCGGTACACCGGGCTATTGTGCTTGGCACCATTGTTGTTGTGCTCCTGATGCTGGGAATGCATTTGGCCGGGGCGCTCGGACGCGCGGTATTACCTGACCTGACCGTGCCGGACAGCGTTATCCCTACGCTGATGATCACCGTGCTACCACCACTGGCTGCCGGGCTGTTTTTAGCCGCGCCGATGGCGGCGATCATGTCCACTATCAATGCCCAGTTGCTGCAGGCCTCCGCTACGCTGGTGAAAGATCTCTACCTGCGCCTTGCACCGCAGCAAATCGATAATGAGCCGCGGTTGCGAATATTATCGGGAACGGTGACCTTTTTGCTGGGTGTCATACTGCTGTTTGTCGCCTGGCATCCGCCAAACATGATTATCTGGCTCAACCTGCTGGCTTTTGGTGGTCTGGAAGCCGTGTTCTTATGGCCGCTGGTGCTGGGTTTATATTGGGAGCGCGCTAACGCCGCCGGCGCTGTCAGCGGCATGGTGGTGGGCGGAGGATGTTATGCCGTTCTGGCAACCTTTGGTCTGCAACTATGGGGTTTTCATCCCATTGTGCCGTCATTAATGTTAAGTCTGCTGGCATTCCTGGTCGGCAACCTGTTTGGGCGCTTACCGCATGCGGTTGATGCACCACAACACTGAATTAAGAGAGACGTTATGCCTTGGATTCAAATCAAAATTAACAGTTCTGGCGCAAACGCGGAAGGACTGAGCGACGCGCTAATGGAAGTCGGTGCCGTGTCTGTGACCTTTCAGGACACAAACGATACGCCGGTATATGAACCTATGCCGGGTGAAACGCGTTTATGGGGTGATACCGACGTTATCGGATTGTTCGACGCTGAAAGCGACATGGATGGCGTGATTGCGGAACTGTCTCAACATCCGCTGCTCGGCGAGAATTTCCGTCACAAGATCGAGCAGATCGAAGACAAAGACTGGGAACGTGAATGGATGGAAAACTTCCATCCTATGCGGTTCGGTGAGCGTTTGTGGATCTGTCCAAGCTGGCGCGATGTACCCGACCCCGATGCCGTCAATGTGATGCTCGATCCCGGCCTGGCGTTCGGAACCGGCACGCACCCCACCACTTCGCTGTGCCTGACGTGGCTCGACGGCCTGGATCTCGCGGGTAAAACCGTGATCGATTTTGGCTGCGGTTCAGGGATCCTGGCAATTGCGGCGCTTAAACTTGGGGCGGCGCAGGCTATCGGTATTGATATCGATCCCCAGGCGATCCAGGCCAGCCGCGACAACGCCGAGCGCAATGGGGTGGCCGATCGTTTATCCCTGTATCTGCCGCATCAGCAGCCGGAAAACCTGCAGGCTGATGTCGTGGTCGCGAATATCCTGGCCGGGCCGCTCCGCGAGCTGGCACCGCTTATTGGTGTCCTGCCTAAATCTGGCGGGCATCTTGGTTTGTCAGGCGTACTGGAGAGCCAGGCTGAAAGCGTCTGTGAAGCTTACAGGACGCATTTTGCGCTCGATCCCGTTGCAGTCAAGGAAGAGTGGTGTCGTATTACAGGCGTTAAAACCGCTTAGCCTTTCAGGCATTGCAGCTACCAACAGCAGCCCTGGCGGATCGGCAGGGCTGTTAAACATTCGTTACTGTCCGTTCAGTGTTTCACCCAGAGCCGCGATTGCAATCGGCTGAGGCTAAACCCTCCTGTGGCGCAGTCTTTGTGGTTGATAAAACCGCTGCTTGTATCGTTAATCACGGTATGTGACGTTTTTTATCTGGTGAATACCGAATCTTCGTCGGAAAAACCTTTGTTCACAAAATAAACACAAACACTTAATATACTGATTTATCTTGTTATTTATCCTTATCAACAGGGTCAGTGCAGGATAAAAGCGGTTTTCTTGTGAATTGTTCAAAGTTTGGCCTTTCATCTTCATAAAAAAATGCGTAATATACGCCGCCTTGCAGACACAGTATGGCATTACGACTTCATGCGCATTGGAAACCTCCAGCTGAGAAATCGACTGATTGCAGCGCCGATGGCCGGTATTACCGACAGGCCTTTCAGAACGCTTTGTCACGAGATGGGTGCAGGAATGGCGGTTTCTGAGATGTTGTCATCGAACCCCGAAGTCTGGGCCAGTGACAAATCTCGTTTACGCATGGTGCACAGTGATGAACCCGGCATTCGTGCCGTCCAGATTGCAGGCTGTGATCCCAGTGAGATGGCCCAGGCTGCACGTATTAATGTTGATGCTGGTGCACAGGTTATTGATATTAATATGGGTTGCCCGGCGAAAAAGGTGAACCGCAAAATGGCGGGCTCCGCCTTACTGCAGTATCCCTCAGTAGTAGAGTCAATTCTCTCTGCCGTGGTAAATGCTGTTGATGTCCCGGTAACGCTGAAAATCCGTACCGGATGGGATCCAGAAAACAGAAACTGTGTCGCGATTGCCCAATTGGCTGAACGCTGTGGCATTCAGGCTTTGACGATACATGGCCGCACTCGTGCCTGCCTGTTCAACGGAGACGCTGAATACGACAGTATTCGGACAGTTAAGCAGAGTGTTTCTATTCCGATTATCGCGAATGGAGACATAACTGACCCGCATAAAGCCAGAGCAGTGCTCGACTACACCGGAGCCGATGCTCTGATGATAGGACGTGCTGCTCAGGGAAGACCGTGGATCTTCCGGGAAATCCAGCATTATCTGGACACTGGGGAGCTGCTTGCCCCGCTGCCACTGGCAGAGGTCAAGCGTTTGCTTGTTTCGCATATACGTGAGCTGCACGACTTTTACGGTTCAGGCAAGGGATACCGTATAGCGCGAAAGCACGTCTCCTGGTATCTCCAGGAACATGCCCCAAATGACCAGTTTCGGCGCACATTCAACGCCATTGAGGATGCCAGCGAACAGCTGGAGGCGTTGGAGGCATACTTCGAAAATCTTGCGTAACGAAATAAAGAGCTGAAAGAACTATGTTCGAACAACGCGTAAATTCTGACGTACTGACCGTTTCTACCGTTAACTCACAGGATCAGGTAACTCAAAAACCTTTGCGTGATTCGGTTAAACAGGCACTGAAGAACTATTTTGCTCAACTGAATGGTCAGGATGTTAGTGACCTGTATGAGCTGGTTTTGGCTGAAGTCGAGCAGCCTCTGTTGGACATGGTGATGCAGTATACCCGTGGCAACCAGACCCGTGCTGCCCTGATGATGGGTATCAACCGCGGTACGCTGCGTAAGAAACTGAAAAAATACGGCATGAACTGATTCAGGTTCAGGCCGTTAATCTCGCCAGCCTCAGGGCTGGCGTTTTTATTTGTGCCCTGACACACAAATTGTTTTAAAACTTGTGAAACAGTTTCGTCAAATATGGTAACTGTAGTTGCAGTCGCCAGCGTGATTTTTAACGGGCTGCCTTTTTCATATCGTCCTCATTTCCAACCCTGTCTTTTCCCGTTTCCTGCCTCTCAGCCCCGCTATAGCGGCCTTGTGTGAGCCTGCTTTACTTTTTTCGCAACGAGCACCCTGCTTGCAGTCAGCGCATGCAACGCTGCTCACAATGTTGCTAAATAGTGAAACATTTTGCACTAAATGTGATCCCTACGACTCGAAATGCTTCCTTTTGGTGCGTCATATTAACGCAGCCTTCCAGATAATTCAGATTATTACCCGATCTTTCAGGTGACTTCAGGATTCTGCAAACCTGGCACTGGCTTTGCAAAGTCGTGGGGGGCCGTTCGCCACAGACAGGACGCACAATAAAGTGCGCAATACATAACAACACAACATGACATGCCACACAGGATGCTTTATGAAAAAGATGATGCTCTCTACTCTGGTTGCTGCGGCTTTTCTGCTTGCCGTTGCTCAGCAGGCCCATGCAGGCCCTACACTCGATGCGATTAAAAAGAAAGGCTTCATTCAGTGTGGGATCAGCGATGGCCTGCCGGGGTTCTCTTATGCGGATGCCAGCGGCAAATTTACCGGCCTTGATGTGGATATCTGTCGTGCTGCCGCGGCCGCCGTATTTGGCGACGCCACAAAAGTGAAGTACACCCCGCTGACGGCAAAAGAGCGTTTTACCGCGCTGCAGTCCGGCGAAGTCGATGTGCTTTCTCGCAACACCACCTGGACTTCATCACGTGACGGCGGCATGGGCTTCATGTTTACCGGCGTCAACTACTACGACGGCATTGGCTTCCTGACCCACAAGAAAGCGGGTCTGAAGAGCGCGAAAGAACTCGACGGTGCGACCGTCTGTATTCAGGCGGGCACCGATACCGAGCTGAACGTCGCTGACTTCTTCAAAGCCAACAAAATGCAGTACACGCCGGTCACCTTCGATCGCTCTGATGAATCCGCTAAGGCACTGGACAGCGGTCGTTGCGATACGCTGGCATCTGACCAGTCTCAGTTGTACGCCCTGCGCATTAAATTAGGTAAGCCAGACGACTTTATCGTCTTGCCTGAAGTGATTTCTAAAGAACCACTGGGGCCGCTTGTACGTCGCGGTGATGATGACTGGTTCACCATTGTTAAGTGGTCGCTTTTCGCCATGCTGAACGCCGAAGAGATGGGCATCAACTCCAAAAACGTTGATGAAATGACGGCTAAACCGGCAACACCTGATATGGCTCACCTGCTGGGCGCTGAAGGTGATTTCGGCAAAGATTTGAAGCTGGATAACAAATGGGCTTACAACATCATTAAACAGGTAGGTAACTATCAGGAAAGTTTTGATCGCAACGTCGGTAAAGACAGCCCGTTAAAAATCGCTCGTGGCCAGAATGCACTCTGGAATCAGGGCGGTATTCAGTACGCGCCACCGGTACGTTAATCGCGCCTCAACCCGTCGGGCACCGTTTTCTACGGTGCCCCAGCAAAGCTTTTGTTATTGAGGTTTAAACATGTCACAACGCCCAACCGTGAAAAGGGATTTTTCGTTCGGTAATCCCACGGTTCGAGCCTGGCTTTACCAGATAGTTGCGATCATTATTGTAGTTGCTGTGGTGGGCTACCTTATCCACAACACCGTTATCAATCTCGCTAATCGCGGTATTACTTCCGGGTTTGGTTTTCTGGAGCGCAATGCGGGTTTCGGCATTGTTCAGCATCTTATTGACTACACTGAGGGTGACACCTACGCACGCGTCTTTCTGGTCGGGCTGACCAATACGTTACTGGTTTCGGCACTCTGTATTGTTTTTGCATCTGTTCTGGGGTTTTTTATCGGGCTGGCACGCCTGTCAGATAACTGGTTACTGCGTAAAATCGCCAATATCTATATTGAAATTTTCCGCAATATTCCCCCCTTACTCCAGATCTTCTTTTGGTATTTTGCGGTATTACGTAACCTGCCCGGCCCCCGTCAGGCGCTCAATGCTTTCGATCTGGCCTTCGTCAGCAACCGTGGCCTGTATGTGCCCTGGCCGACCTATGCACCGGGAAGCTGGCCATTTGTTTTTGCCCTCGTTTTGTCTGTTGTCGCGAGTTACGCCCTGTTCCGCTTCAACCGTCAGCATCAGCTTAAAACCGGTCAATTTCGTCGCACCTGGCCTGTCGCCATTTTGATGTTGTTACTCTTTCCCTTCATTGCACATCTGGGCTTTGGCGCAGCCATGCATTGGGACATTCCTGAGTTACGCGGCTTTAACTTTAGGGGCGGTTTCGTCATGATTCCTGAGCTGGCGGCACTGACGCTGGCGCTGTCGATTTATACCTCCTCGTTTATTGCGGAAGTCATTCGTTCAGGTATTCAGGCTGTGCCCTATGGGCAGCATGAGGCGGCCCGCTCGCTGGGATTACCCAATCCTGTCACCTTGCGTCAGGTTATTATCCCTCAGGCGATGCGCGTGATCATTCCTCCCCTCACCAGCCAGTATCTGAATATTGTGAAGAACTCTTCTCTGGCTGCGGCAATTGGCTATCCCGATATGGTGTCGTTGTTTGCCGGAACGGTCCTGAATCAGACCGGCCAGGCCATCGAAACCATTGCTATCACCATGAGCGTCTATCTGATTATCAGCCTGCTGATTTCAATGTTGATGAACTTCTACAACCGCAAAATCGCGCTGGTTGAGCGTTAAGAGAACGGGATAACTATGTCTGTCACTACACACGAAACACCGCAGATAGCCTCATCACCGCTGAGCCGGGCCTGGCTGTGGGCGCGCAAAAATCTGTTTTCAGGGTGGTTTAATACCTTTCTGACGCTGCTTTGCATCTGGCTTATCTGGCATGTGATTCCACCTGCTCTGAACTGGCTGATCTTCGATGCAAACTGGTTTGGCACAACACGCGCAGACTGTACGAAAGAGGGGGCATGTTGGGTCTTTATTCATGCCCGCTTTGGCCAGTTTATGTATGGGCTTTATCCACATGAACTGCGCTGGCGCATCAACCTGGCGCTGGTCATTGGGCTGGCATCCATTGTGCCGATGTTTATTAAACGGCTGCCTTACCGTGGACGCTACATTGCCGCATGGGCAGTATGCTACCCCCTTGTTGTCTGGTTTCTGTTGTATGGCGGTTTCTTAGGGCTGGACCGCGTGGAAACCCGTCAATGGGGTGGGCTTACACTGACGCTGATCATTGCATCCGTCGGTATCGCTGGCGCCTTACCGCTGGGGATTTTACTGGCGCTGGGACGACGCTCCCGGATGCCGGTGGTGCGAACGCTGTCAGTGATTTTTATTGAGTTCTGGCGCGGCGTGCCGCTGATAACCGTGCTGTTTATGTCTTCGGTCATGTTGCCGTTGTTTATGGCAGAAGGAACGACCATCGACAAACTGGTGCGTGCACTGGTTGGCGTGATCTTGTTCCAGTCGGCTTATGTGGCAGAGGTGGTACGTGGTGGACTGCAAGCCTTGCCTAAGGGGCAGTATGAAGCTGCTGAATCGCTGGCTCTGGGATACTGGAAGACGCAAATGCTGGTCATCCTTCCGCAGGCCTTAAAGCTGACTATTCCAGGACTGGTGAATACCATTATCGCGTTATTCAAAGATACCAGCCTGGTCATCATTATTGGTTTATTCGATCTGTTTAGTAGCGTGCAGCAGGCTACCGTCGATCCCGCCTGGCTAGGCATGTCTACTGAAGGCTATGTCTTTGCCGCGCTGGTCTACTGGATTTTCTGTTTTAGCATGTCACGTTACAGCCAGTATCTGGAAAAACGTTTTCACACTGGGCGCAAATCGCACTGAGGTTTCTATGACACAAATAATAACTGATTCAACCAATGCGATGATTTCGCTGGAAAATGTGAACAAGTGGTACGGGCAATTCCATGTGCTGAAAGATATTAATCTTCAGGTTAAACCCCAGGAACGTATCGTCTTGTGTGGACCATCAGGTTCAGGCAAATCCACCACAATTCGCTGCATCAACCATCTTGAAGAACACCAGAAGGGCCGTATTGTGGTTGATGGTATTCATTTGAATGATGATGTGCGCAACATTGAGCGGGTCCGTACCGAGGTCGGTATGGTGTTTCAACATTTTAACCTTTTCCCTCATCTTACGGTTTTGCAGAACTGCACGCTGGCGCCCATGTGGGTGCGTAAAATTGCTAAAAAGGAAGCCGAAGAGCTTGCTATGCACTACCTCAAGCGTGTTCGTATTGAAGAACATGCGCATAAGTTTCCCGGCCAGCTTTCTGGGGGACAGCAGCAGCGCGTAGCTATCGCACGTTCGCTATGCATGAAGCCTAAAATCATGCTGTTTGATGAGCCGACCTCTGCTCTGGATCCAGAGATGGTGAAGGAAGTGCTCGATACGATGATTGGACTGGCCGAAGATGGTATGACAATGCTTTGTGTGACGCACGAAATGGGCTTTGCCCGTACGGTAGCCGACAGAGTGATCTTTATGGATCGCGGTGAGATCGTGGAAGTCGCTCCTCCGCAGGAGTTTTTTGCTAATCCTCGGTCAGAGCGTACCCGCGCTTTCCTGTCCCAGGTTATCCACTAACCCCTCTTATCTCTCCCCGCATCTTCGTCTACGACGGAGGTGCGGTTTCCCCTCATGACGCTCAGCATAATATTCTTCTGCTACGCGAATAATCGCACTGCGTTAACTGTGGTTGCACAACGCCTCAGCTGCCAGCGTTGCTTATAATCGCGTTTCATTACGCTAACAACCCTGTTTGAGCTCAGTTGCCCGGTTTTTAGCCGGCGTTTTATTCGTATGGAAAGGAGCATTCGAAAGTTTTCAGTGCCCAAAGGGGGCCTTCCGCGCGCCATAATCGGCTCAGTATTGGCTTTTTACCGCTTTGCAGACGTAAAAAAGCCCCGCACTTTCGTACGGGGCTTTTCTGTTTGATGCCTGGCAGTTCCCTACTCTCGCATGGGGAGACCCCACACTACCATCGGCGCTACGGCGTTTCACTTCTGAGTTCGGCATGGGGTCAGGTGGGACCACCGCGCTACAGCCGCCAGGCAAATTCTTTATTTGCCGAACTCTAGCCATATATAACTGGTGCTGATACCCAGAGTCGAACTGGGGACCTCACCCTTACCAAGGGTGCGCTCTACCAACTGAGCCATATCAGCACGCAACAGGTACTCCCGGCACTGTTATGCTGATGCTCGGGTCTTTCAATTTGATGCCTGGCAGTTTATGAATCACGCTGTGATTCACCCTTCGGGCCGCTGCCTCGCAGCGTTCAAAAGCGTTCGCTTTTGTCCTACTCTCTGTCAAGTAGTGAACTGCCCGAAGTCACGTGCAGGTCCTTCAATTTGATGCCTGGCAGTTCCCTACTCTCGCATGGGGAGACCCCACACTACCATCGGCGCTACGGCGTTTCACTTCTGAGTTCGGCATGGGGTCAGGTGGGACCACCGCGCTACAGCCGCCAGGCAAATTCTTTGTGCTCCGTCCTGCGTCTTTTACGCTGCTGCCGCGCTGGCTTCCCTCGCGACGCTCAGTCACATACCTCAGTATGCTCCTTCACCCCGTCTCGGTTGCCGCCTTGCACTCAGCGCAAAATCCTTCGGACTCACGTCCGCAGAACAGAACTAAATTCTTTATCCGGTAAACAATGCTGAAAATTTAAGTCGTCTCTCTACCAAAACGCCTCTGGCGTTGTAAGGTTAAGCCTCACGGGTCATTAGTACCGGTAAGCTCAACGCATCGCTGCGCTTACACACCCGGCCTATCAACGTCGTCGTCTTCAACGTCCCTTCAGGAGCCTTAAAGGCTCAGGGAGAACTCATCTCGGGGCAAGTTTCGTGCTTAGATGCTTTCAGCACTTATCTTTTCCGCACTTAGCTACCGGGCAGTGCCACTGGCGTGACAACCCGGACACCAGCGGTGCGTTCACTCCGGTCCTCTCGTACTAGGAGCAACCCCCCTCAATTCTCCAGCGCCCACGGCAGATAGGGACCGAACTGTCTCACGACGTTCTAAACCCAGCTCGCGTACCACTTTAAACGGCGAACAGCCGTACCCTTGGGACCTACTTCAGCCCCAGGATGTGATGAGCCGACATCGAGGTGCCAAACACCGCCGTCGATATGAACTCTTGGGCGGTATCAGCCTGTTATCCCCGGAGTACCTTTTATCCGTTGAGCGATGGCCCTTCCATTCAGAACCACCGGATCACTATGACCTGCTTTCGCACCTGCTCGAGCCGTCACTCTCGCAGTCAAGCTGGCTTATGCCATTGCACTAACCTCCTGATGTCCGACCAGGATTAGCCAACCTTCGTGCTCCTCCGTTACGCTTTGGGAGGAGACCGCCCCAGTCAAACTACCCACCAGACACTGTCCGCAGCCCGGATTACGGGCCTACGTTAGAACACCAAACATTAAAGGGTGGTATTTCAAGGCCGGCTCCACGCAGACTGGCGTCCACGCTTCAAAGCCTCCCACCTATCCTACACATCAAGGCTCAGTGTTCAGTGTCAAGCTGTAGTAAAGGTTCACGGGGTCTTTCCGTCTTGCCGCGGGTACACTGCATCTTCACAGCGATTTCAATTTCACTGAGTCTCGGGTGGAGACAGCCTGGCCATCATTACGCCATTCGTGCAGGTCGGAACTTACCCGACAAGGAATTTCGCTACCTTAGGACCGTTATAGTTACGGCCGCCGTTTACCGGGGCTTCGATCAAGAGCTTCTCCTTGCGGATAACCCCATCAATTAACCTTCCGGCACCGGGCAGGCGTCACACCGTATACGTCCACTTTCGTGTTTGCACAGTGCTGTGTTTTTAATAAACAGTTGCAGCCAGCTGGTATCTTCGACTGGCTTCAGCTCCGGGAGCAAGTCCCTTCACCTACGCGCCAGCGTGCCTTCTCCCGAAGTTACGGCACCATTTTGCCTAGTTCCTTCACCCGAGTTCTCTCAAGCGCCTTGGTATTCTCTACCTGACCACCTGTGTCGGTTTGGGGTACGATTTTGTGTTACCTGATGCTTAGAGGCTTTTCCTGGAAGCAGGGCATTTATCACTTCAGCACCGTAGTGCCTCGTCGTCACGCCTCAGTGTAAAGTGAACCGGATTTGCCTGGAACACACACCTACACGCTTAAACCGGGACAACCGTCGCCCGGCTGATATAGCCTTCTCCGTCCCCCCTTCGCAGTAACACCAAGTACAGGAATATTAACCTGTTTCCCATCGACTACGCCTTTCGGCCTCGCCTTAGGGGTCGACTCACCCTGCTCCGATTAACGTTGAACAGGAACCCTTGGTCTTCCGGCGACAAGGTTTTTCACCTTGTTTATCGTTACTTATGTCAGCATTCGCACTTCTGATACCTCCAGCATGCCTCACAGCACACCTTCGACGGCTTACAGAACGCTCCCCTACCCAACAACACATAGTGTCGCTGCCGCAGCTTCGGTGCATGGTTTAGCCCCGTTACATCTTCCGCGCAGGCCGACTCGACCAGTGAGCTATTACGCTTTCTTTAAATGATGGCTGCTTCTAAGCCAACATCCTGGCTGTCTGGGCCTTCCCACATCGTTTCCCACTTAACCATGACTTTGGGACCTTAGCTGGCGGTCTGGGTTGTTTCCCTCTTCACGACGGACGTTAGCACCCGCCGTGTGTCTCCCGTGATAACATTCTCCGGTATTCGCAGTTTGCATCGGGTTGGTAAGCCGGGATGGCCCCCTAGCCGAAACAGTGCTCTACCCCCGGAGATGAGTTCACGAGGCGCTACCTAAATAGCTTTCGGGGAGAACCAGCTATCTCCCGGTTTGATTGGCCTTTCACCCCCAGCCACAGGTCATCCGCTAATTTTTCAACATTAGTCGGTTCGGTCCTCCAGTTAGTGTTACCCAACCTTCAACCTGCCCATGGCTAGATCACCGGGTTTCGGGTCTATACCCTGCAACTTAACGCCCAGTTAAGACTCGGTTTCCCTGCGGCTCCCCTATACGGTTAACCTTGCTACAGAATATAAGTCGCTGACCCATTATACAAAAGGTACGCAGTCACCCCATAAAGAGGCTCCCACTGCTTGTACGTACACGGTTTCAGGTTCTGTTTCACTCCCCTCGCCGGGGTTCTTTTCGCCTTTCCCTCACGGTACTGGTTCACTATCGGTCAGTCAGGAGTATTTAGCCTTGGAGGATGGTCCCCCCATATTCAGACAGGATACCACGTGTCCCGCCTTACTCATCGAACTCACAGCCTGTGCACCTTTGTGTACGGGAGTATCACCCTGTACCCTGCGACTTTCCAGACGCTTCCACTGATGCACAAGCTGATGATGGTTCTGGGCTCCTCCCCGTTCGCTCGCCGCTACTGGGGGAATCTCGGTTGATTTCTTTTCCTCGGGGTACTTAGATGTTTCAGTTCCCCCGGTTCGCCTCATACAGCTATGTATTCACTGCATGATAGTGTGTCGGAACACACTGGGTTTCCCCATTCGGGTATCGCCGGTTATTGCGGTTCATATCACCTTACCGGCGCTTATCGCAGATTAGCACGCCCTTCATCGCCTCTGACTGCCAGGGCATCCACCGTGTACGCTTAGTCGCTTAACCTCACAACCCACAGGCGTTTTACGCTGCGTGTCGTGAGCTTTTGAGAGACTCGAACACATTGTCATCATTCTTTATTACGGAAGAATGCGACGCTGTGTCGTTTCAAATTTTCAGCTTGTTCCGGATTGTTAAAGAGCAATATCTTAAACATGACTCGCAAGTCATCTTTAAGATATGTGGGCAACACCTTTCACCTGTCACCAAGCAAGTGGCGTCCCCTAGGGGATTCGAACCCCTGTTACCGCCGTGAAAGGGCGGTGTCCTGGGCCTCTAGACGAAGGGGACGTGAAATACTTGTGCAACAGACACGGGTAGTTTCACGTGAAGGTGAGATTGTATAATCAGGCGACAATTAATATTGTTACCGCACCCCAACGCGTAGACGCTTTGCTCATTACTTTTCTATCAGACAATCTGTGTGAGCACTTCGCGGGAAGGTATCTTCAGGTAAGGAGGTGATCCAACCGCAGGTTCCCCTACGGTTACCTTGTTACGACTTCACCCCAGTCATGAATCACAAAGTGGTAAGCGCCCTCCCGAAGGTTAAGCTACCTACTTCTTTTGCAACCCACTCCCATGGTGTGACGGGCGGTGTGTACAAGGCCCGGGAACGTATTCACCGTGGCATTCTGATCCACGATTACTAGCGATTCCGACTTCACGGAGTCGAGTTGCAGACTCCGATCCGGACTACGACGCACTTTATGAGGTCCGCTTGCTCTCGCGAGGTCGCTTCTCTTTGTATGCGCCATTGTAGCACGTGTGTAGCCCTACTCGTAAGGGCCATGATGACTTGACGTCATCCCCACCTTCCTCCGGTTTATCACCGGCAGTCTCCTTTGAGTTCCCGACCGAATCGCTGGCAACAAAGGATAAGGGTTGCGCTCGTTGCGGGACTTAACCCAACATTTCACAACACGAGCTGACGACAGCCATGCAGCACCTGTCTCACGGTTCCCGAGGGCACTAAGGCATCTCTGCCAAATTCCGTGGATGTCAAGAGTAGGTAAGGTTCTTCGCGTTGCATCGAATTAAACCACATGCTCCACCGCTTGTGCGGGCCCCCGTCAATTCATTTGAGTTTTAACCTTGCGGCCGTACTCCCCAGGCGGTCGACTTAACGCGTTAGCTCCGGAAGCCACTCCTCAAGGGAACAACCTCCAAGTCGACATCGTTTACGGCGTGGACTACCAGGGTATCTAATCCTGTTTGCTCCCCACGCTTTCGCACCTGAGCGTCAGTCTTCGTCCAGGGGGCCGCCTTCGCCACCGGTATTCCTCCAGATCTCTACGCATTTCACCGCTACACCTGGAATTCTACCCCCCTCTACGAGACTCAAGCCTGCCAGTTTCAAATGCAGTTCCCAGGTTAAGCCCGGGGATTTCACATCTGACTTAACAGACCGCCTGCGTGCGCTTTACGCCCAGTAATTCCGATTAACGCTTGCACCCTCCGTATTACCGCGGCTGCTGGCACGGAGTTAGCCGGTGCTTCTTCTGCGGGTAACGTCAATCAATGCGGTTATTAACCACATCGCCTTCCTCCCCGCTGAAAGTACTTTACAACCCGAAGGCCTTCTTCATACACGCGGCATGGCTGCATCAGGCTTGCGCCCATTGTGCAATATTCCCCACTGCTGCCTCCCGTAGGAGTCTGGACCGTGTCTCAGTTCCAGTGTGGCTGGTCATCCTCTCAGACCAGCTAGGGATCGTCGCCTAGGTGGGCCGTTACCCCGCCTACTAGCTAATCCCATCTGGGTTCATCCGATAGTGAGAGGCCCGAAGGTCCCCCTCTTTGGTCTTGCGACGTTATGCGGTATTAGCCACCGTTTCCAGTGGTTATCCCCCTCTATCGGGCAGATCCCCAGACATTACTCACCCGTCCGCCACTCGTCACCCGAGAGCAAGCTCTCTGTGCTACCGTCCGACTTGCATGTGTTAGGCCTGCCGCCAGCGTTCAATCTGAGCCATGATCAAACTCTTCAATTTAAAGTTTGATTTGCTTAAACAAGTTAAGCGGTGCTCATCTGTAAAACGTCATAATGAATTTCATTATGTGTTCACTCGTGAGACTTGATATTTTTTACGTCCGGAGACGCTGATATCAATCCTGCGAGTGCCCACACAGATTGTCTGATAAATTGTTAAAGAGCAGTGCGAACAGCGGGTTAACCGTCTGTCGCGAGGTGGCGTATATTACGCTTTCCTCCTTCAGAGTCAACCTCTTTTTCAGAAGTTTTTCTCCGGCGGCTCAGTTGCCTGACCCTCTCAACACCGCATTCCGTAAGCCGTTGTGCCGTGTCGATGGAGGCGCATTATAGGGATCCGATTTAATTGCACAACCCTTTTTTTGGATCTTTTTACTGACTGCCGAGAAAACATTCATATTGATTAGATCACCAACGATCCGGCGCAAAATCCCCTTGCCAGTTGGTCACAATCGCATCAGGCTGCCGGTAAACACAGTAAAGGAGAGCACAATGACTGTAGCGTTACGTCCTTATAAACATCTCTTCCCGCAGTTGGGTCTGCGCGTCATGGTTGATCCCACCAGCGTTGTGGCGGGTGACGTAATCATGGAAGACGATGTCGGTATCTGGCCTCTGGTGGCTATTCGTGGTGATGTGAACCAGGTTCGCATCGGCGCCCGCACCAATATTCAGGATGGTAGCGTGCTGCATGTTACCCATAAGTCTGATGCTAATCCTGCAGGTTTCCCACTGGTGATCGGTGAGGATGTTACTGTCGGACATAAAGCCATGCTGCACGGTTGTACTATTGGCAATCGCGTACTGGTTGGAATGGGGTCAATTGTGCTGGATGGCGTGATTGTTGAGGATGACGTTCTGATTGGTGCCGGGAGCCTGGTTCCTCCCGGTAAGCGGCTGGAAAGTGGTTATCTTTATGTAGGCAGTCCGGTCAAACAGATCCGACCGCTGAATGAAAAAGAAATAGCAGGATTGCTCTACTCTGCCAGCAACTATGTCAGTTGGAAGAACGACTACCTGGCCGGCGACAGCCAGATCCATCCTTCATTATCGACCTGATCGTTACGGATACAGTCTTCCGCCTGATCTTCCAAATCCCAGCGATGGTCACGAAACAGTGCCATCGCATCCCCTTCCCCGAATTGTTGGTGTAAAGCCGTCACACTGATGGCACAGGTTAGCCCCATGCCATTGACCAAAACAGGGAAACAGACAGCCATTAATGTCGTATCCAGCGTTTCACGATCTGGAAACTGGATAGCCTGATTCACGACGACAGCTCCGCTTTCAATGACGCGATCACCGGCGCAATTTCCGGCATGATGCCATGCCATAAATGAAATGCATGCGCGGCTTGCCCCACCAGCATGCCTAATCCATCCGCAAGATGCGATGAACCCTGTTGTTGGCACCAGCGCAGAAAAGCGGTTAATCCGTTCTGATAAAACATGTCATAGCAGTGTAAATCAGCATGGATTAATGATGAGGGTAATGGCGGCACATCGCCATTAATGCCACTCGATGTCGCGTTAATCAGTAAATCAAATTGTTTACCACTCAGCGCATTAAATGAACATGCACTCACCGCCCCATACTGTCCGAACGCCTTTGCCATGCTTTGGGCACTCGCAGCCGTGCGGTTGACTAGCGTAATCGTCGTTCCCAGAGAAAGCAGAGGCAGGATAACGCCACGCGCTGCCCCACCAGCCCCCATCAGTAAGACACGATCGCCTGGTTTGATCATCGACAGACGCTGAAGATCGCTGACTAAACCAATGCCGTCCGTATTGTCGCCAAGAATCTGTCCGTCCGGGCACTTTTTCAACGTGTTAACCGCCCCCGAGGTAGAAGCCCGCTCGGTCAGTTGATCGGCATATTCCCAGGCCTGCTGCTTGAAAGGTAACGTGATATTTGCGCCCGCTCCGCCTTGGGCAAAAAACGTCGTAACCGCCTCGGGGAAACTATCCACAGGCGCTTCAATACGATCATATTGAAGGGTGATCCCCGTTTGTCTGGCAAAAGCCTGATGGATTTGCGGCGACTTACTGTGGCTTATTGGGTGACCAAAAACGGCAAAATGTGTCATCTGCTAACCCTGCCGTATCTGGTTGCCGCTGATGACGTCGCGGATCTCGGAGGGATTTAACCTGCCTCCCGTGTTCCCGTTGAGCACGGGGAACGCCGGACCAAACTGCCGTTTGACTTCATCTACTGTGCGACAGGGCGGCTGCCCTGAAAGATTCGCACTGGTTGACACCAGAGGCTTGCCAAACGCCCGGCACAACGCCTGAACGTCAGGATGATCGCTGACGCGAATAGCCAGAGAATCGAATTGTCCGGTTAACCAACGCGGCGTATGCGGTGCCGCAGGCACGACAAAGGTCACCGGGCCGGGCCAGCAGGCAAACATACGTTCACGCTGCATCGCCGTTAACACGTGATCGGAAACGTAGGGCATGAGCTGGCCATAATCGGCCGCTATCAGAATCAATCCTTTTTCCACGGGCCGCCGTTTCAACGCCAACAGCGCCATGACGGCCGATTCATTATCAGGATCGCAGCCCAGGCCGAATACCGCTTCTGTAGGGTAAGCAATGACTGCATGTTGCTTCAGATGGTTCACACAATCCTGGAGTGAGCCGGAAACTGGTTGATTTTGCATGATGATGTCTTACGTCTCTTCAATGATAGCTTTGCCACAACGTTTACTGGCGCAAAAAAGCCGGGTGCCTTGCGTGGTCTTTTTTTCAACTAAAAGTGGAAATTCACAATGCGGACAACGCCCGGCCACGGGTGTCAGGTTGACGGCAAACTGGCAGGCTGGATAGCGATCACAGGAATGAAACGTTTTACCAAAGCGCGATCGCCGCTGTACCAGTTTACCCTGCTGACACTGCGGGCAATCGAGAGTCGTCTCATCAGGTTTATCGATCGTTTCTGTGTAATCACATTCTGGATAATGGCTACAGCCAATGAACATACCAAAACGGCCCTGGCGTAATACTTTATCTGCGCCACATTGCGGGCAGGCGTGACCTTCCAGAACTTTCACAACGTGCCCGTCGGCCTGGTTGCCCAAGGGCCGAATGTAATCGCAGGCAGGGTAGTTTGCACAGCCCAAAAAAGGGCCGTGTTTTCCTGAACGTATAACAAGTTCTGCCCCGCAAGCGGGGCAGGGATCCTGTTTACGCACAGTGAAGAGTGCGGTTTTACTCATAACGATAATGCATCAGTGAAATTTAATGCAGCATACCTTCGTTGACGTCGAATAACAGTTCTTCCATTTGTTGGTAGGCATTTTCACATCCTGGGATGTTAAAAAGCACCATCAACACCACCCATTTAAGATCCTCAAGATCGAAATCAAGAGTATCAAGCGCCATGACACGTTCAATGACCATTTCTCGTGTTTCAAGGCTCAATACCTGAATTTGTTCCAGGAAGAGCAGGAAACCGCGGCTTTCGGCATCTAAACGCTTGCTCTCTTCATCTGTATAGATGCGCATGGAGAGCGGATCATTTGCCAGTAAAATTGGTGCGACCAGACCTTCCTGGTAGTCTGCCAACTTTTCTAACCAGTTCAACGCGTTATAAATGTCTTCGCGATGAAAACCGGCATCCGTCAAGTCATCTGTCAATCTGTCCTGATCAACACCCATTTCTGCTTCGTTGTGGATATAGGTCTCAAACAAGTACATGAGTACGTCGAACATGGCATGCCCTCCTCAATCGGACATAGCCGCCGGGTACAGCTGCGATCCATCCTGCTAACTCCAGTTCCAGCAACTGAGCTGTAATAACTGGCACAGGTTGGCCGGCACGTTCAGCGACAACGTCAACAGGTGTAACCTCATCACCTACGTTAGCCAACAGCTCGGCAAATGGCAATGGAGCATCGTCACTGGCATCAGAATAAATTTCGTCTGATTGTGTAACAGGTAACCAGTTAAGCATAGCGCGTAAATCTTCAATGATGTTATTAGGATGTGCCACCAGCATTGCTCCCTGCTGAATCAACCAGTTTGTTCCCTCACTGCCGCTGTTGCCCAATGCTCCAGGCAAGGCATAAACAGCGCGATTTTGCTCTAATGCGTAACGGGCTGTGACTAATGAACCACTCTTTAATGACGCTTCAATGACTAACACGCCCTGGCTTAATCCGCTGATAATCCGGTTTCTGCGTGGAAACCGGTGTGCCAGAGGAAGTGCATCAAGCGGAAACTCGGATATCACCGCGCCCCCCTGCTCGACAATTTCCTGAGCCAGCGCAACATGCCTCCTGGGATAGAGGTGGGCCAGTCCGCTGCCCAGTACCGCAACGGTTTTCCCCCTCACGTTCAGCGCAGCACGATGTGCAACACCATCAATACCGAGAGCCAGGCCGCTGGTGATGGTGAAGCCACTGAGCGACAACGCCTGTGTGAACACGTCACACCAGTAACGACCGGAGTGAGAGCACTGGCGGCTGCCCACCACCGCCAGCTGCGATGTACCCAGAACGGAAGGATCGCCCTTTACATACAGCAAAGGAGGAAAACAGCTGATTTCAGTGAGCTGAGCGGGATAAAGCGGATCAAGGGCGGTAATCAAATGATGTAACGGGCTTTGCGACAGCCACTTGTTTACCGTTTTCAGCCAACCCGGGGAGAGATGATGGTAATGGTGGCGCTGTGAAACCTCTAATCCATTCTGGGTCAACACATCGTCAACATCTTTGCCTTCAGACAGTTGCTGTGCCGCCTTTAACCAACGCCTGCCGGTTAAGCCCGGTATAGTGCCCAGCCGCAGTAATTGCTCCCGTTTTCTCATCTTCAAAGCCCTCTGACAAGCATCGCGTCCCTCCGCAGAATGCTGTCAATCGGGTAGTAAAAAGTCTACAATATGAGGAAGTAATCTTTCCCTTTTAGAATTTATATCTGGATATTTATGTCAGTTTTACAGGTATTACATTTCCCTGACGAGCGCCTGCGCAAAATTGCCGCGCCTGTTAAAGAAGTTAACGCGGACGTTCAGCGTATCGTCGATGATATGTTCGAAACCATGTATTCCGAAGAAGGTATCGGCCTTGCCGCGACGCAGGTGGATATTCATCAGCGCATCATTGTGATTGATGTCTCTGAAAACCGCGACGAACGCCTGGTCTTAATCAATCCTGAGCTGCTGGAAAAGAGCGGCGAAACGGGTATCGAAGAAGGTTGCCTGTCTATTCCTGAGCAACGTGCCTTTGTGCCTCGTGCCGAGCGGGTAAAAGTCCGTGCACTGGACCGCGAGGGTAAAAGCTTCGAACTTGAAACCGGTGATCTTCTGGCTATCTGCATCCAGCACGAAATCGACCATCTCGATGGTAAGCTGTTCATCGATTATCTTTCGCCTTTAAAGCGTCAGCGCATTAAAACAAAGTTAGAAAAGCTGGCGCGTCAAAATGCTCAGGCTTCCTGAGATCGGAATAAGGGATAAACGTGTCTGCTCCGCTTAAAATTATCTTTGCTGGCACGCCAGACTTTGCAGCGCGTCATCTTGACGCGCTGCTTGCTTCTGAGCATCAGATTGTCGGCGTCTTCACCCAGCCGGATCGTCCTGCAGGTCGCGGCAATAAGTTGACCGCCAGCCCGGTCAAGTCATTGGCCCAGGCTCACAACATTCCGGTATTTCAACCCCAATCCCTGCGCCCGGCCGAAAACCAACAGTTGGTTGCAGACTTACAGGCTGACGTCATGGTTGTCGTCGCTTATGGGCTCATCCTGCCAAAAACCGTGCTTGAGATGCCCCGTTTGGGTTGTATCAACGTGCACGGTTCCCTGTTACCACGCTGGCGTGGCGCCGCGCCTATTCAGCGCGCACTCTGGGCGGGTGACAGCGAAACCGGCGTGACCATTATGCAGATGGATGTCGGGCTGGATACGGGTGACATGTTGTTAAAACTCGCCTGTCCGATTAGCGCTGAAGACACCAGCGCAACGCTTTACGATAAGCTGGCAGATCTGGGTCCGGCAGGGTTGATGACCACATTATCCCAGTTACGTGACGGTAACGCGCAGGCCGTTCAGCAGGATGAAAGTCTGGCTAACTACGCAGAAAAACTGAGCAAAGAAGAGGCGCGCCTTAACTGGACGTTGCCGGCTGAACAGCTGGAACGCTGCATTCGTGCTTTTAATCCCTGGCCGATAAGCTTTTTTATGGTGAATGACCAGCCGGTGAAAGTCTGGCAAGCCAGCGTCTTACCTCATGTCAACAAGCAGCCGGGAGAGATTATCCAGGCTGACAAACACGGCATTCACATTGCCACTGCCGACGGCGTGCTGAATTTACTTCAGCTTCAACCCGCCGGTAAAAAAACGATGTCAGCACAGGACCTGCTTAACTCGCGTCGCGAATGGTTTGAAACCGGCACGCTTCTGGACTGACCCTCAGGCCCGGCAAAACCGGGCCTTTTGCTTGATGGCACTATCTTATGACTAAATCAACCAATCTTCGTAGCCTGTCTGCTCAACTGATCGAACGCGTTGTCGATAAAGGCGAATCACTCAATACCGCCTTGCCCGCGGCACAGAAAAAACTCTCAGATAAAGATGCTGCCCTGGTACAAGAGATCTGCTTTGGTGTACTGCGCACGTTACCGCAGCTGGAAGCGCTGATCGGCAAACTGATGGAACGTCCCTTAACGGGTAAGCAGCGTACGCTGCATTTCCTGATTATGGTGGGCTTATATCAGCTACTTTATACACGCGTGCCCGCTCATGCAGCATTAGCGGAGACAGTGGCCGGGGCGGAGGTGCTGAAACGCGCAAACCTGAAAGGATTAATCAATGGCGTCTTGCGCCAGTTCCAGCGTCAGCAGGAAGCCCTTCTTGCCAGTATTCAGGATGGTCCTCAGCGTCATCTTCATCCGGGCTGGTTACTGAACCGGCTTCAGCAGGCATGGCCAGAGCAGTGGCAGCAAATTGTTGAGGCAAACAACCAGCGACCACCGATGTGGTTGCGTGTTAATCGCCAACATCATTCACGTGACAGCTGGCTGGCGCGCCTCACCGCAGAGGAGAAGAGTGCTGCTGTCGCCCAAGATGTGCCAGAAGCGCTGCGTCTTGCGGCGCCTGCACCGGTTACTCTGCTGCCTGGCTTTGAGCAAGGCTGGTTTACGGTACAGGATCTCTCCGCTCAACGCTGTGCGCTTCTGCTTGAGCCAAAAAACGGTGAGCAGATTCTGGATCTCTGCGCGGCGCCGGGAGGGAAAACGACCCACATTCTGGAGATTGCTCCCGAGGCACAGGTGCTTGCTGTCGATGTTGATGCCCAACGACTGAAACGCGTGAATGAAAATCTGACTCGTCTGGGGATGACCGCCGAGGTAAAACAGGGAGATGGGCGCACGCCGCAGCAGTGGTGCGACCAACGTCAGTTTGACCGCATTTTGCTGGATGCGCCCTGCTCAGCGACCGGCGTTATCCGCCGGCATCCCGACATTAAGTGGTTACGTCGCGATCGCGACATTGCAGAGCTGGCCGCATTACAACGTGAAATTCTGGATGCGACCTGGCCGCTGCTCAAACCCGGCGGTACGATGATCTATGCAACCTGCTCTGTCTTACCGGACGAGAACCAGCGGCAAATCAGCGAGTTCATCGAGCGTCACGCTGATGCGGAAGCGGTTTCATTGTCCGGCGCGCCCCTGAACGGTTGGCAGGTCTTTCCCGAGGCAGAAGGCGGAGATGGTTTTTTCTACGCTAAGCTGGTGAAACGCACGGGTCCACTCTGAAAAGGCATTGATAAGCGATGAAAATCATAATTCTTGGTGCTGGTCAGGTCGGCGGCACACTGGCAGAAAACCTGGTTGGTGAAAATAACGATATTACCGTTGTGGATACAGACTCAACGCGGTTACGCCAACTGCAGGACAAATTTGATTTACGTGTCGTGCAGGGCCATGGTTCTCACCCACGTATTCTCCGTGAGGCCGGTGCAGAGGATGCCGATATGCTGGTTGCCGTGACCAGCTCGGATGAAACCAATATGATTGCCTGCCAAATCGCTTATTCGCTTTTCAACACGCCAAATCGCATCGCCCGTATCCGTGCGGCGGACTATCTGCGCGACGCCGATAAACTGTTTATTCCTGAAGCCGTGCCCATCGATCATTTGATTTCGCCTGAGCAACTGGTCATCGACAACATATATCGTCTGATTCAGTATCCTGGTGCACTGCAGGTCGTTAACTTTGCCGAAGGTAAGGTCAGTCTTGCCGTTGTCAAAGCCTATTATGGCGGTCCGCTCGTAGGCAATCCGCTGTCGATCCTGCGGGACCATATGCCACATATCGATACGCGCGTGGCGGCAATCTTCCGTCAGGATCGCCCTATCCGTCCACAGGGATCCACCATTATTGAAGCAGGGGATGAGGTCTTTTTCATTGCCGCAAGCCAGCATATTCGTGCAGTCATGAGTGAAATGCAGCGGCTGGAAAAACCCTATAAACGCATCATGTTGGTGGGCGGCGGAAATATTGGTTTTGGCCTGGCGCAGCGGCTTGAGAAAAATTACAGCGTCAAACTCATTGAGCGTAATCCTCAGCGTGCTGCCGAGCTGGCAGAACAGTTACATGATACAGTGGTGTTCTATGGTGATGCGTCCGATCAGGAGCTGCTGGCGGAAGAGCACATCGAGCAGGTCGACTTATTCATTGCCGTCACCAACGATGACGAAGCGAATATTATGTCGGCCATGCTGGCTAAAAAAATGGGTGCCA
Organism: Pantoea sp. Ae19-2; assembly: GCF_059801205.1. Classification (NCBI taxonomy): domain Bacteria; kingdom Pseudomonadati; phylum Pseudomonadota; class Gammaproteobacteria; order Enterobacterales; family Erwiniaceae; genus Pantoea; species Pantoea sp. Ae19-2. The sequence continues at coordinate 4,341,353 of NZ_JBCHWE010000001.1, read as the reverse complement.
AGAAAGTCATGGTGCTGATACAACGACGGGCTTACGTCGATCTGGTCCAGGGCAGCGTAATTGATATTGCCATTTCGCCACAGCAGGCCACGATTTCAGCCCTGTTAGGGCACGTGCGCAAAGCGGACATTGTAGGCGTTTCGTCTTTACGCCGCGGTATTGCCGAAGCCATTGAAGCCATTGCGCACGGTGATGAAACCACCTCACGCGTGGTGGGACGGTCAATTGATGATATCAAGCTTCCACCAGGCACATTGATTGGTGCGGTGGTTCGCGGCGATGATGTGATGATAGCGAATGACAACCTGCGTATTGAACAGGGCGACCACGTCGTCATGTTTTTAACCGATAAGAAATTTGTACCGGACGTCGAACGCCTGTTTCAGCCAAGTCCGTTCTTCCTGTAAAAAATTCAGGGCTGTGTCTGACATCATTTAGCAAATTGTTCGCAGCAATGGCAAATATGGCAAGCTTTGTTAAACTTTATGGCATTGGCTAAGGCAAGGAGAGAAGTATGAGTTTATTCAAAGAGTTTCGTGATTTTGCGATGCGCGGCAATGTGGTTGACCTGGCAGTCGGTGTCATCATTGGTGCGGCATTTGGTAAAATTGTTTCATCATTGGTGGCGAACATCATTATGCCACCTTTGGGTTTGCTGATTGGCGGCGTTGATTTCAAATCGTTTAGTTGGGTGCTTAAACCCGCCGTAGGTAATGCGCCCGCTGTCGTCATGGAATATGGTGTTTTCCTGCAAACCGTATTTGATTTCATCATTGTTGCTTTTGCTATCTTCATGGCAATCAAGTTGATGAACAAACTGTATAAAAAGAAAGAAGTGGAAAAACCGGCCCCCAAACCTTCAAACGAAGAACTGCTTCTGACCGAAATTCGCGACTTACTTAAACAACAAAACACAAAAATTTAAACGACGAAGCCGCTATAACGCGGCTTTTTTGTGCCCGAAAAGCAGAAGGCCAGTGATAAACGGCTTGCTTATCACTGGCCTCCCAGTCTTTTCCTTTTCCATGTTTTGCTTTACGTTTGAAACTGCCCTTCCCTTTTTGTTTCTGTTCGACCCGCTGTCTGAAGAGAGGATCGTGTAACAATGCCTGTAAGGCGTTATCCTGTATTTGCCCTTTCGTATGGCGATAACTGGACATAATTTCTCCGTGTCGTTGATAGAAATAAGGCTGTTAAAGATGCAGCAGCCACTATTATACGCGGATGCTGACGACATAAAACATGCTAATCTGGCGAAATTTTGCGCTTAATTGCGCGGCCATATTCCCCATCCAGAAAATCTGTGCTCATGCCGGCCTGACGAAGTTTAACCTTCAGCAGCAGCAGCCGTTGTGTCTGAATCAGTCGCTCAGGATCGTCAGGATCTAAATGGTGTAACAGATCGCTGACCTGCAGCGCTTCGCGCCGGAGTTCGAGCTCCGGGGGCAGGAAGCCTGCATTTTTTAACAGTCGAAATCCTGCACGCAGCTCAGGTGGAACCTGACTGTCGTCTTCAAGTTGCAGCGGCGCACCTTCACCCGGCAGGTTACTTAGCTCGCCTTTCTCCTGCGCCGCTTTGATATGCTGTTCAACAAGCTGATCAATTAACCACATTGTTCGCCTCCTTCATAACATGACAAGCGTAGCAGACGCGGAACTGCAGACAATAAAAAACCCGCCGAAGCGGGTTTTTCACGTTGCAACAGATTACTCTGCCGCAGCTTCTGCTTGAGCTTCTGGACGATCAACCAGCTCGATGTATGCCATCGGAGCGTTGTCACCAGCGCGGAAGCCACACTTCAGAATGCGAGTGTAACCACCTGCACGGCTCGCGAAACGCGGGCCTAACTCATTAAACAGTTTTGCCACGATCTCGTTATCACGAGTGCGGGCGAATGCCAGACGACGATTAGCTACGCTGTCGGTCTTGGCAAGAGTAATCAGCGGCTCAACTACGCGGCGCAACTCTTTGGCTTTCGGCAGAGTCGTCTTAATGATCTCATGACGAACCAGAGAGCCAGCCATGTTGCGGAACATAGCCTGACGATGGCTGCTGTTGCGGTTCAGTTGACGACCACTCTTACGATGGCGCATGACCTTATCCTTCTCAGTGAAACCTTAACCTGTGATCGGGTTATTCATCAGCAATGCTTGCCGGTGGCCAGTTTTCCAGGCGCATGCCCAGAGACAGACCACGTGAGGCCAGCACATCTTTAATCTCGGTAAGAGATTTTTTACCAAGGTTAGGCGTTTTAAGCAGCTCAACCTCAGTACGCTGTACCAGATCACCGATGTAGTGGATAGCTTCTGCCTTAAGGCAGTTAGCAGAGCGGACAGTCAATTCCAGATCGTCAACAGGGCGCAGCAGGATCGGATCGAATTCTGGTTTCTCTTCTTTCACTTCCGGCTGACGTACATCACGTAAGTCAACGAAAGCTTCCAGTTGTTCTGCCAGGATGGTTGCCGCACGACGAATCGCCTCTTCAGGATCGATTGTGCCGTTGGTTTCCATTTCGATGACCAGCTTGTCCAGGTCGGTGCGCTGCTCTACACGCGCTGCTTCAACATTGTAGGCGATACGGTCTACAGGGCTGTAGCAAGCGTCAACTAACAGACGGCCGATTGGGCGCTCATCTTCTTCCGAATGAATTCGGGCAGAAGCCGGCACATAACCACGACCACGCTGAACTTTGATACGCATGCTAATAGATGCATTTTCATCGGTCAGATGGCAGATCACATGCTGCGGCTTGACGATTTCGACATCACCATCATGGGTAATGTCGGCTGCAGTCACAGGGCCAATGCCAGATTTATTCAAGGTAAGAATAACTTCATCTTTGCCCTGAACTCTTACCGCCAAACCTTTAAGGTTGAGCAGGATTTCCAGGATATCTTCCTGTACACCCTCTTTGGTGCTGTACTCATGCAGTACACCATCAATTTCAACCTCGGTCACCGCGCAACCCGGCATTGATGAAAGCAGAATACGGCGCAGCGCGTTACCAAGAGTATGGCCAAAGCCACGCTCTAAAGGCTCAAGGGTCACCTTGGCGTGCGTCGAACTCACTTGCTCGATATCTACCAGGCGCGGTTTTAGAAACTCTGTCACAGAACCCTGCATTGTGTCCTCTCTTTGGTACTAAGCTTTACTTGGAGTAAAGCTCGACGATCAGGTGTTCGTTAATGTCCGCAGACAGATCGGTACGTTCAGGAATACGTTTGAACACACCTTCCATCTTAGCTGCATCAACTTCCAGCCAGGTTGGCTTTTCACGCTGCTCAGCCAGCTCCAGAGCGGCCTTCACGCGAGATTGCTTTTTGGCTTTCTCACGGATGCTAACGACATCATTCGGAGATACCTGATAAGAAGCGATGTTAACAACGCGACCATTTACCAGAACAGACTTATGGCTCACCAGCTGACGTGCTTCCGCACGCGTGGCACCAAAGCCCATACGATAAACGACGTTGTCCAGACGGCCTTCCAGCAGAGCCAACAGGTTTTCACCGGTGTTGCCTTTCAGACGTGCTGCTTCTTTGTAATAGTTACGGAACTGACGCTCAAGAACACCGTACATACGACGAACTTTTTGCTTTTCACGTAACTGGCCGCCGTAGTCAGACAGACGTGGCTTACGCGCACCGTGCTGACCAGGAGCTTGTTCAATTTTACACTTGGAATCAATCGCGCGAACGCCAGACTTAAGGAATAAGTCAGTGCCCTCACGACGGCTCAGCTTGAGCTTAGGACCCAAATATCTTGCCATTTTCTTTCTCCAACTATCCTAAAAAACGGGGCGTTATACGCGACGTTTTTTCGGCGGACGACAACCGTTATGAGGGATCGGAGTCACATCAGTAATATTCGTGATGCGGAAACCAGCGGCGTTCAGTGCACGAATTGTTGATTCGCGACCCGGACCCGGACCCTTAACCATAACTTCCAGGTTCTTAATACCGTAATCTTTTACCGCTTCTGCACAGCGCTCTGCAGCGACCTGAGCAGCAAACGGAGTGGATTTACGTGAACCGCGGAAACCGGAACCACCGGCGGTTGCCCAACCCAGTGCGTTACCCTGACGATCAGTAATGGTAACGATTGTGTTGTTAAAAGAAGCATGGACATGAGCCACGCCATCTGAGACTTGTTTTCTTACACGCTTACGTGCACGAACTGGTGCCTTTGCCATTATTTACTCACCCCGATTATTTCTTGATCGGTTTACGCGGACCCTTACGGGTACGTGCGTTGGTCTTGGTGCGCTGACCGCGAACCGGAAGACCACGACGATGGCGCAAACCACGGTAGCAACCAAGGTCCATAAGACGCTTGATGCTCAGGGTGATTTCACGGCGCAGATCACCTTCTACAACGAATTTAGCAACTGCATCACGCAGCTGATCAATTTGTTCTTCAGACAGCTCACTGATCTTAACATTTTCAGCAATGCCCGTTGAAGCGCAGATGGCTTTCGAACGAGTCTTACCAATACCGAAAATCGAGGTTAAAGCGATAACGGTATGTTTCTGATCAGGAATGTTAATGCCTGCTATACGGGCCACTATGCACTCCTACTATTTAATATGTACGTACCATGCCGAAAAGCCCGTTTTCAGGATACTCAAATGGAAACGTACAGACATACAAAAGATTGGCTGGCTAATCTAGCCAGCTCAACCCGACTTTGCAAGAAAAATATGTGAAAATCAGCCTTGGCGCTGTTTATGCTTTGGCTCGGCGCTGCAGATCACACGAACGACACCGTCGCGGCGAATGATTTTGCAGTTACGACATAATTTCTTGACGGAAGCACGAACTTTCATTTTTACTCTCCGTAACTTCTCAACCACCTGAATTAACGGCCGTAGCCCTTCAGGTTAGCTTTCTTCAATGCAGACTCGTACTGACTTGACATCATCAGAGTTTGCACTTGAGCCATAAAGTCCATGATGACGACCACTACGATGAGCAGTGATGTACCGCCAAAGTAGAAAGGAACTTTCATCGCATCACGCATGAACTCCGGGATAAGGCAGATAAAGGTAATGTAGAGGGCACCGATTAAGGTTAACCGCGTCATTACTTTATCAATATACTTCGCCGTTTGCTCTCCCGGACGAATTCCCGGTACGAATGCACCAGACTTCTTCAGGTTATCTGCTGTTTCACGCGGGTTGAAAACCAACGCCGTGTAGAAGAAACAGAAGAAGATGATAGCAGTCGCATAGAGTAGCACATAAAGCGGCTGTCCTGGCTGCAAATACATCGAAATTGTTGTCAGCCAGTTCCAACCGGTACCGCCCCCGAACCACGATGCAATCGTTGCCGGGAACAGAATAATGCTGGAAGCGAAGATTGCCGGGATAACCCCTGCCATATTCACTTTCAACGGTAAATGTGTGCTCTGTGCAGCGTATACACGGCGACCTTGTTGACGTTTGGCATAGTTCACCACAATGCGGCGTTGACCACGCTCAACGAAAATAACAAAGAAGGTCACTGCAAATACGAGAACTGCAACCAACAGCAACAGAAGGAAGTGCAGGTCACCTTGCCGCGCTTGCTCGATGGTATGGCCAATGGCCGGCGGAAGACCCGCAACAATACCTGCGAAGATAATGATTGAAATACCGTTACCGATACCACGCTCAGTTATCTGTTCGCCCAGCCACATCAGGAATATTGTCCCGGTAACCAGACTCACAACAGCGGTAAAATAGAATGCAAAGCCTGGATTCATTACCAGGCCTTGCATACCAGGCATATTCGGTAAACCGGTAGCAATACCGATTGACTGGAATATGGCCAATACCAACGTACCGTAACGGGTGTACTGGCTAATCTTACGACGGCCAGCCTCCCCTTCTTTCTTAATTTCAGCTAACGCGGGATGAACCACCGTTAACAGCTGGATAATAATCGATGCCGAAATATACGGCATGATACCCAGAGCAAAGATAGAAGCACGGCTGAGAGCACCACCAGAGAACATGTTAAACATTTCAATGATGGTGCCACGCTGTTGCTCAAGCAGTTTGGCAAGTACAGTGGCATCAATACCAGGGATCGGAATAAAAGAGCCAATACGGAAGACAATCAGTGCACCGATTACAAACAGCAGTCTGCGTTTCAGTTCACCAAAGCCACCTTTGGCACTTTGAAAATCTAATCCCGGTTGTTTAGCCATCTGCTACTTATTCCTCGATTTTACCGCCAGCAGCTTCGATTGCAGCACGAGCACCTTTGGTGACACGCAGGCCGCGAACCGTTACCGGTGCAGAAACTTCACCAGAAAGAATTACTTTAACGAATTCAATCTGAACACCGACAATGTTGGCTGCTTTCAGCGCGTTCAGGTCGACGATACCGCCTTCAACTTTCGCCAGATCAGACAGACGAATCTCTGTGGTGATCATTGCTTTGCGAGAGGTGAAACCGAACTTCGGCAGACGACGGTACAGAGGCATCTGACCACCTTCGAAACCGCGACGTACGCCACCGCCAGAACGAGAGTTCTGACCTTTGTGACCACGACCACCGGTTTTTCCGAGGCCAGAACCGATACCACGACCCAGACGCTTGGTAGCGTGCTTAGACCCTTCGGCCGGAGACAGAGTATTTAAACGCATCTCTTACTCCTCCACTTTAACCATGTAGGAAACCGCGTTGACCATACCGCGTACAGCTGGCGTATCTTCACGCTCTACGGTATGACCAATACGACGCAGACCCAGGCCAACCAGAGTGGCTTTATGCTTAGGCAAGCGGCCGATTGAACTACGGGTTTGGGTGATTTTAATAGTGTTAGCCATCGTGATTACCCCAGAATTTCTTCAACGGATTTACCACGCTTAGCAGCGACCATTTCCGGAGACTTCATATTGCCCAGACCGTCAATAGTTGCACGAACCACGTTAATCGGGTTGGTGGAACCATAGGCTTTTGCCAGAACGTTATGTACTCCAGCGACTTCCAGAACGGCGCGCATTGCACCACCGGCGATGATACCGGTACCTTCTGAAGCCGGCTGCATGAACACACGGGACCCAGTGTGCGCACCTTTAACAGGGTGCTGCAGGGTGCCGTTGATCAGCGCGACATTAACCATATTGCGACGGGCTTTCTCCATCGCTTTCTGGATCGCTGCTGGAACTTCACGCGCTTTACCGTAACCAAAACCAACGCGGCCGTTACCATCACCCACTACAGTCAGTGCGGTGAAGGAGAAAATACGACCACCTTTTACAGTTTTAGATACACGGTTTACCGCGATCAGTTTTTCCTGCAGTTCGCCAGCTTGTTTCTCGATGTGTGCCATCTTAGACCTCTACCTTAGAACTGAAGGCCAGCTTCACGGGCAGCATCTGCCAGTGCCTGGACGCGACCATGATATTGGAAACCGGAACGGTCGAAAGAAACACCAGTGATGCCTTTTTCGATTGCGCGTTCTGCAATAGCTTTACCTACAGCAGCTGCGGCTTCTTTATTACCGGTAAACTTCAGTTGTTCAGTGATAGCTTTTTCTACAGTAGAAGCAGCAACCAGAACTTCGGAACCGTTCGGGGCGATTACCTGTGCGTAAATGTGACGCGGGGTACGATGTACCACCAGGCGAGTAGCACCCAGCTCTTTGAGCTTGCGACGTGCACGGGTCGCACGACGGATACGAGCAGATTTCTTATCCATAGTGTTACCTTACTTCTTCTTAGCCTCTTTGGTACGCACGACTTCGTCGGCGTAACGGACACCCTTGCCTTTATAAGGCTCAGGACGACGGTAGGCGCGCAAGTCAGCTGCAACCTGGCCGATCACCTGCTTATCAGCGCCTTTCAGCACGATTTCAGTCTGAGTCGGACACTCTGCAGTGATACCCGCGGGCAGCTGGTGATCAACTGGATGAGAAAAGCCCAGAGACAGGTTAACTACGTTGCCTTTTACGGCAGCACGATAACCAACACCAACCAGCTGCAGCTTCTTAGTGAAGCCTTCGGTAACACCGATAACCATTGCGTTCAGCAGCGCGCGAGAAGTACCCGCCTGCGCCCAGCCGTCAACGAAACCTTCGCGCGGAGCGAAAGTCAGAGCGTTGTCAGCATGCTTAACTTCAACAGCATCATTGATAGTACGAGTCAGCTCGCCGTTTTTACCTTTAATCGAAATTACCTGACCGTTGAGTTTTACCTCTACGCCGGCAGGAATAACGACAGGTGCTTTAGCAACACGAGACATTTTATTCCTCCGATTACGCTACGTAGCAGATAATTTCGCCACCAAGACCAGCCTGGCGCGCTGCACGATCAGTCATGACACCTTTCGATGTAGAAATGACAGCGATACCCATACCAGCCATTACCTTTGGCAGCTCATCTTTTTTCTTATAGATGCGCAGGCCGGGACGGCTTACTCGCTGAATGCTTTCTACAACAGCTTTACCCTGGAAATACTTAAGAGTCAGTTCCAGTTCCAGCTTGATGTCGCCTTCGATTTTAAAATCTTCAATAAAGCCTTCTTCCTTCAGCACGTTGGCAATTGCCAATTTCAGCTTGGAGGAGGGCATGGTGACCGCAACTTTGTTCGCGGCCTGACCGTTACGGATACGGGTCAGCATATCCGCGATCGGATCTTGCATGCTCATCTGTGTTACTCCCGTGATTCAATTGGTGACAATTACCAGCTAGCCTTTTTCAGACCCGGGATTTCACCGCGCATTGCGGCTTCACGGACCTTGATACGGCTCAACCCAAACTTCCGCAGGAAACCGTGCGGACGACCTGTTTGACGGCAGCGGTTACGCTGACGTGAAGGGCTGGAATCACGCGGCAGACTCTGCAGCTTGAGAACGGCATCCCAACGGTCTTCGTCGGAAGCGTTCACATCAGAAATGATCGCTTTCAGTTCAGCGCGTTTTGCGAAGAATTTGTCTGCTAATTTCACACGCTTAACTTCGCGTGCTTTCATAGATTGCTTAGCCATTAAGTAACCCTACCTTACTTACGGAACGGGAAGTCAAAGGCAGCCAGCAGAGCACGGCCTTCATCATCAGATTTCGCAGTAGTGGTAATGGTAATATCCAAACCACGAACGCGATCGACTTTGTCGTAGTCGATTTCTGGGAAGATGATCTGCTCACGTACACCCATGCTGTAGTTGCCACGACCATCGAATGACTTAGCGGACAAGCCACGGAAGTCACGGATACGCGGTACAGCAATGGTGATCAGACGCTCAAAGAACTCCCACATGCGTTCGCCACGCAGAGTTACTTTACAGCCGATCGGATAGCCCTGACGGATTTTGAAGCCTGCAACTGATTTGCGTGCTTTGGTGATCAACGGTTTTTGACCGGAGATTGCTGCCAGGTCAGCTGCTGCGTTATCCAGCAGTTTCTTGTCAGCGATCGCTTCACCAACACCCATGTTCAGGGTGATCTTCTCGACCCGAGGGACTTGCATGACAGAATTGTAGCCGAACTCACTCATGAGTTTCTGGACTACCTCGTCTTTGTAGTAATCATGCAGTTTCGCCATCGTACTACTCCAAATTACTTGATAGTTTCGCTATTAGACTTGAAGAAACGGACTTTTTTGCCGTCTTCGAATCTAAAGCCTACACGGTCAGCCTTACCGGTTGCCGCATTGAAGAGAGCAACGTTAGAAACCTGAATAGCAGCTTCTTTTTCAACGATGCCGCCTGGTTGGTTCAGAGCCGGAACAGGCTTCTGATGTTTCTTAACCAGGTTGATACCTTCAACGATGACCTTGCCAGAAGACAGGACGTTCTTAACTTTACCGCGCTTACCTTTATCTTTACCGGTTAACACGATAACTTCGTCGTTACGACGGATTTTAGCTGCCATTGTTCGCTCCTTAGAGTACTTCTGGTGCCAGAGAGATAATTTTCATGAACTTTTCAGTACGAAGTTCACGAGTTACCGGCCCAAAAATACGCGTACCGATAGGCTGCTCACTGTTATTGTTTAAAATAACGCATGCATTACCATCGAAGCGAATGACAGAACCGTCCGGGCGACGAACACCCTTCCTGGTGCGCACCACTACCGCCTTCAGGACATCACCTTTTTTAACTTTACCACGTGGAATTGCTTCCTTGATGGTAACTTTAATGATGTCGCCGACGCCTGCGTAGCGACGGTGCGAGCCACCCAGAACCTTGATACACATTACGCGACGTGCACCGGAGTTGTCGGCGACGTTCAGCATAGTCTGTTCTTGGATCATTTCAGTGCTCCGCTAATGTCAACTACTACTTCGGGACCTAGACCTCAGGTCGATTGAAAGCCCCATAATTGAGGGCGCGGCATTATAACACCGGTTCTCGCAGATGGGTAGAAAAAATGAACGGCTCTTGCGAGCCGTTCATTCGATTTTTAAAGAGGGCAGATTCTATTACAGAATTGCTTTCTCTACAACGCGAACCAGAGTCCAGGACTTAGTCTTGGACAGTGGACGGCATTCGCGGATTTCTACCACGTCACCGATTCCACATTCGTTGTTCTCGTCATGGATGTGCAGCTTAGTCGTACGCTTAATGAATTTTCCATAGATTGGATGCTTCACGAAACGCTCGATAGCAACAACCGCAGATTTCTGCATTTTGTCACTAACGACACGACCCTGCAGAGTACGGATTTTATCGGTCATTACGAACCCGCCTTCTCAGTCAGTAAAGTCTTAACGCGCGCAACATCACGGCGAACCTGCTTCAGCAGATGAGACTGCTGCAGTTGGCCAGATGCTGCCTGCATGCGCAGGTTAAATTGCTCACGCAGCAGATTAAGCAGCTCAGTGTTCAGCTCTTCAACGCTTTTTTCACGCAGCTCTGTTGCTTTCATTACATCACCGTCTTAGTTACAAAGGTGGTTTTGATAGGCAGTTTTGCTGCTGCCAGCTTGAATGCTTCACGGGCCAGCTCTTCTGGTACGCCGTCCATTTCATACAGGACTTTACCAGGCTGGATCAGGGCAACCCAATACTCGACGTTACCCTTACCTTTACCCATACGCACTTCCAGCGGCTTCTCGGTGATCGGTTTGTCCGGGAATACACGGATCCAGATCTTACCTTGACGCTTAACTGCACGGGTCATAGCACGACGTGCTGCTTCGATCTGACGGGCAGTCAGACGACCACGGCCAACAGCTTTCAGACCGAAAGTCCCGAAGCTAACATCCGTACCCTGCGCCAGACCACGGTTGCGGCCTTTGTGCACTTTACGGAATTTTGTACGCTTTGGTTGTAACATAGCGACTCTCCTTACTTACGGCCTTTACGCTGCTGCTTTTTAGGTTGAGCAGCCGGTTCCGGTTGTTCAACAGCAGCCATACCACCCAGGATCTCGCCTTTGAAGATCCATACCTTAACGCCGATTACACCATAAGTGGTGTGCGCTTCAGAGGTGTTGTAGTCAATGTCAGCACGCAGAGTGTGCAACGGCACGCGACCTTCACGATACCATTCGGTACGTGCGATCTCGGCGCCGCCCAGACGGCCGCTAACTTCAACTTTAATACCCTTCGCGCCCAGACGCATGGCGTTCTGAACCGCACGCTTCATAGCACGACGGAACATCACGCGACGCTCCAGCTGTGAAGTGATGCTGTCAGCAACCAGTTTAGCGTCCAGTTCCGGTTTACGGACTTCGGCGATATTGATCTGTGCAGGTACGCCAGCGATTTTCGCCACGACCGTGCGCAGTTTTTCTACGTCTTCACCTTTCTTACCGATCACGATGCCAGGACGAGCGGTGTGAATGGTCACACGGATGCTCTTAGCCGGACGCTCGATAACGATACGAGATACAGACGCCTTAGCCAGTTCCTTAGTCAGGTACTGACGTACTTTAAAGTCGCTGTCCAGGTTGTCAGCGAATTCTTTGGTGTTCGCAAACCAGGTAGAGTTCCATGGTTTTACAATACCCAGGCGAATACCATTAGGATGTACTTTCTGACCCATTGCTAGTCTCCAGAGTCTCAGCGATCGGACACAACCACAGTAATGTGGCTGGTGCGCTTCAGGATGCGATCTGCACGACCTTTTGCACGCGGCATAATGCGCTTCATGCTTGGGCCTTCGTCGACGAAAATTTTCGCGACTTTCAGATCGTCGATATCAGCGCCATCGTTGTGTTCAGCGTTAGCAATGGCAGATTCCAGAACTTTCTTGACCAGTACAGCCGCTTTCTTGTTGGTGTAGGTCAAAATGTCCAGTGCCTGCGACACTTTCTTACCGCGGATCAGGTCAGCAACAAGGCGAACCTTCTGAGCAGAAGAACGAGCGTGGCGATGTTGAGCTAAAGTTTCCATCTCTTCCTCCTACTTATTTCTTCTTGGCTTTTTTATCAGCCGCGTGACCGCGATAAGTACGTGTCGGCGCGAATTCACCCAGTTTGTGACCAACCATTTCGTCGGAAACAAAGACAGGAACGTGCTGACGACCATTATGGACAGCGATGGTCAAACCGATCATGTTAGGAAAGATCGTTGAACGACGGGACCAAGTGCGCAAAGGCTTCTTGTCACCGCTTTCCACCGCTTTCTCTACCTTCTTCAGCAAGTGCAGGTCAATAAAAGGACCTTTCTTGAGAGAACGTGGCATGGCTTATCCTCTAATATTATTTGCTACGGCGACGTACGATAAACTTATCGGTACGCTTGTTGCTACGGGTCTTCTTACCTTTGGTCTGAACGCCCCACGGGGTTACCGGGTGCTTACCAAAGTTACGACCTTCACCACCACCGTGCGGGTGATCTACTGGGTTCATCGCGGTACCACGAACGGTCGGACGAACACCACGCCAACGGGTTGCACCGGCTTTACCCAGAACGCGCAGCATATGCTCAGCGTTACCGACTTCGCCCAGTGTTGCGCGGCAGTCAGCTTCGACTTTACGCATTTCACCTGAACGCAGACGCAGGGTAACGTAGGAACCTTCACGCGCAACGATCTGCACGTAAGCACCGGCTGAGCGAGCAATCTGACCGCCTTTGCCTGGTTTCATTTCTACGTTGTGAACGGTAGAACCCACCGGGATGTTACGCATCGGCAGTGTGTTACCTGCTTTGATCGCAGCATCAACGCCAGACTGAATCTGGTCGCCGGCTTTCAGGCCTTTAGGGGCCAGGATGTAACGGCGTTCGCCGTCTTTGTACAGAACCAGTGCGATGTTCGCAGAGCGGTTCGGATCGTACTCAAGACGTTCAACGGTTGCCGGGATACCATCTTTGTTGCGTTTGAAATCAACCAGACGGTAAGCCTGCTTATGACCACCACCGATGTGACGGGTAGTGATGCGACCGTTGTTGTTGCGGCCACCGGATTTGCTGTTTTTTTCCAGCAATGGAGCAAACGGCTTGCCCTTGTGCAACTCTGGGTTCACCACTTTAACGACGTGGCGACGACCCGGAGATGTCGGTTTACATTTAACAACTGCCATTGTCTTTCTCCTCCGACTTACTCAGCGCCGCCGACGAAGTCCAGATTCTGGCCTTCCTTCAGGGTGACGTAAGCTTTTTTCCAGTCGCTACGACGACCGATACGCTGTCCGTGACGCTTAACCTTACCTTTAACAACCAGGGTGTTTACGTCTTTAACTTCTACTTCGAACAGCTTCTCAACAGCAGCAACGATCTCTGCTTTAGTCGCGTCTTTAGCTACTTTGAGTACGATGGTGTTGGTTTTTTCCATCGCGCTAGATGCCTTTTCAGATACGTGCGGCGCGCGCAGTACTTTCAGCAGACGTTCTTCACGGATCATGCCAGCATCTCCTCAACTTGCTTAACTGCATCAGCAGTCATAACGACTTTGTCGAAGGCGATCAGGCTAACTGGATCGATACCCGCTGCATCACGCACGTCAACCTTGTACAGGTTACGCGCAGCCAGGAACAGATTCTCATCCAGTTCACCGGTGATGATCAGCACGTCTTCCAGCGCCATGTCTTTCAGCTTCTGCGCCAGCAACTTAGTTTTCGGTGCTTCAACAGAGAACTGCTCGACGACGATCAGACGATCTTGACGTACCAGTTCGGACAGGATGCTTTTCAGCGCGCCGCGGTACATCTTTTTATTAACTTTTTGACTGTGGTCTTGTGGCTTCGCAGCAAAGGTCACGCCACCTGAACGCCAGATCGGGCTCTTTACAGAACCTGAACGCGCACGGCCGGTGCCTTTCTGACGCCAAGGCTTTTTGCCTGAACCGGTTACTTCAGCGCGAGTTTTCTGCGCGCGAGTACCCTGGCGGGCGCCTGATGCGTAAGCAACAACAACCTGGTGAACCAGCGCTTCGTTGAAATCACGACCGAAGGTAGTTTCGGAAACAGTCAGCGCGCTCTGCGCGTCTTTCAATACTAATTCCATTGCTATCCCCTTACGCCTTCACAGCTGGTTTAACGATCAGGTCGCTACCGGTAGCACCGGGAACTGCACCTTTAACCAGCAGCAGGTTGCGCTCAGCGTCAACACGTACTACGTCCAGGCTCTGAACAGTTACGCGCTCATTACCCAGCTGACCTGCCATTTTCTTGCCTTTGAACACTTTGCCCGGAGTCTGGTTCTGACCGATAGAACCCGGAACGCGGTGAGACAAGGAGTTACCGTGGGTAGCGTCCTGGGTACGGAAGTTCCAGCGCTTAACGGTACCTGCGAAACCTTTACCTTTAGAGGTGCCAGTTACGTCTACTTTTTTAACGTCAGCGAAAATTTCAACGCTGATGCTCTGACCTACGGCATACTCATCACCTTCAACGGTGCGGAATTCCCACAGGCCACGGCCAGCTTCTACGCCAGCTTTAGCAAAATGACCAGCTTCAGGTTTGGTCACACGGTTTGCTTTTTTAGCACCGGTGGTAACCTGAATTGCCTGGTAACCATCGTTTTCCAGGCCTTTGACCTGAGTAACGCGGTTCGCTTCAACTTCGATTACGGTTACTGGGATAGAAACGCCATCTTCAGTGAAGATGCGGGTCATACCCACTTTTTTACCGACTAAACCAATCATTGTTTCAACCTCTCAATCGCTCGATGACCTGATTAACCCAGGCTGATCTGCACGTCAACACCGGCAGCCAGGTCCAGACGCATCAGAGCATCAACGGTTTTCTCAGTTGGCTCAACGATGTCTACCAGACGCTTGTGAGTGCGAATTTCGTACTGATCACGCGCGTCTTTGTTAACGTGCGGGGAGATCAGAACGGTAAAGCGCTCTTTGCGGGTTGGCAGCGGGATCGGACCACGGACCTGCGCACCAGTGCGCTTGGCAGTCTCGACGATTTCCGCGGTTGATTGATCGATCAGACGATGATCAAACGCTTTAAGACGGATACGGATTCTTTGGTTCGACATGAGACCAAGGCTCCAAACATTTTATAGACGAAAAAAATTACTACTCGAACCCATTACGATTGATGGGAGAGTGTAATCGTTCAGCATATAACTCCACAGTTGGGAGTATTGTCAGACGGCCCAACATTCTGCCGTCTGCGATTCAGCTCGAATCGCGCCTACCAATATCGGTAGGCCCGCGCATTATACGTATATTTGCTCAGGAAGCAACCCATGTCAGGAATTTGCCGGTGAAAAGTGGAAACTGATGTGCTGGCACAGCCCGCACAAAATGATGAATAAGAGATGTAAAGCCGCAATTTCTCTGTGAGGGGCGCTCCACTCTGCTCATCTTGCCCGCGACGTCAGATGGGCCTTCCGCCAGGCTGAGGCGACATGTCAGTTCATTTGAGGCAATGCGGTGCTTATCATCCTGTTCACTGTCACGGCGCTTGGCGCCGCTCTGGGTAGCACTCTTGCCCTGGCCTGCCAACGTTACTCGCCCACGGCGTCACCGTCCGACTGGTTCCGCGCGCTGTGGACGCCACCTTCGCGATGCATGCTGTGCCGGGCCCCCATCCTGTGGCGCGATAAAATCCCCTTAATCAGCTGGCTGTGTCTTCAGGGGCGCTGTCGTGCCTGTCGCCAGGCTATCGGCGTGCTGCCCCTGCTGTTTGAGCTGACGGGCGCCCTGCTTTGCCTGATGCTGGTGATCGTGTTTAACGCGTGCCCCCTCACCGCAGCATTTATTCTGGTGGCGTCCTGCCTGCTTCTGTTACTTGCGGTTATTGACCAGCGCCACTTCCTGCTGCCGGATGTGCTGACGGGCGCTTTACTCTGGCTGGGACTGTCGCGCTTCTTTTTCGCTGCGCCGCTCTCCGTCACCTCGGCAGTCGGTGGTGCCGTCGCAGGTTACGGTTCACTCTGGCTACTGGCCTGGCTGTATCGTCAGATAAAGCATCAAGAGGGATTGGGTAACGGCGATATCAAACTCTTTGCCGCACTGGGCATATGGTGTGGTTGGCAGGCTCTGCCGTGGATTGCCTTGATAGCCAGTGTGTCAGCCCTGCTTGCCTTTGCGGTCAGGGCTATCATCCACAAGCGCTTGTATATGAACAGCCCGCTTCCTTTTGGCCCTTTTCTGGCCGCCGCGGGCTGGGGAATGATCGTCCTGCAAAGCCTCATTCGTCTCTGATTTGCGCCTGAAGATAGTTTTGAATGCCCATTTTTTTGATCAGATCGAGTTCGGTCTCGATCCAGTCGATATGGTGCTCTTCGTCCGCAAGGATTTCGATCATCATATCCCGACTGACGTAGTCATGAATTTTGTCGGCATACGCGATCGCTTCGCGCAGATCTTTTGCGCCTTCAAGTTCAAGGTTAAGATCGGACTGCAGCATCTCTTCCACATCCTCTCCGACCCTGAGTCGTCCCAGATCCTGCAGATTTGGAATGCCCTCAAGAAACAGAATGCGTTCAATGTATTTGTCCGCATGCTTCATTTCATCAATGGATTCGTGGTACTCAACGTCATTAAGACGCATCAGCCCCCAGTTTTTGAACATCCGCGCATGGAGAAAATACTGATTAATCGCAACCAGTTCATTCCCTAACAGTTTATTGAGATGACTTATGATTTTCGCATCGCCCTTCATTTCACGTCCTCCGCTCATGTTTATTTGAGCGTAGATGCGGTTAAAAAGAAGTCAAAAAAACGCGATGAAAACTGTGGGTATTATCATGTCCCAGGAAAGAAAGCGCTCAGGCGATCTCTTTATACTGCGGAACCTGCTGCATCTCTTCATCCATGATTTCACGGGCGACACGAATGCACTTACCGCATTGCTTACCCACGGGTACGATTTGGCGAAGCTGCTGAATAGATTTCGGCTGGTAGCGGCGCACGACTTCACGGAGGGTCTTATCACTAATGGCATTACACAGACAGACGTACATTTCTTCATCACTCAGTCTATTTCGTGCACACAGTGTAAATGCGAATCGTTTTTATTTCAAACCTACCCTTTGTAGGGAAAACGTTCAGGTAGCCTGTTTAAGCCCAAAAAAAAGAGAGCACCTAAGTGCCCTCTTCTGTCTTGCTGTGACCGCTTACGCGGCCACATCAGATATCACAATTAAGCGATAACTTTAGCAACAACACCCGCGCCAACGGTACGGCCACCTTCGCGGATTGCGAAGCGCAGACCTTCGTCCATTGCGATTGGGTGAATCAGGGTAACAACCATTTTGATGTTGTCGCCTGGCATAACCATTTCAACGCCTTCTGGCAGCTCTACTGAACCGGTCACGTCTGTGGTACGGAAGTAGAACTGTGGACGGTAGCCCTTGAAGAACGGAGTATGGCGGCCACCTTCGTCTTTAGACAGAACGTAAACTTCTGACTCGAACTTGGTGTGTGGCTTGATTGAGCCTGGCTTCGCCAGAACCTGACCACGCTGGATGTCTTCACGCTTGATACCGCGCAGCAGAACACCACAGTTTTCGCCTGCCTGACCCTGGTCCAGCAGTTTGCGGAACATTTCAACACCGGTACAGGTTGATTTCGCGGTATCTTTGATACCAACGATTTCAACTTCGTCGCCGACTTTAACGATACCGCGCTCTACACGACCGGTTACAACAGTACCACGGCCAGAGATTGAGAATACGTCTTCGATTGGCAGCAGGAATGGCATATCGATTGCACGTACTGGATCCGGGATGTAGTTATCCAGGTGACCAGCCAGCTCAACGATCTTCTCTTCCCACTCTGGGTTACCTTCCAGCGCTTTCAGGGCTGAACCGCGAACGATTGGTGTATCGTCGCCCGGGAAGTCGTACTGTGACAGCAGGTCACGAACTTCCATCTCAACCAGTTCCAGCAGCTCTTCGTCATCAACCATGTCACACTTGTTCAGGAACACGATGATGTAAGGAACGCCTACCTGACGACCCAGCAGGATGTGCTCACGGGTCTGCGGCATTGGGCCGTCAGTCGCAGCAACAACCAGGATCGCGCCGTCCATCTGCGCAGCACCGGTGATCATGTTTTTCACATAGTCGGCGTGGCCTGGGCAGTCAACGTGCGCATAGTGGCGAGACGGGGTTTCATACTCAACGTGTGCCGTGTTGATGGTGATACCACGTGCTTTTTCTTCCGGGGTGCTGTCGATCTGATCGAACGCACGTGCCTGGCCGCCGTTGGTTTTAGCCAGAACGGTGGTGATCGCTGCAGTCAGGGTGGTTTTACCGTGGTCAACGTGACCGATGGTGCCCACGTTTACGTGCAGTTTGTTACGTTGAAATTGCTCTTTCGCCATGGCGATATTCCTTACGTTATGCCTTCATCACTCTGGATGAAGGCATCAGTTCAAATTTAAACCGTAGCTTATTTGCTACGAGCTTCAATAACGGCCTGCGCAACGTTGCTCGGTGCGTCGTCATACTTCAGGAACTCCATGGAGTACGAAGCACGACCTTTGGTCAGAGAGCGCAGCTGAGTTGCATATCCGAACATTTCAGACAGCGGAACTTCAGCGTGGATCTGAACGCCAGTAGCGTTAGATTCTTGCCCTTTGAGCATACCACGACGACGGCTAAGGTCACCGATTACGTCACCGGTGTTCTCTTCTGGGGTTTCAACTTCAACCTTCATGATAGGCTCAAGCAGAACAGGCTGCGCTTTCTTAAAGCCATCTTTAAAGGCAATAGACGCGGCCAGTTTAAACGCCAGTTCAGAGGAGTCAACGTCATGGTAAGAACCGAAGTGCAGACGAACACCCAGATCCACAACCGGATAACCTGCCAGTGGGCCTGATTTCAACTGCTCCTGGATACCTTTATCAACGGCCGGGATGAATTCACCAGGAATTACACCACCTTTGATATCGTTGACAAATTCGTAACCTTTCGGGTTAACGCCCGGCTCCAGTGGGTACATGTCGATAACAACATGACCGTACTGACCACGACCACCAGACTGCTTGGCGTGTTTACCTTCGATACCGGTGACTTTAGAGCGAATGGCTTCACGGTAAGCAACCTGTGGTTTACCCACGTTCGCTTCAACGTTGAATTCACGCTTCATACGGTCAACGATGATATCGAGGTGAAGTTCACCCATACCAGCGATGATAGTCTGGTTAGACTCTTCGTCAGTCCATACGCGGAATGACGGGTCTTCTTTCGCCAGACGACCCAGAGCCAGACCCATTTTTTCCTGGTCAGCTTTGGTTTTCGGCTCAACGGCGATAGAAATTACCGGCTCTGGGAATTCCATGCGCTCAAGGATGATGACGTTATCTGGGTCACACAGGGTGTCACCTGTCGTCACGTCCTTCAGGCCGATCGCTGCTGCGATATCGCCCGCACGAACTTCTTTGATTTCTTCACGCTTGTTGGCGTGCATCTGAACGATACGGCCCAGACGCTCACGGTTTGACTTAACCGGGTTGAATACGGTATCACCCGTATTAACCACACCAGAGTAAACGCGGAAGAAGGTCAGGTTACCTACAAACGGGTCGGTAGCGATTTTAAACGCCAGCGCAGCAAACGGCTCTTTGTCATCGGAATGACGCTCAGCCGGTGTGTCTTTACCGTCGTCCAGGATACCGTTGATCGCGGTAACGTCAGTCGGTGCTGGCAGGTATTCAACAACCGCATCCAGCATCGCCTGAACACCTTTGTTCTTAAATGCAGAACCACAGGTCACCAGAATGATTTCGTTTTTCAGAACGCGCTTACGCAGAGAAGTTTTGATCTCTTCTTCTGTCAGCTCTTCGCCGCCGAAGAATTTCTCCATCAGCTCGTCAGAACCTTCAGCTGCGGCTTCAACCAGTTTCGCACGCCATTCTTCAGCCAGTTCCTGCATGTTGGCTGGAATGTCTTCGTAAACGAAGGTCACGCCCTGGTCTTCATCGTTCCAGTTGATCGCTTTCATTTTCACCAGGTCAACAACACCGGTGAAGCTGTCTTCTGCGCCGATAGCCAGCTGAAGTGGAACTGGGTTTGCACCCAGACGCGCTTTCATCTGGTCAACAACTTTCAGGAAGTTAGCACCCATGCGGTCCATTTTGTTAACGAACGCGATGCGTGGAACTTTATATTTGTTAGCCTGGCGCCATACGGTTTCAGACTGTGGCTGAACACCACCAACTGCACAGTAAACCATAACTGCGCCATCAAGCACACGCATAGAACGCTCAACTTCGATGGTGAAGTCAACGTGTCCCGGGGTGTCGATGATGTTTACGTGGTGTGGTTCAAACTGCTTAGCCATACCAGACCAGTAGCAGGTGGTCGCAGCTGACGTGATGGTAATACCACGTTCCTGCTCCTGCTCCATCCAGTCCATGGTTGCTGCGCCGTCATGAACTTCACCGATTTTGTGGTTTACACCGGTGTAGAACAGAACACGTTCGGTAGTTGTAGTCTTACCGGCGTCGATGTGCGCACTGATACCAATGTTACGGTAGCGCTCAATGGGTGTTTTACGAGCCATTTGATTCCTCTGATTCTTAGACGTTCTAAGTTAATAAAGCCCAGCAGGTAAGCCACTGGGACGCCCGCTGGGTTAATAACACCTACGCAGCTGTTACCAGCGGTAGTGAGCGAACGCCTTGTTGGCTTCAGCCATACGGTGAACGTCTTCACGTTTCTTCACTGCAGTACCTTTGTTTTCTGCAGCATCAGAAAGTTCGTTCGCCAGGCGTAAAGCCATAGATTTATCACCGCGTTTACGAGCAGCTTCTACGATCCAACGCATTGCCAGGGCATTACGACGAACCGGACGGACTTCAACTGGAACCTGGTAGGTTGAACCACCAACGCGACGTGACTTAACTTCGACAGTCGGACGTACGTTTTCGAGAGCAACCTCGAACGCTTCCAGGCCATCTTTACCAGCACGTTGAGCCAGGGTCTCAAGCGCGGTATAGACGATAGATTCGGCAGTAGATTTTTTACCATCTACCATCAGGATGTTTACAAATTTAGCCAGCAGCTCTGATCCGAACTTAGGATCCGGCAGAATTTTACGCTGACCAATGACGCGACGACGTGGCATGGAAATACTCCGTTGTTAATTCAGGATTGTCCAAAACTCTACGAGTTTAGTTTGACATTTAAGTTAAAACGTTTGGCCTTACTTAACGGAGAACCATTAAGCCTTTGGCTTCTTCACGCCGTACTTGGAGCGTGACTGCTTACGGTCTTTAACACCTGAGCAGTCCAGCGCGCCACGAACGGTGTGGTAACGCACACCTGGCAGGTCTTTAACACGACCGCCACGGATCAGGATCACGGAGTGTTCCTGCAGGTTATGACCTTCACCGCCGATGTAGGAGGTGACTTCAAAACCGTTAGTCAAACGCACACGGCAAACTTTACGCAGTGCTGAGTTTGGTTTTTTAGGAGTGGTGGTGTACACACGAGTACAAACACCACGTTTCTGCGGGCAAGCTTCCAGCGCCGGCACGTTGCTCTTTGCAACTTTGCGGACGCGTGGTTTGCGAACCAGCTGGTTAACTGTTGCCATTAAATAGCTCCTGGGATTTAGCTTTTTGCTTCGTAAACACGTAATAAATCACCTCGTAGAATTACGAGGAGGCAGAATTTTAGGGCTGTGTCAAAAGGGTGTCAAGAAATAACCAGGGGGTTAACGAATTACCAGGCCATTTGTTGTCGATGTTTTACCGTTAACGCAACGAAGAAAGTATAGTCTACTGGCTGCACAATGGGGGAAATTTGCTCGCCCAGCCCGCGTGCATTCAGGTCCGCTTCCAACGCCCACACGTTTACCCCACTGGCGCTCAGTTTTTCCAACGCCTTACTGCCCTGCATCGCAGCCAGCACGCCGTCCTGCAGCAATAACAGGTCGTCGTCCGGGCTGAGGAGCAAAGACAGCGAATCGATATCACTGTAGGCCGGAGAATGAAATAAAGTATGCAGCATTACACGCTCTTAAAAAGTCACAATACGGTCATAGCTCGCGAGTTTTTGACGCAGCAACGGCGCATCTAAAATCTCAGCATCCAACATGCGCGGCGCACGTTCCGCTAAACCGCGATCCCGTAACGCGTCCCGACACAGGTAACATTGCTCAATATCGTACAGCGCCAGCACACCAAAGGTCGCGGCATAATGACGGGCGTGAATGCTTTCTGGCTGTTGCCCGCTGCAGAGCTGGAGCACGCCATCGCCGATAAAAAACAGGCCAATATCGTCGCTTAACGCGCCGGTGGCCAGCGCAGCATCCAGTCCTTCACGCCCCGCGCTGCTACCATGCGGCGCACGGGTAAAAACAAATGCAACACGATTCATTAAAACTGCACCATACGTTCGCAACGCAGCAGAGCTTCCGCCAGCGCGCCTAACCCCGCCAGCGTAAAGCCGGGTTGAAGATTAGCGCCGGGCAGCGCCAGCCGTGACGCTTCCTGCTGGTCGGTCACGCCGCGGCGTAACGCCGCCGCAACGCAGATATTCAGCGCGACGCCCTGAGTCTGACTGAGTGTCTGCCATGCCCTTACCAGATCAAACTCATCACTGGCCGGTGCCGTCAGCTGATTCGCATTCAGCACCCCTTCGCGGTAAAAGAACACGCTTTCCAGTTGATGGCCGGCTGCCAGCAACGCGTTGGCAAACAGCAAGGCGCTGGTCGCCTGCTGCGTGCCATAAGCCGGTCCCGTCACTAACAGCGCATAGCGCATTAGCGATCCTGCCCCTGAAAGTCGCCATTTTTAAACTGACGGATGTACAGATACACGGTGTGTTTAGAAATATTTAAGCGGTCCGCCACCTGATTAATCGCGTCCTTGATGTCAAAAATACCTTTCTCATACAGGTTCAATACGATCTGACGATTTTTGGCATTATTAGAGACGTTGCGATCGGCGCTCACCTCTTCAATAGTAAATTCCAGCGTTTGCATCACCAGGTCGTCTACCGAACTGGCGAAGTTGACGTTGGAGTCAACCTGATGCATCTCAGGGGGAAGAAATGTCGACATAATCTGCGAAAACGGAACATCAAGGTTCATATTGATACACAGCAGCCCAATCACCCGCTGCTGTCGGTTACGAATCGCGATGGTCACTGACTTCATCAGCACACCGCTTTTCGCGCGGGTAAAGTAGGCACGGGAAACATTGCTGTCTGCACCCTGCATATCGTGCAGCATGCGCAGTGCTAAATCCGTAATGGGCGATCCCACTTTACGCCCTGTGTGCTCGCCGTTAGCAATGCGCACGGCCGAACAGTTCAGATCCTCCAGTGAGTGAAGGACGATTTCGCAATGCGAGCCAATCAACATGGCAAGGCCATCTACGACGGCCTCATACGACTTTAGAATATCGTAATCAGTTTGCTCGAACGGATGCTGCTCCAGAAGATCGAAGTCGCTCAGTTCACCGGGATTGAATGGATTAGACATTGAAGACATCACCCTACATGGCTGGAGCCTGTCTCAGCGGCTTACGGGCAGACTCAATATTGGGATAGTTATGCAGGCGATAGTCTGGCAAATGTCGCGGGCTTATGCCAGAGGTTTGTCATAAACAGAAACCGCCACCCGAAGGTGGCGGTAGACAGATTACTGCGATTTCTTCGCGTCAGCAGCAGGGGCCTGCGTTTTTTCATCCGCTTTCGGAGCAGGTTTGATATCAAGCAGTTCAACATCAAACACCAGGGTGGAGTTAGCCGGAATACCCGGAACGCCGTTTTTACCGTAAGCAAGGTTCGGTGGAATGACCAGCTTGATCTTACCGCCTTTCTTAACGTGCTTCAGGCCTTCGGTCCAGCCCGGGATCACGCCATCAAGACGGAATGACAGAGGCTCACCGCGCGTGTAAGAGTTGTCGAACTCAGTACCGTCAATCAGCGTACCTTTATAGTTGACGACCACGGTATCGCTGTCTTTCGGCGCATCGCCGGTGCCTTCTTTCTCTACTTTGTAAAGCAGACCACTGTCAGTTTTCTTCACGCCGCTCTCTTTGGCAAACTTAGCGCTGTAAGCTTCCCCTTTCTCAGCGTTTTCTTTCGCGTCTTTTTCCATCTTGGCTGAAGCCGCGCCTTTCACACGCACTTCAAACGCCTGCAGTGTTTGCTCGATTTCTTCGTCAGACAGTTTGCTCTTGCCACCGAATGCATCCTGAACACCGGCAATCAGCTGCTGTTTGTCCAGTTTGATGCCCAGCTTCTCTTGTTCTTTCAGAGAGTTGTCCATGTAACGGCCCAGCGATGCACCTAATGCATATGCAGATTGCTGATCTTCGTTTTTGAAGGCAGCGTTTTTTGGAGCCTGGGGAGCAGTCTGAGGTGCATCAGCAGCAGCCGGTGCCGCTGCAGTTTCTGCGGCCATTGCCAGCGGAGCATTTAGCGCAACGGCCATGGTGGTAGCTAACAATGTGACTTTGAACAGTGATTTCATCCTTTCTCCAAAACCGAAGCCTGACACCTCGGGAATCATTGCGGACTGCGGGCCCACACTATAACTTTACGTGGCAGTGGCGAACACTCCCACAGCGTAATTATCCTGGTCTACTTCCGACCTTTTTTGCATCAGGAAGTTTCACCAGAGATGCTGCCATCTGGGCCATTTTCAAGCTAAACACTAAATTAAAGATAAAAAATAGGGCAATTCTGCAACGTCAGCCATTAGAATTGCGCGCTGAGTAGCACCTTAACAGGAGAACAGGTCATGCAACAGTCAGAGTGGGAACAACGTATTGAAACGCTTGAAAGTAAACTGGCTTTTCAGGAGATGACCATCGATCAACTGAACAATACCGTGGTCCAGCATGAACTTGAAATGAGTAAGATGCGCGAACATATGCGCCTGCTGCTTGAGAAGTTCAAAGCCAGCGCGCCATCGATGATTGCCGATCCTTCTGAAGAAACGCCACCGCCTCATTACTGATTCAGGCGGTTATCGACGCGCGCACCGCGACAGGCAGAAAAAAGTAAGGCCACCCGGAGGTGGCCTTGACATGCAGATTTGAACTTAGTGGCTGCAACCGCAACCACCGGTACCGCAACCACCCTGACCGTGGTCATGGCCGTGATCGTGATCGTGGTCATGATCGTGATGATGACCATCGGCACCGTGAACGTGGCCATGGGCCAGCTCTTCCGGTGTGGCTTCACGAATCGCAACCACCTCAACATTGAAGTTCAGGTTCTGACCTGCCAGCATGTGGTTACCGTCAACCACAACATGCTCGTCTTCAACTTCGGTGATTTCAACCGGTACTGGGCCCTGATCGGTTTCTGCCAGGAAACGCATACCAACCTGTAATTCATCAACGCCCATAAAAACGTCTTTTGGTACGCGCTGTACCAGGTTGTCATCGTACTGACCGTAAGCGTCGTTTGCAGGAATGTGCACCTCAAACTTATCGCCCGCTACGTGGTTTTCCAGCGCGTTTTCCAGACCAGAAATCAGGGAACCATGACCGTGCAGATAGTCTAACGGTGCACTCACCGGTGACTCGTCAACCAACACACCGTCTTCTGTACGTACCTGATAGGCCAGGCTTACCACCAGGTCTTTTGCTACTTTCATGATATCTCCTAACCGTTGAGAACAAAGATCCCGTCTCATTGGTCTATTCTTGCGTGCAATAACACCAACCAGAAAGGTTCGGGGCTGAGTACAAGAGGTTATCTTTTTCTCTTGCGACCACAGCGTTAATGGCGTCAATTGTAACGGAATTCAATCCCGCTGTGTGGTTAAGCTTAAAAAAAGCTGGGCCATTTCGCTACTCGGGATGGAAAATTCCGATCACCTGCTCATTGCTGCGAACCTGATCGCGTGCCTGTTTATCCGCTTCGCGCATTTGATGGCCGCACTTCACACACTCAACCACATCGACATTGTTTTCACGCCACATGGCCAGCGTGTCTTTTTCCTGGCAGTGCGGACAAACCGCACCGGCAATAAAACGTTTACGCATGATGCTCTACCTGCCTTCTCTGATTACTGATCGTCGTCCCAGTCATGGATCTGACGCCGTTCATGCTGCATTTCACGCTGGAAGATATCTTCAAGTTCCCGACGGGCTTCACGCGCACGAGAAATCTGTGCATTGTCGGAATGGGCGGGCATCAGTTCCCGTAACATGCGCATATCCAGCCGACGGAAATGCTGCTGTGCGCGGTGCGCCTGATGCGGATGCATACACAACGACATCAATGTTTTACGCCCCAGTTCCAGCGCACTGGAAAAGGTTTCACGCGAGAACTGCGTAACGCCCGCCTGAAGTAGCTCGTGGGCTTCTACGCGGCCGCGAGCACGCGCCATGATGTGCAGATGCGGAAAATGCTGCTGGCAGAGATGGACAATCGTCATGGCATCTTCCGGATTACTGCAGGTAATCACAATGGATTGCGCACTGGCCGCCCCGGCTGCACGCAGTAGCTCCAGCTCGGTGGCATCGCCATAATAAACCTTGTAGCCATATTTACGCATCAGGCTCACCGCGCTGATATCGCGCTCCAGTACCGTGATACGTTTATTGTTCGCCATCAGCAAGCGGCCAACGACCTGACCAAAACGACCAAAGCCCACCACAATAACCTGCGGCTGATCGTCTTCAACGAACGGCTTTTCAGCATCTTCGTCGATTTCATTGAAACGACGCGCTAACAGACGGTCAATGCCTTGCATCAGCAGTGGCGTCGTCATCATGGACAAGGTCACGGTTACCAGCAGAAGCGGAAGTTGATCGCCCGAAAACAGTTTGGCGGATGACGCGGCTGAAAACAGGACGAAGGCAAACTCACCGCCCTGACTCAGTACACCGGCAAACTGCTGGCGCTCCGAGCTGCGCAGACCATAAATACGCGCCAGTACGTATAAAACCAGGATTTTTACCGCCACCAGCGCCAGTACGCCCAGCAAAATCGCGATAATATGGGTATAGAGCACGCCAAGATTCAGCGCCATGCCGACTGAGATAAAAAACAGCCCCAGCAGCAAACCTTTAAACGGCTCAATCGCCACTTCCAGCTCATGCCGGTATTCACTTTCCGCCAACAGAATGCCGGCGATAAATGTCCCCAGCGCCATGGACAATCCCAGCGCATCCATAAACAGCGCCGATCCTAATACCAGCAGCAGTGAAGCAGCGGTAAACACCTCGCGTACGCCCGATGCCGCGATATAACGAAAAATGGGGCGCAGCAAATAACGGCCACCCACTAACATGCCAGCGAAGGCCAGCACCTTCATGCCCACTTTCATCCAGTCGATACTGCCGCTGTCATTGCCTGCCAGCAGCGGAATCAACGCCAGAGCTGGAATGACGGCCAGATCCTGGAACAGCAGTACTGAAAAGCCTAACTGCCCGGCTTCACTGCGATTCATTCCCTTGTCGCGCATCAGCTGGAGCGCCATCGCCGTGGATGACATTGCCAGACCAATGCCGCCAATAACCGCCGCTCGCCAGTCAAATTTGGTCAGCCACAGCAATACGCCGAGAATGGCCGCTGAAAAAATCACCTGCGCCGCGCCGATACCAAAAATAGAACGGCGCAGCGCCCAAAGCTTTGCCGGATTAAGCTCCAGCCCGATGATAAACATCAGAAACACGACGCCCAGCTCAGAAAAGTGCAGAATCTCATCGACGTCGCTAATAAACCCCAGTCCCCATGGCCCGATAGCAATACCGGCCAGCAAGTACCCTAAAACCGCGCCAATACCGAGACGCGCCGCTACCGGTACGATCAGCACCGCCGCAACGAGATAGATTACCCCCGCGGTCAGTAGCGTTTGTCCTTCCATTTATAACCCTCCATTTGGCAGCGGTGCTGCCAGCCAGTCGCTGTACGCGCGGGCATAGTTTTTCAGTAAATCGGGATCCTGACGGCGAGCCCAGTAAATAATCATCGGCGGCATCCAGTGCATGCGGCACATCTGCGCCGTCAGCTCGAAGGGACGTAAAATGTCATTCATGGCGTAGCGATTTAGCCCCTGGCGCTGAAAGGCGGACTCTGGCTCACCGGTGGTCACAATACTGCGCCAGTATTTGCCTTCGAGCGCATTACCATCCACGCCGTTGGCAAAGCCGCGCGACAGCACGCGATCCAGCCACTCTTTTAACAGCGCCGGGCAGCTGTAGGTGTAAAGCGGATGTTGAAAAATAATCACATCATGCTCACGCAGCAGCTGTTGCTCGTGGTAGACATCAATAAAAAAATCCGGGTAGGCAGCATAGAGATCGTGAACGGTGACATGTTCTGTTTTCTCTGCCGCCTCCAGCAAAATGCGATTTGCCTTTGAATCCTGTGCTTCAGGATGAGCAAAAAGCAGCAAAATCTTAGGTGGCTGCGACATCCTTTCCCTCCAAAGCGTCGTCATTGGTGCAGATTTCCGCTACCATGCACAACGCAACAAAAACCCAATTATGTTGCAGGTAAATTAACATATTCTGACGATACGGCGCTTATGATTGTCTTCTCTGCCCTACAAATTCGCCGCGGTATTCGCGTTCTGCTCGATAACGCGACCGCCACCATCAATCCCGGCCAAAAAGTCGGACTGGTGGGTAAAAACGGCTGTGGAAAATCCACGCTGCTGTCGTTGCTGAAAGGCGAGATCAGCAGCGATGCTGGCTCATTCACCTTTCCCGGCAACTGGTCGCTTGCTTGGGTTAACCAGGAAACCCCTGCCCTGAGCCAGGCCGCCCTTGACTATGTGATCGATGGCGATCGTGAATACCGCCAGCTTGAGGCAGAACTGGCAGAGGCGAACATCAGAAATGACGGAAATGCCATTGCTTTGGTACACGGAAAGCTCGATACCATTCAGGCCTGGACCATACAGTCACGCGCCTCGAGCCTGCTGCATGGACTGGGATTTAGTCAGGAGCAGCTTCAGCGCCCGGTAAGCGACTTTTCGGGCGGCTGGCGCATGCGGCTAAACCTGGCTCAGGCGTTACTGTGCCGCTCAGATTTGTTGCTGCTGGATGAACCGACCAACCACCTCGATCTGGATGCGGTTATCTGGCTGGAGCGCTGGCTGAAAAGCTATGAAGGTACCCTGATCCTGATCTCGCACGATCGCGATTTTCTCGATCCCGTGGTGGATAAAATTATCCACATCGAGCAGCAGACGATGATGGAGTACACCGGGAACTACAGCTCCTTCGAACGCCAGCGCGGCGCCAAACTGGCCCAGCAGCAGGCGTTATATCAGAGCCAGCAGGAAAAAGTGGCGCATCTGCAGAAATATATTGATCGCTTCCGTGCTCAGGCAACCAAGGCGAAGCAGGCCCAAAGCCGCATTAAGATGCTGGAGCGCATGGAGCTGATTGCGCCAGCGCACGTGGATAACCCCTTCAGCTTCAGCTTTCGTGCACCGGAGAGCCTGCCGAATCCGCTGCTGAAAATGGAAAAAGTCACCGCAGGCTATGGCGATCGCATCATTCTTGATGCCATTAAGCTTAACCTGGTGCCCGGCTCACGTATTGGCCTGCTGGGGCGCAACGGCGCCGGTAAATCGACCCTGATTAAGCTGCTGGCCGGTGAGCTCAGTGCCAAAGAGGGTGAGATTGGGCTGGCAAAAGGCATCAAGCTGGGTTACTTCGCCCAGCATCAGCTGGAGTTCCTGCGCCCCGACGAGTCCCCTTTACAGCACCTGTCCCGTATCGCGCCGAAAGAGCTGGAGCAGCAGTTACGTGACTATCTCGGCGGTTTTGGTTTTCAGGGTGATAAAGTCACAGAGATAACAGCGCGTTTCTCCGGTGGAGAAAAGGCGCGCCTGGTGCTGGCGCTGATTGTCTGGCAGCGCCCTAACCTGCTGCTGCTGGATGAGCCAACCAACCATCTGGATCTGGATATGCGCCAGGCACTCACCGAAGCGCTTATCGATTTCGAAGGCGCGTTAGTGGTGGTTTCGCACGATCGTCATCTGTTACGTGCCACCACGGACGATCTCTATCTGGTTCACGATGGCAGCGTAGATGTGTTTCCCGGCGATCTGGAAGACTATCAGCAGTGGCTGAGCGACCTGCAAAAACAGCAGTCTCAGCAGGATGCGGCACCCAGGCAGGATTCCGGCAACAGCGCTCAGGCGCGCAAGGACCAGAAGCGCCGTGAAGCGGAGCTGCGCACGCAGACCCAGCCGCTGCGTAAAGAAATTGAGAAGCTGGAAAAGCAGATGGCAAAATGGCAAAGCCAGCTCGCCGACGCCGAAGCCCTGCTCTCAGATAGCGCCCTCTATGAGCAAAGCCGTAAGGCCGATCTCAGCGCCGCGCTACAAAAACAGGCCGAGAGTAAATCGGCCCTGGAAGAGGTGGAGATGGCCTGGCTGGATGCACAGGAAAAACTGGAAGCCATGCTCACCGCCTGATAAAGGCGGTGATGTTTCTTGCTCTTGCCTTACTCCTCCGCACCGGCTCCAGCGCCGGGTGCGGATCAATAAGGCTGGTCACCTAGCACCGTCGCCCGCTGCATCACTCGCCTCGCCGGATAATAGTCCGCATTCGCATAGTGCTGTGTCACCCGGTTGTCCCAGATAGCCAGATCGTTTGGCTGCCAGCGCCAGCGCACCTGAAACTCGGGCCGGGTCACGTGGGCAAACAAAAAGCCCAGTAGCGCGTCGCTCTCTTTCTGACTGATATCCATAATCCGCGTCGTAAACCCCTCGTTGACAAACAGGGCCTTCTTGCCACTCACGGGATGGGTGCGGATTACCGGATGATAAACAGGGGGATTTTTCGCCACAGCCTGCTGCCACTGCCGATGCGCCTCTTCCGTCTTGCGATGCTTATATTCAGGAAACGCCTTGGTAAAGTCATGCTCTGCACGTAACTCAACCAGTAATGTCTTAAAAGGCGCAGACAGCGCCTCATAAGCGGCAATGCCGTTGGTCCACAACGTATCGCCGCCAGACTCAGGCAGCACTTTAGACGCAAGTAACGCCACGGCGGGCGGCGTTTGAATAAAGGTCACATCGGTATGCCAGTTGTCATTATCCGGCGGATTATCCTGGTGCGTGTCCAGAACGATAATCTCTTCCACGCCCTCGGCATGAGGGTAAACCGGATGAATATGGAGATCGCCAAAGCGAATCGCCAGTGCGCGATGCTGCTCGGGCGTAATGACCTGTTCGCGCAGGAACAGCACCTGGTGACGCAGCAGCGCATGATAAAGCTGTTCAAACTGCGCGTCGCTGAGGGGACGTGATACATCAAGGTTGCCGACCTGGGCACCGATAAAGGGCCCCAGCGGCTTGATGGCTAACTTTTCGTTCATTTTTGCTCTCCATTCCAGGGCGTTAACCGGCGTTGCAACGCACGCAGACTCAGCTCTAAACCAAACGCAATCACGGCAATGACCGCGATCCCTGCCAGCACCACATCCGTAGCAAGAAACTCGCCCGCCGACTGCACCATAAAACCCAAGCCTCGGGTTGCCGCGATTAACTCGGCAGCCACCAGCGTTGACCATCCCACGCCCAGACCAATCCGTAACCCGGTCAGTATCTCCGGCAGGGCACCAGGCAAAATGACCCAACGCAGCTGTTGCCAGCGGGTCGCTCCCAACGAGGCCGCCGCACGCAGACGAACCTGCTGAGCATGACGCACGCCCGCCACCGTCGACAGCACCACCGGGGCGAATATAGCCAGATAAATCAACAGGATTTTCGAGGTCTCGCCAATACCAAACCAGATCACCATCAGCGGCAAATACGCCAGCGGCGGTACGGGCCGGTACAGCTCAATCAGCGGATCGATCAGCGCACGCACGACCGGGCTGATGCCCATCGCGATCCCCACCGGGATGCCGATCGCCGCCGCCGCGGTTAAGGCAATCAGCATCCGCGTCAGACTGGCCGACAGATGCTGCCACAGCGTGGCGTCCATAAATCCTTGCGGGCCAGCCACCAGCAGCAGCTTACTTACTACCTGCTGCGGCGAAGGTAAAAACAGCGGTGCAATGAGGCCCAGCGCGGTCACGCTCCACCAGACGAACAGCAGCACAAGCAGGCTCAGGGCGCTCAGCGTAAACGAGGTGGAAAAAGGCCAGCGCAGGCGACGGTGGCGCACGGTGGCCGGCTCATCGTTGATCAGCGCACTCATACAAAGGCCTCCCGCTGTTCAAATACCCGACTCAACACATATTCCCGCTGGGCAATAAAATCAGGATCGGATTTAATGCTCCGGCAGGGTTCGCCCTCCACGAAACGCTGACCAAAATTAAGCGTCATTTTTTCCTGCACGCGCCCAGGCCCGGGAGAGAGCAGCACCAGCTCGCTGGCCAGAAAGATGGCTTCTTCAATGTCGTGAGTGATAAGCAGAATCTGCTTACCGCTGTTGCGCCACAGGGTTAATAACAGGGTTTGCATTTGCTCACGCGTAAACGCGTCAAGTGCGCCGAAAGGCTCATCCAACAGCAACAGTTGTGGATTGGCCGCCAGCGCCCGGGCGATTCCGACGCGCTGACGCTGGCCTCCTGACAGCTGCCAGATAGGGCGTTTTTCCGCACCTTCGAGTCCGACGCTTTTGATGAAGCCCCGTGCAATCTCCTCACGCTGCTGGCGCGCCATGCCGGCTATCTGCAAGCCGAAAGCCACGTTATCCAGCACGTTACGCCACGGCAGCAGGCCTTCGTTCTGAAACACCACGCCACGCTCTGCGCCCGGCCCGCGCACAGGCTCCCCGTCCAGGGAAACCGTGCCGGACTCAACCGGTAAAAATCCGGCGATCAGGTTAAGCAGGGTTGTTTTGCCACAGCCTGACGGCCCCAGCACGACCATCAACGCTTTTTTATCAAGCTGTAACGTGATGTCCTGCAACACAGGCTGGCCGCCATAACTCGCGTTCAGGTGAGCGATACGTAACATGGCGTTCTCCTCAGGGTTTAGCCAAGGGGGCAACAAAGCGGCTGGTGACATAACGGCTGTAATCACTGCCAGCCTGCGGCACTTTTCCCTGCGCTTTCAGAAACTGCGCCGTATCCACAATGGCCTTGTTCACCGGCTGATCCAGCTGTTTAACCTGCTGCGCGGCCGTAAGGTAGGTATTGCCTTTTACCAGTTCCGGAACCGCTTGCTCTGGCACGCCGCTTAAACGCGAAAGCTTGCTGAGGTTGTCAGCCTGTTTCAGCCACTTTTCCGGGTCATCCAGATAGGCTTTCTGCGCCTCAAGGGCGCTGCGGGCAAAGGCGGTAACAATATCAGGATGCTGCTGCGCGAAGTCTTTACGCACGACCCAGACATCCAGCGTAGGCGATCCCCAGCGGCCAACCTGAGAAGAGTCTGTCAGGACCTTGCCGTCCTTTTCCAGTGCATTGACCGCCGGTGCCCAAACGTACGCGCCGTCGATGTCGCCCCGCTGCCAGGCGGCCACAATAGCGGGCGGCTGCAGGTTCACCAGTTGGACCTGGGAGGGTTTAATTCCCCAGTGCTTCAAGGCAGCAAGCAGGCTGTAGTGCGTGGTGGAGATAAAGGGGACGGCGATGCGTTTGCCAATCAGATCCTGAGGGCTGGCGATGGTTTTCCTGACAACAAGCGCTTCTGAATTCCCCAACTGAGAGGCGAGCAAAAACGCTTCTATCGGGAGTTGCTGCGTCGCCGCAACCGCTAGCGGACTGGACCCAATATTGCCTATCTGCACATCTCCGGATGCCAGGGCGCGCAATACGCCCGCCCCACTGTCGAATTTGCGCCAGGCTACCGTTGCGCCGCTCTCTTTAGCAAAAGTGTTATCTGCCTGCGCCACCTTGGCCGGTTCGGCAGAGGTTTGATACGCCACCGTCACGTCGACCGCGCCGGCCTGAAACGCCAGCAGTGCCAGCACAGTAGCCAAAATGGTTGACTGCCCTTTTAACATGATTTTCCCCATCACTTTTATGATGTGGGCAGTGTTGCTGGCAGGATTAATTTCACAAAGGAATTAAAAGTTATCCCTAATAGAAAGAAATTCTTAGATCATCATCTGCAATAGATTGCCGTTATATGCAAATTAAAATTCAGACAAAAAGCCATAAATTTGTCAGGCGCTCACATGCTGGGTGTGCTATTGATATGCGCTATTATTTGCTCCCGGTGAGGCCTGCGAGTTCGATGTCGATCGACAAAGTTGCCCTGTTAGCTGGCGTGTCTAAAGCCACGGTATCCCGCGTGCTTAACGCTCATCCAGGTGTGAAAGCGGATACGCGCCAGAAAGTGCTGGATGCCATTTCAACCAGCGGCTATCAGCCAAACCTGTTAGCGCGTCAGTTGCGTACCTCACAAAGCCATATGCTGCTGGTGCTGATTTCAGATATCACCAATCCCTTTTGTTCCAGGGTGGTGCAAGGCATTGAAGCGGAAGCCGAAATGCATGGCTACCATATCCTGTTGTGTAATTCCGCCTCGCAGTTTAAACGCGAAGCCGCTTACCTGACGCTGCTCACAGGCAAAGTCGTTGATGGCGTCATTACCATGGACGCGGCGGCCGGGCTGGAAAGCCTTATCGATATCATTGGAGATGCGCCCTGGGTGCAGTGCTCAGAGTTTGATCCCCAGATTGCGGCATCCTCGGTCTCCATCGATCATCTTGAGGCTGCGCGCGATACCGTACATTACCTTGCTGCCAGAGGCCGCCAACGCATTGCACTGGTCAACGGCGACATGCGTTATCTGTATTCCCAGTATCGTGAGCAGGGTTATCGCCAGGCCATTGAGCAAACGGATTTGGGCTGGTCTAAGGTCGTCTATACTGCGGATATTTCCTGTGAAGAAGGCAGTCGGGCTTTACGGGAGATGTTGCACTCGCCCGAGCGACCAGACGCGGTCTTTGCCGTGTCCGATGTACTGGCGGTCGGCGTCGTGCATGCGGCGCTGGAAGCAGGCTTGCGCGTACCCGAGGATTTGGCTGTGGTCGGGTTTGACGGTATTCCCTTTACCGGCAGCCTGAATCCGCCTTTGACCACCATAGAGCAACCGATGAATGAGCTGGGCGCCCGCAGCGTACAGTTGCTGCTGAAAAAAATCCGTCAGCCCCATGCGCCGGTTGTCAGGGAGGTGCTGCCCTGGAAGCGCCTGGAACGCGCCTCCAGTTAACGTCAGCGCCAGATGAGCAGTACGCAGGCTGCGGTTAACAGCCCCATACTGAGGTTAAATATCTTCCACGCGCGCGGACTGCGTAAAACACGGCCAATCATCGCGCCAAACCCCATCCAGATGATGCCCGCGACCAGATTGACCATCACCATCCCTACGCTGATTAACAGGACAGAGCGGCGATATCCGGCACCGGCCAGGCTAAAGCTGGCTATCGCCCCCAAGGCCATTAACCAGGCTTTGGGATTGATCAACTGCAACAATCCTCCCTGCCAGAAGGGCATGGGCGCGACCGGTGCCGCATCGGTCTCCAGCTTTTCGTATGCGGCGGTCGCAATTTTCCATGCCAGCCACAGAAGATAGAGGCTCCCGGCAACTTTCAGGATAAGGTGCAGTGAGGGATAGAGCAGGATCAATCCCCCTACGCCAAACGCCACCATCAGTAGCATCAGTTGCATACCAATCATGATGCCGACCATTAACGGAAGGGTACGGAAAAAGCCAAAGTTGGCGCCCGAGGCGGTGAGTAACATATTATTAGGGCCGGGTGTAATCGCCGCGACCCAGAGAAACCCTAACATTGATAAAAAAAGACTGAGTTCCATTAATCCGGGTTCTCCCTCCATTATGTGAAAACTTATCGAAGCTAACAGTGTGATATGGAACAGACAAGCCTTTACAACATGAAATTTTCGGGCCCGGACGGCGCGGCGTTCAGCCCCATGCGCGGCCTGACCAATCCGCATGTGCAAACCATATTGCCGCGCCTGTTCCGCCGTACTCTAGCGTTAACGCCTCACTGGCAGCGGCTGGATTTACCCGATGGTGATTTTGTCGATCTGGCCTGGAGTGAAGATCCACAGTTTGCCGCGCATAAACCACGCGTGGTGCTGTTTCATGGTCTGGAAGGAAGCTTCCACAGTCCCTACATCCATGGCCTGATGAAAGTCTGCAGGCAACGTGGCTGGCTGGCCGTAGTGATGCATTTTCGCGGCTGTAGCGGCGAGCCGAACAGGCTAAACCGGATTTACCACTCCGGCGAGACGGAAGATGCACGCTTTTTCCTGACCTGGCTGAAGGCCCGCTGGGGACAGGTTCCTACTGCAGCTGTGGGGTTTTCGCTGGGCGGGAATATGCTGGGTTGCCTGCTGGGCCAACAGGGCAGTGACGTTGCGCTGGATGCCGGCGTTATCGTTTCGGCACCCTTGATGCTTGAACCCTGTAGCGCCCGACTGGAACGTGGGTTTTCCCAAATTTATCAGCGTTACCTGCTGAGCCAGCTTAAAAAGAATGCCAGGCGCAAGCTGCACGCATGGCCCGACACCTTACCGGTCAATCTCAGTCAGCTGAATGCCCTGCGTCGCCTGCGTGATTTTGACGACGCCATCACGGCCCGGGCGCATGGCTTTGCCGACGCCACGGACTATTATCGCCGTGCCAGCGCCCTGCCGTTGCTGAGATCGGTGACAAAACCGTTGCTGATTATCCATGCAAAAGATGACCCCTTTATGAGCGATGAGGTGATCCCGCAAAATGACCAGTTATCTGCCACTATTACCTATCAGCTGACAACACACGGTGGTCATGTTGGATTTGTGAGTGGTACCCTGCGTCAGCCTGAATTGTGGCTGGAACAGCGCGTGCCGCAGTGGATTTCCCCTTATCTGGATAGCTAACCCTGTGATTATTCCCTGGCAACAGGTTTCTCCCGAAACCCTTGAAAACGTTATTGAAGCCTTTGTTCTGCGCGAAGGTACCGACTACGGCGAACAGGAACTCAGCCTGACCGAAAAAGTCGGCAATGTGCGACGCCAGCTGCAGCAAGGTGAAGTCGTGCTGGTCTGGTCTGAGCTTCATGAATCGGTCAACATCATGCGCAAAAGTGAGTTCCGTGGCTGATGCACAGAACGAAAAATCGTGCTAACAATGCTCATCGCCTGATTTCACAGGGAGTTTCACTATGTCGGCACGTCATCCGATTATCGCGGTAACAGGTTCCAGCGGTGCCGGAACCACTACCACCAGCCTCGCATTCCGTAAAATTTTTCAGCAACTCAATTTGCACGCGGCCGAGCTGGAAGGGGACAGTTTCCACCGATTTACCCGGCCTGAAATGGATATGGCTATCCGTAAGGCGCGCGATCTGGGTCGCCATATCAGCTACTTTGGCCCGGAGGCGAATGATTTCGGTCTGCTGGAGCAGACCTTTGTTGAATACGGTGATCAGGGCAAGGGCCAGTCACGTAAATACCTGCATACCTACGACGAAGCGGTGCCCTGGAATCAGGTACCAGGTACCTTTACCCCGTGGCAGCCGCTGCCACCGGATACGGACGTGCTGTTTTATGAAGGACTGCACGGCGGCGTCGTGACGGCTCAGCACAACGTCGCTGAAAAAGTGGATTTACTGGTCGGCGTCGTCCCCATCGTTAACCTGGAGTGGATTCAGAAGCTGGTACGCGATACCGGTGAACGCGGTCATTCGCGTGAAGCCGTAATGGATTCGGTGGTGCGCTCAATGGAAGATTACATCAATTTCATTACGCCGCAGTTCTCACGCACCCATATTAACTTTCAGCGGGTTCCAACCGTCGACACCTCTAACCCCTTTGCGGCACGCACCATTCCTTCACTGGATGAAAGTTTTGTCGTCATCCACTTTCAGGGGCTGGAAGATATTGATTTTCCCTACCTACTGGCCATGCTGCAGGGATCGTTTATTTCCAATATCAACACGCTGGTTGTACCTGGCGGGAAAATGGGGCTGGCGATGGAATTAATTATGGCACCGCTGGTAAAACGGCTCATGGAAGGCAAACGCATTGAATAAAATCAGAGGCCGCGCTGGCCTCTGAATAATTACAGCTCGATAACTTCGTAACTGTGGGTAATTTCCACCCCTTTGCCTAACATAATGGCAACCGAGCAATACTTCTCAGCTGAAAGGTCGACCGCACGCGCCACGGCTTTATCTGAAAGTGCTTTTCCACTGACGATAAAATGCAGGTTGATGCGGGTAAAGATGCGAGGCGCTTCTTCCCGGCGTTCTGATTCGAGTTTTACTTCGCAATCAGCCACATCGTTGCGACCTTTTTGCAAAATTGATACCACATCAATGGCGCTGCATCCGCCGGCCGCCATCAGCACCATTTCCATAGGGCTGGGCGCTTTATCGCCGGAATTGCCGTCCATTAAGACCTGATGTCCGGACGAAGACTCGCCGAGGAATGTTAACCCTTCAACCCATTTGACTCTTGCCTGCATAATCTGGCCCCCAGAATGCCCTGTTTTTGCGTCAGAGTACGCTTTTGCCTGGTAAACAGCAATCCGGAGAAATCAGCCTTATTGCTGAAGCGAGACAACACAAGACAGTCGGCGAAAGCTGTGCTACAAACAGTGCTGAAAATATTTTTCGTCATCCGAAGACGAAGCCGGGAAGAATGATGCGCTCTGCGCAAATGCAGCCCGAATAATTTCCTGAATGGAAACACGCTTAACGCTTTCATCGCCTGGCAGGGAAACTGAGCCCTGTATTTTGGGCACGATTACAATAGAGGATAATAGCGAATGGTTCTCGGCAAACCGCAAACAGACCCTACACTTGAATGGTTCCTGTCCCATTGCCATATTCACAAGTATCCATCCAAAAGTACGCTGATTCACCAAGGTGAAAAAGC
Organism: Pantoea sp. Ae19-2; assembly: GCF_059801205.1. Classification (NCBI taxonomy): domain Bacteria; kingdom Pseudomonadati; phylum Pseudomonadota; class Gammaproteobacteria; order Enterobacterales; family Erwiniaceae; genus Pantoea; species Pantoea sp. Ae19-2. The sequence goes on along the minus strand of NZ_JBCHWE010000001.1, from coordinate 4,302,288 downwards.
CGAAACGCTTTACTACATCGTGAAAGGTTCCGTCGCGGTACTGATTAAGGATGAAGAAGGCAAAGAGATGATTCTTTCTTATCTGAATCAAGGCGATTTTATTGGTGAGCTTGGCCTGTTTGAAGAAGGTCAGGAGCGCAGCGCCTGGGTACGTGCGAAAACTGCGTGCGAAGTGGCAGAGATTTCCTACAAGAAATTCCGTCAGCTCATCCAGGTTAACCCGGATATTTTGATGCGTCTTTCTTCTCAGATGGCTCGCCGTCTGCAGGTGACGTCAGAAAAAGTGGGAAATCTCGCTTTCCTGGATGTGACCGGACGCATTGCACAAACGTTGCTTAATCTGGCTAAACAGCCAGATGCCATGACGCATCCTGACGGCATGCAAATTAAAATTACTCGTCAGGAAATTGGCCAAATCGTTGGTTGTTCACGTGAAACCGTGGGCCGTATTTTGAAGATGCTGGAAGATCAGAACCTGATCTCCGCACACGGCAAAACCATCGTTGTTTACGGCACACGCTAAGCCTGACTGTTCACGGCGTGATGGCGACATTATGCCGTGAATGTCTTGTGTTGAGCCGATGTGGCGAAGAATAATCTATCACCCCGAAGTTAACTATGCGCTGCGCCAGACGCTGGTGTTGTGCCTTCCCGTAGCGCTCGGCTGGCTGTTCGGCGATCTGCAAAAAGGATTGCTGTTCTCATTGGTTCCCGCCTGCTGCAACATTGCCGGTCTGGACACGCCCCACAAACGCTTCTTTAAACGCCTGATCATCGGCGGCAGCCTGTTTGCCCTTGGCAGTTTACTGATGCAGTGGCTGCTGCTTAAAGACGTGCCGCTGCCGCTCATCCTGTTTGCCCTGCCTTTGCTGCTTGGCGTCACCGGAGAGATCAGTCCGCTGCACGCCCGACTGCTGCCCGGCACGTTAATCGCGTCAATTTTTACCCTCAGCCTGATTGGCCGTATGCCCATTTACGTTCCGCCCCTGCTCTATATCGGTGGAACGCTCTGGTATGGCCTGTTCAACTGGTTTTGGTTCTGGCTGTGGAAAGAGCAGCCGATGCGCGAAAGCCTGAGCCTGATCTACCGTGAGCTGGCAAATTACTGTGACGCCAAGTACAGCTTATTGACGCAGCTGACCGATCCGGAAAAAGCCCTGCCGCCCCTGCTGGCGCGTCAGCAAAAAGCGATCGATCTGATCAACACCTGCTATCAGCAAATGCATATGCTGTCTGCGAGTCGCGATCACAGCCACAAACGCCTGACCCGGGCGTTTCAGGTAGCACTGGATCTGCAGGAGCATATCTCCGTCAGCCTGCATCAGCCGGAAGAGGTCCAGAAGCTGGTCGAGCAAAGCCATGCTGAAGCCGTCATCCGCTGGAACGCCAGAACGATTTCAGCCCGGCTGCGCGCGCTGGCCGACGATATTCTGTATCACCAACTCTCTGGTCGTTTCGATATGGACAAGCAGTTGGGTGCGCTGGAGAAAATCGCCCTTCAGCATCCGGACAATCCGGTGGGTAACTTCTGTCTCTATCATTTCAGCCGTATCGCCCGGGTGCTTCGAACCCAAAAGCCGCTTTATCAACGCGACCTGATGGCCGATCGCCAGCGTCGTTTACCGCTGCTGCCCGCGTTGCGGAGCTATCTGTCGCTGCGGTCTTCCGCACTGCGAACGGCCGGGCGTTTTTCCGTCATGCTGATGCTGGGCAGCGCCCTGGCCGTGTTCTTTTCGATTCCTAAGCCCTACTGGATTTTGATGACCATCATGTTTGTCAGCCAGAGCAACTACAGCGCAACCCGCGTACGTATTCAGCACCGGGCCCTGGGAACCTTTGCCGGACTGGCTATCGCGGCGGCGTCGCTACGCCTGGATGTGCCTGAACCGCTGGTGCTGAGCATCATGCTGGTGATTACCTTTATCAGCTACCGTTTTACCCGCCAGTTTTACGGCTGGTCAATAGTGGGATTTACGGTTACGGCCGTTTATACGCTGCAACTGCTCTCCCTTAACGGGGCACAGTTTTTACTGCCCCGCCTGCTGGATACGCTGATGGGCTGCCTGATCGCCTTTGGGGGCATGTTATGGCTGTGGCCGCAGTGGCAAAGTGCCCTGCTGCGCCAGAATGCCCATGATGCGCTGGAGGCCTGTCAGGATGCCCTGCGAATGTTGCTGGGCCCGGAGCAGTCACCCGATGCGCTGGCTTACCAGCGGGTTAAGGTCAACCAGGCGCATAACGCCGTATTCAACTCCCTGAATCAGGCCATGCAGGAGCCGGGATTTAATTCACGCTACCTGCAGGATATGCGCTTATGGGTCACGCACTGCCAGTTTATCGTGGAGCACATTAACGCCATGACCATTCTGGCACGTGAACATACCATGCTGCCGCCCACGCTGGCTGAGCACTACCTGCAATGGTGCGAGATCGCCCTGCAACGGTGTCAGCAAAGGCTGGAATATGATGGGGAAAGTTCGCAGACGGATCTGCTACAGGGCGTGGAAGATATAAATGAGGGGCCGGTCACGGTACTGGAGCAGCACGTCAGGCGCATCCTGGAGCATCTGAAAGTCATGCACACGATCTCTTCTCTGGCCTGGAACCAGCGGCCTCATCATGGCCGCTGGCTGTTGCGCAGTCTGCGCCGCAAATAACTCAGGCAGACAGCACTTTCTCTACCGCACGGGCAAAGCGAGCCATGCCCTCTTCGATATCGGCAGGCTCGATAATCAGCGACGGTGCGAAGCGCATCACATCTGTTCCGGCCACCAGCACCATGACGCCTTCCGCAGCTGACGCATTCAGAATATCGCGCGCCTTGCCCGCATACTGCGGCTTCAGGGCTGCACCAATCAGCAGGCCTTTACCACGGATATCACTGAACAGGTCGTGACGCGCATCAATAGCCTTGAGCGCCTCAACAAACTGCTGGCGGCGGATTTCTACCCCATTCAGTACAGCTGGCGTATTGATAATATCTAACGCGGTTTCTGCGATCGCGCATGCCAGCGGATTGCCGCCATAAGTCGTGCCATGCACGCCAGGCGCCATGGTTGAGGCTACCTCATTGGTGGTCAGCATGGCGCTTACAGGAAAACCGCCGCCCAGCGCCTTCGCCGAGGTCAGAATATCGGGCGTCACGCCGTAGTGCTCATAGGCAAACAACTTACCGCTGCGCCCCATGCCGCTTTGCACCTCATCCAGTACCAGCAGCGCCTGGTGTTTGTCGCACAGTTCACGTAACCCCTGCATAAACGCTGGTGTTGCAGGCATCACACCGCCTTCACCCTGAATCGGCTCCACCACAATGGCGCAAGTGTGATCGTCAATCACCGCCTTAACCGCGTCCAGATCGTTGAACGGCACATGAACGATATCGGCGGGTTTCGGGCCAAAACCGTCGGAGTACTTGGGCTGACCGCCCACCGTTACGGTGAACAGCGTCCGGCCGTGAAAGGCGTTGTGAAAGGCAATGATTTTGCTTTTGAACGGGCTGTGGCGTTTACAGGCATAGTAGCGAGCCAACTTAAACGCGGCCTCATTGGCTTCTGCCCCCGAATTAGCAAAAAAGACCCGCTCCGCAAACGTGGCGTTGATCAGTTTACTGGCCAGACGCAGCGCAGGTTCATTGGTAAACACATTGCTGGTATGCCATAAGGTTTCGCCCTGTTTCTTCAGGGTCTCAACCAGCGCCGGGTGGCAATGGCCCAGAGCGGTCACGGCAATGCCGCCAGAGAAGTCGATATATTCTTTACCCTGTTGATCCCAGACGCGGCTTCCCTTGCCTTTTACCGGTACAAACTGAGCAGGTGCATAAACAGGCAAAATGACCTGATCGAACGTCTCACGCGTTACTGCCATATTTTCCGCTGTCATTGACAACCTCATTAACTGATTCGTTGAGTCACGATGAAATAATAATCATGAAATATGCATAAAAAATCACTTAAAGGCAAACACAACTTTACTGGTGCAGGAAATTAGCCAACAGCTGGTGTCCCTGTTCACTGAGGATGCTCTCTGGATGAAACTGCACGCCTTCCAGTGCGAGCGTTTTATGGCGAATCCCCATAATCTCATCCGGCTGGCCGTTACGCAGGCTCCATGCGGTCACCTCGAACGCATCAGGTAAGGTTTCCGTTTTGACAATAAGTGAATGGTAGCGCGTAACGGTCAACGGCTCATTCAGACCGCGGAAGACGCCACAACCATTGTGCTGCACCGCCGAGGTTTTACCGTGCATTACCTCGCGAGCGCGAACGATCTGCGCCCCAAAAACCTGGGCTATCGCCTGATGGCCCAGGCAAACGCCCAGTACAGGAAGACGGCCAGCGTAATGGCGGATGGCCTGCAACGAAATACCGCTCTGATCGGGCGTGCAGGGGCCAGGGGAAATCACCAAATGAGTCAGCGGCAGCGTGCGCATTTCATCAAGGGTAATAGCATCATTTCTTACTACCCGAACCTGAGCACCCAGTTGGCAAAAATACTGGTAGAGGTTCCAGGTAAACGAGTCGTAGTTATCAATAAGCAGCAACATGATTGTGATTTCAGGCAGACCGGAGGGATGCGCGGAGCGTTCAGCATCCAGAGTGATGACCAGAGCGCTATCCTATCATGCTGTTCAGGATGAGTGTGATGTGGGGATGCAGGATAACCGGTTTCGTGCAGGGCGACGCACCTGGGGCGCCGCCCTGTGGCGTAAGCGGATCAGGGGGCTTTGGCTTCACTGACGATACGGGCAAAGAGCTTTTCCAGCGGCTGCAACGCGCCGGCGGCACTGGCCTGATTTGCCGCAACCCAGTCTTCGGCGCTCAGGTTGTCCCATTCCAGCACGTAGCCGGCATGCAGCGCCAGCTGTTCAAAGAAAATACGCTGCGCCCTGCCGTTACCTTCGCGGAAGGGATGCAGCATATTGACTTCGCAATAGTACCAGGCAATCCGTTTTACAAACTCAGCCTGAGGCAGACAGGCCAAGGCTTTCTCCTCTTCCAGCGCCGCCATCAGTGCATTTCCCTCTTTTTCGATGTACTCGAAATGACAAAAAGGGGTTTCGTCGCGCCAGATGTCCAGCGTACGCAGTTCGCCGGCCCAGCTATAGACGTCCTGAAACAGGGTACGGTGAATATGGCAGAGGTAGGGCAATCCGATCTTGCACGGGCCCAGTTCAAGCGTGGCAAGGCGCGCGGCACTAAAGCTTAACTCGGCTTTACGCAGCTGCGCGGCATCGTGAATATCAAGACGGTTTTTCAGTACGGTATCGTTTTGCCACAGGTAGGGATCCTGAGTGACGGCAGTGTTAGCAGCCATATTGCCTCCTCAGTGAGGCCAGACGCGCTTCTGCATCTTCACCCTTGATTTCCGGTTCCGTCAGGGTAAAGCCTTCGAGCCGACAGCTTGCCCGATAGCTGGCATTTCGCCGCTGTTGCCAGAGCGCTGCTTTTTGTTTATCTGTGAGTTTGTTTGCCATACCGCCTCCTGCTCAGGTTTGCTCTAAGTATAAGAGCAAATTTTCCCTTTGCCGGAGACGAGATGGCATTGGATAAAATTACGGTAAGACTTTCGCTGACAAAATAACCACAGGTTTGGTTGGCACATTCTGATACGGGCCCACGTCTTTTGTCGGCACCTGAGAAATTTTATCCACCACGTCCTGGCCTTTGACAATCTTACCAAATACGGCGTAACCAAAATCACGTTGACCGTGATCCAGGAAAGCGTTGTCAGCAACGTTCAGGAAGAACTGGCTGGTGGCGCTGTCTTTATCGGCGGTACGGGCCATTGAGATGGTGCCACGCAGGTTGCGCAAGCCGTTGTCTGCTTCGTTTTTAATCGGCGCGTTGGTCTGTTTTTGCTGCATTTCACTGGTAAAGCCACCGCCCTGGATCATAAAGCCAGGAATGACGCGGTGAAAAATCGTGTTGTTATAGAAACCGCTGTTGACGTAATCCACGAAGTTTTTAACTGAAACCGGTGCTTTTTGATTATTCAGTTCGAGTTCGATATTGCCAGCAGAGGTGGTAAGCAGAACATGCGTATCACCTTTAGCCGCTAAAGCTGAGGCGGAAACAGAAGAGAGCGCTAACAGGGCAACTGCCGCTGTCAAAGTACGTTTAAACATGAGTAATTCCTTACTTTGGAGAGCCAGCTCAAAAACGATATTGATTGTAAAGAGCATGTAATACAAGAGCCAGCGTTTTACCTATATTTACGCTAAAGGCACCCACCAGAGCCTGAATAAGGTTGCTTGCGCTTCGTGACTAAAATCACAGTATTGATGAAATGAATGACATCAATTTTCACTCTTAGTTTATTAAGATCACGGTTACGTTTACAATTTCTGACGCTTCAGGCTCTCCCGCTTCCTAACAGGTTCAGAACATGACAAATCGTAATCGTATCGGCCTTACCTGGATTAGCTTTCTCTCGTATGCGCTTACCGGCGCACTGGTGATTGTCACCGGCATGGTAATGGGCGATATCGCGAAAGATTTCCAGATTCCTATCGACAGTATGGGCAACACCTTCACCTTCCTGAACAGTGGCATTCTGGCTGCGGTTTTCCTTAATGCCTGGCTGATGGTGATTGTGCCGCTCAAACGGCAGCTGATATTCGGCTTTGTGCTGATGGTGTTAGCCGTCATCGGCTTAATGACCAGCCGCGATCTGTCGGTATTTTCTCTGTGCATGTTCGTGCTTGGCGTGGTCAGCGGCATTACCATGTCGATTGGCACCTTCCTGATAACCCACATGTACGAAGGCCGTCAGCGCGGTTCACGTCTGCTGTTTACGGATTCGTTCTTCAGTATGGCAGGCACCATTTTCCCCATCCTTGCCGGTATCCTGCTGGCGCGTCATCTGCCGTGGTACTGGGTTTACGTCTGTATTGGCGTGATTTATGTTGGCATTTTTATCATGACGCTGTTTGTTGAATTCCCGGTGCTGCGCAAGCCGGAGAACAGCCCGACCGTTGAGAAAGAGAAATGGGGGGCTGGCGTCCTGTTTCTGGCCATTGCGGCGCTATGCTACATCCTGGGCCAGTTAGGCTTTATTTCCTGGGTGCCAGAGTACGCGACCAAAGTCATGGGCATGAACATTGACGACGCCGGTCAGCTGGTGGGCAGTTTCTGGACCGCCTACATGGTCGGTATGTGGGTGTTCAGCTTCCTGCTGCGCTTCTTTGATCTGCAACGTATTTTGATGGTGCTGGCAGGCCTGGCAACGGTGTTGATGTACTGGTTCGTAAGCAGCCATGACGCCAGCATGCTGAGATGGATTATCTTAACGCTGGGCTTTAGCTCAAGCGCGATTTATACCACCATTATCACCCTGGGCTCGCTGCAAACCAAAGTGGCCTCACCCAAGCTGGTTAACTTTATTCTGACCTGCGGCACGGTCGGCACCATGCTGACCTTTGTTGTGACGTCACCGATTGTGAAAAACAGCGGCGTTCACAGCGCGCTGTTAACCGCAAACGGCCTGTACGCGGTGGTGTTTATTATGTGTGTGCTGTTAGGTCTGGTGACCAAACACCGCTCCCACGGTCATAACACCCATTAATCTCTCTGGGCGGCGCCACCATGCCGCCCTCGCCTTTCAGCGTTTAAACGTCACGTCTTCCCACTGTTCTAAACAGATTGCGCTTTTCGCAGGCTGAGTCTCGGCTATCACCTTTCCGCGACGCAGCGAATAGCGCACCGGTACCTGTCTTCTCACCGCGTCAAAGCCGTTTTCCGCTGGCAGGATAATCAAGCTGGCGTCATGCCCGCGTTGAATGCCGTATTCTGCAAGATTCATCGTTTTGGCACTGTGATGGGTGATGAGATCGAGCCCGGCATTAATTTGTTCATAGCCCATTAGCTGACACACATGTAGCCCCATATGCAGCACCTGGAGCATATTGGCCGTGCCCAGCGGATACCAGGGATCAAACACATCATCGTGACCAAAGCAGACGTTAATCTCCGCCTCCAGAAGCTCTTTAACACGGGTAATGCCGCGCCGCTTAGGGTAACTGTCGAAACGGCCCTGAAGATGAATATTGACCAGCGGATTCGCTACAAAGTTAATCCCGGAGAGCTTCAGGAGTCGAAACAGACGCGATGTGTAGGCACCGTTATAGGAGTGCATCGCCGTAGTGTGGCTTGCGGTCACGCGTGCCCCCATGCCATCGCGGTGGGCCAACGCGGCCACGGTTTCAACAAAGCGCGACTGCTCATCGTCAATTTCGTCGCAGTGCACATCCACCAGCCGGTCATAACGGTTAGCCAGCGCGAACGTTTTATGCAACGACTCGACGCCGTATTCCCGGGTGAATTCAAAATGAGGAATCGCCCCGACGACATCTGCGCCGAGCCGCAGCGCCTCTTCAAGAAGCGCTTCACCATTGGGATAAGACAGGATGCCTTCCTGCGGAAACGCCACGATCTGAATATCAATCCAGGGTGCCATCTCCGCTTTAAGTTCCAACATCGCTTTGAGAGCCGTTAAGGTGGGATCGGATACGTCCACATGGGTACGGACATACTGTATGCCGTTCGCTATTTGCCACTTCAGCGTCTGCATTGCCCGCCGTTTGACGTCCTCATGACTCAGCAACGCTTTGCGCTCTGCCCAGCGCTCAATGCCCTCAAACAAGGTCCCGGACTGGTTCCAGGCTGGCTCTCCCGCGGTTTGCGTGGTATCCAGGTGAATATGAGGTTCAATAAAAGGCGCAAGGGCCAGGCCACCTTCCGCATCCAGCGAGGCGCCGTCCGCAGATATCTGCTGAGGCTGTGCCGTCATTCGGACGATTTTCCCTTCAGCAATTTCTATCTGCCACAGTCCGTCACGTGTGGGCAGACGCAGATTGTTTATCCATCGAAGTGGTGCGGTTGTCATTGCGGGCTCCTGATACGTTAAGCGCTGCTGATTAAAGCTAACACGATAGCGTTGCCCTGCTCCAGATGACTTTGTAAGTCAGTGACCTCACTTAAGGTAATGGGCTGAATCGTGCAGCACTCCCTTAAGAGGTATAGCGTACTGCGATTGATGTACATCAATAAGCACCAGACAGGTGATTCGCCGCTGTCGGACTGTCCTGCACGAAACATTACGCTGGTGGTAAAAACAAAACGGCGAGCCTATGCTCGCCGTTTACATGCCCGACTCGCCGATTAGGGCTGAGCGACAAAACCTACAGCGTCATAAACCTTTTTCAGGGTTTCCTGCGCCTGAGCACGGGCTTTCTGCGCACCGTCACGCATCACCTGCTCCAGCAGCGCTTCATCGTTACGGAAGCGATGATAGCGTTCCTGCAGATCAGTCAGCATACCGGACACCGCATCAGCTACTGCGCCTTTCAGATGCCCGTACATTTTGCCTTCAAACTCCTGCTCCAGCGCCGTTACGGGCTTGCCGGTCACGCCTGACAGAATGTCCAGCAGGTTTGATACGCCCGCCTTCTCTTTAATGTCATAGCGAATGACAGGTGGCTCTTCCGAGTCGGTCATCGCGCGCTTGATTTTTTTGACCACGGATTTTGGATCTTCCAGCAGGCCGATAACGTTATTGCGGTTATCGTCCGACTTAGACATCTTTTTCGTCGGTTCCAGCAGGGACATCACGCGTGCGCCAGATTTAGGAATGAACGGCTCGGGCACTTTAAAGATATCGCCATACAACGCGTTAAACCGGCTCGCAATGTCGCGACTCAGTTCAAGGTGCTGTTTCTGGTCTTCACCCACTGGCACCTGCGTCGTCTGATAAAGCAAAATGTCTGCAGCCATTAGCACCGGATAGCTGAACAATCCCGCGTTGATGTTTTCTTCATAGCGCGAGGATTTGTCTTTAAACTGCGTCATACGGTTCAGCTCACCAAAATAGGTGTAGCAGTTCAGGATCCAACTGAGCTGCGTGTGCTCGGGCACATGGGACTGAACGAAGATAGTGCTTTTCTCGGGATCGATACCACAGGCCAGATACAGCGCCAGCGTATCTAAGGTGGCTTTACGCAGTGCTGCCGGGTCCTGGCGAACGGTGATCGCGTGCAGGTCGACGATACAGTAAATGCAGTGGAAATCATCCTGCATCTGCACCCACTGACGCAGCGCACCCATATAGTTGCCAATGGTCAGTTCGCCGGACGGCTGTGCGCCGCTGAAAACGATGGGTTTGCTCATGCTTATGTCCTGATAAATTACCGCCCGATAGCGGGCAAAAGTTCGTCAAAAGAGTCAAGGGTGAGATCGGGTTGGCTGGTCGCAATAGGCTCGCCGTAGTTATAGCCAAAGGTCATACCAATATTGGGAACACCAGCCGACTGCGCAGCCAAAATATCGTTGCGCGAATCCCCGACAAACAGCAACTGCGCGGGCAGCAGGCCAAATTTACCCAGCACCAAAAAAATGGCCGCAGGATGCGGTTTTTTCGCTACGACGTCATCACCGCCAATAATCAGCGAAAACGCGTCATCAATCCCCAAAGACTTCAGCAGCGGGGCGACAAACGGCGTAGGCTTATTGGTCACAATCGCCATCGGTATCCCCTGCGCCTGCAGGGTTGCCAGCGTTTCCTTAACCTGAGGAAACAGCGTGCTGCCGGCTTCCACGGTACTGGCATAGTGCTTGTCAAAGAGCACTCGCGCATCACGCTGCTCATCCTGCTGTGGCTCACGCCCCAGCGCCCAGGTCAGCGCGCGGGCCATCATGATATCCGCACCGTTACCAATCCAGGTGGACACGCGCGCCACGCCAGCAGCCGGTAAACGCAGATCCGCAAGCGTCAGATCGATTGCGTCAGCCAGGCCCGGCGCGCTGTCGACCAGCGTACCATCCAGATCGAACGCCAGTGCGCGTATATCAGTGAAATGAGCCATTGGCTTTCTCCAGCTCGTTTCGCATGTCATCGATTACTTTTTTATAGTCCGGATGGCCAAAGATGGCTGAACCGGCCACAAACATATCCGCGCCTGCTGCGGCGATCTGGCCAATATTATCAATCTTCACGCCGCCGTCCACTTCCAGACGAATGCTGTAGCCGCTCTGATCGATGCGCTTACGCGCTTCACGTAGCTTATCCAGGGTGCCGGGAATAAATGACTGCCCGCCGAAGCCAGGGTTCACCGACATCAGCAGAATGATATCCAGCTTATCCATCACGTAGTCAAGATAGCTGAGCGGCGTGGCGGGATTGAAGACCAGGCCGGCTTTGCAACCGTGCTCTTTGATCAACTGCAGCGTACGGTCAACATGCTCGCTGGCTTCCGGGTGGAAAGTAATGTAGGTGGCACCGGCTTTGGCAAACTCGGGAATTAACGCATCCACGGGCTTCACCATTAAATGCACATCGATTGGGGCCGTAATACCGTAATCGCGCAACGCTTTCAGTACCATCGGTCCCATGGTCAGATTGGGAACATAGTGGTTGTCCATAACGTCGAAGTGAACCACGTCGCCTCCGGCCGCCAGTGCTTTCGCAGTGTCTTCACCCAGGCGAGCAAAGTCTGCCGAAAGGATGGAAGGGGCCAGCAAATATTGTTTCATCCGATTCTCCACTGTTGTGCGCCAGCATCGCTGCTGGCGAAATACCCTGGCCGCGGACGAAACAGACTAGCGATAGAGTGCCAGCAGTTCGTCGACCTTGGTGCGGCCGGTTATGCTTCGGCTAATAGAACGCCGGACTTTAACCACATGTAACACGGCATCCTGATACCAGCAACGCGTCAGCTCAGTATCATGATTAGAAATCAGTACCGGAATCTGGCTCTCAGACGCCAGCTTAGCCGCCAGCTGTGCCAGATGCTGCTGTTCATGCAGACTGAAACTATTGGTGTGGTAAGCCGTAAAGTTAGCCGTCGCGGACAGTGGCGCGTACGGCGGATCACAATATACCACAGAGCCTTTCCGGGCATTGTTCAGGGTAACATCGTATGATTCACAGACAAACGTTGCTTTCTGCGCACGTTCGGCAAACCACAGTAACTCTGCTTCCGGAAAGTATGGTTTGCGGTAGCGACCAAAAGGGACGTTGAACTCGCCGCGTAAATTGTAGCGACACAGGCCGTTGTAACAATGGCGATTAAGATAGAGAAATAGCAGCGCACGCTGATAAGCGTCCTGGCTGAGATTAAATTCAGTGCGGAGCTGGTAATAGCAGGCTTCGTTATTCCCTTCAGGCGTAAAGAGTAAACGCGCATCGCGGATAAAATCTGCCGTACGCGTTTTCACGATGTTATAGAGATTGATGAGATCGTTGTTGATATCGGCCAGATGATAGCGATCAAAATCGGTGTTGAGAAACACTGAGCCAGCGCCAACAAAGGGTTCGATCAGGCAATCACCTTGCGGCAGGTAACGGTGGATCTCTTCGACTAAGGGAAACTTTCCCCCCGCCCATTTCAAAAAAGCGCGATTTTTTTTCATGCTGTCGTGGTAATTACATCTTATTGTGAGGCTGTGGTTAAACCGACAGCAGATCTGCGCTTAAAACGGGACCGGCAACGGCCGGTCCCACATCATTTATTGGCTGGCTTCTTTCCTGACCTGACTGACCGGTTTTACCCATGGGTTCTGTGCGCGGACGGCGGCAGGCAAGGTTGCTACAGCGCGTTTTGCGTCCGCGGGCGTTGCATACGCACCACTCACCAGCACGTACCAGGGTTGGCCATTGCGCGTCGTCTTATACACATGGTACGCGCTCAGATTCTGTTTCCTGGCCCATGCATTCAGGCTTTCTGCTTTGGAGGCACCGCTCAGCTGCAGAGTGTAATTGCCGCCAGGCAGCGATTTACTCGCCGCTGTGCCGCTGCCAGTGGCTTTAGCTGGCGCAGTATGCGCGGCAGTGTGCGCTGGCGTGGTGTGGGTTTTGTGCTCGCTGGCTGCGGGCTTAGTCGCGGTTTTGACCGGTTGCTCACGCATGTGACGTGGGGCGACTGCGGTCTGACCTGAAGGCGCCCGGCCTGTTGTTGCTGGCGCTGAACCGGCTTTGCCGCTAACCGTGGCAGGCGCCGTAGGCAGTGAGCTGCTGTTTTCTGCTCCCTGCACCGCGCCATCAACCTGCTGCTGTTGATTGGTCAGGGCGTTGTTGAGATCGCCGGGTAACGTTACGCGCTGCTGATTTGCTGGGGTTTCAACGGGCGCTGCCTGCGTCGGCGTCGAAGCCACCGGCGGCATAGAAATATCGCGTGGCGCATTTGTCGCTCCGGCAGAAGAATCCGTACCCGGCGCATTCTGCGCTGTCGAAGAGGACGGCTGAGTCCCTGCGGCATTTTGTCCACCGCTCATGGCGGTAGATCCACTCAGATCAATATTTTTTTCGCTGCCCGTTCCCGCGGCTCCGCTGGCAGGCGCGTTCTTATTATCGCTGGCCGAAGAGGACTTACTGTCGTCAGAACCGTTGAGCGCAGAACCGATTCCCAGCACTAACAGCAGTAACACCAGAATCCCGACGCCCATCATGACATGCTGGCGCGATACCGGTGCTTTCGTCGCAGAAGACGATTTACGTGGGCGCGAGGGACGACGGTCGCTGGCGTCAGGTTTTAACTCATCATCCGGTTTGAACTCATCCATTTTGCCTCCTCCGTAAAGCGGCATCCCGCACTGCGCACCTGCGCGCCGCGTCACCACTTACCTGCTTAATATCAAGATTTCTGGCAATCATTAATTGCAGCCATCACCATATCATGAGCCACGCCACCGCGCACTTCAGCGCGACCAATGGACAGCGGCAGTATCAGACGCAATTCACCGGCCAGCACTTTTTTGTCACGCATCATATGCGGCAAATAGTCCTCTGCCTGCATCTCTACTGGCCCGTTCACCGGTAAACCGGCCCGCTGCAGTAAAGCAATGATGCGATCGGTGTCCTGTGCGCTGAACTGGCCCAGACGTTGCGCCGTGCGCGCCGCCATGACCATCCCGGCAGCAATCGCCTCACCATGTAACCAGTTGCCGTAGCCCATATGGGCCTCAATGGCATGACCAAAAGTATGACCCAGATTCAGTAATGCGCGCTGACCGTGCTCGTGCTCATCTGCGGCAACGACCTCCGCCTTCAACTCGCAGCAGCGGCGAATACACCAGGCCAGTGCAGATTCATCCAGTGCCAGAAGCCCATCAAGATTCTGCTCAAGCCACTGAAAGAATTCACCGTCCAGGATAATGCCATACTTGATGACTTCAGCCAGACCGGAAGCCAGTTCACGTGGCGGCAGTGAACGAAGACACACCGTATCGATCACCACCGAGGCGGGCTGATAAAACGCGCCGATCATGTTTTTGCCAAGAGGATGGTTAACGGCCGTTTTGCCGCCAACCGATGAGTCAACCTGCGACAGCAGCGTTGTCGGTACTTGAATAAAGCGCACGCCGCGCTGATAGCTTGCCGCAGCAAACCCCGTAAGATCGCCAATGACACCACCGCCAAGCGCCACCAGCGTAGTATCACGGCCGTGGGGTTTTTGCAGTAGTGCGGTAAAGACCTGATCCATCACGGTCAGCGTTTTATACTGCTCACCGTCGGGCAAAATCACCTGATCCGTTTTCACCCCCGCCGCCTTCAGCAGAGCCGATACCTTATCCAGGTAGAGCGGTGCCAGCGTCTGGTTGGTCACCAGCATGGCATTGTCACCCGCTTTTAACGGCCAAAAAGAAGCCGGATCGTTAAACAGTCCGGCGGCGATAGTGATGGGGTAACTACGTTCCCCCAGTGAAACGGTGATCTTCTCCATGATGCTCGATACCTGTCAAAGAGACTTCAAACGTTGGATCAACTTTTTTCCAACATGTGGATAATCTGATTCGCCACCACTTTTGCACTTTGATCGTCAGTGCGGATAGTGACGTCGGCGATCTCTTCATAAAGCGGGTTACGTTCACCTGCCAGCGCTTCAAGCACTTCACGCGGCGGTGATTCTACCTGCAGTAAGGGGCGTTTTTTATCACGCTGTGTACGTGCCAGTTGTTTCTCAATAGTGGTTTCAAGATACACCACGACGCCGCGAGCGGAGAGACGATTACGTGTTTCCCGGGATTTTACGGAGCCACCGCCGGTCGCCAGGACGATGCCCTGCTTCTCGGTCAGTTCATTGATGATTTTTTCTTCACGATCGCGGAAGCCAGCTTCGCCTTCAACGTCAAAAACCCAGCCCACATCCGCTCCGGTGCGTCGCTCAATTTCCTGATCGGAATCGAAGAACTCCATATTGAGTTGCTGAGCCAACTGACGGCCAATAGTGCTTTTGCCGGCACCCATCGGCCCAACCAGAAAGATATTGCGTTTCTCTGCCATTTTGTCGGTATTACTAAGAATTCGTTAATGATACCCCGCTTTCAGCATTTTGCTGGCGGGACAGGAACTGAGACCTCATGAGCGTTAGCAAGAGTCAGACGAAAAATTATCTCAACACTCAAGGCTGTTTGGCAACCGATTATATTGCTTACAGCACATCCATTTCTGAATTGGCCCGTCGTTCGCGAAACTGTAATGCGTCAGTACAGCGTTGTGACATCACGGCGAGCAGAGGAATTCTTTCATCTGCTTGCCTGGTTTTTCCAACAAAGACGCTTACAACGTGTTAAAAATCGCTAAACCTTGTAAGCTAATTCCAGCCCTGCGTCAACGCAGTTGGACTTTATGGGCACATTTTCCGTTTTATCGTGCCGAAAGCGCTGCTTCCCTGACCAATCGCGGCGTCATGAAAATGACCAGCTCACGTTTTCTCTGCTCTTCTGCATGCTGCCGAAACAGGCTGCCCACAACAGGAAGATTACCGAGCAGCGGAACCTGGCGCTGCCCGCGAGTGCGCTGCTGATGAAAAATTCCCCCCAGCGCCAGCGTTTGCCCGTCACTGACCGTGACCTGAGTTTCAATTTCCTGCTTATCAATGGACAAAACCTGTGAATCGCCGGTCTGAACCGCCCGACCCGGCACGTTCTGACTGATGCGTATTTTGAGCTGAATGCGGCCATTGCCTAAAACGGCAGGCGTGACCTCCATGCCCAGCACCGCCTCTTTGAACTCAATGCTGGTCGCTCCGCTATTGCCGGCAGAGACTTCATAAGGGATTTCAGTGCCTTGCTTAATGGATGCCGTTTGTTGGTGGGAGGTAAACAAGCGCGGGCTGGCGATAATTTCCACCTGATTTTCCTGCTCCAGAGCGCTGAGTTCTAAATCCAGAAGTTTGCCGCCAATCCGCGACAGCGTGACGCCCACAGACACGTCGTGGGAATTCAGCCCCAATGGAATATCAAGTAAAGGATGACGTAATGCACGATTTATGACGTCGCCTTCGTTATACAGCCGCCAGTTGACGCCCAGTTCATGCAAGTGCTCTTCGCTGATGGTGACGATATGCGCCGCCAGTTCCACCTGCTCCAGCGGGACATCCAGTGCACGTATCCAGCGCGCAGTCTCCTCAAGCGCCGACGGGCTGTCGCGCAGCAGTAGGCTGTTGGTCCGGCTGTCAACCGTTGCACTGCCGCGCGCGGTCATCAGCGATGGCCGTTCACTCTGCAGGCTGCGATGGACGTCGCTGGCACTGGCATAGTGCAGGGGGATCCTGCGTTGTTGGAGCGGCTGTTGCTGTAAAGCTTCGGCCTGTTGTGCCTTTTCGGCCTCATGCCGTTGCTGCTGCCAGCTCTCAGGATAAACCAGCAGAACGTTCTCCTCTTCCAGTAAGGTCAGGCGAGCCATACGGCCGACCAGCGACAGCGCCTGTTGCCAGGGTACATTCTCCAGCCGCAATGACAGTCTTCCCTCAACCTCAGGCGAAATCATCAGGTTAATGTGCTGATAATCAGCCAGCGCCTGCAAAACACGTTCAACAGGTGCATCATCAAATGCCAGGCTTAAGCCGTCATCGTGGCTGGCGTGAGCGGGCATCAGGCATAGCACCAGCCACGTCAGAATCGCTGTCCTTATCATGCAGGCTTCCTTTGAGACGAAAGGTGAAACGTTGAGATGAACAACTGCCCGGTACTGACAGCTCAAGGGTACGCGACGTGAACTGCACGGTTTGCCACGGCCCCATCGGGAAAGGGCGATCGCTGAGAACTTTCACGCCATGACCCTGCGGCGTCACCAGCCAGCCCTGAAACCTCGGCGCACGACCCACAATGCCCTGTAAGCGCCATTCGCTGAGCGGCTCAACGTCTGCCAGACAAGCCGTACCGGGAAGAGGACGAAAAGGATCGCGCGCATGAACGGCGCCGCAGCAGAGCAATACCAGGATGACGCTAACGGGCTTCATCGGATTGCAGCCAGAGTTGCGCGACCAGATGCGCCGGATGTGCGGTGAGTTGAAAACGCCCCGGAAATGCCGTCGCTGATTGCGACAACGCTGAAAACAGCGGTTGAAACTGCACCCATTGCAGGTGGAACGTCAGCACCCGCGGCTCTTCATCAGTAAGCCACTGCATTAACTGCGTCCCCCGCTCCGCGATGATGGCCTCCAGCATGCGTGGCGCTGCAGGTTGTCTTGCCGTTTCCAGCACCAACTGAGCCTGTAATGTCGCAATGTCAGGATGCTGAGCCAGCTGAAACTGCCGCTGTTGCACCCGCTGCTGCTGCTGCGCCAACTGAAACCGGGCTTCGTGCGTTACCCGCCGCTGCGGCTGCAACAGCATCCACCAGGCAACAAAGAACAGCCCAAAGGCTGCCGCCAGCAGGCTGAGATAGCGAAGCGGCCAGGTTAACTGTAACCAGTGCTGCATAGCGTTACTCACTGACTTCCTCCTTGAGTGTAATGCGCAGCGTGAAGTGGTAATCCCCTTCTGGCTGGCGCTGCACATTGCCCTGCCGAATATGTGCAAAAAAAGCCACGCCCGTTAAGCGCTGACGAAAATGGCGGATAGCCTGCATTTGCAGTGCCCTGCCCTCCAGCAGCAACTGCGCATCGTGCTTTTCCAGCCGCGTTAACCACAGCCCATCGGGCAGCATGACCGGCAGGTCCTGCCAAAGCTGCTGCCAGACGCTGAATTGCCTGGACTGCTGACGAAGCCAGATACGCTGTTGCTGCAACCCGTCCAGCTGTTGCAGCAGATGTTTTTGCTGCTCTGCTCGCGCAACAAGGCGCTCAAGAACAGGACTGAGTTGAGCATGCTGCCGCCGGACATGAATGAGAGCCTGATGTTCCTGCCAGTACAACAGGAGCACCGCCAGCGTTAAGAGCAGTAATGTCAGGCCCAGCGCGATAATGCTCTGGCACCGTTGACGCTGCCAGCGCCACGCCCGCCAGGGTAAAAGATTAACCGCCACCATCAGCGATCCTCCTTTCGCAGCGCCAGCCCGGTTGCCAGCGCGAACGCACCGGGATTGTCAGGTAAAGGCGGCTGATAGCGAAGTGGCTGGAAGGGTGAAAAAGGACGCGTACCCTCAGGAGACGAGAGGTTGTCGGCATCGCAATAAAACAGGTGGCTTGCCTGCGGAAAGGCCTGCTCACGCAGAGCCGATAACCCGTCCACTTCAGCCAAAGATGCTGCACTGATGCCGTCACTCCACAGGTAACGTGCATCCTGTCGTAAAACCACTACACTTCCCGCTGCTAATTGCGCCTGCTCAGTCACCATTTTTAGCGCATGCGTAGCCAGTTCAAACACGCGGGGCTTGAGTCCTGCCTGCGTCAGCGGGGCCAGCCACTGTTGCACCACATCAAGCCGGGCTGCCGTAATACACAGCTGGTTATGGGTGGGATCGAGACGGTAATCCAGCGCCAGTTCGCGCACGTCAACGGGAAAAAGGCGTTGGGCCGCCGCCTGGATGAAACGGCTTAATGCGGGTTCTTTTAACGGCAGTTCGGGAAGGGAAAGCGGCTGCTGCAATACCAGCTGGGCAGGCAGGCCCACACGCAGTGAGTAGCGCAGAGGCAAGCGCTTGCGCCAGCGGGTTAACACGGTCAGCAATTCAGGGGAAGATTGCAGCACGCCGTTTCTTAACGTATCTTGCGCCAGCCGCTGCTGCCACCAGTGGCATAACTGCCAGCCCTGGCGGCGACGCAGGATGGCAATGGCGCAGCACTGCCTGTTCTGGATATCCAGCCCAATTTGCCAGGTGTGCAAAGTCATGCGCGCGATCTCCTTATCGTCCAGAAAAATGGACATATCAAAGCGTCTGGCTTGCCTTTATACTACTGCGCGGTTGCTTATAAACTGCCCAAACGACAACAGATGGGAAATCTCAGGTGAAGTTCGTAAAGTATTTATTGATCCTTGCAGTGTGTTGCATCTTGCTGGGAGCTGGCTCGATTTATGGTTTGTACAAATACATTGAGCCACAGCTGCCCGACGTTAACACGCTGAAAGATGTGCGTTTGCAAACCCCTATGCAGGTTTACAGCGCTGAGGGCGATCTTATCGCTCAGTACGGTGAAATGCGCCGTATACCGCTTAGCCTGCAACAGGTTCCGCCTGAAATGGTCAAAGCGTTCATTGCCACGGAAGACAGCCGCTTCTATGAGCATCACGGTGTGGATCCCATCGGGATTTTTCGTGCTGCCAGCGTTGCGCTGGTGTCAGGTCATGCCTCTCAGGGTGCCAGTACGATTACCCAGCAGCTGGCGCGTAACTTTTTCCTGAGTCCGGAACGCTCCCTGATGCGTAAGATAAAGGAAGCCTTCCTGGCGATTCGCATCGAGCAGTTGCTGAATAAAGACGAAATTCTTGAGCTGTATCTGAATAAAATCTATCTCGGCTATCGGGCTTACGGCGTGGGCGCAGCCTCACAGGTTTATTTTGGTAAGCCTGTCAATGAGCTGTCATTAAGTGAAATGGCGACCATCGCAGGCCTGCCTAAAGCGCCTTCGACGTTTAACCCGCTTTATTCGCACAGCCGTGCGGTAGCACGCCGCAACGTCGTCCTTGCCCGCATGCTGGATCAGCACTACATCACCCAGCAACAGTACGATGAAGCACGTAATACGCCTTTAGTGTCCACTTATCATGGGCCTAAAATCGTCTTCGCTGCGCCTTATCTGAGTGAGATGGTGCGTCAGGAGATGGTAAAACGTTATGGCAACAACGCCTATACCGATGGCTACAAGGTTTATACCACCGTCACACGTCGTCTGCAGCAGTCCGCGCAGGAGGCCGTTCGGAATAACGTGATGGCCTACGATATGCGCCACGGCTACCGCGGCCCTACCAGCGTGCTGTGGAAAGTTGGCGAGCCCGCGTGGGGACAGGCGCAAATTGTTAAGGCGTTAAAAGACCTGCCGTTATACGGCCCGCTTCACCCGGCCGTGGTCACACATGTCCAGAGCGATGAAGCCACCGTTATGATGAAAGATGGCAGCAACGTCTCGCTGACCATGGCAGGCGTGCGCTGGGCGCGTGCCTTTAAGTCGGACACGGCGCAGGGGCCAACCCCTAAGAGCATTACTCAGGTTCTGCAGCCGGGCCAGCAGGTTTGGGTGCGCCAGGTCGGTGAGACATGGTGGCTGGGCCAGGTGCCGGATGTTAACTCGGCACTGGTTTCGCTGGATCCTGCCAACGGTGCCGTGCGTGCACTGGTGGGCGGTTTTGACTTTAACCAAAGCATGTTTAACCGCGCCACCCAGGCCCTGCGCCAGGTCGGTTCGAACATCAAACCGTTCCTCTACACGGCCGCGATGGATCGGGGATTAACCCTGGCATCCATTCTTAATGACGTTCCTATTTCCCGCTGGGATGCGGGTGCCGGGGCTGACTGGCGTCCGAAGAACTCCCCGCCGACCTACGATGGTCCGATTCGTCTGCGTCAGGGCCTTGGCCAGTCGAAAAACGTGGTGATGGTGCGTGCGATGCGTGCGATGGGCGTGGACTATGCTGCAGAGTACCTACAGCGCTTTGGCTTCCCGGCTCAGAATATTGTGCATACCGAATCGCTGGCCCTTGGTGCAGCCTCGTTTACGCCTCTGCAGGTCGTGCGCGGCTACTCGGTTATGGCGAATGGCGGTTTCCTGATTGATCCTTACTTCATCAGCAAGATTGAAAATGAGCAGGGACAAACCGTTTTCGAAGAAAAACCGAGAATTGCCTGTCCACAGTGCAACCTGCCCGTGATTTACGGTGAAACCAAAAAAGCGTTGGCGCTGAACGCCGAAAGCGTTGAGAACGTTGCGCCTTCCGCTCAGCAGCAAAACCAGACGGTGCCGCAGCCTGAGCTGGAGCAGGTACCTGCACAGCCACAGTCAGGTGGCGAACAGCTGTATGCGCCACATGTGATTAATACACCGCTGTCATTCCTGATTAAGAGCGCGCTGAACAGTAACATTTTTGGCGAACCGGGCTGGATGGGAACAGGCTGGCGTGCCGGCCGCGACCTGAAACGTAATGACATTGGTGGTAAAACGGGGACAACCAACAGTTCCAAAGATGCCTGGTTCTCGGGGTACGGGCCTGGCGTGGTGACCTCGGTGTGGATTGGTTTTGACGATGCGCGCCGCGATCTGGGCCGCAGTACGCTTTCCGGCGCCATTCCCGATCAGATCTCGGGTTACGAGGGCGGCGCGAAGAGTGCACAGCCTGCCTGGGATGACTTCATGAAGGTTGCCCTGGAGGGCGTTCCTGTGCAGCCGCTGACGCCACCAGAGGGGATTGTGACGGTTACTATCGATCGCAGCACCGGCAAACTGGCCAACGGCGGGGGCAATACGCGCCAGGAATACTTTATCAATGGTACTCAGCCAACCGAGTATTCGGTACATGATGCAGGGACAACCATCATGGATAATGGCGAGAGCCACGAACTGTTTTAATCTTCAGGGGCGGCGCAAGTCGCCCCTGCTCACCGAAAACCGCTTTTACGGCCCATCAATAACTGATACGTCCCTGCTTCACCAGCCACTCACGCACCATAAACAATGCGCTGACGTTACGTGCCTCGCGAAAATCAGGCTCCTGCAGCAAAGCCAGCAGATTGCTCAACGGCCAGTGATGGACGACCAGCGGTTCAGGCTCATCGCCTTCCAGCTTCTCCTGATAAAGCCCTTCAGCCACCACAATATTCATCTTGCTGGAAAAGTAGGACGGCGCCAGGGTCAGTTTGCCCAGGGTGGTCAGTTGACCCGCACCAAATCCCGCTTCTTCTTTAAGTTCCCGATCGGCAGCCTGATTTACGGTTTCACCCGGATCAATTAAGCCTTTTGGAAAGCCCAGTTCGTAGCTCTCCAGGCCCACCGCGTACTCTTCAATCAGCACCAGGTGATCGTCAATAATCGGCACGATCATCACCGCTTCACGTTCCGAGGGCTTCATGCGCTCGTAGATACGCCGTGCGCCATTACTAAAGGCCAGATCTACCGCTTCAACAGTAAACAATCGTGACTTCGCCACGGTTTCTACATTGAGGATGTCCGGTTTTTTTAACGACTTTCTCATATCAGCCTCAAACTTGCTGCGCCAGCACTCAGGAACGAATTAGCATACCTAACCCTCCGCCATTGTGCGACTCTCAAGGCGCACGCGAAGCGTATGTTGTTTTTCTACGATAACATTGGTTTCTCAGGTACAAAAAATTTGTGTTAGTCAATATCTCACGTCAAAATTCAGACAATGCCGATACAATAACCTGTGCACTGTGGTTACTATTCTGGCAATGTGTGATGTAATAACGCCTAATTAAATGATTTACATTACTATTTCGTTTATTGTTAAACTTGTCAGCGTTGTTTAACCTCCCATAAGTCGTCTTAACTATCCGGCGCATCTGGGGATAATAAGTTTAAAGTGAAGGCAGTATTTTGGCTGAATTGAGCAAAGCATGAGCACAATAATTATTATATTGGCCGTAGTGCTAACCTGTTCAATTCTGGCAGGTATTGGATTTTGGTACGCTATGCGGCGCAGGCCGCCGTTGGCGAAACCGCTGCCATTCATTAGTCCGCCCTGCCGTAAACTTTCTGAGCGGGAGCGCAAGGCGGTTGAACAATACCTTGCCGCACTGGAAAAACAGCCCCGTATCCTCAGCCCGGGTGAAACCCGTCGTCGTCATGAAAAACTGGTGCTCACGGCACAAAGCAATAACGTTTACCCTGTTACGCGGGCGATAACCCGTTATGGCCTTTCCACGGACGATCCGCATAAGTGGCGCTACTACCTCGATGAAGTCGAAGTGCATTTGCCGCCGCTGTGGGAACAGTATATTACGGACGAAAACTACGTTGAGTTAATCCGCACCCAGTCGATCCCCTTGATCATCTCTTTGAACGGGCATTCTTTGGTGGATTACGCTATCGATCAGCAGTCGCTACCCAATCTGATACGTCCGTCCTCCACCAACGCCTCGATCCGTAAAGCCGAAAGTGAAAACGTCGAGCTGGTACGAGTACGCAAAGAAACGCTGGAAGAATACCGACTGTCTCGTCCCGATGGCACGCGCGAAGCCGTAATTATCTCATTTGCCCTGCTGCTGTTTTTTATTGGTTTGCTGCTGCCCGCGAGCCTGATGATCTGGCTGTCCGTCCTTGCTGGCATGATGATTGTCGCCAGCCTGTGGCTGATGTATCGCGTACCGGGTGAAAATGGCCTGCGCGAAATTCACTGCCTGCGCGGGGCCCCTAAGCGCTGGGGCCTGTTTGGGGAGTCAAATCAGGAGCAGAGCAACATTACGCTGGGGATCATCGATCTGGCTTATCCTGCACACTGGCAGCCTTACGTCGCGCACGATCTTGGTCAGGTAACGGATGTCGATATTTATCTGAACCGTCAGGTAGTACGCCAGGGGCGCTTCCTTTCCCTTCAGGACGAGGTAAGGAATTTTCCGCTACAGCGCTGGCGGAAAAATGTTGTTCTTGCCGTTGGCTCGCTGATTGTTCTGGCTTTGTTGATCACCTGGATCCCCCTCAGTATGCCCATCAAACTCAGTCTGGCATGGGCTAAAGGGACGGAGAGCCTGGATGTGAATAGCGTAAACCAGCTGAGTCGTGAAGATCTTAAAGTAGGCGACAGCCTTAAGGTCACCGGAACCGGTATGTGTGCGGTACCGGACAACTACCAAAGCAACCGCACCTATACTTATATGCCGTTCGATTGCTCGCAAATTTACTGGAATAACGCCACACCGCTGCCGCTGCCCCACTCAGATATTATTGAGAAAGCCTCGGCGTTGCTGGACACCACCACCAGGCAGCTCCATCCTGAAACGAACACCGATCCCAAACTGAACCCACAGTTAGCGTCGGCGATTCAGAAATCAGGCATGATTCTGCTGGATGACTTTTCGGACCTCGTGTTAAAAACGCAGGCGCTTTGCAATCAGGCACAGGACTGTATGCGACTCAAAAATGCGCTGGTCAATCTGGGGAATGCCAAAGACTGGGACACCTTAGTCAGCCGTGCCGATTCTGGCCAGCTAAACGGGATGAATGTCCTGTTGCGTCCGGTCAGTGCGGAGGCGCTGGAAAACCTGGTGCACACGGCAACCTCTACCTTCTTCTTCCGCGAAACGCGCCGCGCCGCAGAAAACCTGAACAGCCCACCGCCAGGCGGGTTTGTTATCGCCAGTGATGAAGGGCATCAGCTCGTCAATCAGCCTCAGCCTGCCGTTCCTCTGTTTGATCTGGATGCGGGTTCGCAGTGGCAAGAGTTGCAGCGTCTGTCCTCCTTGTTGCTGCACACACCGTTTAGCGCTACAGGCATCATTACCGGCATTTATACCGATGCCAACGGCACGCGTCATATCGCCCTGCACAATGAGCCTGACGCCATGGCAAAATGGCGCTATCTGGGCGCCGCACTGTTGCTTATCGTGTTGCTGACCTGCGCCATTACCAACGGTCTGCTGGCACTGCGGCGCATCCATCTTAACCGCCAGCGAATGCTTGCTATCCAGCAGTATTACGATAAGTGCTTTAATCCCTCGCTTAACACTATACAGGGCGTGCGCTCCATATTCTGAGCCACCTGCAACTGTGCTACCCTGTTGCGCTGACAAGCAACGGGTGAATTGCCATGATGTTCAACGGGTCCGACATTGACACCGTGCTGCTCGATATGGACGGCACGCTGCTTGATTTGGCGTTTGACCGCTTTTTCTGGCTGGAGCATGTCCCTGACATCCTGAGCACCCAACGCGGCATCCCTGCTGCTCAGGCCCGGCTGATTATTGAAGAAAAATATCAGGCCGTAGCGCATACGCTAAACTGGTATTGTCTGGATTACTGGTCACAGGCGTTGCAGTTGGACATTCATGCCATGACCTGGGAACAACGTCACCGGGTCAGTATCCGCGCGGATACGCTGCCTTTTCTACAGGCACTGCGTCGCGCGGGTAAGCGCACCATCCTGCTGACCAATGCGCATCCCTGGAATCTGGATGTGAAACTCAAACAGACAGCTTTAGCACCACACCTTGATTTATTGCTTTCCACCCATACCTTTGGCTATCCGAAAGAAGATCAGCGTTTGTGGCAGGCAGTTGAGCAGCACACTGGCTTTGATGCATCGCGGACATTGTTCATCGATGACAGCGAAATCATCCTCGATGCCGCCAAATCATGGGGAATCGGCTGGTGCCTGGGCGTCAGTAATCCTGACTCTGGCCGTCCTGAACAACACTTTCAGCGTCACTGTGCGATCAGCGACTACCGCACACTGATTCCGTTCTGGGAGCAGCAATGAAAGAGAAACCCGGCGAAGGCGTTCGTCTTGATAAATGGCTTTGGGCGGCACGGTTCTACAAAACCCGCTCGATTGCGCGCGAAATGATTGAAGGTGGCAAGGTTCATTACAATGGTCAGCGGAGTAAACCCAGTAAACTGGTTGAACGGGATGCTGAGTTAACCCTGCGTCAGGGCAATGAGGAGCGAACGGTCGTCATTGCCGAAATCAGCGAGCAGCGGCGCCCCGCCAGTGAAGCACAGCTGCTTTACCGCGAAACCGAAGCCAGTATTGAAAAACGTGAAAAAGTGGCTCTGGCACGCAAGATGAATGCGCTGACCATGCCCCATCCCGATCGCCGGCCCGATAAGAAAGAACGCCGCGATTTGATGAAGTTTAAGTTATCGGGCGATGAGTAAACCGGCTACTGAGCCGGTTATCGTCCGCCAAAAGAGAGAAAAACTATGTCTGTACAAGATCAACTGCGCCGCTATTTGTTTGAAAATGCTGCCGTCCGCGGCGAACTGGTTAATGTTTCAAACACCTGGCACGCTATCCTTAAAAATCACGACTACCCGCCAGCCGTACAAACGCTGCTGGGGGAGTTACTTGTGGCAACCAGCTTGCTGACTGCCACGCTTAAATTTGACGGTGAAATTACCGTGCAGCTTCAAGGCGATGGCCCCCTGACCTTAGCCGTGATCAATGGTAATAATCAGCAGGAGTTACGTGGCATCGCCCGCATGAAAGGTGACATTCCTGACGACAGCACGCTCAAAAGCATGGTGGGTAACGGCTATCTGGTTATCACCATCACGCCTGAAAAGGGCGAGCGTTATCAGGGCGTGGTAGGACTGGAAGGTGACACGCTGAGCGACTGTCTGGAAGACTACTTTATGCGCTCCGAGCAATTGCCGACCCGACTGTTTATCCGCACCAGCGACGCAGGCGCAGCCGGGATTCTGCTGCAGGTCCTACCGGCTCAGGACACGAGTAAAGATGACTTTGAGCATCTGGCGACGCTGACAGAAACCATTAAAACCGAAGAGCTGATTGATTTGCCTGCAACCGATGTCCTGTGGCGGCTTTATCACCAGGAAGAGGTGACCGTTTACGATCCGCAGCCGGTTGTTTATAAATGCACATGTTCACGCGAACGCTGTAGCGAGGTGCTGAAAACCCTGCCGCAGGAAGAAGTTGACGAGATCATTGCAGAAGATGGCAAAATCGATATGAACTGCGACTATTGTGGATCGCATTACGTATTCGATGCGGTAGACATTGCCGGGATCCGCAGCAACTCCGTTGAGAACAGCAATCGACTTCACTGATCGGACCAGGGCGGTTATGCCGCCCTGCCTGCCTCACTGCTATGCCATTAATTTACTTAGCAAATTATCTTTTTTTACTTTCATAACATCTTAAAAACGTTCGAAACATATCCTTAACGCGCCCTAAGTCTCATTTTTAACGAACAAGCCTTTCTCGCCTGGCACAGTAGCGTAAACTGCGCGCGATCGCGTCTCCGCCCCTCACTCTGTGGCATTTTAAGGACGCGATCCCAAACTCTCTTTGCCCTACAGAACAGACACCGATTTAAGGAGCAGTAAAATGCGCGTTAACGGCCTGACCTCGAAAGCCCTTGCCGACCTGGGCATCACCGATACCACTGAGGTGGTTCATAACCCTGATTACGCTACGCTATTTCAGGAAGAGATGCGTCCGGAGCTCGAAGGTTTTGAGCGTGGCACCCTGACGCAGAGCGGCGCAATCGCCGTTGATACCGGGATTTTTACCGGGCGCTCGCCCAAGGATAAGTACATTGTGCGTGATGACACCACGCGCGATACGCTGTGGTGGAACGATCAAGGCACCGGAAAGAACGATAACCAGCCCCTGTCCCAGGAAACCTGGCAGGCGCTGAAAAAATGCGTGACCCGGCAGCTCTCAGGGAAGCGTCTGTTCGTTATTGATGCCTTCTGCGGGGCTAACCCGGATTCACGCCTGAGCGTGCGTTTTGTTACCGAGGTTGCCTGGCAGGCGCATTTCGTCAAAAACATGTTCATTCAGCCGAGCGCGGCTGAGCTGGATAACTTCACGCCCGATTTTGTGGTGATGAATGGGGCTAAATGCACCAACCCTGACTGGCAGGCACAAGGGCTGCATTCCGAGAACTTTGTTGCCTTTAACCTGACCGAACGTATGCAGCTGATTGGCGGCACATGGTACGGCGGAGAAATGAAGAAGGGGCTGTTCGCGGTGATGAACTATCTGCTGCCGCTGAAGGGCATTGCCTCTATGCACTGCTCCGCCAACGTGGGTAAAGCAGGCGATGTCGCGGTATTCTTTGGACTGTCCGGCACGGGTAAAACCACGCTTTCTACCGATCCGGACCGCCAGTTAATCGGTGACGACGAACACGGCTGGGACGATGACGGCGTGTTCAACTTTGAAGGCGGCTGTTACGCGAAAACGATTAACCTTTCTGAACAGGCTGAGCCGGAAATCTATCGCGCCATTCGTCGTAACGCCTTACTGGAAAACGTCGTGGTACGTGAAGACGGCAGCATCGATTTTGCTGACGGCAGCAAAACCGAAAACACCCGTGTGTCCTATCCGATTAACCATATCGACAATATTGTTCAGCCGGTTTCCAAAGCAGGCCATGCGAAGAAAGTCATTTTCCTGACCGCCGACGCCTTTGGCGTGCTGCCGCCCGTCTCCAGACTGACGCCAGAGCAGACTCAGTATCATTTCCTGTCGGGCTTTACAGCGAAGCTGGCAGGCACGGAGCGCGGAGTAACGGCGCCAACGCCAACCTTCTCAGCCTGTTTTGGCGCAGCCTTCCTGACGCTGCATCCTACACAGTATGCAGAAGTGTTGGTGAAACGCATGGAAGCGGCGGGCGCGCAGGCTTATCTGGTTAATACGGGCTGGAACGGCAGTGGCAAGCGTATCTCACTGAAAAATACCCGTGCCATCATCAACGCCATTCTGGCCGGTGAACTGGACGATGCGCCAACGGAAACGCTGCCGGTATTTAACCTGCAGGTGCCAAAAACGTTGGGCGATCTGGATGCCGAAACGCTCGACCCACGTCGTACCTGGGAAAGCGAAGAGAAGTGGCACGCGGCGGCAGATGATTTAGCCCAGCGCTTTATCACTAACTTTGAAAAATATACCGATAATGCGGCCGGTGCCGCGTTGGTAAAAGCAGGTCCTCAGCGTTAATCACAGCGGCGCGGCTTAACAGGCCGCGCCGCTGCTGTTTAACTCAGTGCAAGGTTGCTGTTGTTGGCGCCCGACTCCGGGCTTTCCGCTAAGGGTAACCAGGCACGGATACGTAATCCGCCGCGTTCACTGTCACCGATCTCTAGCGAACCCTGATGCGCATCAATAATGCGCTGGACGATCGCCAGCCCAAGGCCCGTGCCGCTGGTGCTGCGTGCGCTGTCACCGCGCACAAATGGCTGAAAGAGATGCGCCAGCTGATCCGGCTTAATGCCGGGACCGTCATCTTCAACCTGGAACCAGGCCCTATGCAGCTCGCGTCCGCTGCTGACTTTGATCCAGCCGTTGCCGTAACGCGCCGCGTTCACCACCAGGTTAGCCAGGGCGCGCTTAATCGAAAGGGGATTAATCTCCAGCATGAGCTCTTCTGCCATGACGGCGTTTTCAATTTCACGTTCATAACCGCTTTCTGCGGCCACTACTTCGCCCAGCACGCTGTTAAGATCGGCCAGCTCAGTCTGCATCTCCTGCCCGGTGCGCAGGTAATCGATGAACTGCTCGATGATGGCATTGCACTCTTCGATGTCTTTGTTAATCGACTCTGCCAGGTAGCCATCCTGTTCATTCATCATTTCCGTCGCGAGCCGGATGCGCGTCAAAGGGGTGCGTAAATCGTGGCTGACGCCCGCCATCAACAAAGTGCGGTCATCGGCAAGCTGCTTAACGCCCGCCGCCATTTGGTTAAACGCGCGCGTCACCGAACGCACCTCTGACGCACCGTATTCACGTAATGGTGGGGGAATAATGCCCTTGCCCACCTGTAATGCGGCATGTTCTAAATCGACTAACGGGCGGTTCTGGATGCGGATAAAAAGCCATGCGCCGCCTATCGCCAGCAACATTATCGCCAGGGTATAGCGGAACAGCGGCGAGAAATCACCCTGATGAATTTCCGTTAACGGCACCCGTACCCAAATGTCGGGCGATAGCCAGGTTTTGAGCCAGACAACAGGGGAGTTTTTGTTGACCTCGACGCGAACGTCTGTCGGGCCGCCAAGCTGCTGGCCCATCTGATCGCTAAGGAATTTGTAGTGCTGCGCCCAGCGCAGTCCGCTCTCCTCTGCCGCCGCATTGGTATAAAGCGAAATACCCAGTTCACGATAAATTTCGCGACGAAAAGCGGGCGGCACTTCCAGCTGCGTACCATCTTCCAGTTGTAAACGGTCGGTCATCAGCATACGCACTTCGTAGGCGAGGACTTTATTAAACTGTTGCAGGCTGGGAAGAATGGCAAAGTTCAGCACCACCAGGTAGGTCGTTACCAGGCTGACGAACAGCAAGGTAACGATCAACAACAGGGTGCGTGCAAATGAACTTCGTGGCGAGAAGCGCAGCCGCCTCATGCTTTACTGCCGTCCGGAACAAATACATAGCCCAGGCCCCAAACGGTCTGGATGTAGCGTGGATGGGCCGGATCTTCTTCCACCATGCGTCGCAGGCGGGAAATCTGTACGTCGATAGAACGTTCCATGGCGCTGTACTCCCGACCACGGGCCAGATTCATCAGCTTATCGCGCGACAGCGGCTCACGTGGATGGCTTACCAGCGCCTTGAGAACGGCAAATTCACCGCTGGTCAACGGCATAGGTTCGTCTTCACGGAACATCTCACGCGTGCCCAGGTTAAGCTTGAACTTGCCAAAAGCGATGACCGCTTCTTCCTGAGACGGCGCACCGGGCAGTTCATTGGCCTGACGGCGCAATACCGCACGAATACGCGCCAGCAGCTCACGTGGGTTGAACGGCTTTGGAATATAGTCGTCAGCACCGATTTCCAGCCCAACGATGCGATCCACTTCTTCGCCCTTGGCGGTCACCATAATGATAGGCATCGGGTTGCTCTGACTGCGCAGGCGGCGGCAAATGGAAAGACCATCTTCGCCAGGCAGCATCAGATCAAGCACCATTAAATGGAAGGATTCGCGGGTTAACAGACGGTCCATCTGCTCGGCGTTGGCGACACTGCGCACCTGAAAGCCCTGCTCGGTAAGATAGCGCTCTAATAGTGCACGTAAACGCATATCGTCATCGACGACCAGAATCTTGTAGTTTTCTTGCATTTTTAACTCCCAAAGGCGCTATTGCCTGAGCCGATATTGTTAAAAAAAGATGCGGCACAGTGACAGTGTTTAATGGTTTATATTCTAGTCAAAATTGTTACAAAGCATATTAAACAGCAGCTTATATTTAAATTTTGGTCTGACGGCCGGGCAAGCTGCGTAATGACCACGGCGTTGAACAGAATACGGCAAATCTGAAATATTGGGTAAAATTCCGCTATTCACTGGTTTAGACGCGGCACACCGTGGCACAGCACTTGCAAATTCAAGCGCTTGCCGGAAAATTTGACTTAAATGACGTTCGTATCTGACGACGAATCCCGTATAGTCCGGTTTTTTAGACTGATAACAGCATAATATTCGGAAAAAAAACAGGTTAATACGCGACCTCTCTCGGATTAGTTTGAGAAGCCTCCCGAACAAGGCCATCTGCAGGTAAAGAGAGATAAATCAAACAGTAAAGCCCGCTTTGCGGCCCAATGGATTTCACCCACACTATAGCGACACCAACTTGCCGCTTTACGGGGAAACCATAATGAAAAAAACGATTTTACTGCTGAGCGCACTGGCTTTGGCCAGCGTCGGTCAGACTTATGCCGCAACCGCAACCGGTGAAGCCGCGGGCGCACAGGCAACGACCACCGCTCAGGGTAACTCCAACGCGATTGGTATTGGCGCAGTCGCCGCTCTGCTGGGCGTTGGACTGGCAACGGCTGGCGGCGGCGGCGGTGACGGCACCAACAGCAGCACCTCGACGACCACCTCGACCAAAGCCGGTAAGTAATTCCTGCCGCCACGGAACCGCACCGCTCTGGATATGACAGCCCCATTCTCTGTCATCGCCGTATAAGGGTTTTTTAACAGGTAAAAAACCCTTTTCCCACCTCTTTTTCGCCACGCACGATTTGCTTTACACTGATCCTCTTTCGATTTGACCGGCTTGTACCATGAGAACCCGACTGATTACCCGAGAAGGTTTCAACACCTTAAAAGCTGAACTCGATCACCTGTGGCGTGAAGAGCGACCTGAAGTCACCAAAAAAGTGACCTGGGCCGCCAGCCTCGGCGACCGCAGCGAAAATGCGGATTATCAATACAATAAGAAACGCCTGCGTGAAATTGACCGCCGCGTGCGCTATTTGAGCAAGAGCATTGAGCAACTGCGCATTGTGGATTATTCACCCCAGCAGGATGGCAAAGTATTTTTTGGCGCCTGGGTTGAAGTCGAAAACGATGACGGCGATGTGAAGCGCTTCCGTATCGTGGGTTACGATGAGATTTTTGGCCGCAAGGATTACATCTCAATTGACTCGCCCATGGCGCGGGCGCTGTTAAAAAAGGCCGTCGGCGACGCGGCGGTAGTAGAAACGCCAGCGGGCCCGGCATGCTGGTATGTCAATGAAATTAGCTATGTTGAAGGCTGATTCAGAATATCGCTGAAAGCAGGCCGCTTCTCTGGCAATTTCAGCCATCAATCCGTATAACTATCGGCTATTTCTCAACCCAGAAAGCATAATAGTCCGATGATGAATGTTCTTAGCCAGCTAATTGCAAGTGAGCTACAGGCGCGCCCTGAGCAAGTTGATGCGGCCGTCCGCCTGTTGGATGAAGGGAATACCGTGCCGTTTATCGCACGTTATCGTAAAGAGGTGACGGGCGGCCTGGATGATACACAACTCCGCCAGCTCGAAACCCGCCTCAGCTACCTGCGTGAATTATCCGAGCGTCGGCAGGCCATCCTGAAATCTATAGAGGAACAGGGAAAACTCACCGACGATCTGGCGAATGCCATCAATACCACCCTCAGCAAAACCGAACTTGAAGACCTCTACCTGCCCTATAAGCCTAAGCGCCGTACGCGTGGCCAAATCGCGATTGAAGCCGGGCTGGAACCCCTGGCCGATACCTTATGGCAGGATCCTTCACAGGACCCTGAGCAGTTGGCAACAGGCTATGTGAATGTGGATAACGGTGTCGCTGACGTTCGTGCGGCGCTGGATGGCGCGCGTTATATCCTGATGGAGCGCTTTGCTGAAGATGCCGCCCTGCTGGCTAAAGTCCGCCACTATTTGTGGAAAAATGCCCATCTGGTCTCAAACGTGGTGGAAGGCAAAGAGGAAGAAGGCGCGAAATTCCGCGACTACTTCGATCACCATGAGCCGCTGCACAGCGTCCCTTCGCATCGCGCGCTGGCCATGCTGCGCGGTCGTAATGAAGGTATTTTACAGCTGTCGCTGAATGCCGATCCGCAGTTTGATGAGCCACCGCGCGAAAGCCACGGTGAAACCCTGATTGCGGAACACCTGAATCTGCGACTGAATAACGCACCGGCTGACAGCTGGCGCAAGGCCGTGGTCAGTTGGACCTGGCGCATCAAAGTCATGCTGCATCTGGAAACCGAGCTGATGGGTACCGTTCGCGAGCGTGCGGAAGACGAGGCCATTAACGTCTTTGCCCTTAACCTGCACGACCTGTTAATGGCGGCACCTGCGGGCATGAGGGCCACGATGGGCCTGGATCCCGGCCTGCGTACCGGTGTGAAAGTTGCTGTGGTTGACGCGACCGGCAAGCTGGTCGCCACCGATACAGTTTATCCGCATACCGGGCAAACGGCCAAGGCGGCGGCAGCGGTCGCGGCGCTGTGCGTGAAACATCAGGTGGAACTGGTCGCCATCGGTAATGGCACCGCCTCACGTGAAACCGAGCGCTTCTTTCTGGATCTGCAAAAACAGTTTCCCCAGGTCACCGCCCAGAAAGTGATCGTCAGCGAAGCGGGCGCCTCAGTCTACTCCGCGTCTGAATTAGCTGCGCTGGAATTTCCGGATCTGGATGTCTCACTGCGTGGCGCAGTGTCGATCGCCCGTCGCCTGCAGGATCCACTGGCCGAACTGGTGAAAATCGATCCGAAATCGATCGGTGTCGGCCAGTATCAGCATGACGTCAGCCAGAGCCAGCTAGCAAAAAAACTGGATGCGGTGGTGGAAGACTGTGTGAACGCTGTCGGTGTCGATCTCAACACGGCTTCGGTACCGCTGCTGACGCGCGTGGCCGGGTTAACCCGCATGATGGCACAAAATATTGTTGGCTGGCGCGATGAAAACGGCCGTTTCCAGAACCGTCAGCAGCTTCTCAAGGTCAGCCGTCTTGGGCCTAAAGCGTTTGAGCAGTGCGCTGGCTTCCTGCGCATCAACAACGGCGATAATCCACTGGATGCCTCGACGGTGCACCCGGAAGCTTATCCGGTGGTGGAACGCATTCTGGCCGCGACCGAGCAGGCGCTGAGTGAGCTGATGGGTAATCCCACCAGCCTGCGTAACCTGAAAGCGTTGGACTTCACAGACGACCGCTTTGGTTTACCGACTGTGACCGACATCATGAAAGAGCTGGAAAAGCCGGGCCGCGATCCCCGTCCTGAGTTTAAAACGGCACAGTTTGCCGAAGGCGTGGAAACCCTGAATGACCTGATGCCAGGCATGGTACTTGAAGGCGCCGTGACCAACGTCACCAACTTTGGTGCGTTCGTTGATATTGGCGTGCATCAGGATGGCCTGGTTCATATTTCTTCGCTGTCGGACAAGTTTGTGGAAGATCCTCATCAGGTCGTAAAAGCGGGCGACATCGTTAAAGTTAAAGTGATGGAAGTGGATCTGCAACGTAAGCGCATTGCCTTAACCATGCGCCTTGACGAGCAGCCGGGAGAAGGCAACGCGCGTGGCGCTAAGAGCGGTGCGCCACGCGAAGAAAAACGTCCGGCCGCGAACAAAGGCCGCGCACGTCCTGCCAGCCAGCCCGCAGGCAACAGCGCCATGGGCGACGCGCTGGCGGCGGCATTCGGTAAAAAACGCTAGTTACGCACCACGCAGTCACCTCTTATCCCTGTCATGGAGAAGGAGGTGACTGTCATCCTTCTCTCGCTGGTCGCTCGTTTTATCTGAACAGAAAAAACGTTCCAGGCCGCCCCTGTTTACCTTCTGACGCGGGCGCGGTTGCCGATGTGGGGCTTCACGCCTGCTGCTTTGCACTGGCTTTTCAGGCCGACCTGGCACGTTTGAGTTGAAAATCCCCGCCCTGACGCTACGCTAAAAAGACGCCCGTCATAATAACGACACCTGCTGTGGCACCCTTTGATAATGGAAAAGATCACTGCTTTAATCGATAAGATTTATGCCGATGCCTTTCCTCAGGCTATGCGCGAACGCCTGCTCGCCACGATCGTTGAAGCCCGTGACACCACTAAGCTGCCGAGAAAGGCCCACTGGGATGAGCAGGACGTGGTGCTGATTACGTATGCCGATCAGTTCCGCGAGCCGGGCAAACCCACACTCAACACCTTTTCACGTTTCTACCAGCAGCATTTGCACGCCACGTTTCCGCTGGTGCACCTCCTGCCGTTTTATCCCTATTCGTCTGACGATGGCTTTTCGGTCATTAACTACCATCAGGTCGATCCACTGTGTGGCGACTGGCAGAACATTGCCTTACTGCATCAGGAAACGCGCCTGATGTTCGACTTTGTCTGTAACCATATGTCAGCGCATAGTGCGTGGTTTAAACATTATCTTGCTCAGGATGAAGGCTGGGATGATTTTTTTATCAGCCTGCCGCCCACCACCGACCTCAGCGCGGTCACGCGGCCAAGAACGTCACCGTTGCTCACCCCCTTTACGCTGGAAAACGGTGAAATCCGCTTTGTCTGGACCACGTTCAGTGCCGATCAGACTGACCTTAACTTTGCCCGTCCCAGGGTGCTGGTGCGCATGGTAGAGGTACTACTCGACTATCTGAAACGTGGCGCGGACTATGTGCGACTGGATGCGGTGGGATACATGTGGAAAACGCCGGGCACGAACTGTATTCACCTCGAAAAAACGCATCTGCTGGTCAAACTGTTTCGCGCCATTGCCGACGTGGTCGCACCCGGCACCGTCATCATCACCGAAACGAATGTGCCGCACAAAGACAACATCAGCTACTTTGGGAACGGGCAAGACGAAGCCCAGATGGTGTATCAGTTTTCCTTGCCGCCGCTGGTGCTGCATGCCATCCACACCGGATCGGCTCGCGCTCTGCGTCAATGGGCCAGCACCCTGCAGGTGGGCAATGGCAATACAACCTTTTTTAACTTCCTGGCCTCGCACGATGGTATAGGTCTTAATCCGGCACGTGGGATTTTATCGGAGGTGGAGATCACGGCGCTGGTGCGCGATCTGGCACTGGAGGGGGCGCTGATCTCTTATAAAAACAATCCTGACGGCAGCACCAGCCCATACGAAATCAACGTGACCTATTTCGACGCGCTTAACCGTGAAGGCGATGACGACGAAACGCGCCTCAAACGCTTTATGCTGGCGCATGCTATTTTACTGGCCTTTCCGGGTGTTCCAGCCGTCTATATTCAAAGCATCCTGGGATCGCGTAATGACTATGACGGCGTACGTGAGGCAGGCCATAACCGGGCCATTAACCGGCAAAAATATTCGCTCTCCGCTATCGAAGACGCACTGGTGAACAGCGACGGCTTACGCCATCAGGTTTATACCCGGCTGAGCAAACTGATTCAGCAGCGTCGACGCCAGACGGCCTTTCATCCCGACAACCCGTTGACGTTGTTTCAGAGCGATAATGCCCTGCTCATCATGAAGCGTTATTCGCATAACGGCGGTGATGAATTACTGTGTGTGTTTAATCTCAGTGGCAGGCAGATTGAAGCCCCGTTACCGGAGGCGCATCTTTTTCAGGATGTGGTAAGCGGTGAGAAAATTGATGGCACCCAGCCAGTAACGCTGGATGCCTGGCAATTCATGTGGCTACGATAATTACTTGTACACTTCCGCTGTCGCACTGAACTTACCGTGCTCACGACCCGCGATCACCAGGAAGTATTTGCCACCCTTCTCATCAGCGGCCTCTGACAGCTTCTTCTTGGCATCCATCGGCGACGTGGTTTCGGCCGTGGTATTTACGGTGCCGATTTTGGTCAGATGCATCTTCTGCACTTCTTCTTTGGTGACTTCTTTCGCCGCCAGAGCAGAGAATGACACTGCGCCCATCATCATTGATGCAACAACCCATTTCATAACCTTCATTTGTCTACCCTCATTCATGATCCATTGTTGAGATGTAAGCAGCCGCAAATCGCTTAAGGCTATATCGAACGGCATAGTCATCTCCCTGACTAATCGCATAGAAGTGCAGCGGCCTTGCTCACTCATGAAGTATTGCCGCTGCGCAGAAATTTGCCAGTAACGGCCAGGGTTATCTGTCTAATTTGCTGATAAATGAAACAATGTGCTGGCAGAACGCATCCGGGTGCGAAATAAAGGGGGCATGTGCCGCTTTGTCCGTTACGACAGACGGCGACGTGGGCAGCAGCGGATCGAGTTGCTGCACAATCCGGCGCGGCACCAGACCATCCAGCGCGCCATACATCCGCAAAAAGGGCAGCGTAATGGCCGTAAGCCTGTCACGCAAGTCATCGTCGCTCAGAATCGTCAGGCCGCCATTGAGCACGTCCACGTCTGGCATCGGCTGCGACAATACCACCTCCTTGAGCTTACGTGCATCCGCCCGAGCGGTTTCCGTTCCCATGGTCTGCAGCGCCAGAAAACGCTCGACGGTACGCTGAAAATCGTGACTGAGCTGCTGCTGGAAGTTATGCAGGGTTAAGGGGGCAATACCCGGCCAGTCATCGCGGGCCGTAAAACAGGGCGAAGAAGCCACCGTAATCAGGGCGCGTAACCGCTCTGGCTCGCTCAACGCCAGCTGTGTGGCGACCAACCCGCCAAGCGACCACCCCAGCACAATGGCGCGAGGCGGCAGAAAGGGCACCAGTGCCTGCGCCATCTGTTCCAGCGACAGGGCAGCAAACCCGCGGCTGCGACCATAGCCAGGCAGATCCACCAGGTGCAGGCGAAACTGTGCGCTGAGTCGCGGCACAATGTTTTGCCACACTTCCGCATTCAGTCCCCAGCCGTGCAGCAGCACAAGATCGTCATCTCCTTCGCCACAGGTATGCCAGTAAAGTGAGCTCATCCGTTACTATTCCATGATTGATAAGGAGGTCACTATGCTACCAATGCCCGCCCTGTGTTGGCTATGTAAGTTACCCTTGCGGATTGCCCTGCATGGACTCTGCAGCATTTGCCTGCGCCAGCTACCACGGCTGCCGTCACTGTGTCCGTGCTGCGGCCTGCCTGCCGCATCCGATGCCCTGCCCTGCGGTCGTTGCCTGCTTAGACCGCCGCCCTGGCAGGCGCTAATCTGCGTCAGCCACTATCAGCCCCCGCTCAGCACATGGGTGAATCAATTAAAATTTTCGGGTATTACCGCACTCAGGGTGATGCTGGCCCGGCTGCTTTTGCTAAGCTGGCTCAATGCGTATCGCAGAGGACAGACCGTTCGTCCCGACTTACTGATGTGTGTTCCGCTGCATGCCCGACGCTGCTGGCGGCGCGGTTACAACCAGACGGCCCTGTTGGCAACGCCGCTGGCACGCTGGCTGGAGTGTGAATTCAGCCTGGCGTTATCCCGTCAGCGCGCCGGCGCCGTTCAGCATCAGTTGAGTGCCCGTCAGCGGCGCCGCAATCTACGCGGTGCGTTTTGCCTTGAAACGGATGTTAACGGACGCCATATCGCCTTAATCGATGATGTGGTGACGACCGGCAGCACGGTCAGAGAAATCAGCCGCCTGTTACAGGGGCGAGGCGCAGCCAGCGTGCAAGTGTGGTGCCTGTGCCGTACCTTGTAGAGCCTGAATGATGGGCGTATTATAACCAACTAAATTAGTCAACTATTGAGCAACTGACATGATCCGAATTACTGATTCTGCCCAAGAGCATTTTTCAAAACTGCTATCCAAACAAGAAGATGGCACCCAGATTCGCGTATTCGTGATTAACCCGGGTACGCCAACTGCCGAATGCGGTGTGTCCTACTGCCCGCCGGATGCGGTAGAAGCGACAGATACTGAACTGAAATTTGAAAAGCTGTCAGCCTATGTGGATGAGCTGAGCGCGCCCTATCTGGAAGACGCTGAAATCGACTTCGTAACGGATAACCTGGGTTCGCAGCTGACGCTCAAGGCGCCTAATGCCAAAATGCGTAAAGTTTCCGATGATGCGCCGATGGTTGAGCGTGTTGAGTACCTGTTACAGGCTCAGATTAACCCGCAGCTGGCAGGCCACGGCGGTCGCGTTTCGCTGATGGAAATCACCGACGACGGTTTTGCTATTCTGCAATTCGGCGGCGGCTGTAACGGCTGTTCGATGATCGACGTCACCCTTAAAGACGGCATTGAGAAAGAACTGCTGGCGGCGTTCCCGCAGCTGAAAGGCGTGCGCGATATCACCGAACATCAGCGTGGCGAGCACTCTTTCTACTGATGTTTACGCGCGACAGCCCGGCTGTCGCGCGCATCCGTTATCCTGCCTTGCGTCGTTTAGTCACGGTTTCCAGCAGTTTATTCACGTTATCGTCGGCAAAAATGCGTTCCAGCGGCTGCGCGAGCTTGCGCCGCCAGTTGGGATATTGGTCGACCGTTCCCGGCACATTCACCGGCGTCGTCATCCCCAGCCAGTCTTCCGGCTGTAGCCCCAGCAGCGCACTGTTCGTGCCCGCCAGAAAACGGTGAACGGACTGATTCAGTTCGGCCGTCATCGCCAGAGCATCCGCCCGCTTTGCGCTGCGCGACGGTACGGCTCCCGCTTTATGTAGAGCATCCAGTAAGGCCTGTTTTTGCTTCATCCGCTGCTGCTGCAGGTTCTGTACCATTTGCCCGTCTGGATAAAGCCCGATTTTCTCGCCAAGCTCTAAATCACCTGCACTCCAGAAGCCGGTCAACGTGGGTAGATCGTGCGTACTGGCGCTGGCAATGGACTGGCGTGGATAGGCCTGGGGGGCACGGTAATTCCCCTGTTTTTCCTGCTCAAACCACAAGACTTTCCAGGAAAACACGCCGCTGTCGCGCAGCAGGCTGACGATCTCTTTAGGTACCGTACCGAGATCCTCACCAATCACCATACAGCGCAAACGCTGGCTTTCCAGCGCCAGAATGCCAAGCAGATCGTGCACAGGGTAAGCGACGTAGGCGCCTTTATCCGCCGTTTCACCTGCCGGAACCCACCAGAGGCGCAGCAGAGCCATGACGTGGTCAATACGCAGCGCCCCGCAGTCACGCATATTGGCGCGCAGGATATCGATAAATGGTTGATAGCCCCTGGCCTGCAAGACGTGAGGATCCATTGGCGGCAACCCCCAGTTTTGCCCCAACGGCCCCAGCCTGTCAGGCGGCGCGCCGATTGATGCCTTAAGGCGGTACAGCTCCGGATCGTGCCAGGTTTCGGCACTGCCTTCGGCCACACCGACCGCTAAATCACGATACAGCCCCACGCTCATGCCCAGCGCCTGGCTCCGTGCCCAACACTGAGAGAACTGCTGCTGTGCCAGCCACTGTAACCACTGCCAGAAGGCAATCTCATCCGCGTGCTGCGCGCACCAATCCTGAACGTCAGAAGACTGACTGTTACGCCAGCGCTCAGGCCAGGCCGGCCAGCCCGCGTGCGTGGCACCTTTCCCCTGCATTTCAGCCTGCAGACCCTCATAGGCCGCCTGATAGCGCAGGCTGTCGCCCCCCTGCTGGATGAAATCCGCAAACTGCTGCTTCTGTGCGTCTTGCGCATCGCGCGACTGGAACCGGGCCCAGCCGTGACGTAATGCCGCAATTTTCAGTGCCATAACCGCGTCATAATCCACCCATTCGCTTTCACGGGCTTGCTTTAACGCCTTTTGGGTTTTGGCACTTTTCCACCACTTCTGACCCGCGCTGCTTTGTTGGAAATCGGCAACCTGTGCCACATCGATGTAAATAATATTCAGCCAGCGGCGCGATGAAGGACTGTAGGGGCTGGCAAAAGCGGGGCTGGACGGATAGAGCGCATGCAACGGGTTCAGGCCAACAAAGTCGCCGCCGCGTGCGGCAAGCTGCTCCAGCAACATTTCCAGATCGCCAAAATCACCGATGCCCCAGTTTTTCTCTGAACGCACGGTATAAAGCTGAACCAGCGCCCCCCAGCGTTTCTCTCCGGCGCGCAAGGCCGGTGGCAGATAACAACGGCGCGGTGTCACGATCACGCGCGTCTGCCACTCACGCTTGCCCTTGCTCAAGGTCAGCTGGTGATAACCCTGCCCCAGAGGCGAAGGCAGTTTAAAGGGCGCACCGCCTTCGAGGGTTCCGCTAAGGGTTTTGCCTTTCTCTGTCTGCAACTGCCAGCGGAAGCTGCCGTCCATCTGAGGCGTCAGCTCGCGTTTACGATTACCGCTAAAAACCACAACGGGGGGCAGCGGAGATTTACCGGCTTTCTGTGGGTTTTCCATTATGCCCAGTAAGGCGCGTTTGGTATCATCGCTGATGGCTTCAGGTTCACCGTTCGCATCGAAATACGTGAGCGCTATTCCCGCCGCCTGGGCGGCTTTATCAAGTGAAGTGGATTTCATCGCAATTCCTTAGCGTTGCGCCTGCCAGATGCGCTGTTGATAGTCCCGAATCGACCGATCCGAACTAAAAATACCGGTTCGCGCCGTGTTGAGAATGGCCGCGCGCGTCCAGGCTTCCCGATCGCGCCACAAGGCCTCAACCCGTTTCTGCGCATCGATATAGGCCTGATAATCCGCCAGCACCAGCCAGGGATCGCCATTTTTTGTCAGGCTATCCAACATTAGGTTGAATGCATGCTTATCGCCATGACTGAACGTTCCTTTTTTCAGTGATCTCAACAGTTCATCCAGCTCCTTGTTGTGCTTACGGACTTTTTGCGGTTTGTAGCCTCCGGCCTTGAGGGCTTTAACGTCATCCACGGTATTGCCAAAAATAAAGATATTTTCTGCCCCTACCTGCTCCGCAATTTCCACGTTGGCGCCATCCAGCGTGCCGATAGTCAGCGCGCCATTCAGGGCCAGTTTCATGTTGCCGGTGCCGGAAGCTTCATAGCCTGCGGTGGAAATCTGCTCTGACAGATCGGCGGCGGGAATCAGGTATTCGGCGGCCGTGATGCGGTAATCCGGAATAAAGACCACCTTCAGCTTGTCGCCGACAAGCGGATCGTTGTTCACCACCTCTGCCACCTTGTTAATGGCATAGATAATGTTCTTTGCCAGGTAGTAGCCTGGTGCCGCCTTTGCCCCAAACAGAAACACTCTGGGAATGATACTGGCGTCATTGGGGTTGTCGCGGACGTTTTTATAGCAGTGCAGAATATGGAGCAGACCCAGATGCTGACGTTTATATTCATGTAGCCGCTTGATCTGCACGTCAAAAATCGCGTTTGGGTTAACCACAATGCCGGTGTGCTGAGCAATATAGGTGGCTAACCGCGCTTTGTTGTGTTGCTTAACCGCGCGAAAGCGCTCACGGAAAACGGGATCGTCGGCGTAAGGCTCAAGGCCCTGCAGCGCGGTCAGGTTGTTGACCCATTCACGCTTCAGGGTGTCATCAATCAGGCCAGCCAGCGCAGGATTGCACTGCTTTATCCAGCGGCGCGGCGTAATGCCGTTGGTGATGTTATGAAACTTCTGCGGCCAGAGCTGATGGTACTCGGGGAAAAGATCCGTCACGACCAGCCCGGAATGCAGTTCAGCCACGCCATTCACCGCAAAGCCACTGACAACGCAAAGATTAGCCATTCTGACCTGCCCCTCGGCGACCACAGCCAGTTTGTTCCAAAGCGCTTTGTCATCAGGCCAGCGCTGTTTAACCTGCTGTTTGAGGCGACGGTTGATCTCTTTGATGATCATCATGTGGCGCGGCAGCAGGCTGCGTATCAGCTTCTCATCCCAGCGCTCCAGGGCTTCGGGCATTAAGGTGTGATTGGTATAGGCAAACACGCGGCTGGTGATGTGCCAGGCCTCGTCCCAACTTAGCTGGTGCTCATCCAGCAGCAGGCGCAGCATCTCCGGAATGGCGATAGTGGGATGCGTATCGTTAAGCTGAATGACCTCAAAATCAGGCAGCGCATGAATGCTTCTCCCCGCCTGATGATGGCGACGCAAAATATCGGCCACCGCACAGGCACACTGGAAATACTGCTGCATCAGACGCAGGCGTTTGCCCTGTGGATGGTTATCATTGGGATAGAGCACTTTGGTCAGGCTGGCGGCATCAATCCCCTGCTTCTCAGCCTGCAAAAACTGACCGTCGTTGAACAGGGTCAGGTCAAAGGGATGCTCACTGGTCGCTTTCCACAGCCTCAACGGCAGGGTGACGCCATTGCGATAACCTGTTACCGGTAAATCCCAGGCTTCTCCACGAAGATAAATGGCGGGCTCCCACACTTTACGCCCGTCATCCTGCTTAATGACTTTTCCGCCCATCGCGACGCGGACATCCAGCGCGGCGTTATGCCGAAACCAGGGGTACGTCTCGCGCGCCCAGTCGTCGGGTTCCTCGACCTGTTTCCCCTCTGCAAAACGCTGGCGAAACAAACCGTACTGGTAGTTAAGCCCGTGCCCGGTAGCGGGCTGCCCAACCGTCGCCATTGAGTCCATGTAACAGGCAGCCAGCCTGCCCAGGCCACCGTTCCCCAATGCCGGATCAACTTCTTCTTCCAGTAATTCGCTTAACTCAACCTGGTATTCCGCCAGCAGGGATTTGACCTCGTCGTACCACCCCAGATTCATCAGGTTATTTCCTGTAAGGCGCCCCAGCAGAAACTCCATTGAGAGATAGTTAACGTGACGCTGGGGTTGCGCGCCCCGGACCGCCGGTTGGGCGTTGAGCAATTCGTTGACCGTGGCACTCAGTGCCTGCCACCACTGGTGTGGCGTCATTTGTTTTGCGGAGGAGAAACCAAGATGCTGCCAGTGGCGGGTTAACGCAGCCTGAAAACGGGATTTGTTGAATTTCTGCTGTGGCATATCACTCCCTTTTGTATCCATATGGGTAAAGCAAAAATGGAATGCGCATGGGCCAGCCATATTGCTGGCGGCCATGTTAATTAAATACGCGAGTGGAGAAAAAAGCGACAGGCAGGTTTGAAAAACGCCAGTGATCTGACTGGCGTGCAGGTTTCAGCAGAGTTCGAGGTGAACCTCATGCTGTTCAATAACTTTCATGATGCTGTTAGGCGGCATCTTATCGGTGTAGAGATAGTCAAGTTGGCTCATATTGCCCAGATTGACCATCGCATTACGGCCAAATTTCGAGTGGTCTACCACCAACATGACACAGCGGGAGTTTTCGATGATGGCGCGTTTGGTACGGACTTCGTGGTAGTCAAACTCCAGCAGCGATCCGTCCATATCGATGCCGCTGATCCCGAGGATGCCGTAATCAAGACGAAACTGTGAAATAAAGTCCAGCGTCGCTTCCCCCATGACTGCGCCGTCACGCGTACGCACTTCTCCACCGGCGATAATGACCCTGAAGTCTGGCTTGCCCATCAACAGCATTGCCACGTTCAGGTTGTTGGTCACCACGCGTAAATCGCTATGGTTTAACAACGCATGTGCCACGGCTTCTGGTGTGGTACCGATATCAATAAACAGCGTCGCCCCGTCCGGTATCTGGCTGGCCACCCGCTGTGCGATACGCGCTTTTTCAGCTGACCACATCATCTTGCGATCCTGCCAGGCGGTATTCTCTGAACTGGAAGGCAAGGCTGCGCCGCCGTGGTGGCGCTGAATTTTATTTTGATCGGCAAGGTCGTTTAAATCACGACGAATCGTTTGTGGGCTGACCTCGAAATGATCGACCAGCTCCTCAGTACTGACATATCCCTGACGCCGAACCAGATCAATAATGGCGTCATGACGTTGCGTCTGCTTCACATTCCTCTCCTGTTTCGGGCTTATTCTTATTCGTTGTGACTACCGTTTACGCTTGCGTGTGTCGACAAACGCCATTGCCAGTCCGACAAGCAGGCCACCAACGTG
This sequence comes from Pantoea sp. Ae19-2, assembly GCF_059801205.1. Taxonomy (NCBI): domain Bacteria; kingdom Pseudomonadati; phylum Pseudomonadota; class Gammaproteobacteria; order Enterobacterales; family Erwiniaceae; genus Pantoea; species Pantoea sp. Ae19-2. The sequence goes on along the minus strand of NZ_JBCHWE010000001.1, from coordinate 4,257,459 downwards.
TGCTGCGTTAGCGATAGCCAGACCAAATGCACCAAACCAGCCCACCACCAGCCAGACAAGTGCAAAGCCGATTAACCCACGCTCCAGATAAACACCGCTGTCGGGATCGCGTTCACCGCGCAGCCAGCAGTATCCCATCAGCGCATAGACCACACCGGACAGGCCGCCAAACCAGATACCGCTAAATTTCGACTGAAGCCAGCCGCTGAGCAGTGCAGAAATGATAAAAATAACAAAAAGCTTACCGCTGCCCAGACGTTTTTCTACGGCTCCACCGAGATACCACCACCACATCAGATTAAACAGGATGTGCAACAGTGAAAAGTGAAGTAGCACATGGCTGAACCAGCGCCAGATCTCAAAATGTTGATCGGCATCTGGCCACGCCAGCCAGTACATTACGGTACGATCGCCCAGTACCTGCATCAGCACAAATACCGCAATACAGGCAAACATAACCACCATGGTCAACGGCCCGGCACGCTCACGGATGTTTGCCCAGATATTGCTTCGCTCATAGCGCAACCCGCTGTCGGTTTTACCACTGTGCCAGCTTGCCGCCTGGTAGCGCGGATGGTTGGGATCGCGCACAAACTGCTGAAGTTCGTTTTCGACCATCGAAAGCTGGCTTTCATCATCCAGCATAATGACGTAATGACTTTCACGTTCAATACGCAATTTCACGCCGCGCGTTGCCATATAGTCAACAAAAGCCTGCGCCATGCGCGGCTGGTTAAATTGGGTAATGCGCATTACTCACTCTCCGTGTTACGCCTGACCAGTCACTCAGCGCCACTGGTCACCTGTTGAGGGAAGGCGGCGCGCCAGGCATCAAACCCGCCATCAATACTGTAAGCAGTGGTAAATCCTTGGGCGTGCAGATAATCCGCTGCACTTTTACTGCTGTTGCCGTGATAGCACATTACCAGCACCGGCAGGCTTGTATCGGTTGAACTGATAAAATCATTAAGGTTGTTATTCGATAAATGCAAGGCGCCGTTGGCATGACCAAGAGCAAAACTTTGCGCATCGCGGATATCCACCATTACTGCGCCTTGTGCCAGCCGCTGTTGAGCCTGATGAACATCAATACATTGGTAAGTTTCCATGGTGTCTCTCATAACATCATCAAAATGACGTCTAGTGTAACCTGATAATCCTCGCCAATAACCTGACAATCACTACGGCTATTCACCTTTGCGCCCAGATAATGTTATCCATATCACGCAAAATTGTTTTTAGGTGGTTAAATACTGGCATCAATGTTGGTTTGCGATTATGATTATGCTCGAAAACGAACATAAGTGAACTATTCCGAACATCGGAGGAGACAACGTGGAAACCAAAGACCTGATCGTTATCGGCGGCGGCATCAACGGTGCTGGCATCGCAGCAGACGCTGCAGGACGCGGACTGTCGGTGTTAATGCTAGAGGCGCGGGACCTGGCTTGCGCGACCTCTTCCGCCAGCTCAAAGCTGATTCACGGTGGCCTGCGCTACCTTGAACATTATGAATTCCGTCTGGTGAGCGAAGCGCTGGCCGAGCGCGAAGTGCTGTTAAAGATGGCACCCCATATCGCATTCCCAATGCGCTTTCGCTTACCACACCGCCCGCATCTGCGTCCGGCGTGGATGATCCGTACTGGCCTGTTTATGTACGATCACCTGGGCAAGCGCACGAGCCTGCCGGGCAGTAAAAGCCTGAGCTTTGGTGCAGAGTCTGCACTTAAGCCTGAAATTAAGCGCGGTTTTGAGTATTCCGACTGCTGGGTGGACGATGCCCGAATGGTGGTACTCAATGCGCAGGAAGTGGTTAAACATGGTGGTGAGGTGCGTACCCGCACTCGCGTGACTCGCGCATGGCGTGAGAACGGCCTGTGGATGGTAGAAGCTGAGGATATCGACAGCGGCAAAACCTTCACCTGGCAGGCCAAAGGCCTGGTCAACGCCGCCGGTCCATGGGTTAAGCAGTTCTTCGACGATGGCCTGGAGCTGAAATCGCCTTACGGTATTCGCCTGATCAAAGGCAGCCATATTGTGGTGCCGCGCGTTCACAATGAGAAGCAGGCTTATATCCTGCAAAACGAAGATAACCGTATTGTGTTTGTTATTCCGTGGATGGATGAGTTTTCTATCATCGGCACCACCGACGTGGAATACAAAGGCGATCCGAAAAGCGTCGCTATTGATGATAATGAAATCGACTACATCCTGAAGGTGTACAACGGCCATTTCAAAAAGCAGCTGACGCCTGACGACATTGTGTGGACCTATTCCGGCGTGCGTCCGCTTTGTGATGACGAGTCCGATTCGCCGCAGGCGATCACTCGCGATTACACCCTGGATGTCCGCGATGACAACGGTCAGACGCCGCTGTTGTCCGTTTTCGGTGGTAAATTAACGACTTACCGTAAACTGGCCGAGCATGCGCTGGAGAAGCTGTCGAAGTATTATCCTGATGCGGGCGCAGCATGGACTAAAAACTGCGTGCTGCCCGGCGGTAATATTTCCGGCAGCAGCGACGATTACGCTGCCAGCCTGCGCCGCCGTTACCCGTTCATTACTGAAAACATGGCACGTCACTACGCCCGCACTTACGGTAGCAGCACCGAAGTGCTGCTTAAAGACGCGACATCGCTGGAAGACCTGGGTGAAAACTTCGGTCATGAGTTTTATGAGGCGGAGTTACGTTACCTTGTGCAGCATGAGTGGGTGCGTGAAGTGGATGATGCTATCTGGCGCCGTACCAAGCAAGGTATGTGGCTGAACGAAGCCCAGCAGGCACGCATTGCCGAATGGCTGGCGGCTAAGGCGAAGCCTACGCTGTCGCTGGCATCGTAGTCGCGCGTCAGCGCTGAAAGCGCGGTGCAACAGGTTGCGGCCTGTTGTGCCGCTTTTTTTTGCCTTAGCGGCGGCGTGTCAAGGTTCATTGCATGAACGTGGCTTTTGGTTGGTTGCCTGAGCGGCATCCAGTTATGTAACTCTGAGAAGGTTTCGCTCGCCAGGCGGCGGGCAGTTTCAGTCCGCCCCGTGCGGGCGACCGACAAGGGGCCGCCAGTCGCCGCGGCCCCTTGACCCCCGGCTCCCGTCCTGCCCACCCGCCGCTGCGCGGTGCCTTCGCTGCTTCAGGATTTCTGCCGGACCGCCCGGACGCGCCATCCCTGGCGCGGCCTGACTTTCGCCGACGTCCTGTCGGCTCATCCGGAAATCCTGCATCCGCTCAGCGGTACGGGAAGGCCGGCCCAACTCCCCCGCTTTGATAACTGTGTGAAAACCAATGCCTGTATCGCTTCAGATGTCAGAAAACATCGCTTCAGATGCCAGAAAAGCATCACAGCTTATTGCTGTTCATTTTTTCATTTTCGTCAGGCCTTCCTGTCTTCAGTTCTGATTGCGCATGTTCACAACAAGCAGGCAAAGCAGGCCTTTGGGAAAAATATACGCCCTCACAGGCGAGGGTTTGCTCGAGGCATCCGCCGCGCTGAGGAGAGAACGGAGGCTAGGACGGCGCGGCATGGAAGCCGCGACGAGGACGGCTGCGCCAAGGATGGCGCATCCGGACGGTCCGTCAGGCCACAGTGAATGACGAAGGAACAGCGGCGGCTGCCGGACGCCGGGATTGTTAAGGGGCTGGCGCGAGCCCCTTAACCCGACCGCCTGCACGGACAGGCTGAAACTCCCCGGCGCCTGGCGGGCGGAACCTGCTCAGAGCATAACGGTATGCTCACCGCCTCACAGGCAGAGCCAAACCCAATGATGAATAAGCCCTCACAGGCAGGGGTTTTCCGGAGGCATACGCCGCGCTGAGGAGAGAACGGAGGCCAGGACGGCGCGGCACGGAAGCCGCGACGAGGACGGCTGCGCCAGGGATGGCGCATCCGGACGGTCCGTCAGGCCGCAGTGAGTGACGAAGGTACAGCGGCGGCTGCCGGACGCCGGGATTGTTAAGGGGCTGGCGCGAGCCCCTTAACCCGACCGCCTGCACGGACAGGCTGAAACTCCCCGGTGCCTGGCGGGCGGAACCTGCTCAGAGCATAACGGTATGCTCACCGCCTCACAGGCAGAGCCAAACCCAATGAGGAATAAGCCCTCACAGGCGGGGGTTTTCAGAAGGCATCCGCCGCGCTGAGGAGAGAACGAAGGCCAGGACGTCGCGGCACGGAAGCCGCGACGAGGACGGCTGCGCCAGGGATGGCGCATCCGGACGGTCCGTCAGGCCGCAGTGAGTGACGAAGGTACAGCGGCGGCTGCTGCCGGACGCCGGGATTGTTAAGGGGCTGGCGCGAGCCCCTTAACCCGACCGCCTGCACGGACAGGCTGAAACTCCCCGGCGCCTGGCGGGCGGAACCTGCTCAATGCAAGACCGTGCCCCCACACCTGCCAGGTGCACAACCGTTGCGGGGGGAACCTGCTCAGAGCAGAAACGTTACCGCCAAACTACAACCTTACCGGCGAAATATTCCAAATCTCATCCGCATATTCCTGAATCGTACGGTCAGACGAGAAATAGCCCATGCCAGCAATGTTCATAGCCGCCCGGTGCTGCCAGACATCCGGCTGGCGATACAGTTCATCAACCTTATCCTGCGTATCCACATAGCTGCGGTAATCTGCCAACAGCTGATAGTGATCGCCGAAGTTGACCAGCAGGTCGAACAGATTACGGTAACGGCCGGGATCCTGCGGACTAAAGACGCCTGAGGCCAACTGAGTCAGCACCTGATGCAACTCTGCATCTTCTTCATAGTATTTACGCGGGTTATAACCTGCTTTACGCAAGGCTTCGACCTGCGGCGTTGTGTTACCAAAAATGAAGATGTTCTCTTTACCCACATGCTCCAGCATTTCAACGTTGGCCCCGTCCAGCGTGCCGATAGTCAACGCGCCGTTGAGCGCAAATTTCATATTACTGGTACCCGATGCTTCGGTACCTGCCGTTGAAATCTGCTCAGAGAGATCGGCAGCAGGAATAATAATCTGCGCCAGACTCACGCTGTAGTTAGGAATAAATACGACCTTGAGTTTGTTTTTAACCTGAGGATCGTTGTTGATGACCTTAGCCACATCGTTAATCAGATGAATAATGTGCTTGGCAACGTAGTAAGCGGACGCGGCTTTACCTGCAAAAATGTTAACACGCGGCACCCACTCGGCGTCCGGATCGGCTTTGATGCGGTTGTAGCGCGTAATCACGTGCAAAACGTTAAGCAACTGGCGCTTGTACTCATGGATGCGCTTAATCTGTACGTCAAACAGCGCGTTAGGATCGATAACGACATCCAGATTCTTCGCCACCCAGATCGCCAGACGTTTTTTGTTTTCCAGCTTGGCTTCGGCCACTTTCTCAATAAACGCAGGATAATCAACACAGCTTTTGAGTTCACTGAGCTGGCTTAGATCGGTGCGCCAGTTACGGCCAATTTGTTCGTCCAGTAATTCTGACAGTGGCGGATTAGCCAGCGCCAGCCAGCGACGTGGCGTTACGCCGTTGGTTTTGTTACAGAATCGGCCTGGGAACAGCCGCGAGAAATCGGCAAACAGGGACTGAACCATCAGGTTCGAGTGCAGTTCAGAAACGCCGTTAACCTTATGACTGACAACAACAGCCAGCCAGGCCATACGTACCCGACGCCCGTCGTTCTCGTCGATGATCGAAATACGCGACAGCAGATCCCAGTCGTCTGGATAGTATTCCTGAATCGTTTTAAGGAAAAAGTCGTTGATTTCAAAGATGATGCTCAGATGACGCGGCAGGATCTTACCGATCATATCTACCGGCCAGGTTTCCAGGGCTTCAGTCATTAACGTGTGGTTGGTGTAAGAGAACACCTGGCAGCACACATCAAACGCATCATCCCAGGTGAATTTATGCTCATCAATCAACAACCGCATCAGCTCAGGAATCGCTAACACCGGATGTGTGTCATTAAGGTGAATGGCGATTTTATCAGCCAGATTGTTCCAGGTGCGGTGCATCATCCAGTGGCGATTCAGGATATCCTGCACGGTAGCTGACACCAGGAAGTACTCCTGACGCAAACGAAGCTCACGCCCGGAATAGGTCGAGTCATCGGGATAAAGCACGCGCGACACGTTTTCTGAGTGGTTTTTATCTTCCACAGCCGCAAAATAGTCACCCTGGTTGAATTTACCCAGGTTGATTTCGTTACTGGCCTGCGCGCCCCACAAACGTAACGTATTGGTCGAGTCAGTGTCGTAGCCAGGGATAATTTGATCGTAGGCCATAGCGAGAATTTCTTCGGTTTCCAGCCAGCGCACTTTGGCACCTTCGTGCTGAACGCGGCCACCGAAGCGAACTTTATAACGGGTGTTAAAGCGCTGAAACTCCCACGGGTTACCGTATTCCAGCCAGTAATCCGGAGACTCTTTCTGCTCGCCGTCCACAATATTTTGTTTGAACATGCCGTAATCATAGCGGATGCCGTAGCCGCGTCCGGGCATGCCCAGCGTAGCCAGAGAATCCAGGAAGCAGGCGGCAAGACGGCCTAAACCCCCGTTGCCCAGGCCGGGATCGTTCTCTTCTTCCATGAGTTCGGCCAGATCGAGGCCCATTTCGTCCAGTGCCAGATTGAGATCGTCGTAGATCCCCATGGCCAGTAGCGCATTGCCCAACGTGCGGCCCATCAGGAATTCCATCGACAGGTAATAAACCTGACGCACATCCTGGGAAAGTTGAGCACGATTAGAACGCAGCCAGCGCTCTACCATGCGATCGCGCACGGCAAGCAACGCGGCGTTGAGCCATTCATGTTTGTTCGCAATCGAAGGGTCTTTACCAATGGTGAACATCAGTTTGTAAGCGATTGAGTGCTTTAAGGCATCAACCGTCAACGTAGGTGAAGCGTAAGTGAATGGTGTATTCATTTTCTGTTTCCCAATCCGTTACAACAAACGTTGGTAAAGATCGCGGTAGGCTTGAGCGGCAACCTGCCAGCTAAAGTCCATTCCCATCGCCTGACGCTGCACATAACGCCACAGTGAAGGACGAGACCACAACACAAAAGCACGACGAATGGCCCTTAATAAGGACCAGGCATTACTGTCTTCGAAACTGAACCCACTGGCAATGCCATCCGCTAAATTTTCTAGCGAACTGTCGTTGACCGTATCCGCCAGCCCGCCCGTGCGGCGGACCAGTGGCAGCGTGCCGTATTTCAGTCCATAGAGCTGTGTCAGGCCGCAAGGCTCAAAACGGCTCGGTACCATAATGACATCGGCCCCACCAACGATGCGATGCGAGAATGCCTCGTGGTAGCCAATCTGCACGCCCACGCTGCCGGGATGTTCGGCGGCGGCGGCCAGAAAGCCCTGCTGCAGCTCAGCATCACCCTGTCCTAACAGCACCAGCTGTCCGCCCTGCGCCAGTAAACCCGGCAGCGCTTCCAGCACCAGATCCAGCCCTTTTTGCCGGGTCAGGCGGCTGATCACGGCAAACACCGGTGCTTTATCGTCAACCTTCAGTCCCATCGCAACCTGCAGCTGGCGCTTGTTTTCCGCTTTAGCTTCCAGCGTATCCCGGTTGTAGCGGGAGCTCAGCAACAGATCGTGAGAAGGATCCCAAATAGCCGGGTCCACGCCGTTCAGAACGCCGCTCAGGCGACCTTCACGCATACGCTGTGCCAGCAACGTTTCCATGCCATAGCCGTACTCTGGCGTCGTAATTTCACGCGCGTAAGTTGGGCTGACTGCCGTCACGTGGTCGGCGTAGAACAAGCCGGCCTTCAGGTAAGAGATCTGGCCAAAGAACTCCAGACCAAACATGTTAAAAAACGATTGTGGCAGCTGAATCTGATCCAAATGGTGCGCCGAAAAAAGCCCCTGATAAGCCAGGTTATGCACGGTGAAGACAGACTTAGCCGGACGGCCACGCGCCTCCAGATAAGCACACGTCAGACCCGCATGCCAGTCGTGTGCATGAACAATATCCGGTCGCCAGTAGCTATCCAGCCCGCAGCCTAACTCACAGCCCATCCACCCCAGTAAAGCAAAGCGCAAATAGTTGTCGACGTAGGCAAACTGCGATTCATCATGATAAGGACTGCCCGGCCGATCGTAGAGATCGGGAGCGTCGATAAGATAGATACCTACCCCATCGAATCGCCCAAAAAGCAGGCGCACCGGACCGGCAAAGGTTTGCAGTTCCGCAACCACCTGCGTATCGGGTATTCCTTTACGTAATGCAGGAAACGCGGGTAACAACACACGCGTATCTGTTCCACCCGCAATTTGTGCCTGAGGTAATGCTCCGACTACATCAGCCAGCCCGCCCGTTTTCAGCAGCGGGAAAAGTTCTGAACAGACATGTAAAACCTGCATCCTCGACCTCATTAAGTTACCAGGCACGATCCTCGTGCCGATGGGTTGTGTGCCGCTTGTCGTTTATGATCCCGCGCTATTTAGTTTGGCCAGCATGGCGCGCGTAACCAGTACAATGCCTTCTTCTGAACGGAAAAACCGGCGGCTGTCTTCATCAGGGTTTTCACCAATCACCATCCCTTCTGGCAGCACACAGGCGCGGTCAATGACGCAGCGGCGCAGACGACAGGATCGGCCGACTACCACATCAGGTAGCAGTACCGTTGAATCGATATTGCAAAATGAGTTCACCCGCACGCGGGAAAACATGACCGAATTCACCACCACCGATCCCGAGATAATGCAGCCACCGGAGACCAGTGAGTTCATCGTCATACCATGGCTGCCGGAACGGTCCTGAACAAACTTTGCCGGTGGCAAAGGTTCCATGTGCGTCCGAATCGGCCAGGTGCTGTCGTACATGTCCAGCTCGGGTGTAACAGAGGCTAAATCAAGGTTGGCGCGCCAGTAGGCTTCCAGCGTACCCACATCCCGCCAGTAGGGCGGTGCCTCGTGATCGTTTTGCACACAAGAGATCGCAAACGAATGGGCGTAGCCCTCTCCACTCGCGACCACTTTTGGCAGAATATCTTTGCCGAAATCGTGGCTTGAACCTGCTTCATGCAGGTCGGCTTCCAGCAAGCCATAGAGGTATTCGGCGTCGAAGACATAAATTCCCATACTGGCCAGCGATTTGGTGTCATCGCCCGGCATTGTCGGTGGCTTCGGCGGCTTCTCTACGAAATCGATTACTTTATTGTTTTCGTCGACGGCCATCACACCAAATGCGGTCGCCTCATGCACCGGCACGGGCAGACAGGCGATGGTGCATCGCGCATCGTTCAGCACGTGGTCCAGCAACATCCTTGAGTAATCCATCTTATAGATATGATCACCGGCCAGGATGACGACGTACTGCGCGCCATAGCGTCGGATAACGTCAAGGTTCTGTGTTACTGCATCCGCTGTTCCGCGATACCATTGCTCCGTCGAGAAGCGCTGCTGCGCAGGTAGCAGGTCAACAAATTCATTCATCTCTTCGTTGAAGATAGACCAACCACGCTGAATATGTTGAGTTAACGTATGAGACTGGTATTGCGTAATGACCCCAATGCGGCGAATCCCTGAGTTCACACAGTTGGAAAGTGCAAAGTCGATAATGCGGAATTTGCCACCAAAGTGAACGGCGGGCTTGGCACGCTTAGCGGTAAGATCGACCAGACGCGTACCGCGTCCACCAGCCAGTACAAGGGCAACGGTTTGTGTAGGGAGCTGGCGCGCCAGCATGAGATGTTCTGCTCTTTCTAATTTGACCATGTCTGACTCCTTATCATTGCTTTTGGAACACACACACAGCGTGTGCGGGACCATGCCAGACAGTTAACCGGATGGGGTGACATTCCCCGGTGAAAGGAGGAAGGACGTGCCATTCTCCGTCTGGTAAGGCGATATCACATATCGAATCTGTCGCATTTATTGTTATTAACCAGCGGTCTGAAAGCAGAATCTGCAGGCTACACATGCCCTGCTTCCAGCCAGCTTCATCTACGGGATTACCCTGGGCGTCCAGCCACTGGACATTGCCGTCATCGTTCTGCCACCAGCGATCTGCTGTGAGTGCAGGAATTCGCTTGCGCAGTTGAATCAGCGACGCCGTAAAATCGACCAGCGCTTTTTCGTCATCGTGCCAGTTGAGCCAGCTCAGAGGATTGTCCTGGCAATACGCATTGTTATTGCCCTGCTGACTTTGACCCCGTTCGTCTCCCGCCAGCAGCATGGGCGTTCCCTGAGAAAGCAGCAGCGTGGTCAGCAGCCCTTGCATGCTGCGGCGCCGGCGCTGCGCCACCTCCGCACTGCTCTCCAGACCTTCTGTACCATGATTGTGGCTATAGTTGTTACCGTGCCCGTCACGGTTTTCTTCACCGTTAACTTCGTTATGTTTATTGTTGAAACTCACGAGGTCGCGTAGGGTAAAACCATCGTGAGCGGTAATCAGATTGATGGTCGCGTGCGGCCTGCGATCGTCATGCTGAAAAAGGTCGCTTGACGCGGCAAACCGGCAGGCAAATTCCCCCAGGCTGACGTCACCATGCAGCCATGCGCGCCGGGTCGTATCGCGAAATTGATCGTTCCATTCTGCAAAGGGCGCAGGAAAATTGCCTACCTGATAACCACCTGGACCGATATCCCAGGGCTCGGCGATCAGTTTGACTTTTGACAGTATCGGACAGGCGCGGATGGCCTCAAACAGAGCCGCATCGCGGTGATAATCCGGTTCGCGACCCAGCACCGGCGCAAGATCAAAGCGGAAACCATCGACGTGACAGACGCGCACCCAGTAGCGCAGCGCCTCCAGCGTCCAGTTCATTACCTGCGGATGGTTGAGGTTCAGGGTATTGCCGCAGCCGGTCCAGTTGTGATAATCGCCCTGTTCGTCCAGCCAGTAATAGCTGGCGTTATCAATGCCGCGAAAGGAAAGCGTCGGTCCGGTGTCATCCAGTTCCGCCGTGTGGTTAAACACCACATCCAGCAACACCTCAATCCCGGCAGCGTGCAGACGCTTTACCGCCTGCTGAAACTCTTGCAGAGGAGACAGGCCATCCTGACCCGATGCATAGCGGGGATCGACAGCCCAGAGGGCAAAGGGGTTATAACCCCAGTAGTTAGTCAGTCCCAGGCGCAGCAGGCGAGGCTCGCTGGCGAACTGCGCAATGGGCAGGAGCTCAATGGCGGTGATGCCCATTTTCAGCAGGTAATCCACCATCACCGGATGGCCCAGAGCAGCATAGGTGCCGCGCAGGGGTTCGGGAATGCCGGGATGCAGCTGCGTCAGACCGCGGACATGCGCTTCGTAAATGACGCTATCGCCCCACGACGTGCGCGGCGGCACATCCCCTTGCCAGTCGAAATCGTCCGTCACGACAATGCTCTTGGGAGCGAGGGCGGCGTTATCACGACCATCAGGCTCGCCATACCCGCAGTGAAAGCGCGGATCGTCGGGGACATCGCCCTGCACTGCTCTGGCGCAGGGATCGATTAACAGTTTGGCAGGATTAAAAAAGTGCCCCTGCTGGGGCGCCCACGGCCCGTGTACCCGATAGCCATAACGCTGTCCGGGCTTGAGTCCGGGCAGATAGCCGTGCCAGATATCGCCGCTTCGCTCAGTGAGTTCAACGCGCTGCTCAAGGCCGTTCTCATCGAACAGGCACAGTTCAACACGCTCAGCGTGATGGGAAAACAGCGTAAAATTGACCCCTTTCCCATCGTAGCTGGCACCCAGCGGTTGGGGATGTCCGGCACGTAATATCATTCCCCCTCCCGCACGAACCATACCGTCGCCAGTGGCGGTAAATTCAGGCTCAGCGATTGCGGGCGGCCATGACTTTCCTGCTGATCGGTGTGCACCAGATGATTGCGCACGTCGCTGCCGTGGTATTCATGCTGGTCGGTATTAAGCACTTCGCGCCAGCTGCCCGCCTGGTTCACGCCGAAGCGATAGCCCGGACGCGGGACAGGGGTAAAGTTGCTGACAATAATCACTTCATTGCCATCGCGGTCGCGACGTACAAACGCAAAGACGGAATGCTCTGCATCATCAACAACCAGCCACTCAAACCCCGATGGATCGAAATCAAGCTGATGCAGGGAGGTGTAATGCTGATAGGTATGGTTCAGATCGCGCACCAGACGCTGAACGCCGTGATGCCAGTTGTCCTCACCTTCAAGCAGGTGCCAGTCAAGGCTGACATCGTGATTCCACTCTTTGCCCTGCGCAAATTCGTTGCCCATGAATAACAGCTTCTTACCCGGAAACGCCCACATCCAGCCGTAGTAGGCACGCAGGTTAGCGAATTTTTGCCAGGCATCTCCCGGCATGCGATCAAGAATAGAGCGTTTTCCGTGCACCACTTCATCGTGCGACAGCGGCAGGACGAAGTTTTCGCTGTAGTTGTACATGATGCCAAAGCTCATCAGATTATGATGGTAGCGGCGATGTACCGGGTCGAGTTTCATATAGTCCAGCGTGTCATGCATCCAGCCCAGGTTCCATTTGTACCAGAACCCCAGGCCGCCACCTTCAGGCGGTCGTGAAACACCAGGATAGTCTGTGGACTCTTCAGCCATCGTCACTGAACCTGGGGCGACATGTCCCAAAGTACGGTTGGTATAGCGCAGGAAATTAATGGCTTCGAGATTTTCGCGACCACCGTATTGATTGGGGATCCACTCGCCTTCGGCGCGGCTGTAATCACGATAGATCATTGAAGCCACCGCATCGACACGCAGGCCATCAATACCGAAGCGCTCCATCCAGTACAGTGCATTGCCTGCCAGGAAGTTACTGACTTCCCGACGGCCAAAGTTGTAAATCAGCGTATTCCAGTCCTGATGGTAACCTTCACGCGGATCGCTGTGCTCATACAGTTCGGTGCCATCAAACTTTGCCAGACCAAAATCATCGCTCGGGAAATGGCCTGGCACCCAGTCCAGTAACACATTCAGCCCTGCCGCATGGGCGCTGTCGATAAAGTAGCGGAAATCATCACGGGTACCGAAACGGCGGGTGGGCGCATACATACCGAGCGGCTGATAACCCCAACTGCCGTCAAACGGATGTTCGTTAATGGGCAGCAGCTCGATATGGGTAAACCCCATCTCTTTAACGTAAGGCACCAGCTGCTCAGCCAGCTCTTTGTAACTGAGCCAGAAGTTGTCATCAGTATGGCGACGCCACGATCCCAGATGCACTTCGTAGATAGAGATGGGTTTATCAAACTCATTTGCCGCCTTGCGTGAGGCCGACATCTCCACTTTTTCGGGCAGGCCGCAAATCATTGATGCGGTTTGCGGACGCATTTGTGCTTCAAACGCTAAAGGATCGGCCTTGATACGGAGCTGTCCATGGGCATCGATGATTTCAAATTTATAGAGTTGCCCGTTAACAGCGCCAGGAACAAACAGCTCCCAGACGCCCATTTCCTGACGCAGACGCATCGGATGACGACGGCCGTCCCAAAAGTTGAAATCACCGACAACCGATACGCGGCGTGCGTTAGGTGCCCAGACACAAAAACGCGTACCAATCACACCATCAATGACGTCGCCGTGGGCGCCCAGCGTTTCATAGGGCCGCAGGTGCGTGCCTTCTGCCAGCAGCCACAAGTCCATCTCTTGCAACAAAGGGCCAAAGCGGTAGGCATCATCAATGAGGTTCTGCTGGCCGTGCCAGTTAACCGCCAGTTGATAGCGAAACGGATTTTTACGACGAGGAACGACGCCACTGAAAAAACCACGAGAATCATCACACTTCAGTTGGACCAGTTTGCGTCCTGTTGAGGTTTCAATGACCCAGACTTCCAGGGCTTCCGGAAGCAGCGCACGCACTTCAAGACCATTTTCGGTTTTATGCATCCCCAGCAGTGAAAAGGGGTCGGAATAATTACCCGCAAAAAGGGCATTGATCGCCTGGCGATCGGGTAGCTCTGACATGACTTTCTTCCTGTGATAGTTGGCAGGCGAAAAGACCACGACGTCGTGTTATCGCAGGTCTGTTGCGCTGCTCTTCATTGAGCCATGAGTACAGCGGCGTGGGTGTCAAAACGAAACGCTCCTCACCACGCGCCTCCTTAAATCACAACCAGTTAGCATCAAGCCTGTCTGCTCAATGCAAAGCCCGTAGTACCGCCAGATGCCCATCCGGCAAGCCTCCAGACATTAAATAACTTTTACTTTCACGTGCAAGCCGGCCCTGGCTAAAAAAGGCAGTCATCACCTACATCATCTGATGTAAGGCCGTTTTTAAGAGAGAACACCCGCCTTTTATTTTTGCGAACCGCCCCGCAAAAAATTAAATTATATTAATGTATAACAGATTCGCGTTTCATCTTATTTAATAAAAACCGGCCACTTTTCGCTAAGAGCCCGCCATTCCGCTTAAGCCGTTCTTTTTTTCGGAAAGACCGGCCGGGAGGAGGACGTTTTACCGCCCCGCTGCTGCACCGCGTATCTCAGGCGCAGCCGGGTTTTAACGCAGAGCGAAGCCGCCAGCATCGCGGGTTAAGCGCTGCCAGTCAGATATGATTTATCCGCCTCATCGGTTGGATGGACATCGGTGAAAAACAGTGCCAGTACGTTCCTCGAAAAAATGTCTTTCCCATCTACAACAACCATTTAGTTAATAAAGTAAAACAGTTAACTCGCGGCGCACCCTTGTTAAATCATAGCTTGATGACAGCGGTTATAAGAGCAGATAAGCAAAAATTTATTTCTGGACAGGCAAAAAGGGGAAGCGGATCACTTAGCGATCGTAACAGTAGAACAATTTGCAGTGAATTGTGGGAATAAGACCGGACAAGTCCGGTCTTTTGATGCTTTCAGATTTAGTCGATGAGCAAACGCAACATGCGACGCAGCGGCTCGGCAGCGCCCCAAAGGAGCTGATCGCCGACAGTAAAGGCAGAAAGATATTCTGGCCCCATATTCAACTTGCGGAGACGTCCTACCGGTGTATTCAGCGTACCGGTCACGGCGGCTGGGGTGAGTTCACGCAGGGTGAGTTCACGATCGTTAGGCACCACTTTCACCCATTCATTGTGGGAAGCCAGCAGTTGCTCAATTTCCGCCAGCGGCAGGTCTTTTTTAAGCTTAAGCGTAAAGGCCTGGCTGTGGCAGCGCAGCGCGCCCACGCGGACGCACAGCCCGTCAACCGGAATGACGCGCGGGGTCGCCAGAATTTTGTTAGTTTCGGCCTGACCTTTCCACTCTTCGCGGCTCTGACCGTTTTCGAGTTGCTTGTCGATCCACGGAATCAGGCTGCCCGCCAACGGCACGCCAAAGTTATCCGTTGGCAGCGTACCAGAGCGGGTGAAATCCGTTACGCTTCGCTCAATATCCAGAATCGCCGAAGCCGGGTTTTGCAGAGAAGTCGCCACGTGATCGTGCAACATGCCCATCTGCGTCAGCAGTTCGCGCATATGACGCGCGCCGCCGCCGGATGCAGCCTGATAGGTTGCCACTGAGGCCCATTCCACCAAATCCTGTGCAAACAGACCGCCTAGCGACATTAACATCAGGCTGACGGTGCAGTTACCGCCAACAAAGGTTTTTACGCCGCTGTCGATGCCCTGACGAATAACCTGATGGTTAACCGGATCGAGAATAATGATGGCATCGTCTTTCATACGCAGCGTTGACGCCGCATCGATCCAGTAGCCATTCCAGCCGCTGGCGCGCAGTTTTGGATAGATCTCAGAGGTGTAGTCACCACCCTGACAGGTGATAATGATATCCAGCGCGTTCAACGCCTCAATATCAAAGGCATCCTGCAACGTACCCTGCTGCTTGCCTGCAAACGTCGGGGCCGCTTCACCGTGCTGCGAGGTAGAGAAGAAGACCGGATTGATCACATCAAAATCCCGTTCTTCGCTCATGCGGGACATCAGCACTGAGCCAACCATACCGCGCCAACCAACTAAACCTACATTCTTCATGTCATGTCCGTTTCAGGATGATAAACACCTGACTTTCTTATCGAAGGGAAAAGTGTCGTGGTACTCTCACGCCACTCTGCGTAATAATCAGATCTGCCTGTGATGATTTACTCTACAAAATGCAGCTTTTCTGGCAAGTGAATTAATGTAATCAGGCCAACTTTTTCAGCAACACCGCTAATAACCTGACTTTATCTATAACGAGAAGACGTAAAACGAATGACTGAAATGATCTCGGCAACAATATTATTGTTGTTAATAATGGATCCCTTAGGCAATTTGCCGATTTTTATGTCGGTTTTAAAGCATCTGGAACCGAAACGTCGGCGAGTCGTGCTTATTCGTGAAATGCTGATTGCGCTCATCATCATGTTGCTGTTTTTGTTTACCGGCGAGCGAATTCTGGCCTTTCTCAACCTGCGTACCGAAACCGTGTCCATATCTGGTGGCGTCATCCTGTTTTTAATCGCCATCAAAATGATTTTCCCGTCACCTGAAAGCAGTAGCACGGGCTTACCGGCGGGAGAAGAGCCTTTTCTGGTGCCGCTGGCGATTCCCCTGGTGGCCGGGCCGTCATTGCTGGCGACCCTGATGCTGCTGTCGCATCAGTATCCCAATCAAATGTCGCATCTGGTGGGTGCCCTGCTCATTGCCTGGGGCGTAACGGTCATGATTCTGCTGTTGTCAGGCCTGTTTCTTCGGCTGCTGGGCGATAAGGGCGTTAATGCGCTGGAACGTCTGATGGGATTGATACTGATTATGCTGGCAACGCAGATGTTCTTAGACGGGATTCGCGTGTATCTGAAGTTGTAACCATGGTCGATTGTAACCGGGCAGCCCTGCCCGGTTACAACGCATCAGGAAAGCAGCGTAAAGGCGATCATGCCGACTACGGCACCGACGGTGCCCAAAATGGTCTCCATCAATGTCCACGTCTTTAAGGTTTCCCCTTCCGTGGCGCCGGTAAATCGCCCAAACAACCAGAAACCTGCATCGTTAACATGGCTGATAATAATGGAACCGCCACCGATACAGATGGACAAGGCCGCCAGCTGCGCGCCGTTATAATGCAGTGGCTCAATCACAGGCATGATCAGTCCCACTGTCGTCAAACAGGCGACCGTGGCCGATCCCTGAATCACCCGGACCGCCCCAGACAGAATAAAACAGGCCAGCGCAACGGGCAGCCCGGCACCGGTCAGGGCATTTCCCAACACAGGCCCTACGCCGGAATCGACCAGTACCTGTTTAAAGACGCCGCCCGCACCAATCACCAGCAAAATAATGCCCGCTGGCTGCAGTGCGCTGCCGCAGATCTGCATCACTTTCTCTTTTTCCATGCCCTGACGATAAGCCAGGCCGTAAATAGCCACCAGGCAGGCCAGCAGAATGGCGATAAAAGGATGGCCGATAAATTCCAGCCATTGATAAAGCGCGGTGCCTTCCGTGGTGAAGCGTGCGCCAATGGTTTTTAACCCGACCAGCACGAGAGGAAACAGGATTAACGCCAGGCTAAAACCAAAAGAGGGCAGCTTGTTTTCATCAATATCCGGCTGATGATCTTCAGGAGGCGCGCTGAACGAAACGCGTCTGGCGATAAAATTACCAAACAGCGGCCCGGCAATCAGCATGCCCGGCAGCGCAGCGCACAGGCCGATTAAAATCATCCAGCCAAAATCTGCATGCATCTGAGACGCCAGCAACATGGGCGCAGGCCCCGGCAGCAGAAAGGCCGCGGCGGCCGCCACTCCGGCAAACAGCGGTATCACCAGCTTCACCAGATTATCCCCCGTGCGTCGGGCGACGGCGAAAGCAATGCTGATAAGCAGTACCACGGCAACTTCAAAGAAGAGCGGTAAGGCGCAGATTAGCCCGGCGATTCCCATGGCAAAGTGGGCGCGGTTTTCGCCAAAGGTCTTGAGCATGCGAATCGCAATTTGGTCAACGGCACCGGTTTCATGCAGGATCTTGCCGAACATCGCGCCCAGCGCCACCACAATTGCCAGAAAGCCCAGCGTGCCGCCCATGCCTTTCTGCATGGTTTCGGCGATGTTATCCAGTGGCATACCGGATAACAGCCCGGCCCCGACTGAAACCAGCATCAAGGCAAGAAAGGCATGCATGCGGGCTTTCATCACCAGAAAGAGCAGCAGCAGGACAGAGCCTGCTGCGGTTAAAATAAGTGTTGCGGTATTCATGGCCTAGCCTTGATTAATGGCGTCCTTGATGGTCGCAACCGTCGCCGCCACAACCTCATCCAGCGGGTTCGCGATATCCACGACCAGCACATCTTTTTCATCACTGCCCGGCTCTTCCAGGGTGGCAAACTGCGTCACCAGCATTTGCGGCTTGAAGAAGTGGCCTTTACGCGCCTTCAGACGGGCTTCGATGGTATCGAAATTCCCTTTCAGATACACAAAACGCAGGTTGTCATTGCCCTGACGAAGAATATCGCGGTAATGCTTTTTCAGGGCTGAACAGACGATGATGGAAATGGCCTGGGTGCGTTGCATCGCGAAAGCCGCGTCGTTCAGAGCCTGTAACCAGGGCAGACGATCGTTATCATCCAGTGGATGGCCTTCTGCCATTTTCAGGATATTGGCACGCGGATGAAGAAAATCACCGTCGAGAAACGCGGTGTTCAACTGGTGAGAAACCGGGTTAGCGACAACGGATTTACCGCTGCCTGAAACACCCATCAGAATAAAAACGTGATGTGGCGAAGATTGCGTGGTCATTTTTTACTCCGGCAAGTTCAGTCAGTCTGCCATGTTACCGATAACAATGGTGGAGCACATTGTCCTGGTGGCATTCCATGCTGGCAACCTTTTTACATCCCAAAGCGTTAAAGTGTGAGCTGCTTCATAAAATCGCGTTAATCAGATACTGCCACCTTCCAGAATCTCAAAACCGATATCCAGCGGTGGTGTAACGCTGTGTTCCCCGGCGATACGCGCCAGTAATAATGCAGCAGACTCACGTCCCATTCGGTCGCGCGGGGTGAGTACCGTTGCCAGCTGCGGCGTGACAACCTGGCTAATATCATGGCCGTGGAAACCGGCAATCGCCATTTGGGAAGGCACCTTGAGTCCCTGTCGCTGACACTCAAACATCGCGCCGACCGCCAGATCGTCATTGGTACAGAACAGGCTGTCTGTCTGAGGATAACGGCGCTGCGCTTCACGCAGCAGATCGCCGCCTGCGCTAAACGAGGAGGCTTCTTCCATCATCACGCTGCGCGGAGTTAATCCGGCCTCGCGCATGGCGGCTTCATAACCGCGCTGTTTTTGCAGCGTTCGCTCATCCAGACGCGCGCCCAGATAAACGGTGTGCCGATGACCTTTATTGATGATGGCCAGCGTCATCTGCCGGGCCGCCTCGACATTGTCAAAGCCGACCGCCATATCAAGACAAGGGGTAACGCTGTCCATCATTTCAATGACCGGAATCCCCGCCACTTCCAGCATGCGCAACGTGCCGGGCGTGTGGGTGCGTTCCGTCAGGATAACGCCGTCGATGTTCCAGCCCAGCAACGACCGTAGCTGACGCTCTTCTTTTTCCGGGTTATAGCCAAAGTGCGCCACCAGCGTCTGATAACCGGCCTCATCGGTGACGGCTTCAATGCCACGCAGTACGTCGGCAAAAACCTGATTGGTCAGGGAAGGCAGCAACACGCCAATGGCGCGGCTGGTCGCATTCGACAGCATATCCGGGGCACGATTCGGTATGTATCCCAGTTCGTCCAGCGCCACGGCAATCTTTTTCCCCAGCGCAACGGACACCTGCTCGGGATTACGCAGATAACGACTGACAGTCATTTTGGTGATACCGATACGATCGGCAACGTCCTGTAAAACCGGTCTTTTCTTCTTCATCGTAAGCGCCTGGATAGCCCTGAAAGCAAGTTACGACGAGTCTATCACTTTTTTGCAGCCAGATTGCCAGTGGGGCGAGATATGCCCGCCCCAACAGGCTTATACCGGCGGCAGATCAAACAGCAGGACTTCCGCGGCGCTGTCTGCTTCGAGCACCAGGCTGCTTTCGTCCCAGATGGCAAAAGCATCGCTGTTTGTCGCTGGCTGACCGTTTACCTTGACCTGGCCCTTCACCACCTGGATCCAGATACGGCGGCCCGCGTCGGGTACCACGCTGTCGCTGTCGCCCGCCGCAAATACCCAGCGCGACAACGTCATGTCCTGCCAGACTTTGAGCGATCCGTCACGGGCATCAGGCGTCAGAATATACTGGCGTCCCTGTACGTCGGGAAAACGGCGCTGAGCGTAGCGCGGCTCTATCCCTGTACTTTCTGGAATAATCCAGATTTGGTAGAGGTGCAGGGGTTCGGTTTGGCTGGCGTTATATTCTGAATGACGCACGCCCGTACCGGCACTCATAATCTGGAATTCGCCTGCCGGTATCTGTTCTTTATTCCCCATGCTGTCCTGATGTTCAACGGTACCTGACAGCACATAGGTCAGAATTTCCATGTCTTTATGGGGATGCGTACCAAAGCCCTGACCCGGATCGATCACGTCTTCGTTAATGACGCGTAACGCCGAAAAGCCCATAAAATTGGCATCGTAATAGTTGGCAAAGGAAAAGGTATGCCAGCTGTCCAGCCAACCGTGATTCGCGTGACCGCGTTCTTCAGCTTTACGTAAATAGATCATGTTCAAATCTCCTCACTGTTTTTTATAGTGTGGTATCCGGCGTAAAAGATTGATAGCTGAAAAACTTCACCTCTCTGTTCAAAAATTATGAACATTAAATCACGGGTTGTTGAAAGGGGCTGAAGGAGGCCTGGCGGGAAGAGGTAGCAAAAAAAAAGCCAGCACCCGGCTGGCTAAATAATACTGGAAGCAATGTGAGCAATGTCGTGCGTTCTACCGTGTCGATGACACGCGAGAAAGCATGACAATAATAATCATTATCATTCGCATCTGTAAAGTCTTTTTGCACATTCTTTTATTGACGTCATGCGTAAATACCTTGAAGTTGAAAGGGTTATCACCCTGCCAACAAGGATAAGCGCTATGAACACGGTAACCATTCGTCATGCTATCCCTTCTGACGCATCCGCATTAACGCGTCTTTACAGCCAGCCCGAAACGCAGGCGGCTACCCTGCACCTGCCTTATCCTTCCCCCTCGCTGTGGGAGCAGAAACTCGCCAACCCGCGCGCGGGCGTTTATATGCTCGTTGCCTGTCTCGGTGAGCAGGTCGTTGGGCAACTTACGCTTGAGGGAATGACGGCCGAACGGCGACGGCATTGTGCCAGCCTGGGGATGGGCGTCGATCCGGCGTTTCATCGTCGCGGGATTGGCAGCGCCCTGATGGCCGCGATGATCGATCTCTGCGACAACTGGCTACAGGTTACGCGCATTGAACTCACGGTGTTTGCCGACAATGACAACGCGATAGCGCTGTATCACAAGTTCGGCTTCCGAATTGAAGGCACCGCGCAAGGCTTCGCCATGCGTGAGGGTGCCTTGATCGATACACATTATATGGCGAGGCTGAAAACATAAGATTACGGGCAGCCAAAGGGCTGCCCGTTTTCATCAGTAACCTGCGCTCAGGTCATCTACGGTGCGTGGATCGGACGCGCCATACAGCGTACCGTCAGGCCCAATCATAATACTTTGGGTACTGCCCATCGACGGCAGCACTTTCACATGCTGGCCTTTGGCCTCCAGTAACCGCAAGGTATCCGGACTGAATCCCTTTTCAACACGCAGCTGATCGGGCAGCCACTGATGATGGAAGCGCGGCGCGTTGGTCGCCTCTGCCACGTTCATCCCGTAATCAATACTGTTCACCACCATCTGCAATACCGTGGTGATAATGCGGCTGCCGCCCGGGCTACCCGTTACCAGCCAGGTCTTGCCGTCTTTCACCACGATAGTCGGTGACATCGAAGACAGCGGACGCTTCCCGGCCTGCACGGCATTGGCTTCGCCGCCGACTAACCCGTAAACATTCGGCGTGCCCGGCTTGGCAGAGAAATCATCCATCTGGTTATTCATCAGAATGCCGCTGTTACCGGCGACGATACCGCTGCCGAAGTAGGTGTTAAGCGTGTAGGTGACAGCGACCGCATTGCCACTTTTGTCCACCACGGAGAAGTGAGTAGTTTGATTACTTTCGTAAGGGGCCAGTTTACCCGGCTTGATCTCGCTGGACGGGCGGGCTTTGGCAATATCAATCTGCTGCGCCAGTGACTTCGCATAGGCTTTGCTGGTCAGCGCCTGCCAGGGCACCTTAACGAAATCCGGATCGCCCAGATATTCGGAACGGTCCGCGTAAGCATACTTCTCCGCTTCCGCCATGACCTGCATCGCGTCCGCGCTGCCGAAGCCCATTTTGCCCAAATCAAAATTTTCCAGGATATTCAGGATCTGCACGATATGAATGCCGCCCGATGAAGGCGGTGGCATGGAAAACACCTCATAACCACGATAGGTGCCGCTGACGGGCTTACGTTCAACCGCATGATAGGCTGCTAAATCGGCTTTATTAATTAACCCGCCATGCTGGGCCATTTCGGCAGCGATTTGATCGGCAATTTTCCCTTTATAGAAGGCATCCGGGCCTTGCTGCGCAATCAGCTGTAAGCTGTGGGCCAGATTTTTTTGCACCAGACGGTCGCCCTTCTGCCACGGCGTGCCATCGGGCTTATAGAAAATGGCTTTGCTATTGGGATGCGTGATCAGCACTTCCTTACCGTAGGTTTTCAGGTCATCCGCCAGCGCATCGTTGACGACAAAACCGTCACGCGCCAGTTTAATAGCAGGCGCCAGCAGCTTGCTGAGCGGCAGCGTGCCATATTTATTGACGGCTAAAGCAAAACCCGCCACGGTGCCGGGCGTACCTGAGGCCAGGTGCGAAGTGAGGGAAAGCTTGCTATCGGCATTTCCCTGCTTATCCAGGAACATATCGCGTGAAGCCGCCGCCGGGGCCATTTCACGGAAATCGATGGCCGTGGTCTGTCCTGATGCCGTGCGCAGCAGCATAAAGCCCCCACCGCCCAGGTTGCCCGCCTGCGGATGCGTGACCGCCAGCGCAAAGCCCACCGCAACGGCGGCATCCACGGCGTTACCGCCCTGGCGCAGGATATCAACGCCGACCTGGGTTGCCAGCGCATCCACTGAGGCCACCATACCGTTATGCGCCTTAACCGGATGAAACGTATCGCTGTCGATACCATAAGAGACGGGCGGTGCCTGAACCGGCGCGGCACCCGCCCCGGTCACAACAGTAAAACTCATCAATAATGACCAGCCCAGCTGGCGCAGTTTGCCTTGCATCATCATGTTGTTTCCACTCTCCACTTTTATTTACATTTCTTTATTCTTTATGTAACTGACTACAAACACAGTCGAATATCAAGAATTAACGCAAATTCAGTGCACTCCTGGAGCAGGAATCTGAACCCGTGCATAGAATGACGATAACGACCTCGTGACCCGATTTGGGCACGCACACACAGCACCCGGTCGTTTACTGGAGGATAAAAATGAAAAAGTGGCTTATGGTTTTTGCCGCCCTGCTGCCGTTAAGCGGCATGGCGAACATGCTGAATAACACCAACAATCCTAATCAACCCGGCTATAACCCTAGCCAGCAGCGCATGCAAACGCAGATGCTCAACCAGTCGCAGCAACAACAGAACAAACTGCAACAGGATCAGCAGCGTCAGAATCAGGATTTACAGCGTAAACTGCAGGAACAACGAGACAGTGCCCAGCAGCGAGTGATTAAATCGCAGCCGGGCCAGCAGCAGAATCAACAGAGTCAGTATTAGCGGAAATCGGGGCCGATGATGTCGATGCTGTCCGTACAGATGGCATCAACGCCCCATTTCAACAGCGTTCTGGCCCGGTCAGGGCTGTTTACGGTATAAACCAGAATATGCAGATCGGCCTCTTTCAGTTCTGCCACCCGCGCCTCGGTTAACACCTTATGATTGAGATGAATGGAGGTGCAGTCGAGCGCGCGGGTTTTCGCTTTCCACGCGGTGTCCCAGCTATGGGATAACAGCCCACGCGGTAGCTGAGGTTCAGCCTGCATCGCGGCTTCCAGCGCCTTAAAGGAAAATGATGACAGCAATGGCAGCGTTTGTCCCTGCCACAGCGCGGCGGCTGCCTGGGCAATGGCGCGCCCGGTTTCTGCATCCGTTCCTGTTGTAGGTTTAATTTCGATATTGGCCATCATGCCATGCTGGCGACAGCGCTCGGCGACCTCATCCAGCCGGGCCAGCTTTTCCCCCTGAAACACATCGCTAAACCAGCCGCCCGCATCCAGCTGCGACAGCTTGTCCCAGGGCAGTTCACCCGCTACGCCCCAGCCGTTGCTGGTACGATCTAACGTATCGTCATGCAGCAGGAAAATATGCGCATCGGCCGACAGTTTGGCGTCGAATTCAATCATCAGGTGACCATATCTGGCGCCCGTATCAATTGCCGCAAGTGTATTTTCCGGTGCCAGCTTTCCTCCGCCCCGATGGGCGACGATGGGCGGATAAGGCCACTGTTTTTTGCTCATTCCAGACGTTTCCCGTGCGTTGAATCGAAGAAATGTAGCGACCCCACGGGCAGATGCAGCCATAAGGTACTGCCTGCTTCAGGGCGCTCGCTGTGGGGCAAGCGTACCACTAAACGTGCCTCACCGATGCGGCCATGCGCCAGATTATCCGCCCCGAGCATTTCCAGGGTTTCCACCCGGAACGGAATTCCGCCCTGCGCCTGGCTGCTGATCTGAATATGTTCTGGTCGTACGCCAAGGACGACGGGACGGTTGGCCCACTTCGCTTTTCCCTCGCCAATGGCTATCCCGTGGGAGGCATCAATCGTAAAGCGCGTCCCCTCCTGGCTGATATTGCCATGGATCAGATTCATGGCCGGTGAGCCCATAAAAGACGCGACAAACTGGCTAGCGGGCCGTTCATAGACCTCTACCGGCGTGCCGATCTGCTCCAGTATGCCTTTGTTCATGACCATGACGCGCTGTGCCAGCGTCATCGCCTCGACCTGATCGTGCGTCACGTACAGGCTGGTGGTTTGCAGACGACGGTGCAGCTGCTGAAGCTCCAGGCGCATCTGGACACGCAGGCGGGCATCCAGATTAGAGAGGGGCTCATCAAACAGAAACACGGCAGGCTCACGCACGATAGCGCGGCCCATGGCCACGCGCTGGCGCTGCCCACCCGATAACTCACGCGGACGGCGCGTCAGCAGGTGATCCAGCTCCAGGCTCCGTGCGGCTTCCAGCACACGTTGACGAACATGTTCTTTACTCATGCCGCGGATTTTCAGGCCGTAAGCCATGTTCTCTTCGACGGACATATGAGGATAGAGCGCATAGTTTTGAAACACCATGGCAATGCCGCGGTCTTTTGGCTCTTCGTGAGTGACACGTTTATCGGCAATATAGATATCGCCAGAGCTCACCCGCTCCAGTCCGGCGACCATACGCAACAGCGTCGATTTGCCACAGCCCGAAGGGCCCACCATCACCATAAACTCGCCGTCGTTGATCGTGACGTTGAGCGGTTGGATGATCTGATTTTTACCGTCGTAAGACTTGGTCACCGCCTGAAGGGTTACGCCTGCCATCTTTATTTCTCGCTCTCAACCAGACCACGCACAAAGGCGCGCTGCATAACAAATACCACCACCACCGGTGGAATCAGGGTTAACAACATTGCCGCCATCACTTCGTTCCACTGGGTCGGCGAACCGCTGGTGGAGATCATGCTTTTAATGCCAGCCACGGCAGTGCCCAAGTTGGCGTTATCAATGATTAACAGCGGCCAGAGATACTGGTTCCAGCCATAGATAAAGGTGATCACGAAAAGCGCCGCCAGGTTAGTTTTTGACAGCGGCAGCACGATGTCCCAGAAAAAACGCATCGCGCTGGCCCCGTCAATGCGCGCCGCTTCGATTAACTCATCCGGTAGCGACATAAAGAACTGCCGAAACAGAAAAGTGGCGGTAGCCGAGGCCATCAGGGGCAGGGTCAGCCCGCTGTAGCTGTCCAGCAGATTAAGATCGGCGATAACCTGCACCGTCGGGAAAATGCGCACCTCAACCGGCAGCATCAGGGTAATAAAGATCATCCAAAAGAACAGCGAACGCAGTGGAAAACGAAACCACACCAGCGCAAAGGCCGACAGAATCGACACCAGGATTTTGCCAATCGTAATACCCAGCGCCATGATGACGCTGTTCATCAGCATCACGCTAAAGGCCGGACCGTTGCCGTTAACCCCGCGCGTCCAGATGTTCGAAATGTTTTCCCACAGGTGCGTGCCGGGAATCAGCGTCATCGGGACGTTATACACGGCGTCGTTATCCAGCGTAGCCGCCACAAAGGCGACATAGAGCGGAAACAGAATGGTCAGGATGCCCAGTACCAGCACCACATGGCTGAATATGTCCAGCCCGCGACGATTTTCAATCATTGGTATTGCACCTTACGCTCAACAAAACGGAACTGAATGACCGTCAGGCCAATCACCAGCAGCATTAACACCACGGACTGCGCGGCTGAAGAGGAGAGATCGAGGCCAGTGAAGCCTTCCCGGTAAATTTTATAGATAAGCGTGGTCGTTGCCTGAACCGGACCACCGCCTGTCGCGGCATCAATCACCGGGAAGGTATCGAAGAAGGCATAGATCAGATTGACCACCAGCAGAAAGAAGCTTACCGGCGTGATCAACGGGAGCGAAATCGAGAAGAAACGGCGCACCGGCCCCGCGCCATCAATGGCGGCGGCTTCGACCAGCGATTTCGGTATCGACTGTAATGCCGCAAAAAAGAACAGGAAGTTGTAGCTCATCTGTTGCCACACCGAGGCCAGCACCACCAGAAACATAGCCTGACCGCTGTTTTGGGCAAAGTTCCAGTTATAGCCCATGTGGTTAAGCAGATAGCTGAGTAAACCCAGGCCGGGGCTGAACAGAAACATCCATAATACCGCGGCAATAACCGGCGCCACGGCGTAGGGCAGCAGCAGCAGCATCTGATACAGCTTGCGCAGCCGCACGACATAGTCCACCAGTGCCGCCAGGAGCAAAGACGATACCATGCCAAAAAACGCCACCATCCCGCTGAACTTGATCGTGGTCCAGAAGGTATCCAGATAGAGGCTATCGGAAAACAGCCGTTTGAAGTTATCCAACCCGACAAAGGTGCTGGAGATACCGAAGGGATCCAGGTTTTGCAGGGAATACCACAGCGCTTCACCCGCTGGCCAGACAAAGAAAATAGCGGTGATCAGGAGCTGCGGGAGCACCAGCAAATAGGGTAACAGGCGATTGCGAAACACCGGGCGAGATGGAGACATAACGTTCTCTGACTTTGGGGAAAAAAGGCCAGCCGGAGCTGGCCTGCACACCGGATTACTTGTTCTGTTGCTCGAAACGACGCAGCAGTTCGTTACCGCGTTTCACTGCGTTATCCAGTGCCGCCTGCGGTGACTGCTTGCCGGTCCAGACGCCTTCCAGCTCTTCATCCAGAATGGTACGGATCTGAGGCATATTCCCCAGACGCATGCCTTTGGTGTAAGGCAATGGTGGCTTGTTCATCATCTGGCGAATAGCGATATCCGCGCCTGGATTTTTATCGTAGAAGCCTTCTTTCTTCGTCAGCTCATATGCCGCAGTGGTAATCGGCAGGTAGCCGGTTTTCTGATGCCATTCCGCCGCAATTTTTGGCTCGGTGAGGAATTTCATGAATTCCGCTGCACCTTTGTAGGTGTTAGCATCTTTGCCCTTCATCACCCACAGGCTGGCACCGCCGATAATCGCGTTCTGTGGCGCATTCGGGATATCCGCATCGTAAGGCATCATGCCTACGCCGTAGTTGAATTTGGCATAATGACGGATGTCGGCCAGCGAGCCGGATGAGGCCGTCGTCATACCACAATCCCCGTTGTAGAACTTGGCGGTCGATTCATCTTTACGACCAAAATAGGTGAAGTCACCTTTCTTGTTCATATCTTCCAGTAGCTGGATATGACGAACCTGTGCCGGCTTGTTGAACTCCAGCACGGCATCAGTGCCGTCGAAACCATTGTTCTTGGTCGCCACCGGCAGACCGTTCCAGGCACTGAAGTTTTCAATCTGGATCCATCCCTGCCAGCCGCTGGCATAGCCGCAGCTCATGCCTGACTTACGCAGCGCGTCAGCATCCTTTGCCAGTTCCTGCCAGGTTTTTGGCGGCTGGTCCGGATTCAGGCCCGCTTTTTTAAACGCGTCTTTGTTGTAGTACAGCACGGGCGTAGAGCTGTTGAAGGGTTGAGAGATCAGCTGGCCTTGTGCGTTGCTGTAGTAACCGGCGACCGCAGGCACAAACTGCTTCTCATCCATTGGGATGCCAGCATCTTTAAACACCTGGTACACCGGCACGATGGCTTTGGAGGCCATCATGGTTGCCGTACCTACTTCATAAACCTGTAACAGCGCAGGGGCTTTTCCTGTGCGGACCGCAGCGATACCTGCCGCCAGACTCTGTTCGTAGTTCCCTTTATACACCGGGACGATCTTGTAGTCGGGGTGCTCCTGGTTAAAACGTTGTGCCAGTGAGTCAACTTCTTTGCCTAACTCGCCTTCCATTGAGTGCCAGAAAGGGATCTCAGTTACGGCCAGTGCATTACCACTGATCGCCAGACCGAGCAGTGCGCTCATCAGGCTACGACGAAAAGTAACAACGGACATAGAATTTTCCTGTTCAGGTAGGTACGCGCGTTATCACGCATTTTTTGCTCGCGAAGTAACATGACACGCGGAAATGACGGAAAAATAACAGTCAGATGACGGAAAAATGACGACAGAATGTCAGAAGATGACAGGGATAAGCGGGATTAATGCATGATGACGACAAGCGAGTGCAGAAGAATGCAGCTAAGGCAGCGCTGAGAAACAGCGCCCACACCTTTACGAGGAGGGGCGCTGCCGGATCCTGGCCTGGCAGGAACGTCAGGCCAGAAAGCTAGGCGCCCAGATACGCGCTGCGCACGGCCTCGTTAGAAAGCAATGCCTCACCGCTGTCCTCCAGCACCACGTGACCGTTTTCCAGTACGTAGCCCCTGTCGGCCAGTTTCAGTGCCTGGTTCGCGTTTTGCTCGACCAGGAAAATCGTCATGCCTTCGCTGCGTAACTGCTCAATCGTATCGAATATTTGCTGAATAATAATCGGCGCCAGGCCCAGAGAAGGCTCATCGAGTAACAACAGGCGCGGCTGGCTCATCAGTGCCCGACCGATAGCCAGCATCTGCTGTTCGCCACCGGACATCGTGCCTGCCCGCTGAATTTTACGCTCAGCCAGACGCGGGAACAGCTGGTAAACACGTTCGATGCGCTGCAGATACTGCTGACGACTGGCAAAAAAACCGCCCATCGCCAGATTCTCTTCCACGGTCATACGTGAAAATACGCGACGGCCTTCAGGCACGATGGCAATGGCTTCACGCATAATGCGCGCCGTTTGCCAGTCGGTAATGGCTTTGCCATCAAAAGTAATGGTGCCGCTGGTGGCGCGCGGTTCGCCGCACAGCGTACCCAGCAGCGTGGTTTTACCGGCACCGTTGGCACCAATCAGCGTGACGATCTCACCCTGATCGATATGCAGGCTTACGCCATGCAGGGCCTGAATTTTGCCGTAATGCGCACTGACGTTATCAATGGTTAACATGGCCATATTACGCCTCTCCTAAATAGGCACGGATCACGTCCGGATTGTTACGAATCTCTTCCGGCGTGCCGTTAGCCAGCGGCGTTCCCTGATTAACCACATAGATACGATCGGAAATGCCCATGACCAGTTTCATGTCGTGCTCAATCAATAAAACGGAAACCTTATGTTCGCCACGTAACTCGGCAATCAATTCATCAAGCTCGTGCGTTTCTTTGGGGTTAAGCCCGGCGGCCGGTTCATCCAGCATTAAAATCTCCGGACGCGTCACCATGCAGCGGGCGATCTCCAGGCGGCGCTGCTGACCGTAGGCCAGATTACCGGCCTGGCGGTTGGCCATGTCCAGCAACCCGACGCGTTCGAGCCAGGTGGCGGCACGATCCAGCGCCTCGCCTTCACTGCGGCGAAAGGCGGGCGTTTTAATCAGGCCGGAAAAGACCCCGCTTTTCAGATGTTGGTGCTGCGCGACCAGCAGGTTTTCTATCACCGTCATTTCGCGGAACAGGCGCACATGCTGAAAGGTACGGACAATCCCCATGCGCGCGATCTTCTGCCCGGATAAACCGGCCAGATTCTTGTCACGCAAGGTAATGCTGCCGCCTGTTGGCTTGTAGAAACCTGTCAGACAGTTGAACACGGTGGTTTTGCCTGCTCCGTTCGGACCGATAAGCGACACGATTTCCTGTGGACGCAGTTCCAGTTTGACGTTGTTTACGGCTAACAAACCGCCGAAGCGCATCATCAGGCCTTCAACGGCTAATAAAGGCTGACTCATGCCTGCTCTCCTTGTTTACCCTGCCTGAGTTTCAGGTGTGGACGCTTCATCGGCAATAAACCCTGCGGCCGCCAGATCATCATCAGCACCATCAACCCACCGAGGACCAGCATGCTGTACTCATTGAGGTCGCGCATCAGTTCACGCGACACCACCAGCAGAATGGCGGCCAGAATCACCGCAAACTGCGATCCCATTCCGCCCAGAACCACGATGGCCAGCACAAACGCGGATTCAACGAAGGTAAAGGATTCGGGACTGACAAATCCCTGGCGGGCGGCAAACAGCGTACCGGCAAACCCCGCAAAAGCCGCACTGATAGTAAAGGCAGTCAGCTTGATACGGGTCGGGCTTAAGCCCAGCGAGCGACAGGCAATCTCATCTTCACGCAGTGCTTCCCAGGCCCGTCCAAGCGGCATACGCAGCAGACGGTTAATCACAAACAGCGTCAACACCACTAACAGTAACGCCACCAGATACAGGAAAATCACCCTGTCGCTGGGATCGTACTTCATGCCAAAGACCTCGTGAAACGTGCCCCATCCCCCTTCACTGACGCGGCGGCCGAACTCCAGGCCGAAGAAAGTGGGTTTAGGAATCTGGGCAATGCCGTTCGGTCCCCCTGTAATCGCGGTATTGTTAAGCAGCAGAATACGGACGATTTCGCCGAAGCCCAGCGTCACGATAGCCAGATAATCGCCGCGCAGCCGCAATACCGGGAACCCCAGCAGCAGGCCAAAGGCCGCGGCCACTAATCCGGCCAGCGGCAGGCTCTGCCAGAAACCGAAACCATAGTAATGATTGAGCAAAGCAAAGGTATAGGCACCGATGGCATAGAAGCCGCCATAGCCCAGAACCAGCAGCCCCGATAGCCCAACCACCACGTTCAGCCCCAGGCCCAGCATGATGTAGATGAGCGTCAGCGTCGCAATATCAACGCTGCCGCGCGAGACCAGAAAAGGCCAGATAACGGCAGCAGCGATCATTAACGCCATGACAAGTTTTTGCTTCGGCGTGGAACCATCAAACCCAGGCAGCACCAGACCGCCACTGCTGCGCTTCAGCTTGCCCTGAAGCAGCGGACGCAGCAGCTGGAACAGAAACACCACCGCACAACCGATAAATATCCAGTTCCAGCGCACGCTACCGGCATTGACCACCTGTAGCTTCGTACCATTCAGATCGAGGCGCATTCCCATAAAGAACGCAGCCAGAACCAGCAACATGACCGTAGAGATCAGCGCATTGACCAGACCAAGGCGTTTCATACTTTCTCTACCTCCGGACGGCCCAGAATGCCGGTCGGCATCACCAGCAGCACCACGATCAGTAAGGCAAACGACACCACATCTTTATATTCCGTGGAGAGATAAGCCGAGGTCAGGGCTTCAGCAATGCCCAGCACCAGACCGCCAATCATCGCGCCGGGAATACTGCCAATGCCGCCCAGCACCGCTGCGGTAAAGGCTTTCATGCCCGCCATGAAGCCGATAAAGGGGTTGATGGAGCCATAAAACTGGCCTAACAGCACGCCGGCCACCGCCGCCATCGCGGCACCAATCACGAAGGTCAGCGAAATGACGCGATCCGTATTAATGCCCAGCAGGCTGGCCATTTTCAGGTCTTCAGCACAGGCTCGGCAGGCGCGGCCCATGCGGGAATAGCGAATAAACAGGGTCAGCGCCAGCATGGTCAGGAACGTCACCACCCAGATCACCAGCTGCATCGTCGACAGCGTGGCCGCGAAACCATTGCTTTCTCCCAGCGTCCACTGGCCGGTAATTAAGCTCGGCAACGCAAGATCGCGCGAGCCCTGGGTGAGGCTGACGTAGTTTTGCAGGAAGATGGACATTCCGATGGCGGAGATCAGCGCAATCAGGCGCTTGGAAGAGCGAACCGGCCGGTAAGCCACGCGCTCAATGCTCCAGCCATAGGCGCTGGAAATAATCACTGCCATCACAAAGCCGGCGGCGATCATGAGCCATGAGGTATCAATGCCCATCATCATCAGGGCAGCAATCACCATAAAAGAGACATAGCTGCCGATCATATAGACCTCGCCGTGGGCGAAGTTGATCATGCCGATAATGCCGTAAACCATGGTGTAGCCAATGGCGATCAGCGCGTAGGTGCTCCCGAGGGTGACCCCGTTGAACATCTGCTGAATGAAATAGAGAAACTGCTCGGACATAATGAGGACCTACTCAGAAACCAGAAAACCCCTCTCCTGCCAGCAGGAGAGGGTTAGCAAGGCGAAAGCATTGCCCCACAGGGCGCATCGCTTTGGCCTGCTTCCCCGAGCAAAGGCTGCAGGGAAGCGTCATGACCTTATTTAACCGCGGTGGATGAACCGTCTTTGTGCCATTTGAAGACACCAAACTCGAAGCCTTTCAGATCGCCTTTCTGATCCCAGCTCAGGTCACCCATCACTGTCGGCACAGGCGCACCGGTTTTCAGGTTCTTCGCAATCGCATCTGGCTCATCGCTCTTACTGCGTTCAATACCAGTTACCAGAGACTGGATCGCCGCGTAGGTTGTCCAGACAAAGGGGCCAGTTGGATCTTTGCGGTTAGACGCGGTATTCGCTTTAATGGCTTCAACAATCGCCTTGTTCTGCGGCAGCTGGTCGTAACGTTTTGGTAAGGTTACATACAGCCCTTCAGAAGCGTCGCCTGCGATGTTAGACAGCGAGGCGTTACCCACACCTTCTGGTCCCATAAAGCCGGCTTTCAGGCCTGCCGCTTTCGCCTGGCGCAGAATCTGGCCCAGCTCCGGGTAGTAACCACCGTAGTACACGAAATCCACGTTCTCTTTCTTCAGACGCGCAACCAGCGTAGAGAAATCTTTATCGCCCGCGGTGATACCTTCGAACATCACCACGTTGCCGCCTTTGGCCTTCAGGGTTTTTTGTACGGATTCCGCGAGGCCCTGGCCGTACTGCTGTTTGTCATGCACCACAGCGATACGTTTAGGTTTGATCACATCCAGAATGTAGTTCGCCGCCGTTGGGCCCTGGTCAGAATCCAGACCGGTGGTGCGCATCACATCTGCATAGCCACGTGCCGTGAGTTCAGGTGCCGTGGCCGCGGGGGTAATCATCAGCACGCCTTCGTCGTTGTAGATATCTGAAGCGGGCTGAGTTGAGGAGGAGCACAGGTGGCCGATAACATACTTAATGCCGTCGTTGATCACCTTGTTCGCCACCGCAACCGCTTGTTTTGGGTCGCAGGCGTCGTCATATTCCACACCGACCAGTTTGTCGCCGTTCACGCCGCCTTTGGCATTAATATCTTTAATCGCCTGCGCAGCGCCGGTAAATTCCATATCACCATATTGCGCGACCGGACCAGTAGCGGCGCCTACGATAGCTATTTTAATCTCTTTCGCCATTGCCGCATGGCTCATCGCCAATGCAACGCATCCTGCCAGTAACGCGCGACCTGTCATTTTCATGCGAACTACCCCATCAGTTGTGTCGTGTTTGTTGTGAGTGGTTTTATTTTCTGCCAGATAAAGTGGAAAACTGATTTAACAATAATGAGTTAGCACGCTTTTCTGGCTTTTATTAATAATAAGGCTTTATATTTCAGTCTATTAAACAGGAAGTTTATTCTGTAAAGCAACTGACATATTCATGATTCGCAGCCAAAAGCAGCATAATCCTCTGGAGCCAATGCGTGGCTTTTACTCACCAGGCCAGCGCGTTATGCTGCCTTTAAAAGCGGATATCATGTTTATAGCTATTATCCTGGCACTCTGTCGCTGTTTTGACCTGTTTTATTGCCTAAAATGTGCCAGGGTTCCGGTAACGGGAATTGACTACACTAACGACTTTTACACGCACAGGTGTTTATTATGAAGCTCACCATTTTGCGTCTCACCTCGTTGACGCTACAGGACCGGATAGATCTGGGGAAAATCTGGCCTGAGATCGATATAGAAAAGCTGGAGACAGCGTTGAATGAAAGCCATCGTCTTTATGCGGCGCGCTTCAACGATCGTCTACTGGCTGCATTACAACTTGAAATTTCAGGTATTCACGGCAAAGTGCATCATTTGGCTGTAAGAGATGTTACCCGGCGACGTGGCGTAGGACAGTATTTGCTGGAAGAGACGATGAAGCAGAATCCATCGTTAAACGACTGGTGGATTGCCGATGACGGCAGTGACGATCAACGTATTCGGGCGGCGTTTATGCAGGCCTGTGGTTTTCGCGCCCAGGTTGACGGCTGGGTAAAATAAAAAAACAGACAATAAAAAAGGGCGACCTGAAGTCGCCCTGTCTCGTCAGGCTTCGATAGCCATTCGGAGTTTCTTCATCGCGTTCTTTTCAAGCTGTCGGACGCGCTCTGCGGAAACGCCATAACGATCGGCCAGTTCCTGCAGGGTAGTTTTGTTGTCCTCATCCAGCCAGCGGGCGCGAATGATATGCTGGCTGCGCTCGTCCAGGCCTTCCATTGCGTACGTCAGCTTGTCGGCTGCATGTGACTCCCAGTTATCCTCTTCGATACCGTCGGCAAAATCAGAGGTTTTATCCTGGAGATACAGCACCGGCGCCATGGATTTACCTTCACCGCTTTCGTCATCAGCGGACATATCGAAGGTCATATCCTGAGCGGCCATGCGCGATTCCATTTCCCGCACATCTTTGCTGCTCACGCCCAATTCGCGCGCGACCATTTCTACTTCGTCCTGATTAAACCAGCCCAGGCGCTGCTTGGTTTTACGCAGGTTAAAGAACAGCTTGCGCTGTGCTTTCGTGGTCGCCACTTTCACGATGCGCCAGTTACGCAGCACATATTCGTGAATTTCCGCTTTAATCCAGTGTACGGCAAAGGATACCAGACGGACGCCAACTTCAGGATTAAAGCGACGAACGGCTTTCATCAAGCCGATGTTACCTTCCTGAATCAGGTCAGCCTGAGGCAGGCCGTAACCTGAGTAGTTACGAGCGATATGAACAACAAAGCGTAGGTGAGACAGGATCAGCGTCTTAGCCGCATCCAGATCGCCCTGGTAATGCAGCCGTTCAGCCAACGCCTTTTCCTCTTCTGCCGACAGCATCGGCCAGGTGTTGGCAGCCCGAACGTAAGATTCCAGGTTGCCCAGAGGAGCAATAGCTAAAGTTTGCATTTCTTTGGTCATTCAAACCCTCACAAAATCAGTGGAATTGCCGCATCTTTCCTTAAGCGCACGTCACATTATGTCAACGTCGCAGGAAAACCAAAAGCAATCTGTGCTACTTGGAAAACAAAGTTATCCACAAGTTCAATTTTAGCAGTGAATATTTTACACACAGATGACAGCGGGGCAATATCCTCTGCACCCATTGTCGGCAGCAGAGGATGATTATAACAAAAAAATGTTGCAGAGGTTTACTGCGGCGTAAATCGGCGTAAATGTTGTACCGTAGCCAGCCAGGCCGCAACCCATCCAATAATCGCCGCGATCAGCAGCAACAACAGTGCCTCATCCCAGGAGAACCCTTCCAGCGAGAAGGTCGTGCCAA
Organism: Pantoea sp. Ae19-2; assembly: GCF_059801205.1. Classification (NCBI taxonomy): domain Bacteria; kingdom Pseudomonadati; phylum Pseudomonadota; class Gammaproteobacteria; order Enterobacterales; family Erwiniaceae; genus Pantoea; species Pantoea sp. Ae19-2. The sequence continues at coordinate 4,221,615 of NZ_JBCHWE010000001.1, read as the reverse complement.
ACACCGAGGCAACATGCGCCACCACGGACTGCAAACGCAGGACCAGCACTTCGGAAAGAAGCAGCGATAACACGGCACCAGAGAAACCTAACAACGCACCGCCATACAGGAACGGACGCAGAATAAACCCGTCGGTCGCCCCGATCAACTTCTGCACGTTGATGGTATCGCGCCGGGCAAAAATGCTCAGCCTGACGCTGTTGCCAATCACCAGGAACACCGCCACGATCATTAAGATACCGATCATGGAGGCAATCTGCCCCACCAGCCCGGTCAGCGCCGCAAGACGAGCAAACCAGCTGTCATCCATGCGCACTTCGTCAACGCCCTTCACTTTCGCCACCCTGTCGCGCAGCGTTTGTAGCGTGTCGGAATTCTGGAAGGTCAGTTTAGGCGTAATGATGACCACGGCCGGAAGAGGATTCTGCTCCAGCATATCCATCGCGCCGCCAAAGCCTGACCAGTTACGGAATTCGTTCAGGGCTTCTTCGCGCGTCAGGTAGTTAACGTGGTCCACGCCATCGACCTGCTTCAGCTGAGTCGTCACGTTTTCGGCGGCGGCATCATCCAGCGTTTTGGAGAGATAGACCGTCAGCTGCGGCGCGGGATACCACTGAGTGGCGGCCTGGCTAACGTTTTTCCACACCATGTAACACACGCTGGGCAACGTCAGAGAGATCGCGATAACCATCACCGTCAGCAACGTCGCTAACGGCTGACGCCACATGTCAGACAACGTACCGCGCAGCGCATAGCGCCACTGCTCCTGCCAGCCGCCGCGTAACGCTTTGCTTTTCGACGGTTGCTTCGCCTTCGGCGCGGGCGCGCGTTTGTTGCGTTTATTGACCATCGTGGCCTCCGTGCAGGCGTCCTTTATTTAGCGTCATCACCCGATAATTTCGGCGACCGATTAGCCCCACATCGTGTGTCGCCATCAGGACCGTCACCCCAACGCGGTTAAACTCTTCAAACAGGCGCAGGATGTCTTCAGACAGCGCCTCATCCAGGTTACCGGTTGGTTCATCAGCCAACAGCACCGCCGGTTTATTCACCACGGCGCGTGCAATACCCACGCGCTGCTGTTCACCACCGGAAAGTTGAATAGGATAACTTTTCGCTTTGTCGAGCAGGCCCACTTTATCTAGCGCGGCTGAAACACGCCGCCGGATATCTTCCCCGCTGGCACCGGAGATGATCAGCGGAATGGCCACGTTGTCATAGACAGAACGATCCATCAGCAGGTGGTGATCCTGAAAGATCATACCAATCTGACGGCGCAGAAACGGCACCTCGCTGTTACGCAGGCGTGAAATGTCATGCCCGCTAAACCAGATTTGTCCGGCGCTGGGACGCTCAATGCCACAAATCAGCTTCAGCAAGGTACTTTTCCCTGCGCCAGAATGGCCGGTCAGAAACGCCATTTCACCGGGACGTAGATGAAAATCTACGCCCTGCAGCGCCTGACGTCCGCCGAGATATGCCTTACTGACCTCTTCAAAGCGAATCATCCTAATTAGTCCTCTCGGGCAAACAATGCCTCAATAAAATCCTCGGCCTTGAACGGCCGTAAATCTTCGATGCCTTCTCCGACACCGATATACCGGATAGGGATGCCAAACTGATCTGCCACCGAGAAAATCACACCGCCTTTGGCCGTGCCATCCAGTTTTGTCAGGGTAATACCGGTCAGACCGACCGCTTCATGGAACAGTTTGGCCTGGCTGATGGCATTTTGCCCGGTGCTGGCATCAATTGTCAGCATGACTTCATGCGGCGCCTGCTCATCCAGCTTTTTCATGACGCGCGTAATTTTCTTCAGTTCTTCCATCAGGTGCGATTTGTTTTGCAAACGGCCTGCGGTGTCGGCGATTAACACGTCAACGCCACGGGATTTCGCGGCCTGAATCGCATCGAAAATCACCGAAGCGGAATCGGCACCGGTATGCTGCGCCACCACAGAAATGTTGTTACGCTGGCCCCATACCTGAAGCTGTTCAACAGCCGCTGCACGGAAGGTGTCGCCCGCCGCCAGCATGACCGACTTGCCTTCTGCCTGATACTGACGAGCCAGCTTGCCGATGGTGGTCGTTTTACCTACGCCGTTAACACCGACCATCAAAATGACAAAAGGCGTTTTGCCTTCAACATTAAGCGGTTCTTCCACTTTCGCCAGAATGTCGGCCATTTCAGTTTTCAGCAGGCCATAAAGCGCCTCTGCATCGCGAAGCTGTTTACGGTCGGCATGCTGCGTCAGGCTGGTGATGATACGGCGCGTCGTTTCGACCCCCACATCCGCAATCAGCAGTTGCTCTTCGAGCTCTTCAAACAGCTCATCATCAATCTTTTTGCCACGGAACAGGCCGATAAAACCCGATCCCAGGTTCTGACGGGTTTTCACCAGGCTGCGTTTCAGGCGGGCAAAGAAGCCCTCTTTTGTCGGACGATCCTGCTCCTGCGTCACCAGTGGCGCGGCGGCTAAAGGAAGATCGCTGACGGTATCTGTTGGCTCCACCCGATCGGCGTTTTCTGGAACATCCTGAACGGCATCCGCGTCGGCCAGCGCCAGTGCGGCGAGTTCGTCATCGCTGAGCGGCGCCTCGTCTGCCTCCGGGACAGGTTCGGACTGAAGGATTTCAGGCTCGTGCGGCGTAACCTCCACGATATCCGCATCGGCCAGCGCCAGCGCGGCGAGTTCGTCATCGCTGAGCGGTGCCTCGTCAGCCACCGGGACAGATTCGGACTGAAGGATTTCAGGCTCGTGCGTCGTAACCTCCACGATATCCGCATCGGCCAGCGCCAGTGCGGCGAGTTCGTCATCGCTGAGCGGCGCCTTGTCTGCCACCGGGACAGGTTCGTGCTGAAGAATTTCAGGCTCGTGCGGCGTAACCTCCACGATCTCTGCATCGGCCAGCGCCAGTGCGGCGAGTTCGTCATCGCTGAGCGGTGCCTCATCGTCCACAGGCTCGGACGCAGGTTCTGCGGGCGTGATAACGCCATCATGCGGATCAGGCACGTTTTCAGCCGATGGGGTAATTGCTGTCAGCTTTACTTCGCTATCGGGATCCGCTGTGTGTTGCTGTTCAACGACTTTTTCAGTCGTTGCAACGGTCTCTTCCGCGTGGATCTCCGCCTGACTTATTGCCGGGGCTTCCTGTTTTGGCTGCTGGACTTCCGGTTGTGCAGTTTGTGATGCCTGCGCTTCCGTTGAGGGTTGTTTCTCTTCTTCTTTGCCAAATCCCAGCCAGGAAAAAAAGCCTCGTTTTTTCTCTTTTGCCATTGTGTAACCACACTCCTCGATGGCTTCATCCCGGTAGCACAATGTTCCCAGGGTTAAAAACAGTATTGGTGATAAACGCCAGATGAGCGTCAAACCGCAGAATTATGCATAACAGCAGCAACGCTGTAGTCTAACACTTTCCAGCCAGCTCACCACAGCACCCTTTTTTAACGTTTCTTCTCATCGTTTCGCCCGTTAAACTACGCAACAAATTATGAAGATTTGTGAGCAAGATGATAAAACCTCCCCGTAAGACTGGTGGTGCAGGCCAAATCCGCATTATTGGCGGACAGTGGCGCGGCCGCAAATTGCCGGTGCCGGACAGCGCCGGACTGCGTCCGACTACCGACAGAGTGCGTGAAACGCTGTTTAACTGGCTGGCGCCCTCTATTCAGGCGGCCAACTGTCTGGACTGCTTTGCCGGCAGTGGTGCGCTGGGGCTGGAAGCCTTGTCGCGTTTCGCCGCGTCGGCAACGTTACTGGAGCTGGAACGCCCGGTGGCGCAGCAGTTGGCCAAAAATTTACAGACGCTTCAGGCCGCCAACGGCCAGGTTGTGCAGACCAATACGCTGACATGGCTGGCGCAGAGCGGTAAGCCGTTTAATATCGTATTTATCGACCCGCCGTTTCGTCAGGGCCTGCTGGAACAAACGCTGCAACTGCTGGAGAATAACGGCTGGCTGACTGCTGACGCACTCATCTACGTTGAAAGTGAAGTTGAACGCGGTGCTCCCCCGGTTCCAGCACACTGGGATCTATACCGCGAAAAAATTGCCGGCCAGGTGGCCTATCGCTTATATCAGCGCCAACAGGAGACACACGATGTTACTTAATTTAGGACGCCTGCTGATGCTGTGCGTATGGGGTTTTTTACTGTTTAACCTGATTCATCCTTATCCTAAGCCACTGACCTGGTTTATCAATGTGGCTCTGATATTTATGATTCTGATGCATGGTCTGCAGTTGGTCCTGCTGCGCACCACCCAAGGTAAAGATGCGCCGCCGATCGATCGTGTCACCCAGATAAAAGTCTTTTTGTTTGGCGTATTCGAACTGGTCGCGTGGCAGAAAAAAAACTTTCCACGTAAGTAAGTCGTCACGGCGGGCACCTGGCCCGCCGTCAGTGCCGGGCGGGCGTAAACTGAATAAAGCGCGAGCCCTGCAGAGTCAGTTCCCCTTGCGTGCCCTTGTCCATCAGATGGTAGTCGCTTTCACTTACCCGCATCTTAATATCGCTTTCGCCGTTCAGCGGATGAAACCAGGCCTCATAGCGCATTTCATCACCGGCGATCACTTCCCGTTCACGCGAGCGCCGGCTGGAAACAGAAAACTCACGTTTGGTTTTCACTTCGACTGTCAGGGTGCGAACCGGCGAGGCATCGTTGACGGCGGCTTCACGCCGCTGTTTGATGAACTGGCGAGTCGCTAAAACGGCGATAACAGCCAGCACAATGATAAAAAGTAGCGGTGGTTTCATAATATCCCAACGTTTCTCAGGTTACAGATGGCGTACATGGCGCGCTAAAGCATACAACCAGAGTTGACCGATTGTCACATCAGGCTGGCGTAACCTAGACTGACAGGAGTATTTCAGGAACTGTCACCATTTTTGGTCAATAGGGAGAAGCAATGCTCTGGTCCTTTCTCGCGGTACTTTTCTCCGGCTGGCTGTATGTGGATGCCTCTTACCGGGGACCTCAATGGCAACGCTGGTTATTCAAGCCGGTAACCTTACTGCTGTTAGTCGGCCTCGCCTGGCAAGCCCCCACGCGCAACACGTCAGACTATCTGATTGTGGCCGGGCTGGTCGCCACACTTGTCGGCGATACGCTGACGCTGCTTCCACGTCAGCAGACGCTCTACGCGCTGGGCGCGTTTTTCCTGTCGCATCTGCTCTATACGCTGTGCTTCGCCGCCAACATGACGATGAGTTTCTACTGGCCCATTCCGCTGACCTTTTTGATCATCGGGGTTGTCGTGATTGGCATTCTGTGGAGCAAGCTGGAAACGCTACGCTGGCCGGTCTGTACGCTTATCGGCATGACGCTGGTGATGAACTGGATGGCGGCAGAGCAATATTTTTTCCGTCCCAGCGATTACAGCTTTTCGATTCTCGTCGGTTCGGCCCTGCTTCTTTTGGCCAATATTGTGTGGTTTATCAGCCATTACCGTCGCCGCTTTAGCGCAGACAGCGCCATTGTCGCAGCCTGCTATTTTGCGGGCCACTTTATGATTGTCCGCTCCCTGTGGATTTACTAAGAAAGCGTCACAATAAATCTGAAGATGGAATAAACCGTCGGGTGTAAGATAAGGCGTGGGCATGGTGCCCACGTTTTCCGGAGGTTATATGCATCAACATCATGCTTGTGGCTGCGGTAAGCCCTGCGGTACGCACCGTGCCGCAAAACCGCTTTGTGCAATCCGCCCTGTTCGTTCCGGTACGCTGTCTGTTACTGCGGCAACGCCTGAAATTTCTGACGGCAATGGCTGCGGTGGTGACTGCGCGTGCGGCAGTTCATCCAGCAGTGAAGCCAATGACGAAGGTGACCGACGACGGTCCTCAGATGCTTTTCAGTTCAGCTGGCTGGTCAGCGGCATGGACTGCCCGAGCTGTGCCCGCGCTATCGAAACGGCCGTTCGTCAGCTTCCTGACGTCACCCAGGCCCGCGTCGTATTCTCCAGTGAGAAGCTGATTGTTGACGCCCGCGCACCGGTTCAAGGCGCGATAGAAGACGCCGTCAGAAAAGCCGGATTTCAACTCTCCTCCGCCGCTGCTTCCGCTTCTTCACCCGCCCCCTGGCAAACACATATCCCCCTTTTTCTGCTCGCCGGGTTAATGCTGGCCAGCGTTGCGCTCAGCCAGGTCAATGCTGTGTGGGGCGATCGATTATTTATTCTCACCACGCTGGTTGGTCTGGCACCGGTCGCGCGTAAAGCCTGGCAACGTCTACGAACCGGCTCCGCTTTTACGATTGAAACCCTGATGACGCTGGCGTCGGCGGGCGCGCTGTTGATTGGCGCCCATGCGGAAGCAGCCATGGTGTTGCTGCTGTTCCAACTGGGTGAACGCCTGGAGGCCTATGCGGCAATCCGTGCGCGCAGTGGCGTGAGTCAGCTGATGGCGATCCGTCCCGAATCGGCCGTGCGCCTGCAAAATGGCGTTCGCAGTGAGGTTCCACTGGCGGCGCTGCAGCCAGGCGACCGTATAGAGGTTGCCGCCGGTGGTCGCCTGCCGGTTGACGGATGCCTGGTCGCGGAAAGCGCCAGCTTCGATGAAAGCGCCTTAACCGGCGAGTCTTTGCCGGTTCTTCGCATGCGGGGCGATAAGGTGCTTGCTGGCGCCACCAGCGTGGACAGGCTGGTGACGCTGGACGTGGTGTCAAAACCCGGCGAGAGCGCGATTGACCGCATTTTGCAGCTGATTGAGGAAGCCGAAAGCCATCGTGCTCCGGTGGAACGCTTTATCGATAATTTCAGCCGCATTTACACGCCTGCAATCATGCTGCTGGCGCTGCTGGTCATGGTCATACCGCCGCTGCTCGGCGCGGGTCCATGGCTACCGTGGATCTACAAAGGGCTGACGTTACTTCTCATCGGTTGCCCCTGTGCACTGGTGATCTCGACGCCAGCGGCCATTACGTCTGGCCTTGCGACCGCGGCGCGGCGCGGCGCTTTAATCAAGGGCGGTGCAGCCCTGGAACGCCTGAGTACGGTGCAGACGATTGCGTTCGATAAAACCGGGACGCTCACGGAAGGCAAACCGCAGTTAACCCGCATTTTGTCATTCGGCGATCTCAGTGAAGACGAGATTCTGCTGCTGGGCGCCGCCGTTGAACAAGGCTCCACGCATCCGCTGGCTACGGCAATTGTGGCTGCGGCCCAGGCGAAATCCCTGACAATTCCGGCAGCCGCGCATCAACAGGCCATCGCCGGCAGCGGCATCAGGGCCGAGGTTGCAGGCCAGCGCATTGAACTGCTGGCACCGGCTTACGTCAACGCGCTGAACGCCCGGCAACTGGACATGATTAGCGAGCAGGAAGCCCAGGGCGAAACCCTGGTGATTGTGCTGCGTAATGGTGATGCGCTGGGTGCGCTCGCGTTGCGCGATCGGCTGCGCAGTGAAACGCCTGCCGCGTTGCAGGCGTTAAAGGCGCTCGGCATCAACAGCATTATGCTCACAGGGGATAACCCGCGAGCGGCGGCTGTGGTGGCGCAACAACTGGATATCGCGTGGCACGCAGGCTTATTACCCGCCGACAAGGTTGAGCGGGTTCGCCAGCTCAGTCAGCATCAGGTTGTGGCAATGGTGGGCGACGGCATCAATGATGCGCCAGCCATGAAGGCGGCCACGCTGGGCATCGCCATGGGCAGCGGCACCGATGTCGCGCTGGAAGCAGCCGATGCGGCTCTGACGCGCAATCAGCTCAGCCATCTGGCTCCAATGATCGGTCTGGCGCGTCGCACCCGGGCAATTATTCGTCAGAATATCGGCATTGCGTTAGGGCTTAAGGCGCTGTTTCTGGTTACCACGCTTCTCGGACTGACCGGATTGTGGCTGGCGGTGCTGGCTGATTCTGGCGCGACCGCGCTGGTCACGGCGAACGCGTTGCGGCTGCTGCGCACGCGGGATTAACAACCTGACGGCGGCAGGTGCCGCCGTTATTCGCCCATCCCTTTTCTGATCAAAAACTGATAAGGCAGCGTGTCGGTTTGCGCGACCAACAGGCGATGCTCCATAAAGCGGCAAAAACCGGGAATATCCCGCGTGGTCGCCGGATCGTCAGCCACGATCAGTAGCGTTTCACCATCCTGCATCCCGCGCACGGTTTTGCGAACCATCATGACCGGTTCGGGACAGCGCAGGCCTAACGCATCCAGTTGATGGTCGGCGGAAGAAAATGCATCACTCATCACGATCTCAATTCAGGTTGGCGGGCGCTTATTCTAGCGCGTCAGCCCTTTGACGCAAGGCGATAACGATTGCGTTAAAATTAGCCATTGCATTAATAGCACACCAGGGTAAGATGCGGCCGTTTTTTGTTCATGAAACCGTAGTGCGCGGACCGTTCTGCGCCCTGCAATGGGTTCCCTCACCCCACGATTAAAAAGGCTAACTATGCTCGCATTTACTCCGCGTCAGCGCACTTATGCGCTTTTCTGGCTGTCCCTGTTTCACCTGCTGGTGATTACCTCCAGTAATTATCTGGTGCAGTTGCCCGTCTCCCTTTTTGGTTTCCATACCACCTGGGGCGCCTTTAGTTTCCCGTTTATCTTCCTGGCAACCGATCTCACCGTCCGCATTTTTGGCGCGCCGCTTGCACGGCGGATTATTCTGGCGGTCATGGTGCCGGCGTTGTTTATCTCCTATACCATCTCCAGCCTGTTTTATCAGGGCGAGTGGCAAGGCTGGCAGGCATTGCAGCAGGTGAACCTGTTTGTCGCCCGTATCGCCTGCGCCAGCTTTATGGCTTACGCGCTGGGCCAGATTCTGGATGTGCATGTCTTTAACCGCCTGCGTCGCCTGCCGCAGTGGTGGATAGCGCCCGGCTGTGCCATGTTTTTAGGTAATATCAGCGACACGCTGGCGTTCTTTTTTATCGCCTTCTATAAAAGCTCCGATGCGTTTATGGCGCAGCACTGGGTGGAAATCGCCCTGGTCGATTACAGTTTTAAGGTGCTGATCTGCATGGTGTTCTTCCTGCCTGCCTATGGTGTGTTGCTCAATGCGGCGTTGAAACGTCTGGCCGAACGCCAGGCTCAACCACAGATACATTTCGGCTAACCGGCAATACAGCCTTTCCTGACAATCCGCTAAAATCTTCTGACAATACTCAGGTTGCGTTTGCAGCCTGATTCCTGTTGTATAAACGCCTGAGTGGAAATTTAAAAAGGGATTCTGATGCGTAATTTAGTGAAATATGCGGGAATTGGTTTGCTGGTCCTCGGCCTTGCCGCCTGTGACCAAAAGAAAGATGACGCGGCAAACGACAACGGCGCATCTGCCAGTCAGTCGGCACAAACCGTGACGCTGATGGATGGCAAGTTAAGCTTCGCCTTACCGCCGGGCATGTCCGATAAGAGCGGCAAGCTGGGCTCACAAAGCACCAATATGCACGTGTATGCTGATGAAAGCGGCGCGCGGGCGATTATCGTCATTGCAGGTGATCCCACTAACGAAGGGCTGGATGTTTTATCACAGCGCATGGAACAACAGCAGCGTAACCGCGATCCGCAGCTACAGGTTGTCTCTAACAAAGCGGTCACCCTGGGTGGCGAACCTGCACAGCAGCTGGACACCGTGATCTCAGCCAATAACCAGACCTCCTGGTCTTCCGTCGTGTTGGCAAAGGTGGATGGTAAGCTGATGACCATGCAGATCACGCTGCCGGGCCAGAACCAGCAGCAGGCGCAAAGCGATGCTGAAACGGTAGTGAAGAGCATTAAACTGAAATAACCGCAACAGGCCCTTGCCTGATATGGGTGTTATTTCAGGTTCCCGCCCTGAAAACAGCGAGCCGCGTGGAAAAGCACGTCTCCACACGGCTCGATTCTGGTTCTTTTCACGCCTGCTCACGTGCCGTGCGCCAGTAATCAATCAAACGCAGATAGTTATCTTTTACAGCCGTTACCAGCGCCGCGTCGTCAATTTCACCCTGCAACCACTGACTTGAAGGCTGGGCAAAAATCGTCCGTCCCACCGCGAAGCCTTTCACCCATGGCGCAGCCGCAGCCGCAGCGAAACCGAGTTTCAGCGTCTCCTCTGGCGCATCCAGCCCGAGCAACAGGATACCGCGACAGTGAGGATCCTGCGCCTCAATCAGGGTGCCAATGGCCTGCCAGCTCGCTGTTGACAGGGGCGGTAATTTCCACCAGTCCGGCTTGATTCCCAACGCATAAAAGTGGCTCAGAACCGCCAGATAACAGGCTTCATTACGGTCTGGCTGCCCCTCTGGCAGAATCACTTCCAACAGCAGTTCATGCCCGCTTTTGTTACAGCCTTTCCAGACATCCAGCAACACGGCATCCTGCTCTTCACGCAGTTCGGCGCTGTCATGCGGGTGATAAAACACCAGACATTTTACCACGTGCTCCATTGGCCAGCTGGCAAGCTGTGTGCCGATATTGCCGTGTTCAAGGCGTAACGGTCGGGATCCCGGTAACTCTATCGGCCGCCCGATCCATCTGTTCTTGCCGGTAATGGCGTTAAGCGTCCGTTGCCCGAAGGTGGTATCGGCCAGAATGCCGCTTTTGCTTTCAATGCCTGCCTGCTGTACCGCCTGCTCTGCGGCCTGGAGCAGCAGGAGCTTGAGTTGAGGAATGTGGCTGACGTCAGCCCCCGCTGCCTTGGCCATATCGACCAGTTGCTTACGATGGTCAAAGGCAAAGATATTGAGTTCCGGCCAGGCACGCTGCCGGGTGGTCACGCGGTGCAGGTGCGTTAATCGACTGTCCAGATCCGGACGCTTGACGGCGTTTTCGCGGCTCAGAAAATCGTCCAGTTCTTCTCGGGTCGGCATCGCCGGCGCGCAACCGTGGCGTGAAACCACCAACGCACCGCAGGCATTGGCATAACGGCAGGCCTGCTCCCAGCCTTCATCATTTAACCAGCCACGCAGCAGGCCCGACATAAACGCGTCACCTGCGCCCAGCACGTTTAACACCTCGACGCGCACGCCGCTGTGCAGCGTTACCTGCTCCCAGCTTTCCGGAATCTCATGTTCAAAGACAACGCATCCCATTGCACCCCGCTTACAGACCAGCGTAGCCTTACTGACCTCACGGACATTTCTCAGCGCCGTCAGCGTATCGGTGCTGCCGCCCGCGATATGGAATTCTTCTTCGGTGCCTACGATAAGATCGAAATAGTGGACGACCTGCTGCAGTTGCGCCGTTACCTCTGACGATGCAATGAAACGTGTTTCACCGTCACCCAGCGAGGTTAATCCCCACAATACTGGCCGGTAGTCGATATCCAGCGCCGTTCGCAGGCCGTTTTTGCGGGCGAGCTCCAGCGCCTTTAGCACAGCCGCCCGGGTCTGGGGATGTGACAAGTGCGTGCCGGTGACCGCTACCGAGCGGGAGGAGGCGATAAAGGACTCCTCAATATCCTCTGGCACCAGCCCCATATCGGCGCAGTTATCACGATAAAAAATGAGTGGGAACGTTTCGTCGTCTTTGATGCCGAGAATCACCAGGGCAGTAAGGCGTTTTTTATCCGTTATCAGCGCATCGGTATTACACCCAACCCTTTGCAGGCTTTCACGTAAAAAACGGCCGTTATGCTCATCGCCCACGCGCGCCAGCATGGCTGAACGCAACCCCTGAATAGCGGTGCCATAAGCGACGTTACCCGATGAACCGCCAAGATATTTGGCAAAGGACGTGGTGTCCTCCAGTCGCGCGCCAATTTGCTGACCATAGAAGTCTACGGCGATGCGTCCAATACAAATCACATCAAGACGCTTCTGTTGTGTACTCATGCTTCTGGTTTCCTTCTGTGATGAGCAGACACTGTGGACAAGTTGGATATCGGGGTCTGAAGGTGTCTGATTAGCGATAAACACAGTATGAGGAACAAATATTCCAAACTCAATTCAAAATGAAACTTACAATGCAATTATGTGAACCAGTTAAAAATCTGTCGCTCCCCGGTACTTTATCGCCATGCCCTGCGCACCGCGTACCACAAGGCGGCAGACTCACCGCCCGTCTTTTAGGGCTGACCTGACAATGAAATGAAATATCTTAAAAAACGGCAACTCTCACCAATTATTCCAGTTCCCACCTTTCCTGCGTATTACGTGGGATCGGCAGGAATGTAAATTTGATCCCCCTCGCAAAATGAAATATTTCTTCTGTAATTGTATTTTATGAAAAATGCATTTGTTTATAATCCTCTGACATTTAAGTTATCCCGGTAGCTCTCTCCGTTACGTCACGCCGTTTATACGCGGGGCCGGACGCCGCTACAGCCAGCACGTTGAGGAAAGTTTATGGCCACCATCAAACTGACTACCGCACAGGCATTAGTTAAATTTCTTGATAATCAATACATTGACGTAGACGGGCATGAGACGAAGTTTGTCCATGGCATTTTTGCCATTTTTGGCCATGGCAATGTACTGGGTCTGGGCCAGGCACTGGAACAGGACAGTGGGGATCTGGTGGTATACCAGGGACGCAATGAGCAGGGAATGGCGCACGCTGCAACCGGCTTTGCCAAACAATCCCTGCGGCGTCAGATCATCGCCTGCACCTCTTCTGTTGGCCCGGGTGCGGCCAACATGTTAACGGCGGCGGCCACGGCGACGGCGAACCGAATTCCCCTGCTGCTGCTGCCCGGTGACGTTTTTGCCACCCGACAACCTGACCCGGTGTTGCAACAGATTGAGCAATCCTGGGATCTGAGCATCAGCACCAATGATGCCTTCAGAGCGGTCAGTAAATACTGGGATCGCATCAGCCGCCCTGAACAGTTAATGAGCGCCTGTATTAATGCGATGCGCGTGCTCACCGACCCCGCTGAAACCGGGGCCGTCACGCTCTCTTTACCGCAAGATGTGCAAGGCGAAGCCTGGGATTACCCCGACTATTTCTTCCAGAAACGCGTGCACCGACTGGACCGTCGTCAGCCCACCGTGGCCCAACTTGAAGATGCGCTGAAGCTTATTATCCGCAAACGTAAGCCGCTGATTATCTGCGGCGGTGGCGTCAAATATTCGGGGGCGGGCGAGGCGCTGCAGGCGTTCGCTGAACGGTATCAGATTCCGTTCGCTGAAACGCAGGCCGGAAAAGGGACGCTGCTGTCCGATCATCCGCTCAACGTTGGCGGCGTAGGTGAAACCGGCTGTCTGGCGGCAAACCTGCTGGCAAAAGACGCCGATCTGGTGATTGGGATTGGCACACGCTATACCGATTTTACCACCTCATCGAAATGGATTTTCCGGCATCCCGAGGTGAGCTTTCTTAACATCAACGTCAGCAATTTTGACAGCTACAAACTGGATGGCGTGCAGCTGCTTGCCGATGCGCGTGAAGCCCTGCTGGCGCTCAGTCATGGGCTGGTTTCGCAGCACTACGGCAACGACTGGGGCACGCAGGTTGCCGAGGCGCGGCACCAGTTAGAAGAAGAAAGACAGCGCGTGTATCACGTTACACATAACGATGCTGAATTTGTGCCCGAGATTGCCGACCACCTAGATCGGGACGCCGTCTACGCCGAATTCAATCGCTTGACGCAGTCTCTGCTGACCCAGAGCAGTGTCTTGGGTACCCTCAACCAACATTTGCCTGCCGATGCCGTCATCGTCGGTGCTGCAGGCAGCCTGCCCGGCGACCTGCAACGCGTCTGGCGCACGCGCGGCTATAACGGCTATCACCTCGAATACGGCTATTCCTGTATGGGATATGAAGTGAATGCGGCGTTAGGCGTTAAGCTTGCGGAGCCCCAGCGGGAAGTCTATGCCCTGGTCGGCGACGGCTCTTTTATGATGCTGCATTCCGAGCTGGTGACCTCCATTCAGGAGGGTGCCAAAATCAACGTGGTGCTGCTGGATAACATGAGCAATGGCTGCATTAACAACCTGCAAATGGAGCACGGTATGGACAGCTTCATTACCGAGTTTCGCTTCCGCAATACGGACAGCGGTAAGCTAAACGGCAGCCTGGTGCCGGTAGACTTTGCCGCAATTGCTGCCGGTTATGGGTGCAAGACCTATCGCGTCAGCACGCTGGAACAGCTTAAGGCTGCGCTGGACGATGCGAAAACACAGCAGGTTTCTACGCTGATAGATATTAAAGTACTGCCCAAGACCATGATTCATAAATATTTCAGCTGGTGGCACGTTGGCGTTGCACAAACTGCCCAATCGGCGCGCACGCAGGATGTGGCGGACAAACTGAATGCGCATCTGGCACAGGCCCGCAAATACTGATTTCCGGGCCGTCTGACGGCCCTTGTTTCTTCTCTTCGATTTAACCCTACAGGTGTAATTATGACATTGAAACTTGGTGTGATTGGAACAGGCGCGATTGGTCAGGAACACATTCGCCGCTGCAACAATGTCTTACAAGGGGCAAGAGTGGTCGCGGTATCCGATATCAACGTTGAAGGCGCGCAGGCTGCACTGCAACGGCTGAATAGTGATGCGCAAGTCTGCAAGGATGGCTATGAGGTGATTCAGTCACCTGATGTGGATGCGGTGCTGGTGACCTCATGGGATCCGACGCATGAAGAGTTTACCCTGGCGGCCATCGCGGCGGGTAAGCCGGTGTTCTGTGAAAAACCGCTGGCCATGAGCGCAGAGGGTTGCCGTCGGGTAGTCGAAGCAGAAATTCAGCACGGTAAGCGGCTGGTTCAGGTGGGTTTTATGCGGCCTTACGATGCCGGCTACCGGGCGCTGAAAAAAGTGATTACCGACGGTGAAATCGGCGAGCCGCTCATGCTGCATTGCGCGCATCGCAATCCGACGGTGCCCGAAAATTACAATACGGAAATGGCGATCACCAATACGTTAATTCATGAACTTGACGTACTGCGCTGGCTGACGAGTGACGACTACAAAAGCGTGCAGGTGGTTTTCCCGCGCGTCAGTTCCAAAGCGCGTCCGCATCTGAAAGATCCGCAAATCGTCCTGTTTGAAACGCAAAAAGGCGTGCGCATCGATGTAGAAATTTTTGTTAACTGTACCTACGGCTACGACATTCAGTGTGAGGTAGTGGGTGAAGAAGGCATCGCCAGACTGCCGGAGCCTTCGTCAGTGCAGCTGCGCAAACAGGCCAAACTTTCCAACACCATTTTAGTCGACTGGAAAGACCGCTTTATCGAGGCTTACGACGTCGAACTGCAGGCGTTTATCAACGACGTGAAAGCCGGGCAGTTAACCGGTCCGTCTGCCTGGGATGGTTTTGCCGCCTCCGTCGCCGCTGACGCCTGTATCAAGGCGCAGAAAAGCGGTGCCATTGAACCGATTGAAATGCCCGCTCGTCCGGCATTCTATAACTAAATCTCTCGCCTTTGGCAGGTAAACAATGAACAACGATAACGTAAAGCTGGCGATAGCGCCCATTGGCTGGACAAATGATGATATGCCCGAGCTGGGCAGCGAGAATACCTTTCAGCAAACCGTCAGCGAGATGGCACTGGCGGGCTTCTCAGGGAGTGAAGTGGGTAGCAAATACCCACGCGATCCTGCCATTCTCAAGCCAATGCTCGATATTCGCGGCATTCAGATCTGCAACGCCTGGTTCAGCACATTTTTTGCGCAGGGTGACAAAGATGAGACCCTTGAGGGTTTTACGGCGCACATGAATTTTCTCTATGAAATGGGTGCCCGGGTGATCGGCTGTTCAGAGCAGAGTAAAAGTATTCAGGGCACAGCACGGGCAGTGTTCGATCACAAACCGGTGTTTAACGATGACGAGTGGCAGAGAACGGCGGAAGGCTACAATACGCTTGCCGACCTTGCCGCCGCGAAAGGGATGCGCGTTTGCCTGCACCACCATATGGGCACCGGCATTCAGACGCCCGCGGAAATCGACCGTTTCATGGCGCTCACGCATGACAATGTCGGTTTACTCTATGATACCGGCCACATCTATTATTCTGAAGGCTCACAGGACGTGATGCTGGCAGTGCTGAAAACCCATCTGCCGCGCATTTTCCACGTTCATCTGAAAGACGTGCGGGATGAGATTGTCGCAGAAGTGCGTGACCAGCACCTGTCGTTTCTGGACGGTGTGAAAAAGGGCACCTTCACCGTTCCAGGCGACGGCGTGATTGATTTTAAACCGGTTTTCAAAATTCTTGATGACTACGGCTATCAAGGCTGGATGGTGGTTGAGGCTGAACAGGATCCTGCGTTGGCCAATCCGTTCGAGTACGCGGTAAAGGCAAGAAAATATATTCGGGAGAATACCGGACTGTAAGACTGTTATCCGCCTTGAAGAGAATGATCAGGTCTTGTGTAAGGCTGTGCCCTCATCGGATGCAGCCTGTTTTAGTGGCCAGCTCGCCCGCGCGTCGCCCCTGTCGCGGTGAATCTGTGAGTCATTTCATAAACCAATGAAATAAAAGCTGCATACATAACAAAAAAATGAAATTTTCCAACCATCTGATATCATAGCGTTCATTATCCAGCCACGTTTTCCGCAAATGAGCAGATGTCATGAGTAATAATCCCTCCCAACTTTCACTGCTGCAGGACGAGATTCGCCGTCGCTACGAAACGCTGAGCAAGCGCCTGAAGCAGGTGGCTCGTTATATCCTTGATAACAGTAACAGTATTGCTTTTGACACCGTGGCCTCTATTGCGCAGCAGGCCGACGTTCCGCCATCTACGCTGATTCGCTTTGCTAATGCATTTGGCTTCAGCGGTTTCAACGAAATGAAACAGGTTTTTCGTCAGCATCTGATGGAAGAGACCGTCAACTATACAGAACGAGCGCGGCTGTTTCGTCAGACAGCAGCGGACGATGCTGCGAATTCGCCCGAAAGTCCGGCTGAAATTCTCAATGTTTTCACCATGGTCAACAGTCAGGCCCTGCAGCAGCTGGCTATGCAGGTGAGCCCGGACCAGTTAGACAAAACCGTGCAGCTTCTGAACGAAGCCGAAAATGTCTACGTAATCGGCCTGCGGCGGTCGTTTAGCGTTGCCTCTTATTTAGTGTATGCCCTGCGCCATCTGGAACGCCGTGCCTTCCTGATTGACGGGCTGGGCGGCATGTTTACAGAACAGCTTAATCTGGTCACGCCCAAAGATGTGGTGATTGCCATCAGCTGTTCACCCTATGCAAGGGAGGCGGTAGAAGTGGTCGAGTTGGGTGCCAAACGCGGTGCCAGCTTAATCGCGATCACTGACAGCCAGGTCAGCCCACTTGCCGCCTTCAGTGACGTCTGTTTCGTTGTACGCGAAGCCCAGGTTGACGGTTTTCGCTCTCAGGTTGCCTCGCTGTGCCTGGCACAAACGCTGGCCGTATCCCTGGCGCTGGCGAATGCGCAGTCCGGTCAGCTCTCCTGACATGCCGCCAGCTGCGGCGGCTCTGCTTACAGGTCATACCTGAACCATGATACACGCGCCCTCAATAAAGCCGGGAGCATAACGCCCCCGCGCGTCCCGGCAAGAAACGCCCTCTGCAGCAACAAAAACGCAGTCCTCAGGCTCAATGCTGGTCACTTAGGTGACCAGCTTTTTTTTATCGGCATATTTCCGTGATCTTATTCGCAGCTCCCGCGGAAAGTTTCGTTCTCTTCGCCCCGGCAGTATCAGCCATCTCGCCTTTTTATACGGCGTTCTCAGTTCGCCCGGAACCGTGCCCGGGGTAACTCATCAGGAGCCGCGATATCTCACTGATGGCTCTGCTGAGGCTCAGCGGGAATAAGATCAGAGAGCGAGCGGGCGCGTTCGGGAAAAGTGGAATGAATGATGCCCAGAGCCTGTGAGAGTTCTATAAAAAAGGGTTCATGATGAACATGAACCCCTTTGATCCCTGCCACTGGATCGGTCAACCGGGCCTTAAATGACCCGCATTAGCCCTCAGGCTGCCGTTTTGCTTTCAGCCGTGATTAACGTGACGGATAGCGATCGCTGTTGATCCAGGCATGATCCTGTTCCCAGCTGAATTTCCACAGGCGAACCGGCCCTGCCATAACGTTAAGGTAGTAATTGTTATAGCCAGCCAGGGTTGCTACAGGATGGTAACCGCGCGGTACGGTGACGACATCCCGGTTATAAACAGCCATGCACTCATCCAGAGAACGATCGTCTGTATAAACGCGCTGCATCGCGAAGCCCTGTTCGGGTTCAAAACGGTGGTAATAGGTTTCTTCGAGATAGGTTTCGTTCTCGCTGTTTTCCTGGTCGTGCTTGTGACTCGGATACGAACTGGTATTGCCCTCATCGGTAAACACTTCCACCACCAGCAAGCTATTTGCCGGTTCACTGTCCGGCAGAATGTTGTGCACAAGTCGCTGGTTGTGGCCTTTGCCGCGCCGCTCAACGCCGACATCTTCTGGCGCAATCAGTCGAGCGGGCAGGTTGTCGCCCTGCCCCGGTGCCTTGCAGACCGCCAGCTCAAGATCGCTGTCCGCTCTTACCGTCACTGCATCATCATGAGGGACATACACGGAATAAGGCGGCGTACGTTCAAACGGCGACATTCGCTTACCTAACCCCGGAAAGTTTGCATGACGTGTGCTAATCGAGGCCAGGCCTGCCACCAGCACCAGGCAAAGCTCGCTGTCACCGCTGGCCATGTCGAGCGTCTGTCCTTGTTTTAACAGGAAAGACTCGAAACCCACATAGCGCCAGCCCGCACTGTCTGGCGTTACCTGCTGTATGCGCCCCTGCTCATCGGGTTGTTTTACCTTTGAGAGTAATGACATCCGCCGTCTCCTAATCCATCGCCCTTTATCGTCAATACGCTGTCACTCAGCGCCCACTCAACCCAACGTCGGCATACTGAATTCAGAAACCGTTTGCTGGCCGCTCGGCCAACGGACGGTCGCTGTTTTCATGCGCGTATAAAAACGTACGCCGTCCGGACCGTGGACATTCAGTGCGCCAAACACCGAGCGCTTCCAGCCACCAAAACTGTGGAATGCCATTGGCACCGGCACGGGCACGTTGACGCCGACCATTCCGGCTTCGACGTTTTGGACAAATTCACGCGCCGTGTGACCATTACTGGTAAAAATGGCGCTGCCGTTGCCGAATTCGTGACTGTTAACCAGTTTCAGCGCACTGTCGTAATCCGGCGCGCGCATGATGCTCAGCACCGGGCCAAAGATTTCTTCACGCCAGATCACCATCTCTGGGGTTACGTGATCGAATAACGTTCCACCGACATAGTAGCCGTCCTCATAACCTGCAACCTTCTGGTGACGACCATCCACAACCAGCGTTGCCCCTTCCTGCTCGCCGATGTCGATATAACCCAGCACTTTCTTCTGATGGGCGGCCGAAACGACAGGCCCCATTTCATTCTCGTCACTGCCCTTACTCATGCCCGGCCCGACGCGTAATGCTTTAATCAGCGGCGTCAGGCGCGAAATCAGTTTATCGGCGGTGTCATCGCCTACTGCGACCACGACAGGCAACGCCATGCAGCGTTCACCCGCCGAGCCAAATGCGCCCCCCATGATGGCATTGACCGTGGCGTCCAGGTCAGCATCAGGCATGACGATAGCGTGGTTTTTGGCCGCGCCAAATGCCTGCACGCGTTTGCCGTGCGCGCTGGCCGTTTTGTAAATGTGCTCAGCCACACCCGACGAACCCACAAAGCTAACGGCCGCAATTCGGGGATCTTTGTAAAGCTGTTCTGCATTCTCATTCGAACTGTGTACCACGTTGAAAACGCCATCCGGCAGGCCCGCTTCTTTCAGTAACTCCGCCATGCGCACGGCGGCAGACGGATCCAGCGCCGGGGGTTTAAGTACAAAGGTGTTGCCGCAGGCCAGGGCAATAGGGAACATCCACAGTGGCACCATGGCGGGGAAATTGAAGGGGGTAATCCCTGCAACCACGCCGACCGGCTGCATGAGCGAGTAGCTGTCTACGCCGCCGCCCACGTTAGGCGAGTTCTCCCCCTTAAGCAGGTGAGGAATGCCGCAGGCGAACTCAATCACCTCAATCCCGCGCGTCAGTTCACCCAACGCATCAGACCAGACTTTGCCGTGCTCGGACACGATCAGCGCCGCCAGCTCATCACGATGCTGTTCCATTAAGGCTTTAAAGTTGAACATCACGCGTGCGCGGCGCAGCGGGGCGGTTTTGGACCAGGCAGGAAAGGCTGCATGCGCCACGTCGATTGCCTGGGCCACTTCGTCTGCGCTGCATTGGGTAAGTTCACGGATCACCTTGCCGGTTGCCGGATCGAACACAGGAATGGTTTCGTTGCTGGCACTGAACGTGGTTTTACCGCCAATAAAATTTCCTACGATAGTCATGATGTTGCCTCTTTGGTATGTACGGTTCCAGCAGGCAAAGCACAAGAAGTGGCATGCTGGCTGGGCAGGAAAAGCCAAAAGCATGCTGAGAAGCTATTACAATGGAATAAATTTTTCAAATAAATATTTTTGAAAAATTACTTTTTAGCGGGGCAGATCGCATTTTTGCATGTCGCTCTGAACGGCTCGCCAGCAATGGCTGTACATGACTTGTCTGGGGGGAAGTTAGTGCCTGTATGCTGTGACGACAAGCGCCAGCGTGAAGCCTGCACTGATGCGGTCGTCCCTTCCCGGTCAGGCGTCAAAATAAGCATGGAGAGACAAAACACCGCCTTCCTTTTAAGTTTCATTAAATCGCATAGTGAAATGAATATTTCTTTTTACGCACCTCTTGCCCTCAGCCTGCCTTTGACAAGGTTCACTCTGCTGGCGCAACGCCCTTAAGCCAAACTGGTGCACGACAGTGGTGCAAAATCCCTCAACCACGGCCATTTTCTGAACCAATAATTTCCTGATTGCAAATCAGGAATCATGTGTTTCACAGCTTACCGCCTTTCCTGCATCGCAGAGTAACGGTCTATCTGTATGATTATTAGCATTATTTATGAGATCCCTCGACACAACGCAAAACCTGGCCTGCTTTATGCAATACCGTCGGACCTCCCTGCACCCGAAAGAGATAATCATGTCTGACCCAAAAAACAGCGGCTTACTGTACGGACTGGACCAGCGAATCCCACCACTCCAGGCTTTCTTCAGCGCTTCACAGCATGTGCTGGCGGGCCTGGTTGGCATTATTACGCCCCCGTTGCTGATCGGCACGGCGCTGGGTCTGGATGCGTGGCTGCCTTATTTGATCAGCATGTCGCTCCTTGCCTCCGGCATCGGGACGTTTCTGCAGTCAAACCGGGTATGGGGCATAGGTGCCGGCATGATATGCATGCAGGGCACCAGTTTTGCCTTTCTTGGTGTGGCCATCTCCGGCGGCCTGTGGGTCAAAGCACAGGGCGGCAGTCCAGAAGACATCATGGCGATGCTGTTTGGCGTCAACTTTGTCGCGGCGCTGGTGCCGGTCATCGTCAGCCGCTTCATCGATACCTTAAAGCGGGTCTTTACGCCGGTGGTGACGGGGAGCGTGATTGCGCTGATTGGTATCAGCCTGATCAAAGTCAGTGTGATTAACTGGTGCGGCGGTGAGAAAGCCCAGGATTTTGCCAGCCTCAGTAACCTGGCGCTGGGTGCGTTAACGCTTGGCGTCATCGTTGTGCTGAGCTGCTCCGGTAACCGCTGGCTACGCCTTTCATCGGTCGTGGCCGGCATCGCAGCAGGCTGTATTGCCGCTGCCCTGAGTGGCAAATTTCAGGTTCACGATCTGGGCGAGAGCGTCTTTCGTTTACCCTCTCTGTTTCCGTTTGGCTTTCACTTCAACAGTACGCTTTTCATTCCGGTGGTGCTGGTCTCTCTGGTCTGCATCATCGAGGCGGTGGGCGATCTTACTGCTAACAGCCTGATTTCCGGTAAATCTATTACCGACAAGACCTTTAGTGCCCGTCTCAAGGGCGGCATTCTGGCAGACGGACTGAGCTGCATGATTGCGGCGATGCTGAGCGCCTTTCCCAACACCACCTTTGCGCAAAATAACGGCGTGATCCAGATGACGGGCGTGGCGAGTCGTTTTGTCGGTCGTTACGTCGGCGTCATTCTTATCCTGCTGGGGCTGTTTCCGCCTTTCAGCGAAGCACTGCGTCAGATTCCCACACCGGTGCTGGGGGGAGCCACAATGGTGATGTTCGGCTGCGTCGTCACGGCGGGGATTCGCATCCTAAGCCAGGCTCCGCTAACGCGCAGGGAAATACTTATTGTCGGTCTGGCGTTTAGTTTCGGGCTGGGAATCGAATCCGTTCCCGCTTCGCTTTCCCATCTGCCGCCCATGTTTGAGAATCTGTTTGGCTCCGCGGCCACCACCGGCGGCCTGGTCGCCATTGTCCTGAATCTTCTCATTCCTGGCGCAGACAAGCCGGCACGTGAAGAAGTAGAAGAGGGCGAATCCGCACAGTCATTGTAAACCTGCCTCATTCACCCGCGACGCAGTCGTTGCGGGTGACCGCCTGTGCGCTCAGGCCCCCTGCCCTTGATGTCTCCGACAGCTTTCTCACTGGATCCGCCCCAGAATCCTTTAACACCCAGACGGCAACACAGCAGAAAATCCGGCTTATTCCGCCATTTATCGGGTAAAAAACTCGCCTGATTTACCGTTTCCCTTAACAAATCAGACCGTTACTTTTCCTTCAACTACACTTTCATCAGTTATTTATGCGTAGAGATACAGAATGAACGCGTTACAGCAGGAAAAAATTGGACAAAATATCTTAATCAAACTCGCGATGCTGGTGATTATCCTTGCCGGGATAAGAGCGGCCTCCGACATTCTGGTCCCGTTACTTCTGGCGGCCTTTTTTGCCATCGTACTGAATCCGTTAGTCACGATACTGATGCGGCGCGGGCTGCGGCGGGGGTTGGCGATTACCCTGGTGATTACGGTGATTTTTATCGTGATTCTGCTGCTGGGAGCCATACTGGCAAGCTCGATGAGTGAGTTTTCCGACCTCTATCCTCAACTGCGCACCATTATGGAAAAGAAAATGGCGGTGGTTCAGCATCTGGCAGCCAGCATCCATCTCAATATCTCAACCGATGCCCTGGTTCAGCGTTTCGACCCCAATACCGTTATGAATCTGGCCAGTGTGGCGCTGAGTGGCTTTTCAGGCGCGATGACCAATACCGTGTTACTGATCCTCACCGTGGTCTTTATGCTGTTTGAGGTGCACCATCTGCCTTATAAAATGCGTAACTCGTTTGTGAACCCCAAAATTCGTATCGCCGGTTTACACAAGGCCTTAAAAGGGGTGACGCATTACCTGGCATTGAAGACGCTAATCAGCCTGATCACCGGCATCGCGGTCTGGCTGACGCTCTACCTGCTGGACGTGAAATTTGCGTTACTGTGGGGCGTGGTGGCCTTTATCCTTAACTTTATTCCCAATATCGGGCCGATTATTGCCGGTATTCCTCCTTTCCTGCAGGCGCTGCTGCTCAACAGCGTGTTTGACGCGGCAATGGTGGCGGCGCTGTTTACTGCCATTCACATGGTTTTCGGCAATATGCTTGAGCCACGCATCATGGGGCGCGGTCTGGGCTTATCAACATTGGTGGTGTTTCTGTCATTGATATTTTGGGGCTGGCTGCTGGGCCCGGTCGGCATGCTGCTGTCCGTTCCTCTGACCAGCATCACTAAAATTTTAATGGAAACTACCCCGGGCGGGAGCCGTCTGGCCATTATGCTGGGAACCGGCCGCCCCAAGCCTTCGCGGCTGTTAACCAAGTAAACGCTGCTGCACATGCTGCAGATGATCTCTCATCGCCGCCTGTGCAGCCTGCTCATCACCGGACGCAATTGCCTCGGCGATGCGCTGATGGTCCGCGTTCATTTCATCTGCAAAGGTATTGTCGGCATAATGACGTTCCAGCCGGCGGAAATGGGCGCTGTCGCGTTTGTTCCACAGATTTTCCATCATTTCCCGCAACAGATCATTGCCGCTCATCTCGCTAATCAGCAGATGAAAGCCTTTATCCTGCTCGATGAAAGCCGCGTCGTTTTCATTAAATGCCTGGAGCGCTGCGCTAAGGGACAGCAGCTGCTGACGCTGGGCCTCACTGCCGTTTCGCGCCGCCATGCCCGCCAGCATGCTCTCATAGGCTTCGCGCGCCTGTAGCAGATCCTGCAGGCTGAAGTTCTCGGTTTCTTTGCCTGCTGAAGGTTGCGGTAAGGTCTGAGCGACAAAAACCCCCGTACCGGTGTGGATGCTGACGTAACCCGTCATCTCCAGCGCTATCAGGGCTTCACGCACCGATGAACGACTGACGCCCAGTTGTCGGGCCAGTTCCCGTTCGGGCGGCAGCGCCCCGCCCGGCACGAAATCGCCGCCATGAATGCCCGCAATGATGGCATTAGCAATTTGCCGATAAAGCCGCTCAGTTTTCAGTACCGCTAACCCCATAACTCTCTCCTGTTGCAGGCCGCCTTTCGGGCATCAGATGATACGTATTTATATTGCTGCGATCCGGATCACGGCCTTAATTTACGCGCTATCTTACTCTTGGTCCAGCGGCCTGACCACTGGGCCACACGTCCAACAAGGAGCAATAATGGAACATACATGGCGCTGGTACGGCCCGAACGATCCTGTGTCACTTGACGATGCCCGCCAGGCAGGTGCAACAGGAATTGTCACAGCACTTCATCACATCCCTAACGGAGAAGTGTGGCCTGTAGCCGAAATCAAAGCGCGTCAGGCGCTGCTGGCGGAAAAAGGTCTTACCTGGTCAGTCGTTGAAAGCATTCCTGTGCACGAAACGATTAAGACCCAACGCGGCGATTATCAGCACTACATCGCCAATTATCAGCAGTCAATTCGCAACCTGGCAGCCTGCGGGATTGATACCGTATGCTATAACTTTATGCCGGTTCTTGACTGGACGCGTACCGATCTGGCCTGGGAACTGCCGGACGGCGCTAAAGCGCTGCGCTTTGATGCCGATGCCTTTGCCGCGTTTGAACTGCATCTGTTACAACGCCCCGGCGCGGAAAAAGATTACAGCGCCGCCGAACAACAGGCCGCCGCAACGCGTTTCGCCGCCATGACCGAGGAAGAGAAAGCCACGCTGGTGCGCAACATCATCGCAGGCTTACCCGGTGCAGAAGAGGGTTATACGCTCGAACAATTTCAGGCACAGCTGGCGCAATACGACGGTATTGATAAAGCCAGGCTGCGCGAGCATATGGCCACCTTTCTGCGCGCCATCGTGCCGGTGGCGGAAGAAGTCGGCATTAAGCTGGCCGTCCATCCTGATGATCCTCCCCGTCCAATTCTTGGCCTGCCGCGCATTATCTCCACGCAAGAGGACATGCAGTGGCTGAAAGAAACGGTAGACAGCCTGCATAACGGATTCTGTTTCTGTACCGGTTCCTACGGCGTACGTGAGGATAATGCCCTTATCGAGATGGCAGAAACCTATGCCGACCGCATTAACTTTGTGCACCTGCGGGCAACAAAGCGAGAAACGAACCCCAACAGCTTCCACGAGGCGGCCCATCTGACAGGCGATGTGGATATGGTTGGCGTCATCAAAGTGATCCTGGCCGAGGAGCAGCGTCGCCGTAGGGCGGGCGAACAGCGGGCCATCCCGATGCGCCCCGATCATGGTCACCAGATGCTGGATGACTTGCGTAAGCGCACCAACCCAGGCTATTCCGCCATTGGCCGCCTTAAAGGGCTTGCAGAACTGCGCGGCGTCGAAGTTGCCCTGAAGCAGATCTATTTCCAGGACTAAACGTTGTTGCCCCGACGTCGTTATGCTGTCGGGGCACAGGGTAGTTTAGACAGGTTGCTGTACTCATATTTATGGCGCGTCATCAGTTGGTCAGCCGCGCTTTCCAGGTAACAAGAGGGTTCTCATTTCTCTCCCTTCTGGCTGCCGTGTTTTGGATTACTCCTCCCACGGCTTCGCTGCGGCACCCTTTTCAGGACACCCCCAAGCTCACCTTTTCCACGACCGGTTTACAGCCGCCATCAAACTAATGTGTGAGCATTCACTAATAGCATGAATTTTTTGTCAATTAATTGCCTGCCAGGTCGATAATTGACCATATCGGAGAATAAGGGATTTCCGACCGTTCACCAGCGGCGTGAACTGGCGTGCTATGCTGCATTAACCCTTAGCACCTCTCAAAACACGATCACGATTCAGAGGTTTTTACGGTGCCGCTAATAAAAAGAAAACATGAGCATGCCAAATCGCTCATTGTCCTCGCAGGACTATTGCCGCTGCTCCTGGGGTTGTTGTTCACGATAATTGATGCCAGAAAAACAGTAAAAGAACAGCAAATTGATACGGCCGCGACCTTACTGTCTCAGGCAGAAAAAATCAGCGATAACGCCTGGAGCATGATCGCCTGGCTGCGCCAGTATGAGTACCAACCCTGTGAAAAGATAGAAAATACGCTACGGGTTAATAGCACTCTCCATCCCTATTTTCGCGGTATCGGCAAACTGGAAAGTAACACGGTAAGCTGCTCTTCTGCTTACGGTAACAAGCCCGCTACGCTTAAAGCCATGATTGGCGTCGCCCCGCCCGTGACCGGCAAAGACTGGTGGAGCCTGTCCATCGCGGGTTCTTACATCGTGCCAGACCGACCTGCCGTGATATTTGTGCGCCAGCTGGCAGCTGGCAGAGCCCTCTGGGTGATGGTTGAAGGGCAGTATCTTATTGATTTTATGAGCGCGCTGGGCAGTACGCATCATTATCAGATAACCATGCGTTTTAGTAACGGTGCGCCAATCGTGTCAGGCGATCGTGAAATGGCCGACGACAGGTGGCTTAAGCCTCAGGTCTATCATGCCACCTCTTCCCGCTATAGCATCAAGGTCACCCTGATAGCGCCCGGTGCTGAGCTGGTTAAAACATGGACGCAGCTTCTTTTCGTGTTTATGCCGATGGCGGCGATTTTTTCCGTGCTGTTTATGATTCTTACCGCCTCCTGGCTTCGCAGACGTTTTTCCTGGGGAGATGAAATTCGTCGCGCCATTCAGTCCCGTCAGTTCAGCGTGCATTATCAACCTACCTACAGCTGCACGCTGCAACGTTGCACGGGCGCAGAAGCCCTGTTGCGCTGGACTCTGCCCAACGGTAACAGCGTGCGCCCGGACACCTTTATTACCGCCGCAGAAGCGGAAGGGATGATTATCCCGATTACCCATCATTTGATGGCGTTGATCGTTGAAGACACGCAAAGCTGGGCGCCTAACCCCGGCTTTCATCTGGCGATTAACGTGGCTGCCGAGCATCTTCAGCACCCGGATTTTGTTGACGATATGCTTAATTTTGCTGACAGGATGGCGAGAACCGAATTCAACATTACTCTGGAACTGACGGAGCGGAGCCTGATCAAAGAAGGGAGCCTTGTCGCGGCTAAGCTGGCGCAACTGCGTCAGGCAGGCATGAAAGTCGCTATTGATGACTTTGGTACGGGGCACTGCTCTCTCAGTTACCTGCAAACTTTTACGCTGGACTACCTAAAAATCGATCAGGGTTTTATCAATGCCATCGAATCCCTGGAGGGGGAAACGCCGGTGCTGGACGCCATTATCAGTCTGAGCCATAAACTGAAGCTGCAGGTATTGGGAGAAGGCGTCGAAACGGCAATGCAGTTCCGCTATTTACAGCAGCATGGTGTCACCTTTATCCAGGGCTATTTTTACGCCAGGCCCATGGATAACCCCACGATCGTGGCATGGATGAAACAATATGGTCATTTGCCGGTTGAGGTTGAAAACACCTGAGCCGCAACTTACTGACGCACGCGGCACAATGACGGCGAAGAAGCGCTAAATCAACGCGCTTTTCGCTGTGCTGCACGCTGCTTACTCGCCGCCCGCATTGCCACCGCAATGGCCTCTTCCTGTTGAATGACGTGCTCAACAGGCGCACTGGCGCGCTGATTCAGCCGTTGCAGCGTAGGCATCGACTGCTGCAACAGTTGCTGGCACTCCTCGTATTCCGAGCGTTGCTTACCTGTCACGGTCGATGTTTGTAATGCTTCGCTCAATTGAGCCAGGCGGTCAATCCAGTATTTCGTGCGGCAGCTAAGCCATCCAGAACTGAGCTGCGCCTCAGGAGACCGGGAAGCCGTGAGCACCTCAGAAGAATTCATTAATTTTCTTTCTACACTATCTATCTGCGCCACCCAAGGGCTCTGGCAAGTAAGGGGGGAGTTCCTTGACATTCTTCCTCCAAATCAAGGTGAAAGAGTATTGCCGAAGGCGTTCTGATAGGCAAGCCTCAAACCTTAACCCGCCCAATCCTTAATCTTTATTAATAGCTTTAAGCCAGACGGCTGAGTGAGCTCAAACCGCAGCGCTCACTTAACACGCAAACGCGCGCAGAACCTGACTTTTTTTCGCTTCAGGGGCTGCTATAAACCACCGGTAAAATTGTTCGTTTTCAGGTCAAACATGACAAATATCACACAAAAACGTTATACTCTGCGGCCGATAAATCAGATAACAACAGTATTTGTTGTTTTGATGGATCGACAGATAATGCTGTTTTACGGCTATGCTTAGATTTCCTCAACGCAGCGGTCTGAACGCTGTTTTCGGTTCGCGCCGTTGAGGACTTTCATGTTCCATTACAGGGTAATTCTATGAAATTGCGTAGGAAGCGTGTAAAACCGATTGGGATAGATGATGTCACCATCATTGATGATTCCCGTTTACGTAAAGCCATTACCGCCGCCTCTTTGGGTAACGCCATGGAGTGGTTTGATTTTGGTGTTTATGGCTTTGTGGCTTATGCCTTAGGTAAGGTGTTTTTTCCGGATGCCTCTCCAGGGATTCAAATGATTGCCGCACTGGCAACCTTCTCCGTTCCTTTCCTGATTCGTCCTTTAGGCGGCCTGTTTTTCGGCATGCTGGGGGATAAATATGGTCGTCAGAAAATCCTGTCGATTACCATCGTCATTATGTCGGTCAGTACCTTCTGTATCGGCCTGATTCCCTCCTATGCCTCCATTGGCATCTGGGCGCCGGTTCTGCTGCTGTTGGCCAAAATGGCCCAGGGCTTCTCAGTCGGTGGGGAATATACCGGTGCCTCTATCTTTGTGGCCGAGTATTCGCCTGACCGTAAGCGCGGCTTTATGGGAAGCTGGCTGGACTTCGGTTCTATCGCCGGCTTCGTGCTGGGCGCGGGCGTCGTCGTCTTAATCTCTACCATCATCGGCGAAGAGAACTTCCTTGCGTGGGGATGGCGTCTTCCGTTCTTCCTGGCCCTGCCACTGGGTATTATTGGCCTGTATTTGCGCCATGCCCTGGAAGAAACCCCCGCGTTCCAGCAGCACGTCGACAAACTGGAACAAGGCGATCGCGAAGGCCTGCGTGACGGTCCGAAAGTCTCTTTCAAAGAAATCGCCACGAAACACTGGCGTAGCCTGCTAGCCTGTATCGGTCTGGTTATTGCAACCAACGTGACCTATTACATGTTGCTGACCTACATGCCAAGTTACCTGTCGCACAACCTGCACTACTCTGAAGATCATGGCGTGCTGATTATCATCGCCATCATGATGGGCATGCTGTTTGTCCAGCCCGTGATGGGGCTGCTGAGCGACCGCTTTGGCCGTCGTCCGTTTGTGATTATCGGCAGTATCGCCCTGATGATCTTCGCCATTCCGGCCTTCATGATGATCAACAGTGGCATGCTGGGAATGATTTTCGCTGGGTTGTTGCTGCTGGCCGTTATCCTTAATGCCTTTACCGGCGTGATGGCTTCGTCACTGCCTGCTATGTTCCCGACGCACATTCGCTACAGTGCATTAGCCAGCGCCTTCAACATATCGGTACTGATTGCAGGCCTGACGCCAACGTTAGCGGCCTGGCTGGTAGAATCGACCAATAATCTTTATATGCCCGCTTACTATCTGATGGTGGTTGCAGTCATTGGCCTGATTACCGGCCTCTACATGAAAGAGACGGCGAATAAGCCCCTGAAAGGTGCAACTCCCGCCGCCTCTGACATGGAAGAAGCGCGCGAAATTCTGCAGGAGCATCACGATAACATCGAGCAGAAAATCGAAGATATCGACGCCGAGATGGCCCGCCTGGAAGCCAAACGTAAAAATCTGGTTGAACAGCACCCAAATATCAACGAGTAACGCCCCTCTCTCCCGCCCCTGAGGCGGGAGAATCTTTTGCTGCCTCTGCACACCGCACACAAACCTTCATCGCCTGCACCTAATCGGAGTAGACTGTGCGTCTTATTTAAACTGGCTACGTGAGTGTCTATGTCTGATTTTTCCCTTACCCAACGTCCCAGAAGATTGCGCGCCAGCGCGTCAATGCGTGCAATGTTTCAGGAGTCCAGCCTTAGCCTGAACGATTTGGCCCTGCCCATTTTTGTTGAGGAAGGTGTTGATGACTATAAAGATATTCAGGCCATGCCTGGCGTAAGACGTATTCCTGAAAAACGTCTTGCCTATGAAATTGAACGTATCGCTAAGGCGGGCATTCGCTCGGTCATGACCTTCGGGATTTCCCATCATACCGACGCGACCGGCAGCGATGCGTGGAATGAAAACGGCCTGGTGGCGCGTATGTCGAAAATCTGCAAAGACACCGTGCCTGAAATGATCGTGATGTCGGATACCTGCTTCTGCGAATACACCAGCCACGGCCACTGTGGCGTGCTGTGTGACCACGGCGTCGATAACGATGCCACCCTGATCAATCTGGGCAAGCAGGCCGTTGTGGCGGCGGCGGCGGGGGCCGACTTTATCGCGCCTTCTGCCGCAATGGATGGCCAGGTTCAGGCGATACGCCAGGCGCTGGACGCCGCAGGCTTTACCCAGACAGCGATCATGTCTTATTCCACCAAGTTTGCATCATCCTTCTATGGCCCCTTCCGGGAAGCGGCAGGTACGGCCCTGAAAGGCGATCGTAAAACCTATCAGATGAACCCGATGAACCGTCGTGAGGCTATTCGCGAGTCGCTAATTGACGCGGCTGAAGGTGCCGATGCACTGATGGTTAAACCGGCCGGAGCCTATCTGGACATTCTGCGCGATATCCGCGAGCGCACCGAACTTCCGCTGGCGGCCTATCAGGTTAGTGGTGAGTACGCGATGATTAAATTCGCGGCCCAGGCGGGCGCCATCGATGAGCGTAATGTCGTGCTCGAAAGCCTTGGCGCGATCAAGCGGGCTGGCGCAGATTTGATTTTCAGCTATTTTGCACTTGAGTTGGCCGAGAACAACCTGCTCTGAGCCATGGCCCTTCTGCGACGGTGCCTGCACCCTCGCAGAAGGCGTTATTCCTGTCCGGTAAACGGGGAAATGAACGCGATGCTTATTGGCGTGAATTAATCACATCACTCATTATGCACTCTATTCAGTAAACAAATAATACACAAATCGCAACGTAATATAATCTTTTAGCCTTTACTTCCACATCGCAGGAAATAACCATTCACTTCCTTAAGAATCTTTACGTATGTAATGTTTTGAGAAACACAGGATAATTTACAATCACCTTCGAAATTTAAGGGGGTGTTATGAATGAGAACAAATACAATGAGAGCGTGATTATTTCTGTTACTGACTGGATTAATAAGAATCTGGACCAGCGCTTAAGCATTGACGACATTGCTGAAAAGGCGGGTTATTCAAAATGGTATCTACAAAAGTTATTTTCCCGTTATCATAATGAAACGCTGGCCCATTACATCCGTAGAAAGAAATTAATTGCCTGTATTAATGATTTAAAATACAGCCATGCGCCCATTATCAGCCTGGCAGTTAAATACCACTTTGAAAGTCAGCAGTCTTTTACCCGCTCCTTTAAGCAGATGATGGGCTGTACGCCTAGCGTATGCCGTAAAAGCCAGCGACTGAACGTTACCGACAGCAACGCCCATCCTTGCAGCGTATGTAGTAAGGCTGAAAACCACCCAAAAAAGAAGTTATTTAGCGGAATAAACGAAACCTTCGGGGTTGGTCATTTAGTCCGCTTGCTTTAACCGTGGCAGCAAAAAACTAGTTATCATCAGGCTTATAGTACTGTACGCCAATCTGGATCCGCTCGCGACCACTGGCAACGCGATGACGATTGGTATCCCGTAGGGAGTAAACACAACCGCAATATTCCTGCTGATAAAAACTCTCACGCTTACTGATTTCAATCATGCGTGCCGATCCGCCGCCTTTACGCCAGTTGAATTCCCAGTAGGACAGATCGGGATAATGTGCGGCAGCACGGACGCCGCAGTCGTTAATTTGCTGCATGTTCTTCCAGCGGGAAATCCCCAGTGAACTTGTGATCACCGGGAAACCATTTTCATGGGCGTACAGCGCCGTGCGCTCGAAACGCATATCGAAGCACATGGTGCAGCGCTCACCGCGCTCCGGTTCCCACTCCATCCCTTTGGCACGTTTAAACCAGTCGTCACGATCGTAGTCCGCATCGACAAACGGCACGCCAAACTTTTCGGCAAAGCGGATATTTTCGTCTTTGCGCAGCTCATACTCTTTAAGCGGATGGATGTTCGGATTATAGAAATAGATGGTGTATTCAATGCCGGATGCCAGCATCGCCTCCATGACTTCTCCCGAACAGGGCGCGCAGCAGGAGTGCAACAGCACTTTTTTATGGCCACCCGGTAAGGGTAGCGGTTGTCGCTCGTAGGGCTGAGACATAAGCACCTTCAATCAATGTAATCAAAAGCGCAGTGTAATGCCGGGGCGTGGATGTTGCAAAATTTCACGCTGACGGGCTGCCATTATCCCTGTCAGCCCGTCAGCGTTGCTGCAACCTTTACCTCACCACTGAAGCGTTTTGCCCGCGTAGTCCAGATAGTGGTGGCCGCCACGTCCCCGACTGGCGGTTAACTGCGTGACAATCCCATTGGCGCTTTCTTCAGGCGTGAGCGGTGCCGCATCGCCTCCCATATCCGTTTTGACCCAACCGGGATGCAGGGTTAGTAGCGTGCCGTTTTGCGCCGCCACCGGTCTGGCCAGCGAGCGCGTGAGCATATTAAGAGCCGCTTTGCTGGCTGAGTAAAGTGGCGCTTCTGCATGTCGATTCTCATTCAGGCTGGCAAGTTGAGATGAGGTTAACGCCAGTACGCCGTGTTGCTGGTTCAGTAACGGCAGCAAAATTTCTGCGGTTCGTATCGGCGCAACGGCATTGGTCATAAACAGCTGGATTAGCTCAGCATCGTTGCTCTCTGACAGCTTCTGATGCGCAGGCCCGTAAATGCCGGCGTTGATCAGAATCGCGTCAAAAGGCTGCCCGCTCAGCCCAACCGCAAATTGCTTGACCGCCTCGGTCTGCGTCATATCGAGCCGACGCCAGTCAACCTGCGGGATTTCCCCCTGCGGGGGGACTTCACTGCGATGGGTTGCCGTGACCTGCCAGTTGTTGGCCGCAAACGCCTTGACGACCGCCAGTCCAATGCCACGTGATGCACCAATCACTAACGCTTTGCCTTGATAAGCCATAGAGTTTCCTCGTTGATGAACGCAGTAAACAGCGTAGATACGTATTGGCAAACACACTGCATCATCAATGCTATTTTGCATTCAGACAGCATTGATGGGGCAGTGAATACGTACGGACAGAGGTGTTGCTGTATTATTCAATTTGCTGGTCTGGCGGGGATGAATGGTCACCTTCACGACTTTTCTCAACGCTCTGCGGATGGTCTTCGCCCATTGACAGTGCCGTTGCGCTGGCGGGATCAAACAGTGAGAAGCTTTCAATCTGATCCACCATGATGACTTTTCGAAATGCCATCGCGTTTTTCGGCTCAGAATCCAGTGTGATGTCGTGCTCGGCATACCAACTGCTGTAGTTATGCTCGACCGACAGTTTCAGCGTATGGCTGTCGCGGTAGCCGCTCAGCATCGGGATGAGCACGATATTGGCCGTGCGCTCATATTCAAAGGTGGCAGCGTGTACCATGCCGATATAAATACGACGGGATTTTAAGGTGATCCACGCCAGCTCTCCTTCTTCCATGCACTGGAACAGCATCTGTTCAACACCATTGGATCGTGAAAGCTTCTGATAAAGATCTTTGCGACCTGACACGTTCAGTTGTGCGCTGCCTGCCCAGTTTGACCGGTAGAGACAGAACAGGATGGCAAAGCCCAGCATGATTACCACTGGGGCCTGAATACCGAGAAAACTCCAGTTCATGAACTTCATTTGCAGTTGCAAATGATCGCCAGGAAACGCATACAGGAAATTGGAAACGCTTGAAATAATAAACAAGATAAACCAGATAAGGGCGGTGACGAAAACGCCCTGCAGTACAAAAATACAGCCGTAAAGTGCGACAAGAAAATAGACATCCCATCCTGAAGAACGACGCATTTTGAAACGGCTGGACAGATCCCGGCTGGTGTACCAATAACCACTCACCATCAGTACCATAAAAATTGCGGTTCCCACCTCAAACTCCCTTTAAGGTATTGACGTGCCGATTAAAATCTTCCTTTACTTCATCACTGAGAATATTGACGGCAGCATTGCCATTTTCATCAATAATTATGCGCTCACCATCCGCAATGGAGTCGTTTATGTCCTGGCGGCTCATTATCTGCAGGAATTTATCCGGGCTGGCGAACAAAGAACGAACGAAGCTAATCATGATGTGTCACTTAACGAGTCAAAAAAGCAAGTATGTGACTGAATCGTGTTTACTGCCATTTTATTGCCGGTAAACATTCTTAAAAGTCACTTTAGCGAAGCGGTAATCAGCCATAATTTTTTCTGCATGTAAAAGGCCGCCGTTTTTAAAAAATCACGCCAGAAACAGGTTATTTTAACGCTGAATTTTCCCCTGCGCGGCCACCGCTGATTTTTGCTTTACCTCACTCATTGAGGTTCAAAAGCGACCTGAAAAACCGATCGTCTTTGACTGGCCCTCAGCATGACGAGTAATGTCTCCGCACCGTTCAGGCCACTCAGGCCTTGTCCTCAGACCTCGTAGCGCAACGGCCTTAACCGCGCTGACCGGGTCCGCGCCGTGCTGAACCGTTTTCTTCACCTGCATCACATTTCCCGCCGATTTTGTTGCCCCAATGTGATGCAGGTTTCAAATATGTTGCACCCTAATTGCGCCAGATTGATGGACGGGCTATTCACTCCTCTCACTCCCTTTACTGAATCCTCTGACGTGCGGCTTATTTTCATGCACCTCAGAAATATGGCATGCATTGTGCTTGTTACCTGACTAACAACGCAGCGGACAATGACAGCCAGGTAACATTGAGGACAACATGAGCGCGAACGAAGCCCTGTTCAAAAAAATCGAAGCCGCTTTTAGCCTGCAAACGCCAAGCGAAAAGCGGATTAGTTCGTGGCTGTTAAGTCATCCCGAGCAAATTCCGTTTGAAACGGCTGACAGCATCGCCCAGGCGACCGGTACCAGCGGTATAACCGTAGGGCGTTACCTGCGTAAGCTGGGGTTTAAAAACCTTGATGATGTGAAAAACCTGCTGCGCGACGTCCCCAATACGCCCTACAAGCAATGGGGCGTTATTGACCGTCTTGATTCCTGGGAGCAGCAACGCACCCTGCCCGACCTGTCCAGCCAGTCCCTGCAGATGGAGCTGGATGCCATTCGCTATGTCTATCAGCTGGCCCAAACGGATACTTTCCGCCATATCAGCCAGCAAATCGCGGATGCCGACACGGTCATCGTGCTGGGTATTCAGTCTACACGCGGCATTGCCAACACCTTTTTCAGTCATCTGGAATATTTGCGCCCGCGCGTTACCTACGCCGATGGCAGCTCAGGCAGCTGGCTGGAGTCGCTGAATTCCGAGTCTTCAAGGCCTTACGTCATTCTTACCGATACCCGGGCCTATTCCACTGTAGCAAGGCAGTTTTGCCGGATTGCCACCGAGCGCCAGGTCGCGATGGCGCTCGTCACCGATATCTGGTGCCCATGGGCGCGTGATTACCCGGTTGATCTGCTTCAGGTAAAAACGGATACCGCCAATTTCTGGGACTCTCTTGCGCCCATCAGTTGCCTTTTCAACCTGCTGCTGTCTGCCATCGTGGAACGACTTGGCCCGGCGCTTTCTGAGCGTCTGGCACAGAACCGACTGTTGCAGCAGGAATTTGGCCAGTTTGAACATTAACAAAACAGGGATTACAGCATGATGCAGGAAACAGAGTTGGTCGATATTGCAGCGGCCTTTCCCGCGCTCACTATCGACCTGAAATATGCCACCGCCGATAACATCACGGGACAGCCCATCTACAGCGTCGCCCGCTGTCTGCTGCACCCCGATGCGGTCAGCGCGCTGGCGAAAAGCATCACGATCGCAAAAGTGGCCGGATTGAGTCTGCTGGTGCTGGACGCCTATCGCCCGCAAAAAGCCCAGGAGCTGCTGTGGCACGCCTGCCCCGATCAGAATTACGTTGTGCCTTTATCGCAAGGATCCAACCATAGTCGTGGTACCGCCATTGACGTCACGCTGGTCGATGCCGAAGGTCAGATCCTGGATATGGGTACCGGATTCGATGAAATGCAGGCGTTGTCCCATCCCTATCATCCCGACGTACCGCTAACGGCTCAACGTAACAGGCTGCTGCTTAATGCCGTGATGTTTGGCGGCGGCTTCACTGGCATTGCCACGGAATGGTGGCATTTCGAATTACCGGAAGCGGCCCGTTATCCGCTGCTCAATGATGTTTTTACCTGCATATCCCCAGCCCAGACTGACGGAGTATTACCATGAAAATGACGCACACAGCACCCGGCTATTTTCGCCCTTTGTTACTGGCCATGACCCTTGCAGCCACCACGACATCCGTCCTGGCGGCGGTTCCCAAAGACATGTTGGTGATAGGTAAAGCTGCCGATCCCCAGACGCTTGATCCTGCCGTGACTATCGATAATAACGACTGGACCGTTACCTATCCTGCCTACCAACGATTGATCAAATACAAAACCGAGGACGGGAAGGGTTCGACAGACGTTGAAGGCGATCTGGCGGAAAGCTGGCAGAGCAGCGAGGACGGAAAGGTGTGGACGTTTAAATTACGTCCCGGCGCCGCGTTTGCGGATGGGTCAGCCGTTAACGCGGAGGCCGTTAAGCTGTCGTTTGAGCGCCTGCTGCGCATTAAGCAGGGGCCTTCAGAAGCGTTCCCGTCCGATCTCAACGTTGAGGTCGTGGATCCGCTTACCGTGCGCTTCACACTGAAGACGCCGTTTGCGCCTTTCCTTTACACTCTCGCTAACGACGGCGCTTCCATCATTAACCCTGCCGTGCTGAAAGCGAATGCCGCTGACGACGCGCGCAGTTATCTGGCCGACCATACCGCGGGCTCTGGCGCCTACATGCTGCAGCGCTGGCAGAAAGGTCAGCAGCTCGTGCTGGTGCCGAATCCACATTTCTCCGGACCTAAGCCTGCCTTTAAGCGCGTGTCCGTAAAGATTATCAGTGAAAGTTCGGCCCGACGCCTGCAGCTGGCAAAAGGTGATGTGGACATTGCGGACGCCCTGCCGATGGACCAGTTTGCCGCCCTGAAAAAGCAAAATGAGGTGGCAGTGCGGGATTATCCCGCTCTGCGCGTGACCTATCTCTATCTCAACAACAGTAAACCGCCACTGAACCAGCCCGATTTGCGCAGAGCGATCTCCTGGGCCACCGATTATCAGGGAATGGTGCAGGGCATTCTGGGCGGCAACGGTAAACAGATGCGTGGACCGATTCCGGAAGGCATGTGGGGCTACGATGCCAAGGCCATGCAGTACAGCTTTAATCTTGCGAAAGCCAAAGCGGAGATGGATAAAGTGGCCACTAAACCACAGTCGCTGTCGTTCCTCTATTCTGACAACGATCCCAACTGGGAGCCGATTGCCCTGTCGATGCAGGCCAACCTTCAGGCTATTGGCATCAATGTGAAGCTGGAAAAACTGGCCAACGCCACCATGCGTGAGCGCATCGGTAAAGCAGATTATGACATCGCGATTGGTAACTGGAGCCCGGACTTCGCCGATCCCTACATGTTTATGAATTACTGGTTTGCGTCAGATAAAAAAGGCCTGCCGGGTAACCGCTCCTTTTATTCCAACCCTGAAGTCGATGCGCTGCTGAAAAAAGCGGTATCGACCACGAATCAGGCTGAGCGGACTGCCGATTACCAGCAAGCGCAAAATATCGTGATTAACGATGCAGCTTACGTTTACTTATTCCAGAAAAATTATCAGGTTGCGATGAACAAATCGGTTAAAGGCTACGTGTTTAACCCGATGCTCGAGCAAATATTTAACATCGCCACCATGCATAAAGAATAACACCGCTCACGCCCGTTCATGCAGGGCCTGCCTGGCCCTGCTGAGGAAGACATGATGAGTTACTGGAGTTTATTAAGACAGCGTAGCTGGGGACTACTGTTGGTGGTCGCCGGCGTCTGCGTCATTACATTTATTATTTCGCATCTTATTCCCGGGGATCCTGCCAGGCTGCTGGCGGGCGACCGCGCCAGTGATGAAATCGTCCAGCACATCCGTCAGCAGTTGGGGCTGGATTTACCGTTATGGCAACAATTTATCCGTTATGTGGAGCAGCTGTTACATGGCGACCTGGGCACCTCTATCCGGACAGGTCGCCCGGTCCTGGACGATCTGCGGGCGTTTTTTCCCGCGACTCTGGAACTGGCCTTTTGTGCGCTGACCATCGCCCTGCTCGTTGGCGTGCCGCTGGGCGTGCTCTCTGCGGTGTATCGTAACCGCTGGCTCGATCATCTGGTTCGTCTGCTGGCGCTGACCGGGATTTCCACACCGGCCTTCTGGCTGGGCCTGGGGGCGATCGTGCTGTTCTATGGCAAGTTAAACCTGCTGCCCGGCGGCGGACGGCTGGATGACTGGCTCGATCCCCCTACGCGCGTTACCGGCTTCTATCTGATCGATGCCCTGCTGGAAGGCAACATCGAAGTCTTCTTTAATGCGCTTCAGCATCTGATCCTGCCTGCCACCACCCTGGCCTTTGTTCACCTTGGCATTGTAGCGCGCCAGATTCGCTCGGCCATGCTGGAGCAGTTGAGCGAAGACTATATTCGTACCGCGCTGGCCAGCGGGCTGCCGAAATGGACTATCGTCGTGCGCTATGCCCTGCCCAATGCCCTGATTCCCTCCGTAACCGTACTGGGGCTGGCATTAGGCGACCTGCTGTATGGTGCAGTATTAACCGAAACCGTGTTTGCCTGGCCAGGTATGGGCGCGTATGTGGTGTCTTCTATTCAGGCGCTTGATTTCCCGGCGGTGATGGGCTTCGCCATCGTGGTTTCCTTTGCTTACGTGCTGGTAAACCTGTTCGTGGATCTTCTTTATCTGTGGATTGACCCGCGAATGGGTCGGGGAGCGTAGAACATGATGATAACGCAAGAGCAGCCCGCCGTGCGTCAGGCAAAACCCAGCCTGTTCGCCTGGAAACGCCGCCTGTGGATGCTGAGTAAAAGCCCTCTGACCCTGTTGGGTGCCGCCATCATCACGCTGATGCTGGGATTAATGGTGTTTTCACCGTGGATTGTGCCGCACGATCCCAACGCCATTAGCCTGACCGATCGCCTCCAGCCACCCAGTGCCGCGCACTGGTTCGGGACTGATGAGGTGGGGCGGGATCTGTTCAGCCGTGTCCTGGTGGGGAGCCAGCAGTCGGTCGCGGCAGGGCTGGCGGTCGTGCTGCTGGCAGGCATAAGCGGCTCGTTACTGGGCTGTCTGTCCGGCGTATTAGGTGGCCGCAGCGATGCAATAATTATGCGCCTGATGGACATCATGCTGTCTATTCCTTCTCTGGTGCTGACCATGGCGCTGGCTGCCGCGCTGGGGCCGAGCCTGTTCAACGCCATGCTGGCTATCGCCATTGTGCGCATCCCTTTTTATGTCCGGCTGGCGCGCGGTCAGACGTTAATCGTCAAACAGCATACCTTTGTTGAAGCGGCAAAAACGTTCGGTGCTTCGCGCTGGCACCTGATTAGCTGGCATATCCTGCGCAATGCTCTGCCGCCCTTGGTGGTGCAAGCCTCCCTGGATATTGGCAGCGCCATTTTGATGGCGGCCACGTTGGGTTTTATCGGGCTGGGCGCTCAGCAACCGACGGCGGAATGGGGCGCAATGGTGGCTAACGGACGTAACTATGTTCTTGACCAGTGGTGGTACTGCACCTTTCCCGGGGCCGCGATTTTGATCACAGCGGTGGGATTCAATCTGTTTGGCGATGGCATCCAGGACCTGCTGGACCCCAAAGCGGGAGGACGTAACTGATGCAAGAAAGAATTCTGACGATCGAGGATTTACGTCTCAGCTTCCCGGTTTATCAGGGAGAGGTGAACGTACTGAATAGCGTATCAATGCACATCAATCGCGGCGAGATTGTGGGCGTTGTCGGCGAATCAGGTTCGGGGAAATCCGTCACCGCCATGCTGGCGATGCGGCTCATTCCGGAACACAGCTATCACATCAAAGGCGGCAGGCTGGAGCTGGCGGGTCAGGATGTTCTCGCCGCGAGTGAAGTGGACATGCGCAAAATGCGCGGCAATCGTGTTGCCATGATTTTTCAGGAGCCCATGACCGCGCTGAATCCGACCCGCCGCATTGGCAAACAGATGGTCGATGTGATCAGACAGCATCGTCCTCTGTCTGTCCGTGAGGCAAAAGCCCGGGCGCTTACGCTGCTGGGCGATATGCAAATTGCGGATGCGAAGAACGTTATGGAGCGCTATCCCTTTGAACTGTCAGGCGGAATGCGTCAGCGCGTCATGATTGCCCTGGCCTTTTCCTGTGAGCCAGACCTGCTGATTGCGGATGAACCCACGACCGCACTGGATGTTACCGTTCAGCGGCAGGTACTGCGCCTGTTGAAACAAAAAGCCGAAGCGACCGGCACCGCCGTGCTGTTTATCAGTCACGATATGGCTGTGGTTTCACAGCTGTGCGATCGGATCTACGTTATGTATGCCGGGTCCGTCATTGAAAGCGGCGTCACTGAAACCGTGCTGCGTTCACCGCGCCACCCCTATTCCATTGGTCTGCTGGCCTGCTCGCCTGACGCGATTGAACCGCGTGCTCCGCTGGCATCCATTTCCGGCACCGTGCCTAATCTGGCCTGTTTACCCGCAGGCTGTGCCTTTCGCGATCGCTGTTTTGCGGCAGGAGAACGCTGCACCACCACGCCGCGCTTGCATACTACCGACAACGCCGCGCAGCAGGTTGCCTGCTGGTATCCACAACAGGAGGCGCAGCATGTCTGACGCTCTGCTTACGCTGCAAAACGTACATGTCACCTTCCCGGCCAAAAAGAACTGGCGCGGCAAAGTCACGGAACAGGTCCATGCGCTGAATGGCCTGGATATAGAGGTCAGACAGGGAGAAACGCTGGGGATTGTTGGCGAATCCGGCTGTGGAAAAAGCACCCTGGCGAAACTGTTGATGGGCATGCTCAGCCCAACCTCAGGCCAGCTCGAACTGGCAACAGCGCCTGCCGATAACCGGGGACGTCGCATGCAAATGGTGTTTCAGGATCCGCTCTCTTCACTCGACCCCCGCCTGCCCGTCTGGCGCATTATCACCGAGCCGGTGTGGATTCAGTCGCGTGCTTCAGAAAAAACGCGGCGCGCATTGGCGGAATCACTGGCTCACCAGGTCGGTATTCGCCCCGAATATCTGGACCGTCCGCCGCATGCGTTTTCCGGCGGCCAGCGTCAGCGCATCGCGATTGCCCGGGCCCTGTCATCGCAGCCCGATATTATCGTGCTGGATGAACCGACCTCGGCACTGGATATTTCTGTTCAGGCGCAGATTCTGAATCTGCTGGTAGAACTGCAAAAACAGCAAAACCTGACCTATATCCTGATTTCGCACAACGTGTCGGTCGTGCGCCATATGAGCGATCGCGTTGCAGTCATGTATCTGGGACAAATTGTGGAGCTGGGTGAAACACAGCGCGTCCTTGACGCCCCGCAACATCCTTATACCCAGCTACTGATGGCGTCCGTGCCGCGCATCGGCGCAGTGCTGGATGGCGCGCCTGTGAACACCGAGCTACCGGGTAACCGCCACCTGCCAACGGGATGCTATTTCCGCGACCGCTGTCCGCAAGCCACAAGCGGCTGCGAGGTGCCTCAGTTACTCCTGTCGCAGGAAAAAGGCAGCGCGGTGCGATGCTGGCAGGCACAAAACCGGGTTCAGGCATAAGCCACAACGAGAACAGATGGCCCAGGCAACGCCTGCGCCATTGAGCGATAACGCATGCAGGATAACGATCAACATGAAAATTATTGTACTCGGCAGTGGTGTCGTGGGCGTAACAACCGCCTGGTATCTGCAGCAGGCCGGACATCAGGTGACCGTGATTGATAAAGAAGCCGGTCCGGCATTAGGCACCAGCGCGGCCAATGCCGGGCAAATTTCCCCAGGCTATGCCGCGCCCTGGGCCGCGCCGGGCGTTCCCTTAAAGGCGGTGAAATGGATGGTACAGCGTCATGCTCCCCTTTCCGTGCGCCCGGATGGCTCACGTTTTCAACTTGCCTGGATGATGCAAATGCTGAAAAACTGCAATCCGCAGAGTTACGCCGAAAATAAGGCCAGAATGGTCAGGCTGGCAGAGTACAGCCGGGACTGCATCAGAGCACTGCGGGCCAGCACGGGCATTGAATATGAAGGACGTCAGGGCGGCACGCTGCAGCTGTTTCGCACCGCTCAGCAGTTTGACAATGCGGCACGCGATATCGCCGTGTTGCAGGACGCCGGCGTTCCTTATCAACTGCTGGAAGCCTCACAACTGGCCGAGGTTGAACCGGCGCTGGCGGCGGTTAAGCATAAGCTGACCGGCGGGCTGCGACTGCCTAATGACGAAACCGGCGATTGCCAGTTATTTACCCAGCGGCTTGCGGCAATGGCGCGCGAGGCGGGCGTCGACTTTCGCTTTAACACAACCGTGGATGCGCTGCTGACACAGGGAGACAGGATCAGCGGTATGACCTGTGGCAGCAAAACGCTGACGGCGGACGGATACGTCATGGCGCTGGGTTCGTACTCCACGCCATTACTCCGGCCACTCATGTCTGTTCCGGTTTACCCACTCAAAGGCTACTCGCTGACGATCCCCATTGCCGATGCGTCAGCCGCGCCGGTGTCCACGGTGCTGGATGAAACCTACAAAATTGCCATTACGCGCTTTGATGATCGCATTCGCGTGGGCGGTATGGCGGAAATTGTGGGATACAGCAACACCCTGCTGCCTGCCAGACGGCAAACACTCGAAATGGTAGTGAACGACCTTTATCCCCGTGGCGGTCGCGTTGAGCAGGCAACCTTCTGGACCGGGTTACGTCCCATGACGCCTGACGGCACGCCCATCGTCGGCCATACACATTTCAGCAACCTGTGGCTGAATACCGGCCACGGTACGCTGGGCTGGACGATGGCCTGCGGCTCCGGCCAGCTGTTGAGTGATGTGATTTCAGGCAAACCGCCCGAGATTGCCCATGCGGACTATGCGGTTTCGCGTTATGCCTGAGTGCAGGGCGAGATGGCGACCTTACAGCGCCTGGGCGCAGGCCCAGGCCGAACTCCAGGCCCACTGGAAATTATAGCCGCCGAGCCAGCCGGTCACGTCCACCACCTCACCGATAAAATACAGCCCCGGTACGTCCCGCGCTTCCATTGTCTTCGATGACAGTTGAGTAGTATCAACGCCACCGAGGGTCACTTCGGCGGTGCGATAACCTTCGGTGCCGTTAGGCTGAACCTGCCAGCCGTGCAGCGTCTGCACCAGCTCTGTTTGCTGCTTGCGGTTAAGTTGCTTCAGCGTCACATCCGGCACGACGTTCATATCCTGTAGGACCTCCACCAGGCGCTTGGGCAGAATTTTCGCCAGGCTGTTTTTCAGGCTCAGATTCGGATGCGCCTCACGTTGAATCGTCAGGAAATCCTCAAGACGGGTGGCCGGAGAGAGGTCCACAGTGAGGTATTCGCCCGGCTGCCAGTAGCTGGAAATCTGCAACACTGCCGGGCCGGACAGGCCGCGGTGGGTGAACAACATCGCCTCTTTGAACAGGGTGCCGTCTTTTGCCGCAATGGTCGTATCCAGCGCAACGCCTGACAGCGTCTGCAACTGTTCCAGGAGTGGTTTATGTAAGGTAAAGGGCACCAGCGCCGCGCGCGTGGGCAGCACCTTCAGCCCAAACTGCTCAGCAATTTTATAGCCAAACGGTGATGCACCCAGGCCCGGCATGGAAAGGCCGCCACTGGCAATGACCAGCTTCTCAGCCTGAA
The DNA here is from genome assembly GCF_059801205.1 of Pantoea sp. Ae19-2. Lineage (NCBI taxonomy): Bacteria > Pseudomonadati > Pseudomonadota > Gammaproteobacteria > Enterobacterales > Erwiniaceae > Pantoea > Pantoea sp. Ae19-2. The sequence continues at coordinate 4,177,489 of NZ_JBCHWE010000001.1, read as the reverse complement.
CCGCGCTGCCGTTGAGCTGCAGGCTGTAGCCCGCATCATCCCGGGTTACGCTCAGTATTTCGCTGCGCAGCCGAACGGTGACGCCACCTTTGTCACATTCGGCCATTAATAAATCGACCACCTGCTGGGCAGAATCATCGCAAAACAGCTGCCCCAGGGTTTTCTCATGCCAAGCGATACCGTGGCGATTCACCAGATCGATAAAATCCCATTGGGTATAGCGCGCGAGGGCCGACTTACAAAAGTGGGGATTATTCGACAGGTAAGCGGCCGGTTCAGTGTAGAGATTGGTGAAATTGCAGCGCCCACCGCCAGACATCAAAATCTTGCGTCCCGGCTTCTTGCCGTTATCCAGCAGTAACACGCGGCGACCACGCTGTCCGGCCTGCGCAGCACAAAAAAGCCCGGCAGCGCCTGCCCCAATTACGATAACGTCAAACTGTTCCACTGCTTTTGCCCACCAGGTAAGAGAGGGGCAGATTGTAGTGATCTGCTCCTGTGGATGCCAGTGTCAAAATTTTGCCGTAAATATGTCACAATGTAACCAGCTAATTTTTATAGCTTTTGTATCTGTTCACCGGGTTAATTGACACTTTTAGTCCAAATCATGACTATATTTTCCTTTCCCAGACAGCATGTTGTCGCGGATAATGCGCCGCGTTCATGTCCTCCAAAAATGGCGTAACGTCTATGCTACATCTGTTTGCTGGTCTAGATCTTAGCACCGGCTTGTTACTGATACTTGCTCTGCTGTTTGTATTGTTTTACGAAGCAATTAACGGCTTTCATGATACGGCCAACGCGGTTGCGACGGTCATCTATACCCGTGCCATGCGGGCGCAGCTTGCCGTTTTAATGGCAGGCGTCTTCAACTTCTTTGGTGTATTGCTCGGCGGATTAAGCGTGGCTTACGCTATCGTGCATATGCTGCCTACCGATCTGCTGCTGAATGTCGGATCGGCCCACGGTCTCGCCATGGTCTTTTCCATGCTGCTGGCGGCGATTATCTGGAACCTGGGTACCTGGTATTTGGGCCTGCCCGCGTCCAGTTCCCATACCTTAATCGGCGCGATTATCGGCATTGGCCTGACGAACGCGTTGATGAGCGGCACATCGGTCGTTGATGCGCTTAACATCCCGAAAGTGCTGAATATTTTCCTGTCTCTGATTCTTTCCCCTATTGTCGGACTGGTGATAGCGGGCAGCCTAATCTTTCTTCTCCGCCGTTACTGGAGTAACACCAAAAAGCGTGCGCGTATTCATATGACGCCCGCCGATCGCGAGAAGATTGATGGCAAGAAAAAACCGCCTTTCTGGACGCGCACGGCACTGATTATCTCCGCCATTGGTGTCAGTTATTCACACGGTGCGAACGACGGGCAGAAAGGCATTGGCCTGATCATGCTGGTTCTGATAGGCGTTGCGCCAGCCGGCTTCGTGGTGAATATGAACGCATCGGGTTATGACATTACGCGTACACGGGACGCGGTCAATCATCTTGAGCAGTATTATCAACAGCACCAGGCCTCACTGAACCACATCATCGAGATGGCGCCGCCTAAGCTGCCTACGCCGGAAGAAGTGGCGCCGGTATCATCGACAGAGTTTCATTGCGACAGTGCACGTGCGCTGCAGGCCGTGCAACGTGCTCAGTTGCTGCTGAACAACCTGCAAAGCTACAGCGATCTGTCCGTCGAGCAGCGTAGTCAGATGCGTCGCCTGCTGCTGTGTATTTCCGACACCGCCGATAAAGCGGCGAAGCTGCCGGAAACCTCTCCAGACGATAAACGTTTCCTGGGCAAGCTCAAAGGCGATCTGTTGAACACCATTGAGTACGCGCCGGTATGGATCATCATGGCGGTTGCGCTGGCATTAGGCGTCGGCACCATGATCGGCTGGCGTCGCGTGGCCACCACCATCGGTGAGAAAATTGGTAAGAAGGGCATGACCTATGCGCAGGGCATGTCTGCGCAGGTGACGGCAGCCGTGTCGATAGGCATTGCCAGCTACACCGGCATGCCGGTCTCCACCACGCATATCCTCTCTTCTTCCGTTGCCGGCACCATGCTGGTTGACGGTGGCGGCTTGCAGAGCAAAACCATCAAAAACATCGCCATGGCGTGGGTATTTACCCTGCCGGTCTGTATTTTGTTATCGGGTTCGCTCTACTGGATAGCGCTGAAACTCATCTGATTCGGCGTCATACCAGGGCGACTTCGGTCGCCCTTTTTAATGCCAGATGGCCAGCGCAATCAGGCTGATAATCACCAATCCACACAGTGAACTGGTTAAGATAAACAGACCTCTCACCCGCTCACACCGGCGAATGAATTCGTCGTCATGATGATCAAGATAGCGCCTAGCCCAGATGTAACGCACCAGCCTCACCTGCTTGCCGGGCTGACCATGGGATGTGAAAAACCCCGCGCCATCAACATACTGATAGAGCAGCGGATCACAGCCACGCAGAACCACCAACAGCGCACGCAGCGATGAGAAATAGCGCGCCATATTCACAATACATACCACACAAAGAGCCCAAAAAAGCGCGATAGTGCTGATCATGTCATCCTCCTTACCGGCACCGCAGCAGGGTGCTGAGCGCGCAACCTGTTGAACAGTCCCTGCAGAATTAGCCAACAACCCCGTAAAGCGATTTGTAGTTTTATTTTGAATCATCAGAAAAGTAGCAACCGTGTGACGCAGGCTGCTTTTTTCAGTTTAGGAGAAATGTTCAATTTTTTACCAGCGAGGATTTTCGTTTTATACGAGTAAAAATCGTTCATCATTGATCTTATTCACAACCCAGGCGGCTTCAGAAGCATTTGTTAACACACAGGGCTATACTTTCAGGTATAACAACATCATCGCCTGTGCTGTACATTAATCATCTCGGTGGCGCTCATCGCCCGTTCGCGCAATGGATTTCGCAACTGTGACGCGTCTGGAAACCGCTGCCATTCTGAATCTCGTGGAAGGAGTAATATCATGGCTTATAAACATATCCTGATTGCAGTCGATCTTTCGCCAGAAAGCCAGTTGTTAGTGGATAAAGCTGTCTCACTCGCGCGCCCTTACGACGCAAAAATCTCGCTGATTCATGTCGATGTTAATTACTCGGATCTCTACACCGGCCTGATTGATGTCAACCTGGGAGATATGCAAAAGCGTATTTCTGAGGAAACGCATCTGGCGCTAAAAAGCCTGTCCGATGCCGCGGGCTACCCTATCACCGAAACCCTGAGCGGCAGTGGCGACCTGGGGCAGGTGCTGGTGGATGCGATTAAGAAATACGATGTGGACATGGTGGTGTGCGGTCATCATCAGGATTTCTGGAGCAAGCTGATGTCGTCTGCCCGCCAGTTGATCAATACCGTGCACATCGACATGCTGATTGTGCCGCTGCGTGACGAAGAGGATGAATAATTCGCGAGCGTTAAGCCGGTGCGACTGAGGTGCCGACCGGCTTAAAACCACGATTAAGACAGAGGCGGATAGATATCGAAGCGGTGGCTTTTGGTGACCACCGCAGACTGCGTGGCAACACCGGCCAGCGGTGGCGCGTAGTCGGGACGCTTCACCACAATACGTTTCTTTGCCAGACGGCGAGCCGGTGCCAGCAGTGCGTCGGCATCTTCATCCGCCCCCACCAGCGACTGAAAGACCCGCATCTCTTTTTTTACCATGGCGCTTTTTTGCCGATGGGGATACATAGGATCGAGATATACCACGTCCGGCTGCGGGGTAATATCGGTCAGAGCCTGAATGCTGGAAGCATGAATCAGCGTCAGGCGTTCGCGCAACCAGCCGCCAATTTCTGCATCTTCATAGCCACGCGTCAGCCCGTCCTCCAGCAGTGCGGCCACCACCGGATGGCGCTCCAGCATGCGAACCCGACAGCCCAGCGCGGCCAGCACAAAAGCATCCCGTCCTAATCCGGCGGTGGCGTCCACCACATCGGGCAGGTAGGTCCCTTTTATCCCCACCGCTTTCGCGACGGCTTCACCGCGGCCACCGCCAAAACGACGTCGATGTGCCAGGGCACCGGAGGCGAAATCCACAAAGATGCCCCCCAGTTTGGGCTCATCCCGTTTGCGCAGTTCAAGATGTGTGGCGGTCTTCACCAGCGCCAGCGCGGCGTCATCACAGTGCGTCAGTTGCCAGCGTGCGGCTAAAACAGGTAAGGCGCCGTCACCGGCGCCTGTCTCATCAAGCAAACAGATTTTCACGTACGGCTTATCCCTGAATACCGTAGTGTTCCAGCATGGCATCCAGCTGTGGTTCACGGCCACGGAAGCGTTTAAACAGCTCCATCGGTTCTTCTGACCCGCCGCGCGTCAGAATATTGTCGAGGAAGGACTGCCCGGTTTCCCGGTTGAAAATCCCCTCTTCTTCAAAGCGCGAATAGGCATCTGCTGCCAGCACATCGGCCCACAGATAGCTGTAATAGCCCGCTGCATAGCCACCCGCAAAGATATGGCTGAAGGCATGAGGGAAACGTCCCCACTCCGGGCTGGGGACCACGGCGACTTTGCTTTTCACTTCGCGCAGGGTTTCGAGAATCTGTGCACCTTTTTCCGGATTGAATTCGGTATGCAGGCGGAAGTCGAACAGGCCGAACTCAAGCTGGCGCAGGATAAACAGCGCCGCCTGGTAGTTTTTCGCCGCCAGCATTTTGTCCAACAGTTCTTTAGGCAGTGGCTCACCGGTTTCGTAGTGCCCCGAAATAAACGCCAGTGCTTCCGGCTCCCAGCACCAGTTCTCCATGAACTGGCTAGGCAGTTCCACGGCGTCCCATGGCACGCCATTAATGCCGGACACGCCCGCCGCCTCGATGCGCGTCAGCATATGGTGCAGGCCGTGACCGAACTCGTGGAACAGGGTAATCACTTCGTCATGCGTAAACAGCGCAGGCTTGCCGCTTACCGGACGGTTGAAGTTACAGGTCAGGTAAGCCACCGGTTTTTGCAGGCTCCCGTCCGCTTTACGCATTTGGCCCACGCAGTCGTCCATCCATGCGCCGCCGCGTTTGTGTTCGCGAGCATAGAGATCGAGATAGAAACTGCCGCGCAGCTCGCCGCTTTCATCGAACAGATCAAAGAAGCGGACATCCGGATGGTAAACATCGACGTCAGTGCGCTCTTTCGCAGTAATACCGTAAATGCGCTTCACCACTTCAAACAGGCCGGACACTGCACGCGACTCCGGGAAGTAAGGGCGCAGCTGTTCATCGCTGATGGTATAAAGATGCTGCTTCTGCTTTTCGCCGTAGTAGCTGAGATCCCATGGGTTCATGGTTTCTACGCCGAACGCTTTCTGCGCAAAAGCGCGCAGCTGCGCCAGCTCTTTCTCACCCTGTGGACGGGCGCGATCGGCCAGATCGTTCAGGAAATCGATCACCTGTGCCGGGCTCTGTGCCATCTTGGTGGCCAGGGATTTATCCGCGAAGGAGTCGAAGCCCAGCAGCTGCGCCAGCTCGTGCCGCAGCGCCAGCTCTTCCGCCATAATCGGACCGTTATCCCATTTACCCGCGTTAGGGCCTTGATCGGAGGCGCGGGTCGAATAGGCGCGGTACATCTCTTCGCGCAGCGCGGCATTATCGCAATAGGTCATGACCGGCAGATAGCTGGGGATATCCAGCGTCAGTAACCAGCCTTCCTGCCCTTTGGCTTCCGCCTGGGCTTTCGCTGCGGCCAGCGCGCTTTCCGGCATGCCCGCCAGCTCGCTTTCGTCCGTAATCAGCTTGCTCCAGCCCATTGTGGAATCAAGCACGTTGTTACTGTAGGCCGAGCCCAGCTCGGAAAGACGCGCGGCAATTTCGCCGTAACGCTGCTGCTTGTCTTTTTCCAGACCGATACCGGAAAGCTCAAAATCACGCAGTGCGTTATCGACCGCTTTCTGCTTTGCCTGATCCAGCGAAGCATAATGACTGCCTTCTTTCAGATCGCGGTAGGCCTGATAAAGCCCTTCGTGTTGGCCCACCCAGGTACTGTATTCAGACAGCAGCGGCAGCGTTTGTTCGTAGGCTTCGCGCAGTTCCGGACTGTTTTTAACCGAGTTCAGATGGCTGACCGGTGAAAAGATACGGCTCAGGCGGTCATCGGTTTCTGCCAGCGGCTGAACCAGGTTATCCCAGGTGTAAGGTGCGCCTTGCGCCACCACTTTTTCCACCATTGCGCGGCATTCATTCAAAACGTCGGTTACGGCGGGCACCACATGTTCAGGCTTAATCGCTGAAAACGGGGGAAGTGTGAACGAGGTGAGTAACGGATTGGTCATAGCGCAGTCCTTTAACAATGTGTGGGGCGCGACGGCTCGCGCGACGCAATTTAATTAACATGCGGTCGGATATCACGAAAATCAATGGCGCGACCGGCGGTGATTTCAACAATGGTGCGAATAGTGATCCTTCTGACAATGAGATCAATCATAGCTGACGCCAAAACAGGCTATCACTTTCCTGTCGCTGAATACGTAACGGAGGTTAACAGCCTGTGGCAGATTGCTATGCAAAGTGTAAAGCGGTCTGAACAGGGAAAACCGGCTTCACGGGCGACGGATGCGCGAAATGCCAGCAATTATTCCCGTCTGTCGGTATAATCGGGCCAATATCACTATTTTTAGCTTCAACCGCGGAAATCCCCTTTTTTATGCTGAGTTATCGCCACAGTTTTCACGCCGGCAACCATGCCGATGTGCTTAAGCACACCGTACAAAGCCTCATCATCACCGCCCTGAAAGAGAAAGAAAAACCGTTTTTCTATCTTGATACACATGCAGGCGCAGGACGTTATCAACTGAGCGGCGAGCATGCAGAGCGTACCGGCGAGTATCTGGAAGGCATTGGACGCATCTGGCAGCAGCCGGATGCGCCCGCACTGCTGCAACCCTATTTTGATGCGATTCATGCCCTGAACCGCAGTGGAACGCTGCGTTACTATCCAGGCTCCCCCCTGATCGCCCGCCACTTGCTTCGCCCGGAAGATAAGATTCAACTGACCGAGCTGCATTCCAGCGATTTTCCCATGCTGCGCACTGAGTTCAGTAAAGACAGCCGCGCGCGCGTTGAAAAGGCCGATGGCTATCAGCAGTTAAAATCAAAGCTGCCCCCGCTTTCACGCCGTGGGCTGGTGCTGATCGATCCGCCTTATGAAATGAAGAGTGATTACCAGGCGGTCGTCAAAGGCATTCAGGAAGGCCACAAGCGCTTTGGCACCGGCGTTTATGCCCTGTGGTATCCGGTTGTCATGCGTCAGCAAATCAAGCATATGCTGCGCGATCTGCAGGCGACCGGCATTCGAAATATCCTGCAAATTGAACTGGCCGTGCGTCCTGACAGCGATCAGCGCGGGATGACAGCCTCCGGCATGATTGTGATCAATCCCCCCTGGAAGCTGGCCGATCAGATGAATACGCTGCTGCCGTGGTTACACCAGAAACTGGTACCGGCAGGTACAGGTCATTTCAGCGTAAACCAGATCGTTCCTGAATAACGCCTTTCCCGTTTAGCGTCGCCGGTTCAGTTACGGCGGCGTGATATCGCAGGTCATTTTTATGTGGATTATTCTGGCAGGCGCCCTGGCGGCTCTGCAACCGGCGAAACGCCTCTCTCTGTTACTGCTGGCACTGGCAACGGCTCTGGGTGTGTACCAGAACGTGCTGGACTGGCCCGTTACCCTCGTTTTTGCTGCGGTGGCAGCGCTGGTCGCGTTTCGTATTTACGATCGCCGCAGTCGCTTGTGGCAGGGCATAAGCGAGGTGCTCCTGGTCGTGATGGCCGCTGCGCTGCTGCTGCATGTTATTCCCGGCTTTAACAATCCGCGTCAAATCGATGCCGTTCAGGTAGGCGCACGCAGCCTGCCCTTCTCTTTTTCGTTTAATTTTGACAAAGCCCTGATCCCCTTCCTGTTGCTGGCCTGTATGCCGACGCTGTTCAAAGCCGAAGCGCACCCACCGCCCACGCCTCTGTTATGGCTGGTACCCGTGGCGGCGATTCCGCTGCTGTTAGTCAGCGCGGTAGGACTGGGTGGCCTGGCGTTTGAGCCACACCTGCCTGACTGGCTGGGCGCGTTCGCACTGGCCAACCTGTTTTTTGTCTCGCTGGCAGAAGAAGCATTTTTTCGTGGCTATCTACAGCAGCGGCTGCGCCAGAAATGGGGCGGCACAATCGCCCTGGTGGCCACCGCCTTGCTGTTTGGCCTGGCGCATGCGTCCGGCGGCGTACTGCTGATGATATTTGCCGGACTGGCCGGGCTCATTTATGGCCTGGTCTGGCACTGGAGCGGCCGGCTCTGGCTGGCAACAGCCTGCCATTTTGCACTCAACATGGTTCATCTGTTGTTGTTTACCTACCCGGCACTGATGCATTAGTCGTTACAGCGTAAAGACGGCCAGGTCATACGCCATCTCGGTTTCGGGGAAAATGGCCTGGCACTCTGCCAGCAAACGCGTCATATCTCTGGCGAGATAGCGTGAGCTAAAATGCGTGGCGATCATCCGTTTTGCACCGGCCTGCTTTGCTACTGTAGCGGCCTGCACGGTAGTTGAGTGACCGCGCCCGTTGGCTTTTTCCGCCAGCGCATCCTCCAGCGTGGTTTCGTGCACCATCACATCCACATTGGCCGCCAGCTGTAACGCCACCTCGGTGGGTGCCGTATCGCCAAAAATCGCCAGGGTTTTTCCTTTGGTGGACGGCCCCAAATACGCCGCGCCATCAATGGTGCGTCCATCTTCCAGCGTAATACGTTCTCCCTGCTTCAGCTGTTGATACCACGGGCCACGTGGCACACCTTCCGCTTTGAGACGTGCGGCATCCAGAAAGCCGGGCTTGTCTCGCTGTTCAATACGATAGCCAAAGCAGTCAATAGTGTGATTCATCGGCCAGGCCGTGACACGAAACTCGCCATCATCCAGCACCTCGCCCGCCGCAATCTCGATCACCTCAAGCGGATAGTCGGTGTACGAGCTGGACAGGGAAAGTGCGCTATCAACAAAGGCTTTCAGTCCTTTTGGGCCGTAAACCGTCATCGGCGTGGTCAGCCCGGCCATTGAACGGCTGGTGAGCAGGCCCGGCAGGCCAAAAATATGGTCACCGTGCAAATGGGTAATAAAGATTTTATCGAGCTTGCCGGGTTTAAGATCGGATCGCATAAACTGAAGCTGAGTGCCTTCACCACAGTCAAACAGCCAGGTGTCGCCACTGCTTGCCCGGGTGAAGGCAATGGCGGTGACGTTACGCTGCAAGCTGGGCGCGCCACCGCCCGTGCCAAGAAAAGTCAGGTGCATGCTATGCTTCTCTGTAAGTAGTGGAAAAATATGGCCTGTTACAATCATAGGCGCAATTTTTGCGACACCGTGCCCTGCGGCGTTACACTCTATATCAATTTCCATGTAACCGGATGATACTTCAATGACCCGACATTATGACTATCTCGCCATCGGCGGCGGCAGCGGCGGTATTGCTTCGATTAACCGTGCAGCAAGCTATGGCCAGAAGTGTGCCTTGATAGAAGCCAAAGCGCTTGGCGGAACCTGCGTCAACGTAGGCTGTGTGCCGAAAAAAGTCATGTGGCATGCCGCGCAAATCGCCGAGGCCATTCATCTTTACGGGCCTGATTATGGTTTTGATACTACGGTAAACCGCTTCGACTGGGGCACGCTGGTCAAAAACCGCAGCGCCTACATCGACCGTATTCACCAATCATACGACAATGTTCTGGGGAAAAATAAGGTCGATGTCATCACCGGCTTTGCCCGTTTTATTGATGCGCATACCGTTGAAGTCAATGGCGAAACCATTACGGCCGACCATATTTTGATCGCCACCGGGGGACGTCCGAGCCATCCCTCTATCCCCGGAGCGGAATACGGAATTGATTCAGACGGCTTCTTTGAACTGGATGCGCTGCCAAAACGGACCGCGGTGATCGGTGCCGGTTATATCGCGGTTGAGCTGGCAGGCGTGGTCAATGCGCTGGGCTCGGAAACCCATTTATTCGTCCGTAAACATGCCCCGCTGCGCAGCTTTGATCCGCTGATTACCGATACGCTGGTTGAGGTCATGAATGCGGAAGGCCCAACGCTGCATACCGAGGCGACACCAAAAGCCGTCGTGAAAAATGCCGATGGTAGCCTGACGCTGCAGTTGGAAAACGGCAGTGAATACACCGTGGATTGCCTGGTCTGGGCGATTGGCCGGGTGCCGGAAACCGACAGCCTGAATATCGAGGCGGCGGGCGTTGCGCTGGATGAAAAAGGCTATATCAAGGTCGATAAATTCCAGAATACCAACGTGCCAGGCGTTTATGCCGTTGGTGATAATACCGGCGCCGTTGAGCTGACGCCGGTAGCGGTGGCGGCAGGTCGTCGCCTGTCTGAGCGGCTGTTTAATAACAAACCCGATGAGCACCTGGATTACAGCAATATTCCTACCGTGGTGTTCAGCCATCCGCCGATCGGCACCGTGGGCCTGACGGAACCGCAGGCGCGCGAGCAGTACGGTAATGACCAGGTAAAAGTCTACAAATCGTCCTTTACCGCAATGTATACCGCGGTGACCCAACATCGCCAGCCGTGCCGCATGAAGTTAGTCTGCGTCGGCCCGGAGGAGAAGATTGTGGGTATTCACGGCATCGGCGGCGGAATGGACGAGATGCTGCAGGGCTTTGCGGTGGCGTTGAAAATGGGCGCGACCAAGAAAGACTTTGATAACACCGTGGCGATTCACCCGACGGCGGCAGAAGAGTTTGTGACGATGCGTTAATCCGCTTACGCGCATAACGTAGCGCTGCCCGCTGACCCTGTGGTCTGCGGGCAGCAGCCTCAATTAAAATAGGTCTCCCGCAGCGGCGTCAACGCCGCCCCCAGCGCCGAACTGTCCCCTTCGATCTCGCTCAGCAGAATATCCGGATATTCCGCAGAAATATTCCAGCGTTTACCCGAACTGATGCGCGGCATGGCTAAAAACATTTCGCCCAGCTTACGGGGAATCTCGCCCCCTAATATGATGGCTCCGGGATCGATCACCGCATTCATGGCATCCATTGCCCGATGCAGGTTTGGCGTGACGTCTTCTACCCACTGTTGCGCAATCGGCCAGGCCGGATCGAATTTATGATTGAGATCGCGAATATCTTTAATTTCAATACCACCGTTACGTAAGCGATCGATCAAGATCCCCAGGGCCGGGCGCAGCTTGCCCTCTTCCGGCGTAAAAATACGGCTGATCTCCCCCGCATTTCCAAACGCACCCTGGAACGGTTTACCGTTAATCACGATGCCACCGCCAAAACCATAATTAAAAGAGAGATAGCCAAAGGTATCGTATTTCAGCCCGGCGCCTAAAAAAGCTTCAGCGTGCGCCGCCGTTGTGGCGTTATTTTCAATCCATACTGGTCGATCAAATAACATGGTAATTTCACGGCGCAGATCGATGCCCATCCAGTTTTTTAAAGGTTCAGGCGGATTGAAATACTTTCGTGATTCATAAAGAAAGCCCGCCATGCTGTATCCCACACCACAGACTTTGTCCGGCGAAATACCGTATTGTTTCAAGGTATCCAGATAGTGATGTTTGATATTGAGTAAGGTACGGGCAGGATCGCGCGGATGCGTATCCAGTACGCAGTATTCTGTAATACCGCCCCGGAAATTAATCAGGCTGGCGGCAACGCTGTCTGAGTTAATAGAGATGCCGTAACCATAACGCGCATTCGCATTCAGTGATAACGATGGGCTGGGCTTGCCTCTTCCCTGGGACGGTGATTCCCCCAGGCTGAGAAAGCCGTTTTCGGTCAGCGTATCAACAATGCGGTGAACAGATGACTGATTCAGAATGGTTTGCGAAACCAGCGAGGAGCGGGAAATGCCATCGTTGCGGCGGACAAGCTCAAGAATGAGTTTTTCACTGCGATTAAGTTCGACTTCATGACCAGCGGAATATCCATGAACCACAGCGTTGTCCTCACCGTATTTAATAATGGGTTCTGTTAATACCCTAGCATGCTTTTATGCAGGACGAATAGTAAAGGCCCCCGCCTTTACGTTTTAATAAAATGTGCTGCTTTTCAGCTTCTCCGGCCCGGTTTTTCCCGATCATAAAAGCATCATAATAGTGAAACATAACGGAGAGACACTCTAATATCATGCAATGAGCATTATATTAAAAGCGAGCCTTATGTCCGGATGGGCACTTTCATGTGCGTAGGGTTCTGTCTTCATTCACATGCTTCTTCTTATACATCAGGTAAACAATGGAAACGCGCTTAAAGGTTGCTGAACGCATCGCACAAGAGGCTTCACTTTTGGCTCTTGACTATTTCAGACAGCTGAGTGAATTAGCGATCTGCGAAAAAAGGCCGCAGGATGTCTTCAGTGAAGCCGATCGGGAAGTGGAAAATCTGATTCGGCAGCGCCTGGAACACCATTTCCCACAGGATTCTGTTGTTGGGGAAGAGCATGGCGGTGAGCTCAGCGCCAGCTACTGGTCTGTTGATCCTATCGATGGTACGAGTAACTTCCTGCGCGGCTCGTCATTGTGGGGGATTTCTGTTGGCTATGTGCACAATGGCGAGCCGGTTATGGGCGTGATCGTCCATCCGGTATTAAACCTCATGGTGAGCGGCGGCAAAGAGACAGGGGTTTATCTGAATGGTGAACCCTTTGAACGGCCAGTGGTTGCCGAGGCGCTGAAAACCGTGGCGATTGGCGACAGTCCATCATGGGATTTCACCCATCAGCTCTGTATTGAAAAGGTCTATCGGGACGACGGCTGGAATGTGGTGCGCTATCGCTGTGCCACCGTAGGTTTAACCTTTAGCGTGCTGGGTTACGTTGACGGTTATCAGGAATGTTTTAGCAGCATGTGGGACGTTTCTGCGGGTTATGCACTCTGTAAAGCGGCCGGACTGGATGCGCATCTTGCCGGCACACAGGAAAAAAGCAGTACACATGTTAGTGTCGGTACGGCTGAAATGAACCGCCTTTCCGCTCAGTTTATCCCTCACCCTCGTTTTACTCCCGCCTGACCACGCATTGCCCCCGGCTTACCTCATCACTGCATTTCAGGACAGCGTTCCCCCGCTGTCCTGCCCTCTGTGCGCTTGCTGATACAACAACCTTGTCCTTCGCCTCAAATATTAATCACAACGCATTAAAATGGTTAGCACGTTAAACGTACGATTTCAAAGTGATCCTTCATTTAGCTGTTATATATAGGTTTTAAAAACTTAATAAATTCTTAACCTGTCTGAAATTGCTTAAATTCACTACAGCAAATTATTATGCGTCTCGCATTAATTAAGAAGTCCCTGGCATTATATGACGGAGCAGCCCAACGTGAACACGCTAGAAATACACAATGCCATGCTGACGTTCGACGATTTTGTCGCGCTGAACGGCATTTCACTGCAGGCCAAAAAAGGACAATTTGTTTCCCTGCTTGGCCCATCTGGCTGTGGCAAAACCACGCTGCTTAAAGTTATTGCCGGCTTTTACAGTCTTGATAGTGGCGAAGTACTGATCCACCAGCAGGACATGCATCATGTAAAACCTGAACATCGCGACACGGCGATGTGCTTTCAGTCCTATGCGCTTTTTCCTCACCTTTCCGTTGCTGAAAATATCGGGTTTGGCCTCAAGCAAATGAAGATGGCGAAAACGGACATTCACGATCGCGTCGCGCAGACCGCCGCTCAGGTATCGCTGAATGCGCATTTGCCTAAACTGCCCGCGCAGTTATCCGGCGGTCAGCAGCAGCGCGTGGCGCTTGCCAGAGCGCTGGCCGTGCGTCCGGAAATCGTGTTGTTTGATGAGCCGCTGTCAAATCTGGATGCCAAATTACGCGACAAGGTACGACTGGAGATCAGACAGCTTCAGCGCTCCCATGGGTTTACCGCCATTTATGTTACCCACGACCGTGCAGAAGCCTTGTCGATGTCTGACATTGTAGTGGTCATGAATGCCGGAAAAATTGAGCAAACCGGTACGCCGGATGAGATCTATTATTCCCCGGTAAACCGCTTTGTCGCCGGTTTCGTCGGTCAGGCTAACGTCATGAAAGCCCGCGTAGTGGATAGCGACAGCAGCACCGGTATTTATCGCATTGCGTGCGTACTGGGCGAAATGGAGATCCATAGCCATGTGCCGCCCGTCTCGGACAAGGTCTATACCTTCTGGCGCCCTGAGGATGCCTTACTCAGCGAACACAGTGCCGGGAAAAACACGCTGGCCTTCGAGATCGGTGCGGTGAGTTTTCTGGGCAACCTTTCTGAACTCCAGGTTCATCCGCTGGGCCATGAAGAAACGGAATATCAGTGGTGTATCCAGCTGGTCGGTAAAAACCACATTCGCGAAGGTGACAACGTTAATTTCTCTATTGCGCCAGACAAGATCCGCTTTTTACGGGAAAGCTATTCATGAAAACGCGCAACCGGAACAGGCTCTGTTGGTTGCTGGTCCTGCCTGCGGTCGCGCCGGTCATCATCACTCTGGTGCTGATTGTGATCATGGCGTTGGCGCAATCCGTTGGCCTGTTTAATTTTGGCGCACCGGCGCACTTCACGCTTCAGTACTGGCAAACCATTCTGAATGACAGCCAGCTGTGGCGCGCGACAGGCTATTCGCTCAGAATCGGCGTGCTCAGTGCAGTGCTGTCCGTTGCCCTGGCGCTTCCGCTGGCACTGTGGCTGAGAAAGCCGTTTCCCGGCTCGATGCTGATGGGCGGCTTACTCAAAGCCCCGCTGATGGTACACGGACTGGTGGCTGCGCTGCTGTTTATCAACCTGATTTCCTGGCAGGGCTTTATTAACCTGGGCTTGCTCAAGCTGGGGATCATCTCGCACCCCATCAGAATGCAGAATGACCGCTGGGGAATTGGCGTGATTATTTTGCAGGTCTGGAAACAGCTTCCCTATGCGCTGCTTATCATTACCGGCAGCCTGCGCGCGATTGGTGACGAAATTTTTAATGCCGCGCGGGATTTAGGCGCCGGCAAGACTGCCCGGTTGTTACAGATCATCCTGCCCTTATCTATCAAGTCCGTTCAGGTATCGCTGGTGCTGATCTTCATCGGCGCCTTGGGTGACTTTTCATTTCAGGTCGTTGCGGGGCCAACCAGCGTGTTCTCTCTTTCGCAATACATGCTGCGCTTCCCTGAAATCAGCGCGCAGGGCTGGAATCTTGCGGCCGTTGTCGCGGTAATTTTGATGCTGGCGGCTTTTATCGGTGCAGTGGTGCTTGCCACCCTGGCGAAGTGGCTACAACAAGCCGGAGAACAGAGATAATGAAAGCCAGAGAGACGTTATCCCCGCTGCGAATCGTCATGATGATCCTTATCACCGCCCTGTTTATGCTGTGGCTGGTTATTCCCTTTATGTTGACCGTCCTGTGGTCACTGGTCGATAAAACCCATCCGTGGGCATGGCCAGATGCCCTGCCGCCGGTTCTCTCACTGGGACGCTGGGTGGAGGTATGGACCACGACCGCGTTACCCCAGGCGCTCAGGAACAGCTATTTACTGGCGGCAACCGTCTCCGTCTGCACGCTGATGTTGGCTCTGCCTGCCGCGTGGGCGTTTGGCAGAATGTCGTTTACGGGCAAACACCTTTTACAGAATGCGATCTTACTGCCGCTTATCGTTCCGGGCTTTGTCGTCGCGCTGTTTTTTTCCATGTTGCTCAACGTGGCGGGCATTCACAGCCGGTTTGGTGGCATTTTGCTGGGGCATATTATTATCTTGATGCCTTATGCCGTGCGCATTCTGACCCTGTCATTTTCGCAGATACGCCAGGACACGCTCGATGCAGCACGAGATATGGGCGCTTCGGTGATCAACCGTTTTTTAGTGGCCTGCCTGCCCACCATCAGACCGGGAATATTTGCTGCATTAATTATTGTCTTTACGTTATCAATAGAAGAGTTCGCCATAAGTTTCATTGTTGGCTCACCCGATTTTATTACCGTCCCTACTATTCTGTATTCTTATCTGGGTTATAACTTTATTCGACCCAATGCGGCGGTTATTTCTTTAATGCTGGTTGTGCCAAATGTCATGTTGATGTTGATTGCAGAAAAATTACTGACAAAAAATCCTGTCGCCTCCTTTGCAGGAAAAGGCTGACAGTCTTTAACACGCGTTATTGGGGAAAAATATGTTCAGACTCGTTGCTGCAATATTATTGCTGGCCGGGGCTTTCTGTAGCCAGGCTCAGGATTTAACCTCGATGAACTGGGAACAGATTGTCGAACAGGCGAAAAAAGAAGGGAAATTAACCTGGTATCAATGGTATTACCAGGACCGTTTAAAAGAGCAGGTCAGCCTGTTTGAAAAACAGTACGGTATTAACGTTACCCTGTCTGAAGGCACATTGCAGGGCAACATTAATAAACTCATGGCTGACCGGGGACGGGAAACGGGCGATATTGATGTGTTTTCGATTGGCGGGGGCGCATTCGGTACCGTATCGCCTCAGCAAACGTTTTTTGGCCCGCTTAATACACTGCTGCCGGAAGGCAAAACCCTGAACTACACCATTGAGGGAACGGACAGTAAAGGCTATGGCGTGGCATTTTGGGGCAACCAGACCGGTCTGGCCTACGATTCGCGCCGCCTGAAAGAAAGTGAGTTGCCACGAACCCTGCCGCAGATTACGTCCTTCCTGCAAAGTCATCCTCAGGAATTTGGCTTCAACGTTGAAAACGGCGGTTCCGGCCCGGCCTTTATTGAATCGGTAACGCGCACGCTGGTACCGGGTTTTGATTTCACCAAAGGCGACGCTGATGTAAAAAGCCTGACGGCTCTGCAGCCCGCCTGGAACTGGTTCAAACAGCAGCGCCCCAACTACATCATTACGGCCTCCAACGCCGACAGCGTCACCCGACTGGTCAGCGGTGAGTTCCTGCTGGTCCCCGCCTGGGAAGATTACCTGGTGGGATTAGAAAACCACGGTGAAGTCCCGAAAACTATCCGGCTGTATATCCCCGATTTCGGCATGCCCGGCGGCGGAAATATGGTGGCGATACCTAAAAACGCGCCCCACAAAGCGGCAGCGTTGCTGTTTATCCACTGGTTGACGCTGCCCACCACCCAACGGCTGTTCCAGCAGGTTTATGGCATTACGCCTCAAAACAAAGAAGTGAATCGTGATGCCGGGCTGATCAATAGCAAAGAGCGCGTTCATGGCACTCAGTTCATGCCTAAACCGCTGGGTGATGAAGTCAGGACCGAATTCTCTAACCAGGTTTTGCTTAAGTAGACCTGCGATAAAACCCTAACAGAAGGTAAAGCCAAGAATGTCGACCAAAAAACACCCTGCACGCGTAGTGAACGCCCGCCTGATTGCCCATCGGGGAGCACCGCTGCTGGCACCGGAAAACACGCTGCCTTCGTTTCAGGCGGCGGTTGAACGCGGAGCGACGTGGATAGAGGTGGATGTCAAACTCACCAAAGATATGCACCCGGTCATTATTCATGACGATTCCGTAGACCGGACAACGAATGGCAAAGGCTATGTGGCAAATTTAACCCTGGATGAGATCCGGTCGCTGGAGGCTGGCGTGTGTTACGGCCACCTCTTTAAAGGCGTGAAAGTGCCTACGCTGGCTGAAACTGTGGGCTTTGTACTGGATAAAGGCGTCGGGCTGCAACTGGAAATCAAACCCACCTCCGGGCAGGAAGTGGAAACGGCGGAGATTGCGATCGCTCAGTTGAAGTCGCTGTGGCCAGCGAGCGAGAAGAAGTTATTTATCAGTAGCTTCTCTGAGATTTCGCTGCAGGTTGCCGCCAGGCTGATGCCTGACGTACCGCGTGGGCTGGCGGTTTGCGTCCCGCCAAAAGACCCGGCGGCGCTCCTCGCCAGAACAGGTTGCCAGATCCTGCATTTCCTGGGTGACTTCGCAACGGACGAAGACCTGACGCGCCTGGCCCGTTCAGGTATTGAATTCGCGATTGCCACGATCAACGACCCGGTGCTTGCCCGAAAATATATTGATGCGGGCGCACAAACGGTATTAAGCGATATACCCGACTTGGCATTTTGAATAAAAAGTTCATCAGGATGTTCTCTGCCTGAATGCAATAACACCAGGGAAAGCCATTATAAAAAATGGCCATAAACTTTATGGCCGCTATACCTATTTTATTATTTAGTCATTAAATAAGACGAAAGTGATATTGAAATAAATACCGCCCTGAGCGGTAACATCCTCATGCTTCAGTTAACTGATAAGGGTAGATGATATGCACAATAAAATAAAAACAGTCGCGCCGTATGCAATGTGTTTTCTGGTCTCATTTTCTGCATGCTCCGCCGAGATTTATAATAAAAGTGGAAATAAGCTCGACCTGTACGGTAAAGTCGATGCGCGCCATGTTTTCTCAGATAATATTGCAGAAGATGGCGACAACTCTTATGCACGCCTGGGTTTTAAAGGTGAGACGCAAATTAATGATAAGCTTACCGGTTATGGTCAATGGGAATATAATTTCCAGCTGAATCACAGTGAAGGCGGTAGCGATGCGCAAACGGGTAATGCCACACGCTTAGGGTTTGCCGGTCTGAAACTCGCCGACTTCGGCTCGTTCGATTATGGCCGTAGCTTTGGGGTACTGTATGTTGCCTCTGCCTATACGGATATGGCACCGATCTACGGTTCCGGCACCATGACCACCAACGATAATTTCCTGTCAAAACGCTCAACCGGCCTCGCGACCTGGCACTCTCCGGACTGGGGCGGGTTAAAGTTAACCCTGCAGTATCAAGGGAAAAATGACCGCTCAACCGCCAAACTGGCTAACGGAGATGGTTACGGTGCTGGCCTGACTTACAGCATTACCGATGGGCTGAGCATTGCGGCAGCAGGGATGAAAGCAAAACGGACACTGACTCAGCAAGCTGACGGTCAGGGAGACGATGCCACAGCCTGGGTAACCTCTGCAAAATATGACGCCAACCAGATCTATCTGGCCGCCATGTATGGCGAAGCCAATGACGTTACGCCTTATGGACAGCTGGCACAGGTCGCCGACAAAACCCATAACTTTGAGGCGATTGCACAGTACCAGTTCCTGAACGGTTTGCGCCCTTCTGTCGGTTTTGTCACGCAGCGTGGCGAAAACCTGCAGGGCGCTGGGAATTTTGCCGGGGGCAGCCAGACGATGCAGAAATATATTGCGGTGGGCACCTATTACTATTTCAACAAGAACATGCTGACCTACGTGGACTACCGCATTAACTTACTGAAGGAAAACGATTTTACGCGCGCCACCGGCATTACGACGAAAAACAGTATCGGTATGGGCCTGACCTATCAATTCTGATCCGCCTGTTGCTGCTTCGTCCTGTGTTGCTTCAATCCTGATCATCGCTCATTTAGCGAGGCCGGCAAATGCCGGCTTTTTTTACGCCTGCCGCAGGAAGCGTCAGTCAGGACAGAACGGAGGCGTGCCTGACCGCCAATGCGCCCTGACTGAGGTTTTCCAGCCATTTAACATAGGCCTGATCCCACAGCGCGGCAGGTGTACCCGCTTTGCCGAGTCCAAAACCATGCCCCCCGCTGGACAGCTGAATCAGCTGCACCGGTACGCGGTTGCGGCGACAGGTGTCACGCATGAGCTGGGTGTTAAAGGGTTTTGAGGTGTGATCGTCTCCGGCCTGAGCCAGGAACGTGGGCGGATAGAGATTCGTCACATAGTTTTGTACTGACCAGCTGGCTTCTTCTTGCGGACTGGCGTCATTGCCCACCATCATCAGGTGCGTGTTGGTATGCTGATAGGGCGCTTCAAGCGTAATCACCGGGTAAATCAGCCCAACACTGTCGGCTTTAGGGACTTCCTGATCCAGCCTGTCCACCGGCGGATATGACTGAAATTCCGGGCGCGCCGCCGCCATGCCCAGTAAATGCCCCCCAGCCGAAAACCCCAGGACATGCACTTTTCGTTCAAACGAACGTATCAGGCGCAGCGCGCGCTGTGCATCCTGTAAGGGCGCGAGGTTGCCAGCCTGCCATTTCTCGCGCGGTAAGCGGTAGCTGAGCACATAGGCGGTATAACCGTTAGCATTTAACCAGTGCGCGACGGGCCAGGCTTCGCGTCCCATACCAATCCACCGATAGCCTCCCCCGGCCGCAATCAGCACCGCTTCGCCATTGGGATTTTCTGGCCTGAAGCGTTGAATCGCCGGGCTGACAATATTCGACCATGAACCCCAGGCGTCCACGCGCAATGTTCCAGACGGCCCACCGCCGCCGGGCGGTTCGTCCGGCCAGAGAGGAATAATATCATCGCGGGCAAACAGTTTGCTGGTAGCCAGTGAAAGCGCAAGCGCTCCTGTGCCGAAAATAAAGCGTCGACGCGTAATCATGATGCCTGTTAAATCAATGCCATAAAGGTCAGCCGACCCTTTTGGCCCGCTGCGTTTTTATTATGTATCGCACATTTGGTTAAGACGCTGGCGATTATGTACGCAATCGGTAGGGAAAATCCATTAAAAAACGCGCCATTTTAGCGCGTTTATTGGCGAATTAACTGCGGTTAATCTTCCTGCTGAAACTGCGTCATCACCGTTTGTTCACACTGTTGAGTATTGGTGCGGAGTTTGGCGCGTTCTTCATCACCCAGCTGCAGCCAGGCGCTGGCCACTTCATTGGCCAGCTCTTCATCAAATTCAGGCTTGCTGACGGCAGAGGAGGACTGCGATCCTGCCACGCTGGCCTTCATTTTTTCCACATACTGGTCGGCTGTCGAAACGCTTTTTTCACTGCTGACAATGTGACACAGCTGGCTTGCATACACGCTTTCTTCACTATTGTCTTCCGCCAGCGCGCTGCCCGACGCCAGCATGCTCAGCAACAGTATCTGAGATATCTTCATCATCTACTCCCGTTATCAGTTAATTCACTCTCATGACTGGCGTTGTTTCGCCTCCAGTCGGGCCTGGCGCCAGTTGAGCAGCGGCGTCACCGAAATACCGTGAACCACGATACTGCACACCACCAGCGTCAGCGCCATATCAGCCATTATCGTTGCTTCTGCGCCCCCCATGCCATGGACCCAGGCGAACGCAATATAGTTAAGGCTCCCAATACCGCGGATACCCAGCCAGCCAATCAGCAACCGCTGAGGAAGCGGCATGCCCGTCCCGAGGGTAACCAACCATACCGCCAGGGGGCGCACCACGATAAACAGCAGCAGTCCAAGGAAGATGCCCTGAATGTTCCAGTGGTATGCCATGGTTACGCCCAGTACCACCATCATGATGGCAGCCAGCAAACGTTCAATAGTATCGCCAAAAGAAAGCGCGTCGCCTACTACTAAACCAACGGATTTCACCATGCCACTGCTGCGTTGCTGCAGGCGCTTGTTGGGATTGACCAATGCCTCTGCAGGCAGTAACCGATCGTCGTCCGACATATCGTCTGGCTGGTAACGCTTAAAGACGCCCAGCTCAGCACGGCGCAGCCCAAGACCGGCGGCAAAGGTGGCCAGAAAGCCTGAAGCACCCAGCCATTCCGCCAGGGCGTAGCTGAGCGCGATCAACGCCAGCGCCAGAAAGTCGTTGGGGGCGCAATCCCCATGCGCATTGCGAAGCCGGGTGGCCAGTAAGCCAACGAGTCGGCCCAGGCCAAATCCCAGCAGGATACCGCCGCCGATGGCCCACACGACGTCGACAGCAGCCCAGTGCGCCAGCATGCCTGCACTGAGGTTTTCGCCGTTGAACAGCAGCAAAGCCAGCACCAGCAACGGCAGCGCTGAACCATCATTCATGCCCGCCTCGCTAGAAATGGCGACGCGCAAGGCGTCATCGTCCTGCGCGTCGCTCACCGAAATCAGGCTAGCCAGTACCGGGTCGGTGGGCGCAACAATTGCGCCAAACGCCAGTGCAACGGGCCAGGACAACCCGACCAGCCAATGAGACAGCAGCGTCATGGCCGCCACCGTCATCAACATCGCCGGAAAGGCCAGTAAGCCTCCGGCTCGCCAGCTTTTCGCTTTAAGCGGCAAGCGTAATTTGAGCCCCGTAATAAACAGTGACGCAGCCATCGTGATTTCGGTAATGTGCGTCACCAGTTCCGCATGGCGAATGATATCAATCTCGATAACATCAAACATCCACGGCCCACAGGCGATCCCGGCTAACAAGAAAAGACCAAAAGAGGTCACTGGGCCACGGTGGATCCACCCTGATGCCAGTGACATTAATAACAGAAGACAGCCCGTCGCAGCTGTCCAGGCAATAAAGTTCATAACGCACCGTTTTAATTGAGTTTATGACTAAGCCTGGCACATTTGCTGACGGGCGGAAGGATCAGTCCTTGAGATGACGACTGGCGAGCCGCACCATCAGGCTGGCAGCGGCGGCGAGCGTGGACAACACCACAACGCCATTCCAGCCCCAGTGGGCAAGCGCCAGGCTGCCCAGCGCCGCACCGCTGGCCATGCCGATAAACACGATGGTAAACAGTAGGGCGTTAAGACGACTACGTGCATCGGGTACCAGACCATAAATCAGCGTTTGATGGGCGACCAGCGTGGCCTGCACGCCTAAGTCGAAACCAAGCGTGCTGATAACGATGACGACCAACTGACCGGGGAGCGACAGCAGCGGCAGCAAAAACATCAGGGCGAAGGCCGCCGTGACCAGGCCGGCACCAAACTGGGTCACGCGTGCCGGGCCGAGTCGATCGGCCAGGTTACCCGCCAGCGGCGCGGCCAGTGCACCCGCCGCCCCTGCCAGACCAAAGGCACCGGCGATGGCACTGTCAAAGTGAAAACGTTCGCTGAGCATGATCGCCAGCGTAGACCAGAAGGCGCTGAAGCTGACAGAAAGCAGTCCCTGAGCCAGGGCCGCGCGCCGCAGGGTCTGGTGTTCGCGCCACAGGTGAACCAGCGATAAAAGCAGGCGGGGATAGCTTACCGACGTGCCGGGCGTAAAGCGCGGCAGCACACGCCACAACGTCAGGCTAATCAGAAACACAGCCAGAGCCGCGATAATATACATGGTGCGCCAGCCAAAATACTCTGCCACCACGCCGCTGACGACCCGGGAGAGTAAAATGCCTACCAGTAATCCCGTCATTACCGTACCCACGGTTTTACCCCGGCTGTGCGCCGGTGCCAGCGCCGCCGATGCCGGAACAATATCCTGCGCCACGGTCGCCGTCAGGCCGGTGACAAAGCTGGCGATGAGCAGCGCGCTGATGCCGCCGGAAAACCCACACAGCAGCAGCGCCATCACCAACAGCAGCCCTTTGATCAAAATTATCGTGCGGCGATCGTGGCGATCGCCAAGCGGGGCCAGCAGCAGAATACCTAAAGCATACCCGGCCTGCGTTAACATCGGCACCATGCCTACGGTGCTCACACTGACCTGAAACTGCTTACCGATGATATCCAGCATCGGCTGACTGTAGTAAATCGAGGCCACGCTCAGGCCCGCGCCGGCAGCCAGCGTAAAGACCAGGGGGGCGGGCAGGCGTTCAGTTGAGTGGGGAGTCATAGTTTTTACCGCTGACATGGTTACATCCTCAAAAAATAGTGTGGCAAGTAAAGCCTGTTTTTGACATACGCGGTAGACTAATAAAAAGCAAAACGGTTATACGTGGAACGCATGAGCAATTTCAGTAACAGCGATCGTATCGAACTGATGCACACCTTTATTCGCATTGTCGAAAGCGGCAGTTTGTCTGCCGCAGCGTTGCAACTGGGTATTACGCAACCGACAATCAGTCGCCGGTTGCAGTCTCTTGAACAGGGGCTGGGGCTGAAACTGATTCTGCGCACCACCCATGCGCTAAAGCTGACTGATGATGGTGAGCGTTGCTATGCACAGGCCCGGCAGCTCCTGGCAACCTGGCACGCGCTGGAAGATGAACTGACCGGCGCCGGCAGCGATCCGGTTGGCATTTTGCGGGTGCGCGCGCCCCACGCTTTTGGCCAGGATCAGCTGGTCACACCGCTGGTGAACTTTATGCGCCGCTATCCGCGTTTGCGCATTGAATGGATGCTGAACGACAGGACGCCAGACTTCGTCGCCGAGAACGTGGACTGTGCGATTCAGGTGGGGGCACTGACCGACCCTTCTGTTGTAGCCGTGCTGCTGGCCGAAGTGCCGCGCATTGTTGTCGCTGCGCCCGCGCTGCTTCAGCAATATCCCCCGATTAACCAGGTGGCGCAACTGGGCGATTTGCCGTGGCTGGCGCTGACGAGTTTCTACCGTAACGAGATCGCATTACAACATAAAGACAAGGGGGAACCGATGAATCTGCCTATCGTTCCCCTGCTCAGCAGCGACAGCCTCTTCGCCGTGCGCAAAGCTGCGCTGGCGGGGCTGGGAACCGCTATTCTGTCGACATGGGTCATTCAGGAGGATCTGGCACAGGGCAATCTGATTCAGCTTATGCCGGAATGGCAGGCTCCCCCGTTGCCAGTCTGGCTGACCTATCCGTGGGCGAGCTATTATCCCGCCAGGCTGACCGCCTTCTTTGCCATGATCAAAGCGGTATTTCCGCATCTGACGGGCGCGCGGCCCGCTTCAGGCTGAAAAAGGCCTCCCCCACCGGGGAAGCCGTGTCACCGGACGGCGTCCAGGGGGTTGCCGTCGATCAGACGTTTTTCTTTTCCGCTCGCGACATGTTGTCCAGCCAGCCCATCACGAAGGCAGACAGGACAAAGGTCAGGTGGATGATGACGTACCACATCAGCTTGTCGTTTTCGACATTGCGCGCATCCATAAACACCCGCAGCAGGTGAATGGAGGAAATCGCCACAATCGAGGCCGCGACTTTATTTTTCAACGAGCCGGAATCCATCTTGCCCAGCCAGCTCAGCTTCTCTTTGCCCTCGTCAATGTCGAGTTTGGACACAAAGTTTTCGTAGCCTGACAGCATAACCATGACCAGCAACCCACCCACCAGCGTCATATCCACCAGCGACAGCAGCAGCAAAATCAGATCGTTTTCTGCAATGCTAAAAATGTTGGGCAACAGGTGAAAAATTTCCTGGAAAAATTTGACGGTGAGCGCCAGCAGTCCCAGCGAAAGTCCAATGTAAACCGGAGCCAACAACCAGCGCGATGCATACATCAGGTTTTCGGTAAAACGTTCCATAATTTCCCAATCATAATCAGTAAGGTCGCGCATTATAACCGATCATCTGTGAAGTTATTTCAAGCCTTCAGGAGAAATTTCAGGAACGGGTGGAAGTGGTAAAGAGAGACGAAAGCAGGCACCGCCTTCAGCACGATTTTCCGCCCAGATCTGACCGCCGTGGCTTTCGATAATCGTTTTACAAATCGCCAGTCCCAGCCCAACGCCCGGTACGGCCGATTCTTTATCACCGCGTGAAAATTTATCGAAAATCCGCGTCAGGTCGTTTTGGGCGATGCCCGGCCCGCCATCCCAGATGGCGATTTCCAGCCGGGTATTTTCACACCAGGCACGTATGCCGCGGGGCGCACAGTTGCCAGCGTACTTCAGGCTGTTTTCAATCAGGTTGGTAAATACCCGCTCCAGCAACGTACTGTCGCCTTTGATCAGGACAATATCTTCAGGCAGGTCGAGTTCGACCTCTCTTCCCTTGAGCGACGGCGCCATGCTACTGAGCGCACCGCCAATCACCTCTTCCAGCGCCAGCCACTCTTCGCGTAAATTCAGGCCGCCTGACTGAATACGCGCCATATCCAGCATGTTGCTGACCAGACGAATGGTACTCAGGGTTTGTTCACGAATCTGGCTGGCCTGGGGCACATACTTTGAGTTATCGCTGGCCAGGTCCAGCATCAGCATTTCTGCCTGACCAAACAGCACCGTCAGCGGGGTACGTAAATCATGGGAGAGCGCCGACAGCAAAGCATTACGCAGCTGCTCACGTTCAGCTGACAGCCGGGAAGCCGCCTCACTCTGGGACAGCGCCATCCGCTCCAGGGCATTGGCAATCAGCACGGTGAAGGTTTCCAGCAGCCGTTGCTGTTCCGGCACCATCAGCTGACGCACATTCTGCGGTTCAACCACCAGCAATCCGCGACACAGATCGCCCACTTTCAGCGGCAGAATCTGGTAGGGCACCGCCGGTAAGGTGTCCGTGCCTGCGCCTGCTGGCTGGCCCTTGCTGAAGCTCCATTTCGCGATAGCCCAATCCGGTTCGTTGCCCGGCAGCGCGTTGCCCAGCGTGTGCAGTTCGCCCTGCTCATCGGGTAGCAGCAGCAGGCATCGCGCCTGTAAGGTCGCCTCCAGCACCCGCTGGCTGGTTGCGGCGATATCTTCAGGCGTCAGGCCGCTTCCCAGCGACTTGGCCATTTCGTAAAGCTGCCGCGTGCGCTGCTCCCGGTAACGGGCAACCCGCGCCTGGTAGCGGACGCCGGCCGTCAGGTTGCCAACAATGACCCCGACCGCCAGCATCACCCCAAAGGTCACCAGGTATTGCAAATCCGAGACCGCGACCGTGCCGGTAGGTGCGACGAAAAACAGGTCAAAGGCAATGATGTTCATAACGGTGGCGATAACGGAGGGCCATCGTCCATAGCGCAACGCGACGATCACCACCGCCAGCAAATAGATCATCACACAGTTGGCCGGATCGAAGCTGATCAGCACCGACTGCCCTGCGGCGGTGACCACAATACACAGCACCAGCGCCATCAGTACGCCGCGCAGCTGCAGCCGCCATTTGTCGCTGTTAACCCGATCCTCGGCTAACGGATGGGGCGCATCCTGGATAGGCTCATTGAGCGCCACGACCAACAGATCCAGATCGGGACCCAACTGCCCCAGCCGCTCGGCAAAGCTGTCACGCCGCCAGCGGCGCGCCGGGCGTCGGCCTGTCACAATCTTACCCAGATTGTGTTCCCGCGCGTAACGCAGGACCGCCTGCGCCTCATCAGGGTCGGACAGCGTCGCCGTCTCCGCCCCCATATCCTGCGCCAGCTTCAGCGTGCGTAAAATGGCCCGACGCCGCGCTTCCGGTAGCCGGTTAAGCCGGGGCGTTTCCACGTAAACGGCATGCCATTCGCTGCCCAGCCTGGCGGCCAGCCGCGCCGCCGTCCGCACCAGTTTTTCACTGCCGGTATCGTCCCCAATACACAATAAAATGGCATCACGCGTGTGCCAGACCCGATCGCGGCCTTGACTGTCGCGCCAGGCGCGCATCTGGTCATCGACCCGGTCGGCAGTGCGGCGCAGCGCCAGCTCACGCAGGGCATACAGGTTGCCCTTACGAAAGAAATTTTCGATGGCGCGTTCGGCACGATCGCCAATGTAGACCTTGCCCTCTTTCAGGCGCTGGCGGAGATCGTCAGGCGGGAGATCAACCAGTACCACTTCATCGGCAGCGTCGAAAAAGGGATCGGGAACGGTTTCACGCACCTGAATGCCGGTGACGCCACCGACCACATCATTCAGACTTTCCAGATGCTGAACATTCACTGTCGTCAGGACATCAATGCCCGCCTCCAGCAGTTCCTCAATATCCTGCCAGCGTTTGGGATGACGTGAGCCCTTCACGTTCGTGTGCGCCAGCTCATCCATCAAAATTACTGCCGGATGGCGCGCCAGCGCGGCATCAAGGTCGAACTCCGCATGCCGCGAACGGCCCGTCGCCCGGCGCGGCAACAGCACCAGTCCGTTAAGAAGCTGCGCTGTTTCCGGACGTTCGTGCGTTTCCACTACGCCCACCAGCACATCCAGCCCCTGGGCACGCAGCCGCTGCGCCTCCTGCAACATGGCATAGGTTTTTCCTACGCCCGCACAGGCGCCAAAATAGATTTTCAGTTTGCCGCGATGGCTGTCGCTGCTGGTCTGCAGCAGCGCATCCGGATCGGGGCGCAGCGGTTCGTGGTTCATAGCATCCTTACAGTTATTTGAGGTCGTTCAGCGCCAGATTAAGCTGCAGCACATTGACAGTCGGTTCGCCGATAAAGGGCAGCAGCGGGCGCTGCGTCATGCTGTCTACCAGGGCATCCACTTTCGCCAGCGGCAGCTGACGTGCCGCCGCGATACGCGGTGCCTGCCACAGCGCAGCCTCAGGCGAAATCTCCGGGTCCAGTCCACTGGCCGAGGTGGTTACCAGCTCGACCGGTACCGCCCCGTTAGCCTGCGGATTCGCCGTGCGCAAAGCCGCCACGCGCTCGGCTACAGCCTTATCCAGCGCCGGGTTGCTGGCCGCCAGGTTGCTGCCGCTGGAGGCCAGAGGATTATAAGGCTTATCACCGGTTGCAGAAGGACGCCCCCAGAAATAACCGGGCTGGCTAAAATTCTGACCAATCAGCGCTGATCCCCGTTCTTCGCCATCGACATTCAATACTGACCCGTTAGCCTGCCAGGGAAACAGCAGTTGCGACAGTCCCGTGGTAAGCAAAGGATAAACGACGCCGCACACAACCGTTAGCAGCAAAAGCAGGAAAATCGCCGGACGTAACTGACTCATTTTAATCTCCTCAGGCCATACCAGACAGCACGAGCAACATATCAATCGCTTTGATGCCGACAAAGGGCACCAGCAGCCCACCTAACCCATAAATCAGTAAATTACGGCGCAACAGCGATGCGGCACTCAAGGGGCGATAGCTGACACCTTTAAGCGCCAGAGGGATCAGGAATACAATCACCAGGGCGTTAAAAATCACGGCCGACAGGATGGCCGATGCGGGCGAGTGCAGCTGCATCACGTTGAGCATATTTAACTGTGGATAGGTTGCAGCAAAGGCGGCCGGGATGATGGCGAAATACTTGGCAACGTCATTGGCGATACTGAAGGTGGTCAAGGAACCGCGCGTCATCAGCATCTGCTTACCAATGTGCACCACTTCCAGCAGTTTGGTGGGGTTCGAGTCCAGATCGACCATGTTGCCCGCTTCTTTCGCCGCCTGAGTACCCGAGTTCATGGCGACCGCCACGTCCGCCTGGGCCAACGCTGGCGCGTCATTGGTGCCGTCACCGGTCATCGCGACTAAGCGCCCCTCCGCCTGATACTGACGAATCAGTGCCAGCTTGGCTTCCGGCGTCGCTTCTGACAGAAAGTCATCCACCCCTGCCTCTGCCGCGATGGCGGCGGCGGTGAGCGGGTTATCACCGGTGATCATCACGGTTTTAATGCCCATCTTGCGCAGTTCCGCAAAACGTTCTTTGATGCCACCTTTAACGATATCTTTTAGCGCCACCACGCCCAGCACCTTTGCGCCTTCCGCCACCACCAGCGGTGTGCCACCGGCCCGCGCCACCTCTTCAACCCGGGCGTTCACCTCAGCCGGAAAGGCACCGTGGCTGGCTTCAATATGACGGCGCACCGCATCGACCGCACCTTTACGGATCAGGCGGTCCTGTACGTTGACGCCGCTCATACGGGTTTGAGCCGAGAAGGGAATAAAGCTGGCGCCCATGCTGCTCAGGTCACGTTCACGCAGGTTAAACTTTTGCTTCGCCAGCACCACGATGCTGCGCCCTTCCGGCGTTTCATCCGCCAGGGACGCCAGCTGCGCCGCATCCGCCAGCTGTTCTTCCGTGACGCCGGGAGCCGGTAAAAACTGCGTTGCCTGACGGTTACCCAGCGTGATGGTGCCGGTTTTATCCAGCATCAGCACATCCACGTCGCCAGCGGCTTCAACAGCGCGGCCACTGGTGGCAATGACGTTAGCGCCCAGCATCCGGCTCATCCCGGCCACGCCGATAGCGGACAGCAGACCGCCAATGGTGGTCGGGATCAGGCATACCAGCAGCGCCACCAGTACGGTGATGGTGACCGGCGTGCCGCCCCAGGCTGAAAAAGGCCACAGCGTGACGGTGGCTAACAGAAACACAATGGTGAGCGACACCAGCAGAATGGTCAGGGCAATCTCATTCGGGGTTTTACGACGCTGTGCGCCTTCGACCATGGCGATCATCCGGTCCAGGAAGGTTTCGCCTGGGTTGGCGCTGCAGGTAATGACCAGCCAGTCAGACAGAATGCGTGTCCCGCCGGTCACCGAGGCGAAATCCCCGCCCGATTCACGGATCACCGGTGCCGATTCACCGGTGATCGCGCTCTCGTCTACCGATGCGCCCCCTTCCACGACTTCACCGTCGCAGGGGATCACATCACCGGCCTCTACCAGCACGGCATCCCCTTTACGCAGCGCATCGGCCGCCACCTGCTGCCACGCTGCACCGTAGTGCGCCGCCGACAGTTTTTTGGCGAAGCTGGTCTTTTTAACGCCTTTCAGGCTGTTTGCCTGGGCTTTACTGCGCCCTTCCGCCAGGGCTTCTGCCATGTTGGCAAACAGCACGGTGAACCATAACCACAGGGCAATCGCGCCGGTAAAGCTGGCGCTGCCGCTCTGGTGTCCGGTAAACATCATTATGGCCAGAATCGAGGTCAGGATACTGCCCAGGTAAACCACAAACATGACCGGATTGCGAAACTGCACGCGAGGATCGAGTTTTTTTACCGCATCGATCGCTGAGGTACGTAACAGCGCTGCGTCAAACACCTGTTGTTGACGACTCATGATTATTGTCCCTGAATAAGTTGCAGGTGCTCGGCGACCGGACCCAGCGCCAGAGCAGGAATAAAGGTCAGCGCGCCGACCAACAAGACGGTACCAACCAGCAGTGCGATAAACAGCGGACCGTGCGTAGGGAGCGTGCCGTTACCTACCGGCTGCACTTTTTTCACCGCCATTGCCCCCGCAATCGCCATGACCGGAATAATGATGCCGAAGCGACCTACGAACATGCACACCGCCAGCAGCAGGTTCCAAAACGGCGTATTGGCGCTCAGGCCCGCAAAGGCGCTGCCATTGTTATTGGCGGCCGACGAAACGGCATACAGGACTTCACTAAAGCCATGCGTTCCGGGGTTTGCCATACCTGCGCGTCCGGCGTCGGTCATCATCGCAATCGCCGTACCGATCAACACCAGCGCGGGCGTGACCAGAATCGCCAGGGCCGTCATTTTCATTTCCCATACGTCGATTTTCTTGCCGAGGAATTCCGGTGTGCGGCCAATCATCAACCCGGCAATAAACACCGCCAGTAAGACAAACAGCAGCATCCCGTACAGACCGGCACCCACGCCGCCAAACACCACCTCGCCCAGTTGCATCAGCAGCATCGGCACCATACCGCCCAGCGCCGTAAACGAGTCATGCATCGCGTTTACCGCACCGCAGGACGCCGCCGTCGTAATCACCGCAAACAGGCTGGAGTTGAGAATGCCGAAGCGCGTTTCTTTGCCTTCCATATTGATGGCGCTGTCAGCCCCTAGCGTCAGAAAGTGCGGGTTGCCACGTAGTTCGGCCCACATCACCAGCGCAGCAGCCACGACAAACATCAACGTCATGGACCACAGCAACATTGAGCCCTGGCGCCGATCTTTAACGCTTTCGCCAAAGGCAAAGCAGAGTGCTGCAGGAATCAGGAAGATACTAAGCATCTGTACGAAATTGCTCAGCGCGGTAGGGTTCTCAAACGGATGCGCAGAGTTGACGTTGAAAAAGCCGCCGCCGTTGGTGCCCAGCATTTTGATGGCTTCCTGAGAGGCAACCGGCCCCATTGCCAGCGTTTGCTGCGCACCTTCCAGGCTGGTGACGTTGTGATACGGCAGGAAGTTCTGGATGCTGCCCTGGCTGACAAAAAACAGCGCCATCAGCAGGCTGATCGGCAACAGGACATAGAGTGTAATGCGCGTTAAATCGCGCCAGGCGTTGCCCAGGGTTGCCACCGAACGATTAGCAAAACCGCGAATCAGCGCAAACGCCACGGCGATGCCGGTGGCGGCGGAAACGAAGTTCTGCACCGTCAGCCCGACCATCTGGCTGAAGTAACTCAGGGTGCTTTCACCGGCATAAGACTGCCAGTTGGTGTTGGTGACAAAACTGATAGCGGTATTCAGCGCCAAATCCCAGCTCAGTCCGGGAAGATGTTGCGGATTGAGCGGCAACGCTCCCTGAAACATCAGGATGGCGAGCAGCACCACGAAGCCAAGCAAGTTGAACACCAAAATTGCCAGCAGGTAGTGCTGCCAGCGCATACCGCCTTCTTGTACACCCGAAAAACGCCACAGCAGGGCTTCAGCACGTGCAAAGAGGGGTTTATCGGCAACCAGCGCGGCCAGCCCACGCCCCAGCGGTTGCGCCATCACCATCAGCAACAGCAGATAAACCGCGATCAGTAAAAACGCATTGGCCGCCATCAGAAGGCCTCCGCATTTAACAGGGCATAGATCAGATAGCCCAGCAACAACACTACCAGCACAATGCCGGTTATTACGCCTGCACTCACAGCAACCTCCAGAGGATTGGATTTGCTGAGTAGCTTGCGCTGGCGCACATAAAGAAAGGGTTAAAATGCGGGTCGGGGATGTAAAAAATGTATAAAAACGACCCGCAATATCAGGCGGCGTCCAGCAACCAGATTCGGCGCAGATCGACGTTGTCCCAACGGCCGTTATCTTCGGCACACACAATGCTGTCAGTACAAAAACTGTCGCCCAGATCCAGCACCTCAGGTTTGATTTCCCGCTGCGCGTGCAGTGACCAGAAGACATGCACCGTAGGTCGCTGTAATGACTTATCGCCGACCTTCACCACCAGCGCAATGCGTCCAGACGCCAGGCGAACCAGGGAACCGACGGGATACATCCCTATCGTACTGACGAAAGCGTGCAGTAAGGTACTGTCGAAATGCCCCGGCCAGCTCAACATCATTTGCAGGGTTTTGGCTGGGGTCCAGCCTTTACGGTAAGGCCGCGTTGAGGTCAGCGCATCGTAAACGTCACAAATCGTCGCCATGCGGGAATACACGCTGATCTCATGGCCTTTCAGGCCATAGGGATAGCCGCTACCGTCATATTTTTCATGGTGATGCAGCGCGATATCCACAAGATCATCGCCTGCCTGTGCATCCATCAGCATTTGCGCACCGGCAATCGGATGTTCACGCATGATCTTAAACTCTTCGTCGTTGAGCGTGTCCGGTTTGTTGAGGATAGCGAGTGGTACGGCTGCCTTACCCAGGTCGTGCAGTAATCCGCCCATCCCCACCCGCTGAAGCTGCTGAGCATCCAGCCCCAGTTTTTTTCCAAAGGCGATCATGAGCCCACAGACCGCCATGGAATGCAGGTAGGTGTAATTGTCATGATCCTTTAGCTGCGCAACGCGTAACAGCGCAGAGGGCTCACGCTCAATAGAGCCCGCAATCTGATCGACAATGGCAATCATGTCATTGAGATTCAGACCATGGCCCAGGCGTGCCTCGCTGAACATGGCCAGCACTTTTGGCTTTCCCTGTTCAAAGATATGCTGCGCCTGCTCCATTTCCTGAGAAAAAGGCGCACGCAGGCCTGAATCGACCTTTTTCGGCACAGATGGCGTCACTGAAATCGATTTCTCCATATCGATCCATAAACGCTGTATGCCCTCATGACGAAACATCGAAACCTGACGTTGATCGGTGATCAACATCTGATTACGAATGCGTTTGTCTTTAAACCACCAGACTTCAAGCTTGTGGACGAACATACCCGGTTTTAGTTCGTCAATGGTGATGAGTTTAATCACAATCTCCCTCCAGAGTATCAGCGGGTGATATCGTGATATCGGCAGGCACTCGGTTTTGTGCAGGTCATTTTGTGCGAACTGTGGCACAGCACAAATTTTAGTCGTCGAAGGGAGATTTTTCCTGTTAACCGGTAAAAAAGAGCGTGGTCAGGCTGTCTCAGTGAGCAATTTTGCCATCATCACCACATCGTGAAATTTGCCTTCACGCAGTGACGCCTGGCGGCGGATGCCTTCGCGTTCAAAACCCAGTCGCTCATACAGCGCCAGCGCCCGGTGATTATCGTGAAACACCTCCAGTTCCATACGGGTGATGCCCAGCCAGTTGCGCGCATAATCCATGGCGTTACGAATCAAATGCTCTCCGATTCCCCGACCAGAGAAGGCGGGATCGACGCCAATACCGAAACTGATGCAGTGGCGGGTACGCGGATTATGATTGGTAAACAGCGTGAGTTCGCCCACCATTTCCCCCTCAACTTCGGCGATAAAATTGATAAAGCCTTCCGCATCCATCTTTGCAAACTTCTTTTCCCAGGTCGCGACGCTGGGGAAAGGCAACTGAAGCGTCCAGGGATAAACCGCCGGATTACCGTAAAGACGTTGGTATGCCGCAGCATCGCCAGGCTCGCGGCCGCGCAGAGTGATATCCATATTTAATCCTTTTTAATCGGGCGTACACATGCACTAAGCTGTAACTCTTCCCGAACGGAAAGAGTGACTCTATGTTGTATCGTCGTTTCGAACGTTTTATCAATATTTTTCAGGATGCGCCAACCGATATGCCGCCTTCACGGGTCTGGCCATTTTACTTTTACTATCTGCGTCAGGTGTGG
Organism: Pantoea sp. Ae19-2; assembly: GCF_059801205.1. Classification (NCBI taxonomy): domain Bacteria; kingdom Pseudomonadati; phylum Pseudomonadota; class Gammaproteobacteria; order Enterobacterales; family Erwiniaceae; genus Pantoea; species Pantoea sp. Ae19-2. The sequence goes on along the minus strand of NZ_JBCHWE010000001.1, from coordinate 4,143,135 downwards.
CCGAGCTTCGCCGCACTACTGGTGGTGGGATTAATTGGCGCACTGATTGAGGTTGCACTGTTCAGTTATCTGAGCCGCATTATCGATTTGGTGAATCACGCTACGCCAGCAACGTTGTTCAGGGATAACTGGCAAACGTTGTTATGGATGGGCTGTGTTGCGCTAATACTGCGCCCGGTGTTTATTGCACTGCACGATATGCTGGTCCATCAGAGCATTAACCCCGGCATGACCAGTATGATCCGCTGGCAGCACCATAATTATGTCCTGCGGCAGAGCATGAACTTTTTTCAGAACGACTTCGCCGGGCGGATTGCGCAACGTATTTTGCAAACCGGTAATTCGCTGCGCGACTCGGCAGTACAGTTGGTGGATGCGATCTGGCATGTGCTGATCTATGCCGCAACGGCGATGGTCCTGTTTGCAGAAGCCGACTGGCGTTTGATGATTCCGCTGATAATCTGGATTGTGGCCTACGTTGCCGCGCTGCGCTTTTTCGTCCCCCGGGTAAAAGCCCGTTCGGTGGTGTCATCGGAGGCCCGTTCGAAGCTGATGGGCACCATTGTTGACGGCTATACCAACATCGCCACCATCAAGCTTTTCGCGCACAGCGATCTGGAACGTCAGTATGCCCGCGAAGCGATTCAGGAGCAGACGGATAAGACGCAGCAGGCTAACCGGATGGTGACCAGCATGGACCTCACCTTATCAACGCTGAACGGAATCCTGATTGTCTCAACGTCAGGACTGGCGCTGTGGCTGTGGAGCGAGTCGCTGATCAGCGTTGGTGCCATTGCCCTGGCAACCGGCCTGGTGATCCGCCTGGTCAACATGTCCGGCTGGGTGATGTGGGTGGTAAACGGGATTTTTGAAAACATCGGTATGGTGCAGGACGGGCTGAATACCATTTCACAACCGCTTAGCGTGCAGGATTCCTCAAAGGCAACACAGCTAAAGGTGACGCAGGGCGAGATTCGTTTCGACGCTATCCGTTTTGACTATGGCGGCGGCCGTCAGGTCATTGATGGCCTGAACCTGACCATCAAACCCGGAGAAAAAATTGGCCTGATTGGGCCTTCCGGTGCGGGTAAATCCACCCTGGTGAACCTGCTGCTGCGCCTGTACGACCTCAACGGCGGTCGTATCCTGATTGACGGTCAAAATATTGCTGAAGTGACGCAGGAGAGCCTGCGCAGCCAGATCGGGATGATCACCCAGGATACCTCGCTGCTGCATCGCTCTATTCGCGAAAACCTGCTGTACGGGCGACCAGATGCCAGCGAAGAAGAACTCCAGTTAGCCATTCATCGCGCCCGCGCCGATGAGTTTATCCCCTTGCTGTCGGATTCTCAGGGCCGGTTTGGTCTGGATGCACACGTGGGCGAACGCGGGGTGAAACTGTCAGGCGGGCAGCGCCAGCGCGTAGCTATCGCCCGTGTCCTGTTGAAAGATGCGCCGATCCTGATTATGGATGAAGCGACGTCCGCGCTCGATTCCGAAGTGGAAGCCGCGATTCAGGAAAGCCTGGAATCCCTGATGCAGGGCAAAACGGTGATTGCCATCGCCCACCGCCTGTCCACCATTGCCAAAATGGATCGTCTGGTGGTGCTGGAAAAAGGCCAGATTGTGGAAATCGGTAGTCACTCTGAGCTACTGGCTCAAAATGGCCTGTATGCCCGTCTGTGGCAGCATCAGACGGGAGGATTTGTTGGCGCAGATTAATCGCCGCGTCGATATGGCAGGGCGTCACGGGCTTCTTCGGCCCAAAGATGGACGCCTTGCCGCTCCTGCTGCAGAAAGTCATCCACGGCCGCGCGCAGGCCGGGATGGCACAGATAGTGCCAGGAGTGGGTCATCTGGGGTTCAAAACCACGTACCAGTTTGTGCTCGCCCTGCGCGCCCGCATCAAAGCGTTGCAGCCCTTCCGCAATGGCGAAATCCATCCCCTGATAAAAACAGGTTTCGAAGTGAAGCCGGTCAAATTCCGCCAGGCAGCCCCAGTAGCGGCCATACAGGCTTTGGCCGTCCTTGAGGTAAAAGGCCATCGCCGCCGGTTGTTGCTGCAGACGGGCAATGACCACGCGAATATTGTCCGGCAGCCTCTCAGCCAGCAGGCTGAAGAAGGCGCGGGTCAGATAGGGCCGCTGGCCGCGCACTGCATAAGTATTGGCGTAGCAGGTATAGACAAAGTCCCACTGATCCTCGCGCAGTTGATCGCCGCGATACCAGTCAAATTCAAAACCGCTCTGCACCACCTGCTCGCGCTCTTTTCGCAGCTGTTTACGTTTACGCGACATCAGCGTATCCAGGAAATCCTGAAAGTCGCGATAGCCTCGATTGTGCCAGTGATACTGGCAGCCCAGGCGTGACAGCCAGTCAGGTTGCGCCGCCAGCAAGGCGTTCGCTTGCGGGTCGGTGAAGTTGATATGCGCACCACTCAGCCCCTGTTCAGCCAGCGCGTCCGGGAGAGCCGCAAGCAGTCGGGCGGCGGCATCCGCTGCGCCGAGTACGCGTGCCCCTGTGACCGGGCTGAAAGGAATCGCGCCCAGCCATTTCGGATAGTACGGAATCCCGGCGCGCTGACAGGCATCTGCCCAGGCGTGATCGAAAACGTATTCACCCTGAGAATGAAACTTTTGATAACCGGGAAGCGCGGCGCGAAGCACACCGGCCTCACGCCAGAGAAGGTGATCGGGCTGCCAGCCCCTTTCCGGCCGGACGCTGCCACTTTCTTCCAGGCTCAGCAAAAACGCGTGGCGTAAAAAAGGCTGTTGATCGGGTAACAGCGCATCCCATTCAGCGGCAGAGATATCTGAAAGCGAACTCAGGTGGAACAACGACATGCATAACTCCAGACAGCAACCGATGACACGTCAGTCAAGCAGGTTTTAGGGTTCAGGGAAAGCAGAACGGCACGGAATGCCTCATGCCAACGCGCGACCTGAAGCGTCGTTAGGTTTTGACGTTAATCCCGCCAGCTGTTCAAATGCCTGCAGAATCTGACAAAACAGCGAAGGAACGGACATGGCAAAAGCATTGGTGATCTTCCTGCACGGCGTGGGCAGTAACGGCGACGATCTGGCCCCCATTGGCGACGACTGGGCAACCCTGCTCCCGGATGTGGCCTTTGCCTCACCGGATGCGCCTTACGTCTTTGAGCATGGCGCGGGCTATCAGTGGTTTAGCCTGGCCGGGATTACGCCGGAAAATCGCCCGGGTCGGGTGCGTGAAGCCCGCGAGGCCTTTGACCACGTTATTCGTCATCTGATGGCGCAGCACGGAATGGCAGATCGCTGGGAAAACGTCATTCTGGTGGGCTTTTCGCAGGGCTCAATTATGGCGCTGGATCTGCTGGCTTCCGGGCGTTATCCGCTCGCGGGCGTGGTGGCGTTTTCCGGACGCCTGGCCTTTGACGGCCCGCTGACGCCAGCACCTCACACGCCAGCCCTGATAATTCATGGCCGTGCTGATACGGTCATACCGGCCAGTGAAAGCGAGTCGGCGGCCACTCGCCTGAAGGCGGCTGGCGTCCTGGTCGAAGCGGTATTTGAGCCGCAGACCGGTCACACGATTTCGGGTCAGGGCGCGATGCACGCCGCCGGGTTTATTGCTCAGTGCTTGCAGGACTAAACCGCAGACATGCCGGTTTGGCCCTCAGGCTAGCCCAACAGGTTAATGAGCGCGAAACCGGCAAAACTCATCAGTAACGAGCCAATGACATGCACCAGCGCACTGCTCATCGCCCACAGGTATTTGCCGGTCTGCAATAAGGTCATTAACTCTGCTGTAAACGTGGAAAACGTGGTGAGCCCGCCGCATAAGCCCGTAATGATGAGTAACCGCCAGGCGGGATCGAGTGAGGGATTTTTGATAAACCAGGCCATTGCACCGCCAATCACGAATCCGCCAATCAAATTCACCAGCAAAGTCCCCGGTGGCAGATTGGGGAAAAACGCATTAAAGCGCATACCGAACCACCAACGCAGTACACAGCCCACACTGCCGCCCAAAATCACAGCCAATAGCGGTTTTAACATCACAGACTCCATTTCAGGATTTGCGCAGAAGAGGGTGGAGGGCCAGAAAAAATGCATGCACCTGACACTCCAGCTCCCGCGAAAGGATTAAGGATAATGTCAGGCGTCATCAGCCGCAGGTTTCGCCTGCAGGCGGTTGGGAAAGGTGGAACGCCATCACCTTATGCGCGCCATAATACGACGCCTTTTTCTGACTGGCAACCACAGTTGAGCGGGGAAATCAGCAATGCCAACCGACGCCGCCTGGACAGATGACCCCGCTCAGGCTGCCGCAAAGCAGACGGTTTTGGGCCACACAATTCAGGTTTCCTCTTGAGCCGTTTTCCGCTTAAATGGTGACCTGCCAGCGGCCTTAAAGGGCCGTTTAATGCCCTTCACGCATAGCGAAGGGATGAGCCTGTTCTGGAGCGGCCTGTGCGAACTGTCATTTTAGATACTGATATCGGCGTAGACGATGCCTTTGCTCTGGCTTATGCCGCCCGCACCCAACATTTGCTGGGCATTACTACGGTGTTTGGCAACGTTGCGGTGGGGCAGGCCGTGAAAAATGCCCGACTGTTTTGCCACAAAATGGCGATTGAGGTACCGGTATACCGGGGCTGTTCACGTCCATTGGCCCAGGCGCCGAGCGCGCCTGCCCGACTGCATGGCGAAGATGGTTTAGGGGACGCGTTTGATAATCCCTTCAGCGATGAGGCACCCGGTGCCGTTCAGTTTATTATCGACAGCGTGCGGGCCAGTCCTGGTGAAATCACGCTTGTCGCGATAGGTCCGCTGACCAATATCGCCAGCGCAATCAATCAGGCGCCGGATATTATTCCGCTGGTGAAAGAGCTGGTCATGATGGGTGGCGCATTTGGCACGGATGGGCACAGCGGGAATGTCACGCCCTTCAGCGAATTTAATATCTGGAAAGATCCTCACGCCGCCGATCAGGTTCTCTCTTCCACCTTGCCGATCGTGGTGATCCCGCTCGATGTCACGCATAACGTCTTGATCCACAGCGATGAGGTCGATCGACTTCATCAACCCGTCCTGCATGCGATCTGCCGCCCCTATCTGGCATACAGCCTTGAGAAAGAAGGCTTTTCTGGTATGGCGCTGCATGACACGCTGACGATATCCTGGCTGTGTTTGCCTGACGCGTTCACGCTGGTGGAAAGCCCGCTTCGTGTCATTACGGAAGGCATTGCCTGCGGCCAGACGGTGCGTCAGTTGAGTGCCCTGGCGTCCCGGCATGATCCCTTCCGCAATCTGCCTCGACAGCGCATCGCACTGGGGGTTGATGCGGAGGCCGTGCGGAAACACTTTTTTCAGTTGCTCAGCCGATAAGCCTGGCGGCGAGACGGCTCCTGTCATCCACCGTTAGCGATCAAAATCGATAACGCCTTTAATCAACTCACGATTGTTGATAACCGCTTCCTCAAAATGCTCTGCCAGCGTAGAGAAGGCGAAACGGCGGTTCAGCATCATGTCTGCTCGCAGTTTCCCGGCGGCCATAAGTTCATGCACCCGGTCAAAATCTTCGCGCGTAGCGTTCCGGCTGCCCATCAACGTACTCTCTTTTTTGTGGAATTCACTGTCGGGGATGACCAGATCGCCTTTGTGCAGGCCTACATAAACCACCGTACCGCCATGCCGAATCAGGTTAACCGCCGCGTTCATGGCCGCCGGGTTGCCCGTGGCATCGATCAGGGTTAACGCCAGCTGACCGTTAAATCCAGCGCGCAGCTTGGTGATGAAATCGGCGTCAGCCGGGTTAAGCGCGGGAAGACCCAGCTGTTGACTGACGTGCTGGCGGCGGTATTCACTGGTGTCCGCCACGATGACCTGCGCGCCATTGGCCGCCGCGATGGCCGCCGCCCCCAGCCCAATAGGGCCAGCGCCCACCACCAGCACGGCATCGCCCTGTGCCACTGCCGCACGCCTTACCGCATGGGCGCTAATCGCAAAGGGTTCAATCAGCGCCGCCGCCTCAGGTGCCAGCGCATCCACGGCCAACAGGTTTGACGCAGGCACGCTCAGATAGTCACAAAAGCCACCATCCTGATGTACGCCAATAACTGAGATATGTTCACAACAGTTGGTTTTACCACTTTGGCAGGCATCGCACTGATAACAGGAGAGATAGGGGATCAGCGCCACGCGCTGGCCAACGGCAAACCCCTCCACGGCGCTGCCTGTTTCAACAATGTCTGCGCAGAGTTCATGCCCGAGTACCCGTGGATAGCTAAAAAAAGGTTGGTTTCCCGCCCAGGCATGGATATCCGTGCCGCAGATGCCCGCGCTGACAATTTTAATCAGCACCTCCCCTGGCGCGGGTTGAGGCGTTGCGCGCGTGGTCCAGACCATATTGCGTGGTTCGGCGATGACTAATGCTTTCATTGTTGTCATGGTAAGACTCCCGTTATCGTTAGCGCAGTTATGGCTAATCTTGCCGTGACAAGGCATTTCCTTTGCGCGTTCTGTGAAGCGTGACGGTTTTTTTGGGCCTTCAATGGTTTTTAATGCATAAAAAACCGGAGCCGCTCATGAGCCGTAGTCAGAATTTACGTCATAACGTGATCAACCATATGCTGGAAAGCATTGCCCAGGGTCATATTCAGTCGCCCCTGCCGCCACAGGCCGCCCTGGCTGAAATGTTTAATATCAGCCGCACTACGGTGCGGCATGCTCTGCGTTATCTGCACCAACGCGGCGTGCTGGAGAACGTAAAAGAGAGCTGGGTCATCGTGCGCGAGCCTGAAGAGCAAGACAGCCTCAGCACCGTCACGCCAGCCATAGAGCTGCAGGCCAGCCAGGTGGAAAAACGCTTTTTTGATATGATTAATCAGCGACTGCTGCAGCCCGGTGACACGTTCAGCGAACTGCAACTGGCAAAACAGGCCAACGTCAGCCCGGTAGCGGTACGGGAATTCCTGCTGCATTTTATGCGTTATAACCTGCTGGAACCGGTTAAACGCGGCCACTGGCAGATGAAAAAGTTTTCACAGGAGTACGCCGAAAAGTTATTTGAGCTACGCGAGATGCTGGAAACTCATGCGCTTACCCGCTTTCTAAATTTGCCCAGAGAGGATGAACGCTGGATCCAGGCCAGAGATCTGCTGGATCGCCACCGATCGATGCGCGAAACGATCGCCAGCAACTATCGCCATTTTGCTGCCCTCGATAAAGAGCTGCACTGGCTGATCCTGTCTGCCGCCAACAACCCCTTTTTTAATCAGTCGCTGGAGATTATTTCAGTGATTTTTCATTCGCATTATCAGTGGGATGAAAGCGATCTTAAGCAGCGCAACATCGTCGCGCTGGAAGAGCATATGTCGATTCTGTCCGCCCTGATTGGCCGCCGGGATGTGGATGCGCTGTGCGCATTGCATAACCACCTGGCTACCGCCAAGCGCTCTATGGTACGGAGCATTAATCAGTACAATTAAAACCCGATTAAAAACCACAAAGCATTAGCTCCCGCACGATTTTGAAACAACTTTACAACATATCCTGTTCATTCCCCCTACTCTCAGCGCAACGCCCCGACGGCCTTGTACCGCCGGGCGACCGTAATACTCACAATAATGATGAATCGCCTGCCCGGGGAGATTGCCATGGAACACAGATCGGTTGTTGATCACGCGAACCCGTCCGACACTTCGCCCGATGAGGCGTTTGTGCCGTGGCGCAGTGATATCGTGCGCTCGCCGCGCATTCGTAAAGTCCAGATTACCGCCATGCTGCTGCTGCTGTTTGCTGCCGTCATTAACTACCTGGATCGCAGTTCGCTGTCTGTGGCCAACATGACCATTCGTGATGAAATGGGGCTGAGCGCCACCGAGATCGGCGTGCTGTTGTCTGCGTTTTCGCTGGCCTATGGGCTGGCGCAGTTGCCCGCCGGTGCGCTGCTGGACCGTAAAGGACCGCGCATTATGCTGGGCCTGGGAATGTTTATCTGGTCCCTGTTCCAGGCCGCGTCCGGACTGGTGCATAACTTTACGCAGTTTGTCCTGGTGCGTATTGGGCTCGGCATTGGTGAAGCCCCCATGAATCCGTGCGGGGTCAAGGTCATCAACGACTGGTTTAACATTAAAGATCGCGGTATGCCGATGGGGATGTTTAACGCCGCCTCGATGATTGGCTTATCCATCGCGCCGCCGATCCTGGCGGCCATGATGCTGGTTCTGGGCTGGCGCGGCATGTTTGTCACCATCGGGATTCTGGGTGTGTTTCTTGCCATCGGCTGGTACCTGGTTTACCGCGATCGCGATAACAAACAGCTAAGCGCTGAAGAGATCCACTACCTGCAGGCAGGCAGCGTGGCATCGCGTAAAGAGCCGATCAGCTTTCAAGAATGGCGTGGGCTGTTTAAACAACGCACCATGTGGGGCATGATGATTGGCTTCAGCGGCATCAACTATACCGCCTGGCTGTATATCGCCTGGCTGCCGGGCTATCTGCAATCCACCTATCATCTCGACCTGAAAAGCACGGGATTACTGGCGGCCATTCCCTTCCTGTTCGGTGCCGCAGGCATGCTGTTAAATGGCTATGTGGTTGATGCGCTGGTCAGGCGCGGCTGGGATGCGGTAAAAACCCGTAAAGTCTGCATTGTCAGCGGTATGATTTTGTCTGCCGGGTTTACCGCTATCGTGACGCGCGCGACCGACACCACCAGCGCCGTGACGCTGATTGGGATGGCGCTGTTTTGCATCCACTTTGCCGGTACTTCCTGTTGGGGTTTGATTCATGCCAACGTCACCGCGCGTATGACGGCGTCCGTGGGCAGCATTCAAAACTTCGCCAGCTTTATCTTTGCCTCGTTTGCGCCGGTCGTGACCGGATGGGTGCTGGATACCACCAAATCATTCAGCCTGGCGCTGATGATTTGCGCCTGCGTCACCCTGGTTGGCGCCCTGGCGTACCTGCTGCTGGTGCGCAAACCCATCACGGACGGCGCCTGATATCCCCGATTCAGGTCAGCGGGTGGAGGGTCACGCCATGGCGCGCACCATAACGCTGAATGCCCGCAATCGCTTTATCAATACTGAGCGGCGGCGGCGCAGGCAGTAGCGGGGCGCGCTCCCGGAGCGCCGAATCGAACCGGGAAAAGGTGGCAAAATCGTGGGGGAAGCGCGTTTCATCTACCCCGACTAATGCGCCCTCTTCCCTGGCGAAGGCTAACAGCTGTTTCCAGCGATCGACGTCCGCCAGGCCAATGCTGTCGGTGCCGTGCGAATACAGCATCATATCGATATGGTTGAAAGGCGGCTGCTTTACAAGAAAGCGCTGCAGCGCATCAGCCGACGGCACGGATGGAAACATCAGCCAGAACGGAATCGCGTGCTGCTGCATGCTGCACCAAGGATCCATGAGTAAAAAGCTGTCTACCGTCAGCCGGGCAGGCAATATGCCCGCCGCCAGATACCAGTCGCGATAAATTTCAGCGACCACGAAACTCAGCGCTTCGGGATGGTCGTAGCGAATCTCCATCAGCCGCCAGCGCTGGGCTTCTGCCAGCTTTTTCAGTGGCGAAATCAGGTAGCCATCCAGCCCCCATTCGGCTTCAGGGACGTGGTCGGTGATAGCAGGCGGTTCCCAACGCGCCCGATCCACGCCTGCCCGCGCCAGATATTCCGCCACTCTCGGCCCGCCCTGCAAATACTCCTTTTCGGTTGCGCCGCCGGGGGCGCCAAACTGAAAGAAAGAGCGGTCACTGGTGCGCGTTACCGGCCACTGTCGCGTACAGTGATTAATGAATAGTGTTGATCCCGCCGGTAATCCTCCCAGCAGAAACTCATTGAAGGCCAGCGGCATGTCGCGCAGCTTCAGGCGGAAATAGTGCATTTTTTCCAGCAGGAGGCGATCCTGACTCGGATCCTGCATGTGGTGCACGGCAAGCTTAGGCCAGGTCGCCAGCAACGCTGCTGCCACGGCCTTGCCGTTTTCAAATTCGGACTGGGCGTCATCCGGATCGCTCTGCTGTACCCGCACCGGGCACAAAAACGTTTGCGGTAGCCACGGCGTTCCCATCGCCGCGGCCAGATGCACCATGGCACCGTTAGTGGCACCGACAAACGCAGCCGGATAATCGCGCTGCGGATAGGTACTGACCATCCATTCGGCGATGCCTTCGACGTCCAGTTCACTGGCCTGTTTGTGACTGATGCCCTCGGCCAGGCCACTGACCGCATAGCCCCACTCACGCAGCCGGGTCGGTAACCGATCAAGTGAAGGCAGTAAGCGGTCTAACATGGGCGACTGGCCTGGACTGGCAAAAGGCCGATCGTGCAGCGCATTCGCTAAGGCCAGCAGCATCGTGGCGGCTGAATCAAACCGGGCAATGCCCTTGGGAGGTTTACTCATGCTGGCTCTCCTGCTGAATACGCACCAAAAAAGGTCGGATGGCGTGGCAGAAACTCCACGGATAGACATAGTGCAGCCGGTGCGTGCCGCCGCGCAGGGTGATTTTTTCACTGTGCGGCAGCAGCCCCGCCAGCTCATCCAGCCAGCGCGCCGGGCAAACCGGATCGCGCGAGCCTCTCAGCAAGAGGGTTGGCGCGGTGAGATAGGTCAGGTGGTGTTCGATAGGATCGTTCAGCATGGCGCGCAGGGTGCCAAAGGCTCGCGGCAAACCGGCTTTCGCCCAGTCAATTCGGGCCAGCGAGTCGGGCGATCGATGCGCTTCCATTCGGCTGTTACGCCAGCCTCGCCATATCTGACGAACCACGCTGCGCGCGTGGCGATCGGCGGTGGGCCCCTGTAATACCAGGCCTGCCACCGCTTCGGGGTATTTATCCGCCAGAGCCGCCAGCACCTGGCAGCCAAAAGCGCTCCCAACCCAGATCGCCCGCTGAAATCCGTTATGCTGTAACCATTGCCACAGGATATCGGCCAGCGCTTTCACCGAAAGAACCGGTGCGGATGCGGGCAACGCACTACCGCCAAAGCCTGGCAGGTCGGGCACCAGAACGTGATAATCCCGTCCCAGCGCCAATGCCAGTGATTCCATCGACCGCCCCGACATTACCAGGCCGTGAATCAGCACCACGGGCAACCCCTGAGGTTCCTCAGGCGTGACGCGGGTAAACATGCGCCAGTCACCGATCTGTTGATAATAACCCGCCAATCCCGCGTGATGACTGCGTGGTGAAACCGGCGGCGTTTGCTTCATTTGCTGCCAGCGTTTCGTGCCCCACATGACCGCCGCGACACCTAAGCCGATCCCGGCGGCAAGCGCCATGCCCTGCCGCTTTCTACACTGGATGGTACGCCTCATCAGCTGCTCCTGTTCCTGGGTATCCATTGAGTGTAGGACGGGAATGGCAGAGGCAGGCGGTTAATGCATTGGGTCAGGCAATGGTATGGCGCAGGCGGCCGATTTTTTCGATCTCAACCTCAACCACATCGCCACTGAACATGAACAGCGGCGGCGTGCGTTTTTTACCCACGCCGCCCGGTGAACCCGTGATAATCACATCGCCTGGCGACAGCGGGCTAAAGGCGGAAACGTATTCAATAATGTTGGCTACCGGATGCACCATGCTGCCGGTGGTATCGTTTTGTACTTCCTGACCGTTCAGCACCGTTTTAATGGTCAACTGCTGCGGATCAGGGATCTCGTCGGCGATAGTCATCCAGGGCCCGAAGCCTCCGGTTTGCGGCCAGTTTTTCCCTGCGGTAAACCAGGTAAACTGCATGTCGCGTACCGTCGCATCCATAAAGCAGCTGTATCCTGCCACCGCGCTCAGCGCCTCTTCCGCCTTAACCTGATGCGCAGGCTGGCCGATGATCACCGCCAGTTCCCCCTCGTAATCAAACTCCTGGGTGGTGGTGGGTTTTTGCAACGGTTGCTCATGGCCGACCAGGGAGTCAGCAAAGCGTACAAATAACGTGGGGGCATCCAGCGTGGCGGCGAATTCCTGGCGTTTATCGGCATAGTTCATGCCCACGCAAAACACTTTACCAGGCTGCTCGATGACGGGCAGAAACTGCACAGTTGACCAAACATGATCGGCGGGCATCGCCTCAAAAGCAGTCAGGTCGGCCAGTGACGAGCGCGTCAGGAAGGTTTTTAAATCCGGGCAGGCTTTTCCCAGGCGCATACCGACATCCACTACGCCTTGAGCCTTAACGATACCAAAGCTTTTCTTCCCCTGTTCAGGAAGGTAAAAACTGCATAGCTGCATGACCGCCTCATGATGATTACGGGTTATAACCGCATGTTTTACAAGAAATTGGCGCGCAGAGTAGCAAAAATAGCGATGAAAATCGTACCTCGTTTGGCACATCGGATGTCCAGATGTATCACGTTGTGTCAGCAGGAGGATGTCAGGAAGGTCACGCAGATAAGGTTGTCGTTATGACAGGGGACAATCAAAAGGGGGGGCGAGATAACGAGGTGATAATCACCGGTCAATCCCTGACCGCGACTATCGAGGGTATTCGGTGGGCGCTTAGTTCAGCGCGCCTGGCGGTACGTGTTTAAAGGTTTCGACATAAGCGTGGAACACGTACTTAAAAAAACGTTTCATACATCATCCGGTTAAAATTTTGTTGAATATCTACAGCAAAAGTATAGCGCCTGCTGTTTAAAGCATCAATAAATTTTGAACCAGATCACAAAATTCACTTTTAACTGCGTTACTGAAACAGGGCCAGGTGCTCTGCAAGAATGGTTGACCCAATAGCAATCAGGACCAGGCCGCCCAGCACTTCAGCCCATTTGCCCAACACCGGTCCGATAAAACGCCCAATCAGCACGCCGGTGGTGGCCATTACGGTGGTTGCCGCACCGATAGTCAGGGCCGTGGTCACGATATTTACCTGCAGGAACGCCAGTCCAACCCCGACGGCCAGGGCATCAAGACTGGTTGCGACCGCCGTGGTGGCCAGTACCATGAAGCCGTGACTCTGCGGTGCTTCACAAGGCTCTGTGGCTGTTTTGCGGAAGCCTTCCATCATCATACGCGCGCCAAGAAAGGCCAGCAGGAAAAAGGCAATCCAGTGATCCCATGCCGCTACGTACTGGCTGGCCGCCAGGCCCAGCGCCCAACCGATAAGCGGCGTCAGGGCTTCGATACAACCGAAAATCAGACCGGTCCGCACGGCTTCCTTCAGGCCAGGACGATGCAAGGTTGCACCTTTGCCCAGTGCGGCGGCAAACGCGTCCATTGACATTCCAAAAGCAAGAATAAGCGTGGCAATAAAGGTCATGATTCGTTCACTTGGGATGAAAAAGCACGGCTTCATGCTAAATCCATCACACAATTTGCTCGGTTATTTAAAAAGTGCGCGCAGTCTATCACGCGATAATCGATATAAAAAGACAATAAAATCAGGGATTTAAGTATAGCAAAGGCTATAACTCATAACAGTCGCTATGAATGCCGCTAAGTTAATGTCATTTAAGCCTTTTCTCGACAGCTTTCCTCCGGGAATGACAGGTAGCGGCAGAGCATGATTGAACCTCTGCACGGAATACCGGAAAATGTCCGGCTGATAAACAGAGAACACTGCTCATGAATAACCCTTTCGAGTCCTTAATCCTTCCCGGTGGCATTTTACTGCTGGGCTTTCTGTCTGCCCTGCTGCTACCCGCACCGGCTTTTAGCCTGACGGTGGCGCAGCATTTGCAGCAGCTGTTTCATTTACAGGATCTGAGCCAGCTGTACACCCTGGTGTTCTGCCTGTGGTTCCTGGTGCTGGGCGCGCTGGAGTTTTTTGTTATCCGCTTTGTCTGGCGTCGCTGGTTCAAGGTGTGACAACGCTGTCCTGCAAAAGCGGCCTGGATACAGGGCTGCCGGGCGGTTGGCCCTGGCCGGTTTTCTGTTCTGAAGAAAATCTTAAAATTACGCTGTCACGCGTATTTCCTGAGGCGTCGCAACCGTGCTGGCATCCTGCATGGGGCCACTCCTGAGGTCACAAAAATGTAACATTTGTTTTACACAAATGGGCCAGATACACCAACGATTAAAAATTCACCTCAAAGAATAAAATTAAATAAACGCCATTTTTCATAAGTTTAAATTATTCCTTCCCTTGGGTGACATTTTCACCCTGCACCATAAAGAGGCAATCTCGCAACATCCATTTCAACTTAACTCACTGAGTTAAAAGAAAAATCTCCCTTATACCCAGCCAGGCATTATGATTATTTCTTATGCTGAATCATTTCTGCATTTAAAAAATAAACAAATGTTTAAATCCGATACGAGAATGTTATATTTGGGCAACAAAGCATAACGTTGAGTTAACTCGTTATCGTCGCTTTAACCCATACCTGAGTCTTAACCCGGAAATAGCGCAACGCGCTCATCAGAAGCGTGACTATTTCGCCTGCAACGCTGTTGAGCTTCAGGTCAACAGAAGAGGAGATGTCGCCTCATGTGCAAATCAGCTGTAAATCTTGCGCTCATGATGAGTGTTAGCGGAAAGGACACCACCAGGGCGCAGGAGCGTAAAGACGTTGATGTACTGCTTATTGGCGCAGGCGTCATGAGTGCTACGTTAGGAACCTGGCTTCAGGATCTGGAACCTGACTGGTCCATCGAAATGGTGGAGCGGCTGGGACACGTAGCGGAAGAGTCTTCAAATGGCTGGAACAACGCGGGTACAGGCCATGCGGCGCTGGCCGAGTTGAACTATACGCCTCAGCGAGCCGATGGCAGTATCGATATCGCCAAAGCCGTTGCGATTAACGAGTCATTCCAAATTTCTCGCCAGTTCTGGGCTTATCACGTTCAGAAAGGCAACCTGCATACGCCGAAAAGCTTTATTCACAGCACTCCGCACATGAGCTTTGTCTGGGGCGATGATAATGTCGCGTTCCTGCGCAAGCGCTTTACTGCCTTACAGAAAAGCACGCTGTTCCGCGGCATGGCTTACTCTGAAGATCCGCAACAAATCGCACAGTGGATTCCGCTGGTCATGAAAGGCCGTGCGTCGAATCAGAAAGTGGCAGCAACCTGGACAGACATGGGTACCGACGTCGATTTCGGTGAAGTAACGCGCCAGCTGATTGCTTCACTGGAGCAAAAAGCCAACTTCCGTTTACGGATGCATCAGGAAGTGCGCGAGATTACCCGCCTTAATGATGGCCGCTGGCAGGTGACGCTCGTCTGCATGAAAGAGGGTACACGCCGCACGTTGACGGCTGGAAAGATCTTTATTGGCGCGGGCGGTGCGGCGCTGCCGCTGCTGCAGAAGGCCGGCATTCCGGAAGCCAACGGCTATGCGGGCTTCCCGGTTGGCGGTTCCTTCCTGGTCACCGAGAATCCAGACGTCGTGAAACAGCACATGGCGAAAGTCTATGGCAAAGCCAGCGTGGGCGCGCCACCGATGTCCGTGCCCCATGTCGATACGCGTGTGCTGAACGGCAAGCAGGTGCTGCTGTTTGGTCCCTTTGCGACCTTCTCGACCAAATTCCTGAAGCAGGGCTCGCTGCTGGATATGTTTGCCTCACTCAACAGCACCAACGTAATGCCCATGATCAAGGTCGGACTGAAAAGCTTTGATCTGGTGAAATACCTGATGGATCAGGTGCTGCAAAGTGACCGCGATCGTATGGATGCACTGCGTGCTTATGTGCCACAGGCGAAACAGGAAGACTGGCGCCTGGTGACGGCCGGGCAGCGCGTGCAAATCATCAAGAAAGATGAGAAAGAAGGCGCAGTGCTGCGTTTAGGCACGGAAGTGGTGTCGTCCGAAGACGGCTCTGTCTCAGCGCTGCTGGGTGCCTCGCCAGGTGCCTCGACCGCCGCGCCGATTATGCTGGAGCTGCTGCATAAGGTCTATCCGGAGCAGATGGCGTCGCCGGAGTGGCAAAATAAAATCCGTGCCGTGGTGCCGTCCTGGGGCCGTAAGCTGAATGGCGATGTGGCGCTGACTGAAAAAGTACTGGCAGAAACCAGCCGTATCCTGCAGCTCAAATACACGCCGGTTACGCCAGTGGCTGCCAACGATGAAGGCCGTGAAACCGCCTATGTCATAGGCAAATAACCCACGGCAGCTCGCAAAACATCATCGCTACGTGCGCATTCGTGGCGATGATGTGTCGGAAATCCAGAACGAAACGTCGCCCTTGACGACCGCGTCAGGCCCACCGGACTAGAGAAGCCTGAAGGCATCGACCAGCATCCAGATCGTGGTCACCACCAGCGACAGCGCCATCAGGCTGTTAAACAGCTGGCGTTTCCAGTTGATTTGCAGGTGACCGCGCAGGCGGTCACCCAGTGCAGCCCACAATAAAATGCACGGCAGATTGAGCAACATAAAAGCCCCCATCACGGTCAGCACGCCACTGCTGGCGCTGTAGAGCAGTGCCACGTTGCTGGCCATTAACCAGGCTTTTGGATTGATAGCCTGAAAACAGGCCCCACCCACCAGGGTCATGGGCTGCGGCTTTGCGCGCGCTTCGGGGGCATTCGCCCGAAATATTTTCCATGACAGCCATAACAAATAACCACATCCCACCAGCGTCAGCGGCAGACGCACAGATGCCATCCAGTGCAGCAGGACTTCCAGCGCCAGCCCCGCAATGGCGGTTTGTAGCGCACAGCCAATCAAAATGCCAAACACCATCGGTAACGTCCGGCGCATACCAAAGTTAACACCGGAAGTGGCGAGCAACAGATTATTTGGCCCCGGCGTAATCGACATCACGGTGACATAACTAAAGAAGGAAGGATCGAGCATAGTGGCGTTCCTGATGAAAGAGAGAACACCATGCTACGATCAGAAAAGCTATGGTAACAGAGACAAGAAATCGCTATTTTGATGGGTACAATCAGAACTGATTCCAACTGTACCTGTTACCTGCGGAGGCAATTGTGTCCCCTGAAACCCAGTCCGAGCACAGACTTTATCAGCAACTGGCCGACAGCTTTGCCGAGGCCATTCACAAGGGCACGCTAAAACCGGGCAAGCGCTTGCCCGCCATCCGGCGCGTTGCTCAGTCACATCAAGTCAGCGTGAACACCGTGCTGAATGCCTGGCAGCTGCTGGAGAATCGCGGTCTGATTGAGGCGCGCCCGCAATCGGGCTACTACGTGCGCGGCGTGCTGCCGGTGGTGACGCGAGATGCCCAGCACTCTTCCCGGGTGGTTCGCGATCCAGGCAACGAGAAGCTGGACTTGATTGATAAGGTTTTCGCCGCACAAAATCATCCGGATTACACCAATATTTCGCTGGCCTGTCCGCAGGACAGTGACCTGTTTCCGTCAGCCAGACTGGCGCGCATTACGGCCTCTCTGCTACGTCGCGATCCACAACTTATTGGTCGCTACGCGCTTCCGCCGGGTAGTGAGCGCTTACGGGAGGAGATTGCGCGACGTGCCTTGCATAGTGGCCAGTCGCTCGCCGCCGATGAGATCACCCTTACCCATGGCTGCATGGAGGCACTTCAGCTGGCACTCAGGGCGGTGACCCGGCCGGGTGATTGTGTCGGTCTGGAATCCCCCACCTATTTCTTCCTGTTTCCCCTGCTGGCATCGCTGGGCCTGAAGGCACTGGAGATTCCTACCGATCCTCAGCGCGGCCTGTCGCTGGATGCACTTGAGATGCTGCTCCAGGAAAAGCGTATTCAGGCGCTGGTTGCCATGCCCTCTGCGCAGAACCCGCTGGGCTTTGGAATGTCGTTGCCCGACAAGAAAAGGCTCGCAAAGTTAGTAAACACTTACAACGTTCCTTTGATTGAGGACGGGCTTTACGATGAGTTGCAGTTTGACTGGCCGCTGTCTCCTACGGTGAAGTCATTCGATCAGCATGGCTGGGTGCTCTACTGCACCAGTTTCACGAAAACCGTTGCGCCCGATTTTCGCATCGGCTGGATTGCAGCCGGCCGCTTTCATGATGCCATTGCACGCCTTAAAGCCGTGTCATCCATGGCGGAATCGGCCCTGCTGTCTGAAACCCTGGCAGAATTTCTTGCCAACGGAGGTTACGACCACCATCTGCGCAGCCTGCGCCGTAGCTATGCCAGCAATCTGGATGAAGCGCGCGGTTTGATTGCGCAGCATTTTCCTCAGGGTACCCGGGCTACGTTACCGCGCGGCGGCTTCGTTTTTTGGGTCGAACTGCCCGGCAATGTGAATACCACAGAGATGTTTACCCGTCTGTTGAAAGAGCAGATTTGTGTCACGCCAGGTGCACTGTATTCGCTGAGCGAGCGCTATAACCATGCATTGCGCCTCTCATGCTGCTATCCGTTTGATCAGCGCTATGTTCGCGCCATCATCCGCGCGGGGGCGGTTGCCTGCGAACTCGCTGGCCTGCCACCGGGCCGGGATCAGGGCGTGCCATTACGTCCCCAAATGGTATAGCCATGCCGTTCAGTGAGGCGTTCGTAGTAGGTCCGCACGGCCGGTAAATCAGGATGGTCAAGCGGCGTTTCAAACCAGCGGTTAACGGCCAGCCCAATAGGGATGTCCGCCAGACTGAAGTTACGCCCGGCAACGTAGCGACCGGTATGTTCCAGCTGCTGATTGAGGATGCCCATGGTGTGGGACCAGCCTTTACAGGCGGCGGCCAACAGTCTTGGGTCCTGATGGGCGGGCGAATTACGCACCAGTGACATAAACGCATAGCGCCATGAGGTGTTAAGTTCCGTCGACTGCCAGTCCATCCACTGATCCACCGGCGCACGCGCACGCGGATTGTCGGGATAGAGCCAGTCGCCACCGTAGGCGGTGGCCAGATAGCGTAGAATGGCGTTGGACTCCCACATCGTCAGGTCTTCATCAATCAGCACCGGGATCATGGCGTTAGGATTAAGCGCGATAAATTCAGGAGAGTGCGTGGATTTGTACCCTTCTCCCCACTCTTCACGTTCGTAGAGCAGGTCCAGTTCGTCACACAGCCAAAGTACTTTGCGCACGTTGATTGAGGAGGCGCGTCCAAGAATTTTTAACATAGCAGGCTCCATCCAGTTGCTTAACTTATTCATAGCCCTGTTAACTGACATAAGCAATTGCCGGAGCAAGAAAAAACATCTTTACCTCATTCACAAGGAGTCAAAATGCACGTTGCGTTTAAACAAGTAGATGTATTTACTTCGGCCGCGTTTAACGGCAATCCCCTGGCCGTCATCATGGATGCACAAGGTCTGGACGACAGCCAGATGGCGGCCATCGCACGCTGGACTAACTTATCTGAAACGACCTTTGTCCTGCCGCCGCAGGATAATCAGGCCGACTACCGCGTGCGTATCTTCACCGTAGAGGGCGAACTGCCCTTTGCCGGCCATCCGACGCTCGGTACCGCTCATGCTTTACTGGAAGCGGGCTTCCAGACAAAAACGCCGGGGGTAATAATTCAGGAATGCGGCGTGGGCAACGTGAAGATAAAAATTGCCGACGACAGCACGCTGGCCTTTGCCGCGCCAAAAGCCACCTTAACACCGTTTCATGATGCGCTTATCAGCGCGGCGCTCAACAGCCATGCGCTCGATACCGCGCAGGATGCCGTGGTGGTCGATATGGGCATCCGCTGGCTGCTGATCCCGATGATCAGTGCCGATGCGGTCCTGGCAATTAAGCCTGATATTGCGGATTTACAGCGGCTTGTCCATCACGCCAACGTCACTGGCATTATGCCATTCGGCCCACTGCCCGCAGGAGAAGCGGAACAGTACGAGGTTCGCGGCCTGATAATTGAGCATGGAAGCCTGACCGAAGATCCGATCACCGGCAGCGCCAATGCCTGTCTGGCACGTTACTTCGCCGCTCAGGGCAAAACGCAGGATTATCGCGTCCGTCAGGGTACTCAGGTAAACCGACAGGGACGCGTGACGGTGGAATATCAGGGCGATACGATCTGGATCGGGGGGAAAACCGTGACGGTGATAGAGGGCACCATCAGGCGCTAACCCGGAAGCTGGCACAAGGGCGGCAAAGCCGCCCTAAAATTACAGCGCCTGACCACCCGATGCTTCGATACGCTGCGCAGTGATCCAGCTGGTTTCCTCACTGAGGATGGCGCAAACGGCATCGCCGATATCGTCTGGCAGGCCCACCCGGCCCAGGGCGGTTAATGCGGCGATAGTGTCATTGACCGTTTTATCATCGCGCACGCGCCCGCCGCCAAAGTCGGTCTCAATGGCACCCGGCGCCAGGATGTTAACGCGAATGCGCCGCTCGCCCAGTTCTTTAGCCTGATAGCGCGTCAGCACTTCCATCGCGCCCTTCATTGAGGCATAGGTTCCGGAACCGGGGTACGTCAGGCGGGTTAATCCGCTGGAGATATTCAGAATGCGCCCGCCGTCTGCTATCGCAGGCAATAGCGTCTGAGTCAGGAAGTAAGGCCCCTTGAAATGCACATTCATCAGCGCATCAAATTCAGCCTCGGTGGTCTCAATAAAAGGTTTATAGTGCCCATGGCCGGCATTGTTCACTAAATAATCAAACGTCTCACGCTGCCAGTGCTGTTGCAGTGCATTTTTCACTTCAGACATGAAACGATCAAACTGGCTAAGGTCGCCGACATCCAGCTGGAGCGCCACTGCGCGGCCGCCTGCGCTTTCAATTTCCCTTACCACGTCCTGCGCTTCATGTTGATGACTGCGGTAGGTCAGAATGATATCCCGGCCCTTAGCCGCCAGTTTTACCGCTGCATTCCGGCCTAAACCGCGATTAGCGCCCGTGATCAAGACGATTTTACGATTCATGTTGATTTCCTGTTGCAAAATTGAACACAGGTTGAGGATATTCTTTAATAATTGTTCTATAAACGCTTAAGAACGAGCAGCACTGTTCCACTTACAACAACAATCGGCAGGCCATATGGATAAAATTCATGCAATGCAGGTTTTCGTCAGAGTTGCAGAGATGGGCAGTTTTACGGCAGCAGCAGAAAGTCTTGGGCTGCCAAAAGGAAGCGTCTCGCGACAAATTCAGGCGCTGGAAAATCAGATGGGAACGCGTCTTTTGCACCGCACCACTCGTCGGGTGCAACTTACCCAGGATGGCTTAGTTTATTACGACCGCTGTCTGGATTTGCTGTCGATGATTAGTGATATGGATAGCCTGTTCCAGCACGATCCCGCCACTTTAAGCGGTAAGCTACGGGTGGATATGTCCGCCGCGATGGCGACCGATCTGATCCTGCCCCGCCTGCCAGAATTTTTGCAGCATTATCCCGGCGTTGAAATCGAGCTCAGCAGCAACGATCGCCAGGTTGACGTTATCCGCGAAGGGTTTGACTGCGTGATCCGCGTTGGCGAGCTGAAGGATTCGGGCCTCATCGCCCGCCGTATCGGCACCCACACCTTAATTAACTGCGCCAGCCCTGGCTATCTTTCACGTTTTGGCCGGCCGATTCGGCTTGAAGAGCTGTCGCAGCATGCCATGGTGCATTACAGTCAGCAGCTCGGCCAGCCTGCCCAGGGCTTTGAGTTTTTCGATGGCAAGCAGTGCCACTATGTGCACACCGGCGGGGTTGTCACCGTCAACAGCACCGAAACCTATCGCGCGGCCTGCCTCGCGGGGCTGGGCATTATACAGGTGCCGACCGTGGGGATTCACAAATATCTGGAAAGCGGTGAGTTGGTGGAGGTGCTGCATGCCTTCCCGGCAAAACCGATGCCGATTCATTTACTTTATCCCCATCGCCGTAACGTCGCCCGTCGCGTTCGGGTATTTATGGAGTGGTTAAGTCAGGTGCTTCAGGAGTATGTCACCTGAGAGGCTATAATGTGTTTTTTACGTTTAACAGGAAGTGAATGTCTATGACAGACGAACAGGACAACGCAAAAGATGCACAGTCACCCAAGCCATTGATTGATATCAAAACAGGCAACAAGTCTGTCGATCGTTCGATCGTGCGGGTTTCACGTTTTGCCACCTGGCTTCAGGCCATACCCGCCGTTGCCCATTTTATTCGTGCGCTTGACCGGTTTAACGATCGTCTCGGTAGCCAGTTTGGCGCAGCCATTACCTATTTTTCATTTTTATCATTAATCCCGATTTTAATGGTGTCCTTTGCCGCCGTGGGTTTTGTGCTGGCATCGAATCAGGATCTGCTGACCGATATCATCAACAAAATCGTCAGCAGCATCAGCGATCCCTCACTGGCAACGACCTTGAAAAATACCGTCAACACGGCCATTCAACAGCGTGCGACCGTGGGGATTACGGGTCTGCTGTTGGCGCTATATTCGGGCCTGAACTGGATGGGCAACCTGCGGGAAGCGATTCGCGCTCAGTCGCGTGACGTCTGGGAACGCCAGCCCGACGATAAAGAGAAAATCTGGAAACGCTATATTCGCGACTTCTTATCGCTGACAGGATTGATGCTGGCTCTGGTTATTACCCTGTCGTTAACCTCTGTCGCAGGCTCTGCCCAGGCGATGATCGTGAGCGCGTTAGGTCTGGATGGCATCGAATGGTTACGTCCTGCGCTGACAATTATCGCGACCTCGATTTCCGTAATGGCAAACTATTTGTTGTTCCTGTGGATTTTCTGGATTTTGCCTCGCCATAAGCCCCGTAAGAAGGCGCTGCTGCGCGGTACGCTGCTGGCGGCAGTGGGTTTCGAAATCATCAAGTTTGTCATGACGCTGACCTTACCAAAACTGGCCACCTCGCCCTCAGGTGCCGCATTTGGGTCGGTATTGGGATTAATGGCCTTCTTTTATTTCTTTGCTCGTCTGACGCTGTTTTGCGCCGCATGGATTGCCACCGCGAAATACAAAGACGATCCGCGTATGCCGGAAAAAGGCGCGCTAACCACTCACAAATGACAATACTGCGTTAAACCAGCGAAAAATATCCCCCTCCGGTTATTTATTCATCAACTTACAGGATGAATAACTGAGGGGTCACTTTTCTTCAGCGCTTTCTTAGAGTATCTCGCCATATTTGCGTCACTTAACGCTGCCATTCTCCGGCATTTAACACATCACAAAAATTTTCCACTTTTGCCGGCGCAACGTCGCTAACCACGCGGCTTTCCGCCATTGAATGCCGTAATACAGGTGCGTAAGATTCCCTATCTGTCATTAAAAATAAGAAACATTTATGCAAGCCTCCATCTCAGAACCGCTCGATCAGCAAAACGATCCCACGCCAGTAAACTCACGAAGTAAAGTGGTTATCGCCTCGCTGGTTGGCACCGCTATCGAATTCTTCGATTTCTATATTTATGCCACCGCAGCCGTCATCGTTTTCCCTCATATCTTCTTTCCTCAGGGTGATGCGACCGTCGCGACGTTGCAGTCGCTGGCCACCTTTGCGATTGCGTTCATCGCCCGTCCCATCGGCTCTGCCCTGTTTGGTCACTTTGGCGATCGCGTAGGCCGTAAAGCCACCTTGGTTGCCTCACTGCTGACGATGGGGATCTCGACCGTGGTTATCGGTTTATTACCCAGCTACCAGAGCATTGGCGTTCTGGCTCCGCTGCTGTTGGCGCTGGCGCGTTTTGGTCAGGGGTTGGGCCTGGGCGGTGAGTGGGGCGGCGCAGCCCTGCTGGCGACGGAAAATGCACCTGCCAAAAAGCGGGCGCTGTACGGCTCCTTCCCGCAGTTGGGCGCACCGATTGGCTTTTTCTTTGCCAACGGCACCTTTCTACTGCTCTCCTGGCTGCTGACCGATGAGCAATTTATGCAATGGGGCTGGCGCGTCCCTTTTGTTCTGTCTGCCGTACTGGTCTTGATTGGTCTGTACGTACGCGTATCGCTGCATGAAAGCCCGGTATTCGCCAAAGTACAGAAAGAGAAGAAACAGGTACGTGTGCCGATTGCCTCGCTCCTGAGCAAACATCTGACGGCAACGATACTTGGCACCTTTATCATGCTTGCCACCTATACGCTGTTTTACATCATGACCGTTTACTCAATGAGTTACGGCACCGCCGCCGCGCCAGCCGGACTGGGGATATCCCGTAACAGTATGCTGTGGATGCTGATGATGGCGGTGATTGGATTTGGCGTGATGGTGCCGATTGCGGGCCTGCTTGCTGACCGCTTTGGTCGCCGTAAAACCATGATCGTCATTACGCTGATGATTATTGGCTTTTCATTCCTGTTTCCGGCCATGCTGGGATCCGGCTCTCAGGCGCTGGTGATGGCGTTCCTGCTGCTGGGCTTGAGCATTATGGGGCTGACGTTTGGCCCGATGGGTGCGCTGCTGCCTGAGCTGTTCCCGACGGAAGTGCGTTATACCGGCGCATCCTTCTCCTATAATCTGTCGTCGATTTTAGGTGCGTCGGTTGCGCCCTATATTGCGACCTGGCTGAACGCGCACTATGGCTTGTACGCTGTCGGATTGTACCTGGCTTCCATGGCTTTCCTGACGCTGATTGCACTGATTGCCTGCAAAGAAACCCGGCATCAAACGCTGTATGAAGTGTGATACCCGATAACGCTAAAGATACTCAACCCGGCTCAGGCCGGGTTTTTTATCGTTTCCGATCACGCTATTTCGCTTTAAGCCAGGCCATAAAATCGTCGATAAAGACACGGGTTTTTAGTGGTAACAGACGGTTGGGTAAGGTAATGGCGTAAGTGGTCATTGAGAGCGTATTTTCAATCCGCCAGTCTGGTAACACGCGGCGTAACTGCCCGTTGAGCAAATAACCATTTGCAATAAAGGTGGGGATTAACGCAATACCCACACCCTGCAATATCGCATCGATCATGGCATCACTGTTATTTATCATCAGCCGGGGCGTGAGTGTAACGCTCTCCATCGTGTCGTTTAACCAGAAACGCCATTCACCGCGAAACTGTGCGTCGTCAGGGAAGAAAATATTATGCTGTTTGAGGTCGCCCGGCATATCAGGCAGCCTTTGATCGTAGTGCTCTGCACATACTAAAACATAGTCAACAGGCATTAATGCCCGCGCTACCATATTGATGGGTGGTGTATCCGTGACGCGCAATGCCAGGTCGTACGACTCATGCGTGAGATTAATCAGATGGTCAGTGAGATTGAGCTCAATATTGATTTCAGCATAGCGTCGCAGAAAACCAGGCAGGAACGGCGTCAGTAAAATCTTCCCAAGCGTTGTCGGCGCAGTAATACGCAGTAACCCCTTAGGGACATCGCTGTAACTGTCTGCCTGAGAAAACAGGGATTTAGTTGCGGCGATAACTGATAAAGCCTGGTGATATATTTCCTGTCCGGCCTCGGTCACAGCGAGCGCGCGCGTCGAGCGGGTAAAGAGTAAAACATTTAGCCTTTTTTCCAACCTGTCTATCATACGACTCACTGAAGACGGCGTCATGGATAGCGCTCTGGCAGCTGAGGAAAAGCTACCACTTTCAACCACCTGAACAAACAAAACCAATCCAGGCAAGACTTCCGTTAATTCATTTATGTTCTTCACGCACAGCTCTTTTGCATCTCAACTATCTAGCCAAGCTAGCACTGAACAGTATGATGTTCAACAGAGGTTTACATCCGTGAAACCTTATTATTCTTAATACTTTAATTACAGGCTAGCTATGTTTGAACATGCAGTAATCAAACGCATTGAACAACATGACGTATTAAATGTTGGTGTGAGTTTAGGTTTTAAAGGCCTTTCGCAGCGCGATCCCCTCAACAACAGCTGGAATGGATTTGATATTGATTTGGCACGCGCTGTGGCTATCAGCGTGCTGGGAGACGGCGGCAAAATCCATTTTATTCCTTTGCAATCGGCTGATCGCTTCCAGGCCCTACGTGATGGCGTCATCGATCTTGGCACCTTTAACGCTAGCGTGACCTTTCAGCGCGAAGCGGAGTACGGCATTAATTTCCTACATCCGATGTTGTTTGATGGGGAAGTGCTGATGACTCCGCGCAGTAACCTCACTGAAGAAACGCCACAAGCCAGGTTCACTCGTCAGCGTCGTATTGCTGCGATGCGTGGCTCAACAACTGAAGAGAACCTCACTCGCTATTTTGATGAACTTAACCTGCCCTGTGAGATTCTGCTATTTGACTCTCCGCAGCAAGCGAGGCAAGCCTACGAATCAGGAGAATGTGATATCTACTGTCTGGATGGTTATCTGCTAGCGGGTGAACATCACCAGTTAACAGATAGCAGCCAACATCTTATCCTGGACGATCGCATTTCACTTGAGGCAATGGCACCCGCCGTTAGCGCCAGTGATTCACAGTGGTATATTGCGACAAAATGGGTTATGCGCGCACTGATTGAAGCTGAGAATCTGGGTATTACCCAAAAAAACATTTTAGAAAAAAGTGATAATCCTGAGGGTTATTTAAAAACGTTTCTCTATCCCGATGTGAATTTGTGTTCGCAACTCGGTCTACAACCTGACTTTATTAGAGAGATAATACGTAAAATTGGCAACTATGGTGAGATTTTTGAGCGTAACCTGGGTAAAAACTCAGAATTAAAACAACAGCGCCGCGACAATAAACCTTGGGCGGAAGGCGGAATGCTCTGGTCACCTCTTTTTATTTGATTTCTTAAATTCAATGGCATGGAAACATTATGACTGATTTACTGACCTTAGAACCTACGCAAACAATATTAACGGGTTCAAAAAAAACAAACTTTGGCTATCTGGAATCAACAGATGGCGTTATTAACTTCTCCATTGTTAAAAACATTATTCTTAACGGCCATCATCATGGCAATGTTTTATATGTTATTCGTAATTACGCATCAAAAGCCGTGTGCGAAAAACTTGCAAAAAACTTTGATTACAGGGTCACCCAAAGTGGAGGGAATCGCGCTGACGATGGCTTTGTTTTAACCAATCAGATCGGTGCAACGCAGTTTTCGCGTAATGGTGAACAATATATTCATGAGGTCAATCGTGTGAACCAAAGCGTCGCCGACCTGATGAAAGCAACCAGCGCAGAAGATAGTGAATCACTTTTCCTCAACCTGACGCTGGAAAAAGAATTTTTAGAACGAGGTATTCATTTTGGTCCGGCACGATTCAAAAACGGCTATGCCTGTTTTGCAACCTTTCGTCGCTGGCTTGATAACGGTGTGATGTCACTTATGCCACATGAAGATATGGCACAGGTTGACTTTGCAAAAGAAGACGGCTTTGAGATTGCGAATACTCAAACTGTAACAGCCTATAATGTTTGTCTGGAAGCTGCGCAGGGTGGTGGCCAACTTAAAATCTGGAATCTCATTCCCGACCAGGTGTGCCGTGAAACACTTGGCGTAACACGAACAGGTTATCCTTATCCACCCCATCTGTTAAATGAAACCGAATCCCTTTCTGTTCAGCTTAATGCTGGCGATCTTTACTTTATGAATGCTTGTCACTTACACGGCGTAAGCAGTGTAAGTGAAGGAAGCCGACTTACTGCTGGACGATTTATTGGAAAACTGAATGACCGTAAGGTGGTTTACTGGACATAGCTTATGGAATGTATTTAAAACTATCCTTTTAATGCAGAGATAAATAAATGATGGAATATGCAACGCATCTCTCCAGGCAAGGCTATGCCTTTATTCCCGGTGATTATTATCGTTCAACTGAAGCCATGCAGTTTTCGAATAAAGAAGATTTCTTAGATGAGCTGGAAGAATTAAAAAAAGGCTATGAGAATTTACTTCTTGATCCTTATTCGCCAGGAAACCGCTGGCGCGGTTATGCTCAATGCAAAAAAAATGAAAAGGGCGAATTAACCTTTGGAAAATTCAACCCTTATAAACAAACAAAAGCCTTTAATCCTGATACTGGTGATATTATTCGCGATTATCCGCTATTGCCTGAAGCGATCACCCGCAATCGTCTGTTTCAAACGCTGTTGCACGATGATTTATCGTTAGTAGACGCTTATGAAAGCATTGGCCCTGTCGACAGCCTGACCATTGGCATTCATTTTTTTCGTTATCAGGCCACGGAAAATGAGCCTGCTTATAGCTCGCCCGTCTGGCTGCATAAAGACGATGAAGACGTGGTGTTTGTGCATATGATTAATGCCTCACCGAATATGCTGGGCGGAGACAGTCTGATTGCCAGCCATCCTCGCAGCATTGATCGCGTGCTGCGTCTGGAACAGCTTTTTGACACCTTAGTGGTTAATCACGACAAACTTCATGCCGTCACTCCCGTTGGCGCACGTGAAAACAGTGGCCCTGCTCAACGCGACATCATTCTGATCACGTTTCAGAAAAACGAGGAGAAGACAGCATGTCCGGTCTGAAGCTTAAAGCCATTATCACGGGGGCATCCAGCGGAATTGGCCGCGCGCTGGTCAAGGCTTTCCTGGACAAAGGTTATCAGGTTGAGGGTATCGATCGTTCATCATCGGAATTTAACGATACGTCAGCCTATCGCCATCATCAGCTGGACGTGACTGACTCAGTCAGCCTGGCTGCACTTTTCGAAACTCTGGAGTACGGCGAGGCTAATAACGTTCTGATTAACTGTGCCGGTACGCGTGAAATTTGCAGTATCGCGGATTTAACGCTGGCGCAGTGGGAATCCGTTTTTGCCCTTAACGTGACAGCCAGTTTTATAGCAGGTCGTGCTTTTTGCCAACAGTTGGTAAACCAGAACCGCCCCGGAAATATGGTTAATTTGGCCTCCGTTTCAGGATTGATGGGCGAGCCTGATCGAACGGCTTATGTCTCATCAAAACACGCCGTCATCGGCCTGACGAAACAACTGGCACTCGAATACGGCAAACACGGTATTCGTGTCAATGCGATTGCGCCCGGCGTTATTCGTACGCCACTGACGGAGTCTTATTACCACGATGACTCGCAGCTTGAAAAAATTAAGCGTGGCCAGTTTTTACCGGTACTAGGTGAGACAGGTGACGTTGCCGCAGCGGCACTTTATCTGACCGCCCCGGAGAATCGTTTTGTCACAGGTTCAACACTGGTCATCGATGGTGGCTGGACGCTGGGAAAAGATCTTTAACTTTCTTGGGTCAGATAAACGGCCCAACCTCTTTGCAGGAGAAGCAACATGGATAAGCGTTATATATTAATCTTAGGCGGCGAGTTTTCCCTTCGTGAACGTGTATTAGCCGGTGCACTGCGCGCAGCAGGCGGAATGCAGGTGCTCACCATGGCAAAAAATCGTACCAGTGCCGCAATCAAATTTTTTGACGGCTATTTGTCAGGTGATGTCGCCGATGAAAACGCCGTATTGGATGCGGTAAAAGCCCATGAGGCCTCAACCGGATGCAAACCCGCCGCGGCTATCCCCATGAATGATTTCACTGTCCGCGCCGCCAGTCTGGTGGCTGAACATTATCAGCTTCACGGTAATAGTCGTCAGACTATTCATAATTGCCGTGACAAGTTTGTCATGAAGCAACTGCTGGAGAAGGCCGGATTACCGGTGCCACGTTTTGCCGCATTCAGTACGCTGGAAGAACTCAGACACCATATTCGTGATATTGGGCTGCCTGTCGTTATTAAGCCCCGTGAAATGGCAGGTAGTCTTGGTGTTCTGAAGATTACCCGTGAAGAGGAGATTGAACCGAGCTTTGCCAGAAGTGTGGCTGACGTCATCTCACTTAACGGTGAATCCTATGCTCCCGAAGACCTGTTCCAGGTGGAAGAGTACATTCCCTCCCTTCAGGAAGTCAGCGTCGAGGTAATAAATCAAGGTGACTACCACAAAGCTATTGCGGTAACGGATAAATACCTGGGCGAGGAACCTCATTTTGTTGAAGTGGGGCACAGTGTCCCTTCCGTTCATGCCAGTAACCCACAGTTGCGGGATATCGCGGAGCGCGCCTGTCATGCCCTGGGCATTCATTATGGCGTGGCGCATTTTGAAGCGCGAATTACCCCCGCCGGAGAGATCAAAATCATTGAAGTGGGTGCCCGCACCGGCGGCGACACGATTATGGATCTGGTTGAACGGAGCTATGGCATTAATCCTTATGAGCTGCATGTAGCAAGCCATTTAAACGCCCTTAAACCTCTTGCAGAACCTTTAGTGCCGAAAGGCCTGAGTGCGGTGGCCTTTATAAAAGCGCCTGTCGGTACAATTGAGAAAGTGACACTTCCTGCCAGCCTTCCTGATCACATTGTGAATATGCAGATCACCGCAAAACCGCTGGATACATCGAAGAAGCTCGAGTCCTGGAAAACACGTGAGGGATCGGTAGAGTTTTTTTGGCCCAGCCGGAAACCGGAAACCGGTTTTAATGAGCATCTACGCACAGCGGATGACCTGGCGACTACGCTCTTTACCTTACGCCAGGCGTAATTATTTTTGAGCCGCTGCAAAGCGGCTTTCAAGCAGGAGTACCCTTATGTCTGCTGAAAACTTCGGTTTAAAGCGCTTCGTTTTTTCCCGTTTTGTCGGCGCGTTGTGCGATCAGTTCTTACTGTTTGCTGTTCCTCTGGCTATTCTCAAGGCGACAGGGTCGCTTACGCTTTCATCCCTGGCCTTTGTCATTGAATGGCTGCCACGCATTATTTTCTTCCCGTTATCGGGATTTATGGCTGACCGCATCAAGCCCCGTTTCATCTTTTTCAATGTCGATGCTCTTCGTGCCTTACTGATGGGGGCCGTCTTCGCCCTTCTTTACTGGTATCCGGGGTCAACTTTTCCGGCCCTGGCCGCGATGATGGCTTTGTTGTCTGTAGCCTATGTACTCAACTTTGTGGCCACGGATGCCCTCTTGCCTCGTCATTTGTCCAGTGAAGCCTTGCCGAAAGCCCACTCCATGCTCCAGGGCGTCGATCAAATCACTATGGTATTGGGGCCTGCTATCGCGGTTGCGATTTCTTCGTGGGGCGGCATCGACAGCATTTTGATCGTCGCAGCTGTTCTGTTTGCCATTTCGGCTATTAATTATCTTTTTTTGGAAACACACGATCTAGAGGTGACGGAAAAGCTAGGGTTTCATACCTTACTGGCATCTAACCGAACGGCATTGCACGTGCTCAAGAAAAACAAAATACTGCTGCATCTTTGCGCCCTGACCTGGGTCGTGAATCTGGTTTACGGCGCGGCACTGGTCGTGAGCGCAGCGGTCATTTTAAAAGAGTTCAACCTGTCCGATCGCTACTTTGGCGCCTTGCAGACAACAGCAGCTCTCGTCACTATCGTGGCATTCTTCTTTGTTCCCAGGTTTGCCAGCCGCTTTGGTTTGTCCACGTTGGGAACATTTTCGTTTTGCGCCATGATTCTTGCGGGTGCCATAATGTCGCTGTCCGTTGATTACGCAATGTATCTGGCAGGCTATGCTGTGCTGATGGCTTTTGACGGTGCATTCAGTGTTTATTTGCGCACGTTGAGAAGCCA
Organism: Pantoea sp. Ae19-2; assembly: GCF_059801205.1. Taxonomy (NCBI): domain Bacteria; kingdom Pseudomonadati; phylum Pseudomonadota; class Gammaproteobacteria; order Enterobacterales; family Erwiniaceae; genus Pantoea; species Pantoea sp. Ae19-2. The sequence continues at coordinate 4,111,917 of NZ_JBCHWE010000001.1, read as the reverse complement.
GGTCATTCCTAAAGAACATTTAGGGAAAACCATGGGAATTATTGGCTTGATGAACATGTGTTCAGTACCGGCGAGTGGGGCTGTGGTATCGCTGCTGTCCGGGCATTTTATGCCGCTGCAAATCATTAGCATTATTCTGGTTGCCGCATTAGTGTTTGGCTTGCTTTTGATTTTCTTCGGGCGCCGTGTCTTTGGCTATAAAAGTTTATTACCCCCAGTGATCGTGTCAGAGCCATCCTGTTAACTTTTTTCATACCTGAATTTTCATAACAAGCCGCAGGCTTAATACATAAAAAGGGCGCAGCCAGATGGCTGCGCCCTTTTTGCATGTGCTGTTTTGCTGAAAACAGTGGCGGTGCGGCTTAGCCCGCAACCGCGATGCGTTTCATATCCGTCATGTAGCCACGCAGTTTGCGACCTACCTGCTCGATAGGATGCTGACGAACGGCCTCGTTAACGTCGCGCAGCTGTGCGTTATCCACCTGAGTGCCTTCAATGGCTTTGCCCAGATCGCCCGGCTGCAGCGTGGTCATGAACTCTTTCAGCAGTGGAACGGCCGCGAAGGAGAACAGGTAGTTACCGTACTCAGCGGTATCAGAAATCACCACGTTCATTTCGTACAGGCGCTTACGGGCAATGGTGTTGGCAATCAGCGGCAGCTCATGCAGCGATTCGTAGTAAGCCGACTCTTCGATGATGCCTGCATCAACCATTGTTTCAAATGCCAGCTCAACGCCCGCTTTGACCATCGCAACCATGACAACGCCTTTATCGTAGTACTCCTGCTCTTCGATTTTGCCATCGAACTGAGGTGCGGTTTCGAACGCAGTTTTACCGGTCTCTTCGCGCCAGGTCAGCAGTTTCTTATCGTCGTTAGCCCAGTCGGCCATCATGCCCGCAGAGAAATCGCCGGAAATGATGTCATCCATGTGCTTCTGGAACAGAGGGGCCATGATGCCTTTCAGCTGCTCAGACAGCGCGTAAGCACGCAGTTTGGCCGGATTCGACAGGCGATCCATCATCAGCGTAATGCCACCAAACTTCAGGGATTCGGTGATGGTTTCCCAGCCAAACTGAATCAGTTTTTCGGTGTATGCCGCATCGTGACCTTCTGCCACCAGCTTGTCGAAGCACAGCAGAGAACCGGCCTGCAGCATGCCGCATAGAATGGTCTGCTCACCCATCAGGTCAGATTTCACTTCCGCAACGAAAGAGGATTCCAGCACGCCAGCACGGTCGCCACCGGTGGCAGAAGCCCAGGCTTTGGCGATAGCCATGCCTTCACCTTTTGGATCGTTTTCCGGGTGAACCGCGATCAGCGTCGGAACACCGAAACCACGCTTGTATTCTTCACGCACTTCGGTGCCGGGGCACTTCGGCGCAACCATCACGACGGTGATGTCTTTACGGATGGTTTCGCCCACTTCAACAATGTTGAAACCGTGTGAATAGCCCAGCGCGGCACCGTCTTTCATCAGTGGCTGTACAGCCTGAACAACGGCGGAGTGCTGTTTGTCCGGCGTCAGGTTGACCACCAGGTCCGCCTGTGGAATCAGTTCTTCGTAAGTGCCAACTTTAAAACCATTTTCTGTCGCTTTACGGAATGAGGCACGTTTTTCAGCGATGGCTTCTGCACGCAGCGTATAGGACACATCCAGACCCGAATCACGCATGTTCAGGCCCTGATTCAGACCCTGAGCACCACAGCCCACAATCACAATCTTTTTGCCTTTCAGGAAGCTGGCGCCATCCGCGAATTCGTCACGCCCCATAAAACGACATTTGCCCAGTTGCGCTAACTGGTTGCGCAGATTCAGTGTATTGAAGTAATTAGCCATGGGTACTCCGGTTAAATGTTGTGTTTGCTTTTGTCTGATGACGGCATAAGGTTCAGCGCCGCGAATGACCCCATCATATGACAGGATTTCTGTTGCTTAAATTGATATATTAACAACGTTACATTGCAATAATTGCAATGCCGTCCTGAGGTGGACCCCCTATGGATTTACGCGATCTCAAATTGTTTTTGCATCTGGCAGAAAGCTGCCATTTTGGCCGCACCGCACGCGCCATGCACGTCAGCCCTTCCACGCTGTCGCGCCAGATCCAACGCCTGGAAGAGGATGTGGGCCACGCCTTATTTCTGCGCGATAACCGCACCGTGGCGCTCACCGAAGCGGGCGAAAGACTTAAGCTGTTTGCCCAACAAACCTTACTGCAGTATCAACAATTGCGCCATGCTATGGATCTCAATGGTCCTTCACTTAGTGGTGAACTGCGCCTGTTTTGCTCGGTGACCGCCGCGTACAGCCATCTGCCCCCTATTCTGGATCGCTTTCGCGCCGAGCATCCTCAGGTCGAAATCAAACTCACCACCGGCGATGCGGCGGATGCGATTGAAACGGTGCAGTCGGGCAATGCAGACCTGGCTATCGCGGGCCGGCCTGAGTCGCTACCGGCCAGCATCGACTTCACCACGCTGGGGCTGCTGCCGCTGGGGCTGATTGCGCCTGCGATGCCCTGCCCGGTACGCAGTCAGGCAACGGAAGAGGCACCTGACTGGACGCAGATTCCGTTTATTTTGCCCGAGCAGGGGCCGGTTCGTCGGGCCATTGAGCTGTGGTTTCGTCGTCACCGCATTGTTAACCCGTTGATTTACGCCACGGTTGCGGGCCATGAAGCGATCGTTTCCATGGTGGCGCTTGGCTGTGGCATTGCCCTGTTGCCGGATGTGGTGCTGGAAAACAGCCCTGAGCCGGTACGTAACCGGGTGTTACCGCTGGAGAACGTGGAGTCCGTTGCACCACTGGAGCTGGGAGTTTGCGTACAAAAAAAGCGGCTCGGGGAGCCGCTTATCAGTGCGTTCTGGCATCAGTTGTAGTTACTGACCGGCCAGGAAAAAGCGGAACGCCGGGTTATGGGTTTCGTCGTGGAAATCATAGCCCAGGTCGGTAAGGTGCTCTTCAAAACGTGGCTCATCGCTGCCGAGCTCAAACGCCGTGAGCACCCGACCATAATCCGTGCCGTGGCTGCGGTAATGGAACAACGAGATATTCCAGTGCGTGCCCAGCGTTTGCAGAAATTTGAGCAACGCACCGGGCGCTTCCGGGAATTCAAAGCTAAACAAACGCTCACGCAGCGGCTTGGAAGGCCGTCCGCCCACCATGTAACGCACATGCAGCTTCGCCATCTCATCGTCAGACAGATCCACCACCTGATAGCCGTTTTCCGTTAACTGACTAATGATCTCTGCTCGCTCTTCCATCCCGCGCGTCAGGCGCACCCCCACAAAGATGCAGGCTTTGTCGGTGTCGGCATAGCGATAGTTGAATTCGGTAATCGAGCGACCACCCAGCGTCTGGCAGAACTTCAGGAAACTGCCCTGCTGTTCCGGTATGGTGACGGCCAGAAGCGCTTCACGTTGTTCACCCAGCTCGCAGCGTTCAGAAACATAGCGCAAGCCATGGAAGTTAACGTTAGCACCCGACAACACGTGCGCCAGGCGCTCGCCTTTGATGTCATGCTGCTGAACGTATTTCTTCATGCCTGCCAGCGCCAGCGCCCCTGAAGGCTCCGCCACGGCGCGCACATCTTCAAACAGATCTTTCATGGCCGCGCAGATCGCATCGCTGTCCACGGTGACGATATCGTCGAGAAATTCCTGACACAGGCGGAAGGTTTCATTACCGATGCGTTTCACCGCCACACCTTCGGCAAATAATCCCACGCGCGGTAAATCTACCGGCTCACCGGCGTCCAGCGCTGCCTTCAGGCAGGCTGAATCCTCTGACTCTACGGCAATCACTTTGATTTGCGGCATCAGCTGTTTGATCAGGACGGCCACACCGGCAGCCAGACCGCCGCCGCCCACCGGGACAAAGACCCGATCGAGATGGGCGTCCTGCTGCAGCAGTTCCATCGCCAGCGTACCCTGTCCGGCAATAACCGCCGGATGGTCAAACGGTGGGACAAAGGTGTAACCCTGCTGCGTCGCTAACTCGATAGCTTTAGCTTTTGCCTCATCAAAGTTGGCACCAAACAGAAAGGCTTCTCCGCCAAATGCACGCACGGCATCCACCTTAATGTCGGCAGTGGCAAGCGGCATCACGATCAGCGACTTGATGCCCAGCTTCGTGGCGGATAAGGCAACGCCCTGAGCATGGTTACCCGCAGACGCGGTGACGACGCCGCGTGCTTTCTGCTCTTCGTTAAGTCCGGCAATCATCGCGTAAGCACCGCGCAGTTTAAAACTGTGCACCGGCTGGCGATCTTCTCGCTTGACCAGAATGGTATTGCCCAGTCGCGCAGAGATTTTTTCCATCTTCTGCAGTGGGGTAACCTGTGCCACTTCGTATACCGGTGAACGCAATACAGCGCGCAAATACTCGGCGCCGCAGGGCGCCTCGGGTAGCGGTTGAGCCTCAGCCATTTTAGCCTCCCAGCTTACTCTTATCGCGCACGGCACCTTTGTCGGCACTGGTGGCAAGCGATGCATAGGCGCGCAGGGCAAACGACACTTCGCGCTGACGGTTCATCGGCGTGTAAGCGGCATCGCCACGTGCTTCCTGCTCTTCACGGCGCGCGTGCAGTTCATTATCCGGCACGGCCAGCTTGATGCCGCGGTTAGGAATATCAATTTCAATGGTATCGCCATCTTTAACCAGCGCGATGGTGCCGCCATTAGCTGCCTCGGGTGAGGCATGACCAATGGAGAGGCCAGAGGTACCGCCAGAGAAGCGACCGTCGGTGATCAGGGCACAGCTCTTACCCAGCCCCATCGATTTCAGGTAGGTGGTGGGATACAGCATTTCCTGCATGCCCGGTCCGCCTTTTGGCCCTTCGTAGCGAATCACAACCACGTCACCTGCCACCACTTTGCCACCGAGGATGGCTTCTACTGCGTCATCCTGGCTTTCATACACTTTGGCCGGGCCGCTGAAGGTCAGAATCTCTTTATCGACGCCCGCCGTTTTCACGATACAGCCATCTTCGGCGATGTTGCCGTACAGCACGGCCAGACCGCCATCCTGAGAATAGGCGTTTTCGCGCGTACGGATACAGCCTTCAGTACGGTCATCATCCAGCGTATCCCAACGGCAATTCTGTGAGAACGCCTGGGTGGTGCGGATACCGGCCGGGCCCGCGCGGAACATGTCCTTCACGGCCTGGTCCTGGGTCAGCATGATGTCGTACTGATCGATCGTTTCACGCATGCTTTGCTGCAGGATGTTGCGTGCGCTGGTGTCAATCAGTCCGGCACGATCCAACTCGCCGAGAATACCGATCACGCCACCGGCGCGGTGCACATCTTCCATGTGATATTTCGGGGTACTGGGTGCGACTTTGCACAGCTGAGGCACTTTGCGCGACAGGCGATCGATATCAGAAATATTGAAGTCGATCTCGCCTTCCTGCGCGGCAGCCAGCAAGTGCAGCACGGTGTTGGTGGAGCCGCCCATGGCGATATCCAGCGTCATGGCATTTTCAAACGCAGCCTTAGTGGCAATGTTACGCGGCAGCATGTTGGCATCGTCCTGCTCGTAATAGCGTTTGGTCAGGCTCACGATGCGCTTACCGGCGTTGATAAACAGTTCTTTACGGTCGGCGTGAGTGGCCAGCAGGGAACCGTTACCCGGTTGCGACAGGCCCAGCGCTTCGGTCAGGCAGTTCATGGAGTTTGCAGTGAACATGCCTGAACAGGAGCCGCAGGTCGGACAGGCGGAGCGTTCAATCTGCTCGCTGTCGGCATCGCTGACGTTCGGGTTAGCGCCCTGGATCATGGCATCCACCAGATCCAGCTTGATGATCTGATCGGAGAGCTTGGTTTTACCGGCTTCCATCGGGCCGCCGGACACAAAGATAACCGGAATGTTAAGGCGCAGTGACGCCATCAACATGCCGGGGGTGATTTTGTCGCAGTTAGAGATGCAGACCATGGCATCGGCACAGTGCGCATTCACCATGTACTCGACGGAGTCAGCAATCAGTTCCCGGGAAGGCAGAGAATACAGCATGCCGCCATGGCCCATGGCAATACCGTCATCCACCGCTATCGTGTTGAACTCTTTGGCCACGCCACCAGCCGCTTCGATTTGCTCGGCAACCAGCTTACCCAGATCACGCAGGTGAACGTGGCCCGGCACAAACTGGGTGAAGGAGTTCACGACGGCGATAATCGGTTTGCCGAAATCATCGTCGGTCATTCCTGTTGCGCGCCAGAGGGCACGGGCACCGGCCATGTTGCGGCCGTGGGTGGTGGTAGCGGAACGGTACTTAGGCATGCTCTTTACTCCAGTGAAAATAAGTTCGCGGACATCCAGCGACATCCGCGCAGGTCTGGTTATGCGTTAACCGGGTCCAGCCAGCCCCATTTGTCTTCAGTCTCGCCGGTGAACAGGCCGAAGAAGGCCTGCTGAACGCGTTTGGTGACGGGGCCGCATTTGCCTGCGCCAACCTGAATGCGGTCAACGCTACGCACTGGGGTAATTTCAGCTGCGGTGCCAGACATAAAGACTTCATCAGCCAGATAGAGCGACTCACGGGACAGCGTCTGTTCACGTACTTCGATGCCCATATCACGCGCCAGCGTAATAATGGCATCGCGGGTGATGCCCGGCAGTGCAGATGAGGTAAACGGCGGGGTAAACAGCACACCGTCTTTCACTTCAAACAGGTTTTCGCCTGCGCCTTCTGAGATCAGGCCATTGGTGTCCAGTGCAATGCCTTCCTGATAACCATGGCGGCGCGCTTCGCTGCCCACTAACAGTGAGGAAAGGTAGTTGCCGCCTGCTTTCGCCGCGGTTGGCAGCGTATTGGGCGCAACACGGTTCCATGAAGAAACCATCGCATCAATACCGTTTTCCAGCGCTTCAGCACCCAGATAAGCGCCCCACGGGAAGGCCGCAATGATCACGTCGGTCGTAAAGCCATCCGGCGGGTTCACGCCCAGTCCCACATCACCGACGAAAGCCAGCGGGCGGATATAGGCGCTTTTCAGGTTGTTGACGCGAATGACTTCACGGCAGGCTTCCATCAGTTCATCAACGCTGTGTTTGATTGGGAAACGGTAGATTTTGGCGGAATCGTGCAGGCGCTGCATGTGCTCACGGTGACGGAATACAACCGGCCCTTTATGGGAGTCATAGCAGCGAACGCCTTCAAATACCGATGTGCCGTAGTGCAAAGCGTGAGACATCACGCTGACTTTTGCCTCTTCCCACTTAACCATTTCGCCGTTGAACCAAATAAAGTCTGCTTTCTTCGTGCTCATTATTATTTCCTATAGCGACTACGCGCGTATTTGTTGTGATGTCTGTTGTTGAGTCTGGACGCAGGCGACATCCATCAGTTTTCTTAGCTGGGAAGACAGTAAATCGACAGAGCGCTGGCTGGCAACGGTCATTTCGATATTAATGTTTTCAGTGTTAGCCACGGTGGCCATGTTCATGGAACACACCTGAAAACCACGATGGCGTACCACACGTAAAATACGTTCCAATATTTCAGGTCGAAAGCGCGCTTCGATAGACAATTGATGCTGGTTCATACGGTTTTCTCCATCATGTTGGCGTTGCTGGCACCAGGCGGTACCAATGGCCAGACGTTTTCATGCTCATCGATTGAAACATGCAGGAAGTAAGGTCCTTCACTGCTCAGCAGAGCATCGAGTGCGGCGTCGACCTGATCTTTACGGGTGATTCGCTGGCCTGGGATATCAAACGCGCTGGCCAGCGTAAGGAAGTCGGGATTATCAGTCAGGATGGTTTCACTGTAGCGACCATCAAAAAACAGTTGCTGCCACTGGCGCACCATGCCTAAACGCTGGTTGTCCAGCAGCAGAATTTTTACAGGCAGCTTGCCACGCTTGATGGTGCCCAGCTCCTGAATGTTCATCATGATCGAGCCATCGCCCGAGACGCAGATAACCGTATCGTTGGGACGCGCAACCTGCGCACCGATCGCCGCGGGCAGCCCAAAGCCCATGGTGCCTAATCCGCTGGAGGTGATGAAATCTTCAGGCGCGTCACAGGAGATATGCTGGGCCGCCCACATCTGGTGCTGGCCGACGTCGGTCGTGATCACGGTGTTAGCAGGCTTGCGGTCGGACAGTTGTTTCAATAATAACGGCGCATAGATCGCTTCGCCGGGATGATCGTAGCGCCATGCATGCTGGGCTTTCAGGGCGGCGACTTCGTCACGCCATGTCTGAATCTGTAAAGGCTGGCTCAAGGCTGGCAGGACATGGTTAAGATCGCCCTGCAGTGAAACATGCGCACGGCGCAACTTGTTCAGTTCTGCGGGATCAACATCCAGATGAATCACGCTGGCCAGCGGGGCAAACGTATCCAGTTTACCGGTGACGCGGTCGTCAAAACGCGCGCCAACGGCAATCAACAGGTCACAGGACTGCACGGCAAGGTTTGCGGCCTTAGTACCGTGCATGCCCAGCATGCCCAGATAGCCTTCGCTGTGGGCGTCAACACTTCCCAGGCCTTTCAGCGTGGCGACAGCAGGGATGCCGGTCTCCTGCATCAGCGCGCGCAGCGCCGGCACGGCCTGCGCCATCCCTACACCGCCGCCCACATAGAATATCGGCTTTTTAGCCTGAGCCATCATGGCGCGCGCTTCAACAATGGCCTGGTGCGGCATCGACATCACTTCTTCGACCGGCATCAACTGCGGCGAAGGCTCGCCTTTTGCCATCTGGATATCTTTCGGGATATCCACTAATACAGGACCGGGGCGGCCTGACTGGGCAATAGCGAAGGCTTCGGCCATGACGGAAGGCAACTCGTCCAGAGACTCAACCATAAAGCTGTGTTTCGTGCAGGCTAATGACAGGCCAAGAACATCGATTTCCTGGAATGCATCCGTGCCGATGAACGCAGAGGCGACCTGCCCGGTTAAGGCGACGACCGGAACAGAGTCCATCATGGCGTCGGCAAGACCGGTGATCAGATTCGTCGCGCCGGGGCCAGAGGTTGCGATGCAAACGCCGGTTTTGCCGGTTGAACGGGCATAGCCGATTGCGGCCATTACCGCGCCCTGCTCATGACGGCACAACAGGTGTTCAACGCCGCCGTCGTATAGCGCATCGTATACTGGCATGATCGCGCCACCAGGATAGCCAAATACGATATCAACGCCCTGTGCGCGTAAAGCCTGAACTACCCATTGTGCACCTGTCATCGCTATTCTCCTGTATTCCGAGGGGAACAACAGAATTTTATGCTACTGTTCATTGTTTGTTCCTTGCAGATTTACTGAGTTTTTGCCAGGTCAAAAAAAAACCCCCGGACCTTTCGGTGCGGGGGGTTTTTTAGAGTTCTGGCTTGATTTTTAAGCCTTTCTTGCTCCAAGCGTTGCCCCGCACAGTGGGTTAATAATCACCACCACGCTAATCACGACAAGGCTAATCACTAGTAGAAGGGCTTTCATAACGTATTCGATTCTTTAACTCGTTCGAAGTAATGCCTACAGAGTTATCATAGTTACCTCTCTAATTACAATATTTTTTATCAGGTTTTTTAATCACGCAGGTTTACCGTATTCATTATCGAATTGTTATTAAAAGATTATTTTATCATCCGGGGTTCCGGACAAAAAAAGGCCGCTCATTGCATTTTGACGATTTCACAGTCTGCTTCTGCAAAATGTGAAACCCGATGTATGGCAGATAAAAAGTTTGCTGGGCGACATACATTTCCTTGTTCTGGGCTTCGCTACACCTGAATTCCGGGTACAGAATGGCCGCATTTGGGGGCCGCTATGTCATTGTCAAAGGTGCTGACACGGGCAGCCATCGGTGTTGAAGCGCCGCTGGTGACGATTGAAGTACATATCAGTAACGGATTGCCCGCCCTCACGTTGGTAGGGTTGCCTGAAACGACCGTGAAAGAGGCGCGTGAACGCGTACGCAGTGCCATTATCAACAGCGGTTTTGACTTCCCTGCCCGACGTATCACCATCAACTTAGGCCCGGCAGATTTACCCAAAGAAGGCGGCCGCTATGATTTGCCTATGGCTATCGCCATTCTGGTGGCCTCTGAGCAGCTTCCTGCGGACAGGCTCAACCACTACGAGTTTCTGGGTGAGCTGGCGCTTAACGGTGGCCTGTGTGGCGTTAAAGGCGCCATTCCGGCGGCACTGGCTGCGACAGGAGCCGGCCGGCAGCTGGTGCTCTCTGCTGAAAACCAGCCTGATGTGGGATTGATACGTCAGGGCGCGACTTTAGTCGCCGCACATTTGATCGAGATTTGTGCCTTTTTGCACGGTAAGTGTGAGTTAGCGACCGCAACCGCTCATGTTAAAGATGATGACGGCATTACCGAAGATCTTCGCGATATTGTGGGTCAGGAGCAGGGACGGCGTGCCCTGGAGATTACCGCTGCAGGTGGACATAATCTGTTGCTGATCGGTCCGCCGGGAACCGGTAAGACCATGCTCGCCACACGCTTACCCGGTATCATGCCGCCGTTAAGCGATCAGGAAGCCCTGGAGTGCGCCGCCATCGCCAGCCTGAGCCAGACATCTCCATTACATCTGCGATGGCGTAAGCGGCCTTTTAGAGCCCCTCATCACAGCGCTTCGCTGTATGCCCTTATCGGGGGCGGTGCGTTACCACGACCCGGAGAAATCTCGCTGGCACATAACGGCGTGCTGTTTCTGGACGAACTGCCTGAGTTTCAGCGCAGCGTGCTGGACGCGTTACGTGAACCCATTGAGTCCGGCGAAGTGGCCATTTCGCGGGCCAGGGCCAACGTCGTTTATCCCGCACGCTTTCAGTTAATCGCAGCAATGAATCCCAGCCCAACCGGACACTATCAGGGACAACATAACCGTACGTCGCCACAGCAGGTTTTACGCTATCTCAGTAAACTTTCTGGTCCTTTCCTGGATCGCTTTGATCTGTCACTGGAAGTTCCGCTGCTTCCTGCAGGAATGCTGAGTCAGCAACGGCAGGCAGGGGAAAGCTCTGCAGAAGTGCGTGAGCGCGTTTTTGCCGCGCGTCAGGTACAGATGGCGCGCTCAGGGAAGATTAATGCGCAGTTGGCTAATTCAGATGTACTACAGTGGTGTCAGATTTCGCCGTCGGATGCACGGTGGCTTGAGTCTGTTTTAAATCAGCTGGGCTTATCGGTGAGGGCGTGGCAACGTATCCTGAAAGTGGCGCGCACGGTGGCCGATTTAGCGGGGGAAGAGGTGATTGGACGTCATCATCTTCAGGAGGCCGTAAGCTATCGAAGCATTGACCGACTGATGATCTATTTGCACAAAAGCTTGCAGTAAAAAGGGGCTTTCACCCCTTCTCGTTAATCGTCGCTTTCGGTGTAGTCTTCAACGGTATCCATCTGTGGTTTACCGCCTGACAGCGTGTGAAAACGCTTAGGACGCTTAATACGTGTCATGTATTTGGACCATACACGTTCTGCTTCCGTTTGTGGCTCACGCACGCCACGACAAACCTCAATGAACAGACGCTCTTCTTCTGTCGCTGGCTCACGCTTGGCGAGGTCCAGCTCATTAAACGCTACGCCGTGACGTTCAAGTAGCTGTGCTTCTTTAATCGTAAAGTCACCATGTCGCGAAAAACCGCGTGGGTAATGTTTGTTGTCAAAGAAACGATTTTCCGTTGAGAAGCTTTCCGCCATGTTACACGCTCCTGTTTCTCTTATGGCCGTGCTATTTATGGCGCGGAGTATTAGATAGGCTTGACAGAGTGTAAAACAAAACATTTAAATCTATACGACAAACAAATTTTGGGAGAACGCTGTGGATACGGAATTACTGAAAACTTTCCTGGAAGTGAGCAGAACTCGCCATTTCGGGCGCGCTGCAGAAGCACTTTACTTAACGCAGTCTGCTGTCAGTTTTCGCATCCGCCAGTTAGAAAATCAGCTTGGTGTTAATCTTTTTACCCGACATCGTAACAATATCCGTCTGACCTCCGCAGGTGAGCGGCTGCTGCCCTATGCGGAAAGCCTGATGAATACGTGGCTGATGGCCAAGAAAGAAGTGTCGCATACGCAGCAGCACCACGAGCTCTCCATTGGTGCCAGTGCCTCGTTATGGGAGGCGTATTTAACACCCTGGCTTCAGACGCTCTATGAGAACCGTGAGAGCCTCCATCTGGAAGCGCGTGTGGCACAACGCCATTTACTGGTTAAGCAGCTTCACGAACGTCAGCTGGATTTATTAATCACCACTGAAGCGCCGAAGATGGATGAGTTAACCAGTCAGCAGATCGGTCATATTTCACTGGCGCTGTTTCGCTCACGACAGACAGACAAGCGTGAAAAATATGATTATATAAAACTGGAATGGGGAGCCGACTTTCATCAGCATCAAAGCTATCTCTCTGGCGGTGACGATGTGCCCGTGTTAACAACCACATCCGCTCAGGTGACGCGTGAGTTGCTTCATACGACAGGTGCATGTGCGTTTCTACCTGATTTCTGGCAAAGCCTTTACAGCGATCTGATGTTAATGCCTGATACTTCTGTAGCCGTTCGCCCTCTTTATGCTGTGTGGTTACAAAACAGCGATCAGCAAACGTACATCCGTCAGCTGTTAAAGTTTCCTGTGGTACCTAATTAAAAACAGGGGGAAGTCAAAGAGGATTGGGCCAGTATCTGCTGGCTGGTTTTCTTTTTCACTTTTCTGCAGGCAAAAAAAAATCCTTCGCCGAAGCAAAGGATTTTTCTCTTTCTGGCAGGGGCGGAGGGACTCGAACCCCCAACACCCGGTTTTGGAGACCGGTGCTCTACCAATTGAACTACGCCCCTAAAAAGGGTGGCGGAACGGACGGGGCTCGAACCCGCGACCCCCTGCGTGACAGGCAGGTATTCTAACCAACTGAACTACCGCTCCACCGATTCTGTACTGACGTCAGAAAAACGTTCTGATATCAGGTATATCGCCCTTCCGCGTCACCGGTAAGGTCATGACCAGCGTACTGGTCTTAATTTGATGCCTGGCAGTTTATGAATCACGCTGTGATTCACCCTTCGGGCCGCTGCTTCGCAGCGTTCAAAAGCATTCGCTTTTGTCCTACTCTACTGAGTAGTGAACTGCCCGAGGTTACGTGCAGGTCCTTCAATTTGATGCCTGGCAGTTCCCTACTCTCGCATGGGGAGACCCCACACTACCATCGGCGCTACGGCGTTTCACTTCTGAGTTCGGCATGGGGTCAGGTGGGACCACCGCGCTAAAGCCGCCAGGCAAATTCTTTGTGCTCCGTCCTGCGTCTTTCACGCTGCTGCCGCGTTGGCTTCCCTCGCGCCGCTCCGTCACATACCTCAGTATGCTCCTTCACCCCGTCTCGGTTGCCGCCTTGCACTCAGCGCAAAATCCTTCGGACTCACGTCCGCAGAACAGAACTAAATTCTTTATCCGGTAAACAATGCTGAAAATTCAAGTCGTCTCTCTACCAAAACGCCTCTGGCGTTGTAAGGTTAAGCCTCACGGGTCATTAGTACCGGTAAGCTCAACGCATCGCTGCGCTTACACACCCGGCCTATCAACGTCGTCGTCTTCAACGTCCCTTCAGGAGCCTTAAAGGCTCAGGGAGAACTCATCTCGGGGCAAGTTTCGTGCTTAGATGCTTTCAGCACTTATCTTTTCCGCACTTAGCTACCGGGCAGTGCCACTGGCGTGACAACCCGGACACCAGCGGTGCGTTCACTCCGGTCCTCTCGTACTAGGAGCAACCCCCCTCAATTCTCCAGCGCCCACGGCAGATAGGGACCGAACTGTCTCACGACGTTCTAAACCCAGCTCGCGTACCACTTTAAACGGCGAACAGCCGTACCCTTGGGACCTACTTCAGCCCCAGGATGTGATGAGCCGACATCGAGGTGCCAAACACCGCCGTCGATATGAACTCTTGGGCGGTATCAGCCTGTTATCCCCGGAGTACCTTTTATCCGTTGAGCGATGGCCCTTCCATTCAGAACCACCGGATCACTATGACCTGCTTTCGCACCTGCTCGAGCCGTCACTCTCGCAGTCAAGCTGGCTTATGCCATTGCACTAACCTCCTGATGTCCGACCAGGATTAGCCAACCTTCGTGCTCCTCCGTTACGCTTTGGGAGGAGACCGCCCCAGTCAAACTACCCACCAGACACTGTCCGCAGCCCGGATTACGGGCCTACGTTAGAACACCAAACATTAAAGGGTGGTATTTCAAGGCCGGCTCCACGCAGACTGGCGTCCACGCTTCAAAGCCTCCCACCTATCCTACACATCAAGGCTCAGTGTTCAGTGTCAAGCTGTAGTAAAGGTTCACGGGGTCTTTCCGTCTTGCCGCGGGTACACTGCATCTTCACAGCGATTTCAATTTCACTGAGTCTCGGGTGGAGACAGCCTGGCCATCATTACGCCATTCGTGCAGGTCGGAACTTACCCGACAAGGAATTTCGCTACCTTAGGACCGTTATAGTTACGGCCGCCGTTTACCGGGGCTTCGATCAAGAGCTTCTCCTTGCGGATAACCCCATCAATTAACCTTCCGGCACCGGGCAGGCGTCACACCGTATACGTCCACTTTCGTGTTTGCACAGTGCTGTGTTTTTAATAAACAGTTGCAGCCAGCTGGTATCTTCGACTGGCTTCAGCTCCGGGAGCAAGTCCCTTCACCTACGCGCCAGCGTGCCTTCTCCCGAAGTTACGGCACCATTTTGCCTAGTTCCTTCACCCGAGTTCTCTCAAGCGCCTTGGTATTCTCTACCTGACCACCTGTGTCGGTTTGGGGTACGATTTTGTGTTACCTGATGCTTAGAGGCTTTTCCTGGAAGCAGGGCATTTATCACTTCAGCACCGTAGTGCCTCGTCGTCACGCCTCAGTGTAAAGTGAACCGGATTTGCCTGGAACACACACCTACACGCTTAAACCGGGACAACCGTCGCCCGGCTGATATAGCCTTCTCCGTCCCCCCTTCGCAGTAACACCAAGTACAGGAATATTAACCTGTTTCCCATCGACTACGCCTTTCGGCCTCGCCTTAGGGGTCGACTCACCCTGCTCCGATTAACGTTGAACAGGAACCCTTGGTCTTCCGGCGACAAGGTTTTTCACCTTGTTTATCGTTACTTATGTCAGCATTCGCACTTCTGATACCTCCAGCATGCCTCACAGCACACCTTCGACGGCTTACAGAACGCTCCCCTACCCAACAACACATAGTGTCGCTGCCGCAGCTTCGGTGCATGGTTTAGCCCCGTTACATCTTCCGCGCAGGCCGACTCGACCAGTGAGCTATTACGCTTTCTTTAAATGATGGCTGCTTCTAAGCCAACATCCTGGCTGTCTGGGCCTTCCCACATCGTTTCCCACTTAACCATGACTTTGGGACCTTAGCTGGCGGTCTGGGTTGTTTCCCTCTTCACGACGGACGTTAGCACCCGCCGTGTGTCTCCCGTGATAACATTCTCCGGTATTCGCAGTTTGCATCGGGTTGGTAAGCCGGGATGGCCCCCTAGCCGAAACAGTGCTCTACCCCCGGAGATGAGTTCACGAGGCGCTACCTAAATAGCTTTCGGGGAGAACCAGCTATCTCCCGGTTTGATTGGCCTTTCACCCCCAGCCACAGGTCATCCGCTAATTTTTCAACATTAGTCGGTTCGGTCCTCCAGTTAGTGTTACCCAACCTTCAACCTGCCCATGGCTAGATCACCGGGTTTCGGGTCTATACCCTGCAACTTAACGCCCAGTTAAGACTCGGTTTCCCTGCGGCTCCCCTATACGGTTAACCTTGCTACAGAATATAAGTCGCTGACCCATTATACAAAAGGTACGCAGTCACCCCATAAAGAGGCTCCCACTGCTTGTACGTACACGGTTTCAGGTTCTGTTTCACTCCCCTCGCCGGGGTTCTTTTCGCCTTTCCCTCACGGTACTGGTTCACTATCGGTCAGTCAGGAGTATTTAGCCTTGGAGGATGGTCCCCCCATATTCAGACAGGATACCACGTGTCCCGCCTTACTCATCGAACTCACAGCCTGTGCACCTTTGTGTACGGGAGTATCACCCTGTACCCTGCGACTTTCCAGACGCTTCCACTGATGCACAAGCTGATGATGGTTCTGGGCTCCTCCCCGTTCGCTCGCCGCTACTGGGGGAATCTCGGTTGATTTCTTTTCCTCGGGGTACTTAGATGTTTCAGTTCCCCCGGTTCGCCTCATACAGCTATGTATTCACTGCATGATAGTGTGTCGAAACACACTGGGTTTCCCCATTCGGGTATCGCCGGTTATTGCGGTTCATATCACCTTACCGGCGCTTATCGCAGATTAGCACGCCCTTCATCGCCTCTGACTGCCAGGGCATCCACCGTGTACGCTTAGTCGCTTAACCTCACAACCCACAGGCGTTTTACGCTGCGTGTCATGAGCTTTTGAGAGACTCGAACGCGTTGTGCTGTGTTCCTTATTACGGAGGAACACGACAATGCGTCGTTTCAAATTTTCAGCTTGTTCCGGATTGTTAAAGAGCAGAATACTTCGCAGCACACCGTTGCCGGTACGCTCTGAAGTATTTTCAGAAAAAAACAGTAGTGAGTATGGTGGAGCTAAGCGGGATCGAACCGCTGACCTCCTGCGTGCAAGGCAGGCGCTCTCCCAGCTGAGCTATAGCCCCATACAGTTACTGCAGAGACCACTACTACCACTCAACCGAGTACACTTCGTGAGAAGTGCACTTCGTGCTCAGGCAAGGCGTGTGTCCGCGAAGCATAGTGAACTATGCGAGCCGGAGACATAACGCAGCATGAGTGCGAAGTTGGTAGGCCTGAGTGGACTTGAACCACCGACCTCACCCTTATCAGGGGTGCGCTCTAACCACCTGAGCTACAAGCCTGTAGAGGTTTTTTCTGCTCGTGACTTTCTATCAGACAATCTGTGTGAGCACTTCGCGGGAAGGTATCTTCAGGTAAGGAGGTGATCCAACCGCAGGTTCCCCTACGGTTACCTTGTTACGACTTCACCCCAGTCATGAATCACAAAGTGGTAAGCGCCCTCCCGAAGGTTAAGCTACCTACTTCTTTTGCAACCCACTCCCATGGTGTGACGGGCGGTGTGTACAAGGCCCGGGAACGTATTCACCGTGGCATTCTGATCCACGATTACTAGCGATTCCGACTTCACGGAGTCGAGTTGCAGACTCCGATCCGGACTACGACGCACTTTATGAGGTCCGCTTGCTCTCGCGAGGTCGCTTCTCTTTGTATGCGCCATTGTAGCACGTGTGTAGCCCTACTCGTAAGGGCCATGATGACTTGACGTCATCCCCACCTTCCTCCGGTTTATCACCGGCAGTCTCCTTTGAGTTCCCGACCGAATCGCTGGCAACAAAGGATAAGGGTTGCGCTCGTTGCGGGACTTAACCCAACATTTCACAACACGAGCTGACGACAGCCATGCAGCACCTGTCTCACGGTTCCCGAGGGCACTAAGGCATCTCTGCCAAATTCCGTGGATGTCAAGAGTAGGTAAGGTTCTTCGCGTTGCATCGAATTAAACCACATGCTCCACCGCTTGTGCGGGCCCCCGTCAATTCATTTGAGTTTTAACCTTGCGGCCGTACTCCCCAGGCGGTCGACTTAACGCGTTAGCTCCGGAAGCCACTCCTCAAGGGAACAACCTCCAAGTCGACATCGTTTACGGCGTGGACTACCAGGGTATCTAATCCTGTTTGCTCCCCACGCTTTCGCACCTGAGCGTCAGTCTTCGTCCAGGGGGCCGCCTTCGCCACCGGTATTCCTCCAGATCTCTACGCATTTCACCGCTACACCTGGAATTCTACCCCCCTCTACGAGACTCAAGCCTGCCAGTTTCAAATGCAGTTCCCAGGTTAAGCCCGGGGATTTCACATCTGACTTAACAGACCGCCTGCGTGCGCTTTACGCCCAGTAATTCCGATTAACGCTTGCACCCTCCGTATTACCGCGGCTGCTGGCACGGAGTTAGCCGGTGCTTCTTCTGCGGGTAACGTCAATCAATGCGGTTATTAACCACATCGCCTTCCTCCCCGCTGAAAGTACTTTACAACCCGAAGGCCTTCTTCATACACGCGGCATGGCTGCATCAGGCTTGCGCCCATTGTGCAATATTCCCCACTGCTGCCTCCCGTAGGAGTCTGGACCGTGTCTCAGTTCCAGTGTGGCTGGTCATCCTCTCAGACCAGCTAGGGATCGTCGCCTAGGTGGGCCATTACCCCGCCTACTAGCTAATCCCATCTGGGTTCATCCGATAGTGAGAGGCCCGAAGGTCCCCCTCTTTGGTCTTGCGACGTTATGCGGTATTAGCCACCGTTTCCAGTGGTTATCCCCCTCTATCGGGCAGATCCCCAGACATTACTCACCCGTCCGCCACTCGTCACCCGAGAGCAAGCTCTCTGTGCTACCGTCCGACTTGCATGTGTTAGGCCTGCCGCCAGCGTTCAATCTGAGCCATGATCAAACTCTTCAATTTAAGTTTGATTTGCTGAAACAAGTTCAGCGGTGCTCATCTGTAAAACGTCATAATGAATTTCATTATGTGTTCACTCGTGAGGCTTTGATATTTTTTACGTCCGGAGACGCTGATATCAATCCTGCGAGTGCCCACACAGATTGTCTGATAAATTGTTAAAGAGCAGTGCCACACTTCTCTGTGGCGCGGGCTGCATATATTACGCTTTCCGCTTTATCAGTCAAGCACTTATTTTTGCTTAACTGACCGGTTCGAATCGTTCTGAACCTTACTTAACCCGGCGCTTCGTATTCCGTTGTGCCGTGTCAGTGGAGGCGCATTATAGGGAGTTCTTTTCGGCTGACAAGGGCTAATTTCAATAAATTTTCCGAGTGCTGTTTTTTTCAACGAAAACCTTCTAAAGCGCCAGTTTTTCAAGCAATGGGAAGCCATAACGCTGCAAAACCGGTGACAATTGCACCGCTTCGCCATCCAGCTCGGTACAAAACGCCACGTTTTGCAGTGACGATCGGACTTCAGGGGCTTCATTTTCCAGTAGCCAGGCCGTTCGTCTGGCTATGGCTGCCCCAGAATCAATTAAACGCGTCCCTTCCGGCAGGATCTGCTGCAGCTCATCGCGCAGTAAAGGAAAGTGCGTACAGCCTAACACCACTGTGTCCGGCGGCTCCGCCATACGTAACCAGGGTTGCACAATGCGCCTGATTTCATCTATCGACACCTCTTCGCCATGCAGTTTGGCCTCAGCCAGCTCAACCAGTTCGGCTGAACCCAACATTTCAATCTTGCAGGTTTTGGCAAACTGCGACACCAGCTCATGCGTATACGAGCGACGAACCGTCGCGCGCGTTGCAAGCAGCCCCACGACACCATTACGCGTTAGACGCGCAGCAGGTTTAATCGCAGGCACTACGCCGACGACAGGAAAGGCAAATCGCTCACGTAAGGCGGGCAGTGTCACGGTGCTGGCGGTATTGCAGGCGATGATGACCAGGGAAATGGGATGACGGCGGGTAATGGCATCAACAATCGCCACGACGCGCTCGACAATAAAGGTCTCGGTTTTCTCTCCGTAGGGAAAACCGGCGTTGTCGAACGCATAAAGATAGTGCAGGTCCGGCAGAAGTTGCCGAACCTCATCATAGACAGAAAGCCCGCCGACGCCGGAGTCAAACACCAGCACAGTCGGGCGCAGGTCAGAAGCTGTAGCTTCCGCTGAGGTAATACTCTCTTCCTGGAGTCTGATAGCCATACGCTGTCTCGTAATCTTTATCGAACAGGTTGGCGATTCTACCACGAACGGTCAGATGTGATGTGACCGGATACGATACGGCGAGATCCCACAGGCTGACACCGCCCAGCTTTACCGTTTCAAGCGTGTTGAAATTGGTGTCGTAACGCTGGCCAAGATACTGATAACTCACTGACCAGTCGAAATCATACAGCGTTAAATCCAGCTGATATTTAAACTGTTCTTTTGCCCGACGAGCCAGCCATTGATTTGTCGTCGCATCGCGAGCATCAAGATAGTCAAAAGATAATGAATGAGAGAGCACGCCAGTATCAAAAGATGCCGTTGTTTCAACGCCTTTTATCCGGGCCTGGTTGACATTGTAATAGCGATTATTGGTATAGGAGATCAAATCATCAATATCATTGCGGTATCCCGACACTCGCCAGTTAACCGGGCCTGTCAGGCCTTCAAAACCCCCTTCCCATTGTTTGCTTTTCTCTGGGTTGAGATCCGGGTTACCGCCAAAGCCACTGTATAGCTGTCCAAAATTAGGGGCGTTAAATGCCGTGCCATAGTTGGCAAAGACACGATAACCTTCTACAAATTCCCAGGCTGCGGCTGTCTGCCATGTGGTATGCCAGCCAAACTGGCTATTGTCATCCCCACGAAGTGCGCCTTCCAGCGTCACATCGCCAAATTTTTGTTGGGTCGTCGCGTAAAGGCCAGTGTTGCGCTGTTCGTAGCCCTCACTCAGGAAGTTTGTACCGGGCTGAGTCGCTTCTTTTTGCCAGTCGACGCCGCCGCTGAAGGTGCCGTGCTCTGCTTGCAATGTGTTGCCCCATTGCACGTTATACTGCTCAATGTCATCAAAGGTCGCGGTACTGTCATATCGCCCCAGTTGAGGGCTGTAGTTAATGTCTTTGGTATGGCTGTAACTGGCCACCAACTGCGTTGAATAGATGCCCTGATTGAAGCGCAAGCCGCTATCCCAGCTTTGACTGTAGAGTTGGCGAGTATCAACAAACGCATTGGGATCGAAAGATACCTGCTGTCCATCGTAGGCAGTGCGGTTGTCAAAACCATAGCCACGGACAAAACCACTAAATTGATCGTTAAATTGGTGCTCCACCGTGCCAAAGAGGGTTTTACTCATAAAACCATCACGGTCAGGCTGGGCCGCGCTAAAGGCATCAGGCAGGTTAGCCACCACATCATACCCTTTGGTATAGGTATAATTCCCCGCCAGAGTGGCTGTGGTCGCCTCACCCAGCCGCTGCTGGGTGGACCCATCGTATGCCTGATAGCCGTTAGAACCCACACCTGCGGTCAGCGTGGTGCCGGGCTTATCGCGGCCCGTAATAATATTCACGACGCCGCCGATGGCATCTGAACCATAAACCGCCGAACGTGCACCCCGGATGTATTCGATTCGTTGCACCAGCGACAGCGGGATCTGGCTGAGATCGGAAGAACCCGAAATCCCAGCCTGGTTAAGACGAATACCGTCGATCAGCACAAGAACATGGCTGGAATTGGTTCCACGAATAAACATGGAGCTTAATTGACCCAGCCCACCGTTTTGAGCAATATCCACCCCCGGCAAACGCCGCATGACATCAATGAGGCTTTTGGACTGCCAGCGATCAATCTCTTCACGCGTAACCACGGTCGTCGGGGCCAGCACCGACGACACTGGCTGTTGAAAACGATTGGCGGTCACGATTTGCGTATCATCATTACCCTGCGCAAAGCCATTTTGCGCCCAGAGGGAAATCGCCGTTGCGCTGAAGGCAAACAGCGAGGCTTTTGTTTTACTCATTTTTATCGCATCCAAAAGAAAAAGGATGCCGCAGGCATACAATCGATAGCACGCGATGATTGTAAGAGTGGCGACGTCACACCGGCAGGTCTTCGGGCTGGGAATCATAGCAGGTGATGACTTCCCATCCCGCAGGACAGTGTCTGCAATTGCAATCACCCTGACATTCCTTACCGCTGCGCGTCAGCTCCAGATTCACACTGGATTCCCTATTAACTCAAGGCTGAGGCCGGTGCCAGCAGTCTACGAAGAGCGCATGAGCAAGTCCAGACTTCCGCACGTCGTCTTTCTGCGCCAGCGTACAAGACTGGACATCGGCAGGTGAATGCCTACAATCGCCCGGCAAGTAAGCTCTTAACCAGGATTAAACATGACACCCGAACATCTCCCTGTTGAACAGTATGACGCGCAGCTGGCGGAAAAAGTCAGTCGGTTAGAAACGATGATGACGCCATTCGCTGCGCCCGCCGTGGAGGTGTTTCGTTCACCCGTCAGTCACTACCGCATGCGAGCAGAATTCCGCATCTGGCACGAAGGTGATGACCTCTACCATATTATCTTCGATCAGGAGACGAAACAGCGCATACGCGTCGATCAGTTTCCTGCGGCCAGTGAGTTAATCAATCAGGTCATGCCAAAAATGATGGCGGCCATTCGGGACAATCGTCTGCTGCGCCACAAGCTGTTTCAGATCGACTACCTGTCCACGATGAGTCATCAGATCGTGATTTCGCTGCTCTACCACCGCAAACTGGATGAGGAATGGCAGCAGGCCGCCAGCACGTTACGCGATCAATTGCGGGCCGAAGGTATTGATGTCCAGCTGATTGGCCGAGCGACCAAGACCAAAATCTGCCTTGATCGGGATTATGTCGATGAGCGTTTGCCGGTGGCCGGTAAAGAGATGATTTACCGTCAGGTAGAAAACAGCTTTACGCAGCCTAACGCCGCCATGAACATTCAAATGCTGGAATGGGCACTGGACGTCACCACGGGTTCTCGCGGCGATCTGCTGGAGCTCTACTGTGGTAATGGCAACTTCTCGCTGGCGCTGGCCCGAAATTTCCGCCGGGTACTGGCAACAGAAATCGCCAAACCTTCCGTAGCGTCAGCGCAGTACAATATTGCCGCCAACCAGGTTGATAACGTGCAGATTATTCGCATGGCGGCCGAAGAGTTTACGCAGGCGATGAATGGCGTGCGCAGCTTTAACCGGCTGGAAGGGATCGATCTGAAGAGTTATGACTGCGAGACGATCTTTGTCGATCCGCCGCGCAGCGGGCTGGATGAGGAAACCGTTAAGATGGTGCAGGCTTATCCTGCCATTCTCTATATTTCCTGCAATCCGCAAACCCTGTGCGACAATCTGCGGATACTGGCGCAAACCCACGACGTCACGCGGCTGGCGCTGTTTGACCAGTTCCCGTACACCCACCATATGGAATGCGGCGTGCTGCTGACGCGTAAAGCGTAAAAAAACGGGAACCTGAAGGTTCCCGTTTTTAATTACCGATTGCGGTTTCGCTTGTAACGCAGGGCAATCCAGAACACCAGCCCAACCATCAAAATGGTCGGGATGAAATTAGAGCCAATATCCGGGTACTCTGCCCTGACCAGCGCGCTGTAAACCAAAATGCCCAGCAGGAAAAAGGCGGCAGCAAGGCCGGGAACGCCATCCGGCATGTTTTTGTTCAGATAACGCTGATGCAGGCACCAGGCCGACAGCCCCAACGCAATCAGTGGAAAAATAGAAAAAGGAACAAAAGCACTAAACAGCACGGAGAACGAGCCGTTCATAGCAAGGCCGGTAATAAAAGCCAGCAACATCGTGCCTTTATCACGGGAGCTTGGGTGGGTCATGGCAGGGTCCTTATTCATATCTCTTCAGGTTTATCCAGGGTTACCGCCAGACGTTCTTGTTCCCGGCGATACCAGTAATAAGCGCCTTTGGCGATCATGCGTAACTGTAATACCAGACGATCTTCCAGCTTACGTCGCTGCTCGATATCAATGTCCAGCGCTTCAGCACCCGCGCTAAAAACAATCGTCACCATCGCTTCAGCCTGCGCTTCGGTGAAGCTGCGCGGCATGCGATTTTCGACCTCAAGATAGTCAGCCAGTTCAGCAATAAAATGTTGAATTTCACGTGCAACAGCAGCGCGAAAGGCCGCAGAAGTCCCTGAACGTTCGCGCAATAACAAGCGAAACGCATTGGGGTTATTCTCGATGAACTCCATGAATGTGGCGATAGAGGTTTTAATAATGCTGCCACCTTTTGCGATACGCTGGCGTGCCTGGCGCATCAGCTGGCGCAACATCAGTCCACTTTCGTCAACCATCGTCAGACCTAACTCATCAACATCTTTGAAATGCCGATAAAAAGACGTGGGCGCAATGCCGGCTTCCCTGGCAACTTCACGTAGGCTCAGGCTGGCAAAACTGCGCTCGGCGCTGAGCTGACTGAATGCAGCTTCGATGAGTGTACGCCTTGTACGTTCTTTTTGTTGCGCTCTGACACCCATTCTCTCTGCCTTGTGAGGTTCTGAAACAGCACTATAACAAAATATTCAGCGTACAGTCGGGCAAACTTTGTGACGGCTTGTTAAACACCACTGAAAGGCAAAACGTGATGAAAATCGCTGTTAGAATTCAGAAGTGCGCGGTGAGATGTTAGAATCTCGTTGTAAAAATGTATAAATAATAGGACGTATCGGTATGCAAAAGTCTTACGATTACGATGTTATAGTGATTGGTTCAGGACCCGGCGGCGAAGGTGCGGCGATGGGACTGGTCAAGCAAGGCGCACGCATCGCGGTTATCGAACGCTATCACAACATCGGCGGCGGCTGTACTCACTGGGGAACCATCCCTTCAAAAGCCCTCCGTCACGCTGTTAGCCGCATCATCGAGTTCAATCAAAATCCCCTTTACAGCGACCACACCCGACTGCTTCGTTCATCCTTTGCCGATATCCTTAATCACACGGAGAGCGTGATCAACCAGCAAACGGCGATGCGTCAGGGTTTTTACGAGCGTAACCGCTGCGAACTCTTTCAGGGCGATGCCCATTTTGTTGATGCCAACACGGTCGAGGTAGAACATCATGACGGTACGCGCGAAAAACTGACCGCCGAGAAGTTTATCATCGCCTGCGGTTCACGCCCTTATCATCCCCACGATGTCGACTTTACCCATCCACGCATTTACGACTCCGATTCTATTCTCAACCTGCACCATGAACCTGGCCACGTGATCATTTATGGCGCCGGTGTCATTGGCTGTGAATATGCTTCTATTTTCCGTGGACTTAACGTCAAAGTTGATTTGATTAACACCCGTGACCGGCTGCTGGCATTTCTTGACCAGGAGATGTCCGACTCGCTGTCCTATCACTTCTGGAACAGCGGCGTGGTGATTCGTCACAATGAAGAGTTCGAGAAAATTGAAGGCGTAGATGACGGCGTGATCATGCACCTTAAATCCGGCAAGAAAGTAAAAGCGGATTGCCTGCTGTATGCGAATGGTCGTACCGGTAACACTGATTCGCTGTCGCTGGAAAATGTCGGTCTAGAAGCAGACGGACGTGGCCTGCTGAAAGTGAACAGCATGTATCAGACAGCTCAGCCGCACATTTATGCGGTAGGCGACGTGATTGGTTATCCAAGTCTGGCATCCGCTGCTTACGATCAGGGCCGTATTGCCGCGCAGGCCATTATGAAAGGTGAAGCCTCAGCGCATCTGATAGAAGACATCCCGACCGGGATCTATACCATTCCGGAAATCAGTTCTGTGGGGAAAACCGAGCAGCAGCTGACGGCAATGAAAGTGCCATACGAAGTGGGTCGTGCTCAGTTCAAACATCTGGCGCGTGCGCAAATCGTTGGAATGAATGTGGGTAGCCTGAAGATCTTGTTCCACCGCGAAACCAAAGAAATTTTAGGCATTCATTGTTTTGGCGAGCGCGCGGCGGAGATCATCCATATCGGTCAGGCGATTATGGAGCAAAAAAATGGTGGCAACACAATCGAGTACTTTGTGAATACCACCTTTAACTATCCCACCATGGCCGAAGCCTATCGTGTTGCGGCGTTAAACGGCTTAAACCGCCTGTTTTAACGTCGTATCGAAATAGCCTTGCATGTGCGTTCGGATTGCCTCTGCCAGTTGTTCATAACGACTGCGCAGGGGTGAACCGGGACGGTATACCAGTGCGATAGTGCGTTGGGGGACCGGTTTGTAGCACGGGAGATAACAAACGCCGTCACGAATACGCTGATCCGGTACGGCCAGTGCAGGCAGTAACGTGATCCCGCTTCCCGCCGCAACCATATTGCGCAAGGTTTCCAGGCTGGTCGCGCGGAAATGCGTATCTTCGTCTGCACCTGCTTCAAAGCAAAAGCCCATCGCCTGATCGCGCAGGCAATGACCGTCTTCCAGCATTAGCAGCTTTTCGCCCGCCAGATCGGACATCGGCACGCGGTCACGATCGCGCCATGGGTGATCTTCATAGACGGCCAGCTTCATCGGCTCATCAAACAGCGGGACCTCGATAAAGGCTTCGCTTTCTTTCACCAACGCCAGAATCGCACAGTCCAGTTTGCCGCTGTCGAGCTGCGCCAGCAGTTGCTGCGTCTGCGCTTCATGCAGATACATTTCCAGCTTTGGAAAGGTCTGATGCAGCATTGGAATGATCTGCGGCAGCAAATAAGGGCCGGTCGTGGGGATAAGCCCAATATGCAGTGGCCCTGACATCGCTTCGCCTTGCTGACTGGCCATCTCTTTCAGCACTTTGACTTCACGCAGAACGGTACGCGCCTGGTCGACCAGCAACAGGCCGGCCTGAGTAAACAGCACTTTGCGGCTGGTACGCTCCAGCAGCATGACACCTAATTCGTCTTCTAATTTACGGATCTGTCCGCTCAACGTGGGCTGACTGACATGGCAGGCATCCGCTGCACGTCGGAAATGACGATGTTCAGCAAGCGAAACCAGATATTCAAGATCACGGATATTCATTATTACCCTCCATTCCACGATAGCTCGTGGCGATAGATAGAATAGCAACCAACGATTGGCCCTATCAAGAGCGGATGGGAATAATGCCCACATCAATTCAGATTCATTGCCACCCAGGGAAATGTTTTCTGAACGTTGAAAACGGTGTTCTCCCTGTTTTCAACAGTCGTGAGCCCTTCGCCAAAAAAAAGACGAGAAGCGCTGTCAGCGCTTCCCTAAAACGCGTAGAGGGTAAACGTTACGAATCTGAGCATCGGCCGGGAGCGCCGCGGCTCTGATGATGTGCCTAAAATAAAAGTAGTTTCTGAAGCTAGAGGTTGGCGGGCATCTGATGCCCGCTTTTTTTTGCCTGCCGTTTACGCTAAGCGTGTTTTGGCATCCGCGATAGCACGGGCAACCTGACCGGGCGAAACCCCACCCTGCGCATTACGCTTATCCAGACAGGATTTTAGGGCCAGAACAGGATAGACATCGTCCTCTATCACGCTACTAAACTGCTTTAACTGCGCCAGCGTCAGCGCTTCCAGCGCAACGCCCTGTTTTATCGCTTCAACGACCGTTTCACCGACAATGTGGTGAGCCTCACGGAACGGCACGCCTTTGGCAACGAGGTAGTCAGCCAGCTCGGTTGAGTTAGCGTAGCCCTGCTCTGCCGCTTCCTGGCAGCGAGGACGTTTCACCTGCAGGCCATCCAGGACAAGAACCGACATGTGCAGGCAGTCCAGCCAGGTATCCAGCGCGTCGAACAGCCCTTCTTTGTCTTCCTGCATGTCTTTGTTGTAGGCGAGCGGCAGACCTTTCAGCGTCATCATCATTCCGGTTAACGCGCCCTGTACACGGCCACACTTGCCGCGAATCAGCTCCAGCGCATCCGGGTTTTTCTTCTGTGGCATCAGGGATGAACCCGAGGTGACTTTATCTGAGAGTTCGATAAAGCCGGCTTCGCCTGTGTTAAAGAAAATCATGTCTTCAGCAAAGCGCGACAGATGTACCATACCGATTGACGCATCCGAGAGCAGTTCCAGAACATGGTCACGATCGGACACGGTGTCCAGGCTGTTACGCGTGGCAGAAGCAAAACCTAACCAGCCAGCCAGCTGCTCACGATCGATGTCATACGCCGTTCCTGCCAGCGCGCCACAACCCAGTGGGCTAATATCAAGACGCTTCAACGTATCCTGCAAACGGCTTTCATCGCGCGCCAGCATTTCAACATAGGCGAGGCACCAATGCGCAAAGGTCACCGGCTGCGCCCGCTGCAAATGCGTATAGCCCGGCATCACCGCGTCCTGGTTCACTTCGGCGGTGGCGACCAGCGCCTGCTGCAGCTCACGTGTGGCCCCCAGCAGTGCGGCGACCTGCTCCTTACACCAAAGCTTCAGGTCGGTGGCTACCTGGTCATTACGGCTACGGCCGGTGTGCAGTTTTTTGCCCAGCGCGCCGACTTTCTCGATCAACTGGCCTTCAACCCAGCTGTGAATATCTTCGGCATCACTTTGCAGAATTTGCTCAGGATTGGCACGAACCTCTTCCAGCAATGCACTCAATGCGGCTTCCAGCTGCTGCTGCTCATCACCGGTCAGAACATTTACCGTCACCAGCGCTTTGGACCAGGCCACTGAGCCAATGATGTCCTGCTCAGCCAGGCGGTAATCAAAACGCAGCGAGTCGTTGAACTGTTTGAAACGTTGATCTGCTGCCTGGGTAAAGCGTCCACCCCAAAGTGCCATGTGAATCTCCTTCAAGTCGTTAAACCAGGGGCGGCCTGAAAGCCGCCCCTGAGGTCATACTGAGAGGCGAGGCGATCCTCGCCTGCGATTACTTCTTCTGCTCGTTCAATGCACGAATACGTGAAGAGAGTGAGAACAGACGGATAAAGCCGCCGGCATGACGATGATCGTAAACTTCGTCTTCGCCGAAGGTTGCAAACTCTTCGGAATACAGGCTGTTGGCTGAACGCTTCTGCGTCGCCGTGGCCTGGCCTTTGTAGAGTTGCAGGACCACTTCACCGTTGACTTCTTCTGCCAGCGACTCTGCCGCCGCCTGGATAGACTTACGCAGCGGTGCAAACCAGCGACCATCGTAAACCACATAGGACATTTCATGGCCCAGCTGCTCACGCCATTTGAAGCTGTCGCGATCCAGAACCAGTTGCTCAACCGCACGCAGTGCGTTAACCATGATGGTGCCGCCGGGAGTTTCGTAACAGCCGCGTGATTTAATGCCCACCAGACGGTTTTCAACGATATCGATACGACCTACGCCGTGTTTAGCACCCAGCACGTTCAGCTTTTCCAGACACTGGAACGGGCTCAGTTTCTCGCCGTTCACCGCGACAACGCGCCCTTTTTCAACGGTTACCGTCACGTCTTCAGGCTGATCCGGGGCTTCCAGCGGATCAACGGTCCAGACCCAGCAATCTTTATTCGGCGCATTAGACGGGCTCTCCAGCACGCCGCCTTCGGTAGAAATATGCCAGGCGTTTTCATCACGGCTGTAGATTTTTTCCAGCGAAGCGGTGGTCGGGATATTGCGCTCTTTCAGATAATCCAGCAGCGCTTCACGTGAACGCAGGTTCCATTCGCGCCATGGCGCAACCACTTTCAGCTGGGGTGCCAGCGCGGTATAGGTGGTTTCAAAACGTACCTGGTCATTGCCTTTACCGGTCGCACCGTGGCACAGGGCATCAGCACCGACTTTCAGCGCCAGCTCAACCTGCGCTTTAGCGATGATAGGACGCGCCATTGAGGTGCCCAGTAGGTAAGTTCCTTCATACAGCGCACCGGTCTGCAGCACCGGATAAACGTAGTCGCTGATAAACTCTTCACGCAGATCAACCACGTGGCATTCTGATGCACCCGACTGCAGCGCTTTCTTCTCAACGCCTTCCAGATCGCTACGTTCCTGGCCGATATCAGCCACAAACGCGACCACTTCACAGCCGCCATAGTTTTCTTTCAGCCAGGGAATAATGGCAGAAGTATCCAGACCACCAGAGTAAGCCAGAACGATTTTTTTGATGTTTTGCGTTTGCATTTCGTAATCCTTGAATCTGAGTCGTTAAGCGAGAATCCGGGTGCCAATGGACACACCGTTAAAAAGGTCGGGCAGTTGCTCGGCATGACGCCAGCTGGCGATATCAACCGGGCGGCCCAGCGTGCGCGCAGCATCCAGCGCTGCGTTCACTTTAACAATCATGCCATCGGTGATGATGCCCTGCGCAATCAACTGTTCAGCTTTGTCAGCCGTCATCTCTGCAATGCGCTGGCCTTTGCCATCGAGAATGCCACTGACATCCGATAACAAGACTAAATCAGCACCCAGCGTTGATGCCAGCGCCGTGGCGGCCTGATCCGCATTGACGTTCATTAACTGGCCGTCATCGGTAATGCCAATTGAGCTGACAACAGGCATATAACCCGCCGCAAGCAATGTATTGACCAACGCGGGATTACCCGGCGTGGCGTGGCCCACATGACCGAGTGCTTCATCCAGCTGCGTGACATTAACCAGGCCTGCATCGCCCAGGCAAAGGCCTACCGCGTGAATGCCATATTTTTTCGCCCAGGCCAGCAGGGTTTTGTTCGCGGTACCCGCCAGTGCGCCGGTAATAATGTCGATCTGGTCGGCAGGCGTAACGCGTAAGCCGTTCTTTTTCTGCACCGGCAGCGCCAGTTTTTTCATCAGTTCATCGACCAGACAGCCGCCGCCGTGAACGACGATCAACGGGCGCTGATGCGCGGAGCGATAGGCCAGCAGCGCGTCAAATAAACGGGCCAGCGCTTCTTCGCTGTCTAACAGCACACCGCCCAGCTTGATAATCAATGGATTGGTCATGGTTTACTCGTCCGTTAAATCAGTGACTGCGTTTCAGGGAAACCGAAACGAATATTAAGGCACTGCACCGCCTGGGAGGCCGCGCCTTTGAGCAGGTTATCTTCTGCAGCCACCACAATCAGGTGTTCGCCCTGAACGGCGAACCCGATATCGCAGTAGGGTAGCCCGACAACCGCTTTCAGAGCCGGCACGCCCTGTTCGTACACGCGTACCAGCGGCTTATCGTGGTAGGCGTTATGAAAAGCTTCAGCAACATCATCACGGCTTACGCCGGCCTTCAGGCGGCAGGTAACGGTCGCCAGAATCCCACGCGGAAAACTGCCCAGGTGCGGGGTGAAAATCACCGGCGTTCCCAGGTGCGCCACAATCTCAGGATGATGACGATGATTAAAAATACCGTAAGGTTGCAGGCTGACTTCGCAGAAGCTGGTGCCGACATTCGCTTTGCGCCCCGCCCCACTCACGCCGCTGGTGGCGTTAATTACCGGCCACTGCGCGTCATTTAGCAAACCCGCATCTAACACGGGCTTCAACGCCAGCTGGGAGGCAGTGGGATAGCAGCCCGGTACAGCCACCAGCTGTGCTTCTTTAATTTTTTCCTGCTGGAACTCAGCAAGACCGTAAACGGCTTTATCCAGCCAGTCACCGTGCTGATGCGTAAAGCCATAAAACTGGGTGTAAAAATCGCCATCGTTGACGCGAAACGCGCCTGACAGATCGAACACCACACAACCGGCTTTAAGAAATTCAGGGGCCAGGTCATGGCTGACTTCGTGGGCGGTCGCCAGAAACACCACATCCACTTTGTCTGC
Organism: Pantoea sp. Ae19-2; assembly: GCF_059801205.1. NCBI lineage: Bacteria > Pseudomonadati > Pseudomonadota > Gammaproteobacteria > Enterobacterales > Erwiniaceae > Pantoea > Pantoea sp. Ae19-2. Next base: position 4,080,733 of record NZ_JBCHWE010000001.1, on the reverse strand, counting down.
CCATTCGGCGGCATCACTCAACGGCTGCAGCGGCAAATCCACCACGCCTTTAAGCTGTGGATGAAGATCGGACAGGCGCTTGCCCGCATCGGGACTTTGCGCAGATACCGCCAAAGCGGTTATGTTGATATGTGGATGGCGATTAAGGAAGGTGGCAAGCTCTACGCCAGCGTAACCACTGGCACCAACGATCAGCGTATTCAACATCAGGCTGTATACCTTTATTACAGTCACACGTTCCGGGTCGCGGCCTTGCCCCGTTGCCCACGATGTCGTTTGCAGCGATTTAAGGTTCACATGCACACGACGTTAATGTATTTTTATTCACTATTAATGCATGAATATTGATACATCCTAACTCAAGGACCGTCAACAGTGAAGACAAAATTACCGCCTTTTATCGAACTATACCGCCAGTTGATCGCTACGCCGTCAATCAGCGCAACCGATGCCGCACTCGATCAGAGCAATGAAACTTTAATCAATTTACTGGCTGGCTGGTTCCGCGACCTGGGTTTTGCTGTGGAAGTACAGCCCGTACCCGGAACGCGTCATAAATTTAATATGCTGGCGCGCACCGGAAACGGCGCGGGCGGCCTGCTGCTTGCCGGGCATACCGATACCGTTCCGTTTGATGATGGTCGCTGGACTCGCGATCCCTTTACCCTGACCGAACATGACAACAAGCTGTACGGTCTGGGTACCGCCGATATGAAAGGCTTCTTTGCGTTTATTCTGGACACGCTACGTGATGTGGATGTGACAACCCTGAGTAAGCCGCTGTACATTTTGGCGACCGCCGATGAAGAAACCACGATGGCAGGGGCGAAATATTTTGCAGAGTCCACCCAGCTTCGCCCCGACTGCGCCATTATTGGCGAACCGACCTCGCTAAAGCCGGTGCGGGCGCACAAAGGCCATATATCTAATGCGATTCGTATTCAGGGACAATCGGGCCACTCCAGCGATCCCGGACGCGGCGTCAATGCCATTGAGCTAATGCATGAGTCGATTACCGAACTCATGCAGTTGCGTAACACACTCAAATCACGTTACCACCACGATGGCTTTGCCATCCCCTATCCGACCATGAACTTTGGTCATATTCACGGCGGCGATGCGGCAAACCGTATCTGTGCCTGCTGCGAATTGCATATGGATATCCGGCCCCTGCCGGGCCTCACGCTGAGCGATCTCGACGGGCTGCTAAATGAAGCACTGGCACCAGTAAGCGAACGCTGGCCGGGACGGATCACCATTGAAGAACTGCATCCACCGATTCCCGGCTACGAGTGCCCCGCTGATCATGAACTGGTTAAAGTGGTAGAAACGCTGCTGGGGATTCAGACGGAAGTGGTGAATTACTGCACTGAAGCGCCTTTCATTCAGCAACTCTGCCCAACCCTGGTACTGGGCCCAGGATCGATCAATCAGGCGCACCAGCCAGACGAGTTTATCGATACCGCATTTATTAAGCCTACCCGTGCGCTGATAAGCCAGGTTGTGCAGCATTTCTGTCACTAATTATCATTAATCGGGGCATTTCACTGAATTAACAGCAAAATGCCCCGCCATTCTGCGGGATTTGATAATAAGAATAACTTATCCCGCTTCTCCCCTATCAAATTCCATGAATTTCCAGCAGTTAGCTGCATGTTTCCTTCACTTTAAGTCAATTGACGAACGGATGATTACGTGGCTAGATAAAAGACGATGTTATACCTACGGGGCAATCATCCCACTTTATTCAGCTTGCGACAGGCAGCAACTGAAGAACCTCGGGCAGTACCGAGAGGACAACGTTGCTGGCTTTTGTGCTGCCTGAAAAGACCGGGTATAGAGGTTTATCAAGACGATAAGGGTGTCAGGGTCACATGAACGAACAATATTCCGCAATGCGAAGTAATGTCAGTATGCTCGGCAAACTGCTCGGGGATACGATTAAGGATGCGCTGGGAGAGAACATCCTGGACCAGGTGGAAACCATCCGTAAGCTGTCTAAATCATCCCGTGCTGGCAATGACACGCATCGTAAGGCGTTGCTGAATACGCTGCAGAACCTGTCAAATGACGAGTTGTTGCCCGTCGCACGTGCTTTCAGTCAGTTCCTGAACCTCACTAACGTGGCTGAGCAGTATCAAACCATTTCCCGCAGCGGCGATGGCGCGAATCATCCCGAGTTGTTAAAAAAGACCTTCGAAACGCTCAAACAAAACAATCTTAGTGAAAGTGCTATTCACGCGGCGATTGAATCCCTGTCGCTGGAACTGGTGTTGACCGCCCATCCCACAGAAATTACGCGTCGTACGCTGATTCATAAACTGGGCGAAGTTAACAGCTGTCTTGAACAGCTCGATCACAGCGATATTTCTGACTACGAGCGTAACCAGATTATGCGTCGCCTGCGCCAACTGGTCGCTCAGGCCTGGCATACGGATGAGATCCGTAAATACCGTCCTACGCCCGTGGATGAAGCCAAATGGGGCTTTGCCGTCGTTGAAAACAGCCTGTGGGAAGGCGTACCTGCGTTTCTGCGTGAGCTGAATGAACAGGTAGAAGAGACGTTTGGCATTAAGCTGCCGGTCGATTTCGTTCCGGTGCAGTTTACCTCCTGGATGGGCGGTGACCGTGACGGCAACCCCAATGTCACGGCCTCCATCACCCGCCACGTCATGCAGCTCAGCCGCTGGAAAGCCACCGACCTGTTCCTGCGTGACATTGGCGTACTGATTTCAGAACTGTCGATGTCTGAATGCAGCCAGGAAGTGGCCGATCTCAGTGGCGATCCTGAAGCGCTCGAACCTTATCGCGTGATTTTGAAGCGTCTGCGCAGCCAGCTAATGAGCACGCAGGCTTATCTGGAACGTCGCCTTAAAGGCGAACGTTTACCACGTCCGGCTGACCTACTGGTCTCTAACGCTCAGCTTTGGGACCCGCTGTATGCGATCTATCAATCCTTGCAGCAGTGTGGCATGAGCATCATTGCCAACGGCCAACTGCTGGATACGCTGCGCCGCGTCAAATGCTTCGGCGTGCCGCTGGTCCGCATTGATGTTCGTCAGGAAAGCACCCGTCACACCGAAGCCATTGCAGAGATTACCCGCTACCTTGGGCTGGGCGATTATGAGAGCTGGTCAGAAGCCGACAAGCAAGCGTTCCTCATCCGCGAGCTGAACTCTAAGCGCCCTTTACTGCCGCGCAGCTGGGAACCGAACGATGAAACCCGCGAAGTGCTGGAAACCTGCAAAGTGGTAGCGGAAGCGCCTCAGGGCTCTATCGCCGCCTATGTGATTTCGATGGCAAAAACGCCGTCGGATGTGCTGGCCGTCCACCTGTTACTGAAAGAAGCCGGTATACCTTTTGCGATGCCGGTTGCACCGCTGTTTGAAACGCTTGATGACCTCAACAATGCCAACGATGTGATGAGCAAGTTGCTCAACATTGACTGGTATCGCGGCTTTATTCAGGGCAAACAGATGGTCATGATTGGCTATTCCGACTCGGCGAAAGATGCCGGCGTCATGGCGGCCAGTTGGGCGCAGTATCAGGCGCAGGATGCGCTGATTAAAACCTGCGAAAAAGCCGGAGTGTCACTGACCTTGTTCCACGGACGTGGCGGTACTATCGGTCGCGGCGGCGCGCCGGCACATGCTGCGCTGCTGTCTCAGCCGCCAGGCAGCCTGAAGGGCGGCCTGCGCGTTACCGAGCAGGGCGAAATGATCCGCTTTAAATACGGTTTACCGGAAGTGACTATCGCCAGCCTGTCGCTCTATACCGGTGCGATACTGGAAGCTAACCTGATGCCACCGCCGGAACCTAAACCGGAATGGCGCAGTATTATGAATCAGCTTTCTGCGGATTCCTGTGCCATGTACCGGGGCTACGTGCGCGAAAACGCCGACTTTGTGCCCTACTTCCGTTCAGCCACCCCAGAGCAGGAACTGGGCAAGCTGCCACTGGGTTCACGCCCGGCCAAACGCCGTCCTACCGGCGGTGTGGAATCCCTGCGCGCCATTCCCTGGATCTTCGCCTGGACCCAAAACCGTCTGATGCTCCCGGCATGGCTGGGTGCAGGTGCGGCGCTGCAGCAGGCGATGCTGGCAGGCCATCAGGATCAGCTCGAAGCGATGTGTCGCGACTGGCCGTTTTTCTCAACCCGCCTCGGTATGCTGGAGATGGTGTTCTCTAAAGCAGACCTGTGGCTGGCGGAATATTACGACCAGCGACTAGTGGACAAATCCTTGTGGCCATTAGGTCAACAGCTGCGTGACCAGCTGGATGCCGATATCAAAGCCGTGCTGACCATCGCCAACGATTCACACCTGATGGCGGATCAGCCGTGGATTGCCGAATCCATTGCCCTGCGCAACGTGTATACCGATCCCCTGAACGTACTGCAGGCTGAACTGCTTCACCGTTCACGTGCTCAAGAAGCTCGCGGTGACGAACCGGATGCGCGCGTCGAACAGGCGCTGATGGTGACGATTGCCGGTGTCGCTGCTGGCATGCGTAACACGGGTTAAGTCCATTCTCGTCAGGACGGTCCGCTCAGCCTGTGCGGCCGTCCTTAACCCACCCTCGCTCGGGTGAGTTTGCCCGTCTCAAATACGCACCCTCTGATGATTGCCTGCTGTTTTATCTAATGTTTTACCCCTTCACCTACAGCGTCCTTGAGACCATTTCATCTGGTCAAGTGCATTACCTTAGAAATTATTACAGTTTGATTACAGTTAGCCTATAAACCTTATGCCTTTGTGGTCGTTACTCTTTATACGGGTCAAAAAACACCCGGATTGTTCGATAAAAAGCCACACACTGATTCAAAAACCACACTGACAGAAGGCAGTGAGGCCTTCGTGCTTATCATTAACATCAGGGTAACAGTATGAATAACATCAGAATAGGAATACGGCTCGTGGCGGCTTTTGGCTTCATGGGCATGCTTGTCATTTTCATGGTCCTGATCGGTATTACCAAAACACGTTCTCTGGCCGACGCTAACAGTGAGATCGCCGGGGGCCTTTACGCCAAGGCATCCGAATCGGCCATGCTGTCATTTTATGCGCAAGATATGAGTCGTCTGGCGCGCATTGCCGTACTCCAGCCGGATCCGGCAAAAACAGAAAAAGCGCTTAACAGCTATCAGCAGGTCAGAAGCCAGGCCGACAGCCTGATGCAGGTGCTGGATAAAGAGGTTGCCTCCGTCACTGGCAGACAACTTTTTTCCAACATCCAGTCTCACGCGGCGCTTTTTCTGCCGCTAATGGATAAGGTCGTTGCACTTGCTCAGCAAGGTAAAAAAGAGGAGGCCGACCAGCTGTTACAGGCCTCGGGAGACAACATTCAAACGGGCTATATAGCCTCCCTTCAGGCATTAAAAGATCACCAGGAAGCGCGGATGCAGGTTGCAGAGCAAACTTCCCATAGCGATCGAACCAATGCGTTGCGTTTACTGGCGGGCGCCGGTGCCGTTGCGCTATTTCTGGCGGGATTGTCTGCCTGGCTTATTACGCGCAGCATCACCCGGCCCCTTAATCAGGCCCTGATTGCCGCACAGCGCGTGGCAAAAGGTGACCTCAGCGAGCCTGTGCAGGTCACTCACACCGATGAAACCGGCAAACTGCTGGTGGCAATCCGGGAGATGCAGGAGGCACTGGTTCAAACGGTCAGCCTGGTGAGATCCAATGCGGAAAGCGTCGCCTCTGCCAGTAGTCAGATAGCGCAGGGAAATGCCGACCTGTCACAGAGAACCGAAGAGCAGGCCAGCGCGCTGGAGCAGACGGCAGCCACCATGACGCAGCTTGGCATGACGGTGAAAAATAACGCCAGCAATGCGCAGCAGGCCAGTCAGCTTGCGGTCAATGTGCGTAATGTCGCCAACGAAGGCAATGATGCCACGGCAGCGATTACCAGCACGATGCGCACCATTAAAGACAGCTCAGGGAAAATCGCCGACATCACCGCCGTTATTGACAGTATTGCCTTCCAGACCAATATTCTCGCGCTGAACGCAGCAGTAGAAGCCGCGCGCGCGGGCGAACACGGTAAAGGTTTTGCGGTGGTTGCCAGCGAGGTCAGAACCCTGGCGCAACGTAGCAGCACGGCCGCAGGTGAAATTCGCCAGTTAATTGACGCCAACGCCCGCAGCGTGGGGCAAGGTGACGAACTGGTTGCACATGCCACCGCGACGATGCAGAGCATCGTCACGGCTGTAGGTCACCTGAGTGATACCGTTGAGGAAATTACCTCAGCCAGCGCCGAGCAGGCCAGAGGCGTAGAACAGGTGGGCATCGCGGTAACCGAGATGGACAGCGCCACACAGCAAAACGCCGCATTAGTGGAAGAATCCGCCTCGGCCGCGAACAGCCTCCGGGAACAGTCACGACAGCTGCTGCAGGCGGTCTCAGTCTTTCGCTTTAATAACACGACACAGCAGGTGCATAGCGTACCGACGCTCAAAAACCCCTCGCGAGTGAAACCGGCTCAACCCTTGACCCATGAAGGCTGGACACATTTTTAATGCGTGGCACATCAGGCTGCTGTCAGCCCTGTATATGCAATGGATGAGACATTCAGAACCGACGCGGACACGTCGGTTTTTTTATGGCCATCTTCAGGCGGCAATTCCCGGACGCACACCTAAGGTATGACAAATGGCATAGCTCATTTCTGCCCGGTTCAGAGTATAGAAATGAAAATCTTTTACGCCCTCACGCGACAGGATTTTCACCATGTCCATGGCGATGTTCGCCCCCACCATTTTGCGCGTTTCAGGATCCTCATCCAGCCCTGCAAACATGGCATTCATCCAGCCCGGAACGCGTACATTGGTCAGGGCGGCAAAACGCTGCAGCTGTTTGAAATTCGATACCGGCAAAATGCCCGGCACGATCTCAACATCAATGCCGGTGGAAACGCAGCGATCACGAAAACGCAGATAGCTCTCAACATCAAAGAAGAACTGGGTAATGGCACGGTTAGCGCCAGCATCAATTTTACGTTTCAGGTTAATCAGGTCAGCCTGGGCACTTTTTGCTTCGGGGTGGACTTCCGGATAGGCCGCGACGGAGATATCGAAGTCACCGACCTCTTTAAGCAGCGAAACGAGATCGCTGCCGTACATTTGCGGCTTACCGCTATTGGGTGGCAGATCGCCACGCAGCGCCACGATATGGCGAATACCGTTATTCCAGTAATCCTGTGCAATGGCTTGCAGCTCATCCCGGGTAGCGTCAATACAGGTCAGATGCGGCGCAGCTTCGAGCCCCGTACGTTCCTTAATGCCTTTAATGATGCTGTGTGTGCGGTCACGCTCACCCGAGTTCGCCCCGTAGGTTACAGAGACAAAACTGGGCTTCAGGCTGCTCAGACGATGGATGGAGTTCCACAGCGTTTCTTCCATTTCACTGGTGCGCGGCGGGAAAAACTCAAAAGAGACACTAATTCGCCCGTTTAGCTCTGCCAGGCTCTGATTGAGCGCCTCGCGCTGATTGGCATGAAAGAAACTCATCCTGCTACCTCCGCCCACATCGGTTATCTGTTAACCTGTAAACATCTATACGTTTAGACGTCCAGACACTCAAAGTGAACCATTTTCCCGCAAGCGTCAACTGATAAATCATCCCAGGAAGTGACAAATATTCAGTCGATGTGAAAGGGCTTTTTATATGAGGATGTTAGGGCAGGACAGGCGCCGAAGCGCCTGGAGAAAAGCAACGTCAGAGGAGTCGGGCAAGGCGATTAATATCAGACTGGATAGCGCCGGCGGTAACGTCCCGGCCTGCACCAGGTCCGCGGATCACCAGCGGATTATCGCGATACCAACGGCTGTCGATGGCAAACACGTTGTCACAAGGCAGTAAGGCGGCCAGAGGATGCTCCGGACGTACCGCTTCGACGCCAACACGTGCTTTGCCGTTAGCATCGAAGCGCGCAACATAGCGCAGCACCAGCCCCATCTCCTGCGCGGCTTCAAGCCGTTGCAGCATCTGCTCATTAAGCTCGTCGCCATTCTCGAAAAAGTGATCTATTGATTCATCTTCGCAGCTCTGCGGCACCAGCGACTCGACGCGCACCTGATCCGGCTCGATGTTATAGCCTGCTTCACGTGCCAGAATCACCAGTTTGCGCATCACGTCCTGACCCGACAGATCGACGCGAGGATCCGGTTCCGTCAATCCCTGCTGCCACGCCTGATCCACCAGCTCGGTAAAGGGCACCGTGCCATCAAATTGCAGAAACAGCCAGGACAGCGTTCCGGAGAAAATACCGCTGATCGACAAAATCGTGTCGCCGCTTTCCCGTAAATCGCGCACCGTATGGTTTATCGGCAGACCTGCGCCCACGGTGGCGTTATACAACCAGTGGCGGCCGGTTTTTTCAAAGGCATCCCGAATCTCGCGCCAGGTTTGCGTATCCGATGCTCCCGCCACTTTATTGGCGCTGATGACATGAAACCCATGGCTGGCAAAATCAAGATATTGCTGTGCCAGCGGCTTACTGGCCGTCACATCCAGCACAACCAGATCATCGTAAGGGTGCGCGCGCATCCACAGAAACAGCGACTCTTCATCGCGCGCTTCCGCTTCATCGTCAAAGAATGCCAGTGCGCGACTGGCGTCCAGACCTTCATAGCTCAGCAGGCTGCGTTGGCTGTCCACCACGCCCGCTAGCACAAACTCGAAACCGGTGCGCGCCGACAACGTTTCCTGCTCGCGGGCAAACAACTCCAGCCAGCGAGAACCGATGTTGCCCTTGCCAAACAACATCAGGCCAATGCGCTTTTCTGCCCGAAACAGGGAACTGTGCAACCCCTGAATGAGATGCTGAGTAGGGCCAACGCGCAGCACCGCAACCACGCTAATGTGCTCTGGCGACTGGCTGATAAATTCGACCGGCTGATCTTTTAGCTGCTGCCAGAAACGGTGCGTGTGCAACGGGTTGCGCGTGACGCCAGCGCCAACCAGCGCGACCAGCGCTAAACCTTCACGTAACTGCAAATGTCCAGGTAAGCCGGCGTCCTGCAATAAAGTAAAGGCACTGTTCACCACTTCAGAGGTGTAGCACAGTTGCAGCAGCTGACGATCGGGATGAATGCCCATCGCCAGCGGACGCATCTGCGCGCGCGTCAGCAGCTGGTCGATCTCTTTTTGAAACAGCGTAAAATCGTGCTGCTCAGGAAGTTGGATCTCTACCAGGCACACGTCGTCGTGGCTGGTGACGATGCGGGCGCCCGTACCGGACGCGAGGACGCGCTCGATACGGGTAGAGCCCTGTTCCGGCTGATAGCTGCAGCGTAACTGCAAATCAATATCGCTGCCCGAGACCGGCTGTAAGGTGCGGGTATGCAGTACCGGGGCTGCCAGACGCGCCAGCTCACTGGCCTCATCCAGGCGCAGCAAGGGCAGCAGACAGGCATCAGAGACTTTGCGGGGATCGGCACTGTAAACGCCCGCCACATCGCTCCAGATCGTCACACGTCCCACACCTGCCAGCGCACCAATCTGCGTGGCAGAGTAGTCAGAACCGTTACGCCCCAGCAGTACCGTTTCGCCCGCGTCATTGCCGCAGATAAAGCCAGTTACCACGATGCGTTTATGCGGATGCTGGGCCAGCAGCGTTTGTAACAACGGCCAGGATTTGCCTTCATCTACCTGCGGCTGGGCGGCCCGTTCCGCGCGCAGAAAATCGCGTGCATCCAGCCAGCAGGCATGAAGATCCTGCTGGTTCAGCACCGCTGACATTAAACGTGCAGACCAGATCTCACCATGGCCCACCACTTCCGCATAGACCGCTTCTGTGACGTCACCATCCAGTAACGCCGCCAGTTTTTCGAGGTCGCGAATAAAGGCAGTAATTAAGGGTTCGGCTATTTCGGCAGGTAACAGTGCACTGATGAGCTCACTCTGATAGCGACGTAATGTCTGCTGCACCTGATGTGCGGACAGTCGGTCGCTCTGGCTCAGCTTCAGCCAGCTAATCAGCTGATTGGTCGTCGAGCCCGCGGCCGATACGACCATCATGTCACCTGGCTGGCTGTAATCCGCCATAATGCTGGCGACACGCTGGTAGCAGCGTGCATCTGCAAGGCTGCTGCCACCAAACTTGTGGAGCTGTCTGTTGTTTGGCGTTCCTGCGCCAGCTGAACTCGTCATCATCAATCCTCGGCTGCGATCCGGAATGCATTATCCAAATCGGCAATTAAATCTTCGTGGTCTTCAATACCTACTGAAATACGTAGCAATGTTTCAGAGATGCCTGCTGCGGCCCGGGCCTCTGCAGACATACCTGCATGGGTCATGGTCGCCGTGTGTGAAATCAAGCTTTCAACGCCGCCCAACGACTCCGCCAACGTGAACAACTCAAGCGCTTTAAGGAAACGGCGCAACCGGGCTTCATCGCCGTCCAGCTCAAAACTGAGCATGGCACCGAATCCACGCTGCTGGCGTGCAGCGAATTCATGTCCCGCGTTTTCCGGCAGTGAAGGATGATACAACGTTTTCACCAGCGGCTGTTGCTTGAGATAATCAACAATGGCTAACGCATTACGTTGCGCAGCGGCCATACGTGGGCCCAGCGTGCGCATTCCGCGCAGCAGCAGATAGCTGTCAAAAGCGGAGCCGGTGACCCCAATATTATTGGCCCACCAGGCTAAATCGGTCGCCGCCTGCGGATCTTTAGCAATCACGGCACCGGCTACCACGTCAGAGTGGCCATTCAGGTATTTGGTACAGGAGTGAATCACCAGATCCGCACCCAGTGCCAGAGGATTTTGCAGTGCCGGACTCATAAAGGTGTTGTCCACGACGCTGACGGCGCCCGCCGCACGCGCCGCTGCGCAAATGGCGGCGATATCCACCACGCGCAATAGCGGGTTACTGGGGCTTTCAACCAGCACCAGTTTAGGCTTCTCATCCAGTGCCGCCTGCAGCGCAGCTTTATCACCCTGATCGACAAACTTCACCCGGTAAGCGCCCCGCTTACTCAGACTGTCGAACAGCCGATAGCTGCCGCCATAACAGTCGTGCGGCGCAACCAGCAGATCGCCAGGCTTCAGGAACACGGTTGTCACCAGATGAATCGCGGACATGCCGGTATTGGTTAGCACCGCTCCCGCTCCGCCTTCCAGCTCTGCCAGGGCACGCTGCACCACATCACGCGTGGGGTTACCACGACGGGAATAGTCATGCGCACGGGGCTCATTGAAATCATGGAAGTTATAGGTGCTGGAAAGGTGGATGGGCGGGACAACGCAGCCGTATTGCTCGTCGTCATTCAAACCGCTGCGCACTGCGATGGTTGCCTGTTTACGCGTCATAGGGCTAACTGTTCCTGAAGTATGAAATAATTTGCCAACAGGATATCATCTTGCTTTTAGACGTCAATACATCTGGACATCCAAATGTCTTTGCGTATAGATTGAGCATCGTCGCAATAACCGCTAAAATTATGCGCCCATACCTGGCGTTCAACTCCATTAGCACTGTGCGTTGAACGAAGAAACCCGCCAGAGAAGGGGTCAGGTAGAAGAAAATCAGGCATAATCGGCTGATTTCGTAACTTTTAACTTTTATTGATTAAGGTATCCCATGGCTGAATGGAACGGCGAATATATCAGCCCGTACGCTGAGCACGGCAAAAAGAGCGAACAGGTTAAAAAAATCACGGTATCAATTCCGTTAAGCGTGCTGAAAATTCTGACAGACGAACGGACACGTCGTCAGGTTAACAACCTGCGCCACGCGACAAACAGTGAACTCCTGTGCGAAGCCTTCTTGCATGCTTTTACCGGACAACCGTTACCTAATGATGTCGACCTGCGTAAAGAACGTAACGACGAAATACCGGAAGCCGCGAAAAAAATTATGCGTGACATGGGCATCGACCCGGATACCTGGGAATACTGATTTTCAGACATAAAAAAACCCAGCCTGAGCTGGGTTTTTCTTGCCGCCGAACAGATGTTCGAATGCCGTTTCTTATTTTTTGGTGCCTGGCACGCTGAAACGCTTGTTGAAGCGGTCAACGCGGCCACCAGTTGCAACTTCACGCTGCTTACCGGTGTAGAACGGGTGGCACTTACCACAAACGTCCAGGTTCAGTTCGTGAGTCAGCGTAGAGCGAGTGTGAATCACGTTACCGCAAGTACAGTTGATGGTAACTGCTTCGTATTTTGGGTGAATACCTTGTTTCATGGGAAACCTCATATAAGGCCGTGTCGCTCTCCGCGCCAGGACGTGAACCTGCGCAGCACCACACGCGATTGAACATTAATGGTGAACTCCGGCAAGGTCTTTCTTACCGAAGGCGGCATATTATACAGGCTAATGTTTAATGCTGCAAATGTCGCCTGAGATACACGCCGTGTGCGTCAGCGTGTACACTAACCGCCCTGCTAGATGAACCGGAAAGAGACTGTTATGCCCGTTGTTCAGGTTGCCCTGCCCGTTCCCCTTCCTCGCCTGTTTGACTACCTGCCTCCTGTCGGCGTGCAGCCGGTCATTGGCGGTCGGGTGATCGTGCCTTTTGGTAACCGAAAAATGACCGGTATCGTGGTGGCATTACCTGACACCAGCGACCTGCCCGCGACCCAGCTCAAACAGGTGATATCGGTACTGGACAGCGAGTCGCTCTTTCCCCCGTCTCTGTGGCGCATTCTCCACTGGGCGGCGAACTACTATCATTCACCTCTCGGCGAGGTACTGAGCCATGCGCTACCGGTGCTGCTCAGACAAGGTAAACCTGCCCAGGATAATCCCTTATGGCGTTGGGAAATTACCGAGCAGGGCCGGGCTACTGCCCCCGAGAGCCTGAAGCGGGCCCCCAAACAGCAGCAAGGGCTTGCAACGCTGCGACAGCGGCCGCTTTATCGTCATGAAGTCACTGAGCACGATCTCACCGATGCTGCCATGCAGGCGCTGCGTGCCAAAGGGTTATGCGAATTACATGAGCATCAGCCACACAGGCATGACTGGCGCAGCAGCTTCGCGGTCAAAGGTGAACGCCTGCGCCTCAATACCGATCAGGCGACGGCAGTCGGGGCGATGCGCAGTGAAGATGAGCATTATGCGGCCTGGCTACTGGCGGGAATTACCGGCTCAGGCAAGACTGAAGTTTATCTCAGCGTGCTGGAAAACGTCCTGGCCAGAGGAAAACAGGCCCTGGTGCTGGTGCCGGAAATCGGCCTGACGCCACAAACCATTGCCCGTTTCCGCGAACGTTTTGATGCGCCGGTTGATGTGCTGCACTCAGCGCTGAATGACAGCGAACGCCTTTCTGTCTGGCTACGGGCGCGCAGAGGAGAGAATGCCATCATCATCGGCACTCGCTCGGCCCTGTTTACCCCTATGGCGCGTCCGGGCGTCATTATTATCGACGAAGAGCACGACAGTTCTTATAAGCAGCAGGAAGGCTGGCGCTATCAGGCTCGCGATCTGGCCGTGTTTCGCGCCCATGAAGAGAATATTCCTGTCATCATGGGTTCCGCGACACCGGCGCTGGAAAGCCTGCACAACGTGCGTAACGGCAAATACCGTCAGCTCGACCTGATGAAACGCGCCGGTAACGCTAAACCCGCTCTGCAGCAGCTAATCGATTTGAAAGGCGTACAGCTGACTGGCGGCCTGGCACCTGCCCTGATCTTCAAAATGCGCCAGCATCTGAAAGCAGATAACCAGGTGTTGCTGTTCCTGAACCGCCGTGGTTTTTCACCTGCGCTGCTCTGCCACGACTGCGGCTGGATTGCCGAATGCCAGCGCTGCGATCGCTATTACACTCTGCATCAACATCATCGTCAGTTGCGCTGCCACCATTGTGACAGCCAGCGACCGCTGCCCAACCAGTGTCCACAATGTGGTTCAACTCACCTGTTACCGGTGGGCGTAGGAACGGAACAGCTTGAACAGCAGCTGGGCACGTTATTTCCCGGTGTGCCGGTCTCGCGCATCGACCGGGATACCACCAGCCGCAAAGGCGCGCTGGAGCAGCATCTGGCGGATGTCCATCGCGGCGGCGCGCGTATTCTTGTGGGAACCCAGATGCTGGCAAAAGGGCATCATTTTCCTGATGTGACGCTGGTGTCACTGCTGGACGTCGACGGTGCCTTGTTTTCCGCTGACTTCCGTGCCGCAGAACGCTTCGCTCAGCTTTATACTCAGGTTGCGGGCCGCGCCGGTCGGGCCGGTAAGCAAGGCGAAGTCTTGCTGCAAACACACCATCCTGAGCATCCGCTTCTGCAAACGCTGCTCCACCAGGGCTACTTCGCTTTTGCCCAGCAAACGCTGTTGGAGCGCCAGTCGGTTTTTCTCCCTCCGTGGACACATCATGCGCTGTTTCGTGCGGAGGACATGGACAACAATCAGGCTGCAGAATTTCTGCAACAGCTGCGTAATATGCTGGAAGCCAGCCCGCTTAACGACACGGCAATGTGGTTCATGGGGCCACTGCCTGCCCTGCAGCCAAAGCGGAGCGGTCGCTGGCGCTGGCAGTTGCTGGTGCAGCATCCGTCACGCAAACGTCTGCAACAGCTGCTGAGTAGTTCGTTACCGCTGACTGGCACTTTACCGGCCTCACGCAAGGTAAAGTGGACGCTGGACGTGGATCCTACCGAAAGCTAGGCCCGGGCAGGTTGTGAGAGGGATCGAAAAACGTCGCATAAGTCACAATTTTTATGCAAATTAAGTAACGGCCCGGCATCGCAATCGATAACAATGGTGCCTGGCCTGTTTTTACCTCAGACAATACGAACGTTGAATGCGCGATTACGCATCAGGAGCATGTGTTGGATCAGAATCAACCGTCGGCTGCCGCCACGATGAAAGACGTCGCAGAAAAAGCCGGCGTCTCGACCGCTACCGTGTCGCGTGCACTCATGAATCCGGAAAAAGTCTCTTCGGCCACGCGTCAGAAAGTCGAACAGGCCGTGGCTGACGTCGGCTATGCCGCCCAGAGCATGTCCCGCCATGCCAGGCGCAATGACACGCAGACGCTGCTGCTGATCGTCCCCAATATCTGCGATCCCTTCTTCAGTGAAATTATCCGTGGCGTTGAAGTCGCCGCCTCAAAGGCTGGTTATCTGGTGCTTATCGGCGACTGCGCACACCAAAAACCGCAGGAGTGGACGTTTTTAAACCTGATGCTGACCCGGCAGATCGATGGCATCGTGCTGCTGGGCGCCCAGTTACCCTTTGATGTGAGTCCTGAAGAGCAGCGCAATCTTCCGCCGATGGTGATGGCGATTGAGTTCTCGCCAGAAATGTCGTTGCCCACCGTCAATATCGATAACCTGACGGCCTCGTTTGTCGCGGTCAATCACCTGCTGCAGTTGGGTCATAAACGCATTGCCTGCCTGACCGGACCGGAAGACGTTGCACTGTGCCAGTACCGCCTTCAGGGTTATGTGCAGGCCTTACGTCGCAGCGGCATCAGCGTGGATCCCACTTATATCGTTCGGGGTGACTTCACCTTTGAATCCGGCGTTGATGCCATAAATCAGCTATTGGCTTTACCACAGCCGCCACGAGCCCTGTTTTGTCATAGCGATATCATGGCCATCGGCGCTATCAGCCAGGCAAAACGATTGGGCCTGCGCATACCGGAAGACCTGTCGGTTGTGGGGTTCGACGATATCGAACTCTCGCGTTACTGCGAGCCGCCGCTCACCACGGTGAAACAGCCCTGTTTTGAGATAGGTTGCGAAGCCGTGCGGCTGTTACTGAATGAATTACAGGGTAATAGCATTCATAACGGTTCAACGCTGCTGGATGCCGAACTGGTGGTGCGTGGTAGCACAACTTTGGCAAAAAAGGATGAGAGATAAGCGAAAAGTTCCGCTATTTTCAGGGGATTCTTAGGGCTATCATTGCTGGTCAAAGTTCCGGCCCTTAAGTAACATGGCGGGCTCCTTGCCGGGCGTGTGGTAACAACGGATTCGCCTACGTGGCATCATATTTTCAAGGGTATCAGGACGAGAGTGGCACAAAAAGATTATGTAGGCCGCGGGCGTTCAACAGGGACGCGTCGCAAGAAAAGCCCAAGCCGTGGCAAAAAAACAAAAAGCGGTTCAGGCACCTCTAAATTAATGATTGTACTGGCGGTTGCTGTATTGGTGACCTTTGCCGGTGGTTTATGGTTCCTGGCGCACCACAAGAAAGAAGACGTGCCGGTTATTACGGATCATAAAGCCAACGGGAATGGCTTACCGCCAAAGCCTGAAGAACGCTGGAAATACATCAAAGAGCTGGAAAACCGTCAGGTCACTGTGCCGACCCCAAGCGAGCCTACCTCCGGTGGCGAAGTGCAGTCACATACGCAACTGACCGATGAGCAACGCCAGCTGCTTGAGCAAATGCAGGCGGATATGCGTCAGCAACCCACCCAATTAAATGAAGTGCCGTGGAACGAGCAGACGCCAGCTCAACGCCAGCAAACGCTGCAGCATCAGCAGCAGGTACAGCAACTTCAGCGACAGCAACAGCTCCAGCAACAGCAACAGCAACAGCAACAGCAATTGCAGTCGCAGCAACGTCAGCAGCAGGCACAACAGCAGCAGCAACGTCAGCAACAAATACAGCAGCAGCGTCAGGAGCAACATACTCAGCAACAGCAGAGTGTGCAGCAGACACAACCCGCGCCTGTTACGCGTGAACCTACTGCTCAGCCTAAAACACAGGACACCGCCAAAGCGAAACCGGCTGAAAAAGCAGCCTCGCAACGCTGGATGGTTCAGTGTGGCTCGTTTAAGGGAACAGAGCAGGCTGAATCGGTGCGCGCCGCGCTGGCGTTTGAAGGGTTTGAAAGCCGTCTGACCTCCGGCGGCGGATGGAATCGTGTCGTGGTAGGGCCCTTCAAAGACCGCGCCAGCGCAGACAGCACGCTGAAACGTCTGCGCGCTTCAGGACATTCCGGCTGCATTCCGCTCGCCGTTGGGGGTTGAAACCCGTCAAATCTGCCCCATATCTGTCTGCATGATCCTCCGCGCCCTGGGCGCGGAGCTTTTTTCCGACAGTAAAAGGGGTCTGCCCGTGACAACAATAGTAAGTGTTCGACGCAACGGCCAGGTAGTGATTGGCGGCGATGGCCAGGCTACGCTCGGTAATACCGTAATGAAAGGCAACGTCAAAAAAGTGCGTCGTCTTTACAACGATAAAGTGATTGCTGGCTTTGCTGGCGGCACTGCAGATGCCTTTACCCTGTTTGAACTCTTCGAACGCAAACTTGAAATGCATCAGGGCCATTTGGTGAAAGCGGCCGTTGAGCTGGCGAAAGACTGGCGCACCGACAGAATGTTACGCCGCCTGGAAGCGCTGCTGGCGGTGGCGGACGAATCGGCATCGCTGATCATTAGCGGTAATGGTGACGTCATCCAGCCTGAAAACGACCTTATTGCTATCGGTTCTGGCGGTCCCTATGCCCAGGCCGCTGCCCGTGCCCTGTTAGAAAATTCTGAATTGGGTGCGCGCGACATCGTTGAGAAATCGCTGAATATCGCTGGCGATATTTGCATCTACACCAACCACAACGTTAATTTCGAAGAATTAACGTCCAAGTCGTAAGGATCTAAACATGTCTGAGATGACTCCACGCGAAATCGTCAGCGAGCTGAACCGCTTTATTATTGGCCAGGACAGCGCTAAGCGCGCCGTGGCTATTGCCCTGCGTAACCGCTGGCGCCGTATGCAGCTTGACGAAGAGCTGCGTCACGAAGTGACCCCTAAAAATATTCTCATGATCGGCCCAACCGGTGTGGGTAAAACAGAAATTGCTCGCCGTCTGGCAAAACTGGCCAACGCGCCGTTCATCAAAGTTGAAGCCACCAAGTTCACCGAAGTGGGCTATGTCGGCAAAGAAGTCGACTCCATTATTCGTGACCTGACGGACTCCGCGATCAAAATGGTGCGCAGCCAGGCCATTGAGAAGAACAAATATCGCGCAGAAGAAATGGCGGAAGAGCGCATTCTTGATGTGCTTATCCCACCGGCGAAAAATAACTGGGGACAGGCTGAACAAACCAGCGAGCCTTCATCTGCACGTCAGTCTTTCCGCAAGAAGCTGCGTGAAGGCCAGCTCGACGATAAAGAAATTGAGATCGATTTAGCCGCAACAGGCCCTGGCGTTGAAATCATGGCACCGCCGGGCATGGAAGAGATGACCAGCCAGCTGCAGTCCATGTTCCAGAACCTGGGCGGGCAGAAACAGAAACCGCGCAAGCTGAAAATCAAAGAAGCCTTTAAGCTGTTGATTGAAGAAGAAGCCGCCAAGCTGGTGAATCCGGAAGAGCTGAAGCAGGATGCCATTGATGCGGTAGAACAGCACGGCATCGTGTTCATCGATGAGATAGACAAAATCTGTAAGCGCGGCGGACAAAACGCGGGCGGCCCGGACGTCTCACGCGAAGGCGTTCAGCGCGACCTGCTGCCACTGGTAGAAGGCTGCACCGTGTCGACCAAGCACGGCATGGTCAAGACTGACCATATTCTGTTTATCGCCTCAGGTGCGTTCCAGGTTGCCAGCCCGTCCGATTTGATTCCTGAGCTGCAGGGTCGTTTACCGATCCGTGTTGAACTCCAGGCCCTGACGGTGAATGATTTCGAGCGCATCCTGACCGAACCTAATGCTTCAGTCACAGTGCAGTACAAAGCGCTGATGAATACCGAAGGCGTGAACATTCACTTTACTGACGATGGTATTCGTCGCATCGCGGAAGCCGCATGGCAGGTCAACGAAACTACTGAAAACATCGGTGCGCGTCGCTTGCATACCGTGCTGGAACGTCTGATGGAAGATATTTCCTATGATGCCAGCGATCGGAGCGGTGAATCCGTCACCATTGATGCCGAATATGTGGGTAAACATCTGGATGAGCTGGTTGCAGACGAAGACCTGAGCCGCTTCATCCTGTAACGTTCACCTGTCTATGTGCTGTATCAAAGCCCGGCCAGTTTGGCTGGGCTTTTTTCTGCATGCGCTTGATGCGGTACCGGTTTTTAACCGCTGATGATTTTGCCAACAATTGGCATAAAGCGATATACTTAGCGCTCCTGTGGCAAACAGACGAAACCCTTATGAAATACGATACTTCTGAACTCTGCGACATCTACCACGAAGAAGTGAACGTTGTTGAACCGCTTTTCTCAAATTTCGGTGGGCGGACCTCATTCGGCGGTCAGATAACCACAGTGAAATGTTTTGAAGACAACGGGCTGCTTTACGATCTGCTGGAAGAGAACGGTCGTGGCCGCGTGTTGCTGATTGATGGCGGTGGCTCAGTACGCCGCGCTTTGGTTGATGCGCAGCTTGCCCGACTGGCAGCGCAGAATGAGTGGGAAGGCATCGTGGTTTACGGTTCGGTACGTCAGGTAGACGAACTGGAAGAACTGGAAATCGGCATTCAGGCTATCGCCGCTATTCCGGCAGGCGCGGCCGGTGAAGGCATTGGCGAGAGCGATGTGCGCGTGAATTTCGGCGGCGTCACCTTCTTCTCTGGCGACCATCTCTATGCGGATAACACCGGTATGATTTTATCGGAAGATCCGCTCGACATTGAATAATGTCAGCAAACGAAAACGGGTGCCAGGCACCCGTTTTTCGCATTAGTTGAGGCTTATACCTCTTCCATTTTTCCCAACAGCGCACGCAGGCGTTCTTGCCAGACATGCTGCTCCTCTTTCAGATGCTGATTTTCGCGCATCAGTGCTTCATGGTTGCCAGCAGCATTCTGCGCGTCGTGACGCAGGTTGTTGTTCTGCTCTTTCAGCTCTTCAATTTCCATTTGCAGCAGGGTGATAGTATCAATCGCCTGCTGTACTTTTGCTTCCAGTTTCTCAAACACTTCAAATGACATCTTTCTGACCTCTCCTAAAATCTTGCAAGGCGTTGATGATGCCAGCTTTCGCACACAAGGCGTTTACCAGCAACGTTGCCCCGATTGTATGTAGCCTCATCACGCAAGTCCAGCAACGCGGGCCTGCAGACCGCCGTCAGTAACATTTTTCAGCCTATCCCTAAAATGTTCCTTTCCCACCTGTTTGCGTAGCGAAGCCGGTATCACGCGGAGGAAAACGGCCCGAATGGCGCTTAAGGAAAATCAAAACACGCGAAAACGCGCATTTTTTTGACACACTACACAAAAATCGATTTCGCTATTTCTCGTTTATGCTCGTTAACGATAAATTAACAACAGCCCTACATCAAAGATGGGTGACTCACGGAATGAGAACAAAAACTGATAAAATTTAACCTCGCTTCAGGAACAACTATCATGAGTCAGACTACAACCACACTCAAAGGTCAGTGTATTGCCGAATTTCTGGGTACCGGTTTGATCCTGTTTTTTGGCGCGGGTTGCGTTGCCGCGCTTAAGCTGGCTGGTGCCACTTTTGGCCAATGGGAAATCTGTATCGTCTGGGGGCTGGCCGTTTCTATGGCGGTCTACCTCAGCGCAGGTGTGTCAGGTGCCCATCTCAACCCGGCAGTGACTGTCGCACTCTGCCTGTTCGCCAATTTCGAAGGCCGTAAAGTCCTCCCTTATATTCTGTCTCAGGTAGCCGGTGCTTTCTGTGGCGCGGCGCTGGTCTACGGACTTTACTACAGCTTGTTTATCAATTTCGAACAAAGTCATAACATGGTACGGGGTTCAGTTGAAAGCCTGAGCCTGGCGGGCATTTTTTCTACCTACCCGAATCCGCAAATTAGCGTAGGTCAGGCCTTCCTGGTTGAAATGGTGATCACTGCAGTCCTGATGTCCGTGATTATGGCACTGACCGACGATGGCAATGGCGTCCCGCGTGGCCCGATGGCACCGCTGCTGATTGGCCTGCTGGTTGCCGTTATTGGTGGCTCTATGGGCCCATTGACCGGCTTTGCCCTGAACCCGGCACGTGACTTCGGACCGAAAGTCTTCGAGTGGCTGGCTGGCTGGGGCACCGTTGCCTTCACTGGCGGTCATCAGATTCCGTATTTCCTTGTGCCAATTTTTGGCCCACTGGTCGGTGCTTGCCTGGGAGCCTTTGGTTATCGCGCCCTGATTGGCCGCCATTTACCCGGTGCGGTGATTTCCCCACCGACCAGTGACAAACCGATTGCGTCCGCGCATGAACGTAAAGCGTAAGTTCCACTTTTTATCATCAGGAATGAATTTATGACTACCACCGATAAAAAATACATCGTCGCTCTCGATCAGGGCACAACCAGTTCACGTGCTGTGGTGCTGGATCACGACGCTAACATTGTGGCGGTATCGCAACGCGAATTTACCCAAATCTATCCGAAAGCGGGCTGGGTAGAGCATGACCCAATGGATATCTGGGCATCACAGAGTTCTACGCTGGTTGAAGTGCTGGCACATGCTGATATTCGCTCCGATGAAATCGCGGCGATTGGGATTACTAACCAGCGTGAAACCGCGATCGTCTGGGATAAAGAAACCGGTAAGCCGGTTTATAACGCCATTGTCTGGCAGGATCCCCGTACTGCTGACTACTGTAATAAGCTGAAGAAAGAGGGACTGGAAGAGTATATCCAGCACACCACCGGTCTGGTGATTAACCCTTACTTTTCTGGCACCAAAGTTAAGTGGATCCTGGATAACGTAGAAGGCGCGCGCGAGCGTGCAAAACGTGGCGAACTGCTGTTTGGTACAGTCGACACCTGGCTGGTGTGGAAAATGACCCAGGGGCGCGTGCACATCACCGATTACACCAACGCCTCACGTACCATGCTGTTCAACATCCACAAGCTTGAGTGGGATGAGCGCATGCTGGAAATCCTGGATATCCCGCGTGCGATGCTGCCAGAAGTAAAATCTTCGTCTGAAGTGTATGGTCAGACAAACATTGGTGGTAAAGGCGGTACGCGTATTCCTATCGCGGGTATCGCAGGCGACCAGCAGGCTGCGCTTTATGGTCAACTGTGCGTTCAGCCGGGTATGGCGAAAAACACCTACGGCACCGGCTGCTTTATGCTGATGAACACCGGTACCGAAGCCGTCACCTCAACGCACGGCCTGCTGACCACTATCGCCTGCGGGCCACGTGGTGAAGTCAACTATGCACTGGAAGGGGCGGTCTTTATCGGCGGCGCGGCCATTCAGTGGTTACGCGATGAGATGAAGCTGATCAGCGATTCGGCTGACTCAGAATACTTCGCGATGAAAGTGAAAGATTCAAACGGTGTATATATGGTTCCTGCCTTTACTGGCCTGGGTGCACCTTACTGGGATCCCTATGCACGTGGCGCGCTGTTCGGCCTGACACGTGGTGCGAATGCGAACCACATCATCCGTGCAACGCTGGAGTCCATCGCTTATCAAACGCGTGATGTCCTGGAAGCCATGCAGAATGATGCCAACACGCGCCTGCAGGCTCTGCGTGTGGACGGAGGAGCAGTGGCTAACAACTTCCTGATGCAGTTCCAGTCAGACATTCTTGGCACACGCGTTGAGCGACCTGAAGTGCGTGAAGTCACTGCGCTGGGTGCCGCGTACCTGGCAGGTCTGGCGGTAGGTTTCTGGCAGGATCTGGAAGAAGTCCGTGCCAAAGCCGTGATTGAGCGCGAATTCCGTCCAACACTTGAAACCACCGAGCGTAACGTCCGTTATGCCGGCTGGAAGAAAGCTGTCGCGCGCGCGCAAGCGTGGGAAGAACAAGAGTAATCCGCACTGCGCCCGTGACGTCCTCCGTCACGGGCCTTTTCCCCGCCTTCTCCCTCCGCTACACTGCCAGCCTGTTTTTTGTCAGGTACATGCAATGAAACGAGAACTTGCCATTGAATTTTCCCGCGTAACTGAGGCTGCCGCACTGGCTGGTTATAAGTGGTTAGGGCGCGGCGATAAAAACGCGGCGGACGGTGCCGCCGTTCATGCCATGCGTCATGTCTTAAATACCATTCAGATCGATGGACAGATAGTGATCGGCGAAGGGGAAATTGACGAAGCCCCTATGCTCTACATCGGCGAAAAAGTGGGCACGGGTCAGGGCGACGCGGTGGATATTGCCGTCGATCCTATTGAAGGTACCCGCATGACGGCAATGGGACAGGCCAATGCGCTTGCCGTGATGGCCGTCGGTGACAAAGGCAGTTTTCTTCATGCGCCTGACATGTATATGGAGAAGCTTATCGTCGGTCCGGCGGCGCGGGGCCATATCAATCTGGATCTCCCGCTTGAGATTAACCTGCGTAATATCGCCATCGCCATGAATAAGCCGTTGTCACAACTCACCGTGTCCATTCTGTCAAAGCCGCGCCATGACGCCGTTATCGAGCAGCTTAAACAGCTGGGCGTAAGACTATTCGCGTTCCCTGATGGCGATGTGGCGGCCTCCATTCTTACCTGTATGCCCGACAGCGAAGTTGACGTGATGTACGGTATTGGCGGCGCGCCTGAAGGCGTGGTATCGGCCGCTGTGATTCGTGCGCTGGACGGTGATATGCAGGGCAGATTACTGGCACGACATCACGTAAAAGGTGACAGCGAAGAGAACCGCCGGATTGGGGAATATGAGCTGAAACGCTGCGCTGGCATGGGGATTGAGGCAGGAAAAGTTCTGCCCCTGCAGGCGATGGCGCGAAACGATAACGTGATCTTTGCCGCCACCGGTATCACCAGTGGTGATCTGCTGAAAGGCATCACCCGTCAGGGCAATATGGCCACCAGTGAAACCCTGTTAATTCGCGGCAAATCACGCACGATTCGCCGCATCCAGTCTGTGCATTACCTGGACCGCAAAGATCCGGTTTTGCATCCCTTTATCCTGTAACAGCCTGATTCTCGCCTGCAGGCTGTCGCGAAAGCGGCAGCCAGCACAGCAACATCACCAGAGCCGTGATAACCATCAGCAGGCCAAGGCTGAACTGATCGCGCTGGGGCATTAACGCCGACAGGGACGCCACCAGCCCGGAACCCAAATTCTGTAACCCCCCAATCAGTGCGCCCGCACTTCCTGCGAGCCAGGCATAGGGCTCCATCGCACCTGATGTGGCCAGGGGAAACAGCATTCCCGCGCCAAAGAAAAACAGCGACGCCGGTATCAATAACGTCCAGATTGTCATGATGCCAAACCAGGCAGGTATCCACATCAACACCGCCGCCAGCAGGCAACTGTTGACGCCAAACCACATTAGGCTATGCCAGGAGCGCTGCTCACGTCCGGCGAACCAGGCACCAAAGAAGGCTGCAGGAATAGGTAAGATAAACAAAATACTGACAGTGAAACTGTTCAGGCCCAGAACGCCACCGAGCAGCACGCCACAGCTGGCCTCAAAGACGGCAATGCCGGCCAGTGCGCCAATCAGCAGCACCAGATAACGGACGAAATTCGCATCACGTAACAGCCGGATATAGCGTTTTAAGAAGGGCGTGACTTCGGCACCGTTCGGGCGCGTCTCCGGTAGCCAGCGCGCCATGGCGACCGTCACCATCAGACACAGCAACAGCAGAAAAGCAAAGCAGGCATGCCAGCCAAACAGCTGCGTTAACAGTGCGCCAATCACCGGTGCCACTAAAGGGCTGGCGAGCACGCCCATATTAAGCCAGCTGTTGGCCTGGCGTAGGGCATGACCGTGATAAAGATCGCGCGGCATGGTTCGCGCCATGACACCGGCCACGCCGGTGCCCGCGCCCTGAATCGCACTGCCCGTGACCAGCATATCCAGCGACGAGGCCATCATGGCGGCAATCGCGCCGATCATAAAGATCGCCATCCCCGCCAGGATCACCGGACGGCGCCCCACGCTGTCAGAGAGCGGACCGTAGATCAGCTGCGATCCGCCGTAGGTGATTAAATAGGCCGCCATGACATGCTGCATCATGCCATTTCGCACCTGAAGTGCATCCGCCATTGCCGCCATGGCGGGCACATAGATGGTCTGAGCCATCTGCCCGACTGCGACCAGTGCAATGAGCATGATCAGCAACGGACGATTTTCTATTTTCTTCATCATCTTTTAACGAAAGGTCTGTATGAACAGGGACGATTAAACAGCACAAATAACGGCTGAAACCCGTTGTGGCAGGAAAATATCAGGATTTCATGACAAAGCGAGTGATTCATAAAAAGTGGCGGGGCAATTCACGTCAATAATTGCAACCAGGATGTAAACTAAATATTACAGTTTGTCGATTAGAGCCTTTGCAGCCTGACGGACTGGTAATCTGCCAGTGCAGTAGAGAAGATGTTTATTCGCCAGACGATTCAACGCTGAAGGAGTAACCATGGCCGAGTGGATCAATGCTCAAGTAAAGGAAGTAAAAAACTGGACTGACGCGCTGTTTAGCTTGCGGGTTAAGGCCCCTATCGCCCCGTTTAGTGCCGGGCAGTACGCCAAGCTGGCACTGGAGATCGAAGGTGAACGAGTGCAACGTGCTTACTCTTACGTCAATGCGCCCAATGACGACCTGCTTGAGTTTTACTTAGTCACCGTACCCGACGGCAAATTGAGTCCACACTTACAGGCGCTGCGCCCCGGTGAGCAGGTCATGATTACCAAAGATGCTGCAGGCTTTTTTATTCTGGATGAAGTCCCGGAATGTCAGACCTTATGGATGCTGGCAACCGGTACGGCAGTGGGGCCTTATTTGTCCATTTTGCAGCAGGGTGAAGGCCTGGATCGCTTTAAACATATCGTACTGGTGCATGCCGCACGTTACGCAGCCGACCTCAGCTTTTTACCGCTAATGCAGCAGCTCCAGCAGATCTATAACGGCAAGCTGCAGGTGATCACGGTCGTCAGTCGTGAAGAAAGTATGGGCTCATTAACCGGACGTGTTCCGGCATTAATCGAAAGTGGCGAGCTGGAGCGTGCGGCCGGATTGACTATTGATGCAGAAACCAGCCATGTGATGGTCTGCGGCAATCCACAGATGGTACGAGATACGCAGCAGCTGTTGAAAGAGACACGCGGCATGCGCAAGCACCTGAAGCGCAAGCCCGGTCATATCACCAGCGAGAATTACTGGTAAGTCGCCCGCTTCAGACGTAAAGGCACCGGTGCGGCACCAAAGCGGTTATCGCCAGCGGTGCCACGAAACAGGCCTAAGTCCAGGATCAGTCCTGCCAGAATGATAAATGGCAGCGCGCGGCCAATAACCCACTGCAGGACAGCGCCGGTCATGCTCCAGTTACCTGCCATCAGCAACCAGGCAGCGATGAGTAACAGCGCCCAGTAACCGCGGCGATCACGATCGTGCAGGCGCTTAACCACGATGGCGCTGGCCGGCCACAATAAACACACGATGCCAAACGCAGCCATTTGCGTATCCACCAGATCGTTACCGGCTAAAAAGAACAGGACGCTGGTTAACAGCAACCAGATTGCCTGCCAGAGCCAGAAATCACGGCGCCCGACGCGACCACGAAACGAAAAAAACCATTGCTGTAATATCATGCATGCTCCCCAGACAAAATTTTACCTGCACGCTTTTGACCTTAGAGGTAAAAACCGTTCTAATTTGATTCCGAGTTTATTGGTCAGGGCCGACAAAATGAAGAATTTGCCAGGCGCACTGTTGCTGAGTCTTGCGCTGACGGTTCCGGTATTTGCTGCCGATCCGCCGCCACTCGACAAGGCCGAACATATGCCTACCGCGCCCTATCTGTTAACAGGCGCTCCCACGCTGGATATGACTATCGGCCAGTTTCGTGAAAAATATAATCTCGCGAACCCTCAACTGCCGCTGCTGGAGTATCGCGCCATTGACTCCCGCGATGAGAAAACCGATCTGACGCGGGCAGCCACCAAGATCAACGAAACGCTTTACTCCTCGACCGCGCTTGAGCCTGGCACAGGTAAAATTAAAACGCTGCAGGTCACCTGGCTTCCGGTTCCGGGCCCGGATCAAAGTGCGTCCCAGGCCAGAGCCATGGATTATATGACCGCAATATTACGTTTTTTTGTGCCGGGACTCACGCCAGAAGAAGGGCGTAAAAAGCTGGAAACATTACTTAAAGCGGGCAAAGGCTCACGATACTACGAGCACGTTGAAGGCGCACTGCGTTTTGTGGTGTCTGATAACGGGGATAAAGGATTAACCTTTGCCATTGAGCCGGTAAAACTTGCGCTGGCTGCGCCCTGATGGACGGGGCAAAAATGACGAAAAGCAAAGCCACGACGTTATTTGATCTCTATACTGTCTGGCAGACAACGTTGCCCCGGGGCAGCGCCATTTCATGTATCGCGTTATGCGGAGGATAGAATGCGACATCCACTGGTTATGGGTAACTGGAAGTTGAATGGCAGCAAGCATATGACAGCCGAACTGATCGACGGTCTGCGCAAAGAACTGTCGGGCGTTGAGGGTTGTGGCATCGCTATTGCACCGCCCGCGCTCTATCTTGATCAGGCTAAACACGCCATCTCCGGTAGCCACATCGCTCTGGGTGCTCAAAACGTTGATGTAAACCTCTCTGGCGCATTTACCGGCGAAGTGTCCGCTGAAATGCTGAAAGATATCGGCGCGAAATACATCATCATTGGTCACTCAGAACGTCGCACTTATCACAAAGAGAGTGACGAGTTCATTGCGAAAAAATATGCCGTGTTGAAAACTGCTGGCCTGGTGCCGGTTCTGTGCATCGGTGAAACTGAAGCGGAAAACGAAGCGGGCAAAACCGAAGAAGTGTGTGCACGCCAGCTTGATGCGGTGCTGACCACTCAGGGTGCAGAAGCGTTCAAAGATGCGATCATCGCTTACGAGCCGGTATGGGCGATCGGTACCGGGAAGTCAGCCACACCTGCTCAGGCGCAGGCAGTTCACAAATTTATTCGTGACCACATTGCCAAAAAAGATGCGGCTATCGCTGAGCAAGTGATTATTCAGTACGGCGGCTCAGTTAACGATAAAAACGCTGCCGAGCTGTTTACTCAGCCGGACATCGACGGTGCCCTGGTTGGCGGCGCGTCGCTGAAAGCCGATGCGTTTGCCGTGATCGTTAAAGCTGCTGCGGCGGCTAAACAACGCTAACCGGCGATTGAGCACAGCATAAGCGGCCTCATCAGGCCGCTTTTTTTATGGGTTGCAGCAGGGCGCAGTCGTGATCCTGCACCTCCTCTGCCGATCCCTTATTCAGCAAAAGCCAGTTGCGCGCTACCGCCATCAGCACCAGACGGCCATCGGGTAAGCTTGCCAGTGCCATACCGTATTTCCCCATCGCATTCTTAGCATCAGGGACTTCAGACGCTAACCGGATAAAGACACTCTGTTGATCCAGTTCCGCCTGACTGAGCACCCGCACAATATAGTGATGGTTCAGAAAGGTAACATCCTTCCACTGCGCATTGAGAGTCGGTGCCAGTCCATCCAGTTGCTGGCGGACATCGGGCCGTAAGCAGGAAATATGAATATGGAGCTGATTCTGAGTTCGGCCGTACTCGGAGTTGATCGCCAGCGACAGCACGGTGTCTTTAATGGGCGAGCCGAATTTCTGCGCCACTACGCCTCTGTCATGCCAGGCAAAGCTGAAAAAATTGGGTGTGGCTGTGCTGAGCAACCGCGGGCTTTCGATGCCGGTTATCTTATCAACGGGAATTAACAGGTATTGCAAGGGACCGTTACGGTCTTTGAGCAGTGTATAACGCTGCTGCAGATCAACTCGCAGGCAAGGCGCAGGTTGCCCGTTATTCTGCTGATTGGGTACGCACTTTTCGCTGACGATCTGCCAAAGCGCATCGGCATTGCCTTTAACATGAAGGGAAGCTATCCCCATTCCTGCCACGACAAGCACCAGCAGAAACGCAATGATGATGAAAGCCCGACGATTTGCCTGCATAGTTACCCTCTCCATACTGAACCAGTCAGCATCCTCGCCTGACAGCGCCGGAATGTCACGCATAAAAAAACCAGCGTTTCCGCTGGTTTAGATTGTGTCAGGCGATCGTTACGGCTTCATGACCTGGTCATAGGTGCCGCCATCCGCGAAGTGGGTTTTTTGTGCCTTAGCCCAACCGCCGAATTTCTCGTCCACAGTAAACAATTTTACAGGGGCAAAGGTGCTGGCAAACTTCTTCGCAACCTCAGCATTGCGCGGACGATAGTAATTCTCGGCTGCAATCGTCTGTCCCTCGGTCGAATAGAGATACTTCAGATAGGCCTCAGCCACTGGGCGCGTTCCCTTCTCATCAACCACTTTATCCACCACGGAAACCGTCGGCTCTGCCAGAATAGACTCGCTTGGAGTAACGATCTCAAACTTGTCTTTGCCCAGCTTATTCACGGCCAGGTACGCCTCATTTTCCCAGGCGATCAGAACATCACCAATGCCGCGCTCAACGAAGGTGTTGGTCGCACCGCGCGCACCGGAATCCTGCACTTCAACATTTTTAAACAGGGCTTTGACATAGCTTAGCGCTTTTGCCTGATCGCCGTTGTTGTGATCCAACGCCCAGCCCCAGGCTGCCAGGTAATTCCAGCGTGCACCACCTGAGGTTTTTGGATTAGGCGTGATGACGGAAACGCCAGGTTTGATCAGATCATTCCAGTCATGGATCCCTTTTGGATTACCCTTGCGGACCAGGAACACAATCGTGGAAGTGTAAGGTGCCGAGTTATCCGGCAGACGCTTAATCCAGTTCTTATCAATGCGGCCACGTTCAGCAATCGCATCAATATCAGACTGCAGCGCCAGCGTCACGACGTCAGCACGAATGCCGTTTATCACTGATGTGGCCTGCTTGCCTGAGCCGCCATGCGACTGACGGATCACCACATTATCGCCCGTTTCCTGTTTATAGTGCGCACTGAAGGCCTTATTGTACTGCTCATACAGCTCACGGGTGGGATCGTAAGAAACGTTTAACAGCTGAATATCCTTCGCCAGAACACTGCCTGATGCCAGTAACAAGCTAATACCGATGGCCCATTTATTCATTGCGCACTCTCCCAGTTCATTATGGGACAAGCGTGACATAAACTTTTTCAGAGCTAAAAGAATTAAAAATAAGCGGTTATAACTTTGGGGAATATACGGAAGGTATAAGGGCATGCCTGAAGCGCATGCCCGTTAATGCGGTGAAATCAGTAAAGCTGCTTCGCGGTATCCATCCAGTCACGCTTGAATGGACGCTTCATGTTCTCGATCGCATCAATGATGTCATGGTGCACCATTTTGTCGTTCTGAATACCCACACAGCGGCCACCGTAGCCCTGCATGAGCAGTTCAATGGAATACGCGCCCATGCGGGAGGCAAGAATACGATCATATGCGCACGGCGCACCGCCACGCTGAATGTGGCCAAGTACCGTCGCGCGCGTTTCGCGCTTCGTTTCGGTCTCGATAAACCGCGCCAGATCGTCGATATCACAGATATGTTCAGTGATAGCAACAATCGCATGCTTTTTACCTTTCGCGATGCCGGCCTTAATTTCTGCCACCAGCTCTTCACGGGTATAGGGAATTTCTGGCAACACGATAAACTCGCATCCACCAGCGATAGCGGCAGCCAGGGTCAAATCGCCACAGTAACGGCCCATCACTTCAACGATGGAGATGCGCTGGTGTGATGAAGAGGTATCACGCAGGCGGTCAATCGCCTCCACCACCGTTTCCAGTGCGGTAAAGTAGCCAATGGTGTAATCGGTGCCGGCAACATCGTTATCGATCGTGCCTGGCAGGCCGATACAGGGGAACCCCATCTCGGTCAGTCGCTTGGCGCCCATATAGGAACCGTCCCCGCCAATCACGACTAACGCATCAATACCGCGCTTTTTCAGGTTTTCAATGGCCACCTGACGGACATCATCGTTACGAAACTCAGGAAAACGCGCTGAACCCAAAAAAGTGCCGCCGCGATTAATCATGTCAGATACGCTGTAACGATCGAGATTGATCATCCGGTCTTCGTACAAACCCTGATAGCCGTCATAGATACCAAAAACTTCCAGCCCTTCACTTAACGCGGAGCGAACCACGCCGCGAATGGCTGCGTTCATGCCTGGGGCGTCACCGCCGCTGGTCAGTACACCAATTTTTTTGATCATGACAACCTCTGGATTGTTCAAAGCTAAGGGTTAATCCGGCCTGTTCAACGCTGATAAACACGATTGTGATGAGCGCAACATATAATGGCAGATAGTATATCAAAGGCCTGCGGCTGAATTGATTCAGGTCAGACAACTTTTCACTAATTTTTTGCAGCAATGTTAAAAACGTGCCGTTTCCATTTTATTAACTTAATTCATGTAAGTTAAAAGTTAAAAGAATCCTGCTTTTCAAACGGTACCACAGAACAGGGATCCTGATGAATAATGACGTCAGAACCGGGAAACGCTTTTCGCAGCGCTTTCTCTACCTGATCGGCAATACGATGAGCCTGGACGAGTGGTAACTGATCTTCGAGCTCAACGTGAAGCTGGATAAACTTTGTCGGGCCGGACTGACGCGTACGCACATCGTGTACGCCCTGCACACCCGGCCAGTTGAGGGAAATCGCAATAATTTGTTGCCGCTCTTCATCGGGTAATGCTCTGTCCAGTAAAGACTGAACGGCTTCATGGCCCATCCGCAGCGCACTAAAAAGAATATAGACGCCAATCCCTAACGCAAACAGTGCATCAGCGCGCGTGAAACCGTAGCTGCTTAATATCAGCGCCACCAGGATAGCCCCGTTCATAAACACATCTGACTGATAGTGCAGCATATCTGCGCGAATGGCCTGACTCCGGGTTTTACGCACGACCCAGCGCTGGAAGGTGACCAGTACTAATGTCGAAACCAGCGCTACGACGGTGACAACAATTCCGATGCCCGGCGAGCGCAGTTCGTTAGGGGAAGCGAGATGTTGAATACCCGTAAGAAAGAGGAAAAGGGCTGAACCCGAAATGAACATGCTTTGGGCCAGCGCGGCCAGCGACTCCGCTTTACCATGCCCAAATGTATGATCGTCATCGGCGGGCTGTAAGGAATAACGCACTACCAGCAGGTTGGTCAGCGAGGCGGCAATATCCACCAGGGAATCGACCAGCGCGGCCAGCAGGCTAACCGATCCGGTGTACCACCAGGCAAAAATCTTCACAACCAATAAGACGGAAGCCAGCAGCGTCGCCGCGACTGCCGCAGACTGAATTAACTTTCCGTACGAAGCCTGCATGCCAAACTCCATAGACATATTACTGAAACGTAACGCAGTATGAGAGAAAGGCTAAGTTTAACACTACAGCAGGCGTCGCGCCTGACTGTCTGAACGGCGAAGAAGCAGGATGAAATGGCATTTCTGAAGGAAAAAAAATACTTCGCCCCGTCCTCATAGAGAGACGGGGCGAATTGCCTACCTTGGGTAAGCGCCAAATCAACGTGCAGATTTGGTTCAGTGCTTAGCAGCCGTTACTTTTTGCCGCCTTTCTTGCCCGCTTCGGAGGCTTTTTCGGGGTTATTTTTAAAATTACCGCCGCCTGTGCCGCTGCTCTTACCGCCTTTTTTACCGGCTTCAGACGCTTTTTGCGGGTTGTCTGCGAAATTGCCTGAACCACCACGATGCTCTGCCATAATTTACTCCGTTAATAGGTTAATTCGGACTACATGATGTG
Organism: Pantoea sp. Ae19-2; assembly: GCF_059801205.1. Taxonomy (NCBI): domain Bacteria; kingdom Pseudomonadati; phylum Pseudomonadota; class Gammaproteobacteria; order Enterobacterales; family Erwiniaceae; genus Pantoea; species Pantoea sp. Ae19-2. Next base: position 4,048,221 of record NZ_JBCHWE010000001.1, on the reverse strand, counting down.
GTTGCTGCTCTCCGTTAATTTCGTAAGTACATCGGCTTCCATGCTGAGACAACTTAAGTGTAGAACTGCGCAATTAGCGTGCAAGCGGAGCGGGATATTTGCAGCTTATTGAAATATAAATAAAAACAAAGCAGGAAGTTAAATAAGTTTTACTTATCATGCATTTAAAAGATGAAAGAAAAGTGAAATATCTTCGATGGAAAAACGCGCAAGAAAAACAGCCCCCTGAAAAACAGGAATAAAACCAACGGTGTTTTCTATTTTTTTAACTACCCGATAAATTGTAAATTCATCGTAAATGATAAATCGCAGAAAAAAACATCATGAGATGAAAAGGGATCTTTGGTTCAAAGTGAGCCCGGAACAATTCTGCAAATTAATGAAACTGGCGAAGCCAGATATACCCAGGCATCAAGCTATGCATATCTTGCGGCATACGTTCAGTCGTTGGTCATGATAGACGGCAGAAATCTCATATCGGTACAGGCGATTTTAGGCCATGCAAGGATTGAGCAAACGGCAGCTTATGCCCATCTTGCACCTAACGATTTGAGGGATGCGATTACGCGTAATCCGCTTGAAGGTGGCCTAAATGTGTAGCTAATGTTGTCTACATATTGTCTACACCAGCGGCGCTTATACCTGTCTGCAAATGCTTGGCGTGTTTTTAGTCACGCACTGATTTTAAAGGATTTTTGGATAAGTACCTGATAAAAAAAACCCCCTCATCATGAGGGGGAAGACAGGGATGTGTCTATGGCAAGGAAAACAGGGATACTATTTACTACTGGTTACTACTGGTACGACTCACGGGTTGCAGCGATGATGCTGGCTGCAGATTCGAAAGCTTGCGTAATGAATTTATACGCCGCTCATAATTCTTTTGTAACGCGGCCTGCTGCTCCGGCGTTAACAGGTGGTACATCTGATTACGAACGCGCGCCATCTCAACCTGCTGCTCTACCTGAACTCTGGCAATGGCTTCTGCCTTACTGCGGATGGCCGCTTCGTTAAAATTATCTGCAGTCACTAAATCATGCATGGCTGCGATATCATCAATATTCGTTGCCGGACGATCGTGTCGGGCTTGCTGCATAAGGTCACGCATCTGCTGCCGTTGATGTTCCGTCAACTCAATGCCGTCGAACATGTGACTTTGCGAATTTTGCGTCATACTGCCTGTCGTAAATTCGCCGTGATGCACATCATCAGGCGCCATCGGCTCTGCTGCTCTTGCGCTGGCGTTACAGAGAACCATCGCTGAGGCAATAACGACGGCGGTTAATTTGCGCATCGTTTACTCCAGTTCGTTCTGTTTTGCGATTCAACGATAGCCAGTGTACGGCGATAGCTGCAAACATCCGTCAGGGGGTGTAAAAGTACGTAAATCGATGGATTGGTATCATGGGAACACGCTATTTTGCCTGCGGAGGGCTACAAAAATGAATAAAATCCTGTTGGTAGATGATGACCGCGAATTAACTTCGCTTTTGAAAGAGCTGTTGGAAATGGAAGGGTTTGAAGTCGTGGTCGCCAGCGATGGTGAACAAGCGTTGAACCTGCTTGATAACTCAATTGATCTGCTTTTACTGGATGTCATGATGCCGAAGAAAAACGGTATCGACACCCTGAAAGAATTACGCCAGCAATATCAGACGCCCGTCATTATGCTTACCGCACGCGGAAGCGAACTGGATCGCGTGCTGGGCCTTGAACTGGGTGCCGATGACTATCTGCCTAAACCCTTTAACGATCGTGAGCTGGTCGCGCGTATTCGCGCTATCCTGCGTCGTTCAAACTGGAGTGAACAGCAGCAGCAGCACGATAATAGTTCACCCACGCTGGAAGTTGACTGCCTGCGCCTGAATCCGGGCCGTCAGGAAGCCAGTTTCGACAGCGAGACGCTGGATCTCACCGGAACGGAATTCACCCTGCTTTATCTTCTGGCACAGCATCTTGGGCAGGTTGTCTCTCGCGAGCACCTTAGCCAGGAAGTGCTGGGCAAACGCCTTACGCCTTTTGACCGCGCCATTGACATGCACATCTCTAACCTGCGCCGTAAGCTCCCTGACCGCCGTGACGGACATCCGTGGTTTAAGACATTACGTGGCCGCGGCTATCTGATGGTTTCTGCATCATGATAGGAAGTTTGACTACCCGCATCTTTGCTATTTTCTGGCTGACGCTGGCACTGGTATTGATGCTGGTGCTCATGGTACCCAAGCTTGATTCACGTCAGATGACGTCGCTGATGGAGAGTGAGCAGCGTCAGGGGACGATGATAGAGCAGCACGTTGAAGCGGAGTTAATGCGCGATCCCCCTAACGATTTGATGTGGTGGCGGCGCTTATTTCGCGCGATTGAGAAATGGGCACCGCCCGGTCAGCGCTTGCTGTTAGTCACCAGCGAAGGCCGGGTTATTGGCGCGCAGCATAATGAAATGCAGGTTATCCGTAACTTCATCGGTCAGTCAGACAATGCCGATCATCCACAGAAGAAAAAGTATGGTCGCGTCGAAATGGTGGGCCCTTTCGCCGTTCGGGATGGGGAGGATAACTATCAGCTTTACCTGATTCGGCCTGCCAGCAGTTCTCAACTGGACTTTATCAACCTGCTGTTTGACCGGCCTTTGCTACTGCTTATCGTTACCATGCTGATTAGCTCACCGCTTCTGCTCTGGCTGGCGTGGAGCCTGGCGCGTCCTGCACGTAAACTCAAATACGCTGCGGATGAAGTGGCCAGCGGCAACCTGCGTCAACATCCTGAACTGGAATCGGGCCCGCAGGAGTTTCTGGCCGCCGGTTCCAGCTTCAATCAAATGGTGAGTGCGCTGGAGCGCATGATGAACGGTCAGCAACGTCTGCTTTCCGATATCAGCCACGAATTGCGTACGCCGCTGACGAGACTTCAGCTGGCTACCGCCCTGCTGCGTCGCCGTCAGGGTGAAGGCAAAGAGCTGGAGCGCATTGAGATGGAAGCTCAGCGGCTTGACGGCATGATTAATGACCTGTTGGTGCTGTCGAGAACCCAGCATAAGAACGCGCTGGTTAGCGAAGCCATGAAGGCAAACCAGCTCTGGAATGACGTGCTGGAAGACGCCAGGTTTGAAGCGGAACAAATGGGCAAGACGCTGGAGATTCCTTATCCTCCAGGCCCCTGGCCGCTATACGGCAACCCACATGCGCTGGAAAGCGCGCTGGAGAACATCGTCCGTAATGCGTTGCGCTACTCGCACACGCATATCAGCGTCAGTTTTTCCGTGGATATCTCGGGTATTACCGTGCACGTTGATGATGACGGTCCTGGCGTCAGCCCGGAGGATCGCGAGCAGATATTTCGTCCTTTCTACCGCACTGATGAAGCGCGAGACAGGGAATCCGGCGGTACTGGCCTCGGGCTGGCGATTGTGGAAACGGCAATACAGCAACATCGCGGGTGGGTCAAAGCGGATGACAGCCCGCTGGGTGGACTGCGCCTCACTATCTGGCTGCCACTTTACTCCTCTGCAAGGCAATAATTTGCTATGCTTCGGCCCTCGTTATCGGGGGCCTTATGCTTAACATCGTATTATTTGAACCAGAAATCCCACCTAACACCGGCAATATTATTCGCCTGTGCGCCAATACCGGTTTTCAGCTCCACCTGATTGAGCCACTGGGCTTTGCCTGGGACGATAAGCGCCTGCGTCGCGCCGGGTTGGACTATCACGAATTTACCGCGATCAAATTTCATGCTGACTATCAGGCTTTCATCGCTACCGAGCAGCCTGAGCGCCTGTTTGCGCTGACCACCAAAGGCACGCCCGCACACAGTGCGGTCAACTATCAGTCTGGGGATTATTTGCTGTTTGGACCGGAAAGCCGCGGGTTACCCGCAGAGATATTACAGGCTCTGCCCGCAGCGCAAAAAATCCGCATTCCGATGATGGCGGAAAGCCGTAGCATGAACCTGTCCAACGCGGTATCGGTAGTGGTTTACGAAGCGTGGCGCCAACTCGACTATGCTGGCGCACTGATTAAATCTTAAATACCATCGCCAAACTGGAAGCCTGCACCGTTACCGTTAAAGTGTTGATCCATATCCATTGACGGCTTTTCACTGCCGGGCTTGCCGACGATGCGCGCAGGAACCCCGGCGGCGGTGGTATGTGGAGGGATAGATTGCAACACCACGGAGCCGGCACCAATCTTGGCACCACGGCCTACCTCGATATTACCGAGGATTTTCGCACCCGCGCCAATCATCACCCCTTCACGAATTTTCGGATGGCGGTCGCCGCTGGTTTTTCCGGTGCCGCCAAGCGTTACTGACTGCAGGATTGATACATCATTTTCCACAACGGCGGTTTCACCGATCACAATCCCGGTAGCATGATCCAGCATGATCCCATGACCAATTTTGGCAGCCGGATGAATATCAACCGCAAAGGAGACTGAGACTTCGTTTTGCAGATAAACGGCCAGAGCGCGTCGGCCTTCATTCCACAGCCAGTGCCCGATACGATGCGCCTGAAGCGCATGAAAGCCTTTCAGATAAAGCAGCGGCGTGGAGTATTTATCAACCGCAGGATCGCGCAGGCGAACCGCCTGAATATCACAAGCAGCAGACGCAATCATTGAGGGATCTTCACGGTATGCTTCTTCTACCACTTCACGAATAGCGATAGCAGGCATGATCGGATTCGCCAGCTTATTGGCCAGCATATAGCTAAGAGCACTGCCAAGATTCTCATGCTTAAGCAATGTCGCATGGTAAAAGCTGGCCAGCATCGGCTCGCAGTCTGCCAGCGCGCGTGCTTCCGCCTTGATATTGTCCCAGACCAGTTCTAACTCATCAGACGACATGCTGTTTTCTCCCGATAAAAAAGCGCCTTGATCGGCGCTGCAGGTGATGATGCCTGGCTTCCTGCTTTAGTTTGTACTGTTTTCGTCCTTCCTCGAACGCCCCAGCAGGCTTAATGCTGCATCTCGTGCCGGTTTTCCGCAATAGAGCACCTGATAAATCTGCTCCGTAATGGGCATTTCAACCCCGACACGTGCAGCCAGCGCTTTGACTTCTTTCGTATTTCTGTAACCTTCTACAACTTGTCCGATAATGCGTTGTGCGCCATCGACCTCTTCGCCCTGCCCCAACATCATGCCAAAGCGGCGGTTACGCGACTGATTATCGGTACAGGTAAGCACCAGATCGCCCAGGCCTGCCATCCCCATAAACGTCGTGGGATCGGCACCCAACGCTGCGCCAAGACGGCTCATCTCTGCCAGTCCACGGGTGATTAATGCCGTTCGTGCATTCGCGCCAAATCCGATACCGTCCGATATCCCAGCACCAATCGCGATCACATTTTTAACCGCGCCACCCAGCTGAACCCCGATAAAATCGGGATTGTTATACACGCGGAAACTTTTGCCGCAGTGCAACCGCGTTTGCAAATCATCCGCAAACTGCGTATCGGTTGCCGCCAGCGCAATCGCCGTAGGTAAACCCGCGGCCAGTTCTTTCGCGAAGGTTGGGCCAGATATCACCGCCAGCGGAATGGCCTCACCCAGGATTTCCCGGGCGACGTCCTGCAGCAAACGACCGGTTTCTTTTTCCAGCCCTTTCGTCGCCCAGACGATACGCGAGTCCTCACGTAAGCCAGGTTTGATCTGCGTCAGCACTTCGCCAAAGACGTGGCTGGGTACGACCACCAGTAGATCGCGGCTGGCCGCAATGGCCCTGGCGAGATCGGGTTCAATCGTCAGATTATCGGGAAAGGGAACATCAGGCAGGAAAGCAAGATTGCAGCGGTCTGACTGCAGCTGTGCCATGTGGGCGGGATTATGGCCCCACAACAACACGGGATGGCCATTACGGGCCAGCGTAATCGCCAAAGCGGTGCCGTACGAACCGGCACCGATGACGCTAATCGAAGCGTGAGTAGTCATCAGGCATCCTGATGTTGCGCGGCACCTTCTTCGCCTTGCTGCTGCTGCAGATAGTTCATAAACAGCGCATCAAAGTTAACCGGCGCGAGGTTAAGCTGCGGGAACGTACCACGAGAAACCAGACTGGTGATGCATTCACGGGCATAAGGGAACAGAATATTCGGGCAGTAAGCGCCCAGGCAATGCGCCATCTGAGTGCCGTCGATACCGCCGATGGTGAAAATGCCCGCCTGCTGCACTTCACACAGGAAAGCGGTATCTTCGCCAACGGTCGCGGTTACAGTCACACGCAGCACCACTTCATACACTTCATCAGCCAGCTGCGAAGAAGCCGTGTCCAGATCCAGCTTAACGTCTGGTTCCCACTCTTTCTGAAACACTTGTGGCGCGTTCGGCGCTTCAAAAGAAATGTCTTTCGTGTAAACGCGCTGAATCTGAAATTGCATTTCGTTGGTGTTATGTTCTGACATGTGACTAAGTCCTGTAAGTTAATATGTCTGGCGTAATTACGCCTGAAGTAACGGATCTAAACCTGCACGATCGTTGAGCGCCATCAGATCGTCGCAACCGCCAATATGCTGACCGTCGATAAAGATCTGCGGCACGGTAGTCCGGCCACTGCGCTTAATCATCTCTTCGCGTTTTGCCATGTCCCCATCAATGGGAATCTCTTGAAACGCCACGCCTTTTTGACTCAGCAGCGCTTTTGCCCGGTGGCAATAAGGACAGGTTGCTTTGATGTAAATTTCAACATTTGTCATAGGGACCTCAGGATGATTATTTACCGCGAACCAACGGCAGATTTTCGCCGCTCCAACCACTGATACCGTCTTTGAGAACGGCAACCTGGGTAAATCCAGCCGCGCTCAGATGGGCAGCAGGATCTGCCGCGCTTTGTCCGGTTGCGCATACAACAATTATGGGCTGTGCTTTATGCTTTTCCAACTCGCCTAAACTGCCTTTCTTGATATCTGCTGCAGCCACATTTATCGCGCCCGAAATGTGCCCCTTGCGGTAATCATCACGCGAACGCACGTCTACCACTACCGCGTCCTCTTTGTTAATGAGTCGGGTTGCTTCGCCTCGACTGATAGTTTTTACTTTAGAGAACATTCCTTTAACGGTAGTCACAATCACCAGTACGAGTAAGACGACCCATGCCAGACTCAGGATGGGGTGATTGCTTGCAAACTGCATAATTTCTTGCATGAGGGGTAACGACTCCAGACCGGGCTAATAAGCTAAAACAAGGCTTCTGAGTATACCTGCGCCACTTCGCATGTACAGACGCTAAGCGGACAGAGTGACGATTTGTGCGTCATTTTCCAAAAAAATTGGCTGAATGGCAAAAATGTCGTGGCGCTTGTCCCTTGTCCTGATGAAAATGGATCGCACTGAGAAAGCAAAAGCCGGTCGGCAATGCTGGTAAGCAACTGTTCATCGTGGAATAATCATCGGCCTATGAAGGGAAAGACAACCGTTCTACCAACATGGACTCGTTACAACGGTCGTCCCCTGCCGTTGTTTACACGCTTGTCCGCCCTGTCTTTTAGCCTGCTTTATGCGGGCATATTGTTGTTTCCTCTACCCGGCTTATCGGCGGATGACAACAAAGCCCAGCTGAAATCTATCCAGCAAGAAATTGCCGAAAAAGAAAAAAGCGTAAAAGCCCAAAAGGTTCAGCGCAGCCAGTTACTTAATCAGCTACAAAGTCAGGAAAAGATCATTGCTCAGGCAAGTCGACAGCTACGGGAAACCCGTAACAGCCTGTCGGCCCTGAAGGGTGAGATTACCCAGGTCACCGCCTCGGTTTCCCGTCTTGAAAAGCAGCAGGCACAGCAGGAAAAGCTGCTTGCTGAACAGCTGGACGCCGCCTTTCGCCAGGGGCAGCACAAAGGTTTGCAACTTCTGTTAGGCGGTGAAGAGAGTCAGCGTAGCGAACGTATCCTCGCTTACTTTGGCTATCTGAACACCGCACGTCAGGAAAATATCACCGCCCTGCAAACCACCCGTCAGGAATTAGCCCAACAGCGCGCCTCGCTGGAACAAAAGCAACAACAGCAGAAAACGCTGTTAACCCAGCAGCAAGAACAACAAGACAAACTCCAGCAAGCCAGCGCCGCGCGTAAAAAAACGCTCACGTCTCTGGAAAGCGCACTGCAGAAGGATCAGGCTGACCTGGTTGAGATGCGCCAGAACGAAAGCCGCCTGCAAGATAAAATCGCTCGTGCCGAGCGAGAAGCCCGTGAACGCGCCGCCCGTGAGGCACGTGAGGCAGAAAAAGTGCGTCAGCGTCAGGTGCAGGCGAAAGCGAAAGGCTCCAGTTATCAGCCAACACAAAGCGAGCGCGAGCTGATGGCGCGAACGGGCGGACTGGGACGGCCCAACGGTCAGGATATCTGGCCGGTACGCGGACGCGTCGAACATCGGTTCGGTGAGGAACTGCAAGGCGAATTACGCTGGAAAGGCCTGGTCATTGCGGCTCCGGAAGGCACAGAGGTCAAAGCCATTGCCGATGGTCGTGTATTGATGGCCGACTGGTTGCAGGGCTATGGTCTGGTCGTAGTTATCGAGCATGGTAAAGGAGATATGAGTCTGTATGGCTATAACCAAAGCGCCCTCGTCAGCGTAGGTGCCCAGGTGAAGGCCGGTCAGCCCATTGCGCTGGTGGGCACCAGCGGTGGTCGCGGCACGCCTTCGCTCTATTTTGAAATCCGACGTCAGGGTAAAGCGGTCAATCCAGTTCCGTGGTTGGGAAAATAAGTGTTAGTTCATCGTTACCAGATTACCGCCTTGCTGTGCGGACTGTTGCTCAGTTTCGCGTCCCAGGCCGCTAAGCTCGCCATCGTCATTGATGATTTCGGCTATCGACCCACGGAAGAAAATAAAGTGCTGCAAATGCCGCAGGCGATCTCTGTCGCGGTGCTTCCTGATGCGCCCTATGCACGTCAGATGGCCATCAAAGCGCATCAGGGCGGCCGTGAAGTTCTGATTCACCTGCCTATGGCGCCGTTAAGTAAGCAACCGCTTGAGAAAAACACCTTAACGCCTGAAATGAGCCGCGCGGAAATCGATCGCATCATCCGTAGTGCGGTCAACAATGTCCCCTATGCAGTGGGGCTGAATAACCATATGGGCAGCAAAATGACATCGAGCCTGCCGGGTATGCAAAAAGTCATGCAGGCGCTGAATCAGTACAATCTGTACTTTCTCGACAGCATGACGATTGGTAACAGTCAGTCACTGCAGGCCGCACAGGGAACGCACGTCAGGGTGCTTAAGCGTCGCGTATTTTTAGATGACAGTCAGGATATCAATGCGATTCGACAGCAGTTCAACCGGGCAGTCAGTCTGGCCCAGCGTGATGGCTACGCGATTGCGATCGGTCATCCGCATCCCAATACCGTGCGGGTGCTGCAACAAATGTTGCCCTCGCTGCCCGCAGATATCACCCTGGTGACGCCGGGTCAGTTATTGAATGAACCGCTACGCAACGGCAACGCATCGCCAGCCAAGATCACACCACACAGCAAGCCACTTCAGGGCTTCCAGCCGCCTGGTGAATGTAAAGTGAAGCAGCCGCTGGCACCAGTTCCGGCTAGCCGTGCGCTGAGCGTTATTGGTGAAAGCATTACAGAAAGTCCGCTTTATCATCGTATTGATGAACTGTTCTAAAACACTCAGCACCAGGCATTAAACCTGGTGCTGAGCAATCACATTACGCAGACAAACGTTATCTTTCTTACTCGCTACTCGGGCGATCAAGGCGACGTCCAGTCCAGAATCACCTTTCCAGACTGCCCCGAGCGCATTTCATCAAAACCCTGCTGGAAGTCATCAATCGGGTAACGGTGAGTGATAATCGGGGTGAGATCCAAACCTGACTGAATCAGCGCGGCCATCTTATACCAGGTTTCGAACATCTCACGCCCGTATATGCCCTTGATAAACAGTCCTTTAAAGATCACCAGGTTCCAGTCAATAGCCATTTCTCCCGGAGGAATGCCCAGTAAGGCCAACCGCCCACCGTGATTCATCACCTCAAGCAAGGTTCGGAAAGCGGGCGGTGCACCTGACATTTCTAATCCCACGTCAAAGCCTTCTTTCATGTCCAGCGCATGCATGACTTCACGCAGATCTTCTCTGGCGACATTGACCGCGCAGGTCACGCCCATCTTGCGGGCCAGTTCAAGCCGGTAGTCATTAATGTCCGTGATCACGACATTCCGCGCACCGACATGGCGGCACACCGCAGCCGCCATAATACCAATAGGGCCGGCACCGGAAATGAGTACGTCTTCACCGACCAGGTCGAAGGATAAGGCGGTATGTACCGCGTTGCCGAAGGGATCAAAAATCGCTGCCAGCTCGTCGGAAATATTGTCGGGAATTTTGAATGCATTAAAGGCGGGAATAACCAGATACTCTGCAAAGCATCCCTGGCGGTTAACGCCAACGCCTTGGGTATTTCGACAGAGATGGGTACGGCCTGCGCGGCAGTTTCGGCAGTGCCCACAGGTGATATGCCCCTCGCCCGAAACCCGATCGCCTATGTTAAACCCTTTAACCTCCTGACCAATAGCCACCACTTCACCGACATATTCGTGGCCGACAATCATGGGGACCGGGATGGTTTTACGCGACCAGTCGTCCCAGTTGTAAATATGTACGTCTGTCCCACAGATGGCGGTTTTACGAATTTTTATCAGCAGATCGTTGTGACCCGGCTCGGGAACTGGCGCATCAGTCACCATCCAGATGCCCTGCTCTTTTTTCAACTTAGCCAGTGCTTTCATGGTTAATCCTCAGGCAATGACGCCAAGTTGTTTACCAATGCGCGTGAAAGCTGCCACCGCCGTTTCGAGTTGCTGCTGGCTGTGCGCTGCTGAAATTTGGGTTCGGATGCGTGCCTGACCTTTTGGCACAACCGGATAGAAAAACCCGGTGACATAGATGCCTTCCTGTTGTAACAACTGAGCAAATTCCTGCGCGACGCTGGCTTCTCCCAGCATGACCGGAATGATGGCATGATCGGCGCCGGCCAGCGTAAAACCTGCCGATGTCATTTTTTCGCGGAAGAAACGTGCGTTGTCCCACAAGCGCTGACGCAAACCGTCGCCTTCGCTTAATAAATCCAGCACGCGAAGAGAAGCCGCGACAATTGCCGGTGCCAGCGAGTTAGAGAACAGATAAGGCCGTGAGCGCTGACGCAGCCATTCCACCACCTCTGCTTTGGCAGCAGTGTAACCGCCTGATGCGCCGCCCAGCGCCTTGCCCAAAGTGCCGGTGATAATGTCGACCCGGCCCATGACGTCGCAGTACTCATGCGTTCCGCGACCGGTACTTCCGACAAAGCCAACCGCATGGGAATCATCGACCATGACAAGTGCGGAATAGTCGTCTGCAAGATCGCAAATGGCGTTCAGATTGGCGATCACGCCGTCCATTGAGAACACGCCGTCCGTGGCAATCATAATGGTCTTCGCCCCGTTATCCCTGGCTTCCTTCAGGCGGTCGCGCAGTTGCGCCATATCATTGTTAGCGTAACGATAGCGCTGTGCTTTACACAGGCGTACACCATCAATAATCGATGCATGATTGAGTGCATCAGAGATGATGGCATCTTCCGCGCCCAGTAAGGTTTCAAACAGCCCGCCGTTGGCGTCAAAACAGGAGGAGTAAAGAATGGCGTCCTCCATTCCCAGAAAATCGGCGAGCTTTTTTTCCAGCTGTTTGTGTATATCCTGGGTACCGCAGATAAAACGCACGGATGCCATGCCAAAACCGTGCGAATCCATGCCCTCTTTGGCTGCCTGAATTAAGGCTGGGTGGTTGGCCAAACCCAGGTAGTTATTCGCGCAAAAGTTAATTACGGGACGATCAGGCCCGACCTCAATTTCTGCCTGTTGTGCGGAGGTAATAATACGTTCTTTTTTGAATAAACCTTCACGCTGGGCGGCGTCGAGTTGCTGCCGGATATGTTGGTAAAAATGCGCTGGCATTATCCTGCTCCTGATAAGGTGGAAATCTGGCAAATATTACTGAACATATCGCCTTTCTACGCTTAATCGACCAAAAGAATGTTAATTTTGCAGCATAGTTCACGCCATTCTGTTGGATGTGCAGGACCTTACAGAGTCATCTGGCTGTCTGGAGCGGGATGAAATGTTATGATGTAGGCATTACGTGTGAAATGTCCCGTTTCAACTCAAAACTTTAAAGGTAACAGTATGATTATCGTAACCGGCGGCGCAGGAATGATCGGCAGCAATATTGTCAAAACGCTGAACGATCGCGGTCACAACGACATTCTGGTCGTGGATAACCTTAAAGATGGCACCAAGTTCGTGAATCTGGCCGATCTGGATATCGCTGATTACATGGATAAAGAAGAATTCCTGACCTATATCATGTCAGGCGAAGATCTTGGTCCGATTGAAGCCGTTTTTCACGAAGGTGCCTGCTCAGCCACCACCGAGTGGGACGGTAAGTACATGATGGATAATAACTATCAGTATTCTAAAGATCTGCTGCACTTCTGTCTTGAGCGTGAAATTCCGTTCCTTTACGCTTCTTCTGCCGCCACCTATGGTGGACGCAATGAGAATTTCATTGAAGAGCGCCAGTACGAACAGCCACTGAATGTCTACGGCTATTCAAAAATGCTGTTCGACCACTACGTGCGTCAGATCCTGCCTGAAGCCTCCTCGCCGGTATGCGGCTTTCGCTACTTTAACGTTTACGGCCCGCGTGAAAGTCATAAAGGCAGCATGGCAAGCGTGGCGTTTCATTTAAACACGCAGATTAGCAATGATGAAAATCCAAAGCTGTTTGAAGGCAGCGACGGCTTTAAACGTGATTTTATTCATGTCGATGATGTGGTGTCGGTGAATCTGTGGTGCTGGGAGAATGGGATTTCCGGCATCTATAACTGCGGAACAGGCCGCGCCGAATCCTTCCAGGAAGTGGCAGATGCGGTGCTTAATTTTCACCAGAAAGGCCAGATTGAGTACATTCCTTTCCCTGACAAGCTGAAAGGCCGCTACCAGGCTTACACGCAGGCCGACCTGTCTAAATTACGCGCAGCGGGTTACGACAAACCGTTTAAGACCGTGGCACAGGGCGTTTCTGAATATATGGTTTGGTTAAATCGCAACGTCTAAAGGAATAGATACCGGTAATGAAAATTCTGGTGATCGGCCCGTCGTGGGTCGGCGATATGATGATGTCGCAAAGTCTCTATCGTACCCTAAAGGCCGAACATCCTGACGCAGTGATTGATGTGATGGCACCTGCGTGGTGCCGTCCTTTACTTTCACGGATGCCTGAAGTGAATCAGGCGCTGGCGATGCCGCTGGGTCATGGCGCGTTAGCGCTTGGCGAGCGCCGTCGACTGGGCAAATCGCTCCAGGCCAGCCATTATGACCGCGCTTATGTTTTACCCAACTCTTTTAAATCAGCGCTGGTTCCCTTTTTTGCCGGGATCAAGCGCCGTATTGGCTGGCGCGGAGAAATGCGTTACGGCCTGTTAAACGATTGTCGGGTACTGGATAAAGCCGCGTTTCCGCTTATGGTTGAGCGCTATGTGGCTCTGGCTTATGACTCACCAGTCCGCTCAGCGCGGGAACTGCCGCAACCCCTGCTAACGCCTCAGCTACAGGTCAGTGAACAGGAAAAAAGTGAGACGTCCGCGCAGTTTCAGCTGACTCCCGAGCGGCCGACGATTGGTTTTTGTCCCGGTGCAGAGTTTGGGCCGGCAAAACGCTGGCCGCATTTTCACTATGCGACGCTTGCCCAGCAGTTAATCAGTGAGGGTTATCAGATTCTGCTGTTTGGCTCGGCAAAAGATCATTCCACCGGTGAAGAAATCCTGTCTTCGCTACCGGAAGCGAGCCGTGCGCATTGCCGCAATCTGGCTGGCGAAACGCAGCTGGAACAGGCTGTTATTCTGCTGGCTCAGTGCCACGCAGTGGTCAGTAATGATTCGGGCCTGATGCATATTGCCGCAGCGTTAAACCGACCGCTTGTCGCCTTATATGGTCCCAGCAGCCCTGACTTTACGCCGCCTCTGTCTAATCGGGCACGTATTCTCCGTTTAATTAGCGGCTATCATCGTGTACGCAAAGGCGATGCCGGGCAGGGCTATCACCAAAGTCTTATCGATATTCAGCCCGCACAGGTTCATGAAACATTGAGCACGTTGTTGCGCGAAGTCCAGGAGGGGACATGCACGTCCTGATCGTCAAAACCTCCTCCATGGGAGACGTACTGCATACGCTGCCAGCACTCACCGATGCCATGCATGCCCTGCCCGGAATACGCTTTGACTGGGTGGTGGAAGAAAATTTTGCACAAATCCCGACCTGGCATCCGGCAGTGGATAAGGTTCTGCCTGTCGCCATTCGACGCTGGCGCAAACACTGGTTTGGCAGCCTGCAGCGTGAAGAGCGCGTGCGTTTCAAGCGTGAGCTTCAGTCTCGTGACTACGACATCGTGATCGACGCTCAGGGGCTGATTAAGAGCGCCGCGCTTGTGACTCGTCTGGCTAAAGGCGTTAAGCACGGCCTGGACAATCGTAGTGCGAGAGAACCTTTCGCCAGTTGGTGGTATGACAAAAAGCACGAGATCAGCAAGCAACAACATGCAGTCGAGAGGACGCGTGAGCTGTTTGCTAAAAGTCTGGGTTACGATAAACCCCCGTCTCAGGGGGATTATGCAATTGCCGGCCATTTTCTGAAGCCCTTATCACAGCATGAGAGCCCTTATCTGGTATTTCTTCATGCCACTACCCGTGATAACAAGCACTGGCCAGAAGCTCACTGGCGAGAGTTGATTGAACGTGTCCGGCCAGCGGGCTTGCGTGTAAAGCTGCCGTGGGGCGCTGAACATGAACATCAGCGTGCGCTGCGTCTGGCTGAAGGTTTTGAGCACGTAGAAGTCTTGCCTAAGCTTTCTCTTGAAGCCGTAGCACAGCAGTTGGCAGGCGCAGATGCCGTAGTGTCGGTAGATACAGGGCTGAGCCATCTGACCGCCGCACTAGACAGGCCCAATATCACGTTATATGGCCCCACCGATCCGGGTTTGATTGGGGGTTATGGGCAAAATCAGTATGTTTTGCGGCCTGCAGAGGGCAGCAAATTAGCAGACATTAGCGCTAAGGACGTCGCAGATATGGTCTTTGAGATTCTTGTATGAAGAAACTCCACATCATTAACCTTGAAAAAATGGGTGGTGTTGAACGCCTGTTCCTGCAGTACATCAATGATTTTTCTGACGGAAATGATGATGTGATATGCATCAGTAATGAGATAGACGATGATATTCGTCGTCACATTCCTCAACAAAAAATCACCTTTGCCAATCGTTGGGTAAATGGCCTGAAATATAAAGTCCCGCAATTTCTTCGGAAATATTTGCTAAAAAAACGCATTGAGGCAAGTGATGCCGATGTAATAGTGGTTTGGGATTTAATTCCAGGACTGCCAGCAAAACCCAGGCGGGCTGCTCTGGTCTATTACGATCATGGCTGCTCATGGCGTTATCCAAAAAATAAAAAAACGCTTAACTTTATGGCAATGCTGGACGGCGTGATTTCAGCCTCATACGCGTCAAACCGGGTGATGCATCACCGCTTCAACCTACCTTGCCCGCATCACGTCGTGATAAACCGAATCATGTTGCCGCAGGGGATAAATTCCGCAATCAGAACGCTAAAAAATCCGCTCAGGCTAGGAACGGCATCTCGCCAGGTTAGCCTGAAAGGCATTAGCGTAGGACTTTTAACGCTTAAAGAATTACGCCAACGTGGACACAACGTTGTGTTGGAAATTGCGGGAAAAGGTCCCGATCATGACGCCTTCGTGGCGCTTGCTGAGCGTTTGAATATTAGTCAGTTTGTTACCTTCAGCGGTTTTCAGCATGATATGAGCGCCTTTTTTAATCGCACAGATATCTATCTCAGTACACCTGTCACTGAGCCATTTGGCCTTTCCTGTATGGAAGCGCTTTATTTTGGTGTACCGGTTATTTTCCCCATGATTGACGGCCAACCTGAAGTCGTTGGTCATCAGCAGTGTGGCATTGGATTACCCCCCTCCGTTACAATTGATGAGCATGAGAAATTAACTGGTATACGCGTTGATTTCCCCTATCAGGTCTACGAACCTGTCCATGATGTTATGGAAGAAGCCAGGCTGGTTTCACATATTGATTGCGCCAACGCGGTTGAAGTCTTGTCGGTGCCTGAAACGTATCAGCGATTTAGTGAAGCTGCCAAAGCCTGGACAGTAGAACATTTCGACTATGCGCTGTTTAAGACAGAATTCAACGATGCTTTAAAGGATGTTATAATTAAAAAATGAAACTAAATCATTTAATCTTTAAAAAAGAAGCGCCTGCCAACTTTTTCAGCCAGCTTATTTTTATCGGATGTGCTATCGCCTTTATTACTTCGCCATTTGGATGGGCCTTTGGCAGGAACGTTTTTTATCTTTCCAGCTATCTGGCTTTTCTGGTCATCGTTTTTCATCTCAGATTTTACATTGCTGACAAAAAAAACCTGATTCTCCCTGGTGCGTTTTTTGCTGTCGGGATCATCAGCATTATCTGGACAGCCATGTATAAACAACCTGGCGATTTCATTAGTCTGTACCGGCAGTACCAATCAACCGGACGATTACAAATCGCCGCAGCGTTTGTTCTACTGGCGATGCTTAATACAAAGATAGCGCTACAAAAAAATACCGTGCTGGCAGCCCTTGTTTGCGGGCTTGCGGTAAATAGCTATGCCATTTATCAGGGGGTTTTCTTACACATAGCGCGTGTAGAGCTGAATTTTGATCGAGCAACGGTTGCTGCCTACATCATTACCGCAGTCAATCTGATATTCATTAAAGCCGTATTACTTTTAAAAACCCGCCACAGAGTGTTGCTTTTTTTGGCAGCTTTCGCCTTTACCTATGCTTCCATTCTGTTGACTGGAACCCGTGCAGCTATGCTGGCTTATCCCGTGTTGGCTTTAATGATTGTACTCATGAGCACACATGTGATTAATCGTCGTCACAAAATTATTCTGTTCATCCTGGTGCCCATCATGCTCCTGCTCAGCGCTGCACTTTTTCATAAAGTCATCACTATGCGTATACAGCAGTTCAATCAGGATATTGCGCATATGCATGAGCAAACGGGAGAAAACTCAATCATCTCACGCTTAAGCATGCAAACCGTTGCATTTCGCACCAGCCTTGAAGCCCTGTGGGGAGAGTCTGCAGAGCAACGAGCGGCAGAAGCAAAAGTGATTGTTGCACAAGAACCTTCGCTTTATGGGGCATTACCCTACCTTACCGTTCATATGCACAATGAAGTGATGGAAACGTTCTCGATTAAGGGCATTGTGGGTCTGTTAGCGTTGGCAGGTTTATATCTTTGCTTATTACGCAGCGCATTCACGCCTTACCGCAATCCCGCACTCTTCGCAGTCACAGTATCTTTGATCACCTATGGCCTGAGCGACGTGATATTTTTCAGCACTGAGGGAACCCTCATCTATTGTCTGGCCGTCATCATCAGTGGCTTATTAGTTAAAACACCGTCTGTATTACAGGAAGCGAAGTAATGCAAACGCGTGACTGGCTGCTAAGCATCATTATTCCTTTATACAATAGTCAGGATTATATCGTTCCCTGTCTGACATCCTTGTTTACCCAAATTGACCCTGATATTCAGGTCATCATTATCGATGATGGGTCGACAGACCTTTCAGCCCAGCGTGTGAAAGAATTTCTCAAGACTTATCCTTCAGCTTGTGTTGAATTCATTCAGCAGGCTAACCAGGGGGTTGCCGCAACCCGCAATGTTGGCCTGTCAAAAGCTAAAGGAAAATTTATTACCTTTTTGGACGCTGATGATCTACTCAGTAAAAATTATCTATCAGTTATCCGACCGTTATTACTCTCCGATCAAGACGATCTGATTGATTTTAACTACGCACGCTTTGAAAACACGCCCCCTGAAGCATCAGAAAACGAATTGCCTCAACGTGTCGCTTACGATTTTTCCGTTCAGGGGCTGAATTGTCTGCGTCCGCTTTTTATCCGATCGATGTGGCATTTATGGAACCGCATATACAGAAACAGTCTGCTGGAAGGTGAGGCTTTTGAAGTCGGCAGACGTTACGAAGACGTTATCTTTACGCCATTTCAATATCTCAAAACACAGCGTATCGCTCATCTTGAAAATACGCTCTACTACTACCGCGATAATCAGCAGGGCATCACACGGAATGTCCGTATGAGTGACATTGAGGACATGCTATTCGCCATGAATAAAATGTGTGCAATGGCACAGTCTGACACTGAGCTGCGTCGACTGGCTGCAGGGATGATAGTGAACTGCTTTAATGAAGTGAAAAGCATGTCGAAAGCGGTTTTTGGTTATTATCATTACGATAAACAAACCAGGCTGGCCATTAAGTCAGCCGCACGCCTTTGTAGGGGCCATTGCAAAACAAAAAAGTTTTGGCAAATGCGCTATCCCGAAGTCGACACGCTTTTTTCGTGGTTGCGATTTAAGGCCCGCAAATCTGTTCCTGAAGCGAATCAGTGACGGCACCGAGTGCCGTTTTTTTCTTCAGGGCATATTCGGTCAAGGTCATACCTTGGGTACGTTCCTGAAGCCAGCTGAACAGCTGCTCTAAATCATCGTAAAGACGGTCAATGTCTGCGTCGTTTTTAAACGTCGGGCTGCCGTCAGGCATAAACTCCGATGAATGCAGCATAAATTCAACATAGTCGTTTCCCTGCGACAGCGTTTGCTCAACGACATGCTTCATTTGCGCCAGATTCCCGCCCACAGGCCGCAGCCAGTTTACCCGAGGTCCTCTCGACTTACCCCTGACGTTGTCCCAGACTTTTTTAAACTGGTTTTTCAACATGCCATGCCGGTACTGAATGCTCATCGGCAATTCCAGTAAGGTTGAGCTTCCAGGCTTGGAAATATCGTTGATGTCGACATAGTAGGCCTGGTCAGGAAAATGGCGGTAATCTGTACCGCCTTTCCCCTGGGGAGCACCGGGAGAACTACGCCAGTCCACGCGCGGCGTCACAGAGCAGTCGACCAGATAGCCATGATCGATCAATGCACGTGCATAAACTTCATTGAAGGCCCAGCGGCCTGCACGGTGACTACGCATTTTAGTTTCAAATGCCGTTTCAAGCAGGTCGGTCATATAGGCGACCTTATCGTGCAGTATCGACTCTGGATATTCGATCAAATAAGGCTGGTAACGCCAGTCATCCTCCGTAAGTGCATAGTCAGGAGGGCTGTACCAGGCATGTAAATGCATGCCTATTTCACCCTGATTACGCTCAAGAAGATCTCGTCCGAACTCGACATAAGCCGGATCGCAAGCCATTTCATAATTAGTAAGCCACGTCGGTTTGAACGCGTATTTCTCGCAAAGCGACTGAAAACGCGGTAGAAAGCGGACATTATGTGTGGTGACATTGCCGCTGCGGTTGCGCCAGAGGTTGTCACCTTCCGTATCGAGAGTGATTAAAAATGCCGGTTTATCCATGACTTATCCAATAATCGGTAGAGATTATCCTGACTATGTTACGCAGGGTAGTCATTCCGCGCAAAAATATAATTGCAATTGGTTTGGTTTTTATTCGTAGTCATCAATGGCCTGATAACCTAAGATAATTCCCGTAGTCAGCGGGGCCTTTATTTTGTAACGCCTTGAATAAAATAGCGTTGTGGTGTTTTCCCTATTGAAAAACTGCGTCAGATCCCCACTATTTTGCTCTGTTATGGCGAGTTTACTGCCGTGCGCTTTATGCTTTAGGCCATTCACAGTGCTGGCGGCGTCTTTGAGGTGATAATTTGTCCAAGCGTATTTTGATGATAATAGACGGGCTGCCTGGTGGCGGCGCTGAAAAAGTAGTACTGACCCTGGCACAGGGCCTGATTAACAGTGGACATCAGGTATCACTTTTTTCTTTGCGTAACGTCTGTGATTATTCCCTTCCGTCAGGGCTTGATTACCAGGTGATTGAAGACCGTTGTCGCAGTCCATGGCGTAAGCTTACCGAAACATCTCGTCGCGCCGCGCTCCTGGATAAAGCCGTCCGTTACAGTGAAACCCGCCAAGGCAAATTTGATCTTGTGCTGTCTCATCTGCATAAAACGGACCGAATAGTGTCTTCTTCGCGTGCTCTCGATCCGCTCAGGACCTGGTATTGCATTCATGGCATTTTTTCTGCCTCTTATCTCGCTCGCAAATCGGGTTTTTCATTATGGCTCAAGCGACAGAAAATACGTCATGTCTATCGCCATCGCCAGGTGATCGCGGTTTCCCAATATGCTCTTGATGACTTGATCAACCATATTGGCGTAAAAGCATCGCGAACGGATGTTATCTTTAACCCTTTTGATTTCAATGAAATCAAAAGGCTCTCACTGGAACCCTGCCCACTGGCAGGTGAGGATTTCCTTGTTCATGTTGGCCGTTTCCATGAAACTAAACGCCATGACCGCCTGTTGGAAGCTTATGCGCAAAGTGGCATTCAGGCTCCTTTAATCTTACTGGGACAGGGCAGTCCTGCTATGAAAGAAAAACTGTATCGTTTATCGGAACAGCTGGGCGTTTCAGATCGCGTGCGCTTTGAAGGCTTTCAGCGTAATCCCTATCCCTGGATACATCATGCACGGATGTTGATTTTGAGTTCTGACAGTGAAGGCTTTGGCAATGTTTTGATCGAAGCAATGAGCTGCGGAACACCTGTAGTGAGTACACGTTGCCCCGGCGGGCCCGCGAGTATTTTGACGGGTGACCTGAGTCGCGGGCTGTCTGAGATGAATGCAACCTCACTGGCGGAAAAGATGCGAGAGATTTACGATAACCCGCCTGATTTGCATCAACTTGACCTGAGTATCTACAGCCTCTCCGTTATCTGTCAGCGATACTTGCAGTTGGCAGATTTCCGAGCGTCCAAATGAATGCATGTTGACCGCTCATAGCATCAATCAGTCGTTCCCATGAACCGATAAGCAGATCAAGGGAACGGCACGTTTTAAGCGTTGTTCTTCAGGTAATTGACATCGTTTAGCCAGAAATTTTCGGAAAATAATTGAGCGTGTCAGTCACGTAGTAGCCACTCAAGAGATGTCCTTAAGCTGCAGCCACGCACTCATCACCTCTTGAGGAGTAACGTCGTTACATTCACCAGAAGGTGTCTGCAAAATCCTGTACTCACCAGACCATGGATGCCACCCAGGCGCATCCGTATCGCCAAAAAACACCACCTGCTTTTTATGCAAACCCGCCGCGATATGCATTTGGCCACCATCGCTACACAGAATTTGGTCACAACAACTAAAACCCGCCATTAGATCACGCACTGATGTGGTAGTGTAAGCCGCCACTCGTGAAGAATTGACCAGTTGCATGAGTTGCTCGGCTCTGGCGTCATCACCCCGATCATCCGGCCCCAGCGCTCCCTGCGGCGACCAAAAGATCAGCACACGGGCTTGCGCATCTTCTAACAGATGACGAATAAAAACAGCATACTTTTCTATATCCCAGCGGCGCTTTGGGCTGCGACTACTGATGTGTATACCGTATGTCTGACCCGATACCGTAAACAGTGAATGCACATGCGTTTTAGCCTGTTCATGCTCTCGTGGGGTTAAATAGACTCTGACGGGGGGAACGACAGGCAAATGAGCAGTGAGCGCTGAGAGATACGAGTAAGTGTGTTCGACTTGGTGGTTGCCAGAAAAATCGTCTCTGCCAAAGACTCTTGTCAGCCCGTTATCGGCTTCGCCAGCGCCAATGATGTGGGTTGCGCCCGCCATACGCGCGAGGCGAAGGCTGTATTTACAGGGAACCGGGTTCGCCAGTACCGCCGCATCAAACTTCGTTTTACGTAAAGCCCAAAAGATCTTTAAACGGTGCCAGTAAACGCCAATTGCGGTCTCGTTCTTGCCACGGTGCTTGGCTTTCTTATAGACATGAAGCGCATCGACATGGGGGTTATGCAGTATCACATCCTGCGCCACTTTATTTACCAACAGCGTCAGTTTAGCTTCGGGAAAGGCCGTTTTGATGCCTTCCAGTAACTGTGTGGTACAATCCATATCACCAATGTTGTCGCGCCTGATGACGAGGATATTTTTCATATTGTACCTGGTTAAACGTACCTGACCGGACTGGAGCGTACACACGCCATAAAGTTGCGAAAAAATAAATTTCTGCTACCTATCAAGGTTTGACCCTAAATGCACAAAAAGTTCTATCGGCATTCGTAATAATGTCGGCGGAAATCCGTCTCTTTTCACTTGAAGTTATGCTGCTGTGTCACAAAATTCGCCTTTACTATCGATAATCACACCAATGTTTAACGCTGGTGTCATGTTTGAGACATTTATTCAGTCTTTACTGGCTCAGACGCTGACATCTCTGGAAATCATCCTTGTCGATGATGGATCGACTGACGGCTCGGGTGAGAGAGCGGATGACTACGCACGACGTCATCCTCATATCCGGGTCATTCACCAACCTAATGGTGGTGTATCACGTGCACGCAATGCCGGGCTGGCTGTTGCATCCGGTAAGTACGTAACCTTTCCAGACGCTGATGACACCATGAAGCCAGAGATGTATCAGACACTGGTCGATATGGCAGAGGCAGACGATCTCGATGTGGCGCAATGCAATGCCGAATGGTTTTTCCAGGCTAGCAATGAAACCCAG
The DNA here is from genome assembly GCF_059801205.1 of Pantoea sp. Ae19-2. NCBI lineage: Bacteria > Pseudomonadati > Pseudomonadota > Gammaproteobacteria > Enterobacterales > Erwiniaceae > Pantoea > Pantoea sp. Ae19-2. The sequence goes on along the minus strand of NZ_JBCHWE010000001.1, from coordinate 4,025,541 downwards.
CCGTTGATACCGCCTGAACGACTCTCAAGCACATCCGTCCTTAGCGGCCCTGAGTGGCTTAACAAGGCGCTGAAGACTCATCGCTATAAACATGTTGTCTGGCTTGGTATTTACCGACGCGAACTGATTGAAAAACTGAAGCTAAATTTTGAACCCGGCCTGCACCATCAGGATATTCCGTGGACCACAGAGTTCATGCTGAATGTAAAACGCGCGCGCTATACCGATAAACAGCTGTATCGCTACTATCTGCACGATGCTTCAATCAGCAACCGCAAGCGGACCGGCCTGCGTAACGTTGAATATCAGCGTCACTATCTGAAAATTGCGCAAATGCTGGAGTCAATTAACAGCCGCTATCGCCATAAGGTAAAAATTTATCCGGCCTTTCACTATCAGATTACTTACGAAGCCCTGAGCGTCTGTCACAGTATTCGACGCGAACCGGACGAATCAGCGCGACAGGCGATGATTGCCGATATCTTCGCGACCCAGACACACACGCGTATGCTGCGTAATGCGCGCGGTGTAAAACAGTGGTATCACCTGCTGCTATGGCTGGGTCGAATTTATTACTGGCGCAGGAAATAAGCGGCGTCACTTGCTTTAACCTCAAAAGGGTTTGCCCTACAATCGGCTCACTGAATTCTGAGAGCATTTGAGTATGACAAGCCCGATTCCAGTCCAGTTTGCACCCAAAAAAATTCTGTTAATCAAACTACGTCATCACGGCGACATGCTGCTGACTACGCCTGTCATTAATGCTTTGCATCAGCATTATCCGCAGGCCAGCATTGATGTCCTGCTCTACAAAGAAACCCGGCCCATGCTGGAAGCACATCCTTCTGTCCGTCATCTGCACATCATCGATCGAAACTGGAAAAAGGAAGGTGGCTGGCAGACGTTTCGCCATGAAGTCGCACTGGTCTCAGCAGTGCGAGCCTGTCATTACGATTTGGTGATTAACCTTGCCGATCAGTGGCGCAGTGCCATTCTCACCGGACTGTCTGGCGCGCCGGTACGCATTGGATTCGCGTTTAAAAAGCGTGATAACGCCTTCTGGCGCGGATGCCACAATCATTTGGTTACCACTGAAAATCATGAGCACTTACATACGGTTGAACAGAACCTTTCCGCTCTGTCACCGCTGCAGATTTCAGCCGACGGTGCCAGAGCCTCGATGCACTTCAGCCCGGACGATGCGTTAAAAGTGCAGAATATGCTGCTTCAGCAGCAGGTGAAGCCCCCTTATATCGTGCTGCAGCCTACCTCCCGCTGGCAGTTCAAATGCTGGGAGGAAGACAAGGTTGCAGCCACTATCGACCAGCTGGCTCAAGCCGACCGAAAAGTCATCCTGACAGCAGGACCGGATGATAGTGAGCTGGCGATGGTTGAGCGGATTCTGGCGCAGTGCCAGTCTCCGCATGTTATCTCGCTGGCAGGCAAACTCTCTCTGCCACAACTGGCTGCACTGATTGCTTGCGCTCAGCTCTTTATCGGCGTTGACTCAGCCCCGATGCACATGGCCGCCGCGCTCGACACGCCCTGCATTGCGCTTTTCGGCCCGACAAAACTGCAGCACTGGCGCCCCTGGGGTGACAACAATCGGGTCATCTGGGCTGGTGACTATGGCCCCCTTCCTTCTCCGGATTCCATTGATACTCGTACCGAACAACGTTACTTGTCCGTTATCCCGGTTGAGGATGTCGTTACCGCAGCAAGGAGCTATCTAAATGAGTAAGTTACGCCTGGCGATTGTCCGGCAGAAATACCGCCCTGATGGCGGGGCCGAACGCTTTATTTCACGCGCGCTGGAAGCCTTGGGTAGCGAAAAACTGGATCTCAATATCATCACCCGAAGCTGGGAAGGAAAGCCCAACCCGGACTGGCACCTGCATATCTGCAATCCAGGGAAACTGGGACGGGTTTCACGTGAACGCGGTTTTGCCCACGCGGCGCGGGCCTGCTGGGAACGTGAAAAGTTCGATATTGTTCAAAGCCATGAGCGTATCGCTGGTTGTGACATCTTTCGGGCAGGCGATGGCGTTCATCGTGTCTGGCTTGAACAACGGGCACGTATTGTTTCGCCCCTGCAGCGTCTTAGCGCCAGCCTCAGCCCATATCATCGCTATGTTCTGCAGGCAGAAGCCGATATGTTTAACTCCCCCGCACTGAAAGCGGTGATATGTAATTCTGAGATGGTAAAAAAAGACATCCTGCGCTGCTTCGCACTGCAGGCTGACAAAATACATGTCATTCACAACGCCATTGATTCAACGCGCTTTCAACCTGCGACAGAGGCCGCCCGCCATGCGGTTCGGACACAGCTGAACCTGCCCGCTAACGCGACTGTTCTGATCTATGTGGGTTCGGGATTTGAACGTAAGGGCCTCAAAGCCGCCATTGAAGCGCTGGCCAAAAGTAACCGCTATCTGATCGTGGTCGGCCAGGACAAACAGGCAAAACGTTATCAGCAGTTAGCCAGTCAGCTTCACTGCAGTGAGCGGCTTCGTTTTGTCGGCGTACAGCAGGATGTGCAGCCCTATTACCATGCTGCTGATGGATTGCTTCTGCCCACCCTTTACGATCCTTTTCCCAACGTGGTGCTGGAAGCCATGGCCTGCGGGTTGCCGGTGATCACCAGCACCGGGTGTGGCGGCGCTGAATTTATTCGCGAAGGTCAGGAAGGGTTTGTTCGTGATGCGCTGGATGTAAAAGGACTCAATCAGGCCATTAATGCCCTTTCTGCTTTAACCGTTGACGGCAGAATGGGCGAAGCAGCAAGACGCAGGATTGAACCTTACACGCCGCAAAACCTGGCACATTCACTGAACAGGCTCTATCAGCAGGTCCTGAGTCGCCACGCATGATGTGGGATGAGTGATTATGCTGTTTCTGATAAGATGCTGTATTCTGACTTTAATCTGCTTTTTTGACGCCAACGTGTCATAACGGTAACTATGACGACCATTTACACCGCATTGCTTTATCTCATTCAGCCACTTATTTGGCTGCGCCTGTGGCTGCGCGGTCGTAAAGCTCCTGCCTACCGTAAACGTTGGGCAGAGCGTTATGGCTATTGCGCCGGAAAAGTGAAGCCTGAAGGCATCGTTTTACACTCGGTTTCCGTGGGCGAAACCCTGGCGGCAGTGCCGTTGGTGCGCGCGCTACGTCATCGCTATCCAACGCTACCTATCACCGTCACAACCATGACGCCAACCGGTTCTGAACGTGCGCTCTCTGCTTTTGGCAAAGATGTGCATCATGTTTATTTGCCTTACGATCTCCCCAACGCCATCAATCGCTTTCTTGATACGGTCAATCCACGCCTGGTGATCATTATGGAAACCGAGCTGTGGCCTAACATCATTCGTATCCTGCACCAGCGCCATATTCCCCTGGTGATTGCTAATGCCCGACTTTCCGAACGATCGGCTAAAGGCTATCGCAAGCTTGGCAAGTTCATGCGTAATCTTTTACAAAGTATCACGCTGATCGCCGCACAAAACGCCGAGGACGGTGAGCGGTTTGTGCAACTCGGCCTGAAGCGCTCGCATCTGTCGGTTACCGGCAGCCTGAAGTTTGATATTTCTGTTACGCCCGAGCTGGCCGCAAGAGCAGTAACGCTACGCCGGCAATGGGCACCCCGTCGCCCTGTCTGGATTGCCACCAGCACTCATGAGGGTGAGGAAGCTATCCTGTTGGATACGCACCGTCGCTTATTACAAACCTTTCCGGATTTGCTGCTGATTCTGGTGCCGCGTCACCCGGAGCGTTTTAACGATGCCCGAGAGCTGACGCAGAAGCGCAACTTCAGTTTTACCCTGCGCAGCAGCGGTGAAATCCCATCCGGCTCAACGCAGGTTGTGATTGGCGACTCGATGGGTGAACTGATGTTGCTGTATGGCATTGCCGATCTGGCCTTTGTTGGCGGCAGCCTGGTTGAGCGCGGTGGTCATAACCCGCTCGAACCCGCCGCTCATGCTATTCCTGTGCTTATGGGCCCCCATACCTGGAACTTCAAAGATATTTGTAGCAAGCTGCAACAGGCACAGGGGCTGATTACCGTTACTGATGTCGCATCGCTGGTAAAAGAGGTGACGAACCTGCTGCAGGACGATGATTATCGTCGCTACTACGGACGCCATGCCGTAGAAGTGCTGCATCAAAACCAGGGCGCCCTTCAGCGTTTGCTGCAGTTACTTGAACCACACCTGCCGCCACGAGCCCATTAATGACATCCACTCGCCAACGCCTTTCAGTCGTTATGATTGCCAAAAATGAAGCAGAGCTGCTGCCCGACTGTCTTGCATCAGTGAGCTGGGCCGATGAGATTATCGTGCTGGATTCTGGCAGCACAGACGACACGATGGCGCTGGCCCGGGCAGCAGGCGCGCAGGTTTTTCAGGCGACGGAATGGCAGGGCTACGGCAAACAGCGCCAGCGGGCGCAGAGTTTTGCCAGTTGCGACATGATTTTAATGATCGACGCCGATGAGCGAGTCACGCCAGAGTTACGTCAGGCCATTGAACGGGTGCTCGAGGCCCCGCCAGGCGACACCGTTTACAGCTTCAGCCGCAGTAATCTTTTTTTGGGGCGATTCATGCGCCACAGCGGCTGGTACCCTGATCGAGTGATGCGTCTTTACCCACGTACGTTAAGCTATAACGATAACAGCGTGCATGAGTCACTCAACACCGAAGGCGCCTCCGTGCAGGCCCTCAAAGGCGATTTACAACACCTGACCTGTCGTAACCTGATGGCTTTCCAGCGTAAGCAGCTGGCCTATGCGGAGGCCTGGGCACAGGAACGATTTCAGCGCGGAAAAACCTGCAGCCTGTTTTCGGTCTTCAGTCATGCGCTCGGCGCCTTCGCGAAAACGCTGCTGCTGCGTGCCGGCTTTCTTGATGGTAAACAGGGTTGGCTGCTGGCGGTCGTCAATGCCCAGTACACCTTCAACAAATATGCAGCGCTATGGGCGCTGACACATGCTCCGGCGAAAGGGCGCACATGACCACGAAAGCTATTTATCCAGGCACCTTCGATCCCATCACATTAGGCCACATCGATATTGTGACGCGTGCTGCGCAGATGTTTGACCGACTGGTCGTAGCCATTGCCGCCAGCCCGAGCAAAAAGCCCTTATTCACGCTTGATGAAAGAGTTGCGCTGGCGCGTCAGGCGACCGCGCATCTGGCGAACGTTGAGGTGACAGGTTTCAGCGATCTGATGGCGAACTTTGCCCGCACTCAGCAGGCAAACATTCTGGTGCGCGGATTACGTGCCGTGTCGGATTTTGAATATGAGACACAGCTGGCGCGTATGAACCGGCATTTGCTGCCGACGCTGGAAAGCGTGTTTTTGATGCCATCGGAAAACTTTTCTTTTATCTCTTCTACCCTGGTGAAAGAAGTGGCGCGGCACGGCGGCGACGTCTCGGCCTTCCTGCCCGCGCCTGTCCACCAGGCTCTGCTGGCAAAACTGCCTTAGTGTTGACAGTTGGGGCACCAGTAAGTGCTGCGTTGCCCATGCTTGCCACTGACAATCGGTGTGCCACATGCTCTGCAGGGCTCTCCCGCGCGACCATAAACCTGTAGCTCTTGTGCAAAATAGCCCGGTTTGCCATCACTTTGTAAAAAGTCGTGTAATGTTGTTCCGCCCTGCTCGATTGAGCGCAACAGTACCGCTTTGATGGTATTCGCTAATATCGCCGCATCTTCATGGGAAAGGCTCATTGCGGGTCGATCAGGAATGATCCCTGCCGTAAACAATGACTCACTTGCATAGATGTTACCCACGCCAACGACAATTTTGTTGTCCATTAGCCACTGCTTAATCACCGTTCGCTTTCCGCGGGATTTTTCAAACAGATAGTCACCACTGAACGCTTCACTCAGCGGCTCTGGGCCGAGGTGTGCCAGTACGCTACTGCCGGCCAGGTCGCTGCTCCACAGCCAGGCGCCAAAACGCCGGGGATCGGTATAGCGCAGGACTTTACCGTTGCTCATGACCAGGTCGACATGATCGTGTTTGGCTGCGGGCAACTCTTCTGAAAGGACACGTAAACTGCCTGACATACCCAGGTGGATAATAATCCAGCCGTGCGGCAATTCGAGTAAAAGGTATTTGGCACGACGTTGAACGCTCAGCACAGGCTGATCGCTTAACGCCAGGATTTCTTGTGACACTGGCCAACGCAAACGCGCGTTGCGCACGACTGCGTGAAGAATTGTCTGACCAACCAGATGTGGCTCAATGCCGCGTCGGCTGGTTTCTACCTCTGGCAACTCTGGCATAACCTCTCCCCTGCGCATTACACAAACAAAAAACCCGGCCTGAGCCGGGTTTTTTGCAGAAAACCAAAATTACTTAATTTTGGCTTCTTTGTAGATCACATGCTGACGTACAACCGGATCGAACTTTTTCAGTTCAAGTTTCTCTGGTTTAGTACGTTTGTTCTTCGTGGTGGTATAGAAGTGACCTGTACCAGCAGAGGAAACCAGCTTGATCTTCTCACGAATACCTTTAGCCATGATTCAGTTCCTTAGTACTCTTAGTACTTCTCACCACGGGCACGCATGTCGGCTAACACCGTATCAATGCCCTTTTTATCAATAATACGCATACCTTTTACAGATACACGCAGAGTAACGAAGCGCTTCTCGCTCTCAACCCAAAAACGGTGTGAGTGCAGGTTCGGAAGGAAACGGCGTTTCGTCGCGTTCATTGCGTGGGAACGGTTGTTACCGGTCACCGGACGCTTTCCAGTTACCTGGCAGACTCGTGACATGTCTATTCTCCAAAAATCAAATCAGCTCGAGCTTTAAAAATTAGGTTTTGGCCGCCTCGTCAGGCTTACAGCCCGCCAGGCGAGTTCCATGGAACCCGCTAAGCTGGCCTAACCGCCAAACCCGAGATTCTCAAAGGTGGCGTAGTATACGCCGCTCGGCCCAAGTGCTCAAGTCCCGAACAGATAAAGATCCCGAATGATCGTGTAAAAATCCGCCACCTGGACCAGATTTTCAGGCTCAGAGCCATCCCCGCTCGGTAAATGAGACCGATTCACCCCGTCCAATCACTAAATGATCGAGCACGCGAATATTGACCAGCCGACAAGCTTCGCAGATTTTAACGGTAATGTCGCGGTCAGCCTGACTCGGTTCGGCTCTTCCTGACGGATGATTGTGTGCGATGATTAACGCTGCGGCATTAATTTTAAGCGCCTCGCGCACAATTTCGCGCGGATGCACTTCCACACTGTTAATCGAGCCTGAGAACATTTGCCGGGCGGTTATCACCCTGTGTTGATTATCCAGAAACATCACGATGAAAATCTCACGTTCCTGCTCTGCTAACAGCGTTTGCAGATACTGGCGTGTCGCAAGCGGGCTGTCGAGGGTATTTTCACGGGCCAACTGGCTGGCGAAAAACCGTTTAGCCAGCTCAGCAACGGCACGTAGCTGAATTAGCTTAATTTCCCCCGCCCCTTTGATTCCTTTGAAATCCTCCGCACTGGCGTTCACGATGTTGTAAAGCGACCCCAGCTCTTGCAACATCTGCTGCGCCAGCTTCATCACCGGTACGCCTCTTGAACCCGTACGTAAAAAGATGGCCAGCAGTTCTGCATCGCTTAATGCATCTGCGCCCAGTCGCTTGAGTTTTTCCCGTGGTAGAAAATGATTCATTGCTGCTCTCCCTGTCGCCCCCTGTATCATCCTCTTGCAGTTAACACGCGACCAGTGAGCAAATGTGATTCTTCGGCACTTCTCGCAAACGCAGCCTTTGAACAGGTGACGGCAAGGTTTTGTGATAAAATTCGCCCATTCCGCCGTGGCTGTACGGCAACTGAAAACGAGGTCAACTGCATGATGGGATTAGCCGGTAAAAAAGTGCTTTTAGGCGTAAGCGGTGGCATCGCAGCCTATAAAACCCCCGAGCTGGTGCGCCGTCTGTGCGATCGCGGTGCCGATGTGCGCGTGATGATGACCCATGCAGCAAAAGCGTTTATTACGCCCCTCAGCCTCCAGGCCGTATCGGGCTACCCGGTAATGGACGATCTGCTCGACCCGGCAGCCGAGGCCGCCATGGGCCATATTGAGCTGGCCAAATGGGCCGATCTGATTCTGCTGGCACCCGCATCCGCGGATTTAATCGCGCGCGTGACAGCCGGTATGGCGAACGATTTAGTGACAACCGCCGTGTTGGCTACCGCGTCGCCTGTCGCGATTGTGCCGGCGATGAATCAACAGATGTACCGCGCAGCCATCACGCAAACGAACCTGACGACGCTCCAGGCGCGCGGCGTATTCATCTGGGGGCCTGACAGCGGCAGCCAGGCATGCGGCGATGTCGGGCCGGGCCGCATGCTCGACCCACTGGCTATCGTTGACCATGCGGTTCAGTGGGCCAGCCCCGTCAACGATCTGCAACATCTCAACATTATGATTACCGCCGGCCCGACTCGTGAAGCCCTCGATCCCGTGCGCTATATCAGCAACCACAGCTCAGGAAAAATGGGTTTTGCCATTGCGGCCGCGGCCGCCAGACGCGGTGCCAGCGTCACACTGATTAGTGGCCCGGTTAGCTTAGCAACGCCCGTGGGCGTTAAGCGGGTGGATGTAACGTCGGCACGGGAGATGCAGTCTGCGGTGATGGATGAGATAAATAAACAACATATTTTCATTGCAAGCGCAGCCGTGGCAGACTACCGGGCAGCCGACATTGCGGATGAGAAAATCAAGAAACAGGATGACGATGATAATGTCACCCTGCAGCTCATTAAAAATCCCGATATCGTCGCGGGCGTTGCCGCATTAACGCAGGGCCGGCCTTTTGTGGTTGGATTTGCGGCTGAAACCCAGAATGTGGAAGAATACGCCCGAAAAAAACGCGCGCGTAAAAAGCTGGACCTGATCTGTGCTAACGACGTGTCGAAAGCTGGACAAGGGTTCAATAGCGACACCAATGCTCTTCACCTTTTTTGGCAGGAAGGAGAAAAGACCTTACCGCTCAGCGATAAGTCACTCCTTGGTCAACTTTTAATAGACGAGATTGTCAGCCGTTATGATGAAAAAAATAGACGTTAAAATTCTGGATGCGCGCGTCGGCAAAGATTTTCCATTGCCGACCTATGCGACACCGGGTTCCGCTGGGTTAGATCTTCGTGCCTGTATTGATGACGTGATGGAAATCGCCCCCGGGACTACAACATTAATCCCTACCGGCCTGGCTATCCATATTGCCGATCCGAGCCTTGCTGCTGTCATCCTCCCACGCTCAGGACTGGGCCATAAACATGGCATCGTACTGGGTAACCTGGTGGGGCTTATTGATGCCGATTATCAGGGTCAACTGATGGTATCGGTATGGAATCGGGGTCAGGAAAGCTTTACGCTACAGCCGGGCGACCGCATGGCCCAGCTGGTTTTTGTTCCTGTCGTTCAGGCCGAATTCAATCTGGTAGAAGAGTTTGATGCCAGCTTGCGCGGTGAAGGCGGCTTCGGTCACTCAGGTCGTCAGTAACCAGCACTACCTATTTTCACTTACGCTCATCATTTTATTTCTCATCGCCATAGGTGTTTATCTTGTGGCTGATGCGTAGGTGTTGCCTGTTTATGGTGAAATTCAGGGGTTTTTAAGGGCATGGCAGAAAAAAAAGTCGTAAAGCGGAATCGTCGCGAAGAGATTTTGCAGGCGCTGGCGCAGATGCTTGAGTCCAGCGATGGCAGCCAACGAATCACTACCGCGAAGCTCGCGGCCAACGTCGGTGTTTCGGAAGCGGCGCTGTATCGTCATTTTCCCAGCAAAACACGGATGTTTGACAGCCTGATCGAATTTATTGAAGACAGTCTGATTACCCGCATCAATCTCATTCTTAAAGATGAAAAAGAAACAATGGCGCGCCTGCGTCTTATTGTGCAGCTGATTCTGGGGTTTGGTGAGCGTAATCCGGGGTTGACACGTATTTTAACGGGTCACGCGCTGATGTTTGAACAGGATCGTTTACAAGGGCGCATTAACCAGCTGTTTGAGCGCATTGAAGTCCAGTTACGTCAGGTGATGCGTGAGCGGAAAATGCGAGAGGGTGAAGGCTTTCAAACCGATGAAGCATTATTAGCCAGTCAGCTACTGGCTCTGTGTGAAGGATTACTGTCGCGTTACGTTCGCTCGGAGTTCCGCTTTAGTCCCACCGCTGACTTTGACACCCGCTGGCCGCTGATTGCGGCACAGCTGGTGTAACAGGCAGGCGGGCTGCGCCCGCCTGTAATCAGACGCCGTACGCTTTTTGATATGCACGCACCTGCGCTAAATGATCGGCCATATGCGTTTTTTCAGCCAGATAGTCGATCAGGTCGTTGAGCGTGATAATGGCGGTAACCTTGCAGGAATAGTCACGTTCCACTTCCTGAATAGCGGAAAGCTCTCCCCGGCCACGCTCCTGACGATCCAGTGAAATCATGACGCCAGCCAGACTCGCATCATGGGCATTAATGATATCCATCGACTCGCGGATTGCCGTGCCTGCCGTGATAACGTCATCGACCAACATAACTTTACCCTGTAGCGGGCTTCCCACCAGCAGACCGCCCTCACCGTGATCTTTCGCCTCTTTACGGTTAAAGCAGTAAGGCACATCCCGGTCATGATGATCGGCTAAGGCAACCGCTGTCGTGGTCGCAATAGGAATCCCTTTATAAGCGGGCCCGAACAGCAAATCGAAATCCACGCCGCTGTCCACTAACGCCTGCGCATAGAAACGCCCCAGCAGCGCTAAGTCTCGCCCGCTGTTAAACAGACCGGCATTAAAGAAATAGGGACTTTTACGACCAGATTTTAACGTAAACTCACCAAATTTAAGCACCTGCTTATTCAGTGCGAATTCAATAAACTGCCGCTGCCAGGCTTTCATGTCTTACTCCTCAGATAAAAAAAAGGCGACTCTGCGGTCGCCTGTTACTTTATTTTTCCAACGCCGCTTTTTGCGCCTGAATTAACTCTTCGATGCCGCCGCGGGCCAGCGCCAGCAGTGCCAGCAACTCTTCATGGCTGAAAGGTTCGCCTTCCGCCGTGCCCTGCACCTCGATCATACGGCCGTCTTCCATCATCACGACGTTCATATCGGTTTCAGCAGCGGAGTCTTCAACATATTCAAGGTCACACAGGGCTTCACCGTTAACGATGCCCACAGATACCGCCGCGACCATCCCTTTCATCGGGTTCGCTTTGAGCTTACCGCTGGCAACCAGTTTGTTTAGTGCATCCGCCAGTGCCACGCAGGCGCCGGTGATAGATGCGGTACGGGTGCCACCATCAGCCTGGATGACGTCGCAATCAAGCGTAATGGTATATTCACCCAGCACTTTAAGATCGACGGCTGCGCGGAGTGAACGGGCGATCAGACGCTGAATTTCCAGCGTGCGGCCGCCCTGTTTGCCCTTCGCGGCTTCACGTGCCATGCGGCTATGCGTTGACCGCGGCAACATGCCATATTCGGCAGTGACCCAGCCCTGTCCCTGTCCTTTGAGGAAGCGCGGAACACCTTCATCCACCGTGGCAGTGCAGAGCACTTTGGTTTCACCGAATTCCACCAGAACGGAACCTTCTGCGTGTTTAGTGTAATTGCGGGTCAATGTGACTGGACGCACCTGATGTGCGCTACGGCCTGCTGGACGCATGGTTATCTCCGGCTTGCAAATGATTGGCTGCGTATTATACGGACTTCCTGGCCCGCTGTCTCTTGCAGTGGGCTGTAAGGCTCAGGATGAAATTCATGTGGGAGTATGGCTAAATGCCCTACCTTTTGCCGCATTTTACGAACAGATTAAACTATGGCCGCTATTTTACATTTCCTGCTGGCGCTGGTGGTGATTTTCGCCCTTGCGCTGTTGGTCAGTCATGACCGTAAACACATTCGTCCACGCTATATCATTCAGCTCATTATCGTTGAAGCCGCGCTGGGCTGGTTTTTCCTTCATTCTGCCAGTGGACTGGCGGTCGTGGGAGCGGTGGGCAGCTTCTTTGAAAGATTACTGGGTTTTGCTGCACAAGGCACAGAGTTTGTTTTTGGCGGCATGAGTCAGCAGGGCCTGGCCTTTATCTTTCTTGGGGTACTTTGCCCGATTGTTTTTATTTCCGCCCTGATTGGTATTTTGCAGCACTGGCGCATTCTGCCGTTGCTAATCCGCCTGGTGGGAACTGTCCTGTCTAAAATCAACGGCATGGGAAAGCTGGAATCTTTTAATGCGGTCAGTACGCTGGTACTGGGTCAGTCTGAAAACTTCATCGCATATAAAGGTATTCTGGCGGATATCCCGCCGAAGCGCCTTTACACCATGGCGGCAACCGCTATGTCTACCGTCTCGCTTTCCATTGTCGGTGCATACATGTCGATGATTGAGGCTCGCTATGTCGTGGCGGCGCTACTGCTCAATATGTTCAGCACCTTTATCATTCTGTCGATTATCAATCCCGGTAAGGAAAGCGAGGAACAGCCTGTAGCCCTGGATAAGTTGCATGAGGAGCAGAGTTTCTTCGAAATGCTGGGAGAGTACATCCTGGCGGGCTTTAAAGTGGCGATGATCATTCTGGCAATGCTGATCGGTTTTATTGCGCTGATCGCGGCCGTCAATGCGCTGTTCGCAGCGCTATTCGGCTACAGTTTCCAGCAGCTCCTGGGCTATGTTTTTTACCCTTTTGCCTGGTTAATCGGCATCCCCGCCGTAGACGCCCTTCAGGCTGGGAGCATTATGGCCACTAAACTGGTGGCCAATGAATTCGTCGCCATGATCGAACTGAAGAAAGTGGCGGCAGGCATGACGCCGCGTGGATTAGGCATCCTGTCGGTATTCCTGGTCTCGTTTGCTAACTTTGCGTCGATTGGTATTGTGGCAGGCGCGATTAAGGGGCTGAACGAACAACAGGGGAACGTCGTCTCGCGATTTGGCTGGAAACTGGTATATGGTTCGACCCTGGTAAGCCTGCTTTCGGCTGCATTCGCCGGACTGTTTATCTGATCATCTTACGGCGGCCTGGGCCGCCGTTAATGGCATCAGAAACTCACGCAGGAAGGCGAATCGACACGCATGACCGATTCCTGACCAAACTGTTTTTTATACTGCTCGCGTAGTGCTTCGACACGGCTGTTGTTATCGCTGTCAAAGTTATAGATGAGCACCAGCGCTTTGCTTTTCTCACGCGCCAGCTGACCGTTTTCACCCAACCACTGCCCTTGCGCATCATAAACAGAGAGCCCGGCTTTAAAGCGAGGCGTCACTTGTTTATCGATAAAATTCATCCAGTCCAGCGAACTCACGCTACCGCCTTTTGGCTTACTGAGACCAAACCACAATGTGGTTTGCATCATCACCTCACCGCCAGCACATATGGGAACAGGTCGGGTTGATGGTACAGGTGGCGGTGATGGCGAATGACAGCCAGCCAGCAGTAAGGTCAGCATTACAGGAAAGCGTAATACGTGAGACATAAACGGGGTCCTCAACGAGTAAGCCAGTAAACAGCATAAGTGCCTGTTGCTGAAAGCGGAAATAATTTGTTCTCTCATCCTGCTGCTGCTTACACCTGTTATGGTTAGCTTTGCCTCGTTATACTGACTTTAATCTTTCTGAAAATGAGTAACGCTTATGATCCGCAGTATGACCGCCTACGCCCGCCGTGAAGTTAAAGGTGAATGGGGCAGCGCCGCCTGGGAGCTGCGTTCCGTTAACCAACGTTATCTTGAAACCTATATTCGTCTGCCAGAGCAGTTCCGCGGACTGGAGCCGATGATTCGGGAACGCATTCGCCAGCGTCTGACGCGCGGTAAAATCGAATGTAATCTGCGCTTTGATGCCGATCCCGGCGCACAAGGCGAGCTGATGCTGAACGAGTCGCTGGCTAAACAGCTGGTTCAGGCCGCTAACTGGGTGAAGATGCAGAGCGACGAAGGCCAGATCAATCCACTGGATATTTTGCGCTGGCCTGGCGTGATGTCTGCGCCAGAACAGGATCTGGACGCGATTAATACACAGCTGATTCAGGCGCTGGATGGCGCACTGGATGATTTCATTGCTGCACGTGAGAGCGAAGGTAGCGCATTGAAATCCCTGATCGAGCAGCGTCTGGAAGCGGTAACGCATGAAGTCAGTAAAGTGCGAGCTCAACTGCCTGATGTCATTAAGTGGCAGCGTGAAAGGCTGATCGCCAAACTGGAGGACGCCGAAGTGCAGTTGGAAAACAACCGCCTGGAGCAGGAACTGGTGATGATGGCGCAACGTGTGGATGTAGCAGAAGAGCTGGATCGCCTGGATGCGCACGTTAAAGAGACGTACAACATTTTGAAGAAAAAAGAAGCCGTCGGACGTCGGCTCGACTTCATGATGCAGGAGTTCAACCGCGAGTCGAACACTCTGGCCTCGAAATCGATTAATGCAGAGATCACCAATTCAGCCATTGAGCTGAAAGTGCTGATTGAACAGATGCGCGAGCAGATCCAGAATATTGAATAATTTTCTCTTGTTTTCCAAAGCTTTTCAATATTTATCAACGCCCTGATTTATCAGGGCTTTTTATTTCCAACCTGTTTTGTACGTTTCAATTTGTTTCATCCAAGCGGTGAGCACGTCAAAGTATTGAGACCAGGCTATGACAGTAATTTGAGAAAAAGATGAGATTCTCAGCACTTCCCTTTCCCGTATATGAAGTTTATTATTACACTAATCAGCTATAGGTTAAGAGTCAGAAATGAATATCTTGTAATGACAAGGAACTGAGTTTACAGACATGACGATATTTAAAGATTTGGATCTACCTTCACAAGTAAGAGTTTGGTCTGAAAATTAATATCATAAGGAAGTTATTATGTCAGCTATGGTGTTCCCAGTCACACTTTATCAGACTAAGCATCAGTTCAATGACCACAGCTCTGATGATATGCAATGTGGCGATCTTACTGAAAAACAGCTTAGAAGCGACTTAGGTCTTGATGATGTTTCTGATGTCGTTGATCCGTGGACTGGAGAGGAAGTCTCAATATTTAGTTCCTTCCGTAAATCCCAACCAAAATCAAAAACGGTAATTGCTCAAATCCTTTTCGATGAGTTTCTTCGAGTGTCATTGCCTACATATTACTTAGGGCAACATAATTTATTTAATAATCTTGTAAAGCATTTTTATCATGGCAATGGAAAAAGCTATTCCAGCCCTTTTCTTGATAGTGCATATAAAAGTTTGATAATAAACGAACAATCCTCTCCGTTATCTTCGCTAAAAATAATCCAGTCTATGCTCGATAAGGTTGCCATTGATGTAAAAAATGGCTTATCTGATGCCGACAAAGATTCAATAACTAAAGCAATAGGAAATTCAATACTTCCTAAGTTCAACAGATGGGCAGATAGCTTCAATGGGTTAGGAATGTCTATACATGACATATATGCCACAAAGATTCAACTCACTAAACTTGATATCACTGAGAGTGGTTATGTAGCGAAAGTAACTTTTACAGGACAAGACCATTTTGGTCTCGACAAAACTGACATTATGAATATGAAGTTTCACTATATTAGGGCATTTCGCATCTGGTTTGTGCTCCAACGATGGGAAAAATTTTCATTTAAACCTTTTTTTACAAATATGAAAGCCGAGTTTGAAATTAGTAGTCGGAGGAATGGATGAAAGCCAGAAAAATTATAATATTTATATTATCAGCTATTATTCTTGTGTTTTTTTATTTGAATTTTTTTAATTCTACTAAAGTCCTTGCCGTTCACGGAGCTGGCTCTAATAAAGAGTTTTTAGTTAAAAACATGCCTTTCAGTGATAGTAGTAAAATTGAGTGGTGGGATAATAATGGAACTAAAACTCTCTCATCCGCTGAAACTTACTTTGTTTCAATCTGGAAGTTTGACGGAAAATATCAAAAGCTTGCTCCTAAAAATTCAGGTATTTTTCCAGATCATGATACTGATTATTTACTATGTTTTGATGACATGAATACAGAAGAAAATTGTATTGAAAAGTCTAACTGGATCATGGACATAACTAAGACAAAGGATGGCTATACCTATTACCGAATAGGAACCGAATCTTACTATCGGAAACCTTCTGGTGAACTCATGCAAGGTGAAAGATCAAAGACAACCATTCAATGACATATGTAATCGTAACCTGGCAAGCTGAACAGCTTGCCACTGTTATAAATGGGGAGTTGATTGGGGAGTAAAATGATAAACCCGTCACATATAAAATCATTAAGGTTATGATAAATAGCATTTATTTTATTTTAATCAACATTCAGATTCAGAATATTGAGTAACTTCTCAATAATTATCATATAGCTTCATAAAACCATTAAAACCCGTATCTTACGGGTTTTACCTTCTCATAAAGAATCATTCCTTCTCGCAAAATCTCAATCATTTACTGTACCATCTAGTGTACCAACCACACTTAAAGCCGTTATTGTTTTGGTACAAGTAGGAAAAATGGGAAAGCTATCAGATATTCAAATAAAAACTTGGCTCAGGTCTCAGGAACGGTTTGAAGGACGCTCTGACGGAAACGGATTGTACCTTTGCTACCGCAAAGAATTCTCAATACCCAAATGGCGCTTTCGCTACAGCTACGGAGGAAAAGCCCGTGCGATGTGGATCGGTTCGTACGGGGATCTGTCCTTAGCAAAAGCGCGCGAACGGGCCAGAGAGCTATCGGCAAGAGTCGCTTTAGGCTATGACGTCGCCGGAGAGAAACAGGAGCGTAAAGCCTCTACGCTTGCCAAAATCGAGAAAGAAAAGAACGCTCGTCGTGTTTCTGAACTTGCGCTTGAGTATTACGAGAGACAAATTGTTGAACGCTGGAAACACCCCGATATTCTTCGCAGGCGCATTGAAAAAGATATCAATCCTCATATAGGCAACATAAAGGTTGAAGACGTTAAACCTGGTGATATTGATATAATGTTGCAGAGCATTGTTCAACGCGGCGCGCCAACTATCGCTAATGATGTGTTACGTTGGATAAAGCGCATATTTAACTATGGTATAAAACGTCATTATTTGAGTGTTAACCCAGCGGCAGCCTTTGATAATAATGATGCAGGTGGCCAGGAGAAATCCAGAGAGCGTTTTCTTTCAGAAGAGGAAATTACGCTACTTTTTCGCGCGATGAAAACAGCTAAAGGATTTAGCCGTCAGAATGAAATCACTTTTAAATTACTTTTAATACTTTGCTGCAGAAAGATGGAGTTATGTGCCGCGCGGTGGGAGGATTTCGATTTAGACGCTGGGATTTGGCACCTTAAGAACACAAAGAATGGAGATAATTTAGATATTCCACTTTCATCATTAGCAATTAAATGGTTACAAGAATTACAAGACCTATCTTTAAATAGTGATTGGGTGCTTCCTGCAAGGAAAATACAAGACCGAATGATACCCCACATTGCAGAAAGCACGCTACCTGTAGCTCTTGCCAAACTCAAACCCCACATGGGAAATATAGAAAATTTCACAATCCATGACTTTCGTCGCACAGCTAGAACATACCTGGCTTCATTAGGGGTTGATCCCGTGGTTGCTGAGAGGTGCTTAAATCATCGCATTAAAGGTGTTGAAGGAATATATAACCGACATCATTATTTCGATGAAAGAAAAATTGCTATGCAAAAGCTATCTGACTTTTTTGCTAAAATTGAGGAGGAATCGTAATGGAATTTAGTTTTTCAAAAGGAAGCGCCATTGAGAGGTTGGCCTACTATCCTCAAATTGAAATAAAAGAATTAGCAAGAGCATTGGCTAGTGTTGACCCGCATATCCGTAATGATGAACTTCCAGAAGATAAAATTGGTATTGTAAGCGCCTACTCCGATTATTTAGTTAGAATACATAGATACTTATTCAGCTTCCTAAAATCACAAGGAAAAACAAAAGAGTTGGATGTTTTTTACCCAAAACTAATTGCAACCAACTGCCCTATTGAATCAGGAATTCTTTTCGCCTCATGCTTTAAACTTATTGAGGAAGGAGTAACACCTAAAATCATCATAGAAAAATGCATTGAATCTTTAGTTAGTATTTATAAAAAGCATGGTGAGTCAATTATTTTTCAGTGCGCAGGTACAGAGGGAGTTCTGGTTGCTAAAGATAATTCTCAAGACAGACGTGGTTTCCATAAAAAAGATGAGGAAAGCGCTTCTTTACATAAAATAATTGGACTTCCTGCTATTAATCTAGCACTCGAAAAATCTTCAAGCGGCTCTACAAAATGGATTAATAATTCTGGAACACCGACAATTGATCCTCTTTTTAAGCTTCTGACTGCTTATGCCGATGCTAAAGGCATCAATAAAAAGGGCTTGGGTAAATCTTCATTTTATGAAAAATTAAAAATTTCACTTTCATCTGTACATGACGAGTGAAATTACAAACTTGACAATGCCAAATGTAGGTAAACAGCATGTGCTGAGAAGTCGCGCAGTTTGCCTTCAATTGCCATTGATTACCATTCAGTTGCCAATGATTGCCAATGATTGCCAAACAAAAACTTCCCTCGAAAATAAGTAGTAAATTAAAATCGCATAAAACCGGATAAAAACATATAAAATCAGAAAGTTATGATAAAAATTAACTCATTGATTCTATTGAGTTAATAAAATATTGAGGTTCGTTGGAATAGGTTTTTTTTGATGGAATTGCTTTCATTACGATGGAATTCCATTTTTAGTGGAACACATCATCTCATCTCCTTTAATCTCAGTACATGTCATTTTTAATCAACGAGATAGGAGATCCCTCATGAACCACACACCTTATGGAAAAATCCCAGAAAACGGGTTTATTAGGCAAAAACAACTTATGCCGTGTTTGCCTTTTTCTTCTGCGACGCTTTGGAGGCGTATTGCTGCCGGAGAATTCCCTAAACCTATAAAAATTTCTGCGCGTATTACCGCCTGGAGAGTGGAGGAAGTAAAAGAATGGATCTGCAAACAATGCGCCCACTAACCAATACGCAAATCGCTAGCCTTCAACCTTTTGGCTCAACTCCACGTCGTTTGAGCTCATTTCTTGCAAGTTCTTTAAACCAGTTTGCAAGGGTGGTTTGGTCTTTAGCGGCTTCCTGGTCTAGTTGTTCTCGAAGTTCTGGATTGATGCGGATTTGGAAGGTTGGTGACTTTCCGCCTGTTTTTGGAGTGCGATCTTTAACCCTTGACATTGTACGTACCTTCTATTTTAATGATTGGTATAAGGTACGTACCTTATACAAACGGATGACCGAAAACAAGCGGCTATGCGAGGTACTCGCAATACCTCACAAAGCCTGACCATAATTGAACCAGAGGGTCTATATATGGCTGTATCAAAGTCTACTTGGATATTTTGCGCAAGCAACAGTCAGACCGCAGAACACATTCAACTTTTAAGCACTTCCCGTCGCTGCAACGGAGGTCGTTATGCCTGATTATCCTCAGCATGGTGAACGCTGGCAGCATTCGCAGGGCTGGACGGTAGCGGTGATGCGCCTTTCTGCTGCGCCCTTCTCCGTTGCATGTGCTAACCCTGAATTCAGTCATGAGGTGACCTACCGCTACGACAGTGACGGGCAGGTCACCTCAGCCCCGCTGACGTGGTTCCTGGAGAGTTACACCCTTAAAGCGGCGTCACCGCGCAGCGATATGTCTGCTGTCGGCGAGCATGACGGGTTCAGCTCACTTGACCTGCATTCCTCGGTGACGTTCAGCCGCTGGCGGGAGCCGGTGATGCGCCAGCCCGCTGAGCCGGACGACGGCCACTACTCAAACTACCTCTGACACGCAGCCAGCTTTAACGGAGTAAACCATGAATATTTCACACGGGCACAACGGTGCTCAGGGCATCCCCTTGCCTGAATCCGGCGTTTTCAGCGCCTTTGAATACGGCCTTCCTGCCGACGCTTTCGAAAAACTCAACCGGGCCATGCACGCCTGCGACCTGCTCCAGCTGCTGCTGTCAGAGCATCCCGGCGATGCGGGTTCGGTGGCGGGCCACACCGTTCCCGGCATGGCGGCGGTGATGGAGTACCTGCGCGCCGACCTGACCGACGTCACGCGCTGCTGCGCGCTCATCGGGGAGGCTCACGCATGAAAAAGCCACAGGTTTCCGTTTTTCCGGCGGAGCTGACGACCGCCCTTTACCGCCGCGCCATTGCCTCCGCCTGGCGGGCAAAGCATCTGGCCGACACCGGCAGCGAAATGCGCGGCCCGCACCGCATGACGGTGGAGCGCATCGAGATGGCCATCGCCCTGCATCTGGAGGGCACGATGGTGAACGAGTACGGCGAGGCACAGGGCGCGGCGGCGGCGCTGGCGCTGCTCACCGACATGGTGGAGCCGACGCTCTTGACCGCACCGCCGGTGCTTACGGCGCGCGGGTGTGAGGTGATGGCCGGGCTGTACGCCACGCTTCCGGCGGCGTTTGAATCCTTCTGCGACACCGGCGCGTCGCTGTACCGGCATTAAGGGGGCGTTATGACAGTACAGTCAGTATCACACATCACGACGGCTGCGCGCGGCCGCTGGCCGGTGATTTTTCAGCAGCTCGGCATCAGCGTGCCGGACGGCGGCAGGCACGGCCCCTGCCCGGCCTGCGGCGGCAAAGACCGGTTCCGCATGGATGACCTTGAGGGGCGCGGAACTTGGATTTGCAGCCAGTGCGGCCGGGGTGACGGGCTTGACCTGGTGAAGCTGGTCAAAGACAAAGGCGTGAAGGCGGCCGCGCAGGCGGTGGCAGAGGTGCTGGATTTGCGCGACGTGCAGAGCGTGCCGGTTAAGCCTGCCAGAGAAAAAGCCCCGAAACGCGATATGGCGCCGGTCGTTGACGCGCTGGTGAAGGCCGGCCACAGCGGTGAAAGCGCCTATCTTGCAGGCAAAGGCTTTGCCGGTTATCCCGCCTGCCTCACCGGCAGCGCACAGCGCATCAGCGGCACGGCCTTTCCGGCGGGTTCCCTGCTGCTGCCGCTGACCACAGCAGACGGCGCGGTGACCGGCGCGCAGCTGATTGCCCCCACCGGGGAGAAAAGCCTGCTGCCGGGCAGCGTCATGAAGGCCGCATTCGCGGCGCTCAGCCCCCTGCCGTCAGAGCCGCCGGTGCAGGCGGTCATCACGGAGGGCTACGCCACGGCGCTGACGGTGAGCCAGCTGACCGCCGGTTGCGTGGTGGCGGCCGTCTCGGCGGGCAACCTGCCGAACGTGGCGCAGGCGCTGCGGGCGCGCTGGCCGGAGGTAAAAATCGTCATCGCCGGTGACAACGACTTTCAGGACGGTGGCGAAAACCCCGGCAGGGCGTTCGCGGAAAAGGCGGCCAGAGCGGTCGGCGGCTGGGTGAGCCTGCCGCCGGGCGAAATAAAGGCCGACTGGAACGACTTTCACCGTGAGCACGGCGTGACCCGCGCCCGTGAAGCCTTCCGTAACGGTCTGGTGCTGTGCGGTGAGGGCCGCACGCAGCTGCCGCACGGATTCCGGCTGACGCAGGAGTATCTCTGGTACGAAAAGCAGGTGCAGCGCAACGGCGAAACCGAAATCCAGAACGTGAAAATCTGCAACCCGCTGCGCGTCACGGCCATCACCTGCGACGCCGACGGCGGCAACTTCGGCCGCCTGCTGGAGTGGGAGGACACCTGGGGCGAGCGCAGGCGCTGGGCGATGCCGATGGAGATGCTGAGCGGCAGCGGTGAGGAGCTGCGCCGCGTGCTGCTGGTCAACGGCCTGTCGTACATCAGCACCACCGGCGAGGCCCGCGCGCGCCTGATGGAGTACATCTCGCTGTGCAAGCCGGAGCGCCGGGTAACCTGCGTGAGCCGCACCGGCTGGCACGGGCAGGTTTATGTGCTCCAGGACGAGGTGAGCGGCGACGGCGCGGACGGCGTCATTCTCCAGACCACCTCCGTGCAGGGCCGCGACTTCCGCGTGTCCGGCACCGTGGAGGAGTGGCGCGAGCACGTGGCGCGCTTCTGCACCGGCAATTCCCGCGTGGCGTTTGCGGTCAGCCTGGCCTTTGCCGCCCCGCTGCTGCGGCTGGTCGGGATGGACGGCGGCGGCTATCACCTCAAGGGCGAATCCACGGACGGCAAGACCACCACCATGAAGGCGGCCACCTCGGTGTGCGGCGGGCCGGACTACTGGCAGACGTGGCGCGCCACCGGCAACGCGCTGGAGGGCTGCGCCAGCCGCCGCAACGACGCCGCCATGATGCTCGACGAAATCCGCGAAGTGGACGGCCGCGAGGCGGGCAACATCGCCTACATGCTGGCAAACGGCCAGGGCAAGGGCCGCGCCGGAACGGACGGGGAGCTGCGCACCCGGAAACAGTGGCGGCTGCTGTTTTTCTCCACCGGCGAGCTGTCGCTGACCGAGCACGCCGCAAAGGCGGGTGAACGCACGTTTGCCGGGATGGAGGTGAGGATGATCCAGATACCCAGCGACTCCGGGAAGTTTGGCGTGTTTGAGGAGCTGCACGGCTTCGACAGCGGAAAGGCGCTGGCCGAACACCTGGAGTGGGCGACGTCCAGCTACTACGGCGCGCCGTTCCGCGAGTGGCTCAGGGCGCTGACCGCCGACCTCAGCGGGCTGACGGCCCAGGCCAAGGCGCTGATGAAGGAGTACACCGCCGCCCTGACGCCGCAGGATGCGGGCAATCAGGTGGGCCGCGCGGTCAACCGCTTTGCCCTGGTGGCGATGGCGGGCGAGCTGGCAACCCGGCTCGGCATCACCGGCTGGCAGGAGGGGGAAGCGCTGCGGGCAACCCGCGTGTGCCTGAATGCCTGGCTGAAAGACCGCGGCCACACGGCCAACCAGGAGGACATCGCGGCGCTGGAGCAGGTGCGCAGCTTCTTCACGGCCAACCAGTACAGCCGGTTTGCCGACTGGCACGACGAGCGCAACCGCCCCGGCAACATGGTGGGCTGGCGCAGGGTGGAAAAAGGCAACACCGCGCAGGGTACCGAGGCGGCCACGACGTTTTACGTCATGCCGTCCGGGTGGAAGGAAATCTGCAGGGGGTTTGACCCGCGCAAGGTGGCGCGTCTCTGCGCCGACCGGGGCTACCTGATGGCCTCCGCCGACGGCAAGCTGCAGACCAGCATCCGCCCGCCAGAGATGAACGTGCGCAGGCTGTACGTCTTCAACAGCGAGGTGCCGGGCTGATGCAGACGCCTTTGCGTGAGTCTTATTTTTAAAGGGTAACAGGTGTAACGGGTGTAACAGCCGCATTCAGTAAGGCGTCAGCCTGTTACACCTCGCTTTCGGATGAGGTGTAACAGGTGTAACGCACCCGCCCGCGCTGTTACACCGTGTTACCCGTCGTGTTACACCAGAAGAATAAGAAAAAGTGCTTTTAATTCATCGCTGTAACACCTGTTACCCGTGTTACACCGCAAACAGAAGGTAAGTCAGCCAGCCGCCCTTTTCTGGCAGGCGTTGTGTCAGGCACGGCACACGGCCCGCACATGGCTCACCTGTGCCAGCCCCGGCACAATTGACTCACTGAAAACGACCACACAGGAAAACGAAATGGCCCTGAAATGTCCCGAATGCGGTCAGGTGGCCCACACCCGCACCAGCGCCTACGAGGCACCGTCCGTCAAGCGCACCTGGTATCAGTGCCAGAACCTCGACTGCTCCTGCACGTTCACTGCGCTGGAGAGCGTCGAGAAAATCATCATGAAGCCCAACAGGCCCGTGGCGGCAGAGCCGGAGCCGGAAAATGATGCGCCGGTGCGCCAGCCGCAGACGCTGGGCCGCTACGGCTCCGCCTGCACCCGTAAAGACCGCCACGCACAGCCCTGACAGAGAGGAAAAGACATGACACAGAAGCAGATGACCGACGAAGAGATTAAGGCAACCGGCCAGTACGTGGGCCAGCTTGTGGCACGGAGTCAGAAGCCGCTTAAGGATGCGGGCTGGCTCATGAAGCTTCCCGAAGATGAGTTAGCAGAACAGAGCGCCGCGCTGGCGAAAAGCCTTCCGGCTGGCTGGCTGCCCCGCATTCAGGAACTCCAGAAAAAAATGATGGCCTGGCTGGAGGCCAAAAAGGCCGAAGCCGCCGCCAGGGAGAGCGTTGAGGCGCTGCGCCAGAGCCAGGCACAGACGGAACAGGCAGGCCAGGACAACCGTGCGCGCTTTCGTGAGCTGCTGGAGCAGAACGGCGGCACCGTCACGCCGGAGATGAAGGCGCTGCGTGCGGAGTATCTGGAGCAGCAGGAAACGGCGACCGAGCTGGCCGGACTGATTACCCAGAGGGAAAAGCAGCTGCCGGGGCTGGCCGACGTGACCGGGCAAAAGGCTCACGCTTACATCACCTGCCATGAGCGCATCATGGACGAGCGCATCGATGCGCTCATTGATGAATTCTTTATCTTCCACGCCATTGAGCTGACCAGCCTGCTGAGAATGAAGTACAGCCAGTTTGAACGGTATGGCTCACCCCATGCGCCGGGTGTACTTGAAGGGGCAAACGATGCAGACACGCTCTACCGTGGATATATCATGAATCTGATGCTGAGCTGGACAAATACAAAGCTGCCGCTGATGTTTCGTGATGATGTTATCAGCCTTGCAGGCCCGTACCCCTTCAGGGGGGCCGGAACTGACCGGCGCAAGCGTAAACGGTTCCCCGGCCAGAAATAACCCATCAGCCCGGCACCTGCCGGGCTTTTTTACGTCTGCTGCGTGAGTGCATGTCTATGCTGCATGAAAACGCATGAGTCTCAGGCACCCAAAAGCGGCAGCAAAGGCCAGCAGCGGCGCGGCCCGGAGCCACTCATGCAGGTGCATGAAAACCGCTGCATGAAGTGCGCAGGCGTGGCGGGGCTACGAGTGCGCGCTGAGTCTCTAAAAGCACCCCTCGAAGAAAATAATCCATGTAGGATGACATCCAAAATTTACTTCACTTTTTAAATACATCGTCGAAGCATAAGCGCTGTTAGTAAAGATTTTACCGTAACTAACAGCGCACCCTAAAACTTTCCTCAAAAGGCACAAGTTATGACTCAACATCGGCCTTACAGGCTTCTAGTAAGCATACTTAAACCTAAATGGTTAAAAATCAAAGCCCATCAATAAAATTAGAAAAAAAACAAATATCTTTATCGGAGCCAGAAATTACCTTACCACCTTTTTCTTGATATATTTTCAAAAAATAATTCAAAGATTTCATTTGAATGCTATCAATATCGTTGACACTCGCAGCATTTCTTTTTTTTGAATCACGGTCCCTATTCTCCTTGATCAACTCAGCATCTTTTTTAAGAAAAAAAGCAAAATCTAAACACAAAGATTTTAAAACAGCCTCTTCAATGAAAACGATACCTTCTTTTGTCTCAATCAAATTATGAAGCTCTATAATAAAAAAATCAGAACCCTGGCTTTTCTTTAAAAAACTCATTGCCTTAACAAGCTTGATTTGATTACTGGCAACGACATCACTTGTTAAAAAATCATAATCAATAAACCCGCTATATTTTTCAATAAGGCTTGATGCACTATAAGATTTAAACTCCGGATACTTAGACTTTACTTTTCCAGAAAAAGTAGTCTTCCCTACACCTGAAATACCATATATTCCTATAATCATGCGCCCCCCTTAGATTGTAAAAAACAATCCAATTTTTCATTGACGTAGCAGAACGATTGAGGAGGAGTAAAACCGCAGGTCTTTAACTCACTTAAAATAAAAATTTTCTTAAATGGGCTAACTTTTTCAAGGTGTATCAAGTAGGCGAATTCACACCCCAAAAAATAATCATCAAAGTCGCGCTCTGTTATACATGCGGCCTGAAGTATATGAGCCTTTCTATCACTAATTTTATTTATATCAACTTTCTCAACAGATTTAATGTGTGCTTTTGCCACCAAAGCCTTGACAGGTGAGCTAGAGTAAAGATAAATTTCAGTATCGGGCAAGAAAGACCTACCCACCCTCTTTCTTAACTCTATGATTTTATTACCTAATAAAATTTCTTTGATGTATTTTGGCTTCACGCTAAGTAAAATTTTATTCATAAACTTTAACTTTTACTGGAAAACACATGGCAAAAAGCTTAGCAGTTTGGGTAACCGATTCCAATGATAAAACACCTAACAATCAAAGGCGTGATCCGCAAGAGCAAACGGTAAACGAAACCAAAGATAACACTAAAGACAAGGGTGTATTAGAAAGTAATGATCCTGAAATAGAATTACATATCAATTACTGGGTACTTAATGATAAAAATTTAAATAGAAAAAACACACCTACTAAAGAAAACACATGGGTTGGTCCTCTTCAAATTTTTTTCAAGATTTTCAGAGCTATATACCTCATATTAAAATGGCTTATTAGCTTTGCTAAAGAAAGAGAAACCACCACTTATCTTGATGTTGGTGTAAGATTTTCTAAAACACAAGAAGATCAGGTTATAAACATCTTCTTCCCTTTTAAAATTAAACCACGCGATTACGATAGCCAGTTAGGCCTTAAGGTGGCAAATGATGTTTTACTGCTATCCACTATATTTAACAGTGAAGTACAATCTATAGAATTCAGAGATAACTTTTACCACCACTCAGATATAACTTTTCTTAATGCAGGGAAAGAAAAAGCTGATAGCGTAAGATTTTATACTAATATTGACTTACAGGTAGATGATAACAATCCACTTGGATCGGGAGTGAAACTGAATGAAGTGAAAGATGAAGGTAGCATATTGTCTTTCCCTTTGAAAAACTTTAGAGCCAATGACAATAAAAATGGTTATTTTAGATTTCGTTTAATCCTAGATTCAATAAGTAAAAAAGCGTTATCGACTTACTATGTTCCTTCTGATAGCTTCATGCTTACTACCGAAGAGTCGATAGAAATAATAGATTTTAGGGTCAACGAAATAAGAAACACTCCTGAAAATGTTAACTCATTACTTACGCTCCGAGGTGTTCTAAAAAAAGTACATTTTTTTATCATCAGAGAAGTTAAATCTGAGTATGTGATGTCTGACAGAAGTTACAATAGAAGTCGACTTTTAGAAGGCGATTTATGGAAAAAATATTTACAGTCTCATCATATAAAACCGATAAAAGATGTACCTAAGATGCTGATTTTTCATTGGAAATCAGAAGTAAAACATGATAGTAAACTCGATGAAAAAACAGAAATTTTGGAAAATTTTTCTGCTTTTGCAAAATTTCGCCATACAAGACGTTCTCCTTGGATCATACTAAGGAGCATAGTTATTGGCCTTGCCTTCAGCATCGTAGCCAATGGGCTCTATGATTTAATTAAATCTTGCTGACATAAATTATTAACGTGACGTTGAAAAATTAAGCTTTATAATGGGTAAAATTTTTCATCGAACACACAAATTCGCAATTGGTAGGAGGATGCATGAATACTGCTAAGTACATGTTAACAATAGAAAAAAACCCTACAACAGAAATTGCCACTTATACTGAATTTAAAGCTCAAAACGTTCGTCCGTTCCTGAATCATGTTTCTTCTTTCTATCCTGGATTCCAAACATGGTTCAATTTTAAATTCTTAAGTGGCCTTAACTCTGGTGAACGTAAGGTACTGATAGTAAAGGAAAAAGGTGAGATTGCTGGTATCTCATTGCTTAAAGTGACCAAAGAAGAAAACAAAATCTGTACATTTTTTGTTGCTCCCGAGTATCGAGGAAAAGGAATCGGGACTATGTTAATGGAAAGTTCATTGGCGAACTTCGATGGCTCACTGCACATCACAGTATGTGAAGAGCGCAATGCAGACCTGAAGCCTTTTCTCCAAAAAAATGGTTTCCGGTTAGATTCCGAGCAATTAGGGCTCTATCGTGACGACGTTATTGAGTATTTTTATACTCGATAAGACTCTTTAAATCGCAGGACCATATTTTGAAAGCAGAGGCTAGCCCTCTGCTTTTTTGTACCAATTAATGTACCAATAAATTTATAAAATTTAAATTAAACATAAAAAACAAAGAGTTAACAAAAAACAATCGTTCAGATTCAAAATATCGAGTAATAGATAATTTCGCTTTATAGCGTTTACTACGTCACTTCATCATTATCAAGTCCTTGTAATAGCGGACTTTTCACATTGCTGCTCAGCAAATTTAGGCGCGTAAAAAAGGCTCAACAACCTGCTGTAAGCGCACTGGGCGCCCGTTTTACTGATGCTTTCTGGTCAGACAGATAAAATCTGTAACCCTTTAGTGTTAACTTATCATTTTCGGTGCTCCCTTTTTTAACGGAACATGGAATTGATTTTTATCGTCAGTATTATGCAGCCCTCTCGGCAAGGCCTCCTTATTTCTTAAGTAAACCGTCCTCACCGAAGAACCTTCGCCAACCGAATAGTGAGATGTGATAAGCAGGCCGGAAACTAAAACGCGAAGAAGCCCAGACGCACAACAATCCAAGTACGGATAATGAACATGTTTTCATCTGGGTGATACATGACCTGTATGCCGCATTTCAGCCTACCTGCACCCCAATTTTCATACGCATTATTGAAACGGGTTGTTTTGTGATTGACCGCCCAGTATTCAGGCGAATTTGTTAAAAAAGAGAAAATCTTACTAAGAAAAAAAATGCCCATAAGGTGTTGAACTATAATCCACTAAGCTTCTTCCAGAAATCGGCATTAATAAGAGTCTGTAAGTGCTAATCACTCACACTATCGTATAAAATAATTTTTAAAAAATAAAAAAGCACGATCGACTAAAGTTTTATTATTTGGTGCCGTTCTTTGTTTATGAAAATCAACACAGAGTGTCAAGCCATGAAAAAACTAACTTATGTATTTGTCTTAATGGCATTATCATCCTCGTCATTTGCAACTGGCGGCCAAATCACTTTTCGTGGTGCTATTGTGGAGACCGGATGTGATACCCTGATTGTTCATTCTCAGATTAAGCAAAGCTGCACAAGAGGGGGTAAAACCGAAGCTGCCACCCTAGGGTTGAATGACAGCCAGCAATCTTTGCCATTCAAGCTGGGCACGATGCAGTTAAAAAAAGTCGGTAATTACCGCATGATGACTGTGAATTACTACTAGCGCTCCTTTTTTGTACAGCATGTTCTTTCAGGCTATGATGTGACGTACGGGGACAGACGTGTATAGCCTGTGAAGACGCATGTCCTTACTCTCTCCTCTTATGATCTGCCGAAATCACTTATCGCACGGATCATGTCGCTTTTCATCACATCCCGGCGCATACTCGTCCTTAGCCAATTTTTAGAATTTTGCCACTCTGAATGTAAGTTTTTCGAAAAGATTTTAGCTTGTGAGTACAGAACTGTCTTAATTTCCCTACGCTTCCCTTAACGTTCTGGCTTTACAAGAGTATACTTAAGACGTTGTTTTTAAATCATTAAAAAATAAAACACCACCCTGTTTTGTTCGTTCAGTAGGCCATTCCATCGATCGTCTTAATCCACAGGATGACGAAAGCTCACTGTGACAGAGGGCACTTTTTGATAAAGTGCTGGTCGTAGTTAGTACAGCCGTACCGCTTGGGAACTTAAGGAATGGGTCTTTTTGCGTTACATCCATCAATCCTTTAAGGTCAATGATGAAAAACACCAGGCAGTTCAGCAGCACACTTTTACACCCGCGTTATTGGTTTACATGGTTCGGTCTAGGCATTCTCTGGCTTCTGGTTCAACTCCCTTATCCTGTTCTGATGAGATTGGGTGCAGGTGCCGGTAAACTTTCCCGTCATTTCCTTCAGCGCCGAGAGCGTATAACCCGTCGTAATATTGAACTCTGCTTTCCTTTTATCAGTGACGAAGAAAAAGAAAGAATGATCGCGGGTAATTTTGCCTCTCTCGGTATGGCACTGGTTGAAACGGGTATTGCCTGGTTCTGGCCTGATCATGCGGTTAAACGTTTATTCAACGTCTCTGGCCTTGCAAACCTCTATTCAGCTCAAAATGAAGGCCGTGGCGTGATGTTAATCGGCATCCATTTTATGTCCTTAGAGCTGGGTGGCCGCATCAGCGGGTTGTGTCAGCCGATGATGGCTATGTACCGTCCGCATAACAACCGCGCGATGGAATACGTACAAACCAAAGGCCGGATGCGTTCCAACAAGGCGATGATTGACCGTCGCGATCTGCGCGGCATGGTGCAGGCACTTAAGCAGGGCGAATCCGTCTGGTTTGCACCGGACCAGGATTACGGCCCTAAAGGCAGTACATTTGCGCCACTGTTTGCCGTTGAGAAAGCAGCGACAACGAACGGTACCTATGTTTTATCTCGCCTGGCCAAGCCAGCTATGGTGCCAATCATGCTGATTCGTAATCCCGGCAACGATGGCTATAAACTGATTATTGAACCGATTCTGGAAAACTATCCTCACAAAGATGAATCAGCCGCTGCTGCTTACATGAATAAGGTGATCGAAAGCCAGATTATGCGCGCGCCGGAGCAGTACCTCTGGCTACATCGCCGGTTTAAAACGCGCCCACCGGGTGAAGCGTCTCTTTACGTATAAAGACAAAGCAGGCTCTGGCCTGCTTTACTTTTTCAGGCGAGATTTGTTTTACCGTTACGGCAAACAAGGCAGGTTCAGCCTGAAAGCAGAAACCCCTATCCAGCCCCGCCTTTCCCTGCTTTCTTTAATCACTGCCAAAGGCTGTTTTGCCAGTACAGCGGTTGAGTCATTCTTACGCTCTGGTTTTTATGTTCAGAATGTTTAAGTATTTACCCCTCACGCGCGTA
Organism: Pantoea sp. Ae19-2; assembly: GCF_059801205.1. Classification (NCBI taxonomy): domain Bacteria; kingdom Pseudomonadati; phylum Pseudomonadota; class Gammaproteobacteria; order Enterobacterales; family Erwiniaceae; genus Pantoea; species Pantoea sp. Ae19-2. The sequence goes on along the minus strand of NZ_JBCHWE010000001.1, from coordinate 3,994,822 downwards.
ACAAACGTGTTTATGCTTTGCCGCTGCTTAAGCATTTTATAGCGGAAAAATCCTGGCTCACGCTTTCACAGCGTGCCTATGTACAGTGTTTAAAAGCCTTTTTTATTCCACACTCTTTTATGCTGGATAGTCACACCGAATTCTGGCACAAATAAATATGTAGATTTTATCTGTCAGTCAAAAAAAATCATGCAGCCACTCAATATTAACGCCTATCTCAAATCGTATATCAGATTTTCCTTATGATGTTATTTCTAATAAAAAGCGCTATAAATCACCTACACACAGCAATACTTATATAACGATATAATAAAGGCGTTCAGTAATGTTCATTATGGCATCATGAATGTTATAATTATGAATGACGTCTGGATAATTAAAACAACAACAGGGATTCAGCATCACCAGGGGAAATATGCGCACTATAGATCCGTTCGCGACAGCATCAGCTTGACCGTTAATATAACCTGTATAAACAGACCAAACGCTAAGCCAGGATTTCACCTCCGCTTACCACTATAATTATTTACACGATGGAAAAAACCATGGCTATACGTAAAATAAATATTATTGACGCTAAATGGCCCTTTCTTTCATCAATAAAAATCTTAAGCATTGGCGTGTTGCAACTTTCCCTGCTGGGTAAAATCCTGCAGGCAGAAGCATTCAATTTTCTGGCTGTCGTGATTGCCGGCCTTTTAGTCATAGATACACTGGCGGATCGCGGTTTTTCAAACAAAGTGATTCGCTATTCTCCCCTCTCCGACAATACGTTGTCCGTCATATATTGGGGGAATGTGTTAATGGGCCTCCTGATTTTTTCTGCGCTTTTTATTTCCGGCATTGTTGCCGATCATCTTTTTAACCAGCCAGAGATTACCATGATGCTGGAGATGGCAGCGGTCATCTTTATTATCATCCCTCAGGGTCAACATTACCGCGCGATCTTGCAGCGCGAAAAGCAGTATTCCGATATCGCTTTTTGTGAAATATCATCCGTATTCGTTGGACTGATCATTACGCTGCTGACTGTGTGGAGCACGCCTTCAGTGTTATGCGCGTTATGGGGCTATCTGGCAATGATTTCAGTAAAGATGCTGGCTTACTGCTGTTATGGCCGGGTCTGGTTTCAACCCGAGTATCAATTTAATCTGAAAACCTTTTTCCAGGTTTGTATCAGGAACGTACCGCGATAAGAAGGTATTTGGACTTCAGGCATCTGAAAAAAGGTCTTCACGTGCTGCCAGTCAGCACGTTTTTTTGAGAACACACAGCCCTTTCCGTTATTGGTTATTCCTGCGGATTCTGTCCTGCTTTTCACCGGCCTCTGCATGCGGGCTGCCATTAACCCAACAGGGTTTCACCCTGCATAGCTTTCTTGCGTTGTTTCCTTTCCCTGTTTAGACCAACATAATGTCATGGCAGAGTGCAAGATCAGGGCAATGCGTCAGCGCCCCCTGGCGTGTCTGAATTAAAACCAATAAAAAATTTCATCTCTGCTGGTGTCTTCCCCCATGCACCTTATTGATTATTAATGCCTTATCCCGAACGGGATAATTTTTACTAATACTTTTAACGTCACTAACAGAAAATCTCAGTCGCGCCGTGCTCTTCAGTGGCGTAGCCTTGCCGCCGTCTTCCTGGAGCCTGCTATGTTACTTACTGTTCTCTATATCATTGGTATCACCGCTGAAGCGATGACGGGTGCACTTGCCGCCGGCCGTCGTAAAATGGACCTGTTTGGCGTGATCATTATTGCTTCTGTGACCGCGATAGGCGGGGGTTCAGTACGCGATATTCTGCTTGGCCATTATCCACTGGGTTGGGTAAAGCATCCTGAGTACATCATGATCGTCGCCGCGGCTGCCGTGGTGACCACCTTTGCCGCGCCGTTGATGACACATCTGCGCAAGGTATTTCTGGTTCTGGATGCGCTGGGTCTGGTGGTGTTCTCCATCATTGGCGCTCAGGTTGCGCTGGATTCAGGTCATGCCATGATCATTGCCGCGATAAGTGCCGTCATCACCGGCGTATTTGGTGGGGTTTTGCGTGATATGTTTTGTAATCGTATCCCGCTGGTTTTTCAAAAAGAGCTTTACGCCGGTATCGCTTTCGCTTCTGGCTGGATGTACATCCTGCTACTGAAAACGCCTCTGGCACATGAGCTGGTGATCATCATCACCTTACTTTTCGGTTTCTTTGCCCGCCTGCTGGCACTGCGGTTTCGACTCGGCTTGCCCATCTTCAATTATCCCCACCCTGAACACTGATGATGCCGGGATGCCCTGCTGCTGCAAAAAGGTAATCAACTTCCGCAGCCCGGCATCCTGAAATTGTGCGGCAATGCGTTCAGCACGCCTTGCGCCCACGCCGGGCAGCGCTTGCCAGGTTTGCACATCACGAGCAAGCAAGGGTTCCCACTCTTTATCGGCCAAGGCGCGAAGTGCCTTTTGGGGCAACGCGATGCCCAATGCGTTAACCCAGCGACGCAAAGGTTGCTGGCGGGTCAATTCGAACCTATGCCAGATTTGCTGTGCTCTTTCAGAGGAGATGCCTGCTGCAGCGGCAATCTGTTCTGGCGTAATCGTCAGCCAGGAAAACAGGTGCGTAATACAACCGGTATCCAGTAGTCGCTGCCAGGTGCTGCGCTGAACGCTGGGAATATTCAGCACGAACTTTTGACTCAGCCAGCTCAGGCGAGCCAGTAACTGGCGATGGCAATCCGGCGTTAACGTATAACAACTCAGATGAGTGAAGTGCTCAGAACCCGGTGGCTCAGGGTAATCACGCTGCGCCACGCGCCAGATAACGCGCTCCAGCCGGGGAATTCCCTGTCCTGCCAGGCTAACCGTCACCTGATCTCCCGCGATGACATCCTGCTCTCGCCAGCGTTTTAACGACCCTATGTTGACACGCCTGACGGTTTTGTCATCAAGCTGAACGGGCTGAATATTCAGTACGACCGCCACCTTTCCCGTTCGTCCTATTGAGAAATCTACGGATCGTACCTCACTGCTCACCTCCGGTGGCTGGTATTTCCAGGCGATGGCCCACTCACCCTCACCGGGCTGCCAGTACTTTCCTGCCGGGCGGGCAGCCTGGTGCACAACAATACCGTCGGTAACAAAAGGCAAGGGCGCGTGAAACCAGCGCTCGCGCCAGCTTGCCGCATCCTCTTCATCCTGAACGGGTTGAGTCCAGTGGCTGGCGAGGTCAAAGCCCCATGAGCTCAACCGGGCCAGACGTTCAGGCATACTCGCCGGCCCGTCAGGCCAACTCCAGATAAAAATACCCAGTTGTGCCAGCAGCGGCGAGTCAGCCTGGCTCATCATTGCCCCTGCCACACGGGCTCTGGCATTCCTGCCGCCGTCCACAGCCTGCTGATGACCGGTCATCTTCAAAAAAAGCTCGCCCTGCAGGACGATGCTGCCTTGCTGACTGTCGATAACCGATGGAATGGCAGGAATATGATGGGCTTTCGCCAGCCACTGCTCGCCGTGTAACCCATCGCCGCGGCTGATTAGCGAGACCAGTTTTCCCTGTCGATAGATCAGGGAGACGGCAACGCCATCGATTTTTGGTTGTACCCAAAGATCGTTTCGTGCCTGCATCCAGTAACCCAGCGCACGTTTATCCCGTACTTTTTTAACGCCGGTGTGCGCAACGGGATGCCACTGCGTACCGTCCTCAGGCAAGGCAGGCACATATTCATCCGCAGCCTGAGTAAAACAGCGCTGCCAGTGGTTAAGCCGCTGCTGCAAGCTATCGTAGTCTGCGTCACTAACCAGCGAGCGCCCTTGCTGGAAATACGCCTTATCCCACTGCCGAAGTTGCTGTTGCAAATGCGCGATCTCACTGACGGCACGCGCTGACGTCCAGGCGGGGCACAAAGCCGCAAGGGAAGAAAACGTGCTGAATACCAGTAGCAGCCCAACAATAAACATCCCTCTCATTCGTCACCTCCTGATTTTGAACCATTCAATCTCTGAACATCAGGCTGAGCCAGCCCTGTTCCGGTGTTCTGGAACGGGTTAGGCGAACAAAGAGTTGTGTTTTCAGCTGCTGCGGACTGGGCTGCGTAGCATGTCGCATAAACTTTTCGCTTTGAGGATGGCGCAAACGCTGCGTGGGGCGGGGAAGCTGTGTATACTGTGCAGGAAACCGACTCCGCACTTAATCAATTCAAGAAAATCATGGCCCAAGGTACGCTCTATATTGTTTCTGCGCCCAGTGGTGCAGGAAAATCCAGTCTGATTCAGGCACTGTTAAAAACGCAGCCGCTGTATGATACGCAAGTGTCTGTTTCCCATACCACCCGTGGTATGCGTCCGGGCGAAGCGCATGGTGAACATTACTTCTTTGTTCAACAGCATGAGTTCGAAAAAATGATCGCGGAAGATGCTTTTCTGGAGCACGCGAAAGTTTTCGACAACTATTACGGCACCTCGCGTAAGGCAATTGAACAGGTCCTGGCGACCGGCGTGGACGTTTTTCTTGATATTGACTGGCAGGGCGCGCAGCAAATTCGCGCTAAGATGCCAGAAGCGCGCAGCATATTTGTCTTGCCGCCTTCGAAAGAAGAACTGGATCGTCGCCTGCGTGGTCGCGGTCAGGACAGCGAAGAGGTCATTGCACGTCGGATGGCACAGGCCGTGGCAGAAATGAGCCACTACGCCGAATACGACTATTTAATTGTGAATGATGATTTTGATCTGGCGTTATCGGATCTGAAAACCATTATTCGCGCAGAACGTCTGCGCATGGCCCGTCAGAAAGCGCGCCATGATGCTTTAATCAGCAAACTGTTGGCAGTCTGAACCCAGTTTCAGTATGATGCCGAGTCATTTCTTCATCTGTGGAGTAGCACACCTATGGCACGCGTAACCGTTCAGGACGCAGTAGAAAAAGTTGGTAATCGTTTTGACCTGGTGTTGGTCGCTGCACGTCGTGCACGTCAGATGCAGGTAGGCGGAAAAGATCCGCTGGTTCCGGAAGAGAACGATAAACCTACCGTTATCGCACTGCGCGAAATCGAAGAAGGTTTGGTCACCAATCAGATTTTAGATGTGCGTGATCGTCAGGAGCAGCAAGAGCAGGAAGCCGCTGAGTTAAAGGCCGTTACCGCTATCGCTGAAGGTCGTCGTTAACAGCTAGCTGCAGGTCAACCTTGTATCTGTTTGAAAGTCTCAATCAACTGATTGAACAATACTTGCCTGAGGACCAGATTAAGCGCCTCAAGCAAGCTTATCTTGTGTCACGTGATGCCCACGAGGGACAGACACGCTCCAGCGGCGAGCCTTACATCACCCATCCTGTTGCAGTAGCCTGTATTCTGGCAGAAATGAAGCTCGACCATGAAACGCTCATGGCCGCGCTTTTGCACGATGTTATTGAAGACACGCCAGCCACCTATCAGGATATGGAACAGCTGTTTGGCAAGAGCGTTGCCGAACTGGTTGAAGGCGTTTCAAAGCTGGATAAGCTGAAATTCCGTGACAAGAAAGAGGCGCAGGCAGAGAACTTCCGCAAGATGATTATGGCAATGGTGCAGGATATCCGTGTCATTCTCATCAAGCTGGCTGACCGTACCCACAACATGCGAACGCTCGGGTCGTTACGTCCCGATAAACGTCGTCGCATCGCGCTCGAAACGCTGGAAATATACAGTCCACTGGCGCACCGCCTGGGTATTCATCACCTAAAAACAGAACTGGAAGAGCTCGGTTTTGAAGCGCTCTATCCCAATCGTTTTCGGGTGATTAAAGAGGTCGTGAAAGCGGCCCGCGGCAACCGTAAAGAGATGATTCAAAAAATCCTCTCTGAAATCGATGGCCGCCTGCAGGAAGCCGGTATCCCCTGCCGGGTAAGTGGGCGCGAAAAGCACCTTTACTCTATCTACCGCAAAATGACGCTCAAAGAGCAGCGTTTTCACTCGATCATGGATATCTATGCCTTTCGCGTTATCGTCAAAGATTTAGATACCTGTTATCGCGTGCTGGGTCAGATGCACAGCTTGTACAAGCCGCGTCCGGGCCGGGTAAAAGACTATATTGCAATCCCCAAAGCTAACGGCTATCAATCTTTGCATACCTCGATGATCGGGCCACATGGCGTACCGGTTGAGGTGCAAATCCGTACCGAAGATATGGATCAGATGGCTGAAATGGGGGTTGCCGCGCACTGGGCCTATAAGCAGGCAGGCGAAAGCGGTACCACGGCGCAAATCCGCGCTCAGCGTTGGCTGCAAAGCCTGCTTGAACTGCAACAGAGCGCCGGCAGTTCATTTGAATTCATCGAAAGCGTGAAATCCGATCTCTTCCCGGATGAGATCTACGTCTTTACGCCAGAAGGCCGTATCGTCGAACTGCCGACAGGCTCCACGCCGGTCGATTTCGCCTACGCGGTACATACCGATATTGGTCATGCTTGTGTAGGCGCGCGCGTTGATCGTCAGCCTTATCCGCTGTCTCAGACGCTCACCAGCGGCCAAACTATCGAGATCATCACCGCGCCCGGCGCGCGTCCTAACGCCGCCTGGCTCAACTTCGTGGTCAGTTCCAAAGCTCGCGCTAAGATCCGTCAGCTACTGAAAAACCTCAAGCGCGAAGACTCGGTAAACCTGGGACGTCGCCTGCTCAGCCATGCAATAGGCGGCAGTCGTAAACTGGCGGAAGTACCGGCTGAAAACATCAAGCATGAGCTTGATCGCATGAAACTGACGTCACTGGACGATCTGTTAGCGGAAATCGGTCTGGGTAATGCAATGAGCGTGGTCGTGGCCAAGAACCTGCTCCAGACCGACACCAGCACGCTCAGCAATAACAAAAAACAAGGCAAGCTGCCCATCAAAGGTGCAGACGGTGTGCTGATTACCTTTGCGAAATGCTGTCGCCCTATTCCTGGCGATCCCATTGTCGCTCACGTCAGCCCCGGTAAAGGCCTGGTTGTTCACCATGAATCCTGTCGAAATATTCGCGGCTACCAAAAAGAGCCAGAAAAATTCATGCCGGTAGAGTGGGATAAAGTCACCGAACAGGAGTTTGTGGCTGAGATCAAGGTGGATATGTTTAACCACCAGGGTGCACTGGCTAATCTCACGGCAGCCATTAATACCGCCGGATCCAATATTCAGAGTCTGAATACCGAAGAGCGCGATGGCCGCGTTTACAGTGCCTTTATCCGTCTGACCGCACGCGATCGCGTCCACCTGGCGAATATCATGCGTAAGATTCGTGTGATGCCGGATGTGATCAAAGTTCACCGCAACCGTAACTAGTGCATGAATCCTCAACGCTTTGCTCGTATCCAGGAAATGCTGGCCCTGCGCCAGCACGACCTTACCGTCTGCATGGAGCAGGTGCATAAGCCTCATAACGTTTCCGCTGTCATTCGTACCGCCGACGCGGTAGGGATTCATGAGGTCCATGCCGTATGGCCCAGCCAGCGCATGCGCACCCAGGCGTCGGCATCGGCCGGCAGTAACAGCTGGGTGAACGTGGTAACGCACCGCTCAATCAACGACGCCATTAGCCATCTTAAAACGCAAAACATGCAGATACTGGCGACCAACCTCTCTGCTGACGCCGTGGATTTTCGTGAGATTGATTACACCAAACCCACCTGCATTTTGATGGGGCAGGAAAAAACCGGTATTACTGATGAAGCTCTGGCGTTGGCCGATCGTCATATCATTATTCCGATGGTCGGTATGGTTCAGTCACTCAACGTTTCCGTTGCATCTGCCCTGATTCTTTATGAAGCGCAGCGCCAGCGTCAAAATGCCGGTATGTATCAACGTCAGGCCAGCCTTTTAGCCCCGGAAGAGCAACAGCGCCTGCTGTTTGAGGGTGGCTATCCCGTTCTGGCCCGCGTGGCAAAGCACAAGCGCATGCCGTATCCTTATATCAATGCTCAGGGCGAGATAGAAGCCGATGAAACCTGGTGGGCAACGATGCAATCTACAGGCAGAAGTAAGAAATGAAAGGCCGTCTGCTGGATGCCATCCCGCTCAGTACCCTGACCGGCGTCGGCGCCAGTCAGGCGGCAAAGCTGGCTAAAATTGGCCTGCATACCATTCAGGATTTACTGCTTCACCTTCCCCTGCGTTATGAAGATCGTACCCAACTTTATGCCATTAATGACCTGTTACCGGGCATTTGGGCAACTGTTGAAGGCGATGTCCTGCATACCGAGATTACTTTTGGCCGCCGGCGCATGATGGTGTGCCAAATCAGTGACGGCAGCGGCGTGCTGAGCATGCGCTTCTTCAACTTTAATGCCGGGATGAAAAACAGCCTCGCGCCGGGCAGACGTGTCACCGCCTATGGTGAAATAAAACGTGGCCAGCGCGGTGCAGAAATCATTCATCCGGAATACCGTGTACAGGGCGAGCACAGCACCGTGACGCTGGAAGAAACCCTGACGCCCGTTTATCCCACAACTGATGGCATTCGTCAGGCGACGCTGCGCAACCTTACCGACCAGGCGTTAACTTTGCTGGAAAACTGCCCGATTACGGAGCTGTTGCCGCAGGCGTTAAGCGGCGGACTGATCAGCCTGCCCGAGGCCTTACATACGCTGCATCGGCCACCGCCAGATGAGAAACTCAGCGAACTTGAAAGCGGGCACCATCCTGCGCAGCGCAGGCTGATTCTGGAAGAACTGCTGGCGCATAACCTGAGTATGTTGGCGGTTCGGGCTGGCGCACAGCGCCATTATGCTCTGCCCATGCCTGCCCGACATACATTGAGTGACCAGTTACTGGCCGCTCTGCCTTTTTCGCCCACGTCGGCTCAGAAACGCGTCGTGGCGGAAATCGAAAAAGACTTAGCGCACGATTATCCCATGTTGCGGCTCGTCCAGGGCGACGTGGGATCGGGTAAAACGCTGGTCGCGGCGCTCGCCGCCCTGAACGTTATTGCTCATGGCAAACAGGTGGCGATGATGGCACCGACAGAGTTGCTGGCCGAACAGCATGCAATCAATTTTCGTCAATGGCTCGCGCCACTGGGTCTGGAAGTTGGCTGGCTGGCAGGTAAACAAAAAGGCAAAGCGCGTCAGGCGCAGCAGGATGCCATCGCGAGCGGTAGTGTCGCCATGGTCGTTGGCACACATGCACTGTTTCAGGAGCAGGTGAAGTTCAACGGGCTGGCGCTGGTGATTATTGATGAGCAACACCGGTTTGGTGTTCATCAACGGCTCGCGCTATGGGAAAAGGGGGAGGAGCAGGGTTTTCATCCCCATCAGCTGATCATGACCGCCACTCCCATTCCGCGCACGCTGGCCATGACCGCCTATGCCGATCTGGATACATCAACCATTGACGAATTGCCGCCAGGCAGGACGCCGGTCACGACCGTTGCCATTCCGGACAGCCGTCGCAGTGAGATTATTGAGCGCGTACAAAAGGCCTGTCACGAGGGCCGTCAGGCTTACTGGGTCTGTACGTTGATTGAAGAATCGGACCTGCTGGAAGCCCAGGCGGCAGAAGCCACATGGGAAGAACTCAACGTGGCGCTGCCTGATTTGCGGGTGGGACTGGTGCATGGTCGTATGAAACCGGCGGAAAAGCTGGCAGTCATGCAGGCTTTCAAAGCGAACGAGATCCAGCTGTTAATCGCTACTACCGTAATTGAAGTCGGCGTGGACGTGCCAAACGCCAGCCTGATGATTATTGAAAACCCGGAACGGCTTGGGCTGGCTCAGCTGCACCAGCTACGCGGACGCGTGGGACGGGGTGCGGTTGCCTCTCACTGTGTGCTGCTGTACAAAGCGCCGCTGAGCAAAACGGCGCAGAAGCGTTTGCAGGTGCTACGCGACAGCAACGACGGCTTTGTGATTGCCCAACACGATCTGGAGATTCGGGGGCCGGGTGAACTGTTGGGAACGCGCCAAACCGGTAATGCTGAGTTTAAGGTTGCCGATCTCCTGCGCGATCAGGCCATGATTCCTGAAGTTCAACGCGTCGCACGGCATATCCACCAGCACTATCCTGAACAGGCACAGGCCCTAATCGAGCGCTGGCTGCCGGAAACCGGCCGCTACAGCAACGCCTGACACTTTTTTTGCCACCGTTAGCAAACGTTTGCTTTTGAGCCGTTGCAGATTACAATCGCCTCACTTTTTTTGGGAACCGTTACAATGTCGACCAATCAGCAGACAGCCTCCTCATCCGTCAGTAAAAGTGAACTGATCTACCGCCTGGAAGATCGCCCGCCGCTTGCGCAAACCCTGTTTGCAGCCGGTCAGCATTTGCTGGCCATGTTCGTTGCGGTGATTACGCCCGCGCTGCTCATCTGCCAGGCATTGGGTTTACCGGCGCAGGACACACAGCACATCATCAGCATGTCCCTGTTTGCCTCTGGCGTAGCCTCAGTGCTGCAAATTAAAACGTGGGGGCCGGTTGGCTCAGGTTTGCTGTCTATTCAGGGCACCAGCTTTAACTTTGTCACACCGCTGATTATGGGTGGGATGGCGCTGAAGAACGGCGGCGCAGATGTGCCCACGATGATGGCGGCGCTGTTTGGAACGCTGATGGTCGCATCCTGCACGGAAATGGTACTGTCACGGGTGCTGCACCTGGCTCGCCGTATCATCACGCCCCTGGTGTCCGGTATTGTCGTAATGATCATTGGGTTATCGCTTATTCAGGTTGGCCTCACCTCCGTCGGCGGCGGCTTTGCCGCCATGAACGATCACAGTTTCGGCGCACCGAAAAACCTGCTGCTGGCCGGCGTCGTTCTGGTCGTGATTATCCTTCTGAACCGTCAAAAAAATCCTTATCTCCGCGTTGCCTCCCTGGTGATTGCAATGGCGGTGGGCTACCTGCTGGCCTGGGCGATGAATATGCTGCCATCCATCAGCACACCGGCCGATCAGCCGATCGTTGCGTTGCCGACTCCGCTTTATTACGGTCTGGGTTTTGACTGGAATCTGCTCATCCCGCTCATGCTGGTGTTTATGGTGACCTCACTGGAAACGATTGGTGATATCACCGCAACCTCAGATGTATCGGAACAACCGGTGAGCGGCCCCATCTATATGAAGCGCCTGAAAGGCGGCGTGCTCGCTAACGGCCTGAACTCCTTTGTCTCTGGCCTGTTTAATACCTTTCCTAACTCCTGTTTTGGGCAGAATAACGGCGTTATCCAGCTGACCGGCGTTGCCAGCCGCTATGTTGGTTTTGTTGTAGCGCTGATGCTTATCCTGCTGGGTCTGTTTCCGGCGGTGAGTGGACTGGTGCAGCATATTCCTGAGCCGGTTCTGGGCGGCGCAACTATCGTGATGTTTGGTACCATCGCCGCATCCGGCGTACGTATTGTCTCCAGAGAGCCGCTCAACCGGCGTGCAATCATGATTATCGCCCTCTCACTGGCCGCAGGACTTGGCGTGTCACAGCAACCGCTGATTTTGCAGTTTGCACCGGACTGGTTGAAAACCTTACTGTCTTCCGGCATTGCCGCAGGGGGCATCACAGCGATTGTGCTTAATCTCGTCTTTCCACCGGAAAAGTCGTTTTAAGGCAGGCTGCGGCCTGCCTGCTATTTATGCTGATTTACATCCAGGCGGTTGAGCTATAACGATAATTCAGGCATAACAACCTTTCAGCGGACTGAACCCGGGAAGGATACGATGAAATTTATAGGAAAGTTTTTCCTTACCTTATTGTTACTACTACTGTTTGCGTTAGTGGTGCTGTATGTACTGCTGCAAACACAGTGGGGCGCGGGCTGGTTTAGCCGTTGGGTGAGCGACAAAACGGAATGGCATCTGTCGCTGAGCAAAATCGAACATAACTTTTCATCACCTACACACATTATTCTGGATGACTTCAGTTTTGGCCATGACGGACAACCGGCCGTGCTGGTCGCCAAACGCGTCGATCTTGGCATCGCCCTGATGCAGTTCAGCGATCCCTTCCATTTTGCCAGCATAGAGCTCCGTGACGGTGAGGTTAACCTGACCAATCTGGCCAGGAATAGCGCCTTACCCGTGCAGGCCGATCGCCTGCAACTGAACAACATGCGCATCGACAGTCCCGCTTCCGTTTTACCGCTTTCCGCACTGCAGGTGAATGGCGGCATTCTGCCGTGGAAACCCTTGCCCGACGATGTGCTGGGTAGAGATGCACAGTTCCAGATGAGTGCAGGCAAGATGACGCTCAATAGCGTGGCAGGTGAAAACGTGCTGATTCAGGGCAACGTGTCCCAGGGCCGTATGACGTTTAGCAACATCGGCGCGGATTTAGCCCGGGGCTCGATGACCGGTAACGGAGAGCGCGATGCGCAGGGAAACTGGAAGATCAATCAGCTCCGCCTGAACGATATCCGTTTGCAAACCGCCAGCTCGCTTGTCGATTTCCTGAAGCCGTTTGAAGAGGTGCCCTCAGTTACGCTGAACCGCGTCGATATTACCGATGCCCGGCTGCAGGGCCCTGACTGGGCGGTAACCGATCTCGATCTGACATTGAAAAATATCAGTTGGAAAGGCCGGGACTGGCAGAGTCAGGATGGCTCACTGGCGATGAACGCAGGCAACTTTATCAATGGCAAATTCGAGCTCAACGATCCCATTATCAATATGGACTTCTCGCCACAGGGGATTGCCCTGACCCAGTTCAGCTCACGCTGGGCCAACGGCGTGATCCGGGCTGACGGTAACTGGTCACGTAACGACAGACGCTTAACACTGAATAACCTGGCCGTCGCGGGCCTGGAATATACGCTGCCACAGAATTGGCGGGCGTTATGGCAGGATCCCCTTCCTGACTGGCTGGATGGGATTACCGTGACCCGTTTCACCTCAAACCGCAATTTGATTATCGACATCAATCCTGCGTTTCCTTTCCAGCTTACCTCACTGGATGGCAATGGTGAGAATCTGCAGTTGGCCCGTCAGCATCAATGGGGGATCTGGTCAGGGAAACTGAGCCTGAATGCAGCGGAGTCTACTTTTAACCGCACGGATTTACGCCATCCGTCCATTGCGCTGGAGGCTGACGATCGGCAGATCAGGGTGACGGAACTCAGCGCGTTTAGCGCTAAGGGTTTACTGGAAGGCACGGCAACCGTAGGTCAGCAAACCGACCGCCCGGTTAGCCTTAACCTGACTGGTCGCGGCGTACCCGTCAATGTCTTGCAAAACTGGGGCTGGCCCGCCCTTCCTCTGGAAGGCGACAGCAATTTCCAGCTGCGCCTGAATGCCTCCCTGAAGGCCGATCAGCCGCTGGCACCGTCGGTTAACGCTACGCTGTCGGTGAATACAGACAGCCAGCAACTGCAGCAGACCATGCAGGCAGGTCAGGTGAGGTAAAACACACAGGGCCGCAATCGCGGCCCTGTCGTTTAATTGATGCGCGCCCCTGAGCCGCCCTCTTCGAGCGGCCCGTCCGGATCCACAGGCAACACGATGTACACCGCTTCAAATACCGCACCACACTCATCATCACCGAATAGCTGCACGTCCAGCTGAACACGGGCTTTGCGACCCCGTGCCAGGCGATCGAGATCGCCACTCAGTGAGCCAAGGTCGGCAATAGCACCCGGCCTGCCGGTGATCGGACGGCTATAGCGAATATGCGCATCGGCCAGAATAATGGTGCCACCGAGATGGCGCTCACGCAGTAGCAGCCAGATCAGCCCCCAGCCGGTAAGCGTGGCCAGCGAAAACAGGCTTCCGGCAAACAAGGTATGATGCGGGTTTTGATTACCTGTTTCCGGCATGGTGGTAATAAATTTTTGCCCGGTATATTGCAGAATCCGCACGCCCATTTTTTCACTCAGGGGGATGTGCTCGTACCAGGCCTGCTGTAGCTGCCCGCACCAGTCCGCGCGGTGTAAGATATCATCCAGCGTAACAACCGGCTTAATCATTAGAAAGTGGCGCACCGGCGTGGTCTGTGGAGCAGTAATTTCGCCCTGATTGACATATCCGAGCTTGGCAAAGAACGCCACCGCATCCTCACGCGCACTGCACGTCACACGTTTGACGCCTTCCTGACGCGCAACCGACTCCAGCGTCATCGCCACCAGCGTGCCCAGGCCTTTCCCCTGAACGGTTGGGTGTACGGCTAAAAAACGGATCGCCGCCTCATTATCCGCATTGATGTAAAGTCGCCCTACCGCAACGGGTTTACCCTGCTCATCCACTACCATTTGATGATGCGCTAACGCATCCCAGGCATCACGTTCAGAACCCTGGGGTTGATGCAGCGGCTTTCGTAACATTTCCCAGCGGAACTGATAATAGACATCCAGCTCTTCCGCCGTTTGTGGCACACGAAGATGATACATAAAATGTTTCTCTCGGTCTGATGCGGGATGGCGGAGGTTTAACAGCGCGGTATGCGGCGTCATACCTGTAACCAGAATGTCACTGGCCCGTCGTTGACCAGCGCGACCTGCATATCCGCGGCGAAACGGCCATTCGCGGTCATCACGTCATGGCGACGGCAACACGCGCTGAAATAGTCATACAGCCGTTCTGCTTCTTGTGGCTCAGCCCCGCCGGAAAATGAGGGGCGCATGCCCTTTTGCGTATCGGCAGCCAGCGTAAACTGAGACACCACCAGCACACTGCCGCCCGCCTGTTTGACGTTCAGGTTCATCTTGCCCTGGTCGTCACTAAAAATACGATAGCCCAGCACCCGCTCCGCCAGCCGCTCGGCGCGCTTGTCATCATCACCTTTTTCAACGCCCAACAGTATTAACAATCCCTGTCCGATTTCACCCACAACAGCGTTATCAATACTGACGCTGGCACGCTGAACGCGTTGAATTAAAGCAATCATCCGTCCTCTCGTTCTTTTTCTCTTTCCTGCCGTTTGAACTGGCGGTAGTCATCTAAGGTCACGGTAATTTCCGCACCGAGAAGTACGATACACCAGGTCCAGTAAACCCACAGGAATAAAATGGGGATCACCGCCAGCACACCATAAATCAGCTGGTAAGACGGGAACATCGTAACATAGAGCGCAAAGCCCTTTTTCCCCAGCTCAAACAACAGTCCGGCGACCAGCGCCCCCGTCAACGCATCGCGCGAAGGAACCCGCTGTGTCGGGACAATACTGTATAACAGCCAAAACGACAGCCACGATAAGAGCAGCGGAAAGAAACGCAGCATCTGATCGACCAGGCTGGTTACGCCCGTCACGTTGATCCATTTCAGCGACAGCAGATAAGAGCTAATGGCTAAACTGGCACCCGCCAGCAAGGGCCCGAGCGTTAATATCATCCAGTAAACCGCAAAGGAATAGACCAGCGGCCGCTTTTTGTCGCTGCGCCAGATCGCATTCAGCGCCGAATCCACGGAATGCATGAGCAACAGCGCCGTTACGATCAACCCCACCGCGCCCACGGCCGTCATCCGGTGCACGTTTGCCACAAACTGCTCAAGGTAACGTTGCAGCGTGTTACCCGCAGCGGGCATGAAGTTGGTAAAAATGAAATTCTTAAGCTGTACGCTAATATCAGAGAACACAGGAAACGCAGCAAACAGCGCAAAGACCACGGCAATCAACGGCACCAGCGCCAGTAACGAGACAAAGGCCAGGTTGCCTGCCTGCGTCGTCATGGCATCATTATCAATGCGCTTCCACAGCAGCTTAAGCCACAACCAGAACGCATGAAGCCCGGGGCGAAAATGACGTAACTTCATGGCTTAATGCTGACCTGCAAACCAGTCCGGCACGGTTGTGCTGTCGGTTACCAGCACGCTGTTAATTCCCAGCGCCCGCGCGCCCTCAATATTCGCGGCATTGTCATCGAAGAACACGGCCTGATCGGCGCTCACCCCTTCAGCATCTAACACATGCTGATAGATTCTCGCTTCAGGTTTACGCATGCCCAGCTCCTGTGACAGGTAGATCTTGTCAGCCGCCTGCTGTACGTCAGGATATTGCGTTGGCCAGAAGGTACAGTGCAGGGCGTTGGTGTTGGAGAGAATCACCACCCGATGTCCCGCCTGTCTTAGCTGGTGCATTACGGCCAGCGTCTCCGGCCGGACACCCACAAAAACCGCCTGCCAGCCTGCCGCGAACTGTTCATAGCTCAGCGCGATATCCAGCTTCTCACACAGGGCTTCTGCAAAGGCCTCATCACTGATTTCGCCGCGCTCATGCTGTTCAAATGCGTCATCCATATGGAAGTGGCTTTGAAGCGAAGCCAGCGGCACGCGGCTGAGGTCACTCCAGACGCCCAGTACGCGGTTAAAGTCGATATCGATAATCACATTGCCCAAATCAAAGATATACAGCATGGTGCCTCCTCGGGTTCCCTGGATCATTCACTCTAGCGGTAAAAGCGCAGCCTGAACAGGCAGCCTGGACGAGAAAAACAGAAACAGTAAATTAAGGCACGACGACACAACGTTGAAAGGGCGGAGAGAAGAAGTTACGGGCTGGTTTAGGGTAGATTTAACTCTGGGTAGCAATCGCGCAGGAAAAAAAAAGCCCCGTTTAAACGGGGCTTCCTACAGCGCAGTTATGCGTCTTTACCGCCGCGTGAAGCACGCTTACGGTCGTTTTCAGTCAGGTGACGTTTACGGATACGCACTGACTGAGGGGTCACTTCGACCAGTTCGTCATCATCAATGAACTCGATAGCCTGCTCAAGTGTCATTTTGATAGGTGGAACCAGCGTCGTCGCTTCGTCAGTACCGGAAGCACGCATGTTAGTCAGCTTCTTACCGGTCAGGCAGTTTACAGTCAGGTCGTTAGAACGACTGTGAATACCGATGATCTGGCCTTCATAAACTTCTGCACCGTGACCCAGGAACAGCTTGCCGCGATCCTGCAGACCGAACAGGGCGAACGCAACCGCTTTACCCTGACCGTTAGAGATCAGCACGCCGTTCTGACGCTGGCCCACTTCGCCCGCACGAATATCATCGTAGTGACTGAAGGTGGAGTACAGCAGACCGGTACCTGAGGTCATGGTCATAAATTCGTTACGGAAACCGATCAGGCCACGGCTTGGGATCACGTAGTCAAGACGTACGCGGCCCTTGCCATCTGGATCCATGTTTTTCAGGTCGCCTTTACGCTCGCCCATGGCTTGCATGACTGAACCCTGATGCGTTTCTTCGATATCCAGCGTCACGTTCTCGAAGGGCTCTTGCTTACGGCCTTCGAATTCGCGGAAGATAACTTTCGGACGGGATACCGCCAGTTCGAAACCTTCACGACGCATGTTCTCGATCAGAACAGACAGGTGCAGCTCACCACGGCCCGATACGCGGAACGCGTCAGCATCTTCGGTTTCTTCAACACGCAGTGCTACGTTGTGAACCAGTTCTTTGTTCAGACGCTCAAGGATCTGACGAGACGTCACGTACTTACCTTCTTTACCGCAGAACGGAGAGGTGTTGACGTTAAAGAACATGGTAACCGTTGGCTCATCCACGCTCAGTGCTGGCAGCGCCTGCACGTTCTGCGGATCACAAATGGTGTCAGAAATGTTCAGCTCGCCCAGACCGGTAATCGCAATGATATCGCCTGCTTCTGCCAGGTCGCTGTCAATACGCTCCAGGCCCAGGTGAGTCAGCACTTTACCGACTTTACCGTTACGGGTTTTACCTTCGCTATCAATGATAGTGACTTGCTGGTTAGGCTTCACTTTACCGCGCTTGATGCGGCCGATACCGATAACGCCCAGGTAGTTGTTGTAGTCCAGCTGAGAGATTTGCATCTGCAGCGGGGCATCCGCTTCAACCTGTGGAGGCGATACATGGTCGACAATAGCCTGATACAGCGGGGTCATATCGTCAGCCATGTCTGTGTGCTCAAGACCGGCAATACCATTCAGCGCCGAGGCGAAAATGATAGGGAAGTCGAGCTGCTCGTCAGTCGCATCCAGGTTAACGAACAGGTCAAATACCTGATCAACAACCCAATCAGGACGCGCGCCAGGACGGTCAACTTTGTTGATAACCACAATCGGCTTCAAACCATGCGCGAACGCTTTTTTGGTTACGAAGCGGGTTTGCGGCATAGGGCCATCCATCGCATCTACAACCAACAGTACCGAATCCACCATAGACATTACGCGTTCAACTTCACCACCGAAGTCGGCGTGTCCTGGGGTATCAACGATGTTGATACGGTAGTCGTTCCATTTAATGGCGGTATTTTTTGCGAGGATGGTAATCCCACGCTCTTTCTCCAAATCATTGGAGTCCATCACGCGCTCGGTGGCTTCAGTACGGGCATCGAAAGTACCGGACTGTTGCAGCAGTTTATCAACCAGGGTGGTCTTTCCATGGTCAACGTGCGCGATGATGGCGATGTTACGCAAATTTTCGATCACAGCTTTTTTGCCTCAGGCATTAGAAATAACGCGGTATTGTACACGGATTAAGCGGGAGACTGAACACGATCACACTTTTCACTGAAAGTTTATTGCATTGTCGCAAAATCGCACTAATAGGCGTGCAAAATTTGCACAGCGTCGATGTTTTGCACCAAAAAAGTGCTCACTTTCAACCCAACCGCACACAAACAGTGCAATGCAACTATCATGGTGCATGACCTTTATGACAAAAAGGTGCATGACAGCGCGATTTTGTGCAAAGAAATAAAGTTGGCACAGAATTCGCTTTGTATTATCCAGATGAAAACGATGTAAGACAACGGTTACAGAGCTGGTCAGGATCAGATTCAGGAAAGACAGTTAACAGTCGTCTATTCCGTAACCCGGTTCTCGCCATGTAGACAATGACCATTTCCAGGAGAGTTGAGTATGTCCGCTGAACACGTTCTCTCGATGATGAACGAGCATGAAGTTAAGTTTGTTGACCTGCGTTTTACCGATACCAAAGGTAAAGAACAGCACGTTACTATTCCGGCTCACCAGGTTAACGCTGACTTCTTCGAAGAAGGCAAGATGTTCGATGGCTCTTCCATCGGCGGCTGGAAAGGCATTAACGAATCAGACATGGTGCTGATGCCGGATGCAACCACGGCGGTAATGGATCCTTTCTTTGAAGATTCTACCCTGATCATTCGTTGCGACATTCTTGAGCCAGGCACCATGCAGGGCTATGACCGCGATCCACGTTCTATCGCTAAGCGCGCGGAAGATTACCTGCGTTCTTCAGGCATTGCGGATACCGTTCTGTTTGGCCCAGAGCCAGAGTTCTTCCTGTTTGACGATATTCGTTTTGGTTCTTCAACTTCGGGTTCTCATGTTGCTATCGACGATATCGAAGCAGCCTGGAACACCGGCAAAGAATACGAAGGCGGCAACAAAGGCCACCGTCCAGGCCTGAAAGGCGGTTACTTCCCGGTTCCACCGGTTGACTCATCACAGGACATCCGTTCTGCCATGTGTCTGACCATGGAGCAAATGGGTCTGGTTGTTGAAGCCCATCACCATGAAGTTGCAACAGCAGGTCAGAACGAAGTGGCTACTCGCTTCAATACCATGACCAAAAAAGCTGACGAAATTCAGATCTACAAATATGTCGTTCACAACGTGGCTCATGCCTACGGCAAAACGGCGACCTTTATGCCAAAACCGATGTTTGGTGATAATGGTTCCGGTATGCACTGCCATATGTCGCTGTCTAAAGGCGGTCAGAACCTGTTCTCTGGCGATAAGTACGGCGGCCTGTCTGAAATGGCGCTGTTCTACATTGGCGGCATCATCAAGCATGCTAAAGCTATTAACGCCCTGGCGAACCCAACCACCAACTCCTACAAGCGTCTGGTGCCGGGTTATGAAGCGCCGGTGATGCTGGCCTATTCAGCGCGTAACCGTTCAGCCTCAATCCGTATCCCGGTTGTTGCCAGCCCGAAAGCACGTCGTATTGAAGCGCGCTTCCCGGATCCAGCGGCTAACCCATACCTGGCGTTTACCGCACTGCTGATGGCGGGTCTTGATGGCATCATCAACAAGATCCATCCTGGCGATGCGATGGACAAAAACCTGTATGACCTGCCACCGGAAGAAGAAGCTGAAATTCCAAAAGTTGCAGGTTCACTGGAAGAAGCGCTGATTGCCCTGAACGAAGACCGCGAGTTCCTGACCCGTGGCGGCGTGTTCACTGATGACGCGATCGATGCCTATATCGAACTGCGTAAATCCGAAAACGATCGTGTGCGCATGACGCCGCACCCGGTTGAGTTCGAACTGTACTACAGCGTTTAATTTCAGAATAAGCAAATGGGTGCCGCAGACAGATCTTGCAAAGGCGGCACCGATAGTCTGAAACGTTTTTTTGTTGCCGTGGAAACTTTAGCCCATCTTCGGATGGGCTTTTTTCTCCGCGAATTCATCGTTCATTCGCTTTAATTCCGGCTTAAAGATTACAATGCACTAAATCAGTGCAGAGGAACGCTGTATGGCAACTGCCTCACTGCCCGATGCCGGGCAGATTCTCAATACCTTAATCAACAGTATTTTGTTGGTGGATAACGATTTGGTTATTCACTACGCCAACCCCGCGGCACAGCAATTACTGGCGCAAAGCTCGCGTAAATTATTCGGCACGCCGTTACCTGAACTGACCGGCTACTTTTCGCTGAATGTCGAGGTAATGCGCGAGAGTCTTGAGGCGGGCCAGGGCTTTACGGACAGTGAAGTTACCCTGGTGGTCGATGGTCGGGCACATATTATGTCGCTGACAGCGCAGCGCTTGCCTGATGGCCTGATTTTGCTGGAAATGGCGCCCATGGATAATCAACGTCGCCTGAGCCAGGAACAACTCCAGCATGCTCAGCAGGTTGCGGCACGCGATCTGGTGCGTGGGCTGGCTCATGAGATTAAAAATCCGTTAGGCGGACTGCGCGGTGCGGCCCAGCTGCTGTCTCGCGCCCTGCCCGATCCCGCGCTGAATGAATATACCAAAGTCATTATTGAACAGGCCGATCGCCTGCGGAATCTGGTGGATCGCTTATTAGGGCCGCAACAGCCCGGGATGCACATCACCCAGAGTATTCATCAGGTCGCCGAACGGGTGGTCAACCTGGTCTCGATGGAGCTGCCAGAAAATGTGTCTCTGGTCCGCGATTACGATCCCAGCCTGCCGGAGTTGCCCCACGATCCCGACCAGATTGAACAGGTACTGCTGAATGTGGTGCGTAATGCGCTGCAGGCGCTGGGCGAGGACGGTGGCACGATAGTCATTCGCACCCGTACCGCCTTTCAGCTGACGCTGCACGGTACGCGGTATCGCCTGGTCGCCCGTATTGATATCGAAGATGACGGTCCCGGCATTCCGGCTCAGCTTCAGGATACGCTGTTTTATCCGATGGTAAGCGGACGTGAAGGCGGAACCGGTTTAGGTCTTTCTATTGCCCGTAGCCTGATTGATCAGCATTCAGGAAAAATTGAGTTTAACAGTTGGCCAGGTCATACCGAATTTTCGGTTTACCTGCCTATTCGCCAGTGAGGTTTCTATGCAACGAGGGATAGTCTGGATCGTCGATGACGATAGCTCCATCCGCTGGGTGCTTGAACGCGCGCTCACTGGAGCCGGTTTGAGCTGTGCGACCTTTGACAGTGCGAACGACGTGCTGAACGCATTAGCGACAAAAACGCCGGACGTTTTATTGTCAGACATTCGTATGCCCGGAATGGACGGGCTGACGCTGCTAAAACAGATTAAACAGCGCCATCCCATGCTCCCGGTCATCATCATGACGGCGCACTCCGATCTGGATGCCGCGGTCAGTGCCTATCAGCAAGGGGCCTTTGATTATCTGCCCAAGCCGTTTGATATTGATGAGGCTGTTGCGCTGGTCGAGCGCGCCATCAGCCACTATCAGGAACAGCAGCAGCCACGTAATCAGCCTGTCAGCGGCCCGACCACCGATATTATCGGCGAAGCGCCCGCCATGCAGGATGTGTTTCGTATTATTGGCCGTCTCTCTCGCTCGTCGATCAGCGTCCTGATCAACGGGGAATCCGGTACGGGTAAAGAACTGGTTGCGCATGCGCTGCATCGCCACAGCCCTCGCAGCAAAGCGCCGTTTATTGCCCTGAATATGGCCGCGATTCCCAAGGATTTGATCGAGTCAGAACTGTTTGGTCATGAAAAAGGGGCGTTTACCGGTGCCAATCAGATCCGTCAGGGCCGTTTTGAACAGGCTGATGGCGGCACGCTGTTTTTAGACGAAATCGGCGATATGCCGCTGGATGTTCAGACACGACTGCTGCGCGTTCTGGCTGACGGGCAATTTTACCGCGTCGGCGGCTATGCGCCGGTAAAAGTTGACGTCCGTATTATTGCCGCAACGCATCAGAACCTTGAACTGCGGGTGCAGGAAGGCAAGTTCCGTGAGGATTTATTCCATCGTCTGAACGTCATCCGCGTGCATCTGCCGCCGTTGCGTGAGCGCCGTGAGGATATCCCGCGTCTGGCCCGTTATTTCCTCCAGGTTGCGGCACGGGAACTGGGGGTTGAGGCCAAGATTCTGCACGCGGAAACCGAAACCGCGCTGACACGTCTGCACTGGTCGGGTAACGTGCGCCAGTTGGAGAATACCTGTCGGTGGTTAACCGTTATGGCTGCGGGACAGGAAGTGCTGATCCAGGATCTTCCGCCAGAGCTGTTTGAATCCAGTACCCCGGAAAGCCCTACTCAGTCGTTGCCGGATAACTGGGCAACCCTGCTGGCGCAGTGGGCTGACCGCGCCTTGCGTTCCGGTCATCAAAATCTACTGTCTGAAGCCCAGCCGGAGATGGAGCGTACGTTGCTGACCACGGCGCTCCGTCATACTCAGGGCCACAAACAGGAAGCGGCACGTTTGCTGGGTTGGGGGAGAAATACCCTGACGCGTAAGCTCAAAGAACTGGGGATGGAATAAGAAATCCACTGCCGGAACAGCGCAGGCTGCTCCGGCTTTTTTATATGACGCGTGAAAACTGCTGCTGCCGCGCCTTGTGACGTAGATACGCATCAAAGCACATACAGATATTTCGAATCAGCAAGCGTCCGGCTCCCGTCACTCTCAGGTCCGTTGCATGCTGCTCCACCAGCCCATCACTAATCAGCGGTTCTAACAGCGCCATGTCTTCCGCAAAATAGCGTTCAAACTGAATATTCCACTGCGCTTCGACCGTGCTGAAATCAAGTGAGAAATTGCAGATCAGCCTTTTAATCACGTCGCGACGTAAGCAGTCGTCTTCACTCAGCAGTAATCCGCGCCACAGGCCATGGCCCTGTTTTTCAACCTGACTGTACCAGTCGTTAAGCCCTTTCTGGTTTTGCGCATAGCTGTCGCCGATCATGCTAATCGCAGATACGCCAAGCCCCAGCAAGTCACTGTCGCCCTGTGTCGTATAACCCTGAAAGTTGCGGTGCAGTTTTCCTTCACGTTGCGCGACTGCCAGCTCGTCCTGCGGTTTAGCAAAGTGATCCATACCAATAAACTGATAGCCCTGTTGGGTCAGCGTGGTAATGGTCTGCTGGAGGATATCCAGCTTCTGCTGTGCTGAGGGCAGCTCATCTTCTTTAATTTTACGCTGTGCGGCGAACAGCGCGGGGAGATGGGCATAGTTAAAGACGCTGAGGCGATCAGGATCCAATGCGATAACGCGCTGCAAGGTATAAGCGAAGCTTTCAGGCGTTTGCAGCGGCAACCCGTAAATCAAATCGATGCTGGTTGAACGAAATCCCTGCTCGCGCGCCCGCGCCATCAAGGCAAAAATGACCGCTTCATCCTGTACCCGATTCACCCGCTCCTGCACGGCTTTATTGAAATCCTGCACGCCCATGCTCAGGCGATTGAAACCACACGCGCGCAGGTGATCGATCATATCCAGTTCAATTTCACGTGGATCGACCTCGATCGACATCTCTGCGTCGTCGATAAAGGTAAAGTGCTGCTTCAACAGCGCCACCAGCCGGCTGATTTGCTGTTTATTAAGGAACGTAGGCGTTCCGCCGCCCCAGTGCAGCTGGCTAACCTGACGACCCTTAAACAGCGGTGCGCGGGCAGTGATCTCCTGCTCAAGCGCATTCAGATAACGGTCGGCTTTATGCAGCTGACGCGTGACAATCTTATTGCAGCCACAGAAGTAGCACAGGCGATGACAGAACGGGATGTGGATATACAGCGATAAGGCACGTTGCGGATAACGTTCAATGGCGTGTCTGAAGTCGTTATCGGTAAACTTATCGTTGAACGCTAAGGCGGTGGGATAAGACGTGTAACGCGGACCGGCAGAGTTATATTTTTCAATTAACGCCTGGTCCCACTTGATCTGCATTGCTGACATGCTCACTCCTTCCGCTTACGTTGCCGTCGTAAAGGTCGCGATCCAGAAGGAAAGAGAGGTGAGCGGGCGGAAACCCGACGTAAACGCTGCTTCAGACGCGACAGTCGCCGTAGTTTAAACAATAACCACAGCAGATAACATGTCATCAACAACACGAAAATTGATCCAGGCCAAAACATTGTCGTTTACCTGTTAAGCATGGCATGCGCATGCGCGCATGCCGATCAATACAGCTTAGTTACCTTTTAGCAGGCGATACATATCCTCTTCCGCCTCCTGGTCTTCCTCTTCGTCCATTTCAATACCAAGCTGTTCCATCAGTTCATCAATGCGATCCAGCGTCACGTCAAGCCAGCCCTGATCTTCTGATGACAACGTTTCACCCTTTTCAAGACGATCGAGCAGCGCATCCAGGCGCTCACTGTTCTCCAGCTGCGCCAGCTCCTCTTCAGGCGTGAGAGACACTTTTTTCTCCCTCGCCGGTTTGGTCGCGACGTTTTTCGCTTTTGCCGGTGCGGCCTTTTCGTCAGCGATCAATGCCACTGGCTTCTTGCTGCCAATACGCGGGTCTTTCGCAGCGGCGCTTTGCTTGCCGTTGTTGCTCTGCGTTTGCGGATTAGCACGGCTGCCTGACGCATGGCCACGATGCTTTTTATCGCGTTTACGATCGCGCGCTTCATTATTGATATCTTCACGCGATTTACGTTTAGCCTTGGCGACAGGCTTACCTTTCGCAGCGCTTGCAGGTTGCTTCATGATGTTCGGTCCCGGTGTTTTTATTCAGTATAGAATTGCGGCGAAATCTAGCAGAAACCAGACAAAGAAAAAAGGCGACAGCTCAAGCTGTCGCCTTATTTCATACCTTCAGCAGAAGGAATCATGTTTCAAATCCGTTTCGGCTCACAACGTCCCGGTTAATCCTGCGCCTGCTCAACTCCTGAGCGTATCCCTTTCCTTTTCCGGCTCCCGTCCATAGCCATTTCCATTCCAGCCGCTCTTCGTTATCCCAACATTCCTGAGCGCATCATCCTGATGAGTGCGTCCTGCACTGCTGAATAATGTAGACCATATGGTAAAAGGCTCAAGTAACACATGTCAGTCTTTAGGCGAAAAAACCTGTACTTAAGTATAATTCACTGAATTTTAATGGTTTATTTTTTTAATTATTTAACTAAAAAGAGACATAACGGGCAAAATTTATGGCAAATATCTTACAAAGGCGCCTCACCAATGGTATTGAGCACTTTCGCGCCATAACGCGTATAATCAGCGCCATTGCCCTAATGCGTTTCTGGAGTATTCCCTTGTCTGAACTGAATTACCATGTCACCCGCTTCATTCTTAGCGCACCGGACATCCGCCATTTGCCCTCTGATACCGGCATTGAAGTTGCGTTTGCTGGTCGTTCAAACGCGGGTAAATCCAGCGCCTTAAATACGCTCACCAATCAAAAAGGCCTGGCGCGAACCAGTAAAACACCCGGTCGTACGCAGCTGATTAACCTGTTTGAAGTTGCAGAAGGCAAGCGCCTCGTAGACTTACCGGGTTACGGCTATGCTGAAGTGCCAGAAGAGATGAAACTCAAATGGCAACGGGCATTGGGCGAATATCTGCAAAAAAGGCAGGCGCTTAAAGGCCTGGTGATACTGATGGATATCCGCCACCCGCTTAAAGATCTGGATCAGCAAATGATTCAGTGGGCGGTTGAGAGCGAGATCCCTGTACTCCTGCTGCTGACTAAAGCTGACAAGCTCGCTTCCGGCGCACGTAAAGCCCAGCTCAATATGGTGAAAGAAGCCTCAATGGCGTTTATGGGTGATGTGCAGGTTGAGGTTTTCTCATCGCTGAAAAAAATCGGCGTCGACAAAGTGCGCCATAAGCTGAATAGCTGGTTTAGTGAACTCGAACCTGCTGTTGAAGATCAGGGCACTGAAGCCTGACAAACCTCACAGGCTGCTGTTTTTTAGCGTCAGCCCAATAAAAAACGCCCCAGTCACAGAATGACTGGGGCGGCTAAATTCAGCCAAATCCGATTACGTGAAGTAAAAGGTCTGAAAGATAGAACATCTTACCTCTGTACCCTACGCCTCGAACTTTACCTGATTTTTTGTGAGCAACAAAGGTTTTTTTGTTGCTCTCTTTCATTTTTAGTCACTTTTTTTACCATGCTCGTCACAAAAATGAGGATGGCATGTAGTTAAATTACAAAAAAAGTGCTTAGGCCATAATAAGTTACTGCATCGTTTTGCAGCGCCGGTACCACGGTGTGCCGGCTTCATGCCTGATCACGTGATAATGCGCCAGCGGTGGCGCATAAACGCCACCAGCCAGAGTCTTAATGCGCCTGATCCCAGTTGTCGCCTACGCCGACTTCGACCAGTAAGGGGACATCCAGCGCCATACTGCCCTCCATCAGCGCGCGAATCTGCTTGCTGGCTTCATCGACGGCTTCAGCTTTGATTTCAAACACCAGTTCATCGTGCACTTGCATGATCATCCTGACCGCATCATCGGTTTGCTTTTGTAACCAGTCATCGACCGCAATCATAGCGCGTTTGATGATATCCGCGGCCGTTCCCTGCATGGGGGCATTAATCGCCGCACGTTCAGCAGCTTTACGACGAATGGCATTACTGGACTTGATGTCGGGCAACCACAAACGGCGTCCATCCAGCGTTTCAACATACCCGTTACTGGCTGCAAGCTGCCGCGTGTTTTCCATATAGCGCAGCACGCCAGGATAGCGCTCGAAGTACAAATCCATATACTTTTTCGCTTCGCCTGCGCCAATGTTCAGCTGGCGAGATAATCCAAACGCGCTCATGCCGTAGATAAGACCAAAGTTGATGGCCTTGGCGCTACGACGTTGTTCGCCCGTGACCTTAGACAGCGGCACGCCAAAGACCTCTGACGCAGTGGCACGGTGAATATCTTCTCCCTGAGAAAAGGCATCAAGCAGCCCTTTATCCTGTGACAGATGCGCCATGATACGCAGTTCAATCTGTGAATAGTCCGCCGCCACGATACGGTTCCCCTTGCCCGCAACAAAGGCCTGACGAATGCGGCGTCCTTCATCGTTACGGACCGGGATGTTTTGCAGGTTAGGATCGGTTGAAGACAGGCGACCGGTAGCCGTTACCGCCTGATGATAGGACGTGTGCACGCGACCGCTGACAGGATTGATCATCAGCGGCAGTTTATCAGTGTAAGTTGACTTCAGTTTCGACAACCCACGGTGCTCCAGAATGACCTTTGGCAGCGGATAGTCCAGTGCCAGCTCAGCCAGGACTTCTTCACTGGTAGAAGGCGCGCCTCCGGGTGTTTTCTTCGTCGGCTTAATGCCCTGCTTTTCAAACAGGATGACCTGCAGCTGCTTGGTCGATGAGAGATTAAAGGGCTCGCCCGCCAGCTCATGCGCTTTAAGCTCAAGCTCAGCCAGGCGCGATGTCAGCTCTTTAGAGTGCTGCGCCAGAATGGCTTGATCGATCAATACGCCGTTACGCTCAACACGTGAAATCACCTTAAGCAGGGGCATTTCAATTTGTTCAAAAACCTTTTTAGGGCCGGCTTCTTTTTCAAGCTCAGGCCACATTTTCAAATGCAGTTGCAGAGTGACATCGGCATCTTCTGCTGCGTAATGTGCAGCCTGCTCTAAAGCGATTTGATTAAATGTGAGCTGATTTTTCCCTTTACCGGCGATCTCTTCAAAGGTAATGGTTTTATGATTCAGCCACCGCGCAGACAGGCTGTCCATATCATGCTTGCCTACTACGCTGTTCAGAATATATGACTCCAGCATGGTGTCATATTTGATACCGGCGAGTTCAATATCGTAGTTTTTCAGCACGCCACGATCGTATTTGAGATTTTGCCCCACTTTACTGGCGTCAGGATCTTCGAGCAGCGGCTTGAGTTGGGCAAGAACGGCATCGCGGTCGAGCTGCTCCGGCGCATCAAGGTAATCATGTGCCACGGGCAGGTAAGCCGCCTCACCTGGCGCTACCGCAAAACTGAGGCCGACGATATTAGCCGTTAACGTATCCAGCCCATCGGTTTCGAGATCGAACGCAAAGACCTCGCTGTTTTTCAGCTTCTCCACCCAGGCATCTAAGGTTTGCTGATCCAGAATGGTGATATAGCCGTCAGCCGATAACAGGCTGGTGGCCTCAACGCTCGCCACCGGCTCATCGGTAAGAACCTGCTGGGCTTGCCGGTTGCTTTTAGTACCCTGCAGCCATTTTCCCTCTTGCAGGTCGGTCAACCAGCGCTTGAATTCGAAACGGCTAAATAGCGCTTGCAGCGCGTTAACATCAGGTTCGCTGACCGTAAGCGCTTCACAGGGTTGATCGAGCTCGACGTCTGTTTTAATGGTGGCAAGCTGATAAGAAAGAAAAGCAACATCGCGATTCTGCTCCAGTTTCGCGGCCATGGTTTTTGCACCGCGAAAAGAGAGATCGGCGACTTTATCAAGATTGTCGTAAATGGACTGCATCCCGCCCAGCCCCTGCAGCAGCGCCTGGGCTGTTTTTTCACCCACGCCGGGTACGCCGGGAATATTATCTGAGCTGTCCCCCATCATCGCCAGAAAATCGATGATCAACGACGGTGGCACACCATACTTCTGCTCAACCTCTTCTGGGCCAAGAATGGTATTCGTCATGGTATTGATTAGCGTAATGCCCGGTGTGACAAGCTGCGCCATATCTTTATCGCCGGTGCTGATCAGAACAGCGTGGCCTTTTTTCTCTGCCTCTAACGCCAGCGTACCAATCACATCGTCCGCTTCAACGCCGCTGACAGCCAACAGCGGCAAGCCCATCGCACGCACCATTTCGTGCAGCGGCTCTATTTGTGACCGCAAATCATCAGGCATCGGTGGGCGGTGGGATTTGTAATGTTCAAACAGTTCATCCCTGAAGGTTTTGCCTTTAGCATCAAACACCACAGCAACATGTGTAGGGCTGTACTGTACCAACAGGCTTTTCAGCATGTTGAGCACGCCATACATTGCACCAGTAGGCTCACCTGCGCTGTTGGTTAGCGGCGGGAAAGCGTGGTACGCGCGATAAAGATAGGATGAGCCATCAACCAAAATCAGGGGGTTTTCTGCTATTTGCGCCATATGTCTGTGTATTCTTCGTTGCCATGGATTGGCCTATAAGGATGCCACACCTTGGCGAAAAGGGTTAATCAAGACAAACAGGGAGTGACGTTTTTCGTGCTTCTGTAATGAGGATCGCAACGATCTTTCTGTGGATAACTTTGTGCGTAAAAATTATATCAATAGTTTATTTATGTCATAAAAAAGATTAAGCCAAAATTAAAAATAATAAAATCATATAGTTAATATAAATCCGTGATGCGATCGTGATTTTTAATGGCATGTTTGCTTGTGTGGATAGAAAAACTGTGCTTCTTCAACAGGTCAGCGATGGGCGCACAAATTACAAATGAAAACGCCAGCGTATGCTGGCGTTTTGCAAAAAACTCAGCGTAAAACGCTTATTTTTTCTCAACCAGGAACTTCACTACGTTGGCATAATCCGCCACGAAGTTCGCCATTGAGCTGGTATCCAGACCGCCGTTATTAACCATATATTTGCCGTTAATAAACATCGCTGGCACGCCGCGCAGATCAACGTCAGACGCCGCTTTTTGCTGCTGGGCAACAAGGGCTTTTACTGCAAAGCTGTTCCAGGCCGCATCGTACTGCTCAGAAGAAATGCCCGCTGCTTTGATGAATACGTCTTTCAGGCTGGCTGCATCCGTAATCGTCTGGCTTTTCTGAATGCCATCAAAAATAGGTGAAGTCACTTTATCTTCTACGCCCAGCGCCATCGCGACGGCCCACGCATGGGTGACAACGGGACCTAAGTCGCCGCCAAGGAAGTCAACGTGGTACTTCACCATCTTCGTATCGGCTGGCAGATTCTTTTTAACTGCATCACCGACATGGTAAATTTGCTCAAACTGGTAGCAGTGAGGGCAGAAAAAAGAGAAAAACTCCATGACCTGGGGTTCACCTGCAACAGGTTTAGGCAGGCTAACGTATTGTTTACCTTCAGTGAATTGTGCAGCAGATGCGCTGAACGCCAGCACCAAACCCATCAGTGCAAAAAATATTTTCTTCATTGGGGAAAACTCTCCTGACTTTTCATTAAAATTGCGGGGCCAGCTGCAACGGAGGTTCCCGTAACACCTTTTCCTGCTCGATAAACTGCAAAATTTGCCGGCGCCAGAAATCCTCATCCGTCATCCAGGGGAAAGCGCGCGGAAAAGCGGGATCCTGCCAGCGGCGCACGACCCAGGCCAGATAATAAATCATGCGCATAGCACGTAAAGGCTCAATCAGTGACAATTCGTTAATATCGAAGTCGCTGAATTCACTGTATGCGTCCAACAGAATATCCCACTGAATACGCTGTTCCTGTCTATCGCCACTTATTAACATCCACAGATCCTGAATAGCGGGACCGTTACGGGCATCATCAAGATCGACAAACAGCGGGCCATCGCGCCACAGAATATTGCCCGGGTGGCAATCACCATGTAAGCGTAGCGGCTGCCAGTCGCTATGCCAGCACTGCCGCAGCGTAATGCCAAGTTTATCGACAGCTTCCAGCAATGCTGGGCGGAGTGACGCAGGCACGAGCTCAGCCTTTGCCAGGACTTCTCGCGGCTGCTCCAGATATTCTTCCAGCCCTATGGATGGGCGTTGCTGAAACAGGCTTTTGCGGCCAGTTTGATGAATACGTCCCAGGAAACGGCCTACCCATTCCATCTGATCTTCGTTGTCGGTTTCATACTGCCGTCCACCCAGGCTGGAAAAGACCGCATAGTAAAAGCCAGCATGACGTTGCAGCGTATCGCCCTGCAAAACTAACGGCGCGGCAATCGGCACCTCATCATCCAGTAAATCCTGGGAAAACCGATGCTCTTCGGTGATCTGTTCTGCACTCCAGCGCTGAGGGCGATAAAACTTGGCCACATAGCGACGTTTTTCATCGTCGCTAAACTGATAAACCCGATTTTCATAGCTGTTCAGGGCGGTTAAACCGGAATCTACCCGTATGCCCGTTTCCCAAAGCGCATCCAACAGGACATCAGGATTGAGTGTCTGGAAGTTAAAGGCGGCATCACTCATGGTTATCCCTGTGCTTATCTTTACGGTTAATGGCCAAGGATAACACTACTCGTCATTTTTGATGACACCACGTGCACGTAGCAGGGCGGTTTTAAAATCGACTTCATAATCTTTTTTCAAGCCTGGAATCTGATCGTCGCTGGCTGAATCACGCATTTTTAGATGATAAATCAATACGTCATCGCTTAATTCACTTAATGGGCCAATGAAACCAGACTCGTGGGCCAGTTTTTGTAAAAATGCCAACAGGTTAAGATCGGGCTCTTTCTCCCATGCCGGTTGCAGGAGTTCAAGCAGTTCAGTCAGCCGATGGGTTTTCATAATGATTCCTCAATGCAGGTGATTCACGTCCAGAATGACACAAGGAGACAAGATGGCAGCATTTACCGGTGTAATCCTTGCTGGTGGACAAGGTAGCCGTATGGGCGGGCAGGATAAAGGATTACTCATGATGCAGAGTAAACCCCTATACCAACACGTTCTACAGCGGTTGAGGCCGCAGGTAGACATTGTGTTAATAAGCGCTAACCGCAACATTGATCGTTATCAGCTAAGTGGTTATCAGGTCGTAACCGATTCAATCAAGGACTACCCAGGACCGCTTGCAGGTATGTTGAGCGGTTTACGGCACAGCCCCACTGATTGGGTGGCATTTTGTGCCTGTGATACACCTCAGATCCCCGGTGATTTTGTTGCGCGCCTCTGGCAGCAGCGTAACAACGCACCTGCTGTATGGGTGAAATCCTCCCAGCGGGATCATCCAACCCTGGCCTTGATGAATAAGGCGATTGCCGACGATCTGGAGACATGGTTGTTACGGGGGGAGCGCAGGCTTATGCAGTTTATGCGTGAGCATGGTGGGCACCCGGTTTTATTTAGCGATCCAGAGTCAGCGTTCAGCAACATCAATACGCCTGACGACCTTGTGGAGCAGGAGAAATCATAATGTGTGTTCCGTTGTTGGCCATTGTCGCCTGGAGTGGGACCGGTAAAACCACACTACTCGAGCAAGTTATACCCTTGTTAAGGGCGCAGGAGATACGTGCAGGATTAATTAAGCATACCCACCATGACATGGACGTAGATACGCCAGGCAAGGACAGTTATCGACTGCGCCAGGCCGGAGCCGATCAGGTTATTGTCGCCAGCGACAGGCGTTGGGCACTCATGTGTGAAACGCCTGAGCAGCCTGTCAGCTTAATGGCGTTAGTGGGACGAATGGACAGCGAACAGCTGGATGTAGTGTTAGTCGAAGGATTTAAAGATGAGCCAGTCGCCAAAATTGTGCTTTGGCGCTCGGGTATTAAAGGTGAGCTAGCAGCACTGCTGGATGAGAAGGTGGTGGCTGTCGCCTGTGACGACACGACTTTAAACCTGAATGTGCCCGTTTTGAACATCAACCAGCCACAAGAAGTGGCCGCATTTATCCTGACATGGCTGGGTAAAAAGGCGCATAGCTGACAACACAATGGGTAGCGAGTGGATGATGCAGATCAGCAGCGTTCAGTAGAGGGTTTTCCCGTCTTCGAACGGCAAAGAAGGTGTAATTACCATCATCGTTAGAGCCTGTCTGCCGCGTACCAGATGACGTGCCTGTGTTTTACGTCGCTCCGCCACTGCACCCGTGCCTTGCTGCAGGTTCACCGTTGCCCGTTAAACGCCGGTAAAGGGATGCGTCCGGTCCGGAACGGCGCAGAGATGAGGGGTTATCTGCCAGATCGCAGACGTAAAAAAGCCCTGAACGTCAGTTCAGGGCTTCTTCACTTGTTTGATGCCTGGCAGTTCCCTACTCTCGCATGGGGAGACCCCACACTACCATCGGCGCTACGGCGTTTCACTTCTGAGTTCGGCATGGGGTCAGGTGGGACCACCGCGCTAAGGCCGCCAGGCAAATTCTTTGTGCCGAAACGAATCTTTTACATCGTGACCGCGTTGCCATCGCTCAGCCACATCGGTCACATACTTCAGTATGCTCCCGCTGATGTCTTCGCGCTGCGCCCTGTCACGCCGCAAAATCTTTCGTTTCCGCAGATTCTTTATCCGGTAAACAATGCTGAAAATTTAAGTCGTCTCTCTACCAAAACGCCTCTGGCGTTGTAAGGTTAAGCCTCACGGGTCATTAGTACCGGTAAGCTCAACGCATCGCTGCGCTTACACACCCGGCCTATCAACGTCGTCGTCTTCAACGTCCCTTCAGGAGCCTTAAAGGCTCAGGGAGAACTCATCTCGGGGCAAGTTTCGTGCTTAGATGCTTTCAGCA
Organism: Pantoea sp. Ae19-2; assembly: GCF_059801205.1. Classification (NCBI taxonomy): domain Bacteria; kingdom Pseudomonadati; phylum Pseudomonadota; class Gammaproteobacteria; order Enterobacterales; family Erwiniaceae; genus Pantoea; species Pantoea sp. Ae19-2. Next base: position 3,961,200 of record NZ_JBCHWE010000001.1, on the reverse strand, counting down.
CTTATCTTTTCCGCACTTAGCTACCGGGCAGTGCCACTGGCGTGACAACCCGGACACCAGCGGTGCGTTCACTCCGGTCCTCTCGTACTAGGAGCAACCCCCCTCAATTCTCCAGCGCCCACGGCAGATAGGGACCGAACTGTCTCACGACGTTCTAAACCCAGCTCGCGTACCACTTTAAACGGCGAACAGCCGTACCCTTGGGACCTACTTCAGCCCCAGGATGTGATGAGCCGACATCGAGGTGCCAAACACCGCCGTCGATATGAACTCTTGGGCGGTATCAGCCTGTTATCCCCGGAGTACCTTTTATCCGTTGAGCGATGGCCCTTCCATTCAGAACCACCGGATCACTATGACCTGCTTTCGCACCTGCTCGAGCCGTCACTCTCGCAGTCAAGCTGGCTTATGCCATTGCACTAACCTCCTGATGTCCGACCAGGATTAGCCAACCTTCGTGCTCCTCCGTTACGCTTTGGGAGGAGACCGCCCCAGTCAAACTACCCACCAGACACTGTCCGCAGCCCGGATTACGGGCCTACGTTAGAACACCAAACATTAAAGGGTGGTATTTCAAGGCCGGCTCCACGCAGACTGGCGTCCACGCTTCAAAGCCTCCCACCTATCCTACACATCAAGGCTCAGTGTTCAGTGTCAAGCTGTAGTAAAGGTTCACGGGGTCTTTCCGTCTTGCCGCGGGTACACTGCATCTTCACAGCGATTTCAATTTCACTGAGTCTCGGGTGGAGACAGCCTGGCCATCATTACGCCATTCGTGCAGGTCGGAACTTACCCGACAAGGAATTTCGCTACCTTAGGACCGTTATAGTTACGGCCGCCGTTTACCGGGGCTTCGATCAAGAGCTTCTCCTTGCGGATAACCCCATCAATTAACCTTCCGGCACCGGGCAGGCGTCACACCGTATACGTCCACTTTCGTGTTTGCACAGTGCTGTGTTTTTAATAAACAGTTGCAGCCAGCTGGTATCTTCGACTGGCTTCAGCTCCGGGAGCAAGTCCCTTCACCTACGCGCCAGCGTGCCTTCTCCCGAAGTTACGGCACCATTTTGCCTAGTTCCTTCACCCGAGTTCTCTCAAGCGCCTTGGTATTCTCTACCTGACCACCTGTGTCGGTTTGGGGTACGATTTTGTGTTACCTGATGCTTAGAGGCTTTTCCTGGAAGCAGGGCATTTATCACTTCAGCACCGTAGTGCCTCGTCGTCACGCCTCAGTGTAAAGTGAACCGGATTTGCCTGGAACACACACCTACACGCTTAAACCGGGACAACCGTCGCCCGGCTGATATAGCCTTCTCCGTCCCCCCTTCGCAGTAACACCAAGTACAGGAATATTAACCTGTTTCCCATCGACTACGCCTTTCGGCCTCGCCTTAGGGGTCGACTCACCCTGCTCCGATTAACGTTGAACAGGAACCCTTGGTCTTCCGGCGACAAGGTTTTTCACCTTGTTTATCGTTACTTATGTCAGCATTCGCACTTCTGATACCTCCAGCATGCCTCACAGCACACCTTCGACGGCTTACAGAACGCTCCCCTACCCAACAACACATAGTGTCGCTGCCGCAGCTTCGGTGCATGGTTTAGCCCCGTTACATCTTCCGCGCAGGCCGACTCGACCAGTGAGCTATTACGCTTTCTTTAAATGATGGCTGCTTCTAAGCCAACATCCTGGCTGTCTGGGCCTTCCCACATCGTTTCCCACTTAACCATGACTTTGGGACCTTAGCTGGCGGTCTGGGTTGTTTCCCTCTTCACGACGGACGTTAGCACCCGCCGTGTGTCTCCCGTGATAACATTCTCCGGTATTCGCAGTTTGCATCGGGTTGGTAAGCCGGGATGGCCCCCTAGCCGAAACAGTGCTCTACCCCCGGAGATGAGTTCACGAGGCGCTACCTAAATAGCTTTCGGGGAGAACCAGCTATCTCCCGGTTTGATTGGCCTTTCACCCCCAGCCACAGGTCATCCGCTAATTTTTCAACATTAGTCGGTTCGGTCCTCCAGTTAGTGTTACCCAACCTTCAACCTGCCCATGGCTAGATCACCGGGTTTCGGGTCTATACCCTGCAACTTAACGCCCAGTTAAGACTCGGTTTCCCTGCGGCTCCCCTATACGGTTAACCTTGCTACAGAATATAAGTCGCTGACCCATTATACAAAAGGTACGCAGTCACCCCATAAAGAGGCTCCCACTGCTTGTACGTACACGGTTTCAGGTTCTGTTTCACTCCCCTCGCCGGGGTTCTTTTCGCCTTTCCCTCACGGTACTGGTTCACTATCGGTCAGTCAGGAGTATTTAGCCTTGGAGGATGGTCCCCCCATATTCAGACAGGATACCACGTGTCCCGCCTTACTCATCGAACTCACAGCCTGTGCACCTTTGTGTACGGGAGTATCACCCTGTACCCTGCGACTTTCCAGACGCTTCCACTGATGCACAAGCTGATGATGGTTCTGGGCTCCTCCCCGTTCGCTCGCCGCTACTGGGGGAATCTCGGTTGATTTCTTTTCCTCGGGGTACTTAGATGTTTCAGTTCCCCCGGTTCGCCTCATACAGCTATGTATTCACTGCATGATAGTGTGTCGAAACACACTGGGTTTCCCCATTCGGGTATCGCCGGTTATTGCGGTTCATATCACCTTACCGGCGCTTATCGCAGATTAGCACGCCCTTCATCGCCTCTGACTGCCAGGGCATCCACCGTGTACGCTTAGTCGCTTAACCTCACAACCCACAGGCGTTTTACGCTGCGTGTCGTGAGCTTTTGAGAGACTCGAACACACCGTCATCATTCTTTATTACGGAAGAATGCGACGCTGTGTCGTTTCAAATTTTCAGCTTGTTCCGGATTGTTAAAGAGCAAATATCTCAAACGTGACCCTGAGGCCAGTTTTGAGATACTTCGTGGAGACACCTTTCACCTGTCACCAAGCAAGTGGCGTCCCCTAGGGGATTCGAACCCCTGTTGCCGCCGTGAAAGGGCGGAGTCCTAACCGCTAGACGAAGGGGACACTGACGTGTCTCGACTTCGCAGCCGTCTTGCTTCTTTATCTTTCTATCAGACAATCTGTGTGAGCACTTCGCGGGAAAGTATCTTCAGGTAAGGAGGTGATCCAACCGCAGGTTCCCCTACGGTTACCTTGTTACGACTTCACCCCAGTCATGAATCACAAAGTGGTAAGCGCCCTCCCGAAGGTTAAGCTACCTACTTCTTTTGCAACCCACTCCCATGGTGTGACGGGCGGTGTGTACAAGGCCCGGGAACGTATTCACCGTGGCATTCTGATCCACGATTACTAGCGATTCCGACTTCACGGAGTCGAGTTGCAGACTCCGATCCGGACTACGACGCACTTTATGAGGTCCGCTTGCTCTCGCGAGGTCGCTTCTCTTTGTATGCGCCATTGTAGCACGTGTGTAGCCCTACTCGTAAGGGCCATGATGACTTGACGTCATCCCCACCTTCCTCCGGTTTATCACCGGCAGTCTCCTTTGAGTTCCCGACCGAATCGCTGGCAACAAAGGATAAGGGTTGCGCTCGTTGCGGGACTTAACCCAACATTTCACAACACGAGCTGACGACAGCCATGCAGCACCTGTCTCACGGTTCCCGAGGGCACTAAGGCATCTCTGCCAAATTCCGTGGATGTCAAGAGTAGGTAAGGTTCTTCGCGTTGCATCGAATTAAACCACATGCTCCACCGCTTGTGCGGGCCCCCGTCAATTCATTTGAGTTTTAACCTTGCGGCCGTACTCCCCAGGCGGTCGACTTAACGCGTTAGCTCCGGAAGCCACTCCTCAAGGGAACAACCTCCAAGTCGACATCGTTTACGGCGTGGACTACCAGGGTATCTAATCCTGTTTGCTCCCCACGCTTTCGCACCTGAGCGTCAGTCTTCGTCCAGGGGGCCGCCTTCGCCACCGGTATTCCTCCAGATCTCTACGCATTTCACCGCTACACCTGGAATTCTACCCCCCTCTACGAGACTCAAGCCTGCCAGTTTCAAATGCAGTTCCCAGGTTAAGCCCGGGGATTTCACATCTGACTTAACAGACCGCCTGCGTGCGCTTTACGCCCAGTAATTCCGATTAACGCTTGCACCCTCCGTATTACCGCGGCTGCTGGCACGGAGTTAGCCGGTGCTTCTTCTGCGGGTAACGTCAATCAATGCGGTTATTAACCACATCGCCTTCCTCCCCGCTGAAAGTACTTTACAACCCGAAGGCCTTCTTCATACACGCGGCATGGCTGCATCAGGCTTGCGCCCATTGTGCAATATTCCCCACTGCTGCCTCCCGTAGGAGTCTGGACCGTGTCTCAGTTCCAGTGTGGCTGGTCATCCTCTCAGACCAGCTAGGGATCGTCGCCTAGGTGGGCCGTTACCCCGCCTACTAGCTAATCCCATCTGGGTTCATCCGATAGTGAGAGGCCCGAAGGTCCCCCTCTTTGGTCTTGCGACGTTATGCGGTATTAGCCACCGTTTCCAGTGGTTATCCCCCTCTATCGGGCAGATCCCCAGACATTACTCACCCGTCCGCCACTCGTCACCCGAGGAGCAAGCTCCTCTGTGCTACCGTCCGACTTGCATGTGTTAGGCCTGCCGCCAGCGTTCAATCTGAGCCATGATCAAACTCTTCAATTTAAAGTTTGATTTGCTTAAACAAGTTAAGCGGTGCTCATCTGTAAAACGTCATAATGAATTTCATTATGTGTTCACTCGTGAGGCTTTGATATTTTTTACGTCCGGAGACGCTGATATCAATCCTGCGAGTGCCCACACAGATTGTCTGATAAATTGTTAAAGAGCAGTGCGAACAGCGGGTTAACCGTCTGTCGCGAGGTGGCGTATATTACGCTTTCCTCCTTCAGAGTCAACCTCTTTTTCAGAAGTTTTTCTCCGGCGGAAACTCCTGGGAGCCTCCTGCTGAACACCGCGTTACGTAAGCCGTTGTGCCGTGTCAGTGGAGGCGCATTATAGGGAGTTCTTTCTGAGTGACAAGCATTAATTATAAAAAAATGACTGAGCGGTTTATTTTTAAACGAACGAGGTAAAAAGCACCACTTCCTGCCTAAACAACGCACGGAAATCACCACGTAGTCTTTGAAAGAGGCGTATTGTGCATTTCTGCCAATGCTATTCTTCTTCATTATCTTTGCTGAAAACATTACGAAGGACGCTCAATGATTAAATCCGCGCGCAGTATGGCTGGTCTGCCATGGATTGCCGCTATGGCATTCTTTATGCAGTCACTGGATGCCACGATATTGAACACAGCCCTGCCCGCGATCGCCACCAGTCTTGACCGTTCCCCGCTTGCCATGCAGTCCGCCGTCATCAGCTACACCTTAACCGTTGCCATGCTTATCCCCGTCAGCGGCTGGCTTGCAGATCGTTACGGCACACGCAAAATCTTCATGATTGCCGTTTCGCTCTTTACCCTTGGCTCGTTAGCCTGCGCCTTGTCGCCTTCTTTATCTGTTCTGGTTACCTCCCGTGTCATTCAGGGCGTTGGTGGTGCCATGATGATGCCGGTAGCGCGCCTGGCACTCTTGCGCGCCTATCCGCGCAGTGAACTCTTACCCATCCTTAACTTTGTGACGATGCCGGGGTTAGTGGGGCCGATCCTGGGGCCGCTGTTGGGCGGTGTAATGGTGACGTATGCCACCTGGCACTGGATATTCCTGATTAACATCCCTATTGGCATACTGGGCATATTCTATGCGCGTAAATATATGCCTGACTTTACTACGCCTAAACGCCGCTTCGACTTTCTGGGCTTTTTACTCTTCGGCATCGGGTTGGTGATGATCTCCACCGGGATAGAGCTGTTTGGTGAGCGTATCGTCTCGCCCTGGATTGCGGCCGGGGTATTGTGTGGCGGTGTTGTGTTATTGCTTCTTTATATTGCGCACGCCCGACGTCACCCCTCTCCCCTTATTAATCTGCCAATGTTTAAGACCCGCACCTTCTCGGTAGGTATCATTGGCAACATCGCCTCGCGGCTTGGTACAGGCTGTGTGCCGTTTTTGATGCCGCTGATGCTTCAGGTGGGTTTCGGTTACTCGGCTATTCTGGCGGGATGCATGATGGCGCCCACGGCCGTAGGATCTATTCTGGCAAAACAAAGCGTGACGCAGCTGCTGCGCTGGTTTGGTTATCGCCGCTTGCTGGTCAGCATTACGGTGATTATCGGGTTCATGATTGCCAGCTTTTCACTGCAGTCACCTTCTGAAAGCATCGCATTATTATTGATACCGCTCTTTCTGCTGGGTATGGCGATGTCCACCCAGTTTACGGCGATGAATACTATTACGCTGGCTGATTTAGATGACGACAACGCCAGTGGCGGCAATAGCGTGCTAGCCGTGACACAACAACTGGCGATCAGTTTCGGTGTAGCGGTCAGCGCTGCTGTACTGCGTTTTTATCAGGAGTTTGATAGCACGACGGTAGAACAGTTCCATTCCACCTTCCTGACGATGGGCATCGTAACCGTGCTGTCGGCGCTAACATTTATGATGTTGCGCAATGGTGATGGACGTAACCTGATCAGCAATCGCGATAAAAAGAAAAAGGCTTAAACCGAGCCTCGCGGTACCAGCTCCGGCGTCAGTACCAGCGTTTGCTGGCTGACGTCGGGATTGCTCAGGCGGTGAATCAGCGTATCTATCGCCAGTTCGCCCAGTTCATCTTTAGGTTGATGAATAGTACTCAGCGGCGGTGACATATAGCGAGCCAGTTCAATATCGTCATATCCCATCACCGCCATATCCTGTGGAATCTGCAGTCCGGCCTGATGCAATGCGTGATAAACGCCAACCGCCATCGCGTCGTTGCTGGTAAAAACAGCATGCGGCGGCGTTTCCAGCGCCAGCAATTCAAACATTGCGTTGTAGCCGCCTGAAAACTCAAAGTCGCCACTGACAACATATTCTGGCGGAACATGCAGACCGCTTTTCTGCATCGCCTGGTAATAACCTTCCAGTCGCATGCGTGCAGGTGTTTTATCAAGCGGCCCAGAAATACAGGCAATACGCGAGTAGCCACTGTCAATTAGGTGCTGCGTGGCCAGCTCTCCCCCTAACAACGCGTTATCCTGAATAATATCGCCATGGCCTTCAAAAGGTGCCCAGTCCATCATCACCGTTGGGATAGAAGGATAACGATTAAGGATTTCGGCCGAAGGCAGATGACTCTCGGTACACATGATAAGCAAGCCATCAACGCGCTTTTGCAGCAGCGTTTCCAGGCTATGATTCATGCGCGCTTCGTCGCCAGCGGTATTACAAAGAATCAGACTGTATCCCCGCTCATAGCAACTGTCTTCCACCCCACGCACGACTTCTGCATAAAAAGGGTTGCTACTGGCAGTCAGCAGCATGCCGATGGTATTGGTTTGGTTAAGCTTGAGGCTACGCGCTAATGCCGACGGCGCGTAGTTGAGTTCGCGGATCGCCTGTTCAATTTTTTCACGCACGCCGTCACTGACAAAACGGTTCTTGTTGATGACGTGTGAAACCGTTGAAGTTGAGACACCCGCCAGTCGGGCGACATCTTTCATCGTAGCCAAGCGCTTAACCCTGCTGCTGTAAAAAGTCGTCGATTTCCGCACGCCACGGTACAGAAGGCTGCGCACCTGAACGGGTTACCGCAATTGCCGCGGCGGCATGGGCAAAACGAACGGCATCATGCATGGCCTTACCTTCAAGTCGCGCAGTGATAAACGCACCGTTAAAGGTATCGCCAGCAGCAATGGTGTCGACCGCGTTGACCTCAAAGCCGGCAATACGTTGTCCCTTCCCATTTTCACTGAGCCAGACGCCACGGCGTCCCAGGGTAATCAAAACGGTAGCAATACCTTTTTCATGCAATGCGGCGGCGGCACGTGCTGCATCATCATCATTATTTACCGCAATACCGGTCAGAATTTCAGCTTCAGTTTCATTCGGCGTAATGATGTCGATAAGCGCTAACAAATCATCAGACAGTTTCGTTGCCGGAGCAGGATTTAAAATCACGCGGGTCTGATGCTGTCTGGCCAACGTCGCCGCAGCCAAAACGCTGTCCAGGGGCGATTCCAACTGCATCAGTAAGGCATCCGCCTGGGCAATGACCTGCTGGTGACGTTCAACATACTGCGGCGTCAATGCCGCGTTGGCGCCGGAATAGATGCCAATGTTATTTTCGCCTTCGCCATTCACGAAAATCATCGCCACACCCGTAGATTCACCCTCGACGGCTTCTACTGGATGCGTATCAATATTGTCCTGCGCGAGCTGCTGGCAAATACGTTCGCCAATGTCATCAGCGCCAACACAGGCTATAAAAGCGATATTCGCACCCGCACGACCCGCGGCAACCGCCTGATTCGCGCCTTTACCGCCAAACGCAATCTGGTATTTCTGCCCGATCACCGTTTCGCCAGGGCGGGGAAAATGAGCCAGATTAAGGATGTGGTCAGCATTAATGCTACCGAGAACGGCCAGTTTTGCGTTTTTGCTCATTGGAGGAGTCCGAAATAAGTGCGCCACCGACGGGTGGCGCAATGCCCTGCTTTTCTTTGATTTATTTGGTAACCAGTTTCAGATCGACCGGATTGACCGCCTGCACTTTTTCACCTTTCAGCACTTTATCAGCAGTCTGAACGCCGATCATGCCAATTTTCTCTGGCATCTGAGCCACGGTTGCGGCCAGCTTGCCACCTTCAACGGCTTTCACGCCATCAGGTGTGCCATCGAAACCGACGACCATCACATCGGTTTTGCCTGCAGTTTGCAGTGCACGCAGCGCGCCCAGTGCCATTTCGTCATTCTGTGCAAACACCGCCTGAACATCCGGGTGCGCCTGCAGCAGGTTCTGCATAACGTTCAAACCCTTGGTACGATCAAAGTCTGCCGGCTGGCTGGCCAGGATCTGGAATTTATGTGCGTCAGCAGCCTGTTTAAAACCTTCGCCACGTTCACGCGCAGCAGAGGTCCCTGCGATGCCTTCTAACTCGATCACTTTCGCGTTATCACCCAGTTTACGTGCGATGTAGTCACCCGCCATCTTGCCGCCAAAGCGGTTGTCAGATGCAACGTGACTGACTACCGTACCCTGTGCAGCTACGCGGTCCAGGGTGATCACCGGGATCTTCGCCTGGTTAGCCATTTTGATGGCGTTGCCGACAGCGTCAGAATCGGTCGGGTTAATCAACAGCACTTTCGTCCCGCGCACGGTTAAGTCCTGAACGTTAGCCAGTTCTTTTGCCGGGTTGTTCTGTGAATCCAGCACGACCAGGTTGTAGCCCAGTTTATCGGCTTCTTTCTGTGCGCCGTCTTTCAGTGAAACGAAGAACGGGTTGTTCAGCGTAGAGATAACTAAGGCAATGGTATCTTTAGCCATTGCGCTGGCGCTGAGCGTTGCACCAAGGATCACAGCTAATGCAGTTAACTTTTTCATCATTTTATCCTGTATTAAGGTCTGAGTTATTTGCTGCTTTTATTGTCCACCAGCACCGCCAGCAGAATGACTACCGCTTTTACGATCATCTGGTAATACGACGATACACCCATCAGATTTAAACCATTGTTCAAAAAGCCAAGGATTAATGCGCCAATTAAGGTGCCAACAATCCGGCCCTTACCTCCGGCCAGGCTGGTACCGCCTAATACAACGGCGGCAATCGCATCCAGTTCATAGCCTGTTCCGGCTGTCGGCTGCGCGGACGAAAGACGGGCGACTTCGATAGAACCCGCCAGCGCCGCCAGCATGCCAGACAGTGAATAAACAATGACTTTGACCCGATTGACGTTGATACCGGAGAGACGTGTTGCGGCTTCATTCCCCCCCAGTGCATAGATGTAGCGGCCCAACCGCGTGTGGTGCAGCATGTACCAGGCCGCCACGAACACCAGCACCATCAGCCATACGGGTGTAGGAATCCCCAACGGACGACCAATACCAAACCAGCCGAACAGATCGGCATTGTCATTAAAGCCGGTATTCACAGGGCTGCCGTTGGTATAAACCATGGTGACACCGCGCAGTAACAGCATCATCACCAGCGTGGCGATAAAAGCCTGCACCTTACCGCGCGCGACAATGGTACCGGTCACCGCGCCAATGGCTGCGCCCAGCGCCAGCGAGGCCGCAACCGCAACAAAGGCATTCACCTCCATTCCCACCAGCGATGCCGCCACCGCACCTGTGAGCGCCAGTAGCGATCCCACAGAGAGATCGATACCTGACGTCAGAATAACCAGCGTCATGCCCACCGCCATAATGGCGTTGACCGATGTCTGCTGCAAAATGTTGAACAGGTTTGCCACGGTAAAGAAATTAGGGCTCTGGCTGGCGACCACGGCAATCAACACAATCAGCGCAATCAGCGACTTTTGCTCAAGCAGCCAGGCTTTGCTGAACCAGCGACGGTTAGACGGAACGGTCTGGGTGGTCATACAACTAAATCCTCACTGTGTTGCTTACCAACGGCTGCGGCCATCAGGCTTTCCTGGGTAGCGTCTTCACGGGTAAATTCGCCGCTTAAACGGCCTTCATGCATCACGACAATACGGTCACTCATGCCCAGAACTTCTGGCATTTCCGACGACACCAAAATAATGCTCAGCCCTTCTGCCTTAAACTGGTTAATGAGCTGATAGATCTCTTTTTTTGCCCCCACGTCAACACCGCGCGTCGGTTCATCGAGAATCAACACGTTGGGGCGCGTCATTAATCCGCGGGCAATCGCGACTTTCTGTTGATTACCGCCGGATAGCAGGCCAATCGGCTGCTCCATTGACGGGGTTTTAACGTTAAACAGACGGATAAAATCGCTGACGGCGAGCTGCTCTTCAGCGTGCCTGAGCCTGCCGCCCAAGTGACTGAAGTAGCGCAGTGCGGTCAAAGACATGTTCTCTTTGACTGACATGCCCAGCACCAGGCCATCGCGCTTACGGTCTTCCGAGATATACACGATGCCATTGGCAAGGCCATCCTGCGGTGAGCGGGTCACCACTTCACGTCCACTCAGCCAGATCTGCCCGGCGCTGCGGGGCGCAGCACCGTAGAGGATTTTCATCAGTTCGGTGCGCCCAGCGCCCATCAGGCCAGACACGCCAAGAATTTCACCTTTGCGCAGGGTAAACGAGACGTTATCGACGCCAGGCCCGCTGAGGTTTTCGACTTTAAGGCGCACGTCGCCAGGCGCCTCGTCCAGATGGGGATACTGATCTTCCAGCTTACGGCCCACCATCATCTCAATGAGGCTTTCTTCGCTCAGATCGCTGACGGCACGCTCAGCAATAAACTGACCATCACGGAACACCGTGACATCATCGCAAATCTCAAAAATCTCTTTCATGCGATGGGAGATATAGACGATGCCGCATCCCTGTGCTTTCAGCTCGTTGATAACGCGGAATAACGACAGGGTTTCGGTATCGGTCAGCGCGTCGGTCGGCTCATCCATAATGATGACTTTCGACTCAAAGCTCAGCACTTTAGCGATCTCGACCATTTGCTGATCGCCGATGGATAAATCGCCCACCAGTTTGTGGCTGTTAAAACGTAAATTCAGGCGCTTTAGCAGCGCGTCAGCTTCGGCATACATCCGTTTCCAGTTGATGCAGCCCAGGCCATTAACGAATTCGCGGCCAAGAAAAATGTTTTCCGCGACGGTTAACTGGGGGATCAGGTTAAGTTCCTGATGGATAATACCAATGCCCGCTTCCTGAGAAGCCTTGGGTCCGCTGAACGTCGTTTCTTCACCCAGCCACAACAGTGAACCGGCATCACGACTGTAAATGCCGGTAAGCACTTTCATCATGGTCGATTTGCCCGCGCCGTTTTCCCCCACCAGCGCCATGACGCGTCCCGGCCAGACTGACAACGATGCGCCATTCAGTGCTTTGACGCCCGGAAATGATTTTTCGATGCCTTTAAGCTGCAGTAACGGTTGCATAATGGCCTCAGAAGGTCACACCTGCGCTCAGGATGACATTCGCAAACGGAGAACACTCTCCGCTGCGAATGACCGCCTGACTACGCTGTGTTTGTTGTTTGAACTGTTCGTGACTGATGTAGTGGATACTAATGGTATTTCCCTGGTGCTGTTGCAATGCGTCGAGCACGGCGATCAGTTCGCTGTGGAGCTGCGGATTATGCTGCTTAATTTCTTCCGCGATAAAGGCGCTTTCCACCTGCATCTCATGCGTTACCGCTTCAACCACCTGCATAAATCCTGGCGTACCCGGTATCAGTGCCAGATCGATACGCTGCGTTTCTGCCGGAATCGGCAACCCCGCATCGGCGATCGTCAATGTATCCGTATGGCCCAGGCGGGCGATGACGTAAGAGAGTTCAGCGTTTAACAGGCGACCTTTTTTCATTTTTCCACTCCAGAGCGAAACGTTTCGCTTTCAGGAGTGTATAAAATGAAGGTTACAATTCAACCACTGAATAAGAAATTTGTGATCGCTATCGAAACGTTTCGCTGTTGCAGACCAGAATTTGAGTTAGGGGGCAGTCAGAAGGGAAAAATGGACCGCCTGGGCGGTCCATTGGGGCAGAATCAGGGCAACTTTTTGACCTGCTTGACGTCCAGCTCGATGCTGTTGAAATCTTTGTCCAGTTCCCCGGTCAGTTCAACACGGTCTTTGGGTGAAACAGTCAGCCCATTCCAGCGCTTATGATCGATTTCTACTTTCATCGTGCCGGTCTGATCACGGAACACGTAGTCTTCGTCACCAATCTGCTTTTCAAGCTGGCCACGAACGGTAATCCAGCTATCATCTTTCATCTCTTCAGCCTGTTTCACCGTTACAACACTGCTTTGATCGGTTTTGAAACCGCCCTGCTGCTGATGTGCGGCCGGCGCTGGCGCATTTGGATCAACAAATCCGCCTTGTTGTGCAGCAAAGACCGGCGCGGAAGCCAGCATGGTTACGGCTAATAGTGCAGCATACTTTTTCATTTTGTCACCTCTTGTCCATGAAGCAGTTAGGGTAGTGACTGTAGTAAAACATAGAGTTCTTAACAGGATCTTAAGGCAAAAATAAACGCAGTTTTTAGCCAAACTCACTGTACAACCCCCATTCGCCTTCGTATAAATCGCTTACTAAAAGGGAGAAGCGATGCGAATTTTACTGATTGAAGACGACCGCCTGATTGGAGACGGCATTAAAGCGGGACTCAGTAAGCTGGGATTCAGCGTTGACTGGTTTGTCTCTGGCGAGGCCGGTTTTCAGGCATTAACGGCGGCGCCGTGGGATGCGGTCGTACTCGATTTATCACTGCCTGAGCGTGACGGGCTGGACATATTGCGTCAATGGCGTCAGCAGGGGCACGATGTCCCGGTTCTTATCCTTACCGCCCGCGATGCGCTTGATCAACGCGTTGAAGGATTACAGATGGGGGCTGACGATTACCTGTGCAAACCCTTTGCCCTTACAGAAGTTGCCGCACGCTTACAGGCACTGATTCGCCGCCGCCACGGGCAATTCCAGCCCGAACTGCGTCATGGCGATGTAGTGTTGATTCCCGGTAATCTCAGCGTGGAAAGAAACGGCGAAAATATCGCGTTAAAAAGCCGTGAGCTGGCCCTGCTTGAGCTGTTTATGCGAAATCCGGATCGGGTACTGACGCGAAGCCAGCTCGAAGAAAAGCTCTATACCTGGGATACCGAAGTGTCGAGCAATGCGGTAGAAGTGCATATCCATCATCTGCGTAAAAAACTCGGTAACCGCTTTATCCGCACCATCCACGGCGTGGGCTATACGCTGGGGGAAAGCGAATGCGATCGATGAGTTTGTTTTTACGCCTTGGCATTGGCCTGGTGCTGATACTGGGCATTTGTTGGGGAGCGGCCACGCTCAGCGCCTGGTATAAAACACGTGACACCGTTAACGAGCTGTTTGATACGCAACAGATGCTGCTTGCTAAGCGCCTGCTGACCCTGGACTTCACGACGCTGAACGGCACGTCGCTGCCCAAAACGAAAAAGTTGCTGGATCACAATCGTGGCGAACAGGACGATGACGCGCTGGCTTTCGCGGTATTTGACCGGGAGGGAAAACAGGTCCTCAACGACGGTGATAATGGCAAAGATCTGCCCTTTAATGCGGATCATCAAGGTTTCCAGGATGGCCAGCTTAACGGGGATGACGATCTCTGGCGTTTTGTCTGGCTGACTACGCCCGATCAACGTTACCGCGTCGTGGTGGGTCAGGAATGGGAATACCGTGACGATATGGCAAAAGATCTGGTCGATGCCAGCATGTTGCCCTGGCTGATCTCATTACCTTTTATGTTGCTGATGTTAACGGGCCTGGTGTGGTATGAACTTCATCCGCTGAAGAAACTCAGCCACCAGCTTGCCGGGCGGGCACCTGACGATGATGCGCCCTTGCAGGCCGATCGCGTTCCCAAAGAGGTACGACCGTTAATTGACGCCCTGAACGGCCTGTTCAGCCGTATTCATACCATGATGCAGCGGGAACGCCGTTTTACCTCGGATGCCGCACACGAATTACGCAGCCCGCTCGCCGCACTGCGAGTGCAAAGCGAGGTCATTCAACTGGCCGCCGATGACGAGGCGATGCGCACTCACGCGCTGCAACAGCTGGATGCGGGTATTACCCGCGCCACTCGTCTGGTTGATCAGCTGCTTACCCTTTCCCGCATTGAAGCCGAGGATGTTCGCAATACGTTCCAGCCCGTCATGTTAAAAAAGGTGGCACAGGACACGCTGGCTTCACAGCTGCCACTGGCAGATAAGGCTGACATTACGTTGCGCCTTAACGCTGAAGCCGATCCGGTTATTTCGGGACACGCGTTGCTGCTGTCACTGCTGATCAGAAATCTGTTGGATAACGCTATCCGCTATACACCGCCGGGCAGCCGCGTTGACATCGTGCTCAGCCCGAATACGTTGCGGGTGGAGGATAACGGAAACAGTTTATCGGCAGCGGAGTTGCAGCGTTTAGGCGAACGTTTCTGGCGTCCGCCGGGGCAGGAGAAAAGCGGCAGTGGGCTGGGTTTATCGATCGTACGCAATATTGCCCAGTTGCACGGTATGTCGCTGCACTTCAGTCAACATCCCGGCGGCGGATTGTGCGTCACGCTGCACTGGTGAAACGCTGTGCCTGACAGGCAGGCACAGCCGTTTAAATCTCGACCTGCGTTCCCAGCTCGATAACCCGATTCGGCGGGATCTCAAACTGATCGGGCGCACGCAGCGCATTGCGTTGTAACGTCATAAACAGCTTGCCGCGCAGACGCAAATACCAGGGGCGTTTTCCAATGATCAGCGACTCATGGGACATAAAGAAAGAGGTCTCCATCATGCGGCAGTTAAGTCCTTCCAGGCCACAGCGGTGGAAAATCTCTTCAACGTTCGGCGTTTCACGCCAGCCGTAACTGGCTACCACGCGCCAGAAGGTGGGCGACAACTGCTCAATGGTGACGCGCCTGACGTTGTGTACGTATGGCGCATCTTCGGTACGCAGCGTTAACAGCACGACGCGCTCATGCAGCACCTTGTTATGCTTAAGGTTATGCAACATGGCAAAAGGAATCACGTTCAGCGCGCGAGACATGTAAACCGCAGTGCCGGGTACGCGAACAGGCGGTGACTTTTCCAGAGAAGCAATCATTGCTTCCAGGGAATTGCCGTGCTCATGCATGCGGCGCAGCAACCGAAAGCGTTCACTCTTCCAGGTTGTCATCACAATAAACATCATCAGCGCCAGCGTCAGGGGCAGCCAGCCGCCGGAGAAAATTTTAATCAGGTTGGCCGAGAACAGCGACACATCAATGCACAGCATCGCCACTAAAATCAGCCCCACCAGATAACGATTCCAGTGCCAGTTCAGTATCGCCACGGTCGCACACAGAATGGATGTCAGCACCATGGTGCCCGTGACCGCAATCCCGTAAGCCGCAGCCAGGTTACTCGAATGCTCAAAGCCGATGATGACAATCACGACAGAGAAATAAAGCAGCCAGTTAATCACGGGGATGTAGATCTGCCCCGACTCTTTTTCCGATGTATGGACGATGCGCATTGGCGGCAAATAACCCAGACGTACCGCCTGTCGGGTTAATGAGAAGACCCCGGAAATCACCGCCTGTGAAGCAATAACGGTGGCTAAGGTCGCCAGAATCAGCATGGGGATCAGCGCCCAGTCGGGAGCCAACAGGAAGAACGGGTTTTTAATCGCTTCCGGCTGCTTCAGTAACAGCGCGCCCTGACCAAAGTAGTTGAGCACCAGCGAAGGCAGCACCACCACAAACCATGCCAGCCGGATAGGGAATTTACCGAAGTGCCCCATGTCCGCATACAGCGCTTCGACGCCTGTAATTGCGAGCACCACCGCGCCGAGCGCAAAGAAGGAGACAGACTTGTATTCGACAAAAAAGTGCAGCGCCCAGTAAGGATTGAGCGCCTGCAATACTTCGGGATTATTGAGAATGCTGCGCGCACCCAACACGGCCAGGACAATAAACCACAACAGCATGACGGGCGCGAAGAGTTTACCCACGATGCCGGTCCCGTGTTTTTGAATGACAAACAACAGTGTCAGGACGGCGATGGCCATGGGCACGATGTAGCTATCGAGACTTGGCGCCGCAATTTCCAGACCTTCAATCGCCGACAGGACAGAAACCGCCGGGGTGATCACCACCTCGCCGTAGAAAAAACTGCCGCCAATCAGCCCCATAATCACCAGAATTGCGGTGGCTCGCCCGCCCGTATGTCGCCCCGCCAGGGACATCAGCGTCAAGATGCCGCCTTCTCCGGCATTGTCTGCGCGCATGACGTAGCTGATATATTTCAGCGATACCACCAGCACCAGCAGCCAGAAAATCAGCGAAAGAAAGCCAAAGACCGCATCCCGCTCCACGCCAAAGCCAAACTGCCCCGAAAGACATTCGCGTAAGGTATAAAGCGGGCTGGTGCCGATATCCCCGTAGACGACACCAATGGCAGCCAGCGTTAATCCGCCTAGTGAGTGCTTATTATCCGAGCTCATAAAATTATCTTTTGTTGGAGTCTGAGAGGCGCACAAGCCATCAAAAAGCGCACAGTATGCACGTATTCACAAAAATTCCTACACCGCCGTCCGGGTAACCGATGGTCATTCACTGTTTTTTGGTGCTGCATTAACATTTAAAGTCGCGCTGTCGAACCTTCTGAAACAAAAAAGCTGACATCGATTAACGCTTTCGCGCATCATACCCTATAGAGTATTGCGTTCGCTAAAACGCGGCGGCTCGACGATCGTAAGGACATTGATGTGATTATGGCTCAACCCCATCTTTTGGCAGAAAGAATTTCTCGTCTCAGCAATGCGTTAGAAAAAGGTTTGTATGAGCGACATCATGCCATTCGCCTTTGCCTGCTCGCCGCACTCAGCGGCGAAAGCGTATTTTTGCTGGGTCCGCCAGGCATAGCAAAAAGCCTGATTGCCCGTCGCCTGAAATGCGCCTTCCAGCATGCCCGCGCTTTCGAATATCTGATGACCCGCTTTTCTACTCCGGAAGAAGTCTTTGGTCCGCTGTCTATTCAGGCTTTAAAAGATGAAGGACGCTATCAGCGGCTGACCAAAGGCTATCTCCCCGATGCCGAAATCGTTTTTCTGGATGAGATCTGGAAAGCCGGCCCGGCAATCCTTAACACGCTGCTTACCGCCATCAACGAACGCCGTTTCCGAAATGGCGATAGCGAAGAAAAAATTCCGATGCGCCTGCTGGTCACGGCCTCCAATGAGTTGCCGGAAGCCGATAGCGGGCTCGAAGCCCTGTATGACCGCATGTTAATTCGCCTGTGGCTGGATAACGTGCATGAAAAGCAGAACTTCCGCAGCATGCTGACCCATCATCAGGATGAAAATGACAACCCGGTCGCCGAATCGCTGC
Source organism: Pantoea sp. Ae19-2 (assembly GCF_059801205.1). NCBI lineage: Bacteria > Pseudomonadati > Pseudomonadota > Gammaproteobacteria > Enterobacterales > Erwiniaceae > Pantoea > Pantoea sp. Ae19-2. Next base: position 3,943,278 of record NZ_JBCHWE010000001.1, on the reverse strand, counting down.
GCATCAGCGACGAAGAGTATGTGCGATGGCAGCAAGGCATCAGCCAGGTCACCCTGCCCGATAACGTGTTTGAACTGATCTATCAGTTACGCCAGCAGCTGGAAAAGCTACCCGAGGCGCCTTACATCTCCGATCGCCGCTGGAAAAAGGCCATACATCTGTTGCAGGCCAGCGCCTTTTACAGTGGGCGAAACACCATTGCGCCACTGGATCTGATCTTATTGAAAGACTGTTTGTGGCATGACGTTGCATCCATGCAGCTTCTGGATCGTGAAATCGATCAGCTCATGACTCAACATGCTTGGCAACAGCAGGCGATGTTGCTCAGGTTGCAGCAACTGAAAGCCCGACGTCTGGCCCTGCAACAGCAGCAAAGCGTGGCTGCCGCCATTACGCTTGAGAAGCACAGCGGCATGTTCAGTCGTAAACCGCATTACGACATGCCCGAAAGCCTTACCGACGCGCAGTTAACGCTGATGCTGCAAAAGCCGCTCACGCTGCATGATATGCAGGTCACGCATCTGGTTATTGAGCGTGAAGCACTGAACCACTGGTTACAGAAAGGCGGCGATATTCGCGGCAAATTAAACGGTATTGGATTTGCTCAAACGGTGGATATGCTGGTGGATGCGCAGCATTGCCTGGCGGTTCGCGATGTCAGCTTACAAACGGCAAGACTGACACTGCCCGGCAGCAGCAGCAGTGAGGCGTTGCCGGAAGAAATCAGTGAAGCGCTGGATGAACTCGACAACCAGCTGCGTCAACAACGCCACCTGTTCAGTCAGCAACAGCGTTGCCTGTTTATCAGTGATGACTGGCTGGCTCGCGTCGAAACCAGCCTGCAGGACGTTGCGGAACAACTTAAACAGGCGCGTAAATGATCTCACTGGAGACGCTGAGTACCCTGCTGTCAATCGGCGAGACCGAGCTGATTGAAGAGTTAATTCTGGCACTCCTCGCGTCTCCACAACTGGCCCTGTTCTTTGAAAAATTTCCCGGCATGAAAAAGGCGCTGTTACGGGATGTTCCTCGCTGGAAGGCAGAAATTGATGCCGAACTCAAAGCCACGCCGGTCCCGGAAGCACTGGCGGAAGAGTTTCAGTTATTCCAGCGTATTCAGTTACTCAGCGATCGTGAATTCAGCCAGCAGCTTGATGAAACCCTTTCTCACCTTGAACGCCTGGCATCCCCCTTCCAGGAAGAAGCAAAACGACTGCTTCTTCATAACGATCCCGGCCATCTCAGCACTGCCCAGCATACGCTGTTCCTGCAACGCTGGCGGCTCAGCCTTACGCTGCAAACGTTAACGCTTAATGAGCAACTTCTTGAGCAGCAGCGCGAACGTCTGATGGCGGAGTTACAGCAACGTATGGCCCTGAGCGGGCAACTGGCACCTGTGCTGGCAGACGATGACGAAGCGGCAGCCGGACGGTTATGGGATATGGGCAAAGCGCCGCTTCAGCATGGCGATTACCAGTTGATGCTGCAATACGGCGAGTTCCTTGCACAGCAGCCCGAATTAATGAAGCTGGCCCAGCAACTGGGGCGGAGTCGTGAGGCAAAATCGGTTCCCTCCCAGGATGCGCCGATGGAAGCCTTTCATCATCTGGTGCGCGAACCGGATGCCGTACCGGAAGAAGTCAGCGGTATTCATCAAAGTGATGACGTATTACGCTTGCTGCCACCCGAACTGGCAGCATTGAGCGTCAGCGAGCTTGAACTTGAGTTTTACCGCAGGCTGGTAGAGAAGCGACTGCTTACTTACAAACTTCAGGGCGATGCCTGGCATGAAAAAATCACTCAACGTCCCGTCAGCCACCAGCAGCATGAAGAACAGCCTCGTGGCCCGTTTATCGTTTGTGTCGATACCTCAGGGTCAATGGGAGGGTTCAATGAACGTTGTGCAAAAGCCTTTTGTCTGGCCCTTCTCAAAGTGGCACTGGCCGATCGCCGTCGCTGTTACATCATGTTATTCGCTCATGACGTAATTGGTTACGAATTAACGGGCGATGACGGGCTGGAGCAGGCCATCCGTTTTCTCAGCCAACGTTTTCGTGGCGGAACCGACCTCGCAGCCTGTCTTTCCGCGGTGGTCAAACGGATGGAAGGCCCGTTGTGGCAGGATGCCGATGCCGTCATCGTGTCAGACTTTATTGCGCAGCGCCTGCCGGAAGAGGTGGTACGCAGCGTTAAACATCGCCAGCAGCAACAGCAGCAGCGCTTCCACGCCGTCGCCATGTCCACGCACGGTAAACCCGGCATAATGCGCATCTTCGATCATATCTGGCGTTTCGATACCGGCTTAAAAAGCCGCATATTACGTCACTGGCGGCGCTAAGCGAGACAGCAGAAATTCCATTTTGCTTTATAGTAAATATCTGCAATTACTTATTCAGCAATCAGGAGTGTCCTGTGAACACCGTTCAACCCCATCGCGATTTACCTGCGCCAACCCGGACGCTGATGCTCTCTGGCCAAAATGTCGAACAAAAACGTGCCGAGCTGCTGGCTTACTTTAGTCAGACATGGGCGCTGTACGAAGATCTCTTTACCTGCCTCAACGATCAGCGCGCATGGTTTACGAAAGCGATTCCCCTGCGCCATCCGCTGATCTTTTACTTTGGCCACACCGCCACGTTCTACATTAACAAGTTAATGGCTGGACGTTACATCGATGACCGCATTGACGATCGCATCGAAGCCATGCTGGCTATTGGCGTGGACGAAATGAGCTGGGATGATCTCAACGACAACCACTACGACTGGCCTTCTGTAGAAGCCGTTCGCGACTATCGCGGTAGCGTAAAAGCCTTAGTGACACAATTTATTCAGGAGATGCCGCTTGAACTGCCCATCACATGGGACAGCCCGGCCTGGGTGATCCTGATGGGGATTGAGCATGAACGAATTCACCTGGAAACCTCCAGCGTGCTGATCCGTCAGCTGCCGGTCGAATGGGTGAAACCTCAACCGCAGTGGCCAGCCTGCGCGGAAGCGCGCCACGATCGTCAGTTGGTGCCCACCAACGCACTGGTCTCCCTGCCCGGTGGCCACATCACGCTTGGTAAAACCGATGATACCTATGGCTGGGACAACGAGTACGGTACTCAGCAGGTTGAGCTAAAGCCTTTCAAGGCCAGCAAAATGCTGGTCAGTAACGCAGAGTTTTATGAATTTGTGCAGGCTGGTGGCTATCAGGAATCCCGCTGGTGGGATGAAGAAGGCCTGGGCTGGCGCCAGTTTGCACAGGCAGAAATGCCCACCTTCTGGGTGGGTAACGCTTCGATGCCCGATCAGCTGAAACTCCGACTGATGTGTGAAGAGGTACCCATGCCGTGGGACTGGCCAGCTGAGGTCAATCAGTTGGAGGCCGCGGCCTTTTGTCGCTGGAAAGCGGAAGAAACCGGTAAGTCAGTCCAGCTACCCTGTGAGGCGGAATGGTATCAACTGCGCGAACAGGTCGAAGGCGATCAGCCAGACTGGCAGCAGGCGCCAGGCAATATTAATCTGGCTTACTGGGCCTCTTCCTGCCCGGTCGATCGGTTCCCGCAGGGCGAGTTCTATGACATCGTGGGCAACGTCTGGCAATGGACAACCACCCCAACCAATGGCTTTGAAGGCTTTAAAGTCCATCCGCTCTATGACGATTTCTCAACGCCCACCTTTGACGGTAAGCACTCACTTATAAAAGGTGGAAGCTGGATTTCCACCGGCAATGAGGCGATTAAATCATCGCGTTATGCCTTCCGCCGTCACTTTTTCCAGCATGCGGGTTTTCGCTATGTGATTTCTTCCCACCAGGAAACCATGGCCTTAAACCCCTATGAAACCGACAGCATGGTTTCTCAGTACCTCGATTTCCAGTATGGGCCTCGCTATTTCGGCGTCGATAACTATGCAGAAGCCCTGGTCAAACTGGCGCTGTCGCACAGCCAGAATCGGGGAGAGGCGCTGGATATTGGCTGCGCCACGGGCCGGGCAAGCTTCGAACTGGCCCGCCACTTTGAGCATGTCACCGGCATGGATTATTCGGCCCGCTTTATTGATGTGGCGCTCCAGCTCACCACTGGCGAAGATTTCCGCTACGTGGTGCCTGAAGAAGGCGATCTGGTGGAATACCGTCAGGTACGACTTAAGGACTTTGCTATCACCAGTGAGCAGGCGAAGCGCATTCAGTTTGTTCAGGGCGATGCCTGTAACATGAAACCTCAGCCAGCACGTTACGATCTGGTCCTGGCCTCGAACCTGATCGATCGCCTGCGTCAGCCGGCACGTTTTCTTCAGGACGTCACGCCCATGTTGCGTTCTGGTGGGATCTTAGTGCTGTCGTCACCTTACACGTGGCTTGAAGCCTTTACCCCGAAGGAAAACTGGCTGGGCGGCGTACGTGAAAATGGAGAAGCCCTGACCACCCTGCAGGCACTGCAACGGTTGCTGGCCGCCGACTTTGAGCAAATAGGTTCACCACAGGATATGCCATTCGTCATCCGTGAAACGGCGCGTAAATTCCAGCATACGCTCGCGCAGGTCACTCTGTGGCGTAAACGTTAAGGCAACCGGCAGCGGCTTATGCCGCTGCCGGTGTGTTGCCAGTTACGTTATTTTGCTGCACATTCTCCTCAGTTTATTGAAGAAAAACGATAACGAGGACGATCATGCCCGAACATCTGCAACTGGATAACCTTGACCGGGGGATCCTGAATGCACTACTGGAAAATGCACGCACCGCGTATGCCGAACTGGCAAAACAGTTCAACGTCAGCCCGGGAACCATTCATGTCCGTGTCGAAAAAATGAAGCAGGCAGGCATTATTCTGGGAACGCGGGTTGAGATCGATCCCCGCCAGTTGGGCTTTGATGTCTGTTGTTTTATCGGCATTATTCTCAAAAGCGCCCGTGATTACCCGGCGGCGCTGAGTAAACTGGACGCGCTGGATGAAGTCGTTGAAGCCTGGTATACCACCGGGCATTACAGTATTTTTATTAAAGTCATGTGTCGATCTATCGATGCTCTCCAGCAGGTATTGATTAACAAGATCCAGACGATTGATGAAATCCAGTCAACAGAAACCCTGATCTCCCTGCAGAACCCCATCATGCGAACCATCAAGCCCTGATCTTTCCATCCGCTTGTGCACAATCTTATCCTTTAACGATCGGCCGCCTGACAACGGCTGTATCGCCCTTGTCAAAACTAATAACCTTGTTTTCCACAGGTGGATCACCGCTTGATCACAGCGTACAATGCTCACCTTGATCTCAGGAGAGCACGATGGCCGACATTACGTTAATCAGTGGCAGCACCTTAGGCAGCGCCGAATATGTTGCTGAACATCTCGAAGAAAAACTGCAGGAAGCGGGCTTCTCAACGCAGATGCTACATGGTCCTGAGCTTCATGATGTGCCCCTGCAGGGGATCTGGCTGGTCGTGAGTTCTACCCACGGAGCCGGAGAGTTGCCTGATAATCTGCAACCTTTTTATGACGCCATTGATGAAAGCCGTCCCGATCTGTCAGCCGTGCGTTTTGGCGCAGTCGGCATCGGCAACCATGAATACGATCTGTTTTGTGGTGCAATACGCAATCTTGACGCTCTGTTAATTACCTGTGGCGCACAGCGCATCGGCGAAAGACTGGAAATTGATATTCTGCAACATGAGATCCCCGAAGATCCGGCTGAAGAGTGGGTGATGACCTGGAAAGACGCGATCTGAGCCGGTCAGGGATCGGGAAATCACGACGCTCCCCAGCAGAAGATACTGTTTTTCCCCGGATCTGGTCTTTTATTTTGTGGATAACTACCCTGTTTAGTTGCGTATAACCGGTAGTTATCCAAAGAACAACTGGAGTTTACTTTATGAGCTGTGGATAAAGTCCTCTTTTGATCCCAGCTTATACGGATCAGGATCACCGATCATTAACAGGTAACGATCCTCTCTACTCACTTGTTTATCCTGTGCTTTTCGCAGATATCCACAAGAGATGGCGATCCTAATAAGAGATCTAACAGAAAGATCATACAAAGAATTAAGATCTTTTCTTTTAATACCTGTCGATCCCGCTGCTTTCACCTCAGCCATAATTTCAGTAGAATCCACGGCCCAGAGAGAACGCTCTCTGACTATTCATCAACGAGGTACCACTTCATGTTTTATCAAGATCCTTTTGACGTCATCGTTATTGGTGGTGGTCATGCGGGCACGGAAGCTGCCATGGCAGCAGCCCGAATGGGTCAGCAAACCCTGTTACTGACCCATAACATCGATACGCTGGGACAAATGTCCTGCAACCCGGCCATCGGTGGTATCGGTAAGGGACATTTGGTAAAGGAAGTGGATGCCTTAGGCGGTTTGATGGCCGGTGCAATCGATCGGGCGGGTATTCAGTTTAGGATACTAAACGCAAGTAAAGGTCCTGCCGTAAGGGCGACCCGTGCTCAGGCGGACCGCGTACTCTATCGTCAGGCGGTACGTACTGCGCTGGAGAACCAGCCAAACCTGATGATCTTCCAGCAGGCCGTTGACGATCTTATCGTCGAGAACGATCGCGTTGTCGGTGCGGTAACCCAAATGGGCCTGAAATTTCGTGCCAAAACGGTCGTGCTTACCGTGGGTACCTTCCTCGACGGAAAAATTCATATCGGGCTGGATAACTACAGCGGAGGTCGTGCAGGCGATCCGCCGTCGATCCCTCTGGCAAAACGCCTGCGTGCTTTGCCACTGCGCGTTGACCGCCTGAAAACCGGTACACCGCCACGCATTGATGCACGCAGCATCGATTTTAGCGTACTTGCCCCGCAGCATGGCGATAACCCGATGCCGGTGTTCTCTTTCATGGGCAATGCCGGACAGCACCCACAGCAGGTGCCGTGCTGGATGACCTATACCAATGAAAAAACACATGATGTGATCCGTAATAACCTCGATCGTAGCCCCATGTATGCGGGGATCATCGAAGGGATCGGGCCACGTTATTGTCCATCGATCGAAGACAAAGTCATGCGCTTCGCCGATCGCAACTCGCATCAGATCTTCCTTGAGCCTGAAGGACTGACCAGCAATGAGATCTACCCCAACGGTATCTCAACCAGCCTGCCATTCGACGTACAGATGCAGATCGTTCGTTCAATGCAGGGCATGGAAAATGCGAAGATCGTGCGCCCGGGTTATGCCATTGAGTATGACTTCTTTGATCCACGCGATTTAAAACTCACGCTGGAAAGCAAATTTATCGACGGCCTGTTTTTTGCCGGGCAGATTAACGGCACCACAGGCTACGAAGAAGCGGCAGCACAGGGATTGCTGGCGGGGCTTAACGCCGCGCGTCAGTCTGCTGACAAAGAGGGCTGGGCACCGCGTCGCGATCAGGCTTACCTCGGGGTACTGGTCGACGATCTTTGCACTCTCGGCACTAAAGAACCTTACCGCATGTTTACCTCACGTGCCGAATATCGCCTGATGCTGCGTGAAGACAATGCAGATTTACGTTTAACGGAAACCGGGCGTGAACTCGGCCTGGTGGATGATGCGCGCTGGGCGCGCTTCAACCAGAAGCTTGAAGCGATCGAGCAGGAACGCCAGCGACTGCGCGATATCTGGGTGCACCCTAAGTCCGAACATGTTGAGGCGGTGAATACCATCACCAGCTCTCCATTAACGAAGGAAGCCAGTGCTGAAGATCTGTTACGCCGCCCTGAAATGACCTATCTGAAGCTGATGGCACTTGATGCTTTTGGCCCGGCTTTGGCGGATGAACAGGCTGCTGAACAGGTTGAGATCCAGGTAAAATACGAAGGCTATATTGCGCGTCAGCAGGAAGAGATCGATCGTCAGTTGCGTAATGAGAATACGCTGCTGCCAGCCACGCTTGATTATCGTCAGGTCAGTGGCCTTTCTAATGAAGTTATCGCCAAGCTTAACGATCATAAACCGGTTTCAATCGGCCAGGCATCACGCATCTCAGGCGTCACGCCTGCGGCCATCTCAATTTTACTGATTTACCTGAAAAAACAAGGTCTGCTGCGCAAAAGCGCCTGATCTGAACCGGGGCGGGATTTTCCGCCCCCGCTGACTGGACTGATGCTGTGATCAACAAACTCACTTCGCTGCTGCAAGCGGCCAAAATTTCCCTTTCCGATCAACAAAAACAGCAACTGGTGGCCTATGTAGGGCTACTGGATAAATGGAATAAAGCTTATAACCTGACTTCGGTGCGCGATCCTCAGCAGATGCTGGTTCGCCATATCCTCGACAGCATCGTGGTGGCGCCACATCTTCAGGGTTCACGTTTTATTGATGTCGGCACCGGGCCCGGTTTACCTGGCATTCCGCTGGCCATTGTGATGCCGGAGGCACATTTCACTTTGCTGGACAGCTTGGGTAAACGCGTACGTTTTTTACGGCAGGTGCAGCATGAACTGGGACTTACAAATATCGAGCCGGTCCAGAGCAGGGTCGAAGCCTTTCCTTCCGAACCGCCATTTGATGGGGTGATCAGCCGCGCCTTTGCGTCGCTGGAGGATATGGTGAGCTGGTGTCATCACTTACCCGCGGAAAATGGCCGTTTTTATGCGCTTAAAGGCGTGCGGCCGGATGAGGAAATCGCCAGCCTGCCTGCGGGCTATGCGCTGGACAAGGTGATTTCACTTCAGGTTCCCCAACTGGAAGGCGAACGTCATCTGGTTATCGTTGCCAGGAACAGTACGCCATAGCGCATTCAGGCACCGTAAAGCGTATCAACGCGCGGTGCCATGTAACCAAAGATGCGATGGTCTTTGGGTCATCTACTCTGCTTTTCCGGCTCACGTTGTTAAATCCTGACGCGGAAATTATCTGAAAAACTTTTTCACATTTAACTTTTATTTCACAAAGTTTTATCAAAATAATCACGAGTTTTTGGCGTTTTATCGGTGCGCACCGCGATTAATCATATTTAAGGCCACCCGCCTTTCGGCAAGAGTAATAGGCTTTTTACGATTCTGAAGGAGACTTCGATGTCAATAGACCATTTTCATCGGGAACAAAAAAACGTTACGGTATATTGCTTTTTAACTGATTGATAATAAGGTTTTTTATCCCTTATTTTGCGTTCGGATAATTGGGTCTTAATAAAACATAACGCGGTGCGAATGCTTATTATGTGATCTAAAGCACGCTTTAAAACTGAGTTGCTGCGGAACTTTTTACGGCTTTATCCGAAACGGGCTGCTCAGTATCTTTTGAAAAATAGTCATTCGGAAAGAAATTTAGATAATTGTTCACCTTTTCGTTACTTAACGATTGAAATCACAGGTACGGCCCGTATAATTTGCACGGCTTTTGCTACTTGACTCAAATGCACAAAGGCAGTCTTATACGACACGCGACATACCCCTAAAGGGGCAGGAGAGTATCAGCGTCATGTCAGTGTCTCTTTACAGTGTGAAATACGCCCGAACGGTGCTGGTGATTCAGCTAGTGACCATCGTCATCGTCGGTGCACTCTTTGCCCTGAAAGATGTCACCTGGGGCGGCTCTGCTCTTGCTGGCGGAATGGCAGCCTGGCTGCCAAACGTGTTGTTCTTGTTTATAGCCTGGCGCCTGCAAGGGCAAACTCCGGCTTCGGGGCGCGTCGCGTGGAGCTTCGCTTTGGGGGAAATAGCCAAAGTGTTCGCGACCATTATTTTGCTCATTGTGGCGTTGGGTGTATTCGATGCGGTCTTCTGGCCGGTCGGGATCACCTGGTTATCGGTGCTGGTCGTTCAGATGTTGGCACCGGCGGTAATTAACAACAAAGGGTAAGAGGCATCATGGCTGCAGGAGAAATCTCTACTCCGCAAGAGTACATTGGTCACCACCTGACTCATCTTCAGTTGGACCTGCGTACCTTCGAGTTAGTGAATGCTCACGACGCTCCCGCGACGTTCTGGGTATTAAATATCGATTCCATGTTTTTCTCTCTGGTGCTGGGAGTTATCTTCCTGGTGTTGTTCCGTAGCGTGGCGAAAAGCGTCACCAGCGGTGTGCCAGGGAAAATGCAGGCGGCTATCGAACTGGTTGTCGGTTTCGTTGATAGCAACGTGCGCGACATGTATCACGGTAAGAGCAAACTTATCGCCCCGCTGGCTCTGACGATTTTTGTCTGGGTCTTCTTGATGAACTTCATGGATCTGCTGCCAATCGATTTGCTGCCCTATATTGGTGAGCACTGGTTGGGGTTACCGGCGCTGCGCGTGGTACCTTCTGCAGACGTGAACATCACGCTATCCATGGCGTTGGGCGTATTTATTTTGATTCTGTTCTACAGCATCAAAATGAAAGGCATTGGCGGCTTCACGAAAGAGCTGACGCTGCAGCCTTTTAATCACCCGATCTTTATCCCCATCAACCTTATTCTGGAAGGTGTTAGCCTGCTGTCCAAACCGGTTTCACTCGGTCTGCGACTGTTCGGTAACATGTATGCGGGTGAACTGATCTTTATCCTTATTGCCGGTCTGTTGCCGTGGTGGTCACAGTGGATTCTGAATGTGCCTTGGGCCATTTTCCACATCCTGATCATTTCGCTACAGGCTTTCATCTTCATGGTCCTCACGATTGTCTATCTGTCGATGGCATCTGAAGAACATTGATTTTTTTCTCAACAATACGCGTTTAACTGAAACAAACTGGAGACTGTCATGGAAAACCTGAATATGGATCTGCTGTACATGGCTGCCGCTGTGATGATGGGCCTGGCGGCAATCGGTGCTGCGATCGGTATCGGCATCCTCGGAGGAAAATTCCTGGAAGGCGCTGCTCGTCAGCCTGACCTGATTCCTCTGCTGCGTACGCAGTTCTTTGTTGTAATGGGTCTGGTGGATGCAATCCCAATGATCGCTGTTGGTCTGGGCCTCTACGTGATGTTTGCTGTCGCCTAAAGCCCCTGTGTTCACTCCGTACCTGGTGCGAGAGTGAACGGATTCTGCCGTTTATCGTTGATAGCGGCAGAAAAGTTAAATACTTAATTAGAGGCATTGTGCTGTGAACATTAATGCAACAATCCTCGGCCAGGCCATCGCGTTCATCCTGTTTGTCGCGTTCTGCATGAAGTACGTATGGCCACCGATTATGGCTGCCATCGAAAAGCGCCAGAAAGAAATTGCTGAAGGCCTTGCTTCTGCTGAACGCGCGAAGAAAGATTTGGATCTCGCGCAGGCTAATGCGACCGACCAGCTGAAAAAAGCGAAAGAGGAAGCTCAGGTCATTATCGAGCAGGCGAACAAGCGTCGCACGCAGATTCTGGACGAAGCCAAGACTGAAGCTGATAACGAACGTACTCGCATTGTTGCACAAGCGCAGGCTGAAATTGACGCCGAACGCAAGCGTGCACGTGAAGAACTGCGTAAGCAAGTCGCGTTGCTGGCAATGGCTGGCGCCGAGAAGATCATCGAACGTTCCGTGGATGAAGCTGCTAACAGCGACATCGTTGATAAACTGGTCGCTGAACTGTAAGGAGGGAGGGGCTGATGTCTGATCTGATTACTGTAGCTCGCCCCTACGCCAAAGCAGCTTTTGACTTTGCTGTTGAGCATCAAAGTATTGAACGCTGGCAAAAGATGCTGGCGTTTGCCGCAGAAGTGGCTGCCAATGAACAGATGGCCGACCTGCTTTCAGGTGCATTAGCACCCGAAGCGCTGGCTGCCTCGTTTAATGCAGTCTGTGGTGATCAACTGGATGAACCCGCACAGAACCTGATTAAGGTGATGGCGGAAAACGGACGTTTGACAGCGCTTCCGGCTGTACTGGCGCAATTCATTCAACTGCGAGACGCTTATGAAGCGACTGCCGAAGTGGATGTTATTTCTGCCAGCACGCTGAGTGACGACCAGCTGACTAAAATCAGCGCCGCGATGGAAAAACGTCTGTCACGCAAAGTTAAGCTGAATTGCAAAATTGATAAGTCTGTGATGGCAGGCGTGATCATCCGTTCGGGTGATCTGGTTATTGATGGCAGCGTACGCGGCCGTCTTGACCGTCTGGCTGACGTCTTGCAGTCTTAAGGGGACTGGAGCATATGCAACTGAATTCCACCGAAATCAGCGAACTGATCAAGCAGCGCATTGCTCAGTTCAATGTCGTGAGTGAAGCTCACAACGAAGGTACTATTGTTTCTGTAAGTGACGGTATCATCCGCGTACACGGCCTGGCCGATGTTATGCAGGGTGAGATGATTTCCCTGCCGGGAAACCGTTACGCTATCGCCCTGAACCTCGAGCGTGACTCTGTAGGTGCGGTGGTGATGGGTCCGTATGCTGACCTGGCCGAAGGCATGAAGGTCAAGTGTACTGGCCGTATTCTTGAAGTACCGGTTGGCCGTGGCCTGCTGGGCCGTGTGGTGAACACCCTGGGTGCACCTATCGACGGTAAAGGCGCGATCGACAACGACGGCTTCTCGCCAGTCGAAGTGATTGCACCAGGTGTTATCGACCGTCAGTCCGTAGACCAGCCTGTTCAGACCGGTTACAAATCTGTCGATGCGATGATTCCAATCGGCCGTGGCCAGCGTGAGCTGATCATCGGTGACCGTCAGACCGGTAAAACCGCAATGGCTATCGACGCCATCATCAACCAGCGCGATTCAGGCATCAAGTGTGTCTACGTTGCGATTGGTCAGAAAGCGTCAACCATTTCTAACGTGGTACGTAAACTGGAAGAGCACGGCGCGCTGGCTAACACCATCGTTGTTGTTGCCTCTGCGTCTGAGTCTGCTGCACTGCAGTATCTGGCTCCGTATGCAGGTTGCGCCATGGGCGAATACTTCCGTGACCGCGGTGAAGATGCGCTGATCGTTTACGATGACCTGTCTAAGCAGGCTGTTGCTTACCGTCAGATTTCTCTGCTGCTGCGCCGTCCACCAGGCCGTGAAGCATTCCCAGGCGACGTGTTCTATCTCCACTCTCGTCTGCTGGAGCGTGCATCACGCGTGAGCGCTGACTACGTTGAGCGCTTCACCAATGGTGAAGTGAAAGGCCAGACCGGTTCTTTGACCGCGCTGCCAATCATCGAAACTCAGGCGGGTGACGTTTCTGCGTTCGTTCCGACCAACGTAATCTCGATTACTGATGGTCAGATCTTCCTGGAATCTAACCTGTTCAACTCCGGTATCCGTCCTGCTGTTAACCCGGGTATCTCTGTATCCCGTGTGGGTGGTGCTGCTCAGACTAAGATCATCAAGAAACTGTCCGGTGGTATTCGTACCGCGCTGGCGCAGTATCGTGAACTGGCGGCCTTCTCCCAGTTTGCATCTGATCTGGACGATGCAACCCGTAAACAGCTGAGCCACGGTCAGAAAGTGACCGAGCTGCTGAAGCAGAAACAGTATGCGCCGATGTCGGTTGCGCAGCAGGGTCTGGTGCTTTTCGCAGCGGAACGCGGCTATCTGAACGACGTTGAGCTGGCAAAAATTGGTAGCTTTGAAGCTGCTCTGCTGGCGTTCGCAGATCGCGATCACGCCGAGCTGATGGCTGAAATCAACCAGTCTGGTAACTTCAATAACGATATCGAAGAGAAGCTGAAAGGCCTCCTCGAAACGTTTAAAGCAACCCAGTCCTGGTAATGTCTGGCGGCTTGTCTGAAAGGGCAAGCCGCAAGGCTTTGAGGAGAAGCTAATGGCCGGCGCAAAAGAAATACGTACCAAGATCGGAAGCGTAAAAAATACGCAGAAGATCACCAAAGCGATGGAAATGGTCGCCGCCTCCAAAATGCGTAAAACGCAGGAACGCATGGCGGCCAGCCGTCCGTATGCAGATACCATGCGCAAAGTGATTGGTCACCTTGCACTGGGGAATCTGGAATACAAGCACCCTTACCTGGATGAGCGCGACGTTAAGCGCGTCGGCTACCTGGTCGTTTCGACTGACCGCGGGCTTTGTGGTGGTTTGAACGTTAACCTGTTCAAAAAATTGCTGGCAGAGATGAAGGCCTGGTCCGACAAAGGCGTACAGAGCGATCTGGCCATTGTGGGATCGAAAGGCGTGTCATTCTTCGGCGCTGTTGGTGGCAATGTTGTGGCACAGGTCACTGGCATGGGCGATAAGCCTGCGCTGTCTGATCTTATCGGCCCGGTAAAAGTGATGTTGCAGGCCTACGATGAAGGCCGCATCGACAAGCTGTACATTGTTAACAACAAGTTCAACAACACCATGTCTCAGACTCCGACCATTACCCAACTGCTGCCGTTACCGCCAGCGGAAGGTGAAGAAGAGATGAAGGCGAAGACCTGGGATTACCTGTACGAGCCCGATCCGAAAGCGCTGCTGGATACGCTGCTGCGTCGCTATGTCGAATCGCAGGTTTATCAGGGTGTGGTGGAAAACCTGGCCAGTGAGCAGGCCGCACGTATGGTAGCAATGAAAGCTGCAACCGATAACGGCGGAAATCTGATCAAAGAGCTGCAGTTGGTTTACAACAAAGCTCGTCAGGCCAGCATCACCCAGGAACTTACCGAGATCGTCTCGGGAGCCTCCGCGGTTTAACCAGGTTTGGAATTAGGTAGAGGATTCAAGATGGCAGCTGGAAAGATTGTCCAGATTATCGGCGCCGTAGTTGACGTCGAATTCCCTCAGGATGCAGTACCGCAAGTGTACAGCGCTCTTGAGGTTAAGAATGGTGATGCTCGTCTGGTGCTGGAAGTTCAGCAGCAGCTGGGTGGTGGCGTGGTTCGTACTATCGCCATGGGTACTTCTGACGGCCTGAAGCGCGGTCTGGAAGTCACCGACCTGAAAAAACCGATCCAGGTACCGGTTGGTAAAGCAACCCTCGGCCGTATCATGAACGTGCTGGGCGAGCCTATCGACATGAAAGGCGACCTGACAGAAGAAGACGGCAGCGCAGTAGAGGTTTCCTCTATTCACCGCCCTGCGCCTTCTTATGAAGATCAGTCTAACTCGCAGGAACTGCTGGAAACCGGCATCAAGGTTATCGACCTGATGTGTCCGTTCGCTAAGGGCGGTAAAGTCGGTCTGTTCGGTGGTGCGGGTGTAGGTAAAACCGTAAACATGATGGAGCTGATCCGTAACATTGCGGCTGAGCACTCAGGTTACTCGGTATTTGCCGGCGTGGGTGAGCGTACTCGTGAGGGTAACGACTTCTACCACGAAATGACTGACTCCAACGTTATCGATAAAGTTGCGCTGGTGTATGGCCAGATGAACGAGCCGCCGGGTAACCGTCTGCGCGTGGCACTGACCGGTCTGACCATGGCGGAGAAATTCCGTGATGAAGGCCGCGACGTTCTGCTGTTCATCGACAACATCTACCGTTATACCCTGGCCGGTACGGAAGTATCCGCGCTGCTGGGTCGTATGCCATCTGCGGTAGGTTATCAGCCAACGCTGGCAGAAGAGATGGGTGTGTTGCAGGAGCGTATTACCTCCACTAAGACAGGTTCAATCACCTCCGTACAGGCCGTATACGTGCCAGCGGATGACTTGACTGACCCGTCACCAGCAACCACCTTTGCTCACTTAGACTCAACAGTTACCCTGAGCCGTCAGATCGCCTCGCTGGGTATCTACCCGGCCGTTGACCCGCTGGACTCCACCAGCCGTCAGCTGGATCCACTGGTTGTGGGTCAGGAGCACTACGACGTTGCACGTGGCGTACAGTCACTGCTGCAGCGTTATCAGGAACTGAAAGACATCATCGCCATCCTGGGTATGGACGAGCTGTCTGAAGAAGACAAACTGCTGGTGGCACGTGCGCGTAAGATTCAGCGCTTCCTGTCTCAGCCGTTCTTCGTAGCAGAAGTGTTCACCGGTTCTCCAGGTAAATACGTAACGCTGAAAGACACCATCCGTGGCTTTAAAGGCATCATGGAAGGTGAATTTGACCACCTGCCAGAGCAGGCCTTCTACATGGTTGGCGCCATCGAAGAAGCGGTCGAAAAAGCGAAGAAACTGTAATAACGGTTTCCCAGGAGGAAAATTATGGCTATGACTTATCACCTGGATGTTGTCAGCGCAGAGAGCCAACTGTTCTCTGGTCTGGTACAGAAAATTCAGGTGTCAGGTAGCGAAGGTGAACTGGGGATTTTCCCTGGCCATGCCCCGTTGCTGACTGCCATTAAGCCTGGAATGATCCGTATCGTGAAACAGCACGGCGAAGAGGAGTTTATTTACCTCTCTGGCGGCGTGCTGGAAGTGCAGCCTGGCAGCACCACCGTTCTGGCCGATACCGCGATTCGCGGTACCGATCTGGACGAAGCGCGTGCGCTGGAAGCAAAACGTAAAGCAGAAGAGCATATGAACAGCAGCCACGGCGACGTGGACTACGCTCAGGCCTCTGCGGAACTGGCGAAAGCCATTGCGAAACTGCGCGTGATCGAGCTGACCAAAAAAGCGATGTAATCCGGCTTTGTGCGTCACGAAATGCCAGCCCATTGGGTTGGCATTTTTTTTGCGTGGCGGTAAAGCAAAAGGATGCTGGCTAATTTCGGGCCGAGAAAAATGTAGTAATCTCAGCGCTAAATCGTTTAACTTTCTTCAGTCTACAATCAGTCAGGATAGATATGTCTAACAGTGCGATGAGTGTGGTGATTCTTGCGGCTGGCAAGGGCACCCGTATGTATTCCGATCTGCCGAAAGTGTTGCATACGCTGGCAGGAAAACCGATGGTTCAGCACGTCATTGATGCCGCAAAGGGCCTTGGCGCAAAGCATGTGCATTTGGTATACGGGCACGGTGGTGACCAACTCAAAGCAACGTTAAACGACAGCACAGTAAACTGGGTGCTACAGGCAGAGCAGCTGGGTACGGGCCACGCTATGCAGCAGGCGGCCCCTCACTTCTCCGATGACGAAGACATCATGATGCTCTATGGTGATGTCCCGCTGATTTCTGAAGCTACCTTACAGCGTCTGCGCGAAGCAAAACCCGCGGGCGGTATCGGTTTATTAACGGTCGTCCTGGATAATCCCACCGGTTACGGTCGAATCGTACGCGACAATGACACCATCGTAGGCATTGTTGAACAAAAAGATGCCACGCCTTCTCAACTGACCATTAACGAAATCAATACCGGTATCCTGATCGCCAATGGCGGCGATCTTAAGCGCTGGCTGTCCCAGTTGAATAACAATAATGCTCAGGGCGAATTCTACATTACCGATATTATTGCCCTGGCGCATGAAGAAGGTCGGGTGATTAATGCAGTGCATCCGGCCCGCAATAGCGAAACTGACGGTGTCAATAATCGCCTGCAACTGGCCACGCTTGAGCGGACTTACCAAAGCGAGCAGGCTGAAAAACTGCTGTTGGCAGGCGTCATGCTCCGCGATCCTGCGCGTTTCGATCTGCGTGGCACCCTGCAGCATGGCCGTGATGTTGAAATTGACACCAACGTTATCATTGAAGGCCAGGTGACGCTGGGCAACCGGGTCAAAATTGGTGCTGGCTGCGTCATCAAAAACAGCGTTATCGGGGATGACTGTGATATCAGCCCCTATTCGGTGATCGAGGATGCAAATCTGGCTGCAGACTGTACCGTAGGGCCATTTGCGCGTCTGCGCCCGGGAAGTGAGCTGGCTCAGGCCGCGCACGTAGGTAATTTTGTCGAGATGAAGAAAGCCCGACTGGGTAAAGGGTCCAAAGCGGGTCACCTCTCTTACCTGGGCGATGCCGAGATTGGTGCCAATGTGAATATTGGGGCGGGAACGATCACCTGTAATTACGATGGCGCGAATAAATTCAAAACGATCATTGGCGATAACGTCTTTGTAGGATCGGACACGCAGCTGGTCGCGCCGGTCAATGTGGCGGCAGGCGCGACTATCGCAGCGGGCACCACGGTAATGAAAGATGTCTCTGCAGCCGATCTGGTCTATAACCGTAAAGAACAGAACCATAAAGCCGGTTGGCAACGTCCGCAGAAGAAAAAATAATTTTACGGCCCGTGGTACACGGGCCGCTTGCAGTGCCAAAACTATAGTCCCCACTCTCTACAAGGCTCGGGGAACCGGCAAAGCCGGACTATCAGGTCATATGACAACGCAATGGCGAACAGCCATGAAGTCAGGAAATAACTATGTGTGGAATTGTTGGCGCAGTAGCACAACGTGATATCGCTGAAATTTTGTTAGAAGGGTTACGCCGCCTGGAATACCGCGGTTATGACTCAGCCGGTCTTGCCGTCGTCGATCAGCAGGGGCACGTAACGCGCCTGCGTCGTCTGGGAAAGGTTCAGATGCTGGCTGCCGCCGCAGAAGAACAGCCCCTTGTCGGCGGAACAGGTATTGCTCACACCCGCTGGGCAACCCATGGCGAGCCCTCAGAAGCCAACGCGCATCCGCACGTTTCTGAGCACATCGTTATCGTCCATAACGGCATTATTGAAAACCATGAGCCCCTGCGTGAAGCGCTGATGGCTAAGGGTTATCACTTCGCCTCAGAAACCGATACCGAAGTGGTGGCGCATCTGGTCCATCTGGAACAGAAACAGGGCGGCTCGCTGCGTGAAGTTGTACAGCGCGTGATCCCTCAGCTGCGCGGCGCCTATGGCATGGTGATTATGGACAGCCGCGATCCGTCGCTGCTGGTGGCGGCTCGTTCCGGAAGTCCGCTGGTCATTGGCCGTGGTGTGGGTGAAAACTTTATCGCTTCTGACCAACTGGCGCTGCTACCGGTCACTCGCCGCTTCATTTATCTGGAAGAGGGCGATATCGCTGAAATTAGCCGTCGTGATGTCACCATCATTGATGGCAACGGCAATAACGTCCGTCGTGAAGAGATCGAGTCCAGCGTGCAGTATGATGCGGGCGACAAAGGCCAGTATCGTCACTACATGCAGAAAGAGATCTATGAGCAACCGAATGCGATTAAAAACACCTTAACAGGGCGTTTTAACCACGGTGAAGTGGATCTCAGTGAACTGGGGCCAAATGCAGAAGCCCTGCTCAGCCAGGTTGAGCATGTTCAGATCATTGCCTGCGGCACCTCATATAACTCCGGTATGGTTTCGCGTTACTGGTTCGAGGCGCTGGCAAACGTCCCTTGCGACGTCGAAATCGCGTCTGAATTCCGCTATCGCAAATCTGCTGTGCGTAAAAACAGCCTGCTGATCACCCTCTCTCAGTCGGGTGAAACCGCTGATACGCTGGCTGCGCTGCGCCTGTCCAAAGAGCTGGGTTATCTGGGATCGCTGGCCATTTGTAACGTCGCGGGTTCGTCGCTGGTGCGCGAATCCGATCTGGCGCTGATGACCAAAGCGGGCACTGAGATTGGTGTGGCCTCCACAAAGGCCTTTACCACCCAACTCACCGTGCTGCTGATGCTGGTGGCAAAACTCGGCCGCCTCAATGGCATGTCCGCAGAAAAAGAGCATGAGATTGTTCATGGTCTGCAGGCGTTGCCAAGCCGCATTGAGCAAATGCTGGCGCAGGATAAGCTGATTGAAAACCTGGCTGAAGATTTCTCTGATAAGCACCATGCGCTGTTCCTGGGTCGTGGCGATCAATATCCGATCGCCATGGAAGGGGCGCTGAAGCTGAAGGAAATTTCGTATATTCATGCGGAAGCTTATGCCGCGGGCGAACTCAAGCACGGTCCGCTGGCACTGATCGATGCTGACATGCCGGTCATCGTGGTGGCACCGAACAACGAGCTGTTAGAGAAGCTGAAATCGAATATCGAAGAGGTGCGCGCGCGCGGCGGTCTGCTGTACGTGTTTGCCGATCAGGATGCCGGTTTCAGTGACAGCGAGGGAATGAAGATCATTCCCTTGCCGCACGTTGAAGAGGCCATTGCGCCTATCTTCTATACCGTGCCGCTCCAGCTACTCTCCTATCATGTCGCCCTGATTAAAGGCACCGATGTGGATCAGCCGCGTAATCTGGCGAAATCGGTCACGGTCGAGTAAAGCCTCTCACGCGTGAATCCCACCAGGGATTCACGCGTTCCATTTATTTGATTTTGCTGCTGACTTGCTCAATTACGCGCTGCTGATCGCTGATTTTACGGTTAGCCTCATCGAGTGAGCGTTGCAGGTTATTGATCGTATCTTCATTTTTACTGAGCTTTTGTGTGAGCTGGTTGAGGGTATCAGTCTGGTTTTCTTGCGTTTTTAATAATTTCTCTACATTCTCCTTCGTTTTACTCACATCCTCAGCATTGACAGAAGCTTGTCTGACCGCGCCACCACTATCAATTGTGGCCAGAGTGCCTCTGTTATCTGTCATTGCAAAAGATTCATCCGAATGAATCTGAGGTACGTCGTACGCCTGGGCGCTGGCCAGCGTACAGAGGACGACGATATTGCCTACCAGAAGCTTCTTCATAAATTTCATCGAACATGTCCTTTTCAATAGTGGGCTTGTAAAAATTAGCAATAATTGTGTCTGTCATATAACTGTAATATTAACTACATTTTTCTGTCACTAAACTGTCCTATTTTCCCTCCTGCAGCAATCACTGACTCTTACTAAAAAGGCACTTAGCCTGACTTTTCTCCCCTGGAGGGAACATGACACTGATGCGTAGCACCGTAGCCCGAATCCTCGCCGCCTCTCTTGCCGTTAGTGCGGTTTCTGCCTTTGCAGCCACCGATCTGACTGGTGCTGGCGGTACATTCCCGGCGCCGGTTTATGCCAAGTGGGCAGCAGAGTATCAGCAAGCCACCGGTAGCAAAATTAACTATCAGGGCATTGGTTCATCTGGCGGTGTAAAACAAATTATCGCCAAAACCGTTGATTTCGGTGCGTCCGATGCGCCTATGAAAGACGAAGATCTGCAGAAGAATGGGCTGTTCCAGTTCCCTACCGTGATCGGTGGTGTGGTGCTGGCGGTTAACCTGCCAGGCGTAAAATCTGGCCAACTGACGCTGGACGGAAAAACCGTAGGTGATATCTATCTCGGCAATATCAAGAAGTGGAACGATCCAGCGATCGTTAAACTGAACCCGGGCGTGAAACTGCCAGACACCAACATCAACGTGGTGCGCCGGGCGGATGGTTCAGGTACCTCTTTCGTTTTCACCAGCTACCTGGCGAAAGTGAACGAAGAGTGGAACAGCAAAATTGGTAAAGGTAACACCGTTAACTGGCCAACCGGTCTGGGCGGTAAAGGTAACGACGGCGTTGCGGCGTTCGTTCAGCGTCTGCCAGGCTCCATTGGTTACGTTGAGTACGCGTATGCCAAACAGAATAACCTGACCTACACCAAGCTGATGGATGCGGACGGTAAGGCCGTTGCGCCAAGCGAAATCAGCTTCTCTAATGCCGCAAAAGGCGCAGACTGGAGCAAATCGTTTGCCCAGGATCTGACCTTTCAGAAAGGCAATGATGCATGGCCGATCACCTCAACCACCTTTATCCTGATTTACAAAGACCAGGCTAATGCGGCGAAAGGTGCCGAAGTACTGAAATTCTTCGACTGGGCTTATAAAAACGGCGGCAAAACGGCTAACGCCCTGGATTATGCCACCCTGCCTGAGAGCGTAGTTCAGCAGATCCGCGCCGCATGGAAAGCCAATATCAAAGACAGTTCAGGTAAAGCGCTTTACAAGTAAGTGAATGACCCTGGCCGGACATCAGTCTGGTCAGCCTTCAGGGGCGGCGTCTGCCGCCCTGATAACTTCTGAGGACTGAGACTTCTATGGCTGCAACGAAGTCGGCATTCAAAGCCCCAGGCAAGCAAGGTGACAGAGTTTTCGGTGCACTGGTAAAACTCTCTGCGCTGATCGTCTTGTTACTGATGGGCGGCATCATTGTCTCCCTGATCTTCTCTTCCTGGCCGAGCATACAGAAATTTGGTTTTGCGTTTTTGTGGACCAAAACCTGGGACGCCCCTAACGAACAATTTGGTGCGCTGGTACCGATTTACGGTACGCTCGTCACCTCAATTATTGCCCTGATTATTGCGGTACCGGTCAGTTTCGGTATTGCGCTTTTCCTTACTGAACTCGCACCAGGCTGGTTACGTCGTCCACTGGGGACCGCCATTGAGCTGTTAGCGGCGATCCCCAGCATTGTTTACGGCATGTGGGGCTTATTTGTTTTTGCGCCACTGTTCGCACAGTATTTCCAGACGCCGGTTGGCGATGTGATGTCGGGCATTCCTATCATTGGCGAGCTGTTTTCTGGCCCCGCATTTGGTATCGGTATCCTGGCCGCAGGCGTTATCCTGGCCATCATGATCATCCCCTACATTGCCTCGGTAATGCGCGACGTGTTCGAACAGACGCCGGTGATGATGAAAGAGTCGGCTTACGGCATTGGCTGTACGACCTGGGAAGTGATTTGGCGTATTGTTCTGCCCTTCACCAAAAATGGGGTGATCGGCGGTGTCATGCTCGGTCTGGGACGTGCACTGGGTGAAACCATGGCCGTGACCTTTATTATCGGTAATACCTACCAGTTAGACAGCGCCTCGCTGTTTATGCCTGGCAACAGTATCACCTCCGCGCTGGCAAACGAATTCGCTGAAGCAGAATCAGGCGTACACGTTGCGGCCCTGATGGAGCTGGGTCTGATTCTGTTTGTGATTACCTTTATCGTGCTGGCGATTTCAAAGTTAATGATTATGCGGCTGGCCAAAAGTGAAGGAGCGCGATCATGACAACAATGGAAGTACAGGCTCGCGCTGAGCTGGAAGCGTCACGTCGTAAGATGCAGTCGTGGCGCAGTACCAAAAACAAAATTGCGCTGACAATGTCCTTACTGACCATGGCTTTTGGCCTGTTCTGGTTAGTGTGGATTCTGTTTACTACGGTAAGCCGTGGCATTGATGGTTTGTCATGGTCGCTGTTTACGGAGTCCACTCCGCCGCCAAACACCGCGGGTGGTGGCTTAGCCAATGCCCTGGCGGGAAGCGGTTTACTGATTTTCTGGTCTACCTTCTTCGGTACGCCGTTGGGCATTATGGCCGGCGTTTATCTGGCGGAGTACGGACGCAAATCAGCACTGGCAGAAGTGATTCGTTTTATTAATGACATTCTGCTGTCAGCGCCGTCGATTGTGGTTGGCCTGTTTGTCTACACCATCGTCGTGGCGCAGATGCACCACTTCTCCGGCTGGGCGGGCGTGATTGCGCTGGCGCTGCTGCAGGTTCCGATAGTGATTCGAACCACGGAAAACATGTTGCGACTGGTACCAGACAGCATGCGCGAAGCCGCCTATGCGTTGGGTACGCCGAAATGGAAGATGATCTCGGCGATTACGCTCAAGGCGTCGGTTTCCGGCATCATCACCGGTGTCCTGTTAGCGATTGCCCGTATCGCCGGTGAAACCGCGCCGCTGCTGTTTACTGCGCTGTCGAATCAGTTCTGGAGCACCGACATGATGCAGCCCGTGGCTAACCTCCCGGTCACCATATTTAAATTCGCCATGAGCCCGTTTGCCGAGTGGCAGAGCCTGGCCTGGGCTGGCGTATTGATTATTACCCTGTGCGTGCTGCTGCTGAATATCGTAGCAAGAGTGGTTTTCGCCAAGGGTAAACACGGTTAACTACCGACACTGCCCTGTGCGGTGTCGATTAAGAGAGAAAAACAATGAGTACTGCGACTGCGTCAGCCGGAAAAATCGAGGTTCGTAACCTGAATTTCTATTACGGCAAGTTTCACGCTCTGAAAAACATTAATCTGGATATTGCTAAAAACCAGGTTACGGCGTTTATTGGGCCATCAGGCTGTGGTAAGTCCACCCTGCTGCGCACTTTCAACAAAATGTATTCGCTCTATCCGGATCAGCGTGCCGAAGGTGATATTCTGCTGGATGGTGACAATATTCTGGCGTCGCATCAGGATATCGCGCTGTTGCGGGCGCGCGTTGGCATGGTGTTTCAGAAGCCAACGCCTTTCCCAATGTCAATTTATGACAACATCGCTTTCGGCGTGCGCCTGTTCGAGAAGCTGTCTCGTGCCGACATGGATGAGCGCGTGCAGTGGGCCCTGACCAAAGCGGCCCTGTGGAACGAAACCAAAGACAAGCTGCACCAGAGTGGCTACAGCCTGTCGGGTGGACAGCAGCAGCGTTTATGCATTGCCCGCGGCATCGCTATCCGTCCGGAAGTGCTGCTGCTGGATGAGCCATGCTCAGCCCTGGATCCGATTTCCACCGGCCGTATCGAAGAATTAATTACCGAACTGAAGCAGGATTATACGGTTGTGATCGTGACCCATAACATGCAGCAGGCTGCACGGTGTTCCGACCACACGGCATTTATGTATCTGGGCGAACTGATTGAGTTCAGCGACACCGACACGCTGTTCACCAAGCCGGCACAGAAACAAACAGAAGACTACATCACAGGTCGCTACGGCTGATTTGACAGGAGATCGCCATGGACAGTTTAAATCTGAATAAACACATCTCCGGTCAGTTCAACGCTGAACTGGAGCACATCCGCACTCAGGTGATGATTATGGGCGGGCTGGTCGAGCAACAGCTGACCGATGCGATTACCGCCATGCATAACCTGGACGGTGAGCTGGCCCAGCGCGTCATCGATGGCGACCAGAAGGTCAACATGATGGAAGTGGAGATTGATGAGGCTTGCGTGCGCATCATTGCCAAACGCCAGCCTACTGCGATTGACCTGCGTCTGGTTATGGCAATTATTAAGACCATTTCCGAGCTGGAACGTATCGGCGACGTGGCCGAGAAAATCAGCCGTACCGCACTGGAGAAGTTTGGTCAGCAACATCTGCCTCTGCTGGTCAGCCTGGAATCCCTGGGCCGCCACACCGTACAGATGCTGCATGACGTACTGGACGCGTTTGCACGTATGGATCTTAACGAAGCCGTTCAGATCTACCGCGAAGATAAAAAAGTGGATAAAGAGTACGAGGGGATTGTGCGTCAGCTGATGACTTACATGATGGAAGATCCCCGTACGATTCCCAGCGTGTTAACTGCACTGTTCTGCGCCCGCGCCATCGAGCGTATTGGTGACCGCTGCCAGAACATCTGCGAAATTATTTTCTACTTCGTCAAAGGTCAGGATTTCCGTCACGTCGGCGGAGACAAGCTTGATGAGCTCTTATCCGGCGACGACGGCAGTAATAAACCTTCTTGATTCTGCACAACCGTGTGCTATTCAGGCGCACGGTTGCGGCTATTCTGCATAGACCTCATCAGCATCGCTCTTTATACTTGCGCCAGTTTTTTAACCAACGGGTGCTGACTCATGTCCTCTTCTTCCTCTTCTAAGCAGAGCGTTACGCCTGCCAAAGCGATGCTGGCTGCCGTCAGCGGTTATGCCATGGATGGATTCGACCTGCTGATTCTGGGATTTATGCTGCCTGCCATTAGCCTGTCGCTGGCGCTTGATCCTTCACAGGCGGGCTCGCTGGTGACCTGGACGCTGATTGGTGCCGTGATTGGCGGCATCGTGTTTGGCCATCTCAGCGATCGCTACGGGCGTATTCGTGTCTTAACCATTACGATACTGATGTTCTCCGTTTTTACCGGCCTGTGCGCGGTGGCTCAGGGTTACTGGGATCTGCTGGCGTACCGCACGCTGGCTGGAATGGGGCTCGGCGGCGAGTTTGGTATCGGCATGGCGCTGATTGCGGAAGCCTGGCCGGCAGAGAAGCGCAACCGCGCATCGGCGTGGGTCGGGATCGGCTGGCAACTGGGGGTTCTGCTGGCGGCGTTTATCACGCCGCCGTTGCTGAGTGTTATTGGCTGGCGCGGGATGTTCCTTGTGGGGCTGCTGCCCGCGCTGGTGTCGTTTATCATTCGCCGCAGCATGGGCGAACCTGAGAGCTTTACCCGTCAGATCAAACATGTTCCCTCGCTGTCTTTTCCCGCCCGACTGAAATTACTGGTTAAAGACCGCGCCACCAGCAAGGCCAGTCTGGGGATCTTTATTCTCTGCTCCGTCCAGAACTTTGGTTATTACGGCCTGATGATCTGGATGCCGAGCTACCTCTCATCAAACTTCGGTTTCAGCCTGACAAAATCCGGCCTCTGGACGGCAGTAACCGTGGTCGGCATGACTTTTGGCATCTGGTTGTTTGGCGTGCTGGCGGACCGCTTTGCACGTTGGAAAATTTTCCTGCTTTATCAGTTCGGCGCAGTCGTGATGGTTGTGGTTTATGCGCAACTGCGCGATCCCACCGTTATGCTGTTTACGGGCGCCCTGATGGGGCTGTTTGTTAATGGCATGATCGGCGGATACGGTGCACTAATCTCGGATACCTTCCCACCGCAGGTGCGCGCGACCGCGCAAAATGTGTTGTTTAACCTGGGACGTGGCGTCGGTGGATTCGGCCCGCTGGTGATCGGCCTGCTGGCAGGCAAGTTTTCTTTCGTGGCGGCCATTACCTTACTGGCGCTCATCTATCTGCTGGATATTGTGGCAACGCTGTTCCTGCTGCCGAAGAAGCAGAGTCAGGACGATGCGCTGGGGGCAATTGGCTAAGTAACCTGACTGATGTAAACCGGCCTCACAAAGAAGCCGGTTTACGTGGTGAGCCAGGGCAGTATCAGATGCACCTCTACCATTTCAAATTTCAGGCTAATTTTTCGCATGAATCGCGCGATTTGCATCGTTGGTCGCGCAGGGTCAGGTTCTGCCGCTGCAACCTTTATGAACCCTGAGGAAATGATGAGGGCAAGATAGCCCGACAGTGCCACGGTGGCAGATTGTTGTGAGCATGATGAGAGACATCGCTCAGATAAAAGGGCAACATTGTTGCCCTCGGGTTGGATTACTGCTGCATCAACGGCAGCAGCTGCTGATACAGCCGGCTGAACGTCTCACGTCTCGGCTGATAGTGCGCATGACGCGCCGGGTCCGGCTGGTGGCGCTGCACCTGCTTCAAGGCAGGCACGGTCAGATTCTCATCCAGCGCCATTTGCGCCAGACGGGCTGCGCCCAGCGCGGGTCCGACATCGCCACCTTCGCAGTAATCCAGCGTCTGTCCGCTGATATCCGCCAGCATCTGGCGCCAGTAGCCGCTACGGGCGCCGCCGCCAATCAGCATGATACTGCTGGGCGTCACACCACATTCGTGTACCACATCCATGCCTTCGGCCAGTGCAAAACCAACGCCTTCCAGCACGGCTTGCGCCAGCTCTGGTCGTCCGTGCTGGTGGGTAAAGCCAAAGAAGCTGCCACAGGCGTGCGGATTATTATGCGGTGTGCGTTCCCCCGACAGATAAGGCAAAAACCACAGCGGCGGCGCATCCTGTTTTGCCCGCTCCGCCTCTGACAATAAATGGGGAACATCGTCGCAGCCGGTCAGCGCAGCCGCCCAGTCAAGGCAGGACGCAGCACTGAGCATCACGGACATCAGATGCCAGCGCTGTGGCAGGGCATGACAAAAGCTATGAACGGCACGTTGCGGATTACTGAGATAGCCGTCGCTGACCACAAAATAGACGCCGGACGTTCCCAGCGACAACATGCCTTGCCCCGGCGCAGTCATGCCGACACCCACTGCGCCGGCAGCGTTATCGCCCCCACCTGCCACCAGCGGCACCTGAGGCAGTTTCCAGCGCTGTGCGATATCCGCTGACAGCGCACCGGTAATCTGATTACCTTCGAACAGCGCAGGCATGTGGTGACGCGCCAGCCCGCAGGCCGCCAGCATCACTTCACTCCAGTCACGCTTTTCCACATCCAGCCACATTGTGCCCGCCGCATCTGACATATCGCTGGCAAATTCGCCGCTCAGTCGCCAGCGCAGGTAATCTTTGGGCAACAGCACTTTTGCGACCTGAGCAAAAACGTCAGGCTCATGCTCTTTCAGCCACAGCAGCTTTGGCGCGGTGAAGCCCGGCATCATCAGGTTTCCGGTGATCTGACGCGATTCAGGCACCCGCTGTTCCAGCTCACGGCACTGATCGCCGCTGCGTCCGTCATTCCAGAGAATGGCCGGGCGCAGCACCTGATGCTGTGCGTCAAGCAGCGTAGCGCCGTGCATCTGCCCGGTCAGGCCAATCGCTTTTACCCCACTCAGATCGTGCTGCTGGGCCAGTGCCTGTATCGCGCGGTCTGTCGCCAGCCACCAGCTTTCGGGATCTTGTTCGCTCCACAACGGCTGCGGGCGGGAAACCGTCAAGGGTGAGGTTTCCACCGCAACAACCACGCCTTGCTCATCCAGCAGCACAGCCTTAACGCCGGATGTGCCGATATCGATCCCGATTACCATGTCGCGCTCCTTACGGATTAAAAATCATAGAGATAGTGATTCACCAGGTTTTCCAGCTGCTCCTGACGTCCACTGTTGTGCTGCGGGTTAAACTGCTGCTGATGCGCATGGGCCGCCAGCGCGTCCAGAGAGAACTCGCCTTTCAAAATCTGCTGGCCGAACTCACCGTTCCAGCCGCTGTAGCGCTGCGCAACGCGTTTATCCAGCTCACCGTCAGACAGCATGCGCGCCGCGACTTTCAACGCCAGTGCCATGGTGTCCATCGCGCCAATATGACCATAGAACAGGTCATACTTATCGGTGCTCTGACGGCGCACTTTGGCATCAAAGTTTAGGCCGCCGGTCGTGAAACCGCCTGCTTTGATGATTTCGTACATCACCAGCGCGTTTTCTTCCACGCTGACCGGGAACTGGTCCGTATCCCAGCCGCACTGCGGATCACCACGGTTAGCATCCACCGAACCAAACACGCCAAGGGCAATGGCCGTTGCAATTTCATGATGGAAAGCGTGGCCGGCCAGCGTCGCATGGTTCGCTTCGACGTTCACCTTAATCTCTTTTTCCAGACCAAACTGCTTCAGGAAGCCATAAACCGTGGCGACATCATAATCATACTGATGCTTGGTGGGTTCCTGCGGCTTAGGTTCGATCAGCAGCGTGCCCTGGAAGCCGATTTTGTGCTTGTGCTCCACCACCATTTGCATAAAGCGGCCGATCTGCTCGCGCTCCTGGCGCAGGTCGGTATTTAACAGGGTTTCGTATCCTTCGCGACCGCCCCACAGCACATAGTTTTCGCCGCCCAGCGTCTGGGTGGCTTTCATGGCACTGCATACCTGGCTGGCTGCCCAGGAAAACACCTCCGGATCGGGACTGGTTGCAGCGCCTGCACCATAACGCGGATGGGTGAAACAGTTCGCTGTGCCCCACAGCAGCTTAAGCCCGGTTTCCTGCTGCTTTTCCAGCAGTTTATCGGTCATGACGGCCAGGTTTTCGCGATAGCTTTTCAGCGAATCCCCTTCCGGTGACACGTCCACATCGTGGAAGCAGTAATAGGGCACGTTCAGCTTGTGAAAAAACTCAAACGCCACGTCCGCTTTGAGTTTGGCCAGATCCAGCGCCTCGCCCGCTTTCTGCCACGGACGATCAAACGCACCCGCGCCAAACATATCGGCACCGTTCCAGCAGAACGTATGCCAGTAACAGGCGGCGAAGCGCAGATGCTCGGCCATGGTTTTACCCATGATCACTTCATCCGGATTGTAGTGACGGAACGCCAGAGGATTGGTGGTTTTTGTTCCTTCGTAGCGAACGCGATCAAGCTGGTCAAAATAAGCGTGCATGGTTTGCTCCTTAGCATCGGCCCCGAATGGGTTACCCAGAAGCGTTATTGTGCGTACCCGCTCTCAGCGCGCTCAATTACGATATTTCACACAGCCGGTAAGATAATTATTTATTGTGCACTTGCTCGCAAAAAAATATGAAGGCTTTATGACGCCCGACAGGTCCTATCTCGCAATCGGTGAGTCTGAAAATGTAAAATTTTCGATCGCGCTCATAAATACAGAAATAAACCAAAAAACGTAATAGCGGGATAAAAATCAGTAATTGCTGGCAGCAGAAAATAAGGTGAACAATTCATCCGCCTGGTTCATAGCCTTACAACGACAATAACCGTACCCTACAGGATGACCATGATGAAAATGAAACCTGCATTACTCGCTGCCCTTGCAGCGCTGGCCCTGTTCAGCCAGGCCAGTCTGGCAAAAGAAGTCAAAATTGGCATGGCAATCGACGATTTGCGCCTGGAGCGCTGGCAAAAAGACCGTGACATCTTTGTCAAACAGGCTGAGGCGCAGGGCGCAAAAGTCTTCGTGCAGTCAGCCAATGGCAACGAAGAAACTCAGATGTCGCAAATTGAAAATATGATCAACCGTGGCGTTGATGTGCTGGTTATCATTCCCTACAACGGTCAGGTATTGAGTAACGTAGTGGCAGAAGCCAAACGTGAAGGGATTAAAGTGCTTGCCTATGACCGCATGATAAATAACGCCGACATCGATTTTTATATTTCCTTTGATAATGAAAAAGTGGGTGAAATGCAGGCGGAAAGCCTGGTGAAAAAGGTACCAAAAGGAAATTACTTCCTGATGGGCGGCTCACCTGTAGATAATAACGCCCGCCTGTTCCGCGCAGGACAAATGAAGGTGTTAAAACCTTACATCGATAACGGCAGTATTAAAATTGTTGGCGACCAGTGGGTGGATGCCTGGCTGCCGGAAAACGCGCTGAAAATTATGGAAAATGCCCTGACCGCCAATAAAAACAATATTGACGCAGTTGTCGCCTCTAACGATGCCACTGCGGGCGGTGCCATTCAGGCGCTAAGCGCTCAGGGGCTGGCCGGTAAAGTGGCTATTTCCGGGCAGGATGCGGATTTGGCTGCCATCAAACGCATTATGAACGGCACCCAGACCATGACCGTGTACAAACCCATCAAAGAGCTGGCTACCGAAGCCGCGAAGATTGCCATCGAGCTGGGCAACGGTCAGACGCCAGCCAGCAACGCCACGCTCAATAACGGCCTGAAAGACGTGCCAGCGCGCCTGTTGACACCGATTGAGGTCAACAAAGACAACATCGACAGCACCGTGGTGAAAGACGGTTTCCACAAGAAAAGCGAACTCTAATCGCGCTACGCGAAGGAGAGTAAACGATGTTGCTGGAAATGAAGAACATCACTAAGCGCTTTGGCGCGGTGAAGGCGCTGGATAACGTCAGCCTGCAGCTGGATGCCGGTGAAGTGCTGTCGCTGTGCGGTGAAAACGGCTCTGGCAAATCGACGCTGATGAAAATCCTGTGCGGGCTCTATCCGCACGGGGATTTCGACGGGCAGATTCGCTTTGCCGGGGAGGATATTCAGGCGCAAACCATCCGCGATACCGAACGCAAAGGCATTGTCATCATCCATCAGGAGCTGGCGCTGGTGCGGCAGCTCACGGTGATGGAGAACATCTTTCTCGGCGCAGAGCTGGGGCGCTTCGGCATGGTAGATGATGAAACCATGACGCTGCGCTGCCAGCAGCTGCTGGAGCGCGTCAAACTCAACGTCTCGCCGGATACGCGCGTGGGTGAGCTTGGCCTGGGGCAACAACAGCTGGTGGAGATTGCCCGTGCCCTTAACAAACAGGTGCGCTTACTGATCCTGGATGAACCCACCTCATCGCTGACCGAGCAGGAGACGACAGTGCTGCTCAGCATCATCCAGAACCTGCGCGGACACGGCATTGCCTGCGTGTACATCTCGCACAAGCTCAATGAAGTGAAGGCTATCTCGGACACGATCTGTGTCATCCGCGATGGTCAGCACATCGCCACCCGGCCAGCGGCAGGCCTGAGCGAAGATGACATCATCACCATGATGGTCGGACGCGAACTCACGGCGCTTTATCCTCATTCGCCTCACGACATTGGCGACACGGTATTGCAGGTCGATAACCTGACAGCCTGGCATCCGGTTAACCGTCACGTGAAGCGGGTGAATAACGTCTCCTTCACCCTGCGAAAGGGCGAAATTCTCGGCATCGCCGGATTAGTCGGTGCAGGCAGAACCGAAACCGTGCAGTGCCTGTTTGGCGTCTGGCCGGGACGCTGGCAGGGCGACATCGCGATCAATGGCCAAAAAGTCACGATTCGCGACTGTCAGCACGCTATCGCACACGGCATTGCCATGGTGCCGGAAGATCGTAAAAAAGACGGCATCGTGCCGCTGATGGGCGTAGGCAAAAACATCACGCTGGCCGCGCTGGACCAGTTCAGTCATCGGCTTTCCACCCTTGATGAGGCCGAAGAGCTGCGCGCCATCAACGCCGCCATTGCACGACTGCGGGTGAAAACCTCTTCGCCTGAGCTGCCGATTGGTCGCCTCAGCGGCGGTAATCAGCAAAAAGCGATTCTGGCGAAGTGCCTGCTGCTCAACCCGAAAATCCTGATTCTGGACGAGCCGACGCGCGGCATTGATGTTGGGGCGCGCCAGGAGATCTATGTGCTGATCAACGCCCTGGTAAAGCAGGGCATCTCGGTGATTGTGATTTCGTCTGAGCTGCCTGAAGTGCTGGGCCTGAGCGATCGCATTCTGGTTATGCATGAAGGGCAAATCAAAGCCGATCTGATTAACGACAATCTGACTCAGGAGCAGGTGATGGAAGCCGCCCTGCGGAGTGAACATTATGCTTAACAGCGAGAGTAAACCTGCCGTAGCGGCACCGGCTAACAAGCACGTATCCAGCAAGCTCGGCCTGCGTAACCTGCAGGTGCTGGTGATGCTGGGGGCGATTGTCTTGATTGCCCTGTTCTTTACCTGGACCACCGACGGCGCCTGGCTCAGTCCGCGCAACGTCTCTAACCTGCTGCGCCAGACGGCGATCACCGGCATTTTGGCCGTTGGCATGGTGTTTGTGATTATTTCCGCCGAGATCGATCTGTCTGTTGGATCCATGATGGGCCTGCTGGGCGGCGCGGCGGCAATCTTCGATGTCTGGCTGGGCTGGCCGCTGCCGCTGACTATCGTGGTCACGCTGGTGCTGGGGCTGTTGCTCGGCACCTGGAACGGTTGGTGGATAGCTTATCGCAAGGTCCCTTCATTTATCGTTACCCTGGCCGGTATGCTGGCGTTTCGCGGCATTCTGGTGGGCATCACCGATGGCACTACCGTGGCACCGACAAGCCCGGCGATGTCGCAGATCGGTCAAAGCTATCTGCCCGGCGGTATCGGTTTTGGCTTTGGCTTTGCGGGCCTGGCGCTGTTTATTCTGTGGCAGTGGCGCCTGCGGCTGCGCCGTCAGCAACTGGGTCTGGCTCAGCCAGCCGCCACCGGCACCGTAGCACGGCAGGCCATTACCGCCGTTCTGGTTCTGGGCGCGATCTGGCTGCTGAATGATTATCGCGGCGTACCGACACCGGTCCTGCTGCTGGCATTGCTCATGCTGGTGGGGATGTTTATGGCCACCCGCACCGCCTTCGGGCGGCGTATCTATGCTATTGGCGGCAACATTGATGCCGCGCGGCTCTCCGGCATCAACGTGGCGCGCACCAAGCTGGCGGTATTTGCCATCAACGGCCTGATGGTGGCGATTGCCGGGCTAATCCTCAGTTCGCGCCTGGGGGCCGGTTCGCCTTCCGCCGGGAATATCGCCGAGCTGGATGCGATCGCGGCCTGCGTTATTGGTGGTACCAGCCTGGCCGGCGGTGTCGGTTCCGTCGCGGGCGCGGTGATGGGCGCGTTTATTATGGCCTCGCTGGATAACGGCATGAGTATGATGGATGTGCCGACTTTCTGGCAGTACATCGTTAAAGGTGCGATTTTGCTGCTGGCCGTGTGGATGGACACTGCAACGCGCCGCCGCCTGTAATCGTGTGAACGATCACACTGTGGCGCAAACCATTTCTGTGGCGCATCCGGCTGTGCTATGCAATGCGCTGGGAGTTAAAGGGATGTGCCACTATGCATGAAAAACGATACCGCATTACCCTGCTGTTTAACGCCAACAAGGTTTACGATCGTCAGGTGGTAGAAGGCGTTGGCGAGTATTTACAGGCTTCGCAGACCAACTGGGATATTTTCATTGAGGAGGACTTCCGCTGCCGCATTGAGAATATCCATGAATGGCTGGGCGACGGCGTCATCGCAGATTATGACGACAGTGCCATTGAGCGTTCGCTGGCGGACGTGGCAGTGCCGATTGTCGGCGTAGGCGGCTCCTATCACCGTGAAGAGGATTATCCGCCAGTACACTACATCGCCACCGACAACAGTGCGCTGGTGGAAAGTGCCTTTCTGCACCTGAAAGCGCGCGGCATCAACCGTTTCGCCTTTTACGGTTTACCGGCTTCCAGCGGCAAACGCTGGGCGCAGGAGCGCGAACTGGCGTTTCGTAAAATGGTGATGCGCGAACGTTACATGGGCGTCGTCTATCAGGGCATGGAGACTGCCTCTGAGAACTGGCAGCATGCACAAAACCGCCTGGCCGACTGGCTGCAAACGCTTCCTCCCCATACCGGCATTATTGCCGTCACCGACGCCCGCGCGCGTCATCTGCTGCAGGCCTGCGAATACCTGAAGATTCCGGTGCCGGAGAAGCTGTGCGTGATTGGTATTGATAACGAAGAGCTGACGCGTTACCTGTCGCGGGTAGCGCTGTCCTCCGTGGTTCAGGGCTCGCGCCAGATGGGTTACCAGGCCGCCAAACTGCTGCATCGCCTGCTGGATAAGCAAACCCTGCCTCTGCAGCGTATCTTAGTACCGCCGGTAAAAGTCATTGCCCGCCGCTCTACGGACTTTCGCTCACTGCACGATCCCGCCGTGATCCAGGCGATGCACTTTATCCGCTTCAACGCCTGCAAGGGCATTAAGGTAGAGCAGGTGCTGGATGCGATTGGCATGTCGCGCTCAAACCTGGAGAAGCGTTTCCGGGATGAAACCGGCGACACGATTCATGCCATGATCCACCGTGAGAA
This sequence comes from Pantoea sp. Ae19-2, assembly GCF_059801205.1. Taxonomy (NCBI): domain Bacteria; kingdom Pseudomonadati; phylum Pseudomonadota; class Gammaproteobacteria; order Enterobacterales; family Erwiniaceae; genus Pantoea; species Pantoea sp. Ae19-2. The sequence goes on along the minus strand of NZ_JBCHWE010000001.1, from coordinate 3,908,660 downwards.
GCTGGAGAAGGCTAGGGAGCTGCTGGCGGGCTCGTCGCTGAGCATCAATGAGATCTCCCAGATGTGCGGTTACCCGTCGCTCCAGTATTTCTACTCCGTGTTTAAAAAAAGCTATGCCACCACGCCGAAGGAGTACCGGCAGGAGAATGGTGAGGTGATGTAGATGCTTAACGCTTGCCTGGATCGCTGCATGAGGCAATAAGGTTAACCGCATCATTCGACCTTTTCACGAGCAACACTCGCGTATTCTGCTGAAGCTGGATGGCAAGAAACGGACAAAGGCACAGTAAAAAAACGCTCACCAAGGGTGCCAGCTGACTCCCTTTCAAAAGGACAGGAAAACCGCCAGCGCGAAAATATCGTCTTAGTTTTTTGGTCACACCGTCTCACTTCTGCGCATCGGCTTGACGATGCTCTTAGTGAAGATGCCCTGCTGATCGCACCTGTCGTTATCATTACTGATAGTGCACCAATGTGCCTGCAAGAGTCGGGTAAAGCTCACCCGCATTGTCATCGCTTAGTTGTTGTTTTAACCAAAAGGAATTTCCAATGCTCAAGGTCCGCAAAGCCATACCAGAGGATTACTCTGCCTGGCTAACCCTCTGGAAAGGTTATCTGCATTTTTACGGACAGAACCTGGACGATGCCGTCACGTTATCTACCTGGCAGAGAATACAGTCGCCCGAATCAGCGTTAATGTGTTGGCTGGCCGAATTTGATGGCAAGGTGACGGGCTTCGTGGTCTGCGTGATACATGAAGGCACATGGTTTACACAGCCCGTATGCTATCTGGAAGATCTCTTCGTTGAAGAAAATGCGCGTGGCGTGGGAGCGGGAAAAGCGCTCATCACGCGGGTCTGCGATGAAGCCCGTGAGGCGGGCTGGGCAAAGGTGTACTGGGTGACAAATGAAAATAACCCCGCGCGTAAACTCTACGACAAGCTAGCCCAGGTTGATGATGTTGTTCGCTACAACATCAGATTCTGAAAACCGACCTCTCAGCACCTTCCCAACCGCACAGGAGACTGCCCTTATTAAAATAATCAGGGCAGAGATTAATAACCCCTCTCCCCTTATTATTGGCATCTGCCAATAATAAAAATAATCTGTGATAAATATCCCAATATTATAGTATTAAGATTCATTACGACCCTTATTCATTTTCCCTCTGTTTTCAACGGCGCAGGAAGGCTTCTCCAACGGCTGACATTCCTAAAATAGAAAATCCCCCATTGAAATAAACTGTGCGCGATCACAAGATGGATTTGTTTACTAAAAAACAATAATCAGTAAATTTTGAGGCCAGTTATGCAACACACACTGTTACCGACCACCTTCCAGCTCCAGAAGGCATTTTTCCGTACCCAACCCATAGAGATCGTCAAGGCAGCGGGGTGCAGCGCGACGTTATTTACCTATGAATCAGGAATCGAAGCCGTGCGGCTGAAAAACGCCCGCGGTCATCTGGTGGTGCTTCCTTATTTTGGTCAGATGATCTGGCAGGCCATGTTTGATGGCGTTGACCTGACAATGCAAAGCCGTTTTACCGAGCCACGTCCTGCCAGCGATATTGTCGGCACCTACGGCTGCTTTATGTATCACTCAGGGCTGCTGCGCAACGGTAACCCCACAGCGGAAGACACGCACGCTCTGCACGGTGAAATGCCTGTTGCACCTATGCAGCGGGCACGTATTGAAACGGGCGAGGATGCGCAGGGGCCGTGGCTGGCACTGGTGAGTGAGCGTGAATACCTGATGGGATTTGGTGACCATTATCTGGCCCAGCCGCGGGTGGTTATCCGTCCGGACAGCGCGACCTTTGAAGTGTGCATGGAGGTAGAGAACCTGTCGCGCAATCCCATGGATCTGATGTACATGTGCCATGCTAACTTTGCCTATGTCGAAGGCGCTCGCATCATTCAGCCTGCGGCCTTTACGGCGGCCGACACGGTGATCCGTTCGTCAGTACCGGCCATCGTGAAAGCGAATGATGCCTATCTGGCAAGGCTTGAGCAGCTCAGGCACGATCCCGCCAGCACAGAAGTGCTTAACGCTGAGTTGCAGCCCGATCCTGAACTGGTTTTCTACATCAAAAATCTGCGTAAAGCCGAGGATGGTCAGGTCCATGTCATGCTCAGGCGGCCGGAAGGTGATGCCTTTACGGTGAACTATAACCCGGAACACTTCCCGTTTCTGACGCGCTGGATTCTGGCGAATAACATGCAGAAGGTGTGCGCCTTCGCGATGCCGGCGACCTGCGGCGTTGAAGGTTATCTGGCAGAAAAGCGTGCCGGGAATGTGCGGTCACTGGCCGGAGGGGAACGGGCCTGCTTCAGCATCACGCTCGGCTACCTTAACGCGCAGGAAAGCCAGCATGAAGAAGCCCAGATCCACGATTCAGTTTGATCGCTGCCGCGATTTTGTTAATGAAATGTGTGAGCTTTATCAAAGAAGGAATCTTTATTGGTGGTAGGTAATTTACTTTATTTTTCATTTAAGTAAATTATTGAGTGTGCCAGGACAATTATGCGGTTTGTTTTGGAAAATGGGAAAAACCCTTAACCGGTAGAACGGTTTATTTTCTCTTTTTATTACTACGAATACCCACTTTTCAGGGTTGATTATTTATTTGCTGTCGTCATTGCTGGCAGCTGACGCTTTATATCAATTTCTGACAAGAGAAGATTTCATCATGTTAATGATAACCAGGGGTAGCAAAATGAATCGCCGCAATATAATTAAACTGTTAAGCATCTCTACGCTGTTATCCGTCTCAGTAAGTTTAGCCTTTCCCATGTCCGCACTGGCCTCCGAAACCAAAACCATGGTGACCGTAGTGAAAGAAGCCGGTGTGCCCTGGTTCAATATCCTTAATCAGGGATTAAAAGAGGGCGGCGAAAAAAACAATCTTAAAACCTCAATGGTGGGACCTACGCGAGCCGATCCTGCGCAGCAGGTGAAGCTGATTGAAGATTTGATTGCCAAAAAAGTTGATGTGATTGGTTTGGTTCCGCTGGATACCAAAGTCACCGCGCAGGTCGTGAAGCGTGCGCGTGATGCGGGCATCATGGTGATCACTCAGGAAGGTCCAAACCAGGAAGGCAAAACCTGGGATGTGGAGCTCATGAGCGCGAAAGCTTACGGCGAAGCACAGATGAAAGCCCTGGCGCGCGAGATGGGTGAAAAAGGGGAATATGTCGTGCTGGTCGGCACATTGACGACCACGGGTCACAATCAGTGGGCCGATGCCGCTATCGCCTACCAAAAAGAGCACTACCCGAATATGAAACTGGCCGCCGACCGTTTTCCTGGTGCGGACTTTATCGATGAATCCGAGCGGGTTACGCAGGATATTCTGAAAGCACATCCGAACGTGACGGGCATTATGTCGATGGGCTCGAACGGTCCGATCGGTGCAGGTAACGTGCTGAAAAAACGTCATCTGGAGAAAAAAATCGCCCTGGTGGGGACCACTATTCCCTCCCAGGCGCGGGCATACATTATGTCTGGTGTGATTCGTGAAGGTTTCTTGTGGAGTCCGAAAGAAGCCGGACTGGCCATGACGGATGTGGCCCGCCTCGCGCTGGATAATGCGGAATTCAAAACCGGCATGACCATTCCGGGTTTGGGGGAAGCCACTGTGGATAACGAAAACAAGGTGATCATGGTGGACCGCATCCTTCAGATCACCAAAGCCAACGTTAACGATCTCGTCAAACTCGGTCTGTAATTCTCACCATCAATGCTGATGCTGGCCAGGTTCAACAGAACCCGGCCAGTTCCCCGTATTCTGATTAGGTAAGGGATAGTGCTATGCCTGCATTTTTACAACTCGATGGCATATCGAAAATATTCGGCGGCGTGCATGCACTTTCAGATGTCAGCCTCACGCTTGAAGAGGGCGAGGTACATTGTCTGTGCGGACAGAATGGCTGCGGTAAGTCGACGTTGATCAAAGTAATGTCTGGCGTACATCAGCCCGAGCCGGGTGGCCGTATTACGATTAGCGGAAATGAGGTTTCGCCGCTAACGCCAGTAGAAAGCACCCGTCTGGGCGTGCAGGTGATCTATCAGGACCTGTCTCTGTTCCCTAATTTAACCGTGGCGGAGAACATTGCCATCGGTCAGCATACCGGCCGCTTTAAACGGGTTAACTGGAAAAAGATTTATGAGATAGCGGCCGAAGCGGTTGCGCGCATTGGCGTTTCGCTCGACCTGAATGACAAAGTGGCTGATATCTCTATTGCTCAGCGTCAGCTGGTGGCAATTTGCCGGGCGATGGCGGCGAATGCCCGGCTGGTGATTATGGATGAACCCACCTCCTCCCTGACGCGCCATGAAGTGGACGCCTTACTGAAGCTCACCCTGCAGCTTAAACAGCGCGGCATCACGATTGTTTTTGTCAGCCATCGTCTGGATGAAGTACTGGAAATTGCCGATCGCGTGACCGTGATGCGCGATGGCGTGAAGCTGGGCACCTTTGATGCCCGCGAGATGTCAGACCGTAAACTGGCCACGCTGATGACGGGTAAAGAGTTCCATTATGAATCCGTTGCCAAAGACAGACCGCAAACCGAAACGGTGCTCGAAGTCAGCAACTTGTCCCGTAAAGGTGAGTATCGGGATATTTCGTTTGATATCCGGCGTGGCGAAATTCTCGGTCTCACCGGCCTGTTGGGGTCGGGACGCACCGAATTAGCGCTGAGCCTGTTTGGTCTGACGCGCCCACATCAGGGCGAAATAAAACTCCACGGTCATGCCGTACAAATGCGATCTAACCGCGATGCTATTGAACACGGCATTGCCTATCTGTCAGAAGATCGTCTGGGACTGGGCCTGGTACTGGAGCAGTCCATTAGCGCTAACATTACGCTTTCTGTAGTGGAGAAGCTGGTGAACAAAGCCGGACTCATTCGTGACGACCTGTATGAGCAAACGGTCAACGACGCGATTGCCTCCCTGTCTATCAAAGCCGGTAATCCCGACAACAAAGTCAAAACCCTGTCAGGCGGCAACCAGCAGCGGGTGGTGCTGGCAAAATGGCTGGCGACGCAACCCAAACTGCTGATCCTGGACAGCCCCACCGTGGGCGTCGATATTCATGCCAAAGACGGTATTTACGCCATCGTGCGGAAACTCGCCGCCAGCGGTATCGCCATCATTATGATTTCCGATGAGATTCCCGAGATTTATTATCACAGCGATCGGGTGTTAGTGATGCGCGGCGGCAGGCTTAATGGGGAATACTTCCCTGGCCGCTGCAGCGAAGAAGAATTAAAGGAGGCAGTAAATGCGTGATTTCCTCCCGCGTTTTATTCACACCCACGAATGCCGCCTGCTGGCGGTAATGACCCTGATGATTGTGTTCCTGACCGTATTCACCACGGAGTTCGCAACCTTACAAAACCTCCTGGACGTTTCAGGCGCAACAGCCTTTATTGGCATCATGGCTGCGGGCCTGCTGGTGGTGATTATTACCGGCGGCATCGATCTCTCTTTTGCGGCCACCGCCTCCATTACCCAGTATGTCGCCCTGACCTTAGCGAACAATATGGGGCTGGGCTGGGTGGGCATTTTTGCCGTTGCTATCGGCCTGGGCATCGTACTGGGTTTTATCAATGGCGTGCTGGTTAACGTGCTGCGGACCTCCGCGCTGATTATCACCATTGCAACGCTAAACGTTTTCTTCGGCATTCTGCTGACGGTGACCAGCGGCCAGGACATTTTCATGCTGCCGGACTGGTTTAACGCCGGGTTTGAACTGGTGTTCTATACCGATGCGCAAGGGGCTACCTATGCGCTGAACTTCCAGATTATCGCTCTGGTTCTGGCGTTTGTGTTGACGTGGCTGCTGCTCAACCGAAGTAACACCGGCCGACAAATCTATGCCACCGGTGGCAACCCGGATGCCGCGCAACGCGTAGGCTTCAACGTGTTCAAACTGAATATGCTGGTTTATGGCTACATGGGGGCGCTGGCTGGTCTGGCGTCGCTGGTTCAGGCACAACTTGCCCAGTCGGTTTCCCCGACGGCACTGGTTGGCAGGGAACTGGACGTGGTGGCGGCGGTGGTCATCGGCGGTGCCAGCCTGACCGGCGGTAAGGGAACCGTTCTGGGCACCGTCCTGGGCGTGGTGCTGATTGCAGTGATGCAGAATGGCCTGATCCTGCTGGGTGTTTCATCTTACTGGTCGTTGTTCAGCACCGGCCTGGTGATCATCGCCGCTATGATCATGATGGCCAGAGAAACCCGCAAACAGAACAAGCTCGTCGATGAAGGAGCAATATCATGAAGCAGACTGGCAACGTGTTGGAGCAGGTGGAAAAACGGCTGGGTACCACCAACGTCCGGCTGCTGTTTATTCTGATAGTTATGGTGATCGGTCTTGGGCTGCTTGAAGGCGACAAACTGTTTGCGGCGGCAGGTTTGCGATCGATGGGCTTCCAGCTGCCGGAACTGGGATTTCTTGCACTCGCCATGATGATTCCTATGCTTTCCGGCGGTATCGATCTTTCGATCATCGCCACCGCCAACTTGTGCGCGTTAACGGTCGCCTACACCTTGACCACCTTCATGCCTGAAATGCAGGGAGCATCAGGGGATCTGCTACAAATTGGCGCACTGCTGCTGGGCCTGGTGTTGTCAGCGCTGGTGGGTTTGCTGAATGGCGTGCTGGTGGCCTACCTGCGCGTGCCGCCGATGCTGGCGACGCTGGGCACGATGACGGCGGTGAAGGGCATTGCCATCGGATTCAGCCATGGCGATGTGATTTCCGGCTTTCCGGCGCCGATTGTGTTTATCGGGAACGGTACGGTGTTTGGCATCCCTTTTGCACTCATCATTTTTGCACTGGCGATTATTCCGTTAAGCATTTTCGTCAATAAAACCCCACTGGGCAAATCGATTGCCATGATCGGCTCCAATGAAAGAGCGGCCCATTATTCCGGCATTAACACGCGCAAAAGCCTGGTATGGGTTTATCTGATCTCGGGTTTATTTGCCGGTATCGCGGGCATTATCATGATGGCGCGTTTCGATTCGGCGAATGCGGCCTACGGTGAAAGCTACCTGCTGGTCGCTATTCTGGCTGCGGTGCTGGGCGGGGTCGATCCGCTGGGTGGATTTGGCCGGGTCAGCGGCGTGATTCTGTCGCTGCTGATTCTGCAGTTGGTGTCTACCGCCTCGATTCTGCTCGATCTTAGCCAGTTCATCACGCTCGCGTTGTGGGGCGCGATTTTGATAGTGGCATCGGGCGGTGTTGTGCTTAAAGAGTGGCTCTCTGAGCGGCGGAAGCTCCGCAATAAAGCGCCTGCTGTCACACGAAAGGCGTAAGTTTTGTAAACCCTGTTGATGCATCGCCATGCCGACCATGGGGCGGCGTGGCGATCGGACCTCATGACATGATAGATTTAAAAAATAATCATCCAACAAGGTATGTCATGAGTAATCGAGCTGATGATGTCAGTGCTATAGGTCCCCGGTTACGACTAATGATCGCCTCATTAACTTCTCTTGAAGCCCGGTTGGTTCACGCCGTGTTATCAAGCGATTTTGATGAGAATGTCTCTATCAAAGCCATTGCCAGCCGTTGCGAAATGTCAGAGGCGATGGTGGTGAAGACAGCAAAGAAGCTGGGTTTCAAGGGTTTCAAAGAGTTACGCATAAAAGCAGCCCTGTATAACCGCCTGCCCATCACCGAAATGCATCAGGAGCTTTCTCCCAGCGATACCACGCGTGAGATCGTCAGTAAGGTCTTTCGCACCTCTGTTCAGGCTATTGAAGAAACACTGGCTATCCTGGATATGGCGGCCTTTGAAAAAGCCGCAGATCTGCTGGCAAACGCCCGCCAGCGAGACTTCTACGGCTTCGGCGGCTCGGCGCAAATCGCGCGGGATGCGGTGCATAAGTTTTTGCGCATCGGCACGCGGTCGGCCGCCTACGACGATCCGCATATGATGTTGATGTCGGCTGCGTTACTGAACGAACAGGATGTGGTTGTCGCCATTTCACATTCCGGCCGCACTAAAGACATTATCGAAGCGGTGAAGGCCGCGCAGCTGCAAGGCGTCCCGGTCATTGCCATTACTAATTCCATTGGTTCACCACTGGCTAACCTTGCCGATACCGTTATCTGCTCGACCGCCCAGGGCTCGCCGCTGACCGGTGAAAACGCGGCTGCGCGCATCGCGCAGTTAAATATCCTGGACGCGCTGTTCGTTGTCGTCGCGCAGCGTGACTATGCCCAGGCCGAACGCCAACTGGGCCGCACGATGCTGGCCGTTGCCCATAAACGCAAATAGCGATAACCACTTTTCACAGGAGCCTCGAATGGCAACACGGGAGCATCATTATCAGGTCAACGTGCGCTGGACGGGTAATCGCGGCGCCGGGACGCAGTCTTACACGGCCTATGACCGAAACGGCGAACTGTCCGGTGAAGGTAAAGCCACGGTCGCACTTAGTGCCGATCCGGCATTTCGTGGTGATGCCGCGCGCTGGAATCCAGAGGAGCTCTTGCTGGCGTCAGTATCGGCCTGCCATAAGCTGTGGTATCTGCATCTTTGCGCCGATGCCGGCATTATTATTGACGCTTATGAGGATTCAGCTGAAGGCACCATGGTCGAAGGGGATCGTGGCCATTTTACCCGCATTACGCTAAAACCCAGAGTGGCGCTGCGTAATAAAGATGATGTAGCCCGAGCCGAAGCACTGCATCATCACGCCCACGAAGCCTGTTTTATCGCAAATTCACTGAATTTTCCGGTGAGTTTTGAACCGATGTTTGTTTAAGAATACAGGGCAACGTCTCAGTTAAAACAGATACTGATTCAACGCTTTTGTCAGCCATGGTTGCGCGCCATGCCAGAGCAGTCGATTGGCGCTTAACGCCTTGATGTGATCAGGCTTCGGCACCGATCTCCGTTTTCCTTTAGCGCCCATTTTCTGTTGCATTACTCACGGCGATCGTTGATGTCGGAACCCGTCGTACCGCTGTAATCAGCATCAGAACCACGATATTAAGACCAATGACACTTTCCCAGGCCAGCCAGAATCCCAGTCGATCGGCCATAACGCTTAATCCCAGGCCTAATACCGTTGAGAGACAGATAAATACAATCTCGTTAAAGGAGAGGATACGAGCCAGCGCCTGGCTGTCTGACTGGGTCATGATCAGTGTGTTTCGTCTTACCCTGATGTGGCAATGGCAGAAGGCGATAAGGAAAAGGCACGCATATACGGCGCTGAGGGTTTTAAAGAGTAAAGGAAGCAGTAAACCCAGGGTAAACACCGTGCCAAAAAGCAGATATACAGATTTCAGGGTCGGCAGATAGCGCTGAGAATTTAACATGCTACCCGCAATTGCGCCCAGCCCGTAAGGAACCACCAGAATCGCGTATGCGCTCACTGGGGCACCGATCTGTGTAAACAGCGCAGGATATAAGGCATTTAGAAACACCACACAGATATATGGAAACAAAGAAAGCAGTTCTACAACGCGTTTTTGTTCCCCCAGAAAGAAATCATAACCTTTAACATACATGCCACCTTTTAACGTTTTATGGCTTTCAGGTTCAGCGCCGCTGACATTATCCACCGGAATAAAAACGTTAATCAGTAATGACAGCGTGAAGCAGAGAAGCATAACCAAGCACACGTTGTGAATAGATTTGTCCTGAAGGATAAAAAACGCCACGCCCCCTGAAAGAAACGTTATTCCCTGCCTGACCATTTCCAACAATCGGTTCGCGTGGTAAAGCTTTTGCTCAGGCAACACCTTTTTCATATAGGTGGCGCGAATGACCTGATCAGAGGCGCGAATCAACGTAAATACGGATGTAGATAACAAAATGACCGTAAACGAAAGGAGGGCACTGAGCTCGCCTGGATTGATTAAAAAAAAGGCCAGAGCGTTGATGGCGCCCAGGACATACATAATCGTCAGCATCCGCTTACATGTCGTTTTATCCGTTATATGTCCAATGAAGGGCAGTGCAAAGAACGTGATGATGTAGCCCGATGACAAGACCGTTGAAACCAGCAAACTCGACCCGAATGTACTCTCAATAAACCAGGCAATGGCAGTAAAAAACACTGCCATTGAAACACCTGACGTAAGCGCCGAGAGCAGGACAGGAAACATAGTCAAATCCCGAAGTAGTCGACCCGCTGCCGAGGAATATAGTTACCTTCTTTCGAATAATACTCTTCAATTTCAAGGCACTGAAGATCGATGGCATGCTTGATATCGTGTAGGGCATTCAGTATGAAGGACGTTTCTTCCATGTTAGCAAGGGTAACAAGATGCAGATGATCGTCCAGAAGACGTGAATGGCCTAATTCATAATCAATTTGAGAGTGTTTGAAGAAAGGTTCAAGAGTTCCAGGCTGAAGATCGTAATGGCTATTAATGTCCTGAATGGCATTTTTCACCTCAGCCTCGTCAAAATCGTGAGACTCGATCACTTTTGCAATCAGAAAGACCGTCGAGGGATGTGTTATGAACAGCGCCTTCATCATATTAATCAAATTCAGTGTTGAAACGAGCGGAATGGCATTTTCAACTTCTTCCTGCTTCATACCTAATTTAATTAGAGTTTCTAATATGAATGATTCGTGGCCAGTTTCCTGTAGCTTATAAGTCATCAGTACAGACTGAAGTTCAGGGTTGTCTGTACTCTTAATGGCGACGTTAATGATGTCCGGAAAGGCCTTAATGTAATGCCAGGTTTCTATGAAGAAGCCTGTCAGAACGTTACGGTGCGTATCGCCATAAAGAAATTTATTGAACAGATGCGTTTCTTCAACCTGCTCGGCCCACATTTCACACGCCTGAATTGTTTTTTCAAGGATGTCTTCATTGTGCGGTTTTTTTTCGTTTCTGAGCATCCCAATATCGCTAAGAGAAGTCACCATCTCCTCAATGCGCTGAACGGGAACGTTGGTTTTTTTAGCAATGTCAGCGATGGTATTATGGCCGGTGCAGTAACCACGTATTTTATAAAAATCTTGCGCATCCCCTTGTTCTACTTCGTATAGCCCACCCGTGAAGCGAAGGTAGTGCTCACCATCTTCGTTAGTGGTCCAGAGGTTATGAACAAATTTGGGTGAGGTTTGATAATTTTTTTGCATGGCATTTTTTCCTTCAGCGCGGACAGCAGGGCCGGTGCAAACGACCGGCCCCGATTTTTATATGCATGGGTTAGCCGCAGGTTGCGCCGCCCAGTTTTTTCGTGGATTTCTTGCTAACTTTTTTCAGTTTCATGGTTAGTTCCTCTGTTTAGGATCGGTAAGCCTGATAACAGGCGTTCAGATTGTTTACATAAACTGATGTTTTGGTAAAGTTACTGTACGTTTTTTTGTTGGAAATATTAGACATACTTCTCATTTATGCAGGGTTCTGACTGGTTGAATCGCAGTAATTCTGCGCATCAGGTCGCGTTGGGATAAGGATGACTTTTGGTGGAGGTGATGCTGCCGGGACGGGGTTGAAGACAGGCAAGGTCGACAGGGGTTCTTAACTCGACGCGGGGCGCGGTCAGGAAGGCATGAGCGTGGGATGAAACGAGACGAGAGTTGACGACATGTATCATTTTCGTCTGAGGGTTAGCGCGAATCATTGTTCTGTCGGCATCCAGAGGTCGTGCTTAAAAAAACACCGACCATCCTCAAGTTTATCTCATCATTGCCGATACTTTATGCGCAACTGGCGAAATCCGTCGCCGGTATTATGTGACCCCCATTCGGGGCTCAGTCAACATAAGGAGCAACTGCATGGATATTCAGCAACTCACAACGCTGTCTGCAGGGTTGGAGCAATGGCAGGCACGTGGTGAAGCCAATGCGACGCTGTTAAAGAAAACCCTGAACCAACAGGCAGATACCATCACGACACTGGTTGAAGGCGTCACCGCGCTTCCTGCTAACCCGGCGGTAGGGCGCAATATCAACACCACCGCCTGACGGATCCCCCGGGCGGCTTTTGTTGTGTCGCCCGTTTTAAATGCACCACGCAATCAATTGTTTTGCGTTGAGTGTGCCCGGCTAACCGCCTTCTCAACGCCTCCATGACAAGCAACTCATCCCTCATCCGCTTTCTAAAACCTGCTATGGCAATCATTACCCATGTTCTTCAGTCAATCCGGCAGAACTAAAAGCAGCAAAGCGCTATCAGTGCAATAGATAGCATGATCACAATAACGGCACTTATTGTTAACTATGTATTAATAACAGTGGTTATCATTATCCCCATCGAAAGCGAACCGCTTTCCCGCTTACAAGATAAGGAACAGGATTATGAAAACCATGAAAACACTTTCACTTGCCGCCGTTGCTGCGCTCTCACTGATGTCAGCTTCCGCTTTTGCACAAACCGTTACCGCCACCGGTTCAACGCTCGATGGCACAGAAGCGAAAATTGCTGCCCAGGCTGAGCAGCAGGGCGCACAGTATAAAATCATCGAAGCCAATACCAACGATCGTGTTCACATGACTGCTGAGCTGTATAAATAACAGCGTTATGTTGAGCAAAGCGAAAGAGCTGCCTGATGGCAGCTTTTTTTTTGGGCTTTTATCGCGGACGATGAGAACGTCTTCTTTCGCCGATAGCGCGATTGACCTGAAGTGCACATGTTTCTCAGCACAATGACAGTTTTCCCCTTTTAACGCGGTCATCAGGCAGCGCTGCGTCCGGTATTCAGCCCTGTATCGAAGTTATTAACCTTGTCACAATCTGTTGCTTGTTTATTCGCCATTGTCTCAAGCCCGTTCTTTATCCTGCCGATAACTCATCCAGACCACTCAATATGGCAGTATAAAAATGACAATATTAAAAAAACTATTTTCTGTTTTTCCTAAACACCAGCATAAACACGCCGCCGATTCGCTCAGAGCACTGGACGATGCGGTTCCGATCATCGAATTTACCCCAGATGGCATCATTCTTCGCGCAAATGCCCTGTTTCTGAGCAAGATGGGTTACGACGCGAAAGAGATTGTGGGTCGTCACCACAGTATGTTTTGCCCGCCATCAATGGTGAACTCAGCCGAGTACCGCCAGTTCTGGCTGCGCCTTGCCAGCGGCAAGAGCTTTAGTGGTAAATACCTGCGCCTGGGCAAAGACAGCCATCCGGTCTGGCTGGAAGCCAGCTATGTGTCAGTAAAAGACAAACATGGCCGCGTCATCAAGGTGATTAAGCTGGCAGCAGATATCTCCGAGCGTATCAGTGAGGCACAGCAGCAGGATGCGCTGGTGCAGGCCATCAGCCGTTCAATGGCGGTCATCGCGTTTAATAAAGCCGGTGAAGTGCTGGAGGTAAATGAAAACTTCCTCAAAGCAACGGGCTACAAGGCAGACGAGGTACTGGGCAGGCATCACCGGATGTTCTGCTCTGAGGAGCTGCGCAACAGCCAGGAATATCAGCAGTTTTGGCAGCGTCTGAATCAGGGAGAATTTTTCTCTGGGCAGTATCCGCGGCTCAATCGTAATGGCGAAACTATCTGGCTGCGCGCAACCTATAATCCGGTTTTTGATGCAGAGGGGCGGATGTATAAGATTGTCAAATTCGCCAGTGACGTCACCGAGCAGGTATTGCAGAACCAGCAGGAAAATGAGGCGGCTCAACACGCGTGGAAGATGGCGCAGCAAACCCGCGAAAGCTCGGTAACGGGCGCGGATGTGATTGAAGACAGCGTCAGAACGATGGCCGAAATTGCGAAAGAGATGAACAGCGTATCCGCAGATGTCTTTGGCTTAAACGGACAGTCGGATCGTATTGCTGATATGGTACATACCATTCGCAACATCGCCGAGCAGACGCGTTTCATCGCCCTGAATGCGGCAATAGAGGCGGCCAGGGCCGGCACGTCCGGACGCAGTTTCGCCATTGTGGCAGCTGAAGTCCGGACCCTGGCGGCCCGAATTAATGAAGCGACCGAAGAGATAGGGCGCGTGGTGTCCAGCAATAATCAGCTGGCCAAAAAGGTGCTGGAAGATATCGAAAATAACCTGAAAAACACGGCTCGCGGCGTTAATTTGATGCGTCAGGCCGGAGAGGTGATAGCCAGCATTCAGAGTAATTCAGCGCGAGCCGAGGAAGCGGTCAGAAACGTGTCTCGTTCAGCGTCACCGCGTGTCGCGTAGTTTTTGTTATGCCGGATCGCCTGTTTGCACGGGCGATCCCCCTTTTGACCTGCCGTTTTCTGTTACCCGTCCCGTCAACATTTCACTTTGTTTGCCGCCATTCGATAAGGCACTATGAGTTCCCTCTGTCTTTGCTTCTCCATCGTTGAAAGGAACGTCAGCCGCTATGCCCGTTAATTTCGATCTTAACGATCTCTATGCGTTTCGCGCATTGGTCGAATATGGCAATTTCCGTATTGCAGCGGAATCCATCTGCCTGTCTCAGTCGGCGCTGAGCCGCAGGATCGAGAAGCTGGAAACGGCACTGGGAATCAGGCTGTTTGACAGAACCACTCGCCGGGTCACGCTGACGCTTTATGGTCAGACGTTTGCCGCACGTTCAGAGCAGCTTCTGATCAACTTTGAAGAAGTTATGGCGGATATCAGTAAAGTCAGTCAGGACAGAACAGGCCTGGTGACGGTGGCCACAGTGCCGTCTGCTGCCTATTACTTTATGCCGGATGTGATCCGCCGCTTTCAGGCCCGCTATCCCAGAGTGCGTGTCAAAATTATTGACAGTAGCGCAGGCAACGTCATAGAGGCCGTCACCAGCGGTCAGGCAGATTTTGGCATTTGCTTCTCCGGTAATCCGCCGCCTGACACCGAATTTTTACCGCTGGTTGAGGATGTTTACGTGGTTGCCTGTCGGCACGATCATCCTCTTGCCAGCCGTAAAAGTCTGACGTGGCAAGAGTTTTATCAGCAGGATTACGTGGGGCTGGATAAAACTTCAGGCAATCGTAACCTACTTGATTCCGCGCTGGGCCATGTCGTTCCCGCGCGTCCAAGTATCTGCGAAACCCGGCATGTCACAACCATGTTAGGGATGGTTGAAGCGGGAATCGGCATTGCTGCCGTTCCCGCGATGTCGATGCCGTCATCAGGCCATTCGGTGCTGGTTCATCTGCCGCTTACCGATCCGGTAGTGAAACGCACCGTTGGCCTGATCCGGCGCAGCGGACGCATTCAGTCCTACATTGCCGCTGAACTGGAAAAGCTAATTACTGAACGGTATCACTCTGCTTAGCAGGCTGCTGCGCTTTGACCGAGTGCAGGCCCGTGGCATGGACCACTTCCTGAGCCGGAGCTGACGCCAGGAAATCAAGCAGCGCTTTGCCTTCCTCTGGATGCTCAGCTTTGGCTGGCACGGCGCCGGCAAATCGGGTGATGTACTGCACGTCGTCAGGCAGTTCGCCTACAAAGGTCACGCCCGGCACCGGCAGGAGCTCACTCACCTGCTGGAAGCCCAGCGCATAGTGGCCTTTTGCCACTTCAGACGCCACCGGAATGCGCTCCACCTCGTGGGCTTTGCCTTTAACCTTGTCTTCAATGCCTAACTTTTTAAACAACTGATTGCTAACGTATTGACCGCTGGCGCTGTCGGAATAGGCAATAGATTTAGCATTCAGCAGGGTTTTACGCAGTGTGTCATCCGTTTTGATATCGGGTTTGGCATCTCCCTTCTTCACCACAATGCCGATCGGCGAGTCGGCCAGCTCAACGCGTGAACCTGGTTTGATCCACCGGTCTTTTTCCAGCTGACTGAGCGCATCGCCCACCATAATCACCACGTCTGCTTTTTCCCCGCGCGCCAGTCGGTTGGGGATCGCCTGCGGGGTTTTGCCCATGGAAGGCCCGGACACCAGAATAATTTTATCGCCACTTTTCGCTTCAAACTGAGGCGTCAGTTTTTCCAGCGCGGCTTTGAAGCCGCCAGAAATCATCACGGTCACATCTTTTGCCAGCACCGCGGTGCTGACCGACGAAAGAACCAACGTGGCAAGGAGTGAACGGTAAATTATTTTCATTATGTAAGCCCTGACTTAATGTTTAACGGCGGTTTGCAGATTGACCGTGCTGCGACGGTACAGGTACAGCGTTGCCAGTAAGGCGCAGACGGCAGCGAAGCTCATCCAGTAACCCGGAGAGGCTTTATCGCCGGTGTACTCAATTAATGCTGTTGAAATCACCGGCGTGAATCCGCCAAAGATGGCGGTCGCGAGGCTGTAAGCCAGTGAAAAGCCTGCTACTCGCACCTCAGCTGGCATGATCTCGGTAAGTGCCGGAATCATCGCGCCGTTGTACAGGCCATAAATAAATGACAGCCACAGCAGGACAGTGAGCATCATAGAGAAGCTGGGGGCAGCAGCCAGCATCGTCAGGGCAGGATACGCGGTCGCCAGCGCGATCAGCGTCATGCTGACCAGGACGGGTTTACGTCCAAAACGGTCAGACAGCGCCCCGCCAACCGGCAGCCACAAAAAGTTAGAGATGGCGACCAGCAGCGTAACCAGCAGGCTGTCCGAGGCGCTGAGCATCAGCACTTTCTTGCCGAAAGTAGGCGCATAAACGGTGATCAGATAGAACGCGGTGGTGGTCATCGCCACCATCAGCATGCCGGCAATCACAACCTGCCAGTTGGCCAGAAGGGTTTTAAACACGTCGCGCATCGCCAGGTGATGACGACGGGCGTTAAATTCCTGGGTTTCTTCGAGCTTGCGGCGCAGAAAGAAAATGAAAGGCACAATCATGCAGCCAAACAGGAACGGAATGCGCCAGCCCCACTCACGAATCGCGCTCTCTTCCAGCACGGCATTCAGGGCAAAACCCATCGCGGCGGCAACCATAATGGCAACCTGCTGGCTACCGGACTGCCAGCTGGTGTAAAAGCCTTTACGGCCCGGCGTGGCGATCTCAGCCAGATAAACGGAAACGCCGCCCAGTTCGGCTCCGGCAGAGAAACCCTGTAACAGGCGGCCGGTTAACACCAGCATCGGTGCCCAAAGCCCAATGCTTTGGTAAGACGGAATCAGGACGATCAGGAAGGTGCCCGCCGCCATAATTGACAGGGTAACAATCAGACCTTTACGTCGGCCGACCTTATCAATGTATGCGCCCAGCACCACAGCACCAATGGGGCGCATCAGGAAGCCCGCGCCGAACACGGCAAAGGTCATCATCAGTGAGGCAAATTCACTGCTCGCAGGAAAGAAGGTGTGAGCAATATAGGTGGCATAAAAGCCGAACAGGAAAAAGTCGAACTGCTCCAGAAAGTTGCCTGAGGTAACACGTAATATGGCGCCGGTTCGGGCGCGGGTGGTCATAGGTGAAGTCGAGGAATGCATCGGTATCTCCAGTTTATCATTGACGCTTTTTGCCGCGTCTGTTGCTGAAGACTGGATCAGGAAAATAAAGTAAATAAGCGCAATAAACTCATCGACTAATGCGTACTGTGCATCAATAACCCTAAGCCATTACCTGAGGCTATGTGTAACAAGCCTTTAACAACATGGCGGGATAAACGGTCACCGGTAAACACGGAAAAACGGAATGCGTGTTTTGTGACAAGGTTCATACGGGTTTTTGAGGGCGAGCGTGCATCGTAACGCGATTGTCAGGTTTTATCGGGCGTGCCGGGCGCTGGCCTGGCAGGGGTTAAACTCGCAGCCCGTGGACCTGATCTCCCGCCCTTACCTGAGACCGCCAGACGACAGGGGATGACAACATGCCGTTTGCAAAGGGCCAATGCCGATCGGCCCTATACGGGAACCTCCGATCGGCAATGGGTTATCGTTGTTGGAGACAGAATGCGCGTCTGTCATCCGCAGGATGAGATCACTGTTCGGGTTATGCCTAAAACCAGGCTTCCCACATCGCGCCCAGATTAAAGTCGTCCAGTATTTCGTTCTCCCTGCCGTTCACGCGAGCGGTGCGCGCATTGTCCACTTTGCCCCCGGTGACATAGAAGCGCAGCATAGGACGAAACTCCGGCCCCATGGCAATGGCGATATTTTGCGACAGAGTCAGCTTCCAGCCATGGTTACTGCCGCCTTCATCGTAGTTAACGCGCTGATAACCGGCTTCCAGCCAGGTGGAATGGACGTCATTCCAGAAATACATTGGGCGGACAATTGCGGCGTAGTTCTTCCGGTTATCGCTTTTCAGCCGACTGTTATCGTAGTCGTGATAACCCAACAAATACTCGACCTGTGCCTGCGGGCTAAACAGATGCTTACCCTCAAAGCTGGTATACACAGTGCTGAGGCCCTCGGTTTTGCTGTAAACGCTGTTATCCGAATTGTCAGAATAGCGGGCAATCACTTTATTCACGCCATGGTCGTTAGTGTGGCTCAGTACAAACGCACCCTGCCAGGCTTTCAGGCGGTCTTCACTCTCTACGGCTTTAGAGTCGAAACCGTAATTAGCGTACAGCTCCAGATCGAGTGCGCCCAGCTTGATGCCGTGAATTTTAGAGGTGGCAGCGTAGTTGCCTTTATCCCCGGTACCTGAACCTCCCGTACAGGTGATGCGCGAGGGATTAGACTCATCGCTGAGCACTTCAGGGCTACAGGATTCCACGGCAGCGACGGCGGCCACGTCAAATTTTATCCCGCCCACATCGAAGTTCTTCACGCCCGCGCCCTGGCCATCATGGTTCATCCAGAAATAATCATTGATGTTCTGCTGCGGGCGCTGATGAAAGTCCCGTCCGGCCCAGAGGTAGGCATCAGGATTTGATGCCAGCACATTCGTCACGCCGGCATAGGCCTTTTTCAGATTCACCTCGTCGCCCCAGTGATCGATCATCACATTGACATCCCAGATAGCCCCACTTTGGCTTTTAAACGCCTTGGAGAGCTGGAATTCGCCACCGTTGCCTTCGTTGCCCAGACGGCCAATGCCGGAGGCACCGTTATAAGAACCGTCCACGGCTACATATTTCTGATCGCCGCTTTGATAGTGCGCACCGTAGCGTGCATAGCCGCTGAACGTGACGCCAAAGGGGATTGCCATATCCGGTGACTGGGCCGGGCTTTGCGGGTCGGTCACCACGTCCGTTTTTTTCGCTACGGCCGCATCCATTTTCGCCTGACGTTCGGCCAGGGCTTTATCAACGGCTTTGGCGACGATGGCGTCGATCTGTTCCTGCGTAAACTCCTGTGCAGCGGCGACGGCAGGGCACAGCGCGGCGATCACCGCCAGAGGTAATGGAAGTTTTCGAATAATATTCATGGCTATCTCGTTTGCACAGCGTTATTCGAGTTGATGATGTTCAACCCGAATAACAACGTGTGTTAATGATCAGACAATAACCATCCTGCGCGGGTTTATTGATGACCAGGGCAAGTTGATTTTTATATTATGTTATTTCCAGAGGTTTTTTGTTTTTCAGCCTATCTCCTGTCATGTTTTTTTATTAACGCTGGTAGAGATAAACAATTTCTTCTGCCAGTTCACGAGCCAGCATTGAGGTCATTAAATGATCCTGAGCATGGACCATAATTAAGGTCATTGGCTGGCGGGCTTCACCTGCGTCCTGCTCTATTAATCGGGTTTGCATTTGATGCGCGGTGCGGGAATAGTCGTCGGCCTCCTTTAGCCGGGCTTTTGCCTCATCAACGTCACCCTTTCGTGCTGCCTGAAGGGCTTCAAAGCACAGGCTGCGGGCATGCCCCGCATTGACAATAATCGTCATTACCGCGTCTTCAAGTTCAATCATGATCGTGCTCTCAATTAAAACCGTTATTTTCGGCAACCTCAGCAAACCATTTGCCACTCTTTTTAATCGTACGTTTTTGCGTGGCTAAATCTAACTGCACAAAACCGTAACGATTTTTATAACCGTTTAGCCATGACCAGTTATCAATAAATGTCCACATATGATAACCCAGGCAATGACAGCCTTCGCGAATCCCTTTATGCAGCCATTTAAGATGTTCGGAAACAAATTCGATACGATAATCATCCAGAATTTCACCGTTCTGAATAAATCGCTGTTCATTCTCAACGCCCATACCATTTTCAGAAATAAAACAGCGCGGGTTTCCATAATTAACCCGCAGGTTAGTCAGAATATCGTAAATACCGGGCGCGTAAATTTCCCATCCACGATACGGGTTCATCTGACGGCCTGGCATTTCATAGTGGTCGAATAACCACTCCGGCATAAAGGGCGCTTCAGCATTGACGGCGCTGTCCCGACACTTCACCCGGCGCGGCTGATAATAGTTCACGCCCAGAAGGTCGATAATGCCGTCGGCAATCAACGCAGCGTCGCCAGGCTGGCAGCGCGGAAGCTGGTGGTACTGACTCAGTAAGCTCAGCAGATCCACGGGATATTCTCCCTTCAGAACCGGATCCAGAAAGCTGCGGTTAAACAACAGGTCAGCATGATGTGCGGCTTGCACATCGGCCGGATTCGCCGATCGTGAATAGGACGGCGTGAGGTTCAGCACCACACCAATGTCACCGTCGTAGCCGCCGTTACGCCAGGCGCGTACTGCCAGCGCGTGTGCCAGGACTGTGTGCAAGGCCACGTTAGCCGCTCGTCTGAAGTCCACAACGTTGGGATAATGAAAATCGTACAGATAGCCACCTTCGACCGGCACAATCGGTTCATTGAAGGTAAACCAGTGTTTCACCTTATGGCCGAACAGCGCGAAACAGCGCTGGGCATAGCGGCCAAACGCCTCAACAACCTCACGGTTCTCCCAGCCGCCTTTGTCCTGCATAGCCAGAGGCATATCGAAATGAAACAGGGTGATAAACGGTGTAATGCCCTGCGCCAGTAATGCATCGATGACCTTGTTATAAAAAGCCACGGCGTCAGGATTCACGGCGTCAGTGCCGTCTGGCATCAGGCGCGCCCAGCTCAGCGACGTGCGAAAGCTGTTGTGCCCTAACTGCTTTAGTAATGCGATATCGTGCTGCCAGTGCTGATAAAAGCCCGAGGTGTCTTGTGGGCCAATGCCTTGATGGAAACGGTGAGGCTGTTGTGCAAACCAGCGATCCCAGGTGGTAGGGCTTTTACCGCCATTCAGGCTGTCCCCTTCGGCTTGTAACGCCGAGCTGGCGCTGCCCCACCAGAAATTTTCAGGAAAACGGTAGTTCATTTTATGGGCTCCTTAAGCCTGTGGATGACCGGGCACGGGTTGGCCTGCAGGGGGCGCATCCTTGATTTTTTTCTCTTCTGCTTTAATCAGGCTGCGTTCATAGGCACGCAGGAAGGGTAAGTACATCAGCGCCGACATCAGCATACAAATCAGGCACATCACCAGCGGGCTTAGCGCCCAGTTAGCGGCCCAGGAGGCACCGATCGGGGCGGGCGTGGTCCATGGCGTAAGCGAAACCACCTGGGCGATCCAGCCGAGTTTCGTGGCGGTATAAGCCAGCACGGCATTAATCATTGGAACGCAGACGAAGGGGATAAACAGCAGCGGGTTCATGATGACCGGCGCACCAAACAGGATGGGCTCATTGATATTAAAAAAGCTGGGCACCACGCCCATTTTGCCAATGGTGCGTAAATGTAGCACCCGGCTACGCAGCAGTAAGAAGGCCAGCGGTAAGGTGGAGCCCACTCCGCCAATCAGCAGGTAGTGATCCCAGAACCCCTGTAGATAGACATGCGGCAGCGCGGCTCCCGCCGCCAGGGCGGCCTGGTTAGCAGAGAGGTTAGCCATCCAGAAGGGATTCATAATGCCGGTGACGATCAGTGCACCATGAATACCGGCAAACCAGAAAATCTGACACAGCAGGACGGAAAGCAAAATGGCGGGCAAAGAGTCCGAAGCCGAAACCAGCGGCTCCAGCAAATGCATGATCGCCTGTGGCATAATCATGCCGGTTTGCGCTTCGATAAACAGGTTGAGCGGATGTAACGTTGCGATAATCACCAGTACCGGGATCAGAATCTCGAAGGAGCGTGCCACGCCGGTAGGCACTTCTTTCGGCAGGCGGATCGTGACATTATTTTGTTTTAGCCAGGCATAAACCCGGGTGGCGTAAATGGCGGTAATC
The DNA here is from genome assembly GCF_059801205.1 of Pantoea sp. Ae19-2. Taxonomy (NCBI): domain Bacteria; kingdom Pseudomonadati; phylum Pseudomonadota; class Gammaproteobacteria; order Enterobacterales; family Erwiniaceae; genus Pantoea; species Pantoea sp. Ae19-2. The sequence goes on along the minus strand of NZ_JBCHWE010000001.1, from coordinate 3,886,681 downwards.
AAGGCAGTAAAAATTCCCTGACCGGAAAGATACTGGGTAGAGATCTTTTCATCCGCATAAGGCGCGGCCACCAGTAAAAACGCCATAAATGCCAGCAAACCCGACATGATGGGGTCCAGATTAAACTGGCGGCCCAGGCTGGCACCAATCCCGACCGAGATAAAAAAGGTCATAACGCCCATGCTGAGATTAAACGGCAGCATCAGCTGTTGGCGATAAGTGATGGAAAAGTCCAGCCAGGCACGGGCAACGCTGTTGGTGGTGTCCGCTGAAAACGGCGGGAAGATAAATACCAACATAAACGATCCAATAATCATAAACGGTAGCGCCGCCGTAAAGCCGTCACGAATCGCTATCACATACTTTTGCTGACCTAACTTTCCGGCGAGTGGCGTAATGGACTGTTCAATTACCGTCACCATCGACTGATATAACGAACTCATAATGACACCTTTCTAGTGTGCCGCTTCAATAAGCGACAGAGCGTAATCCAGCACCTTGTCACCGCGTTGCATGCCGTAGTCCGTCATATTGATGGCATGGACAGGAATGCCGTGGGTGGCAGCTTTTTCTGAGAGCGTGGTTAACATGTACTTCACTTGCGGACCGAGCAGAACGACCTGATAGTTTGGAAACTGCGCATCAAATTCGGAAACGCCCCAGGCATCGATCTGCACACTCAGCCCGCGCTGGTTCGCAACGTCGACCATCTTGCGGACTAAAAGACTCGTGGACATTCCTGCTGAACAACACAACATAATCCTGATCATGAGTAACCCTCCTTTGCGTATAAAACGTGTTACAGACGTGATTTGATATGATACGGAAACCGGTTTCCATTTGATGCAAACGGAAGTGTGACAGGCATCATGATCCCCGTTAAATAAACATTTTTCTTACGATTCAGATCACGTAATTTCAAGTTATTGTCGATAATTGAGAAGAAATGGAAAATCGGTTTCCATGAAAAAACGAAAAAGCTATACTGCCGGTGATGATTATTTGAGCCGCAGGATTAGGGCGTTTTTCAGGGATTCAGCGGGGTTTTCAGGGGAAAAGAATGTCTACTATCAACGATGTATCGCGTCTCGCGGGTGTGTCAAAAGCCACGGTGTCGCGCGTGTTGAGTGGGTCACGCGGTGTAAAAGAAGCCAGCCGCGTTGCGGTATTAAAAGCGGTGGATGAACTCAGTTATCGTCCAAACGTGATCGCTCAGTCATTACTCAGTCAGACCACCGGCTGTATTGGCGTAATTTGCGCGCAGGACAACATTAACCAGACCACCGGTTACCTCTATGCGCTGGAAAAACACCTCAGCCAGCATCAAAAACACCTCTTGCTCCGTTTCGCGAACAGCAGGATGGAAGTGATGACCTGCCTTGATGAGCTGACCTGTGGGTTGTGTGACGATGTGTTGATTATCGGCGCGCGCTTCCCGCTGAACCTGAATCAAAAAAACGTTATCCTGGTGGATTGTCTGGAAGCCGGGGACGACGTTAACAGCATTCAGTTCGATCACGCCTTTGCCGCCGAAACCGCCTGCAACTACCTGATAAGCCAAAATCGCCGACAGATTGCTCTGATTCATCCTGACAGAATGGGGTTTTCCGATCGGGTTCTGTTGGGTTATAAACACGCGCTGGAAAAAAACTTTCTGCCGTTTAACCGCAACCTTGTGTTTATGGACGCCACATCCTCCTCGGTAGCACTTCAGGAGTTGCTGAATAACGCGTCCACGCTGAATTTCAGCGCATTGCTGGTGGCGGATGAACAACAGGCGCAGAAAGTCATTCCCCAGTTGCAGGCGTTCAACAAAAAGGTTCCCGACGACATTATGGTCTTCAGTCTGGCGGGCTCGTTGAACTTGCCCGGCATTCCGACTATTCCGGCGATTGAGTACTCGATGGACGCGATGGCAGCGCGCATCGTTAAGGCACTGACTGAACAGACGCGTAGCGTACTGGACTCCTATGTCATGCGGGGTGACCTGATTATCCCTGACTTTCGCCAGCGCTGAGCGCCCTTAGTCCGTTCGCTGCTCTTGTTGTTCAATAATCGCCAGCGCCAGTCCCGTTGCCGGTGCAAGGTGCGACGTCAGAAAATGTACCTGAGTGTGAGCGGCAATGAATGCCAGCTTGTTGGCCTGGGTTTGATTAAGTACGGCCTGACAAAATGTTGGGCTGACGCTCCAGGGGCAATCAATGATGATGTTGGCCGGATTGAGCAACAGCATGATCTGGCTGAGCGCGATACCCAGATAGTTTCCCGCCAGTTGCATCACTTCGTTTACCACGTTAGGCGCGCTGTCGCGGTTGTGCCAGGTCAGCCCCGGCTGACGCTGGGCCAGCTGTTGATTAATGGCAGGTTTACTGATCATGGCTTCCAGACAACCCTGACGGTTGCAGCTACAGCGAGGCCCGTTCGGCTGGACAGTGAGGTGGCCGGCTTCGCCCGCCGTCCAGCTGTTGCCGGTAAAAACGACACCGTGCTGTACCAGTGCGCCGCCAATTCCTTCGGCAATTCGTAAATAAAAATGCCCGCTTTCGGCGGGCAAGTTGAGTTGTTGCACAGACAGCAGCGCAGCGGCTTTAACGTTATTCATAATGCGAATCGGTAATCTGATCTGTTTACGCAGGTTGCTCGCCAGATCAACGTCCTGCCAGCCCAGATGGGTAGATAAATGCATCCAGCCCCGTCTGGGATCGACGACGCCAGGAAAGCCCAGCCCGATGCCCAGCAGGCCCGGCCAGGATTCGGTGAGTTTTTCACATAAGGCGGTCACCTCCGCTAACAGTGGCCCCGGTCGGCTGGTATCTGTCCGCAGGGTTTGTTCCGCCAGGGGTTGAGAGAAATAATCGCAAACCTGCCAGTGGATCAGGTTCTTTTCCACCATTATGCCGGCGCTGACCAGCTTTTCCGGACGCAGGGTAATCTGGATTTTAGGGCGACCTGCCGCAGAGACACTGGCTTTTCCCAGCTCCTGCACGAGATCCTGTTCCAGCAGATCATCAATAATCTGCGACACGGTATTTTTACTGATTGCCAGGATGTGCGCGAGGTCCTGCCGCGACGTGATACGGCGCTGGCGCAGTTGCGCCATGACCCGCTTTTGATTATTCAGCCGCATTAATGCAGGCCCTTTGCCAGTCACTTTCATGGCGGATTACTCCAGGTGTGGAAATCGGCAGCAGATTTGCCACCAACGATGAAGTCTTATTAGTTTGATGTCTAATCAAAACTTAGCATCGTGCAGATAAGCCTGCCAAACGGCGACGGCCTCAGGGCGAGAGAATTAAGTCAGAAATGGGTGCCAGGCCACAGGATTGTGTAACGGTAAGGTAAAGAGCTGGCCCGCGTTCGCGGGCAGCCAAATCAGTATTCATCACCGCGAACGCGGCTACGGTAGCTTTCCCAGTCAAAGCGAACCCACAGGCTATTGCCCAGCCGCATGCGATCCATAACGCGTTCACCCAGCAGCGCATTCATCCCGGCGTGATCGAGGTTAGACAGCATGCCCGTCGGGCGTTTCGAGGAGGAACGGCGGTCCACAATCTGGTTAATAATCACTTTTTCGTAGCGCGATTCACTCTGCATACCGATCTCATCGATCACCAGCAAATCAACGCTGCTGAGATCCTGAATCAGCCGTTCTTCCGTAATATTGCTGCTGCCGCTGAAGGTGCCCTTCATGCTCGACATCAGATCTGCCACCGTAACGATTAGCACGCTCTTGCCACGTAAAATCAGATCGTTACCAATGGCGGCTGCCAGGTGGTTTTTGCCAGTGCCTGGACGGCCAGAAAAAACAAAGCTGGCAATACTGCCATCAAATTCGGCCGCATACTGGCGAGCCAGTTCCAGCGCTTTGCGTTGGCCTTCGTTTTCAACCCGATAGTTATCGAACGAGCAGTTGATGTGTAGCTCGCGAATGCCGGAACGGCCCATGATGCGCTGCATTTTCATCGCACGATTTTCGCGCACGATAGATTCTGATCGCAGACGGCCCTGTTCCTGATTCCAGGCCAGTAATTCTTCACCGTTTGTGAACTTGGGTCGGGTACCCGCGGGCATCATTCGTTTCAGACGGTTAAACAGATCGTTCGGCGTTTTCATTATTCACCCCGGAAACCATCAGGAATTGTGCTGTCAGGATTTGGCAACTGTGTAATGTCACGTCTGGGTTGTCCGCCATTGGCCGCCCGATTCATTTGCAGGCTGCGTGCCAGCTTCTGCTGCCACTGCACGTGATGAAACAAACGCCCTTCCGCCTGCCAGTAGGCCACAAAGGCAGCCAGTTCAGCTGGCGTCACCGGTTCGCTTAGTGCAACGCCCCAGATGGCCGCCTGTCGCGTAAAGTCAGCGTCCGGCTGCCAGCCATCATACATGGCGAATTTACCCACCGGCGTATGCAGCGTAGCAGAAACATCGTCATACAGGCTGTCGTCCAGCGCCACATCACTGGGTTGCTGGGCGGCGGCCTCAAGTGCCAGTAGCCGCGCGAGGCGCGCTGGCGTAATGGCATACATTACGGGCGTATAATTTTCCAGCACCGCCAGCGTGCCGTCTTCAGCCTGCTGCAAGGCGCTGAGCGGATCCTGACGGAAAGCCTCAAGACCAATAAGCGTTGACGTTAAGATTTTGACTGACATGAAAAGACCTGCGGTTAACTTACACCGAACACCGGATAAAATTTCCAGTGCAGAAGCGGATATTGTACCTTTTTTAACGCGCGGGATCGCTGAAAAAGCGTTGAGGTTTTCCACCCAACCGGATGCGTTTACACAATGGCTGGGCGGACGTGGCGTAAGCTGTCTTACGCTTTTAGCGACGGGTTTGCCACAGATAGCGGAGCCCGGCCAGCCAGCACAGGCTGTAGCCCAGTAATTCCACGCCTTCTTCGGCCATGTTTTTTACGCCACGATTGTAGTGATCGGGCATCAGGTGAGCCCACAGCGTGTTCATCCCAAACAGTCGGGAAAAAACCAGCACGATCATCAATCCGGCAGCCATAACGGGCCAGCGGTTGTGCCTGAGGAGATCGGCCAGCGCGCTCAGGGTCTGCTTTGGGGTACGCATGGCCACCGCTAAACTGCCCAGCGCGATCGCCAGCGCAAACCACACCCAGCTACCATGACGGATGAGATCGAAGAAAAAATCCAGTTCACGAATAAGCATGCAACTGTAAAAACCGGCAATTAGGGTTAATCCACCGCGTTGTGCAGGCCGATGACGGGCGGCAATAAAAAACAGTGCGGCAAGACTGAATAACAACAGTTCCTGCGCGGTTTCAGTAAAAGACGCTTCGTGCAGCGCATTATTCATCCAGACCACATCGATATAGATGGGGCCGATCATGAAGGTGATAAACAGAGAAGCAAAAAGAAATACGGTGAGCTCACGCCCAATAAGGATGACATTGTTACGCATGGAGTTACCTGAAAATGACTATCGTTATCATTGTATTTACATTCGTTATCGCTGCCTTCGCTTTTTATGCGTGATCGGTTCAGCTAAATGCATGACTGCAGCGGATAACCGAAGCGGCCTCGCAATTTACTGTGACTCGGGTTCAAATGTTGGAGGATTCCCTCTACTATCGAGGCAATAAACATGGCCTGGCATAAAAGGAAAAACACGATGCAACGATGTGGCTGGGTAACGCAAGATCCTGTCTATCTGGCGTATCACGACGACGAGTGGGGCAGACCACAGAGGGATAAGCAGGCGCTGTTTGAAATGCTCTGTCTGGAAGGCCAGCAGGCTGGGTTATCCTGGATTACCGTACTGAAAAAACGCCAAAATTACCGCGCCGCGTTTCACCAGTTTGAACCGCAAACCATTGCGCAGATGGACGAACAGGATATCGCCCAACTGATGCAAAACAGCGGCATTATTCGTCATCCCGGAAAAATTGCGGCCATTATTGCTAATGCCCGGGCGATGCTGGCAATGGAAGCAAAAGGGGAGGATTTTGCCCACTTTGTATGGCAGTTCGTTGATAATCAGCCTGTCGTCAATCATGTTGCCGATTACAAACAAAGCCCCACCACCTCTGCGCAGGCTATCGCGCTTTCAAAAGCGCTAAAGACCCGTGGTTTTAAATTCATCGGCCCGACAATTTGTTATTCATTTATGCAGGCCTGCGGCCTGATAAACGATCATCAAACCAACTGCTTTTGTCATCCTGACAACATTTAACGTCGATCCTTTACAAAATAAGACATTGTCTCAGGATTTTCCTCACTTTTGCGCGGCATAATCAATGCCAACCGGGGACAAGGTGCCTCGTTGTGATGAATCTAAGGGACAAATAATGCAGAAAAAGTTAATTGCTCTCACCCTGCTGTTGAGCGGTAGTTTGGTGGTATCAGGTTGTACAACTAATCCTTATACCGGTGAGTCTCAGGCGGGAAAATCCGGTGTAGGCGCAGGTTTGGGCGCATTAGTGGGTGCTGGCGTTGGCGTGCTTTCCTCTTCGAAGAAAGATCGGGGCAAAGGTGCGTTAATCGGTGCAGCAAGCGGCGCGGCGTTAGGCGGCGGCGTGGGCTATTACATGGATGTTCAGGAAGCGAAGCTGCGTGACAAAATGAAGGGAACCGGCGTTAGCGTTACGCGTCAGGGCGATAACATCGTGCTGAATATGCCGAACAATGTGACCTTTGATTCCAGTAGCAGCAGCCTGAAACCGGCGGGCGCTAATACGCTGACCGGCGTCGCTATGGTGCTAAAAGAGTATCCTAAAACCGCCGTGAATGTCGTGGGACACACGGACAGCACCGGCTCGCGTGCTTTAAATATGCGTCTGTCGCAGCAGCGTGCAGAGAGTGTGGCCAGTGCGCTGATCGTTCAGGGTGTAGCCAGCGACCGCTTGCATACCCGGGGGGCAGGTCCAGACAGTCCAGTTGCAACCAACAGCACTGAAGCCGGTAAGGCGCAGAACCGCCGCGTTGAAATCACGCTCAGTCCGTTAAATTGATCATCTCGCCCCCGTTGTCGGGGGCAAAGTCAGACTCGCTGTCCTTTTTTCGACGGCTTTTGGTAATAAAATGGGTAAGGTTTCCAGTTGGGAACCTGCGCACGGTGCCTGTCAACGCTTTATGCCAGAATGGTTCAAATTGAACAATGGATAACGCATCATGTCACTCAAAGCCATTGCGTCAGTACTGGGTCTCTCCGTTACCACAGTGAGCCGGGCACTCAACGGCTATGATGATGTGGCAAAGCAAACGCGGCAGCGCGTGGAAGAAGAAGCGCAGCGGCGCGGCTACCGTCCCAACGTTGCAGCGCGACGGTTGAAAACCGGCCGTGCCAATGCGGTTGGCCTGGTTTATCCAATGACCACACCCGCTTTCAACGATACGCACTTTAACAAGATATTACTGGCGCTCGATCAGCGTCTTTCCAAACACGATATCGATCTCGTGTTGTTAACAGATAAACCGCATGACGGGCAGCGTTCACTGATTCGCATGCTGCGCAGCCGGGCAGTGGATGCCATTGTTGTTACGCACACGTCACCTCATGACGCGCGCCTGCTCAGCCTGCAGCAGAAAGGCGTGAGTTTTCTTACGCTGGGACGCAGTGATTCAGAGCAGAATCATGCCTGGTTCGACGTTGATAACGCCGCAGGTTCGGCACTGGCGGTAAAACACTGCCTGGCGCTGGGTATGCAACGCATCGCCTGGCTCGGAGGCAATACAACCTGCACCTTTGTGCGCGATCGTCGCCAGGGCTACCTCAACGCAATGGATTCCGTGCCGCCCTATGCCACGGCGGTGGTTGCGCCGTCGCGCCGGGCGGGCTATCAACAAACCACAGACTGGCTGGCACAGGGGCTGCAACCTCAGGCCATTATCACCGATTGCAGCGCCCTGGCGGAAGGCGCGCTCGTGGCCTTACAGCAGGCGGGCCGCCTGGAGGGTGATACTGCTGTTGCCTTAGTGGCATGGGATGGGCTACCGGTCGACGCCATTATCGAACATCCGGTTATCGCCATTCGGCAGGCCAGCGAGCAGCAGAGAGGCGAGCAGGTTGCGATGATGGTGATGCGGCTGCTGGAAGGAGCACCGCTGGCGGAGTTACAAGTACTGTGGCAACCCTGGCTGCAATTTCCCCAGTAACGCGAACGTTTTTGCCATGTTGTATGGCTGTGGTAGTCTCGCGGGATGCTTAATTTGCGGAATACTTTATGAAAATCAGGCCGCCTCGCGCCACTATCAGCGATGTTGCTCATGCGGCAAAAACCGGTAAAACCAGCGTCTCGCGCTATTTAAACGGCGAGCAACATCTGCTTTCTGCCGATTTAAAAATGCGCATCGAGCAGGCGATTAGCGATCTTAACTATCGGCCAAGCCAGATGGCACGTGGCCTGAAACGGGGGCGTACCCGACTCATTGGCCTGATCATCGCCGATATCACCAATCCCTATTCTGTAGACGTCATGTGTGGCATTGAAGCGGCCTGCCGTGAATGTGGCTTTACGTTACTGATGTGTAATACCAATAACGAAGTCGATCTGGAGCAACATTACCTGCAATTGCTGAGCAGCTATCAGGTTGAGGGCATTGTCGTTAACGCCGTTGGCATGCATGAAGCGGTACTGAGCCGACTACAACAGTCTTTACTGCCCATGGTGCTGATCGACCGAAAAATCCCTGATTTCCCCTGTGATGTGGTCGGGTTGAATAATGCCGAAGCGGCAGAAACGGCCACCGCCCATCTTATTGACAACGGTTATGAGTCGCTGCTGTTTCTCAGCGAACCCTTAGGCAGCGTGAATACGCGCCGGGAGCGACTGCAGGCGTTTCGGCAACGTCTTGCTGCACATCCCGCAATCGCCCATGAGAATGCGGAAGTCGCGCTGCACCAGCCCGGGATAATGGATAAGATTCTGCGCGACTTTCATCAGCGGCACGCGGGAAAACGCTGTGCGGTAATGGTAGCCAATGGCGCGCTGACCTTGCAGGTGGCTCATTCTCTGCAGCGTCTTGCCCTACGCTGGGGTAGAGATATTGGCCTGTTAGGGTTTGACGAGCTCGAATGGGCTGCGTTGGCTGGCGTCGGTATTACCACCTTAAAGCAGCCCACCTGGCAAATCGGTTATCGCGCGCTCGAACGTCTTATATCCCGTATTGAGGGGCACGACCATCCACCTTGTGAACAGGTTTTTTCAGGCGAACTCATCGTGCGCGGTTCCAGCCAACGCCTCGGCTGATTTTCAGACTCTTCCCTTCGATTACGTGCTCGCTTCGTGAGCACGATCATACTTCCGCATTTTGCTACTTTGCTTTGGAACCGGTTCCATTTAACGTTTTTATAACGTTAATGCAGATTTTCACATCAGGAGTCGTAATGAAGCCCGAAATCATCGTCGTGGCCGCCGCGTATGATCATCAACAGATTGCTGAGCTGGGCGGGCAGGCCGCGCTATTGCCCCTTATCCAGCAGGCGGGCGCCGACGGTGTGGAAATCCGCCGTGAACTGTTTGATGAGACCACGTTAGCCCATTTACCCGCGCTGGCGCAGGCAGCGCAGGTGCACCAGCTGCGCATCAGTTATTCGGTACCCGACACCTTGTTCTGTGAGGACGGCAAACTTAACCCCTTACTGGACGGTTACTTTTCCGAAGCACGTCAGTTGAATGCACAGCGGCTGAAAGTGGCGCTGGGTAACTTTACGGGCGCGCTGTACAGCGAAAAGCTACGTGGCTTGATGACAGAATATGGCGTGCCCCTGACTGTGGAAAACGATCAAACCCGCTTCGGCAAACAGCAACCGATGGTAGGGTTCTTTAAGGCCGCCGGTGAGGCGGCGCTGCCGATTACCATGACATTTGACATGGGTAACTGGTGCTGGACAGGTGAAGACCCGATCCAGGCGGCTGGTCTGCTGGCTGAGCATGTGGGTTACGTGCATGTCAAAGCGGCGGTGCCGCAGGGGACAAGCTACCGCGCCATCGCGCTGGATGATGCCGGCCCTGGCTGGCAAAGCCTGTTACACCGGTTGCCAGCAGCAGTGCCTCGCGGCATTGAGTTTCCGCTGGAAGGCGACGATTTGATTGCGGTGACGCGCCATTATGTGACGCTGCTGCGTAACGTCTGAGGAGTACATATGACTACCCATCCAAACGGCACGCTTGATGTAATCACCATCGGTGAGGCCATGGCCATGTTTGTCGCCCGTGAAACGGGCGATTTGGCCGCAGTAGACACCTTTGTGAAGCGCGCCGCTGGCGCAGAGCTGAACGTCGCTATTGGTCTGGCGCGACTGGGGCTGAAAGTGGGCTGGGTGAGCCGCGTGGGGCAGGACGCCTTTGGTCGCTTCATCTGTCAGGTGCTGGATAAGGAAAATATCGATCATCGTCAGGTGACCGTTGACCCGCGCTATCCAACCGGCTTCCAGCTGAAATCCAAAGTCGACGACGGTTCAGATCCGCTGGTGGAGTACTTTCGTAAGGGCTCCGCCGCCAGTCATCTGTCGCCAACAGATTTTGATCACGACTATTTTGGCGCTGCACGTCATCTGCACCTCAGCGGGGTTGCAGCAGCGATTTCAGACAGCTCACTTGAGCTGACAAAGCATGCTGCTAAAGAGATGCGGGCGCGAGGCAAAACGCTTTCGTTTGACCCCAATCTGCGCCCGGTACTGTGGCGCAGCGAAGGCGAAATGCGCAAGCAGCTCAATCTGTTAGCAGAATACGCAGACTGGGTACTGCCTGGCGAAAAAGAGGGCTATATCTTAACTGGCTATCGCCAGCCGCAGGATATCGCTGACTTTTATCTTGATAAGGGCGTAAAAGCGGTGATCATTAAAACCGGCTGTGAGGGTGCCTGGTACAAGACGGCCAGCGGTGAACAGGGCCAGGTGGAGGCGATGAGAGTGGATAACGTCGTCGATACTGTAGGGGCAGGGGATGGCTTTGCCGTGGGTGTGATTAGTGCGTTGCTGGAAGGGAAGCCACTGGTGCAGGCGATCCGCCGGGGTAACAAAATAGGTTCACTGGCGATTCAGGTTATTGGCGACAGCGAAGGGTTGCCGACGCGTCAGCAGTTAGGCGATGCATAGCCCAGCCCTCAAACACAGACAGAGGAGTTCCCGATGAAAACGCAGACGATCGCGCCAAAACGCTGGTGGTTCATCATGCCCATCGTGTTTATTACATACAGCCTTGCCTACCTTGACCGTGCCAATTTTAGTTTTGCCTCAGCAGCGGGCATTAACGACGATTTGGGCATCACGAAAGGCATGTCGTCACTACTGGGCGCCTTGTTCTTTCTGGGATATTTCTTTTTTCAGATACCCGGCGCGATTTATGCCGAACGCCGCAGCGTAAAAAAACTGATCTTCTGGTGCCTGATTCTGTGGGGTGGCTGCGCCTCACTGACCGGCGTAGTCAGTAATATTCCCATGCTGGCGGCCATTCGCTTTATCCTCGGCGTGGTTGAAGCGGCCGTAATGCCTGCGATGCTGATTTATATCAGTAACTGGTTTACTAAATCTGAACGCTCGCGGGCTAATACCTTTCTGATCCTGGGCAATCCGGTCACGGTATTATGGATGTCAGTGGTCTCCGGTTATCTGATTGAGGCCTTTGGCTGGCGGGAAATGTTTATTTTTGAAGGCATTCCTGCGGTTATCTGGGCCGTAGCCTGGTGGTTTATGGTGCAGGACAAACCCTCACAGGCACGCTGGATGAGTGAGGTCGAAAAAGCCGCGCTGCAGGCCGAGTTGCAAAAAGAGCAGGAAAGTATCAAGGCCGTGCGTAACTATGGGGAAGCCTTCCGTAACCGCAATGTGATCATTCTTTGTATGCAATATTTTGCCTGGAGCATTGGCGTTTACGGTTTCGTGCTGTGGCTACCTTCAATTTTGCGTAACGGTACGCAAATGGGCATGGTGGAGGCGGGCTGGTTATCGGCAGTGCCTTATCTGGCGGCGACCATTGCAATGGTGCTGGTGTCCTGGGCGTCAGACAAAACCCAAAACCGTAAGTTATTCGTCTGGCCTTTATTACTGATTGGGGCGCTGGCCTTCCTCGGCTCCTACCTGGTAGGATCGGGCAATTTCTGGCTATCCTATACGTTGTTAGTGATCGCCGGGGCTGCGATGTACGCGCCATATGGCCCCTTCTTTGCCATTATCCCGGAAATGTTGCCACGTAATGTTTCAGGTGGCGCAATGGCCCTGATTAACAGTATGGGTGCGCTGGGTTCCTTTATCGGCTCATGGATTGTGGGTTATCTGAATGGCGCGACCGGGAGTCCTTCTGCCTCCTATATCTTTATGGGAGGGGCGTTACTGCTGTCAGTGGTACTGACGCTTATCGTCAAACCTGCACAAAATAAGGCGCCGTCGCTTCATGGGGCGAAACCGGCCTGAAAGCGTAAGCGTTAGCCTCTTCTCCGGGCGACCTTAGCGTTGCCCGTCATCTATTTACAGGAAGCTATCTGATGAAACCCGCCGTCATTCTATACAAAAAATTGCCTGACGATCTGCGTGCGCGTCTTGCTGAACATGCCACGGTGACTGAAATGAAGGATCTGTCGCCAGAAAGCCAGCAGCAGCACGAAAAAGCGCTACAGGAGGCAGAAGGATTACTGGGCTCGGGCGGCAAAGTTAATCGCGATCTGTTGGCAAAAATGCCCAGACTGCGGGCCTGCTCAAGCGTGTCTGTGGGCTATGACAACTTTGATGTGGATGCGTTAAATCAACGAGGCGTGGTGCTGATGCACACGCCGACGGTGCTGACTGAAACGGTCGCCGACACCATCATGGCGCTGGTGCTCAGCAGCGCGCGCCGCATTCCGGAGCTGGATGCCTGGGTCAAGGCTGGCAACTGGCAAAAAAGCATCGGACCGGCGCATTTTGGTATTGATGTACACCACAAAACGTTGGGCATTCTGGGGATGGGCCGCATAGGCATGGCGCTGGCCCAGCGGGCGCATTTCGGTTTTGGCATGAAAATTATTTATCAGGCTCGCCGCCAGCACGCGCAGGCTGAGTCACAGTTCGCCGCAGAACGGTGTGAACTGGAAACGCTATTGAAACAGAGCGACTTTGTATGCATCAGCCTGCCGCTGACTGAAGAGACTTACCATTTGATCGGCGCGGAACAGCTGAAACTGATGAAATCCAGTGCGGTACTGATCAATGCCGGCCGTGGGCCAGTGGTGGATGAAAACGCCCTGATTGCCGCCCTGCAGGAGGGCACTATTCACGCCGCCGGGCTGGATGTCTTCGAAAAAGAGCCTTTACCCACTGACTCGCCGCTGCTGTCGTTACCGAATGTTGTGACGCTGCCGCACATTGGTTCAGCGACCCACGAAACCCGATACGGAATGATGCAGGATGCGGTTGAAAACCTGATTGCAGCCCTTAACGGCAATGTAGAGAAAAACTGCGTTAATCCGCATGTCCTGACGTAATCCCCACGGCTTTCCATTGCGCCCGCCGGGAGCGGGCGTTATGGTGGTTCTCCCATTATTCATTACAAATTTTTAACCGCTATGGCCTTTTCTCAGTTCGGCGACAAATTTACTCAGCATTCCGGCATCTCACGTCTGATGGAAGACATGGGTGCAGGCTTACGCACGCCAGGCACTATCATGCTTGGCGGTGGCAATCCCGCGCAGATTCCGGAGATGAACGACTATTTTCAGCAGTTGCTGCAGCATATGCACGATGAAGGCAAACTGAGTGAGGCCTTGTGTAATTACGATGGCCCTCGCGGCAAGGCGGTGCTGTTGGATGCGCTGGCGACGATGTTGCGAGAGCAACTGGGCTGGTCTATCACTGCACAGAACATCGCCCTGACCAACGGCAGCCAGAGCGCGTTTTTCTATCTGTTTAACCTGTTTGCAGGGCGCCGCAGTGACGGCAGCAAAAAACGCGTGCTGTTCCCTCTGGCCCCCGAATATCTGGGCTATGCCGATGCGGGTCTGGATGACGATCTGTTTATTTCGGCCAAGCCGAATATTGAGTTACTGCCGGAAGGGCAGTTTAAGTACCACGTCGATTTTGAACATTTGCCCATGAATGATGACGTCGGCCTGATTTGTGTATCACGCCCGACGAATCCAACCGGTAACGTGATTACCGATGACGAACTGCTGAAGCTGGATGTGCTGGCGCAGCAGCATGAGGTTCCGCTGCTGATCGACAATGCCTATGGCGTCCCCTTTCCGGGCATTATTTTCAGCGATGTCCGGCCTTTGTGGAACCCCAATATCATTCTCTGCATGAGCCTGTCCAAACTCGGCCTGCCTGGCGCGCGCTGCGGAATTATCATCGCTGATGAAAGTACCATCACGGCGATTAGTAACATGAACGGCATTATCAGCCTGGCACCGGGCAGTATTGGGCCCGCTATCGCCTGTGAAATGATCCAGCGTGGCGATCTGTTGCGGCTGTCTGAAGGGGTGATCAAACCCTTCTACCAGCGCAAGGTCATGGAGACGATTAACATTATTCGTCGTTATTTGCCCGCAGAACGTTGTCTGATACATAAACCCGAAGGGGCGATTTTCCTGTGGTTATGGTTCCGCGATTTGCCGATCAGCACGGAGCTGCTGTATCAACGGCTTAAGGCGCGAGGCGTACTGATGGTGCCCGGGCACTTTTTCTTCCCGGGGCTGGAACATGACTGGCCGCACACGCATCAGTGCATGCGTATGAACTACGTGCCGGATGCGGAAAATATTGAACGAGCCGTACAGATTCTTGCAGAGGAAGTGGAGCACGCCTGGCGGGACAGTTAGATCTGCTCCCGGTCTGAACACGGACAGCCCTATGTGAGGTTACCTGGTTATACGCCACGCTGCCTCAACCTGATATTGAGTGGGTGCCGAGGCCTGTTTTTGCATTATCGATAGATGCGATTGAGCTCAGCGCTATTGTGGCCTGAGAAGGGCAAAAGGAGTGTGCTGTGTCGGGAAAAGATATGCTGTTGGCCCTTTGCGTGGTGGTTGCCTGGGGCGTGAACTTTGTGGTGATCAAACTGGGCCTGCAGAATATGCCGCCCTTCCTGCTGGCCGGGCTGCGTTTTGCCCTGGTCGCCTTTCCTGCCATTTTGCTGGTGCGTCGTCCTGCCGTGCCCCTGCGCTGGATTTTACTCTACGGGATGACCATCAGCTTTGGACAGTTTGCGTTTCTGTTTTTGGCGATCAAGCTGGGCATGCCCGCAGGTCTGGCCTCGCTGGTGCTACAGGCCCAGGCGTTCTTTACGTTGCTACTCGGCGCGCTGTTCCTGGCAGAGAAACTCCGCTGGAATCATATCGCGGGCATTATTATCGCCACGCTGGGCATTTTTTTGTTGGCGACCTCAGGAATGGTGGGCCAGAGTGCGGCTGGTATTACGCTCACCACGATGATGCTTATGCTGGCAGCGGCATTCTCCTGGGGGCTGGGGAACATCACGAATAAGATCATTACGCGTCACTATCCGGTGCCGGTGATGTCGCTGGTGGTCTGGAGCGCACTGGTCCCGGTTATCCCCTTTATTGGCTGTTCGCTGCTGTTCGACGGTAAAGCCGCGATAGTCAGTAGCCTGGCGCAGATTAACCTGCAGACGGTACTGGCGCTCGTTTATCTGGCCTTTATCGCGACTATTTTGGGCTATGGCATCTGGAGTACGCTGCTTAGCCGTTATGAAACCTGGCGCGTGGCACCGCTTTCTCTGCTGGTTCCGGTTGTTGGAATCGTCAGTGCAGCCTTGTTGTTGAACGAAACGCTGTCACTCCAGCAGGTTGTCGGCGCTGCGGTCATTATTGTCGGCCTGCTGGTGAATATGTTTGGTGGCATGATCAGGCAGCGGTGGTTTATGCGCCCGCAGATCTAAAGTATCAGGCTGAGGTTGAAGGCCTCTGACGAGCATACAACCTCATTTTCTGATTGTTTATCCGTGGGCGTGATGATCAAAGCCATAGAGATCTGATGGATTATCGCGCAAAATCAACAACCTGTCCGCAGACGAAGGTGCCCAGTGCGCCAGTAAATCGAGCATAGCGGCATCATCGGGCTTATCATTTTCTGCTTTTGTCGGATGGGGCCAGTCACTTCCCCATAACAGGCGGTCTGGCCGGCGCCTGACCAGTTCCGCAGCGACCTGGCCGACATCCTCATAACCCGGTGGTCCGATGCGCGACTTGATATAGGGTCCAGACAGTTTTATCCAGGTATTACCCGCGTCAAGAAGACGGGTTAATGTCTGGAAACACGGCGCTTTTGTTCCCTCGGGTTGCGGAACATGTCCCATATGATCGATAACCAGCTTTGTCGGCAATGCTCTCAGGCGCGATGCCAGCTCAGCCAGTTTTTCACCGGGCGCAACAACCTGAATATGCCATCCCAGTGGTGCGATTCGAGAAGCAAGAGGCTCCAGACTGTCCAGAGAGGTTCCCCCTCTGCTCAAATTAAAACGGATACCACGCACGCCCTGCCGGTCCATTTCTCGTAGCTCTGCATCACTCACCGAAGCGTCGACAACGGCCACGCCCCTTGCCTGTCCACCACTCTGCCTGAGACCGTCAATTAAAAGCCGGTTATCTGTGCCGTAGGTCGAAGGTGTGACAATGACCATGCGGCGAAGTCCCAGCCGGGTTTGTAACTGGTGGTAGTCGGCAAGAGAGGCATTGGCGGGCCGTAAGCTGGCACCGGGCGCAGCAGGGTATTTATCGTTATAAAGGTGCATATGGCAGTCCACGCTGCCTTCGGGAACGTCCAATACAGGTTGTTTTTCTCCTGAGCTAAAAGGTGTGCTGCTGAGGGCGTTAAAAACCGTTAGCGCACTCAGCGCACCGCCGGCCTGTAATATAAAGCGTCGGGTTATAGCCATTAAGAGACTCCTTACATGTTGGAAAGAGTATTTAATGCATCGTCGTGTAACGTTATATTCTAATCTGTCGTTACGGTTAAGTTTATCGCTAAGCGTTTTTGGTCAGCATGATTTATAAAAATAAATTTAATCCTGTGTGAGTGTATAGGTGATGAAATGTTATAGGAAAATAAGTGATGAGAATGGCCAGGGTTGAAGGGGATGTTATTGCATGCGTGTTTTTACGTGAAGCATATAAAATGATTGGTTATCACACATGAGTGGTCATTATTTTCATTGGTAGGGCGTTTAAATATAGAAGTCGGCGCGGCATTATATTTATTAACGACAGGTCAGCAGGCATAAATATGGAACGCACTCCTCAGAAAAGATAATTAGCCTGGACAGCCCTCCGGGGAGATGAAAGTATCAATCCACCAAGGCAATGAAAGACCAAAAAAATTGCACGATTTCCTCAGCCTCAAACGTTACTTCCGGGCCGGGGAGCTGTGCTTATTATCATTCACAGGCCGGATGTGATGAAAAAAAACACTACGCCAACACCGCACGATGCGACTTTCCGGCAATTTTTAACCCAGCCCGAAATTGCCCGCGATTTTATGGATATTCATCTCCCTGAAGAGCTGCGCGCTGTTTGTGATCTCAATACGTTAAAGCTGGAGTCAGGTTCTTTTGTCGAAGCGGATCTTCGTCAATATTTTAGCGATGTGCTTTACAGCCTGAAAACCGCAGGCGGTGAGGGTTATGTTCATGTGTTGATCGAGCATCAGTCTTCACCCGATAAACATATGGCGTTCAGGCTCCTGCGCTACGCGGTAGCGGTAATGCAGCGCCATCTCGAAGCTGGCCATAAAGCCTTGCCGCTGGTGATACCCGTACTGTTTTATATGGGGAGACGCAGGCCATATCCTTATTCCACCTGTTGGCTGGATGAATTTACCCATCCCGCGCTGGCCGGTAAATTGTACAGCACCCGCTTTCCGCTGGTTGATGTCACGGTAATATCGGATGACGAAATAGCGGGCCATCGCAGTATGGCTGCGCTGACGCTGTTACAAAAGCATATCCATCAGCGCGATCTCGCCGATCTGATGGACAGGCTTGTTCCTGTGCTGCTGTCAGGTTATCTTTCATCATCACAGGTCGTATCATTGGTACATTATATCATGCAGGCGGGGGAAACCCCGGCCGTCGAGGCTTTCATTCAGGAACTCGCCCTGCGGGTGCCGCAACATGGATACGCGCTAATGACCATTGCACAGCAGCTTGAACAAAAAGGGATTCAGAAAGGCCTTGAGCAAGGTATTCAGAGAGGCCGCGATGAAGGGAAACGTGAAGTCGCGCGAACCATGCTACAGAATGGTCTCGATCTTTACACCATAATGAAAATGACAGGCCTGAGCGAGGAAGAACTGGCGCAGATTCAACACTGATTTCTGTGCAGTTGGTCGTTCAGGGCGGTTGTATTCCTGCCTTATTTAGCGCGTTCTCCTTTTTTCAGTCAGTTTCCCTGACCGCGGCGCTTCTAAGTGACGCGTTATCGCCATCGTATCCATAAAAAACGGCCACAGCACGTATGCTGTGGCCGTTCTCAAAATGACGTAGCCATTACGGCCGCTTTATTTCAGAATTTCAATCCGGCGAGGTTTCGCTTCTTCAGGCACCAGACGCTCGAGATCGATGCTTAACAGACCATTTTCCAGACGCGCATCGCGTACGACGATATGGTCAGCCAGCTGGAACTTGCGCTCGAAATTACGCTCGGCGATGCCCTGGTAGAGATACTTACGTTCAGTCTGCTCTTCTGGGTGGGCACCGCGCACGATCAGCACGTTGTCGTGGGCAGTAATATCAAGTTCACTCTGGGCAAAGCCGGCCACCGCAATGGTAATGCGATAATGGTTTTCATCAACCAGTTCGACATTATAAGGAGGATAACCGCCATTGCTCTGATTTTGATTGGACTCAAGCAGGTTGAACAGGCGATCAAAACCGATAGCAGAGCGATAAAGTGGAGACAGATCAAAGTTACGCATAAAAATACTCCTGAATGTCAGCAAGTTTTGGCAACCTTCCACCATTGGACAGGTTGTGTCGTACCGCATTGCCCCTTACGGCGGCAACCTTAACGGCCTGCTATAAAAATGGGTGCGGACAACATCCTTTCAAGGGCCTGTGCGTAATTTTTTCGCCAAATCGGTGAAATGACATACACTCAGGGGTAGATTGCCGGACCAGAACGGACTTCACTATCAGGTGGGAAGGTACGCTGGCGAGCAAACTCAGCCAGGTGTGACCAGGACTGAAGGGATGACGATATGAAAATGATGAAAAGGTTACCGCTGGCTGGCGTTATGTGCTGCGCAGTCGTTTCAAGCGGCTGTTCGAGCGTGATGTCGCATACCGGAGCAAGCCAGGGCTATTATCCGGGCACGCGCGCCAGCGCGGATATTCTGACCGACAGTAACACCAGTTGGGCGCTTAAGCCGCTGGCCCTGGTTGACCTGCCGTTTTCTGCGGTCATGGATACGCTGTTATTGCCATGGGATTACTATCGCAGTGACAGCGACCAAAGCCTGGACTCTCCGCGCGCTCGGGTGCTGCAGAGCGAAAAGCTGGCGCACACTGAAGAAAATCTCGCGCATGCCCAGCCCATGCCCACTATGCAACCGCAACGGTAAACAACTGTCGCCAGCCCTCAATCTCACGCATGAAGGCAATCTGCTTCCCGTCTGGTGACCAGACGACCGCATCACCAGACGGTGCATCACTGCTTCGCACCGTTAAACGCTCACACTCGCCCGTTACCACATGGCAGCGCATAACGCTGTTGTCGCAGATAAAGGCAATCGCTTCGCCGCGAGGCTGCCAGCTAAACGCCGACTGAATACTGTGGGTAAGCCGGGTCACCTGATGTGGTTCGCCGCCATTGGGCGACACGACCCAGAGCTGGATGACCTGTTGGTTATCCGCCATCAAAAACGCAATTTTGCTGCCGTCTGGCGAGCTGCGCAACCAGTGACGAGGCTGTGATGCCAGGCCCCGGGTAGTCGTTATTCGACGTTGCCGGACGCCAGCGGGTGGAGCCGGTAAACGATCGCTGCTACCTTCCAGCGGGAAAAAGCCGGGTTTTGCGAAGTCTTCCAGCTTCTCTGGCAGATCGACCACGAACACCTCAGGACACTTTTCGCCTGAAGCGGAAAGGGTATCGCCTGTAAAGGCGATGGCCCAGCGCTGCCAGCTACCGTCAGGTTTTTGATAGCCTTGGTTACCAATCCATCCCTCTTCATATGCCCGACTGATCTGATCGCTGCCCGGCTGCGGATTGACGTGGGTTTCACTGACCAACACACAAAAATGGCTACCGTCATATTCTCGTGGGTGCTGCTTTTCTGGCGTAACCGCCCACAGGGGAACGGCGACGCCAACGTTACGCAGGTCGAGGCGCCGATCCCGTTCGTGCATCACATGATCGTTATAGGTGAAACTGAGACGTGTCCCATCCGGGCTAAAAACATGTACGTGGGAGCCGCCCCGCAAGGCTCCGGCAGTAAAGGGCGGCGTAATGTCACATGCATCCAGATTTTCTGCCTGACCCTTTTCAACGATCACGCCACGGCGATGATGAAAATCGTACTGCCAGTTGTCATCGGGATGTTCAGGCCCATGAATACAAACGTAACGTGGGGGCAATGTCGGACTCACGGTGACAACCCCGACGTGCGCGCCATCCCTTGCCTGATATAACACCTCCACGTCGCCGGTGTTCACATTGACCCGCTCAATGGTCTGGCTGGTAAAAGAGGCACCGGAGGGCCGCACATCAAATGCCAGCCACTGGCTGTCGGCTGTCCAGACGTTGATGTTAGTCAACT
The DNA here is from genome assembly GCF_059801205.1 of Pantoea sp. Ae19-2. Classification (NCBI taxonomy): domain Bacteria; kingdom Pseudomonadati; phylum Pseudomonadota; class Gammaproteobacteria; order Enterobacterales; family Erwiniaceae; genus Pantoea; species Pantoea sp. Ae19-2. Next base: position 3,865,975 of record NZ_JBCHWE010000001.1, on the reverse strand, counting down.
GATGATGGCGTGATGCAAATGTGATCTGTTTTTCAGACATGACAAAATCCAGTGAGCGGTAATATTCAGACAAGTTACGCGCGCGTATTTACTGATGAAACGGCCGCGTCAGGTGCTTTCACTCGCCGTTTCATCCTGCGTCAGGAAAGAATTAAAGTACCCATTTTTCAATCGCGTGCGCGACGCCATCTTCCCTATTGGTTTTGGTAATAAACTGGGCAATTTTCTTCACCGACTCAATCGCATTGCCCATCGCCACGCCAGTGCCCGCGTAGTCAATCATGGCCAGATCGTTTTCCTGATCGCCTATCGCCATGACGTCTTCCGCTTTCAGGCCCAGTTTTTCTGCCAGCATTTTTACGCCATAGCCTTTGTTCACCCGGCGATCGAGAATCTCCAGGTAATAAGGCGCACTTTTCAGGATGGTGTAAGTCTGATGCGCCTGCTCAGGCAGTTTTGCAATCGCCGCATCAAGCAGGCCGGGTTTATCAATCATCATCAGTTTCGGGAAACGCGTGGCGGGATCCATCTCTTCTACTGCGCGATAACGTACCGGAATACCGGTCAGGCTGGCTTCGTGAATAGTGAATTCGCTGATGTCTTTGTTTGGCGTATAGAGGTGGGATTTATCAAAGGCCTGAAAATGTACGCCCAGTTCTCGCGCCAGCTTCTCGACATACAAATAATCGTCAAAGCCCAGCGTCACATCCGCCACGACCTCGCCATCTTCGGCCTGATGAACCAGTGCGCCATTATTGCTGATGCAGTACTGTCCGTGAGCCTGCAGATCAAGCTCCTTCAGATAACGCTCAATGCCAACGAAAGGCCTGCCGGTCGCTAACACAATGGACACCCCTTTTTCCCGGGCGCGGTTCAGGGCGGTTTTTACCGCAGGTGTGATCTCATGCTGCGGATTAAGCAGCGTGCCGTCCATATCAATTGCGATCAGTTTTATAGCCATAGCATCCTCGTTGTGTCGGGTTTACTGCAATGCTAGCGCGATTCAGCTCACATTGACCAGTTTGTCGACGCTTTACAGCACGCGTAAACCATTATCTTGTTGCAGCGGGTTCTGCCCCGCGCAGGGCAGGCAGACGTATCGGGCAAAAAAAAACCCTTCCGGTGGGAAGGGTTTTGTCTGTCGCAGGGCGATTAGATATCAATATTTGCGGCTTTCAGCGCATTCTCTTCAATGAAGGCGCGGCGCGGTTCAACCGCGTCACCCATCAACGTGGTGAACAGCTGATCGGCGGCAATTGCATCTTTGATGGTCACGCGTAACATACGGCGGCTGTCCGGATCCATGGTGGTTTCCCACAGCTGCTCTGGGTTCATTTCGCCCAGACCTTTATATCGCTGCACTGACAGGCCGCGACGTGACTCTTTCTCCAGCCAGTCAATCGCCTGTTCAAAACTGCTGACAGGCTGACGGCGTTCGCCACGTTCGATATAGGCATCTTCTTCAAGCAGGCCGCGAAGCTTGCCGCCCAGTGCACAGATCTTGCGGTATTCGCCACCCTGCAGGAACTCGGCATCCAGAGGATAATCCGTGTCCACTCCATGTGTACGAACGCGTAAAACCGGCTCAAAGACATTCTGCTCACGGTTCTCACGCACCTGGGCCAGATAGGTACTGCCGTGCGCCTCGCGTGCAGTCAGGTAGCTAACCAGACCGTTAATCCAACTGGTCACCTGCGCTTCGTTGCTGATATCGCTCAGTGTGTCGTGATAAATCAGCGCACGCAGCATGGCCATCGGATAACGACGCTCCATGCGTTTGATCATCTTCTGAGTGCTGTTGAATTCAGCGACCAGTGTTTCCAGCGGTTCGCCGCCTAGCGCGGGTGCGCTGGCGGTGGTATGCAGCGAGGTACCGTCAAGGGCGATAGCAATCTGGTACTGCAGCATGGCTTCGTCATCCTTGATGTATTGCTCCTGCTTACCTTTTTTCACCTTATACAGCGGCGGCTGCGCGATATACACGTGACCACGCTCGATAATCTCTGGCATCTGACGATAGAAGAAGGTCAACAGCAGTGTACGAATGTGGGAGCCGTCGACGTCCGCATCGGTCATGATGATGATGCTGTGGTAACGCAGTTTATCCGGATTGTATTCATCGCGGCCGATGCCACAGCCCAGCGCGGTAATCAACGTGGCGACTTCCTGAGAAGCCAGCATCTTATCGAAACGCGCCTTCTCAACGTTCAGGATCTTACCTTTCAGCGGCAGAATGGCCTGATTCTTACGGTTGCGGCCTTGCTTGGCAGAACCGCCCGCAGAGTCACCCTCCACCAGGTAAATTTCTGACAGCGCCGGGTCGCGCTCCTGGCAGTCCGCCAGTTTGCCTGGCAGGCCAGCAAGATCCAGCGCGCCTTTACGGCGGGTCATCTCACGGGCACGGCGTGCGGCTTCACGAGCGCGTGCGGCGTCAATAATTTTGCCCACAACGATTTTTGCATCGCCCGGATTTTCCAGCAGATATTCAGCCAGCAGTTCATTCATTTGCTGCTCAACGGCCGATTTCACTTCTGAAGAAACCAGTTTGTCTTTGGTCTGTGAAGAGAATTTCGGGTCCGGCACTTTGACCGACACGACCGCAATCAGACCTTCACGGGCATCGTCACCGGTCGCGCTGACTTTGGCTTTTTTGCTGTAGCCTTCTTTATCCATGTAGGCATTCAGCGTACGCGTCATCGCGGCGCGGAAACCCGCAAGGTGTGTACCGCCGTCGCGCTGTGGAATATTGTTCGTGAAGCAGTAGATGTTCTCCTGAAAGCCGTCATTCCACTGCAGTGCGACTTCCACGCCAATGCCGTCTTTCTCGGTTGAGAAATAGAATACGGTTGGGTGAATAGGCGTTTTGTTTTTATTCAGGTACTCAACAAAGGCGCGGATACCACCTTCGTAGTGAAAGTGGTCGTTTCTTGCATCACGCTTGTCTTCCAGACGAATCGATACGCCAGAGTTCAGGAAGGACAGTTCGCGCAGGCGTTTAGCCAGAATGTCGTATTCGAAATCGGTAACGTTGGTGAAGGTGTCATGGCTTGGCCAGAAACGAATGCGGGTACCGGTTGTATCGGTATCTCCCGTAACCGCCAGCGGCGCTTCAGGTACGCCGTGCAGATAAATCTGCTGATGCACTTTGCCTTCACGACGAATGGTCAGTTCCAGTTTCTGGGACAGGGCGTTCACAACGGAAACACCTACGCCGTGCAGGCCGCCAGACACTTTATAGGAGTTGTCGTCAAACTTACCGCCAGCGTGCAGCACGGTCATGATAACTTCAGCCGCCGACACACCTTCTTCTTCGTGGATACCGGTAGGAATTCCGCGTCCGTCATCCTGAACGGAAACCGAATTATCGGCATGGATTGTCACGACAATATCTTTACAGTGACCGGCGAGCGCTTCGTCGATTGCGTTATCCACGACCTCGAATACCATGTGATGCAGACCGGTTCCGTCATCGGTATCGCCGATGTACATGCCCGGGCGTTTGCGTACCGCATCAAGCCCTTTCAGGACTTTGATACTTGAAGAGTCATAAGAATTCGACATCAACGTTTCTCGCTCATTTAATCTTTAGGTTGAACCGCTATTTTACCCTGTTCCACGCGGAACATCTTGCCCTTTTCGTCAGTCATGTCGATTACATGCTCTGACGAGATGGCGCTGACAAAAACCTGTGCCTGGGTTGCTTTAAGTCGTTCCGCCAGCAGGCGGCGACGGCTGTCATCCAGTTCAGAAGCAAAGTCATCAATGAGGTAAACACAGCGGCGTCCGCTCTGGCGGGTCAGGAACTCGCCCTGTGCCAGACGCAATGCGCACATCAGCAGTTTAAGCTGACCGCGTGAGAGTAAATCTTCCACCGGCGTGCCCTCGGCACGAATACGAAAATCCGCTTTGTGCGGGCCGCTGGCGGTATAAGTCAGGGCGCGATCGCGTTCGAAGTTGCGCTCAAGCAACTCGGCATAATCGCTTTCTTTGTCCCAGCCGCGCTGGAACGAAAAACGCAGATCACATTCGGGCAGGAACTGTGCACAGGTGGTGACAATTTCGGCCGAGATGGCTGCGCTGTAGTCGGCGCGCCACTGGCTGATTTGCTCCGCCAGCGGCACCAGCTCCTGATCCCAGGGACGAATCTGGCTGTAGCGCGTTACCTGGCGCAACGCCGCATTGCGTTGCTTAAGCAGGCGTCGCAGATTGCTCCAGGCATTAAAAAAACCGGGTGTGTTATGAAAGCAGCCCCAGTCGACATAGGCTCTACGATATTTGGGACCGCCGTTGAGTAAGGTAAAACCTTCCGGCGTGATCAACTGCATTGGCAGCAACTGTGCCAGCTCAGCGACTTTGTGGCCATCGCTGCCATCAATACGCACTTTGCTTTCGCCAGCGCGATTTTTACTGAGCCCGACCGAAAACTCACGTTCCTGGCCTTCCAGCCTGCCGTGCAGCACAAATGCAGCCTGATCGTGGCGAATTACCCGGCCGGCCTGCAAACTGCGGAAAGCACGGCCGTGACCCAGTGTGTAAATCGCCTCCAGCACGCTGGTTTTACCGCTACCATTCGCCCCTACCAGAAAGTTAAATCCTGGCGCTAACGCTAAGTCGGCCTGTTCAATATTACGAAAATCTTTTATCAGCAGGCGGGTTAAAGCCATGAATCAATCCAGCGTGAAGGGCAAATGAGGTTTATCGAATCTCAGTGAGTAAGGACGTCAACGGCACCGCACCTTTTCGCACGGGCAGTGCGCCTGACGCATACAGCGTACGTGACAGGTGCACTGCCCGAATAAAGCCCGTGTGCTACAAACGCATCGGCATGACGACATAGGCCGCTGCCGGACTCACCACATCTTCAATCTGCACGCTCGAAACGGAATCCGTCAGCAGCAGGCGGACATTCTCGCACTTAAGTGCATTCAGCACATCCAGTACGTAACTGACGTTGAAGCCAATTTCCAGCTCGCTGCCGGTATAGCTGACATCCAGCATCTCTTCCGCTTCTTCCTGCTCAGGATTATTAGCGGTAATTTTTAGCTGATTTTCGGTGATATGGAGACGAACGCCGCGGAATTTCTCATTAGAGAGGATCGCCGCACGGGCAAAAGCCTGCTTGAGCAGATCGCAGCCTGCCTCCAGCGCTTTATCCGGATTTTTTGGCAGCACCCGACGATAATCCGGGAAGCGACCATCCACCAGCTTAGAGGTAAAAATATAGTCGCCAACGTGCGCGCGGATGTTGCTGCTGCCAATCTGCACCTGAAGCGGTGTATCACCGCCGTCCAGCAGGCGTAACAGCTCGATAACCCCTTTACGCGGCACAATGACTGAATGGCTGGGAAGCGCCTGGCCAATGGGCATGGAGCAGACCGCCAGACGGTGACCGTCGGTGGCGACCGTACGCAGCTCTTCGCCTTCCGTCTCAAACATCATGCCATTCAGGTAGTAGCGTACGTCCTGATGGGCCATAGAGAACTGCGTGGCTTCGATCAGGCGTTTTAGCGTGGCCTGAGGCAGGGTGAATTCCACCTCGTTCTGCCAGTCATCCAGATTTGGGAAGTCGCTGGCGGGCAGGGTAGAGAGCGAAAAACGGCTACGGCCGGAACGCACTAACATGCGCTCGCCTTCCAGCGTCACGTTTATCTCCGCCCCTTCCGGCAGGCCACGGCAAATATCCAGGAATTTGCGTGCCGGAACGGTCGTCGCACCCGTCTCGTGCGGCTGGGTTAAGGCAACCCGTGCAACCATTTCCATTTCCAAATCGGTGCCGGTCAGTAACAACGATCCTTCATTAACCTGCATCAGCAGATTGCCGAGGATAGGCAACGTCGGGCGACCGCCTAGCGGACCGCTGACTTGCTGCAGCGGCTTTAGCAACTGTTCACGTTCAACAATAAATTTCATAGCGTCACGAAGATAATGTTCTGATGAGATTTGAGAAATCTTCTTTGATGTCGTGGCTTTCTTCACGCAGTTGCTCAATCTTACGGCAAGCGTGAAGTACCGTGGTATGGTCGCGACCACCAAAAGCGTCGCCGATCTCCGGCAAACTGTGGTTAGTCAGCTCTTTAGCCATCGCCATCGCCATTTGACGCGGACGCGCTACCGAGCGCGAGCGGCGCTTAGAAAGCAGGTCAGCGACTTTAATTTTGTAGTACTCAGCAACGGTCTTCTGAATATTATCAATAGTGACCAGCTTCTCCTGCAGGGCAAGCAGATCCCGCAGTGCTTCACGAACGAAGTCGATGGTAATCGCCCGGCCGGTAAAGTTGGCGTTGGCGATAACCCTGTTCAATGCCCCTTCCAGCTCACGGACGTTAGAGCGTAAACGCTTGGCAATAAAGAAAGCCACTTCGCCCGGCAGGCGGATATCGTTTTCATCCGCCTTTTTCATCAGGATCGCAACGCGTGTTTCCAGTTCCGGCGGCTCGATCGCCACCGTTAAGCCCCAGCCAAATCGCGACTTCAGACGATCTTCAACACCGTTGATCTCTTTTGGATAACGATCCGAGGTCAGGATGATCTGCTGATTGCCTTCTAACAGCGCATTAAAGGTGTGGAAAAACTCTTCCTGAGAACGCTCTTTGTTGGCAAAGAACTGAATGTCATCGATCAGCAGAGCGTCAACCGACCGGTAATAGCGCTTAAACTCTTCGATAGCATTATTTTGCAGCGCTTTAACCATGTCCTGCACAAAGCGCTCAGAGTGCATATAAACCACTTTGGCATTGGGTTTACGCGCAATAATGCCGTTGCCGACTGCATGCAACAGGTGGGTTTTCCCCAGGCCCGTACCGCCATAAAGAAACAGTGGGTTGTAGGCGCCGCCAGGGTTATCAGCCACCTGACGTGCCGCCGCGCGTGCCAGCTGGTTCGATTTACCTTCAACAAAGTTATCGAAGTTATGACGATTATTAACGTTAGAGCGATAAGTGACATCCGCAGGCGCAGGGACGTTGTCCCAGCTTGGGCGAACAATTTGTGCCGGTGCCGGACGGTTTTGAACCGGTGCAGCCGGCGCGCTGACGCTGGCCATCGCTGGCTGACTGACCGCTGCGGCTTGTTGAACCGGGCGCGTGCCCACCTCAAAACGCAACAGAGGTACATTCGCACCGCAGAACTCATTCAGTAGTGCATTGATGCTGTTGAGGTATTTATCCCGAACCCAGTCGAGTACGAAGCGGTTAGGAGCATATAAGGCAAGCGTATTGTCGTTTAATTCAGCCTGAAGTGGACGGATCCACATGCTGAATTCGGTGGCAGGAAGCTCATCCTGCAAACGGGCAAGACACTGTTGCCAAAGCGTAAGTGACACGGCGGACTCCACTCGTACAAATTCGATAAGAAAAGTAGGTGCTAATCTAAGAAACGTTCATTTTGACACAGACGAAAGAAAGCGCCTGCGACCGCTATCAGCGGTTTTCCATCCTGCAATCATTAGAGGATCGTCAGAGGAAGGGCGGATCATAGCGCAAAGCGCGACAGAGATCTTCCCTTTCTACACAGTTTTTATCCTTTTTATCCACAGGACATGAACGCGAAGGAAAGTCTACGCCTGTGGCAGAAAAAACCACCTGGGATCGCGCTGAATGATTCAATTTTTCGGACGATCTCTCGTTTTTGTCTGCGCCTGCGGCAGGTCGATCGCAATAAGATCCTGCGCGATCCTTGCGCTTTAACGCAGACCCCGTATAATTCTCCCCCCGGCGTTGTCGCGTAAAGCTCAATGCCCGGACTCAGCGGTCTGTATCCGGGTTATCTGGTACCGCGACAAGCGAAGTAAATTGACTCGGGACTGTACAATTATTACAATCCCGCCTCTTTATTAAAGACACATTGAGGCGTCGGTCTGTTTTTTGGTCCGGAAACGCGTCACCCAGTGAAAATTTTCAAGTTTAGGTAGAAATCGCCATGAAACGCACTTTTCAACCGTCCGTACTGAAGCGCAACCGTTCACACGGCTTCCGTGCTCGTATGGCTACTAAAAATGGTCGTCAGGTTCTGGCACGTCGTCGTGCTAAAGGCCGCGCTCGTCTGACCGTTTCTAAGTAATAAAGCTAACCCTGATGGGTAAGCTCGCATTTCCCAGGGAGTTACGTTTGTTAACTCCCACTCATTTCACTTTCGTCTTTCAGCAGCCACAACGGGCTGGCACGCCGCAAATTACTATTCTCGGCCGCCTTAACGCGCTGGGGTATCCCCGCATCGGTCTGACCGTCGCGAAAAAACATGTGAAACGCGCTCACGAACGCAACCGGATCAAGCGATTGACCCGCGAAAGCTTTCGCCTGCGTCAACATGAATTGCCGTCGATGGACTTTGTGGTGGTTGCGAAGAAGGGTGTTGCCGATCTCGATAACCGTATGTTGGCGGAAGCGTTGGAGAAATTATGGCGTCGTCACTGTCGCCTGGCGCGCGGTTCCTGATCGTCCTGATACGCGTCTATCAACGCGGCATCAGTCCATTACTGGGGCCACACTGTCGGTTTCATCCGACCTGCTCTCAATACGGAATTGAGGCCTTGCGCAGGTTTGGGTTGATAAAAGGCAGTTGGTTGACTTTAAAACGCGTATTAAAATGCCACCCTTTGAACCCGGGTGGTGACGATCCTGTGCCGCCAAAAACCTTTGATACCAGAGAACATTAACGATGGATTCGCAACGCAATCTCTTTCTCATCGCTTTTCTGTTCGTGTCTTTCATGATCTGGCAAGCCTGGCAGACGGACCATGCTCCGAAGCCTTTGCAGACCCAGACCACGCAGAACACAAACAGTGCAGCCGGTGATGCTGCAGGCCAGGGTGTACCGGCCAGCGGCCAGGGTAAAACGATCACCGTTAAGACTGATGTCCTGTCATTAACGATCAACACCCGCGGTGGCGATGTTGACCAGGCTCAACTGCTGACTTACCCGGATAAGTTGGGTTCTGACAAGCCGTTTGAGCTGCTGGAAACCACACCGTCGTTTGTTTACCAGGCGCAAAGTGGTTTAACCGGCCGTAATGGTCCGGACAACCCGAATAATGGTGCGCGTCCGCTGTATAACACGGCTCAGGATCACTTCGAACTGGCTGAGGGTCAGAGCGAACTGCGTGTTCCGATGACGTTCACCGCTGAAAACGGCGTTGTTTACACCAAGACATTCGTGTTCAAGCGTGGCGACTATGCGGTTAACGTTGACTACAACATTAACAATACCAGCCAGCAGCCGCTGGAATTGTCGATGTTTGGTCAGTTAAAACAGACGATCGATTTGCCTAAGCACCGTGATACCGGCAGCAACAACTTTGCGTTGCACACCTTCCGCGGAACGGCTTACTCCACCAGCGAATCGAAATACGAAAAGATTAAGTTCGATACCATCGCCGATAACGAAAACCTCAATACCACCACCAGCAATGGCTGGGTGGCAATGTTGCAGCAGTATTTCGCGACCGCATGGGTACCGCGCACGCAGGGGACAAACACGCTTTATACCAGCAATCTGGGTAATGGCGTTGCTGCAATCGGCTATAAATCTGCGCCGGTAACCGTCGCACCAGGTGCGCAACAAACGCTGGATGCCACGCTGTGGGTAGGGCCGGAAATTCAGGACAAGATGGCCGCGATTGCGCCTCACCTTGACCTGACGGTTGACTACGGTTGGTTATGGTTCATCTCTCAGCCGCTGTTTAAACTGTTGAAGTTCATTCACAGCTTTATCGGTAACTGGGGCTTCTCCATCATCATTATCACGTTCATCGTGCGTGGCATCATGTACCCGCTGACAAAAGCGCAGTACACCTCGATGGCGAAAATGCGCATGCTACAGCCGAAGATTCAGGCGATGCGTGAGCGTTTAGGTGACGATAAGCAGAAGCAGAGCCAGGAGATGATGGCGCTGTATAAGGCAGAAAAAGTGAATCCGCTGGGTGGCTGCTTGCCGCTGGTCATTCAGATGCCTATCTTCCTTGCCCTGTACTACATGCTGTCTGGCTCGGTAGAACTGCGTCATGCGCCGTTTATATTGTGGATCCACGATCTGTCAGCACAGGATCCGTACTATATCCTGCCGATTCTGATGGGTATCACCATGTTCTTCATTCAGAAGATGTCACCGACCACCGTGACCGATCCGATGCAGCAGAAGATCATGACGTACATGCCTGTGATTTTCACCGTGTTCTTCCTGTGGTTCCCGTCAGGTCTGGTGCTGTACTACATCGTCAGTAACCTGGTAACCATTCTCCAGCAGCAGCTGATTTATCGCGGCCTGGAAAAACGTGGCTTACACAGTCGCGACAAGAAGAAAGCGTAAGACCGTCGCGGGAGGTTTCCCGCGATAAATACGGTTATGCTCAGGCGGTCAAAGCGACCGCCTTTGTTTTTTGTAGTGAGAGAGAATTTATGAGCCATAGCGATACCATTGTTGCTCAGGCAACCCCGCCCGGACGGGGCGGCGTTGGCATTTTGCGCATTTCCGGTCCGCGAGCCGCAGAGGTTGCCCAGCAGATACTGGGTAAACTGCCCAAACCGCGTTACGCCGACTATTTATCGTTTAACGATAGTGACGGTAGCGTGCTGGATCAGGGAATCGCGCTATGGTTTCCCGGCCCTCACTCTTTTACCGGTGAAGACGTGCTGGAGTTACAGGGCCATGGCGGTCCGGTGATTCTGGATCTGCTGCTGAAACGTATTGTGGCGCTGCCCGGCCTGCGCATTGCCCAACCGGGCGAATTCTCTGAGCGGGCTTTCCTTAACGATAAACTCGATTTAGCCCAGGCAGAAGCCATTGCCGACCTGATTGATGCCAGCTCAGAACAGGCGGCACGCTCGGCGGTCAACTCGCTGCAGGGAGCCTTCTCTGTTCGCATTAATCATCTTGTAGAAGCCCTGACGCACCTGCGTATCTATGTTGAGGCGGCCATTGATTTCCCCGATGAGGAGATCGATTTTCTGTCTGACGGCAAAATCGAAGGGCAGTTGAATACGGTCATCAGCGATCTTGATGCCGTGCGTGCCGAAGCCAAACAGGGCAGCCTGTTGCGCGAAGGCATGAAGGTGGTGATTGCCGGCCGCCCCAACGCAGGAAAATCCAGCCTGCTGAATGCGCTTGCCGGTCGTGAGGCGGCCATCGTGACGGATATTGCCGGCACAACGCGCGATGTGCTGCGTGAGCATATTCATATTGACGGTATGCCGTTGCATATCATTGATACCGCAGGGTTGCGTGAGGCCAGCGATGAAGTGGAACGTATTGGTATTGAACGCGCCTGGCATGAAATCGAACAGGCCGACAGGGTGCTTTTTATGGTGGACGGCACAACGACGGACGCAACCGAGCCCGCGGAGATCTGGCCGGATTTTGTCGCGCGTCTCCCGCCTCAGTTGCCGATTACCGTCGTACGCAATAAGGCGGACATCACCGGTGAAGCACGGGGACTGACCAACGCGAATGGCCACGCGCTCATCAGGCTGTCAGCCCGAACCAGCGAAGGCCTGGATACACTGCGTGACCATCTGAAACAGACCATGGGCTTTGCCGATAATATGGAAGGCGGTTTCCTGGCTCGTCGCCGCCATTTGCAGGCACTGGAGCTTGCCGCTACGCATCTTGAACAGGGCAAATCCCAACTGTTGGGTGCCTGGGCTGGCGAGTTGCTGGCAGAAGAACTGCGTCTTGCGCAGCAGGCGCTTAGCGAAATCACTGGTGAATTTACGTCAGACGATTTGCTGGGGCGAATTTTCTCCAGTTTCTGTATCGGCAAATAACACTGCACATGGCCCGTAAGCGGCCCGGTAAAACGAAGCCGTCGCCGTTTACGGGCCAACGCGTCATGTGTTGCTTATTGGTTGTTGTGGCGTAGATTATTGTAGGGTTGGATGTTATGAAGCCGTATTTTCAGCTGGACGTCGACAAGCACATCACGCAATGAGACGGGCTGAAACGCATCCAAAAACGTGAACTCACCGTATAGGTCGAATACTGGATGTTTTCCCTGGAGAGTTATATGACTACATCGCTTGATAATGCAGCGCTAGACACCCTTTTTTACCACGCCCGCACCCATAATCACTGGCAGCAAAAACCGGTCGAACAGGCCCTGCTGGAACAGCTCTACCAGCTCGTTGCCCTGGCCCCAACTTCAGCAAACTGCTCCCCGGGACGCTTCGTTTTTGTCACCTCAGCCGAGGGGAAAGAAAAGCTGAAACCGGCGCTGGCGTCCGGCAATCTTGAGAAAACAATGAGCGCACCGGTCACCGTTATTATTGCCTGGGACAGCGAGTTTTATCAGCATCTGACGATGCTGTTTCAACATGCCGATGCGCGTAACTGGTTTACTAACACGCCAGATTTAGTCAAAGAGACGGCGTTTCGCAACAGTAGCTTACAGGCAGGCTATCTAATTCTGGCAGCCCGAGCGCTGGGGCTGGATGCGGGACCCATGTCGGGCTTCGATCCGCTAAAAGTTAACGATGCCTTTTTTGCCGATACCACCTGGCAGGCGAATCTGTTAATTAATCTGGGCTATGGCATCCCGGATAAACTTCCTCCCCGTTTGCCCCGCTTGAGTCTTGAGCAAGCCTGCCAGTTCGTCTGATATCCCAGCGCGTTACGACTTTTTCGTAACGCCCGTTTCTGCTGGTGACTTCTGCCTGTAGTGAGGGCTCCAGCCTGCTGCTTTTCTGAAAAAAGGGCAAGCTGTATGCGGTAGCCTGAGAAAGCGCTTATAATGGGGTTGATGATTATTTGACCATTTTCATGGAGAGACAGATGGCGGGTCATTTTGTTCGTTGGACAGGCAATCCCGGGCAGTTGGTGGCTGATAGCGCCATCCCGCAGGACATCATCGACAGCGCGCAGCATCTTGCGGATAAACGTCGAGGGCGATTTCTGGCGGCCCGTATCTTGCTGGCACAGCTCATGCAGCGTATTTACGGCCTTCATCGTCTTCCGCCCATCGTTAAGCGTCATAACGGCCGCCCGGCCTTTGCGGATCGCGATCTTCCTGACTTCAATATTGCCTACGCGGGGAATACCGTGGGCGTCCTGCTGGCTGAAGAGCGCAGTCAGGTCGGCCTGGATATGGATATCGTGCGGGCACACAGTCGTCAGACGCAGGCGCTGATGGTGCAGGGGTTAAGTTCAGGAGAAATCGCCTGGATCAATGCTCAGCAAGATGTGCCTGAGGCCGTGACGCAGATCTGGACGCTGCGCCACAGCGTAATGAAACTGCAGGGCGCAGGTGAAGAAGGGCTGCGTTCGCTACAGCTATTGCCCGGCGCCGGGCGCCTGCGTACAACGCTGCCCACCGACCTGCAGATTCTGTGCGATGCGGAGCCCACGCTGGTGTGGTCCTGTGCTTTATCACCCCATGTGCGGCGCCTGTACTTATGGGAAATCACCGGCGGCGGCCAGTGGTCTGCACTGCGTGATATCGCGTTAGATAAGCCGGATGACGGGACAAAAATGATGCGTCTGACGACGCTGCATGGACGCGCGCTGGCCTCATACTGACCCAGTAACAGGCCGCCAGCGCACGACTTCCCAGGGCGCTCAGTGTGCGTCGATAAACGCGATTTTAAGCACAAACAGTAACGCGACAATCACCACGCAGGGGCTGATTTCACGCCAGCGCCCGGTGCCAAGTTTCATGACACAGTAAGCAATAAAGCCCAGCGCGATGCCTTCCGTAATGGAGAAGCTAAACGGCATCATCGCGGCCGTAACAAAAGCGGGAACGGCCTCCGTCAGATCGTCCCATTTAACCCGCGACAGGCTGGCGGTCATCAGCACGCCAACGTAGATCAGCGCGCCCGCTGCGGCATAGGCCGGAACCATGGCTGCCAGCGGTGATAAAAATGTGACCAGCAGGAACAGAAGGCCGGTGACGACCGCCATCAGTCCGGTACGACCACCAACGGCGACGCCAGACGTACTTTCAATATAGGCCGTAACGGAAGAGGTCCCTGCCAGCGCGCCAGTAACGGAACTGATGCTGTCGACATAGAGCGCCTGTTTCATCCGTGGGAAAGTCCCTTTTTCATCGACCAGGCCGGCTTTATCGGTGACGCCAATCAGCGTACCTGATGAGTCAAACAGATTGACCAGCATAAAAGAGAAGATGATGCCGGCCATGCCAATATTGAACGCGCCTTTGATATCGACCTGACCGACCACAGAGGTGATGGACGGAGGCGCAGAGAACAGACCCACAAACTTCACGTCGCCCAGCATCCAGCCAATCGCCGTGGTGACGATCATCGAAATCAGCACGGCGGCGTGAATATTGCGTGACGCCAGAATGGCGATAATAAAGAAACCCAGAGCACCCAGCAGCACGTTATGCGAGCTGAGGTTGCCCACAGTGACCAGCGTATCCGGGTTGGCCACAATGATGCCGGCGTTTTTCAGGCCCATCATGGCAATGAACAGGCCAATGCCGGCGGTAATGCCCACGCGCAGGCTAAGTGGAATATTGGCGATCATCCAGTAGCGAATACGCAGCAGCGTCAGGATAAGCAACCCCAGCGCGCCCCAAAAGATGGCGCCCATACCGACCTGCCACGAGTAACCCATAGCACCCACGACGACGAAGGCAAAAAAGGCATTGAGGCCCATTGCCGGTGCCAGTGCGACCGGAAGATTGGCGAACAGGCCCATCAGGATGCTGCCGAATGCGGCAATAAGACAGGTCGTTACGAACACCGCCTGGGCGTTCATCCCTGCCACACCCAAAATTTGTGGGTTTACAAAAACGATGTATACCATGGTCAAAAACGTGGTAACGCCAGCAATGACCTCGGTACGAACCGTTGTACCGTGTTCCTGCAATTTAAATACGCGCTGAAAAAGGCTTTGTTTGTTCATGCCGTTTATCCGGAAGAAAATTTCACCGGCGCGTATCCTGGCGATTTTGCCCGGGCAATACAATGATTTTTCGCAACCGATTGCCATTATCACAACGCGTCAGGCTTAGGGTAGAGTGTAGGGGCACCCAACTAAAAGGATGGAGTCAGATGTCAGCAGAATGCGTCTTTTTCGATTGTGATGGTACCCTGGTAGACAGCGAAGTGCTTTGTACACGCGCTTACGTCACCACCTTTGCCCGTTACGGTATAACGCTCTCCCTGCAGGAGATGTTCGAAAAGTACAAAGGGGTGAAACTGTATGACATCATCCGTGACGTTAGCGAGTCGCATGGGGTCAGATTACCGCTGGACGAACTTGAACCCGCCTACCGGAGTGAAGTTGCCCGACTTTTCGATCTGGAGTTGAAGCCGATAGCCGGGGCGAAGGCGTTGGTGGAGCAGATGAACGTCCCGGTGTGCGTGGTATCCAACGGTACGGTCAAGAAGATGCAGCACTCGCTGGGATTAACCGGCATGCTGGACTACTTTGCCGAGCGCCTTTACAGCGGTTACGACATTGGTCACTGGAAACCCGAGCCTGAGCTGATGTTTCACGCCGCAGAGCAAATGCGAGTGCCTGTTGAGCGTTGTATTTTAGTGGATGATTCTGAAGCGGGCGCGCGGGCCGGAATCGCCGCTGGCATGCCAGTGTTCTACTACTGTGCCGACGCGCACAACCCGGAACTGGATCACCCGCTGGTCACGGTGTTTACGGATATGGCGGCGCTGCCTGAACTGTGGCGTGCGCGGGGTTGGAACCTGACAACCTAGCCTCAGGTTACCCAGTGGCGCCTGTCCAGCCGACTGAGCAGCATCGCCAGAAGCAGGCTGCCTGCCAGGGTGACCATAAAGACGGCGGGCAGATCCAACCAGGGACGCGTCATATCATCATAGTGATTTGTACGGATGAAATGGATAAACAGCGCGTGAAAACCGTAGATGGGCAGCGAGTAGCGCGAAATCGTCGCCAGGCCAGGCAGAGTGCGTTGATTAAAGGCATTTTTGAACACCAGCAGGGCGCTGATGGCCGCAATAAACACCAGCGGTCCACAATAGAGATACCAGGTATCGTTAAATGCGCCGTTGACGATTAATGCCCGTTTAGTGCCCAACATAATACCGGTCACGCAGGCCAGGAAGGCCAAGACCGCCAGCGCAGTTACGCCGCGCCTGTCTGTTTCCATGGTGCCGATAGCGCGCCCCAACAGCGCGTAGAGCAGGTAATAAATACTGTCTCCGCTCAGATAGAGGTTGATCGGTAACCAGTGAAACCGCCCCCATGACTGATCCATGGTATTGGGATTAGCCAGCACCGCCACAACCAGCACCAGCACCGCCACATAGCGGGGGCGCACGCTTTTGACCTGAATTAAGGGCGATAGCAGGTAAATGCCGATCAGCGCGAAGAAAAACCACAGATGATAAAACACCGGTTTCTGTAGCATTTTCAATATTGAACGGCCTTCACCGATGGGCGTTAGCAGGCTGATATAGACCAGCGCGACGGCGCTGTAAAACAGCAGGCATCCGACGAGTCGCCATAGATGACGGGGTTGTGCGCTGCGTTCGCCAAAGAACAGGTAGCCGGAAATCATAAAAAACAGCGGCACACAGATGCGTGACGTTGAGTTGAGCAGGTTGGCGATGTCCCACCAGTGACCTTTTATCGCCATCGGCCCGGCCAGATACCAGGTGGTGGTATGGATGACGATGACCATCAGGCAGGCAATTGCCCGCAAATTATCTATCCAGTAAATCTTTTGCGACATGGTTTCCTCTGGCGCAGTGCGTCCCGGTGCAAAGCGTAGCCAGTCGCGTTGCAGTCAACAAGCGCGCCGACAGGGATTCAGAACCCTCTGTGCGCAAGATCGCATGAAAAAAGCCAAACGGCACAGGTTAATTTTGCCGTTCAGCATCGCTGTGGCGCTGAACGTCATCCTAAAATCCACTCTCCAGGCTGCGCGGCAGGATTTCCGGCTGCACATCGCGCGGTCAAAGGGTATACTGTCGCACTCTTTTTTTATCTAGCCGAACCGCGTGCGAACTCATCATGCAAAAGTTTGATACCAAGACCTTTCAGGGCCTGATCCTGACATTGCAGGATTACTGGGCGCGCCAGGGCTGCACCATTGTTCAACCACTGGACATGGAAGTGGGCGCTGGTACTTCACACCCAATGACCTGCCTGCGCGCACTTGGCCCGGAGCCGATTGCCGCCGCCTATGTGCAGCCGTCCCGCCGTCCTACCGACGGCCGCTACGGCGAAAACCCGAACCGCTTACAGCACTATTACCAGTTTCAGGTGATCATCAAGCCATCGCCGGACAACATTCAGGAGCTGTACCTTGGGTCGCTGAAAGAGCTGGGTATGGATCCCACGGTGCACGATATTCGCTTTGTCGAAGATAACTGGGAAAACCCTACGCTTGGTGCCTGGGGACTCGGCTGGGAAGTGTGGCTTAACGGCATGGAAGTGACGCAGTTTACCTATTTTCAGCAGGTAGGTGGCCTGGAGTGCAAACCGGTTACCGGTGAGATCACCTACGGTCTTGAGCGCCTCGCGATGTACATCCAGGGCGTTGACAGCGTTTACGATCTGGTCTGGAGCGACGGTCCGTTAGGTAAAACAACCTACGGCGACGTGTTCCACCAGAACGAAGTCGAGCAGTCTACCTACAACTTTGAATACGCCGACGTGGATTTTCTCTTCACCTGTTTTGAGCAGTATGAGAAAGAAGCGCAGCAGCTACTGGCGTTGGAAAAACCTCTTCCGCTGCCTGCTTACGAGCGCATTCTGAAAGCCGCACACAGCTTTAACCTGCTGGACGCGCGTAAAGCGATCTCGGTGACGGAGCGTCAGCGCTACATTCTGCGTATCCGCACCCTGACTAAAGCCGTGGCTGAAGCCTATTACGCTTCTCGCGAAGCGCTGGGCTTCCCGATGTGCAATAACAAAAAGTAAGAGGCAGCCATGACTGACAAAACGTTCCTGGTGGAAATCGGCACCGAAGAGCTGCCACCGAAAGCATTACGCAGCCTGGCGGAAGCCTTTGCTGCTCAGGTGACTGCCGAGCTGGATGCGGCTAATCTGAACCATGGCGAGGTAAGCTGGTTTGCTGCCCCGCGCCGTCTGGCGTTGAAAATCGCCAGCCTGAGTGCCTCCCAGCCCGATCGTGAAGTAGAAAAGCGCGGGCCTGCGGTCGCGGCGGCCTTCGATGCAGAAGGCAATGCCACTAAAGCAGCGGAAGGCTGGGCACGCGGTAACGGTATTACGGTTGAGCAGGCTGAACGCCTGAGCACCGACAAAGGCGAATGGCTGGTTTATCGTGCCCAGGTTAAAGGTGAGGCTGCTCAGGCATTGCTGCCAGGAATGGTTGCCACTGCTCTGAGTAAACTGCCAGTACCTAAACTGATGCGCTGGGGCGACAGCGACGTGCAGTTTGTGCGTCCGGTGCATACCGTCACCCTGCTGCTGGGCGATGAACTGATTCCCGCCACGATCCTTGGCATTAAGTCAGATCGCGTTATTCGTGGTCACCGCTTCATGGGCGAAAGTGAGATCACGCTGGAGAACGCCGATCAGTATCCGGATGTGCTTGAAAAGCGCGGTCAGGTCATTGCTGACTATCAGGTTCGCAAGGCCATGATTAAAGCCGATGCAGAAGCCGCGGCGCGTCGTTTAGGTGGGGTCGCTGACCTCAGCGACAGCCTGCTGGAAGAGGTGACGTCGCTGGTGGAATGGCCGGTCGTATTGACCGCCACCTTTGAGGAAAAATTCCTTAAGGTGCCGTCTGAAGCGCTGGTTTACACCATGAAAGGCGATCAGAAGTACTTCCCGGTTTATGATGCGGAAGGCAACCTGCTACCAAACTTCATTTTTGTGACCAACATTGAGTCCAGCGATCCGCAGCAGATCATTTCCGGTAATGAGAAGGTTGTACGCCCGCGTCTGGCGGATGCCGAATTCTTTTTTGATACCGACCGCAAAAAGCGCCTTGAAGATCACCTGCCGCGCCTCGAAACCGTGCTGTTCCAGAAAGAGCTGGGTTCGCTGCGTGACAAAACCGATCGTATTCAGGCCCTTGCCGGTTGGGTCGCAGCGCAGATTGGTGCTGATGTGAATCACGCCACGCGCGCGGGCCTGCTGTCCAAATGCGACCTGATGACCAATATGGTGTTTGAGTTCACCGACACGCAAGGCGTGATGGGCATGCATTATGCGCGTCATGACGGCGAAGCCGAAGATGTTGCGGTGGCGCTGAACGAGCAGTACCAGCCGCGTTTCGCAGGGGACGATTTGCCGTCCAGCCCGGTTGCCTGTGCGCTGGCGATTGCCGATAAAATGGACACGCTGGCCGGGATTTTTGGTATTGGTCAGCATCCAAAGGGCGATAAAGATCCCTTTGCTCTGCGTCGTGCCGCGCTGGGCGTGCTGCGCATTATCGTAGAAAAAAATCTGCCACTCGATCTGCAAACGCTGACCGAAGAAGCCGTGCGCCTGTATGGCAGCAAGCTGAGCAATGCCAATGCGGTTAATGACGTCATCGACTTTATGTTGGGTCGCTTCCGCAGCTGGTATCAGGAAGAAGGCCACAGCATTGATACGCTGCAGGCTGTACTGGCACGTCGTCCAACCCGTCCGGCCGACTTTGATGCCCGCATGAAGGCGGTCTCACACTTCCGCACGCTGGATGAGGCTGCCGCGCTGGCCGCTGCCAATAAGCGCGTCTCTAACATTCTGGCTAAATCGACCGAACCGCTGAATGACAGCGTGCAGGCGTCGTTGTTAAAAGAGAATGAAGAGATTCAGCTGGCCACCTTTGTGACCGCTCTGAGCAGTAAACTGCAGCCTTACTTTGCAGAAGGTCGCTATCAGGATGCGTTAATTGAGCTGGCGCAGCTGCGCGAAGCCGTAGACAACTTCTTCGATAAAGTGATGGTTAATGCGGAAGACGAGGCGGTGCGGATTAACCGTCTGACGCTGCTGTCGAAACTGCGCGAACTGTTCCTGCAGGTCGCTGATATTTCGCTACTGCAGTAACCGGCCTCGACGATGTTGAAAAGGGACGAGAAATCGTCCCTTTTTTATTCTGTGTGTACCGTCTTGAATAATCGAGGTACGTTGCCCATCGACAGGGCGATATGTGAAATCTCATCTGTAGAGCATGTTTATATTCAGGCGCTGCAGCCGGTTACCGGCACAGGCGGCGCTATCCGCGAGTCTCTCTCAAGCCGCCAGGCATCGTGGCGGCACAGCCCGAATGCCCGCTTTAAAATGTCCAGGTAACGCCTGAAGAAAGCGTCCAGTAATACTGTTGATCCGTCATCGGACTGTCGCGAAGTGCGCCAGTCAGGAAGGTGACTTTGGGCTGAAGATAAATATGCAACGGCGTAACCGGGTGCCAGTCAAACGCCAAAGCAAGCCACGGCGTAATGCCCTGATGACGCCAGGAAGGTAAACCGCTGCGCTCGGATTCCTGAGCGTTCACGCCGTAGTAATAGCTTGCCTGCTGCTTATTCAGCCAGTCCACCCCAACCTGCGGATAAACGTCCAACTGCATGAACGACACCTGGCCCGCCCATGCGACGGTTCCCAGTAATCCCCGGCTTTCATTCAGCGTATCCGCAGAGAGTTCCGTTCTGAAAGCACCGACGGGGGTTATCTTTTGATAGCTGATGCCGCCCATCATGGTGCTGTGGCGGATGTCTAGCTGTCGAAGCGCCGGGTCAGATGACTGGCCGGGATCGAACTCGTTATCCAGATACCACCAGCGCGCCTTTAGCTGTGTGGTGTCATCTTTGATCAAATAGGCGCCGACTTCGGTGCCGTCAATATAGACATGGTTGTTGTCATATCCTACATAAGGCAGACCTGAAAACTGCGTTTTGTACTGGCGATAAGGCGTAAAGTTCGCCTCGCCCTGGGCGCCCAGCGTCAGCCCCTCAGCCCAGGCCTGTGTGATATTACCGACCAGGAGGCAGCACAAGGCCATTCTGAAGTGTGATCGCATGATAGTGATTTGTCCGGTTTTCGTCTGTCTGAGGCAGTGGGCTGCCAGGTCTCACAGCCCATGACGAGGCCGGAGCGTAAATAAAAAAACTGAGCGTGGTAATGAACTGCCTTTTACCCTGGCTTACGGCCCGCGCGCGCCGGGCCGCTTCAGGACAGGGCCTGAGCGAAAGATATAGCGGACTCGCTGCAGCAATGCAAGGCGCGGCGATGCTTATTCTTACCGGGTTCATCCCCTGATTACCGCTACCTTCTCTGACTACTGGGACGTAACATCAATCAATCGTCAATCGGTCCTGAATTCCGTCAATGTTATCCCTTTATTTATTGTGGGAATAAGGTGTTTTTGTTAAGGTCCCGTTCCGCCAGATAACCGTTAATTTCGCAGGTTTACCGCGATCTAATGATGTTTTTCCCGTGAGTGGCAAGGCTTAAAAAGAAAATATCTGGCGCAAACAGGCTGTTTCATTTCGGATGAGACAGGGCTGAATAATACTGAACTCACAGCCCTGTCTTGAAAGGATAAGGCTGTCTGTATCAGAGAATTAACAGGGTGCGATGCGCCACCTGTTTTTTATTATCAGGACTGTTGTATGAACAAGGTGATTATTTCCGCTATTTTCTGTGCGCTGCTGAGTGGTGCGGTGCCCGCAGTGGCAAGTCAAACGCTGTCTGTAGGCTATGCGCAGAGTAAAGTTGAAGATTTTAAAAATATGCCCGGTGTGAATCTGCAATATCGTTATGAGTGGGACTCGCCGGTTAGCGTAGTGGCCTCTTTCACCACTCTGGAGAACAGTGAGGACAGCAACAGTTCTTTTTTTCAGCGCCATACGTCCGATCACGTAAGCGCAAAATATTATTCTTTACTGGCGGGGCCGGCATATCGTCTGAATCAACGGGTCAGTGTTTATGCGCTGGCCGGCTTTTCCCATGCCGCGATGAGCCGCCAGTATCACGGCTATGATTCTCAGGGAATGCCTCAGGACATCCAGTTTTCGGAGACGACCAATGCGTTGGCTTACGGGGCCGGTATTATCATTAACCCGGTTGATTATCTGTCTGTAACCCTGGGTTACGAAGGTTCCCGCACCCGGGTTGAAGGAGAGCAACGCGCTGTTAACGGCGTTAATCTGGGGGTGGGTTACCGTTTCTGATTGCACGTTTATGCAGATTTGCTCTGCATCCTTAGCGGCGTGCCTCTCACCGCTTCAGAATACGCATAACGCCGCTGGCCCTTCAGAAACCCGGCGACCGGCAACTTGCTGCGCCGAGTGATCAGGATGCGGGCGGCGTGGTTCGGGCAAAGCTTTCGCGCTGAAACAGGTTTTCTGCCAGCTTGACTAACGCCGGGCGGCCAACGCACCAGTTCGGCACGACGCGACGGAAATTCAGATAACCGATCATGCAGCCCGTCGCAATATCCGCCAGGTTAAGTGCGCCAGTGTTGATCCATTTTCCTTCGTTCACGGAGGCTTCCAGGCTGTCCAGGCCACGCTGAATCTTTTCACGATTACGCAGTAAAACCTCTTCTGACTGCATATCGCCCGGACGTAACTGCTCACGCACAATCACCAGCGCCGCGTCACTGATACCGTCAGCTAACTTCTCGAGCTGACGAACGTTTAGCGATGCGAGGGAAGTGTCAGGCAACAAAGCAGGCGTCGGGCTGCGCTGTTCCAGGTACTCAGCGATGATGCTGGAATCGAACCAGATCTGATCGTCCTCCGTGACCAGTGCAGGCACTTTTCCCAACGGATTATATTGCGGAACGTGGCTGTCATCGCTGTAAGGCGAAGCATTAACGAATTCAAACATCATACCTTTTTCCAGCATGATGATAGATATCTTGCGTACAAAAGGGCTGGTATAGCTGCCAATCAGTTTCATTGCGTAGCTCCGTTTAGCGAGGTTTTTTAGCAATAGCTATTCACCAGGGAACATAAAGGGATTCAGACTGCTTCGTGTAAAGCCTTCCTGCTCCATACGGGCATCCAGCACCAAAGAAGCGAGATCGTCCGCGACGGGTTCAATTGCCGGATTCTTTTGCTGATACAAGATTTTCAGATAGCTACCACAGTCACCACAGCTTTCAGCTTTTACTGCTGCATGTTCACTGTCCAGCGACCAGTAGTGAAGATCGCGGGATTGTTCGCAGTTTGTGCACTTGCTACGCACCACGTACCACTCACTTTCGCACAGATTGCAATGCAGGTAACGTGCGCCTTCGTCGGTGCCCATATGAACCATGCTGGCAACGGGCATACTGTTGCACACCGGGCAGTACTGGCGTTGATTGCCCATCTCTGCCTGTGCTTTACCCGGTATCAACGCCGCCATTTGCGCCCAGTAAATCGACAGTGACGCCCAGATAAAAGGCGCTTTGTCGCTACTGACCTGAGCATACTCGCCCGCAAAGAGTGCGCTGGCCATCGTTTCCAGCTCGCTGGCAGAGGCTTTTTCCAGGTTCTCCAGCACTGCCAGCGCCTGGCCGCTCATCTCGGGTTTAAGTTCCGCAATCAGCGAATGCAACAGGCGGTGCCAGTGCGTATCCCGCGGTAAAGTATGAATATCCAGCGGCGGTTTGCCTTCCTGAGCACTCTGTACCAGGCGGGCATGAAGATTCATCTGCAGCGGATGGTCATACAGCACAATTTCCTGCGCCTGGGCTATGACGGCGGCAAAGCGTAAATAATCGCCCAGTGGATTTTTAGCGGCCAGATCACGCAGTCGCGCGGCGCGGCGGCTGTATAAACGCTTCAACTGGGGGAAAAGTAACGGCGGGATTGTCTCCGCTGGATTTTTTTCGCTCTTCTCCAACTGATCTTGCGGGATAATGCGGATGCTCATAGAGGGCATTTTCCTGTTTTGTTGGCTGATTACGCGATTCACGACACCAGCAAGAATAGGTTTTCAGTCGTGGCTCAGGCCATTCGGACGGTGGCTTTGTCGCCGGTTTTACGTTTTTTCTGTTGCGGTTATCTCCATCATGACAGGACTCGTCGTCAGTCAGAAGATTGCAGCATTTCAGGATCTCATCAATGTTCCCGACAGGCTGATCATAGCAGTCCAAATCCCGCCCTTGTGGATGAAATGTATTTTTCCCGAGGCTGGATGATTTCATACAGATAGACATCGAGCATGCCGGGCCAGCCGCGCGCCATTTCACGCTTTATGCTATCAGGGTGCCATGCGCTTGTTGCTCTCTGTCAGCAGGTTCAGAATAGGCACTATTCAGCATAACGGAATACTATTACCTTTCAATCATTGCGGAATCAGCCAGGATCAGAAAAAAGTGAATAAAAACGAGGCGAGAAGTGATGCTGATGTAATCGGGAATGCCGGTCTGCGTGAAACTCTGGTGTGGCAACGTGACGATTTACATCACTCCCGGGCTGACTGGCTAGCGGAAGAGGTTCCCGTGGCGCTGGTTTATAACGGCATTTCCCACGTCGTGATGATGACAACGCCCAAAGACCTGGAGGCTTTTGCCATCGGTTTTTCTCTCTCTGAAGGCATTATCGATGCGCCGGCAGATATCTTCGGTATGGATGTGGTCGCGGGTTGCAATGGCATTGAGGTACAGATTGAGCTATCCAGCCGTCGTTTTATGGCGCTGAAAGCGCAGCGACGGGCCCTGGCGGGGCGGACCGGCTGTGGCGTTTGCGGGGTTGAGCAACTGGACCAGATTGGTAAGCCGCTTACGCCGTTGCCGTTCACCCAGAGGTTTACGTTAGCGCATCTGGATCGCGCACTGGGGCAACTTAACCAGTTTCAGCCAGTGGGGCAAAAAACGGGCTGTACCCATGCAGCGGCCTGGATACAGCCTGATGGTGTGCTGATTCACGGCTGCGAGGACGTCGGTCGTCATGTGGCGCTGGATAAGCTGTTGGGCTATCGCAGTCAGGCCGCCTGGGGCGAGGGCGCCCTGTTAGTTTCCAGTCGCGCCAGCTATGAGATGGTGCAGAAATCTGCAATGTGCGGCGTGGAGATTTTGTTTGCCGTCTCCGCTGCGACCCGACTGGCTGTTGAGGTTGCAGAACGCTGCAACCTTACCCTTGTCGGTTTCAGTAAGCCGGGCCGGGCGACCATTTACACTCATCCACAGCGGCTGATGTAAATGCTGAGCAGCGCGAATGAGTGCCTGCAGAAGCGGTTATCAGGCCGTCACGGGCTCGCTGACTGCGCCTGCGCGAAGCCCGTTTTGCGGTCAGCATCAAACGAAAAATGCGCAGTCTTTGCATGTTTTTTCAAAACCTTATGTTTAATAGGGCATTGATTACGCTTTTACCGATCATGAATTTAACTATAATGATAAGACTGCTTACGCGGCACGTGCCGACATTGTCGTGCTGCTCAAACACTAAATGGAGAGGAAGAACATGAGTTATTCACTGCCATCCCTGCCTTACGCCTACGACGCACTGGAACCGCACTTTGACAAGCAGACGATGGAAATCCATCACACCAAACATCATCAGACCTATGTCAACAACGCCAATGCGGCGCTGGAAGGCACTGAATTTGCTGATCTGCCCGTTGATGAACTGATCACTAAGCTGGATCAGCTGCCAGCAGACAAAAAAGGCCCGCTGCGCAACAACGCAGGTGGTCATGCTAACCACAGTCTGTTCTGGAAAGGCCTGAAAACCGGCACGACCCTTCAGGGCGAACTGAAGGCGGCTATTGAGAAAGATTTTGGTAGCGTTGAGAAATTCCAGGAAGAGTTTGAGAAAGCGGCGACCACCCGTTTCGGTTCAGGTTGGGCCTGGCTGGTTAAAAAAGGCGACAAACTGGCCGTGGTTTCCACTGCTAACCAGGATAATCCACTGATGGGCGAGGCCGTCGCTGGCGTTTCTGGCTATCCGATCATTGGTTTGGATGTGTGGGAACACGCCTACTACCTGAAGTATCAGAACAAGCGTCCGGACTACATCAAAGCGTTCTGGAACGTGGTTAACTGGGACGAAGCGGCAGCCCGCTTTGCATCGGCTAAGTAAGCGATAACCCAAGAGACCTGACCGGCAGAACCTGTTCTGCCGGTTTTTTTTCGCCTGAATATCTGGTTTTCGTCCTTTTCCGGTCTGAATGTTGCCATTGCCATTGCCATTGCCATTGCCATTGCCATTGCCATTGCCATTGCGATAGCTGATGCTGCGCTGCCCGCACCGCTTCCCACCTTTAAAGCCCAACGTTCGAAGTCAGTTAAACCAGAATTAAACGAAGCGTCAGTTTATCCCGGTAAGTTTTTAACAATTTGAGTCATTAACCTGTCGTTGATGTGGCTCGTTTTATCATCAGCGCCACTATCAAATTAATAAGAACTTATGCCATGTCTATTTATACTACACACGAGCCGGTTGCTGATTCGTATGCCTCTCTTTTTTTTCAATTGGTCAGCGGAAAGTACGTGCCAAATAAACGTTGGCTAAGCCGTCAATTCCGTTTTAAATTTGCCTTAAGGACGCTGATTGCGCCCGTGACCACATTGCGCTATTTACAGCAGCTCTCAGAGTTACCCCGGTTTTCGCAATTAATGCGTGTGCAGGGAGTCTTACCCGCGAAGTTACATCGCCCTTATCTGCGTGCCGGAATGGGTGTAGCTGCACGCGCCCAGGCTATTCTCGACCATTATCATTTAATGAACAGCCTGGATAATCTTCAACTTCGCCAGGTTTTACAAAGTGGCGAAGAGAGCGTGCTGGCCAGGCTGAAGGGTAAAAATGATGAAGATTTTGTCATTGCCTGTAGCTCAGGTTATTACGATCGTGAAGGTGAAATAACCTTAGTCTTGCGTTATCAGGGAGAAGGCTTAGCCTCACTTTCATTCACGATCTTGAACGAGGAAAACGCGCGCACACTCTTAATCGGTGGCTTACAGGGACCGCGTAAAAGTATCAGCAATGATGTTATTCGTGATGCAACCAAAGCGGCACATGGTTTATTTCCTAAACGCTTATTGATGGAAGTCGTCTTTATTTTATCTCAGCAATGTGGTGTCAGGAAAATAGCGGCGGTAGGGGATGAAACGCATGTTTTTCGCAGCCTGCGTTATCGCCAGAGTAAAGAGGATAAATTCCATGCCAGCTACAGCGATTTCTGGCTGACGATCAACGGAAAGGAGCGTGCTGACGGCGTCTTTATGCTGCCGCTGGCGCTGCCGCGTAAAACGCTGGAAGAGATTGCCAGTAAGAAGCGTGCGGAATACCGCCGTCGTTATACGCTGCTGGATACGCTGGCAGAGCAGGTTGGGACTGCTACTGGCCAGCAAAACAGCGATCGGGCCGCCGCCTGAAACATGATCAAAAGGCGTTTTTAGCAAATCCGGTCATAACGCTAAGCCCCATTTCTCGTCCCAGCGCGGTCATTGGATGCACCACCACCAGGCCGAGCACGCTTTTCTTCAATGCGCCTAAATTTGCCTGCTCTTTTTTCGTAATTTCGCGGCTGAACGGCAATTTTTGCAGTTTTTGCGCTTCCAGGCTCAGCTTAACGTCACGCTGACTGCGAAGACGCTCAATTTCCGTTACCAGCGTTTCTTTCTCTTTCAGCAACGCGCCCAGCTTTTCAGCATCACCGGATTCGAGTAACTGAGGCTCTTTACGATTCAGCGCGTCAAGTTGATCGCTGAGACGTTTAATTTCGTTTTTTTCTTGCTCTTTCATGACAACAACTCGTTGAGGAAAACAGGCTAAGGATACACCAAATTTAACGTAGATTCTCGGTGGTTAGCGTGAAAAGGGGAGCCTTGAGGCTCCCGGCGGGATTTAGCTGACTGACTTTTTAAACGCCTGTTTCATACTAATGCGGGAAATCAGTTCGGTGAGTGACAGGACCATAGTGGAGCGTACCATCTGCAGATAACGTTGCTGCTGCATCGCCTGTAGTGCTGCATCTTCAGCATGAAATGTGGGAACGGGGGGCCAGGCCGCCACGCAGTGCAATTCACCAAAGGGTCCCAGAATTTCATCATCAGTAAAACGGTAATCGCCCGCGTCATGATTGAGTTCTTCACGCAGCGCCAGCAGTAACTCACAGTCTTCATATTCATGCCGACTAATCACGCCAAGGCCATAGATCAGCTTGAGCCTGACGGAGAGCTCACCTAACGGACCGTCGCCCAGCAGCAAGGGCTCTACGGCGTATTTCACCGCGTAGTCATCTTTACGGAATACCTGCAGCACCAGCACATTGACGGCTTCAGCTAACAACTCGACAGCGGCGAACAAAAAGCTTCTCACCGAGCGTCCAGCGTTCAGGCGTTCAAGCACCCGGTTTTCAAAAGCCTGCTTTTCTTCCATTCTTGCCTGCATCAGTGTAGTGCTGCTGTCGGGGGCCCGTTTATTGCCCCCGATCTGGGTCGCTAACATGGGGCTATTATGCCATGGCGTGCCAGGCACTCACGGCCTCTTTTATTATTTCACTCTCAGCATCCAGTCCTGAAACCTGCGCTAAGGTTGCCTGCGGACCTTTTTCCGCCAGCAGCGCGGCTAACTCCTGCGCCTGGGGATCCTGATCGCTATGATAATGCATTGCAGCAGCAATGCCCTGAACCAGGTTGGCATGCGGCAGGCCATATTCCAGCGTGCCGAGTGTCGGTTTAATCAGGCGGTCGCCTGCGCTCAGCTTGCGGATTGGCTGACGACCTACGCGTTCAACGTCATCTTTCAGATAGGGATTTTCAAAGCGGCTAAGAATTTTTTGAATATAAGCAGCATGCTTGTCTGCTTCGAAGCCGTAGCGTCTAATTAGTACCGCGCCACTTTCTTCCATCGCACCCTGGACGACCGCGCGAATATTCTCATCGAGAATGGCATCGCGAATAGTCTGGTGCCCCGCCTGTTGCCCCAGATAGGCTGTAATTGCGTGGCCGGTATTCAGGGTGAAAAGTTTACGTTCCACAAAGGCCATCAGGTTATCGGTCAGTTCCATGCCCGGAATGGTGGGTAATTCGCCTTTAAACTGGGTTTTGTCCACAATCCATTCGCTGAAGGTTTCCACCGTGACTTCCAGCGGATCCTGACTGCCTGCTTCAGAAGGGGGAACAATACGGTCTACCGCTGAATCCACAAAGCCAACGTGTTGTTCGAGCCAGACATGATATTCAGAAGGCAGCGCCTGTAGCACGTGCTGCTTAAGCTGGCTGGTTCCACGCACCATATTTTCACAGGCGATAATATTTAACGGCCGAACATTGCCGTTATCACTGCGTTTGGCCAGACCTTTTGCCACGCTGGCAGCGATGCGCTCAAGGATTTGCGGACCAACGGCAGTGGTAACGAGATCGACATCCGCGATCAGTCCAGTAATGTCGTCGCTGGTGCTGTTCACGGCGCTGACGCCCTTAACCACTTCAACTTTGGCCTGTTCACCTACCACATGCACGGGATATTCATGACGTGCATTAAGGGCATCCAGCACTGCCTGATTCACATCTGCAAAAATCAGCTCAATACCGGCATCTGCCAGCAGTTTGCCGATAAAGCCACGACCGATGTTGCCTGCTCCAAAATGTAACGCTTTCATAAAATTGACCCATATCAAATAACGATGGGGCGGGCATGTCCGCCCCCAAAAAATGGGACGGGCACAACCGCCCCAGGGAAATGTCGGACCCGATTATGCTACAGCGGGTTTGCCTGATAACAGATCCAGAACATCCTGTACGCTTTCTGTACGTGCCAGTTGTTCAATGACCTGCTCATCATCGAGCGCGTTCGTCAGGCTGGTAATCACCTGAATGTGCTCGTTATTGCGGGCAGCTATACCAATCACCAAACGTGCCACTTCATCAGGTTCCTCGCCAAACTGAACGCCGGCAGGGTACTGGCAGAAAACCACACCCGTTTTCAGTACACGGTCTTTCGCTTCAACGGTACCGTGCGGCACAGCAATCGACTCGCCAAGATAGGTTGGCGTCAGCTTTTCGCGCGCCAGCATGGCATCAATGTATTCGGGTTCTACGTAGCCGCCTTTGACTAACTGCTCACCGGCAAAGCGAATCGCCTGCTCTTTATTGCTGGCACTCAGCCCCAGGAAAACGTTGCTCTGGCCGAGTTTAAACAGGTTGGCATGGCTGTCATCGTAGCTGTCACCCAGCGTCTTCTGTACGGCTTCGCGGTTAGCTTCACTGCGATTAGCCGCCACCAGGCGCTCGGTCAGCGTGCTATAAAGTGCACTGTCCAGGAAGTTATTTAAGGAAATGTGCTGGGCATGAGGCGCCTGACGGATGGCTCGTTCAGTAAGATCTCGATGGGTAATCACCAGATCAACGTCACCCGGTAAGGCATTAATCGCGCTGTTGGTGACCGACACGTTACTCAGACCTGCATCATGGACCTTCTTACGCAGGACACCAGCGCCCATGGCGCTTGAGCCCATACCTGCATCGCAGGCCACAATGATTTTACGCACATGATCCAAATCTACGCTCATCGCGTCGCTCGCAACCGGCGCACCTGTCAGACTCTGACCCTTCGACTGCGCTTTCATATCACGCATACGCTGCGTCGCCGCTTCAATATCGTCATCTTCTTTCACTTTGCTGGTCTTCAACAAAATGGCAGAAATCACAAACGACACCGCAAATGCAGCAAAGATGGCGGCGATATTGGCAAAGTAAGCTCCTTTTGGCGTCATGGCCAATACGGCCAGGATAGAACCTGGTGAAGCAGGCGATACCAGACCACCGTGCAGTACGGTCAGCGTAAAGACACCGGTCATTCCGCCAAGGATGACGGCCAGCAGCAGGCGTGGTGCCATCAGCACGTAAGGGAAGTAGATCTCGTGAATGCCGCCCAGGAAGTGGATGATCGCCGCGCCCCCAGCAGACTGTTTAGCACTGCCGCGACCAAAAAACATATAGGCCATCAGCACGCCCATCCCCGGACCCGGGTTGGCTTCGATCAGGAAGAAAATTGATTTCCCTGCTTCACTTGCCTGCTGAATACCCAGAGGTGAGAAAATCCCGTGGTTAATCGCGTTGTTCAGGAACAGGATTTTTGCAGGTTCAACGAAGATTGACGTCAATGGCAGCAGGTTGTTCTGCACCATCAGGTTAACGCCCGTGGCAAGAATGTGTGAAAGACCTTCAACCAGCGGACCAATCGCCATAAAAGCCAGCATGGCCAACAGCATACCGATAATACCGGCAGAGAAGTTGTTCACCAGCATCTCAAAGCCGCTTTTAATTTTACCGTCAACCATACGGTCAAAGGATTTGATCGCCCAGCCGCCAAGTGGGCCCGCAATCATTGAGCCGAGGAACATCGGCATATCAGCACCGACAATTACCCCCATCGTAGTGATTGCGCCAACCACCCCACCGCGATCGCCACCGACCAGGCGTCCACCGGTATAACCGATCAGGAGTGGCAGCAGGTAAGTGATCATTGGGGCGACCAGTTTCGCCAGCGTTTCGTTAGGGATCCATCCTGTTGGAATAAACAGCGCGGTGATAATACCCCAGGCGATAAATGCGCCAATGTTAGGCATCACCATATTACTCAAAAAGCGACCAAAGCTTTGTACTTTGACCTTTACTGATGAGGACATAAGCCCACCCCTTGTTGAGACGCGCTGCAACAGGAGCGCGCGTTTGTTTTTGTTTAGCCACTACGGCGATGAGCCGTCAGTATTACTGTATGCAGGCGGACTTTATCACGCGAATAGTGGACTGCGTAGTGCACGAGGCTTAGTGTGATTTAGGTCACATTTATGTCGGGGGGATGGGGGGTTATTAAGTGACTTTTATCACAGAAATGAGCCATTGCGGCGAGAAGACGACGGATTTTTAGCCATCGAAATCGATTTATAGTGATTGCGATCACATTTATGGCATTGAGCTTTGTTTGATAAATGAGACTAAGATCACAATTTAATTTAATGAAAAACGGGCCGGATCACATTTTGATCAGGCCCGTTTGAATGCGGAATCATGATTTCACGTGGCTCAGGTTAGGCGGTGAATGACCCGTCCCCTGCACGCCGATTATTGCAAATTACCCTGTACTGCATTTTTAGCCTGGCTCAGCGCTTGCACATTAGCTGATAAGCTCGTCATTAAGTCATTATATTGCGTCGCCTGTTCCTGAGTTGGGAACTGAACGCCACCGTTATTGAAACTGACGCGTGTTCCCTGAGCCTGCAAAAACTCACCTGTCTTTACAGCATCCTGGCTAAGTGCCTGCAGTTTGGGTAGCAATGGGATCAACTGGCCAGCAGGCTGCGTCACCACTTTGTCATACGCGGTATCGAAGACTTTTTTCAGGTCGTCGTTTTGCTTAAGCGCGCTTTTACTTTTATCTGCCTGCATTTTTGCGGTTTCCAGTTGCTGGGTAGCCACCGTCAACGCGCTGTTGGCCTGGGCCAGTGAGTCGTGGCGGCTCAGATAGTCCTGCGGCACATGAATAGCAGAAAGTTCATCCACCACCGGACGCATCCCCTGATCCACAGCTTTGTTCGCCTGCTGCGAGAAGCCATAAAGAATGGCGTAATCACCGGTGAAAGGGCCAAAACTTTGTTTCTGATTTTCACTCAGGCTGGGTAGATGTTCACCGCTACGCATAACGGTATTTTGCAGAAAATCGATAAACGCTTTGCGCTGTTCGCCCTCTTTATCACCACATGCGGTAAGTTGCAGCACAAGAAGCACGCCAGTCAGCAAAATGCCGCTGCGTGCCAGGATACGGGAAATGCCTGAAGCCATGGGTTCAACTCCTGTCGGTAAAACTGGCTGATGTCCGGATAAGCAGTGGCCTAAAGAATAGAACAAAGGATAACGGCCACACAATGCGAAAGCGCGATGTAAGGCCATAACCTGTAAGAAAGTTTGCCCTAAGCGTGTTTAAGATGATGTTACAGGCTTATGGTGTCAGAAAAGAAGGCCAGCGCATCCGCGACTCGGGCTTTTTTGCACCGATAACGAGCCCGCGCGAAGGGAAGCTAACGGATCCGTAAGTATAGGTCATAAATAATTAATTCCATCTTATGTTTCTAGCGACACAGATGTTCCATCTGAATCGTTAACGTTAAACGTCCATTAACGAGTTGCCCTGAAATTGTTCGTCTGCATTAAAGTGGTGCAAACGCCTGCATGAACGCAATCACTGGCACGAATCGCACAAATTATCGTGTTCACTATAATTAAAACGTCATGTTGTCCTTCGATGATAAAGCTGACTCCCTTTTTAGCGCTTCCGGCGCCACCTACGTCAGGCCTGGCAAGCGTTTTCTTGTTTTGGCAGCAAGAAAGGCGTGATGGCTGACAGCACTCTCCAGCCAGTATGTGTTCAAAAAATGAAAGTCTGGCGCATATTTTGCAATCAACTCACAGAGCCGGTGCGGTTATCCTGGCCAGTTCATCACCTGATTGCCGGCCATAAAGAAAACGCGACCAGCGCTGTTGACAGACGCTGTGGTAACAAAACCAATCGCTTCAAAAGGTTAAGTTGCTTAACCATTTTTCAGAATTGTAAAGTTAAAAAAAATGTCTAATTTGCGCTGCAAATTGTCAGGTATCTATCCATACTTAGTCTCCCGGCATTTGTGGCATTGTGTTGACATGTTTAACAGCAATGCAGGTCAGGCTGTGTCCCATAAGGGTTTTCTTACAATAAAAACAAACTCTTAAGGGATGCAGCTTGCTTAATCCGGTTTCTGAGCCTGATTTCAGGTTCTTGTACCTTCTTTCACGTGATTCATAGTGAGTTTTAAGGAGTTCTCTATGGAGTTAAAAGACCCAATGTTTGAATTGCTCAGCAGCCTTGAGCAGATTGTTTTGACACGTGATAACAGCCCTGTAGCGCTGCAAACTCAGCGTCAGCCAGCCGTGCCAGAGCCACAGCGTTTACGCGAAATGGCAGGAATGCAGGTAGATGAGTTTGCCAGGATTATGGGCGTTAGCGTTTCTTCGGTTAAAAGCTGGGAAGCCCAGCGTACGCGTCCTTCCGCAACTGCACAAAAATTGATGAAATTACTTCACGCCAATCCTTACCTTGGGCGTCAGTTACTCGATTAAGTCACTAAGTCGTATCCCGGCTTTTGTTGGCGCCGGTCACGTGAGTGACCGGCCGTTCAATACCTCTCCCTGTTGACAGGCTTCGTTAAACCCGTTTCCAGTCCGTCCTGTCTGTCAGCTAAACTTTGGCAAGATGTTAAGCACATTGCCAAACCAGCAGATGATGACGATAACACCAAATAAAATGACCACAGCCGGAATAACCTTTCCGCCCCAGACAGTGAATGTTTTATCGGGAAAGCGTTTTCTCGATTTTAATGCCAGCAGGGCAGGGACGATAACTGCCCAGATTGTTGCGCACAATCCTGCGCCACCGATACCGTAAATAAAACCATTCGGGAAGAGCAAATATAAGATGCCGGGAGGTAGAAAGGTTAACAGCACCGTTTTAAATCTTCCAAAGTGGGAATTATCGATTTTAAACAGATCCGCCAGATAGTCGAACAACCCCAACGTGACCCCAAAGAAAGAGCTGGCCACGGCGAGATTAGAAAAAACCAGTAAGAAAAATTCAATGACGCCGCCAGGATGCGTTCCCATAAAAGACTTCACCAGCGCGTCAACATTTCCGCCCGAAGAAATGATTTCTTTGAATTTTTCACGTGGGATATTCCCCATGGTGCAATACAGCCAAAAAAGATAGATAAACAGCGCCAGCAGTGAACCAAGAACAATGCTTTTAACCAGCTTATCTTTTCGTTTTCCATAACAAATGATCAGGCTGGGGATATTACCGTGAAAGCCAAAAGAGGCAAGGCAAACCGGAACGGCCATAAATATATAGGGAAAATAACGATTGCTTTCACTGATACCGCTAACATCGCTAAGGATTGAAAAATCAACTTTGAAAAATAAAGAGCCAAAAACAATGACGAAGGCTAAGATTTTAATACCCAAAAAGAGCGAGGTGATTCTGCTGGCTGCCAGAGAGCTAATCCATAACACGCTGGCAACGAAAACCGCTGTACCGATGCCGATAACACGTGAAGGTATCGTCATGCTGGAATGCATGGACAGGGTTTCGCTAATAATCGCGCCGTTAGCGGAGATATAAGCGTAAGTCAGTATATACAACACAAAAGCAACGGTAATACCGCTTATTACATTCCATCTTTTGCCCAGCAGATCTTTGGTCAATGTATTGAAGCTTGAGCCTGTTGGATAGTTCAGGTTAGCTTCCAGTAACAGCAGACCGGAATGAAGCATGGAAAACCAGGCGATGATCAAAATGAAAGCGCCCCAGAAGAACCACGCGCCCGCAAGATCGACAGGGAGTGCAAACATCCCACCACCGATTACGGTTCCAGCGATAACCATCACGCCCCAAAAGGCGGAGTGTTTCTGATCTGTATTTTCTTCCATGGTGTCCTCTCAACAATATTCTTCGCTTTTATCGTTGTTATAATTTTTATGCCTGACAGGCAGGGTAATGGAGCAGCCGTGGCCAAAACAGCTGCTCACTGTACAGGTATGACTATGAAATCTCTTTAAGTTTTGCGGTGAAATGGCGCAAAACCTTAGGCTCATAGGTAAAGGCTAATCCTTTTATGTTGCTCGCATTCTCTTTCACATGCTCAAAAGCTTCGATAATGAAGTCCATATGCGTTTGTGTGTAGGTGGCTCTGGGAACGGTTAACCGCAACAGTTCGGCCGGACAGGGCAGTTGTTCTCCTGATTTAGGATCGCGGCCCAGCAAAAACGAGCCGATCTCGACTGCCCGGATACCGGCCACTTTATATAACTCGCAGGCGAGTGCCTGAGCCGGGAACTGATGCGCCGGAATGTGCGGCAATAATTTTCCGGCATCGACAAAGGCAGCATGGCCACCGGCTTGCTGGCAGGTCACACCAATCGATTCAAGGCCATCAACCAGGTATTGAATTTGACTGATACGATAAGCCAGCCAGTCTTGATTCATGCCGTCATAAAGGCCTACCGCCAGGCGTTCCATTGCGCCGCCTTCTAACCCACCATAGGTGGGGAATCCTTCCTGAACAACGCAAAGTGTTCTGCAGTCGGTGTACACATCAAAGAAGCTGTCATCTTTGAAAGACAACAAGCCACCCATGGGGACCATCGCATCTTTTTTTGCCGACATGGCCAGCATGTCAGCATATTTATAGCTTTCCCGGGTAATCGCTTCGATTGTCCAGTTTTTGTACGCTTTTTCCCGCTGCTGAATAAAGTACGCGTTTTCAGCAAAGCGGGCTGAATCCATGACCACCGGAATGTCATATTTTTTTGCAATCTGGTACATGGCTTTTAAGTTTGCCAGCGACACGGGCTGCCCGCCGGCGGAATTGCAGGTAATAGTGGCAACAATATAGGGCACATTCTCCGCGCCGACATCCTGGATGCCTTTCTCCAGGCGCTCAAGATCAAAGTCGCCCTTGAAGTCGTGGCGAACCGCCGTATCGAAAGCCTCTTTGATATAAACATTCCGCACGGTACAGCCATTTATCTGGCTGTGGCCCTGTGTAGTATCAAAAAAGTAGTTCGAGAAGGCCACCATTTTTGTTCTGTCCAGACCTTTTTCTTGCTCCCGTTTTTTTATTAATACCGGAATATAAATTTGTTCTGCGCCACGGCCCTGATGTGTTGGAATAGTATAGGCATAACCAAAAATAGCTTTTACCGCTTCCGCTAACGCGTAATAACTGCGGCTGCCACTGTAAGATTCATCGCCTCGCATCATAGCAGCCTGCATATTTTGCGTAACGGCGCCGGTTCCGCTATCGGTGAGAAGATCAATAAAAACGTCTTCGCTATCCAGCAAGAATGGATTCATTCCGGCTTTTATCATCGCTGCATTACGATGCTCTCGTGTAGTGCGTTTGACGGGTTCAATAACACGAATACGGAATGGCTCAGGTAAGTGTCTAAAGTTATTCATCATCATGTCCTTTTATTCAGACGTGCCGATGCCGTAGGTTTTTTTAATGAATGAATTAAAAACCCGGGCAAATGTTTTTATCCTGTTTCAGCCGATAAGAAACGTGACTGCATTGTATGTTGCATCGCGTTTTCAATAGCCAGTTTTGGGCAAGTAAACGGATCGCACCCATAATGCAGGGTTTTTAAAGTCTGAATGAGTGAAAATGCGCCCGATAAATTACGACCCTGTCAGTCGAAAGAGATGGGCGATTGTAAAAAGAAGACGTTAAGGCAGGTGATTGACAATAACATTATCAATATTAAACCATTTGGATATTACACTGCTGCTGTTTAAGATGATCATAATATTTCAACTCTCATTAAACATAGTGCCACCCTATTATATTAATTATTTATGTCTAGCATTACGTTTAGTTATCGTGACTGATATCACATGAAACCTTCTTTCTGTCTTAATAGTTATTTATTTTTTATTTTAAAAATACATTTTTTTGACAGTTTCCCTGCTTGCTAATTACTTTAAAAAACCCGATTTTTTCTACACATTCATATGCCCTCTCTGATCGCTGTAAAAGAGAAAGCCGTGCTGATCGTAATCGATTGGGGATCCCCAGGTCGGGCTTATCGTTTCCTGTAAGCCTGTAAGCCTGTAAGCCTGTAAGCCTGTAAGCCTGTAAGCCTGTAAACCTGTAAACCTGTAAACCTGTAAACCTGTAAACCTGTAAACCTGTAAACCTGTAAACCTGTAAACCTGTAAACCATATAATCGGTTCCTGATGACTGGCTTACCCTGTGCAGTTTACTTCAAAGGCGACCACATGCAGCGGCGGGTTTTAGCTCAACCCACCGTATTTCGCGGCTTGCTTCACAAACCACTTTTCGGGCACGTTATAGGGAGCCTCAGCCAGTTGCGCAATGCCATTTTCAATATTGGCAGAAGCCTGACGCCAGAGTTCTGTGTTGCCCTGTCTGAGTAATTGAATTTGCACCCTTTTTTCAATCAGATAAACACGGGCGAAATGGGGATCGAAACGAACAATTGAACGTGTATTGTCAATAATGTCAGCCAGCTTTATCGTTTGTGCCTCTGGGCTGGCCTGAGCCGTATGGCGAAAATCGGCCACTTTACGTGCCGCACGGTTCTTTGCACTCTGTGGTGCCGTGTTGGTCAGCATCTCAACCAGCTTCGCGACCTCGTCACCAAAATGCGTCTGGATATCATTGAGGGTGGTCGCCGTATCTTCCACGGTATCATGCAGCCAGGAGGCGGCCAGCATCACAGGATTATCGGTAATGCTTCTGACCAGTTCCACAACGGCAGCGGGATGCACGATGTAGGGCTCATCGGTATATTTGCGTCGTTGACCCGTTTCGGCATGGGCTTGTGTGGCATAGCGACGCGCCCGTTCTTCCAGAGAATCCTGCATGCACTACCTCATTTCATAAATTGCTTGCAATTAACTAGCGCGCTACTTATATTGCGTCTATGAACAGTAATCAAAATGACAAAAAAGTGAAAGCTGCGCCACTGTTGCTCGATCAGCAACTTTGTTTTGCACTTTATTCCGCCAACCTGGCGATGCATAAAGTATACCGTAAGTTGCTCACACAGATGGATATTACCTATCCGCAATATCTGGTGATGCTGGTACTGTGGCAACAGGATTCACTGACCGTATCAGAAATTGGTGAACGCCTCTTTCTGGATTCTGCAACGCTGACGCCGCTGCTGAAACGGCTGGAAAATGCGGGCTTACTTAATCGCCAGCGTTCCCGTCAGGATGAACGTCAGGTCGTCGTGAGTTTAACGGATGCAGGGCGTTCGCTGCGCCAGCAGGCTGAAAGCATTCCTGATGAGATTCAGTGTGCATCTGACTGCAGCGAAGATGAAATGAATTCGCTCAAACTGCAGTTGAACCAGTTACGTGACAAACTCATGGTGCCGCGCTAAATTTTTAATCTGGATGTAGAAACGAGTCAAACTTCGCAGCTCGGTGCTTATTGATAAGTCGCGAGCGATTAAATAGTGTAATGGAGAGCAGATATGTCTTTAGAACAAGTGGTTTATCGTGCAAAAGCTAAGGCTACCGGTGGTCGTGATGGTCGTGCAACTTCATCTGACGGCGTTCTGGATGTGAAACTGGGTGTACCGAAAGAGATGGGCGGTGCAGGTGGCGAAGTCACTAACCCGGAGCAGCTTTTTGCCGCGGGATATTCAGCTTGCTTCCTGGGCGCAATGAAGTTCGTTGCTGGCCGTGACAAAATTGCGATGCCAAAAGATGCATGGATTGAAGGCGAAGTGGGTATTGGCCCTATCCCCAATGGTTTCGGTATTGAAGCAACGCTGAATATTCACCTGCCTGAAATGGACGAAGCCGAAGCGCAGAAACTGGTTGATGCGGCTCATATCGTTTGTCCCTATTCAAATGCCACACGCAACAACATTGATGTCACGCTGAATATCATTCGCTAAACGCTTAAGGGCCTGAATACAGGCCCTTTTTTCTCTCTGCGCCTTTCTGAGTGACGTTTTTGAAACGTCCTGTCCGGGATTATTTTCTGGTCTAATTTGTTGCCGCATGGTTAACTGTGCCACTTCGCATTATGACGTCTAAAAACGTTCAGAATACTCTTCTTATTTATCCGGCCCGCTTAATTCGCGAACTCTGCCGAAATATGGCAGTCAGATTAACGTTTAGTTAAGCGCTTCGCTCCGGGGAAACACCATTTTTCATGAATTACATAAAATCATTAACACAGCAAAAGCTGTCGCTCTTGCTGGCTCTGTATCTCGGTATCTTTTTGAATTTACCAATCTTTTATCGCCGATTTGATGGCTTTCTAACCCGATCAACCGTGACAAACTGGCTGACCGCGTTTACCGAGGTCGTCGCTATCGTGGTGCTGACGTTTTTCCTGATGCGGTTGTTATCGCTAGGCGGAAAATGGTTCTATCGGATTCTGGCCACCCTGATTGTCCTGATCTCTGTTGCTGCTGGCTATTATATGGCCTTTTTCAATGTGGTCATTGGCTACGGAATTGTCGCCTCAGTCATGACGACAGATACCGATTTGTCAAAAGAGGTGGTGGGTTATCACTTTATCCTGTGGATGGTGCTGGTCAGCGCGCTGCCACTGTTCATGATTTGGCGCAACAACCTTAGTATGACGCTCAATGAGCAGTTACGTACGCCAGGACAGCGCCTGAAACCCACTTTGATTATGCTGGCCTGCGTTGCGCTCGTGTGGTTACCCATCCGTTACTTCGACAAGTTGCAAAAGGCGAATGAGGAAGTGACCAACGTCGATCTGCCAAGCTATGGCGGAATTGTCGCGCACTCATATCTCCCCTCTAACTGGCTGGCCGCGCTGGGGTTGTTTACCTGGACCAAGATTGACGAGACGCTGGAAAATCAGGAACTCCTGGATCCTGCCCAGAAATATACTTATGTTGCTCCTCCGGGGTTAGATGATACCTATGTGGTGTTTGTTATTGGCGAAACCACTCGCTGGGATCATATGGGCTTGCTGGGCTATGAGCGAAACACCACCCCTAAACTCTCTAAAGAGAAAAATCTGGTCGCATTTCGTGGCGAATCTTGTGATACCGCGACCAAGTTGTCTTTGCGTTGTATGTTTGTGCGCGAAGGCGGCACTATGGACAATCCCGGGCGAACACTGAAAGAGCAAAATGTGTTCGCAGTGATGAAAGAACTGGGCTTCACTTCTGAGCTGTTTGCGATGCAAAGTGAGGTTTGGTTCTACGATAACATCAACGCCAATAATTTCTCTTTCCGCGAGCAGATTGGTTCTGAGCCACGTAACCAGGGTAAATCAGTAGATGATATGCTGCTGGTGCCTGAGTTACAGGCCTCACTGCAGCGCTACCCGAAGGGTAAGCATCTGGTTGTCCTGCACACCAAGGGCTCACATTATCTCTACTCACAGCGCTATCCGCGCAGTTTTGCACGCTATCAGCCAGAATGCATGGGCGTGGATGAAACCTGTAGCAAAGCGCAACTGATCAACGCTTACGATAATTCCGTCCTTTATGTGGACAGCATGCTGGACAGCGTTCTGGATCAGCTGCGTGATAAAAAAGCGATCGTGTTTTATGCATCCGACCATGGCGAATCGATCAGCGACAATATGCATCTGCATGGTACGCCGCGTGAAATGGCACCGCCGGAGCAGTTCCGTGTTCCTATGATGGTCTGGGCGTCAGATAAATATCTGGCTGACCCGACAAACCGTGGAAACTTCGAACGCCTGCAGGCGCAACAGCGCGTCGGCAAAACCCATCGTCATGTCGAGCTGTTTGATACCATTATGGGCTGCCTGGGTTACACCTCGCCAAATGGCGGGATTAAGCAGGCTAATAACTGGTGTCAGGCACCTGCCGGGACAGCGTCAAAAGCGCTATAGCGGTAAGGCAATTTTTCGCGGCAAGGCATAAAACTCGCTGGCCGCCTGCTTTCCAGGCGATTGGGCGGGAAAGCGCAAAAAGCGGTTGACGCTTCCTGGGGGGAGCAGTAACATGCGCCCCCATCGGCGAGTAGCGCAGCTTGGTAGCGCAACTGGTTTGGGACCAGTGGGTCGGAGGTTCGAATCCTCTCTCGCCGACCATATTTAAGAAACCTGTCTGCAAAGACAGGTTTTTTTTCGCCTGAATAAAAGAGGATGAGAACCTCCGAAGGAGGGTTGCGCCGAGCGCAGCGAGACAACGTTGCGAACGCAACGGCACGAAGGGCGCGTCCCGCAGGGGCGCGTAATCCTCTCTCGCCGACCATATTTAAGAAACCTGTCTGCAAAGACAGGTTTTTTTTCGCCTGAATAAAAGAGGATGAGCACCGCCGAAGGCGGTTCGCGCCGGGCGTCAGCGAGACAACGTTGCGAACGCAACGGTCCAAGGAGAGCCGGGCCTGTCGCAATCGATTCAGGCACACAATTTGACCGGCGCAATTCGTATAAAAGGAGGCCGTTTCTCACAGGCATAAATAACACCTCTGCCAGACGCTATTGCCCCGCCTCGGTTATTAGAATATCTCATGTCACACTTTTTTCGGGACCGCCATAATTCCTCCTTGAAATCAATTTCTGCTCCAGACAGCCTGTTTTATTGTCTCATCGCT
Organism: Pantoea sp. Ae19-2; assembly: GCF_059801205.1. NCBI lineage: Bacteria > Pseudomonadati > Pseudomonadota > Gammaproteobacteria > Enterobacterales > Erwiniaceae > Pantoea > Pantoea sp. Ae19-2. The sequence continues at coordinate 3,824,026 of NZ_JBCHWE010000001.1, read as the reverse complement.
ATGCAGGCCTTCTCATCAGAGGGTTACAGAGGGATAAAAGATAAGTTTTGGTTATGCCACAAAATGGCAAATTGGTCATTTTCAACCCAAAGTTAACAGCATTTTTCGCTGTGTGAACGTCATAACGCACAGTAAATCGTTCAGATATCCAACATTTGGCGCTAAATGATGTCTGTTTTTTTTTAGCGCAAATCACTGCTCATTTATGACCTGTGTAGCAGAATACATGGCATATAAACCCATGCCGCTGTGCATTATATGGCATTGCGTCTGTATGGGTTTTTTTTATCGTTGCTTGCTATTCCTCACACTCTGTGTAAATAAGTAACCGTTGTATTGACGTTCTTTGCAACTGTTGACAAATTGATGCGTCAATAACAGTGCAGATACAGATTTTTCTGATGGGTGCTTATCAATCAGGATTATCCAAACAAACTATCTCACTCTTATCACACCCGCAGGGTGGACCGCCTGAACCGCATAAAAAAACCAGAGGTCGGGCAATGCACACAACAACACATCACAATGGAGCAAAAGCATGATCAACTCCCTGGCCAAATCCAGGATGCTGAAGGTCGGTCTGAGCCTCGTCGCCATGACCGTAGCCGCAGGTGTTCAGGCAAAAACCCTGGTTTATTGTTCGGAAGGTTCTCCGGAAGGGTTTAACCCGCAGCTCTTTACCTCGGGTACAACCTATGATGCCAGTTCTGTACCTATCTATAATCGCCTGGTTGAGTTCAAAACCGGTACGACCGAACTGGTGCCGGGCCTGGCCGAAAAGTGGGACGTCAGCGCTGATGGTAAAACCTATACCTTCCATTTACGCAACGGCGTGAAATGGCAGACGACGAAAGATTTCAAACCTACGCGTGAGTTAAACGCTGATGACGTGGTGTTCTCTTTTGAGCGGCAGTTAGATAAAAACAACAAGTACCACAACGTCTCTGGCGGCAGCTATGAGTACTTTGAAGGTATGGATATGCCAAAGCTGATCAGCAAAATCGAAAAAGTGGACGATCATACCGTACGCTTCGTGCTGACGCGTCCTGAAGCGCCTTTCCTGGCTGACCTGGGGATGGATTTTGCTTCCATCATGTCTAAAGAATATGCCGACAACATGCTGAAAGCCGGTACGCCAGAGAAAGTTGACCTGAACCCGGTTGGCACGGGCCCATTTGTGCTCCAGCAGTACCAGAAAGACTCGCGTATTCTGTATAAAGCTAACCCGGATTACTGGGGAACCAAGCCAAAAATCGATCGGCTGGTTTTCTCAATCACTCCAGATGCCTCAGTGCGCTACGCTAAGTTGCAGAAAGGCGAATGTCAGATCATGCCTTATCCGAACCCGGCTGATATCGCCAGCATGAAAAAAGACAGTAAAATTAATCTGATGGAACAGCCTGGTCTGAACGTCGGTTATCTGTCGTTTAATACTGAGAAGAAGCCGCTGGATAACGTGAAAGTGCGTCAGGCACTGACTATGGCGGTTAACAAACAAGCCATCATTGATGCGGTATATCAGGGCGCGGGCCAGCCAGCGAAAAACCTGATCCCACCGACAATGTGGGGCTACAACAACGACGTTAAAGATTACGCCTACGATCCGGAGAAAGCCAAAGCCCTGCTGAAAGAAGCTGGTATGGCTGACGGTTTCTCAATCGACCTGTGGGCGATGCCGGTTCAGCGTCCTTATAACCCGAACGCACGCCGCATGGCTGAGATGATTCAGTCTGACTGGGCCAAAATCGGCGTTAAAGCCAAAATCGTGACCTATGAGTGGGGCGAGTACCTGAAACGCGCCAAAGCGGGCGAACACCAAACTGTGATGATGGGCTGGACCGGTGATAATGGGGATCCAGATAACTTCTTCGCGACGTTGTTCAGCTGTGCGGCGGCCAAAGACGGTTCTAACTACTCCCGCTGGTGTTACAAGCCGTTTGAAGATCTGATCCAGCCAGCCCGTGCAGAATCCGATCACAACAAGCGTATTGAATATTACAAGCAAGCTCAGGTAGTGATGCACGATCAGGCGCCTGCACTGATCATTGCGCACTCAACCGTTTATGAGCCTGTGAGTAAGAAAGTCACCGGCTATGTGGTTGATCCATTAGGTAAACATCACTTCGAAACCGTCGATATTCAGGAATAACCTTTCGGATTATTGCAGTAAGGGCCGGTTTTTCCGGCCCTCAGGCGATCGCCACCGATCGCCTGTTGCCTGCTCTTTTTTTCCGGCTAATTACTTTTATTAAAGAAGCGCTTCTTGCGTCGCGTCCGGCTGTCGCCGGGTGCGGTTAATGAGCAATGTTATCTCTGGCCAGGGCCAGGGGAAAACGACTGAGAATTACGCCTATGCTGCAGTTCATACTCCGGCGTCTGGGGCTTGTCATCCCAACGTTCATCGGTATTACATTATTGACCTTCGCGTTTGTGCACATGATTCCGGGCGATCCGGTGCTTATCATGGCAGGCGAGCGCGGTATTTCCCCTGAGCGCCATGCTGAATTGATGGCGATGATGGGGCTCGATCAACCCCTGTGGAAGCAGTATCTGCACTATATCTATGGCGTTCTGCATGGGGATTTAGGCATTTCACTGAAAAGCCGCATTCCTGTGTGGACCGAATTCGTTCCGCGCTTTAAAGCCACACTTGAGCTGGGCATCTGCGCCATGATGTTTGCCGTATGCGTAGGGATCCCGGTCGGCGTCATGGCTGCGGTGAAACGTGGCTCGGTGTTTGATCATACCGCGGTGGGCATTTCACTGACCGGATACTCAATGCCGATTTTCTGGTGGGGCATCATGCTGATTATGCTGGTATCTGTTCAGCTTAATCTCACGCCCGTTTCCGGACGTGTTGCAGATACCGTGTTCCTGGATGACAGCCATCCGCTCACCGGTTTCATGCTGATCGATACGTTAATCTGGGGTGAGCCTGGCGACTTCAAAGATGCGGTCATGCACATGATTCTGCCCGCTATCGTGCTGGGTACGATTCCGCTGGCGGTCATCGTACGTATGACGCGTTCTTCCATGCTGGAAGTGCTGGGGGAAGACTATATCCGTACGGCGCGTGCGAAAGGTCTGACGCGTATGCGCGTCATTGTCATTCACGCGCTGCGTAATGCGATGTTGCCGGTTGTCACCGTTATCGGCCTGCAGGTCGGTACGCTGCTGGCAGGCGCAATCCTGACTGAAACCATTTTTTCCTGGCCGGGCCTTGGCCGTTGGTTAATCGAAGCGCTGCAACGCCGTGACTATCCCGTTGTGCAGGGCGGTGTGTTACTGACGGCTATTCTGATCATCCTGGTCAACCTGCTGGTTGATCTGCTGTATGGCGTGGTGAATCCGCGCATACGCCACAAGAAATAAGGGGGCATCATGTCTGTTGTTGATCCCGCAAGCGTAAATGTTGCACCCAAGCCGATGACCCCGATTCAGGAATTCTGGCACTATTTTAAACGTAATAAAGGCGCAGTAACGGGCCTGGTTTATATCGTGTTAATGCTGTTGATCGCCATCTTTGCTGACGTCCTGGCGCCGCACGGGCCGGCGGAGCAGTTCCGTGACGCTCTGCTGCATCCGCCTGTCTGGCAGGAAGGCGGAAGCTGGAGCTATATCCTTGGCACTGACGACGTGGGTCGCGATATTTTGTCGCGTCTGATGTATGGCGCCCGCCTGTCATTGCTGGTTGGCTGTATGGTGGTCGTACTGTCGCTGATTTTTGGCGTCATTTTTGGTTTGCTGGCCGGGTATATCGGCGGGGCGGTCGATGCCACCATTATGCGCCTTGTCGATATTATGCTGGCGCTGCCCAGCCTGCTGTTGGCGCTGGTGCTGGTCGCCATTTTTGGCCCGTCGATTGTTAATGCGTCCATTGCGCTAACGTTTGTCGCGCTTCCCCACTATATCCGTCTGACGCGCGCGGCGGTGCTGGTTGAAGTGAACCGGGACTATGTGACGGCTTCCGGTGTAGCGGGAGCAGGCATGTTGCGTCAGATGTTCGTCAACATTTTACCTAACTGTCTGGCACCGTTGATTGTTCAGGCTTCATTAGGCTTTTCCAACGCCATTCTCGATATGGCGGCGTTGGGCTTTCTCGGAATGGGTGCGCAGCCGCCAACGCCGGAGTGGGGCACCATGCTCTCCGACGTCTTACAGTATGCGCAAAGTGCCTGGTGGGTGGTGACGTTCCCTGGATTAGTCATTCTGCTTACCGTGCTGGCATTTAACCTGATGGGCGATGGTTTGCGTGATGCCCTCGACCCGAAACTCAAGCAGTAAAGAGGCACCGAGATGGCATTATTAAATGTAGATAAATTATCGGTGCATTTCGGCGACGATAAGGCACCGTTCCGGGCAGTTGATCGCATCAGCTACCAGGTTGAGCAAGGCCAGGTGGTGGGCATTGTTGGCGAATCCGGCTCGGGTAAATCCGTGAGTTCTCTGGCCATCATGGGATTGATCGATTTTCCCGGCAAAGTCATGGCGGAAAAACTCGAGTTCAATCAACGCGATCTGAAGCGGATTTCTGAAAAAGAACGTCGTCAGTTAGTGGGCGCCGAAGTTGCAATGATTTTTCAGGACCCGATGACCAGCCTGAATCCCTGCTATACCGTGGGCTACCAGATCATGGAAGCCATCAAGGTGCATCAGGGCGGTAATAAAAGCACTCGCCGCCAGCGGGCAATTGACCTCCTGAATCAGGTGGGGATTCCCGACCCCGCTTCGCGTCTGGATGTTTATCCTCATCAGCTTTCGGGCGGGATGAGCCAGCGCGTGATGATCGCCATGGCTATCGCCTGTCGTCCAAAGCTGCTGATTGCTGACGAACCCACAACCGCGCTGGACGTCACAATTCAGGCACAGATCATTGAGTTGTTGCTGGATCTGCAAAGGCAGGAAAACATGGCGCTGATCCTGATTACTCACGATCTGGCGCTGGTAGCGGAAGCCGCACACCACATTATTGTGATGTACGCCGGGCAGGTTGTGGAAAGTGGCAAAGCGACGGATATCTTTAAAGCGCCGCGTCATCCTTACACCCAGGCACTGCTCAGGGCGTTACCGGAATTCGCGGCGGACAAAGCACGGCTGGCCTCGTTACCCGGTGTCGTGCCTGGAAAATACGATCGTCCGTCAGGCTGCCTGCTTAATCCGCGCTGCCCTTATGCCAATGACCGCTGCCGTAAAGAAGAACCTGAACTGCGGACGATTCCGGGACGTCAGTCCAAATGTCACTATCCGCTGGACGATGCCGGGAGACCAACTTATGAGTCCTGATAATACAAAGCACGAGTATCTGCTGCAGGCTATCGACCTGAAAAAACACTATCCGGTGAAGAAAGGATTGTTTGGTCAGGAACGCCTGGTTAAAGCGCTGGATGGCGTCTCTTTTAATCTGGAGCGCGGTAAAACGCTGGCGGTTGTCGGAGAGTCTGGCTGCGGTAAATCCACACTGGGCCGTTTACTCACCATGATTGAAACGCCAACAGAAGGACAGCTTTACTGGCACGGTCAGGATTTGTTAAAACACGATCCCCACGCCCAGAAGCTGCGTCGGCAGAAAATTCAGATCGTCTTTCAGAATCCGTATGGTTCTCTGAATCCACGCAAAAAAGTCAGCCAGATCCTGGAAGAGCCGCTGGTTATCAATACTTCACTCAGTAAAGCGGAACGTCGCGAGAAAACGCTGGAGATGATGGCCAAGGTAGGATTGAAAACCGAGCATTACGATCGTTATCCCCATATGTTTTCGGGTGGCCAACGTCAGCGTATTGCCATTGCCCGTGGCCTGATGCTTGAGCCAGACGTGCTGATTGCTGACGAGCCGGTTTCAGCACTGGACGTGTCCGTACGGGCACAGGTGCTTAATCTGATGATGGATCTGCAGCAAGAGATGGGGCTGTCCTATGTGTTCATTTCTCACGATTTATCCGTGGTCGAGCATATCGCAGATGACGTGATGGTGATGTACCTGGGGCGCTGCGTGGAAAAGGGCAGCAAAGAGGCGATTTTTGCCAATCCACGCCATCCTTACACCCAGGCGCTACTTTCTGCCACGCCGCGGCTCAATCCTGATGAGCGTCGTGAACGTATTAAGCTGACCGGGGAACTCCCCAGCCCGCTGAATCCACCGCCCGGCTGCGCATTCAATGCCCGCTGCCGGCGTCGTTTTGGCACCTGTGTCCAGCTGCAGCCCCAACTCAAGCAGTATGGCGACCAACAGATAGCCTGCTTCGCGGTTGACCAGGATGAAAACCAGCTAACGGCATCAGTCGAGTCTGCCAGCCAGCCTTAATCAGTGACAGGCGGAATCCTCGTGGGGTTAACCACAGGGATTCCGCCATCACCGCCGTACGTTCATTTCGTTATTCTGTCTGTTTAACAACACAACGTTTTCATTCGCCTTCGCCTGTGAAAGTCCAGCAACGTGCGATGTGCGTTCCAGATTCCGTGCCACATCCTGCCGGTGAAACGTCCTGCCTGGGCGCTGCTGCTGCGCGTCCGAAGCCTGTTCATCAGCGTTCGCACCGGCACAATCATTAGCGGGTCGTCATAAGGGAAAACGAGAGGTCTTCACCCTAATTGATACATTAGCGACATGAACAGGGGCGTTTTCAGTGCCAGCGTTCTACTGTAGCAGGATGAAGTCGCTTTATTTTTTTACCCCGTGGATGGATTAAACAAACCGACCCCTGAGATAAATGTCCTAAAAGATAATGATTTCAACAGCGATCGGTTTTTTAATTAGCGATAATTAGCAGGGTAATACTTTACCAGCCGTAATTTGAAAACACGGAATCTGTCCAGGGAAAAGGCACACCAGCCGGTAAAATGCCGAACTGAACGAAATTTTTTTTGCCTAAAAATACAAAGGGTTGGAACAGCGGCTATCCTGATGTAAGCGATCGCTAAGATGTTAATCACCTGTGAAAATATTTAACTTAAGATGGTCTCAACAATTTTTACGGATATATGTGAAATAGTACTCATTTTTTGCTAAAGAGTAGTGATTAGTATTAAGCTTTCTTATTGAATTCGTCGGTTTTGTAATCAGAATTATCTCACTGTGTTTAAATTATTATGATATATTCCTGGAAAAATCCCCCCTTAGTTGTAGGCCAGGGTCTATGAAAAATTACGACGACTTGCAGCGTTTTAAGGAAAAGACAAAAACGCTCGACATCGCCTTTCAGGATATGTCAGGCCAATCGCAGGAAGCGGCGGATAAAAGCAAATGGTCTCTCATTCGTCAACTGGCGAGCGAAGACCAGCACATGCCTTTTAGTGGGGGACAACGTATTGATCTGCCTCAGCCCCAGCCGATTCAGGGTGACGAATTCAGCATGCCTGAGGTGACGGAGCGTTCTCAGCCTGTCACGCAGCCTGCTGCTGTGTCTTCGCATTCTATTATGGATAGCCTGACCAATAGCGAACCCGATGTTGACGTTGTGGCGCCCGTTGCCCCTTCTTCTGCCTCACCTCTCTTCCCGGCTCCCTCCGCGCAGTCTGTTGCACAGGATGCGGTGAGGGTTTCGCCCGTAACTGAGAAAGAAACGCGGATACCACAGGTAACGGCGCAGCCGAATACTGGCGTTCCTGCCACAGATCATAGCCGTTTTAGCGGGCTCTTCCGCGCGCGCAGCAGTGGGTCAGAAAATTTACCAAAAGAAACGTTATTAAAACCGCTACTGGAGAAGATTGCCTTATGCCGTTAGTTTGTGTGTGCTCGCCCAAAGGTGGGGTGGGGAAAACGACGTTGGCAGCGAATCTGGCCTGGAGTCTGGCCCGTTCAGGTAGCAAAGTGTTAGCAATCGATTTTGATGTTCAGAACGCCCTTCGCCTTCATTTTGGCGTGCCGCTGCACGATGGACGCGGCTTTGTTGCGCGCTCGGAGGAACAGGCGGACTGGAGCCAGTCTATTCTGACTACCGGCGGAAATATTTTTGTCCTGCCCTACGGCAACGTGACCGAATCCCAGCGCGAACGGTTTGAAGAAAACCTGACCAAAGATCCTCACTTCATTAAGCGCGGCCTCGACACGTTACTGAACTATCCCGGTCTGGTCATGGTCGCGGATTTTCCGCCGGGCCCCGGCCCTGCGCTTAAAGCGATAAAGACCTTAGCCGATATGCATCTGGTCGTGATGTTGGCCGATACCGCCTCAGTATCGTTATTACCGCATATTGAAGAAAATCGCCTGATTGGTCAGCCGCTGAACAGTAAACACGGACATTATTTTGTTCTGAATCAGTGCGACAATCGCCGGAATATTAATCGTGACGTGACGGCTTTTATTCAGCAACGTCTTGGCGATAATCTTTTGGGCCAGATTCATCGCGATGAAAGTGTGGGTGAAGCGAATGCCTCACAGCAATCTGTTTATGATTTCAGCCCGTCATCCGCCGCTGCCTTTGATATTGAACTGATCGCTAAACGCGTCGCCAGTATTCTGAATGTCAATGTAGGGAATGGCGAAGTTCAGGCACAGATTCACACCAGCAACTATTAAATGTAATGACCTGGCCAGGCCAGGTTTAAAAAAACAGCTCTTTCAGGGTGGAACATGGGTAAAATCGGGTTTTACCTGCTGCTGCTGGTGCTTGCACCTGTTGCTGCGGTGATCATTATCACGCCAATGGATAGCCAAAAGCAGTATATTTTTGGCTTGATAAGCATCGGTATGGTGTTTTTATTGGGGGTCAGTAAAAGCCGTAAAATAACGGTCGTAATGGTTATTCTTTCCGCCCTGATGTCGTCCCGATATATATGGTGGCGAACAACGGAAACCCTGTATTTTAATTCTGAAATCGAAGCGATACTTGGCATCGGCTTATATATTGCTGAGCTGTACGTCTGGCTGATTTTAATCCTGGGTTTCCTGCAGACCACATGGCCATTAAAACGTACTATTGAACCCTTGCCAGAAGACACCCACTTATGGCCAACGGTCGATGTCTATATCCCGACATATAATGAAAGCCTCGACGTGGTGCGCGACACGGTTTTGGCTGCCCAGTGCATCGACTATCCACGCGATAAAATTAAGGTTTACCTGCTTGATGATGGTAAACGCAGAGAATTTGCCGTTTTCGCTGCCGATGTGGGAGTGGGCTATATCACTCGTGATGATAACAGCCATGCTAAAGCGGGTAATCTTAATCACGCGATGAAGATTACCAAAGGGGAGCTGATTTGCGTCTTTGACTGTGACCACGTCGCCACCCGGACTTTCCTGCAGGCAACGGTGGGGCCGTTTTTGAAAGATCCTAAGCTGGCACTGTTGCAGACGCCACACTACTTTTACTCGCCGGATCCGTTTGAGCGTAACCTGAGTGCCGCTCGCAGTATTCCTAATGAGGGATCGCTGTTCTATGGCCCGGTTCAGCAGGGTAACGATAACTGGAACGCGACCTTCTTCTGCGGTTCCTGTGCCGTAATTCGTCGTTCAGCCCTGGAAGAGATCGGCGGCTTCGCAGTAGAAACGGTTACCGAAGATGCGCACACCGCGCTGAAAATGCAGCGTCTGGGTTGGGGATCCGCGTTTCTGGCGATTCCGCTGGCTGCTGGCCTGGCGACAGAGCGCCTCGGGCTGCACGTTATTCAACGTACGCGCTGGGCCCGTGGTATGACGCAGATTTTTCGCGTGGATAACCCGCTGTTCGGCCGTGGCTTGAAATGGCAACAGCGGTTGTGCTACCTGAATGCCATGTTGCATTTCCAGTTTGGTCTGCCGCGAGTGGTCTTCCTGACCGCGCCGCTTGCCTATCTGCTGTTTAATCTGAATATCATCCATTCGTCGGCGTCGCTGATTTTCGCCTACGTTTTGCCGCATCTTGTCCTCTCCTTGTATGTTAACTCACGCATGAATGGCCGTTTCCGCTACACCTTCTGGGGTGAAATCTATGAAACGGTCATGTGCTTTCATCTGGTCATCCCGACTATCCTCACGTTGCTTTCACCCAAACACGGAAAATTTAACGTGACGGATAAGGGCGGCGTACTGGACCAGGGATTCTTTGATTTCCATATCGTTCGTCCTCACGTCATCGTTGCCTTTCTGCTCAGCATCGGCATTGTGGCGGGCATCGTGCGCGCCACCATGCATGACTATTTTGGCGTGGATCCCTACGTGATTGCGCTCAACGTCGGGTGGGCAGTCTTTAGCTTAATCATTTTGATGGCAGCCATTGCCGTGGCACGCGAAACCAAGCAGGTACGAAAAACGATTCGTATCGAGGTACAGATTCCGGCCATTATCCACTATGCCAGCGGCATCTCATCCCGCACGATGACCAGCGATCTGTCGATGGGCGGCGCGAATCTGGATGCGCCAGATAATCGTCATGAGCACGATACGATTGAAGAGATCGATCTGATACTGAAATCAGGCACCATTACTATCCCGGCGACCAAAATATCGGGCGATGAAGAAAGCATTCGTCTGAGCTTTGGTGCCATGCCGTTGGCACGTCGCCGCGAACTGGTGCGCGTGGTACTGGCGCGTGCCGATGCGTGGATCCAGCCTGAATATAAGCAGGACAATCCGTTAACCTCTCTGGGCACCATCATTCGAACGGTTTTTGAACTGTTCTGGCTGACCTGGCGAGATCGTCGTGAGAAGCGTAAGAGCGGCCCAGACGTTGCGACGAAAGAGGACAGCGCAGTATGAGGATCTTGATACAGTCGATGCTGGCCGGTTCTCTCTCGGCGGTGCTGTGGGTCATTCCGGCCTCGGCTGAAACGCCCCTTGCAGACAACAGTGTGATGCCAAACAGCAGTGCGGCACCAAATAACAGCGCGGCTCCGACCGACAGTGCGGTACCGCATAACAGTGCGGCTCCGACCGACAGTGCAGTACCGAATAACAGTGCGGCTCCGACAGAAAGTGCGGTACCGAATAACAGCGCGGCTCCGACCGACAGTGCGGTGCCAAATAACAGTTCGGTACCGAATAACAGTGTGGCGCCAAATAACAGCGCGGCCCCGGGCAGCGACCCTGCACTTAGCAGCCAGATCACGCCTGCGGACAGCAGTGCGGCGGATAACCGCTCGGCATCGAGTGTTGCGACTGGCGCGCCTGAGAACAGTACGGTATCTGCCAGCCCGACGGCGCCCGTTAAGGGTGCCGCCGTTGCCGATTCGGCCACACAGATCGGAGAAAAGGTTCCCGCAACGGCGGATGCACAGCCTGCCGGCAGCGCTTCGCCCGTCACTCAGGACAGCAGCGCGTTATCCAGCGTGCCACCGCCAGCCGGCCTCGGTAATGCGGAAACGGGTCTGGAGGCCGCCGCAGGCGAAACGCCCTACAGACCAGGCCAGGCCGCTTCCTCCGTCGACACAACCTCAATGGTCAGCAGCATGCTCAACCAGCCGGTGAGCAGCACGCTAAACGTGGCACAGATGGGACAACGTCAGGGCATTACGCTGACTGGCGGACAACTGCAGTCAGGCATCATTTTTACCCTACCGGGCGACGAGGTGGTGACCAACGCGCGTCTCAACCTGTCCCTGCGCGTTTCCCAGGCGCTCGCCGCGCGCAATACCTCATTGCAGCTGATGTTAAACGGACAGCCGCTTGGCACGCTGCCGCTGGGGTCGGGTGACAGCGATGAAAGCGATTATCAGCTGGACATTCCGGCAGCGATGATTGTGTCCAGTAACAATTTGAGTTTCAAAATTAACGACGCGGACAAGCTGCTGTGTGAAAAAGACAGCGCAGAGCAGTACCAGGTCACTATTCTGCCTAAAACGATGCTGAGCCTTGAAGGCCAGCAGTTAAATATTGGCACCAGCCTGCGTAATTTCCCGCGTCCATTTATCGATCCTCAGCGTATGACTGCGGCTGACGTGACGTTTAGCTTTGCCGACAATGTCACGCCGGATACGGTGACTGCGGCGGTGCTGGTGGCCTCCTGGTTGGGTATTCAGAGTGATTATCGTGGCATCCATTTTCCTGTCGTGCGCGGTAATCTGCCGGAAAAAAACGGCATCCTGTTTGGTCATCCTGGTGACAGGATCGGTACGCTAACCTTCCCAGCCAGTCGTGGTCCATCCCTGCAGATGGTCGATAATCCGGGTAATCCGGTTTATAAGCTCCTGCTGGTCAGTGGCGAAGATGAAAGTCAGCTGCGCCAGGCCGCTTATCGTCTGACCACCCAGCCACTGGCGACCGATAGCAACAGCATGCAGGTCAAACCGCAGTCCATTGTCCTGCGCAGTCCTTACGATGCGCCGCACTGGATCAATACGACGCATCCCGTGCGACTGAGTGAACTGCTGCGTAAAGATCAAAGCCTGACGGCGACCGGCATCTGGCACGATGCTATGCGGGTGAATTTCCGCGCTGCACCCGACCTGTTCCTCTGGGATGGCGATACGGTCCCACTCTATTTGCACTACCGTTTCCCGTCGGAAAACTGGATTGACGAGAAAAACTCGCTGCTTAACGTCACGTTGAACGGCACGTTTTTGCGCAATCTGACGGTGAATAAAGTGGGCTTACTTGAAAGCGCCTGGCATCGCTTAGGGGGAGATGCGCGTCAGGAACATTACCAGATTAACCTTGATCCCTATTTGATTTATGGCGACAACCAGTTGGCGCTTTATTTTAACATCAAGCCTAAAGCCGATGCGCCCTGCGGCGTTTTGCTGAACAACAATATCAAAAGTCGAATCGAAGACGATTCCTGGATTGATCTCAGCCACACGCGGCATTTCAGTATGCTGCCCAATCTCTCCTATTTTGTGGGTGCCTCTTTCCCGTTTTCCCGGCTGGCTGACTTTTCGCAAACCACGCTGCTGTTGCCTGAAAATCCAAGCGATGCGGAGATCTCAACACTGTTAAACCTGTCTGCCAGGGCAGGAAATGCTACCGGCGTGGCGCTGGCACAAAATCAGGTTCTGTTTGGTCTGCCAGTCGGCGGCAATAACCTGGCTCGCGTTCAGCAAAGTGACATACTGGCAGTGAGCACGACAGGCAACAGTGCGTTTAACCAGGCGATGCTGGCGAACTCCCCGTACGAGGCCAACGGCAGTGCGTTAGGGGTTAAAGAGCCGTCTGCGCTCGAAAAATTACGTAGCTGGCTGGTGGGCGACTGGTATCGCCAGCCGCTGGATGCCGATCGCTACTTCTCTTCGAATGAGTCCTGGCGTGGGTTTCTGAGCTACCGCTCAATGTGGAATCCGGATCGTCTGGTGGTCATGGCAGTGGCGACCAGCGACGATCAACTGCTGCGCCTGCACGGTGATTTAGGCTCGGCCCGCATCAACGCGGCGGTACGCGGTGATACGGCGATTATCACCGATGAGAACGGTATCCGGAGTTTCCGGGTGGGGCCACAGTTCCCTAGCGGCGAGATGCCGTGGTACATGATGGTGGTGTGGTACGCGAATCAGCATTCGGTATTAATGGCGCTGGCTGCACTGCTGTTCTCCGCCATCGTGGGGAGTGCCGCGTGGGTGATGCTGAAACGACATGCGTCGCGGCGTCTACAGTCAAAACACAATCGCGATGCCGGTAAGAAGTAAGGGTCATCATAATGAATAAAAACCAAATCAGTGCCGGTATCTGTCGTGCGTTGTTACTGGGCGGGGCGCTCTCGCTGTCTTTGCCATTGCAGGCGGCGGAGAGCAGCAACCCGGCCTTGCAGGCGCTCTTTGATCAGGCGGCCTACTGGCATCAAAAGGCTCATGACGACCTGGCGAAAGCGTCACTGCAAAAAGTGCTCATGGTTGAGCCGAACAATACTCAGGCGCTTTATCTGCTGGCGCTCTATTCGCAACAAAGCGGTGACAACGCAGGAGCGATGCAGTATCGCACGCGTCTCAGTCAGGTTTCACCTGACAATCCGCACCTTGCTGAACTGGATAATGCCCGTCAGTTGCAGACGATTCCCCAGGCGCAACTCTCGCTGGCCCGTCAGCAGGCCAGAAGCGGAAATATTGCGGCGGCCTTGCAGACCTGGCGCAATACCTTTAGCGGCAACGAACCACCCGCCAGCGTGGCTGCCGAATATTATCTGACCATGGCCGGCGATCGCACGTTGCTGCCACAGGCGATTGAAGCGTTGCGCGAGTTTTCAGCCCAGCATCCTCAGGATACGGGGGCCAAACTGGCGTTGGGCAAGGCGCTGACTTATCAGGACTCGACCCGACGTGAAGGCATTGACTTGCTGAGTACGCTGGCAAGTGGCAATCAGGATGCCGATCGTTCTCTTCGTCAGGCGCTGTTGTGGCTGGGTCCACAGGCATCGGATGCCTCGCTTTACCAGACCTGGCAGCAGCGACATCCCCAGGATAATGCGGTAATGGACTATTACCGCAAGAACGTGGGCGGAGCCGAAAAAGGCGCGGGATTTAGCGCGCTTAACAGCGGCGACGTGAACACGGCAGAAAGCAATTTCGGCAAAGTGTTACAGGCTAACCCGCAGGATGCGGATGCGCTGGCCGGGATGGGATACGTCGCGCAGCGAGAAGGCCGTTATCAGGACGCAGCGGATTATCTGCAGCGCGCGGCGCAACTGGGTGGCGATCAAAGCGCCGATCGCCAGAAGCAGGCTGCTGATGCGCGTTTTTATGCGCAGTTAGCCAGCGCCCAGCAGGCCTTTAAAAATGGCGACAGCGCGCAGGCACTGGCGCTGAGCGAACCGCTGACGCATGCCGAAGGTGAGAAGGGCGTTGCGGCCGGCTTATTCCGTGCCGATATTTTGCGCCGCAGTAATCAGCCCGATCAGGCAGAGCAGGCTTACCGCGCGATTCTGAAAACCGATCCCGATAACCGGAGCGCACGCGAAGGATTGTTCTACGTGCTGCGTCAGCAGAACCGCAGCGCTGAAGCCAATACGTTACTGGCCTCATTGCCGGAAAGCGTCAGGCAAAGTGTGGCGCCGCGAGGCAGCAGCGTTGATCCGATTCGCCAGCAGGCGAAACGTCAGGTCGCGGCAGGCAATATCAATGCCGCGATTGCCACCCTGCAGCAAGGTATCCAGCGTTATCCGCAGGATGGCTGGTTACGCCTCGACCTCGCCCGCCTTTATCGCCAGCAAGGGAATACCCTGCTGGCGGCAGGCGTCATGCAGCCGGTGATGCGGAGTGGTGCCAGCACCACGGAACGCTATGCGGGCGCTATCAACGCCAGTGAAAGTGGAGCCTGGCAGCAGGCAAGTTCCCTGTTGGCGGGTATCCCTGCCCGCGAGCAAAACCGTGATATGCGGGAACTGGCGCAGCGTGTGAATTTCAATTTGCAAATGGCCACGGCCGACCAGTATCTGGCGCAAGGATCGAATGCCGCAGCGGCAAACACGCTGAAAGCGCTGGCGGTGAATCCGCCTGATAATCCTGTTGATGCCGGGAACCTGGCACAAAAGCTGGCCAAGGCCGGCGATATCAACAGTGCGGTGGCGGTGGTTCGCGGAAATATGCAGCGCGGTGTTCAGGGGAATGCCGGAGATTATGCCGCTCAGATAGCCGTACTGAATCAGGCCGGGCTGGACAATGAGGCACAACGTTTTCTTAGCCTGCCCGAACTGCAGACACGCAGTACACCAAAGCAGCTGGCAGAGATACGTGAAGGTTACCTGATTAACGACGTTGATCGGCTGCGACAGCAGAAGCAGTATGCAGCTGCCTACGATAAGCTGATTGGTGCACTGCAGCGCGATCCGCAGAACCGTGATTTGATGTTCGCCATGGCCCGTCTGTATCAGGACGGCAAAATGAATAAAGACGCGGGCGTCGTCTACGACTATTTGATGACCCAGGATACGCCATCCCAGGATGCGCGCGTTGGCGCAATCAATGTCGCGCTGGCACAAAATAACGTGCAGCGTGCCAATGAGCTGGCAAAAGGACTGACGTCTAGCCAGACGCCACAGCGTCAGTTGCTCCTGGCGCAGGTCGCCGAGGCCAATGGCGATCACATGCAGGCCATGCGCTATCTACGCTCGGCGCGCGGTCAGATTATTGGTTTGCAAGGCGCACAGCCGGGTGCCACGCCGACCATTGGCGGACTGGCCCTGGCCGACAATCCCTTTATCAATCGCAGTACCTCGCCCGTGGGGCGCACGCCGTCCAGCTATGGCACCGTGCTGCCGTGGCAGGTTGCGCCGGTATCCGCAGAGGGCGCGCAGGAGGGCACCCTGGCCAGTGCCAACACGGTTTCCTCTCAGCAGGCTCAGACGCTGCACGATGTTGACGCCATGATGGAGAGGTTGCAGGAAAAGACCGGCACCTGGGCGCAGGGCACCGTGCAGGTGCGCGGGCGTGACGGTGAGTCAGGGTTGAGTCAGTTAACGGAAGCCAAAGCACCGCTGACCTTCTCTACCGTGCCCTTTGGCGATGCGCGTTTCAACTTTACCATGACACCCGTTTCACTCACGGCGGGTAGCGGTGCAGGCGATGCCTGGCGTCGCTTTGGCACGAATGCGCTGGAGCAGGGCAAAGTGGTCGCGGCCGGTCTTGCCAAAGTTGACGATGTCCCGACTGCCACAACTGATTCGCAAAGCGCATCCGGTGTGGAGCTGAATCTTGCCCTTCAGGGCGACAGCTATAAAGTCGATCTGGGCAGCACGCCACTGGGCCAGGATCTCAATACGCTGGTGGGAGGGGTGCAATGGTCGCCGAAACTCACGGATTTCCTGACGCTGATTCTGACCGGTGAGCGCCGGGCTATTACCGACAGCCTGCTGTCTTACGTTGGCGCGGAAGACAAATCCAGCGGCAAACGTTGGGGTAATGTCACCAAAAACGGCGGCAATGCGCTTCTGAGTTATGACAACGGCGATGCCGGATTATTTGTCGGGGCAGGCGCTTACAGCTACGTGGGGAATAACGTGGCCAGTAACAATAACCTGCAAGCCAATGCGGGTGTTTATGTCCGTCCTTTCTATGCTGACGATCGTGAACTAAAGGTCGGCATGAGCCTGTCCTGGATGAATTTCTCGAAAAACCTCAGCTACTTTAGCTATGGTCAGGGCGGTTATTTCAGCCCGCAGGACTATGCGTCGATTTCTTTCCCAGTCGACTTCTCACGCACGTTTGACGATCTTAAAGTTAACATTGGCGGCGCAGTGGGTTACCAGAGCTACAGTCAGGATAAGAGTGCTTATTTCCCGGGCGATGCGGGCCGTCAGGCGCAGCTGGAGCAGCTGGCTGCCAATGGCAATGTGAAAAGCGCCTTCTATGAAGGCAACAGTAAAAACGGTGTAGGTTATAACCTGCATGCGGGCGCGGATTACAAAATTGATAAAGATGTCACGATTGGCGGACAGCTGGGTTATGACACCTTTGGTGACTATAACGAGAGCACGGCGCAGCTCTATTTCCGTTATTTATTCGGAGAGAAGTAATGAGTGAAGCATTTAGCGGGATGACCCACCCGTATCAGCCTGGCTGGTTTGATCTGGTCAGCGTTATGGTCGAAGGAATGATCGCCAACGCAGGCCAGGAGCAGGCGGAGGCGTTTCTGCACAGCATGGGCGAATCGCTGGCGACACGCTATCCTTTACCTGAATCGCGTACGGTGCAGGATTTCGAACGAGAAGTGAACCTGCAGCTGGCCCGGTTCAGTTGGGGATTTGTGCAGTTACAGCCGCAGGAAAACGCCCTGTTTATTAAGCATCATGCTCTGCCTGTCGGCGACAGCACACAGTCGGTCGCTCACTGGCAGGCGGCATTGAGCGCCATCCTGGCGGGGATGTTTTCTGGCTGGCTTCAGGGCCAGGGCGGCAGTAAAACCGTACCGGTTGTGCTGGAGCTGAACGATGGTCATACCATGCATTTTCGATATCAATAAGGTGCTCTGATGAGAGTTAAGCCAGTGTGGTCCGGTATTCTGGTCTTGTTTATGATGTTTTTCAGCACCCAGGCGATGGCAAGTGGTTGGGATACCTATAAAAGCCGCTTTCTTCAGTCAGACGGACGCATTATTGATACGGCAAATAATAATGTCAGTCACACGGAAGGCCAGGGTTACGGCATGTTGCTGGCGGTTGCTTATAACGATCGCGCGACCTTCGATAAACTCTGGAAGTGGACGCGCACGAACCTGCGCAATCCGCAAAACGATCTGTTCTACTGGCGCTACATTCCTGATGCACAGGATCCTGTCGCGGATAAAAATAACGCGTCCGATGGCGATGTGCTGATTGCATGGGCGTTGCAACGGGCAGCGCAAAAATGGAATGCAAGCGATTATCAGCAGGAATCGGACCGCATTCAGCGTGCGATAGTCAAACTCGATGTGACGAACTTCGGTGGCTACACCGTAATGATGCCGGGCGCGCAGGGATTCAATAAGAACAGCTATGTGGTTTTGAATCCCTCTTATTTCCTGTTTGTCGCCTGGCAGGAGTTCGGCCAGCGCAGCCATTTGCAGGTCTGGAACAAGCTGATTGACGGCGGGATGGCGCTGCTGGGTAAGATGCATTTTGGCAACAGCGATCTGCCGCTTGACTGGGTCGCGCTGAACGCCGACGGCTCCGTCGCGCCCGCGGTGGGTTATTCAAATCGCTTTAGTTACGATGCCATCCGCGTGCCGCTGAATATCTGGTGGTACGATCCGCAAAGCCTGGCGCTGGGGCCTTTCCAGCGACTCTGGCAGGGCTATGGTCGTATGAATACGCCGGCCTGGTTTGATGTGCTGGCCAATACGGCGGCGCCTTACCATCTGGAAGGCGGCTTGCTGGCGGTACGTGATTTGGTGCTCAACGAAACAGGCTACCTGAGTGACAAACTGTCTCCTGAGCAGAACTACTTTTCTGCCAGCCTGCAGTTACTGACCTGGATGGCTTATCAGGAAAAGCGTTGATCGTGGCCTGAACACAGACGGCAGCATTCCTTCACGGTTCCACATTGAGGGGATGCTGCTGAAGCAACTCTCTTTTTGTTACTTCCTCCTTTCTGAATCGTCTGCTTCCGCCCCCTTAAGCCACAAAATAACGCTGCAATAGGATATACTTGACGCGCTTTTCCAGACGGATATCTACGCTCTTAGCGAGCCGGGAGTAAAATTTTTGCGCGTAAGCCGATCACTGACGATAAAACAGATGGCAGCCGTTTCTCTGATTGCGACGGTCACCATCAGCATTTTTATCGTTATTCAACTGTTCCATTTTGTGCAGCAGCGCAGAATCGACTACGCCCAGCAAATGGAGAATATCGCGCATACCGTGCGTCAGCCGCTGTCTGAAGCCGTCCTGAAAGCCGATATTCCCCAGGCCGAACGCATTCTTCACTCTCTTAAGCCGGCAGGCATCTTATCGCGCGCGGATGTGGTGTTGCCCAATGCTTTTCAGGCGCTCCACGCGAATTTTGAAAACGAAAAGCCGATTCCCAGGCTGGTGGCCCGTCTGTTTGAGCTGCCGGTGCAAATCACGCTACCGCTCTATTCGGTGGAACATACTGGCTTACCTAAGCCGCTGGCCTATCTGGTGTTACAGGCCAATTCAACGCGTGTTTATCAGTTTATCCTGAGCACGCTCTCGACGATGATCATCACCTACCTACTGCTGGCGCTGATACTGTCGGTCTCGATCAGCTGGTGCATCAACCGGTTAGTGGTGCATCCACTGCGGCGAATTTCGCGTGAGATCCAGGAGTTGCCGCCCCAGTCAATCCTGACGCACAAACTCACCCTGCCTGCCGATCATCGCGACGATGAAATTGGTATGTTGATTCGCAGTTATAACCGCAATCAACACGTGCTGGAGTCCATCCACGATGAGATGAGCCGGTTAACGACGCACTTTGCCGTTACCGATCTGCCTAACCGGGCATTGTTTTTAGCACTGTTGGACCAGTTTATCTCTTCCCGGAGACAGCCTTTTAGTTTGATGGTCATTCGCATTGAAACGCTGCAGGAAGCCAATGGCGTATTAAGCGACGAGCAGCGCGATACGCTGATGTTGACGCTGGTCGAGAAAATTCGCAGCACCATTGATGACCACACTGTCTTAGCGCAGACCACAACCAGCGATTTCGTTCTGTTGATGAAATCGGCCAATAACCCGTTTCGCGCCCTGCGTCTGGCCCGTAACCTGATGATTCGCCTAAACCAGCCCGTCAATCTGCATCAATTGCAGCTACGGCCTAACGCCAGCATCGGCCTGGCATTAGGTGAAGAGGGCGAGTCGATGGGCGCCGGTGAGATGCTGGACAGAGCGACCTCGGCCATGATGTCAGCACGCCGTCAGGGCAAAAGTCAGATCCTGTTTTTTGATGCCGCGTTAACCGAGCGTGCGCAAAAACGCTTGACCCAGGAACATGATATTTTACAAGGCCTGCACGACGAACAGTTTGCCCTTTATCTGCAGCCTCAAATCGATATGCAGACCGGCAGGTTAGCCGGTGCGGAAGCGCTGTTACGCATGCGTCAGGCCGACGGCAGCTATGGCTTACCCGAAGAATTCATTGCCAGTGCTGAAGAGATCGGGGTGATTTCCGCCATTGGCCGTTGGGTCGTTGAGGAAGCCTGTCGCATTCTGGCGGGCTGGCAGCGTCACGGCGTAACGGTGCCGCTGAGTATCAATATTTCTGCCGTACAGTTACGCGATGCGAGCATCGTCAGCCATTTGCACGCTCTGCTTGAGCGGCATCGCATTGCGCCCGGTTCTCTGGTGCTGGAGATTACCGAAACCGCGCAGATTGGCGATGCCGAGCAGGCTATTTCTCTGCTGAGAATGTTGCAAAAAACCGGTGTTGCCGTCGCGCTTGATGACTTTGGGATGGGCTATTCCAACCTGAACTATCTGCACCAGTTTAAGTCATTGCCAGTCAATAAGCTTAAAATGGACCGCAGCTTCGTGGCCGCCTTACCTGAAGATGACACCATGGTGCGCATCGTTGCGGCCATTGCGGATATTATCGATCTGGATGTGATTGCTGAAGGAGTGGAAACCTGTGAGCAGCGTGACTGGCTGCTTGCGCGTGGCATCACGATTGGTCAGGGTTATCTCTACTCTGAAGCCCTGCCGCTGGCGCAGTTCAATGCGCAATGGGTTCCCTCACCTCAACCGGAGGATTAACCCTCTGATTCCTTGATTTTGCAAGAATTTTAGTTACAAAACCCCTTGCTGAAGCGTTTCAGTTCAGAATTACGCTTGTATCATTTCCCCTGACTTTGCAGCCCTGTATTAATCACGTAAACAGAGTGTTATTTTCTGTCCACTGTCTGGCCCGGCCTGCCTCGCCAGCCAGTCACAATAAAAAATCCGACAACATTACCCTATTCGTTAGTGGATACCTGTTTATGAAACTATTTAAAAGCCTTTATTTCCAGGTTCTGGTCGCCATTGCTATCGGCGTACTTATGGGCCATTTCTATCCAGATTTAGGTACCCAAATGAAGCCGTTAGGGGATGGCTTCGTTAAATTGATCAAAATGATCATCGCGCCTGTGATTTTCTGTACGGTGGTGACCGGTATCGCCGGGATGGAAAGCATGAAAGCCGTCGGCCGCACGGGTGCGGTTGCGCTGCTCTATTTTGAAATCGTCAGTACTATTGCGCTGATTATCGGTCTGATCGTGGTTAACGTTGTACAGCCTGGTGTGGGCATGAACGTTGATCCCGCGACGCTGGATGCGAAAGCTGTGGCTATTTATGCCCAGCAGGCCGAGCAGCAAGGCATCGTTGCCTTCCTACTGGATGTGATTCCGGGCAGCGTGATTGGTGCTTTTGCCAGCGGTAACATTTTGCAGGTCCTGTTATTTGCCGTCCTGTTCGGTTTTGCGCTGCATCGTCTGGGCAACACGGGCACGTTAATTTTCAACGTGATCGAAAGCTTCTCCAAAGTGATTTTTGGCATCATCAACATGATCATGCGCCTTGCGCCTATCGGGGCATTTGGTGCCATGGCCTTTACCATCGGTAAATATGGTGTAGGTTCACTGGTCCAGCTTGGACAGCTGATTATCTGCTTCTATATCACCTGTATTCTGTTTGTGGTGGTGGTGCTGGGACTCATCGCTCGCGTCTTCGGTGGCTTCAGCATCTTTAAATTCATTGCCTATATCAAAGAAGAGCTGCTGATTGTACTGGGCACCTCTTCATCGGAATCTGCACTGCCACGTATGCTGGATAAGATGGAACGGCTGGGTTGTAAGAAGTCCGTGGTGGGGTTGGTGATTCCAACAGGATATTCCTTTAACCTGGACGGAACCTCAATCTACCTGACGATGGCGGCTGTCTTTATCGCCCAGGCCACCAATGCCCACATGGATATCTTCCATCAAATTACGCTGCTGGTCGTGCTGCTGCTGTCTTCCAAGGGCGCAGCCGGGGTAACGGGCAGTGGGTTTATTGTGCTGGCGGCAACGCTTTCAGCAGTAGGACATTTACCGGTTGCTGGCCTGGCGCTGATTTTAGGTATTGACCGCTTTATGTCCGAAGCGCGTGCGCTGACCAATCTGGTCGGTAACGGCGTCGCCACGGTGGTGGTGGCAAAATGGGTTGATCAGCTGGATAAAAAACAGCTGGGTGACACGCTGGCGGGCAAAAATAAGGCAGAAAATCCCTCAGAATCTGCGATTTAACCTTTGAATGTGATTTAATCCCCTCAAATGCCCGCTGTCACTTGCCCTGACAGCGGGCATTTGGATAATAAACCCCACTTGTTTTTTTCAACGTTTTTCACTTCGTTGCGTGACATCCCGGTCTTCCTGTGGTCAAACCTGTTGTTAATGATCGGCAGCGCGAATCGGCCATGTCCGGTTTGCTTATAAACGCGGCTAAACGCGCCAGTGATAACGATTTTTGAATTGTTTGAGTAGGGGTTCACATGCAGGGCACCAGAATTCGGCTTTTGGTTGGTGGATTAGTACTGGCAGCGACCAGTTACGGTGCGCCGGCAGAAACGCTGCAACCTGATCCAGCCTGGCAACAGGGAAGACTGGACAACGGATTTAACTGGCAACTGTTGGCAACACCGCAACGGCCAAGCGATCGCATTGAGTTACGCATGGTGGTTAATACCGGTTCACTGGTGGAAAGCGCCCAGCAAACCGGTTTTAGCCACCTTTTGTCACGCCTGGCGCTGGTACACAATACCGCCCTGGATACGAATCAGCAGCGCGCATTATGGCAGCAGAGTATCGATCCACAGCGGCCTCTGCCGCCGGTTATTTCATCGTATGATTACACGCAATACAATTTAAGCCTGCCCAATAACCGCCCTGAGTTACTGAAAGAAGCCCTGAACTGGCTGGCGGCCACGGCGGGTGATATGGCGATTACCAATCAGGTTGTCGATACAGCCCTGTCCGCTTCCGATCCGGTAAGAACCTGGCCTGCGGATACTCAGGATGTCTGGTGGCGCTATCGGCTGAAAGGATCGGCGTTGCTAGCGCACGATCCGGCTGAGAAGCCGCGTGCCCCCGTTGACGTCGCGCAGCTGAAAAGTTTCTACCAGCAGTGGTATACACCAGATGCCATGACACTTTATGTCGTCGGCAATGTCGACAGCCGTAACCTTTCCGAACAAATCAACAAAGCGTTTTCACCGCTGGAAGGCAAGCGCAGCGCCCCTGCATCCATGCCCACCCTGTCTCCTTTACCGCACGATCCGGTTAATCTGGTTAGCGGCACGTTAGCGCAGGATCGCCTGTCCCTTGTCTGGGATACGCCGTGGCAGCCCATCCGGGACTCACAGAACTTGCAGCGTTACTGGCGTAGCGATCTGGCGCGCGAAGCGCTGTTCTGGCACGTGCAGCGCGCGATGAGCAATAAAAAAGTTCAGGGTGTGCAGGTGGGATTTGACTGTCGGGTGCTTTACCAGCGTGCGCAGTGTTCCATTAATATGGATACGCGCAATGACAGCCTGGAACAGAATATGAACCTGGTTGCCCGCGAGCTGGCTGCCGTGCGCGATAACGGTTTGCCACAGGAAGAGTTTGATGCCCTGATGGCCCAAAAACTTCTGGAGCTGAATAAGCTGTTCACAACCTACGCGCGCACAGATACTGACGTGCTGATTAGCCAGCGTTTACGATCGCAGCGCAATTCAGTGGTAGATATTGCCCCGGAGCAGTATCAAAAGCTGCGGCAGGATTTTCTCTCCGGCCTGACGCGCGATCAGCTCAATCAGGAGTTGCGGCAGCAACTTAGTCAGGAGTTAATGATGGTACTGATTCAACCGGAAGGTGAATCAGAAACCAACGTTAAGAGCCTTAAAACGGGCTGGGATAAGCTGATGACGTTGCCTGCGACAGCATCTGCACCAGCGGCAGGCGGGGACGTCAGCCAGCCGGACAGTAACGCTGCCGGTGATGCAGCGCCACCGACCTCCTGATCCATCAGGTTTTTGCCCTGAGCCATTCGGTCACTAACATTGGCCAACTGGCGAGGGGCAAATCCGCGACGCCACGGATGCCAAAACCGTGCCCGCCTTTCTGGTAAAAATGCACTTCGACGGGAACATTGTGTTCCCGTAATGCGCTGAAAAACACCATGCTGTTATTCACCGGGACGGCATCATCATCGGCGGCATGAATCAGCAAGGTCGGCGGCACCTGGTTGTGCACCCGGGTTTCGAGTGAATAGGCATCAATCGCTTTCTGGTCAGGCCATGCGCCTAATAAACGGGTGCGCGAGCCTTCATGGGCCAGGCCATCACGCATACTGATCACAGGATAAACCAGCACCATAGCGTCCGGACGAGGCGAAAAATTCTCTGCGTTGTCCTGAACGGGATAAATCTTCTCCGCAAACCGCGTGCCGAGACTTGCGGCAACGTGGCCGCCAGCCGAAAAACCCATCATAACAATGTATTTGCCGTTCAGCCCACGCTGCGCCCGCTCACGCAGGACGCGCACGGCTCGCTGCGCATCGGCGAGTGGAGCATCTGGTCCTTCATGATGTCCGTCATAGGGCAGGCGATAGGTCATGACGGCCAGGGTGTAACCCATAGAGGTGAAAAAGGTTGCCAGCGCGCTGCCTTCACGGTCAATCATGATGCGATGGTAGCCACCGCCGGGCGCGACCAGGAGCGTAATCCCGTTGGATTCCACAGGATGCCAGATAGCCATTTCCGGGCAGCGAACGCCGGTTGCCACGCGATCGTAGGGTTCGTACTCTTTTGCCGTATCGACGATTTGTGGCTGAGCGCGAGAATCGCTGGCACCGGGCGCATCACCATTAGGCCAGATATTAATGATTTCAGTATTCATAGCTGTGTCCTGATGCGAGAGATGTTGTCGTTGTTTTGTTCGCGGCCGTGAAAACAGCATCCTGCTGTCGCTGTTTAAAAGATGGCCTCTTTTGGCCTAATCGTCCAACTCAAAACCGCTCAAATGCCGAGATTCAGACTATGCCTGGCATGCTGAGCATGGTGCTAAGCCGATAATTTTAAAGGAATAAAAATAAATTAAGATTAGCCAGCATTAACGGACGAGGGCAGGATAAAGCAGGAAGGAAACGGGTTGGCTGACTTAAGTAAAATGAATGGGTTTTCCTTTTGCCCTGACGGAAACGGAGGACATATTTATCGTGTTTTTATTTAAAGAAAGTGATGTGTTGCTGCGCGGTTAACTGTTGTGCATGCGGGAAGTCTGGCACGGGCTGCGCCGCGCCAGAGCGCGATGGCGATGGCTATGGGCTTTCATCGATAATGAGCATATCCCGATCGTCAAACTTCCAGAATGATGCCCAGGCAATCTCCCAGTAATAGCCGTCGGGATCGCGGAAATAGCCGCTATAGCCACCCCAGTGAACGGTTTGCGGCGGTTTTACCTGGGTTCCACCCTGGCTTTGTACCAACTCCATGAGATCGTCGACCTCGTGTTTCGACTTAACATTAATGGCAAAAGTAATGCCGTTGAATCCGTCGTCGGCTAGCCTGGGTGGATGGGTTTCATTGATATCTTTTGCCAAATTATCGAGAGGAAAGAGTTCGAGTTTGGTGCCGGAATTATTGAAAAATACGATGGGCGGATTCTGCTCAGTCACCTGCGTTTTAAAACCGATGCCGTTATAAAAGGCCTGGAATTTTCCCTATCACGCTCGCCCAGGCAGACCAGATTGATGCGATTCATACTGACTCTGTTTACAGTCAGGCGTGGCCAGGATACTCGTCTCATCCTGGCCACGCGACACAGCAATTATGCAGGCATATCTTCATGCGGAATAATCGCCCCACGAAACTGAATAACCGTGCTGGCAGTGAGATGACCACGCCGGGCGGCTTCCTCGACCGAGGCGCCAACCAGACGCTTAGCCAGATAGCCCGCACTGAACGAATCGCCCGCCGCCGTGGTGTCAATGATCTTTTCTTTAGCCAGCATGATTGACGGAACCTCTCTGACAGGCTGGTCTTCCGCGGCAATCAGGCAAGATTCCGCACCGCGCTTGATGACGATCTCGCTAACGCCTGCCTGACGTGCCCGGGCAATGACGTCTTCGACAGGCTGCACGCCCCATAACAGATGCTCGTCATCCAGCGTCAGGAAGGCAATATCTGTGTTATCGAGCATCTTTTGATAGGCCTGGCGAGTACTGGCATTGTCTTTCCACAGGCGAGGCCGGTAATTATTATCGAAAATCACCTTGCCCCCGTTTTTGCGGCAGTTTGCCAGCAGCTGCATGAGCTTTGCACGGCTGGCGTCAGTCAGGATAGCAAGACTGATACCGCTGAGATAAAGGTAGTCGTAATGTTCCAGCTGCTGGCAAATGTCTTCTGCCAGAGGGCCATTAAGCCAGTAGCGTGCCGCCGCGTCATTGCGCCAGTACCAGAATGTGCGCTCGCCCTGGTCGTCTGTCTGGATCATGTACAGACCGGGCATTTTATCCTCAAGGCGTTGGATCAGGTCGGTATGCACGTTTTCCTGCTGCCAGCGGGCGATCATCTGTGCGCTAAAGGGATCGTTTCCCAGCGCCGTCACGTAATCCACCCGGATTTTGTGTTGATCGACCTGTCTGGCAAGGTAAACGGCCGTATTGAGCGTATCACCGCCAAAGCCGCGTTTAATGTTGTCGCCTTTTTCGGACAGTTCAATCATGCATTCACCGATAACGGCGATTTTTTTATGCGTCATGGTTTAAGGCCTGTAGTTTACATTTGCTTCAGTCTCGCGTTTGTTAGCGTCATCGTCAACTTTTTAAAACAGCGTTTTAATTTAATTTAGGGTGAGGTAAAGCGATAATTAACCCGATAAAGCGGCTTGTTTCGGCGATTGTCGCACTAAAAGAGGCGTAGACTCGTTGCTTCAACGTGGCCGGGTTTTCACTAAGTTGTCGAATGTTAAACGATAAACGCTGCCAGGCCGCCAGATGAAGGCGCTTACTATCAACCAGGAAAAGACCATGGTTATGGAGAATTTTAGTCAATGGCTACCTTCTTCAATTGACATCAACCCGCAGCAAAAAAAACGTCTCATCTGGCAACAGTGTCAACGCAGCTATACCTTTCAGCCCATCTATAAGGTTTCGGGGCAACTGCTGGCGATTGAACTGCTGACGGCCATCACACATCCGTCTGAACCAGAGAAGAAACTGTCTCCTGAAGCCTATTTTTCTGAGCTGGAAATAGCACAACGCCTTGATATTGTTCAGGAGCAGTTAGAATTACTCACCCAATGGGAATCGTTCTTTGGTCGCAATAACGTCATGGCATCAGTGAATATTGACGGCCCTTCGTTGTCGTTGATACAAAACCATGTACCGATTCGCAGTCTGATTACCCGTTTACCCTGGGTTCGCTTTGAGCTGACCGAGCACCACGTCCTGCCTCAGGAGGAGATGGTCGCGCAAATGCCTGAACTGGGGCCGTTGTGGCTGGATGATTTCGGTTCGGGCATGGCGAACTTCTCTGCACTGACCGAGCTTAAATACGACTACATTAAGCTGTCACGTGAACTTTTTATTCTCTTACGTGCGTCAGATGAAGGCCGGATACTTTTTCCCATGCTGTTGTCGCTGATAAATCGTTACTGCAACGGCGTGATTGTTGAAGGCGTTGAGACGCAACAGGAGTGGGATCAGGTTAAATCGTCCCCGGCGATGGCGGCTCAAGGGTATTTTTTTTCTCGTCCTGCTCCCTTTTCCGAACTGGAAAGCCTTCCTGTCCAGCTTGATTGATCCCTTCCCGCGCGCTCTCGACTATCTTTAACGGAGACCGTGAAAGAGCAGGGAGGAAGCCTAATGTCACGCGCCGGAAAAATTGTAAGCTGGATTGGCGGGATTGTTGTATTGCTGATCGTCGTTGTAGTGATAGTCATTGCAACATTCGACTGGAATCGCCTGAAACCCACTATTAATCAGAAAGTGTCTGCGGAACTTAACCGTCCCTTTGCCATTCGGGGGGATTTGGGCGTCGCATGGCAGCGTAACCCTGAAGAACCCGGATGGCGCGGCTGGTTACCCTGGCCTCATCTGCACGCCGAAGACATTATGTTGGGCAATCCCCCTGATATTCCTGACGTGACCATGATCCACCTGCAACGCGTGGACGCCACACTTGCCCCTCTGGCCCTACTGCACAAAGAAGTCTTTATCCCGTGGATAAAACTGCAGCAGCCTGATGCCCGCCTGATTCAGACCGCCGATAAGAAAAACAACTGGACCTTTACCCTCGCTGACAGCGACAGCAAAGATGATAATGCGCCACCTTCAGCCTGGTCATTTCGTCTCGATAATATTCTGTTCGATCAGGGCACCATTCTCTACCGCGATGCCGTTAACCAGGCCGATGTCACGCTGAAGGTTAACCCGCTCGGCAAGCCTGTGCCCTATTCACAAATCGCGGGCGGAGACGATAAACAACAAGGCGCGGGTGATTTTGTCTTTGGCTGGCAGGCAAGCGGCAGCTACCACAATGAAAAACTCACGGGTCAGGGCAAGATTGGCGGCATGTTATCCCTGCGTAGTCAGACCACAGCGTTCCCGATTCAGGCAGACGTCCGGAACGGTAGCACGCGCGTACAGCTGACCGGCGGCGTTCAGGATCCCCTGAATCTGGGCGGGCTGGACGTGCGTCTACGTTTTTCTGGCGATACGTTGGCAAACCTCTATGGTCTGACCGGCGTTCTGTTACCGGATACGCCGCCTTATGAAACCGATGGCCGCCTGATTGCCAAATTTACCGGCAAAGACGGCGCCGTTTTTCGTTACCAGGGATTTAATGGTCATATTGGCGACAGCGATATTCATGGCTCTCTGACCTACAGCCAGGGCAAGCCACGGCCAAAACTGGTCGGTGAACTCAGATCGGATCAGTTACGTATGGCGGATCTGGGCCCGTTGATCGGCGTTAACTCGGGCAAGGGCAGCGAGAAAACCGAACAGGCCAAGGCAAAACGCGGTGAAAAAACCGTACAGCCTGCGGATCGCGTTCTGCCTCACGACAGGTTCGACACCAAAAGCTGGGACGTTATGGATGCGGATGTGAAGTTTAGCGGCAAGCGCATCGAACA
This sequence comes from Pantoea sp. Ae19-2, assembly GCF_059801205.1. Taxonomy (NCBI): domain Bacteria; kingdom Pseudomonadati; phylum Pseudomonadota; class Gammaproteobacteria; order Enterobacterales; family Erwiniaceae; genus Pantoea; species Pantoea sp. Ae19-2. Next base: position 3,794,622 of record NZ_JBCHWE010000001.1, on the reverse strand, counting down.
CAGCAGTTCACTACCGTTGAGCGATCTTTATACCCATTTGCAGCTCGATAACGGAAACCTGCTGCTTGATCCACTCCGTTTCGGTATGGCGGGCGGTAATCTGAACAGCACCATCCGCCTGGAAGGGAATCGCTCACCGATGCGGGGCCGGGCCGATATTCATGCCCGTAAACTTCGCCTGCGCCAGCTGTTCCCCGACGTACAGGCAATGCAAAACAGCCTTGGGCAGCTGAACGGCGATGCCAGCCTGACCGGCACCGGCAACTCCGTTGCTGACCTGCTGGCAACCAGCAACGGTCAGTTGAAACTGCTGATGAACGACGGACTGATCAGCCGCAACCTGATGGAAATTGCCGGACTCAACGTCGGCAACTATCTGGTCGGTAAGCTGTTTGGTGATGATGAAGTTCGTATTAACTGTGCGGCCACCGATCTTAAACTGCAAAACGGTCTGGCCACGCCAAACCTGTTCGTGTTCGATACGGAAAATGCCGTCATTAACGTGTCAGGCAACGCGAACTTTGCCAACGAGCGGCTGGATCTTTCAGTCAATCCAGAAAGTAAAGGCATCCGAATCGTGACCCTGCGCTCGCCCTTGTATGTTCGGGGCACCTTCAAGCATCCGGACGCTGGCGTGAAAACCGGTCCCTTACTGGCACGCGGGGCGGCGGCGGTGGCATTAGGTGCTGTGGTCGGGCCTGCGGCAGCGCTGTTGGCGCTGATTTCACCCAGTGATACTGACGAGAATCAGTGCAGCCGGGTCCTGCAGCAAATGAAGAAGAAGTGATCAGTTGCGATAGAGCACTTTGATAATGTGATAACCAAAAGCGGTTTTCACCGGCCCGAAAGGTTGTAGCAACGGGCAGGTGAATACCGCTTTATCAAAAGCCGCGACCATTTTTCCCCGACGAAACTCGCCTAAATCTCCCCCGTTCCGACCAGAAGGGCACACAGAATGCTTGCGGGCAAGCTGCTGGAAGTTTTCGCCTTTTTGCAGTTTTTCCAGCAGGGCGATAGCCTGCGCCTCGTGTTTCACCAGAATATGTAAAGCTGCGGCAGTTTTCGCCATGATAATGTCTCTGTTGTGTATAATCGTCCCCCATTATAAACCTGTCTTTTCAAATCGCAGATGCGTTTACCGCACCTGTTCACTGAGCCTGTACATGCCGGCTTGCGGTTTGAAATCGGTATCTTATTTCAACAGAGCGATGTCCCGATGCGTTTAAACTCCAGCCAACAAAGAGCCGTCGAATTTGTTACCGGTCCCTGTCTGGTGCTGGCAGGCGCTGGCTCGGGAAAAACCCGCGTAATCACCAACAAAATCGCGCATCTGATTCGTGAGTGTGGCTATCAGGCCCGCCATATCGCCGCCGTGACCTTCACCAATAAAGCCTCACGCGAAATGAAAGAGCGCGTGGCGCAAACGCTGGGGCGCAAAGAGGCGCGCGGCCTGATGATCTCCACGTTTCACACGCTGGGTCTGGAAATCATCAAGCGCGAATATGTGGCGCTGGGCATGAAGTCCAACTTTTCCCTGTTCGACGATCAGGATCAGTTGGCGTTACTCAAAGACCTCACCAGCGAGTGGCTGGAAGAGGACAAGACGTTACTGCAGCAGCTCATTTCTACCATTTCGAACTGGAAAAACGATCTGGTCGATCCGCCGCAGGCGGCCGCGCTGGCCCGCTCGGAGCGGGATAACGTGTTTGCCCATTGCTATGCCCTGTATGACCGGCATCTCAAATCCTGTAACGTGCTGGATTTTGACGACCTCATTCTGTTGCCTACGCTTCTGCTACAGCGTAATCAGGACGTCCGCGAGCGCTGGCAACAACGTATTCGCTACCTGCTGGTGGATGAATATCAGGACACAAACACCAGTCAGTACGAACTGGTGAAGCTGTTGGTCGGCACCCGTGCGCGTTTTACCGTGGTAGGAGATGACGATCAGTCGATTTACTCCTGGCGCGGTGCCCGGCCACAAAATCTGGTCCTGCTTAATGAGGATTTTCCGGCGCTGGAGGTGGTCAAGCTTGAGCAAAACTACCGCTCTTCACAGCGTATTCTCAAAGCCGCGAATATTTTGATCGCCAATAATCCCCATGTGTTTGAGAAGCGTCTTTTTTCTGAACTGGGTCTGGGCAGTGAACTCAAGGTGCTGAGTGCCAATAGCGAAGAACATGAGGCCGAACGGGTAACGGGCGAACTCATTGCCCATCACTTTATCAATAAAACGCAGTATAAAGATTACGCGATACTGTACCGCGGTAATCATCAGTCCCGCGTGTTCGAAAAATTCTTGATGCAGAACCGCATTCCCTATCGCATTTCAGGCGGGACCTCGTTTTTCTCTCGTCCTGAGATCAAAGACCTGCTGGCTTATCTGCGGGTGCTGACCAATCCCGATGATGACAGCGCTTTCTTGCGTATTGTGAATACGCCACGGCGCGAGATTGGTCCGGCAACGCTGCAAAAACTCGGTGAGTGGGCCAATATCCGCAATAAAAGCCTGTTTAACGCCAGCTTTGATGTGGGCCTTGGGCAAACGCTGACGGGGCGCGGCCTTGAACATCTGCAGCGCTTCACCCACTGGCTCAACGACATTATCCAGCTCAGTGAGCGTGAACCGGTTAATGCCGTGCGCGATCTGATTCGCGGCATCGATTACGAAAGCTGGCTGTTTGAGACATCGGGCAGCCCCAAAGCCGCTGAAATGCGGATGAAAAACGTCAATACGCTGTTTCAGTGGATGACGGAAATGCTGGAGGGTAGCGATCTGGATGAGCCGATGACGCTGGCGCAGGTTGTCACCCGCTTTACGCTGCGCGACATGATGGAGCGCGGTGAGAGCGACGAAGAGCTTGATCAGGTACAGCTGATGACGCTTCATGCCTCAAAAGGGCTGGAGTTCCCCTACGTGTTTCTGGTCGGCATGGAAGAAGGGCTGTTGCCGCATCAGAGCAGTATCGATGAGAACAACATCGAGGAAGAGCGCCGTCTGGCCTACGTTGGCATTACCCGCGCGCAGAAAGAGCTGACGTTTACCTTGTGTCGGGAGCGCCGTCAGTATGGTGAGCTCATCCGCCCTGAACCCAGCCGCTTTCTGCTGGAGCTGCCGCAGGACGACGTAGTGTGGGAAACCGAGCGCAAAGTGGTCAGTGCAGAAGAGCGCATGAAAACCGGCCAGAGTCGGGTGGCCGGATTACGTGCAATGCTGGAAAAGGCGAAAAAGAGCTAATCCGTCGCAGACGGGATCAGGAAAGCGTTAACGACCAGTGAACATAGGACTGATAGTGGCTTTCCTGTTCGAGCAGCTCGGCCCGCAGAGGATGTGCTTCCAGCCAGCCCGCCGGTAACGTAACGTGCAGTGCTTCATCATCCGCCTGCATACGAACGGCGGGTAACGTGTCATCACGACGCCGAGTCGAGAAGATAATGGACAGCCGTAGCAGACGGCACAAACGCTCGGCCAGCCTCGGCGGCAGGGCGTTTTGTTGCGTGAGTAGCGCAAGGTCGATGCTGCCACTTTGATTTTGCAGTAAACAGGCCAGCAATTTTTTCTGCGCTGGGGTGAAACCCGGAAGATCAAGGTGGCGGACCAGATAGGCCGCGTGCTGCGGTGCCTGACGGAAATCGACGCTCAGCCCGATTTCATGAATCGCACAGGCGCTTAGCAGAAGCTCCCGACAGCGCTGATCCAGTTTCCAGTGAACACTGACCTGGCGAAAAAAACTTTCCGCTAGCTGCCGGACTCTGTCTGCCTGGCAGACATCAATATTGAACCGGCGCTGCACATTTTGCAGCGTGCGGCTGCGAATATCGCGATCGACAGGCAGGTGCAGCATTCCGTACACCAGCCCTTCGCGCAGCGCGCCGCCGGCCAGCGTCATGCTGTCAATATTGAGTTCCTGAAAGATGGCGATAAGAATGGACAAACCGCTTGGAAACACTAACGCCCGCTCCAGCGTCAGGCCTTCGATTTCAAGCTCTTCAAGTTTGCCGCACTGAATGGCCCGCTGTTTTAACTGCTGTAGCTTACTCAGGGTGATGCGCTCATCCATGCCTTGGGCGACCATGATTTCCTGCAGGGCCTGAACGGTTCCGGACGCACCAACGCACACCTGCCAGCTCTGTTTGCGCAGTTCTCCGGCAACAGGTTTCAGCATCGCTTTGGCAGCCTCTTCAGCCTGGTCAAAATTCTCTTTAGCCAGGTGGCGATCGCCAAAGAATCGCTCCAGCCAGGTGACACAGCCCATCTGCAGGCTAAACAACACGTTGGCATGGGAGCCATCGCCGGTGGCTAACTCTGTGCTGCCACCGCCGATATCCACGACCAGGCGTTGATCGGAACCCCCGGTAGTATGTGCTACGCCTTGATAAATCAGACGCGCTTCTTCTTCGCCGCTAATCACATTGATGGTGCAACCCAGAATCTGTTGCGCCTTATCAAGAAACGCCTGCGCATTAGCGGCAATGCGTAACGTGGCGGTTGCCACTACCCGAATTTGATCGGGAGGAATATCCTGAAGCTGTTCAGAGAAAAGCCGCAGACATTGCCAGCCCCGGGCCATGGCTTCGGCGGACAGGCAATTGGATTTATCCAGGCCTGCTGCCAGGCGCACCTTGCGCTTGATTTTGGCGATGGTCTGGATACTTCCTGACACTTCGCTGACGACCAGCATATGAAAGCTGTTAGAGCCTAAATCAATTGCAGCATAGAGAGTCGATGCGCTTAGCATGGTCAACTTAACCCGAACGTTTACGGTTGCTATGACGGGGTGCACCGCGACGGCCGGTATTGTTGCCTCCGCGACGCTGACCGTTGCCTGAGCGATTGCGCGTCAGACGTTTCGGTGGCGGTAATTCAGTTAACAGCGCGTCGCTGTTGTATTTACTCACCGGAATGCTGTGACCAATGTACTCTTCAATACCGGGCAGGTTTAATGCGTACTCTTCACAGGCCAGGCTGATGGAGTGACCGCTTGCGCCTGCACGTCCCGTACGGCCAATGCGGTGAACATAGTCTTCGCGATCGTCCGGCAGGTCATAGTTAAATACGTGCGTCACCGCAGGAATATGCAGGCCACGAGCCGCAACGTCGGTCGCGACCAGAATATCAATATCGCCTTTGGTAAAGTCATCCAGGATACGTAAACGCTTCTTCTGTGCCACGTCACCCGTCAGCAGGCCGACCCGGTGACCGTCTGCAGCCAGATGGCCCCAAATGTCTTCACAGCGATGCTTGGTATTCGCAAAAATGATTGCTCGGTCAGGCCACTCTTCTTCTACCAGCGTCTGTAACAGGCGCATTTTCTCTTCATTCGAAGGGTAGAAAAGCTCTTCTTTAATGCGATGACCGGTTTTTTGCTCAGGTTCAACTTCAACGTATTCGGCGCTGTTCATGTGCTCGAATGCCAGCTCACGCACGCGGTAAGAGAGCGTGGCGGAGAACAGCATGCTCAGGCGTTGCGTGGCCGCAGGCATGCGACGGAACAACCAGCGGATATCTTTTATAAAGCCGAGATCGAACATGCGATCGGCTTCGTCCAGTACCATGACCTGAATGGCACCGAGATTGACGTGATTCTGCTTGGCGTAATCGATTAAACGGCCGGTGGTACCCACCAGAATGTCGACACCGTTTTCCAGTACTTTTAACTGTTTGTCGTAGCCATCGCCACCGTAAGCCAGACCTAATTTAAGGCCGGTTGATGCCGCCAGTGGTTCAGCATCGGCGTGAATTTGCACCGCAAGTTCACGGGTTGGGGCCAGAATTAAAGCGCGAGGTTGGTTAACCTGGCGGCCCTCTGGAGCAGGGTGAGAGAGAAGATGATGAAACGTTGACGTTAAAAACGCCATCGTTTTGCCGGTACCGGTTTGCGCCTGACCTGCGACATCACGCCCTGAAAGCGTAAACGGCAGTGCTAACGCCTGGATAGGCGTGCAGTTATGAAACCCTTTTTTATCAAGGGCTTCCACCACCAGAGGGTGCAGGGCGAAGTCGGAAAACTTCTGTTCAGTTAAGTGTGTTTTGCTCATAGTGTGGTAGAATATCAGCTTACTATCGCTTTACGAAAGCGTATCCGATGAAATAAAGTCAACCAACATTGGTTTATATTACGCCAATTCGCCAGGCACAATCTTGTGGAGTAAAACATGAGCAGCGATAAAATCGTTCATCTGACCGATGACAGTTTCGACACCGACGTGCTAAAAGCCGACGGCGTTATACTGGTAGATTTCTGGGCTGAATGGTGTGGTCCTTGTAAAATGATCGCGCCAATCCTTGATGAAGTTGCAGAAGAGTATGATGGCAAACTGACCATCGCTAAGCTGAATATTGACGATAACCCAGGCACTGCGCCTAAATACGGCATTCGCGGCATCCCGACGCTGCTGCTGTTCAAAAACGGTGAAGTCGCTGCGACAAAAGTGGGCGCATTGTCCAAAGGTCAGTTAAAAGAGTTCCTGAACGCCAACCTGGCGTAATCGGGCCGGGCGTCCGGCAGTGGTTAAATTTTTGCCTGCTGCTGGACGTTCGCTTTTAAGCGTGCTAACTTATTTTCACTGCACTATGAACATACCTTGTAGTTAGCATTCAAAGTTTTCTCTTGTTAGACCCTGTCATACTGTACCTACCAGCGGTTTAGCAATCTAACGACTAGCTCTACTCTGACTAAGTCGACCGTCTCCTCGCTCCCAGTCATTATTCAAGACGATGATCGTTGAGAAGAGTTGAAAAAGTCATTAACAGAACAGGCATGGACTAACTGCCATACCATTCACGACAAACATTTCGAGTATTACCCCGAGTTTAAGAACCCATCAATATGAATCTTACCGAATTAAAGAATACGCCGGTTTCTGAGCTGATTACCCTCGGCGAGAATATGGGGCTGGAAAATCAGGCTCGTATGCGCAAGCAGGACATTATTTTCTCAATCCTGAAGCAGCACGCGAAAAGCGGCGAGGACATCTTCGGTGATGGTGTGCTGGAGATATTGCAGGATGGATTTGGATTCCTCCGCTCTGGAGACAGCTCCTACCTCGCCGGTCCTGATGACATCTACGTTTCTCCCAGCCAAATTCGCCGCTTTAACCTCCGCACTGGTGACACCATCGCCGGCAAAATCCGTCCACCAAAAGAAGGTGAGCGCTACTTTGCCCTGCTGAAAGTTAACGAAGTTAACTACGACAAACCAGAAAACTCGCGTAACAAGATTCTGTTCGAAAACCTCACGCCGCTGCACGCTAACAGCCGTCTGCGTATGGAGCGGGGTAATGGCTCAACTGAAGACTTAACCGCTCGCGTACTGGACCTGGCGTCACCGATTGGTCGTGGTCAGCGTGGTCTGATTGTGGCACCGCCGAAAGCCGGTAAAACGATGCTGCTGCAGAATATCGCGCAGAGCATTGCTTACAACCATCCAGACTGTGTGCTGATGGTGCTGCTAATCGATGAGCGTCCGGAAGAAGTGACAGAGATGCAACGCCTGGTAAAAGGTGAAGTGATCGCGTCTACCTTCGATGAACCGGCTTCGCGTCACGTTCAGGTGGCCGAGATGGTGATCGAAAAGGCCAAGCGCCTGGTCGAGCACAAAAAAGACGTCATCATTTTACTCGACTCCATCACGCGTCTGGCCCGTGCCTACAACACCGTCGTTCCGGCTTCCGGTAAAGTACTGACCGGTGGTGTGGACGCCAACGCCCTGCATCGTCCTAAGCGTTTCTTCGGTGCGGCACGTAATGTGGAAGAGGGCGGTAGCCTGACCATCATTGCGACGGCACTGGTGGATACCGGTTCGAAGATGGATGAAGTGATTTACGAAGAGTTTAAAGGCACCGGTAACATGGAGCTGCATCTCTCACGTAAGATCGCCGAAAAACGTGTCTTCCCGGCGATTGACTACAACCGTTCAGGTACCCGTAAAGAAGAGCTGTTAACCTCTCAGGAAGAGCTGCAGAAAATGTGGATCCTGCGTAAGATTATCCATCCAATGGGTGAAATCGACGCGATGGAATTCCTGATTAACAAGTTGGCCATGACCAAAACCAACGACGAATTCTTCGATATGATGAAGCGTTCTTGATCCTGTAGAGCGTCATCTGAGCAAGATGGCGTTTTTTTACTTTAAAAGATCATAAAATAGCCCTGACGCCACGTTCTGACGTGGCGTTTTTTATTTTCGGGCTATAGGATTGAGTGCTGGCAGACGTAATAATAATGACGGTGGCAGTGGTGGACGATTAACCGTTCGTGCACCTCTTCATGCCGAATTCGGAATCTGGAACGGTAACAGGCGTGATTTTTAGCGTATGGTGAGTTCCAGGATGATAGCTGAGAGCGTTTAACGTGAATTTACTCACTATGAGTACTGAGCTTGGTTTAGTTTTTATCTTTTCCCTTGTGTTTCTTTTCCTTGCTCGTAAAGCAGCTAAAAAGGTTGGTCTGGTAGACTCACCTAACTCGCGTAAACGCCATCATGGCGATATCCCACTGGTTGGCGGTATTTCTGTTTTTGCTGGCATTGCTTTCACCTTTGCCATCACTAACTATTATTTGCCCCATGCCACGTTGTACCTGGCCTGCTCAGCAATTTTAGTCATCGTCGGGGCGTTGGATGATCGGTTCGATATCAGCGTCAAAATCCGTGCCGTGATACAGGCTGCGGTGGCTATAGTGATGATGGCTGGCGCGAAACTCTATCTGTTGAGCCTGGGATTCATTATTGGTCCGGTTGAGTTAATTGTGGGGCCCTTTGGTTATGTGTTAACGCTCTTTGCCGTCTGGGCGGCAATCAATGCTTTCAATATGGTTGATGGTATTGATGGGTTACTGGGAGGGCTCTCTTCAGTGACCTTTGGCGCAATGGGCCTTATTCTCTCACTGGATGGTCAATACAGCCTGGCGATGTGGTGCTTTGCAATGATTGCCGCCATCCTCCCTTATATCATTCTCAATCTGGGTTTACTGGGTCGCCGCTATAAAGTTTTTATGGGCGATGCAGGCAGCACGATGATTGGCTTCACCATTATCTGGATTTTGCTGGAAACGACCCAGGGGCTGAGTCATCCCATTTCGCCAGTGACCGCATTATGGCTGATAGCCATCCCGTTGATGGATATGGTCGCCATTATGTACCGCCGTCTGCGCAAGGGGATGAGTCCCTTTTCTGCCGATCGCCAGCATATTCATCATTTATTAATGCGTGCCGGGTTTAGCTCGCGTCAGGCTTTCGTACTGATAACTGTCGCTGCTGCCTTACTTGCAGGCGTGGGTGTGTTGGGTGAGTACCTCGCGTTTGTTCCTGAGTGGGTCATGCTAGTCCTTTTTCTGCTAGCGTTTATGGCCTACGGCTATTGCCTGAAACACTCCTGGCGTATAGCGAGACGCATACGGCGCTTTAAGCGTCGGATGAATACTCCTGGTGATATTGATAAAGAAAAGTTTGATTAGACTTAACAAAGGATAACGCTCTGATGCGCGCTAACGTTGTGGAGAACGAACTGGATATTCGCGGCCTGGGCTGCAGCCTATGGCGTGGAAAGCGCTGGATAGTCGGCTGTGCAATCGTGTTTGCATTGGTAGCCTGGATAGCAACGCTGCTGATGAAACAGGTGTGGAGCACGACCGCGATAACAGGGCGGCCTACGGTGAATATGCTGGGATCCTACTATTCCCAGCAACAGTTCCTGAACAATCTGGATATGCGCAATAACGCTTTAACGTTAAATACGGCGTCACCTACCGTGATGGACGAGGTGTATCAGGAGTTCCTGATACACCTCTCATCCTGGGATACCCGCCGGGAGTTTTGGCAGCAAACCGATTATTATAAAACGCGAAAAAGCGGCAATGCCCACAATGATGCTGCCTTGTTGGACGATATGATTGATAACATTCAGTTTACGCCAGCGGATAGCGCACGAAATATTTTCGACAGCGTCAAACTCAAGGCAGAAACTGCTGCGGATGCGAACAATTTGCTGCGCCAGTATATTGCCTATGCCAGTGAACGCGCTGCACGCCATCTCAATGCAGAGTTAACGGGGGCGTGGCAGGCACGGACCAGCCAGCTTAAGGCGCAGGTCAAACGTCAGGAAGACGTAGCGAATGCGGTATTCCTGCGACGGCAACATCGGCTGGAACAGGCGCTGAAAATTGCCAGCCAGCAGGGCATTAATGAAAAGCAGACGCGTGAGGTGAGCGAAAACCTGGCTGACAGCGATCTGTTTCTAATGGGCCAGCCTTTATTGCAGGGGCAGTTAGAAACCCTGAGAGCAACCGGGCCGAGCTTTGATATCAGCTACGACCAAAATAAAGCGATGCTGACCACACTGGATGCAGGCCCGACGCTTAACAGCAAATTCCAGACCTACCGTTATTTGCGTACGCCGGAAGAGCCGGTTTCACGCGACAGTCCCCGCCGGGCATTTATGATGGTGATGTGGGGCGCGGTAGGTGCGCTGGTTGGTGCGGGCGTGGCGCTAGCGCGTCGTCAGCGTCCGATGTCAGATACACAAGATTGAGAGAAACAGTGTGAAAGTTCTGACAGTTTTTGGCACCCGACCTGAAGCCATTAAGATGGCACCACTCGTGCAGGCACTGGCACAGGACCCTGCTTTTGAATCACGGCTGTGCGTCACTGCGCAACACCGTGAAATGCTTGATCAGGTGCTGAGCTTGTTTCAGCTGCAACCTGACTACGATCTCAACGTTATGCGACCCGAACAGGGATTAACGGAGATAACCTGCCGTATTTTACAAGGCATGCATACCGTACTGCTCGATTTCAAACCCGATATTGTACTGGTCCACGGGGATACGACGACCACGCTGGCGGCCAGCCTGGCGGCTTTCTATCAGCAAATCCCCGTCGGGCATGTCGAAGCAGGTTTACGCACGGGCGATCTGGCTTCGCCGTGGCCGGAAGAGGGGAATCGTAAGCTGACGGGACATCTTGCCCGTTTACACTTTACGCCCACACTGCGTTCCCGACAGAACCTGCTGGATGAAAACCTCGCCGACGACAGTATTGTTGTCACCGGTAATACGGTAATTGATGCCTTGCTATGGGTGCGAGATCGGGTGCTGGACGATAATGAGATAAACGCGCAGCTGGCTTCACGCTATCCCTTTCTTGATGACAGTAAAAAGCTGGTACTGGTGACGGGTCATCGTCGTGAAAGCTTCGGCGAAGGTTTTGAGCGCATCTGTAGCGCTCTGGCCCAGATTGCGCGCCAGCATCCTCATGCGCAAATCGTTTATCCGGTCCATCTCAATCCTAACGTACATGAACCCGTTAACCGCATTCTGCGCGGCATTGATAACATTGTGTTGATTGATCCTCAGGAGTATCTGCCGTTTGTCTGGTTGATGAACCGGGCGTGGCTGATTCTCACCGATTCTGGCGGTATTCAGGAAGAAGCGCCTTCACTGGGTAAACCGGTTTTGGTGATGCGTGAAACCACCGAGCGTCCAGAGGCCGTCGAAGCCGGAACGGTGAAGCTGGTTGGTACGGACACGGCAAGAATTGTTAATGAGGTCAGTACATTACTTAACGATGATGAGGCCTGGCAGACCATGAGCCGTGCCCATAACCCTTATGGGGATGGCGAAGCCTGCGGGCGAATATTGCAAGCCTTAAAAGATAACAGAGCCAACTTATGAGTTTTGAAACCATTTCCGTTATTGGACTGGGTTACATTGGGCTGCCAACCGCAGCCGTTTTTGCCTCAAAGGGAAAGAAAGTGGTGGGCGTCGATATCAATGCCCACGCAGTTGACACCATCAATCGTGGTGCCATTCATATTGTCGAACCCGATTTGGATCGGGTGGTTCAGGCTGCGGTCGAGCGTGGAGATTTACGTGCTACGACGCAACCCGAAGCCGCTGATGCTTTTTTGATCGCCGTGCCCACGCCCTTTATGGCGGAGCGCCAACCGGACTTACGCTTTGTGCGTGCGGCTGCGCTGTCGATTGCGCCGGTACTGAAAAAAGGCGATCTGGTGATTCTGGAATCGACTTCTCCGGTTGGCAGTACAGAGCAGATGGCCGACTGGCTGGCCGCGGCGCGACCTGATTTGCGTTTCCCACAGCACGACGGGGATCCTGACGTCTTTGTCGCCTACTGTCCCGAACGCGTTTTACCCGGTCAGATCATGACTGAGCTGATCAGCAACGATCGCGTGATTGGCGGCATGACGCCAGCCTGTTCTGCCCGTGCGAGTGATTTGTATCGTATTTTTTTACAGGGCGAGTGCGTCGAGACAAATGCACGCACCGCTGAAATGTGCAAGCTGACAGAAAACAGCTTCCGCGACGTAAACATCGCCTTTGCCAATGAGCTTTCACTAATTTGTGCTGCGCAGCAGATTAATGTCTGGGAGCTTATTGCACTGGCGAATCGTCATCCGCGCGTCAATATCCTGCAGCCTGGGCCAGGCGTCGGCGGGCACTGCATTGCGGTCGATCCCTGGTTTATCGTGGCGCAGAATCCGGACTTAGCACGCCTGATTCGTACCGCTCGCGAAGTAAATGATGCCAAGCCGCACTGGGTGCTGGACCAGGTAAAAAAAGCGCTGGCAGACTGCCTGATGCAGACCGGAAAACGTGCCAGCGATCTGACCATTGCCTGCTTTGGCCTGGCGTTTAAACCGAACATTGATGACCTGCGTGAAAGCCCAGCCATGGAAGTGGCGCACCTGATTGCCGACTGGCATCAGGGCCGCACGTGGGTAACCGAACCGCATATTCAGCAGATTCCCGACATCCTGGCGACACAGGCCACCCTGGTTTCAACCGAGCAGGCGCTGCAGGAGGCGGATATTTTGGTGATGCTGGTCGATCACCATGCATTCCGCCGTGTTGATGCTGCGCACATTACTCAGCAATGGGTTGTTGATACGAAAGGTGTCTGGCGATGAAAAATTTTTTGATTACGGGTGGTGCCGGGTTTATCGGCTCGGCGCTCGTGCGATTCCTGATAAACGAAACAGAACATAACGTGGTTGTTGTTGATAAGTTGAGCTATGCGGGTAATCTCTCATCGCTCGCCTGCGTTACAGAGAATCCTCGTTTTAAATTTGAACGGGTCGATATATGCGATCGCGCGGCGCTCGACAGCGTTTTTAGTCAGCATCAACCGGACTGCGTTATGCATCTGGCGGCAGAAACCCATGTTGATCGCTCAATTGATGGGCCAATAGCGTTCATAGAAACAAATATAGTTGGAACGTATCAGTTACTGGAAGCGGCCCGTCATTACTGGAATGCCTTGACGGGTGACAGGAAAAAAAACTTCCTGTTCCACCATATCTCAACGGATGAGGTTTTTGGCGATCTAGATGATACTTCGGCATTTTTTACTGAGGATACGCCCTACGCCCCCAGCAGTCCTTACTCAGCAACGAAGGCAAGCAGCGATCATTTGGTACGAGCCTGGTTACGCACTTATGGATTGCCCGTCATTGTGACCAACTGTTCAAATAATTATGGTCCTTATCATTTTCCAGAAAAGCTGATCCCGCTGACAATTATCAATGCGCTTGCAAGAAAATCCTTACCTGTTTATGGAAATGGGCAACAGGTGCGCGACTGGTTATACGTTGAGGATCATGCTCGCGCGCTTTATACGGTGGTCACGCGTGGTAAAACTGGGGAAACCTATAATATTGGCGGTCACAATGAGCGTCAAAATATTGAAGTGGTTGAAACCATTTGTTGTCTGTTAGAAGAACTTGCACCAGAACGTAAACTAACAGGTCTGCATAACTACAAAGATTTGATTAGCTATGTCACCGATCGTCCCGGCCACGATCAGCGCTACGCGATTGATGCCCGTAAAATTGAACGCGAACTAGGCTGGACGCCGCTGGAAACGTTTGAAAGCGGGATGCGTAAAACCGTCAGTTGGTTTCTGGATAACGCCACGTGGTGGCAAGCTATCCTCAATGATCGCTATGACGGTGAACGTCTTGGTCTGAAAAAATAGTCAACAAAAGGAGCAGAGATGAAAGGCATCATTCTCGCTGGCGGCTCAGGGACACGATTACACCCGATAACACGTGCCGTATCGAAGCAACTCTTACCCGTCTACGATAAACCGATGATTTATTATCCCTTGTCGGTACTGATGCTGGCGGGTATCCGCGACATTTTGTTGATCACGACACCTGAAGACAAGCCCCATTTTGAACGTTTGCTAGGAGATGGCAGCGAATTTGGCTTGCGCCTGAATTATGCCGTGCAGCCCAGTCCTGATGGACTTGCTCAGGCCTTTATCATTGCCGAATCGTTTATTGCCGGAGAGTCATGTTGCCTGGTGCTGGGCGATAATCTTTATTTCGGTCAGGGTTTTAGTCCTAAATTGAAAAAAGTGGTTATGCATAATAAAGGTGCCACTGTATTCGGTTACCAGGTCATGGATCCTGAGCGTTTTGGCGTAGTGGAGTTTGATGAAAACTTCAATGCGATTTCGATCGAAGAAAAACCCTCGCAGCCTAAGTCACGATGGGCGGTAACTGGCCTGTATTTTTATGACAGTCAGGTGGTGGAGTTTGCCAAACAGGTTAAACCTTCCTCACGGGGTGAACTCGAAATCACCGCCATCAACCAGATGTATCTGGAACGGGGAGCGCTAGCCGTCGAACTTCTCGGTAGGGGATTTGCATGGCTAGATACGGGAACACATGACAGTTTGGTTGAGGCCAGTATGTTTGTGCAAACGGTCGAGAAAAGACAAGGGTTTAAAATTGCATGCCTTGAAGAGATCGCCTGGCGAAATGGCTGGTTAAGTGATGAGCAATTACGTGTTGCGGGCGAAGCGTTAGTTAAGACAGGTTACGGTCAATATTTGTTGGATCTTCTGCATGTCCGTCCTCGTCAGTATTAATCCACTCACCTGGGAGAGCCAGTTCTTCGGCTTTGACGCCGTGAGGCTGGAAACCGGGGGGGATCTGTCGCTCGAAAACGCGCTTCGGCACGCCTGCGCGCTGTTTCAAATCAAAGTGTCAGCGGAACAAACCGACATCATCGATGCGTTAAATCAGCATCAGTTTCACCTGGTGGAAGGTGAAGTGGATTTGTCGTTGACGATCAAACGCACCGAACGCCAGACTGGCATTCGTATTGCGCGGGAAGCACAAATCCCAGCATTACGCGAAGCCGCATCTCTGGCCTTCCGTCAAAGTCGTTTTCGCACGCCGTGGTTTGCGCCTGATGACAGTGCCCGCTTCTATGCGCAGTGGATCGAAAATGCGGTCCGCGGCACCTTCGATCATCAGTGCCTTGTCGCCAGTGATGAACGCGGCGCGCTTCAGGGCTTTGTCTCTTTACGTGAGGTCGAAGGCGATGCGCGTATTGGCCTGCTGGCGGTGGTGCCTGAGGCGCAGGGACAAAGTATCGGTCAGCGCCTGATGCTGGCTGCAGCGGACTGGGGCCGTGCGCGTCAGCTCGAACGTCTGCGGGTTGCCACGCAAATCAGTAATCTTACGGCGATGCGTCTTTATCTACGCAGTGGCGCGCGTCTTGAAAGCACGGCGTACTGGTTTTACAGGAGAGGTCATGATTCCCTTTAATGCGCCCCCGGTTGTGGGAAGCGAAATCGAGTATATGCAGTCTGCCATGAGCAGCGGCAAGCTGTGTGGCGACGGCGGTTATACTCGCCGCTGTCAGCAGTGGATGGAGCAGCGCTTCGGTAGTGCGAAAGTGTTACTGACGCCTTCCTGTACCGCCTCGCTGGAGATGGCCGCGCTGCTGATCGATATCCAGCCGGGTGATGAAGTGATCATGCCGAGCTACACCTTTGTTTCAACCGCCAACGCCTTTGTATTACGTGGCGCGAAAATTGTGTTCGTGGATGTGCGCCCCGACACCATGAACATGGATGAAACGCTGATTGAAGCGGCGATAACCGATAAAACCCGCGCTATCGTGCCGGTCCACTATGCGGGCGTTGCCTGTGAGATGGATACGATTATGGCGCTGGCGGCACAGTATAAGCTGTTTGTTATTGAGGATGCTGCGCAGGGCGTGATGTCAGCGTACAAAGGCCGGGCATTAGGCACCATTGGTCATATCGGCTGTTTCAGCTTCCACGAAACCAAGAATTACACCGCAGGTGGAGAAGGCGGCGCGACGTTAATTAACGATGCCAGCCTGGTAGAACGCGCAGAAATTATTCGCGAAAAGGGCACCAATCGCAGTCAGTTTTTCCGGGGACAGGTAGATAAATATACCTGGCGCGATATGGGGTCCAGCTATCTGATGGCTGACCTGCAGGCGGCTTATCTCTGGGCGCAGCTGGAGTCCTCTGATCGAATTAATCAACAGCGCTTGCGCTTGTGGCAACGTTACTACGATGCCCTGAAGCCGCTGGCGGAAAACGGCAAGATTACATTGCCTTCCATCCCGGCTGATTGTCAGCACAACGCCCATATGTTTTATATAAAGCTGCGTGATGAGAAGCATCGTCAGGCCCTGATCAACTGGCTTAAAGAGGCCGAAATCCTGGCCGTTTTCCATTATATCCCTTTGCACAGTTCGCCCGCGGGCCAGCGTTTTTCACGTTTTGCCGGTGAGGACCGTTTTACTACAGCAGAGAGTGAGCGCTTATTACGTTTACCGCTGTTTTATAATCTGTCGGATAACAATCAGAGCACCGTGATCGGCTCGCTACTGAGCTTTTTTTCCTGATGTCATTAGCCAAAGCATCGTTGTGGACCGCCTCATCGACGATAGTAAAAATTGCGGTTGGGCTGCTGGTCGTCAAGTTACTGGCCATCAGCTTTGGTCCGGAAGGCGTGGGCCAGGCCGGTAACTTTCGCCAGCTCATCACCGTGCTGGGCGTGCTGGCCGGAGCGGGTATCTTTAACGGCGTCACCACGTATGTTGCACAATATCAACAGCAGCCCCGGCAACTCCGTGCGCTAATCGGCACCGCCTCGGCAATGGTGACGGGTTTCTCAGCGCTACTGGCGCTGGTCTTTTTATTGGCTGCGGCTCCCATCAGCACTGCGCTGTTTGGTCACGATCGCTATCAAAACGTGATACGTATCGTTGCCTTTCTTCAGTTTGGTATCGCGTGGGCAAACCTGCTTCTGGCGTTCATAAAAGGCTACCGTGATGCGCGCGGTAATGCGCTGGCCCTTATTTGCGGTAGCATAACGGGCGTGCTCGGTTACGTGCTGTGTTGGTGGCTGGGGGGCTATGCGGGCGCATTGACCGGGCTGGCTTTGGTACCCGCGTTACTCGTTTTTCCAGCGCTGGTGATACTGAAACGTCGTGTCCCGCTCCCCTTGAGCTGGCTGCGGCCCACCTGGCAGCCGGAAATGGCGCGTCATCTGGCAAAATACACGATTATGGCGCTGATCACCGCCGTCACCCTGCCGGTTGCCTGGGTGATGATGCGAAATCAACTGGCTGCCAGTAACGGCTGGGCGCAGGTAGGATTATGGCAGGGCGTAACCAGTATATCTGATGCTTATCTGCAGTTTATCACCGCGACCTTTAGCGTCTGGCTACTGCCGACACTGGCCCGGTTAGATAACAAAAAGGATATTGCGCGTGAGATCGGCCGGGCGTTACGCTTTGTGTTACCGGCGGTCGCGGCGGCCAGCCTGAGCGTGTGGATGATGCGTGATATCGCCATCAGCCTGTTGTTCTCCGCGGCATTTCACGACATGCGGGATTTGTTTGTCTGGCAACTCTGTGGCGATGTTTTCAAAGTCGGCGCCTACGTTTTCGGCTATCTGGTCATCGCGAAAGCCTCATTACGCTTTTATGTGCTGACCGAAATCAGTCAGTTTATTTTGCTGACGCTGTTCTCGCGCTGGCTTATCCCGTTACAGGGGGCCAGTGGGGCAGCGCAAGCCTATATGTTCACCTACGTTACCTATTTCGCGCTCTGCTGTGGCGCATTTATTCTTTACTGCCGAAAAAAATGACTTTAATTCACGTTTTGGGATCCAATATTCCCCATCACAATCTGACGGTGTTGCGTTTTTTTAACGACGTGATGAGCATCGAGCAGCCTGTTTCTGCACCGCGTCACTTTATGGTGGTGACATCGCAGCCTGAAAACCTCACCGGTTTTGGCGCTTTGCACATTGAAACCTTTAGCAGTAAGAAAGCGCTGGCTGAGGCGCTGTTGCAGCGGGCGAAAAATCGCGACCAACGCTTCTTTTGCCACGGGCAGTTTAACCCCTGGCTTTGGCTGGCGTTGCTGAGCGGCAGGTTACGCCGTTCTCAACTGTTCTGGCACGTCTGGGGAGCGGATTTGTATGAAGATTCACGCAGCCTGAAGTTCCGGCTGTTTTATTTCCTGCGCCGTGCTGCGCAGGGGCGCGTTGCACACCTGTTCGCCACCCAGGGCGATCTGTATCACTACCAGCAACGCCACAAGTCTGTACCGCAGTCTTTACTGTATTTTCCCACAAAGTTACCTGCAGTCGCCATTACGCCTCATCAAGACAAGACGTTTACCGTGCTGCTGGGTAATTCTGGTGACGCCAGTAACCGCCATATTGAGGGGCTTGCAGCGATCAAGGCTCAGTTTGGCGAAGATGTGCGCATTGACGTGCCGCTGGGTTATCCGCCTGACAATGATGAGTATATCGGACAGATTCAGAACGCCGCCGACAGACTCTTTCCGCAGGGGCAGGTAAGGTTACTGCGGGATAATCTTGCTTTTGACGACTATCTGGCGCTGTTGGCACGCTGCCATTTGGGCTATTTTATGTTCGAACGGCAGCAGGGCGTGGGAACGCTATGTTTGCTGATTCAGGCTAATGTGCCTTTCGTCCTGACGCGTAAAAATCCGTTCTGGCGGGATGTTACCGCGCAGCAGCTTCCTGTCTTGTTCAACGACGATGCGCTGACGCCTGATATCGTCGCAGAGGCGCGTCGGCAACTTGTGGGATGCGATAAACAGCGCATTGCTTTCCTGGCCCCAGGCTATCTGGAAGGCTGGCGAACTGCGTTGCGCCTTTGCGAAGGAGAGCCCTCATGAGTCTTATGGCATTTAGTGGTCTGCTGATCGTGTATGTGCTGTCACTGGTGACCATTGTGACCCTGAACATGCGCGAACTTAAACAGGAACGGTTTAACTTCCACCTGTTTTTTACTTTATTGTTTTTACTGACCTTCTACTTCGGTTTTCCGCTAACCAGTATTCTGGTCTTTCGGTTTGATACGCAGGTGGTTTCGGCGGATTTTCTGCTGCAGGCGATGCTGTCGGCCACGGCGTTTTATGCTATTTACTTTGTCAGTTACAAGGTGCGCCTCAGGCCGGCATCCGCAGCGCCTGCCCGGCCCTGGCTACAAATGAACCGGGTCGAAACGCATCTGACCGGTGGGCTACTGGCGCTGGTGGCGGTTGCAACCGTAACGGTGTTCTTTATCCATAACGGATTTTTGTTATTCCGACTGACGGCCTATAACCAGATCTTTTCCAGTGAAGTGTCTGGCGTTGCACTGAAGCGGTTCTTTTATTTCTTCATCCCGGCGATGCTGATTCCCTATTTCTTGCATCCCACGCGCCGTAACTGGCTGCTGTTTCTCATCATCACGGTCAGCTTTGGCTTACTGACCTACGCGCTGGTTGGTGGCACGCGTGCCAATATCATTATCGCTTTTGCGTTATTTCTGTTTATCGGTATTACACGTGGCTGGATCACATTGTGGATGCTGGCCGCTGCGGGCGTGATGGCGATTGGGGGAATGTTCTGGCTGGCGCTGCGTCGCTACAATCTGGCTGTCATGGGCGACGAGGCTTTTTACACCTTTCTGTACCTGACGCGCGATACGTTTTCGCCATGGGAAAATCTGGCTTTGCTGCTGGAGAATTACCATAAGATAGACTTTCAGGGCTTAGCGCCCATGTGGCGCGATTTCTATGTGTTTATCCCAACCTGGCTGTGGCCCGATCGTCCTCTGTCAGTACTGAACAGCGCTAATTACTTTACCTGGGATGTACTGAACAACCATTCCGGACTGGCGATTTCGCCTACCTTAATCGGTTCGCTACTGGTGATGGGCGGCGTCTGGGCCATTCCGCCAGGCGCTGTGGCCGTTGGGCTCATCATCAAAGCTTTCGACACGCTCTATAAGCGCGGACGCAATGAATCGAATCGTTATACCGGGGCGATTCTGCAAAGCTTTTGTTTCGGTGCCGTATTCAACATGATTGTGCTGGCGCGCGAGGGGCTGGATGCGTTTGGCTCACGTGTTGTGTTTTTCTGTATTATTTTTGCCGCCTGTCTGGGGATGGCGAAATTGCTTTTCTGGTTACTGGATCATGTCGGCCTGATTCGCAGCCGACGTGAGCGGGCGCTTCATAGCCCATCCTGATTAACCTCTGGGATCTAAGGGAAGAATTAAAAAGAGATGAGTACAGTTTCCGAAACGCCACGCTATGTGATTCGCGGCATCACGCTGTACGGCTTTGACAGCATGGCTTCTTTTGTGGATTTCCTGATGCCGCATTCCGCTGTCCGGAGCGGCACGCTGGTGGCCATCAATGCGGAAAAAGTGCTGAATGCCGAGCAGGATGCAGCGCTGCGTGCTCAAATTCAGCAGGCTGAATTTAAATATCCGGATGGCATCAGCATTGTACGCTCTGTTCGCAAGAAATATCCGCAGGCCTCAGTACAGCGGATTGCAGGGGCCGATCTGTGGGAAGCCTTAATGGAACGTGCCGGACGCAACGGAACGCCGGTGTTTTTGATCGGCGGTCGGCAGGCAGTGTTGGACGAAACCTGCGATAAACTGCGTCGTCAGTGGAACGTGAATATTGTGGGTGCACAGGATGGCTATTTTGTCCCGGCGGAACGCGATGCACTGTTTGCCAGGGTTGCGGCCAGCGGAGCCAGGCTGGTAACGGTAGCGATGGGCTCTCCGCGTCAGGAACTTTTAATGGCCGAGTGTCAGAAGCACTGGCCTGAGGCGTTGTATATGGGCGTAGGCGGTACCTATGACGTGTTTACCGGTCATGTAAAGCGCGCGCCTGTAATCTGGCAGAAGCTTGGACTGGAATGGTTTTATCGCTTAATCAAACAGCCCAGTCGCCTACGCAGGCAGTTGAAGCTGGTGAAATATTTGCGTTATCACTGGCGTGGCGATCTGTAAGATCGCTGATTAACGCCAGGTTTTTCGCACGAGTAACGGCATAAATGCGTTAATTGTCGACGAAATGCACAAAGCGTAATCAAACGCGCTATTTTCTTTAAAAAGCACTAGACAGCGTGGGCGCTTATCTCTAGTATGCACATCCGCAACGGCGCTACGCGCCCGTAGCTCAGCTGGATAGAGCGCTGCCCTCCGGAGGCAGAGGTCTCAGGTTCGAATCCTGTCGGGCGCGCCATTTAGTTTGTGCGTAAGAGCTTCGGTGGTTTGAGTACCGCGTTAGTAACAAAGATTTAAATGCTGTGGGTTTGACTTGCAACATTCAGTACAGTGGTGGCTATAGCTCAGTTGGTAGAGCCCTGGATTGTGATTCCAGTTGTCGTGGGTTCGAGTCCCATTAGCCACCCCAGATTTTGCTGGGATACGCGAAGGTGGCGGAATTGGTAGACGCGCTAGCTTCAGGTGTTAGTGTCTTAACGGACGTGAGGGTTCAAGTCCCTCTCTTCGCACCAGGCAAAACAAAATAAAAAAATCGGCGAGTAGCGCAGCTTGGTAGCGCAACTGGTTTGGGACCAGTGGGTCGGAGGTTCGAATCCTCTCTCGCCGACCATTTTTAGAAACCTGTCTGCAAGGACAGGTTTTTTTTCGCCTGAATAAAAGAGGATGAGAACCTCCGAAGGCGGTTTGCGCCGAGCGCAGCGAGACAACGTTGCGAACGCAACGGCCCGAAGGGCACGTCCCGCAGGGGCGCGTAATCCTCTCTCGCCGACCATTTTTAGAAACCTGTCTGCAAAGACAGGTTTTTTTTCGCCTGAATAAAAGAGGATGAAAACCTCCGAAGGAGGGTTGCGCCGAGCGCAGCGAGACAACGTTGCGAACGCAACGGTCCGAAGGGGCGCGTAATCCTCTCTCGCCGACCATTTTAGAAACCTGTCTGCAAGGACAGGTTTTTTTCGCCTGAATAAAAGAGGATGAGCACCGCCGAAGGCGGTTTGCGCCGGGCGTCAGTGAGACAACGTTGCGCAGGCAGTGTCGTCTTTCAGGGGTGAAAATCCGCTCAGACGGGCACGTCATTTCTCCCGGAAGTGAGTCAGAGCGGAGTCATAGTAATGGCTGTCGCAAAAATGAGACGCTTAAATTACTGTTTTAACACGGATTGACAAGTCTTTACCTTGTTTGTCGCCTGTATGCGACATCCATTGTCTGGTTTGTCGTAATAACACGACGCTCATCGCAAAGAGAAAGAACCCCAAAAAAAGCATTAAGATATAAGTGACTGATTTATAAAAATAATTAAAATAATAATAACAACTGGCATGGATTATGCAATAATTAACGCGTAGATGCTCATTCCACCTCTTATGTTTGCTTCGGCTACATAAACCTGGGAATGACGCAGAGCCAATTTTGGGTACCTGTTGTCTGCCTGCCTGTATCGCGAAAGTCTTACAGGGTTATCAGACACCACGTTGAGTCGGGTACCTCTCGGTTGTCTAACCGACCTGATCTTACACCTGCTTTTAGCAGGTGTTTTTTTTTGCCTGAAAGCGCAGACACAAAAAAACCGGGCGAGCCCGGTTTTTTACTTAACGCGATGCTGTACTATCAGGCATCAGGGTTATTTTTCAGCGTCAGCAACAGGCCTTCACGACGCATTTTTGCCGCCTCTTCCGGACGGCGAAGGCGATCGTAAACGTCAGCCAGCCACGCGTAGTCAAAGGCGTCAGGGCGCTGAGCCAGTGCCTGCTGAAGTGCTTCCGCTGCCTGCTGCCATTCACCGTGGCGCATTAACAACTGCCCCAGGGTACTGTGCAACAGGGGCGTCGCGCCATGCTGTTTGATTTGCTGACGTAAGGCTTTTTCCAGTGCCTCTGGGTTGCCGCTCTTAATACGTGGCATCAGCAGCACCAGACGATCATCGTAATGACGTTTAAGCCCATCCAGCAAGATGTCCTGCGCGGTATCGTGGTCGTCACACTCAATCAAATGGTCAATCATCGCTACCTGCAATGATGTCTCATGGCGAGTTTTACGGCTCAGATTGCCCCACCAGCGCTTCAGTCCCTCGCTGCCCTGATCGGCCATCGCCTGGTTCATCAGGCCCAGCCAGGCCTGTTGCTGCAGCAGGGTGCGTTGCTCTTCTGTCCCGACCTCGGATTTTTCCATGGCGGGAAGAATATCCAGCAGTGCGCTCCAGGCGCTGGTGCGGACATATGCCTGCTCAGCCAGACGAAGCACTTCCGGATGAGGAGGCGCGACTTCGAGCAGGCGATCGATGCTGTGGCGCGCTGCATGATCTTCACGACGCGCCAATTGAATGCGGGTACGGGTAATTTCGACCGGAATCACATCATTGCCGGCCAGCTCAGCCGCCCGTTCAAGGTGCTGGTTGGCCCGCATTTCATCGCCACGCTGTTGTGCGGCTTCTGCAGCTAGCAGGTAGTTAGCGACAGGCACATCAGCATGCTCTGCGTCTTTAGACAGCAGTTTCTCTACCTGTCTGAAATCCCCTTCCGCCAGTTTCATCAGGGCATTTTGCGTATGGCGCTGGGCACGACGACGCTTACGGCCAGTGAACCAGCCGCGGGTACGCGCGCCGGTGCGAAATAAACGGCGCAGTATCCATTCCACAGCCAGGATCACAAGCAGGCTAATAATCAGGATGATGGACAGGCCCGTCACGCTGGTTTCAACGTTCCAGTTGTCGGTCTGAATCAGCACGTAGCCCTGATGACCCGCAATCATCGGCCCCAGTACAATGCCGGCAATCAGCAGAACAAAGAGGATAAATACCTTAAGCATGATTAGCCTCCCTGCTGATTAGCGGCGGCAGAAGGCTGTGCCATCAGATTACGAACGCGGGTTTGCATCAGCTTTTCAAGCAGCGGCTGGCTCTCCAGGCTGTCGGGCAGATCCATATTGATGTTCTGCTGGCTTAATTCATCCAGCTGGGCCAGAAACGCTTTGGTTGAGGCATCATTGGTGTCATACCACGCGCGCACCCATGTTGAAACGGTTTCAAGCGACTGCTTGTAAATCTCTTCCTGGTGACGTGGTACGGCCTGAGCAGCGATGAGCAGGCGCGAGCGGATGTTCTCACGCAGATAAACATCCTGATTCGGTGCCAGCAGCGGCTGTGCGGTATTATCGCGACGGCGGATGGTAATAAAGTCATCCATAAAGTTATGCCAGCTCTTCACCAGATTCTGACGCCATTCACGAATGGAACTGGAAAGTTCACCGCTGTCGCTGTCCATAGGCGCATCATCGCTGTCGTTATCTGCCAGCCGCAGATTATCCACACCGTTTGATAACTGATTAAGTTTCAAAATGATGCCGTCATAATCCACCTGGGAGATGGCGGAGAGCGTACTGATATCCTGAGTTAACGCACGACGCACGTTCATGACGCTGGGATCGTTCATGTCTGCCAGGCTGGCATCTGCACTTTTCAGCAGCGCTGCAGCGGTGGTCACGTCCTGATCGCTCCACAATTTACGTCCGGCCAGCTTCACCAGGTAGTCAGCCTGGGCCACTAACCAACTGCGCACGTCATTACCTGAAATTGAAGCCATTTTTTCACGCAGCGTTTCCAGCTCTTTGGCCGATGCCGCCTGCTGTGACTGAGCGGTCTCTAATGCTTTTTCTGTCGCGCTCAACTGTTGGGCCAGCTGCTGTTTGTCGCTGTTTGCCTGTTTCTGCAGCGTGGACAGTTGATCACTCAGTTCCTGGTTGGTTTGTGCCTGCAGTTCGGCCTGGTGTTTATCGTTCAGGTATAACCCTGCGCCAATCGCCAGTGCGATGACAATCGCGACTGCTCCCAGCACCATGCCACCATTATTGCGATTGCGCGGTGATTTTTCCTGGGTAGAAGAGGGGCGATCAACCGCTGGTGTGGTTTCGTCAACCACGGCGGAGGTGTCTTTTTGTTCCGTCATATCTGGCACATCCCATTGTTAAGTTCAACATAACGCGCGCAACAGCGCATCGTTATCGGCACCATCGGCTACCTGAATAGTCTGCCAACCAAGATCGGCGGCCAGGGAAGCCAAACGTTCGCTGACGACGAGTAGTCGACAGCGGAGCAGCCATTCCTCACGATCGACCTCGGGGAACAGCGAATACAGCTGATGCAGCATCTCACCGCTGGTCACGACCAGCGTGTGAATATTACGATCGCGCCAGCGACGGCCTTCGATGGCGCCGTCATAGTGTTTTTGGCAACGTTGATAGCACTCTGCATAGGTGACCTGCGCGCCACGTGCCACCAGCGTTTCTGACAGCAGCTCGCGGCCCTGATTCCCTCGAAGGATAAGCGCATGCTTACCCGCTATTTGCTGCAATGTCGCCAGTTTTATCAACTCTTCGCTGGTTTCATGCGCGTGAGGGTAGGTCACCTGCAGGCCGCTGATCGTATGAAAAGCCAAAGCGGTGCTGCGACCAATTGCATAATAGTCTACGTCAGCGGGCCATGCTTTGATGGCGTGCTGTGCAAAGTGAATAACCTGCTGCGAAAGGAGGAAAACGAGATCGCCGCGTTTCAACGTGGCAAGGGTGGCCGGTAACTGCAGGAGATCGTTACCCGGCGCGAATTCTATCAGCGGCAGGCTCCACGCCTGTTTACCCTGGGCGTGCAGGCGCGAGACCAACTCCGCCGCTGCGGGTTCCGGGCGCGTCACCAGAATCGTCATACGGGAGGTTGCCCCTGATAAACGTCGCGCAGAATTTCACGTGCGCCACCGTTGAGCAACTCGTCTGCCAGCGAAATGCCCATTTGCTCTGCCTGATCGCGAGGCCCACGGCGTTCACCGCTCACCATGACGCTCCCATCGGGTGCACCCACCAGACCGCGAAGCCAGAGTTCGTCGCCTTCAAGTACGGCAAAGCTACCAATCGGAACCTGGCAGCCGCCTTCAAGTCGGGTATTCATGGCGCGTTCCGCTCTCACACAGACCGCCGTATCATCGTGATTCAATGCCTGTAACAGCGCAATTAACGTGCTGTCGTCTAACCGACATTCGATGCCAACTGCGCCCTGACCCACGGCGGGTAAGGAAATATCCGCAGGTAGCGGTTGGCGAATACGATCGGCCAGGCCAAGTCGATTCAACCCGGCGGCGGCAAGAATAATGGCGTCATATTCGCCAGCATCAAGCTTACTTAATCGTGTGCCCACGTTCCCGCGCAGCGAGCGAATCACCAGATCGGGACGTCGCGCGCTAATCTGGCACTGACGCCGCAGGCTTGACGTTCCAATGACAGCGCCCTGTGGAAGTTCATCAATTGACGCGTAGTGATTGGAGACAAACGCATCGCGCGGATCGTCCCGCTGGCAAATGGTGACCAGGCCCAGGCCTTCCGGAAATGCCACGGGCACATCTTTCATCGAATGTACGGCCAGATCGGCACGGTTTTCTAACATTGCCTGCTCGAGCTCTTTAACGAACAGCCCTTTCCCCCCCACTTTCGCGAGCGGTGTATCAAGAATGATATCGCCCTTTGTCACCATAGGTACCAGCTCCACGCGCAGGCCAGGATGGGCACTGATCAATCGTTGCTGTACATATTGTGCTTGCCACAGGGCAAGTGGGCTTTGTCGTGTAGCAATTCTGAAAATTTTGTTTAACATGCCGTTAACCATTTAGATCGTTCATCGAATATCCTATCATCGTTGAGGGAATGCTGTCAGTTTCAACGGATTGAAAAGAACCGCCTGCGGATTAAACCTGATATATCAGACAGTAATCTCAGGCCAGGCGCAGAGTGAGCGAAAAGTAGACGAAACCGTGCTAAAATGCAGGTAGCGTAACTTTCTTTACGGTCAATCCAGCGAGTGATAGATTGATCACGTTTCCAGCAATTATCTGCACGACATCTCTCTTATTAAGCGGCAGAGACTGGAAACAGGGTGCTTAAACTCCAGGACAACCAGGCGAAACGTCTTGTACCTCTATATTGAGACACTAAAACAGAGACTGGATGCAATTAACCAGCTGCGCGTTGATCGCGCACTCGCTGCCATGGGGCCCGCTTTTCAGCGAGTCTACAGTCTGCTTCCGATCTTACTACATTATCAACATCCGCTGATGCCGGGTTACCTCGAAGGTAGCGTTCCCCACGGCATCAACGTCTTCACGCCTGATGAAAACCAACTGCAGCTGCTTGCAGAGTTAACGGGCAAACAGGAACTCTCCCTGGTCGAAGCCCCTAAAGGTGAACTGCCTATCACTGGCATCTACTCAATGGGCAGCACCTCTTCCGTTGGGCAAAACAGCGTGTCCGATTTGGATATCTGGGTTTGCCATCAATCCTGGCTGGATAATGAAGAGCGCCTGAATCTGCAGCGTAAATGTGCGCTGCTGCAAAAATGGTGTGCCTCGCAGGCCATCGAAGTCAGCTTTTTCCTCATTGATGAAAACCGCTTCCGCCACAACGAAAGCGGCAATCTTGGTGGTGAAGACTGCGGTTCTACCCAACATATTTTGCTGCTGGATGAGTTCTACCGCACGGCGGTAAGAATGGCCGGTAAACGTATTCTGTGGAATATGGTGCCAGGCGAAGAAGAGCATCACTATGATGACTACGTGATGTCGCTGTATGCGAAAGGCGTGCTCACGCCAAACGAGTGGCTGGATTTGGGCGGCCTCAGCACGTTATCAGCAGAAGAGTATTTCGGTGCCAGCCTGTGGCAGCTGTATAAAAGTATCGATTCGCCCTATAAAGCGGTGTTGAAAACGCTGCTGCTGGAAGCTTATAGCTGGGAATACCCGGATACCAAACTGCTCGCGATGGATATCAAGCAGCGTCTGCACGACGGAGAAATCGTCTGCTTTGGCCTTGATCCTTACTGTATGATGCTGGAACGCGTTACACGCTATCTCACCAGTATTGACGATCAGCCCCGCCTTGATTTGGTTCGCCGCTGCTTCTATTTAAAAGTTTGCGAAAAACTCAGCAGTGACGATCACCCGCAGCGTAGCGGCTGGCGCCGTGAGATCCTGTCGCAGCTGGTTAAAGCCTGGGGCTGGGACGACGAAAAGATTGCTATTCTGGACAACCGTGCCGAATGGAAAATCGAGCGCGTGCGCGAAGCGCACAATGAGTTGCTGGATGCGATGATGCAAAGCTATCGCAACCTTATCCGCTTTGCCCGTCGCAACAATTTAAGCGTCAGCGCCAGCCCGCAGGATATCGGCGTGCTGACCCGTAAATTGTACGCCGCCTTTGAGGCCTTGCCGGGCAAGGTGACGCTGGTTAATCCGCAGATTTCTCCCGATCTGTCCGAATCCAATCTGACCTTCATTCACGTGCCGCCGGGCCGTGCCAACCGGCCAGGCTGGTATCTGTATAACCAGTCGCCGGACATGAGCTCAATCATCAGCCATCAGCCGCTGGAATATAACCGCTATCTTAACAAGCTGGTCGCCTGGGCCTGGTTCAACGGACTGCTGACCAGCAAAACGCGGCTGCACATTAAGGGCAATGAGCTATGCGATCTGGCGCGCCTGCAGGAACTGGTCGACGATGTCTCCAGCCATTTCCCGCTGCGTCTGCCTGCGCCCACGCCCAAGGCGCTCTACAGCCCGTGTGAAATCCGCCATCTGGCCATCATCGTTAACCTTGAGCACGATCCCACCTCGGCGTTTCGTAACCAGGTGGTGCATTTCGATTTCCGCAAACTCGATGTGTTCAGCTTTGGTCAGCAGCAGCAGTGTTTAATCGGCAGTATCGACCTGCTGTACCGTAACTCGTGGAATGAGGTGCGTACGCTGCACTTCAGTGGCGAACAGGCGATGATCGAAGGCCTGAAAACCATCTTGGGTAAAATGCATCAGGACGCTTCCCCGCCTGATACCGTTGAGGTGTTCTGCTACAGCCAGCATTTACGTGGATTGATTCGTACCCGCGTACAGCAGCTGGTGTCAGAGTGCATCGAACTGCGCCTTTCCAGTACGCGTCAGGAGCCAGGGCGGTTCAAAGCACTGCGCATGGCGGGCCAGACCTGGGGGTTGTTCTTTGAACGCATGGGCGTATCGGTTCAGAAGCTGGAAAACGCCGTTGAGTTTTATGGCGCCATTTCCAACAACAAGCTTCACGGCCTGTCGATTAAAGTCGAGTCTAATCAGACGCCACTGCCGCCTGTGGTTAACGGCTATGCCAGCGAAGGGATCATTCAGTTCTTTTTTGAAGATACCACCGACGATCGCGGTTTCAATATCTACATTCTGGATGAAAGTAACCGCGTCGAGGTCTATCACCATTGTGAAGGCAGCAAGGAAGAGCTGGTACGGGACGTCAGCCGTTTTTACTCCTCGTCGCACGACCGTTTTACCTATGGCTCAAGTTTTATCAATTTTAACCTGCCGCAGTTCTATCAAATCGTGAACACAGGTGAACGTTATCAGGTCATTCCATTCAGAAATCAGGTCCTCACCGATCTCTGTGCCTCACCGCCTGATAACGACAATAACGATTATCAGCCACGCTATCAGGTACATTGAGTTCGGTAAGCCCGCAATGATGCTATCTTCAGGGCTTGCCACAACGCTCACGTGATTAGCTGGCATTTCCTGTTGCTTTTCCAACTTCAACTGCGATGATAAGCATCCAGGTCACAGGACATGAAGAGCATAAAGAATGAAGAAAGCGATAAGCCTGTTAGCAATGACAATGGCATTAACAAGCCTTGCAGGCTGTGGATTAAAAGGACCGCTCTACTTCCCGCCGCAGGACACGCCAAAACAAGCTGCGCCAACGTCAGCACCCACGCAAAAACAGAAAGCCGACGCGTCTAAAGCGGATGTAGGTGGTCTGGTGACGGGTGGTTCAAGCTCAAGCTCACAAATGAAATAACACTTATGGCGCATCCGGCGGAGCAAAAAATGCAGTTCTCCAAAATGCACGGTCTCGGCAATGATTTCATGGTTGTGGATGCCGTAACGCAAAATGTCTTTTTTTCGCCGGAATTGATCCGCCGGCTGTCCGATCGCCATCTCGGGATTGGCTTCGATCAACTGCTGGTCGTTGAGCCGCCTTACGATCCCGATCTCGACTTTCACTACCGCATTTTTAATGCAGACGGGAGTGAAGTCGCGCAGTGTGGGAATGGCGCCCGCTGCTTCGCCCGTTTTGTTCAGTTAAAAGGGCTGACGAATAAAAGCGATATTCGCGTGAGCACCCAGGCTGGTCGCATGGTTCTGAGCGTGACACCAGACGATCTGGTACGTGTGAATATGGGCGAGCCAAATTTCGAACCCCAGCAGGTGCCTTTCCGCGCCAATAAAGCCGAAAACCTTTACCTGTTACGCGTGGCGGAACAAACGGTGATGTTTGGTGCCGTCTCCATGGGCAACCCTCACTGCGTAATCCAGGTGGAAAGCACGAAAACGGCCCAGGTTGAGCTTCTGGGACCGGTCCTGGAAAGCCATGAGCGTTTTCCGGAGCGCGTCAATGTGGGCTTTATGGAAATTATCAGCCCTGAACACATCCGGCTGCGTGTTTATGAACGCGGTGCAGGGGAAACCCAGGCGTGCGGTAGCGGTGCCTGTGCGGCGGTTGCCTGCGGTATCCAGCAGGGTATTTTAAGTCAGAAAGTACGCGTTGATTTACCAGGCGGCACGTTACATATCGCCTGGAAAGGCGTCGGACAGCCGCTCTACATGACCGGTCCGGCCACACATGTCTACGATGGGTTTATTCACTTATGAAAAATATCGAAGAGCAGGTGGAAAATACTGTCCTGCTGGACGATCAGGCCGTCAGTGATTATCTGCGTCAGAATCCTGATTTCTTTATGCGCAACGCCCGTCAGGTGGAACAGATGGCGGTACCGCACCCGGTTCGCGGCAGCGTATCGCTGGTGGAATGGCACATGGCGCGCCAGCGCAATCACATCCAGCGTCTGGAAGAAGAAATTACGCTGCTGATGGAGCAGGCGACCGCAAATCAACAGTTATTCTCACGTCTGCTTTCACTGCAAAGTCACCTGGCCGCCGCCAGCTCACTCCAGGATATGCTTAATCGCCTGCATCGCTGGGCGCGCGATCTCGGACTGGCGGGAGCCAATATCCGCTTGTTTAACGACAAGTGGCGACTGGGTGCGCCGTCTGACTTTGTGCAGCTTGGCCTGGCCCGTCAGGCTTTCGAACCGTTACGCATTCAGCGCTTCGGTAATGAGCAGCACTATCTGGGGAATATCAATGGCCCGGAACTGCTGCTGCTGCTGCCTCAGGCAAAGGCCATTGGTTCAGTCGCCATGTCCCTGATGGGTGATGAGGGCGAGCTTGGCATCATTATCTTCAGTAGCCGCGACAGCCTGCACTATCAGTCGGGCATGGGCACCTTACTGCTTCAGCACCTTTCGCAGATGATACCTGCGCTGCTGGAACGCTGGGTGGAGCGCGCATGAGCAGCGTGTTGCAGGAGACCGTTGACGGCTTTCTGCGCCACCTGAAGGTTGAACGCCAGCTCAGCCCGCTTACCCTGAGCAGCTACGCGCGTCAGCTTGCCGCACTGGTGACAATTGCCGATGAGATGAAAATCAGCGCGTGGTCACAGCTCGATCCCGCCATGGTGCGGAGCATGGCGGCCCGCAGCCGTCGTGCAGGTCTGGCTGCAAGCAGTCTGGCATTACGTCTTTCCGCATTACGCAGTTTCCTTGACTGGCAGGTGAGCCGCGACATGCTGGCGGCTAATCCGGCGAAAGGGATCGCCACGCCGCGCAACGGTCGTCATCTACCGAAAAATATTGATGTTGATGACGTTAACCAGTTGCTGGAGATTGATCTCACCGATCCGCTGGCGATCCGCGATCGTACGATGCTGGAAGTGATGTACGGCGGAGGGTTACGTCTTTCCGAGCTGGTCAATATGGACTGCCGCCATGTCGATCTTGAGGCGGGAGAGGTTTGGGTTTTAGGTAAAGGCAGCAAGGAGCGGCGCGTGCCGATCGGTCGCACCGCCGTCAGCTGGATCCAGCAGTGGTTGCCGCTACGCACCGCGTTTAACCCTGGGGATGATGCGCTGTTTCTCTCCAGCCGTGGCTCTCGTATCTCTGCGCGCAACGTCCAGAAACGCTTTGCCGAGTGGGGAATTAAGCAGGGTCTTTCCAGTCATATACATCCCCATAAGCTGCGCCACTCTTTTGCCACCCATTTGTTGGAGTCGAGTGGCGATCTGCGCGCGGTGCAGGAATTACTGGGCCATGCGAATCTGTCGACCACCCAAATTTACACCCATCTTGATTTCCAGCATCTGGCATCGGTGTATGATGCTGCGCATCCCCGCGCCAAACGAGGAAAGAGTGAATGAAGTTTTATCGCCCTCTGCGTGACATCAAAGCGATCACTTTCGATCTAGACGACACGCTCTATGACAACTATCCGGTGATCCGTAAAACCACGGAAGCCTCTCATGCTGCGCTGCAGGCTTTCCACCCGGCGCTGCGAGCCATAACGCCGGAAGACGTAGCCGCCTCGCGCAGTCAGTTACGTGCAAGCGAACCTGAGATCTACCATGATGTCTCTGAGTGGCGTCGGCGTTCAGTTGAACATGTCATGTGCCAGGCCGGTTTAACGCCATCCGAAGCCGCGGCGGGCGCGACGCAAGTTATGGATGTGTTCCATCAGTGGCGCAGCCAGGTCGATATGCCCGCTGAAACCCATGACACGCTGAACGCCCTGGCGAAGAAAGTGCCGCTGGTGGCGATCACCAATGGCAACGCGCAGCCTGAAAAACTCGGGCTGGCACACTACTTCCAGTTTTCACTCCGGGCGGGGCCAGACGGGCGCGCTAAGCCGTGGCTGGATATGTACCAGTTGGCCGCGCAACGTCTTAATATCGCCCCGGAACACATTCTGCACGTTGGCGACGATCTCACCACCGATGTGGCAGGCGCGATTCGTTTTGGCATGCAGGCCTGCTGGATTAACCTTCGTGAGGGTAATCTCATGCAGATCGAGGATGCCCGTCTGCTGCCACACGTTGAAATTTCCCAGTTGGCATCACTCACCTCGCTGTTATAATGGCTGTAAATTTATCCAGTCTTATGCTTCGCATTTTCTGACTTATTGGTGCTTATGGACGTTTCTGAACTGCTCGACGGTTTGAATGACAAACAGCGCGAGGCCGTTGCGGCGCCGCGCAGTAACCTGCTGGTGCTGGCGGGCGCGGGCAGCGGAAAAACACGCGTTCTGGTGCACCGCATCGCCTGGCTGCTGTCGGTAGAAAACTGCTCGCCGTACTCCATTATGGCCGTGACCTTTACCAACAAGGCGGCCGCAGAGATGCGCCACCGTATTGAGCAGCTCATTGGTACCAGCCAGGGGGGAATGTGGATAGGCACGTTCCACGGTCTGGCACACCGCCTGCTGCGCGCGCATCATCTTGACGCAGGTCTGCCGCAGGATTTCCAGATCCTCGACAGTGAAGACCAGCTGCGCCTGCTCAAGCGCCTGATTAAGGCGATGAACCTGGATGAGAAGCAGTGGCCGGCGCGCCAGGGCATGTGGTACATCAACGGCAAGAAAGATGAAGGTTTGCGGCCCAAGCATATTGAAAGCTACGGCAATCCGGTCGAACAAACCTGGCTGCGCATATACCAGGCCTACCAGGAAGCCTGCGATCGCGCCGGGCTGGTCGACTTTGCTGAACTGTTGCTGCGTGCTCACGAGCTGTGGTTAAACAAACCCCATATCCTGAATCATTACCGTGAGCGCTTCAGTAACATTCTGGTGGATGAGTTTCAGGATACCAACAATATTCAGTACGCCTGGATTCGCATGCTGGCGGGCGACAGCGGCAAAGTGATTATCGTGGGTGACGACGATCAGTCAATTTACGGCTGGCGCGGTGCGCAGGTCGAAAACATTCAGCGCTTTTTAAAGGATTTTCCCGGCGCGGATACCATTCGCCTGGAGCAAAACTACCGCTCGACCAACAACATTTTGAAGTCAGCGAATGCCCTGATCGCCAATAACAACGGCCGACTGGGGAAAGAACTGTGGACTGACGGCAGCGATGGTGAGCCCATTTCGGTTTACTGCGCCTTTAACGAGCTGGATGAATCCCGCTTTGTGGTCAACCGTATCAAGGCCTGGATGGAAAACGGCAATGCGCTGGCGGATTGCGCCATCCTGTATCGCAGCAATGCCCAATCGCGTGTGCTGGAAGAAGCCCTGCTACAGGCCAGCATGCCGTACCGTATCTATGGCGGTATGCGCTTTTTCGAACGTCAGGAAATCAAGGACGCGCTGGCTTATCTGCGACTGATGGCCAACCGCAACGATGACGCCGCCTTTGAGCGCGTGGTGAATACGCCAACGCGCGGTGTGGGCGACCGTACGCTGGATGTGGTGCGTCAGACGGCTCGGGAAAAGCAGATGACCTTATGGCAGGCAACGCGCGAGCTGCTTCAGTCGCGCGCCCTGGCCGGTCGTGCGGCCTCTGCGCTGCAGCGCTTCTGTGAGTTAGTGGATTCGCTGGCAAGCGAAACCGTGGATATGCCGCTGCACGTGCAGACCGACAGAGTCATCAAGGATTCTGGCCTGTGGATCATGTACGAGCAGGAAAAGGGTGAAAAGGGCCAGGCCCGTATCGAAAACCTGGAAGAACTGGTGACGGCAACGCGCCAGTTCAGCTACCAGGATGAAGACGAAGATTTGATGCCGCTGCAGGCATTCCTTTCTCATGCGGCTCTCGAAGCCGGGGAAGGCCAGGCGGACAAATGGCAGGATGCGGTGCAGCTGATGACGTTGCACTCCGCGAAAGGCCTGGAGTTTAGCCAGGTGTTTATTGTCGGGATGGAAGAGGGCATGTTCCCGAGCCAGATGGCGCTGGATGAAGGCGGGCGACTGGAAGAAGAGCGTCGCCTGGCTTACGTCGGCGTCACGCGTGCCATGATGAAGCTGACGCTGACCTATGCGGAAACCCGCCGTCTTTACGGTAAAGAAGTCTACCATCGACCTTCACGTTTTATTGGCGAACTGCCTGAAGCCTGTATTGAAGAAGTCCGTTTACGCGCCAGTGTGACGCGACCGGTCAGTCATCAGCGCATGGGCACGCCGATCAGCAAAAATGACACGGGATTCGCCCTGGGGCAACGCGTTCGCCACGCCAAATTTGGTGAAGGCACTATTGTGAATCTCGAAGGCAGCGGAGAACACAGCCGCTTGCAGGTGGCGTTTCAGGGCCAGGGGATCAAGTGGCTGGTTGCCGCCTACGCTAAACTGGAAACCGTCTAGGCGCTGGTTGACGACTTTTTCGTCTCAGCGTAACATGCGCGCACTATTATCATGAGAGGACAATGCCTTGGACACGCCCAGTCGATGCTGGCTCATTAACCTGGTTTTCAGGAATAACATCTAAGGCTATCTCATTACGCTGGTAGCCTTAGCGGTTATCAGCGACCTCCCTTTTTAATCCGTCGCACGAGTCAGCACTGATTTATCCTTTATCCGTGTTCAGGTTCGCGGGTCTGCATTCAGACCGGCCGACAGCGTTGTCCCATAAAGTCTGCAATGGGGAGTCTTGCTATGCTGAGCGCATTTAAACTTGATAACAGTCGCCTGACGCGTCTGGAACTGGAAGATGAAAGCGATAAACTGACCACGTCAGTGTGGGTTGACCTGGTCGAGCCTGAAGAAGGCGAGCGCGACCGCGTGCAATCTGAACTGGGCCAGAGCCTGGCAACGCGCCCTGAACTGGAAGATATCGAAGCCTCGGCGCGTTTCTTCGAAGATGAAGACGGCCTGCACATTCACTCCTTCTTCTTTTTTGAAGATGCCGAAGATCACGCCGGTAACTCCACCGTTGCGTTTACCATCCGCGAAGGGCGTTTATATACGCTGCGCGAGCGCGAGCTTCCCGCTTTTCGTCTTTATCGAATGCGTGCCCGTAACCAGACATTGATCGATGGCAATGCCTATGAGCTGCTGCTTGATCTGTTCGAGACGAAAATCGAACAACTGGCAGATGAAATTGAGAACATTTACAGCGCACTGGAAAAGCTCAGCCGCGTCATCATGGAAGGCCAGCAGGGTGAGGAATACGACCAGGCACTCTCGCGTTTAGCCGAGCTGGAAGATATCGGCTGGAAGGTGCGCTTGTGTCTGATGGATACGCAGCGTGCGCTTAATTTTCTGGTCCGAAAAGCCCGTTTGCCGGGTAATCAGCTGGAGCAGGCGCGCGAGATCCTGCGCGATATCGAATCTCTGCTGCCCCACAATGAGTCGCTGTTTCAAAAGGTCAACTTCCTGATGCAGGCGGCGATGGGCTTTATCAACATAGAGCAGAACCGCATCATCAAGATCTTCTCGGTGGTATCCGTGGTTTTCCTGCCGCCGACGCTGGTGGCATCCAGCTACGGCATGAACTTTGAGTTTATGCCTGAACTGAAGTGGAGCTTTGGTTATCCTGGCGCCATTTGCCTGATGATGCTTGCAGGCCTGGCACCTTATCTCTATTTCAAGCGTAAAAACTGGCTTTAATCATCAGCACGGGCTGTTAATACGGCCCATTTTGCTGGCCTGCCGCCTTAATTCTGCTACTCTAGCCGCTCAATTTTCATAATTGATTAATCATTCTATGGACGCTCTTTCGTTGCGCTGGCAATGGCTGCTGCTGTTAGTGTCATCTGTATTACTTGGCGCAATCTTCCAGTATTTTCACGTGCCGGCCGCCCTGTTGCTGGGACCCATGATCGTTGGCGTGGTCATGGGCCTGTCCGGTGCCACACTGCGTATTAACAAGCGGTTATTTCTGCTGTCGCAGGCGGTGCTGGGCTGCATGATTGCGCAAAGCCTGTCACCTTCTATCCTGACGCCGCTGCTGCAGGACTGGCCAGTCGTGTTAGCGGTCCTGCTGCTGACGCTGGCCGCCAGCGGGCTGTCGGGTTTTCTGCTGGTGCGTTTCAGCCAGCTTCCGGGCCCGACGGGCGCATGGGGATCTTCCCCTGGTGGTGCCTCTGCGATGGTCGCGATGGCGGGCGAATTTGGCGCGGACGTCCGGCTGGTTGCGTTCATGCAGTATCTGCGGGTGCTGTTTGTGGCGGGCGCGGCGGCCATGGTGGCGCGGATCGGGCTGGGCGATGGCGGTCATGCCGGCTCGCTGGTGTGGTTTCCGGCGCTTAACAGCGGTTTCCTGGTGACAATGTGCCTGGTGGTTTGCAGCGCATGGCTTGGCCCATGGCTGCGTATCCCATCTGGCGCGTTACTGATACCTGCGCTGATCGGTGCAACCCTGCATTCAACCGGTACGGCGGTGCTTCAGATGCCAGAATGGCTGCTTGCCCTGGCGTACGCCATGATTGGCTGGAGCGTGGGGTTACGTTTCACCCGGCCGATCTTCAGGCTGGCGTTAAGCACGCTGCCGCAGATGCTGCTGTCCATTTTTGGCCTGATGCTGCTGTGCGGTGGGCTGGCATGGATGTTAACCCGCGTGTTGCATATTGACCTGATGACGGCGTATCTCGCCACCAGCCCAGGCGGGCTGGACACGGTGGCGATTATCGCTGCCGGAAGCCGGGTAGATATGGCTTTCGTGATGGCGATGCAGACCCTGCGATTATTCACCATCTTACTGACCGGGCCGGCAATGGCGCGCTTTCTTTCACGCTTTGCGCATTCGGCTCCGCGCTGAAAACGTCACGGCATCCAGAATAAAGACCAACAGAGCCAGCCAGATAAAGCCAAAGGTTACCATTTTATCTGGCGTAACGGTTTCACCATAAAACAGCACCGCCAGCAAGAACATCAGCGTAGGGCCCAGATACTGAAAGAAGCCCACCGTTGACAGGCGCAGTCGGGTACAAGCCGCGGCGAAGAACATCAGCGGAATCGTGGTGACTATGCCTGCGGCGATCAGTAACAGGTTCAGGCTCATGGGGTTCGCGCTAAGGTGGCTGGTGCTGCTGTCAGCAAAGCCAAACAGATAGAGCGCGGCCAGCGGAAACAGCCACAGCGTCTCTATCAGCATGCCGCTCTGAGCATCGACCTGGATTTTCTTCCTCATCAGGCCATAAAACGCGAAGCTGAACGCCAGCCCTAAGGCAATCACCGGCACTGAGCCAAATTTCCACAGTTGCAGAAGCACGCCGCCAGCCGCCAGGGCGACCGCCAGCCACTGCAGGCGACGGAAACGTTCACGCAGGAAAATCATGCCAAACACAACGTTAATCAACGGGTTGATAAAATAGCCCAGGCTGGCTTCAAGCATATGCTGATTGTTCACCGCCCAGATAAACAGCAACCAGTTTCCCCCTACCGTTACCGCCGTAAGGGCCAGTAGCAGCACTTTTTTTGGCTGGCGCAGCACGCTTCTGACCTGTCCCCAACTGCGACTCAGGGTAATCAGTAACAACATGAACAGTGCTGACCAGATCACCCTGTGGGTCATGATTTCAGTCGCCGGTACGGCCTTCACTAATTTGAAGTAGGCGGGCGCAATGCCCCAAATAAAGTAAGCGCCAAGCGCAAAGCCGATGCCCTGACGGGTTTGCTGGGTATCCATAATTCATCCTGAAATTTCGTACTGTACCGGAGGTCACTGAAATACAGCGGCGTGACAGAGGGCCGCAATGGTAACGCAGTCCTCGTTATCTCTGTAGCCCGATCTGGCGATAATGCTGGGTCAGTCTTTCTCCTGCTCCAGCGCGCGCTGGCGAGAAAGGCAGATGGCCTGATGATTGTTATCTGCCCATGCAATTAATTGCTGCATGGGTTCGAGAAATGAACGGCCTAAATCCGTCAGGCTGTACTCAACGCGCGGCGGCACTTCCGGATAAAGTGTGCGCAGGATATAGCCATCCATTTCCAGCCGTTTCAGACTGCGTGACAGCACCTGACGGGCAACATCGCCAATATGACGGTGAAGTTCATTGAAACGTAAGGTCTGTTCGGCCAGCGCTTCGAGAATCAATAAACTCCATTTGTCGCCTATCCGGTCAAGCACATCCCGGATGGGGCAAGGTTGTTGATACGTAAAGGTTGCGGGTGAAGATTTGGGCATCGGGTCGGTTCCTGTGCATCGCTAAGCGTCACTTTCAGGTGATTAAGTCACTCTGGTGTGACTTCTTGTTATCCATTTTGCGCGAATGTAACATCCGTCACGACGTCAGTCTATTTTTGTGACCAGGTGTCTGAGCGAAACCCTGTATCGCATTCGACAGACGTCAGGCAATCCCTGTGTACTCAAAATCTGGTGCCTCGCGACCAGCGCTATGACGAACGATCAAGGAGAATAATGATGATAGCTTTTCTGAAAACCCTGTTGCTGGCGGCAGGTATCCTGACCGCGGGTGCAGTTTACGCGGCACAACCTGGCGAAGGCCGGGATATCAAGGTGGAAGAGGCCAATCGTGCACTGGTGATCCATTTCTATGATCAATTTTTTAATCACCACAAGGTCGCTGAAGCGGCCCGGGTTATCGCGGATAATTACCGTCAGCACAATCCCGGCGTGCCAAACGGCAAGGCACCGCTTGTTAACTTTTTTACCGACTATTTCAGGAAAAACCCGCAGTCAAAAGCACGCATCGTCCGAAGTGCGACCGATGGCGATTTGGTCTGGCTGCATGTTCACTCCACCAACGGTGAACACGATCGTGGCCAGGCCGTTACGGATATTTTTCGCGTGAAAAACGGCAAAATTGTCGAGCACTGGGATGTGATTCAGGCTGTACCGGCGACGTCGGCGAACACCAATACTATGTTTTGATTCAGGCAGGATAACGCGTGGCAGTACTCAAACGCTGCCACGCGTTCAGTTCTGTGATCAACCTGTCAGATAGGTGGCTGTGGCGGTCGCGATGTAAACGCCCTGATCATTGTGTAACTCCACCCGCGCCACAGAGACTTTATTGCCGGCACGCAGTAAACGACTGGTGGCGATAAAACGCTCGCCGCGACCGGGACGCAGATAGTCTACCCGCATATCAATCGTTCCCATGCGAGACAGTCGCTGGCGGAGCATTTCCTCACTGATTGTTTCCTCACGCGTCAAGGCATGACTGACGCACACCATGCCTGCCGCCACGTCCAGTACGGCGGCGGTGACCCCACCGTGGAGAATCTGTTGAGCGGCATTGCCGACCAGCATGGTTTTGTTCACAAAACTGATTTCAGCGTAGTCGGCGTCAAGGTGATCCAGTTCCAGACCAAGTGCCTGGTTAAACGGCATATGATAAATAAAAATTTCACCGACCAGGCGGCGAGCGTCCTGCTGAGTCAATAGCACGGATGACATGGTGTTTAGTCCTGAACAGCTGACAAATGAACTGTAGATGTTAATGAGTTGTTTATTCTATGCTTCGCTCGACAGGGTTTCCAGTTTAGGAAATCAGCGCTGATGTTCGCTCACATTTGTGTGTAGAATGTCCTGCTTTTTACAACACCCATTCGCTTTTATGAATACGCAGTTTCCACTGGAGAATCCTATGCGTAAGCATCGCGCCTTGCTGGCGGCAATGTTACTTCCTGCTTTGGCGCAGGCGGACGAAGCCACGATCAAACACGTTCACGATGCACCCCAGGTTCGTGGCAGCATTATTGCCAACCTGCTGGAGCAGCATGACAACCCGTTTGTGCTTTATCCTTACGAAAATAACTATCTGCTTTACACGTACACCAGCGACATTAATAAAGAGGCGATTTCCTCTTATAACTGGGCGCAGAATGCCCGTAAAGACGAAGTGAAATTCCAGCTTAGTCTGGCATTTCCACTGTGGCGCGGCATCCTGGGTGACAACTCCGTGTTAGCCGCGTCCTATACTCAGCGCTCATGGTGGCAGCTATCTAATAAAAAAGAGTCGTCGCCCTTCCGCGAGACAAACTATGAGCCGCAGATTTTCCTGGGCTGGGCGACCGATTATTCGTTTGCCGGCTGGACGCTACGTGATGTTGAAGTGGGCGTGAATCATCAGTCCAATGGCCGTAGCGATCCCACGTCACGCAGCTGGAACCGTGTTTATACCCGCCTGATGGCGCAAAACGGTAATTTCCTCGCAGAGATCAAACCCTGGTTCCGTATTTCTGAGAGCGCCAGCACGGACGATAACCCGGATATTACAAAATACATGGGCTACTATCGGGCGAAAGTGGGCTATGCGATGGGTGACAGCATTTTCAGCGTGGAAGGCAACTATAACTGGAATAGCGGTTACGGCGGCGCTACGCTGGGCTGGAGTTATCCCATCACCCAGCACGTGCGTTTTTACACCCAGCTGTTTAGCGGCTATGGTGAATCTCTCATTGACTATAACCACCGTCAGACTCGTTTAGGCGTAGGTGTGACCCTTAACGATTTGTTCTAACCAACCATTAAGTCAGGAATACAGTGGCAACCTCGGCAGTTCTTAATCAGGAAGCGTTGGCGCAGCAGGTATTGCAGGATACCTTCGGCTACCAGCAGTTTCGTCCCGGTCAGCAGACAATCATAAATGAAGCGCTGAGCGGGCGGGATTGCCTGGTGGTGATGCCGACCGGCGGCGGTAAATCACTCTGCTATCAGATTCCGGCGCTGGTGCGCGAGGGGCTGACACTGGTGGTGTCGCCACTCATCTCCCTGATGAAAGATCAGGTGGATCAGCTCCTGGCAAACGGCGTGGCCGCGGCCTGCCTGAACTCGACCATGACGCGCGAGCAGCAGCAGGTTGTCATGGCCGATTGCCGCAACGGGCGCGTTAAGCTGCTCTATATCGCGCCAGAACGTCTGATGATGGACAACTTTCTTGACAGTCTGGCGCACTGGCAGCCCTGTATGCTGGCCGTTGATGAGGCGCACTGTATTTCCCAATGGGGGCATGATTTCCGACCGGAATATGGCGCGCTGGGACAGATGCGCCAGCGCTTTCCCGATCTGCCCGTCATGGCGCTGACAGCGACCGCTGACGAAACGACCCGTCTTGATATCATTAACCTGCTGCATATGCAGGATCCGCTGATTCAAATCAGCAGTTTTGACCGCCCCAATATTCGTTACACGCTGGTGGAAAAATTTAAACCCACTGAGCAGTTGCTACGTTACGTACAGGATCAGCGCGGTAAATGCGGCATTATTTACTGTAACAGCCGGGCAAAAGTTGAGGATACCGCCGCACGTCTGCAAAGCCGGGGGTTAAGCGTTGGGGCATATCATGCCGGAATCGACAGCGCCCAGCGCGCCCGCGTACAGGAAGCGTTTCAGCGCGACGATTTGCAAATCGTGGTGGCGACCGTGGCATTTGGGATGGGCATCAACAAGCCGAACGTGCGTTTTGTGGTGCACTTTGATATTCCACGCAACATTGAATCCTATTATCAGGAAACAGGACGTGCCGGACGTGATGGCCTGCCGGCAGAAGCCATGATGCTCTACGATCCTGCTGATATGGCCTGGCTGCGCAAATGCCTGGAAGAGAAGCAGCCTGGCCCGCTACAGGATATTGAACGTCACAAGCTGAATGCGATGAATGCTTTTGCCGAAGCGCAGACCTGCCGTCGTTTGGTGCTGCTGAACTACTTTGGTGAAGGACGTCAGCAGCCCTGCGGGAACTGCGATATTTGCCTCGATCCGCCAAAGCGCTATGACGGCCTGGTGGAAGCCCAAAAGGCACTCTCCAGTATTTATCGCGTCGGCCAGCGCTTTGGTATGGGCTACATTGTTGAAGTATTGCGCGGTGCCAATAATCATCGCATCCGCGAACAGGGACACGACAAGCTGCCCGTTTATGGGCTGGGTAAAGAAAACAGCCACGAGCATTGGGTCAGCGTCCTGCGTCAGCTGATTCATCTGGGGCTGGTGACGCAAAACATCGCCATGCATTCTGCGCTGCAGCTAACTGAAGCGGCCCGACCGGTATTGCGCGGTGAAGTTCCGCTGATGCTGGCGGTGCCAAGACTGATTACCGCCAGACCGAAAAGCAGCGGGTCGGCCAAAGTGTATGGCGGCAACTACGACCGCAAGCTGTTTGCCAAGCTGCGTAAACTGCGTAAAGCGATAGCCGACGAAGAGAATATTCCGCCCTACGTTGTGTTTAACGATGCAACCTTGCTGGAGATGGCAGAGCAGATGCCGGTGAGCGCCTCAGAAATGCTCAGCGTGAACGGCGTGGGGCACCGCAAACTGGAACGTTTCGGTAAGCCGTTTTTGCTGATGATTAAAGAACATCTCGATGAAGAGTAAAGAGGAGTTACCATGTTGATTTTGTTCGGCACGATTGCCCTGGTCCATCTTGTTGCCCTGATGAGTCCCGGCCCGGATTTCTTTTTTGTCTCGCAAACCGCCGCCAGCCGTTCGCGCAAAGAAGCGATGTTGGGCGTTCTGGGCATTACCCTGGCGGTCATGATCTGGGCCGCGGTAGCGTTGATGGGCCTGCATCTGATTTTGCAAAAGATGGCCTGGCTACACCAAATCATCATGGTCGGTGGCGGACTCTATCTACTATGGATGGGTTGGCAGTTAATTGGCTCAGCCCGTCAGCGCCACAAACAGCCCGTGCAGCAGGAACCTGTCGTCGAACTGCCCAGGAAAGGCATGAGCTTTATTAAAGGTCTGCTGACCAACCTGTCGAATCCCAAAGCGGTTATCTACTTTGGTAGCGTCTTTTCCTTGTTTATCGGTAACGATGTGGGGGGGCTGGAACGCTGGGGGCTGTTCGTCCTGATAAGCGTTGAAACCTTCGCCTGGTTTTCTCTGGTCGCGGCTGTTTTTGCCCTGCCGTGGATGCGGGATAAGTATCAACGTGCTGCGAAGTGGGTAGACGGTGTTGCGGGCGTGCTGTTTGCCGGTTTTGGCATTCATCTGATCCTGTCGCGCTGATAGCCGGTTACCGGACACGTCAGTCGTTACGGCAAGCCGCCGACAGCGTCACTGTCGTGCGGCAGCCTCCGCCGGGTCAGGCGATACGTCTGGCGCTGGCCAGCAGTCCCCCAATCGCGATGAATAAGCCGCCGAAAATGCGGTTCATTAGCTTCATCTGCCTGGGCCCTTTGATCCATCCTGCAATGCGCGTGGCTAATGTGGCATAGCCAATCATGACGATGATATCCACCAGAACGGTTGTGACGCCCAGCACCAGATACTGCAGCATCAGCGGCTGGTGAGGCAGGATAAACTGGGGAAACAGCGCCGCCAGAAACACAATGCTTTTGGGATTCGTCAGGTTCACCATTACTGCCCGCTTGAACAGGCGACGACGCGGCATGGCTTTCGACATAGCGTTGAGGTCAATCGCGCCCGCAGTGCGCCACTGTTGGATGCCCAACCAGACCAGATAGCCTGCGCCGGCCCACTTTAAAATCTCAAACGCCAGCAGCGACTGGGAAAAAAGCGCCCCAAGACCGATCCCCACCAGGGCGATATGCAGGGCAAGACCAACCTGCAGGCCTGAAATAGACGCGACCGCACCACGATAACCGTGGCTGATGCCCGTGCTCATGGTGTTAATGGCACCAGAGCCGGGTGAAAGGCTAAGAATTGTGGTGGTAAGAAGATAAGTCAGCCACCATTCGATGGTCATGGGTTGTACTCCCTGTCACGTCTGAAGTGTGACACAATACGCCAGAATGCTGCGCAGGGCTATGGACATCATGCGGCCGTTCAGACTCTTTTTTTCCGGCAATCAGGAGGGCGGATGAAGCAACACAGAGCAAGCTGGCTGCAACGCGAAAAGGCCTTCGCTGCCTTCGCGACCGGCCCACTGCTTGATTTCTGGCACAGCCGTGAAGAGTGTGAATTTACCGGTGTTGAAAATCTGACCTTACGTTACGTTCGGTTCATTTCACCGCAACACAAGCGCGTGATTGTAATCGTTCCCGGGCGCATTGAGAGCTA
Source organism: Pantoea sp. Ae19-2 (assembly GCF_059801205.1). NCBI lineage: Bacteria > Pseudomonadati > Pseudomonadota > Gammaproteobacteria > Enterobacterales > Erwiniaceae > Pantoea > Pantoea sp. Ae19-2. The sequence goes on along the minus strand of NZ_JBCHWE010000001.1, from coordinate 3,749,693 downwards.
CGTTAAATATCCCGAGCTGGCCTACGATCTGTTTCACTGTGGGTTCGATGTGATCGTGCTCGATCACCGTGGTCAGGGGCGATCCGATCGGCTGCTGGATGATTCGCATCTTGGACATGTGGTGGAGTTTTCCCACTATGTCGATGACCTTGAAACGCTCTATCTGAAAGAGATTGTGAGCCGTCATTATCAACAACGTTATGCGTTGGCGCATTCAATGGGGGGCGCAATTCTGGCCCTGTTCCTGGCGCGTCAGCCTGGCGCGTTTCACGCTGCGGCTCTGGTTGCGCCGATGTTTGGCATCGCGCTGCCGTTACCCTCTTTTCTGGCGCATAAGATCCTCGACTGGGCAGAGAAACGACCTGCCGTTCGCGATGGCTATGCATTAGGCACGGGGCGCTGGCGGGCTCATCCCTTTGGCATTAACCGTCTGACGCACAGTCATGAACGTTATCGTCGCAGCCTGCGTTTTTATGCGGACGACCCGGCGATTCGTGTTGGCGGTCCCACCTATCACTGGGTACGGGAAGGCATTCATGCCGGACGCAACATATTCAGTCAGGTTGATAAAATAACGACGCCGCTACTGCTGCTACAGGCAAGCGAAGACAGCGTGGTGGATAACCGCTCACAAGATCTGTTTTGCGCCGCCATGGCGGCAGCCGGTCATCCCTGTGAGGGCGATAAGCCCCAGGTTATTAAAGGTGCACGCCACGAGATTCTGTTTGAAAAAGACAGCATGCGCGCCGAAGCATTGAATGGGATCGTCGATTTCTTTTTATCGCATCACTAGTTATCCGTTTACATTACCGGCTACGGCCAACCGACACAGATACCCGAGGTTTTCATGTACCACATTGTTGTGTCCGACCTGGACGGCACACTGCTCTCTCCCGAACACCGCCTCACGCCTGATGCCCGAGAAACGTTGCAGCAGCTGGTGGCAAAAGGCATTCACTTTATTTTCGCCACGGGCCGCCATCACATTGATGTTGGACAAATGCGCGACAAGCTGGGGATTCCGGCGTATATGATTACGTCAAACGGTGCCCGTGTGCATAATCCAGCCGGCGAACTGATTTTTAGCCATAACCTGGATTGGGATATCGCCCAGGACCTGTTCGGCCTGCAGTACCATCATCCGGAAGTGCTGACCCATGTTTATCGTGACGATGAGTGGTTTGTCAGCCGTTGCAGTCCGGCAGAGAAAGATTATTTTCGCGAATCTGATTTTCATTATCAGGTTTATGAACCGGGCATATTGCCCACTGACGGCATCAGCAAAGTCTTTTTCACCTGCGAAGAGCCTGAACACCTTATTCCAATGGAGCTGGCGATTGAAGCGCGTTGGGGAGACAGGGTCAACGTCAGTTTTTCACTGCCCACCTGTCTGGAAGTGATGGCGGGCGGCGTCTCAAAAGGCCACGCGCTCGAATCTGTGGCAAAACAGTTAGGCTTTACGCTGAAAGACTGTATTGCCTTTGGTGATGGTATGAACGACGTCGAAATGCTGAGTATGGCGGGCAAGGGCTGCATTATGGCTAATGCGCACCAGCGCCTGAAAGATACCCTGCCAGAGCTGGAAGTGATTGGCAGCAATGTTGAGGATGCCGTGCCGGCGACGCTCAGAAAGTTGTATTTATCGTAGTGCGCCTGAGCAGAAGGCCGGTTAACCGGCCTTCTGACGGCTAGGCCAGTTTTTGCTTGTGTTTATGCTCGCTGACCATAGTGAGCAGCAACAAGATCACTGCCAGCACACAGCCCACAATCATGACTAAAAATCCGCCATCCCAGCCAAAATAGTCCACCGTGTAACCCACAATGGCGCTGGCTGCAACCGATCCTCCCAGATAACCGAACAGCCCGGTAAAGCCCGCGGCCGTCCCGGCGGCTTTTTTCGGCGCCAGCTCCAGCGCGTGGAGTCCTATCAGCATCACCGGCCCGTAGATCAGGAAGCCAATAATAATCATACAGGCCATGTCCACACCGGGATGACCCGGCGGATTTAACCAGTAAACCACCGTTGCGATGGTCACCAGCGTCATAAAGAACACGCCCGTCGCGCCACGGTTTCCGCGAAACACCTTATCGGACATCCAGCCGCACAGTAGCGTGCCAGGGATCCCCGCATACTCATAGAAGAAGTAAGCCCAGGACGACTTATCCAGCGTGAAGTGTTTCACCTCTTTGAGGTAAGTCGGTGACCAGTCCAGAATGCCGTAACGCAGCAGATAAACAAACACGTTTGCCAGGGCGATATACCAAAGTAATTTATTCGGCAGAACATACTTCATGAAGATTTGTTTCGCCGTGAACTCTTCTTCATGGCTTTCGTTGTAGTCAGCCGGATAATCGTTTTTGTAGGCCTCGATGGGCGGCAGACCGCAGGACTGCGGCGTATCCCGCATCAGGGCAAAGGCCAGGATGGCAATGACAATGGCGCCAAAGGCCGGCATATAAAGGGCCGCCTTCCAGTCGTTAAACCAGGCCATTCCCAGCAGAAACAGCAGGGGAGGAATGCCGCCGCCGACGTTATGCGCACAGTTCCACACCGAGACAATGCCGCCGCGTTCCTTTTGCGACCACCAGTGCACCATAGTGCGTCCGCAGGGTGGCCAGCCCATTCCCTGAAACCAGCCACAAATAAACAACAGCACAAACATCACCATGATGCTGGAGGTTGCCCAGGGAACAAACCCCATGAACAGCATCACGAAAGCGGCCAGGATCAATCCTGCGGGTAAAAAGACCCGTGGATTAGAGCGGTCGGACACCGAGCCCATAATAAACTTGGAAAAGCCGTAAGCGATGGAGATACCGGAAAGCGCAAACCCCAGATCGCCTCGTGAGAAACCCTGTTCAACCAGATAAGGCATGGCCAGGGCAAAATTCTTTCTGACGAGGTAGTAAGCCGCATAGCCAAAGAAAATACCGATAAAGATTTGCCAACGCAGGCGGCGGTAGAGTGGATCGATACGATCCTCTGCCACCTGAGGCTGGTGTGGTGCAGGTTTAAAAATACTTAACATTAGGGTGGCCCTCCGGGCGCATTATGGTTTTGATTCCCCAGCAGGTTGGGTCGAAAGAAAAAAGGGTGCTCGCAATGCACCATTTCGCGCAGAGAATAGACAGAGGCGGACTGGGTTACTGTGATGAATGACAAATTTGTTACAGTTTTATTACAGTAAGGCGCGAAAATGCCAGGCAGATGCGCTTTTTCGCCCATTTTTAACCTCAGGCATGCTCTCCTGAGCGGATAAAAGTCGGGGTGAGGGATCGTTGCCTGATCGCCTGGTAAATAACCAGATGTCAACCAGATAATGCAGCTCTGATTCAGGACATTGTTTACACTGACGCTCTGTTTATTTCGGGGTTGTTACCGTGCTTTTATTGATTGTTACTACCATTCTGTGGGCATTCTCCTTTAGCCTGATCGGTGAATACCTTGCCGGGCAAGTGGACAGCTGGTTTTCAGTGCTGATGCGCCTGGCGCTGGCCGCCATTGTGTTTCTGCCGTTCCTGCGCTGGCGCGGCTATCGGCCTTCGACGCTCTTGCTCTATATGCTGGTAGGGATGTTGCAGCTGGGCATTATGTATTTGCTGAGTTTTGAAGCCTATCTGTATCTGAGCGTGTCAGAATTCCTGCTGTTCACCGTAATGACGCCGCTGTATGTCACCTTAATCTACGACCTGATAAGCCGAAGGCCCCTGCGCGTGGGCTACATTTTCAGTGCGCTGCTGGCCGTTGCTGGCGCGGCAATCATTCGTTATGACAAAGTCAGCGATAACTTCTGGTTTGGTCTGCTGCTGGTCCAGTTGGCGAATATCTGCTTCGCGGCGGGGATGGTGGGCTACAAACGTTTGCAGGAAACCCGTCCAATGCCGCAACATACGGCGTTTTCATGGTTTTATCTGGGCGCGGTTCTGATTGCGATCGTTGCCTGGGCAGCCTGGGGCAATCCCCATAAATTGCCTACCACGACGCTGCAATGGGGCATTCTGGTCTGGCTGGGCGTCGCGGCTTCGGGGCTGGGCTACTTTATGTGGAACTACGGCGCGACGCAGGTCGATGCCGGCACGTTGGGCATTATGAATAACATGCACGTTCCGGCCGGCTTATTGGTGAACCTGGCGATATGGCAGCAAAAACCGCACTGGCCAAGCTTTATCGCAGGAGCCATCGTGATTATGGCGTCGCTGTGGGTCCATAAGCGCTGGGTGGTAGGCAACAGCGCAAGATAGTCCGGGGCGGGCCTTGCCAGCGAGTAAACCGTAGCGGGAGAGGAATGCAGGGCATCTGGGCTGGAAACAGGCTGTGAACGCCCCTGAGCCTGACCGGAAGCAGACCGCATGACAGGCGAGCTGCTTCCGGTCAGGGCGTTTCTGATTAAGCGGGTTTACCTGTGGCGGGGCGATGAATCATCGTCAGCCCTTTAAGAAAATTACGCAGGATCTGGTCACCGCACTCGCGGTAGTTTTTATGATCCGGTTTGCGGAAGATTGCGCCAATCTCAGCCTGAGAGACCGTAAAGTTGGCTTTTTTCAGCACGTCAGGAATGTCGGTAGTTTTCAAATCAAACGCGATGCGCAGCTTTTTCATAAAGATATTGTTGTTCATCTTGCGCTCGATGGAGGGCGCAGGCGCGTCTTCACTTTTTCCGCGGCGATGAAAAATTAAACCGTTAAGAAAATATCCCATCACCACATCGGGGCAGGGTCGAAACGCCGCATCCTCATCTTTCTTCAGCCAACTGGTGATGTCCGCCTGAGCCACTTCACATTCAGCCAGCGCAAAAATCGCCACCATTTTGGCATCGTTCAGATCGAGCATATAGCGCACGCTGCGCAGAATATCGTTGTTAGTCATGGTGAGATCTTCTCATGGTAAATCGACAGGCTGCGCATTATAGGGGATTTTGCCTGCTATCGCGCAGCTTTGTCACTCACGCGATAAAACCTTCGCAGGATGCGCGGCGTCCCTGACAAAGGGCAGATGCTCGCAGGCATGCTGACGGGCAAAACGCATAAACGCTTCCAGTACCGGCTGGCGCTGTTCACCGTCGCGCACAGCGGCGTAAAGACGACTCCATAACCCTTCGCCCAGCGTTTTGGTGATCACCAGGCCCTGTTTTTCAAAACTTTCGACGACCCAGTGCGGCAGCGCAGCAATCCCCATGCGCGCCGAGACCATTTGAATCATCAGCAGCGTGTTATCGACATTCTTGAGCGCCGGACTGATCCCCGCAGGTTGCAGAAAGTGGCGCCAGATATCCAGGCGCTGGCGCTGTACCGGATAAATCATTAGCACTTCATCCGCCAGGTCTTCAGGTGAAATGTGTTCAACCTGCGCCAGAGGGTGATCTGGCGCCAGCACCAGGCGGACTTCGAAATCAAACATAGGTGAATAGAACAAGCCTGAGCGCGGCAGGATATCCGACGTCAATACAATATCCAGTTCGCCCTGCTGCAGCGCGGGCTGCGGATCAAAGGTTACGCCCGATTTAAAATCCATCATCACCTGGGGCCAGCTCTGACGAAACTTATCTAAAGCCGGTGTCAGCCACTGAATGCAACTGTGGCATTCGATCGCGACGCGCAGCGTGGTCTGATGCGGTTCGTGGCAGGCCTGAAGCGCCTGCTGAATTTGCGGCAGTATCTGCTCTGCCAGCTGCAATAAAATTTCGCCCTGCGGGGTAAAACGCAGTGGCTGACTTTTACGAACAAACAAACGAAATCCCAGCCGCTGTTCCAGATCGCTGAACTGATGTGATAACGCCGACTGTGTCTGATGAAGCTGAGCCGCAGCAGCAGCCAGCGAGCCCGTATTCTGCAGAGCCTGAAGCGTCCGGAGGTGTTTGAATTCGATCATGAGAGTCCTTCACATCGAAGCTGAATAATTTGCGCTTGAGCGACATACAGTACCCGCAGAATATAGCGGTGTAAACATCTGGACGGCTAAACATCATTGGCGACCCGCCAAAGCCGAAGACTTTCTGGAGAATAGTGAATGACTATCTTAAATCATACTCTCGGTTTTCCACGTATTGGTCTGCGTCGCGAGCTGAAAAAAGCACTTGAAAGCTACTGGGCTGGCAACAGCACGCAGGAAGAATTACAGGCGGTGGGTCGCGAACTGCGTGCGCGCCACTGGCAACAACAAAAAGCGGCCGGCGTCGATAAAGTGCCGGTGGGCGATTTTGCCTGGTACGATCATATTCTGACGACCAGCCTGATGCTGGGCAACGTGCCTGCTCGCCATCGAAATCAGGACGGATCGATTGATCTGGATACGCTGTTCCGCCTGGGCCGGGGGCGTGCACCGACGGGTGAGCCAGCCGCGGCGGCAGAAATGACAAAATGGTTCAACACGAACTATCACTACATCGTGCCAGAATTCACGCAAGGCCAGTCGTTTTCTTTAACCTGGACCCAACTGCTGGATGAAGTGGACGAGGCGCTGGCGCTGGGTCATAACGTTAAGCCTGTGTTGTCAGGACCGTTAACCTACCTCTGGCTGGGTAAGGTAAAAGGAGAACCCTTTAATCGTCTGTCACTACTGAACGATATTCTGCCCGTTTATCAGCGGGTCCTGACCGAACTGAACGCGCGCGGCGTTGAGTGGGTACAGATTGATGAACCCGTCCTGGCGCTGGAACTCCCACAGGAATGGCGCGAGGCCTTCAAAGCGGCTTACGCTGCGTTAAACGGGCAGGTCAACCTGCTGCTGACCACCTACTTCGACAGTATCGGCCAGAATCTGGATATTATCCGCACGTTGCCAGTGCAGGGCCTGCATGTGGATCTGGTGCAGGGGCAAGATGATATCCAGCAGGTGAACCAACAACTGCCCGCAGACTGGGTGTTATCTGTCGGCGTGATCAATGGCCGCAACGTCTGGCGTGCCGATCTCAGCCGTTGGTTTGAGCGTCTGCAGCCGCTGATCGCCTCACGTGAACACCTGTGGATTGGCACATCCTGCTCGTTGCTGCACAGCCCCATTGATCTGAGTGTGGAGACCCGTCTGGACGAGGAGGTGAAAAGCTGGTTTGCCTTTGCCTTGCAAAAATGTGATGAGCTGTCGCTACTGAGTACGGCGCTTCGCCGCAACGATCCCGCATCGCTGGAGGAATGGAGCGCACCGGTTCAGGCACGTGCGCATTCCCGCCGCGTCCACAACGCGGCTGTCGCACTGCGTCTGACAAATGTTCAGGCCAAAGACACCGAACGTGCCAGCCCTTACGCCGGGCGTGCCAGCACACAACGTCAGCGTTTCAACCTGCCCGCCTGGCCAACCACCACCATCGGTTCCTTCCCGCAGACCACTGAAATTCGTGGATTACGACTCGACTTCAAAAAAGGCGCGATTGATCGCGCGCATTACCGTACCGGTATCGCGGAACACATTAAGCAGGCGATAGCTGAGCAGGAGCGTTTGGGACTGGACGTGCTGGTTCACGGCGAGGCGGAACGCAACGATATGGTGGAATACTTTGGCGAGAACCTGGACGGCTTCGTCTTTACACAAAATGGTTGGGTACAAAGCTACGGTTCACGTTGTGTTAAACCGCCGGTCATTATTGGTGACGTCAGCCGTCCTGAAGCCATTACCGTTGCGTGGGCAACCTATGCGCAGTCCCTGACTGATAAGCCGGTAAAAGGTATGTTGACCGGCCCGGTCACCATTCTCTGTTGGTCATTCCCGCGGGAGGATGTATCACGTGAAACGATCGCCAAACAGATTGCACTGGCGCTGCGGGATGAAGTTGCGGATCTGGAACTCGCCGGCATTGGCATTATTCAGATTGATGAGCCCGCACTGCGTGAAGGATTGCCGCTGCATCAGTCCGACTGGGCAGATTATCTGCGCTGGGCCGTGGAGGCGTTTCGGTTAACCGCCGCTGTCGCGAAAGACGAGACGCAAATTCACACGCATATGTGTTACTGCGAGTTTAACGACATTATGGCATCCATTGCGGCACTGGATGCGGATGTGATTACCATCGAAACCTCACGTTCCGATATGGATTTGCTGGATGCATTCAACGCATTTGAGTATCCGAATGAAATCGGGCCCGGCGTGTACGATATTCACTCCCCCAATGTACCCGACGTCGAGTGGATAGAAAATCTGTTACGCAAGGCCGCACAGCGTATCCCTGAGGAACGTCTGTGGGTGAATCCGGACTGCGGCCTGAAAACTCGCGGCTGGCGCGAAACCCGACAGGCGCTGGCTAACATGGTCAAAGCGGCAAGAAACCTGCGGGGCGAAACCGCCTGATTTCCTGGTGTTGTGTCAATACGTTGTCAGTATGTTGGGGCGCCTGAGCGCCCCTTTTTTCAGTCACTTCGCGGGGGCAACACCGTATTGCGCAAACCAGGCTAACATGCGCGCCCAGCCATCGGTGGCCGATTCGGCGTGATAGCTTGGACGATAGTCGGCGTTAAAAGCATGTCCGGCCTCGGGATAAACAATGATCTCAGCTTTGGCATTGGCCGCGTGCAGTGCCTGGCGCATCTGCTCGACGCTCTCCAGCGGAATGCCGTCATCCTGACCTCCATACAACCCCAGCACGGGCGCGTTTAGATCAACGGCGATATCGATAGGATGTTTTTGCTGCTTCATGGTTTTTTCACCCACCAGGCGACCATACCAGGCTACGGCGGCGCGCAGTTGCGGGTTGTGCGCGGCATAAAGCCAGCTGATGCGTCCGCCCCAGCAGAAACCGGTAATCCCCATGCGGCGAATATCTCCCCCGTTACGGGCAGCCCAGTTCGCCGCGTGATCGAGATCTGCCAGCACCTGGCTGTCGGGCACTTTACTGACCAGCTCTTTGAACAGGGTAGGGATGTCGTTGTAATCGTTGGGATCGCCTTCACGGAAGTACAGTTCTGGCGCGACGGCCAGATAGCCCTCCAGCGCCAGCCGACGGCAAATGTCGCGAATATGTTCGTGAACGCCAAAAATTTCCTGTACCACCAGCACGACCGGCAACGGACCTTCTGCTGACTGCGGCTTCGCATAAAACGCCGGCAGGTTTTCACCCTGGCTCGGAATGGAGGTTTCCCCCGCATGGATGTTGGCGCTGTCGGTAATAATGGTGGTCGCTGCTGTGGGCTGAACTGCCGGAGCAAACGCGCCTGCAGCTGATTTTTGTGTCATATTATCTTCGGTTTTCATCGTTCTCTCCGTGCAAGCATAGGCGCAATCACGTAACTATAGCCTGGCCACCCATGACAGGTACCGGGCATTGAGTAACAGAGCTGTTAACCAATAAAATTACACTTCTCTTTAACATTCCCGCGATAGCTTCCACATCACCATATGTAGCAATACGCAAGGCGAGAGATGGATGTGTGATCTAAATCACCTTATTTTTCTTTGGGAATGTAACTTTCATTTTCTTAAGTGAATTTAGTCACATATTTACCTCGCCCGGTGACGTAAAGTGGCGTAAAAATTTTCCTTAACCCGGAGTCTGATATGACACAGTCTGACGTATTCCATCTTGGCCTGACTAAAGCTGACCTGCAGGGGGCAACGCTGGCCATTGTTCCTGGCGATCCAGAGCGCGTGAAAAAGATTGCCGGACTGATGGAAGATGCACAGCATCTTGCTTCCCATCGCGAGTTCACCACCTGGCTGGCGAAGCTGGATGGCAAACCGGTTGTTGTGTGTTCGACAGGTATTGGCGGACCTTCTACATCGATTGCCGTTGAGGAACTGGCACAGCTTGGCGTGCGTACGTTCCTGCGCGTGGGAACCACTGGGGCGATTCAGCCCCATATCAACGTCGGCGATGTTTTGGTCACCACAGCATCAGTGCGCCTGGACGGTGCCAGCCTGCATTTCGCCCCCATGGCGTTTCCGGCAGTGGCGGACTTTACCTGTACGACGGCATTAGTCGCGGCGGCGGAAGCCTGTGGCGCTAAAACCCATATCGGTATTACGGCCTCTTCTGACACCTTTTACCCGGGTCAGGAACGATACGATACCTTTTCAGGCCGTGTCGTAAAAAGCTTCCAGGGCTCTATGCAGGAGTGGCAGCAGATGGGCGTGTTGAACTACGAGATGGAGTCGGCGACCCTGTTAACCATGTGTGCCAGCCAGGGGCTGAGAGCCGGGATGGTAGCGGGCGTTATCGTCAACCGCACCCAAAAAGAGATTCCGGATGCCGTCACGATGAAGCAGACGGAAAGCGACGCGGTGAAAATCGTGGTGGAAGCCGCGCGCCGTTTACTGTAATTCCCCTGTTTTAACAGACAGGCCCGTGATCGGGCCTGTCTGTCCTGCCACTCACAAGCCTTTGCGTCGCCTCTTCCAACGCCAGCAAATATATCTGGACATTCATACAGTGCGAATTTACCTTTTCCTTCATTAGCCTGACCAGCGGGGAAAATATGGATCAGCACATCATTATCTACATCTGCCTGGCGCTTGCCGGCCTTGGTGTGGGCTGGATACTGGCGCAAATGCGGGTCGGCCATCAGCTGGCCAGCTTTTCTACAGAACGTCGCCTGCTAAACGAGGGACAACAGCGTCAGCAGCTGCATATCGACCAGCTCCAGCAACAGGTGCAGCAGCGTGAACAGGAGCTGAGACAGCTTCATGGCGCGTTAAGCGGGGCTAATGAGCGCCTGCAACAGCTCGACTACTGGCGCAACGAGAGCGAACAACTCACCCGTGAACTTCGTAATCAGCTCGAAGTGAACAGCGCGCAGGAAGCAGAGCTGCGCGAGGTCACGATTCGTCTGGAAGAAACCCGCTTTGCAGCAGAAGAAAAACAGCGACTGCTGACAAACAGCGAGCAGCGACTCAGCGCGCAGTTTGAAAATCTGGCCAACCGTATTTTTGAAAACAGTGGACGTCGGGTTGATGAGCAGAATCGCCAAAGTCTTAACAGCCTGATAGGGCCGCTCCGGGAGCAGCTTGACGGGTTTCGCCGCCAGGTGAATGAAAGCTTCGGTGCCGAAGCCCGTGAGCGCCACACGCTCACTCACGAGATTCGTCAGCTGCAGCAGTTGAATGCCCAGATGGCTCAGGAGGCGCTTAACCTCACGAAGGCGCTTAAAGGCGACAATAAAATTCAGGGCAACTGGGGCGAAGTGGTACTGAGCCGGGTGCTGGAAGCTTCTGGGCTGCGTGAAGGCTATGAGTACGACATTCAGGTCAGCATGCAGAATGAACAGCAAAGCCGGATGCAGCCGGATGTGATTGTTCGCCTGCCACAGGGAAAAGATGTGGTTATCGACGCTAAAATGACGCTGGTGGCCTACGAGCGTTATTTTAATGCCGATGACGATGTGGAACGCGAGCAGGCTATTCAGGAACATGTCAGCGCCATGCGCGGGCACATTCGCCTGCTGGGCCGCAAAGATTATCAACAATTGCCCGGTTTACGCTCGCTGGATTATGTGTTGATGTTTATTCCTGTTGAGCCGGCCTTCCTGTTGGCTATCGATCGTCAGCCCGAACTCATCAGTGAAGCCCTACAGCAGAACATCATGCTGGTCAGCCCAACTACGCTGCTGGTGGCGCTGCGGACGATTAATAATCTCTGGCGCTATGAGCACCAGAGTCGTAATGCACAGCGCATTGCAGAGCGGGCCTCCAGACTGTATGACAAAATGCGGCTGTTTGTAGACGATATGAGCGGGATTGGTCACAGCCTTGATAAGGCGCAGAACAGCTATCGCGAGGCGATGAAGAAACTGGCAGAGGGGCGCGGCAACCTTATCGCCCAGGCTGAAGGTTTTCGCGATCTGGGTGTAGAAGTCAAACGCGCCATTAACCCGCACCTGGTTGAACAAGCCATGCCTGAGAATGAGCACGACAGTGAGCAAAATGACAAGGACAACGCAGACGAAAGTCATGAGCGGGTTCGGCACCTCCGCGAATAAGCAGGTCACCAGCGTGCCTGACCTCTATGACTCTGATACACTTCAGTGAGTATTGTTTGTGGAGCAGGTAAAACCGATGGCAGATGAATCACAGCAGGAAACTACCCATTTTGGCTTTCAGACGGTCGCCAAAAGCGAGAAAGCCGACAAAGTCGCGGACGTGTTTCACTCCGTAGCGGCAAAATATGACCTGATGAACGATTTAATGTCGTTTGGCGTCCATCGAGTCTGGAAGCGTTTTACCATTGACAGCAGCGGCGTGCGCCGTGGTCAGCGCGTGCTGGATCTGGCGGGTGGAACCGGCGATCTGACCGCGAAATTTTCGCGCCTGGTGGGTGAAACTGGTCAGGTTGTGCTGGCTGACATTAACAGCTCAATGCTGAAAATGGGCCGGGAAAAACTGCGTAATCTGGGCGTGGTAGGCAACGTCAGCTATGTGCAGGCCAACGCCGAAGCATTGCCGTTTCCTGATAACTATTTTGACTGCATCACTATTTCGTTCGGTCTGCGTAACGTGACTGAAAAAGAGAAGGCACTGGCCTCGATGTTCCGCGTGCTGAAGCCAGGTGGACGTTTACTGGTGCTGGAGTTCTCTAAACCTGTTATCGAACCCCTTAGCAAAGCTTACGATGCTTACTCGTTCCATATTTTGCCCCGTATTGGACAACTGGTCGCCCAGGACGCAGAAAGCTATCGCTACCTTGCTGAGTCAATTCGCATGCATCCCGATCAGGAAACCCTGAAAGCGATGATGAATGACGTGGGATTCGAAAACACGACCTATTCCAACATGACGGGTGGGATTGTGGCGCTGCATCGTGGGTTTAAATTTTAACCATTATGGCGATGACCTTAACACCTGTAATGACCGCCGGTATTGAAACGGCGTTAAACCGCATACTGTATCGCGATCGTAGCCTGAAAAGCGCACGTCAGCGCCTGGTCGGCAAGGTACTGATGCTGCGTTTAAGTGAGCTATCCTGGCCGCTGGTGCTGGTGTTCAGTGAACAGCAGCTTGACGTGCTCAGTGACTGGCAGGACAGCAGTGACTGCACGGTCATTACCCAGCTTAAGTCTCTGCCAAAGTTACGCGATCGCCAGCAGCTGACGACCTTGATTCGTAGCGGTGAGCTGCAGGTTGAAGGTGACTTGCAGGTGGTTCAGCAGTTTTCTGCGCTGATGGATTTGGCCGAGCTGGATCCCGCTGAATACCTTGCTCCCTGGAGCGGTGATATCGCCGCTCAGGGGATGAGCCAGGGCGCGCAGCGTGCATGGCGTTTTTTCAAAGCAGAAACGCAACGGCGTCAGGACTATCTTGGTCAGGCATTAACCGAAGAGTGGCGGGTTGCGCCGGGCGCCCTGGAATTTGCCTGGTTCTCTGAGGAGGTTAGCGCGATGGAACGTTCGCTTGAGGCGCTTGATGCGCGTCTGGCACAGCTGGAGGCGAAATGAGTTTTGGAGAGATCCGCCGGTTATATTTTATTATTAAGGTGTTTTTGACTTACGGCCTTGATGAACTGATTCCGCAGATGCGCCTGACTCTTCCGCTCAGGCTATGGCGGCGCTGCATTTTCTGGATCCCCAACCAGCACAAGCAAGAACTCCTTGGCGTGCGTTTGCGTATGGCGATGGAGCAGTTGGGCCCGGTCTGGATCAAGTTTGGTCAGATGCTGTCGACGCGCCGTGACCTGTTTCCCCCGGTGATTGCCGATGAGCTGGCTGTCCTGCAGGACCGCGTTGCCCCCTTTGATGGCGTTAAAGCGAAAGCGCAGATCGAAGCCTCAATGGGCGCACCGATTGAATCCTGGTTTGATGACTTCAATATCATTCCACTGGCCTCAGCCTCTATCGCTCAGGTACATACCGCAACCCTGAAATCCAATGGCAAGAACGTCGTTATTAAGGTAATCCGCCCGGATATCCTGCCGGTCATCAAAGCGGACATGAAACTCATCTACCGCATTGCCCGCTGGGTGCCACGATTACTGCCGGATGGCCGCCGTCTGCGCCCGGTTGAAGTGGTACGGGATTATGAGAAGACCCTGCTTGATGAATTAAACCTGTTGCGTGAAGCCGCCAATGCCATTCAGCTTCGCCGCAACTTTGAAAACAGCCGCATGCTGTATGTGCCAGAGGTCTATTCGGACTATTGCAGTGAATCCATGATGGTAATGGAGCGCATTTACGGCATTCCCATTTCTGATGTGGTGACGCTGGAGCAGCACGGCGTCAACATGAAGCTGTTAGCAGAACGCGGTGTGCAGGTATTCTTTACCCAGGTTTTCCGCGACAGCTTCTTTCATGCCGACATGCATCCGGGCAATATCTTTGTCAGTTACGATCATCCTGAAGATCCTCAGTATATCGGCATTGACTGCGGCATTGTCGGTTCGCTGAATAAAGAAGATAAGCGCTATCTGGCCGAGAACTTTATTGCCTTCTTCAATCGCGATTACCGCAAAGTGGCGGAACTGCATGTCGATTCGGGCTGGGTGCCTGCCGACACCAACGTTGAAGACTTCGAGTTCGCTATCCGTACCGTATGCGAGCCCATTTTTGAGAAACCGCTGGCAGAAATCTCGTTTGGGCATGTGCTGCTGAACCTGTTTAACACGGCGCGTCGCTTCAATATGGAAGTCCAGCCGCAGCTGGTGCTGTTGCAAAAAACCTTGCTTTACGTTGAAGGCATCGGTCGTCAGCTCTATCCACAACTGGACCTTTGGAAAACGGCAAAACCCTTCCTTGAGGACTGGATTAAGGATCAAATCGGGATTCCGGCGATTATCCGTGCGGTAAAGGAAAAAGCCCCTTACTGGGCAGAAAAACTGCCAGAACTGCCAGAATTGTTTTACGACAGTATGCGGCAGCATAAGCAATTACGCCTCAGCGTGGATAAACTCGCGAACGATTTAAGTGTCCAACGTTCACGTCAGCAGCAGGCGCGTTACCTGTTTGGCGTAGGCGCGACGCTGTTGATTAGCGGAACGGCGGTGCTCCTCAGCAGGCCTGAGTGGGACCTGTTTCCAGCGGCATTAATGGCGGCGGGCTTTGTCAGTTGGTTAATCGGCTGGCGTAAGACAAACTGATTGTCACCTGCGCCAGAAACGCGGTAATGTCGCTGATTCGGACCCGAATAAACACGGGTTTCGTGGTGCATGACCCCGCAGTTTTTAACAATAAAATCGAGGCTATCTCATGGGCGGTATTAGTATTTGGCAGTTGTTAATTATTGCCGTGATTGTGGTTCTTCTGTTCGGTACCAACAAATTACGTAATCTGGGTTCGGATTTGGGTTCTTCTATCCGTGGGTTTAAGAAAGCCATGAGCGACGAAGACGATAAAAAGGATCAACCGAAAGAGCAGGATGCTGATTTCCATGCCAAAACGCTGGCGGATAAACAGCCAACGTCGGCTCAGAAAGATGACGTCAAGAACGACAAGCAGGTGTAAGCCGTGTTCGATATTGGTTTTGGTGAATTGGTATTGGTGTTCGTGATCGGGCTGATCGTTCTTGGCCCGCAACGTCTGCCCCTTGCGGTAAAAACGGTCATGGGCTGGATCAGAGCGATCCGCTCGCTGGCCGCCAATGTCCAGAGTGAGCTGGCGCAAGAACTCAAGCTTCAGGAGCTGCAAGACAGCCTGAAAAAGGTGGAAGAAGCCGGCCGGGGCACGCTGTCCCCCGAGCTGAAGGAATCCATGGAAGAGCTGCGGAAAACGGCTGATTCAATGAAACGCTCGGTCAAGCAGAGCATTGATATTGAAAGAGACGAAGACGAAGCCAATACCATCCATTCTCCTCACCCTGCATCGACCACCGAAACGCTGCACCCCGTTACACCTGCCGCCAGCGAACATCAGGCGCAGGCACCTGTGCAGGCTCCGCTGGCGACGTCTGAACCTGCGGCTTCTCAACCGGCCGAGAGCCGCGTTGAGCCCTCCCCGGTTCAGCCGCGACCTGCCTCAGGGCATGCCAGTGCACCGGCACAGTCGCCCGCTCATGCCGATGCGCAAACCGCGGCTAAGCCCGTTAGCGCTGTGCCGTCGACAGGTTCAGTTTCTACTCCTTCTGCAAGTGATGAGCGATAATGGCCGTTGAAGATACCCAACCCCTGATCAGCCATTTGATTGAGCTGCGTAAGCGTCTGCTGAACTGTATTGTTGCCGTGTTAGTCATCTTTCTGGCGCTGATTTACTTTGCCAATGATATCTACCATGCGGTGGCGTCGCCGCTCATTAATCAGATGCCCGCGGGCGCCAGCATGATCGCCACGGATGTCGCGTCACCGTTTTTTACCCCGATCAAGCTGACCATGATCGTATCGGTATTCCTTGCCGTTCCGGTTATCCTCTACCAGGTCTGGGCCTTTGTCGCGCCAGCCCTCTATCGCCACGAACGCAAGTTGGTCATGCCGTTGCTGTTCTCCAGTACGTTGCTGTTTTACGTGGGCGTCGCTTTTGCTTACTTCATCGTCTTTCCGCTGGCCTTTGGTTTTTTCGCCAAGACCGCGCCCCAGGGCGTCACTATTGCAACGGACATTACCAACTATCTTGATTTCGTGATGACGCTGTTCATGGCCTTTGGCGTGGCATTTGAAGTGCCGGTCGCGATTGTGCTGCTCTGCTGGACGGGCATTACCAACCCCGATGATTTGAAAAAGAAACGCCCCTATATTCTGGTTGGCGCGTTCGTTGTTGGGATGCTGCTCACACCACCAGACGTTTTTTCCCAAACTTTGCTCGCTATTCCGATGTACTGCCTGTTTGAAGTCGGCGTATTCTTCTCACGTTACTATGTGGGAAAAGGCCGCCAGGCAGAGGATGAGGAACATAACGCCGATTCCTGATGTCTGATTGGGCACAACCCGCAAGGCGGGAGAGGAAAGTCAAAAACCGCCGCCAGGCGGTTTTTGTTTAGGGTGTTATTGATAAAGAGTGGAAAAAATATGTTTGATATCGGTGTAAACCTGACCAGCACGCAGTTCGCCTCCGATCGGGAAAAGGTGATCTCACGCGCGCGCGAAGCGGGCGTCACCGGCATGTTGATTACCGGCACCAACGCACTTGAAAGTCAGCAGGCGCAGAAACTGGCTGAGGCCCATCAGGATTATTGTTGGTCAACCGCTGGCGTGCATCCCCATCATGCCAGCGAATGGTCAGCGGACGTTGCTAACACGCTGCGCCGCCTGGCAGAGAAAAAAGACGTAGTGGCAATAGGTGAATGCGGCCTGGATTTTAATCGTAACCTGTCCGCTCACCAGCAGCAGGAGTATGCGTTTGACGCTCAGTTGGCACTGGCGGCAGAGCTTAATATGCCGGTGTTTCTTCACTGCCGGGAAGCCCACGAGCGCTTTGCGGCAGTTCTTGAACCCTGGCTGCCCAAATTGCCTGCTGCAGTGATTCACTGCTTTACCGGCACGCGCGAGGAGCTGACCGCTTGCCTGGACATGGGGCTGTCGGTAGGGATTACGGGCTGGGTATGCGATGAGCGTCGAGGTATCGCGTTGCGTGAGATGCTGCCACTGATTCCGGCAGAGCGGTTATTACTGGAAACGGATGCACCTTACCTTCTGCCGCGTGATATGCGTCCCCGTCCCACGTCGAGACGAAATGAACCCTGCTTCTTGCCGCATATCCTGCAGCAGGTCGCAAACTGGCGCGGGGAGAATGTCGAGATGCTGGCACGTCAGGTGGATCACAATGCGCGTAAGCTGTTTGGGCTGATTTAAGCTTTGCGGAACTGCCGGTTATCCACGCTGCGTACGACCTGCTTGTTGAGCAGATTCAGCAACAGAATTGAGCGTGCTTCGCCATCCGGTTCAGAGAATATCGCACGCAAGCCCTCGAACGTGCCTTCGGTGATGATCACTTCATCACCGTTTTGCGGCGTTTCGGGATCGAGCAACGTCTGGGGGACGTCGGTTTGCAAGGCATCAATCACCAGGGCGGGCACGGTTGCCGGTGTTGTACCAAAGCGCACAAAATGGCTGACGCCACGCGTACTGCTTATGGTCGTGGTATGAATGGCTTCCGGATCAAATTCGATAAACAGATAGTTTGGAAACAGCGGCTCACTCACGGTCGTCCGCTTACCGCGCACGATCTTCTCCATCGCGATCATTGGACTCAGGCATTTTACCTCTTGCCGCTCAAGATGCTCTTTCGCACGCAATAGCTGCCCACGTTTGCAATAGAGTAAATACCAGGATTCCATAACTGCTCCCAATGAATGGACGCTAAGAATAGCAAACCTCCAGCCAGAGTTATAGCGCATTGGGGCCTGTAACGCGGCGTTGCCTGGAAAATAAACTAAGATTGTTCTGAATGATCAGTGCCACCGCATAAAGTGAGTAAACGTGAGTCATTCGCAACCCACGGGGCAATAACGATCGCCGTACCCAGCCTGACCGTTGTAAGTTACAGGCCAGGTAAAAGATGGGGCGCATAAAGCTCAACACATCCCCACAATCAGCCCTATAATGGCCCATTCACTCTGGCCGGAAAGTTGAAGCCGCATGAAATATCAGGATTTAAGAGACTTTATTGCGCTGCTTGAACAGCGTGGTGAACTTAAGCGTATATCGCACGAGATCGACCCCGAACTGGAAATGACGGAAATTGCTGACCGCACCTTACGTGCAGGCGGCCCGGCATTATTGTTTGAGAACCCTAAGGGTTACGACATGCCCGTTCTGTGCAACCTGTTTGGCACGCCAAAGCGCGTGGCGATGGGTATGGGGCAGGAAGAGGTCAGCGCACTGCGAGAAGTGGGCGAACTGCTGGCCTTTCTCAAAGAACCCGAGCCGCCAAAAGGCTTCCGTGACCTGTTCAGCAAAATGCCGCAGTTTAAGCAGGTGCTGAATATGCCCACCAAAAGGTTGCGCAATGCACCCTGTCAGGAAGAGGTCTTCAGCGGCGATGAGGTCGATCTAACGCGGATTCCGGTCATGAAATGCTGGCCAGGCGATGCAGCACCCTTAATTACCTGGGGGCTCACGGTAACCCGCGGTCCGCATAAAGAGCGACAAAACCTGGGCATTTATCGCCAGCAGGTGATTGGTAAAAACCGTCTTATCATGCGCTGGCTTTCTCATCGCGGCGGGGCACTTGATTATCTGGAGTGGACGAAAGCCCATCCTGGCGAGCGTTTCCCGGTATCTGTTGCGCTGGGTGCCGATCCGGCGACAATTCTTGGCGCGGTGACCCCGGTACCGGACACGCTGTCAGAATATGCCTTTGCGGGCCTGCTGCGGGGGAATAAAACCGAAGTGGTCAAATGTATTTCCAACGATCTGGAAGTGCCTGCCAGCGCGGAAATCGTGCTGGAAGGCTACATTGAACCCGGCGATATGGCCCCGGAAGGCCCCTATGGCGACCATACGGGCTACTATAATGAAGTCGATAGCTTCCCGGTTTTTACCGTAACGCATATTACTCAGCGGCATCAGCCTATTTATCACTCGACCTACACCGGACGTCCGCCAGATGAGCCAGCTGTCCTTGGCGTGGCGTTAAATGAAGTGCTGGTGCCGATTCTGATTAAGCAGTTCCCGGAAATCGTCGACTTTTATTTACCACCCGAAGGATGCTCCTACCGGCTGGCGGTCGTCACGATTAAAAAACAGTATGCCGGTCATGCCAAGCGCGTAATGTTTGGCGTTTGGTCGTTTCTTAGACAGTTCATGTACACCAAATTTGTTATTGTGTGTGACGACGATGTTAATGCCCGTGACTGGAACGACGTCATCTGGGCAATTACTACGCGTATGGACCCGGCGCGCGATACCGTATTGGTAGAAAACACGCCAATCGATTATCTTGATTTTGCGTCACCGGTGTCAGGACTGGGTTCTAAAATGGGCCTGGATGCGACGAATAAATGGCCGGGCGAGACACAACGAGAGTGGGGCACGCCGATTGTTAAAGATCCGGCAGTCACTGCGCGTATCGACGCTATCTGGGATGACCTCGGTATTTTTAAACAGCCATCACAGCGTTGATGGCGCGCAATAACCATAAAGACGACCCGACAGAGGGAACGCATGACAACGTTAAGCTGTAAAGTAACTTCAGTTGAAGCGATTACCGACACGGTGTATCGCGTTCGCCTGATTCCGGAAGCGGAATTTAGCTTTCGTGCAGGACAGTATCTTATGGTAGTGATGGATGAGCGCGACAAGCGTCCGTTTTCTGTAGCCTCTACGCCAATGGAAACCGAAATCATTGAGCTGCATATCGGCGCGTCGGAGCTTAACCTGTATGCGATGGCCGTGATGGATCGCATCCAGCAAGACGGGCAAATCGTTGTTGATATTCCCCACGGCGACGCATGGTTGCGCGAAGAGAGTGACAAACCGTTAATTCTGATTGCGGGCGGCACGGGCTTTTCCTATGCGCGCTCCATCTTACTGACGGCGCTTGCTCAACAGCCTGATCGAGACATTGCGATTTACTGGGGCGGCCGTGAGCTGAAACACCTTTACGATATGGATGAACTGGACGCGCTGGCCATTAAGCATCCTAATCTCAAAGTGATTCCGGTAGTAGAACAGCCTGAAGCAGGCTGGCAGGGTCGTTCTGGCACCGTATTAACGGCCGTCATGCAGGACTTTACTACGCTGAGTGAGCATGAGATTTATATCGCCGGGCGCTTTGAAATGGCAAAAATTGCGCGCGATCGCTTCTGTTCTGAGCGTGGCGCAGTGGAATCACAGATGTATGGCGATGCCTTTGCCTTTATCTGATTTCATGCAGCAAGAAAAAACCCGCCCCTGACAGGCGGGTAAATCCCACAATAACGTCCCAACGTATCAAACGCGTTCGATAACGGTGGCGATGCCCTGACCCAGGCCAATACACATTGACGCCAGACCAAACTGCGCATCGCGGCGTTCCATAATATTCAGCAACGTCGTACTGATGCGTGCGCCTGAGCAGCCCAGCGGATGACCCAATGCGATGGCGCCGCCATTTAAGTTCACCTTGTCATCCAGTTTGTCTGACAGGCCCAAATCCTTAATGCAGGGCAGAACCTGCGCTGCAAAGGCTTCGTTGAGCTCGAAGATGTCAATGTCGTTCACGCTCAGCCCAGCGCGCTTCAACGCCAGCTTGCTGGCGGGCACCGGACCGTAGCCCATGATTGAGGGATCGCAGCCCACCACCGCCATACTTTTAATACGGGCGCGGGGTTTCAGCCCCAGCTCCCGTGCGCGGCTTTCACTCATAATCAGCATGGCGGCTGCCCCATCTGACAGGGCTGAGGATGTGCCTGCGGTCACCGTCCCGGTCACGGGATCAAATGCAGGTCGCAGTGCCGCAAGGCCTTCCAGGCTGGTATCTTCACGGATCACTTCATCAAAGTCATAGCGTTTCAGCACGCCGTCGGCGTCGTGGCCGTGTATCGCAACAATTTCATTTGCGAAATCGCCGCGCTGTGTCGCCTGCCAGGCGCGCTGATGGGAGCGCAAAGCGAATGCATCCTGCTGCTCGCGGCTAATGTGGTGCATGCGCGCCAGCATCTCTGCGGTTAATCCCATCATCCCTGCCGCTTTCGCAACGGTACGCCCTAAGCCGGGATGAAAATCAACGCCATGGTTCATGGGTACATGTCCCATGTGCTCCACACCACCGATCAAACAGGCATGTGCATCTCCCACCATAATGGCGCGTGCGGCATCGTGTAGGGCCTGCATTGAGGATCCACACAGACGGTTGACCGTTGTGGCGGGTACGACATGCGGGATTTCGGCCAGCAGCGCGGCGTTGCGGGCAATATTAAAGCCTTGCTCCAGCGTTTGCTGTACGCAGCCCCAGACGATGTCATCCAGGGTGGCAGCATTGACTGCCGGATGCCGACTTAGCAGTTCACGCATAACGTGCGCTGACAGGTCTTCTGCACGTACGTGACGAAAGGCACCGCCTTTCGAGCGGCCCATTGGCGTGCGCACTGCGTCAATAATGACTACATTTTCCATTTTTTATCACCTCAGGCGCTTCTGAACGCGGCTTCATCAATCGGTTTGACGGCGGGGTACCAGCTTTCATGTTGGCGCGCTTTTTCTGACAGCAGGGCAGGCAGCTCATACAGGCCGCCCAGAGCCGTATAGCGTTTCGCCTGATCCACGACATTACTGTTCCCCAGCGTGTCGAGATAACGGAAAGCCCCACCACGGAATGGCGGGAATCCCAGGCCGTACACCAGCGCCATGTCTGCCTCGGCAGGTGAAGCAATAATCTTCTCTTCCAGACAGCGGACAACTTCATTCAGCATTGGCAACATCATGCGGTTCAGGATTTCTTCATCACTGAAGATCCGCTTAGGCTGGCAGGCAGGTTCAAGCAGCGCATCGACCTCGGGATCAGAGACTTTTTTAGGTTTCCCTTTTTTGTCTTCTTCCCAACGCCAGAAGCCTTTACCGTTTTTCTGACCAAAGCGTTTTGCTTCAAACAGAATATCGATAGCATCGCGATAGTCCTTTTTCATACGCTGTGGGAAACCATCCGCCATCACGCTTTGCGCATGATGTGCGGTATCAATCCCTACGACATCCAGCAGCCAGGAAGGGCCCATCGGCCAGCCAAACTGTTTTTCCATCACTTTATCGATTTGGCGGAAATCCGCACCATCGCGCAACAACATGCCGAACGCGGCAAAGTAAGGGAACAGAACACGGTTTACGAAGAAGCCTGGGCAGTCATTCACCACGACAGGGGTTTTGCCCATCTTGCTGGCCCATGCCACGACTTTACCCAACGTCGCTTCACTGGTTTTCTCTCCGCGAACCACTTCTACCAGCGGCATACGGGGAACCGGATTAAAGAAGTGCATACCGCAAAAGTTTTCGGGACGCTGCAGTGCCTGCGCCAGCTGGCTGATGGGGATCGTAGAGGTATTCGAGGCCAGGATGGCATCACTGCGCATATGCTTTTCTGTTTCAGCCAGCACACTGGCTTTGATCTGTGGATTTTCGACCACGGCTTCGACCACGACATCGGCCTGATCAAATCCGGCATAATCCAGCGTGGGTTGAATGGTGGCAATGACGGCAGCCAGCCTATTCCCGTCTATCTTACCTCGCTCCAGCTGCTTGTTCAGAAGCTTACTGGCTTCGTTCATGCCCAGGGTCAGCGCCTGCGGATGAATATCCTTCATCTTGACCGGCACACCTTTCCACGCCGACTGATAGCTGATGCCGCCACCCATAATCCCGGCGCCCAGCACGGCAGCCTGCTTCGGCGCACCATTTTCGCTGCTGCGTTTTTTTGCCAGCCCTTTAATGTACTGATCGTTGAGGAAAATTCCGACGAGCGCGCGGGCCACATCCGATTGCGCCAACGGAACAAACGCCGCCGTTTCCAGTTTTAACGCATCGTCACGTCCTAATGCGGCTGCGGCCTCGATCGTCTTCACGGCGGTGAGCGGCGCAGGATAATGTTTTCCGGCCGTTTGCATGACCATGCCTTTAGCGATTGTAAAGCTCATTGCGGCCTCGACAGGGCTCAGCTTTAACGGGGCTAATTTAGGGGCGCGACGTGCCCGCCAACTGCCATCACTGGCTGCCGCTTTAAGCATCGTCAGCGCTGCATCGCGCAGTTTATCAGGGCTGACAACTGCATCGACCAGACCCAGCCTGAGCGCAGCCATACCATCAATATCTTTACCTGCCGCAATGATTTCCAGCGCGCTGTCAGCACCCAACAGGCGAGGCAGGCGAACGCTGCCGCCAAAACCCGGCATGATGCCCAGCTTGGTTTCAGGTAAGCCCAGGCGGGCGGTTGGCGTGGCAACCCGTAAGTCCGTCGCCAGAACACATTCACAGCCACCGCCCAGCGCGTAGCCATCGATCGCGGCGATGGTGGGAACGGGTAAATCTTCCAGACGATTAAAAATGCTGTTTGCGAACGTCAGCCACTGGCTCAGCTTTTCCGTTGGCGCGTCAAAAAGCGCAAGGAATTCGGTGATGTCAGCCCCAACGATAAAGGCGGGTTTAGCTGAGCTCAGAAGCACGCCGCGCAGATCGGCGTGTTGCTCCAGCACAGCAATCGCTTCGCCGAGGCTGGCAACGGTTTGTGTATCCAGCTTATTAACGGAGCCGGGGGCATCAAACACCAGCTCGACAATGCCGTCGTCCAACTGATTAAGAGTGAGGTTAGCGCCTTGGTAGAGCATGTACGTCTCCTGAAACCGCGAAAGGTGATCTGGTCATACCAGATGATCGTGAGTTTGGGAGCGATGTTAATTTTTTGCAAACAGCTCTTTGTTTATTTGCTAACAAGATCACAGCCTCCCTGAACCCGGCATCCGTATTTAGGCTGTGATAAACTGCGGCTTTTCCGGACACTGGAGAGGCGGCAATGGATTCATTAAAAAGCTTGTATCACGCGCATATTACGACCTTGCAACAACGTGCTCAGCAGGTATTGGCACGTCATAAACTGGATGCCATGCTGATCCATTCCGGCGAGTTGCTCACCGTGTTTCTGGACGATCATACTTATCCGTTTAAGGTTAACCCGCAATTTAAGGCATGGGTGCCCGTAACCCAGGTGCCAAACTGTTGGTTGTGGATTGACGGTGTGAACAAACCGAAGTTGTGGTTTTACTCTCCGGTGGACTACTGGCATAACGTTGAACCACTTCCGCACAGTTTCTGGACCGATGACGTTGAGATTATCGGCCTGGCAAACGCGAATGCCATCGGCGATCTTCTGCCAGCCCAGCGTGAAAACGTCGCCTACATTGGCCCGGTGATCGAACGTGCGGCGCAATTAGGGATTAAGGCGGGAAATATTAATCCAAAAGGCGTGATCGATTTCCTGCATTACCATCGCAGCATAAAAACCGATTACGAGCTCAGCTGTATGCGTCAGGCGCAAAAAATTGCCGTGGCCGGGCATCGTGCGGCGAAAGAGGCCTTTTCTGCCGGCCTGAGTGAATTTGATATCAATCAGGCTTACCTGACGGCAACCGGACATCGCGATACCGATGTGCCCTATGGCAATATTATCGCCCTGAATGAGCATGCCGCCGTGTTGCACTACACCAAACTGGACCATCAGCCACCGGCTAAGCGTTACAGTTTTTTGATTGATGCCGGAGCGGAATATCAAGGCTATGCCGCCGATCTGACGCGCAGTTATGCCGCACAAAGCGGCACGCTGTATGCCAAAATGGTTGAGGCGATGAATACGGAAGAGCTGGCGTTGATTGCTACGCTGAAAGCGGGCGTGCGCTACACCGATTATCATCTGCAAATGCATCAACGTATTGCGAAATTGCTGACGAAGTTTGATTTGGTCCACGGGATAAGCGAAGAGGCGCTGGTAGCCGAGGATTTGACCGGCCCCTTTATGCCACACGGTTTAGGCCATCCGCTGGGCTTGCAGGTCCACGATGTCGCGGGCTTTATGCAGGATGAAACCGGTACGCACCTGGCCGCGCCAGAGCAATATCCTTATCTGCGCTGCACCCGGGTTATCCAGCCTGGGATGGTGTTAACCATTGAGCCAGGCTTCTATATTATTGATTCACTGCTGGCCCCGCTGCGAGAAGGCAAATTCAGCGCGCATTTTAACTGGCAGGCACTGGATGCGCTTAAGCCTTATGGCGGTATCCGCATTGAGGACAACGTGATTATCCATGCGAACCGCGTCGAAAACATGACGCGCGACCTGCATCTTGCCTGATGGAGGCGTTTGATATTCCTGCGCAGGCGCTCAGCGTCAGCGAGGAGACGATCAAAAAAAGCCGGTTTATTACGCTGCTGGCTCACACCTGTGGCGTGGACGCGGCGCGGGCTTTTGTCCAGCAGGTCAAGCAGGATCACCCGACGGCCCGGCATCATTGCTGGGCCTGGGTAGCGGGTGCGCCCAACGACTCACAGCAGTTGGGCTTTTCCGATGATGGTGAGCCTTCCGGGACGGCAGGTAAACCCATGCTCGCGCAGTTAATGGGTGCCGATATCGGAGAAATTACGGCAGTGGTCGTGCGCTACTACGGCGGCATTATGTTGGGGACGGGGGGCCTGGTTAAGGCTTATGGCGGCGGTGTCCAACAAGGGTTGAAACAGCTTGAGCGCCAGCGAAAAGTTCCGGTAAAACTGTTCACGTTACAGTGCGATTACGCCCAGTTGAGCGATATTGAGCGCCTGGTGCAGCGCTTTGAAGGGAGCATTTCTGAAAGTCAGTATCTTGACCGTATCACTATGACGCTGGCTTTGCCTTATGGACATATTGATGGATTTAAGCAAAACCTGTCAGACTTCAGCCGGGGTGCGTTAACGCTTCTTCCGCTTACACCATGATGTTCTTCTCTTTAATTAAAGGAACGGCTTAATGCACTTTCGCGCCATTACCCGCATTGTCGGTCTGCTGGTGATCCTCTTCTCGGTAACGATGATTTTACCCGGCCTCGTTGCGCTGATTTATCGGGATGGCGCGGGCCGCGCCTTCAGCCAGACGTTTATGATGGCCCTGGTGATTGGTTCGTTATTGTGGTGGCCAAACCGCAAGAAGAAAACGGAACTCAAGCCGCGCGAAGGGTTTCTGATAGTCGTATTGTTCTGGACCGTGCTGGGCAGCGTCGGTGCCATGCCCTTTATCTTTGCTGAACAGCCGCACCTGTCCGTTACGGATGCCTTTTTTGAATCCTTTTCCGGATTAACTACCACGGGCGCGACCACGCTGGTGGGGCTGGACTCCTTGCCTAAAGCCATTTTGTTCTATCGCCAGATGCTGCAGTGGCTTGGCGGCATGGGGATCATTGTGCTGGCCGTGGCTATCCTGCCGATTCTGGGCGTCGGTGGCATGCAGTTGTATCGTGCTGAAATGCCTGGCCCATTGAAAGACAACAAAATGCGCCCGCGCATTGCGGAAACGGCCAAGACGCTCTGGCTCATCTATGTGTTACTGACGATTGCCTGCGCGCTGGCCCTGTGGTTTGCCGGGATGCCTGCCTTTGATGCAATCGGCCACAGTTTTTCCACTATCGCCATTGGCGGTTTTTCAACGCATGATGCCAGTATCGGCTATTTCCAGAGTGGAACGATCAACACCATCGTGGCGGTGTTCCTGCTGATCTCCGGTTGTAACTACGGCCTACACTTCTCATTACTGAGTAACCGCAATCTGCGAGCCTACTGGCGCGATCCCGAGTTCCGGATGTTTATCGGGGTGCAGCTGACGCTGGTGCTGATTTGCACCATCGTCTTGTGGCTCCACAATGTGTATGACAGTGGCTGGCAAACGCTGAACCAGGCCTTTTTCCAGGTGGTATCAATGGCAACCACTGCGGGATTCACCACGGACAGTATTGCGCGCTGGCCGCTGTTTCTACCGGTGTTGCTGTTGTGTTCTGCATTTATTGGCGGCTGTGCGGGTTCTACCGGCGGCGGTTTAAAAGTGATTCGTATTCTGCTGCTGTGCAAACAGGGTAACCGTGAGCTTAAGCGGCTTGTCCATCCCAATGCGGTTTACACCATCAAACTGGGCAATCGTGCGCTGCCGGAACGCATCCTCGAAGCCGTATGGGGATTCTTTTCGGCATACGCGTTGGTGTTCCTGATCAGCATGCTGGCCATTATTGCCACCGGCGTTGATGATTTCTCAGCGTTTGCTGCGGTTGCGGCAACGTTAAACAATCTTGGCCCGGGCCTGGGCGTAGTTGCCGATAACTTCACCTCAATGAACGATGTAGCTAAGTGGATTTTGATTTCTACTATGCTGTTTGGTCGCCTTGAGGTTTTCACGTTGCTGGTGTTATTCACGCCGACCTTCTGGCGGGAATAACGAATAAGGATGAACATAATGAAAGCGTTAATTCTCTTTTCCACCCGCGATGGTCAGACGCAAAAAATAGCCTCGGCTATTGCTGATGAGATTAAGGGCCAGCAATCTTGCGATGTCATCAATATCCAGGATGCAAAGACACTCGACTGGCAGCAGTACGATCGGGTGTTGATTGGTGCTTCAATCCGCTATGGTCATTTCCAGCCTGTCGTAAACGAATTTGTTAAGCACAACCTGCCTGCACTGCAGCAGCGCGTAAGCGGCTTTTTCTCCGTTAACCTGACGGCGCGCAAGCCTGAGAAGCGCTCGCCGGAAACGAATGCTTATACCGTCAAGTTTTTAGCACAGTCGCCCTGGCAGCCTGATTGCTGCGCCGTCTTTGCTGGCGCACTCTATTATCCGCGCTATCGTTGGTTTGACCGGGTCATGATTCAATTCATTATGCGGATGACTGGCGGTGAAACGGATGCAT
This sequence comes from Pantoea sp. Ae19-2, assembly GCF_059801205.1. Classification (NCBI taxonomy): domain Bacteria; kingdom Pseudomonadati; phylum Pseudomonadota; class Gammaproteobacteria; order Enterobacterales; family Erwiniaceae; genus Pantoea; species Pantoea sp. Ae19-2. The sequence continues at coordinate 3,721,540 of NZ_JBCHWE010000001.1, read as the reverse complement.
CTAAAGAAGTGGAATACACGGACTGGCAACAGGTGCAGCGTTTTGCCAGGGATTTTGCACAGTTACCAGGCAAATCGTACTGAAATAACGCGATTTGGCGAAATTTGAGACGAACAGTAATCTTTTTGCAATTAACCCTTGTCAGGCCGCGCGAACTCCCTATAATGCGCCTCCATCGACACGGCACAACGGCTTACGGAATGCGGTGTTGAGAGGTTCAGGCAACTGAACCGCCGGAGAAAAACTTCTGAAAAAGAGGTTGACTCTGAAGGAGGAAAGCGTAATATACGCCACCTCGCGACAGGCGGTTAACCCGCTGTTCGCACTGCTCTTTAACAATTTATCAGACAATCTGTGTGGGCACTCGCAGGATTGATATCAGCGTCTCCGGACGTAAAAAATATCAAAGCCTCACGAGTGAACACATAATGAAATTCATTATGACGTTTTACAGATGAGCACCGCTGGACTTGTTTCAGCAAATCAAACTTTAAATTGAAGAGTTTGATCATGGCTCAGATTGAACGCTGGCGGCAGGCCTAACACATGCAAGTCGGACGGTAGCACAGAGAGCTTGCTCTCGGGTGACGAGTGGCGGACGGGTGAGTAATGTCTGGGGATCTGCCCGATAGAGGGGGATAACCACTGGAAACGGTGGCTAATACCGCATAACGTCGCAAGACCAAAGAGGGGGACCTTCGGGCCTCTCACTATCGGATGAACCCAGATGGGATTAGCTAGTAGGCGGGGTAACGGCCCACCTAGGCGACGATCCCTAGCTGGTCTGAGAGGATGACCAGCCACACTGGAACTGAGACACGGTCCAGACTCCTACGGGAGGCAGCAGTGGGGAATATTGCACAATGGGCGCAAGCCTGATGCAGCCATGCCGCGTGTATGAAGAAGGCCTTCGGGTTGTAAAGTACTTTCAGCGGGGAGGAAGGCGATGTGGTTAATAACCGCATTGATTGACGTTACCCGCAGAAGAAGCACCGGCTAACTCCGTGCCAGCAGCCGCGGTAATACGGAGGGTGCAAGCGTTAATCGGAATTACTGGGCGTAAAGCGCACGCAGGCGGTCTGTTAAGTCAGATGTGAAATCCCCGGGCTTAACCTGGGAACTGCATTTGAAACTGGCAGGCTTGAGTCTCGTAGAGGGGGGTAGAATTCCAGGTGTAGCGGTGAAATGCGTAGAGATCTGGAGGAATACCGGTGGCGAAGGCGGCCCCCTGGACGAAGACTGACGCTCAGGTGCGAAAGCGTGGGGAGCAAACAGGATTAGATACCCTGGTAGTCCACGCCGTAAACGATGTCGACTTGGAGGTTGTTCCCTTGAGGAGTGGCTTCCGGAGCTAACGCGTTAAGTCGACCGCCTGGGGAGTACGGCCGCAAGGTTAAAACTCAAATGAATTGACGGGGGCCCGCACAAGCGGTGGAGCATGTGGTTTAATTCGATGCAACGCGAAGAACCTTACCTACTCTTGACATCCACGGAATTTGGCAGAGATGCCTTAGTGCCCTCGGGAACCGTGAGACAGGTGCTGCATGGCTGTCGTCAGCTCGTGTTGTGAAATGTTGGGTTAAGTCCCGCAACGAGCGCAACCCTTATCCTTTGTTGCCAGCGATTCGGTCGGGAACTCAAAGGAGACTGCCGGTGATAAACCGGAGGAAGGTGGGGATGACGTCAAGTCATCATGGCCCTTACGAGTAGGGCTACACACGTGCTACAATGGCGCATACAAAGAGAAGCGACCTCGCGAGAGCAAGCGGACCTCATAAAGTGCGTCGTAGTCCGGATCGGAGTCTGCAACTCGACTCCGTGAAGTCGGAATCGCTAGTAATCGTGGATCAGAATGCCACGGTGAATACGTTCCCGGGCCTTGTACACACCGCCCGTCACACCATGGGAGTGGGTTGCAAAAGAAGTAGGTAGCTTAACCTTCGGGAGGGCGCTTACCACTTTGTGATTCATGACTGGGGTGAAGTCGTAACAAGGTAACCGTAGGGGAACCTGCGGTTGGATCACCTCCTTACCTGAAGATACTTTCCCGCGAAGTGCTCACACAGATTGTCTGATAGAAAGATAAAGAAGCAAGACGGCTGCGAAGTCGAGACACGTCAGTGTCCCCTTCGTCTAGCGGTTAGGACTCCGCCCTTTCACGGCGGCAACAGGGGTTCGAATCCCCTAGGGGACGCCACTTGCTTGGTGACAGGTGAAAGGTGTCTCCACGAAGTATCTCAAAACTGGCCTCAGGGTCACGTTTGAGATATTTGCTCTTTAACAATCCGGAACAAGCTGAAAATTTGAAACGACACAGCGTCGCATTCTTCCGTAATAAAGAATGATGACGGTGTGTTCGAGTCTCTCAAAAGCTCACGACACGCAGCGTAAAACGCCTGTGGGTTGTGAGGTTAAGCGACTAAGCGTACACGGTGGATGCCCTGGCAGTCAGAGGCGATGAAGGGCGTGCTAATCTGCGATAAGCGCCGGTAAGGTGATATGAACCGCAACAACCGGCGATACCCGAATGGGGAAACCCAGTGTGACTCGTCACACTATCATGCAGTGAATACATAGCTGTATGAGGCGAACCGGGGGAACTGAAACATCTAAGTACCCCGAGGAAAAGAAATCAACCGAGATTCCCCCAGTAGCGGCGAGCGAACGGGGAGGAGCCCAGAACCATCATCAGCTTGTGCATCAGTGGAAGCGTCTGGAAAGTCGCAGGGTACAGGGTGATACTCCCGTACACAAAGGTGCACAGGCTGTGAGTTCGATGAGTAAGGCGGGACACGTGGTATCCTGTCTGAATATGGGGGGACCATCCTCCAAGGCTAAATACTCCTGACTGACCGATAGTGAACCAGTACCGTGAGGGAAAGGCGAAAAGAACCCCGGCGAGGGGAGTGAAACAGAACCTGAAACCGTGTACGTACAAGCAGTGGGAGCCTCTTTATGGGGTGACTGCGTACCTTTTGTATAATGGGTCAGCGACTTATATTCTGTAGCAAGGTTAACCGTATAGGGGAGCCGCAGGGAAACCGAGTCTTAACTGGGCGTTAAGTTGCAGGGTATAGACCCGAAACCCGGTGATCTAGCCATGGGCAGGTTGAAGGTTGGGTAACACTAACTGGAGGACCGAACCGACTAATGTTGAAAAATTAGCGGATGACCTGTGGCTGGGGGTGAAAGGCCAATCAAACCGGGAGATAGCTGGTTCTCCCCGAAAGCTATTTAGGTAGCGCCTCGTGAACTCATCTCCGGGGGTAGAGCACTGTTTCGGCTAGGGGGCCATCCCGGCTTACCAACCCGATGCAAACTGCGAATACCGGAGAATGTTATCACGGGAGACACACGGCGGGTGCTAACGTCCGTCGTGAAGAGGGAAACAACCCAGACCGCCAGCTAAGGTCCCAAAGTCATGGTTAAGTGGGAAACGATGTGGGAAGGCCCAGACAGCCAGGATGTTGGCTTAGAAGCAGCCATCATTTAAAGAAAGCGTAATAGCTCACTGGTCGAGTCGGCCTGCGCGGAAGATGTAACGGGGCTAAACCATGCACCGAAGCTGCGGCAGCGACACTATGTGTTGTTGGGTAGGGGAGCGTTCTGTAAGCCGTCGAAGGTGTGCTGTGAGGCATGCTGGAGGTATCAGAAGTGCGAATGCTGACATAAGTAACGATAAACAAGGTGAAAAACCTTGTCGCCGGAAGACCAAGGGTTCCTGTTCAACGTTAATCGGAGCAGGGTGAGTCGACCCCTAAGGCGAGGCCGAAAGGCGTAGTCGATGGGAAACAGGTTAATATTCCTGTACTTGGTGTTACTGCGAAGGGGGGACGGAGAAGGCTATATCAGCCGGGCGACGGTTGTCCCGGTTTAAGCGTGTAGGTGTGTGTTCCAGGCAAATCCGGTTCACTTTACACTGAGGCGTGACGACGAGGCACTACGGTGCTGAAGTGATAAATGCCCTGCTTCCAGGAAAAGCCTCTAAGCATCAGGTAACACAAAATCGTACCCCAAACCGACACAGGTGGTCAGGTAGAGAATACCAAGGCGCTTGAGAGAACTCGGGTGAAGGAACTAGGCAAAATGGTGCCGTAACTTCGGGAGAAGGCACGCTGGCGCGTAGGTGAAGGGACTTGCTCCCGGAGCTGAAGCCAGTCGAAGATACCAGCTGGCTGCAACTGTTTATTAAAAACACAGCACTGTGCAAACACGAAAGTGGACGTATACGGTGTGACGCCTGCCCGGTGCCGGAAGGTTAATTGATGGGGTTATCCGCAAGGAGAAGCTCTTGATCGAAGCCCCGGTAAACGGCGGCCGTAACTATAACGGTCCTAAGGTAGCGAAATTCCTTGTCGGGTAAGTTCCGACCTGCACGAATGGCGTAATGATGGCCAGGCTGTCTCCACCCGAGACTCAGTGAAATTGAAATCGCTGTGAAGATGCAGTGTACCCGCGGCAAGACGGAAAGACCCCGTGAACCTTTACTACAGCTTGACACTGAACACTGAGCCTTGATGTGTAGGATAGGTGGGAGGCTTTGAAGCGTGGACGCCAGTCTGCGTGGAGCCGGCCTTGAAATACCACCCTTTAATGTTTGGTGTTCTAACGTAGGCCCGTAATCCGGGCTGCGGACAGTGTCTGGTGGGTAGTTTGACTGGGGCGGTCTCCTCCCAAAGCGTAACGGAGGAGCACGAAGGTTGGCTAATCCTGGTCGGACATCAGGAGGTTAGTGCAATGGCATAAGCCAGCTTGACTGCGAGAGTGACGGCTCGAGCAGGTGCGAAAGCAGGTCATAGTGATCCGGTGGTTCTGAATGGAAGGGCCATCGCTCAACGGATAAAAGGTACTCCGGGGATAACAGGCTGATACCGCCCAAGAGTTCATATCGACGGCGGTGTTTGGCACCTCGATGTCGGCTCATCACATCCTGGGGCTGAAGTAGGTCCCAAGGGTACGGCTGTTCGCCGTTTAAAGTGGTACGCGAGCTGGGTTTAGAACGTCGTGAGACAGTTCGGTCCCTATCTGCCGTGGGCGCTGGAGAATTGAGGGGGGTTGCTCCTAGTACGAGAGGACCGGAGTGAACGCACCGCTGGTGTCCGGGTTGTCACGCCAGTGGCACTGCCCGGTAGCTAAGTGCGGAAAAGATAAGTGCTGAAAGCATCTAAGCACGAAACTTGCCCCGAGATGAGTTCTCCCTGAGCCTTTAAGGCTCCTGAAGGGACGTTGAAGACGACGACGTTGATAGGCCGGGTGTGTAAGCGCAGCGATGCGTTGAGCTTACCGGTACTAATGACCCGTGAGGCTTAACCTTACAACGCCAGAGGCGTTTTGGTAGAGAGACGACTTGAATTTTCAGCATTGTTTACCGGATAAAGAATTTAGTTCTGTTCTGCGGACGTGAGTCCGAAGGATTTTGCGCTGAGTGCAAGGCGGCAACCGAGACGGGGTGAAGGAGCATACTGAGGTATGTGACGGAGCGGCGCGAGGGAAGCCAACGCGGCAGCAGCGTGAAAGACGCAGGACGGAGCACAAAGAATTTGCCTGGCGGCTTTAGCGCGGTGGTCCCACCTGACCCCATGCCGAACTCAGAAGTGAAACGCCGTAGCGCCGATGGTAGTGTGGGGTCTCCCCATGCGAGAGTAGGGAACTGCCAGGCATCAAACAAGTAAAGAAGCCCTGAACTGACGTTCAGGGCTTTTTTACGTCTGCGATCTGGCAGATAACCCCTCATCATATTCCGTCTCATCATGACCCCGATACAACCGCGGGTCTGCAACGCCGCTCTTGCTGCTTTAATCCTCTCCCGCACTGCGTCATTCTGTGCATCATCTGAAACAAAACTGTGAAAATCGTTACCTGCCAGCCTTCCGCTATCCACCCAACCACTTTATTTCTGTCGCTATCAGGATTTTCAGGAGCCGCAAAATCGTTGAAAGCCTTTCATCGCATGCAAATTCCCCCGCATTACCGTTGTGATGCGGTAAACTACCGGCAGATTAACCCGTTAAGGCCGTATCATGTCCAGTTCGTACATCTCATTAAAAGCCGACAACACGCTGGGGCTTGATGTCAGCGCAAAAACACGTATTGTCGCCGAATCGCCGGAAGCCATACTTTCAGCCTGGCAAATGAGCCAGCATAGCCAGCAACCTTTTCTGATCCTCGGGGAGGGCAGCAACGTGCTCTTCCTTGAGGACTTTGCAGGCGTGGTGGTGATCAACCGCATTGCAGGGGTTGAAATCCTTGATGAGACTGAGCGCTGGAAACTGCACGTTGGCGCGGGCGAGAACTGGCACCAACTGGTAAAAACTACCCTGGAAAAAGGGATTTCGGGTCTGGAAAATCTGGCACTCATTCCTGGAATGGTAGGATCAGCACCCATACAGAATATCGGTGCCTATGGCGTTGAATTAAAAGATGTATGTGAATACGTCGATGTACTAAATCTGCATACCGGTCTCACACAGCGTTTGAGCCGTGACGATTGCCAGTTTGGTTATCGCGACAGTATTTTCAAACATCAGTACCAGTCAGGCTACACGATTATCGCTGTCGGATTTTCATTGAAAAAACACTGGCAGCCCGTCCTGACCTACGGTGATTTAAAAACGCTAAACCCTGCCACGGCAAATGCCTGGGATGTTTTTCATGCGGTCTGTCATATGCGACAGAGTAAATTACCGGATCCGAAAATAACCGGTAACGTGGGCAGTTTTTTTAAAAATCCCGTGATAACTGGCCAGCAGGCGGCTGTGCTGTTGAGTGAGTACCCAGCGATGCCACATTATCCTCAGCCTACAGGTGATAGTAAACTGGCTGCAGGCTGGCTCATCGATCAATGCCAGCTTAAAGGCAGCCGAATTGGCGGTGCGGCAGTGCATCAGCAGCAGGCATTAGTGTTAATCAATGCTGAAAATGCCACACCTGACGACATTGTCGCGCTGGCAAAAAAGGTACGTTCCCGGGTAGGTGAAAAATTTAATGTCTGGCTGGAGCCAGAAGTTCGTTTCATTCAGGCTCAGGGTGAATGTAACGCTGTAGAGGTCATCTCATGAAGGATCATAGCGTACCGCTTAAATTAATTGATATCCTGGCCGATGGTGAATTTCACTCGGGTGAGCAACTCGGTGAAACGCTTGGTATGAGCCGTGCGGCGATTAATAAACATATTCAAACGTTAAAAAGCTGGGGCCTTGAGGTGTATACCGTCACAGGTAAAGGCTACAGTTTTCCAGCCCCACTTCAGTTGCTCAATGAACAAGAGATTTTGGGGCAACTGTCTCAGGCTGATATAGCCGTAATACCGGTTATTGATTCAACTAATCAGTATTTACTCGAACGTATGCATTCTCTGCCTTCAGGATCCGTCTGCCTCGCTGAATATCAGCAGGCAGGACGTGGCCGACGCGGACGTCACTGGTTTTCACCCTTTGGTGCCAACCTCTATATGTCTATGTACTGGCGCCTGGAACAGGGCCCGGCAGCGGCAATGGGGCTGAGCCTGGTGATTGGTATCATTATGGCGGAAACGCTGCGGTCATTAGGTGCGCAGGACGTACGGGTAAAATGGCCTAACGACATTTATCTTCATGACCGGAAGTTAGCGGGGATCCTGGTTGAATTAACCGGTAAAACCGGCGATGCAGCACAAATCGTGATGGGCGCCGGAATTAATCTGGCGATGAGAACTGCCGAAGCGGCGCAGATTAATCAGGGCTGGATTAACTTACAGGAAGCCGGCGTGACAATTAATCGCAATGAACTGGCAGCAACACTGATTAATCGCCTGCGTGAAGCACTACCCGTATTTGAGCAGGAGGGATTAACGCCCTTTGTGACGCGCTGGGCCGAACTGGACAACTTCATCAATCGCCCGGTTAAATTACTGATTGGTGAACGTGAAGTGCACGGTATTGCTCGTGGCATTGATAATCAGGGTGGTTTGCAGCTGGAACAAGACGGAAAAATTCAATCGTGGGTAGGGGGAGAAATATCTCTTCGACCGGTTTGAAAAATAAAATAAAGCCTGCTTTTGGCAGGCTTAATCGCCACCTGTTATTTTCTGAGACGCAGTTTTTCCACCGCGTGGTTACCGCTTTTCGTCATAATTAAGCTGGCTCTTTCACGTGTAGGGAGAATATTTTCTTTCAGATTCAACCAGTTAATCTCCCGCCACAATGAGCCAGCAATATTAACGGCTTCGTCTTCAGGTAGCTGAGCATAGTGATGAAAATAAGAGTTGGGATCGGTAAAAGCGCCCTCGCGAAATTTAAGGAAACGATTCACATACCAGCGCTGCAAAAGATCTTCTTCAGCATCCACATAGATTGAAAAATCCACAAAGTCGGAAACAAAAACATGGTGTGGATCGTGAGGATAATCCATGCCGCTCTGCAGCACATTTAACCCTTCCAGAATCAGAATATCAGGTTGCTGGACAACCTTATCGCCATCCGGAATAACATCATAAATTAAATGGGAGTAGACGGGAGCGGTAACCTGGCTGGCGCCCGACTTAAGGTCGGAAACAAATTTCACCAGCCGATGCATATCATAGGACTGAGGAAAGCCTTTTTTCTTCATTAAGCCGCGCTCTTTCAGCACGGCATTGGGATGAAGAAAACCATCTGTCGTAATTAACTCAACCTTACGGTGTCCGGGCCAGCGGCTCAGAAGCGCCTGCAAAACACGAGCAGTGGTGCTTTTGCCCACCGCAACGCTGCCTGCAATGCTGATGATATAAGGAATTTTTTGCCCATTCGTTCCCAGAAACTGCTCCAGCACGGCCTGACGGCGGACATTTGAACTTATATAGAAATTAAGCAGACGTGATAGAGGCAGGTAGATTTCTGCCACTTCCTCAATGGAAAGATCTTCATTGATCCCTTTCAATTGCGCGATCTCATCCTCTGACAGCGTCATTGGAACCGAGTCGCGTAATGCCGCCCACTGTTCACGAGTGAACTGTAAATAAGGCGTCGTAAGTGATGTCGTTTTATCCATAAGTATACATTTGACTGCAGATTCAAACCGATCTGTACATTTTCGCCGATGACGAGTCGGGCCGTGTAGAGAAATGAATTGCCGGTCACAGGGCTATTAACGAGAACAATGGGCTGGAGGGTATCACCAGTATAGCTTTTAAAAGAAGTAAAAAATAAACGGCGGCTTGCTTTCGCAAGCCTCTCCGCAGATTTGATAAATCGTCGGTACAGAGACTTGAAATCTTTAATCGTTATGCTTTTTATTGCCATTCAGACATCAGGCAATTTTGTGCAAAGGCGTTTGTGGCTTTCGCACCGCTGTCATCGTGACGCATGATTCAGGCCGGGTGCATGGCATCAGATATGCCCGGATATACCCTTTTGATGCTGCACAGCTGGCGCTATAGCACGACGTCCGTGCCTGCTGTTCGAAAGACAGCCGCGCTGTGTCGTACAGGCGCATGCAGATTGTCAGCGCTTGCTCTCCATTGCGTGAACCCTGTCTGCCCTGGCGTCTTCGGTCTCGTGCTGCTGTATTAAGGACAGCCATAGCTTATCTGTCAGCGACGCTGGTGCATCAGACATTCTTATAGAGGCTGTCAGCGACGTTCTTTATCGCATCTGAGTTTCATGCTCACCCGACCTGCTATGCGGTGGACAGCATGACAGGCTGTCTGTGAGTCACACAGCCGCTCTACGAACGCTTATGCAGATTATCAGCCCTTATTCTCCTCAGGCACCGAACCGCCCCACAGGTGGTCTGTCAGCCGTGACGTTTTTATCTGCCTTTCGCCTGATACTGATACTTATCTTCATGCCGGGCAGTGTCGCCTGAAAACTTTTAGGGGATAACACTCAAGGCTGCGGCCTTAGGTAGGGTCCTGTCGCGATAAAAGTACGCATGAGGTGATTGAAAACTGAGCAGTTAATGCATTTTTCTGGCAGAGGCCTAAGAAAACCTGAGGGATGAAGACAACAAAGTGGGCGAGACAGGGGGAGGGAGCAACATTATCGGAAAGAGAGCGAAGAGAAATTTTAACCAATAATTGGATGTTATTTCTGCATATCAGGGGTAAATTGCGATGCTTTGCACAAATAGTAAGCGATAGAACAAAAACAGTGATTTTTTTGTTGCATCCTTCTGCCGACCTTCCTAGAATGCGCGTCACTTGATGCCGGCTTAGCTCAGTTGGTAGAGCAACTGACTTGTAATCAGTAGGTCACCAGTTCGATTCCGGTAGCCGGCACCATCAAGTAGGTGGGATTCCCGAGCGGCCAAAGGGAGCAGACTGTAAATCTGCCGTCACAGACTTCGAAGGTTCGAATCCTTCTCCCACCACCATTTCAACCCCCGGGTTGAGAAACAGATAAACAACCTGTTTATCTGGCAGGTGAGTCGCTTCTTCTCACCCTGAATTCAGATTGGGTGTAAGCTCAGTCAAAGTCAGTCAGCTTCGCTGACGGGCGAAGGATAACAGAGGACATCTTCTGTTATTCACAAGCTACAGAAAGAACAGGTAGCCGAGTTCCAGGATGCGGGCATCGTATAATGGCTATTACCTCAGCCTTCCAAGCTGATGATGCGGGTTCGATTCCCGCTGCCCGCTCCAGATGTGCTGATATGGCTCAGTTGGTAGAGCGCACCCTTGGTAAGGGTGAGGTCCCCAGTTCGACTCTGGGTATCAGCACCACTTCCTTTATCTCCCTCCTGATTTTTCTCTGTAACTCCTTGCAGTCAGGCAATGCCTGGTTAATGTGACGATATCTTTGATATATCCGTGTCTTAGAGGGACAAGCGATGGCTAAAGAGCAATTTCAACGTAACAAACTGCACGTAAACGTGGGAACCATCGGTCACGTTGACCACGGTAAAACCACCCTGACTGCAGCGATCACCACCGTTCTGGCTAAAACCAACGGCGGCCAGGCACGTGCGTTCGATCAGATCGACAGCACCCCGGAAGAAAAAGCACGTGGTATCACCATCAACACGGCACACGTTGAGTATGAAACCCCGTCTCGCCACTATGCGCACGTTGACTGCCCAGGCCACGCCGACTATGTGAAAAACATGATCACCGGTGCTGCGCAGATGGACGGCGCGATCCTGGTTGTTGCTGCGACTGACGGCCCAATGCCGCAGACCCGTGAGCACATCCTGCTGGGTCGTCAGGTAGGCGTTCCTTACATCATCGTGTTCCTGAACAAGTGTGACATGGTTGATGACGAAGAGCTGCTGGAACTGGTTGAGATGGAAGTTCGTGACCTGCTGTCACAGTACGACTTCCCGGGCGACGATACACCAATCGTTCGCGGTTCAGCCCTGAAAGCGCTGGAAGGTAACCCAGAGTGGGAAGAGAAGATCGTTGAGCTGGCTGGTCACCTGGATAACTACATCCCGGATCCAGTACGTGCAATCGATATGCCATTCCTGCTGCCAATCGAAGACGTATTCTCAATCTCTGGCCGTGGTACTGTTGTAACCGGTCGTGTAGAGCGCGGTATCGTTAAAGTCGGCGACGAAGTTGAAATCGTTGGTATCAAAGATACCGCGAAATCAACCTGTACCGGTGTTGAAATGTTCCGCAAACTGCTGGACCAGGGTCAGGCAGGCGAAAACTGTGGTGTTCTGCTGCGCGGTATCAAGCGTGAAGACATCCAGCGTGGTCAGGTTCTGGCGAAGCCAGGCTCAATCAAGCCACACACCAAGTTCGAGTCAGAAGTTTACGTTCTGTCTAAAGACGAAGGTGGCCGCCATACTCCGTTCTTCAAGGGCTACCGTCCACAGTTCTACTTCCGTACCACAGACGTGACCGGTTCAGTAGAGCTGCCAGAAGGCGTTGAAATGGTTATGCCAGGCGACAACATCAAAATGGTTGTTACCCTGATTCACCCAATCGCAATGGACGAAGGTCTGCGCTTCGCAATCCGCGAAGGTGGCCGTACCGTTGGCGCGGGTGTTGTTGCCAAAGTTATCGCTTAATTACCGATAATATTTGACGCAATGCACGTGGAAAGGGCATCATTTGATGCCCTTTTTGTACGCTGTTTCATAGAACCTGACTCATCAGTGATTTTGAACCATAATCATTGCTGAGACAGGCTCTGTTATGCGGCGCTGGATACCGAGTTACGCCCCAAAAGCTCATTCGGTTTGGATGCCTCGCAATGCGGGGCAGAATAGTTTCTGAATTATTGTGGCAGGTTGGTTTATGAGTGCGAATACCGAAGCTCAAGGGAGCGGGCGCGGCCTCGAAGCGCTGAAGTGGGTAGTGGTAGTCTTATTACTGCTTGCGGCGATCGTAGGTAACTACCTCTATCGCGATGTGACGCTGCCTTTGCGCGCGTTAGCTGTGGTTGTACTGATTGCGGCAGCAGGCGGCATTGCGCTTTTGACGACAAAAGGCAAAGCAACCGTGGCCTTTGCACGTGAAGCAAGAACCGAAATGCGTAAAGTTATCTGGCCAACCCGCCAGGAAACACTGCATACCACGTTAATCGTTGCCGCGGTTACTGCCGTGATGTCACTGATTTTGTGGGGGCTGGATGGTATTCTGGTCCGTCTGGTATCGTTTATCACTGGCCTGAGGTTCTGAGATGTCTGAAGCTCCAAAGAAACGCTGGTACGTCGTGCAGGCGTTTTCCGGTTTTGAAGGCCGCGTAGCACAGTCGCTGCGTGAGCACATCAAACTGCACAACATGGAAGAGCTGTTTGGCGACGTCATGGTTCCTACAGAAGAAGTTGTTGAGATCCGTGGTGGTCAACGCCGCAAGAGCGAGCGCAAATTCTTCCCCGGCTACGTTCTGGTACAGATGGTAATGAATGACGCCAGCTGGCACCTGGTGCGCAGCGTTCCGCGCGTTATGGGCTTTATTGGCGGTACCTCTGACCGTCCTGCGCCGATTAGCGACAAAGAAGTCGATGCGATTATGAATCGCCTGCAGCAGGTGGGCGACAAGCCGCGTCCGAAAACGCTGTTCGAGCCGGGCGAAATGGTACGTGTCAACGATGGTCCATTTGCCGACTTTAACGGTGTGGTTGAAGATGTGGACTACGAAAAGAGCCGCCTGACGGTTTCTGTTTCCATCTTTGGACGCGCAACGCCAGTAGAACTCGACTTCGGTCAGGTTGAGAAGGGCTAACCTTTTCCGACATACAATTTGGCTGTTGCAGCAGGCGCGAAATTTAACTATAATTTCGCGCCTTTTGTTTTTATGCGCTGGCAACAGCGTGTAAATCGTTACCACGGGGAGCCTTTTACAGGCGCTATAACCCAATTGAGGAATTATCATGGCTAAGAAAGTACAAGCCTACGTCAAGCTGCAGGTTGCAGCTGGTATGGCGAACCCAAGTCCACCGGTTGGTCCAGCTCTGGGTCAGCAGGGTGTTAACATCATGGAATTCTGTAAAGCGTTTAACGCCAAAACAGAATCACTGGAAAAAGGTCTGCCGACTCCAGTTGTTATCACCGTATACAGCGACCGTTCTTTTACCTTTATTACCAAAACGCCTCCGGCTGCCGTTCTGCTGAAAAAAGCAGCAGGCATCAAGTCTGGTTCTGGTAAGCCGAACAAAGATAAAGTCGGTAAAGTGACTCGTGCTCAGGTACGTGAAATCGCAGAAACTAAAGCTGCGGACATGACTGGTTCTGACGTTGAAGCGATGACTCGCTCAATCGAAGGTACTGCTCGTTCCATGGGCCTGGTTGTAGAGGACTAAGAAATGGCTAAGCTGACCAAGCGCATGAGCGTAATTCGCGACAAAGTTGACGCGACCAAGCAGTACGATATTGCTGAAGCAATCGCTTTACTGAAAGAACTGGCTACTGCCAAGTTCGTCGAAAGCGTTGACGTTGCTGTTAACCTCGGCATCGATGCACGTAAATCTGATCAGAACGTCCGCGGCGCGACCGTTCTGCCACACGGTACTGGTCGTTCAGTACGTGTAGCTGTCTTCACCCAGGGCGCAAACGCTGAAGCTGCTAAAGCAGCTGGCGCTGAGCTGGTAGGTATGGAAGACCTGGCCGATCAGATCAAGAAAGGCGAAATGAACTTTGACGTTGTTATTGCTTCTCCGGATGCAATGCGCGTTGTTGGCCAGTTAGGCCAGGTTCTGGGTCCACGTGGCCTGATGCCAAACCCGAAAGTCGGTACTGTAACGCCTAACGTTGCTGAAGCGGTTAAGAACGCTAAAGCAGGTCAGGTTCGTTATCGTAACGACAAAAACGGCATCATCCACACTACCATCGGTAAAGTGGACTTCGATGCTGACAAACTGAAAGAAAACCTGGAATCTTTGCTGGTTGCGCTGAAAAAAGCAAAACCTGCACAGGCGAAAGGCGTGTACATCAAGAAAGTTAGCATCTCTACCACCATGGGCGCCGGCGTTGCCGTTGACCAGGCGGGTCTGACTGCCGTAGCAAACTAATTGCTACTTGAAACGGGCGAAAAATTCACCTAGAATCTTACGCCCGTTGTTCTGCATTAATGCAGACGTCGATGTGGGTTATTCAGAACGTGGTAAGACGGTGGCCGAGTCAGCGACCTGAAGCACAGTGAACTGTGTGGCGGGTGGGGGCAAAGACAGCCAGCGCAATGCGGTTTGAGTGACAACACACGACCCAAATTTTAGGTTGGAGCCAGGCCTTATCCTGGCCTCCGTCCAAGACCGCAGGAGCGGAACATCCTCGGATGTAATGCTTAATCCCCTGCGTAGACGGTGACAGAACCAAAAGATTTTTTCTTATCTGGATTCTGCTCACCGTGTATTAGCGCTTATTTCCCTTCGGGTGAGTAAGTGAAGTGAGTTCCGGGGAAATCCTTCCCCGGTCAAATCCAGGAGCTAAAGCTAATGGCATTAAATCTTCAAGACAAACAAGCGATTGTTGCTGAAGTCAGCGAAGTAGCCAAAGGTGCGCTTTCAGCGGTTGTTGCGGATTCTCGTGGCGTTACCGTTGATAAAATGACCGAACTGCGTAAAGCAGGTCGTGAAGCTGGCGTTTACATGCGTGTTGTTCGTAACACCCTGCTGCGCCGCGTCGTTGAAGGTACTCAGTTCGAGTGCCTGAAAGACACGTTTGTTGGTCCGACCCTGATTGCATATTCTATGGAACACCCGGGCGCTGCTGCTCGTCTGTTCAAAGATTTCGCGAAAGCGAATGCAAAATTCGAGGTCAAAGCTGCAGCCTTTGAAGGTGAGCTGATCACGGCGGCCAATATTGACCGTCTGGCAACTCTGCCGACCTACGAAGAAGCACTGGCACGTCTGATGTCGACCATGAAAGAAGCCGCTGCCGGCAAACTGGTTCGCACTCTGGCTGCTGTTCGCGATGCAAAAGAAGCGGCTTAAGGCCTCTCTTTTCTTCGCTCTTGCTAACGTATAAACTTTTTCTGATTCTTAGGAACAATTGTTATGTCTATTACTAAAGACCAAATTCTGGAAGCCGTTGCTGCTATGTCCGTAATGGAAGTAGTTGAGCTGGTTTCTGCTATGGAAGAAAAATTCGGCGTTTCTGCTGCTGCTGCTGTAGCTGTTGCTGCTGGCCCAGCTGAAGCTGTTGAAGAGAAAACTGAATTCGACGTCGTTCTGAAAGCTGTTGGCGCGAACAAAGTTGCAGTAATCAAAGCCGTACGTACCGCAACTGGTCTGGGCCTGAAAGAAGCCAAAGATCTGGTTGAAGCAACTGGCGTGATCAAAGAAGGCATCAGCAAAGATGACGCAGCTGCACTTGAAGCTGCTCTGAAAGAAGCTGGCGCTGAAGTTGAAGTTAAGTAAGACAACCCTCGGGTTGCAGTCTGAGTAGTTTCAGACTGATGGCTGGTGACTTTTTGGTCACCAGCCTTTTTGCGCTCCAGGGCCTCAATGGGGTTTCGCACTGTTTGTCCATTGTTGCTCATCAATATCTTTCTCTATCGACGACTTAATATACTGCTTTCCCGTGCGGGTTCCCTGCCCACGCTGAAGCAATGAAATGATTTAAGCGTGATAGAAAGAGGTATTGCACGTACTGCAGAGCAGTAGGTGAATCAAACAAAATCGTGTTGCATGAACTGTCCTGTCAGGACGGACAGCGTGGGTCGACTTGTCAGCTAGCTGAGGAACCCTATGGTTTACTCCTATACCGAGAAAAAACGTATTCGTAAGGATTTTGGTAAACGTCCGCAAGTTTTGGACATACCTTATCTCCTTTCCATCCAGCTTGATTCGTTTCAGAAGTTTATCGAGCAAGATCCAGAAGGTCAGTACGGACTGGAAGCTGCATTCCGCTCTGTATTCCCTATTGCGAGCTACAGCGGCAACTCTGAGTTGCAGTATGTCAGCTATCGCTTAGGTGAACCTGTCTTTGACGTGAAAGAGTGTCAGATCCGTGGCGTGACCTACTCGGCACCGCTGCGCGTGAAACTGCGTCTGGTGATCTATGAGCGCGAAGCGCCAGAAGGCACAGTAAAAGACATTAAAGAACAAGAAGTCTACATGGGTGAAATTCCACTCATGACTGACAACGGTACCTTTGTTATCAACGGTACTGAACGTGTTATCGTTTCTCAGCTGCATCGTAGTCCTGGCGTGTTCTTTGACAGCGATAAGGGTAAAACCCACTCCTCGGGTAAAGTGCTGTATAACGCACGTATCATCCCTTACCGTGGTTCATGGCTCGACTTCGAGTTTGACCCGAAAGACAACCTTTTCGTCCGTATTGACCGTCGTCGTAAGCTGCCGGCCAGTATCATTCTGCGCGCACTGCATTACACCACTGCTCAAATTCTCGACGTGTTCTTCGAGAAAGTGGTGTACGAAATTCGTGACAACAAGCTGCAGATGGAACTGGTGCCAGAGCGCCTGCGCGGTGAAACCGCGACCTTCGATATCGAATCGAATGGCACGGTCTACGTTGAGAAAGGGCGTCGCATCACTGCGCGTCATATTCGTCAGCTGGAAAAAGACGGTATCCAACACATCGAAGTCCCTGTGGAATACATCGCGGGCAAAGTGGTCTCTAAAGACTACATCGATGAGAATACCGGTGAGCTGATCGTTGCGGCCAACATGGAACTGTCGCTGGATCTGCTGGCGAAGCTGAGCCAGTCGGGTCACAAGCGCATTGAAACGCTGTTCACCAACGATTTGGATCACGGCCCATACATCTCCGAGACGCTGCGCGTTGACCCAACCAACGATCGCCTGAGCGCGCTGGTTGAGATCTACCGCATGATGCGTCCTGGTGAGCCGCCAACGCGTGAAGCTGCAGAGAACCTGTTTGAGAACCTGTTCTTCTCTGAAGATCGTTACGATCTTTCTGCAGTCGGCCGCATGAAGTTCAACCGTTCATTGCTGCGTGATGAGATCGAAGGTTCAGGTATCCTGAGCAAAGAAGACATCATCGAAGTGATGAAAAAACTGATCGACATCCGTAACGGTAAAGGCGAAGTGGACGATATCGACCACCTCGGTAACCGTCGTATTCGTTCAGTCGGTGAAATGGCTGAAAACCAGTTCCGCGTCGGTCTGGTCCGTGTTGAGCGTGCAGTGAAAGAGCGTCTTTCTCTGGGCGATCTCGATACGCTGATGCCACAGGACATGATCAACGCCAAGCCAATTTCGGCGGCGGTGAAAGAGTTCTTTGGTTCCAGCCAGCTGTCTCAGTTTATGGATCAGAACAACCCCTTGTCAGAGATTACGCACAAGCGTCGTATCTCTGCTCTCGGCCCGGGCGGTTTAACCCGTGAGCGTGCCGGCTTCGAAGTGCGTGACGTACACCCAACGCACTACGGTCGTGTCTGCCCAATCGAAACCCCTGAAGGTCCGAACATCGGTCTGATCAACTCCTTGTCTGTTTACGCGCAGACGAACGAGTACGGTTTCCTGGAAACCCCTTATCGTCGCGTTATTGACGGTGTGGTTTCCGATGAAATTCATTACCTTTCTGCAATCGAAGAAGGTAACTACGTTATCGCGCAGGCGAACACCAATCTGTCAGAAGAAGGTGCGTTCGTTGATGACCTGGTCACCTGCCGTAGCAAAGGCGAATCAAGTCTGTTCAGCCGCGATCAGGTTGACTACATGGACGTTTCCACCCAGCAGGTGGTTTCTGTCGGTGCGTCACTGATTCCGTTCCTGGAACACGATGATGCTAACCGCGCCCTGATGGGTGCGAACATGCAACGTCAGGCCGTTCCTACTCTGCGTGCTGATAAGCCGCTGGTAGGTACCGGTATGGAGCGCGCTGTAGCCGTTGACTCCGGTGTTACCGCTGTTGCGAAACGTGGTGGTACCGTTCAGTACGTTGATGCATCACGTATCGTTATTAAAGTTAACGAAGACGAGATGTACCCGGGCGAAGCGGGTATCGACATCTACAACCTGACCAAATACACCCGTTCTAACCAGAACACCTGTATCAATCAGATGCCGTGTGTCTCTCTGGGTGAGCCCGTTGAACGTGGTGATGTGCTGGCTGACGGCCCGTCTACCGATCTCGGTGAGCTGGCGCTGGGTCAGAACATGCGCGTCGCGTTCATGCCGTGGAACGGTTACAACTTCGAAGACTCCATTTTAGTCTCCGAGCGCGTAGTGCAGGAAGATCGCTTCACCACCATCCACATTCAGGAACTGGCCTGTGTGTCTCGTGACACCAAGCTGGGGCCAGAAGAGATCACGGCTGACATCCCGAACGTGGGCGAAGCTGCACTCTCTAAACTGGATGAGTCCGGTATCGTTTATATCGGTGCTGAAGTGACCGGCGGTGACATTCTGGTTGGTAAGGTGACGCCAAAAGGCGAAACCCAGCTGACGCCAGAAGAGAAGCTGCTGCGTGCGATCTTCGGTGAGAAAGCGTCTGACGTTAAAGACTCTTCTCTGCGTGTACCGAACGGTGTTTCCGGTACCGTTATCGACGTTCAGGTCTTCACCCGCGATGGCGTGGAAAAAGACAAACGTGCGCTGGAAATCGAAGAAATGCAGCTGAAGCAGGCCAAGAAAGACCTGTCTGAAGAGCTGCAGATCCTGGAAGCGGGCCTGTTTAGCCGTATCCAGTCTGTCCTGATTTCCGGTGGCGTTGAAGCAGACAAACTGGACAAGCTGCCGCGTGAGCGTTGGCTGGAGCTGGGTCTGACTGACGAAGCCAAGCAAAACCAGCTGGAGCAGCTGGCAGAGCAGTACGACGAACTGAAGCACGAGTTTGAGAAAAAACTCGAAGGTAAGCGTCGTAAAATCACCCAAGGCGATGATCTGGCACCTGGCGTGCTGAAAATCGTTAAGGTTTATCTGGCTGTTAAACGCCAGATTCAGCCTGGTGATAAAATGGCAGGTCGTCACGGTAACAAAGGTGTTATCTCTAAGATCAACCCAATCGAAGACATGCCTTACGATGAGAACGGTACGCCGGTCGATATCGTACTGAACCCGCTGGGCGTACCTTCGCGTATGAACATCGGTCAGATCCTTGAGACTCACCTGGGGATGGCAGCGAAAGGTATCGGCGAGAAGATCAACGCGATGCTGAAGAAGCAGGAAGAAGTCGCCAAGCTGCGCGAATTCATCCAGCGTGCTTACGATCTGGGCACCGATGTGCGTCAGAAAGTTGACCTGAACACCTTTACTGATGACGAAGTTCTGCGCCTGGCTGAGAACCTGAAAAAAGGTATGCCAATTGCCACGCCGGTGTTTGATGGTGCGAAAGAGAGCGAAATCAAAGAGCTGTTAGAGCTCGGCGGTCTGCCTTCTTCCGGTCAGATTACCCTGTTTGATGGCCGTACTGGTGAGCAGTTCGAACGTCAGGTAACCGTAGGCTATATGTACATGCTGAAACTCAACCACCTGGTTGATGACAAGATGCACGCACGTTCTACCGGTTCCTATAGCCTCGTTACTCAGCAGCCGCTGGGTGGTAAGGCACAGTTCGGTGGTCAGCGCTTCGGTGAGATGGAAGTATGGGCGCTGGAAGCTTACGGTGCTGCGTATACCCTTCAGGAAATGCTTACCGTTAAGTCTGATGACGTCAACGGCCGTACCAAGATGTATAAGAACATCGTGGATGGCAACCATCAGATGGAACCCGGCATGCCAGAATCGTTCAACGTACTGTTGAAAGAGATTCGCTCGCTGGGTATCAACATCGAGCTGGAAGACGAGTAACCCTCAGTAACAGGCCTGGCCTGGAAGCGCAGGGTTAACGCGCTCGCATTTGTACTGGTTATGGGGCGTTCAATTTCGGTTGGACGCCCCTGAGTCTCACTCCGACGGGAGCAAATCCGTGAAAGACTTACTTAAGTTTCTGAAAGCGCAAACTAAAACCGAAGAGTTTGATGCGATCAAAATTGCGCTGGCGTCGCCAGACATGATCCGTTCCTGGTCTTTCGGTGAAGTGAAAAAGCCGGAAACCATTAACTATCGTACCTTCAAGCCAGAGCGCGATGGTCTGTTCTGTGCCCGTATTTTTGGGCCGGTAAAAGATTACGAATGCCTGTGTGGTAAGTACAAGCGCCTGAAACACCGTGGTGTGATCTGCGAGAAGTGCGGCGTTGAAGTGACCCAGACTAAAGTGCGTCGTGAGCGCATGGGCCACATCGAGCTGGCTTCGCCAACCGCACACATCTGGTTCCTGAAGTCACTGCCTTCGCGTATCGGCCTGCTGCTGGATATGCCGCTGCGTGACATCGAACGCGTGCTGTATTTTGAATCTTATGTCGTTATCGAAGGTGGCATGACCAACCTCGAGAAACGTCAGATTCTGACTGAAGAGCAGTACCTGGATGCGCTGGAAGAATTCGGTGACGAATTCGACGCGAAAATGGGTGCAGAAGCGATTCAGGCACTGCTGAAAAACATGGATCTGGAGCAAGAGTGCGAACAGCTGCGCGAAGAGCTGAACGAAACTAACTCCGAGACCAAACGTAAAAAGCTGACCAAGCGTATTAAGCTGCTGGAAGCGTTCGTTCAGTCTGGTAACAAGCCAGAGTGGATGATCCTGACCGTTCTGCCGGTTCTGCCGCCAGATCTGCGTCCGCTGGTACCGCTGGATGGTGGTCGTTTCGCTACGTCGGATCTGAACGATCTGTACCGCCGCGTGATCAACCGTAACAACCGTCTGAAACGCCTGCTGGATCTGGCTGCGCCAGATATCATCGTGCGTAACGAAAAACGTATGCTGCAGGAAGCGGTTGATGCCCTGCTGGATAACGGTCGTCGCGGTCGTGCGATCACCGGTTCTAACAAGCGTCCTCTGAAATCTTTGGCCGATATGATCAAAGGTAAGCAGGGTCGTTTCCGTCAGAACCTGCTCGGTAAGCGTGTTGACTACTCTGGCCGTTCTGTTATCACCGTAGGTCCATACCTGCGTCTGCATCAGTGCGGTCTGCCGAAGAAAATGGCACTGGAGCTGTTCAAACCGTTCATCTACGGCAAGCTGGAACTGCGTGGCCTGGCCACCACCATCAAAGCCGCTAAGAAAATGGTTGAGCGTGAAGAAGCTGTCGTGTGGGATATCCTGGACGAAGTGATCCGCGAACACCCGGTACTGCTGAACCGTGCACCAACCCTGCACCGTTTGGGTATCCAGGCATTTGAGCCCGTCCTGATCGAAGGTAAAGCTATCCAGCTGCACCCGCTGGTTTGTGCGGCTTATAACGCCGACTTCGATGGTGACCAGATGGCTGTTCACGTACCGCTGACGCTGGAAGCCCAGCTGGAAGCGCGTGCGCTGATGATGTCTACCAACAACATCCTGTCACCTGCGAACGGCGAGCCAATCATCGTTCCTTCACAGGACGTTGTACTGGGCCTGTATTACATGACCCGCGACTGTGTTAACGCCAAAGGCGAAGGCATGGTACTGACCGGTCCGAAAGAAGCTGAACGCGTTTACCGCGCCGGCCTCGCTTCGCTGCACGCTCGCGTTAAAGTGCGTATCACTGAGCACGAGAAAAACGAGCAGGATGAGTGGGTTTCTAAAACCAGCATCATCGACACGACGATTGGTCGCGCCATCCTGTGGATGATCGTGCCTAAAGGTCTGCCTTTCTCCATCGTCAACCAGGCGCTGGGCAAGAAAGCGATCTCCAAGATGCTGAACACCTGTTACCGCATCCTGGGACTGAAACCAACGGTTATCTTTGCTGACCAGACCATGTACACCGGCTTCGCCTATGCGGCACGTTCAGGTGCGTCTGTTGGTATCGACGACATGGTTATCCCAGAGAAGAAAGTGGAAATCATCACCGAAGCGGAAGCGGAAGTGGCTGAAATCCAGGAGCAGTTCCAGTCTGGTCTGGTGACGGCAGGCGAACGCTATAACAAAGTGATCGATATCTGGGCTGCGGCCAACGAACGCGTTGCTAAAGCGATGATGGAAAACCTCTCTACTGAAGTCGTGATTAACCGCGATGGTGAAGAAGAGCGCCAGGTTTCCTTCAACAGCATCTTTATGATGGCCGACTCCGGTGCGCGTGGTTCTGCTGCACAGATTCGTCAGCTGGCCGGTATGCGTGGTCTGATGGCTAAGCCAGATGGCTCAATCATTGAGACGCCAATTACGGCGAACTTCCGTGAAGGTCTGAACGTACTCCAGTACTTCATCTCGACGCACGGTGCACGTAAAGGTCTGGCGGATACCGCACTGAAAACAGCAAACTCCGGTTATCTGACGCGTCGTCTGGTTGACGTTGCACAGGATCTGGTTGTGACTGAAGACGACTGCGGCACGCACGAAGGCATCATGATGACGCCGGTCATCGAAGGTGGCGACGTGAAAGAACCGCTGCGTGAGCGTGTTCTGGGTCGTGTGACTGCGGAAGACGTGCTGAAGCCTGGTACGGCTGACATTCTGGTTCCACGTAACACTCTGCTCGATGAGCACTGGTGTGACGTGCTGGAACTGAACTCAGTAGACAGCGTGAAAGTGCGTTCTGTTGTTGGTTGTGAAACCGACTTTGGTGTGTGTGCGCATTGCTATGGTCGCGACCTGGCACGTGGTCACATCATCAACAAAGGTGAAGCGATCGGTGTTATCGCGGCACAGTCCATCGGTGAGCCGGGTACACAGCTGACGATGCGTACGTTCCACATCGGTGGTGCGGCATCACGTGCGGCTGCTGAATCCAGCATTCAGGTGAAGAACAAAGGTACCATCAAGCTGACCAATGCCAAGTCGGTAACTAACTCGGCAGGCAAGCTGGTGATCACCTCGCGTAACGTTGAACTGAAAATGATCGACGAATTTGGCCGTACTAAAGAGAGCTATAAAGTTCCTTATGGTGCGACCATGGCGAAAGGTGATGGTGAGCAGGTTGCTGCGGGCGAAACCGTTGCAAACTGGGATCCGCATACCATGCCGGTTATCACTGAAGTGGGCGGTTTCATTCGCTTCACGGATATGATCGACGGTCAGACCATTACTCGTCAGACTGACGACCTGACCGGTCTGTCATCGCTGGTGGTCCTGGATTCTGCTGAGCGTACTGCGGGTGGTAAAGACCTGCGTCCAGCCCTGAAAATCGTTGATGCTAGCGGCAATGATGTCCTGATCCCTGGTACCGATATGCCAGCTCAGTACTTCCTGCCAGGTAAAGCGATTGTACAGCTGGAAGATGGCGTGAAGATCAGCTCGGGTGATACCCTGGCGCGTGTTCCGCAGGAATCGGGCGGTACCAAGGATATTACCGGTGGTCTGCCACGCGTTGCTGACCTGTTCGAAGCACGTCGTCCGAAAGAGCCAGCAATCCTGGCGGAGATCAGCGGCATCATCTCCTTCGGTAAAGAGACCAAAGGTAAACGTCGTCTGGTTATTACTCCGCTGGATGGTAGCGATCCGTATGAAGAGATGATTCCGAAATGGCGTCAGCTGAACGTGTTCGAAGGTGAACGTGTTGAGCGCGGTGACGTGGTTTCCGATGGCCCAGAGTCACCACATGACATCCTGCGCTTGCGTGGCGTGCATGCGGTTACCCGTTACATCACTAACGAAGTGCAGGAAGTTTACCGTCTGCAAGGCGTTAAGATTAACGATAAGCACATCGAAGTCATCGTTCGTCAGATGCTGCGTAAAGCAACCATCATGAGCGCGGGAAGCACCGAGTTCCTGGAAGGTGAGCAGGCTGAATTCTCTCGCATCAAGATCTCTAACCGTGAACTTGAAGCGAACGGAAAAGTGGGCGCTACCTTCATGCGTGACCTGCTGGGTATTACCAAAGCGTCACTGGCAACCGAATCGTTCATCTCTGCTGCATCGTTCCAGGAAACCACGCGTGTCCTGACCGAAGCGGCAGTTGCAGGCAAGCGCGACGAACTGCGCGGTCTGAAAGAGAACGTTATCGTGGGACGTCTGATCCCTGCCGGTACCGGTTATGCGTACCATCAGGATCGTATGCGCCGCAAAGCGGCAGGCGAAGTGCCGGTTGCACCGCAGGTAACTGCGGATGAAGCCTCTGCAAGCCTGGCTGAATTGCTGAACGCTGGTCTGGGCGGTAACAACGACGAGTAATCGTCAAACGCCTGATAAAAAACCCTGCTCTGGCAGGGTTTTTTTTTATCTTTAAGCTATCAGTGAATATCGCGTCGATTTAACCCAATGTCTTTTAACTGACAATCGCTAAGCCTGGACAAAATAGCGCGGGTTTCCCGCTGGCATTGCCAGCGTCGGATGCTCCCCCAGACAATGCGCAAGAACCGAAACGGTCTTATGACAAATGGCTTAGCCGCGCGGTTTTCTTCATATCCCATGATCCTGCCCCTCGTTGTTTATCTGAGAAACATTTTCACGTAGACCGTCTGTTCAATACAGACTCACCATGAACAAATATTTAACATACAGATTGCGCGTTGACGCATCTGAATGGTAGAAATAGCGTTAATCTGTACCGCTTTGCGGGGCAATCAAACTTCATAAGGCATACAATGACGCGTTATCAACATTTAGCCATGCTGCTGGAAAAGCGCATTGCGCAGGGTTTGTATCGGAACGGCGAACGGTTGCCCTCGGTGCGCAGCCTGAGTGCTGAACACGGTGTCAGTATTAGCACCGTGCAACAGGCCTATTATTTGCTGGAGCAGAAACAGTTGATCATCCCGCAGTCCCGTTCGGGCTATTATGTTGCGCCGCATAAAGCGATGCCGCCCATTCCGGCACTGACCCGACCGGTACAGCGCCCGGTGGAAATCACGCAGTGGGATGCGGTCTTTGATCTGCTTAACAGCCGGCTGGAAGATGACATATTGCAGTTGGGCAGCGGCATGCCGGATCTCACACAGTCTACCCTGAAGCCGCTCTGGAAAGCGTTTAGTCGGCAGGCACAGAAGCAGGAAAGCACTCTGCTGAATTACGATAATCTGTATGGGGTGACCTGCCTGCGAGAGCAGATCGCCCGGCTGATGATTGACAGTGGCTGTCAGCTCAGCCATGAAGATATTGTCATTACGACGGGTTGCCATGAAGCCCTGTCTGTTTCCGTTCGCGCTGTCTGCCAGCCGGGCGATATCATCGCCGTGGAATCACCATCGTTTCACGGCATCATGCAAACGCTGCGCGGTTTTGGCATTCGCGCCATTGAGATCCCCACTGATGCGGTAACGGGCATCAGTCTTGAGGCGCTGGAGCTGGCCTTTGATCAGTGGCCGATTAAGGCCGTCGTGGTGGTGCCCAACTGTAATAACCCACTTGGTTTCATCATGCCAGAGAAGCGCAAGCGCGCCCTGCTGGCCTTGGCGCAACGTTTTGACGCCGCGATTATTGAAGACGATGTCTATGGCGAGTTGGCCTGGGAGTATCCACGGCCTTCATCCATTAAATCGATGGATGAAGACGGGCGCGTATTGTTATGCAGTTCATTTTCAAAAACGCTGGCGCCGGGTCTGCGCGTAGGCTGGGTGGCGCCGGGGCGCTACCGCGATCGGGTTCTGCATATGAAATACATCGGGACCGGGTCTACTGCGACTCAGCCTCAGCACGCAGTTGCAGAGTTTATTCATCAGGGGCATTACCAGACCCATCTGCGGCGGATGCGTCAGGTTTACCAACACAACTACGAAACCTTTATTTGCTGGGTTCGGCACTATTTCCCCTGTGGAATCTGCGTCACGCGGCCTCAGGGGGGATTTCTGATGTGGATTGAACTGCCAGAAGCCTTTGACGCCGTGCAACTTAACAATACGCTGCGGGAGTCCGGGATACAGATTGCTGTAGGTTCGCTGTTTTCCGCCTCGGGCAAATATCGCAACTGCCTGCGCCTGAACTATGCCTTGCCTGCCAGCGATAAAGTTGAACGGGCACTGGCGATAACGGGCAGCGCCGTTGAGCAGGCGATAGCGGCATGTGTCCACGATCGGCCAAGGGCACATACCTCTGTACCTGTGGTTGAGGAGCAGGGCCAGAAAGAGGAGGGAACTGGCCCTGGTCCGGCCATTCCGGCCGGACACCTGTGACTTTACTGAGCATAAAAAAACCGCGCCAGCCGTAATACTCATTGCCGTGCGCGGCTTTCCACTCTTTAACAGCCTTTTGCACAGGCTGCAGGTATTTCTGGGCGCTGACGCGCGTTAGTACGCCGTTTCGGGTTCGGCAAGCCGCAGCAGAACACGCGTGGCCTCCTGCCAGTCTTCTGCCTGAGTAATCGCGCTCACCACCGCAATACTGCCCACCCCGGTGGCCAGTACCTCTGGCGCACGATCAATACTGATGCCTCCGATCGCGACTGTTGAGATGCCGTGCAGCCGGGCCAAATGGCGCTTAAGTTCAGCTACGCCCTGCGGGGAAGAGGGCATGGCCTTCGTCTGGGTGGGGAAGATGTGCCCCAGCGCCACATAGGAAGGGCGCAGTGCCAGCGCCCGATCCAGCTCTGCATCATCATGAGTTGAAAGTCCCAGCCGCAAGCCTGCGTGCAGGATCTGCTGCAGGTTAGCGACCTCTAAATCTTCCTGACCCAGATGGACGCCATAGGCCTGATGTTTAATCGCCAGTTGCCAGTAATCATTGATAAACAGACGTGCCTGATAGCGCTTACCTGCGGCGATAGCCCGAATAATCATGGGTTCAACCACCTCGTCCGGCTGATCCTTGATCCGAAGCTGAAGGGTTCGCACACCGGCTTCCAGCAGGCGCTCTATCCATTCCACGCTGTCAACGACCGGATAGAGCCCCAGACGTGATGCGGTTGCGGGAAAGGCGTCCATTTATTCCTCCTTTATTGCGGTCGCAGGGTGATACAGCTCACCGCCGCGCTCACGAAAATGATCAGACATTTTCGCCATCCCCACCTCAATCGCCTGGGCTTCGGCTTCCTGCCTTGCGGCGTAGTCACGCACTTCCTGGGTAATTTTCATTGAGCAAAATTTGGGGCCGCACATAGAGCAGAAGTGGGCCACCTTACCGGACTCCTGCGGCAGGGTTTCATCGTGGTAAGCCCGGGCCGTATGCGGATCCAGTGCAAGATTAAACTGGTCTTCCCAGCGAAACTCAAAACGTGCTTTGGACATCGCATTGTCGCGGATCTGCGCGCCCGGATGACCCTTGGCCAGATCGGCTGCGTGCGCGGCGATCTTGTACGTGATTAAGCCCTGTTTAACATCTTCCTTGTTTGGCAGACCTAAATGCTCTTTGGGCGTGACGTAGCACAGCATGGCGCAGCCGAACCAGCCAATCATCGCGGCACCAATGCCGGAGGTAAAGTGATCGTAACCCGGAGCAATATCAGTGGTGAGGGGGCCCAGAGTGTAAAACGGCGCTTCATGGCAATGTTCCAGTTGTTCGGTCATGTTGCGACGGATCATTTGCATGGGAATATGGCCGGGGCCCTCAATCATCACCTGCACGTCGTATTCCCAGGCAATTTTCGTCAGCTCACCTAAGGTGTGCAGTTCCGCAAACTGCGCTTCGTCATTGGCATCCTGAATCGATCCCGGACGCAGGCCGTCACCCAGTGATAATGAGATGTCGTAGGCCGCACAAATTTCACAGATGTCGCGGAAGTGCTCATACAGGAAGCTCTCTCTGTGATGCGACAGGCACCACTTCGCCATAATGGAACCACCACGCGAGACAATCCCAGTCAGGCGCTTCGCGGTCATGGGCACGTAGCGCAGCAGCACGCCTGCATGAATCGTAAAATAATCCACACCCTGCTCGGCCTGTTCCAGCAATGTGTCGCGGAAAATTTCCCAGTTCAGATCTTCTGCCACACCGTTAACTTTCTCAAGCGCCTGATAGATCGGTACCGTACCGATAGGCACCGGGCTGTTACGCAAAATCCATTCACGGGTTTCGTGGATATAGCGGCCGGTGGAAAGATCCATGACGGTATCGGCGCCCCAACGCGTTGACCACACCAGCTTTTCAACCTCTTCTTCAATCGAGGAGGTCACGGCTGAGTTGCCGATATTGGCATTCACTTTCACCAGAAAGTTACGCCCGATGATCATGGGTTCGGATTCGGGATGGTTAATATTTGCCGGAATAATAGCGCGCCCGGCAGCCACTTCCTGACGCACAAACTCAGGGGTAATATTTTCTGGCAGATGGGCGCCAAAGCTGTGCCCCGGATGCTGCTGCAGCAGCACCTCGCCGCGGATGCGTTCCCGGCCCATATTTTCCCGCAGCGCGATAAACTCCATCTCCGGCGTAATTATGCCCCGACGAGCATAATGGAGCTGGGTAACGCAGTGGCCTGCCTTTGCACGGCGTGGTGTGGGCAGGTGTTCAAAACGTAAGTGATCCAGGCCGTCATCGGCCAGCCGCTGTTGCGTGTAGGCAGAGCTGATTTGCACCAGATTTTCGCTGTCATTCCGCTCTT
The DNA here is from genome assembly GCF_059801205.1 of Pantoea sp. Ae19-2. NCBI lineage: Bacteria > Pseudomonadati > Pseudomonadota > Gammaproteobacteria > Enterobacterales > Erwiniaceae > Pantoea > Pantoea sp. Ae19-2. The sequence goes on along the minus strand of NZ_JBCHWE010000001.1, from coordinate 3,692,777 downwards.
CAATCCAGCGCGCCCGCAGTTTATCCAGCCCCCGATGCACGTCGATTTGTGCGGCGGGATCGCCATAGGCACCGGCCGTATCGTAAACCGGAACGGGCTCATTCTCCTCATAAACCGGCGCTTCTTTACTGCCGCTGGTCAGGGTAGGGCTGAGTTGAATTTCCCGCATTGGGACACGGATATCATCGCGGCTGCCGGTAAGCCAGATACGTTTTGAATTAGGGAAGGCGCTGCCGCCCTGAAGAGAGTCAATGAATTCCTGTGCCTGAGCACGTTGTTCGCGACGGGTCGTTTTAGCAGTAGACATAGCAATATTCCAGTAAGAGGGAAGGTTGCTTGTCCGGAGTTCGGAAGGAGTAACGGCACTGCTGACACCATTCGGTGGCGTACCGTATAAATTTACTCTTGTTCCCTTCGCAGGTTCTAACCTGATCAGGTTCCGCGGATCCCGAATTAACGGTCTCAGCCCTTAGGCACTCCGACAAGATGAGGTTTCAACGATTTCGCTACGGCGCCCGCTCGGCTTCACCCCGGAAAAAGGTATAGCATGAACAGCGCCCGTAGATGACGTATCAACCGTAAACACCGACTACGTTCGGCGTTAAACGTAAAGCCCACTCAGCATAAGGGGGCTTTTGGCTAATCACAAGTCTTTTACAATCGATTAGGTTTTAGGCGGGGCGGGCAATTTCGCTGTCGTTAGCCACGGGCGGGGTCAGGTGATTATCCCATGCCATCTGGATGAGTTTGTCCTCAAGCGTAAAGCGTCCTTCCAGGGCTTCTCCGACCTCCGATAGCGCATTCTGAAAGGTGACGTAGTTATCGTCATCAATCGCCTGCTGCAGGTGTCCGTCATACAGCTTCATCAGTTGTTCGGTGTTGGCTTCCAGCGAGGGATAAATCTGCGTTGCTGCCAACAGCGGACTGGTACCGTCCATTTCTCCGATCAGGCGTTGATAGAGGCTGAAGTGGCCGGATGAAAGGTAATCGACCAGATTATGGCAAAAGTTATCAAGTGCCTGTTCATCCAGACGCGTCAGTGCCTCTTTCTTTGGCTTGATACCGACCAAATGGTAATAAGAAACCAGTAACTGGCGGCGAGCGGCCAGCCATGAATCGACCAGTTCATTACTGCCACCTACGCGTTTGGTCAGAACGTCTAACTGGTTGAGCATAGTTAACTCCGTATGAGTTATGCACCTTCATATTTCAGATTAGCGATGCGTCAAGTGCGCTTGTTTTCCACGAGCCTGCCGGGGAGAAATAAGCGTGTTGCCGTCTTGCAACCAGAATTATTTGGGTATAGTTGTTCATCTACACACTTAACATCGGGACTTCAGCGTGCGGGTTGACGCTAAGGATGACGAAATAAATGCAATGCGAAATTTCAAGCGTAGACGCTGGATGGTGGATTGTCAGCAGTGAACAAAAAATTTGGTTACCGCAAGGAGACCTGCCTCACGGTAATGCGCAGCATTTTGGCCTGACGGGTCATCAGGGGCGCGTAATTGGCGAATGGCAGGGGGAGAATGTCTGGCTGATTTGCGAAACACGTTCGGAGGATATGCTGTCTTTGCGGCAGTTACTTAACGAAGATCCGGGACTGTTTCAGTTGGCAGGGCGCGGTGTACAGCTGGCCGAATTTTATCGCTCTCACCGCTGGTGTGGCTACTGCGGCCATGAGATGCACGCCAGCAAGCGTGAATTTGCCTGCCTGTGCAGCCACTGCCGTGAACGCTACTATCCACAGATTGCGCCCTGCATTATCGTCGCCATTCGCCGGGGGGACGAGATCCTGTTGGCTAACCATGCGCGCCAGCGTAATAACATTTACACTGTGCTGGCCGGTTTCGTCGAAGTCGGCGAAACCATTGAACAGGCCGTCGCGCGCGAGGTAATGGAAGAGAGCAACGTGCGTGTGAAGAATGTCCGCTATGTTACCTCGCAGCCCTGGCCTTTCCCGCAGTCTCTGATGATGGCGTTTATGGCGGAATATGATGGCGGCGAGTTACAACATGACGGCAAAGAGCTGCTGGACGCCGGATGGTTCCGCTTTGATGCGCTGCCTTTACTGCCGCCGCCCGGTACCGTCGCCCGTCGATTAATTGAAGATACGGTGGCCCTCTGCCGCGCTGAGGCGTGAGAGTGCTACACTACTCGCTTGATACCGAGAGAGTCCTGAGATGAGTGAACTGAAGAACGACCGTTATTTGCGCGCCCTGTTACGCCAGCCTGTAGATGTCACCCCCGTATGGATGATGCGGCAAGCCGGGCGTTATTTGCCGGAATATAAAGCGACGCGCGCCCAGGCAGGCGATTTTATGTCGCTGTGCAAAAATGCCGAACTGGCCTGCGAAGTCACCCTGCAACCCCTGCGTCGCTTTAAGCTGGATGCGGCGATCCTCTTCAGTGATATTCTCACCATCCCTGATGCGATGGGGCTGGGTTTATACTTCGAAACAGGCGAAGGCCCGTGCTTCTCCAACCCGATTACCTGCCGTGCTGATGTCGATCGCCTGCCGGTGCCCGATCCTGAACAGGAGCTGGGTTACGTGATGAATGCGGTACGCACCATCCGTAAAAACCTCAACGGCGAAGTACCATTGATTGGCTTCTCAGGCAGCCCCTGGACGCTGGCGACCTATATGGTTGAAGGGGGAAGCAGCAAAGCCTTCACTAAGATCAAAAAAATGATGTATGCCGAGCCTGCCACGCTGCACGCCATGCTGGATAAGCTGGCCGACAGTGTCATCCTCTATCTTAATGCCCAGATCCGCGCCGGTGCGCAGTCGGTGATGGTCTTTGACACCTGGGGCGGCGTGTTAACCGGGAACGACTATCGTGAGTTCTCGCTTTACTACATGCATAAAATTGTCGACAGCGTGCTTCATGAGAACGAAGGCCGTCGTGTACCCATCACCTTGTTTACCAAGAATGGTGGCCAGTGGCTGGAAGCCATTGCTGAAACGGGCTGTGATGCACTAGGTCTGGACTGGACTATCGATATCAGTGAAGCCCGCCGCCGTGTCGGCCACAAAGTTGCTTTGCAGGGCAATATGGATCCTTCCATGCTCTATGCACCCCCGGCGCGAATTGAGCAGGAAGTGGCAACGATTCTGGAAGGATTCGGCCAGGGTGAAGGCCACGTTTTCAATCTGGGACACGGCATCCATCAGGATGTTCCACCCGAGCATGCCGGCGTATTTGTTGAGGCGGTGCACCGTCTGTCACGCCAGTATCATTCGGCGTCATAATGGATATCGCCGCTCTTCGCGCGGAGCAACGCCAACGGGCCGCAGAAGTCGTACGGCAGGATGATTTTGACGTGCTGCCGCCACGCTTTATTGGTGGCGCAGACGTCGGTTTTGAGCAGGAAGGCGCAGTGACGCGTGCGGCACTGGTTATTCTTGAATATCCGTCCATGAAGCTGGTGGAATATCGCATCGCGCGCATTGATACCACCATGCCTTACATTCCGGGCTTTCTCTCTTTCCGTGAGTATCCGGCCCTGCTGGCGGCCTGGGACATGCTGGAGCAGAAGCCCGATCTGCTATTTGTCGATGGTCATGGTATCTCACATCCGCGCCGGCTTGGTGTCGCGTCGCATTTTGGGTTGATGGTGGATGTTCCCACTATCGGTGTTGCGAAAAAGCGTCTGTGCGGGCACGTTGAGGCGCTGGATGAAACGCCCGGCAGTCGGCAGCCGTTGATGGATAAAGGAGAACAAATTGGCTGGGTATGGCGCAGCAAGGCACGCTGTAACCCGCTGTTTGTTGCCACCGGACACCGCGTCAGTCTGGACAGCGCTCTGGAATGGGTAGAAAAGTGCACACAGGGCTACCGTTTACCGGAGCCCACGCGCTGGGCGGATGCTGTGGCATCTCGCCGACCCGCATTTCTGCGCTGGCAAAGCGCGCTTTAACACTGTTTGTATGGCGCTTTTGGGTTACACTGCCGCCAGCGAAACGAATAAGAGCTCTGTGTATGTTACAAAACCCTGTACATCTGCGTCTGGCAAAGCTGGAAAGCTGGCAACACCTGACGTTTATGGCTTGCCTGTGCGAGCGCATGTATCCCAACTACGTGGCTTTTTGCCAGCAAACCGAGTTTGCCGATCCTGCACTTTACCGCCGTATTCTGGATCTGATTTGGGAAACGCTGACGGTTAAAGATGCGAAGATCAATTTTGACAGCCAGCTGGAAAAGCTTGAAGCGGCGATTCCCGATGGCGATGCGTTTGAGGTTTACGGTGTCTATCCGGCCATTGATGCCTGCGTGGCATTGAGTGAAGTGCTGCATTCGCAGTTAAGCGGTGAAACGCTTGAACATGCGATTGAAGTCAGCAAGACCTCGATCACCACCGTTGCCATCCTGGAAATGACTCACGAAGGTCGCGAAATGACCGATGAAGAGCTACGAGAAAATCAGGCTGTCATCGATGAATGGGACCTGCAATGGGAGATTTTTCGCCTGCTCGCGGATTGTGAAGAGCGAGACCTCGAATTGATAAAAGGTCTGCGATCTGACCTGCGTGAGGCGGGAATTAGTAACATCGGTATAAAAATTCAGCAATAAGGCGAGAAAACGTGACTTCAGGCCTTAATTAGCGCGCCTGGAGGCTTCACATCAGCCCCCAGTCTGGTCTACATTTGGGGGGCTGAAAATTGTGGCTATCGGTGCGTGCAGGCTGAAGAGTGCCCGAAGCTGGCTTTTCCCTCGCACTCGTTGCTTAGCAAGCGATAAATACACTTTAAGGATAACTTATGAACAAGACTCAACTGATTGATGTGATCGCAGAAAAAGCTGACCTGTCTAAAACCCAGGCCAAGGCAGCGCTGGAATCTACTCTGGCTGCAATCACTGAGTCTCTGAAAGAGGGTGATGCTGTACAACTGGTTGGTTTTGGTACTTTTAAAGTGAACCACCGCGCTGAGCGTACCGGTCGTAACCCACAGACTGGCAAAGAAATCAAAATCGCTGCGGCAAACGTACCTGCATTCGTGTCTGGTAAAGCTCTGAAAGACGCCGTTAAGTAAGACGTCGCACTGCGGTAACGTTTTAAAACAGGGGCGATTTCGCCCCTTTTGTTTAGGGGCCAGCCACCATGACTACGCTGTTTCAGCGATTATCAGCCCTGCTTCTCTCCTCTTTTCTCATTGGGTGTAGTTCAACGCCCGACATTCCGGCTTTCTCGGCCAGCGGTTATCTCGCCGATCGCGGCAGTGTTCGTATCTGGCGCAAGAATACCGATCATCACTCGGTACATATTCGTACGCTCTATAATCCGTTCAACAGCGAAAAAAGTGAAATTACGGACTATCGCTGGCTCGGCGATGATCTGATCAGCGTGGAACGCCAGGTGAAAGGCGAAAAGCCAGACGACGTTACGCTACGCTTTGATCAAGGCGGCAATCTCAATTTTATGCAGCGCCAGCTCGCGACGCGCCGTGAGGCAGTCAGTCCGGATGCGGTTGAGCTTTACAAGTTTGATGCACAACGTATGCGTGAAGTCAGCGATGCGCTGTTAAGTGGGCGGGTGTTTCTGAAACAAGGACACTGGTCAGGTGGAAGCGTTGTGACAACCTGTGAGGGCCAGCAGGTGACGCCGGCTTTCGACAGTTATGCACTGCAGACGCTTACGCACTACCGCCGTGATAAGGCGGAACCCTTGATGATTTCATGGCTGGAAGCGCCTGAAGGCGTGCAGTTGCTGCGTGTGACTCAAAAAGATGAATGCGCGGATGCGCCGGATGAGGCGAATTTCTGAGGCAATAAAAAGGGGCACTGGGTGCCCCTTTGATCATTATTTACGGTTAATGGCACGATAGCCGATGTCGCGTCGGCAGAAACTGCCTTGCCAGGAAATCGGCTTAGCCAGTTCGTAAGCCCGTTTCTGTGCGGCAGCAACATCATCGCCTAGCGCGGTGACGCAAAGAACCCGCCCACCGTTCGTCAAAACCCGATCCTCTTCAAGGCGCGTCCCGGCGTGGAAAACTTTGCCGTCGGCAACCTCTTCCAGCGGCAGACCGTGAATCTGATCGCCGTTATTGTAAGAGCCGGGATAGCCCCCGGCTGCCAGCACCACGCCCAGTGAAGGGCGGGGATCCCATTGTGAGTCTTTTTGATCAAGCTTGCCTTCACAGGCGGCCAGACACAGATCCACCAGATCCGATTGCAGGCGCAGCATAATGGGTTGTGTTTCGGGATCGCCGAAGCGGCAGTTGAATTCGATCACTTTAGGCTGACCAGTCTGATCGATCATCAGCCCGGCATATAAGAAGCCCGTATAGACATTGCCTTCGGCGGCCATGCCACGTACGGTTGGCCAGATAACCTGATCCATAACGCGCTGGTGGATTTCATCGGTCACCACCGGGGCAGGGGAATAAGCACCCATTCCTCCCGTGTTCGGCCCGGTATCGCCGTCGCCCACCCGTTTATGGTCCTGGCTGGTGGCCATTGGCAACACATTCTCGCCATCAACCATCACGATAAAGCTGGCTTCTTCGCCGTCCAGAAACTCTTCAATCACGATACGGTGCCCGGCGTCACCAAACGCATTGCCCGCCAGCATATCCTGCACGGCATCTTCCGCTTCCTGCAGCGTCATGGCCACAATCACGCCTTTACCGGCAGCCAGCCCGTCAGCTTTGATGACAATCGGCGCACCTTTTTCACGCAGGTAAGCCAGCGCAGGGGCGACGTCGGTGAAGTTTTGGTACTCGGCACTGGGGATGTTGTGACGTGCAAGAAAGTCCTTGGTGAATGCTTTAGACCCTTCCAATTGCGCGGCGGCCTGAGTTGGACCAAAGATTTTCAATCCGGCCTCGCGGAACGCATCAACCACGCCTGCCACTAACGGCGCTTCAGGGCCGACAATGGTGAGATCAATCTGTTCACGTTGAGCGAAGGCCAGCAAAGCGGGAATATCGGTGGGGGCAATATCGACGTTCTGCAACGCGGGTTCCAGCGCGGTGCCCGCATTACCAGGTGCGACAAAAATGGTTTCTGCCAGCGGCGACTGCGACGCTTTCCAGGCCAATGCGTGTTCACGTCCGCCGTTACCGATGATTAAAATTTTCATAAAAGGCTCCACAGAATTAATGGCGGAAGTGACGCATGTCGGTAAAGATCATGGCAATACCATGCTCATCCGCTGCCGCAATCACTTCATCGTCGCGGATAGAACCGCCAGGCTGAATCACACAGCTTACGCCCACGGCAGCAGCGGCATCAATGCCATCCCGGAACGGGAAGAACGCATCGGAAGCCATCGCGGACCCTTTTACTTCCAGGCCTTCATCACCCGCTTTAATTCCTGCAATTTTGGCAGAGTAGACGCGGCTCATCTGGCCAGCACCTATGCCGATGGTCATATTGTCGCGCGCATAGACAATGGCGTTGGACTTAACGAATTTCGCCACTTTCCAGCAGAACAGGGCATCACGCAGTTCCTGCTCAGAAGGTTGGCGCTTACTGACGACGCGCAACTGGCTGGCATCGACCATACCGAGGTCGCGATCCTGAACCAGCAGACCGCCATTCACCCGTTTGAAATCAAGGGCAGCCACGCGACCCTGCCAGTCACCGCATACCAGCACGCGGACGTTTTGTTTTGCCGCGGTCACTTTCAGCGCAGCTTCCGTTGCAGCAGGAGCGATGATGACTTCAACAAACTGTCGGCTGATGATGGCCTGGGCTGTCGCCTCATCCAGCTCGCGGTTAAAGGCAATGATGCCGCCGAAGGCAGATGTCGGGTCAGTCTGATAGGCACGCTCATAAGCTGCCAGAATTGACTCACCCACCGCAACACCGCAAGGATTGGCGTGTTTGACAATGACGCAGGCGGGCTCAATAAACTCTTTCACGCACTCAAGCGCGGCATCGGTATCCGCAATGTTGTTATAAGAGAGTGCCTTGCCCTGCACCTGGCTGGCGGTAGCGACCGAGGCTTCCTGCACATTCTCTTCTATATAGAAGGCGGCGTCCTGATGGCTGTTCTCGCCATAGCGCATATCCTGCTTCTTAATGAAGTTGAGATTGAGGGTGCGCGGGAAGCGGCCGGCTGGTTGGCTGGTTTCACCATGATAGGCAGGAACCAGAGTACCGAAGTAGTTAGCGATCATGCTGTCGTACGCGGCGGTATGTTCAAACGCTTTGATTGCCAGGTTGAAGCGGGTTTCGAGCGTCAGTGAGTTCTGATTGGCGTCCAGCTCAGCGATAATGGCCGGATAATCGCTGCTCTTAACGACAATCGCCACGTCTTTGTGATTCTTGGCCGCCGAGCGCACCATTGTCGGGCCGCCAATATCAATGTTCTCAACGGCGTCTTCCAGTGAGCAATCTGGTTTTGCGACGGTTTGGGCAAAGGGATAAAGATTGACGACCACCATATCAATCGGGCTGATAGCATGCTGCGCCATCACCGCATCATCTTGTCCACGACGTCCTAAAATGCCGCCATGGACTTTCGGGTGCAGTGTTTTAACGCGTCCATCCATCATTTCCGGGAAGCCGGTGTAGTCAGACACTTCTGTGACGGGAAGTCCCGCCTCTGCGAGCAGGCGAGCGGTACCACCTGTGGAGAGCAGCTCAACTCCGCGCTGAGAGAGTGCCTGAGCAAATTCGAGGATGCCGGCTTTATCAGAAACACTGAGCAGGGCGCGGCGTAAAGGACGAGGTTGTTGCATGGTGGTTTTATCCCTTGGCTTTGATTCGCGTAAATAAGAGCGTTACATCAAGCTTGCGTGCTTACTTTTCTCTATATAGAGCAGCAAAAGCGTAAAAACTTCAGGTAACGCCCCGAAAAGGGGCATCCATTGCGTTGCGGGGCATTGTAGCGAAAACGTTTGCGTGATGCTCGTCTAAATTTGATGCGGCCGGGAATGTGGATAACTTTGTGTGTAACTGCGTATAAGGCGGGGTTTTGCTGTGGAATGCAGCGAACAGTCATTTTTATTGAATTTAGCCCTTGTCAGCCAGAGAGAACTCCCTATAATGCGCCTCCATCGACACGGCACAACGGCTTACGGAATGCGGTGTTGAGAGGGTCAGGCAACTGAGCCGCCGGAGAAAAACTTCTGAAAAAGAGGTTGACTCTGAAGGAGGAAAGCGTAATATACGCCACCTCGCGACAGGCGGTTAACCCGCTGTTCGCACTGCTCTTTAACAATTTATCAGACAATCTGTGTGGGCACTCGCAGGATTGATATCAGCGTCTCCGGACGTAAAAAATATCAAAGCCTCACGAGTGAACACATAATGAAATTCATTATGACGTTTTACAGATGAGCACCGCTGGACTTGTTTCAGCAAATCAAACTTTAAATTGAAGAGTTTGATCATGGCTCAGATTGAACGCTGGCGGCAGGCCTAACACATGCAAGTCGGACGGTAGCACAGAGGAGCTTGCTCCTCGGGTGACGAGTGGCGGACGGGTGAGTAATGTCTGGGGATCTGCCCGATAGAGGGGGATAACCACTGGAAACGGTGGCTAATACCGCATAACGTCGCAAGACCAAAGAGGGGGACCTTCGGGCCTCTCACTATCGGATGAACCCAGATGGGATTAGCTAGTAGGCGGGGTAACGGCCCACCTAGGCGACGATCCCTAGCTGGTCTGAGAGGATGACCAGCCACACTGGAACTGAGACACGGTCCAGACTCCTACGGGAGGCAGCAGTGGGGAATATTGCACAATGGGCGCAAGCCTGATGCAGCCATGCCGCGTGTATGAAGAAGGCCTTCGGGTTGTAAAGTACTTTCAGCGGGGAGGAAGGCGATGTGGTTAATAACCGCATTGATTGACGTTACCCGCAGAAGAAGCACCGGCTAACTCCGTGCCAGCAGCCGCGGTAATACGGAGGGTGCAAGCGTTAATCGGAATTACTGGGCGTAAAGCGCACGCAGGCGGTCTGTTAAGTCAGATGTGAAATCCCCGGGCTTAACCTGGGAACTGCATTTGAAACTGGCAGGCTTGAGTCTCGTAGAGGGGGGTAGAATTCCAGGTGTAGCGGTGAAATGCGTAGAGATCTGGAGGAATACCGGTGGCGAAGGCGGCCCCCTGGACGAAGACTGACGCTCAGGTGCGAAAGCGTGGGGAGCAAACAGGATTAGATACCCTGGTAGTCCACGCCGTAAACGATGTCGACTTGGAGGTTGTTCCCTTGAGGAGTGGCTTCCGGAGCTAACGCGTTAAGTCGACCGCCTGGGGAGTACGGCCGCAAGGTTAAAACTCAAATGAATTGACGGGGGCCCGCACAAGCGGTGGAGCATGTGGTTTAATTCGATGCAACGCGAAGAACCTTACCTACTCTTGACATCCACGGAATTTGGCAGAGATGCCTTAGTGCCCTCGGGAACCGTGAGACAGGTGCTGCATGGCTGTCGTCAGCTCGTGTTGTGAAATGTTGGGTTAAGTCCCGCAACGAGCGCAACCCTTATCCTTTGTTGCCAGCGATTCGGTCGGGAACTCAAAGGAGACTGCCGGTGATAAACCGGAGGAAGGTGGGGATGACGTCAAGTCATCATGGCCCTTACGAGTAGGGCTACACACGTGCTACAATGGCGCATACAAAGAGAAGCGACCTCGCGAGAGCAAGCGGACCTCATAAAGTGCGTCGTAGTCCGGATCGGAGTCTGCAACTCGACTCCGTGAAGTCGGAATCGCTAGTAATCGTGGATCAGAATGCCACGGTGAATACGTTCCCGGGCCTTGTACACACCGCCCGTCACACCATGGGAGTGGGTTGCAAAAGAAGTAGGTAGCTTAACCTTCGGGAGGGCGCTTACCACTTTGTGATTCATGACTGGGGTGAAGTCGTAACAAGGTAACCGTAGGGGAACCTGCGGTTGGATCACCTCCTTACCTGAAGATACCTTCCCGCGAAGTGCTCACACAGATTGTCTGATAGAAAGTCACGAGCAGAAAAAACCTCTACAGGCTTGTAGCTCAGGTGGTTAGAGCGCACCCCTGATAAGGGTGAGGTCGGTGGTTCAAGTCCACTCAGGCCTACCAACTTCGCACTCATGCTGCGTTATGTCTCCGGCTCGCATAGTTCACTATGCTTCGCGGACACACGCCTTGCCTGAGCACGAAGTGCACTTCTCACGAAGTGTACTCGGTTGAGTGGTAGTAGTGGTCTCTGCAGTAACTGTATGGGGCTATAGCTCAGCTGGGAGAGCGCCTGCCTTGCACGCAGGAGGTCAGCGGTTCGATCCCGCTTAGCTCCACCATACTCACTACTGTTTTTTTCTGAAAATACTTCAGAGCGTACCGGCAACGGTGTGCTGCGAAGTATTCTGCTCTTTAACAATCCGGAACAAGCTGAAAATTTGAAACGACGCATTGTCGTGTTCCTCCGTAATAAGGAACACAGCACAACGCGTTCGAGTCTCTCAAAAGCTCATGACACGCAGCGTAAAACGCCTGTGGGTTGTGAGGTTAAGCGACTAAGCGTACACGGTGGATGCCCTGGCAGTCAGAGGCGATGAAGGGCGTGCTAATCTGCGATAAGCGCCGGTAAGGTGATATGAACCGCAATAACCGGCGATACCCGAATGGGGAAACCCAGTGTGTTTCGACACACTATCATGCAGTGAATACATAGCTGTATGAGGCGAACCGGGGGAACTGAAACATCTAAGTACCCCGAGGAAAAGAAATCAACCGAGATTCCCCCAGTAGCGGCGAGCGAACGGGGAGGAGCCCAGAACCATCATCAGCTTGTGCATCAGTGGAAGCGTCTGGAAAGTCGCAGGGTACAGGGTGATACTCCCGTACACAAAGGTGCACAGGCTGTGAGTTCGATGAGTAAGGCGGGACACGTGGTATCCTGTCTGAATATGGGGGGACCATCCTCCAAGGCTAAATACTCCTGACTGACCGATAGTGAACCAGTACCGTGAGGGAAAGGCGAAAAGAACCCCGGCGAGGGGAGTGAAACAGAACCTGAAACCGTGTACGTACAAGCAGTGGGAGCCTCTTTATGGGGTGACTGCGTACCTTTTGTATAATGGGTCAGCGACTTATATTCTGTAGCAAGGTTAACCGTATAGGGGAGCCGCAGGGAAACCGAGTCTTAACTGGGCGTTAAGTTGCAGGGTATAGACCCGAAACCCGGTGATCTAGCCATGGGCAGGTTGAAGGTTGGGTAACACTAACTGGAGGACCGAACCGACTAATGTTGAAAAATTAGCGGATGACCTGTGGCTGGGGGTGAAAGGCCAATCAAACCGGGAGATAGCTGGTTCTCCCCGAAAGCTATTTAGGTAGCGCCTCGTGAACTCATCTCCGGGGGTAGAGCACTGTTTCGGCTAGGGGGCCATCCCGGCTTACCAACCCGATGCAAACTGCGAATACCGGAGAATGTTATCACGGGAGACACACGGCGGGTGCTAACGTCCGTCGTGAAGAGGGAAACAACCCAGACCGCCAGCTAAGGTCCCAAAGTCATGGTTAAGTGGGAAACGATGTGGGAAGGCCCAGACAGCCAGGATGTTGGCTTAGAAGCAGCCATCATTTAAAGAAAGCGTAATAGCTCACTGGTCGAGTCGGCCTGCGCGGAAGATGTAACGGGGCTAAACCATGCACCGAAGCTGCGGCAGCGACACTATGTGTTGTTGGGTAGGGGAGCGTTCTGTAAGCCGTCGAAGGTGTGCTGTGAGGCATGCTGGAGGTATCAGAAGTGCGAATGCTGACATAAGTAACGATAAACAAGGTGAAAAACCTTGTCGCCGGAAGACCAAGGGTTCCTGTTCAACGTTAATCGGAGCAGGGTGAGTCGACCCCTAAGGCGAGGCCGAAAGGCGTAGTCGATGGGAAACAGGTTAATATTCCTGTACTTGGTGTTACTGCGAAGGGGGGACGGAGAAGGCTATATCAGCCGGGCGACGGTTGTCCCGGTTTAAGCGTGTAGGTGTGTGTTCCAGGCAAATCCGGTTCACTTTACACTGAGGCGTGACGACGAGGCACTACGGTGCTGAAGTGATAAATGCCCTGCTTCCAGGAAAAGCCTCTAAGCATCAGGTAACACAAAATCGTACCCCAAACCGACACAGGTGGTCAGGTAGAGAATACCAAGGCGCTTGAGAGAACTCGGGTGAAGGAACTAGGCAAAATGGTGCCGTAACTTCGGGAGAAGGCACGCTGGCGCGTAGGTGAAGGGACTTGCTCCCGGAGCTGAAGCCAGTCGAAGATACCAGCTGGCTGCAACTGTTTATTAAAAACACAGCACTGTGCAAACACGAAAGTGGACGTATACGGTGTGACGCCTGCCCGGTGCCGGAAGGTTAATTGATGGGGTTATCCGCAAGGAGAAGCTCTTGATCGAAGCCCCGGTAAACGGCGGCCGTAACTATAACGGTCCTAAGGTAGCGAAATTCCTTGTCGGGTAAGTTCCGACCTGCACGAATGGCGTAATGATGGCCAGGCTGTCTCCACCCGAGACTCAGTGAAATTGAAATCGCTGTGAAGATGCAGTGTACCCGCGGCAAGACGGAAAGACCCCGTGAACCTTTACTACAGCTTGACACTGAACACTGAGCCTTGATGTGTAGGATAGGTGGGAGGCTTTGAAGCGTGGACGCCAGTCTGCGTGGAGCCGGCCTTGAAATACCACCCTTTAATGTTTGGTGTTCTAACGTAGGCCCGTAATCCGGGCTGCGGACAGTGTCTGGTGGGTAGTTTGACTGGGGCGGTCTCCTCCCAAAGCGTAACGGAGGAGCACGAAGGTTGGCTAATCCTGGTCGGACATCAGGAGGTTAGTGCAATGGCATAAGCCAGCTTGACTGCGAGAGTGACGGCTCGAGCAGGTGCGAAAGCAGGTCATAGTGATCCGGTGGTTCTGAATGGAAGGGCCATCGCTCAACGGATAAAAGGTACTCCGGGGATAACAGGCTGATACCGCCCAAGAGTTCATATCGACGGCGGTGTTTGGCACCTCGATGTCGGCTCATCACATCCTGGGGCTGAAGTAGGTCCCAAGGGTACGGCTGTTCGCCGTTTAAAGTGGTACGCGAGCTGGGTTTAGAACGTCGTGAGACAGTTCGGTCCCTATCTGCCGTGGGCGCTGGAGAATTGAGGGGGGTTGCTCCTAGTACGAGAGGACCGGAGTGAACGCACCGCTGGTGTCCGGGTTGTCACGCCAGTGGCACTGCCCGGTAGCTAAGTGCGGAAAAGATAAGTGCTGAAAGCATCTAAGCACGAAACTTGCCCCGAGATGAGTTCTCCCTGAGCCTTTAAGGCTCCTGAAGGGACGTTGAAGACGACGACGTTGATAGGCCGGGTGTGTAAGCGCAGCGATGCGTTGAGCTTACCGGTACTAATGACCCGTGAGGCTTAACCTTACAACGCCAGAGGCGTTTTGGTAGAGAGACGACTTGAATTTTCAGCATTGTTTACCGGATAAAGAATTTAGTTCTGTTCTGCGGACGTGAGTCCGAAGGATTTTGCGCTGAGTGCAAGGCGGCAACCGAGACGGGGTGAAGGAGCATACTGAGGTATGTGACGGAGCGGCGCGAGGGAAGCCAACGCGGCAGCAGCGTGAAAGACGCAGGACGGAGCACAAAGAATTTGCCTGGCGGCTTTAGCGCGGTGGTCCCACCTGACCCCATGCCGAACTCAGAAGTGAAACGCCGTAGCGCCGATGGTAGTGTGGGGTCTCCCCATGCGAGAGTAGGGAACTGCCAGGCATCAAACAAGTAAAGAAGCCCTGAACTGACGTTCAGGGCTTTTTTACGTCTGCGATCTGGCAGATAACCCCTCATCTCTGCGCCGTTCCGGACCGGACGCATCCCTTTACCGGCGTTTAGCGGGCAACGGTGAACCAGCAGCAAGGCACGGGTGCAGTGGCGGAGCGACGTAAAACACAGGCACGTCATCTGGTACACGGCAGACAGGCTGTTATCAGTAGGCATCTTTGAAAACGCCTTAAAATCGTTGAAGATCGCCTGGTTGAGTTGGATAAGATGGGCAGCATTAATTAAAGACAAAAAAAGACCAGCTATTTTAAAAACGCGGAATGCGTTTAAAAACAGCCGGTCACGTGCTTTTTTAGCGCCGATATTATTTATATAATTCAGCGGTTACGTGGGCATAATTATTGGTGTCTGCACTGATAACTCTAAAATGATCGCCTTGTTGTTTCGCCTGTCTGGCAATTTTAGAGACCGCGCCATCCAGTGTTAATGAGGTGGCAGAGACGGTTTGTGCAAAACAACCGAAAGACATCAATGAAAATGCCACGGCAGCAGCAGCTGACGTTACTTTATTGATTTTCATAATATTACCCCTTTATTTCAGTTGATGAAGGAGTCTGTCTGGCTCCGTTAAAATTAAACTAGCAGAGTATGTGCAGTTTAAAATTAACGCCCTGTGCTCTAATTAATATCAACCTGCTAGCATTATTTTCAGTATGTAAAAGAGAATATCAGCAGGTTAAATCTGTAGGGATTTAATACTGGAATAATATAACTATACACTGGAATATCTTTCAGCCTGATTGTTTACAGCGCATAGTGAGATGCACTTTCCAGTTATGCCCGCTGACCAGCTCGTAATCTAAAAAACCGTCAAGTCGTCCGCACAGTGATTTATCTGACCTTCGCCTGTACAGCCTGAACACGTTCACAAAGCCCTGTCCACCTGGGCGAAGCTGTATCCCGCTGTCAGCTGTCAACATGATTCCGTTAAAGGCCAGTTCCGCAGCCTTGATGGTTTTAGCGCATCCGTTCTCTTTTTACCTTTCTGGTGTTTCGGTGACGCCGATTCGGAAACAGGATAAAGGAGCACAGCAGCGGTCAGGTATGCGCATCAAGAGGCTACCTTGCGACAGATAAGCGCTATATAATCTCTTGCATTACGCTTCGGGGAAACCTTATTGAATACAACATTAAAGCGCCTGATGCTTGCAGGCATAGTGACGCTTACCGCCTTAAACAGTTACGCCAGCCGTGTTGTGACCGATCAAATTGGCCGCACCGTTACGATTCCAGATCGGGTTGATCGTGTGGTCGTGCTTCAGCATCAAACGCTGAATCTCCTGGTGCAGTTAAACGCGACAGATAAAATCGTAGGGATTCTCGCTAACTGGAAGCAGCAGCTAGGGGACAATTACGCGACGCTGGTACCTGAACTGACGCATAAAGCGCTGCTGGGTGATTTGACCCACGTGGATTTGGAAAAGCTGGTTGCGCTGCATCCACAGGTGGTATTTGTCACTAACTATGCGCCAAAAGAGATGATTGACCAAATCTCTGCATTGGGTATTCCGGTCCTGGCAATTTCATTGCGCCATGACGACGCCGGACAGCAGGGTGAGATCAACCCCAATATGCAAAACGAAGATCAGGCGTACGACCTGGGTATAAAAGAGGGGATTACGCTGATTGGGGAAGTCGTCAACAGGCAGCAGCAGGCCAAAGCGTTAATCTCAGCGGCATTCGCCGGTCGTCAGATCGTCACCGACCGTCTCAAAAATATCCCCGAGCAGCAGCGTGTTCGCGCCTATATGGCTAATCCCGATCTGACCACCTACGGAGCGGGTAAATATACCGGCCTGATGATGGCGCATGCCGGTGCCCTTAACGTGGCGGCCTCGTCGATTCAGGGATTCAGGCAGGTCAGCATGGAGCAGGTTGTCGTATGGAACCCACAGGTCATCTTCGTTCAGGACCGCTATCCACAGGTGGTAAAGGAGATTCAACAGAATCCCCTTTGGCGAACCATTGATGCAGTGAAACATCACCGGGTATGGCTGATGCCTGAGTATGCCAAGGCATGGGGCTATCCCATGCCGGAGGCCATAGGGTTAGGCGAACTGTGGATGGCGAAAAAACTCTACCCAGATAAATTCCGCGACATCGATATGCAGCAGCAGGCTAATCGCTGGTATCAACGGTTCTACCGGACGTCATACCATGAGAAATCTACAGGTTCTGGCAGCAGGTAGCCTGCGTGACGTGTGGAAGATGCTCATGACTGCCTTCCATGCCGAATCCGGCTTAACCGCAAATACTCAGTATGGGCCGGCCGGTCTGCTGCGTCAGCGCATTGAACAGGGTGAAATATGCGACCTGTTTGTGTCGGCTAACCTACAGCATCCAGAAAAGCTGCGCCAACAAGGCCTGGCAGATCATACCGGCCATTTTACAAATAACAGGCTTTGCCTGACGGCTAAACGTGATTGCGTCATTGAACAGGATGACTGGCTGTCGCTATTACTCCGTGAGGATTTGCGGCTGGGAACCTCAACGCCGCTTTGCGATCCCTCAGGTGATTACACCCTGGAGTTGTTTGACCATATCGAACAGCGCCATCCCGGTTGTGGCGATGCACTCAGGCAAAGAGCGATCGCTATGGTTGGCGGACCAGACAGCTTGCCTGTGCCTGCGGGTGACCTGGCGGCGCAGTGGATTATCAGTGCAGGCCATGCTGAGCTGTTTATCGGCTACGCCAGCTATGCGCCTCGCCTGGCTCGTTTTTCCCAGCTTCGGGTTTTTAACATTCCTTCCACTTACAATGTCCAGGCACGATATGGCTGGGCCACGCTGTCCGCCGCTGCCAGGCCGCTCGCGGCATTCCTGAGTTCCGATACCGCGCAACAAATTTTACGCCAGTACGGTTTTCTGTCCCTCAGCCAGTGACAGAACAGGCTTTCAATTTCTTTTCCGCAGGGGCGCGCTTAGCGAGATGTCACATCTCTGCCCCGCGCCTTGAAACTTTTTCACCTGTTGATATGCAGACTCGACATTTAGCCTTTAACTGGTTATCTTTGGCTGTCTGGATGTCTAAACGTATGTATGGTTACTAGAGGTGATTAAGCTATGCCAATCAGGGTCCCCGACGAATTACCGGCAGTGAATTTTTTACGTAACGAAAACGTCTTTGTGATGACGTCGTCACGTGCCAGTGTTCAGGAGATCCGTCCGCTTAAAGTGCTGGTTCTTAATCTCATGCCCAAGAAGATTGAGACGGAAAACCAGTTTCTGCGCTTACTCTCCAACTCACCGCTGCAGATCGATATCCAGCTACTGCGCATCGACAGTCGGGAGTCGCGGAATACACCCAGCGATCATCTCAACAACTTCTACTGCAATTTTAACGATATTCAGCACGATAACTACGATGGCTTAATCGTGACAGGTGCGCCGCTGGGCCTGGTTGAATTTAACGATGTGGCTTACTGGCCGCAGATAAAACAGGTGCTGGAGTGGGCGAAAGACCATGTTACCTCAACGCTGTTTGTCTGTTGGGCCGTCCAGGCGGCATTAAACATTTTATATGGCATTCCTAAACAGACCCGGCAGACTAAACTGGCGGGCGTCTTTGAGCATCAGATACTGCATCCCCATTCCTTACTGACGCGGGGATTCGACGATAATTTCCTCGCTCCCCATTCACGTTACGCTGATTTCCCGACGCAGCTCATCACGGATTATACCGATCTGGAATTATTTGCTGAATCGGAACAAACCGGCGCGTATCTGATGGCGAGCAAAGACAAAAGGCTGGCGTTTGTGACCGGGCATCCGGAGTACGATGCACTGACGCTGGCGGGAGAGTTTCAACGCGACTATGAAGCCGGGCTGAATCCTGAAGTACCCTATAACTATTTCCCACAGGATAATCCGCAGCTTACACCGCGCGCCACCTGGCGTAGCCATGGAAACCTGCTGTTTTCAAACTGGCTGAATTATTACGTCTACCAGATTACGCCGTTTGATCTGCGCCATATGAATCCCACGCTGGAATAATCCTTTTTTAGCGACAACTGAACCGTGTTAGCCGCTGGCAGCACGGTTTTTTTTCGTCTGTAAAACGTGAGTGAAAAGTATTACCTGTTAAACAATAAAATAAATCATTTATTAATCATGGTGATAAGTTGTTTTTTTATTAGAAATGGAAATAGTTTTTGATTTTAAAATTAAAATGAATATGCTCTGATCCTGTAGCTCAATAATTACCCTATCTGTGGATCATCCATGTTGATCCGCCTGTAAACAGGAGAGAGCAGACATGACAGACTCGGTTATCAACAGTGAATTACTTTTCAGTAAACCCTTTAGCGATGCGGAAAAGCAGTTGCTTACTCCCGACGCCATCGCTTTTCTGCAGGAACTGGTGACGCGTTTTGCACCCCAGCGTGAGAGATTGTTAGCCGCACGTCAGGTCCGGCAAAAAGAGTACGATTCCGGCGGGTTACCTGACTTTGATATGGAAACGGTTTCCATAAGAGAGCGAGCGTGGACGATCCGTGGTATTCCGGCCGATTTACAGGATCGTCGCGTTGAGATCACCGGTCCGCCCGATCGCAAAATGGTGATTAACGCCTTGAATGCTAACGTAAAGGTGTTTATGGCCGACTTTGAGGACTCGCTGGCACCTTGCTGGGAAAAACTCATTGACGGACAGCAAACCTTACGGGAAGCCGTGGCGGGAACGCTGCGCTATACCAGCGAGAACGGAAAAATCTATCAGCTACGGGCCGATCCTGCGGTATTGATGTGCCGGGTACGTGGACTGCATCTGTCTGAAAAACATGTTAGCTGGCAGGGGAATGCGATTCCCGGTGGTCTGTTCGATTTTGCTCTCTACTTTTTTCATAACGCGGAAGCCTTACTGGCAAAAGGCAGTGGCCCCTATTTTTATCTGCCTAAAACTGAGAGCTGGCAGGAAGTTGCGTGGTGGCGGGATATCTTTAGCTTTGCCGAGGATCGTTTTGATCTGGCTCGCGGCACCATAAAAGCCACCGTATTGATCGAAACGCTACCGGCGGTATTCCAGATGAACGAGATCCTGTGGAATCTGCGGGATCATATCGTGGGGCTGAACTGCGGTCGCTGGGATTATATTTTCAGCTATATCAAAACGCTGCGCGAACATGCCGATCGGATTCTGCCCGACCGGCAGTCTGTAACCATGGCTCAGCCCTTTCTGGATGCTTACTCACGACTGCTGATCCAAACCTGCCATCGCCGTGGTGCTTTTGCCATGGGCGGCATGTCAGCGCTCATTCCCAGCAAAGACAGCGCGCGCAATGAATGGGTGCTGCAGCGCGTCACTGAAGATAAACAGCGTGAAGCCAACAACGGACATGACGGTACCTGGATCGCGCATCCCGGCCTGGCAGACACGGCGATGTCAGTCTTCAACCAGGTACTGGGTGAACGCCCTAATCAGCTCAACATTCTGCGGCAGGATGACAGCCCGATAACGGCAGAGCAGCTTCTGGCACCCTGCGAAGGCGATCGAACGGAAGCGGGCATGCGCGCCAATATTCGGGTGGCGTTGCAGTATCTGGAAGCCTGGATTAGCGGCAATGGCTGTGTCCCCATCGATGGCCTGATGGAAGATGCCGCAACTGCAGAAATTGCCCGGACTTCAATCTGGCAATGGATCCGCCATCAGAAATCTCTGCTCGATGGACAGCCGGTCACGGCCGCGCTCTTCCAGCAGCTGCTGAACGATGAGCTGCAAACGCTACAGATGCATCTGGGCGATAAGACATTCAGTTCAGGTCGTTATGAGGAAGCGGCGCGCCTGATGGCGCAGATCACAACCCAGGACGAACTGGTTTCCTTTCTGACTCTGCCAGGCTACCGCCTGCTTCCCTGACTTAAGGAGCCGTTGCCATGACACGTACTCAACATATTCAGCAACTCGAAAAACAGTGGCAGGACGCGCGCTGGCAGGGCATTACCCGCCCGTACAGCGCAGAGGAAGTGATTAACCTGCGGGGCTCTGTTGTGCCGGCCTGTACTCTGGCAGAGCGGGGGGCGGTGAAGCTCTGGTCGCTGCTCAATGGCGACGCCAAAAAAGGCTATATCAACAGTCTGGGAGCATTAACGGGCGGTCAGGCTCTGCAACAGGCAAAGGCCGGTATAGAAGCGATCTACCTGTCTGGCTGGCAGGTCGCTGCCGATGCCAACGTAGCAGGACAAATGTATCCGGATCAGTCGCTTTATCCGGTCAACTCCGCGCCTGAGGTGGTCACCCGTATTAATCAGACATTCCAGCGCGCCGATCAGATTCAGTGGGCTAACGGCACAGAACCGGGAGATAGCCGCTATATCGACTATTTTCTGCCCATTGTTGCCGATGCAGAAGCGGGCTTTGGTGGCGTGCTGAATGCGTTTGAACTGATGAAGTCATTGATCAGCGCAGGCGCGGCGGCCGTGCACTTTGAAGATCAACTGGCGGCGGTGAAGAAATGCGGTCATATGGGCGGTAAGGTGCTGGTGCCAACCCAGGAGGCGATACAGAAGCTGGTGGCGGCGCGTCTGGCTGCCGATGTCATGGGCGTACCCACGATCCTGCTGGCGCGGACCGATGCGGATGCCGCAGACCTGATCACATCTGACTGTGACGAATACGACCGCCCATTTATACGCGGCGACCGCACGGCGGAAGGTTTTTTCCGCACCAACGCCGGCATTGAGCAGGCAATCAGCCGTGGACTGGCTTACGCCCCTTACGCCGATGTCCTTTGGTGTGAAACCTCCACCCCGGATTTGGCCATGGCCCAGCGTTTTGCCGATGCGATTCACGCCCGCTATCCAGGCAAGCTGCTGGCTTACAACTGTTCGCCTTCGTTTAACTGGAAAAAGAATCTGGATGACAAAACCATTGCGGCCTTCCAGCAGGCGCTCAGTGACATGGGCTATCGCTTTCAGTTCATTACGCTGGCGGGCATCCACAGCATGTGGTTCAACATGTTCGATCTTGCGCACGCTTACGCTCAGGGCGAAGGCATGCGCCACTATGTGGAAAAAGTTCAGCAGCCGGAGTTTGCTGCGCGCGAACGGGGTTACAGCTTTTCATCGCATCAGCAGGAGGTCGGAACAGGCTATTTCGATCAGGTGACCAACACGATTCAGGGCGGCAAGTCATCGGTGACGGCCCTGACAGGGTCCACCGAGGAGCATCAGTTTTGAGTTGAGTCTGTGTCTTTCCCGCCCGGCATCTGCGGGCGGGCTTTTTCAGGAGTGAATCATGCCGCCACGCGAATCACTGATTGCTCACACCATTCTGCAGGGTTTTGACGCGCAGTATGGTCGTTTTCTCGACATTACCGCAGGCGCACAACAGCGTTTTGAACAGGCCGAATGGCAGGCGGTACAGCAGGCGATGAAGGCGCGTATTCATCTTTACGATCATCACGTGGCATTAGTCGCCGATCAATTGCGCGTGCTGAACGGGGCGGCACACTGGGACGATGACTTTTGGCTGACGATTAAAAGCCATTACGAAACCCTGTTGCCCGGCTATCCGCGCTACGAAATTGCCGAGAGCTTCTTTAATTCGGTGTATTGCCGGTTGCATGGCCATAATGCACTGCAGCCGAAACGCCTGTTTATTTTCAGCTCTCAGCCAGCCTCAACGCAAACTTCCCCTGCGCGCCCTCTGGCGCGGACCTATCTACCACATCAGGGCTGGCAAGCGCTGTTCCACCAGGTACTGCGCGACCTGCCTTTAACGCTGCCATGGCAGGATCGGGCGCGCGATGAAGCGTGGATTCACCGCCATTTGCGCGAGCAGTTTTCCGCCGCCCAGTTGGCGCAGGGCTGGCTGGACGTTTGCAGTGAGCTGTTTTTTCGCAACAAAACCGCCTGGATTGTCGCCCGGCTGCACCTGCCCGACGGCATATTTCCCTGTCTGTTGCCGATTCAGCGCAGCGATAAGGGCGAACTGTGGATTGATACCTGCCTCACGGACGTCAATGACGCGAGCATCGTGTTTGGCTTTGCCCGCGCTTATTTCATGGTCTATGCGCCGCTGCCGGCGGCGCTGGTGGCCTGGCTCAAGCCTGTATTGCCGGGTAAAACCCTGGCAGAGCGCTATATGGCTATCGGCTGTCAAAAACATGGCAAAACGGAAAGCTATCGGGAATATCTCCAGGCGCTGGCGCAAACCGACGCCGCGTTTGAGATTGCACCGGGTATTCGTGGCATGGTGATGCTGGTGTTCACATTACCGGGCTTTGATCGGGTATTTAAAGTCATCAAAGATCGGTTTGCACCGCAAAAAGAGGTCACAGAAATGCAGGTCAGGGCCTGTTATCAGCAGGTCAAAGAGCACGACCGCGTGGGGCGCATGGCCGATACACAGGCTTTTGAACAGTTTGCGTTGCCGCTCGCGCGTATCGCTCCCGCGCTACTGGAGGAATTTCAACACACGATTGCCGGAAAGATACGTATTGAGGGCGACCGCCTGATCATCAGCCACCTCTGGCTGGAACGTCGGATGCAGCCCCTGAATCTTTACCTGGCGCAGGCCAGTGAAAACCAGCGCCAGCACGCCATTGAAGAGTATGGCAATGCGATCAAACAGCTGGCTGCCGCCAACATCTTTCCCGGCGACATGCTGTTTAAAAACTTTGGCATCACCCGACACGGGCGCGTCGTGTTTTATGATTACGATGAAATCCGCCCTATGCAGGAACTCAATTTTCGTGAGGTTCCTCAGGCGCGATATGAAGAAGATGAGCTCAGTGCGGAGCCCTGGTACAGCGTGGGGCCGGATGACGTATTTCCTGAAACCTTCCGCTATGCATTATGCAGCGAGCCTGCCACAGGCGCGCTACTGCAACAGCGGCATCCGGAAATTTTTGAGGCGAGCTGGTGGCGTGCACAACAGCAGCGCATCGCTCAGGGGCATATTGAGGACGTGATCGCCTGGCAGCATGTCCAGCGTTTCTGCATCCGTTACGGCAGCACGTTGACGACGTCGTCACGTGTGCCTGCTACTGCAGGCATTCAGCCGTCCGTTTTTGCCAGCGGCCATGAATCAAACAGATAACCATCGAAATCAAGGTCATCAACATTGGAAAACTCCAGCAGGCGCTGTTTCACGTTTTCAAGATGTTGCCACATCGCCAGCTTTGCAGCGCGTGCGTCCTTCTTGATGAGTGCAGCAAGAATCTGTCGGTGATCGATCAACCATGCTTTACGATAAAGCGTATCGCCCAGGTGACTGTGCAACTGAATCCACATAGGGTTATTTTCACGCCATTGCCATGACTGGCGAAACAGTTCGACCAGCATGCTGTTATGCGTTGCTTCGGCAATGGCAAGATGAAAATGCATGTCACCGCTCTCTGAGTTTTCCAGCGAGCAGCTTGCCAGTTCGCGCTCTTCTAACAGCAGGGCCTGACGCATTTTGACGATATCTTCTCGCGTGGCCTGAAGCGCGGCGAATTCGGCGATATTACTTTCCAGTAGCTGTCGTGCCTGAAGCTGTTCAAACGGGCCGGCATCGTTGCAAAAATGCGTGTTCACTTCTTCAATACGTAATGGGTTTTTGTGCTCCACCACATAAATACCAGCACCGCGTCTGACTTCGATTAGCCCTTCAATTTCCAGCATAATCAATGCCTCGCGAACCACGGTGCGGCTGACGTCGAGCATGTCAGCAATTTCACGTTCTGGCGGCAAACGCTGACCCGAGCGGTAAGGCGTCTCCAGAATCAGTTGCCGGATTTTTATACCCACTTGCTGATAGGGCCGCTGCTGAGAGACAGACCTCATAATTATGCTCCCGTCAGATACCGTTCCGGCGAAAACTATATCACCCAACGGGTAAGGTAACAGGGTTTTGCGCACGTTAAGATAAACTGGTTGACCAGATGAAAAGGGGATTTATCCCTTATTTAACAATTAATTGCGGTTTTTATTAAAAGTGACATCATACGATGCCACTTTTGAAACACCTGTGCGACGTAATGGATGCGTCGTTACTTCAACATAAAATCGTATTGCACGCCGGTTTTCACATCCCAGTAATAAAGTTTATCGCCCAGCGCGCTGCCGGGCCGTTTCTCTCTGGCACGGTCAGCAGCCACGTACATATTCAGTCCTTTGAATGGCCCATCGGTAACGTTATACATCACCGCTCCCATGAGTCCGAGCCCGTTAATTTTAGTATTACGCTGCTTGTCTTCGTAACCTCTGGTGATAACTGGCCCCAGCATGACACCGACGTTTTGATTAAAGAAATACTGCCCGCCAAACTGCGCGGATAACATGTTTTCCTTGTTGCGGTCGATGCTCAGGGAGTCGGGATAGCCAATATCGGTGTAGACAATGCGCCCATCGATATCATGGGTCAGTTTGCCCACGGCGCCAAACAATCTTGCCTTATCAAAAGAGTAAGTTAAGCGTCCGGAAATTAAGGCGGTCTCGTGATGGTAACTAAGAGGCTTACTCATCCCTTCTACCTGACCATAAAATCCCATAAGCTCCCACTTCAGTGTATGGTCGTTGGAAAAGGTATGCGTTTTTTCAAAAATGCTCTGCACCTGGGTTGAGACATCTTGCTGATAAGACGCCCCCAACGAATAGCGTGACGAGGCATCGTGCCATGATCCCACCAAATAGCCGCGTCCCCGGCGGGGATGGTACTTACCTGTTGCGCTGTCAATCACCCCTTCATCACGCACGCCGGTTGCCGAATCGACATAGTAGAAGGCGCGTTTACGCCACATTGACCAGAATTCCAGGTTTTCTGTTGCCTCAAAACGGGCCAGGACGCCTTCAGAAATCGTCTGTATCGTGCGGGACGAATTATCGGCGATCAGTGGAATGCGGTAGGGGAGACTGCCGTAACCATAGTCGGTACCAAACCGCCCAATGGTTAAGTAGAGATTATCGGCGGGTTTAAGCTTGACCGCGCCGACTGCCACGCCAAAGCTATCGTGCCCATCCAGATAGTAGCGGGTGCTCCAGCCGTCTTTCGCCCCCAGTTTGTATACGTAATAGGCACCCGCGCTGATACCAATAAAGTCAGAATAGTAGCGGGTGTTCACATCAATGAGCCCGCCTTGTACCCAGGCGTAGATATCACGCCCGGTACCTGCACTCGGCTTGTCTGCTCGTCGAAAATCATTCTTTAAACGAATTCTTAAACTGTCTTCATTATCATTAATGGCTGCGGCGTACAGCAGCGAGGGACACAGCAGCAAAGCGATGGCCATGCAGCGAAAAAAACGTGTGTTCATAAAGGAATCCCTGGCGTATTAAGTATTTTCATTACGTTCAGGCGCAGGCAGAACGGGCTGCTATCCGATGGGATCAGCCATGCGTAACGTGCAACCCACTCAAGAACTGGCCTGGTTGAATTAAGGGCGTGCGTTATTATCCTGCTGCCACACCTGTTCATAGTCGTAGCCGGTCAGGGCCTTCACCACGACTTTGGTTTCGGGTGTACAGTCGGCTTTATTCCCGCCGGCCTTAAGACGATCAATTTCTTTCACCAGAACCCGATGCGTTTCACGGGTCAGTTTAAATTTGAAGGTCATATATAAGCTGATGAGTAATAAACCACCGGAGCCAAAGACCAGCAGACCAGTAATTGCATTCAGCGCACTTTCTGGCTGAATTAACTGCCCTTTGACGAAATGACTGTGCTCCAGTACGGCACCGACTATCATAATTGCGACGGCCACGGTACTTTTGCGCATCAGCGTCATCACGCCAGCAAAGACGCCTTCACGCCGTTGACATGTGACCATTTCATCCACATCAGGAATAAAGCTGTAAATATTCCAGGGAATAAAATAAAGCCCTGCGCGGCCAAAACCTAACAGAACAAATATCAGCGTGGTGAGCCACCAGGAAGACACAGCGCTATGGCCGATATACATCAAAATGAGATAACCGAGTACAGCAAAAATACACAGATAAGAAATACGCATGGCCAGGGCGGGCCTGATATTCAGCTTGTCCAGCATAAACATGAAAAGCAGCGTCGCGGGAATGGATACGGAGGTGGCAATCGAAAGATAGGCTGACGCGTTTGCCGCATCCAGGCTCAGGCCATATACGACGAAATAAACAAACACCGCTATGAAAATATCCAGCGCCGTAAATGATGAAATATAGATAATCAAGTGCTGTCTGAATATTTTGATTTTGAAGGTGGTGGCCAGCTCGATAAACATATTTTTCAGGTGGGATATCAGTCCAATACTTGGCCCGGCGTTAAGTCGCTCAAACTCTTCGGGATTCATGTCTTTCGATTCCCAGGTACAGGACCAGGTAATCAGCACCACAATAAAAAACAGGCATGAAAACAGGATACCGGTGTAGGTGAATGTCAGGGCAGAGTCCTGACCAAAATACTGGATCATAACGCCCGGTACTGAGGCGGTGAGGAAGGTGCCCACCTGAGAAAACGTCAGGCGGATTGCCGCCATACGGGTTCTCTCGCCAAAATCGTTGGTCATCTCTGCCGCCAGGGTTTCCCAGGGCACCAACACCATCGCCACCAGTAACTCTACCGCGAGATAGGTTCCAAGATAGTACCAGTAGCTCATGTCGCTGACCCAGACCAGCGCATAGATAAACATCAGCGGGGCGCTGATGAGCAGAAAGAAGCGGCGTCGGCCAAAACGTTTACCGAGGCGGGTGCTGCCAAACTTATCGGTGATATAGCCCATTATCGGGCTGAGAATAGCGTCAATGATGCGGGCGATAGCAAAAATGGAGCTCGCCTCGAGCATCGAAAGACCACAAAATGTCGTATAGAAAAAAAGCAACCAAGTCCCAATTAGCGCCATGGAGCCACCGCCAAAAATATCGGTAATGCCATAGCCTATTGCGGTGCCCGTGCCCACCTTCCTGCGTGGCGGTATTGTTGTTGTCATCATAATGTTCCCTTGATTAATTCAGCGTAACGGTCAGAAAACATCTTCAGGTTGTTATGCGATCGTGAAGATGAAGAGAATTGTTTTTAGTTAATTTGTAATAGGAGAAAACGGTTAAATTGAATCGACGCTTTGTTTAAATAATGTTCCTCCTTTTGTTTTTTATTGTTGGTTGGTTTTAATGTTTAAAATAAGTGGGTTGATTCCCGTTCTGATGTTTAATGTCAAATGAACTTTATTTTGGTTAACCAGTATTGACGGTGGTTAAGTCAACACAGTGAAGGCTATGTTGATTATCTGTCAGTGTATTTTTTGCTTGTAGTGCGAATGCATGGTAATCAGTCTGCTCTTTTAAAAAAAAGAGGTCGATCACAAATCCCCTGGATGTCCATAAGTTAGACTCAAAGTCAACTTTTGGTTGACCAGTTAAATGAATGGGATGTTTTATTATGTGAGAAGGATGTTATTTGATGTGGGTCTTGTTTGGGGTTTTTGTTAAATAAGGTGGTGGGTAATATATAAAATCTATTCTTCTTGTAATGTATAAAAGTAATGAAAATAACGCTTTTTATTTTTTTTGAAATTATTCAAGGAATCGATAATGATTTATTTTACATCAGGACGTGTTCCATCCTCTGCAAAACTTGAAGCCGCTATGGATGCGGTTATCGATCAGGCGATTGATGCACAGCGCATTGTCGGTTGTACGGTGATGGTAGCCCAAGCCGGCGAATTAATGTATCAGCGAGCGGCGGGTCTGGCTGACAGAGAGCAGAAGAAAGGCATGGCGCTGGATGCGATTTTCCGCCTTGCCTCGCTGACCAAACCCATCGTGAGCCTGACGGCAATGCGCCTGATCGAACAAGGGTACATGACTCTGGATGACGACATTACGCGCTGGCTTCCCGATTTCCGTCCCTGCCTGGAAGAGGGGAAACCTGCAACCATCCGGGTGCGACATCTCCTGAGTCACATGTCAGGTTTACGTTACCGTTATTCCGCGCCGGCTGATTCCCTTTATCACACCCTGAACGTGTCTGATGGGATCGACTATCAACCGGGATTATCCATCGAAGAGAATCTACGACGCCTGGCAGGCACTCCGCTGCAGTTTGAACCGGGAAGCGGCTGGCGTTATTCCCTGGGCATTGATGTTTTGGGCGAAATCATGGTGCGGGCAACCGGTAAGCGTCTGCCGGATCTGGTAAGCCATGCGGTCACGGAGCCGCTCGGGATGAAAGATACGCTGTTTACCGTCAGGGATGAGGCGCGTTTAACCACGGTGTACACCGATGACAGCCCGGTGCCCACGGCAATAGGTGAGAATCAACGAATACCTTTTGGTGAGGGCGCAGCCATTTTCTGTCCTGACCGTATTCTCAAACCCGATGCCTGGCCGTGCGCAGGTGGGGGAATGGCAGGGACGGCCCCCGATTTCATGCAATTGCTGGAAACGATCCGGCGGCAGGGCGCGCCGCTGATTACGCGCGACAGCTTTGACTATATGACGCAGGAACACGTTGCCGCGAAATATGCCACGCAGGGACCGGGATGGGGATTTGGTGTGGGCTGGGCATTGCTTGCCGATCCCGATGCGGCCGGGTCGCCTCAGTCAGCGGGCACGCTGTCGTGGAGCGGCGCTTACGGCCATACCTGGTTTGTTGATCGCCAAAAAGAACTCTGTGTACTAGCCATGACAAACACGACGCCGGAGGGGGTAAACGGTCAGTTCCCCGTGATGTTGCGCGATGCCGTATATAGCGGTCTTGCGTAATGGATTGTTGGACTGACGGCGGGCGCCCCCTTTTAGGGCGGCGCTGGCCAGTCCACAGGCTGTTTCTTATAAAGGCTGCGGTTGAGAAAGCATGAAGGGCGCGCTGGCGTTATCGGGTGGGGCGGGCGGCATTTCTTTAACGGCCACTGTACGCCAGGGTGACCTGACGGGCTTCGCGGATGACCAGCGCGCCCAGTTCGGTGATGCGGTCGTCCGTCATGCGGGCAATAGGCCCAGAGATGGAAAGCGCCGCAAATGGCTCGCCGTGCTCATCGTAAATGGGGGCCGCCACACAACGCAAACCGAGCGCATGTTCTTCGTCATCGAAAGAAAATCCCCGAGTCCGGATCTGTGCCAGATTGGTTTTCAGACTCTGAGGTGACATCAGCGTATTGGGCGTGTAGTAATGCAGGCCTTTCTGATGCAGCAGAGCGGTGACCTGCTCGTCGCTGAGATGCGCCAGAAAAGCTTTACCTGCGCCCGATGCATGCATTGGCAGTTTGCCGCCGATCGGTGCAGACATGCGCATCAGTTGCGTACACTGTACCTGATCGATAATCACCGCCTGAAAATCGCTGAGGTCCAGCACCGCCAGATTGACCGTTTCACCCGAGTTTTCCATCAGCGTACGTAGCACCGGGTGGACCAGCGCCAGCAGGTTCCGGCTCTGTAAAAAACTGCTGCCAACCACAAACGCATGTGCCCCCATGGTCCAGTAGCCTAAATCGCCTTCCTGGCGCACAAACCCCTGCTGCTGCATAGTGGTCAGCAAGCGATGTGTTGTGGAGTTAGGCAGCCCGGCCTGCTGCGCGAGTTCGGTAAGCGCGACGCTGCCATGTGAATTAGCGATCAACTCCAGCAGCGTTAACCCACGGGTCAGTGACTGAACCTGACCGCCTGCGGGCGCTGAGGGGGCAGGGGTGCCACGGGGTTTTTTTCCGCGTTTCGCGGCGACGGGCGTTGCCATTCTGTTTCTCCTTTTCACATAGTGGAAACCATTTTCGTTTTAATCTGCCTGAATGCAAACGCTGACGTGCTGGTCAGACCTGATAATCACTTCCCTGAAAATCTCCGCTAAGGTTACTTTGAGGCATCATGACCTTATGCAAGAATGACTGGCTGGTATTTCACCAGCGCATTGACGTGGATGAGACAACCGTGAGCAATCTAACCGACGCGCTGCATCAGCAACTTGCCCACCGCATTATGGTATTAGATGGTGGAATGGGCACCATGATCCAGAGCTATAAACTGGACGAACACGATTTTCGTGGCAGCCGTTTTGCTGACTGGCCCTGCGATCTCAAAGGCAATAACGATCTGCTGGTGCTAAGCAAACCAGAGGTGATCCGCGAGATCCATGATGCGTATCTGGCCGCCGGTGCGGATATTCTCGAAACCAATACCTTTAATGCCACCTCCATTGCGATGGCGGACTACCAGATGGAAGCCCTGTCGGCAGAGATTAACTTCGCGGCCGCGAAGCTGGCGCGTACCTGCGCAGATGCGTGGACGGCAAAAACGCCAGATAAACCGCGCTATGTCGCGGGCGTACTGGGCCCCACCAACCGCACCTGCTCGATCTCTCCCGATGTTAACGATCCGGCGTTCCGTAATATCACCTTCAATCAGTTGGTGGACGCCTATCGTGAGTCCACCCGGGCGCTGGTGGAAGGCGGTTGCCACATCATCATGATTGAAACGGTATTCGATACGCTCAACGCCAAAGCGGCTGTCTTTGCGGTGAAAGCAGAGATGGAAGCCCTTGGCGTGGCGCTGCCGTTGATGATCTCCGGCACCATCACCGATGCTTCAGGCCGCACGCTTTCCGGACAAACTACCGAAGCCTTTTATAATTCGTTGCGCCATGCAGAACCCTTATCCTTTGGTCTGAACTGCGCACTGGGGCCGGATGAACTACGTCAGTATGTCGCTGAACTGTCACGCATCGCCGAAGGCTATGTCACTGCCCATCCCAATGCCGGTTTGCCCAACGCCTTCGGCGAATACGATCTTGATGCAGAAGTGATGGCGCAGCAGATTGGGGAATGGGCCAACGCCGGCTTTCTGAACATTGTTGGCGGCTGCTGCGGCACCACGCCACAGCACATCGCTGCCATGGCGGCGGCCGTGGAAGGCGTTGCGCCACGTCAGCGCCCCAAACTGCCCGTTGCCTGCCGTCTTTCGGGTCTTGAACCGCTGAATATCAGTGCAGAATCGTTATTTGTGAACGTGGGAGAACGCACCAACGTTACCGGCTCTGCTAAATTTAAGCGCCTGATTAAAGAAGATAAATATCATGAGGCGCTGGAAGTCGCGTTACAACAGGTTGAGAGCGGTGCCCAGATTATTGATATCAATATGGATGAGGGAATGCTGGACGCGGAAGCCGCGATGGTGCGTTTCCTCAACCTGATTGCGGGTGAGCCCGATATTGCCCGCGTGCCAATTATGATCGACTCCTCGAAATGGGAGGTTATTGAGAAAGGGCTGCAGTGTATTCAGGGAAAAGGCATCGTCAACTCCGTCTCAATGAAAGAAGGTGAGGCCGTATTTATCCACCATGCCCGCCTTGTCCGCCGCTACGGGGCCGCCATGGTGGTGATGGCCTTCGATGAGGTGGGGCAGGCCGATACGCGTGAGCGGAAGATTGAGATCTGTCGCCGCGCCTACCAGATCCTGACGCAACAGGTGGGGTTTCCGCCTGAGGACATCATTTTCGATCCCAATATTTTTGCCGTTGCGACCGGTATCGACGAACACAACAACTACGCGATGGATTTTATTGGGGCCTGCGAAGACATTAAACGTGAACTGCCCCATGCGATGATCTCGGGCGGCGTATCTAACGTCTCGTTCTCGTTCCGGGGCAACGATCCGGTTCGTGAGGCGATTCACGCGGTGTTTCTCTACTACGCCATCCGTAACGGTATGGACATGGGAATCGTGAACGCCGGGCAGTTGGCCATTTATGACGACCTGTCTGACGAACTGCGTGAGTCCGTTGAGGACGTGATCCTTAACCGGCGCGCCGACGGTACTGAGCGATTACTGGCGCTGGCGGAAAAATACCGCCGCAATAAAAGCGACAGTGCGGATGAAAAGCAGCAGGCTGAATGGCGCGGCTGGGACGTGGTGAAACGGCTGGAATACTCACTGGTCAAAGGCATCACCGAGTTTATTGAACAGGACACGGAAGAAGCCCGTCAGCAGGCCGCGCGCCCGATAGACGTGATTGAAGGGCCGCTGATGTCTGGCATGAATGTGGTGGGGGATCTGTTTGGTGAAGGCAAAATGTTCCTGCCGCAGGTCGTGAAATCGGCCCGCGTGATGAAACAGGCCGTCGCCTGGCTTGAACCCTACATTCAGGCCAGTAAAGAAGCCGGACGCAGTAACGGCAAGGTGGTGCTGGCAACGGTAAAAGGCGACGTCCACGACATTGGCAAAAACATTGTTGGCGTGGTCCTGCAGTGCAATAACTATGAGATTATCGACCTCGGCGTGATGGTGCCGGGCGAGAAAATCCTCAAGACCGCGCGCGAAGTGAAGGCTGACATCATTGGTCTTTCTGGGCTCATCACGCCGTCGCTGGATGAAATGGTCAACATGGCGAAAGAGATGGAGCGTCAGGGATTTACGCTGCCGCTGTTGATTGGTGGCGCCACCACGTCTAAAGCCCATACCGCCGTGAAAATCGAACAGCACTACAGCGGGCCCACCGTTTATGTGCAAAACGCCTCGCGCACGGTGGGTGTCGTGTCATCTCTGCTATCGGATACGCTCAGGGATGACTTCGTTGCGCGCACCCGCAAAGAATATGAAACCGTGCGTATTCAGCATGCGCGTAAAAAACCGCGCACGCCGCCGGTGTCACTCAGCGCTGCGCGCGACAACGCGACGAAGATTGACTGGGACAGCTATACACCGCCCGTAGCGAAGCACGTCGGTGTCAGGCGCGTTGACGCGGGCATTGACGTGCTGCGCAATTACATCGACTGGACGCCCTTTTTTATGACCTGGTCGCTGGCTGGCAAATACCCGCGCATCCTGGAGGATGAGGTCGTGGGCGATGAAGCGAAACGACTGTTTGCCGATGCTAACGCGATGCTGGATAAGCTGAGTGACGAAAAAGCGCTGACGCCACGCGGCGTGGTCGGCCTGTTCCCGGCTAATCGCGTGGGCGACGATATTCATATCTTTGCGGATGAGCAGCGCGATACGCTGCTGAACATCAGCCATCATCTGCGGCAGCAAACGGAAAAAACCGACTTTGCCAACTACTGTCTGGCCGATTTTGTGGCGCCGAAAAGCAGCGGTAAAGCTGATTATATCGGGGCTTTTGCCGTTACAGGCGGGCTGGAAGAAGATGCGCTGGCCGAGGCTTACGATAAGCAGCAGGACGACTACAACAAGATTATGGTCAAAGCTATTGCGGACCGCTTAGCCGAAGCCTTCGCCGAATATCTGCACGAACAGGTGCGCAAAACGATTTGGGGTTTTGCTCCCGATGAGCACCTCAGTAATGAGGCGCTCATCCGCGAAAATTATCAGGGCATTCGTCCGGCGCCGGGCTATCCGGCCTGTCCGGAACACACTGAGAAAGCCACTATCTGGGCGCTGCTGGATGTGGAAACGCACGCGGGTATGAAACTCACGGAGTCTTTTGCCATGTGGCCGGGCGCCTCGGTATCAGGCTGGTACTTCAGCCACCCTGACAGCCGCTACTTCGCCGTGGCGCAGATTCAGCGCGATCAGGTTGAGGACTATGCGGCGCGTAAGCGCATGTCGGTAAGCGAAGTGGAGCGCTGGCTGGCCCCCAATCTGGGTTACGACGCCGACTAAAAAAACAAGGCAGCCTGATGGCTGCCTCTTTTTTAGTTAAACCGGGCGTCACGGTCCGAGGTCATGTCATACAGCTGGTACTTCCTTCCCAGCATCTGGCCACCATCACGGGTGAGCGGTACCCAGTTAATCTGCGCACGGCCACGGGTTGGCGTAACGGTAAACAGATCCATGGGGATGGAGATATAGAAGCCTTTAGTAAAGTCACCTTCGCCATACTGCTGCGATGATACGTTGGTTTTTGTCGCATAAACGCCCACCATCACGCCACTGTCGAAGCGCTTAGAGAGATCAATCGTGACGCCTTTATCCTTCGCCAGATACTGCCCGACGCTGGCTTTCACTAAGACGTTCTCCATAAACCAGGGGCGCCAGTAGCCGGTAAGGTTGCCGGTAGGCGCTTCGTAACGGGTGAATCTCATCATGTCATCCCAGTCACGCTGGCGCACATAGTTAGCATCCACGCCAACGGCCCAGTTGCTGTCTACCGGACGATAGAGGACTTCGCCGCCTACGCCGCCATACATGGTTTCCAGATAGCCGCCGTAGACCTGGCCATAGAATCCATTACCCAGATAATCCATGTAGTTGGCTTGCAGATCGTTAACGTAAACGTTGTTCTCAACGTAGTCGCGAATGTGCGTACGCACGCGTGGCAGCGTGGAATCCGCAGGTGCGCCGTTGTAGTTAAATTTGTCGTAATTGTTCGCAACGTTAGCAAACAGGCTACCGCCTACCAGCAAGTGATCGGTGAGCCAGTAATCGACGTTGCCCATCACGCCAACCTGGTACAGATAGAAACTTTCCGGGCCGCCCACAGACTGGTTAAGTACCGGCGACAGGCTGTAACTCAGGCGCTCTTTGCGAATAAACATGCCCTGCTCGGTAGGCTCCGGATCAACCGGATCTGTGCGGACCTGTTGTAACGGCTTTTCATGCCCTAATGGATAACCCCCCAGCTCGTTGCGCAGGCTGGCAACGGAGGTTTCTGTCGTGACCTGAGGCATGTTGTAACGCGACTCCGTCACGTTTATGGTCTCAATACCGTCTGGGAGATGATTCATGATGATGCGGTTCGCGCGATCCACACCTTCACGCGTGTCACGGTATTTGGTTTGCTCGCCTGATACGTAAAGCGTGCTGCCTTTGGTCTGGATTTTTGGACCAGCCAGGCCCGCGTTGTACTTCAGTTCAGACAGCTGATTACCCGTCACCGTGGTTTCCAGCAGCTTAGGTTGCGGGTTCGGGTTGTACGCAGGTTTCGGACTGTCGATATGATCCTGATGCATATCGTTGAAGTTGGTGCGAATGGTGAAGCCGAACATAAAAGTATTGCCGCGCTCATAGCTGGCATTGATATCGGCCCAGTCAGTGACGCGGTAGATTGCACCGACGTTGACCTTGCTGCGCTGCGGCAGGCGTCCGGCGAAATCATCCTTGTAATCGTTACCTTCGTATTCCACCTTCAGGCGCAGCGGCTGCCAGGGCGTCTGGTATTCTATCCCGCCAAATACCGCCGAAGGGCCGTGGAACATCTGCGAGCCATTGATCGATCCCGCCTGACCGACGCCGGGACGCTGACAGTAGCTGTCGCTGTAGGAACAGAAGGGATTTTTCACGGTTCCGCTGTTGCCCAGATAGCCCCAGCCCATACCCAACGTAAAGTCGAACGGCCCCCAGGCTTTGGTGGCGACCAGGTACTCGCTGTCGAACAGGCCGGTGCCGCCCAGATCGCGGGTACCAAACGAGACCTCCGGCAGCCAGTAACCTTCCTGCCACAGGCGCAGCTTCAGGTCGAAAGCTTTATCTTTATAGCTTTGGTTGCCGCTGAAACTTTCCACCGCGCTGTAACGCCGGGTGCGCACATCGGTATAACGCACGGTTGTTTCCAGCCAGGGAAAAAGCTGCAGTGAAGCAGAATAGTAGCGATACTGATCATTATCGCGGAAGTTCAGGCTAAATTCGCCCTCTTTCGCCATACGCGCGGTGGGCACCTGCATCAGGCCCACGCCGCCAAAATCAGACTGCGAAGGCGTTACCGGCGCGGCATACATTTCCGCATGGGCCTGACAGGCGCTTGCCACAGAAACAGCCAACAGGCTGAGAAGATAACGTTTTTTCATCAGTCTGGTATCCGGTGAGTCAGAACAGAAACAAGGCGATCATTCAGGTCTTTAAACGCGCCTGGCAGGCTCCACGACGAGAAGCCCGTCATAATGATGCTGCCGGGTTCGGGTTCAACGTGGCGGTGATTCCAGTAGGCCACAGGCGCTTCCCGCGTCGTGCCGTCCGGCGCAATCACAATCGCGATATTACGTTCTGCTCCAGCCAGGCGGGGGTGCTCGCTCAGGTAATCCCGTACGGATTTCCCTGGCTGCCAGTTCACGGCACCGGCACCCGCGATGGGGCCAAACAACAGGACGCTGGTGCTGGGCTGGGTAAGGTAGAGATCGTAGCTGCCTTCCAGGCGGCGGTTATCCATCGTGTGCAGACGGATCCAGTCGGGATCCAGGGAGGTGAACTGCCGCCCGGTCACCCGGATACCGCTTAACTGATGAATAACGGCATCAATGGCCGCAGCCTGCTCTCCGCTACTGTCGGCACGCCAGGCGCGCAACTGCGCCAGCGTTTGCTGATACTGCTGCTGCGCGACTGCCGTTGCCCCGCGCTCGGCAATAACGGCGCGTCGCCAGTCAGTCTTTGTCATCAGCGCGGGCTGAGTCACCAGCTGTGCCAGGTTTTCCACCTGGTTAACCTGAACACTCTGGGTATCGTGGGGGGCATGCACGGTAACCTGACCTGCGGCCTGAGCGGCCAGGGTGGTGAGCAGGCTCATTCCTGCCAACAAGCGTGTTATGTTTTTCATGATTTTGCCGGCTTCAGAATGGTGATATCAACAGGGAATGCATCGGCAGCCAGCATTTGTCGGGACTGCACGACCTGACCGCTACTGTTGTCGATCCAGAACGTGTTTTGCCACTCGCGATCCAGGCTGTCGATATGAAGCTGCTCATGCCAGACGCGGCAGGCAATGCGGTTCCCCGCAATATCCAGCACCTCGTCATCGCCCCGCGTGAAGGTTGAGCTCAGGGTTCCGCTATGGACGTTGCCCTGAACGGTCCACTGAACAATTCGCGTCCAGCTGTCTCCGTTGCTGAGGTGCAGTCCTTTAGCCAGCGGATCCTGCTGTAAATTGCTGACGTCTGTCAGATTGTCAGGCAGGCCCAGCGTTTTGATCAGCCTGCCATGTGCGGTGACCAGCATCGATTGATCGCGAGTGACCCACTTTTGCTGGCCATTTTCGTTATAACCCAGCACGACAAAAATGCGCTGGCCATCATTGATTCGGGCATACAGGCTGGCATAGGGCAGATTATCAATCTGCTGAGGCGTGACGGTGACATCTTCTGGCCCTTCAATGGCCATCATCACGGTCTGTTCGAGTCCTTTTTGCGTTTGTGTACAGGCCTGCAGCAGCAGGCAAACGAGCAGCAGCGGAAGTTGGCGCACAATGTGTCCCTGATAAATGATGCCAAAGTAAAAATAACCACACGAAAGTGTGGTTATGTTTAAAGCTCCCATACCCTTACTCGTTCAGGCCGCCGACGCTGTGGCATCCTGATAGCGACTCATTTACCTGCGCAAACGAATCGTGATATGCGCGTTCGCAGCCTTGCTACAGCCCGAATGAGCAGGGTACCCATCAACGCGTGGTGCCCGTTGTGGTTGTGGTTGTTGTACCAGTATTTGCCCCGTCACCACCGCCAGAAGCGGCAACACCGAGTCCTACTAACGCGCCGAGCACGCCGATACCTACAGCGGTCGTCGTACCTGCGGACATGGTGCCCGCCTGTGCGCCCGCTGCAGCACCAGCTTCTTCCGGCGCGGCAAACGCACTGGAAGAGACGGCTACGTAAAGTAATGCCAGACCGGCAATCATGCGTTTTTTCATAACAACACCTACATTGAGTGAATGAAGGATTGCTATCCGACATTTTTGCACAACAGCATAAACCGTTGACGCAAAGCCGAAGGACAGACCCATTACGGGCGCGTCCAGTATAGGGCAACAAAATACCAGAGTTCAGTAATGTAAAAACCTGTCAGTCTGTGAGGGCGTAAACGGGCTAAATTAAGTAAATTCAGCGTTAACTTATTTTAAAGGCATGGGTTTATGTTGAAAAGCCGGATATTTGTCTGCAAAGACGGAGAAAGCAAAGCGGTTTCTACTTATTTAGTATTCTTTGGTACGGAATAAGAATTATCGGAATTTCCTTAAGCGTGGTTAAATTAAATAACATTATAAAACAACAGGTAAGAATGAGCTGCATGCCGTTTTAGGGCCATTTTTAATAAGATTGTCATGATTTAACCCCGGCTAACTTCGGATTTGCCTCAGCCTATTTTAAGAATTATCCAATCCGTATATCGACTTTTCAGATAAAAAGCGGGTTGCACTCTCCATCATAGAATAAAAAAGGCGACTAAATAGCCGCCTTTTTGTGCCTGGAGAAATTTAACGCCAACGCTTGTAGCGATTAATTAAGGCATTAGTGGAGCTGTCATGACTGGTAATATCACTGTCATTTTCGAGCTCTGGCAGAATACGGTTTGCCAGTTGTTTGCCCAGCTCAACGCCCCACTGATCGAAGGTAAAGATGTTCAGAATGGCACCCTGGGTGAAGATTTTATGTTCATACAGGGCAATCAGGGCACCCAGGCTAAACGGCGTGATTTCGCGTAACAAAATAGAGTTAGTAGGCCGGTTACCTTCAAACACTTTAAACGGCACAATATGCGCGACCGACTCGGCAGACTTGCCGGCGTCGGTGAACTCTTTCTGAACCACATCACGCGATTTCCCAAAGGCCAGGGCCTCGGTCTGGGCAAAGAAGTTAGACAGCAGTTTAGGATGGTGATCGGCAAGCGCATTGTGGCTCACAGCAGGGGCGATAAAGTCGCACGGGACCAGTTTGGTGCCCTGATGAATCAGCTGGTAGAACGCGTGCTGGCCGTTAGTACCCGGTTCGCCCCAGATAATCGGGCCTGTCTGATAGGTAACAGGCTGGCCTGCACGGTCAACGTATTTACCGTTCGATTCCATATTTCCCTGTTGGAAATAGGCCGCGAAGCGATGCATATATTGGTCGTACGGCAGGATGGCTTCTGTTTCGGCACCGAAGAAGTTGTTGTACCAGATCCCGATCAGCGCCAGCAGCACCGGAAGATTCTGCTCCGCTGGCGTGGTTGAGAAGTGCTTATCCATGGCGTGCGCGCCGCTCAGCAGCTGCTCAAAATTATCGAAGCCAATAGAAAGGATAATTGACAGACCAATTGCTGACCAGAGTGAATAGCGACCCCCTACCCAGTCCCAGAATTCGAACATGTTGTCCGTATCAATACCAAATTCGCCTACCGCTTTGGCATTGGTGGAGAGCGCAGCAAAGTGCTTCGCAACGTGCTGTTGATCGCCGGCCGTTTTCAGGAACCAGTCACGCGCACTGTGGGCGTTGGTCATGGTTTCCTGGGTGGTGAAGGTTTTAGAGGCGACCAGGAACAGCGTGGTTTCAGGACTCAGATCTTTTAGCGTTTCGGCAATGTGGGTGCCATCGACGTTAGACACGAAATGCATGTTCAGGTGATTTTTATACGGGCGCAGCGCTT
The DNA here is from genome assembly GCF_059801205.1 of Pantoea sp. Ae19-2. Classification (NCBI taxonomy): domain Bacteria; kingdom Pseudomonadati; phylum Pseudomonadota; class Gammaproteobacteria; order Enterobacterales; family Erwiniaceae; genus Pantoea; species Pantoea sp. Ae19-2. The sequence goes on along the minus strand of NZ_JBCHWE010000001.1, from coordinate 3,652,856 downwards.
CCGTCACCATGAAGGGACCGAGGTCAGAGCCACCGATACCGATGTTAACAACGTCCGTAATGGGTTTTCCGGTATAGCCTTTCCAGTCACCGCCGATAATGCGTTCGGAAAAGCCTTTCATTTTTTCCAGCACGGCGTTGACTTCAGGCATGACATCTTTGCCATCAACGATAATCGGCGTATTACTGCGGTTACGCAGCGCGACGTGCAGCACGGCGCGATCTTCAGTGCGGTTAATCTTCTCACCCGAGAACATAGACTTAATCGCACCGCTTAAATCGGTCTCTTTTGCCAGTGCCTGAAGCTTATCGAGGGTTTCCTGAGTAATGCGGTTTTTCGAAAAATCCACCAGCATCTGGTCGTCAAAGGTGGCTGAGAATTTAGCAAAACGATCGGCATCCTGGGCAAACAGGTCGGCAATTTTCGCCGTTTTCATCTGTTCATAGTGCTCTTGCAGCGCTTTCCAGGCTGCGGTTTGGGTCGGATTGATATTTTTCATGGCAACACTCTTGTTGATATTAAGAACCGTCATTCCATCGGGGTCGCATCGTACCCGGTTAGCATTTCAGTATGACCACAGTTGCAACTGAAAGGAAAATTTTGTCTGCGCCATAAAGGCACCATGATGAAAACACGCTGTTTTACGGTCAATAATGCGGCAAGATTTCAGCCTGATTCCATGGGGGAAAGGCTGAAAAGTATGGCCTGGTAGCAGACCGCATACCTTGTGCCACATCAGAAAGTGGTGGCGTTGCTGAAGCCATTAAGCACTGTAGTCGCTGCATTAGGGCAAAATTTGTTATCCGGTGCGCTCTGCATGAAAAATTGTCCCACAGCGGTCATTGACAGCAGGGCCAGAAATCGATAAATCTATGCGCGCTACTTGCGCACCCGTGCGCAAGCCAGAAGAGGCGCGTCGCCCAGGCAGTGTGTTGGAGGAACCGTATCCGGCGATAACACATCAGGGGGAGCGACGCCGAGGTGGTAAACACACGGTGTGTTGACTGTCGGCTACAGGGGCTGAATCCTCTGGGTTGTCACCAGAAACGTCCACAGTCGGACGTTTTGCAAGGTGGAGCGCTTCTGGGTGACTCGTCTATTCGATCTTACCCGTTTCTGCTCTTTCCTTGTGCTTAGGCTGAATTACTGTTTCTCACCCGTTAACGGATGAGGGCAACGTACCCTGACACGAGGTCATACAATGTCTCTGAATCTGAATGTAGCGAAATTTGGCGGTACCAGCGTTGCCGATTTCGATGCCATGAACCGTAGCGCCGATGTGGTATTGCAGGACAGCAATACCCGGCTGGTGGTGCTCTCTGCCTCTGCAGGCATCACAAACCTGCTGGTCTCTCTTGCCGAAGGCCAGGAGACATCGCAGCGTGCAGCGCAACTCGATGACATCCGCCGCATTCAATACGCCATCATCGATCGTCTGCAAAATCCGGACGTCATTCGCGACGAAATCGACCGCATCATTGATAACATCGGCATGCTGTCCGATGCGGCCGCGCTGGCCACGTCTAACGCCTTAACCGACGAACTGGTCAGCCACGGCGAACTGATGTCGACCTTGCTGTTCGTTGAGATCCTGCGTGAACGCAAGGTTAATGCAGAATGGTTCGATGTACGCAAAGTCATGCGCACCAATGACCTTTTTGGCCGTGCTGAGCCCGATGTGGCCGTACTGGCTGAACAGGTTAGCGCGCAGCTGCAACCGCGTATTGCGGCGTCACTGGTGGTGACCCAGGGCTTTATCGGCAGCGAAGAAAAAGGGCGCACGACCACGTTAGGTCGCGGCGGCAGTGACTACACGGCTGCCTTGCTGGGTGAAGCGTTAAAAGCCTCGCGCGTGGATATCTGGACGGACGTGCCGGGGATCTACACCACCGATCCGCGCGTGGTGCCTGCGGCAAAACGTATTGATGAGATCACCTTTGAAGAAGCGGCTGAAATGGCCACCTTTGGGGCCAAAGTGCTGCACCCTGCGACGCTGCTGCCTGCGGTGCGTAGCGACATTCCGGTGTTTGTTGGTTCCAGTAAAGATCCTGCCGCGGGCGGTACGCGCGTGTGCAATGAGACGGCGAATCCACCGCTGTTCCGTGCGCTGGCGCTGCGCCGCAAGCAAACCCTGGTCACACTGCACAGCCTGAATATGCTACACACGCCGGGCTTCCTGTCTGAAGTGTTCAATATTCTGGTGCGTCACAACGTGTCAGTGGATCTGATCACCACGTCGGAAGTCAGCGTGGCGTTAACGCTGGATACCACGGGATCAACCTCAACGGGCGACAATCTGCTGAGCCAGGCGCTGCTGACGGAGCTGTCGTCACTCTGTCGGGTGGAAGTGGAAGAAAACCTGGCGCTGGTGGCCATTATCGGCAACGAATTGTCGAAAGCCTGCGGCGTAGGGAAAGAGGTCTTCGGCGTGCTCGAACCTTTTAACCTGCGGATGATCTGCTACGGTGCCAGCAGCTACAATCTCTGTTTCCTTGTGCCGGGCAATGATGCTGAAAGCGTAGTGCGTACACTGCATCACAATTTGTTTGAATAAGCGCTCAGCCGCCACTGGGTTAAAGCCGGGCTCTGTCCGGCTTTTTCACGACAGGCCGCCAGGCGGCACAGCGTGCTTTCACAGTAGTCCCTCACTCGCTCATAAGGATATCTGTTTATGCTTGCCACCTTAACTCGTCTGTTTCCTTTGTGGGCAATTCTGTTGTCTGTCGCTGCCTACTATTCACCCACAACCTTTCTTGGCATCGGTCCATGGGTCGCTTATCTGCTGATGCTGATTATGTTTGGCATGGGCGTAACGCTGAATATTGATGATTTTAAACGCGTGCTGACGCGCCCGGCGCCGGTTATTGCCGGCACCTTCTTACACTATCTGGTCATGCCGCTGGCCGCCTGGGCGCTGGCTAAGCTGTTTCATATGCCGCCGGATCTCGCTGCGGGGATGATTCTGGTGGGCAGCGTTGCCAGTGGAACCGCTTCTAACGTAATGATCTATCTGGCTAAAGGCGATGTGGCCCTGTCGGTGACGATCTCGTCGGTGTCAGCATTGGTGGGCGTGTTTGCCACGCCGCTGCTGACGCGCTTTTACGTGGATACGCACATTCAGGTTGATGTCGCTGGGATGCTACTGAGCATCGTGAAGATCGTCGTGATCCCTATCGGGTTAGGCCTGATTATTCATCACACCATGAACAGCGTGGTGCGCCGGATCGAGCCCTATCTACCAGCCTTTTCCATGCTCTGTATTCTGCTGATCATCAGCGCCGTAGTGGCAGGTAGCCAGGGCTTTATTGCCTCAGTCGGTGTCATGGTGATTGCAGCGGTCATCCTGCACAATGCCATTGGTCTGCTGGGAGGCTACTGGGGCGGTAAACTGTTTGGCTTTGATGAGTCCACCTGCCGCACGCTGGCGCTTGAGGTCGGTATGCAAAACTCAGGACTGGCCGCAACGCTGGGCAAACTTTACTTTTCTCCTCTGGCAGCGCTGCCGGGCGCCCTGTTCTCTGTCTGGCATAACCTGTCCGGTTCACTGCTGGCGGGTTACTGGTCGGGTAAACCTGTTGAGAAAAAGAAGTAGTTTTTTGCCTGTACAACCGACATCACGGGGGCCGTATGGCCCCTGTAAATTAATCCCCGTCCCTTTCGTCATCCGGCTGTTCCAGCACCGTGTAGGCCACTGCGCAGAACAGGGAGTTCAGCCGCTTCATATCACCCAGCAGGCCCAGATGGAGTGAGCTGGTTTCAATGCTCTGCACATTCTGCTGGTGCAGGCGATTGACGTGTGAATGGGAATAACGGCGTATTTTCAGGCGGAAACGGTGTTTGGCTCGGCGCAACCGCTTCGCGCTGGTGACGTCGTGCGAGAGGAAAACCGACAGGCTCAGCCGCAGGTTTTCAACCAGCTGTTCGTAGAGTGACTCAAGCTCTTTCATGCCTTCTGGCGAAAAGGTCCGCCGCGCGGCAAGAGACTTATCGGCGACATCGCCGCTCATGCGTTCAATGATATCGCCTGCCATTTCCAGATTTAGCGACATTTCAATCACTTCTCCCCAACGGCGAGAATCCTGCTCTGATAAATCCTCTTTGGGCATGCGCGCCAGATAGAGTTTTATGGCGGTGTAGAGCACATCGACGTCATCATCCAGCCGCCGCACGCGACGTTCCGCGCGTGCTTCTCCACGAACCACTTGCAGAAACGTGTCCAGCATCTGCTCCAGCACGTCGCCCATGCGCAACGCTTCGCGCGCCGCGTTAACCAAAGCCAGTGCCGGTGTATCCAGCGCGCTGCTGTCAAGGTGCCTGGGTTTCAGCGTGGTATCGCTTTCGGCATCGTCAGCAATCAGTCGGCAACACAGACGCGCCATGGCATCGGCGAACGGCACCATCACCACGCAGCGAATCAGGTTGTAGAAAACGTGAAAGAAGATCACCAGCTCTTCGTCGTTCACCGGCAGCTTGTCCAGCCATACCGCAACCGGATCGACAAAGGGCAGAATCAATACGCAGCCAATCAGCTTAAACAGCAGGCTGCCCATCGCGACGCGTTTACCCGCCGCGTTGGAGCCACTGCCGTTGATGACGGCCAGTAAACCACTGCCGAGGTTAGCGCCAATCACCAGGCACAACGCCACCTTAAAGGCGATCACGCCCGTTGCCGTCAGGGTGGCCGTAATCAGCACCGCTGCCAGGCTTGAGTAGCTGATAATCGCAAAGACCGCGCCGATCAAGGCATCCAGCATCACATCACCCGTTAAGCTGGAAAACAGCACCTGTACGCCCGAGGCCTGGGTGATTGGCCTGGCGGCTTCGACAATCAACTGCAGCGCCAGCAGGATAAGCCCCAGACCAATGCTGGTACGTCCAAGCTGTCCTGCGCGGGTTTGTTTGCGGCTGATGAAAAACACTACGCCAAAAAAGATAAACAGTGGTGAAAGCCAGGAGAGATCAAACGTCAGGACGCGCGCCATAATGGCTGTCCCCACGTCAGCACCCAATATCACCACCAATGCTGGTGTCAGGCTCACCAGGTTTTGGGCCACAAATGAGGTCACCAGCAGCGTGGTGGCATTGCTGCTTTGTACCAGCATGGTCACGCCAATGCCGGCCAGGAACGCCATGGGTTTCTTTTCTACACTGCGGCTGAGCACCCGGCGCAAATCGGCACCGTATACGCGCATAATTCCGGAGCGGGTAATGTGCGTACCCCATACCAGAAGCGCAACGGCAGAGAGTAAGTTAAGCAGGGTTAACACGTATAGTGGCTCCTTAACCATCAGGCTTCAGGCGGTTCAGATTGCCAGCCTGATGGAGAACGCAATCTGATCACGTGATTGCCGGACGCTGTGCAATTTTTTTCAGTGTTTTAAACAACCTGCGCAACGTCGACATCTCTAAATGTAGACTACTCTGGCGATCTGCATGGACAAATCCAGCCTGCGCGCACCGCTTCGTTTACCGGGCGAGCCTTTTCAGGCCGATTGGACGGTCAGCGGTAGCGCATCGCACCGGCAGAAACGTTTAGTGGGCGCGGGGCTGGCCGGAGAGGGCTGCGGGTGATACCCGGTTGCTGACCCTGGCAGGTCAGCACAGGAGCGGGTTTAAGACGTTCATGTTCTTAACCCTTCCGCCGCACGGGGAAGGGCGCCAGCTTCAGTATGCTGAGCCCGCCAGCAGGGCATGATGGACTGGCTTATCATGGAGCACATCAAGCAGTGAACACAGGGTGCCACAAAGCTCGGTTTGTTGAGGCGCCAGGCCGGGCCTTAGCGAGAATCCCTCGCCAAACACAAACAGCGGAACGGTCGTTTCTTCTGGCAGCATGCCACCGTGCGACCGGTCGTCGTTCATCCCGTGGTCGGCCGTGACGACGACCTGATAGCCTTCTGCCAGCCAGCCGGGCATCCACTGCGACAGATAGCCATCCGCCATGCGCGCGCGGTTACGGTACTGCGCAGAAGACAGGCCATGCTGATGTCCGGCATGATCGATATTCATCGGATGAATCAGCAGGAAATCCGGGTTGTAACGTAACCGAAGACTCTCGGCATCTTCAAACAGGTGCGAGTCTGGATAGCTGTCATCGACGTAAAAATGACCAAACTGAACAGGCAGGGTCGGGGCCTCAGTGTGGCGATCGCGTGCCGGGACGAAAGGGGTGCGGTTATACAGCTCGCTTATCCAGTGGTAAGCGGCGGCGGCGGTGGTCAGTCCGGCATCGCGCGCATAGTGAAACACACTGCGTTCGCGGCTCATACGGTTAACGTCGTTATGAATGATGCCACTCTGCACCGGCGCAACGCCGGTCAGAATACATTCATACAGCGGACGTGACAGCGAGGGTAGCTCGCAGGTCAGGCTGTAATAATGCCCTCTGTCCTGGGCGCATTCCGCATGCAGGTAACCCATAGCATGTTGAGCAACGTAGTGACTCAGGCCGTCCAAAATCACCAAAATCGTTTTCATGTTTTCTCCTTGCTGCGCCGCTGAATTTGCGCGTCTGAGCCCTCAGGGATCACTGTGAGGTTATCTGACGCGGTGACAGGCTTTGATTTCACGTCTCATTACCGCCTGCGCAGGATCTATTTTGATAGTGTGCGCACACTAACTTATTGCGAGCCGTCTGCTTTCTGGTGACGTCTCGCGTACTGCATCGCGTTTTTTGCGGCCACCTGACTCTGCTCACTGCCAGAGGACAGAAGCCACGCGCCAGCTCAGGGCATTAAACGCCTTCATCCAGAGACGCCGGTAAAAGCATTGTCTGACGCCGTCGTTCGCAAAAGCCGAGCCAATGTAGTCTGCGGATATGAAAAATGGATGACAGGCTTAACAACCCGCGGCACGGCGAAAATCAGCCGCCGTAACGGGCCGATGTGAGCCGCAGCAACACAGCAATAAAAAACCGGCCTGTACAGCTGTGTCATTCCGCCTTTGGGAGACGGAATTCACCCTGCCTGACAGGGAACACGGCACGTCTCAACGTTGTGTCGGAGAGGGCAGCGGATGCGGTAAGCCTGACGGCTATATTGTGATTTAGGTCACACTAAAGCATGATAACGCTAACCGAACTCCATTCGATTCTCGAGGCGTGACATGAGTGATAAAAATCCTGCAGCACAGAAGATTGCGCGCCTGATGCAGTGGGTGCTGAACGCGGGGCTGTTGATCCTGGCCTTCATTTTGATGGTATTTTTGGGCAAGGAGACGGTACATCTGGCCAATGTGCTGTTTAGCACCGGTGAGCAGGCGTCCTCCTACCTGCTAATTGAGGGCATTGTGATTTATTTTCTCTACTTTGAGTTCATTGCACTCATCGTGAAGTACTTTCAGTCGGGCTACCATTTTCCCTTGCGCTATTTTGTCTATATCGGGATTACGGCCATCATCAGGCTGATCATCGTCGACCATAAAAATCCCTTTGATACGCTGTGCTACTCTGCGGCCATCCTGCTGCTGGTGATCACGCTGTGGCTGGCAAACAGTAACCGGCTTAAACGCGAGTAATCACGTTCTCAGCATTCAGGACGGGTGTTCCTCGTATCGCTCTGCGCTAAACTACCTCTCTGAAAATTTTTAGGGGAAAGTGCCATGACGCAAGACCCGCTCCGTTCGTTACGTTCACTTAACTGGCTAGCGCTGGACGATGCCGCATTGACGCAACCGCTTCGTGACTGGCTAATGGAAGAGGATTCCATGACGCGACGTTTTGAACAGCATTGCCAGAAGGTCAGGGTGGAACCTGTACGTGAGGGCTTTATCTCCGCCGATGAACTCGGCGATGAAGGGGCATTACTCCCTGCCGAGCAGCGTTTCTGGCTGCGAGAAGTCATTCTCTACGGGGATGAGGAACCTTGGCTGGCAGGGCGCACGCTGGTGCCAGAAAGTACCCTCAACGGCCCGGAAGCGATGTTACAGCAACTCGGTACGCGCCCGCTGGGGCGTTACCTGTTCTCGTCCTCAACGCTGACCCGCGATTTCATTGAACCTGGCCGCGTTGATGCGCTCTGGGGACGCCGCTCGCGCCTGCGACTGTCAGGGAAACCGCTGCTGTTAACGGAACTGTTTTTACCGGCTTCGCCGCTCTATCGTGATCAAGGTTAAGGGTTTGACCTGTGCAGAACACACAAAACATGACGAAATGGCAGGCTTACAGCCGCCTGATGCGCATTGATAAGCCGATTGGCGCTCTGCTGCTGCTGTGGCCAACATTGTGGGCGCTGTGGTTGGCAAAGATGGCTGTTCCGCCCCTACACATACTGGCGGTGTTTGTCGCCGGGGTATTTGTTATGCGCGCCGCAGGCTGTGTCATCAATGATTATGCCGATCGCAAGGTCGATGGTCATGTCGAGCGCACGAAGCACCGGCCGCTGGCAAGCGGTGCCGTCACCGCGAAAGAGGCCAAATACTTATTTGTGGTGTTAGGACTGATTGCCTTTGCCCTGGTGCTGAGCATGAACCTGATGACCATCATGCTCTCGGTCGTGGGCCTGGCACTGGCCTGGGTCTATCCGTTTATGAAGCGCTATACGCATTTGCCGCAGGTGGTGCTTGGCGCGGCGTTTGGCTGGGCGATTCCCATGGCATGGTCGGCAGTTAGTGAGTCCTTACCTCTTGTCTGCTGGCTGGTATTTCTGGCTAACATTTGCTGGACGGTGGTTTATGACACGCAATATGCCATGGTCGATCGCGATGATGACCTGAAGATTGGCGTTAAATCAACGGCGATACTGTTTGGCCGCTACGACAAATTCATTATTGGTTTGCTGCAGTTGGCGACGCTGGTACTCATGGCGTGGGTAGGGATGATTCTGGATCTGAACGGGGCGTTTTACTGGACACTATTGCTGGCTGGCGGGCTGTTTGTTTATCAGCAAAAGCTGATCGCAGAGCGCGATCGCCAGGCCTGTTTCCGCGCTTTTCTGAACAACAACTACGTAGGACTGGTTCTGTTTCTGGGCGTGCTGATGAATACGCCGCCGTTTTCACAGCTTCTTTAAACGCCATTGACAGGACATCACAGCCAGCTTGTGGATTGGAAAGTGGGTCAAAGCGGGTAGTTGCGCCATGCCAGCACGCGGATAAAAAAGGCGACCTCAATGGTCGCCTTTTTCGTTGTCGCTGACTCGTTAATCGTGCGCGACAGCGCTCTCAATGGTCATGCGTACATCGCTGGTAACCAGCTCAGCCAGGATATGCCAGGTCGCCAGCGTCTGCGCCACGTCTGCATCGCCACTGTCGCTGATATAGCCTTCATCACGCAGTGTGAGCACCAGTGAGGAGAACACCGCTTTATCAAAGAACTCCGGCGCGTTGATGCCGTGCAACACGCTCAGACGCTGCGCCAGGGTACGGCTCTCTTTTTCCAGCGTGCCACGGTTGATGGTGGGCTTGGCACTCAGGATGGAGAAAGTAATGGCGTAGCGCTGCAGCGTCTCACGTACACCTGCGGCCAGCAGCTGAAGCGTACGGTAACGCGCGGTATTGAACGACAGCAGGCCCGCTTCAATGGTAATCAGCCCCTGACGCGTCAGTTCCTGGCACAAATCAGTGAGCAACTGCGGCAGTTGGTCATTGCTCCAGCGCAGGAACAGTTCGCTCTTCAGCATGGGGTAAATCAGACTGACCTGACGCAGCAGTTCGGCTTCGCTCAGATTACGGTGCTGCTGCACAATCGCCGCAATCAGCGCTGGCATTACCAGCATATGATGAATGTTATTACGGTAGTAGGTCATCAGCACGGCCTGCTCGCGCGGCAGAATAATGATGTCACCAATACTGTCTTTCTCACTCTCGAACTTGTTCATGCTAAGGGCATGGTCCAGCAAGGCTTCGGCGGACATGTCTGGCAATGTTGCATCCGGTGAGTAGGGCACATTGCGCAGCAACTGGGTGTAGCACTCCAGTTGCTCAATCAGCTGCTCGCGAGTTAGTGAGCGCTGACGTGAAGCAAGCAGGGCGGTCACGCACAGGTTCATGGCATTCGCCGCGCCGGCTTCATTGATTCGCACCATGATGGTGGCCGCGATATCATTCGCCGTTGGGGTTAACCAACCCGGGCGTTGGGCTTCAATGGGATCGATAGAATCCCGCCATTCAGGAACGCGCTTGTTCAGATAATTTATCAGCGGCAGCGGCTCACCAAAATTCACGTATCCCTGGCCGAGGTTACGCAGCTTGCGCAAGCCGCGCACCATCTGCATAAAGCCTTCTTTCTCTTTAACGGCACCGCGCAGTTCTTTCGCGTAGGTTCCCACTTCCATGACGTGTTCATAGCCGATGTAAATAGGCACTAACGTGATAGGGCGCGTACCGCCGCGCAACATGGCCTGCAGCGTCATGGATAACGTCCCGGTTTTAGGATCCAGCAGTCGGCCAGTACGTGAACGGCCGCCTTCAACGAAGTACTCGACGGAATAGCCGCGGGTAAAAAGCTCGCCCAGATATTCGCGGAAAACGGTGGAGTAGAGCTTGTTGCCCTTAAAGGTACGGCGAATAAAGAAGGCACCCAGACGGCGGAAAATCGGCCCGGCAGGCCAGAAATTCAGGTTAATACCGGCGGCGATGTGCGGCGGTACCAGCCCCTGGTGATACAGCACGTAAGACAGCAGCAGGTAATCCATGTGGCTGCGGTGGCAGGGCACATAAACGATCTCGTGTCCGTCCTGCGCCAACTGACGCACGCGCTCACCGCCGTTCACATTGATACCCTGATAGAGGCGGCTCCAGAGCCAGCCCATTACCCGGTCCGTCACGCGAATGGCTTCATAGGAGAAGTTGGCGGCAATCTCTTCCATCATCTCGATGGCGTTCTGCTGCGCTTTCTCATGGGAAATCTTTTTACTGCGTGCTTCGTCTTCTACCGCTTTTTCAATCGCCTTCGATTGCAGCAGGCGGTTGAACAAATCCTGGCGCGCGGGAAGGCGCGGGCCAACAGCCGCCAGACGCTGACGGGCAAAGTGGATACGGGCAACCCGGGCCAGTTTCTGGGCGATGGATTTATCCGTGCCGTGCTCAGTCGCCATACGACGCAGAGAGACGGTCGGTGAGAAGCGCACAAAACTGTCACGTCCATGCCAGAGCACGGCAAAGAATTTTTGTACGCCGTTAAGCAAGCGCAAATGCGGTGGATTGTCTTCACCCTGCACTTCCCGGCCAGGTGCACGACCAAACATAACTGAAACCGGTAACATCTGAATATCAAGCTCAGGATTACTGCGGTGCAGATCAAGATATTCGTGGAAGATTTTTACCGACTCGACGCTGGGCACGAAATAGGGGAACACGCGCGGACCGTCGTGAATAAAGACATGGCGCGGCAACAGGGCCCCGTCAATCTCCAGTGGTGAGAGCGGATCGGGCAGATCGTGCCGGATGCACTGCGCACGCAAAGTGAGGAGATCGGCCTTTGAATCATAAGGCAGGACATACATAATAGGCCGGGTAGGATCCAGCCCATGTTCGGATACGGGATCGGCCGGAATGGCCTTACTCTTTACCAGAAACGAAAGGGGTAAATTCAGTAATTTATAAAAAAGTATACGCCAACCTGACATAGACAATATGAAGCCTCTTGTTAGCAAAGCGGCGCAAGCTTATCAGAAAGCGCAGCAAAAATCTGTGACAGCGACAATTGTGCGCTGCCCAATATTGACGTCAATCCTTTGAAAAGAGTTCCTTTATTATGACAAATAATGCCACCGGCCTTAACCGTATTGTGAAAGCGGCCGGCTATTCATGGCAAGGTCTGCGTGCTGCCTGGCAGCACGAAGCCGCTTTTCGTCAGGAAGCGGTTGCCGCAGTGGTGGCGATTATCCTGGCCTGCTGGCTGGATGTCGATACTGTTTCGCGCATCCTGATGATTGGTTCTGTCGTGCTGGTGATTATTGTCGAAGTCCTGAACAGCGCGATAGAAGCCGTGGTAGACCGCACAGGCCAAGAGCGTCATCCGCTTGCCGGGCGGGCAAAAGACATGGGATCCGCTGCCGTTTTTATCGCAATATTACTGGCCCTTTTTGTCTGGGGAACGCTGCTTTGGTCGCATTTGCGATAAGCGTTCCATCTCGGCTCAAATAACTGATTTTGACCTGAGTTTTGGTTTCCATTTCACCAATACCTGTATATACTCACAGCGACTGTATAAACAACCAGGGGGCGGGATGAAAGCATTAACCAGCAGGCAGCAACAGGTCTACGACTTGATTCGCGACCACATTAATCAAACAGGCATGCCGCCAACGCGTGCAGAAATTGCTGCACAACTCGGTTTTCGTTCGCCCAATGCGGCCGAAGAACACCTGAAAGCACTGGCGCGTAAAGGCGTGATTGAAATTGTCTCTGGTGCGTCCCGCGGTATCCGTTTGTTAATGGAAGAAGAGCCATCAGAGGGCCTGCCGCTGATCGGTCGTGTTGCCGCCGGTGAGCCATTACTGGCCCAGGAACACATTGAAACGCATTACAAAGTGGATCCCGACATGTTCAAGCCTTCAGCGGATTTCCTGCTGCGCGTAAGCGGTATGTCAATGAAAGACATCGGCATCATGGATGGCGATCTGCTGGCCGTACACAAAACGCAGGACGTGCGCAATGGTCAGGTTGTGGTGGCGCGCATCGATGACGAAGTCACGGTAAAACGCTGGAAAAAGCAGGGTTCTGTGGTGCATCTCTTACCTGAAAACAATGATTTCGAGCCTATCGTTGTTGACACCCGTGCCCAGTCACTGACCGTTGAAGGTCTGGCCGTGGGCATTGTGCGTAACGGTGAGTGGCTGTAAAACCGGTTAAGATTGTCGGCTTTCGTCAATCTTACTATTCCCCTGCTTGTCCTTACTTTTCCGCTGTGGGTTGACCTGAAACCCCGGCGGTTCATCGCACGGATTCACGAATGCGCTTTCTGACGGCTACCGATAAAAAACTGTGGCGGTTAGCGCTGCCCATGATCCTGTCAAATATTACGGTTCCTTTGCTCGGCTTGGTCGATACGGCCGTTATTGGCCATCTCGACAGTCCGATCTATCTGGGCGGCGTCGCCGTAGGCACGACCGTCACCAGCTTTGTCTTCATGTTGCTGCTTTTTCTACGCATGAGCACTACGGGCTTAACGGCACAGGCATTCGGTGCGGGCGATAAGACCGCGCTGGCGCGTGCGCTGACACAGCCACTGATCATCGCCCTGGTGGTCGGCATCCTGTTTATCTTCCTCCGCTATCCCGTCACCGCATTGGCGACCCGCTTTGTCGGTGGGGATCCGTCGGTGCTGGAACAGGCTGCCCTGTTTATTCATATTCGCTGGCTCAGCGCGCCCGCAACGCTGGCTAACCTGGTAATCCTGGGCTGGCTGCTGGGCGTTCAGTATGCCCGGGCACCCGTCATCCTGCTGGTGGTGGGGAATGTCATCAATATCCTGTTAGATCTTTGGTTGGTTCTGGGCCTGCACTGGGGCGTGGCCGGTGCTGCCACCGCCACCGCGCTGGCAGAATACGCGACGTTGCTGGTCGGTATGGCAATGGTGTGGCGCGTATTAAGGCTCCGTGGTATCAGGTTTGATATGCTCGCCCGCAGCTGGCGTGGCGATATTCACCGCCTTCTTCGCCTTAACCGCGATATCTTACTGCGCTCATTGCTCTTGCAGCTCTGCTTTGCCTCGCTGACCGTACTGGGTGCCCGTATTGGCCCGGATGTGGTAGCGGTAAATGCTATCCTTCTGATGTTTATCACTTTTACCGCTTATGCCCTGGACGGCTTTGCCTATGCCGTCGAGGCCTTTGCTGGCGAAGCACACGGGGCAAAAGACGGTAGCCGACTGCAGCAGGTATGGTTGTCTGCCTGTCGCCAGGCCCTGTTAGTGGCGCTGTTTTTCTCGCTGGCCTATGCTTTTTTTGGCTATCAGATCGTGACTTTGCTGACTTCTATTCGTGCACTGCAAGAGGCGGCCGATAGTTTTCTGATTTGGCAGATGGTGTTACCGCTGATCGGCGTCTGGTGCTATCTACTGGATGGCATGTTTATTGGCGCAACGCGGGGCAGAGAAATGCGTAACAGCATGGCAGTGGCTGCGCTGGGTTACTTCCTGACGCTCACGACACTGCCTTGGCTGGGCAACCATGGTTTGTGGCTGGCTATCGCCGTTTTCCTGGCCCTGCGCGGCTTATCCTTGTGGCTGGTCTGGCGTAAGCACTGGCGTAATGGCACCTGGTTCAATGCCTGACCGCTCAGCCGGAATTATGACGCAGGATACATAATATTTTCATTTTTTCCGGCAATCCTGAGATTACCTACTACAATTAACTTTGAATGGCGCTGATGACCAGCGCTTTATATCGTGATTTTGCTTAACTGCAAGATAATGCGAAACCGAAGGATAACGTGGAGGTCTGCAATGAATAAAGACGAAGCGAGTGGTAACTGGAAACAGTTCAAAGGAAAAATGAAAGAGAAATGGGGCAAGCTGACCGATGATGACATGCAAGTCATTGAAGGTAAACGCGATCAGCTGGTCGGTAAAATCCAGGAACGTTACGGCTACGCAAAAGAAGAAGCGGAGAAGGAAGTAACGGCCTGGGAAGGTTCTAACAAAGATTACCGCTGGTAATCACGCTTTTCAGGGACGCTCCTACCCGGGTCGGTACGCTCATGCCGGCCACCGCACAAGGATGTGCAAACTAGCCCCGCTTACCGCGCTTTTTCCCTTCAGTATGATGATCGTGATCACAATGTTCATGCTGTTCACACGCCTCAACTTCAGCACAGTTCTCACATAAGCCATGCGCTTCGATCACGCTATTTCTGAGGACAAAATGGGCTTCCTCAGCCAAAGAGGCGATGATCTGCTCCGCGCCCTGAGCCTGCTTTTCGGTCACGCCAGCACAGCGATCGCACACCAGCATAACCGACGTGTGTGCAGGCGCTTCGAAGTGATGGCACATTACGTAGCTGTTATTTGACTCCACCCGATGAATAAATCCCTGCTCTAGCAGGAAATCCAGCGCGCGATAAACGGTGGGCGGTTTTGCCTGTGGCTCGCTAACCCGCAGCTGATCAAGCAGATCATAGGCACTGATTGAGCCAGGCTGTCCGGCCATCAACCTCAGCACTTCTGCTCGCTGTGTTGTCAGGCGGACACCGCGCTGTAAACACAGCTTCTCAGCCTGGGTCATAATTTGCTCTGGCGTCATGGTTGACATGAAAGTTCTCCGCTGGACAGGTGATGTTATCTTATCACAATAATTATGTTGACGCTGAACCTCGCCAGGAGTCCCTAAGCCTGCCTTTTTGGCCGCTTTTCCCCCCTGTTTTCCCCCGGCAACAACCCGCCTGAGACCAGTGTATTTCAGAATGTTTATAGATATTTTTTACTTTTACTTTACATCTCACTGAGTTAAGCACTAATGTTTAAATGTTCTTAATAAAGTGCTGGCTCAGACCGGATTTGCCTGAAGCTTTTCTGGCGGTAACTGCACATATCGGATCGAAAAATAATCAATCCACGGAATTGCGCCACTATTTACTCTGAATTCACAGCAATAAAGCGTTAGCAATCCTCCACAATGGAGGTAACAAACTATTCAGTCGTTAATGTTTTGACGGCAATATTTCAGGTGATGATAAGCAAATGGCAAAATTAACCGTACCACGTTCCGTTCTGGTTTTTCCTGCAGTGTTCAATGCCCTGGTTTTTTCATCTTCCGCGCTTGCCGCAGGAACCTGGTATGATGCCCGTAACGATGCCATGGGTGGAACAGGCGTGGCGTCCTCGACCTACGGATCAGCCGTTCTGGCCAACCCGGCCTTGATGACCAAAGCGAAACCTGATGACGATGTCAGCATCATTATTCCCAGTGCCGGTGCGCAAATCACCGACAAAGACAAGATGGTCGATAAGATCGATAACATCACTGACACAGTGAATCGCTATCAGGATCTGTTCGAAAATGCATCGGGGTTTGAGCTGTTGCGTCGTATTCCTGAGATACAGGCCGCGTCAGGCGACTTAGCGAATACGCTCCGGGACTTACGCGGTAACAAAGCCAATGCCACAGCGGGCGTGGCGATCGCCGTAACCATCCCTAACGAAACCCTGCCTTTTGCTTTTGTGACTAAGGCTTACGGTACAGCACATGTACGCGCAAACGTGAAAGAGGGTGACATTGTCATACTGCAGGGCGTTGCTGATGGCAGCTTTGCAGGTATTCCTGGCGGTCCCTTTGGGCTGGCTAATATCCAAAACTTGCTGGGTTCCAGTGCCAATGGGCTGGCTGCACTGAATACGGATTATGGTATTGCCGTTGCGCATGAATTCACCATCGCCGGTCAGCCGGTTTCAATTGGCATTACACCCAAGCTGCAAAAAACCTGGCTGTATAACTATTCCGCCAGCGTCTATAACTACGACAAAAACGATTTACGCGATGGCCGCTACCGCAGCACGGAAAGTGGCTTCAACATTGATGCCGGCATGGCGACAGTGTTTGCTGAAAACTGGACGCTGGGCGTGACCGGACAAAACCTGGTTTCCCGCGATCTGGAAACGAAAGAAGTGAACGGCTACCGCGATACTTACGAAATCCGGCCGTTAGTAACCGCGGGTTTAGCCTGGGATAAAGGTCCCGTTACCCTGACAGGCGATGTTGACCTCACTGAAACCCATCGCTTTAAATCGCAGGAAAACAGCCAGTACGCTGGCGTCGGTGCGGAATACCGTGTACTGGACTGGCTGCAGTTACGTGCTGGTTACCGCGCGGACATGCGTTCGACTGATGAAAACGTAGCCACAGCCGGTTTCGGCCTGTCACCATTCAATAATTCTGTGCACCTGGATCTGGCGGGTTCGGTAGGCCAAAACAATACCTGGGGCGCGATGGCTCAGCTCGGATTTAATTTCTAATCTCCGCCATTCACGGGCGGGCGATACCTTGTCGCCCGCCCTTATGCTATCCTTGCGCAGAATATCATCACTGTTAACCACCGGACCGACTGCGCTTCATGACCGATACTTTTTCATCCCAACGTTTCTCCATTGCCCCCATGCTCGACTGGACTGACCGTCACTGTCGCTATTTCCATCGCCAGCTTACGGCTGACACGCTGCTGTATACCGAGATGGTAACAACGGGCGCGATTATTCACGGCAAAGGCGATTATCTGGCATACAGCGAGCAGGAGCACCCGGTCGCATTGCAGTTGGGCGGCAGCGATCCCGCAGCCCTGGCGCAGTGTGCGGCGCTGGCAGAGCAGCGCGGTTACGATGAGGTGAACCTCAATGTCGGTTGCCCGTCAGACCGGGTACAGAATGGTCGTTTTGGCGCCTGCCTGATGGCGGAAGCTGGCTTAGTGGCTGACGGCATCAAAGCGATGCGCGATGTGGTGGATATCCCGGTAACGGTTAAAACGCGCATCGGCATTGACGATCAGGACAGCTATGCTTTCCTTACCGACTTTATCGGCACGGTTGCCGAACGCGGTGGTTGTGACACCTTTATTATCCATGCCCGCAAAGCCTGGCTTTCCGGACTCAGCCCGAAAGAGAACCGTGAGATCCCACCGCTGGATTACCCACGTGTTTACCAGTTAAAACGCGATTTCCCTCAGTTAACGATTGCGATTAACGGCGGCGTTAAAACGCTTGGAGAAGCGAAAACGCATCTTCAGCACCTGGATGGCGTCATGATGGGCCGCGAAGCCTATCAAAACCCCGGTATCCTCGCACAGGTGGATCGTGAATTATTTGGCCGCGACCGTCCTGCTGTCGATCCGGTTGCGGTGGTGCGCGCGATGTATCCTTATATCGAGGCAGAACTGTCGAAAGGCACCTATCTCGGCCATGTCACGCGCCATATGTTGGGCCTGTTCCAGGGCATTCCTGGTGCACGTCAGTGGCGTCGTCATCTTAGTGAAAATGCGCACAAACCTGGCGCTGACGTCCGCGTGCTAGAGGCGGCGCTGGCGTTGGTCGCCGACAAAATTCCTCAGGAAGCCTAGTTCTGCCAAACCAGCCATCAGGCTGGTTTTTTTAACACCATAATTTGGTGAATTTCATCATCTTTGGGCTGGGGCTATTCTGTTATCTTATTTAAAATCAAAAAGTTAACCTTTGGCACGTTTCTTGTAATAAATAATCTATTGATAACGAGGAGCACCAAAATGGACATACTTTTTGTATTGGGTTTTTTCCTGATGCTGTTATTCACCGGCGTGTCCCTGTTAGGCGTCATTGCTGCCCTGATCGTCGCGACGGTGGTGATGTTTATCGGTGGCGTGTTTGCGCTTATCGTACACGTTCTGCCCTGGCTCATACTGGCGGTGGCAGCGGTGTGGCTTTATCGCCGCTTTTTTACTGATGAAGACACACGTCGACGCAACAGGCTCAAACGCCGCTTCAGCCGACTGGAAAGAGATGGCCGGTACTAAATGTGGGCGAGATCACAGGTTAAGAGATTGCCGGTAAGATAATGGCTGCGGACCATACTTTTTACTTATATTTTCTGTCAGGATGGCTCGCGTGATTTCATAATCTGTTCATCGCTTCTGCCCCTACATCAGTGCGAATGAAAAATAAAAGAAGGGCTTCCTGCGGGAAGCCCTTTTTATTTCACGGAATTAACAGGCTCGATCCGTGCGTGGCCCGGCTTTCCAGCACCTGATGTGCCTTACTGGCGTCTTTAAGGGCAAATTGTTGCTGTTCTGGCACATCGACCTTAATCGCACCGCTGGCCAGCAAAGAAAACAGCTCAGCGCTGGCTGTCTCCAGTTCCTGGCGATTGGTGATGTAACCAAACAGGGAGGGCCGGGTAACGAACAACGATCCCTTTTTGTTCAGGATACTGAGATCGATATTGGTCACCGGACCCGAAGCATTACCAAAGCTCACCATCAGCCCCTGACGGCGCAGACAGTCTAGCGAGGCCTCCCAGGTCGCTTTACCCACGGAGTCATATACCACGCCAACCTTTTCGCCTGCGGTCAGTTCCATGACGCGCTGGGCAATATCTTCTTGCTGGTAGTTAATGGTGGCCCAGGCGCCGGCATTTTTTGCCCGCGCCGCTTTTTCTGGAGAGCCGACGGTGCCAATCAGGTGTGCGCCAAGCGCTTTCGCCCACTGGCAGGCAATCAGCCCAACCCCACCGGCCGCCGCATGAAACAGGAATGTTTCATCCGGTTTTACCTTGTAGGTCTGACGAAGCAGATACTGTGTGGTCAGGCCTTTGAGGAAACTGGCGGCTGCCTGCTCAAAGCTAATTGCGTCTGGTAACAGCATCAGACGCTCTTCAGCTACATTGTGGCGTTCACTGTAAGCGCCCAGCGCCGCCTGGCAATATACGACGCGATCGCCGGGCGTAAAGCGCGTAACGGCCGAACCGACGCGGGTGACGACACCGGCCGCCTCGGTGCCCAGCCCCGAGGGAAAATGGCCCGTTGGATACAGGCCGCTGCGCACGTAGGTATCAATATAGTTAATGCCAATCGCGCGATTCTCTACCTGGATTTCATGCTCGGTGGGATCGGCAAGCTCAAAATCGACCCAGTTTAAGACCTCGGGACCGCCGTGTGCGTTGAACTGAATACGCTTTGCCATTCTTACTCCTGTGATTGTTTCATCATGAGGGTGAGGCGCGCCCCTTAACTGAGGTATACTTGCGCGTCCCCACAGAAGATCGGTAATGCATTCACTATGGCAGGAAATAAACCCACCAACAAATCGAACGAAACGCAGGATCGCCAGTTGGAAGGCGTGAAAATGCCCCCGCATTCGCTGGAAGCGGAACAGTCGGTACTGGGTGGGTTAATGCTGGATAACGAGCGCTGGGACAATGTGTCCGAACGCGTCGTAGCTAATGATTTCTTTAATCGCTCGCACCGTCTGATTTTTTCCGAGATGCAGCGCCTGCTGGAAAACAGTAAGCCAATCGATCTGATCACCCTGTCAGAATCGCTCGAAACGCGGGGCGAACTGGAAATGGCAGGCGGTTTCGCCTATCTGGCTGAGCTGGCCAAAAATACGCCCAGTGCTGCGAACATCGGCGCTTATGCCGATATCGTGCGCGAACGCGCCGTGGTGCGCGAAATGATCGCCGTGGCAAACCAGATCGCCGATGCCGGTTACGATCCGCAAGGGCGCAGCAGTGAAGATCTGCTGGATTTTGCTGAGTCGAACGTATTTAAGATTGCAGAGGCGCGGGCCAATAAAGATGACGGCCCAAAGAACATCGAGCAGATTCTTGAAGCGACCGTTTCTCGCATTGAGTCGCTGTATCAGACGCCGCATGATGGTGTCACCGGAGTGGATACCGGCTACCAGGACCTGAATAAGAAAACCGCCGGGCTTCAACGATCAGACCTGATTATTGTGGCTGCCCGTCCGTCTATGGGTAAAACCACCTTTGCCATGAACCTGTGCGAAAATGCCGCGATGTTGCAGGACAAGCCGGTTCTGATTTTCAGTCTGGAAATGCCCAGCGAGCAGATCATGATGCGTATGCTGGCTTCCTTGTCGCGCGTGGATCAAACGCGTATCCGTACCGGCCAGCTCGACGATGAAGACTGGGCGCGAATTTCAGGCACCATGGGCATCCTGCTGGAAAAGAAGAATATGTATATCGATGATTCTTCAGGCCTGACGCCAACCGAAGTGCGTTCACGCGCGCGTCGTATCTACCGTGAGAACGGTGGACTGAGCCTGATTATGATCGACTACCTGCAGCTGATGCGCGTCCCGGCACTTTCAGATAACCGTACGCTGGAAATCGCGGAGATTTCGCGTTCACTCAAAGCGCTGGCAAAAGAGCTGAATGTGCCGGTGGTGGCCTTATCCCAGTTAAACCGCTCTCTGGAGCAGCGCGCAGATAAACGCCCGGTGAACTCCGATCTGCGTGAATCCGGATCGATCGAGCAGGATGCCGACTTGATCATGTTTATCTATCGCGATGAGGTCTACCACGAAAACAGCGATCTTAAAGGGATTGCCGAGATCATCCTGGGTAAGCAGCGTAACGGCCCCATTGGTACCGTTCGCCTCACTTTTAACGGTCAGTGGTCGCGTTTCGATAACTACGCTGGGCCGCAATACGACGACGAGTAATGCTGCTGTGTGCCGACATGCACGATCTGTGCATGTCGGCCCCCGCCGTGCGAAATAGTGTTGGACAAGCCTGCAGATAATCGGGTTATCTGTAGTAAAGCAACACTTTACGCGATGGAAACAGCATGACTCATGTAGACGATTACGATCTTAAAATCCTCACTCTGTTACAATCCAATGGCCGCCTTACTAATCAGGAACTCAGTGATTTAGTGGGTCTTTCTGCATCGCAATGCTCACGCCGCCGTATCAACCTTGAACAGGCAAACCTTATTCTTGGCTATCATGCGCGTTTGTCGCCCGACGCCGTCGGTCTTGGCATGGTTGGGCTAATCGAAGTGCGCCTGATCAACCATACTGCAGACTATGTTGAGAGCTTTCATCAAATGGTGGAACGGGAAGAGGCCATTGTTGATGCTTATAAAACCACCGGCGATGCCGACTATCTGCTTAAAGTCGCGGTAGCTGACTTAGCCTCTCTCAGTGCGTTAATCAGTCAGCTTTTAGCCGGGCACCAGAGCGTTTCCCATGTCAAAACGTCGGTCGTGCTAGGCAGACTGAAAGAGAATGGCCTGATGATGAGTGCGGAACCGGCTGCGCGCCAAAAAAGCGCATGATGTGCCATTTTGGTGCAGATTAAACGCGGTAAATCGCCTGATTTTGCGCTATCTGTGCATAAAATAAGTCGGTGTTGCACGAAAGTCCCCGCCCGGACGGGCGAGAACGGTGATCTTCTGTCAACCTGTTGCCAGCGCAGCCCGGCTGGCGCAGTTATTGCATCAGTGCGTCATTACCCGTACTGAGACAGCATCATGGATAACATTGTACAACCCGCTCATATTCCCCACTCTCGTCTTGAAGATGCGCTTGCAATTCTGCTCGGCACGTTAATGGTGTCGTTCGGCGTGATTATGCTGAAGCAGGCGGGCGCGCTGACCGGCAGCACGGCAGGCCTCGCGTTTTTAATCAGCTACCTGTCGCCGATGTCTTTTGGCAGCGCCTTTTTTCTCATTAACATCCCGTTTTACTGGCTGGCCGTAAAACGGATGGGCTGGGAATTTACCCTGAAAACCTTCAGCGCCGTCGGGCTGGTGTCGCTTTTTACCCACCTGCACCCGCTGTTTATGCATTTTTCCGCGCTGAATCCTTTTTATGCGGCATTGTTCGGTAACGTCATCATGGGGATTGGGTTTATAGTGTTGTTTCGTCACAAAGCCAGCCTGGGTGGAATCAATATTCTGGCGCTGTGGTTACAGGATCGTTTCGATATCCGCGCCGGTAAACTGCAAATGGCGGTAGATACCTGCGTCGTGCTGGCGTCACTTTTTGTCGTCAGCCTGCCTATGTTGCTTGCTTCTGTAGCCGGTGCGGTGGTCCTTAATGTGATTATCGCAATGAACCATCGCCCCGGGCGGTACAGGGTTTAGTGGCCCCTTTTATTTCTAGACCAACCATGGAGATCTGCACCGTGTTCCAAAACGTTGATGCCTATGCTGGCGACCCTATTTTGTCGCTGATGGAAGCCTTTAAACAGGACCCGCGCGAGCATAAAGTGAACCTGAGTATTGGGCTTTATTACAACGAGCAAGGCATCATTCCTCAGCTACAGGCCGTGGCCGATGCTGAGGAACAGTTGCGTGCCGAGCCGCAGCAGGCGTCGCTTTATCTGCCAATGGAAGGATTGAGTACCTACCGCAACGCGATTGCCCCGTTGTTATTTGGTGCCGATCATCCGGTGCTAAAAGCGGGCCATGTGGCATCCATCCAGACATTAGGCGGTTCGGGCGCGCTGAAAGTTGGCGCGGATTTCCTCAAGCGCTATTTTCCGCAGTCAAACGTCTGGGTCAGCGATCCGACCTGGGAGAACCATGTTGCCATTTTTAGCGGTGCCGGTTTTGAGGTGAAGACCTATCCCTGGTACGATCCTGAAACTAACGGTGTCTGTTTCGATGCCTTCCTCAACACGCTGAAAACCTTACCAAAGCAGAGCATCGTGCTGTTGCATCCGTGCTGCCACAACCCAACCGGCGCCGACCTGACCAATGCTCAGTGGGACGAAACCGTCGCGGTGTTGAAAGCGCAGGAACTGATCCCGTTTCTCGATATCGCCTATCAGGGCTTCGGTGCCGGAATGGAAGAGGATGCTTACGCGATGCGTGCGGTTGCCGCCGCGGGCCTGCCTGCGCTGGTCAGCAACTCCTTCTCGAAAATTTTCTCGCTCTACGGCGAACGCGTCGGTGGGTTGTCCATCGTGTGCGACAGCGCTGAAGAGTCCAGCCGTGTTCTGGGTCAGTTAAAAGCGACCGTGCGTCGCAACTACTCCAGCCCGCCGAATTTTGGTGCGCAGGTTGTGGCACGTGTCCTGAACGACGCGGCTTTAAAGGCAAACTGGCTGGCAGAAGTGGAAGCGATGCGCCTGCGTATTATCGATATGCGTCAGGCGCTGGTAGAGGTGCTGAGCACGGCATTACCGGGCAAGCGCTTCGACTACCTGTTAAAGCAACGCGGCATGTTCAGCTACACCGGCCTGAGCGCGCAGCAGGTGAATCGTCTGCGCGAAGAGTTTGGTGTTTATCTGGTCGGCAGCGGTCGTATGTGCGTGGCTGGCCTCAACAGTAAAAACGTTCACCAGGTTGCAGAAGCGTTCGCCGCGGTCATGTAATTTACGGCCGTCACAGGTTCTGGCCGCCAGCATTGTCTGGCGGCTTTTTTATTTTCAGGCTTCGGGTTTACCTTTGCGCCACATTCTGCACACTTAAATGGTCTGACAGATTCAGGGAAAAAATTATGTGGCATCAACAAACGTTGGTCTTAAGCGCGAAATCTCGTGGTTTTCATCTGATCACGGACGAAATCGTGCAGCAGTTGA
The DNA here is from genome assembly GCF_059801205.1 of Pantoea sp. Ae19-2. Classification (NCBI taxonomy): domain Bacteria; kingdom Pseudomonadati; phylum Pseudomonadota; class Gammaproteobacteria; order Enterobacterales; family Erwiniaceae; genus Pantoea; species Pantoea sp. Ae19-2. The sequence continues at coordinate 3,628,905 of NZ_JBCHWE010000001.1, read as the reverse complement.
CGGGATTACGTGATATCAGAACGGGACTGGTGCATTTGCTGTTGCAACATACTTCAGCCTCACTGACGTTGAATGAAAACTGCGATCCTACGGTTCGACGTGATATGGAGCAGCATTTCATGCGCCACGTCCCGGAAGACGCACCTTATCAGCATGACTATGAAGGTCGTGACGATATGCCCGCGCACATTAAATCGTCCAGTCTCGGCGTATCGCTGACATTGCCCGTGCAGCGCGGTCAGCTGGTATTAGGCACCTGGCAGGGGATTTGGTTGGGTGAGCATCGCATTCACGGCGGTGCCCGGCGTATCGTTGCCACCTTACAAGGGGAATGATAATGAATAATTCGGAGTTACTGACCTATTGCATGAACAAACCTGGCGCCGAACAGAGCGTACATAGCGACTGGAAGGCCACGCAGATCAAAAGCAACGGCGTACTGTTTGCCATGGTTCACGAGGTAAAAGGGCGTCCAGCGGTATCGTTAAAGTCGACGCCTGCGCTGGCCGAGCTGATGCGGGAAGAGCACAGCGATGTGTTCCCCAGTGAACACCTGAATAAATCCCACTGGAATACGCTGTTTCTGGATGGCACGTTAAAAGATTCGCAAATCTATTATCTGGTGGACGCCTCTTTTCAGCAGGCTGATGCCGGACGATAACGGCCCTTTCCCGAGGCGGGAAAGGGCAAACGGCAGGGTTATGCCGCTGATTCATCACGCAGCGTATTGATATCAATAACAAAGCGGTATTTTACGTCGCTTTTCAGCATACGTTCGTAGGCGTCGTTAATCTGATTCATCGCAATCAGCTCGATATCTGAGGTAATGCCATGCTTGCCACAGAAATCCAGCATTTCCTGGGTTTCTGCAATGCCGCCAATCAGTGAACCGGCAATACTGCGGCGTTTAAAGATCAGATTGAAAACCTGTGGTGCCGGGTGGTCGTGCTCAGGTGCGCCAACCAGGGTCATATTCCCGTCGCGCTTCAGCAGGGTGATAAACGGGTTGAGGTCGTGCTGGGCGGCGACGGTATTCAGGATAAAATCAAAGCTGTTAGCATGCTGAGCCATCTGGTCGGCATCTTTTGAGATCACCACTTCGTCCGCGCCCAGGCGTTTACCGTCTTCGATTTTAGACGGAGAGGTGGTGAACAGCACGACATGCGCGCCCATAGCATGCGCAATTTTCACGCCCATATGACCTAGGCCGCCCAGACCGACGATGCCAACTTTTTTACCGGGGCCTACGTTCCAGTGGCGCAGCGGCGAATAGGTCGTAATGCCGGCACACAGCAGCGGTGCCACGCCTGCCAGTTCAAGATTTGCAGGAATACGCAGTACAAAGTCTTCATCCACCACCATTGAGGTGGAGTAGCCGCCATAGGTAATGGCCCCTGTTAAGCGATCTTCACCGTTGTAGGTGCCGACAAAGCCATTTTCACAATACTGCTCCAGCCCTTCCTGACAGCTCGGACAGCTACGGCAGGAATCCACCAGACAGCCGACGCCGACCAAATCGCCCACTTTGTATTTTTGGGTCTCAGGGCCAACAGCGGTAACGCGACCGACAATCTCGTGTCCCGGTACCACTGGGAAAATTGTGTTTTTCCACTCATTGCGTGCCTGATGCAAGTCAGAGTGACAAACGCCACAGAACAGCACTTCAAGCTGTACGTCATGAGCACGAAGCTCACGCGGTTTGAAATCAAACGGTGCCAGTTTGGATTTTGCATCCTGAGCAGCATACGCATGGGTAATGTTCATGGTGTCTCCAGTTAAGGTGTGTCGTGATTTTTTGATCAACGCCGCAGCGTAAAGCGCGCAGCAAGAAGGTGACGCCAGGGGCGTACCAAAGAGGAACGGATTAAGGATAGTCAGGGGATTGAAAAGCGTATATGCCTATACGTGTCTGAATCTTGCCTGATCCTGCATTTCTCAGGGTAAACAGAACAGCGATCAAAAAAATCCTGCCAGAGGCGTGCTGCTTGTCAGTCACGCCTCCGCTCAAAGGTGGCCTGAAAAACGGCTGTGCCATTACTCAGCGCTACCGCCGATGGCGATGTGCCATCGGCCTTCTCCTGATTTACGCCTGCCTGGCCGGAAGATCACAACATCAGTCCGTAAAAAATGGCCAACGGTATGAACGTCGCTGCCGGGGCGTTCAGTAAGGTCGTGTTGGAAACAGAGGATGAGGTCATCCCTTGCCATCCCCGGCGTTCTCAACGGCCGGACACACGAGCAGGATAGTTCACTGGTGTCTGTTATTGCGTTCGTTCATCTGGACCACTAAGGCTGCTTATCGTCCTCGGGAAGGTTCTGTTGCCGTAAGCCGGAATGTTGTCGGACAGGCGATTGAAGAAGAGCCGGCAGGTCAAATCGCGTCAAAAAACATTACGTAAAGTATGGTTTTATGGTGGCGCCGGACAGACATGTAGATATTCAGCGGAATCAGTCGCGATTTCCGGCGCGTCAGAGAACCTGAACGAGCTAATGGTGCGGGCATGCATAAAGTAAAAATAACGGTTTTATCGGTAGAGTTGAAGCCAACGCTAATTGAGCGGATGGCTATCCGAAAATGGAGACATGTCCTAAGCATCAAGAGGGCGAGAAATTTATTACTGACTTTCGCAAACCCAATGCCCTCTGTGAAGACGCCTGGGGTTGTATGGAAAAGTTCGTGTTTACTCTGGCTCATACCAGCGAGCCATTATTTTGGAATGACTGGTCCAGACAGGGCAAAGCGGTGGTGTGTTGCAATGATGGGTACCGGCCGGTGACATTTTTGCTCGAAACGCTGGATGAAGAGGCCAGGCCGTTTTAGCAATTAAAAGCCACTGTCATATCCCTGTGATATCAGGGGCATGGTCATACAGCGTCTCGTCTTGTGTCAGGGCTCGCCAGATGGGGGCTGCTTCTTACGCTTTGCCTGATGTGCTTGCCAGAGCCTGGCAGAAACGCCCGCCAACGCGCTTTGCTTGCCTGACGTAATGAAGGTATGAGTGCATTTAAAGAACGCCGCAACGTTATCCGTTGCGGCGTTCTGTTATTTTTCCAGCAAGGGCTTCAGGAAGCGCGCGGTATGCGATTTCTCGCAGTTCGCCACGGTTTCTGGCGTACCTGATACCAGAATTTCGCCGCCGCCGCTGCCGCCCTCTGGGCCCAGATCGACAATCCAGTCCGCCGTTTTAATCACGTCAAGATTGTGTTCAATCACCACAATCGTGTTGCCCTGATCGCGCAGCTGGTGCAGAACTTCCAGCAACTGCTGAATATCGGCAAAGTGTAACCCGGTGGTCGGTTCATCCAGGATATACAGCGTCTGGCCGGTACCGCGTTTCGACAATTCACGCGCCAGCTTCACACGCTGGGCTTCACCACCGGAGAGTGTCGTCGCCGACTGGCCCAGACGGATATAGGATAAACCTACATCCATCAGCGTTTGCAGCTTACGCGCCAGCGCCGGAACGGCATCAAAGAACTCGCGGGCTTCTTCAATGGTCATTTCCAGCACTTCGTGAATGCTTTTGCCTTTGTATTTAATCTCCAGCGTTTCACGGTTATAGCGTTTGCCTTTGCACTGATCGCACGGCACATAGATATCCGGCAGAAAGTGCATCTCAACTTTAATGACGCCGTCACCCTGGCAGGCTTCACAGCGTCCGCCACGGACGTTAAAGCTGAAACGGCCGGGATTGTAACCGCGAGAGCGGGACTCAGGGACACCGGCAAACAGCTCACGTACCGGCGTGAAAATACCGGTATAAGTGGCCGGGTTGGAGCGCGGCGTACGGCCGATAGGGCTTTGGTCGATATCGATAACTTTATCGAAGTGCTCCAGTCCAGCTACGTCGCGGTACGGTGCCGGTTCGGCAATCGTTGCGCCGTTCAGGGCGCGCTGCGCAATCGGGAACAGCGTATCATTGATGAGCGTCGATTTACCTGAACCGGATACGCCGGTAATACAGGTAAACAGGCCGACAGGCAGGGTTAAGGTGACATCCTTAAGGTTATTACCCCGCGCGCCGGTAATTTTCAACACCTTAGATGGATCGCCTTTCACCCGCTCGGCGGGCACGGCGATTTCGCGTTTCCCACTGAGGAACTGACCGGTCAGGGAGGCCTCTTCAGCCATAATCTGATCGACGGTTCCTTCCGCGACAATCGTACCACCGTGCACTCCAGCGCCAGGGCCGATATCAATAACGTGGTCGGCGGCACGAATCGCATCCTCGTCATGCTCGACCACAATGACGGTGTTACCCAAATCGCGCAGGTGAATCAGCGTACCAAGCAGGCGCTCGTTATCACGCTGATGCAGACCAATGGAGGGTTCATCCAGCACGTACATAACGCCGACCAGGCCGGCACCGATCTGACTGGCCAGGCGAATACGCTGAGCTTCACCGCCGGAGAGCGTTTCAGCGGAGCGCGACATCGACAGATAATTCAGGCCGACGTTGACCAGAAAACTCAGGCGATCGCCAATCTCTTTAAGCACTTTCTCGGCGATTTTAGCCCGCTGGCCACTCAGTTTCAGGTTTTCAAAAAATGACATGGCGTGCCCAATACTCATCTCTGAAATAGTGGGCAACGTCGTGTTTTCAACATACACGTGGCGCGCTTCGCGGCGCAGACGTGTGCCTTCGCAGCTGGCGCAGGCCCGGTTGCTAATAAACTTCGCCAGCTCTTCGCGTACTGCGGAGGATTCCGTCTCTTTATAACGGCGCTCCATATTGTTCAGCACGCCTTCGAACGGATGGCGGCGAATCGAGGTATCACCCCGATCGTTAATATATTTAAACTCAATGTTCTCTTTGCCGGATCCATACAGGATTACGTTGCGAACGTTATCTGGCAGGCTGCTGAATGGCGCTTCAATATCAAACTTAAGGTGTTCAGACAGTGAGCGCAGCATCTGGAAATAGTAAAAATTACGACGATCCCAGCCGCGAATAGCGCCACCGGCCAGCGACAGCTCAGCATTTTGCACCACGCGATCGGGATCGAAATATTGCTGCACGCCCAGACCGTCACAGGTTGGGCAGGCCCCGGCGGGGTTGTTGAACGAGAACAGGCGCGGTTCCAGCTCACTCATGCTGTATCCACAAATCGGACAGGCAAAGTTAGCCGAAAACAGCAGTTCTTCCGCATCAGCATCGTCCATATCAGCAACAATTGCCGTACCGCCAGATAGTTCAAGCGCGGTTTCAAACGACTCGGCAAGGCGCGTCGCCAGATCTTCACGCACTTTGAAGCGATCGATAACGACTTCGATGGTGTGTTTTTTCTGCAGTTCCAGCTTGGGCGGATCGGAAAGATCGCACACCTCGCCGTCAATCCTGGCGCGGATATAGCCCTGCGTCGCCAGATTCTCCAGCGTTTTGGTGTGTTCGCCTTTACGATCTTTCACGACCGGCGCCAGCAGCATCAGGCGGCGGCCCTCAGGCTGCTCGAGCACCTGATCGACCATCTGGCTGACCGTCTGTGCCGCCAGCGGCACGTCGTGATCCGGACAGCGCGGTTCACCCACGCGGGCAAACAGCAGACGCAAATAGTCGTGAATCTCCGTGATCGTCCCCACCGTGGATCGCGGGTTGTGCGAGGTGGACTTTTGCTCAATGGAGATCGCCGGTGACAGCCCCTCGATATGATCGACGTCCGGTTTCTCCATTAAAGAAAGAAACTGGCGCGCATAGGCAGAGAGCGACTCCACATAGCGGCGCTGACCTTCCGCATACAGCGTATCAAACGCCAGAGAGGACTTACCGGAACCTGACAGGCCCGTCACCACAATGAGTTTGTCGCGAGGAATCGTCAGGTTGATGTTTTTCAAATTATGGGTGCGGGCACCACGAACTTCGATCTTATCCATTCACCTTTCCCGGATTAGCAGCACTCACCGCGCCCTACGACACGGCCAGAAGAAACGCATCATTATGGCACAAAAAATAGACTGAACAAATATCCAGTAGTTTTTTGCCTTTTTAAGACGGATGATAAAAATGGGACACCGCTCTAAAGTGGGAAACCAGGCGCGGGACGTGTTAGAATTGATCGCGTAGACTTACGTAAAAATTCATCGGGAGACAGCAACATGGCCAGTCGTGGCGTTAACAAAGTGATTCTTGTCGGGAATCTGGGTCAGGATCCGGAAGTACGTTACATGCCAAATGGTGGCGCTGTCGCCAACATTACGCTGGCTACCTCGGAAAGCTGGCGCGATAAGCAGACCGGTGAAAACAAAGAAATCACCGAATGGCACCGTGTTGTGCTGTTTGGCAAGCTGGCGGAAGTGGCGGGTGAATACCTGCGTAAAGGCTCTCAGGTCTATATTGAAGGCCAGCTGCGTACCCGTAAATGGCAGGATCAGGGCGGCCAGGAACGTTACACCACCGAAGTCGTGGTTAACGTCGGCGGCACCATGCAAATGCTGGGTGGACGTCAGCAGGGCGGTAACGCGCCAGCAGCAGGCGGCGGCCAGGGCAACAACAACGGTTGGGGCCAGCCTCAGCAACCGCAGCAGGCGAACAACAACCAGTTTAGCGGTGGTGCGCAGTCTCGCCCGCAGCAGCAGCCAAGCGCACCTGCCAGCAACAACAATGAACCACCGATGGATTTCGACGACGACATTCCGTTCTGATTGCAACGTTGCGTCGCTTCTCTACTATATAAAAGCCCCTTACCGGGGCTTTTTGTTTTTCTGCCTTGATTTTGCCGCGGTGACAGCCTGGCTTTTAGCTCAGGTCGTGCAGTGCCTTATCCAGCGGCGGGCTCAGTGAGATGTCCTCAAACGCAACGGCCAGGCCAGCGCGTTCTGGCGTGCAGCACATGACGCCAACGTTAACGCGGCCCGGCGGGAAGGGGCACAAACGCAGCAGCGGCCAGCATTGCCCGTCGGTTGAATACTGCAGTCTCAGGCTGTCGCCTTTGCGCGTCAGCCTCAACCAGAATGCGCGCGCATCGCCGGGAAAGATGCCCGTGGCCCAGTCAGACTGACCAAGCGTCAGGACGCTGCCGATAGCGGGCGCACCATCATTATATTCAATGCCCGCTTTCAACCAGTGCTGCGCATCGCGCATCAGCATCAGTCCGGCCTGATCGTACAGCGTCGTAAAGTCGGCAAGAATCTTGACCTGGAAAGTAAAATCCTCCTGCACCGCCCTGGCGAAGATATGCCCGGAAAAGCGTTCAAATCCATACCAGGTTTGGTGCCAGAAATCCGTTTTTTCGTCGGTAACCACGTGCAGGATACCGTTCTGATGCTGCCACCTTGCGGGTTCATTGATCCAGGAAAAAGAGTCGAGCACGGCGCCTCCAGAATAAACCATTGATCACAGCCTTAGCGTTGAGGATAGTCGGCTAAGAAGACGTGTGCCGATCAAACGACGTTGAGCGGACAGGCCTCAGCGCCATTCGGCCAGCAGGGTGGCGGTATCGACAACGCGCGGCACGTTACCGGGCATGCTAAGGGCTGCCCAGACTTCATTATGCTGACCAATTAACTGCTCAGCGTTGGCATAGGTCCTGTCGGCAGTGGTGTGCGCGTCGGCGGCCACGGTGATGCGATACCCTAAGCCTGCTCCGACTTTGAGCGTGGTATCAACACAGTAGTCGGTGGCACAGCCACAAATTACGAAGTCAGTGATAGCTAAGGTGCTCAGCAGCGAAGCCAGGGTTGTCTGCCAGAAACTGTCGCAGGCGGTTTTGGTAACGTAATACGCATTCTGGGGCTGTTCAATTTCGGGTAGCAGTGCAAAAGCATGGCTGCCTTCAATCATGTTCCCTTCGCGATGCTGAATAAACAGTGTAATGTCAGCCTGTCTGATCAGTCGGTTGATCTGCGCCACTCGCCCGGCGCGATCGAAACGCGGCGATTCAAACACGCCATTTTGCATATCAACGACCATGACTACGCGCTGCATAATTGCTCCCGGTGAGTGTGCCTGTGAAGCAGTGTTACCTAATCGACAGAGGATAACAATCTGCAGTTTGGGTGCGGTGCAGAAGACCTTGTTGCAGGAATAAGGAGAGGTGAGGTGGAGGGCATTCCAGCCGTATTTCCCGGTGAAAAAGATCGCGCGCAGTTTAAGCAATCGCCAGACCTGCCAGGTGTGGAGCTTTATCAGGCGCACATCTCTCATTACGCCTTTGAGCCGCATACGCACGAAGCGTTTGGTATAGGCACCATTGAGGCGGGAGCACAACGTTTTCGCTATCGCGGTACGCAGTACATCGCGCCCGCGCATTCGCTGGTGATGATGAATCCCGATGAGCTGCATACCGGTGAATCGGCCTGCGAAGACGGCTGGCGCTATCAGATGATTTATATTCAGCCGCAGTTGATGGACGAACTCAGTGGCGATCGCGGCTGGTGGTTTGATGAGGCGCTCAGAACGGATGTGCGTCTGGCACAACCTTTATCGCAACTCCTCTCGGCGCTGTGGCAGGCCGATACGGCACTGGCACGCGACAGTTTATTATCTGAACTGCTGCTGTATATGCGCCCGCTGGCGCGAATGTCCTCACCGCGTAAAGCTGAAGCCCGACACCGTTTCGATGACGTGCGCGACTACCTGCGCGCCAATCTGGCTGAACCGCTCAGACTGGAGACGCTGGCCGCGTTAGCCTCGTTGTCGCCCTGGCACTTTTTACGGGCCTTCCGCGATCGTTTTCACGTTACGCCTCAGCAAATGTTAATGGCTTATCGACTGTATGAGGCCAAACAGAAGCTGGCTCAGGGTGAGGCCATTGCCAGCGTGGCTGCCGCCGTGGGCTTAACGGATCAGGCTCATCTGACGCGCGCGTTTGCCCGTCGTTATGGCATTACGCCGGGCCGCTATCAAAAACAGATAAACCCACAATCACTCAGGCGTTTATGAGGCGACTGCTGGCGCTGATTTATGTGCGCTGAACAGTGGTCAGCTGGCCTGGCAATGGCCCGTCGTTATGGCATTACGCCGGGCCGCTATCAAAAACAGATAAACCCAAAACTACTCAGGCGTTTATGAGGCGACTGCTGGCGCTGATTCGTGTGCGCTGAACAGTGGTCAGCTGGCCTGGCAATGGCCCGTCGTTATGGCATCACGTCGGGCCGCTATCAAAAACAGATAAACCCATAACCACGCAGGCGTTTATGAGGCGACTGCTGGCGCTGATTTGAGTGTGCTGAACAGTGGTCAGCTGGCCTGCTACTGGGGCCTCACTTCGCTCCGCTGATGTGAATCATGCCGCCTTTCCTGTGAGAGAACACAGCCAGCGCTTATCGCTGTTGTTGATGAGGCCTCCCTCCGTTTTTGCCATCCTCGCCGGGCCGTTGTGGACATTGGTCTGGACTCAATACGGGCAACCTGTATTCACATTTGTCGCTGTTTTTTTGCCTGTCTTCTGGCCTGTTCTGGACGATGCGATTTAAACCTCAGCCACGCGGTACTGCCATCAACATTCGATAAGCCTTGCCCCTGATAATTGATAATTACCCAGTGTGATATTCACGCTTTTTCGGATTATGCCTGACTCAGGCACGGCAAAATAACGCGGTAATCGCGCTTTTCTCACCCTGTAACTGGCCTTTATCTGTTATATGCGCCGCGCGCTCTGCAAAAAAATGTGATCCCTGTAGGGCGTTACCACGTACTGCAGGGTGCATTTTGAACAAAAAACAGACAGTTTTGTCCGGGGCACGACCGTCATTCGCCCTAAAAAGAGGAGAATGTGAGCCTGATGTTTAGGCTGGCCGCCAAATTTTATGTGTAACCAGCACGCAGCGTTGCCGTTTGGTTAAGATAAATCCCTATAAAAAACCACCCTTTACTTCAGCAGTGTCTAATTAAATCGCTCATTCATCCCGCTTCGCTTTTATTTAATGTTTAACGATGGGCATCAATAGTACAGGATATGTGCTATTGGCTGCTGAAAGTGATAAGTATCAATAAACTGTTTATCTGAGATTATTCTGGCCTGTTTTTATCTTTTTATGCTGACAACGATCGCGGCGAGATTGGAAAAAATTCCCAGGGCCAGAGGTGGCTAAAAAAAGCACTTTATAAACCGACTTAACATTACCCTTGCTGAACAAAGAGGCCAGTGGATATTCGATTCTTTTAGGGAGGCTAATGAAAAAAAGAGGGGCGCCAATCTCACCGAAATGAGATTTGGCGTATAAAAGTGGCGTAGATAGAGAGACTTTTGCTGTTGTGAATCAATTTTACCGCAAAAAAGGAAGCGTAACCGCAAATCCATTCATTAATTACGGACTGGGCGAAGCGCACCACCATAAATGTCCTGTTAAATGCTCTTCATCTCTTCTGGTAAGAACAAATCTCAGCGATGTCGCCATTATAAAGCCGTTGTCTCACTATTAGCGGTTATCTGAACCGGCAGGGTAATGATAAACGCTACGGCTAATATCCAGTAAACGGCAGCTGCGCCGGGTTCCTACATCAAAAGTGCTCTGTAAGAAGTTGACCGCCTGACGTTTTTCGTTGGTGGTGAAGAAATTCTTCAATACGCTCTGTAGCATTTCCTTATCCGCGTTCAGCGCTTGCAGTTCGCGTGTCAGAAACTGTACTTTTTCTTCCAGTTCTTTGATTTTTCTGCCTTCTTCCGAGGATAGCCCAGAGAACTTCTTCTTCCAGCTGTAGAAGGTTGCCTCAGAGATGCCCAGCTCTTCACAAATCTCTTTAACCTTAACGCCCGATTCAGAAGCTTTAATGGCATTTGTGATTTGATCTTCGCTATATCGTGACTTTCTCATAAATGCTCTTACCTTTCTTATCAATTAATGGATGAGAATTACTTTATTAACCTTTGGTACTGTATGATTTCATTGAGTGCCGTATTTAAATACGGACGTTAAATTGCGAGGGTTAAATTAAGATATTTAGAATAAATATCATCATGGGATAAATCTTATTTTATTCTTATCGGGATGTCGCGCCTTCCTGGTATGGGGTTTTTGATATAAATTCATCGCATCCCAAAGATAAAAATGACTGTGAATTTGATATTCAAAGCCGCCTGACCTGTTTTATTCAGGGAGGATGGTTTTTGGAAACATTATTGGTTTCAATTTGAAATCGTTTCCAGTAGAGGGTATTCGGTCCAGATATAATCAGAATTCTCCTGAATTCTCCCGATAAAATAAGACTGGATTCTCATTTTTGCGCCGGACTGGCGCGATGTTTATAATTTCGCTATGAAATTTAAGCGCTTATTAATTCGTCCCAGGGATGGGCACCGAAGTGGTAGATGTAGAGTAATACTAAGGAACAGTCGATGAAATTGAGCGTAATGTCTAATGCCGCCTGGATGATGTCTGAAAAGATTATCTCCGTCTTTGGCGTCATTTTCGTGACGTCATATGTGGCAAAATCCTTCGGTCCGACCCTATTTGGTCAGATGGCATTTTCAACGTCATTATTTGCTATGGTGCAAACCATAGCCCTCTTTGGCACTGAAACAATTTTGTTTAAACGTGTCAGCAAAAATGCGGCCAAAGGTTTACGTTTAATGCGCATCGCACGCACGTTGCGCATGGGTTTATTACTTCTCACCTCAGGGCCAGTATTAATTTGGGTTTGGTACAACATGCAGGAGAACTTCCTGGCATTTGCACTGGCCTCTTTTGTTGCGTCTGTTTTTGTCACACAGGACACCTTTAGCGTTTACAACAATGCACGATTGGCTTCAAAGCTGAATACCGTGGCCAATGCGATTGGCATGCTGATGAGTTTTGCCCTGAGCTTTATCATTGCCTGGCTGCGTCTCAATCCATTGTGGCTAACGCTTTCGGTTATCACGGTCACGCTGGTGCCTTACGCCATCAAACGTTACACCTTTTATCAGGCACATCAGGACCAGCTTCCGCCGCGCGAGACGCGAACGCTGTATTTGCGTTACCTGATGTATGCCGGATTGCCTCTGGCGATTTCCAGCATTTTTATCTCTGTCCAGGTAAAAGCCGCGCAGATGTTTTTGGCTGGCATCGCATCGGCCCAGGAGCTTGGCTTGTTTGCCGCAGCCAATACCATCGCCGCCTCGTGGATTTTTATTCCCGTCGCACTCATCACCTCGTGTTTTAGCGAAATTTTTCGCGCGCGCGGTGAGGAAGCGATCAGGCTGACGGCGCGGCTCAATGGCTACGTGATGGCCGTGTCTTTGCTGATGTTGCTGATCGTCGCACTGTTCGGTGAACAGATAATCATCGCGCTGTATGGCCCAGCGTTTACCCAGTCAGGCAATCTCATCACCCTGCTGTCGATAGCGACCAGCTTTTCGGCGCTGGGCACCGTCGCGTATCGCTACATGGTAAAGGAAGGGGGCTTTGATTATTTACTGAAGAAAATCATTTGTCTGGTGATCATCAGTATGCCGCTTTCCTGGTGGCTGATTCAGGGCTATGGCATTACAGGAGCCGCATGGAGCGTTTTTCTATCAGAGCTCCTGTCCCTGACCGTCATGAATTATTTCTTTAAACACGGCGTGATTCAAAAAATCCAGGTTTCCTCACTCAACTACAAAACCTACAAATGAGGTCAAATATGCTCAAGTTAAAACACGAGCTCAGAAGAAGTTTGCAATACTTCATCAAGAAGATGCCCTGGACTTATCAGGACCGGATTTATTATTTCCGTAAGTTCAGAAGGCTCCCCAACCTGCGTGAGCCCAAGGTGTTCAATGAAAAAGTGCTGTATCGCAAGTTCATTCATGGTGACTATCAGCTCTATGCCCGCCTCTCTGACAAGTTTTCGGTGCGTGAGTTTATTGCTGAGAAGATCGGCAATGAATATCTGATACCGCTGCTTCATGACACGACCGATCCCACCACGTTGAACAATCTGACGCGTTGGAAGGGAACGGTGATCAAACCGAATCATGCGTCAAACATGGTCGAGATCGTGCTGGAGGAACCTAATGCACTCCGGAAGCAGCAAATCATTCATAACTGCTACACGTGGTTAAAGACTGACTTCGCCAACGAAGCGCGTGAGATTCACTATCGCTATATCAAGCCACGTATTCTGGTTGAGCAATACATCGGTGATGGCAAAAGTGCCCCGGTTGACTACAAGTTCCACATGTTTAATAAGCGCGATGGCAACTTTGAGTATGTGCTTCAGGTCATTTACAACCGCTGTCAGCCTCAGCTCTCAATGAATTTTTATGTGAACAACCTGAGTGAGGCGTTCCATAAAATTCGCGATACCGGGCTGGACGTTTCGACGGTGATGCCATCGTTACAACAGGCCCTGGCGTTAAGCAAAACGCTGGCCAGCGACTTCGACTATGTCCGTGTTGACTGGTATATCCATGATGAACAAATTTATTTTGGCGAGCTGACGTTCACGCCAGGCGCAGGCATGGTGACGGGTCTGGATGGCGGGCTGGATAAGATGATGGGTGAAATGTGGATTCAGGATCGTCGCGGAACGCAGAGGCCGGACGTAGAAATACAGGACGTTGCCATTCCTGTTATGTTGAAGAAAATTTGACGCTACACAGCAATATAAAAAACCCCGCTTTGCGGGGTTTTTTATGGGTTTATCAGGGCATTTGCCAGTTAGCGGGCGCTCGACTCATCACGTCGATAAAGACATCTTTAGAGACGCTAAAGAAATGGTGCACGTTTTCCATACTCAACGTGATGCCCATCAAGCCGGTCACGAACCAGCACGACATCCCAACGCCTACGCTGCCACAGAGAAACGCCATGACGTGATGACTGTCCTGGCGGAGACGGGTTTTTAGCGTGCTGGCAAAGAACATCATTATCGCGCTAAGCAATTCCCAGCGCATAACAAGAAAACTGGTGGTTAAAGTCGCCATCAATTTTGACCTCAAAATCGGAGATTACGCCTGACTGTCTGCGAACATCACGTCGGCGGAAAAGTCTGTCAGGTCGGGCTCTTTCGTCGGCAACAAGTGTCATAATGTGATGTGGGTCACACTATATCATCCGATTTCTGATTTTTGTACAAAATTTGTCTGATCTGGCAGCAGAAAAAGAGGGCGCTTACGACAAGGTTGGGGCACTAAATGCGGCGTGCGCCTGGGCAGGCGCACGGAGCGCGTCAGCTAACCGGACAGCATTCTCCCGTTGTCCGCTGGGTAAAGCTGGTCATCGTGTCGCTGCAGTCAAAGCGCATCAAACGCGGACGCTGGATGGCCTGGCGGCGCATCGCGTGGCGATAAGCCGTGGGCGTTTGTGAAAACTGGCGACGAAAAACGCGTGAGAATGTCTGTTGCGAGTCATAGCCATATTGCATCGCAATATCAAACACCGGCCGCTGCGTTTGTCGCAGCGCTTCAGCGGCCAGCGTCAGGCGGCGTTCGCGAATATAGCCACCCAACGTCTGTTTCGTCACGCTACGGAACATACGTTGCAGATGCCATTTCGAATAGCCTGATTTGGCGGCGACTTCGTCAATTGACAGGCTCTTATCCAGGTTTTGGTCAATCCAGTGCGTCAGTGAATGAATGATCTCTTCTTGTATCATGGCCTCATCCTTCTGGTGAATTTCCCCTTAGCGTTCATGCGGAATTAACAGGCTTTCGGCGATAAAACCGGGTCCGCTCGCTGGCGCATGACATCATAAGGGAAGGTGTCGTTCTGATGGGAAAAGAGTATAATTCCTCAAGTTAACTTGAGGTAAAGTGCCAAATGAAAAAAGATCGCAATTACCCAAAACCCGTTCTGACACCGGGCGAAGTGGCGCGCCGAAGCGGCGTCGCCGTTTCTGCACTGCACTTTTATGAAAGCAAAGGGCTGATTTTCAGCACCCGTAATAGCGGAAACCAGCGGCGTTACAGCCGTGATGTGCTGCGACGGGTGGCCATTATTAAAATTGCACAGCGCATTGGTATTCCGCTCGCCAGCGTCAGTGACAGCCTTGAGAACATGCCGGCAGATAAGCGGATGTCTGCTCAGGAATGGGGCAATCTGACGCAGCACTGGCGCGACGAACTGGATAAGCGCATCGAAACGCTGACGCGCCTGCGTAACGATCTGGATGGCTGCATTGGCTGTGGGTGTTTATCAATGCGTGACTGCCCACTGCGCAACCCTGGCGACCTGCTGGGCCAGCAGGGCTCTGGCGCGGTACTGCTCGATCCTGAGCAGGATGGTTCCCTGCATAAGACAAGGTGACGTCTATACTTGCAGCATATTCACTCACAGGGAACCATGATGATCACCGTTCACCATCTTGAACAATCGCGCTCTCACCGGGTGCTGTGGATGCTGGAAGAGCTGGAAGTGCCTTACCAGGTCAAGCGCTACCAGCGCGAACCCACGATGCTGGCGCCGGACGCTTTAAAAAAAGTGCATCCGTTAGGGAAGTCGCCCGTGATCACCGATGGCAAGCGCGTGGTGGCCGAGTCCGGTGCCATCCTTGAGTATCTGGAAGAAAGATACGACAGCGAAAAACGGCTGCAGCTCACTGATGAAGAGGCGCAGCTACAGGCGCGTTACTGGCTGCACTATGCGGAAGGTTCACTGATGCCGCTGCTGGTGATGAAGCTGGTTTTTGGCCGCCTTGGCAGCGCGCCGGTGCCCTGGTTGCTTCGCCCCGTGGGCGCGGCGCTGGGCAAAGGCGTTCAGAAAGCCTGGCTGGATAAACAACTCAAATTGCACAAGCAGGTCATTGAAGCTCACCTTTCAACACAGCCGTGGTTCGCGGGTCAGCGCTTCAGCATTGCGGATGTGCAGATGAGTTTCCCTATTCTGGCGCTGAGCCAGCGCGCCGGACTGAAAGATGCCCCCGCTACGCAAAAATGGTTAACGACCGTGCAACAGCGCGCGGCCTGGCAGCGCGCTATTCAACAAGGCGGTGAGATTAATCTTTCTGGCTGATGCACGTTGCCCGATGACGCCGCCCGGCGTCATTCTTGCCTGCCTTCTCGTTTTTGACGCCTTATCCTGACGGACAGAATGTTAAATGATGGTATCAAGAGCATTCCTGATGTTATCAACCTGATCTTTATAGTCACCAATCCTCACTCAGCGGTTGAAAAACGGCGGTTAAACGCCGGATAATCTGCCCCCTTTAAACGGGGCAGCGTGACGTCCCGTTCTGTGCGGCGAAGTAAACGTTTGCCTTTTGCCGGCTGCCCGCTGGCGATGACAGGTTTCCAGGGACGTCAGGGCCGTTACCGCACGATCCCACTACAACAATTTTTGAGGCTCAACTATGTCAATTGAATCACGCCCGTCCGGTGGAAAGCTGGATGCCTGGTTCGCCATCTCGGCCCGTGGCAGCAGCGTGCGACAGGAAATTGTCGCCGGGCTGACTACGTTCCTCGCCATGGTTTATTCAGTGATCGTGGTGCCCGGCATGCTCAGTAAGGCGGGATTTTCACCCACGGCGGTGTTCGTTGCGACCTGTCTGGTGGCGAGCGTGGGATCGATCATCATGGGGCTGTGGGCGAATTTACCCATGGCAATTGGCTGTGCTATCTCACTGACGGCGTTTACCGCTTTCAGCCTTGTGCTGGGTCAGCACATTAGCGTACCCGTGGCGCTGGGTGCCGTGTTCCTGATGGGCCTGCTCTTTACCCTGATTTCCACCACCGGAATTCGCGCCTGGATCTTACGCAATCTGCCAATGGGGGTTGCGCACGGAACGGGCGTCGGCATTGGTCTGTTTTTGCTGCTGATTGCGGCAGACAACGTGGGACTGGTCGTCAGAAATCCGGCCTCAGGGTTACCCGTTGCCCTGGGCCAGTTTACGTCGTTCCCCGTCATGATGTCATTGCTGGGGCTGGCCGCCATTTTTGGCCTGGAAAAACGCCGCGTGCCTGGCGGTATTTTACTGACCGTTATCGCGATTTCTGCTCTGGGGCTGGTGTTCGACCCGGCCGTGCGCTGGCAGGGACTGTTTGCCCTGCCCAGCCTGCGTGATGCGCAGGGTGAGTCACAGCTCTTTAGCCTGGACATCATGGGCGCCTTGCAGCCTGCGGTGCTGCCCAGCGTGCTGGCGCTAGTGATGACGGCGGTCTTTGATGCCACCGGCACGATCCGCGCGGTTGCGGGCCAGGCCAATCTGCTGGATAAAGACGGGCAGATCATCAACGGTGGTCGGGCGCTGACCACGGATTCCGTCAGTAGCCTGTTTGCTGGCCTTGTCGGTGCTTCGCCCGCGGCAGTCTACATTGAGTCTGCCGCCGGTACGGCGGCGGGCGGTAAAACCGGCCTGACGGCGATCGTTGTGGGTCTCCTGTTCCTGGTCATTCTGTTCATGTCGCCGATCGCATACCTGGTGCCGGCTTACGCCACCGCGCCAGCGTTGATGTATGTCGGCCTGTTGATGCTGAGCAACGTGGCCAAGATCGATTTCGGTGACTTCGTTGATGCCATGTCCGGCCTGCTCACGGCGGTGATTATCGTGCTGACCTGTAACATCGTTACCGGCATTATGATGGGGTTCGCCACTCTGGTGGTGGGCCGTCTGTTTGCGGGCGAGTGGCGTAAGCTCAACGTGGGCACTGTCGTGATTGCCGCCGCGTTAGTCGCCTTTTATGCCGGAGGCTGGGCGATCTGACTGTCAAACCGGACGTTCAGCGGAGCGTCCGGAATTATCCGCTTTTTGGTCTTTTAAGCACGGCTTGCTTTTCCTGCCCTGGCCAGTTTGTTTTACACTTTTAACTTATAGTTGATTCGAAGATAACAACCGCCTAAGGAAAGCATGGAAATCTTTTTTACTATTTTAATTATGACACTGGTGGTGTCGCTCTCCGGGGTCGCCGCACGTATCTTGCCTTTTCAAATCCCGCTACCGCTGGTGCAGATCGCCGTCGGTGCGCTACTGGCCTGGCCTAACTTCGGCCTGCATGTGGATTTTGATCCGGAACTGTTCCTCGTCTTATTTATTCCGCCGCTGTTATTTGCTGACGGCTGGAAAACGCCGGTTAGCGAGTTTCTGCATTACGGGCGGGAAATTCTTGGCCTGGCGCTGGTGCTGGTGCTGATTACCGTCGTCGGAATTGGCTATCTGATTTACTGGACGGTTCCCGGTATTCCTCTTATCCCTGCTTTCGCCCTGGCGGCAGTGTTATCACCTACCGATGCCGTGGCGCTTTCAGGCATTGTCGGCGAAGGCCGCATTCCTAAGAAAATTATGGGAATACTTCAGGGCGAAGCCTTGATGAACGATGCCTCTGGCCTGGTTTCACTGAAATTTGCCGTCGCGGTGGCGATGGGCACCATGGTGTTTAGTTGGGGCGGTGCCAGCGTCGAATTCCTGAAAGTGGCGGTCGGCGGCTTAATTGCCGGTGTTGCGGTCTGCTGGCTCTACGGTAAGTCACTGCGTGTCCTGAACCGCTGGAGCGGTGGGGACGATGCTGCCACACAGATCGTCCTGCTGCTGCTGCTGCCGTTTGCCTCTTATCTGATTGCAGAACACCTGGGCGTTTCCGGCATTTTAGCCGCCGTCGCGGCCGGGATGACCATCACGCGCTCCGGTATTATCCGTCAGGCCCCGCTGACCATGCGACTGCGCGCCAACAGCGTCTGGCACATGCTGGAGTTTGTGTTTAACGGCATGGTGTTCCTGATGCTGGGCCTGCAATTGCCCTCTATCCTGGAAAATTCCATTCAACAGGCGAACGCGGATCCCAACGTGGATATCTGGATGATCTTTGCAGATATCGCATTGGTCTATGCGGCGTTAATGGTGGTCCGTTTCGGCTGGCTGTGGATCATGCAGCGTTTCAGCAAGCGCCTGTTAAAAAACAAGCCGTTAGTTTTCTCCAGTTACTCTTTGCGCGAACTGCTGATTGCCTCTTTTGCGGGCGTGCGCGGGGCCATCACCCTGGCGGGTGTCCTGTCGATTCCCCTGTTCCTGAGCAACGGCAATCCTTTCCCGGCGCGCTATGAGCTGGTGTTTATCGCAACCGGCGTGATTCTGTTCTCGTTACTGGTTGGCGTCATTGTTCTGCCGGTGCTGCTGCGCGGCGTCGAGACGATGGATAAGAGTGCTCATCGGCACGAACTTCAGCATGCAAGAGCGGTGATGGCCGGTGTGGCTATCGAGAGTCTGCAAAAGATGGAGGCACGGCTCGAAAAGGAAACCGACGAAAATATCGATCCTGAGCTGCTGAAAGAGGTCAGCCTGCGTGTCATCGGCAACCTGCGTCGCCGTGCGGAGGGGAAAAACGACCTCGAGCACGCGCTGTTTGCCGAGAACCTGGAACGTCGCTTCCGTTTGAACGCACTGCGTGCCGAACGTGCCGAAGTGTATCACCTGCGTGCCACCCAGCAGATATCCAACGAAACGATGCAAAAATTGTTGCACGATCTGGACCTGCTGGAAGCGCTTCTGATCGAGAAAGAAGAGTAAACTCCCTGTTGCGCCGCGCCCGCCCGGTCACCTGCGTTCTGCGACGGCCGGGCGGGCTGCTGCACTAGACGGAGAGGCGCGGCGCCTGATCGGGCCAGTGTTCGCGGCAACACGCAATCCACGCCTGCGCGCTGCGTGACAGATAGCTGCCTTCCCGCCAGATCAGCCCCAGATGCCACTGAAGCTCGGATTCCAGCGGCAGCCACAGTAACGACTGTTTATCTAACCGCTGGCATATCGGCTCCGGCAAAATTGCCAGCCCCATCCCGGCCTGCACCATGGCGGCCAGAAAATCCCACTGCCCGCTACGCACGGCAATGGTAGGGGTTATCTCCTGACGCTGAAAAGCTTTCATTAACTGGCGGTTCAGCGAAAACTCTTCATTAAAGATCAGCAAAGGATGCGGAGCCAAATCGCGCAGGCTGAGCTGGGTGCGTTGCAGCCAGGGTTCCTGACGGGGCAGTAAGACACATAACGGATGCTGCATCAGCGATAACGTTTCCAGGGGTAATTCGGCATCGACCGGGAGCGCCGTCAGGGCAATATCCAGCGTGCCTGCCAGCACCGCCTCCTGAACCGTTAAGCCGCCAAACTCAGCAATGCTGAGTTCCACGCCCGGATACCGGCGACGAAACGCCGAAACCGATCCGGCGATCTGCATGCCGACCATTGGGGGAATACCGAGCCGCAGCTTGCCGGTTTTCAACTGATTGATATCGCCTATCTCTGCCTCAAGCTGATGGAACTCCTGCAAAATAGCCAGTCCGCGTTGATAAACGGCTTGTCCGCTGTCCGTGAGATGCAGGCGACGTCCATCGCGAAGCAGTAGCGCGCAGTCCAGCTCCTCTTCCAGCTGACGCACCATTTTGCTGATCGTCGGCTGCGTCACAAACAGCTTTTGCGCGGCCCGGGTAAAACTCTGCTGACGTACCACTTCGGTAAAGTAACGCAACGCACGAACGTCCATAACTATTCCTTTCTGGCATGATTTTAATAATTTTAATTCATTTTTTTCACAATACCTCGTGATTCTATACTGAGCGCATTAACGATATGGGAGAAAAATGATGGCCCTGGCATTGCCGCGCCTTAACCTCGACAGGCTGCAACGGCTCAGCTTACCGCTACAGCTGGCGCTGTTTATCTCGGTATTCGTCGCCAGCGAGCAGCTGGTGAACTGGCTGCATCTGCCGCTGCCGGCCAACATTGTCGGCATGCTGCTGATGTTAATGCTGATTGCGCTACGCGTTTTACCGCTGCGCTGGGTGAAAGTCGGTGCCAGCTGGCTGCTGGCAGAGATGCTGCTGTTTTTTATCCCGGCAGTGGTAGCGGTGGTGAATTACGCTGATCTGTTGCAGATTGATGGATGGCGGATTTTTGTGGTGATTGCGGTCAGTACGCTACTGGTGCTGGCAACGACCGCCCTGGTGGTGGATCGCCTGTACCGCTTCGAGGTCGCGCGGGCCGCGCGTAAGCAGGGCGGCGACGATGCGTAATCTGTTTATCAGCCTGATGTGTGCGGCCGTCACGCTATTGATTTATTACCTGAATAAACGGCTGTATCGCCGCTGGCCAACACTGTTACTGATGCCGCTGATCATGACGCCGCTCATTCTGGTGGCGCTGCTGCTGCTGACCCATATCAGCTGGCAAAACTATATTGCGGAAAGCCACTGGCTACTGTGGCTGTTGGGCCCCGCGACGCTGGCCTTTGCGGTGCCGGTCTATGAAAATCTGGCGGTGATTAAACGCCACTGGTTATCGCTGAGTGCCGGTGTGTTAACCGCCACAACAGTCTCGGTATGCAGTTCCGTCTGGCTGGCGCGCTTACTGAATTTACCGGAAACTATTCAGCGAAGTCTGGCCGTGCGCTCCATTACTACGCCCTTTGCGCTGGCGGCGGCCAAACCCATGGGTGCGCAGCCCGATCTGGTGGCGCTGTTTGTGGTTGTGACAGGCGTATTTGGCATGGCGGTAGGGGATGTGCTGTTCCTGCGCATCGCCATCAAACAGGGCGTGGCGAAAGGGGCCGGATTCGGTGCCGCTTCGCACGGTGCCGGTACGGCACGCGCTTATCAACTGGGGCAGCAGGAAGGCGTGGTATCTAGCCTGGTGATGATGCTGTCTGGTGTAGTAACCGTCATACTGGCACCGTTCATCGGGCACCTGATGTGGGCACACTGAGCCCGGTGATGACAGGCCTGAATGCGCCTGTCATCCGCTCTTTTCCGCTTAACTTACAGCGCGTTGTCCGTTTTGGCACAAAATGACATCTCTTTTTACGTAAAGCTTTCCAAATTTAGTTGTCACCTCGTTTCAGACTGCTACCCTTGATGCGGAATTATTTGACCCATCATGGAGAGAATCATGTTTAAGCAACTTGTTACCGGAAGCGCTCTGAGCTTCATTATGCTGAGCGGCGCCGCGCAGGCCATCGAGGGCAGCGTCGATGTTGGCGAGCACAGCACCAACCTGAATGTCGGTTTGGGCACGACCTCACCAGGCCTGTTCCTGAACGGCAACTGGTTGCGTAGCGATCATGACGGCAGCACTTACGGCGCTGGCCTGGGCTACAACGTCGATTTCGGCGATCTGCGACTGGCGCCAACCGCAAAGGCGATTTTTACCCATCCTGAAGACGGGAAAGACGGATTTGCGGTGGCGCTGGGCGGCAGCGCGCAGTACAACTTCAACAGCATGTGGGGCCTGTACGGCCAGTATTATTATGCGCCGGAAGGCCTTACCGATCATCTTGACAGCTACCAGGAAGCGAGCGGCGGTGTGAGCTTTACGCCAGTCTCTCTGCTTAACCTGCGCGTGGGTTATCAGTATATCGAGCTGAATAATAAAGGCGGTCGTAAAGACAACGTCCTGGTCGATGGTCCATACGTGGGTGCATCACTGCGCTTCTGATAGTGGCCTGAGAAAAAGGGCAGGGACCTCGCGGACCCTGCCCTTTTTTTATGCCCGGGAAAAGGGATTAGTGCGCTTTGCCTTGCTCAATACCGGCACCGGTCTGGGAGCGAATAAACTGCGCCCGGAAGCGTGAACGCTCTTCTGCGCCCTGTTGCGAATGATCGGTTACCGAAAACAGCCAGGTGCCCACAAAGGCGATAGTAATAGAGAACAGGGCCGGATATTCATACGGATAGATCGGCGAAGCATGGCCCAACACCTGAACCCAGACGGTAGGGCCAAGAATCATCAGCACCACGGCGGTGATCAGCCCTAACCAGCCGCCGACCATCGCGCCGCGGGTGGTGAGTTTAGACCAGTACATGGAAAGCAGGATAATCGGAAAGTTACAGCTGGCCGCAATCGAGAACGCCAGGCCGACCATAAACGCGATGTTCTGTTTTTCAAACAGAATACCCAGGGCTATCGCCACAACACCGAGCACCAGCACCGTAATTTTCGACACTCGCAGCTCGTCGCGCTCGCTGGCCTGGCCCTTACGGTAAACGCTGGCATACAAATCGTGAGAGACCGCCGAAGCGCCCGCCAGCGTCAAGCCAGCCACCACGGCCAGAATCGTGGCGAATGCCACGGCTGAAATAAAGCCCAGGAAGGTGCTGCCGCCAACCGCATTCGCCAGGTGTACCGCCGCCATATTGGTGCCGCCGATTAACGCGCCGGAGGCATCTTTAAAGGCCGGGTTGGCACCGACCAGCAGTATGGCGCCGAAACCGATAATAAAGGTCAGAAAGTAGAAGTACCCCATAAAACCGGTGGCCCAAAATACGCTTTTACGTGCCTCTTTGGCGTCGGCAACGGTAAAGAAGCGCATCAGAATATGCGGCAATCCCGCCGTACCAAACATCAGCCCCAGCCCCAGCGACAGGGCAGAAATGGGATCTTTAACCAGCCCGCCGGGCTGCATAATGGCCGCGCCTTTCGGGTGGACAGCCATCGCTTCGGTGAACAGCGTATTAAAGCTAAATCCGGTGCTTTTCATTACCATAATGGCCATGAATGAGGCACCAAACAGCAACAGAACGGCTTTGATGATCTGAACCCAGGTCGTCGCCAGCATGCCGCCGAACAGCACGTACATCACCATCAGGATCCCCACCAGGATAACGGCGATATGATAATTGAGGCCGAACAGAAGCTGGATCAGTTTACCTGCCCCAACCATCTGAGCAATCAGATAGAGCGCAACCACCACCAGTGAACCGCAGGCTGACAGGGTGCGTATGGGTTTTTGCTTCAGGCGATACGAGGCAACATCGGCAAAGGTATAGCGCCCCAGATTACGCAGCCGTTCTGCAATCAGAAACAGAATCATCGGCCAGCCGACCAGAAAGCCCAGCGAATAGATTAAGCCGTCATAGCCCGAGGTATACACCAGCGCCGAAATACCCAGAAAAGAGGCGGCGGACATAAAGTCGCCTGCCATGGCCAGCCCATTCTGAAAGCCGGTGATATTTCCGCCTGCGGTGTAGTAATCGCTACGCGAACGCGTTCGCTTCGACGCCCAGTAAGTGATACTCAAGGTGGCGCCGACGAAAATCACAAACATGACGATCGCCTGATAGTTAACAGCCTGTTTCTGTACCGCGCCCGTAATGGCATCGGCGGCCAGAGCAGAAAACGGCAGCAGCGCTGCCAGCATCCACAGCATAAGACGGATCATGGTTTTACCTCGCTGAGGATAGCCTTCGTCAGACGATCAAACTCGCCGTTTGCGCGCCAGACGTACACGCCGGTTAGGACAAAGGAGATGACGATCAGCCCCACGCCGAGCGGAATGCCGCGTGTCACATTGGTGCCGGCATGAAGAGGCGTGCCCAGCCAGCCAGGGGCAAAAGCAATAAGCAGAATAAAGCCGACATACAGCACCAGCATAATTAACGACAGCAGCAGGGCAAAGGACTGGCGCTTGTGTACCAATTCCTGAAAGCGAGGATTACGTTCAATTTGTTGGTAGATCCTTTCCTGTTCGGGCAGGGCATCATTCATCACATTATCTCCAGAAGCATGCAGGCGTGGACCTCACGCAAAAGCGTGAATGAGTTATATTTTTGTGACTACAGAAACACACTACGTAGGGAAGTGGTGGCGGAAAGCCTGATGCTTTCCGCCGGGTTGTTACGGCATGGTGATGGACTGTTTCTCTTCAAGCAGTTTCTCAACGACGCCAGGATCGGCCAGCGTTGACGTATCGCCTAAATTACTGGTATCACCCGCGGCGATTTTCCGCAGGATACGGCGCATGATTTTACCGGAGCGGGTTTTTGGCAGAGAGTCGGTCCAGTGCAGCACATCGGGCGTGGCGATCGGGCCAATTTCTTTGCGTACCCAGTTACGCACGTCGGTGTAAAGCTCTGGTGAGGGCTCCTCGCCGTGATTCAGGGTGATATAGGCGTAAATCGCCTGGCCCTTAATGCTGTGCGGGATCCCCACCACAGCGGCTTCGGCAATTTTAGGGTGGGAAACCAGGGCCGATTCGATTTCTGCCGTGCCCAGACGGTGCCCTGACACATTCAGCACATCATCCACGCGGCCGGTGATCCAGTAATAACCGTCCTCATCCCGTCGCGCGCCGTCACCGCTAAAGTAGGCATTTTTGAAGGTAGAGAAATAGGTTTGTTCGAAACGGTCGTGATCCCCGAACAGCGTTCGGGCCTGGCCAGGCCAGGAGTCAGTGATAACCAGGTTACCTTCGCAGGCTCCTTCCTGAGGATGCCCCTCATTATCGACCAGCGCGGGCTGTACGCCAAAGAAAGGCGTGGTCGCAGAACCGGCCTTAAGCCGCGTTGCGCCGGGTAGCGGGGTGATCATAAACCCCCCGGTTTCGGTCTGCCACCAGGTATCCACTATTGGACACTGGCTGTTGCCGATTTTTTTGTGATACCACTCCCAGGCTTCCGGATTAATCGGCTCACCGACCGAACCCATAATACGCAGGCTGCTACGGTCGGTGCCTTCAATCGCCTTGTCCCCTTCGGCCATCAGCGCGCGGATAGCCGTGGGCGCGGTGTAGAGCAGGGTGACTTTATGCTTATCCACCACCTGCGCCATGCGGGCGGACGTCGGCCAGTTGGGCACGCCTTCAAACATCAGCGTCGTGGCACCGCAGGCCAGCGGGCCATACAGCAGATAGCTGTGGCCGGTAACCCAGCCTACGTCAGCCGTACACCAGTAGATATCGTCCTGATGGTAGTCAAAAACAAACTTAAAGGTGGTCGCAGCGTAAACCAGATAGCCGCCGGTCGTATGCAGCACGCCTTTCGGCTTGCCGGTTGAACCTGAGGTATACAGGATAAACAGCGGATCTTCTGCCTGCATTTCTGCCGCAGAGTGGTTGGTACTGGCGTTCTGCATCAGCTCGTGCCAGTGCCTGTCACGTCCTTCAACCCAACCGACGTCTTTGCCGGTACGTTGAAAGACCACGACGTTTTTCACGCTGTTTACGTTGGGATTTTTTAACGCATCATCCACATTTTTTTTCAGTGGGATCGTACGCCCCGCGCGCACGCCTTCATCGGCTGTCACAATTAAGGCTGCACTGGAGTCGATCACGCGACCTGCCACCGCTTCCGGTGAAAAGCCGCCAAAAATAACCGAATGCACGGCGCCAATGCGCGCGCAGGCCAGCATGGCGACCGCGGCTTCCGGCACCATTGGCATATAAATCGCGACGACATCGCCTTTTTTAACCCCGAGCAGCTCCAGCACGTTGGCAAAGCGACAGACATCGGCGTGAAGCTGACGAAAGGTTATTGTTTTGCTTTCGTTGGCATCATCACCTTCCCAGATGATGGCAGGATGATCGCCCCGGGTTGCCAGGTGACGATCCAGGCAGTTCGCCGCCAGATTGAGCGTGCCGTCCTCATACCAACGAATGGAAATATTGCCAGGCGCAAAAGACGTGTTTTTAACTTTGCTGTAAGGCTTTATCCAGTCAAGGATTTTACCTTGCTCCCCCCAGAATGTTTCTGGATCGGTAACCGATTGCTGGTACATCGCCTGATACTGTTCGGCAGTAATCAGCGCGTTTGCTGCAATATTTTCTGGAACAGGATAGATATGATGTTGGCTCATGGCGAATCTCCTTGAAGATGTTAATCATATGTCAATCAATGGTTAAGTGAAGCCCGACAACGGGTTTTGTTTCTTTTTTGCGCCATAGATCACGCGTTAACCTTGCTGACATAAAAACGTCGTGAATTGGATAAAATCACCCTAACTCCCTGCAAAAAATGGGGATTTAAGTTGCAACATTTTGTGAAGGGCTCTGGTTAAAAAAACAGCGAACGAACCGCGCAGACATTGAGCATTGCCTGAATAGCTATGCGAAAACTTATCGAAGGTTTACTTTTCATAACAGCAGGTTAGGGATTTGCGCCTGTGCCAGCATTTTATGCTTAAGAGATGGTGAAGTTTTAATCGAAGCCTCCAAGGGTTGCATTTACCACAGTGAAAATGGTACTTATCTCGCCCCTGATCATCAGGTATCAACTCAGACCGCGTCTGAAAATGGGTATGGAAATCATCGCATTTCAATGCGGGACGCCGTCTATAAACACCCTCTAATTTACCGGGCTTTTTGCTCACTTCCCTGTGTGTATTGTCTTCTGCACCTTCGCAGTAGAGAGAAACGGGTTTTGACTGAGGAAATTACGCGTTATGAAAGGTTTTAAAATCAGCCTTGCCTGGCAGATTCTGATCGCACTTGTGCTTGGCATCATCGTGGGTGCCGTGTTGCATAATCAGCCAGAAGATCGTGAATGGTTAGTCAATAATATTCTCAGCCCGGCGGGCGATATCTTTATTCATCTGATTAAGATGATTGTCGTGCCCATCGTGATTTCATCCTTGATTGTCGGCATTGCGGGTGTCGGGGATGCGAAAAAGCTGGGACGCATTGGTCTCAAAACCATTTTGTACTTTGAAGTGATTACCACCGTTGCCATTGTTGTTGGTATTACCCTGGCCAACGTGTTTAAGCCCGGCACCGGCATTGATATGTCTACGCTGGCAACGGTGGACATCTCTAAATATGAAGCCACAACCGCTCAGGTGCAGGAAGGCACCCACAGTCTGGTGGCGACCATCCTGTCGCTGATCCCGCAGAACATCTTTGCCTCAATGGCGAAGGGTGAAATGCTGCCGATTATCTTTTTCTCGGTACTTTTTGGGCTGGGACTGTCCGCTCTACCGTCAGAACAGCGCGATCCGCTGGTCAATCTGTTCCGTGGCGTATCAGAAACCATGTTTAAAGTGACGCATATGATTATGCGTTACGCGCCAGTGGGCGTGTTTGCGTTGATCGCCGTGACGATTGCTAACTTTGGCTTCGCGTCGCTGTGGCCGCTCGCGAAGTTGGTGCTGCTGGTATATGTGGCGATCCTCTTCTTTGCCTTTGTGGTGCTGGGAGCGGTCGCGCGTTTCTGCAAGCTACGCATTACGACGCTGATGCGCATTTTAAAAGATGAGCTGATCCTGTCTTACTCAACGTCCAGTTCAGAAACCGTGCTGCCGCGCATCATGGAGAAAATGGAAGCCTATGGCGCGCCCAAAGCGATTACCAGCTTTGTCGTTCCGACCGGCTATTCGTTTAACCTGGATGGATCAACGCTGTATCAGAGCATCGCCGCCATCTTTATTGCTCAGCTGTATGGCATTGATCTGTCGCTGACGGACGAAATTATTCTGGTGCTGACGCTGATGGTCACCTCCAAAGGCATTGCGGGCGTGCCCGGCGTATCCTTTGTTGTGCTGTTGGCAACGCTCGGCAGCGTGGGTATTCCGCTGGAAGGGCTGGCGTTTATTGCGGGCGTGGACCGCATTATGGATATGGCCCGCACCGCGCTCAACGTGGTGGGTAATGCTCTGGCAGTGCTGGTCATTGCGCGCTGGGAAAACCAGTTCGATACAGAACAGGCTAAAGCGTACGAATTACAGTTACGGACGCAAACCGCCAGTTAACAGCGGGTTAGCAAGACAAAGGCTCAACGGTGGTTGGGCCTTTTTTTTACCCCGTTTTTATCACCGCAGAAAAAAACGTGGGCAGAGGATGAATTATTCATTCGTTGTGTTAAAAATATCCAGAATAAATTATTCCTGTGGAGGACGAGTGTGAAAATCGATCTCAGTCAGATGATCACGGAAGGGCGCAATCCGGCCAGCCAGCATATTGATGAAATGAGCACAGAGGCGATGCTGCGGGTCATCAACGAGGAAGACAAAAAAGTCGCTCTGGCCGTGGAGGCGATCGTGCCGGAGATTGCGCGCGCGGTGGAGGCGATCTGCGCGGCGTTCAGCGCAGGGGGACGTCTGATTTACTGCGGTGCCGGGACATCCGGCCGTTTAGGTATTCTTGATGCAAGTGAATGCCCACCAACCTTCGGAACGCCACGTGACCAGGTTATTGGCCTGATTGCTGGGGGCCATCAGGCCATCTTGCAGGCGGTAGAAAACGCAGAAGACAATGTGGAACAGGGCGCTCAGGATCTGAAGGCTATTCACTTTAGCCGCCACGACGTGCTGGTCGGCATCGCTGCCAGTGGACGGACGCCCTACGTATTGAGGGCGCTGGACTATGCCCGGCAGTGCGGTGCCTCCACGATAGCGCTGACCTGTAATCCACACAGCAAAATGGCTCAGGTCGCCGATATCGCCCTGACGCCAGTAGTGGGGCCTGAAGTGGTGACGGGATCATCACGCATGAAAGCCGGAACCGCACAGAAGCTGGTGCTGAATATGCTCACCACCGGAGCGATGATTCGTAGCGGTAAGGTTTACGGCAACCTGATGGTGGATGTTGAAGCCACTAACCAAAAGCTGGTGCAGCGGCAGGTTAACATTGTTATGCAGGCCACTGACTGTGATGAAGCCAGCGCCCGCTCGGCGCTGTCAGCCTGTGGCGGACACTGTAAAACCGCCATCCTCATGGTGTTGGCAGGATTAAATGCCGATGAGGCGATCGCGCTGCTCGCTAAGCACCAGGGCTTTATCCGCAAAGCATTACAGGATTCGGGAGCGCGCTAATGGCAAAAATGACCGATGCACTTCTGCACGATATCGTGCAGGCAGTGGGCGGCGCGGCGAACATCGTCGTATGCGGCAACTGTATGACGCGTTTACGACTGACGCTGAGACACAATCAGGCCGATATTGCCCGGCTGAAACGCCTGCCCGGCGTGCTGGGCGTCATCGACAGCGATGATCAGTTGCAGATAGTGCTCGGTCCTGGTAAGGCACAGACGGCGGCAGAACGGATGCAGGCCATCCTGGCGCAGGCGCAGGGCGATGCCGCGGTATTGCACCAGGTAGCGGCAGAACAGAAACAGCAGATAAAAGCCAGGCAGACTGGCGCGCTGCAGCAGTTCCTGGCACGCTTCGCCACCATTTTTACGCCGCTCATTCCGGGTTTTATTGCCGCAGGTTTACTGCTGGGGTTTGCCACCCTGATTGAGCAAAGCCTGCACCTGAGCACGCCTGGCGGTCATCCAGGCTGGCTGATTCAGGGCGTGGCCTATATGAAAGTGTTCGGCAAAGGGCTGTTTACCTTCCTCAGCATTCTGATTGGCTACAACGCGCAAAAAGCCTTTGGCGGCACGGGCGTAAACGGGGCCATCATCGCCTCGCTGTTTATTCTGGGCTACGTGCCGGATGCCAAAGTCGGCTATTACAGCGGTATGGACAGCTTTTTTGGTCTGGCTATCGATCCGCGCGGTAATATCATCGGGGTGCTGCTGGCGGCCATGTTTGGTGGCTGGCTGGAAAGGCAGCTGCGCACGATCATTCCAGACAATCTGGATATGATTCTCACCTCGCTGCTGACCTTATTGATCACGGGCGCGCTGACATACCTGCTGATTATGCCGGTCGGCGGCGAGCTGTTTAAGGGCATGTCATGGCTCTTTATCCACCTTAATAACAACCCGTTTGGCTGTGCGCTACTGGCCGGACTGTTCCTGATCGCCGTCATGTTTGGCATTCATCAGGGATTTATCCCGGTCTATTTTGCCCTGATGGAAACCCAGGGATTTAACTCACTGTTTCCGATTCTCGCCATGGCGGGTGCCGGTCAGGTCGGTGCCTCGCTGGCGCTCTGGTGCAAAGCGGAAAAGGGCGCGCTGCTGCGTGCCCAGATAAAAGGCGCTATCGTGCCGGGGTTACTGGGCGTGGGGGAACCGCTTATCTACGGAGTAACGCTGCCGCGCCTCAAACCTTTTATTACCGCCTGCTGTGGCGGTGCGGTCGGCGGGTTCTTTATTGGCTTAGTGGCATGGCTGGGGCTGCCGGTGGGCATGAATACCGTATTTGGTCCGTCTGGACTGGTCACGCTGCCGCTGATGACGTCGCATCAGGGGATTTTTGCCGGCATGGCTGTCTATCTGGGGGGATTGATCGTCGCCTGGGTTAGCGGCTTTTTACTGACGTGGTGGTTCGGCACCCGCAATGTCGACCTGCGCTGAATTGATAAATAAAACACGAAGAAAGCCTGTTAAGCAGGTCTGTAAAAAAATAAGGATGGGGAATCTGTTGCATCAAAACGTCCCTAACACTGTCTCGGGCTTACCAGTCTGCGTACTCAACCCGCTACGTTCGCAATGAATGATCGCGGTATAAATACCAAAAGCCGCCCTAAAGCGGCTTTTTAAATGCAACAAATTTGCGCGTAGCACTAAAGAGTCATTACGCAAGTGCCGAAAACATAAAAAAAGGTAATCTTTACCTTTTAACACTCACTCATTAACACTTCTGGTGTAAGTCTGACTGGTACGAGCAAGGACTCCTATGCGCAATAACCAACCTGTTTCCCAGCGTGAATATGTCTATGACGATCATGCCACACTGATGTCAACGACCGACCTGAATAGCTATATCACCTATGCCAACGACGCCTTTATTGAGGCCAGTGGTTTTACCTCTGATGAGGTAAAAGGGCAGCCGCACAATATGGTGCGCCATCCGGATATGCCACCAGAAGCCTTTGCAGATATGTGGGCCACCTTAAAACAGGGTGAACCCTGGACCGCGCTGGTTAAAAACCGGCGTAAAAACGGAGACCATTACTGGGTGCGGGCGAATGCCATTCCGGTGGTGCGTGACGGCAAGGTCCAGGGCTATATGTCCGTACGCACTAAGCCCTCAGCGCAGGAGGTTAAACAGTGTGAAGCGCTGTATCGCGATTTCCGCGAAGGACGCGCAAGGGGCCGCCAGTTTCACAAAGGGCTGATTATACGCAGCGGCTGGCGTCGTCTTGGATCGATATTAAAAACGTTGCCGCTCCGCTGGCGCATTCGCACTGCGTTACTGGCTGTCTTGCCGCTGTCGGTTGCGGGCGTCTGGGCATTGGGCGTTGCGCCACTGGCGCTGGCGGGCTTTACGGCCGGTATGGCCTGCCTGCTGTTGCTGGCCAGCCTGTGGCTCGAACAGCAGATCTCGCGTCCCATCGAGCGCATGTGCAGACAGGCGCTGCGTGTGGCAACCGGTGCCAGCCATCAGGTTGAGCAGATGGATCGCATCGACGAGGTAGGACTGACGCTACGCGCCATTGGACAGCTGGGGCTGATGTTCCGCTGGTTAGTCGATGATGTCAGTGGCCAGGCCATTAATGTGCTGAGTGCCAGTGATGCGATTGCCCGTAGCAATAATGAACTGAGTCGTCGCACCGAGCAGGCGGCGGCCAACGTACAGCAAACGGCCGCGACCATGAACGAAATGACTGCAACGGTAAAAAGTAATACGCAGACCGCACAGGAAGTGAGTTCGCTCTCTGTTAACACCAGTGAAGCGGCAAGCAAGGGCGGCGAGGTCATGAAGGAGATGATGGGAATGATGGCAGAAATCGCTGACAGCTCACAGCGCATTGCCAGTATCACCAGCGTTATCGACAGCATTGCTTTCCAGACCAACATCCTGGCGCTGAACGCGGCGGTAGAGGCGGCCAGAGCGGGTGAACAGGGGAAAGGGTTCGCTGTGGTGGCCGGTGAGGTGCGGAGCCTGGCACAGCGCAGCGCAAAAGCCGCCAGCGAGATTAAAGCGCTGGTTGAAACCAGCGCCAGCCGGGTCAATTCGGGTAACGAGCATGCGGGTGCCGCAGGCCATACCATGCAGGACATTGTGCAGCAGGTCCAGAACGTGACGTCACTGATCGGCCAAATCAGCGCCGCGACAGCAGAACAGTCCACCGCGTTGAGTGAAGTGAGCACGGCGGTGGAAGATCTGGACGATATTACCCATCAAAACGCCGCCCGCGTTCAGGAAAGCGCAGAAGCCTCAGGGCGCATGACGCATCAGGCTAACCGGCTGGTTGAAGCGATCAGCGTGTTTCGCTAAGACGCGACCGCCTGCGTGCCTGTATAGCCGGCACGCAGTGCACCGGGTGACTGGCCGATTATTCGTTTAAAGGCCCGGCTAAAAGCGGCCAGTGAACCATAGCCCAAATCGAAAGCGACCGTTTCCAGCGCCTCACCATGGTCGGCGATGCGTTTAACCGCCAGTCGCATGCGCAATTCGGTCAGGTAGCGCAGCGGCGTCATACCGGTGGCATGAAGAAAGCGTTCGGCAAATACCGAGCGTGAGCTACCGGCTTCGCGCGCTAAACGTTCTACCGTCCAGTTCTCGCCCGGAGAACGGTGCATGGCGGCAATGGCCTCACTCAGGCGCGGATCGCGCATCGCTTGCACCAGCCCGCTACTTTGCCCACAGCCATTTTCTACCCAGCCACGCACCACCAGGGCCGCAACCACATCCGCCAGACGCGAAAGAATCCCGGCGTGACCCGCGTGTCGGGTACGTGATTCACGCTCCATCGCCTCCAGCATTGGGCGAATCTCCGGGTAGTGTGACAGCAGCGTACTGACCAGCATGACGTCCGGCATCGTGTTGATCAGCGGCTGCATGCCGCCCAGTTCAAATGCCATGCTGGCGCTGAATAACAGGACGCTGTGGTCATCTTCACAGGCATCCGCCGGTGCCGTAATGGCACAGATACTGTCACAGATCGGTTTGCTCGCCATCGCGTCAATGCACTGACAGTCGGCATCCTCACTGGAGAGCAGGCTGTGCGGCTTACCGTGAGGGATCAGCAGGGCATCGCCACTGTTCAGCGTGAAAAGCGCGCCGGATGCGCCACGCACCAGCAGCGTACCGCGCCCGACAAAATGAAACTGGGCCCGTCCCGGAGAATCATTAAAGCGCAGGCCAAAAGGGGCGCTGACGGCAATGCGCTGGTAGTTAACGCCATACAGGCGCATGCCCATTAGCAACTCACTGGTCAACTCATCGTAACGGCTCATCACAGAAATCCAGACGAATTATCAAAAATGACGGTGTAACCATCATAGATCGTCTTGCTCATCCCCTCTATGCTCAGCACTACTTTTTTTTCCGGAGAAGCAACATGAGTCTCAACACTGAAGTGGCTGATGAGGTTTCCATACCCACTCAGCCAGCGTGGGGCGCCGTCTTTGCGATGTCGTTTGGCGTATTTAGCCTGATTACCGCCGAGTTTTTACCTATTAGTTTGCTGACGCCGATAGCGCGCAGCCTGAACGTTTCGGAAGGTCTGGCGGGGCAGACAGTGACCGTCACGGCCCTGATTGCGCTTCTCACCAGTCTGACGGTAGGCAGCCTGGTCCGACGCATCGATCGCCGGGTGGTGATGCTGGCCTTCTCATTACTGCTCATCGTTTCCGCATTGATGGTGGCACTGGCCGCCAATCTGACCGTCATTTTGCTGGCGCGCGTCCTGCTGGGGGTGGCCATTGGTGGCTTCTGGACGTTGTCTACCGCTATTACCATGCGGCTGGTGCCCGCCGATCAGGTCCCTCGCGCACTCTCCATCGTGTTTAGTGGTATCTCACTGGCGACCATTATTGCGACCCCGCTGGGCAGTTATCTGGGCGGGCTGGTAGGCTGGCGAGCGATCTTCCTGTTTACGGCGGGCCTGGGCGCGACTTCCCTGCTCTGGCAGTTTTTCACCCTTCCCGCCATGCCTGCCGAAGGCAACGCGCGCAGCGGCGGTGTGCTGGCGTTGTTACGGATAAATGTCATGCGCTGGGGAATGCTGGCGGTGATCATGATGTTTACTGCCCACTTTGCTTTTTTCACCTATCTGCGACCGTTTCTGGAAAGCGTGGCGCGGCTTGACCTCAGCCAGCTGTCTCTGGTGCTGCTGGCATTTGGCATCGCTAACTTTGTGGGTACGTATCTGGCCGGTTATCTGGTGACACGTAGCGTATCACTGACGCTGAGCGGAATGGCCCTGCTGATGGGCGCGACGGCCCTGATGCTGGTGAGTTTTGGCCATACTGGCTGGCTGGTTGCAGGCGGTGTCGCGATCTGGGGCCTGGCGTTTGGTTCGATGCCGACGGGCTGGTCCACGTGGATTTCTCGTGCAGTGCCAGACGATGCTGAATCGGGCGGTGGGTTACTGGTGGCAACCATTCAGTTAGCGATTACGGTGGGCGCGGCGGCGGGAGGCTGGATGTTTGACTTACGCGGTGCAGGCGGCGTTTTCCTTGCCAGTAGCGCGCTGATGCTGGTGGCGGCAGTAACGATCTTTTCCCGCGTCAGGCATCACGGTTAATGAGACTCATGGCAGCGATATATGCTGCCTTTTTATTGCGGTCTGGTTTTTTAACCTTTTGTGTTTTAACAGGGCTAAACGTGCTTTTCAATTTCAGTTTTATTGAACAACTTAAGCAAAACCCTCTGCTTTTTTCTGATCAATATTCGGCCTATTATGTTTTCACACAAGGCAAAACGCCTTAAATAAACTGAAAATGACCGAGGAAATTATCATGAAAACTATCAAAACTTTTGCTGCTGTTATCGCCCTTGCCGTTCTTCCTGTTGCAGGCTTCGCGCAAACTGTGACAGCGACCGGTTCTACTCTGGACAGCACCGAAGCGAAAATTGCTGCGCAGGCGCAAGAAGCTGGTGCTTCCTATAAAATCACCGAAGCTAACACCAATAACGGCGTGCACATGACCGCTGAACTGCTGAAATAATGCTTGAAGTTGTGTGCTGACAGGACGCCTAAGGGCGTCCTGGCGGCGTTTGTGGATGCCCGCCGTTTCATCTTTTCCCTTCCAGGTTCCCCATCAGACTCCTTTGTTATTCGCCACTAAGCCTGTCAGCTGTGCAGACGCTTGCCTGATTTTTGGGCGCGATAACGTGCAGGCTTCTCCGCTGCGGCCGCGATTTCACGCGAAAGACGATTTGCTGCCATTAATAGCCAGGTGCAAGACAGGCTGGCCTCGGACGATCCCTGATGCAGCAAGACGGTAAGACCACGTAAGCCTGGTCGGACGACAGCCGATGGCAAAGTCCATCACGGGCTAAGGGAAGCAGAGCCTGGGCAGAAGGGGAAGACGTAAACCGCATCAGTAACCGGTTTACCGGTCTGCTGCGCTCAGCAAGTCGCCAGGTTCTGCTTGTCAGTCTGGATTGCGTGAAGCGCGGCCAACAATCCTGGCAGGCACCGACTCATGACTCTGGATTCGCGATAATTTGCCTGCGGCATGAGGCTGCCGCAGGCGAAGAGCCTGGTTATGACACGTCTTCAGAGGCGTCACGCATCATCTCACCGTGCGGCACGTCATCCAGAATCTGCTCAAAGCTGCGCAGACGTTTATAGATAGACATCAGCTCAACCAGCGTCGACCATGAGGTGATCAGGTACTGGAACGAGCTGCGGACCTGATCGAAAACGTTGGTTATCTGGTTAAGCAAACCCAGCGTTATCGTTCCGGCGACAATGGACGGGAACAACAGAAACAGTCCAAAGACGTTATCGACCTGAAGATAAAGAATGCGGCTGATGTTGAAGTAGAGATAGTGAAAATACAGACGGAAATAGTTAACCCGCACGTTGTTGAACAGCACTTTTACCGTGGGTGGTGTGGCACGGTCGGCGTTGTCTTCGCCGTAAACCAGCTCTTTACGATAAGCAGCTTCAACCCGTTGATTACGAAATTCGAGACCGGGGAGCTTAATCCCGACCAGCGCCAGCAGACCGGTACCGAACAGCGACCAGAGAACCGCAGCAATCACCAGCGCGTAAGGGAGATTCCCCAGAATCGGAATGTTTTCGACATGATGTGACAGGGCGATCAACACCGGCAGAAACGCCACCAGGGTCATAATGGCCTGGATAAAGTTCACGCCCCAGCTTTCCAGCGTTGTGGCAAAACGCATGGTATCTTCCTGCACACGCTGAGCCGCGCCTTCAACGTGGCGTAAGCGCTGCCAGTGGTGCATATAATAATTGTTCATTGCGGTACGCCAGCGGAATACCCAATGGCTGATGAAAAAAGCATTCATCACGCCAATAACGACCGCAATTAAGGCAATGCCCAAAAAGGCCATCACCTGAGCATAAAATTCGTTGATTTGAACCGAGCCGGCTTTCGTCAGCGCTTTTTGGATCAAATCATAAAAAGGGCCATACCAGGCGTTTACGGCAACGCCAACCTGCACACCAAACCAGGTGACAAAAATAATCAGTGCCGAACCCCATACCGACCAGCGTTGCCACGGATGGTTGTCAGTTAGTCGCCAGGCTATCGCGAAAATTGCCACCATCAGCCAGTAATAGGCATAAAACCACAACTCACCCGGCGCAATAAACCGCATTACCGTCGTGGGCAAGGGCTGCTTGATGGCGGCCTGAAAAGCAGGCCAAAAATGGGCCGGTAAATCGCTGGCAAAGCCAAACCAGCCAAAAATCGCCAGTAAACTCCAAAGGGCGGCCGAGCTGAAAAACAGTCCCGGTCGCGGGAAGAAAGACTTAAACATAGGTACTCCGCTGTTGTGTAATCGCTTTTATAACGTTTAAACGGCTATCTGTCTGTAGCCTGTTGTTTCTGAACATGACATCGACAAAATATATGTTAATGAAATTGTGCTTTTTTGTTTCCTTAAACTAAATGTTTATTGGCAATGGTGTTACACTTATATTCACTGTTACCGGTAACAGTTCGTTGTACCCGAAATCCGCAGATAAAAACCACTACAACGCACTCACTTCTCTTTTTCGTACCGCAGTTGATGCGGTGATGAGGCAATGTCATGTCAGACCAGAAAAAAGGTCATTCACGCAGGGATTTTTTGCTGAAGACCATCACCCTGGCGCCCGCAGTGGCGGTAGGCAGTAGCGCACTTGGTGCATTTTCTGCGCCCGTTCAGGCGGCAGCGCCCGCCGCACCCCAGTCTGCCCGAGATTATCAGCCTACCTGGTTTACCGCCGAGGAATTTGCCTTTATCAAGGCGGCCGTTGCGCGCCTGATTCCTGCTGATGAACGCGGCCCCGGCGCGCTGGAAGCAGGCGTGCCTGAGTTTATCGATCGTCAGATGAATACGCCTTACGCCACCGGAGCGAACTGGTATATGCAGGGGCCTTTCAATCCCGACGTCCCTAAAGAAATGGGCTATCAGCTGCCGCTGGTGCCGCAACAGATCTACCGTCTCGGTCTGGCTGATGCCGATCATTACAGTCAGCAGCAGCACGGTAAGGTGTTTGCCCAACTCGACGCCGGGCAGCAGGACGCATTATTACAGGACATGGAGAGCGGCAAAGCCGGTTTCCGTCAGCTGCCCGCCAACGTGTTTTTCTCATACTTACTGCAGAACACCCGCGAAGGCTTCTTTAGCGATCCCATCCACGGCGGCAATCAGGGCATGGTGGGCTGGAAGCTCATCAACTTCCCTGGCGCACGCGCCGACTTTATGGACTGGGTAGAGCGCGGTGAACGCTATCCGTTCCCGTCAGTGTCGATTCGTGGAGAGAGAAGCTGAGCATGGCAAATGAATTAAAGAAAGTGGATGCCGTGATTGTCGGCTTTGGCTGGGCGGGCGCCATTATGGCCAAAGAGCTGACCGAAGCAGGTCTGAACGTGCTGGCGCTGGAGCGCGGTCCACATCGTGATACCTATCCGGATGGTTCTTACCCGCAGTCGATTGATGAGCTGACCTACAACGTTCGCAAAAAGCTGTTTCAGGACCTGTCTAAGAGCACCGTCACCATTCGGCACGACGCCTCACAAACGGCCGTGCCTTACCGCCAACTGGCGGCCTTCCTGCCCGGTACCGGTACCGGCGGCGCCGGGCTGCACTGGTCGGGTGTCCATTTCCGGGTTGATCCCGTAGAGCTGAAGCTGCGTAGCCACTATGAGGCGCGCTACGGCAAAAACTTTATTCCTGAAGGCATGACCATTCAGGACTTTGGCGTGGACTACCAGGAGCTGGAGCCGTTTTTTGATAAAGCTGAAAAGGTGTTTGGCACCTCCGGTAGTGCCTGGAGTATTCAGGGCAAGGTCGTCGGCAAAGACAAAGGCGGTAACCCCTTTGCGCCCGATCGCTCTGACAACTTTCCACTGCCCGCGCAAAAGCGTACCTGGTCGGCTCAGCTGTTTGCCCAGGCCGCCGAGTCCGTAGGTTATCACCCTTACGATCTGCCGTCGGCGAACACCTCTGGTCCCTATACCAATACTTACGGCGCCCAGATGGGGCCGTGCAACTTCTGCGGCTACTGCAGCGGCTACGCCTGTTATATGTATTCCAAGGCATCGCCGAATGTGAATATTTTGCCTGCGCTGCGTCAGGAGCCAAAGTTTGAGCTGCGTAACAATTCTTACGTGCTGCGCGTCAACCTCACGGGTGATAAGCAGCGTGCGACCGGTGTCACCTATGTCGATGCGCAGGGCCGTGAGCAGGTGCAACCGGCGGATCTGGTCATTCTGTCTGCCTTTCAGTTCCATAACGTCCATTTGATGCTGTTGTCCGGCATTGGTAAACCTTACAACCCGATCACCAACGAAGGTACGGTAGGGCGCAACTTCGCCTATCAAAACCTGTCGACGTTGAAAGCGCTGTTCGATAAAAACACCACCACCAATCCCTTCATCGGTGCTGGCGGTGCAGGCGTCGCCGTGGATGATTTCAATGCCGACAATTTCGATCATGGTCCGCACGGCTTTGTTGGCGGGTCGCCGTTCTGGGTGAACCAGGCGGGCACCAAACCGATCTCGGGGCTCCCCACGCCGACCGGCACGCCAAACTGGGGCAGTCAGTGGAAAGCCGCCGTGGCGGACACCTACACGCACCACCTTTCCATGGATGCTCACGGTGCGCACCAGTCTTACCGCGCTAACTATCTGGACCTGGACCCGAACTACAAAGATGCCTACGGCCAGCCGTTGCTGCGCATGACGTTCGACTGGCAGGACAACGACATCAAAATGGCGCAGTTCATGGTGGGGAAAATGCATAAAATCGCCGAAGCCATGAATCCTAAAATGATCATTGGCGGGGCGAAGAAGCCTGGTACGCATTTTGACACGACCGTGTATCAGACAACCCACATCAGCGGCGGCGCGATTATGGGTGAAGATCCCAATACCAGTGCGGTGAACCGTTATCTGCAAAGCTGGGATGTGCCGAATGTCTTCGTTCCCGGCGCTTCAGCGTTTCCGCAGGGGCTGGGATATAACCCCACCGGCATGGTCGCCGCACTGACCTACTGGTCGGCGAAAGCGATTCGGGAACAGTATCTGAAGAATCCGGGTCCCCTGGTGCAGGCATAAGGAAGATGGTGATGAAAAACGGTATTTTAGCCCTGGTGTTGGGCAGCCTCGCCTTCGCCGCCCTGGCGGATGACAGCACGGCGGATCGGGTTAAACGCGGTGAATATCTGGCGCGCGCGGGCGACTGTGTAGCCTGCCACAGCAGTGAAGGCGGCAAGCCCTTTGCAGGGGGATTGCCGATGGCCACGCCGATTGGCACGATCTACTCCACCAATATCACGCCGGATAAATCGACCGGTATTGGTGACTACAGCTACGACGACTTTCAGAAAGCCGTGCGGCACGGTATCGCGAAAAACGGCGATACGCTCTATCCCGCTATGCCTTATCCGTCTTATGCCGTGGTCAGCGATGAAGACATGCAGGCGCTGTATGCCTACTTCATGCACGGAGTTGCCCCGGTCAGTCAGGCCAACAAAGAGAGTGATATTCCCTGGCCCCTGTCAATGCGCTGGCCGCTGGCGATCTGGCGCAACCTGTTTGCACCGGATGTAAAGGCGTTCCAGCCTGCAGAGCAGGAGGATGCGACGCTGGCGCGCGGCCGTTACCTGGTAGAAGGTCTGGGCCACTGCGGTGCCTGCCATACGCCGCGTAGTTTTACCCTGCAGGAAAAGGCGTTAACCAATGCCGGGGGAACGGATTATCTGGCGGGCAGCAGTGCGCCGGTTGACGGCTGGACCGCAAGCAATCTGCGCGGAGATAACCGCGATGGCCTGGGCCGCTGGAGTGAAGATGACCTGCGCCAGTTCCTGCGCTATGGGCGTAACGACCACACGGCGGCATTTGGCGGCATGGTGGACGTTGTCGACCACAGCCTGCAGCACCTGACGGATGAAGACATCACGGCCATCGCCCGCTATCTGAAGTCGCTGGGTGCCAAAGATCCGCATCAGGTGGCGTTTAGCGTGGATGACGCGACGGCCAAAGCCTTATGGAAGGGCGACGACAGTCAGACGGGCGCCGCGACCTATGTGGACAGCTGCGCAGCCTGCCATAAAACCGATGGCAGCGGCTATAAACGCTTCTATCCTGCGCTGCGGGGCAATCCTGTGGTGATGGCAGACGATCCGACCTCGCTGATTCACATCGTGCTGGTTGGTGGCGAACTGCGTGGAGTAAAAGGCGCGCCTTCAACCATCACTATGCCGGCATTTGGCTGGCGTCTGAACGATCAGCAGGTCGCGGACGTGGTGAACTTTATTCGTCGCAGCTGGGGCAACAATGCGGCGGATAACGTGACGGCGAAGCAGGTGGCTGCCCTGCGTGAAGAGTTCAAAGATCGTCAGGGCAATGCAGATATTAAGGTGTTAGAAGGGAAGTAAACCTCAGTGTTTCAGCCTTCCCCGCAGGGGGAAGGCTGAATGTTCAGATGTGTTCCAGCCTGATACCGCGCGTCTTAGGCCCGAAAACGCCCACCGACAGCATCACCATCAGCATACTCAGCACGATAAACGCGATAACGCCATGCGTGCCGGCGTACTGTAAAATCACACCGATCAAAAGACTGCTGAATGCGGTTGATAACCGGCTGAACGAGTAGCAGAAACCCACTGCCCGTGCGCGGATGTGCGTGGGGAAAATCTCGGTCTGATAGGCATGATAGCTGCAGGTCAGCCAGGCATTCGAGAAGGTGATCAGGAAACCGCAAATAATCAGCAGTACCGGGTTGGTTTGCAGGGCAAACAGCGTACCGAATACCACCGTCATGAGCGAAGAGAGAACGATTTGCCATTTGTTTTCGAGCTGGCTGGTAAAACTGCCACAAATCAGCGATCCAATCGGGTAGGCAAGCGTGATAAAAAACGCATACAGCAGGCTGTGGGTGATCGACGTTCCCTGACCGGACAGCAATGCCGGCAGCCAGTTACCAAAACCATAAAAACCAATCGCCTGAAAGAAGTTCATGACCACCAACATAAGCGTGCGCTTGCGATAGCGGGCTGACCAGATCTCCCGAAAGCGGCTCTTCTCCGGTTTCTTGTCTGAGACGGACGGCTTCGTCAACGGCAGGCCCGGGGCGATGCCGCACCGTTTTTCCATTTTCGCCATCACCTGATGGGCCTCATCGACGCGCCCCTGCTGCACCAGCCAGCGAGCGGACTCTGGCAGGTTTTTGCGCACAAACCAGATCACCAGTGAACAGACCGCACCGGCAATCACCACCCAGCGCCAGCCTTCCAGCCCAAGGATATTTTGCGGCATCAGCCACCACGACATGAGCGCGACGGCAGGCACCGACAGGAACTGGATATAAAATGAAAAGGCAAAAGCCCGGTTACGCAGGTGAGTGGGCACCCATTCACTCAAATAAGTATCAATGGTGACCAATTCTACGCCCAGCCCAATCCCCACCAGAAAGCGGCACAGGATCACCATCTCCGCGCTGTGCTGAAAAGCCATGAGCAGTGAAAATACGCCGTACCAGGCCAGGGCACAGATAAAGGTCAGTCGACGACCAAAGCGGTCGGCAAGGGGCGTGAGCAGGCTGGCGCCAACAAACAGCCCCAGGAAGGTAGCGGAAGCAAACGCAGCCTGATCGGTAATGCCCAGTATCCCGGCACTGCCCGCGTGAAAGATACCGGCCGCCAGCAAGCCAGTGCTGATATACCCGGTTTCAAACAGATCGTAAAGCTCAAAGAACCCGCCCAGCGCCAGCAGCGAGATAAAGCGCCATAAACCGACAGAAGAAGGTAGCGCATCAATGCGCTCAGCTAAGCTGGTGTTGGCCGACGATGCCGCCGTCGGTGCTATCCCTGTGATGAAGGCTGGTGTCATGTAAGGTGAACCTCATGTCAGGATGATTGCCATTCCCGCTACAGGCCGTGATGTGTTTTGAAAGCGTTGCCCATTCGCGAGCCGTGAAGCAGCAGAATAATCAATTACCTGATTCTTGCCGACAGGAATAGTGATGAATTTTTAGCAACGCATATTGCAGTATTGACTGGGACGGTTTTTAGGGCAGAACGTCAGGCGGCCGAGGTAAAGGCACAAGAGCCGGTCAGGGCACAAAGGCGCGGTCAGCCGTCACCACGATTGGCGGGCCGGTAAAGGCCAGGCACTCACAGGCTGACGCCGCGCCGCACAGAGTCTGTTTCCCGCTCAGGCCTGATCACCCGAGCGGGAATCCGTTTTAGACGCCAGACAGGCGGAAAGCAGAAACGGAGTGGGTCAGGTGCTGAGCCTGCTCTTCCAGCGAAGCAGCCGCGGCGGCCGACTCCTGGACCAGCGCGGCGTTTTGCTGCGTCACACCATCCATCTCAGTGACCGCCTTTTCAATCTGGCTGATACCGTGATGCTGCTCATCGGACGCGGTTGAAATGTGGTCCATCAGCTCGTTCACCCGGCTCACCGAGGAAATAATCGCATTCATCGCCTCGCCCGTGCGGCTGACCTGATCAGAACCCACGCGAATCGTCGCGACCGATTCGGCAATCAGCCCTTCAATTTCTTTCGCCGCCACGGCGCTGCGTTGCGCGAGATTACGCACTTCAC
The DNA here is from genome assembly GCF_059801205.1 of Pantoea sp. Ae19-2. Taxonomy (NCBI): domain Bacteria; kingdom Pseudomonadati; phylum Pseudomonadota; class Gammaproteobacteria; order Enterobacterales; family Erwiniaceae; genus Pantoea; species Pantoea sp. Ae19-2. Next base: position 3,585,530 of record NZ_JBCHWE010000001.1, on the reverse strand, counting down.
CGGCGACAACGGCAAAACCCCGGCCTTGCTCACCGGCGCGCGCCGCTTCGACGGCGGCGTTCAGCGCCAGAATATTGGTTTGAAAAGCAATGCTGTTAATAACGCTGGTAATATCCTCGATCTTCTTCGAACTTTCATTAATTTTGGCCATTGAGACGATAACCTGCTGAGAAACCTTCTCGCCGGTTTCTGCGTTCTGTACCGCTTCGTTAGCCAGACGGCAGGCTTCAAACACGTTGTCCGTGTTCTGTTTAACGGTTGTCCCTAACTGCTCCATGCTGGCCGCCGTTTCCGTTAGCGCCGCAGCTTGCTGCTCGGTACGGGACGCCAGATCGATATTACCGCTGGCAATTTCCTGTGAAGCACAGGACACCGCGTGGGTTGAGTGGCGCACCCGGATAATAATGTCCGTCAGAGACGTCCGCATTTGCTCCATCGAGCTCATCAGTTGCTGAATTTCGCTCTTCGAGCCGATTTTGACCGGCACCGGGTGATCGAGCACGCCTGCTGCAATCTCGCTGCAGTGCGCTTTTGCGTTATTGAGCGGCGATAAGATATAGCGTCTGACAAAGATCAGTATCGCAATGATGATGGCCAGGAATAACAAGCCAAACACGATGAGCAGCGTGATCCCGGATGAAAAGTTGCCCTGGGCGTCAGTATTCAGTTTCTTCGCATAAGCCTCGTGTTGGGCCAGCACCTGATCCAGCACGATTTCATACTGCCGGTCGAGGCGGACTACGTTGGCAATTTGATTTTTAAAGCGCTGCTGATCGCGTGCTTCGGCCGCTTCAATCAAGGGTTGAATTCCCTGATCGCGATAAGCCAGATAGGCCTGACGATAGCGGTCTGCATCGGCCTCTTCACCCGGAATGCGTGGCGCACTCAGATAAGCCTGAAAGGCAGCATCGGCTTTAGCCGCGACGCTTTTCACGCTGTCCAGAGAATAGCCGCCCTGCGGGCCGTCGTTCTCAATTTCTTTCATGTATTCCATCAGCCGTACGCGTAACGTTCGGCTGTGGTTGATAGGATCGATAACTGATAACACTACGCGGATTTCTTTATTAACCGCATTTAACGACGCGTTGCTCCGGGCCAGTAACCAGATGCTGACCGATATGCTGATAAGAAAAAGAATTAACAGGAACGACAAAACCAGTAGTGAAGATTTTTTTAACGACATTACGCAGTCCTGAATAGGGGATTATGGACTGATATATCGGCATCAGGAGGGTAAATATTTAGTGGGAACGTGCTGAAATTAATAAACAATAAGGTGGGTAAAAGATGAGCGAAATAATGAACCAGATGATTCAATATTATTACCTGATGATCTTTTCTGCCGGTTCGGTTATTTCGCCCTTTACGTTAGATAACCTGGGTTTTAGGGCCAGACAGATTTAACAAAGCCCGAACGATCGGCGCGTGCACAGGAACACTGCTGGCGATAAACAGCACGGCGCAAGAGGTGATGTATCGTAACGCGTTATAAACTGGCCTTTTATTTCATCATTCAACGGTCATGCTTTGTTATTATTGCCATGACAATAATATCTGACAGGAAATCACGCTTTTATTGTTGTCAGGTCTGGTCCTGTTTTATTTGTAAAATCAGCAGAGAAAAGGCTGACCTACGTCAGGTAAATAATCCGAATGATGAATCTTTATCCGGTTATCGTCGTCAACCCTGACCTGTCGTCTACACTTATTACATCGTTATAAGGAAGTCTCTACTCACCGGTATCGAGGTAATAATGCAAGTATGTCCCTATTTGTTTCTCTATGGTCGCTGTGAAGAAGCGATAGAATTCTATTTGCAGGCAACGGGTGGAAAACTGCTGCAAAAAATGACGTTTGGCGATATGCCGGAGCAGGGTGAACAGGTGGGCGATCGGTCCGCTCCGCCGTTGCCCCCTGAGAAAATTATGCATGCGCACCTCCGCATTGGTCAGGGTGAGCTGATGATGAGTGATGGCAATCCCCATCAGCCTCCGGCCTCAGAACACGCGGGCTATGCCGTGAGTCTGGCAACCAATGATGCAGAGCAGGGTAAGGCATGGTTTGAAAAGCTGTCTGCAGGCGGGAAAGTCACTACGCCATGGCAGGAGACGTTCTGGTCTAACGGCTTCGCCATGTTTATCGATAAATTCAATATTCCATGGCGCATCAACGTGGTAAAACCCGACGCGTAATACGCTGCAGTCTGTAAAGACGCGAGGCCTTCCTCATGGGAAGGCCTCAACGTTTGCCGCCACCTCTTTTTTGCGGTGCGACAGCAATCAGAAGTTATAGCCAGCGACCAGGTAGTAACCCCAGCCCGTGGACTTGATTTCAGACGCGCTTTCACCAAATCCTAACTCCTGACCCGCTCCCCACTGACCGCCGTTATGAAAATAACGGGCGACGGCCGAGAAGTGCCAGTGATCGTAACCCAGCGACAGGATATGGCTGGAGGCGATTGAATTGCTGGTGCGAATCGGGCCACTCTTTTCGCGTAAGTCTGAACCCCAGTCGAAGTTGGTAAAGCCTACATAGCCAAGGTTACCGCCCCACAGGGTGGTGATCGGCACAAAATATTTCACTTTGAAGCGATAGCCATCCCAGCTGTTTTCATTCGCTGCACCGTAGTTTTCCCACTGGTATTTGGCATAGACGTTAAGCGACAGACCGATATCGCTGTGCGTATCGATGTCGGTGCCCAGGCCCATATACCAGGTATTCTGACGGTTGGCGCTGTTGCGGCCCATATCGTAGATATAGTTGTTCGCGAAGTACCACTCTTTAAACGGACCAAAGGCCAGGCTGGTGCCGGTCAGTTTATCAATGGAGAAACGCGGCTCAATTTCCATGAACAGCGGCGAACCGTGGTCGAAAATGCCGTTAGCATTGCTGTTGCCCACGCCAAAGAAGTTCGGCAGATCAACGTAGCCGTAAAAATCAAACCAGTCTTTTTTCGCAAACGCTTCATATTCCAGATAGACGTCATTATTGAACTGCGGTCCGAAGCGAGTGTGGTAACTGCCCACCACGTTTACGCTCTGATGCCACCAGTCGGAAACGTACTGGGGAGCATTGTCAGCAGCCTGCACTGCACCGTTTAAGGAACCTGCCAGCAGGGCGCCTGCCATTAACGTTTTAAATTTCATTATATTTTGACCACTGGTTTTTATGCGCAAGACAATCGTTTGCGCGCTGTTTGGAAATCAATCCCAAAGGTTGGGCAGTAATGTACTCAGGCCGCCTGTTTTAGTTAGCGTAGCGTGCCTGTAACAGAGAGATAGAAAATAGCTTTTGGTCACATTTGTCAAAATGTGTTGCATAACAATTCATCAATATTGTGATGCTTGTCACAATATTGTCTCAGGCGAACGGAACCAGGCAACCGTTTACGTTGTCCGGTTCCGAATCAAACAGCGAGGATCAGGGAAAAGTGACGCGGACCTGAAAACCGCAACGTACACCGTGCGGATTCAGGCAATTGGACAGGGCAACGCGGATATGATGTTTGTGCGCCACGCTTCGTACAATAGACAAGCCTAACCCGCTCCCCTGGGCTTTAACATCCGGGGCGCGGGCAAAGCGATCAAACGCGCGTTCAATAAACGACTCCGGCATGCCCGGGCCGTTATCGACGATATCTACCACGGTTTGCCCGTCAACACGGTGCAGCAGGACATCCACTAGGCTGCCTTCAGGCGTATGAAGCATGGCATTGCCAATCAGGTTATCAAACAGGCTTCGCAGCTCCGATCGTCCGGCCTGCAACTGGTAGTGCGTGGTGCCGCTAAAGCCAATGTCGATACCGCGTTTATCTGCCACCACCATGAGCTGCTCAATGCTCTCTTTCAGCACATCTTCCAGCGCGATAGTTTCGAGGCTGGCGACAACCGACTGATCTTCCCAGCGTGACATATTCAGCAATTGGGTCACCAGATGGCGGGTGCGGGTCACGCCCGATTCCAGTTGTGCAAACTGACGACTGGCCTCGCCAGGCTGAATATGCTGCCGCAGGTTCTCCAACTGCAACGTAACCGCCGTGACCGGCGTCCGCAATTCGTGCGCGGCATCTTCCATAAACTGGCGCTGTGAAGACCAGGCCGCACGAAGTTTATCCAGCAGCGAATTATAGGCGGCGACCAGCGGCTGAATTTCATCAGGCAGGCTTCCCGGTGAAACGCTGTGTGGGTGATGGGCATCCTGCGCGGCAATCTCCCGGGAGGCAACGCGCAAATCCCGGGTGATTTTGCGCACGACCAGCCAGATAACCAGTAATGACAGCGGCATCATTAAAATCAGCGGAATAATCGCCGACAGCGCCCGCCTCACCATCATTTCTTTCATGTAGCTGAGATTGAGCATCACCTGAATGGTCTTTATCTCGCTGCCGGGCTGGCCGGAGCGGGTATAAATTCGCCATTCGCAGTCGTGGCAGCCGCCGATCTGCACATCTTTGTAGCCGTTTTCGGCCTGTAACGGCGCGTGCAACTCAGGCCAGGAGCTGGAGCGTAGCTGACCTTTGGCATCCCATAGCTGAATGACGAAGGCGCTTTTGATCTTGTGCGCTGGCGCAATCAGCGGCATCAGCGGAGGGATTTCGCGATTCACTGACCAGGCATCGGCCAGCTTGGCGAGCTGCTCATCCTTGATGACGCCCACCATTTCACCGTAGCAGTTAAAGAAATACCAGGCCACGCCGCCAATCATCAGCAAATGAATGACCAGTAACGTACTGAGTAATTTATTCCGTAACGATCGCATAAAGATTTTCATATTGCCGGTACTCGCCAACCCAGTCCGCGCACGTTGCGGATCACATCATTATCCAGCTTGCGCCGCATGCCGTGGATTAATACGTCTACCGCATTGCTGCTGACTTCTTCGCCCCAGCCATAGATGCGGTTCTCTAACTGCTCGCGTGACAGGATGGCACCGGGCCGCTCCAGCAGCGCATAGAGCAGGGCATATTCCCGGGCGGTTAACTGCTCACGTTGCCCTTTGTACAGGACTTCGCGCGTCAGCATATCCAGTTGAACATCCCCGCTGCCCAGCACCGAATCGGCGGAACCGTGATGGCGCCGGGTAATCGCACGCATGCGGGCCATGACCTCCTGAAGATCAAAAGGCTTAAGCAGGTAGTCATCCGCACCATAATCCAGGCCCTGTACGCGCTGAGCGACCGTATCGCGGGCGGTAAGGATCAAGACCGGTGTGGCATCCCCGCGCCCGCGTGCCCGTCTCAGCACCTGCAATCCGTCGTCCCGGGGTAAGCCAAGATCAAGCAGGACGCAGCTGTAGCCGCCTTCGCTCCAGGCGTTTTGCGCATACACGCCATCGCGTACCCAGTCAACTGACCAGCCTGCCGCTTCCAGCGCCTGCTGCAAATTCGCGCCGATCATTTCATCATCTTCGACCAACAAAACGCGCATGGATGATGCCCTCCCGAAAAATGGCAACAGTGTAGCGCTGGATTATTAGCGCAGAATTATTGGGGCGCTCAGCCTGCTAAAAGGCCGGGGCGCGCCGGATGCCTGTACCTAAAGAGGCGATTTTACCGCTTTGCTAATTCTGCGCTAATTTTTCGCTAATTAAGGGATAAATTTAACGCGCTACAGTGTGTTCCCTGCACATCTGCTTTAACCAGGAGAACACCATGAATCAGCGCGAGTTTATTCGTAGTTTGCTGGAATGGATAGAAAGCAATTTAGGACACGATCTGCATCTGGACGAAGTTGCTCGCCGCGCGGGCTATTCCCGTTGGCACCTGCAACGGTTATTTCGCCAGCATACCGGCTTCTCACTGGCCGAGTATATCCGTCAGCGCCGTCTGACCGAGTCGGCCCTGACGCTGCTTAACAGCAACGAAGCGATTTTACAGGTGGCAATGAGCTATGGGTTTGATACCCAACAGGCCTACACACGAACGTTTAAAAACTATTTTATGGTCACGCCGGGTCAACTGCGCCGTCAGCGCCGGGTAGAGCCAGATCGTTTATTATTCCCTTATGCCATGGCAAGTTAGTCTCTGTATGGACATTCCCATCCGCGAACTTGTGGGAATGTCCATGCATCGCCAGGGCTGCCTCGCGTCCTTTTTCCTGCTCCCACGCTGTCCGCTTTCCTTCCGTTGCTTTATTCTGACTGCCTGAGGCACGGCGTCGTGGCTGTGCAATAACCTTCAGCAGGCCGATTTGTCCCAGGAATTCGATGACTAACAGCGATAACCTGATCGCCATGATGTTGTTTGCGCGCGTGGTGGAACTCAAAAGCTTTACGGAAGCCGCACGCGTACTCGGCGTGTCAAAGTCCCATATCAGCCGGGAAATTGCCGGGCTGGAACAGCGGCTGGGCATTCGGCTGCTCCAGCGTACGACTCGCCGGATGACGCTGACGGAACTCGGCCAGGCTTACTATCCCTTTTGCGTGCGTATGCTGGACGAAATGCACCGGGCCGAAGATTTTGTGCAGCAGGCTCACCAAAATCCTGCCGGTAATGTCCGCTTACAGGCGCCCGTCACCTATGGCTGCCAGTGCATCGTGCCGCTGCTGAATCGGTTTCTGCGCGGTCATCTGCACATCAATGTCGATCTCAGCCTTACGGATAACAACGATGAGACCCTTGGCGACGGGGTAGACATCGCGATAGTTATCCGTGCTCATGCGCCCCGCCAGGGCAACTTTCGTGTTTTGAGCGACATCCACTGGGGCCTGTACGCCGCCCCTGACTACCTGGCGCAGCATCCTGCCATTTCGCATCCGCGCCTGTTACCCCGCCATGATCTTTTGATGTTTCACGGCCCGGCGCACACGGCGGCACTGCCTTTTCGTCGCGATAAGCTGCGTCTGGCGGTAGACGTGCGTAGCCGCTTTCGGGCCAATAACAGTATGGCGCTGCTGAACGCTGCACTGGCGGGCAACGGCATCGCCTATCTGCCTTCCTATATGGTGCAGGAGGCGCTGACGCAGGGGCAAATTGTCCAGGTGCTGCCGGAGTGGCAGATGGATCGCTCACAGAGTTACCTGCTGAGGCATCAGGACATCGCATCGGCCTCTCCCATCAACCTGCTGTGCGATACGCTGATCGACCAACTGGGCGCGCACTGATTGTTGCAGTACAGCAACAAAACAGGCCAGTCAGCAAATATCGCGCGCCGACTGTTGTTGTCTCGTCACCATTGTTAGCCTGAGTCCCTAAACACGATGGGGATATCGCATGGAAATCACGTCTGAGGCACCTGTATTCCACCACTGGAAACGTAACTTATGGGTTTGCGTCTTTGGCTCGTTTACGACCCTGGTCGCCATGACCTTGCTGCTGCCTTTTTTACCCTTGTATGTTCAACAGCTGGGCGTACAGCACCCGGCGGCCATTGCGCGCTGGTCCGGCGTGGCCTATGGCGCAACCTTTCTCAGCGCCGCGTTAACCGCGCCGCTGTGGGGCAGGCTGGGCGATCGCTACGGCCGTAAGCTGATGCTGATCCGGGCGAGCCTGGGAATGGCCCTTGCCATGGCACTGATCGGCATGGCAACCGCTGTGTGGCAACTGGTGGCGCTGCGTTTACTGGCGGGATTACTCGGGGGCTATTCTTCCGGCTCCACCATTCTGATTGCTGCGCAAACCCCTAAAGCGCATACCGGATGGGCGTTAGGCGTGCTGGCATCCGGCATGATGGCCGGTAATGTTATAGGCCCCATACTGGGCGGTGTACTCCCGCCGCTGATCGGCATTCGGGCTACGTTCTGGCTGACGGGGGCGGTCATTTTTGTGGCATTCCTGGCGACCACCTTTTTGCTGAAGGAGCCAGCCGTGGCGCGTAAGAAGGTGCAGAGCGTTTGTCCTCAGCCGGGCGAGGCTGCTCCTCCCTTTGACCGGGCGATAGTCAGGCTGATGTGGTTAACGGCCATGCTGCTGGTGTTTGCCAATATGTCGATCGAGCCTGTCATCACGCTGTATATCGGCCAGTTTTTACATCAGGAGCATGCCATCACCCTGATGTCCGGCCTGGTGATGGCCGCGGCCGCGCTGGGCAGTATTCTTTCAGCACCCTTTGTCGGCAAGCTGGCCGACCGCGTGGGGCACTGGCGCGTCCTGAGCGCTGGCCTGTTTGGCTGCGCGCTGTTACTGATCCCTCAGGCTTTTATTACCGATGCCTGGCAGCTGCTGCCGTTACGTTTCCTGATGGGCATGTCGCTGGGCGGTCTGATGCCCTGCATTACTGCCATTATCCGTCACCACGTTCCCGCCGTGCAGGTGGGGCGCATGCTCGGCTATTCGACGTCGGCGCAGTATATCGGCCAGGTCAGTGGTCCCCTTTTTGGTGGGGTGATTGGTGGCGCGTGGGGAATGCGGCCAGTATTTCTGGCCACCTGCATGGTCATGGGGCTGTGCGCCTGGTTAAGCTGGCGCTCCCCACGCGCAAAAGCGCAGGGCAGATAGCAGGCATAAAAAAAGGCGGACCGGAGTCCGCCTCTGTTCAGGTGTTAATTACTTCTGGTCGGGCAGCGCATAGGCAATCACGTAATCGCCCAGCTTGGTGCCGAATGAACCATGGCCACCGGCAGCAATCACAACGTATTGCTTGCCGTTAACTTCATAGGTCATTGGCGTTGCCTGACCACCGGCTGGCAGGCGCGCCTGCCACAAGAGTTCACCGGTGTCGGTGCTGTAAGCACGCAGGTAGTTATCAGCCGTTGCGCCAATAAAGAACACTTTGCCTGCGGTGGCAACCGGTCCGCCCAGCATTGGCATACCCATTTTAAAGGGCAGCGGTACAGGTGAGCTGTCACGAACGGTACCAATACGTTGTTTCCACACCACTTCGTTGGTTTTCAGGTCAACAGCAGAAACATAACCCCATGCAGGTTGTTTACACGGCAGACCAAAAGGTGACAGGAACGGATTCAGTTCAACGCCATATGGCACACCGTACTGCGGCTGAATACCGGTTTCAGTACCTGAACCGCCCGTTGCGCCTTTTGGTGGCTCTTCCGGATTACCCGGACCGCGTGGGATCAGCTTAGACACGAACGGCAGCGCCATTGGGTTAGCAATCGCAATCTGACGATGCGGATCAACGGAAATGCCGCCCCATTCAAACATGCCCAGGTTGCCCGGGAAGACCAGGGTGCCCTGCTCAGAAGGTGGCGTGAACGGACCTTCGTAGCGCAGACGTTTGAAAATCACGCGGCACACCAGTTGGTCATACATCGTCGCGCCCCACATGTCCTTATCCGTCAGGTTCTGTTTCGGACGGAAGGTCAGTTCAGAGTAAGGCTGTGTAGCTGAGACATGGTCGCCCTTAGCTGCGCCCTGCGGAACAGGGGTTTCCGGGGCCGGAACCACAGTTTTACCTGTGCGGCGATCCAGAACAAAGATGTTCCCGGTTTTGGCAGGGGCATAGATAACCGGCACGGTATTACCGTCTTTATCGGTAATATCCGCCAGCGTCGGCTGCGAAGGCAGGTCCATATCCCACAGATCGTGATGCACAGTCTGATATGACCACACCAGCTTACCGGTCGTCGCGTTCAGCGCCAGCACGCTGCTGGCATAACGTTCCTGCTCAGGTGTGCGGTTGCCGCCCCAGATATCCGGCGTGGTCACCCCCATTGGCAGGTAAACGATATCCAGCTTCGGATCGTAAACCGCAGGTGCCCACGAGTTAGGGGAGTTCATGGTGAACGTGTGTTCATCCGCCGGAATCGCGTTAGGATCTTTCGCGCCCGGATCGAACACCCACAACAGTTTACCGGTGTTCACATCAAAGCCACGGATGGCGCCTGAAGGTTCACGGGTTGAAAAGTTATCGGTTACCGCGCCGGCCATCACAATGGTGGTGTCAGTAATCACCGGTGGCGAGGTTGGCTCATACATGCCTGGCGTTGTAACCGGCTGCTTGTGCTGCAGATCCAGCTCACCGTTGTTACCAAAGGCCGGGCAGCGTTCACCGGTTTCCGCATCCAGCGCGAACAAACGCCCGTCATTGACTGGCAGGTAGATACGACGCGAGCACAGCGCAGGCTGGGTATTGGACGCATCCTTCGCTGCAGGGAATTCGTGGTATGACACACCACGACAGGTCACGTGCTGGAAGGTTGGGTTGGTTTTCAGGCCGGGATCAAACTTCCACTTTTGCTTGCCGGTGGCCGCATCCAGAGCAAATAAAATCTGATGTGGCGTGCAAAGATACAGCGTGTCGCGAATCTTGATTGGCGTCACTTCATCGGTAATTTCGCCCGGATCGCTTGGGCGTTTCATATCACCGGTCTGGAATTGCCAGGCAACCTGCAGTTCTTTCACATTGTCGTGGTTGATCTGCTTGAGCGGCGAGAAGCGCGTCCCTTGCTGATCGCGCGCATAGGCCGGCCAGTCGCCATCAGCAATATTGCTCAACGGCTGTGCCTGAGGCGCATTATCCGCTGTTGCCGGTAATGCACCGTTAACCACTTGCGGATCATTAAAGACGGAATAGGTTAACACCGCTGCACTGGCAACCAGCGCTACGCCCATGGCACCCAGTGCGCCTTTACCCGGCTGGTATAAGCCGCGATAGACAAAGGGCAACACCAGCCAGACGCCAAAGATCACCAGTACGTCGGTACGCGGTGCCAGTGCCCAGAAGTCGGTGCCGACTTCCCAAACGCCCCAGGCCAGCGTAGCCAGCAGTAAGAGCGCATAGACAACCAGGGCAGCGCTGTTACGTCGCCACAGCAGGAAAGCGGTAAGCAGCATGGCTGCACCGCCGATGATGTAGTACCAGGAACCACCGATCGTGGCCAGCCAGATACCACCAATTAACATGAACGCACCCGTTAGCACGGCGAACAGCACCGTTAAAAAACGGACCACGCTAAAGGATGAGGAGTTTTTCCCCATAATGTTGACCTCATTTCGTTGCCAGAAAACTCAGGAAAACAATCAGATAGATTGTTGTCAGTCATAAAGTACAAAAGATGAAAGGCATTCTTATTTCGCTCTTCCCTGAAGCGTGATGATCCATATCTGTTAAATGTTATAGCAAAATTGGTATGAGTTTTGATTTTTTTGGCTTAAAGCTCTTAACAACGCATCTAAGGCAATACTTTAGACGGTGTTAATGGGGCTTGCCGATATGATTCAATAGTGCCAGGAGATAAGAAAGGTTAAAGCGTAAAGGGAATGAGATCGCCAGACGCGCGTTGTAATTGCCAGCCGCTAATGTTAAGTGCCGCGAGTTTCTCTGCTGATAACGTCGGTTCGTAACCGCGCACGATAATCTCGGCGCCTTTCCCTTTTAATGACTCAAGAAAAAAAGGAAATGTAAATTTCCGATAGTTGTCATTAAAGAATGAATAACTTAAGACAATGGCGGAAAAAGGAAAGGATTCGACTAAATGCCAGTCTGCGCGAGGCGGTGCGAAATCAAAAAGCCAGAAACGATAAGCGTTAATTAATTCCAGTAATTTTTCCTGATGGGCCCTGAGGTTGCGATAATTAATACCAATACGCACCCGCGCATCCTGCAGGTGTAAATAACGTTCGGGATGCTGAATCCATTCTTTTAACTGTGCATCACACAGGGGGATAATGATTAATGCTTCTTCAGTTGCAAGATGGTTGTGCAATGAAATAATGTTGTCATCGTTAAGTATCCTTTTCGTCGGTTGTGTGCAGTCCGAATTCGGGAGGTGGTAACAAATACCGGCCACCTGACTCGTGACGTGATGAATAGGCTCAGTAATATAAGGGTTATATCCGCTATTTTTCATTATCTCATCGAAACTATTTAACGTTTGCTGTGAATTTTATTTTTTGCATAACGAGAGGGAAGTACGGCGATTAATATACGCGATTCTCCTGGCAACACACGTTTTTTATATATTAATCAGCACTTTTTTGTTATCCGTTATTTAAATTTATATGCACTCTAATGATAACGTTAAATGGTCTTTTCTGGCGTGACTACTCGTCGAAAGCGTTAATTCACCCTGCACGTTGTTTTGTAAAACGCGTAATAAACGTCATCTGATTATCAGCAGAAAGTGTCGTTCTGATGTCACAACGGCCGCTTCGTTTACTGCTTTATCTTATCCTGAGTTAAGTTATCAGCAGAGCAGGCGGTTTTTTTTAATAATCATCCGCACAGGTCAATCCTCATGGGAAACGCAGGCGGAAACGCCTGATGCCGCGTGACGCTTGCCCGCAGGGCAGGAGAAGTACAGGTGTGGAGGAATAAAAAAACCGGCCTGAGGCCGGTTTAAGTAGGGTACCAGTCGTCGAGCTATGTTTAACCTGATGGGCTCGGGGGAGTGAGCTATCAGGAGGGAACTAGTGCGTTCCCGTTTTTCCCAGGTTGGCGTCAAAACGTGTCCAGCTTTCGGTCAGATCGATGACGCTGCGGGTTTTGCGCGCTTCATCAATCTTAATGGCCGTCAGGCCGGCTTCCAGTGCGTCAACAACAGAAACTTTTAGCGGCGTTCCCTGCTTGACGTGCTTAACGATCTCTTCCGCCATTAAGGCATCGGCACCGTAATGACCGTCATAGGCGTTGCCGCTGTAGGCGGTTTCCACTTCTTTTTCGCCGGTGCGTGCGTTGTGCACGCGAAAATAGTTACGGACAAAATCGCCTTCAGCCATGCCGTCAGTGCCTATCACGCAGAACCGGCGGAATTCGTCCGGGACGTTGAGGTTAGCGTGAAAAGACAGCGTTGCGCCGCTGGCGTACTCAATCAGGGCGGTCTGGTAATCGACAATATCGGCATCGCTGCTAAACACCGCGTCGGTACTCGACCAGCCGCTGGGCTTAGTGTGATAAATCTCAGACTGCTCGGTGATCGCACCTTGTGGTGCATGCTGAGGCGTGAACGACTTGCGTCCGCCAAAGCTGGCTACCCGAAGGGGGCGCTCCTGCATTAATCCCTGGTAGAGATCGATGTCGTGACAGCATTTTTCCAGAATATAAGGACCGGCATACTTTTCGAGCCTGCGCCAGTCGCGCTGGAAGAACGCGCCATGATAAGGCTTGATATGTTCTGTCGCTTCAATAGAGGTGATTTCACCCAGGCGACGATCGTCACGTGCTGCCAGCAGATCGTGATAGAGCGGCGAGTAACGCAGCACCAGCCCTACCAGAATACGGTCTTCGCCATACTGCTGAACCAGTTTTGCCATCGCCATCGTTTGTTCTTCGTTAATCACGACAGGCTTTTCAGTAAACACAGTATAGCCTGCTGCCAGCGCCTGTGTGACATGCTCAAGATGCATAAAGTTAGGCGAGCCCACCAGCAGCAAATCAAAACCACCCTGTTGCAGCAGCGCCTCAACGGAATCGAACGCCTTGCCGGGATCGATGCCGAAACTGTGCAGATTCGGCAAACCGGCCGGTGCTGGATCGTAATAACCTACCAGCGAAAATTCGGTATCAGCCTTGTGAAACTCTTTAACGACATGAGAAAGACGAAAGCCGAGACCAATAATGCCTACTTTCATGGTAAACCCCTGATCCTGAATTCTGACAACGGTGAGTACGCCGCTGACGGGACGCAATGATGGAAAGACTGGCTACCAACTTATTACGACAGAAAAACTAATGTCAATAACTCGTTGTGTGATTTGCATACGTATTTTTAGGTATTTTATTGATTTTAAATAATAAATAGTTATTGTTTTTTGCCTATATTTATTTGTTATTGCGATTTAAGTTTTTTTCACCTATCGTTCGCAGATTACAGAATCGAGATGCGTTTACGGCGGGAGGAAGCGCGTGCAATCACACTATCTCCTTGGTATTGATGGCGGCGGTACGCAGTGTCGTGCGCGGTTGACCGACGCGAATGGCAACGTGCTGGCTCAGGCGGTGGGCGGCCCTGCCAACGTCTGGTCACAGTTTGATGCGGCTCTGAACTGCGTTGAGCAGCTCATGGCAGCCGTGCTGTCTCAGGCAGGGCTGACGCCACAGGCGCTGGCGCAGACCTCGCTGGTGGCAGGATTAGCCGGTGCGAATGTGGCCTCGGTTAAGGCGCGCCTGACGCAATGGCAGCCTGCCTGCGCGAGCGTGCAGGTGGTCAGCGATGTTGAGATTGCCTGCGCCGGCGCCCATGCGGCGGCACCCGGTGCGGTTTTTATTATTGGCACCGGTAGCCAGGGCGCAGCCTGGGATGGCGAGCGGTTTACGCTGCTGGGCGGCTGGGGATTCGCGCTGTCCGATCACGGCTCCGGCGCTGAGCTGGGGCGACGCGCGCTGCGGCTGGCATTACTGGCCCATGAAGCCATCGTTGACAGCACAGACTTTACCCACGGCCTGATGGCACAGTTTAACCACAGCCCGGAAACCATGTTGATGTGGACGCGAGAAGCGATGCCCGCCGACTGGGCGCGCGTGGTGCCTGATGTATTCGCCGCCGCGCACGCGGACGATCGTCATGCCGTGGATCTCCTGCAGCAGACTGCAAGCGATATTGGCTTAATGGTCAGCCGTCTCTCTACCATCAGTCAGGGATGCGTCGCCCTCATGGGCGGGCTGGCCACACCGATTCAGCCCTGGCTGAGCGCGGAGAGTCAGGCCCGGCTGGTCGCTGCGCAACACGATGCTCTGGACGGGGCATTAATGATGGCCCGGGCAAATCTGAGGACGCTATGATTGCTCCAAACGTTACCGCGCGCATTCTGAGACTGATCGTGGAACATGCGCCTGTCAGCCAGTCTGACCTCAAGGTCCGAAGCGGACTCAGCATGTCTACCGTCTCCCAGGCGACCAACCGACTGCTGGCGCAGGGCATCGTTCAGGAACTGGGGCTGCGCCGCGTATCAATGGGGCGGCCTAAAACCTTGCTGGGGCTGAATCCCGATCGCGCCAGCGTCATTGGCATTCAGCTTAACGCCGAACGTAACCTGATCGTAATGACCGACCTCAGCGGCAATCTGCTGGGAGAACAGCAGATGCCTTCCGGCGCCATCACGCCACGACAGCTGGGCGATGCGCTGGCTAAATTTCTACGCGGCGTGGAAGAAAAACAGGTTGGCGCGATTGGCCTGGCCTTATCCGGTTTAGTCGATGCCGAAAACGGCTACTGTATTCGTTCGAAAGTGCTCGACTGGGAGAATGTCCCTATCGCGCAGATGCTGGAAACACGCTTTTCCCTGCCGGTATTTATCGAAAACGATGCCAATGCGATGGCGATGGCCACCCTGGTGTTTGGCCAACTGGGCAACGCGCAGTCAGCGGTTATTGCGACTTACGGTAAAGGCATTGGCGCAGGCATTATTCTTAACCGCCGGCTGTATCGCGGGCGACATGGCAAAGCGGGCGAGATCGGTAACGGCCTGGTCGGCGATGGCTCGCTGCGTCTGCTTGAGGATGTGGCCTCGTCCCGGGCAATCCTGCAACGTGCCCAGCAGGATGAAGCGGGCGGTCCGCTAACGTTGCAGGCGCTCGATCAGCGGCCCACGGCCGAGGTGCTGAGCGCACTGGAAGAGGCGGGACGTGAACTGGGGATTTCCCTGGCCAATCTGTCGGTGGCGTACGATCCTGACGTCGTGTTCCTGGCGATGGAACCGCACATGGCTTCACGTATTCTGCTGGACCACATTACCCAGAGTTTTCAGGCCTATCGTCTGAAGCTGACGCCACAGATGACACCGCTGCAGTTTCTGACAGAATCAAACCGCATGTGGGCGCTGGGCGCGGCAGGCTTTGCCGTGAATATGCTGCTCGATCTGCTGGCTGCCCAGGCGGATGAAGAACCCGTGACCTGACGGCGCCGCAGCGCCATCCTGTTTAACGCAGACGCTGCCCCTGCTCATCAAACAGCAGGCAGTGGTCTGCCGATAAACCCAGCCTGACCTCCACGCCTAAATCACGCCGTTGCGCCTCGCGCGCCTCAACAACCAGCATCTGTTCAATGCCTAAATCAAGGTAAAGATAATTGGTGTGGCCGAGCATTTCGGCAAAGGAGAGCGTGCCGCTGAACTGACGTTCGGCTGGCGTTTCCGCGGCGGGCTGCATGTGCTCGGGACGAATGCCCAGGGTGACGCGCTGGCCCTCGCGGCAGGGCGCCGCAATCTTTAGCATCAGCTGCGTTATCTTCAAATCCGGCACGCGTAACTGCACCTCACCCTGACCCGTGGCGGTGACTTCGGCTTGGAGGAAATTCATCTTCGGCGAGCCGATAAAACCCGCCACAAACAGGTTGTCTGGATCGCTGTACAACGCTAACGGCGCGCCAACCTGTTCAATCCGTCCTTTGCGCAGCACCACGATACGATCGGCAAGCGTCATCGCCTCTGACTGATCGTGGGTCACATAAATCATGGTGTTGCCCAGCGAGGCGTGCAGGCGGGCAATCTCGATGCGCATTTGCAGACGCAGCTCGGCATCCAGGTTGGAGAGCGGCTCATCAAACAGGAAGATGCGCGGATGGCGAATAATGGCGCGGCCAATGGCCACGCGCTGACGCTGGCCCCCGGAAAGCGCCCGTGGCAGGCGATCCAGCAGTTCGGTCAGGTGCAAGCGCGCGGCGGTTTGTTCAATTGCCTGGGCTATCTCGGCTTTCGGCTTTTTCATCACCTCAAGCGGATAGGCCAGATTACCGCGCACCGTCATGTTGGGATAAAGCGCATAAGACTGAAACACCATGGCGATGCCGCGTTCGGTTGCGGGCTGACGGGTCATGTCTTTATCGTCAATCAGCAATGTGCCGTCAGTAATTTCTTCCAGCCCGGCGATCATCCGTAGCAGGGTAGATTTACCGCAGCCGGATGGCCCAACGAACACCACAAATTCGCCGCTGTTTACCCTGAGATCGACGCCGTGAATCACATCGATATGGTCATAGGACTTCTTAACGTTCTGTAAGCGCAGGCTGGTCATAAACTCTCTCACTTAAAGTAACTGGCCCATATATATGGCGTTGCTGCGCAGGATGTGGCTGAATCCCATGCGTTGATAGAACGCGCACACCTGTTCATTTTGCAGGCTGACGCCAAGGTGAACGCCTTTCACGCCGGCCTGGCGTAGCGCAGCCAGTTCCTGTGCAATCATCCTGCGGCCCCAGCCGCCTTGCTGCACCGGCGGCAGCAGATTGATATGTAAATGCGCGGGCCACTGTGTCACCAGCTGCGCATCGGCACGTTCAGGCTGACGGATGCTGTCGAGAATTTTGCTGTCATAGGGGGCGCTGGCCGTGCGGTCACGGTATTTTTCCTGAAGCTGAGGCCACCAGTGTTGCTCAAGCTGCGCTTCAAAGGCACGGGTATCGGGCGTAGCGACAACATAGCCCATCACTTCGCCTTCCACGTCCAGCACAAAGGCAAAATCCGGTGCAAAGCGGGCGTAGGGCACCGCAAAGCGCTGTCCAGGATACTCGGGATCGGAATAGTGGTTACGGGCATCCTTACCGGCATTGGCGGTTTCCAGACAGATGCGGTAAAGCGCTGAATAGTCCGACTCGGTGGCCGGACGAATGACACCTTGATTCGCCATCGTCATCTCTCACAGGTCAGTAGTTGAACAACCTCACGGTAATGAAAGCTGACTTAGTTTTCAAGATGGAATAATTGCCCCGCTATCCTGAAGTCGCCTCCGCTCGGATCTTATTAGCTGACCAGGCCAGTCCCTGTGGGCTTCTGTCGCAGGCGGTGAACCGGCAGGCGGCAATCGTCAGAGGAAATAAAAAGTTAAAAATGTGAGCGTCATATGATTTTCATATTTTTTATCAGCAAGTTATTACGCCATTTTGAGGCTGGTTTATCGTGCTGGCCCGCGGCGAACGGACACCGATAACGCGCCAGATTTGTGCGGATTTCTCTCCGCTTATGCTGAGCGTTGCCCTGTCAGCGTGTTTTTTTGCGCAGGCTCACAACCTGGCAATTCCCAAGGTGGGATGTTTGACTTTATTTTTTTATTAAAGTAACTATGAGTGAGAAGGTGATTTATGCGGCGACAGTCTGCGGGATTGCAGACCCTGTGAAGAAAGGATGCCCATCCTGTATTGGAGAAAGTGAGCATGATGTCTGATTCCTCAGTTCGTTCGTTCCGTTTTCGCACTTCGGTTCGTAGCCTGTTGGCGGCGGGCTTGCTGATGGGCAGCGTTGCGCATGCCGACAGCACCGTTACCCTGAATGAATGGGATATCTACAGTTATCCTCAGCAAACGGCGGCCGTCGATGAAGGTATTAAAGACTTTTCCCAGCAAAACCCCGGTATCGTTATCAACCGGTCCGTGCACTCCTTTGAAGACACGCGCATTCCTCTTAAGTTGGCCCTGACCGCAGGTGAAGGTCCGCAGATTGCCCAGGTGAATCAGGGCGGCGGCGATATGGGATCGCTGGTCAAAGACAAACTGCTGCTGCCGCTGGATAGCTATGCGGCCGAATACGGCTGGACCCAAAAATTCCCGGACTCCATTCTCAAGCGTAACCGCTGGTCTGACAGCGGCCAGTTTGGCAGCGGCAAGCTGTACGGCGTGGCCAGCCTCGGTGAAATGGTTGGCCTCTATTACAACAAGGCGCTGCTGGATAAGGCCGGTATTGCGGTACCGAAAACCCTGAGCGAGCTTGACGCCGCAATGGCAAAACTCAAGCAGCAGGGCACGCCGCCAATGATGCTGGGTTTATTAGACGGCAACATGGGGCAGCAGTTACTCAGTACGCTGTGGGAAGCGCAAATTGAAAGCAGCGACCGCAAAAAACTGGATGATTTGATTTACGACGTGGGCGGCACGTTCAAAGATGACAAGCTGAAAAAAGCGGCCACCATGATGAAAGGCTGGGCGGACAAAGGTTATCTGTTCCCGGGCTATCAGGGCATTGGTCATGATGATGCCGCCACGTTATTCCAGAACGGTCAGTCTGCGTTCCTGGTGAGCGGAACCTGGTATCTGGGCCAGTTTAAAGACAACAAAGATATTCACTTCGCCGGTATGCCAGCCGGTGACGGCGTGAAGCAGCCGTTGATGGTCGGCGGAACCGATTTGGCCTTCTCGATGACCAGCATGGCGAAAACCAAAGCCCAGCAGGATGCCGCCGCCAAATTTATTAACTATATGGTGTCGGACAGCATGGCAAACCGCTGGCTGAACGTTGGCTTCCTGCCGGCCAGTACCAATAAAGACGCAAAAATCCCGGCGGATAATCCGCTGTTAGGCGAAGCCTGGCAGGTGTGGCTGAACCTGAATGCTTACGACGGTCTGGGCCATTATGTCGACTGGGCAACCCCGACCATGAACGCCGAACTGAATCAAAACGTTCAGCTGCTGCTGGCGGGCCGACAGACGGCTGAGCAGATGGTGATTAACTTCGATAACAACTATCAGCGTTACATGAAAACCCTGAAACACTAAGCCGGTTGCCCGGCAGCGAACCTGCCGGGCCTGAATGTCGCTCTGACTACGACGAGTACGGTTATGTTGAATCAAAGCAGTTGGCGTAATTTTCTCTATCTTCTTCCCGCAGTCCTGGTTTATGGCCTGTTTCTGCTGTTACCGCTGCTTGCGTCGTTGGGAATCAGCTTTACCGAGTGGGATGGCACCTCGCGGCCAGTTTTCGCGGGCATCAGTAACTACCTGCGTATGTTCAGCGATCCGGTCTTCTGGATTGCCCTTGGCAATAACGCCATTCTGATGCTGTTTTATACTCTCCTGCCGATTGGCGTGGGGCTGCTGCTGTGCAGCTTTCTGTATGAAACCCGAAACAATACCGAGCGCAGCGTACTGCGCATCCTGTTCTTTCTGCCTTATATCATGCCGATGGCGGTTCTCGGCGTAGTGTGGCGCTGGCTGTACAACCCGGCCTTTGGCCCCATCGATCAGGTCCTGCGCGCCATCGGATTGCCGCAGTTGGCGATGTCCTGGCTCGGGGATTTTACCTGGGCACTGCCGGCCGTCGGCATGGTCGCCACCTGGTACTTTTTTGGTTTCTGTCTGGTGCTGTTTATGGCGGGACTGCAGCGAATGGATCCGTCCCTGCTTGAAGCGGCGGACCTGGATGGCTCCTCGCGCCGCCAGAAGTTTATGCGCATTACGCTGCCGGGACTGCGTCCGGAGCTGCGCATCGCGCTGTTGCTGACGGTCATCGCCAGTCTGAAGGCGTTCGATTTGGTGTACGTAATGACGCAGGGCGGCCCGGGCACCTCCACCATGGTGACCAATATCTTTATGTACAAGCAGGGCTTTGATCTGCATTACTTCGGCTATGCCTCATCGGTTGCCGTATTCAGTATGGTCATTGTGTTAGGGCTTAACTACCTGATCCATCTGGCATTGAAGGAACGTTACTGATGAAAAGCACACCGATCATTTCTCGTGCGCTGATCTGGATTGTGGCGCTGATGACCATCATGCCGTTTTTAATGGCGTTGATGACCTCGTTTAAAACACAGATGGAGCTGTTTCAGGGCGTGTTTCATTTGCCCGCCTCACTGAATGTCAAAAACTACATCACCGCCTGGCAGCAGGGGCACTTTAACGTTTACTTTATGAACTCGGTGCTGGTGGTGTTTCCGGTGGTGCTGAGCAGTATTTTACTGGGTATTCTGGCCGGATTTGGCTTTGCCTTACTGAAAATTCCGGGCAAGAAAGTGGTGGCGGCCATGCTGGCGCTGGGCATGGTGCTGCCGAGTGAAGCCTTTATTATTCCGCTCTATCATGAACTGCACTGGATGGGGCTGACCAACACCTATCTGGCCCTGATTCTGCCGCAGGTTGCGCTGTCGCTGCCGTTTACTACCCTGATGATTGCCAGCGCTTTCCAGCAGGTGCCTAAAGAGTTAGTCGAGGCGGCGGTGATGGATGGCGCGCCTCGCATTAAAATCCTGTGGGGGATTTTAGTTCCGGCCATCTGGCCCACGATCTCCACGCTGGCCCTGCTGTTGTTTATCTGGACGTGGAATGAATTCCTTATTCCGTTGATTTTGGTCAACAAAGATGAGCTGCGAACTTTGCCCATTGGCATGATGTTTTTCCAGAATAAGAACACCATTGATATCCCGGTGCTGATGGCTGGCGCGATGATCGTTATCATGCCGCTTATCGTGGTTTTCCTGTTTTTCCAGCGCAAGTTTATCAGCGGCGTAACGGAAGGTGCGGTGAAGTAAGCGCACCGGTTCATCTCTCATTCACTAAGGCCGGACGATGCATCTTTCCCTTGGCGATTTTCATCCCGTCGCAGACGGCGAAACCCCTGATACACGCATCCTGCAACAGGCGATTGACCAGATTGCGGCGGCGGGCGGTGGGCGACTTACGCTGCCGCCAGGGCGTTATCGCAGCGGCTGCCTGAACCTTCCTTCCGATTTTGAGCTGCACCTTGAAGCCGGCGCAGTGCTGGTTGCCAGCCGACATCTGGCGGACTACCAACAGTGGAAAGCCCTGAGCTGTGCCGAGAAATCGCATAACGTCCTGCTGTATGCGCTGGGGCAGCGTAACCTGACAATTACTGGTCAGGGCCATATTGAGGGAGACGCCGAAGCGTGGTTTGCGGCGGAGCCTGACGAACAGGGCTACCGGGTCCCAAAAGCAGACAGGCCACGCATGATCGTGTTTGAGGATTGCGAGCAGGTCAGGTTGCAGGACATCAGCCTGATCCGCGCACCGATGTGGACGGTGCACCTTGTCAGCTGCCGCCATGTGCATATCGAACGTCTGACCATTGATAACGCCATGACGCTGCCCAACACCGACGCACTGGACATTGACAGCTGCGAGGCGGTTTTTATCAGCAACAGCTATTTCAGCGCGGCAGATGATGCGATTTGCATCAAAACCACCTTCAAGCCCGCTGGCCTGCGTCGTCCGGCGCGACGAATCGCGGTGAGCAACTGCCTGCTGCGCAGCGACAGCTGCGCCTTGAAGATCGGCACTGAAACCTGGGACGATATTGAAGACATTACCGTTTCAGGCTGCACCCTGTTTGATTCCAACCGCGGCATCGGCATTGTGTCACGGGATGGTGGGGCGATACGGCGCGTCCTCTTCAGCACGATCGCCTTTAGCTGCCATCATGTTGCCGCCTGCCACTGGGGCAAAGCCGATCCCATTTTTATCTCCGTACGGACCCGTGATCCGGCGGTGCTGCCGGGGATCGTGGAGCAAGTCCAGTTCAGTCAGCTCAGCGGTGTGGCAGAGGGCGCGATCAACCTGCATGCTGCCCAGCCAGGCTGGATCCGTGATATTTCACTCAATCAACTCCATCTGCGGCAAACTGTCGCGCAGGGCGTGCAGGGACAGTACGATGTGCGGCCGCCTTGTAATCCCGATTCCCCCACCGGGATGGGGCTGGATAATGCTTACCGGCTGGATAAAACCACTGGCGAGGCTTACGGCGTTGAGCGCTATCCCGGTGGGCTGCCGGGACTGTTTGCGCGCGGCGTTGAGAACCTGCAATTGAACAACCTGACGATTCAGCGGCCTGAGCCGCTGCCGTCAGGCTGGCATCCGGACAGCGTTGTACTGCTGGCAGACTAAGTTACAGCGCCGCCGCGATAGCGGCACCCAACTGCTGCGTATCCGCGCTGCCGCCCAGATCGCGGGTTAAATGTTCACCGGCGGCCAGGGTACGCTCAATGGCGTTCAGCACGGCATCACCGGCTTCCTTGTAGCCGAGATGCTCCAGCATCATGGCACCACACCAAATCTGGCCGATCGGGTTGGCGATATTTTTACCGGCGATATCGGGCGCCGAGCCGTGCACCGGTTCAAACAAGCTGGGGAATTTGCCTTCCGGATTGATATTGGCAGACGGCGCGATGCCAATGGTGCCGGTGCAGGCAGGGCCGAGATCCGACAGGATATCGCCAAACAAATTGCTGGCAACCACCACATCAAACCAGTCGGGATGCAACACAAAATTGGCGGTAAGAATATCAATATGATATTTATCCACCTTGATCTCGGGATAGTGCTCACCCATCGCCTGAACGCGGTTATCCCAGTAGGGCATGGTAATCGCGATACCGTTCGATTTAGTGGCAGAGGTCAGGTGTTTTTTGGGCCGACGCTGGGCCAGTTCGAAGGCAAACTTCAGAATGCGATCGACGCCCACGCGGGTCATGACCGTTTCCTGAATGACCACTTCTCGCTCGGTGCCGGGGAACATGGTGCCGCCCACGCTGGAATACTCGCCTTCGGTGTTTTCCCGCACCACGTAGAAATCGATATCGCCCGGCTTACGGTTGGCTAACGGTGCTTTCACGCCGGGCATCAGGCGTACCGGACGCAGGTTCACGTACTGATCAAACTCACGGCGAAACTGCAACAGCGATCCCCAGAGCGAAACATGATCCGGCACCACATCAGGCCAGCCAACCGCGCCAAAATAAATCGCATCGAACGTTTTCAGCTCAGCAAACCAGTCGTCCGGCAGCATTTTGCCATGCTGTTGCCAGTATTCTGCGCTGGCATAATCGAACCACTCCCAGCGCAGTGGAATGTTGAACTTCTCTGCCGCCACGTTCATCACGCGCACGCCTTCTGGCATCACTTCTTTGCCAATGCCGTCGCCGGGAATCACGGCAATACGATGGATCTTCTCTGTCACTGGGCACCTCTGAGGTTGGTAGGGTAAGTCGGTCAGGTTTCCGTATGCTGTCTTGATGCAGCTTGATTTATCACCGGGCGTTAGCGCAGTATAACTCTCCACCTGAGGTAAACAATTGGCCTTAAAGTTAATCCCATGTTGAATCAAAGTAGAGAATCTCGGACGTCAAGTGACGATCTGGCGTTTTTCCTGCGCGTGGCGTCATTGGGCAGCCTGACGGCGGCCGCGCGGGCGCTGGGGCTTTCTCTGGCGGCCGTCAGCAAACGCCTGAGCCTGCTGGAGCAGCGGCTGGGGGTTCAGTTACTGCGCCGCACCACGCGCAAGCTGGAACTGACGCCCGAAGGCCGTCGATACCTGGAAGGGGCTCGCCCCCTGCTGGAGCAGTTGGTGGCGCTGGAAGACGCGGTGAGCGGGGAAACGGCCGAGCTGCGCGGCACGCTGAATATTAATGCCTCGTTTGGTTTTGGCCGCCGCCATATCGCGCCCTGCGTGTCTGCCTTTGCTGCCCTGCATCCTCATCTGGCGCTTTCCCTGCAGCTCAGCAGTCAGCCGCTGAATTTTCTTGATGCCCATGTGGACATCGACATTCGCGTCGGCGAACCGCCAGACTCACGGCTGGTCGCCCGGAAACTGGTGCACAACCCGCGTGTACTTTGCTGCTCGCCCGCCTACGCCGCCAAACACGGGTTGCCGGACAGCATCCGGGCGCTGGCGCAGCATAACTGCATTTTGCTGAGGCAGCATGACAGCGATTTCGCCCTGTGGCGTTTTGTCGGCGATGCGGAGAGCCTGAGTCAGAAAGTCCGCGGGAACCTGATCACGAACGATGGCGAGGTGGCGATGCGCATGGCGCTGGATGGTCATGGCATCCTGCTGCGCTCCTGGTGGGATGCAAAACACAGCATTGCAGCCGGGAAGCTGCGGCATGTGTTGCCCGAATGGCGGTCACCGGACGGCGATATCTTCGCAGTCTGGCAGGCGCAGCGACAGCAGCCCTCGCGCCTCATGGCGTTTGTGACCTTTCTACAGGAAAGGCTTCAAAGCGATAGCGCGCTAACTCATCTGTGATGTCCCACGCAACTTTTCTGTAAATCATTATCACTATTAAAGTATTTTCCGGCAGCGTCGATACCGATCTTATGTGTCTGCGCCCGTTGCGTAGATGGACTGTGAGCACGCCTCTGGTCTGAGGCGCGGTTTAACCTCTGGTGGATGCCTGGCGATGAATACAGATTTAACCCGCTCCGGGGATGGCGTTACCCCTCAACGTATTGCAAAACAGGCAGACAGGCTGATTGTCATGCTGTGTTGGATCATGGTGGTGATTTCAGCCATCGTCGGAAGCCTGTACCAGTCAACCTGGCTGGCGATAACGGTCGGCACCGGGCTGGCACTGGTCGCCACGCTGGTGGGATGGCTGGCAAACGGCACGCTATTTTCGCGCTTATGGTTGGCCTTCACGCTCATCGGCTTTGCGGGTTTGCTGATTCAACTGGGCCAGGGCGAAACCGAGTTCCACTTTTCGGTGTTTGTCTTGCTGTCGGTATTGCTGGTCTATCGCGACAGCCGACCCTTGCTGGTGGCCGCCGCGACAGGCGCCGTTCATCATCTCCTGTTTAACTATCTGCAGGAACACGATCTGTTTGGCATCGTGGTCTTTCACCATCCCGGTCTGGATATGGTGCTTTTCCACGCGCTGTTTGTGGTGGTACAGACCGCGATGCTGGTGCTTATCGCCCGGCAGATGGCCGCCGATCTCCGCGCTTCAAGTGAGGTCGCGCAACTGGCTGCCCGCATCAACCGTGAACCAGGTTGCCTGACGCTGTCGGTGGAAAATCAACAGAGTGAAACGCCATTCGCCAAAACCTTTAGCCAGACGCTGAGCACGATGCGCGGTACGTTGAACCAGGTCAGCCACGGCGTCGCTGAACTGCTGCAGGAGGCCGACAGCATGCTGTCGCGTAACGCCGCCCTGTCGCAGCGCACCGATGAACAGGCTCAGGCGCTGGAGGTGGCGACCACCGCGATGTCACAAATCAGCGTTGCCGCCAGTCAGGCGAAGGATAAGGCGCAAACGGCCTGCGATCTGGCTCATGAAACCCGCCAGGTAGCGAATAAAGGTCAACAGAATATTCAGCGGGCGATGGCCTCCATGGCGCAGATTAACGTGGAGTCTGGCCGGGTTAAAACCATTCTTGAACTGATTGACGGCATTGCTTTCCAGACGACGATTTTGTCCCTGAATGCCTCAGTAGAAGCCGCCCGCGCGGGTCAGGAAGGCCGGGGTTTTGCCGTGGTGGCCAACGAAGTGCGCAGCCTGGCATTGCGGTGTGAAAATGCGGCCCGTGAGATTCGCCAGCTCATGGATGTGTCCAGTTCCAGCGCCGAGCAGGGCACCGCGCAGGTTGATCAGGCCGCCCAGACCATGCAGGCGATTCACGTCAGTATCGACAGCCTTTCACAGCTGGTGAACGAGCTGTCGGAGATGAGCGTGCAGCAAAATCAGAGCATCGAACAGATTCAGCACAGCATTAACAGTATTGATGACAGCGTGAATCATAACGTCAAACACGTGACCGAAACGCTACAGGTGGCGCAGCACCAGCGTCAGCAGGCCAGCACGTTACAACAGGCCATCTCACTGTTTCGTTTTAGCTAGGCGAAGCAGGCAGAATCCGTTATGAGGCGGTTCTGGCGGAGAAAACACGGGCGTTATTGCCCGGGTCGCGAGCATGCCGTATCAGCCGCGTCGATGGGCGCGAGTGCCCCGCAGGCCAGATGGACTGCGGGGCAATGGCGGGCATGCCCGCAAAGCGATTAATCGACGCCTTTTACCAACAGTACACGATAAGTCGCGCCCTTCAGGCGGTGCTGTTTCGCCTCCTGATATTCCGGGCTGTCATACCAGGCATGGGCGGCGTCGGTGCTCGGAAATTCAATAATCACCACACCTTCCGCCTCGGGGCCTTCCAGGGTTTCCAGATCGCCGTAAAAGGCTAAAGGCTTGATGGGATGGTTGCCATGGGCTTTGCCGGCTTTATCGGCGTAAGTCACCATTTCATCCTGATCCAGGGTGTTGTCACGAATAAATACGACGTAAGCGCTCAACGTTTTTCTCCTCAGGCTTGCTTGTCTTGGGTTTGCGTATCAAAGTCCGATGCGTCATGGCGCTCGCGCAGCTGATCGGCGGGTTCGCCCATCACACGGTTCACCTTGCGGCCGCGCATAACGGCCGGACGCAGGGCGATCTCTTCGGCCCAGCGCACCACATTTTTGTAGGACTGAAGGTCGAGGAATTCTGCCGCATTGTACTGGTTATACAGCACCATGCTGCCGTACCACGGCCAGGTGGCGATATCGGCGATGGTGTAATCGTCACCCGCCAGATAACGGTTATCGGCAAGCTGACGGTCCAGCACGTCAAACTGACGTTTGGCTTCCAGTGAGAAGCGGTTGATGGCGTATTCAATCTTTTCTGGCGCGTAATGATAGAAGTGACCAAAGCCGCCGCCAAGGTAAGGGGCTGAGCCTTGCAGCCAGAACAGCCAGTTCAGCGTTTCGGTGCGTTTGGCCGGATCTTTCGGCAGGAAATAACCGTATTTTTCCGCCAGATAGAGCAGGATGTTACCGGATTCAAATACGCGAATCGGTGGTGTGGCTGAATGATCGCACAGTGCCGGGATTTTGGAGTTGGGGTTGATCTCAACAAAACCGCTGGTGAACTGGTCGCCTTCACCAATATTGATTAACCAGGCATCGTACTCTGCATCGTTCACGTTCAGCGCCAGCAGCTCTTCCAGCAGAATAGTGACTTTCTGGCCGTTAGGCGTGCCCAGAGAGTAGAGCTGCAGCGGATGCTTACCAACCGGCAGGGCTTTTTCATGGGTTGGGCCAGCGGTAGGGCGGTTAGTTTTGGCACCATTACCTTTCGCTTCCGGGTCCCACTTCCAGACTTTAGCGGGCTGATAGTGTTGTTCAGACATGATGAGGTTCGCCTTTTTGTGTTTGGAGTTTTCACGAGTGTAGCAGTTGCCAGCGCGCTGGTTTAACCCTGGTGGCGGTGACTTTGTATCGCTTTACTACAGCGCTCAAGACAGCTTTACCGCCAGTGCGAAGAGATTTTCCCCACACAAATCACATTTATGACGCCTGAGCAATGCTA
Organism: Pantoea sp. Ae19-2; assembly: GCF_059801205.1. Taxonomy (NCBI): domain Bacteria; kingdom Pseudomonadati; phylum Pseudomonadota; class Gammaproteobacteria; order Enterobacterales; family Erwiniaceae; genus Pantoea; species Pantoea sp. Ae19-2. The sequence goes on along the minus strand of NZ_JBCHWE010000001.1, from coordinate 3,557,862 downwards.
AGCTAAAACGGTTTAGTAAAATTTAGCTTTATCTGCGTAGGAGAGAGGTATGTCAGCACGAGTCTGGTGTCTGGGTGATGCCGTGGTGGACCTGCTTCCGGACGGGCCGGGGCATTTAATACAGTGTGCAGGCGGGGCGCCCGCCAATGTGGCGGTGGGCATTGCCCGCTTACAGGGCCGCAGCGGGTTTATTGGCCGGGTTGGGGACGATCCTTTTGGTCACTTTATGCAGCACACGCTGGCGACTGAACAGGTTGATACCCGCTATATGACGCTGGACAGCGCCCAGCGCACCTCAACGGTGGTGGTGGCGCTGGATCAGGAAGGTGAGCGGACTTTTACCTTTATGGTGCGCCCCAGCGCAGATCTGTTTCTGGAACAAGGCGATCTCCCCAGGTTTGAGCAAGGTGAATGGCTTCACTGCTGCTCAATTGCCCTGGCGGCAGAACCTTCGCGCTCCACCACCTTTTCTGCCATGCAGCAGATCAGCGATGCCGGTGGCTTTGTGAGCTTTGATCCCAATATTCGTCACGATCTGTGGCACGACGATGCCCAACTGCGGGACTGTGTGAACCGGGCGTTGCAGCTGGCCGATGTGGTTAAGCTGTCTGAGGAAGAGCTGGCTTTTCTGACGCCGGCGGCGCAACACGCTGACAGCATGCAGGCGCTGGCGGAACGCTTTGCGATTAGCCTGCTGATGGTCACCCAGGGCAAGGCCGGAGTGAAAGTCTGGCATCAGGGTAAAAATTATCACTATCCCACGCTGCCTGTGGTGAGCGTGGACACCACCGGCGCAGGGGATGCGTTTGTCGCCGGGCTGCTATGGGGGCTGGCGGAAAAGGGGATGCCCGCTAATGAGGCCGAGCTGGCGGCACGACTCAGCAGCGCACAGCAGTGTGGGGCGCTGGCGACGACGGCAAAAGGGGCCATGACCGCGTTGCCTTATCGTCACCAAATTGAAGGATGATATCCCGATAATGCCACGATGCACTGACCGGCAACCCTCGCCTGTGTCCGGTCAGTCAGCGGGTGCAGCCCCGAACGGGGTCGGCCGCTCATCCAGCGGGCCTGTCATCACTAAAGGGGACAGCGCCCGTTACCTCAGGTCGGGCAGAGCGATCAGCCCCTGTCCACGCTGATGACCCGGCCGCTCAGGGTGAACCGCCTGCCGGCATAAAGCGTGGTCGGGCTTTGTCTGTCACCGCAACGCAGGCTTTACTGTTGCCCCATCATGCCGAGCCTTTTCGCGCATTGATCTGTTCCCGCGGCCATCCGCCCGTTGTCAGCGCTCCCCGTTTGCGCATCCTGACTAGGGCCGGCAAGACAGCGACCCCGCTCATAAATCTCACTGCCGATCCCGCTTTGCTGTGAGGCAGTTCACTCATTCGCCCTTCGTTGCTTTACATCCCCATTCCGGCCTCGTAATGTCATCTCAATGTGAGCGGATAACAATTTTATGCAGGAGACTGCCATGACCCTGGACAGAGATTCATTAGCGGCCGTACTCGCCCGGCGCGACTGGGAAAACCCCGGCGTCAGCGAACATAACCGGCTGGAAGCCCATCCGCCGTTTTACAGCTGGCGCAGCGCTGAGGCGGCCCATAACAACGCGCCATCGGCGCAGCGAAAAAGCCTGAGCGGCGAATGGACGTTTGCCTTTTTCCCTGCGCCCGAGGCGGTGCCGGATAGCTGGCGCACCCAGGATTTGCAGGCGGCAGCGACGATTACCGTGCCGTCAGTCTGGCAAATGCAGGGCTATGATGTTCCGATTTACACCAATGTTACCTATCCCATTCCGGTTGATCCCCCGCGCGTTCCGGCTGAAAACCCTACGGGATGTTATTCGCTCACATTTAATGTGGATGCAGACTGGCTGCAACATGGACAAACCCGAATTATTTTTGACGGCGTGAATTCGGCCTTCTATCTCTGGTGCAACGGACGCTGGGTGGGCTATGGGCAGGACAGCCGCTTGCCGTCTGAATTTGATCTGAGCGAATTTCTGCGCGAAGGTGAAAATCGCCTGGCGGTGATGGTGTTGCGCTGGAGCGATGGCAGCTATCTGGAAGATCAGGATATGTGGCGCATGAGTGGTATTTTCCGCGATGTTTCCCTGCTGCATAAGCCTGCCAGCCATCTTCGCGATCTGCGCATTCGTACGCATTTCAATGACGATTTCAGTCGTGCGCGGCTGGAAGCTGAGGTGCGGGTCGCCGGAGCACTGGATGACGATTTACGGGTCAGCGTGCAGCTCTTCGCGGGTGACACGCTAACCGGAGAAGCGACGTCGCCCTTGGGCAGCGCGATTATTGACGAGCGCGGCGCGTGGAACGATCGGACAACGCTGTGCATCAACGTTGCCAACCCTGCGCTGTGGAGTGCGGAAACGCCGCATCTCTACCGGGCGGTTGTGCAGTTACACCGGACGGACGGTACGCTGATTGAGGCGGAGGCCTGCGACGTGGGATTCCGGCACGTCAGCATCGAAAATGGCCTGCTGCTGCTCAACGGTCAGCCACTGCTCATCCGCGGCACCAACCGCCACGAGCATCATCCTGAACGCGGTCAGGTGATGGATCGTGACACTATGGTGCAGGATATTTTGCTGATGAAGCAGAATAACTTCAACGCGGTGCGCTGCTCTCATTACCCTAACGATCCCCTGTGGTATAGCCTGTGTGACCACTACGGCTTGTACGTCGTGGATGAAGCCAACATCGAAACGCACGGCATGGTGCCGATGAATCGCCTGAGTGACGATCCCGTCTGGCTTCCCGCCATGAGCCAGCGCGTCACGCGCATGGTGCAGCGCGATCGTAATCACCCCTGCATTATTATCTGGTCACTGGGTAACGAATCGGGCCACGGTGCTAACCATGATGCGCTCTACCGCTGGCTGAAAAGTGAAGATCCTTCCCGCCCGGTCCAGTACGAAGGTGGCGGGGCCAATACCGCAGCGACCGATATTATCTGTCCGATGTATGCGCGGGTCGATGAGGATCAACCTTTCCCGGCCGTGCCGAAATGGTCCATTAAAAAATGGCTGTCTATGCCAGGCGAGCAGCGTCCGCTTATTCTCTGTGAATATGCTCATGCCATGGGAAACAGCCTTGGTGGCTACGCAAAATACTGGCAGGCATTTCGTCAGTATCCTCGCCTGCAGGGCGGTTTTGTCTGGGACTGGGTCGATCAGTCGCTCATAAAATATGACGATAACGGCGAACCCTGGGCTGCCTACGGTGGCGACTTTGGTGATACGCCTAATGATCGCCAGTTCTGCATGAACGGGCTGGTCTTTGCCGACCGGACGCCCCATCCCTCGCTCTACGAAGCCCGCCATGCGCAGCAGTTCTTCCAGTTCAGGCTGCTACCGGGCAGCGAGCGCACGCTGGAAGTGACCAGCGAATACCTGTTCCGCCACAGTGATAATGAAATCCTGCACTGGTCGGTGGCTCAGGATGGCAACCTGCTGGCCGCCGGTGAAGTCACGCTGGATATCGCGCCACAGGGCCGCCAGCAGATCGCACTCCCGGAGGTGCCGCTGCCTCAATCTGCAGGCCAGCTCTGGCTGACGGTGCGGGTGGAACAGCCTCAGCCGACGGCCTGGTCAGAAGCCGGTCATATCAGCGCCTGGCAGCAGTGGCCACTGGAGGCGATCCTGAATGTGGCCTTGCCGCCTCAGGCGGCGAGTGCGCCACAGCTCAGCCGCGGCGAAGACACCTTCAGCGTGGCGGTGAACAACCAGCGCTGGGCATTCAGCCGTCAGCAGGGCGTGCTCACGCAGTACTGGATCGACGATCAGCCGCAGCTCCTGTCGCCGCTGCGCGATCAGTTTACCCGTGCGCCGCTGGATAACGATATCGGCGTCAGCGAAGTCACGCGCATCGACCCTAATGCCTGGGTCGAGCGCTGGAAAGCGGCGGGGCACTATCAGTCTGAGGTCACCACCCTGCAGTGCACCGCCGAAGCGCTCTCCGACGCCGTCGTGATCAACACCGTCCATGCCTGGCAGTTCCAAGGCAAAACGCTGTTTATTAGCCGTAAAGTGTACCGTATTGATGGATTTGGCGAGATGGCGGTGACGGTCAACGTGGAGATCGCGAGCGGCACGCCTTATCCGGCACGCATTGGTATGAGCTGTCAGCTCACCCAGATCGTCGAGCGAGTGAACTGGTTAGGCCTGGGGCCGCATGAAAATTACCCGGATCGCCTGACCTCTGCCTGCTTCGACCGCTGGGATTTACCGCTGAGTGAAATGTACACCCCTTATGTTTTCCCCACTGAAAACGGCCTGCGCTGCGGCACGCGTGAACTCAACTATGGTGCGCACCAGTGGCGTGGCGATTTCCAGTTCAACATCAGTCGCTACAGCCAGACACAGCTGATGGAAACCTGCCATCGCCACCTGTTACGGCCTGAGGCGGGCACGTGGCTCAATATTGATGGCTTCCACATGGGCGTCGGCGGTGACGATTCCTGGAGCCCGTCGGTATCACCGGAATTCCTGCTCAGTGCAGGACGTTACAGCTACCAGTTTATCTGGGGGCAACAAAAATAATGAGCGGGCAGGCTCGCGCCTGCCTGACTCTCGCGTAAGGACGTCCAATATGTACTATTTAAAAAACACGAATTTTTGGCTGTTTGGTTTTTTCTTCTTCTTTTACTTTTTCATCATGGGTGCCTATTTCCCGTTCTTCCCCATCTGGTTGCATGATATTAACCATATCAGCAAAGGGGATACCGGCATTATTTTTGCCAGTATTTCGTTGTTTTCTCTGCTGTTTCAGCCGTTGTTTGGCCTGTTGTCCGATAAGCTCGGCCTGCGCAAACACCTGCTGTGGGTTATCACCGGTATGCTGGTGATGTTCGCACCTTTCTTTATTTACGTTTTTGGGCCGCTATTACAGGTGAATATTCTGGCGGGCTCGATTGTTGGCGGTATTTACCTGGGTTTTATCTACAACGCCGGGGCACCCGCGATTGAAGCGTACATTGAGAAAGTCAGCCGCCGCAGCAATTTTGAATTTGGCCGGGCGCGCATGTTTGGCTGTGTAGGATGGGCCTTGTGCGCCTCCATCGTCGGGATCATGTTCACCATCAATAACCAGTTTGTGTTCTGGCTGGGGTCGGGCTGTGCCGTGATTCTGGCGCTGCTGCTGTTCTTCTCCCGTACCAGCACATCGTCATCAGCAACGGTTGCGCAGGCGGTGGGAGCGAATCACTCGGCGTTCAGCCTGAAGCTGGCGCTGGAGTTGTTCAGGCAGCCAAAACTGTGGTTTTTATCCCTGTATGTCGTCGGCGTGTCCTGTACCTATGACGTGTTCGACCAGCAGTTTGCTAACTTCTTTACCTCATTCTTTGCCACAGGCGAACAGGGTACGCGGGTATTTGGCTATGTGACCACCCTGGGTGAATTACTGAACGCGTCCATCATGTTTTTTGCTCCGCTGATCGTTAACCGCATTGGCGGCAAGAACGCCCTGCTGCTGGCAGGCATGATCATGTCCGTGCGTATTATCGGTTCCTCCTTTGCCACCACGGCAGTGGAAGTGGTGATTCTTAAAACGCTGCACATGTTTGAAATCCCTTTCCTGATTGTCGGCTGCTTTAAATACATCACCAGCCAGTTTGAAGTGCGCTTCTCCGCCACCATTTATCTGGTGTGCTTCTGCTTCTTTAAACAGTTAGCGATGATATTCATGTCGGTTCTGGCGGGTAACATGTATGAAAGTATTGGCTTCCATGGCGCCTATCTGGTGCTGGGCTCTATTGCGATGGCCTTTACGTTGATCTCCGTTTTCACTCTTAGCGGGCCGGGACCGCTGACGCTGTTACGTCGTCAGGCTGCCTGATCCCTTCCTCAAGACAACCGGACAGGCGTCATGACGCATCCGGTTGTCTGCTTGCCGACCGCGTTTTTTTCATCACGTCATTCCCCCTTTTCGCCTCGTCGCCGCTTCGTTTTGCGAACTGTCTCACATTCATAAAATCGGTTTAGCAAATTACTTTGCCTGAAAATACATCGATGAATATCATCCGAAAACTAAACCGGTTTAGCAAAAGACAGCATCACTACCCTTACCTTTTCTGGGATGTAAAACGATGAATAAAAAGGCACTTGCCATAACCGTTGGGCTGCTACTGAGCGCGGGGCCGGTTCTGGCAGCAGAACCAAGCATGAGCAGTATTGAAGCACGGCTGGCGGCACTGGAGCAGCGGTTACAGGCCGCGGAGCAGCGGGCGAATGCGGCAGAGAATCGCGCAGAAGCCGCAGAAAAACAGGCGCAGCAGCTTGCCCGCGCACAGCAGAAAAGCCAGGCCACCGCGACGCAGGTTGAACAGCGCACGGCGAAGCTGGAGCAGAAAGCGAGCAGTGAAGACGGCTTCGAATTTCACGGCTATGCCCGTTCCGGGCTACTGATGAACAGCTCGGCGACCAAAACTCAGGGCGGCCCGACCGTGACGCCTGCCGGGGAAACCGGCGGGCATGTCGGCCGCTTAGGTAACGAACCTGATACCTATGTAGAGCTGAATCTGGAACATAAACAAACGCTGGAAAACGGCGCAACGACCCGCTTCAAGGCGATGCTGGCCGACGGCCAGCGCACCTATAACGACTGGACGGCATCCAGCAGCGACCTCAATCTGCGTCAGGCTTTTGTCGAGCTGGGCCAGCTCCCGACCTTTACCGGCGCGTTCAAAGACACGACCGTCTGGGCGGGTAAACGCTTTGACCGGGATAATTTCGATATCCACTGGATCGACTCCGATGTGGTATTTCTCGCCGGTACCGGAGCAGGTATTTACGACATGAAGTGGAGCGATCAGGCTCACAGCAATCTGTCGCTTTACGGACGAACCTTTGGCGATATCGAGAACAACGACAACACCGCACAGAACTATATTCTCACGGCTAACAACTTCTACGGCCCATTCCAACTGATGCTGAGCGGCATGCGGGCGAAAGATAACGACGACCGGCTGGATGTGAACGGCCTGAAGGTGAAGGGCGATGCCGCGAACACCGGGTTACATGCGCTGGTGGGGCTGCATAACGACAGCTTCTATGGCCTGCGAGAGGGTTCAGCGAAAACGGCCGTGCTGTACGGTCACGGCTTAGGTGCAGAGGTAAAAGCTATCGGTTCAGACGGGGCACTGTTACCGGATGCCGATACCTGGCGGCTGGCCAGCTACGGGATTACCCCGCTGGGCGGCGGCTGGCATATCGCCCCGGCGGTGCTGGCGCAAAGCAGTAAGGATCGTTACGTCAAGGGCGACAGCTATCAGTGGGCCACCGCCAACATGCGCCTGATTCAGGGGCTGACCGAGAACTTTGAAATGCAGTACGAAGCTACCTATCAGTATATGGATCTGCGACCAGAGGGCTTTAATCAGCGCAGTGCGGTCAACGGTAATTTCTACAAACTGACCGTTGCGCCTACGCTGAAGGCCAGCAACGTGGGTGAATTCCTCAAACGTCCGGAAATTCGCCTTTTTGCCACCTGGATGGACTGGGACCACCGACTGGATAACTACGCGCGCGGCGATGCCTTTGGCAGCAGCGGCTTTGAAGCGGGCGGTGAGTGGAACTTCGGCGTACAAATGGAAACCTGGTTCTGATCAGTCGGCCCTGCGGGGCTGTTTCAGCCGGGCCGACACTATCACACGATAAAACAGAGGTTTTTTATGGATTTCGTACAAATCTCCCGTGCATTACTGCCGTTGCTGGGGGGCAAAGAGAATATTGCCAGCGCGGCGCACTGCGCGACCCGGCTCAGGCTGGTGCTGGTCGATGACGCCAAAGCGGATACCAGCGCGATCGGAAAAATCGACGGGGTAAAAGGCTGTTTCCGTAATGCCGGACAGCTGCAGGTGATTTTTGGCACCGGGGTGGTCAACAAAGTCTACGCCGCCTTTGTCGCCGAAGCCGGGATCAGTGAATCGAGTAAATCTGAAGCCGCCGATATCGCGGCCCGCAAGCTCAATCCTTTCCAGCGCATCGCCCGTTTGCTCTCGAATATTTTCGTGCCAATTATTCCGGCCATTGTCGCGTCCGGCCTGCTCATGGGCCTGCTGGGCATGGTCAAAACTTATGGCTGGGTGAACCCGGAAAATGCCCTGTATATCATGCTGGATATGTGCAGTTCGGCGGCGTTTATTATTCTGCCGATCCTGATCGGCTTTACGGCAGCACGTGAGTTTGGCGGTAACCCGTTTTTGGGGGCTACGCTGGGCGGCATCCTGACCCATCCGGCGCTGACCAATGCCTGGGGCGTGGCGTCCGGGTTCCACACCATGAACTTCTTTGGGATTGAAGTCGCGATGATCGGCTACCAGGGCACGGTGTTTCCGGTGTTGCTGGCCGTGTGGTTTATGAGCCTGCTGGAAAAACAGTTACGGCGCATCATCCCTGACGCGCTCGACCTGATTCTGACGCCGTTCCTGACCGTAATTATTTCTGGCTTTGTGGCGCTGCTGATTATTGGTCCGGCGGGGCGTGCCTTGGGTGACGGCATCTCCTTCGTGCTCAGCACGTTGATTGCTCATGCTGGCTGGCTGGCCGGATTACTGTTTGGCGGGTTGTACTCCGTTATCGTGATTACTGGCGTGCATCACAGTTTCCACGCCATTGAAGCGGGCTTGCTGGGTAATCCTTCAATCGGCGTCAATTTCCTGTTGCCGATTTGGGCGATGGCCAACGTGGCGCAGGGCGGTGCCTGTCTGGCGGTGTGGTTTAAAACCAAGGATCCTAAAATCAAAGCCATTACCTTGCCTTCAGCCTTTTCGGCCCTGCTGGGCATTACCGAAGCCGCCATCTTTGGTATCAACCTGCGCTTTATGAAGCCGTTTATTGCCGGACTGATCGGTGGTGCCATCGGCGGTGCCTGGGTGGTTTCCGTTAAGGTCTATATGACCGCAGTGGGGCTGACTGGCTTACCCGGCATGGCCATTGTTCAGGCCAGTTCGCTGCTGAATTATATTATTGGTATGGTGATCGCCTTTAGTGTCGCCTTTGTCATCGCTTTCCTGCTCAAGTACAAAACGGATTCTGAATAATGGCCCTGAAAAACCTGCTCCCCGCCATGCTTAAGGCGGTAATGAAAGGCCAGCCCAGGGCGCGGGAGGACAGCCACTATCCGGGCTGGCACCTGGCGCCAGTTACCGGGCTGCTTAACGATCCCAATGGCTTTATCCACTTCAACGGACAGTACCATCTGTTCTATCAGTGGAATGCCCTGGCCTGCGAGCACAAGCACAAATGCTGGGGCCACTGGCGTTCAGCGGATTTACTGCACTGGGAACACGAGCCGGTCGCGCTGTTGCCCGATGAAGAGTATGACCGCAGCGGATGCTATTCCGGCAGTGCGGTGGACAACAATGGCGAGCTAACCCTGTGTTACACGGGGAATGTTAAATTTGAGGACGGCTCACGTACCGCCTGGCAGTGCCTGGCCGTGCAGAACGGTGAGGGCGGATTCGACAAGCTGGGGCCGGTTATCCCGCTGCCTGAAGGCTACACCGGTCATGTCCGTGACCCCAAAGTCTGGCGGCATGGCGGGTACTGGTACATGGTGCTGGGCGCGCAGGACGCGCAGTTACAGGGCAAAGTCCTGTTACTGCGCGCCAGCGATCTGCGCCACTGGGAGAACCTGGGCGAAATAGCGGGAAGTGGCCTGGGCGGATTAGGCGCGGCGGGCTATATGTGGGAATGCCCTGACATGTTCACCCTGGGAGCCTCGACGTTTCTGATCTGCTGCCCGCAGGGCATTCCCCGGGAAGAGAAGCGCTATCTGAATACCCATCCCTGCGCATGGCTCAGCGGTACGCTCGACTATGAGAACGCGCATTACTCGCACGGTGCCTTTAATGAACTGGATGCCGGCTTTGAGTTTTATGCCCCGCAAACCACGTTAACCCAGGACGGGCGCAGGCTGCTGGTGGGCTGGATGGGCGTGCCGGACGGCGAAGAAATGCGCCAGCCCACCGTGGCGTTTGGCTGGATTCATCAGATGACCTGTATACGTGAGCTGACCGAGCGGAACGGGCGGCTTTATCAGCAGCCGGTGGCCGAGCTGCAGGCGCTGCGGCTGGACGAGCAACGCTATCGCGGGCCTGCGGATGGCGCACCGGAGATGGCGGCCCGACGTCTTGAGCTGGTGCTGACGTCCGGCGGCGATATCACGCTGGACTTTGCCGATACGCTCCGGCTGAGCTGGCATCAGGAGACGCTTTGTCTGGCACGCCGCAGTCTGGAAAACGGCGAATGGCTTTATCGTCACTGGTGCGGCAGCGCGCGCAAACTGCATATTCTGTGCGATCACTCCAGCGTCGAGATTTTTATCAATGACGGCGAAGGCGTGATGAGTAGCCGCTACTTCCCGCAGCATCCTGCCCGTTTACGCCTGAGCGGCAGCGCAGAAGTCACTGCCTGCTACTGGTCGTTACGATCCTGCATGGTAGAATAAGCCCTTGTTTCCTTGAACGAAGCACCGACGTGAAAAAAACAAAGCGCGTGACCATCAGTGATATCGCTGCGCTGGCCGGGGTGTCAAAAGCCACGGCCAGCCTGGTGCTCAACGGGCGCGGTAAAGAGCTGCGCGTGGCAGAAGAGACGCGCGAACGCGTGATGTCTCTTGCGCAACAGCACCATTATCTACCCAGTATCCATGCCCGTCTGCTGCGCGAAAACCGCAGCCATACGTTAGGGCTGGTGGTGCCGGAGATCACCAACTACGGTTTCGCCGTTTTCTCTCACGCGCTAGAGAACCTTTGCCGTGAAGCCGGGCTACAGCTGCTGATCTCCTGTACCGATGAAAATGCCAGCCAGGAAACGCTGGTGGTTAACAACCTGGTCTCGCGTCAGGTTGATGGCCTGATCGTCGCCTCAAGTCAGCAGAGCGACAGCGACTATCTCAAGCTGAGTGAACAGCTGCCGGTCGTGCTGTTTGACCGCCACGTGAATAACAGCAGTTTGCCGCTGGTGATCACCGATTCGATTACGCCGACCGCCGAGCTGGTAGAGCGCCTGGCGCGTGCTCATCCCGATGAGGTCTATTTCCTGGGCGGGCAGCCACGACTGTCGCCGACCAAAGATCGTCTGGCCGGCTTTATGCAGGGGCTGGAGCGGGCGGGAGTAAGTCCCCGGCCGGAATGGATTATTCAGGGCAACTACCATCCCAGCAGCGGCTATGAAATGTTTGCGGCCCTGTGTGCCCGTCTTGGCAGGCCACCTAAGGCGCTGTTTACCGCCGCCTGCGGTTTGCTGGAAGGGGTGCTGCGCTATATGAGCCAGCACCATCTGCTGGAGAGTGATATTCACATAGCCAGTTTCGACGATCACTACCTGTATGATTCGCTGTCACTGCATATCGATACCGTAGAACAGAACGTACCGCGCCTGGCGCAGGAGTGCTTTTCCGTGATTAGCCAAATGATCCAGGGGCATGAACCGGCGGACAGACAGATTATCTTGCCCGCCAGGCTGCGCTACCGTTCATCTCTGGCGCGTTAACGCCGCTTACCGACAGGCGGCCAGATCGGCCATCTGCTGTTTATCAGGCAGGCCAACAATCTGTTGCAGCTTTTGTTCATGATTCAGGTAGTAGATAGCGGGCGTGCCGTTGGCCCCTAACGCCTGCATCTGCGCCTGGTTATGCTGAATCTGATCAAACAGCGCGCGCGGCGTGCTGTCCGGGAAGGCCGGCTTATTTTTACCCTGCGAGCGTTCGAAATCCTGCCAGGCTTTAGCAGGATCGGCCGCCGCGAGAATGGCAGACGCGTAGCGTCCGCTCTCGGGCTTAAGAATGCCGACAAGCTGGGTTTTGATGCTGAGCGAGTTATTTTGTACCAGCGGCTGCACCTGCTGCCAGAAGGTCCGGCAGTAGGGGCAGAACGGATCGGCAAAGACCACGACCTGACAGCCGGCTTCAGCGCTTCCCTCCTTGATGCCCGGCATGGCCTGCAGTTGCTTCCACATGGCACGTCCGGCGGGCAAATAAATTTCATCATTGATGATTTTTTCGCTGAGGTTATTGCCCTGCGCGTCATACATATAGCCCGAAATCGCATGCTGACCATCCGGCGTCAGGTAAATGGTAACGCCGGTTCCCTGATATTGACCCAGCCAGCCCTGAACCCCGCCGGGTGCCTTAAAAGATTTGATGATTTCCACGCCCTGCTTTTCAATTTGCTGGACGGGGGCGGGCAGCGTAGCCGCCTGGGTCGTGCTGCTCAACAGCAGTGCGGAAACCAGTATCCTGAACGTTTTCATTAATCCCTGTCTCTTAACGTCGTGATGAAAGTGAGGCGGTGCGGCTGTCGAGCCACTCAAAGAGCAGCATGCCTGCCAGCATGGCGATCAGGAACACTGCGCCCTTAAGCACTCCGCCGCCGAGCAGCACCAGCGCCGGACCGGGGCAGATGCCTGCCAGCCCCCAGCCAATCCCGAACAGCATAGCCCCTGCGATCAGTTTTTTATCCAGCGCGCGCTGGCCGGGCAGATGAAAGGTTTCGCCAAAGACCGGACGCTCACGTCGGGAGGCCAGCCAGAAGGCCACCAGCCCGACGGTAATCGCGCCGCCCATCACCAGCGCCAGAGAGGGATCCCAGGCGCGGGTAATGTTCAGAAAACCCAGAACCTTGGCCGGGTTCGCCATGCCGCTGACGATTAAGCCCGTGCCAAATAACAGCCCACTAAGCAGAGAAAATAAAACGGCCATTGTTCCTCCTGATATTCACCCGTGGCCCATCACGCCAACGGTCAGCATGGCGGTTAACATAAAGACCAGCGTCGCCACCAGTGAGCGCAGTGACAGCCGCGATAATCCACATACGCCGTGACCGCTGGTGCAGCCCGATCCCTGGCGAACACCCAATCCCACCAGCACGCCGGCGAGTACCAGACGTCCCCATGACGCTTCAGTTTCAATGGCGGGCAGGGCGCTGAACAGCTGGAACACCAGCGGCGACAGGACCAGGCCCGCAATAAAGGCCAGCCGCCAGGGCTTGTCTGATGAGCGGCGTTTAAGCAGACCGCCCAGAATGCCGCTGATACCGGCTATGCGGCCACAAAACAGCACCAGCATGCCCGCCGCCGCGCCAATCAGCAGCCCACCCACCAGGCTTTGCAGCGGCGTAAAATGAACCAGGTCAATATGCATTATCCACCCTTCCCAGTGCAGTGCTTACGTCTTGCGTTAAAAGCGGTTTAGCGGGATTTTCAGATAGCGCTCGCCGTCGCTCTCGGGTTCAGGTAATCGCCCGCCGTGAATATTCACCTGCAGGGCCATTAGCATGAGTTCTGGCAGCGGGAGCGTGGCATCACGCTGCCGCCGCCGGGCAATAAAATCCTGTTGATGTTGATCAACCACCCACGGATTGTTTTCCCGCTGCTCACGTACCGTGCTTTCAAACTGCACGTCGCGCCCGTCAGGGCGATAATCATGACCGGTAAATAAACGTGTGTCGTCAGGTAACTGCAGAATGCGTTGCAGGCTGTCCCATAATACGGCAGCGCTGCCGCCGGGGAAATCAGCCCGCGCTGTGCCGCTGTCGGGCATAAAAAACGTGTCGTGGATAAAAGCACAGTCGGCGATGTGATAGGTCACCGACGCCAGCGTGTGGCCGGGAGATAAAATGACTTCACCCCGCAGATTGCCGATGTAAAACACCTCGCCGTCCCTGAATAAGGTGTCCCAGATTTTCTCAGCTGGCGTCAGGCCGGGCAGGTTATAGAGAGTTTGCCACAGCCTTTGTACCTCAGTGACCTTTTCACCGATGCCGGTAGGCGCACCGGTTTTCCCGGCCAGCCAGGCGGCGGCAGAGAAGTGGTCGGCATGAGGATGGGTATCCAGAACCCATGCAACCTGCCAGTTTTTTTGCTGAATAAAATCCAGTATGCGTTGGGCCTGCTGACAGGATACCGCTCCCGAGCGGCGATCAAAGTCCAGCACTGGATCGATGATGGCGCAGCGCCGGGTTTGTCCGTCAGCAATCACATATTGCAGGCTTCCGCTCTCCGGTTCATAGAAATGGTACACCTCTGCCTGAGGCGGATGGCGCAGCCTGTTTGCATACCAGGCCAGGGGCTTATCGGCATCGGCACCAAACTGTTGGCAGGTAGCCCGAAATTCGGCCTCGTCTATCCGGCCTTCGCGTAACTCATGCAGTAAAAACAGGCTAAGCGATCGCGCACCACTCCGACAGTGTGCAAAGATTTTTGCACCGCGTTTAACCCGACGATGAAAAGCCTCAACGTCTTCCCAGCTCAGCGTGTCAAAGGTGAAGGGCATATAGACGTAGTCCATGCCCAGTTGCTCAGCCAGCGCCTTTTCCTGCTGATGAGGCAGAAAGGGGCCTTCTTCCTCATCAGGCCGATTATTAACCACAACGTCAAAGCCCAACTGGTGCAACTGGCTGAAATCCTCTGCAAGTGGTGCATCGGAAAACGCGATTTGCGCATTAAAATGGCGGATATTCATAACCTGTTCCCGTTTATTCAGAGATTTTTAAGCAACATGTAGCAGGCCATCACGATCAACATGGCTGAAAAGACGGCATTGATCGCGCGCGCATTGTGTTTCAGCCGGCTGGCCACCGCGACACCGACTAAGCCGCCCAGCAGGCCGCCAGCAATGAGGTAGATTGTCATCACCACAGAGACTTTGCCCGCCAGGGCATAGCTTGCGCTGGTCGAGATCCCCATGGCGAACACCACCATCAGCGAGGTTGCTATCGCCTCCACCATGGGTAAGCGGAACAACCAGACAAGCGCGGGCACCACTAAAAATCCTCCTCCGATGCCCATAAATCCGGCCAGCATGCCCAGCAGCAGTACGCTTCCCCAGACGATAGCGGGGGCAAAGTGCCTGTCTGGCGCGGAGGCACAGGGCAAAGGAGACTGTTTTCTCAGCATCATCAGCGCCACGGTGAACATCAAAAGGGAAAACGGCAGTAGCAGGTATTGTCCACTGACGATTTTTCCCAGTTCGGCTCCGAGCAGTGCGCCGCAGACCGCCACAAGAGAAATTCTCGCACCCGTTGCCCATCTGACATTGCCTTTACGACTATGGGCAAACAGATTGATCAGGGCGCTGACCGCCACCGCAATGGCGCTGGTGCCGATGACCCGATGCGTGTCGGGCACCTTCACCAGATACAGCAGCAGCGGCACGCACATGACCGATCCGCCGCCGCCGGTCAGCGCCAGAAAAAAGCCTACGGCGATGCCTGTTACAATTAACAGGCTCACCGTGAGGGCTGAAAAATGGGTGAATTCCTGAATGATCATTTTCATTCCTGGCGTTATTTTTACGCTATTAAAGAGGTCGTAAAAATGACTGTCAACTCATTATTTCTTTTTGCTATATCATATAGCTAAATATTATAATAGGTCTTTTTTATAACTTTAAAGTCTATTGATTTGCTTTATATCTGTGCTGCTATCCACTACGGTTAAATGAAAGGGAGGCCTGCATGAATGATAAAAATAATCCCCATCACCCGCATCTTGTTGTTATTGGTGGTGGCTCAGCTGGAATTGGCGTCATCGCAAGTATTAAGAAACGCATTAAAAACATCAAAATAACGCTAATTGAGCCAAAGGAAGAACATGATTATCAACCTGCCTGGACACTGGTGGGTGCCGGATTATTTTCCGCTGAAAAAACCCGAAAACGCATGAGTGACGTTATTCCGTCGGGCGTGAACTGGATTCACGATGCCGTGACGCATGTTTCACCTGATCTGAAATATATTGAAACAGCGACAGCCCAAAAAATAGGTTACGACTATCTTATTATCGCCAGCGGTCTGATGCTGCGTTGGGATAAAATCAAGGGCCTGAGTGAAACCCTGGGCCGCAACGGCGTAACGTCAAACTACCGATACGATTTGGCGCGCTATACATGGGAACTGGTGCAAAACCTGAAGCAGGGAAAAGCCATTTTTACCCAGCCAGGGATGCCGATAAAGTGCGCGGGTGCGCCGCAGAAGGCGCTCTATCTCTCCGCCGATTACTGGCTGCGACGGGACCGTCTGGCACAGATCAACATTCAGTTCTGCCTGGCAGGTCAGGTCGTTTTTGGCGTGCCCGAATTTGTTCCGCCGCTGAAGGCCTATCTGGAGAAATATCAGGCGCAGGTCAATTTTGGACATACGCTTACTGCCGTTGATGGAATCAATAAGCAGGCGACGTTTACTCTCACCGATCCCGACGGCAGCACGCGTGACGTCACCCTGCCGTTCGATATGCTCCATGTTGTCCCGCCTCAGGCTGCGCCAGACTTTATTGCCGAAAGCGGTCTGGCGGATGCTGCTGGCTGGTGTGATGTCGATAAAGAAACGCTGCAGCACAGCCGCTGGCCCGATATTTTTGCTTTGGGCGATTGCTGCTCAACGCCGAACGCCAAGACGGCCGCAGCGGCGCGTAAACAGATCGTGGTCGTGGCCGAAAACCTGAGGCAGGTCGTTAACGGGGCGATCCCGCAAACGCGTTACGATGGCTACGGTTCGTGTCCGCTCACCGTGGAGAAAGGCAAAGTCGTGCTGGCCGAGTTTGGTTATGGCAACCGCCTGCTGCCGACCTTTCCGCTCCATTCAGCCCGTCCCAGCCGCGCAGCATGGTGGCTAAAGGCCTGGTTTTTACCGCGCTTTTATTGGGCTGGTATGCTGCGCGGTATTGAGTGGTTGGCCAAAAGTAAACCCCTGTAGAGAAGGCCGTTCAGGGGCGAACGTATAAAGCGCCCCGCGACTGCTGTTCAATAATGTAGGTTATGGCGGCGGGCACGACGCAAAAGTGGGATGGCAGCATGCTGACGTCAATATTTTGTGCCCGGAGGGCGTTATTGCAGAGTAACAGCGTCACGCTCGGCGCATTCTTAAGGGCATCTGAAATCGTCCTGCCAGTCACATCACCTGCCGCGTCGCCATTAAAAACGATGGCGATATCCCCGTCAAAATCCTCTTCTTTAAGCAGATTGCCAGCATTAGCCAGGGCGTGAGCAATGCGATTTTTATCAGGTACATGCAAAATGATTTTCATTCTGGGCCTCAGGTTGTTATCGCGACGGGCGAAAAACGAATGGCTCAGAATAAAACAGCGTGAGGATCGGATAAATGTGATGAGTGAAAGAAAATATGTCGTCGACGATGGTTTCTAAAAAAAGAAAAATAGCGGCTCTGATAAATTCGAAATTGCTGTGTGCGTCTTTTTTTAAAAAAAAGGGGGATTCCCCTTTTAATAGCTAATTATTTTTTCAAATTTTCAGGGAAATTGGCAGGTAATTCACTCGCCGCGCAGGCTATCACGTCATCGTTATTTTTTCCCGCATCGTGGACAAAGGTGATAGTCGCGAACTCATCAATGACTTCTATTGGATAAGTCGGGCCGGCATCGCGGTACTGCGCCATTTCGTCCAGATGATCGTTCTGGAAGCAGACGGTGCGTTCAGGATTATTCATGACCCAGCGCGGGAAGAAGATGGTGCCATGAAACAGCTTGTCGCCCAGGTTGGCAATCAGGCTGACACTGGTGCCGGTCGGTTCAGTCCAGGACACTTTATAGATGTCTTCACCGACGCAGACAATATAGACATGCTGGTCTTTCACCCAGCGGTTGCCCACCATGCCGCTATGAATACGGTAATCGACGGTGTCTTCGTTTTTAATATACAGCTCGTAATTCCAGCCATTGTCATAGGTATAAACCAGATGTTTACCGATGAAACCGTCAAGATTGTGTTTGTCGAATTTGCTCATTATTTGTTCTCCTCTGTGGTTGAAACCAGCTTACCCATTCACTTTGTGAATTAAAAACGCTAATTTATGATGAAATTGATTCAAAAATTGGATTGGTTATGCATAAAACCACACTGGAGCAGTGGAGCCTGTTGGACAAGGTGGTGCGAGAGGGCAGTTTTGCCAGAGCGGCGAGTCTGACCAACCGCAGTCAGTCATCCGTCAGCTATAACCTTGCTATGTTGCAGCAGCGCATAGGGATTACGCTGTTACATGCAGAGGGGCGCAAGGCGGTGCTGACGCCGGCAGGCGAGTTGCTGCTGGCGCAGGTGCGCCCGCTACTGAAAGCTTTTCATTCACTGGAGGCGTTTGCGGGATCAATACGCAGCGGCGTCAGAACAAAGCTGGATGTGGTGGTTGACAGCATCTTTCCGCGTCGACAACTGTTTTCCGTCCTTAAGGCGTTTCAGCAATGCCATCCTCATACTCAGATCAACCTGACCGAGGTGCTGGAAACCAACACCGATTACGCCGAGGCCGACGTGATGGTGGTGACCCAGCGCCAGGATATGGCCGGGCGGGGAGAGTGGTTGATGAATGTGGATTTCGTCGCCGTGGCGCACTGCGACCATCCCTTGCATCAGCATGGCGGCATCCTGGATGAAGAACGGTTGGCACAGTATCCGCTGATTCGCATTGCCGACCGGGAACATTTCACCGTGCAGGATGAGAGCAGCAATGGCGATTACTGGTCGTTTTCGACTATTGAGGCGGCGGTAGAGGCGGTGGTGCACCAGGTGGGTTATGGCTGGATCCCCTTCGAGCGCATCGAACATGAACTGGCGCAGGGAACACTAAAAATATTGCCCTTACAGCACGGCGTTCGTCGTGCCACCCCGCTGCACTTACTGATTAAGAAAGATATCCTGACGCTGGATCCACAAATTGTTACCCTGCTCGATCTGCTGAAAAACGCCACCCGTTCGTGACAGAGGGATCGCGATGAGGAACGCGTCTTCAGGGGCTATTTGTCACCGTTCAACGCAAGGAGCAGGGCATCCAGCGAATCTGGCGCGTGCGGATATCCGTTTTTTACCTCCTGAACGTCCCAGGACATTGCATCCTCAAGGCAGAAATCGCCTGCACACTGCAACGCGAGGTCTTCATCTAACAGCCCAATCGGTAGCCAGATCAGGGGGCGGCCGCGCAACAGGTTCGGCACCGTCGAGCCACAGTGCCTGCAAAAGTCATTACGGTATCCCTGCGGGCGACGCCAACTGCTGATATCGGCTTCACCGGCCAGCCAGCTAAACTGATCGGCATGAACCAGCGTGGCCAGGTTATGGCCGGTACCGGTCTGACGGCGGCAAAGCGAACAGTGACAGCGGTAAAAATGGCTGGGTTGTTGAGCCAGCTTAAAAACGACCGTTCCGCATAAACAACGTCCAGAAATCATCCTTTTTTCCCTGAATGCGCCAACCCTAAGGCGATGTTTAGTGTGCCCGCTTTTTGGCCCAGTAAGCCATAAAGTTAATCGCGTCGCGATCGACGCCGCGCTCCCCTATCAGGTGGCGGCGTAATAGCTTCACCACGGTCGATTCGGCCGCTACCCAACCGTAAAATTCCGTGTTGCGGCCCTGAGCACGGTCCCACAGCAATTCGCCTTCTGCCTCTTCCTGCACGTCCTGCTGGCGGCCGCCATCGGGAACGTTAACCCGGGATTTTATTGCTTCAACCAGGCATTCCCCGTGTGAAGCAAATGCAGGTTTTCGCGGCAACCAGACGATGTCGGCAAAGGTATAGGCGTGCAGATCGACGCAATCTTCCGCATCCGGGACTTCAAAAAAGGCCTGAACCCGAGGCGGGTTTTCCTGTCGGGACAGTCTTTCCAGAATGCCTTTCGCCGCGGGTAATGCGGTTTCATCGGCAATCAGTAACGCATTACGCAGCGCATCCGGCGGCGTCCATTCATATCCGCCGCTGTCAGATTCACAGGCCGCATTGGGCGCAACGATCACCAGGCTGTCACCCGGTTCAGCATTGATCGCCCAGGCCGATGCCGGGCCTTCCGTACCGTGGCTGACAAACTCAATCGTCAACTCCTGGCGCTCAGGATCGAGATGACGCAGCGTATAGGTGCGCAACAGCGGACGCTTCTCTTTTGGCAGCGACAGAATGGTCTGGTACCACTCGCCATCATTGGGAAGCGCAGGCATGCTGCCATCTTCCGCCGGCAGCAAAATTTTGATCCGCTGATCGGGCGCGTCAGACTTCATCTGCGCCACGTCAGGCCCGTTGAACACCAGGCTCAGCATTGAGGGAGAAAGATGACGCTTGCGTGCCAGTTTTACGTCAAACAGGCGGTAGCTATGGGCTTCAGCCATCGTCGTTCCTTTTGGTTAATGAGCCGATAAGGTTGAGCGGCGACGTGCACGCCAGATCACACCTGACATCGCCACGAACAGCAGGGCAGCGCTGAATGCGGCAGCGATCAGCGCCGTTGCGCCCTGTGACTGCGACACCAGGGGAACCAGCAGCGCGCACAATCCGTAGCCTAAGGTATGGCTGGTGGCTATCCAGCCGGCACCGGCACCGTCTGCCAGCCTGTCATTTAGCAGCAGCTGATAAGCCGGCGTACCCAGTGCAGCACCAAACGAAAGCAGGGCACAGCCGGTGTAAAACAGCCAGAGCGGTGTGCTCAGCATCATCGCCAGACCCAGAGACATCAACAGCCCTGCGCTCAGCAACAGCGCAAGCGGCGTCAGTAACTGGGGTCGCAGTACCATAAACTGGGCGCCCAGTGAGGAGATGGCCGCCACGCTCAGCAGCCAGGCAACCTGATGGCTGATTGCGGCGGTATCACCGCTAAACTGTCTGGCCAGTGCCGGGGATAAGCCCAACTGCATCAGGCTCACCGTGGCCGCCAGCAGCAGAGCGCACAGCAGATAGGGCAGACAATCGATGCGCAGGCGGGCATTCCTGCGCGCCACCGCAGGCTGTGGCTCGGTTCCGCGCAACGGCAACAACATAGCCAGCGCCAGCAACGGCGCAACGACCAGTAACACCAGCGGTGCCATCGGGTGAATGACTAACATTCCGGCAGCGCACAGCGGGCCAAACAGCCTGCCGCAGCTCAGACCGGAGCTGATGGTCGCCAGCGCCGTCATGCGCTTGCCTTCACCGGCACGGTTTAGCGCCCATACCTGGCACGCCGGAACCATCGCCGACACCATCAGGCCATAAATCACCCTGGCAATAATTAATATACCTAATCCAATCGGAGCACTGACCGCCCGCGTGGAAAGAAGTGCGCAGCCCATAGCGAGTAGCAAAAAACTTGCGCCATAACCGGCCAGTGACCACAGCACGACCGGTTTGCTGCCGAGACGCGCAATCTGTTTTCCCCACCACGGCGATGAGGGCAAAAACAGCATAGAGCCGAGCGTTAACAATCCCGCCCAGACCGAAAGACTTAAACTGGTCTGTGCAACCAGCATCGGGATAGCCACCAGCAAACCATTCTGTCCGACGCCCAGCAGTCCGGCGCTTAATGCTAAAGGCCAGTTAGGTAAGGCTTTTTGTGGCGTAGCGGTCAGTTCAAGAGATGTCACAATGTTGCTAACCCGTATCTTTGTTGTATGTATTTGTAAAATTTATTCCGCCAATTCTAACAATTGTCGTTGATAATGAGAACTGTTATCGGCAGAATTCGCATTATCATAACGCCTGGAAATTGTTTGATAATGATTCAATCGACGCACAATGGATCCTGGGATGTGGCCGCACAGTGCTTCCTGAATTCCCTGATCCGTGAAACCAAGGACTGGCGACTCAGCCAGGGTGAACCCGCCGAGTTAGTGATTCCGTTGGCGGAAGAGAAGGCCCTACACTTTAAGGTGGCTTACTTTTCTCCTACCCAGCATCACCGTTTTGCCTTCCCGGCCCGGCTGGTCACTCACCGTGGCAGCGAGACGGTGACGTTCGCCACCGTTGCCAGACTGATTGTCGATAAACTGCAACATCAGCAACAGCTGCCCGCTCCCGGCTGTGAGGCGTTTTATCAGCGCGTGATGGAAAGCCATGCGCATACCGCTGAGGCAACGGCTGCCCGCCACGACTGGCGAGGCCTGCGTGAGAAAGCCCTGAACTTTGCCGAAGCAGAGCAGGCCCTGCTGGTCGGGCACGCCTTCCATCCGGCACCCAAATCACATGAACCTTTTACGCAGCAGCAGGCCGAACGTTACCTGCCTGATTTTGCGCCACATTTTCCGTTACGCTGGTTTGCGGTGGATAAAGACCAGTTGGCGGGTGACAGCCTGCAGCTGACGTTGCAGCAGCGCCTGACGCGCTTTGCGGCAGAAAACGCGCCGCAGTTACTGCATGCGCTAACCGATCGGCAGTGGCTGTTCCCGCTCCATCCCTGGCAGGCGGACTATCTGCTCCAGCAGACCTGGTGTCAGCAACTGGTGGAAAAAGGCCTGGTTACTGACCTGGGTGAAGCCGGTGCGCCCTGGCTGCCCACCACCTCATCGCGTTCGCTGTACTGCGCGACCAGCCGCGACATGATCAAGTTTTCCCTGAGCGTGCGGCTGACAAACTCCGTCCGCACCCTGTCGGTCAAAGAGGTCAAACGCGGCATGCGGTTGGCGCGTCTGGCGCAGACCGACCGCTGGCAGGACATGCAGGCACGCTTCCCGGCGTTTCGCGTGATGCAGGAAGATGGCTGGGCCGGACTGCGCGATGCGCAGGGCACGATTATGGAAGAGAGCCTGTTCGCACTGCGTGAAAACCTGATTGTCGACAGGCCGCAGAGCCAGACCAACGTGCTGGTTTCCCTGACGCAGTCCGCGCCGGACGGCGGCGACTCACTGCTGTCTGCCGCAGTAAAGCGCCTGAGCCAGCGCCTGCACATCAGCGAAAAACAGGCTGCGCATGCCTGGGTCGACGCCTACTGTCAGCAGGTGCTGAAGCCCCTGTTTACCGCCGAAGCCGATTACGGCCTGGTGCTGTTAGCCCATCAGCAAAATATCCTGGTGGAAATGGAGCAGGACCTGCCGGTTGGCCTGATTTATCGCGACTGCCAGGGCAGCGCCTTTATGCCTCACGCCGCAGGCTGGCTGGACATGATTGGCGAAGCGCAGGCGGAAAACGTCTTTAGTCGCGAGCAGCTGCTGCGCTACTTCCCCTATTACCTGTTAGTGAATTCTACCTTTGCCGTCACGGCGGCACTGGGCGCGGCGGGCATGGACAGTGAAACCCATTTGATGGCGCGGGTACGCGATGCGTTAAGTGCGCTACGTAACGAGGTCACGCACAAGGGCTGCCTGGATTACGTGCTGGAAAGCCCGCACTGGAACGTCAAGGGCAACTTCTTCTGTTACCTGCACGATCACAATGAAAACACCATCGTCGATCCGTCGGTGATCTACTTCGACTTCATCAACCCACTGCTGTCTCAGGAGCGCTAAATGTCTCAGGCAACGATTGTTCACAGCGGCCACGGCCTGCGTTGCGAAAAGTCAGGAAAAACCCTGAATCTGGGTTGGGGACAGGACAACAGTGCGGTGCTGCATTTTGCCGGTCCACTGCCCGAAGGCTGGCTGCGTGACGCGCTGGATCAGATGTTTATCGCTGCCCCGCAGCTTTCTGCCATGGTGCTGCCCTTCGCAGAGTGGCGTGAAGAGCCTCAGGCGCTGGCGCTGTTTGCGGCCCTGAAAAGCGATATCGTCCACCGCGAGACGTTCTGGCAACTGCCGCTGTGGTTGTCTGCGCCTCGTCAGCAGGCCTCCGGCGAGATGGTATTTGATGCCGAACGTGAGATCTATTTTCCCCAGCGCCCAGCGCGACCTGATGGCGAAGTGTATCGCCGTTACGATCCGCGCGTACGGCGCACGCTGAGCTTCCGCGTGGCCGATCCTGCCCGGGATGCCGAAGCGTTTACCCGCTGGATGAACGATCCGCGCGTGGATTACTTCTGGGAGCAGAGCGGATCGCTGGCCACTCAGACCGCCTATCTTGAACGCCAGCTCGGCAGCAGCTATGCCTTTCCGCTGATTGGCTGTTTTGATGACGAGCCCTTCAGCTACTTTGAAATTTACTGGGCGGCGGAAGATCGTATCGGGCGGCACTACAGCTGGCAGCCGTACGATCGCGGTTTGCATCTGCTGGTGGGTGAGCCGCAGTGGCGCGGGCCGCACTTTGTGCAGAGCTGGCTGCGCGGCATCAGCCACTATCTGCTGCTGGATAATCCGCAAACCCAGCGCCTGGTGCTGGAACCGCGGGCGGATAATCAGCGCCTGTTTCGTCACCTTGAACCCGCGGGCTATACCACCGTGAAAGAGTTCGACTTTCCGCACAAGCGCTCTCGCCTGGTGATGACCCAGCGCGCCCGTTTCTTCAGCGAGGTGGGCCTGTGATGAATTCGCACGCATGGGAAACCGTTAACCGTCAGCTGGTGGCAAAAATGCTGGCCGAGCTGGAGTACGAGCAGGTCTTTCAGGCTCAGCCGCAGGGCGACAACCGTTACTGCATCAGTCTGCCGGGTGCCGAATGGCAGTTCACCGCCGAGCGGGGCATCTGGGGCTGGTTATGGATAGATGCACAAAGCCTGCGCTGTGCGGATGAGCCGGTACTGGCCCAGACGCTGCTGTGCCAGCTACAGCCGGTGCTGTCGATGAGCGATGCCACGGTGGCGGAACATATGCAGGATCTCTATGCCACGCTGCGCGGCGATCTTCAGCTTATGCAGGCACGCCAGGGCATGAGTGCCGATGCGCTGATTGATATGGATGCCGACCGCCTGCAGTGCCTGCTCAGCGGCCATCCCAAGTTTGCCTTTAATAAAGGCCGTCGCGGATGGGGACAAGAGGCGCTGGCGCGCTACGCACCCGAATATATGAATACCTTCCGCCTGCACTGGCTGGCGGTAAAGCGTGATCATATGGTCTGGCGCTGCGACAGCGAGCTGGACATCCAGCAGTTGTTGCAGGCCGCGATGGACAGCGCCGAATATACGCGTTTCACCGAGGCCTGGCAGGCGCAGGGGCTGGACGACAGCTGGCTGCCTTTGCCGGTGCATCCCTGGCAGTGGCAGCAAAAAATCGCGCTCGATTTTGTCGCGGATCTGGCCACGGGCAATATGCTGTCGCTGGGTGAATTCGGCGATCGCTGGCTGGCGCAACAGTCACTGCGCACCTTGACCAACGCCAGCCGTCAGGGCGGGCTGGATATCAAACTGCCGCTTACCATTTACAACACCTCCTGCTATCGCGGTATTCCGGGCAAATATATCGCGGCGGGCCCGCTGGCCTCCCGCTGGTTACAAAACGTCTTTGCCACCGACACGACGCTGCAGCAGAGCGGGGCGGTGATCCTGGGCGAGCCGGCCGCCGGTTATGTTTCCCATCGCGGCTACGGCGCGTTGCCCGAAGCCCCCTATCGCTACCAGGAAATGCTGGGCGTGATCTGGCGTGAAAATCCGTCGCGCTGGCTGCACGCGGACGAAACGCCAATTCTGATGGCCACGCTGATGGAGTGCGATGAAAACAACCAGCCGCTTATCGGCGCCTACATTGCCCGCTCGGGCCTGAGCGCCGAGGCCTGGTTAAGTCAGATGTTCCGCGTGGCCGTGGTGCCGCTGTATCACCTGCTGTGCCGTTATGGCGTGGCGCTGATCGCACACGGGCAAAATATAACGCTGGCGATGAAAGACGGCGTACCCCAGCGCGTATTGCTGAAAGATTTTCAGGGCGATATGCGTCTGGTAAAGGACGATTTTCCGGAGATGGACTCTCTGCCTCAGGACGTCCGCGATGTGACGGCACGCCTGAGTGCTGACTATTTGATTCATGATTTGCAGACTGGCCATTTTGTCACGGTCCTGCGTTTTATTTCGCCGTTAATGGCGCGCCTTGGCGTTCCGGAACGACGTTTTTACCAACTGCTTGCCGCAGTGTTGAGCGACTATATGCAGGACCATCCGCAACTGTCGGCGCGTTTTGCGCTTTTCTCACTCTTCAAGCCACAAATCATTCGTGTCGTGCTGAACCCGGTAAAACTCACCTGGCCCGATCAGGACGGCGGAAGCCGTATGTTGCCCAATTACCTGGAAAATCTGCAAAACCCGCTGTGGCTGGTTACCAAGGACTGAATCATGACAAACACTGTTGATTTTATTGGCGTTGGCATTGGCCCGTTTAACCTGAGTATCGCGGCGCTGGCACACGAAGCTGAAGGCTTTACCAGCCAGTTTTTAGACAGTCGCCCAGATTTTGCCTGGCATCCCGGTATGCTGGTGCCTGACTGCCATATGCAGACCTCGTTTTTAAAAGATCTGGTCTCCGCGGTCGCGCCCACCAGCCCGTTCAGCTTTGTGAACTATCTGGTGAAGCGTAAAAAGTTTTACCGCTTTATGACCACCGAGTTACGTACCGTCTCGCGCGATGAGTTTTCCGACTATCTGCGCTGGGCTGCCGAGGGCATGAACAACCTGCGCTTTAATCACACGGTGGAACGCATCGATTTTGATGAGGCCAATAAACGCTTTGTGATTCACAGCAACGGTGGGGAAAGCTATGCCCGCAACATCTGTCTGGGCATTGGCAAGCAGCCCTACCTGCCGCCCTGCGTAAACCGCATCAGCGCCACCTGTTTCCACGCCAGCGAAATGAGCCTGCGTAAACCCGACCTGCGCGGCAAGCGTGTGGCGGTGATTGGCGGCGGTCAGAGTGGTGCCGATCTGTTCCTCAACGCCTTCCGGGGTGAATGGGGCGAACCGGCTGAGGTCAGTTGGGTGTCGCGCCGCAACAATTTTAACGCCCTGGATGAGGCCGCTTTTGCCAACGAGTACTTCACGCCAGAATACGTTTCCAGCTTTGTCGGTCTGAACGAGGCTGCCCGACAGAAAATGCTGGCTGAACAGAAGATGACCTCGGACGGCATCACGGCAGATTCCCTGCTGACGATTTATCGCGAGCTGTATCATCGCTTTGAAGTGCAGCGTCAGCCGCGCAATGCGCACCTGCTGCCGAGCCGCTCGGTCATTGAACTCAACAGTCATCACCAGGGCTGGCAGCTTCAGTTGCAGCATCAGCTTGACCAGGGCTACGACCTTATCGAATGCGATGTGGTGATTTTCGCCACCGGCTACCGGCCTGCGCTGCCAGAACTGCTCTCCCCCCTGATGAGCCGCCTGACCATGAAAGATGAGTGCACGTTCAGCGTGCGTGAGGACTTCACGCTTGAGTGGAACGGGCCAAAAGAAAATAACATCTTTGCGGTGAACGCCAGTATGCAAACCCACGGTATCGCGGAGCCTCAGCTCAGCCTGATGGCATGGCGATCCGCCCGTATTCTGAATCGCGCACTGGGGCGCGATTTGTTCGATCTCAGCACGCCGCCCGCCCTGATCCAGTGGCGCAGCGTCAGCCGGGAAAAACCGCAGCACGGCGCTGCGTCCACTAAAAACTATACCGAGTCCTTGGGGTAAGCCTTAACCTCGCACGCAGGAACGATAATGAAGACTAAAAACAAGAATATCTGGCTGCTTAATCCGCTGCTGTTAGCCATGATGGCGCCCGCGGTCGCACAGCAAACCAGTGAAAATGACATGGTGGTTTCGGCCAGCCGTACGCACCGTACGGTGGCAGAAATGGCTCAAACCACCTGGGTGATTGAGGGGGCCGAACTGGAGCAACAAGTCCAGGGCGGCAAAGAGTTTAAAGATGCGCTGGCGCAGCTGGTGCCGGGCCTGGACGTCAGTAGCCAGGGCCGAACCAACTACGGCATGAACATGCGCGGCCGCGCGATTGTGGTGCTGGTGGACGGCGTTCGCCTGAATTCTTCGCGCACAGACAGCCGCCAGCTGGATTCGATCGATCCCTTTAACATCGATCACATCGAGGTGATCTCCGGTTCAACCTCGCTGTACGGCGGGGGCAGCACCGGTGGTCTGATCAATATCGTCACCAAAAAAGGCCAGCCGGGCACCCAGTTTGAGTTTGAAACCGGCACCAAAACCGGGTTTAACAACAGTAAAGATCACGATGAGCGCGTGGCGGGCGCAATCTCGGGCGGCAATGACCGCGCCTCGGGACGGTTGTCGGTGGCCTACCAGAAGTTTGGCGGCTGGTATGACGGCAACGGCGATTCTGTTTTGCTCGATAACACCCAGACGGGCCTGCAATACTCCGATCGTCTGGATGTGATGGGCACCGGCACGCTTGAGATTGACGATCACCAGCAGTTGCAGCTGGTGACGCAATACTACAAGAGCCAGGGCGATGACGATTATGGCCTCTATCTTGGCCGAAACTTTTCGGCGGTAACCGGTAACGGTAACGCCTACACCAGTAAAGGACTGAACTCAGACCGTATTCCCGGCACCGAGCGCCACCTGGTCAGTCTGCAGTACTCTAATACCGATTTCCTGGGTCAGGAGCTGGTGGGTCAGGTCTACTATCGTGATGAATCTCTGGCGTTTTATCCCTTCCCAACGGTGTCCGGCGGGCGGGTGACAAGCCTCTCTTCCTCTAAACAGGATACTGACCAGTACGGCGGCAAGCTGGCAATCACCAGTAAACCGCTCGACAACCTGCAGCTGACCTACGGTGTTGATGCCGATCATGAACGTTTTAGTTCCAATCAGATGTTCTTTGATCTGGCACAGTCGGCCGCCTCGGGTGGCCTGAACAACCAGAGCATTTACACCACCGGACGCTATCCGGGTTATGACATTACTAACCTGGCGGCTTTCCTGCAGTCCAGCTACGACATCAACGATACCTTCACCTTGAGTGGCGGCGTACGTTATCAGTACACCGAAAACAAGGTGGACGACTTTGTCGGCTATGCCCAGCAGCAGGCGATTGCTAATGGCACGGCGCGTTCGGCCGATGCGATTCCAGGCGGCTCAACGGATTACGACAACGTCCTGTACAACGCCGGTATCCTGATGCATATCACCGAGCGGCAGCAGGCATGGTTCAACTTCTCGCAAGGCGTTGAACTGCCGGATCCGGGCAAGTATTACGGCAACGGCACCTATCGTCTGCAAAACGGCAACTACCAGTTGTTGAACAGCGTTAATGTCGATCAGTCGAAGCTTCAGGGCATCAAAGTCGATTCTTACGAGCTGGGCTGGCGTTACACCGGTAATGACCTGCGCACGCAGTTAGCAGCCTACTATTCGCTGTCAGACAAATCGATTTCGGTCAACCGCAGCGATATGACCATTAACGTGGACGATGACAAGCGCCGTATTTATGGCGTGGAAGGTGCGGTGGATTACTTTATCCCCGATACCAACTGGAGCACCGGCGTCAACTTCAACCTGGTCAAGTCTGAAACCAAAAAAGATGGCGGCTGGAAAAAGTGGGATGTCATTTATGCCAGTCCATCGAAAGCCACCGCCTATGTTGGCTGGTCGCCGGATCCCTGGAGCCTGCGCCTGCAAAGCACGCAGTCGTTTGACCTGACCGATAACGGCGGCAACAAAATTGACGGTTATACCACCGTTGATTTTATCGGCAGCTACCAGTTGCCGGTGGGCAAGCTGAGCTTTAGCGTCGAGAACCTGCTGGATCGCGACTACACCACGGTGTGGGGACAGCGTGCGCCGCTGCTCTACAGTCCGACCTATGGCTCGCCGTCGCTGTTTCAGTATAAAGGCCGGGGTCGTACCTTTGGGCTGAACTATTCGGTACTGTTTTAAGTCTTCATTCTTGCCCGGTGTGACGCCGGGCAAGCCTCACTCAATCTCACTTTTTCCTCCTGTCGCCGCTAAACACGCTGTGCCGTTACATAATGTAAACAATACCTAAACGAATACGCTCAGTTTTGTCAGGTACATGCCGATAGTCTTTATGTACGTACATTTAATGCACAAAGCATTTTCGTTTTAACGACCAGGCGGAACAAAAAATGACCATTACACAGCGACTTTTCCTGACCTTCTCCCTCCTTGCCGCCTCACTGGCTGTTCTGGCTATGGTGGCGATCACGGTGGTAACAGGATTTCAATCACGCTTCGATTACGTGCAGAGAAATACAATTCCTTCTATTACCGATCTTAATAAGCTTGTCGATAGCAGCAATGCCCTGACACTGCTGCTTTATCGCCATCAAAGTGCGACCGATCAACGCAAGCAGGCCCAGTTTGAGAAAGATATCGCTGGCGTGATTGCGGATCTGAAAAAGCAAAACCAGTATTACTTTGATCACGACCTTTCCAGTGCTGAAGACAAGGCCCTGAGCGAAAAAGCCTTTGCGGAGATAAAAGAAGCGGAAGCCAGGCTGCCGACCTTTTTTGCCGGGTCACGGGCACAAAATGATGCCATCGCGTTGGGCGCGATCCAGGGAGACAGTGGTGTGGGCCAGTCTGTTCGCGATCTGATAGCGGGGTTAAAGCGACAGCTGCAGCTGAATGTGGACATTGGCAAAACCTACAGCCAGCAAAACAATCAGGTTTATCAACAAACCTTGTGGGGCATGTCCGGCGGTTCGCTGCTGATTATCCTGCTGCTTGGCGCGTTTTCGGTGAAAACCATCTTCAGCATCCGTCGTCAGCTCAACGCGATTCGTGCCACCATGGAAAGCGCCAGCGAACGCCTCGATCTGACGCTGCGCGCAGATGAGTCGCGTCGCGACGAAATTGGCTTAACGGCCAGCGCTTATAATCACCTGGTCAGCAATGTGGCGCAGTCGTTGTCGTCCGTTGAACAGGCATCCCACTCTGTCGGCTCTGCCTCATCCCAGATTTCAGCCGGCAACGACGATCTCTCGGCGCGTACCGAAGAGCAGGCAGCGTCGCTGGAGGAAACGGCGGCCAGTATGTCTGAACTGAGCGAAACCGTGCGTCAGACGGCTGAAAATACCCGCCTCGCCAGCCAGCTGTCCAAAAATGCGCGTGAAATCTCGGAAGACAGCTCGGGCAAAGTCAAAACCATGCTGAGCACCATGTCCGATATCAAAAGCAGTTCAGCGAAAATCAACGACATTATTGCATTGATTGAAGGCGTTGCCTTCCAGACCAACATCCTGGCGCTGAATGCGGCCGTTGAAGCCGCCCGTGCCGGTGAGCAGGGACGCGGTTTTGCCGTGGTCGCCGGAGAGGTGCGTAATCTGGCACAGCGCTCTTCTTCTTCTGCCCGTGAGATCAAAGCACTGATCGAGTCCTCCATGCGCTACGTTGAAACCGGTGCCGCTCAGGCTGAAGAAGTCGGACAAAATATGGGCCGGATGAACGATGCCGTGCGTCAGGTAAACGATCTGGTCGATGAGATTGCGGTGGCGGCAAGCGAACAGTCGCAGGGCATTGGTCAGGTACATGAAGCGGTTAATCAGATGGACAGCGTAACCCAACAAAACGCCGCACTGGTGGAGCAGGCTTCTGCCGCTGCGCGTTCGTTAACGGAGCAGTCCACCACGCTGCAACAGCTGGTGGCCGCCTTTACCATCCGTTCAGCTCAGGTTGTCGCCGCTAAGCCGCCTTTAGCCGCCGTGACGGCCGCGCCCGTGCTGAAGCGTCCACAGCTTGCGGCGGCAGGTGCAGGTGCGCAGGAAGATAACTGGCAGAGTTTCTGATCGTGGCGAAGCAGTGGCCCGGGCGGCCGCTGCTTTTAAAGGGTTACGAACTTCTGTGCAGCGTCAACGGCGTTGATAACCAGCGGGCAACGCGTTTGCCTGCCTTAATGGCGGGTTTTTCAATCCAGAAAAACATCACGGAGGCCAGCGCCACACTGATGCTAATGGAGAGGATGAAAATCATCAGATTGTCCGTCCAGGCTTTATCCGCCAGGCTGTTCATCAGCAATATCATCATCGGATAGTGGATGAGATAGAGCGAATACGAGATATCGCCAAAGAAGATCAGCGTGCGGTTATGACCACTTTCCGTGCGGTAACCCAGCATCACCGTGATGCTCATAATGGCCGCCGCCAGCCAGAAACCGCCATGCAGGCCAAACGGCTGCGGCCCAATCATCAGCGCTGTCGCAAACGCCAGTACCAGCCCCACCTGCAGTATTCTGCGCATCTGAGGATTCAGCTCAGGGAGCTTTTGTCTGACGATTAATTCAGCCAGCATCATCCCTAAGATAAACTCCATGCAGATGGTATTGCTGATAAGTTTGATCCACGCCTGCCACCAGTGCGTCACCGCCATATCAGGCGAAACCTGAGAGGAAAAGGTAAAACTGCCGTTGTAATACAGCTGAAAGCCCACGCTGGAGGCGAGGAAAATCAGTGCACACAGGAAGCTACGGTAGCGATAGTTTATGCACATCGCCACGGTGAACACGGCGTAGAACAGGATCTCATAGGAAAGCGTCCACGGCGGACCTAATGCGCTGAATCCAAAGGTCGGCCCGGGGCTGCTGTAATCCTGCAGGCAGAAGTAGAGCGCACAGGACATATCCTGAAGCGAACGGTCGTGATAAACCACCACGAACGAGAGCAGCCAAACCACAAAGAAGACCGGCCAGATGCGGAAAAAGCGTTTCACCATGAACGACGTCGGCGCTTCGTTAAACTGATGCGTAATAAAAGTCATGATGAAGCCGCTGATAATAAAGAATACGTCCACGCCCAGCGCGCCGGGGATGTGCCGGGTCCAGTGACTTTCTAACAGCGATGAGTTGTGCGCCAGCACCACAAGTAGCGCAGCCAGGCCGCGCAGATACTGGATTGAGACGATTTTCATGAGCGTTACAGGCCTGTAAGTTTACTCAATCACGGCGTTCGCCTGAACGAGCCGGTTAGGGTTAAGCGTAGGCCGTATTGTAAAAATGCCTTAACGATTATCAACCGCCATTTAGCAGCAAGGAAAAAAGGATTTTGCCTGATAGCCTAATTTTGCAGAAAAATGGCGACGATCGACGGAGTTAGGCGCACAGGAACAGAAGTGCGCCATTGGGATTTCAGAGGGTTCTTAAACAAATATGATGACTTGAGGGAATACAGGCACTATGCGGACGCGCGCGGAAAGACGCTCCCGCCCATGGCGCGCCGGAAGATCTCGATCGTCCACATCCACAGAATATGCCCTAACGTCTCCGAGGCGATTTCCGCTAACGGCAGGTGCCACAAGGGCGGTGCCCAGCCGTTCATCGGCAAGATCACGCCGTGAAAGCCCAGGGTAATGAGCAGGGCAAACGCTACGCCCTGGCCCAGCGTAACGACCGGGAGGATCTCGGCCAGGGCGCAGTAGAGCAGGGCGAAGATGATTGAGAACAGGTGGTGAACCCCGGCAACGCCCCAGTTCACCACGTGACCGGAATAATGATAGACCAGGTTGCTGACGTTGATCCCCATATCCTGCAGCATCTCAGCAGGGGGAATCGCCCTGTCAGGCGTTCTGGGCGGAAACGGATTCTCCGTTCCCCATTTTACGAAGCTGGCAACGTTGCCGCCCCAAAACCCTGCCCAAAGCGCCGGACCATAATGCCGGTCGGCAGGGGACGTCAGACGAAACGACCTGTTCATAGTTAACCGCTCCTGCTGAGTAAGATAACCACTGTGGATTACTGCCCGTAATAGGCACTTGCTCCATGCTTTCTGAGAAAGTGCTTGTCCAGTAAGGGCTGTTGCATGTGGGTAATACCGGGCGTCAGCTGGCGGGAGAAAATGCCCATATAGGCGATCTCTTCCAGCACCACCGCATTGTGGACCGCGTTATCGGCGTCTTTTCCCCAGGCAAAGGGCCCGTGCGCGTTAACCAGCACGGCAGGAATAGCGGTCGGGCTGATGCCGCGCGTGCGGAAGGTTTCAATAATCACTTCGCCGGTATTGTGTTCATAGTGGTGGGCTATTTCGGCCTCCGTCATCAGCCGGGTGCAGGGAATGGCCCCGTAAAAGTAGTCGGCATGGGTTGTGCCCCAGGCGGGCAGGTCCTGACCGGCCTGCGCCCAGATGGTGGCGTGGCGCGAATGGGTATGCACAATGCCGCCAATATCCGCAAAGGCGCGGTAGAGCGCCAGGTGCGTCGCGGTATCCGACGAGGGTTTTTTACTGCTTTCCACCACCCGTCCGCTTTCCAGTTCCACGACCACGATGTCGTCCACCGTCATGCCGTCGTACGCCACGCCGGAGGGTTTGATGGCCATCAGCCCCTGCGCGCGATCGACGGCGCTGACGTTGCCCCAGGTAAAGGTCACCAGATGATGGCGCGGCAGCGCCAGGTTGGCGGCCAGCACCTGCTCTTTCATGGCGGCTATGCTCATACTAAACCTCCTTCCTGCATTTTCTGTTCAATCCAGCGCCGGGCCTGCACGATCTCGGCAACCGGCTCCTCGGCTTTTTCCGTCCACATTTCAATCAGGAACGATCCGCGATAGTTCAGCGCCTTAAGCGTGCGGAATACGCCGACAAAGTCCACGCAGCCCTGACCAAAGGGGACGTCCCGAAACTGGCCCGGCGAGCTTGCGGTCACGGGTTGGGTATCCTTCAAATGAATCGCGGCGATGCGATCAATACCCAGGGTCAGTTCGGCGGTGACATCATTGCCCCAGGCGCTGAGATTGCCCACGTCCGGATAAACGGAAAACCATGGAGAAGCCTGCTGCTGCTCCCAGACTTTCCACTTGCTGATAGCGTTCATAAACTCGGTATCCATGATCTCAACCGCCAGCATCACCTGCGCCGCGGCGGCGCGTTGCACCGCACGTGACAAGCCTTCGGCAAAGCGCGCTACGGTGCCATCATCGTGAGGTTCGTAATAGACGTCGTAACCGGCAAGCTGAATCGTGCGGATCCCCACGTCCTTTGCCAGTTGGATGGCGCGATCGATCAGATCGTCTGCCCGCTGGCGGATCGCCGGATCGTGACTGCCAAACGGAAAGCGGCGATGCGCCGACAGGCACATGGAGGGAATGGTCACGCCGGTTTCAATCATGGCGTTGACCAGCGACAGGCGCTGCTCTTTGCTCCAGGTCAGGCGCTCCAGCCGCACGTCGGTTTCGTCTACCGACATTTCCACAAAATCAAAGCCACAGGCTTTTGCCAGCGCCAGTCGTTCAGGCCAGGTGAGGTTAGCGGGCAGGGCTTTCTCGTAAATACCTAACGGATGCTGGCGTTTCATACTGTTCCCCAAATGCTGGCAATGGCCTGATGGAATTCCGCTGCGCGTTGAATGCCGCTGGCGGGATCGCTGAGGGCGCGCCCGGCGATAAACGCTTTCACGTCAACGTCTTTAAATTGCGCAAGATCCTGAGGCGTAATGCCGCCCGTGATGGAGAGCGCAAAACCCAAATCCGACAGGGCTTTCATGGTATCCAGGTCATGCTGATTCCATTGCTGCCCGCTGGCCTGGGCATCCCGCCCCCGATGGTAAATGGCCTGTTTCAGCCCCAGTTGCCGCCAGCGGCGGGCATCGTCCAGCGTCCAGTGACCAAACAGTTCGATTTGAATATCGCCCTGGTGCTGCTGCGCCACGTCCAGCGCGCTGGCAAACGTCGCCAACGGTGCGGCACAGATGACCGTCATCCAGCTTGCGCCCGCCGTGAAGGCCATGTCTGCCAGCGTGCCGCCGGCATCCGCCACTTTATAGTCGGCCACCAGGGTCTTTTGCGGATGCTGCTGGCGCAGACGGCGCACGGCTTCGACTCCGCAGCTCAGACACAGCAACGTACCGGCTTCGATGATATCGACATGCTGATGCAGCTGCTGTGCGGTATCCAGCGCCGCATCCAGCGCGGTATGATCCAGCGCCAGCTGGAGTAAAGGCAGGCTCATAAGGGGGCTCCTTGTGCGTCACTCAGGACGCGGATCAGATGCTGATAACGCTGATACTTCTGCTGATAACGGGCATGCCGTGTGCTGTCCGGTAGCCAGGT
This sequence comes from Pantoea sp. Ae19-2, assembly GCF_059801205.1. Lineage (NCBI taxonomy): Bacteria > Pseudomonadati > Pseudomonadota > Gammaproteobacteria > Enterobacterales > Erwiniaceae > Pantoea > Pantoea sp. Ae19-2. Next base: position 3,522,298 of record NZ_JBCHWE010000001.1, on the reverse strand, counting down.
GACGATATCCGGCGCCAGGGCCTGCTGGGCCTGCTGCAGCGAGGCGTAAGCACCGGTGCCGGTCAACGCCACCAGCGCCGCGCCCAGACAGCCGCTTTCGCTGATCTGCGGCACTTCAACGCGCAGGCCGCTGGCATCGGCAAACATCTGCATCCAGGGCGTGGAGCGCGTAGGGCCGCCGCTCAGACGCAGGGCGGTGACCTGGGGAAAGCGTTGCAGAATGCGGTTGAGATGCGTCAGGTGGGAAAACACCACGCCTTCGTAGATGGCCTGCACCAGGTGGGCACGCGTGTGGCCCGCCTGCAGGCCAAAGAAACTGCCGTGCAGGTCGGCCCCGGCGTTGGTGCCGTACAGAAAAGGCAGAAACAGCAGCGCGCTGCTGGCAGGTTCCAGCTCCTCGACCCACTGATTTAATTGTTGGTAGTCGCGGATGCCCCACTGCTCACAGAACCACTCCAGGTTTGCCGCCGATGTCGGGCTGGCTTCGTGGATAAGATACTGGCCTTCAATGGCATAGCGACCGTAAACGTAGGGATAGTCTGCTTCATCGCTAATGCAGTCGGTAATGCCGCTGGTCACCGACCAGGTGCCCATCACCGCGTTCAGGCGCGTTGCGTCATTCAGTCCCGCACACAGCGCGGTGGACATCACGTCAAACAGGCCCCCGACCACAGGCGTGCCGGGCAGCAAACCGCATGCGGTGGCAGCCTGCGCGGTTACATAGCCGGCAATCTGCGTTGATGCCACAATCGGGGGCAACGCCGGCACGATCTCGCTGATATCAAGCATCTCAGCCAGCGCGGGCGACCAGTCTGCCGCCTGCATGTCGTACAGATTGGATTCAGAGATGTTAGTTTCTTCACAGGCCAGCTCGCCGGTCAGACAGAAACGCAGGTAGTCGTGGGCCATCAGTACGCTGCCGATTGCGGCGTAGCGCTGCGGCTGATGCTGCTTTAGCCAGCGCAGGAGCGACACCGGATGGCCGGTCCAGAGCGTCTGTCGGGTGAGAGGATAGAGTTTTTGCGGCATGCCTTCCCGCTGCCACTGTTGCACCAGGCTCAGGGCGCGACGATCGGAGGATAAGATGCCATTTCCCAGAGGATTGCGATCTTTATCCAGCAGAAACAGCCCTTTACCCTGAGCAGAGATGCCTAATCCAGCGACGTCGGCAGCATCCTGACCGCTGCGGGTCAGTACTTCGCGAATGACCGCTGCCGCCTGCTGCCAGAGCAGCGTCATATCGCGTTCGGCATAACCCGGCTCTGGTACCTGTACCGGCAGGTTTTGCCGCGCAACGGCCAGCTCGCGGCCCTGCCTGTCGTAGAGTCCGGCTTTAATAAAGGTGCCGCCGCAGTCCAGTCCCAGCCAGCGTTTCATAATGCCTCCCGTTTCGCAGAATCACAGCGGGCAGGCAGGGTCATTGCCAGCAGCGCAGCCAGCGCCAGCGAAATGGCAAGGCTGTAAACCCCGGCATCTTTGCTGTAGAACGCAATCAGCACGCCGACCATGTAAGGCCCACAGAAGCCGCCAAGGTTGCCCAGTGCGTTGATCAGGCCGCGTGCCCCGCCCGCGACCTCGGCATTGAACAGGCGCGGCGGAATACTCCAGAACACGCCCGCGGCAGACTGAATAAACACGCCACAGCCCACCAGCGCCGCGTAGGACCACCAGATATGCGCTTTTAGCAACACCGACAGCGCCATGCATAGCGCAAAACCTGCCAGTGGCAGCGCCACAAACAGCTTGCGCCGCCCGGTTGCATCCGAAAGAACAGAAAACAGAAACATGCCGAAGATCGCCCCGACGTAGGGCAGTATGGCCAGCATACCAACCTGCTCGACATTGCCGTGGGTCAGCTCTTTAAGAATGGTGGGCAACCACAGGGTGTAGCCGTAAATGCCGGTCTGATAAAAGAAATTGACCAGAATCAGCCGCCACATCACGGGCTCATGCATGACCTTAAGCAGAGAAGCGTTGCGCACGTTCTGCCCTTTGATCATCAGTTGCTCGTTGTGCAGGGTCGTAATCAGATACTGCTTTTCAGCCGGAGAAATCCACTTCGCCTCCTGCGGCCGGTTGCTGATGGTGAAATGCCACAGGGCCATGACGACCAGCGATAACGCGCCTTCCACGTAAAACAGCATGCGCCAGTCCCAGCCGGTAATGATCCAGCCGGAGAGCGGCGCGGTAATGATCCCGGCGATCGGGACAAACATGATCACAATCGCATTGGCGCGGCCGCGCTCGGCATCCGGGAACCAGTTGCCGATCATCGTCAGCACCACCGGCAGCATGCCGCCTTCGGCGATCCCTAACGCAAAGCGCAGTGCCAGCAGCTGGTACTGACTGGTTGCCATGCCGGTCAGTATCGAAATGACTGCCCAGGCCAGCAGCGACCAGCCAATAAAGCGTTTGCCGTTACCGTAGACGGCCAGCTTGCCGCCTGGCACCTGCAAAAACAGGTAACCAATGAAGAAAATACCGCCCGCCAGACCGGCCATTGAGGCGCTGATGCCCAGTTCGGCGTCCATTCCGCCCGGCATGGCAAAGGCAATATTAACCCGATCCATATAGGAAATGATGCAGGTGATCAGGACAGGCGGAATGATCCGTAACCAGCGCAGGGCAGGGATCTTTTCACGGTTAACGGCAGTTGATGTCAGACTCATGGCCTTTCTCCTTGCTTACGCCAGATCGCAGGTGGGGATCTTGACCACCACTTTGCGAATCGGTCCTGGCGTGCCCACCGCGCAATTTGGGCGATGGATATCCTGCGGAAAAAACACGGCAAAGGTGCCCGGCAGCATGCGCACCTGGGTCTCATGCGGCACGTGCTGGTAAAAAATAATGTCGCGCTCCGGGTCGTAAGGCTGATGCACCGCGAAATCCACAGGCTGCGTTGCGACGCCGATGACTTCTTCGCCCGTAACCAGGTACTGCACATCAATGTGCAGGCGGTGTGCTTCCGGGTAGTTCTCCTCGGCCGGAACGGTGTGCAGATCCAGTACCTGCATAACCCAGCCGGTTTCACTGTCCTGATAACGTCCCGCCGCCAGGGTGAGCAGGTCGTAGCGGGTCAGGCAGGCGATCGCTTTGGCGATCGCCGGAGGATAGTGACGCGGGTCGGTATTCGCGATGTGTCCGGTGATCATGATTCCCTCCTCACAGCGCCTGGATACGCGCCCAGACGCGCTCATCTACCGGAATGCCAAGTCGCTGATTTTCAGCTCGCAGCGGAGGAAACTTATCGCCGGGCAGGCGAATGGCCTGCGCGCTGTCGGCCCGTTCAGCGTTGATAATTGATGCCCGGATGCGGTCGAGCTTGTGCTGGCGGGTTTCACCGTCGATAAGGCGGTCAACATCAATCGCGATAAAGACCTGCGAGATGCCGAATTCATCGCCGTTGTCGTGTGTCACTTCGGTGACGGAGGCACCGTTGGAGAGCAGGGTGGCCAGCATGTCCAGTACCACCGATAGCGCGGAGCCTTTCCAGTAACCCATGGGTAAGATGCGACGGTTCTGCTCAAGGGTGGCCGGATCGCGCGTGTAATTGCCTTCATCATCAAATCCGCCATCGACCGGCAGGCTCTTACCGGCCAGACGATTCACTTCCAGCATGCCGTAGGAGAACATCGACATCGACATATCCACCATGGTGATTGGCTCGCCTGGCACGGCGATGATCAGTGGGTTGGTGCCGATAGCGCCGCTTTTCGCGCCCCAGGGCGGCATCACGGCAATGGAGTTCGTCCAGCAAATGCCCACAAAGCCCTTTTCCGCTGCCTGCCAGCCATAACTGCCGCCGCGCATCCAGTGATTGGCATTACGCAGTGCCACCAGCCCAATACCGTGTTCCGATGCCAGGGCCATAGCACGATCCATCATCCCGTGCGCGGTGATGTTGCCGATGGCGCGCTGCGCATCCCACTGCTCGATCGCGCCCAGCGACAGGACTTTTTGTGGCTCCGCCTCGGGCACGATATGGCCAGCATCCAGCTGCTGAATAAACCGCGGGAAGCGGTTTACGCCGTGGGAATACACGCCGTTGAGACTGGTTTCGGTAAACATGCGCGCGCAGGCTTCGGCTTTATCCTGAGGCACGTTACGACCTGTAAGTACGCGGAGAAACTCCTCATACAACTGCTGATAGCTGATTCTCATACGACTGATACTCCCAGCGTTACCGCTTTATTTCATAATGTGGAATGTCATTTCAACTAAATGCTATGGGGAAAAGCCGGGCCAGTCAAAGAAATGACCGAAAAATTAATCAATAAAAATCAGTATCTTATATTTATTGTCGGCTTTTGTGATCTCTGGCTTATTCGCCAGATTTTGCCCACAGACGGGCCGGTCAGCCCAACAGAGGCTGACCTGATTGACGCGTGCGGCATCCCTGCCTGAGCAGACGGCTTAGGGCAGCCTTACCCGGTAGAGCGACGTGTTTGCGGTGATATAGAGTTCATTATTATCCGGCCCACCCAATGTGCAGTTGGATACCGTTTCAGGGATCGGAATTTTGCCTTTGCGCTCTCCGTCAGGGTTAAAAATAATCACGCCGTCTGCGCAGCTACAGTAAATGTCGCCGTGAGAATCGACACAGAATCCGTCCGGGAAGCCCGGCGTGACATCGGCAAAAAACTGGCCGGGCGACAGCTCGCGTCCTTTAACCTGATAGACCCGGAGCTGGTGGCGCCCCAGGGTTGGAAAGTCCACCACCGACATATCGGCAACATACAGCAGGCTCTCGTCGGGCGAAAACGCCAGCCCGTTAGGCCGTTGCAGATCGCTGGCTGCAATACTGAGCTGCCCGGAGGCGGGATCGAAGCAGTAGAGATAGCAGCCAATCACCTGACTCGGGGCCAGATAGCCTTCGTGATCGTTAACGATCCCGTAAGGCGGATCGGTAAACCAGATGGTGCCATCGGCGCGGATCGCCAGATCGTTGGGCGAGTTAAAGCGCTTGCCCTCTACTTTGTCGATCAACACGTTGACCGTGCCATCCAGTTCGGTCCGGCTGATAGCCCGGCGGCCGTGTTCGCAGCTAACTACGCGTCCCTGCCCATCCCGGGCATTGCCGTTGGCATAGTTAGCGTGATGACGCCAGATGCTGAGCTCACCGTTGCGCTGCCAGCAGTACATGCGGTTGCCTTTGACATCGCTGAATACCACCGCATCGTGCTGCGGCAGCCATACCGGGCCTTCGGCCCAGATGGCAGGGGAACACAGTTTTTCTACCTGCATGCTGCTGGCCTCCGTTACTTCACGCCCCAAATGGTTTTATAGTGCTGCTGATAACCGTTTTCGGGGTCGTAGTTATTTTGCGGTCCGCCATCCCGGCTAATATTTTCCTGAGTAATTAAGTGCGCAGGCGTGACATAGCCGGAAGGCGGCTGACCAGCGAAGGCGCGGTTGAACTCATCCAGCAACTGCCAGCCGTGGAGTTTTAACGGTTCCGCCACGGTTGCCGACTGGCTTTCACCATTGCGAATACGCTGGAAGGCCGAGACAGACCCGTCGCCCGCAGAGATATTGTATGGCGCGTTTTTGCCCCCCTTGCCTGCGGTTTTCAGCGCCGGTGCCATGAAGTCAAAATAGAGATCGTTAATCGCCAGCGAGTACTGCCAGCGGTCGCCGTACTTCTGTAACAAGCTGAAGGTGAGCGACGGCATACGGTTAGAGGTATCGGCCAGCGGCGTGTCAATAAAGTCGATGACCTTACACTCGCTGCACTTTTCAATTTCCTGCTTCATCGCATTGGCTTTATCCAGCGCGATTTTGTACAGCGAGTCGGTAAAGATGATGACCTGAGCTTTACCGCCTGATTTCACCACCGCGTACTGTGCCGCCAGGCGGGCAACCTCATTTGAGTCAGAAGTAATGTTATCCGTAATGCCGTACTGCTTAATCGGGCCTGGCTGTGGCTCCGCATGCCAGGCCATCAGCACTATCTTTTGCTGGACCGCTTTTTTGAGCGGCATTTTGGCGACGTTGGGGTTCCAGCCGCCAATAATGATGCCGTCAGGGCGCTGGGCAATAGCCTGATTCAGCGCGGCAAGCTGATCTTTCACCGATCCCGCACCGTCCAGCGTATCCAGCTTCCAGCCCGCCACTTTCGCCGCCTCGCTCAGCCCCTGCTGAACCCCCTGTACACCGCCATTTTTCATATCTGAGGCGATAAAAATCAGTTTCTTGTTCGCCTGGAGTTTCGGCCCCGTGGTAGGGCCGTCCCAGGTGGTGGCGCTGGACGTGGCTTTGGCGACGGCCGCGGTGGCCTGTTCCAGGTAGCTGTCTGCATGAGCGGGCAGTGAGGCGACCAGCATGGCAACGAGAGAAAGACCAAATACCGGATTTTTCATAATGAGTTCCCTGGTGTGATGGTTTTTTGCTGTGGGTCAGGTGTTGTTGCTGGCGTGCTCTGACTACGCACGACAGCTTTTTGGTTCAACATACGGCGACGCTGGGCGTAGCCGGCAAGCGTAATCGACAGCAACAGCGTGGCACCGTTAAATAAGGGTTCAACCCAGAAGGCGCCGCCAAACTGCTGAATACCGGCGATACCAATAGCCAGAATGGCGATGCCCACTACGGTGCCCCAAACGTTAACCCGTCCCGGACGAATGGTGGTGCTGCCCAGAAAGGCGCCCACTAAGGCAGGCAGCAGGTAATCCATCCCGACGCTGGCCTGGCCGACGCCCTGTTCTGCGGCAATCAGCACGCCGCTGAAGCCGGTAATGACGCTGGAGGCGATAAAGGATCCAATGACGTACTTATTAACGGCGATGCCGTTGAGGCGTGCCGCGACGGGATTACCGCCCACGGCATACATGCATCTTCCCAGCGGCGTATGCTCGGTGACCAGCCATAACGCCAGCGCCAGGCCCAGCACATAGAATGCGCCAATCGGAATGCCAAGGATTTCCGTGCTGTGCAGCGCGCTGAACGCATCCGGTAAATCACCCACAATTTGTCGGCCGCCGGAGTGCCACAGCGCAATGGCATACAGCACCGTCCCGGAGCCCAGCGTGGCGACGAAGCTGTCAATGTCTGCCAGCGCGACCAGGATGCCGTTAAGCAGGCCATACAGGGCCGACAACACCAGCACTGTCAGCACCGCCATCTGCCAGGAAAAGCCATATTCCACCTGCAGCGTAATGGCCAGGATGTGCCACAGCACGATGCCAAAACCGACGTTGAGGTCGATTTTGCCAACGATCATTGGCAAGGTGGCCGCCAGCGCCAGCAGCGCAATTTTTGCCTTACTGGACAGAATCGCCTGTACGGTCAACATCGAAGCGAAGGTGGGGGACAGAACTGAAAACAGTAACGCTAACAGCACACATAACAGCAGTAGCCCGTAGCGGGTGAGGATCTGCATCGACCACGGCGCAAAGCCATGCTGAGCAAGGCTGACCCGTTGTTCGAGCGCGGTGGACTTCACCGAGGTTTTAGACATTTCGTTTCTCCTGACTGCCTGTTCAGACGGTAGCTAATGGAGCAGCAGAACTGGCCGAGGCCAGCTCCAGTAAACCTGCAAACGTAACCTGTTCATTTCTCAGCTCACCCACCACCTGGCCCCGGTTAAACACCAGCGCGCGGTTGCAGATATGAGCAATTTCTTCAAGGTCATTGGAAATCACCAGCACCGCCACGCCTTCGGCGAGGGCTTTATTGAGCAGGTGATAAATCTCTTCGCGTGCGCCGACATCCACGCCAGCGGTAGGATCTTCAAGAATCAGTAGCGGCGCGTTGAGGTGCATCCAGCGGGCCATGACCACTTTCTGCTGGTTGCCGCCGGACAGGGCGCTGATATCCAGGTTGACGTCTTTGGGACGCACGTCGAACAGCTGGACTTTCCACCAGCTGGCGCCTACCTCGGCGCGGCGACCATAGTGCGATATCAGCCGATGACCGCTGGCGCAGGGATTAATAAACAGGTTTTCACGCACGCTCATCGACATCACCAGACTTTCGCCCGTGCGGTCGCCTGCCACCAGTGAGATGCCCGCTGCCATCGCCTCACGGGGAGAGCGTGGGTGGCAGGGGTTGTCGCGAAAAATAACCTGTCCGCTGGTGGCCTGCTTCAGGCCAAACAGCATTCGGCCTATTTCTTCCTGACCGGCTCCGCGCAGTCCTGCCAGCGCCAGCATCTCGCCTGGCTGCAGGCTAAAAGAAACCGGCCCGACTTCGTCAATGCACAGCTGATTCAGCGACAGCACCGGCGGCCGCGCCTCGGGCAGCGCGAGGCGCTGGTTACTCTCCAGCGCCTCGCCCACAATCATTTCCACCAGATCGTGAAGCTTGTAATCTGCCGTGACGCCTTCCGCAACGCGTTTACCGTCTCGCATCACGCAAATACGGTCGGCAATTTCGATCACCTCATCCAGGCGATGTGTCACGTAAATCATGCCGACGTTGCGGCTTTTCAGGCGTTCAATCACGCCAAACAGGTGGCGCACGTCGTTGGCGGGCAGCGAGGCGGTGGGCTCATCCAGCACCAGCACTTCGGCGTTGACCGCGACGGCACGGGCGATGGCCAGCAGCGATTTCTCTGTCCGCGACAGTTCAAACACGCGGGCATCGGGGTCCAGCTGAATACCGACTTCCTCCAGCGCCGAACGCGCCCGCTCACGCACCGCCCGCCAGTTGACCAGGCCAAAGCGGCGGTTGAATCCCATCACCAGTGCCATATTTTCCGCCACGGTCATCCACTCAATCAGCCCCAGGTCCTGGTGAATAAACGCGATGGGCTGGCTGGTTGCCGTTTTCAACGCGGCGGCGGATGCCGTGACGTTTCCCTGAAAGGTAATCTGCCCCTCATCGCTGGTATACACGCCAGCCAGCACTTTGATCAGGGTGGATTTACCTGCGCCGTTTTCCCCCAGTAGCGCCACCACCTCGCCGGGGAAGACGTCCAGACTCACATCATTAACCGCGGGGTTGCCGCCAAAGCGTTTGGTGATATGGCTGAGTGTAAGAACCGGTTTATCCGGATGAGGTTGCATTTCTGCCTCCCGTGACGCCTGGTGAGTATCGGCAGCAAGAGCGGCGACCGCTCGTTGCTAATTTCAATATGTGAAATACTATTCCAAAAAATAGTATTCCTGACGCCGGGGAAAAGCAAAGAAGGAGGGTGGATATTTATCTATAAGAAACAGTAAGTTAAAATATTGTTTTGAATTTGTGATGAACAGCGCACTTCTGTCACGACGAGAAGCGTGCGCCCGACCACACTAAAAAGCTAAAGATTCCCTGTCGGTAAGCCTTGAGTTAACATCATGCGTTAGCGCGTTCAGGAAGTGAGAAATGGAGAGGGTCGGTGGATGGCGGTGAAAGTGGATAAAGCAAAGGAAACGAAGAGCGATAAACCCTTAGGGACACAAAGCCTGTTTCGTGGCCTGCAGTTAATAGAATTGTTAAGTAATTATCCTAACGGTTGCCCGCTAGCCCATCTTGCTGAACTGTCTGGAATGAACAAAAGCACCGTACATCGCCTGTTGCAGGGGCTGCACAGCAGCGGTTACGTGACCCAGGCACCTTCGCCCGGGAGTTACCGCTTAACCACCAAGTTTATTTCAGTCGGTCAGAAGGCGCTGTCGTCGCTCAATATTATTCACGTTGCAGGGCCACATCTGGAAAAACTCAACCTAGACGTGGGTGAAACCGTGAACTTCTCCAGCCGCGAAGACGATCACGTTGTCTTGATCAACAAGTTAGAACCTACTACGGGCATGATGCGCACCCGCGCCTACATCGGTCAGCATATGCCGCTCTACTGTTCAGCCATGGGCAAAATTTTTCTGGCCTGGGGCAGCGAAGAGTACCTGCTGCAATACTGGCAAAACCATCAGGACAGCATTGAGCAACTGACGAAAAATACCATTACCACGCTGCCCGAGATGCAGCAGGAACTCAACGATATTCTTCAGCAGCGCACCGCGATGGATCGCGAAGAAAATGAACTGGGCGTCACCTGCATTGCGGCACCGGTGTTCGATATTCAGCAGCGTGTCCCTTATGCGGTTTCGGTATCCCTGCCGACGGCCAAGCTGCAGCAGATTGGCGCGAAGCATCTGATGGCGAAGGTGGTTGCCACGGCGCAGGCCATTTCAGAAGAGCTGGGCTTCACCGCCTGAAAACGCCCTTTTCGGTACAGCAGGCCTGCCGAGCCAGGCTTAGTTTTCAGGTAGCGTGCTGTCTCCGTCACCGAGCGTGCGCTGCATCAGCACCGTATCCAGCCAGCGGCCATGCTTGAACCCCACCGACGTTAATGTGCCGGTCACGGTAAAACCGGCGGCACGGTGCAGGGCGATAGAGGCCACATTGGCACTGTCACCTACGTTTCCCACCATCTGGCGAAAGCCGCGGGACTCAGCCCAGTGAATAGCATGGGCCAGCAGGCGTTTGCCAATGCCTTTTCCCTGGAACGCGGGCGCAATATACAGGGAATCCTCCAGGGTGAAACGATAGGCATAACGGGGCCGGTAAAAGCTCAGATAACAGTAGCCACAAACCTGTCCTTCACTGAGGGCGACGAACCAGGGCAGCCCGGCGGCGCGAAGTTTTTCCAGCCGGCTGGCTATCTCTGCCTCGTCGGGCGGGACGATTTCAAAACTGCCCGTGCCCTGTAATACGTGATGGGCGTAAATCTGTTGTATTGCCGGAACGTGGCTGTCTTCTGCCAGTATTATTTCCATTTCACTGTCTCCCTGCCTGTTAGCGTCGCGAAAGGGCATTGTCATCAGAATAAAAACGACCGGACATCGCGCTTCACCGGCAGAGGCCAGGTTGGCTGCACCGGACGCGGTAAGGCGCAACGCCTCCCACCATACAACCGGGCCAGACACGACCGATCCCGGACAAGAATACGCGGATTACACAGCCAAATTCCAGCGCCTGTAAGCCTCATCAATCGCCTTTGTGCCCTGCAAAAAGCATTTGGGCAGATCGATGTGCGGGTAGCGCGTTTTATAGCGCCTGCGGTTTCCCGGCGTTATCAACGCGATGTGCTTTATCATCGCCCAGTTCACCTTATCCACACTGCCCTCAAGTGCGCCCGGCCGGTTGGCACTGGCGTAACAGCGTCTGACGTAACGCAGCAAGCTGGCGGGCATTGGGACATCAAGCAGAATATAGCCGGTTGCTCGCGCCAGTCGTTCGTTAAGACAGGCTGTGTAGTTGCCGTCCATTACCCAACAATCCCGGTGAATAGCCTGATGATGTAAATGCAAAAACTCAGCCTTCTCTCTTGGCTGCCAGTGGGTATTGGGCAGGTGATAAAGTTGGTCAAGATGAATGGCAGGCAGGGCGGTGTGATGTGAGATCGCGGTCGCAAGCGTTGATTTTCCGCTGTTAGACGGCCCCATAATGCAGATGCGTGGCCCCAGATCCTCAAGACTGATTAACGCATTCATGGCGACGGTCCTGTAGACGGTGTGGTGGATTGCCCTCAGCCCGACGGGCAGAAGGGCAGAAGGGCAATCCAGCAGAATTAGACTGAACCTTCTTTTTCGATCACCAGCACTCGCGCTTCACCCTGGGGATGGGCGACATGCTCGGTACCGATACTGGCATAGAAAATATCGCCCGTTTCGAGACGAATTGTCTTCGTTTCTCCCGCTTCCTTGTAATGCATGTCAACGCAACCATCCATAACGGCAAACACTTCCTGGCCATCATTGATATGCCATTTGTAAGGCCTGTCTGTCCAGTGAAGGCGCACGGTTGTGCCTTCAAAATTAGCAATGTCGAGGGCGCCCCAGGCCTTTTCGGCTGAGAAAGCTTTGCTGACGTAGGTTTTCATTTTTTTTGACAGTCTGAACGCGTGTGATACGGTTATATCGCATCACATGAGGCATGATTTGCAAAATATTGCGCATATTGCTGGCAGAGGAAGGGGAGGTCACTCGCACGGGGCCAGGTGAGCCAGCGCGGCACGCCGGGGCGCTGCCACGTGCACGATAAAACCAGCCAGCCGGATGCGGTCACCTGCCCGGCTGGCATGAAGGCGGAATCAGAAGTTCACGTTAGCGCTGATTCCACCCACAAAGGCATCTTTCACCTCACTGACGGCGCCCGGCGCAACAACGTATTGCAGGTTAGGACGCAACTGCAGCCACCTGGTCAACTGGGCGTTGTAGTAAATCTCATAATTGTATTCCGACCCCTCCTGGATGGGCAGGTAGGTTGGACTCGTAAAGTCAGTCTGGCCGCTGGCATCGTTCTGCGCACGCAGCGAGCGGGTATAGGCGCTGTTAACGTGAATACGCGCGGCCCCCACACCAATCTCATCCTGCGGACGGGCATCAAACGGCCCTTTCCAGGTGAAGCTGATGGACTGGTAGTTATCTGTTTTAGAGGTTTTATGATCGTTCATGACCGCCTGAAGGCTGACGCCCAGGCCACGGCTGGCATCACCGCCTTGTGCCGTAAGCTGCTGCTGTAACAGCACATAGCCGCCGTAGGCATGGTCTTTGCTCTGATAGGCGCCATCACGCCAGCTGCCGTAGTTATCGCCATTTGCCGACGAGTAGTAGTAGCCGATGCGATAATTACCCGGCAGCTTCTCCGGTCCGAAAGTCGGTTTCCAGCCCAGTTCGACCGGCACCAGATTGCCTTCAGAATTGCTGGTATCAAGACGGAAGCCGTCGCCCCGGTCGTAGTTCGCGCGGTTCTGATTATAGAAACCAACCTGGAAAAAGACCTCAGGGGTAAAGTTAACCTTCACCCGTCCGCCCCACTGGGATACCGGCCAGTTAAACCAGCGATCGCCGCGCCAGTTACCGGCCTGACCGCTGCCGAATGCCAGGTTCTGAAACTTGCTGTCGAAATTATCGAAGTCTTCTCCGACGGTAACGCGGCCGGCTTTAACATTCACTGTGTTATCGAAAAGGCCTTTGCTTAACCAGAACTGCGTCAGTCGCCAGGTCTGGCCGCGGCCGTAGACTTCCTGTGTCGAAGAGAGCATCCCGGTGCGACGGTCGGCAACCTGATCGGAGATGTTGCGACCATTACGATCGGTGATGGTCACCTGGAACTGAGTATCCTGCCAGTCGAGGAGTTTTTGCAGGTCAAAATTGGCCCCGAAAGCCCACTGATCGCTGTAACGCATTGAGGTATGGGTATCGGCGCCGCCGCCCAGATTAGCGGCGCTTTCCATGGTGTAATTAACGTCTAATTTAATGCCGTCTTGTTCCAGCTGTGTTCGCGAACCGTTCCAGTCACCAAACAGATAAGGTGAATCGTAGCTGAAGGCATCGGCGGCCAGCGCGGAGGCGCTTAGCATCGTAAACATCAGGGTGCCCGCGGCCAGGCGAGGCATAAACTGCACTGCTTTTTGCATATTCATAATCATTATTCTTGTGTGAATGACAGTAATTGACAGGGCAGAGAATAATGCTGACTAAATGTCAATTTTTGCAAATCCGTGCGTATATAACGTCAAGATAATAAGTAATTAACGCAAGTGTGACAGCTCTCTCTGAACGAATATGTTTTTAACAGAAAAGGCATTTATTGCGAGGCAGCGTAAAAAAAGGGATGCCGGAGCATCCCTTTCGCCTCAGGCTTTGCTGGCGCGGGAGAGTTCTTCAATCTCCTGCTTACTTAAGGCCAGTTCCGTTGCCTTTACCAGTTCATCAAGCTGTTGCAGGGAGGTGGCGCTGACGATCGGTGCCGTAATACCCGGACGGGCAATCAGCCAGGCCAGTGCAACCTGAGTAGCCGAAGCATCATGCGAGGCGGCGACATCTTCGAGCGCCTCAACAATCCGCAAGCCGCGTTCGTTCAGGTATTTATCCACAATGCCCTGGCCGCGCTGACTTTTCGCGGCATCCTGAGGTTTCTTGTATTTACCGCTCAGAAAGCCGCTGGCCAGCGCATAGTAATTGATCACGCCAAGGTGGTTGTCGCGTGCGACCTGCTCCAGTTCACTTTCATAACCTTCACGGTCGTAAAGGTTGTATTCCGGCTGCAGGGTTTCATAGCGCGCCAGCCCCTGCTGCTTGCTGATATCCAGCGCCGCCTGCAACCGCTGCGCGCTGTAATTGGATGCACCCAGCGCCCGCACTTTTCCTTCTTTCACCAGTGCGTCGAAAGTGCCCAGCGTATCGGCCAGCGGCGTGGATTCGTCGTCACGATGTGCCTGATAGAGGTCGATAACATCCGTTTGCAGGCGGCGCAGGGAATCCTCCACGGCCTGGCGAATATAGGCGGGTTTCAGCCCTTTTTTCTCTGGCGACATCTCTATACCGACTTTTGTCGCCAGCACGATCTTGTCGCGTTTGCCGCTTTTCTTCAGCCATTTGCCGATGATGGTTTCTGACTCGCCACCCTGATTGCCTGGTGCCCAGCGGGAATAGACGTCTGCGGTATCAATAAAGAACAGACCTTTTTCAACCAGCGCATCAAGTAGGGAAAACGAGGTTTTCTCGTCTACCGTCCAGCCAAACACATTGCCGCCAAAAGTCAGAAGCGGCACGTTGATACCACTGTTGCCGAGCTGGCGGGTTTTAAGCTGCGTCATAGCATTCTCCTTGGTTAAACGAATAAGGTATATCTTTCAGCTTAGCAAAGGAAAATCCTCGTTATTTAATTCGGCTTATCAACCCGTGCGCCAGGCGAATGCAATGTGCCGAGACGGATGAGAAGGGTGAGATGAATTTAGCCCGTATAGGGCAGATGAAAGGGAACGTATTTTCATCTGTTTTGCCCGCCATCAGGCGCCGGCGATGCCAGCTGATAAGGCCATCTTTTCCCGGCACGGAACCTGACCTTGCATTTTTTACAGTCTGAAACCCATCTTAACCAGAATGCAAAGAATCGCGGCAGACGGCGAGGTCGTTTGGCGCTATAAAAAAGCAGGGGCCGGGCCAACGTGGCCGGAATATTGCCCACTGGAATCCGGAGGCATCGTGGCGCTACGTCTTACCGATACCGTCTTTACCTCAACCTCGCCATGCCGACGCCGGTTTCTGAAAAGCAGCGCGGCGCTGATGCTGGCGGGCGCGCTGCCGTTGCCAGTTCTGGCATCCATCCCACCTTTTCCCGCCCTTAAAACTGTTGCGGCGCAAAGTCATCGGCTGTTTGGCTTTGCCGTCAGGCCCGACAGTCTGCAATCCGATGCGCACTATCGGCAGTTTGTGGCGAGTCAGGCGAGCATTATCGTGCCGGAAAATGCGCTGAAATGGATGGCCGTCCATCCCGCGCGCGATCGCTACGATTTCGCCGGGCCCGATGCGATCGCCGCCTTTGCCCGCGAGCAGGGGATAAGGCTTCGCGGGCATACGTTTTGCTGGCACCGCGCCCTGCCGGACTGGGTACAGGCTATTGCTGATGAGGCTGAGCTGGAGAAGGTTTTGAGGCAGCATATAGCGACCGTTGCGGGCCGCTACCGCGGGCAGATTCACAGTTGGGACGTGGCTAACGAAATCATCAATCTCGCCGACGGACAACCTGGTGGATGGCGCAACAGTTTCTGGTATCAGCGGCTTGGTACGCGTTATATGGATATTGCCTGCGAGGCGCTGCACCAGGCCGATCCCCATGCGGTCATCTGTTACAACGATTACGGGCTGGAAAGTGACGATGTGAGTGGACAAAGGAAACGGGCGGCGGTACTGGCTATGCTGCGCGACTTGCAGTCCAGACATATTCCGATTGGCGCGCTCGGCATCCAGTCTCATCTCAAAGCCGGTCCCCATCCCGCTTTTGGGCCGGGGCTGGCGGCATTTATTCACGACGTGAAATCGCTTGGCCTGAAGGTGTACATCACCGAACTGGACGTGGATGACAGCAGCGTGCCGATGGAGAGCCGGCCGATGGCGGTTGCCGCGCTGTATAAACGCTATCTTTCACTGGTTCTGGAGGCGGGCGTTGCCGCCATTTTAACGTGGGGCGTTTGGGATACGCCGCACCGCACGGCTGCGACACCGAAGGCGGGGGACGCGCTGGCGACCGGGCCGCTGCTGTTTGGTAAAGACGGCAGCATTAAAGAGGCCAGTTGGGCGGCGCTGCACGCGCTCCGCTCATCACCGGATCTCAGATGACGCGCGTGCAGCTATCCACTGGCGATAACGCAGCGGCGTCATCTCCATCATCTGGCTAAATGCTTTACGAAAACTCGTCTCATCCGAATAACCGCAGTCGGCCGCTACTTTGCGAATGCTCACGGCGGGGTTTTCCAACTGAATACAGGCACCTTCAATTCTTACCCGGGTGATGAAGGTCTTGGGGCTTTCCCCGGTCAGCGATTTCATTTTGCGGTGAAGCGTGCGTTCGCTGGTATGCAGGGCGGATGCCAACTGTTCTGCCGTAATGCCGGGGTTTTGATAACGAATAATCTCTTCAGCCCGCATGAGCAAGGGGTGCTGGGTATTGATAAAGCCGGGCGGTGCGTAGAGACGTTGCGACAAGGGTTGGGCATCAGCCACCGTCATATCGGCAATCTGTCTGGTAATGTCAGCCCCCAGCATCGTCTGGAGCAGGTGCAACGTGAGGGCGGTCCAGGAAAGCGGGCCGCCTGTGGTAATAATGTTGTCCTGCTGTTCCAGCGTTTTTCCCCAGACAGGACGGGCGTGAGGGTAACGCTCCCGCAGTGTAGGAAAAAGCCACCAGGTGGTGGTACAACGTCGGCGATCGAGCAATCCCGCCTCGCCCAGCACTAAACCCCCAGCGCAGGCGGCACCTACCGTTGCGCCCTGCTGATGCATTTTTTTTATCCACTGCGCCGCATGCGTGACCGCACCGGCATGAAGCGGAAACCTGTCGCTGCCGAGCGCCATTCCACCTACCAGTACGATGTCGGCCTGAGCGGCCTGGGCAAAATCCCCATCGACATGAAGCCATCGGCCTTGCGCATCCCGAACCGGTTGACCATCTGCGCTGACAATTTGCGTTTCTAACAGCGTGCTGGCAACGCGTTCAGCATAGTCGGGGCGGGAAGCGATAACCTGGCGAGCAATCCATAAGGTGTCACAAAACCCGTTAATCGCTGAAGACAGGCTGCCTTCCAGCGCCACAATCGCAATGCGCATATGCGTTTTCCTCTTAATGGCGAGTTTTGCATGTTAATTGTCCAGTTCGCCATCTTACAAGGTGTTTTTTACAGGGTTACGATGGTCTGCATGATAACGGCTAATGGGTGGAAAGACGGATGTGGGGAAAAACAGGAAAAGCGATACGTTTAAAACTCGCCGTTCTGCTGGGCCTGACGTTACTCAGCACGCAAATCATGGCGGAGGCAGCAGCCATCAAAAACATTGTGTTAGTTCACGGCGCTTTTACCGATGGCTCAAGCTGGAAAGCCGTGATTACCCAGCTTCAGCATAAAGGCTATCACGTTACTGCCGTACAGAATCCGCTGACCTCGCTGCAGGATGATGTCAATGCCACTGAGCATGTCATTGCGCGTCAACAGGGGCCGGTGCTGCTGGTGGGGCATTCCTGGGGCGGGGTGGTGGTTGCCGACGCGGCAAATGATCCAAAGGTCAAAGGGATGGTGTTTCTCTCTGCGCTGGTGCCTGACAGCGGTGAATCTGCCGCCGATCTGTTGCAGCGACTTCATGCCCCGATGACAGGGATGTTGGCTGACAGTCATGGACTGATCTGGCTCGATAGTGCAGACCATTTCGCTGAGATCATGGCCGGTGACGTGCCTGAAGCACTGGTGCGTGAACTGACTGCGGTCCAGCAGCCCATAGCGGCGCGGGCGTTTGATGACAAGGTGAAACGGGCCGCATGGAAAAGCAAACCCTCATGGTATTTGCTGACCACAGATGACAAGGCGCTACCGCCTGCCGTCCAGACGCGCATTGCTGCCTCCATCGGAGCCAGCATTGAGCGCATCGCCTCCAGTCATATGTCTCTTGTTTCACATCCTGAACAGGTTGCGGCTTTGATAGATCGCGCCGCCAGGACCCTTACCACTCCGTAGCGTTAACTTTACCAGGGGAATGACATGATCCGATTACTTCATATCGACGCCAGTATTCTTCAAGCGCAATCCGTTACTCGTCAATTGACGGCAGATATCGCTAGCAGACTGACTGAAAAATACCCGGATACTCACGTGGTTTACCGCGACGTGGTAGCGGATGAGATCAGCCACCTTACAGGACCCATTGCAGCAGGATTCAGATCGCTGGACGGAGACGTGTTCGATGAGCGCGTTATCCAGCAGCATCGATTATCTGAAAGCCTGGTGGCGGAATTCCTTGCCAGTGACGTCATCCTGGTAGGTGCACCTATGTATAACTTCTCGGTGCCAACTCAGCTTAAAGCCTGGCTGGATCGGCTCGCTCAGGCAGGCAAGACCTTCAAATACACCGAGAACGGTCCGGTAGGATTATCCGGTGGGCGAACCGTGATTATTGCTTCAGCACGAGGCGGCTTTTACCACGGTGGTCAGTTTGAAGATATGGATTTTCAGGAGCGCTATCTCTCTGCCTTTTTTGGATTTCTAGGCATCAAGAACATTCATTTTGTTCGTGCAGAAGGGGCGTCAAAAGGCGAAGCAATTCTGCTGCGCGAAATGGATAACGCTCGCCATGCTGCCGCGACGCTTATTCAGTCCCTAAATCTGTAATAAATCGGAGGATAGCTCATGCTTTACGTTATCACGCTCATTTATCGTCGTTCTGAAGCGGAACGAGAAAAATACAATCCAGGTCATAAAGCATGGCTGGCTGACAATATCAAAGCAGGCAAGGTGATATTTGCCGGCCCCCTGGAGCATCAGCGCGGCGGACTGGTATTAGCGGCGGCACCCGATGAGCATGCCGTCAGGACTATGCTGGATGACGATCCTTTTGTTGCATCAGCGTTAGTCGATGTGGTGGTGACAGGCGTGCATCCGGCGCTGGTCTCGTCAGCATTTTTATCTGGTTGGGGCAAGGATACGAAGGTCATTGACGTTTCTGGTCACTAAAACGCGATGCTGCGGGGCAGGCACTTGCCCCGCAGCAATGCAATCAGAAGGACTGCCAGTTTTCCGCTGACAGGCCAGCGCTAGTGCTCTCCGCTAAAGGCTTCTTCAGCGATGGTTTACGCAGCACATTCTGACCTGCGGCCGGGGTTCTGCCTGTGTTAAACACCGCTACCGACTGGCGTAACTGCGTTGCCTGATCCTCCAGCGATGCAGCGGCACTGGCCGACTCTTCAACCAGCGCGGCGTTTTGCTGCGTGACGCCGTCCATTTCAGATACCGCTTTACTCACCTGCTCAATGCCGCGCGTCTGCTCGGCCGAGGCTGAGGCAATCTCTGCCATCAACTGCGTCACGCTGTTAACGGAATTCACAATGCTGCCCATCACATCGCCTGCTTCTGAGGCGTGCGTCGAACCACTGTTTACGCGTTGGGTGGACTGGTCAATCAGCGTGCGTATTTCCTGGGCCGCGCTGGCGCTGCGACCGGCCAGAGACCGCACTTCACCGGCCACCACAGCAAAACCACGTCCCTGCTCGCCCGCACGCGCGGCTTCCACTGCGGCGTTAAGCGCCAGGATATTGGTCTGGAAGGCGATGCTGTCAATAATGCCAATAATGCTGGCGATCTGTTTTGAGCTTTCACTTATCTGTTCAATGTTGGCGATCACCTTCGCGACGATTTGCCCACCCTGCGAGGCCATCACGGAGGCATCTTTCGCCATGGTGGTTGCCTGCTGAGCATTTTCCGCGTTCAGTTTTACCGTTGAGGTGAGCTGCTCCATGCTGGCTGCGGTTTCCTCAAGGGCTGCGGCCTGTTGTTCGGTGCGCGAGGAGAGATCGGTACTGCCGGCAGAAACTTCTGCCGCGCCGGTAAAAATTGACTGCGTGGCATCATCCACAGAGCGGATGGTGACAACCAGCGCACTGCGCATCTCTTCGAGCTGGCGAAGCAGTCTGCCGGTTTCATTTTGACTCTCACTGGCGATCTCCTGAGTCAGATCACCGGCAGAGATAGCACGCATGTAATCCGTCGCCATGCTCAGCGGTTTCAGCAGCAGGGTTCTCAGACCGGCCCAAACAGTGGCAACGGTGACAAGGGCAATGATCGCGATAATCAGCAACGTCCACAGCATATTACTGTAGTTGCTATCGTTTTCAGCGGCTATCTGCTTCATTAACTGGTAGTTCGCACTGCGCCATGTCTGATAAGCCTTATCCAGATTATCCTGAGCTTCCTGCGCATCAAGATTCCCGTAACCCTGATAGTTATTATTTTTCAGGAAGTCTACTGAGGCGAGCATTGTTTCGTGCATCTTGTTGTAAGCCGCCTCGACATTTTTTGTCACCTCAGCATGCTGACCCGGTAATGCGGGTGCGGTCTTATAAGCCTGGAAATACTCATCAGCTTTATCGGCGGATTGTTTTGCCACCTCCAGCAGTTTGGCAATAGACGCCAGTGACGCCGGATCTTTCTGGTTTTTAAGGAAGCGAATCGCCACGCGGCTGATCGTCACGCGGGTTTTAATCAGCGTTTGTACACTGTCGCTCAACTGTTGTTGCTGCAGCGTAAGTTGTTCAGTATGCGAGAAATTGCGCCCGGCCTGACTGACAGAGGAATAAAAAAGAAAGCCCGTAATGGTCAATAGCGCACTAAAAAGAAATAACACGGCAACAATACCCGTCGTGATTTTAAGGTTTTTAAGCATTGCAGTAATCCCGGTAAAAGGTGATACAGGTTTATCGGTATTAAAATGATTAGCTTAATAGTGACGCGATAAATAATGTGATCTATGACAATAACTAAGAAATAAAAGCGGCTTTTCTGAAGAGAGAAAATGTTAGCGAGCCCTTGGGGAACATCGTCTCAATGATAAAAGGCAGCGCGGCTAAAATGTACCATCAGATACATTATTGTGATCTGAGAATAATAAAAAGGTCCACGGTTTGCGCCCATGCGTCGTTATTTTGCACACCCGATGCCTGTATTTTCACGTGAATATAATAACGCTTTGAAATAATAATGAAAACCTGATGCCCGGCGCTTTTCTCCCACTGGCGTTATTCGTGCAAGCGATGCAGAGGTTAGCGGATGTCAGGCGTGCTGGCGCAATGGAGGGCGAACAATATTCTGGAAGGCTGCAGCAAGGGCGAATGCAGTTTATGACAGGCATAAAAAAACCCGCACAAGGCGGGTTCTTTTCACAACGACTTAACTGCTCAGGCTGTTGCCATCATCGCTATCGTAAGCGGTCGTGAGGGCATCAGCTGTTACAGAGCAACAACATTGCCAGCTGAAGGACCTTTAGGACCGTTCTCGATTGAGAACTCCACTTTCTGGCCTTCATCTAATGTTTTGAAATCGCTGCTCTGAATAGCAGAGAAATGTACGAATACATCTTTGCTGCCGTCCTGAGGAGAAATAAAGCCGAAGCCTTTATCAGCGTTAAACCATTTTACTAAACCAGTCATTTTAGTTGACATAGATGTGTCCTTTTCATTTTGAGCCACGCAAGGTGACGAAGATGGCCTGTTTTGCAGATTTTACTTATTGGGCACTTAGGAGGAGGCTCATGAAGAAGGGCATCTGGGAATGACGCTTGAACTGAGGACTGCTTTACTAAAACTGCTTTCATAAGGTCTGTGTTCCAAACCGATGTCGCTACACTATAGAGGTTGAACGTATTAAGCAAGGTTTAATTTTATTTAAGTCAGACAGGCAGGCGGCCATGTAACAAACCCGGCCAGCGCACGGCCTTGCGCTGGCCACGGCCCGTTGTTGAACAGGCCCGCTTATCCCGATCGCCACCACCCCATTCATTTCTGCTTTCCTGGGGTTCTGCCCATCCAGATCAATAAACAAGAATAGTTATCATTTGTATAATCCCTTTCTGCTGTTACCGGAACGGATAAGGCCATGCAAATTACACCAGGTACAACCTATCGCATCAGGGGATACCAACATTCTATTCATCCCGCCTGGCGGCAAAAATTATTAACTATGGGCATGTTACCCGGCACGCTGATTGAGGTCGTTCGGATCGCACCGCTGGGCGATCCCGTTCAGGTCCGCACGCGTCGCGTGAGCCTTGCGGTCAGGCAGCAGGACCTGGCGTCCGTCATGCTGGAAGAAATACGCTGATGAAAACATTGACTCTAGGCCTGATTGGCAACCCAAATACCGGCAAAACCACGCTGTTTAACCAGCTTACTGGCGCACGTCAGCGCGTCGGCAACTGGGCCGGCGTCACTGTCGAACGTAAAGAAGGGCAGTTTTTTACCGCCACAACGGATGTGCGACTGGTGGATTTGCCAGGCACCCGCTCGCTCACCACCTGTTCGGCGGACGGCTCTGTTGATGAAAGCATCGCCTGCCGATACCTGTTTGACGATCACGCCGACCTGATTGTGAACGTGATCGACAGTTCAAACCTGGAGAGCCATCTTTTCCTGACGTTTCAGTTACTGGAACTGGGGGTTCCCTGCATTGTGGCGCTGACTATGCAGGACATTGCGGCCAGCCATAACATTCGCATTGATATCGCTGCACTCTCAGCCCGTCTGGGCTGTCCGGTTGTCACCCTGACTTCTACCCGTGCTGACGGCATCGCTAAGCTGAAAGACGCCATTGATAGCTGGCAAAAAGAGATCGCGCCGCCGCCGGTGGTGTACCCGTCCGGGATCGAAGCAGCGATTTCCCGGCTCCGCGCTATGATGCCCGGCGATATCAGCGCGCAAAAACAGCGCTGGCTGGCGTTACAGCTACTGGAAGGCGATGTTCACAGCCGTGAGGTTTGTCCTGCGGCCGTAGCGCATTTGCCCGAGATTGTTGAGGCGGCTGGCGGCGATCCGGCGATGGTGATCGCCGACAGCCGTTATCAGGCCATTGCGACGCTCTGTGCCGCCGTCAGTAATATTCAGCAGTCGGCGCCGGGCACGCTGACTGAAGGACTGGACAGCATCGTGCTCAACCGGTGGGCAGGTATTCCAGTTTTTCTGGGTGTGATGTACCTGATGTTTGTTCTGTCGATCAATATTGGTGCCGCCCTCCAGCCACTATTCGATAGCGGTTCGGTGGCGCTGTTTATTCATGGCACGCAATGGCTGGGTTTTCACTTTCACTTTCCCGACTGGGTGACGGTATTTCTGGCACAGGGAATCGGTGCCGGAATCAATACCGTGCTACCGATTCTGCCGCAGATTGGCCTAATGTATCTGTTTCTCTCTTTTCTGGAAGACTCCGGTTACATGGCGCGTGCGGCATTTGTTATCGATCGCCTGATGCAGTCGCTGGGCCTGCCCGGTAAATCCTTTGTTCCCTTAATCGTCGGCTTTGGCTGCAATGTGCCATCCGTTATGGGCGCCCGCACGCTCGATACACCCCGTGAGCGCTTACTTACGGTGCTGATTGCGCCCTTTATGTCCTGCGGCGCTCGTCTGGCCATTTTTGCTGTATTTGCCGCCACGTTTTTTGGGGCTTACAGCGCCAGCCTGGTCTTTTCCCTTTACGTGCTGGGCATTGCTGTGGCGATTATCACCGGGTTGATCCTGAAACATACGCTGCTGCGTGGAGAAGCGTCTCCGTTTGTGATGGAGCTGCCCGTCTATCATCGTCCCCATCTCAAGAGCCTGCTGATCCAGACCTGGCAGCGCCTGAAAATGTTTATCATCCGTGCCGGACGGGTCATCATTTTAGTGAGCATGGTTATCGGTCTGCTCAGCAGCTTTTCGTTTAACGGATCGACGGTGGACAATATCAACCAGTCCGCCCTGGCCTCAGCCAGCAAAGTCGTCACGCCAGCACTGCGGCCAATCGGGATCACTCCGGATAACTGGCAGGCCACTGTGGGCCTGGTCACCGGCATTATGGCAAAGGAAGTGGTGGTTGGAACGCTGAACAGCCTCTATGTCGGAGAAGATGTGCAAAGCGGTGCCTTTGATCCGCAGCACTTTGATCTGTTAGGTGAGCTGGGCGACGCACTCACAGAAACCGGCAACAGTCTGCAAGCGGCGTTTCGCCTGAGCGCGCTGGCAAATCCTATCGAGGCCAGCAAAGGAGACAGTGAAATAAATGCCAGGCAGATGGGCGTGATGAGTGCGAAGTTTGGCAACGGCTTTGCCGCTTACAGCTACTTAATTTTTGTGCTGCTTTACGTGCCCTGCGTCTCGGTTATGGGGGCGATTGCCCGCGAGGCTGGAAGAAACTGGATGCTGTTTTCATTCTTTTGGGGTTTAAACGTCGCCTATTCCGTCGCCACGCTGTTTTATCAGAGCGTCAGCTTCCGCAGCCACCCTGGCGTGAGTGCGCTTTGCCTGATCGGTGTCGTAATGGTCAACGCTGTGGTGTTTGTTCTGCTGCGGCGATTCAGCACGCGCGTGAAGGTGACGCCTTTTTCCAGCGTGGCAACCTCAGTGGGTTGTGGGGGCTGCCAGGGATGCGCCAAACATCAGCATACAGGTTAGGGCGTTTGCCGTGCGACGAATCAGCGCCCGGAACTCGCCTCTGTTGCTGTTGGCGTGATGGGCGCAATGGTACTGATGGTCCGACGCCAGGGCGTTGTCAGTTGCCCCGATCCTGAAAACCACTGTGCCCGCTGACAACAGCCTTAATCACGCGGCAGTTGATTGGCCCTCAGCCTGTTTCGATTTAGGTACAATACATAGTGCGTGCTCATAGGCCCGTGTGAGCATGACGGCTACCGGCCAAAATGTGATGTTTAAAAAAACAGGCCGTTTAAGCAAAAAAGAGTATTCGATATATCAGCCGCGTGAATATTTAGCGTGGCGATATATCTTCAATACACCGATGCATGAAGTTAAACGTTAATTAAACACGATGGCGTCTTCTGCTTTATATATTTATTTAGTTGTGGACTTTGCTGTTTTTTTAGTTATGCCGCCTTTAGCATTTTGATGGCTATTATAAGGATATTCTTATTCCTGAGACAGAATCCTCACTTCCTCCCCGTAAGACTACGATTAAGAGAGTCCTGATTTCGCATTGTGGGGCGGTTTGTAGAGCCGGCTTATTGCGAAAACGATCCGCATTTGTGTAAAGTGGAATATACCATCCTTTGTGCATTTCAGACGGTATTCCAGGTCCTTTATAAATTACAGAATACTCCTAATTTATCTGTTATTGTTTTGTTTTTTTTGGTTTTTTTTATCACTGGAGTTCTTTAAAACATTTTGATACAAAAATTGACGATGTGCCTACATACGACTGATTTAGAGTAGCCAAAAATTGTTCAAATAAAAAATAGTTGGGACTAACTGGCCATCTCTCTGCATTTCATTTTAATAAATTTGTCACACCAGAGGTTATATGATTAATAATCAGCAGGGCCCTTTAGTGTCATTTATTGTGCCCGTTTACAATGGCGCCGAATTTATTGCGCGCTGCGTTAAGAGTATTCTTAAGCAGCCACAGGCTGAGCGCTGTGAACTGATTCTGGTGAATGATGGATCCAGCGATAATTCACTTGAACTGTTGAATGAATACCAGAATTATCCTGGTGTATTGATCATCGATAAGCCTAATGGCGGGGTTTCTTCAGCGCGTAACTGTGGGCTGGACGCCGCAAAGGGTACCTTTATTTCTTTCGTTGATGTTGACGATTTCCTGCCCCCACGTGTACTTGATACCTGGCTGATGCTCATGAAGGACGATGCAATTTTAGCCGTAGGCGAATCGCGTACGTTTTCTCATGATGGGGAACCTCTGTCAGAGGTAACAGAAAACGACACACAGCGCTGTATGAGTGCGGATAAGGCGATAAGTGAACTGCTGTATCACACGCCCAGGCACGGTCTTTGCGATAAGTTTTTCCGCCGAGACATCGTGCAGCAGCAGCAGTTGCGCTTCCGTGAAGATATCTTTAACTTTGAAGATCTGTTGTTTGTCATCAGTTATTTGTCTGCTGCGCGCCACGGGCAGGTCGTGTTTAGCCGTCGTGTGGTTTATCACTATGTCGAATCAAGAAACTCTGCCACGCGTTCGGATCTTAAAGAAAAACACTTCACCTATGTCCGGGCGTTTGCAGGAATTAAAATGCTGCTGCTGCGCCCCCATGAACGCTTTTACTACTTTTTGTTCCTGAAGGTGACCGCTTCGCACATTTACAAAGCACTGCACAGTAGGGAGTTCAACGCTGCGTTTGTTAAGCAATATATCGATCTCTACCGTCAAAATTACCGTGCTTATTGCGCCGCCGGTGTCATTCCGGATGCATGGAGCCTGTACTTCACCTTTTTCTTTCTGTCTCCGCGGCTGGTATCGGGGCTGCGTCACTTCGCACAGAATGTGCTGAGGGCACGGTCGTGAAACAGAAGCTACAAAACTCCCTGTGGATGATTATTGAGAAGCTGGTTGCCGTCTTTGGGCTGATGTTCGTCACCTCTTTTGTGGCGAAATACGTGGGGCCTGTGACGTTCGGCGTCATCGCGATTTCGATGCTGATATTCCAGTTTATCCAGTCGGTTGCCATGATGGGCTGCGACGTCATTCTGCTCAAACGCATTGCGCAGAACCACCGCTCTGGCATCCGGCTTATGGTGCCCGCCGTCATGCTGGTCTTTGCCATCTACTGCGTGTTGTCTGTGATTGGCATCATCGTGATGCGTGAGGAGATGAGTGCTCAGGCTTTTGTCTTTATCTGCGCCGCCGCGCTGGCCTGCCTGTTTTCTGCTATCGACCTGATTAACATCTATAACGAAGCGGTGTTGAATGCCAGGCTGAATGTCATGGCGAATCTGACCGGTCTGCTCATCAGTCTGGGCATTCGCTATGGAATTTCGTACTACCAGCTCGAACCTGAGTTGCTGGCGATTCCGATTGTACTGGCGACTTTTATTCCTTTCGTCATTAAAATTTGCGTGTTTGGCTGGTACCACAGGCATTCTCAGGTACGACCGCCGCTTCCCAGGCTGAGCCATATTCGCCGTTACAGCCGCTATATCCTTCAGGCCGGGCGTTCGCTGGTGATGTCGGTTATCGCGATTACCATTTACACCCGACTGAATCAGCTCAGCGTCTCTTGGTTTTTAGGCCTGAAAGAGGCGGGTATTTTTTCGGTCGCGATGACGTTGTCAGTGGCGTGGGTGTTTTTGCCTAATGCGCTGCTGGCTTCTTTCTATCCGGCTCTGTTTGCCGAACGCGATCCTGACGTGGCCGTGGTGCGGGCCCAAAAACTGCAGTTGCTGGTCATTGCCGTTTCACTTGGTGTGATCCTTGGCATCATCCTTGTCGGCCCGTGGTTTATTGCGCATTTCTATGGCGCGGCCTACACCGAAGCAATTGCGCCCATGGTGCTGTTAAGCGTTGGTGCCATGTTCGGTGTGCTGAGCAGCGTAATGGACAGATTCATCATCAAGTACAACGGTTATCGTTATCTGATCAAAAAAACGTTTTGTGTGTTGGCCGTGTGTCTGGCAACGACGGTAACGTTGGTGCCGCTGTTTGGCATCACCGGAGCGGCGATAAGCGTTGTCATTACCGAGTTTATGGCTTTCACCGTTCTTAATTATTTTTTCCGTGGTCAGCCGATGATGAATATTCATAAAATATTCATCCAGCCGGGTAAATTATGGTTCCTGATTAACCGTACCCTGTTTTCTGGCCGGTAAGTTAAGCTTTTATGAAAGGTATTATTATTTTTGAGAAATAATACCTTTCATCATATTGAAATACATTCTTTGAGATTTAATTTCCTCGTCGATTATCTGTAGGCTTCAGATAAATATTATTTTTATAATCCTGCAAACCTGCGGGAGGCGTACGTATGCCTTTATTATTTCATTCATTATTTTATCTACAGTATTTGATTAAGGTTAATTACTGATCTTCGATGCCGGAATTATACCTGTTTACAGTCAGTTTAATTTAGCGCTTTTATACTGTGATCGTGGATTTATAAATAATTAAAAAGCTCATTTTCTCCAGGGAGATAAGGAATGAAGGCGGCTAAACAGCGCCAGTTTTCCTCTGCCCGATAGTGCCATGACGTATGCTGGTTACGAGGTTTTAAAATGAATGATAAATATTTATTCAGTATAATAATACCGGTTTATAATGCCGAGAAAACGGTGATGCGTACGCTGCAAAGCCTTCTTCTCCAGACATTTAAAAATTATGAAATCATTCTGGTCAATGATGGCAGTAAAGATAACTGCGCTGCGATCCTTGAGGAGTTCAAACAGTACAATAATTTTAAAGTCATTACTCAGGATAATGCCGGGGTTAGCGTCGCCCGCAATACTGGACTGGAAGCGGCATCGGGTGACTATGTTATCTTTATCGATTCCGACGACTGGGTTGACAGTGATTTTCTTGCTGTATTTCATCAGCACCTTTACTCAGGCATTCCACAACCTGTTGATCTGATGGTAGGGAACCTCAAGTGTGATCGCGTAGGCGACCTTTCGACTTACGGTTATTTTACGCAACCCGAGATTCCGGCCGTCCTGGGCGAGATAGAGCTCAGCGATAATATTGGTTATCTTCATAACAAGTGTTACAGAAAAAAAATTATCGATGATTTTAGTATTCGCTTCACTAAAGGCATTTCGATGAGTGAAGATCTCCTGTTTAATCTTAACTATTTCTACTACATCGATAACCTGTTTGTTTTCGACAGTGCCTCCTATCACTATGATGATGTAGAGAACTCGCTTTCAAAGAAACGCGTACTGTATGAAGAGCTGCTGGATCGTAAACATTACCTCAACGACTTATATCAAAGGCTGCTGGTTAAGTATAAAAACGGCGATATGGCCCGCTTTTCTACTGGAATAACCAAACGTAAGCTGACGCTGGATATGCAGATCGTGACCGCGATGTACTACACCACGCTGAATATTAATGAGGTGCGTAACAGCATCAAGCGTATTAAAGAGAAGCGTTATCCTGAGAATGTCCTGGGGCTGTTAAACAGAAGCGAGAAAGTGAAGTATCATGTCATGAACGTCAATGCCAGAGCGGCCTATCTGGTGCTGTATATGCTCTACAGATTGCGTTTTTTTTAAGATTCAAACTGTCGCCTGTTTTCATTATTCACTACTAGCCTTCTGGTGCAGGGCGGGGCATGTTGTTGTTTTAACTTTACCTGGTTTTGCGATTTCCGGATCGCCAGCATCAGGCGCTGTTTTTCAAGCGTCAGTTTGTTGAGGCATGCATAAGAGCGCGGGCTGTTGAATGCCGTCAGCCAACGCTCTGTGATTTTCCCAAATTCAGTCAGTGTCCTTGAGCGATATAACAACCCGTCTGGCAGGTCGTCACGTCCAGTTGAAACGCGGAATAAGAGCACGCTGGGTGGGTTTTATCGCTTTGATCAATGCCAGCATCGGGCAACGACCCCATGAGATTGATGGATTATGATACACAAGAGTGATTTATCCCCTCTTCAATAAGAGAAAAAACGTCATCAAGAACATTATAATAAGTGGCTTCAGACTCGCGTTCTTTCCAGATGTCGTAAGCTGAACTGTAGACGAATTCCAAAATAGCCGCGATAGTGTGTGGCCTGATGTCTTTTAAAGGATCGACACCCATTTTCAGTCAATCGCCACGGGTTTAACCGCCATCTCAGCGTCAGTAGAAATGACTTAATGAGAGGTGTCCATGAGCGGTAAGCGTTATCCCGAAGCGTTTAAAATCGAAACAGTGAAACAGGTCGTTGATCGCGGCCATTCTGTTTCCAGTCTCGCACTACGCCTCGATATCCCCACCCACCGCTTCACGCAGGGATAAAGACGTCAGGTCCGGATTCTTTCTGTAATAATGAACAGTCAGAATATAAATTAATAATTCTGAATCGAATGCATGAAACGCATTTTGCCGAATTGGAAAGAGATGCAAAAGTATCAAACGATTCATTAAAATATTACGAAATATAAAATATAAAAAAAACAATGGGTAACGATATCGGCAATCATTCCGATTTGAATTAATAGCAGCCTATGTAATTTTTTGTAAGTTTTGCGCTTGCATTAACCGTAAAAAAAGCATAGAAAGGTTACAATTTAGCAACATTTAATAAAGTTTTACACTGACACACCTGATAGCTTTCACTTCTGTCTGGAGAGGGAAATGAAAAGACTTTCTGCGTTGTTAACCCTAAAATCTCTAAATAGATGTGCAGGATTGCCCCTGAGTAATTTAATGATGAATCAACGATACCAGACAAGTTCGAATATCGCTGCATCACAGGTTGGGGAATCGGCAGATGACCTTGTTATGTCATGGAGGCCGCCAAAAAAAAGCGGAATCCTGAGTAAGGGTTGCACCATACTGGCTTACCAGTACAGGTGGCAAATAAATGGCAGCGACTCAACCACATGGCACTCTATTCCTCAATATGCCACCTGCTTTCAGCGTTTTCGTGTTGAAAATGGCCTAATAACCAGAGGGTATTCTTCTGGCGTTTGTCCGAAAAGACCTGAAGGTGCGAAGTTGATTCCCAATACACCGGTATCAAAATCAACGCGTTAAAGCTACCTGGTCATAATATTGATATCAAATAAATCTGTCATGCCAGATTTACTTGATATTAACTTTCATTGAAGCTTTATAGTAAAAATTACTTGAAGGTAAAAATGAAAAAAAACAAAAAAAACATTCCATTATGCTTCGTAAAAAAGACACGCAACGCTGTTTTTAACAGAAGCATAGCGGCGCTCTTTTCAGCGCTTATCGCTTTTATTTTTTGTTTTTTTTCTGGCGGTGGTGCTTATGCCCAGTCTGCTGGAATATTATCTGCCACAGATAATCAAGACGACTATAAAGAAAACAGTGACAAAGCCTCTCATTCAGAGGGTAGTGCCCTGGCGCTCCCGACAATGCATGTGGTACTTGAATGGGAGTGGTTGCCAAATGGTGAAAACCTTGCACGCAAGAATTATCAAGTGAAACTTGATGCCTGCAAGGGTTCCGGTATGCCTTTCAAAGCGCTTTCAGCACAAGATGAGGCCAGGCTGGGTAAGGGAGAGGTAGAGATATCTATTGATGGACATCATCAGGTTGCTAAGGAAGTCAGCTGGACGATGGGCGCTGAGGGTGAGGATGCTCAGCATGCCTGTATGATTACACTCGAAGAACACACAGACCAAAACGAAGTTAAAGATGCTGCAGAGGAAGGAATGTATCAGGCTATCGACAGCGACAGTCGCATTCAAAATCATCAGAATGCCCAGTCTGTCGGCTGGAAAATAACGGGAGAAAAGCAATATAAAGGTATTCCCTGTACTGCCTGGAGTAATGGTAAACAAGAGGTCTGTATGTGGTCAGGTGGATTAAAATGGGGTTTTGATGATTCAGCAATGGATACCGCGGGATGTTCTGTAAGTACTGCCGGTGATTTTCTCACGTCTATACCTGTTGACGCGAAGCCTTTAAAAGGGGCAAGCGGGTGTTTATTCAAACTCAAGACATTCAATATTAATAAAAGCTAACTCACCTTTTTTATCGATTCCATAAAGCGGTCAGTCGTTCACAACTCATGGAGAAAAAAATGAAAAGCATCATGGTTCTTTTCACAATAATGTTCGTATTAACAGGATGTAGCACATCGGGTGGGGAGGATAAATTTAGCCGCACTTATGTTTCATCCCATATCATAGCCAACAAAACCACACAGGCTGAAGTCAAGGCGCTTTATGGCGTACCTGACGATCAAAGTTCATCCTCAGATGGTTCGGTCAACTGGCGTTATAGAAAGGGTGGAAACTTAAGTACTGCGTCAAGCGTCTTAGGATATATTCCGGGCGTGAGTGCCCTCTCAAGCGCCGTTGGCATGGCTTCGAGTGCGCAAGGTGCCTCTGAGTCAATGACAAAAGCATCCGGCAAACTGACTGGCAATACTGAGCAACATAGTGATTATTTATCCGTTTGGTTTGATAAAAACAACGTTGTAAGTAATTGGTATATGTAAAACTGGAAGTTAAAGAGGGTGAGATTATATGTCACCCTCTTTTTTAAATTTTTATTGCCAATGCTTTACGACTGACTTTCGTTTTTTATGAATAATTGATGTAGAACGGATTTCGTCGTTAGCGCTCTGGCACCGCGCCGCCTCAATCAGATTTAACCTTATCATTATATCCTAACGTCTAATCCTGACCCCGAGTTTAATCCAGTTATAATCAGGGCTAGCCAGTTTCGGTCTGGCTGAATTAAATGTATCCGGCAGGGAATTAAATACCCTGTACGCCCATCCATCTTCAGTAATGCGTCGGGCACACATTGAAAGAAATGTCAGGCTCTGTTCTCAGGTGATTGACACTACGCTTTAAGACGTGTCGGTTGTGCACAAATTTATCTAAACAGCGATGAATTCCCTTTTCCACCAGAAAAAATCAGAGCCTGAAATCAGCGACTCGCTGCACGCCGTGAGGGATTCCTGTCTGCTAATCAACGGACAGGCCGCGATCACATTATTCCCTAATAGGGTTTTGCAGGGCGGATCCGATATCAGCGTCGCGCCTCGCTAAACCGCATAAAACTGTTTGCGGGCCTTTACCGATCGCCATTTTGCCCCCACATCTGCAAAATCAGCTGCCGGGATTGTCACGCCGAAATATAACCCTACTGGCGACGCGTGTCGTGCTTGCATGGGTTGCCAGAGCATAGCGCTGTTCGTTGAATGATGTTGCTGCAGCTTGTCAGGTTCATTGTGCAGCGTGGCAGTGCGGATGGCGTATTGATGGGGGTTCCAGCGTTTATCGAACCCACGAGCTTGCAGTTATACCCTAAAATCCAGATTTAAAAAAACCCGTTGATATTCAGTGATATCATCGGGTTTATTTAACGTACTGATTTTTTATGTCTCCGGACTGACTAAGCTATCCCAAGACAATAATATGGTGCCCGAACCCGGAATCGAACCAGGGACACGGGGATTTTCAATCCCCTGCTCTACCGACTGAGCTATTCGGGCAACGGGGCGCATTAAACCGTAAAGGCCGCAGGCCGTCAACGGCTTTGATAAAAAAACCACGCAAAACGTGACTGATTGCCTGAATTTCAGTCAAAGACGATGAAACTCAGGCCAGTGCGCCGTTTTTACGGCAGAGGGCGATACTCAATACGTCTTCCGCCAGGCGTTTCGCCACATCAACGTCCTGCACGTTGCGTTTAACCAGCAGTTTGCTCAGGCAGCCTTCCAGTATCAGTTCCATTTGATCGGCAACCATACTGGGATTATCCAGACCAAGCGAGGTTAAGATGGTATGCGTAAATTGCCATGAGGCGCGCTTCTGCTTTTCTGCCAACTGATGGATGGGCTGATCGGGCTGGGGATAAAAACTGCAGGCGGCGATAAACAGGCAACCGGGAAAGCGGCCCTTGTTGACCTGCTCGTTTAATCCTTCATAGCGTGCCATCAGCTTCTGATCAGGACGCAGAGCGTCGTTCTGCAGAATGTCATGGCGCCACTGTTCAATCTGCTGGGCGTGAAACTGCAGTGCATCGTAGAGCAGCGCGTCACGATCGGGCCAAAACTGTTCAAGCTGTGTCAGGCTGAGCTGCATATCATCGGCCAGGATTGCCAGCGATGAGGTCGCCGCCAGACCGTTTTGTTCCAGTACGTTTAACGCATGGTCAAGTATCTGTTCACGTTGCAAATCGTTCTCCTCTGGTGTGCAAGCCTGTTTTGTTCAGCAGACTGTGTCCTGGTTCCAGTGTTGTTTACTCATGCAATTTCTGCAAATGCGCGCGAAAATCATTCGCCTTCAGGAAGCCGGTAATACGCGATTCCGGGATCTCTTTTCCTGTCGCATCAAAGAACAAAATCGTGGGTAACCCGAGCACGTGCAAATGCTGCAACAGCGCATTATCGGTGGCGGTGTTCGCCGTGACGTTAGCCTGCAACAGCTGCACATTGTTCAGGCTGTCACGTACCGCGCTGTCGCTAAAAGTATATTTTTCAAACTCTTTACAGGCCACGCACCAGTCCGCATAGAGATCCACCATGGTGATACGGCCCTGAGCCTGCTGCAGGGCCTGGTCTACCTGTTCAAGGGTTTGAACAGGCTGAAAGGGAAGGTGCGCGATGTTTTGCTGCGGCGCGCCGCTGCCAAAGGCCCAGTCCTGCAACGGGCGGGCGCTGATCAGGGCGGCGACCAGCATCATAATTTGCATCACGCGCCATTTGCCGCCGCTGGCGCGTAAGCTCGCGCTGAATGCCCAGGCAAAGAATGCCACGGCCAAAAGGCTCCACAAACGCATGCCCCACAGATCGCCCAGTATCCGCTCCAGCAGGAAGACCGGCAGCGCGAGAATAACAAAACCAAATCCTTCTTTGACGGTCTGCATCCAGGGGCCGCTTTTAGGGAGAAAGCGGTTGCCAAACAGGGTAACGGCAATCAACGGCAATCCCATCCCGACGGCATACAGCCACAGCGTACCGGCACCGGCCAGCAGGTTTCCGCTCTGCGCGATATAAAGCAGAATCGCGCTGAGTGGCGCAGTGGTGCAGGGCGAGCAGATTAGGCCTGCCAGCGCGCCCATCAGGAAAACGCCCGGCAGTGAGCCGCCTTGCTGACGATTGCTCCACAGTGCCAGACGCGTTTGCACGCTGGCGGGAAGCTGTAGCGAAAACAGGCCAAACATCGACAGGGCTAACAGGGTAAACAGCGCCGATAAGCCAATAAGCACATAAGGATGCTGCAACGCCGCCTGAAAGCGCAGGCCCGCCGCCGCCACAATCACGCCCAGTAAGGTATAAGTGAGCGCCATTCCCTGCACATAGACCATGGCCAGCGCAAACAGCCTGCCCAGTGAATAGTTACGCTTACCGCCAAGGATAATGCCAGAGATCAGCGGATACATCGGCAATACACATGGCGTGAAGGCCACGCCGATGCCAATCAGCAGCGCCCACAACGGCGAAAAGGGCAGAGGGTTGGCGCTGGCAGGCGCAACGGCTGGCGGGGACATTGTGGCGGCTACCGGGGAAAGGGGGATGCTGCGGGTTTCCGGTGGATAACAGAAGCCGGCGGCGGCACAGCCTTGATAACTTACGCTAAGGGTCGCTCCTTTCGCGGCCTGCTGCAGCATGATGGGCACGTTGAGATCCTGCGGGTAAATCTCGCTTTTACCAAAAAATTCATCTTCATGCGGCTGGCCCGCAGGCAGGGCTAACGGCGCAATACGTGCATCATGGGGCACGACCTTAATCTGTTGGCGGTAAAGGTAATAGCCCTCTTTGACTTTCCAGTGCAGGTTAAGCTGCGAGCCTTGCTGATCGAAATCAAAGGCAAAAGCCTGATCAACGGGCAAAAAGCGGCTGGTGGTTTTGGGGGAAAATAAGGCAGCCTGCGCCTGCAGGCAGATAAACAGCGCCAGTACCAGTGTGATTAAGCGAGAGATGCGTGCAGCCATGACAAGTATTCACTGTCTCCATGTTGAACCGGAAGTACCAGCAGTTCTGGTACATCGTAAGGATGCGCGAGCTTAAGCAGTTCGATCAAGGCCTGCTGATGGGCTGTGTCGCATTTGAGTAACATCTGAACTTCGCTGGACTGCGCCAGTTGGCCCTGCCAGACATAATATGACGTTGCACCCGGCAAGAGGGTGACACAGGCGGCCAGCCTGGCCTGCAGCGCCTGTGTGGCAAGCTGTTGCGCACAGGCCTGGTCTGGCGCAGTACAGAGGATGATAACGGCGTTCATCGTAACGATCCTGTTGAAAATAACGCCGATAGTAGCACGTTCCCTGCCCGGCTGGAGTTACAGTAACAGCCCACCAAAAATAAAGCCGAACATGACAGACAAGGTGATAGCAAGGACGCCAGGAATAATAAAGGCATGGTTGAAGACAAACTTACCGATTCGGGTCGAACCCGTATCGTCCATCTCCACGGCGGCTAACAGGGTGGGATAGGTCGGTAACACAAACAGCGCAGACACGGCGGCAAATGAAGCGATGGCTGTCAGTGGCGTTACGCCAAGCGCTAACGCGGCAGGCAGCAGGGCTTTGGCGGTGGCGGCCTGGGAATAAAGCAGCATGGAAGAGAAGAACAGCACCAGCGCCAGCATCCACGGATAGGTTTTTAAGGTATCGCCCGCCAGCATCTGGATATCAGCCAGATGGGCTTTTACAAAGGTGTCGCCCAGCCAGGCCACGCCCATCACACAGATGCAGGCGCTCATGCCAGACTTGAATGTGCTGGCGCTGAGGATAGCACCGGTATCAATTTTGCAGGTCAGACTGATCAGCGTGGCAATAGTGAGCATAAACACGACGATCGCCTCATTGCGCGGCAGCGGTGGGTTAGCGATCAGGTTGACGCTTTCGCTGGTGGCGGTGGCGTAAATCACCACGGCGGCAATACCGGCCAGGAACAGCAGTACCGATTTTTTAGCGCCGGGTTGAGTCTGATAAACCGTCTCGCCGCGTAGCGTCACTTCACCTTTCGCCAGCCTTGCCTGGTAAACCTCATCATCTTTTAGCTCTTTACCCAGAAAATTGGTCACCAGGGCGGCAAGAAACAGCCCCACCATGGTGGCCGGAATGGCAATCGCCAGCAGCATGATATAGCTCACCCCGCGCGGTTCCAGCAGCGTGGCAAAGAACACCACCGCTGCCGAAATGGGAGAGGCGGTAATGGCGACCTGAGAGGCGACAACCGCAATCGATAACGGGCGGGAAGGCCGGACGCCTTGCTCTTTCGCCACTTCAGCAATGACCGGCAAGGTGGAGAAGGCGGTGTGGCCGGTACCCGCCAGCAGGGTCATCATGTAGGTCACCAGCGGCGCAAGGAAAGTGACATAACGTGGATGACGACGCAGCAAACGTTCGGCAAGGCTGACCAGATAATCCATGCCGCCCGCCACCTGCATGGCGGCAATCGCGGCGATCACGGCCATGATGATTTCGATCACATCAAAAGGGATCGCACCGGGCTTCATGCCAAAGCCCAGCGTCAGGATCAGGACGCCTGTGCCGCCTGCGAAACCTATGCCGATGCCGCCCAGGCGTGCGCCCAGCCAGATCGCCATCAACACGATAAACAGCTCAATCAGGAACATCTGTCACTTCCTCAAACAGGATTAGCCGGTAAGCAAACTCATCCTTTTAACAAACAAAAAGGCACATCGTTTTGATTACGATGTGCCTTTTACATCAGTAAGTACAATTAAGCCTTACTGTTCGTTTTCGTCGGTGTAACGTTTGGCTTTATAAACCGGATACATCAGGTTTTGCACAGAGAAAATATCGTCCAGCTCGCTTTCGGTGAGCAGGCCGCGCTCAAGCACCACTTCGCGAACGCTTTTACCGGTTTCGGCACAAATTTTACCGACGATATCGCCATTATGGTGCCCAATGTAGGGGTTCAGGTAAGTGACGATGCCAATGGAGTTAAACACATAAGCTTCACAGACCGCTTTGTTGGCTGTGATGCCGTTAACGCATTTTTCCAGCAGGTTGTAGCAAGCGTTAGTCAGGATGCTGACCGACTCAAACAGCGCCTGGCCAATCACCGGTTCCATAACGTTAAGCTGCAGCTGCCCGGCCTCGGACGCCATGGTGACCGTGGTATCGTTGCCAATCACTTTGAAGCACACCTGGTTTACCACCTCAGGCACTACCGGATTCACTTTGGCAGGCATGATTGAGGAGCCGGCCTGCAATTCTGGCAGGTTAATTTCGTTCAGGCCGGCACGCGGACCCGACGAGAGCAGGCGAAGGTCGTTACAAATTTTAGAAAGCTTCACGGCCAGACGCTTCAGCGAAGAGTGCACCATAACGTAGGCGCCGCAGTCGGAGGTGGCCTCGATCAGATCTTCGGCTGGCACCACCGCCAGGTTACTGACTTCTGCCAGTTTCTGAACGGCTAAGTGTTGGTAGCCATCCGGCGTATTCAGGCGAGTACCAATAGCGGTCGCGCCCAGGTTAACCTCCAGCAGCAGTTCGCCGGTGCGCAAAATGCTTTTCGTCTCTTCATTGAGCAGCACGCTAAACGCATGGAATTCCTGACCCAGCGTCATCGGCACCGCATCCTGTAGCTGAGTACGGCCCATTTTTAAAATCGTCTGGAATTCGTCAGCTTTACGCTGGAAACCTTCGGCTAACTGGCTGATGCCGTCGAGCAGTTTCAACAGCGAGCTGTAAACGGCGATGCGAAAGCCGGTCGGGTAAGCATCGTTGGTGGACTGGCATTTATTCACGTGGTCGTTGGGATTCAGATACTGGTATTCGCCTTTCTGATGCCCCATCAGCTCCAGACCAATATTGGCCAGCACCTCATTGGTATTCATGTTGACCGAGGTGCCCGCGCCGCCTTGATACACATCGACCGGGAACTGATCCATGCAGCGACCTTTGTTCAGCACTTCATCGCAGGCCTGAATAATGGTATTGGCGATGTCACGCGGCAACGTCTGCAGCTCTTTATTGGCCATCGCCGCCGCTTTTTTTACCATCACCATGCCGCGCACAAACTCAGGAATATCACTGATTTTGCTGTTGCTGATGTAAAAGTTTTCAATCGCA
This sequence comes from Pantoea sp. Ae19-2, assembly GCF_059801205.1. Classification (NCBI taxonomy): domain Bacteria; kingdom Pseudomonadati; phylum Pseudomonadota; class Gammaproteobacteria; order Enterobacterales; family Erwiniaceae; genus Pantoea; species Pantoea sp. Ae19-2. Next base: position 3,483,888 of record NZ_JBCHWE010000001.1, on the reverse strand, counting down.
CGCAAAGTATGAACGCCATAATAAGCATCCGCCGGAACTTCGCGCATGCCTAACAGGTCTTCTTCGATACGAATGTTGTTCGCCATGATAACCTTCTTGTTGTCACTGCTAACCATCGCAGATGATGTGTTTGTTTTGTGGGGAAGCGCCAGAACCGCTATTTTATCCGTATTCAGGCGGGTGAGCACGATCCTATTCTGACCCAGCCCTAAAGCGCGAACAGAGATCACCTTACTGGCCTTATGACGTTAACAATATGTGAAATTGCTCACAAATTTAACCCTGCAGCAAAAATTTGCCTGGCACGGTTGAAATGGGCGGCCTGAATGACCATCTCTGTATCTTGTTATCATCATTTTTACGCTGCCGGGTCATCAGCCGGGCAGCCTGACTCACAGGAGAATCCGGTGCGCTGGTTACCGTTAGTGATCTTTTTCGTACTGGCCTGGATTGAGATCTCGCTTTTCATTCAGGTTGCACACGTCCTTGGCGTGCTGCTCACCATGCTGCTGGTGGTTTTCACCTCCTGCATCGGCGTGTCTTTGGTAAAAAATCAGGGCATGAAAAACTTTATACTGATGCAGGAGAAGCTGGCTCGTAACGAAAGCCCGGCGCAGGAAATGGTAAAAAGCGTTTCGCTGATCATTGCCGGTTTCCTGCTGCTGCTGCCGGGTTTCTTTACCGACATGCTGGGCCTGCTGCTCTTACTGCCACCGGTGCAAAAACACCTGACCTTAAAACTGATGCCGCATCTGCGCGTCTGGCGGGGGCCGGGTGCAGGCCCGGACAGCGGTTATACAATGGATGGCGAGTTCGAACGCAAAGACAGCGATCGCCTTGAACATCATGACGATCCAAAAGATCGTTAATCTCATCCTCTTAGCGCGACATCAGGTCGCGCTTTTTGTTTGTCTTCTGACCCGTCCGCGCGGTTTGTCTAAAAAGTCATCAGTTGCATCATCAGACTAAAAAAATTTGTGGGTTGCCCCCTTGAAAGTGTCAGGTCGCGGCCCTATCTCTCTGGTCACGAGGCCGGAAGCCACACAGCCCGGTATTCAACCCAAAAATGAATGATTGGACTTCTCAAAGGAGAGCTATCAAATGAAAATTCGTCCATTACACGATCGTGTCATCGTGAAGCGTAAAGAAGTTGAAGCTAAGTCAGCGGGTGGCATTGTGCTGACCGGTTCTGCAGCAGGCAAATCCACGCGTGGTGAAGTCCTGGCTGTGGGCAAAGGCCGTATCCTTGAGAGTGGCGAAGTGAAGCCGCTGGACGTACAAGTTGGTGACGTCGTGATCTTCAGCGAAGGCTACGGTGCCAAAACTGAAAAAATCGACAACGAAGAAGTCCTGATCATCTCTGAAAGCGACATTCTGGCGATTGTTGAAGCGTAAGTTTTACGCGTAATTCACTGAACGAAACGAATTTAAGGGAAATTTGAAATGGCAGCTAAAGACGTAAAATTCGGTAATGACGCACGCGTAAAAATGTTGCGTGGCGTGAACGTACTGGCAGATGCAGTAAAAGTTACCCTGGGCCCGAAAGGCCGTAACGTGGTTCTGGATAAATCTTTTGGTGCACCGACCATCACTAAAGATGGTGTTTCTGTTGCGCGTGAAATCGAGCTGGAAGACAAGTTCGAAAACATGGGCGCACAGATGGTGAAAGAAGTTGCCTCTAAAGCGAACGACGCGGCAGGCGACGGTACCACCACGGCAACCGTGCTGGCGCAGTCCATCATCACCGAAGGCCTGAAAGCCGTTGCAGCGGGCATGAACCCGATGGATCTGAAGCGCGGTATCGACCAGGCGGTCATCGCTGCGGTTGAAGAGCTGAAAAAACTGTCTGTTCCTTGCTCAGACTCTAAAGCTATCGCTCAGGTAGGGACTATCTCTGCTAACTCTGATGAAACCGTCGGTACCCTGATCGCTCAGGCGATGGAAAAAGTGGGCAAAGAAGGCGTCATCACCGTTGAAGAAGGCACCGGCCTGCAGGACGAGCTGGACGTGGTTGAAGGTATGCAGTTCGACCGTGGCTACCTGTCTCCGTACTTCATCAACAAGCCAGAAACAGGTGCTGTTGAGCTGGAAACCCCATTCATCCTGCTGGCTGACAAGAAGATTTCTAACATCCGTGAAATGCTGCCAGTGCTGGAAGCCGTTGCGAAAGCAGGCAAACCACTGCTGATCATCGCGGAAGACGTAGAAGGCGAAGCGCTGGCGACGCTGGTGGTGAACACCATGCGCGGCATCGTGAAAGTGGCTGCGGTTAAAGCACCGGGCTTCGGCGACCGCCGTAAAGCCATGCTGCAGGATATCGCTATCCTGACCGGCGGTACCGTGATCTCTGAAGAGATCGGTATGGAGCTGGAAAAAGCAGCACTGGAAGATCTGGGCCAGGCGAAGCGTGTCGTGATCAACAAAGACACCACCACCATCATCGATGGCGTGGGTGAAGAAACCACTATTCAGGGTCGTGTCACTCAGATTCGTCAGCAGATTGAAGAAGCCACCTCTGACTACGACAAAGAAAAACTGCAGGAGCGCGTAGCGAAACTGGCAGGCGGCGTTGCCGTTCTGAAAGTGGGCGCAGCAACTGAAGTTGAAATGAAAGAGAAAAAAGCACGCGTTGAAGATGCCCTGCACGCAACCCGTGCTGCGGTTGAAGAAGGCGTGGTTGCAGGTGGTGGTGTGGCGCTGGTTCGCGTTGCAGCACAGCTGACCGAACTGCGTGGTCAGAACGAAGACCAGAACGTGGGTATCAAAGTTGCGCTGCGCGCAATGGAATCTCCACTGCGTCAGATCGTTTCTAACGCCGGCGAAGAGCCTTCTGTTGTGGCGAACAACGTGAAAGCAGGCGACGGTAACTACGGTTACAACGCGCAGACTGAAGAATACGGCAACATGATCGACTTCGGTATTCTGGACCCAACCAAAGTGACCCGTTCTGCTCTGCAGTACGCGGCATCGGTTGCTGGCCTGATGATCACCACCGAATGTATGGTCACTGACCTGCCGAAAGGCGATGCGCCAGACTTAGGTGCAGGCGCTGGCGGTATGGGTGGCATGGGCGGTATGGGCGGCATGATGTAATCGCCCCTGACGCTTGCGTCATAAGAACCCCCGATCGGAAACGGTCGGGGGTTTTTCTTTTGCAGAGGAAAGGGTATAAGTAGGGGCGCAACGGTTACGTTGGCACGGATTAGGGCAATGAATGTTCAGAAAAAATGCGTGTTTTTCTGCTACGCTGCCATCCGACACTGATGATAATAAATGGGGATTATAATGCGTATTAACCTCTTGCTCGGTCTTACGGCTGGTGCGTTATTGCTTGCAGGCTGCAGCAGCTCAACCGACCTGACTTCTGCTGGACAGCGCGTCACCTTTACCGATCAGCAGCCTGGCAAACAATGTCAGCTTCTGGGCAGCCTGACCGGCTCGCAAAGTAACTGGTTAAGCGGAGCCGGTGGCGAAACCAGCGCGCTGCGCGGTGCAGCTAACGACCTGCGGAACCGTGCTGCCGAAATGGGCGGAAACGTCATTTATGGCGCAACCAGTCCTACACAAAACCTGCTTTCAGCCTTTGCACCACTCGACAGCAAGATGACCGGCCAGGTCTATAAATGCCCTAACTGATCCTGCGCTGAACAGGCAACATTTTTTGAGACGACCGGCCAATGTGCCGGTCGTTTTTTTAGCGTTTATCAATGGCTTTTAGCCGCCAGTGCAACGGGTTGGCAGCCCGCTGCTCGGCGGAAATGAGGCTTGCGGCTACCGGGCTGTGTGCCGCCCGTGATTTATTCCTGCCGAAGTTGCAGATCCAGCGGGGTTTTACTGGGTTCCCCGCCGATCTCACGTGCCAGCTTCGGCACCAGATAACCGGACACCCGCGGCAGCAGGCTACGCATCAACGCCCGGGCTTCTTCATCAGAAACGAAGAAATGCGCTGCGCCCTGCACTTTGTCCAGCACATGCAGGTAGTAGGGCAGAATGCCGGCATCAAACAGCGCATTGCTCAGCGCCGCCAGGGTTTGTGCATCATCATTCACGCCGCGCAGCAGTACGCTCTGATTAAGCAGCGTCACGTCAGCACGTTTCAGGCGCAGCATGGCATCACAAAGCGCCTCATCAATCTCACGGGCGTGGTTGATGTGGGTGACCATCAAGACCTGAAGCCGCGTTTCCGCCAGCGTCTGACACAGCGCCTCGGTAATGCGATCCGGAATCACGACCGGCAGTCGACTGTGAATACGTAGCCGTTTCAGATGCGGGATAGCGCCCAGCGCGTCAATGAGCCAGGCCAGCTCATGATCTTTTGCCATTAACGGATCGCCACCCGAAAAGATGATCTCATCCAGTTCAGGATGGGCGGTAATATAATCCAGCGCGGCCTGCCAGTTACGCTTGTTGCCCTGATTATCCTGATAGGGAAAATGACGGCGGAAGCAGTAGCGGCAGTTCACCGCGCAGCCGCCTTTGACCAGCAGCAATGCACGGTTTTTATATTTATGCAGTAATCCCGGCACGACGCTATTTTGTTCGTCCAGCGGATCGGTGCTATAACCTGGCGCGTCGACAAACTCCTGACGGCTGGTCAGGACCTGGAGTAGAAGGGGATCCTGCGCATCGCCTTTTTTCATTCGCCGGATAAAGGCGCGCGGCACGCGCAGGGCAAAAAGTCGGCGTGCGTCGCCGCCAGCAGCCAGATCCGGATGATGGTCGAGCGCTAAAAGTTGCAGTAATTCATGAGGATCAGTGACAACATCAGCAAGTTGCTGCAACCAATCTTCTCTGGAAGGGGAATTTAGGGTTACAATGTGTGCCATTTTTTTGGCTATTACCAGTTAATATCTACAGAGGGCCTTTATGGCGACTTATCTTAGCAACGATTTCCGTCCCGGTCTTAAAATCATGTTCGAAGGCGAACCTTATGCCATCGAATCAAGCGAGTTCGTTAAGCCGGGTAAAGGTCAGGCGTTTGCACGTGTAAAAATGCGTCGTCTGCTGACCGGTTCACGCGTTGAGAAAACCTTCAAATCAACTGATTCTGCCGAAGGCGCAGACGTGAAGGATATGACGCTGCAGTACTCTTACAACGACGGCGATTTCTACTACTTCATGCACCCGGAATCTTTTGAGCAATACCAGGTTGAAGCAAAAGTGCTGGATGAAGTGCAGAAGTGGTTGCAGGACAACGCGGAGTGTATCGTAACCTTGTGGAACGATAAACCGATTGCGGTTCAGCCACCAAACTTTGTTGAAGCGGAAGTCATTGAAACTGACCCAGGCCTGAAAGGTGATACTGCCGGTACGGGCGGTAAGCCAGCAACGCTGTCTACGGGTGCAGTCATTAAAGTGCCATTGTTCGTGCAGATTGGCGAGGTGGTGAAGGTTGATACCCGCTCTGGCGAATACGTGTCACGCGTAAAATAACCCTGAAAGGCGCATCCTGTGATGCGCCTTTTTTTGAGTGAGTTCACCATGAAAAAACGAGCAAAACTTATCGCCTTGGCGTTGCTGGTGGCTTCTGGACTAAGCGGCTGTAACACCTTCCACGGTTTTGGCGAAGACGTATCTCACCTGGGCGGCGCAATCTCGCGCGCGGCTAAATAAGTTATTCCTGCCTTCCTTTTTTCGGCGGCTCAGGCTCGCGACGTTGCATAATCAGTCTATGCTTTAAAAGCTGTACCTATAATGCAACCAAAAAGGATATGGATATGTTGAAGAAAAGTATTGTTGCGATTTTCTCTGTGATGATGTTCTCTGCACTGCTTTCTGGCTGCAACACCACGCGCGGCGTCGGCGAAGACGTTGAAGCGGGCGGCCATGCAATCCAGCGTAGCGCGCAGTAACGGTAAAACCGGTACGAACGTTTTTCGTACCGGCCTTTCTCTAGCCCTGTTTCACCCAAATCAGCTCATCTACCGGGAAACCGGCCTGGCGTGCCTGCTGCACCAGCTTGTGTTTCACACCTTCATCCAACTGCGGCGTCCGTGACAGTATCCACAGATAGTGGCGGTTAGGCCCGCATACCAGTGCGTAACGGTAGTCAGGATCCAGCGCTATCACGTTATAGCCACCGTAGAAGGGCCCAAAGAACGAGACCTTGAGTGCCGCACGCTGTTTATCGCCGGTGAAGTAGGCTTTACCCACGCTCTCCTGCCAGCGCTGCTTTTTAACGTTATAGCCGCGATTAACGACTTTCAGGCCGCCATCCTCACGTGGGCTGTAATTTGCCGTAACCTGTTCGAGGCCGCGTTCAAAGCCATGATCCAGCCGGGCTATCTCGTACCACTGACCGAGGTAACGCTGACTGTCGAAGTTTTCAACGACGGTAACGTTTTTTGGCGGTGTGGTCGTGCAGGCGACGGACAGGAAGGCACTCAGGCTGGCGACCAATGTTTTCCATGGAGACATAAAAAGATTCCTTTGTTATTTAACCTGTTAATTATAGAAGCCGGTCAGTTTATTGGACAGGCTTGCGCCACGATTGTTTGCCACTGACATTACGAGTAGACTTCCCTCCCTTATTTGTATCAGGAGCCGTCACCATGAGTGAAACGACAAGCTGGCAACCTGGCGCTTCGATTGCCAATTTAATTAAACGCGCAGCCATTATTGCTGAAGTGCGTCGTTTCTTTGCCGATCGTGGCGTACTGGAAGTCGACACGCCCGCGATGAGTCAGGCCACGATTACCGACATTCATCTGGTGCCATTCCAGACGCGCTTTGTCGGCCCTGGCCTGTCTGAAGGCCGCGATCTCTGGCTGATGACCAGCCCGGAATACCACATGAAACGCCTTCTGGCGGCCGGAAGTGGCCCTATCTATCAAATGGGCCGCAGCTTTCGCAACGAAGAGGCCGGGCGCTACCACAACCCTGAATTCACCATGCTGGAGTGGTATCGCCCCCATTACGATATGTACCGCCTGATGAATGAGGTCGACGATTTGCTGCAGCAGGTGCTGGAGTGCGACAGCGCGGAGTCGCTCTCTTATCAGCAGGCCTTTATTCGTCACCTTGAGCTGGACCCGCTTTCTGCCGACAAAGCGCAGCTGCGTGAGGCGGCGGAAAAACTGGGTGAGGGCGAGCTGGCCAGTCGGGAAGAGGATCGCGATACCTTGCTGATGCTGCTGTTTATGCTGGGCGTGGAACCGAAGATTGGTCAGGACAAGCCGTGTTTTATCTACCACTTTCCGGCCAGCCAGGCGGCATTAGCGGAGATCAGTACGGAAGATCATCGGGTGGCAGAGCGGTTTGAGGTGTATTACAAGGGCATTGAGCTGGCGAATGGCTTCCGCGAACTCACCGACAGCCGTGAACAGCGCCAACGCTTTGAGCAGGATAATCGTCGGCGTGCGGCGCGAGGGTTGCCGCAACATCCCATTGATCACTACCTGCTGGCCGCGCTGGAGCACGGCATGCCGGCCTGTTCGGGCGTTGCACTGGGCGTGGACAGGTTGATTATGCTGGCGCTGAAGGCAGAGTCGCTGTCGGAGGTGATTGCGTTTCCGGTAGACCGCTGCTGACGCTTAACGCCGTGCTGACAGAATGGCGCAGCGCCGTTTAAGCTGATAAACAAGGCCTCCAGTGGGCCTTGTTTGCGTTCACCGCTACTGACTGCTGTCCGGAAACTCCTGAATCGTCACCGGGAAGGTCAGCTTTTTGTCATTACGCAGCACCTGCACATTCACCACCGAGCCGGGACGAATTTCCGCAACCTGGTCCATGGTTTCCTGTGCGGAGAGCGCCGGTTTACCGTCTACGCTCAGCAGCACATCATTGGCCTGGATACCGGCTTTCTCAGCCGGGCCGCCCGGCGTCACCACGCTGACGATAATGCCCTGAACCCGATCGAGACTGTTGCCCTGGCCGTGAAGCGGCGGCACTTCGCGGGCGGTAATGCCGATATAGCCGCGAATGACCCGACCATCACGGATGAGCTTATCCATTATTTTGGTTGCCAGCGCGGTGGGGATAGCAAAACCAATGCCTTCGGGCGTTTCGCCATCGCTGCTTTTATCGAACGTCAGGGTATTGATGCCCATGAGTTCGCCCAGCGAGTTAATTAGTGCGCCACCGGAGTTCCCCTGATTGATTGATGCATCCGTTTGCAGGAAGTTCTGGCGGCCTGACGAGCTAAGTCCGACGCGGCCCGTGGCGCTGATAATGCCCTGTGTGACCGTTTGTCCCAGGTTATAGGGGTTGCCGATGGCCATCACCACATCGCCAATGTGTGCGACGCGTTTGGGATTAATCGGAATAACCGGCAGGTTTGACGCGGTAATTTTTAGCACGGCCAAATCGGTCATGGCATCTGAACCCACCAGCGTGGCTTCAAAAAAACGGCCATCCTGTAGAGCGACGATGATCTGATCGGCATTATTGATAACGTGCTTGTTGGTCAGGATATAACCCCGGTTATTCATAATCACGCCAGAGCCCAGCGTGGTAATACCGCGGTTGTTGTTCCCATGCGCGCTGCGGTTGTAAACATTCACAACGGCAGGCACGGCACGCCTCACCCCTTGATTAAAGCCAAAGGGCGTTTCATCGTTACTGTCATTTTGACTATACAGGGCAGCACCGCCCAAACGCAGTGCGGGCAGCGCTGCGAGCAAGATGCCCGCAACAATCAGTCCCAACACCACTGAACGCAAGAGTTTAAGAAACATGGTGTTAAATCACGTCAGGGGAGAACGTTGGGGAGAATAACATGAGAGCGGCGGACACACACGTGCTTGTGTCCGCCATCGTGCGGGGTTTATCTCAATAACAGATAGATACTTTCCTCACCACGAACCACATTCAGCGCCATCACCGGCGGTTTGGCTTCCAGCACCTTGCGCATTTCGGCAATATTCTGAATTCGCGTGCGGTTGACGCCAATGATCACGTCATCTTTTTGCAGGCCGACCTGTTCAGCCGGAGTGCCTTTTTCGATGGCATCAATCTTCACGCCTTTATCACCGGTTTTGGTCTGACCATCGCTCAGAGTCGCGCCCTGCAGGGCTGGAGAAAGCAGCTGTGCGCTGGCCGTCGTCTGGGCGCTTTGCTCAAGGGTGACATCAACACTCACCGGTTTACCTTCACGTAGCAGGCCAAGCTTCACTTTCTCACCTGGTGCCGTCGTGCCGATCTTCACCCGCAGTTCTGCGAAGCTGGTAATCGGTTTATCGTTGACCGAAACAATGATATCGCCTGACTTGATACCAGCTTTTTGCGCCGCAGACTGGGGCAGCACTTCAGAAACGAACGCGCCGCGCTGTGCGTCAACGTTAAACGCTTTTGCGATGTCCGCGGTCATCTCGGTACCTTTGATACCCAACTGACCCCGTTTGACTTCGCCGTACTTAATCAACTGCTCGGCCAGGTTCATGGCCATATCGCTCGGAATCGCAAAGCCAATGCCGATATTGCCGCCACTGGAGGCCAGAATGGCGGTATTAATGCCGATCAGCTCGCCGTTCAGATTAACCAGCGCACCGCCCGAGTTACCCCGGTTAATGGCGGCATCGGTCTGGATAAAGTTTTCCAGCCCTTCGAGATTCAGGCCGCTGCGGCCCAGTGCCGAAATAATTCCGGAGGTCGCTGTCTGACCAAGGCCAAAAGGATTGCCGATGGCCACGGCAAAATCACCGACTTTCAGCTGATCCGAATCGGCGACTTTTATCTGCGTCAGGTTTTTCGCGCCCTGAATCTGGATCAGAGCAATGTCGGTCTGCTCATCGTGACCAATCAGTTTGGCATCATATTCGCTGCCATCGCCGAGCTGGACGTTGATCTTATCCGCGCCGTTGACCACGTGGTTATTGGTCAGAACATAGCCTTTGGCGGCATCAATGATGACACCGGACCCCAGCCCCTCAAAGGGTTGAGGCTGGCTTGGGGCGCCACCGGGCAACTGGCCAAAGAAACGCTTAAGCGGCTCGGGAATATCCTGTGTCTGGGCCTGGGCATCAGACTGGGTGCCTTCAACGTGCACGCTGACCACAGCAGGTAACACTTTTTCCAGCATCGGTGCCAGGCTGGGAAGCGGCTGGCTCTGAATCTGTGCAGGTAGCGTCGCCATCGCGCCGGGCGCAGCGGCAAGACTCATTCCAATACTCAAGGCTAATGCGCTTAACAGTCGTGCTTGTTTTTTCATTGCTACAACGCTCTCGCTGCAAAAATGGGGGGAGTAAATCAATGAGACAGCCGTTTGCGGCCGGGGTTCGCAAAAACAGCGGGCACAGCGTCACTGTGCCCGATCATGCTTAGTCGCGGACGGCGCGTTCACCACGCAGTAAGCCAGAGGCGCCTTCAGAGTAGTCACGCGGCATTTGCACCGGTGCCTGATCGTTATCCGCTTCGGCTTCGGTCAGTTGCCATGCAAAGGGGTTTTTGTCCCCGGGCATGTTCGGCAGCAGGTCGTTGGACCCTTTCGCCATGTGCTGATAGAGCTGACGGTAATCACGCGCCATGTTATCCAGCAGCTCTGCGCTCTGCGCAAAGTGGTTGGTCAGCTCTTCGCGATAATCTGCCAGCTCGGCTTTCGTCTTATCCAGTTCGTACTGCATGCTGCGCTGCTCACGCAGCTTCCGGTTGCCAAAACGCATTGCGACTGCGCCGACAATAATACCTACCACTAAACCAATTAGCCCGTATTCCCAGGTCATAATGACTCCCGTGTTATTTCCGTTGTTCCGTAGGGCGTTGCACCACTTAATAATAGTCACTATACCCGTTAATCTTATGGATGTGGAACTCTGGAGCGCCATGCCTTAGTGTAGAGCGGCCTTTTTTTCGACAAACGACGTTTGAATAAGACAAAATTCAGGGACACTGAGCGAACCATGCAAACCTCATCTCCGCTTGCCCGCTATGAGCAAGCGCTATCACAGGGCGATTTCAAGCCCGACGACGTACAGCGTGAAGCGATTACCCGCTTAGATGCTATCCAGCAAGGGCTGATCGCGCGTCAGCACACCACCGAACTTCCCTCGCAGGGGCTGTTAGGTCGTCTGTCGAAGCTGATGGGAAAAGAAAAGTCGCAGCCCAAAGCGCCCGTCCGTGGCTTGTATATGTGGGGCGGTGTTGGCCGGGGGAAAACCTGGGTAATGGATCTGTTTTTTCAGTCTATTCCTGGCGACCGCAAACTGCGCTTACACTTTCACCGTTTCATGCTGCGCGTGCATGAAGAGCTGACCGAACTGCAGGGGCACAGCGATCCGTTGCTGATCATCGCCGACCGCTTTAGAGCAGAAACCGATATTCTCTGTTTTGATGAGTTTTTTGTGTCTGACATCACGGATGCCATGCTGCTGGGAACGCTGATGGAAGCCCTGTTTGCGCGCGGCATCAGCCTGGTTGCGACCTCGAATATTCCGCCTGATAACTTGTACAAAAACGGCCTGCAGCGTGCCCGTTTTCTGCCCGCCATCGAGCAGATTAAGCAGCACTGTGAGGTAATGAATGTCGATGCGGGCATTGATTACCGTCTGCGTACGCTGACGTCCGCGCATTTGTGGACGTTTCCTCTGGGGCCGGAAACCTACGCCGAGATGGACCGCATGTTCCAGGCGTTGTCAGGCGAAAAACGCGACAGCGCACCGGTGCTGGAGATCAATCACCGTAAAATGCCGACCCTGGGCGTGGCAGAAGGGGTGATTGCGATTGATTTTAAAACCCTGTGTGGAGAAGGGCGCAGCCAGCATGATTATATTGAGCTGTCACGCCGCTTTCACAGCGTCCTGCTGTTCGATGTACCGGTCATGATCTACAAGACGGAAGATCAGGCGCGGCGTTTTCTGGCGTTGGTGGATGAGTTTTACGAGCGCCATGTCAAACTGGTTGTCGCTGCAGAAACCTCCTTGTTCGAAATTTATCAGGGGACGCGCCTGAAATTTGAATATCAGCGCTGTCTGTCCCGTTTGCAGGAAATGCAGAGCGAAGAGTACCTGCGGCTGGCGCATTTACCCTGAGATTCCAGGTAATAAATGAAAATAGGGTTCGATTTTTGTAATCGACTTCTCTATAATCTTGCGACCCCACGTTACAGCACAGGATTTTTTTCCCAAATCCTCTGCGTTCCGGTAACGCTATCCGAAGGGGTGGCTTGCTGGTCAAAATGGTCGTGTGAGCCTCATTCGTTTACTTAAGCGTTTGGGATTTCACCAACGTGTAACTTAATTTGGGTAAGCTTTTCGATGAAAACTTTTACAGCTAAACCAGAAACCGTCCAACGTGACTGGTATGTTGTTGACGCAACTGGCAAAACCTTGGGTCGCCTGGCGACTGAACTGGCGCGCCGTCTGCGTGGTAAGCATAAAGCGGAATACACTCCGCACGTTGATACTGGTGATTACATCATCGTTCTGAACGCTGAGAAAGTTGCTGTAACCGGCAACAAGCGTTCTGACAAGATTTACTATCACCACACTGGTCACATCGGTGGTATCAAACAGGCGACCTTTGAAGAGATGATTGCTCGCCGTCCTGAGCGCGTGATTGAGATCGCGGTTAAAGGCATGCTGCCGAAGGGCCCGCTGGGTCGTGCTATGTACCGTAAACTGAAAGTTTACGCAGGTAACGAGCACAACCATGCGGCACAGCAACCGCAAGTTCTTGACATTTAATCGGGATTAAAGGCAATGGCTGAAACTCAAAACTACGGCACTGGTCGCCGCAAAAGCTCATCCGCACGCGTCTTCATCAAGCCGGGTAGCGGTAACATCGTAATCAACCAACGCTCTCTGGAGCAGTATTTCGGTCGCGAGACTGCACGCATGGTCGTGCGTCAGCCTCTGGAACTGGTTGATATGGTTGGTAAACTGGACCTGTACATCACCGTTAAAGGTGGTGGTATCTCTGGTCAGGCAGGCGCGATCCGTCATGGTATCACCCGCGCTCTGATGGAGTATGATGAGTCACTGCGTGGCGAACTGCGTAAAGCAGGCTTCGTTACCCGTGATGCTCGTCAGGTTGAACGTAAGAAAGTCGGCCTGCGTAAAGCACGTCGTCGTCCTCAGTTCTCCAAGCGTTAATTGTTGCTGCTTCGGCAGACACAGTTGGCACAAAAAACCCGCTCCGGCGGGTTTTTTATTTTTATTCTCAGGTCATCCTGTCGTATAAAACCACAATACTGTTCGCATTTTACCCGCAAAAATGCATTCCCCCACCCACAAGCTGCCTAAAATCTGGTAAACTCTGTGTCACTTTGCGCCCGCAAGCTGGCGCGTTATGCGCCTCGCATTAGTCGGGGGTGGTTAGCGCGGATTGCGAGCGAGTTCTATGAGCAGGTGAGTCGCCGTGTGGTTGGCCATTCGCAGTAACTTTTTGTGAACAAACTGGGAGGTTTTCATGGCTGTCGCTGCCAACAAACGTTCGGTAATGACGCTGTTTTCTGGTCCTACTGACATTTTTAGCCATCAGGTACGTATCGTGCTTGCCGAGAAAGGTGTCAGCGTAGAGATCGAGCAGGTCGAAATGGATAACCTGCCGCAGGATCTGATTGACCTCAATCCGTACCGCACTGTGCCGACGCTGGTAGATCGCGAACTGACGCTGTACGAATCACGCATCATCATGGAATATCTGGATGAGCGTTTTCCCCACCCACCATTGATGCCTGTCTATCCGGTTGCACGTGGCGAAAGCCGTTTAATGATGCACCGTATTGAGCAAGACTGGTACAGCCTGATGAGAAAGGTTGAGAACAGTAGCTGTCAGGAAGCTGAAGCGGCGCGTAAGCAGCTGCGTGAAGAGCTGCTGGCTATTGCTCCTCTGTTTGGGCGTACGCCATTCTTTATGAGCGACGAGTTCAGCCTGGTAGACTGCTATCTGGCTCCGCTGTTGTGGCGTTTACCGTCAATGGGTATCGATCTGCTCGGGTCGGGCTCTAAAGAGCTGAAAGGCTACATGAACCGCGTATTTGAGCGTGACTCCTTCCTTGCTTCACTGACTGAAGCTGAACGTGAAATGCGCCTGCAAGCCCGGGGCTAACGTATGGAAATGTCGCAACTCACAGCCCGCCGACCTTATTTGCTGCGTGCTTTTTATGACTGGTTACTGGATAACCAGCTCACACCGCATCTGGTCGTCGACATCAACCTGCCTGGCGTTCAGGTTCCACTCGAATATGCCCGCGATGGTCAGATCGTACTGAACATTGCGCCGCGTGCCGTGGGTAACCTTGATCTGGGCAATGACGAAGTCTCGTTTAACGCACGTTTTGGTGGCGTACCACGTCAGGTGAATGTCCCAATGGCGGCCATACTCGCCATCTATGCGCGTGAAAACGGCGCAGGCACGATGTTTGAACCTGAACCGGCCTATGAAGGCGGCACACAGGAATTTGCTGAGAATCAGGAAGAGACGGTCATGTCAGTGATTGACGGCGACCGCCCTGATGATGCCAGCGATGACGATAATTCACCGGATGACGATCCCCCGCCACGTGGTGGCCGTCCCGCACTGCGCGTGGTGAAATAACACAGAATACCCGTCACCTGACGGGTATTTTTTTGCCTGTCTGCCAGCCGGTAACAGGCATAAAAAAATCCGGGAACACAGGTTGCCCGGATTTTTGCTTTCTGCCGCAGCGATCAGTAAACGTCGCGCAGGTAGCGTTTCTCTTTCTTCAGCTGATCGATGTAGTCAGCGGCCCGTTCACTGGAGAGCCCGCCAAACTGACGTACGATTTCATACAGCGCGCTATCCACGTCTTTCGCCATGCGTGATGCATCGCCACACACGTAAAAGTGACCGCCTTCCTGCAGCCAGGCATAGAGCTCTGCACCCTGTTCCAGCATCCGGTTTTGCACGTAGATTTTCTTGTCCTGATCGCGTGAGAACGCCAGATCGAGACGCGTGAGCAGCCCGCTTTCCTGCCAGGCCGTCAGTTCTTCGCGATAAATGAAGTCGTGTTCCTGATGCTGATCGCCAAAGAACAACCAGTTTTTACCCTGAGCGCCTGTTACCTGACGCTCCTGCAAAAAGGCGCGGAACGGGGCGATACCAGTGCCGGGGCCGACCATAATCAGCGGAGCGTTGCCGTTAGCCGGAACGCGAAAGGCTTTGTTGGGTGAGATGAAGATCGCGGGCTTTTCACCACGGCGTACACGCTCAGCCAGATAGGTAGAGCACACGCCGCTGCGGTTGCGGCCACCGCTGTGATAGCGCACTGAGGCGATGGTCAGGTGAACCTGATTCGGATGCGCTTTTGAGCTGGACGAGATGGAGTAGGCGCGATGCTGCAGCGGGCGCAGCAGGGCGACGAACTCGGGTACGCTCAGGCTACGCGTCAGTTCGAGCTGGAGCAGATCCAGCGTATCTTTGCCCCATAGCCAGACACCGAGCGCATCTTTGTCGTCGTGCTGAAGCACGTGACGCAGCTCCTGGTTGGTGGTGTTTTGGCCCACCCACTCGATCAGCTTGCGTGAAGGCTCTGAAATTTCAAACTGGTAGGTCAGCAGGTCGCCCAGGCTCCTGTCGAATCCCGGCACCGGCGTCTGGTAATCGGCGTTCAACTGGGTAAGCAGCAGGCTGACCAGCGACGGCTCGTTGACCGGAATCACGCCAAGTGCGTCACCGGCTTCATACTTCAGGCCGCTGTCGGTGAGATCAAACTCGACGTGGCGAATATCTTTTGCCGATTGCTCACTCGACAGGCGTTTATTGGTGATCAGGGCTGCCGCATACGGATTCGATTTGTTGCTGCCAGGAATAACCGGCGCTTCCGGGGCGCTCTCCAGCACCGTGCCGCTGCTGCCTGCGCTGCTGGCAAACTGGGGCATCGTGCTGTTAATCCACTCATTTGACGGCTCTTCGTAATCAATATCGCAGTCAATGCGGTCAACAACGCGCTTTGCCCCAAGCTGTTCCAGGCGCATATCCAGGAACTTACCTGCCTGACAGAATCCGTCATAGCCGGTATCGCCAATGGCCAGCACGGCGAAGTGCATCTGCTCCAGACGTGGCGCGGTGCTGGCGGAAATCGCGTCCCAAAACAGCTGGGCGTTGTCGGGCATTTCACCTTCACCATAGGTCGAAGTGACAATCAGCACGTGCCGCATGGTAGCGAACACGTCGAGATCCACATCGCCTAATGCCTGAACGACCGGCACCAGACCTTTGGCACGGGCTGACTTCGCCGCTGACTGGGCCAGCGCCTCAGCATTACCGGTCTGAGAACCATAAAGGATGTGCAGTTGGGTGGTCGCGGCAGCGCTGCTGCCCGCAGCCGGCTGCTGTTTGTCTTCCAGCACCAACAAACGGGAGTGCAGGCCAGCCAGGAAGCCCGCCAGCCAGTATTTCTGATCACCATTGAAAGGTGCATCTTCAGGAATATATGGAATTTTCATGGATACCTTTACTCAATCCCGCTCTTAACCGTCATGCTTCGCTGTGCCGATGGCGGGCGGTTCCTGTGCCCTCAGCAACAGCCTGCTGCTGAGAGGATAAGGATGCCGCTGCGCCCGGCACGTCGAACAAATCAGGGTCATCATCATTAAACACAGTTCTGTTCACTGAGCCTGCTGTCAGGCCAGTTTACCCACGGCCGCTGCAATTTCAGGTAACGCCGCACGCGCAAACAACTCTTCAAAATCAGGCAGGCGACCGAGAATGTCGCGGTTGCAGGCATCCTGATACATGATCCAGCCGTAAGTGGCCAGGCTGTCCATTGAGCGGATATTACGTTGCGTCAGTGCCGCTTTGTAATCGGACATGCGTTTTGAACCGATCAGGCTGGCCAACTCGCTGTCGCTATAGCTTTCAATCGCTGCTCGCGCATGGCGTTGCAGCTTACTCACCAGTGAAAAGTCTTCGGTCATCAGCAGATTCCGCACGGCTTTCTCCACGGCGGCGTCTTCAACCGGCGTGCCTTTCGGCAGCTTGCTGAGTGCCAACTGCTGGGCAAAGCTCAGTACGGTGTAGTTATTCAGTAAAACAAACATTTCCTGCGTATCTGTCGCGCCATAAGCCGGAACCGCGCCGTCGGCAATGGTCTTGCCTTCGCGCCAGGCGGCTTTAAACTTGGCAACCTGATGGCCTGCCAGCGCCGTTGACAGCTCTTCCAGCAGATCCTTGCGGGACTTGGCCTTCAGAATTTCACCGCCATCCTGGTAAAGCAGCAGGGAACGCGGCATAACGTAGACAAAGTGCTGACATTCGGTTTCCCAGTGCTCCAGCAGCCAGGCGGCACGCGGAGACTGCGTGGCCTCCAGGTGCCAGTTCAGCATGGTGAGAACCGCCTGCTTATGAATCTGTGCCAGCTCATCCGGGTCAGCGATTGAGCCAAACAGAACGGAGTCGCCCGCCGCATGGCTCGCCAGTGAACCATAGGGATCGTACTGATAAGCAAAGCCGCCGCTCATGCCGTTACCGAAGCCTTTACCAAAGGTGCCCAGGTTTAACACTGCGCCGTTGGTCATGTATTCGCAGCAAAAGTCACCGACGCCTTCCACCACCGCAGTGGCACCGGAGTTACGCACCGCGAAGCGATCGCCGGCCTGGCCCTGAACGAACAGACGGCCGCCGGTGGCGCCAAACAGAGCGAAGTTACCGATCAGAACGTTGCCATCGCTGTCCTGCGCGCCGCCGCCCGGTGAGAGCACGACCAGTTCGCCGCCGCACTGACCTTTGCCGACGCCATCGTTGCAGGTCCCACGATGTTTCATCAGCATGCCGTCATTGCAGAAGGCCCCGAAGGACTGACCAGCAGAGCCGGTCGTGGTGATTTCTACGGTGGCAGGTGCCAGATAGCGACGACCGCGATCGTCACGCAGCACGGCCGGCATTGCCTGAATCTGTGCAGCCGTCAGGGTGTGATTCAGCATGCGCTCAATATCGATAGCTAACTGGCCGCCCACGCTTTTATTGCGGTTGTTGAGTACGACATCCTTACCCAGTTGCAGAGAGGTTTTACCCTGATCGACCAGTTGCTGGCTCAGTTCTTCAACCCAGCGGTCATCCAGTTCAAAATCTTTCTCCAGATAAACTGGCTTAGCAATCTTCAGCTCGGGCACCACGGTCAGCATGGCACGCAGGTCCAGCTTACCGACTTCCAACGGGTGATCCATCAGATGAAGCAGATCGGCGCGGCCACGGGCTTCACGCAGGGAACGCAGGCCCATACGCGCCAGAATCTCACGCACTTCATGCGCCACGTTCAGGAAGTACTGTGCCAGCTGGCGCGGATCGCCATCAAAGGCTTCGGCGTTAGTGGTTAATCCCGCCGGGCATTTAACGTTACAGTTCTTCGCCATCACGCACTTCAGCATCATCAGCGCGGTGGTACCAAACTCAAAGCTGTCGCCGCCCAGCAGTGCGGATTTCACCACGTCGCTGCCGGTTTGCTGTGCGCCTGAGCAACGCAGCAGAACTTTGTCGCGCAGGCCGTTTGCACACAGGGCCTGGTGAACTTCGGCGATACCGATTTCGGCAACGCGACCGGTATATTTCAGGCTGGTCACCGAGGCGGCGCCTGTACCACCCGTGTTACCGGCAACGTTAATCACGTCAGCACCGGCTTTCGCCACGCCCACGGCGATGGTGCCAATACCTTCAGATGACACCAGCTTCACAATGACGCGCACGCGGGCCGCTTTACAGTCGTGAATCAGCTGCGCCAGATCTTCGATAGAGTAGGTATCGTGGTGCGGCGGCGGAGAAACCAGCTCAACGCCTGGCGTGCCGCCGCGTGCGGCGGCGATCTCTACGGTAACTTTTGCCGCCGGAAGCTGACCGCCTTCACCGGGCTTGGCGCCCTGGCCGATTTTGATCTCAAGCTCTTCCAGCATCGGATCGGCCAGGTAGGCCGCCCAGACGCCAAAGCGGCCTGACGCCAGCTGTTTGATACGTGAAGCGCGAATGGTGCCGTGACGGGAGTAGTGCTCACCGCCTTCTCCACAGTTACTCATGCCTCCGACCATGTTGGTGCCATGCGCAACGGCTTCATGCGCCGGTGCGACCAGCGCACCGTGACTCATCGCGCCAGACGCGAAAGTGCGGGTAATTTCGCTCGCGGGCTGAATATCGCTCAACGGCAGCGACGGCAGCGCCGTGAAAATGCGTGACAGGTAGTCCGCCGCTTTGCCGCTGGCGGTGACTTTCAGGCCGCCAGCAACCACTTCTGCGGTTTCAATCTCGTCGTTAAAACGGGCTTTCAGCGCACGTGACAGGTTGAGCAGGCGTTCACTTTCTGGTTTCAGTCCGGCAATGGCATCGGTCAGACGCAGCATAAAGGCATTCTGGCTGCCCTCAATGGCGTCACAGACCAGGCCGCGGGTGGCAAAACCATTGTTAGTCAGCGAGTAGCGACCCAGCTTACGCCGGAATTCGGCCTCACTGTCGATGTGGGTAAGATCTGCCGGGAAGGCCAGAATATCGCGCAGCGCGGCTGGGCGGCGTTTGCGCTCTTCGTACATCAGGCTGGAGAACTGACGATAATCGGCCGTAATGGCAAAATCATTCATCACCTCATCCGGGATGCGCTCAAAGCTGCTGTCTTTAAACGTCTCCGGCTTGATGCCAAAGGCATTGTCCAGACGGGCCAGCGTCATCAGACGAATAAAGTTATCCTCTTCACGCGCTTTGTCCGCGAAGCGAATCGGCTCTTCCGTCATATCAATAAAGGTGCGTACGGCAATGGTGCCGTAAGAGTGGCCTGCGCCCTCTGCACGTTCTTTAAACAGGCCTAACAGCGGCACTTCGGACTCGCCCTGAATTTTCAGTGCGCTCTGATGCCAGTCCACCGCCATCTGAGCGATGGTTGCGAAGCCCGCGCCGCCCACTGGCGTTTTGATGTTTGGAAAATACTTTCTCAGTACCGGGTCATCGGTATTCAGGAAGTTAGGCTCGAAGAACTCGCCGCTGCTGTAGCTCTCAACGGTACACAGCCCCACTTTACCCATGGTTTTCATCAGGGCTTTTTCGGCCGCTTTAGCGTAGCGTTTAAAGGCTTTGTTGCCTTCTTCGCCTTCACCAAATTTTTCCTCAGCACGCATTTGCACGCCGAGCGGATAAACGGCTGACGCGCCAAAGCCCAGCGTAGCCGCAATATGGTGAGAAGAGATGATCTGTCCGCTCTCCACCACCAGCGACACATCCAGGCGTAAACCTTCCTGTACCAGACGCTGGTTAACGGCAGAAATGACCAGCAGCATGGGCAATGCGGCCTGGGTAGAAGAGATATGGCGATCGGTCAGTACGGCAATGCCGCCCTCTGAGCGGGCAAAATCCACCACCTGCTGTGCCAGATCGTCAATCGCTTTTTCCAGCGCGCTGGCGTTCGCTGTGCGGCTCAGCAGATCTTTGCCGGTGACCGGCTCGTAAAGCATTTCGAAGCGAGCGTAAGGGGCCACGTTCTGCTCGCGCAGCTGCAGCATGTCCAGATGGGTCAGAATCGGGGTTGGCACAATGATCTGCCGACCTTTACTGCGGCCCAGATGCGGTTTAGCGCCCAGCGCCACGCGCAGCGTCATGCCATCCGCTTCGCGAATGGAGTCCAGTGGTGGATTGGTCACCTGGGCAAAGCGCTGCGAGAAGTAGTGCGCCATGCCGCCTTCATGATCGGAGAGGCCGTTAATCGCATTGCCGTAACCCATCGCAGAGATTTTCTCGGCGCCGGTGTTCAGCATCGGATCCATCATGAACTTAAAGCTTTCCTGGTTGTAGTAGTACGCCACGAAGCGCTGATAGGTTTTCAGATCGCCGCGATAGCGCAGGGGAGAACCCTGTTGTTCAGCAGGAATAACCGGCAGCTCTCGTAAATCGACACGCGACTTGCCGAGCAATGCCGCATAGTCTTTTTCAGCAGCCAGCTTCTCCAGCGCCTGGTGCGTGGTGTAACTGCGCTTTTCGCGATGGTCAAAATACAGCATGCCGCCGGCTTCAATACGGCCACGGCGCAGCACGCTTTCAGGGGGAAAGGCAATTTGTCCCGCTTCGGACATGGCACCGATGTATTCCGCCGTTTCGATTGAACGCAGCGGGCGCAGCCCCAGGCGATCAAGACGCGCACCGATTACCTCGCCGTTACCAAAAATTAAGGCGGCCGGGCCATCGTTTTTCTCTTCATAAAGCGAAAAGTATTCCAGCATGTCACGCACGGCAGGGGAGAGCGCGGTATCGTTTTCCCAGGCAGGCGGCATCATCGACACCACCGCGGTGATCAGGTCCAGATCGTCTTCCATCAGGCGGCTGTGAATGCTCTGATCCAGTCGCGAACTGTCTGACTGGCCTTTCGGACGCACAATAGTTTTGCCACGGGCGGAAGCCAACGCAGATTCGGCGATGCGGTTTTTACGATCGGTATTCAGCTCACCGTTGTGGGCCATCAACCGGAAAGGCTGTGCCATGGTGGTGTGCGGATCGGTATTCGTTGAGAAGCGAGTATGGAAAAACAGTCCGCGTACGTGATGATCGGGATCGGTCAGATCTTTGAAGTAAGGGATCACTTCATTCGAATTCAGGCGCGCTTTAAAGACCTGGGTGCGCGACGACAATGACAGTGGATATAACCCGCCAAATTCGGTTTGGGTAAAGGCTTGTGCCTCGATCGTCAGCAGGGCGCGATAAATCAGTTTTTCGAAATCGATCTGATTGCTGATGTCCTGAGGTGCGGCAAAAATCCACTGCACAATGGGAAGCTGAAACTGCATGGCAGCCGGGCGCGTGACGCTGTTATCCAGCGGCATTTCACGCTTCAGGATAACCGGCAGATTAAAGCGATTTAGCGTCTCTTCGACTAAACGTTCGGCATTGGCGCGCAGTTCCGTGTCTTTCGGCACGAAGAAGTTACCTACACCAAAGCGTCCGGCCTCAAGCGCCTGACCGGTAATTTTACGGAAAAAATGCAGGGAAAGATCGACGTTAACCCCGGCGCCATCGCCCACGCCTTCGGCGGACATACCGCCACGGTGCGGAACCGTACAGAGTGCGCTGTGCGCCATGCGCAGAATTTCATGAGTCTGCTCGCCGTCCTTACGGGTAATGAAACCTACACCACAGCTGTCACTTCCTGCTGCTGGGTCATATAAGCCATAGGAATCAGGTTTTTTACTGGACATTGAGGGTCTCCTTAAAACTGCTTTAGACATTACCTGCATTGTTTCAGGCACTGAGTTCAACTGCACACTTCCCAGCGCAAATTCTTTCATTTCCGCGCCTGACAGCCTGCGCGATTGGGTTTTACGCACTTTTCATCGCCAGGAGAAAGGTCCCTTGAGGCGTTGCGCTTGATTTTTCCGTTCTCGAAAGGAGATGACTCAAACCATGTGGGCGTCATGTTGCATAGATATGCCGTGACACGTATCCATCATGAAAGCTTTCAGCGGAATTCCAACTTATCGGGAAAGCGAATCGAGGTCAAATAGTGATACTGACACAGTTTAATCCCGTCTTTGTATCCTTAACTGAATGAATTTATTATTTTTTTATGTCTAAAATGTGTCAGTTTGCCATTCAGGTATAGGGGATGAAATGTGAACTGTATCACTGTGCAGAAGGCGTGAAATCACTGAAGTATGCTGGCGATAAGGGACTAAACAGCATCAAATGCTGCTGCAGGCAGTGTAAGCACAGGATGTATCTGTTTTTCTTATAGCACCAAATTTGAATGAATAAGGGCATCATGATTAGCAAAATTAATCACGTCAGGTTGCTTAAAACTGCAATTTATATGAATGAGTATGCATGAAAAGCATGGCGTCGCGATAACAGGAGGTTATTTGGCGAAAAAGCAGAGGCAGTAATAGCCCGCCTTGCAAAAAGGCGGCCTTACAGATTCATTGAGTTAGCACAATTAGTCAAGGGTTTTAGCATTAAGGAGCTGAACGTCGGCGAAGAGACCGTGTTTTGCACCATATAAGTGCATCCGCGCGGCGATCTTACCTTATGCACTGCGACGACAGCGAAATAAATACGCTATCATGTGGCTGTTCTCATCCAGGGAGTGTTTATGAAACAGATTCGCCTGCTGGCGCAATATTATGTTGATTTAATGGTCAAGCTTGGCCTGGTACGTTTCTCGCTGCTGCTGGCCTCCGCGCTGGTCGTGCTGGCGATGATTGTGCAGATGGCGGTCACCATGGTACTGCGTGGCCACGTCGAAAGTATCGATATGGTGCGTTCGGTCTTTTTTGGCCTCTTAATCACGCCCTGGGCGGTCTACTTCCTTTCTGTGGTGGTTGACCAACTGGAAGAGTCTCGTCAGCGTCTGGCAAGGCTGGTGGATAAGCTGGAAGAGATGCGCACGCGCGATCTCGAACTAAATCAACAGATGAAAGAGACCATCTCACAGCTTAATAATGAAATCGCCGATCGTAAAAAAGCTGAGGAAGCACGTGAGCAGGTGATGGCGAAGCTGCGTGAAGAGGTGGCGCGCCGCGAGCAGGCGCAAATTGAGCTGGAGCAACAGTCTTCCTTTCTGCGTTCGTTCCTGGATGCCTCACCGGATCTGGTCTTTTACCGCAATATCGACAAACAGTTTTCGGGCTGTAACCGGGCCATGGAGCTGTTAACCGGCAAAAGCGAAAAACAGCTTATTGGTCTGACGCCTCGCGACATCTATGACAACGATACGGCCACCAAGGTGCTGGAGACAGACGAAAAAGTCTTCCGGCATAACGTCTCGCTGACCTATGAGCAGTGGCTGCAGTATCCCGATGGCCGTAAAGCCTGTTTTGAGATCCGCAAAGTGCCCTATTATGACCGCGTGGGTAAGCGCAGTGGGCTGATGGGCTTCGGACGCGATATTACCGAGCGTAAACGCTATCAGGACGCGCTGGAGAGTGCCAGCCGCGAGAAGACCACCTTTATCTCAACGATCAGCCACGAGCTTCGTACGCCGCTTAACGGCATTGTCGGGCTCAGTCGCATCTTGCTGGATACCGATCTGAACCAGGAGCAGCTTAAGTACCTGAAAACGATCCACGTTTCCGCGATTACGTTGGGCAACATTTTCAATGACGTCATTGAAGTCGATAAGATCGAACGCCGCAAGGTTCAGCTGGATAACCAGCCGGTCGACTTCACCAGTTTCCTGGCCGATCTGGAAAACCTCTCAGGCCTGCTGGCTCAGCCTAAAGGGTTGAAGTTTGTCATGGCGCCACAACTCCCGCTGCCGCATAAGATCTCGACTGATGGCACGCGCCTGCGGCAGATTCTGTGGAATCTGATTGGTAACGCGGTGAAATTCACCCAGCAGGGAGAGATCGTCGTACGCGTCGCGTACGAGCAGGATGAAACGCTGCGCTTTGAGGTTCAGGACTCAGGGCAGGGGATTCGGCAGGAAGAGCAGGATAAAATTTTTGCGATGTATTATCAGGTTACCGATCAACACGGCGGGAAGCCGGCGACCGGAACCGGTATTGGTCTGGCAGTGTCACGCCGCCTGGCACAGGCCATGGGCGGGGATATCAGCGTAAACAGCGCACCGGGGCAGGGCTCCTGCTTTACCGTTGTGATAAAAGCGCCACGCATTGCAGAAGAAGTGGAAGATGAAGGCGTGGACGACCCGCTTCCGCTCCCTGCTTTGCACGTCCTGCTGGTGGAAGATATTGAGCTGAATGTCGTTGTTGCACGCTCGGTACTGGAAAAACTCGGATGCAGCGTAGAAGTGGCGATGACTGGCAAGGCGGCACTGGAGATGTTTGATCCGCTTGAGTTTGATCTGGTGCTGTTAGATATCCAGCTGCCGGACATGACCGGGATGGATGTGTCACGCGCCATCCGTCAGCAACATCCAGACGCAAACCTGCCGCCGTTGGTGGCGTTAACGGCCAACGTGCTGAAAGACAAAAAAGAGTACTTCGACGCTGGCATGGACGACGTGCTCAGTAAGCCCCTTGCCGTGCCCGCGTTAACGGCCATCATTAAAAAGTTTTGGGACTATCAGTCTGAGAGCGATGCGCAGCCGGCCAGGTTCGTGAATAACAGTAAAACCGATGCAATACTGGATGTTCCTATGCTCGAACAATATCTGGATCTGGTGGGGCCGAAGCTGATTACGCAAAGCCTGACTATGTTTGAACAGATGATGCCGGGTTATCTTGAGGTGCTGGATTCCAACATGATGGCGCGTGACCAAAAAGGCATTGCTGAGGAAGGGCATAAAATCAAGGGTGCAGCAGGCTCGGTTGGGTTACAGCATCTTCAGCAGGTGGCAAAGCAGATTCAAA
Organism: Pantoea sp. Ae19-2; assembly: GCF_059801205.1. NCBI lineage: Bacteria > Pseudomonadati > Pseudomonadota > Gammaproteobacteria > Enterobacterales > Erwiniaceae > Pantoea > Pantoea sp. Ae19-2. The sequence continues at coordinate 3,458,725 of NZ_JBCHWE010000001.1, read as the reverse complement.
GCCCTGAACTACCGGCATGGTGGGACAACGTGGGCGAATGGGTCGAAGAACTGAAGCGTGAATGGCAACACGATGTGCAGGTACTGCGCGAGTGGGTTGCTGAAAAACAGCGTTGATACAAAAAAATGACCCCAGCCGAAGCCGGGGTGCGCTAATACTGCGCCAACACCAGGGAAAAAGACGCTGCTGCTATGCTTAATGTTATTCATGCAACAGCGGGGTATTGGTTAACACTTGCAACACCTTAGCAAATTCAAATTACTTTGTGACAAGATTCATTAAAATTTGTGATGTTGAACCGCGTTTAAATACAGGAAACATTAATTCGACAACATAGTCAAGCAATGAATCAATTTTACCGTCGTATTGGTTGTTTTTTAATCAAACCTACTGTTTTTTGTACGGGCTTAAGCCAAATTTGTTAACAAAACCTGTGTTGCGCGCGGTAACCAAAATTTTTTGCCGTAGCTTGCGAGTAAAATAGATATAAACTTATGATAATAAAGAATAATGAAGAAAACAGGTCGATCGGACCCAAAACGTTTCGGGTCACCGGATCTTATCTCATCATCAAAAGGTTTTGCCGATAGAAAGTCTTTTATAATTCGGCAAAAACATAGAGTTAAAATAACGCTGTGTGACAAATAAATCCCTTAGCAAGGTCACTGAGTGAACATTTTATCAGCAGGTGCCGTGAGGGCTTTTTACAGTCCGCAGAATTATATATAAGTTTTGTGAAACATTGAGGTGTGGGATTGTCACAAAATGGTATCATCTTTTTAGAACGGTGAGCGCATTACAAAAAAGATGGAACCGATTCCTTACGCGTGGAAGTAATTGAACTCATTCAAACTATTGTTGCATTCAGAATGCATTTTCATTGTTTTGTTATAAACGTTGCACAATGTAGCAGCGCATTTGTCAGTAAAAAAGTGTACGCCGGGCAGTGGTCACGCCTGAAATTAATTAACGCATAAAAATCTTGAGACGAGCGCATGAGTAAGCATAAAGGGAACCTGTGGCGGCGCGTGAAGCCTGTAGTGATGCGCATTGTGTTTATTTGGCTGGGGCTGTGGCTGGCGGGCATTCTGCTCTTTTCGTTCATTCCTGTCCCCTTTTCAGCCGTGATGGCAGAACGTCAGGTAGGTGCCTGGTTCAGGGGCGATTTTGGCTACGTCTCTCATTCGGACTGGGTAGGAGCAGATGAAATTTCACCCTGGATGAAACTGGCCGTCATCGCTTCTGAAGATCAACACTTCCCCGACCATTGGGGGTTTGACGTAGCGGCAATCCGGTCCGTACTGGACGACAGTGACAGCCGGATGCGCGGAGCATCCACGCTGTCACAGCAAACGGCAAAAAATCTGTTTTTATGGGATGGCCGGAGTTGGGTGCGTAAAGGACTGGAGGCGGGATTAACCGTCGGGCTGGAAACCGTATGGACCAAACGGAGGATCCTGACGGTTTATCTGAATATCGCGGAGTTTGGCAAAGGCACGTTCGGAGTAGAGGCGGCTTCACGCCGCTTCTTTCATAAACCTGCCAGCCGATTAACCCTGTCCGAAGCGGCGCTGCTGGCTGCTGTCTTGCCTAATCCGCTGCGCTTTCGCGCAGATGCACCTTCAGGCTATGTCCGTCAACGCCAGCAGTGGATCCTGCGCCAGATGCGTCAGCTGGGTGGCGAAGGCTTCCTGCAGCGCAATCACCTGAACTGACGTTAGTCTTCGTCGAATCCGGCTTCAAACAGCTCAATGACGGCGGCCAGGGCTTCCGTTTCCTGTGGACCGCTGGCTTCGATCTCAATATGACCGCCTTTGGCCGAATCCAGCATCAGCAACGCGATAACGCTGCTGGCTTCGGCCTCTGTTCCGCTCTCGTTACGCAACAGCACTTCGGCATCGAAACTCTGCACCAGTTCAAACAGCTTCATAGCAGGACGTGCATGCATGCCGAGCTTATTTCTGATTTCCACGGTTTGCTTAACGGTCATGATTTGCGTTTTTCCAGCGTGCGATGACGAGACTGTACATTTTTACCCCGGGAGCGGAAATAGTCAGCCAGCTGTTCGGCAATATACACGGAGCGATGTTTGCCGCCAGTACAGCCAATTGCCACGGTAAGATAGCTACGGTTGTTGGTTTCCAGCATCGGCAACCAGAGTTCCAGATAGCTACGCGTCTGATATATGAAGTTATGGACTTCAGTATGACGATCGAGGAACGCGGCCACGGGCCTGTCCAGACCGGTCATGGGACGTAATTTAGGATCCCAGTGCGGGTTAGGCAAAAAGCGCACGTCGAAAACGTAATCTGCATCAATGGGAATGCCGTGCTTGAAGCCAAACGATTCGAACACCATTGTCAGCTCACGCTCACGTTTACCCAGCAAGCGGGTACGCAGCATCTCCGCCAGTTCGTGTACCGACATCTCTGAAGTATCAATAATCAGATCGGCACGGGAACGCAGCGGTTCAAGCAGGTCGCTCTCTTCGTCAATCGCGCTTTCCAGCGACAGATTCTTGCTGGATAACGGATGCAGACGGCGCGTATCACTGTAACGGCGGATCAACGTGTTGCGATCGGCATCAAGAAACAGCAACTGCGGTGAGAATGCTGAAGGCAAACTGCTGAGCGCCGTCTCAAAAATCTCAGGAGATTCGGGCATATTGCGTACGTCAATACTCACGGCCGCAGAGATATTGCGCTCGACCAGTGATTCAGCCAGTTGAGGCAACAGCACCACTGGCAGGTTATCAACGCAGTAAAAACCCATGTCTTCCAGCGCGCGAAGCGCCACTGACTTTCCCGAGCCTGACCGACCGCTGACGATCATCAGCACCATGACCTTCTCTCCCGTTTTAAAGCCGGCTTACGCCGGTAAATCACGCGCTTTATTGCTCTGTTTGTGCTTCGGTAATAATCGCATACAGTTCTTCATCGCTCTGCGCGGCACGCAGGCGGCGGCAAACCGTTTTATCCGCCAGTCGTTTTGCCACTAACGACAGCGTATGTAAATGGGTTTTACACTGGTCAGCCGGCACCAGTAGCGCAAAAAGCAGATCGACAGGCTGGTTATCCACGGCATCAAAAGCGATGGGTTGCTCCAGGCTGATAAAGACGCCTACGGCCCGTAAAGTATCTTCCTCCAGCTTGCCGTGAGGGATCGCGATACCGTTACCGATACCGGTGCTCCCCATGCGCTCACGGGTTAGGATCGCTTCAAACAGCGTTTGATGCGGCAGGTTGAGCTGCTTAGCGGCCAGTTCGCTGATAATCTCCAGCGCCCGTTTTTTGCTTTGGCAGTGTACGCTACTGCGGGTGCAGTCTGGCGAAAGCACCGTGCTCAGTTCCAGTGTTAAATCATTGTTCATTGTCGTTTCACTTGCGAGTTCACATAGCCATCAACCCGGTACGTAAACATCACGTCGCGGAATAATGGCGCTGGCACAGATGACAAAACGGGGCGGTTAATCCGCCCCATCCTTTCAGCTTTGCGCGCCGGGCGCGCCTGCCAGCGTGAAGGTTAGTGTTTTTTTAGCTTGTCTTTATATTTGGTCAGTTGACGGGTCAACTTGTCAATCAATCCGTCAATTGCCGCATACATATCTTCCGCTTCAGATGTGGCGTGCAGCTCGCCACCGTTGACGTGCAGGGTTGCATCAGCAATCTGCGTCACCTTCTCAACTTTCAGGACAACATACACCTGATTGATATGATCAAAGTAATGTTCCAGTTTGGCAAATTTCGTTGTCACGAACTCACGCAGGGGTTCGGTGATTTCAACATTTTGCCCGGTAAGGTTCAGCTGCATAGGTCTTCCTTCTCATTTCTGTCAAACCAGCTGTTTACGCTGATTTGAAGGCGGTATGGACAAAGACTCGCGGTACTTAGCGACGGTTCGACGTGCCACTATTATCCCTTGATCAGATAACATGGAGGTCAGTTTACTGTCACTCAAGGGCTTGGCGGGGTTTTCCGCCGAGATTAATTTTTTCACCAGCGCACGAATAGCGGTAGATGACGCTTCTCCGCCACCTTCAGTATTAACATGACTGGAGAAAAAATACTTCAGTTCAAAAATGCCTCGTGGGCTGTGAAGGTATTTTTGCGTGGTCACGCGGGAAATCGTCGATTCATGCATGTCCACCGCCTGGGCAATATCGGCCAGCACCATAGGACGCATAAACTCTTCACCCTGGTCAAAAAAGGCCTGCTGCTGTTCCACAATACAGCGGGAGACTTTTAACAATGTCTCGTTACGGCTTTCAAGGCTTTTAATCAGCCAGCGGGCTTCCTGCAAATTACTGCGGATAAACTGACTGTCGCTGTCGTTGCGTCCGGCTCCGCCCATGGCGGCATATTGCTGGTTGATCTTCAACCTGGGCAGGCTGTCGGTATTCAGTTCGACCGTCCAGCGCGTCGTCACTTTACGTACCAGCACATCGGGAATCACGTATTCGGGTTCACCGGTGTTAATCGACTGACCCGGGCGCGGATCGAGCGACTGAATCAGCAGCATCGCCTCTTTCAGTACGTCTTCTTTCAGACGCGTTACGCGCATCAGGCTGCGGAAATCGTGGTTCGCCAGCAAATCGAGATGGCTGCTGACGATCAATTTTGCTTCCGCCAGCATCGGCGTTTCAGGCGCATACTGCGACAGCTGCACCAGCAGGCAGTCGCGCAAATCACGCGCGCCGACGCCGACAGGATCGAAACGCTGAACGCGCTTTAACACGGCTTCGACTTCGTCGATTTCCAGTTCGTCGTTACCGATACTGTCGAGAATCTCTTCAAGTGAAACGGTAAGATAACCGGTGTCATCAATGGCATCGACGATAGAGGTCGCAATGGCACGGTCGTTATCGCTGAAGGGCGTTAACTCGACCTGCCACATAAGATAGTCCTGCAGTGACTGTGTGGTTTCGCCCTGATAAATCGGCAGCTCGTCATCCTGATAATCGGTACCGGTTCCTGAAGGCGTGCCTGCGGTGTAAATCTCGTCCCACGTGGCGTCAAGCGGCAGCTCTTCAGGCATATCCTTTTGTTCCAGCGCTTCTCGGGTATCCAGTCCCGCTTCGCCTTCCTGATACTCTTTCGCGTCTATTTCATCGTGCAGATCGGTTTGCTCAAGCAGGGGATTGCTTTCCAGCGCCAGCTGTAACTCTTGCTGGAGTTCGAGCGTAGAGAGCTGCAGTAGACGTATCGCCTGCTGCAGTTGTGGGGTCATCGCCAGTTGTTGGCTGAGCCTGAGTTGCAAACCTTGCTTCATAGACAGGATGGATATTCCCGGGTAAACATCAGTATTAACGACACCTTATCAGAGTCTGAACTCTTCACCCAAATAAACCCGTTTAACTTGCTCATCTGCAAGGACTTCATTCGGCGTACCGTGCGCAATCAGATTTCCCTGACTGACGATATAGGCGCGTTCACAGACCGCCAGCGTTTCTCGCACGTTGTGGTCGGTGATGAGAACACCAAGGCCACTGTCACGCAGGTGTTCAATGATTTTTTTAATGTCGATAACGGAAATCGGGTCGACCCCGGCAAAGGGTTCATCCAGCAGGATAAATTTCGGATTCGCTGCCAGCGCACGCGCAATTTCTACGCGACGGCGCTCACCGCCCGACAGCGATTGCCCCATATTGTCGCGGAGATGAGCAATATGAAACTCTTCCATTAGCTCGTTAGCCCGATCCTGTCGCTGCTCTTCGGTTAAGTCATCACGAATTTGCAGGACCGCCATCAGGTTGTCGTAAACGCTCAGGCGACGAAAGATTGAGGCTTCCTGCGGCAGATAGCCAATGCCGCGGCGCGCACGCGCATGAAGCGGCAGGATGCTGATATCTTCGTCATCAATAATGATGCGTCCCGCATCGCGCGGAACAATGCCCACCACCATGTAAAAGGTGGTCGTTTTACCCGCACCGTTTGGACCCAGCAGCCCGACGATTTCACCGGACTTTACCTGCAGGCTGACGTCTTCAACCACGCGGCGGCCTTTATAAGCCTTTGCCAGGTTTTCTGCGATTAATGTGGCCATAGTGATCAGTTACTCTTTTTTTCGCTGTTGGTTGACGCGGGCTTATCCTGCAACTGCGACGGCACCAGCACGGTCGTTACGCGCTTGCTCTGGCCCTGGCTGTAAGCCTGCATTTTTTGCTCTTTTACCAGATAGGTGATGCGGTCGCCTTTGATGTTGCTGTCCAGTTGCTCAATGTAGGCGTTGCCGGTCAGCTCAACAAAGTCATTGGCAAGCTCATAATGCAGTTTGGACGCATGGCCCTGAACCGGTTTGCCGTTGTCCTGCATCTGGTAAAAGGTGGCAGGATTACCGTAAGCATCAACTATGGTCTTTTTGCTGTCGCCGCCCGGACGCGTGACCACCACTTTATCCGCGGTGATTTTGATCGATCCCTGGGTGACAATAACGTTACCGGTGAAGGTCGCGACATTGCCTTGCAGATCCAGAGACTGATTCTCAGAGTCAATATTCACGGGTTTGTCCGAGTCACCGGTCAGCGCCAGAGCAGGCAGGCTGGCTGCAAGCAGCAGGCTGGCCAGTAAAAACTTAATGTTGTTTTTGTTCATTTTGAATTTCATAAGAAGTTTTGACCTTTTCGATTAACTCGGCGTTCTTTGTCCGTAAATTACCGCGCATTTTCATACCGGTGGAGTTAAAACTGCGGCCATATAACGTCACCTGGTCGTCAGAGGCGACGTCCTGAGTGACAAGATTGACCTGAGCGTTATCCGTTTTAATACGCTCAAGCTGGGAGTCCTGAGCCAGAGCATTCAGCTCAACATGGCCATAAAGATACAGCATCCGATCTTTGGTAAGCTTTGCTTTATCTGCGCGTATCGTCCAGGTCGGCATTTTATTTTCGTCATAGGTGGTCATCACCGGATTATCAAACCAGCTTATTCCGCTGTCTTCGAAATAGGTGACTTTATCCGATACCAGCTTGTAAGCCAGTCCACCTTGCGGGTTGTAGACTACGGTATGGGAGTTAGCACTGGTGTAGGTTGGCGTTTGATTATTATTCGCTACCGGCGCGCTGTTGTCGCCATCCCGGTTAGTGAAATTCCAGCCAATAAGCACCAGCGCAATCAAGGCCAGACCCAACGTTATCCAACGCCTGCTTTTACTCATACTGATTGCCCTTTGGCATCCTCGAATTTATTTTGCGCCATTAAGATGAGATCGCACAGCTCCCGCACCGCACCGCGCCCACCGGCAATACGGGTAACGTAGTTCGCGCGCGTCAATAGCAATGGATGGGCATCGGCGACAGCCACGCTTAGCCCGACTTTCGCCATCACTGGCCAGTCAATCAGGTCGTCGCCAATATAGGCGACCTGATCGTCAGAGAGCGACAGTGTATCCAGAAGTTCACCATAGGCCAAAAGCTTATCTGATTGCCCCTGATAAAGGTGGCGAATCCCGAGCGTTTTACAGCGGTCTTCCAGTAATTTGGCCGTGCGGCCGGTAATAATAGCCACTTCGACGTCAGAGGTCAGCAGGCAGCGAACGCCATAGCCATCGCGCACGTTAAAGGTTTTCAGCTCTTCGCCGCTGTTCCCCATATAAATCAGACCATCCGACATCACACCGTCAACGTCGCAGATCAGCAGGCGAATTTTACTGGCGCGCGTCATGACATCTGAACTGACCGGGCCGTAGCACGTTTCTAAAGTGGCATTTTCCGACTGCATTATGTCTTCCTGTTTACACTACGCCAGCGCGCAGCATGTCATGCATATGTACCACACCCAACAGACGGTCGTCATCGGCCACCAGCAGGGAAGTAATGTTTTTGGTTTGCATCAAATTCAGCGCATCCACCGCCAGCACGTTAGGCCGCACGCGAATGCCACCCCGGGTCATGACTTCAGCGATAGTGGCGTGTTGAAAATCAATGCCCATATCAAAGATGCGGCGCAGGTCACCATCGGTAAAGATGCCCTCGATCTTCATCAGATCGTCCACGATAACCGTCAGGCCGAGATTTTTACGGGTGATTTCCAGCAGGGCATCACGCAGGGAAGCATCGCGAGTGACGTGCGGGAGTTCATCCCCGCTGTGCATAATGTCGCTGACGTGTAGCAGCAGCTTCCGGCCCAGCGCACCGCCCGGATGGGACAATGCAAAGTCTTCTGGCGTAAAGCCGCGGGCTTCCAGCAGGGAAACGGCCAGCGCATCGCCCATGACCAGCGTTGCGGTTGTGCTGGTGGTGGGGGCCAGGCCGAGCGGACAGGCCTCCTGTGGGACTTTCACGCACAGGTGGATATCTGCGGCGCGGGCCATGGCGCTTTCAGGACGGCTTGTCATACAGATCAACGGAATCTTTTGGCGTTTCATTACCGGTATCAGCGCCAAAATCTCACTGGATTCGCCACTGTTAGATATCGCGATGACGACATCGTCTTTACCTACCATGCCAAGATCGCCATGGCTGGCTTCAGCGGGATGCACAAAGAACGCCGGCGTGCCGGTGCTGGCAAAGGTGGCCGCCATTTTTTTCCCGATATGGCCCGACTTGCCCATCCCCATGACCACAACTTTTCCCTGACAGGCATAAATCAGTGCGCAGGCGTCGGCGAAAGCCTCATTAATATATTGATCAAGCTGCTCCAGGCCTTCGCGCTCGATGCGTAATACCGTTTTACCGGCTTTCTGAAAATCAAAATTTACCGTTGGTTGCTGATATGACATGGCGAATCTGTCCTTTTTAGCCGTCCATAAACGCCGGCTGTAGCCACAGCAGCGTTACCCAGACGAAGAAACCACAGAGTAAAAGCGAGCCCGCCGTACGGCCAACCCGGCGGCGACGCAGCAGACAAAGCATGGCGAACAGCACGCTGACACCCAGCATTATCCAGTAATCGCGCGCAAATGCGTGATAGTCTACGCTGCCGGGATGAATCAGGGCCGGCAGACCCAGAACGATAGCCAGATTATAAATATTGGCACCAATCAGATTGCCGATAGCGATATCATCTTCACCTTTCAGCGCGCCCGCGATGACCGTTGCCAGCTCTGGCAGACTGGTGCCGACCGCGATGAGCGTCAGCCCCATGACCAACTCGCTGACGCCAAAGTAATCCGCAAATACGGTCGCGTTATCGATCACCATGTGCGTCGACATGGGCAGGATAATCAGTGCGACGGCCAGCCAGAGAAAGGCGACGGTATTTCCGCTCTCTTCACGCGGCAGTTCGGCTAATTGTTCGCGCGTTAACGTATCGTTATTGTCCTTCTCTGCTTTGCGCGCGATGCGGATGGTCACTATCAGATAAATCGCGGCGATAGCAATCAGTGCAAGGCCATCCAGGCGACTAAGATAGTTATCAAATAACATGATGCCGCTAAGAAGTGAGACCAGCACCATCAGCGGCAGTTCACGGCGTATTAAATTGGAATGGATGCTCAGGGGATGCAGCAAGGCCGCGCCACCGAGAATCAAAAGAATGTTGGTGATGTTTGAGCCAAGCGCGGTGCCCACCGCCAGATCCATCTGTCCGTACTGCGCTGCCGAGAAAGAGAGAATGATCTCCGGGAGCGAGGTGCCGATACTGACGACGGTCATGCCGATTATCAGGGGCGGGATGCCAAAGGATCGACAAAGTATTGCAGCACTAAACACCAGACGATCGGCACCATAAGCCAGTAAAAGCAGTCCGATAATCAGCAGTGCGGTAGCGACGAACATGGAAAATCCTTGCTTAAAACCCCTGTCGGCTCGCCTTCAGGTTCTTTGTGACAAAACAGGCGCTGATTTTGACCTTCTGAGCGGCAAAAGTAAATTTTATGACCGTTTTCGCCAAATCTTTGTATTAAGTTTCTGTAAAGCTATCGTGCGTTTAGCCTTAACAGGCTACCATCGTACCCTATGTTGACGCCCGATCCGTAATAGAGGTGATAATGATCCAACAAAAAACGAACCTGGTTGAGGTTCGTGGCGTGAGTTTTTCACGTGGCGATCGCAAAATTTTCGACGATATTTCGCTGACGGTGCCAAAAGGTAAAGTGACGGCGATTATGGGGCCGTCGGGGATCGGGAAAACAACGCTGCTACGCTTAATCGGCGGGCAACTGCAACCTGACAGCGGTGAGATCTGGTTTCGGGATGAGAACATTCCGACATTGTCGCGCACAAAGTTGTATGAAGCGCGTAAAAAGATGAGCATGTTGTTTCAGTCAGGCGCGCTGTTTACCGACTTAACGGTATACGAAAATGTGGCCTGGCCGCTGCGTGAACATACCCGGCTGCCCGCGCCGATTTTACACAGTACCGTACTGATGAAGCTGGAAGCCGTGGGTCTACGCGGTGCTGCGCAGCTGAAGCCTGCGGAGCTGTCAGGCGGGATGGCCCGCAGGGTTGCGCTGGCGCGCGCGATTGCGCTTGAGCCTGAACTCATTATGTTCGATGAGCCCTTTGTAGGGCAGGATCCCATTACCATGGGCGTGCTGGTTAAGCTTATTGATGAACTGAATCATGCGCTGGGCCTGACCTGCATCGTGGTTTCCCACGACGTGCCCGAAGTGTTGAGTATTGCTGATTACGCCTACATTGTGGCAGGACAAAAAATTATTGCGCACGGCACGACGCCAGACCTGCGTGCTAACAACGATCCCCGTGTGCGCCAGTTTATTGACGGCATTGCGGATGGGCCAGTGCCGTTTCGTTTTCCGGCGGGCGACTATTTGGCCGACTTAACCGGCTCAGGGAGAATCTAAGCTGATGTTGTTGAAAGCACTGGCGTCATTAGGACGCCGGGGAATAGGAACCTGCGCCAGCTTTGGGCGTGCCGGTTTAATGCTTTTTCATGCGCTGGTCGGTAAGCCCGCGTTCCGTAAACACTTTCCGCTGCTGATCAAACAGCTTTACAGCATCGGCGTACTGTCTCTGGTCATCATTGTCGTCTCCGGTCTGTTTATTGGCATGGTGCTGGGCCTCCAGGGCTATCTGGTGTTAACCACCTATGGCGCTGAAACCAGTCTGGGCATGCTGGTGGCGCTGTCGCTGCTGCGTGAACTGGGTCCGGTTGTGACGGCGCTGCTGTTTGCAGGGCGCGCAGGATCGGCCTTAACGGCAGAGATCGGGCTGATGAAAGCCACGGAGCAACTCTCCAGTATGGAGATGATGGCGGTCGATCCCCTGCGCCGTGTCGTTTCGCCGCGCTTTTGGGCGGGTTTTATCAGCATGCCGCTGCTGGCGTTAATCTTTACTGCTGTAGGGATTACGGGCGGAGCGCTGGTAGGCGTGAGCTGGAAAGGGATTGACCCTGGCTTCTTCTGGTCGGCGATGCAAAACGCCGTCGATTTTCGTAGCGATGTGGTCAACTGCATTATTAAAAGCGCTGTGTTTGCCGTCACTGTCACCTGGATTGCATTGTTCAACGGTTACGATGCCATCCCGACCTCTGAAGGGATTAGCCGCGCCACGACGCGCACCGTGGTGCATGCATCACTGGCGGTGCTCGGTTTAGATTTTGTGCTGACAGCACTGATGTTTGGGAATTGATGCGATGCAAAGCAAAAAAAGCGAAATTTGGGTTGGCGTGTTTATGATCATGGCAATGATTGCCGTGTTGTTTCTCTGCCTGCGCGTGGCAGATCTCAAATCTTTAGGTACGGAGCCCACCTGGAAACTGTATGCCACCTTCGATAACATCGGCGGCCTGAAAGCCAGTTCGCCAGTGAAAATTGGCGGCGTGGTGATTGGTCGCGTAACGGACATTTCTCTTGAACCTAAAACGTTACTGCCGCGCGTCACAATGGATATCAGTGATAAATATGCCAACCAGATTCCGGATACCAGTTCGCTGGCGATCCGCACTCAGGGGTTACTGGGCGAGCAGTTTCTGTCGTTAAATATCGGCTTTGACGATCCTGAGCTAGGATCGTCAATGCTGAATGACGGCGGGACGATTCGCGATACCAAGTCGGCGATGGTGCTGGAAGATTTGATTGGCCAGTTCCTGTATAAAAGCGGCGACAATAAAGGCAACAAGCAAACCAGTGACAGTAAGGACGCGCAGGGCGGCGAGATGGCCGCACCGGCAGCAGCGGCTCAACCTTAAATAGAGGGATAACATGATGTTTAAACGTTTTCTGATGATCGCCATGCTGGTGGTCACGCCACTGGCAGCCATCGCGGCCGATCAAAGCAATCCTTATAAACTGATGAACGAAGCGGCTAACAAAACGTTCACCCGTCTCAAGAACGAACAGCCGAAAATTAAGCAGGATCCAAACTATCTGCGTGAGATCGTTCGTCAGGAGCTCCTGCCTTACGTGCAAATCAAATATGCCGGTGCATTAGTGCTGGGCCGTTTCTACCGCGATGCCACACCTGCACAGCGTGAAGCTTACTTCAAAGCGTTTGGCGACTATCTGGCTCAGGCTTATGGCCAGGCGCTGGCCCTGTATCACGGTCAGACTTATCAGATTGAACCTGAGAAGCCGATTGGCAACACCAATATTGTGGCTATCCGCGTGACCATTATCGATCCTCAGGGCCGTCCGCCTGTACGCCTCGACTTCCAGTGGCGTAAGAACAGCCAGACCGGCAACTGGCAGGCTTTCGATATGATCGCGGAAGGCGTGAGCATGATCACCACCAAACAGAATGAGTGGGGCGATCTGCTGCGTACCAAGGGGATCGATGCGCTGACCGCTCAGCTGGAAGCCTCAGCGAAACAGCCTATCACCCTGGATCAAAACAAATAATGCAGGCATCACTGCACTGGTCACGCGAGGCAAACACGCTGCGGCTGGAAGGCGAGCTGGATCGTGACACGCTGATGAGTCTGTGGGAGCAGCGTGAAGCGCTGGTTAACGCGGTCGAACTGATCGATGTTTCCGCCCTGCAAAGGGTGGATTCATCGGGACTTGCGCTGCTGGTTCACCTGCGGGAGATTACCTCGCAGCAGGGAGGCTCGCTGCGCTTTGTGGGAATCGGCGACAAATTGCAGTCGTTGATCACCCTTTACAACCTGCAACAAATTATTGTTTCTGCGGATTAAAGCGCCTGAACTGGCCTTTCTCGTCAAAGCCCCGGTCCCGTACAGGGGCTTTTGCGTATTTAAGAATCAGGCACTTTCCTCTACTATGTCAGCCTTATTATTATTAAGTGAAGTTAAGAGCAATGGAAAACAGTGAGATTCAGGCCGTGCTGATGGCAGCGCTGCCCTTAGATGAAGTTCATGTCATGAGCAATGATGGCAGCCATTTCCAGGTTATCGCCGTGGGTGAGCTGTTTGGTGAGTTAAGCCGCGTGAAGAAGCAGCAGGCTGTCTATGCGCCGCTGATGGAATTTATTGCGGACAACCGTATTCATGCCGTCTCCATCAAAACTTACACGCCTGCAGAGTGGGCGCGTGACCGTAAACTCAACGGTTTTTGATTCCCTCCGGGGCTGCTCGCCTGAGCGTGACCGTTTTATAGCCAGTTAATTGAGAACCGTGTTAATGGATAAATTTCGTGTGCAAGGCCCCACCCGCTTAAGTGGTGAAGTCACCATTTCCGGCGCGAAAAACGCCGCGCTACCCATTCTGTTTGCTGCTTTGCTGGCTGAAGAGCCGGTAGAGATCACGAATGTGCCAAAGCTGCGTGACATCGACACCACCATGAAGCTGTTGACGCAACTGGGTGCAAAGGTTGAGCGCAACGGTTCTGTACACGTTGATGCCAGCGGTGTAGACGTTTTTTGTGCGCCTTACGAACTGGTGAAAACCATGCGTGCCTCAATTTGGGCGCTGGGTCCGCTGGTGGCGCGTTTTGGCCAGGGCGAAGTGTCACTGCCGGGCGGCTGCGCCATCGGTGCGCGTCCGGTTGACCTGCATATTACGGGCCTTGAGCAGTTAGGTGCAGAGATCAAGCTGGAAGAAGGTTATGTCAAAGCATCCGTTAACGGACGCCTGAAGGGCGCGCTGATCGTGATGGACAAAGTCAGCGTGGGCGCGACCGTCACCATCATGAGCGCAGCGACGCTGGCAACCGGCACTACCGTGATTGAGAATGCGGCGCGTGAACCCGAAATCGTTGATACCGCCAACTTCCTCAACACGCTGGGCGCCAAAATCAGCGGTGCCGGTACCGATAAAATTACTATCGAAGGCGTCGAGCGTCTGGGCGGCGGCGTTTACCGTGTACTGCCCGATCGCATTGAAACCGGCACCTTCCTGGTTGCGGCAGCCATCTCCGGCGGTAAAGTCATCTGCCGCAATGCACAGCCCGATACGCTGGATGCGGTGCTGGCGAAGCTGCGCGATGCAGGGGCAGACATCGAAACCGGTGAAGACTGGATCAGCCTGGATATGCACGGCAAGCGACCTAAAGCGGTTAACGTGCGTACGGCTCCGCATCCGGGATTCCCGACCGATATGCAGGCACAGTTTACCTTGCTGAATCTGGTGGCAGAAGGAACGGGTTTGATTACCGAAACCATCTTCGAAAACCGCTTTATGCATATCCCTGAGCTGATTCGTATGGGCGCGCATGCAGAAATTGAGAGCAATACTGCAATCTGTCACGGTGTAGAAACCTTGTCAGGTGCGCAGGTGATGGCAACGGATCTTCGTGCCTCGGCCAGTCTGGTCTTGGCAGGCTGTATTGCGGAAGGAACAACGCTGGTCGATCGTATTTACCATATTGACCGTGGCTACGAGCATATCGAAGATAAGCTCAAAGCGATGGGGGCGAATATTGAGCGCATCAGCGGCGAATAATCTCGCGGCGTCGTGCTAATGAAACCAGCCTTATCACAAGGCTGGTTTTTTTTCGGCTACCGATTGCGTTACGCTAGCTTTTGGTCGCGTTGTGAGTCGGTCGCACACGCTTTTTGCGATCCAGGAGACAATGGGTTTCGGGATCGTAATAACGACTTGGCCATATCTCTGACGGATGAACATTGATCGCATCGGCAATCAGCCATTCGCCTTTGGGCCAGGGGCGCGAGAGCGCGTTGGCCAGGGTTGATGAACTTAATCCCGACTGACGTGAAAGCGCCGCCAGCGTGGTGCCACGTTTACGTAGTGCGGCAATGATATCGGCGGGATGCCAGTCCTCTGTCCTGCTCTGCATAACCTTTTCTCCTTGTCCTTGTCAGTGCGTAACGCGCGAGTGATGCTGACTTGTCTACATCCTATCTGGAAAGTTGTCGAATTTTATATCAGAAAATTTCCATAAGATTCCAGTAATATTTAGGCAAGCAGACAGAACTGAGCGGCCTGACGCAAAAGGAGTGTAACGCGTGAAAGAAGAAGGAGGAGTGGGAGAAGGTCACGGAGCCGTGGTGGCTCCGTCATGAACAGAAATCAGAAATCGCGTTGGACTGACATGTGCGCCAGCGCTTCCAGGGCGGAGCGCCACGGGGTTTCTGGCAGAATCTGCAAGGCTGCAATGGCTTTATCGGCCTCTTGCTCCGCACGCTGACGCGTCCATTCCAGTGAGCCACACTGGTTCATCGCTTCCAGAACGGGCGCCAGTAAATGGCGACCGTTACCCTGTTCGATCGCATCGCGGATCATTTTCGCCTGCTCAGGCGAACCATGGTTCATGGCGTGAAGCAGTGGCAGGGTAGGTTTACCTTCGCTGAGGTCGTCACCGGTATTTTTACCCAGGGTTTCCCCATCGGCACTGTAGTCAAGTAAATCGTCAATTAACTGGAAAGCGGTTCCCAGATAGCGCCCATAATCCTGTAGGGCTTTTTCCTGCGCTGGCGTTGCCTCCGCTAAAATCGCCGAGGCCTGAGAGGCGGCTTCGAATAAGCGAGCTGTTTTGCTGTAGATCACCCGCATATAGCTCTCTTCTGTGATGTCAGGATCGTTGACGTTCATCAGCTGAAGCACTTCCCCTTCCGCGATAACGTTCACCGCTTCAGACATCAGCGCCAGGATACGTAGCGATCCCATGCTGGTCATCATCTGGAAGGCGCGAGTATAAATAAAATCACCGACCAGCACGCTGGCTGCATTACCAAATGCAGCGTTCGCGGTGGCCTTGCCACGGCGCATATCGGATTCATCCACGACATCGTCATGCAATAGCGTGGCGGTGTGGATAAATTCGATCAGCGCCGCGTTGGTGACGTGGAGATCGCCCTGATAACCCATGGCGCGCGCCGACAGCACGGCAATCATGGGGCGAATGCGTTTACCGCCGCCACTGATGATGTAATAACCCAGCTGGTTGATGAGCGAGACATCTGAATTCAGCTGGTCGAGTATGGTCTGGTTAACGGCAGCCATGTCCTGTGCGGTTAATTCGTTAATCTGTTCTAAGTTCATTCGTCTTTTCAGCTATGACTCGTTTCTTTGCCATGGTAAGCGGTTTTACCCAGCCAGCGTTCAGTAATCTGTTACTGATTGTACTTGAATTTTCAGGTTGAGAAACGTTTGCATTGAGCCTGTGTTTTTTTTCTGCAAGAGTGTGCAAAGTGCTCTTGTCTTCTGTTTGAGTTTTGCGTAGAATTCGCGCCCTATTGTGAATATTTAGCGCGCCGCCTGATGAACTGAAAGGCAAGCGCAGAAGCGGAGTTTTATATGTACGCGGTTTTCCAAAGTGGTGGTAAACAACACCGAGTAAGCGAAGGTCAGACCGTTCGCCTGGAAAAGCTGGACATCGCAACCGGTGAAACCATTGAGTTTGACCAGGTTCTGATGATTGCAAATGGCGAAGACGTGAAAATCGGCGCGCCACTGGTTTCAGGCGGTGTGATCAAGGCAGAAGTTGTTGCTCATGGTCGTGGCGAGAAAATTAAGATCGTTAAGTTTCGTCGTCGTAAGCACTACCGTAAGCAAGCTGGCCATCGCCAGTGGTTCACTGATGTGAAAATCACTGGTATCACGGCGTAAGAGGAGATCTGACAAATGGCACATAAAAAGGCTGGTGGTTCGACTCGAAATGGTCGTGACTCCAATGCAAAACGTCTGGGCGTAAAACGTTTCGGTGGCGAATCTGTTCTGGCAGGTAGCATCATCGTTCGTCAGCGTGGCACCAAATTCCACGCAGGTAGCAACGTTGGTTGTGGTCGTGACCACACCCTGTTTGCTACTGCAGACGGCAAAGTAAAATTCGAAGTTAAAGGTCCGAACAACCGTAAATACATCAGCATCGTTGCTGAGTAAGGTTGTCGTGACGCAGACGATTAACGTCTGAACGCACGAATTGAAGGCCCCGCAACTGTTGCGGGGCTTTTTACATTCTGCGACCCCTTGCCCGACAGGCGACATCGCCTGAATGTTTGCTGTACACTTTATGTACACGCTGGCGTCAGCCAGTTTTGATTTATCCGCCGCTGGTCGCGCAGAAGACCCTGGCGGACCCGTCTGCAGCGTATTGCAGACGATTGTGTGACGGAGAAAGAAAATGAAGTTTGTAGATGAAGCGACAATTTTGGTCGTCGCAGGTGATGGCGGTAATGGTTGTGTCAGTTTCCGCCGTGAAAAATATATCCCGAAAGGCGGCCCGGACGGCGGTGATGGCGGTGACGGCGGCGACGTATTCTTAGTGGCTGACGAAAACCTTAACACCCTGATCGATTATCGTTTCGAAAAGTCGTTCCGCGCCGAGCGGGGACAGAATGGTCAGAGTCGCGACTGTACCGGTAAGCGTGGTAAAGATATCACCGTTAAAGTGCCGGTAGGAACCCGTGTTATCGACCAGGGAACGGGCGAAACGCTGGGCGATATGACGCGCCACCAGCAGACCCTGATGGTGGCAAAAGGCGGCTGGCACGGTCTGGGAAATACCCGCTTTAAATCGTCGGTAAACCGCAGTCCGCGTCAAAAAACCATGGGTACGCCCGGTGAGAAACGCGACCTGCAGCTGGAGCTGATGCTGTTGGCTGACGTAGGCATGCTGGGTTTACCTAACGCCGGGAAATCGACCTTTATCCGTGCGGTTTCTGCTGCTAAACCAAAAGTGGCGGACTATCCCTTTACTACGCTGGTGCCAAGCCTGGGCGTGGTGCGTATGGATAGCGAGCAGAGCTTTGTGGTGGCCGATATCCCCGGCCTGATTGAAGGCGCAGCCGAGGGCGCAGGTTTAGGTATTCGCTTCCTGAAGCACCTGGAACGCTGCCGCGTGCTGCTGCACCTGATCGACATTGCGCCCATTGACGAGAGCGATCCGGTTGAGAACGCCCGTATTATTTTGGGTGAGCTGGAGAAATACAGCGATAAGCTGTTTAACAAGCCGCGCTGGCTGGTATTCAACAAAGTCGATCTGATTGATGAAGAAGAAGCTCAGGCGCGTGCAAAAGCCATTGCCGAGGCGCTGGGTTGGGAAGATAAATACTATCTTATCTCTGCCGCCAGCCGTCAGGGCGTTACGGACCTGTGCTGGGACGTCATGAGCTTTATCAACGCCAATCCGAAAGAAGCTGACGTTGAAGAAAAACAGCCGGAGAAAGTGGAGTTCATGTGGGACGATTACCACAAAGAAGCCATTGAAACCGCGGCGGTTGAAGAAGATGAAGAGTGGGATGACGACTGGGATGAGGATGACGACGAAGGCGTCGAAATCATCTACCAGCGCTAGACCGCTTATGACTGCCCCCTTTCCACCGGAACGGGGGCAGATTTCTTTCAGGGCTGCGCCAGCACCGCAACGGTAAGCCGTGCGCTACAGCATAATTTATCCTGCTCGTGACGAATCTCAATCTGCCACGTCTGATTCCGCTTCCCCACATGCAGCGGACGACAGATACCGCGCACCATACCACCTGAAACGGCCCGATGATGGCTGGCATTCACTTCGATGCCCACCACGCGGCTGCCATCCTCTGATGCCAGATAACCCGCCACAGAACCCAGCGTTTCGGCTAACACCACTGAGGCGCCGCCGTGCAGCAGGCCAAAGGGCTGCTGCGTGCGGCTGTCTACTGGCATGGTGGCTTCAAGATAGTCATCACCCACTGCGGTGAAAATGATGCCCACATGCGCCACCAGCGTATGAGTGCTCTGCGCATTGAGCGCATCCAGACAAACTACGCGTTTCCAGATCGTTGCCATTGTCAGGCTCCCAGGGTTGCGCCATCGTCTTCCACGCTGCGATGTCACATGACGTAACGCAGAGGCGAAAGAATTAGCGTAGTGATAACCGCCTGCGGCTGTCCAGTTTTACATCAGCATTGCATCTCAAGGGTAAAAGAAGGGCGTTTACTGGGCCGGGCGACAGGGCGTTGCAGCCTCTGCCTGCGATCCCCGTTATCGTCCCTGAATCCGGGTGGATTAGGTTAAGAAAATTTATGCGATTACCCAGGGTGCCAGCGTGAGGCGGGGCGCAGATAACCCGCTAAACAGGTACCGATTCTGTAAGATCCTGGCATAAAAAAAGCCATGCGGCTGGGAGTGATGCGGCCTGGCGCGCAGGCGAAGGTATCCTGAACAGACTGTTGCGCGCCTGAAGCCGAGGCGTTATCCCTGACTTTTTGGCGATGATAAAAAAAACGCAGCAGGTGGTCGCCCGCTGCGTTTCCTAACATAAATCAGTAATTCTTATTGATATCGCGATAGAGCCGGCTTTCAAAGCGCACCAGCGGAATACGGCGTGTGCGCTGATCCTGCGGCGGAACCGCATAGCCAGAAAGGAACTGCACAAACGCCACGCGTGCCCCGCTAGAGGTGGTGATAAAGCCTGCAAGGTTATATACGCCCTGCAGTGAGCCGGTTTTAGCCGAGACCTTGCCATCCAGACCGGCTTCGTGCAGTCCGCCACGGTACTGCAGCGTGCCATCGTGTCCGGCCAGCGGTAGCATCGAAATATAATCTAGTTTGCTGTCGTTCTGCGCAATATATTGCAGCACCTGCATCATGGTGGCGGGCGAGATCAGATCGTGACGTGACAGGCCCGAACCATCCACCTGGATGCTGTTACCCAAATCAATATTGGCTTTTTCACGCAGGATGCGACGAACCGCATCTGATCCTGCGCGGAAGGTACCCGGTACGTTGAAGTAATGATGGCCAATGGTGCGGAACACCGTGTCGGCAATCATATTGTCGGACTTCTTCAGCATCATATGCAGCAGCGTATGCAGCGGCGCTGACTGCGTTGATGCCAGCACGGTGCCCGGCTCGGTCACCTGCGTCTGACGTAGCAGATGGCCGCTGTAATCAATACCGGCGGAACGCAGTTCTGCTTTCAGGATTTCGCCTGCCCAGGCCGCGCCATCCTGAACCGCAAAGGCTAAAGGAAGCGGATCGCTACGCTGACGCATACAGCCGGTTAAGGTGTAGCGGTTCAGCTCGCCAGGCACCACGTCCAGCTCGCAGTATTGTCCGTCACCGCTGTTGCGCCCAATCGTCCGCACCTGGCTTAACATGTGAGCCGGGTAGTAGGACGCAATGCGGATAAAGGCATTTTCGCCCGGTTTGTCGGCACTGTAGAGTGAAACCGAGAAGCAGTTTTTATCCACAATAGCCGCCGCCGGCGGTGCGCTAAAGCACTGGGTCATGTCATTCCACGGCCAGCCAGGCGCCGCATCATGGCTGGCAAACACCGAGGTATCGATGACCAGATTACCTTTGATGTGTGTGATGCCTTGTTTTTTTAACGCCGCGACCATATTCCGCAGATCCTGACGACCCAACGTGGGATCGCCAGCAAACCGGGCTACTAAATCACCATTAAGCGTGCCATCGACCAGCGCGCCTTTGGTTTCAAAGGTGGTTTGAAAACGGTAATCACCGCCCAGTTCCAGCAATGCCGCCAGGGCGGTGATCACTTTCATGGTACTGGCGGGAAGTGCCATCTGTTTCCCGTGGTAATCGATAATTGGCGTGGATGCGCCCACTTTTTGCACCAGCAAAGCCAGATTGGCACCATCTGGCAGATATTGCATGTATTCATCAACTGGCGCTGCTTGTGCCTGCAGCATAAAAGCACAGGTTAATCCGGTAACAAGTCGTGAAAATCGCATAATCTCGCGGCAACTGACAGGTGAAGGCGACAATACTACGTCCCTGGACGGTGGAAAGTAAACGATGACCCGCAGGGAACTCTGGGTTAAAATACGTATCAAATTGCAAAACCTTTTCTGGCCTGGAACACTTTCCGGGTCAGTCTTCTTTTATTTGCAAAACGAGGTCTTGCGCCGCAGAACGCTTTTTTCTGCAGTCACCGGTCAGGATGCACCGTGAAACAGGAATGATGACGAGGAGCTAAAATGAACCAGATTCCGATGACGTTAAGAGGCGCTGAAAGGCTGCGCGAAGAGCTGCATGAGCTGAAAACGGTGAAGCGCCCGCGCATTATTGCCTCCATCGCGGAGGCCCGCGAGCACGGCGATTTGAAAGAGAACGCCGAATACCACGCCGCGCGTGAAGAACAGGGGTTCTGTGAGGGACGCATTCAGGAGATTGAAGCCAAACTCTCTAATGCGCAGGTCATTGACGTCACACAGATGCCGAAAACCGGCCGCGTGATTTTTGGCGCAACGGTAACCGTGTTGAACGTGGACACGGATGAAGAGTTTACCTATCGCATCGTGGGTGATGATGAGGCAGACTTTAAGCAGAATTTGATTTCTGTTAACTCGCCGATGGCCCGTGGCCTGGTGGGGAAAGAAGCTGATGACGTGGCGATTATCAAAACGCCAGGCGGCGATGTCGAGTACGAAATCCTGAAGGTGGAGTACATCTGACAGAGTGCAATTGTCTGAAAAGCATTGCCGTACAGTGTAAAGAAAGGAAAAAGGCCGCGCTGCGGCCTTTTATCCCATGTAAGAGCATGGCACTTTCTTTGCCCACCTAGCGTGGCAGAGAAATTTTGCTCTCTTTAGCGGGGCGATACAGCACCAGCGTTTTGCCAATGACCTGAACGTTGCTGGCACGGGTTTCACGTACGATAGCTTCAACGATCAGCTGCCTGGTTTCACGTTCTTCAGAGGCAATTTTCACCTTGATCAATTCGTGATGTTCCAGCGCGTGTTCAATCTCAGCCAGTACACCTTCGGTCAGGCCATTGCCTCCGAGCATGACGACTGGCTTGAGCGGATGGGCGAGGCCTTTGAGGTGCTGTTTTTGTTTGGTACTTAGATTCATCGTATTATTTACTTACTCGGGGATTGAAAACGGTTCATTCTACCGCCATCTCGGGTATATCGCCAAATCGACGCAGCCTATCGCGTGCAGATTTATCGCTACGATGACGATTTAGTTGGAAATTTTATGACCGGTAAAAAGCGTTCAGCCAGCTCCAGCCGCTGGCTACAGGAACACTTTAGCGATAAATACGTGCTCCAGGCACAGAAAAAAGGGTTGCGTTCGCGCGCCTGGTTTAAACTTGATGAAATCCAACAGGGTGACAAGCTTTTCAAACCCGGGATGACCGTGGTAGATCTGGGTGCTGCACCCGGTGGCTGGTCGCAATATGTGGTACAGCAAATTGGGTCCAAAGGTCGCGTTATCGCTTGTGATATTCTGCCGATGGATCCTATTGTTGGTGTCGATTTCCTTCAAGGTGATTTTCGTGAAGAATCGGTGATCAAAGCGTTACTTGAACGTGTGGGCGAGCAGAAGGTCCAGGTCGTCATGTCGGATATGGCACCGAATATGAGTGGTACACCTGCCGTAGATATTCCCCGGTCGATGTATTTGGTTGAGCTGGCGTTGGATATGTGCCGTGATATTTTGGCTCCAGGCGGCAGTTTTGTTGTGAAAGTGTTCCAGGGAGATGGCTTTGATGAATACCTGCGGGAAATTCGCTCCCTGTTTACGAAAGTGAAAATACGTAAGCCTGACGCTTCACGTTCACGTTCACGTGAAGTTTATATTGTGGCGACTGGGCGCAAACTGTAACCGACGTGATGGATAACCCGGCATTCCTGCTGCGATTCCATGTACGAAGGATCTATAGTACCCTACGCTATCTGTTAACACCGTTGTAATATGAGGTTAATCCCTTGAGTGACATGGCGAAAAACCTGATTCTCTGGCTAGTCATCGCGGTCGTGCTGATGTCGGTCTTCCAGAGCTTTGGGCCCAGCGAGTCGAATGGCCGTAGGGTTGATTATTCAACCTTCCTGTCGGAAGTGAACCAGGATCAGGTCCGCGAGGCACGTATTAACGGGCGTGAAATTAACGTTATCAAAAAAGACAGCAATAAATACACCACTTACATTCCTGTCAATGACCCCAAGTTACTCGATAACCTGTTGACCAAGAACGTCAAAGTGGTTGGTGAACCACCTGAAGAGCCGAGCCTGCTGGCATCTATCTTCATTTCATGGTTCCCAATGTTACTGCTGATTGGTGTGTGGATTTTCTTCATGCGTCAAATGCAGGGCGGCGGTGGCAAAGGCGCGATGTCCTTTGGTAAAAGCAAAGCCCGTATGTTGACGGAAGATCAGATTAAAACCACTTTTGCTGACGTTGCAGGCTGCGACGAAGCGAAAGAGGAAGTCGGTGAGCTGGTTGAATACCTGCGTGAGCCGAGCCGCTTCCAGAAACTCGGAGGTAAAATTCCGAAAGGCGTGCTGATGGTTGGCCCGCCGGGTACCGGTAAAACCTTGCTGGCAAAAGCGATTGCCGGCGAAGCGAAAGTGCCTTTCTTTACCATTTCGGGCTCTGACTTTGTTGAAATGTTCGTCGGTGTCGGTGCATCTCGTGTGCGCGATATGTTTGAACAGGCCAAGAAGGCGGCACCGTGCATTATCTTTATCGATGAAATCGATGCGGTCGGTCGTCAGCGTGGTGCCGGTTTAGGTGGCGGTCACGATGAACGTGAACAAACCCTGAACCAGATGCTGGTTGAGATGGACGGTTTTGAAGGCAACGAAGGTATCATCGTGATTGCCGCAACCAACCGTCCAGACGTGCTTGACCCCGCGTTGCTGCGTCCGGGCCGCTTTGACCGTCAGGTTGTTGTTGGCTTGCCAGACGTGCGTGGCCGTGAGCAGATCCTGAAAGTGCACATGCGCCGCGTGCCATTAGCAACGGATATTGACGCGGCGATCATCGCGCGCGGTACGCCGGGCTTCTCAGGTGCCGATCTGGCTAACCTGGTAAACGAAGCCGCGCTGTTTGCTGCCCGCAGCAACAAGCGCGTTGTATCGATGGTGGAGTTCGAAAAAGCCAAAGACAAGATCATGATGGGTGCAGAGCGCCGCTCCATGGTGATGACGGAAGCGCAGAAAGAGTCCACGGCTTATCACGAAGCCGGTCACGCCATTATTGGTCGCCTGGTGCCGGAACACGATCCGGTGCATAAAGTCACCATTATCCCGCGTGGTCGTGCATTAGGTGTGACCTTCTTCCTGCCTGAAGGCGATGCGATTAGCGCCAGCCGTCAGAAACTGGAAAGCCAGATTTCGACCCTGTACGGTGGTCGTCTGGCAGAAGAAATCATCTACGGTGTTGAGCATGTCTCAACCGGCGCATCAAACGACATCAAAGTGGCGACCAACCTGGCACGTAACATGGTGACCCAGTGGGGCTTCTCTGAAAAACTCGGTCCGTTACTGTACGCAGAAGAAGACGGTGAAGTGTTCCTCGGCCGTTCTGTGGCGAAAGCCAAGCATATGTCAGATGAAACCGCGCGTATTATCGATCAGGAAGTTAAACACCTGATTGATACGAACTACCAGCGTGCGCGTCAGATTCTGGGTGAAAACATGGACATCCTTCATGCGATGAAAGATGCGCTGATGAAGTATGAAACCATTGATGCACCGCAGATTGACGACCTGATGGCCCGCCGTGAAGTGCGTCCGCCTGCGGGCTGGGAAGATCCCGGCACCAGCAGCAATTCTGATAATAATGGCACGCCAAAGGCACCGCGTCCGGTCGATGAGCCGCGTACGCCAAATCCAGGCAACACCATGTCAGAACAGTTCGACAAATAAGACTTCACGTCTTTTAATAAAACCCCGGCTGGTCCGGGGTTTTTTACATCTATACATTGCGCTATAAGGAGTACATCACCATGAAATTGTTCGCCCGTGATTCCCATCTTGATTTGTCGTTTCCACATGTGATGGGCATTCTTAACGTCACGCCGGACTCTTTTTCGGATGGTGGTAAACACAATGCGTTGGTGGATGCACTCACGCATACCAATGAAATGGTGAATGCCGGCGCAACCATTATCGACGTGGGAGGCGAGTCTACGCGTCCCGGCGCGGATGAGGTCAGCGTTGAGGAAGAACTTGAGCGGGTCATCCCCGTGGTGGCAGCAATCGCTCAGCGCTTTGAAGTCTGGATCTCCGTGGATACCTCTAAGGCTGAGGTCATCAGGGAAGCGGCGAGCGTGGGGGCGCACATCATCAATGACGTGCGCTCTCTGTCTGAACCAGGAGCGCTGGCCGCCGCCGCCGCGACTGGCCTGCCGGTATGCCTGATGCATATGAAGGGCGAGCCGCGCACCATGCAGCAGGCACCGGCCTATCAAGATATCTTCAGCGAAGTGGATGCTTACTTCGTTGAGCAACTGGCCCGCTGCGAGGCGGCCGGAATAAAAAAAGAGAATCTGCTGCTCGACCCGGGCTTCGGTTTCGGTAAGAATCTCAGCCACAATTATGAACTGTTGGCTCGACTCGGCGAATTTCACCATTTTGGTCTGCCCCTGCTGGTTGGCATGTCACGAAAATCAATGATTGGTCAGCTGCTGAATGTCGGGCCTGGCCAGCGTCTGACCGGCAGCCTGGCCTGCGCGGTGATCGCCGCCATGCAGGGAGCACACATTATTCGCGTTCATGATGTAAAAGAAACGGTCGAGGCGATGCGGGTGGTCGAGGCGACACAAAGAGCTAAAGGATGACAGAGCATGAGTAATCGTAAATATTTTGGTACAGATGGCATTCGCGGCAAAGTGGGAGAGTCTCCGATTACCCCGGATTTTGTTTTAAAACTCGGCTGGGCTGCGGGCAAAGTGCTGGCGCGCCACGGTTCAAAAAAAATCATTATCGGCAAAGACACTCGCATTTCGGGCTATATGCTGGAATCTGCACTGGAGGCAGGACTGGCCGCCGCAGGGCTGTCAGCGGCATTTACCGGCCCAATGCCGACGCCTGCTATTGCCTATCTGACCCGCACGTTTCGCGCTGAGGCCGGTATTGTTATCTCCGCCTCCCATAACCCGTTTGACGACAACGGCATTAAGTTCTTCTCAGCCGAAGGCACCAAGCTACCTGACGAAGTAGAAGAAGCGATTGAACTGGAAATGGAAAAGCCGCTGACCTGTGTGGAATCATCCCTGTTGGGTCGCGCCAGCCGAATTGTGGATGCCGCCGGACGTTACATTGAGTTCTGTAAGGGCACCTTTCCCAGTGAGCTGAGCCTGAGTGGTCTGAAAATTGTGGTGGACTGTGCTAACGGTGCCACCTACCACATCGCGCCGAATGTCCTGCGTGAGCTGGGCGCAACGGTGATTGCCGTTGGTGTACAGCCTGATGGCATGAACATCAACAAAGAGTGCGGTGCGACCGATCTGAAAATGCTGCAGCAGCGCGTTCTGGCCGAGAAGGCGGACATCGGCCTGGCCTATGATGGCGATGGCGATCGCATCATGATGGTGGACCACTTAGGCGAGAAGGTCGATGGCGATCAGATTCTGTATATCATCGCCCGTGAAGGTCTGCGTCAGGGGCAACTGCGCGGCGGCGTTGTCGGCACGCTGATGAGTAATATGGGGCTGGAGCTGGCGCTGAAGCAGTTAGGCATTCCTTTTGTGCGGGCCAAAGTGGGTGACCGCTATGTGCTCGAAAAATTACAGGAAAAAGGCTGGCGGCTCGGCGCTGAAAACTCAGGCCACGTGATTCTGCTGGATAAAATCGCTACCGGTGATGGGATCGTAGCTAGTTTGCAAGTGCTTACTGCGATGGTGCGCAATCACATGAGCCTGCATGACCTGTGCACTGGGATGAAGATGCTGCCTCAGGTGCTGGTCAACGTGCGCTTTACGGGTGAACACGATCCTCTGGAAAGCGAAACGGTGAAAACCGTGGCGCAGGACGTGGAGAAAACCCTGGCCGGCCGTGGGCGCGTGTTGCTGCGTAAATCCGGTACTGAGCCGTTAATCCGCGTGATGGTAGAAGGCGAGGATGCAGCCCAGGTGACGGCGCTGGCTAACCAGATTGCGGATGCGGTGAAAGCGGTCTGACGCAGGTGACAGGCCGGGACAGCGTGCTGTTCCTGCCTGTAAAATCATCGCACTGGCGCTTTTTTCTGCAATCAGCCTGCCACAGCTAAATTGCACTTGCAGAGGTATGCGCCATTGGTTAGTATTCACACCCGCTTCTGATGGGTGATGAACATACTCCCCGTCATATTGGTTGAAGCTTTAACTGTGCGGATTACGCGCAAGGAAACAGGTTGATTATGTACGAAGCTCTGTTAGTTGTTTTCCTTATTGTAGCGATTGGCCTTGTGGGTCTTATTATGCTGCAGCAAGGCAAAGGCGCTGATATGGGAGCATCATTTGGTGCAGGCGCGTCTGGCACGCTGTTTGGTTCTAACGGGTCGGGTAACTTTATGACTCGCATGACCGCAGTGTTGGCTACGCTGTTTTTCGTGATCAGCCTGATTCTGGGTAACCTGAACAGTAACAAGACCTCCAAAGGAAGCGAGTGGGAAAACCTCACTGCGCCAGCTCAGTCTCAACAGCAGACTCAGCCAGCTAAACCGGCTACGCCGGGCAATGATATCCCGCACTAATAGCAGCAATATAGCGTCAGGAAAAAGCGGCAGAGCAGCGTCGCAGTCAGTGCAGTACCGAGGTGGTGAAATTGGTAGACACGCTACCTTGAGGTGGTAGTGCTCGAAAGGGCTTACGGGTTCAAGTCCCGTCCTCGGTACCAAATCTTAGTATTACTTGCATTTTATGCATGTTCGGCGTAATATTCGCCACGTTTTCGGACGCGGGGTGGAGCAGCCTGGTAGCTCGTCGGGCTCATAACCCGAAGGTCGTCGGTTCAAATCCGGCCCCCGCAACCACTTTCCCTTAGAGTTCTTTTTCAAATATACTGTGTGCATCGACGGGCGCATAAGCAGCGAATTTTGAAAAAAATTCTTTTGGATGGGCGTCCGGGCCGCAGTGCGGCATACAGGGTCCAGTGATAAAAAGCCCCGAATATTCGGGGTTTTTTGTTATTAGCGAATCGTAATACTGGGCTATAGGCCCTTTTTTTATGTCTTGGGGGTGGGCTTGTCCACATTAGAGCAAAAATTGACAGAGTTGGTATCTGCTCCGGTAGAAGCGCTCGGCTACGAACTGGTCGGAATTGAATTCGTTCGTGGTCGCACATCAACCCTGCGCATCTATATTGATAGTGAAGATGGCATCAATGTTGACGATTGCGCGGACGTCAGCCACCAGGTGAGTGCGGTGATGGATGTGGAAGATCCCATCACGGTGCCTTACCACCTTGAAGTGTCCTCACCGGGGCTCGATCGTCCTCTGTTCACTGCAGAACATTATGCACGCTTTACCGGCGATGAGGTGAGCCTGGTGCTGCGTATGGCCGTTCAAAACCGCCGTAAATGGCAGGGAATCATCAAGTCTGTTGAGGGCGAGATGATAACGGTAAACGTTGAGGGTAACGACGAGGTGTTCGCGCTGAGTAATATTCAGAAAGCGAACCTGGTCCCCCACTTTTAAAAGTCCGGATTGAGGCTAACCAGGATGAACAAAGAGATCTTAGCTGTTGTAGAAGCCGTTTCTAACGAAAAAGCCCTGCCGCGTGAGAAAATCTTCGAAGCGCTGGAGAGCGCGCTGGCGACTGCGACCAAGAAAAAGTACGAGCAGGAAATTGACGTACGCGTCAGCATCGACCGTAAGAGCGGCGATTTCGACACGTTCCGTCGTTGGGAAATCGTAGAGCAGGTTACGCAGCCTACGCGCGAAATTACGCTGGATGCGGCGCGCTACGAAGACGAGTCTCTCAATCTGGGCGAATACGTAGAAGACCAGATTGAATCTGTTACGTTTGACCGTATCACGACGCAGACGGCAAAGCAGGTTATCGTACAAAAAGTGCGCGAAGCCGAACGTGCGATGGTGGTGGATCAGTTCCGCGAGCAGGAAGGCGAAATCATCACCGGTGTGGTGAAAAAAGTTAACCGCGACAACATCTCGCTGGACTTGGGCAACAATGCTGAAGCCGTGATCCTGCGTGAAGACATGCTGCCACGTGAAAACTTCCGCCCGGGCGACCGTATCCGCGGCGTTTTGTATGCCGTGCGTCCTGAAGCACGCGGCGCGCAGCTGTTTGTGACGCGTTCTAAACCTGAAATGCTGATCGAACTGTTCCGCATTGAGGTGCCAGAAATTGGCGAAGAAGTCCTTGAAATTAAAGCCGCTGCCCGCGATCCGGGTTCGCGTGCCAAAATTGCAGTAAAAACCAATGACAAACGTATCGATCCCGTTGGTGCCTGTGTGGGTATGCGCGGTGCGCGTGTTCAGGCAGTGTCTAGTGAGCTGGGCGGCGAGCGAATCGATATCGTGCTGTGGGACGACAACCCGGCACAGTTTGTGATTAACGCCATGGCTCCGGCCGATGTGGCGTCAATCGTGGTTGATGAAGATAACCACACGATGGATATCGCTGTTGAGGCTGGCAATCTGGCCCAGGCGATCGGCCGTAATGGCCAAAACGTGCGTCTGGCTTCACAGCTGAGTGGCTGGGAGCTGAACGTGATGACCGTCGATGATCTGCAGGCCAAGCATCAGGCTGAAGCACATGCGGCGATCGATATGTTCACTAAACATCTCGACATCGACGAAGAGTTCGCCACCATTCTGGTGGAAGAGGGCTTCTCAACGTTGGAAGAAATGGCCTATGTGCCAATCAACGAGCTGTTGGAAATTGACGGCCTCGACGAAGAGACCATTGAAGCCCTGCGTGAACGAGCAAAAAATGCGTTAACCACCCTGGCACTGGCAAAAGAAGAGAGCCTGGGTAATCAGGAACCTGCAGAAGACCTCCTGAATCTCGAAGGTCTGGATCGTGCACTGGCTTTCCGTCTGGCATCGAAAGGCGTTTGCACGCTGGAAGATCTCGCCGAGCAAGGTGTTGACGACCTGACGGATATTGAAGGGCTGACTGATGAGCAAGCTGGCGCGCTAATTATGGCCGCACGCAATATCTGCTGGTTCGGCGATGACGCGTAATAACAGGAAGGAACAGCATGACAGATGTAACCGTAAAATCGCTGGCAGCAGAAATTCAGACTTCGGTCGATCGCCTGGTACAGCAGTTTGCTGATGCGGGGATCCCAAAGTCTGAAAATGATGCGGTGACCCAGCACGAGAAAGAAACCTTACTGTCTCACCTGAAGCATGGTCAGGCCGGTTCAGGCAAACTGACATTGCAGCGCAAAACGCGTAGCACCTTGAATATTCCTGGCACCGGGGGTAAAAGTAAGTCGGTGCAAATCGAAGTCCGCAAAAAGCGTACGTACGTGAAAGGTGATGCAGAGTCTGAGCAAGCTCAGGCAGAAGCGGAAGCTGAGGCACAGCGTGAAGCGGAAGAGCAGGCGCAACGCGAGGCCGCTGAACAAGCGCGTCGTGAAGCGGAACAGAAAGCGCAACGTGAAGCCGAAGAGAAAGCCAGGCGCGAAGCCGCTGAAAAGGCCAAGCGTGCAGCAGCGGAAAATGAGAAAGTGACTAATCAACCTACCGACGAAGTGACCAAGGCCGCGCAGTCCGATAAAGCACGTCGTGAAGCGGAAGCCGCCGAACTGAAGCGTAAAGCGGAAGAAGAAGCGCGCCGTAAGCTGGAAGAGGCTGCCCGCCTCGCTGCGGAAGAAGCCCGCCGTTTAGCCGTAGAAAAAGCGGCTGAATGGGAAAAGCCTGAAGAAGAGGATAAGGGCGACTATCACGTCACCACCTCTACGCATGCCCGCCAGGCCGAAGACGAGAACGATCGTCAGGTTGAAGCAGGCCGTGCCCGTACCCGCAGTGCGAAAGCTGCCCGTCCGGTGAAAAAAGGCAACAAGCATTCAGAAGCCAAAACTGACCGCGAAGAAGCGCGTGCGCAGGTTCGTGGCGGTAAAGGCGGTAAACATCGCAAACCAAGCGCACTGCAGCAGGGCTTCAACAAGCCAGCGCAGGCGGTTAACCGTGATGTCATCATTGGCGAAACCATTACCGTTGCCGAACTGGCTAACAAAATGGCCGTCAAAGGTTCACTGGTCATTAAAGCGATGATGAAAATGGGCGCCATGGCGACCATCAATCAGGTCATCGACCAGGAAACCGCACAGCTGGTTGCCGAAGAAATGGGCCACAAAGTGACCCTTCGTCGTGAGAACGAGCTGGAAGAAGCGGTAATGGACGATCGTGATACCGATGCCGCACAGGAATCCCGTGCGCCGGTCGTGACCATCATGGGCCACGTTGACCACGGTAAAACCTCCCTGCTGGACTATATCCGCTCGACCAAAATCGCCTCTGGCGAAGCGGGCGGTATTACGCAGCACATCGGTGCGTATCACGTCGAAACTGAAAACGGCATGGTAACCTTCCTGGATACCCCGGGCCACGCCGCGTTTACCGCGATGCGTGCACGTGGTGCGCAGGCAACGGATATCGTTATCCTGGTCGTCGCGGCGGATGATGGCGTGATGCCACAGACCGTTGAAGCTATCCAACACGCCAAAGCGGCGAAAGTGCCGGTAGTGGTTGCGGTGAACAAGTGCGATAAGCCAGAAGCCGATCCAGATCGTGTTAAAAACGAGCTGACGCAGTACGGGATCATCCCGGAAGAGTGGGGCGGCGAAAACATGTTCGTTAACGTCTCTGCGAAAGCGGGTACCGGTATCGATGACCTGTTAAATGCTATCCTGCTGCAGGCTGAAGTCCTTGAGCTGACCGCTATCCGTGAAGGTATGGCGAGCGGCGTGGTGATTGAATCGTTCCTCGACAAAGGTCGTGGTCCGGTTGCCACCGTGCTGGTACGCGAAGGTACGCTGAACAAGGGCGACATCGTCCTGTGCGGCTTCGAATACGGCCGTGTCCGTGCGATGCGTGACGAGCTGGGCCGCGAAGTGATGGAAGCGGGTCCTTCAATCCCGGTTGAGATCCTCGGCCTGTCCGGTGTACCGGCAGCGGGTGATGAAGCGACCGTGGTTCGTGACGAGAAGAAAGCGCGTGAAGTGGCACTGTATCGTCAGGGCAAATTCCGCGAAGTGAAACTGGCGCGTCAGCAGAAATCTAAGCTGGAAAACATGTTTGCGAACATGACCGAAGGCGAAGTGTCCGAACTGAACATCGTGCTCAAAGCTGACGTACAGGGTTCTGTGGAAGCGATCTCCGACTCCTTGCTGAAACTCTCCACCGACGAAGTGAAGGTGAAGATTGTCGGTTCAGGCGTAGGTGGGATCACCGAAACCGACGCCACGCTGGCAGCGGCATCCAACGCTATCCTGCTGGGCTTCAACGTTCGTGCTGACGCGTCCGCGCGCCGCGTGATCGATGCTGAAAGCCTGGATCTGCGTTACTACTCCGTCATCTATAACCTGATTGACGAAGTGAAAGCCGCGATGAGCGGTATGCTGGCTCCAGAGTACAAACAGCAGATTATCGGTCTGGCTGAAGTGCGTGACGTGTTCAAATCACCGAAATTTGGTGCAGTGGCAGGTTGTATGGTGACGGAAGGCAATATCAAACGTCACAACCCAATCCGCGTACTGCGCGATAACGTGGTGATCTACGAAGGCGAACTGGAATCACTGCGTCGCTTTAAAGATGACGTGAACGAAGTGCGTAACGGCATGGAGTGCGGTATCGGCGTGAAGAACTATAATGACGTTCGTGTCGGCGATATGATCGAAGTCTTCGAAGTGATTGAAGTTAAACGCACTATCGCTTAAGTCTTAGCGTTAATGATGCAATTTGGGAGGCCGCTGGCCTCCCGAATTATTTGGGAGAAATAAAAATGGCGAAAGAATTTGGCCGTCCGCAGCGTGTTTCGCAGGAGCTGCAAAAAGAGATAGCCATGATCCTGCAGCGTGAAATTAAAGATCCGCGCCTGGGCATGATGGTGACCGTTTCTGGCGTTGAGGTATCCCGTGACCTCGCTTACGCCAAAGTGTTTGTTACCTTCCTCAATGATAAAGATGAAGAAGCCGTACAAAATGGCCTGAAAGCGTTAAAAGAAGCCTCGGGTTATATTCGCACGCTGCTGGGTAAAGCCATGCGCCTGCGTATCGTGCCGGAACTGACCTTCTTCTACGACAACTCGTTGATCGAAGGGATGCGCATGTCTAACCTCGTCACCAACGTGGTGAAAAAAGACGTTGAGCGTCGTGGTCCTGAGGCCACGGACGATGACGAGGAGGCGTAATGAGTCGTCCTCGTCGTCGCGGTCGCGACGTCCATGGCGTCTTATTGCTGGATAAACCACAAGGGATGTCATCCAACGATGTCCTGCAAAAGGTCAAGCGTATTTTCAACGCTAACCGTGCAGGACATACCGGCGCGCTCGATCCTCTGGCCACCGGCATGTTGCCGATTTGCCTGGGTGAAGCCACCAAGTTTTCTCAGTATCTGCTGGACTCCGATAAGCGCTATCGTGTGATTGCCCGCCTGGGTGAACGCACCGATACCTCCGATGCGGACGGCAATCTGGTGCAGACCCGTCCTGTGACCTTCACTCAGTCAGAACTCGACACGGCGCTGGACAGTTTTCGTGGCGATATCATGCAGGTGCCTTCCATGTTTTCTGCACTGAAACATCAGGGCAGAAAACTGTATGAGTACGCACGTGAAGGCATCACCATCGAACGTGAACCCCGCCCGATTACCGTTTATGCGCTGCAGTTTATTCGCTGGCAGGGCAATGAGCTGGAGCTGGACGTCCACTGTTCCAAAGGCACCTACATTCGCACCATTATTGACGATCTGGGCGAGAAGCTTGGCTGCGGTGCGCACGTTATCATGCTGCGCCGGGTACAGGTTGCCCGTTATCCGTTTGAGAAGATGGTCACACTGGAGCAGCTCCAGGCACTGCAGCATCGCGCCAGTGAGACAGGTGAAGATCTGGCGCAGCACCTTGATCCGCTGCTTCTGCCAATGGATAGCCCGGCGTCCGATTATCCGGCGGTTAACGTTTCATCCGATGTCGCCGCGTACTTTAAGCAGGGCCAGCCGGTTCACGCCAGTCAGGCGCCAGCCCAGGGCTTAGTCCGCGTCACCGAAGGTGAAGAGGGCAAATTTATCGGCATGGCCGAAATTGCCGAGGATGGCCGAATTGCCCCCCGCCGTTTAGTGGTGGAGTATCAGAATTAAGTTGTGCGCTTTCCGCGTTGGGCATTTGCGTTGCCCTCTGGCGAAGAGTAGAATGGCGCGGCTTTAAAGCGGGATGCTGAATTAGAGATCGGCGCCCATACATTCATTTAACTGGAGTTTATTATGTCTCTAAGCGTAGAAGCTAAAGCAGAGATCGTTGCTAAATATGGTCGTGGTGCTAACGATAGCGGTTCAACCGAAGTTCAGGTTGCACTGTTGACCGCGCAGATCAGCCATCTGCAGGGCCACTTCTCTGAGCACAAGAAAGACCACCACAGCCGCCGCGGTCTGCTGCGCATGGTATCTCAGCGTCGTAAGCTGCTGGACTACCTGAAGCGTAAAGACGTTGCACGCTACAGCAGCCTGATCGAAAGTCTCGGTCTGCGTCGCTAAGTCTTAAAATTGGGTCGTCAGGGATGCCACTTAAGTGCGCTAAAACCCGACTGGCGATCTGATTTGTGCGAGTTTCATGAAAAGGGGGCCTTTATGGCCCCTTTTTTCGAGCAATGCGCAGCAATCCTGAGCAAACTCATGTATTGTTGTTGGGTGTGATCTTTGTTTGCAGAGGTTCGCGCGGCTAATGAGAGGCTTTTACCGCAGGGGCGGTTAAGGGTTGTCATTAGTCGCGAGGATGCAACGAGGATCGGTAATCAATGGCAGGCTCAATATAGCACTGCCCCGATGTTAAGGACTTTGATTTTGCTTAATCCGATCGTACGCAAATTCCAATATGGTCAACATACCGTCACGCTGGAAACCGGCATGATGGCTCGCCAGGCGACCGCCGCCGTGATGGTGAGCATGGACGATACCGCAGTATTTGTCACCGTTGTTGGTCAGAAAAAAACCAAGCCAGGTCAGGACTTTTTCCCACTGACCGTTAACTATCAGGAGCGTACTTACGCTGCTGGTCGTATCCCAGGTAGCTTCTTCCGTCGTGAAGGTCGCCCAAGCGAAGGTGAAACCCTGATTTCACGTCTGATTGACCGTCCGGTGCGTCCGCTGTTCCCGGAAGGTTTCGTCAACGAAGTGCAGGTTATTGCGACCGTTGTTTCAGTTAACCCACAGGTTCACCCGGACATCGTTGCCATGATCGGTGCTTCTGCAGCCCTGGCGCTGTCAGGTCTGCCTTTCAACGGCCCTATCGGTGCGGCACGCGTAGGTTATATCAATGACCAGTATGTACTGAACCCAACGGCTGATGAGCTGAAAACATCCCGTCTGGACCTGGTTGTTGCCGGTACACAGAACGCCGTTCTGATGGTGGAATCTGAAGCGGAAATCCTGTCTGAAGAGCAGATGCTGGGTGCGGTGGTGTTTGGCCACGATCAGCAGCAGATCGTGATTGAAAACATCAACTCACTGGTTGCCGAAGCGGGCAAACCGCGTTGGGACTGGCAGCCAGAGCAGGCAAATACTGCACTGATTTCACGCGTTGCGGCGCTGGCCGAAACCCGTATCAGCGATGCATACCGCATTACCGATAAGCAAGAGCGTTACACCCAGGTTGGCGTCATTAAAGACGAAACCATTGCTGCGCTTCTGGCAGAAGATGAATCACTCGATGCGGCCGAAATCGGCGATATCGTTCACAGCCTGGAAAAGAATGTGGTTCGTACCCGCATCCTGAACGGCGAGCCACGTATTGATGGCCGTGAAAAAGACATGATCCGTGGTCTGGACGTGCGCACGGGCGTTCTGCCACGTACACACGGTTCCGCACTGTTCACCCGTGGTGAAACACAGGCGCTGGTGACCGCGACGCTGGGCACCACCCGCGATGCGCAGAACCTGGATGAGCTGATGGGCGAACGCACCGACAGCTTCCTGTTCCACTATAACTTCCCTCCGTACTCCGTTGGTGAGACTGGTATGGTGGGCTCGCCTAAGCGTCGTGAAATCGGTCACGGTCGTCTGGCGAAGCGCGGCGTGCTGGCCGTGATGCCTAAAGCTGAAGATTTCCCGTATACCGTGCGTGTGGTTTCTGAAATCACCGAATCTAACGGTTCCTCTTCTATGGCCTCGGTCTGTGGTGCCTCTCTGGCACTGATGGATGCCGGTGTGCCAATCAAGGCCTCTGTTGCGGGTATCGCAATGGGCCTGGTGAAAGAAGACGACAAGTTTGTTGTCCTGTCCGACATCCTGGGTGATGAAGATCATCTGGGCGATATGGACTTTAAAGTCGCCGGTAGCCGTGAAGGTATCACTGCGCTGCAGATGGACATTAAAATTGAAGGCATCACCCGCGAGATCATGCAGGTTGCGCTGAACCAGGCCAAAGGTGCGCGTCTGCACATTCTGGGCGTAATGGAACAGGCTATCAGCACGCCGCGTCAGGAAATCTCTGAGTTCGCACCGCGCATTTACACCATCAAGATCAATTCAGACAAGATCAAAGATGTGATTGGTAAAGGCGGTTCTGTGATCCGTGCGCTGACCGAAGAAACCGGTACAACCATCGAAATCGAAGATGACGGTACCGTGAAAATCGCAGCAACCGATGGTCTGAAAGCGAAAGAAGCGATTCGTCGTATCGAAGAGATCACCGCAGAAATCGAAGTGGGCCGTATCTACAGCGGTAAAGTCACACGTATCGTAGACTTTGGTGCCTTCGTCGCTATCGGCGGTGGTAAAGAAGGTCTGGTGCATATTTCTCAAATCGCCGATAAGCGCGTTGAGAAAGTGACTGACTATCTGCAGATGGGTCAGGAAGTCCCGGTGAAGGTGATGGAAGTCGATCGCCAGGGCCGCGTACGTCTGAGCATCAAAGAAGCGACAGAAACCAAGCCTGAAGCTGTTGCAGCTGAGAGCGCACCTGACGCTGAATAAGTCTTTCCTGATTTGCCTCTCCTTGCCTGGCAGGGAGAGGCTTTTGTGTCATCGCGAGGGCGGGAATCCTTGTGCACAGCAGGCGGATAACAGGATGGTTGTCCCAATGTTTGTATTCGGGAGTGGGAAATGAAGCCTTTTTTGCGCTGGTGTTTTGTTGCGACAGCTTTGACGCTGGCAGGATGCAGCAACTCCAATTGGCGTAAGAACGAAGTTCTTGCAGTACCTTTACAGCCCACACTGCAACAGGAAGTGATTCTGGCTCGCATGGAACAAATTCTTGCCAGTCGAGCCCTTACCGATGATGAACGCGCACAGCTGTTATATGAGCGCGGAGTGTTGTATGATAGTTTGGGTCTGAGGGCATTAGCGCGGAACGATTTTTCGCAAGCGCTGTCTATAAGACCAGATATGCCAGAAGTGTTTAACTATCTTGGTATATACTTAACGCAGGCGGGCAACTTTGATGCCGCCTATGAAGCGTTTGATTCTGTACTTGAGCTTGATCCAACTTACAACTATGCGCATTTAAATCGTGGTATCGCCCTCTATTACGGCGGTCGATACAAGTTAGCGCAAGATGATCTGCTGGCGTTTTATCAAGACGATCCTAACGATCCTTTCCGCAGCTTGTGGCTCTACCTGGTTGAAAGCAGGATGGATGCCGACAAAGCAAAAGTGGCGCTTAAGCAGCGTTACGACAAAGCGGTCAAGGACCAATGGGGATGGAATATTGTCGAGTTCTACCTGGGCGACATCAGCGAAGCAACACTGATGGAACGTCTCAAGGCGGACGCAACGGATAACACCTCGCTCGCTGAACATCTCAGTGAAACCAACTTCTATTTAGGTAAGTATTACCTAAGTCTGGGGGAGAAGGACAACGCAGAAGCGTTGTTCAAACTGGCGGTTGCCAACAACGTGAATAACTTTGTTGAACACCGATACGCATTGTTGGAACTGGCGCAACTCGGCCAGGCACAAGACGATTTATCAGAATCTGACCAGCAATAGCTGACGAACTTTTTTGCCTGTAAAACCTGTCAAGTCATCATCTTCAGGGATGAGGGCTTTTCTGTTCGTCAAAACTTCTAATTTGAGCCGGTTCACACTTTTTGATGAAAATGACTGAAAGTTTTCACGACGAGTTATGTAGACTGGCCGCCGCAATCAACGAGGCACGTGTACTACATGACTGATATTCAAACCACTTTTGCAGAACTTGGCCTGAACGCCGAACTCCTTGAATCACTGAACGGCATGGGCTATGTCAAGCCATCCCCAATCCAGGCTGAGTGTATTCCTCACCTGCTGGCGGGCCGTGACGTATTAGGTATGGCGCAGACCGGGAGTGGTAAAACTGCAGCGTTCTCGCTGCCGCTGTTACACAACATCGATCCAACTGTTAAAGCACCGCAAATTTTGGTGCTGGCACCGACCCGCGAACTGGCGGTGCAGGTAGCTGAAGCTGTTACCGAATTCTCTAAACATATGCGCGGTCTGAACGTGGTTGCCCTTTACGGCGGCCAGCGTTATGACGTGCAGCTGCGCGCCCTGCGCCAGGGACCACAGGTTGTCGTAGGTACTCCAGGCCGTCTGCTGGATCACCTGAAACGTGGCACGTTAGATCTGTCTAACCTGCGTGGTCTGGTGCTGGACGAAGCCGATGAAATGTTACGCATGGGCTTCATCGAAGACGTTGAAACTATCATGGCGCAGATCCCAGAAGGTCATCAGACCGCACTGTTCTCTGCCACCATGCCAGAAGCGATTCGTCGTATTACCAAGCGTTTTATGAAAGATCCGCAGGAAGTGCGCATTCAGTCAAGCATGACTACGCGCCCAGACATCAGCCAGAGTTACTGGACGGCTTACGGCCGTAAAACTGACGCGCTGGTTCGCTTCCTTGAAGCAGAAGACTTCGATGCTGCGATCATTTTCGTGCGCACTAAAAACGCAACGCTGGAAGTGGCTGAAGCGCTGGAGCGCAGCGGTTACAACAGTGCGGCACTGAACGGCGATATGAACCAGGCACTGCGTGAGCAGACGCTGGAGCGCCTGAAAGATGGTCGTCTGGATATCCTGATTGCTACCGACGTTGCGGCCCGTGGCCTGGACGTTGAGCGTATCAGCCTGGTTGTTAACTACGATATTCCGATGGACGCAGAATCTTACGTTCACCGTATCGGCCGTACCGGTCGTGCTGGTCGTGCAGGTCGCGCACTGCTGTTCGTAGAGAACCGCGAGCGTCGTCTGCTGCGTAACATCGAACGCACCATGAAGCTGACCATTCCAGAAGTTGAGCTGCCAAATGCAGAACTGCTGGGTCAGCGTCGTCTGGCTAAGTTCGCGGCAAAAGTTCAGCAGCAGCTGGAAAGCAGCGATCTGGAACAGTACCGTGCGCTGCTGGCGAAGATGCAGCCTGAAGAAGAGCTGGATATCGAAACGCTGGCTGCTGCGCTGCTGAAAATGGCACAGGGTGAGCGTCCGCTGATCGTT
Source organism: Pantoea sp. Ae19-2 (assembly GCF_059801205.1). Classification (NCBI taxonomy): domain Bacteria; kingdom Pseudomonadati; phylum Pseudomonadota; class Gammaproteobacteria; order Enterobacterales; family Erwiniaceae; genus Pantoea; species Pantoea sp. Ae19-2. The sequence continues at coordinate 3,419,158 of NZ_JBCHWE010000001.1, read as the reverse complement.
CCTGCTGATGCACCACGTCCAGCGCGTCGTGAATTCCGTGAGCGTGACGATCGTCGTGAGAGCCGTGATGCACGTGGTCCACGCGAAAGCCGTGATGGCGACCGCCCACGTCGCGAACGTCGTGACGTTGGCGATATGCAACTGTACCGCATTGAAGTGGGCCGTGACGACGGTGTTGAAGTGCGTCACATCGTGGGCGCAATTGCCAACGAAGGCGATATCAGCAGCCGTTACATCGGTAACATCAAACTGTTTGGTACGCACTCCACCATCGAGCTGCCGAAAGGCATGCCAGGTGATGTGCTGCAGCACTTTACCCGTACGCGTATTCTGAACAAGCCAATGAATATGCAGCTGCTGGGTGATGCTCAGCCGCACGAAGGTGGCCGTGGCGAGCGTCGTCCTGGCGCTGGTGCTGGCGAACGTCGTGGCGGCGGTGCACGTCCTGAAGGTCAGGGCCCGCGTCGTTTCTCTTCTGAGCGCCGTGAAGGTGGTCGTGAAGGCGGACGCAGCTTCAACCGCGAAGGCGGTCGTGGTCCACGTCGTGAAGACGGTGCGGCTGCACCACGTCGTCGTGACGCGTAAGCGAGCTAAATCGTCGTAATAAAAAGGGAAGCCTGCGGGCTTCCCTTTTTTTGTCCTGATTCTGGCTTATCCCAGAAGGGCTGCTGCTGATTTACAGGCTGCGTGCAGCGTCCATCGCCAGCTTAAACGAGTGCAGACGGGCTTGCGTATCGTAAATCTGACCGTTAACCATAATCTCATCCGCCTGGGTTTCACGCAGCAGTGAAGCCAGTCCGTGACGCACTTTCTCGACATCCCCTACCAGCGACATGCTCAGCGCCTGCTGAACGCCATACTGTTCTGACGGCGACCACAGGCTGTCCATGTTCTGGACCGGGGCAGGCAGCGGGCCCGGCTTGCCGCGGCGCAGATTAATAAACTGCTGCTGCATTGAAGTGAACAGGAAACGCGCGTCGCTTTCGCTGTCAGCGGCAACCACGTTAATGCACACCGTAGCGTACGGCTCGGCGAGACGGGCTGAAGGCGTAAAGTTCTCGCGATAGACATGCAGAGCCTGGAACAGCTGGTCCGGGGCAAAGTGCGAGGCAAAGGCAAACGGCAGTCCCATTTTGGCCGACAGCTGTGCGCTGTAAAGGCTGGAACCCAGCAGCCACACCGGAATTTTCAGGCCTAAGCCGGGCACCGGCTGAACAGGTGGTTGCGCGCCGGCTTCCGCATCAAACCAGTCGATCAACTCAGCGACATCGTCCGGGAAGGTATCGGCCTGAATGCCCGACAGGTTGCGGCGCAGGGCCAGCATGGTGCGCTGATCCGAGCCGGGGGCGCGGCCTAATCCCAGATCGATACGGTCGGGATAAAGCGAGGCCAGAGTGCCGAACTGTTCTGCAATCACCAGCGGCGCGTGATTCGGCAACATAATGCCGCCCGAACCCAGACGCAGCGTTGTGGTGTTCGCGGCCAGATAGCCAATCAGCACAGACGTGGCGGCACTGGCAATGCCGGTCATATTATGGTGTTCAGCCAGCCAGTAACGTTCGAATCCCAGGGCTTCAGCCTGACGCGCCAGCGCGAGTGAATGGTGAAACGCATCACGAGGCGTGGCACCCTGAGGAACAGGGGCAAGATCGAGTACGGAGAGGCGAACGCTTTTTTTCTCAGACATGAGTACTCCAGAGTGTATAGCGCAGGTGTCATACCCTGCGCCATCAAGTATTGCGTAACATCCGCCATATTAAAACTTTTTACACTCGCCGTATGTTGCCTGTATGTGCCTTTCAGTCGCCAGCCTGCAAAACCATGCCCGGCAGCTTGCGCCAGTAGCCATTACAGTCCCGATTTTTCGCCAGATCCAGGGGCGCCTGCCCCTCTTCATTTGCGCGGAAACGGTCAATAAGGCTTAAGGTTTCCTCATCCTGAGGTGACAACCGCACGATATCTACATAGTTGTGCATACCAACCAGATCGTTCCCCAGGTTATAGCAGTAACCGCTCAGGGTCTGGATACCGTTCAGGACGAAAACCTGTTGCGATTCCTGTGAGAGGACCCGGCGTCCATGAGGATAATGAATACAGCAGGTTTCGCAGGCATCTTTGGCGCGATTCTCCGAACGTGCTGTAAAGCAGCGGGCTGACAGGGCCAGCGGCAAATGACCATAACCCAGCACCTCCACCTCGAACTGCTGGCGGATGCCTCTTGTCTCACACTGCTGGAGCAGCTCCACTAGCCAGTCGCGCGGCATTTCAACGGGCAAGCACCAGCGCGTCATGCCCTCTTTGACTAAAAGCTGCAGCGTATCGGCGTTATAAACATTGAGCGTGGGCCCCGCAACGAAGGGCAGCTTGCGCTCTGCCGCCATATTCACGGTGCCCAGGTCGTTGGCCTCAATAATAAACTCGCCGTTCTCTACATAGCGCTGTAGCTCTTTGAGCTCAGAAGGGGATTGCAGCAAAGCCAGCGTGCTAATGACCACCTGCTTCCCACGGGCTGACAGCATTCGTGCTAAATCCATCCAGGCGGCAAAAGGCGTGGCGCGTCGCTTGCTGCAGACGGCTTCCCCAAGACAAACAATGTCAGCGCTGCTGTCAGCAGTGAGGTGATAAAAATGTTCCAGCGTGGCGGTGGGCCAGTACCAGAGCACGGGGCCGAGAGAGTATTTCATGGTTTTTCCTCACTGCCAGTCACGATGATAGGCGCCTAAGGTGGTCTGCGTGCCTTCTGACAGGGCCCCCAGCGTTTTCGTCCACTGTTGTGCCACTTCAAAGTTATCCGGCTGAGCTTGACAGCGATCGATAGCCTGACGCCAGACGCGGGCGACATCGGATACGTAGGCAGGGCTGCGCTGACGGCCTTCGATTTTTACGGAGGCAATGCCTGCCCGCATCAGCTCTGGCAACAGTTCAAGCGTATTCAGGCTGGTGGGCTCTTCCAGCACGTGATAGCGCTGGTCGTCAACCTGATAACGGCCTTTGCACAGCGTGGGATAGCCGGCGCTTTCCTCTGCGCGATAGCGATCGATCAGCACGTCATTAAGGCGTACCTCCATGCCGGCCGGCGTTTGTTGCCAGCGAACAAACTTCGCGGGGGAGCAGGCGCCTTTACTGTTTGGCGATTCACCGGTTAGCCAGGAAGAGAGGTAGCAGCGGCCCTCGGCCATGATGCACAGGCTGCCAAAGGCAAAGACCTCCAGCGGAACAGGTGTACTGCGCGCCAGCTGTTTTACCTGATGAATCGACAGTACGCGCGGCAGTACCACTCGGTGCAAATTGAAATGGCGATGATAAAAACGAATGGCCTCAAGGTTGGTGGCGGAAGCCTGCACTGACAGATGACGTTCGATGTGAGGATAGCGCGCGGTGGCATATTCCAGCGTTGCAATATCCGCCAGGATCAGCGCATCAGCACCGCTGTCTGCCGCCACATCGATAGCCCGCTGCCAGCGCTGCATGCCGTCAGGATGTGCAAAGGTATTGATCGCCACGTGCAGCTTACGGCGATGCTGATGAAGGTAGTACGCCGCTTCGTGCAGTTTCTTATCTGTAAAATTCAATCCTGCAAAGTGACGCGCGTTGGTGTCATCTTTCAGTCCGACATAAACCGCATCGGCACCATTTTCGACCGCACTTCGTATCGCAGGCAGGTTTCCGGCCGGACACAGCAGCTCCATACTCAATCCTCTCGTGATGCAGATGGAGCACGAGTCTAGTCATGGCGCTTTGGGTAAATGTTGATTTAGGGCAGTGAAACGGTCATTGATGAGATAGCCTGGCTTTTTTTTAACCCGCTTACGATAGGTTTTATTGATCTCAAAGGAGGCGGGAATGGCACTCTATGGCAATATAGCTAAAATTTTTGTGACAGGAGTGCAAAACGTGTTCCAGCGGTTATCTGCCAGTTTAGTCAAAAACGGCCCTAAAATCCTTAGCTTACCTGCAACACTTGCTCCCTTCATATTGAAGAAGCAGCTCTTGCAACAACTCTTAAACTGGCAATTTCGTCATGTTTTAGCCGAAGGTGAGTTAGACTTTCTTCAGGGACGCTTTTTGGGGATTGAGATTAGCGATATTAATCTCACGTGGATCACCACGCTGGAAGGCGGCCAACTGAGGGTGTTGCAGCATGCCGAAGCAGATGTCTGGTTCCGGGGCAACGCCAATGATTTGTTGCTGGTAGCAGCACGCAAAGCGGATCCTGATATGCTTTTCTTTCAGCGCCGACTGCTGATCGAAGGGGATACGGAACTGGGACTGGAGGTTAAGAACGTAATGGATGCAATTGAACTCAACACCATGCCCAAGGGGTTACGTACCGCCATTCAACAGATGGCCGCAATCGTGGAGACAACAATGCAACAGGACGCGAAAGCCGCACAGGCACGCGCGGGTGTCTCATGTTAATACGTACAGAAATTGGCGTGGATGCCGCCGGTATCGATGCATTACTGCGACGCTGTTTTCCCACCTCAGCCGAAGCCGAGCTGACTCAGGCCCTGCGTGAAGACGGGCTGCTAACGCTGGGCGTCGTCGCCACAGACGATGAAGGGCAGGTGCTGGGCTATGCCGCCTTCAGCCCGGTTACCCTGCAGGGGGAAGATCGCAACTGGGTCGGACTGGCTCCGCTGGCCGTGGATGAAAGCCTGCGTGGTCAGGGCATAGCGAAACAGTTGGTCTACGAAGGTCTGGATACGCTGAATGAGTTTGGCTACAGCGCCGTTGTGGTAAGGGGCGATCCCGCATTGTATAGCCACCTGGGTTTCGAGCCCGCAGCACGGCATGGGTTGCACTGCCGCTGGCCGGATAGCGAAGCCTCTTTCCTGGTGTACCCTCTGGCAGACAACGCGTTTGACGGGGCCGAAGGGCGCATTGAGTATTCCGCGCCTTTTAATCCACTGCGCTGAGCCAGGCGGTAAGGCTTACGGGTTGCTCGGCAACCAACTGTAGTTTTCGTTGACGGGTCAGTTGCTTAACCTGGTACTCCAGCGCGGAAGCCTGCGACCGGTCGCCCGCCGCGCAGGCATAGACCAGCGCCAATGGGCCCTTACCGCGCAGGGCCCGGGCCCCGCGCCCACAGGCATGTTGTCCAAGGCGGCGCGCAACGTCGGTTGTGATGCCGGTATACAGCATGCCTGCGGCCGTTTGTATCAGGTAAAGTTGCCAGTGCTGACTCATAATGTGTTCCAGAAATGCCCGCCCGGCAGTGTAGCGCGCTTCTTTGCGCCGTGCTATCCGTTGCCCTTACCCGGAGTTGATTGTGTCTGACCTTGCTCATCTTGTTCGCTACCTGAAAAAGCAGCATGTGCTGTCCCTGTGCTGCTGTGCTGACGATGATCTGTGGTGTGCAAACTGCTACTACGTGTTTGATGAATTACGCATGGCTTTCTGGCTCATGACGGAGTCGGATACGCGCCATGGCCTGTTAGCAATGAAAAATAACCGCGTGGCGGGGACAATCAATGGACAGCCGAAGACGGTACTGCTGATAAAAGGCGTGCAGTATCGGGGTCATATCCGGCCGCTCAGCGAAGAAGACGCGTCTGAGGCGCGCACCGCGTACCAACGTCGCTTCCCGGTTTCGCGCAAGGTTTCTGCGCCCCTGTGGGAAATTACGCTTGATGAGCTGAAAATGACCGACAATGCGCTGGGTTTCGGCAAAAAAATTGTCTGGCAACGCGAGGCGTAAATAAAGCGCCCCCTTCCTGGCGGAAAAGGGCGTGGGCCGTTACAGTGCCTGCAGAATACGCAGGGACTCACGGTTAAAGGCAGGCAGATCCGCCGGCGTACGGCTGGTGACCAGTTTGTCACCGTCAACCACCACTTCCTCATCACGGAAGTCGGCACCCGCATTGATCAGGTCGATCGCAATGGCCTTCACGCTGGTCATTTTACGACCGCGAACGCCGTTGGCGCTGATCAGCAGTTGTGGCCCGTGGCAGATAGCAAAGATGGGTTTGCCGCTGGCCACAAAGTCTTTGGTAAAGGCAACAAAGCGGTCATCACCGCGCAGCGCATCCGGCGAGTGTCCACCCGGTAGCAGCAGTGCGTCAAATTCCGCCGGGCTAACGTCGTCGATGCTGCGATCGATAGTGACTTCAGCATCGCCCTGTTTGCCCTTCACGGTTTTACCCGCCTGCTCCTCAATGGTAACCACCTCATAGCCCGCACGTTTGTAGACTTCGGCTGGCGAGGTAAACTCAGAGTCTTCAAATTCATCGGTGATCAGAACCGCAATTCTGGTGCTCATCTATACTCTCCTTTAGGCATGTCAGGCGCATACTGCGCTATCCTGATGACCTGTTAAGCCTGGTTGTCGATTCTGAGAACGCAAGCCAGGCGGCTCACATTGGCCAGATTTTGCACGGCTGGCAGCGAAACAGGGAATATTCTGAGATGAATCGTGTATTACTGACGGGCGCAACCGGCTTAGTGGGATCCTGTCTGCTGCGTTTACTGATCGACGATCCGCGCGTGGATGAAATTATTGCGCCCAGCCGTCGTGCGCTTCCCGCAATGAACAAGGTCGTCAACCCTGTTGAAGCCGATCTCACGGATGTCCTGCGCCCGCTGGAGGCACCGCTGACGACGGTATTTTGCTGTCTGGGCACCACGCGTAAGCAGGCGGGCAGTAAAGAGGCCTTTATTCACGTGGATTACACGCTGGTGGTGGATACCGCCCTGAACGCGTTACGTCTGGGGGCCAGAAAGATGCTGGTGGTCAGTGCGCACGGTGCTAACCGTCACTCCCCCTTTTTATACAATCGCGTGAAAGGTGAGATGGAAAATGCGCTGCGCCATCAGGCGTGGCCGAGCCTGACGGTGGTCCGGCCTTCGCTGTTGCTGGGTGAACGAAAAGATAAACGTCGGGGAGAAAGCCTGATGGCTCCGCTGTTCGCCTGGTTGCCAGGCAACTGGCGTGCCGTGTCGGCTCAGGACGTGGCTCGCTGCCTGCATCACCAGGCGTTTGCCGAAGAAAATACGGGGTTCACGCTGATCGAGTCCGGCGCGATCCCCCGTGTTTCAGCGTAGATACCAGATTTTCTGATTTCGGCTGCCGCGCCACAGGAGCGTGGCATCGCGTTCTGCCTCTTCAAACCGCCCGTCAATCACCACGTCTATCCAGGGCAGGATCGCGCGCTGTGCCGGGCTGAGTGCCTGCATGTCATAGCCGGTCCACAACCAGATATCTTTGCCTGCGCACGTCTGTTTTACCCGTTTCACTAACCGACGAACATGCGGCACGTTATGAGGATGCAGCGGATCGCCGCCGCTCAGCGATAAACCCTGACGCGGGATACGCGTATCCTGTAAATCCGCTAACAGTTGCTCCTCCATTTCCAGCGTAAACGGCACGCCGGAATCCAGCCGCCAGGTGCTCTGGTTGTAACAGCCGCGACACTGGTGCTCGCAGCCTGAGACAAACAGCGTACAGCGCGTGCCGGGCCCGTTCACGATATCCACATCGTAGTAACGATGGATGCGCATCATCCCAGCTGTCCGCTATCCAGGTGCTTCACCCGACGCTGCACTTCCTGCTGTTTACCGGCGTTAAACGGACGCGCATCCGGGCTGCCGAGATAGCCACATACGCGGCGCGTAACCGAAACCCGGGCAGGATCGTGATTGCCGCAGTTGGGGCAGGTAAAGCCGCGACTGGTGCAGGTGAATTCCCCGTTGAACCCGCAGTCGTAGCACTCGTCAATCGGCGTGTTGGTGCCGTAGTAGGGCACGCGGTCATAGCTGTAATCCCACACGTCTTCCAGCGCCTTGAGGTTGTGCTGCACGTTGGGATATTCGCCGTAACAGATAAACCCGCCGTTAGCCAACGACGGATAGGGCGCTTCAAAATCAATCTTATCGTAGGGATTCACCTTCTTCTCAACGTCCAGATGGAAGCTGTTGGTGTAGTAGCCTTTATCGGTTACCCCCTTTACTACGCCAAACTGCGCGGCATCCAGACGACAGAAGCGGTCGCACAGGTTCTCACTGGGCGTGCTGTAGAGACTAAAGCCGTAGCCGGTTTCGTCTTTCCAGGCATCGGTAGCCGCACGCATATGGGCCACGATGGCAACGCCTTTAGCGCGCAGCGCCGCATCATCGAAAGGATGGTGTTGCGCGCCACTCAGGGCATTCAGGGTTTCATGCAGACCGATATAGCCCAGTGACAGCGAGGCGCGGCCATTGCGGAAAATGGGGCCAATCTTATCATCGGCATTAAGCCGCACGCCGCAGGCGCCTTCCATGTACAGGATAGGCGCAACGCGGGCTTTGGTTTTTTCGAGTCGGGCAACGCGCGTCATGAGCGCCCGCTTCGCCAGCGCCAGCCGCGCATCCAGCAAGGTCCAGAAACGGGTTTCGTCTCCGTCTGCTTCCAGCGCAATGCGCGGTAAATTAAGGCTGATGACGCCGATATTATTCCGGCCTTCATGAATCTGCTCACCGTTTTCCTCGTAAACGCCCAGAAAACTGCGGCAGCCCATGGGAGTTTTAAAGGAGCCAGTGACCTGGACCACCTGATCATAATTCAGAATGTCGGGATACATCCGCTTACTGGCACAGGTCAGCGCCAGTTGCTTAATGTCGTAGTTAACCTCTCCCGCACGGCGGTTCACGCCTTCCCGAATCGTAAAGACCAGCTTTGGGAACACGGCGGTTTTGTGATTTTTACCCAGCCCCGCCAGGCGGTTACGCAAAATGGAGGTCTGAACCAGCCGTGCCGCCCAACTCGTGCCCAGGCCAAAACCAAAGGTCACGAACGGGGTTTGCCCGTTTGCCGTGTGTAACGTATTTACCTCGTATTCCAGCGACTGGAAGGCGTCATAGCACTCTTTTTCGGTACGTTCGCGAGCATAGGCGTCCGCCTGAGGAATGTGCCAGTCCTGCGCCACGGCAAGGTGTTTTGCGAAGCTCTTTTCCACATAGGGTGCCAGCACTTCATCAATGCGGTTCAGCGTGGTTCCACCGTAAATATGGCTGGCGACCTGCGCAATGATCTGCGCCGTGACGGCCGTTGCGGTGGCGATGGATTTTGGCGGCTCGATCTCGGCATTACCCATCTTGAAGCCGTTGGTCAGCATCCCTTTCAGGTCGATCAGCATGCAGTTGAACATGGGGAAGAAGGGGGAATAATCGAGATCGTGATAGTGGATCTCGCCGCGTTCATGCGCCTGAACGACGTCCCGGGGGAGGATCTGCTGCTGCGCATAGTGCTTCGCGACGATCCCGGCCAGCAGATCGCGCTGGGTGGGGATCACTTTGCTGTCTTTATTGGCATTTTCATGCAGCAGGGCGGCGTTGGTCTGATCCACCAGACCACGAATGGCGTGATGCAGATGGCTGCGGCGCTCGCGTTCCACGTCGCGATCGTGACGATACTCAATATAGGTGCGTGCCAGCTGCGGGTAAGGCCCGGCCATGAGCGTTTCTTCCACCGCATACTGGATGTCACCGATATCCACTTCCTGACGATGGGCCAGTTGAGTGCTGACCCGATCGGCCACCGTGTCGCACCACCGTGCATCTTCCACGTTTGCCGCCCGTGCCGCAGCCTTCACTGCTGCGGCGATACGCTGTGAATCAAAGCCTACGCGGCATCCGTCGCGCTTCACCACCACCGTTGCCATTTTTTCTCCGTTAACTACATATGGGTGTGTTTTTGGATTTTAGACTCAACATGTAGTAATTGCAGTGAATTAATCGGCTTGTTTTTGACCTGAAGCAAAGAAGCCTTGAACAAGAAGATAAAATCGACACTGAAAAAAAACAGACCCGAGATCGCCTTTTCCGGCGGGCGAATTTGCTTAGCGGAGCAAAATGACTTAACTCTGTTTATCGTTCTTTTTAACCATTGACCCGCAGGGAGCCGTGCCAATGCCGTTACGTCGAAATGTGCTGATCTGTTGTTGTGCGCTGACCTTTTCCGCCGCCGCCGATACGCTGCCGCTCATGCCGTGGCCACAGCAGGTTGAGCAACCTGCCCACGCAGGCTGGCTGACGCTCACCCCACAGCTGACGCTACAGATTGTCGGGGACACGCTGCCCGGCGCCGAAACACGCTGGCTGTCGCGCATCGCTCGCCAAACCGGCTGGCCGCTGTTACCCGCCGATCAGCCGGTTGAGCATCCCACAATTCGTATTGCCATCGCGCAGGCGGTCAACCCTGTCCCTCAGCCTGACAGCGATGAAAGTTACCAACTGGACGTCAACCGCGACGGCGTGCTGCTGAAAGCCAACAGCCGCTTTGGCGCGATGCGCGGCATGGAAACGTTACTGCAGCTGATAGAAAACAGTGCCGAAGGCACCCGTATTCCCTGGATAACGATTCACGATAAACCGCGCTTTGCCTGGCGCGGCATCCTTATCGACAGCGCCCGCCATTTTATGCCGGTCAGAACGCTGAAACGCCAGATCGATGGGATCGCGGCGGCGCGAATGAACGTGCTGCACTGGCATCTCACCGACGATCAGGGCTGGCGCTTTGCCTCCCTCCGCTATCCGCAACTGCAGCAGAAAGCCAGCGACGGGCTTTTCTATACTCAGGCGGAGATGCGTGAGGTGGTGCAGTATGCGGCTGAGCGTGGCGTGCGCGTGGTGCCGGAGCTGGATATACCCGGCCATGCCTCCGCGCTGGCGGTGGCGATGCCGGAACTGATCAGCGCGCCGGGGCCGTATCAGATGGAGCGCGGGTGGGGCGTTTTCAAACCCTTGCTGGATCCCAGCAACGAACAGGTTTATCAGGTTATTGACGCGCTGGTGGGGGAGATGGCAGCGATCTTCCCCGATCCCTACCTGCATATCGGTGGCGATGAGGTGGATCCCAGCCAGTGGCAGGCATCCGCCGCTGTTCAGCAGTTTATGCGCGATCGTGGATTAGCCGATCCCCATGCGCTGCAGGCCTGGTTCAATCAGCGCGTTGAGAAAATCCTCGAAAAACACCAGCGGCGCATGGTGGGCTGGGATGAAATTGCCCATCCCGATCTGCCGCACAGCATTCTGATTCAGTCCTGGCAGGGACAGGATGCACTGGGCACGGTAGCGAAAAACGGCTATCGCGGCATTCTGTCCACGGGTTTTTATCTCGATCAGCCTCAGCCGGCCAGCTATCACTATCGCAACGAAATCTATCCTCAGGGCCTTAACGGCCAGGATGTGGTGCAGTCGGGCGAACAGGCTCAGAGCTGGTCCTTTACCATGCCACGGTTAAAAGGCAGCCCGGTAACGGGGAGTTTCACCCTGATTAAAGGCCGCGACGGCTGGCGCGGTTTTATCGACTTTGCCGGAAAATCGCGTCGTCTGGTGAACGCCATCGACTGGCTTTCGGCGAACCGGCTGACGTTCACGGTGGATACCTGGATGGGACCGTTCAAACCGGTCGTCACCCTGGCGAACAATCAACTGAGCGGATACATGCTGGTGGGTAACGTCCGTTACGCGGCCGAAGGGCAGCGGCTCGACGCGGTGCCCAGGGGGATTCAGCCTGTGCTGCCGGATGCGCGCCAGATGCAGCAAAACCTGCTGGGCGGTGAGGCCGCGCTGTGGGCCGAAAACGTCAACAGCGCGATTATTGATACCAAACTCTGGCCGCGTGCGTTTGTGGTTGCGGAGCGGTTATGGTCAGCCCAGGATGTCACCGATCCCGACAGCATGTACCAGCGGCTGGCGGCAATGGACCGCTGGACGACCGTATCGGTGGGGCTGCAGCAGCATTATCAGGCAGACCGACAGATGACGCGGCTTGCAAACAGCACGGATATTCAGCCGCTGCGCGTGCTGGCTCAGGCGCTGGAACCGGCCCAGTATTACACTCGACAGCATCTCAAGTTTCAGGCCGGGCATTACAACTACTTTGAGCCGCTGAACCGGCTGGCCGATGTTTTACCGGCAGAAAGCGACGCCGTCAGAACACTGGATAAGCAGGTGGTCGCGCTGGTTGAAGACAGAAGCAACGTGGCGGCTGCCGCAGCTATTCGCTCTCAACTCCAACGCTGGCACGATAACGCTGCTCAGGTTGCGCCATTACTCAACGGCAGCGCGCCACTTAAGGCGCTGGAAAGCAGCGCGAAACAGGTGGATGAGCTGAGCGTCATGGGCATCAACATGGTGAATGCCTATGTCCGTAACCAGGCGTTTGGGGCCAGCGAAATGGCGCAAATGCATGCGAAGCTGGATGCGGCGGCGCAGGTGCAGGACGAAACCGTCATCGCCCTTGTCAGGCCTCTTGAGGCCCTCCTCCGCGCCTTCAAATGAATAAGCGGGTGTCCTTCGCGCCGCAGGTGCGTTGGCCGCGGCTCATCACCCCGGTCACTTACTGCAGTAAGCTCCCGGGGATGACTCACCTTGCCGCCTTCCTGCAACACGAATGCCACCGGCTTATTCCGCAGAAGATAAGGGATGGAAAAGACATACGGAACAATGGTTTGGGGATGATTTGGCGGATGGGTTTCCAGGGGAGGTTATGCCGCGCTGAGCGTCGCGGCAAGGTAAAGATGAACTCAGGATGAGGTCGCCGGGCCGCCGACTGAATGACGGCGGACCAGCGTGGGACTATACATAGTGGTCACTTACTGCCGTAAGCTCCCGAGGATGACTTACCTTGCCGCCTTCCTGCAACACGAATGCCAACGGCTTATTCCGCAGAAGATGAGGGATGGAAAAGACATTTTGAACAATGACCTGAAGCTGATTTGGCGGGTGGGTTTCCAGGGGGAGGTTATGCCGCGCTGTGCGTCGCGGCAAGGCAAGGATCAACTCAGGATGAGGTCGCTGGTCCGCCGACAGAATGACGGCGGACCAGCGAGGGACTGAACATATTGTTCACTTACTGCAGTAAGCTCCCGGGGATGACTCTCCTTGCCGCCTTCCTGCAACACGAATGCCACCGGCTTATTCCGCAGAAGATGAGGGATGGAAAAGAGATACGGAACAATGGTTTTGGGGATGATTTGGCGGATGGGTTTCCAGGGGGCGGTTATGCCGCGCTGAGCGTCGCGGCAAGGTAAAGATGAACTCAGGATGAGGTTGCCGGGCCGCCGACTGAATGACGGCGGACCAGCGTGGGACTGAACATATTGGTCACTTCCGGCAGCGGCTGTTGATGTGCCAGCGCCAGAGCCAGTTCAGCGGCCTGCTGCGCCATGGTGACAATCGGGTAACGCACCGTGGTTAAGCGAGGCCGAACGTAGCGGGAAACCAGCACGTCATCGAAGCCGATGAGTGACATCTCTTCCGGCACCTGCACGCCGTTGTCGCTCAGCACCGCCAGGGCACCGGCGGCCATGGAGTCGTTGTAGCAGGCCACGGCGCTGAAGTTTTTACCGCGCCCCAGCAACTCCGTCATCGCCTGCTCGCCGCCGACTTCGTCCGGCTCGCCCCAGGCGACCAGCCGATCGTTGCAGGGCAGGCCGTGCTCCTGCAGCGCGTCGTAATAACCCTGCAGGCGATCCTCCGCATCGGAAATCGTGTGAGTGGAGCAGATAAACGCAATATTCTGATGGCCCAGTTGAATCAGATGGCGCGTCGCCAGCCAGGCGCCGTAGCGGTCGTCCAGCGCGATGCAGCGCTTTTCAAAACCCTTCAGCAGACGGTTCAGTAAGACCATGCCCGGCATCTGCTTCATCAACACTTCCAGCTCGCTGTCGGGGATTTTCTTGGCGTGCACCACCAGCGCCGCGCAGCGATGGCGCATCAGCTGCTCAATAGCCTGCCGCTCTTTTTGCTCATTATGGTAACCGTTACCAATCAGCAGAAAGTTGCCTGTCTGGCCCGCTACTTCATCAACGGCTTTCACCATCGCGCCAAAAAACGGGTCGGAAACATCCCCGACCACCAGCCCCAGCGTTTCAGTGGACTGCTGCGCCAGCGCCCGTGCATTGGCGTTTGGATGATACTGCAGCGACTCCATCGCCTGGCTGACCGCCTGACGTGAACTGTCACTGGCTTTAGGCGAATTGTTGATGACGCGGGAAACCGTGGCGACGGAAACTCCCGCCAACCGGGCAACATCCTTAATGGTGGCCATGCGATTACCTGATTTTGGGGAAACGTTTACACATCGCACCAGTGTTACGGAAAAGCGGGCGCACATCAAGACAACAGAATGCCAGCGCTGTCGCAAACAGGGTAAAATCAGACGGTTGGTGATGCCTTCTGTTCAGGTTGCGGCCCATGCTATGCTGCTGATCCCAACACCTGCCATAGCGATGACCATGAAAACTAAAGTGCCACATCTGGCGCACTGGGGCGCCTTTACCGCGGTAAGCGAAAACGATCGTCTTATCGGCTGCGAACCTTTTTTTGCCGACGCCGATCCCTCGCCGATGCTCAACACCATCCCGGAACTGGTTTACTCAGACAAACGTATTCGCCAGCCCATGGTGCGCCGCTCATGGCTGAAATCGCGCGAAAACAGTGACCGCACGCTGCGCGGACGCGAAGATTTTGTTGCCGTTGACTGGGAGACGGCGCTGGATCTGGTGGCAGAGGAAAATCGCCGTATTCGCGAACGCTACGGTGCATCCGGCATTTTTAATGGCTCTTACGGCTGGTCATCGGCAGGGCGCGTCAATCATGCGCGTACCCTGGTGCGCCGCTTCTATTTCCAGGGCGGCGGGGGCGTCGATCAGCAAGGCAACTACAGCTGGGGCGCCGCGCAGTTTTTCCTGCCTTACGTGATGGGCACCTACATGCCGCTGACCGGGCGCGTCACCGACTGGCCGCAGGTGGTGGAACATGCGGAGGTGTTTGTCGCCTTCGGTGGGCTGGCGTTAAAAAATGCCCAGGTGGCATCCGGCGGCGCAGGCCAGCACAGCCTGAAACCGGCGCTGGAGCAGCTGGCGGCAAAAGGCACGCCGGTGATTAACATCAGCCCGATGCGCGATGACTGCCCAGAGTTTGTTAACGCGGAGTGGATCCCGATCCGGCCGAATACCGACGTGGCGCTGATGCTGGCACTCGGTTACGAAATTTGTCAGCGTGGTGCGACAGACGAGGCGTTTCTGGCCCGTCACTGCACCGGTTGGCCACAGCTACGTGCCTATCTGCTGGGTGAAAGCGACGGCATCGCCAAAACGCCCGGCTGGGCCAGCAAGATCACCGATATCCCGGCGGATCGCATTGTACATCTGGCCCGACAGCTGATCGGCAAACGCAGTTTTATCACCTGCTCCTATTCGGTTCAGCGCGCCCACCGTGGCGAACAGCCTTACTGGATGATGATCGCGCTCTCTTCCATGCTCGGGCAGCCGGGCTTGCCGGGCGCGGGCTTCTCGTTTGGACACGGCTCGATGAACAGCGTGGGCAATCCGCGTCAGGAAGGCCCCGCGCCGATGATGAGCACCGGACCGAACCCTTCAGGCCTGTCCATTCCGGTTGCCCGCATCAGTGACATGCTGCTAAATCCCGGCCAGCCTTATGGTTTCCAGGGCGAAACTCTGCACTATCCGGACATTCATATGGTGCACTGGGCGGGCGGCAATCCGTTTCACCATCATCAGCAGCTTAACCGGCTGGTGGAAGGCTGGCAGAAGCCGGATACCGTAGTGGTCCAGGATATCGTCTGGACACCTGCGGCGCAGATGGCCGATATCGTGCTGCCCGCCACCACCACGCTGGAGCGTAATGACATCGGCGGTTCATCACGTGACCGGTTTGTACTGGCAATGCACCAGGCGATTAAGCCGCAACATCAGGCACGGAACGATTTTGATATTTTTGCCGATCTCGCCGAGCGCTTAGGCTATCGCGATACCTTCACCGAAGGGCGCAACGAGATGCAGTGGATAGAACATCTCTACCAGCAATGTGCGGTGGCGCACGGCCGTCGTGGCATTCCTTTCCCTGAGTTCGGTGAGTTCTGGCAGCGTGGCTTTGTGGAGATCCCCGAAGGCGGTAAGCCTTATATCTTTATGGAAGACTTCCGCGCCGATCCCGAGGCCAACCCGATACAGACTGCCAGCGGTAAGATTGAGCTGTTCTGCCAGACCATCGCTGACTACCACCTGGAGGATATGGCCGGGCATCCGGAATGGCGTGAGCCTCAGGAATGGCTGGGCGCGGCAGCCAGCCGTGATTATCCGCTACACATGATCTCCATTCAGCCATCGGACCGGTTACACAGCCAGTTAGATGCGACGGCTACCGTTCAGAGTAACAAAACCGCCGGGCATGAAACCCTGTATATGCATCCGCAGGATGCGGCGGTGCGGGATATCGGAGACGGTGACGAAATAGAGGTCAGCAATGCGCGCGGCAGAATACTGGCCGGCGTGCGTCTGACTGAGGGGCTGAAGCAGGGCGTGGTGATCATTTCCACCGGCGCCTGGTTTGATCCCGGTTTTGGCAAAGCGTGGCAGCCGTTTGACCGGGCGGGCAACCCCAATGTGTTAACCCTGGATATCGGCACGTCATCCCTGACGCAGGGACCCAACGCCATGAGTTGCCTGGTTGACATTAAAAAACATGCCGTTTGCACAAAAGCCTAAGGTTCACACGGCTGGTTACATTTTGCAGGCATCTGTTGCGTTTCAGTCGTGGCGAAAAAGCCGTTTCGCTTGCTACATTCAGGATCCCAGAGGTATTGATGGGTGAACATCAACTGATTTTTTCTTGATTACACCGACCTGCGTAGATACGCAGGTTTTTTTTGCCCGAAATAAACTGAACGATAACGAACTGATACACAGTTTTCCTGTGTTTTTACCCGTGCTTTGATTATAACTGCGGGATTGACCTCTTTTTTTTAAGCGCAGCGGATTGCCATGCCCCGGATTAAAAAATTACTGGGTAAAGACCAGATAAAAGCCCCGTTTAACCCTTTCCGTTTTCGCCTGATCTGCCTGGGCGTATTTACCTGCATGGCTGTTCTGCTGGTGCGCGTCGCCGATTTGCAGTTTCTTAATCAGCCCATGCTGGAACACGAGGCCGATCAGCGCTCGCTGCGTACCGTTACGCTTCCGACCAGCCGTGGCACCTTACTGGATCGCAACGGCGAAGCGCTGGCGCTCAGCGTACCGTCGCGGGATGTCATCGCCGATCCGCAGCGCGTGCTGGAGAGCAACCCTGATTTTACCAGCGCCAAGTGGGCCTATCTGGCGGCGGCATTAAGTATGCGACCAGAAGAGGTCGCGGCGCAGATCACCGCTAACCCCAAACGTCGTTTTCTCTATCTCGGGCGCAAAGTCGAACTGGGGATCGCCAAAGATATTAAAGATCTGAAGCTTAAAGGCATCAGTGAAGTCTACGACGACAGTCGCTTTTATCCGATGAGCGAAGCCTCCGCGCCGCTGATTGGTATTGTGGGGGCCGATAACACCGGCCTCAACGGACTGGAAAAGGGCTTTGATAAAGTCCTGCAGGGCCAGCCGGGCAAAGAAGTCTACCGGCAGGATGCGGCAGGGAATATTATCGCGATGATTAGCTATCAGCCGCCCACTCAGCCGCCGACGGTGCAGCTCAGCATTGATAAATTCAGCCAGTACACGCTCTACAGTAAGCTGCGCGATGGCGTACTGTTAAACAAGGCGGATTCGGGCGCGGCGGTGCTGGTTAAAATTGATACGGGCGAGATTCTGGCGATGGCCTCTTATCCCTCGTTCAACCCCAACAACTATCAGGGGGCAACCCCGGCGCAGATGCGCAATACCGCCATTAATGACAGCTACGAGCCGGGTTCAACGGTAAAACCCCTTGTGGTGATGGAAGGGCTGGAACGTCACCTCGTCCGGCCGGATTCCGTGCTGGATACCACGCCTTACCGGGTTAACGGCCACCTGATCCGCGACGTCGGTCACTGGCCGCGCCTGACCATGACCGGCATTCTGCAAAAATCGAGCGACATCGGCGTTTCTCATATCGCCCTGGCGATGCCGGCGGAAGCCCTGGTGAACACCTACCACGCATTTGGCCTGGGTAAACCCACCGGGCTGGGGCTGACCGGCGAAAGCGTGGGGTATTTCCCGCTGCACCGCACGCGCTGGGCCGATATCGAACGCGCGACCTTTTCCTTCGGCTACGGTTTGCGCGTCACGCCGCTGCAAATTGCCCGTGAATACGCCACGCTGGGTTCCTATGGCGTTTATCGTCCGCTGTCGATCACCAAAGTGACGCCGCCGGTGCTGGGCAAGCAGGTCGCTAATCCGGAAACGGTCAAGGAAGTGGTGCACATGCTGGAAAGTGACGTCCTGCCGGGCGGTACCGGACTGAAAGCGGCGGTACCGGGCTATCGACTGGCCACCAAAACCGGTACGGCTGAAAAGATGGGCAGCAGCGGGAAGTATGACGGCGGTTATGTGAACTACACCGCAGGTATTGCCCCGGCCAGCCATCCTGAGGTGGCGCTGGTGGTAATGATTAACCATCCTACCGCGGGCGATCACTTCGGCGGCTCCGTGGCCGCGCCGGTGTTCGGTAACATCATGGGTCCGGTGCTCAAGCACATGAATATTGCCCCGGATGCCATCTACAGCAAGCCTGTGGATAGCGGTTCAGATAAATCCTAACCAAATCAAACTGTAAGTGAGGTGTGGATGTTTTTACACCTCGTTTCATTTCGCCGAATTCATTTTCCTTTTTCACCTGTCACTGACTCCTGCAGGGTGAGAGTATGGACATCCCAGAGGTATTGATGGGTGTGAAAACGGGCACTGCTCCGGCAAGGCCAATCGTTATTACACCAACCCACGCAGATGCGTGGGTTTTTTTTGCCCACTATTCCGGCCGTCAGCCCCTGCTATCCGTGCGGGTCCACCCCGTGGACAGGGGACTGGTAAGGTTTCTTAACGCAACCCTTACGGTTTGGCGATGGAAAGTCGTAACACAAGTAGCCGATAATCTTTGCAGATGCCGTTTCGACGATGCCTCCTATCCGGAGGATTTCTTTTATCCCTGTTTACCTGAAGAGTTCGATGACTACTCACGCTCCCCGTACCCGTGGTTCCCGCTGGCTGAAATGGCTGCTTCTGCTCATTGCGCTGTTAATCGTTGCCGCCGTGGCATGGCGACTGATGGGCCATAAAGGCGCAGGTGGCACCCTGCCCGCGCGCGGTCATGCCGGACGCCATGGCGGCCCTGGTATGCTGAAAGGCGGCACGACGCTGGTTCACAGCGGCACCGCCAGCACCGCCGATGTGCCGGTCTATCTCTACGCGCTGGGTACGGTGATCCCCAATGCCAGCGTAACGGTCACCAGCCGGGTAGACGGTCAACTGGAGAAGGTCTACTTCACCGAAGGGCAGAAGGTTGAAGCGGGCCAGCTGCTGGCGCAGATCGATCCCCGCAGCTACGAGGCCACGCTGAATCAGTATCAGGGGGAGCTCAGCGAAAATATGGCGTTGCTGAAAAGTGCCGAACTGACGCTGGCACGCTACCGTAAACTGGCGGCCCAGGACTCGCTGTCCCGCCAGGATTTAGATACGCAAATCGCGACCGTGGGACAGTATCGCGGCGCAGTGGCTGCCGATCAGGCCCAGATTGCCAGCGCCAGGCTGAATATTGGCTATGCGCGCATCACCGCACCCGTCAGTGGTCGGGTAGGGCTGCGTCAGGTCGATCCGGGCAATATGATTCAGAGTGCCTCCACGACCGGGCTGGTGACCATTACCCAGATGCAGCCTGCCGCCGTTACTTTTAGCGTGCCCCAAAGTCATATCCCGACGCTGGTAAAAGCCCTTCATCACGATCGGACACTGCCCGCCACCGCCTTCGATCAGGATAACCAGCATGCCCTGAGTCAGGGGCAGGTGAAATTTATCAGCAACGAGATCGACACGGCGACCGGCACCATTACGCTGAAAGCCATGTTCGCTAACGACGACGAGGCGCTGTACGCCAACCAGTTTGTGAACCTACGCCTTCAAACCAGCGTGCTGAAAGGCGCCACCATTATTCCGGCGCAGGCGTTACAGTTGAGCAGCGACGGCAGCTTTGTTTTTATCATCAATAAAGACAACACCGTGACGCGCCAGCCGGTTACGGCAGGTCCGGCTTACGGTGAGACGTGGCAGGCTATTCTGCAGGGCGTGAAGCCTGGCGACCGTCTGGTCACGGAAGGGATCGATCGCCTGACCAACGGCAGTAAAGTTTCGGTCGCGGACAGCACCCAACCGACTCCACCGGCTGAGGCACAATGAACCCGTCACGCCTCTTTATTCTGCGTCCGGTCGCCACCATCCTGCTGATGGCGGGCGTGCTGATCGCTGGCCTGTTTGCTTACCGGTTTCTCTCAACGTCGGCGCTGCCGCAGGTCGATTACCCAACCATTCAGGTGACAACGCTCTATCCCGGTGCCAGCCCGGACGTAATGGCATCGACGATAACTTCACCGCTGGAGCGCCAGCTGGGGCAGATGTCAGGCCTGAGCCAGATGAGCTCGACCAGCTCAGGCGGATCGTCGATCATCACCCTGACGTTCAGCCTGGATCTGTCGCTGGATGTGGCCGAGCAGGAGGTGCAGGCCGCCATCAACGCCGCCAATAATTTGCTGCCGACCGATCTGCCCACGCCGCCCACCTATAAAAAGGTCAATCCGGCCGACAGTGCGGTCATCACCTTAGCTGCCAGCTCGGATACTCTGCCGCTGACGCAGGTTCAGGACCTGGTGAATACCCGCGTTGCGCTCAAGCTCTCGCAAATTTCCGGCGTGGGCATGGTAACGCTCGCGGGCGGTCACCAACCGGCAATTCGCGTGCAGATGAACCCTCAGGCGCTGGCGGCCCATGGCCTGACGCTGGAAGACGTGAATACGCTTATCGGCAACAGCAACGTCAAAGGCTCCAAGGGCGGATTTGATGGCCGCTATCACTCCGTCACCATTGACGCCAACGACCAGCTGCGCACCGCCGCCGAATACGGCAACCTGATTCTGACCTACCAGAACGGCGCCGCCCTGAGGCTGAAGGACATCGCCCATATTGAGCAGGGACCGGAGAACAGCTTTCAGTCTGCCTGGGCCAACAACCACCCGGCCATCGTGATCGGCGTGCAGCGCCAGCCGGGGGCGAATGTCATCCAGGTGGTGGACAGCATCAAGGCGCAGTTGCCCACGCTGCAGGCCGCGCTGCCCGACGGCGTGAAAATGACCATCCTGTCCGATCGTACCCAAACCATTCGCGCCTCCATCAGCGATGTCCAGTTTGAGCTGATGCTTTCCATTGCGCTGGTGGTGATGGTGACCTTTCTGTTCCTGCGTAACGTGGCGGCCACGCTGATCCCCAGCGTGGCGGTACCGCTTTCGCTGGTGGGAACCTTTGGCGTGATGTATCTCGTCGGCTTCAGCCTCAATAACCTGTCGTTGATGGCGCTGACGATTGCCACCGGTTTTGTGATCGACGACGCGATCGTGGTGGTCGAGAATATTTCCCGGCGGCTGGAAGCAGGGGAGCCACCGCTGGAGGCGGCGTTAAAGGGATCGCAGCAGATTGGCTTTACCATCATCTCTCTGACCTTTTCCCTGATTGCGGTGCTGATTCCGCTGTTGTTTATGGGCGATGTGGTGGGGCGCCTGTTTCGCGAGTTTGCCATCACGCTGGCGGTATCCATTCTGGTTTCAATGCTGGTCTCGCTGACCTTAACGCCGATGCTATGTGCTTACCTGCTGCACTTTGTTCCGCCCGAGAAGCAGTCCCGTTTCGCGCGCAAAGGCGGCGAGGTTTTTGATTGGCTGATTCGCGGATACGATCGCCTGCTGACCCGGGTGCTGGATCATCAGAAACTGACGCTGCTGGCGGCGCTGGCAACCTTTGCTCTCACCGCGCTGCTGTATATCCTTGTCCCCAAAGGCTTCTTCCCAACTCAGGATACCGGGTTGATTCAGGGCGTGACCGTGGCCACGCAGGACGTCTCTTTTACCGAGATGGCGAAGCGCCAGCAGGCGCTGTCTGCGGTGATCATGCAGAATCCGGCGGTTGAGAGCGTCTCTTCGACCATCGGTATTGACGGCAACAACACCAGCCTGAACAGCGGTCGGTTGCAGATCAACCTGAAGCCCTTTGGTCAACGCGACGACAAAGCCGGTGCAATCATCAAACAGCTGCAGCAGGCGGCAACGCGCGTGGTCGGCATTCAGCTCTATCTGCAACCGGCACAGGATCTGACGGTTAACGATCAGGTCACGCCGAGCCAGTATCAGTTCACCCTTGACGATGCCAACAGCGAAGACCTGGTGACCTGGTCGCCGAAACTGGTGGCGGCCTTGCAGAAACGGCCAGAGTTCAACGGCGTGGTAAGTAACCTACAGGATCAGGGCCAGGTGGCTTATGTCGAGCTGAACCGGGACAAAGCCGCGCGGTTGGGCGTGACCGCAGCGGACGTTGATACTGCGCTCTACAGCGCGTTTGGACAGCGGCTGGTCTCGACGATCTTTACCCAGTCGAATCAGTATCGCGTGGTGCTGGAAGTCGCTCCGCAATACCAGCAAAGCCCGGCCGCTTTCGACGATGTGTATCTGAAACCCTCTGCCAGCACGTCCAGCACCGCATCAGACAGCACGTCTGCCAGCAGCAGCCCGGATACCTCATCAGCCTCAACCGCTACCAGCACGGCCACAACCACCAGCAGCGGCATGGTCAGGCTGACCGCCATCGCCACGATCCATCAACGGACCGGGTCGCTGATGCACATGCGGCTGAATCAGTTTCCGGCGGTGATGATCTCCTTCAATCTCAACGACGGCTATTCGCTGGAAGATGCGCAGAACGCCATTACCAAAGTGACTGCACAGCTGCAGCTGCCCTCGGCGATTACGCTGCGCTATCAGGGAGAAACCTCGGCGTTTCAAAGCGCCACAGGTAACACGCTGTGGCTGATACTGGCGGCCCTGCTGACGATGTATGTGGTATTGGGCATTCTGTATGAAAGCTTTATCCATCCGGTGACGATCCTCTCGACGCTGCCCTCCGCGGCGGTCGGGGCGCTGTTAACCCTGTTGCTGGCGAATACGGCGTTCAGCCTGATTGCGCTGATCGGAGTGATTCTGCTCATCGGCATCGTGAAGAAGAACGCCATCATGATGATCGATTTTGCGCTGGAGGCCGAAAACAAGCAGCATCTCTCCCCCCGGGAAGCCATTCATCAGGCCTGTCTGCTGCGTTTCCGCCCGATACTGATGACCACCATGGCGGCGCTGCTGGGCGCACTGCCGCTGATGCTCGCGTCCGGATCGGGTGCCGAGTTGCGGCAACCGCTGGGGCTGGTGATTGTCGGCGGATTGATCGTCAGCCAGGTACTGACGCTGTTCTCCACGCCGGTGATCTATCTGTGGTTTGATGGGATTGCCCAGCGCGGCAATGCCTGGGTGAAACGCCGTCAGCAACAGGCGCGGAGCGGGCAATGAACCTGACCCGGCTGTTTATCTTCCGCCCGGTCGCCACGCTGCTGCTGACGATGGCGATTCTGCTGCTTGGCGTGCTGGGCTACCGCCTGTTGCCGGTGGCCCCGCTGCCGCAGGTGGATTTCCCGACTATTATGGTTAACGCCAGCCTGGCCGGTGCCAGCCCGGAAACCATGGCGGCAACGGTTGCCACGCCGCTGGAACGCTCGCTGGGGCAGATTGCCGGTATCACCGAGATGACCTCAAACAGCTCGCAGGGCTCCAGCACCATCATTTTACAATTCGAACTTAATCGTGATATCAACGGCGCGGCACGCGACGTGCAGGCGGCGATCAACGCGGCACGCAGCCTGCTGCCAAGCGCGATGGCATCGCTGCCGACCTACCACAAAGCCAACCCCTCGGATGCGCCGATTGTCATGCTGGCGCTGACCTCCGCCACCCGCTCGCCGGGTGAGCTCTACGATCTGGCCGAAAGTAAAATCGAACAGGCGATGGGGCAGATCAAGGGCGTGGGCGACGTGTCATTAATGGGAAGCGCGCTGCCTGCGGTCCGCATCGATCTGCAGCCGCTTAAGCTCATCCACGCAGGTATTTCGCTGGATACGGTGCGCAGCGCGGTGGCCAACAGCACCACCACGCTGCCTAAAGGCTCGCTGCAGGGCAGCAGCCAGTCGTGGATGGTGGACGGCAATGGCCAACTGGACAAGGCCGCCAGCTATCGCAACCTGATTATCAGCAACAAAGACGGCAATATCGTGCGGCTGGGCGACGTCGCCAGCGTGTACGATTCAGTGGAGGACCGCTATCAGGCCGGCTTCCTCAATGCCCAACCGGCGGTCATGGTGGGCATCAAGCGCCAGGCGGGCGCCAACATGCTGGACACCATCGATGCCATTAAAGCCCGCCTGCCTGCCCTGGAAAAAGATCTGCCTGCCGATACTCAGCTTAAGGTGGTGGTGGACCGTTCGCCCGGCGTGCGCGCCTCGCTATACGATACCGAAGAAACGCTGCTGATTGCGGTGCTGCTGGTGATTGCGGTGGTGTTTGTCTTTTTACGCAACCTGCAGGCGGTGATCATTCCGGCCCTGGCGCTACCGGTCTCGCTGATCGGAACCTGTGCGGTGATGTACCTGCTGGGTTACAGCCTGGATAACCTGTCGCTGATGGCGCTGATCATCGCCACGGGATTCGTGGTTGATGACGCCATCGTGGTGCTGGAAAATATCACCCGCCATATTGAAGCCGGCCAGCGCCCGCTGCGTGCGGCCATCCGCGGTGCGCGGGAGGTCAGCTTTACCGTGCTGTCGATGACGGTCTCGCTGATTGCCGTGTTTATTCCCATCCTGCTGATGGGCAGCCTGCTGGGGCGGCTGTTTCGCGAGTTTGCGATCACGCTAACCGTTTCCCTGGTGATTTCGATGTTTGTCTCGCTGAGCCTGACGCCGATGCTCTGCGCGCGGCTGCTGAAACCGAAACCCAACGTGAGCAAGCGCCCGCATCCGCTTTATCAGTGGATTGAAAATCAGTTAAACCACGCGCTTGCGGCCTACTCGCGCGGTCTCAACTGGGTCATGCGCCATCAGAAACTGACCCTGTTCAGCCTGTTGCTCACCGTGCTGCTTAACCTGTTTCTCTATACGGTGGTGCAGAAAGGCTTTTTCCCCGAACAGGATACGGGCCTGCTGATGGGGGCCTTACGGGCGGATCAGAATATTTCGTTTCAGGCGATGAAGCCGAAGATGCTGCAGTTCACCAACATCATTCGGTCCGATCCTGCCGTTGAAAGCGTGATGTCATCCATGGGCAGCGGGATGTTTGGCTCGCGCAATAACGCCGACTTTTTTGTCCGGCTTAAAGCTTTTGACAAGCGTGATGCCACGGCCAGCCAGGTGGCTAACCGCTTAAGCCAGAAAACCAGTAAGATCCCCGGCGCGCAGCTGTTTCTGATGGCGGCGCAGGATCTGCACATCGGCGGGCGCAGTGCCAATGCCACCTATCAGTACAGCCTGCAGGCGGACGATCTGGCCCTGCTGCGCGAGTGGACGCCTAAAGTCCAGGCGGCACTGGCGGCGATTCCGCAGCTCAACAGCGTTGATTCCGATGCGCAAACCGGCGGTCAGGAAGTGATGCTGACGATCGACCGCGACCAGGCCACCCGGCTGGGGGTGAATGTGAAGATGCTGGACACGATGCTGAATAACGCGTTCAGCCAGCGCCAGATTGCCACGCTGTACCATACGCTCAATCAGTATCACGTGGTGATGTCGCTGCAGGACAGCGATACCCGCGATCCGGCGATATTGCAGCAGCTGTACGTCATTAACGACAGCGGCGACCGCATTCCGCTGTCGGCCTTTGTCAGCTTCACGGGCGGCAATGCCCCGCTGACGGTGACGCATCAGGGGCAGTCAGCTACCAGCACCGTGGCCTTTAACCTGAATGACGGCGTCTCGCTGGAGCAGGCGGAGGCGCTGATCAAACAGGCGATGGCCCAGATTGGCTTGCCCTCAACCATTCAGGCGGGCTATGCCGGCACAGCGGCCGAATTTAATCAACTGACCGCCACGATGCCGTGGCTGATTGTGGCGGCGCTGGTGGCGGTCTATATCGTTCTTGGCGTGCTGTATGAGAGCTATATACATCCGCTGACGATTCTGTCGACATTGCCCTCGGCGGGCGTGGGCGCGCTGCTGCTGCTGTTACTGACCAATACGCAGCTCACGGTGATCGCGCTGATCGGCATTATCCTGTTGATTGGTATCGTAAAAAAGAACGCGATTATGATGATCGACTTTGCCATTGATGCCGAGCGGCGGCTTGGCCTTTCACCGCAGCAGGCGATTACCCAGGCCTGCCTGATGCGTTTTCGCCCCATTATGATGACCACGCTGGCCGCGTTCTTCGGGGCGCTGCCGCTGGCGTTGGGCAGCGGCGGTGATGCCGACTTACGCAGCCCGCTCGGCATTGCCATCGCCGGGGGGTTAGCGCTGAGCCAGCTGCTGACGCTGTTTACCACACCGGTTATTTATCTGTGGCTCGATCGCCTGAGCCGTGCCACCCAACGTCAATGGCGTCGTCTGCGCCATGCGGGATCCTGAATCATGAAATCACGTCTTCCGGCCGTGCTGGTGCTGCTGTTGAGCGGCTGTACTGTTGGCCCCGATTACCAACGCCCTTTGATGGCGATGCCGGTTCACTACAAAGAGGCCAGAGGCTGGCAGCAGGCAGCGCCCCAGGACGATCGGCACAAGGGCGAATGGTGGTCGGTGTACCAGGATGCCACGCTAAACAGCCTGCTCAGTCAGGTCAGCCTCTCTAACCAGAATGTGGCTGAATACGCGGCGCAGTACCGCCAGGCGCAGGCGCTGGTGGCGCAGTCCCGGGCGGCTCTGTTTCCCACCCTGGATTATGACGCCAGTACGACGCGGAGCGGCAGCCACACTGACAGCACGCGCACCACCAGCAGCAGCCATCAGGCGGCGCTGAATGCCAGTTGGGAGCTGGATTTATGGGGCAAACTGCGTCGGACAAGGGAAGAGGATCAGGCCAGCGCGCAGGCAAGCGCAGCGGAACTCGCCAATATCACCCTGAGCGCCCAGACCGAGCTGGCGGAAGACTACTTCCAGTTGCGCATCATGGACGAAAAAATTGGTTTGTATCAGCAGAGCATCGCCGCCTATCAGCGCTATCTGAGCGTGATACAGAACCAGTATCAGGCGGGAACGGAATCCCGCGCCACGGTGGCTCAGGCGCAGCAACAGCTGGAGAGCGCCAGCGCCTCGGCCCAGGATTATCAGTGGCAACGCGCCCAGATGGAACATGCGATCGCCCTGCTGGTGGGCAAAGCGCCTGCGGATTTCAGCCTGCCTGCCGCAACCCTGACGGCAACCTTACCGGCGATTCCCGGCGGCTTACCGGCCGAACTGCTGCAGCGCCGTCCCGATATCGCCATGGCCGAGCGTAAAATGGCGGCAGCCAACGCGGCGATCGGGGTTGCCACCGCCGGGTACTATCCCGATCTCACCCTCAGCGCCAGCGGCGGCGTGAGCGCCTCTGCGCTGCATAACCTGTTCGCGTTACCTAACCGTGTCTGGTCGCTGGGACCCGAGCTGAGCGGCTCGCTGCTGGACTTTGGCGCCACCTCGGCCAGTGTGGATCAGGCCCGCGCTGCCTACGATGCCAGCGTGGCGAACTATCGACAGACGGTGCTGACGGCGATGCAGGATGTCGAAGACCGCTTGGTGGAACTGAACACGCTGCAGGGCGAAATCGCCGCACAGCAGCGCGCCACCGCCGCCGCGCAGACTTCGGCGCAGGTCACACGCAATCAGTATGAGGCCGGGATGATTGACTATCTGGATGTGGCGACAACCGAAAACAGCAGCCTGAGCGCGCAACAAAGTTTACTGACGCTGAAAAGCACCCAGTGGGTCAGTAGCGTGGCGCTGATCGCGGCGCTGGGCGGCGGCTGGCATACCGCACCATGAAGGCGGCATAGCGCTGAAATCTGCCAATAATCAGTTGTCGATTACGGCTAAATCCTGCATCGTGAGTGGCTATTTTTAAGATGCTAAGGAGCCGGCATGTTATTCACCTTTTTCCGCCTGGTATTCCGCCTGCTGTGGCGGGTTGAACTCCGGGGCGATCTCGCTGAACTGCATAAGCAGAAGGTGCTGATTACCCCGAATCACACCTCGTTTCTGGATGGGGCGCTGCTGGCGCTGTTTTTGCCCATCAAACCGGTTTTTGCGATTTACTCGTCGATCAGCGAGCACTGGTTTTTACGTCTCATCAAGCCGTACGTGGATTTTGTTCCGCTCGATCCCACTAAACCTTTGGGGCTGAAGCAGCTGGTGCGGCTGATCGACAGCGGGCGTCCGGTGGTCATTTTCCCGGAAGGCCGGATTACCGTCACCGGATCGCTGATGAAAATTTACAGCGGGGCCGGATTTGTCGCCGCAAAATCTGGTGCCACCGTGGTGCCGATGCGCATTGAAGGCGCCGAGTTTACGCCGTTTGGTCGCCTGGCGGGCGTCTTTAAGCGTCGTTTGTTTCCGCGCATCACACTCAGCATTTTACCCGGCACCCATATTCCGATGCCTGAAGCGAAACGCGCCCGTGATCGTCGCGTGCTGGCCGGTGAACACCTGCATCACATTATGATGGAAGCACGCATGGCCGTGCGCCCACGGGAAACCCTGTTTGAGGCTTTCCTCAATGCCCGCCAGCGCTACGGCGCGTTTAAACGCTGCATTGAAGATGTGAATTTCAAACCGGACAGCTATACCGGTTTACTGAAAAAAGCGTTGGGCGTCGGACGGATTCTGGAGCGTTACAGTCAGCCCAACGAGTACGTAGGGCTGCTGCTGCCTAACGCCACGGTCACCGCGGCGGCTATCCTGGGCGCTTCCCTGCGTGGGCGCGTGCCTGCGATGCTGAACTATACCGCTGGCGTAAGCGGCATGCGCGCGGCGCTGACCGCATCAAAAGTGAAAACCGTGTTTACGTCCCGCCAGTTTCTGGACAAGGGCAACCTGTGGCACCTGCCGCAGGGCCTGACAGAGGTACAGTGGATCTACCTGGAAGATCTGAAGGATACCGTCACGCTCAAAGACAAGCTCTGGATACTGGCGCATCTGATCGCGCCGCGCCAGGCCCAGGTGGCGCAGCAGCCGGAAGAGGCCGCGATGGTGCTGTTTACGTCGGGATCGGAAGGCCATCCCAAAGGCGTTGTGCACTCGCACAAAAGCCTGCTGGCCAACGTTGAACAGATCCGTACCGTGGCAGACTTTACGCCGCGCGACCGTTTTATGTCGGCCCTGCCGCTGTTTCATGCTTTTGGCCTGACCGTGGGGCTGTTTACACCGCTGATGACCGGGGCGCAGGTCTTTCTCTATCCCAGCCCGCTGCACTACCGGATCGTGCCGGAGCTGGTTTACGACCGTAACTGCACCGTTCTGTTTGGGACCTCCACCTTCCTGGGCAACTATGCCCGCTTTGCCCAGCCCTATGACTTTGCGCGACTGCGCTACGTGGTGGCCGGGGCAGAGAAGTTGCAGGAAACCACGCGCCAGCTGTATATGGACAAGTACGGCATTCGTATTCTGGAAGGCTATGGCGTCACCGAATGCGCGCCGGTGGTGGCGATCAACGTGCCGATGGCCGCGAAAGCGCATACCGTGGGCCGTATCCTGCCGGGAATGGATTCTCGCCTGATGTCGGTGCCGGGCATCGAAAACGGCGGGCAGCTACAGCTGCGTGGCCCTAACATCATGAAGGGCTATCTGCGGGTCGAGAACCCCGGCGTGCTGGAAACCCCGGCCGCTGATAACGGCGAAGGCCAGAGTGAAGCGGGCTGGTACGATACCGGCGATATCGTCAGCTTTGATGAGGGCGGCTTCTGCCAGATTCAGGGGCGAGCCAAACGCTTTGCCAAAATAGCCGGTGAGATGGTGTCACTGGAGGTGGTCGAGCAGATTGCCCTGAAGGCCTCTTCGGATAAACAGCATGCGGCCTCGCTGCGCCCTGACGGTAATCGAGGTGAAGCATTGGTGCTGTTTACTACCGACAGCGAACTGGCACGCGAGAGCCTGCAAAAAGCCGCGCGTGAGCTGGGGGCTGCCGAGCTGGCCGTACCACGCGACATTCGCGTGGTAAAAACGTTGCCCCTTCTGGGCAGTGGTAAACCTGACTATGTCACGCTGAAAAACATGGCGGAAGAGGAACAGGCATGATCGTAGAACGTGATGCGCCGTTATTGTCGCGCGGCATGATAGCGGTAATGGTGGCGCAGTTTTTCTCCGCGTTCGGCGATAATGCCCTGCTGTTTGCCACCCTGGCATTATTAAAAAACCAGTTCTATCCCGACTGGAGCCAGCCGATCCTGCAGGTGCTGTTTGTGGCAACCTATATCCTGCTGGCCCCGTTTGTGGGGCAGATGGCGGACAGCTTTGCCAAAGGGCGGGTCATGATGTTCGCCAACAGCCTGAAGCTACTGGGTGCGATGATCATCTGCTTTGGCTTCAATCCCTTCCTGGGTTACACCCTGGTGGGGATCGGCGCGGCGGCGTATTCGCCCGCCAAATACGGCATTCTTGTGGAAATCGCCCATGACGAGAAGCTGGTCAAAGCCAACGGGCTGATGGAAGCTTCCACCATTGCGGCGATCTTACTGGGCTCGGTGGCGGGCGGCATCCTGGCTGACTGGAACCTGGTTGCCGCGCTGGCGGTCTGTGCCTTGACCTATGCCGTGGCGGTAACGGCGAACCTGTTTATCCCCAAACTGCACGCCGCGCGTCCCGGCCAGAGCTGGAACTTCGCGGCCATGCTGCGCAGCTTTATTGCCGCAACGCGCGTACTGTGGAACAACGCTGAAACGCGTTTCTCCCTGCTCGGGACCAGCATGTTCTGGGGTGCAGGCGTCACGCTGCGTTTTCTGCTGGTGTTGTGGGTGCCGGTAGCGTTGGGGATCCAGGATAACAAAACCCCGACCACGCTGAATGCCATGGTGGCGGTCGGTATCGTCGTGGGCGCGGCGCTGGCGGCCAGGCTGGTTACGCTGGAGACTGTGCGCCGCTGTATGCCTGCCGGTGTGCTGATTGGGATCGTGGTGGTAATTTTCTCGCTGCAACATACGCTGCTGAATGCTTACCTGCTGCTGTTAGTGATTGGCGTACTCGGCGGTTTCTTCGTGGTTCCGCTTAACGCGCTGCTGCAGGAGCGGGGCAAACAGAGCGTGGGATCCGGTAATGCCATCGCGGTACAGAACCTCGTTGAAAACACCGCCATGCTGGTGATGCTTGGGCTGTATACCTTAGCCATTCGGGCTGGCGCGCCCGCGGTGGCGACCGGCATGGGCTTCGGCGCACTGTTTGCACTGGCGATTGCCGTGCTGTGGCTGTGGCGGCCGTCCTCCCGCCCTTGATGTCACCACGGCGGGGCGCGCTGGCCCCGCCGTTTGGCTTTTCCTTCCTGCCTCGAAATCAACGTCTCTCCCTCTGTCACAATCCTTTAATTACCGATGCAGTATATTCAAAATAATATAGTTTGTTTGGTGATTGTTTTTGTTTGTTATTTTATTTTATTTTATTTTATTCACGATAATTTTTTACGATGCATAATTAATTTAAACTTGAAATCGAATTCAACGTTAAAAAATTTGAAATAAATATTTATTTAATATTGCCGATTAATTTCTGGCTTCCTTCGGGAATTAGCTCGGAGGAAAGAAAGGAGCTCGGTTTAATGAATATGACGCAAAGACTCTCTCTGGCTTTTTCGCTTTTAGCAGGTTCGTTAATTATTCTAGGGATCGTAACTATCTCACTTCTCGCGGGTTTTCAGGCGCGATTTGAATATGTGCAGGTCAACACGATTGATTCGCTTAAGGTGCTGAACCGGTTGGTGGACGAAAGTAATCGCCTCTCGGTGGCGTTATATCGCCATCAGACCGAAGACGAGATCGGTAAACTGGACAGCCTTGAAGCTGTGATCCAAAAACGCATTGAGGATATTTCGACATTAACAAAATATTATGTCGATAATGATATTACTAATGACGAGGATCGGGCGATGACGGATAAGTCACTCCAGCTGATCGCGGCGGTGAAACAAAACCTTCCGGCGTTTCTTAACGCCTCCCGGTCGCATCAGAACGCACTCAGCCTGGCGCTGTTAAGTGATGATGAAGGCATCGGCGGCGCCATCACCCAACTCAAAAGCAGTTATCGCAATCAGTTTGACTTTAACAGCAAAATTGGCGAAGCGTTGCGCCTGCAAAACCAACATATCTACCTGCAGACCAAATGGGGCATGGCCGCCGGTATTGCCCTGACGATTATCGGGCTGGGCATGCTGACGATCTTCACCATCCTGCGCGTCCGCCGCAGCCTGAAGGCCATCGGTGATGTGATGGAGCGCGCCAGCACCCGTCTTGATCTCTCCCTAAAGGCGGATGACAGTCGCCGCGATGAAGTCGGCATCATGGCGCGGTCGTATAATCGCCTGATGGAAAGCATCTCTTCTGCCCTGCACGCGGTCAGCAGCGCCTCACAGTCGGTCAGCAGTGCATCGGCACAGATTGCGGCAGGCAATGAAGATTTGTCGGCCCGCACGGAAGAGCAGGCGGCCTCGCTGGAGCAAACCGCGGCCAGCATGACCCAGATCAGCGAAACTGTCAGGCAGACCGCAGACAACACGCGCCAGGCAAGTCACCTTGCAGAAAACACGCGCAATCTCTCTGACACCAGTTCTGCGGCACTCAATACCATGCTGAATACCATGGCCTTGATTCGCGACAGTTCGGGCAAGGTGGGCGACATCATCACCCTGATTGAAGGCATTGCGTTTCAGACCAACATTCTGGCGCTCAATGCGGCGGTTGAAGCGGCACGTGCCGGCGAACATGGGCGCGGCTTTGCCGTCGTAGCAGGCGAAGTGCGCAACCTGTCGCAGCGTTCCACCACCGCTGCCCGTGAAATCAAAGGGCTGATTCAGTCGTCGAACGCGTTGATCGAATCGGGAACCTCCCAGGCGGATAACGTGAACCACAATATGGAGACGATGCGCGGTGCGGTCAGTCAGGTCACCGATCTGGTTAACGAAATCGCTGCGGCGGCCACCGAGCAGAGTCAGGGAATTTCGCAGGTCCATCAGGCGGTCAATCAGATGGACGATGTGACTCAGCAGAATGCGGCCCTGGTCGAAGAAGCCTCAGCCGCGTCGCTCTCTCTACAGGAACAGGCCGATACGCTTGCTGCGCTGGTGCGGAAGTTTACGCTTGCCGGTCCGTCGGCCTCAGGGGAGACGCCACAGCGCAACCCTGCAGCCGTCAGGGCACCTAAACCGGTGCTGGCACTGGCGACAAGTGGGCAGGATAACTGGCAGCGTTTTTAAGCGGACAGTTTGAAAATATAACGAAAGGTCGGCGGTCAGTTACGCCAGACTGAAAGCCGCGTGCGCACGCAGTGCGCACGCTTTTTTATCAGCGACGCAGCGCGATCGCTTCAATCTCAATCTTCACATCTTTGGGCAGACGGGCCACTTCCACGCAGGAGCGCGCCGGGAAGGGCGCATTGTGCTCGGTAAAGAAGGCTTCGTAGGTGGCGTTTACGGTCGCAAAGTCATTCAAATCTTTCACGAATACCGTGGTTTTCACGATATCGGCAACCTTCAGGCCCGCCGCTTCGACGATCGCCTTCACGTTTTCCAGCGACTGGCGCGCCTGTGCCGATACGTCTTCAGCAACGTCGCCCGTGGCCGGGTTCACCGGAATCTGACCCGAGGTGATGATCATGCTGCCGAGATCAACGCCCTGCACGTAGGGGCCGATAGCCGCTGGGGCTTTTTCCGTACTGATTTCACGAGACATCATTTCTCCTTAGAGTAAGGCCGGGGCAGCAAAGGCGCTGCCCGCCATAAAACGCGGTTCATTATAAGCGCGGCAGGGCCGATTAAAAGTGACCCAATACCACATGACGGGCGAACTCTTTCTCACAGTATTTACACTTGAGGTGTACCTCATCGGCGCGGTGCTTCACGGCGAAGCTGGAGAACACCGGTTCGCTGCGGCTGATGCAGTTGCTGTTCGGGCAGGTCAGCACCCGATCGATGCGATCCGGTAGCGCAGGGGCGATCTTGGCCACCACTTCATAGTCATCAATGCGGTTGACGGTGGCGTGCGGCGCATAAAACGCCAGCTGATTGATCTGATCTTCCGTGAGATAGGTGTTCTCGATCTTAATCAAATCTTTGCGGCCCATTTCCCCCGACGGCAGATTCAGGCCGATGGTGATGCGCTGGTCGGTTTCGGTCAGGCGAAACAGCGACAGGAGCTTAAAGCCTACCTGCGCAGGGATGTGATCGATAACCGTGCCGTTTTTGATGGCTTCGACCTGCAGTTTGTTATCCTGGCTCATACTGTCACTCCTTACAGGGCGGTGTCGCTGTTTAAAACCAGTGCCAGTAAAGCCTGGCGTGCGTAGATGCCGTTACCGGCCTGCTGGAAGTACCAGGCGTACGGCGTGCTGTCCACGTCGGTGGTGATTTCATCGATGCGCGGCAGCGGGTGCAGCACCTTCATGTTGTCGCGCGCACCGTTCAGGTCTGCGGCGCGTAAAATAAACTGCGCTTTGACGTTGGCATATTCTGAAGGGTCAAGCCGCTCTTTTTGCACCCGGGTCATGTAGAGAATATCCAGATCCGGCATCACCTCTTCAAAGCTGTCGTGACGTGACCAGGTGATATTTTGCTCGTCCAGCATATCGGTAATATATGCCGGCATCGCCAGCGCGTCCGGGGCGATAAAGAAGAAGCGGTTGCCGTCAAACTTCGCCAGCGCCTGGGTCAGAGAGTGCACGGTGCGCCCATATTTCAGGTCACCCACCATCGCCACGTTCAGGTTGCTGAGGCGCCCCTGGGTTTCACGAATGGTGAACAGGTCCAGCAGCGTTTGCGTTGGGTGCTGATTTGCGCCGTCTCCGGCATTCAGAATCGGGATGCCGTTGGAAAACTCGGTGGCCAGCCGCGCGGCGCCCTCCTGCGGATGACGCATCACGATGGCATCCACGTAGGTGCTGATAACTGAAATGGTATCGGCCAGGGTTTCCCCTTTTTTACCCAGTGACGTATTGCTGCCATCGGCGAAGCCCACCGCAGAGGCGCCCAGGCGATGGATGGCGGTTTCAAACGACAGCCGGGTGCGGGTCGAGGCCTCAAAGAAGCAGCTGGCGATCACGTTATGTTTCAGCAGTTCCGGCTGGGGATGTGCTTTAAGCTGCGCAGCGGTGTGCAGGACCAGCTCCAGCTCGTCGCGGCTGAGATCGTTAATTGAAATGATGTGCTTGCGATATAGCGGGTTAGCCATAGCTCTCTCCTCTGCGGCGCGGCCGGATTGCGGACAAAAAAAAGCCCCTTAGAAAGGGGCTTTTTTAAGATCGGTTCGATGACGGAAAGAAACAGCGGTGCCGCCTGCGTTGAGGCGAGGTAGCGCGTCACATTGTGCACGATGCTGTTGCATGTTTCCTCCGGCAAATTGTGGCGCATTATACGCCATCAGGCATGCGCATCAAGGAAAAATCGCGCCACAGGTAAACGTTTGCGGCAGCCCGATTAGCGCTGTCCCAGCGTGGCCACCATCACCGCTTTAATGGTGTGCATCCGGTTTTCCGCCTGATCGAATACGATGCTGTGCGCCGACTCAAAGACGTCATTGCTGACCTCCATGCCATCCTGCAGGCCGTACTGTTCCGCCATCTGACGGCCCAGCGTGGTCTGATCGTCATGGAAGGCCGGTAAGCAGTGCAGGAATTTCACCTGCGGATTGCCGGTCAGCGCGAGCATCGCGTGATTGACCTGATAGTCGCGCAGCAGGGCAATACGTTCTTCCCACACTGCTTTGGCTTCACCCATGGAAACCCAGACGTCGGTATAGATGAAATCGGCGCCTTTCACACCCTCGGCAATATCTGCCGTCAGGGTGATTTTGCCGCCGTTCTGTTCGGCAACCTGACGGCACTGGGCCACCAGGTCGGCTTCCGGCCAGCAGCTTTGCGGTGCGACCATACGCAGATCTAAGCCAACCTGTGCCGCCGCTTCCAGCATGCTGTTACCCATATTGTTGCGAGCATCGCCCACGTACACCAGGGTCATCTCACTGAGCGGCTTGCCTGGCAGATGCTCCTGCATGGTCAGCAGATCGGCCAGCAGCTGCGTTGGGTGGAACTCGGTGGTCAGGCCGTTCCACACCGGCACGCCAGCATGTTCCGCCAGGGTTTCGACCAGTGCCTGACCGTAACCCCGATACTGAATACCGTCATACATGCGGCCTAACACGCGCGCGGTGTCTTTCATCGACTCTTTATGGCCGATCTGGCTGCCGCTTGGGCCGAGGTAAGTGACGTTTGCCCCCTGATCGTAAGCGGCAACTTCGAAAGAGCATCGGGTACGGGTCGAGTCTTTTTCGAAGATGAGCGCGATGTTTTTGCCTTTCAGGTACTGGGTTTCACTGGCGGTTTTTTTTGCGCGTTTTAATTCGGCGGACAGGGTAAGCAAGTAGTCAATCTCAGCCGGGGTAAAATCCAGCAGCCTGAGGAAATGACGTTGATACAACTGACTCATACAGCACTCCGGTACGGGGTTTATAATGAATTAAAATTCAATTTAACCGTATGAATATGCATTTTCAACCCTGGCGAGAATAATCTTTTCTGTTTTGTGTAGTGGCGCGACAGGCAGTATGGGAAAATAATCACTTATTGCCGAACTCAGAGAGGATATCGCCATGGCATTTGAAGCATTGTTGGAAGAGCAGCGTGAAGAGACGCGGCTGATCATCGAAGAACTGTTAGAGGATGGCAGCGATCCCGATGCGCTCTATACCATTGAGCACCATCTCTCCTGTAACAACTTCGACTCGCTGGAAAAAGCGGCGGTGGACGCCTTTAAACTGGGCTATGAAGTCACCGAGCCAGAAGAGCTGGAGCTGGAAGACGGCACTACCGTGATGTGTGTGGACATCCTCAGCGAAGGCGCGCTGAAAGCGGAGCTGATTGATGCCCAGGTGGAGCAGTTGGTGAACCTGGTAGCCAAATACAACGTCGACTATGACGGCTGGGGTACCTACTTCGAAGACCCGAACGCCCAGGATGACGACGAAGACGACGGCGAGGCTATCGACGAAGACGACAACGGCATTCGCCACTAATCAACACCGGCGGAGCCTGCTCCGCCTTTCCTGTTCTCCGGCCCTGTCTGACATCCATGAATTACGCACCTTTACTTGAACCGATACATCAATTTTTGCTCTGCCGCACGCCTCAGGCCTGGATCCTTGAGGCGCGTAAACCGGAAAACCTGACCCTGCTGCTCACCGACCATCTGGTATGCGAACTGAAAGCGGCCCAGACCGCCGTGTGGCTGATCCGCAAATACGTTGCCGACAAACCCAGCGGTGACCGGATTCTGGCGTGGCTGAAGCCTTACGAGAATTTTATCTTCCGCGAGGACGGCGACAGCGATTTTATCAACGCCCATAAAAATCTGACCAAAGCCATTATTGTGCGTAACGAGCTTCCCTGGGCGGACGATCTGGTTGAGAAAATGGTGCTGCTGATCAAAGAAGAGCTGCATCACTTTTATCAGGTGTGGGAAATTATGCAGGCGCGCGGGCTGGTCTATCAGAAAATCACCTCAAGCCGTTACGCCAAAGGCCTGCTGCGTGAAGTGACCACCCACGAACCCGATACGCTGGTGGATAAGCTGATTTGCGGTGCCTATATTGAGGCGCGTTCCTGCGAACGCTTTGCCAGCCTGGCGCCTTATCTGGATAGCGAATTAGAGAAGTTTTATATCTCGCTACTGCGTTCAGAAGCCCGGCATTACCAGGATTACCTGGCGCTGGCCGCGCAGATCTCACCGAAAGACATTTCGGCGCGCGTGCGGGCGATTGGGGAAGCGGAGGCCAGGCTAATCAGTGAACCGGACACGGAGCTGCGCTTTCACAGCGGTGTTCCGGCGTTTTAAGCGCATTACAGCGTTTTCAGCATCCTGAACTCGCAGTCACCATGTCCGGTACAGCCCAGCGCATGGTCGATGCGGGCAAAACCCAGCGATTCATAGAGCTTAATGGCGCGGGTTAAGCTGCCGGTGGTTTCCAGATAGCAGCGACGAAAGCCGCGCTGGCGTGCGTGTTCCATGGCAAGCAGCGCCAGTTCACGCGCCACGCCGAGGCCACGGATGCCCGGCAGGAAATACATCTTTTGCAGCTCACAGATATCCGGCGCGCTGCAGGCTAGGGGGGCAATGCCGCCGCCGCCCATCACTTTTCCCTGATGTTCCACAATCCAGTAGGCGCTGTGCCCGGCGCTGTAAAGTTCATAAAGCTGGTCCAGATTGGGATCGGCCACGGTATAGCCTTTGTCCGCCGTCAGGCCAAATTCCGCAGAAACGTCGCGGATCACCCGGGCGATATGAGGATTGTCGTCGGCGACGATAGGACGCAGCAAGGGTTGCGGCTGAGTATCAGGGATCATAACGGGGCAGCGTGACGGAATCAGGTTAGACATGCGTCAGAAATAGCATTATCGTCGGGTAAAAGCAATATTGTTCACCGTGCATGGAGGCGTATAACGTGTTTTCCCGTTTCAGTTTTAAAACCATTAAAGACCTTTTCCCTTTCTTTATTATTGTCGGCTTTATCAACGTCTGGGCATATTTTCAATGGATTGGCAGGCCGGATGTTTTTCCGCTGATAATAAATAATGTGGCTGGCGTTATTGCTGTCCTTATCACCTCGATACTGTTTTTCAGCGTATTTTCGGTCACGTTACTTATTCCCTCCGGGCTCTGTTCATTATCCGCCTTGCAAAAGGGCAAAAAAGCTCGCCCGACGCGGCGCTATAACGAAGGCTGCTGCGCAATAACCGCCTTTAGCGCCTTTCTTACAGCCTTTACAGCGATCTATTTTGGAGAAAGTTCAGATGCCTGGCTGATATTATCCGCGGCAGGTGCCGTGGCCACAGGCGTACACAGTTTGGTTAATCACCGAGTTAATCGGCTTCGGCAGCAACATCACCGCCAGTTGCTTGCCAGGCTGAAGCGCATGCGGTCGGCGAATAACGACTTAAGCACCCGCCTTAAAAGAAAATTTTGTCTGGCGGAAATAAGCTTGAACGTGGTTGTCATCAATCTTCGTTACGTTATTTACGCCGTGTTTGTATCCCTGGTCTCTTTTCTACCGCTGTTGTTTCTATTGCCAGGTGATATCTATTTCTCAGCGAAAAATACCCTGCCGCAGTATTTTATTATTACCGGTTTATATCTGCTGCTCTTTATGCCGGCGCTGTTCTCACTGTTGACTAATAAAATAAAAGCGCATCATGGCTTCAAACCCATTTTGGCGTTTTCACCTGGGCTGGTCCTCGGCGTGTTTACGCTGTTTTCTGTTCAGCTGGTGCAGATTAATCAGCGTGCGATTGAAATCGTCGGCATGGCGTCCTGGCACGAAAAGGTGTTTTCCGTGCCGTCGAAAGACTTCCCGGCCTATTACTTCCCCACTTCTGTCTGGGGGCCCAGTAAAGCGACGGGCGATGCACGTTTGATTACAGGCATCGAGGCATTTACCAACGGCGAAACCCACCTGATCTGCCCGGCACGTTTAAAGGCGCTCAGGCAAAGGGCGCTGAAAAGGAATGCCTTCCTATGGCAGGCAGATGAGAAAGCCAAAGCGGACCTGGTTGGCATGAGCCAGAACTGTCTCTTGATTAAGGGCGATAAGGTGACGACGGCGGCGGTCTTGAACGCGCTACTCCCCAATGCGCCGCAAATGAAGCCATAAAAAAGCCCACGTCGGCGCGTGGGCTTTAGCGAAAGCAAACCAGAACGATTACAGCGCGGCAATCACCGCCTGCTGTTCAATCAGTTTTGCTTTTGACTGTTCCATCTCGGCGACGCGCTCGCGCTCTTTGGCAACGACCGCTTCCGGGGCACGGGACACAAAGCCTTCGTTAGCCAGCTTGGTCTGGATCTTCTCGATTTCCACATCCAGCTTCAGCAGCTCTTTGGCCAGGCGCTCCAGCTCGGCGGTTTTATCCACCAGATCCGCCATCGGGATCAGCAGCTCGGCGCCTTCCACGATTTTGGTCACCGACACCGGGCCTTTCTCGCCCGCAGGCAGAATGGTCAGGCTTTCCAGTCGCGCCAGGCGTGACAGGAAGTTACGGTTGGCCTCAACGCGGCGCTGGGCCGCCGGGGAGCAGTCGCGTAGCAGCACATCCAGCAGCTTGCTGGGCGCGATGTTCATCTCCGCACGGATATTACGGACCGCGATGATCGCCTGCTTCATCCACTCGATGTCGGCTTTGGCTTCGGCATCTTCTTTCGCTGCATCAAACTGCGGGAACGGCTGCAGCATGATGGTGTCATCGCTGATGTTTTTCAGGCCTTTCACGCGCTGCCAGATAGTTTCCGTGATAAACGGAATGATCGGGTGCGCCAGGCGCAGCAGCGCTTCCAGTACGTGAACCAGCGTATGGCGCGTGCCGCGCAGCTCGGATTCACTGCCGCTGTTCATGACCGGCTTAGTCAGCTCCAGGTACCAGTCGCAGAACTGGTTCCAGGTGAAGTCATACAGGATGTTGGCAGCGATATCGAAACGATAGCTGTCCAGCGCCTCACGGTAGGCTTTTACCGTGTGGTTGAACTCGGTCAGAATCCAGCGATCCGCCAGCGACAGCGTCATCTCGCCGCCGTTCTGACCGCAGTCCTGGTCTTCGGTGTTCATCAGCACAAAGCGGCTGGCGTTCCACAGCTTGTTACAGAAGTTGCGATAACCTTCCAGGCGCTTCATGTCCCAGTTGATATCACGGCCGGTTGAGGCCAGCGCCGCCAGCGTAAAGCGCAGGGCATCGGTACCTGATGGCTCAATGCCGTTCGGGAACTGCTTCTCGGTACGCTTGCGGATTTTTTCCGCCAGCTGCGGCTGCATCATGTTGCCGGTGCGTTTTTCCAGCAGATCTTCCAGCGAAATGCCGTCAACCATATCCAGCGGGTCAATCACGTTACCCTTGGATTTCGACATCTTCTGGCCTTCTTCGTCGCGGATCAAACCGGTCATGTAGACGGTTTTAAACGGCACCTGCGGCTTGCCGTTTTCATCTTTGATGAAGTGCATGGTCAGCATGATCATGCGGGCAATCCAGAAGAAGATGATGTCGAAGCCACTCACCAGCACGCTGGTGGGGTGGAAGGTGCGCAGGGCTTCGGTATTTTCCGGCCAGCCCAGCGTCGAGAAGGTCCACAGGCCTGATGAGAACCAGGTGTCCAGCACGTCATCGTCCTGACGCAGCGCCACATCGGCGGCCAGGTTGTTCTCGGCGCGAACCTCGTCTTCGGTACGACCCACATAAACGTTGCCGTCGTTGTCATACCAGGCCGGAATACGGTGTCCCCACCACAGCTGACGGGAAATACACCAGTCCTGAATATCACGCATCCAGGAGAAGTACATGTTCTCGTACTGCTTCGGTACAAACTGAATATCGCCATTCTCAACCGCTTCAACCGCGACTTTTGCCAGCGGTGCCGTACGCACGTACCACTGATCGGTCAGCATCGGCTCAATGACCACGCCGCCACGGTCGCCGTAAGGCACGGTGAGATCATGCGGTTTGATCTCTTCCAGCAGGCCCAGCGCGTCTACCGCAGCCACGATGGCCTTACGGGCGGCAAAACGCTCCATCTTCTGGAAAGCAGCAGGAATCGCGTCGCTGTAAGCGGTGCTGGCTTCGCCGTTGGTGTCATAAACCTGGGCGCTTTCACGGATATCGCCGTCGAAGGTCAGGATGTTAATCATCGGCAGCTTATGACGACGGCCCACTTCGTAGTCGTTAAAGTCATGCGCCGGGGTGATTTTCACGCAGCCGGTGCCTTTTTCCATGTCGGCGTGCTCATCGCCCACCACAGGAATCAGGCGGTTAACCAGCGGCAGCATGATAAATTTACCGATCAGATCTTTGTAACGCGGATCTTCCGGGTTTACCGCCACGCCGGTATCACCCAACAGGGTTTCCGGACGGGTGGTCGCGACGACCAGATAATCTTTACCGTCGGCGGTTTTCGCGCCATCGGCCAGCGGATAACGGATGTGCCACATCGAGCCTTTGCTCTCGCGGTTTTCCACTTCCAGGTCAGAGATTGCCGTACGCAGCTTCGGATCCCAGTTCACCAGGCGCTTGCCACGGTAAATCAGGTTTTCTTTGTACAGGCGCACAAACACTTCTTTCACCGCATTAGACAGGCCATCGTCCATGGTGAAACGCTCGCGCTCCCAGTCAACCGAGTTGCCCAGGCGGCGCATCTGGCGGGTAATGGTGCCGCCCGATTCAGCTTTCCACTGCCAGATTTTGTCGATGAACGCATCGCGACCGTAATCCTGACGGGTTTTGCCTTCTTCTGCGGCGATCTTGCGCTCAACCACCATCTGGGTGGCGATGCCTGCGTGATCGGTACCGGCCTGCCACAGGGTATTTTTGCCCTGCATGCGCTGGTAGCGGATCATGGTGTCCATGATGGTTTGCTGGAAGGCGTGACCCATGTGCAAGCTACCGGTGACGTTCGGCGGCGGGATCATGATGCAAAAGCTTTCCTGGCTGGTGTCGCCATTCGGTTTGAAGTAGCCCTGCTTTTCCCAATGCTCGTAAAGCGGCTGCTCGATATCTTGCGGGTTATATGTCTTATCCATTTCTGCTATGTCGTTTGCGGCTGTGGCGGCGTTGCCGTATTCAATTGGAAGCCAACGCTGCGATACGCTTTGTAGCGATCGCGCGCCAGCTGTTTGAGAGCGTCTTCGTAAGGAACGAAGTCTATCACTTCATGGAAAGCAGTAGCA
Source organism: Pantoea sp. Ae19-2 (assembly GCF_059801205.1). Taxonomy (NCBI): domain Bacteria; kingdom Pseudomonadati; phylum Pseudomonadota; class Gammaproteobacteria; order Enterobacterales; family Erwiniaceae; genus Pantoea; species Pantoea sp. Ae19-2. The sequence goes on along the minus strand of NZ_JBCHWE010000001.1, from coordinate 3,376,436 downwards.
AAATCTGCGAACTGCGGCAGCAGGCTGATCAGCAGGTCGCGTGGCGAATTGCCCCGACGCTGCGGCCATGCCAGCTCAACCGGTGCGCCGTAGCGCGGACCTTCCCCGGCGAGATTGTGCGGCACAAAGGCGTTGGCGGGGCGCTGCCACAGCGCCTCATCAAGCCGAATGGCTTGCTGCTCATCTTCACAGGCGATGAGCACCCGCTTACCGGCCCGCCAGCGTGTTTCCGCCAGATCGCACACCAGCGCTTCAACGGCGCTTAAGCCATCGCTGGATGCATCGGTTTCCAACACGTAGAAGGTTGCGTTTTTCATCGAATTGCCTGTTTAAAGAAAAGAAGGGCGGAGTAAGCTCCGCCCCGATGGGTTCGGTTGTCCGTACGATCAATCGTCGCCGTTCAGGCCAGCACGATTCAACAGGAACTGCGACAGCATCGGCACCGGACGACCGGTGGCGCCTTTGGCCTTGCCTGAACGCCAGGCGGTACCGGCGATGTCCAGATGCGCCCAGTTATATTTGCGCGCAAAACGGGCCAGGAAGCAAGCGGCGGTAATCGCCCCACCCGGACGGCCGCCAATGTTTGCCATATCGGCGAAATTGGATTCCAGCTGTTCCTGATACTCATCGGCCATCGGTAAACGCCAGGCGCGGTCGCCAGACTGCTCCGAGGCACCAATCAGTTCATGCGCCAGCGGATTGTGGTTCGACAAGAGTCCGCTGATGTGATGACCTAGGGCAATGACGCAGGCGCCGGTCAGTGTGGCAACGTCAATCACCACTTCCGGATCGAACCGCTCCACGTAGGTCAGCGCATCACACAGCACCAGGCGGCCTTCAGCATCGGTATTTAACACTTCAACTGTCTGACCGGACATGGTGGTCAGCACGTCGCCCGGACGCATGGATTTGCCGTCCGGCATGTTCTCGCAGCCGACCAGCACGCCCACCACGTTCAGCGGCAGATTCAGTTCGGCGACCATGCGCATCACGCCATAAACCGAGGCCGCGCCGCACATGTCGTACTTCATCTCATCCATGCTGTCCGCAGGCTTGATGGAGATACCGCCGGAGTCAAACGTCAGCCCTTTACCAACCAGCACAATCGGGCGCGCGTCGGTATCCGGGTTGCCTTTGTACTCAATGACCGACATCAGGGATTCATTATGCGATCCCGCGCCCACCGCGAGGTAGGCGTTCATGCCCAGCTCTTTCATCTGCTGCTCGCCAATCACGCGGGTCGTGATGTTTTTGCTGTAGGCATCCGCCAGCTGGCGCGCCTGAGATGCCAGGTACGCAGGATTACAAATGTTAGGCGGCATGTTGCCCAAATCTTTTGCTGCTTTCACACCGGCGGCCACCGCCAGCCCGTGCTGAATGGCGCGCTCACCGCTGGTGAGTTCACGGCGCGTCGGCACGTTAAACACCAGCTTACGCAGGGGACGACGTGGCTCCGCTTTGTTGCTCTTCAACTGGTCGAAGTTATACAGCGCCTCTTTCGAGGTTTCGACGGCCTGACGCACTTTCCAGTAGGTATTACGCCCTTTGACGTGCAGCTCGGTCAGGAAGCACACGGCCTCCATCGAGCCAGTGTCATTCAGCGTGTTGATGGTTTTCTGGATCACTTGCTTGTACTGGCGCTCGTCCAGCTCACGCTCTTTACCGCAGCCAATCAGCAGAATACGCTCTGACAGGATATTCGGCACATGATGCAGCAGCAGCGTCTGGCCCACTTTGCCTTCCAGTTCACCGCGGCGCAGCAGGGCGCTGATATAGCCGTCGCTGATCTTATCCAGTTGCTCGGCAATCGGTGACAGACGACGCGGTTCGAAAACACCAACTACAATGCATGCACTGCGCTGTTTTTCCGGACTACCGCTTTTTACACTGAACTCCATGCACTCTCCTGAATCTTAAAGACAACGGCCGCTGCTGCCGCTAGAATGTAGCGCATTCGTGACCCATTTATTAAGCGAAGCATTAAGACACATGCTGCTGGAGGTCATAATGGATCAGGGTGACAAGATGTTGTTTTTTCATCACCCAAACGCGATTACCATACATTTCTAGCGTCGACGACGGCCATTTATGAAGAAAAATGGCTAATAAGCGTTGAAATTAGCGATTTTCCTGCAAAAAGACAAGTTTTCACAGGCGTATTAAGCGTGATCATTATTAGATATCTGGTTCGGGAAACGCTCAAAAGCCAGCTGGCTATCCTGTTTATCCTGCTGTTGATCTTCTTCTGTCAGAAGTTGGTGAGGATTTTAGGGGCTGCGGTGGATGGCGAAGTGCCGACAAACCTTGTTCTGACGCTGTTAGGACTCGGCGTGCCTGAAATGGCACAACTTATTTTGCCCCTAAGCCTGTTTCTGGCGATTTTAATGACGCTCGGGCGGCTGTATACGGAAAGTGAAATTACCGTTATGCATGCCTGCGGCCTGAGTAAAGCGGTGCTGGTCAAAGCGGCGATGGTGCTGATGCTGTTCACCTCGGTGGTGGCGGCGGTTAACGTCATCTGGCTTGGTCCCTGGTCGTCGCGCTATCAGGAACAGGTTACCCAAAACGCCAAAGCGAACCCCGGTGCGGCTGCTCTTGCTGCGGGACAGTTCCAGACCTCCAGCGACGGTAGCGCCGTGCTGTTCCTTGAGAACGTCAAAGGCAATCAGTTTGGTCACGTCTTCCTGGCCCAGCTGCGGCCAAAAGGGAATGCGCGGCCTTCCGTGGTGCTGGCCGACAGCGGGCACATGGAACAGAAGAAAGACGGCTCACAGATTGTGACCCTGGATAAAGGGACCCGATTTGAGGGAACGGCGTTGCTGCGTGATTTCCGCATCACCGACTTCACTAACTACCAGGCTTACGTAGGTTATAAGCAGGCTACGCTGGATCCTAACGATGTAGACCAGGCCACGTTTGCTACGCTGTTATCGAACAAAACGCCTGAATTCAGGGCTGAGCTTCACTGGCGTATTACGCTGGTCTTTGCCGTGCTGGTCATGGCCTTGATGGTGGTGCCGCTCAGCGTGGTCAACCCGCGTCAGGGACGCGTGCTCTCGATGCTGCCCGCGATGCTGCTGTACCTGATTTTCTTCCTGCTGCAGAGTTCGCTGCGCTCAAGCGGGGCGAAAGGCCGCCTCGATCCGGCTATCTGGATGTGGGTGGTGAATATTAGTTATCTGGCGTTAGCGATCGTGCTTAACCTGTGGGATACCGTGCCGATGCGTCGAATTCGTGCGCGCTTTACACGCGGAGGATCGGTCTGATGTTTCGCGTTCTCGATCGTTATATCGGTAAAACGATATTTAATACCATCCTGATGACGCTGTTTATGCTGGTCTCGCTGTCCGGCATTATCAAGTTCGTCGATCAGCTGCGTAAAACCGGACAGGGTGCCTACAGCGCGCTGGATGCAGGTTATTACACCTTGCTGAGTGTGCCAAAAGACATCGAAATCTTCTTCCCAATGGCGGCCCTGTTAGGTGCATTGCTGGGGCTGGGAACGCTGGCGCAGCGTAGTGAACTGGTGGTCATGCAGGCGGCGGGCTTTACCCGCATGCAGGTGGCCCTGTCGGTGATGAAAACGGCGATTCCGCTGGTGCTGCTGACCATGGCTATCGGCGAGTTTGTCGCCCCTCAGGGCGAGCAGATGGCGCGTAACTTCCGTGCGCAGCAGCTTTATGGTGGCGCGCTGGTGTCGACGCAGAGCGGTTTGTGGGCCAAAGACGGCAACAACTTTATCTACATTGAACGTGTTAAAGGCGACGATGAAATTGACGGCGTCAGCATTTACAACTTCACTGACGATCGCCGTTTACAGAGCGTCCGCTATGCTGCAACGGCGAAATGGAATAAAGACAAGAAGTTGTGGGTGCTGTCTCAGGTGGACGAATCGAATCTGACCGATCCGAAACAAATCACCGGCTCACAAAGCCTGACTGGCGAGTGGAAAACCAGCCTGACCCCAGACAAACTGGGCGTTGTGGCGCTGGATCCGGATGCGTTGTCGATTACCGGCCTCTACGATTACAGCAAATACCTGAAGCAGAGTGGTCAGGAGTCTGGCCGTTACCGGCTGAACATGTGGAGCAAAATCTTCCAGCCGCTGTCCGTAGCGGTCATGATGCTGATGGCGCTGTCGTTTATCTTTGGTCCGCTGCGTAGCGTATCCATGGGCGTGCGCGTGGTCACCGGGATCAGCTTCGGCTTCCTGTTCTACGTACTGGATCAGATTTTTGGCCCGCTCAGCCTGGTTTATGGTCTGCCGCCGATTTTCGGCGCAATACTGCCCAGCTTTGCCTTCTTTGCCATCAGTCTGTTTATGCTGATAAAACGGCGATAAACGCTGACAGTCAGAAAGGCCGCGCGATGCGGCCTTTTTTTATGGCTGGTGTCGGTGACGAATCGAACGCCTGAATTTCACCGCCTGATGCGGTGGCGATCGTCACGTGCCAGTAAAGGTGCATCCGGTTGCCCTGATGTTTTACAGACTGGATTATCGATCTAGTAAGGTAAGGCATTCCTGAGGAACCCATCCATTTTCCCCAGAAGGCTTCTCAGCCCAGTACCAGCCGTTAAGCGCCTGCGTCACTATCAGGGCCTCACCGGGATGGACGGTTAACTCCTGTGCCCTATAGTCTTCCAGACAGACAATCTCATTTGGGCTCAGTGGCAAAAAGTATTGCTCTGGCGCCCAGCCCGCTTTGCCATCGGGCAGCGTAATCCATATCCATCCTCGCCATTCAAGATCGCAGTGGCTCACCACGGCTATCTCGTCGGCCTTAATCGTAATCGGATCGGGGAATGCCGACCTGTATTCATCGGTGACCACGGCCTGTGCTCTCATGATTTTTTCTCCTGCCATCTTACGAACAGCTTTAACAGACAGCTAAATCGGGTTTACCGGGCGGCGTGCCAGCAGCGCGTCTACATCACCGACACCATCCCCGCATTGTTGCCGACCTTGTAGGGCAGATCGCCTTCACCCGGCCGTGCTTCAGGAGAATACCGCTTCACAGGTCATCGCACTCCGTCACAAATCAACGCACCATACAGCGTCTCCGCCTCGGCTAACCTGCTCAGCAGGCAATATTCATCGGTCTGGTGCGCCATCGACGGCTCGCCGGGGCCCAGAATTATGCAGGGCGGATTGCCCAGCGCGGGCAACAGCAGTGAAGCATCGGTAAAGTAGGGCACAATGCGCGGCACCAGGGGGGCATCATGTAATGGCTGGCATCGTTGATAAACCGCCTGAATCCATGCGTGATCGCCTTCACTGAGTACCGCGGGCAGGTCCACCAGCGTAGATATCGTCACACCTTCGCCCAGTAAGGTGCTGAGCTGCTGACGGATGGTGGCGTGCTGAAGATTGGGCGCGCTACGAATATCCACGTCAAACTGCGTGCGGTCAGGCACGGAGTTAATGTTCAGGCCGCCTGTGATGCGCCCGACGTTGATCGTGGGCTGTTTCATCAGCGGATGCGGCGCGCCGGGGGAGAAATGCTGAATTTTACCCAGCGCATCGGCGGCCAGGTAGATCGCATTGATGCCCAGCTCCGGCATCGCGCCGTGCGCGGTTTTACCGCGTGTTTCACAGCGCAGCCACAGTGCGCCTTTGTGGCCGATAACCGGATAGTTCGCGGTGGGTTCGCCAACGATCAGCGCGCCCACCTCGGGCAGGTCAGCGGTATCGATCAGCGCCCGCGCGCCGTCGCAGCCGGTTTCCTCACCGCCGGTAATCAGCAGCACCACGCCCGGCCCTTGGCGAATGGCCTGCTGGTGCGTGACGCAGGCCACGGCAAAGGCGGCAACGGCCGCTTTCATATCGCTCGATCCCCGGCCATAGAGCCGATCGTCCACGATCTCGCCAAAGGGATCGTGTTGCCAGTCGGCGTTACCGAGCGGCACCGTATCCAGATGGCCGGTAAAGGCCAGCGCAGGTCCGGCCTGCTCGCCGCGCAGGCGGGCTATCAGGTTATGGCGTCCTTCGCCGAAGGATGACAGCGTGACCTCGAAGCCGTTTTCCTCCAGCCAGCCGGCAAAAAACATCATGCAGGCGGCTTCGTTACCCGGTGGATTGAGGGTATCAAAGCGGATCAGCTGTAACGCCAGATCCGCCGTGCGGGTAAGGGCCATCAGTGGCGAACCGTTAACCAGTCAAGACAGTTGATCCACAGCTGGCGATAACCCTGCCACTGGGCAAATTCCTGCGGCAACCAGTGGGCAGACATATCGCTGGTCCACACCAGCGAGCGGCCCTGCTGATATTCGCGCACCGCCAGCAACGGATGCGCGGTGCCGGCAATGGTTGCCAGCAGTTTGCCTTCAGGGTGCATTTCCACTTCGTTATAGCCCAGTAACCACGGCCATTCGTCGGGCATGTCGGTAAACAGCGCATGGGATTCGGTGACGCTCGGATAAGAGCCTTCGGGCGTTTCGATGCGGTCGTCCCAGGCCAGGCAGCGTACCGGCAGCACTTTCTCGACCGCCGTGTTGCGATAGCGCGCGCCGCCGTTGATGCCCTGAAAACTGAAGTAGCCGCCGATCATCATCAAGGCACCGCCCGCCGCCACATAGTCGTGGATCAGCGTCAGACGGTTCGCCGTGCGCTGGCTCTTCAGCCAGGTATCCGGATGCAGCAGCAACGTGTTCGCGCCGATATCCGACAGAATGATCGCGTCCCACGCTTGCAGCCCGGCCAGCGTCAGCGGAAATTCGGTCGCCGCCGCGTGCGCGGGCATATAGGTGATGGCATAGTCGCTGTCGGCCAGCGCCGCCATAAAGTCGGTTGCACCATTGTGCCAGGTGGCGGTGGCAAACTGATCGAAGCCTTTAACGTGAACGGACGTGCTGGTCCAGGATTCCCCGACCAGTAAAATTTTCTTCTGCATTACGGTTCTCCCTTACCCACCAAAAACGCGCTGTGGGTTAGCAATCAGTAAGGTTTCAAGTTGTTCGCCGCTCACGCCGTGGCGTTTCAGGCGCGGAACAAAATGTTTAAGGATGTAGCCATAGCCGTGGCCGCCGTAGCGGGTCAGCATGGTTTTCAGGAACACGTCCTGGGACAGCAAAATCTGCTCAATAAAGCCGTCATCGATCAGTTCACGGATGGCGCGGGCGTTCTCTTCGTCGGACGGTGACTGCGCGGACTCGTCGGCGTAGTAATAGCTCATGCCGATCATGTCGTATTCCAGAAACGCACCGCGCTGGGCCAGCTCACGCTGATAGCGCTTGTCGGCAAAGCTGGGATTCATGTGGCACAGCACCACGTGGCGCAGATCGGCCCCTTCGTGTTCAAGAATATCCAGCACCTTGTGCCCCAGCCGCTCCCAGCCGGGCAGATGCACCTCAATCGGCACCCGGGTTGCTGCACTGGCCCGGCCCGCCGCCCGCAGGGATTTTTCCTCGCTGGCGGTAAAGCGGCTGGACACGCCGATCTCACCGATCAACCCGGCGAGTACTTCGGGTTTTTCTTCCCGGCCGCCAAGGTCGTAAATCAGCTTGTCAGCTAACGCCTCGACGCTAATCGTTTTCACCCATTCCGGATGCGAAGGCTCCAGGTACAGGCCGGTGCTCATGATGATGTTCAGCCCGGTCAGGCGGGCGATGCGCTGCAATGCCTTGGGATCCCGACCGATGCCGATATTGGTAGGATCGACAACCGTGTCACCGCCGAGAGCACGGAACTTCATCAGCTCCTCAATCGCCAGATCCACATCGAACAGCTGACAATTATCGCGGCTGATTAACGGGTTAAGCGACAGTTCGCCCAGGTTTTCCATACTCACCGGCATTTCCGCTAAATGGCGATCGCCACAGCAGCAGGGCGGCACCCACTTGCCGGACGCATCCAGCAGAATGTGTTCATGCATCAGCGTCACGCCCATCTCACTGACCGGCAGCGGCCCCAGCACCGTCATGACATAGCCGCTGTTGATGCCGAGCGGTAGGGGATCCGGATGCCGAAAAATAGAGTGTTTCATTGGCTATCCTTTTGCCGCCGCGCGGGTCGGGTTGAGAATGCGGGTATTCAGCCAGATCGCCAGCAAAATAATCGTACCGGTCGCGATCTGCGTGTAAAAAGGAGAGATGTGCGACAAAATCAGGCCGTTCTGAATAATGGCAATCGACAGCGCGCCCAGCAATGTACCGATGATGGTGCCGAAGCCGCCAAACAGGCTGGTACTGCCCAGCACCACCGCCGCAATCACCTGTAACTCAAAGCCTTCGCCCTGGTTAGAGGAGCCGCTGCCCAGACGGGCGGTGATAATCATGCCCGCCAGCGCGGCAGCCATGCCGCTGAGGATATAGACCTTCATGGTCACGGCTTTGGTGTTAATCCCGCTGCGGCGCGCGCCTTCGGCATTCGCGCCAATCGCGGTGACATAGCGACCAAAACGCATATGATTAAGCACGATATGGCCGACAATCAGCACCACAATGCCGATCAGCGCCGGCATCGGCACGCCCAGCACTTTCGCGCGCCCCATAAAGGCAAACAGGCTGTCGGCAGGAATGGGAATGGAATAGCCCTGGGTAATCAGCAGCGCGACCCCGCGCACCACGGCTAAGGTGGCAAGCGTGACGATAAAGGCCGGAATGCCCTCATAGGCGATAAAGAAGCCGTTGATAGCGCCCACCAGCGCGCCCAGCAGCAGGCCGCCCAGCAACACCACCGGCCAGGGCAGTCCCCAGTTGTTCAGCGCAATAGCCGACAGCGCACCGACCAGCGCCAGCGTCGATCCCACCGAAAGATCGATCCCGCCCGTGGTGATCACCAGGGTCATCGCCGTGGCGACGATCAGCAGAGGCGCGCTCTGGCGAATGATATTGAGCCAGTTAGCACTGCTGAGAAAGTTGCCGGTGATCAACGAAAACACCACGCAACAGAACACAAAGAACAGCGCGATGCTGACCACGCCAGAGTGATTGTGCAGCAGGCGACGCGGCAACGAGTGTTGGGCCATACGGGAACCGCTCAGATTCATAATAGTCATCCTGTTACCTCGCTCAGTGCGTCGCCGCAGAGCGGGCGACAAATTTTTCGCCCACGATCAAATTCACAATTTCGCCCAGATCGGTGTCCGCCACCCGGCGGTCTGCCACGTTGGTGCCTTCGTACATCACCATGATGCGATCGCAGACCAGGAACAGATCCTGCAGGCGATGGGTAATCAGGATCACGCTGACGCCGCGCGCCGATACCCGACGAATCAGCTCCAGCACCGCTTCCACCTCGGCCACGGCCAGCGCGGCGGTGGGCTCATCCATGATCAGCACTTTGGGATCGAAGGCGGCCGCGCGTGCAATGGCAATCGCCTGACGCTGTCCACCGGACAGATTGCGCACCAGCAAACGCGTATCAGGAATGGAAATGCCCAGGCCTTTCAGCATTTCGCGCGCATCAGCGTGCATTTTCTCTTCATCAAGAAACGGAATGCCGAGGATCGATTTCATCGGCTCGCGCCCCATAAACAGGTTGCCCGCCACATCCACGGTGTCGCACAGCGACAGGTCCTGATAAACCATTTCGATATGGCAGCGGCGAGAATCCGCCGGATTGTTGAACTGCTGCTCTTCACCGTCAATGCGGATCGTGCCGCTGGTGGGCACCACCGCGCCAGACAGCACTTTGGTCAGCGTGGACTTGCCCGCGCCGTTATCGCCCACCAGGCCCAGCACTTCGCCGGGCGCCAGCTGTAAGTTCACGCCGCGCAGGGAACGTATCGCGCCGTAGGTTTTGGTTATATTCACCATCTCTACCCGTGCCGGGGCAGTTTGTGATTGCTGCATTCGATAACTCCCATCACCACTAACGGGAAAAGCTGAACAGAGATAAAAAAACTTTATCGTGCACGGTTTACGCCCTTGTAAACCGGTTTACCTGCCAGATAAAGCCCTCATACATAATCTCTGAACAACCGCTGTAACGATATTTGCTTGCCAGATACGTCATTGCAGCATCCGTGCCAGCCTGCAACACAGGCAGTACACATCCGGTTTAACACGTTGTTTTTAAACACGTTTAAATGTTAATTTTTGGTAAACCGGTTTACTAACTATAACGCGAAGAAATTAAAAAGCGCGTTATTTGCGCTAAAGTTGTGCACTTTTGCGCCATTTTGGGACGCTGTTAACACATTCGTATCGAATCGCGCGCCACCCATTCCACCGCAAGACGGGTTTCAGGGGGAATATCGGGCTCGTCATTCAGGATGCGCAGCATAATGTGAACCGCCGTGCGGCCCAGTTCCCGGGCTGGCTGGCGGATGGTGGAAATGCGGGGTTGGGTAAAATCGGCATAGGTGGCGTCGTCAAATCCCACCAGAGACAGCGCCTCGGGAGCCTGCAACCCGCGTGCGCGCAGACCATCCAGCAAGCCCAGCACCAGATAGTCACTGGCGGCAAACACGGCGGTTGGGCGTTGCGGCCGGCTGAACAGGTGTTGAAGCGCCTGTTCGCCAAACTCACGCTGGTATTCGCCGTACATTACCCATTCAGGCGGCACGGTCAGGCCCGCCTGCGCCATGGCGGTGCAGAAGCCCTGATAGCGTTCGCGCACGCTCATCAGCTCATCCGGCCCGCCAACAAACGCGATATGACGATGACCGGCGGCGATCAGCTTTTCGGTAGCAATGCGCCCGCCCTGCACGTTATCGGCGAACACCTTTGGCACTCTGCTGCCGGGAATATCTTCATCCAGCAGCACAATACGCTGGTGACGGTTAATTTCCTTACGCAGCAGCCCGTTATCCGGGTGGTTGGTGGTAAACAGCAGGCCATCCACCTGGCAGGTATCCAGCCAGCGGATAAACTGGCTTTCTTTGCCGGGATGGTTGCGGGTGATGCAGAGCACAAGGCTGTAGCCACAGGCCGAAGCGGCTTCTTCCGCCGCGTCCGCCAGTTCGGCGAAGAAAGGGTTAGTAATATCGGGCAGGACCAGCCCTAAGGTTTCACTGCCGCCTTTGCTCAGGCGGCGCGCCAGGCTGTTGCCGCGATAATCCAGCTGGCGAATGGCGGCTTCAATGCGGTCGATGGTGTCCTGCGGCAGCATAATGCTTTGATTCATATAGCGGGATACGGTCGCTTTTGACAGCCCGGCCAGCGTCGCTACGTCGGATAACAGCACCCGTTTTTTAATCATATCCACAGCCATCTTGCCCAGAATCGGCTATCTGTAACACAGTTACGCGCGCCGGATACAGTATTTTTGCGCCGCCCCTGGCGATAAAATAATCGCTTGACAAAATCTGAGCGGAAGAGAATGGTAGAGACAGTTTACCGCATTACCCGGGAGTCACTCCCACACCGGCTTAGCCCGTTTCAGGTGTTCACCATAATGGACAGTGAGCAGAAACGCGGTTATTCAGGTTCAGGCTGAATAAGCCATTCACACGATATTTGCCCGCCAACAATAATCCCTCTGCATTTCGATGCGGAGATCGACTGGTTATCGCACATTCCCGACGAGGAATTTTAAGATGATGGCATTTAACACCAGAAAACTGCGTTCTGTTGCGCTGGCAACGGGCTTACTGGCAGCGGGTTCGTTTTTTACTTTGGCTCATGCAGCACCGACTTATGCGCTGGTACAGATCAACCAGCAGGCCTTGTTCTTTAATCAGATGAATCAGGGCGCACAGGAGGCAGCGAAAGCCAGCGGTAAAAATTTAGTGATCTTCAACGCCAACGATAATCCCGTGTCGCAAAACGACGCGATCGAAAATTATATTCAGCAGGGCGTGAAGGGCATTATGGTGGACGCGATTGACGTCAACGGCATTATGCCTGCGATTAAAGAAGCGGCCGCCGCTAAAATACCAGTGATTGCGATTGATGCGGTATTACCGGCTGGCCCACAGGCGGCGCAGGTGGGCGTGGATAATCTGGAAGGCGGTAAGATTATCGGCAAATATTTTGTCGATTACGTGGCGAAAAATATGGGCGGCAAAGCGCGGCTGGGCATTGTGGGCGCGCTGAACTCAGCCGTGCAAAACCAGCGTCAGAAAGGCTTTGAAGAAACCATTAAGAGCAATCCTGGCATTACCGTCGCGGACGTGGTGGATGGCCAGAACGTGCAGGACACCGCGATGACGGCAGCAGAGAACCTGATCACCGGCAACCCGGACCTGACGGCCATCTATGCCACTGGTGAACCGGCGTTACTGGGCGCGATTGCGGCCGTAGAGAACCAGGGGCGGCAGAAAGACATCAAGGTGCTCGGTTGGGATCTGACGTCAAAGGCGATCACCGGTATCGATAACGGTTATGTCACTGCCGTTCTGCAGCAGGACCCGAAAAAAATGGGTGAAGAGGCGGTCAAAGCTTTGAACGCGGTGACGTCCGGCAAAACCGTGTCGAAAACCATTCTGGTACCGGCGACGGTCGTCACCAAAGCCAACGTGGACAGCTACCGCGCGATGTTTAAGTAACGCCTGACTCGCCGCCTGCACTCAGCAGTGCGGCGAGTTCGTTGACGGAGGGGAAGGCACTCAGCGTGCCGCGACGGCTCACCGTGATGGCGGCCGCCTGACTGGCATGAGTAAGTGCTAACTTATCAATTTGAACCTGGCGCCTGAGTGCCGACGCCAGCATGACGGCAAGAAAGGTATCGCCCGCTCCGGTGGTATCCAGCGCCTCGACGGGCGTGGCAGGGCAAAACTCGCGGCGGTCGCCCTGAATCAGCCAGGCACCCGCGCTACCGTGAGTAACCACTAACGTTTTAACCGCTTCAGGATGCAACTGCCGGGCTTCGTGCTGATTCACCACGGCAATATCCACCAGCGGCCAGCAGGCACTGAACCCGGCATGGACCGGCGAAGGGTTAAAGACGGTGATCAGGCCACGCGACTTCGCCAGCTGGAACAGCGCATGGGTTTTCTCCGGCGAGAAGTTGCCCTGCTGCACCAGGACATCGCCAGCGCGTGCCGCGGCCAGATGTGCACTGATGATATCAATGCTCAACGCATCGGCTGCCCCGGTGCTGGTAATGATGGCGTTGTCGCCGTCGGCGCTGTTGAGAATAAGCGAGGTATCGCTAAAGGGATGAACCGGTTCAGCGGGCATAAAATAAAGCGGCTCCTGAGTGAGCTGCTGGCGAAGAGTTATTCCATTGTTGTCTTTGCCCGTTGCGGCAATTAAATGGGTTTCTATGCCGCAGCGGGATAACAGAATCGCCTGATTCGCGCCTTTACCGCCGATATCCTGCGAAACTTTATTTCCATGAACCGATGCGCCTTTTAACGGAATATCGGCAATGCTCCAGGTTTCATCGACAGTGATATTTCCGGCCACATAAACACGCATAGTGTTTCCCTGAACAGGATAAAGACAAGATGGTTGCTATATCAGCAGAAAAAAATGATGCAATACAAGCGATATTTTCCCGCCCCAAAGCGGTCATTGGCGTGATTCACTGTGACCCGTTTCCCGGCTCGCCTAAATACCGGGGGAAATCAGTTAAGGCGATAACAGAGCGTGCACTGCGCGATGCGGAAAATTATATTTGCGGCGGCGTTCATGGCCTGATTATTGAAAACCACGGCGATATTCCGTTTTCAAAACCCGAGGATATTGGCCCGGAAACCTCAGCCCTGATGGCGGTTATCACGGAAAAAGTGCGCGAACGGTTTGGCGTGCCGCTGGGCATTAACGTGCTGGCGAACGCGGCGCTGCCGGCCTTTGCCACCGCGCTGGCGGGCGGGGCGGATTTTATCCGCGTCAACCAGTGGGCGAATGCTTACATCGCCAATGAAGGCTTTATTGAAGGGGCCGCCGCCAAAGCGTTGCGCTACCGCAGCCAGCTGCGTGCCGAACATATTCGGGTGTTTGCCGACAGCCATGTTAAACACGGCAGCCATGCGATAGTGGCCGACCGCTCCATTCAGGAACTGACACGCGACGTGGACTTCTTTGACGCGGACGCCGTGATCGCCACCGGCCAGCGCACCGGCGACAGTGCCACCCTGGGCGAAATCGACGAGATCCGCGCCGCCACCGCCTTACCGCTGCTGGTGGGGTCGGGCGTCACGCCTGCCAATGTCTGCCAGATCCTGGGCCGCACCCAGGGCGTGATTGTCGCCAGCGCGCTCAAGGTGGACGGCGTCTGGTGGAACGATGTGGATCTGGAAAGGGTTAAACACTTTATGGCCGTGGCGCAGGCGGCGCTGGATAAGGCCTAGCCGCTGTTTAGCGTCAGCCACAGGCAACAAAAAACCCCGCGGGTGAGACGAGGTTTTTTGTTTACGTCAGCACGGTTACGTGCGGTGAACATCATGCATTATCAACCTAATCAGCCTGTTACAGGCAGCGGAAAGGGTCGCAGGCTGTAAGTGCTCCTGACCACAGGAGCCAGCGTATGAGATGGATAGAAATCGCTCGCGTATTTCTGAAGCTCATGGTTGCACTACTGCAACTGCTTGAAATTATCGTGAAGTCCTTCAGGTAAATCACGTTCAGGCCGCACCTAAGGGAGGTGATATTCACCTCCCTTTAATCACAGGGTTCGAAAAAGCAGAGCGGTTACGTCAGGCCAGCCAGCCTTTCACCACCGGCAGCACCGCCGGAATCTGCGACAGCAGGTAGAGAATCAGCCCGATGGTGCCGCCCACCAGCGTGCCGTTGATGCGGATAAACTGCAGGTCCTTACCGATATTCAGCTCGATCTGCTGCGACATATCGCGCGCATCCCAGCTTTTCACCGTGTCGCTGATATGGCGCGTCAGGAACGCCGCGAATTCTGGCGCGACGCTGCGGGCAGCGTCTTCCAGATGCTGATTCATTGAGCTGCGCAGCCCTTCATCGGCGGCCAGGGTTTCGCCCAGCCACAGGGCCGCCTGACGGACCTTGTCCTGCACTTTTGACGCCTCGCTGTTGAGATCCGTTTTCAACCAGTCGCGCAGATCGCCCCACAGCTCGCCAATATAGCGGTTAAGCGTGGGATCGTCTTTCAGCCAGCCTTTGATTACCTCGGCGCGCTCGGCCATCTCGGGATCGTTTTTCAGTTTTTCGATCAGGCGATCTACCGCGCGATTAAAGCCCAGCCGCAGCTCGTGGCCCTGATCCAGCGCCACGTCATCCAGCAGGGAATCCACCGCGTTGGCCACCAGCTCTGCGCTGTGCTCCCCCAGCCATTCGGTCGGCAACATTTTGGCCTTGATGGGGTGCTCGCGCTTCAGCCAGCGCACCAGCTGGCTGGCGATAAATTCCCGGGTGCTGGGCTTATGCAGCAGCCGCAGCAACTGCTCGACCGCCGCATCCAGCAGTTCCTGATGCCGGTTATTTTTGGTCAGGCTTTCCAGCATCAGCGCGCCGCTCTGGCTGAGATCCACCTTGTCGATCGCCTTATGCACCGCGCGGCGCATAAAGTGCTGGATGCGCGCGTCATCGGTCAGATCGAGAAAGCCGCGCATGACCTGCAGCAGGTGGCGACCGATCCGATCGGCATTGCCGGGCGCGCTCAGCCAGGTGGCCAGCATTTGCGAGGGATCGTGACGGCGGATCAGATTCAGCATCGAATCGGTATCCAGAAACTTTTCCTGCACAAAGCGGCCCAGATTCTCCCCGATGCGATCTTTATTGCGCGGGATGATCGCCGTATGACGGGCAATAAACGGCACCGGTACGCGGCGAAACAGCGCCACCACCGCAAACCAGTCAGCCAGCGCGCCGACCATCGCGGCTTCGGCGATGGCTTTGATGCCGCTGACGTAAAAGTTGGGCGGCAGAAACAGGGTAACCACAAAGGTAGCGGCAGCCAGCAGCAGCAGCGACAGCGCCAGACGTTTGGTCCGTTTTAGTTCACGTTGTTTATCCATGTCCTGATCTTAGCAGCTTGCCTGATGATTAAGTATAAAATGCCGGTTTGCGCCCGTGTTACCCCGATCAGAATGGGGCTTGTTTAACGCAGTAAATTTGCGACAAAGTAGATGAGTAGTGAGATGAATCACACCAAAGTTTATCCCCAGGATAACGGCTTTCGTGAATCAGGTGCCCGGCATTAGAAACAGGATTCAATGCACGAAACGGATCAGGGTTAAATCACGGGTTAACCGGCGGCGGGCAGCCGAAACGAATCAGGTCTCCAGCAGCGCACTGACGCTGGGAAGTGAGGTACATTGTCGACAAAAAAAAGGACTATAATCCCATTTATCGCTACCTAATAGGAATAAATTCCCATTATGATGTCAGACGTTGAATGCCGATTCCTGTAGGGCTTGCTCGGCCCGGCCAATGCCTAAGCCCTTAGCAACATGTCGCCACGACTTCACCGCGCTCAGCACCTCATCGTAGATTTTCGTTGCGTCACTCTGTGACAGCCTGAAGAAATCTTTTACCTCAAAAGCGAGTCGGTAATCGAGCGAGTTGTCTGAATCATTAATATTGAGATGAAGCCCTTGCTTGCCGACAATCGGGTTTACGTCATAAGCCGGTGATAACGTCCAGCCCTGCCGTGTGAGCAAGAAACCGTGATTGCGCAGATGGTCGTCAGTATTCGATACGGCAATATTCAACACGATTCTGCGCCATAGCTGGGCTAAATCGGCTTTTGTTTGCGCGCCCTGAGTGGAGAGAAATTCGGCGATTTCTAAATAACTGGCCCCCTGCGACTGCTCACCATCATAGTAGTGAAGCTGTGTCATTGCCGATGAAAAATGAATCCGCTTTTCACCCTCGCGATCGAAGCGGCGAGTTAAAAAGGTATGGTGTGTTGATGAAAACCGCCTGATTTCGGCAGGAGACATATTAACGCCAGCCGCGATGGCCAACTGATGGCACACCATCTCCCATGCACCGATGTCACAGGTGTCTGTGGTGTTGGGAAACTTGGCGATCCACAGCTGGTTATTCTCATCGGTCACACAGGCCTTTGGCCTTGCACCGCCTAATGATGACCCTGGTGAAATCAGCATTTTCAACCAGGCGTAATATTCATCACTATCAATATTTTCATCTTTTTCAATTTGTAGGGCGGCATGCTCTAATTCTCGCAGCGCCGCGATTGGCGGGGCGGCAAAATCACTGTTGTTATCCAGAAAATCATCGCATCCTGATTTCCTGAATCGAATACCGCCCATTCGATAAGCATCATGTACGCCCAGAAGATAATCCAGCTCAGTCAGTCGACTATTCGCCCGCATGCCCTTACGCGCTTCAATCGCTGCGCGACGCTGCATCAAAATACGCCCCCAGCGATCGGGTGACGAATCGAGAAAAGCGCGGAAGTTTTTATTTGCTTCGTCGTTGTAGAGTTCCCCTGAGTGAAGCGTCAGCATAGGATCGATTTGCAAACGGTGGGGAGAGGTTAAAAATGCGTTGTCATATTAAAAGCTGAATACACCGCCACGACTGGAATCACTGTAAGAAAGGTGGCCCAGCAATAAAGGTTTCTCTATGGGTTGCCAGTCTGCATAGACCTCAATGCTTTCACGACTCATTTTGAACCTTCCAGCAGTTTAATGTTTTGCAGCTTAATACCGACCTCATCGTGAGCCGCCATTTCTGCAAAATTGTTTTCCATTCCCAGCACGGCCATGATTTTTAAATAGGTGCCAATGGCAACGCCCGGATCGCCTGCGAAGGCCTTGTTTATCGTCTTATGATCAAAACCGGTTCGCTCGCATAGCAATTTTTTAGTGAAGCCACGGCGTTTCATCGCCAATAGCAAATCCTCACCAAAGTGCATGAGGATTTTGCGTTGCCTGGGAAACAACACATTGTGCAAATCTCGTTTTGCCATCAACCTATCATCCGGGACTAAATTCCCAATTTTGGTTCAATGATGGGAATATAGTCCCTTTTTTTAAGTTGTACAATCAATCTTCGTTTTGACCCTTTCAACGCGAATTCGCATAATTTATGCCTCTGAGCGGGTAGCGAGAACATCACCCCAACCTGATTTCTGTACGTAAAAGCGCAGAACTGTCATAGAAATGTCAGTTCAGCGTATATCGTTAAGCTCATTATCAATGCGGAGCGCAGGGGGAAAAAGCGAGCGTGGCAGTGGATAGCCTGGCCATTACCGTTTCATGATGGCGATAGCCACGGGGATGCATGTCAGACATGGTGAAAGTATGCGACATTTCTGATCGTTAACGCCCTGCAAAATTGCTATTGGTTATCCTCGCAGCAGCGCACCCATAGCACGCTTTATCCGGCGCTTGTCACTCAGATTTAGCGCACGACTGGCGCATGTCGTGGAAAATTTGTTAAGAAAGTGGATGTTCTTGAGTGGCTTATTTGCATTAATTGTTCAATTTACTCTGGGCTCAACCGCAATGCACTGTGCGGTATCTCAATTTGTTGACGCACCCTATCCATGGAACCAGACCAGGAGAATTCACGTGAAAGCAATCGCAACGGCAACCGCAAGTCTGTTGATGTTAATGAGTGGCGTATCCGCGCAGGCGGAAGGGCTGACCACCTCGCAGGATGGTAAAAACCTGACCGTCAGCTTCGGCCAGCCCACCATTAAGCAGGTGCTGCATTACCGTAAAATGTACGACAAAAAACCCTTCCCCGATGCCGAAATTTATTACTACGACAACGGCACCTATAAAATCATCTCGCAGGGCGAAAACCACTACGGCGTTTACGTGATGCAGGGTAAGTTTGATGATGAGACCTTCACGGTGCGCTTTATCTCGCTGCCTTCCACCGACTGGGGCAACAAAACCGCCTTCCATCAGCTGACCTTTGTGCGCGGCGACAAGCAGAACGTGTTTATTCAGAACGCGATTGTTGATACCGGCGAGGCGATTGCCCAGCAGAACGGCACTTACACCCAGGAAAAGAACACCGTCACCAATCCGGTGTCTACCAGCTGGAAGCACAAGTAGCGTTGAGGTGGCAGCCCGGCTGCCACCGTATTTTACCGACGACGTCCGCCAAACAGGCTGCCCAGCACGCCGCGAACGATCTGGTTAGTAATCTGACGCCCCGCGCTTTTTGCCATGGTTTGCACCACGCCGTCCCGCTTGCCGCCGCGCGGACCGGTGCTGCCAAACAGAATGTCTTTTAATCCCCCCAGAATGCCGTCATCGACCGCCACCGCATTGCCTTTGGCTTCGGGCGCATTGGCCTTGTCACTGGCGGCCTGAACGCCCTGTTGCAGACGTTCGTAAGCCGATTCCCGATCGACTTCTGTGTCGTACTTGCCCGACAGCGGAGAATGGTTGATCAGCCCGTTGCGCTCGTCCGTGTTCACCGGCCCCATGCGCGAGCCGGGTGCGATCACCATCGCCCGCTCCACCACCGACGGGCTGCCTTTGGCATCCAGAAAGGAGATCAGCGCTTCGCCGGTGCCCAGCGCCTGTATCGCCTCCACGGTTGTAAAGGCCGGATTGGCGCGCAGGGTTTCGGCGGCGGTTTTCACCGCTTTTTGATCGCGCGGGGTAAAGGCGCGCAGCGCATGCTGCACCCGGTTGCCTAGCTGGCCCAGCACGCTGTCGGGAATGTCCGCCGGATTCTGCGTCACAAACCAGATCCCTACGCCTTTGGAGCGGATCAGGCGGATCACCTGCTCAATCTTCTCCAGCAGCACCGGCGGCGCCTCGTTAAACAGCAGGTGCGCCTCATCAAAGAAGAACACCAGCTTCGGTTTATCCAGATCGCCCGCTTCCGGCAGGTGTTCATACAGCTCTGACAGCATCCACAGCAGGCTGGTCGCGTAAAGTTTGGGCATCTGATACAGCTTCTCGGCCGACAGGATGTTAATAACGCCTTTGCCGTTGCTGTCAACGCGCATCCAGTCGCTAATCTCCAGCATCGGCTCGCCAAAGAAGTGCTCTGCACCTTGCTCCTCCAGCGCCAGCAGCCCGCGCTGGATCGCGCCCACTGAGGCGCTGTTAATGTTGCCGTACTGCGTCTGAAAGCTTTTCGCGTTATCGCCGATGTACTGTGTCATGGCGCGCAGATCTTTAAAATCCAGCAGCAGCAGGCCCTGATCGTCAGCGATACGGAAGATGATCTGCAGTACGCCGCTCTGCACCTCGTTCAGGTTCAGCAGCCGCGCCAGCATCAGCGGCCCCAGATCCGACACCGTCGCGCGCACCGGATGGCCTTTCTCACCGAAAATATCCCACAGCACCACCGGGCTGCTGGTCGGCTGCCAGTCGGTCACACCGATGTTGGCCAGCCGCGCCTGCAGCTTTTCGCTGCTCTGGCCTGCCATCGCCACGCCGGTTAAATCGCCTTTCACATCCGCCATAAACACCGGCACGCCGATGGCAGAGAAGGATTCCGCCAGCTTTTGCAGCGTCACGGTTTTGCCCGTGCCGGTGGCACCGGTGATCAGGCCGTGGCGGTTTGCCATCTGCGGCAGCAGGTGCAGTTGAACGTCAGGGGTTTGGGCGATAAGCAGGGGAGCGGTCATAGCGCAGTACTCACAAATAGTCAGTCATGCGTCAAGCATAGCCAGCGGGGCGGCAGCCGTCAGTAAAGATTACGTGCTGCCGCCCTGAAATTTACTTCTCCACCTCTTCAAAATTCAGCAGCGTGACGCCAATCCCCTGTTGCGCGTGCGTCACGTTCTTGCGCAGCGCCACCTGCACCTCGCCCTGCAGCATCACCACGTAAGGCGAGTTCTGCTGAAGCTGCTGTTGCAGCGAGACGTAATCGGCCCGGCGCTTCGCAGCATCGCTTTCTCCGGCGGCTTTGCGCGTCAGGGCGCTCAGCTCCGGAATATCCCAACCTACGCGCCAGGCCAGGGTTTTGCTGCCGTTCGGCACGTTATAGGCGAAGGTGCTGGCGTTGGTGTTGGGATCGATGTAGTCCGCGCCCCAGTAGGTAAAGATGGATTCAAAGTTGCGGCTGCGCATCTTGCTCCACAGCTCGGATTCCGCCACCGGCTGGATATCCAGATTTACATCCGCCTTCGCAAAGCTCGACTGCAGCGCCTGGGCAATATCGATATAAGGCGGCTGATTCACCACCGACAGCGCGATATGCGCGCCGGGCTTAATGCCGCCTTTGGCTAATATCGCTTTGGCCTTCTCGACATCGTAGTGGAACGGTTTGGTTTCCAGCGCGCCGTCAAAGCCCTGGGGCAGGAAGCTCTGGTGTACGCGATATTGCCCCTTCAGCAGCTGATTCGCCAGGCTGTCGTAGTCCACCAGCCAGCGCGCCGCCTGCCATAAGGCCGGATTGCCCAGCGCAGGCTGCTGCGTACTTTTGGTGTTAAAGCCCAGGTAGTAGATCAGGCTGGAGGGAAAGGCGGCAATGTGCACGTTGGGATCGCTTTTCAGCGAGGCAAGCTGATCCGGCCCCAACTGGTACGCCGCATCCACATCGCCCTGCTGGATCAGCAGCCGACGGGTGCCCGGATCGGCCACGCCTTTCAGCAGCACCCGTTTCAGGTGCGCTTTCTGGGTGCTGTTGGGATTGGCCTCCAGCACCAGCGCCTGCAGGGGCACGAACTGCTTGATTGCGTAGGCCGCGCTGCCCGCAGAGTGGGTTTTCAGCCAGCCATTGCCGAAGTCGTTATTGGCGGCATGCGACTGCGCCAGCTTGCTGTCAACAATGGAGGAGACCGGCGCGGTCAACAGGCGCAGGGCCAGATCCTGCCCGATCTCTGCCGGCCAGCGCAGCTCAAGCTGATGATCGTTGATCACGGTGAACTGCTGATCGATGTTCTCCGGCGTCCAGCCAAATTCCCCGAGGATAAACGAGGGCGCTTTGTTCAGCTTCACCGCGCGGGTAAAGGAGAACACCACGTCCTGCGCCGTTAACGGATTGCCGCTGGCAAAACGCGCCTGCGGATTCAGGTCAAACACCAGGCTGTGCGGGGTTTTGCCCGCCTGCCAGCGCAGGGCCGCCAGCGGGGCCAGCTTCTGCGGATCCTGATGGTCCGGCTCTAGTAACGTCTGATAGATATTACGCAGGCTGCTGTTGCTGACGGTTTCAAAGCTTTCCGCCGGATCGAAACTGATAATGCCATCTAGCGGCACGGCGACCACAAACGTATCTTTCGGCGTTGCCGCGTGGGCGGCAGAGGAGAGAGCAAGGGCGGTAAGCAGGAGCAGCGGTTTGCGCATAGCGGTTATCCTTAATGATTGATAACCCTACTGTAACCCGCGCCAGAGCAGGTCAAAATGCCGGTTTGTTCTGAGCTATGCCAGTTTCGTCTTAGCCGATTTGTCTTAGCCGATTTGTCTTAGGTGACAGGCCGCCATGATGCGGGCGGCTCAGGCCGTCAGTGGAAGTTATGAATGACTTCCAGCACGCCGTTAATAATGAACTGGACGCCCATGCAGACCAGCAAAAAGCCCATCAGGCGGGAGATCGCCTCGATGCCGCCTTTGCCCACCAGGCGCATGATCGCCCCTGAACTGCGCAGGGAAATCCATAAAATCACGCTCACCACCAGGAACGTCAGCACCGGCGCGACGTTCAGTACCCAGGCAGGGAAATCCACCCCGCTGCGCACGGTAGAGGCCGAGGAGATGATCATCGCGATCGTCCCTGGCCCGGCCGTGCTCGGCATCGCCAGCGGCACAAAGGCGATGTTCACCGGTTCCTGCGCGGTTTCCAGCTCATCGTGCTTGTGCTTAGCTTCAACCGAATGGCCCACCGGCTTCGCCGGAAACAGCATCCGAAAACCAATAAACGCCACGATCAGCCCGCCCGCGATGCGCAGCCCCGGAATGGAGATACCGAAAGTGTGCAGCACCGCGCTGCCTGCGTACCAGGCCACCATCATGATGGCGAACACATAGATGCTCGCCTGCAGCGCCTGGCGGTTGCGCTCCTGAAAATTCATCTCACCGGCCAGGCCCAAAAACAGCGCCACGGTGGTGAGCGGGTTGGCGAGCGGCAGGATCACCACCAGCCCTAACCCAATTGCTTTGATTAACTCCAGCATGCCTTATCCCGCTTAGTGTTTAGGACGTTCCAGCGCTTCCAGCAGCTCCGGGAAGAAGTCTTGCAGGATCTCCGGCGTCATCAGCTCCGGGTACTGCATCAGGTGCTCGCGGATACGTTCGTTTACGTCCGGGATCAGGCGCTGTGCCGCATCGCTGGCGCTGATTTTGTGCTTCTTCATGCTGCGCAGCAGGTCGGCGGGCAGGTTATCTTCGTCTTCGTTATCTTCCACCATCTCCAGCGCGTCCAGCTCGTCGAACATCTCCATCAACGCTTCGGTCTGCGGCGTGCGGGATTCATATTCGCGCGGATGCTCTTCTGCCATATAGCGCAGCATCAGGCGCATCGGCGTGCCATCGGGGGACTTGGGCGGTTCGGCGGCGAACCAGGTCAGCAGCTGGTGGATGGTGACCTGATGGACGTGATAACCGTTATCCACCAGCTCGTCGGCCAGCAGCTCGGCGCTTTCGTTTTCAATCAGACAGATATGCGTGCGGTTGGGATCGTACTCTTCGAGCCACTGGTAGATCTCTTCGATCACCCCATCGTCGTACTCGAACTTTTTGTTTACATAGCTCCCTTCTGACGCATTTACGCAGGCTGTGATCAGGTCTGGATCGAAGTAAATTGCGATGTTGATACCTTTCATGCGTGCTGTCCTGTTCAAATCCAAAACATCACTATAGCGCCCAACGCATTAGGAAGGAAAACTTATGACTTAACGTGTTGCGATACAAGGTGATGCAGACAGCGGGCGGGGGACTGACTGGCGGTAAAAAAGCGGGTAAGAAGAGGCGATAAACCTGCCAGCGCGGGGCTGGCAGGCGGCTGTCAGGAGATAAAGTTTTTACCCTGTTTCAACACCACGTCACAGGCTTTAGTTTTCAGCTTCTCGCCCATCGGCGAGTTGCTGAGGCTTTGCAGGTTTAGCTGCTGGCCATTGCCGGTGTTCAGCAGCCCGGCCACACCCTGGGTGTAATCCGGTTTCTGCTCCTGTGCCGCCGTGGTATTCAGGCCCAGCTTGCTCAGCACCTGATCTTTTACCGACTGCACGTTGTTTTTCACCACGTTGTGCTCCACACAGTACTGCATTACGCCGGCGGCATTGGTCATGCTGTTGGCGCTCATGGCTTTGTCGTTGCTGTTCAGCAGGCTGGTAATGGAGGACATCGACAGCCCGCCGTTCTGCTGACCTGTTGCACCGTTGTTTTGCTGACTCAGCTGGTTGGCGGCGCTGCTCAGTTGATCCTGCCAGCTTGCAGCTGACGCATTACCCGCCAGCAGCAGGGCTGCCAGGGCGCAGGCGATATGGCGCTTTTTCATTTCGACCTCGGTTGGGTTTTATGCTTCGTGCTGTTAAGAGGCGGTGCGGATGAGAAAGTTCCGACGAGATCGTAAGGAGAAGGCGGTTTGGGAGGATTCTGGCAGCGGGACAGCGCGGGTTTACCGGGTTCCGTGTGTTTTTTCGCCGCTTAGCGCACATCACAGCGGAATTGGGTTGCTTGCTGGGCACGTAACGGTATAATCCCCAACGTTTTCCGCATCCTCTTCAGTGCCGAAGTGGCGAAATCGGTAGACGCAGTTGATTCAAAATCAACCATCGAAAGATGTGCCGGTTCGAGTCCGGCCTTCGGCACCATCGGAACATCAATAGACGTCAACGGACGTCTTTTTTTGTGCCTGAAATCCAGTATCCGCAAGGCTTTCCTCGCTTTTTCACTCAACCTAAGTCAACCTGATTCAATCTACATCAACTTACTGATGCGGGTACATCTGCGGGTATATCCCGGTTCGATAATGTTTGTACCCACACAGAACCCTTGAAAGGATACTCATCATGGCTCTGAGTGATGTGAAAGTTCGTTCGGCTAAGCCTGAAGCAAAAGCCTATAAGCTCACTGATGGTGACGGTATGGTATTGCTGGTTCACCCTAACGGTTCTAAATACTGGCGACTTCGTTATCGCTTCAGCGGCAAAGAGAAGATGCTGGCACTGGGGAAATACCCTGAAGTCTCGCTGGCAGATGCCCGGGCTCGCCGGGATGAAGCCCGTAAGCTGTTAGCTAATGGCGTTGATCCCAGTGAGAACAAGAAAGCCGTTAAGGTAGAGCAGGAGCAAGAGGCGATAACTTTTGAAGTGGTTGCCAGAGACTGGCATGCCAGCAATCAGAAGTGGTCTACATCGCACAGTGCCCGTGTTTTGAAAAGCCTTGAAGATAATCTCTTTGCTGCTATCGGTAAGCGGAACATTGCGGAACTGAAGACACGAGATTTGCTTGTACCCATTAAGGCTGTGGAATCATCCGGACGTCTTGAAGTCGCCGCCCGTTTACAGCAGCGGACTACCGCGATTATGCGCTTTGCCGTACAGAGCGGCTTAATCGACTACAACCCCGCGCAGGAGATTGCTGGTGCGGTTGCTACGGCGAAAAGACAGCATCGTGCTGCATTAGAGCTTAACCGCATTCCTGAATTACTTCACCGCATTGATCACTATTCTGGTAGGCCGTTAACTCGACTGGCGGTTGAACTCACGTTGTTAGTTTTCATCCGTTCAAGCGAGCTGCGTTTTGCTCGCTGGGCAGAAGTAGATTTTGAAACGGCGATGTGGACTATCCCTGGTGAGCGTGAACCACTTGAAGGCGTTAAGCATTCTCAGCGTGGTTCGAAGATGCGGACTCCACATCTTGTTCCCTTATCGCGTCAGGCCTTAGCTATTCTGGAAAAGATCAAATGCATGAACGGGAATCGAGAGCTGATTTTCGTTGGCGATCACGATCCACGTAAACCGATGAGTGAAAACACGGTGAACAAGGCACTGCGGGTTATGGGGTACGATACGAAAGTTGAAGTCTGCGGGCATGGTTTTAGGACGATGGCTTGTAGTTCGTTGATTGAATCGGGATTGTGGTCGAAGGATGCGGTAGAGAGGCAGATGAGCCATCAGGAACGTAACTCTGTACGTGCGGCCTACATTCATAAGGCTGAGCATTTGGGAGAGCGTAGATTGATGGTGCAGTGGTGGGCGGATTATCTGGATGCTAATCGGGAGAAGATTGTAAGTCCGTTTGAATTTGGAAAGTAGCAACAATATTAAGACATATATTATTAGTATCTAGGGTATATGCTTTTTTAGTTCTTAACTAAATGAAAGTTAAACCCTTTCAAAACTAAATAAAAGTCAAGGGAAGTTATTTCCGTGACTTTTATTTTATCTACGTGTGTTCAACCTAGGTTTGCTCAAAAAAAAGCTGTATTTATGTACAGTTGTTGTTGAGTATTCACACTCAAAATGATACAATCTTATCCTGATGATGGAAGAAATATATAACATGAAACATATCCATTTAATTAATTCACTGTCTTTAAATAATGCTGAAAAGTTCGCTGAGAAAGCGACAGGCAAGTACTATACTGATGAAAAAATTGCATTTTTGATGATAGAGAAATTATTGCCATTAATAAATGCAACTGGTAAAAAAAATTATAATATTGCGGATCCATTTTCAGGAGACGGACGACTTATCACATTGCTTATTAAACAATGGATATTAAATGGCTTTCCTGATGTGGAATGGAATGTTTATCTATTTGATATAGAACATGCTGGCCTTGTTCATGCTCAAAGTGAGTTAGCTGAACTTGAATTAGCTGGTGCAAATATTAAAGTTACTGTAAAAAATATTGATGTTTTTTATGAGTTTGAAAACTATATCGATTACTTTGATTGTGTTATTACTAACCCACCTTGGGAGAATATAAAACCAGACTCCAGGGAACTCAATCTATTTGAGCCATCTATTAAATCGAAATATATCGACTCGCTTCGAGAGTTTGATGATTATTTGTCAAAAGTTTTACCATATTCACAACCGAAGCGCAAATTTGCTGGTTGGGGGACTAATCTTTCACGTGTTGGTGCAGAGCTTAGCTTAGAAATATGTAACAAAAATGGTATATTAGCTATTGTTATGCCTGCATCTTTTTTTGCTGATGAACAGTCTTTTACTTTGCGTCAAAAGTTCTTTAACACTGGAAGGCTTGATTTCATAAACTATTATCCAGCGGAAGCAAAGTTATTCAATGGCGCTGATGTGTCTTCATGTTCTTTTATTTTAATTAAAGGCGATTCTTTTAATAAGGACATGCAGCTTAGTGTATATGATAAAAAATTAAATATTAATTCATTCGGGTGTTTTGATTTATCTAGTATAGATACTCAACATCTTAGCATTCCAATATCTCAAGGTGTTCATGCAATCCATTTATTAAAGAAGCTGCAAGAGGAATACTCAACTTGGAATAGCTTAGAAAAAAATGGAGAAATATGGGCGGGAAGAGAAATCGATGAGACGGGGAGTAGCAATTGGACAAAAAAAAATGGGGATGGATACCTATTCGTTAAAGGGAAAATGATCGGAAGATACAACTTTGACATTAGTTATAATTTAAAGATAACTAAAAGAATTGATAAGGTTCCATCCAGTTCTAATTTTAAAAGAATTGCATGGCGTGATATTTCTCGTCCAAGTCAAAAGAGAAGAGTAATCGCAGCAGTAATTCCTCCTGATTCATTAGCAGGGAATTCACTGGGGGTGGTCTATTATCAAAATGGATCACAGGATTCACTTTTTAGTTTATTGGGAATAATAAACTCCCTTTGTTTTGAATTTCAATTAAGAAGCTTTTTAGCCACTGGCCATGTTTCATTATCAGCTTTAAGAAAGACTGCGATACCGTCTGAAAAAATATTATCGCAACATACTGAGTTAAAACAGCTGGTAATCTCTTGCATGAATGGGTGCTGTGATGCTGAACTGAAAATTGAGGCTTATATAGCCAAAAAAATTTACAAATTGAATTTGAATGAATTTGATAAACTTTTGTCTTCATTTGATAAGATTGAGTTAGCAGAAAAAGAAAATTTACTGAGGATGTTTCAACATTATGGCTAAAAGTGAAGCATTAATGATTCCCAATCATAAGGCTGCAAAGCTAAGTGAACTGGATATGATGATTGTTAATTCGGTACCGCCAGGCGGTAACTGGAAAAACATTCCTTTAGATGTACCATCTAAAAGAATAGAACAAATTCGGGAAAGCTATGCACAAGGAAAAGGAAGCCGTTCAACCTACTACGGTAGATTACTTCCAGATATGCCTGCATATACTATTAATACTTATTTTAACCGGCCTGGAAATGGTTGTCATATCCACTATGAGCAAAATCGTGTCCTATCCCAGAGAGAAGCAGCAAGATTGCAATCATTCCCAGATGATTTTATTTTCTGTGGAGGGCAAACAGCAGTTAATACCCAAATTGGTAATGCCGTACCTCCATTTTTGGCTTTTTTGATTGCGAAAGAAATAGAGAGAGCCATAGGTAATACTGGTTACTATGTCGATTTGTTTTCTGGGGCAGGGGGGCTTGGGTTAGGGTTCAAATGGGCTGGATGGACTCCATTATTAGCTAATGATATTGAGGAAAAATATCTACAAACATATTCAAGAAATGTTCATGAAGAAGTTATTTGCGGAAGTATTTCTGATGATGAAAATTTCTCAAAAATAATAAATAAATTATCAGGAATCAAAAAAACATATTCTGATAAACAATTGTGGATACTGGGGGGGCCTCCATGTCAAGGATTTTCTACGGCAGGAAATGCAAGAACAATGGATGATCCAAGAAACTCACTCTTCATGCATTATAAATCCCTCTTGGATCAGATAAAACCAAACGGTTTTATTTTTGAAAATGTTGCTGGTCTGTTGAATATGGAAAAAGGCAAGGTGTTTGAAAGGGTTAAAGAAGAACTATCATCAACCATGAAAACTATGAATGGGTGGGTATTAAACTCTGAACATTATGCAATTCCTCAACGCCGAAAAAGAGTTATATTAGTAGGTTCAAACGATCCTTTATTTTCAATCGAACCTCCAAAAAAAATAACTGAGCAAAAGGATTCTTGGGTTTCTGTTAAACATGCATTATCTGACCTCCCTCCTTTACAGCATGGTGAAGATGGAATTGGTAAATACTATATCCATCAACCTGAAAATGACTATCAACTGTTCATGAGAGGTTATATCACTGCTTCAGAGTATTATAACAGGAATGTAAAGCCCTCTTTTTAAGAGGGCTGTTTTTTTATTCTATTACCTCATCAGGGCTTGAGCGAACATAACGATCACTTGTCCAAGATAATTCTAATTCCTTTCCTATTTCACTCATCCCTGACATTAGTTTTTTTAATATCATATTGAATTTTTGTTGATTTTTTGTAATTATTTCTTGTAGCTCCAAAATGATGTCTTTGAACTCGTTTTCTGAATTTGAATTCTCGGACATTATTCCGGCTATTCTTTCATCTAAGCTGTTTGTAACTGTGCTTAATGATTGTAGGTTATTCAAGGCTTCAGTAAAGTAATTATCAGACAATTCATTTGATACTATAAATGCATTCCTACTTTCTTTTCTATGATAATCATTCAATGAAGTAAATGCTATTCTTATTCTTCTTGCTTTTTGCACAATTGTATATTTTGTTTCACGTTTTAATCTTTTTATTGCTTTAAAGTAAGTCACATGCTTTGAAATATATAACCCTTCAAATTCTGGAGTATAATTAGCTACTTCAAGATGTAAAAGACTCGCAAGGAAAGTATAATACCCTTCATCAAGTATTTTTTTAAGGAGGTTCATGTACGTATGTCTGTTATCACGTAGTATTTTACTTAGTCTTAAGGCTTTTTCAGTATCATCTACAGAGTGTTTCAGACGATTCCATACCTCCTCTGCGAACCATGAAATAACTGTATGCCCTTCATTCTCAGCTTCTAATAAAGAGGTTATATCGCTTAAATACATGCGATTATTTTTGGCACTATTACATGATTTACAAAGTAGTTGAAATTGAGGACGATGGGAAAATCCTAGTGATATCGGGCCAATATGGTCTGCTTGGCAAGGCATAGGGTGTAACCCTCCATTCCCTGTATTCAAGCATTCTTCTTCAATAAAAATATCATTTGTTCTAACTTGGCCCATTAGCCTATCAGCAGCAACCCAATCACCGTCAACCCAATATTCGAAAACTCTTCGATCAGTAACATAGGATTTAAGATTTTCTTTAGTTCTTCCTTTATCAGCAGTAGAGCGACAACAGCGGTTAAATGAATGGAATCCATCAAAACGGTCTGGAGGGTTTGCCATAGCTCCAGGGCTTAGCATGCGAGATTCTTGAGGTATGTATTGTTCTTTCAGATACTCAATCCATGCTTCGAGATTGTTTGGTAGTTCAGGCGTTGTGATAAATTTTGTAGAAAATAAATATGATAAGTCTGAGTATATTTTTTCACCAAAACGATCATCCAAGCGTGTTAAAAGATCGATTATGTGTTCGTTTTGAGATAGCTCAAAAGTCTCATCGATATAATTAAGTTTTTTAACCCGAGAAAAGAAATGTTCGTTGGGATAAGAGTAAGACAATTCCATTTCTTTACCGCATTTTTTGCAGGGTTTAACTCCAAATGGATGAATTATTTTAGCTGTTTTACTAATCCAAGCATTTTCAGTATCGGGATTTATCCCGATGCTTTTTGCTTTATTTTTCCACCATTCATAGCGTCGTTGATGAGTGTGCTTAAATTTTCCTGATGCCCTATTTGATGGGGCTTCCCATTGAATCTCACCTTTTTCCCCAAAAGGGTCTGGCATTCCAGCATAATTTGGATGCTTAACTATTTTCTGGGAATACGCTAGAAATGCTGCATCACCATATTTAGGTTTTACATTTTTTTTCATTATATTTTGGTCTGAGTGGTTACTTTTGTAGTCGCTAATTATTTTATCAAAATCTGGAACAACTGCAATTTTTGCAATTTTCATAACATCTCCATGTAAGAAAGTCGTAATTAGACATTGTATTCATTTTCACCTAAAACTATACTTAGAGAAAACCCATTTTGTCATAGGACTGGTTCCTCATCATCTTAGCTCCTAAGCGATATACTGAACACATCACTCGCCCACATCATCTTCTCCCCACGCTTTGCTGTAATCCGGTATGGCGCAACCCATAATTTTAAAGTGTCCGAGAAAGCAAAGTGCTGCTGTATCGGTTGGCTAAAGTCATCGTGCGCAGGGTAAATCAGATACATCTCGCCTGTTCCACCAAGGTATTTTTGGCCGTAGGCAAACATTTGATAGAAGTCGGATTGCGCTAATCCATATAGTGATTTTTTTTGTGAGTTGTTATCTACCAGCTTCCATTTAGTATCCATCACCATTTTGGTTTGAACTGGTTGGCGTGACTGAATCAACAAATCAGGACGAAGCTTAAAGCAATCGTTAAGCCCATGCTTTACCAAAGAATAAGTGGCAGCCTGTGATTTAACTTTAAGGTGAGGAGGAAGCTCGTGGGGGAGGGTTTGTGTAACAAAAGACTCAAATACCGCTTCCATAGGGAACAAGAGTGATATTGCGTTGGTGTTTCCCTGCAAGGCACTCGGGCTCATTCCTCTCAGAATCAGCTGCGCCCAGGCCATTGGCTCGTAGTAATGAGCCATACCACGCTCGAGGCGTAAGCTGTTTATATCACTTTCAATATCCCGGCTAAGTGGGATACCGTCAAACGCAAAGCGCAGTTCGTAAAGCCAGCGTTGATTCTCTGATGATAGCTGCAGACTAAGTAACTTATCCAGTGCGGAGTGTAGTAGCCGATTGGCTGCACAATTAGGCATATAGTCATCATAATCGACACAAAAATTATGGCGATTCACCGCGTTATGCCGCAGCTGTGCAGAAAGCATCAGCTTGCCCTTCATAAAAGGCAGATTACCTTGCTCGCTCACATAGTCGGAGCGTAATCCTTGTTTAAGCAATTGGCTGACGCTAAGCAAAAACTGACTGATAAAAATCTCAAGTAAAGGCATGCGCTGAGCCTGCAGAGTTGCCTGTTGGGTTTGAATATGCCGAAAACCAGGCAGATGGCTTAACATCGTCAATAATGTTTCTCGCGCACTCGCAGTCGTGAGGTTTTTACCAACCTTGGGCAGTATCTCAAGCTGGAAACCGTGAGGTGTAGAAAGCATCCCCGCGTAGTTTTGCACCTGAAGCAATTTGAAACCTGAGCGAGAGGTGAGTTTGAGAAATTGGCCCCCTTGAATACTTGCTAGGCTAAGTGCTTCTAAATAATCAAAGACCTGTTGAGGCACCAGCTTTGCGCCAACTGAAGCTGCTTTTCCACTCCCCAACAGGTCATATTCAAAAACTGAGATAACTTCACCCATGGTTTACGGCCTGCTCATCAGGAGTGGTCTGCTGGGGTTGATAAATTGAACGATAAGCCTGAGGCATATTCCAGATCTCTTGATCAAATGCTTCGAGCTCGTAAGCTGTCGATTGCTGATCATGGCGTCGTAAACCATGGTTGTTACCAAAAAGCGTATCGAGATCGTCGGTTTTCTCAATCACGAATTGCAGGTTGTCGTCTTGTTTCTGGTTGTCTGCCAGCACCAACCTGATCTTGTTCCAGTCGTCGAAAAAGTATTCCTGTAAAAGCGGAATGATCTTTTTCTGGAATGCGATCTTCAATTGTTTAAACGCAGTTTCTTCATCACCGGCATCGAGTGCATTTTTTACCGGCATAAAGAACGCATGCCCCAGCGAATGTTCTCGATCGTAAAGCGCTTCGATGCGGCTATTTAGTTTCTCTAACAACGGCTCGAGTTCTATGCCTTTCACTTTGGTTCCACTCAGTAGAGAGAGATCAGGCATCATCTCGACAAAGTCAAAGCGACGGCGCAAAGCCGTGTCCATCAGAGCTAAAGAACGGTCTGCGGTATTCATGGCTCCGATGATGTCGACATTGGCGGGTACGCTGAAGTGATTACCGCTATAAGACAGTTGCAGGCTCATTGCATTGGACATACCCGTACGCTTGTCTACTTCAATGAGTGAGATTAGTTCACCAAAGATCTTGGATATGTTTCCGCGATTGATCTCATCAATGAAAATGGCGTAGCGATGTGCTGGATCAGCATTGGCACGCTGACACAGCCGCATAAAGATACCCGGCTCAATAGGGTAAGAGATGTTGCCACTTTCGTCAGAGCGAGCGCGGATACCCTCAATAAATTCTTCGTAGCCGTATGATTGGTGGAACGTAACAACCGAAAATCGTTGAATGGCTTCGGCAGATTTTGGACCACGTTTAAGTTCGGCGTAGAGTTCTACCAAATCCTCCACTTGCTCGAGCTGTGAATCAACTATCAACCACTCGCTGTTATCTGTTTTGTTAAATACGGCAGGCTCACGCCGATTCTTATAATCAACGGTTAACGACTCGGGAACTGTATAGG
Source organism: Pantoea sp. Ae19-2 (assembly GCF_059801205.1). Taxonomy (NCBI): domain Bacteria; kingdom Pseudomonadati; phylum Pseudomonadota; class Gammaproteobacteria; order Enterobacterales; family Erwiniaceae; genus Pantoea; species Pantoea sp. Ae19-2. The sequence goes on along the minus strand of NZ_JBCHWE010000001.1, from coordinate 3,343,214 downwards.
CTTGCAAAGCCGCCCAGGCAGTATTCGATAGGTTGCCATTACGACCGTTTAATAATGCCTTACGTTGAAACCACATATGTTCAATAATTTGGCGAACTTTGGCTCGTTTCCCAAGATCGAGCAGCACCAGCGTTATAACCTGCATCCAGTTCAACGATTCAAGGCGAGAATCCAGCCAGGCATCACGATCAGCAGGAACTGCATGAGAAGTGTACTCTTTCATTTTTTGCTGCAACGTGAAGGTCTTGCCAGTGCCTGGGGGGCCAAAGAAGATCACGTTAGTTGGTGAATGTGGAATGGTCTTGTTCTCGACGGGCTCACTGCTGGTTATGGATGTCGTGCTAGCTACTTTCTCCTGCTTTTGTTCATTATCGCGTTCACGGAGCAATTCATAGAGATGCCAGATGGCCATATTCACGTAATAAGGATCTTTGTTAGGAGATTTGGCGTGTATGGCTTGTTTCAAATCATAGTTTTTCTGTAACCAATTTCCGGTCAGTACCAAACCGAGATGGAAGTGTTGATTTAGGAATTCTGCTGCTTTATTAAAAGCATTCTCATCCACAGTACTGGTGAAGTTATCTGGCGAGAACGCGGCAAAGACACGATTTCTTAAACTCCAATACATGCGCTTAAGCTGTCCGGTCTCTTTAGCCTGCTGTAGCGCATTGCCTACGTATTGGTAGGTTGCTTCATTCGGTTGCTGACGAATCCGTTCGGTGAGTTCTCTAAGCAATGGGAGGCTTTGCTGATATTCTGCTAATGATGGAACGCCCTGACGAATACTGGCAATACCGTTATCGCGTTCATACCAGAGCCTCTTGACTAAATCATCCGTTTCAGGCGCAGAAAAAGTTGAGGTTTGTTGTAGCAAGGTCGTAAATTCACGGTATCGCTGATCCCACTTGGAAGCTGAGTAATTTTTATCTTTCGCCAGGACATCAATCAATTCACTGATCGTCAGCTTGCCTGCTTCAATACTATCAACAAGATCCATCGTAGTTTTTCCTTTGATGCCACATTTCTTACAAGGTAGCCAATGAGTTGTTTTATGATCTATCTTACCAAGCATGAGTTTGCAGCCAAGTGCCATTGACCTGCCCCCAGTATTTGATACAACCTTCAGTTAGTAATGCCGGTTGGTTTTTCTTCATGTTTCCCGTTTCGCCAGCATGCTGCAAATTCACACGGCGTCTGGTAATTCAGCGATGAATGAGGTCTGGACTCGTTATAGTCCTGCCGCCAGTCATTAATGATTTTCCGGGCATGAAGAATATCGCTGAACCAGTGTTCATTCAGGCATTCATCCCGAAAGCGACCGTTGAAACTCTCAATAAATCCGTTCTGCGTTGGCTTGCCCGGCTGGATTAAGCGCAGCTCAACGCCATGTTCAAAGGCCCATTGATCGAGCGCGCGGCAGGTAAATTCCGTGCCCTGATCGGTTCTTATCGTTGCAGGATAGCCACGAAACTGCGCAATGCTGTCCAGAATACGTGTCACCTGAACGCCTGTAATCCCGAATGCCGTGGTGATCGTCAGGCACTCCTTCGTGAAATCATCTACGCAGGTCAGGCACTTAATCCGGCGGCCGCTGGCAAGTGAATCCATGACAAAATCCATCGACCATGTCAGGTTCGGCGCATCCGGGCGAAGAAGCGGAAGCCGTTCAGTCGCCAGCCCCTTACGGCGCCGCCTGCGTTTTACACCCAGACCGTTAAGGTGACAGATGCGGTAAACCCGCTTGTGGTTGACGTGAAAGCCCTCCCGACGCAATAACTGCCAGATGCGGCGGTAACCAAATCGGCGGCGTTCAAGTGCCAGCTCTGTGATACGTAAAGACAGCTGCGCGTCAGCAGCCGGGCGCTGAGCCGAATAACGGCAGGTTGAAAGTGACAGACCGGCCAGCCTGCAGGCACGGCGTTGCGACAGGCCCGTTGTCTCACACATGGCTTCCACGGCTTCCCGCTTCTGGTCCGTCGTCAGAACTTTCGGCCCAGAGCCACCTGAAGCGCCTCCTTATCCAGCATGGCTTCAGCGAGCAGCTTCTTAAGGCGGGCGTTCTCCTCTTCAAGTGACTTGAGCCGCTTCACTTCGGGGACTTCCATGCCGCCAAACTTCCTGCGCCAGGTGTAAAAGGTGGCGTCTGAAATAGCATGCTTACGGCAGAGTTCCCGGGCCGAAACCCCGGCTTCTGCCTCGCGGAGAATACTGATGATCTGTTCGTCGGAAAATCGCTTCTTCATGGGGATGTCCTCATGTGGCTTATGAAGACATTACTAACATCGCGGTGTATTAATCAATGGGGAGCAGGTCAGAAAACCGGCAGCCCTGTGCAATTCGAGATAACCAAAGGGGCAAGAGAAGCTGTTGCTGCATTGATAAAGCTTAGCAATTTGCACAGTAAAGACTTCTTGTTTCGGTCTCGGGTCGGAACTAACCAGCACATTTCAACCCGGCAATACAACCGAATCTTTCATGGGTGGGTAGAAAAGCTTGGTCTCTAAGATTCGCTTTACAGCACACATTCCATGAGAAGAACAAAACCTTACCTGATCTACAAGAAAACCAACAATCTCCGGGTGATCCAACTTCTGTTGGGTCATAAGAAACTGGAAAGCACAGTTCGTTATCTGGGCATTGAAATCGATGATGCGTTAGAGATCTCTGAATCGATTGAAGTCTAAGGTTGTCAGGGCTGCAACAGCAGCCCTGTGCCAGAAGCAGACAAGCTGTTTATTTTTTGACATGAAACTGCGCGCTCTTTGGACGTTCGGGTTATTCAGTCCAGTGCCAGCAGATTCTCTTAGCTGAGTACGCGGCCAGCTGCATAATTGCAGGCACAATCCGGCATCGATGTGCAGCTGCGGTCGCAGAACTGCTGGAAAACCATTCTGTGCAGTTCATAAGCCAGCCTCGGTACGTGGCAACGGTATCATTGATAAAATTTATTTTAATTTTCCCTTACCTCGAAGAAGTGATAGGTATTGATCAGTGGCAAGTAATGGTAGATTATTCTCTTGGCTAGAGTCGATGTCTCTAATTAAAATTGTACGGTTTTTTATGCTGAACTTGTATTTAGTCTCCAGCATTTCCCAAAACATTCTTTTATTTAATCTTGATAGCTTTATAAAATTCACAAGACCATCAAGACTCATAACTAAAACTCTCGCCCCTTTTGACTCTTTAAGGTTGCTAATTTCGTCATAAATCTTTTCAGCATCTTCTTTCTCTAAAACAAGATCTGAGATTATCACCAAATGATAAACACCCCTTCTTCTCTTTATTAAATGTTCCATCCCATCATGACTAATAACCACATCATTATTTAGAATTGGGATAACGCCTTTAACCTGATCGATACCTTGCAATGCTTTTTTCTTATACATGCCACAAAGCTTTTCATGAGATTTTAATCCCATTTCAATCAATGATGATGCTTTAGACTGTATAGATAATACGTGGTCATTTTCTACAACAAAAATATCAACTAGTTCTCTTTTTTTATTACCCTCAATAACATAGGGAGAAAAAAACACTTCTTCAGGTGAAAAAATTTGCCGCAAAGCATGATTTATAAGAGCTTCCTGCTCATATCCCTCAGAGCCGTTTTTGCTGGCGCTAAATTCATATGTTAATTCGGTATCGTTTGGTTCATGAACACTTGCAAGGTAAGATTTTTTATCGATTACACTTAGTGGCAGACTGAATATTTTCTCGTTACCAGTCAAAGCATTGTTGCAGAATTCATCCATTGCTTCATTGCCTTCCCTAAATCCTGAATTGAGAGAATAGGAATTAGCACAAAAATTTTTTAAATATTTATCCGGTAAATTTCCCGAAACTTTTATTTTCAGATCCATAACACGCATTGTATGCGAATCAAAAAATGTTAATTGAATACCATCATAATCACCTGACAATAACAAATCCAGCCCTTTGATTTCATCTTCCTCTCTTGGTGGATAGGCCAGTAAAAATGGATTATCGACATTATCTTCAATCAACATCCCGATCACTAGTATATTTTTTTTAGTAGATAAACCTACCAAAAGATGGATAGGTGCTCCTGACCAGACGGATTTAATTATAGGAATGCTTGATTTAAGTATTATGTGGATATTGCGATTTTCACTATCTATCCACACTCCATGTAACTCATTGTTTAAATAGGCTAAAAGTTTAGTATTCATTTCAATTTTCATTTCCTTATAGTGATAATGATTGTGTTTCACACAAACCCACCAGCAGTTCCAACTATGGTATCTCAGTAACTTAGATTGCTTAACTGCAAATCGCGCTGTTTCTAAACATCATATGTCCGCTTCTCGCTCAAAGCAGCCTCTCTGACCTTACCTGTGGGGAGGGAGTCAGAATCTTAAGTAAAAAAGGACAGCTATAGCAATGAGAAATATAAGCAAAGTTATATTTTTTTTACTAATTACTCCATCCTGATATGGCTTTTTTTTTTGAGGCATCCACTCAGGCTTGTTACTAGCGGAAATTAACGTTTCACTAGAAAACGAACGTGTTTTTTTTTCAAGCATAACTGCATTAAGCATTTTTTTGATGGGGTCAAGCTTCTTGAGATAATTCTCGTTTTGACTCGCAAAATTCTCTGTGATTATTTCTCTATCTTCATTTGAAATATTTGATGGTACCGAAAATTTAAGGGTTGGTTCTTCTTTTTCACCCAAAATCTGCAAATTGGATATTGATACAATCCTACCTGATATATCTCTACCAGCTGGAGCTGAAATGCAAAAAATCCTTTCCCCTGAATTTAAAATTGTAAATTGACCAAATAAGAAATTCAATTCTAACTTTGTCCGAAACAATTCTTCAGGTATACCAAGTATTAACTCAGGTGGTAGTACGCTAAGATCGATATGTTCATGTAAGTTGTGTATTGTCCCACCTTCGAGGGCTCTGATACAACCTGTCTGTGTTCTGTCAGGCAGCAACCATATGCATCTCATTTCACTTTCCCCTCAGAATCAAAAATCATTTGTAATGCAGAGGTAAAACAAATACTAAATATATGAGAATCAGTCATACTCATAGGACTTAGACCAGAAATCCTACTAGTATAACTACCTAAGGTTTTCTGAGTTGCTTCATCGAGATTTTCACGGTGGACAATTAATGCAGAAGTCAATTTTTCCTCGATAGTTGAAGGATCAACGCTTCCATCAAATATTAGATCCATTTTATTTATAATAATAAATAAAGCGCTTTCTTTTTTAAACTTTGGAATGTTTGATGCAATCCATTTAAAATCAGATTTAATTCTGCGCATAGTGTTTTCAGTGTCGTTAGTTAACTTATCAAAATCAACTAAATAAAAAATCACATCTGCCTCTTTGCAAGATTGCAACCAGAATCTTTCTCTTTCATCAATCTCCCCACCGACATTAATCGAATTTTTACATTTAAATTTCACTTCGCTTTTATTAGGAAGTGGCCAAGAAATGTTGAAGGTCTTTACGTTTTCAGCACCTCTTGTCTGTATGTGCTCTGCAGGAACAACGTCTCCGCTTAACTTATTGAAAAAGCTATTTTTTCCTGATGCTGTTGGTCCAATGATAGCAATGCTCTTACCATTCCACCAATCAACTAATCCTTTGTACATACCCGGAACCTTATCTATCGCAACCTTAGTTAAAGCTATAACAACTGCTCCGACAGCCTTTTCAATCCATTTTTTAAACATAGGAATTCCAAATTATAGTTTTGTTCTGTATGAGCATCGTATCAAATTAACCCTATTATTCAACAATATCTTCCATCTATCTCTAATACAGATAATTATCTAAATTAAATTCATACTAATAACATTTTCTGTGAAAATTTGGTTTCAGTTTCCCGGGGCAAAGTAATCTGCAAATTAAAGTCCGCTCCTCGCTCATAGCAGACTAAAAGCGCTTAGGTTCTGCCCACCTTGTGCCAGAAGCTGTGAATGCTAGTATTGCGATGTATCGATCAACGAGTGAAGATCAGGATATATGATGGTAACTAGGGAAAGCATGAAAAAATGGATCATCGAGTGTCTTCAGGAACGGGGTGGTAGTGCTTGGCCACGTGAAGTTTCAAAGTATGTATGGGACAGCTACGAGGCTGAGCTTAGGTCTTCCGGCGATATGTTGTATACGTGGCAATATGACATTCGTTGGGCCGCTCAACAATTGAGAAACGAGGGTACTCTAAAACCAGTAAATAGACGCAGAGATTTGCCATGGGCACTAGCATAGCAAAGTAAGGGTTAACGTTCATTTCGCGGCCATGTCTGACTTTGTTCTGAGTGGATGGGAATTGATACCTCTGAGGAAAACTTTCCTGCCTGCGTGAATCTTGCTTTGACAGCCATATCGGTGTTCTACTGGTAAGGCTTTACACCCACTCGAAATGCTTATTTTTTGTACGGATTTTAACTTGTGGGTACAAGTGCGGGTATAACTATTTATTCCTATTTATAAACAACATTGATATCAGTCTATTGGGTGTGAAATTCGAGTCCGGCCTTCGCACAAAGTCATATAAATTATTACTTATCAATAAGTTAGAGTTAAAATTCCACCTTTTTTGCATGTAATAAATGACATATACCTTTAACCAGAAATTGCCGCTGTAGTTATTAGTGGCAGATTTAGGGAATACTATCTCATAGCGGCGTGTAGTTCCAAGCTTCAAACACGTACAGTTTTCAACTTGAAAGCTATGACGCCTAGCCCACGTCTCTAAATCATCCCAAAAATTTCATTCGTTCCACACTTAGCGCGGTGTTCCGTAATGCCATGTCGTGAGACAGCACAGGGAATAAACAGGCGATAGATGGGAATCCTAACCAGATCGGGAAAGCATCTGGCTCTGCAACGGTTTCAGCCACCGGACTATAACGGCTACCTGATAAGAGAATGAGTGAAAGCAGAACATAGATGACGCCTACGTCGCTGATCGGTTAATACCCCATCACGGCGCTAATGATATCTATGCGCCAAAAACAGGCTATACAAAATCTACCCATACTTATGCCCTGGTTGCGCCAGACGACACCGGACGGTTCTGGCCTAGCCACTCATCATGCCAGTCGTTGTAATTATATGAATCATCGTAACCGATAAGCGCTATCACCAGGTCTACAATCATGTGCTCAAGATCGTTAGCCACAGCAGCGCCTTGTATAGTTTGGACTATTGTGCCCCCTGTATTTGGCCCCTCAGGCTCTAGCCTTAGGCGGTGCCATTGGTAGCGAGTTGATATTACATCGCTTAAAAACTCATGTGGGCTTTGCGACTCGAAGCACTTATTTTGGTAGTAGTCGAGTAGCCCGATTAGTATTCCTTGTAGGCCAATTATGTACGCCTCGTTTGCCTCAACCATAGAGGCAGTTGAACCTATATCCCACCCCTCTGTAGAGTTTGATAGCAGTACTTTTTTAACCAGCGGTAACAAGTCAATATAGTCGTATAATCCATCTCGGTTTGATGGCACCCGTAAGCTTTGTTCCTCGTAATGCTTGGTGGTGCGGTAAGTATGATTGTTGCCAGACATCATGCTCACTGCTACTCGTCTGCACTATCTCGCCGCGCTTTAACGCGAGTTAGCCAGTCATCACGGTATTGCCTTACAACTGTCTCTGTGAGTTGTTTGCCAAAGCCGCCCCGCACTTGGGTGTCGTTATGGCATATGAGGCAAAGCACCGATAGATTATGCGGGGCATTGTTGCTTGGGTTTTCGTCGATATGATGAATCTGAATGGGTTTGCCGGGATCTCTACAAACGCAACACGTTTTATCTGACTCAAACAGAATAGATACTGATAAGTCGGCGGGTATAGGTATGCGTACCTTCTTTTGCATGTGGTCAATCCTTTAATCTACAGATCTCGCGAGGCTCATTTTTACGAGGCGGCTATGAGCTGGCTATCAATATAATTAGGTGAGCGGGTTGCATTGGGGCTTTTCAGCCCCTCAGATTCGTTCCTGCTATTCTTTCTCGTGCATCTTTTTAACAGCTTCATTCCAACGTTTATTGCACTCGCTGCACATGTGCCTTTCCATATCAGGTTGGATGTCGCCACACTTGGCAGTGATATAACCGTCCATTGCTTTCCCACAACCGGACTGGAGACGTAATTCTGCTTTACTGTACGGGCTAAGATGTCCCATTGGCTATCACCTTGATAATTAGTAAATTGAAACCTTTCTATAGATACTTCAGGTCACGTATTGAGTTGCCTCAGATATGTAAGTTTAACTCTGAAGATGGTTTTTTTGCTAATAATAATGCAATTCTGATAAAAGGATAAAAATCTAAATTTAATAATACTTCCTCCACTCATTAAATGGTGAGTGGAGGAAGTAAGTTAAAATCTATACCTGTGGGCGGCAAATGCTCACCATTTCATCATGGTGGACTTTATCAATTTCTTCAATCCAAGAGAAAATATCACCTATTACATTCGTTCCTTCTCCGATTAAGTTCTCGGCAATGTCTTCATTAATTTCGATCACCGCACTGTGTGAGTATTTGTTAATGAATCTATAAACTTTTTCTTTCTTATGTCCATCAAATGCCACACACCCTTTTGCTGCTACATCCATCAACTGTGATAGATCTGATCTATGTTTTGGATATTTGAAATTTAGAAATGATTCTAATAATTTACGTGAAAGGTTGGCTGTGAAGAATGCTTGTTCACGGGTTAATCTAGGGTGTTCTTTGTGTTTGTAGAGTGTTTCAAATATATAATGATATTCTGAGTTATAATCTATAAGGCTTGCATCTGCATTACAGAGTGAGGATGAACGGGGCGTTACTGCGCTCGGCTCTATCGTGTAGAAAAAGGCATTAGCTGGTTTTTCTTTATTTTTTCTGTTTCTATTATTTGTATTAAACCAGTCTCTAGCGAGTTTGAAGAAAGTAAAGTTATGAGTTAAAAGAAAGAGTTGCTTGGCTTCATGGCAGTATGTTTTGATGAAGGAATATGAATGAAATAGGTGGTTAGAGTCAAAACTTGATACAGGATCATCGAATACAAGTATGCTGTCTGAAATTTTGTTATCATTTTCAGTAAGTTTTGTTATAAAGTAAATCAAAGCAATTGCAGTTTTCTCGCCTTCACTTAGATTAGGCGCATGACCTATTTTATTATCTCTTAGTATTTCATACCCATTCTTTGATTTATTAAACTGTAGGCTAAGTTCAGAGCGACCTAGAAAACCATGCAAATGCTTGTTGAATATGTCTGCTGCAATTGTCTCATTCGATAATGAGTTTTCAATTACTCTAATTTCTTCCCGAATCTTTTTTAATTCTTCTGATGATTTATCAAGATTTTTAATTTCATCATCACGATTAGATATTTTCCTAAAGTAGTCAAAGGATTTAACTTCTGATGCTGCATAATGTGATTCAAGCTGAGATTTAACCTTGGTTGTTTCTTTTTTAAAGTCACTAGTTTTTTTATTGTGTAATTTTATTGAGGTATTAATTTCTTCTGATTGCTTATTAAACTCTTTAAAAAAGTCTTCTTTTATCTCAATTGCGATCATGCTTACATTAAAAGGGTTTTTAATTTTCTCATCTAAAAGCTTACTCCATTCTTTTATTTCATTATTTATTTTTTCAGCTTCTTTTTTTAAAAGGGATGCGCTATCTTTAATTTTTTCCTTATATTCATCATAGATATCTATATTATTAACATTGATTACTTCAATAAATTGATCTTGAAGCCATGACTTAGCTCTATCTAGGGTTTCTGAAAATTTCTTATACTCGTCATTGAAATGAGCATTAAGTTCATCAATTCTTTCTTGAGATATTTTGCTGCCACAAAATTCACAATATTCACTATCCTTATTTATTTCTAAGCCATGCAAAACCCAAGTCTGGGTTGTTTGGTTGTTTTTTAGGTGTTCAATGATCTTGTTTGTAATAGATTGCTTAAAAAGTTCATTCAACCTGTCTTGTGCTTTTTTAAGTAATGTTTGCTCTATATGTGGAGCGATTATATCAATCTGTGGTTTCTGTGTAGGGTTGGCTGCTTTAGTTAAATTCGAAACTTCATTAATATTAAGTATTGCACCGTCTTTGTTTATTTCATTTGTATTTGAATTGATGAATGCTTCTAATTTTGTTCTATTGTAACTCAAAAATCTAGAGTCGCTAGTGTCAATTACTTGAAGGCTGGTCTTGGTTCTTCTGGCTGCATCTGTTAGAAATTTCTTAATGTCAGATGTGAGTTTTTCATTATCTATTTGATTTTTTATATGTTCTTTGTTTTTAGTTTCAAGGGATTTTTTTAGTTCTTCTAGTTTTTTCTTTTCAACAATTTTTTCTTGAGCAATTAATAGTATACTTTTAACTGAATTATTCCAGTCAATGTTTTTGTTAACAAAGCTTTGATTGAACACCTTAATGTTTATGTTGTTTGTAGCTATGTTTTCTTTATTTATTACTGAGCCGTCAATTGTTTTAATGGAAAATGTTGACTCAGGATATCTGATGAATTGATGGTTTTCAATTTGTTCAAATAAAGATGTTAGTGTTGATTTTCCACTACCATTCCAACCATATATAAGATTTAGCCTTCCGAAATCCTTTGCATCGATTTTTGTATAATTCCTGAAAATTCCGTAGTCTTTGATAAACTCAATACGTTGCATCATTTATAGTAACCCCAGGTAACTATATGAATGTTAGTTTTCTGAAACTCGCTTGTGAAGAAAAATTACCCTAATTTCAGTAGCGATTACCATCACTTTATGCGGAAGATGATGATCTCTGCCTACAAACGACCGTTTCCCTACTTCTCTATACCTCTTAGTTTTGACCTGTCAAAAAATTAGCCTTGACTTTTATCGCAGGTCATGACTATGCAGTGGCCGAATCATTGTTTAGTTCGCTGAAAAAAGAACGAATCGGGAAACGCATATATAAAACCCTGGATATGGCCCGGGCGGATATCTTCGATTAAATTGAAGTGTTCTACAAGCGGGCCCGTCGCCAGAGTCATCCCGGCTGCGTCAGTCAGAAGGCCTTCAAACAGGCCTTGTCGTGAGGACAGACTTTCTATAGGCGTGGGGGCAGTTCACATCCGGCCACATAGCTATCCACGGTGAATAATCGCTTCATTAAGATTGTGAATAACCTGGTCAATGTATTCTTTATCTGTGCTAGCTAGAGCCTGAGATTCACCGGAAGAACTGTTCAGAAAAACGAGGTATTCCGTCTTTAAGGATTTAAGCCAAGCTATACAACCCAATACGATAAGCACCCCAATCCCTTTGAATAATAGGGTCGAAGCAACAAAAACCATCATAAGCCCAATCAAACCTAAAACGATTGGAGCCGCTTTCGGAGGCTCATTTTGCCCCCTTTTAACAGAAGTTACGCCGTTCATGGCATAGGTTGTTGTGCCAACGATAAAACGAGAATTACTAATGCTAACATTACCGTTTCTGTAGAATTCTATTTCTGACATTTTCAATCCCATAATCTGTGTGAGGTTGCCCATGGTAATACTTACGGCATAGTACTGCTTAACTTTAATTTTTTTAACTAAACATGTATCAAATATCTCAGGATAAAAGTGATGCTTCTAGCCGTTGGCCTCGAGATGAAGGCAGGAAACCTTTCTGTTTATTCGCGCGCATCGCTACTTGGTCGATAAGAAATTATCATTCTAGATTTTGGCGATTTTTTGACCAATGAAAACACGGATTTTGGCCGATAAGAGACGAATCAGCACTGCGGCACTCTACTACGATGCAGCAAAGGGGCTGTTTATAATGATGAAAATAGTTAGTAATTAGTCATAAATTCCTGCTGTTCGCTCAAAGCGGATACAAGTCAGCTCGTGAATCTTTTAGCAATAATAGTTAATAACTGTCTGTCTAAAACAATGGGGAGTTGGTCGCACAAACAAATCATTGCACTCGGGCTCACTTCGTGGAAAATGCTTAATCATAAGGTGCGTTTATATCTATCAAATCAATAATTTGACTTAAGTTGCGGGATGCGGGATGGACAGTAACACCAAAGGATTCACTTCATACTGGCGTAACTCTCTGGCTGATGCAGAGTCGGGCAAAGGTGCTTTTGCGAATAAGGATGTAGAGCCATTCACCAGATGGACGAACATTGATTCAGCAAGGTTAAAGGATGAGACAGTCCGCGCGTTTTTTGAGGATGAAGCTGAAGACGTTAAAATCGTAGAGGTGCTGTTACGTCCTCAGGTATTTATCCGTTTGTTAAAGCACGGCAAAGAGCGGACTGCAGGCGCACCAGAGTTTATTACTCCACTGGTCACTTCTGCTCTCCTGAACCGAGAAGGTTTTTTGTTTCCCAACGCGCCGACTACCATTCCGCGAGACCTGCTTGAGCCACTTCCCAAAGGTACATTTTCAATCGGTGAGATGGCGCAATATGACAAATACAGAACAACACATGACTCAACCACCTTTGGCGGGTATGACAAGCACGATCACCAAGCAGAAACGGATGAGCAGCGTGAAAAGCGATATGAACGATACAAGAACCTATGGGAAAAATATCGTAAAGAGTCAGAAGAACTTCTTGAAAATGTAGCTAAAGAATGGATTGAATCCCACGAGCAATATGAACTAGCTGAATATGGCTATGTAATCAAAGCTAACCGGGTTGGCGGGGCAAGCATACATATACTGCCTATGTATGACCATCTACTGCTGAGCAAAAAAGAAGTGCCGTTGTTATCGCGCTTTGCCTCTAATGCAATGCCCCCATTAGAATCACTTCTGCCTGACAACGCCATGTTTAGCGAGCGTCTTGGGCATTCTGGCGATACATTTCCGCTGGCTGTGGCACAACGTGATGCTTTGAGTCATTACCTGACTCAGCAACCGGGCGATATGCTTGCTGTGAATGGCCCCCCGGGAACAGGTAAGACTACGCTGGTGCTTTCCATTATTGCTACTGAATGGGCCAGGGCTGCGCTTAATAAAAGTGAACCGCCTGTAGTTATTGCTACGTCAACCAATAACCAGGCTGTAACCAACATCATTGAAGCGTTCGGTAAAGATTTTTGTTCTGGTACCGGGGCAATGACGGGGCGTTGGTTACCCGACGTGGCCAGCTTTGGCGCGTTTTATCCGTCTTCCACTCAAAAAGCCGACGCTGTAAAAAAATACCAGACGGAAGATTTTTTTAATCGTATTGAATCTCTCGAATATGTTGAAGACGCACGAGTTTTTTATCTGGAGAAGGCAAAAGCGGCGTTTCCGAACGAAGACTGTAGCTCTCCAGAGCTGGTTATAGAGCTTTTACATAATCGTTTAGCTGAGATGTCTCATCAGCTTAAGCAAATCGAGCCGGCATGGAACAGGCTGAATGCAGTTCGCCGTGAGCGGGATGCCATCAGCGAAGATCTCGACCAGTACATTCAAGATAAAAATGCTTTACTGCTTAACATCACGAATGAAATCATGCTTTTGAACCAAGGTAAAAAGCAGTGGCAGCAATATCGTGCGAATGAGTCCGTGGTATATGCGCTTTTCTCATGGCTGCCTGTCGTTCGCACTAAACGTCACTATCAAATGAACCTCTTTTTAGAAGAGGCGTTTGGCGCAAAGATGATGGCATTTGAGGGAGCACTGCCTGAAGATATTGATGCATTTATAGAAGGTTTAATTTCACAAGCGTCTAAAGAACAGGCGGGTTACCAAAAGGAGATTGAACTAGCCCAAGACATCTCCAGACGCGAAAGCGAAGCATCTCAGCGCTGGCGTGAGCTGACATATTCATTAGGGCACTCAGATGCAAATGAAGTGACCTTGTCCAAAGCGGATGAGCTAGCGGATACAGGGATCCGTTTCCCTGCGTTCTTACTGGCAACCCATTACTGGGAAGGCCGCTGGCTAATGGATATGGACGGGATTGATAATCTTCAAAAAGAAAAAAAACGTTCTGGGGCAAAAAGTGTTAAGGCGCGCTGGCAGCGTAGAATGAAACTTACGCCTTGTGTAGTGATGACTTGCTACATGTTGCCGTGCCATATGAAGACCAGTGAATTTGTAGGCGGCAACAAGAAATTTGACGACAACTATTTATACAATTTTGCCGATTTGCTGATTGTCGATGAAGCGGGGCAGGTCCTCCCTGAGGTTGCCGCAGCGTCTTTCGCACTGGCGAAAAAAGCCTTGGTAATTGGTGATACTGAACAAATCGCGCCTATCTGGAACAGCCTACCAGGCATCGATATAGGTAACATGATGGAGGAGAATATCCTTCACGGCAGTACGCAAGAGGAGATTACTGAAGCCTATATCTTGATGAGTGAGTCAGGAAAAAGTGCTGCATCAGGCAGTGTTATGAAAGTGGCTCAGTTTAACTCACGCTATAAGTACGATCCTGACTTTGCCCGCGGAATGTACCTGTATGAGCATCGCCGTTGCTTCAACAATATTATTGGTTACTGTAACGCTCTTTGTTATCACGGTAAGTTACAGCCAAAACGAGGCGAGGAAGAAGAAACGATTTTTCCTGCGATGGGTTATCTCCACATCGATGGCAAAGGTGTAAAGGGAAATGGCGGAAGTCGCTATAACGCCTTTGAGGCTGAAACGATAGCGGCCTGGCTTTCGGCTCACAAAGTGGAAATCGAGGCGCATTACGGAAAACCGTTACATAAAGTGGTAGGTGTAGTGACGCCATTTTCTGCACAGGTTAATGCTATAAAGTCATCATTACGTGACCTCGATATTAATTGTAGTGGTGATGAAAATTCCCTGACGGTTGGAACTGTGCACGCCTTACAGGGGGCGGAGCGACCCATCGTGCTTTTTTCACCGGTGTATTCCAAGCACGAAGATGGCGAATTTATCGATAAGGAAAGCAGCATGTTGAACGTTGCCGTTTCCCGTGCTAAGGACAGTTTCCTGGTCTTCGGGGATATGGACCTCTTCGAGATCCAGCCGGGCTCTTCGCCCAGAGGATTACTGGCGAAATACCTGTTTGCGTCCGCAAATAATGCGCTGCAGTTTGAGTTCAAAAAACGCCCAGATTTGAGCACTGCTCAAACACAGATATCTACCCTACACGGGGCAGAAGAGCATGATGCCTTTCTCAACCAGACGTTTGACTCAATTGGGAAGAGCATCACGATTGTTTCTCCTTGGTTAATCTGGCATAAGCTGGAAGAAACCGGATTTCTGGCATCAATGAAACATGCTCTTTCTCGCGGAATTGATATCACAGTCGTGACGGACAAGAGTTTCAATACCCAGGCTTCCAGTTATGAACAGCGGATAGAAAAACGGCAGCGCCTTGATGAAGCTCTTGGAAAGCTAGAAGAACTCGGTATATCAACCAGACTTGTTGACCGCATACACAGTAAAGTGGTCATTGGTGATGAAGAGCTCTTGTGTGTCGGTTCATTCAACTGGTTCAGTGCATCTCGTGATAAGAACTTCAAACGTTACGACACATCAATGGTATATGTCGGTGATGCTTTAAAAAATGAAATTAAGATCATTTATTCCAATTTGGAGCAACGTTTACTGGAGTAAATGTAGGGCATGTTTTTTATTATTATTGTATCTGTTGCCGTTCTGTCAGTTTCAGAACGGCGCTCATAACTTATTGAAATTTCTTTATGTGCCTGTTGTTCTGAGGGGGGTGTAGTGTTTCTAGGTGTGTGTGAAATTATATTGCATTATCTGTTGTAGTATTTATAACTATTCTTTTTGCCCATGATATTGATTTTGTTATTTTTTTTAAATGATAACTTATGTGTTTTGCGCGATTAGATTATGAGGTTATATGGTTCCTTGCAATTATGAATTTTAAAGTAGACTGCTTTATTAAATAGTAGATGAAGACTTTTTAAACAGTCTTACTTAACTGAACAGCATTAGGTGAGGATGTTATCGTGAACAATATTATTAACGTTCATCAAATGATGGCTTGTTCTATGACTATAAGGATGTTTTTAAATGAACGAATTCCCTGATGATCTACCATACGAATTTATTATTAAAGCTATTAAGGCTTATGATGAAGGGTTTTTACATCGCTTCAAAGAAGCTCGACTTTATGAACTTGAGTTTGAGGGACGTCGTTATCCTTCAAAAGCCATTGCTGGAATAGCTGCATCACTAATGACCGGCAAGAGTTTTACGCCTCAAGATTTCTCGGGTGGTATTAACTCAAAATGCGTAAGGTTATTGATAAAGCAAGGATTTAAAATCATTCAAGATAAAAATTATGTTTTACCTGTTCAGGATTTTCTTTTTCCAGATGAAGTACCCAATGAATCTCAATATGTTGAGGGTGCTGTAATGCAAGTAATGGTCAATCGATATGAACGCGATCCAAAAGCCCGCAGCGCCGCCGTTGCTTATCATGGTCATCAATGCAAAGTATGCCAAATTGATTTGTCAAAGATCTATGGTGATATTGCTAAAGAATTTATCCATGTTCATCATCTCAAACCGCTTTCTAAAATAAAAAAAGAGCATTCTCCTGATCCCATTAAAGACCTTATTCCCGTTTGTCCAAACTGTCATGCAATGCTACACCGTAAAAATCCACCATTTACACCAGAGGAGATCAAGGATATGATTTTTAAAAATTAATTTGAAAATTATTATTCATTTTACTCTTGGGTTTGATAATGAGTTATTGTCTAATTTTTATCTAAGGATTATTCTTATTTTGAGAGTTGCATTTATTAGATGGATGGACTCTCATTTATTTGATTTCAAAAAATAAAGTCATTGCTTAATGATAAAACACATATTTTTAACCCACTCAGGCAGCACCTCCCAGTACCATCCCAAATACTGCGCCAGTTCCGGCTTCCTCCGCGCATTCAATATCAGCACCACTTCATTCACAATCCACGTTTTAGCAAGGGCGATCTCTTTCGCCAGCACATCCGCATTAAACCTGCTATTCAACTGACAATAGCGTCTTGCTAACACTCGAAAGTCTTCTTCTCCGCCCATCCCTTTGACCAAAGGCGCTAAATCTATCGCTGGGTTACCCAGGCCAAAGCGTTCCCAGTCGAACAGCACCAGTTCGCCATTCTCTCTCTTTCCCCAGTTACCTGCATTGGTATCACCGGAGAACACGCAATGCGGTTCAAAAAGAACATTGCTGTGCTTCTGCATTGCCCGAAACTGCCGTTCCGCCTGAGCAGGCAGGCGAAGCAGAGCGAGGCAGCCTTCAAGTGCTGCCTCATCCCACTGATGTGTGCTGAACGTCCATGAGGAATCAGGCTCGATTAAGTGTAATCGCGCAAGCACGGACAGGAACGCATCGCTCATAACAGCGTCTTGTTGGATGGGTTCAGGAATATATTCGAGTACGAGCTTTCGTTGTTCGTAGCAGGCTGATTTCACCACGGGCGTCAGAATGCCAAGCTGGGCCAGAAGGGGAGCGGCATTGTGATAGAAAGCATATTCCACCTCACTTACCGGCTCTTTCTCAATGGCACAGGGCTTACCATCTTCATCCGCAAGTCGTTTTACGCGGGCACTACCCATTTTCGCTATATCGGCGTCGGTCATAGTAACTCTGCATTTACTCTTAACGTTAAAGACCCAGCCTGCCCCCACCTCCGCAGGAGCAAGCCCCATCAACCCCTACCAGTCAGTCAAGCCAATCGCCTTCATCACCCGCTTTCTAATATGCACAGGCAGTGACGCCAGTTCCTCAATCGTTCTCACCCGCGTCCCGTTGATCACGTCCCGGGGCTTAACGCTGATGATGATCCGCCCCCAGGTCACTTTCACATCCAGTTGCACCCCAATGGAAAAACCCGCTGTTTTCAACCAACAGCCTTTCAGGGTAATCGCCGGAATGCGGCGGTAATCTGGAGTGCGGGTCACATAACCCACGGTTGCATAGCGCTGGGTATAGGTTTGATCTTTAGCTTCAATCTGACCTGAAATAGAATTGATGGCAGTCATGATGACTATTCTCCGTAAATAGTGATTGTGATCAGCGATGCGGATGTGGGGCAACACATTCGTATCGCGCTAAATGACCGGAACATTTAATCAGGCAGGCAAAAACGCAGCGAGAGTGAAAAAAGCAAACTGCGAAAGCGTACGCAGAAATTCGATGCAAATCTCAACGGAATCCATCAGTTTTCGTCGCAGATCTAAATTCTGATAATGGCGAAAAGAAGGGGGAAATATCCGACCATTTCACGCGTCCTCAGCGTTAATCCGTTGTGCTGTTGCCCTAGTCTAAAGCGCCTCCGGGACTTTCTCCGCGTCACCAAACCTCGCCCCCAAAATCCTCTCACATCCTGCGGTGAAAACAGTCGTGGCCCCTACAGGTTTTGCAGCAGCGTTGCAGGCATCAAGGCTTAAAAGCAGCACGGATTAACATTTCCAACTGCTTTTGCAAATTCCGAAAAGACGTTCTTATTTATGCTATTCCAGGTCGCGTGATTTTTGCTTTTAATCGTTCCGGCACTGGTCATAAAATGGACGATTAAAATGAAAATCAGAACGCTACCTCTTACCCTGGCCCTTACCGCTTCTCTGGTTGTTCCTTGCCCACTCTTTGCTGCCGAAGGATTAACGCCGTTACAGCCCGGCGCCACCACCGGTACCCATACAGGCGCGCTTCCGCCCGACGGGCTGTATCTGTCAATGACATCCACCTATGAAACCGGCGTTGTGCGAAACGGCAGCGGTGATACGGCGAAAATCGCCGGAGGGAAAAATAAGCTCTCCAACGTCGGGCTGGTAATGTCTGCCACATGGGTTCCTGGCTGGGAACTTTTCGGCGCGCGCTATGCGGCGATGGTGGTACAGCCCTATAAATTTATTCAGGTGAAAAATACAGGCCAGCACACCACTGACCACACCAATGGCCTGATGGGAACCAGCATTACGCCCCTCGCGCTCTCCTGGGATCTCCATAACAATTTCCACATCGGCGCCGGGTTAGCCATCTATTTACCGGATGGCAAAACGGCCTATACCCGCAATGCGGTAACCGGTCAAAAAGAGACCTCCGGCGATAATGTCGCCTGGGATTACTGGTCGTTTGAACCCAATATCGCCATCAGCTATCTGACCGATGACTGGGGCATTACGCTCAATAATATTTTTGACTTCAACACGAGAAACAGCGAAACCGACTACCGCTCCGGCAGTACCTGGTACATGGACGTTACCGCCACCCATCGCATCAGCAACAACCTCACGGCGGGGCTTATCGGCAACTGGACGAAGCAGGTGACTGACGACAAGGTAAACGGCAGAACGGTACAGGCCGTGGAGGGGATCTACTCCACCGGTAAGCGCGTCGAGCACATCAAAGCCGGTCCAATGATAAGTTATGACTTTAGCGGCGTAACTGTTACCAGCCGACTGTTGTTTAATTTGCATAGCGAAAACGATGCCGGAATGACCTTTTTCCATATCGGGATGTCGATGCCGCTGTAGCCGGGGTTACTCCCTCACGTCATCACCCGGCGTGATACCTCAGCGCGTCAGGAGCAGAAAGAAAAAGTGCTTCCTGCTCCTGACGGCTCTCTTTGATAGCTATCACATCTTGTCTATTCCCGGCTTAAAAACCCCGTTCCGTTTGCTGACAATTGTTCCTCTCCCCCTCAGACAGGAGCGTTTATGCTCGCCGAAGAAGCCATAATGATGATCCCCGGCTGGAACGCCTTTCCTCAGGCGCTTCAGCAGGCTTTACTGCGCCAGTCGCGTATTCGTAGCGAAAAAGCCGGCAGCATCGTGTTTCATCAGGGCGCCGACGTTGAGGCGATAGCCTGGACGTTAAAAGGCCATCTGTTCGCGAATGTTCACCACGCTAACGGCAACCAGACGCTGCTCACCCACGTTCCGGTCGGCCGCATGATCCTGTTTGACTTCGTCTGGAAGCACACGCCGTTAGATCGTAACTTCATCGCCATGACCGATGTGGAATTACTGCTTCTTCCGCGCGCCTGCGCCACGCAGCTGCTGGCCCAGTTTGATGAATTCAAAATGCAGGTGGTTGATTCACTTACCGAGCGACTTCACGATCTGGATCGGGTGCTGTACACACATAAAGTGGCCTCCAGGGAAGCCTGTGTGGCGGCTTTTCTGGTGGATTGTGAAGAGGGACAAAGCGGCCCCTGTCGCGAACGCCACATTCCTTTCACGATGCAGTTCATGGCCGAATGCCTGCGCCTGTCACGTCCTTTTGTTGCCAAAACACTCAGACATTTCGCGCAGCGCCAGATGGTGGCGCTTCACTACGGCAATATCGAAGTGCTGGATCTGGATGGGCTGCGGCAGGTTGCCAACCGAGAGATTGTGTAAATTGTGAACCGTGGCGCGCGGCAAATGTGAATGCTTGCCATTTGCTCATCAGGTTAGCTGCCAGGATAAATCCAGGCCAATCTGAAGCGAGAAACCGACTATGTACAGTGAAGACTATCGTAGCGAGGCGTCCGCCCCCGTCCTGCCGCAGGATGTCACCCTTTCAGATCCGCATATCATGACCAGAATGATGTTCTTCGTGAATCTGGTTACTACCGGTTCCATTTCATCGGCGGCAGAGCGAATGGGAATCTCCATTTCCTCTGGATCGCGCTGGCTGTCCGATCTGGAAAAAGAAATTGGCTGCCCGCTTTATCGGCGCAACAACAAAGCCATGCCGCTGACCGATGCCGGTGATTATCTGTATCGCAATTTCTGTTTAATCGGTGAGAAAGTCAGTCAGCTCAAAAATGAGCTAACGCATTTTTCCACCCAGCGTCGGGGAACGATTCGTATCTGCTGTACGCCGGTCTATGCCGAACAATATCTGATGCCCATCGTCGCTAACTATCTGGCCGGTAACCGTCAGGTGAATATCGCCGTTCATGTCTCAGCCTTCGGTATTCAGAACTGGAAAGATCACGATATCATCATCGGCGCCGTCAACGCCTTTAGCCATCCCCAGGATCAGGAGCTTCCGCTGGTGAAGCGTAATCTGATCGCCGAGCCGTTCGTGACCGTCGCCTCACCGCAATACTTACTGATGAACGGCACGCCGCAGCATCCGTCGGAGCTGGTGCATCATCGCTGTCTGTTCGCCAGCTCGCTGACCGGCAGCAACGACTGGGCTTACGAGATCAATAACGAACGTCACTTTTTCAAAATTCCCAAATCGCTTGAGGTCTGTGACAGCACGCTGTTACGAAAATCGGTGCTTTCAGGGGCCGGCATTGCCTACCTGCCGGAGTATGTTGTCCAGCGTGATATTCGCAGTGAAAAACTCACCTGCCTTTTTAAGGAGATGCAAACATCGAAGTGGTTATTAAACCTCTATTATCCGGCCCGCAGCCAAATAACCGAATGCGTATCTTCTTTTAAACATTTTTTGATTGAACAACACACCGATACCTTTCAGAAAATGCGCGAGAAGAAATCCTGAAAAATCGCCGGTGCCTCTTTTCATATTTGCAAATGCACTTTTTATTTATAGTCTTCAAACCCAAAAAACCTGTTGTTAATCTGATCTTAGTAAGTTGGTTTTCTCGATAATAACATTGCCCCTCGCAAATGTTTTGCGCCGCATCGCCCCTTATTATTCAGAGCCAGTTGTTAAGGGGAGGGTTAAATTTATTAACTGGGTGAGAATTATGAAAAATACAAATAACATTGCCGACAAAACGGCAAACCATTCCAGCACCCGAAGTAACTTCGGCGGCTGGGGCTGGAGCATGGTCGGCTTCAGTATGCTGATGTATTACAACTTCGCCGCCTGGACCGCAGACGGCCTGAACGTTATCGTCCAGAGCTTTGTCGATCTTCACGGCTGGGATTTCGCCACGCTTCTCTCTTTCTCAACGCCCGCGGGCTGGATTGGCGTTATCGGTGCGCTGGTCATCGCCGAAATGATCAAGCGCAGAGGGGCAAAAATCGTCGCCATTTTTGGCCTGCTGGCGTTGGGATTAACGATGATCTGGTTTGGCCGCGTCACCTCTTACACCCAATATGCTATTGGTCTGGCGCTGATGAATTTGTTGGCCACCGGCTGCTGTTTCAACGTTCCCGCCACCCTGCTGAATAGCTGGTTTCCAAAGAAAAAAGGCCTGGCGCTGGGTTGGGCAACCATGGGGATGTCATTCTGTACCGCAACGCTTATTCCTATCATGTTCTTCCTCTTTGATCGTTTCGGCGTCCCCGGTGCTTATGCCGTCGTCGGAGGAACGTTAATTACCCTCGGTATCATCTCGATATTCTGGATCCGCAATACGCCGGAAGAGCTGGGTTTGTACCCCGATAACGAGCCGATTTCTCGCGAGCAGCAGGCTGCTAATCTGGCGGCGCAGACCGATTACCAAAGCCCCTTTACCTACCGCGTGCTGTTCCGCGACCGGGAAATGTGGTTGATTTCCGTCGGTTTCGGCCTGCTGTGGTTGGTGGATATCGGCGTTGTCAGTCAGCTGATCCCCCGGCTGATTTCAGTGGGTTATGCGAAAGAAACCGCCGTCTGGATGTTTACCTCCGCCGCGTTGATTTGCGCCGTGTTCAGCTACTTCTGGGGATGGGTGGATGTCAAAGTCGGTACCCGAAAAGCCAGCATCGCTTACGCCTTTTTCTTTGCTGTCACTCACGCCTGCCTGCTGGTTCGCGGTAGCGATTACTTTACCTATTTCACGCTATTAATGGTGGGGGCCAGTATCGCCGGTATCAAAGAGCTCTGCACATCGATGGTCGGCACCGTTTATGGCCGCTATGACTTCTCCGCCGCTAACCGTCTGGTTTCAACCATTGCGTGTTTATTCCGGGTCAGTTGTTTTGCTGTGGCGGCTATTAGCCTGAAATATACCGGCGATTACGACGCAGCTTATATTTCATTTATCGTGCTGGATATTATTGCCGCCGTATTAATTTTCATGATTAACGACAAATGCAAAGGCAAAACAGATTCCGTCGTCGCCGGATAACAATTTTACAGTTCCTCACCAGGGAAAACTGTTTTCGTTAACTATCGGTTTGCAAACAGTAACGTCACTTATTCAGGAAGTCATACCATGCTAAAAAAAGAAAATATTTCGCCGCAACGCGCAGCCGACATGGTGGAAGAGGGCATGACTATCATGATTGGCGGATTTATGGCGGTTGGGACGCCAGAAAAAATTATTGATGCGCTGGTGGAAAAAGGCGTGGGTAATTTAACGATTATCGCGAATGACACCGGGTTTATCGATCGGGGGATCGGCAAGCTGATCGTCAATAAGCAGGTTCGCAAGATCATCGCTTCCCATATTGGCCTGAACCCGGAAACCGGACGCCAGATGTCCAGCGGCGAGCTGGAAGCGGAACTGGTCCCCCAGGGCACGCTGGTTGAGCGTATTCGCGCAGGCGGAGCCGGATTGGGCGGCGTACTGACCCGCACCGGGCTGGGCACGGTGGTGGAGGATGGCAAGCAGCAGGTCATCATTGACGGCCTGCCCTGGCTGCTGGAACGGCCGCTGCAGGCTGACATAGCCCTGATCCACTGCTCCGTTGCCGATACGGCCGGTAACGCAATGTTCAATAAAACCACCAAAAACTTTAACCCGGTGATGGCCACCGCCGCACGTCTGGTGATTGCCGAGTGCGAATCCATTGTGCCGATGAACTGTACCGCCGCCGACCGTTACAACACGCCCGGCATTTTTATCGACTACCTGGTTAAGGGGGAAGATCACCGTGGATAAAAACGCCATGAGAGAACGCATTGCGCGCCGGGTTGCAAAAGAGCTTCACAAAGGGGACCTGGTGAATCTGGGGATTGGCCTGCCGACGCAGGTCGCCAACTACGTCGCCGACGATCTTGGCGTCATCTTCCAGTCTGAAAATGGCCTGGTGGGGCTCGGCCCCATGCCGGATAGCGACAGTATCGACGCCGATTTAACTAACGCTGGCGGTCAACCGGTCACCGCCGTACCCGGTGCTGCGTTCTTCGACAGCGCCCTGTCGTTCGCCATTATACGCGGTGGCCACGTCGATGTGACCGTTCTGGGGGCGCTGGAGGTAGATCAGGAGGGCAATCTCGCCAACTGGATCATCCCCGGCAAAATGGTTCCCGGAATGGGGGGCGCTATGGACCTGGTGAACGGTGCCCGCCGCGTCATCATCGCCATGGAACATTGCGATAAAAGAGGCCAGTCAAAAATTTTGCCTCGCTGCCAGCTTCCGCTGACCGCCGTCGGCCAGGTCAATCTGATCGTGACGGAAAAAGCGGTCATTGAAGTCAATAACGGCCTGGTTTTGCGCGAAATCGCTGCCGATACCAGCGTGGAGGAAGTGGTTGCGCAAACCGCCGCACCGCTACGCATCTCTGAAACATTAATCCAGTTTTCCTAAAAGGACACCATCAATGAAAGTGATACCGATTAGTGAAGCCAGCCCTTACAACCCACCAATGCATCACGCCATGGTGGCGCTGAAGTTGTGCGACGCTGCGCTCTGTGAGGCAAAACAATTCTGGTGTGGACTTTCACACTTCTTACCCGGCGGCGGTGCCGAGTGGGCCTATGACGACTCGCCCACGGAGAAGCTCTACGTCGTGCTGGAGGGAGCCATCACCATCCGTACCAAAGAAGAAACGCGTGTTGTCAGCAAAGGGGAAGCCGTTTTCCTCGCGCCGTTTGAGGGGCGTGAAGTGGTTAACCACACCAATTATCCGACCAGTATGCTGGTCATCGCCAGCAATACGTAACCTGTAAGGGATCATTATGGACACAACATGGGATAACAAAGTCAAAGCGCTGTTCAACCTTGAAGGCAAAGTTGCGGTTATCACCGGCGGTGCAGGCGCGCTCGGTGAAGGTGTCGCCCGCGGCCTGGCGAACTACGGCGTTAAAGTCGCGGTAACCGGCCGTACCATCGCCACCCTGGAAAAAACCGTTCAGCAGGTGCAGGAAGCGGGCGGCGAGGCCCTCGCTATCGCTGGCGACATGACCGACGAAGTGGCGGTTAAAGCCCTGGCCGATCAAGTGGTCGCAGTCTGGGGAAAAGTCGACTTTCTGATCAATATTGCCGGCATTGCTATCCGGCATCCAGCGGAGGCCTTTGACGTTAATGATTTCCGCAAAGTAATGGACGTCAACATCACTGGTACCTTTATTCCCTGCAAAGTATTTGGCCAACTGTTTATCCAGCAGGGATTCGGGAAAATCGTCAATACCTCATCGGTGCGCGCCTTTGCCGGACACCCCGGCGGCTACGCGGCTTACGGCACATCAAAAGGGGCAATCAATCTGTTAACCAAACAGCTGGCTACCGAATGGGCGAAATACAGCATCAACGTTAACGCCGTCGCACCGACCATTTTCTGGACGCCGCTGACCCAGGAAGTACTGGAAGACGAAAAGCTGAAAAAGATCTTCCTCGATCGCATCCCGATGGGCCGGGCTGCCGTTGTGGAAGATATGGTCGGCACTGTCGTATACCTCTGCTCACCTGCCGCAAATTTTATCACCGGCCAGGTCATTTACATCGACGGCGGCTGTACGGCGGGCTAAGGAGAGGGTGATGAACAATCCGGTCACACGCATCACGGTTCTCGGCGGCGGCCTGATGGGCAGCGGTATCGCGCAGATCTTTGCCGCCCGCGGTGTGGAAGTCACGATTTATGATATCGACGCGGGTGCCTGGACCGCACCGGACACCATTCGCATCAATCTGCAGCGTATGCAGGCGGACGAGGCCACCATCGAAGAAGTTGTCAGCCGCGTCGTTTTTTGCGACCGGCTGGCGGAGAGCGTTAAGGGGGCGCAAATCGTCTTTGAATGCGTACCTGAACAGCTGGCCCTTAAGCAGCGGCTGTTTTGCGAGCTGGACGCGCTTTGTCCACCAGAAACTATTCTCGCCTCCAATACGTCGGTCATCAGCATCAGCGAGATCGCCCGCGATGTGACCCACAAACAGCGCGTACTGGGCACCCATTTCTGGAATCCGGCCTTTCTGATCCCGCTGGTGGAGGTCATTCGCACGCGCTGGACCGACGATGTGCTATTCGAACGCACATTCGACATCCTCGCCTGGGTTGGGAAACGCCCGGTACGGGTCAACAAAGATGTGCCAGGTTTCCTGGTAAACCGCCTCCAGCACGCCCTGTGGCGCGAAGCGATTTACCTTGTGGAGCAGGGCATCGCTGACGCGCGCACCGTGGACGAAGGCATCCGCTACGGCTTTGGTATCCGGCTGCCGACCCTCGGCCCGCTGGAAAACGCCGATATGGTGGGGACGGACCTGACCCTGGCGATTCATGAATATATTTTCCCGCATCTGAATAACGCGACAACTCCCTCGCCGCTGCTGCGCCAGCTGGTGAGCGAAGGCAAGCTGGGCTTCAAATCCGGTAGCGGATTTCAGACCTGGAACGACGCATCAATTAACGAAAGCCGTGAGCGCCTCCTGAACTATCTGCAGCGCGTCACTCAGCAATCTGAGGAGTAACACTATGGGTAAGAAAGTTTTTGTCGATTTAACGCATCCATTTAGCGCCGACACTCCGCGCTGGCCCTACTTCGATAAGCCGCTGATCGACAGCGCGCATACCATGGCAAAAGGCGGCGTGTTAACCCAGCGTATTTCCTGCACCATGCACACCGGCACCCACTGCGATGCCCCGCGTCATGTGATGGAAACAGAGTTCGACGGTAAAAGAGCGCGCTATACGCATGAAATGCCGGTCGATGCTTATACCGGCGAGGCGATATGCCTGGAAATTAACGTCGGACGCTGGGAATTAATTCAGCCACATCATCTGGAAGATGCCTGTCTCCGTGCGAATATCAAACCGGAAGCGTTAGCCGGAATGGTGGTATGCCTGAATACCGGGATGCACCGTAAATTTGATGACTCAAAAGAGTATTATCACTACTCCTGCGGGACTGGCGTGGAAGCCGGAAAATGGTTTGTCAAAAATAAAGTTAAATGCGTCGCCATGGATATGCAGGCATTAGATCACCCGCTACATACTGCGATGGGGAATAACGGTGCCACACGTATGAATTTACTCGGCGCATCCGGACGCCCACTGACCGAAGAATATATTCAACAGTTCGGTGAAGAAGCCTATGCCGAATTTGATAAAGAGCTGTATATCAAACTTCACGGCCAGGCCGCCTATGATGAAAAGTTCGGCGATCTGGAGGCTATTGGCTGCTGGGGCACCTGGGAACCCTGCCATAAGCAGATGCTCGGCCACGGTATTGTCGGCGTTGAAAACCTCGGCGGCAATCTGGATAAAGTTTCCGGCAAGCGTTTTCGTTTCTTCTGTTTCCCGCTGCGCTGGTATTTAGGCGATGGCTCGATGGTGCGCTGCGTGGCGGAAATTGATGAAGATGATATGAATAATGTGCCGGAAAGAACCTATAGCTACGGAGGTTGCATTTAATAAAATTCCCCCTGAATTAATTTTTAATAAGTAACGTAGCTGACTCATTTGCTATTTAGCGAAAGGTAATCTGTGCCCGAAATAATAGTTTAATTCATTCCGGGCGCATAACACTTTTACGCCATAATAATCTTATAGCGATATTTTTACATTATTAAATATCAATGCCGCTCTGCATCGGAGGAGCAACCACATGAGTACAAAAGATGTTGTCATTGTCAGCGCCGCCCGTACGCCCATCGGCTGCTTTGGCGGCGCGCTCAAGGATCTCTCAGCTATCCAGCTTGGTGAATATGCAATCACCGCCGCTATCGCCCGTGCCGCTATCAAACCGGACGATGTTGACGAAGTCATCATGGGCAACGTACTGGGGGCCGGGCTGGGTCAGAACGTCGCTCGTCAGGTCGCTATCGCCGCCGGGATCCCGGTAGAAAAAAGCGCCTTTAACGTCAGCAAAGTATGCGGTTCCGGGCTCAAGGCGACCATTCTCGGTGCGCAGGCCATCGCGCTGGGCGATGCGGACATCGTGGTGGCCGGCGGGACGGAAAGCATGAGCAACGCCATGTACTTATCCGCCGCTGCCCGCTGGGGAAAGCGCATGGGCGACAGCGCGCTGATTGACAGCCTGATTAGCGACGGTCTGACCGACGCTTTCTCCGGCGAGCATATGGGGATCACCGCTGAAAACCTGGCACAAAAATACCAGCTCACCCGGGAAGCGCTGGACGCCTATGCGGCGGAAAGCCAGCAGCGCACTGAATGGGCGCAGAAAAACGGTCGTTTCGACAATGAAATTGTGCCGATAAAAATCGTCACGCGTAAAGAAGAGCGTTACGTCAAAGCCGATGAATTCCCCCGCCACGGCACCACGCGTGAAACCCTCGCCCGGCTACGTCCCGCTTTCCGGCCTGACGGTGTGGTCACAGCAGGGAACGCTTCTGGCATTAATGACGGCGCCGCCGCGCTAGTACTGATGAGCCGTGAAAAAGCCGCCGCCCTCCAGCTTCAGCCGCTGGCAACGATCCGCGCCTGGGGCAGCGGCGGCGTCGATCCCAACATTATGGGCTACGGTCCAGTACCCGCAACGCGCAGGGCCCTATCCCGCGCGGGTTTACAGGTGAGTGACCTCGACGTCATCGAGGCCAACGAGGCTTTCGCCTCCCAGTGCCTGAGCGTCATGAAAGGGCTGGGGTTGGACCCACAAAAAACCAACGTCAACGGCGGCGCAATTGCCCTCGGTCACCCGATCGGCGCTTCCGGCGCACGCATTCTGGTCTCGCTGGTTCATGAAATGCAGCGTCGCCACGCTCGTTACGGTCTCGCTACGCTGTGCATTGGCGGCGGCATGGGATTAGCCATGGTGGTTGAAAAAGAATAAGGATCAAGGAGTTAATTATGTCCGTAGAAAACCGCGTTATCCTGACCGTCGCCTGTACCGGGGCCTGGCCGCAGAAAAGCGATACCCCGTATATTCCGCTTACCCCGAAGGACCAGGCTGATGAAATTGTCCGCTGCTGCGAGGCTGGAGCCTCCATTGCCCACATTCATGTGCGTGATGAGGAAAGTCAGGCGTCGATGGATTTCGATCAATTCGCCGAGACCGTGCGCCTGGTAAGGGCGCGCTGCGATATCGTCATTAATCTGACGACCTCCGGCGGACTTGGACTAAGTGACGACATTCGCATGAAGCCATTCCAGTTATTGCGGCCCGAAATGGCCTCTTTCGATGCCGGAACCATGAACTGGGCCCACTCAACCATATTCGAAAATAGCCCGCGCTTTCTGGAGAAACTCGCCGTCAGCATGAACGAGTGCCAGGTGAAGCCGGAGTTTGAAATCTTCGACGCCGGGATGATTTACAACGTCCTGTACTACATGAAGAAAGGACTGATCGAGGGGAATCCACACTTTCAGTTTGTCCTCGGTGCGCCGGGTGGAATGACGGCGGAAGTGCGTAACCTGATGTTCTTGCTCGATACCTGCAAACAGCATCTGGGCGATAATTTCACCTGGTCGGCTCTGGGCATTGGTCGCGGTCATCTGCCGGTTGTTCTCGCCGCGCTGGCGCTGGGGGGCAACGTTCGGGTTGGCATGGAAGACAACATTCTCTATCGCAAAGGTGAACTGGCGCAGTCCAATACCTGGTTCGTTGAGCGCGTTAAGCGGCTGGCTGCAGAAGTGGATAAAACCATCGCCACGCCGGATGAAACCCGCGCCATGCTTGGCCTGATACGCCAGCAGCCGGTTAGCGCCTGATTGCGATCCTGCTTACTAAAGGCCGATCGCCTCTCTTGATGTGCAGGCGATCGCTTTCGATCTCTATCTGAACGAGAACCCTTATATGAACATTTCGATTCCCCAGGAACAGCTGGCGGGGGAGACGCGGGTCGCCGCCACGCCCGCTACCGTTGAACAGCTGCTGAAGCTGGGCTTTACGGTCTCCATCGCCCACGGCGCGGGTGCAGCGGCAAATATTACTGATGACGCATGGCAGACCGCAGGTGCAACGCTGTGTTCGCAGGATGAGGTCTGGCAGAGCGATATTATCCTGAAAGTGAATGCGCCTCTTGAGGATGAAATTCCTCTTTTGCAGCCGGGCAGCACGTTAATCAGCTTCATCTGGCCTGCACAGAACCCCGAGCTAATGACGAAACTCGCCGCCCGCGGCGTGACGGTCATGGCAATGGATGCTGTGCCGCGCATTTCTCGCGCCCAGTCGCTGGACGCCTTAAGCTCAATGGCTAATATCGCCGGATACAGGGCGGTGGTGGAAGCCGCCCACCATTTTGGTCGTTTCTTTACCGGACAGATCACCGCGGCCGGTAAAGTTCCCCCGGCGAAAGTGCTGGTGATTGGCGCAGGCGTTGCCGGGCTGGCGGCAATTGGCGCTGCCAGCAGCCTCGGCGCCATCGTGCGCGCCTTCGACACCCGCCCGGAAGTCAAAGAGCAGATCCAAAGCATGGGCGCGGAGTTTCTGGAACTCAATTTTGATGAACAGAGCGGCAGCGGAGATGGCTATGCCCGCCAGATGTCTGCCGAGTTTATTGAGGCGGAAATG
Source organism: Pantoea sp. Ae19-2 (assembly GCF_059801205.1). NCBI lineage: Bacteria > Pseudomonadati > Pseudomonadota > Gammaproteobacteria > Enterobacterales > Erwiniaceae > Pantoea > Pantoea sp. Ae19-2. The sequence goes on along the minus strand of NZ_JBCHWE010000001.1, from coordinate 3,312,781 downwards.
GCGCTGTTCGCCGCTCAGGCCAGAGAAGTCGATATTATTATCACTACCGCGCTCATTCCCGGGAAGCCTGCGCCGCGGCTCATTACCCGCGAGATGGTCGCCAGCATGAAACCCGGCAGCGTTATCGTCGACCTGGCGGCCCAGACCGGCGGCAACTGTGAGCTGACGGTACAGGGCAAATGCATCACCAGCGATGATGGCGTAAAGATCATCGGCTATACCGACCTGCCAGCCCGGCTGGCGGCCCAGTCATCCCAGCTTTACGGCACCAATCTGGTCAATCTGCTGAAGCTTTTGTGTAAAGAAAAAGACGGCAATATCGTCATCGATTTTGATGATGTCGTTATCCGTGGCGTTACTGTGGTTCGCGAGGGTGAAATCACCTGGCCCGCGCCGCCGATTCAGGTTTCGGCCCAGCCGCAGCAGCCTAAGCCCGTACCAACCGAGCAGGTGAAAAGCGCGCCCGCTTCACCGTGGCGTCCATACCTTTTTCTGGCGCTGGTTATTGTGCTCTTTGGCTGGCTTGCGCATTGCGCACCGGCGGACTTTCTTGCCCATTTTACCGTCTTCGCTCTCTCCTGCGTGGTGGGCTATTACGTGGTGTGGAACGTCAATCACGCCCTGCACACGCCGTTGATGTCGGTCACCAATGCGGTTTCAGGGATCATCATTGTCGGTGCGGTCCTGCAAATCAGCCAGGGAGGCTGGATCTTTGCCCTGGCGATCGTCGCCGTTTTTATCGCCAGTATTAATATTTTCGGCGGTTTTTACGTCACCCGCCGCATGCTGAAAATGTTCCGCAGAAACTAAGGAGTCGTTATGTCTGAAGGTCTTGTTACTGCGGCTTACATTATTGCCGCGCTGTTGTTTATTTTTAGCCTGGCTGGCTTATCGAAGCACGAAACGTCGCGAGCAGGGATCGTTTTCGGCATCGCCGGGATGACGATTGCGCTGGCGGCGACCATCCTCGGCCCCCAGGCGGCCAATCTTGCATGGATACTGGTCGCGATGATGGCTGGCGGCGGCATCGGTATCTTTCTCGCGCAGCGGGTTGAAATGACCGAAATGCCGGAGCTGGTGGCGATTCTGCACAGCTTTGTCGGCCTGGCGGCGGTACTGGTTGGGATCAATAGCTACCTTGGCCACGCGCCGCTCGAAGATACGGCCATGACGGCTATTCACCTTGTAGAGGTCTTTCTGGGGATCTTCATCGGAGCCATCACCTTTACCGGTTCATTGGTGGCGTTCGGTAAGCTACGCGGAATTTTCGCATCAAAACCGCTGATGTTGCCTGGCCGCCACGTTATGAACCTTGCGGCTCTGCTGGCTTCTTTGGCCTTAATGATAGTATTCGTGCGCAGCGATAGCCTGTTGTGGCAGAGTCTGGCATTAAGTGTGATGACGCTAATTGCGCTGGCGTTTGGCTGGCATCTTGTTGCTTCAATCGGCGGTGCAGATATGCCGGTGGTGGTCTCAATGCTCAACTCCTATTCCGGCTGGGCAGCGGCGGCGGCAGGTTTTATGCTCAGTAACGACCTGCTAATCGTGACCGGCGCGCTGGTTGGCTCTTCCGGGGCCATCCTTTCTTATATTATGTGTAAGGCCATGAATCGCGCGTTTATCAGCGTCATCGCCGGCGGCTTTGGCAGCGAGGGTACGGCATCTGACGCTAGCGCCCCGCAGGGCGAACATCGCGAATGCAGCGCTGCGGAGGTAGCGGAAGCGCTGAAATACGCCCGTTCAGTCATTATTACTCCCGGCTACGGCCTGGCGGTAGCCCAGGCGCAGTATCCGGTACAGGAATTGACCAGCCGGCTGATTGCGCTAGGCGTACAGGTACGATTCGGTATCCATCCAGTAGCCGGGCGTTTACCGGGACATATGAACGTGCTGCTGGCGGAAGCAAAAGTCTCCTACGATATCGTGCTGGAGATGGAAGAGATTAATGACGACTTCAGTGATACCGACGTGGTGCTTGTCATCGGCGCCAACGACACCGTCAACCCGGCGGCGCAGGAAGATCCCGGCAGCCCCATCGCGGGTATGCCGGTACTGGAGGTATGGAAAGCACAGCAGGTGGTGGTATTCAAACGTTCGATGAATACGGGTTACGCAGGGGTACAGAACCCGCTGTTCTTCAAAGAAAACACCGCCATGCTGTTTGGTGATGCAAAAGCGAGCGTAGAGGCGATACTTGCTCAGCTCTAATTAATTGATTAGCCGTACTGGATGCATTGCAGAGGGTGATGGAAAAGTCCATCGCCTCCTGAATTTTGTTCGAATCAGAATCAGGGGATGACATTGAGTCTCAACACTGTACGTCCGGCGCAGACAGTGATCTGACGCCTCGTAAAAAATCGTAAAAATAAGAATCTCATCGCGCAGTAATAAACGTCAATGTGGCAGCCGTTCAATATAATAACGAATAGGGTGGGCTTCTGCTTTTCAGATTATGAGCTGAGAGCGCCGAGATTAAATTAAGCCTAATAAAAAATAGCGCGTGAATTGTTTTAGTGACCTGCTCTCCGTATGTGATCTATTCATGATCAGGAATAACCGGCTTCGTTCTGGCTGCATATTCTGACAACCGGCAGATTTTTCAGCAAATTCGGAAGGCGTCATCCAGCTCAGTGCAGAATGGGGGACGCGGATGATCGTGTACACGCCAGGCCTTGATTTTGCTCCGCGCATCCTTCAGAGACATGAACCCGTACTCGTTCAGTCATTCCTGCCGCAAACTGCCGTCGAAGGACTCAACCGTAATTTCTTACGCCAGGCGTAAAAGGTAGAATCGAAAATACCCAGCCTGCGGCAGACATCCGGCACGGACTTAGCCGGTTCGGCCTGCTTCAGGGCAAAGGCAATCTGTTCTTCGGTATAACGGGTCTTTTTCATGGCGATGTGCCCCTTTTTGAGATGGAAGAAAGACCGGAGACTTCAGTTTATTCTGGTACTTTTTTCAGGGGGGAGGTCATTTGAGCGCTATCCTCAAAGCACGTGCCCGCGAACAAAAAGCTACGTTCAAGTCAAAAAAACGGCGCTGGCGCGTGAAATAGCACTGCCATGAAGTAAGGGCGTGAACGTGTGAGGCCGTTATACCTTTTCATGGATTTCGCGAAGGGCCGGGCAATTTCGTCGATTTTCCATTTAGCGAAATAATCAGGCTTTAAGTGGCTCAGAAACCCTAATCATCACCCTAACGTGCAGCGTGAGCCACTATTCAAACTGCTAAGGCACAGAAAACCAGATGCATACTTTTCTATCACTTGTCTTACCGCTGGCGCCTATCATTTTGCTGATAAAGTATTTTTTTCTGCCGATGTTCAAACGAGACGATTTCTTTGCTGCTAAGGGCGAGTTGAAGAAAATTTCTATTGATACACCGCTGCTTAACCGTCTTGGGATGAACACGGAGGATTACTACTACGACGCAGATTTTCTCTACCAAAAGCGTAAGGAAGACATGCTTAATAAAATCGCGCTGGGCCAAATCATTCAGGTCAGATCGACCGGAACGAAGATCGGCAATCGCTGCGTCTGGCAGGTTCGTTACCTCATGGGGGCCTCGCGGACAGAAAAAACAGTCAGTATTCTGAATAACTACTCGCTATTCAATCAGGATTTTGCCGGTTTTCTTTCAGCCGTTCGGGTAGCCAATCCCGAGGCTGAAGTAGAAAAAATGACAATCTGGCGTATATAAACCTTTGGAGGCCGGTGCTGAAATGAGTCCTGAACTGGGGGAAGTCATTGCATTTGTTCGTGACTATGCGGGATGGAAGTCTAAAGTCGTCAATGAAAAGACATTGTTGGAACGAGACCTTCATCTTGCCGGTATGGATGGCGTCGATTTTTTAGCGGCAGCCGAAACGTTTTTTGCCGTCAGCTTCGATACCGAAGATGACGATTTTCGTACACTGTTTGATTTGAAAGAGAACGAATATCTGTTCAGCAGTGAAGGACTCGATTTATTGGGCATTGGCTACTTTTTTGAATGGCTGCGGGGGAAACCGCATTCTGTTGTTAAAGATCTGTCTGTTGGACAGCTTCACCAGGTTCTGGTGAAGCTACGCAGCAAAAATTCGCGAGATGACAATCGTGACATCTGAAGCCATGTGTCACACTGGGCATGGATAAGTGTTTCCTAAGCGCGGTCAGAACCAGTCAGTAAACCTCATCACGTCACGTCGTTTCGTCGTGCTTTTTCCATCTTTATCCCAAACACCGCAATACTCAGTAGCAAACAAACAACCGCACTAACGCCGAACAGCAAATTAACGGCCAGGTTCAGGCTGGCATGATCCACCACCGCGCCTAACAGCACGGGCACCCAGTTAGCGATATAGGCAATCACATAAAACAATGAAATCAGTTTTGCGTGACTGGCGGCAGGGGAGATCATATTCACCAGGGTCGCACTTCCTACAAAGATCGCGCCATAGGAATAGCCGGCGACGATCAATCCTGTACATGCCCAGACCAGAGAGTGGTGGCCAATTGCCAAGGTAAAAAGCACGATGGAAATGGCCTGCGTAAGGCAGCCAGCAGCAAGAGACGTGCGGGCGCGAATCCGGCGGCTCAGAATCTGACTGATACCAGCCACCACTAAATAAACCGCAATCACACAGCCATAAATGCCCTGGCTATGAATGCCAAGCAGATGCTCGGACACCGCCGGACCAATCGACAAGATACTGGCGGCAAACGCCCAGCTCATAAACAGCGCGCCGGCGCAGAGAAAAAACCGTACACCTGTGGCTTTCAGCCCGGCTTTCAGTGTCGCGTCCACTGAGGTGGCAGGTGAAGAGGTGGCGACCGCCAGTTGGTCGTGACGACCAACTGGCCAACTGAAACGTAACCCGATAAGGGCGATTGCGGCCGTCAGCATGATCAGCAGAAACGGTAACGTCTGACTGTGGAAACCTGTCTGAATCGCCACGCCACTGAAAACCGGGCCCAGCGCCAGACCGGTGGTGAAAGAGAGCGTAGCGAGCAGGGCCGCAACTTTACCGCCATCTTTGGGACCAAACCGCACCAGGGCAATATTGGCTGCGCCGGTTAATGCCCCCGTTCCCACACCCGCCAGCAGGCGTGCCATAAACAGACAGGCAAACGAATCGGCGAGTGAAAACAGCAGGGCACCGGCAAAGACAGCCAGCAGTGCGGGCAACATCAGGCTGCGCAGATCGGCGACCTTCCCGGAAAGATTTCCCACGCTAAATAACGCAATCAAAACACCTGCCGCATAGGTGCCATAGATAACCGTCAGGCTGACGGCGGTTAAGCCCAACTGCTGTTGATAGAGAGGATAAAGCGGCGTTGGCGCACTGCTGTTTAATAAGGCGGCGACCAGCGCCAGTGCAATAAAGCATAAGACGCGCGTCTTTGCCGTAGCGTGATTTACGCTTTCTGCCGTAAGGTTAATTTCTGACATGGTTATTATCCTGAGCACGTGCTTCACGAGCAGGCCTGCGCCATAAGGCTGTTTAATCGTAATGAGATGCGGGCATCATAGGGTCTGGCAGAGTACAGGTACATCGACATTACTGCATCACAGGGCTTCACTAATGCAGCTTGTTGCGCTGGACGAAGTATGCATAAGTTGCAGAGCAAATCCCCGTTACGCATGTGCTGCCTGACGGCGGCTGGACAGCCATGCTCACTGCGCAGCAGGCTATTCTGACGTTAAATAATTGATATTCAATTCGGTAACGTTGACACTTGCCACAGTAAGAAAGCGTTCGGGTTAAGGAAGATAAGATGAACTGGGACGATGTCCGTTTTTTCCTTGCACTGGCAAGGCATAAAACGTTGCGCGGAGCGTCGAAATCGTTAAATGTCGATCAGGCGACGGTAGGACGACGTATCGCTGCGTTTGAAAGCGCGCTCGGTTCACGGTTATTTATCCGCACGCCACGAGCCTTTACGCTAAGTGAGTTTGGCGAACAGGTGATGGCAGAAGCCAGTGCCATGGAAAGCGCCATGCAGGTAATGCGTCGCAAAGCGGCCTGCGGCGAGAACCTCCCTGCAGGTAACGTGCGCATTGCCACCACCGACACGCTCGCCTCGGCGTTTGTCATGCCTGCCATTGAACGCCTGCGTGAACACTATCCGGATATCACTGTAACCTTGCTGACCGGACTGGAATTCGCCGATATCTCCTACCGCAGCGCAGATATCGCCATTCGTGGGGCGCGGCCAGATTCTGAGGAGTTGATCGTCAAACGCCTGGCGACCATTCAGATGGGGCTTTACGCCAGCCAGCGTTATTTCGACAGACTCAGTGAACCGAATGAGGATAGCGGATTAATCGACCATCAACTGGTGATGTTTCCGGCAGAGCTTGTGCCGCGTCATCGACAAAACCTGTGTGGATTTGCCGTAAACAGCCAACAGGTGGTGCTGGAATGCAATACGCAACTGCTCATGGAAGCGGCCATTAAACGCGGGATTGGCATTGGTTTGCTTTCGACGTTTTTGGCTGAACGCGATCCTCAATTAATCCCGATCTTTCCCGACAAACGCGACCCGGTTGATATCTGGCTGGTGCTCCATCCGGATTTGCAAAGGTCGCGCGCATCAGGGCGGTGATTACGGCGCTGGAGCAGTGTTTTATGGAAGAAGAGAGGGCAAGTGAATAACGAAATCGAGTAAATCGTTCAGACATGTATATCTGGGCAACGGGAATGAACAGAGCTGACAGTTTAACCAGTTAAGAATAACCATTCCTTCTTTAAATTACTGACACATTGAAGTGGCTGGTTAACGTGTTTATAAAAGAAGAGAAAAATAGTGACGTAAAGCCACATAGTTGGGAGTGAATGCTGGCCCCGGGCTTTCGTGTCAGGTTAGCCGGTCCAACAGAACATGACAGGCTTCCATGACCTGTCGTGTCGATTTATTCCAGCATAAGGTTATCCCATGCACGTTGAGCCAATAACCCCCCAGGCTTCTGTTCTTTCATCAAGAAATGCCGGCTTTATTATTGCAGCGCGTTTTATCTCTGACTTTGGCGCATTCCTGAATATGGTCGTCTTATCGACCTATGTTTATGTGATCACGCAAAGTGTGGCGCATGTAAGCGTTTTTCTGGCGAGTCGTGTCGCCGGTGGCATCATTGCGAGCGTGATAGGCATTCCTTTTTTTCGTCGTTTTCACGGCTATTTTTCACTGATTATTTTCGATGTGCTGCGTGCAGCACTGCTCGTATTACTTTTAATATTGCCGGTAAATACGCAGATTTACCTGTTGCCAGCCATCGCTTTTGGCATTGGTCTTGGAAATTCCATGTTTTCCATTGGCCTGAATAGCCAGTTACCGTCGTGGGTAATGGCATCGCATCGTGTCTCTACCAATGCCTGGCTTACCTCCGTTTCATCAGTTGGCGCGGTTGCGGGGAGTTTGATTTCCGGGATTCTGCTTGCCGCGAGTGGCTACCAACAGGTTTTTATCCTGAATATCGTGACTTATCTTGTCGCAGGGTTGTGCATTGTGTTTTTACGCTATTTAGAAACACCGGTTATTACCCCAACCGCTGCGCCGCGTAAGGAGTGGCATAACCTGATTACGGGTTTACGAACAGCACCCTTACTGGCTGGAATGTTGATCGTCACGCTGACCGACACCTTAGGCAGCGCGGCGCATAATGTTGGTTTTCCCATTCTGTCGAAGCTGATGACGCCAGATTCTGCGGGCAAGACAATGGGACTTCTGCTGGCTGTGTGGGCAAGCGGTAAATTTTTAGGTGCGCGCCTTGCCAGCTATTTATTACGTAATAACCTAGGGCCCGGTATCGAGAGGCTGTTCTTTATCGGTGTGGCGTTGATGTCTTTAGGCTTTATTGCCACCTTTCAGCAGACTGCTGTGCACATGGCGCTCGTGTTCATCATTTTTGCGGGCATCGGCGATGGTATTGCGGATGTGTGTCTGATTTCACGTATTCAGCGCGAACCGGACATGCTGAGACTGCCGGTCTTTAGCCTGATGACCTTGTTTCAGATGACGGGCTTTGGTGTGGGCATGCTAATTGTTGCTCCTTTTTATGCATGGCTTGATCCTGCGCTGGTTATTATCATCTTTCACGGTCTTCCGCTGGTGACGTTGGTGATAGTTGGTTTGATTACACGACGATTTTAAGCATTTGAATCTTGATAGCCACAAACAATGCACCTTCATCCACTTACACAGACAGTCGATAAAAACCGCATAGACGCGCTGTAAGGGAAAACGGCAACCCACCAGCAACTGGACCAACGTGCCTTGCGTTGCCAATGCTGCCAGGCAAAGGCGCGTCATCCACGACTTTGCGTCGGCGAGCAGATCAGGATGGTGCATGAGTAAAGGCTGATCATGGTGCCAACGTGGCCGAGCTAATGCGTTACCGGGCTTTTCAAGGGAAAAACAAACGAGCATTCAACGAAACCAAAAGGATGTAGTGCTCGTTGTAACCGAAGATAAACCAAAACCAACAATCAAGGCCTTCTCACGATGAAAGTCATTCTGGTCAGACACGCGGAAACAGAGTGGAATGTACAGGGCATTATTCAGGGGCAGTGCGACAGCGCAGTGAGCGAACGTGGCAGACGCGAAACGGCTGCATTAGTGGCCGCGCTGGCAAAAGAAGATCATGTCGTTGAGTGTGTTTATGCCTCTCCACTAGGGCGAGCATGGCAAATGGCTCAAACCCTGGCTCAACGCTTCGCCTGTCCAGTGATTGCGGAATCCGCACTTAAGGAACAGGCATTTGGTATGTTTGAGGAAATGAACATAGCTTCACTCGCATCTGACTATCCTGCTAAAGCTGAGGCGTTATTTTCATCACATGCTGATTATTGCCCTCCAGGTGGCGAATCGCTGGCGCAGTCAACGCACAGAATGATGCGGTTTTTGCATTGTCTTGCGGACGAGCAAAAACACCAGACTGTTTGCCTCGTTTCACATGGGCACATCATTCAGGGAACGCTTGCCATGCTTAAAGAGGGAAACCTTGTTAATTTTGCCCGCTATGCTCAACCCAACGCGAGTTACTCCATATTTGAGTTGATTGATGGGCGCTGTACTGCGCTTAAATGGGGCATCGCCTCGCATTTGCTTCAGTGTTAACTTTGCGGTTTCTGCTATCGCTATGTGGCGGATTCTGTGTCCGCCAGGATTAGTGAGTCCTCTGAGCGCACTTATCTCAGCGACAGCAAAAACCCCACCGCTACCAACGCATAAAACCCCGCACAGATCAGATCGAAACTGCGCCGTGCCCGATTGAGATACGTCTCCGCTATTTGCGAAGCAAAAATCAGCGCATACAGGCTAAATATCATCACGCCGGTCAGTGCGCAGGTAGCAACCAGAACATAGATCTGCCACTGTGGCGCAGAGTTCGTCAGGCCCACGCTGGTCACGGTGAACCAGGTTAACGCGGCTTTGGGATTGGTCAGGTGCAATCCCAGCCCTTGCAGATAGTAGCCGCGTAAACGCGCGTGAGCCTGGGCTGGTCGTGCCGAAAGTTCTCCAGGGCGAAAGGCACTGCGCAGCGCTTTCGAGGCCAGCCAGAGCAGATAAGCCGCGCCGAGCAGTTTTAACCAGACGATAAAACCGTTGGAAGAAACCAAAATCGCGGACACGCCAAAGGCGGTCAACAGGCCCCAACAAATCGAACCTGAAATCACACCGGTGGCCAGCACCAGACCAGCTTTACGACCATAGTTCATCGCCGCATTGGCAATGGAAAGATTGCCCGGGCCAGGCGATGCCGTCCCTATGCTGTAAACCAGTAATGCTGCAAAGAATGAAGACATATCCCACATCTATCCAACCCCGACAGAAAGCATAAGCATGTATTAACATAATTTTAAAAAACATACATAACGGCTTGTATTGGATGGACGTGCACAGCAATGCTCGACCCCACGTGATTAACGCTGTTCAGCACTGAATCCCGCACTTTCGACGATGAGAATGTTCCCGCGTCGTACTGGTCGCCTGAAGCTGAAAAAGGAGGCACGTCCCTTCACGTGCCCCGGGACACATTCCGCGACAACACTACTGCGATACCGCTAACCCGGCATCCGGTTCTCCAGGTTCCTTTGGTTCTTTGATCAGAATCCACAGTGCCGCCGCACCGATAAGGTCAAACACCGCCAGCGCAACAAAGAACGGACCAAAGCCGATGATGCTGACAAACGCGCCGATAAACAGGTTAAAGATCAACTGACCGGACCAGGCACAGGCGCCAGCCATGCCGACGGCAGTCGCGACCTCATCCTTCCTGAACAGGTCTGCGCCCAGCGTGGCAGCTACGGTAGAAAGCAACTGGTGCGAGAAGCCACCAATGCTGATCAGCAACACGGCGACATAGGGGTTTTGAACAATGCTGACCAGGCCGATGGTGGTCATCAGCACCGCCCCGAGCGTAAAGGTAATACGGCGCGAATTGATCAGGCCGATGCCGCGATCGTTCAGGAACTTCGCCACAAAGCCGCTGGCCAAGCAGCCCAGATCGGCCATCAGGAACGGCAGCCAGACAAACATCGCAATCTCTTTCAGGCTGAAGTGCAGGGTTTCCACAAAGAAGATCGGCACCCAGAAATTGATGGTGCCCCAGGCCGGATCGGCCAGAAAACGTGAGAGGCCAATGCCCCAGAAATTACGCTGTTTGAGGATGGCTAATTTAGAGGTCTTCTCTTTCTGCTCGGTATGAAGGTGTTTTTCCTGACCGCCCTCAATATAGGCGCGCTCGTCCGCCGACAGCCGTTTGGCCTCTTTGGGATCTTTATAAAAGATGAGCCAGATAAAGGCCGCCACAATAGCCAGTCCACCGGCAACCAGAAATGCAAACTGCCAGCTGTGAAACAGTATGCACCAGGCGATCAGCGGCGGTGCCAGCATGGCACCAAAAGAGGTGCCCATATTAAAGACGCCAGTGGCAATGCCGCGCTCCTTCGCCGGAAACCAGGTGGCAGCGGTTTTCACCCCGGCCGGAATCGCCGAGGCTTCACTAAAGCCCATGATGGCGCGCATAAACGCCAGGCCCTGCCAGGAACCCGTTAGTGAGTGCGCTAAGGTGGCCAGCCCCCAGACGATGGCGCAGATAAAAAAGCCCAGCTTCAGGCCAATGGTATCAATGAAATAACCCATCACGGGCTGGCCGATGGTATAAGCCAGCTGAAAGGCGCTGACGATCCAGGAATATTGCTCCTTGGTAATATCCAGCTCCTTCATAATTGTCGGGGCGGCAACGCCCAACGCAGTGCGATCGAGGTAATTAATAATCGTAATAAAGCACACCAGTAATATCATGTGCCATCGGTAATGTTTGATTGTTTTCATGATTGCTCCCTCATTGTTACCTTTTCCTTATGACTTTGCTAAACAGGTGACATGATTTTTAAATTAGAGGCAGGTTAATTAATTGAGTGTTAGTAAATCTCGTGATTGCACCTTGTTATTATTAGGTAAGCGATTTTGCAATAAACACGGAATTGCGTGGTGTGATGAGGCGCATTGTTTAATGCCGTGAAAATCACTTTTGGTAAATAATGTGATCAACGTAACCCACACAGGTAAAAAGATTAAATAGCGGCAAGATGGCCTGGAATCAGGTTAACACTAAGACGTTGCAGCCAAATCTTTATGCCTGAAGCCACTTGCTGGCGTGCATAAGGGCATGTCCCTTGCAGGTTGAGAGGCGAGGTGCGATTTTTATTTCGACTGATTCAGACGTGATGTTAATCACCACAGCGGGTTGGATGCCTGATGGTCAATAAGGCAGCCCGTCGTTTTTAACGTAAATAAGATCGCGCTTTTATAAATATTTTTTACTCAGACGCTTTTCTCTTTTGTTCGTTTACGCTGCCGGTGCGGAGCGTTTATTCCTGCTAAAAAAAAAGAAATGATGGCGATGTTAATCGTTCATGGAAATACGAGAGTGAAGTAAGACGTTGCAACTTTATAAGAGGAATCTTAAAAGGTCGTCGTTTGATGTTGAACAGGGATTCAGTATTATTTTCACCCTGTGCCACCCGCAAAGGATGTGAGATGCAAATCTGTACGATGGACTATGCTCGTCTCTCGCCAGACGGAAAAAGGGTCAAGCTTGACTGTTACGGCATCGGCTCATTTGATGTTTTGTCAGGAATTGACCGTTATCTCAATAACCCAGACTGTTCAGATAGAGAAAAGGCCGCGATCCCGCCGGGCACATACTGGATAGTCGACCGCCCGAAAGGAAGCGTGCTAAATCAACTGCGTGCAGAAGTGATTGATGCGTATCATTTGTACAGAAATCATCATTCCGAATGGTTTGGTTTATATAACGCAGAAACCATGAGTGATCATGCTTACGTCAATGGCACACGTCGGGGCAGCTTTCGGCTTCACCCATTGAACAGCGACGGCACCGGGGTTTCGTGGGGCTGCGTAACGCTGTACAGTTCATCGGATTTTCAAACCCTCAGAGATGCTTTGCTGCGGATACCTAAGATAAAAGTGCCCGGCGGGAAAGATCTGATGGCTTATGGCCGCCTTGATGTGCGCGGCATTCCAGATTTTAGTCGGTGTGGTGTGAGATGAAAATTGCGATATTTATTATTGTGTTGCTGGCGGCTTTTGTGCTGATCCCGGATAGCTGGATCAACACGTTATTCATGAGCCATATCACTATTGAAGGCGATGGCGAAGAGGCGATGAACAGCTATTCGTTTACGTTCATCGTGGTGAAGTTCGTACTGTCTCTCGTGCTGGCTGTCCTGGCCTCGTGGGGATACCGTAAGCGAAAACGTTAGCCCGCGCTCAGGTGCCTGGCGGGGACGCACGACAGATGCTCAGCGCGATAAGCCAGGCCTTTCCTGAAGATGATCATCCGCATTCAACACGCGTTTACCGTCCACAGACCCTTTGTTTCGCGCCCTTCACGACTCACATTTTCTGCTTTTCAGCCATCACAATGCCCGCTTTGATAACGCTTTAGCGACACAACCCTTCACTTCCGTTTACTTCCGTTTTTCCCCAGGTGCTGAGATCTGCATCACTTTCACGCTGCGTGCGCTCCCTTACGCTTAACGGCCAGGCAGGAGGGGGGATGATGTTTCTGGAAGAACGACGCAATCAAATTTTGCAATGGCTGGACGAACATGAACGCGTCACCGTTAACGGGCTGGCGAGCCAGTTGCGTGTTACTCGGGAGACGATTCGCACCGATCTGCGTGCGCTGGCAGAGCAGGGGCTGGTTCAGCGCTGCTACGGCGGTGCCATAGTGCAACGTCGTAATCTACAGGAAAAGCTCATCAGCGAAAGTGGCCATTTTGATGTTTTACTCAAGCGGTTGCAGGCGCGTAAAACCACCGTAAAGACCACCAGCAGGCAGGGAAAAGTCTGCATCCTTGGCGCATTCAATGTTGATATCGTCGCCAGGGTGGCGCGTTTTCCGCAAAGTGGTGAATCGCTGATGGCGCAAGGCAGCACACTCGGGCCCGGCGGCAAGGGGGCCAATCAGGCCATGGCCGCCAGCCGGGCCGGAGCGCGCGTCCATTTTGTTGCCAAGGTCGGAACCGATCGGTTCAGCCAGTTTGCGTTTGATCACCTTTCGTCATCGGACATTCACTCTTTCCGTTTATACCAGACGGATACCGAACCCACAGGCAGCGCCATCATTTATGTCTCGCAGGAAAACGGCGAGAACATGATTGCCATCTACCCCGGTGCCAATAAAACCCTGACGGATGCCGAAATTGCCGAGCTGACCCATGAACTCACCGATGCGGATGTGTTGTTACTGCAGCTGGAAAACAACGTCGAGGCCACGCGCAGCGCTATCCGGCTGGCACATGCACTGGGCGTCCGCATCATCATGAACCCGGCGCCGTTCTCGTCTGAGGTCGTGAACGTTCTGCCGATGATCGATGTGCTGACGCCCAACGAAACCGAGGCCTCGCGGCTCTCGGGCATTGAAATCTGTGACATGGCGAGTGCGCGTAAGGCGGCGCAGGCGATTGTGGCGCAGGGGGCGCAGCGAGTGATCATCACCATGGGCGCGCGCGGCGCGCTGCTGTTCGACGCGCCGCATTGTCACGTCATTCCCGCCTTTCCTGCGCTCAGTGTGGACACCACCGGCGCGGGCGATGCCTTTAACGGCGCGCTGGCCGCCGCGCTGGCGCAGGGGCAGCCGTTACTGCAGGCCGCCACATGGGCATCGGCCTTTGCGTCCCTGGCCGTAGAGCGGGAAGGCGCAAGCAATATGCCCAAGCGGCATCAGGTCATCACCCGACTTAACCAACGATAATCCGACGTAACGCAACAGCCGCGCGCTGGCGCTGGCAGGAGAAACCATGAAAAAGATTGAAGGTATTGTCCCGGTCATGCTGACCCCATTCACCGCAGAGAATCAGATCGATTACCCCGGCCTGTCACGCCTGATCGACTGGTATCTGGCGCAGGGCGTGGATGCGCTGTTCGCCGTGTGCCAGTCCAGCGAAATGCAGTCTCTAAGCCTGGACGAGCGCGTTGCGCTGGCGCGTTTTGTGGTGGAGAAGGTGCAGGGCCGGGTGCCGGTGATTGCCTCCGGCCACATCAGCGATGAGTTAAGCGAGCAGACTCAGGAATTGCAGGCGATGGCCGGAACGGGCATCGATGCGCTGGTGCTGGTGACCAATCACCTCGATCCGCACAATCAGGGAAGCGAGACTTTTTATGCTCACCTTAATCACATTCTGGACGCGCTACCTGCCGGGCTGCCGTTGGGGCTCTACGAGTGCCCGGCGCCGTATCGTCGTCTGCTGAGCGACGACGAGTTCAGCTTCTGTGCCAACAGCGGCCGCTTTGTGGTGCTGAAAGACGTGAGCTGCGATCTGCCCACGGTGCAACGCCGCGTCAGGCTGGCGGAAGGCACGCCGCTGGCGGTGATTAACGCCAATGCGGCCATTGCGTGGCCGGCCATTCAGGCGGGCTCGCGCGGCTTCAGCGGCGTGTTCACGAACTTTCATCCGAACCTCTACGTCTGGCTTTATCACCAGGGCGCCCAGCAGCCTGAGAAAGCCCATGAGCTGTCGCTGTTCCTGTCGCTGAGCGCCGTCACCGAAACCCTTGGCTATCCCAAAAACGCCAAAATTTATCACCAGCGCCTCGGCACCTTCGCCAGCGAGCACTGCCGCGTTAACCGGGACAACGTGCTGGAGAAGTTCTGGGGGCTTGGCGTGTTGCTTGACCAGATTCGTGATGGCAGTGCGCTGTGGCAACACCGTCTTTCATAAAAAAACCGGACACCGTCTGTTCCTGCACCGTTTTACTACAAGGGAAAACACCATGATTGTATGCGATCAACTTGACTGGGCGCGTGAGCGTCACGCGTTTCATCCCATCGTTGACCAGGCGATTCGCTGGATAGCGGCCAGCGATTTCAGCCAGATGGAAACGGGGAAATACGATTTAATGCCCGACAACCAGATGTTCTGCCTGCTTCAGGAAATGGAGACCGAGCCCGCCAGCGCCCGCCGGGCCGAATCCCATTTTCGCTATGTCGATATTCAGTACCTGCTGGCCGGACGCGAAACGATCGGCGTGACGCGTGCCCATCCGCAGCATGTGATAGCGGAAGACCGGCGGGAGGAAAATGACGTGGTGTTTTATCAGGACATCACGGATGAGTACAGCATCGCGCTGACGCCGGGGCAGTTTGCGCTGTTTTTCCCTCACGATATTCATCGCCCTGGCTGTGCGTCGCCGGTGGCGCAGACTATCCGTAAAGCGGTGATTAAAATCCATCTCGATCTGTTTGCCGGGCGGGAGGCATCATGAAACCATCTGCGGCGATGTCAGAAACAACGTTGAGCGGGCAGGGCACGCTGAAAGGGAAGCTGCGCTGGGGCATTGTCACGCTGCTGTTGCTGGCGGCGATAGTGAATTACCTGGACCGCGCCAACCTGAGTATTGCCAACACCACCATTGCGGCGGAATTTGGCTTTTCGCAAACCGAAATGGGGTTGCTGTTGTCGGCGTTTCTCTGGCCCTATGCGCTGGCTAACCTGCCCGCAGGCTGGCTGGTGGACAAGTTAGGCCCCAAAAAGATGTTCTCCTGGGCGCTGGGGCTGTGGTCGGGCTTTACCGTGCTGACGGCGTTTGCCAACAGCTACAGCTATTTCTACGGTCTGCGTATGCTGCTGGGCGTGTCCGAATCCCCGTTCTTTACCTCGGGAATTAAAATCACCCATCGCTGGTTTGGCGACAGTGAACGCGGTTTACCCACTGCGATTATTAATACCGGTTCGCAAATTGCCAACGCCATTGCGCCGCCCATTCTGACCGTGCTGTTGCTGACCTTAGGCTGGCGCGGCATGTTTGTGGCGATCGGCGTAATGGGGCTTCCCCTGCTGCTGGCGTGGTGGAAGTTTTATCGCGATCCCAATGCCCGGGAAGATGCGCTGCTGCATGCCGGACAACCCAGCGTCGCAGTGCCGCAAGAGAAGGGCGAGGTGCGCTGGCGTGCGCTGTTCCGACACAGCACCACCTGGTTTATGGTGATCGGCAACTTCTCCATTATGTTCACGATCTGGGTCTATCTGACCTGGCTGCCGGGCTATCTGGAAAAATCGCTGGGCTTTAGCCTCAAAGCCACCGGCTGGATTGCCTCCATTCCGTTTCTGGCCGGTATTCTGGGCGTACTGGTGGGCGGTATGCTTTCAGACAACCTGGTGCGCCGGGGCGTCAGGGCCATCACCGCGCGTAAGGTGCCAATCGTATCGGGTGCGGCCCTGGCGGCCTGCTTCGTGGCGCCGATTCCGTTTGTAAACAGCACCCCGCTGGCCATTGGCCTGCTGGCGCTGGGCTATTTCTTCTCGCAGATGCCGCAGGGGGCGCTCTGGACGCTGGCCAGTGACATCGCACCGAAGTCGCAGGTGGCCTCGCTGGGCGCCATTCAGAACTTTGGCGGTTTCCTGGGGGCGGCAATGGCACCGATCGTTACCGGCATTATTCTGGATACCACCGGTAAATTCACCAATGTGTTTTTGCTTGGTGCAGCGCTCCTGATGCTGGGCGCGCTGAGCTACGGCCTGTTTGTGCGTAAGCCGCTGCAGGCAAGCTAACAAGCCCAACCCTGGCGGCCAGCCAGGGTTGTACCAAATGGCAGCCCACGCTGACGGTTATCGCTGACAGGGTTTACCTTCTGTTAAAGAGGGCTGACGTGAGATGTACCAGTACGAAAGGGTTTAACGCGGTAATCGGCAGAGCAGGGGGGATAACGCCGGTTCAGGATTATCGGCGCATCGATTGCCCTTAAAGAAAATGATTCATCCAGACGGGGGCGTTTTCTCCGTCTGTCATCGTTCTTTCTATTCGGGTTAACCTCTTTGCCCGGCGCGTAATTATCGTTTTTCCTCTTCCCGCCAATAAATCGTTTTAATTAAATTCTGTTGAACTAAAAGAGAAAATATAACAACATTGCGGCCGTTTATCATGGCATCACAGACGAGGCACCGCGTTTAAATTAACGCAAATAAGCCCTGCATGATGATCTCAATAATCATTTTCACGCTAATTATTGTTGTCCTTATTTACTTCACACAGACAGGTATGTTGAATGAAAAAGTCTATGAAATGGTTTGCCGCCCTTGCGGTCGTTGGGGCGTTGGCAGGTTGTGCGCGTACCGCCCCGCTTGAGAAAATTCATACTATCGTCGCGGCGGGTTATACCCAGGATCAGGTTAAAAATGCCATTTTAAGAGCCGGTGTTCAGCGTCAGTGGATGATGACGCAGGTGGCTCCGGGCGAGATTAAAGCGCGTCAGCAGGTTCGTGATCACATGGCTGAAGTGCGAATCAACTACTCGTCGACAGGCTACGATATCGTCTACGACCACAGCACCAATCTGCTGGCATCGGGCGGGCAGATTCATAAAACCTACAACCGCTGGGTAGAAAACCTGGATAAAGATATTCAGGCCAATCTCTCGGCAGGCACAAAATTGTAATTATGCCTAAAGTCGGGCCAGTGATGGCCCGATAAACCGCTTATGACTTAGCCGGTTTTCTCAGCCATCACACCGGAAAATGTGCCATACGCTGCTGCCAGTATGACCACGCAATGGCGGTGGCCTGTCAGATTTGCCGCCCCGGATTGCGCTGACGCGGGAAAATATCGAAAATGCAGGCTTTTCTCATCGCATCGCCTGCCATGAAGTCGATATGCTTGGCGACCTGCCTTTACCCGCAGAAGCCGATGTCGGTTGGATGAGTCAGTTTCAAGACGGCTTTTCGTCTGAACAAGTCGTCACGATGCTGGACCCTGTTGCCGACGTGATAAAACCCGGCGCGAAGCTGTTCATCATGGAACCGTTCTGGGATGCACAGAACATTGAAGCGGCCTCATTTAGTCTCAATGCGTCTTCGCTTTATTTTACCTGTATGGCCAACGGCAACAGCCGTTTCTACAGCATAGAGACGTTTTATCACTATCTGGACAAGGCAGGGTTCCAGAGCGATGAGCGCCACGACGGCCCGGGCGTTGGGCATACATTATTGCAGTGCCAGAAGAAACCATAACAACACGGCGATAAGCGCCCTGAGTATCACCTGAATATCGCGGACGCGCGTTGATGAAATTTGCATTAAACATTGTTGACTGGCAGGCCAGGGCCCCAGGATTAAGCGAAACGGCACAGTGGCTGGAATGGGCTCGGCTGTCGCACGCCATCGATCCTGCGGCACCGCAGGCAAAGCTGACCGAACTGCCGATGATGACCGCGCGCCGCCTCAGCGCCGGCAGTAAGCTGGCCGTGGAGTGCGGGCTGGCGATGCTGCGTCAGCATGAAATCGATGCCGTGCTTTACACCAGCCGTCACGGGGAGCTGGAACGCAATTTCCGCATTCTGCAGGCGCTGGCGACAGACCAGGCGCTTTCACCAACCGATTTTGCCCTGTCAGTGCACAACTCCGCCGTTGGCAGCCTGACGATAGCCGCGAAGAAGCCGATCGTCTCCTCGTCGCTTTCTGCCGGTAAAGACACCTTTCAGCAGGGGCTGTGTGAGGTGTTGTGTCTGCTCCAGGCGGGCTATCAGCGCGTGTTAATGGTCGATTTTGACGGGGCGATGCCGGCGTTTTATCACTCGCATCTCACATCAGAAACCCCGATGTGGCCGTTCGCGGTCGCGCTGGTGATTGAAGCCGGTGATGCCTTGCAGTGTGAAACCCGGTCGCAGCACACCGCGAAAGCGCCCGCGCTGCCGCAAAGCCTACTTTTTTTGCAGCACTACCTGCAAGATGCTGCCACCTTTGTCTTAAGTGGGGAAAGAGTGGAATGGCACTGGAGCCGCGGATGAGCAGGATAGTTTCGCGCCTCAACCGGGCATGGCGATGCGCGATGACCGGCTTTTGTTTTGCCCTGTTCGGTATCGGCGGACTGCTGTTATCTATGGTGTGGTTTAACCTGTTGTTACTCGCGGTATGGGATAAAGGCCGCCGCCGCCGCATCGCCAGGCGCAGTATCGCCGCCAGTTTCCGCTTCTTCTTAAGGGTGGCAAAAGGCGTTGGCGTACTGGATTACCGGATGCGCGGGCTTGAGCACCTGCGTCAGGATCGCGGCTGTCTGGTGGTCGCCAATCATCCGACGCTCATCGATTATGTGCTGTTGGCCTCTGTGATGCCGGAAAGCGACTGTCTGGTAAAGGGGGCGCTCCTGAAAAACCCGTTCGTCAGCGGCGTTATCCGGGCAGCCGATTATCTGATTAACAGCCAGGCCGATGCACTTCTGCCTGCCTGCCGACAGCGGCTGGCACAGGGCGACACGATTTTGATTTTTCCGGAAGGCACCCGAACCCGGCCCGGTGAACCCATGACGCTACAACGCGGTGCGGCCAATATTGCTGTGCGCTGTGGCAGTGATTTACGCGTAGTGATCATTCACTGTAGCGAGCATCTGCTGGACAAGCAGAGCAAATGGTATAACGTGCCGCCCGCCAAACCGCTGTTCAGCGTTGAGGTGCGGGAGCGGATATCTATCGATCAGTTTTACGATGCAGACATACAAGAACCGGCACTGGCGGCAAGACAGTTGAACCGGCATCTTTTGCTTCAATTACAACCAGGTTCTTCACCTTTTTCAGGAATTAATGATGCAAGCGCTTTACCTTGAAATCAAAAATCTCATTATAACGACGCTGAATCTCGACGAACTGTCGGCCGACGATATTGATAGCGATGCGCCGCTGTTTGGCGACGGCTTAGGACTGGACTCCATCGACGCGCTTGAGCTGGGGCTGGCGGTAAAAAATGCCTACGGTGTGGTTCTCTCGTCGGAAAGCGAAGAGATGCGCCAGCACTTTTTCTCCGTTGCCACGCTGGCAGCGTTCATCCACGCGCAACGTGCCTGAGGAGCGTCCGTCATGACAGAACAAAACGCTATTTATGAAGAGGTCACCGCGCTGTTGGTTAAGCTGTTTGAGATCGACCCGCAGGATATCTCCCCACAGGCGCGGCTGTATGAGGATCTGGAGCTGGACAGCATCGATGCGGTCGACATGATCGTGCATCTGCAAAAGAAAACCGGCAAGAAAATCAAGCCGGAAGAGTTCAAAGCCGTGCGTACCGTGCAGGACGTTGTCGATGCGGTAGAACGGCTGCTGAAAGAAGCGTAAGTCGCGATGTCCGGCAAACGCACGCGGCCCGTTCTTACGTTGCTGACAGGCTTGCTGCTGGTGGCGTGGCCCTTTTTGATCAGCGTCGGCCTGGCGCATAACAGCCTGCACTGGCTGTTGCCACTGATGGCGCTTGTTCTTTTACTCCGTCTTCGCCAGACCCGGCGCAAAACGGGGCCGATGCGTGTCATCACTCAGGTGGTGGCGGTGGCCGGCATTGCCCTGTGCGCGGCCAGCTACCTGCTGAAAACCCACCAGCTCCTGCTTTTTTACCCGGTCGTGGTCAATGGCGTCATGCTGGCGGTGTTTGGTGGCTCCCTGTGGTCAGCCATGCCCATTGTCGAACGGCTGGCCAGAGTCAGTGAGCCGGATCTGCCTGAAAAGGGCGTGCGTTATACCCGCCGGGTGACGCAAATCTGGTGCGTCTTTTTCATCCTCAACGGCAGCATGGCGCTCTTTACCGCGCTGTATGGCGATATGGCGCTGTGGACCGCCTGGAATGGAATGATTGCCTATCTGCTGATGGGCACGCTGATGGCGGGCGAGTGGCTGGTACGCCGGAAAATAAAACAACGAGATTCATGATGAAGCAGACGCTTACACTGACCCAGTGGCTCACTGCACCGCGACCGGCTGACGTGCCTGTGGCCTGGCTGGACGACCGCACCTGGACGCTGGGACATCTGCGGCAGGATGTGGCCTGCTTAATCGCCTTACTGCAGCAGCAGGCAGGCCAACGCTGGGCCTTGTGCTTTGAGGACAGCTACCTGTTTACCGTGGCCCTGCTGGCAACGCTGCACGCGGGCAAAACACCGGTTGTCCCCGGTCACTGTCGTGTTTCCTTGCTCAACGAACAACACGCCCTGTTTGACGGCGTGCTGAGTGAAAAAACGCTGAGCTGGCAGGGGCCGCTGCTGGTGGTCAGCAGTGCGATGACCCTCGCCGCCTTTGCTCCGTCTTTTCCGGCCATACCTGACGAGGCCAGCATCGAACTGTTTACCTCCGGCTCCACCGGTCAGCCGAAGCGGGTGGTGAAGGCCGTTCAGTCCCTGGATCATGAAGCGGCCCTGCTGGCCGACCGCTTTGCCGGGCGGCTGGCCGGTTGTCGGGTCGTGGCCTCTGTTGTGCCGCAGCACCAGTACGGTCTGACCTTTCGTATTATTCTGCCGATGGCGCTGGGATTACCGCTGCATGCGGCGATGCTCTGGTATGCCGAACAGCTCGCCGCCTTAAGCCACGATTATCAGTATGTTTTTATCAGCAGCCCGGCGTTTCTGAAACGCCTCGATCGCCAGCTCACCGCACCGCCGGTCGCGATGGTCTTTTCCGCCGGCGGCATGTTACCCTGGCAGGATGTTTCTCAGGCGGCGGACTGGATGCATATCTGGCCAGATGAAATTTATGGCAGCACGGAAACCGGTATCCTCGCCTGGCGCTATCGTCAGGAAGAAGATATCACCTGGCAACCCTTTGACGGCGTCCGTTTTCATCAGGAAAGCGATACGTTGCGTGTGTTTTCACCGCTGATCGCCGACAGAGAGGGTTTGTTGCTCGACGATATTCTGCATATCGAAGAAAACGGCCAGTTCCGGCTGGTGGGCCGTCGGGGCAGAGTGGTTAAAATTGAAGAGAAGCGTATTTCGTTAAGCGAAGTCGAACAGCGGCTGCTGGCGCTGGACGGGATCAGCGAGGTGGCGGCGGTGCCGGTTTTACGTCGCGGCCGACAGAGCATTGGCGTTCTGCTGGTGTTGGACGATGCAGCACGGCAACGCTGGCAGGAACACGGCGGTAAACAGCAAGAGCTGGCCTGGCGACGTGCGTTGTTGCCGTGGCTGGAACCTGTCGCCGTGCCGCGTTACTGGCGGGTGATCGATGCGATCCCGGTTAACAGTATGAACAAGCGTGTTTATGCGCAGTTACAGGAGTGGTTTCATGAAACCCCATGAAATTGAGCGCCATCAGTCGCAGCCCGATCAGGCTGAGATGGTTTTACACCTTGATCCGTCGCTGTTCTGGTTCAAAGGGCATTTTGCCGTTCAACCGCTGCTGCCCGGCGTGGCGCAACTTGACTGGGTGATGCAGTACGCGACGACGCTGCTGGCACCCGGCTGGCGTTTTCACAGCATTCAGAACGTGAAGTTTCAGGCTCCGCTGCTGCCGGACACTACCGTTACGTTAACGCTGAACTGGCAGGAAGCGCGCCAGATGCTGAGCTTTAGCTACCAGCGCCACGACGGTGAGGCACGTCATGTCGCCAGCAGCGGTAAGATTCGGTTATGTCACTAGCCTTTTCCCCCTGCGTGCTGATCCCCTGTTATAACCACGGTGCCATGATGGCAGCGGTGCTGGCGCGCCTGATGCCGTTTGGTCTGCCGTGCATTGTCGTTGATGACGGCAGCGATGCCGCTACCCAGGCGGTACTGGATCGGCTGGCAGCAGAAAACAGCACGCTGACGCTGGTGCGGCTGGCGCAAAACGCCGGAAAAGGTGCGGCGGTGCTGCGCGGTATGCAGGTGGCGGCGCAGGCTGGTTTTACCCATGCGGTGCAGGTCGATGCCGACGGCCAGCATGCTATTGAAGATATTCCCGCGCTGCTGGCGCTGGCGCAGCAGCATCCCGATGCGCTGATTTCCGGCCAGCCCATTTATGACGACTCCATTCCCCGCTCGCGGCTTTACGGGCGCTGGATCACCCACGTCTGGGTGTGGATCGAAACCCTGTCATTGCAGCTGAAAGACAGCATGTGCGGCTTTCGCGTCTATCCCATCGCGCCAACCTTACAGCTGGCACAGCGTGCCACCATCGGCAGGCGCATGGACTTTGATACCGAAGTGATGGTGCGGCTCTACTGGCAGGGTAACAACAGCTACTTTGTGCCGACCCGGGTAACCTATCCGCAGGACGGCCTCTCGCATTTCGACGCGGTCAAAGACAACGTGCGCATCTCCCTGATGCACACGCGGCTGTTTTTTGGCATGTTGCCGCGTATCCCTTCTTTACTGTTTCGCCGCTCGCCCCAGCACTGGGCGCGGCAGAAAGAGGTCAAAGGGCTGTGGGGCATGCGCCTGATGCTGCTGGTGTGGCGCCTGCTGGGCCGTAAAGCCTTTTCTCTTTTGCTGTATCCGGTGGTCGGCGCGTACTGGCTGACAGCCGCAACGGCACGAAAAGCCTCGCAGAACTGGATAACCCGCGTGCGTGAGCAGCTGCGGATACGCCAGCAGCCGGTGCCGAATAACCTGACCAGCTACCGGCATTTTCTGCGCTTTGGCAACGTCATGCTGGACAAAATCGCCAGCTGGCGCGGTGAGCTGCATTTCGGCAGCGACGTGGTCTTTGCACCGGGCGCGGAGGCGATGCTGGACCTCAGTCATCCGCAGGGCAGGCTGCTGCTGGCCTCGCACCTGGGCGATGTGGAGGCCTGCCGGGCGCTGGTGCAGCGCAGCGGCAGTAAAACCATTAATGCTCTGGTGTTTAGCGATAACGCCCAGCGCTTTAAGCAGATTATGGAAGAGATGGCCCCGCAGGCCGGGCTAAACCTGATGCCGGTAACGGATATCGGTCCGGACACCGCCATGTTGCTGAAAGAAAAGCTGGATCGCGGCGAGTGGATCGCGATTGTGGGCGATCGCATTGCCGTTAATCCGCAGCGCGGTGGGGAATGGCGTATTTGCTGGAGCCGCTTTATGGGCCAGCCTGCTCCCTTTCCGCAGGGGCCGTTTATTCTGGCGTCGATCCTGCGCTGCCCGGTTCACCTGATCTTCGCGCTGCGCCAGCAGGGAAAACTGCACATTCATTGCGAGCCGTTCGCCGATCCGCTGCTGTTGCCGCGTGCCGAGCGTCAGCAAGCCCTGCAGCAGACAATTGATCGCTATGCTGAACGCCTTGAGCACTATGCGCTCCAGTCGCCGCTCGACTGGTTTAACTTTTTCGATTTCTGGCAACTGCCGGATAGCAAAGACAAGGAGTAAAGGGTGCTTAACGATCCCCGTTTTACGGTCGACGTAGACCTGACCATTCCCTTTCATGATGTCGATGTGATGGGCGTGGTCTGGCACGGTAACTATTTTCGCTATTTCGAAATCGCCCGCGAGGCGTTACTGAACCAGTTTGACTATGGCTACCGGCAGATGAAGGCCTCTGGCTACGTCTGGCCGGTAGTGGATACGCGGGTAAAGTACCGCCATCCGCTCACCTTTGAGCAACGCATTCGCGTGCGGGCGCGCATTGAAGAGTGTGAAAACCGTCTGCGCATTGGGTATGAAATTTTCGATGCCGACAGCGGCCAGCGCACCACCACGGGCTATACCATTCAGGTGGCGGTGGAAGAGCAAAGTCGCGAGATGTGCTTTGTCTGCCCGGACATTCTGTTTGAACGTATGGGAGTGACGCCATGAGAGGCCTGCTATTCCTGGCGCTGTTGATCAGCCCGTTTGTCAGCGCGCTGACGCTCGACGATCTGCAGCAGCGCTTCACCGCTCAGCCGGTGATCCGTGCGCACTTCGATCAGGTGCGCACCATTAAGGATATGCCGCAGCCGCTAAAATCGCAGGGCACGATGCTGATCGCCCGCGACAAGGGCCTGCTGTGGGATCAAACCCGTCCGTTCCCGATGCAGCTGCTGCTGGATGATAAACGCATGGTGCAGGTGATCAACGGCCAGCCACCGCAGACCATTACCGCCGAAAACAATCCGCAGATGTTCCAGTTTAATCACCTGCTGCGCGCGCTGTTTCAGGCGGATCGCAAGGTGCTGGAGCAGAATTTTCGCGTCGACTTTGCCGACAAGGGCGAAGGCCGCTGGACGCTGCGCCTGACGCCGATCACCACGCCGCTGGATAAGATCTTCTCCAGCATCGATCTGGCGGGCAAAACCTATCTGGAGCAGATCCAACTCAACGATAAGCAGGGCGATCGCACGGACATTACCCTTTCGCAACATCAACTGACGCCAGCACAACTGACTAATGACGAACGCCAACGCTTTGCCGCCCCGTAAACGGCCCGCGCTGCTGTGGGGGCTGGTCTGCCTGCTCATGTTGGTGGTGCTGCATACGCTGCTGCCGCAGGCCCGGCTGAACAGCAGCGTGCTGGCGATGCTGCCAAAGCAGGCGCTGGGCGCGATTCCCCCCGCCCTCAACGACGGCTTTATGCAGCGGCTCGATCGGCAACTGGTCTGGCTGGTGAGCCCCGGTAAGCAGGCCGATCCCCTGGTGGCGCGCGACTGGCTGACACGGTTACAGCGATCCGGGGCGCTGGCCGAGGTAAAAGGGCCGATGGATGCCCGCAGCCAGCAGGCGTGGGGCACGTTTTTCTGGCAGCACCGTAACGGCATGATCGACAGCGAAACGCGGCAGCGGCTGCAAAACGGCGGCGAGGCGCAGGCGCAGTGGATCCTCTCTCAGCTCTATTCCGCCTTTTCCGGCGTCAGTGGCAAAGAATTACAGAACGATCCGCTGATGCTGACGCGCGGATCGCAGCTGGCGATGGCGAAAAACGGTCAGCGGCTGCGCCTGATGGACGGCTGGCTGGTGACGCAGGACAGCCAGGGGAATTACTGGTATTTGCTGCACGGCGAACTGGCCGGATCGTCGTTTGATATGCAGCAGACGCACAAACTGGTCACCACGCTGGGCGCGCTGGAAAAAACGTTCAAGGCGCAGTACCCGCAGGTCCGGCTGCTCTCGCGCGGCACGGTGTTTTACAGCGATTACGCCAGCCAGCAGGCGAAGCATGATGTGTCCACGCTGGGGCTGGCAACCGTGCTGGGCGTGCTACTGCTGATTCTGGTGGTGTTCCGTTCGGTACGGCCAATCCTGTTATGCCTGCTCTCGATTGCCATTGGCGCGCTGGCGGGCACCGTTGTGACGTTGCTGGTGTTTGGCGAGCTGCACCTGATGACGCTGGTGATGAGCATGAGCATCATCGGCATCTCCGCCGATTACACGCTCTATTACCTCACCGAGCGCATGGTGCATGGCGCCGATACCTCGCCCTGGCAGAGCCTGGCGAAAGTCCGCAATGCGCTGCTGCTGGCCCTGCTGACCACGGTGGCCGCCTATCTGATCATGATGCTGGCACCGTTTCCGGGCATTCGCCAGATGGCGCTCTTTGCGGCGGTGGGCCTGAGCGCCGCCTGCCTGACGGTCGTGTTCTGGCATCCGTGGCTGTGCCGCGGCTTGCCTGTGCGTCCGGTCCCCGCCATGGTGCTGATGCTGCGCTGGCTTGCCGCATGGCGGCGTAACAAAGCCCTGTCGGTGGGGCTGCCGGTGGCGCTGGCGCTGTTCTCGCTGGCGGGCCTCGCCACCTTGCGCGTAGACGATGATATCTCACAGCTTCAGGCGCTGCCGCAGCACCTTCTGGCGCAGGAAAAAGCCATTACTGCGCTGACCGGGCAGAGCGTCGATCAGAAATGGTTTGTAGTATACGGCAACAGTGCGCAGCAGACGCTGACGCGGCTGGAAGCCTTCACGCCCGCGCTGGAACGGGCCAAAGCGCAAGGGCTGATCGGCGGTTATCGAACGCTTCCCCTGAACTCGCTGGCGCGTCAGGCACAGGATGTGGCGCTGTTGAAAAATGCCGCGCCTGCCGTCACGCGCGCGCTCAGCGAGGCGGGCGTAACGACATTGAAGCCGGATCTCAATCCTATGCCGGTCAGCGTTGCGGCCTGGCTTGCCAGCCCGGCCAGCGAAGGCTGGCGCCTGCTGTGGCTGACGCTGAAGAGCGGTGAGAGCGGCGTGCTGGTGCCGGTAGACGGCGTAACACACAGCGCCGCGCTTGATGCGCTAAGTAAAGGCTATCCCGGCGTCGCCTGGGTGGATCGCAAAACCACGTTTGACGGGCTGTTTGCCTTGTATCGCCATATCCTGACCGGCCTGCTGCTTGTTGCTCTGGCCGTGATTGCCTGCGGTGCCGTCATGCGGCTTGGCTGGCGCAAAGGCGCGCTCAGCCTGGTGCCATCTGTGCTGTCTCTGGGCTGCGGCCTGGCGGTGCTGGCCTTTACCGGCCATGCGGTCAACCTGTTTTCCCTGCTGGCGCTGGTACTGGTGCTCGGTATCGGCATCAACTACACGCTGTTTTTCAGTAATCCACGCGGTACGCCGCTCACCTCCATGCTGGCCATCACACTGGCAATGATGACAACGCTGCTGACGCTGGGCATGCTGGTTTTCAGCACCACCCAGGCCATTAGCAGCTTTGGTATCGTACTGATCAGCGGTATTTTCACCGCCTGGCTGCTGGCACCGCTGGCGATGCCGACGAAAAGAGAGAAAAAAACACGATGATCAACCAGACTTTACGCATGCTGAAATATTGCCTGGCGCGATGGCGTGCCAGATCGGTGCCGCTACGCGGTCGCCGCGTGTCCGCTGGAGGCTGTTTGATTATTGCCGCCACGCTGATGCTGGCCGGGTGCAGTCATTCCACGCACAGCCCGCAGCAGCGTCCGCAGGCCTGGCTGGCACCGGGCGCACGCGTGACGCTGCCTGCGCCGGGCATTGCGCCGTCAATCCGTTCCCAGCAGCTTCTGACCGGCCGTTTTCACGGCAAGACCCAGTCGCTGCTGGTGATGCTCAACGCAGATGATAAAAAAATCTCTCTGGCAGGGCTGTCGTCGGTGGGTATTCGTCTGTTCCTGGTGACCTACGATCGCCAGGGATTGCACACCGAACAGTCGATTGTGCTGCCGCAGCTGCCACCGGCCAGTCAGGTGCTGGCCGACGTGATGCTCAGCCACTGGCCCATCAGCGCCTGGCTGCCCCAGTTGCCAGAGGGCTGGACGCTGAAAGACCGTGGGGATAAGCGCGAGCTGCGTAATGCCAGCGGCAAGCTGGTGACGGAAATCACTTATCTGAACCGCCAGGGTAAGCGCGAACCCATCAGCATTGAGCAGCACGCGTTTAAATACCACATCACCATTCAATATCTGGATGACTGAGATGATCTACGTTTCTGCCGTTGGCATGATTAACGCGCTGGGCAAGGATAACGATGAGGTCGCTCTCAACCTGGTGCGTGGCGTGGCCCCTGGTATGCGCGCCCGCAGCGGCTGGTTGCAGGCGCATCCGCACGCCGTGCTGGCCGGCGTGGAAGGGGCGCTGCCGGCGATCCCTGACGCCTTCAGCGCGCATCGTTCGCGCAATAATCAACTGCTGCTGGCCGCGCTGGCCCAGATTCAGCCCGACGTGGATCAGGCGATTGCGCAGTATGGCCGCGATCGTGTCGCCATCGTGCTGGGTACCAGCACATCCGGGCTGGACGAAGGGGATATGCACGTCCGCCTGTCGCTGAATCAGCAATCAAGCACGGCATGGCGCTATCCGCAGCAGGAGTTGGGCGATCCCTCGCGCTTTCTCAGCCACTGGCTGGCACTTGACGGTCCGGCGTTTACGCTGTCCACCGCCTGCTCCTCCAGCGCCCGTGCGATGATAAGCGGACGTCGCCTGATTGAGGCGGGGCTGGCGGATGTAGCGATCGTTGGTGGAGCAGACACGCTCAGCCGGATGCCGGTCAACGGCTTTCACAGCCTGGAGTCGCTTTCTCCCACCCTGTGTCAGCCGTTCGCCCGCGATCGCAGCGGCATTACCATCGGTGAAGGTGCCGCGCTGATGTTGTTAACCCGTGAGCCGCAGCCGATTGCGCTGCTGGGCGTGGGCGAATCCAGCGATGCCTACCATATCTCAGCCCCGCATCCAGAGGGGGAAGGGGCGATTCGCGCCATCCATCAGGCCCTGAACGAAGCCGGTATTGCGCCTGAGGCGGTGGGCTATATCAACCTGCATGGCACCGCAACCACGCTCAACGATCAGATTGAATCCAGCGTGGTAAACGCCCTGTTTGGCGAGCAGGTGCCCTGCAGTTCAACGAAACACCTGACCGGGCACACGTTGGGCGCGGCGGGCATTACCGAAGCGGCGCTCAGCATGCTGATCCTGCAACGCAACCTGCCGCTGCCGCCGCAGGATTTTAGCCTGTCGCCGCGCGATGCGGATTTGCCGCCCTGTGGCATCATTGACCGGCCTCAGCCGCTGGCGCGCCCGGTGATTCTGTCAAACTCGTTTGCCTTCGGCGGTAACAACGCCAGTATTCTGCTTGGGAAGATCTTATGAGCCACTATTTATCCCCCACGGACTATCTGCCGCACGATGCGCCGATGCTGTTACTGGAAAAGGTCAGCGACGTGACGGCCGACAGCGCGACCTGCTGCGTCACGGTATCGCCGCAGGGCGTGCTGGCCCCGTTTCTCGATTCCGATGGCAACCTGCCGGGCTGGTATGTCCTGGAGTTAATGGCGCAGACGGTCGGCGTCTGGTCGGGCTGGCATCGGCATCAGCAGGGACAGGCCAGTATCTCGTTAGGCATGGTGCTGGGCGCGCGCGAATTAGTGTGTAGCGCAGGGATTCTACCGGCGGATGCCACGCTGATCGTCAAGGTCAAACTGCTGATGCAGGATGAACGCTTTGGCAGCTTTGAGTGCGCCATCGAGGCGGGGAGCGCTATGCTGGCAACCGGCCGGGTAAATACCTTTCAGCCCACCGCCGAAGAACTTCATTCATTATTTCAACAAGGAGCGCCCTCATGAGCCGTTCAGTATTGGTTACCGGTGCCAGCAAAGGCA
This sequence comes from Pantoea sp. Ae19-2, assembly GCF_059801205.1. NCBI lineage: Bacteria > Pseudomonadati > Pseudomonadota > Gammaproteobacteria > Enterobacterales > Erwiniaceae > Pantoea > Pantoea sp. Ae19-2. The sequence continues at coordinate 3,282,554 of NZ_JBCHWE010000001.1, read as the reverse complement.
TTGGTCGCGCCATCGCCTGCCAGCTGGCGGCAGACGGCTTCACCCTTGGCGTGCATTATCACCATGATGCTGCCGGGGCGCAGCAAACCCTGGATGCCATTCTGGCGGCAGGTGGCACGGGCCGCCTGCTGCAGTTTGATGTGGCGAACCGTCAGCAGTGCCGCGAGGTGCTGGAGCAGGATATCGACGCACACGGAGCCTGGTACGGCGTGGTCAGCAATGCCGGCATTGCCCGCGATGCGGCCTTTCCTGCGTTGAGCGACGACGACTGGGATAAGGTGATTCATACCAATCTGGACAGTTTTTACAACGTGATTCAGCCCTGCATTATGCCAATGATCAGCGCCCGCCAGGGCGGACGCATTATTACGCTCTCCTCGGTGTCTGGCCTGATGGGCAATCGCGGTCAGGTGAACTACAGTGCCGCGAAAGCAGGCATTATTGGCGCCACCAAAGCGCTGGCGATTGAGCTGGCCAAACGCAAAATTACCGTTAACTGTATTGCGCCAGGGCTGATCGATACAGGAATGATCGAGATGGAAGAGACGGCGCTGAAAGAGGCGATGTCTCTGATCCCCATGAAACGCATGGGGCAAACCGAGGAAGTGGCCGGGCTTGCCCGTTACCTGATGTCGGATATCGCAGGTTATGTGACGCGCCAGGTGATTTCCATCAACGGAGGCATGTTATGACACGGCGCGTGGTCATTACCGGTATGGGCGGCGTCACCGCGTTTGGCGAAAACTGGCAGGACGTTTCAGCCAGGCTGCTGGCGTATGAAAATGCCGTTCGCAGAATGCCGGAGTGGCAGGTTTACGACGGGCTGCATACCTTACTGGGCGCCCCGATTGATAATTTCAGTTTGCCGGAACACTACACCCGCAAACGTATTCGCGCCATGGGGCGCGTTTCATTAATGTCGACCCGCGCCAGCGAACTGGCGCTGGTCGACGCGGGATTGATCGGCGATCCTGTGCTCACCAATGGTGAAACCGGCATTGCTTACGGCTCCTCGACCGGCAGCACCGGACCGGTAAGCGAATTCGCGACCATGCTGACGGAAAAGCACACCAATAATATTACCGGCACCACCTATGTACAGATGATGCCGCACACCACCGCCGTGAATACCGGGCTGTTTTTCGGCCTGCGCGGTCGGGTTATCCCCACCTCCAGCGCCTGTACCTCGGGTAGCCAGGCGATTGGCTACGCGTGGGAGGCGATCCGCCACGGTTATCAGACGGTGATGGTGGCCGGTGGCGCAGAAGAGCTGTGTCCCTCGGAAGCGGCGGTGTTTGACACGCTTTTCGCCACCAGCCAGCGCAACGATGCGCCGACCACCACGCCTTCGCCCTTTGATGAAAAACGGGACGGTCTGGTGATTGGCGAGGGCGCAGGCACGCTGATTCTGGAAGAGCTGGAACACGCGAAAGCGCGCGGCGCGACAATCTATGGCGAGATCGTCGGCTTCAACACCAACTGTGACGCTGCCCATATCACTCAGCCGCAGCGGGAAACGATGCAGATTTGCATGGAGAAGGCATTGACGATGGCGGGATTAAGCCCGCAGGACATCGGCTATATTTCGGCGCACGGCACCGCCACCGATCGCGGCGATCTGGCGGAAAGCCAGGCGACGGCGGCGATTTACGGCAATCAGGTGCCCATTTCGTCCCTGAAAAGCTATTTCGGCCACACATTAGGGGCCTGCGGCGCGCTGGAAGCCTGGATGAGCCTGCAAATGATGCGCGAGGGCTGGTTCGCTCCTACGCTGAATCTGACGCAACCGGACGCCAACTGCGGCGAACTGGACTACATCATGGGCCAGGCACGCCCTATCGATTGTGAGTTTTTGCAGAGCAATAACTTCGCGTTTGGCGGCATTAACACCTCCATCATCATCAAACGCTGGCACTGATATGTATCAGATCTTTCTGGGAAAGATTTCCCGACTCAGTGCTGGCGCGTTAGCACCCGAGTTGAAAGATCGGGCACCTTCGGGCGCGCGGCGTGCCAGTTGGCTTGCCGGGCGCGTCATGCTCTCTGCTGCTATCGCGCCGGTGCCCGCGATGCAGTACGGGGTAAATGGCAAGCCCGCGTTTCCCCCCGAGGTGCAACGCGGCTTTAGTCTGAGCCACAGCGGGGATGACATTGCCCTGCTGTTCAGTGACGAAAGGGACGTGGGCTGTGATATTGAAGTCCTGCGACCGCGACCAAACTGGCCGCGCCTGGCAGAAAAGCTGTTCAGTCCGGGTGAACAGGCCCTGATCGCCGCACAACCGGGGGTGCAGCAGTTAGCGGTCTTTTGGCGCATCTGGACGATAAAAGAGGCGATAATCAAGCAGCGCGGTGAGAGTGCCTGGCAGATGGCCAGCATTGACAGTACGGCCCCGTCTGCGTTGTCGGTCAGCGCGCTGCAGGTGGGCGGCCTGAGTCTGGCGGTCTGTACGCCGACGCCGTTTGAGTTGAGCGCGACCACTCTGCGGCGGCTGGCATAAAGGGCTGGCCACGTTCTCACCGGGCAGCCCTGATTGTTTAGTGACTCTGTTTGCTGTCTTCTTCTTTATGCTTCTTCGCCAGGTAATGGCCTGCTGCGCAACCCGCCACGGCACCGGCAACCGCATGATGTTTAAGATGACCCGCTACGCCGCCCACCAGCGCGCCTTTCAGGCAGCCTTCAGCCTGCGCCTGAGAGGTAACCGACATCAAAAGGCCCAGCGTGACCAGCAGAAAGGGAAGTTTACGCATCAATACTCAGTCCTTATCAAGGGGGAAAAGTGTTCATGCTGCGACGATAACGCGAATGCGAGGCGGGCGGATAAAAAAATGCGAGTCGTTGCGCGACTGTTGCAGAAAAAGCGACGGACTTTTCATGCCAGAGAGGGCCTGAATTTTTTGAACCCCATCACACCCTGCGTTTTTTGCGTATCCCTTTGCTCTCTTCCTGAACGTAAAGATGCAATAACTACCTCGCCATACATACAACCGGAACCCACGATGAAAAAAACTTTAGCCTGTTTTTCATTCCTGGCAGGCAGCCTGCTCACGGGATATGCACCAGCACTGATTGCCGCCCCTTTGCCGTTAACGCCAGACACGAGCATCCCGGTAAGCCGCTACATTACGGCGCTGAATCCGGATCACTCCATTACCTTTCGTCTTTTTGCCCCTGCCGCGAAGCAGGTTGCCGTCGTAACCGGCGCCACGCCGCTGAGCCAGCATTCGCATGACATGAAAAAGGACAACACGGGGATCTGGTCATGGACCAGCGAGCCGATGAAGCCCAACCTGTATGAGTACTATTTTGACGTAGACGGTTTCCGCACGCCGGATACCGGCAGCCGTTTCCCGAAACCGCAGCGCCAGGTGAACACCAGTATGATTCTGGTGCCGGGCAGTATTCTGGATGAGCGCAACGTGCCGCACGGCGATGTACTGACCCTGACCTATCACTCCACCGCCCTGAAGTCTGAACGTCAGGTGTTTGTCTGGGCACCGCCGGGTTACAAGGCCGATAGCAAGCCGCTACCGGTGCTCTACTTCTACCATGGCTTTGGCGATACCGGGCTGTCGGCCATCTCTCAGCTCCGCCTGCCGCAGATCATGGATAACCTGCTGGCAGAGGGGAAAATCAAGCCGATGCTGGTGGTGGTGCCCGATACCGAAACCGACATCGTGCAGGCTATTCCCGAAAACTTCCCGCCAGCCGATCGCCGCAAGGACTTTTATCCCCTCAATGCCGCTGCTGCGGATAAAGAGTTAATGCAGGACATTATCCCGCTGGTGGAAAAACGCTTTACCGTGAGTCGCAAACCGGCTGACAGGGCGATAGCCGGGCTATCCCAGGGCGGCTATCAGGCGCTGGTGTCCGGCATGACGCACCTTAACGACTTTGCCTGGCTGGCCAGTTTTAGCGGCGTGACCACCAGTACAGTGCCTAATGAGGTCGTGACGCGTCAGCTGAGCCAGCCGCAGACCGTGAATAAACAGCTGAAAAACTTTACGCTGGTGGTGGGCGATAAAGATATCGTGACAGGCAAAGACATTGCCGGACTGAAAACCGAGCTGGAAAAGCAGGGCGTGAAGTTCCATTACACCCAGTATCCGGGGCTGGGACATGAGATGGACGTCTGGCGACCTGCGTATGTGGAGTTTGTGCAGCAGCTGTTTAAACCACAGTCGCACTAATTCTGGCTTCAACGCTGACCGCGCACAGGATGAGCAGGGCATCCTGTGCGCATTCTCCCCAACGCGGCGGGAACGCTGCTGTTTCGTTGGCGGCGGATTGCGTCATATCAGCCACGCGGTAAGCGCTTACGCATCACCCGCTGCCCAAACGCATCACTGCCTTCTGCGACCCAGCCATTTGCCTGATAAAACCCCTCCGCGTTCGAGCCGGGATCGGTGGTCAGCATAATCATCTCTGCGCCCCGATCGCTAAACCACTGGACGATCGCGTTCAGCAGGTGCGTCCCGATGCCCTGTTTTTGATATTCAGGTTTAACAAACAGTCCGCCAATTAGCGGTTCGGGCGCATAGATCCCCAATCCATAACCTGCATAATCATCCCCGACCTGGCAAATCCAGCCGCCGCCCTGACATATATCCTCCAGCGCTTGCTCACGTTGTAAATAGTGAATTTGATGCGCGTGAAGCCGGTTTTCCGTTACGGAAAAGCGTATTTCATATATTTCTTTAAGGTGCCGGGGTTCAAGTTTAAAAAAGGAAAGAGACATGGTCGTTCTGTATAACATGACGGTGAAGTTGGAACACATTATCGTCTGGACCGCGGTATTTCAAGTCGCCAATATTTGGGTTGACCTCTGTATTTCCCGGAAGCGGTTTTTAACCCGTTTTTTTCATTTGGCTGGCATCGGTCTGTCATCTGTCTGTCAATTTCTTCTGTTTAACACTGGCCTTAAGGCCGCCGGGACGATTGAACCCAGCCCTGTTCCCATTTCCCCTGTACTCTGAAAGGAATTAATCGGGACACATTGCCTCACAGGGATGACCGGCAAAAAATGCGGTCCATGGAAAACTGGAGTTTTATAGTTTGCCATTCATCATTAAATAACAAGGGTTTAACGATCGATTTTTGGGATTTGATAGGTTTAATCATAGTTTAATCCGTTAAAATTCATTTGATTGATAGCTAAAGGCGATCAATAATCAATCCACTTCAACACCGTTAATCAGAGCATGGGAATGGAAATCCAGAATCTTGATAATAATAACCGTGCCTGGCGGTTCATTGCTGAACCCATCGTAAACCTGAAATCCGAACGTATTGCCGTTGAAGTCCTAACCCGATTTGCCACACCAGGGACGCCTTTTTTACATATAAGTAAAATGAATAAAGAACAAAAAATAAGGCTCCTGAGAGAGCAGTTGTGCTTAATTCACCAAAAAAGACATTTTTTTGAAAGTCACCAGTTGCTGTGTTCTGTCAATGTAGATGTAGAGATGGCTTTTGCGCTGCTGGAAGAACGGGATATTTACGAGCTCGCCACAGCGCACTCTTTTCTTCGCATCGAAGTCTCAGAAAGCTTCCCCAGTCTGGCTGAAGGGCTAAATAATCCCTTACTGCGAAAGTTATATAATAATTACACCTTATGGCTGGATGATTTTGGGAGTGCCTCCTCGCATTTTCCCTGTTTACAGAAAGGACTGTATGAAGCCGTTAAAATCGACAAGCACTTTTTCTGGGAACATCACAACAGCCCATTGTGGAAAACGACGCTGACGCAAATTAAAGACTACTGCCAGTTTATCATCGTCGAAGGCGTAGAGAAGGATACCTACTTTCAGTTTGCAAAACCGCATGCTGCGGCATTTCAGGGCTATCTGTTCGAAGCCGTTAATTTTGATGCATTGGGCTGACGATCCCGTTTAGCCGTCGACCCAAAATGATCGTTTCAGCCCGCGGCCTGATTGCCCCAGTCTTCCATTCACCAGGCTATGCCTGCTCTGTAGCCTTTCTGGGCGGCATCCCGGCCCGCCATAAGTCAGGCGAGCTATCCTCTCCCTTCTCACGATATTTTTCATTTTTTTTCCCGCTACCTGAGCCTGCTTTCCTGACAGCAACAGCGGGTTTAACGCCGTGACGAATCCGGCGTCAAAATGTATTCCGTTAACGTGTTCAGCTAAATAAAGTGAGCGGTAATTAAAAATACAGGGTGAATCTGAACGACACGTGCAGACGGATCATTTTTATTACGGCTTCAATGAAATTTAAAGCAGTTTGTGCGAGATGTCTCGCAGCATTTTGTTTAATTACACAGAAGGCATGATAATTATTGTGCTTTATTATGTTTTTTTGCATATAGCCTGCTGAATGTCTGTGTGGATAATGATGGAGTATCAAGACATTCACAGGATGCTCATGCAATGAATGATAAAAATATTGTTTTTCTTGATTACGCGACGCTCCCCGGGAGCGTGAGGTTAAAGGCGATTCATGGCGCGCATAATTTAATTTTGCATGCAAGAACGTCACCTGAGCAATGCGCTGAACGCATTGCAAAAGCGGACGTTGTTATTACGAATAAAGTAAAGTTAACGCAAGCGCTGATCGCGCAGGCACCCAATCTCAAATTTGTGGCCGTTGCCGCAACAGGCTTCGATGCGATTGATATCGACGCCTGTAAAGCCAGAAACATTCCCGTCTCGAATATTCGAGGTTATGCGCTAGATACCGTACCTGAGCACACCTTTGCCTTGATATTTGCCCTGCGCCGCAGCATTACGGCCTATCACCAGGCGGTACAGAAAGGGCGCTGGCAGCAGGCAGGTCAGTTTTGTTTTTTCGATTTCAGCATTAAAAATCTGGCCGGTTCAACGCTGGGGATAATTGGTGATGGCGTGCTGGGTAAACGCGTGGGCGACATAGCCAAAAGTCTGGGAATGAATGTACTTTTTGCTGCCTATAAAGGGGTCAGCAATATGGGGCCGCTTTATACCGACTTCGAAGAGGTAGTGAAAACCAGCGACGTTTTATCACTTCATTGTCCGTTATTACCTTCTACGGAAAATATGATCGCTGAAAATGAATTTGCGCTCATGAAGCCAGAGGTGCTGCTTATTAATACGGCACGCGGTGGAATCGTCAATGAAGAAGATTTATACCGTGCATTAATGACTCGGCGTATTGCCGGGGCCGCATTCGACGTGGCAAAAAACGAGCCGCCAGACAAGGACTCGCCGATCATGAAACTCACGCAACTCCCGAATTTTATCTTAACGCCACATATTTCATGGGCCAGCCAGGAAGCCATTCAGTTGTTAGCCGACAAGCTCATCGACAATGTGAATGCCTGGTTAGAGGGTAAACCAATGAATATCGTTAATCCGTAGTCAATATAACACCAGGAGAGTCATTATGTTTTTGGGAAAAGAAATCCGTTTAAAGCGACTGCTAAATAAAAAATCAGGCCGCCTGCTGGCGATCACCATGGACCATCCCATTACGCGCGGCGTTTTACCCGGAATTGGCCCGATAAACGAGGTCATGGGCAAGGTTGTCGCCGGTAAACCGGATGCGATTACGATGCACAAAGGCATCATCGAAAAATCCTTTGCGCCTTATGCCGACACGGATGTCTCCATCATCATGAAAGCCACCAGTTACGCCATCCCTTATCACGAGGCGTTTGATACGCCAGTCGCAGATGTTGACGAAGCAATTCGCGTGGGAGCAGATGCCATCTCGGTGGGTTGCATTCTGGGTGGGCCGGAGCAGGCAAAGCAACTGACCTTTTTGGGCCAAATAACCAAAGCGGCGGGGTCGGCAGGGCTGCCGGTTGTTGCCCATATCTATCCTAAAGGGCCGATGGTGAAAAATCCGTTCGATGCCAAACATCTGGCTTACTGCGTCCGCGCGGGGGCTGAGCTGGGGGTCGATATTATTAAAACCCTGTGGTCCGGCTCGGCTGACACCTTTAAAGAGGTCGTGGCGTCCTGTCCGGCAAAGGTTGCCCTGGCCGGAGGCGACATGGGAAACGATCTGGTGAGCTTCCTGACCAACACCCGTAAAGCCCTGGATGTCGGCGTGGGTGGAGTGACTTATGGCCGCTTTGTCTGGCAGCACGACAATCCCACGGCTGTCATCCGCGCACTGGACGCCATGATTAATGACGACAGCAGCGTAGATGAGGCGATTGCTGTTTACAAACAAGCCGGCGGCAACTGAGTCGCGCCAGCACAAACGAGGATATGAGTATGAAAGCAGCAGTGCTATTCGAGGCCAACAAACTTGACGTGATTCACGTTGATGCGCCCAAGGCCGCGCAAGGTGAGTTGGTCATGCGTGTTAAATCAGCGGCGATCTGCGGTACAGACAGCCGCATCATAACCGGCAGGAAAACAAAAGGGGTACGTTTTCCTTCGGTTATCGGGCATGAGTTTGCAGGTGAAGTGGTTGAGGTCGGGCAGGATGTCACGCGCTTTTCGATCTCGGATCGCATTGCTGTTGATCCCGTTATTCCTTGTCGTTCCTGCCTGTATTGCCGCAGTGGAAAAGAGAATGTTTGCCAACATCGTCAGGCGATAGGTTACGAGTTTGATGGTGCATTCGCTGAGTACGTCAAAATACCGGCGATCGCCCTTGAGGCAGGCAATGTTTTCAAATTACCCGATAGCGTTTCCTATGATGCTGCCGCTCTGGCCGAGCCTTTAGCCTGCTGTATTAACGGGCAGAAAAACGTGGGTATCCACCTGGGTGATGTGGTGGTGATTCTTGGCGCAGGCCCAATAGGACTGATGCATGTCGCGCTGGCGAAACGGTCAGGTGCATCAAAAATCATTGTTAGCGACCTCAATGAAAACAGGCGCAGTGTTGCCCTGCAATGCGGTGCCTCCCATGCGGTTGACGCCAGCCAACAGGATCTGAAAGCCATTGTCATGTCTGAGACGTCTGGGCTGGGGGCGGATGTGGCGATCATGGCTATCGGCCTTCCCGCGCTGGTGAATCCGTCTCTGGAATTACTGCGAAAAGGCGGTCGGGCCAACCTCTTTGCCGGTTTCTCAAAAGAGGATACGGCCGATGTGGATGTCAATCTTATCCACTACAACGAACTGGTCATTACCGGTGCCAGTGCGCTAAGCCGGGAAGGTTATGAAAAGGCACTTGGGCTAATTTCATCGGGCCAAATCAATGTCGAAGCCTTAATTACTCACCGTTTTAGCTTATCCGAAATAAATGAAGCGCTTCGCTATGCGCAAAAGGGTGATGCTGTGAAGGTCATTATTCACAACGATTAATGTCAGCCAATGGAGGTAGTCGCGATGGATAAAGCCTTTCTTGGTATTGATGCGGGAAGCAGTGGCGTTAAAGTCTGTGCATTCAATTTTCACGGGGAGTTGCTGGCTAAGGCCTCACGTGAGGTAAACATTATATCGGAGACAGCCTTAAGCCATGAAATAGCCGTTGAGGCGTACGGATTACAGGTTGAAGACGCGATTAAAGAGGTGACGGCGCAAGTTAAACATATTGTCTCCATTGGCTTCTCTGTCGCGTGTCCAACGCTGGTCTTTCTGGATAAACAAGGTAAGCCCGTGTGTAACGCGATCACTTATCTGGATGGACGTTCAGACGCGTTTATTAGCCAAACGCTGGGCGAGGAAAAAGAGTATGTCCGTTCATTGACGCATAACAGCCCCGGACCTTCTGCCTGCTGGGTGGGAACGTTGGGCTGGCTGCAGAAAGAACAGCCTGAGTTAATGAAAAAAGTCCACAACGTCGTGCTGCTTAATGGCTATCTTGCGCTGCAGCTTGGGGCCAGGAAAACGGGCATTGATCCCACTCAGGCGGCCTATTCTGGCGCTGTGGTTTTGTCTTCTGCACCAAAATGGTCAAGCGATCTTCTGAGGTTTTGGCAGTTTGACCATAATATCCTGCCGCCAATCTACCCATGCACATCCGTGGTGGGGCACATCAGCGCAGTGGTCAGTAAAAGAACCGGCTTAATGGAAGGTGTACCTGTGATTCTCGGTTCTGCCGACACCGCTGCGGCCGCGTTTTCTGTAGGACTCATTGATGGTGGAACGGCTTTTGAGTCCACCGGAACCTCAGGCGTGATAACGTTTTGTCTTGAAACGCCAAACTTCGACAGCCGTTTCATGAATCGTTACCACATTGTTCCTAATCAGTGGCTGGCTCATGGCGCGATGTCCACCACCGGCGGCACCTTTGGCTGGCTTAATCATGCGTTATGGCCAGAAATACAGGATATCAGCGAACTGGAAAATCTGGCCGCGATGTCTGCTCCTGGCGCAAATGGGCTGATTTATCTCCCTTACCTGGCCGGAGAGCGCAGTCCGTTATGGGACACGCGGGCTTCAGGTGCCTGGCTGGGGTTAAGATTGTCGCACAAACGAAACGATTTAATCCGCGCGGCAATGGAGGGAACGGCTTATGGTATGAAACAGATCCTGGACATCGCTTATGAAAAGTGGGGCGTCAGGCTTGATGAAATCCTAAGTGTGGGAGGCGGTTCTCGTAATGCATTATGGACTCAGATAAAGGCAGACATTCTTCATATTGAATATAACCTTGCCCAAACCAGCGATGCGGCAGCATTTGGTGCGGCAATGACAGGCGCAACCGGGGCCGGCTTTTTCTGCGGTATTAACGATCCCGACCTGCCTATCTTAAAAACGGAAGAGGCCAGTTTTAAACCCAGTGAGGATAAAAAATTACTCGCCCTTTACCGCAACCATTACCGCATTTACGAATCACTTTACCCGATACTTAAATCAACTATGCATTCGTTAGCAGGTAATAAAAGCACGCAATAGTTTTTTAAAATAATAACTAAACAAGAATCGTTATTTATAACGTCTCTTTATTGTTTCTTTTGCCAAAGGGAAAATTATGAAAACGTCTCCTCTGTCACAAGGTAAACCCGCCACGAATTTTCGCTGGGTGGTGCTGGCATTAATTTTTGCTGTTTATGCCGTCAATTATGCAGATCGTTCAAATATAGGCTCAGTATTACCCTTCATTACTGAAGAATTTAATATGACCAATTTCGAAGCGGGTCAAATTGCAAGTATGTTCTTTCTGGGTTATGCACTGTGCCAGATTCCAGCCGGTTTTCTGCTGGCTAAACGCGGCGTACGTGGAATCGTGACACTTTCTATTCTCGGTTTCTCGGCATTTACCTGGTTAATCGGTACCGCGTCCTCGGCGCTTTCCATAAAATGGATGCGGCTTGGGTTAGGGGTTACCGAAGCACCAACGCCGGTAGGATTAACATCAACCATTAACAACTGGTTCCCACCAAAAGAAAAGGCGACGGCAACCGGCATCTATATTGCCTCTACCATGTTTGCGCCGATCATCGTCCCGCCTCTTGTGGTGTGGATTTCTTTAACTCTTGGCTGGCGTTGGGTCTTTTTCCTGTTTGCCATACCGGGCCTGTTTCTGGCGGTGATATGGTATTTTCTGGTCAAATCAAAACCGGAAGAGAGTCAATTTGTTTCTCCCAGTGAGCTGGAGTATATCCGGGCATCTGAAACAGCGTCCGGGAATGAGGTTAACGTTGAGAATATTGTGCAACATACCCGTTTTGCCACATTAGATAAGCTCATTCGGGTAAGGGAGATTAAGCCGCTTGATTCCGCAGCCAAAATTTTTCGTTCGCGCAATGTCTGGGGAAATACTATCGCCTATTTCATGATGGTCAGCATCATGTACGGTATCCTGACCTGGATTCCCTCTTATCTGGTGACAGAGAAGGGATTCTCTTTTGTAAAAATGGGCTTCGTCGCCGCGATGCCGTTTGTCGGTGGATTTATTGGCTCCATTTTTGGTGGCTGGATATCGGACAAGATTTTTGGACGACGTCGTAAGCCCACGATGATTTTCACTGCGCTGGCGACCATTGTCATGATGGTTGTGATGATCCACGTGCCGCAGAGTACTGCTATGGTTGCGGGGGCATTATTTATGGTGGGGCTGTTACTCAATATTGGCTGGCCTGCATTTACTGCTTATCCCATGGGCGTTGTAGACCGGAAAAATTACCCTATTGCCATTTCTTTGGTGAACAGCGGCGGCAATCTGGGCGGGTTTGTATCACCCATGGCGGCAGGCTATTTACTGGATAAGACCGGGCAATTTAGTTCAGTATTTACGTATTTCGGCATCTGCGCCGTGATTGGGCTGATATTGCTGCTGATTATTGATGAGCCGAAGTGAGGTATCTCAGCGTAATCCTGAGAGAGGCAGAAACGCCACTGCCCGTCAGCAAAGCAGAGCATGACGCCGTATCAGCGAATTGTGTGAATCATCAGCGGAAAATCCTGTTTACGGTAGGGCAAGGTGGTCATGTTGGCTCCGTACGTTAACGAACGCTGGCAAAACGCTGAATTCGGGAAAGGCACCGATCCTGCGCGTACGGCTCGGTGCGTTTTTCATTGTGCCGTCGATAACAACCAGCGTTGCGGTTTTACCGTATTCTGAGATGTGTGCTGGGGAGGCCTGCGCTGTGAAAGATACGGCGCTCCCCTGTACCGCCGTCATTGAGTGACTACAGAAACAGGCCGTCCTGAGACTTGCGGCAATCGCGCGGGCTGCAGCCGAACCAGCGGCGAAAGGCGCGTGAAAAAGCGCTGACTTCAGAGTAGCCCAGCAGCAGCGCCATCTCGGAAACAGAAAGATGATGCTGTTTGAGATAATGCGTGGCCATTTCTTTGCGTACGCTGTCCACCAGCGCCGAGAAGCTGGTTTGCTCATCACGTAAGCGCCGTTGCAATGACCAGGCGGATAACCCCTGTTTTTCCGCGATGATTTCCAGTGAAGGTTCGCCGTTCAGCAGTTGCAGATGAATGTCCGTTCGGGTTTGATTAACGGTGTCCTGACGGACCACGGGCGGGCTGAGCCGACGGATGGCATCCTGCATCACCAGCAGCAGCATCGGATCATGATCCGGCATTTTCCGGTTCAGATCCGCTTTCGCGATGATCATCGAGTTAAAGGGTTGATCGAAGTAAACCGGGGCATCAAACACCTTACAGTGTTCGTGCCAGTGCTCAGGGCGCGGATGCTCAAAATGCACTTCCCGCGGCGCCCAGTGCCGACCTGCGGCATGGCGGATCAGGTTGAGGAACATGCCCAGCGTTAACTCGGCATCCTGGCGGCGCATCAGGATCACGCCATGGCGAACCTGATAATCCAGTTGCCAGCAGTCGCCGCGTTCGGTCAGCCGGATGCAGGTGTTGTGTTGATGAAAGGGAAAGGCATTGACGACGTTCCGCAGCGCCTGTTCCAGCGTGGCCGAACACAAGCCAATATAGCCGATCAGCCCCAGTGACTGGGGTCGGAACTGATGACCGTATTGCAGACCAAAGTTGTCCACGCCAGCCTGGCTTGCTGCTTCCTCCAGCACCCGGCAATAGCTGACCAGGTCCAGGCTCAGCGTTGGGCAGGCGAGCATATCGGGATCGATCCCGCTGATCCCGAAAATGCGATCGACATCGCCGCCCTGTGCATTGATAAATTCGCCTAAGCCCGTTGCGGCGGCAGACAACACACCGCGATGGCCGCCTGCGCCGGAGATGGCCGTTAACGCGGCCTCTGGAACTCTGCTGGTCATCTTGTTTTCCGCAAAAAGTGAACGTCTTAGAGTTCTGCAAAAAACGTACCAGCTGGAAACCACGCGATAACAATCGCTTACCCGATTCGCTTTCCGTGTTGCACCGCGATCAGGCACTGCGGCGGTGCGTTAAACGCCAATCGGCAGCGCGGCACCTTCAAGATAGCGCTGGCACAGCCGGACGGTGTGGCTGGCCCAGCCATCGCCCAGGCTGCGCGCCATCTCGGTTTCGCGGTGGGAAGCCACCCAGGCCGTCAACTGGATACGCCGCTGGATCAGCATGGCAGGGATCATAGCCAGTTCCCGATCGCTGATGTGTGCGACCTGTTCGTAACCGCGTAACCAGTTTTCCACCCACTGCGGCGCACTCGGATGATGCTCAACAAAACTGATGGCCGCGGCAAGATCGTGCAGGTACCAGCCCATGCCGCAGTCATCAAAGTCGATCACCCGGGTTTCGCCTTTATTCACCAGCAGGTTGGTCAGGCGCAGGTCGGCATGAATCAACCCATAGCGTTCAGGTGACTGTCCGAAGTCCAGCATCTGGCGGCGCACGTGTTCCAGCGTTTCTTCTACCACCGCGTGTTCAGCGGTGGGTAACCCCGCAACGTCCCGCCAGTCGCCCCAGTGGCCTGCCGGAGACACCATCGTATGATGATCCCAGATGATGCGGCGAAACCCCTGCGGCTTCTGCCATTTCCGGCTGTGATGGTGCAGACGGGCAGTAATGGCACCGAGCTGACGAAACGCAGCCGGATCGACGCTGTCGGTCAGCATATCGCCCTCTATCCAGTGAAACAGCACCGCATAGCGTTCGCCGCCATCGGGCAGCGGCAGGACCTGAATGCGTTCACCCTGACGATCTTCTACGGCAGCGGGGACGCTGATGTCCGCCGCCTGAAGCGCGTCCAGCCAGAGCAGCTCACTTTCAATATCCTGCTTCGCGTGGTAATCGCCCCGGTGAATGCGCAGCGCGTAGCGGCCCTGCGGCGTGCTGACAGATAACGTCGCGTTTTCTGAGCGACACAGCAGCCTGACCTCAGCCTGTGCACAGGCGGGATAGTTCACTAATGCCCGGTGGGCAAGCTGAAGGATGGTGTCGTTACTCAGCGTATCGTACTGTTTATGGCTCATGTCCGGCTCCCGGGTTTCTGCGTGTAGGGCCAGCATGGCGCTGAACCCTGCCTGCACGCTTGACCTGAAAGCAGGGGAAAATTGACTTTGGCAGGCACCTGGCAGCCAGGCCAGGGGCAAGTTGACCTTAAATCACGGCGTTCTGTTTTCTGCGGTCAAGTTTTTCCCTTCCCACTGTGTCCATCATCTACCCGACAGCTTTTGTGCAGCATTTTTCAATTAACACAGACGGGGAACGCAGTGATGAAAGAGAAACTGAAACCCACCCTGGGCACCCTGCGACTTTGGGGCATTGCCGTGGGGCTGGTGATATCGGGTGAGTATTTCGGCTGGAGCTACGGCTGGGGCACAGCGGGCACGCTGGGCTTTCTGGTCACGACGTTTTTTGTTGCCGTCATGTATACCTGTTTTATCTTCAGCTTTACCGAACTGACAACGGCTATTCCTCAGGCGGGCGGCCCGTTCGCCTATAGCCGCCGGGCGTTCGGCGACACCGGCGGGCTGATTGCCGGAATCGCCACGCTGATTGAGTTTGTGTTTGCGCCTCCCGCTATCGCGATGGCCATTGGCGCCTATCTCAACGTGCAGTTTCCTGAAATTAATCCCAAGCTTATCGCCGTGTGCGCCTATCTGGTGTTTATGGGGCTGAATATCATCGGCGTGAGCATCGCCGCGACCTTTGAACTGCTGGTTACGCTGCTTGCCGTGATTGAGTTACTGGTGTTTATGGGCGTTGTGGCGCCCGGCTTTAGCCTGGCGAATTTCGTCGCGAACGGCTGGGCGGGCCAGGGAACCTTCTCGCTGGCTTCCGTGTCCGGTATGTTCGCTGCGATCCCCTTTGCCATCTGGTTCTTTCTGGCGATTGAAGGCGTCGCGATGGCGGCAGAAGAGGCAAAAGATCCCCGCCGCACCATTCCCCGCGCCTATATCAGCGGTATTTTAACGCTGGTGGTGCTGGCGATTGGCGTGATGGTGTTTGCCGGTGGAGCAGGCGACTGGCGTACGTTATCGGGCATTAACGATCCGCTGCCTCAGGCGATGAAAATGCTGGTCGGGAATGACTCGCGCTGGATGCACATGCTGGTGTGGATTGGCTTATTCGGCCTGATCGCCAGTTTTCATGGCATCATCATGGGCTATTCCCGCCAGTTCTTTGCGCTGGCCCGCGAAGGGTATCTGCCGCCCGCCCTGGCGAAGCTTTCACGCTTTAACACACCGCACCGCGCCATTCTGGCCGGTGGCGTAGTGGGCATTCTGGCCATTTTCTCTGACGGGATCAGCTTTCAGGGCATGAGCCTGACCGCCGCCATGATCACGATGTCGGTGTTTGGCGCCATTGTGATGTACATCATGAGCATGCTGAGCCTGTTTAAGCTGCGTCGTACCGCTCCCACGCTGGAGCGCAGTTACCGTGCGCCGGGTTATCCGGTGATCCCTGCCATTGCCCTGTGCGGATCGCTGATCTGCCTGGCGGCGATGCTGTGGTTTAACCCGGAGATTGGCGCGCTGTTTATGGCCTTTATGGTCGTGGGTTACCTCTATTTCCTGACGACCCAGTCCCGGCGCGGCACGATCGCGCAAACCTCTGTCGCGGCGGAGATCGACTAACGCAGACAGACGCTGCCGCGCACTGATGTACGGCAGCGACAGTATTGAATCCGAGGAGTGATGATGACGGTACGTTCAACCATTATGGATACCAACAGCTTTCGTGCAGAAAACGCGGAAGCGCTGGCCCCGGCGATTCGCCAGTTAACCGACAAACGCAGCAAGGTGCTGGGCGAGTCATATCGGCTGTTTTACCGTAACCCCGTGCATCTGGTGCGCGGGCAGGGGCAGTATCTCTGGGACCAGGCGGGCAAACAGTACCTGGATATGTATAACAACGTCGCCAGCATCGGCCACTGTCATCCGGCGGTCGTGGAAGCCGTGCACCAGCAGATGATGCGGCTGAATACGCACACCCGTTATCTGCATGAGTCTATTCTGGACTACAGCGAGCGCATTTTGGCAACGATGCCGGCGGCCATCGATCGGGCCATGTACATGTGCACAGGGTCCGAGGCAAACGATCTGGCGATTCGTATGGCGCATGCGTGGAGCGGCGGCACGGGCATTATCGTTTCGAAAGAGGCCTATCACGGCACCAGCGCGCTGACGTCCGGCGTATCACCGGCTCTGGGCAGCGGCCAGCCGCTGTCTTCGCATACCCGGCTGGTGGCATCGCCAGATTTTTACCGCATTCAGCCCGCCGATCAGGGGGCCTGGTTTGCCCACGAAATTCAGAAACAGATCGATGATATGGCCGCGCACGGCATCAAGTTTGCGGGCTTTCTGGCGGATTCCATTTTCTCTTCGGACGGCGTATTGCCCGGCCAGCCGGGCTTTTTAAAGCAGGCGATCGACGTCGTCCATCAAAACGGCGGAATTTTTATTGCCGATGAAGTTCAGCCCGGCTTTGCCCGTACAGGGGAATCATTCTGGGGATTTGCGCGCCACGGTGTGGTGCCCGACGTGGTGACCACGGGTAAACCGATGGGCAACGGTATTCCCGTATCCGGTCTGATGGCGAAAGCCCCGGTTATGGCGGCCTTCAGTGACTCGCTCCCGTATTTTAATACCTTTGGTGGCAATCCGGTGTCGATGGCGGCGGCGCACGCGGTGATGGATGTGATCGAGCAGGAATCGCTTCAGGCGCACAGCCTGAAAACCGGGCAAGCTTTGTTAGCGGCCCTGCAGTCCCTTCAGGATACCTATGCCTGCGTAGGCGACGTGCGCGGCGCTGGCCTGTTTATTGGCTTTGAGCTGGTCACGGACAGAGAGACGAAGCAGCCTGACAAACGGCTGGCGCTCGATTTGGTCGAGGCGCTGCGCGAAGAGTGTGTGCTGACGTCTGTCGCCGGACCTTACGGCAACGTGCTGAAGATTCGGCCGCCGCTGTGCTTCCAGACGCATGATATCGACTGGGTAGTCAGCGCGATGGATCGCTGCCTGAAAAAACTGCAGGGATAGGCCGCTGCCGGGCACAGGACAGGGCGGTAACGGGATGATTTTGCTGAATGCTGCACGCGTCGCATAACGCCCGTCATCACTGCACGGATAAAGCCCGACGTCAGCCGGGCTGGCGATATCCGTAAAACCTGATGCCAGGGATTGGCACGGCAGAATTACAAGGGGAGTTCGTGGCTGTCGCCGGAAATTGTCCAGCTGTCAGGATCCAGTAACCTCCCCTGCCCGAAAACACAGCCGTTTGGCTGGAAAAACACCTCGCCATATTGCGGATCGTTGACGTAAAAGGTGCCGTCTTCGCGCCGCTCAACGGTGAGCTGTGCAAATCGCGCCTCAAAATCCGCCAGGTTATCCAGCCGCGGATCGTCATTCAGGCGAATCAGCCAGCAGGTTTCCTGCCCCGGCAAGCGGACTTCACAGTGCTGTGTCGGGCCATGAGCGATCCGCTGGAACGCGCGGTTGCCGGAGATCTGTACCATACCTTTACCACTGCGCAGCAGAATGCGTTTATCGTAGCAACGCACGTCTTCAAAATAGCGCTGCGGCAGCCAGGCGTGAGAAAAATCAGGCTGCCCTTCATGAACACGAAACAGAACGATCGCCAGGCCGCGATACTGCTGCACGCGCGGTAGCGTGCCACATCCTCCCCAGTAGGAAGGCCGCCCGAAGCCACTGTGCAGGCGTTCACCTGGATGGTTGATCCAGATCTGCGCCTCAGGCGTCTCGCCGATCCTCAGATGAATCGGGGTTTCCTGATAGCCCCATTCGCCCCAGCGGTATCCGGCAAGGGAACCCATTGCCACGTCGCGGGTTTTATAGTGGTAAAGGCGCGCAATGCGGTTAAGCCCCTGAGCGAAATACCATTCCAGCGCGCTGTCACCTCGCCATACCGCCACCTTTGCCAGTTCAGGTGAGTGCGTCAGTTTGCCCTGCTTTAACAGTAGTGCCAGCTGCGGTAAGGCATGAAAGCGACAGCCAACGTTGCCTTTGCCCCACAACAGGCGCGAAATTGCGGACAGCTCCAGCGAGCGACCTGCGCGCAGCGTGTGCTCGTATGAACGACCTTGCGATGCGGTGAGCATGCCCTGGTGGGAAGAGCGTGCTATCTGTTCCAGCAGGCGAAGGATAGCGCGCTGGCTACGGGCAACGATATCGGCATCCGGTGCCAGGGCGGCGAGGGCGGTTAATCCCTTGAGATCGATAGGGAAGTAAGGCGCGGAATTCCATTCGGCCATCTCGCATTGTTCAAAGTGATCCAGCCATGCCAGCACGCGCTGACGGCCTGCTTCTGCCTGCTCATAGCCCAGGCGGCCGGATCGCACAAAGGTTTTATCCGGAAAGGTGCTTCCCGCCAGGTAGGCGGCGGTATGAAACAGCAGCGCGTGGTTTTCAGAAAAGTACCACTGCACGTCATTTCCCGGCTCATCCATCCAGTAACGAAAGGCTAAAATCGCCCGATCCATTTTCTCGCGAACGGGAGCGGCAATGCGATCCGCCCACTGGATCCGGCACCACAGCAGCGGTACAAGCGTAAAGTCGGCGCAGTCATGGCACTCTTCAACCGGTGTTAAAACGCCTTCCAGCATTTTCTGGGTTTCGGTGTCATCCCTCCCGCAGGCTAGCCGGGCCAGCGCTTTTACGCTGCTGTATTCGCCGTGCAGGGCAACATGCATCAGCGCTTCGTCTGCACGCGCGTCTGCCGTTTTCGGCACCTGCGCCTGTTGCTCTGCATGGCAGATCTCCACGCCCAGGGTGCGCCTGATATGAAAGTTGTCTTTTTCCATGCTGATAACGAAATGACGAAAATCAGCCGGCAACGCGTCGCTTTCGGCAATCTCAGCCACCGTTTCGCCTTGATGTAAAACCGCGTTGAGCAGTACGGGCTGGTCTAGCGAAATAAAGTCGCCCTGCACGCGGATATTCAGGTTCAGCGTTTCCGGGGCTGGGATTGGGAAGCACAGGCGAACGGTGCCGCCTGTGTAGGTCGGCTGTTCAAACGCCATGCCTTCGAGCAGGGCTTCCATTTGCCGCACCCGATCTGCCTCAATCGGTGTTGCCAGTGCCACCTGCAGCGGCGCACCTTCAACATAGTCCAGTTGAAAAAAGAAGCGCACATCGCGTTCGGCCAGGTCATCGAACCAGACCGCAATAGCGTTCACTCCGGCATCCAGCATGAGCGCGAACTCAACGGTGCTTTCCAGATTACGCTGATAGTCTGCCTGCCATGCCACATCACCGCCGTTCAGCGTAATACAGGCGGCACCGCAGGTGGTCAGCCGAAAACGGTACAGGCCACGTTGTTCCGCAACAAGGCAGGTTTCTGCCTGAGCGCCGATGCGCGTGGCCCGGAACCAGAAACCTGATAAATCGACCCGATCGGAACCGAAAGGGAACCACCAGTTTTTCAGGGTAGTATCGCCGAAAGGAGTGGGCTTTTTTCCGGCATAGTGTTGCTGAAACTGCGTCCGACAGGGATAGGTATGGGGAATAAAATTTTTATGTTGGCTCAGAAAGAAAAACGGATCCATTTCACCGGACATCGGCGCATTGGGCACATCATAGCGCTGTGAAGAAATCGCGGATAACTGCCAGTAGCGAACGGCTTCATTCTGGTTAAGGGGGAAGTAACAATAATGGTTCTGGTCCATGATGATATTCTCCTGGTGTCGACGTCCTGTTATTTTTTAAAATGTCTTAACCCTTCGGTCAGGCATAAAATAGCCAGCGCCTGGCCATAACCGGTTGGCTGTAGCGGAATGTCTTTATAGAACTGCAGGGTTCTTCCCATGCGGGTGCCATAAGAGACGTTGTGGACTGTGCCGCTGCTGTCAATATTTCGCCGTACCGCGCCCAAGGCTTGTAAACCTGCCTGCAACCAACGTTCATCGCCATAGCCAAGACGAACGCCTTTTAATAAGCCATAGCCAAATCCGGCGGTAGCCGATATTTCTTCATAGCTGTCTGGATGGTCGAGCAGCGTGTGCCATGCACCGCTCTCAGATTGCAGCGTGATTAATGAATTAATTTGCGTTTTCAGGCATTCGAGTAAATAGTCACGGACGCCGCCGCGAAGCTGGGTCAGTTCCAGAAACTCAATAATGCCGACAGTTATCCAGGCATTTCCCCGCGCCCAGCGGGCCTGAGCAAAATGGCTCTTCTCGGTAAAACTCCAGCCGTGAAACCATAAACCGGTCTGCGGATCGTTAAGATAACGGGCATGCAGTAAAAACTGGCGTACGGCCTCATCGACCAGCGCCTGTCGTCCGGAAGCTACACCGTAATGGCCGAGAAACAGCACCACCATAAACAGCGTGTCATCCCATATCTCCATGGGGTTAATGCCGTCGGACACCACGTGCTGGAAGCCTTGTTCCGGGGTGCGCGGCAGCTCTGTCATTACCCTGTCGGCCCAGCTATCCAGCACCGCTTGATAATGTGGTGCCCGGTTATGTGCCCACAGCAGGGATAACGGCAGCATGGGGGCGGTGGTATTAATATTTAACGGGGGCAGGCCTTTTTGAATATTTTGCTGAAACCAGTTTTCAATGATTTGGTAAATATCGTCGCGACGGGTCAACTCCCATAATCTCACCAGACCAAACAGGCCAACGCCCTGCGGCCATTCCCAGTGAGCAAATGAGATGTAATCCCCCGCTGTGCCATCCATATTGGGTTCGTTAAATTTCCCTTCGTCTTTTAGCTGTGTAAATCCATTCAGTAACCGATCAAGTTGGCGGGCTGTTGATAATAATTCCATTATGTTTCCCTCAATGCTGTATAAATCCTTACTCGTTTTTTTATATTTCTGTGATTATTCACCGTAACCGTAACCGTAACCGTAACCGTAACCGTAACCGTAACCGTAACTTCCTTATTCGCCTCGACAGGCGGGAATAACGGTTATCCATAGGTTTCTCTGGGAAATGAAATCCCATGACGTCATCATTATCGGCTGGCCTTAAGAAGCCAGTTTTACATTAACCAGATATGTTGACTTATTCATACGGTTGGCGTTCAGGGTCACTATTCTGGCCTCAATCATTATTCTTTCTCATAAGAGAGTAAAACCGGCTTTAATGATGCGATTGCCTGCCTGATTAATCGGGCTGCCTGGCATCATTATTCACGCATAACGACAGGCTCGCCCGGGCAGACGTAAAGGCTTAATGCTCAGCCTTAACGCGCGAGCCAGCCACCATCGACGGCAATCGTATAGCCATTCATATAGTCAGAAGCCCGTGAGGCAAGAAATACCACCGGCCCCATCAGGTCCTCTGGTTTTCCCCAGCGACCGGCGGGAATGCGATCGAGGATTTCGGCACTTCGCTGTGCATCAGCGCGCAGTTGCTGCGTGTTATCGGTTGCCATATAGCCCGGGGCAATTGCGTTGACATTAATACGGTGCTTCGCCCACTCGTTGGCCAGCAAGCGGGTTATGCCCATTACGCCACTTTTAGACGCGGTGTAAGAAGGCACGCGGATCCCGCCCTGAAAAGAGAGCATTGAGGCGATGTTGATGATCTTGCCCCCATCCCCTTGGGCAATAAAATGTCGGGCGGCGGCCTGCGACATAAAGAACAGGCTCTTGATATTCAGATCCATCACATCATCCCAGTCCTGTTCGCTGAAGTTGATGGCATCCTCACGGCGAATCATGCCCGCGTTATTCACCAGAATATCAATGCGGTCAAAGCAGGCGATGGCGCTGTCCAGTAGAGAGGGGATAACGTCAATGTTACGCAAATCAGCTTTCAGGCTAAGGAAGCGACGTCCCAGCGCGGTCACCTGTTTAATCGTTTCGTCGGGTTCAACCTGATTAATACCAACAATATTGCAACCGGCTTCAGCCAGTCCCAATGCCATAGCCTGACCCAGGCCGGTATTGCAGCCCGAAACCACCGCGATTTTGTCCTGAAGAGAAAACGCATTCAGTATCATGTGGACTCCTTATTCACGCGCTACCTGCTTCTGACAGGCGGCGCATTGGTGAGGATTAGCGCAGATCCTTGACCGATATGTGGTCCATATCATCAAACACCTGGTTTTCACCGACTGTTCCCCAAATAAAGGTATAGGCTTTCGTACCGACACCTGAATGGATCGACCAGGCCGGTGAAATGACGGCCTGCTCGTTGTGAACCAGAAGATGACGCGTTTCCTGCGGCTCACCCATCATATGAAAAACGCAGGCATCATCATCCATATCGAAATAGAGATAGACTTCCATACGGCGTTCGTGGGTATGACACGGCATGGTATTCCAGAGGTTGCCGGGTTCAAGTTGCGTTAACCCCATACTGAGCTGGCAGGTTTCCAGGACGTCAGGAACCAGATACTTGTTGATCGTTCGGCGATTGCTCGTGAGGTTATCGCCGAGCGTGACGGCAGCGGCATCGCCAGCCGTCACTTTGCGGATGGGCAATGTTTTATGCGCCGGTGCGCAGTTGTAATAAAACTTCGCGGGACGATGGGGGGCCAGGCTGCTGAACAGGACTTCTCGGGCACCTTTGCCGATATACAGCGCTTCACGATGACCGATCTCATAGTCTTCGCCATCAATGGTGACCTGACCGGGCCCGCCGATATTAATCATGCCGAGTTCGCGACGCTCCAGAAAATAGCTGACGCCAAGTTGCTTACCCACATCGTTACCTATCGCGACAGCCTGGCCGACCGGCATCACGCCGCCAACAATGATACGGTCGATATGGCTGTACACCATGGTGAACTCATCGGGCACAAAGATCTTCTCAATCAAGAATTCATCGCGTAATCCTTGTGTATCCAGCGCGTTGGCGTGGGCGCTATGAATGCTTTGTCTGACTTCCACGTTAACCTCCCGTTAGTGGTGCAAGTAA
Organism: Pantoea sp. Ae19-2; assembly: GCF_059801205.1. NCBI lineage: Bacteria > Pseudomonadati > Pseudomonadota > Gammaproteobacteria > Enterobacterales > Erwiniaceae > Pantoea > Pantoea sp. Ae19-2. The sequence continues at coordinate 3,258,958 of NZ_JBCHWE010000001.1, read as the reverse complement.
ATTTATTCAGTAATGAATTAAAGCAGCATGAATTCATTTTTGTGCATCCTATTCGGCAAAAAATCTCTTTTCAATTAAAATTGAAACAATGTTTTATTTTTAAATTGAATTGGTGAGATGGCTCTGGTTTTTTTATGGGGTGTGAGGTGTTCATGTAATTTAATTTGTTAATTATAAAGTGAAATGCATGTGAGCTTTATTAATTTATGATTTTTATCAGTTGTTTTAATATTTATATTATTAGATGGTTGTTAATGTTGATTTGTTTTTGTTAATACTTCTTGAGGATTTTCTTGATACTTTTAAAGTGACATTGATTTACCAAATTTTGAAAGAATTTATAATCTTAATAACACGTTCGTTATAAATAGTATTATGTAAAGATTTTATAGTCAGAAAATATATTTAACGCTCAGGGTTTATACTTTTGCCGATACAGCTTTTTACGCCAGGCGCGTGCAAACAAATAATATGCAACAGATTTGTAAAACATCCTGCTATTAAGGGATCTAATGCAAAAAATAATGAGGAGCATGCTGATAACAGAAGAGCTAATTAGCCATGCACTGTGCATTCGGGCCTGATAAATTGCGACTATATCAAATATAAAATTGAGGCTTGCCAGTGTTGTTGTAAAAACATAAATAGCAAGGTATATCTTTATAGCGTGATAGAAGCCCCTGACTATGGAAAATGCAGAGATGTAGACGAACAGGCAATAAATAATCGAAGTGATAAATACGCCTGTCAATGTAGGATATTTAGGCCAATTGAAGTTATCGATCATTTTAATGCCTAATGGCATCAGAGACATCGCACAAGAAAACAGTGAGCATATTAGACTTGAGCTTAAAGGGATACCCACAATATGCCATCCAATTGGCACTTCCATCTTATCTGTCATCTCATCTTTAATGGATTCAAGTTGTTCATCATTAGCTTTACTAATTTGTGCAGTAACCTTTTTGCTAAGCGCTAATGAACTTTTCAGATTATAAAACATGATTATCAAAAACTTCCTTGGTTTTTTATCAATACAGGATGTGTTTATTTAATAAAATAGGGTCACCATGTTTTTAATTTTTAAGTATGCTTCAACGGAAAAGCCTCGAAGCGAGGCTATAAATTCCTCTCTTTTAGAGATGTGGTTTTTCTCTTTGCATTTCAATTTGTTTACGCCAAGCGCGATTATGCAAGCAGTAAGCAATCATACGATAAAAAACTAAACTATTAATACACATAAAACTTAGTATTATCAGAATGACGCCAATGATTGAAACTATTAAGTGTGTGGTTTTTATGTCTGCACCAAGTAATGTTCCTAATATCGTATATATTAGGAAGGATATTGCTAATGTAGCAGTGCTAAAGGCTATGTAAACATAGCTTTTTAGCGCAAGATATTGCCCTTTACCAACGACCGCCATTAATGGAATGATAATAATGCAACCCACTAAGTCCGTGATCATAGCGCCGATGAAAAAAGCGTTTTTTGACCAGTCCATCCATTTTGAAATTCCATGCCAAATAGAAATTTGAGGCAGAGAGAAACTAACTACTGTGAGTATTGCGCTTATTATTAGAGGAATGCCCATAGTATGCCATCCAATAGAAGCATCCATCTCATTCATCATCTCATCCTTAACGGATTCAAGTTGTTCATCATTCCCCTTTACGATTTTCGCACTAAATTTTTCGCTGAGCGCTAATGCATTTTTTAGATGTTTAAACATGATAATGAGCCTGCCATGCGCGTTTTTATTAAAAAATTTAGTGCTGATTTCATCCACTAATATCAGGTCAATATGCGGTAGTATTGTAACTGATTTTTAATTAAATAGCCCCGAAACGAGGCCATAAATATTGAATTTCCAGTTCTGAAAATTCCTTATTTTACGAGGCGTGATTTTTTCTTTGTCCTTCAATTTGCTTGCGCCATGCACGATTATGCAAGCAGTAAGCAATCATGCGATAAAACATGTCAGTATCCAGACACTTCCAGGAAAGACAGGCAGCAAACAGTCCCGGAAATGAAAGTCCAAACAGTAACGCATGCACGCCTGAGCCTGTCAGCCATGAAAAGAAACAGTAACAGACAAAGAACAAAGAGAATAAAGTTGTTATCGCAAGGACAAGTAGATGAAATCTTAAAAAAACATAACTGCCTTTCGAGATAAATAACAATGACAGGACAACAAGGAAAGCATAAAAAAAAGCGGCAACCATAATGCCAATCATTAAGGCATATTTTGGCCAGCCCATTAGCGTATATATGCCTTGCCATAAAGACGTCTGAGGAATGACAAAACTGAATATAGCCAGAAAACAGCTTGCGACAAGCGGAAGTCCCATGGTATGCCAACCGACAGGTTCTTCCATTTCATCAATCATTTCATCCTTTACCTTTTCCAGTTTGGCAATGTCAAATGTATCAATTTTTTTGCTATAACTTTTACTTAAGGTAAGTGTTTTTTTTAGTTTTTTTAGCATGTATATCAATTAATTCCTGTAGCGTTAAATGACTGGAGTAATCCTATAATATACTTTCCTGATTGTGATACAGTCTGTGGATTACGAATAGTACCCGTCAAAGCACTGCCAGCGAATGCAGAGGTGTTAATAATTGCGTTAGCTAGCTCTTTTTGTAGTGATTTCTGCAACGCCTCTGTTGGAAAGCGCTTTGGATAGCCACCCATATGCATAATCGCTTTTATGCCGGAATTTGAGATACCTGGGTTTTGAATTCGAATGATCTCTTGAGTGATCCGCTTCCTTTCTGCTCTGCTCAACGTTTTTAACCACTCAATTGCGCGCGCGGAAGAAGCGCCTCGCATCAGTTTGTAAGTATCAAATATGCCTTTGAGTCCTGCACCTGCGCCTGCCAAAGAAATAAGATCCAAAGCGGTACAGGTCGCTGTGTACCAACCCTGACTATCTATCCAGTTGACGCTTTCTTCATGGCCTGCACTGATTAACAGTAATCGGGCGCCGCCATTGATGCACTGACCTACAGTCGCAAATGTTCCGGCTGCGATTATCCCAGCAACAACGCCTGTTGCGCCTGCTGTCAATGGCACCGTACTTCCTGCTGCGATCGCGAGAAATGCAGTAGCTACAGCAGCCCCGCATGAAAACGCAGTGGACGTTATTTCATTCGCAAGAGAGGGCTTGCTCAATGTGTCGGTGATGGATTTGGCTGCCGTCTGAGATGTCACAGTCGGAACCTTCGTAATCACCACATGACTTACATTACTTTGGTTCGACGAAGCGTAGCGACGCGAAGGGCGAACAAGCCATTGTTCGCGGCCATCGGAATAGATGATGCCCACCTGACTGAAATCCCGCGTGCAATCCAGACGATTGGCCAAAGCGGTGAAATCAATGTCATCTGCGGACACCATGCCCAGTCGTCGCGCGATATTGTAGTCAGGAAGATTGTTTGAAGACTGTCCTGGTAAGGCCATTAGCTCACTCCTTGCTGATGAAAACCGGATTGCGAAGCGTCAAGGGTAAAGCGCAGCGGAAACGAATTAATTAAGAATAGTCTTAATGATCCATTAGAGCCATCAATGTGTTACTGCCCCCGTCCTTGTCAGTCATCCCTCTGTCAGAAGTCTGTTGCTTATCAAGTGATTAATCCGGCTTTACATTTCATGACAATCCAGCATGTCCAGGCGGCGACTTGTTTACAGGGCGCTCGGTTAAACGCCTTTTTTCAGCCAAACGGGTCAAACCCGGCCTACATAATATGTTGCTTTAATGTGGCAGAAAGGTTTAAAACTATCGTGCAGGAATTAATCAAATGCTTGAGTTTTTTTAACCTCTCCTTTTACTATGTTTGGGATAAACAAAATCATGAAAAACAGGGTACTTGTTGCTTTTTCTCTGCTTGCGCTGAGTGGCTGTAGCACGATGTCATCTAATGAAGCCATTCCTCCCCTTCAGGCTGAGACAGCAAAAATGCTGGGTCTGAGCTCTTCCGATGAAATCACTGTAACTAATGTATCCGCGACTAAACCAGATACCTTGGGCTCTCAAATGCTCTCTTATCGCGCCACTACAGATAAAGGTCGCATTTTTGACTGTCAGTCTCAGATGATCCCCGGGATCCTGGGGCAGGAACCCGTTGTTACCGTGCCAAAATGTACACCCGTCAAAGTACATAACTAAAAAGCGTTTCCCTGTCTGTCCGTCGGACAGGGAATATCCGTTTTATATCCAGCGTTATTTCAAGAAAGCCTTTATGTCGTTGCGTCCTGCCTTTAAAGCGGGTTCTTTTCATCAGGTTTACACATCGTAACGTTTAAGACTCGGTCTTCATTTGAACATCAATGTGGAAATCGCCTGCATTACTTGAGCGGGAAGTTTATGGCCTCCAGTGTTGTCATCCCGTCGCAAGGCGTGGATCTTACAAAAGTGAACAGGCCTCATTTTTTAAGGTAAGATTTTAAGCCTGATTTAGCGCCATATTTATCAACACGCAGGCAAGCAATCTCTGCTTCAATTTTTCTAATATTTTATGTCGGCACCTCCCTGATTGTTATCACCTGAATAAGGCCTGACGCGGCATTCATCCATCAGGGGTGATGTAGCAGGATATGATGAATCCTCGGGTGTCATTAACACTCTTGTAACGGGTTAATCATAGTGATAAAGCTAATCTGTGATTCACTAACCATCTGGGGTTTGAAGCGTCCTGACGACATTGGAGATCCGGTTTTTCATGGGAAATTAATGCATTTCAGGATGGGCGATAAGCGCCCAGTATTGCTTTCACAAAAAATTAATAAAAACCCGGTCATCAGGTGAGCATACGTTTAACAATCCTGCCTGATAATCCCTCACCTGAAATAATTCAGTCGCTCCCGTGATGAAAAGAAGAGAGGGTTCATGAACTTCCGATTCACCATGCTGGCGGCCAACAGACGGTTATTGCCTAACGTCTGGGATGCCGTGGCTTTTCCCTTGATCATTTGTCTGATTGCTATGGTCGCGGTCGGCTTTCATCAAACGTTGATGCCGATAGACAGTTTAAAAACCCAGGCTATCTCGCTCGATCCCACTAATCTGCCGGAATATGCCATGCGCACCACGCTGCGCATGCTGGTGGCAATGCTGGCTTCCCTGGTGTTCAGCCTGATTTACGGCACGCTGGCCGCCAAAAGCCGCCGTGCTGAAAAGGTGCTGGTGCCAATTCTGGATATCCTGCAGTCCGTGCCGGTGCTGGGATACATCTCCTTTACCGTCACCTTCTTTATTGCGCTTTTTCCGGGGCAGGTGCTGGGCGTAGAACTGGCGGCCATCTTTGCCCTGTTCACCAGCCAGGCGTGGAACATGACCTTTAGCTTCTATCAGTCGCTGCGCACCGTGCCAGCCGATTTGGTAGAAGTCTCGCGCGGATTTCATCTGACCGGATGGCAACGTTTCTGGAAGCTGGATGCGCCTTTTGCTGTGCCGGGGCTGGTATGGAACATGATGATGTCGATGTCAGGCGGCTGGTTCTTTATTGTCGCCTCTGAAGCGATCACGGTCGGCAATAACACCTTTACCTTGCCCGGTGTCGGTGGCTATCTGGCGCAGGCTATTCTGCATAAAGATATCCACGCGGTAGGCTGGGTGTTACTCACCATGGTGATTGTGATTCTGGCTTACGACCAGTTGCTGTTCAGACCGCTGGTCGCCTGGGCAGATAAGTTCCGCATGGAAAACACCCGCTCAGGCAATGCGCCAACCTCCTGGGTGCGCGATTTAATGCGTCGAACCCGTCTGATTCATCAGGTCTTCACGCCGCTACGGCTGCTGCTGTCCGCGCTGGCGCGTATCTCATGGCGCTGGCCGACAGTGGCACCCGTGCGTTTCGAGAACAATACTCGCCGCGCTTCAAGGCTGGGTGACATTGTCTGGGGCGCGTTCGTCATTTTACTGACCCTGTATGTGGTGTACCGGGTCATTACTTACGTTCAGATCGGCGTGACGCTGGATGAGGTGAAACACGTTTTCACGCTGGGGCTGATTACCTTATTGCGCGTGACGGTGCTGATTCTGATTTCGTCGCTGATATGGGTGCCGTTAGGCGTAATGATTGGCCTGCGGCCTGCTCTGGCGGGCAAGATTCAGCCCGTGGCTCAGTTTCTGGCAGCCTTCCCGGCAAACCTGATGTTCCCGGTTTTCGTGATTATGATTGTGCATTTTCATCTTAATCCCGATATCTGGCTGTCACCGCTCATTGTGCTCGGCACCCAGTGGTACATTCTGTTTAACGTTGTGGCAGGGACTACTGCGTTTCCGAATGACTACAAAGAGGCCGCAGCGAACTTTCATATCCGTGGCTGGCAATGGTGGCGCCAGGTGATGTTGCCCGGCATTTTTCCTTATTACATTACGGGCGCGATTACCGCTTCCGGAGGCGCGTGGAACGCCAGCATCGTGTCTGAATTTGTGCAGTGGGGGAATACGCAGGTCACGGCGCACGGTTTAGGTGCCTACATCGCACAAACCACCGCCGCCGGGGATTTCCCCAAAATCATTCTTGGTATCGCGGTGATGTCGCTGTTTGTCACCCTGTTCAACCGTCTGTTGTGGCGACCGCTGTACGTGTACGCCGAATCAAAATTCCGTGCCAATTAAGGGACATCTGATGTTAAATAATCCACCCACACTGAACCCAGACGTGTCGAACAGGAAACCAGAAGGGCGCAAAGCGGTCCTGACGGTGAAAGACATTAAGCACGGTTATGATAAAACGCATGGTGAAGTACTGATTCTGGATGACGTTAATCTCACCCTGCAGGAAGGGGAAATTGTCGGTCTGCTGGGCCGTTCAGGCTCAGGGAAATCCACGTTGTTACGCATCATTTCTGGCCTGATCACGCCAGGTTCGGGCGCGGTCGAGTATCTGGGCAAGCCGCTTAACGGGCCGGCCAAAGGCGTGGCGATGGTGTTCCAGACCTTTGCGCTGTTTCCCTGGCTGACGGTACTGCAAAACGTGGAAGCTGGCCTGGAGGCGCTGGGCGTGGAAAAAGCGGAGCGCAGAAAACGCGCCCTGGCAGCCATCGACCTGATCGGCCTGGACGGTTTTGAAAACGCCTACCCACGCGAGCTGTCAGGCGGAATGCGTCAGCGTGTCGGTTTTGCTCGCGCGCTGGTGGTTGATCCCACTCTCTTATTAATGGATGAGCCTTTCTCTGCACTGGACGTATTAACCGCCGAAACGCTGCGTACGGATTTACTCGATTTGTGGAACGAAGGGCAGATGCCGATGAAGTCGGTGCTGATTGTCACTCACAATATCGAAGAGGCCGTGTTTATGTGCGACCGCATTCTGGTGCTGTCGTCGAATCCTGGACGCGTGGTGGCTGAAATCAAAGTGCCCTTTGGCCATCCTCGCAATCGCCTTGATCCCGCATTCCGTCGTCTGGTTGATGATGTGTACACGCAGATGACCGCCAGGCCAACCAGCGATAATGTGAAAAAGAGCCTCAGGCTGGGCACGCACCTGCCGCAGGTATCAACTAACCTGATGGCCGGCCTGATTGAAACCCTGGCGGCCGCGCCCTATCACGGTCGTGCAGACATGCCGGATGTTGCGCGTTCGCTGCATCTGGAGGTCGATGAGCTGTTCCCGATAGCCGAAGTGCTACAGTCACTGGGCTTTGCCGACGTCAGGGAAGGGGATATTTTCCTGACGCCACCTGCCCGGGTTTTTGCCGAATCGGATACCCAGCAGCGCAAAGTCATGTTTGCCGATCATCTGCTGCGCTATGTGCCGCTGGCCGCCTTGATTAAAACCGTGCTGGATGAACGTCCCGGTCATCGTGCGCCACGCATGCGTTTCGAGCAGGAGCTGGAAGACTCACTGGCTGACAGCGCCGCCAAAGAGACGCTGGACAGCGTGATCAACTGGGGCCGCTATGCAGAGATCTTCTCTTATAACGATCAGACCGAATATTTTAGTCTGGAAGACGTTGAGTTTTAATTCTGCTCGCTCAGCAAAACGTTGCGCTATCCCTTACACCATCCCGTTACTCTGCACGGGATGGTGCCTGAAAGATTCTCAAGGCAATAATCCTTTCTGAAAGATAAATAAACGCGGTTTACACTGTTCTTATTCCGCAGAGGTAAATGGTTTATTGTGGTATTTGATGACTATAATTCATTGCCTGCACATTGAAAGCCAGTTGTTTAACTGGCTTGTTCGTGTTTTTTTCTCTTATTATTTTGGGGGAAATTGATTATTGGTGAATATTTAATTCTGTTTTATTTATTAATTTTATGGTTTCTGAAAATTAAGTGGCGGTAATTTATTATTTATTAATATTTCGTGATCTCATTAATGTTTGTGAGTTGGGCGATGGTTAAACAATTAGGATTAGGTTCTTTTAAAACCAGAGGAGTAAGACTGTTTTCATGCCCTAACGAAATGAAGGTTTAGACATGAAAGAAGACAAGGTTTTAATATTACGTACCTGTGCTAATAATATGGCCGATCACGGCGGAATCATCTGGCCGTTAAGCGGTATCGTAGAGTGTAAATACTGGAAGCCGGTTAAAGGCTTTGAGAACGGACTAACGGGGCTAATCTGGGGAAAAGGATCGGATTCACCGCTGAGCCTGCACGCTGATGCCAGGTGGGTTGTCGCTGAAGTGGATGCCGATGAGTGTATCGCTATTGAAACTCATGGCTGGATTAAATTTCCCCGTGCTGAGGTTCTTCACGTTGGAACGAAAACCAGTGCGATGCAATTTATCCTGCACCATCGGGCTGATTACGTTGCCTCTACGGAAATGCAGGCCGGTCCTGGAGCGCCTGATGTCACTTCAGAGGTAAAGGCAGGCAATCGATCGCTCCCTGTAACAGATGATATTGATGCGACCATCGAATCAGGCAGTACGCAGCCGACACAAACGATTGAAATCGCAACCTATGGCAGTACGCTCAGCGGCACGCATCAGAGTCAGCTGATTGCCGGATATGGCAGTACTGAGACGGCGGGTGATAGCAGCACATTAATTGCCGGTTATGGTAGCACCGGTACAGCGGGATCAGACAGCACATTAGTCGCGGGCTACGGCAGTACCCAAACCGCAGGTGAAGAGAGCAGCCAGATGGCGGGTTACGGCAGCACGCAGACCGGCATGAAAGGCAGCGATCTCACCGCCGGTTACGGCAGTACCGGCACGGCGGGCGCCGACAGCTCCCTGATCGCCGGTTACGGCAGTACCCAGACGGCGGGCGAAGACAGCTCGCTGACAGCCGGTTACGGCAGTACCCAGACCGCGCAGAAGGGCAGCGATCTTACGGCCGGTTATGGCAGTACCGGCACGGCGGGTGCCGACAGTTCATTAATCGCGGGCTACGGCAGCACCCAGACGGCCGGGGAAGAAAGCACCCAGACAGCCGGTTATGGCAGCACCCAGACCGCGCAGAAGGGCAGCGACCTTACGGCCGGTTACGGCAGTACCGGTACGGCGGGTGACGACAGCTCCCTGATCGCCGGTTACGGCAGTACACAGACGGCGGGCGAAGACAGCTCGCTGACAGCCGGTTACGGCAGTACCCAGACCGCGCAGAAGGGCAGCGATCTTACTGCAGGTTATGGCAGTACCTCTACGGCAGGCTATGAAAGTTCATTGATCGCGGGCTATGGCAGTACCCAGACAGCGGGTTACGGTAGCACGCTGACAGCGGGTTACGGCAGTACACAGACCGCGCAGAACGAAAGCGATCTCATCACCGGCTATGGCAGTACGTCTACAGCCGGGGCAAATAGTTCACTGATCGCAGGCTATGGCACCACGCAGACAGCCAGCTACAACAGTGTGCTAACGGCAGGCTACGGCAGTACCCAGACGGCGAGAGAAGGCAGTGACCTCACTGCCGGGTACGGCAGCACCGGCACGGCAGGCTCGGACAGCTCAATCATTGCAGGTTACGGCAGCACCCAGACCGCCAGTTATCACAGTAGCCTGACGGCGGGCTACGGCAGTACGCAGACGGCGCGCGAACAGAGTGTGCTGACGACCGGTTACGGCAGCACCTCAACCGCCGGCGCCGACAGTTCCCTGATCGCGGGCTATGGCAGCACGCAGACCGCCGGTTACAACAGTATTCTGACGGCCGGTTACGGCAGCACCCAGACGGCGCAGGAGCGCAGCGATCTCACCGCAGGTTATGGCAGTACCTCAACCGCCGGTGCCGACAGCTCCCTGATTGCAGGCTACGGCAGCACGCAGACAGCGGGTTACAACAGCATCCTGACGGCCGGTTACGGCAGCACCCAGACGGCGCAGGAGCGCAGCGATCTGACCACGGGATACGGCAGCACCTCAACCGCCGGTGCCGACAGCTCCCTGATTGCGGGCTACGGCAGCACCCAGACCGCCAGCTATCACAGTAGCCTGACGGCGGGTTACGGCAGTACGCAGACGGCGCGCGAACAGAGTGTGCTGACGACCGGCTACGGCAGCACCTCAACCGCCGGTGCCGACAGCGGCAGACGGCCAGCAGCGGGTTACAACAGCATCCTGACGGCCGGTTACGGCAGCACGACGGCGCAGGAGCGCAGCGATCTGACCACCACCTCAACCGCCGCCGGTGCCGACAGCTCGGCCGGCAGTACGCAGACGGCGATTGCCGGTGCCGACAGCTCCCTGATTGCAGGCTACGGCAGCACGCAGACAGCGGGTTACAACAGCATCCTGACGGCCGGTTACGGCAGCACCCAGACGGCGCAGGAGCGCAGCGATCTGACCACGGGCTACGGCAGCACCTCAACCGCCGGTGCCGACAGCTCCTGACGGCCGGTTACAACAGCATCCTGACGGCCGGTTACGGCGCAGGCGCAGGAGATAGCGATCTGACCACGGGCTACGGCAGTACCTCGACGGCGGGTTACGACAGCTCGTTAATCGCGGGCTACGGCAGCACGCAGACCGCCGGTTATCACAGTATTCTGACGGCCGGTTACGGCAGCACCCAGACGGCGCAGGAGCGCAGCGATCTGACCACGGGCTACGGCAGCACCTCAACCGCCGGTGCCGACAGCTCTCTGATTGCGGGCTATGGCAGCACGCAGACAGCGGGTTACAACAGCATCCTGACGGCCGGTTACGGCAGCACCCAGACGGCGCAGGAGAATAGCGATCTGACGACCGGCTACGGCAGTACTTCTACGGCAGGTTATGAGAGTTCACTGATCGCAGGCTACGGCAGCACCCAGACCGCCAGTTTTAAAAGTACGTTGATGGCTGGTTACGGGAGTTCGCAGACTGTCAGAGAACAGAGTTCGTTGACTGCCGGATACGGCAGTACCTCAATGGCCGGTTATGACAGCTCATTGATTGCCGGTTACGGTAGTACCCAGACGGCGGGTTATCAAAGTACGCTGACAGCCGGTTACGGCAGCACGCAAACGGCCGAGCACAGTAGTACGCTAACGGCAGGTTACGGCAGTACCGCAACGGCGGGCGCCGACAGCTCCCTGATCGCAGGCTACGGCAGTTCGCTGACCAGCGGTATTCGCAGCTTCCTGACGGCGGGTTATGGCAGTACGTTGATCAGCGGACTTCGCAGCGTACTCACCGCCGGTTACGGAAGCAGCCTGATTTCGGGCAGACGCAGTAGTCTGACGGCGGGATATGGCAGTAATCAGATCGCCAGCCACCGAAGCTCGTTGATTGCTGGCCCGGAAAGCACCCAGATCACCGGCAACCGCAGCATGCTGATTGCGGGAAAGGGCAGCTCACAAACGGCGGGTTATCGCAGCACATTGATCTCCGGGGCAGACAGCGTGCAAATGGCCGGAGAGCGCGGCAAGCTGATTGCCGGAGCGGACAGCACCCAAACCGCCGGGGATCGCAGCAAGCTTCTGGCAGGCAACAACAGCTACCTCACCGCTGGCGATCGCAGCAAACTCACGGCAGGCAATGACTGCATCCTCATGGCGGGAGACCGAAGCAAGCTGACGGCGGGCATCAACAGCATTCTCACCGCCGGATGCCGTAGCAAGCTGATAGGAAGCAATGGTTCAACCCTGACCGCCGGGGAAAACTCAGTTCTGATTTTTCGCTGCTGGGATGGAAAGCGCTACACTAACGTGGTCGCTAAAACCGGAAAGGGGGGAATAGAAGCGGATATGCCTTACCAGATGGATGAGGACAATAATATCGTGAATAAACCCGAAGAATAATCGCCATAACAGAGGGAATGTTCGCGAGGGGACGGGAGGTTTATACAGCGCGCAGACCAGGCTTAAAAAAGCAGAGAAGCGTGTTCTTGTTGGTTATTTATCTGTCCCTGAACACAGTAAAGCCGACCTGAACGGCCTGTTGTGGTCCAGGCCGGCCAGGCCAACAATGCCAGGGAAAAGCAAAAAGGCCCATTGCTGAGCCTCTGCAAAAAGACCTGGTGACTCAGGGACGCCAGACTGTGCCATCCGGAGTCCTGGCCATCGTCCAGGTCGGATTGCCGCCCTCGCAGGGGAATTTCGCCGCCAGCGCTTCGTTGATATCAATCCCTAACCCCGGCTTGTCATTGACGTAAGCATAGCCCTGATCCACTTCAGGACAGCCCGGGAAGACTTCACGTAGCGCATCATTCATTGGCGTGTATTCCTGAATGCCGAAATTAGGCGAGCTCAGATCCAGATGCATGTTTGCGCAAACCCCAATCGGGGAGATATCCCCAGGGCTGTGCCAGGCGGTGCGAACACCGTTTAATTCACTGTAGATAGCGATTTTTTTCGCCGGTGTGATACCGCCAATCGAGCTGATATGACAGCGGATATAATCAATCAGCTTATTGTCGATCAACGGCTTCCACTCATTCACGTTAACGAACAGCTCGCCCATTGCAATCGGCGTGGAAGACTGCTGGCGCAACATTTTCAGCCACTCCGTATTCTCGGGAGCAACCGGATCTTCAAGGAAGAAAAGCTGATAAGGCTCCAGCGCTTTAGCCATATGAATGGCATTAATCGGCGTAATACGTTCATGGGCATCATGGAGTAGCTCCACGCTGAAACCCAGTTTATTGCGCAGATGATCAAACAGACGCGGAATGCTTTTCGCATAGGCTTCCGGATCAAAATAGATCCCCGGGGCTTTGGTGCGAGGCGAGCGCTTGGGTTGAATATTTTTCGCTTTCACCATGCGATTGGCAATCAGTCGCAGGTCATCAGTACCGGCACCGCCGTACATGCCCATCTGGCAGCGAATATACTGGTAGCCTTCTTCCATTTTGGCGCGAGCGCTGTCTTCCACTTCAACTTCATCGGCGCCATCGGTGTGCACATAGAGCGCAATACCGTCGCGACATTTCCCACCCAGCAGTTCATAAACCGGCAGGCCAGCCTGTTTACCTTTGATATCCCATAGCGCCATATCAATGCCGGAAAGGGCATTATTCATTACCGGACCATTGCGCCAGTAGCCACTCACTGCGGCGGACTGCCAGATATCTTCTATTCTGGCGGGATCTTTGCCAATCAGAAACGGGGCAAGGTACTCATCAATGGCACTTTGTACGGCGTAAATGCGCTGGGTAAAGGTGGCGCAACCCAAACCGTACAGTCCGGGCTCATTAGTTTCAATTTTAACCACCACCAGATCGATGCCGCCCGGCGCAGTCAAAATTGTTTTTACATTGGTGATGAACAGATTGCTCACACTAGCTCCTTATTATTCAGAACATTAACCGCACCGTACTCATCGCTGCTACGCAGGGTTTAATGGTATGTTGTCATACAACATTGCCTTTCTATCATAAATTTATCCGGCTTGAATTCTGCACTGCTATTTTTGTGACGGCGATCTAATGAAACGTCTCAGGCTAAATGCATTGTTTTTATGTTTATTAAATACAATGACTTGATGGGTTTTTCTGTTAAGCATTTGTGATATGTGCCTCATAAATACGCTTTGTGTATTGATTTAATCTGCCGGAAAATTCACCTTAATAAGATAGTTGTCATACATATTTAAAGGTGGATTATGACTGCAATGTTCGATCTGACCGGTAAAACGGCTTTGATAACGGGGTCCTCCCGCGGCCTGGGGTTTGCCTACGCCGAAGCATTAGCCGCTGCCGGGGCAGACGTTATTTTGAACGGCACGCGTGAAGCGGTGCTGAACGAGGCCGTTGAACAGCTTAAAAATAAAGGCTATCGCGTCTCCGGCCGGGTGTTTGATGTGACCAGTGAAAGCGCGATAGAGCAGGTGTTCGCCAGTCTGGATGAGCAGGGCATCGCAGTCGATATCGTAATAAATAATGCCGGGATCCAGTACCGCAAACCCATGCTGGAGCTGGAACTGGAAAACTGGCAAAAGGTGATTGATACCAACCTCACCAGCGCCTTTCTGGTTTCGCGCGCGGCAGCCAAACGCATGATTGCCCGCGATCGGGGCGGCAAAATCATCAATGTCGGTTCGTTGACCAGCCAGGCAGCCAGGCCAACCGTTGCACCTTATACCGCTGCCAAGGGCGGCATTAAGATGCTGACCTGCTCAATGGCGGCCGAATGGGCGCAGTTTAATATCCAGACCAATGCGATTGGGCCGGGATATATCCTGACAGACATGAACAGTGCGCTGGTGGACGATGCCCGGTTCGACAGCTGGGTGAAAAGCAGTAACCCTTCGCAGCGCTGGGGACGGCCAGAAGAAGTGGCCGGTACGGCCGTTTTTCTTTCATCGCCTGCCTCAGATTATATCAATGGTCAGATTATCTACGTGGATGGCGGCTGGCTGGCCGTGCTGTAAGCGTTATTGACCCGGAAGAGGAAAAACATGTGCACAGCATAATGACGCATGCCTGCGTGGCAAAGGGCAAAAAAGAGATCGCGGTTGAGCAGCGCGAACTGAAGTATTCGGATGATGATGTCGTTGTTCAAGTGGAGTGCGGCGGCATCTGCGGCTCGGATATTCATTATTACCATGAAGGACGTGCCGGATTATCCGTGATTAAGCAACCGCTGGTGATAGGTCACGAATTTGTGGGGCGGATTTTCCAGGCGCCGGCAGCATCAGGGCTAGAACCGGGACAAAAAATCGCGATTAATCCATCACAGCCATGTGGTCAGTGTGAGTATTGTCGGGCAGGTAAACAGAATGCCTGCGCCACCATGCGCTTTATGGGGAGCGCCCAGTTCACTCCGCACGTGAATGGTGGATTTGCACAATATGTCGTGGTGCCTGCGAAGCAGTGCGTGGCTTATGATGAGCAGGTTCCGGCCAGCGTCATGGCCGTTGCTGAGCCTACCGCCGTCGTGATCCATGCGCTCAACGTGGCAGGCAGCATCGTCGGGAAAAGGGTGCTGGTGATGGGCGCGGGCCCCATCGGCGCCTTAGCGATTGCCGCCGCAAGCGCTTCCGGCGCGGCAGAGATCGTGGCGTTCGATCCGAGCGAGCGCTGCCGCCGCATCGCGGTAGAAATGGGGGCTGACTCGGCAGTGGATGCGAGCGATCGTGCCGCCGTTGCCCGCTACGGTGAAAATCGGGGATATTTCGACGTTACGCTGGAAGCCAGCGGAGCCGAAGCAGCGATTGAATCCAGTATTTTGGTTACGCGGCCTGGCGGCGTTGTGGTTCAAATTGGGATGGGAAAAAGTCCGCTTAATTTCCCGGTAGCGCAGATGCTGGTAAAAGAAATTAGCTGGAAAGGCTCCTTCCGTTTTATCGATGAATTTGATGTGGCGGTGAAATGGCTGGAAAAGGGCATTATCGATCCGCGTCCGATTCTTTCCGGCAATTATGCCTATCACGATATTGAGGCGGCATTAAAGGCGGCCAGTGATAAAACACAACATTCAAAAGTATTAGTTCAGTTTTCATAAAATATCTCAGAACCTGTAGTTATTACTCTGGCTTAAAACATCGGTGATTGTCGCGGGTGAAGAGATCCTCACGCTCCGCGTAAGCGGCACTCGCCTGTCATTTAGTCGCCTGTTAACGCATCGTCGACCTCAGGGTGAAAACATGAGTCATTTAAATACCAACACCACAGAACGTAATACCTCTGATCTGGTCCGGGCATCCGTATCAGGATGGCTGGGTACAACGTTAGAATTTATGGATTTCCAGCTCTATTCTCTTGGTGCGGCGTTAGTTTTTCATGAAGTCTTTTTTCCCGAACAGTCGGGTGCGATGGCGCTGATTCTGGCAATGGGAACCTACGGTGCAGGTTATATCGCGCGAATCGTCGGCGCCGTTTTTTTTGGGGAAATGGGCGACCGTGTTGGCCGAAAAAAAGTCCTGTTTATCACTATCGCCTTAATGGGCGTTTGTACCACCTTAATTGGCGTATTACCCACTTACCAGCAGGTGGGTATTTTAGCGCCCTTGCTGCTGGTGGCGCTGCGTATTATTCAGGGATTAGGCGCCGGTGCAGAAATATCGGGTGCCAGCACTATGCTGGCTGAATATGCGCCCAAAGGGAAAAAGGGCATTATTGCCTCGCTGGTTGCCATGGGCACCAACTGCGGCACGTTAAGCGCAACCGCCATCTGGGCGGCTATGTTCTTTTTCTTCACCAATGACGAAGTCATTGCCTGGGCATGGCGTATTCCTTTCCTGGCCAGTTTCGTCGTGATGGGATTTGCTATCTGGCTGCGTTTCAACCTGAAAGAAAGTCCGGTGTTTGAAAACGTTGCCGAGTCTGCCACCGTCAAGCCCCACGATCAGCCGGCACAGTCTGTTTTCCAGTTAATCAAAGGCAAAGCCTTCTGGATTGCTACCGGGCTGCGATTTGGTCAGGCGGGTAACTCGGGCATCATCCAGACCTTTCTGGCGGGTTATATGGTTCAGACGCTGTTGTTCAATAAGGCGGTTCCCACCGATGCCATCATGGTGAGCTCGGTAATAGGATTTATGACAATTCCTCTTATCGGCTGGCTCTCAGACCGGATAGGGCGCCGTATTCCTTACCGCATTCTGACGCTGGGCTCGATTATTCTGGCTTATCCGATGATTTCACTCATCGTCGATAACGCGCAGGCGGTGAGTACCATCATGGTTTGCCTGATCGTCATTCACAATATCGCAGTGTTGGGCCAGGCGGCGATTGAAGGGATCACCATGGCAGAGATGTTTGGTTCCAGAAACCGTTTCGCGCAAATGGCCATCTCTAAGGAGATCGGTGGGCTGTTTGCCACTGGCTTAGGGCCGCTCCTGGCCGGTATTTTCTGCCAGCTCACGGGCACCTGGTATCCGATTGCGATCATGCTGATCGGCTATTCCTGTATCGGCCTGCTGGCTTCACTGATAATGCCAGAGGTGGTGGATCGGGATCTTACCGCAGAGGCCGATGCCTCGGGCGGCGTGCCGGATGGTTGTCATCCTGTTGCCCCCTCGATCCGGGCAGGAAGCGGCGAGTAAGGCAAGGTTGAACCCTGTCTGTCACTGCGTTAGCGCAGGACTTTGCTGGAAAGGATAAGATAGAATGGCGTCATGTAGGACATCATATGAGAAGGTGTTGTGAGCATAAAATCCATTCAGAAACAGAACGTCGTTAACGAAGTGTTCGAGCAAATTAAGGCGAAGCTACTGGACGGTAGCTGGTCCGCAGGCACGCGTTTACCTTCTGAAGCGGAGCTGACGCACTCTTTTAATGTCAGCAGGGTCAGTATACGCAGCGCGGTGCAGCGCCTGCGCGATCTGGGTATCGTGATTACCCGTCAGGGCAGCGGCAGTTACGTGTGTGAAGACTTTTCGCCACAGATGCTTAATCACAATGCCAGACCGTTAATGCATCTGAGCCGGGAAGCCTTTAACGACATGATGGTTTTTCGCCAGACCGTCGAGTTTAAATGTGTTGAGCTGGCAGTGGAACATGCCACAGAAGAGGATATTGGCCTGCTGGAGCAGGCGCTCAATAACATGCTTATTAATAAAGGCGATTATAAGAAATATTCGGAAGCGGATTACGAATTTCATCTGGCGATTATCCGCGCCTCTCATAACAGCGTGTTTTACAACGTGATGAAGTCAATCAAAGATATTTATTACTATTATCTTGAAGAACTGAATCGCTCACTGGGCATTACGCTTGAAAGTGTTGAGGCGCACATCAAAGTCTTTATGGCGATTAAAAACCGCGATGCGTCCTCGGCGGTACAGGTGCTGAATGAGGCGATGAAACATAACGTGGTCGCCATCGATATGATTAAAAAAGAAGAGGGGGAATAGGCTGTTTCGCGCTGCGGGAACGCGAAAAAAGCCACCCCTTCTGCAGGCTGAGGAAAACAGGATTCACCGTGACAGGCTTCTTATTGCCATTGCCCTGCTGGTCCGTTTTATCGCCAGTAACGCGCTGGTCTGGGTCATGAGCACGTAGCGATCCAGCATTCTGTAAGAAATGAGGGCGAAGCGGCAGGTTAGCCATAGGGCTCTTCCGACGTGAGTGGTGAAGTTAACTGTGGCAGAATAAACAAGGGAGCCAGTGGACCGGGCTCCCTCTTCAATCAATGCAGGCAGCACTGCTTGTATTTTCTTCCGCTGCCGCAGGGGCAGGGATCGTTGCGGCCCGGCTGTTTTTCCGCAGTGACCGGCTGCTGCACCTGAGGAATCGCTTCGGGCTGTGAGATCCAGTAATCATGAAGCGCCAGGGCGGCAGGGCGGATAGCATCAATGCTGCTTTCCATTTCTTCAGGCGTGAGCGCATCAACCTTTTCCAGATTCTCTTCTGTGCCGTGCAGGGCGATGGCGTCCAGTGAGTCCTGGAGTTCAGCAGGGAGTGCAGACCAGTCGGTTAAGGCCACGCCGCGCATATAGCCGTAGCACCACTCTTCAACGACGGTAAATTCCAGACCTTCCATTTCGCGCACGCCAAACAGGGGTTCAAACTGTTCTGGAAACTCAGACAGGCGGTCAGCAATGTCATTCATGTGCTGGAAACTGAGTTCCATAAAGCGCGTCATTTCGCGCTCATTACTCCATTTGGGAATATGCTTTTCGCCGCCCCAGAGCGCGACCAGCCAGCGGCTTGGCTCTACCGTCGTCGGACCTGAAAGCACGGCAGTAAGCAGGCCATCCAGTTCTGAAACATCAAGAATCGACGCTTCACTACCGTATTTTTCCAGCATATCTTCGAGCCATTGCAGCTCTTTTTCGCTTAACGGGCCTTCTTTCATGGGATATCTCCGAACGTGTCTGGTGCAGCAGAAAATTTACTGCGTGTAAAAACGCGCAGTGTACACGCTTATTGCGCTGATGGCAGTGTCGTCGGGTTGCCCTGAACGGCAGCGGACTCAGCAGAGGCATTACCAGGCCTGCTATGTTACTCTTCGCGGCCTGCAATACGTTTTCCTGCACGATCGTGGCTATATCAGGCGCCAACCTGCTTCGTTTCCCTTACGTGTGTCCTGCCAGGGGTGACATCCTTCAGTAGGAAACGATGACCAGAAGCATAAAGATTTGGCTAATCTGTGTCGATATAGGCACAGCGGAATAATCCCCCGGCATGATGCTGATATGAACGTTCGTCAGTGCCTGATAACAACAATAAAATGGGCGCGAGGACGTGACCAGAAAAGAGTATTCACCCCAGAGGTTACACCGCCTGTTGAGCGGATGCGGGCACCTGTTTAGACGCAGTGCAGTTCTGATGATAAGCGCGCTGTTATTGGCTGCCTGCGGCACGCTGTCGCAGACCTCTGCGCCAGCAGGCGACAAGCTTTATCTGACGCACAGCGATTTTCATGACAACCTGGACGATCTGGTGCGCCATTATATGCAGCGTAAACAGGTGTCCGGCATCAGTATTGCAATTATCCATCATCTTAATCCCACCTTGTTTTACAGCGCGGGTGTCACCGATGACGTACATCGCTATCCGATTACGCCTGAAACCTTATTTGCGCTCGGCTCACTGAGTAAAGGCGTAACCGCAGAGGTGATTATTGAGTTGGTTAACGAAGGCCAACTGCACTGGAGTGACACGCTGGCCGATTTGTTGCCCTCTGACGTCAGATTGAGCCAGGATGCACGTCAAATCACGCTATTACAGTTAGTGACCCATACCTCGGGTTTGCCGCGTCAGGATATGGATTTGCCGATGTTTATGCAGTTTATGGGCTATCTGCGCAGCGGTCAGAACTTTTATGGCAACCTGGATAGTGATGACGTTCTGGAATACCTGGCGGAGTTTTCTGCGCCGCGTCAGCGGGTAGCGCAATACTCTAACCTTGGCTATGCGCTGCTGGGCTATATTTTGCGTGAACGCTGCCATAGTGATATTGAAACGCTTGCCCACCAACGGATTTTCCGACCGCTGGGAATGAACAACACCAGCTTTGTGCCTGAGCGTTTAAGCGGTTTTTCCACACGGGCGTTAGGGCATGCTGGCGATCAGCCAAAGCTTATCCCGCGCGGTGATCTCACCCCGGACTGGCGTTTCCAGCGTAATATGGTCGCGGCGGGCAGTCTTTACAGCAACGCACGGGATCTGAGCGTCTATCTGCGCGCACATCTCACTGCGGGCAGCGATCCGGCGCGTAATCGTGCCTTTGCTGAGATCAATAAAGGCGTGTATCAGCAGGGCGCACAGACGCAGAATATCGCCTGGGTAACAGACAGGCTGGCAGGAAGGAACATTACCTACCAGGTCGGCTATATTGGTGGTTATTCGGCTTTTATCGGTTTTGACAAGCAGGCAGGCAATGCCATCGTGGTACTGCAAAACGCGTTTAACTGGAGCAACTATCTTGGTATCACATTGTTGCTTAACCTGGCAGAGAAAGACAGGTAAGGTGTAGGTTGGGTCCAGAATGAGTCGTGATTCCTTACACTTACCTTTATGAGTGACGGAACCGCAGCCCTGTTTAGATTGTCTTCAGAGTAGTCTACTGTTATTAAAATCAATTCAATGTGGAAATTATTATGCGCAGGACTCAAATTGCTTTTATTTCAGCTGGTTTACTGTTCGGCTCGCTGAGCCTGATCCCCGCCGCTCAGGCTGCGGGTGAAACCACCGACAATGTGCCACCGCCGCCGCAGA
This sequence comes from Pantoea sp. Ae19-2, assembly GCF_059801205.1. Classification (NCBI taxonomy): domain Bacteria; kingdom Pseudomonadati; phylum Pseudomonadota; class Gammaproteobacteria; order Enterobacterales; family Erwiniaceae; genus Pantoea; species Pantoea sp. Ae19-2. Next base: position 3,237,969 of record NZ_JBCHWE010000001.1, on the reverse strand, counting down.
TTCAACCGGCCAATCCAACCGCTCAACCTGGCGATAACAACGCGCAGCCCGGTGCTGCAGCACCTGCCCAGCCGCAGGCGCCGATGAGTTCTGACTCTAACGACGGTATTACCCCAACAACGCCTTCGCAGTCAGCAGGCAATCCAGGTAAGCCAAATTACGATCTCAGCACCATTATCATTGATTATAAAGAGCATAAAATCGGTGATACCGTGCCTGATAAGTACCGCAGCAAGACTTACACCATCACAGAGTGGCAGAAACGTAATTTGCCTGCGCCTCAGCCAGATACCCACTGGGCTTATATCAATGCCAATTACATTCTGATTACTAACGACACCGGTAAGATCGTTATGGGTAAATCCGGCGATATCTTCTTCCGCGGATAGTCCTGCGGCGCTTTGTTAGTTATCTCTTCTTTCAACGGCCGCGTTAAGCGGCCGTTTTCTATTTCTGTCTTTATCAGTGATGACTTCTCAACGTGTTTGCAACATGGCAACGTGTTTTTATTCACTGCAATGGAGAAGGCATGATGTCGCAACACGTCAATCAGTATGGTCAACCTGTAGGGCAATCCATGCCCGACTGGCAGCCACGTCCCTTACCTCAGCGTGAGGTGCTTCAAGGTCAGGTTTGCCGTCTGGAGCCCTTTAGCGTGGCTTCGCATGCTGAAGCACTCTGGCAGGCCTGGTCGCTGGCAGAAGATGGCCGTGACTGGACCTATCTTTCTGAGGGGCCGTTTAATGATGAAGCCGCCTGGCTCCCCCATGCTGCTACGATGGAGGCGAGTCAGGATCCGTTGCATTTCAGCGTCATTGATGTTGAAACCGGTAAGGCCGTCGGAACGCTATCGCTGATGCGTGTTGATGCGCAAAATGGGGTGATGGAAGTGGGATATGTCACCTTTTCCCGATTGCTAAAGCAAACAAGAATGGCGACCGAAGCGCATTTTCTTCTGATGCGTTATGCCTTTGAGCAACTGGGCTACCGGCGTTATGAATGGAAATGTGACAGCTGTAATCTGCCTTCGCGTCGGGCCGCGCTTCGGCTGGGATTTCGCTTTGAAGGTGAATTTCGTCAGGCCCGCGTTTATAAAGGCCGCACGCGCGATACAAGCTGGTTCTCAATCATCGACAGTGAATGGCCAGCTGTTAAAAATGGGCTGGAACGCTGGCTGGCAGAGGCTAACTTTACAGCCGACGGGCGACAGCGTGAAAAGCTGGAAACTCTGCGAGGTTAAGGCCTGAAGCGCGGGTAACGGCTCAGGCAAGCACATATTTAATGGTCGCCATAAGCAACGTGGTGGTCATGATCATCAGCAGACGCTGTACCCAACGCATATCGTTTTTTAAACTCCCGACGTCGGTCTTGAGTACGCTGACATCCGTTTTGAGCTCGGCGACGTCGGTCTTGAGTACGCTGACATCGGTCTTGAGCACGGCAACGTCCGTTTTGAGTACGCTGACGTCTGCCTTGAGTTCATCCACATCGGTTCTGAGGCACGACTCCGTTTTCTTCAGTTGCGTGCTTAGCGAAAAGATATGCTGATTCTGACGCTGAAAAGCCTGCATGACATCAGCACGGGACAGCGCATTGTCCTGCTTTAATGCCGAAAAAATATCCACCATCGCTTCTGCCTGGCGATCGTTGATGCCTGCGCGCTGTAAACGTTTAAACGCTTTGTGTGTATTCATCATGGTGAGTGTCATTCAAGAGCCTTCCCGATTCATCACGTTATTTGAATATCATGTCAGGAGAGCCGGTCTGGTCACAGAAGATAAAAAACATATTGCGAAATAAATTCCATTATATCAATTAGTTAAACGCGTAGTTTTCATCTTTTTGCGGGGTGGGCCGCAAAAAAAAAGTTGTCAGTTAGCCTCTTTTACACAGCCCGCTTACCAGGCAGTGTAAAAGGTGGGGGCTAACCGTCATCGTGAATAAACATCAGGGAACGGGGACAACCTTTAACGTAATCAGACCGATGCCGAGTTTGCGTGGGTCCTGACCTGCGATGTTGTTAAGATTGCTGAGTTGCGGCTCTGGTGGGATAAACGTTAACCGATGGCTTCCGCGGGTGTTATCAAAACGCAGCGTCTGGGTTGATGCTTCTTCTCCCAGCATCAGGGGCTGTTTTGTGTCGCCTACCTGCACCCTTGTGGGTCGGTGCGCATTTGGGCCATAGGCGCGAGCGGTAATCACCAGATCAAATCTGGCGGGCAAAGGGTTAACGAATTCTATGGTCACTTCCGGGGCAAGATTGGCGTTTGACCAGCGGCCCCAGTTTTCCGTACGGGAAAGGCCGCTGAACTGCTTCACGCTTGCGGGTGCGCCGGGAACCGCGAACAGAAAGCTGTCGGCATCATAACGAATCGCATTATCGTCGATGCGCAGCTGCGCCACGGCATGTTGATAGTTTGCATCGTTCTGGGGGCCTGCCGGGAACTGCACCTTTCCTTTCCACAGGGGGCTATCCATACGCATGACGGAGGGATGGCCCGCGAGCTGGCCCATTGCCAGGCACCAGTCGCTGGACAGGGCCAGCGCCGGTTGCCAGATACGGGCAATTTTAAAGCAGCGATCGACCCAGACAAACTTTTCCGCCGAGGTAAAGTCGGCCAGCTGATAACGTAAAGGCGCCGAATATTCCCCCTCAGGCAGTGGCTCTACATGCTTCTCCGTCACCCGCAGCAGAATGGGCAAGGCAAAGCTGGCCCCGGAAAAGCTGAGCGTATTTTTCGTCTGATCCAGCGTGATGCTGTCGATCTTTTTGGGAAAGTTCCACAGCTGAATGATATCGGCTTTCCAGCTCAACACTTTGGTTTTCATATCCTCAAACTGGCTCGACAACGACACTGCAGACAGGCTGCTACGTCCCAAACCTATCGCATTGTCGCCGCCCAGAATATCCAGTAACGTCGCGCCGTTATCCAGCGTACTGCGTTTCATATCTATCACTTCTGCCTGCGGTTGATCGCCACGGATCACCATAAACAGATCGTGACGAGGACGCTTGATCAGAAAGGGATGCGCCGTGTTGTTCATGGCCAGATGATCGGATGCCACCACAATCACGGTATTCTTAAACCAGGGAGAAGCCTTAATACGGGCAATAAGGCGTGCGATATGCTCCTGCGAGCAGGATACGGCGCTGAACGACTGATTTGGCTTGCCCGCATAGCTGTAACTTTTGCGCTGGCAACTTCGGGAAATAAACCCATCAGGATGATGCGTATCCACCGTGAGCGCAAACAGCGCAAAACGTTTCTGCTGGCGCGAAAGTGCCTCATAGGTTTCAAACACCTCGTCCAACACGGTATCGTCGTAATAACCCCAGTTGTTGCGGTAGGTGGGATCGCTAACCTTGTCTTTGAGTTCCTGTGAACCGTACAGGCGCGCAGGGTCAAAGCCGTGAGAACGTAAAAAGACATCTTTACCCGCAAAGCGCAGGTCAGCGCCCTGAATAAACCAGTTTTCATAACCGGAATTTTTTAAAATATCGCCCAGGCAAACGTTCTGTGGGTAAAAACTGGAAAGGGAGGCGGAAGCATTTCCGTCGAAAGGGGCAAAAAGCGGGATACCGCACATCGATGCGACCATACCGGCAATGGTGTAATCCGTGCCGGGAAGCTGCTCGGTCTGGGTGAAGTCGATGCTTTGCTCTTTTTCCCGGCTGAGTTCGGGAGCCAGCCCAGGGAAGGCAATCGGGTCGAAGTAGGTCCGCTCCAGGCTTTCAGCATAAATATACACCACGTTAAGTGCGGGCTGCGCAATGCGCTTTTTCGGGACTTTATAGACGGTGGCAAAGTCGGAGTTTTCGCGCAGTGAGTGCGAGGTAATGAGAGAACTCACTTGCTGAAAGGCTGGCGTTGTTTGTACCGCGCCTGCGGCACAGGCAAAAGCCACCAGGCTCCAGCCTGAATGAAAGGGCCGCTCACGGCGGCGCAGCAGCCATGACAGTGCACAAAACAGTAAAAACAGCACGATGACCAGCCCAAGGGCGGGCACAACGTATTTACTCAGGCCGGCACCGGTGAGGCTGTTCGTTAGGGTATACACTACAGCGTCAGTAATGCCGTCGCCGGTAAAATAATTACTGGCGAACAGCGTGGCGTTGAGCAGCACGAACAGCATTAACAAGCACAAGGTGAGGGAAAACCAGATTCTGCTTCGGCCTGCTTTACAGGAATAAACAGCAATCGCGGTCAGAAAAAGTATCACTGACACGAATTCAGACAACGTCAAATCCTCTTATCGTATGAATATGTCTCTTATCAACAGGGGGACATTCCATGGATTTTTGACTCAATCTATAGTGGCTGTCATCAGGCTGCAACATCTCTGCGCAGATTTGGCTGCAGACTCACAGTACAGTCAATTCGACGTTAAACAGGGGCGAAGTGCCCGGCGATTTCTAATGAAACGGCCGGGCAGGGGGCGGATTACGCGCGTTGTTCCTGCGGCGCTGAAAGTCTGGCGGGAGAGGATGGGCTGTCGTGCATCGCTTCTCCGACCAGGCTGGCACGATTGTAAAAGCGTAACCGCAGGTTAAAATCGAGGTGCGCGCGCGCACTGTCACTGAGCCGGATGACCGGCGGCGGCGTGAGCGGACGCTGCTGAAACAGAACAGAGCGCACACAGGCATCGTTGCTGCCAGCATGCACCTGCTGATAATAGCCGACGCTGGCTTCCGCTTTACGTAACCTGGTATTAACCCGACGATGCTCATCCATAGCCAACTGATGTGCCAGCGCCGTGAGTTCGTCACCGGGGTTGCTGAGATTCTGTTGCACTGCAGGGAAATCACTGCGTTTCATTAACTCCAGCAGATAGTTTTGTCTCCCCACGTATTTTACCGGGGCCAGTTGTTTCAGCCATTCACGAATAAAGGGGTTTTGAGCAGGCGCCGCGATAAAGCCGGTTTCAATCATCGGTCTGAGTGGGTTAACCGTGTTTTGCTGACGATAATATCCCAGCACATCCATGGGGCGGTCGCTTTGGGCCTGATGGACCCAGGCAAGATCCTCGAACAGCAACGTGTTGCAGTCGATGCTGATGCCACCGTAACGTAATAATAGCTCCAGCCGGATGATGTCGCTTTTTAGCTGCGGAGTCAGATCGGAAGAGACAAATTGCACATCCGGCAGCCACTGTCCCAGTGTCTGAGGGGTAAGCAGGTGGATCTCATGATCCGGATTATCACGGCAAATTTTACTGGCGTTAAGGGCAACGGAAGCAGGTAGCCGGTCGCCGGGCCAGTACAGCCAGACTTTTTTAGCAATGGCAGGCAGGGTCTTAGGTACGGATTCCAGCAGCACGTCCTGTTCCAGCGTAGGATCGTATTCAGGCGCGCTTACGGCCCGGTGTTGTTTAATCGTCCACAGCATGCGGCTGGTGAAAGCAAGTTTTTCCCATTGACGCCAGAGATGATGCAAGGAACGGCGGTGTGAATTCATGTTTCACCTGTTATTTTGATTATAGTGTTTATGCCAGTCGGCAAAATAAGGGCTTAAGCTGTCATCCCGTATATAAACCGCCATAAACGCAGACATGCTGCGCTGCGCAATTTTTATTGTATTTCCCTGGTGATGGTTCAATGGCGAGCCACGACAGTTTCTGTGCACAAGCGTGACGTGAGCGGCCGCGACTCATTTATTTAATAGAACACAATTCAACAATTCGCTATTCCTGATGGAAACTTTAGGATAAAACGGAAATAAGCATTCGCCTGAAATAAAAATAAATATTTATTTACGCTAATGTTTTATTCCGCTATGGCAATATCTTTATATCGACAGAGGGGGCGTTTTTCTGTCATGAAACCGATAAACAGTGCGCGAGTATGAGAATCAGTGCGGAATCGAGATAAGTGAAATATTCAGCATGATTAATGAATTTACAGATGTGCGCAGCCTGACAGTCATTGTCTACGCTTTAGCTATACAGACGAAAAGGAGATGACATGCCGTTTGAATCTCGAGGATTACTGGCGATTGACAGGCAAACCAGACGGGCGCTGTTTCTCGATCCTGACACCTTTGACGTCAGCCAGGCCGTGGACGTTATCCCAACGCGACTGCACGAGCTTTTGATGCTCGCGCCCTGGGAAAAGGCTTTTCTCCCTCTGTACGGTGACGATATGCAAGGCGATGCGCCTCATCCTGGCCATAAAGTGGCGGTCATTGATTTACGACAGCGGGCGATTAATGACTATATCGACCTCTCACCGTCACAAGCGCCGCACAGCGGTCAGTTAGGGCGCGACGGCAAAGTGTATCTGTGCTGCGAAAATCCTACTGTCGTGGTGGTGATCGATCCCCTTACCCACCGTGTTGAAAAGACGATTCCCATTCCGCTTGATAATACCCATCGCCTGACGCTTTCGCCCAGCGGCCGCAAGCTCTTTACCGACAATGAGCAGGATGCCACCATTACCGTCGTCGACCTCTGCGAAGCGGAAGGGCGAGTCATTGATACCATCCTGATGCCCGGCCCGGTTTCAGGCCTTACTGCATCACCCAGGCATCCCTATCTCATCGCCAGCGCCGCCGATGTGCCGCTGCTCTATGTCGTCGATCGCCAGAGCCATCGAATCCGCCAGCGGCTGGCGCTTCCAGGCCATCAACAGCCCTGTCAGAAGGTTCGCTTTAGTCCGGATGGCGAGTATCTGATGGCGATCGGGCACCAGGAACCCATCGTCACGCTTTTTGATGAATTACTGAATCCTTTGGGGCATATAGCGCTGACTCACCAGCCGCTGGATGGCTGTTTCAGTCCGGACAAGAAACGGCTATTGATCACCCATGATGATAACCGGACGCTGAGCGTCATTGATCTGGTACAGAAAACCGTTCTTGCGACAACCGAGGTGGGGGCTGGCTACGAAACGCTGAGCTACTTTCAAATTGGTTAAATAAAGGGGCGATGGTAGATGGCCGAACTCCAGTGGCGGCTGCTGGCGTGTTTTTCCGCCTGCCAGCCGCGCTTACGCAATTCACGGGCAATCATCTTGTTCATAATGCCGTGCCCCAGCAACAAAACCGTACCCTGCTGCGACAGGGCGATCAGCCGATCGGCGGCACGCGAGGCGCGGGCGCGCGCATGCTGCAGCGGCTCGGTCTCCCCGGCATAGCCACAAAACCACATGGCGCGCAGGATGGCCTGCCAGACAAAGGTGGGTAACTGAATGCGATCAGCCCGGAGCAAAGGAATACCGACTTCACTGAACAGCGCATCAACGTGATGGGGATGCAGTCCGAGGCGCTCCAGCGAAGAGTGGGCGCGGGGCAGAGGACTGCAGACCACAACCGCCGCTTTTCTGGCGATGCTGATGCTGCGATCGGGCGGGCCATCGCTCACCAGTGACAGATCATAGGCTTCACACCAGTCTGCCAGCCCCTGTGCGCTTAAACGTCCGGCAAAAGGGTGGTCAGGTTTACCATGTCGCATCAGGATAATGGTCATAATGATTTAACGGCGTTCTCCGGTTTATGCGCCAGTCAGGTATATCTGAGGATGCGTTATGTGGCAATCGCTGCCTGTGCTGTCATCAGTCAGTCACACCAATGTGCGACAACATCAGGCGATGAAAGGGTCAGACAGCCAGTTTGGCTTAATGTTAAAAGAAAAGTGCCTCTGGTTCCGGTGTATGCTGTTTTTTTGTGCGCCGGGTCGGGATTAACCGCCTGATTTTGCGCTTAAAATGGCATATTAATGAAGCTTGATAGTGAAGGAAATTTAACAAATTTTCTCAAAGGCTATTGATTTATCTACGCGCGTAGATACACTAGCTTCCAGTGATTGCTCACGGTGCTCGATGCACGGTAGGCCGATCGAGGATCAAGTTACATTCGCCAGATTAATACGACCGCTGAAATATACAGCGGCGAAGCTCGCGATACTGCGGATTCCAACACCAGGGAATCTTTAACTTTCCTTTCATCATGGTTAGCCAACTGAATGTCGCCACCGGGGCGTTCTGCTCGTAGTCAGGGAACCGTCTCTCGGAATGGCATTTATCGATCTGCATATTTTCAAGGGACAGCGTTTATGACGGCACAGCACTCCGTTACGCAGCAGGCAGCACAGCCTTCCACCTCCGCCGCTGATGAGCGGTTTATTACCCCAGCCGGCCGCAAAGATTTTTGGCGCGCTACGGTTTCATGCTGGTTAGGGACGGCAATGGAGTACGCGGATTTCGCACTCTATGGCCTCGCCGCCGGCATTATCTTCGGTGATGTTTTCTTTCCTGAACAAACCCCCGCCATGGCGCTGCTTGCCAGCTTTGCAACCTGGTCGGTTGGATTTGTTGCCCGCCCTATCGGCGCGTTATTTTTTGGCTGGCTGGGCGATCGAAAAGGTCGCAAAGTCGTCATGGTAACCACCATTATTCTGATGGGCGCATCCACAACCCTAATCGGCTTGATTCCCAGCTACGCCTCCATTGGCATCTGGGCGCCTGCCTGTCTGGTTCTGCTACGTTTCAGTCAGGGGTTTGGCGCAGGCGCTGAGCTTTCCGGCGGAACCGTGATGCTGGGAGAATATGCGCCGGTTAAGCGGCGTGGCCTGGTGTCTTCCGTTATCGCCCTCGGCTCTAACAGCGGCACGCTGCTGGCATCGCTTGTCTGGCTGCTGGTGGTGCAGATGGATAAACAAAGCCTGCTGGAATGGGGATGGCGTATTCCCTTCCTGAGCAGCGCCGTCATTGCCCTTGTGGCACTGTGGATCCGCCGCAACCTGCGGGAAACCCCGGTGTTCGAGCGCAAGAAAGCGCAACTGGAAGCGGAGCGGGCGAACCTTATCGCCACGCAGCATCAGACGGTTGATACGCGCCCCTTCTTTCAGCGTACCCGTGCTTTCTGGACCATGGTCGGCTTACGTATTGGCGAAAACGGTCCCTCTTATCTGGCGCAGGGTTTTATCGTCGGGTATGTCGCTAAGGTCCTGATGGTCGATAAATCCGTGCCGACCACGGCGGTCTTTATTGCCTCGCTGCTTGGCTTCCTGATTATTCCCCTGGCCGGCTGGCTGTCAGACCGCTTCGGTCGCCGGGTCGTTTATCGGGTTTTTTGCCTGTTGCTGATGATTTATGCCTGGCCAGCCTTTACGCTGCTGGATACGCGCGAACCTGCGATTGTTATCCCGGTTATCGTGGTGGGCATGGCGCTGGCTTCTCTGGGCATCTTTGGCGTCCAGGCGGCCTGGGGCGTGGAACTGTTTGGCGTGAACCACCGTTATACTAAGATGGCCGTGGCCAAAGAGCTGGGCTCGATTATTTCAGGTGGCACTGCACCTTTGGTGGCGGCGGCGATGCTGTCGTACACCGGGCACTGGTGGTCCATTGCGATCTATTTCTCAGCGATGGCTTCCATTGGTTTCCTGACCACCTTTGTGGCACCGGAAACGCGCGGGCGCGATCTTAATCTGCCAGAGGACGCCATCTGAATACGATGAAGTTACATGGCAAGCGGCATTAGATGAGGAGGGCGAAGTGGCGAAACCGGTAAAAACGACGGTCACGCGCAACGACGTGGCAAAAGCCGCAGGGACCTCGGTTGCCGTGGTCAGTTACGTCATTAATAACGGACCACGCCCGGTCGCGGATGCCACCCGTCAGCGGGTGCTTGCCGCCATCGAGCAAACCGGCTATCGCCCGAATGCCTCCGCCCGCGCCCTGGCGTCAGGCCACACCAAAACCTTTGGGCTGGTGGTGCCGAATATCAGCAACCCCTTTGTCGCGTCGATGGCGCACATGCTGCTGCAGGAGTCGCTCAATCACGGGCATGTAATGCTGCTTGGTGATGCAGGCGACGATCGCAAACGGGAGCTGGAGCTGATTCAGGGGCTACTGAATCGTCAGGTCGACGGCCTGTTTTATAACAGCGTGGATCGCCATCCTTTCATTGATATCATCACAGCCAGCGGGACACCGCTGGTTATGCTTGATCGGGTTGAAGCGCAGCCCGGGGTCAGCATGTTACGGGTGGATGAGCGACAAGCCGCCTTTCAGGTGTGCGCACATTTGCTGAGCCATGGTTATCAGCAGGTCGGCATGATTAGCGGACCGCTGGATATGCTGAATGCCCAGGATCGTATTCAGGGCTGGCGTGACGCGATGCAGGCGCACAATGTACAGATTGATGAATCACTGATTTTCCCCACTACCTATACCCGTGAGGGCGGTTATCAGGCAACGCTACGCATGATAGCCAGCCAGAAGCTGCCCCGCGCGCTGTTTGCCAGTAACGAAGGCCAGGCCATTGGCTGTATCCGCGCCTTGAGTCAGCACGGCATTCGCGTGCCGAAAGATGTCGCGCTGGTCTGCTTTAATGGCACAGAACAGTCTGCCTATCACGTTCCGGCATTAACGACCGTGCGTCAGCCGGTAAAAGAGATGGCACGCTGCGCTATCCATATGTTGAAACAGTGGAATGGCGAGGCACGCATTGAATCGTTTCCACACCATCTTGAAATTGGTGAATCTTGTGGCTGTCGGCCATCACAGGCCAGAGTAAATAAACCAAATAATGAAAAGACTGATTATTGATTGTGATCCGGGGAATGGTATTGCAGGGGCGAACACGGATGACGGCCTTGCACTTTCTCTGGCATTAGCCTCACCAGGGCTGTCGTTAGAATTAATTACCACCGTAGCAGGGAATACGCCGAGTGATGTCGGTGCGCGGGTCGCCAAAGATTTGGTGACACGGCTGGGCTGTGCCGTGCCTGTCGTGCAGGGTGCCCGTCAGGCATTGTGTGAAGATCCCGGCCCCTGGCGCGCTGTGCTGGACAAGCGGGTTGAACAGCTCAATCTGCTGTCACTCTGGCAGGGCGTTCCTCAGCCTGCCATGTTAGAGGCCGATGCAACGGATGCCGCGCAGGCGATGGGGCAACTCATCTGCGATAACCCCGGCGAAATCACGCTGATTGCGATTGGCCCACTCACCAATGTGGCGCTGGCCATGCAGCGTTTTCCGGACATGGCGGAATCGGTGGCAGATATAGTGATTATGGGCGGCGTTTTTGCGCTGGATGATTACATCAAAGACACCAATTTCGGCATCGATCCGGAAGCTGCTCATCAGGTATTACACAGCGGCGCCGCCATTACGCTGGTCCCCATGGATGTCACCACGCAAACGCTGCTGACTCAGGACGATCTGACGCGCATGACCTGTCGCGAACATCCGCTGACGCGCTTTGTGCATGACACCTTGCAGCCTTGGATAGACTACTCAATGCAAACCCGTCACCTGGCCGGATGCTGGATCCATGATGCGCTGGTCGTCGCCTGGCTGCTTAATCAGCGCGTGGCATGGGGAACGGACTACCGTGTTGATATTGAGCTTCGTCCGGGCGCAACGCGCGGTAAAACCTGGCGCTATCGGCAGCCACTGCGTCTGGACGTGGGTATTCCGCCTGACGCCGGCGCGCTGGTGCATGTGTTGCACAGTGTGGATAACGCGCTCCTGCTGTCAATCATTGAGCAGGCCTTTAACCACCTCCCCGAGTAAAACCCAGGCGATTCGTCGCCTGGATTCTCTGCCGTCAGACACGCTTTCTTACAGCCTGATCCACTGCCTGACAATTGCGCGGTACGCTCTCCTCTAGAACATGATGTATACATTTGATTAACAATTACATCACTCTCCGACAGCGGCCAGGAACGTTATGGGCGATGCGCCAGAGTGTCTCACAGAGGAGACGTGTATGCTTGACTGGACATCGACCCAGCGCAACGTGGCTTTCGCCTGTTTTGCCAGTTGGACGTTGGACGCATTCGATTTTTTTATTCTGGTGTTTGTACTGAGTAACCTTGCTCAGTACTTCCACAATTCTGTCACCGATGTGTCCGTCGCCATCATGCTAACGCTGGCGGTGCGCCCGATTGGCGCGCTACTGTTTGGGCGGATGGCGGAGAAATATGGCCGTAAGCCGATCTTAATGCTGAACATTGTCTTTTTCTCCGTGTTCGAACTGCTGTCTGCCTGGTCACCGACCTTCGCTGCATTTCTGGCTTTCCGCATTTTCTATGGTATAGCCATGGGCGGCATTTGGGGCGTGGCCTCTTCGCTGGCAATGGAAACCATTCCCGATCGCTCCCGCGGTCTGATGTCGGGACTTTTCCAGGCCGGCTATCCGTGCGGTTACCTGCTTGCATCCATCGTCTTTGGTTTATTTTTTGATGCGGTGGGCTGGCGCGGCATGTTCCTCATCGGGGCTGTTCCGATTCTGCTGTTACCCTTTATCTATTTCAACGTCCCTGAATCGCCCGTGTGGCTGGCGGCACGTGAGCGCAAAGAGAGCAGCGCACTGATGCCGATACTGCGCCAGCACTGGAAAATCTGCATCTACATGGTGCTGTTAATGGCCTGCTTTAACTTCTTTAGTCATGGTACGCAGGATCTTTACCCGACCTTCCTGAAAGTGCAGCACCAGTTTGATGCCCACACCGTGAGTATTATTGCCATCAGCTATAACATTGCCGCTATGCTGGGTGGCATCTTCTTCGGCACGCTGTCTGAACGTATTGGCCGCAAGAAAGCCATTATTATCGCCGCATTGCTGACGCTGCCGGTGCTGCCGCTGTGGGCCTTTTCCAGCGGTTCATGGGCTATTGGTCTTGGTGCCTTTTTGATGCAGTTTATGGTGCAGGGCGCATGGGGCGTGATACCGACTTACCTGAACGAACTGGTGCCGGGGAATGCAAGAGCGGTATTGCCCGGCTTTGTTTATCAGTTAGGTAATCTCATTGCGTCCGTCAACGCGACGCTGCGGTCACGGATTGCTGAAGCGCACGGTGGCAACTACGGGCTTGGTATGGCCATCGTAGCGGGAACCGTGGCCGTATTGATTTGTGTTTTTGTCGCCTTTGGCCGCGAAACGCGCGGAATTAAAATTTCCGGCGCGATGGCAAAGCAGACACATTAACGCGTTTCACAGACGTCTACCCATTTTGCCGCAGTGAGTTCAGCCATCTGCTGCGGCGAAATGCGTACGGCACTGTGAACCGCGCCCGCGGCGGGCAACACTTCATCAAAGCTTTTTAACGAGATATCACAATATACCGTGACCGGATTTTCCAGGCCAAAGGGGCAAACCCCGCCAACCGGATGCCCGGTCCAGTTGATCACTTCGTCCACGCTTAACATCCGCGCTTTGGCACCCAGGGCAGCTTTGAGTTTGAGGTTGTCTAACCGCGCATCGCCACGGGTCACCACCAGGATCACCTCATTCTTGACCTTGAGGGAAAGGGTTTTGGCGATTTGTCCCGGCGCCACACCGTGAACGCGAGCCGCCATTTCTACCGTTGCCGTACTGTAAGGCATCTCAATGATGTCGATTTCCGGCGCACGCTCGGCAAAAAACTGGCGTACAGACTCCAGGCTCATTTTTCTCTCCATGCTAATTGAAGGCGTAAAAATTGCCACAAGCCCGCAGCGGTGTAAACGAGAGAGAGAAAGAATAGGTAACAGAATGCATAGCGGCGAGAGGGCTGGGGAAGGGCGGAGGCAAAACGAGAGGGCGCTAAGGGGCTGGCACGGTTTTATCTCTTCCTGTTTTCACTAAGTGCCGCCGGATAACATGGCTATCCGGCACGCACTTATATGACGTCACTCGTCGCGGGGCTGGGAACACCGGGCAGATCTTCCCAGGCCAGAATCGTATTTCGCCCCTGATTTTTTGCGACGTATAATGCGCGATCAGCATTGGCAACGGCCTGATCAAATTCATTGTCGTAAATCGGCGCAATACCTGCACTAATGGTGACATGCGTCGAAACGCGCTCATTAAACAAATGGGGAATTTCCAGATTCACCACATATTGGCGAATTCTTTCCGCCAGCTTCATAGCGATTGATGCATTGACGTTGGTCATTAATACTAAAAACTCTTCTCCGCCGTAACGTGTTACCACATCGCGTGAGCGTACCGCATCGCGAATGGCAACCGAAACGCGTGCCAGCGCCTGATCACCCATCGCATGACCATAATTATCGTTGTAAGCCTTAAAGTGGTCGATATCTAACAGCAACACATAATGACTGCCGACATGATTATCCAGAATGTTATCAAGGCGATTTTTCAGTCCGCGTCGGTTATATAAGCCTGTTAAGGGATCTAGCATACTGAGATCGCTGAATGACTCTTTTTCTTCATACAATTGATACATTAAGCGCAGCGTAAAGTCTTCCGAACGGCGTCGCATCAGATGTTGCAATGAAAAGCCAATCAAGGGTAAGGCAATCGTCAATAAAATCAACGGCAGATGTTGCCCGTGATCCAGCATGAGCACTGTTAACATGGAAGGTGTAATGTGCAGGCAAAACGCGACCAAATAATCGCTCAGTGCAATGGCGCTGATAAAAAAAACGCACAGCAGACTGACAATCAAAAAACCGCCATCGTCAATTAAAACAGAATGATAGCGATACTGAATATGCCATGCCCATAGCGCGCCCAGGATGAGCGCGACGGGATTTAACAGCGGTAATTTTAGTTTAGTTTTTATTAAACACGTGCTCAGCATGGTCAGGCTAAAGAACGCCACCATCATCACCGGCACGGTGATTTGTGTTTCATTATTTTCGGCCAAAGGGAGCAGACAAAATAGCGAAACGGATGCGTTTAAAAACAAAAAGAGCATCAACGAGAGGCGGTATTTGCTGTGTTTCAATTCATCATAAGATTCTATTTTCATTATTCATACTCGTGACGGCCCTGAAATAACAAAGCAAAAACCGGCGCAGGATTTCAGCCGGTCGACAGGCATTATATTGCTGTTATAAAAAGTGTAATCGGTTGCAATTTAACATTTTCTTGTTTAGCTGTCATCTTCCCGCCCGCCTGTAAAAAAACAAGCTGAAAGTTGAGAATTATTATCATATGCTAATGGGAATGGTTATCATATCGGATTGACTAAAACGGCTCACAGGTGGTCAGGGGGAAGGCAATGCGCGGTATCAAACTGGATAGTGCATGGGGAAGTATGCTGGCATGTGCGGCAATACCGGTAATAACAGCATGGCAGCCTACCTTTGAGCAGTGGCGCATCGTGATGTTAATCGCGTTATTGCTCACTCTGCTTATGTTGTTTAATCAGCGCATGCGGCACTATGTATTGCTGCCTTCCTGTCTCGCGCTGGCAGGCGGCATTGCGGCAACAGGCTTCAAATTCAGCGGGCTGTAGTCTGTCCGGGGAGTGAAACGGGTAACGCAAGGGAAAGGAAAATGCAGGGATAATAGAGTGGGAATGACAACGTTGGTGCGAAGAGAGGGACTTGAACCCTCACGTCCGTTAAGACACTAACACCTGAAGCTAGCGCGTCTACCAATTCCGCCACCTTCGCATACCCGCAATACGTTACCGTATTACAACCACGGAGGCGCATTTTAGAGATTTTACTCAATGCGTCAACACATATTTCGCCAGACGGAAACGATCGCTGCAAAAAGCAACGTTTTCAGCCTGGCGACGCGCTAAAACGGCGAAAAAGGCAGAGAAAATGTATTAACGGGCTTTGGCTCCGCGACCGTAAACCGCACGATAAACTTTAAAGCGGCCGGTTTGCGCCAGCACTTCGTGATTGCCAAAGGCTTCGTCCAGCACCTGGGGATAAGGCAGGAAGGCGTTCGCGACAATGCGCAGCTCTCCACCGCTGTTCAGGTGCTTAACGGCACCCCGGATCAGCGTTTGGGCGGCATCAAGGCTGGTCTGCGTGCCTTCATGGAACGGCGGGTTAGAGATAATCATGTCAAAGCGCCCGGTCACGTCGGAAAAGACGTTACTGGCAAAGACTTCGCCTTCCAGGCCGTTAGCGGACAGCGTGGCTTTACTGGCCTCGATGGCGGCGGCATGTACGTCACACAGCCACAGGCGCACTTTAGGTGAATGCGCCGGTAACGACGCGGCGATCACGCCTGCGCCGCAGCCGATATCCAACACTTTCCCTTTGGTGTGCGGCGTGAACGTGGATAGCAGTAATGCGCTGCCCGCATCCAGACCGTCGCGGCTGAATACGCCGGGTAACGTATGAACGGTCAGATCATCCAGCTGGTAGCTGTTACCAAAGGCCGAGGCATCAAAGGCAGGCTGCTTCTCCAGACGACCATGATAAAGACCACAGCGGCGTGCACTGTCGATTTTTTCCAGGGTCACCCACTGCTCCAGCATCCCTTCCGCACTGCGCACGCCGCTGCGGTTTTCACCTACCACAAAGACATCGCAGCCAACCGGCAGCAGAGACAGCAGATTTTGTAACTGGAATTGCACTTCCGGTTTGTTCTTGGTCCAGAAGTAAACCAGCGTATCGCAGCCCTGAACATCCTCTGCCTGAGCGACCAGTCCATAACGCGCCTGTTCCCCCATACGACGGCTCAGGTTTTGCCAGTGATGATATTGCTGAGTGTGCACGCGTGAAGAGGCGGTCTCAAGCTGTGCGGGCAGGTCATCCTGCAGATCGCCAGCAAATAAAACGTGGCGGGCGGTAAATTCATCACTGTGGCGCAGAATGACTTCGCTGGCCGGGGTAAAAGCAGACATGTAGGGCTCCTGTAAGATCTGAGCGGAGATTATAGTGGTTTGTTGGCGCATGTTCGATGGGTTTGCTAGCATAGCGTCGCATTCAGCGAGCAAAGCAGGTATATCATGACGTCCAGGCGCGACTGGCTTTTACAGCAAATGGGGATTACGCAGTATCAACTGCGCCGCCCGCGCGTGCTCCAGGGCGAGATCGCCGTACGGCTTTTGCCGGATACGCAGCTGATTATTGTGGCGGAGAATCCGCCAGGTTTGCAGGAACCCATCCTGCGTGATGTCCTGCACACGCTCAGTCTTAAACCGACGCAGGTGATGACTGTGACGCCTGACCAGCTGCAAATGCTGCCGGAAACGCTCAACTGCGCGGGCTGGCTATTGGGCGTTGAGAGCGAACAAACCTTTAATGGCGTTGCCTTAACCAGCGCTTCTTTTAATGAACTGCTTAGCAGCGGTGCCGCCCGGCGCGCGCTCTGGCAACAGATGTGTGAACATGACAGCCATTTCTTTCCTCACGCCTGACGCGATTCCTGAGGCCTTTGCTATTGAATGTCGCAGCCATGCATTCCCCTGGCGCGAAGAGACCTTTAACAGCAATCAGGGCGAACGTTTTCTGAATCTGCGGTTGGATGTCGATAACCAGATGGCCGCCTTCGCGATCACCCAGGTGGTTCTGGATGAAGCGTCGCTGTTTAATATTGCTGTCGACCCGGCTTATCAGCGGCGCGGCCTTGGCCGGGCGCTGCTGCAGCATTTAATCGATCAACTTATTGCGCGCGATGTCATGACATTGTGGCTGGAGGTGCGTGCGTCAAATGCACCCGCTATCGCGCTGTACGAACAGCTGGATTTCAACCAGGTCAGCCGCCGTCCCCACTATTATCCCACCGCCAGCGGCCGTGAAGATGCACTGATCATGGCGCTCACGCTGTAGCCGTTTCTGAGGAGTTTTGATGTTAGATAACTGGGATTGCATCCTGTTTGATGCGGATGACACGCTGTTTCACTTTGACTCGTTTGCCGGCCTGCAACGTCTGTTTGCCGGATACGATGTGCAGTTCACCGACCAGGATTTTGCGGATTACCAGGCGGTCAACAAGCCACTCTGGGTGGAGTATCAAAATGGCCAGCTGTCTGCACTGGAGCTCCAGACCCGCCGTTTTGTCGGCTGGGGGCAGAAACTCAGCGTGGCACCGGCGATCCTTAACGATGGCTTTTTGTCAGCCATGGCCGAAATTTGTCTGCCGCTCGAGGGTGCAGTCAGCCTGATGACGCTGCTGCACGGCCGCGTCAAAATGGGCATCATCACCAACGGCTTTACCGCGCTGCAGCAGCGTCGTCTGGAGCGTACCGGCTTTCTCGAGTACTTCTCTGCACTGGTGGTGTCAGAAGAAGTGGGCGTGCCTAAACCTGACGCCAGGATTTTTGACTATGCGCTCGAACAGATGGGACATCCGCAACGCGATCGCGTGTTGATGGTTGGCGATACGCCAGAATCAGACATCCTCGGCGGCATGAATGCGGGCGTTAAAACCTGCTGGATCGACCACGGCTCGCGCCCGTTGCCCGAATCGATCAAACCGGACTGGCGGGTGAATACGTTATCCGAGCTGGAAGCGCTGCTAAAAGGCTGATCCTGGCGCGTCACGCGGATCTGGAAAGGAAAAGGCCCTTAAGACGGGCCTTTTTTCATCGAGTGGGTTGGTGAGGCATGAGAGCAATGTCTGGCAGGCGGTAAAGTAAACCGCGCCGGGCCGTCGCGTCAGACCGAGGGGTTTGCGGTATCGTCCTTTTTCTCGTCCTCATCATCATCCTCTTTCACAGGCGTACTGGCCGTGAGCAGGAACGGAGACTGCTGCCAGCGCGTGCGGCGGTCACGCAGTAATGTACGGCTGAGGATGATGCCAATCGCCAGCGCCAGCAGCATCATCAGGCGCAGAATATTCGTGGTGTTATCCACCTGACGCGATTCGGTGACCAGCACGTGCGTATCCAGCGTCACCCGCAGAAACCCTGCGGGGCCGTTGCCGCCGGTGAGCGGTTGAACGATTTGGTGATTGAAGTAGCTTCCCGCGCGTTTGCCATCCAGTGCCAGCCGATCGCGCACGTTAATATTTTCGCCGCTGTGCGCCACCAGGCTGCCATCGCCTGCATAGACGGACGCATCCAGAATACGGCTGTTTTCGGTCATCTGATTAATAATGGCTTCAATCTGACTGCGGTTGTCTTCGCTGTTATCCATCAGGGGCTTAAGACTGAACGCCACCTGGCGGGTCAGCGTTTGAGCCAGCTCTTCTGCCTGTTCAGAACGCGCCATCTGATGGCCAAGGCTAAACCAGGATGCGCCTTGCATAAGCACCACTAACAGCGCCAGCGAAATCAAAACGATCACCGTGCGATGTAAGCGAAATTTCAGTGCGGTTTTAGCCATTAATTATCCGAATCACGTTACGACAGAAAGCCTGGATATTATGTTGCCAGAAGCAGCGCAGACAAGGTAGCCTCTTGCGTGGTTTTGTTGTTCCTAC
Source organism: Pantoea sp. Ae19-2 (assembly GCF_059801205.1). Lineage (NCBI taxonomy): Bacteria > Pseudomonadati > Pseudomonadota > Gammaproteobacteria > Enterobacterales > Erwiniaceae > Pantoea > Pantoea sp. Ae19-2. Next base: position 3,218,904 of record NZ_JBCHWE010000001.1, on the reverse strand, counting down.
AGGAGCCCTGATGTCAAATCATCTTACCTGGTGCGATCTGCCTGCTGATGTCTCTCTCTGGCCGGGGTTGCCCCTTTCACTCAGCGGTGACGAAGTCATGCCGCTGGACTATCGTGCGGGTCGAACCGGCTGGTTACTCTATGGTCGCGGCCTGGATAAACAGCGTTTGACCGATTATCAGCACCAGCTTGGCGCCGCGATGGTGATCGTCAGTGCCTGGAACGTAGACGACTACCAGGTGATTCGTCTGGCAGGTTCCCTGACGCCGTTTGCCAGCAAACTGGCGCACGATCTGGCGCTGGATGTGGCACCGCTCGGGAAAATCCCGCATCTGAAAACGCCGGGCCTGCTTGTCATGGACATGGACTCCACCGCGATCCAAATCGAATGTATCGACGAGATAGCCAGACTGGCGGGCTGCGGCGAGCAGGTGGCAGAGGTCACCGAGCGGGCGATGCGCGGCGAGCTGGATTTTACCGCCAGCCTGCGCCAGCGCGTGGGCAAGCTGAAAGATGCCGACGCCAATATTCTTAAACAGGTGCGCGATGAGCTGCCGTTAATGCCAGGCTTAACCACGCTGACCAAAAAATTGCAGGCGTTGGGCTGGCAGGTGGCTATCGCCTCTGGCGGCTTTACCTATTTTGCGGAGTTCCTGCGCGACAAGCTGCATCTGTCGGCCATCGCGGCTAACGAACTGGAAATCCGCGACGGTAAACTCACGGGTGAAGTGCTGGGCCAGATTGTGGATGCCCAGTACAAAGCCGAGACGTTAAAAAAACTGGCGAAGCGGTTCGGGATTGCGCCAGAACAAACCGTCGCCGTGGGTGACGGGGCGAATGATTTGCCGATGATCAAAGCCTCGGCGCTGGGCATTGCTTACCACGCCAAACCGAAGGTCAATGAGCAAACGGCCGTCACCATTCGCCATGCCGATTTAATGGGCGTGTTTTGCATCCTGACCGGAAGCCTGATTCACGAAGAGCGTTAACTGAGGAGTTGTTTTGGCCAAAGCGGCAAAACGCGCATTTGTTTGTAACGAGTGTGGCGCAGATTATCCGCGCTGGCAGGGCCAATGCAGCGCCTGTCACGCCTGGAACACCATTACCGAGGTACGGATTGCCGCCTCACCCGCTGCAGCGCGCAATGAGCGCCTCAGCGGTTATGCGGGCAGTGCCGGGACCAGTCGGGTGCAAAAGCTGTCCGAAATCAGCCTGGAAGCCTTGCCCCGTTTCTCGACCAGCTTTAAAGAATTTGACCGTGTGCTGGGCGGTGGCGTGGTGCCCGGCAGTGCCATTCTGATTGGTGGTAATCCCGGGGCCGGTAAATCCACTTTGTTGCTGCAGGTCATGTGCCGCTTAGCGCAGAACATGAAAACGCTGTATGTCACCGGCGAAGAATCCTTACAGCAGGTGGCAATGCGCGCCCATCGGCTGGGTTTGCCGACTGAAAACCTGAACATGCTGTCGGAAACCAGCATCGAACAGATCTGCCTGATCGCCGAGCAGGAAGCGCCGCAAATCATGGTCATCGACTCCATCCAGGTGATGCACATGGCCGATATCCAGTCTTCACCCGGCAGCGTCGCCCAGGTGCGCGAAACCGCCGCTTATCTGACGCGCTTTGCCAAAACCCGCGGCGTGGCGATTATCATGGTGGGCCATGTCACCAAAGACGGATCGCTGGCCGGGCCGAAGGTCCTTGAGCACTGTATCGACTGTTCGGTGCTGCTGGATGGCGATGCCGATTCGCGCTTCCGCACCTTGCGCAGCCATAAAAACCGTTTTGGTGCCGTGAATGAACTGGGGGTTTTTGCCATGACGGAGCAGGGCATGCGTGAGGTGAGCAATCCTTCCGCCATTTTCCTGTCGCGCGGTGAAGAGATTACGTCGGGCAGTTCGGTCATGGTGCTGTGGGAAGGAACCCGGCCATTGCTGGTCGAGATTCAGGCGCTGGTGGACCATTCGATGATGGGGAATCCCCGTCGTGTTGCCGTCGGGCTTGAACAAAACCGCCTGGCGATTCTGCTGGCGGTACTGCATCGTCACGGTGGATTGCAAATGGCGGATCAGGATGTGTTCGTCAACGTCGTGGGCGGCGTGAAAGTCACAGAAACCAGCGCCGACCTGGCGCTGATGCTGTCAATGGTTTCCAGCCTGCGCGATCGCCCCTTGCCGCAGGATCTGGTTATCTTTGGCGAAGTCGGGCTGGCCGGCGAAATTCGCCCGGTGCCCAGCGGCCAGGAACGGATTTCAGAAGCGGCTAAACATGGCTTCAAACGGGCGATTGTGCCTGCCGGTAACGCGCCGAAAAAGCCGATTGAGGGCATGCGCGTCTACAGCGCGAAAAAGTTGGCGGATGCGCTGGCGATTCTCGATGACCTTTAAGCTTTCCCCAATGCCCTTTTGCCGTTGTGCAAAAGGGCCGGTGAGGGACAACTGTCCTCACGTCGTTGATCATTTTTTGCAGGAGGCACCACATGTCGGCGTTTGATTATTTAAAAACGGCCATTCGCCAGCAGGGCCACACGCTACAACAGGTGGCCGATGCCAGTGGCATGACCAAAGGGTACTTAAGCCAACTGCTTAACGCGAAAATTAAAAGCCCCAGTGCACAAAAGCTGGAAGCCCTGCACCGTTTTCTCGGTCTGGAGTTTCCACGTCGCGACAAAAAAATTGGGGTGATATTTGGTAAGTTTTATCCGCTACATACCGGCCATATCTATCTGATCCAGCGTGCCTGTAGTCAGGTCGATGAGCTGCATATCATTATGGGCTACGACGAGCCGCGCGATCTGAGCCTGTTTGAAAACAGCGCCATGTCGCAGCAGCCTACCGTTAGCGATCGTCTGCGTTGGTTACTGCAAACCTTCAAGTACCAGAAAAATATTCGCATTCATGCCTTCGATGAAGAGGGCATTGAACCCTATCCACACGGCTGGGATGTGTGGAGTGCAGGGGTGAAAACCTTCCTGGACGAGCAGGGGATTGCCGCAGACTGCATCTATACCAGTGAAGCACCCGATGCCGAAATGTATCAACAGCACCTGGGCATTGAGACGATACTGATCGATCCAAAACGATCGTTTATGAATATCAGCGGCGCGCAGATTCGTCAGGATCCCTTCCGCTTCTGGGAGTATATTCCCACCGAAGTGAAGCCTTTCTTTGTACGCACCGTGGCCATTCTGGGCGGTGAGTCGAGCGGAAAGTCGATGCTGGTGAACAAGCTGGCGAACATCTTTAATACGTCCAGTGCGTGGGAATATGGCCGTGACTATGTTTTTTCCCATCTGGGCGGCGATGAGATGGCACTGCAGTATTCTGACTACGATAAGATCGCGCTGGGCCATGCACAGTACATCGATTTTGCGGTGAAATATGCCAATAAAGTGGCGTTTATCGATACCGACTTTGTCACCACCCAGGCCTTTTGCAAAAAGTATGAGGGACGCGAGCATCCTTTTGTTCAGGCAATGATTGATGAGTATCGCTTTGACCTGGTCATTTTGCTGGAGAATAACGTGCCCTGGGTGGCGGACGGATTGCGCAGCCTGGGCAGCTCTGTCGATCGCCGTGAGTTCCAGAGCATGCTGATCTCGATGCTGGGTGAAAACCACATCGATTTCGTTCATGTGCAGGAAGAAGACTACGATACGCGTTTCCTGCGCTGTATTGAACTGGTGAAAGGAATGCTGGGCGAACAGGGCCCGCTCTAAGGCTTTTACCTTCATACCGGGGCGGGGAAGAAACAAGACGTCGCCCCTTTAATGGCTATTTTTTATTCATATTATTTGCGCCCTCTCTAACCTGAACATGAGAAATAATGGCTCGTGAAAAACCACGTGCAGCCAAATAACGCGCGTAACATTAGAAAACAAAAAAAGAGATTTTGAATTCTCAGGTAACATTATTACGTATTTAAAAACTGATATTATTTCATTTCTTCTGTGTGTTGCTGTTAAATGTAAGTTCAATATTTTTAACTGGTTTATATTGAGGGAATGTTCTTAAGATAGAAATAATGATATACCCGGATGTAATAAGATGAAAAAGATTAGTATTGGTAGCGATGTGGTTTTTTATCCTGGGAAAAGGGAAATTATTAGTCATGATCAGACGGTGAAGTTGCACTCATCGGCCTCCTATTGTTTTGAATTGCTGATCGCGCGCCAGGGCGAAATTGTCGATCATGAAGCATTTTATCAATATGCCTGGCGCCGGTTCGGTATGGAAGTCAGTGCCAATGCCTTATATCAAAGTATTTCCCTGATCAGAAAAGCGCTGCTGGCATGCGATATCCGCCAGGACGTGATCAGAACAATTCCGCGTCGCGGCTTTATGCTTTCAAACGCAATCCTCATTGAGGAATCGACGACTGCGCCTGAAAAGCGTATTTCTGATGAGGAAGCAGTGGCTGGTAAATGTGACCAGGAAGAAGAACAGCGCATTCCGCTCTTACCTTCGGCCAGTGAAGATGAGGTTTCGCCAAATACGACGCAGCCCGTTATTCAGGATGATGAGAATATTTCAGAAAACCTCATTAATGACATGCCGCATTCTGAACCAAAATCAAAAAAACCGATCGGCGATCCTGAATCTGCTATATTAACACTCAGAAAAAGCGCAAATCGCTATGCGATTTCCCCCCGTCATCTGTTTGTGACAGGGCTGACGGGGTTGACGATACTGATTTGTGGTTTTGCCATCATGGTCTTTTCACTTTACCGCCAGGAAATGGATTTTGTTAAACGCTTTGATATGAATGGATGCGAAATATATGGCAATGAAAAAGCGGATAACAGTCTGGTGGCACGAGTCGCTGTCGATATTAAAATCGGTTGTACGGCGCGACGAAAAATTTTTATTACAGCGTTCACCAATGGTGAACGAATTTCAGTTTTACAGTGTAAAAATACCCTTTCACTTTTCGGCTCCCCGGACTGTGTTTCGTATTATTATATAAGGAGTCAGTGGTGAAGTTAACCTTTCTGTTGGCTGTAATCGTGATGACAGCAGCAGGCATTGTCGTATTTATGTTTCGACAGGATTCTGTCCATTGTATAGCAAACATTAATTACATCAGAGGCGGTGAGACATTTTCAGTGATCGCCTCTCACGATATGCGAAACGGTCAGGGTATTATTGCGATTACGGGCCGACTCACCGATAGCGCGCATAAGGTTATCAGCCTGAGTAAAATTATCCGTTTTACTTATCAGCGTGAGGGTAATCTGTATCTTGCGCGATCAACATTAATAGAACCCTCACCGGATAACCAAATGTCTTTAGAGGAGCAACAAAAGTGGCTGCCGGCATTTTTCATTAGCGTCGGGGCGACATTTCCGTTTGTCATTAAAAGGACAGGCCTGCAGACGTGGGTATTCTATTCTGGGCCGGTACCGCTTTACCTTTGCGAAAAGTGATGTCGTCAATGTGGCGTTCGCTGTCGTCGCGCGCACGGCCTGGCCTGTTGTTATCTTATGAAATGTCTCTTTTTAGCAACACAGGGTTAACATTATCATATTGAATTTAAATATATTTTTTGTTTTCTAAAGCCTTCTTCACATAAGGTCAGAACACTTCACACACAGTTTCTCTCCCATGCCCCTTATGATTCTCGCCGCCAATGAGCATGTTTATTAATCAGAATCACAAGAGGGAACCAATGAAAGCCAGGTCTTTATCACTCGGCATGACAATTGCCTTATGCGGTGCAAGTTTTATTTCTTTTAATGCTTTTTCCGCATCACAAAATACCATTCGCTTTCAGGGCGAGGTCAATGCACAAACCTGTAACGTTAATGTCAATGATGCAACCGGTAGCCCGATTATTCTGCTGCCAACGGTTTCCACTACCGCGCTGAGTACGGCAAAATCAACCGCCGGAAAAACGCCTTTTACCATTAACTTAACCGGTTGTGTTGCACCGGCATCAGGATCAACGCAGGCAATTAATATTAATCTGGTCGGCAACAACATTTCATCGACTGGTGATTTACTGAATACCGGAACAGCGAAAAACGTGGCACTGCGTTTGCTGGATAGTAGTGATAAAGCGATCGATTTATCTGGCGGTGCGGCGACGGTCAGCGGCATGACGCTGGCGAGCGGAAGTACCAGCGCATCGCAAAATTTTTCGGTCGAATATTACAGCGACTCTGGAAGCGCTGGTGCAGGTACAGTTTTGAGTAGCGTCCAATATTCTGTCAGCTATCCATAACTATCAGGCCCTCTTTATTTAAGAGGGCAGGAGAAACCTGTGTTTAAATCTAGCGTTATTTTGTTGCTGATGCTGTCAGCCACTCTGTGTCAGGCGAGTGTGGTACTAAACGGCACCCGGATAATTATTGATGGTTCGAAAAATGAAAAGACCATCCAGTTTACTAACGCAGGCGATCAGCCTGCGCTTATTCAAATTCAGGCAGTGAATCCTGATGCAAATTCAACGCCGCCCTTTGTGGCGCTGCCGCAAATTTTTCGTATAGCACCGGTCGCCGGTCAAACGGTGAAAGTCAACGTCACTGAAAAAAATTTGCCGCAGGACAGAGAGTCGCTGTTTTATCTGGACTACACGGAGCTCCCCTCTGTTAAAAAGGGCGATGAAGATAAAAATAAACTTTATCTGGTTATCAAGAACAGGGTGAAAGTCATCGTTCGTCCCGAGGATCTCGATTTCTCTGTGGATAAAGTCAGACAGGCGCTTTCCTGGCGTATCGAGGGGCACACAATCCTCCTTAAAAATGCGTCTCCCTTTTACGCCAATATTCGCTCGTTTGTCCTGGTAAAAGGTAATCACACGCTTCCCTGGGACGATGCCGTCACGCTGGCACCTTTTAGTGAACAGCGCATTACGCTGAAAAGCCATTCACCCCTCTCTGGATATGCGCTTAATGCCGTCCTGATTAATGATTTTGGCGCCGACGAAAAAATCAACGTAAACGAAAAATAGCAGAAATGAATAAAGCCACATTATTGTTATTCTTCGCTTCAAGCCTGATTGCAGCCTGGGCAAGTCAGGCGGCTGATGCGCAAAATGACTATACGTTTGATCCTGCTTTAATCCGTGAAATGATGCCGGGACAGGTTGCGATGCCCGTTGATTCACAGGATGCCTGGTTTCAGCCTGGCCGTTACGATGTCGATCTTTACCTCAATGGTAAGTTCCAGCAATCCACGGCTCTGCAAATCGTGCGCGCCGAGAGGCCGCTCTCCGTGTGTCTTACCTCGCCGTTTTATCGGGCGTTTGGCGTCAAAACCCCTTATCTGTCAGCCCTGAAGGCGGAAGACTGCGCACGGCCTGAGGCGTTTTTGCCCGGCGCGACCGTCAACGTGAATACGGCAAGCTTACGCGTGGATGTGACCATTCCTCAGGCGATGCTGGTCCAGCGGCCCGTAGGCTATATCGCGCCCGAAAACCTGACGGCGGGCGATACCATGGCATTCGTGAATTACAACCTTAACCAGTTTTATTCCGATTATAAAAATGCGCAGCGTTTTGAATCCACCTATCTGGGCATTAACAGTGGTATGAACGTCGGGATGTGGCGTTTCCGTCAGCAGGGGAATTTCACCCATGACGAGTTCGGCAATCGCTGGCAAAGCGCCCGGGCCTGGGTGCAACGTGCGCTGCCCACTTTACGAAGTGAGGCGGGGATAGGGGAACTTTTCAGTAACGGTGACTTATTTACTGCTGTCAGTTTTAACGGCGTCAGTCTGGACTCTGACGATCGTATGCTGCCGGATTCTGTTCGGGGTTATGCCCCGGTGGTGCGCGGCGTGGCAAGCAGTAATGCACGGGTAACAATCTGGCAGGGCAAGCAGCGGATATACCAGACAACCGTGCCGCCGGGTCCGTTTATCATCAATGACCTGAGTCCGGTGAGCTATGGCGGCGATCTCAGCGTTGAGGTTCAGGAGTCTGACGGCAGCCTTCATCGATTTAGCGTGCCTTATGCGGTGTTACCGCAGTCGCTGCGTCCTGGCCGGACGGACTACAACTTTGCTGCCGGTAAAGTCAGGGATTACAGTAAAGACAACGCCTTTACCGAATTAACCGTTAAGCACGGACTGACCAACGCCATCACCCTTAATGGCGGCGTACGGCTGGGCCAACGCTATCATGCTTTGCTGGCCGGCGGCGTCTGGGCCTCTGACATCGGCGCAGTGGGATTTAACAGCGCGTATTCTGAAGCCGATCTGAACGGCGGTGAGTCGACCCAGGGATGGCGTTACGCACTGAGTTACAGTCGAACCTTTCAGCCTACCAATACCACACTGACCTTTGCCGGATACCAGTATTCCACTCAGGGTTACCGGGATCTTAACGACGTGATTGCACTGAATAATGCAGAAACGCCAGGCCGCAACCTTATCAACAGCGAATATATGCAGCGTAACCGCCTGCAAATGACCCTTAATCAAACGCTGGGGCAGTGGGGCAATGTCTATCTCTCTGGCTCGAAGCAAAATTACTATGATGGACGGTCCCGGACGACGCAGTTTCAGGTCGGCTATGGCACGGTGCTGCCCAAAAATATCGCGCTGAATATTTCGCTCTCCCGCCAGTATTCGCGCAGAGCCTACTCAACCGATCCGCGCATGGCGGTGATGGCCCAGCATGCAGACGATACCTTTTATAAAGATACCCAGTTGCAGGTCAGCCTCTCTGTGCCGTTGGGCTCGGACGCCACCTCACCCTATCTGGCTCTGGGCGGCACGCGGGGAAGCCAGAACGGCAGTAACTACAACGCGTCGCTCAGCGGACTGAGCGGCGAGAGCGGCACCAGCTATAGCGTAAATGTGAATCGCGATCAGCAGCAACGTGATACGACGTTAAGTGGCAGCCTGGGCAAAAAGTTTTCAGAAGCCAGCGTGACCGGTACCGCATCGACCTCTTCGCGGTTTAACCAGATGTCCGTTAACGCGATGGGCGCAGCAGTGATCCACAGCGGCGGCGTGACGTTGGGCAATTATCTCGGCGACACCTTCGCCCTTGTCGAAGCGAAAGGCGCCAGGAACGCCCACGTTCTCAACAGCCAGGGTACCGAGATCGACCGCTTCGGCTATGCCCTGGTGCCGTCGCTTAACCCCTATCACTACAACCGGATTTCGTTGGGAGCCGGCGGCAGCGATAGCCATGTTGAGATACAGGACAGCGAGAAAATCGTCGCGCCCTATGCCGGTGCGATGGTGAAGGTGTCGTTCAGAACCTTACGCGGTTATCCGCTCATGTTAAAGACCCGCACCAATCGCGATAACACGGTGCCGATGGGCGCAGATCTGCTGGACGCGTCGGGCAATCGGGTGGGGACATTTGGTCAGGGCGGCAATGCCTGGTTGCGGGTGGCTAAAACTCAGGGGCAACTGAAGGCCGTCTGGGGAGAGGGCGCACAGTCATCCTGTTTAATTGATTACCGCATCCCGAAACCCAAGCCCGACGCGGTGATCACCTACGCGGATGCCGTCTGTCGTTTTTAGAATCTGAGGTATAAATGATGAAGCGCATTTTAGCGGTAATAACAGTATTTTTTTGGACGGTGTGGCTCCCGGCTCACGCGACCTGCACGCGTATACAGCCGGTCGATCAAGGCTGTGATGCCTGTGGTGCGCCCCTGAATTTCGGCAATATCGGGTTAATGAATCTTCGCTATCAGCCCGCCGGCACCGTGCTGGCCCGTTCGGTGTTTCGGGTGGTGCCGTCTGTGGCTAACAATAATCCCGATCGCGTGTTGTACGAGTGTGACCTTGCTGATAAAGACCAACTGTTTGAAGTCTTCGCCACCAACGGTGACAGCAACGTTGGCGGTGCCTGGGACATGGGGAACAACTATTTCCAGACCTATTTTCCTTTTACCGCATTAAAGCTGGTTCACGTGCGCAGTGGTAAGCCTTTTACCCGTATCTGGCAAAAAGTGCCGCTCACGCAGTATGAGATAGACGGGAACAAAATCAAGATCAGGGGGCGCGATTTCAGCCCCATCAGCGCGGAGCTCATTCGTACCGACAGCAACAACCGCACGCCCGGTTACGCGTCATGGGGCTGCCCCTGGGCGGCAGCCGATAATTATACCGGCGCATACAGTTGTAATCAGCCCAATGGCTATGTGGTGTTTATGGGGCCGGGGATGAATGTGCCCGAAGCGGGTCAGGACAGCTGGAACCATTTTGAAACCTGGGGTTCCGGACGTTATATGGCCTTTGGGATGAATACCGCGCCGGTCGCCACCCTGACGCAAAATATGACCCAGGGCTGCCGGGTAGAAAATTATACCGCAAACGTCATTTTCCCCGGCATCAGCATTAATGGGCTTAATGAAGGCCAGAGCGTGACGGCACCGCTCAGCATTACGCTGGCCTGTGCCGACGGGACAGACAAGATTTCCGGTATTCATTCAGGTCAGCTGTCACTGGGCTTCCAGCCAAGTTACGCGGCTTGGCTGCAGGCCGAGCAACTGAGTTTGACGACGGCAGGCGGTATCTCGCGCTACCTGGTGTCCGATCGCTATGACAGCGATCCTTCACTGGCAAAAGGCGTCGGCATTCAGTTACAGACGTCCAGTGGTCAGCCTGTCTCCTTTTTGAGCTGGAGCAGCTTCAGCAGTAATGCGGGCTGGCGGCCGGTACTGGAAGACGCGCAGGTTATCAGCGGTGGCCAGCAGAGTGACGAAAAGCTGTACCAGCGTACGTTCAGTGCCCGTCTTGCAAAGATTCCCGGTCAAACAGTGACGGCGGGCCGTGTTGATGCGACCGCATCCATCCTTATTCGGCTGCAATAACATGAAAACGTTTTTTTGGTTAGTTATGTCTATCGCGATTCATGCCCATGCCGCAGTGATTCCACAGCAAAGCCGGCTCATCTTTCATCCTGGCGAGGTACAAATTCCGTTGCTGTTGGTCAACAGTGGTGACGCGCCTGTACTGATCCAGACCTGGATAGACGGCGGTTCACCGGAACGATCACCCGGCAGTAAAGCCTTTCCCTTTGTTGCACTTCCCGGCGTTTTTACGCTGAATAAAGAGGAAAAAAAGCAGATTGCGGTTCTGCGCACCGAGCTGGCCGCACAGCTGCCAAAGGATCGGGAATCCCTTTACTGGCTCAATCTTTACGAGATCAGCGCAGTGAAAAAAAGCACGCTACGGGCGGACAACGACAAGATCAGCATGGCGCTGAACACTCAGCTTAAAGTGATTAACCGGCCGTTCACGGACATTACGCCCTTTGCGGCACGGGTAAACGCGGTCACCTTTCAGGTAAGAAAAAAGCAGGGACAGTTTTTTATTCAGGCCATGAATCATAGCCGTTACTTTTTTACGCCGGGAAAAATGACGGTGACGGCAGGGGGGAAACGTTATCCCGTTTATCTGGACGGGGATAAAACGCTGGCACCTTTCACCCATAAAGCGTATCCCCTCATGGGTGATGCGCCGCCTTTAGCCACAGGTGAGGGCAGCCTTAACTTTACCGCGCTGGACGATCAGGGGAATCCTCAGGTTTTCACGGCAACGCTGAGCCAGGCTTCGGTTTCCCCGTAAAATAACCGTACGCGGGTGCCCGTATTGTCTGGCACCCGCGAGTGATCAGTAAACCATGACAACCTTGCCGCGCATATGGCCTTCCAGCACGCGCTGGTGAGCGGTCTCAAGCGTTTCCACACTCAGGCCATGAAGCGTTTCGTTGAGTGTACTTTGCAGCTTGCCTTCGTCCAGCAGGCTGGCGACGGTATTGAGGATTTCACCCTGCTGCGCCATGTCCGGCGTGTTGTACATGCTGCGCGTATACATGAACTCAAAATGCAGTGCGGCGCTTTTTAACTTCAGTTGATCCATCGACAGCGGATGTTCATTCTCGACGATGGTGCAGATATGGCCCTGAGGGGCGATGAGCTGGCTCATGGTTTCCCAATGGCCGTCGGTGTCGTTAAGGCAGAAAATATAATCGACCTGTTTGATACCGTGCTTTTCCAGCTCCCCAACCATGTCTTTGTAGTTAATGACAAGGTCTGCCCCGCGATCGCGGCACCACTGGGCGGAATCTTCCCGTGAGGCGGTGGCAATCACTTTGGCTTTGCTGCGCATTTTTGCCAGCGGAATGGCCAGCGAACCGACGCCGCCAGCGCCGCCCACGACAAGCAGTGTTTGATCTTCACGTGCGGCGGCCATATCCAGCCGTTCAAACAGGCCTTCCCATGCGGTCAGCGCCGTCAGGGGAATAGCGGCAGATGCCGCCCAGTCGAGGGTTTTCGGTTTGTGGCCGGTGATGCGTGAATCGACCAACTGCTCCGTACTGTTGCTGCCCGGGCGGGTAATATCGCCCGCGTAGTAAACCTCATCGCCTGGCTTAAAGCCGCTGACTTTGCTGCCGGTTTCCAGTACCACACCGCTGGCATCCCAGCCAAGAATACGCGGCACCTGTAAACCATTTTTGATCGCCCCTTTGTGGACTTTGGTATCCACCGGGTTGACCGAGGCGGCTTTCACCTGGACGCGCAGGTCATATTCGCCAGGCGTGAGGGTTTCTGGAAAAATTTCGACGAAGTTTTTTGGGTTTTCGGGATCGACAGCAATCGCGCGAACAGACATGGTTTATCTCCTGTAGTGTTTTCTCAAGTGTAGAACCCTGAGGCGATACTGATAAGATGGACAATCGTTATTAGCGTGTTCGTCTGAGGTGAACAATGGCGTTTCGTCAGTGGCAGGATATGGCGCTGTTTGCGTTAGTGGCAGAGTGTGGCAGTTTTACCGCCGCGGCAGAACGGGCGGGCTTACCCAAATCCAGCGTCAGTCAGCGCATCAGCCAGCTTGAACAGCGGCTGGGCATTCGCCTGTTAAACCGCACCACGCGTCAGTTAAACCTGACGTTTGCGGGCGAACGCTACCTGCTGCATTGCCAGGAGATGATGCAGGCCAGCGAACGTGCTGAGCAGGCTATTGCCAGTCTGCGGGAAAATCCCAGCGGTCGCCTGCGCATTACCAGCCCGGCAGGTATTGGCGCAACCTTACTGGCCCGCTGCAACGCCGCGTTTTTACGGCGCTATCCGGATGTGACGCTGGATATTTCCATTTCGGATGATATCCGCGATCTGGTGCAGGACGGTTTTGATCTGGCCTTGCGCACCGGCCAGCCGCAGGAGTCGTCTCTGATTGGTCGGCGCGTTGGCTACTGCCAGCGCTCGCTGGTGGCCGCGCAAGCCTATCTCGATCAGCATCCTTCGGTGACCCATCCTCAGCAGTTGGCCGCGCACCGTTGCATTGCGCACCGGGCCTGGAACGAGTGGGTGCTAAAACGGCACGATCAGTATCACCGTTGGCTGCTCCCGCCTGCACACCTCACCGACAATTTACTGTATGCACGCGAATCTGCGTTGGGCAGTGCCGGTATTACGCTTCTGCCGCGCTTTTTAATCGACGGAGACATGCATGATGCGCGCCTGGTGCAGGTCTTGCCGGAATGGGAAATGGAGGGGAATGAACTGTGGCTGGTGTATCCCAGCCGAAAACTGAACTCGCCTGCGCTGATGAAGTACATTGAATTTGCGTTGCAGTCGCCGGTGTTTCGCGAATTCTACCACTGAAGAAAAGAGAAGGGCGGCATCGCTGCCGCCCCTGTGTTACTTAATAATACGCTTGTACTTAATACGCTTCGGCTCCAGCGCATCCGCGCCCAGCGTGCGTTTCTTGTACTCTTCGTATTCGGTAAAGTTACCTTCGAAGAACTCGATCTTGCCTTCATCCTGGTAATCCAGAATGTGGGTCGCGATACGGTCAAGGAACCAACGGTCATGCGAGATCACCATGGCGCAGCCAGGGAACTCAAGCAGGGCGTTTTCCAGCGCGCGCAGGGTTTCAATGTCCAGGTCGTTGGTTGGCTCATCGAGCAGCAGCATGTTGCCGCCAACCTGCAGCAGTTTTGCCAGATGCAGACGACCACGCTCACCACCGGACAGCTCGCCGACACGTTTGCCCTGATCCACGCCTTTAAAGTTAAAGCGTCCGACATAGGCACGGCTTGGCATTTCAGTGTTGCCGATGCGCATAATGTCCTGACCGCCGGAGACTTCTTCCCATACGGTTTTGGCATTATCCATGCTGTCACGGAACTGATCGACAGAAGCCAGCTTCACGGTTTCACCCAGCACAATCTCGCCGGAGTCCGGCTGTTCCTGACCGGACATCATGCGGAACAGCGTTGATTTACCGGCGCCGTTCGGGCCGATGATGCCGACGATGGCGCCTTTCGGTACGGAGAACGACAGGCCGTCAATCAGAACGCGGTCACCGTAGGATTTACGCAGGTTGCTGACTTCCAGCACTTTGTCACCCAGGCGGGCACCCGGCGGAATAAACAGCTCGTTGGTTTCGTTACGTTTCTGGTAGTCGGTGTTGTTCAGTTCTTCAAAGCGAGCCAGACGGGCTTTGCCTTTAGACTGCTGGCCTTTTGGCCCTTTACGTACCCACTCCAGCTCTTTCTCGATGGATTTACGACGTGCGGCTTCGGAAGAGGCTTCCTGTGCCAGACGGGCATCTTTCTGCTCCAGCCATGAGGAGTAGTTACCTTCCCACGGAATACCTTCGCCGCGGTCCAGTTCCAGAATCCAGCCAGCAACGTTATCCAGGAAGTAGCGGTCGTGCGTAATCGCTACCACGGTCCCTTCGAAGTCGTGCAGGAAGCGCTCCAGCCAGGCGACAGATTCGGCATCCAGGTGGTTTGTCGGTTCGTCCAGCAGCAGCATGTCGGGCTTTTCCAACAGCAGGCGGCACAGCGCGACACGGCGACGTTCACCACCAGACAGGTTTGCGACTTTTGCGTCCCAGTCCGGCAGGCGCAGGGCATCGGCGGCGCGTTCCAGCTGCGTGTTCAGGTTATGACCATCATGTGCCTGAATGATCTCTTCCAGACGTCCCTGCTCGGCAGCCAGCTTATCGAAATCCGCATCTTCTTCAGCGTATAAGGCATAAACCTCATCAAGACGTTTCAGCGCACCAACCACTTCGGACAAGGCTTCTTCAACGGACTCGCGCACGGTGTGCTCAAGGTTAAGCTGCGGTTCCTGTGGCAGGTAGCCGATTTTAATACCGGGCTGTGGGCGAGCTTCACCTTCAATATCTTTATCAATACCGGCCATGATGCGCAGCAGCGTAGATTTACCCGCACCGTTCAGGCCGAGTACACCAATTTTCGCGCCGGGGAAAAAGCTAAGGGAGATGTTCTTGAGAATATGTCGCTTGGGCGGAACTACTTTGCCGACGCGATGCATGCTATAGACGAATTGAGCCACGTTGTATTGAGCCTCTGGGTCTGTTTGTCGTTTGGATGATGTCGAAGTTTAGCCTTTTTCGCCGCCTATTCACAGCCGATGCGCCGGGATAATTCCGCGCAGTCGCACAGTCGGGCGTAACTGTTTGATTTGTGTCCGCTGTCAGACGGAGCAGCAAACGGCCGCCTTAGCGCAGCGCGTCTGCTGTCCGCGACGAGAATTTAGCAACAGCCTGTTGCCGCCGCGTGACAGAAAAGCGTCAGGGAAGGCGGACGGGAATGTGCTGTTGGGTTAACCACTCACGCAGGGCGGGTTCGGGCGCGCTGTCGCTGACAAGTAAATCAAAGCGGGCGAGCTCGCCAATGCGCGCGGGCAGCACTTTGCCATATTTGCTGCTGTCGGCAACCAAAATACGTTGGCGGGCGCGCAGCATGGCATGGTGTTTCATCGGCAGCTCGTTGAGGTTGTAGCAGGTCGCTCCCTGATCCCGATCTACGCCAGCCGCAGAGATAAACGCCAGGCTGGGACACAGGTCATCCAGAATGGAATGGCCGCCGACGGGCGTGAATAAGGCATTGTCTGCATGAAATTCCCCGCCGCTCAGGATCACGTTGCAGGCGGGTTTTTCTTTCAGCGCGAGAAAGGTATTCATGGCACAGCAGATGGCGGTAAAGGGCAGCTCATCCGGAATCGCATCCACGACATAGGGCAGGGTGGTGCCGCAGTCGAAAAACACCGTGTCGTTTTCACTAATCAGGCTGGCTGCTGCCTGAGCGAGCCGCTGTTTGCGGGCCGCATTTTGGCCATGCTGATCGGAGATGAAATAGTGTCCGGCGTGGTTTCGGGGATCGCTCACAATATAACCGCCCAGCAATACCACGCTCGATGTCGGTTCACTTAAGTCCCGACGCACGGTCATTTCGGAGACGTCCAGCAGCTGTGCGGCATCTTTCAGATGTAATTTATCGGTGCGCTTAAGTGCCAGAGCCAGTTTGCGAATGCGTTCGTCGCGGCGGGTTTCCATTGTCATTTCTGAACCTGTATTCCTTGAAGAAAACGTCATACGTCAGTGCCTGTCACATTGTTATCGCGCAATTAAATTTACCTGAAATCGCCGTGGTTTTATTGAGGCTGTGACAAATTTCAAAAAATATAAGGTGTTGCGTGCTCACCGGTTAAGATTTTTCATCTTACCCGCAATGTTATTACCCCGCAAACCTGCACTAAAGCTAAGAATAACGCGCCGTTCAGGCAGCTGGCCTTGTTATAATAGTAACATCTTGAGGGCGAAAAATCCGATAAATTGCGGAATCCTGTCACATTAAATGTGAAATTTATCACATATTAAACGCCAGTGAATTGGTAGTGTTATTTTTATAACATTTTAGCTGTTCATTACCGGGGGAAAAATGGATATCGCCGTTATTGGTTCAAATATGGTGGATTTAATCACCTATACCAACAGCTTTCCTAAAGCTGGAGAGACGCTTGAGGCACCCGATTTTGCGATTGGCTGTGGGGGAAAAGGGGCCAATCAGGCTGTGGCGGCAGCAAAACTGGGTGGCGAGGTGATGCTGGTCAGTAAAGTCGGCGATGACCTGTTTGCGCCCACCACGTTGGCTAATTTGCAACAGCAGGGCGTGGATACGCGTTATGTCACAACCGAAAAAGGGGTTTCCAGCGGCGTGGCCCCCATTTTTGTTGATGATCAGTCGCAAAACCGCATTTTAATTATCAAAGGCGCGAATCAGCACCTCAAGCCGGCGGATATTGATGCTGCGGGTGATGCGTTGAAACGCTGTCGGTTGATCATTCTTCAGCTCGAAATTCCGCTGGAAACGGTGTACTACGCTATCGATTTTGCCCGTCAGCATGATATTCGCGTCATCCTCAACCCTGCGCCCGCCGTGGCAGACCTGGATATCCGCTATGCCTGCCAGTGCGACTTTTTTATGCCCAATGAGACGGAGCTGGAAATTCTTACCGGGATGCCGGTGGGGACGGATGATGACGTCAGGCTGGCCGGTGCGTCCTTGCTGAAACGTGGCCTGAAAAACCTGATCGTTACGCTGGGCAGTCGCGGATCGTTGTGGATGACCGGAGAGACACAGCACCAGGTTGCGCCTGTGCCGGTTAAGGCAGTGGATACCAGCGGTGCCGGTGATGCGTTTATCGGCTGCTTCGCTCATGAACTGGTGAAAACGGGCGATATTCCTGCGGCGATGGCCAAAGCCTCCGCCTACGCGGCCTGTAGCGTGACGGCGCGCGGCACACAACGTTCTTATCCTGATACAGCGGAATTTCAGCGCTTTCTTGACTTTCAGTGAGGTACAGCCATGCACCAGAACATTGTTCAGCAAAATGACGGTTATCTAAATAAGACTCCGCTGTTCCAGTTCATTCTGCTTTCCTGCCTGTTCCCCTTGTGGGGCTGTGCGGCAAGCCTGAATGACATTCTGATTACGCAGTTTAAAAGCGTTTTTGCCCTGAGCGATTTTGCCAGCGCCCTGGTGCAGAGCGCCTTTTACGGCGGCTATTTTCTGATTGCGATTCCTGCCTCGCTGGTGATCCGTAAAACCAGTTACAAGCTGGCTATATTAGCCGGTCTGGCGTTGTACATCCTGGGCTGCCTGCTGTTTTATCCCGCCTCGCATATGGCAACCTACACCATGTTTCTGGCGGCGATTTTTGCCATTGCCATTGGGTTAAGCTTTCTGGAGACGGCGGCGAACACCTACAGCTCAATGATCGGACAGCGTCAGCATGCCACGCTGCGTCTTAACATCAGTCAGACGTTCTATCCGGTGGGGGCGCTGATGGGCATTGTGCTGGGAAAATATCTGGTGTTTCAGGATGGAGAAAGCCTGGAAACGCAAATGGCAAACATGACGGCGGCGCAGGCGCATGCTTTCCGCCTGTCCATGCTGGAACATACCCTGGAACCCTATAAATATCTGGTGATGGTGCTGGTGGTTGTCATGCTGCTGTTTGTGTTCACCCGCTATCCACGCTGCAAGCCGCAAAGCCACGAAAAATCGTTGCCAACGCTGGGGGAAACCTTTCGCTATCTGGCTAAAAATCGCCATTTTAAACGCGGTATTCTGGCGCAGTTTTTGTACGTCGGTATGCAGGTGGCGGTGTGGTCCTTTACCATCCGTCTGGCGCTTACGTTGGGAGCGGCCAATGAGCGCGAGGCATCCAGCTTTATGATTTACAGCTTTATCTGTTTCTTTATTGGCAAGTTTGTCGCCAACATTTTAATGACGCGTTTCCGGCCAGAGAAAGTGCTTATCGCCTTTTCACTCCTTGGCATCGCAACGCTGGGCTACGTGATGCTGGTGCCCAATTTCACAGCAGTCTACGCCGCGGTGTTTGTCAGCGTGCTGTTTGGCCCGTGCTGGGCGACGATCTATGCCGGGACGCTCGCGACCGTTGACAGTAAATACACCGAAGTCGCGGGAGCATTTATTGTGATGTCCATTGTGGGTGCGGCCTTTGTGCCCGCGCTGCAGGGCTTTGTTTCCGATCACCTGGGATCGATGCAGCTGGCATTCGGCGTATCGCTGCTGTGTTTCGCATGGGTTGGGTTCTATTTTTGGGGCGAGCTGCGCCACAAAAAGCAGCCTCGCCTTAGCGGAAACCTGGCGGAGGAGGGGCGATGAAAACCCGTTTACCGCTTTGTCGCGAACAGTTCACCTACACGCCTTGCCTGCTGCTGGAGAGCGAGGACTTCAGCGTCGAGCTGTTTCGTTATCCTGCGGGCATTGAAGCCATTCGCATTCACAACCGACGGGGCACGGTAATTGTGTTGCCGTTTCTGGGCCAGATGGTGTGGGACGTGAATTTTGACGGCCGCGCATTAACCATGGGACATCGCTTTAAACAGCCGCTGCCGGGTGATTCGATTATCGATACCTATGGCTGCTTTGCCTTTCACTCTGGCCTGCTGGCGAATGGCTGCCCTGCAGCGGAAGACACGCACGCGCTGCACGGCGAAATGGCCTGCGCACGCATGGATACAGCATGGATTGTGCTGGAGGGCGACAGACTTTCGGTGGAGGGCGAAACCGAATACATCAAGGGGTTTGGTCACCACTATCGGGCGGCTCCGGCGGTAAGATTAGGGGCCAGTCAGGCACGACTGGTGCTGGAGATGAGCGTCACCAACCTGGCTGGCGCGCCGATGCCGTTGCAGTACATGTGCCACATCAACAGCGCGTGGGTGGCGCAGGGGCAGTTCAGGCAGACGATACCGGATGAGGCATTTCAGCTGCGCCGCTCCCTACCGGCACATGTGCGGCCCACGCCGCAATGGACCGCTTTTACCGCTTCCCTTGCCAGCGATCCCGCAGCTTTACGCCGGTTGGATCAACCCGAGATGTACGATCCAGAGATTGTCTTCTTTGCCGATCGTCTGGCGCAGTACGGTGAGAACGTTCAGTTTGAACTCCATTCTCCGGACGGTTACGCCCTGATGACCCGCTTTTCTACTGCGCAGTTCCCACATGCCACGCGCTGGATACTGCATAACGCGGATCAACAGGTTGCTGCCTATGTGCTGCCTGCCACCTGCCGTCCCGAAGGCTTTGCTGCGGCAACGCGCGCCGGAACGTTAATCGTGCTGATGCCCGGCGAGCAGCGCCATTTTCAGGTCGAAACCGGTCTGCTGTAAAACCCGTAAGGCGACGCTTCAGGGTCGCAACCTTACCGGGTGAAACAGGCTGTTGTTACCGCATCGTCTTTTTCCCCAGGGATTCCGGGAGCGTCATGCGCCCCGGATAATCCCTGTGGCGAAACGCGCTGGATAAGCCTGTCGGTATCTTCGTTCGCGCTGGCTTCTTACTGAAGCCAGCCTCTTCAGACCGGATAAACACACCGATATGCCGCGTCATATCAGAACCCCGCCGTCACGCCTCCTGTTTTTTGCCCGGCTGAGAGCCCTTCTTCTTTTGTTTTCGCACCGATGGAGGTGATTTTCGCCATCTCTTCCTCTTCCAGCGCCGAATATAAGCTGTTTTATGTGATCAAGATCACATAAAAAGACATTAGCCACCTTTATGAGAATGCTTACCCTTTTAAAAGTTGAATGATAATGATTATTATTAATGTTGTCATTATCGTTAAAAAGCGCATATTTAATGCAAATTAACCACATAAAATGTAGTTTTTAATGATTTTTTTAAACATAAATTCTTAATTTTCTTGATCTCATGGGTTAGCCAGCTCGGCTAAAGGTTACTGAATCTGAACTGACTCGCGCGGTCTGGCGCATGCTGCTGCCCTGTTTTCACGGTGGCCGGGCGGCCTACGTCTTTAACAAAGGAACAGGATATGGTGTTACGTAAGCAAAATCTGTCGGTGCCTCGCCGACATCTGCCTGATGAGGTCCTGACTGCTCAGGACTTTATCTTTAACGACGCGCAAATCCCTGCGTGGCATCAGCAAACGCAAGAGGCGCTGGCGCTGATCTCCAGCACCGTTCAGCGCGTTGAAAAGCCCTTCAGCGGTATTCTGCCCCACGAGCTGGCTCCGGCTTTCAGCGCTGTCGATCTTGACCAGCCGCTGGGAAATAACGAGGCCGCGCTGGAAGAGCTGCGGACGCTTTATCTGCGCGATGCCGTCTGGTTCCACCATCCCAAATACGTGGCGCACCTTAACTGCCCGGTTGTACTGCCGTCTCTGCTGGCCGAGCAGATCATGGCGGCAGTCAACAGCTCCGTGGATACGTGGGACCAGAGTGCGGGCGGAACGCTGATAGAACAGAAGGTGATTGACTGGACGCTGGGCCGCATCGGTCTGCCTGCGAGCGCAGACGGCATCTTTACCAGCGGCGGGACGCAGTCGAACCTGATGGCGATGCTGCTGGCGCGCGACAGCTGGTGCGCCGCACATCATCCGGGCCACCTGATCAAACATCAGGGCCTGCCTGCCGATGCGGCAAAATGGCGCGTGTTGACCTCCAGACTGAGCCACTTCAGCATCCAGAAATCGATGGCCATTCTCGGCCTGGGCTACGATGCGGTCATCCCGGTAGCGTATGACGACCATTACCGCATGGACAGCGTGCAGCTTGAGCAGGAGATTCAGCGCTGTCATGAGCAGGGCCTGATCCCCATCGCCGTCGTTGCCACCAGCGGCACCACCGATTTCGGCAGTATCGATCCGCTGGAAAGCATCGCGAAACTTTGTCAGCAGCACGGCATCTGGATGCACGTCGACGCGGCATACGGCTGCGGCCTCCTGGTTTCCGAACAGCATCGCCAGCGCCTCAACGGCATTGAAAAAGCCGACTCGGTGACGGTGGATTACCACAAGTCATTCTTCCAGACCGTAAGCTGTGGCGCGTTCTTTGTGCGCGAGAAACAGCACCTTAGCCATGTGACGCACCATGCTGATTACCTCAATCCGCTTAGCGCCCAGCAGGAAGGGACGCCAAACCTGGTCAATAAAAGTATTCAGACCACGCGTCGGTTTGACGCGCTGAAAATGTGGCTGACCTTACGCATTATGGGGCCGTCTGCACTGGGTGAGGCATTCGATACCATTCTGACGCTGACTCAGGCAACCCATCAGCGGCTGAACGCCCATCCGGCGATTGAGGTTCTGCATGCGCCTGAACTGACCACCCAAATCTTCCGCTTCGTGCCACGCCCTGGCATGAATCCCGCACAGCTGGATGCCATCAACGCCGGTATCCGCAAGGCGCTGTTCCGATCCGGTAATGCGGTGATTGCCGGGACCAAAGTGGAGGGGCGGCAGTACCTGAAATTTACCCTGCTGAATCCCACCACCTCGGTGGCTGACATTGAAGATGTGATCGCCCTGATTGCCCATTACGGTCGAGAACAGGCGCGTGACGTGACATTACCCGTGGCTAACCAGTGAGAACGGTGCAATGAACAACCAGGTGTATGACTTTATCGGTATTGGTATCGGTCCTTTTAATCTCAGCCTGGCCTGCCTGAGCGAACCGGTTGAGGGGCTGAAGGGGATTTTTCTGGATCAAAATTCGGGATTCGACTGGCACACCGGCATGATGCTGGAGAGTGCGCATCTGCAAACGCCCTTTATGGCTGACCTGGTGACGCTGGCCGATCCCACCAATCCCTATAGCCTGCTCAATTATATGAAACAGAAAGGGAAAATTTATTCGTTTTACATTCGCGAAGACTTCTTCCTGATGCGTAAAGAGTACAACCAGTACTGTCAGTGGGCCTGTTCACAGCTGAGTAATTTACGCTGGAACACGCGCGTAGACTATGTAAGCTACGACGATGCCCGACAGTGTTACTGCGTTCGCTCGGTGGATACGCTCACGGGTCAGCAGCAAGAGTGGCTGGCCCGTAAGCTGGTGTTGGGCACCGGACCCACCGCCTGGGTGCCGGCGTGCAGCCGACCGCACCAGTCGCGTTTCACCCATTCCAGCCAGTATCTGGCAGACAAAGCGGAATTGCAGAAAAAAAGCACCCTCACCGTGCTGGGAAGCGGGCAGAGCGCTGCAGAGATCTATTACGATCTGCTGACGGACATCGATCGGTTTGGCTATCAGCTGAACTGGATCACCCGCGCGCCGCGTTTTTATCCGCTGGAATACACCAAACTGACCCTGGAGATGACCTCGCCAGAATGGGTCGACTACTTCCACGCGCTGCCGGGGGAGAAGCGCGATGCGCTGAACGCGCGCCACAAAAATCTCTACAAAGGCATTAACAGCACGTTAATCAACGACATCTACGACCTGATGTACGTCAAGCAACTGGATGGCGCGCTAGACGTTAACCTGTTCACCCATTCTGAACTTACCGGTATGCGCTGGTTGCCAGGCGGTGAATGTGAACTCGCGCTGCATCATCAGGAACAGGATTGTGCTTACACGCGTCGTACTCAGGGCCTGGTCATGGCAACGGGTTATCAGTATCGCCCGCCGATGTTTATCGAAGGCATCAGCCAGCGTCTGCGCTGGGATGAGAAGGGCCGTTACGACGTCCAGCGCAATTACAGTATCGACCTGCACAACCAGGTCTTCGTCCAGAACGCGGAGCTGCATACGCATGGTTTTGTGACGCCGGATCTTGGCATGGCCTGCTATCGCAACTCGGTGCTCCTGCGTGAACTCACCGGGCGGGAAGTTTATCCCGTTGAGCGTCAAATCGCCTTCCAGACTTTCCCGGCCCAAACGGAACACTAATATGTCACAGTCCACACTTTTCACTGCGGCCCGTCCAGCGGGTCAGTTTACTCTTCGTCCCCTGCTGCCCGCTGATGTGAGGCTTATTCACCGCTGGGTCACGCGCGACTACGCCCGCTTCTGGGGAATGCAGGATCACGCGCCAGAGCAGGTCGCCGAATTCTATCAACAGCTGACGGCAAAAGATCCCCATGCGGCGTTAATCGGCTGCTGCGATGGCGAACCGGCGTTTCTTATCGAATGTTATCGTGCCAGTGAGGATGAGGTCGGCAGGCATTATCCCGCCCAGCCAGACGACTACGGCATGCATATTCTGATCGCGCCCGCGGTGACACCGGTCAGCCAGTTTAGCTGGCAGGTGTTCAGCACGGTCATGGACTACATGTTCAGCCGCCCCGAGGTTAACCGCGTGGTGGTCGAGCCGGACGTGCGCAATGACAAAATTCATCGCCTGAATAAACGTGCGGGTTTTCGCTATCAGCACACCATTGATATGGGACATAAAACGGCCTGGTTGGCTTTCTGCCAGCGCGATGATTATCAGCAGGCCCTACTGCAGGATTCACTTATGAATAACACCACACCGCTGTTGAACGGTTCACACCTCACCGGACATGACTGGCTGCAGGCCAACCGTTTACTGATTCGCAAAGCCATTGCCGAATTTGCGCACGAGAAGCTGATCACCCCTGTTGATGTCGGCAGTGGCCGTTACCAGCTGGCCGTGCCGAATGGCGAATCAGAATATGTTTTTTCCGCACAACGGCTGGCGCTTGACCACTGGGAAATCGATGTGGCTTCCCTGCAAAAACAGGAAAACGGCCACCGTTTACCGCTGGATGCGCTGCAGTTTATTGAAGAGTTCAATGCCCAAATCGGCATCCCTCAGGCGCTGTTGGCGACCTATATGGAAGAGATTAGCAGCACGTTGTGCAGTAGCGTGTTTAAACTGCAGAAGAACAATCCAGACAGCCAGGCGCTGGTGAAGGCGGACTTCCAGACCCTGGAGTCGTCGATGACGGAAGGGCATCCCTGCTTTGTCGCCAATAACGGCCGTATTGGTTTTGATGCACGCGATTATCTCGCTTATGCGCCTGAGGCGGCGACGCCGGTGAGATTGATCTGGGTCGCCGTGCATCGACGTAATGCTCACTTCTCCAGCATCAGTGAGCTGAGCTATGCGCGGCTGTTGCAGGAGGAGTTAGGACAGGCTGCCCTCGACCAGTTCGCCGCTCAGCTGGCGAGCAAAGACGTCGTTGCCGAAGACTATATCCTGATGCCGGTCCATCCCTGGCAGTGGCAGAATAAACTGCTGACGGTGTTTGCTGCGGATATTGCTAACCAGGACATTATTTATCTTGGAATCGGTGAGGACCATTATCAGGCTCAACAGTCGATTCGCACCTTCTTTAACCGCAGCCAGCCGCAGAAACGCTATGTGAAAACGGCGCTGTCGGTGCTGAACATGGGCTTTATGCGCGGTCTTTCGCCTTACTATATGGCGACCACGCCCGCGATTAACGAATGGCTGGAAACGCTGGTGGCAAACGATAGCTGGCTCCAGCGCTGTGATTTCCGCATCCTGCGTGAAGTGGCCGCGGTGGGCTATCACAACCGACATTACGAACGCGCGATCAAAGGCGACTCTGCCTACAAGAAAATGTTTGCGGCCCTGTGGCGTGATAATCCGGTCACTGACCTGCAGCCTGGCCAGCGTTTAATGACCATGGCGGCGTTTCTGCATGTCGATCATCAGCAGCAGCCGTTATTACCGGCGCTGATCGCCGATTCGGGGCTGCCAGCGGAACAGTGGATTGACCGTTACCTGAACTGCTATCTAAGCCCGCTGCTGCATTGCTTTTATCAACACGATCTGGTGTTTATGCCTCACGGCGAGAACCTTATTCTGCTGCTGGAAAATAATGTGCCGGTCAGCGCCTACATGAAGGACATCGGCGAGGAGATTGCGGTGATGAATCCGGATGCGGTTCTGCCTGAAAAGGTGCAGCGGCTGGCGGTGGACGTGCCTGAACATCTGAAGCTGCTGTCGATTTTTACCGACGTCTTCGACTGCATTTTCCGCTTTATCAGCGCGATTTTGCATCAGTCTGATACCTTGTCGGAAACCCAGTTCTGGCAGCGGGTGGCGCAGTGCGTCAAGGACTATCAGCAGGCCCATCCGCAGCTTGCCAGTAAGTTCGCCCGCTACGATATGTTTGCGCCCGAATTCACCCGCTCTTGCCTGAATCGCCTGCAGCTGGCGAACAATCAGCAGATGATTAACCTGTCCGATCCTGCAGAAAACCTCAAGTTTGCCGGTACGCTGGAGAATCCCATCGCCAAATGGCGGTAACGGGATAATGACCTCCTATCACATCAGCGCGGTCGCTCAGTCGACCGCGTTTTTTATCGTTTTTCTGGACATTATTCACGATGGCTCTTTTTCAACCGGTCTCGCGCCTCACGCGTCGACATTTCCTGTTCCCCTTATCGCTGGTGTTATTTGAGTTTGCCACCTATCTGGCGCACGACATGATTCAGCCAGGCATGCTGCTGGTCACGCAGGCATTTCACGTGGGTCCGGAGTGGGTCTCCACGTCACTGACCGCTTACCTGATGGGCGGCATACTGCTGCAGTGGCTGTTGGGCCCGCTATCCGACAAGCTGGGACGACGTCCGGTGCTGCTGGCAGGCGTTGCCTTTTTCATGCTGACCTGCCTCGCAACCCACTGGGTGCAGAGCATTGGGCAGTTTATCCTGCTGCGCTTTCTTCAGGGCATCAGCCTGTGTTTCATCGGTGCAGTCGGTTATGCCGCCATTCAGGAGGCATTTGACGAAGCGCTCAGCGTAAAGATGATGGCGCTGATGGCTAACGTGGCGCTGCTGGCACCGCTGGCCGGGCCGCTGGCGGGCACGGCGTTTCTGGCTGTTGCGGACTGGCGCACGCTGTTTCTGTTTTTTGCCGCCCTGTCTGCTCTGGCATTGACGGGCCTGTGGCTCTCGATGCCGGAAACGGCGGGCGACAGAAACACCTCCGTGTCGCTGAAGTCCCTGGCTGCCGGCTATTACGCCTTGTTAAAAGATCGCCAGGTGATGTGCGGTTCACTGGCCATCGGCCTGGTGACGATTCCCTGTCTGGCCTGGGTAGCGCTTTCTCCCGTTATCCTGATTCACGATCTGGGACTGAGCCGCATGGATTATGCGCTGCTCCAGTTACCGGTCTTTCTGGCGATGATCGCCGGAAATCTGCTGCTGGGGCGGCTTGCCAGCCGTCTGCCGGTTGAACAGCCGCTGCGGCTGGGGGCCTGGCCGATTATGGCGGGTTTGACGGTGGCCGCTGTTGGCACCTTTATCAATGCAGGCAACGCGGCATGGCTGACGGCGGGCCTGAGCCTTTACGGATTCGGCACCGGAATGGTGAATGCCGGGCTGTACCGACTGACATTGTTCTCCAGCCGGGCGGGCAAGGGCAGCGTCGCGGCGATGTTAGGGATGGTCAGTATGGTGGTGTTTGCGCTGGGCATTGAGGCGGTGAAAGCGGCGTACTTCGGAGGCGGAACGGCCTGGTTCAGCCTGATTAATCTGCTGTGCGGGCTGTTATGGCTGGCACTGGTGCGGTCGTTTCTGCGCGAAAAACAGCGGCGACACAGCACCGTAACGGCCTGAGGTGAGACAGGCGGCCAGGTGCCGCCTGTGGGAAGGATCAGAAATCGTAGCCGACGGTGGCAACGATGGTGCGTTCAGCCCCCCAGTAGCAGAAGCCGGTGCCATAGCAGGCGGAGACATAGTCGCGATCGGTCAGGTTATTTGCGTTAACCTGCACAAAAGCCCCTTTCAGGCTGCTGTTCCAGACGCCTAAATCGGTACGTACCGAGGCATCAAACAGCGTGGCGGAAGGCAGACGAGTGGTGTTTTCATTGTCTGCCCACTGCCGACCAATGTAACGGACGCCTGCACCTACGCTGATCCCGGCATCAAACTGGTATTTCGCCCACGCGGAAGCCATCGAGTTGGGCGTCACGTAAGGCGTATGACCGTTGTTACCGTCGATAGAATCTTTGAAGCGCACGTGGTTGAGCGTAAAGCTCGCCAGCGTGCTCAGGCGCGGAGTGAGCTGATTATGGGCTTCCAGTTCGAGGCCCTGAGAGTGCACTTTCCCGGCCGGTTCGTAATAAGAGCCTACCACCACGCGGTTACCCACATCATTTTGCGTCAGGTCGTACACGGCTGCTGAGTAGAGATCGGACGTGCCCACGGGCTGGTATTTAATCCCGGCCTCGTACTGCTCAGACGTGGTCGGCTTCAGCAGGTTGCCGTCCTGTCCGGAAAGCGATTGCGGCGTAATGGCCTGACTGTAGCTGGCATACGGAGAGATACCGTTATCAAATGCATAGAGCAGCGCCGCGCGACCGCTGACGTGATCGTCTTGACGGCGATATTGCGTATCCGTGCTGTACTGTCTGTTTTCAGACACGATCCGATCGTAGCGGCCGGAGAGATCCAGATGCCACTTGTCCCATTTCATCTCATCCTGCAGATACATACCGGTTTGGTAGTAACGGCGCTGTGAGTTCTGGAATACGTAAGCCGGATTCGTCCCCACGGCCTGGCCTGTCAGCGCGTTAAGCTGACTGGCTAAGCCACTGGCATCACGCAAATCATTGGTGTACTGATGATATTCCGCGCCCAGTACGACCTTATGATCTACCGGACCCGTGGCAAAATCGGCTTCCAGTTGATTATCGATCGCGTACGCATTCAGTGAAGAACGTGAACCGGAATAGTAGCGATTAAGCAGTTCAGACTGCGGTGAATCCCAGCCAGCCTGATAAACCTGATCCAAATCGACATTGGAGTGGGAATAGCTGGCATTGGAGCGGAAGGCCCAGGTTTCATTAAAGCGGTGAGCGAACTCCGCGCTGTAAATTTGCTCGCGACGTTTGAACTGATCCAGTGTGCTGTCGCCGTCATAAAAACCGGTGCTGAGCTTACGTCCGTTATGCTCGGTTATGCTGCCATCACCCGGCACGGCACTGTGATAGCCACCGGAAGGATCCTTCTGCAGATAGGCGCGTAACAGCAGTGACGTATCTTCATCCGGTTGCCACAGCAGCGAGGGCGAAATCGCATATTTTTCTTCGCGGGTATGATCGTACTGCGTATCGCTGTTGCGCGTGATGCCGGTCAGACGAAAAGCCCACTGATCGTTAATGGCGTTGGTGTAATCAAATGCGGCGCTGTTGGTGTTATGGGTGCCGGTGGACAGACGGAAATGTCCTTCAGGCGCGTATTGAGGACGCTTAGAGGTCTCCATCACTAAGCCACCGGGAACGGTTTGGCCATACAGGGCAGAAGAGGGGCCTTTGATCACGTCAATGCGTTCGAGGAACCAGGGATCAACCTGCAGCACGTTGTAGCTGCCCGGATCGCTCATCAGCCGCAGGCCGTCCAGGAAAATATTATCCACGTCGCCGCCGTGGAAACCGCGCAACGATACCGTATCGTAGCGGGTGGCCGCACCGGCGAAGTTCGTAAAGGCGCCCGCGGTGTAATTCAGCGCCTGATTCACATCCATCGCACCCTGATCGTCCATTTGCTGGCGCGTGATCACCGAGACTGACTGCCCGGTGGTGATCAGCGGACGATCGGTCTTGGTTGCGCCTTTACTGACGGTCGCCGTATAGCCTTCTGTCGGGGTTGTCGACGTTTCTTCGGGCTTTGCTGTGACCACCAGCGTGTTCGCGGCAAAGGTCACTGCAGGTGTGGCAATGGCGATGGAACACAGCAACGCTAACCGTTTCCGGCAGAAAGGCATTCTCATTGTTTATCCCTTACAAATGGTAGATACGCCGCTCCCGACAGAAGAAAGGAGCGAAAATTGGTGTTAAGAACAGGTTATTTACATTGAATGCAAATGAGAATTATTGCCTTTACTGTTAATCATTACAAGATGTCTACTGCGTTATTGTTAAAGAAATTGCAGGCTAACGGGGTAAACACGCGTGGAACGTGCGTCAGGGAAGCCTTTTCGGGCAGGTTGTATCGGGCGGGGCGAGGGAGAAACATTCAACACGCTTCACGTACAACGTGAAGGCAGGCCAGGCGATCTGGCCTGCCGGGGAGGAGATGTCAGATGGCAACCAGACCGCGCACGTTATCCGCCTCCATGTCACTGCCACGACCGCGCTGGATAATCTCGCCGCGCGACATCACCAGATAGCTGTCGGCCAACTCAGCGGCGAAATCATAGAATTGCTCAACCAGCAGAATCGCCATATCGCCGCGCTGCGCCAACTGACGGATCACCATGCCAATCTCTTTGATCACCGACGGCTGGATCCCTTCCGTCGGCTCGTCGAGGATCAGCAACTGCGGACGACTTGCCAGCGCGCGACCAATCGCTAACTGCTGCTGTTGTCCCCCGGACAGGTCGCCTCCGCGCCGCGACTTCATGTCGAACAGCACGGGAAACAGCTGATAGATCTCATCAGGCACCTGTTTGGCCTGTGAGGCGGAGAAGCGGGACAGGCCCATTAGCAGATTCTCCTCAACCGTGAGACGGGGGAAAATTTCGCGGCCCTGTGGCACGTAAGCGATGCCGGACTGCACGCGCTGATGCGGCTTGCGCGTCCCGATCGGCTTGTCCTGCCAGCGTACCTCACCCGATTTGGCCGGAATCAATCCCATCAGGCATTTCAGCAGCGTGGTTTTGCCCACGCCGTTACGGCCCAGCAGGCAGGTGATTTCGCCTGTTTTTACCTCAAACGACAGGCCGCGTAGAATATGGCTGCCACCGTAATACTGATGCAGTTCAGATACCTGTAACATTTAGCGCCCCAAATAAACGTCGATGACCTGCTCGTTGGCCTGAACCTCGCGCAGCGAACCTTCCGCCAGCACCTTGCCTTGATGCAAAACCGTGACGTAGTCGGCAATGGTTTCCACAAAGCCCATGTCGTGTTCAACCACCATGAGTGAGTGTTTCCCTGCCAGGCTACGGAACAGCTCGGCGGTATAGTCGGTTTCCGCATCGGTCATGCCGGCCGCAGGTTCATCCAGCAGAAGCAGGTGCGGCTCCTGCACCAGCAGCATGCCGATCTCAAGAAACTGTTTCTGCCCATGCGACAACAGGCCCGCCTGGCGGTGACGCGAACCCGTGAGCCGCAACAGGACGAGGACCTCGTCAATCCGATCCCGCTGCTCGCTGTTAAGCCGCGCGCGCAGGCTGGCCCAAACGGTTTTGGTGGTTTTCAGGGCAATTTCCAGATTTTCAAACACCGTCAGCGCTTCAAACACCGTGGGTTTCTGAAATTTGCGTCCGATACCGCGACGGGCAATCTCAACGGGGGAGTGGCTGGTCAGGTCATTATCCTGATCGTAAATGACCCGGCCCTTATCCGGTCGTGTTTTGCCGGTAATCACATCCATTAGCGTGGTTTTTCCTGCGCCGTTAGGGCCGATCACACAGCGCAGTTCGCCCTGTCCGATCTGTAAGGACAGATCGGACAGGGCGCGAAAGCCATCAAAAGAGACGGTGACGGCTTCCAGTTGCAGCACCGGATCGCGCTGAACACGATGACGATCGGCGGGAAATGATTGGGTATACGGGTGCTCAGTCATCTTTTCTCCGGCGCAGTAAGCCAATCACGCCACGCGGCAGAAACAGCGTGACCAGAATAAACATCATCCCCAGAAAGAACAGCCAGTATTCGGGGAAGGCAACGGTAAACAGGCTCTTCGCGCCGTTAACAATCGCGGCGCCCAGCAGCGGGCCAATTAAGGTGCCGCGTCCACCCAGTGCGACCCAGATAGCGGCTTCGATGGAGTTGGTGGGGGACATTTCACCGGGATTAATAATGCCGACCTGCGGCACATAAAGTGCGCCCGCCATGCCGCATAACACGGCGGACAGCGTCCAGACGAACAGCTTAAAGCCACGGGGATCGTAACCGCAGAACATCAGACGGTTTTCCGCGTCGCGGACCGCCGTCAGCACCCGGCCGAATTTACTGCGTGCCAGGACAAAACCCAGGCCTAAACTGACTAACAGCAATATCACCGTCGCGACAAACAGGCCGATGCGCGTGCCCGTGGCGGTAACATTAAAACCAAGCAGGGTGGTGAAGCCGGTAAAGCCGTTGTTGCCACCAAAGCCGGTTTCATTGCGGAAAAACAGCAGCATGCCGGCATAGGTCAGCGCCTGGGTCATGATGGAGAAATAAACCCCTTTGATTTTCGAGCGGAAGGCGAAAAAACCAAAGACCAGCGCCAGCAGGCCGGGAACCAGCACAATCAGGCACAGCGCCCAGGCAAAATGCTGGGTGCCCGCCCAAAACCACGGCAGCCGATCCCAGGAGAGAAAGGCCATAAAGGCCGGTACGCCGTCGCCCGCCGCCTGGCGCATCAGGTACATGCCCATCGCATAGCCGCCCAGCGCAAAAAACAGGCCGTGTCCCAGAGAGAGTAAACCGGCATAACCCCAGACCAGATCCAGCGCCACTGCGACCACGGCATAGCACAGAATTTTACCCACCAGGGTTAAGGTATAGGTCGATATCGCCAGCGGATGGGTGGCCGGCAGCAGCGCCAGAAATGGCATGATCAGCAGCATCAGCGTAACCAGTGCGCCAATACCCAGCGTCAGGCGCGGGGCCTGACGAGCCAGACGTAAGGAGATGGGTTGCGTCATTAGTCAGTCACCCTTCCTTTCACCGCAAATAACCCTTGCGGACGTTTTTGAATAAACAGCACGATCATGACCAGAATCAGGATTTTCCCCAGCACCGCGCCGATTTGCGGCTCCAGCACTTTATTGAGAATGCCCAGCCCCAGCGCAGCCACGACGGTGCCGGCCAGTTGCCCCACACCGCCGAGCACCACCACCAGGAAAGAGTCAATAATGTAGCCCTGGCCCAGTTCCGGTCCGACATTTCCCAACTGGGACAGGGCCACGCCGCCCAGCCCGGCGATGCCGGAGCCCAGGCCAAAAGCCAGCATATCGACTCGGCCTGTTGGCACGCCGCAGCAGTCGGCCATGGCCCGGTTTTGCGTTACCGCCCGCACGTTCATCCCCAGCCGCGTGCGGTTCAGCAGCAGCCAGGTCAGGATCAGCACAAACACCACGAACAGAATGACCGCAATACGGTTCCAGGGCAGAACCAGATTCGGCAGCACCTGCAATCCGCCGGACAGCCAGGCGGGGTTCGCAACCTCAAGGTTCTGCGCGCCAAACAGCATCCGCACCAGCTGAATCAGCATCAGGCTGATGCCCCAGGTGGCTAACAGGGTTTCCAGTGGACGGCCATACAGATGACGGATAATGGTGCGCTCCAGCGCCATACCGATAACCGCCGTTAACCCAAAGGCGACCGGGAGCGCCAGCAGCGGATACCAGCCGATGTAATGCGGCGCGAACTGCTGAAACAGGTTTTGCACCATCCAGGTCGCGTAGGCACCCAGCATCAACATTTCCCCGTGCGCCATATTGATCACGCCCAGCAGGCCGTAGGTAATCGCCAGGCCCAGGGCGGCAAGCAGCAGTATCGAACCCAGCGACAGGCCGCTAAACGCCTGGCCCAACAGATCGCCCCACATCAGGCGGCTTTTAATCTGTTGCAGGCTTTCTGTTGCCGCCTCGCGTACGGTTTCATCGGGCTCCACTGTGGGCTGGGTCAGCCGTTGCAGGCTGGCCTGGGTGTTAGGATCGCCGGACTCGCCCAGCAGTTTCACCGCCCGCAGCCGAACCATGGGCTGAGGGCTGGACAGTTGCAGGCTGGCCGCCGCCATCGCCAGCGCGGCATGCACGCGCGCATCCTTTTCGAGGCTCAGGCGTTGCGTAATCAGCGGGAGAAGATCGGCGGCGGCGTCATTTTGTAACTGCTGTGCCGCACTCAGGCGTACGCTGGCGTCGCTGCTCACCAGTTGATGTGCGGCGAGCGCACTGGCGACCAGCACGCGCAACCGGTTATTCATAAACAGTTTTTTTAGCGCGCCCTTCGGCTGTGATGACGTATCCAGCGGCTGGAGCCCATTACCGGTTTGGCTAAAAGGATGACGATCCTGATCCGTGACCACGGTTTCGGCTTTCAGCGCCTGAAGCAGCGGCAACCGGCTGACATCTGGCGCAGCGGCCCACTGTTGCAGCAATTCCGCCTGCTGAGCGCGGCTCGCCGCGGCGAAGTCGGCCGCCGGTCCGGCGCTGGCAAACAGCGGCAGGAGCAGCAAAAAACTAAAGAAACACAGGCGAAGCGTCATGGGAGAGCCTCATCAAATAGGCGATCATAGGGAGTCCTTACTGCCGCCCCACAGAGGGATCAGGGGCGGCACCTGTCTTACTGAGACGTTTTCACCGGGTGATCGGGTTTTTTGTCATTACCGGGGATATACGGGCTCCAGGGCTGGGCGCGTACCGGTTTGTCGGTTTGCCAGACCACGTTGAACTGACCGTTTTCTTCCACTTCGCCAATCATCACGGGTTTATGCAGATGGTGGTTAGTCTGATCCATCGTCAGGGTAAAGCCATCCGGCGCTTTAAAGGTCTGCCCGGCCATGGCGGCGCGCACCTTATCCACGTCGGTGGTGCCCGCTTTTTCGACGGCCTGCGCCCACATATGGATCCCTACGTAGGTCGCCTCCATCGGATCGTTCGTCACAACGCTGCTGGCATTCGGCAGGTTATGGGCTTTGGCATAAGCACGGTAATCGGCGACAAATTTGGCGTTGGTCGGGTTATCCAGCGATTCGAAGTAGTTCCAGGCGGCGAGCTGGCCGACCAGCGGTTTGGTATCAATTCCACGGAGTTCTTCTTCGCCCACTGAGAACGCCACCACCGGTATGTCGGTGGCTTTGATGCCCTGATTCGCCAGCTCTTTGTAAAACGGCACGTTGGAATCCCCGTTGATGGTGGAGACCACCGCGGTTTTCCCGCCTGCGGCGAACTTCTTGATATTGGACACGATGGTCTGGTAATCGCTGTAGCCGAACGGGGTATAAACTTCTTCGATATCTTTATCCTGTACGCCTTTGGTGTGCAGGAAAGCCCGCAAAATTTTGTTGGTCGTGCGGGGATACACATAATCTGTTCCCAACAGGAAGAAGCGTTTCGCGCCGCCGCCATCCTGGCTCATCAGGTATTCCACTGCCGGAATGGCCTGCTGGTTAGGGGCTGCCCCGGTGTAGAATACGTTCGGTGACATCTCTTCACCTTCATACTGTACCGGGTAGAAGAGCAGACCGTTCAGCTCTTCGAAGACCGGCAGCACGGATTTTCGTGATACCGAGGTCCAGCAGCCAAACACCACCGCAGTTTTGTCCTGGGTCAGCAGCTGGCGCGCCTTTTCGGCAAAGAGCGGCCAGTTTGAGGCGGGATCCACCACCACCGGTTCGAGCTTTTTACCCAGCACGCCACCTTTCGCATTGATTTCATCAATGGTCATCAGGGCGACATCTTTCAGTGGCGTTT
Organism: Pantoea sp. Ae19-2; assembly: GCF_059801205.1. NCBI lineage: Bacteria > Pseudomonadati > Pseudomonadota > Gammaproteobacteria > Enterobacterales > Erwiniaceae > Pantoea > Pantoea sp. Ae19-2. The sequence goes on along the minus strand of NZ_JBCHWE010000001.1, from coordinate 3,184,002 downwards.
CGGAAATCGCCATAGTGCCGGAAAGCGAGTGCATAATACCCACTTTGATGGTGTCAGCCGCCTGGGCGCTCCATGAGAATCCCATACCTGCAACGGTAGCGGAGAGTGCAAAAGCCTTGAGCAATGAACGTCTTTTCATCAATGTTAAACCCCTGGTTAGATGGATGCGTTATTCGATGGGTTGGAGCCTGGCCTGCTGTAACATATGGATCGTGATCTTCCTGACCTCAGCCTTACTGGCGGCAATGTGTTCGCTCAGCATCTGCTGGGCTTTGCCGGTCTGCTGCAAAAAAATGGCCTGTAAAATTTGCGCGTGCTCGCGATACGTCGCCGCGATCCTGTCTTCGCGGGTAAAATCGAGACGACGGATAATGCGGATCTTCTCGGTCAGTTCAGCGTGAATACGCGCGATTTCACTGTTGCCTGCGGCGGCGACCAGCGTCATATGAAAGGCCTCATCGTGCTGCGACACTTTCTTGCCGTCGTCCAGCCGGGCGGCCTCACACCAGAACTGATAAAGCTCGCGCAGCCGGGCGGCGCACTGCGCCGAGGGCAGTTCGCACAGACGCTTCACGGCTTCGCACTCCAGTACCGTGCGCAGATCGTACAGCTCTTCGAAATAGGCAAAATCGAAGGTTTTGACCTGCCATCCGCTGCGAAACCACACATCGACATAGCCTTCACGCTCCAGCCAGAACAGCGCCTGCCGGACTGGCGTGCGGCTTACCGCCATACGTTCAGCAATTTCACTTTCGCTGAAGCGGTCACCGGGCATCAGGCGAAACTCAAAAATGTCGTTTTTCAGCGTCTGGTAAACACGTTCCGCCAGGGCTTCCGGACGCGCTTTATTACGGGGTAAACGGGTTGTCATCGGCCCTCCTTATTCCAGCCACAGCAGCGTATCGCCAGGGCTGACGGCGCGCCCTGCCTGACAGGCGATGCGTTTCACCCGACCGGCGCAGGGGGCTGCAATCGCCAGCTCCATTTTCATTGCCTCAACAATCACCAGCGTCTGACCCGCGCTGACGTCATCCCCGGGCTGTACCAGCACTTTCCAGATATTGCCGTTCATATCTGCCTGCACCGCGTGCGCGCTGTCATCTTCAGCGGAGGTATGAGGCGTGATATCTGGAGGAGAGGCGATCTCCTGTTCCTCCTGCGACCAGCGCGTGACTTCCTGCTCGAAAGCCGCTGCCTGACGCTGGCGAAACGCCGTGATGTCCTGAGCGTTATCCGCCAGGAATTGTTGGTGAGCGGCAAAATCAAATTCAGTTTCGTCAATACGCAGCGTGGCGCGACCTTCGCGGAAATCGTCACGTAACTGCGTCAGCGCCTCTTCCGTTACGGGATAAAAGCGCACCTGATCGAAGAAGCGCAGCAGCCAGGGTTCGCCAGCAGTAAACTGCGCATTTTTGAGGAACTTGTTCCAGATAGGTAAGGTACGGCCCACCAGCTGATAGCCGCCGGGCGAGTCCATGCCGTAAATGCACATATACATCCCGCCGATGCCGACGGTGCCTTCTGCCGTAAAGGTACGGGCCGGGCTGTATTTGGAACTCAGCAGGCGGTGACGGGGATCGACAGGCACGGCGCAGGGCGCGCCAAGGTACACATCCCCCAGCCCTAAAATCAGATAGCTGGCATCAAAGATCGTGTCGCGGACCTGGTCGCGGCTGGTTAATCCGTTAATGCGCTGAATAAAATCGACATTATTTGGCAGCCAGGGCGCGCTGGCACGCACGGTTTCTTTATAGCGTTCCACCGCACCGAGCGTCGCGCTGTCTTCAAAGGCCATCGGCAGCCAGACGATGCGTGACGGAACTTTCAGGTGACTGACATTGCCGAGCATCGCTTCCCGTTCCAGCAGCACGTTCATTAACTGCGACTGACTCAGGACCAGGCTGTCGTAGCGAATTTGCAGCGAGCGCACGCCGGGAGAGAGCTCTTCGATCCCGGTAACAGGCTGAGCACGCAGCGCCTCCATTAATAAATGCACACGCAGACGCAATGCCAGATCGAGGACGTTGTCGCCATATTCGATGAGGATGTATTTATCACCGGCCTGGCGATAGACCGCCCTGGGGGAGGTTTCCGTGGCGGCGACAGCGGCGAGCAGGGTGCCGGAACCAAAGCGGTTTTCAGCCAGCGAGGGGACGTCAAACGTGGGCGCAGAGTGGGGCCGCAGCGTGGCAATCACCTGCTTCTGAGCCTGTTCCCGCGCGGTCGCTTCCTCTACGCTGATGGGGTGAAAACGGATGCTGTCACCAGGTTTAACCTGACCGACTTTCCACAGCTCGGCTTTGGCTATCGTTACCGGGCAGACAAAGCCGCCAAGGCTGGGGCCGTCGTGGGTGAGGATCACCGGGAAGTCACCGGTAAAGTTGACTGCGCCGATAGCATACTCGCAGTCATGTACGTTGGAGGGATGCAGACCGGCCTCACCGCCGTTAGCACGAGCCCAGCTCGGTTTTGGCCCGACCAGGCGTACGCCAAGGCGGTTTGAGTTGTAGTGTACCTGCCAGTCGCTGGCAAAAAAGTCGTCGATGGCGGCCTGGGTGAAGAAGTCAGGTGCGCCGTGCGGCCCGTACAGCACGCCAATGTGCCATTCGTTCGTGTAGGTCGGTATCAGCGCCGGGCTGAGCGCCAGGGGCGCGCTGATCGGGGCCGGTGTGGTACAGGCGGCCAGCAGCGGCTGGGAAACCGGCAGCATATCGGCAACCCGCAGCGTCCGCCCCGCGTGCCCACCAAACTGACCGAGCGAGAAAGTGGAGCGGCTGCCGAGGTATTCCGGTACGTCAAACCCATTACGGATGGCCAGGTAACAGCGACAGCCTTGCAGCGCGCGGCCCAGCGTGAGCGTTTGTCCCGCATTGACCGTGACAGGCTGCCAGTTTGCAACGGGTTCACCATCCAGCATGGCGGCGCAGTCAGCGCCGGTCAGGGCAATTGTCGTCGCACAATGAAAACGCAGCGTCGGGCCCTGTAAGGTAAATTCCAGTCCTGCTGCGGCCTCATGATTGCCGACGATACGGTTAGCCAGCCGGAAAGCATAGTCGTCCATGGGGCCGGAGGGCGGTACGCCGATATCCCAGTAGCCAAGGCGGCCCGGAACGTCCTGCACGGAGCTAAAGGTGCCGGGCTGCAGAACTTCCACCACCGGGGCCGATGGCGTGAAATCATCCAGAAAACCAGTCCAGACGTTGCCGCTCTGGAAGGCGTCGGTGGCGATGACCTGCCGCAGGTAATCAAGATTGGTGGCGATGCCGTGCAGTTGAGTGGCATTAAGCGCGCGTTGCAGTTTGGCCAGCGCGGCGTCCCGGGTTTCAGCATGAACGATCAGCTTGGCGATCATGGGATCGTAGTAGCTCGATACGTCGCTACCGGTGCTGATTCCACTATCGACGCGCACATCCTCGGGAAAGTGCACATGGGTTAAGACACCGGGACAAGGCTGAAAGTGTTTAAGCGGATCTTCAGCGTAGAGCCGGACTTCGATCGAGGCGCCCTGAGGTGCCTGCTGCAGGCGCGGCCAGTCGATCGCTTCATCGGCAGCCACGCGCAACATGCACTCGACCAGGTCAAGACCCGTGACGCATTCGGTGACCGGATGTTCAACCTGCAGGCGGGTATTGACCTCCAGGAAATAGAAGGCGTCCTGCTGCGCATCGTAAATGTATTCGACGGTGCCCGCGCTGCGGTAATTGACCACCTCGCCCAACCGGACTGCCGAGGCGAGCAGCGCATCGCGGGTTGCAGCGGGCAAACAGGGAGCGGGCGTTTCTTCTACCACTTTCTGGTTGCGGCGTTGCAAAGAGCAGTCGCGCTCGCCCAGAGCGACCACGGTGCCTTTGCCGTCGCCAAAGATCTGTACCTCAACATGGCGGGCATGATCGATGCAGCGTTCAAGAAATACGCCTGCGTCGCTGAAGAACTGTTCGCCAAGCCGGCGCACGCTCTCCCAGGCATGCCGGAGCGCCTCGGCATCCGCGCAGCGCGTCAGGCCGATGCCGCCGCCCCCGGCCGTGCTTTTTAACATCACCGGATAACCAATATTGCTCGCGGCGGCCAGGGCGTCATCCAGCGAGTCGAGCAGCGGCGTGCCTGGCGTCATGGGAACACCGGCGTGCGCTGCCAGTTCACGGGCACGGTGCTTTAAACCGAACTCACCAATTTGCTGCGCTGTCGGTCCAACAAATACGATGCCGGCCTCCTCACAGGCGGCGGCAAACGGCAGGCTTTCAGAGAGAAAACCGTAGCCCGGCCAGACAGCCTGGGCGCCGCTTTCCTGCGCGGCCGCCAGAATTTTATCAATGCGCAGATAGCTGTCGCTGGCTTTGTCACCGCCCAGACAAATAGCGATATCGGCATCTTTGACATGTTGCGCGTTACGGTCGGCATTGGAAAAGACCGCGATGCTGGTAATGCCCAAACGTTTCAGGGTACGGATAGCGCGGCAGGCAATTTCGCCACGATTGGCAATCAGAACGGTGCTGAACATGATTGATTAACTCTCCAGAGAAGCGAGCCAGTTACGCCAGCCGCCGAATTCGGTAATCTCCAGCGCGTGCGTCAGCGCGGAACCTTCACAAATAAAGCCTTTCACCACGCGACCATCGGCAAGCGTGAGGCTGCCAATGCCTAGGGGTTGTGGGATCTCGGCCACGAATTCGCCAAAGCGCGCCAGGGGGATATCCCAGAGCTCGACGGCGATGGCGGCGCCCTGTTCCGCCCGCATCAGTCCCGGCTTTTTGACCGGGCCATCCAGCAGGGCAAACAGGCGATACTGGCTGGCCGTCTGGGTCTCTTCTACCCGGACGGCCTGGCGTTGCGTGAGTTGAAAGTTAAGTGGCATTCCGGTCAGGTGCGCGCCCACGACCGCAAGACGAACGTGGTCGTCCGAAGGGGGAAGCGGCGCAGGTTCAGCGGGTTGGGCCTTGCCAGTGGCGCCGCGCGGCAGGGCCATAGCCTGCTGCCAGCGCAGGCCAAACTGCGCCAGCGCGCGGTCATGCCAGGCGGGGGCGATGAGCGTAATGCCCGCGGGCAGATCGTCGTTTCTGAAAGGGGCGGGCAGCGCCAGTGCGGCAAGATCGGCCAGATTGGTAAAGTTGGTGTAAGTACCAAAATGTGAGTTGTAAATCACCGGCTCCTGCTGCATCTCATCCAGGGTATAGATCGTGGGGGACGTGGGCACGACCAGCGCATCAAACGGCGCCAGAATCTGCTGAATCTGGCGCGCCAGCCGGGCGCGCAGGTATTCGGCCTCAAAGGCCTCGACGGCACTGTATTTCAGACCCGTCGAGATAATGCTGTGCACCACCGGATCCATCTTCTCCGGGTGGTTGAGCATCTCGCCTACGGCAGCGGTACGCTCTGCCACCCACGGGCCGTAGTAGAGCTGTTCGGCGAGCTGCGTGAAGGGGGTGAAATCAATCGGATGCAGCGTGGCGCCGTTGTCCTGCAGTGCGGTCAGCGCGGCGTCCCAGGCCGCTTCGGCAGCTGCATCATCAAAAAACACGGGGGCGGCAGGAATTGCGAAATCAGGATGGGATTTCATGCCCGCGGGCACCGTACGAGGATGAACGCGCGAGTAGGCATCCTGAGCATCGTATCCTCCCGCCAGGCTGGCGACGCGAAAAGCATCGTCCACCGTCAGCGCAAAGACGGAAATTGTGTCGTTCAGGCGGCAGGCAGGAACGACACCGCGCGCAGACAGCCAGCCCTTGGTCGGTTTCAGACCGACGATATTGTTGAAACCGGCGGGCACCCGGCCTGAACCGGCGGTATCGGTACCCAAAGAGAACGCCACCAGCCCTCGAGCCAGTACCGAGGCCGATCCCGAACTGGAGCCGCCGCTTACAAAGTCCGGGTCAAAGGTGTTACTTACCGCGCCGTAAGGTGAACGTGTACCGACCAGTCCGGTAGCAAACTGGTCGAGGTTAGTTTTCCCCATCACCACCGCGCCCGCCGCTTTAAGCTGTGCCACCACAAAGGCATCCTCGGCGGCGATATAACGGAATGCAGGGCAGGCTGCCGTTGTCGGCCAGCCAGCCACGTCAATGTTATCTTTCACGGCAAAGGGAACACCGAACAGTGGAAGGGCATCCGGATCCTGCTGGTAACGCGCCAGGAGCGGCTCAGTTTGCGCCAGTAACTGGGCGGGAGTGGCAAGACAGATCCACGCATTATCGTCTGGATCCAGCTCAGAAAGGTGTTCAGCCAGCAGCGTGTGAACCTGCTCCGGGTGTTGCCGAACGCGTTGCTGCCAGTCATTAAGGGTCAAACCGAATGTCGAAGCCATGCAGTGAATTCCAACAGGTATACAAGATGGGATTCAACAGAGCAAAGGACGTGCCAGAATTTTAATGCCATGAATCAATGAGATAATTCGAACATCCATAAGAAGATGTGATGATAAAACGCACAGTTGTCGCGCAGGCAGTGTGACATCAGGGTGCGTTAAAGCGGTGCGAAGGTAAATTTTGTGAAGAACATGGCAAGAGTGGCTTCCCCTGGTTAGCATGAATAACGTCTGGCACAGAGCCAGCGCCCAGCAACAGAGGAGATTTACGTGGAGAAGTGGCGTAACTGGATGATAGGGATCTGCCTGGTCAGCACGGCCGGCAGCGCATGGGCTGATTCGCTTGATCAACAACGGCAACGATATCAACAAATTAAGCAGGCCTGGGACAGTAATCAGATGGCAACAGTTGAACAGCTGTTACCGACGCTACAGGATTATCCGCTTTATCCTTATTTAGAATACCGTCTGCTGGCGCAGGACCTGGACCAGGAAACCAGCCTGGCAGTACAAAATTTTATTCAAAAGTATCCGACTTTACCGCCAGCGCGCTCGCTGAAAACGCGTTTTGTTAACGTACTTGCGCATCGTCAGGACTGGCAAGGCGTGCTTAACTTCAGCCCCGACGAGCCCACGCCGGTGCAGGCACGTTGTAACTGGTACTATGCCAAATGGTCAACCGGAAAGCAGCAGGCGGCATTTGACGGTGCCAAAGCCATTTGGCTGCGCGGCACGGCCCTGCCGAATGACTGCGACAAGCTCTTCTCCGTGTGGCAGGCCAGCGGTCAGCTTTCTCCCATCACTATTCTTGAACGTATCCGCCTGGCAATGAAAGCGGGCAATGACAGCCTGGTCAGCTATCTGGCCAAAACGCTGCCTGCCGATTACAAGACGATGTCGGATGCATTACTGGCGTTGCAGAAAGATCCTCAGTCCGTCACGACCTTTGCCAACAGCGTGGGCGCAACCGACTTCACGCGCCAGGCCACGATTTTTGCCTTTACCCGCGTCGCCCGTGCCGATATGGAAACAGCCCGTAGCCTGATCCCTGAGCTGGTGCGCGCGCAAAAAATGGGGCCAGAAGATGAGCAGGCGCTGAAAGAGATTGTCGTCTGGCGGATGATGGGCAGCGATCTGACCTCCGAGCAGGCGCGCTGGCGCGATGCGGTGGTAATGAACAGCGAATCGACCGCGTTAGTAGAACGGCGGGTGCGCCTGGCGCTGAGTGAAAACGATCGTCGTGGCCTGAACACCTGGATTGCGCGTCTGCCGGTTGAAGCGAAAGAGAAAGACGAGTGGCAGTACTGGCAGGCCGATTTGCTTTATTCAAAAGATCGCAAAGAAGAAGCCGATGACATTCTGCGTAAGCTGATGAAAGAGCGCGGTTTTTATCCTATGGTTGCCGCACAACGTTTAGGGGTGGACTATCCTCTTCAGGTCGATGCGGCACCCAAACCTGACGCGGCAACCACCCAGGGGCCAGAACTCGCACGCGTGCGTGAGCTGATGTACTGGGGCATGGACAATCTGGCACGCAGCGAGTGGGCCAACCTGATCGGCAGCAAAACCCATGTCCAGCAGCAGATGCTGGCGCGCTACGCAAGCGAACAGGACTGGTGGGATCTGAGCGTACAGGCCACGATCACCGCGAAAATGTGGGACAGCCTGAAGGAGCGTTTCCCGCTGGCATGGCAGGATCTGTATAAGCAGAACACCCAGGGTAAATCCATTCCGCAGAGTTATGCGATGGCGATTTCCCGTCAGGAAAGTGCATGGAACCCGAAAGCCCGTTCCCCGGTGGGTGCCAGCGGACTGATGCAGATTATGCCGGCGACCGCGACACACACCGTGAAGATGTTTAGCATCCCGGGCTATGTGAACGCGTCTCAGCTGTTCGATCCGCAGACCAACATTCAGATCGGGACGCAATATCTGGAGTATGTTTATCAGCAGTTTGATAAGAACCGGATATTCGCCTCAGCGGCTTACAATGCCGGCCCGGGACGCGTACGGACCTGGCAAGGCAGTACCGCAGGCAATCTCAACGCCGTCGCCTTTATCGAAACCATTCCGTTTTCGGAAACCCGGGGTTACGTGAAGAATGTGCTGGCCTATGATGCGTACTACCGCTACTTCCTGGGTCAGCCGGACAAGATCCTGTCCGATGCTGAGTGGAATCGCCGCTACTAGCTGTGTTAAGCTTCCGTACTCTTTAGCGAGTACGGAAGCCTCTCATGAATCAACCCTCTGTGCCATCCACGACTGACCCGGCTACGGACGCGCACTGGCTGCGTTTTGTTGAGCTGATGCAACAGGCTTTTGCGGATAACCAGGCGCTGCCGCTGTTACAGCTGATGACGACGCCAGATGAACGAGAGTCCTTTGGTACACGCTTGCGTATCATTGAATCGCTGCTGAATGGCGACATCAGCCAGCGTGAACTGAAAAACGAACTGGGCGTGGGCATTGCCACGATTACCCGCGGATCAAACAGCCTGAAAGAGGCGCCTCCGGCACTGAAGCAGTGGCTGGAAGCACACCTGACGCGTCGCTGATTACTGCTGGTAGAACGGATGGGTTAGCGGGCAGAGCGCCAGTATCAGAGCCTGGTGGTAAACGCTGGAGCGGCTGAGCAGGCCCTGGGTCAGGGTGCCGATTGCGCCGCCTTTGTGCTTAATATTGTCGATGCCGGTGAGGCGCGCCATCTCCTCACCTAGTTCGCGTCCTTCACGTAAACCGGCCATCACCACCGGCGGCAGGGTAAAACTGGCCGAACGTGACTCTCCCCGCTGTTTCTGGTTTTCCACCACCATCCAGGCAAAAGCGCACTCTTCTTCAATTCCGGCTTCAATCGCCACCCAGAAGTCGGCTTCCGGACGAACCTGACGGGCATTCATCACGCGCTGGCGTGCGCCAGTTCGCGTTTCGAGGTTGGTTAAAGGCTGTGCCGCAACGCCGCTCTCGACCTCGACCCCTTCGATATGGCAGGATCCCTCGCCGAAAACGTCGTTGAATGCCTGAGCAATCGCACGAATCTTCGCTGGATTGATGGTAGCTGCGACAACATGGTACATAATTAATTGAACCCTCAGGTAATTAAGGCGATTTTGGTCGCAGTATAACGGAAACTAAGCATGCTACAGGTCTATCTTGTTCGTCACGGTGAAACGGTATGGAATGCAGAACGTCGCATTCAAGGGCACTCCGACAGTCCGCTGACGGAAAAAGGTGAGCAACAAGCCCGTCAGGTCGGTGAACGCATCAAAAGCGCCGGTATCACGCATATTATTTCCAGCGATTTAGGGCGCACCCGGCGCACCGCTGAAATCATTGCCGATGCCTGTGGTTGTGATATCACTTTCGACCCGCGACTGCGGGAGCTGAACATGGGCATACTGGAAAAACGATTGCTTGATGAACTGAGCCCGGAAGAAGAGGGCTGGCGTGCTTCGCTGGTAAACGGCAGCGAGGGCGGCCGCATTCCTCAGGGCGAATCCATGACGGAACTGGCGCAGCGTATGCAGGAGGCACTTAATGCCTGCCTGGCGCTGCCGGCAGGGAGCCGCCCGCTACTGGTCAGCCACGGCATGGCGCTGGGCGTGCTGGTCAGCACCATTCTGGGACTACCGGCCTATGCCGAACGTCGCCTGCGCCTGCGCAACTGTTCGATTTCCCGCGTTGATCATCAGCAGAGCGCATGGCTGGCACAGGGTTGGGTCGTGGAAACGGCGGGTGATATTGCCCACCTCGACGAACCCGCGATGGACGAGCTTCAGCGTTAATCGGTGATGCCGTCATTACGGCGGCATCACACCAGGTATTAACGGCGAATCGGGATCAGATATTCACAACGAATCTCTGTAGGCGGTTCGCTGCGCTTTTTACCGCCGTGGGTAATAAAGCGTTCGATGTCCTGCCCCATGCGGCGCGTCAGGCCCAGCGTCGGCATGCAGGTACCGTATAACAACAGAATAAACTCCTGAAGTTCAACGCGCGGACCGCTGTAGTTGAACTGAACGTAATCCCCGGCTTCAAGAATGACCTTCTGGCCCGAATGCATATTGGTCGCGCTGTCGGTTGGCACGGCTGTGGTGTACAGAATCTCCTGCTCATCGTCTTTTTCATGACTGGCACGGACCTGGTGCAGACCGTAGAGCACGGGCGGAACCGTATCCGTCTCCAACAGAAACTGTTTCCAGAAATGGACACGCATTTCATCGCGGTAGCTGGAAATTTGTTCCAGGGTACAGGTGTAGCTCTGTGTCTGTCCCACCAGAACGGTCTCCGGCAGGGTGACGAACTGCGATTCCGGCTGCTGATCGTTTCCTAACCGAATGGGTGGGCGAATACCAAATGAATTCCAGTCAGACGAGCGGCGATACCATGCAGGTGTTTGATTAAACTGCTTTTTAAAGGCTCGTGTAAAGGTCTGCTGTGAATCAAACCGATACTGCAAAGCAATATCGAGAATCGGGCGGCTGGTCAGGCGAAGTGCCACCGCGGCTTTGGAAAGACGTCTTGCCCGGATATAGGCGCCAATGGCGTGTCCGGTAACGTCTTTAAACATCCGTTGTAGATGCCATTTAGAATAACCGGCTTTAGTGGAAACGTTATCCAGTGAAAGTGGTTGATCCAAATGGCTCTCCAGCCAGGCAAGCAAATCGCGAATGATACCGGCTTGGTCCATAAAACATCCTCATACTCTGGTGGCGCAGCTAAATGAAGTCGACGAATAATAGCACTTATTGCTTTAAAGACATGTTTGGTTTTGACTGGGATGGTTGTGCTATCTACGCGGGAATTTATACCCTTTTTACGTTGGTTATTGTATCGATTGACAGTACATTACATGCTCATCTATTACATTTGCAATGGTAACTCAATGACAATACCTCGTCTCCTGCTCGTCACCTTCGCGGGTTTGCTGTTTTCCAGTCCGCTTCTGGCTGAAGAGATTGGCTCCGTCGACACTGTGTTTAAGATGTTTGGACCCGACCACAAAATTGTGGTTGAGGCATTCGACGATCCAGACGTAAAAAATGTCACCTGCTACATCAGCCGGGCGAAAACAGGCGGTATCAAGGGCGGGCTGGGATTAGCGGAAGATACATCAGACGCGGCCATTTCGTGTCAGCAAATCGGGCCGGTAGAACTGAGCGAGAAAATTGCCAAAGGCAAAGCACAGGGTGACGTAGTGTTTCGTCAGCGCACATCGCTGATCTTCAAGAAACTGCAGGTCGTGCGTTTCTTTGACAGCAAGCGTAACGCATTAATTTATCTGGCTTACTCAGATAAAGTGGTGGATGGTTCACCTAAAAATGCGCTAAGCGCCGTACCGATTATGCCGTGGCACTAAGGCAATCATTAAACGCCCGTAAGGGCGTTAAATGATTGCCAGCTTAATCCTGCAGGTCACCACAGAAACGATAACCTTCGCCGTGAATGGTGGCGATGATTTCAGGGGTATCTGGCGTGGATTCAAAATGTTTACGGATACGACGGATTGTCACGTCAACAGTACGGTCGTGTGGCTTGAGATCGCGTCCGGTCATTTTCTTCAGCAAATCAGCACGCGTCTGAATCTTGCCGGGGTTTTCGCAGAAGTGCAGCATGGCACGGAACTCACTGCGCGGCAGTTTGTACTGCTCACCGTTGGGATTGATGAGTGAGCGGCTGTTGATGTCCAGCTCCCAGCCGTTGAACTTATAGCTTTCAACCTGGCGACGCTCTTCATTGGGTAAAGGCAAATTCATGGTGCGCAACAGCAGGTTACGTGCACGAATAGTTAATTCGCGTGGGTTAAACGGCTTAGTAATGTAGTCGTCTGCACCAATTTCCAGCCCAAGAATTTTATCGACTTCGTTATCGCGTCCGGTCAGGAACATCAATGCGACATTGGCTTGCTCACGCAGTTCACGTGCCAGTAACAGGCCGTTTTTACCCGGCAGATTGATGTCCATAATAACCAGATTGACATCATTGTCGGTCAACACCTGGTGCATCTCTGCACCATCGGTCGCTTCGTACACGACATAACCTTCCGCCTCAAAAATGCTTTTGAGGGTATTGCGCGTGACCAGTTCGTCTTCAACGATGAGAATGTGCGGGGTCTGCATGTTTAGCTACCTAATTTTGCCAACTAAATTGAAAACAGGGCGTACAGCGGTTAGGTGCTCTCCAGTGCGGAGAACGGCAAGCTTTGCTGAACCGTTGTACAAAAGTAAATTTTGATAAGCTTTTATCAAGGTCAACAACCGTATTCGCCAGCCTGCCGGGGTAAAAATTCCATGCCCTGCGGAATAATAATTTGAAACACATACTAACTGTATTAACAGCAACCTAACAGCAATAACAACAACTGGTAAGCATAAAAACAACGCTTCGTTGACTTATATCAAATGCAATTGTAGCACGTTAACATTTCTGTGAAAAACATCTCAAAAAATAGCGTGCTGGCTGACATTACGTCTCATTTTTGTCCCCGCCAGCCCGGCTTATCACTAAATATGATGTTAGAAACTTACTATTACAGTGGACTGAAATGAAAGGCTTTTATTTTGAAGGTTTTGATAATGTGCACTTTATGATAAAAAGGCGCGCTCCGGCCTTTTTTAACGTGTTTTAACATGTATGTCAGAGTCTTAACATGACCACCTATATCCCTCAATAAAGCAGGTGCGTGTTACACTAGCAGCGTGCACATTTACTGATGGAATGATCATGCTTTTTCCTCTTATCCTCGTCTCACCTGCCCGGGCAGAAAATATTGGCGCGGCGGCGCGTGCCATGAAAACCATGGGCTTTAATGAAATGCGTATTGTTGCCAGTGATGCATGGCAGGATCCGGCCGCCCGCCGCGTAGCTCATGGCGCAGGTGATATTCTGGACAGGATAAAAACCTTTGATACGCTGGCCGAAGCGCTGGCAGACATCGACTTTTCCGTCGCCACGACCGCGCGAAGTCGGGCCAGGTTCCGCTATTATGCAACGCCGCAGCAGGTGGAAGCGCAACTGCGGGAAAAACGTCAGTGGGTAAACAGCATGGCATTGGTATTTGGCCGTGAAGATAGCGGGCTGACCAATGAAGAGCTGGAGCAGGTTGACCTGCTCACCGGCATTCCAATGGCAAACGATTATCCTTCACTGAACCTGGGGCAGGCCGTTATGGTTTACTGTTACCAGCTGTCGGCGCTCAATCAGGTGGCTGCGCCTGTCGCCCCGGCGGCCGATGGTCAGCAGCTCCATGCCCTGCGCCAGCGGTTTGAACAGTTACTGAGCCGGTTAGAGGTGAGTGACGACAATAAAATGGCCGACTGGATTAACCAGCGTATTGGCCTGTTAGAGCAGCGCGACAGTGCGATGTTGCACCGTTTGTTGCATGACGTGGAAAAAAAGCTGGCAGATAAATCCTCGGGTTAAGCGTGACTATACAGTCACAGATGTTAACGAAACGCGGTATAACAAACGATTCACCAGGCTTTTTTTGTTTAACAGCATGCTAAACATTGTGGTCTGTATTTGCGCAACGGATAAAACCGTTGACTTAATGTGCGCTTTGCTTTACTTCTTGACGCAGACGGACAATCAATGACAGACAGAAAAAATAAATCTGAATGCGTAATCACAGCCTGAACACCACAATTATTACCACCACCATTACCATTACGATCGGTAAAGGGGCGGGCTGACGCATCCAGGAAAAACAGAAAAGAAGCCCGCACCTCACGAGTGCGGGTTTTTTTTTGACTCAAAATCAGGAGAGTTGACATCATGCGAGTGCTGAAATTCGGTGGGACCTCGGTTGCTAATGCAGAGCGTTTTCTGCGCGTGGCCGATATTCTGGAAAGTAATGCGCAACAGGGACAGGTTGCCACCGTGCTTTCTGCGCCCGCTAAGATTACCAACCATCTGGTCGCGATGATCGAAAAAACCATTAGCGGTCAGGATGCGCTGCCGAATATCAGTGACGCGACGCGCATCTTTGCGGAGCTGCTGCAGGGGCTGGCCGAGGCGCAACCCGGTTTCGACTATGACGGGCTTAAAAGCCGCGTAGACAGCGAGTTTGCTCAGCTTAAACAGGTGCTGCACGGGATCAGCCTGTTAGGACAGTGCCCTGACAGCGTCAACGCCGCGATGATCTGTCGTGGTGAGAAGCTCTCGATTGCGATTATGGAAAAGCTGCTTGAGGCACGAGGTTATGGCGTCAGCGTTATCGATCCGGTCGAGAAGCTGTTAGCCATCGGCCACTATCTCGAGTCTACCGTGGATATCGCAGAATCAACCCGCCGCATCGAAGCCAGTAAAATTCCGGCTGAAAATATGATCCTGATGGCCGGTTTTACCGCCGGTAATGAGCGGGGTGAGCTGGTGGTGCTGGGCCGAAACGGTTCCGACTACTCTGCTGCCGTGTTGGCGGCTTGTCTGCGTGCCGATTGCTGCGAAATCTGGACTGACGTAGACGGGGTTTATACCTGCGATCCCCGTCAGGTGCCGGATGCCCGCCTGCTCAAATCCATGTCATACCAGGAGGCGATGGAGCTCTCCTATTTCGGGGCGAAAGTCCTGCATCCACGGACTATCGCGCCTATCGCCCAGTTCCAGATCCCTTGCCTGATTAAAAACACGGCCAATCCGCAGGCCCCAGGTACGCTGATCAGCGCCAATGGTGAACAGGATGAATTCCCGGTTAAGGGCATCACCAACCTGAATAATATGGCGATGTTTAACGTGTCTGGCCCGGGGATGAAAGGCATGGTGGGCATGGCCGCCCGCGTGTTCGCGACCATGTCACGCACCGGGATTTCAGTGGTGTTAATCACCCAGTCTTCTTCTGAATACAGCATCAGCTTCTGTGTTCCTCAGAGCGAGCAGGCGCGAGCGCGCCGTGTGCTGGAAGACGAATTCTATCTTGAACTGAAAGATGGATTGCTGGATGCGCTGGACGTTATCGAAAATCTGGCGGTGATCTCGGTTGTAGGGGATGGCATGCGCACCCTGCGCGGGATTTCAGCGAAATTCTTCTCTGCCCTGGCGCGCGCCAATATCAACATTATCGCTATCGCTCAGGGATCGTCTGAACGCTCTATTTCGGTCGTGGTCAATAATGATGACGTCACCACGGGCGTGCGCGTCGTGCATCAGATGCTGTTTGCCACCGACCAGGTGATTGAGGTTTTTGTGGTGGGCGTCGGCGGAGTCGGCGGCGCCCTGCTGGATCAGCTGCATCGCCAGCAGACGTGGCTTAAACAAAAGCACATCGATCTCCGCGTTTGCGGCATTGCGAATTCCCGGGCGCTGTTAACCAACGTGCACGGTATCGATCTCAGCGACTGGAAAGGCGAAATGGCGCAGGCCAAAGAGCCGTTTAACCTGGGGCGCTTAATTCGCCTGGTTAAAGAGTATCATTTACTGAATCCGGTGATTGTGGACTGTACCTCGAGCCAGGCGGTTGCCGACCAGTACGCAGATTTTCTGGCGGAAGGTTTTCACGTGGTCACGCCGAATAAAAAGGCCAACACCTCGTCGTGGGAATACTATCAGAAGATGCGTGTGGCGGCGGCGGGATCGCGTCGTAAGTTCCTGTATGACACTAACGTCGGCGCGGGTTTACCCGTCATTGAGAACCTGCAAAATCTGCTCAATGCAGGCGATGAGTTGATCAGGTTCTCTGGAATTTTATCAGGATCGCTATCCTATATTTTTGGCAAGCTGGATGAAGGTGTATCGCTGTCAGAAGCGACCAGGATGGCACGCGAGATGGGCTTTACCGAGCCCGATCCTCGCGACGATCTCTCAGGTACGGATGTCGCGCGCAAGCTGCTGATTCTGGCGCGTGAAGCGGGGCATTCGCTCGAAATGAGCGACATTGAAATCGAACCCCTGCTGCCCGCGCATCTGAATGCCATCGCCGATGTCGACCAGTTTATGGCGCAGTTACCCGAAGCCGATGCGGCGATTGCAGCCAGGGTGGAACAGGCACGTGCTGAAGGCAAAGTGCTGCGTCTGGTTGGCGTGATCGAAGAGGGCGGGGCATGTAAAGTGAAGATCGATGCGGTTGACGGTAACGATCCGCTTTTCAAAGTCAAAAATGGCGAAAACGCGCTGGCCTTTTACAGCCGCTATTATCAGCCGATTCCGTTAGTATTGCGCGGATACGGTGCAGGAAACGATGTGACAGCTGCGGGCGTGTTTGCCGATCTGCTGCGCACACTGTCATGGAAGTTGGGAGTGTAATGATGGTAAAAATTTATGCGCCGGCCTCAATCGGTAACGTCAGCGTGGGTTTTGACGTGCTGGGCGCGGCGGTATCGCCAGTGGATGGTACATTGCTGGGTGACTGCGTGTCGGTCGAGGCGGCCGACAGCTTTAGCCTAAGCAATGCGGGACGTTTTGTCAGTAAGCTGCCCAGCGATCCCAAAGAGAACATCGTCTATCAGTGCTGGCAGCGTTTCTGTGAAGCGATTGGCAAAACCGTACCTGTAGCGATGACGCTGGAAAAAAATATGCCGATCGGCTCCGGCCTCGGCTCCAGCGCCTGCTCCGTGGTGGCTGGCCTGATGGCGATGAATGAATTTTGTGGTAACCCGCTTGATGAAACTCAGCTCCTGACCCTGATGGGAGAACTGGAAGGGCGCATCTCCGGTAGCGTACATTACGATAATGTCGCGCCCTGCTTCCTTGGCGGTATTCAGCTGATGCTGGAAGAAAACGGCATTATCAGTCAGGCCGTACCCGGATTTGACGACTGGCTGTGGGTCATGGCCTATCCGGGTATTAAAGTCTCGACGGCGGAAGCGCGGGCGATTTTACCTGCGCAGTATGCAAAGCAGGACTGCATCAAACACGGTCGTCTGCTGGCAGGCTTTGTTCACGCCTGTCATACGCGCCAACCCGCGCTGGCGGCTAAACTTATGCAGGATGTCATTGCTGAGCCTTATCGTACTCAGCTGCTACCGGGCTTTGCCGAGGCTCGCCAGGCCGCGCAGGATATTGGCGCGCTGGCCTGTGGAATATCGGGCTCCGGCCCCACGCTATTTGCCGTTTGCAACCAGATGGAAACGGCGCAGCAGATGGCCGACTGGCTGAGCCAGCACTATCTGCAGAACGATGAAGGCTTCGTCCATATCTGCCGTCTTGATACGGCTGGCGCACGTAAACTGGGATAACGCATGAAACTCTACAACCTTAAGGATCATAACGAGCAGGTCAGCTTCGCCCAGGCGGTGAAACAAGGTCTGGGTTCACAGCAAGGGCTGTTTTTTCCGCTCGAACTGCCGGAATTTGAACTGACCGACATTGATGCCATGCTGGAAATGGATTTTGTTACCCGCAGCAGTAAAATCCTTTCAGCCTATATCGGGGATGAAATCCCGGCAGCGCACCTGACTGAACGCCTGAAAACCGCGTTCACCTTCCCGGCGCCGGTTAAGGCCGTCAGCGACGACATTGCCTGCCTGGAGTTGTTCCACGGCCCGACGCTGGCGTTCAAAGATTTTGGCGGCCGCTTCATGGCGCAGATGCTGTCATACGTCAGCGGGTCCGATGAGCAAATTACCATTCTGACGGCGACGTCCGGCGATACCGGTGCTGCCGTGGCTCACGCCTTTTACGGTATGGAGAATGTGCGTGTTGTCATCCTCTATCCGCAGGGGAAAATCAGCCCGTTACAGGAGAAGTTGTTCTGCACGCTGGGCGGCAACATCGAAACCATTGCGATTGACGGCGATTTTGACGCCTGCCAGTCGCTGGTTAAGCAGGCGTTTGACGATCAGGCGCTGAAAAAGGCGATCGGCCTGAACTCCGCTAACTCGATTAACATCAGCCGCCTGCTGGCGCAGATTTGCTACTACTTTGAAGCGGTTGCCCAACTGCCGCAGGAGAAGCGTAATCAGCTGGTGGTCTCCGTGCCAAGCGGAAACTTTGGTGATTTAACGGCCGGCCTGCTGGCGAAATCACTGGGTCTGCCGATTAAACGCTTTATCGCCGCGACCAACGCCAACGATACGGTGCCACGTTTCCTGGGCAAGGGTGAATGGCAGCCTAACGCCACCGTGGCGACGCTGTCGAATGCTATGGACGTTAGCCAGCCAAACAACTGGCCGCGTGTGGAAGAGCTGTTCCGCCGCAAAACCTGGCGTCTGAGCGATCTGGCTTACGGTGCGGTAACGGACGATGTTACGCGTGAAGCGATGCGCGAGCTGGCGAAGCTGGGTTACGTCTCTGAGCCGCATGCGGCAATTGCCTGGCGTCTGTTGCGTGACCAGTTGCAGGAAGGGGAGTTTGGTTTATTCCTCGGAACGGCCCATCCGGCTAAGTTCCTGGAGAGCGTGGAAAGCATTCTGGATCAGAAACTGGCATTGCCTGCCGAGCTGGCTGAGCGCGCGGATCTGCCCCTGCTGTCGCATCAGATGGGCGCAGATTTTGCCCAACTACGGGCGTTTCTGCTCAAGTAATGCTCTGTCAGTCAGGATGAGGTGGGCTGACCACCTCATCGCTTTTGCAGGGCTAATGCGTCGGGCTGTTGTTACTGTTCGGCGCGTTTAAACACCATCTCATTCTCACGGCTTTCCTCAGCCGCAAAAGCATAGCCATCCACGTCGAACCGCGTAAGCTGCTCTGGCTTCGTCAGGCGATTCTGAATGATGTAACGGCTCATCAGTCCCCGCGCTTTTTTCGCATAGAAACTGATCACTTTGAATTTGCCATTTTTCTCATCCAGAAAGACCGGTTTAATCAGGCGCGCCTGCAGTTTCTTGGGTTTGATGGCTTTGAAGTACTCATCGGAAGCCAGATTAATCAGCACGTCATCGCCCTGACTGGCCAACGCGTCGTTCAGTTTTTCCGTTAACAGATCGCCCCAGAAGCTGTAGAGATCCTGACCGGCCGGGTTAGCCAGTTTGATGCCCATCTCCAGCCGATAGGGCTGCATTAAATCCAGCGGCCGCAGCAGGCCGTAAAGTCCGGACAGCATACGCAGATGCTGCTGGGCAAAGTCGAAATCTTGCTCGCTAAACGTCTCAGCCTGTAAACCGGTATAGACATCACCTTTAAACGCCAGAATAGCCTGACGGGCATTCTTCAGATTGAAATCCGGCTGCCAGCTGTTAAAGCGGTCAGCGTTTAAGTGTGCCAGCTTGTCGCTAATGCTCATCAGTGAAGCGACCTGTGCCGGCGAGAGCTTACGCGCAATTTCAATCAGCTGTTGTGACTTTTCTAACAGCGCGGGCTGGGTAAAACGCTGCGTTGTCAGGGGGCTTTCATAATCCAGCGTCTTGGCAGGAGAAATCACCATCAACATCGTCGCTTCCTCAATGAGTCCCTTTTTTTAAGGGGTTAGCCTGTAATTGTTGCCTGCGAGTGTAGCAAAAAAGCCGCAAGGATCGGCAAATCACTCCTATTTGTTCGCGCTATCGTAAACGGCATTCCCTGACCTTGCACCACCGTTACCGCGTGATATTATCCCAACAGCCTTTTATCACCCTGACAGTTAACTAAGAGAAAAAACATGACGGACAAACTGACCTCCCTGCGTCAACTGACCACCGTAGTGGCCGACACTGGTGATATCGCAGCGATGAAGCTGTATCAGCCTCAGGACGCAACGACCAACCCTTCTCTGATTCTCAATGCTGCTCAAATCCCTGAATACCGCAAACTGATTGATGAAGCGATCGCCTGGGCGCGTCAGCAGAGCAGCGATAAAGAACAACAGCTGCAGCTGGTATCCGACAAGCTGGCCGTTAACATCGGTCTGGAAATTCTTAAGCTGGTGCCAGGCCGTATCTCCACCGAAGTAGATGCTCGCCTTTCTTATGACACCGAAGCCAGCATTGCCAAAGCTCGCAGCCTGATTAAATTGTACAACGATGCCGGTATCAGCAACGATCGTATCCTGATCAAACTGGCCTCCACCTGGCAGGGCATTCGTGCAGCAGAGCAGCTGGAAAAAGAAGGTATCAACTGTAACCTGACCCTGCTGTTCTCCTTCGCTCAGGCGCGTGCCTGTGCTGAAGCGGGTGTTTACCTGATTTCGCCGTTTGTTGGCCGTATCCTCGACTGGTACAAAGCCAACACGGATAAGAAAGAGTACGCGCCACACGAAGATCCTGGCGTGGTGTCCGTGTCTGAAATCTACGATTACTACAAGCAGCACGGTTACGAAACCGTTGTGATGGGCGCCAGCTTCCGTAACGTCGGTGAGATCATCGAACTGGCCGGTTGTGACCGTCTGACCATTTCGCCTGCGCTGCTGAAAGAGCTGGCGGAGAGTGAAGGCACACTGGAGCGTAAGCTGAGCTACAAGGGTGAAGTTAAAGCGCGTCCGGCTAAGATGACAGAATCCGAGTTCCTGTGGCAGCACAATCAGGATCCTATGGCTGTGACCAAGCTGGCCGAAGGCATTCGTAATTTTGCCATCGACCAGGGCAAGCTTGAGAAGATGCTGGCAGAAATGCTGTAATCGTTTTACCGTGGCGGCGCTGTCGCCACGGTTTTCCCTTTCCGCCACCGTTTGTTATTCTTCTTAGTACCTCCTTCCCCATGCACCGCACTGCGGTAAATCACAGCGAATATCATCATGAACACATTACGTATCGGATTGATCTCGGTTTCCGATCGCGCCGCGAACGGGATTTATCAGGATCAGGGGATCCCTGCCCTGGAAGCCTGGCTGAACAGCGCGATCAGCACGCCTTTTGAAGTGGAAACGCGCCTGGTGCCCGATGAGCAGCCCATGATAGAACAGACGATTTGCGAGCTGGTCGATGAGCGTTTTTGCCACCTGGTATTGACCACCGGTGGGACAGGCCCGGCCCGTCGTGATGTTACGCCCGATGCCACGCTGGCCGTTGCCGATCGCGAGATGCCGGGCTTTGGTGAGCAGATGCGGCAAATCAGCCTGCAGTTTGTGCCTACTGCCATTCTGTCGCGTCAGGTAGGGGTAATCCGTAAACAGTCGCTCATTCTCAATCTGCCCGGCCAGCCGAAGTCCATCAGGGAAACCCTTGAAGGCCTGAAAGACGACCAGGGCAAGATAAACGTTCCGGGCATCTTCGCGGCTGTACCTTATTGTTTACAGCTTCTGGAAGGCCCTTACGTGGAGACGCACGCGGATGTGGTAGCAGCTTTTCGCCCCAAAAGCGCGATACGTGAGATAAATAACTAAATATTGTGCTTTTCAGGAATAAGCTACAGGCTCGCTGGTGTGGTGATAAATTGACGGTATAGTAAGCGAATCTTTACAACTGTTTTCACTTTCTCTGGACGCTTATGACCACACTTGAGACACCGCGCCTGAAACCCCAGGATTACAAAACGCTGGCACTCGCGGCGCTGGGTGGCGCGCTGGAATTTTACGACTTCATTATTTTCGTCTTTTTCGCTGCCGTGATCGGCGAGATTTTCTTCCCCAGCGATATTCCTGAATGGCTCCGCCAGCTCCAGACGTTCGCCATTTTTGCAGCGGGCTACCTGGCGCGTCCGCTGGGCGGCATCATCATGGCCCACTTTGGCGATAAAGTGGGACGCAAAAAAATGTTCAGCCTGAGTATTTTGTTGATGGCGCTGCCCACGTTGGCTATGGGCGCACTGCCTGGCTGGGACGCGATTGGCCTGGCGGCCCCCCTGTTAATGCTGCTGATGCGCATGCTACAGGGCGCGGCGATTGGTGGGGAAGTCCCGGGCGCATGGGTTTTTGTGGCGGAGCACGTGCCCTACAAACGTATTGGTATCGCCTGCGGCACGCTGACCGCCGGACTCACTATCGGCATCCTGTTAGGGTCGGTCGTGGCAACCTTAATTAATACCACCATGACCCAGCAGGCCATTCATGATGGCGGCTGGCGCATTCCTTTTTTCCTGGGTGGATTGTTTGGCCTGGGGGCGATGTATCTTCGCCGCTGGCTACATGAAACGCCGGTTTTCATTGAAATGCAGCAGCGTAAAACGCTGGCGCAGGAGCTGCCGCTGAAAACCGTAATCCTTAAACACCAAAAATCGGTCGTGATTTCGATTCTGCTGACCTGGATGCTGTCTGCCTGCATCGTGGTGGTGATTTTAATGGCGCCGGTCTGGCTGCAGAAACAGCATGGTATGGCCCCGGCGCTCACCTTAAAGGCCAACAGCATCGCGATTATCATGTTATGTATCGGCTGCATCGTTGCCGGGCTGTTGGTGGACCGTTTTGGCGCCAGTCGGACGTTGAGCCTCGGTAGCGTGCTGCTGGCATTGTGTAGCGGGATGTTCTATTCCCTCGCGCCTCAGTATCCTGATTACCTGTTTCAGCTCTATGGGCTGGTGGGTTTTAGCGTGGGCGTCGTGGGGATTGTGCCCTTTGTGATGGTCCGTGCGTTCCCTGCTGAGGTGCGTTTCACCGGCTTGTCGTTCTCTTATAATCTTTCTTATGCGGTATTTGGTGGCCTGACGCCGATTTGCGTGACGCTGCTGATGAACGTTTCCACCATGGCACCCGGCTGGTATGTCATGGCGCTTGCGCTGGTCGGGTTGCTGACCGGTCTCTGGCTCAGACAGGATATCAGCCATGAGCCGAATCTGTGTGACGGGATAAAACAGGCATAAACACGCACGCGGAGCCGGGCTCCGCGTGCTGCCTCGACCATTTGCTTACGCGCCGATGGGCAGAACGATCCGTCCGAAGGTTTCGTTTAGCACTTCACCCATGGCCAGGTAACAGGCGCTGGCACCGCACACTAATCCGACCCAGCCTGCGCAGGGGATCAGCGCGGGAATATGCGCCAGGTGACCCGTCGCCAGTAACAGGAACAACAACGCCAGCGAGCCGAAAACAAACTGCAGCATCGTTGCGCTCCGCAGCGTGCCAAAGAACATAAACAGGGTAAACAGGCCCCACAGTCCTAGCCAGGCGCCTAATAAGGTCTCATTGGCCGGTTTCGCCAGCCCCATTTCAGGCAGTAACAGAATCGCTACAAAACTCAGCCAGAACATACCGTAAGAAGTAAAGGCCGTCAGTCCAAACGTATTATTCTTTTTAAACGCCAGCAGTCCGGCCAGCACCTGCGCAATCCCACCATAAAACATGCCCATCGCCAGAATGGTCACATCCATGGCAAACAGGCCCGTATTGTGCAAATTCAGTAAAATCGTTGTCATGCCGAATCCCATCAACCCCAGGGGGGCAGGATTGGCCAGTGTTGTCGTTGTCATCGTTCCTCAGCGGTGTTGTTAGCGTAAAAGGCGCTGCCCGCCTCAATGCAGAATAAGCGCGGCGAGCCGCATAATAGTCAGCGTATTCATAGCCGTCTTTGATCCTGGTCTGACAGGGACTGAAAATTTTTTTTCATTTAACCCTTGATGCGCTTCTAAGCGACCCCATTTACTTGTCATCGAGCGTTGTGAACGTTGTAAAAAAAAGCATGTGAGGTTGGGTTGAATGTAAACAACCTGCCCACATAAAAGGTTCACAACCCAAACTGGCAACGAATTTAAGTGGGAGATGTTTAGATGGGTAAGATTATTGGTATTGACCTGGGTACAACCAACTCTTGTGTTGCGGTCATGGACGGCACCAAAGCGCGCGTACTCGAAAACGCGGAAGGCGATCGCACCACGCCTTCGATCATCGCTTACACCCAGGATGGGGAAACTCTGGTCGGACAACCGGCTAAACGTCAGGCCGTCACCAACCCGCAGAATACCCTGTTTGCGATTAAGCGCCTGATCGGCCGTCGCTTCCAGGACGAAGAAGTGCAGCGTGATATCAAAATCATGCCATACAAAATTGTGGGTGCCGATAACGGCGACGCATGGCTGGAAGTGAAAGGCCAGAAAATGGCACCGCCGCAGATTTCTGCGGAAGTCCTGAAAAAGATGAAGAAAACGGCTGAAGATTTCCTGGGTGAGCCAGTGACTGAAGCGGTTATCACTGTTCCAGCCTACTTCAACGATGCGCAGCGTCAGGCGACCAAAGATGCCGGCCGTATCGCAGGTCTGGAAGTCAAACGTATCATTAACGAACCTACCGCCGCGGCACTGGCTTACGGTCTGGATAAAGGCCAGGGCAACCGCACGATAGCGGTTTATGACCTGGGTGGCGGTACATTCGATATCTCTATCATCGAAATCGATGAAGTTGATGGCGAGAAAACCTTTGAAGTGCTGGCAACCAACGGTGATACCCACTTGGGTGGTGAGGACTTCGACAGCCGTCTGATCAACTATCTGGTCGCGGAATTTAAGAAAGATCAGGGCATCGATCTGCACAACGATCCGCTGGCGATGCAGCGCCTGAAAGAAGCGGCAGAGAAAGCGAAGATCGAGCTGTCTTCTGCGCAGCAGACCGACGTTAACCTGCCGTACATCACGGCGGACGCAACCGGTCCTAAGCACCTGAACATTAAAGTGACTCGTTCTAAACTGGAATCACTGGTTGAAGATCTGGTTGCTCGCTCTATCGAGCCGCTGAAAGTGGCACTGCAGGACGCCGGACTGTCAGTTTCTGACATCAACGATGTCATCCTGGTAGGTGGTCAGACTCGTATGCCACTGGTTCAGGCGAAAGTGACCGAGTTCTTTGGTAAAGAGCCACGTAAAGATGTGAACCCGGACGAAGCGGTTGCCGTAGGTGCTGCGGTACAGGGCGGTGTGTTAGGTGGTGATGTTAAAGACGTTCTGCTGCTGGACGTGACCCCGCTGTCGCTGGGTATCGAAACCATGGGTGGCGTGATGACATCGCTGATCAGCAAGAACACCACCATCCCAACCAAGCACAGCCAGGTGTTCTCGACGGCAGAAGACAACCAGTCTGCCGTAACGATTCACGTGCTGCAGGGTGAACGCAAGCGTGCCAACGACAACAAGTCTTTGGGCCAGTTTAACCTGGACGGCATTCAGGCTGCGCCACGCGGTATGCCGCAGATTGAAGTGACCTTTGACATCGATGCGGACGGTATCCTGCACGTGTCGGCGAAGGACAAAAACAGCGGTAAAGAGCAGAAGATCACCATTAAAGCGTCTTCCGGCCTGAACGAGGACGAGATTGCGAAGATGGTTCGTGATGCTGAAGCGAACGCAGAATCTGACCGTAAGTTCGAAGAGCTGGTGCAGACCCGTAACCAGGGCGACCAGATCGCGCACAGCACACGTAAGCAGCTGGATGAAGCGGGCGACAAGCTGTCAGCTGATGATAAAGCGCCTATCGAAGCTGCACTGAGCGCGCTGGAAACTGCGCTGAAAGGCGAAGATAAAGCAGAGATCGATGCCAAAATGCAGGCGCTGATGGAAGTATCCAGCAAGCTGATGGAAGCGGCACAGCAGTCTCAGGCAGGTGCAGCGGATGCCCACGATGCGTCAGCGAAGAAAGATGACGACGTGGTTGATGCTGAATTCGAAGAAGTGAAAGACAATAAGAAATAATTGCCCCTGACCGGGCGCGACGGTTGCCCTGACAGCCGTTGAAACCAGCACGGGCGTAGGAGTTTTCTCCACGCCCGTGCGATCATGTTAAGGGCTAAATAAATGGCGAAGAGTGATTACTACGAGATTTTAGGCGTCGCCAAATCTGCAGACGAGCGTGAAATCAAAAAGGCTTACAAACGCCTGGCGATGAAACATCATCCGGACCGCAATCCCGGTGATAAAGAATCTGAAACCAAATTTAAAGAAGCGAAAGAAGCCTACGAGATTCTGACCGACCCTCAGAAGCGTGCGGCCTACGATCAGTACGGCCATGCTGCCTTTGAACAAGGTGGTATGGGCGGTGGCGGATACGGCGGCGGCGGCTTTGGCGGCGGCGGTGCAGATTTCAGCGATATCTTTGGCGACGTTTTCGGTGACATCTTTGGTGGTGGCCGCCGTCAGCGCGCAGCCCGTGGTGCAGATTTGCGCTACAACATGGAGCTGACGCTGGAAGAAGCGGTTCGCGGCGTGACCAAAGAGATCCGTATACCGACGCTGGAAGAGTGTGACGTTTGCCACGGCAGCGGTGCCAAAGCGGGCACCAAACCGCAAACCTGTTCAACCTGTCATGGTGCAGGCCAGGTACAGATGCGTCAGGGCTTCTTCACCGTACAGCAGGCTTGTCCGACCTGTCACGGTCGCGGCTCGGTGATTAAAGATCCGTGCAATGCCTGTCACGGGCACGGTCGCGTAGAGAAATCGAAAACCCTGTCGGTAAAAATTCCTGCCGGTGTGGATACGGGTGACCGTATTCGTCTGAGCGGCGAAGGTGAAGCCGGTGAGCAGGGCGCCCCTGCGGGCGATCTGTACGTGCAGGTGTCGGTGAAAAAACACCCGATCTTCGAGCGTGAAGAGAACAACCTCTACTGCGAAGTACCGATTAACTTCGCGATGGCCGCCCTGGGTGGCGAGATTGAAGTGCCGACGCTGGACGGTCGCGTGAAGCTGAAAGTCCCGGCAGAAACCCAGACCGGCAAGCTGTTCCGCATGCGCGGGCGTGGTGTGAAGTCGGTGCGCGGCGGTGCGGTAGGCGATCTGCTGTGTCGTGTGGTGGTGGAAACGCCAGTCAGCCTGAACGACAAGCAGAAAGCGTTGCTGCGTGAGCTGGAAGAGAGCTTTGGTGGGCCCAGCGGCGAGCATAACAGTCCGCGCTCCAAAAGCTTCTTCGACGGCGTGAAGAAATTCTTCGACGACCTGACGCGTTAATCGCGTTACTGACGTCAGACCCGATGAAAGCGGAGAGGAAACTCTCCGCTTTTTTTTGCGTCCTGCACTGCTGAAACGGTTTCTGGCACAGACCAGCCCTGCACCTTTCACGGCTATCCGGTTCTCCCGTCGGGTTATCATTCGCGGGCTGTTGTAGCCAAAAGTCTAACGTAATGTAAAAGCGACTAAATAAGCTTTTTATCAGGTTCGTTGAATCGTTACACTGCTCAGCATTCTGTATTACGCTCAGGAGGAGTGCATTTTGTCAAAACCTCGTCGTATCAAGCATTTACTGAAAAGTTTTATTGAGAGCGATGCCAGCAACGGCATGGTGCTCATTCTGGCTGCGGTCGTCGCTATGATCCTCGCCAATGGCGCTTCCACCGCCCAGAGCTACCAGGCTTTGCTGGATACACCGGTACAGATTCGCTTCGGCGAACTGGATATCAGTAAAAATCTGCTTCTATGGATCAACGACGCCCTGATGGCACTGTTCTTCCTGCTGATTGGTCTGGAAGTGAAGCGCGAGCTGATCTCAGGCGAACTCGCCAGCCGCGATCGGGCCATCTTTCCGGTGATTGCCGCGTTAGGGGGAATGGCGGCACCGGCACTGGTGTTTTTGCTGTTTAACCACGGTGATGAGATTGCCCGAAATGGCTGGGCGATCCCCACCGCGACGGATATCGCGTTTGCGCTCGGAGTCCTTGCCCTGCTTGGCAGCCGTGTGCCGACCGCCCTGAAGGTGTTCCTGATGGCGCTGGCGATTATTGATGACCTGGGTGCCATCGTGATCATCGCGCTGTTTTACACCAGCGATCTGTCTGTGATGTCTCTGAGCGTGGCGGCAGGCGCTATCGTGGTGCTGGCGGTGCTGAACCGCTGTAACGTGCGGAATATCGCCATCTATATGCTGGTCGGCATAGTGCTGTGGACGGCCGTGCTGAAATCGGGCGTCCATGCTACGCTGGCGGGCGTGATCGTGGGCTTCTTTGTCCCGCTGGAAGAGAAAGACGGCCATTCGCCTGCGGAACATCTGGCACACGGATTAATGCCGTGGGTTAACTGGCTGATTCTGCCGCTGTTTGCCTTTGCTAACGCTGGCATTTCGCTGACGGGCATCACCTTTGGCGACGTGCTGTCGCCAGAGCCGCTGGGCATCATCCTGGGCCTGTTAATCGGTAAGCCGCTGGGGATTACACTGTTTTGCTGGCTGGCGGTGAAGCTGAGGCTGGCAGCCTTGCCGAGCGGCACGACTATCCGCGATATCATGGCGATTGGCGTGCTGTGCGGCATTGGCTTTACCATGTCGATATTTATCAGTTCGCTGGCCTTTGACGCTGCCCACGAGCAGTTAGTGACGTTCTCTAAGCTGGGTATCCTCAGCGGTTCGTTGCTTTCCGCCGTTCTGGGTTACACCTTATTGCGAATCAAGCTGCGATAAAAATCCATTGCTGCAACACATTCATCCGGTGTTGCAGCAATGCTGGTTCCTGTCTCAACATCTCAACATCTCAACATCTCAACATCTCAACATCTCAACATCTCAACATCTCAACATCTCAACATCTCAACATCTCAATATGGCCTGTGACCCACGATGACATCGCGCGTTGAATGGCTGTTATCGCGTTACTCTGCGGCCGGTCTGAACTCGCAAGGACGCCGTGATTGACCTTCTCTGTTCACCCTGGACCTGATAACCCGACGGAGGGCTTGTGAGAGAGGCTGTCCGGAGCGCTACGAGCCTGAACCTGGGGCAGCATTGTTCGACAGGTTGAGAGCAGTGCAGAGGCGGTGGGTTGTCTGGCAGGGCAGGGCTGGAAGATAAAGTCAGGAAGAGACCGTCAGGAAGAGACAGTCGCCTGGCGGCGCTAAACAGCAGGCATAAAAAAACCGGCTTAGCGCCGGTTCTTTCAACAAAGCGATGAACAAATGGCGATTAAGCCAGTTTGTTGATCTGTGCAGTCAAGTTTGCTTTATAACGTGCAGCTTTGTTTTTGTGGATCAGACCTTTAGCAGCCTGACGGTCCACAATTGGTTGCATTTCATTAAATGCGTTCTGCGCAGCAGCTTTGTCGCCTGAAGCGATCGCCGCGTATACTTTCTTAACGAAGGTACGCATCATAGAGCGACGGCTTGCGTTATGCTTGCGACGTTTCTCAGATGTTACGGCACGTTTCTTAGCTGATTTGATATTAGCCAAGGTCCAACTCCCAAATATGTTCGATAGAGACAAATCAAAGGCCGAGGACTATGCCTTTTGGACCTTCTGTTGTCAATGGATTTGTGCAAATAAGCGTCGTTTACAAGTGATAACCTGTATGACACTCGGTTACGTATTTGATGGCGCAAGATTCTACCAGCTTCCGCTCCCTGAATACAGTATTTCGCAACAAAATTCTCTCAGCGGCTTTGCAAGGCAGTAAATACGGCCTGTAACGCATGAAAGGCGTGTTCACGGGTTAACCTTGGCGGCTTTCGAGGGTATAATCCGCCGATTTCCACCGGTTTGAGTCAGCCATGAAGTTTATCCGCGGTATTCATAATCTTAACGCGCAGCATCACGGCTGCGTTTTGACCATTGGTAATTTCGATGGTGTGCACCGCGGTCATCAGGCGCTGATGGGGCGGTTGCTGGAAGAGGGACGGAAACGTAACCTGCCAGTGATGGTGATGGTGTTTGAACCCCAGCCGCTTGAACTGTTTGCGGGCGAAAGCGCACCCGCCAGGCTCACTCGCTTGCGAGAGAAGCTAAAATATCTGGCAGAAATCGGCGTGGACTCCGTGCTGTGCGTGCGTTTTGACCATCGCTTTGCCGCGTTGTCGGCGCAGAGTTTTATCAGCGAACTGCTGGTGAACAAGCTGGGCGTGAACTATCTTGCCGTCGGGGATGATTTCCGCTTTGGCGCTGGTCGCCAGGGGGATTTCCTGTTATTACAGAAAGCCGGCGCCCAGTATGGCTTTGATGTGGTCAGCACAGAAACCTTTTGTGACGGCGGTAAGCGCATCAGCAGCACGGCGGTGCGTCAGGCACTGGCCGAGGACAACTTAGCGCTGGCGCAGTCACTGCTGGGCCATCCTTTCAGTATCTCTGGGCGCGTCGTGCACGGTGATGCACTCGGACGCACGCTGGGGTTCCCTACGGCTAATCTTCCTTTACGCCGCTGCGTGTCGCCGGTTAAAGGCGTTTATGCGGTGGAAGTCCATGGGCTGGGGCCACAACCCCTGCCTGGCGTTGCCAATATCGGCACCCGCCCGACGGTAAAAGGTTTGCGCCAACAGCTTGAAGTTCACCTGTTGGACATCAATATGGATCTCTATGGTCGCCACATTGATGTGGTGTTGAAGCAGAAAATACGAAACGAGCAGCGCTTTGCTTCACTGGATGCGTTGAAAGAGCAAATTGCGAAAGATACGGTAACGGCCCGACAATTTTTTGGTCTGTAACCTGAGCGAAAAACGGAATCGAGAATCTGATGAGTGACTATAAATCAACCCTGAATTTGCCGGAAACGGGGTTCCCCATGCGTGGCGATCTGGCCAAGCGTGAACCGGGAATGCTGCAACGTTGGTATGATGACAACCTGTACGGCATCATCCGCGAAGCCAAGAAAGGGAAAAAAACCTTTATCCTGCATGATGGCCCTCCTTATGCGAACGGCAGCATTCATATTGGTCACTCTGTTAACAAGATTCTGAAAGACATTATTGTGAAGTCTAAAGGCATGGCAGGTTACGACTCGCCGTATGTGCCAGGCTGGGACTGTCACGGTTTGCCTATCGAGCATAAAGTTGAGCAGATGATCGGCAAGCCGGGCGAAAAAGTCAGCGCCGCCGAATTCCGCGCCGCCTGCCGTCAGTATGCCGCCGAACAGGTTGAAGGGCAGAAAGCCGACTTTATTCGCCTGGGCGTGCTGGGCGACTGGGATCGTCCTTACCTCACCATGGACTTCACCACCGAAGCCAATATCATCCGTGCGCTGGGTAAAATCATCGGCAATGGCCACTTGCACAAAGGCGCCAAGCCGGTGCACTGGTGCATGGATTGCCGTTCTGCTCTGGCGGAAGCCGAAGTGGAATACTACGACAAAACCTCCCCCTCCATCGATGTGATGTTCAATGCCGTTGATGCGGACAGGGCGCGCGCAGCCTTCGGTGTGACCGCCTCAGAAGGCCCGGTTTCGCTGGTGATCTGGACGACCACCCCGTGGACCATTCCGGCTAACCGCGGTATTTCACTGCATCCCGAGTTCACCTATCAGCTGGTGCAGATTGCAGGACGTAGCCTGATCCTGGCAAAAGATCTGGTTGAGAGCGTCATGAAACGCGCGGGCGTCAGCGACTGGACCGTGCTGGGCGAATGTCAGGGCGCGGCCCTGGAATTGCAGCTGTTCCAGCATCCTCTGCTTGAGCAGATCCAGTCCAAAGTCGTATTAGGTGAGCACGTCACGCTGGATGCCGGTACGGGGGCTGTTCATACCGCGCCAGGCCACGGCCCGGATGACTACGTGATTGGTCAGAAATATGGTCTGGAAACGGCTAACCCGGTCGGCCCTGATGGTGCCTACCTGCCGGGTACGTATCCGGGACTCGACGGCGTTAACGTCTTTAAAGCCAATGATATGATCGTTGAGCTGCTGAAAGAGAAAGGCGCATTGCTGCACGTTGAAAAACTGCTGCACAGCTACCCACACTGCTGGCGCCATAAAACCCCGATTATCTTCCGTGCCACGCCGCAGTGGTTTATCAGCATGGATCAGAAAGGCCTGCGTGCTCAGTCATTGCAGGAGATCAAAGGCGTGCAGTGGATCCCGGACTGGGGTCAGGCGCGCATTGAGTCCATGGTTGCCAACCGGCCTGACTGGTGTATTTCCCGCCAGCGTACCTGGGGCGTGCCAATGGCGCTGTTCGTACACAAAGAAACCGAAGCCCTGCATCCGGATACCCTGGCGCTGATGGAAAAAGTGGCGCAGCGCGTTGAACAGGATGGCATCCAGGCATGGTGGGATCTCGATCCGCGCGATCTGATGGGCGACGATGCTGACCACTACGTGAAGGTGCCGGACACGCTGGACGTCTGGTTTGACTCAGGTTCCACCAGCTATTCGGTCGTGGATGCCCGCCCGGAATTTGGTGGCAATACACCGGATATGTATCTGGAAGGTTCCGATCAGCATCGTGGCTGGTTTATGTCGTCGCTGATGATCTCGACCGCGATGAAAGGCAAAGCGCCTTATCGCCAGGTACTGACGCACGGCTTTACCGTCGATGGTCAGGGCCGCAAGATGTCCAAATCCATCGGCAATACCGTTGCACCCCAGGATGTCATGGACAAGCTGGGTGCGGACATTCTGCGCCTGTGGGTTGCTTCTACCGATTACTCGGGTGAGATGGCGGTATCCGATGAAATTCTGAAACGCTCTGCGGATGCCTATCGTCGTATTCGTAACACCGCGCGCTTCCTGTTAGCCAACCTGAGCGGCTTTAACCCGGCCACCGATCTGGTTAAACCGGAAGAGATGGTGGTGGTCGATCGCTGGGCGGTGGGACGTGCGCAGGCGGCGCAGGCGGATATCATCGCCTCTTACGAGCACTACGATTTCCACGAAGTGATTCAGCGCCTGATGCAGTTCTGCTCCATCGAGATGGGCTCCTTCTACCTGGATATCATTAAAGATCGTCAGTACACCGCGAAAGGCGACAGCCTGGCCCGCCGTAGCTGCCAGTCAGCGCTGTGGCACATTGTTGAAGCGCTGGTACGCTGGATGGCACCGATCATGTCTTTCACGGCCGACGAAATCTGGGGCTATCTGCCAGGCGATCGGGCGAAGTATGTCTTCACTGAAGAGTGGTATACCGGCCTGTTTGGTCTGCCAGAAAACGAAGCGCTGAACGATGCGTACTGGGCAGAACTGCTGAAAGTACGCGGTGAAGTGAACAAGGTGATCGAGCAGGCGCGTAGCGACAAACGTATCGGTGGCGCGCTGGAAGCGTCCGTTACTCTGTATGCCGACGCGGACCTGGCGACGAAACTGCAGGCGTTAGGTAACGAACTGCGTTTTGTGCTGTTGACCTCCGGTGCTCAGGTCGCTGATTACGCAGAGGCAGAGGCTGAAGCGCAGCAGAGCGAACTGGTAAAAGGGCTGAAAATCGGCCTGCATAAGGCAGAAGGCGAGAAATGCCCGCGCTGCTGGCACTACACGACTGACGTCGGTCAGAATCCGGAGCACGCTGCGGTGTGCGGTCGCTGTTACACCAACGTAGCCGGCAACGGCGAAGAGCGTAAGTTTGCCTGATGAGTAGACCTGTTTTCTCCACCGGATTGCGCTGGCTGTGGCTGGTGCTGGTTGTTATCGTTGTTGATTTCGTCAGCAAGCAGTGGGTCATGAACAACATGATGCTGCATGAAACGCAGCCGCTGATGCCGTTCCTTAACCTGTTCTATGCGCATAACTATGGCGCGGCGTTCAGCTTCCTCGCGGATAAAGGCGGCTGGCAGCGCTGGTTCTTTGCCGGCATTGCCCTGGCGATCGTGGTGTCGTTACTGGTCATGATGTACCGCAACAGCGCCAGTCAGAAGATCGCCAATATCGCCTATGCCTTAATCATTGGCGGCGCAGTGGGCAATCTGTTTGACCGTTCATATCATGGCTTTGTGGTAGATTTTATCGATTTCTACGTCGGTAACTGGCACTTTGCTACATTTAATATCGCTGACTGCGGCATCTGTATCGGGGCCGCGTTGGTGGTGCTGGAGGGCTTTTTCAATCCTTCCAGCAAGCAGGTTAAAAAAGGGTAAACCATGACTGAGTCTGTACAGGGCGACAGCGCGGTATTGTTGCATTTCGTCATGAAGCTGGAAGACGGCTCAGTGGCGGAATCCACTCGTGCCAACGGTAAACCTGCGCTGTTTCGTCTCGGCGACGGTAGCCTGTCCGGCGCGCTGGAGCAGGCACTGTTGGGATTGACGCCGGGTGAAAAACATCAATTCACGCTGGCACCAGAAGACGCGTTTGGTAGCGTCAGCCCCGATCTTATCCAGTACTTTTCCCGCCGTGATTTTATTGACACGGGAGAGCCTGAGATTGGCGCCATCATGCTGTTTACCGGAATGGGCGGTAGTGAAATGCCGGGCGTGATTCGGGAAATTTCCGGTGATTCAATCACCGTGGATTTTAACCATCCGCTGGCAGGCCACCGCGTTCAGTTTGATATTGAAGTGCTGGATATCGATCCGGTACTGGAGGCGAACAATGCAAATTCTGCTGGCTAATCCACGGGGTTTTTGTGCAGGTGTAGATCGCGCCATCAGCATTGTTGAAAACGCACTAACGCTGTTTGGTGCGCCGGTGTACGTCCGGCACGAAGTGGTTCATAACCGCTACGTGGTGGACAGCCTGCGCCAGCGCGGCGCGATCTTTATTGAGCAGATCGCGGAAGTGCCTGATGGCGCTATCCTGATTTTCTCTGCCCACGGCGTCTCGCAGGCGGTACGCAATGAAGCAAAAGGGCGTGATCTCACCGTCTTTGATGCCACCTGCCCGCTGGTGACCAAGGTGCATATGGAAGTGGCCCGCGCCAGCCGTCGGGGTGAAGAATCGGTGCTGATTGGCCACGCGGGCCATCCGGAAGTGGAAGGCACCATGGGGCAGTACAACAACCCTAAAGGTGGGATGTACCTGGTGGAGTCGCCGGAGGACGTCTGGAAGCTGGACGTTAAAGATGACAACCGCCTGTCCTTTATGACCCAGACGACGCTGTCGGTGGATGACACGTCGGAAGTGATTGATGCGCTGCGCGCTCGCTTCCCGAAAATCGTGGGCCCACGTAAAGATGATATTTGTTATGCCACCACCAACCGTCAGGAAGCCGTACGGGCGATGGCCGAGCAGGCCGATGTGGTACTGGTAGTCGGATCGAAAAACTCCTCTAACTCCAATCGCCTGGCCGAACTGGCCCAGCGCATGGGCAAAGCGGCGTATCTGATTGATGATGCGGCGGACATTCAGCCTGAGTGGGTGGTTTCTGTCGATTGTGTTGGCGTAACGGCGGGCGCTTCGGCTCCCGATATTCTGGTTCAGAACGTGATTAGTCGCCTGCAGGCCTTGGGCGGTGGTGAAGCGAGAGTGCTGGAAGGGCGGGAAGAAAACATTGTGTTTGAAGTGCCCAAAGAGTTGCGGGTTGACGTCCGCAACGTGCAGTAATCCGCACACGTTAAGCAATGAAAAGGCCGACTCTGTTCGGCCTTTTTGCTTTTCAGACCGGGCGGCGGCGGCGGAAATTGCTTTTACTGATAATCCGCCCCACCTGGCATAAAAATTCTTATTATCCCCGAGAAAGAGTGGCGCAGTTGTTATCTCATGGTTAACCTGATTGCGCTTGCATGCATAGATTTGTTTTAGGAATGAATAAATATGAAGAATATCCGCATTGCCATCGTGGGCGCGCCGGGGCGCATGGGGCGCAATCTGATTCAGGCGGTTGCTCAGCTGGAAGGCGTTGAGCTGGGCGCAGCGTTAGCCCGACCGGGATCCTCGTTGATCGGCAGCGACGCAGGTGAACTGGCCGGTATCGGCCACGCTGGCGTTACCCTGAGAGATGACTTACGCGCCGTCGTCGATGATTTTGACGTCGTGATTGATTTCACCCGCCCTGAAGGAACGCTGGAATACCTTGCCATCTGTCGTGAGCACCGCAAAGCCATGATCATCGGTACGACAGGCTTTGATGACGCCGGTAAAGCAGCGATTCGCGACGCGGCGGCGGATATTGGCATTGTGTTTGCCGCTAACTTTAGCGTAGGCGTTAATCTGGTCCTGAAGCTGCTGGAGAAAGCCGCCAAAGTGATGGGCGATTATGCGGATATTGAAATTATTGAAGCGCATCATCGCCACAAGGTGGATGCGCCCTCCGGCACGGCGCTGGCGATGGGCGAGGCGATTGCAGAGGCGATGGACTGGAAACTGGATGAACATGCCGTTTACAGCCGTGAGGGCCATACCGGTGAGCGCAAAGCGAATACCATTGGTTTTGCCACTGTGCGGGCAGGAGACATTGTCGGAGAGCATACCGCGTTATTTGCCGACGAAGGGGAACGCATAGAGATAACGCACAAGGCGTCCAGTCGCATGACCTTTGCCAATGGCGCCGTAAAGGCTGCCATTTGGGTGAGTGAGAATAAAACCGGGCTTTACGATATGCGTGACGTGCTGGATTTATCAAGTTTGTAATGATTTTTACCTGTGTGATGTGGTGATTTCAATCGCTAATAACTTGATTGAGAAGGGCAATTTTTTAATTGCCCTTAATTTTATCTAAAAAATAGTCACTTTGACCTGTTTTTTCATTGTGATGAATGAAAGTCGGGTTTTTCTTCCTTTCGCTTCTCAGTAAACCTGCTAATTTTGACCATTTGGTCAAAATTAGCAGGTGGTTTTCCCGGAATAAACATCGACTGCGATCGGCAAACGTTTATTCGGCTGTGTTTACCCCTGTTTTTAACGCTTATCCTCTTCATTTTCGCTCTGAGCCTGAAAAGATGTTAAAAATGTTGCTTCAGGGTGGACAAGTATCAGGACGATCATTAGAATGCGCGCAATTTGCCAAAAATTGACCACTCAGGCAGTTTTTGCATTGATTCAGATCACTAATTTGAATTAATATGCAGATATTGTGACTGTTTATTCCCTGGAGGATGTTTTGATTAAGTCAGCGCTCTTGGTTCTGGAAGACGGAACCCAATTCCACGGTCGGGCCATCGGGGCTACAGGGTCGGCAGTGGGGGAAGTCGTTTTCAATACGTCAATGACCGGTTATCAAGAAATCCTCACTGATCCCTCCTATTCCCGCCAGATTGTTACTCTCACTTATCCCCATATCGGCAATGTTGGTGCTAACGCCGCCGATGAAGAATCCAGTCAAATCCATGCGCAGGGCCTGGTCATTCGTGACCTGCCGCTGATTGCCAGCAACTACCGTAGCGAAGAAAGCTTATCGGCTTATCTGCAGCGCAATAACATCGTGGCGATTGCCGATATTGATACGCGCAAGCTGACGCGACTGTTACGGGAAAAGGGCGCGCAGAACGGCTGCATTATTGCAGGCGATAATCTGGATGCGGCTCTGGCCTTACAAAAAGCGCAGGCTTTCCCTGGCCTGAAAGGCATGGATCTGGCAAAGGAAGTGACGACGGCTGAAACCTATGCCTGGCAGCAGGGGAGCTGGACACTGGAAGGGGATTTGCCAGAACAGAAACAGGCAGAAGCACTGCCTTACCACGTCGTCGCTTATGATTACGGCGCGAAACGCAACATCCTGCGTATGCTGGTGGACCGCGGCTGCCGCCTGACAGTGGTGCCGGCCAAAACGCCAGCAGAAACGGTCCTGGCGATGAATCCGGACGGTATCTTCCTCTCTAACGGCCCTGGCGATCCTGAGCCCTGCGATTATGCCATTGAGGCGATTCAGGCCTTCCTGAAAACTGATATCCCGGTGTTTGGTATTTGCCTGGGCCACCAACTGCTGGCCCTGGCCAGCGGCGCGAAAACCGTCAAAATGAAGCTGGGCCACCACGGCGGCAACCATCCAGTTAAAGATTTGGACAACAACCGCGTCATGATCACGGCGCAGAACCACGGCTTCGCGGTGGATGAGGCGAATCTGCCTGCGAACCTGCGTGTGACGCATATCTCCTTGTTCGATAAGACGGTGCAGGGCATCCACCGCACCGATAAGCCTGCGTTTAGCTTCCAGGGCCATCCGGAAGCCAGCCCGGGACCGGGTGATGCTGCACCGCTGTTTGACCACTTTATTGAGTTGATTGACGCATTCCGTTCGAAAGCAAAGTAATCAGGAGCTAATCATGCCAAAACGTACAGACATAAAATCCATCCTGATTCTTGGTGCCGGTCCGATTGTGATCGGTCAGGCCTGCGAATTCGACTATTCCGGTGCACAGGCGTGTAAAGCCCTGCGTGAAGAGGGTTACCGCGTCATTCTGGTGAACTCCAACCCGGCCACCATTATGACCGACCCGGAAATGGCCGATGCAACCTACATTGAGCCGATTCACTGGGAAGTGGTACGTAAAATCATTGAAAAAGAGCGCCCGGATGCGGTGCTGCCCACCATGGGCGGCCAGACAGCGTTGAACTGTGCGCTGGAGCTGGAGCGTCAGGGCGTGCTGGAAGAATTCGGCGTCACCATGATTGGTGCAACCGCAGACGCTATTGATAAAGCAGAAGACCGTCGTCGTTTTGACGTGGCGATGAAAAGCATCGGTCTGGATACCGCGCGCTCCGGTATCGCGCATACCATGGATGAAGCGCTGGCAGTGGCGGCCGATGTGGGCTTTCCCTGCATTATCCGTCCGTCTTTTACCATGGGCGGCACCGGCGGCGGTATCGCGTATAACCGCGAAGAGTTTGAAGAGATCTGTGAACGCGGCCTCGACCTTTCCCCAACCAACGAGCTGTTAATTGACGAATCGCTGATTGGCTGGAAAGAGTATGAGATGGAAGTGGTGCGTGACAAAAACGACAACTGCATCATTGTCTGCTCAATTGAAAACTTTGATGCCATGGGGATCCACACGGGCGACTCCATCACGGTTGCGCCCGCGCAGACGCTGACCGACAAAGAGTACCAGATTATGCGTAACGCCTCGCTGGCGGTGCTGCGTGAGATTGGTGTGGAAACCGGCGGCTCCAACGTACAGTTTGCGGTGAACCCGAAAAATGGTCGTCTGATCGTGATCGAGATGAACCCGCGCGTGTCACGTTCCTCGGCGCTGGCCTCCAAAGCAACCGGCTTCCCGATCGCGAAAGTGGCGGCAAAACTGGCGGTTGGCTTTACGCTCGATGAGCTGATGAACGACATTACCGGTGGACGGACGCCGGCCTCGTTTGAGCCTTCAATCGATTATGTCGTCACAAAAATTCCTCGCTTCAACTTTGAAAAGTTTGCTGGTGCGAATGACCGTCTGACCACGCAGATGAAGTCAGTGGGCGAAGTCATGGCGATTGGTCGTACCTTCCAGGAGTCGGTGCAGAAAGCGCTGCGCGGCCTGGAGGTTGGCGCGAATGGTTTTGATCCGAAAGTCCACCTTGACGATGCGGAAGCCTTAACCCGTATCCGTCGTGAGCTGAAAGATGCCGGTTCCGATCGGATCTGGTACATCGCCGATGCCTTCCGTGCCGGGATGTCGGTGGACGGCGTATTCAATCTCACCAATATTGACCGCTGGTTCCTGGTGCAGATTGAAGAGCTGGTTCGTCTTGAAGAGCAGGTAGCGCGCGAAGGCGTGAACGGGCTGAACGCCGATTTCCTGCGCACGCTGAAGCGCAAAGGTTTTGCCGATGCGCGCCTGGCCTCACTGGTGGGCGTGGCAGAAGGTGAAATTCGTAAGCTACGTCAGCATCACAATCTGCATCCAGTTTACAAGCGGGTGGATACCTGCGCGGCAGAATTCTCGACCGATACAGCCTATATGTACTCTACCTATGAGGAAGAGTGCGAAGCGAATCCTAACCAGGATCGTGACAAGATCATGGTGCTGGGTGGTGGACCAAACCGTATCGGCCAGGGCATTGAGTTTGACTACTGTTGTGTTCATGCGGCACTGGCACTGCGCGAAGACGGTTTCGAAACCATCATGGTGAACTGTAACCCGGAAACCGTCTCCACGGATTATGACACCTCTGACCGCCTTTACTTCGAGCCGGTAACGCTTGAAGACGTGCTGGAAATCGTCCGCATCGAAAAACCGAAAGGGGTGATTGTGCAGTACGGTGGTCAAACGCCGCTGAAACTGGCTCGCGCACTGGAAGCCGCTGGCGTACCGGTCATCGGGACCAGCCCGGATGCGATTGATCGGGCAGAAGACCGCGAACGCTTCCAGCAGGCCGTTGACCGCCTGAACCTGAAGCAGCCTGCCAACGCCACCGTTGCCACCCTGGAGCAGGCGGTAGAAAAAGCTGCCGGGATTGGTTATCCGCTGGTGGTCCGTCCCTCGTACGTGCTGGGCGGACGTGCGA
This sequence comes from Pantoea sp. Ae19-2, assembly GCF_059801205.1. Lineage (NCBI taxonomy): Bacteria > Pseudomonadati > Pseudomonadota > Gammaproteobacteria > Enterobacterales > Erwiniaceae > Pantoea > Pantoea sp. Ae19-2. The sequence goes on along the minus strand of NZ_JBCHWE010000001.1, from coordinate 3,144,033 downwards.
TGGAAATCGTCTACGACGAAATAGACCTGAAGCGTTATTTCCAGACGGCGGTGTCGGTTTCTAACGATGCGCCGGTCTTGCTGGATCGCTTCCTTGACGATGCTGTAGAAGTCGATGTGGATGCCATCTGTGATGGTGAGCGTGTACTGATCGGCGGCATCATGGAGCACATTGAGCAGGCAGGCGTTCACTCAGGTGACTCGGCCTGTTCTCTGCCGGCCTACACGCTGAGCCAGGATATTCAAAACGTAATGCGTCAGCAGGTTGAAAAGCTGGCGTTTGAGCTGAACGTTCGCGGCTTAATGAACGTGCAGTTCGCGGTGAAAGACAATGAAGTCTACCTGATTGAAGTTAACCCACGTGCTGCGCGTACCGTTCCTTTTGTGTCAAAAGCGACGGGCGTACCGCTGGCGAAAGTCGCCGCACGCGTGATGGCAGGCAAAACGCTGGCAGAGCAGGGCGTCACCGAAGAGGTGATTCCGCCTTACTACTCTGTCAAGGAAGTGGTGCTGCCGTTTAACAAGTTCCAGGGCGTTGACCCCATTCTGGGGCCAGAAATGCGCTCAACCGGTGAAGTCATGGGCGTGGGCCGTACCTTTGCAGAGGCCTTTGCCAAAGCGATGCTGGGTGCGCAAAGCAACATGAAGAAAACCGGACGCGCGCTGCTGTCGGTCCGTGAGGGCGATAAGAAACGTATCGTTGACCTGGCCGCGAAGTTGCAGAAGTTTGGCTTTGAGCTGGATGCCACTCATGGCACCGCCGTGGTGTTGGGGGAAGCGGGCATTAATCCTCGCCTGGTTAACAAGGTTCACGAAGGTCGTCCACATATTCAGGACCGGCTGAAAAACGGCGAATATGCCTACATCGTGAATACCACGGCAGGCCGCCAGGCTATTGAAGACTCCAAGCTGATTCGTCGTAGTGCGCTGCAATACAAAGTTCATTACGACACTACGCTAAACGGGGGTTTTGCAACGGCCATGGCGCTAAACGCCGACCCGACTGAAAAAGTGATTTCAGTACAGGAAATGCATGCGCAGATCCTTGCGCACAAATAGCGCTGGCTGAGTGGCGGTAATAGCCCCTGCGGTGGGACGATTTGCCAGTGTGCTGGCTTAACGCTCCTCGCAGGGGCTTTTTTTTGAGAGATCGGGCCTGAACTGAGCGGTTCTACAGGCACGGGTACAGATCACCCTCCGCTGAGTGCGTTTCTGTCTTAGCGGGCAGCGTGGAGGCTGTACCTGCCTGCGGCAAGCGCCGCCTGTAAAAAAGGGCATCGCCTTTAGAATGGTTGGTGAGTCTGGGGTTGGTCAGAAAGCAGTCTGTTCCCAACGGAACGGGATGAACCCTGTTTCTGGGCAGCGATTCTCAGGTCAGCGCGACATTTCGAATAAACCGGTATTTTTTTAATATTCTTTTCAGGCTCATGAACGTTTCTGAGTAAACAGACTTTAATTAAATAGGTTTTTTAAATATTGATGCCTTGATGTTTAAATATGCATTAATATTTTTAATTATTTACGATCTGTTTCTTAACGTTCTACTGTATTTTCGCTATTTGATCGTTGCTCAACCGATTTTAAACAAACCCGCATTACTGCTTACAGTGCTCGATAATCACCTGTTCAGCCGCAGCGCTTATCTTTAAAATACCCTGTATTTTTCATGGTTTACATATCCAGAGAACCCATTCGCTTCTCTGAAGTTTACATGCTTGATTAAGAGTTAGCGCCTGACATGTTTATTCCCAAGTTTTTCAGATGGGGGCAGTGCTCTTTTGAGGATTATCAAAGAGCCTGTAATCATTTTGGTTATAACTGCGAGTCCGCACCGGAATTTATTGCCTTTAAAATGCGATGTGGGCAGTCCTTTGACTTTTATTCTTATCAAAGGAAAGGGAAAACGATGGGGAGCGTCTGCGTTGAAAAGGGCTGGCTTGCCAACGATGGCAGACATCGGCAGCGTTCGCTTCCCGCGCTACTGGCTCCCTCAACCTCTGTCTATGTGCCGTTTTGCAACGAGGCGTCGAAAAAGGTGCTTTTACCTTTCCGGTGCAAGTCGCTACATCATTTGCAGCGTCATCGCTTCCTCAATACCTCCTATAGCCTGTTTAGTAAGAGCCATGCCGCTTTTACCAAGAGCCCTGTCGCCGACTTTTCCCGTAAAACGGTCTCGACACGGGAGAGAGAGCTCAGAAAGTTTCTCAATGACGGGGGGAGTTTTCTCAATGTCAGCCAGCTTGACGGGGAACATATTTTTGAGGTGTTTGAGATTCTCTATCAGGCGAGACGCAATCAGGCCATCGCGGAGAGGGCCATTAATAAAGCGTTTTTCCGGGAGTTTCAGCCCTGTTTCAAAGGCTATATGATGTTCCTGCATAATGAACCTGTTGCACTGCAGCTCCTGCTTTCTGTCTCGAGCAGTGCCGGGATGTTCGTTGATTTTATTAATATTGGCTACCGGATAGACAGCAATGCTGGCGCGGTGGGGACAATGCTGATGTGGAAGAACCTGACAGCCTTGTATCAGGAAGCAGCAGAAAAGCAGCTTCCTCTTCATTACTCCTACGGTTCGATGTCCGGAGACTATAAAAACCGCTGGTGCCATTCGGTTAATAACGGCCGGGTCATCATCTGATTGATCCGTTCTGTCGGCGCGTTGACATACCTCTGCGTCGTGAAGCCAGTTTAGCGTGATTCGACCAGGTGCCTGATGGCCCTGTTTTTCCCCTCCCGTGGGCGGCTTTTGCCTGCGAAGCGCGATTGATCAATGCTCCCCTGCCAGCGCTACGGCAGGGGAAAATGGCTCGCTGCATGCCTCAGGGAATAATGTTCGCCATCCTGAACTGAGTAAACAGGCGGATAAACATCTCATCCGTGGCGCAAAATTCGGTAAACCCTGCCCGCCTCAGTTTGCTGCCATCACCAAACATATCGTAATCCCAGCTAAAGACAAAATCGGCGAACTGACCGTCACTCAGCCTCATGATGTCAGCCTCAACCAGCTGTTTTTTTTCCGCCAGGGCATGCCATGTCCTGCGGTAATCGCCGAAAAGCTGCTGAAATGACAACGCAACCGGGGGCGCCGTCTCCAGTTCAAACCAGCCTGCAATCAGGGGCCAGAGCTCACACCATCGCCAGATATCACCGTTATTGATGTTAAATGCCTGATTCCTGGCGGAGGATGCGGTCGATGCCCACAAGGTGGCGGCAGACAATAAGCTATCATCGGTGTGATCGATAATGCTGTGCCAGGTGCGCTGCGACCCTGGAAAGCGCAGGGGCAGATTTTGCGCTTTGCACAGTGAAGCGTATATCGCGATACTCAGCGCAAGATTCATGGTATTGCCGGTTAACGCGCTGCCGACAACGCCAGGACGAAGTGCATGCCAGTGCCAGGTTTTATGATGCTGAAAGCGGCACAGCCAGTCCTGTTGCGCCGTATTGAATTCGGCGCCGGGAATAGCGGCATCGCTTTCTCTGGCGGGGGTTTTGAACGGGCCAAGATGAGCGCCGTAAATTTTGTAGCCCTGCATCAGGCTCACCGTTTCCAGCGGAGCCACGTTCTCAACCTGAGTGACCAGGTTACGTAACATGGTGACGTTGGGTTCAACCATTTCCCGCCAGCTCGCGGCATTAAGCCAGGCGCTGTAGAAAATGTGGGTAACGTGCCGAAGGGGCTTGAGGGCGCGCGCAGTGTCTTTTTCATTGAGCAGATCGACGTTAACAAACGGCACCGTGCCCCGGTCAGCGCCTCCTGCGCGAGACAATCCAATAACCTGCCATTCATTCTGCAACAGCGTTTTAACCAGGTTGCTGCCGACGATACCGCTTGCACCCGCAACCAGTGCGACTTTAGATTGAGGCTTCTGTGACATTTTTTGTCCTCCAGTTTGGTTGCAGACAGCCTGCTATAAATTGTTTTTTGCCGGTATCCCCGAAAGCTGATGTCACTTATAAGAGAAATGCGTAAATGAATAACAAGCTCAATGCCATTCGAACGTTTTTACGCGTGGCTGAGGCGGGGTCTTTTTCTGAGGCAGCACGCCAGTTGAATATCAAACAGTCTGCGGTCAGCCAGCAGATCGCCGCGCTTGAGGCTGAACTCGGCGTAGTGCTGCTGCACAGGACGACGCGGGTGAGGGTACTGACAGCGCAAGGAGAATATTACCGGCGTAAGATGCAGCCCATACTTGAGGCAATGCAGGCGGTCGAGAACCAGCTATCCCCTGTCGCACAGCAATGGCAGGGCAAGATAAACGTTCAACTCCCGGGCGGATTAGGGCGTTTGTTTCTTCCTCATCTGCTCGGATTGCAAAAAGCGAATCCGGGTTTGCATCTGACGCTCTCGCTTGATGACAGGATATCCGACCTGGCCAGAGAAGGCGTGGATGTGGCGTTCCGCCTTACTCAGGATGCGCCGGAAGTGTATCCGGCACGGAAAATCGCGCGTATTGAAACACCGCTTTTCGCATCACCGGATTTCCCGCCGCTCAATTCACTGGATGCATTGATGTGCCAACCGCACGTGCGTTTCAGCAGCATTGCCGAGTCTGCGCCATTGCGGCTTGTCAGGGGCGATGAAACCGTAGAACTGGCCGTAAAGACAGCCTTCAGGGCCAATAGCAGTGAAGGGTTATTACAGGCGTTGCAGGCGGGAATCGGTGTAGGCGGTATGCAATTACCCCTTGCAACTGAGGCGTTGCAATCCGGCTCGCTTATCAGGGTGTTGCCAGCGTATCGCTATCCCGATCGCTTTGTGTATGCCGTTTTCCCGGATGCGCGCTTTATCCCTCCCAGGGTTAGAGGCATCGTCGCGTTAATCGAAAAAGTGCTGGTCGATCTGCCAGGGGCAAACTAAATACGGCTCACAGCCAAAGGGAAGACCGGCGATGTAACGCATTCTCAGTCAGGCTGCTGATGCGGCCCACTGGCGCTGTATCAACCCGTTCATACTGGGATAAGCGGCAGCAATCTCAAATAAATTTGATTTAATTTTTAGCCAATAATGCCCAATCTGCTCATTCGCACAAATCTATAATACAAAAAACTACCAGGCTGACATTGACCGCTGTAATATCCGGCTCGCTCATTATTAGAGCGTAAACAGGATAGTTATAACAATGAAAGCGCGTTCTTTTTCACTGAGTGCAGTGGCTGCACTCCTGGCTCTGGCGTCTTTTTCCAGCCAGGCTGAAATCACTCTTCTCAAACAAGACCCACAAGCAGGCGATCCCCTTAGCCGTCTCGATTTTAAATTCGGTGGCAGTATTCGTCCTCAGTTTAACCATCAAACCGGCGTGAATGATAAATCCTATAAGCGTAATGGCTTTGACGGTGGTTCACGTTTCCGCTTTAGCGCGGATTACTACCTGTTCGACGATATCAGTTGGACCAGCTACTACGAGCTGGGCGTTAACATTCCGGCCGTATTCAACTGGGATAATCACTACGCTGAAGGGGCGCATGAAACCACGCGCCGCCAGCTCTATACCGGCCTGAAAAGTAAAACCTGGGGCCAGTTGACCTTCGGTCAGCAGAACAGCGTTTATTACGACGTTGTGGGTGCCAAGACGGATATCTGGGATTACGACATGCTGGCCCAGGCACCGGGTAACGGCATTAACGGTGATTACGACGGTTCATACCGTTCTCGTAAGCAGCTGAAATACAAAAACAGTTATGGTGCAGTTGATCTTTATGCCTCTTACCTGTTTAGCGATAACGAATATTTGCCGGGCAATGGACTGCGCTACAAGCGTCAGGGCGGCGGTTCGCTGGGCGTGAATTACAACATTACGCCAACGCTGGCATGGGGCACGGCCTGGAACTACACCCGCGCCAGCATGCGTGATCCGGTCACGGGCAACAATAAAGATTACGACCAAAACATTTTTGGCACGGCACTGAGCTGGACGCCGGGTAACTGGACACTGTCAGCAGGCGGTGGCTGGTATCAAAACTTCCTGACGACCAAACAGCGCAACGTGAATAACTATTTTGCGGACGATGCCTGGGGCATCGAATATTACGCCGGATACAAAATCCCGGTGGCGCAATATGGTGTCAAAGCCGTTCAGCCTTACGTGATGGGCGACCGTTTAGAATACGTGAATGGCCGCAACTACCAGCGCATTGACAATGGCCTGGGCGTAACGTTATTCCTGGACTACGGTTTCCGTGTGGATTACGAACATGTCTTCACTTCCAGTACGGACAATCAGGGCGATATGAACCTGGTTCGTTTCCGCTACGATTTCTGATGACACACAACGGCTCCCCAGGGAGCCGTTTTTATTATCATGATTTATAGCGAGGTGACGCCATTATCTGGCGACTTTTGCGGTGGACTTGCCCTTCTTATGGAGTAAAACCCTGTACAACGTCTGAAACATGGTGGCAATGCCGCTTTATGCAATAAGCACCTTCCTGCTATCGACGAAGGTTTAACCTTTACGTATCATGGCGCCTGTTTTTTTCAGCGAGCCTTTTAACATGATTAGTCTTATCGCGGCATTAGCAGCAGATCGCATTATTGGAATGGAAAACGCCATGCCGTGGGACCTGCCTGCAGACCTGGCGTGGTTTAAGCGCAACACACTGAAAAAGCCAGTTATTATGGGCAGACTGACCTTTGAATCTATTGGTCGTCCATTGCCTGGCCGGCTCAACATTGTGGTCAGCAGCAAGCCGGGCAGTGCCGAAGGCGTAACCTGGGTAACTTCGCTGGACGACGCCATCAGTGCGGCGGGTGAGGCTGAAGAGATCATGGTCATTGGCGGCGGCCGCATCTATGAGCAGATGCTGGCGCGCGCCGACCGTCTTTATCTGACGCACATTGATGCGGAAGTGGAAGGCGATACGCAGTTCCCGGATTACGAGCCGGATGAGTGGCACTCCACGTTCAGTGAGTTTCATGATGCCGATGAGCAGAACTCGCACAGTTACTGCTTTGAGATCCTCGAACGCCGCCGTTAATTTACGCGCAGTAAATAACGCCTTGTTGTGACAAGGCGTTTTTTTATGGCTGCGCGTTAGCGGGTTGACGATTGCGGAGTAAGATCGTCCGGTACGGACAACTGACGGTTCGATGGCTGAACATAGTAGCGTTGGGTTTCCCAGTGCAGGAGCGTCAGGTTCCCGCCCCAGCAGCAGCCGGTATCCAGACCGATAATGCCCTCTGGCGTGCCTTTCCCTTCCAGCGACGCCCAGTGACCGAAAACAATGGTGTGATCGCGTGCGACCGGGCCTTCAATCATGAACCAGGGTTTTAACGGCGGCGGGGCGGATTCCGGCGCATCCTTACAGATCATGTCTAGCTGACCGTTAGGAAAGCAGAAACGCATACGGGTTAGTGCGTTGGTCGAGAAGCGCAGGCGGGCCAGGCCGGTCAGGGATTCATTCCAGTTATTCGGCATGTCGCCGTACATCGCGTCAAGAAACAGTGGGTAACTGTCGCTGGACAGCACGGCTTCCACTTCGCGTGCGCACTGTTGTGCTGTATCCAGATCCCACTGAGGCGTAATGCCGGCATGGCCCATCACCAGCTTTTTCTCTTCATCGACCTGCAGCAACGGCTGGCGACGCAGCCAGTTAATCAGGTCATCTGCATCTTCCGCTTCCAGCAGCGGTGTCAGGCGATCTTTGGGTTTATTACGACTGATTCCGGCATAAACGGCCAGCAAATGCAGATCGTGATTACCCAGCACCAGACGGACGCTGTCACCCAATGACTTTACGTAGCGCAGAACCTCCAGCGAGCCGGGCCCTCGCGCCACCAGGTCACCCGTCAGCCATAAGGTATCCTGACTGGGATCGTAATTAACCTGGTTCAGCAGAGCACGTAATTCATCATAACAACCGTGAACGTCGCCAATCAGGTAAGTATTCATAGAGGATTATCCAACTCAGACAGTCGCCCGCCAGGCGGGCGAAGGGCGCCAGTATCAATGGATGTGGGTTTGAATCGCGAGGCGGAATACCGGGATCTCGACGTGGAATTCATCGCCTTGCTCATCGACCATCACATAGTGACCTTGCATGGTGCCCATCGGGGTTTCAAGAACAGCACCGCTGGTGTACTGATATTCGTTTCCCGGTGCAATATGCGGCTGTTCGCCTATGACGCCTTCACCCTGAACTTCCGTCTCACGGCCATTGCCGTTAGTGATGAGCCAGTAGCGTCGGAGCAGTTGCACTGAGGACCGGCCTACGTTGCGAATCGTGACGGTATAAGCAAAGACATAGCGCTCATCTTCCGGTGAGGACTGTGAGGCGACATACAGACTTTGTACGTGCAGCGATACGCGGGCCGGTTCACTCATGGGTTACTCCTGGGGTTGATCCAGATGATCTGCCAGCCAGTTTGCTAACTGGCAATACTGCGCGACCGAAACATTTTCGGCACGCAGGCTGGTGTCGATTTCCAGCTCATCCAGTGCGCCAGCAACGACCATATGGCTCAGGCTGTTACGCAGCGTTTTGCGGCGTTGACCGAATGCTTCAGTGGTAATGCGGCTCAGAATACGCACGTCTTTGACCGGATGAGGCGGTGTCATGTAAGGGACTAACCGCACAACCGCCGAGTCCACCTTCGGGGGCGGGGTAAAGGAGTGCGGCGGCACTTCCAGCACCGGAATCACCTGACAATAGTACTGAGCCATTACGCTCAGACGACCATAGGCTTTGCTGCCGGGACCCGCAACCAGACGATTAACCACCTCTTTCTGCAGCATGAAGTGCATATCTTTAATCGAACCAGTATAGCTGAACAGATGGAACATCAGCGGGGTCGAAATATTATATGGCAGGTTACCGAAGACCCGCAGCGGCTGGCCTTTCTCTTTGGCCAGCGCAGCGAAGTCAAACGTCATGGCGTCCTGCTGGAAAATCGTCAGCTTGGGCCCTAAAAACGGATGAGTTTGCAGGCGTGCAGCCAGATCGCGATCTAACTCCACCACGGTTAAACTGTCCAGGCGTTCGCCCACGGGTTCAGTAAGTGCACCCAAACCCGAACCGATTTCCACTATTGCCTGATCGCGCTGTGGATGGATGGCGGAGACGATGCTGTCGATAATATATTGATCGTTCAGGAAGTTTTGCCCGAAACGTTTACGGGCGTAGTGCCCCTGATGGACGCGATTATTCATTACTGCTCTTGATCATAGTGATGGCGAGGTTAAGCGCCGTGATAAAGCTGCCCGCGTCAGCCTGACCCAACCCGGCTAATTCAAGCGCGGTGCCGTGGTCGACTGAGGTACGGATAAACGGCAGGCCGAGGGTAATATTAACCGCCCGACCAAATCCCTGAAATTTAAGCACCGGTAACCCCTGATCGTGATACATCGCCAGCACCGCATCGGCATGTTGCAGATATTTGGGCTGGAACAGTGTATCCGCAGGCAGCGGACCGGTGAGTTGAATGCCTTGCTCGCGCAGCGCATTGAGTGCCGGGATGATCGTGTCTATCTCTTCCCGCCCCATGTGACCGCCTTCTCCGGCATGGGGATTCAGTCCGCAGACAAAAATATGCGGCTGAGCAATGGCAAACTTATGCTTGAGATCCTGATGCAGAATGGTGATGACTTCATGCAGACAATCGCGGGTGACGGCACCAGCAACATCTTTTAACGGCAGATGCGTAGTGGCAAGCGCGACACGCAGTTGCTCGGTGGCCAGCATCATCACCACGCGCTGCGCGCCCGCGCGCTCGGCAAAAAATTCGGTATGCCCGGTAAACGGAATGCCCGCGTCGTTAATCACGCCCTTGTGAACGGGGCCAGTAATTAAGGCAGAAAACTCCCCGGATAAACATCCGTCGCAGGCGCGTGCCAGGGTTTCCAGCACATAGTGGCTGTTGGCGACGCATAGCGTGCCGGGCGTGACCGGCTGCGGTATTTCAACGGGGAGAACGGTGAGCGTGCCAGCCTGTTGCGGTTCGGGTTCGCCTGCGGCGTCGTAAACGCGCAGCGTCAACGGCAAACCCAGCTGAGCAGCACGTTGCAGCAACAGCTGGGGAGAAGCACACACAACCAGTTCAACAGGCCAGGCTCGCTGAGCCAGTTGAACGGCAAGATCGGGACCAATCCCGGCGGGTTCGCCGGGCGTGATCACCACACGAAAATCACTGCGCATTGTTATCCAGGATTTTCACGTAAGCGCCGGCGCGCTGTTCCTGCATCCAGGTTTGCGCTTCTTCCGCAAACTTACGATTAAACAGCATACGGTAAGCGCGCTCTTTCTGGGCTGCATCGGTTTTATCCACCTGACGCGTATCCAGCAGCTGAATCAGATGCCAGCCAAAAGAGGAGTGGACCGGCTGACTGGTTTCGCCTTTTTTCAGACGCAGCAGCGCATCGCGGAATGCCGGGTCAAACACTTCTGGTGAGGTCCAGCCCAGATCGCCGCCCTGATTAGCCGAACCCGGATCGTCGGAGAACTGTTTGGCGGCCGCGGCAAAGGTCGTCTTACCACTGCGAATGTCGGCAGCAATCTGTTCCAGCTTAGCGCGAGCCTGATCGTCAGTCATGATCGGAGACGGCTTCAGCAGAATGTGGCGCGCATGCACTTCGGTAACAGAGACGTTTTTGCTCTCGCCGCGTAGATCGTTCACCTTCAGGATATGGAAACCCACACCTGAACGGATAGGGCCAACAATGTCGCCCTTCTTCGCTGTAGTCAGCGCCTGAGCAAACAGGGTAGGCAGCTCTTCGATTTTTGCCCAGCCCATGTTGCCGCCCTTCAGCGCCTGAGAATCGGCGGAGTAGGTCACGGCCAGCTTGCCAAAGTCTGCGCCAGCTTTCAGTTCCGTTATCAGCTGTTTTGCCAGCTTCTCCTGATCGTCAACCTGCTGCTGCGTAGGGTTTTCCGGAAGAGGCAGCAGGATATGACTGATATTCATTTCAGTGCCCTGCGTATTCTGAGCGCCAACCTGCTGCGCCAGCGTATCGACTTCCTGCGGCAGGATAGTGACACGACGGCGGACTTCATTATTACGCACTTCAGAGATCAGCATCTCTTTACGGATCTGAGCACGATAGGTGTTGTAGTTCATCCCGTCGTAAGCCAGGCGGCTTCTCAGCTGATCAACGCTCATGCGGTTTTGCGCGGCGATATTCTGAATAGCCTGATCCAGTTGCTGATCGGTAATCTGTAAACCGGCTTTATCACCTAACTGCAGGATGATCGCGTCCATGATCTCACGTTCGAGGATCTGATGGCGCAACGTCTTATCATCAGGCAGCTGTTGACCTGCCTGCTTCGCCTGAGATTTAACGGTGCTCATCATGCTGTCCACGTCACTCTCGAGGACCACGCCGTTATTCACTACAGCTGCAACTTTATCAACCACTTGTGGTGCTGCGAACGCGGTGTTGGCACTGAGCGCCACACCAAGAATCAGCATTCTCCAGTTCTTCATACTTTATCCATTATTGGTTCCGCACTGCGGGATTGCCTGTCAAACATCACAACATCAGAATGCACGCTGATAAGGGATGATACCCTGACTCAGCATCTGGCCGGTTCCCAGGCCATAATTTGAGCTCAGGCCACGTAACTCAATGTTGAATGAGATTTGGTTGTCATACTTACTGTCGTTGTTTTCCCAACCGTTGATTTTGCGCTCATATCCCAGACGAATTGCGTAGCAACAAGAGCTGTACTGCAGGCCAACCAACTGTGATGCAGGACGATTATTGCGCGTATCATAGTAATACGCGCCAACCACCGACCAGGCATCATGAATCGGCCAGCTCGCCGTCGTACCGACCTGTGAAATCCCGTTTTTATAAATCGGGTTATTCACCAGTGAACTGTCGTTCAGCGCAGAAGCAACATACTCCGGGCTACTGTAACGGTAGCTCAACTGCACCATACGGTCAGCATCACGGCGGTATTCCAGCACGGTATTTCCCTGTGCCACGTTATTCAGGCGGGTATCGTACTGCAGCCCGCCGCGCACGCCCCAACGGTCACTTATCTTCCAGTAGCTGTCACCCGCCCACAGAAGACTACCGGTGTCGTCTTCTTTATTGACCTGGTTAACACCCGTACGAGAAGGCGTGAACGAATAGATTTGACCTACAGAAACGTTAAAACGTTCAACCAAATCGGTATCATAAATTCGCGTAGTGACACCGGTGGCAACCTGGTTGGCCGATGCGATGCGATCCAGGCCGCTGTATGAACGATCGCGGAACAGGCCGGTATAGTCGGTTTGCAGCAGGGTGGAGTCGTAAGGGTAGATATCACTCTGGTTACGATACGGGATATACAGGTACTGAACCCGGGGTTCCAGCGTCTGCGTGTAGCCCTGCGCCCAGTCCATATCGCGGTCAAACACCATACGACCGTCGACCTTGAACTGGGGCAAGGTGCGGTTGACAGAGTCTTTAAGCTGGCCACTTACAGGGCGATTATTTGAATTATTAAGTACTACGTTATTGTAGTAATCAACATCTTTCTGCTGATAGTGCGTCGCCAGAAACTTCGCTTCGGTATCCAGACTGGCCCAACCGTTGGACAACGGCAGATTAATCGTGGGCTCAACGTGTAAACGCGTGGTTTCAGGATAGTCGTTGTTGACGTTGATAAACTTGACGGCCTGCGCATAGATGTGGGTGTCGAACGGACCCACATCGTTCTGGTACCAGTTCAGATCCAGTTGCGGGAAGGCGCGATAGACGTTGCTGTTGCTCGTGTTGCCAAAAATCTGGAAATCTTTGGTCGACAGCGTTGCGTCCCAGTTGGTATCCGCATAGCCCACGCTGAATTTTTGCGAGGCGTAACCATCTGTCGAACTGTAGTAAGGCGAGGTCAGATCGTTGAAATAAAACGGGTCGCTGACTTTGGTGTAGTCAGCGTTAAAACGCCAGTGCTGGTCGTAAACACCAGAGTGACGCCAGTAAAATAACCAACGGTCCGAACTGTCATTTTGGGCAATGCCGCGTGCAGCTTTGTCGTTGTCATACTGTTTATCTGAGGCCAGATAGTCAAACTCAACGAGGCCTGCGCCAGCCTGTGTCAGATAACGGAACTCATTCTGTAATTGCAGCCCGCGATTACTCATGTAATGCGGCGTAATGGTCGCATCGGCCTGTGGCGCGATGTTCCAGTAGTAGGGCAGAATGAACTCAAAACCGTTGCTGCTGCCGTATTTAGCATTGGGGATCAGAAAACCGGAGCGGCGACGATCGCCCAATGGCAATTGCAGATAGGGGCTGTAAAACACCGGAACGGAACCCAGTTTAAAGCGCGCATTCCAGATTTCAGCCACTTCTTCCTGACGATCCTGAATGATCTCAGAACCCGCGACGCTCCAGCTGTTGCTGCCGGGCAGACAGGAAGTGAAGGTGCCGTTTTCCATGATGGTGTAACGGTTTTCACCGCGCAGCTTCATCTGATCGCCCGTTCCACGGCCCTGACGGCCTACCATCTGATAATCGCCGTTCCAGACGTTGGTATCTTTGGTATTCAGATTTGACCAGGCTTTCGGACCTTTCAGGATGACCTGATTATCATCGTAGTGCACATTACCTAGCGCATCGACGGTACGAACGGGGACGGTCTGACCTTCAGGCTGGCGTTGGTGAAGCTGTACTTCATCTGCCAGCATGCGGCTGTTACCCTGCTGCACATCCACATCACCTGTGAAGACCGCATCGTCAGGATAGTTGCCTTTCAGGGAATCCGAGTGAATAGTAACGGGCAGCTGATTAGGATCGCCGTTAACCAGGGGGCGATTGTAGCTCGGCACGCCTAACATACACTGCGACATTAAATCATCGGCGAAGGCTTGCTGGCTAATGGCTGCGCCGATCATGGTGGCCAGCAGAGTAGGTATATGTTTTTTCATACGCGGTATCGAGAATTCCATGAAAACTGGCATCATGCCGACAATCGGGTCAGAGACTAACGCACTGCCTGGCGTTGCGCCAGTGTTAATCCTTTTCTGTCCGCGCTGCCGTTAGGCGCTGAGATAAATGACAGGTATGATAATGCAATTTTCAGCCGTAAGCATGGCGAATTGAGGAGTTTATGCGCTACTGGGGAAAAGTAATAGGTTTAGTGCTTGGATTGCTGTCCGGCGCAGGCTTTTGGGGAATTGTTATTGGTCTGATCATTGGGCATGGATTTGACAAGGTTCGCGGCGCGCAGAGCAAAGCTTACTTCTCAAATAATCAGACCCGGCAGTCACTCTTTTTCAGCACGACTTTTCAGGTCATGGGGCACTTAACCAAGTCGAAAGGGCGCGTAACCGAAGCGGATATTCAGATTGCATCGCTGTTTATGGATCGCATGCAGCTGCATGGCGATGCCCGAATGGCTGCACAGCGCGCCTTTCGCGAAGGCAAGCAGGGGGAATATCCGCTCCGTACCAAACTGCGTGAATTGCGCAGTGCCTGCTTCGGACGTTTTGATCTGATTAGGATGTTTCTGGAAATTCAGATCCAGGCCGCGTTTGCCGATGGGTCGCTGCATCCCAATGAACGTCAGGTGCTGTATGTGATTGGTGAAGAACTGGGGATTTCTCAGAGTCAGTTCGATCAGTTTCTGCGCATGATGGAGGGGGGACAGCAGTTCGGCGGCGGTCGCAGCTATTCACAGCAGGGCGGTTTTCAGCAGGCGCAACGAGGCCCGACGTTATCCGATGCCTGTAACGTTTTGGGTGTGAAAACCACCGACGATGCCACCACCATCAAACGCGCCTATCGCAAACTGATGAGTGAACATCACCCGGATAAGCTGGTGGCGAAAGGTCTGCCGCCCGAGATGATGGAGATGGCGAAACAGAAAGCGCAGGACATTCAGTCGGCTTACGATCTGATTCGCAAAGAAAAAGGCTTTAAATAAGTGAGATGCGCGCCCGGGCTGATGGCGAGGGCGCGCGAAGCAGAAGCATTAGCATCACGGCAGATTAAAAATCGGCAGGCTGCCTGAAGGTCATGGCATTACCAAACGCCGGGTGCGTGATGGTCAGCGATTCGGCGTGCAGCAGAAGACGATCTGCCATGGCTTTTGCTTCCGGATGTGCGTAAAAACCGTCACCCAGAATCGGATGGCCCAGCGCCAGCATATGTACGCGCAGCTGATGCGAGCGCCCGGTAATCGGTTTGAGCGCGACGCGCGCGCTGTTATCTTCACCGTATTCCACAACCTGATAGTCGGTTTGCGCCGACTTGCCGGTGTCGAAACACACTTTCTGCTTCGGGCGATTAGGCCAGTCGCAAATCAGCGGTAAATCCACCATGCCCTTCTCCTGCGCCGGATGGCCCCAAACCCGGGCCACATAGGTCTTTGCAGGCTCGCGTTCACGAAACTGACGTTTAAGCTCGCGCTCTGCGGCCTTTGTCAGGGCGACCACAATCACGCCGCTGGTCGCCATGTCCAGCCGATGCACAGATTCCGCCTCAGGATAATCGCGTTGGATCCGCGTCATCACGCTGTCTTTGTGCTCGTCAAGCCGACCGGGTACCGAAAGCAGGCCGCTGGGCTTATTCACCACCATGATATGGGCATCCTGATACAGAATGTGCAGCCAGGGCTCAAGCGGTGGATTGTAGGGTTCCATACTCTATTCCAAAAAAAGAGGGCCTTGCGGCCCTGAACTTATTGATGCGTAACCACAATCAGACGCAGTGCATCCAGTCGCCAGTTCGCTTCATCCAGACTCTCCAGTACCTGCTGGCGATTCGTTTCCAGCGCCTCGACCTCATCGTCACGGATGTTGGGGTTAACGGCTCTCAGTGCTTCCAGACGTGATAACTCGGCCCCCAGCTTTTCGCTCGCCTCGCGCCGTGCCGCGTCAATAACGGCACGTGCTTCACTGACGACTTCTTTTTCAGCCAGCGTCAGGATCGCGTGAACGTCCTGCTGTACGGCATTCACCAGCTTGCTGCCGGTGTGGCGGTTAACGGCATTCAACTGGCGGTTGAAGCTTTCGAATTCCACTTTACCGGCCAGGTTCGTCCCGTTGCGATCCAGCAGCAGGCGCACCGGCGTAGGGGGCAGGAAGCGGGTTAGCTGCAGATGTTTCGGTGCCTGGGATTCCACCACGTAGATCATCTCGACCAGCAGTGTTCCCACAGGCAATGCCTTGTTCTTTAACAGCGACAGTGCACAACTGCCGGTGTCACCTGACAAAATCAGATCCAGGCCATTACGGATTAACGGATGTTCCCAGGTAATAAACTGCGTATCTTCACGCGACAGGGCCTGGTCGCGATTGAAGGTGATCGTACAGCCGTCTTCCGGCAGGCCAGGAAAGTCCGGAACCAGCATATGATCTGAAGGTGTCAGAACGATCAGGTTATCACTGCGGTCTTCCTGATTAATGCCGACGATATCAAACAGGTTAAGAGCAAAGTTAACCAGTTCGGTATCATTATCCTGTTCGGCAATGGTATTGGCCAGCGCCTGGGCGGCTTCACCACCGTTAGAGTTTAGCTCCAGCAGGCGGTCGCGGCCCTGTTCGAGTTGGGATTTCAGCGCATCATGCTGCTTACGGCATTCGCTAATGAAATCATCAAACCCGTCACTGTTTTCCGGTGCGGCCAGGTAGTTAATCAGCTCTGCGTTGACGCTGTCGTAGATGGCTCTGCCGGTCGGGCAGGTGTGCTCGAACGCGTCCAGCCCTTCGTGATACCAGCGCAGCAGCACGGCCTGGGCCGTTTTCTCCAGCCAGGGGACCAGAATCTGAATATCGTGCGCCTGGCCAATACGATCCAGTCGGCCAATACGCTGTTCCAGCAGATCCGGGTTAAACGGCAGATCGAACATCACCAGACGGCTGGCGAACTGGAAGTTACGGCCTTCGGAACCAATTTCGGAGCACAGCAGGACTTGTGCGCCGTTCTCTTCAGAAGCGAACCAGGCGGCAGCCCGATCGCGTTCAATGATCGACAGCCCTTCATGGAACACGGCGGCGCGAATCCCTTCACGTTCACGCAGCACCTGCTCCAGTTGAAGTGCTGTAGCGGCCTGAGCACAGATCACCAGCACTTTTTCTTTACGGTTGCTGGTCAGGTAACCCATGAGCCATTCAACGCGCGGATCGAAGTTCCACCAGGTGCCGGTATCGCCTTCGAACTCCTGATAAATCTGTTCCGGATAGAGCAGATCGCGCGCGCGCGCTTCTGCGCTTTTACGTGTGCCCATAATACCGGACACCTTAATGGCCGTTTGATACTGAGCCGGCAGGGGCAGACGAATAGCGTGTAACTCACGTTTCGGGAAGCCTTTCACCCCGTTGCGGGTATTACGGAACAGCACGCGGCTGGTGCCGTGGCGATCCATCAGCATGGAAATGAGTTCGCTGCGCGCGTCCTGTTTGCCTTCACGATCGCTGTTTGCCACCTGCAGCAGCGGTTCAATATCCTGCTCGCCGACCAGCTCATTGATCATATTCATCTCGTTTTGTGAGATGGCATGATCGGCCAGCAGCGATGTCACCGCATCGGCAATCGGGCGGAAGTGCTGCTGCTCTTCAACAAAGGCGGCGAAATCATGAAAACGGTCGGGGTCAAGCAAGCGCAGGCGCGCAAAATGACTCTCCATGCCCAGCTGTTCTGGCGTCGCGGTCAGTAACAGAACGCCCGGCGTTTTTTCAGCCAGTTTTTCGATCACCTGATACTCACGGCTTGGTTCGCCTTCGGACCAGGCCAAATGGTGCGCTTCATCCACCACCATTAAATCCCAGTCGGCGTCCGCCAGCTTATCCAGACGCTGTTTGTTGCGACGCACAAAGTCCAGCGAGCAGATAATCAACTGTTCGGTGTCAAAGGCATTGTCGCTGTCGTGCTGGGCTTCAGCGTAACGATCGTCGTCAAACAGGGCGAAGCGCAGGTTGAAGCGGCGCAGCATTTCTACCAGCCACTGATGTTGCAGGGTTTCTGGCACGACGATAAGTACGCGTTCAGCACGGCCTGCCAACAACTGCTGCTGGATGATCATGCCGGCTTCGATGGTTTTCCCCAGGCCGACCTCATCCGCCAGCAGGACGCGCGGCGCATGGCGGCGGCCTACGTCGTGGGCGATATGCAGCTGGTGGGGGATCAGATTGGTACGCATGCCGCGCAGGCCGCTGACGTGCAGGCGATACTGCTCACTTTGATATTTACGTGCGCGAAAACGCAGGGCGAAGCGATCCATACGGTCGAGCTGGCCTGCAAACAGCCTGTCCTGAGGTTTGCTGAACACCAGTTTGCTGTCGAGCATCACTTCACGCAGCATGACGTGGGTTTCTTCGGTATCAAGGCGCGTGCCGATATAGGTTATCAGGTCATTGTCATTGCGTACTTCATCGACCTGCATCTGCCAGCCTTCGTGGCTGGTAACGGTATCACCCGGATTAAAAATCACGCGGGTGACCGGCGAGTCGCTGCGAGCGTAGAGGCGATTTTCCCCTGTGGCCGGGAACAGCAGGGTGATCATGCGCGTATCAATCGCCACCACGGTGCCTAATCCCAGTTCACTTTCTGTATCACTAATCCAACGCTGACCTAATGTAAAAACCATATAATTTTTGCTCGAATTTTTAACGTTTTTGAAGGTGTTCCCCATTCTCAGGCAATAGCATTTCATCCAGGCAAAAGGGCCTGGTGCGTCATGTCAGAGCAGTGAGTTTTGAGGAAGGGCGTTATGGTACTGGATGGCAGGGCATTCGTCACCTGTCAAAAAAGGCCTAACTGCCCGGTAATGAGTGTAGCAAAGTCGCCATCGACAAAAGGCAGAATGCCTTCGGCTACGGGCTGCAGCTGTTTAGTCACGTAGTGATCGTAGTCCAGCGGCGTGGTTCGGGCTTCTACCGGCTCGGGACCGCTGGTGGCAATCACATAACGAATGCGGCCCCCGGTCTGATATTGCAACGGCCGGCCCAGCTTACGATTCTGCTCATCAGCCAGACGTGCGGCGCGAACGTGCGGCGGCACATTGCGTTCATACTCGTTCAGTGGGCGGCGCAGGCGCTTTTTATAAATCAGCCTGTCGTCCAGCTCACCTGCCAACAGCTGGGCCACCGTGTTACGAACATAGTCTTCCCACGGCTGGCGATGAAATATGCGGCTGTAAAGCTCCTGCTGAAACTGCTGCGCCAGCGGCGTCCAGTCGGTACGTACCGATTCCAGTCCTTTGAACACCATACGCTCACTTTCGCCTGCCCGAATTAAGCCCGCATAGCGTTTTTTACTGCCCTGTTCAGCACCGCGAATCGTCGGCATCAGGAATCGGCAAAAGTGATTTTCATACTCCAGCTCCAGGGCGCTGGTCAGGCCGTATTGCTGCTGCAGATGTTCACGCCACCAACCGTTGACCTTCCCGGCCAGTGCCCGGCCAATTGCCTCTGCCTCGTCTTCATCCCGGGCGGATTTCAGCCAGACAAAGGTCGAATCGGTGTCGCCATAAATCACATCGTACCCTTCGGCTTCAATGAGTTCACGGGTTTGCTGCATGATGGCATGACCGCGCAGCGTGATAGACGAGGCCAGGCGAGGGTCAAAAAAGCGGCAGGCGCTGGTGCCGAGCACGCCGTAAAACGCATTCATGATGATTTTCAGGGCCTGCGACAGGGGTTTATTGCCCTGTGTTTTTGCGGTTTCGCGCCCCTGCCAAATCTGCTCTACGATGGCGGGCAGGCAATGCGTCTCACGTGAGAAGCGCGCCTCGCGAAAACCGGGCACCGAGTCCGCATCCGTTGGGTGCGCCAGACCTTCGATGAGCCCGACGGGATCGATCAGAAAGGTGCGGATAATCGAGGGATACAGGCTTTTATAATCCAGCACTAACACGGAATCATACAGGCCGGGCCGGGAATCCATCACGTAGCCGCCGGGGCTGGCTTCCGGCGCCACATCGCCCAGATTCGGGGCGACAAAACCGGCCCGGTGCATGCGGGGGATGTACAGATGACCGAATGCCGCGACGGAGCCGCCGTGGCGATCGACTGCCAGCCCGTTAACGGCAGCGCGCTCCAGTAAAAACGGCATGATCTCGGTTTTATGAAAGATGCGCGTGACCAGCTCGCAGTCCTTCAGGTTGTAGCGCGCCAGCGCCGGTTTATCGTTGGCAAAACGCCAGTTGATCTCTTCCATGCGCTGCCATGGATTATCAATGGCTTTGCCTTCACCGAGCAGCTGCTGCGAAACAGATTCCAGACTAAAAGAGGGAAAATCCCAGAAGGCGGATTTCAGGGCATCGATGCCGTCAATAATCAGGCGACCTGTCGCCTGGGCAAAAAACACGCCGGGTTTAAACCCATGCTCGCGCCACTCCAGCGCGGCCTGCTGGCGGCCAAGGCGTAACGGAATACCGTAGCGATCGGCGTGTTTCTGCAGCACGCGCAGGTCAAACTGCACCACGTTCCAGCCAATGATCACATCCGGATCGTTATCGGCAAACCAGCGATTCAGCGCCTCCAGCAACTGCGGGCGGCTCTCAAGATAGATAAGTTCGAAATCCAGTTCGCTGGCGTCGCCGTTAGGCGGTCCCAGCATGAAAACCTGGCGCTGCCCGCAGCCTTCCAGACCAATGCAGTAAAGCTCGCCATGCTGGGTCGTTTCAATATCCAGCGAGACCCACTTCAGCGGGGGCCGGTAATCGGGATGGGGTTTCAGACGGGCGTTAACCCATGTGTCGCCCTGAATGTCACCATCAAACCATACGGGCGCGGTAATAAACCGTTCCATCAGGTAGCGTTCGGGTGGACGAATGTCGGATTCATACAGGGGGATACCGCTTTCGCGCAGTTTCTTTTCAACCCACTGCAACTGGCGATGCTGCCGGCAGTACAGGCCAAATACTGGACGGCGGCGAAAATCTTTTAATTGCAGAGGCTGCATCCGCAGCTGGCGCTCGCCCTGCAACAGCGTGTCGACCTGCGCCTGATATTCACAGGGAATAAACGTCACGGATTCCTGCAAAGGCAGCACAACGCGCTGAGCACCCTCGTCGGTGGCCAGCCACAGCGTAATTTCGGTGCCTTGCGGCGTGTCGCGCCAGTGACGGCTGAGCAGAAACCCTGCGCGGGGCTTATTCACGTATTCTCCAGGCAGATAGCGAGTCGGACATCTCATTGACCAGTATAACATGGATATTTATACAGTGTCTGCCGGTGCGTTTTGTCAATATTGGCCTACAATTCTTGCCTTGACGCTGTGATGTCTGCTCTGGACAATCCAGCCTTCTGCTTTTTCTGAGGATTGATATGGAAGCCTGGGTTGAACACCTGATTACACAGTCGCTGGAGTGGGCGCTGTTTGCCGTCGCGCTGGTGACGTTTCTGGAGTCATTGGCGTTCGTGGGGCTGTTACTCCCTGGCACCGTCATGATGGCGAGCCTGGGTGCGCTGGTGGGCAGTGGACAGATCGGCTTATATCCCGCCTGGGCCGCGGGCTTCATTGGCTGCCTGCTGGGCGACTGGGTTTCCTATGGCATTGGCTGGAAGTTTCAGGGGCCGCTCCATCGCTGGAAATACCTGCAAAAGTACAAAGGGCTGCTGGATAAGACCGAACACGCGCTGTATCAGCACAGCATGTTTACCATTCTGGTCGGGCGCTTTGTCGGGCCAACCCGACCGCTGATCCCGCTGGTGGCGGGCATGCTGGAATTGCCGGTACGCAAATTTCTGCCCCCCAATCTGATCGGCTGTATTTTATGGCCACCGCTCTATTTATTGCCGGGTATTCTGGCAGGCGTCGCGATTGATGTTCCGAAAGAAGCCCAGGGCGGCCATTTCATCTGGCTGTTATTAGGCGTTGCTATCCTGGTATGGCTGGGATGCTGGCTGTGCTGGCGCTGGTGGCGCAGTGGAAAAACGCGCGACTGGGCGACGGCGTATTTGCCACCCGAACGTCTGCGCTGGCTGGCGCCGCTAAGTTTTGTGGTGGCCGTTGCGGCGTTCGTCGGCATCCAGTTTCATCCGATGATGCCGATTTTCCGCCACCTGTTGTGGCAGGTCTTTATCGGTTAACGGCGCGGGATGCCGAGCACATCGGCTTCCCGTATGTTCCCTGACAACAGTGCGTCCGTCGATCCCTGCCAGTAAACGCGTCCATCCACCACCACCACGCTACGTGGCGCTATCTGCTGTGCGTCTTCAAGACTGTGCGACACCATCAGCAACGTAATCGCACGGGTTTCGCAGACGGTGCGCACCAGATTAAGCATCTCGCCGCGCAGGGCCGGATCGAGCGCCGAAAAAGGTTCATCCAGCAGCAGCACCGGGCGATCGCGCAGTAAACAGCGTGCCAGGGCAACGCGCTGGCGTTGTCCTCCCGAGAGCTGGCCCGGCAGGCGTGACAGCATCTCACTGAGTCCGACCTGCTGCGCAATGGTCGTCACCTGCTGGCGCTGATCTGAGGTCAGCTTCAGACCGGGATGTAAGCCCAGCCCCAGGTTCTGTTCTACGCTCAGGTGCGGAAACAGGTTATTTTCCTGAAACAGCATTGATACCGGGCGCTGGGCGGGCACGCTATTCGTATGGTCAACACCGTTAATCGTCAGGCTGCCCTGGCTGACGGGCAGAAAACCGGCAATCAGGTTTAATAACGTACTTTTACCTGCCCCGCTTGGGCCGAGAATCGCCAGTCGTTCGCCGCGCCCGGCGTGAAGGGAGAAACGCATCGGCAAATGCTGATACAGGTAAGTCAGATTATTCAGTGTCAGCATGGCGGCCCGGTAATTTTTCCATCAAGGTGAACAGAGACAGGCAGAGTAGCAGCAATAACAGTGCAGTAACGGCGCCATCGGCACCGCGATAGGCGCCTATCTGCTGATAAAGGTAGAACGGCAGCGTGCGGAAATCGGCATTACCAAACAGCGCTACGACGCCAAAATCACCAATCGACAGCACGCAGGCAAACGCCAGCGCCTGCGCCAGCGGACGTTTCAACGCCCGGAGTTCAATCAGCCACAGGCGGTTCCAGCCGCTGATGCCCAGTGCCCCGCACAGGTGGGCGTAACGTTCAGCGATATCCCGCATCGGATTTTCCAGCACTTTCAACGCGTAGGGAATCGCGATTAACGCATTGGCAAAGATCACCACGCCATCCGCGGAGTCCGGCAAGCCGGTCGTGGCGTTCAGTAGCAGGAAAAAGCCGGTTGCCAGCACGATACCGGGCATTGCCAAAATCAGCATGCCGCTGGTGTCCATGATCTGTGCGGCGAGTGTATGCTGCCGCAGGCGCAGCTCCCGGCTGCTCCACAACAGCATGGTGGTCAGGACCAGACACAGCACGCCGGCGCCGAGCGCGATACGTAACGAGGTCAACGTTGCCTGCCATAACGCCGGTTGCTGTAACGCGCCCCGAAGCCCGCTATCCAGACCATTTACGATCACCGCCAGCAGCGGCGGCAGCAGCAGCAGCAGGGCGAAAAAGATGATGGCGGCGTCGCTGACGCGGGCCAGCGTGGAATCCTGAGGATCGCGCCAGCCGTTCAGTTGCGGGCTACCCGCCGGAATGGCGTTGCTGAAGCGCTGGCTGAGGAGCACCAGCACCAGGCAGCAGCTGAGCTGAATCAGCGCCAGGAGCGCCGCGCGGCCCGGATCGTAGTCATAGCTTAGCGCCTGGAAGATGGCCAGTTCGATGGTGGTCGCCTGCGGCCCGCCACCCAGCGATAGCACGGTGGCAAAACTGGCAAAACAGAGCATAAAGATTAATGCCCCGGTGGGCAGGAGCTGGCGGCGCAGCCAGGGCCATTCAAGCAGCCGGAAATGATGCCAGCCACGTATGTTCAGTTGGGCAGCAAGCTGACGCTGTTCGGCAGGAATGCTTTCCAGCGCCTGCAGCATCAGGCGCGTGGCCAGCGGCAGGTTGAAAAACACATGGGCCAGTAAAATTCCCTGAAGCCCGTAAGGCGAGAAGTGATAGTCCACGCCAAGCCAGGCGCAAAGCTGCGCCAGCCAGCCCACCCGACCATAGACGGTGAGCAGGCCGAATACGGCCACCAGCACGGGCAGAACCAGCGTCATGGCGCACAGGCGCAGCAACACCTGACGTCCGGGAAAGCGCCGCCGATAAAGGGCTCGGGACAGTGGAATGGCCGGCAGCAAGGAGAGCAGGGCGGAAAGCAGCGCCTGCTTAAACGAAAAGCCAATAACATGATGCAGATACGTATCCTGCAGGACAGACCGCCAGTCGGTCGCTGGCGCCGCCATCCACAGTGCTGTGAAGGCCAGCAGCGCCACGCTGCAGAGCAGCAGCGTGGCGAGCGAACCCGGAATCAGCCAGAAAGGGATTAACGGCTGACGGCGCGTTGCCATTGGCTAACCCATTGCGAACGGTGGCTGGCAACCTCTTCCGGTGAAAACTGCAATGTTGTCTTCGGCACGCTGAGCGAGGCAAATCCGGCGGGCAGGTCAGTTTTGATCACCGGATACATCCAGTTCCCGGTAGGGATGGTGTTCTGAAAGGCTGGCGTAACCATGAATTGCATAAACTGTTCTGCCAGTTTGGGCTGCTTGCTGTTCGCCAGTCGGGCGGCCACCTCAACCTGCAGATAGTTGCCTTCGGCGAAGGATGCCGCAGCATAGTTATCTTTTTTCTCTTCAATGATGTGATAAGCCGGTGACGTGGTATAGCTCAGCACCAGATCGCTCTCGCCTTTAAGAAACAGGCCGTAGGCTTCACTCCAGCCTTTGGTGACCGTGACGGTTTTCTTCGCCAGCTTTTGCCAGGCCTCAGGCGCGTTGTCCCCGTAAACCTTTTGCATCCACAGCAGCAGGCCAAGGCCTGGCGTGCTGGTGCGAGGATCTTCATAAATCACGCGCCATTTCTCTGGGCTTTCGACCAGTTCTTTCAGGCTTGTAGGGGGATTTTTTAGTGTGTTTTTGTTGTACACGAATGCGAAATAACCGTAATCGAACGGCACAAAGGTGGTGTCCATCCAGCCGCCGGGCACCTGCAGCTCACGGGTATCCACGTCGCTTTTGGCAAACAGGCCGGTTTGCTGCGCGGCCTGCAGAAGGTTGTTATCCAGGCCTAGTACCACATCGGCCTTTGTGTTCTTGCCTTCCATACGTACACGGTTCAGCAGCGAAACACCGTCTTCCAGCGCGACAAATTTCAGCTCGCAACCGCACTGGGCTTCAAAGGCTTTTTTGACGGCCGGACCCGGCCCCCAGTCAGCGGAAAAGGCGTCGTAGGTGTAAACCGTCAGGACAGGTTTGGCCGCAAAGACCGGGGCAGAGAGTAACAGCAGCACGGGCAGGACGTTTTTTAACACTTTGCGCTCCTAGGGCGGCAGGGTTGAGTCGCAAAGGATCTGAGCAAAACAACCTCTCAAATCCCTACGTCGGTATTAACCGATTCAGGTTCGACGGGTATTTCTCAGCGCCCTGACACTGTGGAAAGGGGCACCCCGTTGAGAACGCCACATTCTAGTCATTAAATGCGCAAGGGGAAAGGCTCACAGCGTAGGCGGGGCAAACCAGGCGGATTTAAAATCAAACCAGCCCAATGTATTCATCCGCACGCCGCGCATACTGCGCTGGCCCTCCAGCAGCAGCCAGTGATGAAACAGCGGATGAAGCCAGCTATTTTCCACCAGATATTTACCCCATTCAGCGAGGGAGAGCGTTTTTTCACGCCAGCGCGTGGCATCCTGCTGCCAGTTAACAGGCAGACAGTGCTGCATCAACGGCGTTTCGTATAACAGGGCAAACAGGGAATATTCGAGGGGCAGGGTAAAATTGACGCTGCCCAGCCAGATATCACTCTCGCCTTCGCCCTGATGCCAGCTTTCGTAACTGACTTCCCGGGTGTTCAACGTAACGCCCTGTTCTGCCAGCAACGGACGTAAGGCATCCGTAATACTGACATGCTCAATATGCTGGTTATACCAGGTTAACGTCAGGCTCGTGAGGCCCGCCGGTTTGTCCACTGGGGTCAGATCGCGGCGATGGTGCCAGCGGGGTAGCAGGCCGTAAGCCGGGAACCAGTAGCGCTGATAACCCCTGCCCGCATTATTGAGGAGTGCAATCGGGTTAAGCAGGTCGCTGAGCCAGCGTCGAATGTCTCGGTCGGCCATTTTTTCTGAACGCTGATCGAACAGTAAATAGTAGCAGCCTTCTTCAAGCCGGCTCTCTTCCTGTTTCTCATCGGCTTTTTCGCCCTGCAGGCGAACCCCTGCATAAACCAGCTCGTCACTGATCTCTGGCAGTACCCACACCGACACATCATCGATCAGCGCGCGATAGCCAAAGTAGTCGTCAAACGCTTCTATCTTCAACTGGCTGTGCTGATTACGGACGACCCGATAAGGACCTGTTCCCACAGGTTGACGGGCAAAATCGCGAATTTCAGGCCATTCCCGTGGCAGAATCATGGCGCTGACGCTGCCCAGCAGCCAGGGCAGCCAGCTGTCGGGCTGATCCAGATAGATATCCAGGGTCCAGGGGGCCGGTGAGTCGAGCCGTTGGATATGAGAAAACAGGGGATACTGACGCAGGCGTTCCAGGCTTGCGATCACATCGGCCATGTCCAGCTCCCGGCCATGATGAAAACGAATGGCAGGGCGTAAATAAAAGCGCCAGTGGAGATCGGATGTTTGCTGCCAGTGATGGGCGATATCGGCCTCGATTTCCCCCTGTTCCTCATTTATGCGCGTCAGGCCGCTAAAGATCTGGCGGGCAATATGGGTTTCCGAACGGCGCAGGGGCGAACCGGGTAACAGATTCAGCAGAGGGCGATAATAGAGGACGCGCAAAATATGTTTGCCCTGGCGGAAGCTCCGCCCCAGGTGGGCGCTGATCATCTGTCTGACCTGATCTTTATCCCCCACCAGCTGGACTAACTGATCGATACGATCCTGCTCCAGAAGATCTTCGGCACGCTGCTGCTGCAGCGCCAGCCCGGTGTAGCAGAAGGTCATCAGGGAACGTTTGCCCCGTCCGGCTTCGGCCTGCCAGGTGAGCCAGCCAGCCGCTTGCATTCTGTTGAGCAGGTTTCGCATATGGCGACGCGAACAGTGCAGCAAATCAGCCAGTTCGCCCAGGGTTGTTTCCTGTGGTTGTCCCTGGCAATTTTGCCACAGACGAATGAACTGCTGCTTCAGACGTGATGACGACATAAAAGAGGAACTCCCTGATAAAGGTGCTCTGTTTTTCTTACCCCATTTTAGAGGCAATCTTTCCTGTATTGGAAGAGCGGGAGGCATTCAGTAATGAATGGCGCTCTGACATGGACTGGCAGCGATGTCTGTCCC
Source organism: Pantoea sp. Ae19-2 (assembly GCF_059801205.1). Taxonomy (NCBI): domain Bacteria; kingdom Pseudomonadati; phylum Pseudomonadota; class Gammaproteobacteria; order Enterobacterales; family Erwiniaceae; genus Pantoea; species Pantoea sp. Ae19-2. The sequence goes on along the minus strand of NZ_JBCHWE010000001.1, from coordinate 3,116,836 downwards.
TTCTGAGTAGTGTGTTACGATTTCGCCAGCAGGGTTATTCTGCTGGTTTTTTTTACGTTGTAGGTTTGGGTCGGGGTTCCATTGTTCCCGTTTCTCCCGTTGTTCTGTCAGGGATAAGGCATGAAATCTTTGTTATCGTTCTCGCGCCGTTTCAATCCGGTCTTTTTGGCTTTTATGGTGACCGCCTTTATCCTCGGCGTGGCCGGTGCGCTGCAGGCACCGACGCTGAGCCTGTTTTTATCGCGAGAAGTGCAGGTGCCACCGCTGTGGGTCGGGCTGTTTTTTACCATCAATGCCATCGCCGGCATTGTGGTCAGCATGATGATCGCAAAGCGCTCCGACAGCGTTGGCGATCGGCGGAATATCATCTTAGTGTGCTGTATCCTTGCCCTGGCAAACGCCATACTGTTCGCGTTTACCCGCCATTACCTGACGCTGATAACGCTGGGCGTGCTGTTATCGTCGCTGGCGAACGTCGCCATGCCGCAGCTCTTTGCGCTGGCGCGAGAATATGCCGACAGTTCCTCGCGCGAAGTGGTGATGTTCAGTTCCATTATGCGCGCTCAGGTGTCGCTGGCGTGGGTGATTGGGCCACCGCTGTCGTTTGCGCTGGCGCTGAATTTTGGTTTCGTTACGCTGTTCAGCGTGGCGGCCGGCTTGTTTTTTCTCTGTTTCCTGCTGATCTGGTTTACCGTGCCCTCGGTGCCGCGTGCGGCTTCCCTGATGCAGTCGGGCGGGATCCCCCTGAGCGGCTGGCGGATTCGTGACGTGCGCATTTTGTTTGCCGCATCAACGCTGATGTGGACCTGTAACACCATGTACATTATCGATATGCCGCTGTGGATCAGCAACGATCTGGGCCTGCCCGAAAAGCTTGCCGGTCTCTTAATGGGCACGGCCGCCGGGTTGGAAATCCCGGTCATGATCCTGGCCGGTTTCTATGCCAAACGTTGGGGTAAGCGAAAGATGATGGTGGGCGCGGTGGCCTCCGCCGTTGTGTTTTACAGCGGCCTGATTCTGTTTCACAGCCACCTGGCGCTGCTGGTCCTGCAGGTGTTTAACGCCCTGTTTATCGGCGTTGTCGCGGGCATTGGAATGTTGTGGTTTCAGGATCTGATGCCGGGGCGGGCAGGCGCAGCCACAACCCTGTTTACCAACAGCATTTCGACCGGCATTATTTTGGCGGGGTTATTTCAGGGCATACTGGTTGAACATTTTGGTCACGGCAGCGTGTACTGGGTGATCGCCGCGATTGCTTTACTGACGCTGGGAATGATACGCAACGTTAAAGACGTTTAATAAGCACGTTCCCCCGGCAGAACAGTGCCGGGGGAACGGTGCTTTAGAGCACAATCCGCTTAATATCGCCAATGATAAAGATATAGGCGACTAAGCCAATCACCGCAGTGATGCCGATATACACGAGCGCATAAAAAAAGCTGCTTGTCATTGAAATGATAATGCCGATAATCAGGGGCGCTAAAATCGAAGCCATATTGGCGCAAAAGTTAAATATACCACCAGTGAGTCCTGCCATAGAAGCCGGGGCAATATCTGCGATTATTGTCCAGCCCAGACCGACCATGCCTTGTCCAAAAAAGGCAATGGACATAACGATGATAACGGCGCTGTCTGAACTCATCCAGTTAGCTGCAATAATCGTGCCGGAAAGCACCAGGCCGCTAATAACCGGAAGTTTTCGGCTCAGATTAATAGATCCTGTTGCGTTCAACAGTTTATCTGAGAGCCACCCGCCAAAGATAACGCCTACAGCGGCAGCCATAAATGGCCATACAGAGAAAAAGCCCACCTGAAGCCATTCCAGTTGCCGTTCTTTCGCTAAATAGGTGGGAAACCATGTCAGAAAAAACACCAGGGTAGTATTTCCAGCGAATTGTCCGAGACTGGCGCCAATAATTTGCCGGCAGCAGAGTAAACGTTTGGCATCGGGCCAATTAAAGGGCGTGTTTTTTAATGTTTCAATGGGTTCATTATTGATAATGTAATCAATTTCTTCCTGATTGGCTTTTTGGGATGCTTCAGGCTCATGGTAAAGTCGCCACCAAATAAACGTGAACAGAATACCGGCTCCGCCGGTAATAAAAAAAAGGCTGCGCCAGCCGTGATACTCCAGAATGAGATAGAGTAAGGGCGAGAAAGCCGCCAGACCAATATATTCCCCGACGGTATAGGTTGCGGTGGCGCGGGCACGTTCATGACGCGGGAACCATTTTGCCACTACGCGACTGTTAACCGGAAAACAGGGTGCTTCGCTCAATCCCAGCCCCAGTCTCAGGAAGATCAAAGACTTGAGCCCAAGAGTAAATGTTTGCAGTAGAGTGAAAATCGACCAAAACAGCACGGAAAGGGCGTAGGTCAGTTTGTTACCAAAGCGATCTAAAAACATCCCTCCGGGGATTTGTGCCAGCGTATACGTCCAGGCGAACGCAGAAAAAGCCACGCCCATCATAGCGGGATCGATTTCAAGTTCACGGGTGATTTTTGGCGCAACGATGCCTAAAATTGTCCGATCAAGATAGTTAATCATTGTGCCAGCGGATATTAATAGCAGAATGATTATTCTGACTTTCGTGGGTTTATTTTTCGGCGTGCGCCTGCCAGCGTGTTCCTCATTGTATAACTTTTCCATGATGTATCCCTGAAGTTTAAACTATTTTTTGATGTTTTTTTTACATTGAAAAATAGTCTGATATTGCTAATTTTTTTGTTTCTTTATAGCATTTTTTAAGCGTCATTAATTTTGACCTGAGTACATAATTAGTCCTTTTAACGGTGATAAAGTAGCGATAGCAGATTTACTTTTCATTCAAAGGCAAATGCCATGAACCTCAAGCAACTTTATTATTTTAAACGCCTGTCAGAAACGGAGCATTACACGGAAGCGGCATCCAGTCTTTTTATCACCCAGCCCTCGCTTAGCCATGCTATCGCTGAGTTAGAAAAGGAGTTAGGCGTTTCACTCTTTTTCCGTCAGGGCAGAAATGTAAGGATTAGTGAAAGTGGGAAATGTTTTTTACCCTATGTTGAGACAGCACTGTCGGCACTGGAAAATGGCAGGGATAGGCTAAAAAACAATCACCTTCTGTGCCGGGAAAATATCCGAATTGGGTTTATCTATACAATGGGAGAATATGTTATTCCGCAAATTATCAACAATTACTCCCAACACTTTCGTCATAATGATGTGACATTCTCTTTTAAACAGGGGACGTCAGTTGCGTTGTTGCAGTCACTCAAAGCGGATAAGGTTGATATGGTCATCTGTTCGCGGATTGGCGACGATCCTGATATTGAATTTATCCCGGTTATTGAACAAGAATTAGTGGTAGTGACAGCGAAAGATCATCCGTTAGCGCGTCTTCACGAAAGCGACGTTGATTTAGCGGAAACCATCCATTATCCCTATGTCTATTTTTCAGAAAGTAGTGGGCTACGTCCGTTTATTGACGACATCTTTCACCAGCAAACGCTGTCACCGGATATTGCCTGTTATGTGGAAGAGGATTTAGCAATGGCCGGGTTGGTCAGTATCGGCTATGGTATTGCCATCATGCCAAGAATTGCGGCGCTCACGCACTACAATCTCCATATCCTGACGATCAAAAATTCGCTTCCACCGCGTTATATTTGTCTGGCGACAATTAAAACAAAAATGCTTTCACCGGCGGCGCTGAGGCTAAAAAACTTTATTATTACTCACAGTGATGTCGCCAGGAAACATGCCCAAAGCGCGGCTTTGGGCATGTCCGCCGCTAGGAAAGCGTCTCCATCATCTCCCGCAGTTGTGTAACGGCGATTTGCCCTGGTGCCGAGGACTGGCCCAGGGTGCCAAACGTCATTGCGGAACCGAACAGGCGTCCGGTGATCCGACTGACTCCGCCCATTTTTCCCATCGACATCGTGATAAGCGGCCGCGTTGCGTAGTGCTCTTTCATTAACAGGGTCGCAGACAGCAGCGTCAGCACATCCTGAGGTGTTTGAGGCATTACGGCAATCTTGGGCAGGTCTGCACCTAAATCCTGCATGCGACGTAACCGGTAAATGATCTCTTCCTTCGCGGGCGTTTGGTGAAAGTCATGATTACTTATAATGACCTTAACACCTGCGTTATGCGCCTCGCTTACCAGCGAACGGATGCGTGACTCATCGTTAAACAACTCAATATCAATCACATCAGCCAGCCCGCTTAAGGCGGCCGCGCGGTTGAGCGCGAAGTATTCGTCATCACTGATGTCCATTTCACCACCTTCTTTTTTACTGCGGAAGGTAAAGAGCAGCGGCGTTTCCCCAAGTTGCTGACGAATGTCGGCCAGCGCCAGCAATACTTGCTTCTCGTCTTTACCCTCGATGAAGTGGTCGACGCGCCATTCGATAATGTCTGCTTGTGCGGAAGTCAGTAACTGTGCTCTGGCCTGAAGCTCCTCGCGAGTGCGGCCTGTCAAGGGCACACAAAGCCGCGTTTGCCCTGCCTGAAAGACGATGTTTTTAACCCTAACCGTTTGAGTCATAGTCATTCCTGTTTTAACTGTTCAACTAGCCGCTGTAGCGGATTGACGGCGTGTTTCCGCACAATGACGTTGAAATTGGCGGGAAGCGATATAAAGCGCAAGGATAAAACCTGTCACCGCAATAATCAGATCAAACCACATGATGCTGGCGATACTGGTTCGTGAGAGATGCGCTGTAAATAAAGGGATGGTAAAGCTGGCCAGACTGCCGGCGGTATAAAACACGCCTGTCGCAAAGCCTTTCGCTTGTGGAAAACTCATCGCCATAATCGTTGCACCCAGTTGCATAACGCCGCCCGCGGCCGCAAACCCAAATACGAACGCAAAACCGGTAACAATCAGTGGTGTTGGATAGAGGCAGACGATCAGCAGTGAGAGGGCCGACAGGAAGGTGTAAATGACCATCGCGATGGCTGAGCTCAACACTTTTTTCACCATGACCGCAGTGACGAATACGCAGGTCAGCGATCCTGCCGTGTAGATACTGAGTAACTTCACCGATGCGGTGTAGGGCATGCCCGCGACAAACTGCCCATACTGTGCCAGCCATTGGCTCACCAGATAAAACGTCGCCATGCTGATATAGCCGTAAAAGGTGAACACAACCATATCCAGCTGATACAGACGACTACGCGGTGGCGCGGTCACGCTGGCTGATGTTTCCGAGACTTTCTGTACCCGGTGATCGGGAAACGGCATTTTGATCAGGTAGATTCCGCTCATCGTCATTAAGGCTGCTGCCAGAACGAATGACCAACCAAACCACAAATCCGCCCAGATAAGCAGGCTAATGATAAACGGCAATAAAAATTGTCCGGCGGAGACAAACGCTTTTATCAGCACGTTAGCGCGGCTGGCGTAGTCCGGGAAGGCCTCCATCAGCGCCGGATAGGTGGCAGAATCAAGGAAACTGTTAGCCATTCCTGCCAGCACGCCAAAGAAATAGGCCGTATAAATATCCCGGGTAAACAGGATACCGATGAAAAAGGCCACGTAACTGATGATGCCAAAATAGACAAAAGGCTTACGGCCAAAACGATCCGACAGAAAACCCGTAACGATGGTAATCAGTTTGCCAATGCCCAGTGAGGAAATCACAATCGATACGCCCGCCGCATCGGTATTCCATTGTGCCTGCAGGTTAGCCATGTTGAGAGTGATGACCAGCACGCCCATGCCATGAATGAGGTAATTGAGATACAGCCCGGCGGCGGTGGGAATATACTTGTTTTTCATCTCAGCCATCCTCAAAAAAGGATGTTTTTGATGTGATCAACCGGCATCGGTTTTCCCGTCCAGATTTCGAACGCGCTTGCGCCTTGCCACAGCATCATGCCGAGACCGTTAATAATACGGCAGCCTTTTTTCTCGGCCGTCTCAAGCAAATGTGTTTTACGTGGGATATAGACCACATCGGAGACAATAAGCTCAGGACGCAGGAAGCTCTCGTCGGGAAGCAGCATCTGTCCTTCAAAGGGTTTCATGCCGACGCCGGTCGCATTGGTCAGAATAACGCTGTCGTTAATTTCAGCACGCAAACGATCGTGGTCGTCGAGGTCAAAAAGGTGAATCTCACAGTCAGTATGGGCGCGAATCTTCGCAACGGTTTCCTGGGCATTTGCAAAGAATTTATCGCGTTGGTTAAAGACCGAGATCGCCTTAACGCCATCCAGGGCGGCCTGAACGCAAATGGCCGTTGCCGCACCGCCCGCGCCCAGAATCGTCATCTTTTTGCCCAGAATATCGATGCCCTCTTCAGCGAGGGCGCGCATATAACCTGTCCCATCCGTGATGTGCCCGGTCAGCACGCCGTTATCATTGACGACGGTATTCACCGCGCCCACAAGCTGTGCTGCGGGAGACAACTTATCCAGATAGCGGCAAACCTCCGTCTTATTGGGCATGGAAACATTGCATCCGCGCAGCTTCAGCGCACGAAAACCCTGCACCACCTTCTCCAGTTCCGCAGTGCCGACCTCAAAAGCCAGATAAACATAGTCCAGCCCAAGGTGCGCGAAAGCTTCGTTGTGCATGGTTGGCGACATGCTGTGGCGAATGGGGGTGGCGATCAGCCCAATCAGCTCGGTATGCCCGGTAATACGTTCTGCCATGATAGTGTCCTCAGTAAGTTAAAAGTGGAATGCTTGTCGCTTCGTGGCTGCCCAGTGCGCCAGTCTCTTCCAGGGCATCCAGTACGTTGCGTCCTTCGCGTACACCATCAATAATTCGCCGGGCTTTCAGGCTGTCGCCGATGTTCATTATTTTGATATGTCTGGCGGTGGCCCAGCGCTCAACGGCCTCGAAACCGCTGCGGTTGGGGCACATCCCCAGACAGATAAAGCCGTAGTCGAAGGCGATGTCGAAGGTGTGGTGGGCGTTTTTAACGCGGAAGCGATCGGGTTTGACCTCAATGAGCTGCGTGTCCATGTGTTGTTCTACCTGGTGCTGTTCAAGCAGCGCTAACATGGCACTCTTTGTGATGATGTCGAGGTCGCGTCCTGGTGAATTCTGCATTTCAATCAGTACTGCTTCAGCGCCCCGGGTGGCAAAATACTCGATGACATCCAGTCCAACGGCACCGCCGCCGACCACGGCGATACGTTTGCCTTGCAGAGCGCTGAATGTATCCAGGTGTTGAATCATGCCCGTAATCGTGAACACGACGCTGCCGGGGCGGTCGATCGTCTCATGTAATCCCGCAATGGGCGGCAGCAGGGGGACAGAGCCCGTGGCATTAACAATTAAGTCTGGACGCAGAACCTCAAGCTGCTCGGGCTGAACCTGTTGTCCCAGATGCAGTTGCAAATTCTCCAGCCGGGCCATACGGTTGCGCAGGAATTGCGGAAAATCGGCAATACGTTTTTTTTCGGGTAATCGTGCGATCTCGACAGCCAGCCCACCGATATGGTTTTTGGCTTCGAACAGCCAGGTCTTGCACCCTACCTCTGCGGCGGTGCAGGCGGCTTCGATGCCTGCCGTGCCAGCCCCGATCACGACGACACGCGTCGGTCGCTTGACCTGGCGCTGCTTATAAGCGTCGCCATGGATGATATCGGGGTTAACTGAGCAGCGAAGGGGAAGAGAGCGGGCGATGCGATGGTCGGCGCATCCAATATTGCATGAGATACACTTACGCATCGTCTCCTCATGCCCACTCTGTACCTTTTGTACCCAATCCGGTTCAGCAATCAACCCACGACCAATGGCGATCAGGTCTGCGTCACCCTGAGCAAGAATGTCTTCAGCAAGTTGCGGGGTGCGAATATTGCCTGCGACAACGGTGGGCTTATTAAATCTGGTGCGAACGGCACGTGACAGATAGCGTTTCCAGCCATCCTCTTGAGACATTTGGTCTATCTGTAAATACAGGTTGTCATTCTGCGCCGCTGACACATTGATGATGTCGACCTTTTCCTGACAACGTTCAAGAATGTGTAGCGAATCTTCCAGCGTGTTTCCGCCTTGTAAGAAATCATCCGCGCTGATACGCAGGCTGATGGGGAACATCGGTCCCACGCAGGCCCGAACTTTGTCGACAATCAGGGTTAAAAAGCGCGACCGATTCTCGATATTGCCACCAAATTCATCAGTACGCTGATTAAACAGTGGAGATAAAAACTGACTGATTAAATAAGAGTGACCGGCATGAATCTCTACGCAGTCAAAATTGGCGCGTCTGATGCGTTCTGCTGCGTCGCCAAATTTGTCAACCGCCCGATATATTTCCTCATGCGTCATCGGACGGGGAATATTACCATTCTTTTTGGAGGGGACCGCGGAGGCGGAAATGGGCATTTCCCCATTGAGGCGATAGGCATAGGCTGATGCACCGGCGTGGTTTAACTGGATGGCGACACAGGTTCCATGTTTATGCAACGTCTCGGTAAGTTTGTATAAGCCAGGAATATACTGATCATTATCAATGCGCAGTTGTGTGGTGCCGTTCGACGCGAAGGGAAAATCCACACAAATATTCTCAATCGTAATGAGCCCAGTGCCGCCCCTGGCACGAAGTGAATAGTAATCAAGCTGTTCCTGAGACACTTCGCCATTCAGACTGGCCAGGTTGGTGCCCATTGGCGGCATGATGACACGGTTTTTTAACGTCATTCCGTTGATTGTGAGCGGGGTAAACAGGTGAGGATAAGCGTGCATACAGAGTCTCCACAAAAGATCCGACAGCCAGGCTGAGACGATCTCGATGTGTTTTGCGTTAATCTTTATCTGTGGCGATGATAGCGAGGGAGAATGAGCGGAAATAATGCTTTTTTTTCTACAAGCTATAGGTGAGCTCTATGGAGTTAACGATCAAATAACATAAAAATGAAAATGATATTAATTAAATCAGCAAGCCATTTACGTCTTGTGAAAAAAGAGAAGGGAAAGTTGAGAGGAAAATGATGCGAGTCAAAATATCAACGTTGTTGCTGAATAAATAACAGGAGTTCTGCAATAAAATAAATCGCGATTAATTGTTTTAGCGCAGTTTTTGCCAGATGAAAAAAAGCCCGAACGGCAGAGCCGAACGGGCTGGTTACATTATTTACGCGTTAACGCATAAAGGCAGGCTGGTTACTTTCGTAAGCCGAGATCGCGCTTTCGTGCTGCAGCGTCAGGCCGATACTGTCCAGCCCGTTCAGCATGCAGTGACGACGAAAGTCATCAATCTTAAAGCTGTAGGTGTTGTTGCCCGCTTTCACGACCTGCGCTTCCAGATCCACTTCGAAGTGGATACCCGGATGCGCATTCACCAGCGTAAACAGCTCCTCCACCTGCTCATCGCTCAGCGTAACCGGCAGCAACTGGTTGTTGAAGCTGTTGCCATAGAAAATATCGGCAAAGCTGGGCGCAATCACGACTTTAAAGCCGTAATCGGTCAGTGCCCAAGGCGCATGCTCACGTGACGAACCACAACCAAAGTTTTCCCGCGTCAGCAGGATAGAAGCACCTTTATACTCCGGAAAGTTGAGCACGAAATCCGGATTGGGTTCAAGGCCGTGATCGTCCAGGAAACGCCAGTCATTAAACAGGTGGGCGCCAAAGCCTACGCGGGTGACTTTCTGCAAAAACTGCTTTGGAATGATGGCATCGGTATCGACGTTAGCGGCGTCCAGTGGAACCACCAAACCAGTATGTTGGGTAAATTTTTCTGCCATGATGGTGTCCTTATGTCAGGCTGCGAATGTCGGCGAAATGGCCATTAACGGCGGCAGCGGCGGCCATTGCCGGGCTAACCAAATGCGTCCGTCCGCCACGGCCCTGGCGGCCTTCAAAGTTACGGTTACTGGTTGAGGCACAGCGCTCGCCGGGGTTCAGACGGTCGTTGTTCATGGCCAGACACATTGAGCAGCCGGGCAGGCGCCACTCAAATCCTGCTTCAATAAAGATCTTATCCAGCCCTTCCGCTTCGGCCTGTGCTTTAACCGGGCCTGAACCCGGCACCACCAGTGCCTGAACGCCAGGCGCGACCTTACGCCCTTTGGCAATCGCGGCGGCGGCACGCAGATCTTCAATGCGTGAGTTTGTGCAGGAGCCAATAAAGACTTTATCAATGCTGACATCGGTCAGTTTGATGCCGGGTTGCAGATTCATGTAAGCCAGCGCTTTCTCCGCAGAGGCGCGCTCGACCGGATCGGCAAACGAAGCCGGATCGGGAATCTGCGCATCCACCGCGATCACCTGGCCGGGGTTGGTTCCCCAGGTCACCTGCGGTGCAATCTCTTCCGCATGCAGCGTCACCACGCGGTCAAACTTAGCGCCTGGGTCGGACTTCAGCGTGCCCCAGTACTCAACGGCCTGCTCCCATTTTTCACCTTGAGGTGAAAACTGGCGACCTTTCAGGTAAGCGAAGGTGGTCTCATCCGGGGCGACCAGACCGGCTTTTGCGCCCATCTCGATAGCCATGTTGCACAGCGTCATGCGGCCTTCCATGCTCAACGCTTCAATCGCCGAGCCACAGAATTCAACAACGTGGCCGGTACCGCCTGCGCTGCCGGTTTTACCAATAATCGCCAGTACGATATCTTTCGCCGTAATGCCCGGCGCAACCGTACCTGTCACTTCAATCTTCATGGTTTTGGCACGGCCCTGTTTCAGGGTTTGCGTGGCAAAAACATGCTCAACCTCTGACGTACCAATACCAAAGGCCAGTGAACCAAAGGCACCGTGCGTCGCCGTGTGGGAATCGCCGCAGACAATGGTCATGCCGGGCAGCGTCATGCCTTGCTCTGGCCCAATCACATGCACGATGCCCTGGAACGGGTGATTCAGGTCATACAACTGCACGCCGAATTCGGCACAGTTTTTCATCAGTTCCTGCATCTGAATACGCGCCATTTCACCCGAAGCATTAATATCTTTGGTCTGGGTGGACACGTTGTGATCCATGGTGGCAAACGTCTTTGAAGGCTGACGAACTTTACGACCGTGGGCACGCAAGCCATCAAAGGCCTGTGGCGAAGTCACCTCATGAATCAGATGACGATCGATATAGAGCAACGGTGTTTCATTCGGCGCTTCGTGAACGACATGTGCATCAAATAACTTCTGGTATAAGGTTTTCATTTTATTATTTTTCCTCGGCGATAAAGCGGGCAATGATGCTGCCCATCTCATCTGTGCTGATCGCAGGGCCGTCACCGGCCAGGTCTTTGGTGCGATAGCCTTCCGCTAACGCCCGGCTGATGGCGCGCTCAATAGCGGCGGCGGCGTCATCGGCATTCAGGCTGTAGCGCAGCAGCAGCGACAGTGACAGGATCTGGGCAATGGGATTAGCAATATTTTGCCCGGCGATATCCGGCGCCGAGCCGCCAGCCGGTTCATACAGGCCAAAACCGTCTTCGCTCAGGCTGGCGGACGGCAACATGCCCATTGAGCCGGTGATCATCGCGCACTCGTCTGACAAAATGTCGCCAAACAGGTTAGAGCACAGCAGCACGTCGAACTGAGAAGGATCTTTGATCAACTGCATGGTGGCGTTGTCGATGTACATGTGGCTCAGCTGAACATCGGGATAATCTTTCGCGATCTCGTTCACGATTTCCCGCCACATAACGGATGTTTGCAGCACGTTAGCTTTATCGACAGAGGTGACTTTATTACGGCGCTTGCGGGCGGACTCGAAAGCCTGACGCGCAATGCGTTCGATTTCAAAACGATGATAGACTTCGGTATCAAAAGCGCGCTCGTGCGGGCCGCTGCCTTCGCGTCCTTTCGGCTGACCAAAATAAATGCCGCCGGTCAGTTCACGTACGCACAGGATATCGAAACCGCGTGCTGCGATATCGCTGCGCAAGGGACAAAAAGCTTCCAGGCCGCTGTAGAGCGCCGCAGGACGCAGGTTGCTGAACAGCTTAAAGTGTTTACGCAGCGGCAACAGCGCCCCGCGCTCGGGTTGAGAGGCCGGGGGCAGGTGCTCCCACTTAGGGCCACCTACCGATCCAAACAGGATTGCGTTGGCCTGTTCGCAGCCTGCAACGGTAGCCGGTGGCAAGGGTTCGCCGTGACGGTCAATGGCGATACCACCGACGTCGTACTCACTGGTGGTAATACGCAGGTTAAAACGCTGACGAATCGCATCCAATACTTTGATAGCCTGGGCCATCACTTCCGGGCCGATTCCGTCGCCCGCCAGTACTGCGATATGTGAAGAGTTTGACATGATTACACCGTTTCCTTCTGATCTTTAGACTTGCGCTGTAACTCTTTCTCGACCTGTTTGGCTCGCCAGATGTTGTTTAATGCGTTCACCATCGCTTTGGCAGAAGACTCGACGATATCCGTCGCCAGACCGACGCCGTGGAACTTACGATTGTTGTAGCCCACCACGATATCAACCTGACCCAGCGCATTCTCGCCGTGGCCTTTTGCCGTCAGCTTGTAATTAACCAGCTCTGCGTTGAACTGGGTAATTCGGTTAATGGCCTGATAAACCGCATCAACCGGACCGTTACCGGTCGCCGCTTCTGATTTCGTTTGTTCGCCGCAGCCCAGATTCACCGACGCGGTGGCCGTGATACTGGAGCCTGACTGCACATTGAAATCATTCAGTTGGAAAAATTCAGGCTCTTCGTTTTGTTTATTAATGAAAGCCAGCGCTTCCAGGTCGTAATCAAACACCTGACCTTTCTTGTCCGCCAGTTTCAGGAAAGCGTCATACAGGGAGTCCAGATTGTATTCGCTTTCTGTGTAGCCCATCTCTTCCATACGATGTTTTACCGCTGCGCGGCCGGAACGGGATGTCAGATTAAGCTGAATTTTGTGCAGGCCAATGGATTCTGGGGTCAGGATTTCATAGTTTTCACGGTTTTTAATGACGCCGTCCTGATGAATGCCCGAAGAGTGGGCAAAGGCGTTAGAACCGACCACCGCTTTATTAGCCGGGATTGGCATGTTGCAGATCTGACTAATCATCTGGCTGGTACGATAAATTTCCTGATGGTGAATGTTGGTGTGAACATTCATGATCTGCTGACGGGTTTTAATCGCCATGATCACTTCTTCCAGTGCGCAGTTACCAGCGCGCTCACCTAACCCGTTCAGCGTACCCTCCACCTGACGCGCGCCAGCCTGCACGGCAGCAATCGCGTTGCCGGTCGCCATACCTAAATCATCATGGGTATGAACAGACAGGATGGCTTTATCGATGTTTGGCACGCGGTGAATTAACTGGCCGATAATGTTGGCGTACTCGTTTGGCAAGGTGTAGCCAACGGTATCCGGAATGTTTATGGTGGTGGCACCGGCATTAATTGCGGCTTCGACCATGCGGCACAGGTCGTCAATCGGGGTACGGCCACCGTCTTCGCAGGAAAACTCCACATCGTCCGTGTAGTTACGGGCGCGTTTCACCATGCGCACCGCACGTTCAATCACTTCAGGCAGGGTGCTGCGCAGCTTGGTGGCAATGTGCATGGGTGAGGTGGCAATAAAAGTATGGATACGGAAGGCCTCGGCGACGCGTAAAGACTCGTAGGCGGCATCAATATCTTGTTCAACACAGCGTGCCAGGCCGCAAACCCGGCTGTTTTTAATCGTGCGTGCAATGGTTTGCACGGATTCAAAATCACCCGGTGAGGACACAGGGAAACCGACTTCCATAACATCAACGCCCATACGTTCCAGCGCTAACGCAATTTGCAGTTTTTCTTTCACACTCAGGCTGGCTTGTAATGCCTGTTCACCATCACGCAGAGTGGTATCGAAAATAATAACTTGCTGGCTCATCGTGTTCATCCTTTTGCGTTTCTTGCCTTGCAACGAGCATAAAAAAACCCGCGACAGGCGCGGGTTTTTAACTTTTAGCAGGTTCGAATCAGTGTTTGATTTCGCCCACAAGTCTACCGCGCAGATAAGTTGCGTTTAGTAGTAGACCTGATAGACGGAAAGAACGTGACATGTTTCAAACCTCGTGAATTTTTTGCTGCCTCTATTGGTACTGGAATCGCCAATCAATGTCAACCATAAGCGAAGGGTTATTTTTTTGTCACAGTAAAGAAAAATGTTCTGACATTTAACGCCTGCGCAGAGTATTAAACGAGACCCTTTGCACGCGCGGCGTTTAGTGCCGACGATCCGGGCCTGAAGGGCTACGGTGATGGAGTAATGCAATGAAATATAATGATAATTTACTGTCGTGGCATTATTTTACCCAGGCGGTTTTGTTTAAAGGCAGCATAATCGAATGTGCATGACGCGTTTATAAGAGACTTACGCCATAAAAGTGCCCGACCAAAACACGGCTGCCTGAAGGCCTGCATCATATGTTTTTTTTATTTCTTAGATACGGCTGGAAAAAATATCAATCCCAGCATTTTCCTCTGCTATTAACAGACGTATTTAGTTTAATAATCGTAAGCCAAAGTTGGCGAGCAGAGCCTTTGTATCCTGTGCCCTTTAATAAAAGGCGTTTGGCGTTTGCCAGCCCGTTTTTCTGCGGTTATGTTAATCGACCTACTCTTAGAAAAATAACCCAGCAGAATTCTCTGTATCGGGACAGCAGAAATGAATTCTGCTGTCTTCGCAAAAACATAAGGTTTTGATCTTAATTGGCGAATAGCAGGGCAGGATGCATGTGGCTAGCGGGAAAGCAGTCGTCAGTAGATTCAGTTCCTCAAGCCGGGAGGCAGAAAATGGAGATGTTGTCAGGAGCCGAAATGGTCGTCCGGTCGTTAATCGATCAGGGCGTTAAGCAGGTATTCGGTTATCCGGGTGGCGCAGTGCTCGACATTTACGATGCGCTGCAGACCGTCGGCGGTATTGATCACGTTCTGGTTCGTCACGAGCAGGGCGCCGTGCATATGGCCGATGGCCTGGCTCGCGCAACCGGCGAAGTGGGCGTGGTGCTGGTAACGTCGGGTCCGGGCGCAACCAATGCGATCACCGGTATTGCGACGGCCTATATGGATTCTATTCCGTTGGTTATTCTGTCAGGTCAGGTGCCTTCATCCCTGATCGGCTACGACGCCTTCCAGGAATGTGACATGGTCGGTATTTCCCGTCCGGTGGTGAAACACAGTTTCCTGGTGAAAAATACCGAAGAGATCCCGACGGTACTGAAAAAAGCCTTCTGGCTGGCATCCACGGGGCGTCCTGGACCGGTAGTTATCGATCTGCCAAAAGATATTCTCAATCCTGCCAATAAGCTGCCTTATCATTATCCGCAGGAAGTGAGCATGCGCTCCTATAATCCGACGATTCAGGGGCATAAGGGCCAGATCAAGCGTGCGTTAAACACGTTGCTGGCAGCGCATAAGCCGGTGATCTACGCCGGAGGCGGCGCGATTACCTCTTCGTGCGAAGCCGAACTGCTGCAGCTGGCCGAGCGCCTGAATATTCCGGTTACCACGTCATTGATGGGGCTGGGCGCGTTTCCCGGCAGTCATCGTCAGTGCGTAGGCATGCTTGGCATGCATGGCACCTACGAAGCAAATATGACCATGCACAATGCCGATTTGATCTTCGGGGTGGGCGTCCGTTTTGATGACCGCACCACGAACAATCTGGCGAAGTATTGCCCGAACGCTACCGTGATGCACATCGATATCGATCCTACTTCCATTTCAAAAACGGTGGCGGCCGATATTCCGATCGTTGGGGATGCCAAACAGACGTTACAGCAAATGCTCGAACTGCTTGACCAAAGCGAAGCGAAGCAGCAACTGGACAGTCTGCGCGACTGGTGGCAGTCGATTGAAACCTGGCGTGGTCGTCAATGCCTCGAATACGATCGCACCAGCGACAAAATCAAACCGCAGGCGGTTATCGAAACCATTTGTCGTCTCACCAACGGGGAGGCCTATGTGACCTCGGATGTGGGTCAGCATCAGATGTTCGCCGCCCTCTATTACACCTTCGATAAACCCCGTCGCTGGATCAACTCCGGTGGTCTCGGCACCATGGGCTTTGGCCTGCCTGCCGCACTGGGGGTGAAAATGGCCCTGCCTGACGAAACCGTCATCTGCGTTACGGGCGATGGCAGTATTCAGATGAACATCCAGGAGCTCTCTACCGCACTGCAGTACGATTTGCCGGTGTTGGTGCTGAACCTGAATAACCGTTTCCTGGGCATGGTGAAGCAGTGGCAGGATATGATCTATTCTGGCCGCCACTCTCAATCCTATATGGAATCGCTGCCTGATTTTGTTCGTCTGGCAGAAGCCTATGGCCACGTGGGTATTGCCATTAATCATCCCGCTGAGCTGGAAGAGAAGCTGGCCATGGCGCTGGAAACCCTGGCGACAGGACGGCTGGTCTTTGTTGACGTCAACGTTGACGGCAGCGAGCATGTTTACCCGATGCAGATTCGCGGTGGCAGTATGGACGAAATGTGGTTGAGCAAAACGGAGAGGACATAATTATGCGTCGCATTTTATCGGTTTTGCTGGAAAACGAATCCGGCGCATTGTCTCGCGTAGTGGGCCTGTTTTCACAACGCGGCTATAACATTGAGAGTCTCACCGTTGCGCCCACTGACGATCCTACGTTGTCACGCATGACGATTCAGACCGTGGGCGACCAGAAAGTGCTGGAGCAGATCGAGAAGCAACTGCACAAGCTGGTCGATGTACTGCGCGTCACGGAGTTGGGGCAGGGCGCTTACGTTGAACGTGAAATTATGCTGGTGAAAATTCAGGCAACGGGCTATGGCCGTGAAGAGGTAAAGCGCAGCGCCGAAATTTTCCGTGGACAGATCATTGACGTTACGCCTTCGCTTTACACGGTTCAGCTGGCAGGGACGAGCG
Organism: Pantoea sp. Ae19-2; assembly: GCF_059801205.1. Taxonomy (NCBI): domain Bacteria; kingdom Pseudomonadati; phylum Pseudomonadota; class Gammaproteobacteria; order Enterobacterales; family Erwiniaceae; genus Pantoea; species Pantoea sp. Ae19-2. Next base: position 3,100,065 of record NZ_JBCHWE010000001.1, on the reverse strand, counting down.
ACAAGCTGGATGCCTTTTTGAACACCGTCCGGGAAGTGGCGGAAATTGTTGAAGTGGCCCGCTCGGGTATTGTGGGCGTGTCTCGTGGTGAGCGCATTATGCGTTAATGACGCACTGGTAGCATCAGCGAAATTTGCAACCCGGCGAAATGCCGGGTTTTTTCTTTTTAATGCGTAAGACAGCCAACCATCGGAAAAGCGGTTGCTACGCGCACTTTTCTGCTGTTAGATGTGCTAGAGAGGATGTCCATAGCTTATCTGCGGATTAACGATCAGCTTAAGCCTGTTTAATGGTGGGGTTACAGTGAAACTGGATGAAATTGCGCGTCTGGCGGGTGTATCGCGCACCACGGCCAGTTACGTTATTAATGGGAAAGCACGGCAGTATCGTGTCAGCGACAAAACCGTTGAGAAAGTCATGGCGGTGGTGCGCGAGCACAATTACCATCCCAATGCGGTAGCGGCAGGTCTGCGCGCCGGTCGCACGCGCTCGATTGGGCTGGTCATCCCCGATCTGGAAAATACCAGTTACACGCGTATTGCTAACTACCTTGAACGCCAGGCCCGCCAGCGCGGCTACCAGCTGTTGATCGCCTGTTCTGAAGATCAGCCCGATAACGAGATGCGCTGTATTGAACATCTGCTGCAACGCCAGGTTGATGCGATTATCGTTTCAACGTCGCTTCCGCCCGAACATCCTTTTTATCAGCGCTGGATTAATCACCCGCTGCCGATTATTGCGCTGGACCGGGCGCTGGATCGCGAACACTTTACCAGCGTGGTGGGTGCCGATCAGGATGATGCCTTTGCGCTGGCTGCTGAATTGCGTCAGCTTAAAATCAGTAATGTGCTGTTTATGGGCGCGTTACCTGAATTGTCGGTCAGTTTTCTGCGCGAGCTGGGCTTCAGAGATGCCTGGAAAGGGGATGAGCGCCCGATAGATTACATTTACTGTAACAGTTTTGAACGCACTGCCTCCGCAGCCCTGTTCGAAACCTATCTGGAAAATCATCCAATGCCAGATGCGCTTTTCACCACTTCTTTTGGCCTGCTGCAGGGCGTTATGGATGTTACGCTGAAACGTAACGGCCGCTTACCGGCCGACCTGGCGATTGCCACCTTCGGCGATCATGAGCTGCTGGACTTTCTTGAATGTCCGGTCCTGTCTGTGGGTCAACGTCATCGTGATGTCGCCGAACGGGTGCTGGAATTAGTGTTGGCTTCTTTAGATGAGCCCAGAAAACCCAAACCCGGTTTAACCCGAATTCGTCGTAATTTATTACGGCGGGGACAATTAAGCAGAATTTCTAAATAAAATCAGGGCAGCAATGCGTCTGCCCCTGATTATTACCTGCTGTTTTTAAACTCTTTCCTTACAAAGTAAAAAAGCGTCAGCGCTAATCATCTATGCTAACAAATTAACTTAACAGACCATTCTTGTTTACTTACAACTTAGCCGCTGTTTAAAACCCCCGTCCGCGCGCGTGCCGCTGTGCATCCTTTAAGAAATCCCCTAAAATGCGTCCCCTGTCTCAAAACGACGCGCCGCCGTTCGGCCGGAATAAGCGCGCTAATTTTAGCCATGCTGTTTCGGGGCAGGTTTTTTTATTCAGTTATTCATTAGTTTAATTTTGATTAATCATCTTTTGGCGTTTTGAAACCTTCCCAGCGTTAATTCCCGCCTCGGTAAATAATCATATTCACCTGCCGCTCCGGCTTGACAATGATTTCCTACGATCCTTAAACTCGTTTTGTGGTAAAAAGTGGGATAAAGTGGTGTTATTGGGTAATTGAGGGGTGAGACTGGCATGTTCCGTGGAGCAACGTTAGTCAATCTCGACAGCAAAGGACGCCTGGCGGTACCAACCCGCTATCGCAATTTGCTGAACGAGGAATCACAGGGGCAGATGGTGTGTACCATCGACCTCCACCAGCCATGCCTGTTGCTCTACACCTTGCCCGCCTGGGAAATCATTGAGAAGAAGCTGGCGAGTCTTTCCAGCATGAATCCTCTGGAGCGCCGCGTGCAGCGCTTGCTGTTGGGGCATGCCAGTGAATGTCAGATGGACAATGCGGGCCGCTTACTGGTGGCGAATACGCTTCGTCAGCATGCAAATTTAAGCAAAGAAGTGATGCTGGTTGGGCAGTTCAACAAGTTTGAACTGTGGGATGAACAGACCTGGTATCAACAAGTCAGGGAAGATATTGACGCAGAACAGTCAGCTCAGGCGCCTTTATCTGAGCGGTTGCAGGATTTATCGCTATAGCTATGCAGGAAAATTACAAACACACCACCGTGCTGTTGGATGAGGCGGTTAATGGCCTCAACATCAAGGAAGACGGAATCTACATCGACGGCACTTTTGGTCGTGGCGGTCACTCACGCTTAATTTTGGCGCAGCTTGGCGCCAGTGGAAAGCTCATCGCCATTGACCGTGACCCACAAGCTATCGCCGCGGCGGCTGAGATAAAGGATCCGCGCTTTTCCATTGTTCACGGCCCTTTTTCCGCCCTGGCGGACTACGTGGCAGAGCGTGAACTGGTTGGGCGCATCGACGGCATCTTGCTGGATCTGGGGGTTTCGTCCCCGCAGCTGGATGATGCTGAACGTGGCTTTTCTTTTATGCGCGACGGACCGCTGGATATGCGAATGGATCCAACGCGGGGCCACTCTGCCGCCGAATGGTTAAAGCAGGCGGAAGAAGCCGATATCGCATTTGTGCTGAAAACGTATGGGGAAGAGCGTTTTGCAAAACGCATCGCCCGCGCCATCGTCGAGCGCAACCGTGAACAGCCAATGACGCGCACGAAAGAGCTGGCAGAGGTGATCGCCGCAGCCACGCCGATTAAAGACAAGTTTAAACATCCGGCCACCCGCAGCTTCCAGGCGATTCGGATCTGGATTAACAGCGAACTGGAAGAGATCGATACCGCCCTGAAAGGCGCGGTCGAGGTCCTGGCTCCACAAGGGCGTTTGTCCGTTATTAGCTTCCATTCGCTGGAAGACCGTTTAGTAAAACGCTTTATGCGCGATCAAAGTCGGGGGCCGCAGGTGCCGCGTGGACTGCCAATGACCGAACAGCAGCTCAATGCGCTGGGCGGTCGTCAGTTAACGTTACTGGGCAAGATGGTACCGGGTGACGCCGAGGTGAAAGAGAACCCCCGTGCGCGTAGTTCCGTTTTACGCATCGCGGAGAGAACCGACGCATGATCGGCAACGAAAGGCACAGCCTACCCGGCGTTATCGCCGGGGATATTTTGCGCAAAGGCAAAATTCCACTGCTGTTGCTGATTGCTGTACTGGTTTCTGCCGTGTTGGTGGTCACCACTACGCATAAAACGCGCCTGTTAACTGCCCAGCGAGAGCAGCTGGTGCTGGAGCGCGATGCGCTGGACATTGAATGGCGCAATTTGATTCTGGAAGAGAACGCCCTTGGCGATCACAGCCGCGTTGAGCGGATCGCCACCGAAAAGCTGCAGATGCAGCACGTTGATCCTTCGCAGGAAAACATCGTGGTGCAAAAATAAGGATCTGTTACTGCTAATGAACGGCGTAAAAAGAACGCTGAAGTTAAAAAAACCAGAAGATAAAGCCAGCTTTGTAAGCTGGCGTTTTGCGTTGTTATGCGGTTGCATTTTGCTGGCGTTAGGTGGGCTGCTGTCCCGGGTTGCGTGGCTGCAGGTGATCAATCCAGACAAGCTGGTTAAAGAGGGCGATTTACGCTCCTTACGCGTTCAGGCGGTGCCGACCGCGCGCGGGATGATCAGCGATCGCGGTGGCCGTCCGCTGGCGGTCAGCGTGCCGGTTAATGCGATCTGGGCCGATCCTAAAGAGCTGCACGACGCTGGTGGCGTCACGCTCGACAGCCGCTGGAAAGCGTTGTCAGATGCGCTTTCCATCCCGATCGATCAGCTGGCCGCGCGCGTAAATGCCAATCCCAAAGGGCGCTTTATTTATCTGGCGCGCCAGGTTAATCCCGCCATTGGGGAATATGTTAAAAAACTCAAGCTGCCGGGCATTCACCTGCGCGAAGAGTCCCGTCGCTACTATCCGGCGGGGCAGGTCACCTCACACCTCATCGGCTTTACCAATATTGATGGCGAAGGCATTGAAGGCATCGAAAAGAGCTTCGATAAATGGCTGACCGGCGAGCCGGGCGAGCGAACCGTACGTAAAGATCGCTATGGCCGTGTTATCGAAGATATCTCCTCTGTAGACAGCCGTGCCGCGCATAACCTGACGCTGAGCATCGACGAACGCCTGCAGGCGCTGGTCTACCGCGAACTTAATAACGCGGTGGCGTTTAACAAAGCGGAATCAGGCACGGCGGTGCTGGTGGACGTTAACACCGGTGAAGTGCTGGCGATGGCCAACAGTCCGGCATACAACCCGAATAATCTGAGCGACACGGCCAAAGACCTGATGCGTAACCGCGCCATCACCGACATTTTTGAACCCGGTTCAACGGTGAAGCCGATGGTAGTGATGACGGCGCTGCAACGTGGCGTGGTGAAAGAGAACAGCGTGCTGAATACCGTTCCCTACCGCGTCAACGGCCATGAAATCAAAGATGTCGCGCGTTATAACGAACTGACTTTGACAGGTGTTTTACAGAAATCGAGTAACGTTGGTGTTTCACGACTGGCGTTAGCGATGCCCTCCTCAGCACTGGTAGAAACTTACGCGCGCTTTGGGCTGGGCAAACCGACCAATTTGGGGCTGGTCGGGGAAAGTAGTGGCTTATACCCTAAAAAACAACGGTGGTCTGACATAGAGAGGGCCACCTTCTCTTTCGGCTACGGGCTAATGGTAACCCCGTTACAGTTAGCGCGAGTCTATGCAACCATTGGCAGCTTTGGCATTGCCCGTCCGCTGTCGATAACGAAAGTTGATCCGCCGGTAGGCGGAGAGCGCGTGTTTCCTGAGGCCCTCGTGAAAACCGTGGTCCACATGATGGAAAGCGTGGCGCTACCGGGCGGCGGCGGGGTAAAAGCCGCCATTAAAGGCTATCGCGTGGCGATCAAAACCGGTACGGCGAAAAAGGTCGGCCCGGATGGTCGTTACGTGAATAAATACATTGCGTATACCGCAGGCGTTGCGCCTGCCAGTCGCCCTCGTTTTGCGCTGGTGGTGGTCATTAACGATCCCCAGGCCGGTAAATATTATGGTGGTGCGGTTTCTGCACCGGTGTTCGGTGCCATCATGGGCGGCGTGCTGCGCACCATGAACATCGAACCGGATGCCCTGCCGACCAATGACAAAAACGAGTTGGTGACAAACAGAAGTGAGGAATCAAGTGACAGATCGTAACCTGCGCGACTTACTCGGACCGTGGGTGCCTGACGCACCCGCGCGCCCGTTGCGTGACATGACTCTGGACAGTCGCTTAGCGGCTGCAGGTGATCTGTTTGTTGCAATTGCAGGCCATCAGGTTGACGGACGCCGGTTTATTCCTCAGGCAATTGCGCAGGGCGTGGCGGCCGTTATCGCGGAAGCGGAAGGGGAAGCAAGCGACGGTGAAATTCGGGAGATGCACGGCGTACCGGTGATTTATCTGGCGCAGCTGCATCAGCGTCTTTCTGCCCTGGCAGGCCGTTTTTACCAGCAGCCGGGCGAAAAGCAGAAACTGATTGGCGTGACCGGTACGAACGGCAAAACCACGACCACACAGCTGCTGGCGCAGTGGGCCAGCCTGCTGGGTGAAACCAGCGCGGTGATGGGGACAGTCGGCAATGGTCTGGTCGGGCAACTGGTCCCGGCCGAAAACACCACCGGTTCAGCGGTGGATGTGCAACATAACCTGGACGAACTGGTCAGGAAGGGCGCATCGCTGACGGCAATGGAAATTTCCTCGCACGGGCTGGTACAGCATCGGGTCGCAGCGCTGCCGTTTGCCGCTGCCGTCTTTACGAATCTCAGTCGCGACCATCTTGATTATCACGGTGACATGCAGCAGTACGAGTCCGCTAAATGGCTGCTGTTTTCCGAACATCAGGTCGGTGTGGCCATTATCAATGCTGACGATGAGGTCGGTCGCCGCTGGCTGGCAAACCTGCCAGACGCTGTGGCCGTCACGATGGAAAATAATCTGCAGCCCGGCTGTCATGGCCGCTGGCTTCGTGCGACTGACGTGAATTATCACGACAATGGTGCGCACATTCGTTTTGACTCCAGCTGGGGCGAGGGCGAAATGAACAGTCGCCTGATGGGCGCCTTCAACGTCAGCAATTTACTGCTGGCGCTGGCGACGCTGCTGGCGCTGGGCTACGCCCTGGACGATCTGCTGCGCGCAGCGGCAAGACTGCAGCCGGTGAACGGACGCATGGAGGTCTTTAGCGCCACCGGTAAACCCACCGTGGTAGTGGATTATGCCCATACGCCAGATGCATTAGAGAAAGCGCTCGAAGCGGCGCGGCTGCATTGCAAAGGCAAACTATGGTGCCTGTTTGGATGTGGCGGCGATCGTGATAAAGGTAAGCGCCCACTAATGGGAGCGATCGCTGAGCAATTTGCCGACATCGTGGTGGTGACAGATGATAACCCACGAAGCGAAGATCCGCAGGCCATCGTACAGGATATTCTGAGTGGGCTGCTTGACCCTGGCCGTGCCCGTGTGGTCGCCGGTCGGGCGCAGGCCGTGACCAGCACCATTATGCAGGCCCAGCCCGATGATATCGTACTGGTGGCTGGAAAAGGTCACGAAGACTACCAAATTATTGGCAATCAACGCCTGGATTACTCCGATCGTGCCACGGTCGCCACACTGCTAGGAGGCGTAGCATGATTCCGGTTTCATTGAGCACATTGGCAGAGATCGCCAGCGGCACCCTGCACGGCGATGACCTGGTTTTAAATGACGTCACGACGGATACCCGTAAGGTCACCGCAGGCAGCCTGTTTGTGGCCATCGTGGGCGAGCGTTTTGATGCCCACGACTTTGCAGAAGATGCCATCGCCAAGGGTGCCAAAGCCTTGCTGGTGAGTAAGCATTTACCTGTCTCAGTGCCTCAGGTGGTTGTAAAAGATACGCGTATCGCCTTTGGTAAGCTGGCAGCATGGGTGCGCCAGCAGGCCACTGCCCGCGTTGTTGCGCTGACCGGCTCATCCGGCAAAACGTCAGTGAAAGAGATGACCGCGTCCATTTTGCGTCAGTGCGGCGAAACGCTGCATACCGCCGGTAACCTGAATAACGATTTTGGCGTGCCCATGACCTTGCTGCGTCTCACGCCAGAACATCAGTATGCCGTCATTGAGCTTGGCGCCAATCATCAGGGCGAAATCGCTTACACCACTGACCTGGTTCGTCCGGAAGCGGCACTGGTCAATAATCTGGCCGCCGCGCACCTCGAAGGCTTCGGATCGCTGGAAGGTGTAGCAAAAGCGAAGGGTGAAATTTTTTACGGCCTGCCTGCCAGGGGAACGGCCATTTTAAATGCTGACAGCAATGACTGGCCGCGCTGGCAGGAGAACCTGCACGGTAAAACGGTCTGGCGTTTCTCGCCTCAGGCCGCAGACTGTGACTTCGGTGCGCATGATATCCGCATTCGTCAGGATGGGACCCATTTTGTGATGCACACGCCCCGTGGAGAAGCCGACATCATTCTGCCGTTGCCCGGGCGGCACAATATCGCCAATGCACTGGCCGCTGCTGCGCTCGCCCTGTCGGTCGATGCGCCGCTTAGCGCAGTTCAGGCGGGCCTGAAAAGTCTTCAGTCCGTTCCCGGCCGCTTATTCCCTGTTCGCCTCTCTGAGCATCAACTCATTCTGGATGACAGCTATAACGCCAACGTCGGATCGATGGTTGCGGCGGCGCAGGTACTGTCTGAGATGCCGGGCTACCGTGTGATGGTCGTGGGCGATATGGCTGAATTAGGTGATGAAAGCGAAAAGTTTCATCGTGAAGTCGGGCTGGCGGCCAAAGCCGCAGGGCTGGATCGGGTGCTCAGCACCGGTCAGTTCAGCCACTTCCTGAGTGAAAGCAGTGGCGTTGGCGAACATTTCAGCGATAAAACTGCGCTGACTGAACGTTTACGCCAGCTGCTGTCCGAACACCAGGAAATGACCGTATTGATTAAGGGCTCGCGTAGTGCCGCCATGGAGCAGGTAGTACAGAGTTTACAGGAGAAAGGAACATGTTAGTTTGGCTGGCCGAGCATCTGGTCGCATTTTATTCCGGCTTCAACGTCTTTTCGTATCTGACGTTTCGCGCCATTGTCAGCCTGCTGACCGCACTGTTTATTTCACTGTGGATGGGCCCACGGCTGATTGCGTGGCTGCAAAAACTGCAAATCGGCCAGGTTGTGCGTAACGATGGTCCGGAGTCGCACTTTAGCAAGCGCGGTACGCCGACCATGGGCGGCATCATGATTTTGACGTCGATAACCCTGTCAGTATTGATGTGGGCTTACCCTTCCAACCCGTACGTCTGGTGCGTACTGGTGGTGCTGGTGGGCTTTGGCGTGATCGGCTTTGTCGACGATTACCGCAAAGTGGTCCGTAAAGACACGAAAGGGCTGATTGCGCGCTGGAAATATTTCTGGATGTCGGTGATCTCTCTGGGCGTCGCTTTTGCGCTTTACCTGGCCGGAAAAGATACCCCGGCGACCGAGCTGGTGGTGCCTTTCTTTAAAGATGTTATGCCACAGCTGGGCTTGTTTTACATCGTACTGGCTTACTTCGTCATCGTCGGCACCGGCAATGCCGTTAACCTCACCGATGGTCTGGACGGCCTGGCGATCATGCCGACCGTCTTTGTTGCGGCGGGCTTTGCGCTGGTTGCCTGGGCAACGGGTAACGTGAAATTCGCAGAATATCTGCATATTCCTTATCTGCGCCACGCTGGCGAACTGGTGATCGTCTGTACCGCTATCGTGGGGGCGGGCTTAGGGTTCCTCTGGTTCAACACCTATCCGGCCCAGGTGTTTATGGGGGATGTCGGATCGCTGGCGCTGGGCGGCGCACTGGGCACCATCGCCGTGCTGCTGCGTCAGGAATTTTTACTCGTGATCATGGGCGGCGTGTTTGTTGTTGAAACCCTGTCGGTGATCCTGCAAGTGGGATCGTTCAAGCTCCGCGGGCAACGCATTTTCCGTATGGCGCCGATTCACCACCACTATGAACTTAAAGGCTGGCCGGAGCCGCGCGTGATTGTGCGCTTCTGGATTATTTCGCTCATGCTGGTGCTGATTGGCCTGGCGACGCTGAAGGTACGTTAATCATGGCTGACTATCGCGGGAGAAAAGTTGTCATCATCGGACTGGGCCTGACCGGACTGTCCTGTGTTGATTTCTTTGTAGCGCAGGGCGTAACGCCACGCGTGATGGATACCCGTATGTCACCGCCCGGGCTGGACAAGCTGCCTGAGCAGGTGGAGCGCTATGTGGGCGGGATCAACAGCGACTGGCTGTTGGCTGCCGACCTGATTGTTGCCAGCCCCGGTATTGCGCTGGCACATCCGGCGCTGTGCGAAGCCGCGGATGCGGGCATCGAAATCGTGGGCGATATTGAGCTGTTTTGCCGTGAAGCACAGGCACCCATCGTGGCAATTACCGGTTCGAACGGAAAAAGTACGGTCACCACCTTAGTCGGCGAAATGGCGAAGGCCGCAGGCTGGCAGGTCGGTGTCGGCGGCAACATTGGCTTACCCGCCCTCAGCCTGCTGAAAGCGCCTGCGCAGCTCTATGTCCTTGAACTGTCCAGCTTTCAGTTGGAGACCACTCACAGCCTGAAAGCCGCAGCGGCCACCATCCTTAACGTGACTGAAGATCATATGGATCGCTATCCGTTAGGTATGCAGCAGTATCGGGCAGCAAAACTGCGGATTTACGAAAACGCGCAGGTCTGTGTCGTGAACGCGGATGATGGCATGACGATGCCGGTACGCGGCGCTGACGCGCGCTGCGTGAGTTTTGGCATCGATATTGGCGATTATCACCTTAATAAGCAGCAGGGCAGCATCTGGCTGCGCGCCAAAGGCGAGAAGGTCCTGAATACCGACGAAATGACGCTGGTAGGCCAACACAATTACACCAATGCGCTGGCGGCTTTAGCGCTGGCAGATGCGGTAGGGCTGCCCCGCTCAACCAGCCTGTCTGCGCTGGCAGCGTACTCTGGACTGCCACACCGCTTTCAACTGGTTCATCAGAGTCGCGGGGTGCGCTGGATCAATGATTCAAAAGCGACCAACGTTGGCAGCACGGAAGCGGCACTGAAAGGCTTACAGGTTAACGGCACGCTCTGGCTGCTGCTCGGGGGCGATGGGAAATCGGCTGATTTCTCGCCGCTGGCCACTTATCTGCAAGGCGATCGTATCCGGCTGTACTGCTTTGGTCGCGATGGCGATGCGCTCGCCGCGCTGCGGCCTGACGTGGCGGTGCGTACCGATACGCTGCAGCAGGCCATGGAGCAGATCGCCAGACAGGTCCAGCCGGACGATATGGTACTGCTTTCCCCCGCCTGTGCCAGCCTCGATCAGTTTCGCAATTTTGAACAGCGCGGTGACGTCTTCGCGCAGCTGGCAAGGGAGTTAAGCTGATGCGGATTCCTGGTGCAGGCATAGTGAATTATCTGTCAGGTCGCCTGAGCAACTGGGTGATGGGGTCACGTGAGAGCGACGATACCTCACTGGTGCTCTACGATCGTACGCTACTGTGGTTAACCCTGGGATTAGCCGCGATTGGTTTTGTGATGGTGACGTCGGCATCAATGCCGGTAGGTCAGCGTCTGAATGACGATCCGTTCTACTTTGCCAAGCGTGATGCGTTCTATATTGCGCTGGCATTCGGCATGGCGCTGGTCACGCTGCGCGTTCCGATGGATTTCTGGCAGCGCTACAGCAACATAATGCTGATGGTTTCCGTCGCCATGCTGCTGATTGTGTTGGTGGTGGGCAGCTCGGTAAACGGTGCGTCACGCTGGATTGCCTTGGGGCCGCTGCGTATTCAGCCCGCCGAGTTATCTAAACTCACGCTCTTCTGCTATCTCGCCAGTTACCTGGTGCGCAAGGTAGAAGAAGTGCGAAATAACTTCTGGGGCTTTTGTAAGCCAATGGGCGTGATGGTGGTGCTGGCCGTACTGCTGCTGGCCCAGCCCGATCTGGGGACGGTGGTCGTGCTGTTTGTCACTACGCTGGCGATGCTGTTTCTGGCGGGGGCCAAACTGTGGCAGTTCCTGGCCATTATCGGCTCCGGCATCTTTGCTGTGGTGCTGCTGATCATCGCCGAGCCATACCGTATGCGTCGTGTCACCTCGTTCTGGAATCCGTGGGAAGATCCGTTCGGCAGCGGCTACCAGCTGACGCAGTCTCTAATGGCGTTTGGCCGCGGTGAATTCTGGGGGCAGGGGCTGGGGAATTCGGTTCAGAAACTGGAGTATTTGCCCGAAGCCCATACCGACTTTATTTTCTCCATTATCGGAGAAGAACTGGGTTACATCGGTGTGGTTTTAGCGCTGTTAATGGTATTCTTCGTGGCTTTTCGTGCGATGTCGATTGGCCGGCGCGCGCTTGAACTTGATCAACGTTTTTCCGGCTTTTTAGCCTGTTCAATTGGCGTGTGGTTCAGCTTTCAGGCACTGGTCAACGTGGGCGCTGCGGCTGGTATGTTACCGACCAAAGGTCTGACGTTGCCGCTGATTAGTTACGGTGGCTCGAGTTTGATCATTATGTCGACGGCCATCGTATTTTTGTTACGTATTGATTATGAAACGCGTCTGGCTAAAGCGCAGGCGTTTACCCGAGGTGGTCGATGAGTGGTAAACGATTGATGGTAATGGCAGGTGGCACCGGTGGACACGTTTTCCCGGGGCTGGCTGTTGCCCATCATCTGAAAGCGCAGGGCTGGGAAGTTCGCTGGTTAGGCACTGCAGATCGTATGGAAGCCGATCTGGTACCGAAGCACGGTATCGACATCGACTTCATTCGTATCAGCGGATTACGCGGCAAGGGCATCAAAGCCCTGCTGTTGGCACCGGTGCGTATTTTCAACGCCTGGCGTCAGGCTCGCAAGATTATTAAAGCCTGGAAGCCTGACGTTGTGCTGGGCATGGGTGGCTATGTTTCGGGGCCGGGTGGCCTGGCTGCATGGAGCTGCGGTGTCCCTGTGGTGCTGCATGAGCAAAACGGGATCGCCGGGCTGACAAACAAGTGGCTGGCAAAAATCGCCACCAAGGTTATGCAGGCGTTTCCCGGCGCCTTTCCTCACGCAGAGGTGGTAGGAAACCCGGTACGTACAGACGTGCTGGCACTGCCCTCACCGGCTCAGCGTCTGGCCGGGCGCAGCGGCGCTATCCGTATTCTGGTGGTGGGTGGCAGCCAGGGCGCACGTATCCTTAACCAGACCGTGCCCCAGATTGCGGCTCTACTGGGTGAGCAGATTACCGTCTGGCATCAGACCGGAAAAGGCGCGTTGCAGGACGTTCAACATGCTTATCAGCAAGTGGGTCAGGACCATCACAAGGTGACCGAGTTTATTGATGATATGGCAGCGGCCTACGCCTGGGCAGACGTCGTGATTTGTCGCTCAGGTGCACTGACGGTGAGTGAGATCGCCGCGGCAGGATTACCGGCGATCTTCGTGCCGTTTCAGCATAAAGATCGTCAGCAGTACTGGAATGCCTTGCCGCTTGAGGGCGCAGGTGCAGCCAAAATTTTTGAGCAGCCGCAGTTTACAGCGGAGGCGGTAGCGGAAACGTTGCGTCACTGGGATCGACCAACATTACTCGCGATGGCTGAAAAAGCCCACGAGGTGGCGGTACCCGATGCGACTGAACGGGTCGCGCAGGAAGTGGCTCGCGCCGCACATTAACGCATCAGGTCAGCCTGGCTGACCCGTGCTCATATTGAGCACAAACTGAATGAGTAGGTAGGTAATAAAGCGTAATGAATACACAACAACTGGCGAAACTGCGTTCTATCGTGCCCGAGATGCGTCGCGTCCGGCACATTCACTTTGTCGGCATCGGTGGTGCTGGCATGGGCGGTATTGCCGAAGTGTTAGCGAATGAAGGTTACCATATCAGCGGTTCTGATCTGGCGCCAAATCCGGTGACACAGAATCTGATCAATCTGGGCGCGACCATTTACTTTAACCATCGCCCGGAAAACGTAACGGATGCCAGCGTTGTCGTGGTCTCCAGTGCGGTGGCGCAGGACAACCCTGAGCTGGTGGCTGCACGCGAACAGCGAATCCCGGTCATCCGCCGCGCAGAGATGCTGGCAGAGCTGATGCGTTTTCGCCACGGTATTGCGATTGCCGGCACGCACGGCAAAACCACCACGACGGCGATGGTCTCGAGCATTTACGCGGAAGGCGGTCTGGACCCCACCTTTGTGAATGGGGGGCTGGTAAAAGCCGCAGGCACGCATGCACGTCTGGGCAGTAGCCGCTACCTGATCGCCGAAGCGGACGAGAGCGATGCGTCATTCCTGCACTTACAGCCAATGGTCGCCGTTGTCACCAATATCGAAGCGGATCATATGGACACCTATCAGGGCGATTTTGAAAACCTGAAGCAGACGTTCATTAATTTCCTGCACAATTTGCCGTTTTACGGTCGTGCGGTGATGTGTGTTGATGATGCCGTGATTCGCGATCTGCTGCCGCGTGTCGGCCGCCAGATTACTACTTATGGTTTCAGCGACGACGCCGACTTTCGCATCGAGGCGTTTGAACAACGCGGCGCGCAGGTTCATTTCAGCCTGATTCGTCAGGACAAAGCGCCGTTACAGATCACTCTGAATGCGCCGGGTCGACACAATGCTTTAAACGCCGCCGCCGCCGTGGCGGTGGCCAGCGAAGAAGGGATTGAAGACAGCGCGATTCTGGCTGCGCTGGAAAGCTTCCAGGGTACCGGTCGTCGTTTCGACCAGCTGGGTGAGTTTCCTACGGAGCCGGTTAATGGGCAGCCTGGCACCGCCATGCTGGTGGACGATTATGGTCATCATCCCACGGAAGTTGACGCCACCATTAAAGCCGCGCGAGCGGGCTGGCCGGATAAAAAACTGGCGATGGTGTTTCAGCCGCACCGTTATACCCGCACGCGTGACCTGTTTGATGATTTTGCCAACGTGCTGTCTCAGGTTGACGTTTTGCTGATGCTGGATGTCTACGCCGCAGGCGAAACGCCCATCCCAGGCGCAGACAGCCGTGCACTGTGCCGCGCCATTCGTCATCGCGGCAAGGTCGATCCTATTCTGGTGCCGGAACATGATGCGCTCGTTGAAATGCTGGCGCCTTTGCTGTCAGGCAACGATCTGATTCTGGTTCAGGGGGCAGGAAACGTCGGTAAAGTGGCGCGGAAGCTGGCTGAATGCAAATTGCAGCCAGCACGTAAAGTGGAGGGCCGTCATGACTAAAGTTGCCGTTTTAATGGGCGGCACGTCAGCCGAGCGCGACGTGTCCCTGATGTCCGGCGGTGCCGTGCTGGCGGGCCTGCGTGAAGCCGGTATCGATGCACAGGGTATTGATACCCGCGACGTCTCAGTGCTGGAGTTAACCGCGCAAGGTTTTGAAAAGGTGTTTATCGCCCTGCATGGTCGCGGCGGCGAGGACGGCACGCTTCAGGCGGTGCTGGAATTCCTGCAGTTGCCTTACACCGGCAGCGGTGTGATGGCTTCCGCCGTCACCATGGACAAGTTGCGCACCAAACTGCTGTGGCAGGGCAGGGGACTGCCGGCGGGTAAATTTGTCTGGATTACGCGTGAACAGATGCAGAGCGGTCTGGATGCGGCGACCGAGGCGGCGATTAGCGCATTGGGATTACCCCTGTTCGTGAAACCGAGCAGCGAGGGATCCAGCGTCGGCATCAGCCGTGTAAACCAGTTAAGCGATCTGTCAGCTGCGCTGGAAGAGGCGTTTCGCCACGACGACAATGTGCTGGTCGAAGCTTTTCTGAGCGGTGAGGAATATACCGTTGGCATTCTGGGTGACCAGATTCTGCCCGCGATAAAAATAAAGACCGCCAGCGAGTTCTATGACTATGAAGCGAAATACATTTCTGACGATACTCAGTACTTCTGTCCAGCCGGGCTGAGTGCCGAGCGCGAGGCGGAATTACAACAGCTGGTGTGGTCAGCCTGGCGTGCACTCGGATGCAGCGGCTGGGGACGCGTTGATGTCATGACTGACGATCAAGGACACTTCCAACTGCTGGAAGCGAACACCTCACCGGGCATGACCAGCCACAGCTTAGTGCCGATGGCGGCAAAGCAGGCCGGGCTGACATTTTCTCAACTGGTCGTACGTATTCTGGAGTTGGCCGACTGATATGTCACAGGCGGCGATGAATGTACGTAATCGTGAAGCGCAGGAGCGGGCACGCACCGGTCGCAGTAACGGTGCCCGGCTCTTCGGCATCGTGTTTCTGCTGATGGTGATGGGCGTAATGATTGCGGGTGGCCTGGTCGTTCTGAAGTGGATGAACGATGCCTCCCGTTTACCCCTGTCGAAGCTGGTGGTCACAGGGCAACTGCACTACACAACCCATGACGATATTCGTCAGGCGATTTTGTCACTGGGTTCACCGGGCACGTTTATGTCGCAGGACGTGAACGTGATCCAGCAGCAGATAGAACGGTTGCCATGGATTAAACAGGTTAGTGTGCGTAAGCAGTGGCCAGACGAACTGAAAATTCATTTGGTGGAGTTTACACCGGTAGCGCGCTGGAATGACTCACACATGGTGGACAGCGACGGTGTGTCATTCAGCGTCCCGGCTAACCACATGGGTAAAGAAACGCTGCCGATGTTATACGGTCCAGAAGGCAGTGAAAAAGAGGTGCTGGCGGGTTATCACAGTATGGATGACGTGCTGAAGGCCAGGAAGTTTACCCTGAAGGTGGCGTCGATGACGGCGCGACGTTCATGGCAGTTAGTGACCAGCGATGATGTCCGCATTGAGCTGGGGCGGACCGATACCATGAAGCGTCTGAATCGTTTTATTGAGCTCTATCCGGTGCTGCTGCAGCAAGGTCAGAATGAACACAAGCGCATCAACTCGGTTGATTTACGCTATGACTCTGGCGCTTCTGTTGGCTGGACACCGATAGTGATGGATCCACAGGACAGTAATCAGCAACAAAACCAGGCACAGGCTAAACAACAATGATCAAGGCAACGGACAGAAAACTGGTAGTTGGACTCGAAATCGGCACTGCGAAGGTCGCCGCCCTGGTTGGGGAAATTCTGCCCGATGGTATGGTCAATATTATTGGGGTCGGCAGTTGTCCGTCCCGCGGTATGGATAAAGGCGGCGTAAACGATCTTGAGTCGGTGGTGAAATGCGTTCAGCGCGCCATCGATCAGGCTGAGTTGATGGCGGATTGCCAGATCTCCTCTGTTTACCTTGCATTATCGGGCAAACATATCAGCTGTCAGAACGAAATCGGGATGGTTCCGATTTCCGAAGAGGAAGTGACTCAGGATGATGTCGAGAACGTGGTGCATACTGCGAAGTCAGTGCGCGTTCGTGATGAGCATCGTATCCTGCACGTTATTCCGCAGGAATATGCTATCGACTACCAGGAAGGCATCAAAAATCCGGTCGGCCTGTCTGGTGTGCGCATGCAGGCAAAGGTGCATTTGATCACCTGTCACAACGACATGGCAAAAAATATTGTTAAAGCCGTTGAACGTTGTGGCCTCAAAGTTGACCAACTGATTTTTGCCGGTCTGGCGTCCAGCTTTGCGGTCCTGACCGAAGACGAACGTGAGCTGGGTGTTTGTGTCGTGGATATTGGTGGCGGCACAATGGATATCGCCGTCTATACTGGCGGTGCATTGCGTCATACTAAGGTGATCCCCTATGCGGGGAATGTGGTAACCAGCGATATCGCCTACGCATTTGGTACGCCGCCCACCGATGCGGAAGCCATTAAAGTGCGTCACGGCTGTGCGCTAGGATCGATTGTAGGTAAAGATGAAAACGTTGAAGTGCCGAGCGTAGGCGGACGTCCGCCACGAAGCCTGCAACGTCAGACGCTGGCAGAGGTGATTGAGCCACGTTATACCGAGCTTTTAAATCTGGTCAATGACGAGATTTTGCAGTTACAGGAACAGCTTCGCCAGCAGGGCGTTAAGCACCATCTGGCAGCCGGGATTGTGTTAACCGGCGGTGCGGCGCAGATTGAAGGTCTGGCAGCCTGCGCGCAGCGCGTATTCCATACGCAGGTGCGCATTGGACAGCCGCTGAACATTACTGGCCTGACGGACTACGCCCAGGAGTCTTACTATTCCACGGCGGTCGGGCTGTTGCACTACGGTAAAGAGTCACATATGAACGGTGACGCAGAGGCTGAAAAGCGCGTTTCCGTGGGTAACTGGTTTAAACGTATTAATAGTTGGTTAAAAAAAGAGTTTTAATTTTTGTAAAAGGGGATCATGCTGTTTTCTTTAGTGATCTCCAGGCGACAGGCACATAACGGAGAGAAATCATGTTTGAACCTATGGAATTAACCAATGACGCGGTGATTAAAGTCATCGGCGTCGGCGGTGGCGGTGGCAACGCCGTAGAGCACATGGTACGCGAGCGTATCGAAGGTGTGGAATTCTTCGCTGTGAATACCGACGCGCAGGCGTTGCGTAAAACAGCAGTCGGCCAGACCATCCAGATTGGTAATAACATTACCAAAGGACTGGGAGCGGGTGCGAACCCGGAAGTCGGCCGTAACTCTGCAGAGGAAGATCGCGAAGCACTGCGTTCTGCGCTGGAAGGGGCAGACATGGTGTTCATCGCAGCAGGTATGGGTGGTGGTACCGGTACCGGCGCTGCGCCTGTTGTGGCTGAAGTGGCCAAAGATCTAGGTATTTTGACCGTTGCGGTCGTGACCAAGCCCTTCAATTTTGAAGGCAAAAAGCGCATGGCCTTTGCTGAGCAGGGGATCGCTGAGCTGTCCAAGCACGTGGATTCACTGATCACTATCCCAAACGACAAGCTGTTAAAAGTTCTCGGACGTGGTATTTCCCTGCTCGACGCGTTTGGTGCGGCTAACGACGTGCTGAAAGGCGCCGTACAGGGGATCGCCGAGCTGATTACCCGTCCTGGCTTGATGAACGTGGACTTTGCTGACGTACGTACCGTGATGTCAGAAATGGGTTACGCGATGATGGGTTCAGGCGTGGCTTGTGGTGAAGACCGTGCAGAAGAAGCCGCTGAGATGGCGATCTCCAGTCCACTGCTGGAAGATATCGACCTCTCTGGTGCGCGCGGCGTGCTGGTCAACATTACTGCGGGCTTCGACCTGCGTCTGGATGAGTTCGAAACCGTGGGTAACACTATCCGCGCCTTCGCTTCAGACAACGCGACCGTTGTAATTGGTACCTCTCTGGATCCAGAGATGAATGACGAACTGCGCGTCACCGTGGTGGCAACCGGTATCGGCATGGATAAGCGTCCAGAGATCACGCTGGTAACGAACAAACCTGCCAGCCAGCCTGTCATGGATCATCGTTACCAGCAGCATGGTATGTCCCCGCTGCCGCAGGAGCAAAAACCTGCTGCGAAAGTGGTAAACGATCAGAGTGCACAGTCAAACAAAGAGCCCGATTACCTTGATATTCCGGCGTTTTTGCGCAAGCAGGCCGACTAGGAATAACCTTATAATTGGGATTTCCCGCTCTTTGTGCTAAAGTGTTCGCCCGCTGGTAACGTATACTGGCGGTCGGAAAGCGATATTGCGAGATAATAACGATGATCAAACAAAGGACATTAAAACGTATTGTTCAGGCGACAGGTGTCGGTTTACATACCGGCAAGAAAGTCAGCCTGACCCTGCGCCCTGCGCCGGCTAATACCGGGGTCATCTATCGTCGCACTGACTTGAATCCACCGGTTGATTTTCCGGCTGATGCAAAATACGTGCGCGACACCATGCTGAGCACCTGCCTGGTGAACGATGAAGGCGTGCGTATTTCGACAGTTGAACACTTAAATGCCGCACTGGCAGGTCTGGGCATTGACAACATTATTGTCGAAGTTGATGCGCCAGAAATCCCAATTATGGACGGCAGTGCAGCGCCTTTCATCTATCTGCTGATGGATGCAGGCATCGAGCAGTTGAACAGCGCAAAGAAATTTGTGCGTGTTAAGCAGACCGTGCGTGTTGAAGACGGTGACAAATGGGCTGAGATCAAACCTTACAACGGTTTCTCGCTTGATTTCACCATTGATTTCAATCACCCGGCTATCGATTCCAGCTCTCAGCGTTACCAGATGAAATTCTCTGCCGAAGCGTTTGTTCGTCAGATCAGCCGTGCACGTACTTTTGGCTTCATGCGTGAAATCGAATATCTGCAGTCTAAAGGCCTGTGCCTGGGCGGTAGTTTAGATTGTGCGATTGGCCTTGATGATTTCCGCGTGCTTAATGAAGAAGGCCTGCGTTTTGAAGACGAGTTTGTGCGTCACAAAATGTTAGATGCCATCGGCGATCTGTTTATGTGTGGCCATAACGTTATTGGCGCGTTTACCGCGTACAAATCGGGTCATGCTCTGAACAACAAACTGCTGCAGGCCGTTTTGGCGAAGCAGGAAGCCTGGGAATGGGCGACCTTCGAAGACGAAGCTGAATTGCCACTGGCGTTTAAAGCACCTAATCTGGTTCTGGCCTGATATCGGCTCAGAACGTAAAAACGGCTGGTTGCGCTGACACTCTCTCCGGTCAGTTGCACCAGCCGTTTTTTATTGCCTCGCCATTCATTTCCGCTTGCTGCGACAGCATTCTCCGCTCAGAACGACCAATTGCTGAATTGCTGCACAATCGCGCGCGATTTCTCCCACTGTCGCACTAAACTCAGGTGTCGCCGCGCCACATTAGTGTTACTATCTCTGGCGCTTTTACAGGCTGCATGCTGCTGAAAACAGCAGTGAATAATTAAAATGTTATGCGCAATGGAACAATTGTGATCGGAATTTTTCTACGCTGGCGACAAATAGGTAGACGCTATTTCTGGCCTCATTTCCTCCTGGGAATGGTGGCGGCCAGTCTTGGCTTGCCGGCGTGTGCGCAAACCACTGAGCTCAATACGGCATCCGAAGCCTCAGCCAGTAGCCTGTTCATTGGCAATGCGGTCCGTTTTGATCATTTGATCCGTCTTCAGGAAGCCTCGCGACGCCCCAGTTTTACGGTTGACTACTGGCACCAGCATGCCATTCGCACGGTTATCCGCCATCTCTCTTTCACGTTAACGCCACAGGCGCAGGCGGAAGAGCAGGTGCATCCGCTGGCCGCACAAAAGCTGGCGTTGATTGATTCCCTTCATGCGTTATTAACGTCTCAGGCGGCACAGTCCGGCATCCCTGTTGGTTTGTCCCCGCAACCTCTTCCTGCTGCTCCGGTATCCTCACAGGCTGACGGACACGGCAAAGTGCACGGTATCCGTGCCGGACCCGCGCCATTGTTCTGCTAATCTTTGTGCTTTAAATCCCATTTTAGATTTCGCAGTCCGGGTGACCCGGCTGAATTGAGAATATATTTATTATGTTAATCAAAATGTTGACCAAAGTTTTTGGTAGCAGCAACGATCGTACTTTGCGCCGTATGCGCAAAAACGTTGATATCATCAACAAGATGGAGCCGGAATTCGAAGCGCTCTCTGATGAAGAACTGAAAGCCAAAACTGAGCTGTTCCGTGAGCGCCTGAAAAAAGGGGAATCACTCGAAAGCCTGATTCCTGAAGCTTTTGCGACGGTACGTGAAGCCAGTAAGCGTGTGTTTGGCATGCGCCACTTCGACGTGCAGCTGATTGGCGGGATGGTGCTGAATAACCGCTGTATTGCAGAGATGCGCACCGGTGAAGGTAAAACCCTGACGGCAACCCTGCCAGCCTATTTGAACGCGTTAACCGGAAAAGGCGTACACGTCGTTACCGTCAACGATTATCTGGCCCAGCGTGATGCGGAAAATAACCGCCCCCTGTTTGAGTTCCTTGGCCTGAGCGTCGGGATCAACATGTCAGGCCTGCCTTCCGTCGCCAAACGTGAAGCTTATGCCGCAGACATTACTTACGGTACCAACAACGAATACGGTTTCGACTACCTGCGTGACAACATGGCGTTCAGCCCTGACGAGCGCGTACAGCGTAAGCTGCACTATGCACTGGTGGATGAGGTTGACTCCATCCTGATTGATGAAGCCCGTACGCCATTAATCATCTCGGGTCCGGCAGAAGACAGTTCAGACCTGTACACCAAAGTGAATAAAATCATTCCTCATCTGATTCGTCAGGAAAAAGAAGACTCAGACAATTTCCAGGGCGAAGGTGACTACTGGGTTGATGAGAAAGCGCGCCAGGCACATATGAGCGAGCGCGGCCTGGTCAAAGTTGAAGAACTGCTGGTGAGCCAGGGCATCATGGTAGAAGGTGAGTCGCTTTATTCACCGACCAATATCATGCTGATGCACCACGTTACCGCTGCGCTTCGCGCCCATGCGCTGTTCACGCGTGACGTTGATTACATCGTCAAAGAGGGTGAAGTTGTCATTGTTGATGAGCACACGGGTCGTACGATGCAGGGCCGTCGTTGGTCAGATGGTCTGCATCAGGCCGTTGAAGCCAAAGAAGGCGTTGAAATTCAAAACGAAAACCAGACGCTGGCGTCAATCACCTTCCAGAATTACTTCCGCCTCTACGACAAGCTGGCAGGGATGACCGGTACGGCTGATACAGAAGCGTTTGAGTTCAGTTCCATCTACAAACTCGACACGATTGTTGTCCCGACCAACCGTCCGATGGTGCGTAAAGATCTTGCCGATCTGGTTTATATGACCGAGAAAGAGAAGATTGACGCCATCATCGAAGATATTCGTGAGCGTACGGCTAACGGGCAGCCGGTTCTGGTGGGTACGATCTCCATCGAAAAATCAGAAGTGGTATCGAACGAGCTGACACGTGCAGGCATTAAACACAACGTACTGAATGCTAAGTTTCACGCCCGCGAAGCGGATATCGTGGCGCAGGCTGGTCAACCAGGCGCGGTTACCATCGCGACAAACATGGCGGGCCGTGGTACCGATATCATGCTGGGCGGTAGCTGGCATGCGGACGTTGCCGAGCTTGAAAACCCAACCGATGCGCAAATCAACGAGATTAAAGCCGCCTGGCAGATTCGTCATGATGCGGTGCTGGCCTCTGGCGGTCTGCATATCGTGGGTACTGAGCGCCATGAATCTCGCCGTATCGATAACCAGCTGCGCGGTCGTGCAGGCCGTCAGGGTGACGCCGGTTCTTCACGCTTCTACCTGTCAATGGAAGATGCGCTGATGCGTATCTTTGCTTCGGATCGTGTTTCAAACATGATGCGCAAGCTGGGCATGAAACCGGGCGAGGCCATTGAGCATCCGTGGGTGACCAAAGCCATTGCCAACGCACAGCGTAAAGTGGAAAGCCGTAACTTCGATATTCGTAAGCAGCTGCTGGAATATGACGACGTGGCCAACGATCAGCGTCGTGCTATCTACAGCCAGCGTAATGAACTGCTGGATGTGTCCGATGTATCAGACACTATCAACAGCATTCGCGAAGACGTCTATAAATCCATTATCGACAGCTACATTCCACCTCAGTCGCTGGAAGAAATGTGGGATGTACCGGGCCTTGAAGAGCGCCTGCGTAACGACTTCGATCTGGATCTGCCGATTAGCGAATGGCTGGACAAAGAACCGGATCTGCATGAAGAGACACTGCGTGAACGTATCATGACGCACGCGGCCGAAAGTTATGCGGCAAAAGAAGAGATTGTCGGCGCAGAAATGATGCGCAACTTTGAAAAAGGCGTCATGCTGCAAACGCTGGATTCGCTGTGGAAAGAGCACTTGGCCGCAATGGATTATCTGCGTCAGGGCATCCACCTGCGTGGCTATGCGCAAAAAGATCCTAAGCAGGAATATAAGCGTGAATCTTTTGCTATGTTTGCCGCGATGCTGGAAACGCTGAAGTACGAAGTGATCAGCACGCTGAGCAAAGTCCAGGTGCGCATGCCGGAAGAGGTTGAAGCGATGGAGCAACAGCGTCGTGAAGAGGCCGAGCGTCTGGCGCAACAGCAGCATCTGAGCCACGCCAGCGAAGAAATTCTGGCGGCGGAATCTCTTGCGCAGCAGGGTGGTGAGCGCAAAGTGGGGCGTAACGATCCTTGTCCGTGCGGTTCAGGTAAAAAATACAAACAGTGTCACGGTCGTCTGGCCTGATAAGCGGTTAACGAAAAGGAGCCACTGGCTCCTTTTTTTTTACTTTTCCGCTGACCATTCGGCCCCCTGAGCGGTTAACAACCTGCTTAACATGTTTTAGAATCAGCCCTCATTCACCCACTCTTCGGGATATTTTCATGAAGCACCTGCAGGTTGCAGTCGGCATCATTCGTAATGCCAGTAAACAAATTTTCCTTGCCCAGCGTGCGGCCTCTTCCTATATGGCCAATAAATGGGAATTTCCCGGCGGCAAAATTGAAGCCGGTGAGAGCGCAGAGGAAGGGCTGGTGCGCGAACTGGCCGAAGAAACCGGGATTGAAGTGACGCAGGCGCGGGCAATTGGCACGAAAGATCACACTTACGATGACCTGCGCGTGACGCTGCACTTTTTTCTGGTGGAAGGCTGGAAAGGAGAACCCTGGGGCAAAGAAGGGCAACCACAGCGTTGGGTCGATCAACAGGCGCTGATCGCCGATGAGTTTCCTGCGGCGAATCATGAGCTGATCGCACGTCTGGTGGCGGGCGAACTTTAACAGAGTGGGGCAACAAAGCCCCACGTCTCACTCAGCGCTCTTCCTCACTCCAGTTGTCGCTGTCGTTTAAATCATCACTGCTGGGAATGCGCTTCTCTTCCGCCGCCCATTCGCCCAGATCGATCAACTGACAGCGTTTACTGCAAAATGGCCGCCACGGACTGAGTTCATCCCAGATCACCGTTTTACCGCACTGTGGACATTCCACCGTCATTATCTCTTCCTGCATGTTCACCTCTAACAACAGGCCAGTTGGAAATTCAGGCGCGCAGGCACTTTGCCGCGCTCACTGTCCAATGGCATAAAACGAATCGCAAAACGGCTTTTATGGCCTGAAACCTGAGGATACAGCGCATCCTCCATTTCCAGCTGCAGCCGCAGTAAATCAGCGCCTTCAGCATTATCCTGGTAAAACCCATTCAAACTGGTTTGTAAACGGTAGGTGCCTGACTGGCGAATCAAATCCAGCAACATCGCCAGCGTACTGTGCAGCGGGATAAGCGTTTCCATCCAGCGCGTCACCTGCGCGTCGCGCGTCGCCTGGGGCAGGTGCAGCCAGATGTGCAGGCCGGGTAAATCAAAGCTACAGCATCCGCCGGGAATGCTGAGTCGCTGGCGCACCAGGGCAATCAGACGATCTTCCCGCAGCTGCTGGCCCATTCGTGGGGCGCTGTTAAGCAAAACAGACTGCGCTTTGAGTTTGTCACGCAATGCATCGACCACGGACATATCGACACCGGGGACATCCGCCCAGGCGCGCAGTTTCGTTTGCTGGCGTTCAAGTTCTTTCAGCAACTCGGTGCGCATGTCGCCGCGCTCGAAGATATCCAGTAATTCGCCAACCAGGCGGAAAAAAGTCAGTGCCGTGGCGGTGTTTTCCAGCGGCATAATGTCATGCAGCTGGTCGATCAAAAATTCCACGCGCAGCCAGGTACGCATTTTTTCATTCAGTGGATGTTCAAACAGAACGACTGTACTCATGAGTTAATCCTGTCTCGTTGCCGCAAGCTTTAGATAAAGCTGATGAAGCTTGGCAACCTGGGGTAGCGCCTTTTCAGGTGCGCCACTGTTATCAATAATATCGTCAGCACAGTCAAGGCGCTGTTGGCGAGTGGCCTGTGCTGCAAGAATACGTTTAGCCTGCTCAAGAGAAACATTATCGCGCTGCAGCGTTCGTCTGAGCTGCGTCTCTTCGTCGGTATCGACCACCAGCACGCGATCGGCCTGGCGCTGCAGCCGGTTTTCGACCAGCAAGGGCACGACCCACAAAACATAAGGTGAGGCCGCCTGAGCTTTAAGCTGTTGCGTCCGGGCATTAATAAGCGGGTGAAGCAGCGCGTTTAACCAGTTTTTCTCATCGGGCGTCGCAAAGATGATTTCTCTAAGCCGTGAACGTTGCAAGGTTCCCTGTTCGGTCAATATCGCATCGCCATAGCGTTCGATAATGGCCTGAAGCGCTGGCGTGCCGGGTTCAACGACTTCGCGTGCAATGACATCCGCATCAATGATATCGACACCGGACGCAGCAAAATACCCGGCAATCGTACTTTTACCGCTGCCAATTCCGCCAGTCAGCGCCACGGTGTAGGGGGGATTTCTCACTCGAACTCTCTTAGTCGGTCAGTATCACGCAGGTCAACGCGTCGTTACAGGAAAAAATGCGTGCCGGATCACACTAAAAATCCGCATCTGAATGTAATGGATTGTAGCGTAAATAAAGTGAAATTCGCAGTCTTGTTGCGGCTGGAATGGCGCGTATCATGAGACAGGGAAAACCCTGATGGCGTCATGTACGGCAGTGTATAACCTCTTACCAGGACACGATGTATGCGCATTGAAGAAGATTTGAAACTGGGATTTAAAGACGTACTGATTCGCCCCAAGCGCTCCACGCTGAAAAGTCGCTCACAGGTTGAGCTGGATCGCCGATTCACCTTTAAGCATTCCGGTCTGAGCTGGAGCGGCGTCCCGGTTATCGCCGCCAATATGGATACCGTTGGCACCTTTATGATGGCTGAGGCGCTGGCAGGTTTTCATCTTTTAACGGCCGTCCATAAGCATTACAGCGTGGAAGAGTGGCGGGCCTTTGTTCAGCGCGTGCCGGGTTCAGTACTGAACTATGTCATGGTTTCAACCGGTACCTCGGATGCCGATCTCAATAAACTGATTGCGATCATGGCGATCTCCGATGCGCTACAATTTATCTGCATCGACGTCGCCAACGGCTACTCTGAACACTTTGTTGATTTCCTGAAGCGTGCCCGTGAAACGTTTCCCGGCAAGACAATCTGCGCGGGTAACGTGGTAACCGGTGAGATGGTGGAAGAGCTCATCCTGTCTGGGGCGGATATTGTCAAAGTGGGCATTGGGCCTGGCTCAGTTTGCACCACGCGAGTCAAAACTGGTGTCGGCTATCCCCAGCTTTCTGCGGTTATTGAATGTGCCGATGCAGCGCACGGTCTGAGCGGTCAGATCGTCAGCGACGGTGGCTGCAGCGTACCCGGCGATATCGCAAAAGCCTTTGGTGGTGGCGCAGACTTCGTCATGTTGGGCGGCATGCTGGCGGCGCATGATGAGTGCGAAGGTCGTATAACAGAAGAAAACGGTGAGCGTTTCATGCTGTTCTACGGCATGAGTTCAGAATCGGCCATGAAGCGTCATGCCGGTAGCGTCGCAGAATACCGCGCGGCCGAAGGCAAAACGGTGAAGCTTCCGTTACGCGGGCCGGTAGAGGAAACCCTCCGCGATATCCTTGGTGGTCTTCGTTCTGCCTGCACCTATGTTGGCGCTGAGCGTCTGAAAGAGTTAACCAAGCGCACCACCTTTATTCGGGTCGCCGAGCAGGAAAACCGAACCTTTAATCGTTAAGGTTGCCTGCTGCGTATGCAGTAAGGGCTATACAGCGCCTTTACTGCATCGCTTCTCCCAGCCCAAACACCGGCAAATACATGGCAATCACCAGCGTGCCAACGATGCCGCCAATCACCACCATCATGACAGGCTCCAGCGAGGCGGCAAGGTTATCAGCCCGCATCAGCGTTTGCCCTTCATGCCATTCAGCCAGGCGCGCCAGCATCACATCCAGTGCGCCAGCCTCTTCCCCCACGCGAATCAACTGGCTGCAGAGCGGACTAAATAAGGGATGATTGCTCAGCGCCAGATACAGGGGATTACCCTGCGCAATGTGGTTCTGTAGCAGCCTGATGGCGTCCTGCCACAGTCGCGAGGACAGGGTGACTTTCGCTGCCTCCAGTCCCTGTAGCAGCGTGAGTCCAGCCTGCTGCGTCAACTGGAGAACGCTGTAGATTTGTGTCAGCTGATTGCCCTGCCATAGCCCGCCAACGATCGGAATGTGCATCAAAACGCGCTGTTCGCGCCGCTGCCAGTTTTCAGAACGCCGCCGCCACTGTTGCCACCCTGCGACCAGCAGAATAATCAATCCACTTAGCGGGAATCCCCATGCCTGTAATCGCTCAGAGAGCCCGATCACGGCCGCAGTGAACGCAGGCAAGGGAGCATTGAAGGAAGCATACACGGAAACAAACTCCGGCAAGACGAACAGCAGCATGCCGCAGGTAACGGTCAGTGCGACGGCCAGAATAAACAGCGGATAGCGCAGCGCCTTGATCACCTTGCTCCGCAAATGTTGCTGGCGCGTTTGCTGCAGTGCCAGCTGCTCGCAGCAGACATCCAGCTGGCCCGTCAGCTCACCCACCTCCATGAGCGCCGGGTAAAGCGGGGAAAATATTTGCGGCCACTGTCGTAAGGCGCTGGAAAAAGGTTCGCCCGCTAATATCTGATGTTGTAGAGCCAGCATCAAGGCTCGCCAGGGCGTCTGCGAATGTCCTTCGGCAAGCAGGCTCAGGCTTTGTGAAAGAGGAAGGCCTGCCTTAAGCAGCGTGGCGAGCTGGCGAATCAAGTCAATTTTGTGCTGCCACTTCCAGTCTCTTCGCCGCATCACCTTTCCCCGCGTCCAGCTGACGGGCAGTAAATGACGCTGTGCCAGGTCAGAAAACAACGTCTCGCCGTCAGGCGCAAGATGGTGGCCCGTTTGCAACCTTCCGCTGCCGTCTACCGCATGCCAGCGATACACATAAAGGCTAGTCATTATCCAGTCCGACAACGCGCTGCATTTCTTCCAGGGAGGTATCCCCACGGCTGACGGCTTCAAGACCCGACGCCAGCAGGGTGCGCATGCCCTGCTGTTTTGCCAGACTCAGCAAGCCCTCAAGTGGCATTTCGGCGGCAATGGCGTTTTGTAACTTAGCCGTTATGGGCAGTAATTCAAACAAGGCCAGCCGACCAAAATAACCGGAGAAGCAGTGATCGCAGCCCGGCGCCCGCCAGGTTTGTAACGTTCCGGGCCAAAGTGAGGCGGGAAAGTGGGCAACAGCCTGTGCTGGCTTACGGCAGTGAGGGCACAAACGCCTGACCAGCCGCTGGGCAACGATCAGACGAAGTGCGGAACCCAGCAGATAACCGGGAATGCCCATTTGACGCAAGCGCGTCAGGGTTTCCGCTGTCGAGTTGGTGTGCAGGGTAGAGAGAACCAGATGACCGGTCTGAGCTGCCTTAACGGCAATCTCCGCCGTCTCGCCGTCACGTATTTCACCGACCATCATCACGTCCGGATCCTGACGTAACAGGGCGCGTAACACGCGATTAAAATCAAGGCCATACTTTGGATTAATCTGGGTCTGGTTGATACCGGGGAGAGGGATTTCAACAGGATCTTCCACGCTGCAGACATTCTTATCAGGCTGGTTGATCGCGCTCAGGCCACTGTAAAGCGTGAAGGTTTTGCCACTCCCGGTAGGGCCCGTTACCAAAATCAGCCCTTGTGGCTGCCTGAGCGCGGCGGTCAGAAGGCGTAACTGCGCGGTGGGTAATCCCAGCTTGTCCAGCGACAAGGCCGCGCCCTCACTCTGAAGCAGGCGAACGACGGCTTTTTCGCCGCCCTGAACGGGCAGGGTAGAGAGCCGAAAAGAGGCCGATTTTCCGTCAATGTCACAACTAAACTGTCCGTCCTGAGGCAGGCGCCGTTCGGCAATATCCAGACCGGCCAGAATTTTCAGTCGTGCCAGCAGCGCAGCCGGTTGTGTATCAAACTGCAGGGGGAGAGGATGCAGGACCCCGTCAATCCGCAGGCGAATACGCAGAGTGCTCTGATAAGGTTCGATATGAATATCCGATGCACGACGCAGAGTTGCCTGGCGCAAAAGCTGACTGGCCGTATCAATGGTCGATTCGCCGGGAGCTTTTTCATTGGCCACCAAAGGTTTACGCATCGATTCAAACTGTTCTATCCGGGCACGAGGCCAGCACTCCACCTCTGCCTGACACTGGCTGGCAAACTGTAATGCCTCCATCAGGCCCGCCGGGACGCTTTCAGGAACGGCAAGGCGCAAGTGTGTCGCACTGTGCTCAAGGACAATCGCCCGAAAGCGCTGGCAGATGAGCGCAATCGCATCATCAGACGTGGGCATAGGCACCTCCCCGATCGGCAAAGCGGAACTGCTCCTGACAATTATCACGTAGCGTGGTGTTAGCGCTGGTACAGGTGCGCTGCCACTGAATGCTGCCTTCATTGCTGTCCCACACAGGCAGCATTTCAACGCTCAGCCCGTTAAGGCTTTCCTGTCCTGTCAGGGTGATCGTGCCGTTCACGACGGTGACCGCTGAAACATACCGTGATGTTGTGCCTTGCGGAATCCCTCGCTGTCCGGCCTGGCAGGCGTCCGGGCCGCCGCGTTCAATGGCGCAAAGCTCAACCGCCGTTTTAAACGGCACCATCGTTTGCAGCATGTCGGTCAGCGCGGCGCGCTGCAGATAATTTTGGTAGGCGGGCAACCCAATAGCGCTGAGTATTGCCACGATGCCGACCACAATCATTAACTCGACCAGCGTGAATCCACGTTGAGAGATCATTGCATTACCTCCTGAATAAGAAGGTCGCAGTTTAAAAAGCCTGTGATGGCGTTAACAGCAGCAAAAGGAAAGAGTGGAAAAGGGCAGGCAGTAAATACAGCGGGTTACAGCAATACAGCGGTTACGCTGGAAGAAATAGCACAAAACAGGCCGTGCCAAGCGGCACGGCACAAGCTGTTATTTAGCGTCAAAGCGCATAGAAAGATCAAGGGCATGGACATGTTTAGTCAGTGCGCCGACGGAAACATAGTCCACACCGGTCTGAGCAATCTCCTGGATCGTCGTTTCGGTCACGTTGCCTGAGACTTCCAGCAGCGCACGGCCCTCGGTTATCTTCACCGCCTCGCGCATCTCATCCAGCGTGAAGTTGTCCAGCATGACGATGTCGGCCGACGCCGTAAGCGCGTCCTGTAGCTCCTTTAACGACTCAACTTCGACTTCGACCGGTACATCCGGATAGAGCCAGGAGGCTTTTTCCACGGCCTCGCGAATCGAACCACTGGCAATGATATGATTTTCTTTAATCAAAAAGGCATCTGACAGACCCAGACGGTGATTGCTGCCGCCACCGCACAGCACCGCATATTTCAAAGCTGTGCGCAGCCCTGGTAGGGTTTTGCGTGTATCCAGAAGCTGAGTCTGTGTGCCTTCCAGCAGCGCAACATAGCGACTGACTTCGGTGGCAACGCCAGACAGCGTTTGCACAAAGTTCAGGGCGGTGCGTTCGGCGGTGAGCAACAGGCGGGCAGGGCCCTCGATTTCAAACAGCAGTTGATCCGGCGTAAGCGTTTGGCCATCTTCCACGTGCCATGTCAGCGCGGTATAGGCACCCAACTGGTTGAAGACTTCCTCTACCCAGCGTTTACCACAAAAAACACCGGCTTCGCGGGTAATCACCCGGGCGTGGGCGCGACTTTCGGCGGGCAACAGTTGGGCGGTTATATCCCGTTCGCTGTCTACCTCACCGCCAAGATCTTCCTGTAATGCGCGTGCGACCGTTTCAGGAATATCATTTTCAATACGTTCAAGCAGCGCACTCCGGCGACTGTCAGGATCATAGCGACGCACAGACATAGCGTTCAGCTCCAGCAAAAGACAGATAACAGTGGGATTACCATATCCTGGATAACAAAGCGGTGCCAGCCCCGAGGGGATTTTTGTTTAGTATACTTAACAAACGGGCGAGAGTGAGGAGGGCGCGGCGCATTTTGGCGCAATAATGCCTTAGAATTCATGCTATTCTCAATTCGACTTCGCGATGAGAAATCAGTATGAAATTAGAACATGGATGGCTGACCGGTGTGCGCCAGGTACCGTCACCCCACTGTAATGAACGGCCGCACAACGAGGCGCCCTCTCTTCTGGTCATTCATAATATCAGCCTGCCGCCTGGCGAATATGGCGGGCCGTGGATCGATAAACTGTTCACGGGCACACTGCCCTCAGACGCGCATCCCTACTTTGCTGATATCGCGCATTTGCGCGTTGCAGCCCACTGCTTAATTCGTCGTGATGGCGAGATTGTGCAATATGTTCCTTTTGATCAACGCGCCTGGCATGCAGGCATATCGCAGTTTGAAGGGCGGGAAAACTGCAACGACTTTTCCATCGGTATCGAGCTGGAAGGAACGGACGTTGAGCCCTATACCGAAGCGCAATACCACGCGCTGCATCAGGTCACGCAAATTTTGTTACAGCACTATCCGATAACGCCTGCTCGCATTACCGGACACAGCGACATTGCACCGGGACGTAAAACCGATCCCGGACCGGCGTTTAACTGGCAATATTATCTGCAGCGGTTACCGCAACAAAAATCGTGATTTATCTGGAGTAACTATGACGTTATTTACCTTGTTACTGGTTTTAGGTTGGGAGCGGCTGTTTAAGCTGGGAGAGCACTGGCAACTGGATCATCGGCTTGAACCTGTTTTTCGTCGCCGTCGCCAGGTTTCCCTCATGCGCACTCTGTTGATGTTGTTGGTCGTGATGGCATTGACCGCGCTGGTGGTGTGGAGCCTGAAAGGGATTCTGTTTGGGATCCCGCAGCTTGTGTTCTGGATTGTGGTGGGATTACTGTGCATCGGTGCCGGTGTGGTGCGTCAGCATTATCATGCCTATCTGCAGGCGGCGAGTCGGGATGAGGCGGCCGCGCATCAGGCGATGGCGGCAGAACTGACCTTGATCCACGGCGTGCCGGTTGAATGCAGCGAACGCGAATTTTTACGCGAGTTACAAAACGCCCTTATCTGGATTAATTTTCGTTTCTATCTGGCGCCAATGTTCTGGTTTGTGGTGGGCGGCGCATGGGGGCCAGTTTTACTGGTCGGCTACGCCTTTTTACGGGCCTGGCAAAGCTGGTTGGCAAAACACGGTACGCCAATGGCGCGCGCGCAATCAGGCGTAGACACGCTTTTGCATCTGGTTGACTGGATCCCGGTCCGCCTGGCGGGCGTTGCCTATGCGCTGCTGGGGCATGGTGAAAAAGCGTTGCCTGCCTGGTTTGCATCATTAACCGACAGGCATCGCTCTCAATACCATGTGCTGACGACGCTGGCGCAGTTTTCACTGGCACGCGATCCTCATACCGATAAGGTTGCTACGCCACGTGTTGCGGTGGCGCTGGCAAAACGCATTTCACTGGTATTAGTGGTGGTCGTGGCGCTCTTGACCATTTACGGGACGCTGGTGTGATCCGCAGGTGGCACGCCAAAATCCGGTGTGCCATCTTCACGCCAGTAAAAATATTTCAGGCGCGTGTGGCGGTTGCCATCCCACAGTGGATCCCCTTCAATTTCCGTATAGTTGCGCGCATGGTAGACCAGCAGATCCCGCCCCGCTTCATCCTGGGTAAAACAGCTGTGCCCAGGGCCATACTGGCGGTTCTCCCAACTGGTTGAGAATACCGGCCGCGCTGACTTCTGCCAGGCCAGGGCATTAAGCGGATCGGCATCACGCGGAATCGACAGCAGGCCCATACAATAATTCTCATCCGTTGCGCTGGCGGAATAGGTAATAAAAAGCCGGTCGCCATGCACTATCGCCGCCGCCCCTTCATTAACACTAAAGCCTGCGCACTCCCATTCATATTCCGGACGGCTCAGCATGACCGGTTTACCTTTAAGCGTCCATGGGTTGCGCAGCTCCGCAAGATAGAGGTTGGAATTGCCCGGAATGCCGGGATCTTTCTGCGCCCATAAATACCAGTTTTTACCCTGATGAACGAAGTGAGTGGCGTCCAGCGAGAAGCTGTCGATATGGCTCAAAACCTGGCGTACAGGCTGCCAGCGGCCGCTGAGCGGATCCTCACCCTCGCAAACCAGCGCATACATGCGGTGCTGAAACAGCCCGTCTTTGATGTCACGCGAGGGCGCTGCGGCAAAATAGATGACCCATTGACCGTCAATGTGATGCAGCTCCGGCGCCCAAATCAGCTCGCTGAAGGGACCGATATCGGGCTTGTGCCAGATCACCACCGGCTCCGCGTGGCGTAAGTCCATTAGCGTACTGGCGCGTCGGATTTCCAGACGATCGTATTCCGGCACAGAGGCAATAAAGTAGTAGTGCTCTCTGTGGCGCAGGATAAAAGGATCGGCACGCCGTTCGATAAAGGGGTTCGGCCAGTGTTCACTCATTTCAGTGCTCCTGTCTGGATCTCGCTCAGCGTCTGGTTGCTGCCCGACTGTGCCGCGATGCGACGCAGGGCAAGATCGCGTTGGATGGTTTGCATTAAGGTACGATCCACTTTCATCAGTCGTACTACGCCCGCGGTAATCAAATAGCCGATGCCAGGAATAACGGTAAACAGCAGCACGATGCCGTTAATCGCCTGGGCGGATTGCTGCTTAGCTCCCGCATCGTAACCGTAAGCGGAGAGCAGGAACCCCACCATCGCTCCTGCTACCGCTAACCCGACCTTGAGAAAGAACAGGTTGCCTGAAAAGCTGATACCCGTGATGCGCTTGCCAGTTTTCCATTCACCGTAGTCATCCACGTCTGCCATCAGGGACCAGTGCAGGGGGGAAGGAATTTGATGCAGGATATTCAGCAGGAAGTAAGCGATAACGATTGCTACGGTGGCATGAGGATCAAGCCCGTAGAAGCCGCAGGAGAACAGGGCCAGGACAATATTGGTCCAGAAAAAGACTTTCAGCTTGCACCAGCGATCGGTCAGCACTTTGGCCAGCGTACTGCCCAGCATCATGCCCACCACGCCAAGGCTGATAAACAGCGTCGCAAAGTGCGGCGTTTGGCCCATTACCCAGGTCACGTAATACATGGTCGCCGCCATACGAATAAACCCCGGACACACGTTGCAGAGCGTGAGCAGCAGAATGCGCACCCATTGGTCATTCTTCCAGACATCGCGCAAATCGTGTTTCAGGTCATCATTTGTCGGCACGGCAGGATGAATACGTTCACGGACGTTTGCGAAACAGAACAGGAACATCGCCAGGCCGACCAGGGCCAGTACGCCCATCGCCATTTGGTAGCCGCGCGCTTTATTGTCGCCGCCAAACCACTCTGCCATGGGCAGTAAAGACAGCGAGAGAATCAGCGTGGCAATCCCCACCATCACAAAACGGTACGACTGACAGGATACACGCTCGCCAGGATCGTTAGTGATCACGCCACCCAGCGAGCAGTAGGGGATATTGATCGCGGTGTAGGTCAGGGACATGAAAAAATAGGTCACAAACGCCCAGATAACTTTGCTGTGATAGCTCCAGTCAGGCGTGGTAAACATCAGCACACTGAATATAACGTAGGGCACCGATACCCACAGCAGCCAGGGGCGAAAGCGCCCCCAGCGGCTTTGGGTTCTGTCGGCAATCGCGCCCATTATCGGATCGGTAATGGCATCCAGAATCCGGACGGAGAGTAACAGCACACCGACCAGCGCCGGGGCTAAGCCAAATACGTCGGTATAGAAATAGCTGAGAAATAACATGACGGCACCGCCAATCATGTTGCAGCCGGCATCACCCATGCCGTAACCCAGCTTTTCTCTGAACGAGAGGGTTTTACCTGTCATTAATGTTTCCTGCAGAACAATTAAACAGAAAAGAAGTATTAATGTTTAATCAGCAGGATGAGCGGCAATAAATCGTTGCGATGATGGACAAAACAGCCATGCGAGAAGAAGTGTGAACCGCGTCGGGTCTGGTGACGGCCCACCCGCTGAAAAATGGCGGCGGGTGGGCAGGGGGATCAGGCTTTTTGCGTCTTATTTTTGACGAAATAGCCAATAGCAAGAACGATCAGCCAGACAGGAATCAACCAGACGGAGATGGCCATCCCCGGCGTCATGGCCATCAGAACCAGAATGCCGGCCAGGAACACCAGGCAAATCCAGTTACCCAGCGGGTAGAGAACGGCCTTGAATCGGGTGGTTACGCCTTGCTGATTTTTCTTTTTACGGAATTTCAGGTGCGCCAGGCTAATCATCGCCCAGTTGATGACCAGGGCAGAAACGACCAGCGACATCAACAGGCCAAACGCTTCAGCCGGCATAAGAAAGTTGAGCAGTACACACAATGCCGTGGCAACGGCCGACACCAGAATACTCATCACGGGCACACCGCGACGGTCCACGTTCAGCAGCGCTTTAGGTGCATTGCCCTGCTGCGCCAGACCAAACAGCATACGGCTGTTACAGTAAACGCAGCTGTTATAGACCGACAGCGCCGCAGTCAGAATGACGACGTTCAGCGCGTTAGCCACCATCGCATCGCCCAGCTCGTGGAAAATAAACACAAACGGGCTGGTTTCTGCGGTTACGCGCGTCCACGGCATTAAAGAAAGCAGTACCGCCAGCGAACCGATATAAAAGATCAGAATACGCCACAGCACCTGATTAGTGGCTTTAGGAATCGTGGTTTCAGGATTGTCCGCTTCGGCAGCCGTAATCCCTACCAGCTCCAATCCGCCGAACGAAAACATAATAATGGCCATGACCATCACCAGTCCGCCCAGGCCGTTGGGCATAAAGCCGCCTTGCTCCCACAGGTTGCGCACGGTGGCCTGTGGACCGCCGGTACCGCTAAACAGCAGCCAGCCGCCGAACAGGATCATGGCAATAACCGCAATCACCTTAATAATGGCGAACCAGAACTCCATCTCACCAAACACTTTTACATTGGTCAGGTTAACGGCGTTGATCAGCACAAAGAAGATGGCGGCTGAGGCCCAGGTAGGAAAATCAGGCCACCAGAACTGGATATACTTGCCCACCGCGCTCAGCTCGGCCATCGCCACCAGCACATACAGGACCCAGTAGTTCCAGCCGGAGGCAAAACCGGCGAAGTTGCCCCAGTATTTGTAAGCGAAATGGCTGAAGCTGCCGGCGACCGGCTCCTCTACGACCATTTCGCCGAGTTGGCGCATGATTAAAAAAGCGATAAATCCGGCAATGGCATAGCCTAAAATAACGGCCGGGCCAGCGGATTTGATAACCGACGCACTGCCCAGAAACAGGCCGGTTCCCACTGCACCACCCAGGGCAATCAACTGAATATGGCGGTTTTTTAAACCGCGCTTCAGCGATTCGCCGTGCTGTTGTTCCATACACACCTCATGATGTTGTTATTCTTCGCCGCAGGATGCTCTGACTGTAAAGAATTAAATACACGTAAGACTGATATTTTTAGGGAATCTGACTTGCGTAATGCCGCCAGCTGTAACCTGCCGACCAGAATAGTGATAAGCGCATGGCTTTGCACCTGCTTTCGCTTTACCTGTTACGAGTTGGCTGAAAAAGAAGCAGCGGAAAAGGGGGATGTTGACGAGGTGGGTAAAAAAAGAACCTGAACGCAGCGAAAGGAAAGCGCAGCGAGCTAAATCGGTTTAACTGGGAGCTTTGTGTAATTTTAGGTAAACCCGAAAAAATTTAACATTGAGTTAACACCCTGTTTTCCACTTTTCAACTCAACAGTTAATGCAAAAGCACAGCCTTACGTCACCTTAATGTCACCGATGCCGTATAGACACAAGGTGAATACTTTGTTACTTTACGGGCTCCTTTTTTGAATTGGTATTACCAATTTACTTTATCAGACAGGCACACTAAGAAGGGAAGATGG
Organism: Pantoea sp. Ae19-2; assembly: GCF_059801205.1. NCBI lineage: Bacteria > Pseudomonadati > Pseudomonadota > Gammaproteobacteria > Enterobacterales > Erwiniaceae > Pantoea > Pantoea sp. Ae19-2. The sequence goes on along the minus strand of NZ_JBCHWE010000001.1, from coordinate 3,063,346 downwards.
CTTACATTAAGATTCGTCAACCCAAACTCTCCGATGCCATTGAGCAGCAACTTGAATCCCTGATTATGGAAGGGACGCTGCAGCCGGGAGAGAAGTTGCTCCCCGAGCGCGAACTCGCCAAACAATTCGATGTTTCACGTCCGTCTCTCCGTGAGGCAATCCAGCGTTTAGAAGCGAAAGGATTGTTACTACGCCGTCAGGGCGGCGGAACATTTGTACAGAAACATCTCTGGCAGAGCGTGAGCGATCCTCTCGTTGGGCTTCTTGCCGAGCATCCGGAATCGCAGTTTGACCTGTTGGAAACGCGCCACGCGTTAGAAGGCATCGCCGCTTACTATGCCGCGCTGCGCGGTACAGAAGAGGATTTACAGCGGATTCGCGACTGCCATCTTCATATTCAGCAGGCGCAGGACAGCGGCGATCTCGACGCTGAAGCAGACGCAGTAATGAAGTATCAGATCGCTGTCACAGAAGCAGCCCATAATGTCGTGCTTTTGCATTTGCTACGATCAATGGGACCTATGCTGGAACAGAACGTTCGACAGAATTTTGAATTGCTCTACTCGCGCCGGGAAATGCTGGCGAAAGTGAGCGGTCACCGCGCCAGAATTTTCGAGGCGATTGTGGCTCGTGAGCCGGAACAAGCACGCGAGGCTTCACACCGTCACCTGGCGTTCATTGAGGAAATCTTGCTGGACAGAAGTCGGGAGCAGAGCCGTCGAGAACGCTCCCTGCGTCGTTTACAGCAACGTAAGGAATAACGTGCGGCAAAGATCGTGCGAACATGTGCGACGAGCCTGTCTCCCTGACGTTAACAGGCTCCCGATTTTTCAACGTATTAGACACAGATAAGGAATACCCCCATGTCAGAACGTTTACACAATGACGTGGATCCGATTGAAACTCGTGACTGGCTACAGGCGATCGAATCGGTCATCCGTGAAGAAGGTGTTGAACGTGCACAGTATCTGATTGATCAGGTGCTGAGTGCAGCCCGCAAAGGCGGTGTGAAAGTTGCTGGCGGTGCTGCCGCAATCAGTAACTACATCAACTCTATTGCCGTTGAAGATGAACCGGATTATCCGGGCAACACCTCACTTGAACGTCGTATCCGTTCCGCCATTCGCTGGAACGCCATCATGTCGGTGCTGCGCGCATCGAAGAAAGATCTGGAACTTGGCGGCCACATGTCCTCCTTCCAGTCTTCTGCCACCATCTATGAAGTGTGTTTTAACCACTTCTTCCGCGCGCGCAGTGAAAAAGACGGCGGCGATCTGGTGTACTTCCAGGGCCACATTTCTCCGGGTATCTATGCCCGTGCTTTCCTGGAAGGTCGTCTGACTGAAGAGCAGATGAATAACTTCCGTCAGGAAGTGGATGGCAAAGGCCTGTCCTCTTATCCGCATCCAAAACTGATGCCGGAATTCTGGCAGTTCCCGACCGTCTCCATGGGTCTGGGCCCACTCAATGCCATCTACCAGGCTAAATTCCTGAAATATCTGGAACACCGTGGTCTGAAAGATACCTCCGGTCAGACCGTTTACGCTTTCCTGGGCGACGGCGAGATGGATGAGCCAGAATCCAAAGGTGCGATCACCATCGCCACCCGTGAAAAACTGGATAATCTGGTTTTCATCATCAACTGTAACCTGCAGCGTCTGGATGGACCGGTCACCGGTAACGGTAAGATCATCAACGAGCTGGAAGGCATTTTTGCCGGTGCTGGCTGGGAAGTGATCAAGGTTATCTGGGGCGGTCGTTGGGATGAACTGCTGCGTAATGACACCAGCGGTAAACTGATCCAGCTGATGAACGAAACCGTTGACGGCGACTACCAGACGTTTAAGTCACGTGATGGTGCCTATGTGCGTGAGCACTTCTTCGGCAAATATCCGGAAACCGCTGCCCTGGTGAAAGACTGGTCAGATGATGAAATCTGGGCACTGAACCGTGGTGGTCACGATCCGAAGAAGATCTATGCGGCACTGAAAAAAGCGCAGGATACCAAAGGCAAGCCGGTTCTGATCCTGGCCCATACCATTAAAGGTTATGGTATGGGCGACACCGCCGAAGGTAAGAACATCGCGCACCAGGTGAAGAAGATGAACATGGATGGCGTTCGCTACATCCGCGATCGCTTCAACGTGCCGGTCGAAGACGACAAGATCGAATCTCTGCCTTACATCACCTTCGATAAAGGCTCTGAAGAGTACAACTATCTGCACGGCCAGCGTGAGAAGTTAGGCGGTTACCTGCCATCACGTCAGCCGAAGTTCACTGAAAAGCTGGAAATGCCAGCGCTGGAAGAGTTCAGTGCGCTGCTGGAAGAGCAGAACAAAGAAATCTCGACCACCATCGCGTTCGTGCGTGCACTGAATGTGATGCTGAAGAACAAATCGATCAAAGATCGCCTGGTGCCTATCCTTGCGGATGAAGCCCGTACTTTCGGTATGGAAGGCCTGTTCCGTCAGATTGGTATCTACAGCCCGAACGGTCAGCAGTACACACCGCAGGACCGTGAGCAGGTGGCTTACTATAAAGAAGACGAGAAAGGTCAGATTCTGCAGGAAGGGATTAACGAGCTGGGCGCAGGATCATCCTGGCTGGCGGCGGCAACCTCTTACAGCACCAACAACCTGCCGATGATTCCGTTCTACATCTATTATTCGATGTTCGGATTCCAGCGTATTGGCGATCTGATGTGGCTGGCGGGCGACCAACAGGCGCGGGGCTTCCTGGTCGGCGGTACATCAGGCCGTACCACCCTGAACGGCGAAGGTTTGCAGCATGAAGATGGCCACAGCCATATTCAGTCACTGACGATCCCTAACTGTATCTCCTACGATCCGTCGTATGCCTACGAAGTGGCAGTCATCATGCATGACGGTCTGGTTCGTATGTACGGCGAAGCGCAGGAAAATATTTATTACTACATCACCACGCTGAACGAAAACTACCACATGCCAGCGATGCCGAAAGGTGCCGAGGAAGGTATCCGTAAAGGTATCTACAAGCTGGAAACCGTTGAGGGTAGCAAAGGTAAAGTTCAGCTCTTGGGTTCAGGCTCTATCCTGCGTCACGTGCGTGAAGCTGCCCAGATTCTGGCGACCGATTACGGCATTGGTTCAGACGTTTACAGCGTCACCTCGTTCACCGAGCTGGCCCGCGATGGTCAGGACTGTGAGCGCTGGAACATGCTGCATCCAACGGAAGCCCCACGCGTGCCTTACATCGCTCAGGTGATGAACGAAGCGCCAGCCGTGGCCTCCACCGACTACATGAAGCTGTTCGCTGAGCAGGTTCGCAGCTATGTGCCTTCAAGCGATTACCGCGTGCTGGGTACGGATGGCTTTGGCCGCTCTGACAGTCGTGAAAATCTGCGTCACCACTTTGAAGTGGATGCATCTTACGTTGTGGTTGCCGCGCTGGGTGAACTGGCTAAACGTGGCGAAATCGATAAGAAAGTCGTGGCGGATGCGATCGTGAAGTTCAAGATCGATGCCGATAAAGTTAACCCGCGTCTGGCTTAAGAGGTAACAGAGTAATGGCTATTGAAATCAAGGTACCAGATATCGGGTCAGACGAAGTTGAAGTCACCGAAATTCTGGTCAAGGTTGGCGACAAGGTGGAAGCCGAGCAGTCGCTGATCACCGTGGAAGGCGATAAAGCCTCTATGGAAGTTCCCTCGCCGCAGGCTGGCGTGGTGAAAGAGATCAAAATCGCAACCGGTGACAAAGTGGAAACCGGTTCGCTGATCATGATGTTTGATGCTGAAGGCGCTGCGGAAGCAGCCCCTGCCGCCGCCGAAGAGAAGAAAGCGGACGCGGCGCCTGCGCCAGCCGCTGCTGCGGCCACTGCCAGCAAAGAAGTTGCTGTGCCGGATATCGGCGGTGACGAAGTTGAAGTCACTGAGATTCTGGTTAAGGTTGGCGATAAAGTCGAAGCCGAGCAGTCACTTATTGTCGTCGAAGGTGACAAAGCGTCAATGGAAGTTCCGGCTCCGTTCGCGGGTGTGGTCAAAGAGATCACCATTGCGACCGGCGACAAAGTCAGCACCGGTTCAGCCATCATGGTCTTTGAAGCAGAAGGTGCAGCACCGGCCTCTGATGCGAAGCCAGAAGTGAAAGAAGAAGCGGCATCGGCACCTGCCGCGGCTGCGGGCGCAAAAGACGTTAACGTTCCGGATATCGGGGGAGACGAAGTTGAAGTCACCGAGATCCTCGTTAAGGTTGGCGACAAGGTGGAAGCCGAGCAGTCACTGATCGTTGTTGAAGGCGACAAAGCCTCTATGGAAGTGCCAGCACCGTTTGCGGGTATCGTCAAAGAGCTGAAAGTCGCGACGGGCGATAAAGTCAGCACCGGCTCACTGATTATGGTCTTCGAAGTTGAAGGTGCTGCTCCGGCTGCCCCTGCGGCTGCGAAACAGGAAGCCGCACCGGCGCCTGCTGCCAAATCTGAAGCGAAAGCCGCAGCAGTACCTGCCGCCGCTAAAACAGAGAGCAAAGGTGAGTTCGCAGAGAACGACGCTTACGTTCACGCTACCCCGGTCATTCGTCGTCTGGCGCGTGAATTTGGCGTTAACCTGGCCAAAGTTAAAGGCACAGGCCGTAAAGGTCGTATTCTGAAAGAAGACGTTCAGGCTTACGTTAAAGATGCCGTGAAACGCGCAGAAGCCGCGCCAGCCGCCGCCAGCGGTGGCGGCCTGCCGGGCATGCTGCCATGGCCAAAAGTTGACTTCAGTAAGTTTGGTGAAGTTGAAGAAGTGGAGCTGGGCCGTATCCAGAAAATCTCGGGTGCGAACCTGAGCCGTAACTGGGTCATGATCCCACACGTTACGCACTTCGACAAAACCGATATTACCGAGCTTGAAGCTTTCCGTAAGCAGCAGAACGCCGAAGCGGAGAAGCGTAAGCTGGACGTGAAATACACGCCAGTGGTCTTCATCATGAAAGCGGTGGCGGCGGCGCTTGAGCAGATGCCACGCTTTAACAGCTCACTGTCTGAAGATGCGCAGAAGCTGACGTTGAAAAAGTACATCAACATCGGTGTGGCGGTGGATACGCCAAACGGCCTGGTGGTTCCGGTCTTTAAAGACGTGAACAAGAAGGGCATCACAGAACTGTCTCGTGAACTGATGGCGATCTCTAAAAAGGCGCGCGATGGCAAACTAACCGCAGGCGACATGCAGGGCGGCTGTTTCACCATCTCCAGCCTTGGCGGCCTGGGCACCACCCACTTTGCGCCGATTGTTAACGCGCCAGAAGTGGCCATCCTTGGTGTGTCAAAGTCAGCGATGGAGCCAGTGTGGAACGGTAAAGAGTTTGCACCACGTCTGATGATGCCAATCTCTCTGTCCTTCGATCACCGCGTTATCGACGGTGCAGATGGCGCACGTTTCATTACCATTATTGGCAATATGCTGTCAGACATTCGTCGTCTGGTTATGTAAAAAGCGCAAAAGGCCGGCAAATGCCGGCCTTTTTGTAACATTCAGGGCACCGCGGTTGGCAGTTTATTAACAATTCTGTAAACTCTTGCGGTGAACATGTCCCGGTGGAATAAGGACATCATGAGCCTATTCCATTAGGCATAATTGGCGCAGTCAGCTTGCGTACCTGCCACGCAAACCCGTCAACGGTAGGGTGGTAGCAACATACGCAATATGGCCAGTTAACTAGCCTAATGGGATAGGCTCAGCGTCTGACCCGCCGGAAATCCAATAAGAGGTCATGATGAGTACAGAGATTAAAACTCAGGTCGTGGTACTTGGGGCAGGTCCTGCAGGTTACTCTGCAGCTTTTCGTTGCGCTGACTTAGGTCTGGAAACCGTACTGGTTGAGCGCTACAGCACCCTCGGCGGTGTCTGTCTTAACGTAGGCTGTATCCCGTCTAAAGCGCTACTGCACGTTGCCAAAGTGATTGAAGAAGCGAAAGCGCTGGAAGAACACGGCATTGTGTTTGGTCAGCCGCAAACGGATATCAACAAAATCCGCAGCTGGAAAGAGAAGGTGATTAACCAGCTGACTGGCGGTCTGTCAGGCATGGCAAAAGGTCGTAAAGTCAAGGTTGTTAACGGCCTGGGCAAATTTACCGGTGCGAATACGCTGGTGGTTGAAGGTGAAGGTGGTGCAACCACCATTAACTTCGACAACGCCATTATCGCTGCGGGCTCACGCCCAATCGAGCTGCCGTTCATTCCTCATGAAGATCCTCGCGTGTGGGATTCAACCGATGCGCTGGAACTGAAAGAAGTGCCTAAACGTCTGCTGGTCATGGGCGGCGGTATTATCGGTCTGGAAATGGCGACGGTTTACCATGCGCTGGGTTCAGAGATCGACGTGGTTGAAATGTTCGACCAGGTTATCCCGGCTGCCGATAAAGACGTGGTGAAAGTCTTCACCAAACGTATCAGCAAGAAATTCAACCTGATGCTGGAAACTAAGGTGACCGCCGTTGAAGCAAAAGACGACGGTATCTATGTTTCAATGGAAGGTAAAAAAGCGCCAGGCGAAGCCCAGCGTTATGATGCGGTTCTGGTGGCAATTGGTCGCGTGCCAAACGGTAAGGGCATGGATGCAGATAAAGCCGGCGTTGAGGTTGACGACCGTGGCTTTATCCGCGTTGACAAACAAATGCGCACCAACGTGCCGCACATCTACGCTATCGGCGATATCGTCGGGCAGCCGATGCTGGCGCATAAAGGCGTGCATGAAGGCCACGTTGCGGCAGAAGTCATTTCAGGTCTGAAGCACTACTTCGATCCGAAAGTGATTCCGTCCATTGCCTATACTGAACCAGAAGTTGCCTGGGTTGGTCTGACCGAGAAAGAAGCGAAAGAGAAAGGCATCAGCTATGAAACTGCCACATTCCCGTGGGCAGCATCCGGCCGTGCTATTGCTTCTGACTGCGCAGACGGTATCACCAAACTGATTTTCGACAAAGAAACCCATCGCGTTATCGGTGGCGCCATCGTCGGTACTAACGGCGGTGAGCTGCTGGGCGAAATTGGTCTGGCCATTGAAATGGGCTGTGATGCAGAAGACATCGCATTGACCATCCATGCGCACCCGACCCTGCATGAGTCAGTAGGCCTGGCCGCTGAAATCTTTGAAGGCAGCATCACCGATCTGCCTAACGCGAAAGCGAAAAAGAAATAATTTTCAGAACTGAAATAGCGGCCCCTTATGGGGCCGTTTTTTTATGGCTTAGATTCAATCGGATAATGAAAGGAATAAAAGAAAGGGCGCCTGTGCTAACACCTTTACACGGGCAAAAATGGCGTAGTCAATCCCGCCATTAACGCATTTTTTACTGTCTGGTTTCGTTATTCAAGACAGCCGAAAGTTCAGTACTCATTATTCTGAGGCGAAGTTCACATAATGAACGTCAATTTGATAAACGTAATCCTAAGAGCATTGACCCGCTGATAACAAGCGAACCGTATTTCGACTTGATGGTGGCACCTCTCTTGATTTTTATCGTGAGAGGGGTTAGGGCTTGCAGTGTTGAGGTATCAGGGTTTCCCCGCTCGCACGCGTTAAAATTATTGTGAGCGGTTCCTGCCTCTTTCCACCTCAGATTTTCACGTCAGGCAGAATGATTCATGAGCCCAACCGCAGTCTGCGCATGTATTATTTCAGAGTCTCTTTATATTTTATTGGATTATTTAGTGAACCATTAATAAGATCGTCAGAGGTTAATACGTCCTGATTAAAAAGGTTTTATATTTACTTTTTGGCGCCTTTTTAATTTTTTTAACGCGAGATCGCGTTGTTATTCAATTTTTATGATTGCCTGCTTCGTTATTATTAAGGCGTAGCCAGTCAATAAAATGCCGCAACGGCGCAGAGACATAACGCCTGCCAGGATAATACAGCCAGAAGCCATCTGCATGTTGGGTAAAGCCACTGAGCAGTTCAACGAGTGCGCCGCGCTGCAGATGGGCGCTGACCACGGCTTCCTGTAAGAAGGCGATCCCTGCCCCTGAAAGGGCGGCCTGCAAAATCCGCTCGTTGTTATCCAGCACCAGCGGGCCACTGACCGCAACCTCCTGCCTTTGCCCCGCGTGCCAGAATTCCCAGCGATAGCGTCGGCCACTGGGGAAGCGGCGTTCGATGCAGGGAAATGCAAGCAGTTCATCCGGCGTTTGTGGTGCGCCATGACGTTCGATTAAGGCCGGGCTTGCGACAACCAGAGTGCGCATTGCCGGGCCAAAGGGCAGGGCAATCATATCCTGTGCCAGCACATCGCCATAGCGAATGCCTGCATCAAAACCCGCTTCCAGAATATCGACCAGCGCATCATTACTGTCAATTTCCAGCGTGATTTCCGGATAGCGCTGGATAAACGGCAGAATCAAGCTTTCAAAGAACAGTGTTTCAGCAGAACGCGGCATATTGAGTTTCAGCTTGCCGTGTGGACGCGCCCGCCAGTCATTAAGTTCATCCACGGCCTGAGAGAGTTCGACCAGCGCGGGTTGAATACGCTGGAGAAAATGCGCGCCCGCTTCGGTCAGGGAAACGTTGCGAGTGGTGCGGTTAAGCAGCCTCACGCCGAGCCGCTGCTCGAAATGGCGCATTGCATGGCTGAGTGCCGAGGGCGTGACGTTACGCGCCTGCGCGGCTTTGCGAAAGCTACGATGGTGCGCAATCGCACAAAACATTTCCAGTTCCTGAAGCGTTGCCCGGTATAGCGTCATTGATGAGTTTTTCTCACTGAATTAGAAAATTAAGCACAATTGTTGTTGCGATTGATGAGGATTATAACAATAACATCGCAATAATGAGGAAGATGTCATGCAACAACGTCAATTAGGTAATCAGGGTTTACAGGTATCGGCACTCGGGCTGGGCTGCATGGGCATGACCTTCGCCTATGGCAACACGGATGAGTCGCAGGCATTGAATACGCTCTCCCGCGCATTTGAACTGGGCATTAATTTTCTGGATACCGCTGAGATCTACGGGCCCTTCACAAACGAAGCGCTGATTGCAAAAGCCCTTAAAGGCCGCCGTGATAGCGTGACCGTTGCGACGAAATTTGGTTTTAGCATTAGCGGTGCCGGTCAGGGCTGGGAGAACATGACCGGTGTGAACAGTCAGCCACAGCATATTCGCGAGGCAGTAGAAGGATCTTTGACGCGTCTCGGCACCGATCATATTGACCTGCTTTATCAACATCGTTTCGATCCCGCGGTGCCGATCGAAGACGTGGTGGGCACGATGGCAGATTTAATTAATGAGGGAAAAGTGCGCTACCTCGGCCTGTCGGAAGTGTCTGCCGCCACGCTGCGCCGTGCCTGTGCCGTACATCCGATTTCGGCCTTACAAAGCGAGTACTCACTTTGGACTCGCGACCCCGAGCAGGGCATTCTTGCTACCTGCCGCGAACTTAACGTCGGTTTCGTGCCATACAGCCCTCTGGGCCGCGGTTTTCTGACCGGTAAGCTGGCAGCGGTGACCGACCTTGATCCGCATGATTTCCGCCGTGGCTTGCCGCGTTTCCAGCAGCAGTCACAGCAACATAACCAAAAGTTAGTGGATCAACTGATGGAGATGGCGCGGGGTTATGGTATTTCTGCGGCTCAACTGGCACTGGCGTGGGTTTTAGCGAAGGGTGAGGATATCGTGCCTATTCCGGGAGCAAGCAAAGTCCACCATCTGGAAGAAAACTGTGCCGCCGCGTCAGTTGCGCTGAAAAAGGTCGACATCGACATGCTGGATACTGTGTTTGCCCCGGAAAACATTCGCGGTGAGCGCTACGCCAATGCAGAATACGGTATGATCGACCGCTAAACGTAATCGGGTATGACTGTGTTAGCAGGCGGGGCTTTACGCCCTGCTTTTTTTCCGTTTACACCGGATTAGTTAGCGCATTCTGCTACAGAAAACCCTAATGTTGCTTTTTTGTAAACAGATTAACAAGGCGGTTAAATCCTGCTATGCTGCCCCACGCGGAACCGGGCACCTTACCCTACTCATGGAATGCGTTGTCATCAGGGTGCACCGGAAACCCATACAATGAGAGCGAGGAGAACGTCGTGCTAGAAGAATACCGTAAGCACGTTGCCGAGCGTGCTGCCCAAGGGATCGTACCTAAGCCATTAGATGCTTCCCAAATGGCCGCGCTGGTTGAACTGCTAAAAAATCCACCTGCGGGTGAAGAAGAATTTTTGACCGATTTGTTGGTCAACCGCGTACCACCCGGCGTCGATGAAGCGGCGTATGTTAAAGCAGGTTTCCTGGCTGCTGTCGCCAAAGGCGAAACAACCTCTCCTCTGGTATCTCCTGAAAAAGCTGTTGAACTGCTCGGTACCATGCAGGGCGGCTACAACATCCATCCTCTGATTGAAGCATTAGATGATGCGAAACTCGCACCGATTGCGGCAAAAGCGCTTTCCCACACGTTGCTGATGTTTGACAGCTTTTACGACGTTGAAGAAAAAGCCAAAGCAGGCAATCCACACGCGAAGCAGGTGATGCAGTCGTGGGCGGATGCCGAATGGTATCTGTCACGTCCTGAGCTGGCTGAAAAAATTACCGTTACGGTTTTCAAAGTCACGGGTGAAACCAACACCGATGACCTGTCTCCGGCACCGGATGCCTGGTCACGTCCTGATATCCCACTGCATGCCCTGGCGATGCTGAAAAATGCCCGTGAAGGCATTGAGCCGGATGAGTCAGGCAACATCGGTCCGATCAAACAGATCGAAGCACTGCAGGCTAAAGGTTTCCCGCTGGCCTATGTGGGCGACGTTGTGGGCACAGGTTCATCCCGTAAATCGGCCACCAACTCGGTGCTGTGGTTTATGGGCGATGACATCCCTAACGTGCCGAATAAAAAAGGCGGTGGTGTTGTTCTGGGCGGCAAGATTGCGCCTATCTTCTTCAACACCATGGAAGATGCCGGCGCGCTGCCGATCGAAGTGGATGTGAACGACCTGAATATGGGTGATGTCATTGATATCTATCCTTTTAAAGGCGAAGTGCGCAATCACGAAACCGGCGATCTGCTGGCCAGTTTTGAACTGAAAACCGACGTGCTGATTGATGAAGTGCGTGCCGGTGGCCGTATTCCACTGATCATCGGTCGTGGCCTGACCAGCAAAGCGCGTGAATCCCTGGGGCTGCCTGTCAGCACCGTGTTCCGTATCGCGAAAGACGTGGCGGAAAGCTCACGCGGCTACTCACTGGCGCAGAAAATGGTTGGCCGCGCCTGTGGCGTTGACGGCGTCCGTCCGGGTGCCTATTGCGAACCGAAAATGACCTCGGTGGGCTCGCAGGATACCACCGGTCCTATGACCCGCGACGAGCTGAAAGACCTGGCATGTCTGGGCTTCTCTGCCGATCTGGTGATGCAGTCGTTCTGTCACACGGCGGCTTATCCTAAGCCAGTCGATGTGAACACACACCACACGCTGCCAGACTTCATCATGAACCGTGGCGGCGTTTCCCTGCGTCCGGGGGATGGCGTGATTCACTCCTGGCTGAACCGTATGCTGCTGCCGGATACCGTCGGCACCGGTGGCGATTCCCACACCCGCTTCCCAATCGGTATTTCCTTCCCGGCAGGTTCGGGTCTGGTTGCCTTTGCGGCAGCGACCGGCGTTATGCCACTGGATATGCCGGAATCGGTACTGGTACGTTTCAAAGGTAAAATGCAGCCCGGCATTACGCTGCGCGATCTGGTTCACGCCATTCCGCTGTATGCGATTAAGCAGGGCCTGTTAACCGTTGAGAAGAAAGGCAAGAAGAACATCTTCTCCGGTCGCATCCTTGAAATTGAAGGTCTGCCCGATCTGAAAGTGGAGCAGGCGTTCGAACTGACCGATGCGTCTGCTGAGCGTTCTGCTGCAGGCTGTACCATCAAGCTGGATCAGGCGCCGATCAAAGAGTATCTGACATCTAACATTGTCCTGCTGAAATGGATGATCTCAGAAGGCTACGGCGATCGTCGTACGCTTGAGCGCCGTATCGAAGGCATGGAGAAATGGCTGGCGGATCCACAGCTGCTCGAAGCCGACGCCGATGCAGAATATGCTGCGGTGATTGACATCGATCTGGCGGAGATCAAAGAGCCGATTCTGTGCGCGCCAAACGATCCCGACGATGCGCGTCTGCTGTCAGATGTGCAGGGCGAGAAGATTGATGAAGTCTTTATCGGTTCGTGCATGACCAACATCGGTCACTTCCGCGCGGCAGGTAAGTTGCTGGACAGCCACAAAGGCCAGCTGCCAACCCGTTTGTGGGTCGCACCACCGACCAAAATGGATGCGGCTCAGCTGACGGAAGAAGGCTACTACAGCGTGTTCGGTAAGAGCGGTGCGCGTATCGAGATCCCGGGTTGTTCACTGTGCATGGGTAACCAGGCACGTGTCGCCGATGGCGCAACGGTCGTTTCGACCTCAACCCGTAACTTCCCGAACCGTTTGGGTACAGGGGCTAACGTCTACCTGGCTTCTGCGGAGCTGGCGGCGGTCTCATCACTGTTAGGTAAGCTGCCAACGCCAGATGAGTATCAGCAGTTTATGGCGCAGGTGGATAAAACGGCTAGCGATACCTATCGCTATCTCAACTTTGACCAGTTGAGCCAGTACACTGAAAAAGCGGATGGCGTGATTTTCCAGACCGCCGTCTGATTGCTGACCGTTGGTCCATTTAAGAGGGACGCTCTGGCGTTCCTCTTTTTTTTATGCCTGAAAAGTGTCCTGAAGGAAGCCGGATGTGTGCGCTAAGCAGGTGCATGGTAATGAAAATAGCGGTATAACAGCGCGAGTGACTGATAAAGAGATAAGATCATGGAGTATGAATTTCTACGTGACATCACGGGCAAAGTGAAAGTTCGTATGTCGATGGGACATGAAGCACTGGGCCACTGGTTTAATGAAGAGGTCGAGCACGATGCCAGCGTGCTGGATGAGGTGGAAGCGGAAGCCCATAAATTAAAAGGAAGTGAACGTCAGTGGCAACGTATCGGGCGGGAATACACGCTGTGGATGGATGACGAAGAGGTGATTGTCCGCGCGAATACGCTGAATTTTGAAGGCGATGAAATGGAAGAGGGCATGAATTATTACGATGAAGAAAGCTTGTGCTTCTGCGGTATGGAAGATTTTCTGGCGGTCATTGCTGCCTGGCGGCGCTTCATGCAAAACAGATAATACCGGTGAGTATTGCAGGCCCTGTGGTTCCCCTCCGTATTGATTGATTATGCTCAACTAACCGCGCGCTATTCTGCGATTCATGCCGCAATTTTCCTCTTAATGATTTAATATCATCATGGTGATTATAATTAATCATAATGGTGATAATATGGATATTAAAGCAACAGTTGAAAAAATCCCGGGCGGTATGATGGTTGTCCCGCTGGTTTTAGGGGCCATCGTGAATACGCTCGCGCCCGAAGCCTTACAGGTGGGCGGCTTTACCACCGCGCTTTTTAAAGAAGGTGCACCTGCTCTGATTGGGGCATTTTTGTTTTGTATGGGCGCAGGGATATATATCAAAGCGGCACCCAAAGCCTTGTTGATAGGCGGTGGCGTCACGGCAAGCAAGTTTCTTGTTGCTGTGGCCGTGGGCTTTGCTGTGGATACCTTTTTTGGCGCGGAGGGGCTGTGGGGACTGACGTCGGTCGCCGTCATTTCGGCCATGAGCAATACGAATGGCGGCCTTTATGCTGCGCTTGCGGGGGAGTTTGGCCAGGACAATGAAGTCGGCGCGACCCCCGTGATCTCCCTTAACGATGGTCCGGTACTCACCATGATTGCCCTGGGCGCGGCAGGGATGGCAAATATTCCTGTCATGTCGGTGGTGGTGGTGATCGTCCCCATGCTGCTGGGCATGTTGCTCGGTAATCTCGATCCAAAAATGCGCGATTTTTTGTCTCAGGGCGGCCCGATACTGATTCCCTTCTTTGCCTTTGCGTTGGGCGCCAGCATTGATTTTGCCATGCTGCTCAAAGGCGGGCTGGCTGGCATTGTTCTGGGGGGCTTAACCACGCTCGTCGGCGGCTTCTTTAATATAAAAGTCGATCGCTTGTTAGGTGGCAGCGGAATTGCCGGCGCGGCGGCATCCAGCACGGCGGGCAATGCTGTCGCCACGCCTGTTGCTATTGCTCACGCCGATCCCGCCCTGGCGGACGTCGTTGCGTCGGCCACGCCGCTGGTCGCGACGTCGGTCATTGTTACCGCAATTTTAACGCCCATGCTGACCTCATGGGTGGCAAAGAGTAATCAGCAGCGATCGCTGTCATCCACGGAGAAGTTATGATGAAAATGCTTGTCATCGCCGACGATTTTACGGGCGCAAACGATACCGGTGTCCAGTTGGCTAAAAAGGGCGCACGCACCGAAGTGATGCTGACGCCACAGCAGAAACCCTCGCGGCGGACTGACGTACTCGTCATCAACACGGATAGCCGGGCGCTTAGCGCAGAGCAGGCGAGCATTGCCGTTACTCAGGCGCTTTCTGCCTGGCTGGGCACGACGCAAAATAACGTACTGATTTATAAAAAAATCGACTCGACCTTGCGGGGGAACCCCGGGGCGGAGATTGCCGCGGCTATGGCGGCAAGTGGTGCCACGCTGGCGATCGTTGCCGCGGCCATACCTTCGGCAGGCCGCATCACGCGCCAGGGTGAGTGCCTGGTGCACCAGCGTCCGTTGCTGGAGACAGAGTTTGCCAGCGATCCTCGCACCCCGATTATTTCGTCGCGAATCAGTACGCTTATCGGCTTACAGACTCGTCTGCCGGTGAGTGAAATGTCGCTGGACGTGGTAAGAGGCGGTGAGCTACGTGCCCGGCTTGAAAGTCTGGCCCGGCAGGGAGGGGGCATCGTGGTCATGGATGCCGAAAATGATAACGATCTGACGCTAATTGCCCAGGCCGCCCTGGCCATGACCCAGCCCCCTTTATTGGTCGGTGCGGCGGGGCTGGCGAATGCACTTCCGGCTGAAAGTTACATGACTATGCATCAAACTCTGCCCGTATTGGTGGTGGCAGGCTCAATGAGTGAAATGACCCGACGTCAGGTTGAGCAGGCGCAGCGCTCAGGACGCGTTGACGTTGTCAGAATTGCGGTACAAACCCTTCTGGGGCCTAAAGATGAGTGCGAGCATATCGTGGCCCAGGCGTGCGAGATTCTGATGCAGAACAGGCACTGTGTTCTTCAGACCAGCAGTAGCGTTGACGATCGTAATCAGATTGATGCTCTGACCGCGCACTACGAACTGAGTCGTGAAGCCTTAGGTGAAAAGCTGAGTCAGCGGCTGGGAGAAATCACGTTGGCGATTCTCGATCGTGCTCGTACCGGCGGCCTTTTTCTCACCGGTGGGGACATCGCTATTGCGGTGGCTAACGCATTGGGCGCTGAAGGTTATCGTATTCAGAGCGAAGTCGCTCCCTGTATCCCCTGCGGCACCTTCGTGAACAGTGAAATTGATGACCTGCCGGTTATTACCAAGGCGGGGGGATTTGGCACAGACAGTACGCTATGCGAAGCCCTGCACTACATAGAAGAGTTGTATCTCCAACCCTAAGCCCGGGCCTGTACATCGGCGACGTTGCAGTCGATGTGCAGGTTAAAATCGATTTCAGAGAGCACAAGGTAGGGGTGATTTGTATTAAGAGCACGGGGCACAGGGCAATATTTAACGCCGCGCGCGATGTTCTGTTTTATTAAAATATAACCTTTCACCAAAAAGATGAGGAGATGACAGGCGGTTTTGACATGAGTGATAACATTTAATTGGTTAATAATGCGATGGCGCTAAGTCAAATTAACGTTGCACTTTATTCCTTCAACGCAATGTTGTAAGCATTTTCATTCTCATCTCTTTTAAAAGCCTTTGATTTTAATCTTTTTTATTTCGGTGGGTTAATTCACGCTCCGCTGAAGCTGCATAGTGATAGATAAGCATCTCTGCGATTTTTTGAAGTGGCTTAAAATTAAAAAGGTAACGCAGTGGAAATTTCAGCAACTGCGTTAATAATCAACTGGACATTAATGCGTTTATATTGGCGTCACTCATTTTTGGGTGCGTTAACAGGCTTTTCATTAAATTTACATGCCTGATTATTAATGTTTTTGCCATTAGTCTCAGTTAATTAATGGAATTTATTTATTTTTTTCCACTCGCGGAGAAATTATGCTCAGCAACACATCTATCAGAACACGACTCTATATTGCATTTGGCGCGATTACGCTGGTCATGATTGTCGTTTGTGGCATGTTTTATGCCGGGTTTGGCCGGGTAACACAAGCCAGCCAGCTTAATATTCATACTTATCAGGTTGTTGAAGGATTAAACAAGGCCACCGAAAACCTGCTTAATATGGAGACGGGCGTGCGTGGTTTTGCGCTCAACGGCAAACCGCAGATGCTGGTCCCGTTTAATGAAGGAAAACAGGCATTCAGTCGATATATAGAGAGTACGCATCAGCTGACCCAGGATAATCCGGAACAGCAGAAACGTTTAGTTGATTTGGAAAACAGACAAAAGGCCTGGCTGGAAACCTATGCCCAAAAGGTGATCGATGCGCGCGAACGCCTGAATCAGGGCTCGCTGGATCAGCAGCGCTTTTTTGAGCTCTTTGCCTCGGGTGAAGGGAAAGTTCAAATGGATGCGATGCGCTCTGTCATTGAGTCAATGATTGCCACTGAAAAATCGTTGCTGCAGGCCCGTGCAGACGAGTTAATCACTGAGCGTACAAAGACCAGAATGACGTTAACAGGCGGGCTGGTGCTTTCGACAGCCATCTCATTGGTGCTGGGACTGCTTATTTCCCGTAGCATTTCCCGTCCTCTGACGCTGGCGGTGAATACGGCTGATACCATCGCCCGGGGCGACCTGACCTCCGTCATTACCGTGGATCGAAAGGATGAGACCGGCAAGCTGCTTGCGGCGCTGGCCAATATGCAAAATCATCTGCGGACACTGGTTTCTCAGATCAAAGATTCCGCTGCGTCGGTTGAACTGGCAGCCAGCGAAATTGCACAGGGAAATACAGAGCTCTCTTCCCGCACGGAGGAGCAGGCTGCCGCGTTGCAGCAGACTGCAGCCAGTATGGAGCAGATTACCGCTACCGTGCGCAATAACACTTCCGTCGCAGAATCCACCGCCTCTTCGGCTCGCGAGACGGAATCGCTGACCCGCGCCAGTGAAAAAGCCGTCAATGAAATGAGTCAGACCATGCACAGCATTTCGGTGAGTGCGGCCAAGGTCAAAGAGATTACGGCGGTCATTCAGAGCATCGCGTTTCAGACGAACATTCTGGCGCTGAATGCCGCCGTTGAAGCAGCAAGAGCAGGTGAACATGGTCGCGGTTTTGCCGTGGTGGCGAGCGAAGTCCGGACGCTGGCTCAACGCAGCGCCTCGTCGTCACGAGAAATCGGCACCCTGATTGAAGAAGCCGTCAGTGGCGTCGAGAAAGGCGTAAAAGCGGCAGATAATACGGCACACAGTATTCTTAAAGCCGCGAGCGAGGTCGCCTCGCTGGCACAATATATGGATGGGCTGGCTCTGGCATCGGTAGAACAAATGCAGGGCGTTTCGCAGGTCAGCGTGGCTGTGACCCAAATGGACAGCGTAACGCAGAGCAACGCGGCGTTGGTCGAACAGTCCGCTTCTGCATCTCAGTCGTTAACGGAACAGGCAAGGAGCCTGAGAGTATTAACGGCCGCGTTTCAGATCTGATGCCCATCGGCCAGCCAGGGTAAATCATGCCTGGCTGGCTGTGCCGGATGGCTTAACGGGTCAGAAAGTTTTCCAGTTCGTGACCTTTATTGCCCGCTTTATCAAATTGCGCCGCGTAGTAATCGCAATTATGTTTCTTATGGCGTGAAAGCGCCGCCATTTTCCGGATTTCCTTTATCCCTTTTCCTTTCAGCCCACAGGCCAGCCGCTCAAGTGCACGGGCGTTTTCAAACTGATCGAACGCGCGGGGATAGATCAGTTGGGGAACGCCATTCTTGAGTAACTGCGCGGTGGTGCCAATACCGCCATGATGAATGGCAAATAAGCACGTTTCGACAAGGGCAATATTCAGTTGAGGTACGGTCATCACGTCATCGTTCACCGACAAGGCGGTTGCTGTTGGCGTAACAAGTACGCATTTTAACCCCTCAGCTTTTAAGTCCTGCAATATCTGGCTAACGGACTTTTTCTCAGCCAGTGCCCAACTGGTAAAAAACACCACCGTCCGGGAGTCAATAAAGGCGGTAATCTGTTCGTCATCCGTTGATGCACGGCTTTTATTAAGCATAAAACCAGCGTAAAACCCGTTACGCGCTTTTTTCTGATAGAACCAGGGTTCATATAACACGATCGAACGCTGTCCACCGCTCACCCAGTCAGCATAAATATTTCGACAGGCGGGCAGGTGATTGTCGCGGCGTAATTTGTCCAGCGTATCCTGAAGTGCGGGTGACACCAGTGCGCGTTGAAATAAGGCCAGTTTCCAGTTCAGATTCACTCGCAGGCCTTTTTCCAGCGCGTTAATCACGCGCCCGGGCTGCAATTTTAAATTTGAATTGGTCAGGCTGATTGCATATTTCTTAATCTGATATTTGTCACTTACCGCTTTTGCAGCGAAGCACCATAAAGAATGGATGATAATGCAGTCATCATCCACAAGGGCGCTCATGGCATTGAACATGGCTTCCTGCTGTTCCGCCATATAGTGTGAGATACGTTTCAGAGAGTGCTTTTTTTCCCACAGCGAACGGTCCTGTACCGCGTTGACGTACGTTTCTTTATCGCCCACCGCAACAAAGGAAAGTCCGCGTGAAACGGCTTCTGACCTGAAGTAATCGTTAGCGAGCAAATAAACATCGTGATTTTTTTCTTTCAGAAGCGATCCAATTTCGATACAGGGAAAGACATCGCCAGCTGAGCCGAGTGCGCCAATGATCACTTTCATTTCAGACACCAATCTGGTTAAAAATGGTGTTAAAGGCGGAAGCCGTACGCTCCCGGCTAACTTTTCCTTCCAGATCTAAAAAGTGTCCCGCATCTCTGATCTGATAAAAGCAGGTTTTGTCCGACTCGCCGCAAATCTCTTCAATGTTTTTCTGCGGCGTATGAATATCCAGATCGCCATTGATAAAGTGAAACTGACATGCCGAATTATCGATAATACTTTTGTAGTCATGATTGCGAATATTAGCGATTTGCTCAAGGTGGAAGCGCCCCTGGCGGTACTCAATTTCATCCAGCGTGGTGAGGTGTCTGAAATTGCAGAATTTCATTTTGTTCGGCAAATAGGCGCCGACTTCTTCGTTCATCAAATGCGCAAGATCGACAAATTTTTTCTCTTTTGAGTACAGATTTGCCTGTTTAACGTAGGTGCGCATTCGATCGTTAAATTCGAAAGAGTAAGACGCAATAATGGCGTGTTCCAGGCCATCTTCGCCGTTATTTAACAGCTTCAGCGTCGATGCGCCGCCCCACGAAGCAGAGGCAATAATGTTAGGCTTATAGATTGAAATAATTTCCCGAATGATCGCCACTTCATCATCCAGCGTAACGATATTACAGTCCTGCTCATTGTAGGGTTTCGATTTGCCGGAAAAAGGCAGATCGAACGTAATCACATCTGATTTATCCGCCAGAAACCGCTTCCAGTTCCGAAAGGAAGACGAGGTCGCCAGCGCGCCATTTATCAGGATGGTCCTGTTACGTGTGGGCACGCTGCATTTCACTAATTCCACATAAACGTTAAGTTTGTTTATGTTTATAACAGAGTATGCGTGACTCATATCACTCTCCTTACCAACGATTACCCGCGAAAAGTAAATTTTTTTAATGTATATCACAGGGTGATGTGATCATTAAGTTATTTTTATGTTTTATTGGTTTTTTTAATGGGATTATTTTTATGCCTATGATAGTTAAGGTTTTTAATGAGGTTTTAGATGACTAACCTTAAATGGCTTACTTTTAATCAAAAATTAAGCTTATGTTTTCTTGCGATATAATGTGATCTTCCTCATGGAAAAAGCATTGGTTAGCGTGGCGTAAAGCGATGCAGTTTGTTATGTCACATCATTTTCATTACATAAATTCATGTTAACTAAATTAATGATTTTGACGGATCTGGATTGGTTTTTTAGTGTTTAGTACTGAATATTTGAATTAATACCTGTGTTGTAGCGGAAAAGAGACAAGAACGGCCGGAGGAGGGCAGCGATGACAGCGCTGAGCAGGAGAAAGTGAGACGCGGGGTTCTGCGCGTATTACAAGAAAAGTGCTCGCGGCCACCAGGCGATAAAGCCACCAGAAGAGGCAAATTAACCGGACGGCGGCCATCCTGGTTTGCAGCGCATAATAAGTCCTGTTCTGGTTGAAACGGGAAGAGGCATGGATAATGACGAAGGAGAAAATGGCCCCCAACGCAGGGGGCAGGGCAGCGGTAGGGTGACTAGTACGTTTTTAATCCCACTGACGGAATATTTCTGCCGTAGTAAATCTCACGCATTTCCTTCCACAGCAGGTCGGTAATACGTTTATGCTCCTGAGGCGTCAGATCTTCAGGGCGGGTATTGAAAAGATAGTGTTTTAAATCGAACTCTTTTAATAACATCTTGGTGTGAAAGATGTTTTCCTGGTAAACGTTAACATCCACCATGTCGTACATGCCCTTCATGTCTTCAGACATAAAGTTCTGAATAGAATTGATTTCATGGTCGATAAAATGTTTCACGCCGTTCACGTCACGCGTGAAGCCGCGCACGCGATAATCCACCGTGACGATGTCTGACTCCAGCTGATGAATCAGATAATTAAGCGCCTTAAGAGGGGAGATCACGCCACAGGTCGATACTTCGATGTCGGCACGGAAGGTGCAAAGGCCGCCTTCTGGGTGGCTCTCTGGATAGGTATGTACACAGATATGACTCTTATCAAGGTGCGCAACGACGGAGTTGGGCAGCGGACCCGGATGTTCTGACGTATCAATATCTTTGGGATCGATGGGTTCCTCACTGACCAGAATGGTCACGCTGGCACCCTGTGGCTCATAATCCTGACGGGCAATATTCAGGACATTTGCGCCAATGATGGAACAGGTTTCGGTCAGAATTTCTGTCAGGCGATTGGCATTATATTGCTCATCGATATAAGCAATATACCCATCACGTTCAGCTTCAGTATTTGCATAGCAAATATCGTAGATACAAAAACTCAGGCTTTTGGTCAGGTTATTGAAGCCATGTAGTTTTAGCTTTTGCAATTTTATTCACCCCTTATAAATGCCCAGTCAGCGCGGGTCTTCCAGTGCATTCAACAGATATTGTGGCAGGGCAAAGCTGCCAGTATGAATCGCCGGTGTATAGTAACGGCAGCGCAAGCCAGAGGCTTCGAAACGCGCCTGTAACAGGGCCGCGTCGGGCTGGCGCAAAGCAGGATTGTCGCTGGCCCAGGCAAACGTCATGATCCCGCCATAGTAGGTCGGGATAGCCGCCTGATAAAAGCTGACATCCTGGAAGTAGTGGCTGAGTTTACGATGGCTGTTCACTGCCTCATCCTGCTGCAGGAAGCAGACGCCGTTTTGTGCAACGAAAATACCGTTCTCATTCAGGGCTTTTTTACAGCCTGCATAGAATTCAGAGGTAAACAGGCTTTCGCCCGGACCGATGGGATCGGTACAGTCTGAGATAATAACGTCAAACTTTTCAGTGGTGTGATTGACGAAATTCACGCCGTCATCGATAACCAGATTGAGACGCGGATCGTCGTAAGCGCCGGCACTGTGATTGGGCAAATACTGACGGCAAAAGGTGACCACGCCAGCATCAATCTCGACCATTGTGATTTTTTGGATATCAGCGTGGCGGGACACTTCGCGCAACATGGCACCGTCGCCGCCGCCGATGATCAGCACGCTTTTTGCCGAGCCGTGAGCCAGCAACGGCACGTGCGTCATCATCTCGTGATAGATAAACTCATCACGTTCGGTTGTTTGCACCACGCCATCCAGCGCCATGACGCGACCCATGGCCGCGTTTTCAAAGATGATTAAATCCTGGTGGGCCGTTTTATCCCGATAAAGCTGTTTATCGACGGTAAAATACTGGCCAAAGCCGGCATGAAGTGTTTCATACCACATCTCATTTTGGGCCATGATGAAGCTCTCCTTTCGTGACATCACCCCGAAAATCGGCGGGACATCATAGCTAACTATGATAGTCCTTGCACGGGCAAATGTCTGGTGGGAGAGCGGGCTGGCGCGCTACTTTACATAAGCAAGCAGGCTGAGAGAATCCCGGGCCAACGACTTACATTTTTGGTCATTAGCAATCGCGATGCCGCTTAAATCACGATAGCTGGCTTCGCCGAGGGCTTTCATGTTGTAGTTGTTGTAATTGCTTAAGTCCCAGCGGTTCTGCTGAGCAAAAAACACCAACGCCTTACGAATCTGCGCATCGGGCAAATCCTGGTAGCCACAATCATTTTTTAAATAAACGAATACGGCAGTGAGATCGGCAAGATCTTCTGCTTCGGATTCGCTCAGGGCAAAGCTGGTGGAGGAGAAGCCGAAGAGTCCCGCCAGCAGCAGGATCTTGATGCTTTTCTTCATAGTTATTCTCATCAGATAATTGTCTTAAGACGTTAGCACAGTTATGTAAAGATTTTCGATCAATTTACGCTTTTCGGGGCATTCTGTCCGGCTATGCTTGACCTTGCCATAAGGGCAGGGTTTAGGCTTCAGGTAATTTCGTTACAAGGATGCTGATTATGCAACGTCGCCACTTTTTGAAACTCAGCGCGGCACTGGGCGCGGCGGGTGCGCTGCCGCTCTGGAGCCGCTCGCTCATGGCCGCTACCCGACCGCCGCTTCTTATCCCCGCGTTGCTGGAGGCGGATGCGAATGGCCTGTACAGCCTGACGGCGATGGAGGGCACGACGCAGTGGCAGGGGAAAGCCGTACCCACCTGGGGCTACAATGGCAGCCTGCTGGGCCCGGCCATTCGCCTGAAGCGCGGTACGACAGCCACCATCAACATTCATAACCGGCTTAAAGAAGCGACGACGCTTCACTGGCACGGGCTGGACATTCCCGGTGAGGTAGACGGCGGCCCACAGGGCGTCATTGCGCCGGGTGCGATGCGTCAGGTGACCTTTACCCCGGATCAGCCTGCGGCAACCTGCTGGTATCATCCGCATCTACACGGCAAAACCGGCCATCAGGTCGCTCAGGGCCTGGCGGGGTTAATTTTGCTGGAGGATCAGCCGTCAGGTACGCTCCGGCTGCCCAGCCAGTGGGGCACCGACGATGTACCGCTTATCTTTCAGGATAAGCTGCTGAGTCAGTCTGGCGAGCATATCGATTATCAACTTGACGTGATGCGGGCGGCGGTGGGCTGGTTTGGCGACATGATGCTGACGAATGGCGTGCAGTATCCGCAGCACGCCGTGCCGCGTGGCTGGCTACGTCTGCGCCTGCTTAACGGCTGCAATGCCCGTTCGCTGCATATCGCGGCCAGCGACAAACGTCCCCTGTATGTTATCGCCAGTGACGGTGGGCTGCTGTCGGAGCCGGTGAAAGTGGATTCACTTCCGCTGCTCCCTGGTGAGCGTTTTGAGATCATGGTCGATACCTCTGACGGCAACGCCTTTGATATCGTTACGCTGCCGGTCACGCAAATGGGCATGACGCTGGCACCTTTCGATCGCCCCCTGCCGCTGGTGAATATCTTGCCGCTGCGGATCATGGCCAGTGCAACTTTACCCGACCAGCTCGCCACGCTGCCAGCTGTGCCAAAAACAGAAGGCCTGACAACGCGCTGGCTGCAGCTCAGTATGGATCCCCAGTTGGATCAGCACGGTATGCAGGCGTTAATGGCGCGTTACGGTGAGAAAGCCATGGGCAAAGGAGGGCAGCACGCTATGCCAATGGGCAACGACGCGAGCGGGATGAAACATGACAGCGGCGCAGAGACGATGGATCACCAAAATATGGACCATGGCGCAATGTCCGCTGCCGCCTATGATTTCCATAATGGCAATAAAATTAACGGTCTGGCATTTGATATGACGCGTCCCGCCTTCAATGTGAAGCAGGGCGCCGTGGAAAAATGGACCATTTCCGGCGAAGGCGACAGCATGCTGCATCCTTTTCATATTCACGGTACGCAGTTCCGTATTCTTTCAGAAAACGGCAAACCGCCCGCCGCCCATCGTCAGGGATGGAAAGACATGGTGAATGTCGACGGCTGGCGCAGTGAAGTACTGGTGCGTTTCAATCACGCCGCCGCCGCCGATCATGCTTATATGGCCCACTGCCATTTGCTGGAGCATGAAGATACCGGGATGATGCTGGGCTTCACCGTGACCTGATCAGGCTTGTTCAAGGGCCAGTCGGATGTCTTCTACCAGATCTCCGGCATGTTCGATGCCGATCGATAAGCGTATCGTCGCGTCGGTAATACCGATGCGCTCACGGACTGCATCCGGCACGCCAGAATGCGTGGTTGTGCCGGGATGGCTGGCAAGTGACTCGGTGCCGCCCAAGCTAACGGCCTGCTTAAACAACGCAAGCGCATTGAGAAAGCGAAACGCGGCAGGTTGTCCGCCCACGATATCAAAAGAGAAGGTCGAGCCGGCGCCGCTGCACTGCTCGCGATACGTTTTGCCCGCGGGGCTTTCTGCATCCAGATAGGGCAACCAGTGCAACGCTGCTACCTTAGGATGCGGCTGCAGAAAGGCGGCAACGGCTTCGGCATTGCGAAAGGCTTTTTCCATGCGCAGCGACAGCGTTTCCAGTGAACGGCCAATCATCCAGCTTGAGTGCGGATCCAGTTGCGTACCGATAGCGCTGCGCAGGGCGCGAATTTGCGTCATCAGCGTTTTCTTACCCATCACCGCGCCAGCGATCAGGTCAGAGTGCCCGCCGACATATTTCGTCAGAGAATACAGCGATAAGTCCGCCCCCAGCGTCAGCGGCTGTTGAAAAATCGGGCCCAGCAAGGTGTTATCACAGGCGATGACCGGACGCGAACCCTGATGCCGATCGATCTCGTCGGCGATGCGCCCCATCAGCGCAATATTCACCAGGCTGTTGGTGGGATTCGCCGGGGTTTCCACCAGAATCATCGCGACGCGCCCCTGCGCCATCGCACGATGAGCCGCATCACGCACTTTTGCTTCATCGTGTCCGTCGCTGAAGCCGACCGCCTGAATGTCCAGATTGTGCAGTGTCTTACTCAGCAACGTTTCCGTGCCGCCATACAGCGGCTGCGAATGCAGAATGACTTTTCCCGGTCGTGCAAAGGTTAACAGCGTTGTCGAGATAGCCGCCATACCGGAAGCAAACAGGGCACAGCTTTCCGCCTGTTCGTAAATGGCCAGGCGATCTTCTACGATCTCGCTGTTGGGATGATTAAAGCGGGAATAAACCAGTCCGCCGCTTTTGCCTTCCGGAGGCTGACGACGGCCTGAAACATAGTCGAAAAAGTCGCGGCCTTCTTCTGCGCTGTCGAAAACAAAGGTAGAGGTAAGAAACACGGGCGGCTTCACGGCACCTTCCGACAGGCGAGGATCGTAGCCATAATTCAGCATCTGGGTTTCAGGATGCAGTTGACGATCGCCAACGTGCGTTTTCTTACTTGAGGGTGAAGTCATTGAGATCTCCCAATAAGGTCGTTAACTGCATAACGATATGTTGATAAAATCCTATCATGCAGCAATTAATGCTGTTAAATGCTGTGTTGTTCTAAGGTAATGCTGACTGTGCAACTGCCAGACGACAGGTGAAGATTTTTACTACACGTAAACGTTTGCTTTTTCCGCGCGGCATCAGTACGCCTTTCTACTATGATAGACTGCGTGGCTTTGTGAGCTACCGGGCAAAAGGCAATGAAACATACTGTTGACGTAATGATCCCTGAACAGGCAATCGCCGCGCGCATCGCTGAACTGGGCAAAGAAATCACCGACCATTACCGCGACAGCGGCAGTGATATGGTGCTGGTGGGGCTACTTCGTGGCTCATTTATGTTTATGGCTGATTTATGCCGCGTCATTGACGTTCCGCACGAAGTGGATTTTATGACCGCATCCAGTTACGGCAGCGGTATGTCCACGACCCGGGATGTGAAAATCCTGAAAGACCTGGATGAAGATATTCGCGGCAAAGATGTTTTAATTGTCGAAGACATTATCGACTCCGGTAACACGCTTTCGAAAGTGCGTGAAATCCTGCGCTTGCGTGAGCCAAAATCCCTGGCGATTTGTACGCTGCTGGATAAGCCTGAACGTCGGGAAGTCAACGTCAACGTTGAATACGTCGGCTTTTCTATTCCCGATGAGTTTGTGGTGGGCTTTGGTATTGATTATGCGCAACATTATCGCCACCTGCCTTACATCGGCAAAGTGGTGCCGCTCGAAGACTGAATGCCGTTGACCGCACATTCTTCCAAGGCCTGAGCCCGTCGTTTCGTGTAGGCTTGTCGCGCAACAGCGTTACTGGCGCTGAAAATCGCCCTTAACTAACAGATTAGCCATGCCGTGACGATAGCGTTGTTCAAGATTCTCCCGGCTGCTTGCTGTCACATCAAGATTGCGCAGGCAGCCATCCTGGATACCGTAAACCCAGCCATGGAGCGACACTTTGCGTCCACGTTTCCAGGCGGATTGCAGAATCGTGGAATGCCCAAGATTATAAACCTGCTCAACAACGTTGATTTCGCAAAGTTTATCCAGGCGTTTATCCGGCGGGAGTTCCCCCAGTAACACGCTATGCTTGTACCAGAGATCGCGAATGTGCAGCAGCCAGTTATCTATGAGACCCAGCTCCGGGTTATCCATAGCGGCCTGAACACCACCGCAGCCATAGTGGCCGCACACGATGATATGTTCAACTTCTAACACCTCTACCGCGTACTGCACCACAGAAAGGCAGTTGAGGTCGGTATGAATGACCAGGTTGGCGACGTTGCGATGAACAAACAGTTCGCCGGGCTCAAGGCCGGTAAGGCGTTCGGCGGGCACGCGGCTGTCTGAACAGCCAATCCAGAGGAAACGCGGTTTTTGCGCCTGAGCCAGTCGCTCAAAAAAGCCGGGATCTTCTTTGACCAGTAATGTGGACCATTCGCGGTTATTACTGATCAGGGTATCAATATCTGTCATGGCGTTAAGCAACCTGTTACTGCGCATTTGCGTGCGCGTACTATAGGCGAAGGCTTCCTAAATTCAAACGGCATTACAATGCCATACAACAGGGTATGTATTCAGAATGACCTATGCACTGGAACTTTCCCGGCTGACCAAGACCTATCCCGGCGGCGTACAGGCGCTCAAGGGCATCGATCTGAACGTCGAAGCCGGTGATTTTTATGCGCTTTTAGGGCCTAACGGCGCGGGTAAATCGACCACTATCGGCATTATCAGTTCGCTGGTGAATAAGTCTGAGGGCAGCGTCAGGGTTTTTGGCTACGATCTGGAAAAAGACGTAGTGAACGCCAAACGCCAGTTGGGCCTTGTCCCACAGGAGTTTAACTTTAACCCGTTTGAAACGGTCATGCAGATCGTAGTGAATCAGGCCGGTTACTATGGCGTTGAGCGTCGTGAAGCCCTGCAACGTGCGGAAAAGCACCTGAAGCAACTCGACCTGTGGGAAAAACGCAACGAGCGCGCGCGGATGTTGTCCGGTGGCATGAAACGTCGTTTGATGATTGCCCGCGCCCTGATGCATGCGCCCAAGCTGCTGATTCTGGATGAACCTACCGCCGGGGTCGATATTGAACTGCGCCGCTCGATGTGGGTGTTTTTGAAAGATCTGAACGCGCAGGGCACCACTATCATTCTGACCACTCACTATCTTGAAGAGGCAGAAATGCTGTGCCGCAACATCGGCATTATTCAAAATGGCGAGCTGGTGGAAAACACCTCAATGAAATCTCTGCTGTCAAAGCTGAAATCGGAAACCTTTATCCTGGATCTGGCCCCGCGCAGTCCGCTGCCGTCGCTGGAAGGTTTCCAGTATCGCCTGGTCGATACATCGACGCTGGAGGTCGAAGTCCTACGTGAGCAGGGGCTGAACAGTGTATTTAGCCAGCTCAGCGCTCAGGGCGTGCAGGTACTGAGTATGCGCAACAAAGCGAATCGTCTGGAAGAGCTGTTCGTCGGCCTGACGCAAGGAAAAACAGGAGCTAAAGCATGACACATTTGTACTGGGTGGCGTTAAAGAGCATCTGGGCCAGGGAGGTGAACCGCTTCGCCCGTATCTGGATTCAGACGCTGGTGCCACCCGTTATCACCATGACGCTGTATTTTATTATCTTCGGCAACCTTATTGGTGCGCGTATCGGCGATATGAATGGGTTCAGCTACATGCAGTTTATTGTGCCTGGCCTGATTATGATGTCGGTGATCACCAACGCCTATGCCAACGTGGCTTCCTCGTTTTTTAGCGCCAAGTTTCAGCGCAATATCGAAGAGCTGCTGGTGGCACCGGTGCCGACGCACATCATCATTGCGGGCTATGTCGGTGGCGGTGTGGCACGCGGCGTTTGTGTCGGTGTGCTGGTTACGGCGGTGTCGCTGTTTTTTGTCCCTTTCCATGTTCATTCATGGATGATGGTTGCCGTCACGCTGCTGCTCACTGCCGTGCTGTTTTCGCTGGCCGGCCTGATTAACGCGGTGTTTGCCCGTACCTTTGACGATATCAGCCTGATACCGACCTTTGTACTGACGCCATTAACTTACCTGGGCGGCGTGTTTTATTCGCTGACGCTGTTACCGCCCGTGTGGCAAGCCATTTCAAAGCTGAACCCGGTGGTGTACATGATAAGCGGCTTCCGCTTTGGTTTCCTCGGCATCCACGATGTTCCGCTGGCACTGACCTTATCGGTACTGATTGCCTTTATCGTGGTGTTCTATATCGCGGTCTACTTCCTGATTCAGCGCGGGCGCGGATTGCGTACCTGATGCCATGACGGACAAAAAAAGCAGCGATATCGCTGCTTTTTTATGTGGGCCGGGCTTACGCCAACTGTACCGGCAAGGCTTTCGCCAGGCGCTTCATCTGATTATCCCCTTCAAAGTAGGCCACGTTGGGCTTCCACTGACGGGCTTCTGCATCTTCAACCTGCACATAGGAGCAGATAATCAGGATATCGCCTTCACAGGCACAGCGCGCCGCTGCGCCGTTGACCGAAATGATTTTTGAACCTCGTTCGGCGGCGATAGCATAGGTAGAGAAACGCTGACCGTTGGTCACGTTGTAAATATCGATGGCTTCGTATTGCAGGATGCCAGAAGCATCAAGGAAATCCTGATCGATGGCGCAGGAGCCTTCATAGTTGAGGTCTGCCTGCGTCACCTTCACGCGATGCAATTTGCCTTGTAAAACCGTGCGAATCATAGTCAGAAACCTTGTTATACAGCCAAAAATACGACCTGCAGCCTTTACTGCGTGAGGTCGACCTGTTGATTATCGATCAGCCGTGCGTTCCCCAGCCAGGCCGCCATTAAAACCACGGCACGCTGACTGTCCACCGTCAGAGGGGCTAGCGTTTCTGCATCGCAGATTGCCAGGCCATCCGGGCGCAATCCTTTTTCCTGCAGCGACAGATTCGCGGCATCAATAATATCGTTAATCTGCCGCTCGCCATTAGCCAGTCGGGCGGCCATTTCATTCATTACCTGACTCAAACCGGGGGCCAGCTTGCGTTCATCGTCAGTGAGATAGCCGTTGCGTGAGCTGAGTGCCAGGCCATCTTTGGCACGGACGGTGGGCACACCGACAATCTCGATGTCGAACCCCATATCCGCCACCATTTTACGAATGATGGCTAACTGCTGAAAATCTTTCTCACCGAAGCAGGCAATATCGGGCTGAACCAGATTAAACAACTTGCTGACGATGGTCGCGACGCCGCGAAAATGGCCGGGACGGCTCGCGCCTTCCAGCAGCGATGACAACACCGGGACCTCTACGAACGTCTGATTCGCCAGCCCCTGGGGATAAACCTCGGCAGGTGAGGGCGCAAACACGACATCGACGCCGTGACGGTTGAGCTTCTCGCAATCCTCCTGGAGCGTACGCGGATAGCGAGCCAAATCGTCAGGACGATCAAACTGCATGGGGTTGACGAAAATGGACACGATAACGATATCACCCCGTTCACGCGCCTCGTCGACCAGCGTTAAATGCCCTTCGTGCAGGTTGCCCATTGTCGGCACCAGCGCGATACGTTTACCTTGCTCGCGCCAGCGACGAACGTCACGTCGCAACATAGGCAGAGTGTCGATGATCAGCACGGCAATTCTCCTGAATTACTGGAAACTGTGTTCAACAGCGGGATAGCTTCCTGCTTCAACTTCAGCAATATAGCGGCGGATGGCCGCCCGGATGTCGCCGGTCTCAGCCAGAAAGTTTTTCGCAAATTTGGGCACGTGCCCGCCGGTGATCCCCAGGGCGTCATGCATGACCAGTATCTGACCGTCGGTAACGTTACCTGCGCCGATACCAATCACCGGAATCGCCAGCGCCTGGGTCACGCGCTGCGCCAGCGCAACAGGGACACATTCCAGCACCAGCAGCTGAGCCCCCGCCGCTTCGATAGCCAGCGCATCAGCCAGAAGCTGCTCCGCGCCTGCTTCATCGCGCCCCTGTACTTTATAACCGCCAAAAATATTCACAGACTGCGGCGTTAATCCCAGATGGCCACATACCGGCACGGCGCGCTCCGTCAGCATGCGTACGCTCTCTGCCAGCCATGCGCCGCCTTCCAGCTTCACCATATTGGCTCCGGCTCGCATGAGCTGCGCTGCGTTATTAAAGGTTTGCTCTGGCGTGGCATAACTCATGAAGGGCAGGTCAGCCAGTAAGAGCGACTGAGGCGCACCCCGACGCACCGCTGCGGTATGGTAGGCGATATCGCTTACCGTTACAGGCAACGTCGAATCATGGCCCTGTACGGTCATTCCCAGCGAGTCGCCTACCAGTAGCACCTGAATGCCCTCATCGGCAAATAGCCGGGCGAAACTAAACTCGTAGGCGGTCAGGGTCGCGAATTTTTTGCCGCTTTCTTTCCACTGACGCAAATGAGAAATGGTGGTGGGTTTCATGGCGCTCTCAACTCAGAAATTCAGATGGACGCATTTTACTGTATCGCGTTGCTGAGCGGAATCTGTGACGTGTGAATAGATGATCAACTGTGCCAGGGACGGATGCTGGAGCAGTCAAGTCTGGCCAGAAGCGGCTGAAGCGGGCGGCCATCAGGCAGGTGCAGATTGGGCGCAATCGCCAGCAGCGGTACCAGCATAAATGCGCGATTAAGCAGGTCGTAATGCGGCACGATCAGCCGATCGCTGTTGAGGCTGGCTGTACCAAACAGCATGATATCAATATCCAGCGTGCGCGGGCCCCAGCGCTCGGCTTTGCGAACGCGACCATGTTCCCGTTCAATTCGCTGGGTTTGATCCAGGAGCGCCTCGGCAGTGAGCGTGGTTTCAAGCGCTACCGCTGAATTAAGGTAGTCCGGCTGGTCGGGTGGGCCATAGGGCGGCGTGCGGTAAAAGGGGGAGGTAGCTACGCGTTGAGTCTCAGGGAGAGCGTCCAGGGCTGAGAGCGCTGCATCAATCTGATGCAGCGGATCGGCAAGGTTACTGCCTAATGCCAGATAAACCCGGGTCATGAGGCGTTGTTGTTATCACGACGCGGAGCCGTTGAACGGCGACGAGGGCGGCGCGTACGGCTGCGCGGGGCCGGATCGTCTCCCAGGGTATTCAGCATCGTTTTCTGCTGTGGCGGCGCGGCAACCTGGAACTCTCCCCACCACTTACTCAGGCGCAGCAGTTCCGGATTGTTTTCTACCTCCGCTCGCAGCGAGAGCAGGTCGTAAGCAGCACGGAACTTAGGATGCTCCATCAGCTTCCAGGCCCGCTTACCGTGGCGACGAGACATGCGTAGCTGCAACTGCCAGATGTCGCGAATCAACGATGTGATGCGCTTAGGAATGGCTAACGCACGGCAGGCTTCGTCCAGCGTATCGTTCATGGCCAGGGCAAAGGCATCGTAATAGGTCAGGCCACTTTCCTGCGCAATGCGTTCAGCCGCTTCGAGCTGTGGATACCAGAACATCGCGGCGAACAGGAAGGCCGGATTAACCCGCATATCATTTTGAATACGGTTATCCGTGTTCTTCAGCACCTGGGCCAGCATGCGCTCCATGTGGCTGTCGCCGTTCTCGGTAAAGTTACGGGCCAGCGTGGGGAACAGCGGCTGAAATAACTGGTATTCACACAGCTTAAGCCAGGTACTGTAACCATAGCCGGCCTGCAGCAGTTTTAGCGACTCTTCAAACAGACGCGCGGCGGGCACGTCACGAAGTAACGACGCCAGACGGGGAATCGGCTCAGCCGTTTCAGGCGCAATACGCATATTTAATTTGGCAGCGAAACGCGCAACGCGCAGCATGCGCACAGGATCTTCGCGATAACGGGTTTCCGGATCGCCAATCAAGCGAATAATACCTTGCTGCAGATCGTTCAGACCACCAACATAATCCCGAACCGAAAAATCGGCCACGCTGTAATAGAGGCTGTTGATCGTCAGATCGCGACGCTGAGCATCATCTTCGATGCTGCCGAAAATATTGTCGCGCAGCAGCATACCGCTCTGGGCACGCTGAGAATTGTTATGATCGTCGCTGGTCTCTTCAATCTGATGATGACCGCGGAATGTCGCCACTTCGATCACTTCCGGCCCGAACATCACGTGCGCCAGACGGAAGCGGCGGCCAACCAGACGGCAGTTGCGGAACAGTTTACGCATCTGCTCCGGCGTGGCGTTTGTGGTCACGTCGAAGTCTTTAGGCTTCTGTCCCAGCAGCAAATCGCGCACGCCGCCGCCAACAAGATAGGCTTCATAACCGGCTTTATTCAAACGATACAGCACCTTGAGGGCATTTTCGCTGATGTCTTTACGTGAGATGGTGTGGCTTTCACGAGGAATGATGGTCATATGACTCTCAGGTTCAACCTCTGCTGGTGCTTCCTCGTCATCACGCTTCAGGACTTTCCGGCAAAAATTAGCGACTCGGGTAAAAATGGGACACCTCGACAGTGACAATTAGGGTGTAGGTAAAATCAGCGGCTAATCATAGCCTGTTGTGAATCATTTGAGAATGCTGTTGTCTATGCATCCGTTATCAGGGCGTTA
The DNA here is from genome assembly GCF_059801205.1 of Pantoea sp. Ae19-2. NCBI lineage: Bacteria > Pseudomonadati > Pseudomonadota > Gammaproteobacteria > Enterobacterales > Erwiniaceae > Pantoea > Pantoea sp. Ae19-2. Next base: position 3,030,182 of record NZ_JBCHWE010000001.1, on the reverse strand, counting down.
TCGTGAGGTATCAAAGCGATATTCCACTGCTTCACGGCGTCAGACAGCAGTTTCTCCTGCGTTTTGTCCATCCAGCCTTCGGCGACAGGCTGCCCCAGAAAGCGTAAAGCCTGCACCAGGCTCGGCCGCGTATCCCCTTCCGGTAACGCGGGCGCATGATTTTGCTTAGAAAGTTTGTGACCATCGGCCGTCGTTGCCAGCGGCAAATGCAAATAGTCCGGCAGCGTCCAGCCAAATTGCTGGTAAAGGGCAATCTGCCGTACCGTAGGCTCAATTAAGTCTGCACCGCGCACAATTTCCGTGATGCCCTGATGATGATCGTCCACGACGACAGCCAGATTGTAAGCAAACAGCCCATCACGACGATGAATGATAAAATCTTCCTCAGCCAGCCGCCGATCGGCAATGATCTCGCCTCTGAGCCGATCCTGAAAACCATAAACAGGCGCATGCTGGCGCAGGCGCAGGGCCGCACCTTCGGGGCCGCGTTGACGATCCCGACAGTGACCATCATAAAAGCCACCGGCTTGCTGAATGCGGCTTCGGGTACAGGTGCAGAAATAACTTTGACGGTGCGCTCTTAACCAGTGCAGTGCATCGAGATAAGCGTTGTGTCTCTGGGATTGCCACATCACCTCGCCATCCCAGTACAGGCCGTAATGCTCCAGCTGTTGCAGAATACGCGTTGCGGCACCGGCGACTTCGCGCGGCGGATCGATATCTTCAATACGAACCAGCCAGCGGCCGTGCTGTGAACGTGCGCTCAGGTAACTGCCTAACGCAGCAATCAGGGAGCCGAAATGGAGTTCGCCAGAGGGAGATGGCGCGAAGCGCCCAACGCAGGATGAGTATGACATAGGCGTTATGAATCACACGGCGGAAAAAGTGGGACTTCTTCCGCCGTGTGGCTGCAGTCAGACGGCAACATTAACCCGCCATTTGCTTCTCACGAATTTCTGCCAGTGTCTTACAGTCGATACACAGATCGGCGGTAGGACGCGCTTCAAGACGGCGGATACCGATCTCTACGCCACAGGAATCGCAATAGCCAAAGTCATCATCTTCGACTTTCTTCAGCGTTTTCTCGATCTTTTTAATTAACTTACGCTCGCGGTCGCGGTTACGCAGTTCCAGGCTGAACTCTTCTTCCTGAGCGGCACGGTCAACCGGGTCAGGGAAGTTAGCAGCTTCATCCTGCATATGTGTAACGGTGCGATCGACTTCGTCCCGCAATTGATTGCGCCAGGCTTCCAGAATCTTGCGAAAATGGTCCAGTTGCGCGTCATTCATATACTCTTCGCCCGGCTTCTCCTGATAAGGCTCCACCCCAGCGATGGCGAGAATACTCAGGGACGATGTTTTACGGTTTTGCCCTTCTTGCATGTTGTTTCTCTCCTGGATAACACGCACTATACCCTTCGATAGCCATCGGTAAGCGCATTCACGCTGACCGTGTTTATGGCCCTCTCCTGGGTACATCGATCCCCCAACGGGGAAAAAACAGGCCGCTATAAATAACAGAAGCAGTCAAGGTTGGCAATTATTCCTGATCGCATCTTGACAAGCCTGTGAGGAACAGCGTAGTTGACCCCTGACAGAAGGTAGTCATATCACAGAAGGATGCCAGTGATATTACAATGTTACGTCAACCGGCGTCGTTAATAACATCCCGGCGGATGACAGTTCTGCCCGATAAGCCAAAATCTCCACGCCACTCAGCTGCGCCTGTACCAGTTGCTCTGCGTAAGCGGCATCAATGTGACGCGCCGGGGAAACGTCCTCAATCCCCGAGTGCAGAACGGCAAACAACAAAACGGCCCGATGACCCTCTGCCACAGCCTGACTCAGCTCGCGCAGGTGTTTCTGTCCTCGAATCGTCACCGCATCCGGAAAATAGCCTTTACCTTCCTGTAAAAGCGTCACGGATTTCACCTCAATATAGCACTCAGGTCGATCCTGTGCCTTGAGCAGGAAATCAATTCGGCTTTTTTCAGTGCCATATTTGACTTCGGCCTGACATTCCTCGTAGCCCGCCAGTGGTAAAATCTGGTTTTTGCTTAGCGCCTCACGTACCAGTTGGTTAGCGCGCAGGGTATTCACGCAGATCCAGTGGCCCTGCTGCGTCTCGGTCATCTCCCAGCTATGCGGATATTTGCGCGTCAGGCTGTCAGAGGTTGAATACCAAACGGTGTCGCCCGGGGTTGCACAGCCGGTCATTGCGCCGGTATTGGCGCAATGTATTGTCAGCGTCTCGCCTTCAGGCGTCACGACATCGGCCAGAAAACGTTTATAGCGGGTAACCAGTCGCGCAGATTTGAGAACGGGGGAAAAAAGCATAAGGCTCCTGATTAAGGCAGTAAGGGCCAACTGGCCAGCGTGCGGTAGCGGGTCCGGCCTTGCACGTACTCGGAGGCGAAAAGGGAAAATTCGCTGGCTGAAAATTGCCAGTGAAAGCCGCGAGGGGGCAGGGCGACGGGCTGCGTCGCCGCACGCAGCAGCGTCACGTGGGGATGAAAGGGCTGGGCCGGTTGCCCGCAGCCGTGGCGCGCGGCCTGGGCGCGCAGCAGGCTTGCTAACTGTAACAAGCCGCGCGGCGGACGCTGGCAACCCAGCCACACCACGCCGGGACGAGGCCAGTGGCCCGCATCGTCTAATGCGACGTCAAACGCGGGCTGGCGGATACGCGACGCCAGCGTCTGCAACTGGGTTGAGGTTTCAGGGGAGACATCCCCCAGAAAAGCCAGCGTCAGGTGGAGGTTGGCGGCTGCAATCGGGCGGCCAGCATCCTCACTAAACGTGTGTGCCCGCCAGTGCACCAGTTGCTGTTGCAGCGCCTCTGGCGGGGTAATAGCAAAAAATAAGCGTTGTGACGCCATGGCGGTCTCCGGCAATCCTCACGGATGAGTGCTACAATGCGCGCCATCTTAACACAGCCATTCATGGAGTTTGCGGTGAGTGATCTACCCGTCAGCGCGGTGTTGCCTGACCTTCTGAGCGCGCTTAACGACGCCTCAAACATCCTGCTGGCCGCGCCCACTGGCGCAGGTAAATCCACCTGGTTGCCGCTTCAGCTTTTACAGCATCAGGCGATAGCGGGACGCATCATTATGCTGGAGCCGCGTCGGCTTGCCGCACGTAATGTGGCGCAACGGCTGGCAGAACAGTTGGGTGAACAACCCGGCGCGACCGTAGGCTACCGTATGCGTGGCGAAAGCTGCGCAGGGCCGATGACCCGGCTTGAAGTGGTGACCGAAGGCATTCTGACCCGAATGCTGCAGCAGGATCCCATGCTGGACGGCGTATCATTGGTTATCCTGGATGAGTTTCATGAGCGCAGCCTCCAGGCCGATCTGGCGCTGGCGCTGCTGCTGGACGTGCAGCAGGGGTTGCGTGAAGATTTGAAAATACTGCTGATGTCGGCGACGCTCGATAACGCCAGGCTGTCAGCCTTGTTACCGAATGCTCCTCTCATTACCTCGGAAGGGCGGAGCTACCCGGTTGAACGCCGCTACACGGCGCTGAGCCAGACTCTGCGGTTTGAAGAGGCGGTGGCGCGCGAAGTCGCGCAGTTGCTGCGAGAGGAAACGGGCTCACTGCTGTTGTTTCTGCCTGGCGTTGCGGAAATCGAGCGGGTAAAGCGAGAGCTGGAAGCGCGCGTTGACGCTGATGTGGATCTGACTCCGCTGTATGGCGCACTTCCCCTTGCGGCCCAGCAACGGGCCATCCTGCCTGCCGCCAGCGGACGCCGCAAAGTGGTGCTGGCGACCAACATCGCCGAAACCAGCCTGACAATTGAAGGCATTCGCCTGGTGGTGGACAGCGCGCAGGAACGAAGCGCGCTGTTTGATGCCCGCAGCGGTGTGACGCGGCTGCAGACCCAGCGCGTCAGTCAGGCCTCCATGACGCAGCGCGCCGGACGAGCCGGACGTGTCATGCCCGGTATTTGCCTGCATCTGGTAGCGCAGGAACAGGCCTCACGCGCGCCTGCGCAGAGCGAAGCGGAAATTTTGCACAGCGATCTCACCTCGCTGTGGCTGGAGCTGCTGCAGTGGGGATGTACCCGTATCGATCAGCTACAGTGGATCGATCTGCCGCCGGAAAAGCATTTGCGCGCGGCCCGGCAGCAGCTGTTGCGGCTGGGGGCGCTGGACGATCAGGGCCATCTTAATGCCCAGGGACGACGAATGGCGCAGTTGGGCAGCGACGCCCGTCTTAGCGCGATGTTATGTGCGGCAGGCGGTGACGCTGATGCCGTTGCCAGCGCGGCCTTGCTGGTGGCCATTCTGGAAGATCCTCCTCGCAGCGCCAGCGTCGATTTACGTGACGCGCTTTATCGTCCATCGCCTCAGTGGCAACGCCGCGCACAGCACTGGCAAAAACGCATCGGCGTCCTGGGTGGCCGGGTGGACGAAGACCGGTTTGCCGCGCTGCTGACCGCTGGATTCAGCGATCGCCTGGCACGACGTCGCGATAACAGCGGCCGGTATCAGCTCGCTAACGGACTGGGCGCGATGCTGGACGAACAACAGGCACTGACGCGTTACGAATGGTTAATCGCGCCCACATTGTTACAGGGCAGCAGCGCGCCGGACGCGCGCATCCTGCTGGCCATGCCCGTCGATATTGATACCTTGACGCAACAGTGTCCGCTGCTCGTTGAACAGCGTACCGAGGTGGAATGGGATGAGGAGAAAGGCACACTGCGCACGTTGCGGCGTGAGCAGATTGGCGAACTGGTCCTGAAAACCCAACCGCTTGCCCGGCCCGATACAGAAGTACTGCAGGCGGCCATGCTACGGTGGATCAGTAAAAAAGGACTCTCGGTGTTGGGCTGGACGCCGGCGTCCGGGCAGTTGCGCCTGCGCATTCAGTGTGCGGCCCAATGGTTACCCGATGAGCCGTGGCCTCAGGTTGATGACGCCAGCCTGCTTGAGTCGCTCGAACACTGGCTTCTGCCTGAGATGAGCGGAGTGCGCGACCTGAAGAGTTTACAGTCCGTGAACCTTGTCAGCGCGCTCTTACATTTGCTCACATGGTCACAACGTCAGCGGCTGGATACTGTGCTGCCAACTCATTACACTGTGCCCACCGGAAGTCGGCTGCCCATCCGCTATGATGCGGATAAACCGCCTGCACTGGCGGTACGCATCCAGGAAATGTTTGGCGAAGCCAGCAATCCGACCGTGGCAGAAGGGCGGGTTCCACTGGTACTGGAGCTGTTATCGCCCGCCCAGCGCCCTTTACAGATCACCCGCGATCTTGCGGCCTTCTGGCGGGGTGCCTATGCGGACGTGCAAAAAGAGATGAAAGGGCGTTATCCCAAACATCCCTGGCCTGACGATCCTGCCTCTGCCTTGCCGACAAGGCGGACAAAAAAGAATACGTCACAGGGCGGAACCTCAGGTTAATTCAGAGGGTTCTGCCATGCGACAGTGAAGAAAGCAGTTAGAGTAGCGGCGCAGCCGTAAGCTATGCCTGGAGAATAAAACGCATGTCTGGGAACGATCGCGAACCTATTGGGCGCAAAGGAAAACCGCTGCCACCGCGCAGTAGCGCCCGCCGTGGGCGGCGCAGAGACATCGATGACGATGCTCAGGACGATTTTGATGATGACTACGAGGAGGAAGCGCCGGTGCCACGTAAAGGTAAAGGTGGAAAACCGCCGCGCGGCAAACGCCGTTGGCTGGGATGGTTAATTAAGCTGTTCCTGGTATTTGTGGTGGTAATGGCCGCGTGGGGCGTATACCTCGACTCGGAAATTCGCAGCCGTATAGACGGGAAAGTCTGGCAGCTGCCCGCCGCCGTATACGGTCGTATGGTCAGCCTTGAACCTGGCATGGCCTACAACAAAAGTGAAATGATCGCGCTGCTTGAAGGCACGCAATACCGTGAAGTTTCACGTATTACGCGCCCGGGTGAGTTCTCGGTCAAGGGCAACACCATTGAACTGTTGCGCCGTCCGTTTGATTTTCCGGACAGCAAAGAGGGGCAGATCCATGCCCGTATGACCTTTAGCAAAGATGAACTCAGCGAGATTAAAAACGTTGAAACCGGACGTGATTTTGGTTTCTTCCGTCTTGATCCACGTCTGATTACCATGCTGCAGTCACCCAACGGTGAACAACGCCTGTTTGTGCCCCGTGCGGGCTTCCCGGATCTGCTGGTTGATACGCTGATCGCCACCGAAGATCGCCATTTTTACGAGCATGACGGTATCAGCCCCTATTCTATCGGTCGTGCCTTCGTCGCGAATATTACGGCAGGTAAAGCGGTGCAGGGCGGCAGTACGCTGACTCAGCAGCTGGTAAAAAACCTGTTCCTGACCAACGAGCGTTCACTGTGGCGTAAAGCGCGTGAAGCCTATATGGCCGTGATCATGGACGCCCGTTACAGTAAAGATCGCATTCTGGAGCTTTACCTTAACGAGGTGTACCTCGGCCAGGCAGGTAACGATCAGATTCGTGGTTTCCCCCTGGCCAGCCTTTACTACTTTGGCCGACCAGTAGATGAACTGAGCCTCGATCAGCAGGCAATGCTGGTTGGCATGGTAAAAGGCGCTTCGCTCTATAATCCATGGCGTAACCCGAAGCTGGCGCTGGAACGACGCAATCTGGTTCTGCGCTTACTGCAGCAGCAGAAAGTCATCGACCAGGAACTGTATGACATGCTGTCAGCCCGTCCGTTAGGCGTGCAACCGAAAGGCGGTGTGATCACGCCTCAGCCTGCCTTTATGCAAATGGTGCGTAATGAGCTGCAGGCGAAGCTGGGCGACAAGGTCAAAGATCTGTCGGGTGTGAAAATTTTCACCACGTTAGATCCGGTCTCACAGGATGCCGCTGAAAAAGCGGTGATCGACGGTATTCCCACCCTGAAAAAGCAGCGCGGTTTGAAAGATCTGGAAACCGCAATGGTGGTCGTTGACCGCTTCACGGGTGAAGTTCGCGCGATGGTCGGCGGCGCCGATCCGCAGTTTGCAGGCTATAACCGTGCGTTACAGGCTCGCCGTTCAATTGGTTCTCTGGCGAAACCCGCGACGTATCTTACTGCACTGAGCCAGCCGAATACGTACCGGCTGAATACCTGGATCGCCGACGAACCTATTGCGCTGAAACAGCCCAACGGCAGCGTCTGGAAACCCATGAATGACGACCGCCGCTTCAGTGGCAAAGTTATGCTGGTGGACGCGTTAACCAACTCTATGAACGTGCCAACGGTGAACCTGGGCATGACGCTAGGGCTCAATGCAGTGGTGGATACCTGGACCAAACTGGGCGTGCCAAAAGATCAGCTCAACCCGGTGCCGGCTATGCTGCTGGGCGCACTCAACCTGACGCCGGTTGAAGTTGCCCAGGCGTTCCAGTCGATTGCCAGCGGAGGGAATCGTGCCGATCTGTCTGCAGTGCGCTCCGTCATTGCGGAAGACGGAACCGTACTGTACCAGAGCTTCCCACAGGCCCAGCGGGTTGAACCGGCGCAGGCGGCCTATTTAACGCTCTACACGATGCAGCAGGTTGCCGATCACGGTACAGCGCGCGCCCTGGGCGCGCGTTTCCCGAATGCGCATCTGGCAGGTAAAACAGGCACCACAAACGACCTGGTCGACAGCTGGTTTGCGGGCATCGACGGTAAAGAAGTGGCGATAACCTGGGTAGGGCGTGATAACAACCAGCCGACCAAACTGTACGGTGCCAGCGGCGCCATGCAGATCTATCGTCGCTATCTTGATAACCAGGCTCCCATGCCGTTGCAGCTGACGCCGCCTGAAGATGTCACGATGATGAATATTGATTCGGCAGGCAACTTTGTTTGTGGCTCGGGCAGCAGCACCTGGCGTTCGCTACCGGTTTGGGCGCTGGATCCCAACGCGCTGTGTCAACAGCAGCAGCAGCAGGTTCAGCAGCAGCAAATGCAGCAGCAACAACAACAACAACAGCAGCAACAATTGCAACAGCAGCAACAACAGGAACAGAAAGACAGTGATGGCGTTGCGGGCTGGATAAAAGATATGTTTGGTAAATAACCGGCTAAAAGCGGTTAAAAAAAGGCACTCCGGTGCCTTTTTTTGTGCCTGCTGATGATGAAGGAATCGAGCGACAAACAGCGCCACTGAAGGGAATTCCGCTTGCAGAAAATGTTGGATCTCGCATATTATCGAAACGTTATAATAATCATTATCGTTTCGATTCGCTTATTCATCCCCATTTGAGAGACACCTTCATGACTGCGCGCACCACCACTTTTGGTTTCCCACAAAGGTTATTTACCCGTCGCCCTCTGGCACTGATGATTGCGCTGCTTTCCGGCGGCGCAAGTTCGCTGGCCTTCGCCGAACAAACGGTGGTGGTTTCGGCCAACGGTGGTGCCGCTGTCGGGCAGGAAAATCCGTGGGGACCGGCGGCCACCGTTGCTGCGAAACGCAGCGCTACCGGTACCAAAACGGATACGCCGATTGAAAAGAACCCGCAGTCGGTTTCCGTGGTCACGCGTGAAGAGATGGAGATGCGCAACGTCAGCAGCGTCAAGCAGGCGTTTAACTATACGCCAGGCGTACTCACCGGCAACCGCGGCAGCTCTTCGGTCATTGACGCGCTGTCGATTCGCGGCTTTAGCGAAACCAACACCAATCAGTATCTTGATGGGCTGAAGCTGCAGGGTGACAACTACTCTGAATTCGCTATCGATCCCTATTTTCTGGAGCGGGCTGAACTGCTGCGCGGTCCGGTTTCCGTGCTGTACGGTAAAAGCAATCCCGGCGGTGTTGTCGCTTTAGTCAGCAAGCGTCCCACTCAGGAAACGCTGCGCGAAGTCCAGTTCCAGATGGGCAACCATAATCTTTACTCCACCGGTTTCGACTTTGGCGGTGCCATAGACGATGCGGGCGTATACAGCTATCGCCTGACAGGCCAGGCCAGCAGCCAGGATGCCCAACAGGCGAACAATAAACAAAAGCGTTACACTATCGCCCCTTCATTCAGCTGGCGTCCGGATGAAAATACCCGTTTAGATCTGCTGACCTATTTCCAGAACGAGCCGGACACCGGCTACTACGGCTGGCTGCCGCGTGAAGGGACCGTTGTGCCGATCACCCGGCCTGATGGCAGCCAGTACAAACTGCCGACCAACTTTGATGAGGGCGAGAAGAGCAACCGCATCTCACGCAACACCAAAATGCTGGGCTACAGCTTTGAGCACCGTTTTGATGATACCTGGACGGTGCGTCAGAATCTGCGCTATGCCGAGTTAACCACGGATTACCGCAGTATTTACGGCTTTGGTTATAATCCGGACACGCAGCTGATTACGCGCAATTCAGCACTTTCCAAAGAGAAGCTGAACCAGTTTGCTGTGGACAATCAGGTACAGGCTAAATTTGCCACCGGTGAACTCGCTCATACCTTATTGCTTGGCGTTGATTTCCAGCGTACCCGTAATGATATTGACGCACAGTTCGGTACGGCAACAGCGTTAAATCCGTTTAACCCGCAATATGGCAATGATACGACTTCGCCCTATGCTGAACCCTACAAGCACTTAAATAAACAGCGCCAGACAGGTTTGTATGCGCAGGATCAGATGGAGTGGGATCGCTGGGTTCTGACGTTAGGTGGCCGATATGATTACGCCATGACGTCAGTATACAACCGCTATAACGGTAATCTCGATCGTCAAAACGATCAGGCCTTTACCTGGCGCGGCGGTCTGAACTACGTATTCGATAACGGTATCGCACCTTACTTCAGCTACAGCGAAGCCTTCCTTCCTAATGCGGGCTCGACGTATGAGGGGAACGCGTTCGATCCTTCTCGGGCTAAGCAGTATGAAGCCGGTGTGAAATATGTACCGAAAGATCGGCCAATCGTCATGACAGCCGCGGTATATGAACTGACTAAGACCAAAAATCTGACGGCAGATCCCAACCCATTGCATCCGTTTGCCAGCATCCAGAGCGGCGAAATCCGTTCTCGCGGTGTGGAACTGGAAGCCAAAGCGGCGCTAAACGCCAACGTAAACCTGACGGCCTCTTATACCTATACCGATGCCGAGTATACGGAAGATACCCAGCTCCAGGGCAAAACCCCGGTACAGGTGCCCAAACACATGGCGTCACTGTGGAGTGACTATACCTTCCACGAAACCGCGCTGTCAGGCGTCACGGTCGGAGCGGGCGTCCGTTACGTGGGCGAAAGTCAGGGGCTGTATAGCACAGGTCCTGATGTCAACCAGAACTTTAGCGTGGCGGGTTATACCACTGTCGATGCTGCACTGAAATATGATTTAGGACGTTTTGGTTTGCCTGGCTCAACGGTAGGCGTTAACGTTAACAACCTGTTTAACCGCGACTACGTTGCCAGTTGTTACCGTGAGTATGCGTGCTACTGGGGCGCTGAACGGCAGATTACAGGTACCGCCACGTTCCGGTTCTGATAGATGAGGGCGCTCCGGCGCCCGTTTACAGGGATTACCATGCAGCTTCCGCAGCATCAACAAACGACCTTCCAACTGGAGAATGCCAGCTTTCGTGTACCCGGTCGCACGCTTCTCCAGCCGCTGTCTCTCTCTTTTACACCAGGCAAAGTGACCGCACTGATAGGTCATAACGGTTCAGGCAAATCCACGCTGTTAAAAATGTTGGGACGGCATCACGCGGCCAGCGAAGGCCGGGTGCTCCTTAACGGTCGGCCTGTAGAGAGCTTAAAAAGCAAAGTGTTTGCCCGGGAGGTCGCCTATTTACCGCAGCAGTTACCGGCTGCCGAAGGCATGACGGTGCGTGAGCTGGTGGCCATCGGGCGTTATCCCTGGCATGGGGCGCTGGGACGTTTCAGTCAGGAGGACCGGGCACGCGTTGAGCAGGCGATTTCGCTCGTCGGATTAACGCCTTTTGCCTCTCGTCTGGTAGACAGCTTATCGGGTGGGGAACGGCAACGGGCCTGGCTGGCGATGATGGTGGCGCAAAACAGCCGCTGTCTGCTGCTGGATGAACCCACTTCCGCACTGGACATTGCCCACCAGGTGGACGTGCTGGCCCTGATTCAGACGCTGAGCCGGGAGCATGGCTTAACCGTCATTACCGTATTGCATGACATCAACATGGCGGCCCGTTACTGCGACCATCTGGTGGCATTACGTGGCGGCGGGCTTATCGCGCAAGGCGGCCCGGAGCACATCATGCAGGCGGACGTTTTGCAGGATATCTATGGTATTCCAATGGGGATCTTTCCCCATCCTGGCGGCGGCGCGCCGGTGAGCTTTGTGTGTTAAGGACAGGATAATGCCCGATTTATTCCGCCGTCGCCTGATGATGGCGATGGCGTTATCGCCACTGATGAGCCCCTTTTCACTCCAGGCGGCGCAGCCCGATCCCGCTCGCATCATCGCGCTGGAGTGGTTACCCACCGAACTGCTGCTGGCGTTAGGCGTTAAGCCCTTTGGGGTCGCCGATGTGCATAATTATAATATCTGGGTCGGGCAGCCAGCCTTGCCTGCCGGCGTGGTGGATGTTGGGCTGCGTACCGAGCCTAACCTTGAACTGATGACCCAGATGCATCCCTCCCTGATTCTCTGTTCAAACGGCTATGGACCGCCTAAAGAGAAACTCCAGCGTATTGCGCCCATTATGGGGTTTGACCTGCACGGCGGCGACGGTAAACCCTTGTCGCGCGCGCGTGTCTCGCTGCGCGCGCTCGGGGCCAGGCTGGGGCGGGAAGCTCAGGCTGAAGCGCATCTGCAATACGTGGATGCGGAAATCGCCGCAGCCCGTCAGCGTCTGGCTCCCTATGCCGGACGCGCTATCTTGCTGATGTCACTGCTTGACAGCCGCCATGCCATCACCTTCGGTAAGAACAGCTTATTCCTTGAAGTCATGGAACGGCTTGGCCTGAAGAATGCCTGGCAGGGAGAAACCAATTTCTGGGGAAGTTCAGTGATTGGCCTGGAAAGGCTGGCGGCGTTTCACGATGTCGAAGCCATCTGCTTCGACCACGACAATGCGGCCGTTATGCAGCAGCTGTCGCGCAGCCCGCTGTGGCAGGCAATGCCTTTTGTCCAAAGCGGTCATTTTCAACGCGTACCGGCGGTCTGGTACTACGGGGCAACATTGTCGGCCCTGCATTTTATACGCGTGCTGGAACATGCGCTGGAGAAGGTCTGATGCGGCATCGTTATTTTCCTGTCACCGTGCTGAGCGTCCTGTTTCTGCTCGCGCTGGCGCTCACCGCGATAAACCTTCAGCAGGCCCTGCCTCCGGGGCAGTGGACTCAGGCCTTGTGGTCACCGGATACCGCTAATGTCCAGCAGATGGTGTTTCACTACAGTTTGCTGCCGCGCTGGGCGCTGGCGCTGTTGGTGGGTGCGGGTCTGGGATTAGCGGGCTTGCTGTTTCAACAGGTACTGCGAAACCCGCTAGCGGAACCGGGAACGCTAGGGGTTTCATCCGGCGCACAGTTGGGGATCACCGTCGCCACATTGTGGCACCTGCCGGGCGGAGCACTCACCCAGCAGCTTGCCGCCTCAGGTGGTGCGTTGCTGGTGGGGGCGCTGGTCTTTAGCGTGGCCTGGAGTAAACGCTTATCGCCCGTTACCCTGATTCTGGCAGGGCTGGTCCTGAGTCTCTACAGCGGGGCGGTTAATCAGATCTTCGCCATCTTCAATCACGACCAGTTGCAAAATATGTTCTTGTGGAGCACGGGCGCATTGAACCAGATGAGCTGGGACAGCGTTACCCAGCTCTGGCCGCGCCTGGTGCTGGCGCTGATACTGTCACTGGCGCTTCTGCGGCCGCTGACGCTCATGGGGTTGGACGATGGCGTGGCAAAAAACCTCGGGCTGGCCCTGTCCGTCACCCGGTTAGCGATTCTGGCGCTGGCAATACTGCTGAGCGCACAGCTGGTGAGCGTCGCCGGCATCATTGGTTTTATCGGCCTGTTTGCGCCGCTGCTGGCAAGGCTGCTCGGTGGACGCCGCTTGCTGAGCCGCATGCTGCTGGCTCCGCTGATTGGCGCATTGCTGCTGTGGCTGGCGGATGCCTGCGTCCTGTGGCTTACGACGCACTGGCGCGAGGTTTCCACCGGCACGGTGACGGCGTTACTGGGCGTGCCGATTCTGCTCTGGCTGCTCCCGCGCCTGCGGACGGGGTCCGTTCCCCCCGCACTGGATCAGGGCGACAGCGTGCCGGTTGAACGCCATCATTTTCTGCGCTGGAGCCTGACCGGTCTGGTGGTGCTAGGCATGCTGGCCTGGCTCTGTCTGGCGTTTGGACGGGACGCGCAAGGCTGGATCTGGACCCAGGGTGACATGCTCAATGCGCTGCTTCCGTGGCGCGCACCGCGTGTGCTGGCGGCCCTGGCGGTAGGCTTAATGCTGGGCGTAGCCGGTAGCCTGATCCAGCGACTCACGGGTAACCCGATGGCCAGCCCGGAAGTCTTGGGCATCAGTTCCGGCGCGGCCTGCGGTGTGGTCGTGATGTTATTCCTGGTACCCGGTAATGCGCTGGCGTTTCTGTTGCCTGCCGGTGCGCTGGGCGCAGCGGTAACCCTGGCGATCATTATGCTGGTTGCCAGCCGTGGCGGGTTTTCACCCGAACGCATGCTGTTGGCCGGGATGGCGTTAAACAGCGCTTTTGTCACCATTCTGATGTTGTTGATGGCCAGTGGCGATCCCCGGATGTCGGGTTTACTGACCTGGATCTCCGGCTCGACCTATAACGTCAGCGCCACCCAGGCGCTGCAAAGTGCAGGCTGTGCAGTCGTGCTGGTGTCGTTAGCGCCGCTGGCCAGCCGCTGGCTCACGCTGCTGCCTTTGGGAAGCGCCACGGCGCGCTCGGCCGGCATGGCGCTCACCGCCTCGCGGCTGGCGCTGCTGCTGCTGGCCGCGGCCTTAACGGCCAGTGCCACGCTGACGATTGGGCCATTGAGCTTTGTGGGGCTGATGGCACCACACATGGCGCGCATGCTGGGGTTCCGTCGCGCGTTGCCGCAGCTGTTACTGTCGGGTGTGCTTGGCGCAGGTTTAATGATGATAGCTGACTGGTGTGGGCGAATGGTGGCGTTCCCAAACCAAATTCCGGCGGGATTGATGGCCACATTTTTAGGGGCACCCTATTTTATTTGGTTATTGCGGCGCGCTCGTTAAAAAAAGACCGGCGTTTGCCGGTCTGCATTTTTTTACAGCTTAGCGAAGCAGCGACGGGCGGCATCGACAGTGTGCTGAATGTCCTCTGCGCTGTGCGCCAGCGACATAAAGCCGGCTTCAAAGGCGGACGGCGCAAAGTAAACGCCTTCTTCAAGCATCAGGTGGAAAAAGCGCTTGAAGCGTTCAACATCGCACTGCGTCACATCTTTATAGCAGGTGACGCTGTCGGCATCGGTAAAGAACAGGCCAAACATGCCGCCAACCTGATTCACCACCACCGGAATATTTTCCTGTTTTGCCGCGTCGAGCAGTCCCTGCGCTAACTGTGAGGTCAGACGATTGAGTTTGTCATGCATGCCCGGCTGGGCAATCTGGGTTAAGCAGGCATAGCCGGCAGCCATAGCGACAGGGTTACCGGACAGCGTACCCGCCTGATAAACCGGTCCGGTCGGTGCCAGTGCCTCCATGACTTCACGACGGCCGCCAAAAGCACCCACCGGCATACCGCCACCGATGATTTTGCCGAGGCAGGTGAGATCCGGTTTGACGTTGTAGTACTCTTGCGCACCACCCAGGGCAACGCGGAAACCCGTCATCACTTCATCGATAATCAGCAGTGCGCCAAACTCATCACAGAGCGCGCGCAGGCCGGGTAAGAATTCGGGTTGGGGCGGAATACAGTTCATGTTTCCGGCCACGGGCTCGACAATAATGGCGGCGATAGCCTGCGGATACTGTTCAAACGCCGCGCGCACCGAATCCAGATCGTTATATGTGCAGGTCAGCGTATGCTTGGCAAAATCGGCGGGCACGCCCGGTGAGTTAGGCTGCCCCAGCGTCAGCGCGCCGGAACCGGATTTCACCAGCAGATGGTCGGCATGACCGTGGTAGCACCCTTCAAACTTGATGATTTTATCGCGACCGGTAAAACCGCGCGCCAGACGAATCGCGCTCATGGTGGCTTCGGTGCCGGAGTTCACCATCCGCACCATTTCCATGCTGGGAACCAGTTTACAAACCAGCTGCGCCATGGTGACTTCCATCTCGGTTGGTGCCCCGAAGCTCAGGCCGCGCTGGGCAGCCTCAATCACGGCCTGACGAATGCCATCATTGTTATGTCCCAGCACCATCGGGCCCCATGACCCAACATAGTCGATGTACTTTTTACCGTCGGCGTCATAAAGATATGCACCGTCAGCATGCTCAATGAACAGCGGAACGCCACCCACACCGGTAAACGCCCGTACCGGCGAGTTCACACCGCCGGGGATCAGGCGTTGTGCTTCGGCGAACAGTTCTTCAGACTTACTCATTTTCGGCTCCAGCAGTTCATAAAATATCGGGCTATTCTACGGAAGAGGGGCTGCTGACGAAAGGCCGCTATAATCATCAAAGTGAATCCGGCACAGAGTGCGAAGCTGAAAGCTTGATTGCGCCGGGTCGCTGGCAGATAATAGCAATATTGAGGTCGTTTTCTGACCCGGACGTTTACGGAGTAACTCATGAGTGATGAAGTAGTAGCACTGCCGTTGCAGTTTACCGACGCAGCAGCCAAAAAAGTTAAGAATCTGATTGCTGACGAAGAGAACCCGGCACTGAAGCTGCGTGTGTATATCACTGGTGGTGGTTGCAGCGGCTTTCAGTATGGTTTTACATTCGACGATCAAATGAACGACGGCGACATGACCATTGAAAAGCAGGGCGTCTCGCTGGTGGTTGATCCCATGAGCCTGCAGTATCTGGTGGGCGGTTCTGTGGATTACACGGAAGGGCTGGAAGGATCGCGCTTTATCGTCACCAACCCTAACGCCAAAACCACCTGTGGCTGCGGGTCGTCATTCAGTATCTGATTATCGGGCCGCCTCAGCGGGCGGCCTCGACTACCATTCAACCGTCACCAGACGATCGTTCGTCCCGCTGCTTCCCTGTCGCTTTAACACCGTTTGTGTCACGCGCGGCTGTGCGTTTATCTGACGACCGCACTCAACCTGCGGCACAGACTGACCCATTGAACGGTTAACTTCACAACGTGAATAGATGACGAGTCTGACGTTAATAGAGCCGGTCGTCGATCCCGCGTAGGCCTGCTGCGCGATCAGAAGGCCTATGGCCAGAAGCGGTGCTTTGGTCATATTTAAATTCCTGGTGTAGTCGAATGCGCTAAGCGCTAAAACGGACATCGGGCATACTTGGCACGTGTCTCATACTTAAAATTAACGGCAGTCAGGGTGATTTCTTTAGTTGATGGTGTAACGCATGCAGAACCGACAGCATTATTTAACCGGGTGCAGGCCTTTACACAGCTGGTCGGCGGCTAACAGGATGCGCGGTCCCGGACGGCTGAGCCAGTCGTCGTTAATGGCAATCACGCTGACGTTAAGCTGCGGTCGCCAGAACTGCGCCGTGTGACTTGCCTGCTGTGCATCACCTGTTGTGACGATGACCTGGGGATGGCGCATCAGCACCTGTTCCCGGCTCACCTGGGGCCAGCTCACCGCACTGTCGGCAAAGATATTCTGCCCGCCACACAGCCTGATGATATCGTTTTGCAGCGTCGCCTTAGCCGCGGTAAACATGGGCGAAAAGCCAAACTGCAGAAAGACGGGAACGGGATGTTGTGTGTGGTAGCGCTCCCGCAAAGCCGCTTCCTGCTGGCGCAGCTCCCCGGCGGCTTGTGCGGCACGTTGCGGAGCTGGACTCCACTTTGCTAATCCTGCCAGTGCATCAATCATGCCATCCAGCGTTGCGGCATTGACCCATTCAACCTTAATACCCAACTGCTGCAGCTGGTCTACCTGACGCTGCGGATTGCCGCCGCGCCACGCCAACACCACATCGGGTTTAAGCTGCAAAATACGTTCAAGATTGATGCCCTGCCAGTTAGCGACCTGTTCAATGTTTTTTGCTTCAGGCGGATAGCTGGACCAGGCGCTGACCGCAATCGGGGTAATACCTGCGGCAAAGGCGAGCTCAGTCAGATGGGGAGCAAGGGTGATGACGCGGGGTGGGGCAGCATACAGGCTGCTGCTCAACAGCAGCAGCCAGCACAACAACAGCCGTTTAGCCACGAGCCAGACGGGCCAGCAAATTTTCAACCATCAGTGACGACTGGCTGGCCGCGACGCTCAGAAACTCGTCAAAACTCAGGTGTGATTCCTTATCGGCCACGTCGGAAATCGCTCTGACGACCACAAAAGGCACCTGGAACTGATGACAGACATGGCCGATGGCGGTCGCTTCCATTTCAACCGCAATAGCCTGTGGGAAAGTCGCCCGGATGCGCGCCAGGGGCTCAGCCCCGTTGATAAACGCATCGCCGCTCACCACCAGGCCGCGAACCGCGTTCAGGTTGAGCTGCTTAATGCAGGCTTCCGCCTCGGCAATCAGGGTGCTGTCAGCCGTAAAGGCAGCCGGACAACCTGCCATCTGGCCCGGCTCATAGCCAAACGCGGTCACATCGGCATCGTGATAGCGCACTTCTTCCGACACCACGATGTCACCTACGGCTAACGTCGGGGCTAAACCGCCTGCGGAACCGGTATTAATAACGAGATCGGGTTTACACAGCTGCAGCAACAGCGTGGTGCCAAGGGCTGCCGAGGTTTTACCAATGCCTGATTTCAGCAAGGCAACGTCAACACCATTGAGTGTGCCAGTGTAAATTTCACAGCCCGCCAGAGACAGAGTCTGACGATTTTCAATTTTGTCACGCAGCAGGGTCACTTCCTGCTCCATTGCGCCAATGATGCCTGCTTTCATTTTGCGTCTCGCTAATGTAATGAATGTAAAAATCGGGCATAGTCTATCATGGCACTGACGGGATCATTTCACGAAAAAATAAGGGGACAGGTATGGCGGCGATCAATTTCAGGAAGAAGATCAGCTTCACTCGCCCTTATAGCAACCGTAAAGATCCGCAAGGTGAATATTTTATTACCCGCCATTTTGAAAGCGATCGTGGACGCATCATTAATTCGGCGGCCATTCGCCGACTGCAACAAAAAACCCAGGTCTTTCCGCTTGAGCGCAACGCCGCCGTCCGTTCACGCCTGACGCATTCGCTTGAAGTGCAGCAAACCGGTCGATATATCAGCAAAGAGATTCTGCAAACCTTAAAAATGCAGGGTGGGCTGGCAAAATATGGACTGGACGACATGGAAGGGGCCTTTGAAAGTCTGGTCGAAATGGCGTGTCTGTTGCATGACGTCGGGAATCCTCCGTTCGGGCATTTTGGCGAAGCTGCCATTAACGACTGGTTTGAAGATAATCTGGCTGCCGAACTGGTCGATCCGCTGGTGGCTGGCGTCGAAAGCGAAGAGCAGCGCCAGTCCTTTGATCAAATGAACGCTATGATTCGTCAGGATTTATGCCATTTTGAAGGCAATGCCCAAGCGATCCGTATGGTGCACACCTTGCTGCAGCTCAACCTGAGCTACTCTCAGGTGGCCTGTATTCTTAAATATACCGCGCCGGCATGGTGGCAGGGTGAGAAACCGGCCGAATTTAGCGTATTAATGAAAAAGCCGGGCTTTTATTTGTCTGAGCGGGAATATATCAGCGATCTCCGTGCCGCGACGCATCTGACGGAGCATCATCGTTTCCCGCTGACCTATATCATGGAAGCGGCTGATGACATTTCATATTGTATTGCCGATTTGGATGACGCCGTCGAAAAAGCCATTTTCAATGTCGACAGTTTGTATGAGTTCCTCAGCAAAGCCTGGGGGCCAATAAATAACAATGATGCGTTCAGCCGTACCGTAGGTGAGGCCTGGCGCGAAGCAGGAAGTAAAAAACGCCGCAGCCGAAGCGATCAATTTTTCATGTCCCTCCGGGTTAATGTTCAGAATGTTCTGGTCACCTATGCCGTTAAACGTTTTATCGACAATCTGCCCGCTATTTTTGACGGAAACTTCAACCATGCATTATTAGAAGACGGCGGCGAAGAGGGGCGTTTATTACAAATATTTAAAACTGTAGCACGGCAGCAGGTGTTTAATCATTCCGAAGTTGAACAGCTGGAGCTGCAGGGTTATCGCGTCATAAAGGGGTTGCTTGAAATATACCAACCGTTAATGATGTTGAATTATGAAGACTTTACTACACTGATAAATGAAGATTTTTTGCGCAACCATCCGATTGAGACACGTCTTTTCCATAAACTTTCCGGAAAGCACAGAAAAGCCTATCTGCATAAAATGCGCACGCTGGTTGTTGAACACAAATATGAGCGTTTGTTATGGGAACGTTATTATCGCTTTCGTCTGATTCAGGATTACATTAGCGGCATGACCGATCTCTATGCCTGGGATGAGTACCGTCGTTTGATGGCGGTGGAATAAGCAGAGAATTGTAAAGAGCGCGAATAAATTTTTACCTTTGCCTAAAACTTTTCGAGGAACTTCGCGCTAAAACATTTATCTCAACATTCGACCACAGCAATGGTCAGTATATCCATCATTGTGAGATACCAAAATGAAAAAAACCTCGTTAATGTTAAGCGCTCTGGCGCTTAGTCTTGGCATGGCACTGACCCCTGTGAGTGCTTTCGCTGCGGAGACATCCTCTTCCGTTTCATCTTCCCCAAGCCAGCCGTTGCCAAGCCTTGCCCCCATGCTGGAGAAGGTGATGCCTTCCGTTGTGAGCATCAGCGTGGAAGGCAGTACAACGGTCAAAACGCCGCGTATGCCGCAGCAGTTCCAGCAATTTTTTGGCGATAATTCGCCTTTCTGTCAGGACGGTTCTCCGTTCATGGGCTCGCCGCTGTGCCAGGGCGCGGGCGGGAGCGGCGGCGGTGCGCCTGCAGGCCCGGATACGCAGCAGCAAAAATTCAGAGCGCTGGGTTCTGGCGTGATCATTAACGCAGAAAAAGGCTATGTGGTAACCAACAACCACGTGGTCAACGATGCGACGAAAATTCAGGTCAAACTGAGCGATGGTCGTAGCTACGACGCCAAAGTCATCGGCAAAGATCCCAGCTCGGATATAGCGCTGATTCAGCTGGAAGGCGCGAAAAATCTGACCGCAATTAAAATGGCTGACTCTGATAATTTGCGCGTTGGCGATTATACCGTAGCAATCGGTAACCCCTATGGTCTGGGCGAAACCGTAACCTCGGGCATCGTGTCGGCGTTGGGACGCAGTGGTCTGAACGTTGAGAACTATGAAAACTTTATCCAGACCGATGCCGCGATTAACCGCGGTAACTCGGGTGGCGCGCTGGTGAACCTCAACGGTGAGCTGATTGGTATTAACACCGCGATTCTGGCCCCAGACGGCGGCAACATTGGTATTGGTTTTGCCATCCCCAGCAACATGGTGAAAAACCTGACCGCACAGATGGTGGAGTATGGTCAGGTGAAACGCGGTGAGCTGGGTATCATGGGAACAGAGCTCAACTCTGAACTGGCCAAAGCGATGAAGGTCGATGCGCAGCGCGGCGCCTTTGTTAGTCAGGTCGTGCCCAATTCCGCCGCAGCGAAAGGCGGTATTAAAGCGGGTGACGTGATCGTTTCTATGAACGGCAAGCCGCTCACCAGCTTTGCCTCACTGCGCGCTGAAGTCGGCTCTTTACCGGTAGGCACGACGCTGAAGCTGGGCCTGCTGCGTGATGGCAAACCGCTGGATGTCTCCGTGCAGCTGCAGCAGAGCACCCAGGACAAAGTGCAGTCCGCTACGATTTACACTGGCATTGAAGGTGCAGATCTGAGTAATAACGCAGGCAAAGAGAAAGGCGTGCGGGTCGATAGCGTGAAAGCGGGCAGTGCGGCGGCAAGAGTGGGTCTGAAAAAAGGCGACCTGATTCTTGGCGTCAACCAGCAGCCGGTAACCAACTTAGGGGAACTACGCAAGATCCTCGATACCAAACCACCGGTACTGGCGCTGAATGTGCAACGTGGCGACACATCGCTCTACCTGCTGATGCAGTAATCACTGCTTGATGCTTATCAGGCGGACTTCGGTCCGCCTTTTTTATGGCACAGATCACAAATGTGATGCCTGCCGCATTTCTGCCAAAGCCGGCGCGGCTATGGGCGAATGCATAATGTTCTCCGCGTGTCACACGGCTATTCTGTCCTTCCTCTCATATGACTCAGGAGATAAGGATGGCTACCTGTCATCTCGACGCGCGGCTGGCGCAGGAAATTGTTGCGCGCACCATGAAAATCATTGATGGCAATGTCAACGTGATGGATGCGCGTGGGCGAATCATTGGCAGTGGTGACAGGGAGCGCATCGGGGAGTTGCATGAGGGCGCGCTGTTGGTGTTGTCGCAGGGGCGCATCGTGGATATCGACGATGCTGTGGCAAAACATCTGCACGGCGTGCGGCCAGGCATCAATCTTCCGCTACGTATTGACGGGGCGATCGTGGGCGTCATTGGCCTGACAGGTGAGCCGGGCGCACTGCGTCACTATGGCGAATTAGTCTGTATGGCGGCAGAGATGATGCTGGAGCAGGCCCGGCTATTACATATGCTGGCTCAGGACAGCCGACTGCGTGAAGAGCTGGTGCTCAACCTGATAAGAAGTGATGCGCTGACGCCACAGCTGACAGAGTGGGCACAGCGCCTGGGTATCGATCTTAATCAGCCCCGCGTGGTGGCGGTGATCGAAGTCGACAGCGGGCAGTTAGGCGTGGACAGCGCCATGTCTGAATTACAGCAGCTGCAAACCTTACTCACCACCCCCGTTCGGGATAACCTGATAGCCATTGTGTCGCTAACTGAAATGGTCGTACTGAAACCGGCATTAAACACACACGGACGTTACGACCGTCACGATCATCGCAAGCGGGTTGAGCAACTGATGCAGCGAATGAACGAAAGCGGTCATCTGCGCATGCGTATTGCGCTGGGCAACTTCTTTACCGGTCCGGGCAGCATCGCCCGCTCTTACCGCACTGCGCGCACCACCATGGCCGTTGGAAAGCAGCGCATGCCAGACGTCCGCAGCTATTTTTATCAGGATCTGATGCTGCCGGTATTACTGGACAGTTTACGCGGTGGCTGGCAGGCGAACGAACTGGCACGTCCGCTGGAAAAACTTAAAAGCATGGACAGCAACGGTTTACTGCGCCGGACCTTAAGCGCCTGGTTCAGCAATAACGTCCAGCCCGGCGCAACATCACGCGCGCTGTTTATTCATCGTAATACGCTGGAGTATCGACTGAATCGGATCGCTGAGTTAACCGGACTGAACCTTGGTCATTTTGACGATCGATTACTGCTGTATATTGCGTTACAGCTGGATGAGCAGGGCTGATGACGCTGCTTATGAAACCATGAGGACGCCCGATGCGTATATTGCCCGCCATACTTTGCCTGCTAATCGTTACGTTTACCTGCCAGGCACGGCCTGACAGCCTGATTTTTCTCTCTACTGATGCCCTGATGAATACCCGGCAGGCTTTGCAGAATCATCAGGCGAGCACACTGACGGAACAGGCCTGGCGTCAGCTGCAACATCAGGCAGAAAAGGCGCTCAGCCAGCCCGATCCCAGCGTGATGGATAAGGGGCTGATGCCGCCCAGCGGATCGCGGCATGACTATCTGAGCCTGAGCGCCTACTGGTGGCCGGACGGAAAGCAGAAAACGGGGTTGCCCTGGATTCGTCGGGATGGTGAGATTAATCCCGACACGAAAAATAACCAAACCGACGGCGTGCGGCTGGCGCGCTTTAGCGCAGATGTACAGACACTCTCGCTGGCCTGGTTCTTTTCTGGCGATGCACGCTATGCCAGCAAAGCACAATCGATGATCCGCCACTGGTTTATCGATCCTGCCAGCCGTATGAATCCAAACCTGAATTATGCCCAGGGGATTCCAGGCAGGACGCCTGGCCGTCATGATGGCGTACTGGATGGGCGCTATTTTGCGACCCGCATTGTTGATGCGCTGGTGCTGTTGCGCCAGTCACCCGGCTGGCGCGACAGCGACGAGGCGGCGTTACATCGCTGGTTCAGTGACTATCTTAGCTGGCTGCAGACCAGCCAGCTGGCGCAACAGGAGCGGGATGCCCCAAATAATCATGGCAGCTGGTACAGCGTACAGGTTGCCGGTATTGCCGCTTACCTGGGCAAAAACAGGGTGATCGCTGATATGTCGGCACTGGCCAAACGAAAAATTGATGGGCAAATA
This sequence comes from Pantoea sp. Ae19-2, assembly GCF_059801205.1. NCBI lineage: Bacteria > Pseudomonadati > Pseudomonadota > Gammaproteobacteria > Enterobacterales > Erwiniaceae > Pantoea > Pantoea sp. Ae19-2. The sequence goes on along the minus strand of NZ_JBCHWE010000001.1, from coordinate 3,006,916 downwards.
CAGAAAGAGGGGACTCAGCCACTTGAGCTGGCGCGAACCCGCTCCTTTCATTACAGCGTCTTTAATTTGCAGGCGCTAACCGCTATCGCGGCGTTAGCTTCTCAGCGTGGGCTGGACGATCTCTGGCACTATCAAAACAAGCAGGGTGGCTCGCTACTGGCGGCGCTGGATTATATGGCGCCCTTTAGCGATCCATCACGCCGCTGGCCGTGGAAAACCCGCGAACGCCAAAGCGAGCGGTTAATCCCCTTACTGCTGTTGGCTGACGTCACACTTAAGTCAGAACGTTACCAATCCTGGATTGATCGTCCTGAATGGCGTACCGGCTCAGCAGAGGTGCTACGTGATGTGGTGTTACTCAGGCGATAGCCGCGCAGATTGCCAATAAAAAAGGCCAGACGCGTCAAGTGAATCACACTTAATGCGGCTGGCCTGATGTAAATCTGAAATAATTAACGGCCGCTGCGGGTCAGTTTTTCCAGATCGGATTCAATTTCGGCGATTTTATGGGAAACGACGCCTTCAAGATGACGCAGATCATCAAGGATTTTACGTTTCAGATCGACTTCCACCTGATCGCGCTGGCAGATCTGGTCCAGTTCATCGATCACATAACGCAGGTTCGGGCTGATTTCCTGCACTTCGCGATAGCCTTGTGACGCGTTATCAGCAACGACGGTCTTGCGCTGGCGAGGATATTTAAATTTCACGCTTTTGGCGAAAAATTCACCTTTATCTTTGCGGAAATAAATTTTCAAAATATCGTTATTCGCTTCCTGACGCAGGCTGTAGCGATCGATATCGTCAGGGTTACTAATGCCTAAGCTCTTAATATTGTCATACATAATTATTTTCCACCAAATGATAGGCGCGCAGAATTGTTCATGACTTAATGACTATAGACATAAATAACATGAATCAGTGCGCAACAGGATTTAACTGGCGCGAATTATGACCTGGATGAAAAGTAAACGCACCTGTTGGTTCGTGTAGAAAAACAACATTACCCGTAACAGCTGTAAACAAAAGATGACGGGCTGCCGTACAGCCCGTCCGACAGATTAGTCGATCGTACGCAGCAGTTCATTGATGCCGGTTTTCGCCAGCGTTTTCGCATCAACTTTTTTCACAATGACTGCGCAGTAAAGGCTGTAGCTGCCATCTTTAGACGGCAGGTTACCGGATACCACGACCGAGCCGGCAGGCACGCGACCGTAGTGGATTTCGCCGGTTTCGCGGTCATAAATTTTGGTGCTCTGACCGATATAAACACCCATTGAAATCACGGAGCCTTCTTCAACGATCACGCCTTCAACGATTTCAGAACGTGCGCCAATAAAGCAGTTATCTTCAATGATGGTGGGGTTGGCCTGCAGCGGCTCGAGTACGCCACCGATTCCTACACCACCGGATAAATGTACGTTTTTACCAATCTGTGCACAGGAACCGACGGTTGCCCAGGTATCAACCATTGTGCCTTCGTCCACAAAGGCGCCGATGTTCACGTAGGAAGGCATCAGAACCGTGTTGCGCGCAATAAAAGCCCCTTTGCGAACGGCAGCGGGCGGCACCACGCGGAAGCCGGCTTCTTTGAAGCGCGCATCGTCCCAGTCGGCAAACTTCATTGGCACTTTGTCGTAAAAACGGGTTTCAGCCCCTTCCATCACCTGATTGTCATTAATGCGGAAAGAGAGCAGAACGGCTTTTTTCAGCCACTGATGCGTTACCCATTCGCCGTCGATTTTTTCAGAAACGCGCAGTTCACCACTGTCCAGTTTGGCGATAACCTGATTAATCGCCTCGCGGGTTTCAGTATCCACACTGGTCGGGGTGATGTCAGCGCGACGTTCGAAGGCAGATTCAATAACACTCTGTAACTGTTGCATATTTTTTCCTGATCTGTCATTTGTGGTGCCAGCCAGTGACCGGCACGGGTAAAAAGTTGATGTTCACAAATTGAAGCGGGTCACACTTTATCGTTTGGATTAAGGGCTTCTGTCAACCGTTGTTGCAACGTCTGACGCATTTCCTCATCCAGTGCCTTGCGTTCGCTATTGGCTAAAATAAACAAATCTTCCACGCGCTCGCCAATGGTGCTGATGCGCGCACCATGCAGAGAGACGCCGAGATCGGCAAACACTTCCCCCACGCGCGCCAGTAAACCGGGCTGATCCAGGGCTACCAGCTCCAGATAACTGCGGCGATCGGTGTGAGTTGGCAGGAAATTCACTTCGGTATCCACGCTAAAGTGCTTAAGCCTGGCGGCCTGACGGCGGGTGCGCGGTGGCACCCACTCTCTCTGGGTTATCGCCTGCTCCAGCGCCTGAATGATCATCGCATGACGATCGGGCGACAGGGGACTGCCATCCGGCTCCAGTACAATAAAGGTATCCATCGCCATGCCATCGCGGCTGGTAAAAATTTGCGCATCGTGCACGCTGAGGTTGCGACGATCCAGCTCTCCTGCCACGGCGGCGAACAGGTGCGGGCGATCGGGACTCCAGATAAAAATTTCGGTCCCGCCACGCGTTGCCTGCGGGCTGACCAGCACCAGCGGTTGATTAAGATCGTGCCCCAGCAAGTGGCGGGCATGCCAGGCAATCTGGTTGGGCGTATGGCGCAGAAAATAGTCGGCGCGACAGCGATTCCAGATGTGATGTAACCGCTCTTCATTGATGTTGTCCATACGCAGCAGCGCCAGCGCCTGCAGGCGGTGATGACGTACGCGTTCCCGCAGATCCGGACTGTTTTCCATGCCGCGACGCAGCTGTTTTTCGGTGGCGAAGAACAACTCTCGCAGCAGACTTTGCTTCCAGCTGTTCCACAGGCTCTCATTGGTGGCGCAGATATCAGCCACCGTCAGGCACACCAGATAACGCAGTCGGTTTTCGTTCTGCATGACCTCGGCGAACTGCTGAATCACCGTGGGGTCCTGAATATCACGACGCTGCGCGGTCACGGACATTAACAGATGATGCCGTACCAGCCATGCGACAAGCTGCGTTTCACGCGAGTTAAGGCCGTGCATCTCGGCGAACTCCAGCGCATCCTGCGCGCCAAGAACAGAGTGATCGCCGTTACGTCCTTTCGCAATGTCATGCAGCAGCGCCGCCATCAGCAGTAACTCTTGCTGAGGCAGGCGCGGCCAGAGTTCAACGCATAAAGGATGTTGTGGACGCGTCGCTTCGTTGGCAAAACTTTCCAGCTTCTGAAGAACCCGAATGGTGTGCTCATCCACGGTATAGGCGTGGAACAGGTCAAACTGCATCTGCCCAACGATCTGACCCCAGAGCGGCGTATAGGCCCAGAGTACGCTATGGCGATGCATCGGGACTAATGCACGACTGACCGCACCGGGATGACGCAGGATCGACATAAACAGACGGCGTGCTTCAGGCAACTGACAGAGCGGCTGCTTAAGGTGGCGACGTGTGTGGCGCAGGCGGCGCAGCGTGGTCGAATAGATCCCTTTGATATTGTCATTGCGTACCATGACGTAAAACATGCGCATTATCGCCTGAGGCTCCCGATCAAACAGCGTTTCATCGCGCAGATCGATCAGGTTACCCCGTAGCTGAAAGTCATCATCAATAGCGCAGGGTTTTTCATTGGTAGAGAGGGCCAGAATGGCTTCATCGAACAACTGCAGCAGCATCTGGTTCAGTTCGCTGATACGACGCGTGACGCGATAAAAATCCTTCATCATGCGTTCAACCGGCTCGTTGCCTTCGCCCTGATACTGAAGGCGCTGGGCAACGCTAAGCTGGCGATCGAACAGTAGGCGGTTGTCGTAACGCGGCAGCAACAGATGCAGCGCAAACCGAATCCGCCAGAGAAAGGCCTGGCATTCATTCAGTTCGGCGCGTTCGGCGTCGGTCAGAAAGCCAAAGCCCACCATCTCGTCGAGCGTTGTCGCGCCAAAGTGCCGTCGCGCAACCCACTGTAACGTATGAATATCACGTAAACCGCCCGGGCTACTTTTAATATCCGGTTCCAGGTTGTAGCTGGTACCGTGATAGCGCGTATGACGCTCTTGTTGCTCTTCAATTTTGGCGGCAAAAAAGCGGGACGACGGCCAGAAGCCATCGCTAAAGACATTTTTCTGCAGTTCGAGGAACAGCGCGACATCACCGGCCAGCATCCGCGCTTCAATCAGGTTGGTCGCCACCGTCAGGTCGGATAGGCCTTCCAGCAGGCATTCTTCAAGGCTACGCACGCTGTGGCCCACTTCCAGTTTGAGATCCCACATCAGCGTCAGCAGCGCGCTGGCGCTTTGGGCGGCCTCTTCGTTAAGCGGCTGGCGGCTGAGAATCAATATGTCAATATCGGAAAGCGGGTGAAGCTCACCCCGACCATAACCCCCGACAGCAACCAGAGCGATGGATTTCATCCTGTCGAAGCCAAAGTAACGCCACAGGCGACGCAGAAGGCGATCGATAAACAGGGTTCGGGCATGAATCAGATTCTCTGCCGCCTCACCGCTATCAAAGGCCGCCGCCAGGTGCTGTTGAAAGCACTCCAGGCGCTGCTTGAGTATTTCACGTGATAGCTGATCGTCCTGCCACTCGCCAGGCGAATCATTCAGACCGTTTTTCACTTCTTGCGACAGGCTCATGCAGCGTTCTCATCAGTAAGCATAAAAAAACCGGCAGAGCGCCGGCCTTTTATCAGGGGAGGAATTACGCCTGGTTAACTAACACCGCGGGAAGGGTGTCGTCTTTACGCAGGGTTAAAATCTCACAGCCGTTATCCGTCACCACAATAGTATGCTCGTACTGCGCCGACAAGCTGCGATCTTTGGTTTTCACCGTCCAGCCGTCTTTCATGGTACGAATGCGATAATCACCGGCGTTCACCATCGGTTCCACGGTAAAGGTCATGCCGGCCTGCAGGACGACACCGCTGTCGTCTGCATCGTAGTGCAGAACCTGTGGCTCTTCATGAAAGCCCTTGCCGATGCCATGACCGCAGTATTCACGCACCACTGAGAAGTCATTCGCTTCAACATATTTCTGGATAGCGCGGCCCAGCTCGCGCAGGCGAATACCCGGCTTCACCAGACGCAGTGATAAATAAAGGCTTTCCTGAGTCACGCGGCACAGGCGCTCACCCTGGATCGTCGGCTTGCCGACGATAAACATTTTCGAGGTATCGCCGTGGTACTCGTCTTTAATCACGGTCACGTCGATGTTAACGATGTCGCCATCTTTCAACGGACGATCGTCGCTCGGAATACCGTGACAGACCACTTCATTTACCGAGATGCAGACGGATTTCGGAAAACCGTGGTAACCCAGGCAGGCAGAAATCGCCTGCTGATGCTGCGTAATGTGTTCGTGGCAGAGACGATCCAGTTCACCCGTGGTTACGCCAGGCTGTACATGGGGTTCGATCATTTCTAACACTTCGGCGGCGAGGCGGCCAGCGACGCGCATTTTTTCGATTTCTTCGGGGGTTTTAATTGAGATTGCCATTAAATTATTCCGCTGCTGCTGAAATTTTCAGCGATAATGAATGCTGTGCTCTCATGTTAACAGCAAGCCAAAAGGGCTGCCAAACAGAGAACGCGCCACAGGCCGTAAGCGAACATTTATTGGCGTCCAAAGCGTGATTGTGGTATAAAGCGCGCCGACGATTCTCTGTATGGCCGTTAAAGTCTGCGGGAAACGCAATAATCTCACTATGTGTAATAAAACACACATGTATCGACACATACGCCGGGGTGCCTTGAAAGAGGTCGGTTGTATGGGATACATGGAGGCCCAACCCCAATTAAACTAGAGGTAGTAATCATGGCAACTGTTTCCATGCGCGATATGCTCAAGGCTGGTGTTCACTTCGGTCACCAGACCCGTTACTGGTGCCCAAAAATGAAGCCATTCATTTTCGGTGCGCGTAACAAAGTTCACATCATCAACCTTGAGAAAACTGTACCAATGTTCAACGACGCTCTGGCTGAGTTGACCAAAATCTCTTCCCGTAAAGGTAAGATTCTGTTCGTTGGTACTAAGCGCGCTGCTGCCGAAGCGATCAAAGAGTCTGCACTGAGCTGCGACCAGTTCTTCGTAAACCACCGCTGGTTGGGTGGCATGCTGACCAACTGGAAAACCGTTCGTCAGTCTATCAAACGTCTGAAAGAGCTTGAGACGCAGTCTCAGGACGGCACTTTCGACAAACTGACCAAGAAAGAAGCGCTGATGCGCGCTCGTGAACTGGCCAAGCTGGAAAACAGCCTGGGCGGTATCAAAGACATGGGCGGTTTGCCGGATGCACTGTTTGTTGTCGATGCTGACCACGAACACATCGCAATCAAAGAAGCAAACAACCTGGGTATCCCAGTATTTGCTATCGTTGATACTAACTCTGATCCAGATGGCGTTGATTACGTTATCCCAGGTAACGACGATGCGATCCGTGCTATCAACCTGTACCTGACTGCCGTTGCGACCACCGTTCGCGAAGGCCGCTCTCAGGATCTGGCTGAGCAGGCTGAAGAAGCGTCTTTAGAAAACGCTTAATTAAGGTTTGCTCTGCATAAGAGCCCTTAGCATTCAGATGTGATCTGTAAGGGGCCAAACATGGCCCCTTTATTTTATCCAAGTCTGTTACGCCCCTGTTCAGTACGGCGGGACAGAGTAAATTTTCCGCAAATAAGTACCTTCTGATGCACTTGTGCTCAGGTACGAACCGAGGATTCTGGAATGGCTGAAATTACCGCTGCATTGGTAAAAGAACTGCGTGAGCGTACTGGCGCAGGCATGATGGACTGCAAAAAAGCGCTGACTGAAGCGAGCGGCGACATCGAGCTGGCGATTGAAAACATGCGTAAGTCTGGCGCAATTAAAGCAGCGAAAAAAGCGGGTAACGTTGCTGCTGATGGCGTAATCAAAACCAAAATCGTTGGTAACTACGGTGTGATTCTGGAAGTGAACTGCCAGACTGACTTCGTAGCAAAAGACGGCGGTTTCCAGGCGTTTGCTGATAAAGTTCTTGACGCTGCTGCGGCTGACCGCATCACCGACGTTGAAGTGCTGAAAGCACAGTTCGAAGAAGAACGTGTTGCCCTGGTTGCTAAAATCGGCGAGAACATCAACATTCGTCGCGTTGCTCTTCTGGAAGGCGAAGAACTGGGCAGCTACCTGCACGGCGCACGTATCGGCGTTCTGGTTTCTGCCAAAGGCGCTAACGAAGATCTGATCAAACAGATCGCAATGCACGTTGCGGCAAGCAAACCTGAGTTTGTTAAGCCAGAAGACGTTTCTGCGGAAGTGGTTGATAAAGAATACCAGGTTCAGCTGGACATCGCGATGCAGTCTGGTAAGCCAAAAGAGATCGCAGAGAAGATGGTTGAAGGCCGTATGAAGAAATTCACCGGTGAAGTCTCTCTGACCGGTCAGGCATTCGTTATCGATCCAAGCAAAACCGTTGGCCAGGCGCTGAAAGAGCAGGGCGCTGACGTGATCAACTTCATCCGCTTTGAAGTGGGCGAAGGCATCGAAAAAGTTGAGACTGATTTTGCTGCTGAAGTTGCAGCAATGTCCAAACAGTCTTAATGATCTGAAAGAACCGCCAGATGGCGGTTCTTTTTTGTCTGCCACAGGCAAAAGATACGTTTTCAGTTTCATCCCAATAGTAATTCTTTTGCTCTAAGCGGATGATTGATCGGAATTACTTCTTATTCATCATATCTTCCAGGACGAATTGACCATGGCGACCAACGCAAAACCTGTTTATCAACGTATCCTGCTAAAACTCAGTGGCGAAGCACTTCAAGGTGCAGAGGGTTTTGGTATCGACGCGAGCGTGCTTGACCGCATGGCTCAGGAAGTCAAAGAACTGGTCGAGCTGGGTATCCAGGTGGGCGTTGTGATTGGCGGCGGTAACCTGTTCCGCGGAGCCGGCCTGGCGCAGGCGGGCATGAACCGCGTTGTGGGTGACCACATGGGGATGCTTGCTACGGTAATGAACGGCCTGGCGATGCGTGATGCACTGCACCGCGCGTACGTCAATGCCCGTCTGATGTCCGCGATTCCCCTCAACGGCGTTTGCGATAACTACAGCTGGGCAGAAGCCATCAGCCTGTTACGTAATAACCGTGTGGTTATCTTTTCTGCGGGTACGGGCAATCCTTTCTTCACGACGGATTCAGCCGCCTGTCTGCGTGGCATTGAAATCGAAGCGGATGTGGTGCTGAAAGCCACGAAAGTTGACGGTGTTTACTCGGCCGACCCGGTGAAGCACCCTGACGCAACGCTGTATGAAAAACTGACTTATGCGGAAGTGCTGGATCAAGAGCTTAAAGTGATGGATCTCGCCGCGTTTACGCTGGCGCGCGATCACAAACTGCCAATCCGCGTTTTCAATATGAACAAACCTGGCGCATTGCGTCGCGTAGTGATGGGTGAAAAAGAAGGTACCCTGATTACGCATTAATACCCGAGGCGAGATAAAATAAGGTATATTCTGTCAGTGCGGTAATGTTTAGCCGTGCACCAGTCAGGATTATCGATGATTATCGATCCCGCTTCCGGTGATGCCGGAACTGGCCAGGTCAAACCGAATCCAAGGGTTTTAACGTGATTAACGACATTAAAAAAGATGCTGATACGCGCATGGACAAATGCGTCGAGGCATTCAAAACCACTATCAGCAAGGTACGCACAGGCCGTGCTTCACCTTCTCTGCTCGACGGCATTATCGTTGAATATTACGGTACGCCGACGCCACTGCGTCAGCTGGCTTCCGTTACCGTTGAAGACTCCCGCACGCTGAAAATCAACGTGTTTGATCGCTCTCTCGGCCCGGCCGTTGAAAAAGCGATTATGGCGTCCGATCTTGGCCTCAATCCAAACTCAGCGGGTTCGGACATTCGTGTTCCGCTCCCTGCGCTGACGGAAGAGCGTCGTAAAGATCTGATTAAAATCGTACGCGGTGAAGCCGAGCAGGGACGTGTGTCTGTACGTAACGTTCGTCGCGACGCCAACGATAAAATCAAAGCGTTGCTGAAAGATAAAGAAATCAGCGAAGACGACGAACGTCGTTCGCAGGACGAAATCCAGAAAATGACCGATGCGCACATCAAGAAAGTTGATGCGGCACTGGCCGAAAAAGAAGCGGAGTTGATGGACTTCTGATTCCATCATCGCCGACCAAAACGCCGTACAGAGAGGCATTCTGACAGAATGTCACCTCTGGCGGCGTTTTACATTGTGCCCCACGCTTTCACCTCTACATGGACAGCATTATGAAGCGATTAACTCTGCTCGGTTCAACCGGTTCGATAGGCACCAGCACGCTGGCAGTCGTCAGTGCCAATCCTACGCGCTATCAGATCACGGCGCTGGTTGCCGGTAAAAACGTGGCCCTGATGGCTGAGCAGTGCGTACAGTTCCAACCCCGCTATGCGGCGATGGCAGACGAAGAAGCCGCTGCTGCGCTACGTGAGCGACTGAGAGCATTGAAGGTGAAGACTGAAGTGCTCTCCGGCGTTCAGGCAGCCTGTGAACTGGCCGCGCTGGATGAGGTTGACCAGGTGATGGCGGCGATTGTGGGCGCCTCCGGTTTACTGCCCACATTGGCAGCGATTCGCGCGGGTAAAACCGTCCTGCTGGCGAATAAAGAATCCCTGGTGACGTGCGGCCGTTTATTTATGGAGGCAGTGCGCCAGCATAAGGCGCAGCTGTTGCCGGTAGACAGCGAGCACAATGCGATTTTTCAGAGTTTGCCCGCTACCATCCAGCATCAGTTAGGTTACGCTGACCTGCAGAATAACGGCATTGAGTCGATTATTCTTACGGGATCGGGTGGCCCTTTTCGTGACACAAATTTAGCGGATCTGCGCAATATGTCGCCAGATCAGGCTTGTGCACATCCGAACTGGTCAATGGGGCGTAAAATCTCGGTTGATTCGGCCACCATGATGAATAAAGGTCTTGAATACATTGAAGCTCGTTGGCTGTTCAACGCCAGTGCCGCGCAGATGGAAGTGATTTTGCACCCCCAATCGGTGATCCACTCCATGGTGCGTTACTGCGATGGCAGCGTGCTGGCACAGTTAGGTTCACCTGACATGCGAACCCCTATCGCCCACAGTATGGCCTGGCCAGCGCGTATTCACGCTGGGGTCACACCGCTGGACTTTACCCGCATGTCGGCGCTGACGTTCTCAGAACCTGATTTTGGCCGTTACCCCTGTCTTAAACTGGCAATTGATGCCTGCGAGGCCGGGCAGGCGGCCACCACCACGCTTAATGCTGCCAATGAGATCGCCGTGGCGGCGTTCCTGAATCAGCGAATTCGTTTTACCGATATCGCAGCGTTAAACAGCGCAGTGCTGTCATCGCAGCACGGCCAGGAACCGGATTCAGTGGACGCTGTCATCGAAATCGATCGTATGGCACGCGCCGCTGCGACCGAAATGTTGCCACGCTTCACGGCATAACAACGATTGCGTTGAGGCTATTTGTTCGCTTCAGGTGAAAATGTTATAGTCGCTGGCTCGCGTTTAACGGTCTGTCACCAAATTGGGTGTGGCCTGGCAGACAGTGCCGGGATTTGTACCGGGCGCAATGTATTCAGAAACCACAGCATTTCTGATGAAAGGAATTGATTACGCGTTATGTCGTCTGAAAATCACAACAACACCGATGACCAACAGGGAACCGGTCCACGCCACGTCGCTATCATTATGGATGGCAATGGCCGTTGGGCTAAGAACCAGGGAAAACTGCGTATCTCCGGTCATAAAGCGGGCGTGAAATCAGTACGTCGCGCCGTTAGCTTTGCCGTCAGTAATAATCTTGAAGCATTAACGCTTTACGCCTTTAGTAGCGAAAACTGGAGCCGTCCTGCGCAGGAAGTCACTGCCTTGATGGAGCTGTTTGTCTGGGCGCTGGACAGTGAAGTGAAAAGCCTGCACAAGCATAATGTTCGCTTACGCATCATTGGCGATATCAGCCGCTTCAGCCCCCGCATTCAGGAACGTGTCCGTCGGGCAGAAGCGCTGACGGAGAATAACGATCGACTCACGCTAAACATTGCTGCGAACTACGGCGGGCGATGGGATATTATCGAAGGCGTTAAAAAGTTGGCTGAACAGGTTCAGGAAGGCTTGTTACGCCCTGATCAGATAACCGAAGAGAGCCTGACGTCGCAACTGTGCATGAACCAGTTGGCGCCAGTGGATTTAGTGATAAGGACCGGGGGAGAGCATCGGATTAGCAACTTCCTGTTGTGGCAAATTGCCTATGCGGAATTCTATTTTACTGATGTGCTCTGGCCGGATTTTGATGAACACGTTTTTGAAGGTGCACTGAATGCATTCTCTCTGCGGGAGCGACGCTTTGGCGGCGCTGCACCAGGCGGCGCCTGAGCAATCTGGGGGTAACCTTTGCTGAAGTCTCGTCTGATCACCGCGCTGATTCTCATCCCGCTGGTGATCGCTGCATTGTTCTGGTTACCGCCTGTTGGCTTTGCAATTATTACGATTATTATCTGTATGCTTGCCGCCTGGGAATGGGGGCAGTTGTCTGGTATGGCATCGCGTCAGCAACGGATCTGGCTCGCGCTGATATGCGGTCTGGCTCTGACGCTGATGCTGTTTACGCTTCCTCCCTACGAACATAACGCGCACCTGCCGCAGGTGGCGGGCTGGCTGTGGGCCTCAATGACCTGGTGGATTGCCGCGCTGTTACTGGTTCTGTTCTATCCTGCCTCTGCTGCGTTATGGCGGACTTCCCGACCCTTGCGTCTGCTGTTTGGTGCGTTAACGGTCATTCCTTTCTTCTGGGGCATGATGGCGCTCCGCCAGTATCATTACGAAGCCGATCACTTTGCCGGTGCCTGGTGGCTGCTGTTTGTTATGTTTCTGGTATGGGGTGCCGATTCCGGTGCCTACATGTTCGGCAAACTGTTTGGCAAACATAAGCTGGCGCCAAAAGTGTCGCCCGGTAAAACGTGGGAAGGTTTTCTGGGCGGACTGATCTCTTCTGCGCTAATTGCCGTCCTGTTCGCCAGTTTTGCGCCGCTTTCCGTTCCCACCGGCACGCTGGTGATCTGCGCCGTGATTTCCACCCTTGCTTCGGTACTGGGCGATCTGACGGAAAGCATGTTTAAACGCGAGGCCGGTATCAAAGACAGCGGGAGCCTGATTCCCGGACATGGCGGTATTCTTGACCGCATCGACAGCCTGACAGCAGCAGTGCCGGTATTTGCCTGTTTATTGCTGTTGGTGTTTCAGACACTTTAAGGGCAAGCGACGATGTTAAGCGTAATCTGGAGTTTTGCCGCATTTATCATTGCACTGGGCGTGTTAATCACCGTGCATGAGTTTGGCCATTTTTGGGTGGCGCGGCGTTGCGGTGTGAGAGTAGAGCGCTTTTCTATCGGCTTTGGCAAGGCGTTATGGCAACGCCGCGATCGTCACGGCACCGAATTTGTGATTGCGCTCATTCCCCTTGGCGGTTATGTCAAAATGCTGGACGAGCGGGTAGAAAGCGTTCCCGCCGAGCTTCGGCACCAGGCGTTTAACAATAAAGCGATTTGGCAGCGCGCGTCTATTATTGCTGCCGGCCCGATTGCCAATTTCCTGTTTGCTATCTTTGCCTACTGGGTCGTGTTCATCCACGGCGTACCGGGTATTAAACCGGTAGTTGGTGAAATTCTGAACGGTTCGGTCGCCGCAGAAGCGCAAATTACACCCGGGACGGAACTTAAGGCCATTGACGGTATCGAAACGCCTGACTGGGAAGCTGTGCGCATGGCATTGATCGGTAAAATCGGTGATGCCAGCACGACATTAACAGTGGGTCGTTTTGGCGAACAGGGGACGCAGCAAAAACAGGTCGATTTGCGCAACTGGCAGTTCGAACCTGATAAGCAGGACCCTGTCGTCGCGCTGGGAATTCGTCCCCGGGGCCCGCAGATTGAAACGACCCTGGCTGAAGTGCAAAAGAATTCGCCTGCCAGTGCAGCCGGTTTGCAAGCTGGCGACAGGATCGTTAAAGTCGATGGTCAGTTATTATCGCAGTGGCAGCCTTTTGCTACCCAGGTTCGGGATAACCCAGGAAAAAGTATTGCTCTTGAGGTCGATCGCAACGGTGACGCGGTGCAGTTAACCCTGACGCCCGAAGCGAAACCTGGGAACAAAGCACAAGGGTTTGCGGGGGTGATTCCCCGAGTCGTACCGCTGCCAGACGAGTATAAAACGGTAAGACAATATGGTGCGTTTTCAGCCATTGGTGAAGCCAGTGTAAAAACCTGGCAGTTAATGAAGCTGACCGTCTCTATGTTGGGCAAGTTAATAACCGGCGATGTGAAGCTGAACAACCTGAGCGGCCCGATTTCGATTGCGCAAGGTGCAGGTTTGTCAGCCGAGTATGGAATGATTTACTACCTGATGTTCCTGGCGTTGATTAGCGTCAACTTAGGGATCATCAACCTGTTCCCGCTACCGGTTTTAGATGGTGGGCACTTGCTCTTCCTTGCGATTGAAAAGATCAAAGGGGGACCGGTGTCCGAGCGAGTTCAAGACTTTAGTTACCGCATCGGTTCAATACTGCTGGTGATGTTAATGGGGCTTGCACTTTTCAATGATTTCTCACGTTTGTAACCGCTGGAACGCGAGCTTACGTGGGATGTGTTAGGAAAACGCATAATAACGATGGCGATGAAAAAGTTGCTCATAGCGTCGCTGCTGTTTAGCAGCGCCACCGTTTACGGTGCAGACGATTTCGTGGTGAAGGACATTCATTTCGAAGGGCTGCAGCGAGTCGCCGTCGGCGCGGCTCTGCTGAGCATGCCAGTTCGGGTTGGCGATACGGTGAATGACGATGACGTCAGAAATACCATTCGCTCCCTGTTCGCAACTGGCAACTTTGAGGATGTTCAGGTCCTGCGAGATGGTAATACGCTGATTGTTCAGGTCAAAGAACGTCCCACCATCGCCAGCATTACCTTCAGCGGTAACAAAGCGGTTAAAGACGATCAGCTCAAACAAAACCTTGAAGCCTCAGGCGTGCGCGTCGGCGAAGCGCTGGACCGCACCACCATCTCTTCGATTGAGAAGGGCCTGGAAGACTTCTACTACAGCGTGGGCAAATACACCGCCAGCGTTAAAGCCGTAGTCACACCGCTGCCGCGTAACCGCGTCGATTTGAAACTGGTGTTTACCGAAGGTGTTTCTGCCAAAATTCAGCAGATCAATATCGTCGGTAACAAAGCTTTTAGCTCCGACGAGCTCATTTCCCGCTTCCAGTTGCGTGACGAAGTGCCGTGGTGGAACGTGGTGGGCGACCGTAAATACCAGAAGCAGAAACTGGCGGGCGACCTTGAAACCCTGCGCAGCTTCTATCTGGATCGGGGTTATGCGCGTTTCAACATTGATTCGACCCAGGTCAGCCTGACGCCGGATAAGAAAGGCATCTACATCACCGTGAACATTACCGAAGGCGATCAGTACAAGATTGCTGGCGTAATCGTTAACGGCAGCATGGCGGGTCATTCGGCCGAAATCGAACATCTGACCAAAATTCCGGCGGGCGAGCTGTATAACGGCACGAAAGTCACGTCGATGGAAGATGACATTAAGAAACTGCTGGGTCGCTACGGCTATGCCTATCCACGTGTTGTGACACAGCCTGAAATTAACGATGCGGATAAAACCGTTAAGCTGCACATCAACGTCGATGCGGGTAACCGCTACTACGTGCGTAAAGTGCGCTTCGAAGGAAACGATACATCAAAAGATGCCGTACTGCGTCGTGAAATGCGTCAGATGGAAGGCGCCTGGCTGGGCAGCGACCTGGTCGATCAGGGCAAAGAGCGTCTGAATCGTACGGGCTATTTTGAAACCGTTGACGTGGATACGCAGCGCGTTCCCGGCTCACCTGACCAGGTTGACGTGGTCTATAAAGTTAAAGAACGCAATACCGGTACCTTTAACTTTGGCGTCGGCTACGGTACAGAAAGTGGCGTGAGTTTCCAGGTCGGTGTTACCCAGGATAACTGGCTCGGCACCGGTAATACCGTGGGGATTAGCGGCACTAAAAACGATTACCAGACCTATGCAGAATTCTCCCTGACCGATCCCTACTTTACCGTTGACGGTGTGAGTCTGGGCGGCCGGGTGTTCTACAACAACTTTAAGGCCAGCAACGCCGATCTCTCCGGCTATACCAACAGAAGTTACGGTACAGACGGTACATTGGGCTTCCCAATCAACGAGAACAACTCGCTGCGCGTCGGTCTGGGCTATGTCCATAACGACCTGTCTGACATGCGTCCACAGGTTGCGATGTGGCGTTATCTTGACTCGGTCGGTAAGCCACAGCAGTTGAACAGCAACGGCGACTTCTCTGCTGACGACTTCACCTTTAACTATGGCTGGACCTATAACACGCTCGATCGTGGTTTCTTTGCCACCTCAGGTAACCGTACTAACCTGAACGGCAAAGTCACGATTCCAGGTTCAGATAACCAGTTCTACAAAATGACCCTGGACAGCCAGCAGTATGTTCCGATCAATAAAGATCATACCTGGGTTGTGTTAGGTCGCGGTCGTGTGGGCTACGGTGACGGCATTAGCGGTAAAGAGATGCCGTTCTATGAGAACTTCTACGCCGGCGGTTCGAGTACCGTGCGCGGGTTCCAGTCCAATACCATCGGTCCGAAAGCCGCTTACCTGAACAATGGTTCGTCATACTGTAACCTGAGCGATCCGAACGGTATCTGTAAGTCGAGCGATGCAATCGGGGGTAACGCGATGGCGATTGCCAGCCTTGAGCTGATCACGCCAACACCGTTCCTGAGTGAGAAATATTCGAATTCCGTCCGCACTTCGCTGTTTGTGGATGCGGGTACGGTCTGGGATACTAAATGGCAGAACACGGCGGAGACGCGCGCGGCCGGTATTCCTGACTACAGCGATCCGAACAACATTCGCGTTTCGACCGGTGTGTCTTTACAGTGGATGTCACCGCTGGGGCCGTTAGTCTTCTCCTATGCCCAGCCGGTTAAGAAAGTTGAGGGAGATAAGTCAGAGCAGTTCCAGTTTAACATTGGTAAAACCTGGTAATGTTCTGTACAGGGATGTTAAAAAATTAGCTTGCACACGTGGGGCATTGCTATGCTCCACGCTGCAAACATACATGTTGAGGGTAAGGAGTTTATAGTGAAAAAGTTGTTATGTGCAGTTACTCTGGGTGTTGCATTGGCTGCTTCTGCTGGCGCACAGGCGGCGGATAAAGTCGCAACTGTGGATCTGAGCCAGGTTTTCCAGAAATCACCTCAGCGCGCGACTATCACCAAGCAGCTCGAGAGTGAATTCCAGGGCCGCGCGGCAGAACTCCGTTCTCAGCACGACAAAATCCAGCAGGAAATGCAGGATCTGCAGCGTAACGCGCCAACCATGAAGGCGAGCGAGCGCAGCAAGAAAGAGAAGCAGATTGACTCTGAGCGTAATGCTTTCCAGGCAAAAGCCGACGCGTTTGAGAAAGACAACCAGACCCGTCAGGTTCAGGAGCGTAATAAGCTGCTGGAAAAAATCCAGACTGCTGTTCAGTCGGTTGCCAAAAGCGGCGGCTATGACCTGGTGCTGAATTCTCAGGCTGTGCTGTATTCGGGTTCTGATGTTAAAGACATCACCGATGAAGTTGCGAAGCAGGTTAAATAATCGATGTCATCAATTCGACTGGCTGATTTAGCCCAGCAGTTGGATGCAGAATTGCACGGAGATGGCGATATCGTAATCTCCGGCATTGCTTCTATGCAATCCGCCACCACTGGTCAAATCACGTTTCTTGCCAACAGCCGTTACCGCGAGCAGCTCGCCCTGATCCAGGCTTCAGCCGTGGTGCTGACGGAAGCGGATCTGGAGTGGTGTAAAACCGCCGCGCTGGTTGTTAAAAACCCCTATCTTACCTATGCGCGAATGGCGCAGTTACTGGATACGACGCCGCAGCCTGCGCAGCACATTGCGCCGAGCGCCGTGATCGATTCCAGCGCCAGACTGGGTGAGAATGTGTCCATCGGCGCCAATGCCGTTATTGAGTCCGACGTGGTACTCGGTGACAACGTGGTCATCGGCCCAGGCTGTTTTGTGGGCAAAAAAACCCGTATCGGCAACGGCTCGCGTTTATGGGCTAACGTCTCGGTTTACCATGAGGTGCAGATTGGTCAGGATTGTCTGATTCAGTCCGGCACGGTGATAGGTTCAGATGGGTTCGGTTATGCTAACGATCGTGGCAACTGGGTGAAAATCCCGCAGTTGGGTTCGGTCATCATTGGCGATCGGGTCGAAATCGGTGCCTGTACCACCATCGATCGTGGTGCGCTGGATAACACTCTGATCGGCAATGGTGTTATCATAGATAACCAATGTCAGATTGCTCACAACGTGGTTATTGGCGACAATACTGCGGTTGCTGGCGGTGTGATCATGGCGGGTAGTTTGAAAATTGGTCGTTATTGTATGATTGGCGGTGCCAGCGTCATTAATGGCCATATGGAAATCTGTGACAAAGTAACCGTAACCGGCATGGGCATGGTTATGCGTCCGATAACAGAACCTGGTGTATACTCCTCAGGCATTCCATTACAGCCCAACAAAACCTGGCGCAAAACTGCAGCGTTGGTGATGAATATCGATGAACTAAGCAAACGCTTAAAAGCAATCGAGCGGAAAGTCGGCAAAGACGACTAGACGCCATCCCATGACAGACCGGCTTTCATAATAACAGTGTTAAGCAGGGAAGCCAGGCGCCACGGAACCTATTTGCGGCCTGCCAACGATCATGATGATCGGTGCAGGCCGCGTTATTGATGTCATCAGATTTTTAGGACAGGAAGAGTATTTTGACTACTGAAACTCATACTCTGCAAATTGAAGAGATTTTAGAGCTGCTGCCGCACCGTTATCCGTTTCTGCTGGTAGATCGCGTGCTGGATTTTGAAGAAAACAAATATCTGCGCGCCGTAAAGAATGTCTCCTTTAACGAGCCGTTTTTCCAGGGGCATTTCCCTGGTAAACCGATTTTTCCCGGCGTTCTGATTCTGGAAGCGATGGCACAGGCCACCGGCATTCTGGCATTTAAAAGCGTGGGTAAACTGGAGCCAGGCGAGCTTTATTATTTTGCTGGCATTGATAATGCCCGTTTCAAGCGTCCGGTCGTACCGGGCGATCAAATGATTATGGAAGTGACCTTCGAGAAAACCCGCCGTGGTCTGACTCGCTTCAATGGCGTAGCGACTGTCGACGGTAAAATCGTCTGTGAAGCGACCATGATGTGTGCCCGTAGCCGGGAGGCATAACTCGTGATTGATCCAACCGCCAACATCCATCCCAGTTCAGTTATCGAAGACGGGGCTGTTATCGGCCCCGGCGTTCATATTGGTCCTTTCTGTTTTGTCGGGGCGAATGTCGAGATTGGTGAGGGAACCGTCCTTAAGTCACACGTGGTGGTAAACGGCCATACGCGTATCGGTAAAGACAACCAGATCTATCAGTTTGCTTCTATCGGTGAAGTGAATCAGGATCTGAAATACGCGGGTGAACCTACCCGTGTTGACATTGGCGATCGTAACCGTATTCGTGAAAGCGTGACGATTCATCGCGGTACGGCGCAGGGTATTAACACCACGACCATTGGTAGCGATAACCTGTTTATGGTGAATGCCCATATCGCCCATGACTGCGTGGTGGGTAACCGCTGCATTTTCGCCAATAACGCGACCCTGGGTGGTCATGTCACTGTGGATGATTTCGCTATCATTGGCGGCATGACGGCGGTGCATCAGTGGTGCACTATTGGTTCACATGTCATGATCGGCGGTTGTTCAGGCGTTGTTCAGGATGTCCCTCCGTATGTGATTGCGCAAGGCAACCATGCCACGCCATTTGGTATCAACATTGAAGGCCTGAAGCGCCGTGGCTTCAGCAAAGAAGCACTGCACGCTATCCGCAACGCCTACAAGTTACTTTATCGCAGCGGCAGAACGCTGGATGAAGTCAAACCGGAAATCGAGGCGATTGCTCAGCAGCACAGCGAAGTGCAGCCTTTCTTTGATTTCTTTGCTCGTTCAACTCGTGGATTAATTCGCTAATTCATGTCAGCGCGTCCCCTTACGATTGCCTTGGTCGCCGGAGAAACCTCTGGCGATATCCTTGGCGCAGGCCTGATTCGGGCATTAAAAGCGCGTCATCCTGATGCCCGTTTTGTTGGCGTCGCGGGTCCGCTAATGCAGGCCGAAGGTTGCGAAGCCTGGTACGAGATGGAAGAGCTGGCGGTGATGGGCATTGTGGAGGTGCTGGGGCGGTTACGGCGTTTATTAAGTATTCGTCGCGATCTTACGCAGCGCTTTACCGCGCTTCAGCCTGACGTCTTTGTCGGTATTGATGCGCCGGATTTCAACATCACGCTGGAAGGCCATCTCAAACGCGCAGGCATTCGCACCATTCATTACGTCAGCCCCTCTGTCTGGGCCTGGCGACAAAAGCGCGTCTTTAAAATCGGCCGCAATACCGATCTGGTATTGGCGTTTCTGCCGTTTGAAAAAGCCTTCTACGACCGTTTCAATGTTCCCTGTCGCTTTATTGGTCATACCATGGCGGATGCCATGCCGTTACAGCCTGATAAAGCCGCCGCTCGCCGCCATCTTGGCATAGACGAGCACGCGCTCTGTCTGGCACTGCTTCCCGGCAGCCGGGGTGCCGAAGTCGAAATGCTGAGTGCGGATTTCCTTAAAACCGCACAGCGTCTGCGTACGCACTATCCGGCGCTGGAAATTGTCGTGCCCCTGGTTAACGCTAAGCGCCGCGAACAGTTTGAAAAAATTAAAGCGGAGGTCGCGCCTGAGCTGCCGATGCACCTGCTGAATGGTCAGGGCAGGGAAGCCATGGTGGCAAGTGATGCTGCGCTACTGGCTTCAGGGACGGCGGCGCTGGAGTGCATGCTGGCAAAATGCCCGATGGTGGTTGGCTACCGCATGAAGCCGTTCACCTTCTGGCTGGCTAAACGACTGGTCAAAACGGATTACGTCTCTTTGCCGAATCTGCTGGCCGGGCGCGAACTGGTCAAAGAGCTGTTGCAGGATGAATGTCAGCCTGAGGCGCTGGCCGCGGCGCTGGATCCGTTGCTCCATGCCAGTCGTGAACGTGAAACGCTGCTGAACACCTTTTATGAACTGCACCAGCAGATCCGCTGGAACGCTGACGAACAAGCCGCAGATGCGGTGCTGGAGCTTGCCAATGGCTGATTTTATCTATCCTGCCGCCGGTTGTATTGCCGGGGTGGACGAAGTCGGGCGCGGGCCATTAGTCGGAGCCGTTGTGACCGCCGCCGTGATCCTCGATCCCGCGAATCCTGTTCCCGGCCTGGCAGACTCCAAAAAACTGTCAGAAAAACGCCGTCTCGCGCTGTTTGATCAAATCAAAGAGAAAGCGCTCGCCTGGAGCCTGGGGCGCGCAGAACCGGACGAGATCGACAATCTTAATATCCTGCACGCCACTATGCTGGCGATGCAGCGCGCGGTCGCTGGCCTGTCCATCACGCCAGACTTTGTGCTGATTGACGGCAATCGCTGTCCGGCGTTGCCGATGCCTTCTCTGGCGGTGGTGAAGGGCGACAGCCTGGTCGCCGAAATCAGTGCCGCCTCCATCATCGCCAAGGTCACGCGCGATCGTGAAATGGCAGAGCTGGATTTGTTGTTTCCGCAGTATGGTTTTGCGCAGCATAAAGGTTATCCTACGGCGTTACACATGGAAAAATTGATGCAGTACGGTGCAACCCCTCATCACCGCCGCAGCTTTGCGCCGGTGCGTAATGCGCTGATTGATGCCGATGTACTGGCGGGCAGCCTGACCACGCTGCGCTAATCCGAACCTGTTTTAACCGGAAACTGATATGGCCGAACCCCGTTTTATACATCTGCGCGTACACAGCGACTATTCCATGGTCGACGGCCTGGCGAAAACCGGCCCGTTGATCAAGAAAGCGGCTGCGCTGGGTATGCCAGCCATCGCGATTACCGACTTCACCAACCTTTGCGGGCTGGTGAAATTTTACGGCGGTGCGCACGGTGCAGGGGTTAAACCGATTATCGGGGCAGATTTTAACGTTGCCAGCGAGTTGATGGGCGATGAACTGACCCAGATTACCGTGCTGGCGGCAAATAATACCGGCTATCAGAATCTGACACTGCTGATTTCCCGTGCTTACCAACGGGGTTACGGTATTGCTGGCCCGATTATCGATCGCGACTGGCTGGCCGAACTGCAGGAAGGGCTGATTCTGCTGTCCGGGGGCCGTCGAGGGGATGTTGGCCGCAGCCTGCTACGAGGTAACAGCGCGCTGGTGTCTGACTGCCTGGCTTTCTATCAACAGCATTTCGCCGATCGCTACTTCCTGGAGCTGGTCCGTACCGGTCGTCCTGATGAGGAGAGCTATCTGCATGCGGCGGTTGAGCTGGCGATTGCAGAAGGGATCCCCGTTGTTGCCACGAATGAAGTCTGCTTCATCAATGAAGAAGATTTCGACGCCCACGAGATCCGTGTTGCCATTCATGATGGTTACACGCTCGACGATCCGAAACGTCCCCGTCATTACAGTCCTCAGCAATACATGCGCAGCGAAGAGGAGATGTGCGAGCTGTTCGCGGACATCCCGGAAGCGCTGGAAAACAGCGTAGAGATTGCTAAGCGTTGTAACGTCACGGTCCGGCTGGGTGAGTACTTTCTGCCCCAGTTCCCGACAGGGGATATGACCACCGAAGACTTTTTGGTGATGAAATCCCGCGAGGGGCTGGAAGAGCGCCTCGCGATGCTGTTTCCGGACGAAGCCGTACGGGCCGAAAAGCGGCCGGAATACGATGAACGTCTGGAAGTGGAACTCAACGTTATTAACCAGATGGGGTTCCCTGGCTACTTCCTGATCGTGATGGAGTTTATCCAGTGGTCGAAAGATAACGGCGTGCCGGTTGGGCCGGGCCGTGGTTCTGGTGCGGGATCCTTAGTCGCCTATGCGCTCAAGATCACTGACCTTGATCCGCTGGAGTTCGACCTGCTGTTCGAACGTTTCCTGAACCCAGAACGTGTTTCCATGCCCGACTTCGACGTCGATTTCTGCATGGAGAAACGTGACCAGGTGATTGAACACGTGGCCGACATGTACGGCCGCGAAGCGGTGTCTCAGATTATTACTTTCGGCACCATGGCGGCTAAGGCGGTCATTCGTGACGTGGGACGCGTTCTGGGCCATCCCTATGGTTTTGTCGATCGTATTTCAAAGCTGGTGCCGCCCGATCCGGGCATGACGCTGGAAAAAGCCTTTGCTGCAGAGCCGCAACTGCCGGAAATTTATGAGGCCGATGAGGAAGTCAAAGCGCTAATTGATATGGCGCGCAAGCTGGAAGGTGTTACGCGAAACGCCGGTAAGCACGCGGGTGGGGTAGTGATTGCGCCCACCAAAATTACCGATTTTGCGCCACTGTACTGTGACGAAAACGGCCAGTATCCGGTGACGCAGTTTGATAAAAATGATGTGGAATATGCCGGCCTGGTGAAGTTTGACTTCCTGGGGCTGCGTACGCTGACCATTATCGACTGGGCACTGAAGATGATTAACCCGCGCCGTGAAAAGCAGGGGTTGCCGCCGATCGATATCGCCACCATTCCGCTTGAAGACAAGAAAAGCTTTGATATGCTGCAGCGCGCGGAAACCACGGCGGTTTTCCAGCTTGAATCGCGCGGCATGAAAGATCTGATCAAGCGTCTGAAACCTGACTGCTTTGAAGACATGATCGCCCTCGTGGCGCTGTTCCGCCCTGGCCCGTTGCAGTCGGGCATGGTGGATAACTTTATCGACCGTAAGCACGGTCGGGAAGCCATCTCCTATCCTGATATCCAGTGGCAGCATGAAAGCCTGAAGCCGGTTCTCGAGCCGACCTACGGCATTATCCTGTATCAGGAACAGGTAATGCAGATCGCCCAGGTCCTGTCTGGCTATACGCTCGGCGGAGCGGATATGCTGCGTCGCGCCATGGGTAAAAAGAAACCCGAAGAGATGGCCAAGCAGCGCTCCGTATTTAAAGACGGCGCTGAAAGCATGGGCATCGACGGCGAACTGTCGATGAAAATCTTCGATCTGGTAGAGAAATTTGCCGGATACGGTTTTAACAAATCGCACTCTGCGGCTTATGCGCTGGTGTCCTATCAAACGCTGTGGCTGAAAGCGCATTATCCGGCCGAATTTATGGCTGCGGTCATGACGGCGGATATGGATAACACGGAAAAAGTGGTTGGCCTGGTGGATGAGTGCTGGCGCATGGGGCTAAAGGTCCTGCCGCCGGATATTAACTCGGGCCTGTATCAGTTCCACGTCAATGATGAGGGCGAGATCGTTTACGGCATCGGCGCCATTAAAGGCGTCGGTGAAGGGCCGATCGAAGCGATCATCGATGCGCGTAACGAGGGCGGTTATTTCCGGGAGCTGTTCGATCTCTGCGCGCGCACCGATACCAAAAAGATCAACCGTCGGGTCATGGAAAAACTGATCATGTCAGGTGCCTTTGATCGTCTCGGCCCGCATCGCGCTGCCTTAATGAGCGCCCTTAACGATGCGCTGAAGGCGGCGGATCAGCATGCGAAAGCCGAAGCGATCGGCCAGGCGGACATGTTTGGCGTACTGGCCGACGAGCCTGAACAGGTAGAACAGTCCTATGCCAGCGTGACGCCCTGGCCGGAACAGGTGCAGTTGGATGGTGAACGCGAAACCCTTGGGTTGTATCTTACCGGCCATCCTATTAATCAGTATTTAAAAGAAATTGAGCGTTACGTTGGCGGGATGCGTTTGAAAGATATGCATCCTACCGATCGTGGTAAGATTACCGTTGCGGCAGGTCTGGTGATTGCTGCGCGTGTAATGGTGACCAAACGCGGCAACCGAATTGGTATTTGTACACTTGACGATCGTTCCGGCCGTCTCGAAGTCATGTTATTTACCGATGCGTTAGATAAATACCAGCAACTGCTGGAGAAAGACCGTATCCTGATCGTCAGCGGACAGGTCAGCTTTGATGACTTCAGTGGTGGGCTTAAAATGACCGCCCGGGAAGTCATGGACATCGACGAAGCGCGCGAAAAATACGCCCGTGGACTTGCTATCTCGCTGACGGACAGGCAAATTGATGACCAGCTATTAAACCGACTCCGTCAGTCCCTGGAACCTCATCGTTCAGGGACAATTCCGGTGCATCTCTACTATCAGAGAGCCGACGCGCGAGCGAAGCTACGCTTTGGTGCAGCGTGGCGAATTTCGCCCAGCGATCGTTTACTCAACGATTTGCGGTCGTTAATTGGATCGGAGCAGGTGGAACTGGAGTTTGACTAAAACAGGAACATTATGAGTCTTAATTACCTGGATTTTGAACAGCCAATTGCAGAACTGGAAGCGAAGATTGATTCGCTAACCTCGATTGGTCGTCAGGACGATAAACACGTCAATCTCGACGAAGAAGTGAAGCGACTGCGCGAGAAAAGCGTTGAGCTGACCCGTAAAATCTTCGCCGATTTGGGCGCATGGCAAATTGCACAACTGGCACGCCATCCGCTACGTCCTTATACCTTTGATTACGTGCGCAATGCCTTTGACGATTTCGATGAGCTGGCGGGTGACCGTGCTTATGCGGATGACAAAGCCATTGTGGGCGGGATTGCGCGCCTTGATGGTCGCCCGGTCATGATCATTGGTCACCAGAAAGGACGTGAAACCAAAGAGAAGATTCGCCGTAATTTTGGCATGCCAGCACCAGAAGGCTATCGCAAAGCGCTGCGCCTGATGGAAATGGCTGAGCGTTTCAAGATGCCAATCCTGACCTTTATCGACACGCCTGGCGCTTATCCTGGCGTTGGTGCGGAAGAGCGTGGTCAGTCTGAGGCTATTGCCCGTAATCTGCGGGAAATGTCCGGTCTGAAGGTGCCTGTGATCTGTACGGTCATCGGTGAAGGCGGTTCCGGTGGTGCGCTGGCCATTGGTGTGGGTGATAAAGTTAACATGCTGCAGTACAGCACTTACTCTGTTATCTCTCCGGAAGGCTGTGCCTCTATTCTGTGGAAAAGCGCCGATAAAGCGCCTCTGGCAGCCGAAGCGATGGGTATTACCGCGCCGCGTCTGAAAGAGCTGAAGCTGATTGACTCGGTTATCCCTGAGCCACTGGGCGGGGCGCATCGTCATCCTGTCGAAATGGCGCAGTCGCTGAAACAGCAACTGCTGGCCGATCTGGCCGATCTGGAAGGGCTCAGCACCGAAGAACTGCTCGATCGCCGTTATCAACGTCTGATGAGCTACGGCTACGCCTGATTGTGCTTCATGACGATAAAGCGGACTTCGGTCCGCTTTTTTTATGCCATTAATCTGACTGCAGTTGAGTGGCATCATTCGCTATGCTTACTTAATGCCTCAACAATCAGGGAGATGTGCATTGAATATTCTGGCGATCATGGGCGCGCATGGCGTGTTTTACAAAGATGAACCCTTGCGCGAACTGGAAGTCGCGCTGAGTCAGCAAGGTTTTCAACTCATCCGGCCGAAAAACAATGACGATCTGCTAAAACTCATTGAACACAATCCCCGTATCAGCGGCGTCATTTTTGACTGGGATGAACACAACAGCCCGGAGCTGTGTGGTGAAATCAATCAGCTTAATGAATACCTGCCGCTGTATGCCTTTATCAATACCCATTCCCAGATGGATATCAGTATTAATGAAATGCGTATGCCGCTGCATTTCTTTGAATATGCGCTGAATGCCGCCGACGATATTGCTCTTCACATCCGACAGTACACCGATGACTACCTCGACAACATCACGCCGCCGTTGACCAAAGCGTTGTTTACCTATGTGAAAGAGGGGAAATACACCTTCTGTACCCCTGGCCATATGGCCGGTACGGCCTTCCAGAAAAGCCCGGTCGGCTGCTTGTTCTATGACTTTTTTGGTGCCAATACGCTGAAGTCGGATATCTCGATTTCGGTAACGGAACTGGGATCGCTGCTGGACCACACAGGGCCGCATCTGGAAGCCGAGGAGTATATCGCCCGCACTTTTGGTGCGGAACAGAGCTACATGGTGACCAACGGCACCTCGACCTCGAATAAAATCGTCGGAATGTATGCTGCCCCGGCAGGCAGCACGATTCTGGTGGACCGCAACTGCCATAAGTCGCTCACGCATCTGTTGATGATGAGCGATTTGATCCCCATCTGGCTCAAGCCAACACGCAACGCATTGGGTATTTTGGGCGGTATTCCGCAAAAAGAGTTCACCCGTGCCAGCATCGAGCAAAAAGTGGCGGTCACGCCGCGCGCCAGTTGGCCAGTACATGCGGTGATCACCAATTCGACCTACGACGGTTTGCTCTACAACACTCAGTACATCAAGCAAACCCTTGAGGTGCCGTCGATCCACTTTGATTCTGCCTGGGTTCCCTATACCAACTTTCATCCCATCTATGAGGGGAAAAGCGGCATGAGCGGTGAGCGGGTGCCGGGTAAAGTCTTCTATGAAACGCAGTCCACCCATAAACTGCTGGCGGCTTTTTCCCAGGCTTCGCTGATTCATATTAAAGGCGACTATGACGAGCAGACGTTTAATGAAGCCTACATGATGCACACCACCACCTCACCGAACTATGCCATCGTCTCATCCATTGAGACAGCGGCGGCGATGCTGCGGGGAAATCCGGGCAAAAGGCTCATTAACCGGTCAGTGGAACGCGCCCTGCATTTCCGTCGTGAGATACAGCGGTTGCGAGAAGAGTGCGACAGCTGGTTTTTTGATATCTGGCAGCCTGAACACGTTGATGAAGCCCAGTGCTGGCCGATACAGCCGGGGGAAGAGGACTGGCACGGATTCACCCAGGCCGATCGCGACCACATGTATCTTGATCCGATCAAGGTAACGATCCTGACACCCGGCATGAGCGAGCTGGGCGTGATGGCGGAAGAGGGCATTCCGGCGGCGCTGGTGGCGAAGTTCCTGGATGAGCGCGGCATCGTGGTTGAAAAAACCGGCCCTTACAATCTGTTATTCCTGTTTAGTATCGGCATTGATAAAACCAAAGCGATGAGCGTGCTGCGAGGGTTAACGGAATTTAAGCGCGCCTACGATCTCAATCTCCGGGTCAAAAATATGTTGCCGGATCTCTATGCGGAGGATCCCGATTTTTATCGCAACATGCGTATTCAGGCGCTGGCGCAGGGGATCCACCGTCTTATCCAGCAACATGATTTACCGCGGCTCATGTTGAAGGCGTTTGACGTGTTGCCCGAGATGAAAATGACGCCGCATCAGGCTTTTCAGCAACAGGTGAAGGGCAATATTGAAACCGTGAACATCAATGAGCTGGTGGGCCGCATCTCTGCCAACATGATCCTGCCTTATCCTCCGGGCGTTCCTCTGGTGATGCCTGG
This sequence comes from Pantoea sp. Ae19-2, assembly GCF_059801205.1. NCBI lineage: Bacteria > Pseudomonadati > Pseudomonadota > Gammaproteobacteria > Enterobacterales > Erwiniaceae > Pantoea > Pantoea sp. Ae19-2. The sequence continues at coordinate 2,979,455 of NZ_JBCHWE010000001.1, read as the reverse complement.
TGAAATGATCACAGAACAAAGCCGCGCCGTACTCGACTTCCTGTTAATGCTGTGTAGCATTGGACGCCACTATCCTGGCTTTGAGACGGATATTCACGGCGCGATCCTCACCGAAGAGGGGGAATATCGGGTACGTGTGCTGAAACAGGCCGGGTAACAGGACGTCATGTTTAACAGGAAGCAACGATGCTACAGCTAACGCACATCCATCATATCGCGATCATTGCATCAGACTATTCGCGCAGCAAAGCGTTTTACTGCGACATTCTGGGGTTTGAACTGCAAAGCGAACACTATCGTGAAGCGCGTGATTCGTGGAAAGGGGATCTGGCACTGAACGGTCAGTATACGATTGAGCTGTTTTCGTTTCCCACACCGCCCGCACGCGTCAGTCAACCGGAAGCCTGTGGCCTGCGTCATCTGGCCTTCAGCGTGCCGGACGTTGAAGCGGCGATGCGCTATCTGGCAACGCAGGGCGTGATATGTGAAGCGATCCGCATCGATGAGCTCACCGGAAAGCCCTGCACGTTCTTTGCCGATCCGGATGGTTTGCCGCTGGAACTCTATCAGGCGTAAAATGGCGGCTTTGGGCTACTCCACTGGCCGCGGTATGGATTGAGAACATGTCTGATTTTGACGCACTGTTAAAGGAAAATGACGCGCTGGTCGTGGCGTTCAGCGGTGGTCTGGATTCTACCGTTCTGCTTCATCAACTGCGGGCCTGGCAGCAAGCGCGCCCGCGGTCACGGCTGCGTGCGCTGCATGTGCATCATGGCCTCAGCCCGAATGCCGATAGCTGGGCAGCGCACTGCCTGTGCCTGTGCGAACGGTGGCAGATTCCTTGTGAAGTCCTGCGTGTGCAGGTAACGGATCAGGGACAAGGCATTGAAGCGGCAGCGCGGCAGGTACGCTATCAGGCTCTGGGGCAGGCGCTGTGCGCGGATGAAAAGCTGCTAACCGCGCAGCATCTGGACGATCAGTGTGAAACGCTGCTCCTGGCGCTGAAGCGCGGCAGCGGCCCGGCGGGCCTGGCGGCCATGCCGGCGGCGGCGACGTTTGCCGGACATGCCTTACTCAGACCCTTGTTAAACCATTCCCGCCTGAGCCTGGAGCAGTACGCCAAGGCGCATCAACTGGTCTGGGTTGAAGATGAAAGCAATCAGGATCAGCGCTATGACCGAAACTTTCTGCGTCAGCAGCTGTTGCCGACGCTTCTGCGCCGCTGGCCGCATTTTGCCGAGGCGTCGGCGCGCAGTGCCGCCTTGTGTGGCGAGCAGGAGCAACTGCTGGATGAGTTACTGGCTGAGCCGCTTAGCGAGCTTATTCAACCCGACGGTAGCCTGTGCTTCACACCTTTGCTGACCATGAGTGAGGTAAAAGGCAACGCCCTGCTGCGCCGCTGGCTGGCCGCTCAGGGCGAGAAAATGCCGTCGCGCGAAGCATTACGTCGAATCCGTCAGGAGATCATGTTGTGCCGTGAAGATGCGCAGCCGCGCCTGAAGCTGGGCAACCACGAGATCCGTCGCTACCGGCAGCAGCTTTACCACTTGCCGCTCAGCGCCTCTTTAGCTGACTGTGAAATCGCCTGGAATGACGTCGAACAACCTCTGCATTTGCCACAAAACCTGGGCGTACTGACGGCCGAAAAAAGCACGAGTACGCTTCGCTGCCCACAACCGCAGGAGCAGGTATTCGTGCGGTTTCACGCAACAGGCTATGTGCATATCGTGAATCGCCCAGGCGGACGTGACATAAAAAAAATCTGGCAGAGGCTGAATATCCCGCCCTGGCAACGCGCGCGCATTCCATTAATCTATTTTAATCAGACGTTGATTTGCGCGCCCGGGCTGTTTGTTACCCGCGAAGGTGCCAGCGAGGATGCCGCTGGCTGGCAAGTCAACTGGCAGAAAACGACGGGAGAGTCGGAATAATGCAACGCATAGCAGCCTTGCTGCTGATAACTGTTTTACCGGTCCACGCCGCAGGCGATGTGAAAGCGGGTGAGCAACGCGCGGCCGCCTGTATGGCCTGTCACGGGGCACAGGGTAAAGCAACCACGCCTCTCTATCCCAATCTGGCTGGCCAAAATGCGGCCTATCTTAACCACGCATTACAGGCCTATAAGAAAGGGGAACGCAGCGGGGGACAGGCTGAAGTCATGAAGGCGTTTGTGGCAGGCTTAAATGATGAGGATATGGCGAATTTAGCCGCCTATTACAGTTCGTTGAAACCTGAATGAGGTGGGCGGGAGTGCATCCCGCCCGACGGGAAGTGAATTACTCTTCGCTGACAACAACGGTGCCGAGTTCAGGATGGCTGAAGCTGGCAATGTGATCGAGGCGTAACTCGCGCGTTTCACCGGAAAGGTCAATCGCCAGATATTCAACGTTTTTACGTGAAAGAATATCTTTGGCTTTGGCCTTAAGCTGTTCACCGTCTTTTAACTCCAGCGACAGCATCCAGTTTTTTTGGCAGGCGAGTTCCAGATTATCGTAGTCATCGCAATTGATGGGTTTATAAGCTTCATTCATCAACATAGTCGCTCACCAATAAGTTTGCGGCGGCATAGGCCGCCTGTTCCCTGAGAGAAGCGTTTAGCGCAACATTCGCGGCAATATCATCCAGCGCTTTTAAGGCGCAGCCAATGGCATCGGGTACATATCCCAGATCTCCGCTGCCGATTTCGGCATATTTTTGGCGAACTAACTCACAATATTTTTGCACAGGCACCTCCTCAGCAGAGCAGAAACACTCTGGTTGATTAGCGACTATATCACAGGCATTTCCAGAAAATCAGCCAGGCAAAAACAGGAACCGCGCGCAAATCACTGCTAAAGTAGCTGGCTACGCCGTCTAAGACGACCCAGGATAAAGCACGAAAGGTTCAGTGAATGGATAGCCCCATACAAAAAAACGCGTACTGCACGCAGGCAGGTGACAGATGATTATGCTGTCACGCAACGTTGAGCTGCCGGACAGTGAAATTGAACTGACGGCTATTCGGGCGCAGGGTTCTGGCGGTCAGCATGTGAATAAAACCAGCACCGCCATTCATCTACGTTTCGACATTGCCGCCTCGTCCTTGCCACCGTTCTATAAAGAGCGACTGCTAAATGCCAGCCACCATTTAATTACCGGTGACGGAACCGTGATCATCAAGGCGCAGGAGTACCGGAGTCAGGAGATGAACAGGGAGGCGGCACTGCAGCGGCTGGTCAACCTGATCCGCGAACTTACCACGGTAGAGAAAGTCCGGCGCTCAACACGACCTACGCGCGCCTCGAAAGAGCGCAGGCTGGAGGGCAAGTCACGGCGCAGCAATACCAAAGCGCTGCGCGGCAAGGTGCAATAAGGGACATGTGCATGGGGCGTTATGACAAGTCAGACAGGAACAGAATGCGGGAACAAGCCTGATAGTCGCACGTTATTCAGCAAAAAAAAACGCCCCTTAAAGGGGCGTTATAGTGCGGTTACTTGTTAAGCGCGTTAAGCAGAAATTCGACAATTTCATCCTGCTTGATCATCTGCTTCTCACCGGCACGACGGGCTTTATACTCAATCTCCTGATTATCAAGATTGCGATCGCCAATCACGATGGTGTGCGGTACGCCAATCAGCTCCATATCCGCAAACATCACGCCCGGACGCTCTTTACGATCGTCCAGAATCACCTCTACGCCTTTGGCGCGCAGCGTGTTGTACAGCTCTTCCGCTAACTCTTTCACGCGGAACGATTTCTGCATGTTCATCGGCAGAATCGCCACTTCGAACGGCGCCAGCGCAGCAGGCCAGATGATGCCGCGGTCGTCATGGTTCTGCTCGATGGCCGCCGCAACCACGCGGGTGATGCCGATGCCGTAGCAGCCCATGGTCATGATCTGGTTACGACCGTCTTCGCCCTGTACGGAGGCTTTCATCGCTTCAGAGTATTTGGTGCCCAGCTGGAAAATGTGGCCGACTTCGATACCACGTTTAATCTGCAACGTACCTTTGCCATCCGGGCTCAGGTCACCTTCCACGACGTTACGCAGATCGGCTACCTGCGCCATTGGCAGATCGCGTTCCCAGTTGATGCCGAAATAGTGTTTACCCTCAATGTTGGCACCGGCACTAAAATCGCTCATCTTCGCCACGGTACGGTCTGCGATAACTGGCATATTCAGCCCCACTGGGCCGAGCGAACCAGGACCCGCACCAACCGCTGCGCGGATCTCTTCTTCGGTGGCAAAGGTCAGCGGAGAAGCAACCAGAGGCGATTTCTCTGCCTTGATTTCGTTCAGTTCGTGATCGCCGCGAACCAGCAACGCCACCAACGCGTGACCGCTTTCTTCTGCGCCCTTCACCATCAGGGTTTTCACGGTTTTCTCAATCGGCTGCTGGAACTGGCTCACCAGTTCTGCGATGGTTTTGGTATTCGGCGTATCCACCTCACGCATCTCTTCTGCAGGCGCAGGACGATCGCCCGCGGGCGCGACGGCTTCAGCAAATTCAATGTTGGCGGCGAAGTCAGACGCCGTTGAGAAAATCACGTCATCCTCACCGCTCTGCGCCAGCACCTGAAATTCGTGAGATGCGCTACCACCAATTGAGCCGGTATCAGCCTGCACTGCACGGAAATCCAGCCCCATACGATTGAAAATCTGGCTGTAGGCGCGATACATCGCGTCATAGGTTTCCTGCAGCGATTCCTGAGAAGTATGGAAGGAGTAAGCATCCTTCATGATGAATTCACGCGAACGCATTACGCCAAAGCGCGGGCGCACTTCATCACGGAATTTAGTCTGGATTTGATACAGATTCAGCGGCAGCTGTTTGTAGGAGCTCAGCTCATTACGAATCAGATCGGTGATCACTTCTTCGTGCGTCGGACCGAGCACAAACGGGCGCTCATGGCGATCGGCAACACGCAATAGCTCTGGACCGTACTGTTCCCAGCGACCGCTCTCCTGCCACAGATCGGCGGGTTGCACCACAGGCATTGAAATCTCAATGGCACCGGCATTGTTCATTTCTTCACGGACGATGTTTTCGACCTTTTTTAATACGCGCAGTCCGGTTGGCAGCCAGGTATATAAGCCTGAAGCCAGTTTACGGATCATCCCGGCACGCAGCATCAGCTGGTGGCTGATCACTTCCGCGTCAGAAGGTGTCTCTTTCTGAGTAGAGAGCAGATATTGAGTAGTACGCATTGATTACGATTCCAGTTGATCGGAAATTCACAGACAAAATTTGCTGGCGGCTAGTGTACCAGTGAGATCACTGGCTAAAAAGCGGGTTTTAACGCGGATCGATAGCCACCACTTCCGTCCCTGCGTCATCAATGCGCCAGCGCACGTTAAACTCCATTAGCCAGGCGGCATATTCCCTGTCCTGGATTTCACCTTTACGGTAAGCGGGCCGCGGATCCTGAGCGAGAACGTCGCTGATAAAGCGTGCCAGATGCGGATAGCGGGCGTGCTGTTGCAACTGCTGTTGGGCAAGCGCTGAAAACCGGACCGGCATAGTGCTTTCCGGCGCGGCCTGCGCGAAACCGGCGCGCGCTTCGGGCAGGGCCTCGGCAAAAGGCAGGTAAGGTTTAATATCGACAACCGGCGTACCGTCCACTAAATCCAGGCTGCCCAGTTGCAGAATGACCTGCTGCTTCTCGCAGCGAATGCCTTTGAGCTCAACCAGCGACATGCCGACGGGATTGGGGCGAAAGGTGGAGCGGGTGGCAAAAACGCCCATGCGCGCGTTACCGCCCAGCCGTGGAGGCCGTACGGTAGGGCGCCAGCCGCCTTCCATGGTCTGATGAAAAACAAACAGAATCCAGAGGTGGCTGAAGTCTTCCAGGCCGCGCACGGCATCCGCCTGGTTATAAGGCGGCAAAAGATGCAGTTCGCCGCCGCCGTCCTGTACCAGCCCAGGCTGACGCGGCACGGCGAACTTCTCTTTCCAGGGAGAACGGATCACGCCGATTTGCGCAAAGGCGAATTCACTCATTGACTGGTGACTTTCAACGCCGATCCCTGACAAACAGCCTGACGGTAGCAGCCCGGCGTGCTGCTGACGATTTCACATTTATGCAGCAGCACAGCATTGGCTTTCATCTGTGACGCTTTAATCTGCATACGTTTACGTGCGGTAGCGATATTTGGGGGGGAGCTCTGATTGCTCACCTGGCAATCTTCAGCGGACACTTCGCCTAAATCGCGGAAGGGTTTGCTCACCAGATCGGCCGCATCGGTGTAAACCTTAACAGGCGCGGGACGATACGTTGGCTTACGTGTCGGTTCGCTGGATTGCTGCGGATGAGAAGGTGCGCTGCTTATTGGGTGGTACTCTCGAACACACCCTGTCAGCATCAATGCTAACAAGCAGAGCGGTAAAAAACGCATGGCAACATCCTCAAGTTTCAAAAAGTGGCGTTATTGAAACAAGGACACGGATAAATAACAAGTCAGCAAAGCGCAATATCAGAAAGGGCGGCTATAAGCCGCCCTGAGGAGAGATGGGAGGCTGAATTACCAGCCTTTAACTGCACCACCGTTAAAGACTTTGTTCGCCGCATCCGCGACCTCGTCAGACTGATAAGCCTGCACGAATTTTTTCACGTTTTCTGCGTCTTTATTGTCCTCACGCGCAACAATCAGGTTCACGTACGGTGAGTCTTTATCTTCAACAAAGATGCCATCTTTCGCCGGTGTCAGGCCGATCTGGCTGGCGTAAGTCGTGTTGATGACCGCCAGTGCGATTTGCTGATCGTCCAGCGAACGTGGCAGCTGTGGCGCTTCCAGCTCAACAATCTTCAGATGTTTTGGATTCTCAACGATATCCAGTGAGGTTGGCAGCAGGCCCACACCGTCTTTCAGCTTAATCAGGCCCACTTTCTGCAGCAGCAGCAGCGAACGACCAAGGTTAGTTGGATCATTAGGAATGGCAACCTGCGCGCCGTCCTGCAGTTGGTCGAGTGATTTGATCTTTTTCGAGTAGCCCGCAATCGGATAAACGAAAGAGTTACCAACGGATACCAGCTTGTAACCACGATCTTTGATTTGTTGATCCAGATACGGTTTATGCTGGAAGGCATTCACATCAATATCACCTTTGCTCAGTGCTTCGTTAGGCAGCACGTAGTCGTTAAAGGTGACCAGCTCAACATCCAGGCCATACTTGTCTTTAGCGACTTTAGCCGCCGCTTCCGCAACCTGCTGTTCTGCGCCGACAATCACGCCCACTTTAATGTGGTTTGGATCTTTGGCTTTTTGATCGCATCCTGCCAGCGCAATCGCGCCAATTAATGCACCCACAGCGGCAATTTTTTTAAATTTGAAAGACATATCCTTTCCTTAATAGTGATATTGCTTGCTTATTTATGGGACACAGCACGCACGATGCGGTCGCCACAGAATTGTATGAGATACACCAAAACGACTAATAACACTAATACCGTATTCATCACTGTCGCGTTATATCCGATATAACCGTATTGGTAGCCAATCTGTCCCAGACCGCCCGCGCCCACGGCTCCGCCCATTGCAGAGTAGCCGACCAGCGTAATCAACGTGATGGTGGCCGCATTGACGAGGCCGGGCAGGGCTTCGGGCAGCAGCACTTTTCGCACGATTTGCATCGGTGTGGCACCCATGGCGCGTGACGCTTCGATCAGTCCGGTTGGCAGTTCCAGCAGGGCGTTCTCAACCATACGGGCAATAAAGGGCGCCGCACCCACGGTCAGTGGCACAATGGCGGCCTGCAAGCCAATAGAGGTGCCAACAATGATGCGGGTAAACGGAATCATCCAGACCAGCAGGATAATAAAGGGAATAGAGCGGAAGATGTTGACCAGCGCCGACAGCACCCGATACAAACCTTTGTTTTCCAGAATCTGACCCGGACGGGTCACATAGAGCAGGACGCCTACCGGTAATCCCAGTACGAAACCGAAAAAGCCAGAGACAAAGGTCATCATCAACGTTTCCCACACGCCGCGCCCCAGCAACGCAATCATCGCTTCAGACATAACCTAGTACCTCTACTTTTACGTGATGTTCCTGCAGCCACTGAATCGCGGCCTGTGTATCGCTTTCGCTGCCGTGAATTTCCGCCAGCATGATGCCGAACTTCACACCGCCGGCATAATCCATCTGCGCACTAATAATGTTGTTGTTGATATTGAAACGACGCGCGGCTTCAGAGAGTAAAGGTGCATCGACAGACTGCCCGGTGAATTCCATACGCAGTAAGGGCATGCTCTCTGGGCCTGCTTCAGGTGACAGGCGCTGTTGATAATCGTCCGGAATATCCAGGTGCAGCGTTGACTGGATAAACTGTTGTGCCAGCGGCGTTTTAGGATGCGAGAAGACTTCGCTCACGCTGTCCTTTTCAATTAACTCGCCCTGGCTTATCACTGCGACCTGATCGCAGATGCGTTTTACGACATCCATCTCATGCGTAATCAGCAGAATGGTCAGGCCAAGACGACGGTTAATATCTTTGAGCAATTCAAGAATCGAACGGGTTGTTGCCGGATCGAGCGCGCTGGTGGCTTCATCACACAGAAGGACTTTGGGATTGCTTGCCAGCGCACGCGCGATAGCGACGCGCTGTTTCTGACCACCGGAAAGATTGGCTGGCCAGGCGTCGTGTTTATCAGCCAGGCCGACCAGATCCAGCAGCTCGGTCACACGCTTTTTAATTTCCTCACGAGAGAGCTGACCCAGCTCTAACGGCAGCGCAACGTTGCCCGCAACCGTGCGTGAGTTCATCAGGTTAAAGTGCTGGAAAATCATGCCGATCTGACGGCGGGCTTGAGTCAGTTGCCGTTCGCCCAGCGCCGTTAAGTCTGCACCGTCAACCAGCACGCGGCCGGAAGTCGGGCGTTCAAGCAGATTCACGCAACGAATGAGCGTGCTTTTACCGGCACCGGATGCACCGATGACGCCATAGATTTGCCCGGCAGGTACGTGCAGGCTGACATTTGATAATGCCTGTATCGATCGCGAACCTTGCTGGAACACTTTGGTAATATTTTCTAATTTAATCATTACGTTATTTATTATCGTCTTGCATTGTCCGTGGTCTGGTGTGCTCTCATCACTGAAAGCATGCATAAGCTGGATGGATGGTAAGGCATCCAGACGTCTAAATCAATGGAAGTGATTCAATCAGACATTCTCCCTTTAATCGCAATCGTGCGATACTGATCGGCAATTTTTATAGCAGGAGTTTTTACGTGACGAATAAAGTCCCGGCCATTTTTCTCGATCGCGATGGCACCCTCAATGTTGATCACGGCTACGTCCACGAAATCGATAATTTCCAGTTTATTGATGGCGTCATTGAAGCATTGCAACAATTAAAGAAGATGGGCTTTGCGTTGGTTGTCGTGACTAACCAGTCTGGTATTGCTCGCGGTATGTTTAGCGAAGATCAGTTTATGCGGCTTACCGAGTGGATGGACTGGTCGCTGGCCGATCGGGATATTGACCTTGATGGGATCTATTTCTGCCCGCACCTTCCCGACGCGACGATTGAAGAATATCGCCAGCAGTGTGACTGCCGTAAGCCTCAGCCCGGGATGTTACTGTCCGCGCAACAAGAGTTGCACATCGATATGGCGGCCTCTTATATGGTGGGTGACAAACTGGAAGATATGCAGGCCGCCGAGGCAGCCGGCGTAGGTAAGAAAGTCCTTGTGCGCAGCGGTAAGCCGGTCACGGCTGAAGGTGAAGCGCTGGCTGACTGGGTAATAAAGAGTCTTGCCGAGTTACCTGCCCGTATTAAAAGCGCGTAAAACAGCCCCTTTGTGCAAATTTCAGACGAACAGCAAAAAAGTTCAAATTTGCACTTGCGCTCTGTGAAAGCTTCCCTATAATGCGCCTCCACTGACACGGCACAACGGCTTACGTAACGCGGTGTTCAGCAGGAGGCTCCCAGGAGTTTCCGCCGGAGAAAAACTTCTGAAAAAGAGGTTGACTCTGAAGGAGGAAAGCGTAATATACGCCACCTCGCGACAGACGGTTAACCCGCTGTTCGCACTGCTCTTTAACAATTTATCAGACAATCTGTGTGGGCACTCGCAGGATTGATATCAGCGTCTCCGGACGTAAAAAATATCAAAGCCTCACGAGTGAACACATAATGAAATTCATTATGACGTTTTACAGATGAGCACCGCTGAACTGGTTTCAGCAAATCAAACTTTAAATTGAAGAGTTTGATCATGGCTCAGATTGAACGCTGGCGGCAGGCCTAACACATGCAAGTCGGACGGTAGCACAGAGGAGCTTGCTCCTCGGGTGACGAGTGGCGGACGGGTGAGTAATGTCTGGGGATCTGCCCGATAGAGGGGGATAACCACTGGAAACGGTGGCTAATACCGCATAACGTCGCAAGACCAAAGAGGGGGACCTTCGGGCCTCTCACTATCGGATGAACCCAGATGGGATTAGCTAGTAGGCGGGGTAACGGCCCACCTAGGCGACGATCCCTAGCTGGTCTGAGAGGATGACCAGCCACACTGGAACTGAGACACGGTCCAGACTCCTACGGGAGGCAGCAGTGGGGAATATTGCACAATGGGCGCAAGCCTGATGCAGCCATGCCGCGTGTATGAAGAAGGCCTTCGGGTTGTAAAGTACTTTCAGCGGGGAGGAAGGCGATGTGGTTAATAACCGCATTGATTGACGTTACCCGCAGAAGAAGCACCGGCTAACTCCGTGCCAGCAGCCGCGGTAATACGGAGGGTGCAAGCGTTAATCGGAATTACTGGGCGTAAAGCGCACGCAGGCGGTCTGTTAAGTCAGATGTGAAATCCCCGGGCTTAACCTGGGAACTGCATTTGAAACTGGCAGGCTTGAGTCTCGTAGAGGGGGGTAGAATTCCAGGTGTAGCGGTGAAATGCGTAGAGATCTGGAGGAATACCGGTGGCGAAGGCGGCCCCCTGGACGAAGACTGACGCTCAGGTGCGAAAGCGTGGGGAGCAAACAGGATTAGATACCCTGGTAGTCCACGCCGTAAACGATGTCGACTTGGAGGTTGTTCCCTTGAGGAGTGGCTTCCGGAGCTAACGCGTTAAGTCGACCGCCTGGGGAGTACGGCCGCAAGGTTAAAACTCAAATGAATTGACGGGGGCCCGCACAAGCGGTGGAGCATGTGGTTTAATTCGATGCAACGCGAAGAACCTTACCTACTCTTGACATCCAGAGAACTTAGCAGAGATGCTTTGGTGCCTTCGGGAACTCTGAGACAGGTGCTGCATGGCTGTCGTCAGCTCGTGTTGTGAAATGTTGGGTTAAGTCCCGCAACGAGCGCAACCCTTATCCTTTGTTGCCAGCGATTCGGTCGGGAACTCAAAGGAGACTGCCGGTGATAAACCGGAGGAAGGTGGGGATGACGTCAAGTCATCATGGCCCTTACGAGTAGGGCTACACACGTGCTACAATGGCGCATACAAAGAGAAGCGACCTCGCGAGAGCAAGCGGACCTCATAAAGTGCGTCGTAGTCCGGATTGGAGTCTGCAACTCGACTCCATGAAGTCGGAATCGCTAGTAATCGTAGATCAGAATGCTACGGTGAATACGTTCCCGGGCCTTGTACACACCGCCCGTCACACCATGGGAGTGGGTTGCAAAAGAAGTAGGTAGCTTAACCTTCGGGAGGGCGCTTACCACTTTGTGATTCATGACTGGGGTGAAGTCGTAACAAGGTAACCGTAGGGGAACCTGCGGTTGGATCACCTCCTTACCTAAAAGATACAACCCGCGTAGTGCTCACACAGATTGTCTGATAGATGTAGAGAAGCAAGGCGTCTTGCGATTGAGACTTCAGTGTCCCCTTCGTCTAGAGGCCCAGGACACCGCCCTTTCACGGCGGTAACAGGGGTTCGAATCCCCTAGGGGACGCCACTTGCTGGTATGTAAGTGAAAGTTGCGTGCCGAACTATCTCAAAGCTGACTTGAAAGAGTCATGTTTGAGATATTTGCTCTTTAACAATCCGGAACAAGCTGAAAATTGAAACGACATGTCGTCTCATTCTTCCGTAATAAAGAATGAGGTTAAGACATGTTCGAGTCTCTCAAATTTTCACAACAGCGATTGTGTCTTACGAGACACCTTCGGGTTGTGAGGTTAAGCGACTAAGCGTACACGGTGGATGCCCTGGCAGTCAGAGGCGATGAAGGACGTGCTAATCTGCGATAAGCGTCGGTAAGGTGATATGAACCGTTATAGCCGGCGATTTCCGAATGGGGAAACCCAGTGTGATTCGTCACACTATCATTGCGTGAATACATAGCGTAATGAAGCGAACCGGGGGAACTGAAACATCTAAGTACCCCGAGGAAAAGAAATCAACCGAGATTCCCCCAGTAGCGGCGAGCGAACGGGGAGCAGCCCAGAACCTGAATCAGTTTGTGTGTTAGTGGAAGCGTCTGGAAAGTCGCAGGGTACAGGGTGATACTCCCGTACACTAAAATGCACATACTGTGAGTTCGAAGAGTAGGGCGGGACACGTGGTATCCTGTCTGAATATGGGGGGACCATCCTCCAAGGCTAAATACTCCTGACTGACCGATAGTGAACCAGTACCGTGAGGGAAAGGCGAAAAGAACCCCGGCGAGGGGAGTGAAAAAGAACCTGAAACCGTGTACGTACAAGCAGTGGGAGCCTCTTTATGGGGTGACTGCGTACCTTTTGTATAATGGGTCAGCGACTTATATTCTGTAGCAAGGTTAACCGTATAGGGGAGCCGCAGGGAAACCGAGTCTTAACTGGGCGTTAAGTTGCAGGGTATAGACCCGAAACCCGGTGATCTAGCCATGGGCAGGTTGAAGGTTGGGTAACACTAACTGGAGGACCGAACCGACTAATGTTGAAAAATTAGCGGATGACCTGTGGCTGGGGGTGAAAGGCCAATCAAACCGGGAGATAGCTGGTTCTCCCCGAAAGCTATTTAGGTAGCGCCTCGTGAACTCATCTCCGGGGGTAGAGCACTGTTTCGGCTAGGGGGCCATCCCGGCTTACCAACCCGATGCAAACTGCGAATACCGGAGAATGTTATCACGGGAGACACACGGCGGGTGCTAACGTCCGTCGTGAAGAGGGAAACAACCCAGACCGCCAGCTAAGGTCCCAAAGTCATGGTTAAGTGGGAAACGATGTGGGAAGGCCCAGACAGCCAGGATGTTGGCTTAGAAGCAGCCATCATTTAAAGAAAGCGTAATAGCTCACTGGTCGAGTCGGCCTGCGCGGAAGATGTAACGGGGCTAAACCATGCACCGAAGCTGCGGCAGCGACACTATGTGTTGTTGGGTAGGGGAGCGTTCTGTAAGCCGTCGAAGGTGTGCTGTGAGGCATGCTGGAGGTATCAGAAGTGCGAATGCTGACATAAGTAACGATAAACAAGGTGAAAAACCTTGTCGCCGGAAGACCAAGGGTTCCTGTTCAACGTTAATCGGAGCAGGGTGAGTCGACCCCTAAGGCGAGGCCGAAAGGCGTAGTCGATGGGAAACAGGTTAATATTCCTGTACTTGGTGTTACTGCGAAGGGGGGACGGAGAAGGCTATATCAGCCGGGCGACGGTTGTCCCGGTTTAAGCGTGTAGGTGTGTGTTCCAGGCAAATCCGGTTCACTTTACACTGAGGCGTGACGACGAGGCACTACGGTGCTGAAGTGATAAATGCCCTGCTTCCAGGAAAAGCCTCTAAGCATCAGGTAACACAAAATCGTACCCCAAACCGACACAGGTGGTCAGGTAGAGAATACCAAGGCGCTTGAGAGAACTCGGGTGAAGGAACTAGGCAAAATGGTGCCGTAACTTCGGGAGAAGGCACGCTGGCGCGTAGGTGAAGGGACTTGCTCCCGGAGCTGAAGCCAGTCGAAGATACCAGCTGGCTGCAACTGTTTATTAAAAACACAGCACTGTGCAAACACGAAAGTGGACGTATACGGTGTGACGCCTGCCCGGTGCCGGAAGGTTAATTGATGGGGTTATCCGCAAGGAGAAGCTCTTGATCGAAGCCCCGGTAAACGGCGGCCGTAACTATAACGGTCCTAAGGTAGCGAAATTCCTTGTCGGGTAAGTTCCGACCTGCACGAATGGCGTAATGATGGCCAGGCTGTCTCCACCCGAGACTCAGTGAAATTGAAATCGCTGTGAAGATGCAGTGTACCCGCGGCAAGACGGAAAGACCCCGTGAACCTTTACTACAGCTTGACACTGAACACTGAGCCTTGATGTGTAGGATAGGTGGGAGGCTTTGAAGCGTGGACGCCAGTCTGCGTGGAGCCGGCCTTGAAATACCACCCTTTAATGTTTGGTGTTCTAACGTAGGCCCGTAATCCGGGCTGCGGACAGTGTCTGGTGGGTAGTTTGACTGGGGCGGTCTCCTCCCAAAGCGTAACGGAGGAGCACGAAGGTTGGCTAATCCTGGTCGGACATCAGGAGGTTAGTGCAATGGCATAAGCCAGCTTGACTGCGAGAGTGACGGCTCGAGCAGGTGCGAAAGCAGGTCATAGTGATCCGGTGGTTCTGAATGGAAGGGCCATCGCTCAACGGATAAAAGGTACTCCGGGGATAACAGGCTGATACCGCCCAAGAGTTCATATCGACGGCGGTGTTTGGCACCTCGATGTCGGCTCATCACATCCTGGGGCTGAAGTAGGTCCCAAGGGTACGGCTGTTCGCCGTTTAAAGTGGTACGCGAGCTGGGTTTAGAACGTCGTGAGACAGTTCGGTCCCTATCTGCCGTGGGCGCTGGAGAATTGAGGGGGGTTGCTCCTAGTACGAGAGGACCGGAGTGAACGCACCGCTGGTGTCCGGGTTGTCACGCCAGTGGCACTGCCCGGTAGCTAAGTGCGGAAAAGATAAGTGCTGAAAGCATCTAAGCACGAAACTTGCCCCGAGATGAGTTCTCCCTGAGCCTTTAAGGCTCCTGAAGGGACGTTGAAGACGACGACGTTGATAGGCCGGGTGTGTAAGCGCAGCGATGCGTTGAGCTTACCGGTACTAATGACCCGTGAGGCTTAACCTTACAACGCCAGAGGCGTTTTGGTAGAGAGACGATTTAAATTTTCAGCATTGTTTACCGGATAAAGAATCTGCGGAAACGAAAGATTTTGCGCTGAGTGCAAGGCGGCAACCGAGACGGGGTGAAGGAGCATACTGAGGTATGTGACTGAGCGGCGCGAGGGAAGCCAGCGCGGCAGCAGCGTGAAAGACGCAGGACGGAGCACAAAGAATTTGCCTGGCGGCCTTAGCGCGGTGGTCCCACCTGACCCCATGCCGAACTCAGAAGTGAAACGCCGTAGCGCCGATGGTAGTGTGGGGTCTCCCCATGCGAGAGTAGGGAACTGCCAGGCATCAAATTGAAGGACCTGCACGTAACCTCGGGCAGTTCACTACTCAGTAGAGTAGGACAAAAGCGAACGCTTTTGAACGCTGCGAAGCAGCGGCCCGAAGGGTGAATCACAGCGTGATTCATAAACTGCCAGGCATCAAATTAAGACCAGTACGCTGGTCGTGACCTTACCGGTGACGCGGAAGGGCGATATACCTGATATCAGAACGTTTTTCTGACGTCAGTACAGAATCGGTGGAGCGGTAGTTCAGTTGGTTAGAATACCTGCCTGTCACGCAGGGGGTCGCGGGTTCGAGCCCCGTCCGTTCCGCCACTTAATTGGAAAGCCCTGACTTAACGGTCAGGGCTTTTTCCATTTCTGAGCCAAAATAATTGCCATTACTCTTCCACACGGCAACGTCTCACAGGCTGTAGCGAGCACAGCCCTTCAGGGCTTTATAGAGAGGTGTTGCTGCAAATCGTTTTGCACATGCCAGGGCTGTCTGACCACCCACTCACTGAGAAAATCAATAAAGGCACGCACGCGCTGGGTTACGCCGAGATCGCTGTAATACACGGCGTTAAAGGGCATCTCAACCGGCAAACGCTGATCGGACATGATCTCCACCAGGCTGCCTTCTTCAATTTCTTTATGCACCATGTAATCTGACAGACAGGCGATACCATTCCCTTCCAGGCAAAGCTGCTTGATGGTCTCTCCGCTATTTGAATCGAGCTCAGAACGAATGCCATAAAGTTCGCCGCCTTCACAGGCCACAGGCCAACGATTAAGGCGCGGTGCATCAATAAAACCAAGACACTGATGATTATCCAGATCGGCCGCCCGCAAAGGTATACCGTGTTTTTTCAAATAGTCGGGAGAGGCAATGAGACGGCGATAGCTGATAAAAAGCAGTCGCGCTCTGAGGCCAGAATCCGTCAGACTGCCTGCCCGAATTGCCACATCGACTTTTCGCTCAATCAGGTTGATAAAGTTTTCAGAAGAAATCAGCGAAAGCGCGATGTCCGGATAGCGTTCCCGAAAGGACTTTATCATCGGCATGATGAGATGCAATATGACTGGCGTAGCTGCGTCTATCCGCAACAGCCCTTTGGGCACATCACGGCTTTCCATCAACTCGTTTTCCGCCGCGGTCATCACCTGAAGAAAATGTTGGACCTGCTGAAAATAACGTTCCCCTTCCTGCGTTAATGCAAGATTGCGGGTCGTTCGCGTAAGTAAGGCCAGCCCCAGCTTAGTTTCCAGCTTCTTAATCGTACGGCTTACGGCAGAGTTGGCCATCTCTAACGTCTCGGCAGCCCGGCTGAAGCTTCCACTTTCAACCACGCTCACAAATACTTTCAGTTCTTCAGACGATGCCTTCATGGTGTCTCTTCACGCCAAATAGCCTGTAGGCCGATAGAACTGTTATTAAAGCACAGCACTGACCTGGCCCCTTGGCGCGAAAGGCTTTTTCCCGATAAGACAGATGATAAATTATGCCGCGCTTGAGCAGACCGGCCCACAAGACAGCGTATCAATACAGCCCGTTATGATTAAAATAAACAGAGTGGGTTTGGAACAATCGGCAGCATCCATTGAAACCGCGTACTAAAATCCCTATAACAGATAAGTCATACGACTTTTTGAACGATTAGCCAGGCGGGAAAGTGCGCAAAAAAACCTACGCGATGAGATATGTAGCCGGACAGCCAGCGGAGAGGATCTTTCCCCCGGGTGCAATGTTTCATCTCGGCCAGGCGCTGCCTCCCGGCGCGCCGCTCCCCGCTCACCCCAATCTTAAAGTGCTGGTATGGAATATCTTTAAACAGCAGCGTGCCGACTGGATGTCCGTACTGGAAGGCTTTGGTAAAGATGCGCATCTGGTTCTGCTCCAGGAAGCGCAAACCACGCCAGAGCTTATCCGATTTGCGACCAGCAACTATCTGGCGGCCGATCAGGTTCCGGCATTCGTGTTGCCTCAGCATCCCTCTGGCGTGATGACACTGGCTTCCGCTCACCCAGTCTACTGTTGCCCTTTGCGCGAGCGAGAGCCGCTTCTGAGGCTCTCTAAATCGGCTTTAGTCACGGCCTATCCGTTACCCACGGGTGAAACGCTTATGGTAGTCAACATTCATGCCGTAAACTTTAGTCTGGGCGTGGATGTCTACAGTAAACAACTTGGGCCTATTGGCGAACAGATCGTTCACCACCGTGGTCCGGTTATCATGGCTGGCGATTTCAATGCGTGGAGTCGTCAACGGATTAACGCGCTTTACCGGTTTGCTCATCAGATGCAGCTGGAAGAGGTGATGTTCACCGCGGATCATCGACGTAAAGCCTTTGGCCGGCCGTTAGATTTCGTCTTCTATCGCGACATGCACGTTAGTGAGGCGTCAGTGCTGGTGACGCGCGCATCCGATCATAATCCCTTACTGGTCGAATTTAACGCCAGTCGGTGAGGAGAATCTCGCGGAGAGACGTTCTGTCAGGAGGAGAGGGCGAAACGCCGGGAGATCATGCAAAGTGCAGAAGAATCGAATAAGAAAAAAGGCTGACATTTGTCAGCCTTTTCAACGTATCAGGTATCTGGCGTTGCGTTATTCTTAACAAACAACGTTAGCTCATCGCCAGGCTGAATATCTTTTGCATTACTCACAACACTGTTCCAGCGCATCACGTCTTTAATATTCACGCCGTGACGACGGGCGATACTGTCAAGAGAATCACCCTTACGAACACGATAGGTGATGCTGTTGCCATTATCCGCCAGGCTCGTGCCGCTCGATCCGACGGTCAGTATCTGGCCCGGACGAATGCTGGCACTGCGCAGGTTATTTTGCTGCTTCAGTGTTGCAACGCTGACGCCTAACTTATTGGCAATGCCCGACAGGGTATCGCCGCTTCGCACTTTGTAGCCACCATCATTACTGGCCTTTGCCAGTTGGGTGGGCTGCACTGCAGAGATATCACCGGAAGCCAGTGAATCCCGCAACTGTGCGACGTTAGCTTTCGGCACCATAATGTAGTGTGGCCCATTAGGTGCTGTCGCACCGCCTTTATACCCGGTATTGAAGCTCTTCAACTTTGTGAGCGACATACCGGCCATTTCAGCGGCTTGCGTCAGTTTTATCTGCTGACCCACTTCAACACGTGCCAGTGCACGGTTTTCGTTAGGTGTCGGCAGTTTGATACCGTAACGCTTGTTGTTCTTAAGCAACTCGCTCAAGGCCAACATTTTTGGAACATAAACCGTCGTTTCACGTGGAAGCGAAAGATGCCAGAAGTCGGTAGGCTTACCGCGTGCCTTGTTCTGCTTAATCGCTTTGAGCACACGTCCTTCGCCACTGTTGTAGGCCGCAACTGTCAGAAGCCAGTCACCACCGAACATGGTATTTAGACGCTGCATCATATCCAGCGCTACTTTGGTTGAAGCGACAACATCGCGACGACCATCGTAGTAACGGTTTTGTTTTAAACCATAGTTTCGACCCGTACTGCCAACAATCTGCCAGATGCCAGCGGCATTTGCAGATGACGTTGCGTGAGGATCAAAAGCGCTCTCCACTATGGGTAGCAGTACTAGTTCCATCGGCATCTTACGTTTCTTAATCTGCTCGACTATCCAGTACATGTACGGCTCTGCCCGTAATGTTACATCGTGGAGATAGCTCTTATTTTTTAAAAACTTTAATTTCTGTTCGCGGATCCGGGGGTTTTCCGGAATCCCCATCTTCAACTCGTCACTAATGAAACTCCAGAGATCACTATCTTCTGCGAGGCCAGTTCCATCTTCCTGCCATCGCGGCGATAAAAGTCGATCACCGTACTTTCCATTTTCACTTTGACCAGCTGAAGACAGACTCTGTGCATGCTGTTCGGGGATATTGGCGTCATTCCGTGATGCCTGACATCCTACCAGCAAGACCGAGGCGAGTAATATCGCTTTAGCCTTCATGTGTGTGTCAATAGTTCGCTTAAAAGACGAGCAACTATACGTGACGGTCCTTCACAACACAACCTGAAAAATCAAAAACGGTCTTTCTTCTCGCGTAGAACGGCAAATGTCTTCCATACAGGCTCTACCTCTGAATCAACGCTCAAAGCATGTTGTAAATCAGGATCTTGCGTTCTGAGAAATAAATTTATCACACGCTCGTGAGCCAGTTTTGTAGGTAAAGTAATGCGATTTTCGGCCCGTAAGTCCTTAATTTTATGGTATTCAGCCGTTATTTGCGGATCGTGGGGTAAAATTGCAGCAGCAAACTTCAGATTGGATAAAGTGTATTCATGTGCACAGCACACCAGGGTATCCTCTGGGAGTTGGTTAAGCTTCTGAAAAGAATCGAACATTTGCTCTGGCGTACCTTCAAATAATCTACCGCAGCCGCCCGAAAACAGAGTGTCACCGCAGAAAATATAAGGCGAACTGTAATATGAGATATGTCCTAAAGTGTGTCCGGGCGTAGCGATAACCTCGAAAGACAGACCCAGAACGTTGAATTTATCCCCTTCGCTGACCCGAATGGTTGCACCTTTGTCCGCTGTTTCTTGCGGACCATAAACGGCAATGTCAGGAAAATGTTCGCAGAGGGTTTTAACACCGCCTGTGTGGTCATTATGATGATGGGTTAACAAAATCGCTTCAGGCTGCCAGCCGTTAGCTTTGATCTTCTCCAGTACCGGCAGAGCTTCACCGGGATCAACAATCAGGCATTTTCCGTTGTCATCTGTTAACGTCCAGATGTAGTTATCTTGTAATGCAGGAATACTGGTAAGATTCATAGATACCTCTCGCTGGCCGTATAAAAAGGAAAATGGTAAAGCATGAAGCCCGCTAAAACACGCCAAATCCTGAACGCGCCACGCTCATGGCACGATATGCCCTGGGGCGTCTATTTCCGCGATGCGCTTACACAGCAGCTTCAGCCTTACCTGGGAAAGCTGTACGGCTTTCATATGCTTAAGCTTGGCAACCTCAGCGCAGAAATCAATACAGAAAATTGTGCTATCTCACATCAGGTCAGTGTAGGCACTGAAGGGGAACAGCTACAGGTGCTGGCAAATCCGGCACAGCTGCCGTTTGAATCGAAGTCTGTTGATGCCTGTTTACTGGCCCATACGTTATCCTGGAGTCAGGATCCGCACCGGATATTGCGCGAGGTTGATCGCGTTCTGATCGATGACGGCTGGATGATCATCAGTGGTTTTAATCCGTTCAGTCTGCTGGGCATCAGTAAGATGGTGCCGGGCATCCAGCGTAAAGCGCCCTGGAGCAGCCGGATGTTTAGTCAGATGCGATTACTGGACTGGCTGGGCTTACTGAATTACGAAGTGGTTTACCGCACGCGTTTCCAGGTGCTGCCCTGGCATCGGCAGGGGGGGAAAATGATCAGCGCCCATCTTCCCGCGTTAGGTTGCCTGAACATTGTTGTGGCGCGTAAACGGAGTTTTCCCCTTACGCCCACCAAGGCGCGGATGAGCCTGAGCAAAAGACAATTGCCCCAGACGGTCAACGCGACGCGCCAGTTCCGACACGTCAAAGATCAGGATTCTGGCTGATAGCCAATATCATCAAAGGCCGGGTTGTTCGCTGCGCTGCGCGCCAGTTCATCACAACGTTCGTTTTCGGGATGGCCGGCATGACCTTTAACCCATTCCCACTGAATCTGGTGTGTGCTGAGCGCGGTATCCAGCCGTTGCCACAAATCGACGTTCTTAACCGGCTTCTTCTCAGCCGTTTTCCAGCCACGCTTTTTCCAGTTGTGTATCCATTGTGTAATACCCTGGCGCACATACTGACTGTCGGTACTTAACACCACATCGCAGGGTTGCGTCAGGGCTTCCAGTGACACGATGGCCGCCATTAACTCCATGCGATTATTGGTCGTCAGGCGATAACCCGCACTGAAGGTTTTTTCATGCTGCCCGTAACGCAAAATTGCGCCATAACCACCGGGGCCCGGGTTGCCGAGACAAGATCCATCGGTGAAAATCTCTACCTGTTTACGCATCTCTGGTAGACTTCCTTCTGACAAAACGCCAAGTCTGACATAAAACGAGGCCTATGAGCACTGCAAATAACCGTCAAATTGTTCTCGATACTGAAACCACCGGTATGAATATGATCGGGGTACATTATGAAGGTCACCGCATCATTGAGATTGGTGCCGTCGAAGTCATTAACCGCCGCCTGACGGGCAATAACTTCCATATGTATCTCAAGCCCGACAGGCTGGTGGATCCTGAAGCGTTTGGCGTTCACGGTATCGCCGATGAATTCCTGCTGGATAAGCCGACCTTCAGCGATATTGCCGATGAGTTTCTCGATTACATCCGCGGTGCGGAGTTGGTGATTCATAACGCGTCGTTTGATATCGGCTTTATGGATTACGAATTCGGTAAACTGCAGCGCGGTATCGAGAAAACCGAAACCTTCTGCAAGATTACCGACAGCCTGGCAATGGCGCGCCGCATGTTTCCCGGCAAGCGCAACAGCCTTGATGCGCTGTGCTCACGTTACGAAATAGATAACAGCAAGCGTACGCTGCACGGCGCACTGCTGGATGCCGAGATACTGGCCGAAGTTTTCTTAACGATGACCGGCGGGCAAACTTCGCTGTCGTTCTCATCGGAAGAGGAACGAGCACGTCAGCAGCAGAGCGAAGGTATTCAGCGTATTGCTCGCCCCAGCTCGGGATTGCGTGTGGTTACCGCCAGCGATGAGGAAGTTAACCAGCATGAGTCCCGGTTAGATCTCATTATGAAGAAGGGCGGCAGCTGTCTGTGGCGCGCCTGAGTCGCAAAGATTTGTGTGTAAAATCAACATTGGGGCGAAAATAGCAGCAAACAGAATGTTGCACGGGGAAAAGCGTTGACGCGTACTCTTGTTGTGATTAATATTCGCCTCGTTCCCGACGGGGAACAAAGCGCGGAGCGGTAGTTCAGTTGGTTAGAATACCTGCCTGTCACGCAGGGGGTCGCGGGTTCGAGCCCCGTCCGTTCCGCCAAATTTCGACGCCATGCTGGTTATCAGCATGGCGTTTTTAGTTTTCTAGCGTCGAAAACTCCGAAACAATTTCCTTTCATTCAGGCAACCAAAGTATTAATGCTGCCAAATAAAAACGTTGTCTCACGCCAGCACGATTAACATCTTCGCACCACTAAATCATTAACTGCAAACGGTTGAACGCCCGATTCCAGTCATGACTGAAATCATCAATGGCATGCTTTGCCAGAGGGGAGTTAAACATTTCGCACATCACATCGACAGGTAAGGTGACAGCCGCCGCGCCAGAGAGCATGCAGTCCGCTACCTGCGTCGTGTTTTTAAAGCTGGCTGCTAATATCTTGCACTCCATCTTATGCAGTTGAATAAATTGCTGCATATCTGAAACGGCCTGCTTTGCATTGATATTATTATTTTCCATACGGTTGAAATAGGGCGCAATATAATCAGCGCCAGCAAAGGCCGCCAACATCGCCTGTGAGGTAGAGTAAATCGCCGTGCCTAAAGTAGGAATGTTACGTTGTTTCAACTGGGTAATCGCGGCGAGTCCGGCCCGGTCGACGGGGATTTTCACGACCATATTGGCGCACAGCTCATGGAGGTACTGCGCCTCGCGAATAATCGTTGGTGTATCCTTTGCCAGAACCTGAGCAAAGATAAGCTTCTCGTTCCCTAAAATCGTGCGTAGCTCGCTGATTAACTTCGTCAGTTCGACGCCAGATTTGGCGACGAGCGAAGGGTTGGTGGTCACGCCATTAACGGGTAAAACGTTGACCAGATCGTGAATAGCTAACGTATCTGCACTATCGATATACAATTCCATATTCCCTCCCAGGTGGCTGATAGATTAAAAACGGGCTAAATAAATGTTATTTATGCAAATCATAGAGATTGATGGCTCCAACTAACTGACCCTGTTGATTGACGACTGGCGCCGCGCTAATGCGTCGGTCATATAATTTCTGCGTAGCGGCCGCAACGCTAAGGTGTTCGGCCAGTTTGTAGCCGGGGCGCGTCAGGAGAGGATCAAGCCGATCGTCCAGCTTTTTACCAGCTAACAGCGCGCGGCGCAGATCGCCGTCAGTAAAAATACCCTCGATATCGTTGTCGTCATCACAGGCAATCACAATCCCCATACCGGTACGGGTCAGTTCTTCCATGGCATCTAACACGGAGGCGTTTTTATTTACGCGAGGAATGCGTTCGCCTTTTCGCATACATTGCGCAACCGAATTAAGCAGGCCAGCGCCCAGGCTGCCTCCGGGATGGGAGCGGGCAAATTGCTCCTCATTAAAATTACGTGAACGCATCAGCGCCATTGCCAAAGCGTCACCCAATAACAGGGTATTCACGGCGCTCGACGTGGGCGCAAGCCCCATCGGGCAGGCTTCCCGATTAACAGCAAGATGCAGTACGTGGTTGGCCTGCTGGGCCAGAAAGGAGTGGGCGACATTAGTGATCGCAATAATGGGAACGTTGAGCGCCTTAAGGGCAGGAACAATAATCTGTAATTCAGCCGCGCTGCCGGAATTCGAGATAAAAATAAACACGTCCTGCGAAGTGATCATGCCCAGATCGCCATGCAAGGCTTCAGCAGGATGCACAAAAAAAGCGGGAGTGCCGGTACTGGCCAGCGAAGCGGCGATTTTTTTTCCAATATGGCCAGATTTACCGATGCCAGAAACAATCGTTTTGCCCTGACATTGCAGAATTAATTCACACGCATTGATAAAAGCGTCATCTAAGCTGTGAAACAGATTCTGAGCCTCGGCAATTTCAAGCGACAGCGCCTCTCTGGCATACTCGAGCAGCACCTCTTTATTCTTCATCCTCCCCTCCTGCGACAATGACGTTGATTTTTTTGTCCACGAGTCGCTGAAGGTAATGAGGCGTAATACCGGCATCCGTGATAATGGTATCCACCTTATCCAGACTACACACCACATTTGGGCTTTTACGACCAAACTTGGATGAATCAGCAAGGACAATAATCCTGTCAGCCGCCGCGCACATTGACGTGCTGACGGCATGAACTTCGTTAAAGGTGGTGATCCCCATATCCAAATCAATACCATCGGCGCCAATAAATAACTTATCGAAGTTAAAAGAGCGAAAGGCTGACTCGGCAAGTCCGCCATGAAATGAGGCGGACTTTTTTCGTAACGTTCCGCCGGGCATTAAAATGGTCTGATCGCCATCCAATTCCATTAACGCATTCACAATGTGCAGGCTGTTTGTCATGACGGTAATGTTATTGAAGGGTTTGAGATGCCTGACCATTTGAAGCACGGTGCTGCCGGTATCCAGGATTAGCGAATCACCATCGTTAACCAGTTGTATGGCCGATTCAGCAATGTGCCTTTTTCTGTCACTGTTGATATGCGTTTTATGGTCGATAGGTTGATCGCCTTCTTCATGGCTCAGAATGACGCCACCGTGAATACGAATCACCTCGCTGCGCTTTTCCATTTCGGTTAGATCTTTGCGAATCGTCGTGCCTGTTGCTTTGAAATAGTCGATCAGATCGCCAATGGTGGTTTTGCCATTTTTTTGGAGATAGGCAAGGATAGCTTCCTGTCTTTGTTGCGGTTTCATCAGTAACGCCTTATCTGAAAGGGGTTTTGTCAAAATTAAAGCAGCGCTAAAATTTTCATCCTGCTTTCAATTTAACACATCACTCTTTCATTGATATGGCGGAAAGTAAGGCTTTTTGACACGTTTCACGTTCGGGAAAAATTTTTTTCGCATCGATATCATCAAGATAACAGTCGGTTAACAAAGGCAAAGCATGTGGACGCGCAAAAACGGTGAAGCCTTTCATAATGACAGCCGCCAGGATTCGTCCTTCGGGATTGACCGCGACTGCGATAATTACGCGGGGTTTAACGTTGAAGCGGTTTGAAGCCGATCGCCCGATGCCAACCCGACCTTGCTGAAATAACCCCTCCAGCATATGGTTAAAGCGTCGTAACTGATACCAGCCAAACAACGAATGGGCCAGCCATGCCAACAGTGCTACAGCAATTATCCCGCTACTCATCTTCGTCTCCTGAGCAAGGCCAACATACCAGGCCAGCGATATTGAAGGGGCAATCAGAACATCACCTGGCCACCCGTGATATTGATAGACTGCCCGGTGCAATATGAGGCCTTGTCACTTGCATAAAACAACAAGACGTTCAGCACATCCTGGTATTCACAACCGCGCTTGAGTGGCACTTTTGCAATATAGCTGGCTTCAACTTCCTCGGGCGAGATGCCCAGTTTTTTTGCATACTGAGGAAGCAGAGACTGAAACATCGGCGATTTGAGCAAATTACCCAGCATCAGCGAATGTACTCTGATGCCATAATCCGCTAAATCGAGGGCCAGTGACTGTGTTAATCCCACGCCGCCAAATTTAGCCGCGCTGTAGCCCGAATTATGTTTACTGCCTGTTTTGCCCGACTTCGAATTGATCTGAATAATGCGGCCCGGAATATTATCGCGAATCATCAGTCGGGAAAATTCACGTGCACAGAGAAAATACCCAACCAGATTGACCTGCAAAGATATTTCAAAATCTTTTAAGGCGAAATCAGTGACAAAGGACGCTTTTGCCATGCCGGCACTGTAAATCATCACATTGACCTGTTTAAAGACCTTATCGATATTGCCAGCAAGCGCAATAACACTCGCCTCATCTGTTGCATCAACCTCAAAACCCACGGCCCGATTGGCGCCATATTCGGCGTTAATTTCTGAGGCGACCTTTCGGGCGTTTTCCCCTTTCAAATCCGCGACGGCAACGCGGTAACCTGCTTCGGCCAGCCCTTTTGCCAGAAATGCCCCCAGCGTTTGCCCACCACCGATAACCACAGCAACTTCAGACATAACTCGCTCCTATGCAAAGAGTTTTACGGATGTTTCCGTCGTAATTCTGTCGGGCGCTTTTCCACTAACATGGATTGAACCAGGCAGTTGCGCGGTTGGCTGCCCGTCGAAAACAACGGTGATATGGCCCAGTTCGCGCAAGTTTTCGATCGCGACCTCACCGATGGCCGTCACGGTATAACACCGTTCTCCCAACTGCAGGGTTGAACCCGTGACAGGATGCCCCGTCAGCGTGCCATGCTGGTGGATAAAGCAATAATCCTGAATATCGGCGGGTGCGCCTTCCCGAAATAAAATCATCATGTTTTCAAGCAGCGCATCGTGGGCGTTTATGCCCACTTTGATTATTTCGGTTTCAAAGTGCGTCATGACTTTTCTCCAGAAGGGGGCGTTTAGTGATAAATAAAGGCAGAGACTGCCCAGGCAATCAGCACGGTAGGGGCACCGGTCAGGAAGCGGCCGACCAGAACGGAAGGAACCCCCACGCGCACGGTGTCCTGTTTCGCCTCCGCCAGCGATAAACCCACAGGAATAAAATCTGCAGCGGCTTGTGCATTGATGGCAAACAGGGCTGGCAGGGCAAGATGGGGCGGAATATGACCCAGTCCGATTTGAACGCCAATGAGTACACCAATAACCTGGGCTATCACGGCGCCCGGCCCCAAGAACGGCGACAGGAGCGGAAAGGAACAGATTAAGGCCAGCGTGATTAAGCCAAGAGGATTGGTGGCGAGTGGCGTCAGCCCGTGGGCAATCATGTCGCCCAAACCTGAGGCCATGATGATGCCAATGATGGCCGCCACGAATGCCATAAAAGGGAGGATGGTCTTGAGTACGGTATCAATGGTATCCCGCCCGGCCTGGAAAAATTCGGCAACGACGGTCCCCATTCCTGTGCCAATTTTTGCCAGTAAACCGTCGCTTTGCTCGGTGATTTTTTTACTCGAGTCATAATCTTTCCCCGCGCCAGCGCCACGGGGCGCGAGGGCAGCACGTTTTTCGTCATGGGTGTGAATGACGTCTTTACTGCCGTGATCATCGCGATTGACGATGCTGATATTCTCAGGCTTAACGCCAGAGACATAAATGTCTTCCAGGATATATTGTGCCAGCGGTCCGGACTTTCCTGTCGCATGGATATTCACGGTGGGGATACCGCGTTTGGGATAAAGACCACAACGCAGCGTGCCACCACAATCGATGATGGCCAGACCAATTTCATCGGCTGGCGGTTCCCCTTGTTTGAAACCATCTACGGCTTCCCAATGGGTGATTTCACTGATCCTGTCCACGATTGACGGTCGGGCGCCGGCGGTGATGTAAACAATTTTTTTCCCGGGTGTTATATCAAGTTGTAAAGGGCCGCCCCAACCGCTGCTTCCTTTTTCGATACGGATTTGTGTCGTCATTTTATTTTCCGCCTTTATTAGAGCTGAACGTTTTTATCGAGTTTGATGCCCATCTTTTTTTCAAACAGGCTGGTGGTGAGATCGGTA
This sequence comes from Pantoea sp. Ae19-2, assembly GCF_059801205.1. Classification (NCBI taxonomy): domain Bacteria; kingdom Pseudomonadati; phylum Pseudomonadota; class Gammaproteobacteria; order Enterobacterales; family Erwiniaceae; genus Pantoea; species Pantoea sp. Ae19-2. The sequence goes on along the minus strand of NZ_JBCHWE010000001.1, from coordinate 2,951,755 downwards.
ATCCAGCCGCGAAAAAAGTTAGTAAAAAGCCCAACCAGAAAATAGCTGACAGCAAGAGGGCCCAGGGGTAAGCCCAGGGTTGTCAGGCCACTGGCAACCCCTAAATAAACGAAGAGTTCACCCGGATTCACGTGCGGAAATAACCCATTCATTGAATGGCAACTGTATGATGAGGCCGCGTAATATCCTGGCTTATATTTCTCGGGCATAAATCGCCCCAGGCTGAGTGTCATCGGGTTACAAAAAACAAAGGTGCCAATAAGCGGTAAAAGCAAATAGCGTGATACAGGATTGCCCGCACATTTCTGTGCCAGCCGTTCAATTCGATGTTGCCCTACGAATCGGATTAACGCGTTCATTACGACTAATAAACTAATTAACAAAGGTAAAATTCCTGTCACCATGCCGACAAAAACTTCACCTCCTTTCTGGAACAGTCCAATAAACCATTCCGCACCAAAGGTGATTGCATCAATCATGTGCCGCTCCTTTTAAGGTTGCCCGGATTTTCACGTTGGTTAGGTCTTAACACGCAGAAAATATAGTCGTTTAAAAGGCATAAATATTTTATATAGATCACAAATAAATTATTTAACTTTCATTTTGAATCTTTTTTATTTTGAAATGAATGTTATCGGGTGCGGGAATCCCGCGTTCTTTCGTTACCGCGACGCCGGGATACGCAGAGGGTTTAATGACTTATCTCGCTGATTTTAAATGCCTTGTCACTGCAAATTTCTAGCAGGTCAAGACAGGGGGTAACGGGCACACGGCGCTTTTGCACGAAAGGGAGAGGAGGGCAAACAGGATGAGCGCGTATTCACCCACGAACATTATCTGGGGCGGTCAGGGCTGGCGCGCCAAACAGTCAGCAGTATTCGCCATCAAGGCGATCCGGTGTCCGGCTATTAAAAAAAACGACTCCAGTCAGAGTCGTTTATGTGGTTATTGTACAGTTATACTGCGTCTGAACAGGGCGTTATTCCTTCTGCATGACCACCGTGCCGGAAGGCATAGTGAGGTCTTTCTGCTCGGTCTGCTTTTCTCGCGCCACTAACCAGTAGCAGCTTGCCGCCAGCGCCACGCCGATAAACCAGCTAAAGTTGGCCACCTGATGCAGGGAAGGGATAAAACTGATCACCAGACAGATAGCGACTGAGGGCAGCAAAGCGATAATGGCCTTCGGGTTAAATCCACCGCGATACCAGTAGCGCCCCTGCGGTGTGGCATCAAACAGATCGTCTACTGAAATACGGCCGCCCTTAATCAGATAAAAATCGGCTAACAGAATGCCAAACAGCGGGCCGATAAACGAACCCAGTACGTCGAGCGTGTAGTGAATCAGTTCAGGAGACTGAAACAGATTCCACGGTGTGAGCAGGACCGATCCGACTGCCGCAATCATGCCACCGGTGCGGAAACTGATTTTCTGCGGCGAACAGTTTGAAAAATCGAAAGCAGGCGAGACAAAGTTCGCCACGATGTTGATACCGATCGTTGCGGTGATCATGGTCAGTAAGCCAATCGCCACGGCTAAATCGCTGCCGACCATGCTGACGGTTTCAATAGGATCGGTAATCATTTTGCCAAACAGGGATTGAGTGCCCGATACAATGACAACGGTCACGATGGAGAACAGCAGAAAGTTGAACGGCAGTCCCCAGCGGTTACCCCGGCGGATCTCGCCCATGCTTTTGCCATAGCGGGAAAAGTCACCAAAGTTCAGCAGCGGGCCTGAGAAGTAAGACACCACTAATGCCGTTGCCGTAATCATCTGCCAGGTTTGTTCACCTGCCGACAGCGACTTGCTGGCCAGCGTAAAGGAGATACCGTCGAAACCGGTTTTGTATACAATCCAGCCCGCCAGTGCCAGCATCACCACATACACTGCGGGGCCTGCGATATCGATAAAGCGCTTAATCGCACTCATGCCATGCCAGAACACCATTGCCTGCAGAACCCACATCACGCCAAAGCAGTACCAGCCCAGCTGCGATAAACCAAGCCAGTGGCTGTGGGTCAGGCTTTCAAGCGACGGGTAAAACTTCAGCAGCACCAGCATCAGCGCGTTTGCCGCCAGCCAGGTCTGAATACCGTACCAGGCAAATGCAATCAGGCCGCGGATTACCGCCGGAATATTAGCCCCGAAAACACCGAATGCCTGACGACAAATAACCGCATAAGGCACACCGGCCATCTGGCTCGGTTTAGCGACCAGGTTGGCGCAGAGCTGAACAATGCAGATCCCCGCCAACAGGCAGAGCAGCACCTGCCAGCTCGCCAGGCCCAACGTGAAGAAGCTCGCCGCTACCACATAGCCGCCCATGCTGTGTACGTCCGACATCCAGAAAGAAAAGATGTTGTACCAGGACCAGTTTTGATGGCGCGTAGGCGCCAGGTCTTCATTACATAGCTTTGGACTGTATGCTTTCCCGGCTTCAGAGGCCGATGTGCTACTCACCGTTGAATGATTTGGCATGAAACCTGCTCCTCTCAAAGACATGAATAAAATAACCTTGTGAAATGACTTTGCAGGATCCAGGCCAAATTTGTTTTTTGTATACAAAATTTATTTTTAACGTATACGATAAGTGACGCAACGCTGTTTACCGGAGCAGGTAATGAAGAGTGAAAAGGGCCAGAGAACGGCGGCCGATCTGCATGATAAAGATGAACCTATCTATCAGGCGTTAATGAACGCCATTGTTGAACACCAACTGCCGCCCGGCAGCAAATTGCCGGAAGAGGCGCTTTCAGAGGTCTTTGGCGTCAGCCGCACGGGCATCCGTAAAGTGTTGCAGCGCCTTGCTGCGGTGCAAATGGTTACGCTTACGCCCAAACGTGGTGCACATGTTGCTACGCCCGGCGTTGATGAAGCCCGTGATATTTTTCGTACCCGCAGTTTACTCGAGTGCGCCAACCTTCCCGCTGTGCTGGAACATATGCAGCCGCCTCACCTTGCCGGGCTGGCTGCGCTGGTCGCCCAGGAAAAGGCGGCCATCGAACATCACGATGGCCCTGCGGCGATTCGTCTCTCGGCGGCATTTCATATTCAGCTGCAGGCGATTTCCGGCAATCAGGTGTTAACCGATCTTGTTACGCGCCTGGCGCAGCGATCGTCTCTGGTGATTGCCGCGTGGGGCGCGCCGTGGCAACGCGGTTGTCGCTGTGATGATCACGATCGTTTGTTACAGCTGCTACGTGAAAAGGCCTTGGTGCCGCTCACTGACTCACTGCAGCACCACTTTGAACACATTGTTTCCAGCCTGCATTTCGAACGCGGCGGCGAAACCTTGCCCGATTTCACCCGACTATTTTCGGGTCACAAAGGAGCCGTATCATGAGCCTGATTCAGGTTATTAATCCTAATACCAGCCAGGCGATGACGGAAACCATCGGTCGGGCAGCCCGCGCCGTTGCCGCGCCGGGTACGGACATCCTCGCCGTGTGCCCTTCGCAGGGCGTGCCCTCCATTGAAGGGCATTTCGATGAGGCGATTGCGGCGATAGGCGTACTGGAGCAGGTGAAACTTGGCAGAGCACAGGGCGTCAGTGGCCACGTGATTGCCTGTTTTGGCGATCCGGGACTGCTGGCGGCACGTGAACTGGCCAGCGGTCCGGTCATCGGCATCGCAGAAGCGGCCATGCATACGGCCACACTGGTGGCAACGCGTTTCTCGATCGTCACCACGTTGCCGCGCACGCTGGTCATCGCACGACATTTACTTCAGCAGTATGGCTTTACCCACCATTGTGCGGCCTTACATGCTATCGATTTACCCGTGCTGGCGCTGGAGGATGGCAGCGGGCTGGCACAGGAGAAAGTGCGCCAGCGCTGTATACAGGCAAAACGGGAAGATGGCTGTGGGGCGATTGTTTTAGGCTGCGGCGGCATGGCAACGTTGGCGGCGTCGCTCACACAGGAGCTGGAGATGCCGGTGATTGATGGCGTCAGTGCGGCGGTAAAAATGGTGGAATCGCTGGTGGCGCTGGGATTTGGCACCAGCAAACAGGGCGATTTGGCTTATCCTTTACATAAACCCCTCTCGGGTGCCTTTCAGCACCTAAACTAAGCAGATGTTCCCGTTCACCGACAGGATGCAAGTTATGACTGAAAGCCAGGATAAGAAAACCTACAGCTTCAATAAAAATTACCCGCGCGATCTAATCGGTTACGGCGCGAATCCTCCTCATGCGGCGTGGCCCAAAAAAGCGCGGGTGGCGGTGCAGTTTGTGCTCAACTACGAGGAGGGGGCCGAGAACAGCGTATTACATGGCGACACGGGTTCAGAGCAGTTCCTGTCTGACATCATTGGTGCCGCCAGCTATCCCGATCGTCACATGTCGATGGAATCGCTGTATGAATACGGTTCCCGAGCCGGTTTCTGGCGCATTCATAACGAGTTTCAGAAACGGGGATTGCCCCTCACCGTGTTCGGTGTGGCGATGGCCCTGGCGCGTCATCCGGAAATCGTAGACGCCATTAAACAGGCGAAGTACGACGTGGTCAGTCACGGCTGGCGCTGGATCCACTATCAGGGCATCGATGCTAAAACCGAGCGTCAGCACATGCAGCAGGCGGTGGATGTGTTAACGGATCTGTTTGGTCAGGCGCCGACGGGCTGGTACACCGGACGCGACAGCCCGAATACGCGTCGTCTGGTGGTCGAACAGGGCGGATTCAGTTACGACAGCGACTATTATGGCGACGATCTGCCCTTCTGGACGCAGGTTACCTGTCAGGATGGTACGGTAAAACCGCATCTGATCATTCCCTATACGCTCGAATGTAACGATATGCGCTTTGCATCGCCCCAGGGCTTTAACACCGCAGAGCAGTTCTTCACGTATTTGCGCGATACGTTCGACGTGCTGTATGAAGAAGGCGAGACCGCGCCCAAAATGATGTCGGTGGGGATGCACTGCCGCCTGTTAGGGCGCCCGGGAAAATTCCGCGCGCTACAAAACTTCCTTGACCACATTCAGCAGCATAAGGATGTGTGGATCTGTACCCGGCAGCAGATTGCCGAGCACTGGATAAAAACGCATCCCGCTTCAGAAGCGTAATCGCTTCCGGGCGGCAAGCGCGTGGCGGCAAAAGGCTGTCGCCACGTGCTGTCTTTGTTGCTGTCACCTGCGTGACAGCCGTGCGTGGAAGCGCTCAGTCGCACAGGGCGGGATCGGCCTCAATCATCAACTGCTTCATCTCCTCGAAATGCCGCAGAGAGAAGTCGGGAATACCTTCCCAGTCGCGGGCCGTTTTTTCCGCAACCTCATCGCTCAGGACTTTCAAGGGTTGCCCGGTAGACCAGGCGGTGACCAAAATCTGGCAGGCGCGCTCTAGCGTCCAGATGTCATCAAAGGCCTCGCCAATGGTCTGGGCGGTAACCATGACGCCGTGATTGCCCATTAACAGACGACGCTTATCGGTCAGCAGGCTGGCCAGACGTGCGCCTTCCTCTTTCGTATCGGCCATGCCACCGTATAACGTATCTACCGCGATGCGGTTGAAGTAGCGCGCGCTGTTTTGATCGACAGGCGGAATGTGCGGCTGCGCCAGGCAGGCAACGCTGGTGGTGTAAACCGGATGCAGATGCATCACGACCCGGGTTTCTGGCAGCCGCTGATGAATTTGCCCATGAATGGACCAGGCGGTGGCATCAACATCATCCCACTCTGCACAGGATGCATCCTCAGCATTGAGCAGCAGTAAATCGCTGGCGCGAAGGCGTGAAAAGTGTTTCCACTTTGGGTTCATCAGAAACTGCTTACCATCCGGTGAGACAGCGGCACTGAAATGATTCGCTACCGCCTCATGCATGCCCAGGTGGGCAATAATGCGGAAGGCTGCCGCCAGATCGATACGCGTTTGTTCTTCGAAAGAAAGCGCCATATTACCTCCTGAAAATGAACGCGTGCCCGGCACGCGTTTGAGATTAAGGCTTAGGCATCAAGGTCTTGAGATCGTCCGCCGTCGGCGCTTCAAAATGGTATTTTTTGAGCAGTGCGGCATACTCTGGCGTTTTACTGTAGGCTTCCAGCGCCGCAACCAGGGCCTGTTTCACCTCCGTATTGTCCTTCTTCACGCCGAAACCGTTTAATACGGGATAGATGAGCGTCGTGGAAGATATCTGGATGCGGTCGCCCAGCTTCTGGACAACGCCACGCGCCACCGCGGCATCGGTGATCTGCGCTTCCACCGCATGGGAAAGCATCGCCTGAGTCGTCTGAGGATCGGTCGCATATTCGCTGATCGCGATAGGGGGCTTACCGTTTTTCACACAGTAATCGTCAGACAGTTTATGCAACTGCTGTAGCCAGGAGGTGGCGCCCATCGAGCCAATTTTATGGCCGCAGAATGCTTCAGGCGTCTTGGGTTGATAATCACTTCCCTTCAGCGACAGGATAGCCTCGCCGCTTTTCAGGTAGGGAATCATGTCGATCACTTTCATGCGATCGGCGGTGATATACATCGACGAGTTAGTGATATCGAACCGGTTACTCTGTAAACCGGTGATCAGGTTAGGAAAACGGGTATCAATATTCACGGCCTGACGGCCCATCACTTTTGCCAGGCCATCAAGAAACTCAATGTCAAAGCCGGCAGGTTTATTATCCTTCATGTATTCATACGGAAAGAAGGTCATATCCGATCCGGCGATGATTTTACCTGGTTGTAAAAAGGCTGAGGCGTTAAATGACGCCAGGACAGCGCCTGCGGCAAGCAGACTTAATACACATGTTTTCATCATTATTATCTCTCTGTTAGGCGCAATCAGACGTTGGCAAGATCTTGACCTGCCTGCTGAACAAAGAACGAGGCTCCGCGCGGTTTCTGCGGCAGGCGAAGTTCATTTGGGGTGCTGCGGACCATGCCGCTTTCGTCACCATAAACCAGCGTTCCGGCATCCGGGCTGGGCAAGGGGTTTTCACCGAAAGGCAGCGCGTCTTCCGCCGCGTACACGGCGATAAACAGCGTGCGCGGCCACTCGGTTTCATTGGGGCTGGAGGCGTGCAGCAGCCTTGTGTGCATAAAGCACACGGACCCGGAGGGACCAAAGCAGGCGCTGGGCTGCTGACACTGCTCTTTCACCACCGCAGGCTCGACGGCCCCGGTAAAACGCCCGTCCTGCCAGTGCGAATACAGTGGTCCCCGATGGCTGCCCGGCACCACGTTCAGCGGGCCATTTTCCGGCGTGACCTCACTGACCATCAGCAGCGCGGTCACGATATCGTCGTTGCTGTGCGGGGTGAACAGGAAATCCTGATGCCATTCCACTTTCGTTGCGGTATGGGGCAGCTTCGAGTTGATCTTGCTGTGATGATAGCGTGCGCCGCTGCCACCAATTAACTGCCCGGCAATCTGCGCCATTCGTGACTGCAGTGCCGCATGGCGATAGGCGGCAGAGATGTCGTTTGGTGAGCTCACGCGACGCAAAGAAGGATGGTCGGCACTGTGATCGCTCTCAATGTCGAAACGCGAACGGCCATCCTGAGTATTGCCCCAGGGGGCACTCTGGCTGCGGCTTTCCTCAACCCATTGGTCAAAATCGTGCTGCAGCGCGGCGATTTCCTCGCTTGTCAGGACATGTTCAACTACCAGAAATCCCTGCTGGTGATACTGATCTACCTGCCACTGTTCAATCATGGTCGTGCCCTCGTGTTGAATACATCGTTACGCCAGCGAGACATCCTTCAGAAATGCTTCCACGCGCGGATGCTGGCCATCGCGCAGCGCCTGGGGTGCGTCGTCACAGACCACGCGTCCTTTTTCCATAAAGACAATTCGGTCAGAAACTTTGAAGGCAAAGTTCATCTCATGGGTCACGATCACCATGGTGATGCCCTCGCTTGCCAGGGCTTCAATCACCTGAAGGACTTCATTCACTTTTTCAGGATCCAGCGCTGACGTGGGTTCGTCGAACAGCATGATTTGGGGGCGCATCATTAAGGCGCGTGCAATAGCCACGCGTTGCTGCTGACCACCGGAGAGCTGATGAGGGTATTTCCACGCATGTTCGAGCATGCCGACTTTGAAAAGCAGCGCGGCGGCCTGCTGCTTTAAGGCCTGGGTGGGCGCGAGCTTGTGATAGCGCGGCGCCAGCATCAGGTTATCCATGACGTTGAGGTGGCTGAACAAGTTGAAGCTCTGAAAAACCATCCCAATGTTGAGGCGGTGCTCGGTATGCTCAATGAAGCGTGGCTTACGTTGTTCTCCCTGCTGACGAAGGTGAATAAAAGGTTTTCCGTTAATACGAATCTCACCGTTATCGATCTGCTCCAGGCCATTGAGCAGGCGAATCAGCGTGGTTTTTCCCGAGCCTGAAGGCCCGATCACCGAGACCACCTCACCAGCGTGGATCTGCAGGTTCACTGCGCCCAGTACTTCAACATTGTTGTAAGCCTTGTGAAGACGCAGGGCCTGCAACGCTGGCCCGCTGTCGTGCACTGCCTGACGAACCGGGCTCACCGCCGCGCGTTGTGCGAGGTCGAACAGTTGCGCATCGGGTTTGCCGGAAGGCTGACGCTGCGTGACGTCAAGATAACGCTCCAACTGCTTTAACAGGAAATCAAAGACGGTGACGATCAGCACGTAATAGAAAGCCACGGCAGCCATGGTTTCCATGACCAGAAAGTTCTGCGAGTAAAGCCGCTGGCCGACCATCAAAATTTCGGTAAGTGAGATAACAGAGACCAGCGACGTCAGCTTCACGATCGCGATGTATTCGTTCGCCAGCGCTGGCAAGGCCACACGCAGAGCCTGCGGAATAATAATGCGCCACTGAATACCGGCATAGCGTAGTCCCAGTGCCCGGGCAGCCTCGCTCTGGCCCCTGGGAATTGACAGCAGCCCGCCGCGGTGAATCTCCGCGATGTAGGCGCTCTCACAAATGGTCAGCGCGATAAACCCGGCCCAAAACGGATCGCTCAATATCGCCGACGTGGCGGGCACTGCCTGAGGCAGGTTGTAAACAAAGATCAGCAGCACCAGTAAAGGCAGGCTGCGAAAGAGCCAGATATAAAATCGGGCAGGCAGCGTCAACAAGGGATGGCGCGACTGCTTGGCCAGCGCCAGAATAAATCCCGCGATAATGCTCATTCCCCAGGTCAGCAGGCTCAGTTTGATGACGGTCCAGGTCGCCAGCCAAAAGTTAGCGTCGCTAAACAGACTGAACATATAGTTCCAGTTAAATGTCATGGGCTTGCTCACATTAAACAGAAGAGGGTTAGTCATTTAATTCTGTAATTCACTATGGCGGCATGACGGGAACGATAGCAATTAGTAATTTCTTTGGTTCTGATTTTAAAAAAACTATCCAATGGCTATCTGCCTTTTAAATGACGTGTTTTTAATATCACAGGGGAATAATTAGCGTATTGCTTCCCTTTTTGCGCTTATTTAGGGCAGGGCGCTGATCATTAAGACGCAACGTGAGAGTTATTGGTGCAATTTCTTTTTTTTGAGCGTCGCGATCGGTTGCGGCTAAAAAAACAGGCGGGCGGTATTTTTGAATAAAGGGCACGCAGGCTAACTGAACGTGATGTGGCACAGCATTTGCAGCGCTACTTAGTCGAAAACGAAGCAAAGCTTCCGGGTAGCCATAAAAAACAGAGGTAACGCTATGAGTCGCTTTACACTTAAACAGCTCAGGTATTTTGTCGCCGTCGTAGAGACAGAAAGCATTGCTGAAGCTTCGCGCCAACTGCATATCGCACAGCCCTCTATCTCTGTCTCCATTAAAAATCTGGAAGACGCCTTCGATCAGCAGCTGTTGATCCGTCATCATGCTCAAGGGGTTTCTCTGACGCCCGGTGGCCGCCGTTTTTATGAAAAAGCCCAGGAGCTGTTACGCCTGACACATGAGTTTGAGCAAAATTCACGTGCAGATAACACGCTGATTTCAGGAACGATTGCAATAGGTTGCTTCGAATCTGCGGCACCGCTGTACATGCCAAAACTGATTGCGGGCTTCAAAAAGCGTTATCCCGACATCACCATTGAACTTTACGATGGCGAGCAGCATGAACTGATGCACGGGCTCCATCGCGGACGTTTCGACCTGGCTTTCCTGTACGATCTTGAGCTGGATAACACGATACAAAAAGCGGCGTTGAACGCGCCGCATAAACCCTATGCGCTCTTACCAGTAAAGCATCCGCTGGCGCAAAAATCCCTCGTCACGTTGCGTGAGCTGAGTCAGGAACCCATGATTTTACTGGATGCTGTACCCAGCAGGAATTACTTCATCAATATTTTCAAAAGCAAAGGTTATCACCCGCAGGTTGCCTACAGTTCGCCCTCCATCGAAATGGTACGGTGCATGGTGGGGCAGGGATTAGGCTTTTCCGTGCTGGTCACCCGGCCTTACACGGATATGACTTATGACGGTGAAAAACTTGCGCAGATTGATATTGAAGATGAGATGGAAGCCTCGACGTTAATCATGGCCTGGTTAAGTCATAATGAACCGACGCGCCCAACAAAACTTTTTATGGACTATTGCCAGAATAGTGCATTAGGGCCGACGGCGTGAAAAGCAGGGTGCATTTATCGTGCAGTTCGGTAAGAAAAGGAAAAGTATTTTTGACCACGGTGTTGAGTCATTCCGCGTTGTAATCGTTGGGTGGCCATAATAATCGGCTGCACATCCTTTGCTTATTAATTTCTTATTCAGATATTAGCTTTATAATATTTTACCCATTCACTTGCCTCAAATAGTCTTGGCGCTATCGCGTGTCAGGAACACGTCATTGAAACGGCGGGCTTGAGGATGGTGGAATGACAATAACAGAGCAAGAAACAGACACCCTGGTGATTGGGGCAGGACAGGCCGGTATCGCCATGAGCGAGCATCTGGGGCGGCTCGGCATTCCGCATTGCGTGTTGGAAAAAAAACGTATTGCTGAGGCATGGCGGACCCGCCGCTGGGATTCGCTGGTCGCCAACGGCCCGGCCTGGCACGACCGGTTTCCCGGCATGACGTTTTCGGGGCAGGATCCCGACAGCTTTGTGCCTAAAGAACAGATCGCGGACTATTTTGAAGCCTATGCGCAACACATTAAAGCCCCTGTCAAGACCGGCGTCGAGGTCATCAGCGTGGCGCCCCGTGCCGGGCGCAGCGGGTTCGATGTCCTCACCTCTGAAGGCCCGCTCGTCGCTCAACGCGTGGTCGTTGCCACAGGCCCCTTTCAGAAGCCCATTATCCCCGCGATTGCGCCCACGGATGCGGGATTCACTCAATTGCATTCAGCAGACTATCGCAACCCGCAACAACTGCCTGAAGGCGGCGTGCTGGTGATCGGCGCAGGCTCGTCAGGGGTGCAGATTGCTGATGAGCTGCAGCGTGCAGGAAAAGACGTCTGGCTCTCTGTTGGGCCGCACGATCGGCCGCCGCGCCGTTATCGCAACCGGGATTTTTGCTGGTGGTTAGGTGTGCTCGGCCTGTGGGATGCTGCTGCCAGTCAACCGGGTAAAGAGCACGTCACCATTGCGGTCAGCGGCGCGCGAGGCGGCCATACCGTTGACTTTCGCAGGCTGGCGGAACAGGGCATCAACCTGGTCGGGTTAACGGAGCGCTTTTCCGGTGATGTCGTGACCTTTAAGCCCGATCTGGCGCAAAACATCGCCTCGGGTGATGAAAACTATTTATCCCTGCTTGACGCGGCGGATGCCTGGGTAAAACGGCATGGCCTGAATTTGCCCGAGGATCCGGCCGCGCGCGCGTTTCTGCCCGATCCGGAAAGCGTCTCGCATCCTGTGCAGTCGCTCAATCTCGTCCGCGCAGGGATAACCACCCTCATCTGGGCAACGGGCTATGCCACCGATTACAGCTGGCTGAAGGTTAACGCCTTTGACGAGAAGCGCAGACCCGTTCATCAACGCGGCGTTTCCACCGAGTCCGGGCTCTATTTTCTCGGGCTTCCCTGGCAGTCGCGCCGGGGGTCCTCGTTTATCTGGGGCGTGTGGCATGACGCAAAATATGTCGCCGACCATATTGCTATCCAGCGCCAGTATCAGGATTACCGTGCCGCTTCAGAAAACTGAACCAGGAGACTGTCTTTATGCCAACCCATACACGTATTCGGATGTTTAACACCAAAGAAACCTATCCCAATCAAACGCTGGACAACGATCTCTGCCAGGCCGTGCGTGCAGGTAACACGGTGTATCTGCGGGGCCAGGTCGGCACTGACTTCGACGGCAATCTGATTGGTCTGGGCGATCCGGCTGCACAGGCGGCGCAGGCGATGAAAAATGTGAAGCAACTGCTGGAAGAGGCAGGAAGCGACTTGTCGCATATCGTCAAAACCACCACCTATATTATCGATCCGCGCTATCGCGAGCCGGTGTACCGTGAAGTGGGAAAATGGCTCAAAGGCGTTTTCCCCGTCTCGACCGGTCTGGTGATTTCAGCCCTGGCGCAGCCGCAGTGGCTGATGGAAATAGATGTCATTGCGGTGATTCCGGATGACTGGAAAGGTGGAGCGACCCAATGACCTTATCGGTAACGGCACGTTGTGAAGAAACCGGTCAACTTGGCATCGCCATCAGTTCATCCAGCATCGCCGTGGGCGCGCGCTGCCCCTGGCTGCAGGCTGGCGTGGGGGCCGTATCCAGCCAGAACATTACGCTGCCTTCTCTGGGGCAGCAGATTCTGGTGTATCTGGATCAGGGCCGCGCGCTCGATGTGGCGCTCAAGCTGGCGCTGGCTGAAGACAGATTCAGTGACTACCGTCAGGTCGCCGCAATCGATATCCAGGGGAATACGGCGTTTTTCAGTGGCAGCCAAACCCTGGGGATCTGGAGCGTGGCTGAAGGAAAAAACTGTATCGCCGCAGGTAATATGCTGGCGGACAAAGGCGTGACGGCAGCAATGTGTGCGGCTTTTGCTGCGGCCTCCGGTGAACTGGCCAGTCGGCTGCTTGCGGCCCTTCAGGCCGGAGTAGCGGCGGGCGGAGAAGCCGGACCGTTACATTCTGCCGCGCTCAAACTGGTGGATGACTACACCTGGCCATTGGTGGATCTGCGCATCGACTGGACAGAAGGCGATCCTGTCGGACAACTGACGCAACTGTGGCTTGCCTATGAACCGCAGATGGAAGCCTATGTCACGCGCGCGTTGGATCCGCGTGATGCGCCAGCTTATGGCGTGCCCGGCGATGAATGACCGTTTACGGGCGATTCTGGCCTCACTGCTGGCCGTTGACACAACCAGCCGGGCGTCAAATCTGGCCCTGATTCAGTTTATTGACGACTACCTGACTGACAGAGGCGTGACGACGCAGTGGCTGCATGACGACAGCGGTAAAAAAGCCAATCTGTATTCGCGTCTGGGGCCGGACGGCGAGGGCGGGGTCATGCTGTCAGGGCACACGGACGTGGTGCCGGTTGAGGGACAAAACTGGTCCGTGCCGCCTTTCGCCCTGACGGAGCGTGACGGGCGATGTTATGGCCGGGGAAGCGCCGACATGAAAGGCTTTATTGCCTGCGTGCTGGCGTCGCTGGATGACTTTCTGCAACAGCCCCTCCGCATGCCCTTACATCTTGCTTTTTCCTATGACGAAGAGGTCGGCTGCCTGGGCGCTCGCTCGCTGGTGGCGATGCTCAATGCCTCAGCGGCAAAGCCCGCGATGTGTATCGTGGGTGAGCCGACCGGCATGCAGCCGGTTTACGGACATAAGGGAAAGCGGGCGGTGCGCTGCCGGGTACAGGGCCTTGCCTGCCATTCCGCCTATACGCACCAGGGTGTCAACGCGATTCACTATGCCGGGCGGCTAATTGCGCATCTTTTGCATCAGGAAGCGGCGCTCAGGCAGCAACGTGATGAACGGTTTGAACCGCCCTACAGCACGCTGCAGGTGGGCACGATTCAGGGCGGAACAGCACTCAATATTGTGCCTGAAACCTGCCAGTTTGATGTGGAGTGGCGAACGCTGCCCGATACGGATATACAGAACCTGTATGACAGTGTGCGCCACTTCGCCGAAGCTGAGCTGATGCCTGAAATGCAGCGCATTGATCCGGTATGTCACATTGCCTTTCAGCCGCTGAGCGACTATCCCGGCTTGCTGACGGATCCGCAGACCGACTTTGCCCGCTGGCTGGCGCAGTGGAGTGGGCAATACGACTTCACCACGGTGGCCTTTGGCACCGAAGGCGGGTTATTTAACGAGATGGGAATAGCGACCCTGGTTTGTGGGCCGGGAAGTATGGAACAGGGACACAAAGCAGATGAGTTTGTCAGTGTTGAACAGCTTGAACGCTGTATGACGATGTTAAAAAATCTGCGCCAGTGGATGCACGCGGCCGGTTAAGCCACGCAGGGCGGAACGCCCCGTGTGGCCTGAGCCCATCCGCTCGCCGGTGCCGTTTACAACCGACCGTAAAATGTCATCCGGGCCGTCTCAGACAAGGCGATGCCGGGCGCGGTATTGTAAGCCAGCACCGCCAGCATCCGGGTCACGTCGCCTTCGGTAGGCGTCACGCGATGCAGGGAATTACGTCCGCGAAACAGTACCAGGTCACCGGCTTCAATTGCCAGCTCTTCGACGGGCTGCTGTTCATCCAGCACGTCGGCCACGCCCGGATAATTCATCTCGCCCGCATCGGCATCCCGCAGATCTTTCACATACTGAAACCGCCCGCCGCCGGTTGGTTTCTGCACCAGTAACGTGATGGCAAACGACGAGTTATCGAAATGCCATCCCAGCTCTTTCCCGTGCGAGGCATAGTGAAGGTTAATGGACGACAAAGGATCGGCGTACGGATACAACGCCCCTTCATCAAGCACCTCACACAAAAAAGCCTGAAAAAGTGCATCGTCGTAGAGCTGACGCAGCGGAGAATCCAGCGCGATGACGTCATCAGTAATACAGCCCTTAGTGCTACTGACTTCGCGGTTCCTGGGATGCGTATCGCTAAACGCAGGGTCCGTTTTCATCAGGTAGACGTTATGCTTACTTTGGGTATGGTAAGCACGGTGGCGTTGCGCATCGCCTTCTGCGACGATGGCCGCTAAGGCGGCGGGCTGTAAAAAATTGCGCAGCACCAGCGCGCCCTGCTGATGAAGTTGCGTCCGACACTGTTGACGCCAGGCGTGACTGGACAGAGGATGTAAGTCAGTGCGTACCAGAGATTCAGACATCGTTTATTTCCTACGCGTGATTATTTAGTCATCACTGTAACGACGCCCGATTGTACTGAATACCAATAAATATTTAAGACCCTGATAAGGAAGCCTTAATGCCCACGCCGTCGTTGCGCCTGCCTAAAATTAACGTTATTCAGTCATTTAAGGTCGCTGCGGAGACCGGCAGCCTGACAAAGGCGGCGGCGCAGTTAGCCTTGACGCCAGCCGCGGTGAGCCAGCAGATTCGTCAGCTGGAAGATCACCTTGGCTGCGTCCTGTTTTTACGGACTCAGCATGGTGTCATGCTGACTGAGATGGGCAGGCAGTATCTCCGCTACGTGTCGGAAGCCTTCGATATACTGCAGCTTGGTCAACGGAATATCGGGCGAAAAGATACCGCCGCTCAGCTTACGCTGTATGCGCTTCCCGCACTGGCATCAAAATGGGTCCTGCCGCATTTGTCTGACTGGCGCGCGCGCTGCCCGCATGTCGGCCTCTCTCTTCATGGCACGCACGCCGACGTGGACTTCAGTAAAACCCCGGCTGATTTTGTTATTTGCTTTGGGGAAGAGGCCTATCCCAGGCTGAACAAACAGTATCTGTTCCATGATGAGGTTTTTCCGGTCGCCAGTCCCGCGCTGATCAATACCTTTGCTGCCGCAGACAGATTAAACCAGGCTCCGTTGATTCATCTCGACTGGGGGAAAGAGGGACGTTTTCTGCCGGACTGGCCTGCGTGGTTTGAGGCAAAAGGACTCCCTGAGCCCGTGGCGCAGCCCGGCCTGACGTTTAATCTGACCTCGCTGGCGATTGATGCGGCGGTGGCAGGCGCGGGGATGCTGTTAGGGCAACGTCACATGATTGCCGGGGAACTGGCCCGGGGCGAGTTGGTGGCGATCGATTCCTTATGTCTGCCGCTCAGTAAACCCTATTATCTTGCCTGGCCTGCGCGGACAGCCAGCCAGGAGGGAAGTGAGGAGATGATTGCCTGGCTGCGGGAACGCGCGGCAGAGCACGGTCCCGCCGGAAAGCCAGCCGGGGATGCCGCCTCCCTTTCCTGAGGGGCCTGCACTGGTCACCGGGACGATGATCGACCAGCATGAAGGTGAGGCATCCTTGCCTCTGGCGCAAGGGATCGGTTTAACTCATCAGACTGACCTGGGCCGCGACGATGCGCCAGCCTGAGGGGAATTTCACCCAGGTTTGTTGCTGACGGCCAATTTTCTCCGTGCCTGCACGGGTGAATTCGGTACTGCACACGGCAAAGGCATCGCCAAAGGTGGTGATCACCGTATTCTGTAAGGTGCGATCCAGCCCCGCCGAAGGGCGGGCGGCACGGAAAGCGCGAATCTCATCAATGCCGTACAGGTTCTCTCCGGCACCCAGCCGCACCGTTCTGGCATCGTGCCAGAATAGCGCATCCAGAACGGCAATATCGTTGCCCGTCAGCGCCTGTTCGTAACGGTAAAAGGCGGCGGTTACGGCATCCAGCACGTCGGGGCGGTTAATCTCTTCAGTATTCATCAGGCTCCAGCCATACAGGTAGGCGAAAATGTCAGACCTTGTTGTTCAAGGGCAAAGGCGGCTCGTAATACCGCCTGTTCGTTAAACGGCGCACCGATAAGCTGTACGCCAATCGGCAAGCCGCTTGCCGTGGCCAGTGGAACAGTACAGACGGGCAGGCCGAGAAAAGAGATCGGTTGGGTTAACATGCCCATGCTGGCCTTGGTCGGCAAGTTCTGGCCGTTGATGGCGATGGTTTCCTGACCTATCAGCGGCGCGCTGCAAGGGGTGGCGGGGGCGATCAGGACATCAAACCGCTCAAACAACGGCAGTATTTGCTGTTGGAAATGACGACGGAAGCGTTGCGCCTGCACATACCACGCACCCGGCAGCATCGCGCCCGCCAGCAGGCGCTCACGGGAATGAGGTTCGAACCGTTCAGGTTGCTGACGCAGCGCCGGCAGATAGTGATTGCCGCCTTCTGACGCGGTCATAATAAAGGCGGCTGAGCGGGCCAGTTCGGCTTCCGCCATAATCACTTCCTCACTAGCCTGCAACGCGGTCGCGATTTGAATCTGCGCGGCACGGGCATCATGATCACACCACGTCGAAAAGAAGCCGCCCAGAACCGCACAGCGCAAATCCTGTGCCCCCCGTTCCAACTGAGGCCGCGTGGGTGCCTGAGGCCGATCGGCCTGAAAGGCATCCATGCTGTCTTTACCCTGCAGGAGATCGTAAACCTGCGCCAGATCGTCAACGCGGCGGGCAAAGGGACCGATGTGATCCAGACTGGCGACAAACGGATGGCTACCGCTGCGGGACAGGCGACCAAAGGTTGGCTTCAGGCCAAAGATGCCGCACAGGGAAGCCGGCACGCGTATCGATCCATTGGTATCCGTGCCCAGCGAGAAAGGCACCAGTCCGGCCGCCACGGCTGCCGCTGAACCGCCGGAGGATCCCCCGGCGATCCGCGCCAGATCATGCGGATTGCGCGTGGCGCCATAGTGGCTGTTTTCAGTGGTAAAACCGTAGGCATAGGCATCCATATTCACCATGCCAGAAAGCAGGGCGCCGGCCTGTTGCAGTTGGGTGATGGCAAAGGCGTCACGGTTGGCTGCCGGGCGCTGACGAAATAATTCAGCCCCAGCCAGGGTTGAGTAACCCTGCACATCAAACAGGTTTTTTACCGCATAGGGAATGCCCGCCAGCGGCGGTAACATCTCACCGCGCAGGCGCTGTTTATCAATCGCATCCGCTTCCTGCAACATTCGCGTTGAAGTGATATCCGTCCAGACATTCAGCTGCGGATTCTGTTTCTCAATCGCGGTCAGCGTCTGCTCCGCCACTTCACGCGCACTGATCTCTCCCTGCTGAATCTTCTGCTGAAGTGCCTGAATGGAAACCTCGCTCAGCCTCATGCGTTGTACACTCCTGCAACTTCAAGACGATCGTCCAGCGGATAAGCCATCAGCGGGGCCGCCATATCGGCAATGCGCGTCATCTGGACCAGCAGGGCTGCACGGCGTGCGTCGTCCAGGTCCAGATGAAGAATGTGTTCCATTTGGGCGATATAGGTTGCCCACTCAATGTGATTCATAACGTACTCCTGTCAAAAACCGGCGGCGCTGCCGTTGCTACGCGGATCGCTTGCGCCTTCGAACATACCGTTGTTGTGACGAACAATCGCACCTGCATGGCCGACGACTTCACTGAATGGCGGAAGTGACTCCACCTCATGGCCTAACTGACGTAACCGCTCCAGCGTTTCTGGCGCGAAGCGACTCTCCAGCTTGAGGGAATCCGAGGTCTGTCCCCACGTTCGGCCCAACAGCCAGCGGGGTGCGCTGACCGCCTGTTGCAGCGGCAGGCGCTGGATCACATGGCGGGTAAAAATGGCAGCCTGGGTCTGGGGCTGTCCGTCACCGCCCATGGATCCATATACCATCGTCCGGCCGTCTTTCAGGCGCGCCGCGGCAGGGTTCAGCGTGTGGAAAGGTTGTTTACCCGGGGCGAGTGCCAGCAGGTGATCGGGATCGAGGCTGAAAGCCGCTCCGCGGTTTTGCCAGACGATCCCGGTGCCGGGCATCACCACGCCACTGCCAAATTCATGATAAATGCTCTGGATAAAAGAGACGGAAAGGCCGCTGCTGTCCATGACGCCCATCCAGACGGTATCGCCGGGGCCTCGTCCGGTTCCCCATGGCGCGGCGCGGTTATCATCAATCTGGCTGGCGATCGTTGTGAGCAGATCGCTGTCGAGCAGCGCCTGCAGATCGTCCACCACATGACGGGGATCGGTGATGTGCCGATCGCGTAAAGCAAACGCTTTTTTTGTCGCCTCAACGATGCGGTGAATGGTTTGTGCTTCATCGGCATTCGCCATATCCAGATGATCGGTAATGCCCAGGATCGCCAGAGAAACCAGCCCCTGCGTCGGCGGTGTGATATTCCAGATATCGCCTTCACTATGTCTGACATGCAACGGCTTGACCCGACTGGCCCGCTGCTGCTGTAAATCGGCCAGGGTAACGGGAATGCCCAGGTTGACCATCTCGCCTGCCAGATGGTGCGCCAGCGTGCCGCGATAAAAGCTTTCCAGCCCTTCTTCACTTAGCAGGCTGAGCGTGCGCGCCAGGTCGGGTTGGGTGAAACGACTGCCTTCCGCCGGAACATCTCCGTCCGGCAAAAACAGGGCGGAAAAGCCGGGCTGATGCTGGAGCTCTTCGCGCTTGCTGCGGGTGGCCGCGGCCTGCGAGGCCGTGACCGGAATGCCGTCTGCTGCGTAACGCACCGCGTCACGCAGTAATCGTGCCAGGGGCAGGGGCGTGCCGCCCAGCTCGGCTGACAGCGCCAATGCCTCATGCCAGCCGCTCACCGTGCCCGCCACCGTTAATGCGGCTTTTGGCCCGCGATGTGGAATTTGCGTTTCACCCTGATAGAAGTCGATATTTGCAAGAGAACCCGCTCTGCCGCTGGCGTCGATAGCAATGGGGTCGCCCTTACCCGGCATTATCAGCCAGAAACCGTCCCCGCCCAGGCCGTTCATATGCGGATAGACGACGGCAATAGTCGCAGCAGCGGCCACCATGGCCTCAATCGCATTGCCGCCTTCACGCAGCACCGCCAGCGCACTTTCACTGGCCAGATGATGAGGCGTTACCGCCATGCCCAGCGGGGCCATATTGCTCTGAATCATGCTCTTCTCATTGTGTTATTCAGGGTACAGAACCAATAACTAAGCAAGAGCCGTTCCAGTTTTTATCGCCGCGAAGGATCGGAACCGGTTTATCTGGCCCAAATTATGCTAGCTTCTGTTAAACCCCGCGGTTGAAACAAAAGTTACAGGACCTGAATGAAACAGCTTGATGAACGGCTCAAAACCCACTACCCCCAGCTTTCGCCGCAGGAGCAGCGCATTGCCGACTTTATCTTTGACCACTTCGACGATCTGATTAGCTATAACAGCGCCGAGCTGGCGCGCCTGAGCGGCGTGTCAAAAGCGACCGTCAGCCGGCTGTTTAAACGGCTCGGTTATGACAAGTACAAAGATATGCGCGATGAGCTGCGTACCCTGCGCCAGAGCGGGATGCCGCTAACGGATAACCGCGATGCCGTACAGGGCAATACCTTACTGTCGCGCCATTACAAGCAGGAGATGGCCAACCTGACACAGTGGGTAAACAGCATTGATGCCCGGCAGTTTACTGAGGTGATCGCTCAACTGGCTCAGGCGAAACGTATCTACATTGTCGGCATGCGCAATGCCTATCCGGTGGCGCTGCACCTGCGCCAACAGCTGATACAGACGCGTTCGCAGGTGCATATCCTGCCCCAGCCGGGACAGACGCTGGCCGAGGACCTGGTGGATATAACGCCTGAGGATATGGTCGTGGTTATCGCCTTCCGGCGGCGCACCCGCATTATCCAGCCGCTGATGCAGCAGTTGCAAAGCGCCGCTATTCCCGTGCTGGCGCTGTGCGAGCCTCAGGCGCAGAGCGTTATCGCCCTGGCGCGCTGGCAGTTTTGCGCACCGCTGGACAGCGTGTCAGCGTTTGACAGTTACGCGTCGGCCATGAGCCTGATCAACCTGCTTGCCAATGCCTTGCTGCATGAACTGCTGTCAGACGGACGCCAGCGCATTCACCATATTGCCGATCTTTATCACCAGCTTGACGAGCTGGAGCACCGTTAACAGGCACCGTTTTGGTGCTTTGCCCCGTTTTGGAACGTCCTGCGGGGCAACGTCTGATGCCTCTGTATCGCTATAAATAGTGCTTAGCAGCCATTAAGTCGCTTTTTTCAGCGTGCGTCCGCGTTGGCACATTAGTTGCAGAATGCCTTCAATAAGAATCTTTTGTTTCACATAATCTCACCGGGGTGCATAATGAAAAAAGTTCTGATGGCGGTCGCAGCAGCGGCAGTATTGATGGTGCAGGCGGGCAACGTGTTGGCCGATCAACTGCAGGATATCCAGAAACGCGGCGTGCTGCGGGTTGCGGTACCGCAGGATTTCCCGCCGTTTGGCTCAGTGGGAACCGATCTGCAACCCCAGGGCTATGACATCGACATGGCGAAGTATCTGGCTAAGCAGATGAAACTTAAGTTGCAGCTGGTGCCGGTCACCAGCGCGAACCGCGTACCTTACTTGCAAACGGACAAAGTTGACCTGGTGATCTCCAGCATGGGGAAAAACCCGGAACGCGAAAAGGTGATCGACTTTAGCCGGGCCTATGCGCCGTTCTTCCTGGGCGTTTTCGGTCCTAAAGGCGATCATCTGAAGGATGCCGCAGCACTGAGCGGTAAATCTGTTGGCGTCACCCGCGGTGCGGTAGAGGACATGGTACTGAGTGAGGTAGCCCCTAAGGATGCGCAGGTGAAACGTTATGAAGATAACAACACCACCTTATCCGCTTACCTCTCCGGCCAGGTGCAGTACGTGGCAACGGGTAACCTTGTGGTCGCGGCCATTACGCGTCAGAACCCGGCAAAAGCCCCTGTTGCGCAATTTATGCTGAAAGACTCTCCGTGCTATATCGGATTGAAGAAAGACGAGCCGGCGCTGAAAGACAAAGTGAATACGCTGATCGAGCAGGGCATTAAAGACGGCACGCTGAATAAAATGTCCGAAGAGTGGCTGAAAGCGCCGCTGCCAGCCAACCTGGGCGCATAAGGATGGAGCAATGACCGGGCAACTTAATTTCCCTGCATTGTGGCCGTACTGGCCGGAGTTGCTCTCCGGCCTGTGGGTAACGATCCAGTTAACCGTGCTGGCAACGGTCGGGGGCGTCAGTATCGGTATCATCGGCGCGGCGCTGCGCAGTGGTAAACCCAGTTGGTTAAGCCGCCTGTGGGGCCTCTATGTTGAACTGATACGCAACACGCCGTTTGTGGTGCAGCTGTTCTTTATTGTGTTCGGCTTGCCGAACCTGGGGCTGAAACTCACTGCGGGTGAAGCCGCGCTGCTGGCCATGCTGGTTAACCTGGGGGCTTACAGTACGGAAATTATCCGTGCCGGTATTCAGGTCACGCCAAAAGGGCAGTGGGAAGCCGGTCGGGTTCTGGGGTTGACGCGCAGCCAGACGTTTTTACGCGTGGTTTTGCCGCCGTCGCTGCAGCGGATTTATCCGGCGCTGGTGAGCCAGTGCATCATTGTCATGCTGGGATCGTCGGTGGTTTCGCAGGTCTCCTACGAGGAACTGACCTTCGCCGCCAACCTGATTCAGTCGCGCACCTTTTTGAGTTTTGAAGTCTACTCGGTGACCACGCTGATTTACCTGGCGTTGTCGATTGTGATGCGTCAGCTGCTGCTGGCGATTGGCCGCAAATGGCTGGGGGTGCAGGCATGATGACAACCTTTACTGACTGGGACATCCTGCGCAATCTGCTGCTGGCGGCTCGCTGGACCATCGCGCTGTCGCTGGTGGCCTTTTTAGGCGGCACGCTGGTCACGCTGCCGCTGCTGTTTTTACGCCTGTTAAAGCGTAAATGGCTGACGCGCGTGATCCGTGCCTATACCGAACTGTTCCAGGGCACGCCGCTGCTGATGCAGCTGTTTCTGGCTTTCTTTGGCGTCGGACTGTTCGGTATCGACGTCGCGCCCTGGACCGCCGCCTCGCTGGCGCTGACCTTTTATACCAGCGCGTTTCTGCTGGATATCTGGCATGGCAGTATTCAGGCCCTGCCCAAGGGCCAGTGGGAAGCATCACGCTGCCTCGGGCTTGATTTTGGTCAGACGCTGACGCGGGTCATCGCACCCCAGGCGATTCGCATTGCGATTGCCCCCACGGTGGGATTTGCGGTGCAGGTGATCAAAGGCACGGCGCTGGCATCCATTATCGGGTTCGTCGAGCTGACCAAGGCCGGCACCATTCTGAATAACGTGACCTATCAGCCCTTTAAAGTCTTTGGGCTGGTGGCACTGGGCTATTTCCTGCTGTGTTATCCGCTGTCGCGTTACAGCCAGTATCTGGAGAAAAAATTTAATGCCGCTCATCACCATTAATCAGGTGCAGAAGTATTACGGCACCAACCACGTTCTCAAAGGCGTGGATCTGGATATCGATATGGGAGAAGTGATCTCCATTATCGGGCGCAGCGGTTCAGGCAAAAGTACGCTGTTGCGCTGCATGAACGGGCTGGAAGGCTATCAGGATGGCAGCATTAAACTCGGCGGTATGACGATTACCGACCGTGATTCCCAGGCGCGGGAAATCAGCCGCTCAGTCGGCATGGTGTTTCAGAACTTCAATCTGTTCCCGCATATGACGGCGCTGGAAAACGTCATGCTGGCGCCGCGTCGGGTACTGAAAAAAAGCCAGGCCGAGTGCCGCGAACTGGCGGCGCGCATGCTGGAAAAAGTGGGGCTGGGCGAGCGGCTGGATTATTACCCTTCCAGCCTGTCTGGTGGTCAGCAGCAGCGCGTTGCCATTGCCCGCGCGCTGGCGATGGAACCCCGCGTCTTACTGTGTGATGAGATTACCTCTGCACTGGATCCTGAGCTGGTCGGTGAAGTGCTAAAAGTGCTGGAACAGCTTGCCGCCGAGGGCATGACGTTGATTCTCGTCACCCATGAAATGAACTTCGCCCGCGACGTGGGCGATCGTGTGGTCTTTATGCATCAGGGGCGCGTCTGGGAGCAGGGCGACAGTAAAACGCTGTTCGCTTCTCCACAGACGGCGGAGCTAAAGCAGTTTATTTCCTCTGTGCGTCTTTGAGTGCTTAACAAGGAATTCACTATGGATATCTCTCAATTTCCGCAAATTAATCCTCCTCAGCGTCTGTTAATGGGGCCTGGCCCTATCAATGCCGATCCGCGCGTGCTGCGTGCGATGTCGAGCCAGCTGCTCGGGCAATACGATCCGGCCATGACGCACTATATGAATGAGGTGATGGCGCTGTATCGTGGCGTGTTTCGCACGGAAAACCGCTGGACGTTACTGATTGACGGCACCTCACGCGCCGGTATTGAGGCAATTCTGCTGTCGGCGATTCGCCCCGGCGATAAAGTGCTGGTGCCGGTCTTTGGCCGTTTTGGTCATCTGCTGTGTGAAATTGCCCGCCGCTGCCGTGCCGATGTGCACACGATTGACGTGCCATGGGGCGAGGTCTTTACGCCAGACCAGATTGAAGACGCCATCAAAAAAGTCAAACCGCGCCTGTTGCTGACCGTGCAGGGCGATACCTCGACCACCATGCTGCAGCCGCTGGCTGAGTTGGGTGCCATCTGCAAAAAATATGGCGTGCTGTTCTATACCGATGCGACGGCGTCGCTGGCGGGCAATGCGCTGGAAACCGATGCATGGGGACTGGATGCGGTCTCCGCGGGCATGCAGAAATGCCTGGGCGGCCCGTCCGGAACCTCCCCGATCACGTTAAGCGATGAGATGGCGGCGATAGTCCGCAAGCGCAAATGCGTGGAGCAGGGGATCCGCACCGACGCGCATCAGGATGGTGACGACGAGATGATCTACTCCAACTATTTCGATCTCGGCATGATCATGGACTACTGGGGCCCGGAACGGCTCAATCACCATACTGAAGCCACCAGCGCCCTGTTCGGCGCGCGTGAGTGTGCGCGTCTGATTCTGCAGGAAGGGCTGGACAACGGCATTGCCCGCCACCAGCTTCACGGCGAGGCGATGCTGAAAGGCATTCAGGGAATGGGGCTGGAAACCTTTGGCGATCTCAGTAACAAGATGAGCAATGTCCTGGGCGTGGTGATTCCCCAGGGCGTCAATGGCGATGAAGTGCGTAAGCTCATGCTGGAGGATTTTGGCATTGAGATCGGCACGTCCTTTGGCCCGCTGCATGGCAAAGTGTGGCGCATCGGCACCATGGGTTATAACGCGCGTAAAGACTGCGTGATGCAAACGCTGGCGGCGCTGGAAATGGTCCTGTCCCATGTCGGTTATCGTACGCCACAGGGGGCCGGTTCGCAGGCGGCATGGAACCACTATGGGAGCAATGCATGATGATGAATGCCAGCGAGGCTCAGATTGCCGCTCGGCGCGTGATGGCGCGCTGTGACGCGCTGGCTGAGATCAGTGAAAGCGATCAGGGCCTGACACGGGTTTACCTGTCGCCAGAGCACCTGCGGGCCAATGCGCGCGTGGGCGAATGGATGCAGGCTGCCGGTATGACGGTCTGGCAGGATGAGGTGGGCAATATCTGCGGTCGCTATGAGGCCGCGCAGCCCGGCGCTCCCGCACTGTTATTGGGTTCGCATCTGGACACGGTACGCAACGCCGGCCGCTATGACGGGATGCTGGGCGTGCTGAGCGCCATTGAAACCGTCCAGTGGCTGCACGATCGCCAGCGTCGATTGCCGCTGGCCATTGAAGTCATCGGCTTCGGGGATGAAGAGGGCACGCGCTTTGGCATCACGTTGCTGGGCAGTCGCGGCATTACCGGCACCTGGCCTGACAGCTGGCCGACACATCCTGACGGCAACGGCATCACGGTTTCCCAGGCGATGAGCGACGTGGGGCTGGAAGCCAGTCAGATCCAGCGTGCCGCGCGCAACGTCAGCGATATCGTGGCCTATCTGGAGCTGCACATTGAGCAGGGACCTTGCCTGGAGCAGGAAGATCTCGCGCTCGGGGTGGTCACGGCGATCAACGGTGCCCGTCGCCTGAACTGCTGCTTTACGGGCGAGGCGGGCCATGCCGGTACGGTGCCGATGAAGCATCGTAAAGATGCCCTGGCGGCGGCGGCGGAATGGATGGTGTTTATTGAACACACGACGCGCGAACAGCCGGGGCAGTTAGTGGCAACGGTAGGCACGCTCAACTGCGCACCGGGCGCGGTCAACGTCATTCCGGGCGAGGTGAATCTGTCGCTGGATGTGCGCGGACCCGAGGACGCACCGCTTGAAGCGCTGCTGTCCGCCTTGCTGACCCAGGCGGAAGCCATTGCGCTGCGTCGGGGATTAACCTTCGAATCTCATGAGTATTACCGCATTGCGGCGACGGCCTGCGATGCCGGATTGCAACAGGCGTTGAGCCACGCGGTTGAAACCGTACAGGGGCGCAGCCTGGCCCTGCCCAGTGGCGCAGGCCATGATGCTATCGCAATCGCAGAACGCTGGCCGGTAGGCATGCTGTTTGTGCGTAACCATCGCGGTATCAGCCACCATCCGGCCGAATCGGTCAATGAAGCCGATGTCGCCCCGGCGGTTCAGGCCTATTTGCAGACGATATGTCACCTTGCGGAGCAGCATTAAGATGGATTTAGGCACCTTTAACCAGCTACCGCAAGCCGTCGCTCAGCTTGCGCTCTCGCACTGCGTCGCGATTCCTCGCTGGCAGCAGGCGCTGGTGGCGGCCCGCCCGTTTCACAGCGTTGAGGCCCTGCTGGCTGAGGCACAACGGCTGGCCCAGGCCTGGCAGGAAGACGATCTGAATCAGGCGCTTTCAGCTCATCCGCGCATCGGGGAAAAGGCACAGGGCGACGAGAAGGAAAAACGTTTATCACGCAGCGAACAAGCGGCCATGCAACAGGCAGACGATGCGTTACAGCAGGCGATGGTGCAGGGCAACCAGGCTTATGAGGCGCGCTTTAACCGGGTCTTTTTGATCCGGGCGAAAGGGCGCAGCGCACAGAATATGCTTGATGAACTTACACGGCGGCTGGACAACAGCCCGGAAAGCGAGCGCCAGGAATCTCTGGAACAACTGCGGGAAATCACCCTGCTGCGCCTTAAGGAGAGTTTTTCATGAGCACTATCAGCACCCATATTCTGGATACCGCGCTGGGTAAACCCGCGCCAGGCGTAGCCATGTTGCTGGAACAGCACGGGGCACAAGGGTGGGTAACCTGTGCCCGGGGCATCACGGATAACGATGGTCGCCTGAAGGATCTGACACCCGAGCCGCTTGCGCCGGGACAGTACCGCCTGACGGCCGCGATTGGCGAATACTTCCGCGCAGGCGGACGAGAAACGTTGTACGTCAGTGCGCAAATTGATTTTGTGCTGACGGAAAGCGCCAGCCATTATCATCTGCCATTTTTAATCTCGCCCTGGAGCTGGTCTACCTATCGCGGCAGTTAACAGGTGCATCAGGCGCAGCGTTTTTCCGCTGCGCTTGAGAGCTATCGGCTATCAATACCTTCGGCCCATCCGACTATATTCCTGCTAACGCCAGGGTTATCTTAAGGTCAATAATGTGAAGGCAACGGAGCCGATAATGAGCACGCCAAAAGATAATGATGTAGCCGCTTCAGGTAAATGTCCCTTTCATCACGGTAAATCGGAAGAAGAAAGCGTTCTGGCTCGTGGAGCCGGCAGTGGTACCAGCAATCGCGACTGGTGGCCAAACATGTTGCGCGTGGATCTGCTAAACCAGCACTCCAACCGTTCTAATCCCCTCGGCGAAAACTTCAACTACCGCGAAGCGTTCAGCACGCTGGACTACTCCGCACTGAAAGCCGACATCCGGGCGTTGCTCACCGACTCCCAATCCTGGTGGCCAGCCGACTGGGGCACCTACATTGGCCTGTTTATTCGTATGGCGTGGCACAGTGCCGGTACTTACCGCACCGTCGACGGGCGCGGTGGCTCAGGCCGGGGTCAACAGCGTTTCGCCCCACTGAACTCCTGGCCAGATAACGTCAGCCTTGATAAAGCCCGCCGCCTGCTGTGGCCGGTAAAACAAAAATACGGTCAGAAAATTTCCTGGGCCGATCTCTATATCCTCGCCGGCAACGTTTCGCTGGAAAATTCAGGTTTCCGTACCTTTGGTTTTGGTGCCGGTCGTGAAGACGTCTGGGAACCGGATATGGACGTGGATTGGGGTAACGAAACCGAGTGGCTGGCCCATCGCCATCCGGAAAGCCTGGCTAACGCACCGCTGGGCGCGACCGAAATGGGGCTGATCTACGTGAACCCAGAGGGGCCTGAAGCCAGCGGCGATCCGGCTTCTGCCGCGCCAGCGATTCGCGCGACATTCGGCAACATGGGCATGAACGACGAAGAGATCGTGGCGCTGATTGCGGGTGGACATACCCTGGGCAAAACCCATGGTGCCGCCGCCGCGAGTCACGTGGGCGTCGATCCTGAAGCCTCACCTATCGAAGCACAGGGCTTTGGCTGGAACAACAGCCACGGCAGCGGTGTGGGTGCAGATGCGATTACCTCCGGCCTTGAAGTCGTCTGGACGCAAACGCCAACCCAGTGGAGCAACTACTTCTTTGAGAACCTGTTCAAATATGAGTGGGTAAAAACGCACAGCCCGGCGGGTGCGATTCAGTATGAAGCGGTCAACGCTGACGACATTATTCCGGATCCGTTCGATCCTGCGAAAAAGCGCAAACCGACCATGCTGGTGACGGATCTGACGTTACGTTTCGACCCCGAGTTCGAGAAGATTTCTCGCCGCTTCCTGAACGATCCGCAGTCCTTTAACGAAGCCTTTGCCCGCGCCTGGTTTAAGCTGACCCACCGCGATATGGGGCCAAAAGCGCGTTACATCGGTCCGGAAGTGCCAAAGGAAGATTTACTGTGGCAGGATCCGTTACCGCAGCCAACGCATCAGCCGACGGCCGATGATATCAGCGAACTGAAGGCGAAAATCGCTGCATCAGGTTTGACGGTAAGCCAGCTGGTTTCGGCGGCCTGGGCTTCGGCTTCAACCTTCCGTGGTGGCGACAAACGCGGCGGCGCAAACGGTGCCCGTCTGGCGCTGGCGCCTCAGAACAGCTGGGCGGTGAACGCCAGCGTAATTAACGATGTATTACCGAAACTGCAGCAGATCCAGCAGGAATCCGGTAAAGCTTCATTAGCTGACGTCATTGTCCTGGCGGGCAGCGTCGGCATCGAAATGGCCGCAGCCGCAGCCGGCGTCAGCGCACAGGTGCCCTTTACCCCTGGCCGCGTGGATGCTCGTCAGGATCAAACTGATGTAGAATCCTTTAACGTACTCCAACCGCTGGCAGATGGTTTCCGTAACTATCGTCGCGTACAGGGGGGATCATCCACTGAAACCCTGTTGTTGGATAAGGCGCAGCAACTGACGCTGAGTGCCCCAGAGCTCACCGTCCTGCTGGGTGGCCTGCGTGTGCTGGGCACCAACTTTGACGGCAGCCATCACGGCGTGTTCACCGACCGCGTGGGCGTGCTGAGTAATGATTTCTTTGTGAATCTGCTGGATATGCGCACCGCATGGCGTGCGACCGACGGCAGTGAAGAGATCTTCGAAGGCCGCGATCGCCAGAGCGGAGAAGTGAAGTACAGCGCGACGCGCGCCGATCTGGTGTTCGGTTCCAACGCCATCCTGCGCGCTCTGGCCGAAGTTTATGCCAGCAGCGATGCAAAACAGAAGTTTGTTACCGACTTCGTGGCGGCCTGGACGAAAGTGATGAACCTGGACCGTTTCGACCTGCAGTAAACGCCTGAATCGCCCCCGGCCAGGCCGGGGGCGATTTTATTCTGCCAACGTAAAGCCATCCGCATCGCGCCATGCCGGAAACCGCTCGCGATAAGCCTGCAACTCGGCTAGCGACAGCGATGCCTCAACCTGACCGGCTTTGAACGGCTCGCCCGCCGCCAGAATCTCCCCCTGCGGAGAAATAATTCGACTGTCCCCACTGTACTGATGCTGATTACCATCGCTGCCCACACGGTTGCAGCCTGCTACATATGCCTGATTTTCGATAGCGCGAGCCAGCAGCAGTGCCTGCCAGTGAAGGGCGCGCGCTGCAGGCCAGTTGGCGACATACAGCGCCAGATCGTAGTCATTTTGATTGCGTGAGAACACCGGAAAGCGCAGGTCGTAACAGATTTGCGGCAGAATACGCCAGCCGCGCCACGGAATCACCGTACGCGCCTTGCCCGCAACATAATGCTGCTGTTCATCGGCCATGCGAAACAGATGACGTTTGTCATACTGGTGCAGCGTGCCATCCGGCTCGACCAGCAGAAAACGGTTCACGGCACCTTCTGCGGTATGAACGGCGGCACTACCGCCCACCAGCGCATTGCTGCGCTTAGCATGGTGCTGTAACCATTCCACGACCTGCGGCTGCGGCAAGGCCTGCTGTGCGGCCTCCATGGCAAAACCGGTGGTGAACATTTCGGGCAGAATAATGACATCCCGTTGCGTGAGGTCGACTAAGATCCGATCGAAATGGCGCAGGTTGGCCTCACCATCCATCCACGTCAGTGGCTCCTGTAGCAGCGTTATCGCTAGAGTCGACATAACCGCTCCGCTGCCGCATCAAGTGTGGCTTCCTGTTTTGCAAAGCACAGCCGAATCAGTTTGTGCGGGAAAGGCGCCTCGCAGAATACCGACAGCGGAATGGCGGCTACGCCCACTTCACGCGTCAGCCACTGGCAAAAACTGACATCGTCCAGGTCCGAAATGGCACTGTAGTCCGCCAGCAGGAAGTAGGTGCCTTCACAGGGCAACAGGTGAAAACGACTGCTGCGCAAGGCCTGTATCAGTCGGTCACGGCGCGCGCGATAAAACTCGGGCAGTTCACGATAGTGTTCGGGATGCTGGCGCAGCATATCGGCAATCGCCAGTTGCGCAGGCGTGTTGACTGAAAACGTCAGGTACTGATGGATCTTACGGATCTCGGCGCTAATGGCCGCCGGTGCCACGCAGTAACCGACTTTCCAGCCCGTCATATGAAAGGTTTTGCCAAAGGATGACACCGCCACCGCACGTTGACGCAGCTCAGGATGCGCCAGCACGCTGGCATGACCGTCCTGTGCAAAGCAGATGTGCTCATAGACTTCATCGCTCAGCACGTAGATTTCCCGGTCGGCGACAGCCTGCCATAACGCGGCATAGTCCGCGTGATGCCAGACGCTGGCCGAGGGATTATGCGGCGTGTTTAAGATGACCAGGCGGGTTTTGTCGCTTAGCAGCGCGGAGAACGCAGGCCAGTCAACCGTGAACAACGGTGGCTGCAAGGTGAGGCGTTTCAGTGTGCCGCCCGCCAGCTGTACCGCAGGCGCATAGCTGTCGTAACTGGGATCGAAACAGATGACCTCGTCACCGGGCCGCACCAGGGCGGTGATGGCGGCATACAGGGCTTCAGTAGCCCCTGCCGTCACGGTGATATCGCTGTTCACATCGGGCCGATAGCCATAGATCGCGGCGGTTTTATCCGCAATGGCTTCGCGAAGCGGTTGTGCGCCGGTCATGGGTGCGTACTGATTCGCGCCCTGACTGACGTGGTAAGCCAGCCTTTCCTGCAGGTAAGACGGACCATCAAAATCCGGAAATCCCTGAGAAAGATTAATCGCGTTATGCTGCTGTGCCAGCGTGCTCATTTGCGTGAATATGGTGGTGCCGAGTGCAGGCAGCTTGCTCTCGGGCGTCAGGTTGGACTGCGTCATGATTAGGTAGCCTTACGCGCAAAAACGGTAGCGGAAAAACCCTTAGTTGATGCCACTATAAACAGGATGCTAGTATTTGGCAATCAAGACGCTTAGACGGCTAAAAGGAACGATGATGTCCGATTCTTCTGCAGTAGATCAGCTGGTGCAAGCCTGTCACTGGATAGGCGCGAAGGGCTGGGCACCGGCCACCGGTGGCAATATGTCGGTGCGCCAGGATGCACATGTTTGCCTGCTGAGTGAGTCGGGCAAAGACAAAGGCAGCCTGACGCGGGATGATTTTATTCAGGTCCACATTGCCACTAATCTGGCCCCCTCGGGCCGTAAGCCTTCGGCAGAAACCGCGCTGCACACGCTGATTTACCGTCTGTTCCCGGAGGCGGGCGCGGTACTGCACACGCACACAGTCAATTCCACGGTGCTGTCGCGGGTTGAGCAGGGCGCCGCCGTGCTGCTCTACGGCTATGAGATGCAAAAGTCGCTGAGCGGGCAAACGACCCACGATGCTACCGTGGCGATTCCCCTGTTTGACAACAGTCAGGATGTGGCAGCGCTGGCGTCAGAGATCGAGGATTATGCCGCCCGTTTTCCCCTGCGCTATGGCTTTCTGCTGCGCGGACACGGCCTGACCTGCTGGGGCAAAGACGTCGCTGAAGCCCGTCGTCATCTTGAAGGTCTGGAATTTTTATTTGAATGCGAGCGCCAACGTCGCCTGCTGGAGAAAGCATGATAAAGGCCATTGTTACCGATATTGAAGGGACCACCAGCGATATCCGCTTTGTACATAACGTTCTGTTTCCCTATGCCCGAGCGCATCTGGCTGATTATGTTCGCGAGAATCAGACGCAGACTGAGGTGCAACAGGCGCTAAACGCCGTGCGTACCGAAGCGGGGCAACCCGATGCCGATACAAACGAGGTCATCGCTATTCTGTTTTCTTACATGGATGCGGATCGCAAATCGACCGGCCTGAAGGCGCTGCAGGGAATGATTTGGCGCGAGGGCTACCTGAGCGGTCGCTTTACCGGGCACCTTTATCCTGATGTGCTGCCCGCGCTTAAGGCCTGGCACGCGCAAGGTATTAAATTATATATATATTCCTCTGGCTCGGTTGCCGCGCAGAAATTGTTATTTGGCTACAGCGACGAAGGTGATATTACTGGTTTGTTCAGCGGCTATTTTGATACCCACGTGGGCGCCAAGCGTGAGAAGACGTCGTATCAGAACATCGCTGCGCAAACGGGCTTGCCCGCCGAACAACTGCTGTTTCTTTCTGATATTCATCAGGAGCTGGACGCAGCAGAGCAGGCTGGCTGGCACACGCTGCAGCTGATTCGTGACGCGGCAGATGATGACAGCCATCATCGTCAGGTCGCCGATTTTTCCCAGATTAACCCGGAGTCGATTTGAGATGAGTGCACTGACCATTTTTAGCGATAGCGATCCCAGCCAGCCGATATGGCACAGCACCGATGCTGAGGCGATTCGCGCGCGGCTGAATGCCAAAGACGTCCGTTTTGAACGCTGGCAGGCCGACCACGATCTGGGCGAAAACCCGGATGCGGAAACGGTCATCAACGCCTATCAGCATGCCATCGACCGGCTGGTGGCCGAAAAAGGCTATCAGAGCTGGGACGTGATTAGCATGCGTGCCGATAACCCGCAGAAGGACGTTCTGCGCCAGAAGTTTCTGTCGGAACACACGCACGGCGAAGATGAAGTGCGCTTCTTTGTCGAGGGTGCGGGGCTGTTTTGTCTGCATCTGGACGGTGAAATTTTGCAGATCCTGTGCGAAAAGAACGATCTGATTTCGGTGCCCGCCGGCACGCCGCACTGGTTTGATATGGGATCGTCCCCGCACTTCACCGCGATTCGCATTTTTGATAATCAGGAAGGCTGGATCGCCAATTTCACCGGCGACAAGATTGCCGATGCTTATCCGCGCCTCGCGTAATCACGGCGCATTCTGCGGGCGGCTGATTCCGTAAGCCGCCCGTCCTGCTTACTGTGGCTGGAAGATGCCAGCGGCAACCTGAGCCGGTGCGATCACGCCGGTATCCAGCACCCAACCGCTGATCAGCGCGGCAGGCGTAACATCAAAGGCGGGATTGTAGACCTGCGCTTCTTCAGGAGCCCACTGCACGCTGCCGAAGCTTCCGGACACACCGGTGACTTCACTGGCGGCACGCTGTTCAATAGGAATGGCCGCGCCCGTCGGGCAGAGCCGATCCAACGTGGTATGCGGGGCCGCAACGTAGAACGGAATACCGTGATAGTGCGCTAACACCGCCAGGCTGTAGGTGCCGATTTTGTTCGCTACGTCACCATTGGCCGCGATGCGGTCCGCACCCACCCAGATAGCGTCCACGTTGCCCGCAGCCATCAGGCTGGCGGCCATCGAATCGGTGATCAACTGGTAAGGTACGCCGAGTTCGCCGAGTTCCCAGGCGGTTAAGCGCCCGCCCTGCAACAGGGGACGCGTTTCATCGACCCAAACATTTCGGACCTTGCCCTCTTGATGCGCGCGCGCGATAACGCCCAGGGCTGTGCCGACGCCTGCGGTCGCCAGGCCGCCCGTATTGCAGTGGGTTAACAGCTGGCTGCCGGGTTTGACCAGCGAGTTTCCGGCTTCGGCGATGCGATCGCAGAGCTGTTTATCCTCCTGCACCAGCCGCAAGGCTTCTTCTGCCAGGCTCGTCACCCTGTCTGGCTGCTCCAGCGCCTGTTTCATACGATCGAGGTTATTCATCAGGTTGACCGCGGTCGGGCGGGCGGCCCGCAATATTTCCAGCGACTGTGCCAGCTGCTCGCGCGTTTCACCCTGTTCCGCCAGCAGTGCCAGCAGCAGGGATGCAGACAGGCCAATTAACGGCGCACCGCGCACCCGCAGCGCATGAATATGTTCAACCAACTGCGCGACCGAATGGGCAGGCAGCCAGTTCTTTTGCTGGGGCAGGGCCTGCTGATCCAGTATCCAGAGCTGGTTGTTACGAACCTGTAAGCTGGTAGTTTGGAATGTCTGCATTGTTGGTGAAATCCATGTTGCGTTAATAGCGGATATTGTGCCAACATGCTTAACGGATGTATAGACGTCTGAACGGCTTATTACGAAAGATTAATCAGGTCCGGCTTGCACCGGCGTTTGTTGATGAGGAAAGGTCAATGTCGCAATACCGTACGTTCACTGCAGCCGATGCTGTGGAATATGCCAAAACGTTTGGCGGCATGGATGATCCTTCTGTTCTAAGCAGCGCGGAAGAGATTGGCGATGGTAACCTCAATCTGGTCTTTAAAATTTACGACAACCTGGGTAAAAGCCGCGTGGTAGTCAAACAGGCGCTGCCCTATGTTCGCTGCGTCGGCGAATCGTGGCCGTTAACCCTGGATCGTGCGCGTATCGAAGCGCAAACGCTGGTTGAGCACTACAAATATTGCCCCCAGCACACGGTTAAGGTTACGCATTACGATGCGGATCTGGCGGTGATGGTGATGGAAGATCTTTCCAGCCACCGCATCTGGCGCAGTGAGCTGGTGAAAGGCGCCTACTACCCTGAAGCGCCGCGTCAGCTCGGAGAATATCTGGCGCAGACGCTGTTTCACACCTCAGACTTTATTCTGCACCCGCATCACAAGAAAGCCGAGGTGGCGCGCTTTATCAACCCTGAGCTGTGCGAGATCACCGAAGATCTGTTCTTTAACGATCCCTACACTGACCACGAGCGCAACAGCTATCCTGACGCGCTGGAGCCGCTGGTCGCATCCCTTCGCACTGACGACGCGTTGCGTATTGCTGTGGCCGGGCTCAAGCACGTTTTCTTCAGCCATGCCGAGGCGTTACTGCATGGGGATATCCACAGCGGCTCGATTTTTGTGGCTGACGGCAGCTTGAAAGCGATTGATGCCGAGTTTGGTTATTTTGGACCCATCGGCTTTGACGTGGGCACCGCGCTGGGTAACCTGCTGATCAACTACTGTGGTTTACCGGGCCTGTTGCCTCCCCGCGAAGCCGTTGATGCCCGTGAGCAGCGCCTTAGCGACGTGCGTGATGTCTGGAATACCTTTGCGACGCGCTTCCTGGCGCTGGCAGAAAGTCACACCCAGGATGTGGCCATGGCGTATCCGGGTTATGCACAGGCGTTTCTGCGTAAAGTCTGGGCGGACACCATTGGCTTTTGTGGAACGGAGTTGATCCGTCGAACGGTGGGCATGTCGCACGTGGCGGACATGAAGCTGATTCGGGATGATGAAATGCGCACCGATTGTATTCGCAATGCGATTACCTTAGGCCGCACCCTGATTCTGGCCGCCGGGCACGTGGACGATGTCGAGGCATTGATTGCCCGCATTCGTCAGGCAGGATAAAAAAAGGCCGACATGATGTCGGCCTGATTGTTTATGCCGCCTCACTGGGGCGGGCGGGTTTTGAGACATCCTGCTTTGCCGGCACGGCCAGCGCATCAGCCTCAAACTCATCCACGTTAATGGAACGCAGACGGCTCTGCTCGGCGCGTTTCAGCACTTCAGCTTCTTTGTCGTCAATCCAGCCCTGTTCCAACGCCTGTTTAGCCAGCGCATCCAGTCGGGTGAATGAGAAGTGTTTTTTATGCTGCTTGCACAGGCGGTCGTGAATCACTTCCGCCGCCATCACGTCCTGCAATGCCTGCTCTAACTGACCAGCAGGATTATGCTGGCTCGGCGCAAGATACTGACCGCGGCCCAGGCGCGAGCGCGTCGCTGAAGGCACCTGCAGCATTTTTGCCAGTTTGTGATCAAGACGATCGGACGGTGCAGGGCAGTGCTGACCACCGGCAAACACCATCAGTCGAATAACGCCAGCCACCAGGCGGTTCGGGAAGTTACTCAGCAGATCGTCCATGGCTTTCTCTGCTTTATTCAGTGCATCCTGCACGCCCCAGTGCACCAGCGGTAAATCGGCTTCGTGGCGTCCTTCATCGTCATAGCGTTTCAGAGTGGCAGACGCCAGGTAGAGCTGACTCAGCACATCACCCAGGCGAGCAGACATCCGTTCGCGACGTTTCAGGCTGCCGCCTAAGACCGCCATAGAGACGTCTGACAGCAAGGCCAGGTTGGCACTAATGCGGTTCATGTGCTGATAATAGCGACGCGTTACATCGCGGGTTGGCGCGGCGCTGGTTCGACCGCCCAGCAGGCCTAGCCACAGGCTGCGCATCGCGTTGCTGCCAACGTGACCAATATGGCTAAACAGCGCCTTATCGAAGGCGGCAACATCGTTGCTGGCGGCGGCGGCCATTTCCTGCAGGAC
This sequence comes from Pantoea sp. Ae19-2, assembly GCF_059801205.1. Taxonomy (NCBI): domain Bacteria; kingdom Pseudomonadati; phylum Pseudomonadota; class Gammaproteobacteria; order Enterobacterales; family Erwiniaceae; genus Pantoea; species Pantoea sp. Ae19-2. The sequence continues at coordinate 2,914,996 of NZ_JBCHWE010000001.1, read as the reverse complement.
ATAAGGATGGCAACGAATTGCCCCCTGACCAAAGATAATCATGCTGCGGGTCAGAATGTTCGCGCCTTCCACGGTGATAGCGATGGGCGCACCCTGATAGGCACGCGCCAGGAAGTTGCTGTCACCCAGCATGATGCCCTTACCACCCGCGATATCCATCGCATCGATGATTGACTGTTGAGCGCGATGGGTACAGTGATATTTGACGATGGCTGACAGCACCGCGGGTTTTTCACCCTGCATAATCCCGGTGGTGATTAGCGTAGCGGCCGCGTCCATTACATAGGCATTACCTGCGATGCGCGCCAGCGGCTCTTCAATACCTTCCATTTTACCGATAGACAGCTTGAACTGACGACGGATGTGCGCATAGGCGCCGGTCGCCAGTGCCACCGTTTTCAGGCTACCGGTTGAGTTTGACGGCAGCGTGATGCCACGGCCGACGGACAGACATTCCACCAGCATCCGCCAGCCCTGACCGGCCATTTCCGGGCCGCCAATGATGAAATCAATGGGGACAAAAATGTCTTTCCCACGGGTTGGACCATTCTGGAACGGTACGTTGAGCGGGAAGTGGCGATGACCGATTTCCACGCCCGGCGTGCTGGTTGGGATCAGGGCACAGGTAATGCCCAGTTCCTCTTTCTCGCCCAGCAGATGCTCGGGGTCGGAAAGCTTAAAGGCCAGACCCAGTACGGTGGCGATTGGGGCTAACGTGATATAGCGCTTGTTCCAGGTCAGTCGCATGCCCAGCACCTGCTGGCCCTGCCATTCGCCCATGCAAACGACGCCGGTATCGGGGATTGCCCCGGCATCGGAACCGGCTTCCGGGCTGGTAAGGGCGAAACAGGGAATCTCATCGCCCCGCGCCAGACGCGGTAAATAGTGATCTTTCTGTTTTTCCGTTCCGTAATGTTGCAGCAGTTCGCCCGGACCCAGTGAGTTAGGCACCCCCACGGTAATCGCCAGAATACCCGATACGCCCGACAGTTTTTGCAACACGCGTGCCTGGGCATAGGCGGAGAATGCCAGTCCGCCGTACTCTTTTTTAATGATCATGGCGAAGAAGCGGTGCTCTTTCAGATAGGCCCACAACTCTGGCGGCATATCCGCCAGTTCATGGGTGATCTGGAAATCATTCGCCATGCGGCAGGCTTCTTCCACCGGGCCATCAATAAAGGCCTGTTCTTCCGGCGTCAGGCGCGGTTGCGGGTAGTTGTGCAGTTTCTGCCAGTCAGGTTTGCCCTGAAACAGATCGCCTTCCCACCAGGTTGTGCCCGCGTCAATCGCCTCTTTTTCCGTACGAGACATCGGCGGCATGACCTGCTGAAAGCGCTGCAGCACCGGTTTGGAAAACAGTTTGCGGCGCAGGCTGGTCAGGTTCAGAGGCAGCAGGATGATCGCCAGCGGCAACAGCAGCCACGGCGTCCACAGGTGGGCCACCGCCATCGCAGCGGTCCACAGCAGCAGGATTGCGCTACTGAGTGACAGAGAGATGCGGTGATAAAACAGGGCGCCAATTAGCACCACTGTCGCAAGAATCGAGACAACCATCATAATGAAGTGCTCCGTTAAGTAGTAAGAGGTCTGACCTGTTATAAGGAGAGGTTTAAATCACCTGCTGGCATTTATCAATTTGTTTACATCGCAATTACAACCTGACTCACAAAATCAGCGAAACAGCGCCCGTAATGAAAATAACGAACGTGAAAAAAACGGCGAGCACACGGCTATCTGACCCTGTGGTGCTTTGCGCAGGTCAACCATTCCGTTAAACTTGCTGCGATTAACCTCCCCTACAAAGGACAAGTCTATGTATCAGGACATTATTCGTTCAGAGCTCAATGAAGCGGCAGAGACGTTGAATCACTTTCTGAGTGACGACGCGAACATTCACACCATCCAACGGGCGGCGGTGATGTTGGCTGACAGCTTCAAAGCGGGCGGCAAAGTGCTTTCCTGCGGCAACGGTGGTTCTCACTGTGATGCGATGCACTTTGCTGAAGAACTCACGGGCCGCTACCGTGAAAATCGTCCTGGATATCCGGCTATTGCCATTTCAGACGTTAGCCACCTTTCCTGCGTGAGCAATGACTTCGGCTATGACCACGTCTTTTCCCGTTACGTTGAAGCGGTAGGGCGTTCAGGCGACGTGCTGCTCGGGATCTCGACGTCAGGAAACTCGGCCAACATCATCAAGGCCGTTGAGGCTGCGCGTGCGCAGGGGATGAAAGTGATCACTCTGACGGGTAAAGATGGCGGCAAGATGGCTGGCAGCGCGGACATTGAAATCCGTGTGCCGCATTTTGGCTATGCCGATCGCATTCAGGAGATCCATATTAAAGTGATTCATATCCTGATGCTGCTGATTGAAAAAGAGATGGTCAGGTAACAGCACGACTGGCCTCCTGAGCGGCAGGAGGCGTTTTGACATAAGGCGGTTGCTATGTGCGAATTGCTCGGGATGAGCGCCAATGTTCCCACCGATATTTGTTTCAGTTTTACCGGATTAGTGCAGCGCGGCGGCGGAACAGGGCCGCATAAAGACGGCTGGGGTATTACGTTTTACGAAGATAAAGGTTGCCGCACCTTTAAAGATCCCTTGCCGAGTTTTAATTCCCCCATTGCGCGTCTGGTGCAGGAATACCCGATCAAGTCCCATTCCGTCGTGGCGCATATTCGCCAGGCGAACCGTGGGCCGGTCTCTCTGGAAAACACCCATCCGTTTACGCGGGAACTGTGGGGGCGAAACTGGACCTATGCGCACAACGGGCAGCTTAAAGGCTACAGGCAACTGGAGACCGGAACCTTTCGTCCGGTTGGTGAAACCGACAGTGAAAAGGCATTCTGCTGGATCCTGCACAAGCTGGCCACGCGCTATCCGCGTACGCCAGGTAACTGGCCTGCGGTCTTTCGCTATATCGGCGAACTGGCGGGCGAACTGCGGCAGAAGGGCGTGTTTAACATGCTGCTGTCGGATGGTCGCTACTTAATGGCGTTCTGCTCGACCAATCTGTTCTGGATTACCCGCCGAGCCCCTTTTGGCCGGGCGCAGCTACTTGATCAGGATGTGGAAATTGATTTCCAGAAACATACCGGCGCGAACGATGTGGTCACTGTCATTGCGACACAGCCGTTAACGGGGAATGAAACCTGGCACCGGATCGTGCCAGGCGAATGGGCTTTATTTTACCTTGGAGAGCGCCAGGAACGACTGTGAGGCCGCTTCGGGTTGTGTGATGACCGGGCTGCTGTTCATCACATATCTGCCGCTGGCAACATTCACCGTTGGCGGCTGATGATATTGCGCAAAGTAGGCATAGCCGGGCTGAAGCTGCTTCCAGAAATCCGCATAGGTGGAATAGCGATGACGCTGCATATTGCTCTCCGTCATGCGAAACGGATAAATGGCAATATTCACTTCCTGCTGGCCATTGCGTAATGCGGCGTTCACATAAGTGAAAATCTGATCCATGTAAGCATTGGTCATGGCATAGCAGCCGATAGACTTGCAGTCGCCATGAATCATCAGGTAGTTACCGCTGTAGCCCTGATCGCGGTCATATTGGTTGGGAAAGCCAATATTAATCGCGCGGTAAAAACGGCTGTCTGGCTTCAGTTGATTCATTTTTACGCTGTAAAAACCTTCCGGGCTTTTAAAATCGCCTTCACGACGTTTAGGGCCAAGGCCGCCAGAAAAGTTGCAGATGCGGTAGGTATCCAGCAAACGGTACTCATTACCAATTTTGCCGTATAGCTCAAGCGTACGCTCTTCCTTAAAGATCTGAATATAAACCGGTGTACCGATTAGCTGTTTCTTTAATTCTTTACTGACCGGGGCCAGTTGCTGAACCGGCTCAGGAGTCATTGCCATGCTGAGGGCTGGCAGTAAAATCATCGCAAACAGAAGTGCGATTTTGCCCATGCTGTGTATACCTTGAAGTGAAGAAGAACAATGGCGCGGTAAGTGCGCCTCTGTTTGCATTATCGGAACTTTCCGCTACCGCAGCGCAACATTAAACATTGTGTGTTTTTTTAGCAATACAGCGCAGAGCAAAATGTCCATTTCTTTGATGGAATAGCGCTGAAAATTTGTAAAGTTTGTTAGCAACTGCAAGAAATATTGCACAAGTCTCTTCTGACTGTATACTTATCCAGTACTGGAGGGGCGATGCGTAAGATCATTCATGTCGATATGGACTGCTTTTTTGCTGCAGTGGAAATGCGTGATGACCCTTCATTACGTGATATTCCCATGGCCATTGGCGGCAGCCGCGATCGCCGCGGCGTGATCAGTACCGCTAACTATCCGGCACGTAAATATGGCGTGCGCAGTGCGATGCCGACCGGTATGGCATTAAAGCTTTGCCCCCATCTGCGTTTATTGCCCGGGCGCTATGAAGTCTATAAAGAAGCCTCCAGCCAGATTCGCGCCATCTTTTCCCGTTTTACCTCCCTTATTGAGCCGCTGTCGCTGGATGAAGCCTATCTGGACGTTACCGACAGCACGCACTGCCAGGGCTCTGCCACGTTGATCGCCCAGGAGATCCGCGCCACTATTTTTCGCGAAACGCAGCTTACCGCCTCGGCGGGCATCGCACCGATCAAGTTCCTTGCCAAGATCGCCTCCGATTTAAATAAGCCGGATGGTCAGTACGTCATCACGCCTGCGCAGATGTCTGACTTTTTGCTGGCATTACCCTTGGCAAAAATCCCCGGCGTGGGGAAAGTCTCGGCAAAAAAGTTGGAAGAGATGGGCCTGCACACCTGCGCCGACGTGCAAAATGCCGATTTGGCACTGCTGCTAAAACGTTTTGGTAAGTTTGGCCGGATATTATGGGAGCGCAGCCACGGTATTGATGAACGCGGTGTGGTGGTGGAACGCGAACGGAAATCATTAGGCGTTGAGCGTACGCTGGCTGACGATATCGACAGCTGGGAGCGCTGCCTGGAAATCATTGATTACCTCTATGCCGAGCTTGATCGGCGCCTGACGCAGATTCGCCCCGATAAGCATATTGCGCGCCAGGGCGTGAAGCTGAAGTTCAGTGATTTCCAGCAGACGACTCAGGAGCATGTCTGGCCGGTGCTAAATAAAGAAGACATGATTGCCGTGGCGCGTAAAACCTGGGATGAGCGCCGGGCGGGTCGCGGTGTGCGGCTGGTGGGATTGCATGTGACGCTGGTGGATCCGCAGCTGGAGCGGCAGCTGTTGCTGGGCATATAGGGGGAGTTCCGCCGTTGGCGGGGATGGGGTTTGCTCTGAGTATGTTCCGCCCGCCAGGCGGCAGGGAGTTTCAGCCTGCCCGTGCAGGCGGTCGGGTTAAGGGGCTCGCGCCAGCCCCTTAACAATCCCGGCGTCCGGCAGCCGCCGCTGTTCCTTCGTCGTTTGCTGCGGCCTGACGGACCGTCCGGATGCGCCCTCCCTGGCGCAGCCGTCCTCGTCGCGGCGTCCCTGCCGCGCCGTCCTGGCCTTCGCTCTCTCCTCAGCGCGGCGGATGCCTCAGGAAAACCCCCGCCTGTGGGATTTTGTTCTTTTTTTTGTGCGGCTTTGCCTGGGGCCTGCCAGGTGATAAGTCCACGGTTTTGCTCCGAGAATGTTCCGCCCGCCAGGCGGTGGGGAGTTTCAGCCTGTCCATGCAGGCGGTCGGGTTAAGGGGCTTGCGCCAGCCCCTTAACAATCCCGGCGTCCGGCAGCCGCCGCTGTTCCTTCGTCATTCACTGCGGCCTGACGGACCGTCCGGATGCGCCGTCCCTGGCGCAGCCGTCCTCGTCGCGGCTTCCGTGCCGCGCCGTCCTGGCCTTCGTTCTCTCCTCAGCGCGGCGGATGCCTCAAGCAAACCCTCGCCTGTGAGGGCGTGTATTTTTCCCAAAGGCCTGCTTTGCCTGTTATTAACATGCGCAATCAGAACTGAAGACAGGAAGGCCTGACGAAAATGAAAAAATGAACAGCAATAAGCTGTGATGCTTTTCTGGCATCTGAAGCGACGCGGAAAGTAGTTTTGGCACAGGTATCAAAGCGGTGGAGTGGGCCGGCCTTCCCACTCGCTGAGCGGATGCAGGATTTCCGGATGAGCCGACAGGACGTCGGCGAAAGTCAGGCCGCGCCAGGGATGGCGCGTCCTGGCGGTCCGGCAGAAATCCTGAAGCAGCGAAGGGACCGCGCAGCGGCGGGTGGGCAGGACGGGAGCCCGGGGTCAAGGGGCCGCGGTGACTGGCGGCCCCTTGTCGGTCGCCCGCATGGGGCGAGCTGAAACTGCCTGCCGCCTGGCGAGCGAAACCTTCCCGGAGCTTTATGACTGGACGCCGCTCAGGCTGTAAAGCCGGGAGCCCGGGGTCAAGGGGCCGCGGCGACTGGCGGCCCCTTGTCGGTCGCCCGCACGGGGCGAGCTGAAACTGCCTGCCGCCTGGCGAGCGAAACCTTCTCGGCGCTTTGTGACTGGACGCCGCTCAGGCGGCAAGCCTTAACCACCCCTGTTCGGCGACGAACACCTACTTCTTATATTTCGCTTCCAGCGTCGCAAACCACGGCTGGACGAAATCCTCATTACTGCCCCAGCCTGGAATAATCTTGTTCAGCGACGCCACGTTCACCGCACCTGGATGGCTGTTGAGCGCCTGCTGAGAAATCGACGCGGCTTTGAATTCATACGTCGCTGGGGTGGTTTCACCGGCAATCTTGTTCGCCACCAGGCGCATATTTACGGCTCCGATGGTTTTAGGATCGACCGCGACGGTCTGTACCCACGGGCTGCCTTTCTGACGCATCAGCTGCAAATCCTGATTGGAGACATCAATGCTGTACAGTTTGATCTCTGTACGGCCATTCTCCTGCAGCGCTTTATAAGCGCCCTGGCTGAACGCATCCCACGCGCCCCAGATGGCATCGATCTTGCCTTTGGGGTATTTCGCCAGAATAGCGCCCACTTTATTGGCGGTGTCGCCCTGAACATCCGTTGATACCGCGCCAATCGACTCAAGTTGATGAATGCCCGGGTTCTCTTTCAGCAGTTTTTCATAAACCACCTGACGACGTTCCATCGGTGGGAAACCCGCTACCCATAATTTAACGATGTTGGCTTTACCGTTGAAATCTTTGATTAACTGTCCCAGAGACAGTTGAGCCAGAGAAGCATCATCCTGAGCTGTCACCGTAACGCCCGGAATCGGAGTATCCACCGGTGTATCAAATACCGAGACTTTAATACCAGCGTCCGCAATGCGTTTTACCAGCGCGCTGGCGTATGGCGCTTTGCCATGTGACAGAACAATACCGTCGTATTTCTGGCTGATGGCCTGATTCACGAAATCCTGAAAGCGCGCATCGTCGCCGTTGCTGAGAAACGTACTGACTTTAAAGCCCAACTGGCGGCCTTGTTGAATCGCCCCCGCAACAAACTGCGTGGTGTTGTCGTCTGAGCCAAGGTTACGGATAACCGCAATACGGATCGGCCCTTCATGGTTAGCGATAGCGGCAGGAACGGGCGTAACGGTGTCGGCAAACGCTGCGCTGGCGTTTAGCAGGCTTAATGCCAGCAGCGAGAGTGTTATCTTTTTCATTATTCTTAACTCCAGTAAGGGGAACGCGCCTCAGCGGCGCTGAACGTACGTGATAGCCAGTGCTAAAGCCAGCACCAGCCCTTTAATAATGTCCATGGCGTAATAGGGCACGGATAACATCACCAGACCGTTTTGCAGCACGCCAAGAATAACGGCACCAAGTAGCGTACCCAGCGCATTCGGTTTACCTGAACCGGCAAGGGATAAGCCGATCCAGGCCGCAGCGACGGCATCCATCAGATAACCGCCGCCCGCATTCACCTGCGACGATCCAATGCGTGAGGCCAGCAGAATACCGCCCAGCCCCGCTAACAATGAGGCGATAACATAGGCCAGTACGCGATAACGCGTGGTACGAATACCCGAAAGTCTGGCGGCTTCGGGATTACCGCCCAACGCGTACATGCGGCGACCGTGCTTTGTCAGGGATAGCGCCAGCTGTGCAACGATCGTGACAACCAACATGATAATGACGATGGTGGGCACCTGGCCCAGCAGGTTAAAGGTTGCCGGAATTGTGCCCTCAGCCATGTCGCCGCTGGGCAACACCATATTTTCCGTAATCGAGCCACCAAAGCTGTAGGTCATTGCCACGCCCTGAATCACAAACAGGGTGGCGAGTGTTGCCAGCATGTCGGGAATACGCAGCACCACGATCAGGAAGGCGTTGAACAGGCCGACCAGCGTACAAAGGGCCAGCGTAATCGCGATAGCCGCCGTCGTATCAAAGCCGTACCAGACGAATAACGAAATCACCAGGGCGTTTGCCAGTGAGGCGGTCGAACCAACGGAAAGATCGAAGCCGCCCACGGTCAGCGACACGGAAACGCCCACCGCGATAACGGTCACGATGGCGATGGATCGCAGGATATTAATGATATTGTTCGGCTCCAGAAAACTGTCGGATGCCAGACCAAAGGCTGCGATCAATATCACTACCGTCAGCAGCATGCCCCACTTGTACAGGAAATCGAACAGTTGATGGCGCAGCGAGGAAGACGCTGCATTCAGGGATAAGTCTTTACTGCTCACGCAGGGGTTCCTCCGGTGGAATAGAGCAAAAGTGTCTCTTCTGTGGCTTGCCGTCCCTCTAACTCCGCCACAATACGTCCATCCCAGAGCACACAAATACGGTCGCATAAGCCGACCAGTTCAGAAAATTCGCCAGAGGCGTAAATTATGCCTTTGCCTTCATGGGCAAGGTTGCTGATCAGCGTGAACAGCTCCGTTTTGGCTTTAACGTCCACGCCTTTCGTGGGTTCATCAAAAATCAGTACGTCGGCGTTGTTGCGTAACCACTTGCCTATCGCCACTTTTTGCTGATTACCACCTGAGAGACGACGCAACTGCTGCGCCGGGCCTGTCGTACGTACGCTGAGACGACGGATAACCTCCTCTGCCCAGCGCCAGGCCTGACGATGACCAAACAGGCTCCAGCGGGAAAAACTGTCGTCTGCGCTGATACTCAGGTTCATCGCCACCGATTCATCAATGAAAATGCCTTCTTTGCGACGCTCTTCGGGCACCAGGGCCATGCGCTGTTGCACCGAGTCGTGTGGCGATCGCGGTTTCCAGCGTTTACCGTGCAGTTCACCGCCTGAAACACGGCTCTTACTGGCACCGAACAGCGCCTTGCAGAGTTCGGTTTTCCCTGCACCGGCCAGACCGGCAATGCCCAGAATCTCGCCTTTGTGCAGGCGCAGCGAGATATCCTGTAGCAGGTGTTCATCATGCAAACCCTCCACCGCCATGAGCACGGACTGCGGCTGAAAGGGGCGACGCGGGGGATAAATATCGGTTAACGGATGCCCCAGCATTTTTTCAACAATCTGCTCACCGCTCAGCGAAGCCATCGGGGCGCTTTCGATCAGCCGTCCATCGCGCAGCACCGTCAGGCGATCGCAAATGGCTTTCAGCTCGTGGATGCGGTGAGAAATAAACACCACGCCAATGCCGCTGGTCTGCAGGCGACGGACCACGGCGAACAGGCGTTCGCTCTCGTGCTGGTCTAGCGGCGCAGTGGGTTCATCGAGGATCAGAAAGCGGCAGTGATGCGACAGGGCTCTCGCCAGCAGAATTTGCTGCTTCTCCGCCAGCGAGCAGCGCTCTACCGGGCGTTTAACATCTATGCTGGCATCCAGTTGGGCCAGCAGTTGGCGCGCCTGGCGACGAATATCGCCCCAGCGAAAGCCGTGGCCGGGCTCGGCCAACTGATCCAGCAGAATATTTTCGGCGACGCTTAATTGCGGCACCAGCGCCACATCCACCTCCTGCTGTACGAGGTGAATGCCCAACTGCTTCGCGTCTCGCGGGCTGCGAATCGACACCGGTTTACCGTCCAGCAGAATCTCGCCGCTGTAGTGACTGTGGGCGCCCGAGAGCACCGCCATCAGCGTAGACTTACCGGCACCATTGGCCCCGGTCAGAGCATGAACCGAGTGGCCTTCACTCTGAAAATCCACCGACGTTAACGCGGCAAATCCGCCAAAATCGATGGAGATGTTACGCATCTCAAGGCGATTTAAAGCACGCATTGCAGGGATCTCCATTAAAGTCACTGACCACATTTTTTCCTGAAGCATCAGGCACGGCAACAGCCGAAAGCGCATAAGTTAGCACAGAAACTTATTAGCCATCCAGACATCTGGACATAATGGCGGCTAAAGCTGGGGAAGCGCAGTAAGTTGGTGATTTAGCGGCAGGAAGTGGGCTTACTCCAGCGGATTATGCTGCGCAGGCACCAGGAACGCTGTGACGCGCTTTCACTCATCAGGAAAGAATGCGCGCGCGCTGGGATGCTGAAGGCCAACGTGACCCGGTTAATCTTTAATACGGGGGCAGGGCAGGTTATTTGAATGCGTAAACCTCGGCTAAGTCGGCCAGATCCCAGTTTCCCCCAGTGAGCAGCACACACACTTTCTCGTCGGGTTGCAGGCTAACCGATCCCGCCAGTAGCGCACCGAGACCGATTGCGGCGGCCGGTTCCGCAATCAATTTTGCATCCCTCGCAAGCACGCGCATGCCCTGAATAATATGTTCTTCATCCACCACAATAATCTCGTCGACGTACCTCTCAATAATGGGGTAGGGATTACGTCCCGGTACGCTAATTCTTAAGCCGTCAGCGATGGTGTTGAGCAGCGGAAGGGAGGTGGGCTGCTGGTTGATCCGGCTTTGATAATATTTCGGCGTCAGGGCTGGCTCAGCCCCAATGACCCTGACAGCGGGGCGAGATTCTTTGATGGCCGTGGCGACACCGGAAAGAAGCCCGCCACCGCCCAGCGGCACGATCACGGTATCCACATCCGGTAAATCATTCAGTATTTCGCAGCCGATCGTGCCCTGACCGGCCATAACCATCGGATCTTCAAAGCCATGCACCACCGCATAGTTGTTTAGCTCGGCAATCTCATAGACTTTTTTCCAGCGCGAGGCGTTGTCGCCATCGAAGAGAATAATCTCCGCACCCAGGGCCCGGGTGTTCTCGATTTTGATTTTCGGCGTCGTTACCGGCAACACCAGAACCACTTTCACGCCCAGCATGCTGGCCGCATACGACAGGCCCTGCGCATGATTGCCTGATGAACTTGAAATAATGCCGTGGGCAAAGGCTTCAACGGGCAGGGAAAGCACTTTATTTAACGCACCGCGAATTTTAAACGCGCCGGTAATTTGCAGCGTTTCCGGTTTGAGATAGAGCTGGCAGCCCACCTGTTTTTCAATTTTCTCAGCGCGCAGCAAGGGTGTGTGGCGAATATGGGCGGCAATGCGCTGTTGCGCTTCGTGAATATCTTGCAGGGTAGGATACTGACGCGTCATAGCGGTTACCTTCGTCTGGACGAAAAATTATTCAAAAAACGCAAAACGGGTTCCGACGCCTTTTTCAATCGCTTTGCGGTAAATTTTACCGGCGGTCGTGTTGTCCTGGATGGACAGTCCGGTGGAGTCAAAAAAGGTAATTTCCGCCTCGTTCTCTCTGCCCGGTTTATTGCCCAGCAAGATTTCACCTATCTCAGCATGAATCGCGTTTTCACTGATGATGTTTCTGTCCAGCGCGTGCCAGGTTTCCCCTTTCTGCGTGCACTGGGTCAGGGAATCGACAACGATTTTTGCCCGGCTGAAAATCTGCGGATCGAACTCCTGCTTGCCGCGCTGGTCGGTGCCGATGGCGATGATATGGGTGCCGGGCTTGATCCAACTGGCTTCGACCAGCGGCCCTTTGCCTCGGGTGGTGGTAATGACAATATCGGCTTGCTCCACCGCCGCCTGACAGCTCTCAGCCACAATCACCGGAATGCCAAACGCGCTTTCAATATCCTTTTTAAAGGCAATACGGGTTGCTGGCGTTCGGCTCCACGCATGAATCTCCTCAATTTGCATTACCCTGACAATGGCGCTGATCTGCATCCTGGCCTGATTGCCGGTGCCTATCATCGCAATTTTTTTTGCCCCGGCGCGCGCCAGCGCCTTCACAGAAACGGCACCCGAGGCGCCGGTTCGCAGGCCGGTAATCAGGCTGCCGTCCATGACGCAGCACAGCGCACAGCTACGGGCATCAAATAAAATTACCGTTCCCATGCCGCCCGGCAGGCCATATTCCACCGGATTCTGGGGAAAAGGACCGGAGGAAGCCTTCATCGAAATCAGTTCACTGGTTTTGTAATAACTGGTTTTGAAGTCGATTTCCCCTCCCGCTTCGGGGAGATGCAGGCCAATATAATCCGGCTGTTCCACCAGGTTGCTGTTGAACGCTTTGTAGGCTTCTTCTACGGCCTCAATGACGTCGTCGGTGCTGATGAGCTGACGGACTTCCTGTTTGGTAAGCAATAACGTATTCATGCACCCTCTCATTGCGCAGTGAAGAAGGCCTCTCCGTCACACAAAAGGCATGATGCCGTGGCCGGAGGCAGTTTGGCTAATGCGCATTATTGCATCGGCGGTGCAACAGAAAATGTCAATTTGCGGGTGGAATAAACGCATTTAGCTGTTTTAGCGAGCGATAGCGAAAGCGCATGCTAAGTCAGTGCCGGGTAGCGAGGGAGGGGGCCAAAAGGGGCAATAAAAAAGGGTTTATGATGAACATAAACCCTCAGAGACGTTATCGCGCTGGAATTACTTTTCGGGCACCACGTTCAGCAGCGTCGTCAGCAGTTTCCAGTAAAGACCGACGCTCTCGATGTGCACCTGCTCATCGGGTGAGTGGGGACCGGTGATCGTTGGGCCAATTGAAACCATATCCATGTCAGGATAAGGCTTTTTGAACAGACCACATTCCAGGCCTGCGTGAATAACCTGAATGTTAGGCGTCTTGTTGAACAGTGCCATGTAGGTTTCACGGGTCAGTGCCATAATGGGCGAATCTGCATCTGGCTGCCAGCCAGGGTAGCCGCCTTTCGGCTTCGTTTGCGCGCCTGCCAGCTGACCCAGTGAGGTTAACATCTGCACAACGTAATCGCGGCCGGTATCGATCAGCGAACGAATCAGGCAGTTAATTTCTGCTTTATCTGCCTCCATCGTGACCACGCCGACGTTCAGTGAGGTTTCAACCACGCCTTTGGCAACGTCAGAGTTACGGATCACGCCGTTTGGCGTGCTGTTCAGCAAATTCAGAAAGCGATCGCGGCTCTCTGTCGTCAGCGCATCACCCTGATGGGCAACCGGCTCGCTGACAAAGGCGATGTTTTTCTCTTTCACGCCGTGTTCATTTTGCAACGCAGCCAGGAAGCTGGCGGCTGCCGATTTCAGGTTGTCCACTTTGCTGCTGTCAACAGACACGGTCGCAAAGGCTTCACGTGGAATCGCGTTACGCAGCGTTCCCCCGGTGAACGTCACCAGACGTAAATCCAGCTCTGCGGCATGGGCGGCAAGGAAACGAGCCAGTAACTTGTTGGCATTCCCCAGGCCCATATGAATATCTGCGCCGGAGTGGCCGCCACGCAAACCTTTCAGCGTAAGCTTCAGGGTTTCGCTACCAGCCGGAACGGCTTCACGAGTCAGGGGGAGCGTGGTGATAAAGTCGATACCGCCTGCGCAACCCATGTAGATCTCACCTTCTTCTTCCGAATCGGTGTTGATCAGAATATCGGCCTGCAACCAGCCTGGCTGTAAGCCAAACGCGCCATCCATGCCGGTTTCTTCGGTCATGGTCAACAAGACTTCCAGCGGGCCGTGAGTCAGGCTGCTGTCCGCCAGGACGGCCAGCGCAGACGCCATGCCAATGCCGTTATCGGCACCCAGCGTCGTGCCGCGCGCTTTCACCCATTCGCCATCAACATAAGGCTGGATAGGATCTTTGGTGAAGTCGTGAACGGTATCGTTGTTTTTCTGCGGCACCATATCAAGGTGAGCCTGCAGCACCACCGGGGTGCGCTTTTCCATCCCCGGGGTGGCTGGTTTACGGATCAGAATATTGCCTACCTGATCGCGCTCACACCAGAAACCTTGTTCTTTAGCCCAGCCAACGATATAGCTTGCCAGTGCTTCTTCATGAAAAGAAGGATGCGGAATAGAGCAGATCTTAGCGAAAAAATCCCACAGTGGCTGTGGAGAGAGTTGAGACAATTCAGACACGACAAGTCTCCTGTGTCAGTGCGCCGGCCAGGCCGGACATTGCGAAGTTCCAGTGAAAGATCGCCGTCAGTATACCGACGAGATAGGGCGAGAATATCACTGTTTCTCACCCGGTGTGATATTCAACGCGTTAAAAAGCCGCAACCAGAAGCCAGGTGCTGGTTTTTAGCGCGTCATGTCCTTATAATCTCGCGCAACCTTTTCCCCGTTGCACATTTTTTAAGCCACACTGACTGGCTGGGATACCTATTTATGAGCGAAAAATACGTCGTTACCTGGGACATGCTGCAGATTCATGCCCGTAAACTGGCTCAACGCCTGCTTCCTGTTGAACAGTGGAAAGGCATCATTGCAGTCAGCCGCGGCGGTCTGGTACCGGCTTCGCTGCTGGCACGTGAACTGGGTATTCGCTATGTCGATACCGTTTGTATTTCCAGCTACGATCACGATCACCAGCGCGAAATGAAAGTGTTAAAGCGCGCTGAAGGCGATGGCGAAGGCTTTATCGTAATTGACGACCTGGTTGATACCGGCGGCACCGCACAGGCCATTCGCGAAATGTACCCAAAAGCCCGTTTCTGCACCATTTTTGCTAAGCCTGCGGGCCGTGAGCTGGTTGACGATTATATCGTTGATATCCCTCAGAACACCTGGATTGAGCAGCCATGGGACATGGGCGTGGTCTATATTCCGCCGATTGTAAAAAGCTGATTGATGTAACACAAACAACGCCCGGTTTTCCGGGCGTTGTGCTTTCTGCGCCTCGCGAGTTGTTTTGCAGTACAGTACACTTACTTACCGCTGTTAATGCTGTCAGAGAGGTAATATGCCTGGCAAAAACCTGAGCGTTGAGCTGTTCAAGCCTCGTTTTAAACACCCTGAAACCTCGACCCTGGTGCGACTGCGTCGTCACGCCACACATGAGGTGCATTCTGCGCTGGATGGGGACAGCCAGCGTGGCTGGTACCGGATGCTTAATAAGCTGATGTGGGCCTGGCGTGGTTTGCCCTCCCAGGAGATTAGCGAGGTGCTGGCGCGAATCGCCATCAGCGATGTTGAGCACACCAATTCGGCGCTGCTGGATACGGTCATCGGTTACCGTAACGGTAACTGGAACTACGAGTGGAGCAGGCAGGCGGGCATCTGGCAGCAGCGGGCACTTGACGCGAACACCGACGAACACGATCGGTCTGGTCACGACTGGTTACATGCGTCGCATCTCTACAGCGTGGCGGCGTATCCTTATATAAAAGGCGATGAGCTGGCCGATCAGGCGCAGACGCTGGCCAGCCGCGCTTATGAAGAGGCAACTCAACGGCTACCCGGAGAGCTTAAAACGCTCACCTTTCCGATTCAGGGCGGCAGCCCGGTAAGCGGCTTTTTGCATATGCCGTCCGGCGTGGACGCGCCTTATCCCACCGTCATGTTTTGCGGCGCGCTGGATTCGCTACAAACCGATCATTATCGTCTGTTCCATGACTATCTGGCACCGCGTGGCATTGCCATGCTCACGCTGGATATGCCTTCCGTGGGCAATTCGATGAAGTGGAAGCTCAGCCAGGATACCAGCTTTCTGCATCAGCAGGTCCTGCGTGACCTGACCTCTGTCCCCTGGATCGATCACACACGCGTTGCCGCGTTGGGCTTTCGCTTTGGTGCCAATGTGGCGGTCCGTCTGGCCTATCTCGAATCACAGCGGCTTAAAGCCGTGGCCTGTCTGGGACCGATCGTACACAGTCTGCTGACGCAGGCTCCTCTGCAGAACAAAGTGCCGGATATGTATATGGATATGCTTGCCAGCCGACTCGGCATGACGGGCACCACGGACAGCGCATTGCGGGCGGAACTGCTTAGCTACTCCCTGAAAAATCAGGGCTTGCTGGGGCGCAGAACCTCAACGCCAATGTTGTCCGCCTACTGGACAAACGATCTCTTCAGCCCGGAAGAGGAAAGCAAATTAATCGCTAACTCCTCGTCGCAGGGTAAGGCCTTGTTAATTCCGGTAAAACCGGTGATCGCCAGTTTTGATAAGGCACTTAATGAAATCAGCGACTGGCTGGCACAACGTTTGCAAAGATAGCTGGCAAAATTTGCCGTGTTTGCTACAACTACTAGCTGGAATCATTCGGATCGTCGAAAGACAGAGCAGCATGGCTGCTACGGTTCGGAATATAAAGCCTGTCCTTATGGAGAATTAGCATGACGTTACCGAGTGGCCATCCCCGCAGTCGCCTGCTTAAACGCTTCACGGAACTGGGACCTTACATCCGTGATGGAAAGTGTAGTGAAAACCGTTTTTTCTTCGACTGCCTGGCTGCCTGCGTGAATGTAAAACCTGCGCCCGAACTGCGTGAGTTCTGGGGCTGGTGGATGGAGTTGGAAGCGCACGCCGATCACTTTACCTACGTTTATCACATCGGCCTGTTTGACAAAGAAGGCGACTGGTCTGTCGCTACGATCAAGGGCAAAGATAACAACGCCCGCGTGGAAGAAACGTTACGTAATTTCCACGGCCGTCTCAAAGAGATGCTGAAAGAGTTTGAACTGGATCTGGTGCCTGCCAGTGATTTTGATGAAAAACCGGTAAAACTCAGCGCCTGACATCAGGCCCCTGCGAGGGCCTTTTTTGTACCCGCCTCAGGCAGCCAGAGTATCTGCAGGCAGACAGAGTCATGGGGCGACAGGAAAAGGAAAGGGCGAGTTTTGCAACTCGCCCTTTTAGCAGACACATTCACATTGAGGGTAAAGCACTAAGCCTCTCCATAGCGCGGGCCGTCATTCCCTCGACAGTCCCTCTCGCCAGGCAAGACTCAGATTCATCAGAACTGGTAGGTCAGGCCAACAGCAACAACGTCATCGTTGTTAAGCGCCAGCTTGTTGTCTTTATCCAGTTGGTTAATTTTGTAATCAACAAAGGTCGACATGTTTTTGTTGAAGTAGTAGGTCGCGCCCACGTCGATATATTTAACCAGGTCTTCGTTGCCGATACCGTTTTCGATATCTTTGCCTTTGGTCTGCACGTAGCCAATGGATGGACGCAGGCCGAAGTCAAACTGATACTGCGCAACCAGTTCCAGGTTTTCTGCTTTGTTGGCAGAGCCTGAAACGGAGCCGCCCGCGACGCGGTTGGTTCCACTGATTGGCGTCATATTGCGCGTTTCGGTGTAAATCGCTGCCAGGTAAACACTGTTGGCGTCATATTTCAGACCGGTGCCCCACGAGGTGGCTTTATCGCCGTGACCATATGCGCCTGCCTGCTGGGCATTGGTACGGTCAGAAGAGGTAATCGCACCGAGCACGCTCACGCCTGAATCAGCAATGGTATAACCCAGTGATGCGCCATAGCCGTCGCCATTCTGACGACTTGTATCGATGGCGTTATTCGTTCCTAAGCCACGAGTGTTCGCGCTCTTGTCATCATTTTTACCCTGATACTGAAGAGCAAACTTCAGACCGTCCACCAGACCAAAGAAGTTGGTGTTACGGTAGGTCGCTACGCCAGTAGCGCGCTGTGCCATAAAGTTGTCGGTACGTGCCGTGCCGTCACCACCAAATTCCGGGAAGACGTCAGTCAGAGACTCAACGTCATACAGCACGCCGTAGTTGCGGCCGTAGTCAAATGAACCGTACTGAGAGAATTTCAGACCGGCAAAGCCCAGACGAGTTTTGTTGTTCTGGTTAGCATCACTGCCTTCAGAGTTATTTGCCTTGTACTCATATTCCCACTGGCCGTAGCCGGTCATCATATCGTTAATCTGCGTCTGGCCTTTAAAACCAATACGCACGTAAGATTTATCGCCGTTAGCACCGGCATTGTCGCTGAAGTAATGCTCGGCTTTAACCTTGCCGTAGAAATCCAGCTTGTTACCATCTTTGTTATAAACTTCAGCGGCCTGCGCAGCAGAGGTCAGGGCCAGAGCAGATACCACGATTGCCAGTGTACTTTTCTTCATTTGCTATCAATCCCAATGAGTAAAATTTTTTTGTCCTCAACGTCTTCCTGTTACAGGCATGGCTGCCTTTATTCTCCGGCTGCTCAGTGAACAGGCCGGGGGGCATTCAGTTGCCGCCTTGTTACAACAAGAAAACTTTTGAGGCATCAATGAAAAAGTTTGTAAAACACGGACTTTTTACCGATCAACGATGAACTTTTTATGACAATTTTGATGTTTTGTTGTTAACAGGGAACTTTTGGTCTAATTGACGCTCTGCGAAATTTGCAGTTTTTCCCTTACTGGCTGTTGGCTTCCCTCACTGCACCTGTTAAAAAGTCGGTTCACAGAAATTTTTTACGGCAGGACAACATGAGTGGCAGTCAGACCCTTGTGGTCAAATTGGGTACCAGCGTTCTTACCGGCGGTTCGCGTCGGTTAAACAGAGCGCACATGGTGGAATTAGTGCGTCAGTGCGCGCAACAGCACGCCGCCGGCCATCGTATTGTGATTGTGACCTCCGGCGCGATGGCGGCCGGTCGTGAGCATCTGGGGTACCCCGAACTGCCGCCTACCATCGCCTCAAAGCAGCTGCTAGCTGCGGTGGGGCAAAGCCGTCTTATTCAACTGTGGGAACAGCTGTTTTCCATCTACGGCATTCATATCGGTCAGATGTTACTGACTCGCGCCGATATGGAGGATCGTGAACGCTTTCTTAATGCGCGCGATACTTTGCGTGCCTTGCTGGATAACAACATCGTGCCCGTCATCAATGAAAATGACGCGGTTGCCACCGCTGAAATCAAAGTGGGTGACAATGACAACCTGTCTGCGCTGGCAGCCATGCTGGGTGGGGCAGACAAGCTGCTCTTACTGACCGACCAGCCGGGGCTGTTTACTGCCGATCCGCGTAATAATCCAGAGGCGGAATTAATCAGCGATGTGCATATTATCGATGATGCGTTGCGCGCCTTAGCGGGCGGCAGCGTGTCCGGACTGGGAACGGGCGGAATGTCGACCAAACTGCAGGCCGCAGACGTTGCCTGCCGCGCCGGTATCGATGTGATTATTGCTGCAGGCAGCCGCAGCGGCGTCATTAGCGATGTCATTGCGGGCAAGCCGGTGGGCACCCTGTTTCATGCGCAGCAAACGCCGCTTGAAAACCGCAAACGCTGGATTTTTGGTGCCCCGCCAGCAGGCGAAATTACCGTGGACGACGGCGCGCTTGCCGCCATTATCGAGCGCGGCAGCTCACTGCTGCCAAAAGGTATCCGCGAGATTCAGGGCAATTTCTCCCGTGGAGAAGTCATCCGTATCCGCAGCCTGCAGGGGCGCGATATCGCCCACGGCGTTTCGCGCTATAACAGCGACGCGATGCGCATGATCGCAGGGCATCATAGTCAACAGATAAGCGAAATTCTGGGCTATGAGTACGGGCCGGTTGCGGTACATCGTGACGATATGATCGTCAGCTAAGGAACAGATATGCTTGAAGAAATGGGAAAGGCGGCGCGTGCCGCAGCCTGGGCGATGGCGGACCTGTCCGCAGCCGAAAAAAATCAGGTTTTGCTCACGATTGCTGACCGACTTGAAGCAGAAAGTGAGATTATTTTAACGGCGAATGAGCAGGATCTGGCCGAGGCGCGACAGAACGGTATGAGCGCCGCGTTGCTCGATCGTCTGACCTTAACGCCGGCGCGTCTCAGCGCGATTGCCAACGATGTCCGCCAGGTCTGCCAGTTAGCCGATCCGGTCGGGCAGGTGATCGATGGCGGCCAGCTGGACAGTGGGCTGCGCATTGAGCGCCGTCGGGTGCCGCTGGGCGTGATCGGAGTGATTTATGAAGCGCGTCCAAACGTTACCGTGGACGTCGCCAGCCTGTGCCTGAAAACCGGCAACGCCGCGATTCTGCGCGGCGGGAAAGAAACGTGGCGCACCAATGCAGCGACGGTGCGGGTGATTCAGACTGCCCTTCAGCAGCACGGTTTACCGGCGGCGGCGATTCAGGCGATCGAGAATCCGGATCGTGAGTTAGTCAATCAGCTACTCAAACTGGATCGGTATGTGGATATGCTGATCCCGCGCGGGGGGGCCGGCCTGCATAAGCTCTGCCGGGAAAATTCTACTATCCCGGTGATCACCGGTGGAATCGGGGTTTGCCATATTTATATCGATGACACCATGGACATTGCCCCTGCACTGGACATCATCGTCAATGCCAAAAAACAGCGTCCGAGCGCCTGTAATTCGCTTGAAACGCTGTTGATTGACGCCGCGATTGCCGATCGTTTTCTACCGGCTTTTACTGCGCGCATGGCCGAAGAAAATATCCCCTTACATGCTGATGCCAATGTTCTGACGCGGCTGCAACAGGGGCCTGCCAGCGTAACGGCCGTGAAAGCGGGCGACTATGACGATGAGTGGCTGTCGCTCGATCTGAACGTCAAACTGGTCGCTGATATGGATGAGGCGATTGCGCATATCCGTATGCATGGCACCCAACATTCCGACGCTATCCTGACGCGTAGCACCAAGAATGCGGCCCGCTTTGTGAAGCAGGTGGACTCTTCTGCGGTGTACGTCAACGCCAGTACACGTTTTACCGACGGCGCACAGTTCGGTCTGGGCGCAGAAGTTGCCGTCAGTACGCAAAAACTGCACGCCCGCGGCCCTATGGGGCTTGAAGCGCTGACCACCTACAAATGGATTGCCTGGGGTGATGACATCCTGCGTGCATAACTGCATTTTTTAAAATAAAACGGGGGCCTGTTCAGGCTCCCGTTTTTTTTATGCTGCTTTTTCCGCGCCACTCAATGGTAGAGTCTTGCGTTTTTTGATGCGTTTTTAAGCCGTCAGAATGATATTGATCGACCAGGACGATTCAGTAGCCTGGCCTTTTTTTACAAAGAATGACTGAAAAGTGAGACTGCACGCGGCTTGCCGACGCATTTTGTGGTTCGCTGTGCGGTGATAGGGTGACAAATAATCAGAAATGCTAAGTCATGCTGTTAGGTAGTAAACTGACGGTAATATAAAATGAACTGGTAGCAAAAATGAAAAGAACATTCAGCGCCTCTTTCACGGTCAATTATTAACTAATGGTTAAAAAAGAAAGTACCAGACAAGCTTTCACCGCCAGGCTGATTGCAGCCTGCGAAAGTGCGGGCATTACTGGACACGGACGCAATAAACAGGTCGCCTGTGCGTTACAACGCCAGGGTTGCAAGATTTCAGCACCGGGCGTGTGGAAATGGTTCAACGCGCAGTCCGTACCCGATAATGGCAATTTACTCGCGCTCAGCCAGTTACTGGGCGTCAGGGTTGAGTGGCTGCAACACGGTATGGATCAGCCTCCGGAATCCTATCCCCTTCACGCATTTCCCGGCCCAAAAAACACCTTTCGCGTGAACAGTTTTGATTTAGGGCAAAAGTCAGCGGTAGGCGATGATTTTGTCGAAATCATTCAGGCCATTGAATACGATCAGGATGAGGCCCGGGTTCTGTTCAGCGGCCGTCCTGCCGACCATATCCGGCTCATTGCCATAAACAGCGATGCCATGTCCGATACCTTTGGCCCGCGCGATCAGCTGTTTGTTGACATAAGCGTTCAGAATTTTGACGGAGACGGTATCTACATTTTTACGTTGGATGAGCAGCTGTATCTCAAGCGTCTGCAGCTGCAACACAAAAGAATTGCCGTCATATCGGACAACAAACGTTACGAAACCTGGTATCTCGACAGAGACGATGTCGAGAGTTTAAACGTACTGGCTAAAGTCATTATGAGTCAGGCCCGGCAGTATCATATTCTGGGATAGGCCATCCAGCAGGCCCGCCCGCATACTCTGCAAAAAAATAATCGGCCTAAATTCAAAAAGTTAACTTACAGTTAAAAATAAATTAACTGGTGGTATTTGATAAAGCATAAGAACCTGTTAATAATTTGAACATGGATGAAACAACGTGTTACCTCATGGATGAAACGCTCTTAAACAATTGAGGCGCTGCACAAGCGCGAATCAACCCCCCCAAAAGCTAATGGGCTTTGGGATGGGGTGGATGCGCCTGATGCAGCGTCGTCAGATGCCGCCTGTTCCCTTTTGATGACCCTTCCACCTGACTGATTAATCAGCCGGGAGGTGCGCCTGCGAACAGCATTCAGCGACATTCGAGCCTGTTCTTCAGACCCAAAATACTCGCCTGCCACCCTATCGCCAAAGACTCATTCACAGGAGGAGTTATGGCGATAATTCACTATGGCAAAAGCGTTTTCATCGGCAACGCACGTACCCGCCGTCATCAGCGGCGTCAACCTCTCAACCGTCTCAAACAAAGCATCGACGATGCGCTTAACTACCCACCCGAACCCCGACCTTTGCGACGCGCTGAACAAATTTGTCAGCGGCAGGTTACTTCTGTGGTTGACCGCGCGGTAAGCGCGCCCCAGCGGAGAAGCAAAGAGATTTCAGGTTTTGATAACTGCTGTCTGCCCCATGTTCACCTTTACGCGGTTCGCTGAACGCGGCGACCGTCACCGATCCACTGCCTGTAGCAGGCCGCGCCTTCCTCCCTTCCTGTGCCTGATTTTTAGGCAAAACGTTAGTGCTGCTGCATTTTTTACCGTTCTGCCGTTGCGTTTATCGCTGGCACTAATCAGTTTGCTTTATGTTTTTTCATGGTGGATGGGCTGCCTGCATCATCACTGAGGAGTTTTTATGAGCCAGATTATTGCAATACTGAATTTCGAAGAAGGTTACGCCGAAATGCCCTATCTCGATTCACTGGGGTTTCCTACGGTTGCCGGAGGGATTCGTATCGGACCAAAAGGGGCGTCATTAAGTAACTATGTGCTGCGGGTGCCGCGTCGGGTGGGCGATGTGTGGAAACAGTGCATTCTGGAAAACAAAATCACGGATATGCAAAGTCGCGCTCCCCTGAAGCAGGCGCTGGCAAAGTGCAATGACGCACGAACCGATGTGTTGATGAGCATGGCATACCAACTGGGCGTTGACGGAGTTTTGCAGTTTAAAAATATGCTCAGTGCCATCACGCGTGAGCATTTTACGGAGGCGGGCGATGCCATGCTCAACAGTCTCTGGGCCCGGCAAACCCCCGGGCGCGTCAGGCGTCATGCTGAAGTCATGCGTAGCGGTAACTATGACATCTACCGGGGGCTGCTATGAGATGGTTATTTTTCATCATTGCCGTGCTGACCGTCATCATTATTTTGCTGCTGATGCAGCGTTTCACCACGTTGCAGTTCGTTTCCCATGCCAAATTGTTATTTAAAACCTGGTCTGTATGGCTGGCTTCGCTGGGGTCAATGCTCAGCGCCTGGGTCCAGTCATTTCCGTCGTCTGCCCTCAGTGCGTGGCAAACGCTGCCTGACGATGTGAAGAGCATCCTTCCCCACAATTACCTTGGTCTCATTGGCGCCTTTATGGTGGCGATGGGCGTCATTGCGCAATTTGTTCGCCAGAAAAACCTGCTGAATGAAAAGCGCCAGAGCAAAGAGGAGGCATCATGACGTTTTTTTCTCTGTTTACCAGCGGCTGGCACGGGCTGGCGGCGATGGGTGCACTGATCATCGCCGTCGTTGCCAGCTACGTCGGAGGTAAGAAAATCGGCAAGGTGCAACAGCAAGCCCGGTCGGAAGCCGACAGCGCCAGGCAAGAGGCAAATCGCATGGCGAATGTTACTCATCAACAGCAACGCAATAGTGAGGAGGCGAAGCGTGTGGCGACTGATAACCTTAATCTTGATGACGCTGCTGCTCGCGACAAGCTGCAGCAGTCCAAATATCACCAACCCTGAGCCCATCATTTATCGCGATTCAGCCTGCATCCTCTTTTCCCCGATTTATACCCATGGCGATGACGCCAATAAGGCCGACATTCGCACCGTGCGCGCCATTAACAGCCATAACGATTTATGGGATGTCCTGTGTGGTCATTCCGCTGCCGAAGATTCTTTAACCTTCTGATTTACAGCCTATTATCCTGAGGAGGATATCATGATTGAAGTTAACTCATTTGCTGAGCTTCGTACGACCATGCCGTCAAAACCAGGTGAAATTGCCGTACTGAAACGCTACTACGATAAAGATTCCAGCTTTCGTGGCGGCGGCGATTTTGTGGGGTTTACCGGCACCACGATTTTAAAAGATGATGGCGGTACGGTAGCCATAGGAAACGGCTTCTACTGGAAGCGTTCAATCAACGATCCGCGAGAAGTGAACATCCTGCATTTTGGGGCCAAGGGCGATGGCGTCACGGATGACACCGATGCGTTTAAACGTATTCTCGGCTGGTCACAAACTTACAGCCAGAACATGAAGGGATTGCCGGTACGTTTCCCGGGCGGGCGTTTTCTGATTATGCCCATGGATCTGAGCAATGCAGAAATCCCGTTCTTTGGCCTGGCCGGGGACGATCTGGCGCTAGGTTCTCTGCCCGGCACCACCATCGTGTCAGATAAAAGTGCCAATACCCTGTTCAAAGTTCAGGCACGGCGCACCACCATTCGTGGGATTACCTGGGACGGACAGGCCACGGCGGATACCGTCACCAACACGGCCACCATTACCCCTGAAATGTGCAGCAATGTTCAGCCGTTTTTTGAAAACAGTTGTATGGCAGGGCAAATCGTTAATATCAGCTGTTTTCGCGGGCAGCGCAGCGGTGGAACCATCTTTAAGCTGCAGGACACGCTCGACAGTAAGTTTGAGCAAATCTATACCAATACCACCTACTCGCGCGTTTTCGATATCGGCTGGTCAGGTTCCCCCAAAGGCGTCTGGGATCACTCTACGGCCGTTGAGTTATGCAATGCGAATTTCCAGACGGGCTATGGTGATGCCACGCTGTATATGCCGCGTATGACGCAGGCGATTATGCGTAACGTCTGGATTGAACATACGCGCAATCCCGGCGATCTGTCTGATGGCGGCTGGACCATCGATACGCTCAACGTCGAGAACTGCAGTACGCCATTAATACTGAACAACGCCCGCGTGGTAATGCGTCATATTAACCTGCAGTCAGGTTCAAAGCTCAGCCAGGACCTTGTGGCAGGCAAGTGGCTTTCTACCTTCGAGTATGGCTATCGACGTGACGAGAACTTCGGCACTTTCATGAGCGGTTCGCTGCGGGCCGGGTACTTTAGTGGCTATAAGGTGGTGAACAATACGGAGACGGATAACTGGTATCGTCTTGGGCAGGTATTTTTCCCGGCGCCCAATCAACAGTGGGTCATTGAGTTGATCGGTAAAGCGGATAACACCACGCCTTCAGGTACGGCAGGCTCGCCCGTCAATATGCCCGGCACGGGCAAGACCTGGATCAACCTGCAGCGGCTGGATACGGTCTGGGCAGATGCCTGCCATATGGGGCAGCCTGCGGTGATGGACATTCGCTATAACCGTGTGGGAACCACCTATGCCGGTATCTGGGTTAAGCTGCGAGCCAACAGTGGTGAAACCATGTTTAACCTGAAAACCACCGGTCCGACGCGCTTTGATACGGGTTCCTGTTCCCTGTTTCAGAGTGACCTGTCCCTGGTGGATGACGTATCGAAAGTGGGCACGCTTAAGCCTGCCGCACGCTTTGGGTTACATAATGGTGTCGCGGGCGTGGGCGCCAATGAAAAAGGCGTGGTAACCCTCGCCACGGCGGCGGGGTCGCCGACCAATAAAACAACGCCGACGGGTTTTGTGCTCATCAATATTAACGGTACCGATCGTAAAGTCCCTTATTACGATTAACGTTGGCAATCCTACGCGAGGCTTCGGCCTCGCTTTTTTTGCTTTAAGCGCAGTACCTGTCTCTTCCGCCGCTCTTTGGTTTGATGGGGATCTGAATGCCTGCCGGATATGACGCAAACGGTCTCAAAGTCAGTTTTGATCAAAGCTGAGATCAAGCTCAACAAATAGAAGATTGCGCTACATCAATAACCCTACACAGTTAATGGTTTCTGGGGTTGAATAACCTTATAGTCTGTGCAACTTTTCGTTGTTGCTATTTCACTCTGGAGGCTAGATGGAACTCAGCCGAAGAAAACTTTTTCGCATCTGCGCAGGCGGCCTGGCCGGTACCACTGTTGCATCTCTCGGATTTTTATCCTCTTTCTCTTTGCACGCAGAAGTCCGTCAATACAAGCTGATAAAAGCGAGAGAGACACGTAATAACTGTACTTACTGCTCTGTTGGCTGCGGCATGTTGATTTACAGCCTGGGCGACGCCGCTAAAAACGTGAGGGAAAGTATCTACCACGTAGAGGGCGATCCCGATCATCCGGTCAGCCGTGGCTCGCTCTGCCCGAAAGGGGCGGGGGTGCTGGATTATATTCACAGTGAAACCCGTCTGCAGTACCCCGAGTATCGTGCGCCGGGATCAAACACCTGGCAGCGCATCAGTTGGGATGAGGCTATCAACCGCATTGCCCGTCTGATGAAGGACGATCGCGATGCAAACTTTATTGAGAAGAATGCCCAAGGGGTCACGGTTAACCGCTGGGCCACAACGGGCATGCTGTGCTCTTCCGCCGCCAGTAACGAGACGGGCATCCTCGATGGTAAGTTTACCCGGGGATTAGGCATGACCGCGATAGACTGCCAGGCACGTTTGTGTCACGGGCCTACGGTTTCTGCGCTGGCCCCCACGTTTGGCCGCGGTGCCATGACCAATAACTGGGTCGATATCAAAAATGCCAACGTTGTTCTGATTATGGGAGGCAATGCGGCTGAGGCGCATCCGGTGGGGTTTAAATGGGTTATTGAGGCGCAGACTAAAAATGACGCCACCGTGATTGTGGTCGATCCGCGTTTTAACCGAAGCGCCGCCGTTGCCGATATCTATGCGCCGATTCGCGCCGGTTCGGACAACGTATTCCTGCTTGGCGTCATCCGCTACCTGATTGAACACGATCGTATTCAGCATGAATACGTCCGTCATTACACCAATGCCAGCCTGCTGATTCGTGATGATTACGCGTTTGATAACGGCCTGTTCAGCGGTTATGACGCACATAAGAAGCAGTATGATAAATCCAGCTGGTTCTATCAGCTTGATGAACAGGGCCATGCGCGACGCGATGCTACACTGCGTCATCCGCGCTGTGTGTGGAACCTGCTAAAAAAACACGTCGAACGTTATACGCCAGACATGGTGAATCGGTTATGTGGGACCTCAGTCGCTGACTTCACGTACATCTGTGAAGTTCTGGCCAGCACCAGCGTGCCGGATCGTACAGCAACGATATTGTACGCGCTGGGGTGGACTCATCACTCTTCCGGTGCGCAGATCATCCGGGCGGCCGCCATGCTGCAACTGCTGCTCGGCAATATCGGCATGGCGGGCGGCGGTATCAATGCGCTGCGCGGTCACTCGAATATTCAGGGTTACACCGATCTTGGATTGCTGTCGACCAATCTGCCCGGCTACATGCCTCTGCCCTCAGAGCATCAACCCGATTATCAGACCTATATTTCACAGATCAGACCGCCTGCTCTGGGGGTGAACGAGGTGAACTACTGGCAGAACACGCCAACGTTTTTCGTCAGTATGATGAAAAGCTTCTGGGGGGAACATGCCACGGCGGAAAATAACTGGGGCTATGACTGGCTGCCCAAATGGGATCGTCTTTATGATGTGATGACGCAGGCCGAATTGATGCTAGAGGGCAAAATCAACGGTTATATTGTCCAGGGTTTTAATCCGCTTGCTGCCTTCCCCGATAAAAACAAATCGTCCCGCGCGCTTTCGAAACTCAAATTCATGGTAGTCATTGATCCGCTGGTAACCGAGTCCTCGAACTTCTGGCAATACCACGGCGAAATGAATGATGTTAAGCCAGAGGCGATCCAGACCGAAGTCTTCCGTTTACCGTCATCCTGCTTTGCCGAAGAGAACGGATCGATTGTGAATTCCGGCCGTTGGCTACAGTGGCACTGGGCGGCAGCAGAGCCACCGGGCGAGGCGTTACATGATGGTAAAATCCTTGGCCGCCTCTTTATGCGATTGCGAGAGCTTTACCAGCAAGAGGGCGGGGCTAATCCGCAGCCGTTACTCAACCTTAACTGGAATTATCGCGATCCCTGTGATCCGCCCCCCGAAGAGCTTGCCCGTGAGGCTAATGGGATGGCGCTTCAGGATCTGTATGACGCACAAGGTCGGTTAATTGCGAAAAAAGGGGAGCAGCTCAGCAGCTTTGCACAGCTTCGTGATGATGGATCCACCAGCAGTTACTGCTGGATCTACTGCGGCAGTTGGACAGCGCAGGGCAACCAGATGGCGAATCGCGACAACAGCGATCCTTATGGTTTGGGTTGTACGCCGGGATGGGCATGGTCGTGGCCAGCCAACCGCCGGATTCTCTATAACCGAGCCTCGGCCGATCCCGCGGGCAAGCCCTGGGATGCAAAACGCGCGCTGCTGCACTGGGATGGTCAAAAATGGGCAGGGATGGACGTTGCGGATTACAACCTGTCTGCGCCAGACAGCCATGTCGGACCCTTTATCATGAACCCGGAAGGCGTTGCGCGCCTGTTCTCGATCGACAAAATGAATGATGGCCCTTTCCCGGAACATTATGAGCCGATTGAGTCACCCATTGGGACTAACCCTCTGCATCCAGATATCGTCTCCAGCCCGGTGGCGCGAATTTTCAGTGACGATATTGCCAATATGGGCAAAGCCGATGCGTTTCCTTATGTCGCCACCACCTATTCCATTACCGAGCTGTTTCGCCACTGGACCAAGCATGCCCGACTTAACGCCATTGTTCAGCCTGAGCAATTTATTGAGATTGGCGAGGCTCTGGCAAATGAAAAAGGTATTGCCGCAGGAGACATGGTTAAGGTGATGTCTAAACGCGGTTTTATCAAGGCGAAAGCCGTGGTCACTAAGCGTTTGCAGACGTTAACCATCGACGGTAAACGCGTGGATACCATCGGGATTCCCTGCCACTGGGGATTTGAAGGCGCAACACGTAAAGGCTTTCTGTCCAATACGTTGACGCCATCGGTGGGTGATGCCAACTCACACACGCCAGAATACAAAGCGTTTCTGGTAAACATTGAGCGGGCGTAAGGAGGCAACCCATGTCTATGCAATCTCAAGATATTCTTCAACGCTCTGCGACCAACAGTTTAACGCCACCGCCTCAGGCGCGGGACTTTCAGGCAGAAGTGGCAAAACTTATCGATGTTTCGATCTGCATTGGCTGTAAAGGCTGTCAGGTGGCCTGCGCAGAATGGAACGATATCCGTGATGATGTCGGTCACTGCACCGGCGTCTACGACAATCCGATGGAGTTAAGTGCGAAATCCTGGACGGTAATGCGGTTCAGCGAAACGATGCAGCAGGGCAAACTGGCGTGGTTAATTCGCAAAGATGGCTGCATGCACTGCGCCGATCCTGGCTGCCTCAAAGCCTGTCCTTCTGCCGGCGCCATCGTTCAGTATGCGAATGGCATTGTGGATTTTCAGTCTGAGCATTGTATCGGTTGTGGTTACTGCATTGCCGGCTGTCCGTTTAACGTGCCACGGCTGAATCCCGATGATAATCGCGTTTATAAGTGCACGCTCTGTGTGGACAGAGTAAGGGTGGGTCAGGAGCCCGCCTGTGTAAAAAACTGCCCAACAGGTGCCATCCAGTTTGGTAGCAAAAAAGAGATGCTCAGCATGGCTGAAGCGCGCGTGGCACAGCTCAAAAAACGTGGCTATGTCCATGCGGGTCTCTACAACCCAGAGGGCGTGGGGGGAACACATGTGATGTATGTCCTGCACCATGCGGACAAGCCGGGACTTTACCACCATCTGCCCGTCGATCCAAAAATCGCTACGCCGGTTAATGTATGGAAGGGCGTGCTCAAACCGCTTTCCGCCGCGGGATTGATTGTGACCTTAGCCGCGCTCCTTTATCACTATGTGGGTATTGGTCCGAATAAAGAGACGGATAATGAAGAGGAGAACGATCATGAGTAAGCGCAACATGATCCTGCGTACCCGATTTATCGATCGCGCCTGTCACTGGACCGTGGTGATCAGCTTTTTTTTGGTCGCGCTTTCCGGCCTTGGGCTGTTCTTTCCAACGCTGCACTGGCTGACAGCAACCTTCGGTACGCCGCAGATGGGACGGATTTTACATCCGTTTTTTGGCGTACTGATTTTCGTGTTATTGATGGTGATGTTTTTGCGCTTTGTACGCCACAACATCCCGGACAGGCAGGATGTGCCGTGGGTAAAAGGGATTGTTGAAGTGCTCAAGGGCAATGAGCACAAAGTAGCCGACGTAGGCAAATATAATGCGGGCCAGAAAATGATGTTCTGGGCCATTATGTGTTTGATTGTGGTGCTGGTGGTGACCGGCATTATTATCTGGCGGCCTTATCTTGCGGCATATTTCCCTATCACGGTTATCCGCTGGAGCCTGCTGATTCATGCCGTCGCCGCAATCGTGCTGATCCACGCCATTTTGATTCATGTCTATATGGCGTTTTGGGTTAAAGGCTCTATTACGGGGATGATTGAGGGCAAGGTAAGCCGTCGTTGGGCGAGAAAGCACCATCCGCGTTGGTATCGCGAGGTTGAGGCGGCTGAGAAGGAGGCGGTGGAGTAGTCAGGGGGCTGAGTTCACGTCATGTTGCCCCGGGCAGGTTCCGCCCGTCTGGGGGCATTTACGGTTCTGCATTGAGCAGGTTCCGCCCGCCAGGCGTGAGGGAGTTTCAGCCTGTCCGTGCAGGCGGTCGGGTTAAGGGGCTTGCGCCAGCCCCTTAACAATCCCGGCGTCCGGCAGCCGCCGCTGTTCCTTCGTCATTCACTGCGGCCTGACGGACCGTCCGGATGCGCCGTCCCTGGCGCAGCCGTCCTCGTCGCGGCTTCCCTGCCGCGCCGTCCTGGCCTTCGCTCTCTCCTCAGCGCGGCGGATGCCTCCTGAAAACACGCGTCTGTGAGGGCGTGTTTTTTATTTGGTGTGGCTTTGCCTGCGGCATTTGTCTTGAATGCGTTCGCCCTCAAGGCTGGCGCATACTTTGCCTGCTGCGGGTATTTACGGTTTTGCTCCGTGCAGATTCCGCCCGCCAGGCGGTGGGGAGTTTCAGCCTGTCCGTGCAGGCGGTCGGGTTAAGGGGCTTGCGCCAGCCCCTTAACAATCCCGGCCTCCGGCAGCCGCCGCTGTTCCTTCGTCGTTTGCTGCGGCCTGACGGACCGTCCGGATGCGCCGTCCCTGGCGCAGCCGTCCTCGTCGCGTCTTCCCTGCCGCGCCGTCCTGGCCTTCGTTCTCTCCTCAGCGCTGCGGATGCCTCCTGAAAACACGCGTCTGTGAGGGCGTGTTTTTTATTTGGTGCGGCTTTGCCTGCGGCATTTTTCTTGAATGCGTTCGCCTTCAAGGCTGGCGCATACTTTGCCTGCCTGCGGGTATTTACGGTTTTGCACTGAGAATGTTCCGCCCGCCATGCGGTCGGGTTAAGGGGCTGGCGCCAGCCCCTTAACAATCCCGGCGTCCGGCAGCCGCCGCTGTTCCTTCGTCGTTCCCTGCGGCCTGACGGACCGTCCGGATGCGCCGTCCCTGGCGCAGCCGTCCTCGTCGCGGCTTCCCTGCCGCGCCGTCCTGGCCTTCGTTCTCTCCTCAGCGCGGCGGATGCCTCCTGAAAACACGCGTCTGTGAGGGCGTGTTTTTTTATTTGGTGCGGCTTTGCCTGCGGCATTTGTCTTGAACGCGTTCGCCTTCAAGGCTGCGAAATCCTTGTGCTCTGTATCTTGACTGTCTGGCGGCGGATGCCTCCTGAAAACACGCGTCTGTGGGGGCGTGTTTTTTATTTGGTGCGGCTTTGCCTGCGGCATTTGTCTTGAATGCGTTCGCCTTCAAGGCTGCGAAATCCTTGAGTCCTGTAGCTTGCCTGCCCGGCGGGGATCTACGGTTTTGCCCTGAGCAGGTTCCGCTGGCAGGCGAGCGAAATTGTGCTTCGTTTTGTTTATTTTTATTTCCCCTGCTGTAGGGCGTTAATCAGGTCATCTTCACCAGTGACCAGCCGCATATATTCGTGCAACGCTTTGATGCCAGTCTTTGTTATTTAAACGATTGTTAAACGACGTCAACTCAGGTTGCGGGAGTATTAACAAAAAGCGCACTACTTGACAAAAAATTTTGCAATTTAATACTAAAAATTATTCTTCCATTAAATCTCCGCAAGAAACCATCCATTCTTGCAACATAAGGAACACGTTGTATGGTGGCTGCCATCATTATTGGTATTTTTATTATTAGCGTAATCTATGCACACTCGCGCGGTGTAGAAAAACAAAAGTTCTCGCGTCAGTTGTTTGATCACTCGACCTTTATGGCACCTGTTAATATGTTCATGACAGGCTTTTCAAGATTGCCAGCGAAACAGCCCTATTTTCCGGCAGAGGAATTTCCAGAGCTTCGCGAGTTGACCGATAACTGGCAGGTCATTCGCGAAGAGGCGATACGTCTTCAGGATCATATCAAAGCGGCCAAAAGCCATAATGATGCAGGGTTTAATACCTTTTTTAAGCGTGGCTGGAAACGGTTTTACCTTAAATGGTATAGCGACGCACATCCGTCTGCCCAGCAGCTCTGCCCGGTCACCACGGCTCTGGTCAGTAAAATCCCCTCAGTAAAAGCGGCGATGTTTGCAGAGCTGCCGGCGGGCAGTCATTTAGGTAAACACCGCGATCCCTATGCAGGATCGGTGCGCTATCACCTCGGCCTTGTGACGCCCAACGATGACCGCTGCTTTATTGAGGTGGATCGACAACGTCACAGCTGGCGCGACGGGCAGGCGGTTATTTTTGACGAAACCTACGTGCACTGGGCACAGAATGAAAGTGAGCAAACGCGTATCATTTTATTCTGCGATATTGAGCGTCCTATGAAGTGGCGCTGGGCACAGGCCATTAATCACTGGGTAGGCAGTACCCTGATGTCGGCAGCAGCCTCACCCAATGACGAAAATGACAAAACGGGTTTCATCAACCGCATTTTTAAATACGTCAATGCGATTCGCGATGCCGGACAAAATTTAAAAAAACGGAACAGGACAGTCTATTACTGGGTTAAGCACTCCTCGATTGTACTGATATTCCTTGCGATCATCGTGCCGAGTATCGTGATGTAGAAAGGGAATGACAGCCAGAACAGCACTCAGCGTCTGGCTGAACCCATAATACAGGCAGTGAACACCGTTATTTGGGTTTAAACTGCCTTACATCAATCGCGTATCGTTTTATTTTTCGCCACAATGTGGTGCGGCCGATGTGTAGCAGATCAGACATCGCCTGAACTTTGCCCTGAGTCATGCGGGCAGCCTGGAGGATCGCTTCTTTTTCAATCGCGCTAAATGACAGATTATCCGGCAGCAGAGAGGCGTTTGCGGCATTGTCAGGTTGCTCAGATAAAAGCGATTCTGGTAGGTTATTCCATCGGATATGGCCATGTTCACTACTGATAGCAATATTTTCAATCACGCTGTTTAATTCAAAGTCATTACCGGGCCAGCCATAACCCATTAATTGCGTCATCACCTCGTCATCAACTTTAAAGCGCGAGGAAAAACGTTTTTCCAGCCTGCGTAGGCGGTGATTAATTAAATAGGGAATGCTGTTACGCCGCGCGCGCAAGGGCGGAATGGCAATCTCAAAGGAATGTAATGCGTAATAAAGCTGACGGCTAAAACGATTCTGTTCCACAAGATGGGCCAGATTAACGGTAGTCGTGGCAATCACTTTAATATCAACGGGGATCAGCCGCCGCGCATCAAGGCGAGTCAGCACGCCTTGCTTGATGACCTGAAGCAGGACAGATTGCTGTCCGGGTGTCAGATATTCAATCTTTTCCAGAAACAACGTGCCGCCGCTGGCCAGTTCCAGACGGCTTAAACGGCCATCTCTATCCTCGCCGGGTGCACTGCCTGTAAAATCCTCTCCCTGTGTATTGTCGGCATAAAGCTGACAGTTAACCGCAATATAAGGGCCGCTTGCCCGGTCACTTTCATTATGAATCGCCTGGCTCAGCAACTCTTTACCTACACCTTCTTCCCCGCACAGTAAGACTGGAAAGCTGCCTTTGGCTGCCTGACGACCAAAATGTATTAAACGACGCGTATCGGCATCCTCTTCTGGCATTTGTTCAAAGGTGTGACTGACTTTACCCAGTTGGCTGGTCATGAGTTGACGGACCTGCTCAACCGGATGGAGCAGTAAAATAAAGCTGTTGCCCTGAACTTCAACAATGGGTTTCAGGGTAATCACCGCATCAACAAACTGATGCTGGCTCTCAAAGGTGACTTCCACATGTTTTAATCCCTGTACCTGCTTAATCGCCCGGCGCAGCAGAGCCGGCAGCGTGATCAGGTCAGCGATATTCTTTCCCTGACTGGTTAAGGCATCAAGGTGCAACTGCCGGGCTGCCTGAGCATTCAGGAATTGCAGGACGCCTTGCTCATTCCACGCCATGACGCCGTCGTCCATGCTCTCCAGCAGGCCATAAAGCTGGTTCAGATGGCGGTTGGAATCGGCTAACAAATTGTCTGTTAACAGTGAATTGCCTATTTCCCGGGCAACAGAAAGCGTAAGCGAGAGATCGGAGGGCGCCTGATCCTGATAAAGACAGGCCAACGCGATAGAGCCAAATAAACGACCGTGATTATCGAATATGGGTGTAGAGCAGAAAGACCAGGGATGAAGAGCCCGTTTGAAATGCTGTTCCCGGCTGGTTTTTAATGGCTGGCCTTCAAGCGCGGCCAGCGACAGGGCGCAGGTACCAATGATACTTTCCGCACAGTAACTTCCCTCCTGCAGGCCTAATTTCTCAAGATCCAGCAGCGTCTGTGCATCGCCATAACGGTTTAAGATACAGGCGGATTCATCAAGAATAAACAGCGCACAAGGCCGGTTCGCCATATATTCCCACGCATCCTCAAGCGTGGCCTGGCCAATGGTGAGCAGGGCGGTTTTGCGGCGGCAAATCGACGCGTAAGTTAATCCCTGTGCCTGATGCGGTGCTTGCCAGTTATCCCGCTGCATGTATTTACTGCAACGGTGCCATGACTGAGCTATCACCGCTGAAACGTGTTTATCGCTCTCGGGCGCGAACACTGTCATATCCATTTCCGCTGAAAGACCATAGAGAATCCCCCCAGCCGCGCAGCCAGGGGGAAGTCGTTGCCCGGAGACTCGGGCCAGCGGTTTACCTGTGACAGATTAACGCGACAGCCACTGCTGTCCTAGCAGATCGGCAGTGATAATCGCCGCATAAACGCTGTCTGGTGTGACCGGGAACGGCATATTGTGGATGGTTTCGCCTTCCACACAGGCCGCCTCGGCAACCGCCTGAATTTTTCTCTCGATATCCTGTTTCACGCCCATTTGCCCCAGGGTGACAGGCAATCCTACTTTCTGGCAGAACGCCAGCACGGTTTCGATCTCTTCTGTCGGGCTGTTCTGCAAAATTAACTGGGATAACGTACCAAACGCGACCTTTTCACCGTGATAAAGGTGATGGCACTCTTCCAGTACGGTAAACGCATTATGAATGGCATGCGCGGCGGCAAGACCACTGCTTTCAAAGCCAATCCCGCTGAGGTAAGTATTGGCCTCAACGATACGTTCCAGCGCATCTGTTACCACGCCTGCCTGAGCCGCAAAGCGAGCCTTTTCGCCTTCCGCCAGGAGCGTTTCATAGCACAGCCGCGCCAGGCTTAACGCTGCGGCCGTCGACTTGCCGCCTGCCATGCTGGTTGCGCCAGAATCGTAACAGGCTTTGGCTTCAAACCAGGTGGACAGGGCATCGCCCATTCCCGCGACCAGTAAACGTACCGGTGCTTTGGCAATGATCGTAGTATCCATCACGACCATATCGGGGTTTTTGGGATAGATCAGATACTCTGCAAACTCACCGGTTTCGGTATAAATCACAGACAATGCGCTGGTGGGCGCGTCGGTGGAGGCGATGGTGGGGATAACCACCACTGGCAGTTTGAGATACCACGCAATCGCCTTGGCCGTATCCAGCGTTTTACCGCCCCCTAATCCGATGACGCCGCGGCAGCCGTTTTGTTCTGCTAACGTCATCAGCCGGTTGATTTCAGTCCGGCAACATTCCCCGCTGAAACGTTCTGCATGACAGGTGACGTCATGTTCAGCAAGGCCGCTCAACACCTTATCGCCCGCCATGTTCATTACAAAGTCATCGGCAATCACAAAAAAACGATCGGCCAGGTTCTTTGCGTACTGGCCGAAGGACATGGCGGCATTGGGGCCCTGAATATATTTCGCTGGAGACTGGATAATTTTTGGCATTCCTTTCACCCTCAAGTAAGAACATGTTCGCATAGTGAACGCTGGCATCTCTCTGGCTCGACTTGCAGTGAAAGCCGAATGATGGCCGACGTCGCGTTTCACTTTACGCGCGACATGGAGGTGAAAAAGTTTTGCGGCCAACGTTCTGATATGGAACACCTTACCGCTCCGCACGTTTCATACTGGAACAATAAACCAGGTTTGAAAGCTATGTTGCGATCGCGATCGTCTCCAGCAGTGTAAAACGGCAAAATGTGGCGACGATTTTCCTGACTACATGACGCGCGATGCTGTCTGCCGCTAAAAAACCTGCCTGCTCAACGGTCTTTATTTATCGCTTCCGCTGTCATGACTTGCCTTGCCTCTCATTTTTACCCAACAGACGCGTGATATGTTTCATTATGGAACATAAAAAACCTCACGATGTTCCGTTATGAAACTCTTCATCCTGACATTTTTTTTCTCGTCGACTCCATGAGAATCAGTGCGTCGACGAGCGGTCTGCCGCCGTTACCGTTCCCCCGTAATCGGGTTGTCTTTGCCTCAGGCAGAGTGACAGCTAACCGCATCCAACGGAGCATAAAGAATGAAAAAGCTGATTAACCGTGTGGAAGATGTATTGAGTGAACAACTGGCAGGATTGGCAAAAGCCCATCCCGAATTGACGCTTCATCAGGATCCCGTCTGCATGACGCGAGCCGATGCGCCTGTAGTGGGAAAGGTTGCGCTACTTTCGGGCGGCGGCAGCGGCCATGAGCCGATGCACTGCGGTTTTATTGGTCATGGCATGCTGTCTGGCGCCTGCCCCGGCGAAATCTTTACCTCACCCACGCCAGACAAAATGTTTGAGTGCGCCATGAAAATTGACGGCGGTGAGGGCGTACTGATGATCATTAAAAACTACACCGGCGATATCCTCAATTTTGAAACGGCAACCGAACTGCTGCACGAAAGCGGCGTGAAGGTCACGACGATAGTCGTGGATGATGATGTCGCCGTAAAAGACAGCCTGTATACGGCTGGACGTCGTGGCGTGGCAAATACCGTGCTGATTGAAAAACTGGTTGGCGCTGCCGCAGAGCGGGGCGATTCCCTTGAAGCCTGCGCTGCGTTGGGACGTAAGCTGAATAACTGTGGTCACTCTATTGGCATCGCGCTGGGCGCCTGTACCGTTCCCGCTGCAGGAAAGCGCTCGTTTGAACTTCAGGACAATGAAATGGAGTTTGGTGTCGGGATTCATGGCGAGCCGGGTATCGATCGCCGCACCTTTACTTCGCTGGATAACACGGTCGATGAGATGTTTGAAACCCTGCTGGAGAATGGCACCTACAGCCGCCCGCTGCGTCACTGGGATGTCGAGACCGGTAGCTGGCAAGAAGTGCAGCACACCAAGCAGGCTTTAACGCGCGGCGACAGAGTCATTGCGCTGGTCAATAACCTGGGCGCGACGCCGCTATCAGAATTATATGGCGTGTACAACCGCCTGGCGCAGCGTTGTGAAGAGCAGGGGATCACTCTTGAGCGCAGTCTGGTAGGCAGTTACTGCACTTCACTGGATATGGTGGGCTTTTCCATCACGTTGCTGAGCGTGGACGATGATTCCCTGGCGCTGTGGGATGCGCCGGTCCATACACCAGCCCTGAACTGGGGCCAATAAGGAGATCGATATGTCACTGACCCGCGCCCAAATTGTGAGCTGGCTTTACCACTGTGGTGAAGTTTTTACCCGTGAAAGTGATTTTTTGACCGGACTGGATCGTGAAATCGGCGATGCCGATCACGGGTTAAATATGCATCGGGGATTCAGTAAAGTTGTCGAGAAGCTGCCTTCTGTCGAAGATAAAGATATCGGCTTTATTCTTAAAAATACCGGTATGACGCTGCTCTCAAACGTAGGCGGAGCCAGCGGGCCGCTGTTTGGTACGTTCTTTATTCGTGCGGCTCAGGTTACCCAGGCGCATCAGAGCCTGACGCTGGAAGAGCTGTATCAGATGATTCGTGAAGGGGCGGAAGGGGTCATTAACCGCGGTAAAGCCGAGCCTGGCGATAAAACCATGTGCGACGTCTGGCTCGCGGTCGTGGCGTCACTGCGTCAGTCCAGTGAGCAGAATGTCTCACTCACCGCCGCTCTTGATGCCGCCTTCCAGCAGGCGGAGTCAGCCGCCCAGTCAACTATCACCATGCAGGCCCGCAAAGGGCGCGCCAGCTATCTGGGTGAGCGCAGTATCGGTCATCAGGATCCCGGTGCAACCTCGGTCATGTTCATGATGCAAATGCTGGCCGCCGCCGCCAGGGAGTAAGGAGAGAGGAATGGTAAACCTGGTGATCGTGTCACACAGTGCAATGTTAGGCGAGGGCGTGGAAATGCTGGCCCGGCAAATGTTAACCGGCGATAACTGCAGGATCGCGGTCGCCGCCGGCATTGACGATCCTGATCATCCCATCGGCACGGATCCGATAAAAGTGATGGAGGCGATTGAGGCTGTCGCGGATACCGATCATGTGCTGGTCATGATGGATATGGGAAGTGCCCTGCTCAGTGCTGAGACGGCACTTGATCTGCTCGATCCGGTCATTGCTGAAAAAGTGCGCCTGTGTGCAGCACCGCTGGTGGAAGGCACGCTGGCGGCCACCGTCAGCGCGGCGGCGGGGGCGGACATCGACACAGTCATTGACGTTGCCATGAATGCGCTGGCGGCGAAACAGGCCCAGTTAGGGATAACGCCTCCCGCGCACGCCGCTTCGCTGCCCGCGCAAGCGCCCGATTCTGACGCGCGTTCGGTTACGGTCACCATCAGGAACCACCACGGTCTGCACGTTCGTCCTGCTTCGCGGCTGGTCGCGGCACTGGCGGGAATGAACGCTGATTTGGTGTTAGAGAAACAGGGGCAGTGCGTGAAGCCAGACAGCCTCAACCAGATTGCTCTGCTTCAGGTTCGCTGTCATGACGCCGTTACCTTGTCGGCGAGTGGGCCCGATGCTGAGCGTGCCCTGGCGGCATTTGAATCCCTTGCGGCGGAAGATTTTGGCGAACATCCCGAGTCGATGGCGTTAAAAACATCGGCGTCCACCGTCGAAAAGGTTCAGGGTAAAGCGGTGTTTTATCCCCTGCCGCTGGCGCAGCCTGCCAGGCACCCTTGCAGCGATGTCGGGCAGGAAGAGCGGCGGCTGCAGCAGGCGATAGTCGATACGCTCAATGACCTGAATGCGCTGGCTGCCCTGGCAGAGAAGAAATATGGTGCTTCGGTGGCGGCTATTTTCTCAGGCCATCACACGTTGCTGGACGATCCCGACCTGTTTGACGCTGCCTGTAAGGTCATCCGTAATGACTCGTGTTGCGCTGAATCAGCCTGGTATCAGGTGCTAATGGAATTAAGCCAGCAATATCAGCACCTGGATGATGCGTATTTGCAGGCGCGGTTTATTGATATCGAAGACATACTGTACCGTACTCTGTGTCATCTGAAAGGGCGCGACATCAGGCTGCCGACACCAGACGTGCCCGCCATTATCGTGGCAGACGATATCTTTCCGTCAGCGGTCGTTAATCTGGATGCGCAACTGGTAAAAGGCATTTGTTTGCGGGAGGGCAGCACGCTGTCACATGCCGCAATCATTGCTCAGCAGGCCGGTATTGCCTTTATCTGTCAGCAGGGCGCAGTGCTGGATATCATTCAGCCAGAGGACAGGCTATTGATTGATCCCGCTGCACAGCGCGTGAGTTGCGCATAACGCTAGTGTTCATTAGCCTCTGGTATCTGTTTCAGGGGCTTTAATTTATTTGGCCCTGAGACGAAATTTCAGTTAAATCTCTTTTTGTTACCTTCACCTTTCGACAACTCCCCTCTCATTTTGACGCATTTTTATCCAATATTTACTCGATATTTCAATCAGAAAACATAAATAAATCGCGTCCCACAAATGGGTTTCCGCCAGGGACTACCTTGGGATTTCATGTTTATTTTTATTCGGGAAAGGCTCAAGGGAGTGCATTTTAGTTAAGGGAATATTTTTAAAATCATATTTGGGTTAAGGCGGGAAAAAGTGAGTGATTAAATAAAATATATATCAAGCTGTCGTCTTTTACTTTTATCAGGAATTTTCCAATAGTTTAGGTGATATTATGCTTTCACTGCTTTACAAAAAACTTACATTTCTTTTCATTGGGCTTACCTATGAGAGCAAAGACAGGGAAGTGGCTGGCGTTGAGCGCCGCGCTTATCACGGTAAGAGCACTGGCTGCGCCGTTGACGCCAGGCGATCGCGATTATATCCAGACTCAGCAACAGCAACGCCTGCAGCAGGATCAGCAGCAGCGTGATGCACTCTGGCAAGCTGTGTCACCGCGTATAGTCCCCGCTCCCCGTGCTGATGCGTCAGGCCGTTGCTTTACTATTCATCAGATCATAATCCGCAACGCCACACTGCTTTCCGCCAGCCAGCAGCAGTCACTGACTTCTGCTTACGTCAATCGTTGTCTGGACTTAACGCAAATTAATGCGCTGGTACATGCGATTTCCGACTGGTATATGCAAAGGGGTTATATTACCAGCCGCGCTTTTTTAACAGAACAGGATCTCTCTTCTGGCCAGCTAATTATTCCCGTGCTGGAAGGCAAACTGGACACCATTATTCTGGACGGTAAACATCCACGCCTGTTGCGCATGGTATTTCCGGGGCTGGAAGGAAAAATCCTGAACCTGCGCGATATTGAGCAGGGCATGGAGCAGATTAATCGCGTACGCACGGTACCTGTTCAAATCGAAATTCAGCCGTCACCCAAACCGGGTTATTCCATTGTTAATCTGACAGCAAAACCTGAATTTCCCCTCAGCGCGACCTTGGGTTTTGATAACAGCGGGCAGCGCAGCACCGGCCTGGGCCAGCTTAACGCCTCTCTGACCGGAAATAATCTTTTGGGGCTGGCGGATCGCTGGTTTGTCAGTGGTGGGCGCAGTAGCGCATTTAGCCACTGGCGCGATGCGCAGAACTTACAGGCCGGCGTCAGCGTGCCTTATGGTTATGGCCTGCTGGATTACAGCTACAGCTGGAGCAACTACCACAGCCATTTTATCAATAACGATTTCACGTGGTTCAGCAACGGCGACAATATTGCCCATCGCCTTAACGGCTCCTGGGTTTTATTTCGCAACGGCGATATCAAAACGGGCGTGCAGATTGGCCTTAATCACTATTCCAGCCACAACTATCTCAACGATGCGCCTCTGGTAAGCAGTAGCCGCAAATTAACCAGCCTGCAGTTTGGCCTGAACCACACTCAGAAAATTGCCGGTGGCGTCGCCACGCTTAACCCATCGTTTAGCCGTGGTATGCCGTGGTTTGATGCTGAGAGCGATGAAGGCAAAAACGGTAACCTGCCGAAAGCAGAGTTTCGTAAATGGAGCATCAGCGCCAGCTATCAAAAACCGCTCACCAACAAGCTGTGGTGGCTAAGCAGCCTTTACGGACAGTGGTCACCCGATCACCTTTACGGTAGCGAACGACTCACGCTGGGCGGCGACAGCTCTGTGCGTGGCTTCAAAGAGCAATACCTGTCGGGCGATGTAGGCGGTTACTTACGCAATGAGCTGGATTACAGCCTGTTTACGTTACCGGGGCTGGGTGAAGTCACGGCACTGGCGGCGGTAGATGGCGGTTGGCTGAGAAGCGATCCGCAAAACCCACAGTTTACCGGCACGCTCTGGGGCGGTGCCGTGGGGCTTGGCACCCGCA
Organism: Pantoea sp. Ae19-2; assembly: GCF_059801205.1. Classification (NCBI taxonomy): domain Bacteria; kingdom Pseudomonadati; phylum Pseudomonadota; class Gammaproteobacteria; order Enterobacterales; family Erwiniaceae; genus Pantoea; species Pantoea sp. Ae19-2. The sequence continues at coordinate 2,872,882 of NZ_JBCHWE010000001.1, read as the reverse complement.
ATCAACATTTTTATACCCAATATACCGTCGGCATTCCGCTCAGCTATCCCGGCTATTTACAGCCGGATCACGTCAGCATTTACGCCCGCGTCGGGCTGGTATTCTAAAAAGAGGAACTGATTATGGACGATCGTCAGCCTGTTTCCCCTGCCCGTCGCGCCCTCAGCTATCTCATCTGCTATCTGGTGGCGGTGCAACCGATGCTGCCCGTGATGGCCGCAGAAATCACGCCAGTCACGCCAGGCACCAGGATGGATGCGGCAGGCAATGGCGTGCCCGTGGTCAATATTGCAACGCCGAATCAGGCGGGTGTTTCTCATAACCAGTACGATCAATATAACGTGGGGCAACAGGGCCTTATCCTCAACAACGCCACTGGCCAGCTCACGCAGACCCAGCTTGGCGGGCTGATCCAGAACAACCCCAACCTTAAAGCCGGCCAGGAAGCGCGCGCCATTATTAACGAAGTGGTGGGGGCTAATCGTTCACAGCTGCAGGGCTATACCGAAGTGGCCGGTAAAGCCGCCAACGTTATGGTGGCTAACCCCTACGGCATTACCTGTAACGGCTGTGGCTTTATCAATACGCCCAACGTGACGCTGACCACCGGTAAACCGCAGTTTGATGCCAACGGCAACCTGGCCGCGCTGGAGGTCAGTAAAGGCACCATTACCATTGAGGGCCAGGGACTGGACGGCAGTAAAGCCGATGCAGTATCGATTGTGGCACGCGCAACGGAAATCAATGCCGGGATTCACGCCAAAGATCTCACCGTGACGCTGGGAGCAAACCGCGTCGGGCAGGATGGATCGATAACGCCCATTAACGGCGAAGGGCCTGCGCCCGGCGTGGCGGTCGATACCAGCGCACTGGGCGGCATGTACGCCAACCGCATTCATCTGGTGTCGAGCGAAAAAGGCGTCGGCGTTAATCTGGGTAACTTACTGGCCAGACAGGGCGATATCACCCTGGATGCGAACGGTAAACTGGCGGTGCATAACAGCCTCAGCAGCGGGGCACTGACCGCCAGTGCGCAAAGCGTAGAGCTGAGCGGGGAACATAAATCCGCTGGCCCGGCGACGATAACCGCACAAAACACTATCAGTCTGCACGATGGGAGCCTGGGGAGCGATCGCACTATTGCATTGCAGGGCGGCAAGCGCCTGCAAATCAACAGTGGCAAGATCGTGGCCGGTGACAGCATCAACCTTGCCGCGACCAGCCTGTCGGTGGACAGCGGCAGTGCGCTCAACGCCACCAATAACATCTCGTTCAACGCGCAGCCAGACTTCACCGGCGGCTTAAGCCTGGACCCGGCCGGCCAGTTTGATAATGCCGGGCAGTTTAAGGCGGGGAATAATCTTTCTCTGAATGCTTTCACGATCGGTAACACAGGATCGTTGTCAGCAAAAGGGCAACTGTCCACGGTCAGCAACAACGTGACTAACCAGGGCGCCTTGCAGGGCAATGCGATCCGGCTCAAGAGTGATGCACTAAATAACAGCGGTACGCTGCAGGGTGCTGATGCACTCACGCTGGAGACGATGACGCTAAATAACAGTGGTTCGCTGACGGCACCGCAGCTGACGCTCAACAGCGATGCCATAACCAACAGCGGTCTGTTGCAGGGTACGCAGAATCTGACGTTGTTAAGCCAGCATCTGACTAACTTAAAAAAGGGCAGTATTGCGACGGCGGGCGATTTGACGCTCAACCTGCCTGACTTCAGCAACAGCGGGCTGCTGAGCACGGAGGGTGCACTGCACCTGAGCGGCAACAGTCTCGTCAACGATGGCGAAATCAACGCCAGCACGCTTCATTCTGACAACGGTCAACTGACCAACCTCACAGATGGCAAACTGCTGGCGACAGGCTCACTGCAACTGACAAACGACCAGCTTACTAACAGTGGGCAGATTGCCGCGAATCAGTCTGAGCTCACGGCCGCTACGTTAAATAACGCAGGCAGAATTCAGGGCGCCAGCAGCCTGAACCTGAATGCGGACACGACGAATAACCGACAGGGCGGCGAACTACTGACCTCAGGGCAACTGACGCTTAACGGCGGTGACCTGAATAACGCGGGATTAATTCAGGCAGATAAACTGGCTCTGACAGTGGGCAACTGGCAAAACAGCGGCAATGCGCTCAGTGCAGGCGATGCCACGCTGAAGGCGAAAACCCTGACCAACAGCGGCAAGATAATGGGTCAGCAAAGCGTCGATCTGCAGGGAAATACCACAGACAACAGCGGCTGGTTACTGGCAAAAGTGCTGGCCTTTCAGGGCGATTTAATCAACAGCGGACTGATTCAGGGCGATACGGCGCTGACGTTGAAAGGCGGCAGTCTGAGCAATCAGGCGACGGGCCAGTTGCAGACGGCGGGCAACGCTGACATTACGGCCTCCTCTCTGAACAACCAGGGACAGCTGCAGGGCGATAATCTGGCTGTCACAGCACAAAGCTGGCAAAACAGCGGCAGTGCGCAGGCCACAAAAAATATCACCGCCTCTGTGGCTGGGGAGCTTAACAACGGTGGCACCCTGACGGCCCAGCAGGCAATGAACCTGCAGGCTGGCAACGTCACCAATGCGGGCACGCTTGCTGCGGATCAGCTAACTATTCAGGCTCCCCAGCTCAGTAATGCTGGCCTGCTACAGGGCAACAGCGCACTGGCGATAACCAGCGCGCAAATTGCTAACCTGGCGAACGGTCGGCTTGTCAGCGGAAGCGGACTGAGCCTGGCACCTGTCCAGTTGGTAAATGATGGGCTGTTACAGGTGGCGGGCACCTTCAGCGTCAATGGCGGTGATTTTACCAATAACGGCCAGGTGAATGCGGACGCGTTGAATACCGCGCTGACCGGCACGCTGAATAATGGCGTAAACGGCAAGCTGCTTGCGCGTCAGCTGGCGCAGGTCCAGGCGCAGTCACTGACTAACGCCGGTAGCGTTGCAGGCCAGCAATTGCAGATAACGGGCGATACATTACAAAATCAGGGGCTGCTACAGGGCGATAACGCGCTGACGGCAGGGTTCCGTCAGCTGGATAACCTTGCGGGCGGCCAACTGATTACTGGTGGCGCACTGACGTTACAGGGTACGGACGCCCGTAACGCCGGAACCTGGCAGGGCAGCCAGCTCAGTTACCGTTTCGGCAGCTTAAAAAACACCGGTACCCTCAATGGCACTGGTGCACTGGACGGGCAAACCACGGGGCTGCTGGATAACAGCGGCAACCTGATTACGGGCGGCAACGCCAGCCTGAATGCCGAGAGCCTGACTAACAGTGGCAAAATCATGGCAAGCGGGCTGACGCTGCGTGCCGGATCGCTGAATAACAGCGGCCTGTGGCAGGGCAGTACTTCACTGGACGCGCTTAGTACTGGCGATCTCACCCAGTCTTCAACAGGCAGAGCGTTAAGCGGTGGCGATCTGCTGCTTGGCGCGGCGACATTAAACACGGCTGGCACCCTGCAGGGGGTGAATGCCGAGATAACGTCTGGTAGCTGGCAAAATCAGGGATCGCTGCTGAGCACCGGCGATCTCAGCGCCGCGATTGATAGCAACCTTACGAATGGTGGATCTCTACTCAGTCAGGGCGGTGCACAACTCAGTGCGCAAAATCTGGTGAATACCGGCTCTGTCCTCGCCGAAAAAGCCATGACGCTTAACGGCGGTTCGCTGAACAACAGCGGCGCCATTCAGGGCGATACGCTGTCGGTTACTCCCGCAAGCGTGACCAACCAGGGCAACCTTATCGGTCTGAAATCCCTGACGCTCGGACCGGCCCCGCAGCGGTTCAGAATGCTGCTGGCGCAGAGCGCTCCGACGCGTGAACTTGTGAATAACGCGGGAGGACAGCTTCTCACGCAGGGCGCGTTAACGATTACGGCCGATAACGTCACCAACAACGGATCGTGGCAGGGGCAACAGATCCTGCTGAATGCGGCAAAACTGGCCAACGGTGGAGCGATTCAAAGTGCCGATGGCCTGCAACTTACCCTGAGCGACAGGCTGGATGCCGCCGCAGGCAGCAAGATCTCTGCCAACGGCACCGCAGCCTTACAGGCGCTGACGCTGGCGAATCAGGGGCAATGGGTGGCTAAAAACCTTACCCTGAAAGGCGACACGCTAAACAATAACGGGGAAATTACTGGCGCGGACAGCCTTAGCGTGCAGCTCAACGGCGCGCTGACACAGCAGCAGGATAAGAACCTGCTCAGTGCCGGAAAAATCAGCCTGCAGTCGGCATCGCTGAATAATTTGGGCCGTATTCAGGGAAGCGATCTTCAGATTAACACCGGTGCGTTAGATAACGCGGGCCGCCTACAGGGTGACAATAACCTGCTGCTCAGCGCCACCGGGCATCTCACCAACGCCGCGAATGGCACTCTGGTTTCTCAGAACGCGCTGACGCTGACCACACCAGATCTCTATAACTATGGTCTGATTCAGGGCGTTGGTGGCACAGTCAACGCCACAAACTCAGCCACCAACAATGGCAGATTACTGGCTGGCGGCGCGTTGACCTTTACCACACCGCAACTGGTGAATAATGGCTGGCTGCAGGCCGGACAGCTCACGCTGAACGCGTCCGGCTTAACTAACAACGGCACGCTGCTTGCCGATCAACAGGGCACCCTGAACGGCACCAATTTCCAGAACCAGGGCATGGCGCAGGGCGGCAACCTGGCCGTTAATTATCAGAATCTCGGTAACAGCGGCACCGTGCTCGGCACCGGACAACTGAACGTGAATGCCGCGCAGGTTAACCTGGCCGGATCGGGACGGCTGTTCAGCGGCGGCGGTTTGACGCTGGTGAGTAACGGTTTTGACCAGTTCGGTCAGGTCGTTGCGCTGGGCGATGTGCTAGTGAATCTGGCGAACAGCTTCGTCAGTCATAACACGCTGGCAGCGGGCAACCGGCTGACGCTTAACAGCAACGGATCGCTGGAAAATCAGAGCACAATGCAGGGCCAGGGCGTGACGCTGAATGCGGGCGGCGACCTGACCAACAACGGCCAGATCACCACCGGCGGCGCTGACAGTAGCCTGACAGGCAACCGCATCGCCATGAACGGTGCTGGCAGCCTGCAGGGCGGCGGCAACGTCACCCTGAACAGCCGCAGCGATGTCACTCTTGACGGTTTTACCGGCACGCTCGGTAACCTGACCATCAGCACGCCAGGCAGCCTGGTCAACACAGCGCTGCTCTATGCCGGGCAGAATCTCTATTTATTTGCCAACAGCATTCGTAACCAGCGTGGCGATATTCTCGCGGGCAACAGCCTGTGGATGCAGCGCGATGGCGCGGGCAATGCCAACGGGGAAGTGATCAACACCTCTGGGACGATTGAGACGCAGGGTGGGGATATTAATATCAATACTGGGCATTTGTTGAATACGCGGGATGGGTTGCAGGTTACACAAACTAATAATCCTAATCCCACAAAAGTAGGCGCTGGTAACGCCTATATAAATTTTTCTATATGGGAACTTAATCCTGGAGATTATGGCACTGCAATAGTAACCATCAATCATCCAGCCCAACCTAACTGTGATTCAGGTAAGGGGGCCACAAAATGCCACGGCACAACTACAACTGAAACTGTATATGCCCCTAATATAAAACTCGAAACGCAAAAAGTTATTCTTTCCAGTTCAACCTTGAGTGTCATAGCAAATGGTGGAGTCGCACGCTTAGCTTCAGGAAGAGATCTTGTTATAAATGCAAATGGGCTAGATAACCAAGCCAGCAATATTTTATCTCAAAGAAATACTGTTCTTTCAGGTGGGTACTTTAATAATCAATCTTGGCAAGCAGGTACTCAAAATAATTTTGCTATATATAAGTACACAGGTGTTTTTGCAACTACTCCGATACCTAATAATCAAAGGACAGTGGATGGTGCTATTGGCAATAATATACCTTATCAACTCGTTGGGCATGAAAATAACTTTACGGCGGGTGAACTTTATCGCGCAGTTATTCAGGCCGGAGGCAACATCAGTGCCAATTTCTCCAGCAATATTAGTAATACCAACACCACAGCAAACGCAGGCTGGACCGGAAATACACTATCCACTCCTGGTATAAGAGGACTGGCTTCACTTAGCCAGTTGGGTGCACAGCAACGTCAGCAGATTGCCGGAGCAGAAAAGGTTACGGTTAATTCTCCTCAGTGGCGCGATCAGCTTCAGGGTGCCTTGCAGCAGGTCAATGGTAATAGTTCACTGGATAGCAGCACACCTGATAAGGCCTCGCTTGTTACTCATGCATCGGTCAGCTTTGGTCGTGCCGATTTAAGTCAGTCAGGTAGACTGATTTCCGATCCTGCAGTCAGCACAGCTAATCTACGCAGTTACAAGCCGGCCAGTGTCGACACCAGCGCCTATCCGATTCCGTCTGGCGATAATGGCTATTTTGTTTTTGGTAACAGCAAAAGTCCCTATTTAATCACTCTCAATCCAAAACTTAACGGTCTGGGACAACTGGATAACAGCCTGTTTGGCGATCTTAACGCATTGCTTGGCAGGCAGCCGGGACAGGCACCGCAAGAAAGCCGTCAGCTTTATACCGATAAAACCACCTTCCTGGGGTCGTCTTATCTACTAGACCGTCTGAACCTCAAGCCAAACTATGATTACCGTTTCCTTGGTGATGCGGCCTTTGATACGCGCTATGTCAGTAACGCAGTGCTAAACCAGACCGGCAGCCGTTATCTGAATGGCATTGGTTCTGAACTGGATCAGATGCGCTATTTAATGGATAACGCAGCCTCTGCGCAGCGTGCGCTGGGGTTGCAGTTTGGCGTGTCATTGTCTGCGCAGCAGGTAGCCTCACTTGATAAAAGTATGGTCTGGTGGGAAGCCACGACGATAAATGGCGAGACGGTAATGGTGCCGAAAGTCTATTTATCATCCAAAGACGTGGAAATGCATGACGGCAGCGTGATTGCGGGCAATAACGTGACACTTTCCGGCGGAGATATTACCAATAGCGGCAGTACTGTTACCGCAAAAAATAACCTGACGGTTAGCAGTCAGAACAGTATAAATAACCTGAGCGCAGGCATGCTTTATGCTGGCGAAAATCTGCAGTTGAGCGCGATAAATAATATCAATAACGTCAGTTCAAATATTAGTGGTAAAAAGGTCGCACTTGAAACCACAAATGGCGATATTAATAACGTTACTACGACAGATTTATGGCAATTAGATGCGAAAGGTAATAGTGGGTTAGAGAAAAAATATAGCGAAACATTAACGAAAGCGACAGCCAATATCACAGCAGTAGATTCGCTAAGTCTGAAAGCAGGAAATAGTATTAACGTTACAGGTGCGAATGTTAAAGCGGGTGGCGATCTTCTTCTGGATGCGTGGAAGGATATTGCTATTACAGACAATCAAAATATCAATGATTATTCGCAAACAGTTTATGGTCATGGAAGAGGTTGGGAAGGGAAAGTCATTGGTAGTACGACCCAGACTCAGGTGAGTACAGACAGTAGTACGATTACCGGGGGCAAAAACGTCACTATCCATTCTGGCCGAGATCTGACTGTAACTGCCAGTAATATTAATGCGGCAAATGATGCCAGTCTGATTGCTGGCAACAATCTTAATCTCAATAGCGCTACGAACAGCCAGAGTCGTTCTCAAGGCAATTCATCATCGTCGTCAGTTGGAACTTCGCGAAGTCAGATTAACAGCGGCGGTAATTTGAGTCTCGCCGCTGGTCAGGACATTACCAGTCAGGCTGCAAATATTGCATCTAACGGAGATGTTGCCCTGAAAGCAGGCAACAATATCAATCTCAACAGTTCCAGCAACACTACGAATAGCAGAAGTGGCAACCAGGAATCCCATTCCACCGGCCTGGATCGCACCTCCGTCAGCAGCGGCGGTAATCTCAGCCTGGCTGCCGGTCAGGATATCAACAGTCAGGCCGCCGCCATCGCCGCCACAGGTAATGCCGCGCTGAAAGCGGGCCGTGATATCAACCTGAATGCCGAAGCCACCGGTTCCGGTTACAGCGAGAGAGGCGACAAGAAAACTGTTATCAGTGAAACCGTGCGTCAGCAGGGCACGGAAATTGCCAGTGGTGGCAGTACGACAATGGTTGCCGGTCGAGATATCAATACCGAAGCAACCGATGTGACGGCAAAACAGGATATCGCCCTGCAGGCCGGTCGCGACGTTAACCTGAATACGGCGACCGAAAGCGATTATTACTACAAAGAAGAAACCAAAACTAAAAAAGGCTTCCTGAGTAAAAAGACTACGCACACCATTCAGGAAGACAGTGCAACGAATGAAAAAGGCACCCTGCTGAGCGGCAACAATGTCTCCGTTAAAGCAGGTAATGACCTGCTGGTAAAAGGTTCTCAGGTCGTCGGTGATGGCAATGTGGCACTGGATGCCGGTAACAATGTCGATATTGCTGCCGCAACTAATACCGATTCCACATGGCGTTTTTCGGAAACGAAAAAGAGCGGCCTGATGGGAACGGGCGGCATTGGTATCAGCATCGGTAGCAGTAAATCACTGCAGGAGATGCGCGATAAAGGAACAACACAAAGCCAGAGCATCAGTACCGTCGGCAGCACTAAAGGGAATGTTTCAATTACCGCTGGCAAGCAGTTGCAGGTTAACGGTGCCGATTTGGTGGCGGGCGGTAATATGGCGCTCCAGGGTGATAGCGTTACTGTTACGCCAGGACACGATCTGCGTACCCACGATGAAAGAACGGAGCAACGTACCAGTGGTTTAACGCTGGCGCTGTCTGGTGCGGTAGCGGAAGCCGTGAACAGTGCAGTCGCTGCAGCGCAGTCAGCCAAACAGCAGAGTGATGGTCGTCTGGCCGCGCTTCAGGCGACCAAGGCCGTCTTGTCTGGCGTGCAGGCGAATCAGGCCAGTCAGCTTGCTCAGGTACAGGGTGATCCTAATAACGGCATTGGCATCAGTATTTCACTTTCTACCCAGCAGTCGAAATCGGAGCAGCATCAGCAGTCAGACACGGTTAACGGCTCAACGATCAATGCAGGCCGTAATCTGAGTATCAATGCCACGGGCAAAGGCCAGGGGCGAGACAGCGGCAATCTGGTGATTTCTGGTAGTCAGCTGAAAGCAGGCGGCGATACGACGTTACAGGCGGCAAACGACATCACCCTAACCGGTGCGGCAAACACCCAGCAAACCACAGGTAAAAACAGCAGCAGCGGGGGCGGCATTGGTGTCAGCTTCGGCGTTGGGGCAGGCAGTGCGGGATTAAGCGTCTTTGCCAGCGTCAATGGCGCTAAGGGCAATGAGAAAGGCAACGGCACGGTCTGGAGCGAAACGACCCTGGACAGCGGCGGCAAGGTTGCCATCAGCAGCGGTCGCGATACCACATTGAGTGGCGCTCAGGTCAATGGCAACAGCGTGAAGGCGGATGTGGGTCGGGATCTGACCATTACCAGCCTGCAGGACAGCGACAAATACGATTCTAAGCAGTCCAGTTTTGGTGCAGGCGGCAGTTTTACCTTTGGCTCAATGACCGGGTCCGGGTATATCAACGCCAGCCAGGACAAGATGCACAGCAATTTCGACAGCGTGAAGGAGCAAAGCGGTCTTTATGCTGGCAATGGCGGCTTTGATGTCACGGTGGGCAACCATACACAACTTAACGGTGCGGTCATCGCCAGTCAGGCCGATGCGGATAAAAACCGTCTGGATACCGGTACACTGGGCTTTACCAATCTGCATAACGAGGCCGACTACAAAACCGAGCATCAGGGCATCGGCATGAGCTCGGGTGCCAGTCTGGGCGATCAGTTTGCCGGGAATATGGCTAACACCATGCTGGCAGGCGCAGGTGGAAAAGGGCATGCTGAAGGGACTACCCAGTCAGCAGTGTCTGACGGTACGATAGTGGTGCGCGATCAGGCTAATCAGAAGCAGGATACCGCCACGCTGAGTCGTGACACGGCGCATGCCAACGACAGCATCAGCCCGATCTTTAACAAAGAGAAAGAACAGCAGCGACTGCAGACCGCGCAGATGATTGGCGAGATTGGCAGTCAGGTGGCAGATATCGCTCGTACGCAGGGCGAGATTTATGCGCTGAAGAAAGCCCAGGAGGTAAAGGGCCCCCCACCCGAAGGCGCATCTGAAAAAGCACGCAATGCCTACATAGAGAGCCTTAAAGCGACCCCTGAGTACAAAAAAGCAATCGCTGACTCTGACTCCGGCACAGGAAGTTCATTACAGCAGGGGATCCAGGCGGCAACTGCGGCTGTTCAGGGACTGGCTGGCGGAGATTTTAAAGCGGCACTGGCTGGCGCATCCGCCCCTTACCTCGCCGAACTGATCCACAAAAATACCACCACAACAGGCCCTGACGGTAAGGAAGTGGTGAATACCGCAGCCAATCTGATGGCGCATGCGGTTGTGGGCGCCGTCATTGCACAGGCTCAAGGCAATAGCGCGCTGTCCGGTGCCAGTGGGGCAGCGCTGGGCGAATTTATCGCTCAGGAGATGTATCCGGGTATCGTGCGGACGGATTTGAGCGAGGAGCAGAAGCAAACTATCAGCGCACTCGGAACGCTGGCAGCGGGGCTTGCTGGCGGTCTGGCAAATGGCAGTGCGTCAGGAGCCATAGCGGGCGCTCAGGCGGGGAAAAATGCGGTGGAGAATAACTCGCTGAGTGGTGATAAATCCCGTGAAACGGTTAAACAAGCCGCCGAGTCTCTGAAGGATCAGGTCAGGCATAAGCTGGGTGAAGGCACCACATCTTCCATCGCCAATAGTATTATCAATGCCCTTGCCAATACCGGTGATGCGGCATTAGGCTCAGTGGATTATGTAGCCGATGCAGCGATGGCACTGGCTTCATGTGCTGCCGGAGACAGCTACTGTAATCAGGCACTGAGCGATCTGTCCGGGAAAAATCAGGCGGTGGCTGACAGCGTTAAGGCGCTGATGAGCAGTCAAACCTGGTCTGCAGTGAAAGACACGGTAGTACAGGCGTCGGAAGGTAATCAGGCAGCGCTGGAAGCTACGGGTGGGATGCTGGCAGGGATTATACTACCAGGCAAGAAAGTGCCTGGTGTTATTAAAGCAGTTGATCCAACTATAAAAATTGCTACAGGGAGTACTGTTGGTGCTTTTGAAGCGAGTCTGTCCAAGCTCCCACCAGGAGAACGAGTAGCTATTGTAAAAGAAACAGTTAATAAAGTTGTCGCTGAACAAGGAATGGTGAAAGACAATAAACTGACCAAACTAAATAATCGAGATGTTTATCGAGGAGCCGATGGTAATTTATATGCACTAGATACTCAGCATGGGCGATTTGAGGCTGTCAGCCCGAAAGGTAAGCATTTGGGCGAAGTTGATTTCTCTATGCAAAAAATCCCTAACAGCATAGATAAGTCGGGTAGTCATGACTTGAAGGTGAAGTAATGAAACTCATTGATTATAAAAATAAATCTATAAGTCGAGGAACTGTCTTTAGATTACCTGCTGTTTGGCCATATGAAGAATGGGTTGATTTTATGGTCATAGATTTATTTGAAACTCATGGCTTAGTTGTATCTTCTGGTCACAAAGCTGGCCTGATTTTAATATCTTTACCAATCGAAAGTGCGTCAACCGAAGGTAGAGCATTAAGTACAGAATGGATTATTACCAATTGGTCTAAATGGATATATCCAGAATGTAATGTTGAAGATGTTCATATACTTGATGAATATATAGCTACTCCTGTTGATTAAACGAAATCCCGGCCCTGTAGACTGCACCCCAAACGTTGGCCCCCCAACTTAGTAAGGTGCAGTTTTTTTATGGCAAAACAAACCAGGTTAATCCAGCCTGCGCCACTCAACCATTCCTTCCGGGGTCTTACGTGGCCGCTTCTGCGGTGCGGCGATCATCTGAATAAACTCCGCTATCTCCCGCCGCTTACGCTCAGAGAGCTTCTTGCAGGCCCGCCTCAGCGTAGTCACCACTTCCGGCTCTTCGGGCGGTTCCGGCGGCGGCTCCTGCGCCGTCAGAATCAGACAGCCCGGTAACACCTTCACCTCCAGCGCCGTCCCGGTAACGCAGATGCTGGAGAACGGGGCAGACCTGAGATGGATATGTAAGTATCCCGCATAATCGTGCCATTCACCTTTAGAGATCTTCCGGCATACCGCCACGCTGAGTCGTGACACGGCGCATGCCAACGACAGCATCAGCCCGATCTTTAACAAAGAGAAAGAACAGCAACGGCTGCAGACCGCGCAGATGATTGGCGAGATTGGCAGTCAGGTGGCGGATATTGCTCGTACGCAGGGCGAGATTGGTGCGCTGAAGGAAGCCCAGAAGGTAAAAGGCCCCGCACCCGAAGGCGCGTCTGAAAAAGTACGTAATGCCTACATTGCGAGCCTTAAAGCCACAACTGAGTACAAAATAGCAATCGCTGACTCCGGTACCGGAAGTTCATTACAGCGGGGGATTCAGGGGGCCACCGCAGCAGTGCAGGGACTGGCAGGCGGAGATTTTAAAGCGGCACTGGCTGGCGCAACCGCCCCTTACCTCGCCGAACTGATCCACAAAAATACCACCACAACAGGCCCTGACGGCAAGGAAGTGGTGAATACCGCAGCCAATCTGATGGCGCATGCGGTTGTGGGGGCTGTAATCGCACAGGCGCAGGGCAACAGTGCGCTGTCCGGTGCCGGTGGTGCAGCGCTGGGCGAATTTATCGCTCAGGAGATATATCCGGGTATCGCGCGGACGGATTTGAGTGAAGAGCAGAAGCAAACCATCAGCGCACTCGGAACGCTGGCCGCGGGGCTTGCTGGCGGTCTGGCAAACGGCAGCGCGTCAGGAGCAATAGCGGGCGCTCAGGCGGGGAAAAATGCGGCTGAGAATAATGCGCTTGACGATGATGAATTAGAAAAAGAACATCAACATGGCAATGTCCCCGTCAAAATTATACCTTTAAACCCATCGAAACCAGATCTTTTCCAAGAAGACAGTGATTCGTTCAAAGGGGGGGAACTCTATTCTGTATCTGGTCCAATTAAACCAGTAGGAATTGTCTCCTCCTTTGATGCTAATGATATCCGATTCTCTCAAAATACCGTTTCATATAACAAAACAGAACAAAGTAATAGTATGAAATATACTTACGATGATCTTGTTTCTAGTATGAAAAAAGATGGCTGGAAAGGAGAACTAGTGGATGCCATCAAAATGCCAGATGGAAAAGAGACCAGTATGGATGACACGCGGATTAGAGCTGCAAGAGAGGCAGGAACAAAAGTTCAAGCTAATCTTAGGGATTTTGACGAAGCATTACCAAAAGATATGGTGGATTCAGGGCGTTTTGGTTTAGCTAAAACCTGGGGTGAGGCTATTACTGGAAGAATTAATAATCAGTCAGGTGGATTTAGTAAAAACAATCCTAATGGTTCGGCTGAATTTCCAAAAGTAACGGGGAAGGATAAATAAATGACCGATGTATTAGCAATGTATGGAAAGTATTTGTATCCAAATTTTTCCTTACCAGAAAGCTTCATCAATTATGTTGCAGTTGAGCAAAAAGAAGATATAGAACCGTGGTGGTTTTTTTATTGTGCACAAAATTATGTTGATTTTTGGTGTAAAAAAATCAAAGAGCTTTATCCTGACCGTAAGTTGATACCTTTCGCAAACTTGCGCTATTCGGATGATATTGTCTGTTTTGATGGCGAAGATACAACAGAAGAGCCAAAAATCTACTATATTCATGCATTTGCTTCAGCAGGCTGGGAAGGAAGAGGGCATGTAGACAGCTTTACTGAGTGGTTAATAATTGCTAAATGTGAGTCTGCCCGTTACAAAGCTGAACAGGCAGAACAATAGCTTACTTATTGTTGAATATAACTGAATGGGACATTTTTGGTTAACCAGACGCCATTATCAGCCTGAAAAAAAGTAAAACCCTGTTCATGCATAGCCAGAGCCTGAATCTTCAAAACGACAGGCCTACCGTGACGCAGTCCAACCTGAACGGCTGTATTTTCATCGCCAGATAAGTGGACATATTGACGACTTTGGGGTTTAAGACCTTCCCCTAAGATATATGCCAGAAAGCGTGTAGCAGTCCCATGATATAAAAGAGCAGGAGGTGTTTTTTCTTCATAACGGATATCTACCTGCTGAGAGGAATGTCCTTGTGCGGCTCGAATATGTAAGCCATCAGGAGAGAGGGTAAAACGTTTCTTCGCGCTGTCTTCAACAATAGTGCGAATGAGGTCCTTATCAAATTGATGGCCTTTCACTTTTGAAAGGCGGATCAATGCATCCATATCTGCCCACCCCTCCGCATCTAGAGTTAAACCAATCGTTTCAGGTTTATGCCGTAAAATGTAGCTTAAGAACTTACTCGCTTCGGCGTGTAACTCTTTATCCATATCACTCACCTTTATGATATCAATTACTTTAATAGTATCTCAGAACCTCACCATACCGTTTCCATTAAAACCTCCCCACCACCCTTTCCCTCAACCACCGATGCCCCAAATCCCGGTGCGATCGCTCATGCCACAGCATCACCAGTTCAAAGCCCGGAATCGCCATCGGGGGCTTCACGGTCATTAATCCCGGCATCATCGCCGCCACTCTCTCCGGCATCAACGCCACCAAATCGCTGGTGCTCAGCACGCTGCCCATCAGCAAAAAGTGGGGCACGGAGAGCACCACTTTCCGGCTCAACCCTCTGGCTTCCAGCACGCTATCCGTCACACCGCGAAAGCCGCCGCCGTCGGGCGATACCACTACATGCTCCAGCGCGCAAAGCGCTTCAGCGGTGATATCAGGATGCAGGGCGGGATGACCCTGACGTCCTGCCACCACATAACGCTCCTCAAATAGCGGGCGGATATGCAGCCCGTCTGGTACGCCGTCACGCAAATGAAGCACCAGATCGACCGTGCCTTTTTCCAGCTGCTGCGCGATCAACGCGGGTTTCATATCCAGAATGGCGAGCCGGGTGCCCGGTGCTTCCTGACGTAATGCTGCCATTAGTGGAACCAGTGCCGTCTGGGCACCGTAATCCGTGGCCGCTACGCGCCACTCTTGAACGGCGTCGGCAGGGATAAACGGGCCTGGCGCAGCAACCACCTCATCGATCATGCCGCTTAGTTGCTCAAGCGAAAGGCGTAACGCCTCGGCGCGCGCGGTGGGGCGCATGCCATGAGATACCGGAATCAGCAGGGGATCGTTAAACCACTCACGCAGGCGCTCAAGCCGGGCACTGACAGAAGGCTGAGAAAGATTTAGCCGCTGCGCGGTCCGGCTCACGCTGTTTTCCTGTAACAGCACATTTAGAGTCATTAACAGGTTGAGATCGGGTTTCATGGTATCAGTCTTGCCTATAGTGAATATCCATTCATTTACTTTTACTGATAGCACATTCGGATGCAGGCTACATCTCAGATTCCCATCAAAGCAGGTGATTTTATGAATGTGTTAATCGTTGTTGCCCACCCTGAACCCCATTCCCTTAACGGCGCGCTGGCGCGTTTCTCCGTCAGCCACCTGGAGCAGTTGGGTCATCAGGTGCGCGTTTCCGATCTCTATGCCATGAACTGGGAGGCGCGCGTCTCGTCGGCAGACACGCAGCATCGCCAGAATGCAGAACGCTTTGATCCCTCTTTAGAATCCACCCAGGCTTTTGAAGGCGGCTTCCAGAGTGAAGATATTGTGCAGGAACAGGAAAAACTGTTGTGGGCCGATGCGGTGATTTTACAGTTTCCGCTCTGGTGGTTTTCCATGCCGGCAATCATGAAAGGCTGGATCGATCGTGTTTACGCCTGCGGCTTTGCCTATGGCGTGGGGGAGCACTCAGATACGCACTGGGGCGACCGCTATGGCGAAGGAACGCTGGCAGGGAAGCGTGCGATGCTGGTTGTCACGATGGGCGGATGGGAATCCCACTACAGCCCACGCGGCATCAACGGCCATATCGATGACATTCTGTTCCCCATTCAGCATGGCATCTTGTTTTATCCCGGTTTTGACGTGCTGCCGCCTTTTACGCTTTATCGC
This sequence comes from Pantoea sp. Ae19-2, assembly GCF_059801205.1. Taxonomy (NCBI): domain Bacteria; kingdom Pseudomonadati; phylum Pseudomonadota; class Gammaproteobacteria; order Enterobacterales; family Erwiniaceae; genus Pantoea; species Pantoea sp. Ae19-2. The sequence goes on along the minus strand of NZ_JBCHWE010000001.1, from coordinate 2,856,824 downwards.
ACCGGCCGCACCGACAGCGCGCGCTTTGCAGCACTGTGTGCAGAGCTGGGCAAGCGTCTGGATAATCTGTTTGTGACCGAACCTGTCGCCTATTATCGGCAAAACGACGGCGATTACAGGATACCGGATCTTACTTTGCGCGACGATCTGGCGGCAGGCGAGCAGGGGCACCACGTGCATATTCGCAAACCGTAACACATGAACGGGCCAGATTTCTGCGCATGACGTTCATCTGGCCCACTCGCAACTATTTTAAAATAACCCTTGCATGCATCAGCAGGATATGACCTAATGAATCGTCGGTTTGATTAACAGACACTATCAAAGTAAGTAACCAAAGCAGTTCTCATCTCTAAGCCTGTCGCGAGACATTCCTTCTTTTTGAGTCTTCTCTTACGTTCTGATTAAAATCTGTTCTCAGGCCATTACGCCGGAAGGCTCTATTATTAAGGAATTAAACATGTCTAACAAAATCCGCGGTACCGTTAAATGGTTCAACGCTGAGAAAGGCTTCGGTTTCATCTCTCCTCAGGACGGCAGCAAAGATGTATTCGTACACTTCTCTGCAATTCAGGGCACAGATTTCCGTTCATTAGATGAAGGTCAACAAGTTGAGTTTACAGTAGAAAATGGCGCCAAAGGCCCAGCTGCTGCGAACGTTGTTGGTCTCTAAGGACTGAAAATTACGCGTTTTAAATGTCCTCACTGTAGTGGCTCGCAGTACCGTACATCACATTTCGATGTGACAAGAGCCAACCCGCATGGAGCGAAATGCATTTTTTGCAAAACGGTCGTTGTTCAAATTAACGCGACAAGGATTGCAGCTCAGAGCCAGCCTCAGGCGCTCTGAAAAGGCTAAAGAGTTCTATAGCGTTGTTGCATTTACCGTAATAAAAGGCTGCCACTGGCAGCCTTTTTTGTTTCCCTTCAGGCAACGTTACGCTGCTATTGACTAAACCATCAGGGCAAGCACGCCACCCCAGAACAGCAGGCAGAAAGCGATCGCTGCAATCCAGCTCAGCTGACGGACACGACCACGAAACAGTGACTTACGGATGACGGGAAGCGTTTCACTATGCATTCTTATATTCTCGAGTGGTGGATATCAAGCCTTACTGGGCAGGGATAAGCTGCCCGTTACGTCTTAGCTCGCGGCTTCCATTGCTTTAAAAATCACGTCAGACAGTTCGTTCAGTTCGAACTTCGCCACATAGCCATCGGCACCGACTTTGCGCACGTGATCTTCGTTTGCACTGCCAGAAAGCGAGGAGTGGATCACCACAGGAATATGGCGCAGCGTCGTATCACGCTTGATATTGCGTGTCAGCGTAAAGCCGTCCATTTCTGGCATTTCCAGATCGGTTAACACCAGCGCAATCTTGTCGTGAATGGATTCCCCCTGGGCCTGAGCCTGCTGATGCATCTCTTTGATCTTTTCCCATGCTTCCAGGCCGGTGTTGCACATGATGGCGGGAATACCCATGCTCTTCAGGCCTTGCTCCAGCAGTTGACGGGCAACTTTAGAATCTTCCGCCACAATCGCCACTGAACCCGGCTTCATTTTGAACTGACGCTCTTTCGGGGCTTCCGGCTCAACGCCGCGCACAGACGGGATGATGTCATACAAAATTTGCTCAACGTCCAGCACCATGGCCAGATTGCTTTTTTGTTCATCGTCATCAAGGCAGGCGATACTGGTGATATTTCGGCCACCGATCCCGGCTTCAGCGGTATGCACCTGGCTCCAGTTAAGGCGCACGATGTTTTCGACAGACTCGACGGCAAACGCCTGGGTGTTTCGCGCGTACTCGGTCACCAGCAGCAGGTTAAGTCCCGTTTCTGGAACACAGCCTGCGACAGCCGGTAAATCAATCACCGGAATAAACTGTCCGCGGATACTGGCCATGCCGAGCAACGGCGAACGCATGCCTGCGGCTTTGGTAATCGGCGGCATCGGTACAATTTCACGCAGTTTAAATACGTTGATACCAAACAGCTCTGATTTACCTTTTAACTGGTCAGAGCCCAGGCGAAACAGCAGCAGCTCAAATTTGTTCGATAACGCGAGATTTGCTCTCTCGTCGATCTCTTTCTGAAAATTATCCATTGTTGCCTCAGCATCAGCGCAGCAGGTGAAAAGGGTTGTGATGAAGTTATCGGCAGCAAGTGCAAAAAGGTGAGAGGGGAAAATCTAACGGCAGCATATTCTTGTGCCAGGCTTAACAGTGACTATTCAACATGGACACCTTCCCTTAAAGGAGTACGAGATGAAAAAAGTATTACTGGCCGCCTTGTTAGCCATGGCAACGTCTGGCGCATATGCAGAGCAAGGTGGTTTTAAGACAGGCGATACGCCGCCGCCGCAGAGCAAACAGGATGCGGGCTATAAAGGATCTGAAGATACCGGGCAAACCCACATCGATCAGATCCGTGACTTCCGCCAGGGCGGTTACGTCACGCTGGAAGGCTATATCGTTAAAAAATTAAAGGGCGATAATTATCAGTTTCGTGACGATACCGGCCATGTGACCCTTATCGCGCCGGAAAAAACGTTTGGTGGTAAAACCTATACCGCTAATGACAAAGTGCGGGTGAGTGGCAAGGTGCAGGGGAAAGGCGATAAAACAACGCTGCACGTGACGCGGATAGATGAGCCATAAAAGCGTGGGCGAGAGTGAGTCTCGCCCTTTTTTTTAATCTTTTAACAGGACTGCGCGGCAGGTCTTGCCTTTAATTTTGCCCTGCTTGAGCTTGACCAGTGCCTGCTTAGCCTGGGCCGCTTCTATCGCCACATATGCATGAGTCGCGGTGAGATCGATTTTACCGATTTGGTCAGCCCGGTAACCCGCCTCGCCCGTCAGTGCCCCCAGGATATCGCCGGGGCGGATTTTGGCTTTACGCCCGCCATCAATGCAGAGCGTCATCATGGCGGCCGGTAACGCTTTACTGCTTTTCTTTAACGAACTGGCCGCAACCCACGGCAGCTTCTGTTGCAGGAAGTCTTCAAGAGCATGAGCGCGTGCCATTTCGTCTGCAGCGACAAAGCTCACCGCTGCGCCCTGTTCGCCAGCGCGCGCGGTGCGGCCAATGCGATGCAGGTGCACTTCCGGATCCCAGGCCAGCTGATAGTTTACCACCAGCGACAGTAACTTGATGTCCAGCCCACGGGCCGCAACATCGGTTGCGACTAATACGCGGCCGCTGCCGTTGGCAAAACGGATCAGCACCCGTTCGCGATCGCGTTGTTCCAGATCGCCATGCAGGGGCAGGGCGCTGATATCGCGTGCATTGAGCGCAGCCGCAATATCATCGCACTCCCGCTTGGTATTACAGAACACCACGCAGGAAGAGGGCTGGCGTTCGCTGAGCAGACTGATCAGCAGTGACAGCTTTTCACCGTGGCTGGCTTCAATAAACTGCTGCTCGATAGCAGGGAGTTCACTCACTTCTTCCGTGACCACGCTCAGCGCCTCACGCTGAAAGCGCTGGCTCAGGGCGGCAATGCCTTCCGGCCAGGTCGCGGAGAACAGCAGCGTCTGACGTGATGCTGGCGTAGCAGCGATAATCGTTTCCATATCGTCGCGGAAGCCCATTTCCAGCATGCGATCGGCTTCGTCCAGTACAAGCGTACGCAGGCTCTCCAGCTTCAGCGTCTTACGCTTAATGTGATCCAGAATACGGCCCGGTGTGCCGACCACGATATGAGGCGCATGCACCAGCGAATCGCGCTGGGCGCTCATAGGCTGGCCGCCACATAAGGTTAAGATCTTAATGTTGCGCGTGAAGCGGGCTAACTGCCGCAGGACGTTACTGACCTGATCGGCCAGTTCCCGGGTCGGGCATAAAATCAGCGCCTGCGTCTGAAAGTGAGCGCTGTCGATATGCTGCAGCAACCCAATGCCAAATGCGGCGGTTTTACCGCTGCCGGTTTTGGCCTGCGCACGCACGTCGCGTCCGTCTAAAATCGCGGGCAGCGTGGCGGCCTGAACCGGCGTCATGCTGGTATAGCCCATTTCGCGCAGGTTATCGAGCTGGCTGTCGGGAAGAGAATTAAGCGAGGAAAAAGCGGTCACGGGTGCGGCCTCTGCGGCTAAAAGTGGGGGGCATCATTGCGTGCGCAAGTCTGTCAGAAAGCGTGCGCAACGGCAACGTTAACCTTATGAATAAATAATATCCATTTCACGCGAGTTTTTTTAAGAATAAACTGAAGATGATGTGCGTTATGTGGATTATTTTAATGAATGACAGCGGAATACATTCGCCAGGATCGGGTCCGATAACCGTCTGACAACGTTAATAAATTCATAATCTTTTGTTTATAAGAGCGAATATTGAGTTAACCGGTGAAGCCCGTTTTTTTTACAGGGTAAATAGCATTAGTAATGTAAAAGTATTGGCTTCAGCCCCTGTAAAAATTATTGAGTAACTCCTTTATATTGAGCGACATAGATCGATATAACCACTGGCAGAGGGTTTTTTCATTGAATAATATCCCGCAGATCTTGCATGAAGACGTACTAAAAATCGTTGGTCGTGCTGTCCTGACGCTCCATCTTTATGGCGAAACCTTATCGGCAGATAAAGTTGCCTCTATGATCGGATGTTATGCAGAAGACGATCCTGTTGCCCCTGACGGCGCGCCGCTCTATGCGCTGGCGATGGAGTTAATGTCGAAAAAGAGGGAGGCTGGCCGGGCTTAACATCGCTGTGCCTGAGATGTCCGCGCCTCACTTTAGCGCCGTTGCGTGAAGTGAGGCGCATCTGCGTTAAACCTGCTGTCGCACAAACTGCGGTTTACCCCGCGAGAAACTCGCTATCACGGGAGAAATCCGTGCCACCGCTTCCGCCGAACAACTGGCCTCAACCAGCATCATGTTGGCGCTGTCGCCGATGCGCGGCCACTGGCGTTCGCCGCTGGCAGAAAGCGGAAGCACGCCATCAGTCGCAATCGCCAGCGCGCGGCTTAAAGAGAATTCATCCGATCCCCCGTACAGCTGGGCATATAAATTGGCCTTTTCCAGCATGCTGCCGGTGCCAAATGGCGACCAGTGATCGATCACGCTGTCGGTGCCCGTCATGACGTTTACCCCTGCCGCCTGCAACTGCGGCACGGGCATGGTCAGCTTGCCGATGGGCAGCGTAGAGGCAATGCTGAACTGCTGCTCGGCCAGATCGGCAATCATCTTGTCCAGCTCTGCGCCCTGTAGGGTTGCCAGCGCAAAACCATGACTGAGGGTGACCTTACCGCGTAACGAGGGATTATTCTGCACGGTCTTAATCATGTAGCGAATCGCCTGCACGCCAGCAGCAGAGGTTTCATGCAGGTGGATATCGACACCGCGCTGGTAGTCGAGTGCAATTTGAAACATGGCATCCAGGGATTTTTCCATCGCGCCATCTACATGGGTGGGATCGAGTCCGCCAACATACTGCACGCCAGATTGCATGGCCTCGCGCATCAGCCCATCAACCTGAGAATGCAGCAATCCATGCTGGGGGAAGGCGACAATCTCACAGGGGAAATCGGGATGGTTTGCCAGCGCGGCCTGCAGATGTTCCAGGCTTTGCAGGCCGCTGACCGGATCGATATTACAATGGCTGCGCGCCCGGGTCGTGCCCATGGCGTTCAGCAGGGCGATAAGCCCTTCGGCCCGGGCCTGAGAGGTGGGCAGCAGCTGTGGAATCAGCACCTGTTCGCGGGCAATCATGTCCATAATCGTTTTGCCTTTACGCGGCCGCGGTGCCTGCCAGGGGCCGCCGTAAAAGGTTTTGTCGAGATGGATGTGCATATCCTGCGTAGACGGCAGCAGCAGCGCACCTTGCGCATCCCAAAACGGCAGTGAACGGTCACCTTGTCCGGCCGGACTGATCTGATGAAATCGACCATCGCGAAGTGTGATGTCGTAGCGCGCCGTTTTCGTCTCAACAATCTCGTCACCGTCACGTCCGAAGCCCTCTTCAAGCACTACATTACGTAAAACGTAGTGATCGGTTTGCGGCAAAGCTTTGCCAGAGGATGCGGGCGGTGCGCTGCGGTTGGCGGCCATGCCCGAGGCGGTCATTCCGGCCATGATCATACTGCTGGCGGCGGTCAGGCGAACCCCCTGGCGGAGAAAGCGGCGGCGGCTGGTGGGCAAAGCGGTCTGCATCAGCGACTCCTGCGAAAGTGAGTGAGTCTTTAATCTGACAAACTGCGGCTTTCTCTGCTGGGTTGTTTTCCACTGCCTGCTATTTAAAAAATCACTGCCAGTTCAGACCGGCGAAGTCGGCCAGGGCATCCGCCAGCTGGCGCTGCAGCACATCCTCAGGCTGACGACAAAACAGCGCCAGCTCAAACGTATCAATCACCGGTAAACCCTGTTGGCTATCCAGAACCCGATGCGAAGGTAAGCGACAGCTGGCCGGCAGCAGCGTTATCCCTAAGCCCTGGGCGCTGGCGGCGGAGAGTGCCACCAGGCTGGCACTGCTGTACCCAATCCGCCAGCTGCGACCAAGTAAATCCAGCGTCTGGCAGATCTCCTCCCGGTACAGCCCCAGTTGCGGAAACAACACCAGCGGAACCGGCGACTGCTCGAAGCAGGGATGCGCGGCGCTGTCCAGCCACAGCAGCGGCTCCGGGCGCGAAGCCAGTGGGCGCTCACCGTAAGGCTGCTTGATCAGCATGATATCCAGCTCTTCCCGTTGCCAGGCGCGTCGCAGTTCCACCTGCATTCCGCTCATGACATCCAACCGCAGGTGCGGATGTTCGCGGCTAAACCGCGCCAGCAGTCCCGCGGTGGGGGCGGCGAAGTCTTCCGGAACGCCAAGGCGCAGGATGCCATCGCGCCACTTATCGCTCAGCACATCGTGGGCTTCACCGTTCAGGGCAATGATCCGGCGGGCATAGCCCAGCAGTTTTTCGCCTTCTTCCGTGATCTGCACCTGGTGGGACGAGCGTGCCAGCAGCGTTTTACCGACCATCTCTTCCAGCCGCCGCACCTGTTGGCTGACCGTCGATTGGGACAGGTGCACCCGTTCGGCGGCGCGGGTAAAGCTGGTGGTTTCGCATACGGCAACAAAGCTCAACAGCTGTTGGGGCGTAAACATGGGCTGGCGATTCATTTTTCCACTGCCTGTCATCCTGTTATTTCATTTCCAAATAGTAATCGCTGCTGTCAGGCTGACAACGTTTAATTCCAGGATCCCCTATGAAAAAAGACCCTTTTTTGATGATTGCCGCCCTGATACTGGCCGGACTGAACATGCGGCCACTGATGACATCCGTTAGTCCACTGCTGGAGCAGCTACGGGAAAGTATTGGATTATCTTCGCTGGCGGCCTCACTTCTGCCCGCGATTCCCATGATGATGATGGGGGCAATAGCCTTAGTGAGCGCGCCGCTGCTGCAACGTATCCCGCTACGTAGGTTGCTGTGTAGCGGGCTGGCGCTGTTAGTACTGGCGCTGGCCAGCCGGTTTTTTATCGCGCAAGGCGCCTGGCTGGTGTGGAGCACGGTTCCTGGCGGTATCGGCATCGGGATTGTACAAATGGCCATACCGGGGTTGATCCGTCAGCGCTTTACGCAGCGCAGCGCCATGATCACCGGGCTTTGGGCGGCGGCGTTAATGGGCGGCGGTGGGCTGGGCGCGGCGATGACGCCGGGGATCAGTGCGCACCTGGGCTGGCAGGGCGCGCTCAGCAGCTGGAGTGTGCCTGCGCTGCTGGCCGTCATGCTGTGGTGGAGGATCCCTGCGGCGTCCCCGTCCCGGCAGACATCAGCCGTTATGCCCTCGGTCTGGCGCAATACGCGCGCATGGACGCTGGCGCTGAGCTTTGGGTTAGTAAACGGCGGCTACGCCATCTGTGTGGCCTGGCTGCCGGATTTTTATCATCAACAGGGCTGGAGCGCGCAGGCGGGCGGCGGCCTGCTGGGCGTGATGATTGCCTGTCAGGTTGCCGGTGCCCTGGTGTTTCCCCTGCTGGTGCGGGGGGCGGACAGGCGACCGCTGCTTCTGCTGACGCTGGCACTTCAGCTCTGCGGATTAGCAGGCCTGCTGGTGGCACCGCTCTACCCAGCCTGGCTGTGGGCAGGGATAGCGGGCGTTGGCCTGGGCGGCGCATTTCCCCTTGCCCTGGTGCTGGCGCTGGACCACCTGGCGCATCCTCAGGCCGGGGCGCGTCTGGTGGCATTCATGCAGGGCGTCGGCTTTATTATCGCGGGCAGTATGCCGTTTCTTGCCGGGCAATTGCATGAACTTACAGGCCACTTTTCCTCTATCTGGCTGTTGCAGGGGAGCGTAACGGTCATGCTGATCGGCCTGAACCTGCGTTTTCATCCTGAAAGCTACAAAGAGGCCTTTCCTGAACGACAATTGGTCCTACCAAACCAGCAAAACGTTTTCAGCGGCTCACATAACGTTAAAAATAGTGCAGTAACTGTTGCCTAGAGTTAACAGCGGGTTAAGTATCTGTAGCAAGCAAGCGCTGATTGCCAGATTGGTAGGACCAATCGGCGCGGCTGAAGTGACAGATGCGCCACCTGGTTTGCCGATCGCGCATCGCTTTCATCCTCTTATGGAGATCATGGCATGCAGATCTGGCAGCAAAATTACGATCCGCTAAACAATATCTGGCTCTCCAGCCTGATTGCTTTGCTTCCTGTTCTGTTTTTCTTCTTTGCGTTAATCAGGTTAAAGATGAAAGGCTATCAGGCCGCCACGCTCACGGTCGTCCTTGCGCTGCTGGTCGCGCTGTTGCTGTATCGGATGCCGCTACAGCAGGCGCTGGCGTCAGCAGTTTACGGTTTTATGTACGGCCTGTGGCCCATCGCCTGGATCATCGTGGCGGCGGTTTTTGTTTATAAGATCTCGGTTAAGACAGGTCAGTTCGACATCATCCGCGCTTCCATCTTATCGATCACGCCCGAGCAGCGCTTACAGATGTTGATTGTGGGGTTCTCTTTTGGCGCCTTTTTAGAAGGTGCGGCAGGTTTCGGCGCGCCGGTCGCCATCACGGCCGCGCTGCTCGTGGGGCTCGGTTTTAATCCGCTCTATGCCGCAGGCTTGTGCCTGATCGTCAATACTGCGCCCGTGGCGTTTGGCGCGATGGGGATCCCGATAGTTGTGGCGGGCCAGGTGACCGGGCTGGACAGCTTTGCCATCGGTCAGATGGCAGGCCGTCAGCTTCCGCTACTGACGATCGTCGTGCTGTTCTGGATCATGGCGATTATGGATGGCTGGCGCGGTGTCAAAGAAACCTGGCCCGCCGTGATCGTGGCGGGGGGATCGTTCGCGATTGCCCAGTTCCTCAGCTCCAACTTTCTGGGGCCGGAGCTGCCCGATATTATCTCCTCGCTCGCCTCACTCATTTCGCTGACGCTGTTTTTGCGCGTCTGGCAGCCGGTGCGCATCTTTCGCTTCAGCGAAACAGAAAGCCCGCACGCGGGCCAGCCTGTGAAGCGGCAAAAATACACGACAGGGCAGGTGGTGCGCGCCTGGATGCCGTTCCTGTTTCTGACGGCAACCGTCACGGTGTGGAGCATTCCACCTTTTAAAGCGCTGTTCGCAAAAGGCGGGGCCTTAGTGGAATCGGTGCTCAGCCTCCCTGTGCCCGGCCTTGATGGCTGGATAACCAGAATGCCGCCGGTGGTCGCGCAGCCCAGTAGCTGGCCGGCCATTTTTAAACTCGACCTGCTCTCGGCAACCGGTACGGCTATTCTGGTTGCCGCCCTCGTGGCTATCATCTTCCTGAAGATGAAGCCCCGGACTGCGGTAGTGACCTTTGCAGAAACCCTGAAAGAGCTCATGTTGCCCATCTACTCCATCGGGATGGTGTTGGCGTTTGCTTTTATCTCTAACTACTCCGGCCTCTCTGCCACGCTGGCGCTGGCATTGGCCCACACCGGCCATACGTTTACCTTCTTCTCGCCTTTCCTGGGCTGGCTCGGCGTGTTTCTGACCGGCTCGGATACGTCATCGAATGCCCTGTTTGCCGCCTTGCAGGCGACGACCGCGCAGCAGATCGGCGTTTCCGATATCCTGCTGGTGGCGGCAAATACCACCGGGGGCGTGACCGGTAAGATGATCTCGCCGCAGTCGATAGCCATTGCCTGTGCCGCCGTCGGGCTGGTAGGCAGGGAGTCGGATCTGTTCCGTTTTACCGTCAAGCACAGCCTGATATTTACCTGCCTGGTGGGCATCATTACCACGCTTCAGGCTTACGTTTTTCCCTGGATGATCCCATGACACCAAACTTACTGCCGTCCGCCGATCCGCTGCGGGTTCGGCTCCAACAGTATATTCGCGACCATCAGCTTGAGCCCGGAATGCGTTTGCCTGCCGAGCGCCAGTTGGCTGCGGCGCTTGGCGTCTCGCGCTCGTCGCTGCGCGAAGCTATTCAGCAGCTTATCAGCAGCGGAATATTGACGAGCCGACGCGGCGACGGCACCTGGCTGCGTCAGCCCCAGGAGCCCTGGTCTGAACAGCGCATTGTTGAGCCGATTCGTCAGCTGTTGGCCAACGATCCGGATTACCGCTATGACATTCTGGAAGCGCGCCACGCGATTGAAGCCAGCACCGCATGGCATGCGGCACTTCGGGCAACAGAGTCAGATAAGGAACGACTGCAGTACGCTTTTGACGCCACGCTGGCGTTGAAGGAGAGCGACGATCCCCATCTGGCCGGTCAGGCCGATCTGCGCTTTCACCTCGCTATCGCGGAAGCCTCGCATAACGTGGTGCTGCTACAAACCATGCGCGGATTTTTTGATTTGCTGCAGTCCTCGATGTTGCACAGCCGCAGGTTGATGTACACCAGCTCGACGATTTTCGACCGCCTCACCGTTCAGCACAGGGCAATGCTTGACGCCATTTTACTGGGTGATGCCGAGGCCGCCCGCTTAGCGGCGATGGATCATCTTGGTTTTGTTCATACCACGATGAAAACGCTTGATGAAGACGAAGCCAGACAGGCGCGTATTACGCGTTTACCAGGCCATCACCTGGACAACCACAAGGAGAAACGCTGATGATCATTTCTGCCGCCAGTGACTACCGCGCCGCTGCACAACGTATTTTGCCGCCTTTCCTGTTTCACTATCTGGATGGCGGGGCTTATGCGGAGCACACATTACAGCGCAACGTCGCCGATCTCTCGGAGGTGGCGCTGCGCCAGCGCATCCTGCGCAACATGTCCGAACTCAGTCTCGAAACCACCCTGTTTAATGAAACGCTGTCAATGCCCGTGGCGCTGGCACCAGTCGGGCTGTGCGGCATGTATGCTCGTCGGGGCGAAGTGCAGGCTGCTCGCGCCGCCGCAGGCAAAGGCATCCCTTTCACGCTGTCCACCGTTTCTGTGTGCCCTATTGAAGAGGTGGCGCCGCAGATCAATCGCCCCATGTGGTTCCAGCTCTATGTGCTGCGGGACAGAGGCTTCATGCGTAATGCCCTGGAGCGGGCCAAAGCGGCAGGCTGCTCTACGCTGGTGTTTACCGTGGACATGCCGACGCCGGGCGCGCGTTATCGCGATGCGCATTCGGGCATGAGCGGTGAAAATGCCGCACTGCGGCGATACTGGCAGGCCATCACCCATCCAAAGTGGGCACTGGATGTAGGATTACATGGCAGGCCGCACGATCTGGGGAATATCTCCACCTATCTCGGCAAGCCTACCGGCCTGGAGGACTATATTGGCTGGCTGGCGAAGAACTTTGATCCTTCCATTTCCTGGCAGGATCTGGAGTGGATTCGTGATTTCTGGGATGGCCCGATGGTGATCAAAGGCATTCTGGACCCTGAGGACGCCCGTGACGCGGTGCGCTTTGGCGCTGACGGTATCGTGGTTTCTAACCATGGCGGACGCCAGCTGGACGGCGTGCTGTCCTCGGCGCGTGCCTTACCTGCGATTGCGGATGCGGTCAAAGGCGATATCACGATCCTTGCCGACAGCGGTATTCGTAATGGACTGGATGTGGTGCGTATGATTGCGTTGGGCGCAGACAGCGTTCTGCTGGGGCGCGCCTTTATCTATGCGCTGGCGACACAGGGACAGCGCGGCGTTGAGCATTTATTGACGCTGATTGAAAAAGAGATGAAAGTCGCGATGACCTTAACCGGCGCGAAGCGCATTGCCGATATCACCCAGGCTTCGCTGGTGCAGGCAAATGCGCTCCTGCAGGAAGCCAATCTGCGTCCGGCATAGTCGCCCGCTGCGAAATCAGATGCGTTGTCTATACTTACCTTCTTTACCAACAGGAGGAATGACATGACCATTCATAAGAAAGGCTCGGCGCATTGGGAAGGCGATATTAAAGGCAAAGGCACAGTCAGCACCGAGAGCGGCGTACTGAACCAACAGCCCTACGGCTTCAACACCCGCTTTGAAGGACAAAAAGGCACTAACCCAGAAGAGCTGATTGGTGCGGCACATGCGGCCTGTTTCTCTATGGCGCTGTCGCTGATGTTGGGTAACGCAGGCCATAAGCCTGAAAGCATCGATACCACTGCAGACGTCTCGCTGGATAAAAAAGGTGAAGGCTTCGCGATCACCAAAATCGCCTTAACCAGCACCGTTTCTCTGCCGGGCATTGATAACGACACCTTTGATGAAATCATCAATAAAGCCAAAGCAGGCTGTCCGGTTTCTCAGGTGCTGAATGCAGAAATCACGCTCGACTACACCCTGAACAACTGACGACGATCCTGCGTCACTTTTCGTGATGCAATCGGTCGTGATGTCATCGGTGATAGTACCGAATCCAGATGCGCCTGCGGGCGCATCTTCGTGTGCGGCATCCAATCGTCGCAGGGGCAGGCGGTTCTGCAAAGCACGAGAAAAAGGCGGTTCGTCTTGCCAGTAACGCGTGACGTACTGTTGTCGAATGAGGGGACAGCGATAATATGCGCATGAAATCGTGGCTTTCTCGCCACAAGCTTGGTGTGCTGCTAATGGTGGTACTGCTGCTGGAGTTACTCTACTTTCTGCTTACCGCATCCTGGTTTCCCTGGAACGCCACCTGACACGTCAGGCATACATCTCTTCTCCACGCTTAGTCCGCACGTCGCTGCGCGCAATACGGTAAGCCTTACCGGGATCGCCTGCCACAAATTCAAATGTTGGCGAATAGTAGAACGGAAGCCAGCCGCCATAGGCGCTTTCCCATTCCCAGCGTACCGGACAGGGCCACAGAATGCCTTCATACAAAATGTAATAAACCCAACGCCCAGTTGGACGGCGGGGACGACTACTTTTCATGGGATTCACGACTGTGTTGGTGTAAAACAGCTTATATTTTGAACGCTAAACGGCATCCTTGCAATGTTGTCTGCCTGTTTTTGTGTCCTTGCGCCTGTTCAGTTATCTGAACGATGCACTTCACCACAAAGCAGCACCACGTTTGGGCGGACTTTATGAATGCGGTTTGCCATGACTTCACAGGCGGCTTTCGTTGGATAGATGCGCTCCGACACCGGCAACGCTTCACAGGCATCATGTCCACAGGCGCTCACCAACAATACAAAACCAATCAACATAACCGACTCCTTCTCCCGGTTCGCACATCACGAAATGGATGAGTGTTCCTTTTTTATAAAACCAGTATAGCTAATTGCCGTCGGGGCACTCATCACGCTGGACGGTATCGGATTGCTCTGACGCATTATAAGGCTTGCGCGCCTGAACAGCAGTGAAATCTTATTGTTAACAGCACGCGCCGCCACGCCGTCGCGTTAATTTCTGACGCCGCAACCCCATCGATTTTTATCTCTGCCGTGACGATGTTCAGGGTCAGAAAATGATCGCGCCTGTTGAAGGTTTTATTGCTCAACAGCGATGCCGGTACGTTTTGATATTTCTCACACTTCTGACATGCAAATCTGAAACCGGTTGCAGAAAATCTTTACCCTGTGTATTCGTTAATCATTCATCACACGGAGGAATTAACAATGCCAAAGATTTTGCTGTGCTGCGCCGCCGGAATGTCCACCAGTATGGTGGTACAGAAAATGGAAAAAGCCGCTAAAGAACAAGGCATAGCGGTAGAGGTAAAAGCTGTGGGAATTGAAGAGTTTACTGATCTTATTGCCGACTATGACTGCTGCCTGCTGGGGCCGCAGATTAAATATAAGCTGGCGGATTTTGAGCCTGTCGCCCAACAACACAGTAAACCCATCGCAGTGATTAACAGCATGGATTACGGAATGATGAAGGGTGAAAAGATATTAAGTGATGCACTTAAGCTTATTCATTCCTGATGAGTAAGAAACTGAAAAATATATCGCAGGCCTGTATTTGCCTGTGCAGCGTTATTCTCGTTTTCCTGAGCAGGAGTTAAGGGATGAGCCGCTTAAGCGAATCGTTATTCGGCGTTATCGAAAACCGCATCAGTCCGCTGGCGGGGCGCCTCTCCAGCCAGCGCCACGTCATCGCCATCCGCGATGGATTTATTGCCTCAATGCCGTTTCTGATTGTGGGTTCCTTCATGCTGCTGTTTGCGCATCCTCCTTTTTCGGCAGACAGCAGTTGGGCCTTCGCACAGTGGTGGCTCGGCATGGTCAAGGCACATGAAGAACAAATCATGATGCCGTACAACATGACGATGGGCATTATGGCGCTCTATATCGCCAGTGCTATCGCCTACAACCTGGCAAACAGCTATAAGATGAACGGCTTTATGGCGGCCAGCCTGTCGCTGATGGCGTTTCTGGTCGTGGCCGCACCGCAAACGGGCAAAATGCTGCCGGTAGGATCGCTGGGCGGGGAGGGGATTTTTACCGCCATTCTGGTCGCGCTTTTTGCCACGGAGCTGATGCACTTTTTGCAGAAACACAACATCGGCTTTAAATTACCCGAACAGGTGCCGCCGAAAATTCGTCAGTCCTTTGACCTGCTCATTCCCATCATTACCATTTTTATTACCTTATTTCCGCTTAGCCTGTGGGTACAGGCACAGTTTGGCATGCTGCTGCCGCAGGCTATCATGGCGATCTTCTCTCCGATCATCTCCGCCTCGGATTCACTGCCCGCCGTGCTGGTCGCCGTCCTGCTGTGCCACCTGTTGTGGTTCGCAGGCATTCACGGTGCCGTGATTGTCGGCGGGATTTTGCAGGCCTTCTGGCTGACCAATCTCGGCCTGAACCAGCAGGCACTGAATGCGGGTGAGCCTGTCAGCCATGTGTTTATCGAACCCTTTTGGCAGTTTTTTATCGTAATTGGCGGTTCCGGTTCCACCATGGGGCTGGTATTACTTTATTTGCGAAGCCAGTCTGCCCATCTGCGCTCCATTGGCAAACTCAGCATCGTGCCCAGTATGTTCAACATCAACGAGCCGGTTATTTTTGGCTCGCCCGTCGTGATGAATCCCATTCTGTTTATTCCCTTCGTTCTTGCTCCCTTGGTCAATGCCGTCATTGCCTGGGTCGCCACTAAAACCAATCTGATTAACCACGTCATCTCGCTGGCACCGTGGACCACGCCCGCCCCAATTGGTGCGGCCTGGTCAACCGGCTGGGACTGGCGCGTCATCGTGCTGATTGCCGTGCTGGTGACGATTGCCACGTTGATTTACTACCCGTTTTTTAAAATGTACGAGCGTCAACTGCTGCAGCAGGAACTGAGCGCAGCACAACCGGTAAAGGAGTAATGCATGGAAATCGATGAAAGCACGGTAATCGAACTGATTATCCAGGCGGGCGAAGCGCGCTCCTGCTCGATGGAAGCGTTGCGTGCGGCCCGCCAGCAAAACTGGGAACGAGCAGACAGCATGCTGACCGCCGCGACGGCGGCGGCAAAGGCGGCGCATCAGATACAGACCCGGCTCATCGGTGCTGATGAGGGCAGCGGAAAAATCCCGGTCAACCTGATTATGGTTCACGCCCAGGATCACCTGATGAACGCGATGCTTTGCCGCGAGCTGGCAGAAGAAATTATTCAACTGCGTCGGGAGCTTGCCGCACGTTAAAAAAGGAGATTTTATGCAACATTCGACACTGACCGCATTTCCGGACGGTTTTCTCTGGGGCGCCTCGACCTCGGCATATCAGGTGGAGGGCGGATGGGATGCAGATGGTAAAGGGCCGTCGGTTATCGACAAAGCCACGTTCAGCCAGGCAATTACGGATTTTACCGTTTGCAGTGACCACTACCACCGCTTTAAAGAGGATATCGCCCTGCTGGCGGAGATGGGACTAAAATCCTACCGCTTCTCCATCGCCTGGAGCCGTCTTTACCCGGAAGGCGACGGCGCGTTAAACGAGGCGGGCGTGGCCTTTTACCAGCAGTTAATTGATGAGATTTGCCGGCACGACATTACACCGCTGGTCACGCTTTATCACTTCGATCTGCCCTGGGCCCTGCAGCAGGACGGAGGCTGGTCTTCTCGCCGCACGGTAGCGGCATTTGAACGTTTTGCCATTACCTGTTTTGAGCAGTATGGCAGCCAGGTCAAATACTGGCTGACCATCAACGAACAGAACATGATGATCCTGAAAGGCGACGTGATCGGGACGTTACCGGCTGGCACCGCCGATCCACAGAAAACCCTGTATCAGCAAAATCACCACATGATGCTGGCGCAGGCAAAGGCGATGATTGCCTGCCACGAACGCTTGCCAGACGCTAAAATTGGCCCGGCACCGAATATCTCCTGCGTCTATGCGGCAAGCTCGCGGCCAGAGGATGTGCTGGCGGCGGACAATTTCTCTGCAATCCGTAACTGGCTTTATCTGGATTTAGCCGTTCACGGGCGCTACAACCCTGTGGTATGGGCTTTCTTAAAACAGCGCGGCTGGCTTCCGACGATCGAGGATGAGGATATGGCCATCATCGCTGCCGGTCAGCCCGATTTTATCGCCTTTAACTATTATGCTTCGGCCACCGTCGGGGCAGAGGGCGAACATCATGACCCCGACAGTCGGCCCCATGCCGATCAGCAAATGGCCGGCATCGACCGCTCCGTCTACGTGGGCTGTAATAATCCGCATCTGCAGCAAAATCAGTTTGGCTGGTATATCGATCCGGTGGGCTTTCGCATCACCGCGCGCCAGATTTATGCACGTTATGCCTTGCCGCTCATCGTTACCGAAAATGGCTTAGGGGCGTTTGATACCCTGGCGGCCGACAACAAGGTGCATGATGATTACCGTATCGACTATCTGCGTGAGCATATCGCTCAGCTGCAGCTGGCCATTGCCGATGGCGTCGAGCTGTTCGGTTATTGCCCGTGGTCTGCTATTGATCTGGTGAGTACCCATCAGGGCATCAGCAAACGTTACGGATTTATTTATGTGAACCGCGATGAAAAAGCGTTAAAGGACCTGGCACGCTACCGCAAAAAAAGCTTCTTTTGGTATCAGAAGCTGATTCGCAGTAACGGTGCAACGCTGAACGCGTCGGTGGACTACTAAGACCGCGCGGCAGGGATGCCGCGACTTACCGCTTATGAGGCCCGTCCGCGACCGAGGCGCGCTCAATCAGATGGCCGCTAAAGGGCGGCAAGGCTTCCACCTCCTGACCTTCCAGCATGGCGACCAGCTGCGCCAGCGTGTGCTGAATCATTTCTGCGACCGGCACATGCACGGTGGTCAGCGGCGGCAGGAAAAACTCGGCCATACGGATATCATCAAATCCCAGCAGAGAAACATCCTGTGGCAGCCGTTTTCCCGCGGCATGAAGCGCCAGCGCGGCCCCGATTGCCATGTCATCGTTACTCGCCATCAGGGCGCTGAATGTCACGCCCGCGTCCAGCAGCTGCTTTGCCGCCGCCATCCCACTGGCCGGCGTCCACGCGCCCTGCACGATGCAGGCCCTGTCCGCAAGCCCCTGCTCAGCCAGGGCCTGCTCATAACCTGCCAGGCGAGCGGCAGCGGTAGGAGAACCCGTCATACCACGAATAAAGGCAATGTCGTGATGCCCGCGCGCGATCAGATAACGCGTCGCCTGAAAGGTATTGTGCTGATGTGTAGCCCAGACACAGTGGGCCGGATGACGCGGCAGCTGGCGATTCACCACCATAATTGGGATATCGTGCTGCTCGATAATGGCATCCAGTGCCTCGGTGTCCAGAAAGCGGGGATAGATAATGATCGCGTCACAGCGCAGGTCGAGCAGAAACTCAATTGCGGCGCGCTCGTCGTCCGCGCAGGTTTTGCCATCAGCCAGAATTAACTGGCGACCGTAGTTATTGGTCAGGGTGGCAGCCTGAAACAGCAGCTCGCTGAAGTAGGGGCCGTTAAAAAGCGAGTGGGTAACAATTAAGCCAATATTTTGGGACTTTTGCGTGGCCAGGCTGCGCGCCAGCAGATTGGGGCGATAACCGGTTTCGGCAATGGCCTGATAGACCTTTTGCTGCGTACTTTTACTGACGTAACGATTTCCCGCCAGCACGCGCGAGACGGTGGCTTTAGAAACTCCGGCCTTGCGGGCCACATCCAGCATGGTAATCATTGGCTTACAGACCATCCATCCCTGTGGTTAAAAAAGGATACTAGCTGATTTTTCGCAGGTTATTGACGGAGGGGCAATAAAAAAATGATGCCTGTCAGGCGAAATACCAGGCGGGCAGGATAGCAATCAGGTTGTTCAGCGTATGAAGAAAGACCGGCAAGGCCAGCGAATTGCTGCGCAGGCGGGCATAGCAAAGCAGCAGAGAGAAGAGCGTCAGCGCTACCACGGTTTCCCAGTGAACATACTGCGTATGCATCAGCGCAAAGAGCAGGGAGGTCAGTAGCATGCAGGCAAAACGGCTGTTGGGTGCCCAGAGCAGAAAGCCCTGCAACAAAAAGCCGCGAAACAGCACTTCTTCAAATACCGGGGCCAGCAAGACGGCGGTGAGCAACAGGATAAGCATCGAGCTGCGTCCCTGCTGCGTTTGCGCGACCAGCCAGCCTTCAGGCTGTAAGTACTGGGTTTGCGCCGCCATTAAAATAAACAGGGCGCCAATAAAAAGTAACGTCTGACCTGAGCGTAAAAAGCCCAATGGAATATCCGTACGACGCTGGCAGTAGAACCGATACAGCGGATAGATGACCGCAAACTCGAACAGGCAGAGTACAGGCACCAGCAAACCGTCATTACGCAGAATACCGTAATTTGGAAACAGGGTAATCAGCATGGTAATGAGGTAATAGACAACAAAGCTGCCGACATAAAACAGTGTCAGCGTCACTCTGTCGGAATTGGTGTTCATAGGCGACCCAGCCAGCGATGATAAACGCATAGTAGCAACGCGTCGGATCGCTGTCGAGAGAGCGTACGATACAATATTTTTTTTTCAACGCCGTCAGGGCGTTATGCCGGTTTGATGTGCATGGATTCAGGGGGCAAACCCACCGTCAGAGAGGGTTGCAACAGGCTGCCAGACGCTTGCGCTGCAGCCTGAAAAAAAGACGTGCAGCACCAAGGGCATGATGACTGGCTAGCGGATGCTGACCGCGATCAGGGTCAACAAGAGGGCAAAGCTAATAAAAAGGATCAGTTCCACTCGCGCTTCCTCAATAACTCATCGTGTCATGGGTGATTCCGCAAATACTATCAGAGGCTTCTCGCGGTAATTTTAGCCAGCAAGTGCGATTCATCTGTCAATAACCGCATTCCCTAGCATTTAATCCCTGGTATTGTGCGGTAAGTTTGATTTTAGCGGTTCATACCTGCTGACAGGCTTGTTACTCTTCGGAGTCAGGTTTTACACGTCCATGAGGAGAAAACACGTGAATCATTATGGAAAAGCGCTGGCGGCCGCCGGTTTTTTACTGCTGACGGGCTGCCAGTCGGCCACACAATCCGACAAGGCCGCCGTGCCGCTGGATGCGCAGGCGGACAGCTGTGGCGCATCTCAGTATCAACACTTTGTGGGCAAGCCGTTGTCTGCCATCGATAATCAGCGTTTCACGCAAAAAGTGCGTGCCATCCCGTGGAATTCAGCGGTAACGATGGACTTTAATTTCACCCGTCTGAACTTTATGGCCGACAAAAGCGGTAATATCAGCCGTGTCTATTGCGGTTAAGTGGCAAATAAACAGCGCATTGTCATAGAGTTGTCATGGCGTCAGGCGAAGATAACGCCTGTACCCTGTGGGTAGGCGATAACCGTTATCGATCGGTTCAATCAACAGGGTAAGGATTTCCTCGTTACATCAATATGCAATGCTCGTCTTGTTTATTCCCGCTCAGGCGGGAATTTTTTTCTGGTTAAGCCCGAAGAAGGAGCAACGCATGGAATATTTCCAGAGGATTTCAGTCTTATTTTTGCTGCTGGTCAGCCCGGTTGCTCTGGCTTCAAGCCCGGAGGCATGGCAGAAAAGCCAGCAGGTGATGCGGCAGGCGTGCATCAACGCCAGCACCTTAAGCAAGGCAAAAGTACTGGGTCAGGTTGTCGAGTACGATGACAGCGTAGGCTACAGCGCGTTACTGCTTGAAGGGCTCTATCCGCAGAAGCACATGAAAAACCGCCGGGGACGAGAGCTTTGCCTGTTTCAGCGCAGCAGCGGTCGGGCCAGCGTAAGCGAGGCCAACCAGTACCGGCTGGCGAAGTAGGTTAACAGCGGCTCACTCGTGGGGCCGCGCCTCCATCAGCCGGGCTAACAGGGCACGATAGCGTTGCAGGCGTTGCTCATCCCCTTCAAATTCCAGCTTATTGATCACGCGTGCGATAACGGCTTTATTGGTCGTGGGCTGCCCGGCTTCCATCAGTTCCCGCATAATAACGGCCAGCAAATCCGACTCTGGCGGGACATTCCAGTCCGGGCTGTTGAAATAATCGGTGATAGCACGGCTGGCGCTGTTAGATTGCACTCTCATTCTCCATCTCCGCAAACAGACAGCCCGCCCGGTACGCGAATGCGCAGCAGGCAGAGTCAGGTGAGTTAGTGGCTCCCGATATGCACGGCAAGGGTTTAATCGGGCGCATTACGTTGATCAGAACGACCCACGTCCCGCACGAATCTGGCGGTTTTTTAAACATAGGTCTGCCGTTACGTCTTGTCAGTAACAACCTGAAATATTTTTCAAATGTGATGAGTGATTTTCAAATAATGCCGCCAGGTTACGTCAGGGTTTTAGCACGTAGTTAACTGATTAATAGATTTATTATTACCGCAGATAAAACCCGGGGCAGAGGCAAAAAAATCGTGCTTACCTCGGGAAACGTCGCCCGACACACGCGTAGTGTGGAGAGGGAATCTGCAGGGTTCGTGGCATGCGACTGCGGGATCTGACCTTTCGAGAGGCGGTGACGCTGAAAGATTTCCTGCCCTGTCTTTCCGTGGCCAGAGAAGTGTCAGATACGCTTTGCCAGTTAAATGCAGAACGTGCTGGCAGCAAAAACAAGGCATTTATCGACGCTTACCATGATGACAAATCCGTGGCCAGAGAAGCGTCAGATACGCTTTGCCAGTTAAGTGCAGAACGTGCTGGCAACAAAAACAAGGCATTTATCGACGCTTACCATGATGACAAAATGGTGACGCCTCGCTTGTCAGTGGAATAAAAACGTTTCGCTCACAATAAATAGAATAAGATAACACCGCCCCCGGGCTGTTATTTTAATGTACTGATAAACAGAATAAAAAATTCCTTTTTTTTTATTCTGGCGGGTGATATTTTTTTCTTCACCCTGCTGAAGAGGCACCGGCATGAAAAATCTGATTGCTGAGCTATTAATTACGCTGGCAGAAAAAGAAGAAGCGTCTAAAGAGCAGGTCGTGCAGATCGAAGCGCTGGAACTTGTGATCACCGCAATGCTGCGCATGATGCCGCCTGAGCAGCATCAGTCCCTCGTCAACAGCATTGATACGGCCATGATTCATGCCGGAGTGGATCACAACGATCACAATGCCGCGTTATTAAAAAACGCTGTCACCCGATTACTTCACCGGCCCCACAGCTGAAATCACGCTGATCACCAGAATAAAATTGCGATCTCTGTATTATTCCAAAGCAAAAGTCGTCTGATTCTTTTCTGGCATGCCAGAATAAATACTGTCTTTATCACAACGGAGTGAAAACAATGAAAGGCAATATCCTGATGATAGTCCTGGCAGGAATAATGATGAGCAGCCACGCCAGCGCAGCAGATAAAACGCCGCAGCAGCAAAAAATGGCGATGTGTAATGAACATGCCAGCAGCCAATCGTTAAAAGGCGATGTGCGTAAGCAATTTATGAGCGATTGCCTGAAGAAAGACAGCAAAGTCGCGGACATGTCACCGCAACAAATAAAAATGAAAACCTGTAATCTCCAGGCCGGAGATAAAAAGCTGACCGGTGACGCACGTAAAACCTTTATGAGTCAGTGCCTCAAAAAAAGCTAATACTCAGCCGGCCATTTCGGTGGCCGCCTCCTCTCTTCGCCTGCCATCAGTGCGCTGCAGCACGCTTTTAATTACTGAAGAAACAGATGATTAGCGAAAAAAATCGCCATTGAGGCGCAAGCTTTTCCAATCCTTTGCCACACTTACTGTTTATAAGGGATTGCGCCGCGCGCGTGCGGGCGCGGTGCTTTTACCCGTGACGGTTGGAAAAGGAGCCATGTCGTGAACTATCAATTTGTTATTGCTCTCAAGGATTTACCGCAACGTCAGCCGGTTAAAAAAAAGCTGGGTGAAACAGAGTTTTTACTCATCCGTGAGGCTGACAGCGTCCAGGCTTTCCAGGCAAAATGCCCTCATGCAGGCGCGCCGCTTGAGCAGGGCGCTATCTGCGGCGACAGGCTCATCTGTCCCTGGCATAAAGCGGCGTTTGAACTGAGCAGCGGTAAAATGTGCGAGCCGCTGGCGCTGGCCGACCTGAAACAGTATCCCGTTCGCATCGAAAATGGCCAGATTCTGGTTAACCCTAAAGCGATGTCGCCTGCTTCGCCAGTGGGCAGCGGTGCCAGCGCCCCGGTCTTTGTGGTACTGGGCGGGGGCGCGGCCGGGAGTGCGGCACTGTGGCGATTACGCCACGACGGCTTTAAGGGCCGCCTGGTGCTGGTAGAGAGTGAACCGGAAGCCCCTTACGACCGCACGGCGCTGACGAAATTTGTTCCCTCAGGCAAAATGGATATCGATGATGTGCCGTCGCTGCTTGGCAGTGACATACTCGATCACGTCGAGCGCATCCAAAAGCGCGTTGAGCGAGTTGATAATGAGGCGCACCGTCTGGTGTTTGCCGACGATAGCACGTTGCAGTTCGATAAATTATTAATTGCAACGGGCGCAGAGCCTGCCAAGCCGTCGATTGCTGGCGCTGATTTAGCGGGCGTACATATTCTGCGCAACAAGCAGCATACCGCGTCCCTGCTAGCGGCCGTCGATCGAAGCCAGCAGATTGTGATTATCGGTAACAGCTTTATTGGCATGGAGCTGGCCTCGTCGCTGCGTAACCGTGACGTTGAGGTGACCGTCATTGCACGTCACGCGCTGCCGTTTGCGGCACAGTTTGGTGAGGCGATCGGCCGTTATTTCCATCAACTGCATCAGGCCAACGGCGTAACATTTGTGGAAGGTGAGATTGCGTCGCTTCAGGGCGAAAACCACGTGACGGGCGTGCGGTTAAAAACCGGTCAGCAGATCGCTGCCGATGTGGTGCTGTTCGCTACCGGCGTTAAACCGGCCACCTCGTTTATTCACGACCTGCCGCGGGTTGAAGATGGCAGCCTGCAAACGGATGAGCAGCTACGCGTGGCCGAAAACGTCTGGGTAGCCGGCGATATTGCAACCTATCCTTCCGCCCAGGGGCCGCTGCGCATCGAGCATTTTCGCGTGGCAGAGCAGCAGGGCCAGACCGCAGCAATGAATATGCTGGGAAATATTCATCACTATGACCGCGTGCCGTTTTTCTGGACCGCGCATTATGGTACCCGCTATGAATATATTGGTCATGCCACAGACTGGGACGACTACCAGCAGGTGGGATCGCTGGAAGAGAAGACGTTTATGGCCTTTTACGGCAAGGAAGGGCGGCTGGCTGCGGTTTTCTCGTGTGGACTCTACACGCTGACCGCCGCGCTGGTCGAAAAGATGCAGGAGCCCATGACGATGGAACAGGCACTGGCATGGTATCAGGCCCACCATTCTGCACAATAATGGGCCCGTAAAACCGTCTGGCAAACGGCATGTTTGCCAGAAATGTCGGTTAACTGCGGCTCAGCTTGTCCGACTTCGCCATGCACTGCTGCATGGCTTCGATCACGGCTGAACGGAAGCCTTTTTCTTCCAGCACTTTCACCGCTTCAATGGTGGTGCCGCCGGGCGAGCAGACCATATCTTTCAACTCACCGGGATGTTTACCCGTTTCCAGCACCATCTGTGCGGAGCCTTTCACGGCCTGGGCCGCAAACCGGTAAGCCTGCGCGCGCGGCATGCCGCCCGCCACGGCGGCATCGGCCATGGCTTCAATAAACATAAACACGTAAGCCGGAGCTGAACCACTGACGCCAACCACCGAGTGGATCAGGTATTCATCGACGACCGCCGCCTGACCAAAGCTCTCAAATATCGCGACCACTTCATCGGTCTCGCTCTGTTCAACCAGCACGTTGGGCGTAACGGAGGTCATGCCTTCACCGACCAGGGAAGGGGTGTTTGGCATTGCGCGAATGATCTTACGATCGTGCCCCAGCACGGAAGCCAGGTTATCCAGCGTCACGCCCGCGGCAATTGAAACGACTACTGCCTCTTTTTTCAGGCTGTTAGCCAGTTCTTTCAGCACTTTGAGGATCACATTGGGTTTGACCGCACCAAACAGAATATCCACGTGCTGGGCCAGCGCTTCCGCACTCTCCGCGGCGTTAATACCGTACTGTTCGGCCATTTGCTGATTGGTGCTCGGTTTGCGGTCGTAAATCCAGATAGCTGACGGTGTCATTTGCCCGCTGTTTATCAGCCCGCCAATGATGGCTTTTGCCATGTTGCCACCGCCAATAAATCCGATTTTCTTTTCCAGCATCACCGTCTCCTTTCCTGTTTTCACCGTTATCAACGCTGTAGCTTACTGCAGACAGGATTAATAACAAGTTAGCGGTAACGCACGGCGGCCGGTGCCAAAGGGCAAAAGAGAGTGATGGCGGCACGTTTTTGTGGTGAACGCACGTTGAGCACTCCCTTCATCGTTGACGATATTCGGGGGGCTGACGTGCGTTCTGAACGCGAGATCTGGGGATACCGGAAGCCGGGGAATTTTACTTAACCCCGTTTTGCAAAACAGGTTAACATCGTCGCTATTTTCCAGAATAAGGAACACCAATGTCTATCTGGGTCGATGCGGACGCCTGCCCAAACGTCATAAAAGACGTGCTGTACCGGGCGGCGGACAGAACGCAAACCATGGTCACCTTTGTTGCGAATCAATTTTTACGCGTACCGCCATCGCCCTGGTTGCGCACGCTACAGGTGCCGGCTGGGTTTGATGTTGCCGATAATGAAATTGTGAAGCGTGTGCAGGCTGGCGATTTGGTGATTACGGCAGATATCCCCTTGGCCGCAGAGGTGATTGAAAAAGGGGCGTCGGCGCTGAATCCGCGCGGGGAACGGTATTCACCTGCCACCATACGCGAGCGGTTGACGATGCGTGATTTTATGGACACGATGCGCGCCAGCGGCGTACAGACAGGCGGTCCCGCCGCCATGAGCCCGCGGGACCGCCAGCAGTTTGCCAATGAACTAGACAGCTGGCTCAGACAGCGACAACGTTAAATCAAACAAAACTGTCGTCGTCATCGTAATCATTGCCGCCGAAGTCATTCAGATCGCCATTGTCGGCATAGGTGTCACTCCAGCCGTTGCTTTGATCCAGGAAGGACTGATTGTCGGCACCTGTTCCCTGATCGAGAAACGACTGATCGTTCCCGCCATTAAAGGTATTCAGGCTGTCATCGACCTGAGGCAGCGACTGGGGTTCGTTAATGATGTTAACGATCTCTTCCGGCTGCGAGTGGTGGAACATGCTGGTCAGCATATCGGCCATGACCACACCGCCTGCTACGCCCACGGCGGTTTGCAGTGCGCCGCCCAGAAATCCGCTGCCACGGGGCGCAGGCGCGCTGGCATAGGGCTGCTGCTGCGGCTGTTGCGGTGCGCTGTTCCACTGGGGCGATGGCTGAGCCGGTTGGGCCTGCTGACTGCCGCCGCCAAACAGGCTGGATAAAAACCCGCCACTGCTTTTTGGCTGCTGCTGTTGCTGAGCCTGCTGCTGAGCCAGATGATTTTCCAGCTCCTGAACCCGCTCATTCAGTTTTTTTAGTGCCGCTTCCTGAATCAAAATGGCCTGAGCCATATAGTAGGGCGCGCCTGGTTGCGCCTGCAGGTGTTGTTTGATCAGTTGTTCGGCAGCAGCATCGCGTGCCGCAGTTTGGCTTTCAGCTTGTTTCAAACGGCTAAACAGATTTTCAATCAGTTCTTGTTCTTCGCGTTGCATGATGACTCTCCCGTTGCGACTGTTAACAGTATATGGGGGCGACGTGCAGCAATGTAAATTCGTGGCGGTAAGCAAATGTTGCTGACGTAAACTTTTTTACCCAATGCACAAAATGTGCATCGTTAACCTGCTGTATTTATTTGTTTTTTTGCAAGAGTGGGTGCAATCATGCGTAAAATACGCTCAATGGGTAGAGGACGAAATAAATTCCCGCTATGATGCGTCCTATTATTGAGCCTAACCTGCAGCTGTGATGGGCTGCGCGGCGGAGGAACTGCCCTGATGTCCTTGTCCATTTTTTTGATCGGTGCGCGCGGATGCGGAAAAACCACTATCGGTGAAGCCCTGTCTCATGCGCTGGGTTATGCGTTTCGCGATACCGATCATCACCTGCAATTCACGACGCAGCGTACCGTAGCGGAAATTGTGGCTGCGGAAGGATGGGAGAGCTTTCGTGCGCGTGAAACCGACTCGCTCAAAGCCGTAACCGCCCCGTCAACCATTATCGCCACCGGTGGCGGAATGGTGCTGGCGGAAGGTAATCGCCGTTATATGCGTGAGCACGGTCAGGTGATCTGGTTAAGTGCACCGCCTGATATCCTGGCTCGTCGTCTGGAAAGCCAGCCGGAAAATGCTCAGCGCCCCACGTTAACCGGACGCCCCATCGCGGAAGAAATGGGTGAAGTGCTGCGCGCCCGTGCGCACCTGTACCGTTCTGCCGCGCATCACGAGGTGAACGCCATGCTGGCACCTGAACGCGTCGTTGAACAGATCCTGCAGTCGTTATCTCTGGCGCGTGCCAGTTAACCCTCAGATTTATCCCGCTTTCGCCGTCCTTTCCGCCGTATTGACTATACTTATCCCATGGCAGGCAATCGCCTGTCGTGTGGAATGTCATTTAGCGAAGAGGGACACATTATGCCGACAAGACCTCCTTACCCCCGAGAAGCGCGCGTTGTCACTGTGGAAAAAGGCCCCGAAGGCAAAAAAGTGACGTCATGGCAACTGCGGGCCGACCATCCCAAGCCAGATTCGTTAATCAGCGAGCACGAATCAGAGCAGGAAGCGCATGATGCAAAAGATCGCTATGAAGATGTAGAAAAAGAGTAAGCCTCTGCTCTGGCAAGGAAGCCATTGATTTCCCCCGGTTCCCGCGGCAGCCATTGCCGCGCGGCGATCACAATCACTCACTATTTCGCGTGACAGATCAGCAAGTTCCCTTCTACACTGCCAGTCACCCTAATGTGCTGTGAGGAAGGTTTATGCTCAATCTAAGTGAGTATTTTGACGGAAAAGTTAAATCTATCGGTTTTGACAGTGCGAGCACCGGCCGTGCCAGCGTCGGTGTTATGGCAGAAGGTGAATACACGTTTGGCACCGCCCAACCGGAAGAGATGACCGTGGTAAGCGGCTCAATGAAAGTGTTGCTGCCGGGTGAGACAGAGTGGAAATGGTTTGAGGCGGGATCGGTGTTTAACGTACCGGGCCACAGCGAGTTTCATCTGCAGGTAGGCGAGCCGAGCGCATATCTTTGCCGCTATCTGAAAGACTAAGAAGAACGGCCGCAGGCAATCTGCGGCCAAATGCATTAACGCTGAGCTTCGCCACCTAACGCTTCAACCAGATTGCTGGTCAGGGCCGCCAGTTCGCTGGTCATCAGAATAAAGTCTGCATCAAAACGCTGCGCAAAATCTTCCCGATCGATATCATCATTCTGGTCACGCAGCGTATCGCTGAACTTCAGGCGTTTCACCGAGCCGTCGTCGGATAATACGAACTGAATACGCTCCTGCCAGTCCAGCGCCAGCTTGGTCACCAGCTTACCGGCTTCGATATGGTTGGCAATTTCATCGCACACCAGATCCTGTTTCTTGCAGCGAATCACGCCGCCATCTTCCAGAATGGCCTTGAGCTCGGCTTCGTCCATGAGGGCAAAACCGGCCGGAACATCCCCGGAACGCACCCATTCGGTCAGGGTAAGTTCAATCGGACTTTCCAGCGTCAGGGGCACAACTGGCAGCGAACCCAAGCTTTTACGCAGCAGAGCCAGCGTGTCTTCGGCTTTTTTAGCGCTGGCGCAGTCCACCATGATCAGGTTGTTCACGGTGTCGATCCACATATAGGTCTGACTGAAACGGCTGAACGCACGCGGTAAAAGGCTGTGCAGCACTTCATCTTTCAGCGAATCTTTTTCCGTCTTTTTTAGCTTGCGGCTCTGCTCTGCCTCAAGCTTGTCGATTTTTGCCTCCAGCGCCTGCTTCACGACCGGAGAGGGCAGGATTTTTTCTTCTTTGCGCGCGCAAATGACAATCTGACCGTTGTTGACGTGGGTCAGGGCATCGCTGCGATTGCCCATCGGTGCCACCCACCCGGTCTTGCTCATGTCCTGACTGCCGCAGGGCGAGAAGGTGAAAGCCTCCAGCTGTTTTTCCATGTCGTCTGCGGACAACGGAATGTCACGATTCAGACGATAAACCATCATATTTTTAAACCACAACATCGGGATTCCTTACCGTGGCGCGATCGGGCGCACAAATCTCACTAAGTGTGCGCATGATAGCGAAACATCGTAGCGGTTTCATTGCCTTTCAGGCATTCGCCTTTTAGTGTAGAAAACACCCTAACGAATAATGAGGAATAAACCGTGCGCATAGGCATTGATTTGGGCGGCACCAAAACAGAAGTGATTGCGCTGTCCGGCGAGGGAAAAGAGCTGTTTCGCCATCGGATTTCCACGCCCCGTGACGACTACCGGGCGACCGTGCAGGCCATCGTTGATTTAGTCCGCCTCGCCGAAGAAAAAACCGGCCAAACCGGGACGGTAGGCTTAGGTATTCCGGGCACGATTTCGCCCTATACGCAGCGGGTGAAAAACGCGAACTCCACCTGGCTAAACGGTCAGCCGCTGGATAAAGATTTGGCGCAGGCGCTGAATCGTGACATCCGCATAGCCAATGACGCGAATTGTCTGGCCGTGTCCGAAGCGGTCGATGGCGCAGGCGCGGGGCAGGCACTGGTGTTTGGGGTAATCATCGGCACCGGTTCGGGCGCAGGCGTAGCGATAAACGGCGCGTCACGCATTGGCGGCAACGGCAATGCGGGCGAATGGGGTCATAATCCTTTGCCGTGGATGGATGAAGACGAGTTGCGTTACCGCGTGGAAGTCCCCTGTTATTGTGGCCAGCAGGGCTGCATTGAAACCTTTGTTTCCGGTACCGGCTTTGCTATCGACTATCAGCGGTTAAGCGGTGTGGCGCGCAAAGGCGCTGAGATTGTCAAACTGCTGGAGCAGCAGGATCCCGTGGCTGCCCTGGCAATGAGCCGCTATGAAATCCGTCTGGCAAAATCCCTGGCTCAGGTTGTCAACCTGATCGATCCCGACGTGATTGTGCTGGGCGGCGGCATGAGCAACGTGGACCGTCTGTACCAGACGGTGCCCACGCTGATGAAGAAATGGGTTTTTGGCGGCGAGTGTGAAACGCCGGTGCTGAAAGCGATGCACGGGGATTCAAGCGGTGTGCGCGGCGCGGCCTGGCTGTGGCCGGAATAAACGCCGCCGTGGCCTGCGGCCCTGTGCAACATACTGAAGGATGCACAGGGCTGGCTCAGCGAACCGGCGCGAAGGCAAAGACGAGCTGCTGTGGGGCGTACGGTGGAGGCAAAGGCATATCCCGCGCGCTGCTGACGCTCTGCCAGGCCTTGAGGCACAGCGACTCATTTCCTTCTGTTCGCATCACGTTATAGCGCCCATCCGGGCGACGCTGTGCCGTCACCAGGCAACGCTGGCCCACATAGTTTTTCGCATTGTGAAAATTGCGCATGACGGACGCATTGACCTCGCGAATATAGCGGTTCACGTCCTGACACTGCGCCTGGGGCAGGCCTGACGCGCATTGCGCTTCGGAAGCCTCAGGATGATGACTGCATCCTGCCAGCAGCAGCATCGTGGCCGCCATGATTCCTGTACATCTCAACATAATTAACCTCTTACGTACCCGGCAATTCAAGTTTGCTGTAACCCAGGCCATTCATTTTGCGGACCTTAATTTGCACCGGAATGCGCTCTTTCATCGCCTCGACGTGACTGATCACGCCAATGGTTTTTCCACTGGCATTGAGCGCATCCAGCGCATCCAGGGCGGTATCCAGCGTCTCTGCGTCCAGCGTGCCGAAACCCTCATCAAGAAATAACGACTCGATGCGGGTTTTATGGCTGACCAGATCGGATAGCGCCAGCGCCAGCGCAAGGCTCACCAGAAAGCTTTCTCCACCTGACAGCGTGCGGGTATCGCGTGCGCTGTCCGCCTGCCAGGTATCCACCACGTCCAGTTCCAGCGCATCGATGGCGCGGCGCTGTAAAAGGTAGCGACCATGCAGACGATCCAGCTGGCGGTTAGCCAGCGCCACAAGGTGATCGAGCGTGAGTCCCTGGGCAAAGCGCCGGAATTTATCCCCGGTCGCCGAGCCGATCAGATCGTTAAGCAACGCCCACTGCGCCAGCGTGGTTTCCTCCTGCGCAATCTGAGCCAGCAACGTTTGCTGCTGGGTCCGCAGGCTGGCGTCGCTTTGCAACTGCTGCTGCAGTTGTCCCTGCTGACTGGCGTTCTCCCTCAGAGAATGCCGCAACGCTTCCAGCTGTGTGGTCAGTGCATCGGCGGACTCAGGCATCTTATCGGGTTTAGCCTGCTCATGGGTTGCCAGCCGTTGCTGCAGCTCTGCCAGGCGGGATTGTTGATGGAGCAGATGCTGATCGATCTGCTGCAGTCGCTGGCGAAGCTGTTGCGCTTCATGCTCGTCAAGCAACGCGGCGCGCAGGCTCGCCTCGTCCGGGAATTCCGCCGCAGTCAGCGCGGCGTTGAAGTGCTGCTCAGCGTCCGTCAGGCGAGTGCCCAACCTGTGTAGCTGGCTCTCCAGCAACGTCAGTTGGCCGTGGAGGCGGCTGGCTTCAGCCTGAGACTGCTGCAGCCTTTCACGCTGCTGCGTCAGCTGCGCCTCATGATGCTCGACGCTCTCCTGCATCTGCCGACGGGCCTGAATGACATCCCGATCGCCAAACAACGCCTCACGCTGCTGACGTTTTTCGCGGTATTGCTGGTCCAGTGCGGCGAGCTGCTGTTGCTGCTGATTCAGGCGCTGCTGCTCAAGCTGCAGCTGTTGGCGCAGGGCGTCAGCCTGGCTTTCCGCGCGCGCCAACTGAGGCTGCAAGTTAGCAAGCAACCGCTCACTTTCCTGCCACTGCTGCCAGCGCTGTTGCTGTTCAGCCAGCCAGCTGTCGCGCTGTGCGCTGTCAGGCAGCGTCAGGCCGAAGCCTGCGAATTGTTGCGCCAGCCCCTCCTGGAGCGGCTGAGCATTCGCCTGAGCCTGTTGGTGATGGCGCTGTAAAGTCAGTAACGCCTGGTGTTCGTTCTCCAGCTGCTGTTGCGTCAACTGCAGCGTTTGCTGGTGTTGCTGCTGTGTCTGCTGCTGTTGCAGATGCTGTTCTTTTGCCGCCTGATACGTTCGCTCGGCGTGTTCCAGCGTCTCTGTCTGCGAAGTTAATGCCTGTTCCTGACGGCTTTGCGCCTGCAGCCAGTGGTCCAGCGCGTCGGTGTCGTTCAGAGTGAAGATAAGCGCAAGCTCACCGCTCAGTGCCTGCCAGCGCTGGGTCAATGCATCCAGCTGCTGCACTACACTGGCGAGCTCGTCGCGCAGAGACTGCTGCTGGCCCTTAAGGTGTTTTATCTGCTCATTTTTGGCCGTACCGGTTTCGCTCAGTGCTTCCACCTGTTTTTGCAGCACGGCTTTGCGCTGTTGGTTGGCGCTGACTTCGAGCGTGCGGTAGGTTTCAACCGCGGGGTGTTCGCAGGAACCGCACAAAGGGCAGGGTTGCCCGGCCTCCAGCCGCGCCCGGTGTTCTTCCAGATCGGCAATATGGCTTTCAAGCTGGCAAATCTTCTCCACGTCGGTGAGTTGCTGTTTTTCCCGCTTCCATGTTTCCCGCAGCGTCAGTAATTCAGCCTCAGCCTGCTGGCAGGCTTTTTCCAGATCCTGTAACCGTTTTTCATACTGACCGCGCTGCTGATGTAGCGGCTGCCACTGGGCTGCAAGTAACGTCAGCGTCTGACGTGCGTCACGCTGTTGAGTTAACTGCTTTAAGGCCTGACGCAAGGCTTCGGGAGGATGCGCCTTATGGAGCGATGTTAGTGCTTGCTCAGCGTCAGACAAGGTCTGCTGCGTGAGTTGCCCGGCCTGCTTCAATGGCGCAAGCTGTTGTTGCAGCTGTTCGACCTGCTGCTGGCGCTGATGAAGCTGCAACGCCTGTTGCTGAATTTGCTGCGCCGACGCCGCCTGATCGGTTTCATGGCGGGCCAGTTGAGCAAAGCGGTCCTGCCACAGCGGAAGATTTTCGCCCCAAACCGGCATATCCGCCAGCTGTTGCCGACGCGCCTGCTGCTGTGCCAGCGCCTGCTGGAGATCGCTGACCTTATGTTGCTCGGTTTGCATCGCCTGTTCACGCTGCGTACAGCTCGCCTGCTGCTGTGCGGTTTCATGCTGCAGCTGTTGAATTTGCTGCTGCAGGGCCGAGAGCGCCTGATCGAGTGGAATAACCTGTCCGCTCAGTAGCGTTTCCTGCTGGTGCTGTTGCAAACGCACCTGTTCGCGCGCCGCTTCGGTTTCCTGATAACGCTGCTGCAACTGCTGCTGCTCGTGGGCCGTCGCCTGCATCTGCTGGTTTAACTGCTGCTGACGCTGTTGCAGCTCCGCGCGTTCAGTCTGCAGGTTGTCGCGCTGTTGCAGCGCACCGCGCAGTTTTTCTGCCGGTTCACTTCGTGCCAGACGCTGGCGATCGGCCTCTGCCGCCTGACTCGCCGCGTTGGCGGCCTGACGGGCGGCGTTCACCTGTTCAGCATCCGCGCTCAGCTGCTGTGCCAGCTGCAGCCACTGCTGCTGCCGCTGAGCGGTGTCAAACTGACGGCTGAGTTGCTGCTCGGCCTCAGTCAGGGCTGCCTGCTGTTGCTGCAGCCCGGCGCGGGTCGCCTCATCAAGCAGTGCCATGCCGCCTGCCCGACTGCGCATCAGTTCCAGCGCATTTTTGGCTTCTTTATGGCGCTCAAACGCGGCCATGGAAACCAGCCCGTAAATTTCCGTTCCGGTCAGCTCTTCCAGCAGCTCTGCGCGCTCATTCGCTTTGGCGTTAAGAAATGCGGCGAACTGGCCCTGTGACAGCATCATTGAACGGGTAAAACGTTCAAAATCCAGGCCGCTAAGCGTTTCGGTAAGCTTGAGCTTGTCGCCCACTTTGTCTGCAACGATCTGATTATCTGCGCAGCGAGCCAGCTCGACGCGGGGAGCCTGCAGTTTGCCGTCGGCCGTGCCTCGTGCGCGGTTCTGGCTCCAGAATGCCCGCCAGGCCTCACCTTTGATTTCAAACTCGACTTCGGCCAGGCACTCGGCGCAGTCGCGCGTCATCAGCGGGTTGTGGCCCTGAGAAATCGCACCCAGGCGCGGCGTCTGGTGATACAGCGCCAGGCAGATAGCGTCCAGTAAGGTGGTTTTACCGGCACCTGTCGCGCCGGTAATGGCAAACAGACCATTACTGGCGAAAGGTTCGGTGCGAAAATCGATAAACCATTCTCCTTTCAGCGCATTCAGGTTTTTGAATCGCAGCGTGAGGATCTTCATGGGTTCGCCTCCAGGTCGGCCAGCGTCTGCTTAAACAGGGTCGTGACCTGGGCGATCTGCTTGTCATCAAGCTCCTCATTAAGCGCCAGGCGTCGGGCAAAAACCTCTTCGACCTTAAGTTCGCTCAGGGTTTCGTTATCCGTTTGCGCCAGGCTGTGCTGGCGCTGTTCACGACTGCGGCGTAACAGCAGCACTTCCACCGGTAAATCTGCCGTTAGCGCTTCAACCTGGCGCTGCAGATCGCTTAAGTACTCTTGGGTGGTGACTTCTATATCGAGCCAGACCGGCTTCTCTCCGCTGGGAGGGGAAAGGTGAGCGAGCTGCTCACTGATTTGCGCCAGGGAGCCTTTAAGCATCTGCATCGGCTGGAAGGTGGGAACCGGCAGGGTCAGGGTTTCCAGGCCGTGCGGTCTGAAAGTCAGCAGACAGACACTTTTTTCGCTGCCCAGCTCGTCAAAGCTCAGCGGAATAGGGGAGCCGCTGTAGCGAATATGGTCGCTGTTCGCGACGCGCTGAGCGCGATGAATATGTCCAAGGGCGATGTAATCGGCCGGCGGAAACGCCGAGGCAGGAAACGCATCCAGCGTGCCGATGTAGATATCGCGCACGGAGTCACTTTTGCTGACGCCAAGGGCGGTAAGGTGGCCGGTCGCCACGATCGGCAGGGACATGTTCAGCGCCTGTGCCGCCGCAAAGCTGCGCTGATAATGGGCGCTGATGGCCTCCAGCAGGCTGAGCTGTTTATCCCGTCCAGACTGACCGGCCTGGCTGCGCATAATGTCGCGCGGGCGCAGATAGGGAATCGCGCACAGCAGCGCGCCGGGTTCACCCTGACGGGTTGTCAGGATCATGACGTCGTCACTCTCCTGCGGCGTGGCAACGACCCGGGTGTTCAGACAGGCCAGCAGTTCGCGCGATTCATTCAGCGTTGCCACCGAGTCATGATTGCCCGCCAGCACCACCAGTTGACAGCCGCTGGGCTGTAACGCCACCACGAAGCGGTTAAACATTTCACGCGCATAGCTGGGCGGCGTACCGGTATCAAACAGGTCACCCGCCACAATCAGCGCATCGACCTGATGCTGTTCGATCTGTATTAACAGCCAGTCAAGAAAGGCCTGGTGCTCGGCGGCGCGGCTCTTGTTATAGAAGAACTGCCCCAGGTGCCAGTCCGCGGTGTGAATAATGCGCATAAAACTCCCTGCCAAATCGATTTGCCCGGCAATTATACTGGCTCAGTCACTAAAGCCACAAAACATGTCGTCATGTTGTCATAAATGGTTGTTGCAGGCCGGTTTTTATGGCTAACTTTTTCATAAAAGTGTCACAAAACTGACGCATAATGGCGCCGCAAATATCAGTGAAAGCCGTCCTACCTGCAGGAGTAATAATGGCTAAGCGCATTTTAGTTGTGGAAGATGAAGCTCCAATCCGTGAAATGTTATGTTTCGTACTGGAACAAAACGATTATCAGCCGATTGAGGCAGAAGATTATGACAGCGCCGTCAGCAAGCTGATTGAACCCTGGCCTGACCTGATCCTGCTGGACTGGATGTTACCCGGCGGCAGCGGCATACAATTTATTAAACATCTTAAGCGTGAAGCCATGACGCGTGATATACCGGTCATGATGCTCACCGCGCGCGGCGAGGAAGAAGATCGTGTACGCGGACTGGAAGTCGGTGCCGATGACTACATCACCAAACCGTTTTCCCCGAAAGAGCTGATGGCGCGAATTAAAGCCGTTATGCGTCGTATTTCGCCGATGGCGGTAGAAGATGTGATCGAAATGCAGGGCCTGAGCCTGGATCCCTCTTCGCATCGCGTGATGTCAGAAACCACACCGCTGGAAATGGGGCCGACAGAATACAAGCTGCTGCATTTCTTTATGACCCATCCTGAACGTGTTTACAGCCGTGAGCAGTTACTCAATCATGTCTGGGGCACTAACGTCTATGTTGAAGATCGTACGGTTGACGTTCATATTCGTCGTTTACGTAAGGCGCTGGAACTGACCGGCCACGATCGCATGGTACAAACCGTACGCGGAACAGGTTATCGTTTCTCTGCCCGCTTTTAAACGGAGCTTTAACCGTGCTGGAACGCCTCTCCTGGAAGAGATTACTGTCCGAACTGGTGCTGGCGTGTCTGCCTGCGCTGGTGCTCGGCCTGCTGTTCGGCTATTTGCCGTGGCTGCTGTTACTGAGCGTAGTCGGTATTTTACTGTGGCATTTTTACAACCTGATGCGCCTGTCTCACTGGCTGTGGCTGGATCGCACGATGACGCCACCGTCCGGACAGGCCAGTTGGGAACCGCTGTTTTACGGGTTGTATCAAATGCAACTGCGCAACCGGCGGCGGCGGCGCGAATTAGGTAATCTGATTAAGCGGTTTCGCAGCGGCGCGGAGTCGCTGCCGGACGCCGTGATACTTACCACCGAAGAGGGCACTATTTTCTGGTGCAACGGCCTGGCCCAGCAGCACCTGGGGCTGCGCTGGCCAGAAGATAACGGGCAAAATATCCTTAATCTGCTGCGTTATCCTGAATTTTCTCGCTATCTGCGGCAACGTGATTTCGATAAGCCGCTTACGCTGGTGCTGAATAACCAGCACCACATGGAATTCCGTGTGATGCCCTACAGCGAAGGCCAGTGGCTGATGGTGGCTCGCGACGTAACCCAGATGCATCAGCTTGAAGGGGCACGGCGAAACTTCTTTGCCAACGTCAGCCATGAACTGCGCACGCCTTTAACGGTGCTTCAGGGCTATCTGGAAATGATGAATGACTCCGTCATGAATCAGCGCTCACGGGACAAAGCGTTGCACACCATGTCGGAGCAAACCCGGCGAATGGATAGCCTGGTCAAACAGCTCCTGACGCTGTCGCGCATCGAGGCGGCTCCGGCCATTAATCTGAAAGAAAAGGTTGATGTACCGGTTATGCTCAAACTCCTGCAGCATGAAGCTGAAACCCTGAGCGGCGGACGTCACGCCATCCATTTTCATACCGATCCTCACCTGAAAGTGTTTGGCAATGATGAACAATTACGCAGTGCTATCTCCAACCTGGTCTACAACGCGGTGAACCACACGCCCGAGGGGACGCGCATTGATATCAGCTGGCTGCGCAGCAAGCAGGGCGCGGTATTTACAGTCTGTGATAACGGCCCCGGCATTCCACCTGAGCACATCCCGCGCCTGACAGAGCGGTTTTATCGGGTGGATAAAGCGCGTTCACGTGCGACCGGCGGCAGCGGTCTTGGGCTGGCCATCGTGAAGCATGCGCTCAGCCATCACAATGCGCGGCTGGAGATCACCAGCATCCCGCACCAGGAAACCTGTTTTACCTTTACCCTGGCACCACGGTTGATTGTGACTAACGGGATGCAGGAGAATGCGGTTCATTAACTGCTGACGGACCGGAACGATGCGCCTTCTTTTTTTGCTGTTCTTTTCTCTCTTGCCTGCCTTGGTGCAGGCACAGCCTATGATGCTTTCAGGCAATCTCAGCAGCGCAGGCTCGGACACGCTCGGCTATCTGATGACCCTGTGGGGCGATGACTTTAGCCGTCAGTCACCCGGGGTAAATGTGCAGGTTCAGGCATCGGGCTCCTCAACGGCGCCAACCGCGCTGACAGCCGGATCCGTCCAGTTAGGGGCAATGAGCCGTCCCATGCAGGCGGATGAGCGCCAGGCGTTTGAGGCGCGATACGGATATCCTCCGTTGGCCGTGCCGGTAGCGATGGACGCGTTGGTGGTGGTGGTCAACCAGCGCAATCCGCTGACGTCCATCGATCCCCGCCAGCTTGATGCGTTGTTCTCCGTCACGCGTCTGTGTGGCGCAAACGAGGTGCCCGAACGCTGGGGCGATTTGGGTCTGCATCAGGCTGAGTGGCAGCAGCGATCTATCCAGCGCTATGGCCGCAACTCGGCCTCCGGCACATGGGGATTCTTCAAGCAGCAGGCGCTGTGTCAGGGCGATTTCCGCAACGACGTGGCGGAGTTTCCCGGCTCGGCGGCGGTGGTACAGGCGGTCGCCGGGGATCCGCGCAGCATCGGTTATGCCAGCTTCGGTTTTCACCTGAGTGGGGTAAAACTGCTGCCGGTTATCACAAAAAGGGGGGAAGCCGTTGCGCCTGATCCTGAATCCATCCGCAGCGGTCGCTATCCCTGGGCACGTCCGCTCTATCTGTACGTTAATAAAGTGCCAGGTAAGCCCTTGCCGCCGTTGTTAGCCGCCTTTCTGGAACAGGTTCTGTCTAGTGCAGGGCAGCAGCGCGTCATCGAGGCCGGCTATCTGCCGCTGTCTGAAACGCAAATGAACCTGGCGCGCGCCTCCCTCCAGTAAGTTTCCCCGCTCGCCCACAGGCGAAGGGGTTACCGCCTTCGCCCATGTTTTCCCGTTCCTGCCGCATGGCTGGCGGGGACCTGTGCCGCATCAGGGGCATAAATTCCCGCCGATTGCCTCGGTGCAAACCTCAAGGGGAGCACAGTCAGAATCCGGCCTCGCAACATGAAATTATTTCATCTCCAGTGAATATTATTCGTTTGCACATGAGCACATCGCGTGGGAATCTACATCCAGACGTTTAGCCATCTGGAAGGCTAAAATAACATTGTGTAACTATTCCCGCCCGAAATTATCTGGCCGGTGACCAGGAGTGATCATGCAAAGACAAACCGCCCCGTTTCGCGCCGACACCGTTGGCAGCTTTCTTCGTCCCGCCGCTATTAAGCATGCCCGCGAAAAATTTCATGCGGGTGAGATCGGCGCTGATGAACTGCGCGATATTGAAAACGACGCGATTCGGGACGTGGTCGCGAAGCAGCGTGAAAATGGCCTCAAGGTCGTGACCGATGGCGAATTTCGCCGTGGCTGGTGGCATTTTGACTTTTTCTACGGTCTGAAAGGTGTTGAGCATTTTGAAGCCGAGCAGGGCATTCAGTTCAACGGCGTGCAGACGAAAGCGCACGGCGTAAAAATCACCGGCAAACTGGGTTTTGACGGGCATCCGATGCTGGACCATTTTCGTTTCCTGCAGAGCGTAGCAGGCGATGCGGTAGCCAAAATGACGATTCCCAGCCCGAGCGTGCTGCATTTTCGCGGCGGCCGAAAAGTCATCGACGCTGACGTTTACCCCGATCTCGATGTGTACTTTGACGATCTGGCACAGACCTACAAAGAGGCGATCAAAGCCTTTTACGACGCGGGCTGTCGCTACTTACAGCTGGACGATACCGTCTGGGCCTACCTTTGTTCAGACGATCAAAAGCGTGAGATCCGCGAACGTGGCGACGATCCAGACCAGCTGGCCCGCACCTACGCGCGCGTCCTGAATAAGGCGTTAGAAGGGAAACCGGCCGACCTGACCGTGGGCCTGCATGTGTGCCGTGGCAATTTCCGCTCCACCTGGATTTCTGAAGGTGGCTACGAACCGGTGGCCGAGATCCTGTTTGGCTCCGTGAATGTGGATGCGTTTTTCCTTGAATACGACAATCATCGCTCTGGCGGATTCGAACCACTGCGGTTCATCAAGCCCGGCCATCAGCAGGCGGTGCTTGGCTTAATTACCACGAAGGTGGGTGAACTGGAAGATGCCGAACAGGTGAAAGCGCGCCTGCAGGAAGCGACCCAGTACATCAGCCTCGATCAGATTTGCCTCAGTCCGCAGTGTGGTTTTGCCTCGACGGAAGAG
Organism: Pantoea sp. Ae19-2; assembly: GCF_059801205.1. NCBI lineage: Bacteria > Pseudomonadati > Pseudomonadota > Gammaproteobacteria > Enterobacterales > Erwiniaceae > Pantoea > Pantoea sp. Ae19-2. Next base: position 2,817,103 of record NZ_JBCHWE010000001.1, on the reverse strand, counting down.
GGCAACAGCCTGAGCGAAGCAGAGCAGTGGCAGAAGATTCGACTGGTCGTGAACGTCGCGAATCAGGTCTGGTGATAGCGGAATGTGTGCAACGTGGCGCAATAAATGCGCCACTTGTGCATACAAACCCGCCTTTATGCTGATATTTACCATCGCTTGTTTATTTTTAAAGCACATCATCTGATGCCGTTGCAGAGAATATTGATGTGATCCTCTAATATTGATTTAAATTGCGAAATAACCCTCTGGTTTTCCGATCCCGTATTGCCTTTCTTCGCTATAAACGTTTTACTTACCGCCGTTGTCGATTTATCCCTCTGTGAACAGAAAAAAAGCAGCTTAAATCACCTGCGCTAAACCAGACGCTGCGCATAATGCGCTGTCATCATCTGGTCGGTCGTTGTATTAACGCAGCGAGGGGGCAACGCAAACTTATCTTTCATCGCAACATCAGTGACAGGCCGTATGACACATCGTTTAACCGTTAAAGACATTCTCGCGCTGGGCTTCATGACGTTTGCCCTGTTTGTTGGTGCGGGTAACATCATCTTTCCTCCCATGGTGGGTATTCAGTCAGGCGAACATGTCTGGGTGGCCGCTATTGGTTTTCTGCTTACCGCAGTCGGTCTGCCCGTTATCACCGTGATCGCGCTTGCGCGCGTCGGCGGCGGGATTGATGCCCTGAGCACGCCCATCGGCAAAGTTGCGGGTGTGGTTCTGGCCACGGTCTGCTATCTGGCGGTAGGGCCGCTTTTTGCCACGCCGCGTACCGCCACGGTCTCATTTGAGGTGGGCATTGCTCCGCTTACCGGCGATGGCGAACTGCCGCTGTTTATCTACAGCCTGATTTACTTTGTGCTGGTGATGGTGATTTCCCTCTATCCGGGGAAATTGCTGGATACGGTCGGCCATTTTCTGGCACCGCTAAAAATTGCAGCCCTGACGCTGCTGGGCGTCGCGGCTCTGCTGTGGCCGGCGGGAGGAACGATTCCTGCGACGGCGGACTATCAGCGCGCCGCATTTTCCAGTGGTTTTGTTAACGGCTATCTCACTATGGATACGCTGGGCGCAATGGTCTTCGGCATTGTCATCGTCAACGCAGCACGTTCGCGCGGGATTGATAATGCGGCGCTGTTAACCCGTTACACGGTTTTAGCCGGGGTTATCGCCGGCATTGGTTTGACCCTGGTTTACCTTAGTCTGTTTAAACTGGGTGCAGGCAGTGGTGCATTAGTGGATCAGAATGCCAACGGTGCGGCAATTCTCCATGCTTACGTTCAGCAGACCTTTGGTGACATGGGCAGCTTCTTCCTTGCCGCCCTGATTTTTATTGCCTGTATGGTGACCGCGGTAGGCCTGACCTGTGCCTGCGCAGAGTTTTTCGCACAGTATTTGCCCTTGTCTTACAAAACGCTGGTCTTTGTACTGGGCCTGTTCTCGATGGTGGTATCGAACCTGGGGCTGAGCCATCTGATTCAGATTTCGATTCCGGTGCTGACGGCTATTTATCCGCCTTGTATCGTGCTGGTCGTGCTGAGTTTTACGCTGAACTGGTGGAATAAAAGCAGCCGTATTATCGCGCCGACTATGCTGGTCAGCCTGCTCTTTGGTATCCTTGACGCCATCAAAACCACCGGGTTTACAGCAGCGTTACCCGCATTGAGTCAGCATCTGCCGTTAGCCGACCAGGGCCTTGCCTGGTTGCCGCCATCACTGGTGATGTTGCTGATTGTGGCGCTGGTCGATCGGTTAAAAGGGGCTGAACAGGTGTCGGTTCACTCGTAACGGCTAAGATTGATTCTTCTTTAACCACGGGCTTGCCCGTGGTTTTTTCATTTCACAGGTACAGGTTGTTATGCAAGAAACCAACAAGCTCAAACGCGGACTGAGCACGCGCCACATCCGTTTTATGGCGCTGGGATCGGCGATCGGCACCGGGCTGTTCTACGGCTCGGCGGACGCCATCAAAATGGCGGGCCCCAGCGTGCTGCTGGCCTATATTATTGGCGGTGCGGTGGCGTACATCATCATGCGCGCGCTGGGGGAGATGTCGGTCAATAACCCTCAGGCCAGCTCTTTTTCCCGCTATGCGCAGGATTATCTCGGGCCAATGGCGGGTTACATCACCGGCTGGACCTACTGCTTTGAAATTCTGATCGTGGCCATTGCCGATGTCACCGCGTTCGGGATCTATATGGGCGTCTGGTTTCCGGAGGTGCCACACTGGATCTGGGTGCTGAGCGTGGTGCTGATCATCGGCGCGGTCAATCTGATGAGCGTGAAGGTGTTTGGTGAGGTGGAGTTCTGGTTCTCTTTCTTTAAGGTCGCGACCATTATTGTGATGATTCTGGCCGGGTTTGGCATGATCGTCTGGGGGATTGGCAACGGCGGCCAACCGACCGGTATCCATAACCTGTGGACCAATGGCGGCTTTTTTGCCCACGGTATCGTTGGGATGTTGCTGTCGCTGCAGATGGTGATGTTTGCCTACGGCGGCATTGAAATCATCGGTATTACGGCGGGTGAGGCCAAAGATCCGGCAACCTCTATCCCACGCGCTATCAACTCGGTTCCGATGCGTATCCTGGTGTTTTACGTGGGCACGCTGTTTGTCATCATGTCCATTTACCCGTGGAATCAGGTCGGCACTAACGGCAGCCCGTTTGTTCTGACGTTCCAGCATCTGGGCATTGCCGCCGCCGCGTCCATCCTGAATTTTGTTGTGCTGACCGCCTCGCTGTCGGCGATAAACAGCGATGTCTTCGGCGTGGGGCGTATGCTGCACGGCATGGCTCAGCAGGGCCATGCACCCAAAATGTTTATGAAGGTCTCCAAACGCGGTATTCCCTGGGTGACGGTGGTGGTGATGATGTTCGCCATGTTGATTGCGGTATATCTCAACTACCTGATGCCAGAAAAAGTCTTTCTGGTCATCGCCTCGCTGGCGACCTTTGCCACCGTTTGGGTCTGGATCATGATTCTGCTGTCGCAGATGGCGTTTCGACGCAAGATCGGCAAAGCGGCCGCCCGGACGTTAACCTTTGCCTTGCCCGGCGGAAGCTGGACGGCAGGCGCAGGCGTGGCGTTTTTATGTTTCATCATTGGCCTGATCGGCTATTTCCCGGATACCCGCGTTTCGCTGTATGTCGGGATGGTATGGATCGTGGTGCTGTTGCTGGGCTATAAGCTGGTGCGCAAATAACCCACGTTTGCTGTCCCGGTCCCGATATGTGCGGGGTTGGGACAGCCAATAATGACCGGCAACACAAAATAAAATCGGCGAAATGACTCGCCGAAACGGGACAGGGCAAGTGAAACAAACAGAGGGATGATTGACAAAATCATGCTAATGCAAAATGCATCCCCGTTAAATAAGTTGCCGTAAAATAAGACAAATGCCAGCGCGCGCATCAGCGTAAACGCCCGGCCTGTCTGGGTTCATTAGCCCGAAGGCGGCAAGATCATGCTGACCGGAGCCATCGCGTCGTTATCCAGGTGTTTACCCAACTGCGTCAGGGCAGCCTGCAACGGGCACAGCGTCCCAACTGCGGTGATTTGACATCCGGGCTGCCGCCACTCCTGACGTAAAAGCGGATGGCTGTCGTTCACGGGTTGTAACTGACGCAGGCCGTCCAGACTTTGTGCCTGAAAATAGAGGCGCAGGAAGCGCTGATGCGTCTTACTGTCGCGCCAGCGTTCCAGTACCAGACTGCTGCCAGGGGGGATATTGCCCCGCGTATAACCAGGCAGTTGCCATTCAAATCCCATTAAGCGGCGCACCATCGCAATGTTGGTGTCATGTGCCACCAGAAGCAGCCAGCGCACGTCAGGGTCGTTACCTTTAATGGCCTCAAGCATCTGGGACAGCAGCAGGGAACCGTGACGTTGTGCCATGTAGAGCACGTCATTGCTGAGATCATAATTAGTGGTGAGCAGAGGAAGCAGAGCGGTGATCTGCCGGGCAGAGGTGATGTGTCCCCATGCCAGTTTCGCGAAAGGGAGGTTCTCGCTGTAGCCCAAACGCAACGTCTCGACCATGGCGGCCATGGCGCTAAGGCCCTCAACATAGACGCTTCCGCTTTTCGTCTGTTTCAACGCCCACGGACGATCGAAAAAGGGGCAATCGCTGCCGGGCCGGCATACCGACTGTTTAAGCAGCGTGATCGCGGGCTGAAGCTGCTGCTGACGCTGCGCTAAATCCCCGGCCGCGTCACGTTTTGCCTCTCGTTCACGTTGGGGATCGGTATGGGCAAAGGGCAGTTTCTCGGTTTGAAAGAGAGGATCGATGTCGCCGGCAACGGTATGAATCGCCACGCCACAGCCGGGAAACGCGCCATCCACCAACGCCTCGGCAGTCGCCCGCGTGCGCTGCAGCGGGCTGGCACGGACATAGATCGCCTTCGCGTCAGGGCAACCTGCGTTAAGTAAACCCAACTGGCGATAGTGCTCCCCTTCCCAGCGGGCCTTATTGACCACCGCGCTGTAGCCATGGCCCGTCAGTTCGCCGTCCGCCGTGCTCCAGACGTACCACGGCTGCTGGCTTGCCGCTTCAATCTCTGTGCGGTTACCCGGCGTCGGCGGACGTACCCCGTGTCGGCTCAGCTCCACGACTTTCTCAAGTTGGTACTCGGGGGCGGCGTACAGCGGCCCCGCCAGGAGCCAAAAAGTGCAGAGCATAAACCAATGTCGGGGCAGGTAGGCAGACATCATCAATCCTCAATTTCGTGCGTGGCGAGCAGCGCTTTAATTTGCGGATAGATTACCGCATTCGCCAGCAAAACAGGATTGCCCTTTTTCAGTCCGTCGTTGCGCATATAATCGTTAGTCACCCCACCGGCCTCGCGCATCAATACGATGCCCGGCAGGCCGTCCCACGGATGCATATGCGCTTCATAATAGCCAATCAAGCGACCTGCAGCGGCCCAGGCACTGGTTAACGCGCCGGAGCCGATGCGAATAAACATCCCGCCTTGCCTGAGCAGGGCATCGATGAGCTGCGTCACGTGCTCCCCGGGAATCCGACTGGAATTACTGATTCCCAGCAGGCCCTCATTAAGCTGTTGGGCTTTATGCACCTCAAGTCGGGTATCGTTGAGCCAGGCACCACTGCCTTTGCGGGCATGAAACAGTTCGTGATGATTGGGATCGCAAATCACGCCCACGACGGGCTCACCGTCGCAAACAATTGCCAGCGATACGCACCAGTTATGCAACCCGTTCACAAAACAGGCGGTGCCATCGATGGGATCGATCACCCATACAATACGGGCACCTTGAGTGTCACCGCCGCTCTCTTCTCCCAGAACGGCATCATCAGGATAGCGCTCCGAAATCAGTGACTTAATTAATTCTTCAACGTTGCGGTCAGCGTCACTGACCACATCCTGAAGGTCCCTCTTATGTTCCACCACCAGTTTTTGACGCTGTTGATACCATGACCAGGCGCGGCTTGCGGCCGCACGGGCGATTTCGCAGGCGTAATGATAGCGCGCGTCAATCTCAGAATGCGAAGCGGATGACATGTTTCCCTCTTATGATTTTTAAAACATATCGGATAAAGGAAGCGCCTGAACAGGCGGTCTGACAGTGAGAGCATCGTGAATCATAGTTAAGCAAGACTTATTAAGCCGCAGACCGGAACCAATGGCAATACGGCCGTGCTACTGACTGCGCGCTTTTTCAGCGTTACAGGTTTGTGGTGCGATGAAATGCGCTCACAAACCTGACGCCGTCAGGGGAAGGTTACAACTGTTGATTGGCTGCCAGCTGCATCAGACGCGGATAAAACTGAAAAAAGCAGGCCTCAAACGCGGAGTAATGCGCCGTAAAATCGTGATAAGAGTCGCGCAGGGCGGCCAGCCTGGGGCGACGGCTCGCCATGCCATTCAGTACCCGTTCGAGACGTTCCGGGTCGGCGTAATGTTCGAACCAGCGTTCACGCCACATTACGGCATTGAGCGCTTTAAATTCGTCGGGTGTGGCAGCCAGCTGCGGAACAATTTCGCTTTCGGCGTGGGCCGAAAATTGTTGTAGCGAGTGCGCCTGATGGAAGCGATCCCAGTGACGCGCCAGAAAATGGTCCCAAACGACATCCAGCGTAATGGGCGCAACGCGGTAGGTTTCTGCCCGAAAAAGCTGGCGTGCCTCACGCACTTCCGGCAGGGCATCGGTCATGACATCAAGCCGGCGATGCATCAGAATGCCGTCGGCCACCGGTTTGGGCCAGTGTTGATGCGGCGCACCGCGAACAAAATCCGCCATCAGATTGCCGAGGAGTGAGCTGTCTGCAAGATGGGCTAAGTGAAGATGAGCAAGAAAATTCATGCGCTATTATAAGCGCAACTCGCTTTGCGCAGCCAGTTGTTCAGAATTGTTCGATTTTCCGCTAAACTGTGCCGCCTGTTTTTCTGAGTAAGAAGTCTTTCATGCGTGTCGCCGATTTTGCTTTTGAATTGCCCGAATCCCTTATCGCCCATTACCCTCAGGCGCAGCGTAGCGGTTGTCGCTTGCTGTCGCTGGACGGCCCGAGCGGGGCGCTGGCCCATGGCGTTTTTACCGATGTACTGGACAAGCTTCAGCCTGGCGATCTGCTGGTGTTTAACAACACGCGCGTGATCCCGGCCCGGGTGTTCGGGCGTAAAGCAAGCGGCGGCAAAATTGAAATGCTGGTAGAGCGCATGCTTGATGACAAGCGCGTGCTGGCACACGTTCGGGCGTCCAAAGCGCCGAAGCCAGGCGCAGAATTGCTGCTGGGCGACGATGAGAGCGTGAAAGCCACGATGGTCGCGCGTCACGATGCGCTGTTCGAGATTGCATTCGAAGACGATCGTGCCGTGCTGGACATTCTCAACAGCGTAGGCCATATGCCGCTGCCGCCGTACATTGACCGCCCGGATGAAGAAGCGGATCGCGAGCTTTACCAGACGGTCTACAGCGCGCGCCCTGGCGCCGTGGCGGCCCCGACCGCCGGCCTGCACTTTGACGAACCCTTAATTCAGGCGCTAAAAGACAAAGGCGTTGAGATGGCTTTTGTCACCTTGCACGTTGGGGCAGGGACGTTCCAGCCGGTACGCGTAGAGACGATTGAAGAGCACCATATGCACGCCGAATATGCGGAAGTGCCGCAGGAGGTGGTGGATGCGGTGCTGGCCTGCAAAGCGCGCGGCAACAAGGTGGTGGCGGTAGGCACCACCTCGGTACGCTCGCTGGAAAGCGCAGCCAAAGCCAGTCAGGATGCGCTGATTGCGCCATTCTTTGATGACACCCAAATCTTTATCTATCCGGGCTATGAGTATCAGGTAATTGATGCGCTGATCACCAATTTCCACTTGCCCGAATCGACGTTGATCATGCTGGTCTCGGCCTTTGCCGGTTATCAGCACACGATGGCTGCTTATCGTGCGGCGGTGGCGGAAGAATACCGTTTCTTCAGCTACGGCGACGCGATGTTTATCAGCAAAAACCCCCAGGCGCCGCTGGAAAAAGTGGGCGCCTGATCTGTTTACTTTGAACATCGGACTGTTTCTCCGATGGAGGTCTTGTGAAATTTGAGCTTGATACCACAGACGGTCGCGCGCGTCGCGGTCGTCTGATTTTCGATCGTGGCGTGGTGGAAACCCCGGCCTTTATGCCCGTGGGCACCTATGGCACTGTGAAGGGCATGACGCCGGAAGAAGTGCAGGAAACCGGCGCGCAAATTATTTTGGGCAACACCTTCCACCTCTGGCTGCGTCCCGGCCAGGAAATCATGAAGCTGCACGGCGATTTGCATGATTTTATGCAGTGGAAAGGCCCTATTCTGACCGATTCCGGCGGCTTCCAGGTCTTCAGCCTGGGCGATATTCGTAAGATCACCGAAGCCGGCGTCCATTTCCGCAACCCGATCAACGGCGATTCTATCTTCCTCGATCCGGAAAAATCGATGGAGATCCAGTACGACCTGGGATCGGACATCGTGATGATCTTTGATGAGTGCACGCCGTACCCGGCGGACTGGGATTATGCCAAGCGCTCCATGGAGATGTCTCTGCGCTGGGCACAACGCAGTCGCGACCGTTTTGACAGCCTGGGTAACAAAAATGCGCTGTTTGGCATTATTCAGGGTTCGGTTTACGAAGATTTACGTGATGTCTCTGTGAAAGGTCTGGTAGAGATCGGCTTTGATGGGTACGCTGTGGGCGGCCTGGCGGTCGGTGAACCGAAAGAGGATATGCACCGTATTCTTGAGCATGTTTGCCCGCAGATCCCAGCGGATAAACCGCGTTACCTGATGGGCGTGGGTAAACCTGAGGATCTGGTTGAGGGCGTACGTCGCGGCGTGGATATGTTTGACTGCGTCATGCCAACGCGCAATGCGCGCAATGGCCACTTATTTGTGACCGATGGCGTGGTAAAAATTCGCAATGCCAAGCATAAAGATGATGTTTCGCCGCTGGATGCAGAGTGCGATTGTTACACCTGTCGCAATTACAGCCGCGCGTACTTGCATCATCTTGATCGCTGTAACGAAATACTGGGCGCGCGTCTCAACACGATTCATAACCTGCGCTACTACCAGCGTCTGATGGCGGGTTTACGCCAGGCTATCGAAGAGGGTAAATTAGAGCGCTTTGTTAGCGAGTTCTACCAACGGACGGGCAAAGCGGTTCCGCCTTTAACGTCTGATAATTCATCAATGAGGGAAATTTAATGAGCTTTTTCATTTCTGACGCTGTGGCTGCAGCAGGCGCACCGTCTCAGGGAAGTCCGTATTCTCTGGTGATCATGCTGGTCGTCTTCGGCCTGATCTTTTACTTCATGATCCTGCGCCCGCAGCAGAAGCGTGCAAAAGAGCATAAGAAGCTGATGGATTCTATCTCCAAAGGTGATGAAGTCCTGACGAATGGTGGCCTGGTGGGTCGCGTAACCAAAGTGGCAGAAACCGGCTACATTGCGATTGCGCTGAACGACACTACTGAAGTGGTTATTAAACGTGATTTCGTGGCTGCCGTCCTGCCGAAAGGTTCTATGAAGGCGCTGTAATTTTTACTTCCCTAAGGGAACTGCCGTGTTAAATCGTTATCCTTTGTGGAAGTACATAATGCTGGTCGTGGTGCTTGTCATTGGCCTGGTGTATGCACTTCCCAACCTTTATGGTGAGGATCCGGCTGTTCAGATCACTGGCGCGCGCGGAAGCGCCGCCAGTGAGCAAACGTTGGATCAAATTCAGAACGTATTAAAACAAGACAATATTCAAAGTAAGTCTGTTGCGCTGGAAAATGGCGCGATTACCGCGCGTTTTGCCAATACGGATGTGCAACTGCGTGCCCGCGAAGCGATCATGAAAGCGCTGGGCGAAAACTATGTGGTCGCGCTTAACCTTGCACCGGCCACGCCGCGCTGGCTGACGCTGCTGGCGGCACAGCCCATGAAGCTTGGCCTCGATCTGCGTGGTGGTGTGCACTTCCTGATGGAAGTGGATATGGACACTGCCCTGAGCAAACTGCAAGAGCAGAATGCTGACAGCCTGCGCAGCGACCTGCGCGAAAAGAATATCCCTTATACCAACGTCAACAAGATTGCTAACTACGGCGTGGAAATTCGTTTCCGTGACGCAGCCAGCCGCGATGCTGCGGTTAAGTGGCTATCCTCGCGTCATCAGGATCTCGTCATTAACAGCAGTGGCGATGATGCACTGCGCGCCACCATGACCGATGCCCGCCTCAGCGAAGCACGTGAATATGCGGTTCAGCAGAACATTACTATCCTGCGTAACCGTGTAAACCAACTGGGTGTTGCAGAACCGCTGGTACAGCGTCAGGGTTCTGACCGCATCGTGGTTGAACTGCCAGGTATTCAGGACACCGCGCGCGCCAAAGAAATTTTAGGTGCGACGGCGACGCTGGAATTCCGTCTGGTTAACACCAGCGTGGATCCTACCGCCGCCGCCAGCGGCCGTGTACCGGGTGATTCTGAAGTGAAAGACATGCGTGATGGACGCCCTGTGGTGCTCTATAAACGCGTGATCCTGACCGGTGACCACATTACCGATTCCACATCCAGCATGGATGAGTACAACCAGCCTCAGGTGAACATTTCACTGGACGGCGCGGGCGGTAATATCATGTCTAACTTCACCAAGGACAACATCGGTAAGCCGATGGCGACCCTGTTTGTGGAGTACAAAGACAGCGGCAAGAAAGATGCTAACGGTCGTGCCATTCTGGTGAAACAGGAAGAGGTGATCAACGTCGCCAATATCCAGTCTCGCCTGGGTAACAGCTTCCGCATCACCGGTATCAGTAACCCGAACGAAGCACGTCAGCTGTCGCTGCTGCTGCGTGCCGGTGCGCTGATTGCGCCTATCCAGATTGTGGAAGAGCGGACTATTGGTCCAACGATGGGGCAGCAGAACATTACTCAGGGTCTGGAAGCCTGCCTGTGGGGCCTGGTCGCCTCTATCCTGTTTATGGTGCTGTACTACAAAAAGGTGGGCCTGATTGCCACCAGCGCACTGCTGGCAAACCTGGTACTGATTGTCGGTATCATGTCACTGCTGCCGGGCGCCACGCTGACGATGCCTGGCATTGCCGGTATCGTGCTGACGCTGGCGGTGGCGGTCGATGCCAACGTATTGATCAACGAGCGTATTAAAGAAGAACTGCGTAACGGGCGTAGCGTGCAGCAGGCAATTCATGAGGGCTACAAAGGCGCCTTCTCCAGTATTGTCGATGCTAACGTCACCACCCTGATCAAAGTGGTGATTCTGTATGCGATCGGTACGGGTTCCATTAAGGGCTTTGCGATTACAACGGCTATTGGTATTGCGACCTCAATGTTCACATCGATTGTCGGTACCCGCGCCATCATTAACCTGATGTACGGTGGCAAGCGCATCAAAAAGCTGTCTATCTGAGGAGTGCGTTGTGGCACAGGAATATAACATTGAGCAGTTAAACCATGGCCGTAAAGTCGTCGACTTTATGCGCTGGGATACGCTGGCATTTATCATTTCGGGACTGTTAATCATCATCTCGATTGCCATTGTTGGCGTACGTGGTTTTAACTGGGGTCTCGATTTCACCGGCGGTACGGTGATTGAGATCAACCTGGAAAAACCCGCTGACCTCGACACGATCCGTGCCGAGCTGGTCAAGGCGGGCTTTCAGGAGCCGCTGATCCAGAACTTTGGTAGCAGCCGCGACGTGATGGTGCGTATGCCGCCTGTCACGGGGCCTGCAGGCACAGAGTTAGGCAACAAAGTGGTCACGGTGATCAACCAGACCACCCAGCAAAACGCCACGGTAAAACGTATCGAGTTTGTTGGACCGAGCGTGGGTAGCGATCTGGCGCAGGCCGGAGCGTTGGCTCTGCTGTCGGCACTGATTGCGATTCTGATCTACATCGGTATTCGCTTTGAGTGGCGCCTGGCGCTGGGTACGGTGCTGGCGCTGGCGCACGACGTGATCATCACCTGTGGACTGCTGTCGCTGTTCCGGGTTGAAGTCGACCTCACCATCGTGGCCTCGCTGATGTCGGTTATCGGTTACTCGCTTAACGATAAAATCGTGGTTTCGGACCGTATTCGTGAGAACTTCCGCAAAATTCGTCGCGGCTCTTCTTACGACATTACCAACGTGTCCCTGACCCAGACGTTGAGCCGTACCTTGATCACCTCGCTGACGACGCTGGCGATGATCCTGATCCTGTTCATCTTTGGTGGTGCGCTGCTGAAAGGCTTCTCGCTGACCATGCTGATCGGTGTCACCATTGGTACGATTTCGTCGATCTACGTCTCTTCAGCGCTGGCGTTGAAGCTGGGCATGAAACGCGAACACATGCTGGTACAGAAAGTGGAGAAAGAGGGCGCAGATCAGCCTTCAATCCTGCCGTAATCGTTGCATGATAAAAAAGCCGCCAGTTCAGACAACTGGCGGCTTTTTTTTGTCTTTATGGTGTGGGTACAGCCGTTTTGGCCAGTACCTGATGAATCCGCACATAGCCAAGCTGGTCCGGCGTAATACCGCCCAGGCGCAACGGCACAATGACCGAACTGCGTGGCGTCAGCGAGGCGGGAATCCGGATGGTTTGCGTCAGGCTGTCGGCCTCAAGCGGTTTACCGGTCGCGGGATCGAGCTGGCCCCAGACTACGGTAGCCTCCAGCCCCGGCAGCGGCGTATTATCCCGCGTCTGTAGGGTCAGGTTAGCGCGTGAGCCGTTGGCTTCAGCCTCAACACGCGATAAAGACAAGCGAAGCGTGCCGGCCTGGGTTTGTAATTCAACGGGCGTATTGGCCTGAGGTAATAACCAGGCACCCTGCTGCGAATGTCCGTTAAGCTGCCCCTGAATCTCCACCGCGCTTGCCTGGCTGGTAAGCCGCTGCATCTGCTGGTTCAACTGACTAACTTCCTGATGAAGTTGTTTAACCTGTGGCTGCCCGGCCGTTGTGCTGCAACCGCTCAACAGCATCAGTGAGAGGGCGGCGGGGGCCCAAACCATCCTGATCATTATTTATCCTTATCCGTTATAAAGAAATGGCCAGAAACTGTCCGGGTGAAGGTTATCCGGTGTGGCTTCTGTGTTTCATTAATATTCATGGCATGGCTCTGTCCGGTTTCGCCTGGGTAACCTGAAAGGGCCAACAGCACGTTATCTTCCAGGTTAGCGATGTCGTCAAGCCTGTCCTGAGCGGCCAGACAGCGGTTTGTTCGTTAACGGAATTGTCTGAACGGCAGGTGAGCCGAGTCAGCCTTCTCCCGTTGTCCCGCTCAGGCAAAGGCTGCTGCCGTAATGCGCTGAAGCTGTTACGGCCCGTTCACGCGTTCCTGCGTGTGTGCCGGTGTCTCTGGTGAGGGAGGCTGGCGGTCTGCTCACCACATCCCGCCTGCGGCTCTGTAAGTGTCGTGCTGTTTAACGTCGCTGGCCTGTTGCCCGCTCAGGCTGTGAGGCAGGCAGGGGAAAGCACGGGAATCGATTTTGTTGACCTGCAGTTCGCGCTACACTGTATAACCCATTTATCTCGTGTCAGGAAACGTCATGCATTGCCCATTCTGCTCCGCTGTAGACACTAAAGTGATTGATTCTCGTCTGGTTAGTGAGGGTTCGTCAGTGCGGCGCCGTCGTCAATGTCTGGTGTGCCATGAGCGTTTCACTACGTTTGAAGTGGCTGAACTGGTGATGCCGCGCGTGGTGAAAAGCAACGACGTGCGTGAGCCTTTCAATGAAGACAAGCTGGCCAGCGGCATGATGAAAGCGCTGGAGAAGCGTCCGGTCAGTGCGGATGCCGTTGAGAGTGCGGTAAGCCATATTAAAACCCAACTGCGGGCGACAGGAGAACGTGAAATCCCCAGCAAGCTGATTGGCAACCTGGTGATGGACGAGCTGAAGAAGCTCGATAAGGTAGCCTATATCCGCTTTGCTTCTGTTTACCGCAGCTTTGAGGACGTGCGTGATTTTGGCGAAGAGATTGCCAGATTACAGGATTAAATCATGACCGATGAACGCTATATGGCGCGCGCGCTGGAGTTGGCGCGCCGCGGCCGTTTTACCACCACACCCAATCCCAATGTAGGCTGCGTCATTGTGCGTGACGGTCAGATTGTTGGGGAAGGCTGGCATCAGCGCGCCGGGGAACCGCATGCGGAAGTGCACGCGTTACGTATGGCGGGGGACCGCGCACGTGGCGCAACCGCCTATGTGACGCTGGAACCCTGCAGTCACCACGGGCGCACGCCGCCCTGTTGTGATGCATTAATTGCCGCAGGTGTAACCCGCGTGGTGGCGGCCATGCAGGATCCCAATCCGCAGGTAGCCGGACGGGGATTACACCGCCTGCATCAGGCGGGCATTGAGGTCAGCCACGGGCTGATGATGCAGGAAGCGGAAGCCCTGAACCGTGGTTTTCTGAAACGCATGCGTACCGGCTTTCCCTGGATACAGTTAAAACTGGGTGCCTCGCTGGACGGCCGCACCGCCATGGCCAGTGGGGAAAGCCAGTGGATCACCTCGCCGGCGGCCCGGCGCGACGTGCAGCGGCTGCGCGCCCAGAGTTCCGCCATCCTCAGCAGCAGTGCAACCGTACTGGCGGATAACCCCTCGTTAACGGTGCGCTGGTCAGAACTGGACAGCGAAAGTCAGCGCCTGGTGGATGAAGCCGAGCTACGTCAGCCGGTAAGAGTGATCGTCGATAGCCAGAATCGCGTAACGCCGGACCACAAACTTATTGAACAATTAGGCGAAACCTGGCTGATGCGCCAGCAGGTCGACGATCGGCACTGGCCGGAAACGGTGACGCAGATTCCTGTTCCACTGCGCGACAGCCAGCTGGATTTAGTGGCGCTGATGATGGTGCTGGGCCAGCGGCAGATTAACAGCGTCTGGGTGGAAGCCGGTGCGACGCTCGCGGGCGCGCTCATTCAGGCCGGGCTGGTGGATGAGCTGATTGTGTATGTTGCGCCGAAATTACTGGGCAATGACGCGCGTGGCCTGTGCCAGCTTGCGGGGTTAACGCAGTTGGCCGATGCGCCGGTCTTTGCCTTTCGCGATATCCGTCAGGTCGGCGATGATGTGCGCCTGACGCTGACACCGCAATAACGGAGGCGGAAAAGCGAGAGCACGCCGCCAAAGAGTATGTTAGAATCCGCCCCCCTGCGCGGGGCCAAACAAACCCCTGAAAGGATATGTATGAAAGTTATCGAAGCTGCCGTTGCAACGCCTGAGGCAAACATTGCCATCGTTATCGCGCGTTTTAACAACTTTATCAATGACAGCCTGTTAGACGGCGCGGTTGATGCCCTGAAGCGCATTGGCCAGGTCAGCGATGACAATATCACCGTCGTCTGGGTTCCAGGCGCTTATGAACTGCCGCTGGCAGCCCGTGCGCTGACCAAAACCGGCAAGTACGACGCCGTGATCGCGCTGGGTACCATAATTCGTGGTGGCACTGCTCACTTCGAATATGTCGCAGGTGAAGCCAGCTCCGGTATTGCCAGCGTTGCCATGGACAGTGATATTCCGGTGGCATTCGGCGTACTGACGACTGAAAATATCGAGCAGGCCATTGAGCGTGCTGGAACGAAAGCGGGTAATAAAGGTGCCGAAGCGGCCCTGACCGCGCTTGAAATGATCAACGTATTGAAAGCCATTAAAGCCTGATTTTTGTAAGGGGAATTTTGTGAAACCTGCTGCTCGTCGTCGCGCCCGTGAGTGCGCTGTCCAGGCGCTTTACTCCTGGCAGTTGTCCAACAACGACATTGCCGATGTGGAATACCAGTTTCTGGCGGAACAAGACGTCAAAGACGTCGACATTACCTATTTCCGCGAACTGCTGTCCGGTGTGGCGACCAACAGCGCGTACCTGGATGGCCTGATGAAGCCGTATCTGTCGCGACAGCTCGAAGAGCTGGGACAGGTTGAAAAAGCCATTCTGCGTGTTTCGCTGTATGAATTGAGCAAGCGTTCTGATGTGCCCTATAAAGTGGCCATCAACGAAGGTATTGAGCTGGCGAAAGTGTTTGGTGCCGAAGACAGCCATAAATTTGTCAACGGCGTACTGGATAAAGCCGGTCCACAAATCAGACCCCAACGCAAATAATCAATAAGGCCGGCTTGCCGGCCTTTTTCATTAATGGTTAAGCGGAACGCAATTATGTCATGTGGTGAATTTGAACTCATCGCACGCTACTTCAATCGCAGAACGCGTAGCCGCCGTGATGTCGAACTCGGCATTGGCGACGATTGCGCGTTGCTTAGCGTGCCCGAAAAACAGACGCTGGCGGTCAGCACCGATACGCTGGTTTCCGGCGTCCATTTCCTGTCTTCCATCCATCCTGCGGATTTAGCGTATAAATCTCTGGCGGTAAACCTGAGCGATTTGGCCGCGATGGGAGCCGATCCTGCCTGGCTGACGCTGGCCATGACCTTGCCTGACGTGAATGAAACCTGGCTCAGCAGCTTTAGCGAAAGCCTGTTTGACCTGCTGGAATACTACGACATGCAGCTGGTGGGCGGCGATACCACGCGTGGCCCCCTCAGCCTCACGTTGGGGATTCATGGCTTGATTCCCCACGGCAAGGCGCTGAAACGCTCGGGCGCCAGGCCGGGTGACTGGATCTACGTGACCGGTACGCTGGGCGACAGCGCTGCCGGGCTGGCGTTATTACAGCATCACTGCCGCATTGACGATCCGGCGATACACGAAGCCCTGATCAAGCGCCACCTGCGCCCAATGCCGCGCATTTTACAGGGACAGTCGCTGCGTTCCCTGGCGTCATCCGCCATTGATTTATCGGATGGACTCATCTCCGATCTTGGCCATGTACTGAAAGCCAGCGGCTGTGGTGCACGGTTGAATCTGGATGCGCTGCCGCTCTCTTCTGCACTGCGTGAAAACTTTGATGCCGAACAGGTGCTGCGCTGGGCGCTCAGCGGCGGAGAAGATTACGAGCTGTGCTTTAGCGTGCCGGAAGTCAATCGTGGCGCGCTGGATGTGGCGCTGGGGCATCTTGGCGTGCCTTATACCTGCATTGGCCAGATGGCACCGGAGTCAGAAGGGCTGTCACTGCTGGAAAACGGTAAACCCACGGAATTCCGTCATAAAGGATTCGACCATTTTGACCTCAGATAAAACCCTCGCGAAAAGCCGCCTGCGCCTGCGCAATCCCTGGCATTTGCTGGCGACCGGCTTCGGCAGCGGCCTGAGCCCGTTTATGCCCGGAACGGTAGGATCGCTGGCCGCCATTCCGTTTTGGTGGCTCATGACCTTGCTCCCCCATGATCTCTACTCGCTGGTGGTCTTGCTGGGCATTAGTGTGGGCGTTTACCTTTGCCATCGCACCGCCAAGGATATGGGCGTGCATGACCACGGCAGCATTGTCTGGGATGAGTTTATCGGGATGTGGATTACCCTGATGGCGATTCCGGTCAACAGCTGGCAATGGGTGGTGAGTGGTTTTGTTCTGTTCCGCGTGCTGGATATCTGGAAACCCTGGCCGATTCGCTGGTTCGATCGTAACGTGCATGGCGGTATGGGCATCATGGTAGATGATATTATCGCCGGTATTATCGCGGCGGCGATGCTGTACGCGACGGGCGTCTTTTTGGCCGCTTAAGCTTGCCACACCGGGCCTGTACAGCGAAAAACCCCGCCTGTTCTCCCTCATTTCGTCCTTCAGCATGATGACCGTTCCCCTGCGGGAACGGTCTGCCGCTTTGCCTGTCGGACAGCGCATAGCGCCGCATGCAAAACGCTTCACAACCCGCTTACTGATAACCCGTTGCCGGGTGCGGTTGATAGGCCTCTTCCAGATGAGCGATCTCGTCCCCGGTCAGTTCCACGTTGACGGCGTTAGCCAGCTCGGCAAACTGCCCGGCGCGCGAAGCACCGATGATCGGGGCGGTGACGGCGGGTTTGCTGAGTAACCATGCCAGCGCCACCTGCGCACGCGTCACGCCTTTGTCCGCCGCAACCTGTGCCAGGCGCTCGGCTATCATCGCGTCGTTCTCCTCGGTTGTGGCATAGAGCGAGGGAATGACGTCATCCGATACGGATCGTGCGGTGGTTTCTCCCCAGGGGCGGGTCAGTTTGCCGCGTGCCAGGGGGCTCCAGGGCAATACCGCAATGTTTTCCCGCAGACACAAAGGGTGCATCTCCCGCTCTTCTTCACGTTGGATCAGGTTGTACTGATCCTGCATGCTGACAAAGCGTGCCCAGCCCTGTTGGTCCTGCAGGGCTAAGGCCTGAGCAAACTGGTGGCTATGCATTGAGGAGGCGCCGATGTAGCGCGCTTTACCAGACTTCACCACTGCGTCAAGGGCTTCCAGCGTCTCTTCCAGCGGGGTGTCATAGTCCCAGCGATGAATTTGCAGGAGATCGACAAACTCCATATCCAGCCGTTGCAGGCTGTCGTCGATAGATTGCAGGATGTTCTGGCGAGATAAGCCCTGCGAAAGATTGCTCATGGGAAAGAAAACTTTGGTGGCAACGACCACCTCATCACGTCGGGCAAAATCTTTGAGCGCCCGGCCCACAATCTCCTCGCTACTGCCGTCAGAATAGCTGTTCGCGGTATCAAAAAAATTGATCCCTGCTTCCAGCGCCTGCTGGATGAGCGGACGGCTGCTCTCTTCCGGAAGTGTCCAGGCGTGCTTGCCGCGATCGGGTTCCCCAAAGGTCATACAACCCAGGCAAAGCCGGGAAACCGTTAAGTCAGTGTTCGCTAATTGAATGGTTTTCATGAAGACTCCTGCTATGTCTAACCCAGGGGATTAAGCATAGCAGGAATGACGCGCTCCACAGTGCGCGGGCAGGGGACCTACTGCGCAAGCCAGCGGCTGATCTGCTGTTGAATACCGTCAATGTCCAGTTGGTAGTCGTGGCGCATTTCTTCCTGAGTACCAGGCGGAATAAACTCATCAGGCAGGCCGATATTCAGCACGGGCACGCCCAGGCGTTTAGCCATGACAAACTCATTCACGCCGCTGCCTGCGCCGCCTTTAATCGCGCCTTCTTCCAGCGTAATCAGGGATTCATGACTGGCCGCCAGTTCGGCGATCAGTGACGTATCCAGCGGTTTCACGAAGCGCATGTCCACAAGCGTTGCGTTCAGCGCTTCCGCCACCTTGCTCGCTTCCGGCAACAGCGTACCGAAGTTGAGGATGGCCAGTTTTTCGCCCTGACGTTTTACCACGCCTTTACCCAGCGGCAGGCTTTGCAGCGGTGTCAGCGCAGCACCGGTACCGGTACCGCGCGGATAACGTACCGCGGCCGGGCCATCCTGATAGTGATAACCGGTATATAGCATCTGGCGACATTCATTCTCGTCGCTTGGCGTCATAATCACCATGTCCGGCACGCAGCGCAGATAGGCGAGATCGAACGCGCCCTGGTGCGTCTGCCCGTCAGCGCCGACGATGCCGCCGCGATCGATGGCAAACAACACCGGCAGTTTCTGAATTGCCACGTCGTGGATGACCTGATCGTAGGCGCGCTGCAGGAAGGTGGAGTAGATGGCCACCACCGGTTTGTAGCCCCCAATCGCCAGGCCAGCGGCGAAGGTCACCGCGTGCTGTTCGGCAATGGCAACGTCAAAATACTGGTTGGGGTATTTGCGAGAGAAACCGACCATGCCTGAACCTTCACGCATGGCAGGCGTGATTGCCATCAGCTTCGTATCGTGAGCGGCCATCTCACACAGCCAGTTGCCGAAAATTTTGGAGTAGCTCGGCAAACCTTCGGCGCTTTTTGGCAGCTCACCGCTGGCGACGTCGAATTTCGGCACAGCATGCCAGGTAATAGGATCCTGTTCTGCCGGCGCGTAGCCTTTGCCCTTTTTGGTCATAATATGCAGGAACTGTGGCCCTTTCAGGCTGCGCATATTACTCAGCGTATTTACCAGCGTCAGCACATCATGGCCGTCCACCGGGCCGATATAGTTAAAACCCAGCTCTTCAAACAGGGTTCCGGGCACGACCATGCCTTTCAGATGCTCTTCGGTACGCTTCACTAATTCTTTAATCGGCGGCAGGCCGGTCAGAACACGCTTGCCGCCTTCACGCAGACGCGCATAGGTTTTGCCCGAGAGGATCTGCGCCAGCCGGTTGTTCAGCGCCCCGACGTTCTCTGAAATCGACATTTCATTGTCATTCAGAATCACGAGCATATCCGATTTGATATCGCCTGCATGGTTCATGGCTTCAAACGCCATGCCCGCAGTAATGGCACCATCACCGATAACGCAGGCCGTGCGGCGGCCTTTGCCTTCACGTTCGGCCGCCGCAGCCATGCCCAGTCCGGCACTGATGGAGGTCGAAGAGTGGCCCACGCTCAGCACATCGTATTCACTCTCGCCGCGCCAGGGAAACGGATGCACGCCGTTCTTTTGGCGAATAGAGCCAATGCGATCGCGGCGTCCCGTTAAAATTTTATGTGGATAAGCCTGATGACCGACGTCCCACACCAGGTGATCGAACGGCGTGTTATAGACGTAATGCAGCGCCACGGTCAGCTCGACCACGCCCAGGCCCGACGCAAAATGGCCGCTTGAGCGGCTCACGCTGTCTAATAAATACTGGCGCAGCTCGTTGCAGAGCGCAGGCAATTTCTCTTTTGGCAGGGCTCGCAGCGCCTGAACCGTTTCTGCCTGCGCCAGTGTCGGGTATTTTGTAATATCAAAACTCATCAGTGACTCATCATGGAAGTTATTTATCGCGTTCAATTACGAAGCTCGCCAGCGCCTTCAAGGCTGTGGTGTTATAGGATTTGGCAGAGAGCATGTGCAAAGCATCGACGGCTTCCTGATATAAATCCAGTGCCTTAGTGCGGGCATCATCCAGACCCATCAGTGAAGGATAGGTGCTTTTTCCAAGATCTTGATCGGCACCCTGGCGTTTTCCGATGACAGCTGTGTCACCCGTCACATCCAGGATGTCATCCTGCACCTGAAAAGCAAGACCGATAGCGTCTGCATAGCGATCAAGATACGGAAGCGCCTCGCGGCCTTTTTCGCCAGCGGCAAACGCGCCAAGCCGAACGGCCGCGCGGATCAACGCACCGGTTTTATGACGATGAATTTGTTCAAGTTGAGCAAGCCCCACCGACTGACCTTCCGCCGCCAGATCCAGTGCCTGACCGCCGCACATCCCCGCGACGCCGCTGGCTTTTGCCAGTTCTGACAACATGGCCAGCCGATACTCCGCGCTCACGCCCGGCATGGGCTGGTCGGCAAGGATAGAAAATGCCAGCGTTTGCAGCGCATCGCCTGCAAGGATGGCGGTATCTTCACCATATTTAATATGGCAGGTCGGTTGCCCACGACGCAGAGCGTCATCGTCCATGGCAGGAAGATCGTCATGAATCAGTGAATAGGCATGAATACACTCAACTGCTGCAGCGGGCGCATCCAGACTCGCTTTGTCGGCGTGAAGCATCTCGCCGGTGGCGTAGACCAGAAACGGGCGCAGGCGTTTGCCGCCTAATAATGCCCCATACTGCATGGCATTCACCAGAGGAGAACTCTGAAAAGGCAGGGCGTCTAATAAGCCCGTCAACGCACGATTCACCTGCCTGTGATAAGCGTCGAGCAGTTCAGGAAAATCCATTAGTTGTTTTCCGGCGTAAAAGAGGAGAGGTCGGCGTCTTTATCATCGCTGAGTAAAATACGAACGCGCTGCTCGGCCTGTTGCAGCGTCTGTTGGCCATTGCGTGCCAGCTGCACGCCGCGCTCAAATTCATTGAGGGCCTCTTCCAACGGCAGTTCACCACTTTCCAGACGACTGACAATCTGTTCCAGCTGCTGCAATGACGTTTCAAAGCTGGCTGGCTGTTCGGCTTTTTTCGGCATAGTTAGGATCGACTCACGGTTGGAACGTTATCATGCAATCGGTCATGGTAGCTGAGAGAGAATGATTAGCAAAATAATCAATGTGCATGCTGTTGCAGAAGCAGTCACCAGGTAAAGGTGATATACTTCCGCGCCTCGGATGCGGATGCGCCTGGCAGCCCGCAATTTTATGATCTTACCAGCTAAGTGCAGCCTGTTTTAGCACTTATTTGCCCAACGAAGCTGTATCGCCATGAAGTTTATCGTCAAGTTATTTCCCGAAATCACCATCAAGAGTCAGTCGGTGCGCCTGCGCTTTATTAAGATTCTTGCCAGCAATATTCGCAACGTGCTTAAAACCGTCAGCGACGAGATCGCGGTCGTCCGTTACTGGGATCATATTGAAGTGCGCTGCAAAGATGAAGCCATGCGCACGGTTATTCCTGATGAGCTCATGCGCATTCCCGGTATCCACCATGTCCTTGCGGTGGAAGAGCGTGAATATACCGATATTCATCATATTTTTGAGCAGACGCTGGCGCAGTATCGCGATGCTCTTGAAAACAAAACGTTTTGCGTGCGTGTTAAGCGCCGGGGCAAACACAGCTTTAGTTCGCAGGATGTGGAACGCTACGTCGGCGGTGGCCTGAATCAGCACATCGAGAGCGCCACGGTGCAGCTTAAAAAGCCAGAGGTGACGGTCAATCTCGAAGTGGAAGAGAACCGCTTAACGCTGGTGACCGCACGCTATGAGGGGCTGGGCGGTTTCCCGATTGGCACGCAGGAAGATGTGCTGTCGCTAATCTCGGGCGGCTTTGACTCTGGCGTGTCGAGCTACATGCTGATGCGTCGCGGCTGCCGGGTGCATTACTGCTTCTTTAATCTTGGCGGTGCCGCACACGAAATCGGCGTGCGTCAGGTGGCGCATTATATCTGGAACCGTTTCGGTCGTTCGCATCGGGTCCGTTTTGTCGCGATAAACTTCGAACCGGTCGTGGGCGAAATTTTAGAAAAAGTCGACGATGGCCAGATGGGCGTGGTACTGAAGCGCATGATGGTTCGCGCCGCGTCAATGGTCGCTGAACGCTATGGCGTTCAGGCGCTGGTGACCGGTGAAGCGCTGGGACAGGTTTCCAGTCAGACCCTGACCAACCTGCGTTTGATCGACAATGCATCGGATACGCTGATTCTGCGCCCGCTGATCTCCCATGATAAAGAGCACATCATCAAGGTCGCGCGTGAGATCGGCACCGAAGATTTTGCCAGTACCATGCCGGAATATTGCGGTGTGATTTCCAAAAGCCCAACCGTCAAAGCGGTGAAGGGCAAAATCGACGCTGAAGAAAGCCATTTTGACTTCTCGATTCTGGAACGCATGGTGGCCGAAGCGACCAACGTGGATATCCGCGAAATTGCTGAGCAAACGCAGGACGAAGTGGTCGAGGTTGAAACGGTCGGCTTGCTGAACGAAAACGACAGCGTACTGGATATCCGTTCGGTGGATGAGCAGGAAGACAAACCGCTTGAGTTGGTGGGAACAGAGGTGAAGTCGATGCCTTTCTACAAACTCAGCACCCAGTTTGGCGACCTCGATCAGAATAAAACCTGGCTGTTGTACTGCGATCGCGGCGTGATGAGTAAACTTCAGGCGCTGTATCTGCATGAGCAGGGCTTTAAAAACGTCAAAGTTTACCGCCCTTAAAACGTACGCTGTGCCCGCGCACCCGACCGGGAAGCGGGCACAGTGCTACCTGTACCGCTTTTCAGACGCCGAATCTTAACTGGCCTGGTAATCGTAAATGCCGGGTGCCATCACCAGTTGAGCGGCAACCTCCCGCGCTTTATCACTGCCGACTAACAGATCGATTAACTTCAGCGCAAAATCCATCGCGGTGCCCGGCCCCTGGCTGGTTAACAGATTGACGCGCGGATCCCACACCACGCGCCGCTCCATCCATTTATCATCCGGTATGGTGGATTTCAAACCGGGGAAACCCGTCATGTTTCCCACGGGAAACAGGTTATGCGGCACCAGCACCGTGCCAGGCGCGGCGCAGATGGCGGCAACAATACGCCCGGTCAGATGAAACTGCCGCACGGTTTCCACCAGCAGCGGACTGTCGCGAAACGTCTCGGCGCCTTTCAATCCGCCGGGCAGTACAATGGCATCGTAGGCGTTATCCGCGACCTCGACCAGCGGGACATCGGCCAGCAGGCGGACCCCGCGCGAGCAGAGGATTTCACGGCTGCCGTCGCTTTCCACGCTGGCGGTAACCGTTTTTATCCCGCCACGTACCAGCAGATCCAGCGTGGTGACCGCTTCGATTTCTTCACTGCCATGAGCCAGACAGACCAGTACTGAGGCGTTCGCGCCCATAAAAAGACTCCTTGCGTTTAATCATGTCATACAGGCGCGTGTTTTCTGTCAACACGAAGCCGTGGGTGCGTGCCCGGCGCAGCAGGAAACCGGTGATGTATTCAATCTCCGTCAGCCGCTGTGCGCGAATATCCTGCAGCATTGACGACGTATTCGCCGCCGTCGTTTCTATCACATCGAATACCTGATCCTGCAGACTCTGGCTGTCAACGGACTGGCCTTCTCGTTCCATCACCCAACTGATTTCATCGCACAGGGTTTGTATTTCACGGCTGTACTGGCGG
Organism: Pantoea sp. Ae19-2; assembly: GCF_059801205.1. Classification (NCBI taxonomy): domain Bacteria; kingdom Pseudomonadati; phylum Pseudomonadota; class Gammaproteobacteria; order Enterobacterales; family Erwiniaceae; genus Pantoea; species Pantoea sp. Ae19-2. The sequence continues at coordinate 2,793,146 of NZ_JBCHWE010000001.1, read as the reverse complement.
AGCGCGCCGTTTTGACAATCGTGCTCCACGCTCAGCGGGTTTATTACGCAGTTAACCGCCAGTTTGCGCCAGCAGGCGGCCCGGATATTGTCATGCCAGGCGACGTCGGGCAGTGCATCATGTAGAACGTCGGCAATCGCGCTCCAGCCTTCGCTTTTACGGTTGCCGGGGCCAATATGCGTGACGCCGCTGGCGACATGTTTAATCACCGTTCCGTCCCGCATGGCGGCGTGCGTGGTAATGCCGCGCAACAGCGGCTGTCGCAGGCCCTTTAATTCCCCCAGCGTCCCCATTCCGTTATGCAGCAGCAGCACGGGACAGTTTTCCGCCATCACGCTCTCCAGATTTTTAACGGCTGTCGAAACCTGGGGGGCTTTCAGCGTGACCAGCAGCAGCTGACTCTGGGCCAGAAACAGCGGATCGTTGGCAATAAAGGTCCGGTTCGACACGCGACCCAGAGGATCAATCACGTTGGCTGAACAGTAGGGCTGGGGAACACGCAGCCATCCCTGTACATCATGTCCAGAATGGGCAAGGGCGGTAAGCCAGACCTGGCCTAGCGCGCCGCATCCTAATACGGTTATTTTCATGCTGCCTCCCGCTCGCGGGCGTATTATTTATGCGCTGTGACAATGGGTTAAGTATAGCGCTGCACAGCGTGATTTTATTTAGTGGCCTAAGACGCGTATTATGCATGCCAGTTTAGCCTCAGGAGAAGAAGAGATGCCATCTTTCGATATCGTTTCAGAAGTCGACATGCAGGAAGTTCGCAATGCGGTAGATAACGCTAACCGCGAACTGTCCACCCGTTTCGATTTTCGTAACGTCACCGCCAGTTACGAACTCAATGAAAAAAATGAAACCATTAAAGTCATCAGTGAATCTGACTTTCAGGTAAAGCAACTGGTCGATATTCTGCGTGAAAAAATGCTTAAGCGCGGCATTGAAGGCGCGGCCCTGGACGTGCCGGAAGAAATTGAGCACAGCGGCAAGAGCTGGAGCCTGGATGCCAAAATGAAAAAAGGCATTGAAGCCGATGTAGCGAAGAAGCTGGTGAAGCTGATCAAAGACAGCAAGCTGAAAGTGCAGACCCAGATTCAGGGTGAATCCCTGCGCGTCACTGGTAAGTCACGTGACGATCTGCAGGGGGCGATGGCGCTGGTGCGCGGGGGAAATCTGGGCCAGCCATTCCAGTTTAAAAACTTCCGCGATTAAGCTCACTTCTCGCGTGCAGCGCGGCGATACAGCGTGCTGCGCGCAACGCCGAGCGCCTGCGCCGTTTTGCTGATGTTGCCGTTAAACTGCTGCAACGTCGCTTTTATCAGACGATCGTCATGCTGCTGGCGCGCGGGTGATGCCGCGGCGTTGCCGCTGCGGTACTCTTCAGGTAAATGCGTGATCTCCACGCTATCGCCATCTTCCGCCAGCGCCAGCAAGACTTTCATCAGGCTGCGTAGCTGGCGCACGTTGCCCGGCCAGGGATAGCGCGTTAATGTCGCCAGCACTTCGGAAGACAGGCCGATCTGACGCGCGCCGCCGCCCAGCGCGTCCCAGAGTTGCGTGATAAACGCCGGAAGAGAAGACCAGTCACGCAGCGGCGGGATCGTGAATGAAAATTCCTGCAGCCGGTACAGGAGATCCTCGCGGAAGTCGCCCTGTGCGACGCGTTGCGCCAGATCCCGATGTGTCGCGCTGATCACGGCCAGGTTAACCGGCCAGCTCTGACTGGATCCCAGCGGCGCGACCTCTTTTTCCTGTAGCACGCGTAAGAGCCGGGTTTGCAGCGCCAGTGGCATATCGCCGATCTCATCCAGAAACAGGACGCCGCCATCGGCCTCACGGATTTTACCGATGTAGCCATTTTTGCTGGCGCCGGTAAATGCCCCCGGCTGGTAGCCAAAGAGTTCAGATTCGATCAAGGATTCCGGAATCGCGGCGCAGTTAATCGCCACAAACTTTCCTTCCCGCCAGCGGCTTTGCTGATGTAACGCGCGGCTGACGTACTCTTTTCCGCTGCCGGTTTCCCCGCGAATGCACAATGAAACGCCGGCATTCAGCAGCCGCACCATTTTATCTCCCTCATGTTGCAGTGAGAAAGGCAGCGGACGCGCAGGGCCTGCTGCTACGCTGAAGCGGGTTCGGGTGGGCGCTCGCAGACGAAAATAATAAGGCTGGGGTCCGATCATCACCGGCGTTGGCAGTGCGGTGGCCCGCAGATCGCTGTGAGGAAACAGCTGCTGAAATGTGATGACGCCAAGCTGTTCGGCGTGCAGGCCAAGCTCACGCAGGGCCAGCCGATTTGCGGCAGTCAGCACGTTGTCTGAAAACACTAGCAGCAGCTCATCCGGGCTGTCTAGCCGGTGTGCGTCGCTGTGCAGGCTCATCAGCCATTGTTGGGGATGCAGGCTCTGCTTAACCCACAGATACTCAATGTGCCGTGCCGCCTGTTTGACCCAGGCAAACGTATGGGCATGGGAAAAATGTGCAGGGCCAGAGACATCCAGTACCCCCGCAATCTGCCCGTTGGGCATTTGCAGCGGCATGGCGGCACAGTAAAGCCCCTGGTTGCGGGTCAGGAAGTGTTGATTACCCTCGATTTCACAACCGTCGTCTATCGCCAGCGCCGTACCAATGGCGTTGGTGCCACGGCCACATTCGCTCCAGATGTTGCCGGGGGCAAGGGCGAAACGCTGTGCTTTTTGCATCGCCTGCATCTCGCCAAAGGTGTGCAGCACCCGGCCTGCCGCGTCAGACAGAATGACCACCGACTGCATCTGCGTCACCTTCTGGGCCAGCTTGTGCATGACGGGCTGAGCAAACTGCTGGAGGTCAGTATTACTGGCCACCAGCTCTGTCAACTCGGCCTGACGTACGCGAGGAAAATCATCGGCCGAACGATCCAGTCCGTAGAGCTGGCTGCGTAGCCAGGAATCACTCAGCAGGGGGTTGTTATCGATAGCGGGCAATAGAGCATCGGAAACCTTGTGCTGCATGAATGACCTCGTGGGCTCGGAAAAGTGTAGCGGGATTGTAGCGTTTTGGTTTTAGCGGTGTTGCGATTTGCAACACAAAGCGGGATCAAAGCCGGTTAGTCCTCAACGCATGCCTGTGAGATTACTATTCAGGTGATTGATTTTTATCTGGATTTTCAGCGCGTAAGGGAAGTTGGCACAGGACCTGCAAACGTCAGGTGACAGCGCGCTATCCGTTAAAAATCAACATGCCGCTGCCTGTCTACCCTACAGAAGGAGTTTGCGATGCGTTATGCCCATCCCGGCACACCTGGTGCGTTAGTGACGTTTAAATCTGCCTACGGCAACTACATTGATGGCAAATTTATCGAGCCGCTGAGTGGTGAGTACTTCATGAATACCTCACCCGTCAACGGCAGTGACATTGCCCGGTTTCCTCGTTCCGATGCGCGCGATATTGATTTAGCGCTGGATGCCGCGCACCGGGCTGCAGAAGCCTGGGGAAAAACCTCCGTACAAACCCGATCTAATCTGCTGCTCCAGGTGGCTGACCGCATTGATGCCAATCTCGAAACCCTGGCCGTGGCGGAAAGCTGGGACAACGGCAAACCGATTCGGGAAACGCTCAATGCCGATCTGCCGCTGGCGGCCGACCATTTTCGTTACTTCGCAGGATGCCTGCGCGCGCAGGAGGGCAGCACGGGCGAGATCGATGAAAAAACCGTGGCCTACCATTTTCATGAGCCGCTGGGCGTGGTGGGGCAAATTATTCCCTGGAATTTTCCGTTGCTGATGGCCGCATGGAAGCTGGCGCCGGCCCTGGCTGCCGGTAACTGTGTGGTGCTTAAGCCTGCGGAGCAAACTCCGCTGGGCATTACGCTGCTGATGGAGATGATCGGCGACCTGTTTCCTGCAGGCGTGCTAAACGTGGTACAGGGTTTCGGTCGCGAGGCGGGCGAAGCGTTGGCAACCAGTAAACGCATTGCCAAAATCGCCTTCACCGGTTCTACGCCGGTGGGACGTCATATCATGGCCTGTGCCGCAGAAAATATTATTCCCTGTACTGTGGAGCTGGGCGGGAAATCGCCAAACATCTACTTCGCCGACATCATGAATGGCGAGCCGGACTTTATTGACAAGGCGGTGGAAGGGCTGGTGCTGGGCTTCTTTAATCAGGGCGAGGTATGTACCTGTCCGTCCCGTGCGCTAATCCATGAGTCCGTTTACGCGCCTTTCATGGAGCGGGTGATGGCCAAAGTCGCTACCATTCGTCGCGGCGATCCGCTCGATACCGACACGATGATTGGCGCCCAGGCTTCGCGTCAGCAGTTCGATAAAATTTTGTCGTATATCGAGATTGCCCGCAACGAAGGGGGCGAGATCCTGACCGGGGGTGAGCGGGCCTTGATATCGTCCGAACTGGATAACGGTTTCTATATTCAGCCCACGCTGATTAAAGGCAGCAACAGCATGCGCTGCTTTCAGGAGGAAATCTTTGGCCCGGTTATCGGCATCACCACCTTCAAAGATGAGGCTGAAGCCTTGCGTATTGCCAATGAAACCCAGTTTGGATTGGGGGCGGGCGTCTGGACGCGGGACAGCAATTTAGCCTACCGCATGGGGCGCGCCATTAAAGCCGGGCGCGTCTGGACCAACTGTTACCACATCTATCCTGCCCATGCTGCCTTTGGGGGTTACAAACAGTCCGGCGTGGGTCGCGAAACACACAAAATGGCACTCAACCAGTACCAGCAGACCAAAAACCTGTTAGTCAGCTATGACACGGCACCGCTGGGGCTGTTTTAAGTCCGTAACCTATCCCTGGAGCATAAATCATGACGATGAAAATCAACACGATGATGAAGGCAGCAGTTGTTAAAGCGTTCGGCGAACCCTTGGTGATTGAGCAGGTGCCCGTACCCCAGCCTGGGTCGGGGCAGATTCTGGTAAAAATCGCGGCAACCGGCGTGTGTCACACCGATCTGCATGCGGCAGAGGGCGACTGGCCGGTGAAGCCGGTTCCGCCTTTTATCCCGGGACATGAGGGCGTCGGGCAGGTGGTCGCGGTGGGCGATAACGTACATCACCTGAAGGTGGGCGATCGGGTCGGCGTGCCCTGGCTCTACTCCGCCTGCGGTCACTGCGAGCACTGTCTTGATCACTGGGAAACGCTGTGCCACAGCCAGCAAAATACCGGCTATTCGGTTAACGGCAGTTTTGCCGAATACTGCGTGGCGGACGCCAACTATGTCGGCATCATCCCCGAAAACCTCGCATTCAACGAGGTGGCACCGGTGCTCTGTGCGGGCGTGACGGTCTATAAAGGGTTAAAAATGACCGATACCAAACCCGGTGACTGGGTGGTGATTTCCGGCATCGGTGGGTTAGGGCACATGGCTATACAGTATGCCGTCGCGATGGGGCTGAACGTGGCGGCTGTCGATATCGATGACGATAAGCTGGCCTTTGCCCAGCGCCTGGGCGCCAGCGTGGTGGCGAATGCCAGAAACGTCGATCCGGCCAGGGTGTTTCATGAGCACTTTGGCGGCGCGCACGGCGTGCTGGTCACGGCGGTGTCGCCTAAAGCCTTTGAGCAGGCGATCGGCACGTTACGTCGTGGGGGCACCATGGTGCTAAACGGCTTGCCGCCTGGCAAATTCGATCTTTCTATTTTCGATATGGTGCTGGACGGCATTACGGTGCGGGGTTCTATCGTCGGAACGCGTAAGGATTTACAGGAGGCGCTGGATTTTGCCAGCCGTCATAAAGTGAAAGCCAGCGTGGCGGTGGAACCGCTCAGCAATATTAACGATATCTTTGCCCGGATGCATGCGGGCAAGATTGAAGGCCGTATTGTGGTGGATATGTCGTTGTAAACCACCCTCAATCGCCGGATGAAAAAAGGTGCCTGAAGCAGGGCACCTTTTTCACGTGGTTTGTGGCGACATGTCTGACACGAACTGACTTAACCTTTCGCCACGATCGCGCGCAGTTAAGCGCCGCTCGCGACTAGCAGCTGCCGATCAGCGCTTCCAGCTCAGGCCGGCTGGTGACCTTACTGTCTATCTTGATGTAGGCGCTTTTCTCTTCCGGCACAATCAGCACCGATGAGACGCCGGGCTGTGCTTTCAGGCGTTTTTCCAGAGTGGGCACGGCCAGCGCGGCATCGCTCAGCACCAGACGCAGGCTGCTTACATAAGGCGGTTCCTGCATGGTCATGCTGACAAACAGCCAGGCTGCGGCCACAATCGCCCCGACCATAAACACGGTTTGTGCATCGAAATGACCAAACAGCCAGCCGCCCAGGCTTCCCCCAATGGCGACGCCCAGAAACTGACTGGTGGAATAAAGTCCCATAGCGGTGCCTTTATAGCCAGCGGGTGACTCCTTACTCACCAGCGATGGCAGAATCGCTTCCATCAGGTTAAAGGCCAGGAAGAACAGCTGAACGCCGACAACCAGCGTCCAGAAATGCCCCTGGGCGCCCCATAAGACGATTTCGGCGATGACCATCATGCCTACGCAGCCGACAAAGACCCGCTTCATCTTACGCTTCACTTCGGCGTAGATGATAAAGGGCACCACACCGGCAAACGCAATCAGCATGGTGATCAGATAGACCTTCCAGTGTTCTGACGGCGGCAGGCCAGCCTGTTCAAACTGGTCGGGCAGGGCGATAAAGCTCGACATCAGCAAGATATGTAAAAAGAAGATGCCCAGGTTCAGTTTGATCAATCGGGGATTGGCCAGCACTTTACTGAAGCTGCCGCGTACCATCCCTGATTCACGATTTAGCACGTGATGAGAAGAGGAGGGGACAACCCATAACGTAATCGCTATGCCCAGTGAAGCAAGCATCGCGATCATCCAGAACAGCGCGTTCAGGCCCAGCTTGTGGGTGACGATCGGGCCTAAGACCATTGCGATAGCAAAGGTCACGCCAAAGCTGATACCGATAAACGCCATCGCTTTAGTGCGGTTTTGTTCACGGGTTAAATCGGACAGCAGCGCCATGACCGCGGCAGCAATTGCACCGGAGCCCTGCAGCGCACGCCCCAGAATAATGCCCCAGATTGAATCGGTGCTGGCCGCAATGACGCTGCCAAGGACGAAGACCAGCAGGCCGCCGACGATCAGCGGCTTGCGTCCGATGCGATCGGACAGCAGGCCAAAGGGGATCTGGAAAATAGCCTGAGCCAGACCGTAGATGCCGATTGCCACGCCGATTAAGGTTTCACTCGCTCCCTGAAGTGCCATGCCATAGGTGGTCAACACCGGCAGGACCATAAACATTCCCAGCATGCGCAGGGAAAAGACCGTGCCAAGGCCCCATGTGGCGCGCAGCTCCACCGGAGTCATTTTGTTATCGTTCATTCCAACCTCTGTTGATGTGCTGCATTTATTTTAGGTAGGGAGAGCGGGCGGGTAAAACAATAGTTCTTAAGCAGTCGTAACAAAAAGAAAGGGCGCGAAAATCGCGCCCGTTTCATGCTGTTGCAGTACACATTAGCGCACGTAGGTCAGCAGGTCTTTCGATGCTGGCGTCATAAAGTCAACCGACATCATGACGCTCAGGGCCGTGATAGCCACAATCGAGAAAACGAACAGCTTACGCGCCCAAACCCGATCGTTTGAGGTTTTGTAGCCTGACAGCGCCATTCCCAGCCACCACACGCTAACGGCAGACGCAACGACCAGATATTTGTAGCCTGCGTAGCCACCCAGCGTCAGCATCAGCGTGGCAATCATAAACGCCAGGATATAGAGCGTAATATGATTCTTCGCCACCGAGATACCTTTCACCACCGGTAACACCGGGATGTTGGCTGCCTGGTAATCTTTAAAGCGGAAGATGGCAATCGCATAGGAGTGCGGCATCTGCCACAGGCTAAAGATAGCCAGCAGGATTAAGGCACCGGCATCAAACTCGTTGGTCACGGCGCAGTAGCCAATGACCGGCGGCGCAGCACCGGACAGGCTGCCAATCAGCGTACCGTAGACAGAGTGACGCTTCATATACAGGCTGTAAACGCCAACGTATACCACGAAGCCCATCACCGCCAGCCACATGGCCAGCGGATTAGCACCAAAATACAGCAGTGCAAAGCCAGCAATACCCAGCACAGTGGCGTAAACCAGGCTAACTTTCGCGGAGATAAGGCCTTTAACCAGCACCCGATTCCTGGTTCTCTCCATCTTGATATCGATGTCGCGGTCGATCACGTTGTTGAAAACACAACCTGAGGCAACCACCAGTGACACACCAACCAGCGAGGTGAGAAACAGGGCGTAATCAATGCTGCCCTTAGAGGCCAGCAAAAATCCGCCAATCACAGAAATTAAATTCCCGAAAATAATTCCTGGCTTTGTAACTTGCAGGTATTGCTTAAACATTACACAGACTCTTTAGTGGGGCATCATGTTGTAGTTGAGGTTCCACATGATCCACAGTGAGCCAACGACAACAATCAGGATAATGATTGCTGAGAAGACAATGGCCACCATGTTCCAGCCACCTTCAGACTTGCTGTCCAGGTGCAGGAAGTAAACCAGGTGAACCAGCACCTGAACTACTGCACAGACCAGCACAACGCCGAGGATGGTTCCATGAGAAGCGCTACCATCCATTACCATCCAGAACGGGATTCCCGTCAGGATGATAGAAAGGATGAAGCCGATCATGTAAGACTTCACGCTACCGTGTGATGCACCATGTTCGTTAACAGAATGACTCATTACATGGCTCCCATCAGATAAACTACGGTAAACACGCAAATCCAGACCACGTCCAGGAAGTGCCAGAACAGGCTCAGACACATGATACGCGTACGGTTGGTGGCGTTCAGACCGCGTTTAGCGATCTGGAACATCAGCACGGCCATCCAGATTAAACCAGAGGTAACGTGCAGACCGTGAGTACCGACCAGCGTGAAGAAGCCAGACAGGAAGCCGCTGCGGTCAGGACCGAAGCCCTCAACAATCAGATGATGGAATTCATAGATTTCCATCCCAATGAATCCAGCACCAAACAGGAAGGTCAACGCCAGCCAGCCGATAACGGCGCCTTTGTTTTCCTTGTTCATGGCGATAACGGCCATGCCGTAGGTGATAGAGCTCAATAACAGCAGCGCGGTTTCAACCAGCACGAACGGCAGTTCAAAGATATCTTTGCCTGCCGGACCACCGGCGGTGCTGTTAACCATAACTGCATAGGTCGCAAACAGGGTTGCGAAGATAATGCAGTCACTCATCAGGTAGATCCAGAAGCCAAAGACTTTATTGGCTCCTGCATCGTGATGCCCATGCTCCGCATGGGCGTCGTGGTGGTGTTTTACGGTTTCAGTTGACATTATTTCAGACCTGCTTTGCTGATTTCGTCAAAGTGCTGCTTTTCAATCTTCTCTACTTCGGCAACCGGAACGTAGTAATCCACGTCTTCGTCGAAGCTCTTCACGATCCAGCTTACGATCATGCCGAGGAAAGAAAGACCAGCCAGCCACCAGATATGCCAGATCATCGCAAAACCGAAGATGGTCGCAAACGCGGCAATAACAATCGCAGCACCGCTGTTTTTCGGCATATGAATTTCTTCATATTTAGCCGGTTGCTTGTACGCTTCGCCTTTCTCTTTCATTTCCCAGAAAGCGTCACGCTCATGCACATGCGGGATAACAGCAAAGTTATAGAACGGCGGTGGTGAAGAGGTTGCCCACTCCAGCGTACGCGCGCCCCATGGGTCACCGGTCAGATCGCGGTTCTGGTCGCGGTCACGCACAGAAACGTAGAACATAATGATCTGGCAAAGGATACCGCAGGCAATCAGTGCCGCACCGCCTGCCGCTACCACTAACAGCGAGTGGAACTGCGGGTCGATGTCCTGGCTCAGACGACGGGTCATGCCCATAAAGCCCAGTACGTACAGCGGCATAAAGGCAACGAAGAAACCGATAATCCAGAACCAGAAGGCGCGCTTGCCCCAGGTTTCGTTCAGCGTAAAGCCGAACGCTTTCGGGAACCAGTAAGTCACACCGGCCATACAACCGAACACCACACCACCGATAATCACGTTATGGAAGTGAGCAATCAGGAACAGACTGTTGTGCAGGACGAAGTCCGCACCTGGCACCGCCAGCAGAACACCGGTCATACCACCGACAGAGAAGGTGACCAGGAAGCCTACGGTCCACAGCATAGCAGAGTGCATTTGAATGCGGCCCTGGTACATGGTGAACAGCCAGTTAAAGATTTTAACCCCGGTAGGAATGGCGATAATCATCGTCATGATACCGAAGAAGGCGTTGACGTTCGCGCCCGCACCCATGGTGAAGAAGTGGTGCAGCCAAACGATGAACGACAACACGGTGATGGCGATGGTTGCCCATACCAGCGAGGTGTAACCGAACAGACGCTTTTTCGAGAAGGTCGCAGTGACTTCAGAGAAGACACCAAAGACCGGCAGAACAAGAATGTACACCTCTGGATGACCCCAAACCCAGATCAGGTTGACGTACATCATCATGTTACCGCCCATATCATTGGTAAAGAAATGGAAGCCGAGGTAACGATCAAGTGTCAACAGTGCCAGCGTAACGGTCAGAACCGGGAACGCAGCGATGATCAGGACGTTGGTGCACAGTGATGCCCAGGTAAATACTGGCATTTTGAACAGGTCCATGCCCGGTGCACGCATCTTCAGAATGGTAACGAAGAAGTTAATACCGGTCAGCGTGGTACCAATACCGGAAAGCTGGAGACTCCAGATCCAGTAATCAACCCCCACGCCAGGACTGTACTCTGCCCCCGACAGCGGTGGATAGGCCAGCCAGCCTGTTTGTGCGAATTCACCGACACCCAGAGACAGGTTAACCAGGATTACACCAATCGCGGTAAACCAGAAGCTCAGGTTGTTCAGGAACGGGAAGGCAACGTCACGTGCACCAATTTGCAAAGGTACCGCGATGTTCATCAGGCCCACAACGAACGGCATCGCCACGAAGAAGATCATGATCACGCCGTGCGCGGTGAAGATCTGGTCGTAGTGATGCGGCGGCAGTATGCCTGCTTCCCCGGCCGAAGCCAGAACCTGCTGGGTACGCATCATTACCGCATCGGCAAAGCCGCGCAGCAGCATGACGAAGGCCATGATGATATACATGATACCCAGTTTTTTGTGGTCGATGGAGGTGAACCATTCTGACCACAGATATTTCCACTTACCGAAATAAGTGATGGCGGCGACAAGCGCCAGACCTGCGATGATGATACCGGCGACCGTGACCATGACAATCGGCTCATGGAACGGTATAGCATCCAGTGTTAATTTTCCGAACATCGTATTATTCCTCGGCTCCCGCGGTAGCGGTGTGACTCATGTCCATGCCTTTATGCTCAGGCATGTCCATCTTCCCGTGGCTATGCATGAACTTGTTGATGACCTGCAAGAACAGTTCAGGATTAGCAGAAGAGAAATATTCCACCGGGTGATTTTCGCTTGGTACCGCTACTTTTTCGAAATCATCCATCGTTGTCAGCGTGTTAGGTGCCGCTTTAACTTTGGCAACCCACTGCTGGAACTCCGCGTCGTCTTTGGTGGCAATGGCTTTAAACTTCATACCAGAGAAACCGCGACCACTGAAGTTGGCGGAAATACCGTCGAAAGTTCCTGGCTCGTTGGCAATCAGATGCAGTTTAGTCTGCATGCCTGCCATCGCGTAGATCTGGCTACCGAGCGTAGGAATAAAGAAGGAGTTCATAACGGAATTAGAGGTGATTTTGAAGTTAACCGGTGTATTCGCCGGGAAAGCGATCTGGTTAACGGTCGCAATACCTTGTTCTGGATAAATGAACAGCCATTTCCAGTCCAGGGCAATCACATCAATTTCAACCGGTTTCACGTCTGACACCAGCGGTTTGCTCGGCTCCAGGGCGTGGGTTGATTTCCAGGTCAGCACACCAAGGAAAACAATGATCAGGATCGGAATGGTCCAGACCACGGCTTCCACTTTGTTAGAGTGTGACCAGTTAGGGCTGTATTTAGCATTCGTGTTTGAAGCCCGATATTTCCAGGCAAACACGATGGCCATCAAGACTGCAGGTATCACGACGATCATCATCAGACCAAAAGCGGTCAGGATCAGCGAACGTTGCTCCAGCGCAATCTGTCCTTTGGGATTTAACAATGCATTATCGCAGCCACTCATTAATAAAGTGCCTGCGATTAATGACAAAATCCCCAAACTTTTATTGTATTTACTGAGTCTCATTTAACGACCTCAATGACAAAGGGCTCTATTGTCGTTTAAGTGTGCGCGCATTTTACGGGAAGGTTTATGCAGTGTAAACCAGCTTAAGGATGTGTCAGAACCATGTTGACACCTTTTGCTAAGGGTGTCACAGATGTTGTTCTCGGTGACAAATTATTAACGTGGACAAGCAGTTGGCGGCAATATAACAAAAAGAGATGGATACAGGGTTAAACAAAAGTGGTAAAGGAATAACCCTGACTTTAATCACCCAATTATTTAACAATGTTGCATCATTTATTCGATTATTTTTAACCAAATTAATTGCGCACCGGTTTTAAATATCAGGGGGTAATCCCCCCGGTGAGTGAAATAATTTTTTGTAAATTGACACGCAAAGACAAATTAGGCGCGCTTAATCGACTGTACGAAATTACGGCGAAATCACGAGCCGTTATCGGATAACGGCGGAGTCCTCTGCTTTCTGCAGCGCACGATAATCCAGCACCACACCGAATAGTACACCACAAAGCGCCAGCGTCATACCAGCCTCAAACAAGGGAATCAGCACGGCCGACAGGCGAGTCAGGCCCGCGGCGTCCAGCGCCAGCGCCAGCAGCCATAAAGCCAGCAATCCACAGCCGCCGGCAAACAGGCGGTTTGTCCAGCGGTAGCCCGATGCAAAGCGGGTACGCGGCAAAAACTGCCCGGTTTTTTGTGTGAAATCCAGCGTGCTGCGACAAAATGCTAACAGCGCCAGGCCGGGTAGGCCAGCCAGTACGGTAAAGGCATAAAAGGTTGGCCAGCCCCACCATTCCACTAAAAAACCCGCCACAGGGCCGACGTAAACGCGGCCGACCGCTGACAACGCGGACAGCAGCGCGAACTGCGTGGCGGAAAAGGATTTATTACACAGCGTCATCAGTAGCGCGACGAAAGCCGCCGTGCCCATCCCGCCACACAGGTTTTCGATAAACACCGCGCTCGCCATGCTCCACAGATGTTTGTCGGTGACGGCCAGCAGCCAGTAGCCAAAATTGGACACCGCCTGTAACAGGCCAAAAATCATCAGGGCGCGAAACAGGCTCAGGCGCTGCATCAGCACGCCACCATAGAGCGCCCCGATAATGGTGGCCAGCAGGCCAAGCGTCTTATTCACCAGGCCAACATCGCCCGGATTGAAGCCCACGCCACGGATTAAAAACGTGGTGGTGAGCGAGGCGGCAAACGCATCGCCCAGCTTGTAAAGAATGATCAGGGTAATCAGCAGCCAGGCGTTGTTGCGGTTAAAAAAGTCCCGCAGCGGATCAACCACCGCCTGACGTAATGAGCGGGGCGCGGACTGGCGGTCATCCGGCTCGTCAGCCATAAACGTTGCTACGATGCAGGGCACCAGTAACAGCGCCATCAGCCAGTAAGTGGCTCGCCAGCCGAGGTAGCGATCGGCCAGCCATAACGCCAGACCTCCCGATATCAGCATGGCCAGCCGATAACCGAGAACCGTAATGGCCGCGCCGCTTCCGCGCTCTTCCGGCGGCAACACGTCCGTCTTCCACGCATCAAATACAATATCCTGTGACGCAGAACAGAACGCGATTAACACCGCCAGCGCCGCCATCAGGGTCAAATCCCGGCTGGGCTGCATGAACCCCATCGTGATGATGCTGGCCACTAGCGCCAGTTGGGTGATCAGCAACCATCCTTTGCGGCGACCAAGAAAAGGTGGCGTGTAGCGATCCATCATGGGTGACCAGAGAAACTTAAATACGTAGGCCTGGCCAACCAGCGAAAAGAAACCAATGGTTTTCAGATCGATATTATCCACGGTCATCCACGCCTGTAACGTTCCACCCGTTAATGCCAGTGGCAATCCGGATGCAAATCCCAGCAGGAGTAAAACAGCGGCATTTTTTTGACGGAAGACGCGGAAGTAGTGATTCATACTGACCTTGAGAAGGGCCCGGCGCCATGCCGGGCAGGGGACAAAATTAGCGGGCGTTCTGCTTGATAAATTCGTTGACGCTGGTGTCCTGCGCCATATCCGCAATCACGTCGCTCAGCGTTGAGTTAACCGCATTGGTGATTTTCTGGTTACTTGCGCTGAATGCACCTTCTACGCTGTAGGTCTGACGGTAGTTTTTGATCTGCTTATTGCCGTTTTTCGCGGTAGCAATAATAGAAATGTCCGCCTTGGTCGTAATGCTGTAACGTACGTCGCCCTGGGTGACGTCGGCATACAGATTATTAACAATGATTTGCAGATCTACTGCGCCATTAGGCCCTACCATATAGCCGCGTGCGGTCATCTGTTTTTCCAGCACTTCCTGCAGTAAGAAACGCAGGTCGCGTGAAGGGGTCAGACTGACCAGTTGGCCATCACGGTTCACTTTTGCCAGCGCCTGATCGCGGCGCTGGTCTGCGCCGTTAATGCTGACGGTGATGCCCATCAGGCTGGGATCGCGCTGCGGCAGCTGAATCTTGGGTTGGATTGTCAGTGTGTTGTTGCTGGAAGCACAGCCGGCCAGAATAAAGGCAGCCAGCAGTGGGAATAACAGTTTTTTCAACATACGCTTTCTCGTTAGTGTCATGGGTTGGTGTGCAAAAACTGCGGCCATCATAGCAAAGCGGTGCAGTGATTAAAGCCCCCTGCAAGAGGTAAAGTGAGCGCTGCGGCTTTTCGCCCCCGCTTTCTGGCATAAACAGCAGGCTGATAAGGCGCGCGATACGGCCAGCGGAATGATAATATTCGGCGCTTCACCGCGTAGAGTGGCCGAAAACCAACTAATATTTAAACAGATGGGGCACAGCGCTCGCCATTGAGGGTAAAACCATGATTCGAGAACAGATAGAAGAGAAGCTGCGCCTGGCTTTTGAGCCGGCTCATCTGGAGGTCCACGATGAAAGCTACCGACACAACGTGCCTGCCGGTTCGGAAAGTCACTTTAAAGTCGTGATCGTCAGTGACCGTTTTACCGGCCAGCGTTTCCTGGCGCGCCATCGCGCAATTTACAGCGAACTCAGCGCGGAGCTGGCGGGAAGCGTCCATGCCCTTGCGTTGCACACTTACACCTTGAAAGAGTGGGAAGGATTGCAGGATACGGTACTGGCCTCACCTCATTGTCGGGGCGCCGGAACGCTAGCCTGATTGCCCGCGTTTTAAACGGCCTTTGGGCCGTTTTTTGCGTTTAAGGGTGGCTAAACGCGATCTGTGGCTCAAAAAAACAGCAAACTCCCTGAAAAGTGGTGACTTAGCATCCTCGACTCATCTCAGCGATGCCGCTATAATGCTGCGTCTATTTTTCCGGAATGTCTTCGGGACGCTTCTGGTAACAGGGATCAGGTTCTCTTCACGGAAGCCGTCCCGGTTGTTGGATACGGCGCATTAACCAATGTGTGGTGTCTGAAGTTGACCGAGCACGTGATTTTTTGAGGTAACAAGATGCAAGTTTCTGTAGAAACCACTCAGGGCCTGGGCCGTCGCATTACGATTACTGTCGCTTCTGACAGCATCGAGAGCGCCGTTAAAAAAGAACTGGTGGATGTGGCGAAGAAAGTCCGTATCGATGGTTTCCGTAAAGGCAAAGTGCCAATGAACATCGTGGCACAGCGCTATGGTGCTTCTGTGCGCCAGGACGTGCTGGGCGATCTGATGACGCGTAACTTTGTTGACGCCATCATTAAAGAGAAAATTAATCCGGCTGGCGCACCGAACTACGTGCCAGGCGAATACACCGAAGGTCAGGACTTTACCTATGCGGTAGAATTCGAAGTGTATCCAGAAGTTGAGCTGAAAGGCCTGGAAAACATCGAAGTCGAGAAGCCACAGGTTCAGGTGACTGACGCGGATGTGGATACCATGCTGGAAACCCTGCGTAAGCAGCAGGCTAACTGGATTGAAACCGATGCAGCAGCCGGCGCAGAAGACCGCGCGACTATCGATTTCACCGGTTCTGTTGACGGTGAAGAATTCGAAGGCGGCAAAGCCTCTGATTTCGTTCTGGCGATGGGCCAGGGCCGCATGATCCCAGGTTTTGAAGAGGGCGTTATCGGTCATAAAGCAGGCGAAACCTTCACTATCGACGTGAAATTCCCTGATGACTACCATGCGGAAAACCTGAAAGGGAAAGACGCGAAGTTCGAGATCGTGTTGAAGAAAGTTGAAACGCGTGAACTGCCAGAACTGACTGAAGAATTCATTAAACGTTTCGGCGTGGAAGAGGGTTCAGTTGACGGTCTGCGTGCCGAAGTGCGTAAGAACATGGAACGTGAGCTGAAAGGCGCTATTCGTAACCGCGTGAAAACCCAGGCTATCGACGGTCTGGTTGACGCAAACCCAATTGACGTGCCAGCTGCGCTGATCGACAGCGAAATCGACGTTCTGCGTCGTCAGGCTGCACAGCGCTTTGGTGGTGACGAGAAGCAGGCGCTGGAACTGCCACGTGAGCTGTTCGAAGAGCAGGCAAAACGTCGCGTTGTTGTCGGTCTGCTGCTGGGCGAAGTGATCCGCACCCATGAGCTGAAAGCTGACGAAGACCGCGTGAAAGTGCTGATCGAAGAGATGGCTTCTGCCTACGAAGATCCGCAGGAAGTGATCGAGTTCTACAGCAAGAATAACGAGCTGATGAACAATATGCGCAACGTTGCGCTGGAAGAGCAGGCTGTTGAAGCCGTGCTGGCGAAAGCGAAGGTTTCTGAGAAAGAAACTAACTTCCAGGAACTGATGAATCAGACCGCTCAGGCCTAATCATCTTTTTAACCGGTTGTGCTAAAGCCCGCGCCTGAAAAGTCGCGGGCTTTTTTCTGTATTACGCTTGCTGCCAGTCGGTTTGTCGCTATTTGGCTAATTTTTAGGCAAATTGTTCACGCATCGCTTTTTCCTGGTTAGCGATTGATGAAAAGGTTGTTATGCTTGAAACAACTGAGCAGCATCCCAAGATACAGGGAGTATGCAAAAACAGTTCGGCTGACTGATTAACCGTCCTGAAGTTGTCGGTAAGAGGCAGAGCATAGTTTTTGTCGCTCGTCTTACGTAAAATCGGTACAGAATGTTGCCAACGAAATTTATCCAGGAGACGGTAATGTCATACAGTGGCGATCGTGAGTTTACTGCACCGCACAATGCGTTGGTGCCAATGGTGGTCGAGCAAACCTCGCGCGGCGAGCGTTCATACGACATCTATTCCCGTCTGCTTAAAGAACGCGTAATCTTCCTTACCGGTCAGGTGGAAGATCACATGGCTAACCTGATTGTGGCCCAGATGCTGTTTCTGGAAGCAGAGAATCCGGAAAAAGATATTTACCTTTATATCAACTCACCGGGTGGCGTGATTACTGCCGGGATGTCAATTTATGACACCATGAAGTTTATCAAGCCGGACGTCAGTACCATTTGTATGGGCCAGGCCTGTTCAATGGGGGCTTTCCTGTTGACTGCCGGGACGAAGGGCAAGCGTTTCTGCCTGCCAAACTCACGCGTGATGATTCACCAACCGCTGGGTGGCTATCAGGGACAGGCAACTGACATTGAGATCCACGCGCGCGAAATCCTGAAGGTGAAGCAGCGCATGAACGAACTGATGGCGGAGCACACCGGCAAGTCACTGGAAGAAATTGAGCGTGACACCGAGCGTGACCGTTTCCTCTCCGCCAGCGAAGCGGTAGAGTATGGATTGGTCGATTCCATCCTGACGCATCGCCAATAAGCCCTAACTTCGCCTTGTCTCTGGTCTATAGTTAACAGGACAAGGTGATAATGGGTTGAATGAACATCGGCCGTGTACCCACGGCCAGTGCTGTACTTCTGGTACGGCCTGAGAATAAGAAGAGGTTAACTGATGACAGATAAGCGCAAAGACGGTTCAGGAAAGTTGCTGTACTGCTCTTTTTGCGGCAAAAGCCAGCATGAAGTGCGTAAGCTGATTGCCGGGCCGTCAGTGTATATCTGCGATGAGTGCGTTGATCTGTGTAACGACATTATTCGCGAAGAGATAAAAGAGGTTGCCCCGCATCGCGAACGTAGCGCCCTGCCTACGCCGCATGAGATCCGCCATCACCTCGACGATTACGTTATTGGTCAGGAAAGGGCCAAGAAAGTGCTGGCCGTGGCGGTGTACAACCACTACAAACGTTTACGCAACGGTGATACCAGCAACGGTATCGAGCTGGGTAAAAGTAATATCCTGCTCATTGGTCCTACCGGGAGCGGTAAAACGCTGCTGGCAGAAACCCTTGCCCGTTTACTGGATGTGCCTTTCACCATGGCGGACGCCACCACCCTGACCGAAGCCGGTTATGTGGGGGAAGACGTTGAAAACATCATTCAGAAACTGCTGCAAAAATGTGACTACGATGTGCAAAAAGCGCAGCGTGGTATTGTCTACATCGATGAAATTGACAAAATTTCACGTAAGTCAGACAACCCATCAATCACCCGTGACGTCTCAGGTGAGGGTGTGCAGCAGGCGTTGTTGAAACTGATTGAAGGTACGGTGGCTGCGGTTCCTCCGCAGGGCGGCCGTAAGCACCCGCAGCAGGAATTTTTGCAGGTTGATACCTCGAAAATTCTGTTTATCTGTGGCGGTGCGTTTGCCGGGCTGGATAAGGTTATCTCACAACGCGTTGAAACCGGGTCAGGCATTGGCTTTGGCGCCACCGTGAAAGGCAAATCGCAGAAAGCAACGGAAGGCGAGCTGCTGTCACAGTGTGAGCCGGAAGATTTGATCAAGTTTGGTCTGATCCCGGAATTCATTGGCCGTCTTCCTGTCGTCGCGACGCTTAATGAGCTGAGTGAAGAGGCGCTGATTCAGATTCTGCGCGAGCCAAAAAATGCGCTTACCAAGCAGTACCAGGCGTTGTTTAACCTGGAAGGCGTTGATCTGGAATTCCGTGATGAAGCCCTGACGGCGATTGCGAAAAAGGCGATGTCACGTAAAACCGGCGCGCGCGGTCTGCGTTCTATCGTGGAAGGTGCACTGCTGGAAACGATGTACGATCTGCCTTCGATGGACGACGTCGAGAAAGTCGTGATTGATGAGTCAGTCATTGAGGGGCAGTCCGAACCCATGCTGATTTATGGCAAGCATGAAGCTCAGGCTTCTGGCGAATAAGTAAACAAATCGTCCACATTGTGCCATCTATAAAGGGGAAAATCTTTCCCCTTTTGCATTTCTCACCGTTGTGACATTGAATGTCTGACAATCATCCCCATATACTCAGACACCTGTGGGTTTAACCGCATACCTGCCTGTGCGGTACCCATCACCTGGCGGACACGAAACTAAGAGAGAGCTCTATGAATCCTGAGCGTTCTGAACGCATTGAAATCCCCGTCTTGCCTTTGCGCGACGTGGTAGTTTATCCGCACATGGTAATTCCGTTGTTTGTTGGCCGGGAAAAATCAATTCGGTGCCTCGAAGCCGCAATGGATCATGATAAAAAGATCATGCTGGTCGCACAGAAAGAGGCTTCAACGGATGAACCTGGCATAAACGATCTTTTTTCAGTGGGTACCATCGCCTCCGTTTTGCAGATGCTAAAACTGCCAGACGGTACGGTGAAAGTGCTGGTTGAGGGCTTGCAGCGTGCCAACATCACGACGCTTGCCGACAACGGCGATCACTTTGTAGCCCAGGCTGAATATCTGGTTTCACCAGAGATCGAAGAGCGTGAGCAGGAAGTGCTGGTGCGCACGGCGATCAATCAGTTTGAAGGTTACATCAAGCTGAATAAAAAGATCCCGCCTGAGGTCTTAACCTCCCTGAACAATATTGATGATGCGGCGCGCCTGGCGGATACGGTTGCGGCGCATATGCCATTGAAACTCGCGGACAAACAGTCCGTGCTGGAGATGTCAGACGTTAACGAGCGTCTGGAATATCTGATGGCGATGATGGAGTCTGAGATCGATCTGCTGCAGGTTGAAAAACGCATACGCAACCGCGTGAAAAAGCAGATGGAAAAGAGCCAGCGTGAGTACTACCTGAATGAGCAGATGAAGGCCATTCAGAAAGAGTTAGGCGAGATGGATGATACGCCTGACGAGTACGAAGCGTTAAAACGCAAAATCGATGCGGCTAAAATGCCGCAGGAAGCGCGTGAAAAAGCCGAAGCCGAACTGCAGAAGCTGAAAATGATGTCGCCTATGTCTGCAGAGGCAACAGTGGTGCGCGGCTACATCGACTGGATGGTGCAGGTTCCGTGGAACGCGCGCAGCAAAGTGAAGAAAGACCTGCGCAAAGCCCAGGAAACGCTGGACACGGACCACTATGGTCTGGAACGCGTGAAAGACCGTATCCTTGAGTACCTTGCGGTGCAAAGTCGCGTCAGCAAAATCAAAGGGCCGATTCTTTGCCTGGTCGGACCGCCGGGCGTGGGTAAAACCTCGCTGGGACAGTCCATCGCAAAAGCGACTGGCCGTAAATACGTTCGTATGGCGTTGGGCGGCGTGCGCGATGAAGCGGAAATCCGTGGTCACCGCCGCACCTATATTGGCTCAATGCCGGGCAAGTTGATCCAGAAAATGGCGAAAGTGGGGGTAAAAAACCCGCTGTTCCTGTTGGATGAAATCGACAAAATGTCCTCGGATATGCGCGGCGATCCGGCATCCGCACTGCTGGAAGTGCTGGATCCGGAACAGAATATCGCGTTTAACGATCACTATCTGGAAGTGGATTACGATCTCTCCGATGTGATGTTCGTGGCAACGTCAAACTCCATGAATATTCCGGCACCGCTGCTGGATCGTATGGAGGTGATTCGCCTGTCGGGGTATACCGAAGACGAAAAGCTCAACATCGCGAAACAGCATTTGCTGCCGAAGCAGATTGAGCGCAATGCCTTGAAAGCCTCTGAGATCAGCGTTGAAGACAGCGCGATTGTGGGCATCATTCGTTATTACACGCGTGAAGCCGGCGTACGTAGCCTGGAACGTGAACTGTCCAAACTGTGCCGTAAAGCCGTGAAGACGCTGCTGATGGATAAAACCAAAAAGCACATCACCATCAATGGTGAGAACCTCAAGGATTTCCTTGGCGTTCAGCGTTTTGACTATGGTCGTGCGGACAGCGAAAACCGTGTAGGCCAGGTGACCGGTCTTGCCTGGACAGAAGTGGGCGGGGATTTGCTGACAATCGAAACCGCCTGTGTACCGGGTAAAGGGAAACTGACCTATACCGGTTCACTGGGTGAAGTGATGCAGGAGTCGATTCAGGCCGCCCTGACCGTCGTGCGCGCACGTGCAGAGAAACTGGGTATCAACGGTGACTTTTACGAAAAACGTGATATCCACGTGCACGTACCAGAAGGGGCAACACCGAAGGATGGCCCGAGTGCCGGTATTGCGATGTGTACGGCGCTGGTGTCCTGTCTGACGGGTAACCCGGTGCGGTCAAATGTGGCGATGACCGGCGAGATCACGCTGCGTGGTCAGGTGCTGCCGATTGGTGGACTGAAAGAGAAGCTGCTGGCAGCGCACCGTGGTGGCATTAAAGTGGTTCTGATTCCGGACGAGAACAAGCGCGATCTGGAAGAAATTCCACAGAACGTGATTGCCGATTTGGAAATCCATCCGGTTAAGCGCATCGAAGAAGTATTGAACCTTGCACTGGAAAACGCGCCTTACGGCATGCAGGTCGCTACCGCAAAATAGTGATTAATGGCATAAACCGTTAAAAAGCAGAGCTGGCAACACCAATTGGTGCTTGCCAGCTTTTTTTTGTGCCGCTAATTTAGGTGGCTGCTGAACCATCGTTATAAGAGGATTACCGTTGTTTCAGCTTATAAGGCTTGATATAACTTGCTGCGCGTTCGTACCCGACAGGAAGCGTGGGTACGATGTGAAATAATAAAGAGGGGATGAATAGAGTGAATAAGTCACAACTGATCGATAAAATTGCTGCCGATGCCGACATTTCTAAAGCAGCAGCAGGACGTGTGTTAGATGCATTTATGGGCTCTGTTTCTGATGCGCTGAAAGGCGGAGATGAAGTGGCGCTGGTGGGATTCGGCACTTTCTCAGTACGTGAGCGCGCAGCGCGCACAGGCCGTAACCCACAAACCGGTAAAGAGATCACTATCCCGGCAGGTAAAGTACCGGGTTTCCGTGCAGGTAAAGCACTGAAAGACGCTGTCAACTAATGACAACGCCACCACTCATTAACACATTTTCTTGAGTGGATTAGAGGACGGTTAACGCGTTCTCATGTAACATACGGGCACATCGATAAGATGTGCCTTTTTTTATATCCAGAGAGGCAGTAAAGGTCGCAAGGCTTGTCTCAACAGGATTATTGCTGCCAGCAAGATTTGCAGCTGAGTAATGCGCCGGGAAGAGGGCGTTATTGCGACAGGGCTTTACATTCACACTACAGCGGAGTGTTGTCATACCATGATGGACAATTTACGCGCGGCGTCGAACCATGTCGTGCTCAAGATTATTTTGGGGTTGATCATTCTCTCCTTTGTGCTGACCGGCGTTGGCAACTATCTGATTGGCGGCAACAATGATTATGCGGCCAAAGTGAACGGTCAGGAGATCAGCCGGGCGCAGTTAGATCAGGCATTTAACAGCGAACGTAACCGCCAGCAGCAGATGCTGGGCGACCAGTTCTCGCAGCTTGCAGGTAACGATGGTTACATGCAGCAGATGCGCCAGCAGGCGCTGTCGCAGCTGATCGATCAGGCCTTACTGGACAGCTACATCAAAGATCTGCACATTGCCATCAGTGACGATCAGGTTAAGCAGGCGATTTTCAATCAGGCTGCTTTCCAGACGAACGGTAAGTTTGATAACGCCAAATATAACGCGATGATCGGCAACATGGGCTTTACTGCCGACCAGTATGCGGAAGCGCTGCGCAAGCAGTTGGCGACACAGCAGCTCATCAACGCCATCGCCAACACCGACTTTATGCTGAAAAATGAAACCAGCAAGCTGGTGGATTTGGTGGCGCAGAAGCGCGATATTCAGACCGCAACCCTGGACGTGAATGCACTTGCGGCGAAGCAGACCGTCAACGATGACGAGATCAACCAGTATTATCAGCAGCATAAAAACAGCTTTATGGCGCCTGAACAGTTCCGGGTCAGCTATATCAAACTGGATGCGGCAGGCATGCAGGAAAACGCCAGCGATGCGGATATTCAGGCCTGGTACGATCAGCATAAAGCGGATTACACCCAGCCACAGCGCGATCGCTACAGCGTCATTCAGACCAAAACGGAAGCCGATGCCAACGCCATTCTGGCTCAGCTGAAAAGCGGTGCTGATTTTGCCGAACTGGCGAAAACCAAATCCATTGACCCGATTTCTGCCCGCAAAGGCGGCGATATGGGCTGGCTGGAACCTTCTACCACGCCGGATGAGCTGAAAAATGCCGGACTGAAAGAGAAAGGCCAGCTGTCAGGCGTGATCAAGTCTTCCGTTGGCTTCCTGATCGCGCGCCTCGACGATATCATCCCTGAGCAGGTCAAGCCGCTGGCTGACGTGCGCAGTGAGGTGGCGGATGAGGTCAAGCAGGAAAAAGCAGTGGATGCCTTCTATAAGCTGCAGCAGAAGGTGAGTGAAGCGGCCAGCAATGATAATGAGTCTCTTGCGGGCGCGGAGCAGGCGTCGGGCATGAAAGCCACAGAAACGGGCTGGTTTAGCCGTGACGACGTGCCGAAAGATCTCGATTTTGACGCGGTGAAACAGGCAATTTTCAACGGCGGGCTTGTTGGACAAAATGGCGCGCCAGGCAATAACTCTGACATCATCAGTGTGGATGGCGATCGTGCCTTCGTGTTGCGTATCAGTGAGCACAAACCTGAAGCGGTTGAACCGCTGGAGAAGGTTAAAGCACAGATTATCGACACGTTGAAACACGACAAAGCGACGCAGCAGGCTAAAGCCCAGGCCGATAAACTGTTAGCCGACCTCAAAGCAGGAAAACAAGATGTGCTTAAAGCGGCAGGCCTGACCCTGAGCGCCAGTAAAACGGTTGATCGAAATACGCAGGATCCGGTGGCACAGGCTGCCTTTAACCTGCCACAGCCTGAGGATAACAAACCCTCCTGGGGCGTCAGCGAAGATATGCAGGGCAATGTGGTTCTGGTGGCGGTGGATAAGGTCAGCACCGGTACGATGCCACAGGCGCAGATTAATGAAATGGTCAAAGGCGTCACGCAGAACAACGCGCAGCTTGCCTTTGAAGCATTGCTGCAAAATCTGCGTAAAGAGGCCAAAATCAAATACGGTGCTGCTGCCCAGCAGATGCAGTGATCCTCGCAAATTTCAGATAATGACTGAAACAACCCAAGGCCGCTTATGCGGCCTTTTCCATTTTTAACCTTTGCCGTTTGAGGGCAGGTTATTGTCGTGACAACCTGAGCCTGCTGTTTAACACAAGGAGAAACACAGCATGGCTAAACCCAACTTACACGCCTTTTATCTTTCCCTCGCCCTGTGTGGCGCGCTGTATCAAATGCCTCTTTCAGCGGCAGAAACCCCAAGTGAAACCCAGGCCGCGCAGGTTTCCATGCCGCAGCAGGAGCTGGTCAGCATAAACGACGCGACGGCAGAGCAGCTATCAAAGGCGATGAACGGGGTGGGCCTCAAGAAGGCGCAGTCTATCGTCAGCTATCGTGAAGAGTACGGGCCGTTTACGGCTATCGATCAGCTGAAAGAGGTGCCCGGCTTTGGCAATGCCCTGGTTGAGAGAAACCTGTCGCGTCTGAAATTGTGAAGTGATGCGCAACTCTGATGCTTAACCTGCTGTTAGGGGCGGACTCTGCTAAAGTGAACAGGTCCAACCAGTTAATCTATAGCAGCAGGAGAACAGGAATGCAGACCACGATAAAAGTGCGCGGCTATCATCTGGATGTCTATCAGCATGTTAACAATGCTCGTTATCTGGAGTTTTTAGAAGAAGCGCGCTGGCAATGGCTGGAAGAAGTGGACGCCTTTAATTGGTTGCTTGAGCAGAAACTGGCCTTTGTGGTGGTAAACATCAACATCAATTATCGTCGCCCGGCGGTGCTGGGCGATGTACTGGAGATCAGCAGCGACATCAAGCAGCTTAATGGAAAAAGCGGCATCATTTCTCAGCGGGTTCTTTTAGCGGGTGGTGAGACCGTTGTTGCAGATGCGGCACTGACCTTCGTGTGCATCGACCTGCGTTCCCAGAAAGCCGTCCCGCTGGAAGGCGAACTGCGGCAGCGACTGGAAAGACTGATGTCTTAACTGATGTCTTAACTCATGTCATCAAGGCGGCGGCTATCTGTCGCCGCCGCGCCCGAGGTTACGGCAAACCGGTTTTTGCCTTCATGGCTGCCATAATACCGGGGCGATCCTGCAGATAAGCATTCAGGCCGTTTGAGCGCAGATGACAGGCGGCACATTCGCCACAGCCGTCACCTTTGATGCCGTTATAACAGGTGAGCGTCTCTTCGCGGATCAACGTAAGCTGCTGCCAGTAATCGGCCAGCGCCCAGGTTTCGGCTTTATTGAGCCACATCAACGGGGTTTCAAAACGAACATCGCGCGCCATGCCAAGGCCGATCGCGTGGTTAAGCGCTTTGACGAACTCGTCGCGACAGTCGGGATAACCGGAGAAGTCGGTTTCGCAAACGCCGGTGATGACGGCTTCCGCTTCAACCTGATACGCGTAAACCGAGGCCAGGGTCAGAAACAGAATATTGCGGCCCGGTACAAAAGTGCTCGGCAGGCCGCTAGCCTTGGGATCATAAGCGGGAACCGGAATGCTGTCTCGCGTCAGGCTGCTGACGGCCAGTTCATTCAGCATGGTCACATCGAGTACCTTGTGCGCTCGGGCGCCTAGTTTTAAGGAAAGGTCCCGGGCCACGTCAATCTCTTCACGATGACGTTGACCATAGTCGAAGGTCACACAGTGCACTTCATCGTAATGCTGTAGGGCCTGAACCAGGCAGGTGGTGGAATCTTGTCCACCGCTAAATACGACAACGGCGCGTTTCATGGCACGTCCCAATAATAAAAATTGGTGCTTATGGTAATACCTGAACGCGCGGCTGAACAGCTGCAGGGGCAATAACTGGCCCGATCTGGCGCTTCTTAACCCCGTTAGTCAAGGTCTGATAGCGCACTAGCCCAGTTCGTGCTGCCAGGGCGTAATATCGCCAATGTGCTCGGCAACCCACTCAGGTTGATAGTAAGTATCAGGATAACGTTCTCCGCTGTCGCACAGCAGTGTCACCAGCGAGCCCTGCTCGTGGTTATCGCGTAGGCGTTTTGCCACCTGCATCATGCCCCAGAAGTTGGTGCCGGTAGACGGGCCCGGTTTGCGTCCCAGTAGCGTTTCCAGCTTCAGCATGGCGGCAATTGATGCGCCATCCGGTACGCGAAGCATTTCGTCAATCACATCGGGCATAAAGGAAGGCTCGACGCGTGGACGACCAATGCCTTCAATCATGCTGCCACGATTGCTGGTCAGGGTGGCGTCACGGTTGTGCCAGTAGTCATAAAAAACGGAATGCTGCGGATCAACGACCAGTAATCGCGTATCGCATCCCTGATAGCGAATATAGCGTCCCAGCGTGGCCGAGGTACCGCCAGTGCCGGCACTCATAATCAGGGTGTGAGGAACGGGAAAGGGTTCGTTTGCCATCTGACGGAAGATGCTTTCAGCAATGTTGTTGTTGCCGCGCCAGTCGGTGGCCCGTTCCGCGTAGGTAAACTGATCCATAAAATGGCCGTTCAGTTCCCGGGCGAGGCGCTCGGATTCTGCATAGAGCTGACAGGGATCGCTGACAAAGTGACACTGACCGCCGTAAAAGGTGATCTGCTCAATTTTACGCTTCGCGGTGCTGGCGGGCATGACGGCAATAAAAGGCAAGCCCAGCAGGCGGGCAAAATAGGCTTCAGACACGGCCGTACTGCCCGAAGATGCCTCAATAACCGGTGTATCTTGTTTGATCCAACCGTTGGCCAGGGCGTACAGAAACAGAGAGCGCGCCAGACGATGTTTCAGACTTCCGCTGGGATGCGTGCTTTCATCTTTGAGATAGAACCTGATGCCCGGAAAATCCGGCAAACTGAAGCGAATTAAGTGTGTGTCCGCTGAGCGTTGAAAATCAGCGTTAATTTCGTTAATCGCGTGGCGTACCCAGCATGTTGACATGGCGTTCATTTCCGGTCGGATGAAAGTCATTATTTTAAGGCACGTGTAGGAAAAAGAGCTTGCTGGTTTTGCGTTAAAATGGCGGTAATGGAGAAAATATTTCTACCGGAGGGCCGTATGCCAGATAAAATCGACCTTAAACTGTTGGCTATGCTGCAGCAGGACTGCACCACTTCACTCCAGGTACTGGCAGATGCGGTTAATCTCACCACGACGCCCTGTTGGAAGCGCCTTAAAAAGCTGGAAGAAGACGGCATTATTCGCGGACGGGTCGCTCTGCTGGATAATGAAAAGCTTGGCCTCTGTCTCACGGCCTTTATGTTTGTCAAAACCACCCAGCACAGCAAAGCCTGGTATCAAGAGTTCGTCTCGGTGGTGCAGAGCATGCCGGAAGTGATGGGCTTTTACCGTATGGCCGGTGAGTACGATTATTTACTGCGTATTCAGGTTGCCGACATGAAAAGTTATGATGCCTTTTATAAGCGTTTAGTCAATGGTGTAACAGGCCTGATCGATGTGACCTCCAGCTTCGCGATGGAAGAGATTAAATACACGACAGCCCTGCCTGTTGGCCCCTGAGTATCTGAGATTGAGAGCAGCCTTGTGCGATTATTCAGCCAGTTAAGTTGGTATTTTATCCGTGAGTGGCGGCGTTATCTGGGCGCCGTCACCTTACTGATCGTTATTGCCGTTCTGCAGTTGCTACCGCCGTGGATTGTCGGGGTGATTGTGGACGGCGTGACCCACCAAAACATGGATGCCCGGCGCATCCTGATGTGGATTGGCATTATGCTGCTGACCGCCGTGGTGGTTTATCTGCTGCGCTATGTCTGGCGCGTGCTGCTGTTTGGCGCATCCTACCAACTGGCCGTTGAGCTGCGAGAGGATTTTTATCGTCAGCTCAGCCGTCAGCAGCCGGCGTTTTACCTGCGTCACCGAACCGGCGATCTCATTGCCCGCGCCACCAACGACGTCGATCGGGTGGTTTTTGCTGCCGGTGAAGGCGTGCTGACGCTGGTGGATTCTCTGGTCATGGGATGCGTTGTGTTAATTGCCATGAGTACACAAATCAGCTGGCAGCTGACGCTGATATCGCTAATACCGATGCCATTCATGGCGTTGGTCATTCACCGCTATGGCGAGCAGCTACATAACCGTTTCAAACTGGCGCAGGCGGCCTTTTCCAGCCTGAACGATCAGACGCAAGAGAGCCTTACCAGCATCCGAATGATTAAGGCATTTGGGCTGGAGCAACATCAGTCGGCGCAGTTCGCCGATATTGCACGTGATACCGGAGAGAAAAACCTGCGCGTTGCGCGAGTGGATGCGCGTTTTGATCCCACCATTTATATCGCGATTGGCTTTGCCAACCTGCTGGCGATTGGCGGCGGAAGCTGGCTGGTGTGGCATGATCAAATGACGCTGGGGCAGCTCACCAGCTTTGTCATGTACCTGGGATTGATGATCTGGCCGATGCTGGCGCTGGCATGGATGTTTAACATTGTTGAGCGTGGCAGTGCTGCCTGGAGCCGAATTCGCGCGCTGCTTTCTGAGGCACCGGTCGTTGAGGACGGTGATAAAACCTTGCCTGACAGGGCCGGAACGTTACAGGTCTCGATTCGCGAATTCAGCTATCCCGCCAGTTCAGGTGCGATACTGAGCCAGGTTGAATTTCAACTCAAGCCGGGCGATATGCTGGGCCTGTGCGGCCCGACCGGCAGTGGTAAAACGACCTTGCTGAGTTTGATTCAGCGTCACTTCGATATTCAGCAGGGGGATATCCGCTACCATTCCATCCCGCTGCCACAGCTGCGGCTGGACAGCTGGCGCAGCCGTCTCGCCGTCGTCAGTCAGACGCCGTTTCTGTTTTCCGACAGCGTGGCCAATAACATTGCGCTGGGCAGGCCGGATGCCAGTCAGGAGGATATTGAGCAGGCGGCAAAAATGGCCTGCGTCCATGACGATATCTTACGCCTGCCGCAAGGCTACGAAACCGAAGTCGGGGAGCGCGGAGTCATGCTGTCCGGCGGTCAGAAACAGCGTATTTCAATCGCCCGTGCCCTGCTGCTTGATGCGGAGATCCTGGTTCTGGACGATGCGCTGTCGGCCGTGGACGGACGCACAGAACACGAAATTTTGCATAATCTGCGCCTGTGGGGCAAAGGGCGCACGTTGATCATCAGCGCCCACCGCCTGTCGGCACTCACGGAAGCCAGTGAGATTCTGGTGCTGCATCAGGGCACCGTGGCGCAGCGAGGCGACCACGCTGCTCTGACCAACGCGGCGGGCTGGTATCGGGATATGTATCGCTATCAGCAACTGGAAGCCGCACTGGATGATGATGAAACGGAAAAAGGAGTGCCGCATGGCTAAGTCACAACGTATGTGGCCAACACTTAAACGCCTGCTGAGCTACGGTAAACCGTGGCGCAAATCGCTGTCGCTGGCCGTGTTGATGCTCTGGATTGCCGCCGCCGCCGAAGTCACCGGCCCGGTTCTGGTGAGTTATTTCATCGATAATCTGGTGGCAAAGCATCAAATGCCCTGGGGCATCGTGGCAGGACTGGTCGTGAGTTTTATTCTGCTGCAGCTGCTGGCCGCCGCCCTGCATTACGGGCAGGCGTTACTGTTTAACCAGGCCGCGATTGGCGTGGTGCAGCGTTTACGCACCGATGCCATGAACGCGGCGCTGCGTCAGCCACTCGCTGCGTTTGATACCCAGCCGGTGGGGCAGTTGATTTCCCGGGTCACCAACGACACGGAAGTCGTCCGGGATCTGTATGTGACCGTTGTCGCGACGGTCCTGCGCAGCGCCGCGCTGGTGGGCGCAATGATGGTGGCCATGTTCAGCCTGGACTGGCGCATGGCGCTGGTGGCGATGTTGATTTTCCCTATGGTGCTCATCGTCATGCTGATTTATCAGCGCTTCAGTACACCGATAGCGCGTCGCGTTCGCAGCTATCTGGCCGATATCAACAACGGTTTTAACGAAGTGATTAGCGGGATGAGCGTGATTCAGCAGTTCCGCCAGCAGGCACGTTTTGGCGAACGCATGGGGGAAGCCAGCCGCTCTCACTATCTGGCGCGCATGGAAACCCTGCGGCTCGATGGCTTCCTGTTACGGCCGCTTTTAAGCCTGTTTTCGGCGCTGGTGCTGTGCGGGCTGCTGCTGTTATTCAGTTTCTCAATGCCCGGCGTTTTCGAAGTCGGGGTGCTGTACGCGTTTATCACCTATCTGGGACGGCTTAACGAGCCCTTAATCGAACTCACTACGCAGCAGTCGATGTTGCAGCAGGCAGTTGTCGCGGGCGAGCGTATTTTTGAACTGATGGATGCGCCCCAGCAGCACTATGGTGACAGCGATCGACCCATGGCGTCCGGACGCATTACGCTGGATAACCTGAGCTTTGCCTATCGCGATGATCGGGACGTGCTAAGCAACATCTCGCTGGATGTGCCTTCACGCGGCTTTGTCGCTCTGGTCGGTCATACCGGCAGCGGCAAGAGCACGCTGGCAAACCTGTTAATGGGCTACTATCCGGTGACGCGCGGTGAAGTCCGTCTGGACGATCGTCCGTTGGGGCAATATTCCCACCAGGCGCTACGACGCAGCATCGCGATGGTACAGCAGGATCCGGTCGTACTGGCCGACACGCTGCTGGCCAACGTGCGGCTGGGTCGGGATATCAGCGAAGAAGCCGTGTGGACGGCGCTGGAGCAGGTACAGCTGGCGCCGCTGGCCCGGGCATTGCCTGCTGGTATTCATACCCGACTGGGCGAACAGGGGAATAACCTGTCGGTAGGGCAAAAGCAATTACTGGCGCTGGCACGCGTACTGGTACAACTGCCGCAGATTCTCATCCTTGATGAAGCCACCGCAAATATCGATTCCGGTACAGAGCAGGCCATTCAGCACACGCTGCGCACCCTGCGTCAGCATACGACGCTGGTGGTTATCGCCCACCGTCTTTCCACCATTACCGAAGCAGACAACATACTGGTGCTGCACCGTGGTCATGTTGTCGAGCAGGGCACGCACCAGCAGCTGCTGGCAGAGGAAGGGCGCTACTGGCAAATGTATCAGTTGCAACAGGTTGGCGATGAACTGGAATCGGCAGCACCGTTAGTCAGCGCAGGGTGATTGCACCTTTTTTGCGCATCTTTTTCTCCATTGTTCCGTCAGGATGCACGCCTTTGAGCGTAACAGCACCAAAGGAGTGCATCCGCTTCGTTTATTAATCCCCCAGTTTTTCCCAGACCGATATTCAGCATTTCCTGAGCCTTATTCCGTCGCGGCCTGATAACGGATTTCGCACAATACTTACATCTGGCACAGCCTTTGCTTAAGTCTCTGCGTGTCCATGAGACTTACTTATTTCAATTCCTTAAGGAGAGGCTATGAAGCTGGTTACCGTCGTAATTAAGCCGTTCAAGCTGGAAGATGTGCGAGAGGCATTATCCTCCATTGGTATTCAGGGACTGACCGTCTCCGAAGTGAAAGGTTTTGGACGTCAGAAAGGGCACGCCGAACTGTACCGTGGTGCGGAATACAGCGTGAACTTTCTGCCCAAGGTCAAAATTGATATCGCCATTGCAGACGACCAACTGGACGAAGTGGTGGACGTAATCAGTAAATCGGCTTACACCGGAAAAATTGGCGACGGCAAGATTTTCGTTGCTGAACTGCAGCGCGTGATTCGCATACGTACCGGCGAAACCGACGAAGCCGCACTGTAAACAAGACTCAGTAATGTGATGGGATGGAAAAAAAATGAATAAAATGCTGACCAAGTTGGGCCTCACCAGCCTGGCACTGTTACCGTCGCTGGCAATGGCTGCTGCGCCTGCCGTTGCAGACAAAGCCGATAACGCCTTTATGATGATTTGCACTGCGCTGGTGCTGTTTATGTCAATTCCCGGGATTGCGCTGTTTTACGGCGGCTTGATCCGCGGTAAAAACGTGCTCTCTATGCTCACTCAGGTGGCGGTCACCTTTTCGCTGGTATGTGTGCTGTGGGTGATTTATGGCTACTCACTGGCCTTTAGCGAAGGCAATGCTTTCTTTGGCAGCTTCAACTGGGTGATGCTGAAAAACATTGCGCTGACAGCGGTAATGGGCAGCTTTTATCAATACATCCATGTGGCTTTCCAGGCGTCCTTTGCCTGTATTACCGTGGGGCTGATCGTCGGTGCCATTGCGGAACGTATTCGTTTCTCAGCCGTACTGATTTTCGTGGCGGTATGGCTGACGCTGGCTTATCTGCCTATCGCGCATATGGTCTGGGCTGGCGGCTTACTGGCTCAGGATGGCGCGCTGGACTTTGCTGGCGGCACGGTTGTGCACATTAACGCGGCGGTTGCCGGGCTGGTCGGTGCTTACCTGGTGGGCAAACGTGCAGGCTTCGGCAAAGAGGCATTTAAACCTCACAACCTGCCAATGGTCTTTACCGGTACCGCGATTCTGTATGTCGGCTGGTTTGGCTTCAACGCAGGCTCGGCGTCGGCAGCTAACGAAATTGCCGCACTGGCTTTCCTGAATACCGTTGTGGCGACTGCCGCTGCTGTGCTGGCATGGACCTTCGGCGAGTGGGCGCTGCGTGGTAAACCTTCTCTGTTAGGTGCCTGTTCTGGTTTTATTGCGGGTCTGGTTGCCATTACGCCAGCCTGTGGTTATGTCGGCGTCGGTGGCGCGTTAATTATCGGTTTAGCCGGTGGTCTGGCGGGCATCTGGGGCGTAACAACGCTGAAAAGATGGCTGCGGGTTGACGATCCTTGTGACGTATTCGGCGTTCACGGCGTCTGTGGCATCATCGGCTGTATCCTGACGGGCGTGTTCGCGTCCTCTTCTCTGGGCGGCGTAGGCTATGCACCAGGCGTCACTATGGGGCATCAGGTTGCCGTTCAGCTGTTCAGCGTAGGGGTGACTATCGTCTGGTCTGCCGTGGTGGCCTTCATTGGCTTTAAACTGGCGGATATGATTGTAGGGCTGCGCGTGCCGGAAGAGCAGGAGCGCGAAGGCCTGGACGTCAACAGCCATGGCGAGAACGCATACAACCATTAATTCATCTGTAACGATAAGAGAAAAGGGGCGATTTCGCCCCTTTTTACTATTCGCTGCGCTGGCGCATCACACCTTCCTGAACCGTTGACGCCACCAGTTCCCCTTGCTGGTTGTAAAACTCACCGCGTACAAAGCCCCGCGCGCCCGATGCAGAGGTGCTCTCCACGCTGTAGAGCAGCCAGTCGTTAAAATTCAGCTCACGGTGAAACCACATAGAGTGGTCAATCGTTGCCACCTGCATATCGGGTTCCAGAAAGCCCTTGCCATGGGGCTGCAGCGCCACGGGCAAAAAGTTAAGGTCGGAAGCGTAGCCCAGTAGATACTGATGGATGCGTAAATCGTCGGGCAGGGTGCCGTTAGCCCGAATCCACACCTGACGCTGCGGTTTATCAACGTGGCCTCGTAACGGGTTGTGGATCTGCACCGGGCGGATTTCCAGCGGACGCTCGGCGATAAATTTCTCGCGCAGCTTTTCTGGCAGCATATGGGCCATTTTTTGCGCCATCTGCTGCTCGTTGGGGAGATTATCAGGCCCTTTCACCTGCGGCATGGGTTTCTGATGTTCAAAGCCGCTTTCCGGCGACTGGAAAGAGGCCGTCATATAAAAAATAGGCTGACCATTTTGAATGGCGCTGACCCGGCGGGCGCTAAAACTTTTACCGTCACGCAGGCTTTCCACGTCGTAAATAATCGGTTTCTGGCTGTCGCCGGGCCGGAGAAAATAGCTGTGGAATGAGTGAATGACGCGATCTTCCGGCACGGTCTGTTTGGCCGCAAAAAGTGCCTGTCCCACTACCTGACCGCCAAAGACCTGACGAAGGCCAAGATCTTCGCTCTGGCCGCGAAAGAGGCCTTCTTCGATTTTTTCCAAATGGATTAAATTAAGCAGATTTTCGAGTGCCTGACTCATGACGCTTTCCTGATAATAAGTATTTGCCTAAGTGTGAAAGATCCGACCAGTTTCCGTCAATCAGACTTTCGGTCTTTCATCCGACCAGGCAAACTTTTGATTTTGTGCCAACATTAAAGACATACGGCGAGTGAAACGCTGTAATGAAGATTCACTGCTAAAAATCATTTTGATCAAAAGGAGACGACATCAATGAAATTCTGGCATGTGTTAAGTGGCGTAGCGATGGCGATGGCTCTCGCGGGTTGTGCACACAAAGGCAAACCGGTTCCAACCCCGACTTTAGGGTCAGCGGTTGCAGGACAAACAGCAACGATTGCTCAGCCTAACGTCAGTGGATCCGTCTATATTCGTCAGCGCATTGCGCTGCCGCCGAATGCTGCACTGACCGTGACGCTGTCAGATGCATCGGTTGCGGATGCTCCGTCGAAAGTGCTGTCCCAGCGCGTCGTGCGCACGGAAGGGAAGCAGGCGCCATTCCATTTTGTGCTGCCTTTCAACCCGGCCGACATTCAGCCTAATGCACGCATCCTGTTAAGCGCTGCCATTACGGTTGATGGCAAGATGGCCTTTATTACCGAAGAGGTCAAACCAGTGATCAATCAGGGCGGAACAAAAACCGATCTGGTATTAGTACCGGTCCCCTCTATGGCGATGCCAACGCAGCCTGGCGCAGCCACGAGCGTACCGCCAACGTCACCGACGCAGGTTACACCGTCAGCCGCTGTCCCGGCACCGACGACCATGTAAGGCCTCAGGGCAACCCTATCAGGGCGGCATTGCCGCCGCCCTGACGCCTTAAAATCGCCAGCGATATTGGTCTAAATCAATCTCACCGGCGTCACTCACCTCAACGCCTTCCGCCTCCAGCGCATCTCGCTGACGAAATAACCGATCGCCCTGCAGCGAAATAGTACCGTGGCGATTAATCACCCGGTGCCAGGGAAGCGTACTGCCCTCAGGTAAGCGACTCAAGACGCCACCGACCTGGCGCGCTGCTCTTGGCGAGCCCGCCAGCAGGGCGACGTCACCATAGGTCGTGACGCGGCCGGGAGGAATTGCGGCAACGATTTGCCAGATTCGCTGTTTGAAGCTGTCAGAGCTGTCCATAAACTTACCTGCCCGAGAAAAGGCGATAATTTTATCACATTGAGGGTTAATTATCGGCGATCGTACAAGAAACCAACGGTCATCCCGACCAGGCTTGCAATTGCCGGGGGCATCCCCGATAATGCCTGCGCTCTCGAAATGAGGGCTAGTCAATGGGGGCCCTGTTGGTTCTCCCGCAATGCTAGCTTGTGAACTCGGTCAGGTCCGGAAGGAAGCAGCCGCAGCAGGTGACGTGTGTGCCGGGATGTAGCTGGCGGGGCCTCCACCATTTCATCTCGTAAACATCCCTCTTCCCAGATGATAAACAGGCGAATCTCGCCTGGGCCGTTCCATTGCCGGCAGGCGAGTTGTGCAAAAACGGGCTGGTGAAATCAGATCAAACGTAATACAAAATAGGTTAGCGTACAAATTTCCAGACTGACACCGGGACTTTGTCATAGAGCTTGTTCATCGTCAGTTCAGCCAGGCGGTGATCGGCTGCTGAGTAAAATACTGCTAATTCTTCATCGGGTAATTCGTACTTATTTTTTTCAATCACGCGTTCCAGCGTGTCAATAGAACGACAGCGCCTCAGTCGCATCAAATAATCAGTTTTAGTTAGGGTTTTGTTCATAAATAAACCGTTCTCACGTCAGTACTATAATGAATGGCTTGGCTGTTGAAGAAAAGCGCACTCTTCAGTAAACACATTAAATAAACGTTTCGCTGAGCGTTGCCAGCGCTGAAGATCCTGAGTATTTACACTGTAGTTGCTAAACAGCATAAAGGTATCATCAAGATATTCATCGATTTGGGTAATCAGTGCTTCGTCTTCAACGTGCTTAATTTTGTAATTCATGGTGAAAGAGGCGATGTGCTCAATCAAATCGTTTAGCTGTAAATTGCTTTCGGCAGTGGGGTCATTAACCCAGCCGTGATGACTGTCAGTTAATGTCGCCATGCTGTCGTCAAACAGATTCTCACACAAGTATTTAAGCTGGGCAATATCATGCCGTTTCGGTGAGTATTCGTCCATCTTTTTCCCCTCCGTAGCGAGCAAAGTTACCGCAAAGCGGCGCGATTAGGTGAAGCGGCCAGGAAGTGGTTATCGGGTTTGTAAATAACGGACTGAGTTAAGAATAGTGTAGAATCATTAGTTCTGCTCACCTCCATTACTAAATATTACAATTCATCGCCAGGTGAGGGGCGCTGATTCTCAATCGGCTCAAATACAAGCGCGGCAGGGCAGATACGGAAGCTGACTTGTTCATTTTGCGTAACGATTTCATTTAAATCCAGACACGGATTAAATAAATTCCACTGAAAATCGTAAAGTAACTTAAATCTATTCGTCTCTGTCATCTCAACAGCAATAACGCGTAAACTGCGTGGCACTAAGATGGCATTGGCTGAATACCATTGTAAATCGCCAACAAGTGAATCTGTTATTTTGAGAATATTCCGCTCTATAATTGTGGCTAATTTTGCGCAATCCGTTTCATCCTGCGCGACATCGCATTCAATTCTTACTGACATAGTCTGCTCATGAATAACAACTTATAAACCCATCATTGATGTTCTTCTGGCGGTTTGCAAGTAGTCCGCCACACATAATAAGGCCTCGTTGAGGGCAAATTTAAGCAAGTGGTTGATTCGTTGCTGCTTCTCTATAGCCCTTTTTATGGCAAATCGTGCGCTGGTTTATTTTTTGAAACACATTGCCGTGGTGATAACGCGACAACATCGGATATCATAGTTGTTATGTTATAACATTTTTTGGTGCGGTGATGAATCAAAGTGGACTGTTAATGTCACTCGGAGGACGGTTAGCGGTGGCTCTCCTGTTAATCGCTGTTCTGGCAACAGCGATGTGGTGGGGAATGCAGCCGTGATAGCGTTGAGAAATCTACAGGTGGGTTATCAGGGGCAATCTGTCTCACCCGTTCTGACCACCCAGTTGCCACAGGGCAGCATGACCGCGCTGATTGGTGCGAACGGAAGCGGAAAATCCACACTGATTAAAACCATCGCTGGCTTATTGCCGCCAGTGCAGGGGCAGTGTGAACTGCATCTTCCGCGCCGGGAAGTTGGCTGGCTGCCTCAGCGAAGCGAGCTGGAAACACGTTTTCCTTTAACCGTGTACGAGCTGGTTTCAATAGGTTGCTGGCCGCGCTGTGGCTGG
Organism: Pantoea sp. Ae19-2; assembly: GCF_059801205.1. NCBI lineage: Bacteria > Pseudomonadati > Pseudomonadota > Gammaproteobacteria > Enterobacterales > Erwiniaceae > Pantoea > Pantoea sp. Ae19-2. Next base: position 2,755,559 of record NZ_JBCHWE010000001.1, on the reverse strand, counting down.
TTTGGCGGAATCAACCGGCGCTTGCGTAAAGAAATTAGCGAGGCCCTGGAGGCGGTGCAGATGAGCGACTATGCCGATGCTCAACCTGCCACCTTATCCGGCGGACAGCTGCAGCGTGTGCTGTTTGCCCGGCTGATGCTGCAACGTAGTCGCCTGTGGTTGCTTGATGAGCCTTTTAACGGCATTGACAGCAAGACGGTAACGCTACTGATGTCCATCTTGCAGCAGCAGCAGCAGGCTGGCACCACGCTCATGGTGGTGCTCCACGATCGCCCGCTGGTTGAGCGTTATTTTAGCGATGTCTTGTCTATGGATGATGGTGCTCACCGCCGCAGTGTGATCGATGCCGCGCCCTTACGGAGCGTGGCGCCGTGACAATTATTCAACCGTTTATTGAGTTCAGCTTTATGCGACGGGCGCTGGTGGCCTGTGTCGCGCTTGCATTTAGCGCCACCCCGCTAGGCGTTTTTCTCTCTTTGCGCCGCATGAGTCTGATTGGGGATGCCTTATCCCATGCCGTACTGCCCGGTGCCGCTATCGGCTATTTACTCTCCGGCTTGTCCCTGGTTGCGATGGGCGTGGGCGGGCTGATTGCCGGCCTGGCGGTGGCACTGCTGTCGGGTGCCGTGAGTCGTTACACGCCGCTCAAAGAAGATGCCAGTTTTGCTGGCTTTTACCTGGGCTCGCTGGCGCTGGGCGTCACGCTCGTCTCACTTCGCGGATCCAGCGTTGATCTGCTGCACGTTCTGTTTGGCTCCCTGCTGGCGGTGGATAACCCTGCGCTGGCGGTGGTCGGTGGTATCGCCGCGTTTACGCTGCTGATGCTGGCCGTCATTTACCGTCCTCTGGTCATTGATGCATTCGATTCCGACTTTCTGCGCGCACAGGGCAAATGGAGCGCGCCGCTGGTGCACGGTATTTTTCTGACGCTGGTGGTGCTCAACCTGGTCGCAGGTTTTCAGGTACTGGGAACCTTGATGTCGGTGGGGCTGATGATGTTGCCCGCCGCCAGCGCCCGTTTCTGGAGTCGTCACCTCGTCATCATGCTGGGCTCGGCCATGCTGATGGCCGTGCTGTCGGCGTTTGCCGGGCTGGTGCTTTCCTGGCACTTTTCACTGCCGGCAGGACCGGCGGTGGTGTTGAGTGCCGCAATGCTGTTCTTTCTCTCCATCTTAACAGGGCCGTGCGGTGGGATTTTGCGCCGCCATTAATCAGAGGTAGCTATGAAGATATTACCCATTAGTCTGGCAGTCGGTGCGTTAGTCATCAGTCCATTCTCTATGGCAAAAACGGTCGATGCGGTAGCGAGTTTTACCGTCCTGGCCGATATTGTGAAGCAAATTGGTGGCGATCACGTCCACGTGAAGAGTCTTGTCGGGCCAAATGGCGATCCGCACACCTTTGAACCGACACCACAAGACAGCGAAGCGCTGGCGAAAGCGGATGTGGTCTTCGTCAGCGGGCTGGGGCTGGAAGGCTGGATGAATCGTCTGGTGAGTGCCTCGGGCTATAAAGGTCAACCCGTAGTGGCGTCAACGGGCATCGAAACGCGGACGATGGAAGAAGATGGCAAAACCATCACCGATCCTCATGCGTGGAACAGCATGTATAACGGCACGATTTATGCCAAAAACGTGATGGATGCGCTAATCAAGGCCGATCCGCAGGATGCCGATGATATCCGTAAGCGCGGCGAAAAGTATATTCAGCAGCTCCAGAAGCTGGACAGCTGGGCCAAAACGTCTTTTGCGGCTATCCCGCAGCAAAAACGCAAAGTGCTGACCAGCCACGATGCCTTTGGCTATTTTGGGCAACGTTATGGCGTCTCGTTCCTGGCACCTGTCGGTTTCTCAACGGAAGCGGAAGCCAGCGCCAGCGATGTCGCCAGCCTGATCACGCAGCTTAAGCAGCAGCATATTAAAACGTACTTTATGGAAAACCAGACCGATCCTCGTCTGGTGAAGCAGATTGCCAGCGCCACGGGCGCGAAGCCGGGGGGAGAGCTTTATCCTGAAGCGCTGTCAACGGCTTCCGGCCCTGCACCCACCTACGAGGCCGCTTTTAAACATAACGTAGAGGCGATGCTGAACAGCATGCGCTGAGCATAAAAAAAGCCGGAATGGCGGGTGAGCGACATTCCGGCTAAGGTTCACGACACACATCAACGTTTTTTCTTTCTTCCCTGTACGGCTTTAAAGCGCGGATTCGTTTTACAGATGATATAGATGCGGCCTTTACGGCGCACAACCTTGCAATCCCGATGGCGATTCTTCGCCGAGCGCAGCGAACTTAATACCTGCATCATGTCCTCTCTTATCGGCGACCCAGAAAGCGGCCAAAGCGCTGGTTGAAGCGGGCAGTGCTGCCTTCTTTAGCAAAGTCTTTCTGCTTACCGGTATAAAACACATGAGATGCCGACGAGACGTCGAGCGTAACGTAAGGCAGGGTTTCGCCTTCAAACTCAACGGTACGATCGGTTTTGATGGTGGAACCGATTTTGAAATACACGTCAGCAGAAGTGTCGTGGAACACCACTGCACGATAGGTAGGATGAATATTCGCTTTCATGATTCTCACTAATGTAATGTTATACTATAACAATATTATGCGCCGCAGCCGATTCGATTGCAACCCTCCAAAAAGCAGGGAAAAACAGGGGCAGTAACAATACAGCCCGGTGGCGATGCGCGTGAGACAGGCGGAAAAGAAATCCATAGCGGAGAGGGCGAGGTGCAGTCAGAGTTGAGCGGGCATCGGGCCCATCGGCGTGGCAGACAGAGAATGTGAGCAGTCAGGTATGAGAAGGCACGATGAGGACAAAAAAAGGCCGCTGACGCGGCCTTTATGTTTACGGATTAATGCGAGTGGTTATCGACAGGATGATCCTTTTCGATGTCCGCTTTCTTACCGAAGCGACGGCGCACCACCACAAAGAATACCGGTACAAAGAAGATTGCCAGCGCGGTGGCGGTTACCATACCGCCCATTACGCCCGTACCGACCGCATTCTGGGCACCTGAGCCTGCGCCGGTGCTGATGGCCAGAGGCAGTACGCCAAGAATAAAGGCCAGCGAGGTCATCAGGATCGGACGCAGACGCATACGACAGGCTTCAAGCGTCGCTTCCACCAGGCCTTTACCTTCTTTCTCCATCAGATCCTTCGCAAATTCCACGATCAGGATGGCGTTCTTCGCCGAGAGGCCAACGGTTGTCAGTAACCCCACGACAAAGTAAACGTCGTTACTCAGGCCACGTAAGGTGGTGAAGAGTAATGCACCGACCACACCGAGCGGAACGACCAGCATGACAGAGAACGGGATGGACCAGCTTTCATACAGGGCAGCAAGACACAGGAACACCACAATCAGTGAAATGGCATAAAGAGCCGGTGCCTGGTTGCCTGACAGACGTTCCTGATAGGACATTCCCGTCCAGTCAAAACCGATGCCGGTTGGCAGTTTAGAGGCCAGTTCTTCCATCAGATTCATGGCTTCACCGGAACTCTTGCCCGGTCCGGCCTGACCCAGGATCTCCATGGCAGGCAGACCGTTATAGCGTTCCAGACGCGGCGAACCATACTGCCAGTGTGCCGAAGAGAAGGCAGAGAAGGGCACCATCTCGCCGTTGCTGTTACGGACAAACCACTTATTGATGTCGTCCGGCAGCATACGCGCGTCGGCTTTACCCATCACGTACACTTTCTTCACACGACCGCGGTCAATAAAGTCATTGACGTAAGAGCCGCCCCACGAGGCTGCGAGCGTGGTGTTGATGTCACTGAGTGACACGCCCAACGCCTGCGCTTTCTCCTGGTCGATATCCAGCTTGAACTGCGGCGTATCTTCCAGGCCATTAGGGCGAACACCGACCAGCGTATCCGGATGCTGGGCAATCATGCCAAACAGCTGGTTACGCGCCTGTGTTAGCTTGTCGTGGCCCAGGTTTGCCTGATCGATCAGCTCAAAGTCAAAGCCTGTCGCGTTCCCTAATTCAATAATGGCCGGCAGGTTAAACGCAAAGACCATACCGTCTTTGATTTGCCCTAATGCCTGCATGGCACGTCCCTGGATAGCCGGGACTTTCATATCGCTGCTGGTACGCTCATCCCAGGGTTTAAGGCTGACGAAGGCGATACCGGTGTTCTGGCCCCGTCCGGCAAAACCAAAACCGGCAACGGTAAAGACCGACTTAACCGAGTCCTTCTCTTTTGTCAGGAAGTAGTCAGAAACCTGATCCAGCACCTTCTGCGTGCGTTCCTGGGTTGCCCCCGCAGGCAACTGTGCCTGAGCCAGTAACAGGCCCTGATCTTCTTCCGGCAGGAAGGAAGAGGGGAGGCGCAGGAACAGAAACGCCATGCCCAGCACAATCAGCAGGTAAAGCAGCAGATAGCGACCGGTACCGCGAACGATATGGCCCACGCTGTCGACATAGTGATGCGTGCTCTTGTCGAACAGGCGGTTAAACCAGCCAAAGAAACCGGTGGTTTTGCCATGATCGCCTTTTTTCACCGGCTTGAGCATGGTGGCGCAGAGCGCCGGCGTCAGAATTAACGCAACCAGTACCGACAGCGCCATCGCTGAAACAATAGTGATAGAGAACTGACGGTAAATGACCCCGGTAGATCCGCCGAAGAAGGCCATAGGAATGAATACTGCCGACAGCACCAGGGCAATACCGACCAGCGCGCCCTGAATCTGTTCCATCGATCGCTTGGTGGCCTCTTTGGGCGGCAGCCCTTCTTCCACCATTACGCGTTCGACGTTCTCGACCACTACGATGGCGTCATCGACCAGCAAGCCGATGGCCAGCACCATCCCAAACATCGTCAGGGTGTTTATCGAGTAGCCAAAGGCGCTGATAATGGCAAAGGTACCCAGCAGAACAACAGGCACGGCGATGGTAGGAATCAGCGTGGCACGGAAGTTTTGCAGGAACAGATACATCACCAGGAACACCAACAGAATGGCTTCCATCAGTGTCTTCACTACTTCGAAAATCGAGATTTTTACGAAAGGTGTCGTGTCATAAGGGTAAACGACCTTCATACCCGCCGGGAAAGTGGGCTGCAGTTTAGCCAGCTCTGCCTTCACCGCCTCCGCCGTGTTCAGGGCGTTAGCGCCGGTCGCCAGTTTGATACCAATACCGGAAGCGGGTTTACCGTTATAACGTGCGATGATTTCGTAGTTTTCCCCACCCAGTTCAATCTGAGCCACATCGCGCAAACGAACCTGAGAACCGTCAGCATTCACCTTAAGCAGAATGTTGCCGAACTCTTTGGTCGAGGTCAGACGGGTTTGTGCAATGATAGAGGCGTTCAACTGCTGTCCCGGCACCGGTGGCGTGCCGCCTAACTGACCGGCAGCGACCTGGGCGTTCTGGGTTTTCAGCGCGTTGATAACGTCAACAGGGGTTAACTGATAGTTATTAAGCTTGCTGGGATCCATCCAGATACGCATGGCATACTGCGCCCCGAATACCTGGGTATCACCGACGCCAGGCGTACGGCTGATCGGATCTTTGATGTTTGAGGCAACGTAGTCAGAAATATCGTTCTGATTCATACTGCCGTCATCGCTGATAAAACCGGCGACCATCAGGAAGCTACTGGAGGATTTTTTAACCTGAATCCCCTGTTGTTGCACTTCCTGAGGCAGCAAAGGCATGGCCAGTTGCAGTTTGTTCTGCACCTGAACCTGAGCGATATCGGCATCGGTGCCTGACTCAAACGAAATCGTCAGCGTCAGTGCGCCCGATGAGTCACTGCTTGATGACATATACATCAGGCCATCAATACCATTCATGTTCTGTTCGATGACCTGAGTCACCGAGTCTTGCAGCGTTTTGGCGTCAGCACCTGGGTAGTTGGCCTGAATCTCAATTGCCGGCGGCGCAACATTGGGATATTGCTCGATCGGTAATTTAAGAATCGATAACGCGCCCGCTAGCATCACGATAATAGCAAGAACCCACGCAAAGATGGGGCGATCGATAAAGAACTTAGCCATGTATCAACGGCTCCTGTTATGACGATGTTTTAGCAGACTGCGCTTTGGACGGATCGCCGCTGGCGGCTTTGGCATCATCGGTGACTTCTTTAGGCGTAACCTGCGCACCCGGTTTTGCGCGTTGCAGACCGGTAAAGATCACGCGCTCACCCGCTTTAAGCCCATCAGTCACCAGCCATTTGTCGCCAATAGCCTGGGCCGCTTTAATCTTACGTGCTTCAACCTTGTTATCCGCGCCCACCACCATGACAGAGGCATCGCCGGTTGGCGTACGGCTCACCGCCTGCTGTGGCACTAAAAGGGCATTCGGGTTGGTGCCTTCCTCCAGACGAGCACGGACAAACATGCCAGGCAGCAACGCTTTGTCGGGGTTCGGGAAGATCGCACGCAGGGTGATGGATCCGGTGGTCTGGTCAACGGTCACGTCGGAAAATTCCAGCGTACCCGGCTGAGCATAGTCTTTGCCGTTTTGCATCAGCAGGGTGACATTCGCTTTGCCATCGTTCTGTTTCAGCTGACCCGATTCGAGTTCTGAACGTAAACGCAGGAAATCTTCACTCGACTGGGTGACATCGACATACATCGGATCAAGCTGCTGCACGGTTGCCAGCGCCGTGGTTTGCCCGCTCTGCACCAGCGCACCTTCCGTTACGGAAGACTTACCGATACGGCCGCTGATGGGCGAGGTGACTTTGGTGTAGGCAAGATTAATACGGGCGGTTTCCACATTGGCTTTGGCTGACTGAACCGCGGCATTGTTTTGCGCGGCGGTGGCCACAGCCGTATCATAATCCTGCTGACTGATGTATTTAGTGCCGAGCAGCGGCTTATAGCGATTCACGGTAAGCTGCGCAATGCGTGCGTTAGCCTCCGCCTTCGCTAAATCGGCTTTAGCACTGTCGTAGGACGCCTGATAGGTCGCCGGATCGATCTGATACAGCGATTCCCCTGCTTTGATCTCTCCGCCTTCAATGAAGTTACGCTTCAGGATGATACCGGAAACCTGCGGGCGAACTTCAGCAATACGAAAAGCCAAAGTGCGGCCGGGTAATTCAGTCGAAATTTTAAGGGGTTCACTTTTAACCGTAACAACACCCACCTCAGGTGGCTGCTGCTGCTGGGCGGCCTGGTCGGATTTATTTCCGTCACATCCTGTTAACACGAAGCTGCCTGATAGCATCAGGACGGCCGCCAGAGGCGTTAACCCTCTGAATTTAGTCATAAATAAACCTCTAGAGTCCGATATCGAATGATCAATGGATCACAAAGCCAGGAACCCATTGCTGCGTAAGAGTTTAGGTCGTGCTATGGTACATACATTCACAAATGTATGTAAACTTACTCGATTGTAAAAAAAGTCCCCTATGGCACGAAAAACCAAAGCGCAAGCTCTTGAAACCCGGCATCAAATTCTTGACGCTGCACTTGCCCTTTTTTCTAAAGAGGGGGTTTCAGCCACTTCCCTGGCGGATGTCGCATCCGCAGCCAGCGTAACACGGGGGGCAATCTACTGGCATTTCAAAAACAAAGCCGATTTGTTAAACGAAATATGGCTTCGCAGTGATGCAGGGCTGGATGATGTGAAACTTGAGTATCAGACAAAATACCCCGGTGATCCACTTTCCATTCTGCGAGCGATGCTGGTGTATATCTTTCAGGCGACGGCCAGAGATCCTCAGCGCCGCGCGCTAATGGAAATTATCTTCCACAAATGCGAGTTTGTGGGGGAAATGGCGGCGGTAAAAAGCATTCAGCAAAGCCTGTTGCTGGAGCGTTACAATGAAATAGAAGACGTTTTGCGCCAGTGCATTGATGCCGGGCAGCTCCCGGAAACCTTCCAGACGCGTCAGGCCGCGCTGATTATGCGCGGCTACGTGAACGGCATGATGGAAAGCTGGCTGTTTACACCCGATAAGTTTGATCTGGTTACCGATGCGCCTGTGCTGGTTGATGCGCTGATTGATATGCTGCGCTTCAGCCCAACGCTGGCTAAAAAGGCCTAATCTTTACGCTGCGTGTCGCGCTTTCTTTCAAAGTCGCGCTGAACGATGGCCAGTGCAGACAGCACGGTTTCTACCGCGATCTGATTCTCTTCAAGCAGCTGAATGAGATCGACGGCCAGTTTGACCTCTTCAGGCGCCGTTTCCAGGGACATCTTTCCTCCTGAGCAGTTGTATCATGGGCCAGATAAGCGTGCCATCCGGGAATCCACTCCAGCACGGATAGCGCATTAAGTGTTAAAGGCGCTGTTTGCCAGCGACATTGCCCACTCCACCGAACGGATGGCCTGTCGACAGCGTGCCATACGACCTTCGAGCACCTCCAGGTCTTTCTTCAACTGCTGCTGCACGGCCAGCGTTTCCGCCAGCGCCATTCGCTGTTCACGCTGGTCGATCATAGCCTGCAGTCGACGTTCATACTCGCGGTATTCCTGATATTTTCGCTGCCGGGAAGAGGGCTGAGCGCGCTCCTGTGGGCTACGCAACTGTTGGGTGCGGGCCTCACGTTGCAGAGCAGCAATCTGATCGACCAGATGGCTGGCCAGCCACTGGCTGCGGGCCACGTCACCGTTGGGCTGGCACAAACGCTGATAATTGTGTTCAATCTCCTGCAAATAATCTGCCAGCCGGGTGCCTTTGGTGGTAAAGAGCTGGCTGTCAAAGCGGGGGGAACGGCAGTATCCATCAGGATGGCTGGCAATATCCTGTCGTAAATCAAGCATGCAGTTAAGCAGGCGTTGGTGTGCAGTGACGTAACTCATCGCCCGAGACTCAGGTATGCTAAGGTTACGGGACTGGAAACGCGCTGAGCGATCGTTATGCAACGCATAGTATTATTGACCCTTGGCTGGCTGGCGATTGTGCTTGGCATACTGGGTATTGTATTACCTTTATTACCCACCACGCCATTTATGCTACTGGCGGCCTGGTGTTTTGCCCGCTCTTCTCCCCGATTCCACTACTGGCTGCTCTGGAGATCGCCTTTTGGCCGTTATATCCGCCACTGGCAGCAGCATCGTGGCATGCCCCCCGGTGCAAAAAGCCGGGCGATGATCGTGATTGTAATAACCTTTGCGGTGTCTCTCTGGCTGGTTCCGCTGTGGTGGGTGCGCGTCATGTTACTTATTATGCTGGCTGTGCTACTGCTGTTTATCGGGCGCATGCCGGTGGTGGCAGAAACAGCGGATGAACGTTTACCGCCGCGATAAAGTTGCAATTAGCCGACCATTTGCTTAGATTTGGGCCTCTTCGTGTGTAGCTTCCCATTATTCATGCCTCTTCGCTGAGCCTTTAACCCGGTGTTGGCGCTATTGAAGCTGCGCAAAACAGAACAGAATTTTTTTTACCAGGCTTAAGATTATGACCGACACTGCGCAGCAGCTTGAACTGATTAAAAACAGTATCAAAAGTATTCCTGATTACCCGAAGCCGGGTATTCTTTTCCGTGACGTCACCAGCCTGTTGGAAGACCCAAAAGCCTATGCCGCGTCCATCTCGCTGCTGGTAGAGCGGTATCGCAATAAAGGCATCACCAAAGTGGTGGGCACGGAAGCGCGGGGTTTCCTGTTCGGGGCACCTGTCGCCCTCGGACTGGGGCTGGGCTTTGTTCCGGTGCGCAAGCCGGGCAAACTGCCACGTGAAACCTTCAGCGAAGCTTACGAGCTGGAATACGGTACCGACCGACTGGAATTGCACAAAGATGCTATTCAGCCAGGCGATGTGGTGCTGGTGGTCGACGACCTGCTGGCAACGGGGGGCACGCTCGAAGCGACCATCAAACTGATTCGTCGTGCAGGCGGCGAAGTTAAGGACGCGGCATTTATTATCAACCTGTTCGATCTGGCAGGTGAAGCGCGTCTCAAGGCGCTGGGCGTTGACAGCTACAGCCTGGTCAATTTTCCCGGCCACTAACCCTCGCTTGCGGCCTCGAGCTCCGCCAGGCCGCACATCTTTCCCTGTTCAAGATAACGAGTGATAGGTGAAAGCGTAGCTGTTAGACTACTGCAATCATATACAGGGGTTGCAGTGCGTCTGCGCTCACATTTCCATCCAAATTCGTCGAAACCACATGAGCTATCAGGTACTTGCCCGAAAATGGCGTCCACAGGCGTTTGCTGATGTTGTCGGTCAGGAACATGTTCTGACGGCGCTGGCGAATGGATTGTCTCTGGGACGCATCCATCATGCTTATCTCTTCTCCGGCACGCGGGGCGTAGGGAAAACTACGATTGCCCGTCTGCTGGCAAAAGGGCTTAACTGCGAAACCGGTATTACCGCAACACCCTGCGGTCAGTGCGACAACTGTCGTGAGATTGAGCAGGGGCGCTTTGTCGATCTTATTGAGATTGACGCGGCCTCGCGCACCAAAGTGGAAGACACACGCGATCTGCTCGATAACGTGCAGTACGCGCCCGCGCGCGGCCGGTTTAAAGTCTACCTGATCGATGAAGTGCACATGCTGTCGCGTCACAGCTTCAACGCCCTGCTGAAAACGCTGGAAGAACCGCCTTCGCATGTAAAATTCTTGCTGGCCACGACCGATCCGCAAAAACTGCCGGTGACGATTCTGTCGCGCTGCCTGCAGTTTCATCTAAAAGCGCTTGAGGTCGATCAGATCCGCCAGCAGTTGGATCATGTTTTAGAGCAGGAGCAGATCGCGCGTGAGCCACGCGCCCTGCAACTGCTCGCCAGAGCCGCCGATGGCAGCATGCGTGACGCGTTAAGCCTTACCGATCAGGCCATTGCAATGGGCGAGGGCAGCGTGACCAGCGCCACCGTGGGCACGATGCTCGGAACGCTTGATGATGAACAGCCGCTTGGTCTGCTCGAAGCCGTGGTTGAGGGCAATGGCGAACAGATGATGACGCTGCTAGCCCAGGCTGCTTCACGCGGCGTTGAGTGGGAAGCCCTGCTGGTTGAGATGCTGCGCCTGCTGCACAGGATTGCCATGGTGCAACTCCTGCCCACGTCGCTCAATGACGATGAAGAGAGCAATGCGTTACGCCTGCGTGAGCTGGCGCGCGCGGTGCCACCGGCCGATCTCCAGCTGTACTACCAAACCCTGCTCATGGGGCGTAAAGATTTACCGCTTGCGCCCGATCGCCGCATGGGGATTGAAATGACATTGCTGCGCGCCCTGGCGTTCCATCCTAAGGCAGCCATCGCCGAACCGATCGCGCGGCCAACGCTGACGGCGCAGTCGGCACCGGCACCGGTGCAGAATGTCGCTGCCCAGCCCGCTGAAAAGGCGCCCGCGGCGCAGCCGCAAATGGCCGCGCCGGAACCGGCTGTCAGTCAGCAGGCCGTGCCGCCGGCTTCGCCCGATCCGTCACTGTCCAGCTCCACCAGCCAGCTCCTGCAGGCGCGCACCCAGTTGCTGCGCCAGGGAGCAAACAAAGCAAAAAAGAGTGAGCCGGCAGCGCCAGGTGCGCGGCCGGCCAACTCTGCGCTGGAACGACTGGCCTCTGTTACCGAACGCAGCCAGCAGCGAGTCCGAGACAGCACGCCTGCGGCACCGGTAAAAAAAGAGGCTTACCGCTGGAAAGCACAGACGCCAGTGACAGAGGTCGCTGAGCCGGTCGCGACGCCAAAAGCCTTGCGTTCTGCGCTGGAGCATGAGAAAAATCCTGAGCTGGCCGCGCGACTGGCGGAAGAAGCCCAGCAGCGCGATGCATGGGCGGCAGAGGTCGCGGGCTTACCGCTGCCTAAACTGGTTCAGCAACTGGCCCTGAATGCATGGAAAGAAACCACGGATAACGGCATTTGCCTGCATTTACGTTCCAGTCAGCGCCACCTGAATTCCGCGTCGGCGCAGCAGGCCCTGAGCGCCGCGTTAAGTCAGGCAGCAGGCCATCAGGTTGAACTGTCGGTTATTGAAGACGATAATTCTTCGGTATTGACGCCACTGGAGTGGCGTCAGGCCATTTACGAAGAGAAGCTGGCGCAGGCGCGTCAGTCAATCTTGAGTGACACCCACATTCAAACCCTTCGTCGCTTTTTTGATGCCGATTTGGATGAGGAAAGCATTCGACCCGTTTGAACACGCTGCAACGGTCTGAATAAACCGCGTTGTAGCCTCAGCAGAGAGAGAAAACTATGTTTGGTAAAGGCGGATTGGGCAACCTGATGAAGCAGGCCCAGCAGATGCAAGACAAAATGGCCCAGGTTCAGGAAGAAATTGCCGCCCTGGAAGTCACGGGTGAATCAGGTGCTGGCATGGTCAAGGTCACGATCAACGGTGCTCACAACTGCCGCCGGGTAGAAGTCGATCCGAGCCTGCTTGAGGACGACAAAGACATGCTGGAAGATCTGATTGCCGCCGCATTCAACGATGCCGCTCGTCGCATTGACGAAGTGCAGAAAGAGAAAATGGCCTCTGTCTCTTCAGGTATGCAGCTGCCACCAGGCTTCAAGATGCCGTTCTGATGCAAACCAGCCCCCTGCTAGAGTCTTTAATGGAGTCGCTGCGCTGTTTGCCGGGCGTTGGGCCTAAATCGGCCCAGCGTATGGCGTTTCAACTGCTACAGCGCGATCGGAGTGGCGGAATGCGGCTGGCGCAGGCCCTGACCCGGGCGATGTCGGAAATCGGCCACTGTGCCGATTGCCGCACCTTCACCGAGCAGGAAATTTGCACCATTTGCGCCAATCCCCGGCGTCAGCAAAATGGTCAAATTTGCGTGGTTGAGAGCCCGGCAGACATCCATGCTATTGAGCAAACCGGGCAATTTGCCGGCCGCTATTTCGTGTTGATGGGGCATCTTTCGCCGCTGGACGGCATTGGTCCAGCCGATATTGGTCTTGACCGACTGGAACAACGGCTGGAAAAAGAAACGCTTCACGAAGTGATTCTGGCGACCAATCCCACGGTTGAAGGTGAAGCTACCGCGAACTACATCGCTGAATTGTGCGGACAGTATGGCGTCGACGCGAGCCGTATTGCGCATGGGGTTCCGATGGGCGGTGAACTGGAAATGGTCGATGGCACCACGCTGTCCCACTCCCTCGCCGGTCGTCAAAAGATTAAATTTTAAACGCTTGCCGGTGTTGTGAAAGACACCGGCTTGAAAACCTCTCATTTATCCCCACATCCTCCTCAACGTTCGTTAAATCTGATTCTGTTGAGGTAGCAATGACCATGAAAGGACAAGAGACTCGTGGCTTTCAGTCAGAGGTAAAACAACTTCTGCACCTGATGATCCATTCTCTCTATTCAAACAAAGAGATTTTCCTGCGTGAGCTGATTTCCAATGCTTCGGATGCGGCAGATAAACTGCGCTTCCGCGCGCTGTCTGATGCCAGCCTGTATGAAGGCGATGGCGACCTGCGCGTGCGTCTCTCTGTGGATAAGGACAACCGTACCATTACGCTGAGCGATAACGGTATCGGCATGCGTCGTGATGAAGTGATTGAAAACCTGGGCACCATTGCTAAATCAGGCACCAAATCTTTCCTGGCGTCTCTGGGCTCAGACCAGGCGAAAGACAGCCAGCTGATCGGTCAGTTTGGCGTAGGCTTCTATTCGGCGTTTATCGTGGCCGACAAGGTCTCTGTGCGCACCCGTGCAGCGGGCGCGGCAGAAGATGAAGCTGTCTTCTGGGAATCCGCGGGTGAAGGGGATTACACCATCGCGGATATCAGCAAAGCCGAACGCGGTACCGAAATTACCCTGCACCTGCGCGAGGGCGAAGATGAGTTCCTTGATAGCTGGCGCGTACGCAACATTATCAGTAAGTACTCCGATCACATTGCCCTGCCGGTAGAAATCGAAAGCAAAGACGAAGAGACCGGCACCACCACCTGGGAGAAAATCAACAAGGCCCAGGCGCTGTGGACGCGCAACAAAGCTGACATCAGCGATGAAGAGTACAACGAGTTTTACAAACACATCGCCCACGATTTCAGCGATCCGGCTATCTGGAGCCACAACCGTGTGGAAGGTAAACAGGAGTACACCAGCCTGCTTTATATCCCGGCGCGTGCGCCGTTCGACATGTGGAACCGCGATCATAAACATGGCCTGAAACTGTACGTACAGCGCGTGTTTATCATGGATGATGCCGAGCAGTTCATGCCGAATTACCTGCGCTTCGTGCGCGGCCTGATTGACTCAAACGATCTGCCGCTTAACGTATCGCGTGAAATCCTGCAGGACAGCCGGGTAACCCAGAGCCTGCGTGGCGCGCTGACCAAGCGTGTGCTGCAGATGCTGGATAAACTGGCAAAAGATGACAGCGAAAAATACCAGACCTTCTGGAAAGAGTTCGGTCTGGTACTGAAAGAAGGCCCGGCGGAAGATCACGCGAATAAAGAAGCGATTGCTAAACTGTTGCGCTTTGCCAGTACCCAAAGCGAAGGCGCGGCGCAAACCGTTTCGCTGGAAGAGTACGTCAGCCGCATGGTAGAAGGTCAGGAGAAGATCTACTACATCACGGCCGACAGCTATGCCGCCGCCAACAGCAGCCCGCATCTGGAGCTGTTCCGTAAGAAAGGCATCGAAGTGCTGCTGTTGTCCGATCGCATCGACGAATGGATGATGAGCTACCTGACCGAGTTCGACGGTAAAGTCTTCCAGTCTGTCAGCAAAGCCGATGACGCACTGGATAAGCTGGCCGACGAAGAGACGGAAGAGCAGAAAGAAGCTGAAAAAGCGCTGGAGCCGTTTGTTGAGCGCGTGAAAACGCTGCTGGGTGAGCGCGTGAAAGAAGTGCGTCTGACGCACCGCCTGACCGATACGCCGGCGATTGTGACCACGGATGCGAACGAGATGACCACGCAAATGGCCAAACTGTTTGCTGCGGCAGGTCAGGATGTGCCGGAAGTGAAATACATCTTTGAAATCAACCCCGATCACCAACTGGTGAAACGCGTGGCGGATACCCAGGATGAAACCCGCTTCGGTGAGTGGATAGAGCTGTTACTGGATCAGGCGCTGCTGGCCGAGCGCGGCACGCTGGACGATCCTAACCAGTTTATCCGCCGTATGAATCAGTTACTGACGGCGTAAGCCAATCAAAACCGGTGGCAAGGTCCACCGGTTTTTTTTGCTTAAGTGCATCGCCTGATTTCAGCGAGCCGTTTTGTTGCGCAAACGCCATGAAATGCATTCAGCATAAGCCGCCAGTCCGAAAATGCCCTTTCGCTGACCTGACGCACTGCTATCACGCGCTAAAGCCAGTACACTAAACTTTCCTGACCCGCCGCTTCCTTGTGGTGGGCGGGTCATAATGGTATGTTCTTCCGCTTCTCAGATTCATCAATGCGATTCGCAAGGGGATTTACGCAATGCGTATTATTCTGCTCGGAGCTCCGGGCGCAGGTAAGGGGACTCAAGCCCAATTCATCATGGAGAAATACGGCATTCCGCAGATCTCCACTGGCGACATGCTGCGTGCAGCGGTTAAAGCTGGCACCGAACTTGGCAACCAGGCGAAAGCCATTATGGATGCCGGTAAGTTGGTTACTGATGAGCTGGTCATTGCGCTGGTTAAAGAGCGCATCACCCAGGAAGATTGCAAAAACGGTTTCCTGCTTGATGGTTTCCCACGCACCATTCCTCAGGCTGACGCAATGAAAGAAGCCGGTATTAAAGTGGACTACGTGCTGGAGTTCGCCGTACCGGACGAGCTGATTGTTGAGCGTATCGTAGGCCGCCGTGTTCACGCGCCATCAGGCCGCGTCTACCACGTCAAATTCAATCCACCGAAAGTGGAAGGCAAGGATGACGTGACCGGTGAAGAGCTGACCACGCGCAAAGACGATCAGGAAGAAACGGTGCGCAAACGTCTGGTGGAATACCATCAGCTGACTGCGCCGCTGATTGCTTACTACAGCAAAGAAGCGGAAGCGGGGCACACCGCGTATCACAAGATCGACGGTACGCGCAACGTGTCCGACGTGAGCGCAGAGCTGGCTAAGATTCTCGGCTAAGCGGATTGGGGCTGGCCAGGCTGGCCCCTTTTGCCCTCAACGCGTTGACTTCCCCCCTGTGTCTGTTTCTCTCCTCTTCCTGCATGCTGCTGGACAGAAGGCTGAGGTTCGCCTGGTGCTAAATACAATGGCAGAACATACTGAGATGAGTATGCAGTGGGTTCACTTGCGACAGTAAAGTCACGACACAGAATGTGATATGCTTCTCTGCCTGTTTTTCCTCACGGCAGTTACCATGAAATTTCCCGGCAAACGTAAATCCAAACATTACTTCCCCGTTAGCGCCCGCGATCCGCTGTTACAGTCCTCCCAATTTGATAGTGAAGACGGCAGTTGGGTGGTCGGCATCGATCAGACGCTGGTCGATATCGAAGCCAAAGTCGATGACGCCTTTCTTGTTCGCTACGGCCTGAGCGCTGGCCATTCGCTGGTTATCGACGATACCGTGGCGGAAGCGCTGTATGCGGAACTGATGCGTGACGAACTGGTGACCCACCAGTTTGCGGGCGGCACAATTGGTAATACGCTGCATAATTTCTCGGTGCTGGCGGACGATCGTTCCGTACTGCTGGGGGTGATGTGCAACAATATCCAGATTGGCGGTTATGCCTACCGCTATCTGTGTAATACCTCCAGCCGAATGGACCTGAACTATCTGCAGGGCGTTGACGGTGCGATTGGCCGCTGCTTTACGCTGATTGGCGATCAGGGCGACCGCACCTTTGCTATCAGCCCGGGGCAAATGAATCAGCTCAGGGCGGAAAACGTCCCTGAAGACGTTATTGCGGGCGCCTCTGCGCTGGTGCTGACCTCCTATCTAATCCGCTGCGAGGCGGGCGAGCCCATGCCTGAGGCAACATTAAAGGCCATTGAATACGCCAAACGCCACAACGTGCCCGTGGTCCTGACGCTGGGCACCAAACACGTCATCGGCGACAACCCGCAGTTCTGGCGCGATTTTCTGCGCGATCACGTTTCAATTGTGGCAATGAACGAAGAAGAAGCCCTGGCGCTGACCGGCGAAGCCGATCCTCTGCTGGCATCGGATATGGCGCTGGAATGGGTTGACCTGGTGTTGTGTACCGCAGGGCCGACCGGATTGTATATGGCGGGTTATACGGAAGAGGCGTTCAAGCGCAAAACGAATCATCCGCTGCTGCCTGGCGCGATTGCGGAGTTCAACCTGTACGAATTTAGCCGGGCGATGCGTAAACAGGACTGCCAGCAGCCGCTACGCATTTTTTCTCACATCGCCCCTTATATGGGCGGTCCGGAAAAGATCATGAATACCAACGGGGCAGGGGACGGCGCACTGGCCGCATTGCTGCACGATATTACGGCAAACAATTATCATCGCCGCAACGTGCCTAATTCCAGTAAGCATGCGCGCGCTTATCTCACCTATTCGTCCCTGGCGCAGGTTTGCAAATATGCGAACCGGGTAAGCTATCAGGTGCTGAACCAGCATTCTCCCCGACTGACGCGCGGCCTGCCCGAGCGGGAAGACAGCCTGGAAGAGTCCTACTGGGATCGTTAAGCCGGAAACACAAACTGCCCCTCAGCAACGCTGCCGCTGCTGAGGGGCAGGGCATTAGCTGTTGCCTTCACAGGCGAGCCTGGTGTGATCCTGCTCAAGGTTTTCCTGCAGTTTCTGAATGATGCTGGCGGCAATCTCGCGTTCGCCCATCACGACATGGTTTGCGCCACGTTCCAGAATGTACTCCACCTCATCATCATAATGGGCATGCACAATGATGTTGATGTCCGCTTTTTTCTGGCGGGCGGCGGTAACGATTTCCCCCACCTCATATCCGTTGGGAATGGTGATGAGCAGCCAGGCTGCACAGTCCACACGGGCTAACTCCAGCGTGTTTGCGCGGGCAGCGTTGGCCAGCACGGCCCGAATGCCCTGATCGCGTAGTGCTTTGACGCGAGGAATCGAACTCTCGACCACCACCACCGGAATATTGAGCGCCATCAGTTGCTCACACAGCAGGTTGCCGACGCGACCATAGCCAACGATTACCGCGTGATGGCAGATATCCACTGGAATCTGTTGTTCTTCTTCTTCCAGCGCCTCTTCGAGCGTCTGCTGCTCCACCGTTTCGTTCTTAGACAGATAGCGCCCCAGCAGGGTAAACAGCACCGGGTTGAGCATGATAGAAAGAATGGCGGCAGCCAGCACCAGATTACGGCCCTCTTCATCCAGCAGCCCCAGGGAGATCCCCAGCCCGGCAAGAATAAAGGCAAACTCGCCGATTTGCGCCAGGCTGACCGAAATGGTCATCGCGGTGCGGCGTGAATGACCCAGCAGCGAGACCAGAAGCCACGCCGCGGCAGATTTTCCTATCACGACGATCACCAGCGCCCCCAGCACCGCCAGCGGTTCTTTCACCAGGATCATCGGGTCGAACAGCATTCCGACAGACACAAAGAACAGCACCGCAAAGGCATCACGCAGCGGCAGCGTGTCGCGGGCGGCGCGCTGGCTTAACTCGGACTCGTTCAGCACCATACCGGCAAAGAAGGCCCCGAGGGCAAAAGAGACGTCAAAGAACTCGACGGCGCCAAACGCAATGCCCAGCGCCAGGGCTAATACGGCCAGCGTAAACAGCTCACGTGAACCCGTTGCGGCACTTTTCGCGAGGATCCAGGGCACGGCACGGCGACCGACGACCATCATTAACACCATAAAGGCGGCGACTTTACCGATGGTCCAGAGCAGGTCCCATATCACCAGGCTGGCGCTGGCGTTACCCTGTTCCATCATGCCGGCAATCGCGGGCAGCAGGACCAGCGTAAGCACCATGACCAAATCTTCAACAATCAACCAGCCAATAGCAATCTGGCCGCGCTGGCTTTCAATAAGCTGACGCTCTTCTAATGCGCGCAGCAACACCACGGTACTGGCGGTAGAAAGACACAAACCGAACACTAAGCCCGTCATCCAGGACCAGCCCATCGCCCACGACATCAGCATTCCCAGTAAGGTCGCCACAGCGATCTGTGCGATAGCGCCGGGAATGGCTATCCGCTTTACCGACATCAGATCCTTGAGTGAGAAGTGCAGACCGACGCCGAACATCAGCAGGATAACGCCCAGCTCTGCGAGTTCCGGTGCCAGATTGGTATCAGCCACAAACCCCGGCGTAAAAGGGCCAGCCAGTACGCCCGCGACTAAATAACCCACTAGCGGCGAAATGCGTAACCGATTTGCCAGCATTCCAAGGAGAAAAGCCAGGACCAGAGCCCCGACGATAGTCGTAATCAACGGTGTGGTGTGATGCATGCCAGTCTCCATGGGTATAAATGTGTCCGCTTGTAACAAATGAGTCTAATGCATATCGAAAAGGATCGCTGAATAATTTGTGGGATTAACAGAAAAAATTATGCAAATACGAGAAAAATGCAATCGGAAGGCTGTTTTTATCACTTATCCCTATCACCGGCTGGTTTAGCGCTTCATCAGGAACAGAACGGAATAAGTTTACGCCCGTTAAATGACACAGACGTGACGCCAATGATGCGCGAATGCGCTATAAACCGTCACCAACCGGAACCAGCGTGAGATTTGCTAAGGCCAGTCAGCCTCACAAGCGTAATAGCGGTTTTTTCAGATTGAAGCAGCGGTACCATCGCTGTGCTGGATGTCGGGTAAAAACATCGTGAAAACAGACTATTGTGCCGAAGCTACAGCGCAAAGCTGACAGCACTCATGAAAAAAGTCTGGCTGTCAGGTTGAGCTGAAAACAGCAGTCATGCCGGAAAAAGCGCAAAGACCCACTTTGTCGAGTTGATGTCGCAGCGGTTAACAATGTTGCAGGTTTAATGAACAACACCTTCATATCCCGTCAACATTTAGCCTTTTAACAGCGCGTCAGAGAGAAGAGAGCGGATAAATCAGACGGTTGGCGTTTCCTGTCAGGTCGCCTGGCCTGCCATAATGGCCAGACGGAGCCGTATTCATCTTGAGTTACGGCCGTTTCTGTGCGACACAGAAGGGCGCCGATGGCCGGCGGGTGAAACGGATAACAATCAAAGGAGAAGGGCTGTGTTGATATTTCGAGGGGCAGGAGCAGGTCTGGCACTGCTCGTGATGTTATCGTCGCTGTTTACCCATGCTGCAGTGCCTGACCGCAGTTACCGTTTCAGCATTCTGCATACCAACGATCAACATGGGCATTTTTGGACTAATGATCAGGGTGAATACGGGCTGGCGGCGCAAAAAACGCTAATGGATACGCAGCGTTACGATATTCAGGCCAAAGGCGGTGGGGCGTTAATCTTGTCTGCTGGCGATGTTAACAGCGGCGTGCCTGAGTCGGATGAGCTGGACGCGGAACCCGACATTCGCGGCATGAACCTGATTGGCTACGACGCCATGACGCTGGGCAATCACGAGTTCGATAAACCGCTCGCCGTCCTGCGTAAGCAGGAAAAATGGGCCAAATTTCCGTTCCTGGCCGCCAACGTCTATCAAAAAAGCAGTGGTAAGCGCCTGTTTAAGCCCTGGGCTGTATTTCAGCGCATGGGGTTAAAAATCGCCGTGCTCGGATTGATTACCCCCGATACCGCCCGGCTGACAAATCCTGCGCAGTTAAGCGATATCGAATTCCGCGATCCCATTGCCGAGGCCGAAAAGGCCGTCGCCGAGCTGCGTGCTACTGAGAAGCCCGACGTTATCGTCGCGTTAACCCATCTTGGCCATTATGACGACGGTCAACACGGCAGTAACGGTGTTGATGACGTGACGCTGGCCCGCAGTCTGCCAAAGGGAACCCTCAATATGATCGTCGGGGGGCATTCTCACGATGCGGTATGTATGGAAAAAGAGAATGTCAGCCGTAAAGACTATCAGCCAGGCCAACCCTGTGAGCCCGATCGGCAGAACGGCGTCTGGATCATGCAGGCGGAAAAATGGGGTAAATACGTAGGGCGCGGCGATTTTACCTACCGCAATGGAGAGGTGACGCTGGAGGCCTACCAGCTGATACCGGTCAACCTCAAACACAAAATCAAAAATCTTGATGGCAGTGAATCCTCACTGACCTGGCAGGAAGCCATCCCGGCTAACACCGCAATGATGAAACTACTGACGCCTTTTCAAAAGCGCGCAGACGCGAAGCTACGGGTCAACGTGGGAAGCATTAAAGGGGATTTTCCCGGCGAAAAAGAAACCGTGCGGTTTAAACAAAGCGCCATTGGGCAGTTAATACTGCGTGCGCAGATGGCCGCAACGCAGGCTGACTTCGCCGTGATGAGCGGGGGCGGGATCCGTACCTCGCTGACATCCGGCCCGGTTGCCTGGCGCGATCTGTTACAGGTACAACCCTTCGGTAATCAGGTCGTTTCCGTCACGCTGACCGGCGCAGAAATCAAACGCTATCTGGCGGTTGTGGCAAACATCAAACCTGATTCAGGCGGTTTTGCCCAGTTGGCCAACGTCAGTCTGATCGCCAACGGCAGCAGCGTCAGCCAGGTCAGGATCAATGGACAGCCGCTGGCAGATGAAAAAACCTATCGTATGGCGACAAACAGTTTTAATGCCGCAGGCGGGGATGGCTATCCGCGCATCGACACGCACCCGGGTTATGTGAACAGCGGCAAGGTGGATGCGCAGGTCCTGCGGGACTGGCTAAGCGCCCATTCTCCGGTGAACGCCAGCGATTACCAGCCACGTGAAGCGGTTATTTATCAGGCTGAGCAGGCAGCACCACCAAAGGATGAGGCGAAAGACGCGACGCCGTTGCGGCGCTATCCCAAAATGTTACTGACGTGGATCCGGCACTGGAATGGAGAGAGTGCAACGCTGCATTAAGTCCAGGCAGGGAGAACGCCTCCCTGCTTTTTTTTCAGGCGCGGCAGGATTTGCGGCCGAACCAGTGTGGACGCAGTTTGTCCCACACCAGGTTGTAGACGAAGGTGTAGGGCAGAAAGAACAGAAAAAACGCGACTTCAATTAAAAATGCCTGCCACAGTGAAATCTCCAGCATCCAGGCCGCCAGCGGCAGGCCTATCAGGATAAAACCGCCCTCAAAACCCAATGCGTGCAGCGCTCGAAGCAGGGCGCGACGTTTCTGCCCTGGCGGATAAAACCGATCAAACACGCTGTTGTAAATCATATTCCACAGCATCGCCACCGTAGACAGCATGATCGCCAGCGCTCCCATCTGAAACAGGGGTTTATTCATAAACCATGCTGCCAGCGGAGCAATCGTCACGATGGCCAGGCCTTCAAACAGGGTGGCATGGACGATGCGTTCTGTGAGCGAACGGGTTTGCATTTCAATCTCCTTTATTCAGGCTGCGCATTCTCCCACGATAAAATGCTAAGATAAAATGATCATCTATCGATAAAAGCGATGGTTCTCATGCGTTACTCACCGGAATCTCTGGAAGCCTTTGTCCAGACCGTTGCCAGCGGCTCGTTCTCAGCCGCCGCGCGGGCGTTAAAAAAAAGCCAGTCTACCGTCAGCGTGGCTGTGGTTAATCTGGAAGCCGATCTCGGTTTCGCCCTGTTTGACCGGCGCGGCCGCCAGCCACAGCTCACCGAGCAGGGGCGACGCGTGCTGCCTCAGGTGCAGCAAATCCTCGCCGCCAGCGAGCGACTGGATGCGCTGGCGACGCGCTTGTCCGAGGGAACAGAGCCGCGGCTCAGCGTTGCAGTCTCAGATTTTTGGCAAACGCATTACCATCAGCGACTGCTTAAGCAATTTGATCAGCATTATCCTGATGTCGAGCTGGAAGGCATTGCGGCGGAAGATGATGATGTCGTTGAGCTGTTGCAAACCGGGCGTGCGCATATTGGGGTGATTCGTGCACAGCCAACGCTGCCGGCTGACATTGCGATCGCGCGCCTGCAGGTTGATGCTGAATTAGGAGTTTATCTGCATCGTGATCATCCCCTGGCGTGGGAAACCACGATCAGCGAAAGTCAGCTCGAACCTCTTCGTCACCTGCGCCTCAATACCTGGACCGATCGTCGTGCACCGACTTTCCAGGGGAGAGCCTGGTCTGCTCAAACCTATTATGTGCTGCTGGAGATGGCGGAACAGGGCTTTGGCTGGAGTATTTTACCCCGTTGGCTGGTGAAACAGTTTGGACATGGTGTTTTAAAGGAGTTGCCCTTACCAGGATGGCCGCAGCGCATCGCGGTTGACGTCGTCTGGTCGCGCCGCAATCCACCCGGTCCTGCCGGGCGCTGGATGATTGATGAACTCTGCGCACTGCAACCGGCTTAGTCGCGTCGGGCAATATCCGCTAAGGGTGCCTCCAGCAGCCGTGACAGATCCTGTGGGCTTAACTCGATATCCAGCCCGCGCTTACCGCCGGAAATAAACAGCGTCGCAAAGGCATTTGCAGAGCTGTCGATCACCGTAGGCAGGCGCTTTTTTTGGCCCAGCGGGCTGATACCGCCCACCAGATAACCGGTGATGCGCTGGGCCAGCATGGGATCGGCCATCTCGGCTTTTTTGGCATTGAACGCTTTTGCCACTTTCTTGAGGTCGAGCTGAGTGGCGACGGGCGTAACGGCCACGGCAAGGTGTTTCGCCTCGCCGTTCAACGCCACCAGCAGGGTTTTATACACCTGCCGGGCGTCCAGGTTGAGCTTACGAACCGCTTCGTCGCCAAAACTGGTTTCGTTACTGTCATGCTCATAAGGATGCAGTGTGAAGCTGACCTTTTGTTTTTCCAGTAGTTTTACCGCGGGCGTCATTGTTGCCTCATATTCAGAAAAATCTTATTACGTATTAATGAACAATAAATGTGGCGAAATAATGTGCTTTAGGCGAGAATTGCCACGCGCCAGCAATCCTGTTGTTGGCGACAACTAAAATCATTAACACATTCCTCTTTGAAGAGCCGATATGACTGTCGGCTCTCTTTTTTTTGCCGTGAGTTATCTGACGCGCATCATTCCCGGCAGGTTATTCTCGCCATATAAATGCAGAGCGCCGACCGCGACGACGTATCGACCCGAAGGCAGGCGACGTAAATGATCACACCACTGGCTGTTACGCTGGCTAATCAGCGTGTCGTTCAGGGTCTGACTGAATGTCGCTGGCAACGCAATCTGGGGATCGCGTGGCGGGCTTTCCAGCCACCAGCTCACCATCGTTTGCAACATGCGTGCGTTGGTGTGCCAGTGGGTCAGCGTATCCGCCAGCAGCGCCATGCCATCGTCGGGCAAGGATTTCAGCAGGGTGATTTGCGCCTGCGCACCTTCCAGTTCAATCACGGGTTTATCCATCGCCCGCGCGGCCTGTAGCAGCTGATAATCAATACCGAAATCAGGACGTAACCCCAGCCGTTGGGCCTGCTGGGCCTGTAGCATCAGCGCAATCTGCCAGGCCGGTAACGTATCAAACCGGCTCAGGGACAGACCGGTTTCGTTGCACAGTGTTTCAAGCTTCGCCAGCGCATCATCATCCATTCTGGCGATCAGTGGCGGACGCTCTTCCGTGTTTTCAAATGGCGATCCTCCCTGGGTAATATCCGCTTCAACCACCAGCGCATCGGCTTTTTGCAACTGCTGTAGCAGCCGGACCGGCAGGGGCTGCATGTCACGGGTGCCCATATGAATGCTACCCACCAGATGAAACCGGCATTCGCCCGACTGAATATCCACGGCGGGCCAACGATAGCTGGCTGGAAAAAGCGGATTAATCCAGTTACGTAAACGTTGCAAAAGGCGCGCTGTCATTCCCTGTCCTTCACTGTTTGAAAGCCACCATGCTAGCGGGATCCCGTTGCGAAAGACAGAGCAGGGCAGTTATTGCTAAACGCGTGGCTTATAGCGCAACAGGCGGTTAGCATTGCTCACCACGGTTATTGACGACAGCGCCATGGCGGCACCGGCAAAAACCGGGCTAAGCAACAGGCCGGTAAAAGGAAAGAGCACGCCTGCCGCCAGCGGAATACCGATAACGTTGTAAATAAACGCGCCAAACAGATTCTGCCGGATATTGCCCAGGGTGGCGGAGGCAATCTTTAAGGCATCCACCACGCCATGCAGATCGGCCCGCATGAGCGTAATCGCTGCGGTTTCTACCGCCACATCGCTGCCGCCGCCCATCGCAATACCGACATCAGCCTGCGCCAGTGCCGGAGCATCATTGATACCATCGCCCACCATGGCAACCTGCCTTCCTTGCTGCTGTAGTTGGCTTATCGCATCGGCTTTACCTTCGGGCAGTACGCCTGCAATCACCTCATCAATACCGACTTCATGCGCAACAGCCCGGGCCGTATTTTCATGATCCCCGGTCAGCATAACCAGTCGGTAACCCGCTGCATGCAGCCGCTGCAGTGCTGCTTTCGCTTCAGGGCGCAGCGTATCCCGCAAGCCAATCAGACCGGTAAGCTGTCTATCCTGTGCCAGTAATACCGGGGTTGCCCCTTGCCGGGTGAGCCTGTCAATTTCAGCCCGCGCCGGTTGGCAATCCACGCCGTAATCGTGTAACAGACTGACATTACCCAGTAACAGCTGTCTGCCATTGAGTATGCCGCTTACGCCTTTGCCGCGTATTGTACGAAATTGCGCAATCGCGGGCGTTGCTGCGGTACCCGCTTCCGCCAGGATCGCTTTCGCCAGTGGGTGACCCGATGTCTGTTCCAGCGCCGCCGCCGAAGACAGGACCGAATCGCGCGTGCTGCCGTTCCAGCTCATCACCTCGGTCACCTGCGGTGTGCCCCTTGTCAGCGTGCCGGTTTTATCAAACACCAGCGTATCGATACGGCTGGCGCGCTGCAGTGCATCGGCATCGCGTACCAGCACGCCGTATTCGGCGGCGCGGCCGGTTCCGGCGATAATCGACATGGGCGTGGCCAGGCCCAGCGCGCAGGGGCAGGCAATAATCAGCACTGTGGTGGCCACCACCAGCGCGTAGGCAATCTGAGGCGCCGGACCGGCGGTATACCAGACTGCGGCGCTTATCAGGGCGATAAGCACCACCACCGGCACAAACACGGCAGAAATACGATCGGCCAGACGACCCACATCTGGCTTACTGCTCTGGGCTTTACGGACTAACTGAATGATGCGCGCCAGCGTCGTATTGCCACCGGTCGCGCGGGCAATGAAGCGTACTGTCCCGTCCTGCACCAGGGTGCCGGCAAACAGACGATCGCCCTGCGTTTTGCTTTGCGGCACCGCCTCACCGGTCAGCATGGCCTCATCACACCAGGCTTCACCGTCCTGGACTTCGCCATCGACCGGCACGCGATCGCCCGCGACCAGCCGCAGGATCATGCCGGGCTGTACCGCGCTAACCGGCATTGAGGTTTCACCCTGTTCCGTTACGACTCTTGCCTGTTCCGGCGTCAGATCGAGCAGGTGTTCCAGGGCTCGCGAGGAACGCTGACGCGCGCGTTGTTCAAGCGCATGGCCCAGATTGATCAGGCCGAGAATCATTACGCTGGCTTCGAAGTAGAGATGACGCGCCTGCAGCGGGAAGAACGCCGGCCAAATCACCACGCTAAAGGAGTAGATCCAGGCGGCGGCGGTGCCCAGCGAGACTAAGGTATCCATTGTCGCGCTGCGGTTGAGCAGGCTGCGCCAGGCACTGCGGTAGAAGTGACCGCCCGTGGCGACCATCACCAACAGCGTAACCGTGCTCAACACCAGCCAGGTGGTATGATTGTCCTCGGTGAGCATCATGTTGTCGCCCAACATGCCCCAGATCATTAACGGCACGCCAAACAGCAGTGCAAGTCCCGCCTGCCAGCTAAAACGTCGCATGGCGCGTCGGGCGCTGCGCTGCTGCTTTTCACGGCGTTGCTGTTCGTCTTCGACCACTTCCGCCCCATAGCCGGCCGCATCCACGGCGGCGACCAGCAGATGGGGTGCCACATTGCCCATCACCAGCGCGCTGCGTTCGGCCAGATTCACGCGGGCCTGTTGCACACCACTTACCTGCTCAAGGGCTTTCTCAACCCGGCTGACGCAGCTGGCGCAGCTCATCCCGTCAATTAACAGCACGTGAGCGGGCTGATTTTCAGTTGCCGGAAGAGGAGAAGACTCCGTTGTCAGCGCCTCCGGCGGCGGCTCTGCTGCTGTCAACGGCTCAGGCTTTGGGCTGGAACCCGCAGCTTTTAATGTTGCATGGTAGCCCGCTTGTTCAACGGTAGCGATCAGCGCGGTAGCGTCTGCACGGCCTGACACGCGGGCTTCCTGTTGAGTAACCTCCGCCAGCTCGACATCGTCGCGCTGTTCGAGCGTATCTTTGACGCGTTTTACGCAGTGGCCGCAGGACAATCCGTCCAGCGCCAGAACAATCGTGTTTGACATGGTTGACTCCTTTATCAGATGTGCGGGGTTGATCGTTGAGATGTGACTGTTATTCAGGTTAAACCTTCCCTCAAGGGGAAGGTCAAATCCTGAATGGCCAGATAAAGGAAGTTTATTCACCGGTGGTGTACCCGGCTTGCTGGCGTTGACATGACTCAGGACGCCACAAGAAGAAAGCCCCGCGTAACCTGCACTGTCCAACTTTTGCGGCAGTCCAGATAAGCAGGGCTTTTTTTGACTTTCATTCGGCTTAAAGGCGTGCAAGCCCGCTGATGAAAAGGGGTGACGAAATGACGGCCAGCCCTGCGCTTACTGCTGAGGCTTCATCCTGTTCGATCATGCCTGTCGCTCAATATAAACACAGTTCCGTGCTTCGCCAGATAAGCGGGACTGATTTACCTGCTATCCGCGTTAACGGGATCGAAATTTCGCTGTTCCCTTGCTGTGCAACGGTTTTCGCCAGGCATGCTAAACCCTTTGCAGGCACGCAGGATGAGTCAATTACCCTTTGGGTCTGGTAAAGAAGACCAGCGTCCCGATAATGATGTCGCCAATAACCCAAAGGGTGCCGATCGCCATTAAACCTAAACCTGCTCCAAGCGCAGCACCGGCTTTTTCCGCATCGGAAGCCGCGTTATTGATAACGTCGCCACTTCCACCTAATCCTGCGAACAGGCAGTACACCATAAGAATGTTAAACAGAATGAAAGTCCACTTAACCATTTTGCCAAAAAAAGAGCGACGCGGCTTTCTGAGCTGCCTGGCACATGATGGACAACGTAATGCTGAATCACTCACTTCCTTATGACATTCTGGACAGCTGACTAAAGCCATAATCCAATCCCCTATACTTTAATGATGATAATGATTTGTTACAAACTGGCGGGATTTTATCGGAATTTTCTGCGTTGACAAGCGTTATCATCTTATTTTTTATAGGATTGATGACAGATTGACCGGCTAACCAGTTTGTTTTGCACTCAGGCGCGTTTTGGCATTACTCAGGTTAACCGGAAGCGTCAGCCGAAGGCCTCTGCAGCGACCGCGTTTACTCAGATACCGGGACGAGAACCCTTTTACCTGGCAGGGTGATCTATAATCTCCTGCATGAAATGCCTTGTTTTCCACCTGTTCTCAGGTGCAAAACGACAGAGTCGGGCACGAGTGAAGTAGAATCAAACACTGATTTAGCCCGGCAGCTCACGGGCTGGGCCTTTTGGAAGCGCCCCTATAGGGGAAGATCAGGAAAACTGTTATGAATATTAGTACCGTGGCGAAAAAGACCGGGCTAACCAGTAAGGCTATTCGTTTCTATGAAGAAAAGGGCGTAGTCACGCCCCCGCTGCGCGGCGATAACGGCTACCGCCATTACAATTCACACCATCTTGATGAGCTGAATTTATTACGCCAGGCACGGCAGGTGGGTTTTACCCTTGATGAGTGCCGCGAGCTGGTCGGGCTGTTTAACGACCCTGAACGCCACAGCGCGGACGTTAAGGCGCGTACGCTGCAGAAAGCTGACGAAATTGCTGCGCATATTGAAGAACTGCAAGCCATGCGCGCACGCCTGCTGGCGCTGGCGGCGGCCTGCCCGGGTAATGACAGCGCCGATTGCCCGATCATCAATAACCTGGCAGGCTGCTGCAGTCAGGGTGACGGCACGCGAGACTGAATGCGCAGTGTAATACCTTCCACAGCTACCACTTCAACCAACGTACCGGCAGGAAGATTCTGGTCTGCCTGAACGCGCCAGCTGCTGTCGCCAACGCGGACGTGACCGATACCGTTTTGCAACGCAGTGTCCAGGGTCAACTGCAGGCCGATCATCTGGTTGCCGCGCTGATTAAGGGAATTTGGCTGCTGGTTGCGCTCGCGATAGCGCATTACGCGATGCCAGATAAATACGCTCGCCAGCGTTAATGCGGCAAACAAAGAGCCCTGGGCGGTCCAACTGAGCGGCAAAGCCCATTCTGTGATACCGACCAGCATGGCTGCGAGCCCGCTCCAGAGCAGGTAGCCATTTGTGCCGAGCATCTCAGCCGCCAGTAGCAGCCCGCCCAGCGTCAGCCAGAACCAGTGCGGATGGGCAACAATCTCACTCACCATCAGCGTTTCGACTCGCTGCGGGTTTCTTTTAACAGCTCACCAATTCCGCCGATCGCACCCAACAAGCTGCTGGCTTCCAGCGGCATCATCACCACTTTACTGTTACTGGACTCACCAATTTTTTGCAGCGCATCCGTGTATTTCTGCGCCACAAAGTAATTTATGGCCTGAATATCGCCGGCGGCTATCGCTTCCGATACCATTTTCGTGGCGCGGGCTTCCGCTTCCGCCTGACGTTCACGGGCTTCAGCCTGCAGGAAAGCCGACGTTCGTTCCCCTTCCGCTTTCAAAATCTGCGCCTGTTTTTCCCCTTCGGCCCGCAGAATTTCCGCCTGCCGCACACCTTCCGCCGCCAGAATATCGGCTCGTTTAGTACGCTCCGCTTTCATCTGGGCGTTCATGGCGCCAATCAGCTCCTGTGGCGGACGAACATCACGAATTTCAATACGGGTGATTTTTACGCCCCAGGGATTGGTGGCTTCATCAACGATATGCAGTAAGCGGGTATTAATGCTGTCTCGCTGAGACAGCATCTCATCCAGTTCCATGCTGCCCAACACGGTGCGCATATTGGTCATAGTGAGGTTAAGAATCGCCAGCTCCAGATTGCTGACTTCATAGGCGGCCCGCGCCGGATCGATGGCCTGGACAAAACAGACCGCATCAATCGTGACGTTGGCGTTATCTTTGGAGATGATCTCCTGAGAGGGAATATCCAGCACCCGTTCCATCATATTGATCTTATGACCGATACGATCCATGAAGGGAACAACCAGACTCAGGCCGGGCTGAAGCGTGCGGGTGTAGCGGCCAAAGCGTTCGACCGTCCACTGATAGCCTTGCGGAACGATTTTGACGCCGGACCATACGGTGACCAGGGCGACCAGGATGAGAACAGGAATCACGGTGAGCATATAACCTCCAGGTTGTCAGATGAACGGGCCAAATCGTTCGGCCCGTTTTCTGCTTACATCAGTAAAGCAGGGAATAGAGCTGGCGGCGATAGCGTGCGGCAAGCGCATCGCCCGTGCCCAATGCCGCCAGGATCTCCTGCAACATTTTACGCGCCTGGCCGTCAGCGGCGTTCAAATCGCGTTTAATGACGTTAAACAGCAGTTCCAGCGCTTCTTCATTACGCCCGACCTGATGCAGCTGCAGCGACAGTTTGGTCGCCAGTTCAGCGTTATCCGGGTCGCTTTCCAGCTGTGATTGCAGCTGCTGAATTTCAGGCGTATCGGCCGCCTGTTTCAGTAAATCGATCTGGGCGATCAGGCTTTGATAACGGGTGTCCTGATCCTGCAACGGCACGGCGTTGAGTACCGTTTCTGCTTCATCGCTACGGTTCAGGGTAATCAGCACTTCCGCCAGCAGAAAACCAATTTCGCTGTCTTTATTACTGAGCTGCCATGCCTCTTTCAGCAGCGGTAAAGCGTCCAGCGGTTTGCCTTCCTGTATCAGCGCCATCGCCTGCTGGGCTTTTAACTCTTCCTCACGCGGCAGCACTTTTTCCAGCAGGGCGCGCACGGCGTCTTCCGGCTGTGGCCCCTGGAAACCGTCAACAGGCTGGCCGTTCTGGAACAGGTAGACGGTGGGAATGGAGCGTAACCCAAATTGCGATGCCACCCTTTGCTCTTTATCACAATCCAGTTTGGCAAGAATAAACTGGCCTGCGTATTCCTGAGCCAGTCGCTCCAGCAGCGGCGTCAGTTCCTGGCAATGTTGGCTGCGATCCGACCAAAAGTAGAACAGCACCGGTATCTGCATTGACTGCTCAAGGGTCTGTTGCAGGTTGGATTCGTTAATGTCGATAATCGAAGCGTGTGGTGACATGACTAAGTCTCTTTGCAGAAAATGTTTAAAGAATATGGGGCCGACTGGCCCTGCTTCAAGCTGTATTCGCGCAATACCTTTACTGACTGCGAATTATGCGATCCAGTATCCAGCCTGGCAGCGCGCGTTTCAACAGGCCCATCGCGTGTGCGACCAGTGTCACCGGATAACGCAAACGCGGATGTTTGCTTTCGAGCGCATGGCGCAGCTTAGGTAAAATGGCCTCAGGCGGCAGCGTAAATCGCGCGGCCAGACCGGGATTCAGCACAGGATTATCCTGCTCACCCTGCGTCACATTATCGGTGAATCGGGTCTGGATTGGACCCGGTTCAATGAGGCTGACGCGCACGCCGCTTGCGTGCAGCTCCATGCGTAACGCATCGCTCCAGGCTTCCAGCGCATATTTACTGGCGGCATAAACGCCCCGACCCGGCGTGGAAATCAGGCCTAACACCGAACTGGTATTCACGATCCGGGCATTGCCAAAAGCCTTCAACGCCGGAAGCAGCCGCATAGTGAGTTGGTGGGTGCCAAACACATTGCTGGAAAATTGCTGTTCAAATTGCTGACGCGTGATGGTGCTTAACGGACCATAGGTGCCGAAGCCGGCGTTATTAAACAGGGCAAACAGCCGGTTACCGGTCAGCGCCAACACCTCATCGGCAGCGCGGTCAACGCTCTCTGCGTCGTCCAAATCCAGCATCAGCCCCGTAAAGCCGAGGCTTTGCATGCGCGCCACGTCGTCGGCTTTTCGGCAGGCTGCAATAACGTGATAGCCGCGAGCCAGCAGGTCATTGGCTGCAACCAGGCCAATACCGCTCGAACAGCCCGTGATCAAAATGGTTTTTTGCATGTGTTACCTTTTTTGCACAACTACTGCTTAACTAATGGGGCCAGTTCTTTCGCCATCAGTTCAGCGATAAAGGGTTGGGCGTCAGGATTGGGATGAATACCATCCTGCTGCATCCATTCGGGTTTTAAATAAACCTGCTCCATGAAAAAGGGCAGTAAAGGAATATCGTGCTGTTTCGCCAACTGCGGATAAATCGCGCGGAACGCATCCGTATAACGGCGGCCGTAGTTGGCGGGTAAACGTACCTGCATCAGGATCGGTTTAGCCCTGGCGATTTTTACCTGCTCGATGATGGTGCTTAACGTTTGCTCAATATCCTTTGGCGGAAAGCCACGTAAGCCGTCGTTACCGCCCAATTCGATTAACACCCACTGCGGTTGGTGCTGTTTTAATAGGGCAGGTAAGCGCGCCAGTCCTTGTGCGGCGGTATCGCCGCTAATACTGGCATTAATCACTCTGGGCTGCTGCTGCCAGTTTTTATCGAGCAGGCTGGGCCAGGCTTTACTGGCCGACATTTGATAGCCTGCACTCAGGCTGTCGCCCAGCACCAGCAACGTATCGGCCGCAGCAAGACGGGACACCAACAGACAGCACAATAACAGGAAAGGATAATGCCAGCGGAAAACATTCTTGAAGTTCATCATCTTACTAAGTCCGTGGGTCAGGGAGAGCATCAGTTAACCATCCTTACCGGAGTTGAGTTAGTTGTCAAACCAGCTGAAACAATCGCCCTGATTGGCGAGTCAGGATCGGGCAAATCTACGCTGCTGGGGATTCTGGCCGGTCTGGATGACGGCAGCCAGGGCGAGGTGCATCTGCTGGGCCAGCCCTTGCATCAGATGAATGAAGAGCAGCGGGCGGCCTTACGTGCGCAGCAGGTAGGATTCGTGTTCCAGTCTTTTATGCTGGTGCCAACGTTAAATGCGCTGGAAAATGTCCAGTTGCCTGCACTGCTGCGCGGTGAGAGCGACCGTCAGAGCCGTGACCAGGCACGGGAACTGCTCACGCAGTTAGGCCTGGGTGAGCGTTTGCTGCATCTGCCCGCGCAGTTATCCGGTGGTGAGCAGCAACGCGTCGCGCTTGCCCGGGCCTTCAGCGGTCGTCCGGGCCTGCTGTTTGCCGATGAGCCCACGGGGAATCTGGATCGTAAAACGGGCGAGCGTATTGTCGATCTGCTGTTTTCCCTCAACCGCGATTTTGCCACGACCTTGATTCTGGTCACTCATGATGAACAGCTGGCGGCGCGCTGTAACCGACGCTTGCGTCTGCGTGACGGCAAACTGTGGGAGGAGCAATGATCTGGCGCTGGTTCTGGCGTGAGTGGCGTTCGCCCTCACTGTTAATCGTCTGGCTGGCACTCACTCTGGCGGTGGCCTGCGTGCTGGCGCTGGGATCAATCAGCGACCGGATGGAAAAAGGGCTGAGTCAGCAGAGTCGCGACTTTATGGCGGGCGATCGTACCCTGCGCACCAGCACGGCGGCACCGCCCGACTGGCTGGCGAAAGCGCAGCAAGCGGGATTATCGGTTAGCCGTCAGCTGAGCTTTATGACCATGACCTTTGCCGGCCAGACGCCGCAGCTGGCGTCGGTCAAGGCCGTCGATAACCACTACCCGATGTTTGGCGAGCTGCAAACCCGCCCGCCGGGCCTGAAACCTCAGCCCGGCACGGCGCTGGCCGCTCCGCGCTTAATGGCGCTGCTTAACCTCCACGTGGGCGATGAACTCGATGTGGGAGATACCACGCTGCGTATTGCCGGAGAGGTGATACAGGAGCCGGATGGCGGTTTCAATCCGTTCGAAATGGCGCCGCGTTTACTGATTAATCTGGCCGATGCCGATAAGACCGGCGCGATCCAGCCCGGCAGTCGCATCACCTGGCGCTACAAGTTTGCTGGCACCCCTCAGCAGCTGGAAAACTACGACCGCTGGATAACGCCGCAAATAAAAACCGGTCAACGCTGGATCAGTATTGAGAACAGCGAAGATGCGCTGGGCCGTTCAATGCAGCGCGCGCAGCAGTTTTTGCTGTTATCGGCGTTGTTAACGCTGATGCTGGCGATCGCTGCCGTGGCCGTGGCAATGAGCCATTATTGCCGAAGTCGTTACGACCTGGTGGCGGTGCTGAAAACGCTGGGTGCTACGCGCGGCGCGCTGCAAAAGCTGATTATTGGACAGTGGCTGGCGGTATTGCTGATGGCGGCCGGAGCGGGCGGGGCAGTCGGGCTGGGCGTCGAAGCCCTCTTGATGAGAATGCTTAAACCCGTTCTGCCCGCATCCCTGCCTGATGCGAGCCTGTGGCCGTGGGTATGGGCCACGGGGTCGCTGTTTGTCATTTCCCTGCTGGTGGGATTGCGTCCTTATCGCCTGCTGCTGGCGACGCAGCCCTTGCGCGTATTTCGGCGCGATGCCGTCGCCACCGTCTGGCCGCTGAAAATCTACCTGCCGGCGATGGTCGTGGTGGTGGTGGGGCTGCTGGCGGCGCTGGTGGGCGGCAGTAACATGCTGTGGGCGCTGCTGGCGGGCGTGGTGGTGCTGGCGGGGCTACTGGCGCTGCTTGGCTGGGGCACGTTACTGCTTCTGCGCCGTCTGACAGTGCGAAATCTGGCGCTGCGTCTGGCGATTAATCGGCTACTGCGACAGCCCGCGATGACGCTGAGCCAGCTTGCCGCGTTCTCACTGTCGTTTATGTTGCTGGCCCTGCTGCTGGTGATGCGGGGCGATCTGCTGGATCGCTGGCAGCAGCAGTTACCCGCAGACAGCCCGAACTTTTTCCTGCTTAACATGACGGCCAATCAGGTGCCGCAGGTGCGTGATTTCCTGCAGACGCATCAGATTAAACCAGAAACCTTTTATCCCATCGCACGGATGCGGCTGAGCGAGCTGAACGGCCAAGCCGCCGATCCTGAACGGGATAATGCCCTTAACCGTGAGCTCAACCTGACTTCGCTGGCGGCCCTCCCTGCGCATAATCCGCTGGTGGCGGGCAACTGGCCGCCTGCCGTGGGGGAAGTGTCTATGGAGGCCGAGCTGGCGGAGCGGCTGGGGGTGAAGCTGGGAGACAGCTTAACGTTTGAGGGGGATACGCAACAGTTCAGTGCCAAAATTACCAGTCTGCGCAAGGTTGACTGGGAAAGCCTGAAGCCAAACTTCTTCTTTATCTTTCCACCCGGTGCGCTCGACAGCCAGCCGCTGACCTGGCTCACCAGCTTTCGGCTGGACAATAACCCCACACTGCTGGCGCAGCTAAACCGTGAGTTCCCGACCCTGAGCCTGCTGGATATTGGCAGCATCATGCGTCAGATCGGACAGGTGCTGACCCAGGTCAGCCAGGCCCTGGAGATTATGGTGGTGCTGGTGACCGCCTGTGGCATATTGCTGCTGATGGCCCAGATTCAGGTGGGCATGCGTCAGCGCCGTCAGGAACTGGTGGTGTACCGCACGTTGGGTGCAGGCAAGCGACTGCTGCGGACGACCTTGTGGTGCGAGTTTGCGCTGATTGGCGTGGTGTCTGGCGTTGCGGCCGCAGTGGGGGCTGAAGCGGCGCTCTGGGCGCTGCAGCGTAAAATCTTCGATTTCCCGTGGCAGCCCGATTGGGCCTTGTGGCTGGCGTTACCGTTGTGTGGCGCGTTGTTGTTGTCGCTGTGCGGAGGCTGGCTGGGCGTGCGTTTGCTCAAGGGCAAAGCGCTGTTCAGGACATTCGACGGCG
This sequence comes from Pantoea sp. Ae19-2, assembly GCF_059801205.1. NCBI lineage: Bacteria > Pseudomonadati > Pseudomonadota > Gammaproteobacteria > Enterobacterales > Erwiniaceae > Pantoea > Pantoea sp. Ae19-2. The sequence goes on along the minus strand of NZ_JBCHWE010000001.1, from coordinate 2,719,842 downwards.
CATAAAAAACGCCGTGCGCGGCAAGGCTGCGCACGGCGTCAGTCCGTCTTAAAGCTTGTCTGTGGCCCAGCGAATACCGCTGGCATATTCAGCCGGCAGCAGGGGCAGAAGCGCATGCAGTGCAGCTTTGAGTCGGGGCTGATCGCTGTCGGTGAGGTTCAGATGGCCCACCTTGCGACCTTGCCGAACCGCTTTGTCATACCAGTGCAGATGGACAAGCGGCTGCTGTAGCCAGTCTGGATTCACATCGGTGCCAATCAGGTTGATCATGACCGAGGGCGCAATGACGACCGGCTGGGGCAACGCCAGCCCCAAAATCGCGCGCAGATGCAGTTCGAACTGGCTAATCGAGGCGCCGTTCTGCGTCCAGTGTCCACTGTTATGCACCCGCGGCGCCAGCTCATTAATCAACAGACCCTGAGGCGTCACAAAACATTCCATCGCCATCACGCCAACGTAGTCAAGCGCGTGAAGGATCGCGCCCAGCATTCCTTCGGCCTGCTGCTGCTGTTCCACATCTGCCTGGGGAAAAGCGACGCTGGTCCGCAGAATGCCTTCTTCGTGCAGATTATGTGTCAGGGGATAAAACACGGTGCTGCCGTCCTGGCCGCGCGCGCCGACCAGCGACACTTCACCTGAAAAGTGAATGCCCTGTTCGACGATACACTCGCCATAGCAGTCGTCGGGTAACGTGGCCGTTTCGCTGGCCCGTAAACGCCACTGACCGCGACCGTCGTAACCCCCGGTGCGGCGTTTAACAATCGCCAGTTCACCCAGCCGAGAGAAAACCGCAGGCCACTCGCTTTTATCCGCCAGCAACTGCCAGGGCGCAGTCGCCAGATTAAGCTCGTCCAGCAGTTGCTTTTGCGTCAGGCGATCGGCCAGACGCGGAAAAATATCGCGGTTCACAAAGGCCGGATGATTCGCCAGCTCGCGCGTCAGAGCGGTTTCGGGCCAACGCTCGATTTCGGCCGTAATCACGCTTTCGGCGATAGGCAGGGCGGCGGGATCGGCATCCAGCCCCACGGGATGAACGGCAATGCCCATCGGCTCGCCCGCCTGGCGCAACATGCGGCCAAGCTGACCGTTACCCAGTACGCAAACCGGCTTCATGCGTCCTCCCGCGGATCCGGATTATCCAGCACTTCATCGGTCTGCGCCTGACGCCAGGCGGCCAGACGAGATGACAGCGCGCTGTCGTGAATCGCCAGAATCTGCGCGGCCAGTAATGCCGCATTGGCGGCACCGGCTTTACCGATTGCCAGCGTGCCGACCGGAATACCACGCGGCATTTGCACAATAGAGTAGAGGCTGTCGACGCCGCTCAGCGCCGCGCTCTGCACCGGCACGCCCAGCACCGGCAGCAGGGTTTTTGCCGCCAGCATGCCAGGCAGGTGCGCCGCGCCACCGGCGCCGGCAATGATGACCTGAAAGCCGTTATCTGCAGCCGTTTCGGCAAAGCTAAACAGCTTGTCTGGGGTACGGTGCGCTGAGACCACTTCCACATGGAAGGGCACGTCCAGGCTGGAGAGGATTTCCGCAGCGAACTGCATGGTGGACCAGTCACTTTTGGAACCCATAACAACAGCGATGCGGGCCGGGGCGGCATTCGACGACATGCGGTCAACTCCTGTGAATGAAAACACACCTGACCAGGCGGACAGGTTTTGAAGGGCAAAGAGAATAGCATGAGAAGGGCGCAAGGAAAACGGTTGCGTCGGGATTACACGTCGCGCTGGCGGGGTTTTATCGACATTCTGTTCTCTGACGTTGACGCGCAAGAAACGCTGAACTTTAGTTAACAGAGTTGCAAGGTGACTGACATGATGAGCCGCGCTGCACCCGGTTGGTAAGGGATGACGTTAACTGACAGAAAGAGGAACAGGATGATTTCACGCTGGCAACTGATTTTCAGACAAGCAGGCAGAAAACTGTGGTTCAGGGCAACTTTATTTGCCCTTGCTGCGGTTGTCAGCGCCCTGGCCTCCATTGTCTTTAAATCTGCAATTCCCCCCTCGGTTTCGGTAAAGGTGGGGGCTGACGCAGTGGACAATATCCTGAATATTCTGGCGTCCAGCATGCTGGCGGTCACCACGTTTTCCTTGAGTACGATGGTAACGGCGTTTGGTTCAGCAACTACCCATGTTACGCCGCGTGCCACGAAACTGGTCGTTGAAGACAGTACAACACAAAATGTTCTCGCGACCTTTATTGGCTCTTTTTTGTTTAGTCTGGTCGGCATCATCGCACTGAATATGGGGGCTTATGGTGAACAGGGGCGAGTGATCCTGTTTGCGGTCACGCTGGTGGTCATTGCATTAATTCTGGTGACGCTTCTGCGCTGGATTCACCATCTCACCTCGCTTGGCAGCGTAGATGAAACGACCTCACGTGTGGAACGCATGGCGCTTGATGTTTTTAGCGCGAGTGCTCAATCCCCTTGTTTCGGCGCCAGGCCCTGGCGGGAAAGCGATCGTCAACCTGCGGGCACGTTTGCTGTTTATTCGGACGCTATTGGCTATGTTCAGCATATTGATATGGACAGGTTACATAAGGCGATGACAGACAGTCCTGTACATGTTTACCTGGTCGCGCAACCCGGATTTTTTGTTCATCCCGCCCGCCCGGTCATGTATGTCACCCACGCCCTGCCTGCGGAGCAACGCAAACTGATGTTGTCTGCCCTGACAATAGCCGCGTCTCGCACTTTCGCCCAGGATCCACGTTTTTGCCTGTGTGTGATGGCAGAAATCGCCTCGCGTGCGCTGTCGCCTGCGACTAATGACCCTGGCACCGCTATCGATGTGATCGGGCGAGCCGTAAGAATACTCTCCTGCTTTGCACGCGAATGTGCGGTGCCAACGGTGATCTATCCCGCCATTCACGTCGCGCCCTTGTCAGTAGACGCATTATTCGATGATTTTTTCTCACCTGTCGCGCGAGACGGCGCGGCGATAAAAGAAGTGCAGTTACGGTTACTTAAGGCGCTGGGCATGTTGTCTGTCGCCTGGCCGGATGCGTACCAGGCTGCAGCGTTGCGTCATGCGCATGAAGCCATGGCATACCTGGCGCGGGAAGCGATCATCCAGACGGACAGAGCACGAATTGAGCGCACATGGCGTGAACAATTTGGTGCAGACTATCCCCATCCCTTCCTGGATGAGAAGCTAAGCGATTCGCCCTGTCAGAAGTCGAAATCGATCAGCTGAATGCCGCTAGCATCGAGTTGAATCATGGATCCCCGACTGTGCCAGGCCCCTAATACGGCACGCTGAGCGTTTACGCCATTCAGCGGCAGATCGTGAATTGCGGGACGGTGCGTATGCCCATGAATCAGCAGTGGCGCCTTATGCTGAAGCATGGCATCGATCACGGCCTGTTGATTCACATCCATAATCTCCAGCGACTTATGCTGATTGGCCTGTTTACTGTTGGCGCGCATACGTTCTGCGATGCGTTTGCGAATAAACAGCGGTAACGCCAGGAACAGACGTTGAATCCAGGGATTGTGGACTTTAGCGCGGAACTGCAGGTAACCCACATCGTCGGTACACAGCGTATCGCCGTGCATAATCAGCACTCGATGGCCGTAAAGCGTCAGCACGCGCGCTTCAGGCAACAGCGTCATGCCGCTGGCGCGGGCGAAACGTTGACCGATTAAGAAATCGCGATTGCCATGAATAAAGTACACCGGAACAGGCACGGATCGCAGGGCATCAGCAACCTGTTGATGCAGGGGATTGGGATCGTCATCGCCTATCCAGGCTTCAAACAGATCGCCGAGAATATAGAGCGCGTCGCAGTGTGGGGCTTCGCGCTGTAAAAAATGCAGAAAACCGGCGGTGATCGCCGGTTCTTCCTGACACAGATGAAGATCTGCGATAAACAGCGTGCGCGGCATTACTCGCTGACGGTCACTTTCTGGATCACAACGTCGTCTTTCGGCACGTCCTGATGCATACCGCTGCGGCCGGTTGAAACGGCTTTGATTTTCTCAACCACATCCATACCTTCAACCACTTCTGCAAACACACAGTAACCCCAGCCCTGCAGGCTTTCGTCACGAAAGTTCAGGAAGTCATTGTCAGCCACGTTAATGAAAAACTGTGCGGTCGCAGAGTGCGGGGCAGAAGTCCGCGCCATCGCCAGCGTACCTTTGGTGTTTTTCAGACCGTTGTTGGCTTCGTTACGGATCTCTTCTTTGGTGGCTTTCTGCTTCATGCCGGGTTCAAAACCGCCACCCTGAATCATAAAGCCGTTAATCACACGGTGAAAAATGGTGTTGTCGTAGAAACCTTCACGGCAGTAATCCAGGAAGTTCTTTACGGTTGCGGGCGCTTTGTCATCGAAGGTCTTGATCACGATATCGCCATGGTTAGTCTGGAAAGTTACCATTTTTTTCGTCCTGTAAAGGTTGTCGTCAGTAGCATAGGGTGCGCGGTTAGGGTGCACACGCCTTTTTCTCGAACGTTCTTATATCATAATTTCCGATAATACGTCAGCCAGGCTGCGCAGTTGGCTTGCTTTGCATCGCGTGACAGATAAAAATACGGCACAATATCAGGATACTTAAAACGGTGCGTTACGCACGCTTACTACGGAAACCCCAATGCTGAAGATTTATAACACCCTGAGTCGACAAAAAGAGGAATTTACCCCTATTCATGCTGGCCAAATCGGCATGTATGTCTGCGGCATCACGGTGTATGACCTCTGTCACATTGGGCACGGGCGCACGTTTGTGGCGTTTGATGTGGTATCGCGCTATCTGCGTTACGTCGGTTTTGACGTAAATTACGTGCGCAATATTACCGATATCGACGACAAAATTATCAAGCGTGCCAACGAGAACGGCGAGAGCATCGAAACCCTGACCAATCGCATGATTGCCGAGATGCACAGCGATTTTGATGCGCTGGGCATTTTGCCGCCAGATCGGGAACCGCGCGCCACGCGCCATATTCCGGAAATCGTCGAGCTGGTGGAAAAGCTGATTGCCCGCGGTCATGCCTATGTGGCGGAAAACGGCGATGTCATGTTTGATGTGCTGAGCGATGTGGATTACGGTGCGCTATCGCGTCAGGATCTGGACCAGCTTCAGGCCGGCGCCCGCGTTGAAGTGGCGGATGTGAAGCGTAATCCCATGGATTTCGTGCTGTGGAAGATGTCTAAAGCGGACGAACCCTCATGGCCTTCACCGTGGGGCCAGGGGCGCCCGGGCTGGCATATTGAGTGTTCAGCCATGAACTGCAAACAGCTTGGCGCGCATTTCGACATCCACGGCGGCGGATCTGACCTGATGTTCCCACATCATGAAAATGAAATCGCCCAGTCTACCTGCGCCCATGATGGTCCCTATGTAAACTACTGGATGCATTCAGGCATGGTGATGATCGATCGTGAGAAGATGTCGAAGTCGCTGAATAACTTTTTCACCGTGCGCGACGTACTGCAGCATTATGATGCCGAAACCGTGCGCTATTTCCTGATGTCCGGCCACTATCGTAGCCAGCTTAACTATGGCGAAGATAACCTGAACCAGGCACGTGCGGCGCTGGAACGTCTTTATACCGCGCTGCGACATACCGATCGCAACGCGGTTGCCCACGGCGGTGAAGCCTTCGAGGCCCGTTTCCGCGAGGCGATGGACGATGATTTTAACACTCCGGAAGCCTATTCCGTGCTGTTCGACATGGCGCGTGAAGTGAACCGTCTCAAAGGCGAAGACATGACGGCAGCCAATGCGCTGGCGGCAAAGCTACGTGAAATTGCCAACGTGCTGGGCATTCTGCAGCAGGAGCCAGAAGTGTTTCTGCAAAGCAGTGCGCAGGGCAACGATGAAGAAGTGGCAGAAATCGAACGCTGGGTGAAAGCCCGTGCCGACGCACGCGCGGCAAAAGACTGGGCGCAGGCTGATGTAGCCCGCGACAAGCTGAACGCGCTTGGCGTGATTGTCGAAGATGGCCCTCAGGGTTCCAGCTGGCGACGTAAATAACGGGCAACACAGGAGAGGGCGAGTCATCGCCCTTTTTTGTCTATGACGATAAAACAGATTCACCTTCGCGGTTTCCGCTCGGTACGCGATCTGACCCTGCCGCTTCAGCAACTGAACGTGGTAAGCGGGCCTAATGGCTGTGGTAAATCCAACCTGTATAAGGCCGTGCGCCTGCTGCACGAGGCCGCCAATGGTCGCCTGGCGTTAGCGCTGGCAGAAGAGGGCGGTATCCAAAAAGTCATGTGGGCAGGGGAACTGCATCGCAGCGCTCGTCGTCAGGATGCCAGCCGACTCATCCTCTCGGTCCTGATGGACGACATGGATTTTGAGCTTGCGGTGGGGTTTCCTCAGAAGCTTGAGACCAGCCTGTTTAACCTCGATCCGCTGGTCAAAGAAGAACGTATCTGGCTGAGTGGTCAGCAGCGGCGTCCCTCTTCCTGCATCATGCAGCGCACGAACCAGACCGCATTTTTGCATAATGTAGAAGGGGAGCGCGTAAGCTATCCGGCCGTATTGCATCCTGAAGAGTCCCTGTTTGGTCAGCTCGGTGAGCCGCACCGCTATCCTGAGCTTTCTCAGATGCGTGAACGTCTGCGCCAGTGGCGCTTCTATCACGAGTTTGCCGTCTGGCCCGGATCACCGATTCGTGCGCCGCAGATTGGCGTGCGCGCCCCCATTCTGGCGCACGATGGCGCTAACCTCGCGGCGGCATGGGCAACCATTGTTGAGCGGGGTCATCATGAGCTGCTCTACAAGGTGACAGCGAAAGCCTTCCCTGATACCGAATTTCAGGTGGATGTCCAGAATGGCCGTTTCCAGATGCTGATGCGGCGACAGGGCATTATGCGCCCGCTGGAAAGCGCCGAGTTCTCTGACGGGACGCTGCGCTTTCTGTGCCTCGTGGTTGCACTGCTCAGCCCCCGCCCGCCTGCCTTTATGGCGCTCAACGAACCCGAGAACAGCCTGCATGAGGATTTGCTCCCGGCGCTGGCGGCGCTGATTGCTGAAGCCAGCCAGTTTAGTCAGCTGTGGATCACCAGTCACTCACCGAAGCTGGCCGCACTGATCGCGCAGCATGCAGAAGTGAATCACATTGAGCTGGAGCAGATTAACGGGGAAACGCGGATAGTTGGGGAAGAAAGGATTTAAGGTGCCCCGGGGACAGGGCACCTGACGCTCAGGCAACGACAGTGATGCGCTGTCCGGCAAACTCCACCGTTTGCCCCTGAACGATTTTGCAGCGCTTACGGGTTTCAACTTCCCCATCCACTCGCACTTCACCTTCACTAATCACGACTTTGGCCTGCGCGCCGCTTTCCACCCAACCTTCCAGTTTCAGCAAATCGCAGAGATCAACGTGTGGGAATTTACCTAAAGAAAACGTCGCCATTATGCCTGCTCCCCATCGTGAAACTCTTCACATGCCTGTAAGGTATTTTCGATTAAGGTTGCGACCGTCATCGGCCCAACGCCGCCGGGAACGGGCGTGATATAAGCGGCACGCTCAGCGGCAGCATCAAAATCCACATCACCGACGACTTTGCCGCTTTCCAGACGGTTAATCCCGACGTCGATAACAATAGCGCCCGGCTTAATCCAGTCACCTGGAATAAAGTTGGGCTTGCCTACCGCGACGATCAGCAAATCGGCGTGCTCAACGTGATGGCGCAGATCGCGAGTAAAGCGGTGCGTTACGGTCGTGGTGCAGCCCGCTAACAGCAGCTCCATGCTCATTGGACGCCCCACAATGTTTGAGGCGCCCACCACGACGGCATTCAGGCCGTAGGCATCAATGTTGTAGCGCTCCAGCAGCGTGACGATGCCGCGTGGTGTACAAGGGCGCAGCTTTGGTGCGCGCTGGCACAGGCGACCGACATTATAGGGATGGAAGCCGTCTACGTCTTTATCGGGCGTAATGCGCTCCAGGATTTTGACGTTATCAATGCCTGCCGGGAGCGGCAGCTGCACCAGAATGCCGTCAATCTCGTTGTCGCTGTTAAGTTTATCGATCAGCTGCAGCAACTCGGCTTCGCTGGTGGTGGCGGGCAGATCGTAAGAGCGGGAGATAAAGCCCACTTCTTCACAGGCACGACGCTTACTGCCGACGTAGATCTGCGATGCAGGGTTTTCACCCACCAGAACGACTGCCAGACCCGGAGCACGTTTACCGGCTGCCAGACGTTGCTTCACTTTTTCTGCAACCTCAAGCCGTACCTGCTGCGCAATCGTTTTACCGTCAATAATTTTTGCTGCCATCAGAGCGTAAATCCACTGTGTTGAGTTTAAGTCGGGAATGGCGCCTATTTTGTCAGAAGCACGTCCGGCTGTCAGGTAGAGATTCTTGCAGCAGGTTGGTTTACGACATTTCGCCGTGACGAAAGTGTGGGTTAACGCTTATGATGCCAGACAGGGACCTTACTGGATGACGTGATGATTTGGTTAATGCTTGCCACTCTGGCTGTTGTATTTGTTGTAGGATTTCAGTTGCTGACCGCCGGTTCACGCCATGCCGCACAGGCACTCAGCAAGCGCCTGCAACTGCCGCCGGTTCATATTGAATCGATGTTGTCGCAGATGGGTAAAGAGGCGGCGAAAGAGTTTACTGATTACATCGCGGGTGATAACGAAGCGCACTTAAACAACGGCGCGGCAGTTTTGCTGATTTGGCAGGTGCTGATTGTGGATGGCAGCGATGAAAATACCTGGCGCTGGCACAGCGTGCTAACCCGGGCAGGTTTCTCTGCCACGCTTACCCGACAGCAACTGTTGCTGGCACTGGGCTTTTTGCGCCAGTTAGAGCCCGACAGCCAGGAGCTGAATGCGCTTCGCGAGCAATACAACGCGCGCGTCACGCAGCAGGGCGTTGAGCTGGAAGGGGAAACGACAGAAGCAAGCAATCTGGTCTCCCTCAGCGCCTGGCGCGACCGTCATTAGCGCAAATTGGTTATTACCTGGGCACTCGCCGCCCCTCAGCGGCAAAAACGTTGACGTAACAGCGTTCAACCGTATAATTCGACCCAACCTCTCCGCGCCCTTAGCTCAGCTGGATAGAGCACCGGCCTTCTAAGCCGTAGGTCACAGGTTCGAATCCTGTAGGGCGCGCCACCTTCTCTTCTATTTGCATTCCTTAAAGTCTACTTTTTCCTTAAAAATCAGAATATAAATCTTTTAGCTGGTCCATTTCGGGCCAAGGTCACCTATTGCGTTCTTATCCAATATGGGGGCACGACAGGGGGCATCGACAGGTTCAATGGAAATGATGCCCCCAAATGAAGCTAACAGCCCGCCAAATCGACTCTGCGAAGCCAAAAGAAAAGTCATACAAACTTTCGGATGGTGGTGGTATGTATATTGAAATATTTCCAAACGGAGCCGAAAGCTGGCGACTCATGCCTCAAGAGCATTCAAGATAAAATCCCATCTGTCCTTAAACCTTTCGTCCTCGCCTTTAGCTATTTTGAATAAAGGAACTTTGTGGTGCCAGGTCGAAGTATCGTTTATGGATGCGCTCGGGACGACAAATATCTCTGGAGCGGCATTGTTTCCGATATCTTCAGACATATTGCATAAAACGTAAAAAAAATCCGGCGATACGATTGGCCTATGATTTCCGACTGTCCATTGACGTGGAGCGCTTCTGGCCCATGAGCCTTTAACCTGAATGCTGATGCTTTTAGAGCCATCAATAGTGGCAATAATATCAACTGCACTTGATCCACTGGTAGTTAGTGCCGCACTAATGCCCAGTCTTGATAGCATATAAGCAACATAGTACTCACCCGCATCACCGGCGTTTTTAGACGTGCGCTTAATTACATCAGACATATTCAATCCTTGGAATTAAAGTGGCACTCACCGATAAACAAGAAACGTTCTGTCGCGAGTACCTCATCGATTTGAACGCTACGCAAGCTGCTATTTGGGCTGGGTATAGCGATAACACCGCCCGTAAGATTGGCAGTGAAAACCTCACAAAACCAGACATTGCGGAAGTTATCATCGACATTAGACCAGAGCGCAACGAAAGGGTAGAGGTAAATGCAGACTATACAAGGCGCATTTACGACTGCGCCAGATGATGATAGGTTGAAATATAATGCCACACACATTAGGATTATTCCTCTTTTAATCAGGAAGATTATTTAATGTTTGGATTCGATAAGTTAATTACGCCAAAAATTATCACTGCTCTTTACCTTGTTACAGTTGCGTTACTCTCGATTGCTGCTGTGATTACTTTCTTCACAAGAGGCGTCAATGGAGCGGGATTAATACTTCTATTGATGGCTGTATTTGCGAGGGTTTTCTTCGAGAGCATCATGGTATCGTTCAAAAACAACGAATATCTGCGTCGAATAGCGGAATCGCTTGAAAAAAAATGACAGCAGTCAAGCCGCCTCCGGGCGGTTTTTTATTGTCGTAATTCTACTTAAGTAACATTTGCCAGAGATTGCAGTGAATGGCCGACCAATGCCACCCATTGAGCTAATGGAGGAATTCAAGCCATATATCTCTCACTCCGGCAAATGAAAACAGACAATTGAGTTCAGGATCAGATAGTTAGCCCAGAAGGGCGGCTGCACAATCCAGACCATGCGCACCTTGCCGAAGCTGACGTTGGCTTTTTTTTGGGCGGCATCAGCTTTCGCCAAAAAAGGCGCACGGTTTTAGGGCAGAGCAAATAAGTGATGATACGTACATGCCACTTTTAGGATTTCCGAGTCCAAAATGGTGTTTTGTTGTGTAGTTGACCAGTAAAATTTGTCAGCTTAACAACTGAGTTTAATGTCGATATATATAAGAGGCTAGTTAACTCACCAAAGGAAATTAAATCATGTTTAAATTAGTAAAAGCCTCTATCGTAGCAGTTTCTGTGATCGCATCTTTTTCAGCTATGGCTGACTGGCAGCCTTATAAAACTGTTTCATTGGATGGGTTTAATAATACAATCCCCGGTGGTAGTGTTTACAATGAAACTAATGTGGCTTCAGGTGTTTATCGCTTCCGTATTGACCCGAATTCAGCTGGGGTAGATTATGCTACTGGCCAGTCAGGAAATACGAATTCTAAATCCGCTGCATTAATGACCTATGATCGTACGACAACTACAGATAAAACCGCTGCTGTAAGTTTTTATGGTTTGAATAATGACGGGCTTCAGGCTTCATCGCTCATCCATGCATTTCCACAAGGTGGTGGTTTTGATTTGTATCTTCAAGATTGGCAGCGAGCAGATAACTCAGGCACAGTTAATGTAATAATTGAAAAGTGGCAGAATTAATTTGTCATTAGGATTTTATTAGAACTAAGCGTCCTATATTTTCTGACAGCTTATATAGGACGCTAATCTTCTACATTTTTTCGTGCTTAAAATCAACCTCATCAACGCCATGAATAATGGTGTCACACAGATGAATCGTGGAAATGAACTCATTCAGACAGCCTAAATAGCTTTTTTGTGGATTGTCAAAGCAGTAAAACTGAGGGTTTATGGCCGCTTTAAAAGACCTTAAATCTCAGCTTAGGTCACTGAGCAAACAGATGCCTTTCGCGTTATCACAGGCATTGACAAGTGTTGCCCGAGAGAATGCTGCCGCAGAAAAAAAAGCACTGACTTGCCGTCTGGAGTCAACCACACCTTTTACTGTAAATGCCGTGGGGTCAACAGGTGCACGCAAAAACAATCTTAAGGCAAAAATTTTCGTCAGAGACATTGCTGCCAGTTTGACCTGCTCCCTTCTGACTCATACATCCCGATATTAGCCATATCTTATCAACAACCTGAGCACGTCCTGATGAACAGGTGTCTTCCCGGCGAATCGTTCATCAATACGCGTCGTGAGGCCTTAGCTGAGGGCTTTGGCCGGTAACGTTGCCGCAGGTACGCGATCTCAAATGCTGCCTTCCAGAGAGGTAGTGGCATGAATTGACCATCGGATTAATTGTCTGACCTGTGAAGATAAATTCACGAAGGCGAATATGACGATCGGCGCCGCCTGCAGGATATCAGATACAGCATCGCTCGGTTCTTCCCCACAGCCCTAATCGGCTATGGGGAAGGGATTAACCATCCAACATTACTGAGCACCGCCCCCCAGCTTCACAATGGCAGTTCCGTCCTCAACGTAGAGAGAGTACGCCGAATTGGCAATGACAGGGTTTATGCCCTTTTGCAGCATTTTCTGCAGCAGTTGATGATTGTCGTCTTCATTGCCGTAACCATGCGTGGTTTGGGTAAACCCTTTATTGATTAGCTGGAAAGAGGCCAAAAACTGAGAGGCAGGGCTAAGGAAATGTCCTATCAGCGGTTTATTTTCCATTAAAAGCTTTGCTCGTTCATCAATGTTGATTTGACCCACAGTACCTATTGAGTGGATGTTCTTTATATTGATAAGATCCCGAGTAACCATGTTGAAGATAAGGTCTTCATATTCCCGCTGTGACTTAAGCGCGCTGCTCAATTGAGCGCTAAATGCGATGGCGGTAATGACAGGGATGAGCGATATATATCTGAGACGCGGCGAAAAAAAGACAACAGGAACCGCAATCATGACCAGCAAAGTAGAAAAAGAAACAATGGCGCGGGGGGCAACAGGCGCATCCACAAGTAAAATGGTGGGCCCCATAAGCGACACAAGGAAGATGAAAAATGCGACTGTGCAGTAAAGTATTACAGCAAGGCTTTTGCTCTTTTGCTGCCGAAATTTATATAACATCAGCAAAAATGCGATTACGACAGGAATAAGAAAGTAAATATAAACCGGACCGTAAAAGTAGGAGAGGATTAATTCTTTTAGCGCAACGACTGTGTTCAAAAGATGCGCGAACCCCTCTTGGTTTGGGTGAATAAGCTCTGCGCGGGAGTTCTTTTTAGATGCAAAAAAAAGCATGTAAACCAGGAAAAAACCAATAAATAATGATGCTTTATTGACTATGGTTTTAAACATCCCAGCCACAGTTAATTCGCTTTTGACAGCCAGAATGACAATGTCAATGGCAAGTAAGGCGATGAAAATATTGGCACAAGGCTGATACAGCGTAAGTGATAATACGCCTGCAATCACTTTAACTGAATATTCTCGTATCTGACTGCTGCTGCTGTAGGTATAAGCGGCCACAGCAAGAAAAAAAGCGATGGACATGCCCAGGGAATCGTATCGATAAGCTATGTTCTGCAAAAAAAAGGGGTTGAAGATCAGAAGGGCTGCGACCAGCTTTTCATTGGGGACATCCATTTTGACAAGGTGCTTACTCAACATCAGTGATGCGGCACCGATGAAGAGACATGATGCGATCATGGTGTAAGGGAACAGATCAAGATTATAGTGGCCGCTCGCGGATAATATTTTCATTAGGATATCGGCCATCGGCCGACCTAGCCCACGCCAGCCATATTGGCCTGTAATCGCTCTGTCTAAATCGTCCCGATAAAATACGCCCGCCTGAATCAAAGGATAGATGAATAGCAACGCCAAACCTGCATACAGGGCGAGCATTTTTTTATCATTTTTACAAATCATTCGAAATTCCATCTCACTTTTTAATGATGTAACGTGGTCGGTTCTTACTCTCTATGTATATTCTTCCGATATACTCGCCCAATACACCGATACCAATGAGCTGAACGCCACCAAGAAAGAGTATTGATACTAAAAGCGAAGGGTAACCGGGAACACTGTTGCCAAACCAGATTTTATCCACGATCATCCATGCGCCATACAAAAACGCGAAGCTCGCCACGAGCAGGCCAATATACGTCCACATACGTAGCGGAAAGGTTGAGAAACTGGTTATGCCTTCAAGAGCCAGGTTCCACAGCTTCCAGCTATTAAACTTTGAATCGCCAGCGACACGCTCGGCTCTGGCATACTCAATTACCTCCGTCTTGCCGCCAACCCATGAAAGAATCCCTTTCATGAAGAGGTTCCGCTCTGGCATCTTCTTAATATTCTCAACCACGTCCCGTGACATCAGGCGAAAGTCACCTACATTTTCTTCAATTTTCGGGTTGCTGATTTTATTATGTAAGGTGTAAAACCATTCCGCCGTCTTCCTTTTCAGGTGCCCATCAGTAGACCTGTCGATGCGCTTAGCCAGAACAATATCCGCACCTGCCTGCCATTTTTCAATCAATAAAGGAATGACGTTAATGGGATCTTGTAAATCAACATCAATAGGGATAACAGCATCACCCGTAGCATGCTCTAATCCCGCGAAAAGAGCAGGTTCTTTACCAAAGTTGCGGGTAAGGGACAGCGGCACGACCAGAGGATCTGAAACCGAAAGCGCATCGATAATAGATTCTGTTGCATCTTTACTGCCGTCATTTATAAAAACGATTTCAATGGTGTGCTGTTTCAACGCCTCAAATTCACGCACCGTTTTATAAAACACGGGAATAGCGTCTTCTTCATTAAGAACAGGAACAATCAGCGATATTTTCATCTGGCATCTCTGAAAACGATGTACTTTGAATATAAAAAGCCACAAATGAGGCTGATGAAAGAGAAGATGATCAGCGTGTAAAGCGGCTGAAGCATGCTTTTATCCGAAATCCAACCCACCAGTGAGGCGACGGATCCCATAAACAGGACATATATCATGTAACGAATCGTTGATGCTTCTGCATTAAATGTCCACTTTGCATTTACAAAGAATGAAAACGTTACAGCAACACAAAAAGCCCCAAAATTCGCGAGGGTTTGTGAGGAGCCTGTTGCATAAAGTATCGAGAATATGCCCCAGTGAATCAATGTGTTGAGGATCCCAACCGAGAAGTATTTTGAGAAGAGCTTTATCATTATCACCACCGTTTTAAGTCAGCCGATCTTATCCATCCTGAGCCACAAGGCAACAAATCTCTGAGGAAAAAAACAATTAGTCAGGTCCATTAAGCGGTAGAGATGGCATGAGCACAGGAACCTGAAGGGAAGAGACTCTGGCCGGTTCAAGGCCGGATGTGGCGACAAACGGAGATACTGTGCTGAACCCTGACAGGTTTTTTTAAGTTGTTTCGGACATAAATGCCTGTCAGCGCGAAATTGAAGGCTTAACCTGGTCATTTTATCTCTCAAATGCCTGTGCGTGTTGCGTATGCAACCAGATTGGTCCGTTGTGTTTGGCCCCCTGCGCATTAACGTCAGCCTGACCCTAAATTCATTTCTACTCTCTACAAATGAGACGTTATCGCTATACAGAATACGTTGATGCGCTGTTTATTCCCCATTCCTTATCTTATTTGCTGTCAGATGTTTAAAGGCACACCTTCTGAATACTCATGTCTAACCTGTCTGTTACATCTTAAAACGCATAGGAAGTGATGCGGCATTCAGGGTAGGGAAAGTCAATGAAGGAATAACGGTGAGAGCAAGCTGAAACGGCATAATGCTATGAAAAACCGTGCCTTAAAAACCGCAACAGACATAGCCGAATTCAGAGTTTAAAAAGCAGGCAAGGCAGGCGCGTTAATCGTGAATACCCGTAACTACCAGAGAGTCTTTCCTGTTCCGCGGGCGGCAGGTCCGGAGTCATTTTTACCGCGAACTTCAATGCACATAAGTGACACGTACGCTTACCGTCATCGACTTTTTTTACCCGCGTCACAGCAAATCCCACTCTTACTATGCCTGGTTATTTTCGCCTGCTGGCTGCTGCCGGGGCTGGTGGGCCATGAACCGTGGAAGCCTGACGAAGCCTATACCTTTGGGTTGATTCGCCACATTGCCCAGAGTGGGGACTGGGTTGTGCCAACCCTGGCCGGCGAACCTTTTATGGAAAAGCCGCCGCTCTACTTTGTTGTGGCCTCTTTCTTCCTCAGGCTGTTCAGCCCGGTCCTGGGTGAGCCCGATGCGGCACGTCTGACAACGGGCCTGTTTATTAGTCTTGCCTGTTACGCTATCGCAATGACTTCCCGTGAGCTCTATGGCAAAGGGGCTGGCCGTTGGGCGGTGCTTATCCTGTTTGCCTGTTTGGGCTTTCCTGTCCGGGCACACCAAATGATTACCGATACCGCGTTGCTGGCAGGCGGCGCTATTGGCATTTATGGTTTCATTTTGGGGATTCGCCGCCATGTGCTGGGTGGCGCGATACTGGGCATTGGCGCAGCGGTGATGTTTCTCTCTAAAGGGCTTCTCGGCCCGGGCATATTGGGACTGACAGCGCTGACGTTACCTTTGATGAATACAGCGTTTCGTAGCAGACGCTATATCGTTTTTTGTGCTATCGCGTTTCTGGTCTTTTGCCCGCTGGTAGTGCCGTGGCTGTATGCGCTCTGGATGCGTTCTGAAAAGCTGTTTTCAACCTGGCTACTGGTCAATAATTTTGGCCGTTTTGACGGTACCGCTAAGCTCGGGCCTAAAGCGAAACACTTCTTTTACTTTAAACTGCTTCCCTGGTATGCCTTTCCTGCATTGCCGATGGCTGCGTGGTGGCTCTGGCGCAGTTGGAAAACCGGCATCAGCGCATCCGCAATGGTACTGGTAACGTTTTTTTTAGCCGGTTTTGTCACTCTGTCGAGTGCATCTGACGCGCGGGAGCTTTACGCCATGCCGCTGCTACTGCCGTTGGCCATACTGGCAGCAGGTACCTGTCAGCAGAAAACCCTCTGGACGATAAAGTTGCGGTCATGGACACTCGGCTTATTCTGCCTGCTTCCAACGGTGATGTGGGGGGCGGGCATCATCCTGATGACCGGCTGGCCTGCGCCACTGTGGAATAAATGGGTGGCACAGGGTGCGCCCGGATTTACGCCCCAGATTTCATCAGTGATGTTTGCAGCAGCATTACTGGCTACTTTATTGCTGAGCGGGCTGGTGTTTTTGAATCGCACCTGCCGGGAAAGTCCCTTATCAATTTTTACCAGTTGCATCACGCTGTGCTGGGTGTTGGCCATGACGCTGGGCATGCCGTATCTGGATTACACCAAGCGTTATTCTGATGT
Source organism: Pantoea sp. Ae19-2 (assembly GCF_059801205.1). NCBI lineage: Bacteria > Pseudomonadati > Pseudomonadota > Gammaproteobacteria > Enterobacterales > Erwiniaceae > Pantoea > Pantoea sp. Ae19-2. The sequence goes on along the minus strand of NZ_JBCHWE010000001.1, from coordinate 2,702,908 downwards.
TTTTCTCCCGCTGCGGGCATGGTTGCCAAGGGATGAATGTGTCGCGAGCCGGCATCTTGGCGAACCACAACGGGCTTTACTGGAATATTACGATGGGCTGGTAACGCTGCGAGAAGGGAAGCACAGAGGCGCCTACCGCTGTAACTGGCTACTCCTGCAACATGATAAAAGACATCCTGAGGAGTTTGTCGACGGGACGTTGGTCTGGCAAGGGGAGCGGCCTGCGGATAACGAAGAGAATTACCAACTTTATCGACTGAACAGATAAGCCAGTATTTTTCATGCTTAACTCGCCTGAAGTCATTTTGCAGGCGAGTAAAGATTCGTTACATCGGCTATTTCAATAAAATCTGCACTCAGGGAAGCGACAGATGAACTTCATTTTCTTTTGGTGCCCAGTCTCTGTCAGAGAACTCATCTACAGAATAGGAGACATTGCGCAGCCCCTGGGTGCCAAGAAAGTTTTTTACGCCCTCCTGAAGATTACCGTCACGAAACAGTTCAGCAATAACAAACAGGGCATCGGAAAGCGAAAGCGTTCTGATTTGCGCGGGTAACCAGTTTGTACGCGTAAAGATCAGATGATAAAGCGCTTCATCTCCCGACAAGGGAAAATAGCGCGTACCAAATTGTTTGCGATGCTTGTCCAGAATGATTTCAAGAATGAAAATCTGTGCTGTCCGTTGCCTGATTTGATTTACAAAAACATTTTCGGAATTGCCCATATCCAGCGTCGTGGCATCATTATTCTGCTTAACGCGCGTCTCGATAGCATTCCAGAGGTTGTCATACTGATTCATAGCTTGCCTTGTCTGAAATTGTCGTTTTCATAACAACGTTAGCAGAAGGAACACGCGCGGCAAAGGCCACAAGCATAATCAGCCGCATTTGACCCTAAAAAAAGACAGCATTTAATTTTGTCGCCAACATGCTGTCGCTAAGTGTCCTGCAAAGGGGCGTTTTATTATGACAATTTTAGCAAGCGAAGAAGGCAAGGTGATGGCGTTAACGTTAAATATTTAAAAAATAAAATGGCCACCAAGGGCCATGTCGGGGGCATTCAGGTACGATTAATGCAACACACCGGCGGTGGTTAAGCAAAGTGTGCAAAAAGCAACGCTGAATGCAGAGAAACCCACCAAACCAAGAACGACGAAACCGAAATTTCTCATATCGACCTCCACCGTGTCCAGGTGACACAGCCAAATCATAGGGCTGGTGGATAAATAAGTACATACTGTTAATAAAGCCATGGAAAATATTGCTATGCCATTCCTAAAATGGCTGTCACATTCTGAATGTAGAAGAAGGCGTAAAAATGATGTCTGCCTTTTTTACCCTGTGTTCCTCGCATTCGCGCAGTAGCTGTATCAGGAAACAGGTACAGTGAAATCGCGTGCCCGGAAGGGCCCTCCATGTCCGCACTAACATTGGTCTCATCACGTGGTTGCCCTTTTAAACGGTCACGTGAATGTGCTTATTGCACGGAGGCAAGGCTGGGTAAATAAGTTTTAGGGGGCAGGAAATATTTTAGTGCGACTTGGGTGAGTTATCACGGCGAAAGTTATAAATTATCCGCAGGTGATGGTTAAGGTACAATCGTCATGTTGATTTGCTTCTCGCTAATTACCCTTATTTATTAACAAAGTGAAAATTAAAAAAAACGCCTCGTGTTATCCTGTATCGTCAGTTAAATACAGTCTCTTTTAAACGGTGCCAGGCTAAAGCTAAACAGAGCAATCTGTTTTTCCGATAAACTTTTTATACAGCAGCACGATCACCTGAGGTGAATAGATTTATTTTGCCATGCAGGGTAAAAAGAATATTTCCTTTCAAATCTTTGCGTAATGGGCGCCTCGGTTATTACGGCTGGGATCTGAACAGATCGCTGGCATTTTTAATCTTCGTTAAAACAGAGTTAAGGCAGGATTTACGTCTGTTTTACATTAGAAAAAAATAAAGCACGCGTCTGAATCGGTAAGCTACCTCATACATGAACTCAATTTTCTGGAGCTTTTGTGGACTGGAAATTATGTGAAAAATCAAGATAACTCACTGTAAATAAGAGATAATTTATTCTTTTTTGATATAGGCAATCGCTCATTCTGATGTTCCTGCAGATCGCCCTGAAAACCCAGTCTGGCGGGCCTCACTCATCAATAACTCTTAACTCAGGGCTTGTTTTTTTATTTTACGGCATGAATAATGCGCGCCTTTGTTACATATCATTACGATTTACAGAATGAAAGTTAACGTTAAAAGGACTTTTCTCATTGCCTGTGGTTTTATGGGCGGTGTGCCCGCGCTGTTGTTTTTGACAGGAGCACTCTTACCTTTGCCTGTTTCAGCGGCAGATGGCGAAGTCTTAAATACGGCTACGGGTATCGACGCAAATGAGCAACAGCGCCAGCTGGAACGTGCGCGTATTCTGCGTGAGCAAAATGCGCCGCGTGCGGATATTCGTCTTGAGCGTCCTGACGCTGCCCTGCCGGATTACCCCTCTGATGAAAAACCCTGCTTTGTCATTAGCACTATTGCGCTACAGGGGGATGCATCACAACAATTTCAATGGGCCTTGAATGCCGTAGCTGACGCCAGAGGGCGCTGCCTGGGCGGGCAGGGCATTATGCTGGTAATCAAAAAAGTCCAAAATGCGATCCTGGCTAAAGGCTATGTCACCACGCGCGTCATGGCTCAGGAGCAGGATCTGACCAAAGGCACACTGACGCTCACGATCCAGCCGGGCAGAGTGGCAAACGTTCGCTTCAACAAGGACGTATCATGGCGCGGTCGGTTATGGAATGCCGTGCCCGCTTCTCGCGGTGACATCCTCAATCTGCGTGATGTCGAGCAGGGACTCGAAAATTTCAAGCGCGTTCCCAGTGCGGCAGCGGATATCAAAATTGTCCCCGGCGAACAAGAATCCACCAGTGATCTCGTGGTGAACTGGCAGGAATCGCGTCCCGTCCGACTGAACATCGGGCTTGATGACAGCGGTTCTGAAAGCACCGGCCGCTATTTGGGAACGGCTACCCTGGCCATCGATTCCCCTCTGGCCCAGAACGATCTGTTTTATGCCAGCTTCGGAAAAAATATGTTCGAGCAGGGACCCTTTGGTAACCATTCCCAGGCGGTGAATTACTTTTTCCCCGTTGGCTACTGGGCTTTCTCGGCAAACTATAACGATTACACCTATCACCAGAATATCCCTAACGCGAACGAAATCCTGAGCTATGACGGTAAAAGTGAAAGCGTCGTATTGACGATATCAAGACTGCTGTACCGCGACCAGTCCAATAAAACCACGCTCAATGTACGCACTTATCGCCGTCGTTCCTCAAACGCCGTTAATGATATTGATATTGATCAACAGCGGCGGCGAACAGCCGGTTGGGAGCTGGGATTAAGCCAGCGCACTTATCTGGGCAGCGCCACGCTGGATGGCAGTATCAACTGGCGGCACGGCACCGGTGCCTGGGGGGCAACACCTGCACCAGAAGAGGCGACTCAAAGCGGTAGCGCACGTGCGGGCATGTTATTTGGGGACATTGGCCTTAACCAACCCTTCTCGCTGCTAAATCAGCCGTTACGCTATTACACCACGCTGCGTGGGCAGTGGAGTAGTAGTGCGCTCACGCCTCAGGAAAGGCTGGCAATTGCCGGGCGTTATTCGGTTCGCGGTTTTGACGGCGAGCAGATGCTGTCTGGGGAAAAAGGCCTTATCTGGCGAAATGAGTTGGGTTGGAACGTTTTTACCAGTGGCCATGAATTTTATCTTGCAGCGGATTACGGTCGCGTTGATGGGCCAGGCACGCGTTATTTGGTTGGACATCAACTGGTGGGCGCCGCAGCGGGCATCAGAGGCACACTGATAAGGCGCGTAAGTTACGACCTGTTTGCTGGCATTCCGCTGATGAAACCCGACAGTTTTCATACCTCAGGTGCGACAGCAGGATTCAGCATTAACGTCGAACTATGATGCCTTGCCCCATTATGACCACGATTCAGACCTCATGGATTTGAGAAGCCAAATTATATGAACAAACATTGTTACCGCCTGATCTTCAGCCGTACGCACGGTGAACTTCGCGCTGTTTCTGAACTGGCCCGTAGCTGCAGTAATGAACCGGGCCAGACGCGTGGGACGGGAGCCGCGCGCGTCTGGGTAACACTGCGTCGTTCTGGATGGCTCATAAGTCTGATGCTGTTTAACGGTCAGGCACTTGCTGACGGTATCGTTGCAGATGGCAATGCCGCAGCAGCTCTGCGCCCTGAGGTGATCAATACGCAAAATGGCCTGCCACAGGTTAACATCACCGCGCCAAATCAGGCGGGCGTTTCCCATAACCAGTACAGCCAGTTCGACGTTGACCAAAAAGGCGCCATTCTTAATAACTCTGCGGTCATGACCTCTACGCAAATGGCGGGCATGATTCAGGGCAATCCCAATATCAATCCCAATGGTGCGGCCGCCCGGGTCATTCTGAACGAAGTTAACAGTAACAATCCCAGCCAGCTTCGGGGCTATATGGAAGTAGCTGGTGGCCGTGCGCAGGTTATCGTCGCCAACCCTTCAGGTATTGTTTGTAATGGCTGTGGCACCATCAACGCAGGCAGGATGACGCTTACCACCGGTAAACCGCAGCTCAATGCCGACGGCAGTATTGCAGGTTATCAGGTTGAGCGCGGTGTCGTGCGCATTGAAGGCGGGGGCCTAAATGGCGACTCGCGGCATGACACCGAATACGTTGATGTGCTTGCGCGCGCCGTGGAAGTTAATGCGGGCGTCTGGGCGAAAGAGAAGATCAACGTCGTCGCGGGAAAAAACACTGTCAGCGCGGATGGCAACACCGTGACGCCTTCCTCCGGCCAGGATGGCGGTAAGCCTGAGTTAGCGATAGACATGGGCGATATGGGGGGAATGTACAGCGGCCAGATTCGTATGATCGGCACCGAAGCCGGCGTTGGTGTGCGTAATCAAGGCGGGCAGTTACAGGCCGGAAAAACCCTTACCGTCAGTAGCGAAGGCCGTCTGGTGTGGCAATCGGGCAAGCAAGAGGCAGTGACACAGGCGGGTGAGTCCGTCACCCTGATCGCCAAAGACAATATCGAACATGCGGGCAAACTTCACAGCGGTGGCACACTCAACGTACAGAGCCGCACTGGAGAGATTAAGCAGTCCGGGACGATGGCGGCCGCTGGCGATGTTCAGCTAACTGCCGCTGGCGGGATTGAAAACAGCGGTCATCTGCTGGCGGGCAGTGATGTGAACAGCATGCTCAACCGCGAAGCCGACCTCTCGCTGAGCAGCCAGGAAACTGTTCGCTCAACAGGTAGCCTGTTGAGCAAAAAGAATGTCACCCTGTCTGGTAAACGCGTTGATCTTAGTGAAGGACAGCTGGCTGCGAAACAGGCAACAGTCACCGCCCAGAAAGAAGGGGTTGGGTTAAATAAAACCAGGGTCGACAGCCAGAACTTGCATATCAGCAGCACGGGCGACGTGGATGCGCGACAGGCAGAGATTAAGGCTGGTAACTGGGACGTTAATGCAGACAACCTGTTTAATCAGCAGGCGGTCTGGTCGCAGACGGGCACCGGAGATAACCGTTTTACGCTGCAAAACCAGCTTGATAATACCGGCGGTACGATAGAGGCACAGCGCCTTAACCTGAATGCGGGCGCGCTGACTAACCAGAACGGCAGACTGGTTGCACTCGACGGAAGCGATCAGCAGTGGCATGTGACAGGGCTGATCGACAACCGTGCGGGTGAACTGGGCAGTAACGGGAATATGGCGTTGAGCACCGGAAGCCTCACCAATCTCGGTGGTTCGGTTAAAAGTATGCTCTCTCTGCAGGTCGATGCTAAACACGCGCTCGATAACAGCGAAGGCAGGCTCCTGGCGGGCAATAACGTCACGCTGCAGGCGGAGACGCTGGTTAACCATGCCGGTGTGCTTAATGGTGAGGCAGTAAAAATCACCGCTCAACAGCTTGATAATGCACAAGGTCAGATCCTGAGTCAGCAGGGCCTGGCGCTTGACGCACAGCAGAGTCTCGACAATCACCAGGGCCTTATCGCCGCCGGGCAGAATGCAGACGTTCATACCGAGGGGAGCTGGAACAACCAGGGCGGCACGGTACAGAGCGAAACCCAGTTAAAGCTATCTGCGAGAAATCTCAACAACACCCAAGGCAAGTTGCTGTCTGGCGATCTGCTCGTGCTTAAAGCGAGTGGTGAAGTGAATAACGCTGCGGGTGAAATCAGCGGCAGCGCGCTGACGTTAGGTGTACAGAACCTGTCAAATGACAAAGGGAAAGTCATTGGCGGTCGGTCGGTGATCCTTGATGCGAAAAACGAGCTCGATAACGCGCAGGGACTGTTGGCAGCCGGCCAGATGCTCAACCTTTCTACCGAAGGTATGCTGAATAATCTGAACGGCGGCATCAGCGCGGCCGATCTCGATCTCACCGCCGGTCAACTCGATAACACGCAAGGAAAAATCATTGCGGATAACGGCCTGCACGTGCGGGCACAGCAGGCTCTGGATAACACTCTCGGTTTGCTTGAAGCGGGTGAGACACTTGATGCCAGTACCCAGGGCAACTGGAAAAATCAGCAGGGCACGGCACAAGGCGGCAAGGCTGTTATTGCCGCCACGCACGATTTTGATAACACAAACGGCAGGCTTCAGTCTGGTGGCGCGCTGCGGTTAGACAGTGCTGGGGATGTTATCAACCAGGGTGGCAAACTGACTGCGCAAAAAGACCTGACGTGGCAAGGTGCCACAACCAGCTTATTTAATAATGATGGCGGTTCGTTGCAGAGTGGAAACAACCTGTCAGTCACGGGTGGGCTACTGACCAACCGCGCGCAGGGCATTGTGCTGGGACAGGATGCTCTCTCGTTTGATCTGGCCGCTGACGTCAATAATCAGGACGGTCAAATCACGGGCGGTGGTCAAACGGTCCTGCGCGCAGGCAGTCTCACCAATGCTGGCGGCAAAATCAATTCCCTTGGCGGCCTTGAGATGCAGTTCAGTGGCCAACTGGACAACAGTAATGGGCGTATTTTCAGCCAGCTATCTCAGAAACTGACGGCGGGGAATATTGCAAACGAGCAAGGCTGGATGGGAAGCCAGGGAGAATGGCGCGCCACCACAGGTCATTTCGCTAATACGCTGGGCAGCGTGCAAAGCGAGCAGTCGGCATGGCTTAACGCGGCTGCGCTGAATAACCAACAGGGGCTGCTGCAGGCTGCTGCCGCGTTGACGATGAGAGTGACGCAGGGAATCGACAATCGCGCGGGTAAAATCAGCGCCCAAACGCAGCTGGATGCACGCGGCGATGATAACGGGGCGAGCACGGGTGCCATTAATAATGCCGGTGGTCAGTGGCTGGCGGGCGAAGCGTTAAACCTTGCGGCACAGATGCTGGACAATACCCAGAATGGCCTGCTTTACAGTCAGAAACAGCTTCATCTTCTTTTCAGTGACACGCTGAGTAATCAACAGGGCAAAGTGCAGAGCGGAGAAAGCCTGACGCTTGCAGCCCGCTCATTGCAAAACGATGCGGGTTCGATCGCCAGCCAGCAGCAGTTAACGCTCAATCTGACAGGCGAGCTCAGCAACCAGGGCGGCGCGTTACGCAGCAATGGCGTCCAGCAGGTCAGCGCCAGTCATATCAATAATCAGCAAGGCACGATCAGTAGCCTTGACGATCTTGGCGTCACCGCGGCGCAACTTGATAACGCGGCGGGCACTCTGATAAGCCAGGGAACCGGCATTTATCGTATTGATACGCTGAATAACCAACAGGGCAAAATTCATAGCGGCCGCGGCCTGACGCTGAACGGTAACGTGGTCAGTAACCAGGGCGGCCAGTTAGTTTCGACCCAGGATATGATCATCACGGCGGCGCAAATCACCAATGCCAGCCGGGGAACAATCAGCAGCCAGGGGGCGCTGGATGTGCAGGGCAGCACACTGGATAACAACGATGGCGGCCTGATTCTGGGCACCACGCGTACGGGCATCTCGGCCAACGAGTTGAATAACAGCGCAGGTCGACTGCAAAGTGCGGGGGCGATGACGCTGGCAGGGCTGTCACTGCTGGATAACCGCCAGGGCAGCATCGTAGCAAATGGGCCACTCAATATTAACAATGGCAGTAATGCACGTTTTGCCCGGCTCGCTTTCTCCGCGCCTTCATTAGCTCTACTAAACCAGAACGGCGTTGTGCAGAGTGGTGCAACGATGGCGGTTAATGCGCGTACGCTGGACAACCAGGGCGGAAAACTGCAAAGCCAGCAGGACTTTACGTTGGGCGTACAGCAGGATTATGTCCAGCGGGCCAGTGATATTCTAACCAGTAATGGCACGCTCACGATGTCGGTCGCGGGCATGTTTACCAACCTGAATGACTGGCTGCTGCCTGGTAACCTGAACCTTACCAGTGCGCATTTTACTAACCCGGGCACGCTGGTTAGTAAAATCATGCAGATTACAACAGGACAATTCACCAACCGTGGCCGTGTTGAAGCTGACACGATGACGCTTAACGTTGACACGCTGGACAACCCCAAGGCGGTGATGGGCGACAACATCACCGTTAACGCCCGCATTATTGATAACTACGGCGCGGGTGGGGTTATCGCGGCGACCCAGTCGCTTAACCTGCGCGGCAACGAGCGGCTGACGAACCGTGACGGGGCGTTGCTGTTCAGCAGTGGCAATATGCAACTGGGCAGTAACGACCTGATTGAAAACCGGGCAAGTGCCATTGAGGCCAGCGGTGATCTCACGGTAAACGCACAACGTTTAATCAATCAGCGCATCGGATTAAATATCGCCCGTGATGCAGAGTCCGAATCGTATAAATGGCATCGCTATAACTATTACTGGCGATCCTATGGAATGTGGGTCAACAACGATAAAAATACGCTGGCACCGACCACCCAACAGCTGACTTTTGGCAATGGTGCTGAGGCGCAAAACAATCGTTATGGCACCCTAATGGCTATTGATGAGGCCGGTAAGCGCGCGCAGGTGCGGGTCAAAGACAACACCGGTCAACTGATCGACCTGTGGGTCAATTACCTGGCGCTCAGACCGAACGGCGACGGTAGCTACGCCATGACATTTTACGAAACGCGCGGAGAGAATCAGCTTGCGGTCATCCCCACTCCCTATCAAAACGGTTTCCATTGGGAGCATGACAGGACGCAGGTATTAACGTGGGATCCCAATAAACATATTGATATCTTCACTGCGCCTAATGTCAATGACTACAATAATTTACGCGAGCGCACGGTAACCGGCTCTTTAACGCGTGATCGTCTTATATCCGAAGGCACAGGCGCGCGTATGTTGGCCGGGGGCAATATGGCTCTGCATGTTGGCAGTCAGTTGCTCAACGATGCGAGTGTTATCACAGCGAACGGCAATCTGGGGATTGACGGTGGCGGTAGCGTGGATAACCGAGGTTACTCGGTTAACGAACACCGTATTGAAACCCTCGTGGACCACTATGACAGAGACACAAATCACTGGTATCCCACCTCACACTATGATGGCACCACGGCGCTACAAACCATTGATGGCATTATCTCTGGTAATGGCCGTGTGAGCATCACCGGGACCAGTATCTCGAATACCACTGTCAATCAGGCGCAAATCAGCAGCGTTGAAGCGGCGCTAAAGGCCGTGGACGCGGAGCGCGCAGAATGGGAGCGTAACCCCCTGGCGTTTAGCGTGAATGGCGCAAGCGGACAACATGCCGATACCCAACTGCAAGCTGGTGGGCAGATCGCCACAGGCCAGCCTTCTTTGCCCGGACGTCCGCTGCTTCCAGCGGAACTGGCCTTCACGGCCAGACAGCATCTGGCAAGCGTGGCGACGAGCATTCCCAATAACGGCCTGTTCCGCCAGTTTCCGGCCAGCGGAAGCCCTTACCTGGTGGTCACCGACGCGCGCTTTACCAGCCGGACCCAGTTTATCAGCAGCGATTATCTGCTTTCGCGCGTGGGTTATGACCCGGCGGCGGTGCATAAGCGTCTGGGTGACGGGTTTTATGAGCAGAAGCTGGTACGGGATCAGGTGCTGAGCCTGACCGGCCGTCAGTCGGTGCACGGTGAGGATGCAATGGCCCAGTACCAGGCGCTGATGAATAACGGTGTGAAAGTGGCGCAGGATTTCCATCTGGTGCCCGGCGTGGCGTTAACACCGGAACAGATCGCCTCATTACAGCAGGATATTGTCTGGCTGGTAAGCGAAACGGTCAATACCGAGAACGGCCCGCAGACGGTTTGGGTGCCGAAGGTCTATCTGGCCCAGTCCACGCTGCGCCTGACTGGCGACGGGGCACTCATCGCGGGGGGCGATCTGCAGCTCTCTGCTAACAGCGTAACCAACGCGGGTAATCTGCTGGCAGATAAGGCCCTGAGCATTGATGCCTCAGCGTTTTCTCATCAGAGTGGCGATATCAAAGCAGAAAGCATCAACGTGCATGCAGACAGCCTGAGCATGAGCACTAATCTGCAGGAAGCTTTACGGCAGGCGAGCATGAGTGCGGGCGATATCAGCCTCAGCGGCAATGACATTCGTCTGCAGGGCGCGAAGATTAGCGCAACGGACAATCTGGCGCTCAGTGCGCGTGACAATCTGGAGATTAGTGCTGCGAAGGCAAGCTACAAAGCCAATATTGATGTCATATCTGGGGCCATGGGTAATCGCAGTGGTGCGGGAACCGAAGAGGCTGGCCAGCGCATGGCGCAGGTCAGCGGTGAATGGCAGCTTGCCCAGGGCAGTGAGCTGAAAGCGGGCGGCAATCTGGTCATGAAAGCCGGTAAAGACATCACGCTGCAGGGCAGTCAGGCTCAGGCGGGCGGGCAAACGGTGCTTCAGGCGGGCGGCAATGTCCGTTTATTAGCGGATAAAACCACCAACAGCACGCATGTCGAAGCGAATAGCCGGACTTCTTCTGTCAGCAACAGCCGTGAAGAAGATCAGCTTTACCTCAGTACATTGGGTGGCGATAAAGGTGTGACGATCATTGCTGGCAAGGAACTGCTTGCCGAAGGTGCGCAGATTGACAGTAAAGCAGGGGCCATTGGGATTGGTGCGGAAAATGTCACCATCAAAGAGGTTCGAAGCTCAACACATGCCTACGATAATGAGCAGTCGAGTAACAAAAACCATACGCGTATAGAAGAGACTTCAAAAGAAGACGTGATCGGCAGTACGCTCAGTGCACAGCATGGCATTACAACGATTGCCCGCACGGGTGACATCACAGTGACTGGCAGTACCCTGCATAGCGAGGAGGGGGCAATCGCCCTTCAGGCTAAACACGACATCACGCTCAATAGTGCGACGGAGCGTGAATCACGTTATCTGGATGAACGTTCTGAGAAGAAAGGTTTCCTGAGTAAGAAAAGCAGTCATACAGTGCAGGACGATCGTGTGACGCGTGAAAAAGGCACGCTGATAAGCGGCAACAGTGTCACGATTGATGCCGGAAACGATCTCACTGTAAGTGGATCAGCCATCGCCGCCGATCAGAATGTGGATTTGCAGGCGGGAAACAATGTCGATATTTCTGCCGCTACCGAAACCGGTTATCACTATCTTCTGGAAGAAAAGAAAAAGAGCGGCCTGATGGGCAGCGGGGGGATTGGCTTTACGGTCGGCAAACAGTCAACGCGTCATGAAGTTAATGAAGACGAGATCGTTCAGAGCCAGAGCTTCAGCACCATCGGCAGCAGCCAGGGGAACGTTAATATCACCGCAGGGAATAAACTGCATATTGGCGGCGCAGATCTGATAGCCGGTAAAGATCTTAACCTGAGCGGCGACAGTGTAGACATTGACTCGGGTTTTGACCGCAATAACCGCACGGAAACATTTGAGTCTAAACAGAGTGGCTTTACGCTGGCGCTGTCGGGTACGGTGGGTAGCGCCCTGAACACGGCTGTCAGCGTGGCACAGCAGGCAAGAAAAGAGGGTGATGGACGACTCCGTGCGCTGCAGGGAACTAAAGCCGCGCTGAGCGGCGCGCAGGCAGCAGCGGCTTATGAGAACGACAGCGCTCTTACCGAGGCGGCAAACGCCAAAAATGCGGCGGCGGGGATCGATCCCAAGGCTGATAATGCGGCTCAGGGCGCGAAAAATACCGTTGGTATCACGCTCTCATACGGTAGCCAGTCATCGAAAAGCGAGTCTCACAGCCAGAGCAGTCAGGCGCAGGGAAGCACACTCAATGCAGGCAGAAATATCGCTATCACGGCGACCGGTAAAAACAAAGGCGAACAGAGCGGTGATATTACGCTCGCCGGTACCCAGATGAAAGCGGGCGGGGAGATGACGCTGGACGCTGCCCGCGATATCAATCTGCTGTCATCGCAAAATACACAACAGACCGACAATAAAAACAGTAGTAAAGGCGGATCGGTTGGCATTGGTATCGGTGTCGGATCAGGCGGCTATGGCATTACCGTCTCTGCCAGCGTCAACAGCAGTAAGGGCCGTGAAAACGGCAACTCGCTGACGCATAACGAAACTACGCTGGATGCAGGCGGCGGGATCAATTTGAAGAGTGGCCGTGACACCACTTTGAAAGGGGCTCAGGTTAACGGAGAAACCATCAAGGCGGATGTTGGACGGAACCTGACGCTCGCCAGTGAGCAGGATAGTGACCGCTATGACTCAAAACAGCAGAGCGCCAGCGCGGGTGGCAGCTTTACGTTTGGTTCGATGACCGGTTCAGCAAACGTCAACGTATCCAAAGATAAAATCCACAGCAATTTCGACTCGGTTAAAGAGCAGACGGGATTGTTTGCCGGTAAAGGTGGCTATCAGATCACCGTGGGGAACCACACGCAGCTCGACGGGGCTGTCATTGCCAGCACGGCGGACAAAGACCGCAATGTTCTGGATACCGGCACCCTGGGCTGGAGCGATATTCAGAATCAGGCCGACTATAAATCTGAGCATCAGAGCGCAGGTTTCAACAGCGGTGGCCCCATTGGTTCCAATCTGTTAAGCAACGTCAGTGCACTTCCAATCAGTGCTGCCGGAGGTAGTGGGCACGCTGAGGGCAGCACAAAAGCGGCGGTCAGCGACGGCAATATCATTATCCGCAACCGGGATGCGCAGCAGCAGGATTTGTCCGGCCTGAGCCGCGACACGGAGCATGCCAACGACGGCAGCATCAGCCCGATTTTCGACAAAGAGAAAGAGCAGCGCCGCCTGCAGCAGGCGCAACTGGTCAACGACGTTGTCACCCAGGCGCTTGACGTTTACAACACGCATGAAGCCGCCCGGGCCACGCGCGCCGCCACGGCCAGCCTGGCGGATACGGATACGCGTACTGCGCTGGAAGCGCAGGCCAGCGCAATGCTGGATGAGGCGCATGAAAAGGATCCGAACGTCGACAACAGCAGGCAGGCGGTGGTCAGCAAGGCATGGCAGCTGGCCTATGACCAGGCGATTGTCCGGCAGGGCGCGGACATGGGCGGAAGCGTACGGACGGGCGTCAACGCGGTGGTTAATGCTCTGCAGGCGCTGGCGGGCGGCGACATCAGGGCCGCACTGGCGCAGGGCGCGGCCCCTTATCTGGCCGCGAAGGTCAAGGAACTGACCACCGGTAATGCGCCCTACGGTGAACTGACAGACACACAGAAACTGAATAACCTGATGGCGCACGCGCTGCTGGGCGGCGTGGTCGCTGAGCTGAGCGGGGGCAGTGCAGCCGCAGGCGCCACCGGCGCGGTAACGGGGGAACTGGCGGCGCCGGCCATCGCACTGGCGCTTTACGGCACGGCAGACAGTGATAAACTGAGCCCGGAGCAGAAGGCGAACCTGAGCGCGCTGGCGACGCTGGCATCGGGAATCGCTGCGGGTGTGAGCAGCGGGAGCACGGCGGGTGCGGCGACGGGGGCGCTGGCGGGTAAGAATGCGGTTGAGAATAATTCCTTCAGTGATGGCTGGAATAATATATTGCCATCAGGAGGTATGGATTATGGTAAGGCAGTTTCTTCATGGAACAAGTATGCTTTAGATAACGATTTATCACCCGATAAAAATCAAGATGGATTAAAACAAATTGCTACTGGAGAAGGGCCCTCTTTAGGAGCTGAGGGCAAAGTCACCACGGTAGTTCAGGTTAATGGAGACGTTGCTGCCGCCGTCGGTTATACCATTACTGGTTCTATAGACAATAGACATTTATCAGTAACTGGTGGAGATATATATGGCTTTGGTGCACATGCAGGTGCATCAGTTGGGTTAAGTTTTGGTCCTTATTTTCCAGGAGTATTAGGGAGTCCTGATCGTGATTATTCATTTAATTTAGGTGGTGGGGTTTTTTCCTTTAGTGCAACTGGAAACAAGGATGGATTGGGTTTTTCATTTGGTATTGGACCATCTTGGGGGATTAGCGCAACGGAGATTCGTGGCGTTGATTTAAATGGGACAGCTACTAGCGAGATTTATAGTTATGAGTTTAAATGATTTACATTACACTTCCATATTTTTAATGTTAATTTTTATGATTGTGTTTTTTGCATTTTTTGTTCATTTTATATATAAGGAATTGGGGGGGGTTAAAATAGGAAGAGATACCTTTCTTTTTTTCGATTTTATGTTTTTTGGTTCAGGTTTTAAATCGAACGTCCCCTCACTAGCGATGGCTATGATTATATTACTGAGTAGATTTTCTGCTTATAGTAAAAATCATGATGTAACTGCTTTGTATGAAGGTGTCGTTGTTTCTTTTGCGATGTTGTTTCTTTTTGTGCATTGTAGGTTTTTTTCCGGAATTAGTTATAGTAAAACCAGGGTGAAATTAATTAAAGAGTTTTTTCTGAATTTAAAGTTAACTAAGAATTTTTTTTTCTTATGGCTATCCAGAGTTTTTTATATTGCACTGATTTTCTACGCTTATGGTGTTTGAAGATTGCTTTGTTGTCGGATTTTAAAGTGTGACCAGTCATGATATAGGTTGATACTTTTCAGCCATCCAACGCCCGATGTACTTCATCGGGCGTTTTATATTTCAACGACAGATGCGGGCGTCGTGTGTTGTAGATTTCTACCGACTCTGAGCGGCGGCAGTGCATCCGCAGGGGCCACCGGCGCGGTAACGGGGGAACTGGCGGCGCCGGCCATCGCGCTGGCGCTTTACGGCACGGCAGACAGTGATAAACTGAGCCCGGAGCAGAAGGCGAACCTGAGCGCGCTGGCGGGTAAGAATGCGGCGGAGAATAACAATCTGGCAGCCGTTGTGCGTCTTGGTGCTACAGCATGCGCGGAGATCGCTTCATGCCGTGACATGGTTGTAGAGAAAGGGTTAGGCGCATTGCTGGGCCTCGGTGTGGCGAAAACGGCGATGGACAACCTTTCCGAGGCCGATCGTACATTGATACTGGCAGCGGCCATGACGGGTAAAGCCGATGAAATAGAGCGGCTGACTCCGGCACAGCAGGCGGTATATAAGGAAATGGTCGAGAGTCAGAAAGGCACTCTGCTTCCATTACCGGTGCTTGACCGGCCTTTAGTTGACAATACGCTGACTAATCCCATCCCAGGGCAGAATAAAGGCACGACGCTAACCACTCCGGATCAACGTGATCAGAACGGCAGCAGTCATACCGGGAATACCAGTGATGTGCCGAATGCGGGCAGTAATACGACAGTCATCCCAATCCCGGATGGGCCGAATAGGGATGATTTGGCTTATCAATCCGAAGGTTCACGGCCTGAGAACATGTCACCTGAGGGAGCAGGTAGAGCTGGTGCATTCAACGAGGCAAAACGGCAATCAGGAATTCCAGTGGGTAAAAATCCGGATAGAGTGCTTCCTAATGTAGATAAAAGAGGGAATTCTCAGCCAGGAAAAATCTATGAGTTTGATGTACCCAAACCTGGAGGTGGTACACAAACTATACAAATAAGGGATGATGCTAAAGGCCATTTCTTTGGCGAGAAAGATATCCAAAATAGAGGCCCTCATTTTAACGATCAGGAAGGGAATCATTATGATTACTGATATTACCATACGTTATGCTAGCAATATTAGTTTTAAAAATGAAATTGCCAATTTTGATTCACTGGGGGTTGCAGGAGAAAATATATCAGCAGTTAGCTGGGAAATAAAAAATATGAAGCGTAGCGATGGAACTTTAACCATTATAAAAGAAATGGTTAAAAAGCTATCAACCTCTGCTGATATAGAGACTATTTATATTTACATTCAATTGTCTGGAAAGCAACCTGACACTCGTTTGATAAGATATAAAAAAACGTGGGGCCTTTTGAAGTCAAGGGGCTACAATTTTGATTTTATGTCAAATAAAAATGATTTTATTTTTAATTATGGTGATGGATTAGCGTTGTCAGGGACTGCATCTTTTGATGTTTCATTGTTAGATAATTTATCAAAGTTAATTAAGGACGAGAAAAAAATTTTTTTTGCAATTGCTCCGTCTGGAAAGAAAGAATTGGAAGTAGCCAATATTAAATCTGAGCTTGAGTGGATGAATAATTTCTGGTCATTAAATGGGGTAGTATTTTTAACATTAGGTCTACTTGATGAAATGGACTGCGAAGTAGTTGCTTTAGGCAAAAAAACAGTTATTCAAGGTTTAAAATAAATTTTCTCTGTGGCGAATAATGCGCTCGGAGCCACATCTTCAGACAAACTCGATAAAGTCATTGAGCAAATCATGAACAGCGATAAATCACTGGAATCGGCTAATGAGCTGATCAAACTAGAAAATGCTGACATACGCAGTGATGCTCTGGTATCCAAATTTACTAGATACCCTTCAGAAATGACCGGCACAGCGTGGGCTGAACTAGCCGGAAATCTGCGAGTTTAAGCCTCTGAAATGGAAAAAGCCTTTGGGCGAGCGGTAGCACAATAGTTGGTTACCGGGCTGCTCTCTGGTAAGGATTACATAAAACGTAACCCTGACTCTGAAGTCATGTCTAAAGCTCAAGCATCATGAACACCTGGGGCTACCATAAATCGAATGCCAGTATTGGTGATGCGCCACTGATGTTTGGAGTTAAAGTGCTGTTAACCACAATAAAAGGTATGGCCGCTAATGTAGCGATTGGGGTGGGTGTTAATACTGGCGTTCAGCTCGCAGGAAAAGATCCGTTCAGTTATGTCGATGCAATAATGGCTGGGGTGACAGCAGCCGCAACGACAGGGAAAGGCATTATAGCTTCAACTCCAATCAACATAGGGGGAGCAGCAATAGGAAGCGGGATTAAAGGGGAGAATCCGGTTAACTCTATGGCAGGCGCTGGAGCAGGTACTGTCGTTGGTGGCGTAGGAGGCGAAATAATAAAAGGGGTCGGTTCAAAGCTTGGAAAAGATGCAGTATCTGATTTAACAGGAGCGGTTCTTGGAGGCTACATCGGTGAGAAAACAGGGAATGCTGTAAAAGATGAACTCGATAAGAAGGATAAAACCGATGCTAAAAAATAATCTCTTTAGTTTAGTCAAACTGATATTGAGTTGCCTGATTTTATTTTTCATTGGTGATGTTGTAGCTGAACTACTTGCATCAGCGATTATTTATTTTAAAAAAGATTTTTTCCAGTTCAGTTGGAGCAATGTTTTTGACTCTTTCTTCAGAACCGGGTATGTCGGCGGCCTTATTTTGGGTGTCGGGATCTGGATAAAGGTCTTGTTAAAGGAGCGAAAAGATCAACAGAGTCCCTCTGAATAAATCACCAATCCCGGCCTCTCTGGCCAGGATTTTACTTGATCCTTTCAGCTCTTCGTTCTGCGGATAACCGGTGCGGGACATTTCTCCTGTAGCGCACCGGGGAAGTCTTTCAGCCAGTGGCTGACCTTCTTAAGATGAATACACGTCTGGCTCAGGCCTTCCAGGCAGCCCTACGGCTCGCGGGTGTCCTGAGCGGTGATAATGATACAGTTGAGAATAATAGCCTCTCGCTGCCAGGCGGGCTGAACAGTTACGGCCAGGCTTCGACATCGCTGGGCACCTCAATGACTGAAGCCGGTGCGCAGCGGAAGAAATTAACGCAGCGCTGAGTAAAAATGCGAAAGGTGATTTACCGGAAGGCGCAAAAATCACCAAAACCATTGTTGAGGGTTATAAAGAGGGCGTACTGATTGCCGTTGCAGGTTATTTAGGGCCGGCGGCAAGCATCGGGAAAGTTGTGGCAGGTGCAACCGTCGCTGAAAGAGCAAATGGGACTTACAAGTGGTTCGATATAAACAGTGAGAAGAATCAGAGCCTGCCTGAAAATCAGCAGAAAACCTGGGATTACTGGGGGAGCGCTTCTGCGGCTGTGACCGGTGTATTAGCCCTTGGCCGTGGTGTCTGGCAGAACGTGGGAATAGCGGCAGGCAGTGCGGTGTTTACGGATGGGCCGGACAAAGGCGCTGTCAGTGGGGCGATTATTGGTGCTGGAGTCGGTGGAGCTATTGGTCTTTGGGGGCCAAGTTTACTGGATCCAGTTTTAGGGGGCGCATCAGGTCTTGCGAGCGACGTATTCGGTGCGGCTGGTAGCGAATATATAGGCAATAAAGTGAAGGACAAGATAAATGAGAAAAAATAAGCAAACCTTAACTTTGATGTGTTTAAGTATTTTATATATAACGCTTTGCTGCTTAATTTTCCTATTAATCTCTGATGCAGTAATAGACTTATTATTTTCTGGGGAATTAGAAATGAACCGGACAACTTTTAAGAGAATTATTGTGATGAGCTTAATCGCAGGTGTTGCGGTAGGAACTGGAGGTTACATATTCGCTAAAATAGACGAGTACAAGACCTGTAAATCACCCCCGTCCGATCCAGACTGATCGACACAAGACTCCCGGTCACAGCGCCGGGATCTTTTTATCTGCTGTTCAGAGATTAATATCCAGCTCAATCACCATTCTGCCACGTTTAACGGTGATAATCGCCAGCTTGCCGGTATCAAACCCGAATCTCTCATCATTATCCGCAACCGGGATGCCCAGCAGCAGGATTTGTCCGGCCAGAGTCGCGACACGGAGCATGCCAACGACGGCAGCATCAGCCCTATTTTCGACAAAGAGAAAGAGCAGCGCCGCCTGCAGCAGGCGCAGCTGGTCAACGACGTTGCCACCCATGCGCTTGACGTTTACAACACGCATGAAGCCGCCCGGGCCACGCGCGCCGCCACGGCCAGCCTGGCGGATACGGATACGCGTACTGCGCTGGAAGCGCAGGCGAAGGCAGTGCTGGATAAGGCGCATGAAAAGGATCCGAATGTCGACAACAGCAGGCAGGCGGTGGTCAGCAAGGCCTGGCAGCTGGCCTACGACCAGGCGATTGTCCGTCAGGGCGCGGACATGGGCGGAAGCGTGCGCACGGGCGTCAACGCGGTAGTTAATGCCCTGCAGGCGCTGGCGGGCGGCGACATCAGGGCTGCCCTGGCGCAGGGCGCTGCGCCTTATCTGGCCGCGAAGGTCAAGGAACTGACCACCGATAATGCGCCCTACGGTGAACTGACAGACACACAGAAACTGAATAACCTGATGGCGCACGCGCTGCTGGGCGGCGTGGTCGCTGAGCTGAGCGGGGGCAGTGCAGCCGCAGGCGCCACCGGCGCGGTAACGGGGGAACTGGCGACGCCGGCCATCGCACTGGCGCTTTACGGCACGGCAGACAGTGATAAACTGAGCCCGGACCAGAAGGCGAACCTGAGCGCGCTGGCGACGCTGGCGTCGGGAATCGCTGCGGGTGTGAGCAGCGGGAGCACGGCGGGTGCGGCGACGGGCGCGCTGGCAGGTAAGAATGCGGTGGAGAATAACTTCCTGAGCAGTACCTCCTCGGAAAAACGTGATGCTTTGGCAGAGAAAGTCTTAAAAGGCGATAAATCCCTGCAAACCGCGAAAGATTTTTTACAACTTGAGAATGCCGATAAACGTAGCGATGCACTGGTTGCTAAGTTCAATAAAGAACCAGCTGAGTTGAGCACAGCAGAGCGAACCGAGTTGGTAAGTTATTTGAAGATATATGCATCTGACATGCAGGCTAAATATGGTGAGGCAGTGACTAAAGAGCTGATCGCAGGAATGCTGACTGGGCAGGATTATATGAAGTCAGCGCCACAGACAGAGGCGCAGCAGAAAGCACAAACCATCATGAATACCTGGGGTTATCATAAATCCAACGCCAGCATTGGAGACCCGGTATTGTTATTTGGCAGCAGTGTCCTGGGCACCACAATAAAAGAAGGTATGGCGCTTAATGCGGCAATCGGTGTGGGCGTGAATACGGGCGTAAAACTTAGTGGGAATGATCCTTTCAGCTATGTTGATGCAATTCTCGCCGGTGTGACAGCTGCCGCGACAACAGGTAAAAGCTGGCAGGCATCAGCAGCGATCAATATGGGAGGCGCTGCGATTGGCAGTGCGATTAAAGGGGAAGATCCGACTAACTCTGTGATAAGTACTGGCTTTGGTAGTGCGGCTGGTAGTTTAGGGGGAAAAGTTGTTGATTCATTGTCACCGGTAACTGATCAAGTGACAAAGGATGTTATTGGTGCAGTTACAGGTTCTACTGCTTCTGAACTTACAGGAAAAGCTGTAAAAGATGAGTTAGACAAGCGGGAGAAGAAACAATGAATCTCTTTAGCAAGGTTGGTATCCTTTGGCTTCTTTTCTTGATTGTGTACTGTATTGCTTTAATCTCTGTTGTTCTTTTCATATGCCAACTAGGAGTGTCAACAATTTTCTACTTCAATGATGGGGCATTCCTTTTTTCATGGGAAGAGGCATTATATATCGCATTAAAAAAAGGGAGCATAGCAGGAGTAGTATTAGGTGCCGGAGTATGGTTGAAAAATAAATTGCATGAGCGTCATAGGAAATAATAGTCGTTGAGAATAACAATCTGGCAGCCGTTGTGCGTCTTGGCACCAAAGCATGCGTGGAGATCGCTTCATGCCGTAACATGGTTGTGGAGAAAGGGTTAGGCGCATTGCTGGGCCTCGGTGTGGCGAAAACGGCGATGGACAATCTCTCTGAGGCCGATCGTATATTGATACAGTCAGCGCCCGGGAACGCTGTCCCTTAAACAGATTATCCGACACGAAATCCATACTCCAGAACTGATCAATATGGGTCAGAACCGAACGTTGCTGGCGATGTGCTGCACTGAGATGTCTGCGGGAGCGCTTTCTGCGCAGGTTGAGGCCTTCCAGACAGTAAATCCGGTGTGTTTTCTTGTGGTTAACAAGCCAGCCTTCCCCCTGCAGCTGGATATGAATACGAGGACACCCATACCGTATCCGGGTTTCCACGATCTCCAGAATACGCAGGGTTATCGCCCGATCGTCACGCCGGCTCTGCCAGTGGCAGACAGTTCTGCTCTGCATCAGCAGCCCACATCCACGGCGCACGCTGATACGACAGGCTTCCTGCAGGAAATGCACCGCCTGGCGCTTCTGAGCCGGCCTCAGAACTTTTGCTTCAGTACCTCCTGCAGCATCTCCTTATCCAGACTCAGGTCGGCGACCAGCTTCTTCAGCTGCTGGTTTTCATCTTCCGGTTGCCGTAGACGGCGCAGTTCCGTCACGCCCAGACCCGCAAGTTTCTTCTTCCGGTTGTAAAAGGTGTCCTCACAAATGCCCATCTTTCTGCAGACTTCTCTGACGCGGGTGCCTGTTTCGGGCTGTTTCAGCGCAAACGCAATCTGTTCCTCGCTATAGCGGGTCTTTTTCATGGCGATGTGCCCCTCTCTGAGATGGAAGAAAGACCGGGGACTTCAGTTCAGCCAGGCACTGTTTTCAGGGGGAGGTCAGTATCGCAGGGCAG
Source organism: Pantoea sp. Ae19-2 (assembly GCF_059801205.1). NCBI lineage: Bacteria > Pseudomonadati > Pseudomonadota > Gammaproteobacteria > Enterobacterales > Erwiniaceae > Pantoea > Pantoea sp. Ae19-2. Next base: position 2,681,078 of record NZ_JBCHWE010000001.1, on the reverse strand, counting down.
GCTTTTGAATGGTATGTCCAGCTGTCAAGCAAAGGTAGATCGCAACTTGGCTGGGCAACAAGAGATGGTTCGCACTTGAACGTGTCTCTTGACAGAAAGTTCACACATAAATAATCAAGGTGCATATTTATGAAGAATAAAATTTTTTTATCAAGAAGTAGAAATAATTTGCGGCTGCAAAGATAAAATAAAAAATATGCAGGTGAAAAAGGAGGAGTCATGGGGATAAGTGAATAGGACGGCATACTGTAAGGGTACTCGATAAAACTCTATGACGAAGAATAGCTTTTATCTTTTGATAAAAGCGAAACCCTTCCAATAGGAAAACAGCTCACTCAGGACGATTTTTACTGAGCAGCTAAAGATCACGGTCCTTCAGCGATCGGGATCTTTTTATCAGCCCGCCTAACGCTATTTGATCTCCGGCATCTGCCAGTCCTGGTTCAGCGCCCCCGGAAGGTCTTTCATCCAGGCGCTGACCTTTTACAATTAAAGCTTGTGACGCTAAGGTCCTCAATACAGCCACACAGCTCGCGCATGCTCTGCGGGGTTACTCGACAGGAGCTATACCTCATACAAATAGATCTGGCGTAATTCATTTATTATTTCCTGAAAATATACTATTTTTCATATTTAAGGCATCTGATGGGGTCACTCACTAATCTGTAGTTAATTGGATTTTTTCAATAATCGGGCTAAACTAACGATTGGCTTAGATCTTATGAGAATATTCTATTTTTAGAGTCTTAATTATTAATAGAAAGAATTATTAATAACAGAGATGGATTTACATGCGCTGCTTAGTTTAATAAACATGCGCATCTGATCGAACAGTTACCCAATAAACTTTAGGTTTACAGGATTATGGAGATCTATTTGTATTTTTAGACCAGCGGTCGACTCGACCAGTATTGTATTTTCTTCATGCTCGAATACGCTGACAAAAGGATTTGAGTTTTCAGAGTACAAAATCCATATTGGATTTTTATCATTATCAAGATAAGCAATGAAACCCTCGGAGCCGTAGCTTCCTTCTCCTACACAACAATAACATTCATTGAGTAACTTGACTTCTTTTATTATATCAATGGATGTGACTTCTTCATTATTGTTACGATAAAAATCTATAAAATCAAAATCCGCGCCCACTTCAATTTTTGGTGTGGGAAAGGATGTAATTTTACAGGATGTAGCTCTTCCATCGAAAAAAAACACAGCTTCCTTTATTGGCAATAACTCTTCTTTCCATAATTTTGATATGATGCTTTGCATTATTTTATCCACATTTCTTGGGCCGTGTGTTTAATCCTTTGTCGGGAACAACACCACCTGCTTTAATATTACGGCGATCTTTAAATCGCTGCTGAAATTTCTGCCACCATGTTTTCCCTGTTGATGATTCAGGGTGAGGGGCTAAAGGATTGACTTTATTGACCTTTACTTATCCAATCCTGCTTCATAAGCTGCATCCAAGCGTCTGTTGTCATAAGTGACTAGTTGCCCGTCAACATCTACTACATTCAATGGAGACCTGTTCCAGTCCCACTGACCATTTTTCATAATTTCAGCATAATCATTCGCCGAAATTGTCCTCTGAGAAAAATTGATATCCTTGGGATTAACCCATTCCCCACTCAACCCCAGCGGATCCACCCAGCTCAGCGGGTTTGGTGCATACTGATACAGGTTCCAGCCGCCTTTCAGCCCTATCGGGTCATCGGGACGATCCCGGTGCGGCCATACTTTTCAGGTCACTTAACATACTGATGTACATTGACTTTATAACGCCAGCTCTGCCGATTACTGCCCGGTTTTTCCATATACCCCGACGCGCACTTTTGGCCCGCACGCTACTGCCTAACCGTGACTATCTCTGTCTGCACCAAGAAGTGGCCCGCTATGTGCAGCAGAAGCGGGATGCCAGGCAGACCCGGCAACAGATCGAGGCGTTGCTGACTCGGGTCAGCGGCTGACGGTAAAAAGCCGGAAGGATCGTTAAGATCGCCTCCGGCTATTATTATTCGTAGACTTTTGCAGCCATTAAAATATCTGCAAAAACTTTCCAGTTCGTATCCTTTGGCAACGGCTGGTTAGTGTTTTCATAATACCCATCCATATCCTCAATCCATGAAGCTATAGCTTCAAGATAAGAGCTGAGATCTTTATTTTCCCATTCATCAGGGTTGTCTTTAAGATCTTTCGCCAGAGCTTCTATAAGTTTAACAAGCCCATCTTTACTGCTAACCGGTAATAAATCATCTAACATTTTAGCCACCTATAACTCTCTTAATACCATCACCCATTTTAAGAATGATACTTTTTCCATCTGTTTTCGTAGTCATTTTCCACATTTGGCCAGCAATTTCTTTCTCCGTAGCCCACTGCACCGGTATTTCTTTCAGCCCTGACAGTTTGAATGCAGCCAGTCTCCTGTGGTCCAGAGTCCATAATTTTCCGCTTGAGTCTTGCCAAATTTTAATTGCGGGTAAATCAGTGGGCTTAAGAGTACCGTTTTTAAGAGCAGCTGCGTTATTGAGAACGGTATGCTCGCCCGTTTGATTTTTAATTGAACTTTGCATGAAATGGATATCGTCAGGATTCTTTGTAAAGCTCCCACACTTATTCAACCCCAACGGGTCGATCCAACTCAGCGGGTTCGGCGCATACTGATACAGGTTCCAGCCGCCTTCCAGCCCTATCGGGTCCTGAACCGTAAACCGTCCCACCTGCGGATCGTAATAGCGAAACAGATTGTAGTGTAGACCGGTTTCGCTGTCCGCATACTGGCCCGCATAGCGCAGCGGCTGATGGGGCAGGGCAGACTGTTTTGCCAGCCGGGTAAAGCCCTCCGTCTGTCGGCGTACCTCGCCAAAGCTGCCGTACTGACCGCTCCAGCGGATATCGCCCCGTTCATCGGTTACCTCCAGCGGCGCACCGTTAATATCTGTATTGAACCACAGCACATCGCCCCGGCCGCCTGCTGCCATATGGTCGATGCGCGCCAGTGGGCTCCAGGCCTCGTTGGGATCGTACACATAGGTTTGGCACTGGCCGTTATCCTGCTGCTCCTGTAAAAGACGATAGCCCTGCCACAGAAAACGGACTTCTTTACGATCGTGCTGGGTGCTGACCACTTTGCGGGTGCGCCTGCCCAGCGCATCATAATGATAATGCGCGGTAAACCCGCCGTCCGGGCCATTGCCTTTGGCGCTGATGAGCCGGTTTTCGGCGTCATAGGTAAAATGCTGCTCATGCAGGCCGCTGCGTCGACTGACCAGGTTGCCCCAGTCATCGTACTTCATAAAAAGGTTCTGCCAGTGATGCAGACGGTTGTCGGTAACTGGCAACGCGTGCAGCAGATCGTCGTTGGCCGCCAGGTTGTCCGCATTATCATAAGCAAAATGCGAGGTGCTGTGGCCCTGTCTGGCTTCGTAGTGCTTCAGCAGGCGGCCTTCATCATCGTAACCATAGATAATGTCGCCGCGCAGCGTATCACTGACAGACTCCAGTTCACTGCGCGCCGAATAGCGGAAAGCGCGTTCAAGAATGGCTCTTTCCGGTAGCACCACCTCGCTATGCAATTCACTGCGCTGCATCGTGCGCCTGCCAAGGCTGTCGTACTGACGCGCCTGCTCACGCGCGCCCTGACTGCGGCGAATTTCCCGGTGCAGGCGGTCGCGGGTAAATTCACTGACCAGTTGCTGATTAAAGCGAATCGCGCTGACATGGCCAGAGCCATAGTGCAACCAGGCAAGTTGCTGTTCACCCGGCAGGGTCAGATGGGTGAGGTTGCCCAGCGCATCCCATTCGTAATCCAGTTTCCCGTTTATACCGGCTTCTGTTAACAGCTGACCTGCGACGTCATAGGTAAAGGCGATTTCATCTTCTTCGATACCAAGCGCCATTCCGTCGCTGGTCGGCGTGCGAACCAGGCTGGCAAGTTGACCGCTACGATGACGCCGGTAGTGGTATTCAGCATGCTGCGTTGTGCGCTGGGTAATCAAGCCGCTGTCGTCGTAGCTAAAGCGCTGCCAGCGTCGAGCTATGCCACCGTCATTAGCGGGCTGGCCATTTTCCTGTAAACCAATGAGAAAGCCACGAGCATTCCATTCCATATTGCGTGAGGTTTTATCGGGCCGGATCTCACTCAATGGACGGCCGAGCGGATCGCAGGTAAAGCGATAGTCACCGCCGTTGCCGTTTTCCAGCCGCAGCAGATTACCACGGGCATCGTAATGCCAGCGACGCGTGCGACCAATGCGGTCCGTCAGGCTCACCGGTAATCCGAGTGCGTTATAGGTCCAGCGGACTTCGGTCTCCAGCGGATCGCGCCACGCACTGAGCTGCCCCTGGGTGTTCCAGTGCAGGGTTTCCCGACTGCCGTCTGGATGGATAATGGCGCAGAGTTGTCCCTTGTCATTCCACTCGCGCTGGGTGACATGACCTTCAGCATCCACGCTGCGAACAAGCTGGCCAAATCGGTCGTAGCTAAACGTCGTTACGCTGCCAGAGCAGTCGGTGCGCTGCGTCAGCAGCCCTTGTCGGTTCCATTCCAGCTTCACCACGCCGCCCGTTGCATCGGTGATGCTGTCTGGCAGCAGTTCTGTGTCATCAGGGTAGTGATAGGTGGTGACGTTATTGAGCGCATCGGTTTCAGTCAGCAGGCGAACATTAAGATCGTAAGCCGCCTGAGTCGCGCTCAGATCGGGATAGTCCGTACGGATCACACGGTCAGTCATGCGGAACCAGTGATAAGTGGTTCGACGTCCGACCGGATCGATCTCCTGCGTCATGCGACCATAGCGGTCCCAGCTGCTGCAGCGCATGGCGCCGCCGGGCATAATCACATCGCACAACTCGCCTGCGCGGTAAACCAGCATGGTCTGGCGGCCGTCGAAGTCGGTGAAGCGGGCGACATGATCGTCATCGTCAATGAGCCAGTGAGCTTCAACGCCGTCATCACGTCGCGCGCGTCGGATACCGTTGTCAAAATCGTACTCAAAATCCAGCTGCTCGCCGCCGCTGTGACGGAAGGCCACCACTCGCGGGAGGCCATCGATTTCCTGCCAGCGATACTCACTTAGCAGGCCATTCATATCTTCATGGGCGACCATCAGGCCATCGCGCCACTGGAAGCGTCGGCGCACGCTATCGCCCCGGCCCGTTACCGTAACGAGTTGGCCGATATCATCATAAGCGTAACTGACCAGACAAATATCGTCATCCAGCCAGACACCTGCAAGCCTGTCATTCGCATAGCGGCAGGTTACGCGCTGACCGGCACTGTCTGTCAGCGCAGCCAATGTGTGATCGGGGTTCCAGTCGAACTGAATCTCATTGCCACAGGGCTCGGTCAGGCAGAGGGGAAGAGAAGGGGCATCATCGCGCAGGGGCATAAAATGCCAGCGCTCACCGCTGATGTCATACAATGACCAACTGTCGTCCCGATGATGTTCCAGCCAGCGTTTCTCCGCTTCGCAGTAGGTACGCTGGCCTTTGGGCACCAGAGGAAAAGAGACGTAGTCGCCGGAGGGCGCACGCCAGACTAGCCCATCCTGGTAGCGTTCCAGCCGTGTTTCCCAGAACAGGTTCCAGCCACGGCCTAATACGCTGTCGCCGGGATTACCGCTGCGCCAGTAGCGCTGCCAGCGTAGCGGCAGCCGGGAGGGCAGCACAAAATCCAGTTCATCATCGCCGCTAAGAAACTTCTGGCCGCTTACGATATCAACGGGACGGGCAAGAATACCTGCGGCCGCCACACCGGTCATTAAGGCACCAGCACGGCAGGCCACCCGGGCGATTTTATTGATACCGGGAATCTTGCTCAGTAATTTACCCAGCGCGCCGACCTTGCCAGCCGCACCGCCCACGCCACCGGCCAGCCCGGCAAACAGCAGGGTAAGATCGGAGGCTTTATAAACCCATTCGGGCACTTCAGGTTGGATAGGCAGCGTTTGTTCAGGCTCGCCGCCGATATAGACGTTGTCAGAGCCCGTCATCACTTTGGCATCGCAGGTGGTGCGATCGTCGATGCGTGATGCAGGCAGGCCGTTGATATACACCCGGGAGGAGCCTTCCGCCATCTGCTGCGGACCATCGTCCTTGCAGGCCACTATGCTGTTGGTGGCCATGGCGGCGGGTTTACTGTTAATAAAGACGTTGGGCGAACCGGTGGTAATCTTGCCCTTTGGGGTCATGCTGGCCGCCCCAGCATCCGCTATTCCGTCTCGCGCGGCGGTGGCCAGTTCGCCAGTAAGGTAACCCACGCCGATACTGAGTCCAACCAGCAATACGCCCACGCCAAGGCAGGAGGCGCCTATCCCGGCAATCATCAATGCACCCGCAGCAATACCGCCCGCCGCAGCGATCAGTCCACCGACGATAGTGCCTGCAATCATGCCCGCCAGGGCATGAGAGTGACCGATATCATCGCCGAGGCGTGCAGCTTCAAACATGATAATTGCCCTTGTCGTTAAGCGTTAAAACGAAAACTTTTAAGCAGTGCCTGAAACTGTTCGCTGTCCGCGTCACCAATGGCGGACGTAGAGGTCATGGTAAAGACCAGTACTTTGTGACCATCGGGCGTGAAGACCGACTGCTGTTGCCAGATACGTTTGCCGTCACGCAGAAAACTGGCGTGTACGCATTCACCCTGTAGCAGCGCGTCACCCAATACCGCAGCGCTACGTTCGGTTTGTTTCCATCCCTTTATGTGTTTTTGCATTAGCGTGAGCTGACGGTCGATGTACGCAGGCAGCGTTTCACCCTCGTTAAGCGTATCGCGTGAAATATTAAAAGCGGGAGCAGTGGCATCAGAGGCGGTGAAAGCGTTAACCGTGCGGTCCTGATAATCATCAGGCAGTGTGATTTGGCCTTCAGTAAACAGACAAGCGATGTTTGAGCCTGACATCGTGCAGATTCCCTATCCTTAAGATGTGCTCAAGTTTGTCATGAAAAGCGGCGAATCTCCAGCAAAGGCATGCGCAGAGAGAGGGCGTAAATGTAATGTCAGAATAATCCTGATCGCGATGCAAACAATGGCCTCCTGGTGAGGCCATCATGTGTTACCTGTGTGGACCGCCGCCAGGCCCACCGCCGCCGCCAGGGCCCATATGTCCCGGGCCATCGCCTCCAGGGCCCCAGAATGGCCAGACACAACCCGAAAGGGCAGAAACACTTGCTAACGCGATAACGAACAGAATCAATTTTTTCATACAGGCTCCTGATTAACAGGAATGACTATATCAAGCCCTGCTTGTACAAGTGTGTGGCGGATGAAAAAGACCCGGCAGGATAGCGTAAAAGTTCCGTTAATCGGGGCGTTCAGCAGCGAAAACCGGTCGCAGCCCCATGTTCTGGCCTTGTCGCGCGCGTTTAATCCTGAGAACACCTTTCCGAATATTCCCGTTATCCCTGATAAACGAACCACGACAGTTATTCACGCAGGCAACATCGTTATGTCTGATAGCTGAAAATGAACATATGCAGATTACAGCGGCGCTGTTTTTGAGCGGATACGCCGGCTCCTTGCATCAGAACTGTGCAATACAACGCGGTTTTAGTCTCAGATCGGGTGCAGGCTGGCGTGGCGCTTACCCTTATCTCTGGCCTGTAAATTGCAGTGCTGATGGGGTGAAGTCATCTTAAAACAATGCGAAAGGAGTTGGACGAATGTCGGTAAGCCGTTTATATGTTGCCCGTATGGGGTTGTCTGTAATTATCACGGGGTTATCGTGCTCGACGGCGGCCTTTGGGGCAAACGTACCCAATGGTGTGACATTGGCTCCCGTGCAGGAGATCGTGCGGGGCAATGGAGCCGAGCCTGCTACCCTGGATGTTGATAAAGCTGAAACCAACGATGCCTTTTCAGTTATTAACGACCTGTTTGAAGGGCTGGTGCGGACTGATCCAGAGGGCAAAGTCATACCGGGACTGGCTGCTTCGTGGGAAACGGCCGACAACAAAGTCTGGACCTTTCATCTTCGTCCTGACCTGACATGGTCAGACGGATCGCCGCTGACAGCTGAAGATGTTGTCTTCAGCTGGCGTCGTCTGACCGATCCCAAAACGGCATCGCCTTATGCATCCTTTGCTAACTATGCGCATATCCTTAATGCTGATGCGGTGACGGGCGGTAAAAGCCCGCCTGACAGCCTGGGCGTAAAAGCCTTAGACGCGCACACCGTGCAGGTTACTCTGGATCAGCCGGTGTCCTATTTTTTGCAGTTTGTTGCCCATCCTTCCCTGTTTCCGGTCAGCGAAAATAACGTTAAAAAGTTTGGTGAGGCCTGGACCCAGCCGGGCAACATGGTCAGCAGCGGTGCCTATAAACTGGATCAGTGGGTAGTTAATGAAAAAATCACGCTGAACCGTAATGATCGCTACTGGGATAACGCGCATACCGTAATTAATCGCGTAACGTTTTTACCGATTAATGATGTTTCTGCCGAGCTTAACCGCTACCTTGCCGGCGGCATTACCATTACGGACAACATTCCCGCCATTGATTTCCCTCGAATGAAAAAAGAGCGGCCCAAAGAAGTACACAGCACCTCTGTTTATAGCGTGTTCTATTTCCAGATAAATACGCACAAGGCACCCTTTACCGATGTCCGCGTGCGTCAGGCGCTGGATCTGGCGCTGGATAAAGGCATCATCGCCGATAAGGTCATTGGTATGGGGCAGAAACCGGCTTATACCGTTGTGCCATTATCAATGGGGGACGTCAAACTGTCTCCGCCTGACTGGGCGGGCTGGACCCAGGCGCAGCGCATCAAAAAAGCTCAGGCGTTACTCAGCGGAGCCGGTTTTTCAGCCAGCCATCCTCTGAGTTTTACCCTGCTCTACAACACCAATCAGGATAACCAACGTATCGCAATTGCCGCTGCTTCCATGTGGGGTAAAGCGTTAGGTGCGAAGGTCACGCTGCAAAATCAGGAATGGAAAACCATGCTGGATACCATGCATCAGAGGCAATATGATCTGGTGCGCTACACCTGGATTGGTGACTACAGTGAGCCCTCTACTTTTTTAAATACCTTCCGCAGTGGCGACAGTCAGAATAGCTCAGGTTATGCCAGCACAGCGTTTGATGCGGCAGTAAAAGCCGCGGGAATGGATACCGATCCAAACGCCGTAACCCTGGATTACCAGAAAGCCAGCGACATTATTGCAAAAGATGCGCCGGTTATTCCGGTTTTCTATGGTGCGCTCAACAAGATGGTCAGTCCAAAGGTCGGCGGCTATGCCCCATCGCATCTGGGTTTCTATTACACCAAGGACCTTTATCTTGTTAAATAAAACGCGCGGCGGTACGTTTCTGACGTAACCGAACTGCTGAGTGCTGTTTGCTCGCTGGGGCCAGCTTTTGGCCCTAGCTCGCCTGGTGACATCCCCCGCCTTTTCTGTCAGCGCCGTAAAACGTCCCTTCATATGCAGTCAAAGCCGTTCTCTGACACAGCAAACCCGAAAGATTGAAACTCGCTTGCAAAAGGTAACGACTGGAAATGTTCTTCTGTTTTAAAACGGCACAAGGAAATGGGATGTTAAGCGCAGAGGGGAATCCGTTACCCGATTAGCCTTGAATTAACCGCACTCACAAAACATCTGTTACATGGCGCCTTGCCCGGTAATATCCCTACGTCATTATTGAAGGTATAAAAATGGAAAACCCATTTTTTAAGAAACAGATCGTTGAATCATCCGGCGCTGAGTGCGGTGAAACCCTGTCCCCGTTGGCACAGTTGCTTCGCCGGAACCTGGTTTCACTCGTTGTTGGGACAATAACCGTCATTTATTTCGTTCAAAGCCATCCGCTTCACGTGCGCCCGTCAGCCGCCAAGCAGGCCGCGCAGCCACAACCTGTGGCCTTCAATGCGCCTGCAGGCGGCACGGTTAAGCAGGGGCAGAACAGCCAGGGCCAGCCTGCGCTGACCGCCTCTTCACTTGAACTTGCCTCAGCCCAGGCGCGGTTAGCCGCGGAAAAAATTCGGCTCGTCAGTGCGCAGTTGAAGCTTGAGCAGAGCAGTCTGCTGCAGGATATCGAGCACACCCAGCAGCTTGCTCTGCAACAGGTCAGCGACAGCCGCTTCCAGCAGGCCATGCTGAATGGTCAACTTGAGCAACTGGCGGACCAGATTAAAATTGAATCGGCGCAAATGGGTATGGCTCAGAAGCTGGTCAACACCTGGCGACCGCTGTTAGCAAAGGGATACATCTCCACGCTTCAGTTTGAGCAGGAGCAATCGACGGTATGGGGCTATGAAAGCCAGTACCGTGCGCTGTTACAGCAACAGTATGGTGCCCGCCAGCAGTTAAACGTTTTGAACGACCAACAGCTTCAAATACCGCTAGCCACATCCGTAAAGCTTAACGTCCTGCGTCGTCAGCTGGCGCAGGTGGATGAGAACCTGTCACAAAATGAAACTATCCTGCAGCAGGCGCTCTATATGCCTTCTGACGGTTCAGTGAAATCTGTTATCGCGAAGGCTGACAACAGGATGACAGGGGAGCAATCGAGTCAGGCTGGTGAAGCCAATAGTCAGCAAACCGCGACCACCAGATTGATATCCGATAAGCCAGTAGCCGGCATGCACAGAGACAACCCTGGCGGAGCGCATTTTCAGACCATAAATGCCCAGTCTGCTAATTCCTTCAACAGTGGGCATCATTCGGTATCAGCGCATAATGTGTAACTTATCAGGCTGGTGGCTGAAGCGTGAGGCGGGAGAGGTATTTACAACATCAACCGCAGCAGGATAGAGTCATTTCTCCTCTTCTTTCAGGCGAAGCGCAAAATGCCAGATTACTGTTTCTATCAAAAAGGTCAGCACACCGTCGTGCTGGAAAGACATGATGCGGACGGTGGTTCTCAGTTAGAAGATAAGGGCTATAAAAAGCAATTCGAAGAGGTGAGTGCAACTGACAAGCATCGGGCACTTAACCGGTTTGCTGATATTCGTCGAAGCAATCAAAAAGATCATCACGACTTCTTCTCGGGCGCGATCGCTATGCCACTGATGGGCGTGCTTACCGCCATTGCTGTTTTTCTGTTACGGAAAAAATAGCCCGCTTGCGGATATCCGCAGGCGACGGGGCACAACGCCTGGTTAAAAAAGGCCAGGCTCAAACCCGACAGCGGTAAGAAACCAACCTGTTAATTATCTGCTTTGTGCCCATGATGGCTTCATAAAACGCATTCGGATGTCTTTTTTGCCTGTTCTGTACTAAAGCCAGCCCGCTGTCCTGATTTTCCATCGCTCCTGCTGCCTGATAACGGTCACAATCATGCTTTATGCTGTGGTTCGGCAGTCACAAAGAGCGTTCCTGAAGCACGTCATCATATCACCTGGTTATGCCAGCTTAGAGAGTAATCGTCTCAGGAAAGCCATCTCGAGCGCACGGGAGCCTGAATCATGTCAGAAGTGCTGGAGCAGGAAGGATGGATAGAAAATGCCATCGGTGAAAAATTTAACGCCAAAGGTGAGGTACTGCCATTCAGAGGCAATACGCTGATTTGTCATCTCGAACAGGACAGTGAAATCGTCCGTGTGACTGGCGAAATGGTTGATGCAATGAAAGCCGCAGGGCTGGGGCGTTGTTACGCATTTCTGCCGCAGTCGAGCTACCATATGACGGTGTTTAACGGTGCCAATGACCGGGCACGGCACTATCCGGCCTGGCCACAAGACCTGAATCTTGATGCGTCGATGGAAGAGTGCGACCGGCTGTTCGCGGCGAAGCTGGCAAATTTGAGGCTCATGCCCTCGTTACCTTTGCAGATGCGCATTGGGGCTATTGCCTTAAAACGTGGCGTCTCGCTGTCGCTGGCGCCGTTGGACAAGGCCGAAGAGCGCAAAATACGGTCGCTCAGAGATGCGCTCAGCCGCACGCTTAACTGCAAACGAAATAATCATGATGTCTACGAATTTCATGTCAGTGTCTCTTATCTCATCAATAAACCGAACGATGAGGAGTTGCGCCTGCTGCAAATTTTAAGAGCCGGATATCTGGAAAAGCTGCTGCGGGTTGCGCCGGTGATGACGCTGGGTGCGCCTGAGTTTTGTACCTTCAGGGATATGTCTCGGTATACGCCGTTGTTAAGGCTGGAATAGCCCGACAAACTGGATTCATTATTTCTACTGTTCTGCTTTTACTTTTGTCGCTTTTGAGCTGTTAACTTCAATAGCGTAGAGCCTCTTGGTTAAAATATTGTCTTCATAATAGTGACTTACCTGGCCCGGGCAGACAGGTAGGAGAGGAGAAAGCGATAGCCATAATTTTGGTCTTTTCATCGTGAATATATTTTAAACCGGCCCCATCAGATTCTTACCAGAAATGAAGGGGCTCATCGGTGAATGTACCAAACCGCCTTGATTTAACATCAACCTTATTGGCAATGAAAATGCGTCCCAACCTGCAAATAGCGGGTAAAGGCTTCATGCAAAGCCTCTGCGCAGGATGCGTGGTTAAAGGCTACGTGATGCTCGAAGCCGTTACGGCAAATCCACGCCAGCAAGCGTTCCAGCTGCGGCACTTCAATGACCGCACGACAGCCAACGGTATCTAGCGGATCGTTCACGGCGACGCCTTCACCCACATAGGCTTTAATTTCTCCCCTCAGATCGTCTGAGCTCAGTCGGAAGAAGGTGATGTTGCCAGTTTTACTTCTGCCATGAACGGCACCACAGGTATTTTCGTTGCCGACGCGATGACCAATAATATTGGCGGTGCCCATTGTGGCGTCCTCCAGAGAGGCTGTGGCAAAGTTGCCACAGTGAAACAGCACACATTTGTCTGGATCGTCGCCGTAGTTATTATTCCAGTCGGCAATGGAGGCCGGACTCAGGCTGCAACTGGCAAGGGCATACATGGATAATGCGCCCATCACATCGACTTCACAGGCGCTGGGCAGTAACTGACCGGACATCACGCTCATCACAGAGCACGCGTTAATACCGAGCGTTTCCTGCAATGAGGTCCAGCACTGGATGGCGGTGGCATCAATGTCTTCAGCTATAACCCATTCAGCGATGACCACGAACAACTTTGCCATGACGGTGATTTTATCTGAAGCCATCGTGCTGACATGCGCATTATCCAGCAGCAGGCGGCGCTTCTCATCGACACGAATATCGCTGTCGCCTAACCGTTTCATTCTGCTGAACACCTCCGATAAATCCAGGGTTTCCACGGCGATGCCCAGCCTTTCAAGTAATTTTTCACTGTAGCGAACGGTATTAAAACCAGCAGGACGCGCACCAATTGCGCCCACTCGCGCGCCGCGCATGCTGCTGACCACCCGGCAAACCTGCTTAAACCGGCTTATATCCCGGGCAAAAGATTCACCCGCTAAGTCACTCACGTGCTGGGTGGTTAAGGTGAAGGGAATGTCATATTGACGCAGGTTATTACACAGGGAGATTTTGCCGCAAAAACTGTCTCGCCGACTGGCGAGATGCATCTTGTCCAGGCGGTCTGGCTGGGCCTGAATTAACACAGGAACATTAAGTCCGGAAAGACGTAATGCTTCTGAAACGGCTTTTTCATCGCCAAAATTGGGAAGCAATACCACCACGCCATGAATATCGTCACGACGAGCGCGTAACCATGCTGCACATATTTTGGCTTCTGCACGTGTTTCAACGCCACCGTAGCGGGTCTGGGTTTCATCGAGCATTACCGGATTGATATCGTGCTGAATAAACACCTCAATAATCTGCTCGCGCGCCTCATTGACGACGTATCCGGGGAAGAACCCCCGGTTAGCGATAATAACGGCCATGGTTAATTGATGTGGTATTCTTGACATGATTTTTCTCCGGTATGTATATGTTTATTATGGGTATTTTGATTTTTTAAAATTTCATCATTGTTAATGATGTTGTTTATTTTGTTCTGGCTTTTACAGGTGGTGTGATCTGTGCAAACCATTCAAGTGGACGCTTTTCTTGTCGGGTGATTTTGATTTTATTAATTCATTCTCACATTATTCGTGATGCCTGTTTTTGTCTATTTTTGTTTTTTAAATAGATTCTATGCCGCAAATAAGGCGTGTTTTTGGCAGTTACTATTATCTCTTTAATAGCGCTTTTAGTTGTTGGTGGTTAGAGGTGTGAAGAGATGTTTTATCGAGGTGCGTTAATTAATTAACTTAAATGTTGATGTATTTTTGAAGGTGTGATTTGTTTTTTATTGAACTAAGTTCACAAAAGAAACTTAATGCAGTTTGTTTCTGTTCCCTGTTTTTATATGGTTGGCGTCCTTTATTAATGCGGGAGGATGCTGGAATGGAATTACATAAACCATTAAAAGTGAGTTTTCGCGAAAAATTTTGTTACGGGCTTGGGGATACCTCAGCGAATATCTTCATGGGCATGACCATGATGTTTTTGTCGATATATTACACCGATGTATTCAAGCTCAGCCCTGCAGTAATGGGAACCTTATTTCTGATTACGCGCTTAATTGATGCGATAAGCGATCCATTAATCGGCGTGGTGGCCGATCGCACGCGTTCTCGACATGGCCGTTACCGCCCCTGGCTATTATGGTTCGCTGTGCCTTATGGGCTTAGCTGCGCCGCCGTTTTCCTTTCACCCGAGTTGGGTGAAACCGGCCGGATCATTTATGCCTACACCACCTATATCATGCTGGTTATGGCGTTCAGCCTGGTGGCGGTCCCCTATGTCTCTCTGCTGGGAGCCATTTCAGCAGACAGTGACGAGAGGATACAGATAAACACGATTCGCTTTCCGTTAGCCAAGGTCTCTTACTTAATTTGTTCTTTACTGGTCCCCATGTTGATTGCGCTTTTTGATAATGAGGTGATGGGTTATCGGGTTGTGATGTGCGGTATTGGCCTGCTCTCAACGCTATTGGTTTTAATTTGCTATTACAATACTCAGGAACGCGTTTCAGCAGGGGATGTACAGACGCTCAGCGTCGGCAACCAGATACGGCTGATGTTGAAAAACGATCAGGCTTTAATCATTTTTGCTGCACAGCTGGTGGTGATGATTATGAATACGCTTAAGTTTGGTGCGGCGGCGTATTTTGTAAAATATGTGCTTAACTTGCCTGTTTCATTTCTGAGTATTTTGCTTACCGCGGGTTCAATTGCCGGAATTATTGCCCCCTTGATTACCGGATATGTCCTTAAAACCGGACGGGTAAAACGGATTCCATTACTGATCTGGAGTCAGATCGTGGGGGGACTTATTACGTTAATCATTGGTTTTACCTCTGCCGAAGCCGTCTGGGTACATGCGGGGCTGTTTGTCACGGCGACACTGGTTGTTGAACTTATCGCCGTAATTATTTGGGCAACCGTCGCGGATGTGGCTGACTACGGCTTTTATAAATATGGCGTCCGAATAAACGGCATGATTGGCGGCGGCATGTTGTTTGCCACAAAAGCCGGAATGGCGATCGG
Organism: Pantoea sp. Ae19-2; assembly: GCF_059801205.1. NCBI lineage: Bacteria > Pseudomonadati > Pseudomonadota > Gammaproteobacteria > Enterobacterales > Erwiniaceae > Pantoea > Pantoea sp. Ae19-2. The sequence goes on along the minus strand of NZ_JBCHWE010000001.1, from coordinate 2,665,645 downwards.
TGGGGCAATTATTGGTTATGTCTTAGCATGGTAGGGATATAACCCCGATTTCATGACCACGGCTTCAGAAAATCAACTTTCTGCGTTTAACCTCCTTTATGTCTGGCTCCCCGCATCCTGCATGTTTATCACCGCCGGAATATTTTCACGTTACAAACTGGATGAAAAAACCTGCCAGTCATTTATCAATGAAAAAGCGTTCTGATATCAGGAGTGGTAGATGAAAAAATTAACGGTTCGTGACAGAAGTTTTTATCAGGAGGATCGCCCCTTTTTCTATACGGCCTGTACTGCCTGGGAGCTGTTTCACAAACTGACGCTGACAGAGGCAGAAGCGTATTTAACAAATCGGGCAAAAAAAGGCTTTAATGTGATTCAGGCCGTTGCCCTGTGTGAGCTTGACGGTTTACAGACGCCGACTTACGAAGGCGGACATCTGCCCTTTAGGGATTTAACGTCTCTAATCCCCAATGAAGCCTATTTTGATCATCTGAGGCGAGTCACCGACATCGCCAATTCGCGAGATCTCTATATCGCCCTGGTGCCGATGTGGGGGTCACACTGGAGTGTGAACAACAGTTGGGGAGCGGCCAAAACGCCCTTATTTAACGCAGAAAACGTTCAGGCATTCTGTCGGTATCTCAGTGACAAGCTGCAAGGCACGGGCATCATATGGATGATCGGCGGTGATCGTGCAGTGCAAACCCCGGAACAAGGCCAGTTGATGGAAAATATGGCCCAAGGGTTGCGACAGGGCGGCAGTGGCGATGCGCTGTTGACCGTGCACTCGCAGGGCGGGCGAAGCACGCTGGACATGCTGGGCGATCGGCCCTGGCACGATTTTATCGTCTGGCAATCGGGACATATGGGTGAGGCTTATCCGTCGTGGCGCGCCATTGAAATGGATTACCAGCGTCAGAGCAAGCCGGTTCTCGATGCTGAACCCTGCTATGAAGCCCATCCGATCATGTGTCAGCATCAGTTCCGTCGTGCACAGGAGGCCAGCCGCTTTACCGATCGTGAGGTGCGTCGCAGCAGCTACTGGTCAGTCTTTGCGGGGGGCGCGGGCATTACCTATGGTTGCTACAGTCTCTGGCAGATGCGCCGACCGGAAGATGACGCCGTGGCGATACCTGAAAGCGCAGCGAGTACTTATCAGGGCGATACCATTCCGTACTGGTTTGATGCGCTTGACTATCCCGGCGCCTTTGCCATTGGCATCCTGCGACGGTTTATTGAATCCCTGCCTGACTGGCATCTACGGGTTCCCGATCGGTCTTTGCTTATCAACCCTAATCCCAGCGATCAACGCCACTGTGGTGTGATGCGCGATCACCAGCAGCGCTGGATAGCGGTATATATTCCGCAACAGCAAAATATCACCCTGGATATCAGCGCCTTTGCCGCAACGGGATTCGAAACAGGATGGTTTGATCCCCGCTATGGCATCATGAACTGGCTGAGCAATGATATGTCGGAGACCTTCTTCCTTAACATCGACCCACCCGCCAGCGGAAATGACTGGATACTCGTGTTGAGAGCAAATTCCTGATAAGGCGAACTGTGTTACTGTCCGCTCAGAAGCGCAGAGCGGGCAGAGGGTCGTGAATGGATTACAAGAAGCAGATATTGAATATTCTGCACAGCGAATGCGAGTCACGGGCAGAGATGACGCGCCGCCTGGGTGTGACGAAGGCCTACGTGACAAAATTGACGTCGCAGCTGCTGGAAGAGCGGGTTATTGAGGAGCGGGACGTAAAGGACAGTGCGTTTGGCCGACCTCAACAGTTGCTGGCGGCAACGCCGGGCCAGTTTTTCAGCGTCAATATTACGCTTCGCAAAGGCCAGCTCCAGGCGATGCTAAACGACTTCAATACGCAAGTGCCCGCGCTGGCGCACCACAGGATCTCGTTGCCTGCCCTGCTAACGCCACAACGCCTGGTTGCCTTTATCGCCACCAGCGTTGCGGCGTTATGCCTGTCAGGCAATGTCCGTCAGCAGCAGGTCAACGTAATAAGCGTGGCGTTGCAGGGCGGCATCGAGCATTTCACCGGCGTCGTACGTTATTGCCCGTTGTTCAGTGAGACGAACGTGGCGCTTAAAAAACGGATTGAAGACGCGATGTGTATCAGCACACAGATTTTTAATATTGCGTTCTGCACCACCTTTCAGCTGGCTCAGCGCTTACCTTACTCATCGTGGGTGGCGTTTATGCCTGGGTTTGGCAGCCTGGGCTATGGGCAATGTATTCACGGCGAGCCGGTACTGGGTGAGAACGGATTTTATCCGGAGATAGTGCATTTACCTTATGAGGGCGGTATCGAGCAGGCGTTTGCTGTCGATCCGGATAACCAGCCAGCAACGGTTCTAGCCACCGCCAGAGCGCTCTGTTTTGCTATCTGCTGCACCGCACCGATTCACAATATCAGACACGTGATTGTCACCGGTGAGCTGTTTGAAGACTATGGCGACGAGGTGCTGCCACTGGCGCAGGCGATACTCGCAGCGAATGCAGACACGCATATCAGCGGCATCCGCATTAAACATGATAAAACTGGTTATCACTATGGCGTCAAAGGGTTGGTGCAACTGAGTTCTGACGCCATCACAGAGCATATTCTGCCTTAATCACGTGCCGGAATCAGGTAGCTGATGCCAGAGCCGGACGACGAGATGCGCTGTCGCCCAGTCGTTTCAGCGTTAACAAGACAGCGGCATCGCGTTGCCCTAGGGTTCAAAATACGCCAGGCGCTTTCGGGGACGTGAAGGTGATTCCACAAGCGTACTGGCGATGGCGGCACCGATCTCGGCACACACCGTGAGTCCCTGCACAAACGGCTGGTCATGCATTAAATAGGGCAGGGCGGCCAGGGCAATGCGTCCACGGGCAGATTCAGGAGACAGCAAAGTATAATCGTCACCCACATCGGGAATCTCATCGCCGCAGCGCTGGATCTGCTGTTTCAGTGTTGCAAAGGGCAGATCGCGGGTCTTAAGAGCCTTTTGCCCTCGCGCATCAATAAACACGTCGAACGTTCGCTGTTGCCCCTCAGTCGTGATCAGCGTTTTCTGCTGTTGCCTTCGCAGTTCATACTCTTCGCCAAGGGCAAGGATGCTGATGATTCCGGCCTCTCGTAAGGCCAGCAGTCGACGGATGGATTGAGAAGGAATCGCCGCGTAGTTATCAATAAACACTTTAGCGAGGCCACCTGAAAAGCGTTTACTGTCGCTTTCGTTAAGGAAGGGAACGATTTTCTCAACCACCTCGTGCAGCCGCAAAAGGGTATAGCGCCAGGGCACGGTGCGCCTGTCGCGTTTGTTGCGTTCGACTTCATTCAAGTTAGCGCTGGCCCAGTGGAAAGGATCCTGTTTATGTCGGTTGGCAAACCAGGCTTCTGCAAGGCTGTCGGCATTGAGTGCTTTCAGATCAATCGTTGTGCTCCACGCAGGCGCAGCCTCCTCCAACTCCTCAACCATCAGTGCAAATACGCGATCGAGTAATCCGTCAGCGCCTGCCTCAATCGCGTTATCGATGGCATTTTGGGTAACGACGCTCAGTGGCTCATAGGGAATCGGGCAGTAGAAATCGGCTTCTGGCAGAATGCCCGATCGTGACATTAATACGATCTTCAGGGCTTCGTGGCCTTTGTCCAGTGTGAAGGCGATCGCGTCGTCGTCGCTTTCCTGAAAGTCACCATGCTGGATCGCCACGGCCATTGCGGCATCAATGCCACTCAGGGAGGTGCCCATAATACCCACGTGACATGCCGCTATTTTCGCTTCCATCAGACCGGACCAGGGGCTGGGGAAGTAGGTGCGGGTGGCGGCGCTGTCGTCTGGCCAGACATGGCCTGTGGCGATAACGACCTGATCAAATATTGCTGGGGCAGTATCGCCCTGCGTCCAGAGTTTTACGCCAGCATCGGTGGCCTCAAGATCGGTGACCTGACAGCGCTCATGTATTTTTACCTCGAAACCCTGTACCGTTGCGCGGGACACCAGCGCTAAAAACCGATCGCGGAAATACTCGCCAAGCAGGATACGCGGCAGAAACTGACGGATATGCAGAGAGGCAGGATCGACGTGATATCGCCTGAGATGACTGTCGCTCTGGGCGCGTAGCCAGTCAATATAGGTCATAAATACAGGCGGGATTTCAATACTGGCAATGTTTGCCAGCATCATCCGGGAATTCTCTTCATCGTTATAGGGCATGCCAACACCGGCCTCATCACCCTGTTCGTAAACGGAAACGGACATCGGTACATGATGACCCAGAAGCGCATAAAACGTGTAGATACCGGTTGGCCCAGCGCCGACGATCGCGATCTTTTTCATCACTGTTCGCACCTTATTATTGTTATGGGGGACGGTTGTAAGGCGTGTTTTGATCTCGCCGCAGGACAGGCAAAGCCTCAATACAGGTTTTTCCTTTCAGCCAGTATGATCAAGTTTACTCGAGTATTGCAGAACTGCGCGGAAGGGGAGCTGAGTGGAACGCCATCACGACAAATGCAGATTGTCCTGATTGTGCGGTCGGCCTGAACAGGTTCATTCAGGCCGGTTTCTGTCATGGTACCCAAACGTAAAAACCGGACATCTGAGGTAATGGGCTGACGTGGAATATTATGCGAACATTCAGAACTGGTATTTTATCCCCAGCGTGCCCTGTGTATCGCTAAAGCCATTATCGCCGAGTTGTTGAGCAACGTTGCCCCACAGTTGCAGGCGAGCGTTGATCTGACCTTCGACGCCAAGTTTCAGTTCACCCACATCGCGCGCGCCTGTGATCGCATTGCTGATACCATTCATCATGACACTGTCGTTATGGGTGTTATGGATCCAGTTGGCCTCAATAAACGGCTGGAAAGTGCGATCTTTGCCCTCATCACTGATGTGATTTCCCTGCTGATAAAACTTCATGCCCAAACGGGTCTGCAGATTTCCGTTGGTGTTGTTGACAACCTGTGTGCCGTTATTTTCGATGTGATCGTCAGCCTGCACGTCCATCCAGGTAAGCTGTATCTTTGGCTGTAGCCAGTAACGCGTGCGGCCATCGCGGCTCTCTCCTGTCTGAAAGGTGTAGCCCGTTTCAAGGGCAGCGGTGATCCCATCAGCATGATATTTTTCCGTCGCCAGATTTTGCCCGGTAACCTGATTATCGAACCAGTTGTACAGCATCCATGCATCGACATAGGCCCCGGTTTTCTCTTTCTGGTTAGCGTACCAGGTGCCGTACAGGCCTACGCTGTAACCGTTAGTGTCTCCACGTGAGGTATAGCCATTCGCTTTAGAATGCGTGCGGCTCTGGTTATTGGCGTAGCCGGTCATCAGGCCAAGGTGCCAGCGATCCAGTCCATTGCGGCTCCACTGTGCGATATCGCCGCCGAGCTGCATCACGTAACGATTACTTTGGGTATGGAGTTTGCCGGAAGCATCTCTGAAGCGGTTATGCCCACCGATATGGCGCATCCACAGGCTCGTGACTTTTTGTTCGCCCGTTAACCTGTCGGTGTATTGTGTTTCACCCAGGCGGTCGTGGAGGCGGGTATGGAACAGCGTGTTGGCCGCACGGGCATTTGCCAGATAGCTGCCAAATTCGGGACGGTACGCTTTTTCGCTGGCAAGAAACCAGTTGCTGTCTTTTTTAACTACATCGTAATCATAGGCCCCGGCGACGATTCGGCCTGATTTTGCAAAGGTACCGGCGGAATCACCTTTAACCGTGACAATTTCAATGCCCTTATCGGTCAGTGCTCCCTGTCCGCCCAGATTATTGATACTGACCCAGGTATGGCCGGCCGTATCGCCATTGACGATCAGTCGGTCAGCAGTGCCATTGTCACCTTCGAGAACGCTATTCAGGACCAGGTTGCCGTTATCCCCTGAATAATCACCCTCAATGGTTAACCTGTTGTCACTGTTTCGCTCAATGCCCAGATCGAGGGAGCCTGCATTATTTACCTTACCCGCAAGAGTGACATCCCGGACCGCAGAAGAAACGTTAACCCTTCCCCCTGATGCGATAGTGATCTGATCTGCATTGAGATCGCCGGAAAGGGTTAACGTCGCATTGCGGGTCTGCGCTGCGTTGCCAACATTAATGATATTCCAGTTCAGAATGGCGACATCGCCTGCTGCCCCCTCAGAAAAAGAAGAACCCGTCAGTGACTGATTGATATTGAGGGTAGTGATACTGTCCTCAGGATCATCGTCATCGTTTCCATTTATCACTGTCAGGCCGCTTACATCTGAACCCTGATTGAGATTCAGGGTGTTATTCCCATTTCCCAACAGAATCTGTCCGGAAACTTTGGCGCCGTTATTCAGGTTTACCGTTGCATCAGAATGAGTAGACCTGATTGCAATACCTGAGGCGGCTGAAATATCCGCACCCTGGTTCAGGTTGATGGTAGTTTTTCCATCATTACCTCTAAAATCTGTATTGATACCGGCGACGCTGCCGCCAATAACCTCACCCGATATATTCACAGTCGTGGCGCCCGTTTCGCGGTTTAAGATATCTATGCCTGACTGAGTACCTGAAATTTTTCCCTGAATCTGAGTGAAGGCGATATCGCCGCCGTCCATGGTCGAGACGCTGACACCGGAGCCATTTTCACCCACGATTTCACCGCGGGTGGTAACGGAAGTATCGCCGCGACTGTGATTGTTTGCGTAGATACCATGCTCACCGCCGGTTATTTTCCCGCCAGATTGCACAATGGACAGATTGTTTGCGCTCTCAGCATTGTCGACGTATATGCCTGAACCGTTTGTGCCTGTGACGTTACCTGCTGTCAGGATGGTGGTATCACCGATTCCGTGGTTGAAGGCATAGATACCGTAATGGCCCCCAGTGATGCTGCCATCTGACTGCATCACCAGGATGTCTTGTGCCGAAGCATGATTATCGACAAAAACGCCCGCGTATTCACCTGAGACATCACTGGTTGTGATGATGGACGTGTTTCCGGTACCTTGGTTAGATGCCTGAATACCGTTAAATCTGCCGGTTATTTTTCCGCCAGACTGCATGATGGAGAGGTTTTTTGCCGTGCTGCCATTCAGGGCATTAATACCGTTATTCGATTCTCCCTTCACCTCGCCGGATACCGCGATAAACGTATCGGCCGTTCCCATATACTGCGTTTGGATGCCATTCTGTTCCCCTGATATTGTGCCTGCTTCCTGAATAAGGGTGATTGCGCCTGCCTCGTAGGACGTAATGATTTCAATACCATCGGCTCTTTTCGCCACCACAGTGCCGGAAATGTTAAGCGTGGTGTCGCCCGTACCGGTATTTTCAATATTTATCCCTGAACCATCGGCTACGATAATGCCGCCTTCCTGCTGCGTAATGGTCAGGGATGAACCCGTGACGGATAAGCCATATCCGCTATCGGTATTAATGTAAGACGTCCCGTCCAGCACGACGTCGAGGACATCGCCTGTCAGGTTTTGTGTGTCATGATCGGCGCCACTACAGGTGTATTTGTTCCCTTCTTGGCTACAGACCGCCTCTGCAGGGGCATTCATTAATCCAAACGTACTCATCACCGTAGCGATAACAAATTTACGCGTTGTTCTGCTCATTGTTATTTATTCATCCATTTATTTCATCGATGTTTTTCTTAGCGTAATGGGGTTGTTAAATGTTCAGAAGATCGCTTTTCATCAGGCAGGAACATTCTTTTTAAGCATTCTGTTAAAATAATTATTTTTTAATGTGAATATTTTAAATAACGCATCCGTTAAATTATGAATTAACATTAAGAATTAACACTTTATTCTTAATGATAATTATTATTAAATTAATGTGACGTCATTTTTATACCTTGGTGGTGTGGCTGACTGAATGTTTTAATCTGCTCGAAATTAGGTTAATTAAATGTATAGAAATACTCCTTAATCCTAAGCGGAGCGTGAAGGTTATTTTGCAGAGATGCTGACCATTTAAAAATAGTTAATATCGATCGGTACGGTGTTCCTGATAGGTCGAGGCTATTGTACAAAATTAATTGATCGATACGTCCTGTTTATTTGTAAGAGAAGCTCACGTTTGAATACAAGGCGATAGAGAAGAGACAACAGGTATCTTCTGTTGATGTCGATGAAAATGAAGAAATTAGGTGCGTGGCGTTTGGCAGGTTTTAATCGGCTGCTTAATTATTTAGATTCACAGTAAATGTAATAATAATATTTTCGTCGGGGTAATGTTTGATAAGAACGTGAAGGAAGACTTCATTAATGAGAGATGGATCACGAATATCTGGGATGACAGACGCGTCATTTGTGGTGGTCGATAAAATATTTTTCAGTCTGGACAGGAAAAATCTTAAATCTGCTCCCTTATGGTTGAGGGTGAAATGTTAATATAATAATCAAATTAAGAACGGTAATGAAACACCACCGTGCGGGACTTTTTCTGTCAGCGGGATAAATAACGGCGGCATCCAGAGGATAATAACCGTGCTTAGCGGCTGTCATTTGCCGGCGCTGTACAGCCATTTTGCGCGTCTGGTGGAAAGTTAAATCAGATTTACGCAAACACAAAGTGAAAAAACCGGCTCAGCGCCGGATTTTTATTTAAGCCTGTGGCTGGCCTACAGGGCCTTTACCTAACGGGCCGCCTGGAACAGATTGCCCGCTTGGCGCATGTGGACGACCATCATTGCCCACAGCACCGCTGTCCTGCTGGCAACCCGACATCATTAAAAGGCTGGAAACAATCAATAAACCGCTCAAAATGCTTTTCATGTCTTTCCCTCGTGATGAATACACTATAAAACAGCTCGCCTGATAAGCCTGGTCGGTATTTCTGCTAAGTCAATGTTGGTGGGAAAAAGTAAGCCATATCATCAGGTTGACGGTAGTGAATCCAGACTGTGCAATGTAATGCCGGGAAACTGTTGTGCTGACCTTTGGCTAAGACGGCAGAGAACATATCCAGCCTTGTAATCCGAAGCCACGATGACAGACAGATCTGTAAAGAGCGATCATCCGGATGTGCAACCCGAGAAAAGAACCAGGGTGATATCAACGACGCAACAATTGATGAAACCCACGTACCGGAATGGGCTGATAAACAGCCACATTATGCGAAGTATGAAATGGACTTTCATTTCTTGTTTCGTGAAAGTGCTGCATTCATGTGTTCATCTGGCTATGCTACCGACATGATGTTTAACGATATCTCAGGAGAGAAGATGACGGCGGCCGCTTATTTTGACGCTCTCTACGCGCAACGTAACAGGGAAACCCAGCAATGCTGGCGGCAAGAAACAGCGAGTGCACATCAGCAAGCAGACAAGTTTTTCTATCCTGCCGGGCTTCACGCCCTGACCAGTGGCATTCAGCCCGTCCTGAACCCGCAAATTCAGTCACTCCTTGCCGATCTTCGTGGCTTAACTCAGGGGGATCCGCTGGCAGACGTCATGCGGGCCGAACATTTTCACGTTACCTTCCTGCCCGTCACGCCAGCGCGCTATCAAAGCCCGCAGCAGCTCCCGGCTTTAGCAGGCCTGAGGGATGCCTTTCGCCAGAACGTGACCGACTCGTCACTCAGGATTGACGCATTACGGCTGGTGGCGCTTCCCGATCAACTGCTACTGGCAGGTATTCCTGAAGGCCACGCCGTAGCGCAAAGAGCAGCATGCTGGAATGCGCTGCTGTCACTGGAAGAGTGGCGGGATTTGCTTCTGCAAAGACATGGTGGAAAAACATCGCCACCGGAATACTGGCACACCACGTTGCTACGTTATCGTTCAACAAGCCTGCCCGACACGCTCAAATCGTATTTTACAGACAATATGCACCGAAGATATGGGGCCATTTCGGGCGACATCAGGCTGGTATTTGCGGTTTATAACTGGGCTGATCCAGAAACGATAACAGTTTAATCCGGAAGGATCCCATGATGAACAGGGACTCTTGAGTATCGCCAGGCGGCGCGGGAATGTGGCCGTTATTAATCGTAGTCACCGTTCTCGTAATGGGGCGAATAACGATCATCAAGTATTTCCTGGATAGCCATCAAACCCAGGATAAGAATCAAATTAATAAAGAACAGTAATAATAAAATGATGCTGGTCATTGCCTGTTTCCTGTCGTCACTTTTCCTTGAGGATGAACGCTCCAAACACGGCAGACAGGGAAAGTGACTGTTAAAAAATGATGTAAAAGGAAAGGGCGCGCATTGGGTCGAACAAGAACGTGTTAAAAAAACGGTATTTCGTCGTTGTCACCCTCAGGTAATAAATTGATGCGCTTTGCTGTGCAGTATTGTATTGCCTAAATGAGCAGCAAGAAGCATCGATAACCAGAAAAGTAAATTACGATATTTCATCGCGTGTGCGGTGAGCGTGGTTAACAAGAAGACGGGTACATAGCGGCTATTTATTCTTATACGATGCATCATATCGCCAGCGCGGCACCGTGACGGTCAGGTCTTCTGGCGACGCTTCATGCAAAACTGCCGCGATGATGGCTTAGGTTAATTACCCGCCGGGTTTGGATGGTTCCACAGGTCAGCGGTCACCATCGGGCTTTTTACACATTATCGCCAAAAAAAGCGTGTTGAAATATCAGGTCATAAAACGATAAATGCGCCCTCCCTCATTCAGTGAGATCTGCATCACACTTAGAGTGGGATCAGTAAAATCGTCCATATCCTGACCTCATTTGCCCTCATCGCCCGCTATCGCTACTTTATATGCTGCATGGACACGACATGTTGTATGAGCGGAGCTTAATGATGTCTCATGTAAATACTTTCACTATTCAAAGCGAACATAAGCAAAAAGTTCGTCGTATGAACCTGTTCATCTCAGTTTCAGCCGCGCTAGCCGGGCTGCTGTTTGGACTGGATATTGGCGTGATTTCCGGTGCGCTACCTTTTCTGACTCATCATTTTAGCCTGAGCAGCCATGAGCAGGAGTGGGTGGTCAGCATCATGATGCTGGGTGCCGCGCTAGGGGCGCTATGTAATGGCTGGGTATCGCATCGGCTTGGCCGCAAATACAGTCTGATGGCGGGCGCCGTGTTGTTTGCTATCGGATCGCTCGGTTCCGCGGGCGCAACCAGCGTTGAAATGCTGTTGATCTTTCGTCTGCTGCTGGGCCTGGCCGTTGGCGTGGCATCCTATACCGCGCCGCTTTATTTATCTGAAATGGCCACTGAAAACGTGCGTGGCAAAATGATAAGCCTGTATCAGCTGATGATTACCCTGGGCATCGTAATGGCCTTTATATCGGATACTGCTTTTAGCTACAGCGGTAACTGGCGGGCCATGCTGGGGGTTCTGGCCATTCCCGCCGTTGTACTTTTTATTATGGTCATTTTCCTACCGAACAGTCCACGCTGGCTGGCGGCTAAGGGGATGCATATTGAGGCGGAGGAAGTGCTGCGCATGCTGCGCGATACGTCGGAAAAAGCCCGCCAGGAACTCAATGAGATTCGGGAAAGTCTGCGCATGAAGCAGGGCGGTTTTTCGCTTTTCAAAAGCAATAAAAATGTCAGGCGTGCGGTCTTTATGGGCATGTTATTGCAGGGCATGCAGCAGTTTACCGGGATGAATATCATCATGTATTACGCGCCGCAGATTTTTAAAATGGCGGGCTTTAAAAGCACTCAGGAGCAGATGATCGCCACCGTTATCGTTGGCCTGACTTTTATGTTTGCCACCTTTATTGCCGTTTTTACCGTAGACAAAGCGGGCAGAAAACCCATCCTGAAAATTGGCTTCTCGGTGATGGCCTTTGCCACTCTGGTATTAGGTTACTGCCTGATGAAAGCAGGGCAGGGAAATATCAGCAGCGGTCTGTCTTGGGTTTCAGTCGGCATGACCATGTTATGTATTGGTGGATACGCAATGAGTGCAGCACCCGTCGTCTGGATCCTGTGTTCTGAAATCCAGCCGCTAAAATGCCGTGACTTTGGTATTACCTGTTCCACCACGACGAACTGGGTGGCGAACATGATTATCGGTGCGACATTTTTGTCGCTATTGGGCAGCATCGGCGCGGCCGGAACCTTCTGGCTGTATACCGGGTTTAACCTGGTGTTTATTGTCATTACTGTGTACCTGGTGCCGGAAACCAAGAATGTGACGCTGGAACGGATTGAGAGGAATTTGATGGCGGGTGAGAAGTTGCGGGATTTGGGGCGATAATTACTTTCATGACAGTATCCAACTATGCATTTCCTTAATTAATTCAGGACAGGTAATGGCCGCTGAGTTTTCGTCTGTTACCTGTCAAAGCGTTGCACGGCATGAGCATTTATATACTCTCCGGCTTTGTTGAATAAATCGAACTTTTGCTGAGTTGCAGGATCAGAACACGCATTCTCCTGACAATACAGGCAGTCCCGTGGCAAACCAGAAGTTCAAAATCACCAACTGGCCTACCTACAACAAAGCCCTCATCAACCGTGTCTCCATCACTTTCTGGCTTGACGATGAGGCGATTCAGGCCTGGTATGAGTCAGCAGCGCCTTCATCCCGGGGAAGACCTCAGCGTTATTCTGACCTTGCTATCACGACTGTCCTGATGATTAAACGCCTGTTCCGGCTGGCCCTGCGAGCTGCTCAGGGCTTTATTGATTCCGTTTTTGCCCTGATGGACGTTCCTCTGCGATCCCCGGATTACACCAGTGTCAGTAAGCGGGCGAAGTCGGTCAATGTCAGTTTCAAAACGTCCACCCGGGGTGAAATCGCGCATCTGGTGATTGATTCCTCCGGGCTGAAAGTTTTCGGTGAAGGCGAATGGAAGGTCAAAAAACACGGCAAAGAGCGCCGTCGTATCTGGCGAAAGCTGCACCTTGCTGTCGATGGTAAAACACATGAAATCATCTGTTCAGACCTGTCGCTGAACAACGTAACGGACTCAGAGGCCTTCCCGGGACTTATCCGGCAGACGCACAGAAAAATCAGGGCAGCAGCGGTAGACGGAGCTTACGACACCCGGCTCTGTCACGATGAACTGCGGCGCAAGAAAATCAGCGCGCTTATCCCGTCCAGGAAGAGCATGGGTTACTGGCCCGGTGAATACGCGTATCGCAACCGTGCTGTTGCGAATCAGCGCTTGAGCGGAAGCAATGCCCGATGGAAATGGACAACAGATTACAATCGCCGCTCAATAGCGGAAACGGCGATGTAGCAGGTGAAGCAGCTGTTCGGCGGTTCACTGACGCTGCGGGATTATGATGGTCAGGTTACGGAGGCTATAGCCATGGTGCGCGCGTTGAACAAAATGACGAAAGCAGGTATGCCTGAAAGCGAGCGTATCGCCTGAAAACGCAGCCCGGCACGGGGATACTTACCCGAAATTTGATTTATTCAACAAAGCCCCTGAGCTTTCAACGGTGCTGTTGATAAGGCATACAGGCTGATGCCTTACAATAAATAGTTCTTTAAAAAAACATCACAAAAACTTACCATTGCGAAGAACTTTTTTAGGATAAAGACGATATGAAAAAAGCAGTGGCAGTCATTTTATTAGCTTTCGCGTTAACAGGTTGTGGCGAGCCAAAGATTGATGGTTCATCCGAACAGGCCTTTCAAACCTCTATGCAAAAAGTCCGTGATTCTCTTGCCGAAGATAAACGCGCGGCCTTTAACGATGCTATTCAAGTCATTGCGTTCAGCCAGGTCAGTATGAAAGAGTTGATGCAGGCGGGCAGCGGTGACGAAGGCGGACGCGCACTGATCGATAAAAAGATCAAAGGCGCGCTGGCTGGCAAGACCGGTGAAGAAGTCATTGATTACGCGCACAAGATCAAGCAAGAGCGCGCGGCTAACCAGTAACATGACTTCTGAATCCTGACCCAGCCAGGTCAGGATGTTGCATGTAATGGTTGCCTGTTTGATGAAGCCCATTTTATGGGCTTTTTTTATGCACCGCGTTAAGGCTGTAACAGAGCGACAAACGCCTGTTTTCAGCGCCATTACGCTTAAAAGCACGCCTGGGCTTTTACGGACGGAGAAGGCGCTTTGTGATAAACCAGCGTCGCGTGATCCCACCAAGGATTAACATTTACCGCCTGCCCAACCAGCATAAATCCCGCGTCCGCGATCTCGGCGATAAGTGCATCCAGCGGCTTCAGGGTGCGCCAGGGATGACCGTTAACCATTAAAACCCCGCTGCGGGCATCATAGCGGTCAAGGTCGGTTCGCTGTTTAGGCGCACCATACATACTGCTGATGATCAATGTGCCATTGGTAGCCAGAATCCGATGCAGAGCCTTGAGGCACGCCGCGCGCTGGGGACCGATCAGGCAGTGAAAGCAACTGCCGTCAAAGACGACATCAAACGTTGCATCCGGATAATGTGCCAGGTCACAGACATCGCCCTGATCAAAACAGCCGCTCAAGCCTGACGCCGCGAATCGCGATCTGGCCCAGTCCACGGCGACCGCTGAAATATCCACGCCAAATACCCGAAAGCCTTTTTCGGCAAAACAATGTGAGGCCATGGCACCGTTGCCGCAGCCCAACTCAAGGAACGTTCCGCCAGGTGGGATGAACTGCGCAGCACCCAGCCAGCTAATGGTGGCGTTAAGTTGCTGATGCGCCCGTTGATAACCGCTGCCGGTCCAGGCTTCATGGCCTTCCCTCTGGAGGCGACGATAAATAGCGTCATAGCTTTCCACGTCAGGCTCACCTTTTATTCAAAGAGCGTCATGACAGATTATGTGATTTTTAGCGGCTTTTACCACAGGGCATCAGCAGGTAACAAACCGGGCGTATCAGGCATCAGCGCAATAAAAAGATGATGACCTGAAGAACGGCAAGCAGTCAGAATTTAACATTTTGACCACTCCTGGCGCTGCTACCGTGATTCTGCTTTACCTGCAAAGAAGGACTTGCGTATTGTGAGGCTCTGTTTCCTTATCGCCTTTTCACTATGACGAATCTGAATGTGACGATGTGCCGCAGCGCCTCTATTCTGTTCGCAGTTTTGAGCGTATTGATGAGTTTTACGGCTCAGGCTGGCGATCGAAGAAGGGTGACACAGCCTGTCTCGCCGCCCGTTTGCCAGCGGATTTATGCAAGCAATCAATCCAATATCGGCCCGCACATTCAACAGGCGCTGAACAACTGCCCACCTGGCAGGATGGTACTGTTAGTGCCATCGCCCACTGTAAAGACGTTGACTAGCGGCCCCCTGTCTTTGCCCTCCGGCGTCAGCCTGGGAGTTGATAAGGGTGCGGTGCTGAGCGCCATCCCGGATCCACGCTTATACGATAACGGCCGCGGGAGCTGCGGGAAGCTGGATAACCAGGGCAATGGTTGCCGGGCGTTTATTACGCTTAATCACGTCCACGGCAGCGGGATTTACGGGCAAGGCGTGATCGACGGGCAGGGCGCTGCCAGCATGGCAGGTGAGGGGCAAACCTGGTGGCAACTGGCAGCCAGCGCCAAAAATGATGAGGCGAAGCAAAACGCCCCGCGACTGATTCAGATTGATCATGCCAGTGATATTACGCTGTACCAGATCACCCTGAAGAACGCGCCAAACTTTCATGTAGTCATCAATGACAGTCAGGGCATTACGCTGTGGGGCATCACCATCGACACGCCTGCCACCGCGCGAAACACCGATGGCGTGGACCCGATGGGTTCTTCCGATGTCACGCTAATTAACAGTCGAATCAGCACCGGCGATGACAATGTGGCGATTAAAGCGGGCAATGCGCCTGCCTCCCATATCTCCATCCTGAATAACCAGTTTGGCTTTGGGCACGGTATGTCAATTGGCAGTGAAATCAACCGTGGCGTTAGTGATGTACTGGTTGACGGGCTGACGTTAACCGGCACGACGAATGGCCTGCGTATCAAAAGCGATCGCTCGCGGGGCGGGCAGGTCCGGGCGATTCGCTATCAAAATGTCTGTATGCAGAACGTGGACAATCCCGTGGTCATGGATACGCACTATGATACGCACGCAAGCGGCACAATGATCCCGGATTACCGCGATATCACCTTCGATAACGTCAAAACAGGCAAGGGGAAACTTACGCTGGATGGTTACAGCGAAGTTTATCCGCTTGAGATGACCTTAAAGAATGTCACTGTCGGTGAGCAGGCAACGATAGAGGAACGCTTTGCTATCGTTCATGGGCGCTTTACGCGGGCACCTCAAACAGCGTGCCGTTAACCGCGTGGTGGGCTGCTCGCGACTTACTCTGGCAGTCTGTTTTGATCTTCATCGCGCTATTTTATCTCTGCTTCAGCGCCATTTTCTGATTCACCATACAGCTGGTTTGCCGTGTCGTTTGGCCTGGATTCAATGTCACCGCAGGAATAGGTATAACTGCCTAACGCCAGTTTATAGCTCAGCACGTTCTTATCGTCTATGGCCGCGCCCCAGACCACTTCCAGCGCTGGATTGTCCGTTTCAATGAAGTGCTTCGATAACTGATCAAACTTCACGGGCACGAAGCGGGAATAGGTATTGTCTGCAGTAAACGCCACGCTGGACATAAACAGATCCATCTCACTACTTTCCCGGTTTTTCAAGCCTAAAAGCATGATGTTATCGGACGTTTTCACCAGTTGAAGCTTTATGGTTTTGCCGCATAGCTGCTGTCCGCGAGCGTATCTGCAACAAGCGCTGAAGGACTAAAGAAAATTCGGCTGTGACATCCAGACAGGCCAGCGGTCATCGTTAACCTGCTGGCCTTAATCGCGTATTACCAGGCCCATTCGTGAAGAGCGTCTAAAAAATTATTCCGGCGTTTCTTCACGCCAACAGGCGGCTGGCGTAAAATCGGCCAACCTGAGTGGGTTGTCTTGCAGAGTGGACCTTATGCTTATCAGCACAGAAACAGAACGGACGTATATCGCTGATAGCCGTCTTGCCTGCACCCTTGCCGCCGTGGCGGGCGCCTTAAATACCGCCGCGTTTGAGATTGTAGGATTCTTTTCCGCCAATATGACCGGCAACGTCTCTTCGCTGTCCGATTTTCTGGCCAAGGCAAAGTTTCACAACGGTCTGTTTTTCCTGTTTATCGTCTGCATGTTTATTGTGGGCGCGCTCTTTTCCACATTAATTATTAATGCCGGACGCAGACGCAAAATTCGCACTATTTACGCGGTGAATATCTTTATAGAAGGCATTGCGCTGGTGGCGCTGGGCGTGATTGAGGCTCGCTATCCCATTGCTGCATCCGGTGTGGTGCTGATCCTGAGCCTGAGCTTTTTAATGGGGCTGCAAAATGCGGTGGTCACGCGTATCTCGAATGCGCGCGTCAGAACGACGCACGTGTCCGGTACCTCCACAGACATTGGCATCGAACTGGCCATGCTGTTTGATGTCCTCCGGCGAAAAGAATCACCCAAAGATGCGCCACTCTATCTGGAACGCCTGCGACTGCATACCTACACGATTCTTGCTTTTCTGGTGGGCGGCGTGGCCGGTATCTGGCTGTGGCATTTGCTGAACTACTATTTTCTGGTGCTTATCGGTCTGGGGCTGATGGGCATGGCGCTGGTCGCTATGCTAAAACCTCAGCCTGCTGATGTTGCCCGTTAAGGGTGGCGCTTTTCAGGGGCCAGCACCTTGAGCGCATCATTAATCAGGCAAAACTGCGCGGGCGTTTGCCCAATAATTTCGCCGTCGGCGTTAATGTAGTGCGGACGGCGCGTATGCAGCGTGAGTGCCGTGGTGCTGAAGGTGCGTACGTTACGCCAGCGGCCCTGGGTGCCGCGCCGCAAAGAGGGGAAGAGCGCCAGCAACTGCCAGCTTCTTTTCAACTCCAGGCTGTAGACGTCCAGCAGCCCATCGTCCGGGGCCGCGCTTTGCTCTACGGTCATGCCACCGCCGTAAAAACGTCCGTTACCGACCGAAACCTGAACGGTTTTGATCGCAATAGCCTGTCCCTCATGATGTAACGTCGCACTAAAGGGGCGGCTTTGCCGCAAGATGCGCAGTGCTGCAAAAGCATAACCCAGCACGCCCCAGCGTTTTTTGGCCTGAGCCGTAAGGTTCCGCGCCAGCTCTGCCGAAAAACCGATGCTGGATACGTTCAGGAACAAATGACCATTTACCTCACCCAAATCCACAAAGCGTACGTGTCCCTGGCAAATGATGCTGACAGCCTGCTCCAGCTGAGGCGGAATCCCGAGCGTACGTGCAAAATCGTTGGCGGTGCCAAGGGGCAAAATGCCTAAGGGTAAGCCGGTCTGCATAAGGCCCGCTGCCGCCGCATTGAGGGTGCCGTCGCCCCCGCCGACAATCACCAGATCCACCTGGCTGGCATACGCGGTGATGAGCTCAGCGTAAGGACGGCTGTCGTCGTAAGCGGGTTCTAGCAGAATCAAACCGGATTGCTGCAGCAGCTGCGTGGCGCGCGCGGCATCAATGCGACCTTTACGTGAGCGCTGGTTGATTAAAAGTAATGCCGTCTTTACCCTTTGCTGCATGCTTCGTCCATTTTTAATGAAATGTTAGTGATGAAGTAACCAGAAAGTACACATGCGGGATTATCTCTTACAACCTTGCTTGCGCTACTTTACGTAAGCTCTGGACGGGGGATGGCCCTGACGAACTGCGCCAGGATTGTCTACACTGACAGAAAATGGCACGACTCATGGGAGCACAAATGACAGAACAGCAATTTCGAACCCTGCTGGCAGAAAAAGGGTTTGCAGAGCCGGTTATTGTGGAGCGGGGCGCAAATAGCGAGCTGGATCATCATGAACATCCCTTTGAGGCGATGGCTCTGATCCTGAGTGGCGATATTACCTTGTACACCGAAAATCAGGCGACCACCTATCGCGAAGGCGATATTTTTCACCTGCATGCAGGGCAGCCGCACCGCGAGACGTTTGGCGACCGAGGCGTTCGCTATCTGTCAGGCAGAAAAAGTTAATCCGGTGATGCGCCAGTGATGAACACCTTTGACGCGCTGTTTCAGCGCTTAGCCCAATCGCCTTTTCGTCAGCGTTTCCGTCTGGGGCGGTCGGAATATGACTACTGCCTGACGAAGGGAGAGGCCGATGTGGCAGCCCATGCGGCCACGTTTGTCCAGCAGCGGCTGGCTGCCAGCGCACCGCCTAATGACGGTAAACAGACGCCAATGCGCGGCCATCCGGTTTTCATCGCGCAGCACGCCACCGCGACCTGTTGTCGTGGCTGTCTGGCGAAATGGCACGGGATTGCTCAGCATCAGGCGCTGGATGATAAACATCAGGCTTATGTGGTCGCGGTGATTATGCACTGGATCCATCAGGCGATGGCGCAACCCGCGCCTGCGCCGCGCGTACGTAAGGCCAGAGCCGCCGCCAAATCACCTTCGCCGGGCAGCCAGCAGCTGGATTTGTGGTAGAAAAGATTATGTGGCTGATGGACTTTTAACCAGTCAGGTTCGCCATATTTCATTTCAGGTCTATTCTTAAATCGTTCTTTGGTCCCCTGTGCCAGGATAATCACGCAAGACGACAAATTTCACACAAGAGGGAATTACGATGAAGAAAGCAATTATTGCACTGTCTGCTGTTTTACTGGCCTCGCCAGTTTTCGCTGCTACCACAACGGATGAAACTGTCGCTGAAGCGCACAAAGGCGCAGATACCGCTAAAGAAAAACTGCATCAGACCGAGCATAAAGGCGAAGAGCTGAAGCTGAAGTCTGAGCATGCCGCAGAAGGCAAGAGCAATTCGACCTCCAGCAAAATTTCTGAAAGCACGCAGAAAGGCTGGCACAAAACCAAAGAAGGCACCGAGAAAGGCTGGGATAAAACCAAGCAGGGTGCTGAAGACCTGAAAAATAAAGCGACTAACTAAGCCGCTTTAGTGTGAAGAAACCCACCGATGGTGGGTTTTTTTATGGCTTATTTTCGAGCCGGCTCGGCCGGAACCGTTTTCGCCTCTAAGGCCTCGGCCTTTGCGGCCTCTGCTTCTGCCGCATCCTGTTGTGCTGTATCAGACTGTTTTTTTCCTTCTTCAATAAACTCTTCATCGATCTCTTCGATGTTTTCACGGTTATCGCGTCCGGACAGCAGATTCCAGCAGGCAATGAACAGCGCGGCGATCACCGGGCCAATCACGAAGCCGTTAATGCCGTAGATTTCCATCCCACCCAGCGTCGTAATCAGAATCAGGTAGTCAGGCATTTTGGTGTCTTTGCCCACCAGCAGCGGGCGCAGAATGTTATCTACCAGGCCGACAACCACGACAAAGAAGCCAACGAGGAACAACCCTTTCCACAGCGCACCGGTGGCGAAGAAGAAAATGGTCGCCGGAACCCAGATGATGGCGGAACCGACCGCAGGAACCAGTGACAGGAAGCCCATCAATGCGCCCCATAGCAGGCTGCCATCGATGCCGGTAAACCAGAAAGCCAGCCCGCCCAGAATCCCCTGCACGACGCCAACGACGACCGTGCCTTTCACCGTTGCGCGTGACACCGCAGCAAATTTCATAAACAGATGATGTTTAACGTAGGTAGACAGCGGAAGTGCTTCCAGAATGAGATGCACCAGATAGGAACCATCTTTCAGCAGGAAGAACAGCAGGTAAAGCATGATGCCGAAGCCAACGGTAAAACTGAACGTACCTTTACCGATGATAAAGGCGCTGCCCGCCAGATACTGACCGCCCTTAAGGGCAAATGCCGACAGCTTCTGCTGAATCTGCGTGGCATTGTCCAGATTATTTTCAGCCAGATAATGTTTAGCCCAGCCCGGTAGGTGCTGTAACAAATCGGCGAAGACCACCGGAAACTGGGCGGAGTTGGTTTGCAGCTTGTGATAAACCGTGTTCACCTCCACCACCATGGATGAGGCGATGATCGCTAACGGGGTGAAAACGATCAGGCAGATGCAAACCAGCGTCAGCAGTGAGGCAAGACCGTTACGATCGCCCAGTTTGCCGCGCAGATACCTTTTGAGCGGGTGGAAGATGACGGCCAGCACCGCTGCCCACAAAATGGCCGAAAAGTAGGGCGCTAATACTTCAAAAAAGGCAATGGTGGCCATTGCTAAAATCAGAAGGAAAAACCCGACAGTAAGTCCTTTAAAGCGCATTGGATAACCTCATGTAAACATCCCTTAATAAGCACGCACGCCGATGCGGCCATTCGCAACCCGAGAGTGTATGAATGTCGCAACGGTAATCAACGATCAATTCTGTTTTTTAATCAATGTCAGATGGCATTCGTGCGCTAACGCCCTCACAACGTCGTAAAGAGGTGGCGGGGCGTAGTCTTGACATCGCCATTGGGCAAGACCTCGTTATCTGTGAATAACACCGGTCAATCCTACACTAGCGTAGCGG
Organism: Pantoea sp. Ae19-2; assembly: GCF_059801205.1. Taxonomy (NCBI): domain Bacteria; kingdom Pseudomonadati; phylum Pseudomonadota; class Gammaproteobacteria; order Enterobacterales; family Erwiniaceae; genus Pantoea; species Pantoea sp. Ae19-2. The sequence continues at coordinate 2,644,365 of NZ_JBCHWE010000001.1, read as the reverse complement.
GTTAGGCCGTTTTTGCTGCCCGTTTGCGGTGGTTTTTTCAGCGCGCAACACGCTTTGGGGGTAAACCTCTGGCATAACAGCTGAAATAAAAATGTCATAGGGCAATGCTAGCGTGACAACCGGCAAGGTCAGAGATAATCAGACATCAAAGGAATAATAATGAAAATGAAATTCACGCTGATTGCGGCGGCACTGCTGGTGGCGCAGCAGGCACAGGCAATTTCGTTGTCCGAGGCCAGCATGCTGGCAAACAACACCTCGCAGGGATCGTCCAGCCCGGCTTTTAACGCACTTGAATTACAGGCGCTGGCGGCAGAGCGTGCGGCCATACAACATGGCGCGCCTGCGCTCAGCCGTGACCAACTCAAGCAGGCGAAGCAGAGTGATAAACTCGCTGACTACCAGTGGCTGAAAGCCAGTGGTTATGATTTCCAGGGGAATGCGTTGCAAAAGGCAGGTATTGCCCTGTTATCAGGGTTCAGCACGCTGCCGGAAGCGGTACTGGACGCCAATCGTGCCACGGTGACATCAATTAATCTCAATGCCACTCAGGGCGAGCGCCATCAGGCGCTGGCGGACGCAGAGGGGATCAGCTATCTCTATTTTCTCGCCGATGCCCTCGGGCCGCGTTTAGGTAAAGCCTTCCTGGCCGCCTATGACAAAGGCGAAATCAATAAGGCGGCAGCCCTGATCAAAGCCAGTGAAGTCAGTACCGGTGAAGCAAAAAAACATTTTAACTATCCGCGTCCTTTCCTGCACAAAGGGAATACGATTCATCTGGTGCCGGATGATACGGTGATCAAAGACAATCATCCCTACACGGCCGATGGCGGCTCGTTCCCCAGCGGGCACACCAACACGGGCTATACCGATGCGCTGCTGCTGGCAGAGATGGTGCCGGAGCGGTTTGAAGCCTTACTGCAACGCGGCGCACGCTACGGCTATTCACGGCTGGTTCTGGGCGTACACTACCCGCTCGACGTGATGGGCTCGCGCATGGTGGCGCAATACAACGTTGCCCATTATCTGAACGATGCCGCTTATCGGACGTTATTCAACGATGCCCGTCAACAACTGCGTAGCGCGCTGGAAAAAGAGTGTGGAACAACCCTGGCGGCGTGCGCCAAACCTGCCGGTAGCGATGATCCTTACGGCAATGGCAGCATGAAGCCGTTTTATCGCTTTACGATGAGCTATAACCTGCCCAAGGTCGCCGGGAACACGGCCAAACTGCGGGTACCGGACGGGGCCGAGGTGCTGCTGGAAACGGCCTTACCACAGCTGTCCGCAAAACAGCGCCGTGAACTGATGGTGAAAAGTGCCTTATCTGCCGGTTATCCGCTGGGTGGACCGGGCGCCGATCAGGCATTCTGGCAGAGGCTGGATCTGGACGCCGCTTACGCACAGGCCAAATCCCACAGATAAAAAACATGGGCGGGAATCTCCCGCCCATGTTTTTACAGCGTGGCCTGGGTTGGCATCATGCCAGGCACCAGAATAACCTTCCGGCACGCTTCTTCACGCTTTTCAAAAATCTCATAACCGCGAGCGGCATCTTCCAGTGGCATATGATGCGTCACGATTTCTTCCGGTGTTAAATGCCCTTTTTCAATCAAATTCAACAGATCGGGCAGGTAAGCATGCACATGCGTCTGGCCCATTTTAAAGGTCAGGCCCTTGTCAAACGCATCGCCAAACAGGAAACCATGAATAAATCCCGCATACACGCCGGGCACGCTGACAATGCCGCCACGGCGAACCGCAGCGATGCATTGACGTAACGCTTTGCCGCTGCTGCCTTCTAGCTTCAGGTTGGTTAGCACTGTTTCGGTCATGCTGCCTTTGGCTTCAAAACCCACCGCGTCAATCACGCCGTCCACACCGCGGTGTCCCGCGCTGTGCTCAATAATCCAGGCGGCGGGATCGTCGTTGTTATCAAAGTTGATGGGGATCACGCCGTAGCGCTCTCTGGCAAAATTCAGCCGGTAGTCATTGTGATCGATCATGTAGATCTGCTCTGCACCTTCCAGTCGGGCACAGGCGGCACTGAGCAGGCCCACAGGACCTGCGCCAAAAATAGCGACGCTCGATCCCTGTTTAATCTCGGCATTTTTCACCGCCTGCCAGGCGGTAGGCAAAATGTCGGACAGGAACAGAACCTTTTCGTCTGAAAGGGTGTTCGGCACTTTAAAAGGGCCGGCGTTGGCCTTAGGCACGCGCACGTATTCTGCCTGACCACCGGGCACTCCGCCATAGAGTTTGCTGTAGCCAAACAGGGCCGCCGGCGGCGTGATGCTTTTGCGGTTTAGCGCCGCGCCTTTGCCGCTGTTGGTGTTTTCACACGCGGCATACTGATGCAGATGACAAAAAAAGCAGTCACCGCAGGCGATAACAAACGGGATCACCACGCGGTCGCCTTTTGCCACGGCCGTTACCGCACTGCCGGCTTCCACCACTTCACCCATGAACTCGTGGCCGAAAATATCGCCATGATCGGTGCCGGGAATTTTTCCTCGATAAAGGTGCAGGTCAGAGCCACAGATCGCCGTGGCCGTTACGCGCAGAATAATATCATCGGCGGCTTCCAGTCCGGGATCGGCAACGTTATCAACGCTGACTTTATGAGGGCCGTGATAGGTTAACGCTTTCATAGAGTCGACTCCTGTAAATCACTGGACGGCAACCGCCGATCGGGCGGCTGCAGCATTAACAGCGCGGTTGAGCGCACTGTCCTGTCCAAAATGTTAAAGGTGATTGAAGTGTAGTGAGGAAAAAATGGGTAAGCAGAGCGGTATCCGCAAACTATGGCGGACGGGGCAGGCCGTAACGCCGTCATCACACGTTTTCCCCTGTTTTTGCCGGAAAGATGCACGATATGGCGCTTAACTTGAATTTTTACCGTCAGATAGTGTAAAAAATGGGGCGCAATCGATTACGTCCTGACGGGACGGGCTGAATCTGGCAGGTTGCACACATGCGTTGATGGCGAAAAACGCCAACCCTTTACCCGCTGCAAGCCTTGATTCAGGCTGATGCATATTCTGGAAGATCTGATGAAAACCTCGCAAACCCGCACGCTGGAAACCCCTCACGTTAATGATGAAACTGGCTGGCGAAAAACGGATACCGTCTGGATGCTGGGTTTATATGGCACCGCTATCGGTGCGGGCGTGTTGTTTCTGCCGATCAATGCGGGCATGGGGGGACTGTTACCCTTGATCGTTATGGCGGTGCTGGCGTTTCCCTTGACCTTCTTTGCCCATCGGGCCTTAACGCGTTTTGTCCTCTCTGGCAGCAATCCGGCAGGGGATATCACCGACGTGGTTGAAGAGCATTTTGGCGCAGGGGCGGGCAAACTGATTACGCTGCTCTATTTTTTTGCCATTTACCCTATTTTGCTGATGTACAGCGTAGCCATGACTAATACCGTTGAAAGCCTGATGGTGAACCAACTGGGCCTGGTGCCGCCGCCGCGTGCGCTCCTGTCGTTGATATTGATTATCGGCATGATGACGGTGGTGCGCTTTGGCAAAAGCATGATTGTGAAAGCGATGAGCGTCCTGGTTTATCCGTTTGTCGCCGTGTTGATGCTGATGGCGTGTTGTCTGATTCCTTACTGGCACGGGGCCGCACTGGAAACCCTCAATACGGGCAGCGGGCGCAATCTGTGGATGACGCTGTGGCTTGCCCTGCCGGTCATGGTATTCTCGTTTAATCACTCGCCAATCATCTCCTCGTTCGCCCTGGCGAAGCGGCAGGAGTACGGCGAGCAGGCCGAGCGAAAATGCTCCCGGATTCTGGCCTGCGCGCACCTTTTGATGGTGCTTACCGTGATGTTCTTTGTCTTCAGCTGCGTACTCAGCCTCTCGCCGCAAGACTTACAGTCCGCTAAAGCGCAAAACATTTCGATCTTGTCCTACCTTGCCAACCATTTTAATGCGCCGCTTATCGCCTGGATTGGGCCGTTGATAGCCGTGGTGGCGATTACCAAGTCATTCCTTGGCCACTATCTGGGCGCACGTGAAGGGTTCAACGGCATGGTGAATAAAGCGCTCCGTAGCCGGGGCAAAGCGTTAGCCCCTGACAGGCTGAATCGTCTGACGGCCGTGTTTATGCTGCTGACAACCTGGCTGGTGGCAACGCTCGATCCCAATATCCTCAAAATGATTGAAACGCTGGGCGGCCCGATCATTGCCGTAATTCTGTTTTTGATGCCGATGTACGCTATCCAGCGGGTGCCCGCTATGCGTCAATACAGTGGCAAACTCAGTAATCTGTTTGTGATGCTCGCCGGTCTGATCGCCATTTCGGCCATTTTTTATTCGCTGCTTAAGGCGTAATTCTCATTGATATCAAGGCGCCGTCCGATCCTTATGCCGGGACGGCGCCAACCTGAGACAGCGTTCAGACGTATTCATTAAACAAAGGTTTATATTTGTTACGAATTAGCATGGTAAAGTTAACGAGAATAATTCTTATTTCTCAACAGGGTTAATAAACATGAAATTCGGTATTTTTGCAGCCACGTTGCTGGCCTCAACGGTCTGTTCGGCCACCACCTATCCTCTGACCGTAACGGATGTGGATGGACAGACGATTACGCTGCAGAAAGAACCTCAGCACGTCATTCTCCAGGACGGGCGAGACATCATGACGCTGGCGCTGCTGGACCGGGATAACCCTTTTAAACGGGTTGTGGCATGGAATAACCTGCCAAAGAAACAGGATACGCAAACCTGGGCGCTGCTGAAGAAAACCTGGCCGCAGGCTGAGAAGATTGTGGATATGGGCTTCAACGATCAGGGGCAGGTGAACCTCGAAAGCGTATTGGCAAAGAAACCGGATATCATGATTGCGCAGTTGCGTGCCAAACCTGCGCTGATGCAGTCGGGAGTGCTGACCACGCTCAAAAGCCTGAACATCCCGGTCGTGTTTGTTGACTATGAACTGCATCCTAAAGAAAACACCGTGCCGGGTATTACGCTGCTGGGTAAAGTGCTGAACCGTGAAGCCGAGGCGAAGGCCTACACCGATTTTTACCAGCAGCACTGGCAGAATCTGCAGAAGGGCATTGACCAGGTTAAAACCAAACCCACCGTCTTTATTGAACCGATAGCCGGTAACAGCGACAGCTGCTGCTTTACGCATAGCCACAGCGGCTGGGGTGGACTGGTGGAAGCGGTCGGCGGCAAAAATATCGGATCGACTTTGCTGCCGGGTAACGCAGGTTTTGTTTCCCTTGAGAAAATCATTGCCATGAAGCCGGACGTTTACATCATGACGGGGTCAAAACGTTCAAACAGTAATGTACTGCCGTTCGGTTACGGATCGGACAGGAAAGCGGTGGCGGCAACCTTTACGACGTTGTTGAAGCGTATAGGATTAGCGCAGATTGAGCCGGTAAAACAGGGGCGCACCTACGGGATCTATCACCACTTCTACAACCATCCTTACAACATTATCGGGATGGAGATTCTGGCAAAAGATTTGTATCCAAAGCAGTTTAGTCAGCTCGATCCGGTGGCGGATTACCATCAAATCATCCGCAGGTTTACAAAATTACCGGATGCGCCTGTGCTGCTGAGTTACCCCTGATGGTCATCCGTTCAGGCGTAAAGCGCGCCTGAACGGATAAAACTGAACACCCGTTTTCAGGTTTGCGATGTGCAGCGGTGTATTTCTTATTGGATCAAACCGGCATGTAAAATATATCCGCGCCGTTTTTCATCCAACTGTCATTAACCAGAGGTTATTATTTCATCCCGACACTTGTGATGTGGTGTTGTCTGCTTTGCTTCTCCCTTTTTCTCTTAAGGGGCATTTTCCAGTTTACTGGCTTTGACGATAACTTCCCGATCTCAGGATCGGGGTTTTATTTTGATGCCTCGCCAGGTTTGAGTCCCCAAACGATTTTCCGCAAGGTATCTGTGTTTCACGCCTGATGCAGCGTGCCTGACGAGAGAGAGACGCCGTCCGCGCCTGTTTAGCGCGCTGACTTTTAAGAGTTTTGGTCATTCTTATTTCTTCCAGTTACGACAATAGTAATGGCAACGGCGCTGAGTCGCCGTTACCACTGGAGGCAGTACCATGAAAAAAATAAAATCAGGTTTGATTATCGCCCTTTTAGCATACAGCACGATGTACAGCAGCCCTGGGCTGGCACAGGGGCCAGGCGGCCCAGACGGTCCGTGGCATCATCCTGGCCGCGGTCCCGACGGCGATGGCCCGCCAGGCCTGGATCGCGATGGACCTCCCGGCCACCGGCCTGGCCCGCCACCGCCAGATGTGCGGCGCGATTATCATCACGATCGCTTTGCCTGGCGCGGTCATGAGTTTCGCCGTGGTGGTCCTGTACCGCGAGAGTACTGCGGTGAAGATTATCGGGTTGATGACTGGCGTGAGCGTGGTCTGAGAGAACCGCCGCCGGGTCAGCACTGGGCCGACATCGACGGTAACTATGTATTGATTGCCGCCGCCACCGGCATTATTACCTCGTTAATCCTGAATAACGCGTCTCAATAGCGACACAGGGATGGCCGATGCCATCCCTTTTTTATGCACCGAACGCCCGTTACCAGGCTATTCTGACAGTTAATCCTGAACGTTTACCGGCTAAGGAGTTCTGATGACCACGGTTAAGATGGTTGCTGTTGATATGGATGGCACCTTTCTGGATGACAAAAAGCAGTATAACCGCGCGCGGTTCCTCGCCTGTTACCACCAGCTCACTCAGCGACATATCAAATTTGTCGTGGCCAGCGGCAATCAATACCATCAACTCCGCTCATTTTTCCCTGAGATCGCCAGTGAGATTGCGTTTGTCGCAGAAAACGGCGCGTTAATTATCGATCGTGATGAAGAACTGTTCTGCGGTGCTTTTAGCCGTAATGACATTGATGCGGTACTCGATACGCTTGAAAATGGCCACTATCCTGATCTGCGCTATCTGCTCTGCGGACATGAGAGCGCCTACTACTTCGAAGGGATGGATGAGAAGTGGCTGGTCAAGATGCGGCATTATTGCCACCGGCTCAGGCCCATTCGTTCTCTTGATGAGGTTGCCGACGACAGGATACTTAAGTTTGCCCTTAATCTGTCGGATGAGTATGTCGAGCCTTTAATGGCGGATATCCAGCGCCTGCACGAAGGTTCGGCGGCGGCGGCGACGTCGAGCGGGCACGGTTCGGTTGACTTAATCGTTCCTGGTCAGCATAAAGCTAACGGCCTTAACCTGCTGGCGCAGCGCTGGGGCATTTCTCACGATCGGGTACTGGCCTTTGGCGACGGCGGTAACGATCTCGAGATGCTGCAGCAGTCGGGTTTCAGTTTCGCGATGAGCAATGCGCCGCAGCGGGTTAAAGACGCCGCGCGCTTCCTGGCACCCGCGAATAATGATGAAGGTGTGCTACAGGTGATCGAGCAAATGCTTGCAGGTGAAACGCCCTTTGGCGGGGCGGAACAGGGGGAATGTGCGGGCTAAAACACCGCCCGCACTACGCTTACGCGCTGACCGGCCAGGCGCGCGTAATCATGTCGCGCATCTCATCTTTGCTGTAGCTGACGAGGCTGTTTTTACTGTTGGCCCGGGCCAGGATCCAGTCGATATCCGACGGGCTTAACGTTGGCCCCTCCTGCCAGAACGTCATAATGGCTGAGCGTTGTAGCCAGGCTTTAAGATAGCGCGCGGGTGAATCGGTCTCCTCGTCAAAAAGCTGCGCATGCATTTCATCCATGAGCTGACGCTGGCGCGCATGCTGGCTGTCTGCAAGATGATCCAGAAACGTGAACAGCAGCCTGCCGCACACTTCACCATGATGGAAGGGTTTAATCGCGCCCAGCTCTCCGGCGATGCCGTGAATGACGCCCAGCCCCGCGCTGCTCAGGCTGACACCGCCCAACCAGGACGCCATCATCATCGCCTCACGCGCGCGATCGCCGGTTTCGTCTTGCTGGTTTTGCCGAGGCCATCCCTGAATAAACTGACGCAGTCCGGTAAGGGCTAACTGGCGCGTAAAGAGGTTGCCCTTGCTGGAAAGATAGGCTTCAAATAAATGGGTAAACGCGTCGATTCCACAGGTGGCCAGCACCTTATCGGGGGCGCCCTTAAGCAAGTCGGGATCGAGAATCGCGACCTGTGGCACGAACACCGGATGGCGCAACGATGCTTTTATCTGGATATCCCGCTGGTCAGTCACGACGGCGTTCTGCGTGACCTCACTGCCGGTGCCCGCCGTGGTGGGAATCGCGATGAGCGGCAAGGTAACGGCGCTGACTGCCGTGTCTCCGACTTTTTCCAGGTAGCGGGCGGTGGGAAGCGGGTGCTGAATCATGGCGCTGAAGGCCTTGGCGGCATCCAGAACACTGCCGCCTCCTACGGCGATAACCCGATCGACATGGCCGCGCCAACGTGCCACCCAGCCATCAATATCGGCAGGCGAGGCCTCGTTGCTCACAATTTCATAACCCACAATGTGATCGTTCAGCGTGGTTTTAATTCGGGCATAGGCGTCGCCCTGTAAGAACGAACGGCCGCAAAAGAGCAGGGTAGCCTGGGGTTGGGCGGCCAACAGGGGAAGCAGTTTGTTAAGGCTTCCCTGGCCGAAAAGGGTTTGTTGATTGCTGTACAGCTCACTCAGATTGTCACTCACCAGCGCATCCTTTTATATCTTCGCTAAAATCTGAGTGTAACGAAAAGCGGGCGATCGGCCCCGGGAAACTTTCTTATAGCGAGGGGAGCAAAAGTTGATCGTCTTCGCAAAACGCAAATTCAACGACGTGGAGTGATGCTTTAACACGGATGTTACCCTTAACATGTTATCGGTAACAGGGGTTGTCAAAATGTTACGACCATGGCAGCGCCCCAATTTTGCGCGTCCTCCGGGACGACGATAACAAAGCGGCACTGAGAAGATTCAGAGCATCAGGTGGAGAAAAATTATGCCATTACTCTATGTGGCGATTGGCGTGGCATTACTGTTACTGCTGATGATTCGCTTTAAACTCAACGGCTTTATCGCACTGATTTTGGTCGCCCTAGCGGTAGGGATCATGCAGGGCATGCCGGTCAACAAAGTCATTCTTTCGATTAAAAACGGCGTCGGCGGGACGCTGGGCGGACTGGCGCTGATCATGGGATTTGGTGCCATGCTCGGTAAATTACTGGCCGACTGTGGTGGTGCACAACGTATCGCCACCACGTTGATCGATAAATTTGGCACAAGGCACATCCAGTGGGCGCTGGTGCTGACCGGTTTTATCGTTGGTTTTGCCTTGTTCTACGAAGTGGGCTTTGTGCTGATGCTGCCGCTGGTGTTTAGCGTTGCGGCTTCTGCACGGGTACCGCTGCTGTTTGTTGGCGTTCCTATGGCGGCGGCGTTGTCTGTCACCCATGGGTTTTTACCGCCTCATCCTGGCCCCACGGCAATAGCGACGCTGTTTAACGCCGATATGGGAAAAACCCTGCTTTTTGGTACCTTACTGGGCATTCCGACCGTTATCCTGGCGGGGCCGGTCTACGCGCGTTTCCTCAAAGGCATTGATAAGCCTATCCCTGAAGGGCTCTACAACCCCAAAACCTTTAGTGAAGCCGAAATGCCAGGCTTTGGCGTCAGCGTCTGGACATCGCTTGTTCCGGTCATCCTGATGGCACTGCGTGCGGTAGCGGAGATGGTGCTGCCCAAGGGACACGCGCTGTTGCCTTATGCCGAGTTCTTTGGCGATCCTGTTATGGCGACGCTAATTGCCGTGCTGATTGCGATCTTCACCTTTGGTCTGAACCGCGGGCGCAGCATGGAACAGGTGATGGACACGTTAAGCGATTCCATCAAAATTATTGCCATGATGCTGCTGATTATCGGGGGCGGCGGGGCCTTCAAGCAGGTTCTGGTGGACAGCGGCGTGGATAAATACATTGCCAATATGATGCATGCCACCAATTTGTCGCCGTTGTTTATGGCCTGGTCTATTGCTGCTGTGCTGCGTATCGCGCTTGGCTCGGCAACCGTGGCGGCGATTACCGCCGGAGGCATTGTCGCGCCGTTAATTGTAACCAGCGGTGCCAGTCCTGAATTAATGGTGATAGCCGTGGGGTCGGGCAGTGTGATTTTTTCACACGTTAACGATCCAGGATTCTGGCTGTTTAAAGAGTATTTCAACCTGACGATAGGCGAAACCATCCGCTCCTGGTCAGCACTGGAAACGATTATATCAGTGTGTGGTTTAGTGGGATGCTTGCTACTTTCTTACGTGGTGTAAGGGCGCCTGCACGTGACAAAAGGGCCGCGCAAACATGGCGGCCCCTGCCGTTAATCTGACGCTTCAAAGCCCGCTTTTACCATCTGTTCTCGCAGTGCGCGGGCAATCTCCCGGTTACCTCCGGTAACCGGATAAATCACGTTATTCACCACATCATCAAGGTAATGCTCCGCAAATTCCTGTCGGGTAAGTTGCGTGCCGCCTTCATCATTAATGGCGAAAAAACCTTTGATTTGTTCACCGCTGTCTTTTGCCTTCAGGCTGTAGCGGCCCATGCTGGTATTAATGCTACTCATAAGGTCTCTCTCCCTGCTTTGCATTTTTAGTGTCAAAACCGTCGAGCTGTCCTGTCCGCCTAAATTTTAGCCAGAGATGATTCTTAAAACGAAGCGACAGGGATGACAAAAAGGCCGCTATGCGATGCTTCTCACAGAAAATCACAATTAAAGCTGAATGTTGCTTTCATAGTTGAGAACGCAATAAGCAAAAAGCACATCGCTGAATCTTGCCTATACTGTTATGGGAATGTTTTTTAATGGTAAGGGAGAGGAAATGAAAATAATTCTGTGGATTATCGCCATTATTTTTATCGTGGGACTGTTGACCCTGACAGGGGTATTCAAACTGATTTTCTGATTCGACGGGCATCTTGACGGGTGCCCGCAGCCCGACCAGTGAGCGTTTCTCTTGACACCGCGAGCCGGTAAGATTTTCATCCTGCTACCTGCTACCTGCTACCTGCTACCTGCTACCTGCTACCTGGTTAAGCGAGCGCATTTTTACTGGCATTACCCTGATCCTTAATCATTCTTTATGTGGTTTACCTGAGGTGGTGTGATGGTAAAAGTCGCTGTTTATCACTGCTCGCCCCGTTCGGCGCCTGTATGAAGGCGCGACGTGATGTTGCGTAAGTGTTGAGTTTGGTTGTGAAAACTACAGAACTTAGTGGAAATGTTGAAAATTCTTGCTGTTTGGGCTTGGTTCATCTTTTTTGCGCTAAAATTGCTCGTGCTTTATTACGTCAATGATAATTACATGCTGAATACCCTGAGCATTTTTTTTAAATTTCGGGTCAGGCGGGTCTTCTCGTTGCTGATTTTCAGCATGGAACACTGCGTTCAATCAATAAGAGACAGGTAATACCGAAGTGAACAGGTACCTTTTAACAACGTTATCAGCTCCATTACTGGCGCTGTTTTTTTCTTTTTCCCTCCAGGCCGCTATGCTCTCCCAAGAGATTAAATCAGGCTGGGATACCTTTACCGGCAACGTCCAGCAAACCTGGCAACAGCCTGATGCAATTGATGTTTATGTGCCCGCCATCACCTGGCACAACCGCTGGACGTATGATGAAGAGCATATTCACAGATATAACGAACGTCCCTGGGGCGCCGGTGGTGGCGTTTCGCGTTACGATGAGAAAGGGAACTGGCACGGCCTTTACCTGATGGCGTTCAAAGATTCTTTCAACAAGTGGGAACCGTTTGGCGGTTACGGCTGGGAGGCCACCTGGCGACCTTTGCAGGATCAAAATTTTCACTATGGTCTGGGCTATACCGCAGGGGTAACGGCACGGCATAACTGGGGATACTATCCCGTTCCGGCCATATTACCGTTGGCGTCAATAGGTTATGGTTCGCTGAACTTTCAAATGACTTATATTCCAGGCACTTACAACAACGGTAACGTGTATTTTGCCTGGCTGCGCTGGCAGTTTTAAGCTCTGGAGCCAGTGAAAAAGTAACCAAAGGGTAAATAATAGCGATATTTATCACTTTTTCATCAAATCAGGCTGGACAAAACCCTCAGCAATTGCTGTACTAGATGGCGACACAGTTTAGTGTCCATTTTTCATGTAAAGGTAATATAGATGTCTAAGATTAAAGGTAACGTTAAGTGGTTTAATGAATCTAAAGGATTCGGTTTCATTACTCCTGAAGATGGCAGCAAAGATGTATTCGTACACTTCTCTGCGATCCAGAGCAATGGCTTCAAAACTCTGGCTGAAGGTCAGCGTGTAGAGTTTGAAATCACTGACGGCGCAAAAGGCCCATCTGCTGCTAACGTTATCAGTCTGTAAGTTAACAGTCAGAATTCTAAAAACCCGCCTTCTGGCGGGTTTTTTTATGCCGGTATGCGTCACATTTCTGGCTGAAGGAAGAAACGGCTTTAAGGCGCAATTGCAGTGCTGCCACTGCCTCGTCCCCGGATCATTTCCTGCACATCACGCCCTCAGGCCCTCCCGCGCTTTTCGATATCACGCTGGCACACTGCGCCAGACAGGCTACTGCAGCACGATAACCGCCAGTAAACTGCGGCGCGAGTCACAGATAATCCTTGTAACATAATCATAACAACTCGCAGGGGGAGCATTTTAGCGCGTCTCAGGTTATAACTGACTCTCCGCATAACAGATAAAGAGGTGCCAGGATGGATATTCGTCCGGCTCAGGCGAAGGACAGCTTCGTACTGAGCGCGTTGTTAAGTGAACTCGGTTATGGCGGTACAGAGCATTTTATTGAACAACGTCTGGCCCAGCTTATGACGGACCCCAATGAAAAGCTGCTGATCGCAGAACAGGGTAATCATGTACTGGGATTCCTTTCCCTGCATTTTATCCCTCAGTTGGCGCTGGCAGGGGATTTTGCCCGTATCAGCTATTTTTGCATCGCGGACGGTGAGCGCAGCAAAGGTGTGGGCCAGAAACTGCTCCAGCATGCAGAAGCCCTGGCAGCGCAGCACGGCTGCGACCGCATGGAAGTTCACTGTCATGCTTCACGTCTTAAAGCTAACCAGTTTTATGGCCGTGAAGGCTATGTTGAATCACCACGCTACCATGTGAAAGCCCTTCAGCCTTTGTAAGAGCATTGAAAGGTTACCAAAGGGCCTGTATCACGGCAGTACTGCTTTCAGGGAGAACCCACGATGAAAGTCGCATTAGGGCAATTTGCGGTTCAGCGTGACTGGCAGGAAAACGCCATAACCAGCCAGGACATGATGGACCAGGCCAGCCGTGCCGGGGCCGATCTGCTGGTTCTGCCAGAAGCGGTGCTGGCCACTGATATCACTAATCCCGATTTCATACTGGAAGCCGCTCAGTCGCCTGACGGGCCGTTTCTGTCGCAACTGCTTAGCGCCAGCAAAGGCCATGGGCTGACTACCGTGCTGGGAATGCATATGCCGGGCAGTGAGCGCAAAGTGTTTAACGTGCTGGTGGTCATTCGCGATGGCAAGATCGTGGCAGAATACCGCAAGCTGCATCTGTACGATGCGTTCGCGATGCAGGAATCAAAGCGGGTTGAAGCCGGACAAGAGATTCCGCCGCTGGTGGACGTTGCGGGCATGAAAGTCGGGCTGATGACCTGCTACGATGTGCGTTTTCCCGAGCTGTCGCGGCGTCTGGCGCTGGAGGGGGCCGAGGTGTTGGTCTTACCCTCCGCATGGGTCAAAGGGCCGCTAAAAGAGATGCATTGGGATTTACTTACCCGCACGCGCGCGCTGGAAAATACCTGTTATGTGGTGGCTGTAGGCGAGTGCGGTATGCGTAATATTGGCAATAGCATGGTGGTCGATCCCCTTGGCGTACCGATAAGCCGGGCGGCCGAGTCCCGGGCACTTATTTTTGCCGAGCTCGATCCACAAAGAATCGCAACAGCGCGCGCAATGCTGCCGGTGCTGGATAACCGCCGTTTTAGCCGGCCCGAACTGGATGGAACGCGCTAACCGGGGGCAGGGATCATCGCTACCCGATTGGGCCTGAAGCCTGACGGCGCCGCTGCGCGATCTTAATCTGTTACAGATTACGCTTGAGGTTAGCGCTAAACTGCGCCTAAATAAGCGTTACCGTTATTCGCCAGATTATAAAGGTTATATATGGAAGGTATCAGTATTGCCAAGCTGCTGATTATCGGTGCGCTTATCGTACTGCTTTTCGGCACCAACAAGTTACGTTCTCTGGGTGGCGATCTGGGCTCCGCAATCAAAGGCTTTAAAAAGGCCATGAAAGACGAAGACACCAGTGCAGCGCGCACCACGGCAGAAGAAACCCCTGCGGAACGCGTTTCTCATAAAGATTAACGCGGCGTCAGTTTTAGAAAAGTGTTAATTTTTATTTCTGACAGCCATAAAAAAACCAGATTGCGGGCAATCTGGTTTTTTGTTTTTTAAGGCAGCCAGCAGGCGAACGGTTATTTCACTTCCAGGCCTTTTGCCTGCATGTCGGCATGGTAAGACGAGCGGACAAAAGGACCGCAGGCAGCATGGGTAAAGCCCATCGCCAGTGCCTCTTCTTTCATTTCATCAAATTCCGCCGGGCTGACATAGCGCTGAACAGGCAAATGGTGGCGGCTGGGCTGCAGATACTGACCCAGAGTTAACATTGTCACGCCATGACGACGCAGGTCACGCATGACCTCGACGATTTCAGCGTTAGTTTCTCCCAGGCCTACCATTAAACCGGATTTTGTCGGTACCTCGGGATGGGCTTCTTTAAAGCGTTCCAGCAGCTTCAGCGACCATTCATAGTTTGCGCCCGGCCGCACCTGGCGATACACGCGTGGCACGTTCTCGAGGTTGTGGTTAAATACATCCGGCGGTGTGGCAGTCAGAATTTCAAGCGCACGATCCATGCGGCCACGGAAGTCAGGCACCAGCGTTTCAATTTTGATGCTGGGGCTTTTTTCCCGGATAGCCGTAATACAGTCGGCAAAATGCTGAGCGCCGCCGTCACGTAAATCGTCGCGATCCACCGAGGTAATAACCACATAACGCAGTGCCATGTCGGCGATGGTCTGGGCGAGTTTACCCGGTTCGTTTGCATCGGGTGCGTTAGGACGACCGTGGGCCACGTCGCAGAACGGGCAACGGCGGGTACAGATCGCGCCCAGGATCATAAAGGTCGCCGTGCCGTGATTAAAACATTCAGCAAGGTTAGGGCAGGAGGCTTCCTCACAAACGGAGTGGAGCCCGTTTTTACGCATTGCGGCTTTAATGCCCTGAATACGACTGGAGTCCGCCGGCAGTTTGATTTTCATCCACTCCGGCTTGCGTAGAATCTCTTGCCGGTCGACGGCCACGGTCTTCACCGGGATCAGCGCCATTTTGTCTGCGTCACGATATTTGACGCCGCGTTCCATCTGAATTGGTTTACTCATAAATCAGCAGGTTCCGGTCGGATTGCGATTTGAAAGCTGTCTCACTCAATCAGAGAAGGCGGCTTTCAACTTTATTTGAAAAAAGTGCAAAAATTATATCATCTCAACGGCCAGGAAGCAGCCAAAGACACCACCGATAAGTTACATATTTGTAAATACGCATTCACCGTTAACTCAGCGTGGGTTTTCAACCTGATGCCATTCAACCTGCTGATAACCCAGCTGGCGGGCAAAGGTTTCGGCCAGCAACGGCTGAACATCGCCTAACGTGACTTCAGGCCGGAAGTGTTGCAGCTGCGTCATGTGCATTCCGGCATAGCCGCACGGGTTAATCCGTAAAAATGGCGACAGGTCCATCGCCACATTTAATGCCAGCCCGTGAAACGAGCAGCCCTTACGAATGCGCAGCCCCAGCGAGCAAATTTTATCATCCCCAACATAGACGCCTGGCGCATCGGGTCGGGCCCGCGCCGCCACGCCAAAGCGGTCCAGTACGGCAATGACCGTTTCTTCTAAGGCGGTCACCAGCTGACGCACGCCGGTTTTACGGCGTTTCACATCAATCAGAACATACATGATCTGTTGTCCTGGCCCGTGATAGGTCACCTGCCCCCCACGATCGCTTTGTACCACAGGAATATCGCCGGGCATCAGCAGGTGCTCGGCTTTTCCCGCCTGGCCCTGTGTAAAGACCGGATAATGTTCCACCAGCCAGACTTCATCCCGGCTTTCGCTATCGCGCTGATCGGTATAGTGGTGCATGGCGTCTGAGGTCGATTGCCAGTCACATAACCCAAACTGGCGAATAAGAAGCGTGTCTGCAGACAAAACGAGTATCCGTTAAAGAGGGGAGACGCTGAGTATAACGCTGGCGGCGATGAAGTTAAACGCCTTCGGGATGAGAGGATGAGTACAGAGCGGCTGGGTCGGTAAGGCAGAAAATACGGGTCAGCGCGTTATCTGCGCAGCCTGACCCGCTGACCGGTGTTGACAGCGTTACAGCACCATCCGCACGATTTCAATTTTGCCCAGCTCTTCGTACAGGGTTTCGACCTGCTCGATGTGGGTGGCATTGATCGTGACGTTTACCGAGTGATAGTTACCTTTGCTGCTGGGTTTCACTTCTGGGCTGTAATCGCCGGGTGCATGGCGTTGCACGACCTCAAGCACCAAATCAACCAGCTCCGGCTGTGCCAGCCCCATTACTTTGTAGGTAAATGGGGTAGGGAATTCGAGCAGTTCATTCAGTTTGGTTTTCATAATCACTCCGGTACATAAAAAACAGGCTCCCGCCGAAGCGGGAGCATCATATTAACCTGTAATGGGGGCAGAGTGGCGGTTTTTCAACCGCCAGGCACCATTAACCGAACCAGTGGTGGAACATCAGTTTGATATAGTCAACGATACGACTGAAGAAGCCGCCTTCAGAGACTTCATTTAACACCACCAGAGGACGCTGATCGATAGTTTTGCCATCGAGCTGGAAATTGATACTGCCAACCACTTGGTTTTTCTTCAGTGGCGCATGCAACTCGGTATTGGTGAGGACATAGCTGGCTTTCAGATCTTTCATCCGGCCGCGTGGAATGGTCAGATAAGCATCTTTTTCAACGCCCAGTTGGACGCGATCGCTGTTACCAAACCACACGGGTTCAGAGGCAAACTCTTTTCCGGCTTTCAGCGGTGCGACGGTTTCAAAGAAGCGGAAACCCCAGGTCAGCAGCTTTTTACTTTCCGTTTCGCGGCCTTTGAAGGTATGACCGCCCATCACGGCAGAGATCAAACGCATCTGTCCTTCTGTCGCAGAGGCCACCAGGTTATAACCTGCTGACGCAGTGTGACCGGTTTTGATGCCGTCAACGGTCAGGCTGGTATCCCACAACAGACCATTGCGGTTCATCTGACGAATATTGTTAAAGGTGAACTCTTTCTCTTTATAAACCGCGTACTCTTCAGGAACATCACGGATCAGCGCCTGGCCAATCAGTGCCATGTCGCGTGCTGAGCTGTATTGACCTTCCGCATCCAGGCCATGAACGGTCTGGAAATGCGTGTTTTGCAGACCCAGCGCTTTCACGTAGTTGTTCATCAGGCCAACAAAGGCATCCTGACTCCCGGCGACATAATCGGCCATCGCCACACAGGCATCATTACCGGACTGCAGAACGATACCGCGCGTTAACTGGGAAACCGGAACGCGGTCGCCAGGCTTCAGGAACATTAAGGATGAACCTTTGAATACCGGATTACCGGTCGCCCACGCATCCTGCCCGACGGTAACGATATCGTCCTGGTGGATTTTTCCTGCTTTAACTGCCTGACCGATGACGTAGCTGGTCATCATCTTCGTCAGGCTCGCCGGGTCGCGGCGTGCGTCCGCGTTTTTCTCTGCCAGCACTTTGCCTGAATTGTAGTCGATGAGGACATAAGCTTCGGCATCAATGTCCGGTACGCCGGGAATCATGGTCTTGAGATTAACATCATCAGCGATGGCAGCATGGCTGAGGGAGAAGGCGATCAGTGATCCCACTGTCAGGCGTTTTAACAAACGAGAAGGTTTCAGCGTGTTCATGTGTGGGACGACAACATCCATGGGTTTAAGGTTTAAAAAAGTCACTCATCATAACAAATGCCTGATTTTCAGACATCCGGCTTAGTGAATGAGTTGTTAGCAGAGGTTACCTGTCACGGTAACCTCTGTCGATTAACGACCTGCGGTGGTAACGAAGGCCGCACTCTGGCCTTCGCTGCTCAGCCGTTGCTGTAAGGCCACGGCTTCTGCACGGGTTTTATAACCACCAAGCTGCACGCGGTACACATTGCCTGCGTTTTCCACAGCGCCAGGAACGCCAAAGCGCTGGCGTAAACTGTTAACTAACTGCCGGGCACGTGCTGCATCATTAATGGCACTCACCTGAACGACATAGCCTGAAAGGGATGAGGCACTCTGACTGGCGGCGGGCTGGCGGGGTGATGCGGCGGCACTGGCCGCAACCGGCGCAGCGGCAACAGGCGCGGCTGCGACAGGGGGGCTGGCAGCGGGCTCACTGCTTTCCAGCACGCCGCTGGGTAACGGCTGCGGCGCGCCCAGGAAGCCGCTACTTTGCACTGGCGCGCCCATAGCATTATTGCTTTGCAGCGTCGCATTGCTGATGGGTGAAATATCCTGAGCCTCGGGTTCAGCCGCCGGGGCGGTCTGCGGCTGGCTGCTACCGTTCATGATGGGTTGACTGCCACCGCTCATGCCTTGTGGGCTGCTCATGACCGGACCGTTCAGGTCGGGACGCGCAGGCAGGGCATAGCTCTGTTTTGCCACGACGGTGCCGATGGTGCCGGGGCCGGAAAGCGTGCCATCCGGTGCGACACTGATGTAATCAACCCGCACGCGGGAATTGTTGGAGATATTCAGGCGGTCACCTGCCGCACGGGACAGATCGATAATGCGTCCCGGCGTATACGGGCCGCGATCGTTAACCCGCACCACAATCTGGCGGCCGTTTGCCAGGTTTGTCACGCGAACGTAGCTGGGCAGGGGCAGCGTTGGATGGGCAGCCGTCAGGGCATCGGGATCAAAGGTCTCGCCCGTCGCAGTACGATTACCCTGGGCTTCCTCACCGTACCAGGCGGCCAGCCCCACTTCACTGTAGTTGGCCGGATTTTTGATGATACGGTAGTTTTTACCGTTGACGCTGTAGTCCTGATTGGTCGACGGATTGACCGGCTCATAACGAGGCTCAACGCCAGGAATCTCTACCACCGGGCCGTTATAGGCAGGCTGGGGTGGCGCACTTTGTTGTTGCGGTTCCTGGGTAGAACATGCAGCTAAAACCATTGAAGCCAATACAACGCCAAGCCAGTCCTTACGCATCTGCGACCTCTTAAACACTTTTAGATAACATTTTTCGGTGTGTGTGGATCGACATTACGATGCCAAATCCCGCCATAAGCACAATAAGCGCCGAGCCGCCGTAACTGACCAGCGGCAACGGAACGCCAACCACCGGTAAGATACCACTAACCATGCCAATGTTAACGAAAACATAGACGAATAAAATCAACATTAACCCCCCGGCCATCACCCGGCCAAAGGTGGTTTGCGCACGGGCAGCCACGATGAGTCCACGCATAATCAACAGCAGGTACAGCACCAGCAGCAACAGTACGCCCACCAGTCCCAGCTCTTCTGCCAGCACGGCGAAAATGAAGTCGGTGTGACGCTCCGGTAAGAACTCCAGCTGTGATTGCGTACCATGCAGCCAGCCTTTACCGCGCAGTCCGCCAGAGCCAATAGCGATTTTAGACTGAATAATGTGGTAACCCGCGCCAAGCGGATCGCTTTCGGGATCGAGCAGCATCATCACGCGGTCTCGCTGATAGTCATGCATCAGGAAGAACCACAATATGGGGATAAAGGCCGCAACTAACAGGACGGCGATACCAATCAGCTTCCAGCTCATGCCAGAGAGGAACAGCACAAATAATCCCGAGGCCGCGACCAGAATCGAGGTTCCGAGGTCAGGCTGCGCGGCCACTAACAGCGTAGGAAGGAAAATCAGCACCAGAGCGATGGCGGTGTTTTTCAGGGTCGGTGGGCACACGTCGCGGTTGATAAAGCGCGCGACCATTAAAGGAACGGCGATTTTAGCGATCTCAGAGGGCTGGAAGCGGATAAAACCCAGGTCCAGCCAACGCTGCGCCCCTTTACTGATTTGGCCAAAGGCATCCACGGCGACGAGCAGGATGACACTGACAATATACAGGTAAGGCGCCCAGCCTTCGTATACCCGGGGCGGGACCTGGGCGAGCACCAGCATAATGATCAGCCCCATGGCGATCTGGCCGAGCTTACGCTCCATCATGCCGGGATCCTGACCGCTGGCGCTCCAGATAACAATGGCGCTAAAGGTCAGTAGCGCGAGGATAATCAGCATAAATAGCGGATCAATATGCATGCGCATCCATATTGACCGCTTCTGCGGGCTGTCATTCATCGACATGATTATTCACCTTCGTAGCCTGGCGGTGTGGGGGCCGCATCCGGCAGGACAGTATTATTGTCACCTAACATGATGTGATCCAGTATCTGACGCATTACCGTGCCTACGGCGGGTCCGGCTCCGCCGTTTTCCAGAATCATGGTCACGGCGACACGCGGTTTATCGTAAGGGGCAAACGCGGTCATCAGCTTGTGGTCACGCAGGCGTTCTGCGATTTTGTGTGCGTTATAGGTTTCGTTCTCTTTCAGACCGAAGACCTGAGCCGTACCCGATTTCGCGGCAATTTTGTATGGCGCATCGGCAAAGCTCTTGTGAGCCGTACCATTGGGGCGATTGGCCACGCCATACATCCCGTCTTTGGCAATTTCCCAGTAGCCCGAGTGGATATCGCCTATCGGCTGGGAAGGCGGTTGACGATAAGGCACCAGGGTGCGGCCTTCGCGCGTGGCGCGCAGCATATGCGGCACTTTGATAACCCCGTCGTTGATGAGGATCATCATCGCTTTGTTCATCTGCAATGGTGTTGCCGTCCAGTAGCCCTGACCGATACCAACAGGAATGGTATCACCCTGATACCAGGGCTTTTTAAAGCGGCGCATTTTCCAGTCACGCGTCGGCATGTTACCCGCGCTCTCCTGGGGTAAATCGATGCCCGTACGTTCACCGTAGCCGAATTTGGTCATCCACTCCGACAGGCGATCGATGCCCATGTCATAGGCGACCTGATAAAAGAAGGTGTCCGCAGACTCTTCCAGCGACCTGGTGACGTTCAGACGACCGTGGCCCCACTTTTTCCAGTCGCGATAGCGTTTTTCAGAGCCGGGCAGTTGCCACCAGCCGGGATCGAACAGGCTGGTATTTCGGTTGATAACGCCTGCGCTGAGCGCGGAAACGGCGACATAGGGTTTGACCGTTGAGGCTGGCGGATAGGCGGCCTGAATAGCGCGGTTATACAGTGGACGGTTTTCATCGCTCAGTAATCCGCGATAGTCTTTGCTGGAAATTCCGTCAACAAACAGGTTCGGATCGTAACTGGGCGTGGACACCATGGCCAGAATTTCTCCGGTGCGGGGATCGCTGACCACCACTGCGGCACGACTGCCGGCTAACAGCGTTTCGATGTACTGCTGCAGTTTCAGATCAATGGTCAGATAGATATCGCGCCCGGCCTGCGGGGATTGCTCGTGCAACTGACGAATAACCCGGCCACGGTTGTTTACCTCAACCTCTTCATAACCGGTTTTACCGTGAAGCAGGTCTTCGTAATAGGCTTCGATACCGAG
This sequence comes from Pantoea sp. Ae19-2, assembly GCF_059801205.1. Taxonomy (NCBI): domain Bacteria; kingdom Pseudomonadati; phylum Pseudomonadota; class Gammaproteobacteria; order Enterobacterales; family Erwiniaceae; genus Pantoea; species Pantoea sp. Ae19-2. The sequence continues at coordinate 2,622,678 of NZ_JBCHWE010000001.1, read as the reverse complement.
TTTACCGATATCGTGCGTAGCCGCATAGTTTGGCCATTTACCTTCTTTGTCCAGACGCGCCACATCCCGATCGTTGATTTTCGATACGTAGCCCACAACGTGGGTCAGGGTTTGCCCAAAGGGATAGTAGCGGCGCTGGTAGCCTTTGACTTCCACGCCGGGAAAGCGGTACTGGTTCACGGCAAAGCGTGCAACCTGCACCTCATTAAGGCCGGTTTTTACCGGGATAGAGGTAAAGCGACGTGAGCGCTTACGCTCTTTTTCAAACGCCTCAATATCGTCATCGGTGAGTTCGAGCACCGGGCGTAAGTTTTGCAGCGTTTGTTTTAAATCGTCGACCTTTTCCGGCACCAGTTCTGCCTGATAAATCGTACGGTTCAGGGCCAGCGGCGTGCCGGTACGGTCATAAATAATGCCGCGGCTGGGTGCAACCGGCACCAGCTTAATGCGGTTTTCATTTGACCGGGTACTGTAGTCGTCGAAACGTAAAATCTGCAGGTGATAGAGATTAACCACCAGCACGGAGGAGAGCAGTAAGATGCCGACAAAAGCGATAAAAGCCCTGCGGACAAAGACTTTTTGTTCGGCGCTGTAATCGCGAAAGGCGTTGCTTTGTAATTTCATCCGCTACTTGTAATATCTGGAGTGAGCTTATCGGTTATTCACGATGATAAGGATGATTTGTCGTAATGCTCCATGCACGATAGAGGCTCTCTGCAACCAGCACGCGCACCAGCGGATGAGGCAACGTTAACGTTGAGAGAGACCAGCTTTGTTCCGCCGCCGCTTTACAGGCCGGCGCTAATCCTTCAGGCCCGCCAATCAACAGGCTGACGTCACGGCCATCCTGCTTCCAGCGTTCCAGCTGCTGCGCCAGCTGTGGGGTTTCCCAGGGTTGTCCGGGGATATCCAGCGTCACAATGCGGTTGCCTTTACCTGTCGCTGCCAGCATCGCTTCGCCTTCCTTTTCCAGAATGCGTTTGATGTCGGCATTTTTCCCGCGTTTCCCCGCAGGGACTTCCGTTAACTCAAACGGCATGTCTTTGGGAAACCGACGCAGGTATTCCATAAAACCGGTCTGAACCCAGTCAGGCATTTTGGTGCCGACGGCAACAAGCTGCAATTTCACCGCTTAACCCCAGAGCTTTTCCAGTTCATACAACTGACGGCTCTCTTCCTGCATGACGTGCACGATCACTTCGCCCAAATCCACAACGACCCAGTCGGCGGCGGCTTTACCTTCCACGCCCAGCGGCATCAGGCCGGCGGCACGGGATTCCTGCTCGACGTGTTCCGCGATAGAGGTCACGTGGCGCGTTGAGGTACCGGTACAAATGATCATGAAATCAGTGATGCTCGATTTGCCCTGAACGTCGAGAGTCACGATGTTCTGGCCTTTCAAATCATCAATCTTATCAACAACGAACTCTTGGAGTGCTTTACCTTGCAAAAGGTTCCCCTTCAAAACTGGTGATAGCGGGCTGGCTGAAACCCGGAAGACAGCCAAAAAATTTAGCGGCGCAGTATATCACGCCCATATCAGTCGCGATATAAGCCGGCGCGGTCGATGTAGGTTATCACAGAGGCGGGCAACAAATCGTCGCAGGCGAGGTGCTGATGGCGGCGCTGTCTGATCTCGGTGGCCGATATCGCATAAAGCGGGGTTTCCGCCAGCCAGATCGCCCCTGCAGGACGTTGGTGAAGCTGCTGGCTGTCTTGTGTTACATGGCTGTCCAGCCAGCGTTGCATTGCTGGAGACGCCATTTCCGTCGGATAGCCCGGTCGCTTGCAGACCAAAAGATGGCACAGGCTAAGCAGCTCCTGCCAGCGATGCCATTTTTCCAGCGACAGCAGAGAATCCTGACCAATAATAAAACCCAGAGGTTGTTCACCCCGTTCGGCACGCAGCGCTTCTAAGGTATCGACCGTCCACGAGGGCGTATCACGTTGTAATTCCCGCGTGTCGATGTCAAAAAGCGGCAAATCGCGAATAGCGCACTCGAGCATTTCAACCCGCTGCTGCGGACTGGCCTCTGGTTGGGGCCGGTGCGGCGGCACATTATTGGGCAGCAGTGTGATCCTCGACAGGCCAATTTGCCCGGCCAGCGTTTCCACCGGGCGCAGATGACCAAAATGCACAGGATCGAAGGTACCGCCAAACAGCGCGTGTAAATCAGACATGGGCGAGGCTCGCAGGGAAAGCGCGATTGGCAATCAACATCGACAGCGTCTGCAACTGCGGCCAGACCGACTGACCATAATCCTGCTTTAGAGTAAGTTCGATTTGCATCAACAGATGAATGGCCTGCTGTAGCCTGGAGGCGTCAAGGCGCTGAAGTGCTTCCGTAAACAGGTTGCGACGGTTTTGCCAGATACGCTGCTGATCCATTAGCGTACGCAGCGGCTGTTGCGACTGATGCCGTTGCAGATGCAGCAGGGTCATCAAATCGCGCTGCAGGGTGCGGAGCAATATCGCCACTTCGCTCTCTTCTCTTTCTAACTGCTGCAGGATGTGCAACGCGCGGCGGCTTTTGCCGCCGAGTAGCGCATCCACCCAGTGGTAGGGCGTGAAGTGAGCGGCATCGCTGACGGCGGCTTCAACGCGCGGCAGGGTCAGTTTGCCATCGGGCCATTGCAGTGACAGCCGTTCAAGCGCCTGGGCCAGAGCCAGCAGATTACCTTCATAGCAGTAACACAACAGCTGGACGGCCGCATCATCGATATCGAGCTTGAGGGTTTTTGCTCGGCTGACAACCCAGCGGGGGAGCTGAGCCTGTTCGGGTGTCTGGCAGGGGACCAGCACGGCATGAGCGGAAAGCGCTTTAAACCAGGCGCTGTTTTCCTGGGCTTTACTGAGCTTCGCCATTCGGCAAATCAGCAAAATATCGGCGTGAAGCAGCGGGGCCAGCTTGATCAACTGCTCGGCAATCGCCGCGTTAGGGCCATTTTCCGGGAACTGCAACGTTAACGTTTGATGCTGGGCAAACAGGCTCAGCGACTGGCAGCTCATAAACAGGCTGTCCCAGTCGGTCTGCGCATCCAGTGTAAAACTCAGATGTTCTTCAAAGCCCTGTGCCAGGGCACTGGCCCGAATCGCATCTGCACTTTCCTGCAACAGCAAGGGTTCATTACCGGTTAATAAATAACAGGCGCGCAGCCCCTCACGGAGCTGCGCGCTGAGTTGTTCCGGATAAATCCTGATCATTTCGACATGGTTGCCGCAGAGGAAGAGACCCCGGCAGCAGGCTGAACCGCTTTTGAAACCGTCGATGTAGAGGGCATCTGCTGATTTTCCATCTGCGCGGCATGCACGGTAAGCAGCTTACGAACCAGCTGTTCGGCCGCGCGCTGACGCATCTCCTGCATAATCATGTCCTGCTCAGCATCTTTCGCCAGCGCCGCGTTCGGGTTATCAAAGAACGAGCGGTAGACGGTTGCGCTGATCGGATAGATCCCTTTATTTGGGAGCAGCACCTGAGCAGAAACCGACATCGTCAGCTGATACTCCGCTGTGGTACCGCTGATAAATACGGATGCGGTACTACGGCTTTGTGCTTCTCCACCAAGACGCATCGTCGGGACGGTCAGGCTGTTTTTCTGCGTCGCCTCAACAATATTGACGTTGTTAATCCGCAGCTGCTGTCGCACGGTACGCATCAGCGGGCCATAAGGGTCACCACTGTCTAAAATCAGCGTTCTCAGTTCGGTTGGCACCTGAGTGGTGCCGCGCGGATGAAAACCACAGCCGGCGGTGATCACCACCGCCAGCATGACAAACAACCTGATAATCGGATGTCGCACAGTTCCTCCTGAACTTAACCCACAACCAGGTTAAGCAGTTTGCCCGGTACATAAATGACTTTACGAATGCTAACACCATCAAGGTATTTCGCCACTAATGGTTCCTCAGCCGCACGAGCCTGAACCTGTTCCTGGGTAGCATCGGCTGCCACGGTAATTTTACCACGGACTTTACCGTTAACCTGCACGACAACCAATAAGGCGTCCTCAACCATCGCGGCGTCATCGGCAACCGGCCATTCTGCATTGTCGATGGTGCCTTGGCCGCCCAGCGTTTGCCACAGTACGAAGCAGGCATGAGGCGTGAACGGATACAGTAAACGCGTCACGGCGAGTAACGCTTCCTGCATCAGTGCACGATCCTGTTCGCTGTCCTGGGGTGCACGCGTCAGCTTGTTCATCAGTTCCATCACGGCGGCAATCGCGGTGTTAAAGGTCTGACGGCGGCCGATATCGTCGGACACTTTGGCAATAGTTTTATGCAGATCGCGACGTAAGCCTTTCTGATCATCGTTCAGGCTGGCAACGTCCAGAGCGACAGTCGCGCCTTTCTGTGAATGGTCATAGGCCAGTTTCCAGACGCGCTTCAGGAAACGGTTCGCGCCTTCAACACCGGATTCCTGCCACTCCAGCGTCATGTCGGCCGGTGAGGCAAACATCATAAACAGACGTACGGTATCGGCACCGTAGCGCTCAACCATCAACTGTGGGTCAATGCCGTTGTTTTTCGACTTCGACATTTTGCTCATGCCTGCGTAGATCACCTCACGGCCCTGGGTGTCCACGGCTTTGGTAATGCGGCCTTTCTCATCACGCTCGACGGTGACATCCACCGGGGAAACCCAGTTACGTTCGCCGTTGACGCCCAGATAGTAGAATGCATCCGCCAATACCATGCCCTGACACAGCAGACGTTTGGCAGGCTCATTCGAGTTTACCAGGCCGGCATCGCGCAGCAGCTTATGGAAGAAACGGAAATACATCAGGTGCATGATGGCGTGTTCGATACCGCCCACATACTGATCCACTGGCAGCCAGTAGTTCGCTGCAGCCGGGTCCAGCATGCCATCTTTATAGTCCGCACAGGTGTAGCGTGCGTAATACCATGAAGACTCCATGAAGGTGTCAAAGGTATCGGTTTCGCGCAGGGCCGGCTGACCGTTCACGGTGGTCTTTGCCCACTCGGGATCGGCCTTAATCGGGCTGGTGATGCCGTCCATGACCACATCTTCAGGCAGGATAACCGGAAGCTGATCTTCTGGCGTGGGCATCACGGTGCCGTCTTCCAGCGTCACCATCGGAATGGGGGCGCCCCAGTAGCGCTGACGGGAAACGCCCCAGTCGCGTAAGCGATAATTGACTTTACGTACGCCAACACCTTTCGCCGCCAGCGCATCCGCAATGGCGTTGAAACCGGCACTGTGATCCAGACCGCTGCACTCGGCGGAGTTAAACAGCGTGCCTTTATCGGTCATCGCGCCAGTGCTTACGTCCGGCTCGCTGCCGTCCAGGTTCAGGATCACCGGCTTGATCGGCAGATCGTATTTCGTGGCAAACTCCCAGTCACGCTGGTCATGTGCCGGAACCGCCATCACGGCACCCGTGCCGTACTCCATCAGCACAAAGTTCGCGACCCAGACAGGAACAGCCTCACCTGTTAACGGGTGCACCGCAGACAGGCCAGTGGCCATGCCTTTCTTTTCCATGGTGGCCATATCGGCTTCGGCCACTTTGGTATTGCGGCATTCGGCAATAAAGTCAGCGAGGGCAGGATTGCTGGCAGCCGCCTGCAGCGCCAGCGGATGACCGGCGGCCACGGCGACATAGGTCGCGCCGTAGAAGGTATCTGGACGCGTGGTATAAACCGTGACTTTCTCAAGGCTGTCCGCCACGTCAAAAGTGATTTCCACGCCTTCAGAGCGGCCGATCCAGTTACGCTGCATGGTTTTGACCTGCTCAGGCCACTCTTCCAGCGTATCCAGATCGTTTAACAGCTCTTCGGCGTAATCGGTGATTTTGATAAACCACTGTGGGATCTCTTTACGCTCAACTTTGGTGTCACAGCGCCAGCAGCAGCCGTCAATAACCTGCTCATTGGCCAGTACCGTCTGGTCGTTCGGGCACCAGTTCACCGCCGAGGTTTTTTTGTAAACCAGGCCTTTCTCATAGAGTTTGGTAAAGAACCACTGTTCCCAGCGGTAATACTCTGGCTGACAGGTCGCCAGTTCGCGGCTCCAGTCATAGCCAAAGCCCAGCAGTTTAAGCTGGTTTTTCATATACGCGATGTTGTCATAAGTCCAGGGGGCGGGCGCGGTGTTGTTTTTTACCGCCGCGCCTTCCGCAGGCAGACCGAACGCATCCCAACCGATAGGCTGCAGCACATTTTTGCCGAGCATGCGCTGATAACGCGCGATGACGTCGCCGATGGTGTAGTTACGAACGTGACCCATATGAAGGCGGCCAGAAGGATAGGGCAACATGGACAGGCAATAATATTTCTCTTTGCCTTCCTGCTCAGTCACTTTAAACGTTTCGTTTTCATCCCACTGCTGCTGAACGCGGGATTCAATCTCTTCCGGGCGGTATTGCTCTTGCATGGCTGCCTGTGGTCCTTAATAAATGACACTTTGCTGACTTTACGATCCGCATAGCATACCCATAAGGCCGCGCATCAACAACACTTCCCACTTTTGCAGAGGCGATTTATCGTCAAAGCGTCAGTGCTTTCACTCTTTTACCATTCCTTACCCAGGGAACCGGGCAAATGTGACAAAGTAGCTAAACTTAGTACAGGTACCGAGCGCAAAAAGGAGAATAAAATGAATAAAGTGGCACAGGAGTATCATGAGTCGTTGGCGGTATTAACCGAACGTCTTCGCCACGGCGATCGCGATCTGGATACGCTGGTTGAAGATAGACGCAGTTATTTACGTGCGCACTCCGATCTGACACCGGACGAAATCGATCGGGCGCTGGCGTCGGTGCGCCGCGATTTGGCGGAGTTTGGTCGTAACTATGCCGAAGCAGAAGAACCGGTGGCGGACTCGGTCTTTATGCGCGTGATCCGGGAAAGTATCTGGAAAGAACTGGCGGACATCACCGATAAAAGCCAGCTGGAATGGCGGGAAGTCTTTCAGGATTTGCAACACCACGGCGTTTACCAAAGTGGTGAGGTGGTGGGCCTGGGCAACCTGGTCTGCGAAAAATGCCATTTTACCCGGGCGATTTATACGCCAGAAACCCTGTCGCGCTGCCCGGAATGTCACCACGATCAGTTTTATCGTCAGCCTTTTGAGCCGTAAAAGAAGCAGGCGGGCAGGGTGCCCGCCTGTTTTTTAGTGCAGAATTTTTGCCAGGAAATCCTTCGCCCGTTCTGACTGCGGATTATTAAAGAAGTCGTCTTTATTCGTGTCTTCAATAATTTTGCCTTCATCCATAAAGATGACCCGGTTGGCTACCTTACGGGCAAAGCCCATTTCGTGCGTAACAACCATCATGGTCATGCCTTCCTGCGCCAGTTCCACCATCACGTCCAGCACTTCGTTGATCATTTCAGGATCGAGCGCCGATGTGGGTTCATCGAACAACATGGCAATGGGATCCATGCACAGCGCACGCGCGATGGCGACACGCTGCTGCTGACCGCCAGAGAGCTGACCGGGAAACTTTTCCGCATGGGCAGACAGACCGACGCGAGTCAGAAGCTTAAGGCCTTTATCACGGGCGGCGGTTTTATCACGCTTCAGCACTTTGACCTGCGCCAGTACCAGATTGTCGATAATGCTCAGGTGAGGAAACAGTTCGAAATGCTGAAACACCATGCCGACTTTGCTGCGCAGCGTGGCCAGATTGGTTTTTTTATTGTTTACCTCTGTGCCGTTTACCGTAATGCTGCCCTGCTGGATCGGCTCCAGGCCATTGACGGTTTTAATCAGGGTTGATTTGCCGGAACCTGACGGTCCACATACCACCACCACTTCACCGGTCTGAACCTCGGTAGAGCAGTCGGTTAGCACCTGAAATTGACCATACCACTTGGAAACGTTTTTCAGGTTAATCATTTAAACCGTCCTTTTTCTTTTTAGATAGCTGACCAACAGCGATGCGCTCAGGCTGATCACAAAGTAGACCAGACCAGCAAACAAAATCATTTCTACCTGGGTACCGTCACGCTCGCCAATAGTGGAAGCGGTACGGAAGAAGTCAGCCAGACTCAATACATAAACCAGCGAGGTATCCTGAAACAGGACGATGCCCTGCGTCAGTAACAGCGGCACCATGGCGCGAAACGCCTGAGGAAGAATAACCAGCCTCATCGACTGCCACTGCGTCATTCCCAGCGCCAGCGCAGCGCTGGACTGCCCACGCGCGATACTGATAATCCCGGCACGAATGATTTCAGAATAGTAGGCGGCTTCAAACAGGGAAAAGGCCACCATTGCTGAGATCAGGCGGATGTCGGTCTTGGGCGAAATCCCCAGCACCTGCTGTAAAAAGCTGGGAACGACCAGATAAAACCACAGCAGCACCATCACCAGCGGCACTGAGCGGAACAGGTTGACATACAGTTTGGCAAACCAACTGACAGGTTTAAAAGTGGACAGGCGCATCACCGCCAGCAGGGTGCCCCACAGGATGCCAAACACAACGGCCGTCAGGGTGATCTTAAAGGTGATCATCAGGCCACTGAACAGATAAGGCAGGCTGGGAGGAATCGAACTCCAGTCAAATGCGTACATTATTTGCCTCCCACGTTGCCAGGCAGGCGCACTTTGCGTTCGACCAGGCCCATCAGCACCATAATCACCAAGTTAATTCCCACGTAAGCCAGGGTAATCGCCGTAAAGGATTCGTAGGCGTGCGAGGAATAGTCCAGCAGTTTGCCGGCCTGAGCCGCCATATCCACCAGGCCGATCGTCGAGGCGATAGCCGAGTTTTTCACCAGATTGAGCATTTCTGACGTCATTGGCGGCACGATTACCCGGTAAGCATTGGGCAACAGCACGTAGCGATAGGTTTGGGGCAGCGTCAGCCCCATGGCCAGCCCGGCATTCTTTTGTCCACGCGGTAAAGACTGAATGGCTGCACGCACCTGCTCGCACACACGGGCAGCGGTGAACAGTCCCAGACAGACAACAGAGGAGATAAAGAATTGCAGATTGGGATCCAGCTCCGACTTAAACCACATCCCCAGATCCTGTCCTACCAACTCTGGCGCAACCAGATACCAGAAGAAGAACTGAACAATCAGGGGGATATTACGAAACAGTTCTACATAGCAGGTTCCTATCGTTGATAACAGACGATTAGGCACAGTACGCAGAATGCCGAAAAATGAACCCACACAGAAAGCAATAATCCAGGCACAACAGGAGACGGCAATCGTCACCTGAAAACCGGACCACAGCCAGCCGAGATAGGTGGTATTACCGAACGGGGCCTGTTCGAGAAATATGCCCCAGTTCCAATCGATACCCATAACGAGCTCCGGTAAAAAAGGGTAGCAGAGCTACCCTGAAGATTGATGAGCGGCTAATTTCGCCTGATTCGGGGGAACGACCCGTTCAGGCTGTCTGTCCACGCCGCGGTTTCAGCAATCGAGAGGGCGACGAGGCCGCCCTTGTTATCGTTGTTAATTCAGTGCCTTGTCATTCGGCGTTTTGAACAGCGTTTTCATGTCGTCAGACAGCTCAAAGTTCATGTTCAGGTTTTTTGGCGGAATAGGCTGTTTAAACCAGGTGTCGAACCATTTCTCTGCCTGACCGGAGGTCTGGGCTTTGGCAATGGTGTCATCGACCAGGGCTTTGAACTGCGGATCGTCTTTACGCAGCATACAGCCATAGGCTTCTTTAGACTGTGGCGTACCGATGATGACCCAGTCATCCGGCTTTTTCGCTTTGGCGCGTTCGCCTGCCAGCAGGGCATCATCCATCATAAAGGCCACGGCGCGACCGGTTTCCAGCGTGCGGAATGAATCACCATGGTCTTTGGCGCTGATGATGCGCATATCCATCTTTTTCTCGTCGTTCAGTTTGTGCAGCAGCACTTCTGACGTGGTACCCGAGGTCACTACAACGGTTTTGCCTTTCAAATCGTCAAAATCTTTGATCGGGCTGCCTTTCTTAACCAGCAAACGGGTGCCGATAACAAAAATGGTATCGGAGAACGCCGCCTGTTTCTGGCGCTCAAGGTTGTTAGTGGTAGAGCCACATTCGTAATCGTATGTGCCGTTTTGCAGCAGGGGAATACGGTTTTGTGAGGTGATCGGGATCATTTTGATTTGCAGATCGGGCTTATTTAACTTGGCTTTAATGGCTTCTGCGATAGCGTTTGAATACGCCTGAGAATAGCCAACGACCTTTTGCTGGTTGTCGTAATAAGAAAAGGGAACTGATGATTCACGATGCCCGATGACAATGACGCCATTGTCATTGATTTTCTTCAGGGTACCGCTCAGATCTTCCGCCTGGGCCACTCCCGCCGCTGCGCTTAACAGCAGAAGAGATAATGCCACTTTGCGTAATTGCATGTTCCAACTCCTTCATGTGGAAAGTGCACAGGATCTACCCTGTACTGATTGTGTGATGTTGTGTGTATTTTGCGCTGCTTTTTTTGTTATCCCTTCGCGCGACTGCGCTAAGAATATTCACTAACATAGCGGATTGTTAACTCAATGAAACAAAAAAGTTTCTTTTTTGCGATGTCATTCGCACCAAAAAAAGGCAAATAATCGCCATTGCACGTAAAAGGTGCGCATCTGGACTCTTTTTAGTGCGTCTCGTCCGTTAACTGGCCCGAATGTCGATGAATACAGAAATATTTTGCAATCATCGTGCCAAAACAAAATGACAATTGGGTGAAATGGCCGTTTTACTGCAGAGGCAGAGGCAGAGGCAGAGGCAGAGGCAGAGGCAGACAGATGAAGAGGCGGCGAAACAGCGCTTCGCCGCAGAGGATTAGCGGTTACGCCTGATAAAGGCAATAACGCCGCTCAGCAGCGCGGCCAACCACACCGGCCAGATGCCGGCTTTAGAATAGGGCGTTTCACCGCGGGTGGGCGTCACGTTATCCACTAAAACATCCCGGGTGAACTGGGGCAGCACTTTCTCCACATCGCCATCGGCATTCACCACGGCCGTTACGCCGTTGTTAGTGCCGCGCAGAAGTGGCCTGCCCAGTTCCAGCGCTCGCATACGCGCCATCTGGAAATGCTGCCAGGGGCCAATCGAGTGACCAAACCAGGCGTCGTTAGAAACGGTTAACAGGAAATTGGTATCCGGACGGAAGTTAGCGCGCACCTGTTCACCCAACACGATCTCATAGCAAATGGCCGTGGTCAGATGATAATTCGCCACATTAAGCTGAGGTTGCAGATAAGCGCCGCGGCTAAAGGCGGACATCGGCAAATCAAAGAAAGGGGCCAGCGGACGCAGCAGATCGGCCATGGGCACGAATTCCCCAAACGGTACCAGGTGGTTTTTTTGGTAGCGGTTAGTGCTGTAGTAGTTATAGGGTTTCGGGCCGCCCAGCACGATGACCGTGTTGTAGTCGTGGTAACGATTCTGTTCCAGCCGTGAATCGACGATGCCGGTTACCAGCGAGCTGCCGCGCGCGCGCAGTTCATTATCCAGCGAACGCAGGAAAGGCTGCTGGTTGCTTTCCAGATCGGTAATGGCCGACTCAGGCCAGATAATAATGGGGGCTTTGCCCATCAGCGGCTGACTCAAATCGCTGTAGATGCGCAGGGTATTTAGCAGCTGCTGCGGATCCCACTTCATTGACTGGGGGATATCACCCTGTACCAGCGCCACGTTTACCGCCTGCTTCGGCAGCGCCTGATACCAGTGCAGATAGCGTAACGGCCAGCATACCGCCAGTAATGCCAACGCGCCCAGCAGGCTTTTAAGATGGCGTTGCTGCAGAGCATAAACCAGTAAGCCCGCAACGATCATCAGCAGGAAGGTGATGGTTTCCACACCGGCCAGGGGCGCAATCCCTTTTAACGGGCCGTTAATCTGGCTATAGCCGAACTGCAGCCACGGAAAGCCGGTTAATATCCAGCCGCGTAAAAATTCGGTGATCTGCCACAGCGCCGGCGCGGCCAGGGCCAGTCGCCACAGGGTAGTTCGCGGCCAAATGCGGTTGAGCAGTCCGGCAAACAGCGCCGGATAAACGGCCAGATAAGCCGCGAGCAAAACGACCAGGAATACGTTAACCGGGCTTGGCATTCCGCCAAAGGTAGCGATACTGACATAGACCCAGTTGATACCGCTGCCAAAAAGGCCAAACCCCCAGATGAAACCTATGGCGCTGGCCTGCGGGCTGGTGCGGTTTAACGTAAGGATTTGCAACCCACACAGCGAGAGCAGGGCGGCAGGCCAAAAATCATAGGGGGAGAAGGCAAGCGTGCCGCAGGCACCGCTGAGTAAAGCCAGCAGCAGACGGACCCGCTGCTGCTGGTAAAGTGAGGCTAATGCCATAAATTTATTCGTCATCCAGTTGAGGTTGCGCCGAATTTTCCGGAATTTTTACGTGCACCTGGATGATACGACGGCTGTCAGCCATGGCAACTTTGAACTGGTAACCATCGATGTCGATGCTTTCGCCGCGCGCCGGCAGGTGACCAAAGCCCTGCATCACCAGTCCACCGATGGTATCCACTTCATCGTCGCTGAACTGGGTGCCAAATACCTCGTTGAAATCTTCAATCGGGGTAAGTGCGCGAACGGTATAAGTCTGACGGTTAAGCTGGCGGATATCACGATCTTCTTCATCGTCATATTCGTCTTCGATTTCGCCCACGATCAGTTCCAGAATATCTTCAATCGTGACCAGTCCGGACACACCACCAAACTCATCGATCACAATCGCCATATGATAGCGCTGTGAGCGAAACTCTTTCAGCATGCGGTCAACGCGCTTACTCTCAGGGACCACGACCGCCGGACGCAGGACTTTTTCCACGCTGAAAGGCTCAGATTCGCTGCTCATAAACGGCAGCAGATCTTTCGCCATCAGGATCCCTTCAACGTGGTCTTTGTCTTCGCTGATAACTGGAAAGCGGGAGTGCGCGGAATCGATAATCACGCTGAGGCACTCTTCCAGGTTCTGATTACGTTTCAGCGTAATCATCTGGGAGCGGGGGATCATGATGTCACGCACGCGCTGTTCTGCAATATCCAGCACGCCCTCGAGCATGTCCCGGGTATCCTGATCAATCAGATCTTTTTGATTGGAGTCACGGATCAGGCCCAGTAGCTCGTCACGGTTTTTAGGTTCACCGTGGAACAGTTGGTTGATGAGAAGGGAAAAAAATCCCTTTTTACTACTGGGTGCATCGCTGTTTTGAGAATGGTCGTCGCTCATGGCGGTTTTTAAAGATCTCTCTGGTAAGGAAATTACGCTGCCGGCCTGTTCACCAGCAGCAGGGTGGCCTGAATCAGATACTCAGGTGTTTTCTTTCTCCGAAATGTACGGATCAGGATAACCAAGAGCAAGCATTATCTCTGTCTCAATACCTTCCATCTCTTCGGCTTCACTGTCTTCAATGTGATCATAACCCAACAGATGCAGCGTGCCATGGATCACCATGTGCGCCCAGTGGGCTTCTGGGGTTTTTCCCTGCTCCTGCGCTTCCTGCTCAACGACCTGACGACAAATGATCAGATCGCCTAACAGCGGTAATTCAATGCCGGGCGGGGCTTCAAAGGGAAATGACAGCACATTGGTCGGTTTATCTTTGCCCCGATAGGTCAGATTAAGTTCATGACTTTCGGCTTCATCCACCAGACGAATGGTCACTTCACTTTCTGGCTGGAAGGGCGTTACCGCCGCTTCCAGCCAGCGTTGAAACTGGCTTTCAGTCGGTAAATTATCGGTCTGCTCGCAGGCCAGCTGCAGATCGAGGATCACGTCGCTCATGAATTCTCCTGGGCGCTGTGCTGAGCCGCAAGGGCATCACGTTTACGCTCTTCCGCTTGCTGATCGCGGCGTTTTTGATCGGCTTCTTCCCAGGCTTCATAAGCGGTCACAATGCGTGCCACTACGGGATGACGCACAACGTCCTCGCTGTGGAAGAAGTTGAAGCTGATCTCTTCCACTTCAGACAGCACCTCAATGGCGTGACGTAAACCGGATTTCGTGTGGCGCGGCAGGTCAATCTGCGTCACGTCACCGGTGATGACCGCTTTAGAGTTAAAGCCAATACGGGTCAGAAACATCTTCATCTGCTCGATAGTGGTGTTCTGACTTTCATCAAGAATAATGAAGGCGTCATTGAGCGTACGGCCGCGCATGTAGGCCAGCGGGGCCACTTCAATGACGTTGCGCTCCATGAGTTTCTCGACCTTTTCGAATCCCAACATCTCAAACAGGGCGTCATAAAGAGGGCGCAGATACGGGTCCACTTTCTGACTCAGGTCGCCCGGCAGAAAGCCCAGTTTTTCCCCCGCTTCGACCGCGGGACGCGTCAGCAGGATACGTCGAATCTCCTGACGCTCCAGCGCATCGACCGCAGCGGCCACGGCCAGATAGGTTTTACCCGTACCGGCCGGACCCACGCCAAAGGTGATGTCATGGTCGAGAACATTTGCAATGTACTGTGCCTGATTCGGCGTACGTGGCTTAATGACGCCACGTTTGGTCTTAATGTTGACCGCCTTACCATAGTCCGGCACGCTTTCCGCCGTTTGTTCCAGCACCCGGCTCTCTTTAATCGCCAGGTGAATCTGTTCAGGCTCAATATCCGGGATCTCCCCGCGCACTGGCGCAGTATCGACATAGAGCGTTTTCAGGATATCAACCGCGGCATTCACACACAGCACCCGACCAACCAGTTTAAACTGGTTGTCACGGCGATTAATCTCAATGCCGAGACGACGTTCCAGCTGTTTCACATTATCGTCGAACGGACCACACAGGCTCATCAGACGGCGGTTATCAGCCGGTTCAAGGGCGATTTCACGGGTTTCAATATTCAAACGAATCCTTTGGGTCACTCAGGGCCAGTTGAAAGGGTTTGCTGCTGCATCAAACGCGTTAAGCGGATGCATCGTAACGAAATTATTTATGCGGTAGCGCCGGGGCGCAAGCTTGTGAAGTGATATTTGGGCGGCACTGGCATAAACCAAGTGCAAAACAGCAGAATGTGCGGCGGCGAATGCTGGGCCGCCGCACAAAACGAAGCATCAGGGCTGGAATACGCCAACGCCGATGTCGTTTTCCTTGCGGGTACGGGCGATAACGGACGCCGGGCTTTCCGCCACACGCAGGCCCAGTTCCTCTTCTGTACGAACCAGCTTGCCGCGCAGTGAGTTGGTATAAACGTCCACGATTTCCACGTCGGCAAATTTACCAATCATCTCCACGGGCCCTTCAAAGTTGACCACACGGTTGTTTTCGGTGCGGCCAGTCAGCTCCATCACGTTTTTACGTGAGATGCCCTCGACCAGAATGCGCTGCACGCTGCCCATCATACGACGGCTGATGGCCATCGCCTGCTGATTGATACGTTCCTGCAGAATATAGAGACGCTGTTTCTTCTCGTCTTCGCTGACGTCGTCAGGCAGGTCTGCCGCCGGTGTACCGGGACGCGCGGAGTAGATAAAGCTGTAGCTCATATCAAAGTTGATATCGCCAATCAGCTTCATGGTCTGTTCAAAGTCCTGCTGGGTTTCCCCCGGGAAGCCAATGATAAAGTCAGAGCTGATTTCAATATCCGGACGCGCCGCCCGCAGTTTGCGAATGATGGCCTTGTATTCCAGCGCGGTATGCGCACGCTTCATCAGCGTCAGAATACGGTCGGCACCGCTCTGTACGGGCAGATGCAGGAAGCTCACCAACTCTGGCGTATCGCGATAGACCTCAATGATGTCATCAGTGAATTCAATCGGGTGGCTGGTGGTGAAACGAATGCGGTCAATGCCGTCGATGGCCGCGACCAGACGCAACAGCTCAGCAAAGGTGCAAACGTCACCATCGAAGGTTGCGCCGCGATAGGCATTGACGTTCTGACCGAGCAGGTTGACCTCGCGAACCCCCTGTGCGGCCAGTTGGGCGATCTCCAGCAGAATATCATCTGAGGGACGGCTGACTTCCTCGCCGCGGGTATAAGGCACCACGCAGAACGTACAGTATTTGTTGCAGCCTTCCATGATGGAGACAAACGCGGTTGGCCCTTCGGCACGCGGTTCAGGCAGGCGGTCAAACTTTTCGATTTCCGGGAAGCTGATATCCACAACCGGACTTTTGCTGCCGCGCACGGTGTTAATCATTTCGGGCAGACGGTGCAGGGTTTGCGGACCAAAGACGATGTCCACGCACGGCGCACGCTGGCGAATATGATCGCCTTCCTGTGACGCAACGCAGCCGCCGACACCGATAATCAAATCCGGGTTGCGCTCTTTCAGTTTTTTCCAGCGCCCCAACTGGTGGAAGACCTTCTCCTGCGCTTTCTCGCGGATAGAGCAGGTGTTGAGCAGCAGAATATCCGCCTCTTCGGCTTCCTCTGTCAGGGTATAGCCGTGCGTACTGTTCAGTAGGTCAGACATCTTAGATGAATCGTACTCATTCATCTGACATCCCCAGGTTTTGATATGCAGTTTTTTTGTCATCGAGCTAGCCATTAAATCAGTGCAGTGAAGTGCTGGGGGCGTATTGTAATGCTTTGCTGCGGATGTGACCAGCCTGAGGGCTTTTCTGATCGTGTCTGATTTTTCCGGTACACTTTGCCGTAAGACAACCGCGCTGAAAAGTGACGGCAGATAAGAGGGAAAAAAGTTATGCAGGATAACCGGTTTGATGTGGTGATAGTGGGCGGAGGCATGGTCGGCGCCGCGCTGGCATGTGGTCTGACGCAACACCAGTTTCGTGTGGCGGTTGTAGAGCGGGCAACGCCACCTCCTTTTGATCCACACAGCCTGCCCGATGTGCGTATTTCCGCGGTCGGATCCTCTTCCGTGGCACTCCTGAAACAGCTCAACGTCTGGCAACGTGTTGAGGCGATGCGCTGTGCGCCTTATCGCAAACTTGAAACCTGGGAGTGGCAAACGGCGCAGGTCAATTTCGACGCCGAATCGCTGGGGCTGCCTGAACTCGGTTACATGGTTGAAAATAATGTGTTGCAACGCGCCCTGTGGGAAGAGATGGAACAGCGCGGGATCACCCTGCTGTGCCCGGCGACGATGGACGATCTCCAGCCCTGCAACGGCGGCTGGACGCTGTCATTGAGCAATGGGGCTGCGGTCAGCACGGCATTAGTCGTGGGGGCCGATGGTGCCAACTCGCAGGTGCGGCAAATGGCCGGTATCGGCATTCGTGGCTGGCGCTACGCGCAGTCCTGTCTGCTGGTCAGCGTCACCTGTGAACATCCCGCTGGCGATGCCACCTGGCAGCATTTTACGCCGCAGGGGCCGCGTGCGTTTCTGCCGCTGTTTGGCAACCATGCTTCTCTGGTGTGGTACGACTCCGCTGCACGCATTCGTCAGCTACAGACTATGCCGATGGCGCAGCTGGAAAAAGAAATTGCCCGGCATTTCCCGGCACGGTTGGGACGCTTTCACGCCCATGCAGCCGGGGGCTTCCCGCTGGTGCGTCGTCACGCCTCGCGCTATGTTATGCCAGGGCTGGCGCTGGTGGGGGATGCCGCGCACACCATTAATCCTCTGGCGGGGCAGGGCGTCAATCTGGGCTATCGGGATATCGATGCATTAATGGACGTATTGATTGAGGCGCGCGATAAAGCAGAGGACTGGTCATCCGAACGCATACTGCTGCGCTATCAACGCCAGCGGCGCAACGATAACCTGCTGATGCAGAGTGGCATGGACCTGTTCTATTTTACCTTCAGTAACCAGGTTGGGCCGCTAAAGCTGGTGCGCAATCTGGGACTCATTGCCGCTGAGCATTCAGGCGTGCTGAAGCGTCAGGTTTTGCGATACGCACTGGGATTGTAAGCATCGGCTGCGCGTTGCCTTGAGGTGATGCGTGGTCTGTCTGACCGAAAGACAAAAACAACAAAGCCCGCAGAAGCGGGCTTTGTTGTTTAATTTGGCTGGGGTGCAGGGATTCGAACCCCGGAATGCTGGTATCAGAAACCAGTGCCTTACCGCTTGGCGACACCCCAATGGTGTCAAATCAAATTGTCTAAAAATGGCTGGGGTGCAGGGATTCGAACCCCGGAATGCTGGTATCAGAAACCAGTGCCTTACCGCTTGGCGACACCCCAAGAAAATGGTGGCTACGACGGGAATCGAACCTGTGACCCCAGCATTATGAGTGCTGTGCTCTAACCAGCTGAGCTACGTAGCCAAATTGTACTGCCTTTCGATGATGGCTGGGATACCTGGATTCGAACCAGGGAATGCCGGTATCAAAAACCGGTGCCTTACCGCTTGGCGATATCCCATTCGTCCACTCGCAGCCGCGAGATACATCGAAATTGGCTGGGGTACCTGGATTCGAACCAGGGAATGCCGGTATCAAAAACCGGTGCCTTACCGCTTGGCGATACCCCATCCATGCTGCCGAATCATGAAATGGTGCGGGAGGCGAGACTTGAACTCGCACACCTTGCGGCGCCAGAACCTAAATCTGGTGCGTCTACCAATTTCGCCACTCCCGCAGAAAAAAGATGGTGGCTACGACGGGAATCGAACCTGTGACCCCAGCATTATGAGTGCTGTGCTCTAACCAGCTGAGCTACGTAGCCATCTTTTTTTCGCGCAACCTTCATCGGCGTTGCGGGGCGCATTATGCGGAGTTGACTACACAGCGTCAACAAGTTTTTTGCCGTTTTTTGCCTTCAAACGCCTGTTTGTCTGGCTTATAACCAGGGTGATGCTTTATTCGGCAATTTTTCAGTGAATACAACGGCAATAACAAAAAAGATGGGCCGTATACGGCCCATATTGTCACTCAGTATAGCACTTATTTGTAGGCAGACTGGTGAACGCCTACGGCACGTCCTGACGGGTCATCCATGTTTTTAAAGGCTTCGTCCCACTCGATGGCTTTTGCCGATGAACAGGCAACAGACGGCCCGCCTGGTACGCACTCGGCAGCGCTCGGCAGTGGGAAGAGCTCTTCAAAGATTTCACGGTACAGGTACGCTTCTTTCGACCCCGGCGTGTTATACGGGAAACGGAAGTGCGCCGTCGCCAGTTGCTGATCGCTGATTTGTTTGGCCGCGACTTCTTTCAGTGTGTCAATCCAGCTGTAACCCACGCCGTCAGAGAACTGCTCTTTCTGGCGCCAGGCCACGCTTTCGGGCAGGTAAGAGGAGAAGCATTCACGCAGAATGTGTTTTTCCATTTTACCGTTGCTGCCGCACATCTTGTCTTGTGGGTTAATACGCATGGCGACATCCAGGAATTTCTTATCCAGGAACGGCACGCGTGCTTCAACGCCCCAGGCAGACATCGCTTTGTTGGCGCGTGCGCAGTCAAACATATGCAGGGCCAGCAGTTTGCGAACGTTCTCCTCATGGAACTCTTTCGCGTTTGGCGCTTTATGGAAATACAGATAACCACCAAAGACTTCGTCAGCCCCTTCGCCCGACAGCACCATTTTGATGCCCATGGCTTTAATCTTACGCGACATCAGGTACATCGGTGTGGAGGCGCGAATCGTGGTCACATCATAGGTTTCAATGTGGTAGATCACGTCACGAATCGCATCCAGGCCTTCCTGCACCGTGAAGTGAATTTCGTGGTGCACCGTACCCAGATGCTCTGCCACCAGTTTGGCCGCTTTCAGATCCGGCGATCCTTCCAGACCGACCGCGAACGAGTGCAGCTGTGGCCACCAGGCATCACTTTTATCCTGATCTTCCACGCGTTTGGCCGCGAAACGTTTGGTTACCGCTGAAATAATTGACGAGTCCAGACCACCAGACAGCAGCACGCCATACGGAACATCGGACATCAGGTGGCTTTTTACTGACTCTTCCAGCGCATGTTTCAGTTCTGCTGCGTCAGTCACGTTGTTCTCAACGTTCTGGTATTCCATCCAGTCACGCTGCCAGTAACGACGAATTTCACCGTCGGTGCTGGAAAGGTAGCTTCCCGGCGGGAATTCTTTGATTGAACGGCACACTGGCACCAGCGCTTTCATTTCTGAGGCGACAAACAGGTTACCGTGCTCATCGTTGCCCATATACAGCGGGATGATACCGATATGGTCACGGCCAATCAGATAGGTGCCTTTGACGCTGTCATACAGGATGAAGGCAAACATGCCTTCCAGTTCGTCAAGAAAATCGACACCTTTCTCCTGGTACAGCGCCAGAATCACTTCGCAGTCAGAACCGGTCTGAAACGCGTAGCGATCGCTTAATTTTGCGCGCAGGGCCTGATGGTTGTAGATCTCACCATTGACTGCCAGTACGTGGGTGTGGTCAGCGTTATACAGCGGCTGTGCACCGTTGTTCACGTCAACAATTGAGAGGCGCTCATGAGCAAGAATGGCGTGGTCATCGGCGTAAACGCCTGACCAGTCCGGCCCACGGTGACGCATCAAACGTGAGCTTTCCAATGCTTTTTTACGTAACTCAACGGGATCGCTTTTCAGATCCAGCACACCAAAAATAGAACACATATCTGACTCCTGAACTCACCTGCGGCGATGTAATTTTACGTTTGTCCGGCAGCCTGTGGCTGCGTGATGTATAAGAAAATGCGTTATTTACGGTCCCCAATGCAAGAGGAATCGTATTTTGCTGATGAAAATGTTGTTGTGTGGCGAGGTATATTGAATTTTATCTAACAGAATTGGACTTTTATTGTTGAATCGGCAATGAAATGAAATTTCAGCACGCTTTTTGAGCGAGGATAACGGGCGCAGAGAGCCATAAAGGTGAGACGCACCACAGAATCTGGCAGTGCGTCATAAGAGAAATGAATCAAAAGAGGTCGATATCGGCAACAGACGGGAAAATCCAGTCAGGACGGAAAGGCATCGCATCAATGTCGGTAAGCGTGGATACGCCAGAAAGCACCAGAATCGTTTCCAGACCGGCCTGAAAACCAGCGAGGATATCGGTACGAAGATTATCGCCCACGATAACCGTTTCCTCTGAATGGGCCTGCATCTTGTTCAGCGCGGCGCGCATGATGTAGGGGCTGGGCTTGCCAACGTAAAATGGCCTGCGACCTGAAATCTTTTCAATACCGGCACACAGTGCGCCACAGGCGGGCACAAAGCCCCGGGCATGCGTATCGGGATTGGTTGCAATGAACCGCGCGCCGTTTGCCACAAAGAAAGCGGCCTTGTGCATCATGTCCCAGTTGAATGAGCGGGTTTCCCCGACGATAACGAAATCCGGGTTAACGTCAGTGATGGTAAAACCGGCTTTATACAGCTCGTGTACCAGCGCACCTTCGCCAATGACATAGGCTTTTTTGCCTTCCTGGCGGCGTAAAAAGTCCGCGGTGGCCATGGCTGAGGTGTAAAACACCGAATCCGGTATGTCGATTCCCGCTGAGGAAAAACGGTTTGCCAAATCACGCGCCGTTTGTGAAGGATAATTGGTCAGCACCACCAATGGCATGTCTTTCGCCAGGATGCGCTGCAAAAATTCTTTCGCGCCGGGCACTGCGGTATTGTCGTGCATCAGCACGCCATCGATATCACAAATTACATTTTTAATCGTCATAAAGGGGTTCCGATACGCGCCGCGCTGAGTAAGGCCGCGCTTAGTCTTCTAAAAGTTGTTGCAGCAGAATGCCGTTTAACATCGCCCGTTTTGCCAGGGCAAAGGCCCCAATCGCGGAGCGGTGATCGAGTTGTGAACGCACCACCGGCAGATGTTTACGGAAGGCCGCCAGCGCCTGGGTATTAATGCAACTTTCTATGGCCGGGAGCAACACGCGTTCAGCTTCCGTAATTTCGCCGGCCAACACAATTTTTTGCGGATTAAACAGGTTAATGGCGATAGCAATGGCTTTACCCAGATAGCGACCCACGTATTCGACAACTTCACTTGCCAGCGCATCGCCCTGGTTCGCCGCCTGACAGATGTGCGGCATCTGGCAGGCATCCTGAGTCAATATGCTGGGGTAGCCTTTATTCAACAGCTCTCTGACGCGCTGTTCAATGGCGCCATTCGCCGCGATGGTTTCAAGGCAGCCAAAGTTACCGCAATGGCAGCGTTCCCCGAGCGGATCGACCTGAATATGGCCGATTTCACCCACGTTGCCATTACTGCCCAGGAATATTTGTCCGTTGGCAATAATCCCTGCGCCCGTTCCCCGATGCAGTCGCACTAATATGGAATCAGCACAATCACGGGTTGCGCCAAAATAGTGCTCTGCCAGCGCCAGACTGCGAATGTCATGACCCACAAAGCTGGTCACCTTAAAGCGTTTTTTCAGGTTGGCCACCAGAGGCCACTGGTCCACCGTAATGTGCGGCATATAACGGATAACGCCATTATGCGGATCGACCAGGCCAGGCAGAATCACCGAAATGGCTATTAGCTCACGAATTTTCGCTTCGCTCTGCTCAATAAAATGCGCAACGGCATCGAACAGCGCCTGCTCCAGCGTGTCCTGCGTGGTTTGCGGCAGGGGATAATCCTGCTGAGCCAGTGATTTGCCGCTTAAATCGAACAGCGTTAAGGTCGCATCGTTGCGGCCGAGGCGCACGCCGATAGTGTGAAAGTGACGGGTTTCAGTGACGATGGAGATCGCGCGGCGTCCGCCGGTGGACGCCTGCTGGTCCACCTCTTTGATCAGGCCGCGCTCAATAAGCTGGCGGGTAATTTTGGTGACACTGGCGGGCGCGAGTTGGCTCAGATCCGCAATCTGAATGCGCGAAATCGGTCCCTGTTGGTCGATTAACCGGTAGACGGCTGCGCTGTTCAGTTGTTTGACAAGATCGACATTTCCAATTTGTGTCTGGCCGCCAGTAGTCATTCAGTGCTTACTCGCTCAGGACGTTATCTCCATTGACTAACGTCTTAATAATTTTAAAGTCGCGTGTAAATACGGTCAGATTGGCGAGTTTTCCTGCCTGGATAGTGCCTGACTGTTTTTCTACGCCCATTGCCCGTGCCGGATAAAGTGATGCCATGCGCAGCGCTTCATCCAGTGGAATGCCTGCATGTTCAACGCTGTTTTGCACGGCTTCGATCATCGTCAGTGCTGAACCGCTCAGCGTGCCATGTTCATCAACACAGAGTCCATCACGATAATATATTGTTTTACCAGCAAAAATAAACTTATCGATTGTGGCACCTGCGGGCGCAGTGGCATCGGTTACCAGGACCAGCTTGTCACCCTTAATGCGTTTGGCATTACGAACGTTAGCGTAATGAACGTGTAAACCATCCGCAATGATGCCGCAGTATACATCAGGCGCATCAAACAGCGCACCGATTAGGCCCGGCTCACGCCCAGCAAAGGCCGGCATGGCATTATAAAGGTGCGTCGCAAAGGTGATGCCGGCGGCAAAACCCGCTTTGGCTTCTTCGAAGGTGGCATTGGAATGACCCGCAGACACCACAATACCGGCGTCGCTGAGTTGGCGAATCACGGCGCTTCCGACGCTTTCTGGCGCCAGTGTGACCTTGCTAATCACATCCGCGTTCTCACACAGGAAATCGACCATCTTCGGATCGGGCTGGCGAATAAGGGCAGGGTTATGGGTGCCTTTTTTGGCGACGTTCAGCCACGGACCTTCCAGATGTAATCCCAGCAGAAAGTGGGGATACTTCTGCAAAAAGGCGCGCATTGTTTCGACGGCGCGCACCATGAGTTCGTCACTGCTGGTAATCAGCGTTGGCAGAAAGCTGGTGCAGCCGGATTTAACATTGGCGCGGTGCATGGTTTCCAGCGTTTCCACGCTGATGGCATGGATATCGTCATTAAACTGCACGCCTCCACAGCCGTTAAGCTGCAGGTCAATAAAGCCGGGTGCGATAATCGCGCCCCCAACATCCTGCTGTTCTATTTCTGGCGGCAAGGCTGCCAGAGAGCAAACCCGCTCAATTTTGCCGTCAGCGATGACGACAGCATGATGATCGAAAATGTCATCGCCGCTGTAGATACGGCCGTTCACTAATGCGTACATCTTGTTCTCCCGGCTTGCCTGCCGTTAACGCGTCTAACCGCAGGTGACGAAATGATTGTGTTAAACGCCCTGCATATTTTCCGCTTCCATTTCACGGAAGTATTTCACCGTTTTTACTTTTAGCTCCATGGTGGCAGGCTCATCACAGACCACCACGGATTTAGGATGAAGCTGCAGGCAGCTAATCGTCCACATATGGTTCACGTTCCCTTCAACAGCAGCCTGCAACGCCTGGGCTTTTACGTGCCCGGTGACCAGGATCATGACTTCTTCGGCATCCAGCAGCGTACCAACACCGACTGTCAGCGCGTATTTGGGTACCTGATCCACATCACCGTTGAAAAAACGCGAGTTCGCTACGCGCGTGTCGTGCGTCAGGGTTTTAATCCGGGTGCGTGAAGACAGAGATGAGGCGGGTTCATTAAACGCGATATGCCCATCGTTACCAACGCCGCCCATAAACAGGTGAATTTTACCCAGTGTCCGAATTTTATCTTCATAACGGCGACATTCTGCGTCAATATCTGGCGCATTACCATTCAGTAAATTGATATTTTCTGGTTGGATATCAACGTGGTCGAAGAAATTGCGGTACATAAAGCTGTGATAGCTTTCCGGATGCTCTTTCGGCAAGCCAACGTATTCGTCCATGTTAAAGGTCACGACATGTTTAAAGCTGACCTGGCCCGCTTTGTGCATGTCAATCAGGTGTTTATAGGCTTCCAGCGGTGTTCCGCCCGTGGGCAGTCCCAGGATAAAAGGCTTGTCAGCACGGGGATTAAACGCATTGATGCGATTGACGATATGGCGTGCCGCCCATTTGCCGACCTGAGTTGGGGTGGATAAAGGAATCAGTCTCATATTGCACCTCGAATGTGAGTTAACGGTCAGACGTGCAGCTATTACGCGGGTCAGGCCTGAAGTGGCAGGCGCAAAGGGTGTTAGAAAGCGCACATCTTGATATTTCGCATCATAAAATAAGTTTGCCTTTATAGCCAGTGAGAGTGACCTTAAAAATCGATTTATGGTGATAATTGTCACAGATAGTAGCTATTAATTTGTGAAGCGAATTAAATTGTTATTACACTCCACAGCATTGAGTGTAATGCCGTAAGAGGCTTGCTGCTGACATAACAACATTAAGCGGCAGCATAGCTACAGAGTCAGTTCATAGGGGGAAGGGTCAATGTTAAGTTATTTACAACGAGTGGGACGGGCGCTGATGGTGCCGGTCGCCACTTTGCCTGCTGCAGCAATACTTATGGGGATCGGCTACTGGATCGATCCGGACAGCTGGGGCGCGGGTAATGCCTTTGCCGCCCTGCTGATTAAATCCGGTGGCGCGATCATTGAAAACATGTCAGTGCTGTTCGCGATTGGCGTGGCGTACGGTATGTCAAAAGATAAAGACGGCGCGGCCGCACTCACCGGCTTTGTTGGTTTCCTGGTCGTGACGACGTTGTGTTCGCCTGCCGCCGTGGCGATGATTCAGAAAATACCGGTGGCTGACGTCCCTGCGGCCTTTGGGAAAATCAGCAATCAGTTTGTCGGTATTCTGGTTGGGGTTCTGTCAGCCGAAGTCTACAACCGCTTTAGCCATGTTGAACTGCCCAAAGCGTTCTCGTTCTTCAGCGGCCGTCGTCTGGTCCCGATTCTGGTCTCGTTCCTGATGATTCTGGTCGCGTTCATCCTGATGTATATCTGGCCAGTCATCTTTAATGGTCTGGTGAGCTTTGGTGAGCATATCCAGAAGCTGGGATCGGTAGGGGCTGGCGTCTATGCCTTCTTCAACCGATTGCTTATTCCGGTAGGCTTACATCATGCGCTGAACTCCGTGTTCTGGTTCGACGTCGCGGGCATCAACGATATTCCTAAATTCCTCGGCGGTGCACAGTCGCTGGCGAATGGCACCGCTATTCCGGGCATCACGGGCCGTTATCAGGCGGGCTTCTTCCCTATCATGATGTTCGGTTTACCCGGCGCAGCGCTGGCGATTTACCATTGTGCTCGTCCTGAAAATCGGGCGAAGGTCGGCGGGATCATGTTGGCGGCGGCTTTTGCAGCCTTCTTTACCGGCATTACCGAACCACTGGAATTTTCCTTTATGTTCGTGGCACCGGTACTCTATGTCATCCATGCTGTGTTGACCGGTCTGTCTGTGTTTATTGCTGCCAGCATGCATTGGATTGCCGGCTTTGGTTTCAGCGCGGGGCTGGTGGACATGGTGCTCTCATCCCGCAATCCCCTGGCGACGCACTGGTACATGCTGATTCCGCAAGGGCTGGTGTTCTTCGTTATCTACTATGTTGTGTTCCGTTTCACCATCAAAAAATTCAACCTGATGACGCCGGGCCGTGAGCTGGCGGTTGCTGGCGATGAAACCGATGGTTATGACGTGAATGTGGATACTACCGACAACGGTGAGAGCGCGACCGAATCTCTGGCGCGTCGTTACATTGGCGCGGTGGGCGGTTCAGACAACTTAACCGCGATCGATGCCTGCATTACGCGTTTGCGTCTGAATGTGAAGGATGCCGGGCAGGTTAATGAAGGCGTGGCGAAACGCCTGGGTGCCTCAGGTGTCATCCGCCTGAACAAGCAGAGCGTTCAGATAATCGTCGGCACACAGGCTGAAAGTATCGCCATGGCCATGAAAAAAGTGTTGGTGAAAGGCCCGGTTGCAGCCGCTACCGCCAGCACCGCCAGCGCACCCGCTGCGGCCAGCGACGTGAAACCTCAGGCTGTGTTAAACAGTGAAAAACGCGTTATCGCGACCTTAGTGGCGCCCGTAAGCGGTGAAATTGTGCCGCTGGATGCCGTACCGGATGAGGCTTTTGCCAGTAAAGCGGTCGGCGACGGTGTAGCAATCAAACCCAGCGACAAGCGCGTTGTGGCCCCCATTGCGGGCACCGTGGTGAAAATCTTTAACACTAACCATGCGTTCTGCCTGGAAAGTGAAAACGGGGTGGAGATCGTGGTGCACATGGGGCTGGATACCGTGGCGCTGGGCGGTCAGGGCTTTACCCGTTTAGTGGAAGAGGGCGCTCAGGTCACGGCAGGTCAGCCGGTGCTGGAGATGGATCTTGACTATCTCAACGCCCATGCCCGCTCGATGATAAGTCCGGTGGTGGTCAGCAATATTGAAGACTTCGCAGGATTAACGCTGTTGACGCAGGGCCAGGTGATCGCGGGTGAAACCCCGCTGTATGAAATTAAAGGCTAATTCGCTGTATCAACAATAAAAGGCAGGAAGCGATTCCTGCCTTTTTTATTTTAAACGCCCAACAAACGGTTGTTTCTCTGCAACGCTTTGTGGATCATACCCGGATATTACGTGGTATAAACCACCCTTTCTACGCGTTGAGGATTTTGAGATGAGTGAGGCTGAAGCCCGCCCAACTAACTTTATTCGTCAGATTATTGACGAGGATTTGGCGAGCGGGAAGCACAGCAGTGTGCATACCCGTTTCCCGCCAGAGCCAAATGGTTATCTGCACATCGGTCATGCTAAATCAATCTGCCTGAATTTTGGTATTGCACAAGACTATCAGGGCGAGTGCAATCTGCGTTTTGACGATACCAATCCGGTTAAAGAGGATATGGAATTTGTTGAGTCCATCAAGCGTGATGTGCAGTGGTTGGGTTTTTCGTGGAGTGGCGACGTTCGTTATTCATCTGACTATTTTGATCAGCTTTACCAGTATGCGGTTGAACTGATCGGAAAGGGACTTGCCTATGTTGATGAACTGACCCCTGAAGAAATTCGTGAATACCGGGGAACGTTAACCGCGCCGGGTAAAAACAGCCCATACCGCGATCGCAGCGTGGAAGAGAACCTTGCCCTGTTTGAAAAAATGCGCAACGGTGAATTTGCAGAAGGTAAAGCCTGTCTGCGTGCAAAAATTGATATGGCTTCCAGCTTTATCGTTATGCGCGACCCGGTGCTGTACCGCATTAAGTTTGCTGAACATCATCAAACCGGCAACAAATGGTGCATCTACCCGATGTACGATTTTACCCACTGCATTTCCGATGCGCTGGAAGGCATTACGCATTCACTCTGTACACTGGAGTTCCAGGATAACCGCCGTCTGTATGACTGGGTGCTGGACAACATCACGATTCCGGTTCATCCACGTCAGTACGAATTTTCGCGCCTGAATCTTGAATATGCGGTGATGTCAAAACGCAAACTCACGCAGCTGGTCAGTGAGAAGCATGTGGAAGGCTGGGACGATCCCCGTATGTTAACCGTGTCCGGCCTGCGTCGCCGTGGTTATACCGCGGCCTCAATCCGTGAGTTTTGCCGGCGTATTGGTATTACCAAGCAGGACAACATTGTTGAAATGGCCTCGCTGGAGTCTTGTATCCGCGACGATCTCAATGAAAATGCGCCACGCGCGATGGCGGTGTTGGATCCGGTTAAGCTGGTGCTGGAAAACCTGCCGGCAGGCCATAACGAAGTGCTTAGCATGCCGAACCATCCTAACAAACCGGAGATGGGGACGCGCGACGTGCCGTTCAGCCGCGAAATCTGGATCGATCGGGCCGATTTCCGTGAAGAAGCTAACAAGCAGTATAAACGCCTGGTGCTGGGTAAAGAGGTGCGCCTGCGTAATGCGTACGTGATCCGAGCCGAGCGTATCGCGAAAGATGAAGAAGGCAATATCACCTGCATCTACTGCACCTGTGATGTGGATACGCTGAGCAAAGATCCTGCTGACGGCCGTAAAGTTAAAGGCGTGATTCACTGGGTGTCCGCTGAACATGCGCTGCCCGCTGAGTTCCGTCTTTACGATCGCCTGTTTAGCGTACCCAATCCTGGCGCGGCAGACGATTTCCTGACCACGATTAATCCCGACTCGCTGGAGGTCAAACAGGGCTTTGTTGAACCCGGCCTGCGTGATGCGGTGGCCAGCGCGCCCTACCAGTTTGAGCGCGAAGGCTACTTCTGTGCCGACAGCGTTTATTCAACCCCTTCACAGTTAGTGTTTAACCGCACGGTAGGTTTACGCGATACCTGGGCGAAAATCGGCGAATAATTTCTCTGTGATGTTGACCGCAGGGTAATCGAAAGGGCGACTTATCGCCCTTTTTTATTGCGGCGATTTTTTTTAGTACCGACGTTTCTCCTGAGCAGAGTCAGAGTATTAATTTTATTTTTGTGGAACCGCTCTCAGTTTAATTTTTTTAATAAATTTCCCAGTGTTAAT
This sequence comes from Pantoea sp. Ae19-2, assembly GCF_059801205.1. Taxonomy (NCBI): domain Bacteria; kingdom Pseudomonadati; phylum Pseudomonadota; class Gammaproteobacteria; order Enterobacterales; family Erwiniaceae; genus Pantoea; species Pantoea sp. Ae19-2. Next base: position 2,593,597 of record NZ_JBCHWE010000001.1, on the reverse strand, counting down.
TCTTTTTTTTCAGGTACGCTAACCCTCTGAAGTATCAGTTTGTGGGTTTAAAAGGAAAAAATGACACTTTTTGCACAGGAAGCCAAACATAGCGTTGTCGTGTTACATCAGCTTATTGAACATATTTTTAATCATGGTCGGGATGGTAGCGACAGTTTTCATCTGCTGCTCTCGCACTTTCATCCCGATTTTAAGATGGTCACGCCGCAGGGAAAACAGCTGAACCTGGATCAGGTTGAAGATCTTTTTCGACGACTGCAGGGGGCAAGGGAAGGGATGCGCATTGCGACCAGTGAGCATGTAATTCTTTCTGAGCATGCGAACGAAGTGACGATTCAGTATCGCGAACTGCAGATGATGAATGGTGAAAATAAAAGCCGTATTTCGCTGGCGATTCTGGACTGCACCACCTCTGTTCCACGCTGGCGCTACCTGCAGGAAACGCTCGTGACCTGAGCGACAGCAATAAAAAAGCCGATGTGAACATCGGCTTTTTTACTTTATACCCGAAAGCGCTTATTTGTCGTGCAGCGTTTCGTCTTCACGGCAGTCGCCCAGTGCACAGTGACCGTACAGGTACAGGCTGTGGTTGGTGAGCTTAATACCATGACGGGTCGCGATTTCACGTTGACGCGTCTCAATGGATTCGTCACTAAATTCAATCACTTTACCGCAATCCAGACAGATCAGGTGGTCGTGATGGTGCTGCTGCGTCAGCTCAAACACCGATTTACCGCCTTCAAAGTTGTGGCGGGTCACGATGCCTGCATCGTCGAACTGGTTAAGCACACGGTAGACCGTGGCCAGTCCAATCTCTTCGCCCATGTCGATCAGGCGTTTATACAGATCTTCCGCGCTGACGTGATGGCATGCAGGTTCCTGAAGCACTTCCAGAATTTTGAGTCTGGGCAATGTGACTTTCAGGCCAGCCTTCTTTAATGCGGTATTGTTGTCAGTCATGCGGATATTGTCCTGTTACTTTAGTCACTCTTGTGGCACGTAGCCTGTATGTCGATCGACCGCCATTCTCATTTGCGTCTCATTATAGAACTGATGCGCTGAAATGAAAACCGATGTCCTTGCGATGCGCCAGCGGCGATGTTCGCTGCGCATGGCATGGAAAGCGGACGAGTCGCATTTCGCGTTTTGTCATCTCAGTTCCTGGGAAATAAGCAGATGATCGATGCGGGTATTCTACAGATTAAATGGGGAAAGTTACAAAAATGTAGCTATTATTTTTATAGGAAAAGCCGTTTGCTCAGTGTGAACCTGCGTCCACACTGAGCTCAGCGCGATCAGGCTTCAATGATTTCTTTGAGCTGCAGCTCATCAAAAATTTGCTTAACCCATTTATCAACGCGTTCGTTGGTCAGCTCTGGCTGGCGATCTTCATCAATAGCCAGACCCAGGAAGTGGTTGTCATCAGCCAGGCCTTTTGACGCTTCGAAGTGGTAACCCTCGGTCGGCCAGTGGCCCACGATGATGGCGCCGTTAGGTTCGATGATGTCACGAATGGTTCCCATGGCATCACAGAAGTACTCTGCGTAATCTTCCTGATCGCCACAGCCAAACAGCGCAACCAGCTTGCCGTTAAAGTCGATCTCTTCCAGCGTCGGGAAGAAGTCATCCCAGTCGCACTGGGCTTCACCGTAATACCAGGTGGGGATGCCCAGCAGCAGAATGTCAAAGGCTTCTAAGTCTTCTTTAGTGCTTTTCGCGATGTCGTGAACTTCTGCAACGTCTTTACCCAGTTGTTTCTGGATCATTTTTGCAATGTTTTCGGTGTTACCGGTATCGCTGCCAAAGAAGATGCCTACGATTGCCATGGGTAAAATAACCTCTTAAATCCTGATGATAGAATGAATGCCGGAGCCTGTTCAGCAAATGATAGCAGACCGCGCAAAAGGGCGGAATGTGTAAAGCCGCGACATTTGTTTCTGTGTGCGGTTTACCCGCGTGAGTCCAGTTTGAGTTGTGCCAGCAGCATTTGTTCAATTAATTCGCTGCGGCTGAGATTGCGCTGCTCAGCCAGCATATTCAGCGCTTCAACGGCTTCACTGTTCATTTTGAGTTCGACACGACGAAGTCCGCGCCCTTTGTCACGTTTCAGTTGATTGCGTTTGTTGATACGCAGTTGTTCATCACGCGTAAGCGGACTGGTTTTTGGGCGACCAGGGCGACGCTCGTTAGCGAACAGATCGAGCGTCGTACGGTCAGTGTGTTCTTTTGCCATGACTTAGTACAACTGAGTGGGCGCGAACGAGACGTTTCCGCTGCGCAGATTAAAGTATTGACTCTTCCCGCGGGCAACCGCGCCCACGGCAAAAATTTAGCGCGCCATCATACTCCAGGCTAACCGCGGACGCCAATCTTAAACTTTTACAGCCAGTTAAGATGTTTTAAAGCGCAAAAAAGCGTCGAATACTGCGTAAAACGGCATCAGGTTTTTCAGCATGGACCCAGTGACCAGCACCACCGATCACATGTGCATGCGCGGCCGGGAACTGCCTGAGTAACGCGTCACGATACTGATTATCCAGATAAGGTGAGTCGCCACCGCGAATAAACAGCGCGGGATGTGGCCAGGCAGGCACCTCCTGCCAGCCGGAGATCAGCGCATAGTTGTCCCATAACACCGGGACATTAAAGCGCCATTCGCCCTGACTGAATGATTTCAGGATGAACTGAATGACGCCGTCCTCATCAATATGGTTGCGCATGATCTCTGCGGCTTCAGTGCGCAAGGTGACGCCAGCGGCCGTGACGGCCCGGATAGCGGCGAAAATCTCGTCATGCCGACGTGTCTGATAGTCAACGGGCGCGATGTCGATCATCACCATCTGTTCGATACGTTCTGGTGCCAGCGCGCTCATTGTCATGGCGATCTTACCGCCCATGGAATGACCAATGACCGCGATCCGCTCAATCCCCTGAGCATCCAGCGTATCCAGCATGTCCTGAGCCATCACCCTGTAGTTCATCTCGTCTGCGCGCGGCGATAGCCCGTGGTTGCGCACATCAACCTGAATAAGCGGTCGATCGTCTTTAAGCCCTCGGGCCAGAATGCCAAGGTTATCAAGACTGCCAAACAGACCATGAATCAGCAGGACAGGTGTGGAATCAGAAGAAGATTGTTCAGTTTGCAGGCGCGCATTCAAAATCATAGCAAAGTTCTTAAGTGTGAGACCTGAGCTTAGGTTATCATGGTTTCACCTTTTCAGGCGCGCTGCTTCCGGCGGCATTAGGACATATTCTGACTTTTGCCCATAAACCGTTTGAATGCTATCAGCCTGTCTGAATTTAACTTTATAATCTTCATGTTAGAACCTGCCTCCTTTTTGAAATGCCGATCAGCAGCTCGGGGTATTCAGAAAATCGCGGGTTCTGTCGTGAGTAAAAAAACCGTACGGAATAAGATGAAAACGATCGAAGTTGACGAAGAGCTCTACCGTTATATTGCCAGCCACACGCAACACATTGGCGAAAGTGCATCCGATATTCTGCGCCGTATGCTGAAGTTTACTGCCGGTCAGCCCGCGGCGGTCAATGACACGCAGCCCGTCTCCGCACCGGCCCCGTCTAAAGCGGCACCGTCGGCAGGTAATGAATCGCGCCCTCAGGATCGTGTTCGCGCAGTGCGTGAGCTAATGCTGTCGGATGAATATGCGGAGCAGAAGCGGGCGGTTAACCGCTTTATGCTAATCTTGTCAACGCTCTATCGTCTGGATACCGCAGCGTTTGCCGAGGCGACAACGTCGCTGCAGGGCCGCACGCGCATCTATTTCGCGGGCGATGAACATACGTTGCTGCAAAGCGGTACCCATACCAAGCCGAAGCACGTTCCCGGCACGCCGTACTGGGTTATTACCAATACCAATACCGGTCGCAAACGCAGCATGGTTGAACACATTATGCTGTCGATGCAGTTCCCGTCGGAGCTGGCAGAGAAAGTTTGCGGCACCATTTAAACTGAAGCGTCAGGGAGAAGCGCCAATGGCCAATCACCCCCGTGCCGGGCAGCCTGCCCAGCAGAGCGATTTGATTAACGTTGCACAATTAACTTCACAATATTATGTCCTGCAGCCCGATGTGGCTAACCCAGAACATGCGGTGAAATTTGGCACATCAGGCCATCGCGGTAGCGCAGGACGCCACAGCTTTAACGAAAAGCACATCCTGGCGATAGCTCAGGCGATTGCCGAAGAGCGTAAAAAGAACGGGATTACCGGTCCGTGCTACGTAGGTAAAGATACGCATGCGCTTTCGGAACCTGCGCTGTTGTCCGTGCTGGAAGTGCTGGCCGCAAACGGCGTAGACGTGATTGTTCAACAGGACAATGGCTATACGCCAACGCCGGCGATTTCAAACGCCATCCTTGAGCACAATAAATCGGGCGATCAGCTGGCGGATGGCATCGTTATTACGCCTTCGCACAACCCACCTGAAGACGGCGGGATTAAATACAATCCGCCGAACGGTGGCCCTGCCGATACCAACGTCACCAAAGTGGTTGAAGATCGCGCGAATCAGCTGTTGAAAGAGGGCCTGAAAGGCGTGAAGCGTCTGCCACTGGACCAGGCCTGGGCCAGCGGTCACGTGGTTGAGAAAGATTTGATCCAGCCTTATGTTGAAGGCCTTTCACAGATCATCGATTTCCCGGCGATTCAAAAAGCGGGCCTGAAAATCGGCGTCGATCCGCTTGGCGGTTCCGGCATCGCTTACTGGCAGCGCATTGCTGAGCACTACAAACTCGATCTGACCCTGGTGAATGACGCCGTTGATCAGACGTTCCGCTTTATGCATCTGGATAAAGACGGCGTGGTGCGCATGGACTGCTCGTCCGAATCTGCCATGGCGGGCCTGCTGGCCTATAAGGACAAATTTGACCTGGCGTTTGGCAACGATCCCGATTACGACCGCCACGGTATCGTCACGCCTGCCGGCCTGATGAACCCGAACCACTATCTGGCCGTTGCTATCAACTATCTGTTCCAGCATCGCCCACAGTGGGGCAAAGACGTTGCCGTGGGGAAAACCCTGGTGTCCAGTGCCATGATTGACCGCGTCGTTAACGACATTGGCCGCAAGCTGGTGGAAGTGCCGGTTGGCTTTAAGTGGTTCGTGGATGGCCTGTTCGACGGCAGCTTTGGCTTCGGTGGAGAAGAGAGTGCGGGCGCTTCATTCCTGCGCTTTGACGGTACGCCCTGGTCCACCGATAAAGACGGGATCATCATGTGTCTGCTGGCAGCGGAGATTACCGCGGTCACTGGCAAGAACCCGCAGGAGCACTATGATGAGCTGGCCGCGCGTTTCGGTGCACCCAGCTACAATCGCCTGCAGGCGTCAGCCAGTTCGGCACAGAAAGCGGCGCTGTCTAAGCTGTCACCTGAAATGGTGAGTGCTGACACGCTGGCGGGCGATCCGATCACCGCGCGTCTGACCGCTGCGCCGGGCAATGGCGCGTCTATCGGCGGCCTGAAAGTGATGACGGAAAACGGCTGGTTTGCGGCCCGTCCTTCAGGCACCGAAGATGCATACAAAATCTATTGTGAAAGTTTCCTGGGCGCAGAACACCGCGCGCAGATAGAAAAAGAAGCGGTAGAGATTGTCAGCGAAGTGCTGAAAAACGCCTGATTTGCCTGTTAAATGAAAAAAGCGCCTTAGTGGCGCTTTTTTTTATGGCATAAACCGGTAGCCGATGCCGGTTTCCGTGAGCAGATGTACCGGCTGGGTAGGATTCGCCTCCAGCTTTTGCCGCAGGTGCCCCATATAGATCCGCAGATAGTGGCTGTGTTCAACGGCGTTTGGTCCCCACACCTGGCTCAACAGCTGCCGCTGGGTCAGCACTTTGCCCGCGTTGTTCAGCAGCGTCGTCAGCAAACGAAACTCTATCGGCGTAAGGTGCACTTCCTCGCCAGCGCGCAACACTCTGCGGGCCGCAATATCCACGGTAACGTCGGCGAAGCTGACCTTGGGATCGGTATGTTGTCCGGCATGACGGCGCAAGGCGACGCGAACGCGTGCCAGCAGTTCACCAATACCGAAGGGTTTCGTCAGGTAATCGTCGGCCCCTGCATCCAGCGCGTCAATTTTATCCTGTTCGTCGATTCGGGCCGACAGCACAATCACGGGCAGCGTGCTCCACTGACGCAGCTCGCCAATAAAGTTTTTGCCATCGCCATCGGGCAGGCCGAGATCGAGAATGACCAGATCGGGTTTTCGCGTCGCCGCCTCAATCAACCCACGTTGTAGCGTTTCGGCATCGAAAACCTTCAGGCCTTCGCTTTCCAACGCGATGCGCACGAAGCGGCGAATTTCTTTCTCATCTTCAATGATTAAAACCGTGGTCACGCCAATCCTGCCATTGCCTGAAAAGGGAAAACACACTGTATCAACTTTTCAGCCTTTCGTCCGTGTTGCCATCGAATCGCGCTAAAGATCATCGTCAAAACCATTATTTAACCAAAATGTAACTAATTTTCAGATTGTCATTAACAGTACAAAAAAGCGTCAAATTTAGTGGTCAGATGAGTAGTAAAATTACACAATCAGGCGTAATATTGGACGCAGATCACATTTAACCGACTTTTCGTCAGGAGGAATCCATGTACCGGACTTATTCTCGTCATAAAATCATTTTGCGCCGTACGCTGGTTATCCTGTTGGGCCTGCTGGCTCTGCCGGTCATGCTGTTTCGCAAGGATCGTGCCCGCTTTTACAGCTATCTGCATCGTATGTGGTGCAAAACCAGCACCAAGCCGGTCTGGCTGGCACAGTCTGAAGCCGCTGCCGGTGTCTTTTGGTAATCAGACTGCATTAAACCGCCTCAGCCCCTGAATTTCTGGCCCGTTCCCTGAATCTTATTACGGGGAACGGGCTTTTTTTGAGCATTATCGTCATCTGCAAAGCCCCGCAGGCTGATTTCCCCACTATTTTGCGCTACACTTAAACCTCTACAAGTTTTCGGAGGTTGTACAAGTATGAGTGAGAAAATTCCGGTTGGAATCAGCGCTTGTCTGCTTGGTGAGAGCGTCAGATTTGATGGCGGCCATAAGCGCCTGGCTTTCGCTACTGATCAACTCACCCCTTTTGTACGTTTTGAACCTGTCTGCCCCGAAATGGCGATTGGCCTTCCTACGCCTCGCCCGGCCTTACGCCTCGTTAAAATGGGCGATGATGATGCTCTGCACCTGTGTTTCAGTAAAGAGGGCGGAGAGGACATCACCGATAAAATGCGCGACTGGTCCGAAAACCGCGTTAAATCCCTTCATCATCTTTGTGGCTACATCCTGTGCGCAAAATCACCCAGCTGCGGCATGGAACGGGTCAGGATTTATGAACCCGCCACCAACAATAACCGCAAAGCAGGCACCGGCATTTTTACCGCCTTTTTGCAGCGTGAAATGCCCTGGCTACCGCTTGAAGAAGATGGTCGCCTTAACGATCCCACCCTGCGCGAAAATTTTATTGGCCGGATTTGTGCCCTGCATGAGTTTAATCAGATGTGGAAACAGGGCCTGACTCGTCACAACCTGATGGCTTTTCACAGCCGCTACAAGCTGCTGCTGTTGGCGCATTCTCAGAAGAAATACCGTGAGCTGGGGCCGTTTGTTGCCTCAATGAACCAGTGGGAATCGTTGGAGGCTTTTGCCTTTGAATACCGCAGCCGACTGATGGATTTGATGTCACAGCCCGCGTCCCGTACGAATCACACTAACGTTTTGATGCACGTTCAGGGTTATTTCCGTAGTCAGTTAAGCTCTCCTCAGCGCAAAGAGCTGACGTCGCTGATTGACTGCTACCGGCAGGGAACGCAACCGCTGTTAGCACCCATTACGATTCTTAAGCACTATATGGCGGAATATCCGCACCCCTGGCTGACGCAGCAGCGTTACTTCGATCCTTACCCCGAAGCCCTGCGCCTGCGATACGGACAATGATTCAGGAGTACTATGACCACGCATTTAGTCTGGCTGCGAAACGACCTGCGTATTAACGATAATCTGGCGCTGCACGCGGCGTGCACCCAACCCGATGCCAGGGTGATTGCGCTGTTTATCGCAACGCCCGGGCAGTGGCAGCAACATGAGATGGCGGCCCGCCAGGTCGCATTTATTCATCAGAGTCTGGATATGCTGCAGTCCTCACTCGCGGAGCGGGGCATTCCGCTTCACTTTCATCAGTGTGATGATTTCGCGGCCAGCATCGATTTTCTGGTCGGCTTCTGCCAAAAGCAGCAGGTCGATAAGCTTTTCTACAATTACCAGTACGAAGTCAATGAGCGTGAACGGGATGCCAGCGCAGAAAAACGCCTGCATGAGGCGAACGTAGTCTGCCAGGGCTTTGATGACAGCCTGCTGCTGCCACCGGGCAGTATTCAAACCGGCGATGGCGAGATGTATAAAGTGTTTACGCCGTTCAGCAAGGCCTTCTTACGGCGGCTACAACAGGGTTTACCCGAGTGTGTGCCGGCTCCCAAAGCCCGTGAAGGTGCGCCGCTTAAAGAGCCAAAAAGCCTTCCGCCTTTTGATTATCCAAAAGCGGATATCGACACGTCGCTGTTTCCGCCCGGTGAACAGGCGGCCGTTAAGCGGTTACGTGAGTTTGCCAAACAGGCGGTGCTCGATTACGCAAAGCAGCGCGATTTGCCCGCGCTGGACAGCACCAGTCGTTTATCGGTCTATCTCTCTACCGGCGTGCTCTCGCCACGGCAATGCCTGCATCGAATCCTACATGAACAACCTAAAGCGCTGGAGAGCAGTCCGGCTGCCGTATGGATCAACGAACTGATATGGCGTGAATTTTACCGTCACCTCATCGTGGCACATCCGCGCTTGTGCAAACATCAGCCTTTTGTTCACTGGACACGCAACGTGGCGTGGCAACGTAACAGTGCGCACTTCGACGCCTGGAAGGCGGGGAAAACCGGTTATCCCATTGTGGATGCCGCCATGCGTCAGATGCAGACCATCGGCTGGATGCACAATCGACTTCGCATGATTACCGCCAGCTTTCTGGTGAAAGACCTGCTTATCGACTGGCGAGAGGGCGAGCGGTACTTCATGCAGCAGTTGATCGATGGCGACCTGGCTGCCAACAATGGCGGCTGGCAATGGGCGGCGTCAACCGGCACCGATGCCGCGCCTTATTTCCGCATTTTCAACCCGACCACGCAGGGCGAGCGCTTCGATAAAGAGGGGGAGTTTATTCGCCGCTATCTGCCAGAGTTGAAAGAGGTGCCTGACAGCGATATCCATCAGCCTCACCAATGGGCGCAGAAAAATAACAAGAAACTCGATTATCCGGCGCCAATCGTGGAACATAAGGACGCACGTAAAAAGACACTCGACGCCTTTGAGCGCGCGAAGAACGCGGCCTGAGGCGGCAAGGAGCAGAAATGAATCACTACGAGTTAGAAAAAATCGTCAACCAGCAGCTCAATACCGCTGCCTTCAGCGACTATGCACCGAACGGCCTTCAGGTTGAAGGCCGTGCCAGGGTAAAAACGGTGATTACGGGCGTGACCGCCTGCCAGGCATTACTGGATGAAGCGGTGGCCCGCCAGGCCGATGCCGTGCTGGTCCATCATGGTTATTTCTGGAAAAGCGAGCCTGCGGTCATTAAAGGGATGAAGCGCCAGCGGCTGCGCACCCTTTTGGCTAACGATATCAACCTCTATGGTTGGCACCTGCCGCTCGATGCGCACCCGCAGTTAGGGAATAACGCGCAACTGGCCAGGCTGTTGGGGATCGATGTGGTAGGCGAGATCATGCCGCTGGTGCCGTGGGGCGAGTTCGCTCAGCCCATTACCGGTGAGCAGCTGGCACAGCGTATTACCGAGGTATTAGGGCGTCAACCGCTGCACTGCGGTGATAAGGCACCTGCTGCAATTCGTCGTGTAGCCTGGTGCAGCGGCGGTGGGCAAGGATTTATAGACGCTGCGGCTGGCTTTGGGGTAGACGCTTTTATTACTGGCGAAGTGTCAGAACAGACGATTCACAGCGCACGTGAGCAGGGTCTGCACTTTTTTGCCGCGGGTCATCATGCCACCGAACGCTGCGGCATTCAGGCGCTGGGCGAGTGGCTGGCAGCAGAGCATGGCCTTGATGTGACCTTTATTGATATTCCCAATCCTGCCTGATCCTCCGGGTTCTGTATCACGCGGCAGAACCCAAATCTATTGACACATCTCTGTCACTTTCGCATAACTACCTTCTTAAGGCCGCAACACCAGTGCCTGCTTTTGGACGCCAGCATACTGCCTGAGCGCAACCATTTTTTTAACCGGGAGGTGCGCGTTGCAAGAAACACGATGCTACATGCTGGGCGAACGCGCGGTGGTGCTGGAGCTGGCTCCGCCGGTTTCCCTCACCAGCCAGCAGCGAATATGGCAGTTGAGCGAGCGCTTACAGTCACATGGCGCGATACGGGACGTGATTCCCGGCATGAATAACCTCACGTTGTTGCTGGAGGAGGCGCCCTCTGACGCGCAGCAGGCCACAGCGCAGCTTCAGCAGTGGTGGCTGGAAAGCGAAGCGCAGGCCACCGGGTCTCGTCTGGTAAAAGTGCCGGTTATCTACGGCGGTGAAGCAGGCCCCGATCTGCTTCAGGTGGCGGATCATGCTGGACTGTCAGCAAAGCAGGTGGTCGAGTTACACAGCAGTAGCGAGTACGACGTCTTTTTTATTGGTTTTCAGCCGGGATTCCCCTATCTGGCCGGGCTTGATCCCCGCCTGCACATGCCGCGCCGCGCGGAACCTCGCGTAGCCGTACCGGCAGGTTCGGTGGGAATAGGCGGGAGCCAGACGGGCGTGTATCCGCTGGCTTCTCCGGGCGGCTGGCAGTTGATTGGTCAAACCCCGGTGGCGCTTTTCACTCCGCAACAGCAGCCACCGACGTTGCTGCAACCCGGCGACAAAGTCCGGTTTGTGCCGCAAAAGGAAGGTATATGTTAACAATTCTTCGGGCGGGGCTGGCCACCAGCATTCAGGATCTGGGCCGCAACCGCTGGCGTCAGTACGGTATCGGCGTCAGTGGCGTTCTGGATCAGCCTGCCATGATCACGGCAAATTTACTGGTCGGTAATCCGCCGGGCAGCGCCGTTCTGGAAATTGTCCTGGGCCAGTTTAAAGCCGAGTTCAGACGCGATGGCTGGTTCGCCCTGACGGGCGCCGGCTGTCAGGCCGAACTGGACGGGAAACCCGTCTGGACCTGCTGGCGGTTGCCGGTTAAAAAAGGCCAGGTGCTGGTGTTAAAGAAACCGGTTCACGGTATGCGCAGTTATCTGGCGATACAGGGAGGATTCGATGTCCCAGAGGTACTGGGCTCATGCAGCACAGATATCAAAGCCGGGTTTGGCGGCTTCCAGGGGCGCACGTTGCAGGATGGCGATCGTATTCCTCTGGGCAAATCGGGGCAGCCCTTTACGCATAAGAAAGGGGTAAAGCAGTTGCTGTGGGGCAATCGCATTAGGGCACTGCCGGGGCCGGAATATCATGAGTTTAGTGAAGAGGCACAGCAAAAGCTGTGGCGAGCGGCATGGACACTCAATCCGCAAAGCAACCGCATGGGCTACCGTTTGCAGGGGCCAACCTTGCAGCGTGAGGCCTCACGCGAGCTGCTATCTCATGGACTGGTACCCGGCGTTATTCAGGTGCCGGGAAACGGACAACCCATTGTATTGCTGGCGGATGCACAAACCACCGGGGGCTATCCGCGCATCGCCTGTGTGATAGAGAGCGATCTCTACCATCTGGCGCAGATCCGTCTGGGGGAACCGATCCATTTTATTCTCTGCACGACTCAGGAAGCGCAGGCGGCAAAGCGGCAGCAACAGCTCGCCCTGGATCAAATGGCATGGGGACTGGCTAATGAAAATTGATTTAAACGCCGATTTGGGCGAGGGCGGCAGTAGCGATCGTGCGCTATTGCAACTGGTAAGCTCCGCCAATATCGCCTGCGGGTTTCACGCGGGCGATGCAGAAATGATGCTGCAGTCCGTTCGCTGGGCCAAAGCGTTTGGTGTGGCGATTGGTGCGCATCCCAGCTTCCCTGACCGTGAAAACTTTGGCCGCAGCGCCATGCAACTGCCGCCAGAAACCCTTTACGCACAAATCATCTATCAGGTCGGCGCATTGAAAAGCCTGGCGGAGAGCGAAGGGCAATCGTTGGTCCATGTAAAGCCGCATGGGATGTTGTATAACCAGGCTGCCGCCGACGCGGGCCTGGCGGACACCATTGCGCGTGCCGTTAAGGCCGTCGATGCCGGACTGATCGTCGTGGGGCTGGCGAACAGCGAATCGATTCGTGCGGCGGCGCACCATGGCCTGAAAACCCGCGAGGAAGTTTTTGCCGATCGCGGTTATCTCAGCAGCGGTGCTCTGGTGCCCCGCGGTCAACCCGGCGCATTAATTGAAGAGGAAGCTCAGGCAATCGATCAGACGTTGATGATGGTGCAGCAGGGGCGGGTAAAAAGCGTAAGTGGTGAGTGGGTAGCGGTTAACGCGCAGACCGTCTGCGTGCATGGTGACGGCGCACACGCGCTGCAGTTCGCTCAACGATTACGGGCCAGCTTCGCAAATAACAATATTGCTGTAACCAGTCAATAAAACAGCACCGCCGGGCTGATAAGCTCAGGCTTTTTTTGGTCTATCACAAGGGGAAAATATGGACAGCGTAGTGAATCTCTGGCCACTACTGGGCATTGCTGCCATCGTCGCAGGCTTCGTTTTACGCTTTAATCCGGTACTGGTGGTAATCGTTGCGGGCTTCGTCACCGGGATTGCCGCCATGATGCCGCTGGGCGATATTCTGCAAAAACTGGGCGAGGGCTTCCTGAATACTCGCAATCTGCCGCTTATTTTGCTGTTGCCGCTGGCGGTCATTGGCCTGCTGGAGCGCCATGGTCTGAAACAGCGTGCCCAGACGTGGATCGCACAGATTAAAACGGCGACGGCAGGGCGACTGCTCATCATCTACCTGTTTGTACGCGAGATCACTGCGGCGCTGGGGCTGACCAGCCTGGGTGGTCACCCGCAAATGGTGCGACCGCTGCTGGCACCGATGGCCGAAGGGGCCAGCGAAAGCCGTTACGGTGAACTGTCGCCTGAGATTCGCCATCGCCTGCGAGCCATGTCCGCTGCGACGGATAACGTCGGCCTGTTCTTTGGCGAAGATATCTTTGTCGCCTTTGGCGCCATCATCTTTATGCACAACTTTATGCAGGAGTCCGCCGGTATTCAGACCGAGCCGCTGCATATCGCGCTGTGGGGCATTCCAACGGCCATTGCGGCTTTTCTGATTCACTCCGCGCGCCTGATAAGGCTGGACCGTCAGCTCGCGCGTGAACTGAGTGCCATCAACAGCCAGGCCATCAACGCCAGAGGAGATCGCTAATGTTCCAGCAACAATATTTGATGTGGCTGGCTGGCGTGATTCTGCTGGTCGTGGCTTTTTTATCCTGGCGTGACAGCGGGAACCCACGTCGCTTTACCACCGGCCTGTTTTGGGGCTTATACGGTCTGATTTTTTTGGTGGGGGACTGGACAACGCAGCTGATGTCACAGCTGATGGGATCTACACAGAGCGGCACGCGAACCCTGCATATTACCGTGGGCGTGGCAGTTGTGCTGATGGGCTTAATTGCCGGCTGTGGTGGCGTAAAGCTTGGTCGCTACCATCAACGTAGCGAAGAGGAAAAAGAGGCCAGCGCACAACGCCTTAAAAATAAACTCTTTCTGCCTGCGTTAGCGATTCCTGTCGTAACGGTGATTGGCGTTCTGGCCTTTAATAATATTCCCGGTTTGCAGAGCGGGGTATTTGGACCCGGCAATCATTCCACCCTGGTCACGCTGTTTTCCATGACGGTGGGCTGCCTGCTGGGCTGGCTAATCGCCATGAAACTGACGCATGAGAAGCCGGTTCAGTCGATGCAGGAAACCCGGCGTCTGCTGGATTGTGTGGGCTGGGCTTTCCTGCTACCGCAAATTCTGGCCACGCTGGGGCTGTTGTTCACCGCTGCGGGCGTGGGCGGCGCCATCTCGCATCTGACCGAACATTATCTGGCGGTCGATAACCGCTTTATTGCCGTGACCGTTTACGCTGTTGGCATGGCGCTGTTAACTATGGTCATGGGCAACGCCTTTGCCGCTTTCCCGATTATTACCGCCGGTGTGGGCATTCCCATTCTGGTGCTACAACATGGTGGTAATCCGGCTGTCATGGCGGCAATCGGCATGTTTTCCGGCTACTGCGGAACCTTAATGACACCAATGGCCGCGAACTTTAATATCGTGCCCGCCGCGCTGCTGGAGTTGCCGGATCGTAACGCGGTCATCAAAGCTCAGGTCCCAACCGGTGTGCTACTGTTAATTGTTAACGTGTTTTTACTCTATTTCCTGATGTTTCTGTGAGGCAGCATGAAAACGGTATTGATGACGGCGTTTGAGCCCTTTGGTGGCGAATCCATTAATCCCTCGTGGCAGGCGGTCAGCGCGCTTGAAGGCCAGCAGATTGGCGGGGCACGTATCGTGACGCGCCAACTGCCGGTGGTCTTTAGCGAGGTGCTGGACGTGTTGTATCAGGCGCTGGAAGAGATTAAGCCGGATGCCATTATTGCTGTGGGGCAGGCGGGTGGGCGCAGCGATATCACCGTCGAGCGCATCGGCATTAACGTTGATGACGCCCGTATTCCCGATAACGCGGGCCATCAACCCGTGGATGAGCCGATTGCGCAGGATGGCCCGGCCGCCTACTTTTCACGCCTGCCGATCAAAGCCATTGTGGCCGCCGTGCGCAAAGCCGGTATTCCGGCTTCGGTGTCGCAAACCGCCGGCACCTTTACCTGTAACCGGGTGATGTATGGTCTGCTGCACTGGCTGCATCAACATGACAGCGCGGCGCGTGGCGGATTTATTCATATCCCTTACCTGCCAGAGCAGGCGGTCCACCATCCTGGCGCACCCAGCATGCCCGCCGCAACCGTGATCGAGGCGCTGAAAATTGCGGTGCAGACCACGCTGGAAACCGCCAACGATCTCAAGGAAGCGGGTGGCGCAACCCATTAAGAGGACGAGTGATGCCAGAAGGACCGGAGATTCGCCGTGTGGCGGATCAGCTTGAAATGGCCATTGTCGGGAAGCCTTTGGCCGACGTCTGGTTTGCTTTCCCTGCATTAAAAACTTATGAGCCCACATTAGTGGGGGAAAAGGTAGCGTCGATTGAAACGCGCGGCAAAGCGTTGCTGACACATTTCAGCAATGGTCTGACGCTCTATTCGCATAATCAACTTTACGGCGTCTGGCGCATCGTGTCGCCAGACGTGCAGCCCGAGACTAAACGGCAGTTACGTGTGCGCCTGGCAACGGCAGACCAGGCCATCCTGCTGTACAGCGCTTCGGATATTGAATTGCTGAATGCGGAAACCCTGGCCAGTCATCCGTTCCTGAATCGCATTGGGCCTGATGTGTTAAGCCCCGCGCTGACGCCGGAGGAGGTAAAGCAGCGCCTGCTCTCAGCGCGCTTCCGCCGTCGCCAGTTCAGCGGTTTATTACTGGACCAGGCGTTTCTGGCCGGATTAGGCAACTATCTGCGCGTGGAGATCCTCTGGCTGGCACAGCTGCTTCCAAACCATAACGCGCAGTCACTGAGCGAGTCACAGCTTGACGCCTTCAGCGACGCGCTGCTGTCCGTACCGCGTCATGCCTACCGCATGCGTGGCACAATGAAAAAGTATCACAGCGAAGCTGCCTTTCGTTTTGAAGTCTTTCATCGTCAGGGCAAGACGTGTCGGCGCTGCGGCACGGTGATTGAGAAGGGCGTTTTATCCTCCCGGCCATTTTACTGGTGTCCGGGCTGTCAGGTATAAAAGACAGGCGGGCCTGACGGGCAGGCTCCGTTAATCATTCCGTTTTCTGCTGCAGGGAGATCATCATGACGCCTGGAATCCTGACCGAACGGCTGGTTTTAAAACCGCTCACCCTGCAGGACGCGGATGCGATTCAGGTGGCGTTTCCCCAATGGGAAATTGTCCGTTACCTGATCGATTCGGTGCCCTGGCCCTATCCGGACGGCGCCGCCAGAGACTTTGTTGCGAACGTGGCATTACCCGCTGTTGAGGCGGGAAAAGGCTGGTACTGGACGATACGGCGCAGGGAAGCGGAGACGATGCTGATCGGGGTCATCAGCCTGATGGACACGCCGGACAACCATCGCGGCTTCTGGTTAGTACCCCACTGGCAGGGGCAGGGTTACATGTCGGAGGCCAGCAATGCCGTTACCGATTACTGGTTCAATGTGCTGAATAAACCGGTATTAAGAACGCCCAAAGCCGCAGCAAACGTGCGGTCGGTCGCTATCTCGGTTAAGAGCGGTATGCGTTGTATCAGAACGGGAAAGCAACGCTATGTTTCAGGCGAACATGACTCCGAACTCTGGGAGGTGACGCGGGATGAGTGGCGCAAATTCAGAGCGGCTCAGGCTGGCGAAACAGCCGCGAAAAAGTAACATTTTGCCGTGATCCGACAGCATCTTTAGCGATAAGGTTAAACCTGTCCGGCCTCAACGAAACCTGCATCCTTCGGGCAAAAAAAACGGCTATGCCTTGTCAGCATAGCCGTTTTGTCGTCGATGGCCCGGTGCGATATTCGCCCAGGCGACAGGCTTATTTATCCAGCTGTGACGTAAAGTCGCGCTCGGTATAACCGGTATACAGCTGACGCGGACGGGCAATTTTCATGCCTTCGTCGTGCATCTCTTTCCAGTGGGCGATCCAGCCAACGGTACGTGCCATGGCAAAAATCACGGTAAACATGGAAGACGGAATGCCCATGGCTTTCAGGATAATACCGGAGTAGAAGTCCACGTTTGGATAGAGTTTACGCTCGATGAAGTACGGGTCATTCAGCGCAATGTGTTCCAGCTCCAGCGCCACTTCCAGCAGGTCATCTTTCATGCCCAGCTCGTTCAGCACTTCATGACAGGTCTCACGCATGACGGTCGCGCGTGGGTCATAGTTTTTGTAAACGCGATGACCAAAGCCCATCAGGCGGAAGGAGTCGTTTTTGTCTTTTGCACGACGTACGAATTCTGGAATGTGTTCAACGGTGCTGATCTCTTCCAGCATGCGCAGACAGGCTTCGTTTGCGCCACCGTGCGCCGGTCCCCACAGGGAGGCGATACCGGCCGCGATACAGGCAAACGGGTTAGCGCCTGATGAACCTGCCGTACGGACGGTTGAGGTTGAGGCGTTCTGCTCGTGATCGGCATGCAGAATCAGAATGCGATCCATGGCGCGTTCAAGCACAGGGTTGACCTTGTATTCTTCACAAGGCGTTGCAAACATCATGTGCAGGAAGTTACCGGCGTAGGAAAGGTCGTTACGTGGATAAACGAACGGCTGGCCGATTGAATACTTGTAACACATCGCTGCCATGGTAGGCATTTTAGACAGCAGGCGGAAAGCGGCGATTTCACGATGGCGCTCAATGTTCACATCCAGCGAGTCGTGATAAAACGCGGCCAGGGCGCCAGTCACGCCGCACATCACAGCCATTGGATGTGAGTCGCGACGGAAGCCGTGGAACAGACGCGTGATCTGCTCATGAATCATGGTGTGGCGGGTAACGGTGACTTTGAACTCTTCAAACTGTTTCTGCGTCGGGGCTTCACCATTCAGCAGGATATAGCACACTTCCAGGTAGTTAGAGTGGGTGGCCAACTGATCGATGGGAAAACCACGGTGAAGCAGGATACCTTCATCGCCATCGATAAAGGTGATTTTTGACTCGCAGGACGCGGTAGACGTGAAACCAGGATCGAAGGTAAACAGGCCGTTAGAACCCAGTTCGCGGACATCGACGACATCCTGGCCCAGCGTGCCTTGCAGCACTTTCAGTTCAATAGGCTTTTCGTCGGGTAGGGTTAGCGTCACTTTTTTATCTGTCATTTTCGTCTCCATAGCGCCTTGGGCAGGTAAGGATCTTTCGACACCTGAAACGCGCGCATGTTGCATTTAGGCAGTACTTCACGATGTCACTCTGCATTATAAGCAGTGAAGGGTACAGAGTGAGAGGCGCGTTCCACAGGAAATGTAAAGCCGTGACATGTGCATATCGCGGTTGTTAAAGATCCGGTCAGGACATAACTTCTTTGTAACCAATAACCTGATGGTTTTAAAAGCTGTTAGTGGCAATGTTACATAACTTGAGCTTAGGAGAAAGTGTATCCCCATAACTTTTGTGCATCATAGGATTTTATCGGGATAGTTTGTAACTGAATTGTTGAACTATTGTCAAATCAGATAATTAAATTTGTATGAATTGTGAAAAACGTGAGAATGATCACTGTTCCACCCAAAATTCTCCAAAGAGTTTGTAGGGGAATTGTAATCAGAATGTGATCGTCCTATACTTCCGGCCAGGTCTCCGGAATACCCTGACACCAGGAGCCACCCAGCGTTTGTAACACGTCATTTAACACTGGATGTTGCTATTTTGGTGACGGATAAAGTCTGAACACGTTTAGGGTTCAGGTCTTATGTCCGGAGGAAGCAAAATAAAAAAGAGCTGTGTGGGCAAAACCGTGAAAAAACAAAGACCTGTCAACTTGGATCTCTCGACGATCCGGTTTCCCGTTACTGCAATATCGTCCATTCTTCACCGCGTCTCCGGCGTCATCACCCTGGTTGCTCTCGGCATCCTGTTATGGCTTCTCGGTCTTTCCCTCTCTTCTCCTGAAGGTTTCCAGCACGCTGCATCTGTCATGAATGGCTTCTTTGCGAAGTTCATCATGTGGGGCATTTTGACTGCGCTGGCCTATCATGCAGTGGGCGGGATACGTCATATGTTAATGGATTTTGGTTATCTGGCCGAAACGCTCGAAGCAGGTAAGCGTTCTGCGCAGGTGACGTTTGGTATTACTGTCGTGCTTTCAATTTTAGCAGGAGTCCTCGTATGGTAAGCAATGCATCCGCGTTGGGTCGCAATGGCATTCAGGACTGGCTGCTGCTGCGCGCGACGGCAATCCTCATCACGCTTTACATCATCTATCTCCTCGGTTTCGTGGTGATGACAGACACGCTGACGTATGACATCTGGCGTGGCTTCTTCGCTTCTGCATTTACAAAAGTGTTCACGCTCCTGACGCTGTTTTCCATTCTGATCCACGGCTGGATCGGTATGTGGCAGGTCTTAACGGACTACGTTAAACCGCTGGCAACGCGTCTGCTGTTGCAGTTGGTCATCGTAGTGGCGCTGTTGTCATATGCAATTTATGGATTTGTTGTGGTGTGGGGTGTGTAAATGAGTTTACCAGTAAGAGAATTTGATGCCGTGGTGATCGGCGCAGGCGGCGCGGGTATGCGCGCGGCGTTGCAAATCTCCCAGTCGGGCCAGACCTGTGCCCTGTTGTCCAAAGTCTTCCCGACCCGTTCCCATACGGTCTCCGCGCAGGGCGGAATCACCGTTGCGCTGGGTAACACCCATGACGATAACTGGGAATGGCATATGTATGACACCGTCAAAGGTTCCGACTACATCGGTGACCAGGACGCGATTGAATACATGTGTCACGTCGGTCCGGAAGCGATTCTGGAACTGGAGCACATGGGCTTGCCCTTCTCCCGTCTTGATGACGGACGCGTTTATCAGCGTCCGTTTGGTGGTCAGTCGAAAAACTTCGGCGGTGAGCAGGCGGCGCGTACTGCCGCAGCGGCCGACCGTACCGGCCACGCACTGCTGCATACGCTGTATCAGCAGAACCTGAAAAATAAAACCACTATCTTCTCCGAATGGTATGCACTGGATCTGGTCAAAAATGACGACGGTGCCATCGTAGGCTGTACGGCAATCTGCATGGAAACCGGCGAAACGGTTTACTTCAAAGCCAAGGCCACCATTCTGGCGACGGGCGGTGCAGGACGTATTTATCAGTCCACGACGAACGCCCACATCAATACCGGCGACGGTGTTGGCATGGCGCTGCGCGCAGGCGTGCCTGTGCAGGATATGGAAATGTGGCAGTTCCACCCAACCGGTATCGCCGGTGCTGGTGTACTGGTCACCGAAGGCTGTCGTGGTGAAGGCGGTTATCTGCTAAACAAACACGGTGAGCGTTTCATGGAGCGCTATGCGCCTAACGCCAAAGACCTTGCCGGTCGTGACGTTGTGGCCCGTTCGATGATGGTGGAGATCCGTGAAGGGCGTGGTTGCGACGGTCCATGGGGCCCGCACATCAAGCTGAAACTCGATCACCTGGGTGCGGAAGTGCTGGAATCGCGCCTGCCGGGCATCCTTGAGCTGTCCCGTACCTTTGCTCACGTTGACCCGATTAAAGAGCCGATTCCGGTTATCCCAACCTGTCACTACATGATGGGCGGCGTGCCAACCAAAGTCACCGGTCAGGCGCTGCGTGTGAATGAGCAGGGTGAAGACGAAGTGATTCCTGGCCTGTTCGCGGTGGGTGAAATCGCCTGCGTATCGGTACACGGGGCGAACCGTCTGGGTGGCAACTCGCTGCTGGACCTGGTGGTCTTCGGTCGCGCGGCTGGCGTGCATCTGCTTGAATGTCTGGAAGAGCAGGGTGAACTGCGTGAAGCCAGCCAGGAAAACATTGATGCCGCGATGGCGCGTTTCAACCGCTGGGAAAATAACACCACGGGTGAAGATCCGGTTGAAATCCGCAAGGCGTTGCAACGCTGCATGCAGAACAACTTCTCGGTATTCCGTGAAGGCGATGCGATGCGTGAAGGGCTTGCTGAACTGAAAGAGATCCGTGAGCGTCTGAAGTCCGCGCGCCTGGATGACCGCTCACCTGACTTCAATACACAGCGTATTGAGTGCCTTGAGCTGGATAACCTGATGGAAACCGCTTATGCCACCGCAGTGGCGGCCAACTACCGCACTGAGAGCCGTGGCGCACACAGCCGCTTCGACTATCCGGAACGTGATGATGCCAACTGGCTGTGCCATAGCCTCTATGTTCCGCAAACGGAAAGCATGACGCGCCGTGAGGTGAACATGCAACCGAAACTGCGTGCGGCCTTCCCGCCGAAAGCGCGTACCTACTAATTGCGGAGATCATCATGAGACTTGAATTTTCGATCTATCGTTACAACCCGGACGTCGATGACAAACCGCGCATGCAGGACTATACCCTGGAAGCGGAAGACGGCCGTGACATGATGCTGCTGGATGCGCTGATCCGTCTGAAAGAGAAGGATCCTACCCTGGCGTTTCGTCGCTCATGCCGTGAAGGCGTGTGCGGCTCAGACGGCCTGAACATGAACGGGAAAAACGGCCTGGCCTGCATCACGCCGGTTTCGGCGTTAGGCAACGGCAAGCAGAAAATCGTTATCCGTCCTCTACCGGGCCTGCCGGTCGTGCGCGACTTGGTGGTGGACATGGGCCAGTTTTATGCCCAGTATGAGAAAATTAAGCCTTTCTTATTGAATAACGGTGAAAACCCGCCAGCGCGAGAGCATCTGCAGTCGCCGGGCGAGCGTGAGCATCTGGACGGATTGTATGAGTGTATTCTCTGCGCCTGTTGCTCAACCTCTTGCCCGTCGTTCTGGTGGAACCCGGACAAGTTTATTGGTCCTGCAGGCCTGCTGGCCGCTTACCGCTTCCTGATTGACAGCCGTGATACGGAAACGGATGCGCGTCTGGATAATCTGAGCGATGCATTCAGCGTTTTCCGCTGTCACAGCATCATGAACTGTGTAAGTGTTTGTCCTAAAGGGCTAAACCCGACGCGTGCTATCGGCCACATTAAGTCGATGCTGCTGCAACGCAGCGCGTAGTTGTACCACCGGGAACCTCAGGTTCCCGGTATTTTACGGAAGCCTCTGTAAACGCGGTCCCGACCACGTTTACAAAGGTTCCCTTACGGGCCGGGCGCGCGCTGCGCACAGTGCTCGTATCGCTGAACTCACTACGGCAAACCGCGAAAGCGGCAACAAATGAAACCTCAAAAAAGCATAACATTGCTTAAGGGATCACAATGCAGAACAGCGCGATGAAGCCCTGGCTGGACTCCTCCTGGCTGGCCGGCGCGAATCAGTCTTACATAGAGCAACTCTATGAGGATTTCCTGACCGATCCTGACTCTGTGGATGCAGTGTGGCGCTCGATGTTCCAACAGTTACCAGGCACGGGAGTGAAACCTGAGCAGTTCCACTCCGCAACTCGCGAATATTTCCGTCGCCTGGCGAAAGACGCATCTCGTTACACCTCCTCAGTTACCGATCCGGCAACCAACTCCAAACAAGTGAAAGTGCTGCAGCTGATTAACGCGTTTCGTTTCCGCGGACATCAGGAAGCAAATCTCGATCCGCTTGGCCTGTGGAAACAGGACCGCGTTGCCGATCTCGATCCTGCCTTTCACGATCTGACCGACGCCGATTTTCAGGAAAGCTTTAACGTAGGTTCTTTTGCCATTGGCAAAGAAACCATGAAGCTGGCCGATCTGTTCGACGCGCTGAAGCAGACCTACTGTGGCTCGATTGGTGCAGAGTATATGCACATCAATAACACCGAAGAGAAACGCTGGATCCAGCAGCGTATCGAATCCGGTGCGAGCCAGACGTCATTCAGTGGCGAAGAGAAAAAAGGTTTCCTGAAAGAGCTGACCGCGGCAGAAGGGCTGGAAAAATATCTGGGCGCGAAATTCCCGGGTGCAAAACGTTTCTCGCTGGAAGGCGGTGATGCGCTGGTGCCGATGCTGCGCGAGATGATTCGTCATGCGGGCAAAAGCGGCACACGTGAAGTGGTACTGGGGATGGCGCACCGTGGCCGTCTTAACGTACTGATTAACGTACTGGGTAAAAAGCCACAGGATCTGTTCGACGAATTCTCCGGTAAACACAAAGAGCATCTGGGCACCGGTGATGTGAAGTATCACATGGGCTTCTCTTCGGATATTGAAACCGAAGGTGGTCTGGTGCATCTGGCGCTGGCGTTTAACCCCTCTCACCTGGAAATTGTCAGCCCGGTGGTCATGGGATCGGTACGTGCACGTCTCGATCGTCTGGCCGAACCGGTCAGCAATAAAGTGCTGCCTATCACCATTCACGGTGATGCGGCGGTGATTGGTCAGGGCGTGGTTCAGGAAACCCTGAACATGTCTCAGGCGCGCGGCTACGAAGTGGGCGGCACGGTACGTATCGTCATTAACAACCAGGTTGGTTTTACCACCTCCAACCCAAAAGATGCGCGTTCAACCCCGTACTGTACTGACATCGGCAAGATGGTGCTGGCACCGATTTTCCACGTCAATGCTGACGATCCGGAAGCGGTGGCCTTTGTTACCCGCCTGGCGCTGGACTATCGCAACACCTTCAAACGCGATGTGTTTATCGATCTGGTGTGCTATCGCCGTCATGGTCACAACGAGGCGGATGAGCCAAGTGCTACCCAGCCGTTGATGTACCAGAAAATCAAAAAGCATCCGACGCCGCGTAAAATTTACGCCGATCGTCTGGAAGGCGAAGGTGTCGCGTCGCAGGAAGATGCCACCGAGATGGTGAACCTGTACCGCGATGCGCTCGATGCGGGCGAATGCGTGGTGCCGGAATGGCGTCCGATGAGCCTGCACTCCTTCACGTGGTCGCCTTATCTGAACCACGAATGGGATGAGCCTTACCCGGCACAGGTTGACATGAAACGCCTGAAGGAACTGGCATTGCGTATCAGCCAGGTCCCTGAGCAGATTGAAGTGCAGTCGCGCGTGGCCAAGATCTATAACGATCGCAAGCTGATGGCCGAAGGCGAGAAAGCGTTCGACTGGGGCGGTGCCGAGAATCTGGCGTACGCCACGCTGGTGGATGAAGGTATTCCGGTTCGCCTCTCGGGTGAAGACTCCGGTCGTGGAACCTTCTTCCATCGCCATGCGGTCGTGCACAACCAGGCTAACGGTTCAACCTATACGCCGCTGCACCATATTCATAACAGCCAGGGCGAGTTCAAAGTCTGGGATTCTGTGCTGTCTGAAGAAGCCGTGCTGGCGTTTGAATACGGTTACGCCACGGCTGAGCCGCGCGTGCTGACCATCTGGGAAGCGCAGTTTGGTGACTTTGCCAACGGTGCTCAGGTGGTGATTGACCAGTTCATCAGCTCTGGCGAACAGAAGTGGGGCCGTATGTGTGGCCTGGTGATGTTGCTGCCGCATGGCTACGAAGGTCAGGGCCCGGAACACTCCTCTGCCCGTCTGGAACGCTATCTGCAACTTTGCGCCGAGCAGAACATGCAGGTTTGCGTCCCGTCGACGCCGGCTCAGGTGTATCACATGCTGCGCCGTCAGGCGCTGCGCGGGATGCGCCGTCCGCTGGTGGTGATGTCGCCGAAGTCGCTGTTACGCCATCCGCTGGCGATCTCGTCGCTGGATGAACTGGCAAACGGCAGTTTCCAGCCAGCCATTGGTGAGATCGACGATCTGGATCCGCAGGGCGTGAAACGCGTCGTGCTGTGCTCCGGTAAGGTTTACTACGATCTGCTGGAACAGCGTCGTAAAGACGAGAAAACCGATGTTGCCATCGTGCGCATCGAACAGCTTTACCCGTTCCCGCATCAGGCGGTACAGGAAGCATTGAAAGCCTATTCTCACGTACAGGACTTTGTCTGGTGCCAGGAAGAGCCTCTGAACCAGGGCGCCTGGTACTGTAGCCAGCATCATTTCCGTGATGTCGTGCCGTTTGGTGCCACCCTGCGTTATGCAGGTCGCCCGGCATCGGCTTCTCCGGCCGTGGGTTATATGTCCGTACACCAACAACAGCAGCAAGACCTGGTTAATGACGCACTGAACGTCAATTAATTAAAAGGAAAGATAATGAGTAGCGTAGATATTCTCGTTCCCGACCTGCCTGAATCGGTTGCAGATGCCACAGTAGCAACCTGGCACAAGAAACCAGGCGATGCAGTCAGCCGCGATGAAGTCATCGTCGAAATTGAAACTGACAAAGTCGTGCTGGAAGTGCCGGCATCTGCCGATGGCGTGCTGGAAGCCGTGCTGGAAGACGAAGGGGCAACCGTTACGTCCCGCCAGATCCTGGGTCGCCTGAAAGAAGGCAACAGTGCGGGTAAAGAAAGCAGTGCCAAAGCGGAAAGCAATGACACCACGCCAGCCCAGCGTCAGACAGCGTCGCTTGAAGAAGAGAGCAGCGATGCGCTCAGCCCGGCGATCCGTCGCCTGATTGCGGAGCATAATCTTGACGCTGCGCAGATCAAAGGCACCGGCGTGGGCGGACGTTTAACGCGTGAAGACGTTGAAAAACATCTGGCGAACAAACCGCAGGCTGAGAAAGCCGCCGCGCCAGCGGCGGGTGCAGCAACGGCTCAGCAGCCTGTTGCCAACCGCAGCGAAAAACGTGTTCCGATGACGCGTTTACGTAAGCGCGTCGCGGAGCGTCTGCTGGAAGCCAAGAACAGCACCGCCATGTTGACGACCTTCAACGAAATCAACATGAAGCCGATTATGGATCTGCGTAAGCAGTACGGCGATGCGTTCGAGAAGCGTCATGGTGTGCGTCTGGGCTTTATGTCTTTCTACATCAAGGCCGTGGTCGAAGCGCTGAAGCGTTATCCAGAAGTCAACGCCTCTATCGATGGCGAAGACGTGGTGTACCACAACTATTTCGATGTGAGTATTGCCGTCTCTACGCCACGCGGACTGGTGACGCCTGTCCTGCGTGACGTTGATGCGCTGAGCATGGCTGACATCGAGAAGAAAATTAAAGAACTGGCAGTGAAAGGCCGTGACGGCAAGCTGACGGTTGACGATCTGACGGGCGGTAACTTTACCATCACCAACGGTGGTGTGTTCGGTTCGCTGATGTCTACGCCAATCATCAACCCGCCACAGAGCGCGATTCTGGGTATGCACGCCATTAAAGATCGTCCTATGGCGGTCAATGGTCAGGTTGTGATCCTGCCAATGATGTACCTGGCTCTCTCCTACGATCACCGTTTAATCGATGGTCGTGAATCTGTCGGCTATCTGGTCGCAGTGAAAGAGATGCTGGAAGATCCGGCGCGTCTGCTGCTGGATGTCTGATTCATCACTGGGCACGCGTTGCGTGCCCAATCTCAATACTCTTTTCAGATCTGAATGGATAGAACATCATGAACTTACACGAATACCAGGCTAAACAGCTGTTTGCACGGTATGGCATGCCAGCACCGACCGGCTACGCCTGTACTACACCACGTGAAGCAGAAGAAGCGGCATCGAAAATCGGTGCAGGCCCGTGGGTAGTTAAATGTCAGGTTCATGCCGGTGGCCGCGGTAAAGCGGGCGGTGTGAAAGTGGTTAACAGCAAAGAAGACATCCGTGCTTTCGCTGAAAACTGGCTGGGCAAACGTCTGGTGACCTACCAAACTGACGCCAATGGTCAGCCGGTAAACCAGATTCTGGTTGAAGCGGCAACCGATATCGATCAGGAGCTGTACCTGGGTGCCGTGGTTGACCGTGCAACCCGTCGCGTCATCTTTATGGCATCGACCGAAGGCGGCGTGGAAATCGAGAAAGTGGCAGAAGAAACGCCACACCTGATCCACAAAATGGCGCTTGATCCACTGGCCGGTCCACAGCCTTATCAGGGCCGTGAGTTAGCCTTTAAACTGGGCCTGACCGGTAAGCAAGTCAGCCAGTTCACCAAAATTTTCATGGGTCTGGCCACCATGTTCCTGGAGCGCGATCTGGCGATGGTTGAGATCAACCCGCTGGTGATCACCAAGCAGGGCGACCTGATCTGTCTGGATGGCAA
The DNA here is from genome assembly GCF_059801205.1 of Pantoea sp. Ae19-2. Taxonomy (NCBI): domain Bacteria; kingdom Pseudomonadati; phylum Pseudomonadota; class Gammaproteobacteria; order Enterobacterales; family Erwiniaceae; genus Pantoea; species Pantoea sp. Ae19-2. Next base: position 2,566,842 of record NZ_JBCHWE010000001.1, on the reverse strand, counting down.
ACTGGGTGCCGATGGCAATGCCCTGTTCCGTCAGCCAGAGCTGCGTGAAATGCGCGATCCAAGCCAGGAAGATCCTCGTGAAGCGCACGCGACACAGTGGGAACTGAACTATGTTGCGCTGGAAGGCAACATCGGTTGTATGGTTAACGGCGCAGGCCTCGCGATGGGTACGATGGACATCGTTAAGCACCACGGTGGCCAGCCAGCGAACTTCCTGGATGTCGGCGGCGGCGCGACCAAAGAGCGCGTAACCGAAGCCTTTAAAATCATCCTGTCTGACGACGCGGTGAAAGCGGTATTCGTTAACATCTTCGGCGGCATCGTGCGTTGCGACCTGATCGCAGACGGCATCATCGGTGCAGTAGCAGAAGTCGGTGTTAACGTACCGGTCGTGGTACGTCTGGAAGGTAACAACGCTGAACTGGGCGCTAAGAAACTGGCGGACAGTGGTCTGAACATCATTGCAGCAACCAGTCTGACAGACGCGGCACAGCGTGTTGTTGCTGCTGCGGAGGGTAAATAATGTCCATTTTGATCGACAAAAACACCAAAGTCATTTGCCAGGGATTCACCGGCGGACAGGGAACTTTCCACTCTGAGCAGGCGCTGGCATACGGCACGCAGCTGGTTGGCGGCGTAACACCGGGCAAAGGCGGCACCACCCATCTGGGCCTGCCGGTGTTCAACACCGTGCGTGAAGCCGTTGAAGCCACAGGCGCGACCGCAACCGTCATCTATGTGCCAGCTCCGTTCTGCAAAGACGGTATCCTGGAAGCTATCGATGCAGGTATCAAGCTGATCATCACCATCACCGAAGGCATCCCAACGCTGGATATGCTGACCGTGAAGATGAAGCTGGATGAAGCAGGCGTGCGCATGATCGGGCCAAACTGCCCGGGTGTGATCACTCCTGGCGAATGTAAGATCGGCATCATGCCGGGCCACATTCACCAGCCTGGCCGTGTCGGTATCGTCTCGCGTTCCGGTACCCTGACCTATGAAGCCGTTAAGCAAACCACCGATATCGGTTACGGTCAGTCTACCTGTGTCGGCATCGGCGGCGACCCGATCCCGGGCTCTAACTTCATCGACATCCTGAAAATGTTCCAGGACGATCCACAGACTGAAGCGATCGTCATGATCGGTGAAATCGGTGGTAGTGCGGAAGAAGAAGCTGCTGCGTTCATCAAAGAGCACGTGACCAAGCCGGTTGTCGGCTACATTGCGGGCGTAACGGCACCGAAGGGCAAACGTATGGGCCACGCTGGCGCCATCATTGCCGGTGGTAAAGGAACGGCAGACGAGAAGTTTGCTGCGCTGGAAGCCGCAGGTGTGAAAACCGTACGCAGCCTGGCTGACATCGGCGATGCCGTGAAAGCGGTTCTGCCAGCCAAATAAGCGGTCTGAGCGGAATGCATTAAGCCACCTTCGGGTGGCTTTTTTTATCGTTTAAACCTGAGCACGCCTTTTTGCCGCATAACTGATTGGCGTCGTGCCTTAAATAACATAAAATAATCTTAAGTATTTCCGTGGTGTTTGGTATGCTTTATCTGACCTGGCTTTTGGGGCGCAAAAAGAATGGGCGTTATTAAACACGCTATAAAGTTAAATATTTATATAAAATTAAATTGCCCGGTGACACATTTTTAACAAAGCTTCCGTTTAAACATATTTCCCACATTATTTCCTTATTCCAAATCAATTTCCCGCCATATATAACAAACTTTACTGCTAGCAAAGGGCGCGGTTAAGCGCTTAAATTGCGCTGCATCAATCCAGCCTTTTAAAAAAATAATCAAACGTTTGTTCAAATACGGGAAAGCATCAATTTTTAAATTATGCCCCGTTAAACGTCTGAACCACGCGGCTGCATTGGTGTTTCACAGGTTACCGTTAACGGTTACGCCCTCATCCCAGGCCGCACACAGTACTGTCCTGTCGATGACAAAACTGGAATCAATAATCAGTCGTTCCTGACTCTTATTCAGTCTGTACGGATACAGAGTTAAGGTGAGGAGCAAGGAGTCATTATGCTAGATATTGTCGAGCTGTCGCGTTTACAGTTTGCCTTAACAGCCATGTACCATTTTCTTTTCGTACCTTTAACGCTCGGTATGGCGTTTTTGCTGGCGATAATGGAAACGGTCTATGTGCTGAGCGGCAAACAAGTTTATAAGGATATGACAAAATTCTGGGGCAAGTTATTTGGTATTAACTTTGCGCTGGGCGTGGCGACCGGACTGACCATGGAGTTTCAGTTCGGCACCAACTGGTCTTACTATTCTCATTATGTCGGCGATATTTTTGGCGCGCCGTTAGCTATTGAAGGATTAATGGCTTTCTTTCTTGAGTCCACCTTTGTTGGCCTGTTCTTTTTCGGCTGGGATCGGCTGGGCAAAGTTCAGCACCTGGCCGTGACCTGGCTGGTGGCGCTGGGATCCAATATGTCGGCGCTGTGGATTCTGGTGGCAAACGGCTGGATGCAAAACCCAATTGCCTCTGAGTTTAACTTTGAAACCATGCGCATGGAGATGCTGAGCTTCTCTGAGCTGGTCTTAAATCCAGTCGCCCAGGTGAAATTTGTTCACACCGTCGCGGCAGGGTACACCACCGGTGCCATGTTTATTTTAGGCATCAGCGCCTGGTATTTACTGAAAGGCCGCGACACGGCGTTTGCCAAACGCTCTTTTGCTATCGCGGCAAGTTTCGGTATGGCAGCTGTATTGTCAGTCATCGTGTTGGGCGACGAGTCCGGTTACGAAATGGGCGATGTGCAGAAAACCAAGCTGGCGGCCATTGAAGCCGAATGGGAAACCCAGCCTGCTCCGGCTGCCTTTACGCTGTTCGGTCTACCCGATCAGGCATCACAAGAGAACCACTACGCCATTCAAATTCCTTATCTGCTGGGACTCATCGCCACCCGTTCTACGGATACGCCGGTAACGGGCCTGAAAGAGCTTATGACCCAACATGAAGTTCGCATTCGTAACGGGATGAAAGCCTACGCACTGTTAAATGAACTGCGCAGCGGGAATACCGATCCGGCCGTGCGTGATGCCTTTAATCACAGCAAAAAAGATCTGGGTTATGGTCTGTTGTTGAAGCGCTATACGCCAAACGTCTCAGATGCCAGCGAGGCGCAAATCAAGCAGGCAACACAGGATTCCATTCCACGCGTGGCGCCGCTGTATTTTGCCTTCCGCATCATGGTGCTCTGCGGCGTGCTGTTACTCGGCGTTATCACGCTGTCGTTCTGGAGCGTCATTCGTAATCGTATCGGCAAACATCGCTGGTTACTCAAGGCCGCGCTGTATGGCATTCCGCTGCCGTGGATTGCGGTTGAAGCAGGCTGGTTTGTGGCGGAGTACGGCCGTCAACCCTGGGCGATAGGCGAAGTGCTGCCAACGGCCGTGGCGAACTCGTCGCTCACCGTTGGGGATATCCTGTTCTCCATGGGGCTGATCTGCGGTCTGTATACCCTGTTCCTGGTCGCCGAGATGTACCTGATGTTTAAATTTGCCCGGTTGGGTCCAAGTAGCCTGAAAACGGGTCGTTATCACCATGAGCAGATGGCGAAAACCGTTCAGCCGGTACGTGGATAAGGAGAACCGCCATGTTTGATTACGAAGTTCTGCGCTTTGTCTGGTGGCTGCTGATCGGCATTTTGCTGGTGGGCTTTGCCGTCACTGATGGCTTTGATATGGGCGTGGGCATGCTGACGCGCCTGCTGGGACGCACCGATACCGAGCGTCGGGTAATGATTAACACCATTGCGCCGCACTGGGACGGTAACCAGGTCTGGTTAATTACTGCGGGTGGTGCGCTGTTTGCCGCCTGGCCGATGGTTTATGCGGCAGCGTTTTCAGGATTTTATGTGGCAATGATTCTGGTGCTGGCGTCGCTGTTCTTTCGTCCGGTGGGCTTTGATTACCGCTCTAAGATTGAAGACAAGCGCTGGCGCGGCGCCTGGGACTGGGGCATTTTTATCGGCAGCTTCGTCCCTCCTTTGGTGATTGGCGTGGCCTTTGGCAACCTGCTCCAGGGTGTGCCGTTTCATGCTGATGAGTATATGCGCCTGTATTACACCGGTAACTTCTTCCAGTTACTTAATCCCTTTGGCCTGCTGGCAGGGGTGGTGAGCGTCGCCATGATACTGGCGCAGGGCGCAACCTACCTGCAGATGCGCACGAACGGCGAACTGTACCTGCGCGCACGCGCCACGACCCAGATTTCCACGCTGGTGATGATGGTGTGCTTCGCACTGGCGGGCGTGTGGGTGAAGTACGGCATTGACGGTTATGTGGTGACCAGTACGCTTGATCACTATGCGGCCTCGAATCCGCTGGGTAAAACCGTGGTGCGCGAAGCCGGTGCCTGGATGGTGAATTTCCAGCAGCATCCCGTGCTGTGGTTATTCCCACTGCTGGGCGTTGTGCTGCCTCTGCTGACGGTGCTGTGCTCACGTATGCACAAAAGCGCATGGGCGTTTGTGTTCTCTTCACTGACGCTTGCCTGCGTCATTATGACGGCCGGTATTGCCATGTTTCCGTTTATTATGCCTTCCAGCACGGTACCGGGCACCAGTCTGACCATGTGGGATGCAACCTCCAGTCTGCTGACGCTGAAAACCATGACCTTTGCCGCGATTATTTTTGTGCCCATCATCCTGCTTTACACCAGCTGGTGTTACTGGAAGATGTTTGGCCGTATCACCAAAGAGCATGTTGAGAGCAACAGCAACTCACTGTACTGATAAGGAGTCAACACATGTGGTATTTTGCCTGGATTCTTGGCACCTTGCTGGCCTGCGCCTTTGGTATCATCACGGCGCTGGCCATAGAGCATATCGAAGACAGCGCCGCATCGGATCGACAATCCTGATGAGCGGATGGCTACAGACGACCTGTCGTCTGATGGATAAGGGCCCGTTCCGGGCCCTTTCACTGGTGCTGGCACTCTGGCTGGCGGGATGTCTGCTGTGGAATCCCGCACGTTATGCCAGCGGTGCTGGCGGCATTCTGCTGTGGCAGGGCGTGTTGCTCATCTGGGCGGTATGCACCGGCGTGATTTACGGTGTTGGGTTTCGTCCGCGACGATTACGCTGGCGTGCTCTGTTTACCCCTTTACCCGCATTAGTGATACTCTTGTGGGGCGTAAGCCGGTTTTATCTCTGACAGCCCGTCAGCATTTTACGCTGAAGCGTGAGTTTACTTCAGCGTCTGGTCAAGAAACCTCCACTAAAGCCTTCCGGTTGTAACCAACTGATAATTATTTTCTCCTGGCCCTGGCAGCCCATTCCCAACCCCAATTGTCTTGCGTATAGTAGCAACGTTTAAAACGAGGCCGGGATGTAGAGTGAGTACAACGCTGTTTCGCTGGCCGGTTCGGGTCTACTATGAAGATACCGATGCCGGTGGTGTGGTTTATCACGCCAGCTATATCGCTTTTTATGAACGAGCACGTACCGAAATGTTGCGTCAGCATCATTTCAATCAGCAGACGCTGTTAGAACAGCAGATTGCTTTTGTGGTGCGGCGCATGACGGTGGACTATCTTTCGGCGGCGCGTCTTGACGATCTTCTGGAAATTCAGAGTGAAGTGACATCAATGACCCGGGCGACGATGACATTTACCCAGCGTATCGTGAATGCAGAAGGCAAAGTGCTCAATGAGGCAGAAGTCCTGATTGCCTGCATCAACCCACACCTAATGAAGCCGATTGCGCTTCCCAAGTCTATTGTCGCGGAGTTCAAGCAGTGACTGACATGAACGTTCTTGATTTGTTCCTGAAGGCGAGCCTTCTGGTCAAACTTATCATGTTGATTTTGATCGGCTTTTCGATTGCTTCATGGGCAATCATTATCCAGCGCACGCGTATTCTGAATGCGGCGGGAAGGGAAGCTGATGCCTTTGAAGACAAATTCTGGTCCGGCGTTGAGCTTTCTCGCCTGTATCAGGAAAGTCAGGCGCGTCGCGAAGAGCTGGCAGGCTCGGAGCAAATCTTTTACGCCGGCTTCAAAGAGTTCGCACGTCTGCATCGGGTCAACAACCATGCGCCTGAGGCGGCAGTGGAAGGGGCGAGCAGGGCGATGCGCATTTCCATGAATCGTGAGCTGGAAGCGTTGGAAAATCACATTCCCTTCCTTGGCACCGTAGGGTCCATCAGCCCGTATATTGGTCTGTTTGGTACGGTGTGGGGGATTATGCATGCCTTTATTGCCCTGGGCGCCGTAAAGCAGGCCACGCTACAGATGGTTGCGCCGGGTATCGCAGAAGCGTTGATCGCGACCGCTATCGGTTTATTCGCGGCAATTCCTGCGGTAATGGCTTATAACCGACTGAACCAGCGCGTCAATAAACTGGAACAGGGCTATGACAACTTCATGGAAGAGTTCACGGCTATCCTGCATCGTCAGGCTTTTTCCAGCGACAGCGCTAAGTAAACAGAGGTAAATGATGGCCCGAGTGCGTGGTCGCGGTCGCCGCGAGCTAAAGTCGGAAATCAACATTGTTCCACTGCTGGACGTCTTGCTGGTGCTGTTGCTGATTTTTATGGCGACGGCCCCGATCATTACCCAAAGCGTGGAAGTGGATTTGCCGGATGCGACGGATTCGAAGACGGTTTCCAGTGATGATAATCCGCCTGTAATTGTAGAAGTGTCCGGTGTGGGCCAATACAGCATGGTGGTGGATCACGATCGTTTATCGCAGCTACCCCCTGAACAGGTGATTAGCGAAGCGCAACGTCGTCTGGAAGCCAATCCGAAAACTGTCTTTCTGATCGGCGGTGCCAAAGAGGTCCCTTATGATGAAATCATTAAGGCGCTGAACCTGCTGCATCAGGCTGGAGTTAAATCTGTCGGTTTGATGACGCAGCCGATTTAAAGTCGAACCGTTTTTGGGAACCGAGTGTGTCGAAGGCAACCGAGCAAAACGAAAAATTAAAGCGCGCGATAATCATTTCGGTGATTCTGCATATCGTGCTGATTGCGCTGCTGATATGGAGCTCATTTAATGAGCACATTGAAGCCAGCGGAGGCGGCGGCGGGAGCGATATCGAGGCAGTTATGGTCGATCCCGGTGCGGTGGTTGAGCAATATAATCGTCAGCAGAATCAGCAAAGCGACAGTCAGCGTGCCGAGCAGCAGCGCCAGAAACAGTCACAACAGCAGGCCGAAGAGCTCCAGCAGAAGCAGGCGGCTGAACAACAGCGGCTGAAAGAGCTGGAAAAAGAACGCCTGCAGGCCCAGGAAGACGCGAAGCAGCAGGCGAAAGCCCAGGCTGAACAGCAGAAAGCAGCCGCTGACGCGAAAATAAAGGCTCAGGAAGACGCTAAGCAGGCTGCGGCCGAGGCGAAGAAGCAGGCTGAGCAACAGGCGAAAGCCGCCGCGGCCGAAGCAAAGAAACAGGCTGAACAACAGGCGAAAGCCGAGGCTGCCGAGGCCGCGAAACAGGCCAAGGCTGAAGCCGCGAAGCAGGCTAAAGCGGAAGCCGCTAAAGAAGCCAAAGCGGCAGAAGCGAAAGCCGCCGCCGAAGCTAAAGCCGCGGCCGCGCAGGAAGCTAAAGAGAAAGCGGCGGCTGAAGCCAAAGAGAAAGCCGCGAAAGAAAAAGCCGAAGCCGCAGCAAAAGCCAAGGCCGATGCTGCCGCAAAAGCCAAAGCAGACGCGAAGGCAAAAGCGGAAGCAAAAGCGAAAGCGGCGGCTGAGGCAGCGAACGACAGCGACGTCGACGATCTGCTGGGCGGCTTAGCGTCCGGTAAGAATGCACCGAAAAGCGGCGCCTCTGGCGGTGCTGCAGGGCAGGGCAACCAGAAGAAAGCGGGTGCCTCTGGCGCAGATGTGAACGCGTACCTTGGCCAGATTACCAGTGCTATCCAGAGCCGTTTTTACGATGCGGACCTGTATAGCGGCAAAAGCTGTGACTTACGTATTAAACTTGCTCCTGACGGTATGCTGATTGATGTGAAATCAGAAGGGGGCGATCCGGCGCTCTGTCAGGCTGCCATCGCGGCAGCGAAGCAGGCACGTATTCCGAAACCGCCTTCACAAGCGGTGTACGAAGTGTTTAAAAACGCGCCGATGCGTTTCAGACCGCAATAATGCAGTAACCGGCGGCAGGTTGATCTATGGTTAGCTTGCCGTACTCTAGTTGTACTCGTGGTTTTCAGGAACAGTGCCAATTATCGCGGACTCAGGTTCAGATAAGGGAGATAAAATGAAGCAAGCTCTTCGCGTAACGTTAGGCTTTTTTATCCTGTTGTGGGCAGCAGTGCTGCACGCAGAGGTTCGCATTGAAATCACCCAGGGCGTCAACAGCGCGCGTCCCATTGGTGTGGTTCCGTTCAAGTGGGCAGGCCCTGGCGCGGCACCGGAAGATATCGGTGGCATCGTCGCGGCTGACCTGCGTAACAGCGGTAAGTTTAATCCGCTCGATCGTTCTCGCCTGCCACAGCAGCCGACCAGCGCGCAGGAAGTTCAGCCTGCTGCATGGAGTGCACTGGGCATTGATGCTGTCGTCGTAGGACAGATTCAGCCTAACGCCGACGGCAGCTATCAGGTATCTTACCAGCTGGTCGATACGGCAGGTGCTCCGGGTACCGTGCTGGCGCAGAACTCTTACAAAATCACGAAACAGTGGCTGCGTTACGCGGCGCATACCGTGAGTGATGAAGCGTTCCAGAAACTGACGGGCATCAAAGGGGCATTCCGTACTCGTATCGCCTATGTGGTGCAGACCAACGGCGGTCAGTTCCCTTACGAACTGCGCGTGGCGGACTACGACGGCTATAACCAGTTCGTCGTGCATCGTTCACCACAGCCACTGATGTCACCGGCCTGGTCGCCAGACGGCAGCAAAGTGGCCTACGTGACCTTTGAAAGCGGCAAGTCGGCGCTGGTTATTCAGACGCTCTCGAACGGCGCGGTGCGTCAGGTGGCTTCATTCCCACGTCATAACGGTGCTCCGGCGTTCTCGCCTGACGGCACCAAACTGGCGTTCGCCTTATCGAAAACCGGTAGCCTGAATCTGTACGTAATGGACCTGGCTTCTGGTCAGATTCGTCAGATCACCGACGGCCGTTATAACAGTACTGAACCGACCTGGTTCCCGGACAGCCAGACGCTGGCTTACACCTCTGACCAGGCTGGCGCACCACAAATTTATAAGATTGGTATCAATGGTGGTTCACCACAGCGTATTACCTGGGAAGGGGCTCAGAACCAGGATGCTGATGTGGCCAGCGATGGTAAATCAATGGTGATGATTAGCACCAGTGGCGGTGCTCAACACGTCGCCAAACAGGATCTGGTAACGGGAGCCGTTCAAACGTTAACGGACACGTTCCTGGATGAAACGCCGAGCCTGGCACCAAACGGCACTATGGTGATCTACAGCTCTACTCAGGGCATGGGTTCCGTGTTGCAGTTGGTCTCGACTGACGGTCGTTTCAAAGCGCGTCTTCCGGCAACTGATGGACAGGTCAAATTTCCTGCCTGGTCGCCGTACCTGTAATGTTTGAGCTTTCTGACATTACAAAAAAATAAACAATAATGGGAATTTTCAAATGCAACTGAACAAAGTACTGAAGGGTTTAATGCTGGCTCTGCCAATCATGGCAGTTGCGGCGTGTAGCTCACACAAAAATAACAACAATGACCAGTCTGGCGCAGGTGCTGATGGCGCTTACGGTGCTAACTCTGGCATGAACGGCAACGGTAACATGTCTTCTGATGAGCAGGCGCGTCTGCAGATGCAACAGCTGCAACAGAACAACATCGTTTACTTCGGTCTGGACAAATATGACGTTCAGTCTGACTACGCTCAGATGCTGGATCAGCACGCTAACTTCCTGCGTAGCAATCCATCATACAAAGTGACCATCGAAGGTCATGCGGATGAGCGCGGTACGCCAGAATACAACATCGCCCTGGGCGAGCGTCGTGCTAACGCCGTTAAGATGTATCTGCAAGGTAAAGGCGTGTCAGCTGACCAGATGTCTATCGTTTCTTACGGTAAAGAGAAGCCGGCCGTTCTGGGCCACGACGAAGCGGCTTACGCTAAAAACCGTCGTGCCGTACTGGTATACTAAGAGAATCATATGGTTAGTAACTTCAGACATCACCTGTTGAGTCTGTCGTTACTGATTGGCGTAGCGGCCCCCTGGGCCGCTAATGCCCAAGCGTCAATCAGTAGCGTTGGCTCCGGCTCGGTCGAAGACCGCGTCACCAGTCTAGAAAGAATCTCAAACGCCCAGGCACAGCTGATGCAGCAACTGCAGCAGCAGATGAGTGATAACCAGCGGGATATCGACTCGTTGCGTGGGGAAATCCAGCAAAATACCTATCAGCTGAACCAGGTTGTTGAGCGCCAGAAGCAGATCTATCAGCAGATCGACAGTCTGAGCAGCAATAACAGCAACGCCAGCCAGCCAGCCGCAGGTGCCGGTGATAGCGCCGGTGCGGGCGCGGCAGCAGCCTCTGGCACGGATTCCGGTGCCGCAGCAGCCGGCGGCAGTGCGCCGGTACAGAGTGGCGATGCCAACAGCGATTACAATGCTGCTGTCGCGCTCATTCTGGAGAAAAAACAGTATGACCAGGCGATCGCTGCGCTACAGGCGTGGGTGAAACGCTATCCGGATTCGACGTATCAGCCGAATGCCAATTACTGGCTGGGGCAGCTGTTTTATAACAAAGGCAAGAAAGACGACGCCGCGTATTATTACGCCACGGTGGTGAAGCAGTATCCAAAATCTCCCAAGGCTGCTGAAGCGTTGTTAAAGGTTGGCGTGATCATGCAGGAGAAAAACGACACGGCGAAAGCCAAAGCCGTTTATCAACAGGTGATCAAACTTTATCCTGATACCGAATCTGCTAAGCAGGCGCAAAAACGGTTGTCTGGTATGTAATTTGTGCAGGTTTGACCGGATATCGAGTGATTTCTGGTCTTGCCGCATGAAAGGTAGGCAATTGAACCCTTTAACAGAAAATAAGGGTTGCGCTACCTCGGTAAATCAGTAATATATGCCGCCGTTGCCGGGACACATTGCAGATGTGTCTGGCAAGCCTGAAGATGGGTCGTTAGCTCAGTTGGTAGAGCAGTTGACTTTTAATCAATTGGTCGCAGGTTCGAATCCTGCACGACCCACCATCTCCCGCAGGACGTTGTTCCCCAAGAGAACCTTCAGTATTGCTTCACAACCTTAAGATGGGTCGTTAGCTCAGTTGGTAGAGCAGTTGACTTTTAATCAATTGGTCGCAGGTTCGAATCCTGCACGACCCACCATCTTAACCTCAGGCATTATTGGTGAATGTGTTTGAGCGGTTGTCAGCCCCGAGCGGGTCGTTAGCTCAGTTGGTAGAGCAGTTGACTTTTAATCAATTGGTCGCAGGTTCGAATCCTGCACGACCCACCAATTCAGGAAAGAGCGCCCTCCGGGCGCTCTTTTCGTTTGTCGCGCCGCGTATTTAAACGTGCGGGATGAGAACCTGCAGCAGGTTCGACTGAATCGCGCAGCGATTCAGGCTGATGCGTCAGCATTACCCGGAGGGCGAGGCCCGCCGGGCCGAGGCAATCCTGCACGACCCACCAATTCAGAAAAGAGCGCCCAGTGGGCGCTCTTTTCGTTTGTCGCGCCGCGTAGTTAAACGTGCGGGATGAGAACCTGCAGCAGGTTCGACTGAATCGCAGAGCGATTCAGGCTGATGCGTCAGCATTACCCGGAGGGCGAGGCCCGCCGGGCCGAGGCAATCCTGCACGACCCACCAATGTTGAAAGGCGCCCTAAAGGCGCCTTTTTGCTATGCGTAAAACGTGCGGGATGAGAACCTGCAGCAGGTTCGACTGAATCGGGCAGCGATTCAGGCTGATGCGTCAGCATCACCCGGAGGGCGAGGCCCGCCGGGCCGAGGCAATCCTGCACGACCCACCAATGTTGAAAGGCGCCCTAAAGGCGCCTTTTTGCTATGCGTAAAACGTGTGGGATGAGAACCTGCAGCAGGTTCGACTGAATCGCGCAGCGATTCAGGCTGATGCGTCAGCATTACCCGGAGGGCGAGGCCCGCCCGCTGAGGCAATCCTGCACGACCCACCCATTCAGAAAAGCACGCCCACCGGGCATTTCGTCAGGCGTGCAGTGCGGTTAAACGTGCGATAAGCGCCCGCCACAGGCCGACTGAATCATCCGCCTCCTTGCTAGCCATCTGCCATAAAAAAAGCGCCCTGTGGGCGCTTGTGTGGCGTGAGGCATCAGCAGGATTAGCGTGCGGCGGTCTGGCCCGGTTCGAGATTGAACTGTTTCAGCAGCGTTTCGAGCCGCAGCGCCTGATCTTCCAGGGCATTGGCGGACAGGGCAGAGGCGGAGACCAGCGAGGCGTTTTGCTGCGTGGTGCTGTCCAGCTCCGATACCGCCCGGGCGATCTGCTCAATACCGCGGCTTTGCTCGTCAGAAGCCGAAGAGATCTCACCCACAATATGATTGACGCGGGAAATGGCATTCACCACCTGTCCCATTCTCTCGCCCGCACGCGCAACGCGGTTATTGCCTTCGGCAATCTGACCAACGGATGCACTGATGAGCTGCTCAATGTCTTTCGCCGCCTGAGCGCTGCGCTGAGACAGATTACGCACTTCGCTGGCGACCACCGCAAATCCGCGCCCCTGTTCGCCCGCCCGCGCCGCTTCAACCGCCGCATTCAGTGCCAGGATATTGGTCTGAAACGCGATGCTGTTAATGACGGCAGTGATCTCGGCAATTTTTTTGGAACTGGCAGAGATGTCGCCCATGGTTTGCACCACTTCACTCACCGCAGCACCGCCTTGCTCAGCCTGCAAAGAGGCTTCCGCCGCTATCTGGCTGGCATGGCGAGCGTTATCCGCGTTGTGCTTCACCGTCACGGTGAGCTGCTCCATGCTGGCAGCAGTCTGCACGACAGCCGCTGCCTGTTGCTCAGTCCGTGAGGAAAGGTTGTGGTTGTCGCTGTTAATACTGCTCGCCGCCTGGGAGACGGTGAAGACGCTGTCGCGGACTTCCTGAATCATCGTCCGCAGGCGGTGATTCATTGCGCCCATTGCACCGGCCAGCTTGCTAAGCTCATCACGGCCGCCCGGTTTGATATCGGCACTTAAATCCCCGCTGGCGATGCGCTCGGCCAGCAGCAGGTTGTTTCGGACAGGGGCGGTGATCTGACGGCTGATCAGCCAGGCGATGAGAATACCCAGCAGAACCGCAATGCTGACCGTCAGCAGCGTCAGATTAATTGAACCGTGGGTCAGGTTGCTGTTTTCAACTTTCATCTGCTGCAGAAGCATTTTAATGATGGCACTGCTTTTATCACCGTCCGTTTTAACGGCGCTTTCCGCAACGCTGAGTTCGCGAAAGCCTGCCGCGTAACGCTCACTGAGTTGTTTCACGTCAAGCGTTGCGCTCCACAGTGCGTTCAACTGCGTCTGTGCCTCCGGGGGCAACTGCGGTAATAAGGCGGAGAGGCTGGACTGAATCGCCCTGGCTTGCTGTTCAAGCTGCACCTGAAGCGTAGCGGCATTAACCGGGTCGTAGCGCAGTAACTGAAGCTGATCGCGTAGCTGGCTGATGGCGAGAAGCTGCTGGAACAGTACGCTGGCATCGGTCATCTGCGTTTTAATTAACGCTTCATACAGGGTTGACTGGCTTTGCATGTTGCGCTGATCGAGCTGTTTACCCGTGGCGGCCAACGTCTGGACTGCCTGGGTCATGGTGGTGATGCTGCTTTGAAAGTGACTGAGTTGACTGGCGATAGCCTGAAGTTCGGCCTGCTGTTCAGGCTGCCATGTGAACTGCTGAGCATCCTGAGTGAGCTGAGAGGCGTGGGCAATGTAATCTGCCATCACTTTGCCGGCTTTTTCATCCCCATAAAGCAGTTTGAGCCGGTTGACTTTGGCCTGAAAGACATCAATGTTGATATCGTAAATCAGGGTGCTTTGTTCATAAACATCACGAATATTTTTAAAGCGTAATACGCTGATACTGCCCGAGCCCACCACTAACAATAAAACGAGTCCAAATCCTAAACTGAGTTTGTGCGCAATTTTTGTATTTTCTAACCGCAACCCCATGACTTCTGCCTCCTGCCCATGTCAACGATGTTAAGCCAAATTGGTTATCGGTTGCACAGGGCAGGAGTTTAGTAAGAACGCGGTTATTTTTTTGATAATGCAGAAATTATGAGCGCGCCGCGTAAGGCTTACAGGCTTTTCCAGATATGCATCACGGCATAGCTGCGCCACGGGCGCCACTGCTGCGAACGAACTTCTGCGGCCTTAGGCGTCAGGCCTCCCAGCTTATTGCGTATAGCAATATCCTCTTTGGGAAAAGCATCAGGCCAGCGCAGTGCGCGCATGGCGATGTAATGCGCGGTCCAGGGGCCAATGCCCGGCAGCGCGACCAGCCGCGTCATAATCTCATCGGGCGTGAGCGTAGCGTTAAAACGCAGGCTGCCCTCAACACAGGCACCTGCAAACGCCAGAATCGCTCTGGCTCGCGCGCTGACAATCCCAAGGCTGGCAATCTCATCGACCGTCGCCTGTGCGATGCGCTGTGGCTGGACAGTATAGCGGGACAGGTCCGGGAATGGCGTCGAGCAGGGCTCACCAAACGCCTGGGCAAAACGGCTGCTGAGGGTGGTCGCTGCTTTCACGGTGACCTGCTGACCCAGAATGGCACGGACGCCCATTTCAACGCTGTCAAACGCGCCAGGCACGCGCAGGCCGGGAGCGTCATGAAGGCTTTGTGCCAGCAGAGGATCCTGCTGCAGGTGAGCCGCAATTCGCTGCGGCTGCGCGTTCAGGTCGAACAGATCGCGCAGGCGGCGCAGGAGTGCAGGTAATACCGGCGTCAGGGACAGCGTGAACTCAACGCGGAGCGCATGCCTGGCCGGGAGCGGTGAAACGCTGACCCAGCCGCGATACTGACCCAGCGCCACGGTTCTGCGGTAGGTTTGGCCCTCAACGGCTTCAATCTCTTTCATCAACCGCAACTGCAGAAAATCCAGCATTGCCTGCCAGTCATAGGGCGGGCGATAGCTGAGCTGTAGTTGCATGGTATCGCCTGGCTGCTGTGTGGGTTGCGGCGCGGTTTTTCGCAAGGCGCCGGGTGTCATGCGATAGCGGGCCTGGAACACGTCATTAAAGCGCCGTAAACTGCCGAAGCCGCTGGCGTAGGCAACATCGGTAACCGGGAGCGTGGTTTCAGTCAGTAGCTGCTTGGCCAGCAACATGCGCCGTGTCTGTTTCAGCTCCAGCGGGGTGACGCCTAACTCCTGCTGCACAATCCGCCGCAGCTGACGGGCACTCATGCCAAACTCGGTGGCGATGTCGTCCAGTCCTGCGTGCTCTTCCAGCAACCCCTCTTCAATGCGCTGCACCAGACGGTCGGCCACTCTGTGGGCATTGTCGACGGGCGCATTACCGGGTGCCAGTTCAGGACGACAGCGCAGGCAGGGGCGAAAACGCGCTTTCTCCGCGGCCTCAGCACTGCTAAAGAACACGCAGTTTTTTTGCATCGGCGGCTTAACCGGACATATCGGACGACAATAAATGCCGGTTGAGGTCACGCCAACAAAAAACACGCCGTCAAAACGCGTATCCCGCGACGTTAACGCCTGGTAAGCCGTATCTGGATCAAACATGGTTGCTCTCCGGCAAATAGCGACAGCGTAGCGCTGGCGGATGAGATTGACTGGCTGTTTTCGGACAGCACATCAGTTTATTGTAATGACCGAAAACAGCCAGTTTGACGCTAAAAAAGTGCGATAATGCCCGACAGAATGATGATGGGAGGAACAGCATGTATTACTGCAAACCTGTGACAACCCCGGTCGGCGAACTCACGCTTATCGCCAGCGATCGCGGTCTGGCGGCCATTTTATGGCAGGACGAAGTGCGCAGACATCCCCGCTTATCGCCGGTAGAACGCGACGATAACCATCCGGTGCTGCGCGAAACCGAAACCCAGCTGCACGAGTATTTCGCGGGGACGCGCCAGCGTTTTACCTTACCGCTGGATTTCGCCGGAACCGACTTTCAGATAAAAGTGTGGCAGGCGCTGCTCACCATTCCCTTTGGCGAAACGCGCAGTTATCGACAAATTGCCGAGGCGATTGGTCATCCTGCCGCGGTGCGCGCGGTGGGCGCGGCGAATGGCCGAAACCCGCTGTCGATTGTGGCGCCCTGTCATCGGGTGATTGGGACGAATGGCAAACTGACCGGCTTTGCGGGCGGGCTGGCGGTCAAAGCCTTCTTACTCAAGCTGGAAGCGCCCCAGCAGGGGCTTGTCGGCCTCTCTTCATCGTAGCGAACAAATAAAACACGACACTCTGCCGCTTTTCCGCTATCGTGTTTAGCATATAAAACACGATGGCGATATTTACGTCCTGTTGAGCCATAACTGGCGATTTTCGTTAATTTTACAGAACGAGAGCGGTGTCATGAGCGCAATCTTTGATCCAGAAAATGCTGTTTATCCTTTTCCCCCGAAGCCTGCCCGGCTGAACGACGAGCAAAAAACCTTTTATCGGGAAAAAATTAAAGCGCTGCTTAAGGCTCGCAATGCCGTGATGGTGGCGCATTACTACACCGATCCTGAGATTCAGGCCCTGGCGGAAGAAACCGGTGGCTGCGTCTCTGACTCGCTCGAAATGGCGCGCTTCGGCAGCCAGCATGCGGCCGGTACGCTGCTGGTGGCCGGCGTCCGGTTTATGGGGGAAACGGCCAAAATCCTCAGCCCGGAAAAAACCGTCCTGATGCCCACGCTTGAAGCCGAATGCTCGCTGGATCTTGGCTGTCCGATTGAGGAATTTAACGCCTTTTGCGATGCCCATCCCGATCGTACAGTCGTGGTTTACGCGAATACCTCGGCGGCGGTGAAAGCGCGCGCCGACTGGGTGGTCACCTCCAGTATCGCGGTGGAATTAATCGAGCATCTGGATAGCCTGGGTGAGAAGATTATCTGGGCACCCGATCGGCATCTGGGGCGCTACGTCAGTCAAAAAAGCGGGGCCGATGTGTTGTGCTGGCAGGGCGCCTGCATCGTCCATGATGAGTTCAAAACCCAGGCACTGCAGCGGATGAAGGCGCTTTATCCGGATGCGGCGGTGCTGGTTCATCCCGAATCGCCCCAGGCGATTGTGGATCTGGCCGATGCGGTAGGCTCGACCAGCCAGCTGATTCAGGCTGCCAAAAGCCTGCCGCATCCGCAGATGATCGTGGCGACCGATCGCGGTATCTTTTACAAGATGCAGCAGGCGGTGCCCGACAAAATATTGCTGGAAGCGCCGACGGCAGGCGAAGGTGCGACCTGCCGAAGCTGTGCGCACTGCCCCTGGATGGCCATGAACGGACTGCAAGCCATTGCCGAGGCGCTGGAGTCAGGTGGGCAGGCACATGAAATTCACGTGGATGCGGCGCTGCGTGAAGCCGCACTGGTACCGCTGAACCGTATGCTATCCTTTGCTGCAAATCTCAAACATAACGTGAAAGGAAACGCGTAA
Organism: Pantoea sp. Ae19-2; assembly: GCF_059801205.1. Classification (NCBI taxonomy): domain Bacteria; kingdom Pseudomonadati; phylum Pseudomonadota; class Gammaproteobacteria; order Enterobacterales; family Erwiniaceae; genus Pantoea; species Pantoea sp. Ae19-2. Next base: position 2,549,324 of record NZ_JBCHWE010000001.1, on the reverse strand, counting down.
CGCGCGTCTTTGACAGGTGGCTGATATGGATTTTTTTAGCACACAAAATATTTTAGTGCACATCCCCCTGGGGGCCACGGGCTACGATCTCTCATGGATTGAAGCCATTGGGACACTGGCGGGCCTGCTGTGTATCTGGCTCGCCAGTCTGGAAAAGATCGTCAACTATGCGTTTGGTCTGCTAAACGTCACGTTGTTTGCGGTGATCTTTTTTCAAATTCAGCTTTATGCCAGCCTGCTGTTACAGCTGTTCTTTTTTGCGGCTAACGTTTATGGCTGGTACGCCTGGAGTCGGCAAACGTCGGATCATCAGGCCGAGTTAACTATACGCTGGTTACCGCGCGCAAAAGCCATTGGCTGGGCGGTTGGCTGCGTGATCGCGATTGCGTTTATGACGGTGTATATCGATCCGGTCTTTGCCTTTCTCACTCAAATGGCGGTGAGCCTCATGAATGCGGCGGGCTTTGCCGTGGCGATGCCCACGCTGCAGCCGGATGCGTTTCCCTTCTGGGACGCCTGCCTGATGGTGCTGTCGATTGTGGCCATGGTGCTGATGACGCGTAAGTACGTCGAGAACTGGCTGCTTTGGGTGATTATCAACGTCATCAGCGTGATGATATTTGCCCGTCAGGGGGTTTACGCGATGGCGCTGGAGTACGCTATTTTGACGTTGATTGCGCTCAATGGCTCGAGGATGTGGATAATCAGCGCACGAAAACAGGGTTCTCGTGCGCTGTCTGCTCAGTGATGATGTGCGTGCTCACCGTGCTCGTGATGGTGGTGAGCTCCCTCAATCACCGGCGTGTTAAGCGCGCAGTCCGGTCCCACACAGGGCTGAAACTCCATCTGCACCGTCGCGTGTTCAATTTGATAATGGTCGTGCAGATAGGTGTGAATGCGGCGCAGTAAACCATCATGATCGCGTGGCGGGATCACCTGAACGTGCAGCGTTAAAATCGGCTTCTCGCCCACCTGCCAGATATGCACATGATGAACATCGCGCACCTCTGCAATATTACGCTTCAGATCGCGTCTGAGCTTAGTCACATCCAGCGAATCAGGCGCGCCTTCCAGTAGCTCATGAAAACTCTCCCGCAGCAGCGCCCAGGCGTTACGCAGTATCAGCAGTGACACCAGAATCGACAAAATAGGGTCAGCAGGCGTCCAGTTCGTCAACAGAATGATGACCGCCGCGACGATGGCACCTACCGAACCCAGCAGGTCGCCCATCACATGCAAGGCGGCCGCCCGCACGTTGAGGTTCTTCTCTTCACTGCCGTGGTGCAGCAGCCAGAATGAGAGAATATTCGCCAGCAGCCCGCCAATAGCAATGCCCAGCATCAGGCCGCCGGTGATGGGCTGCGGATGGGAGAAGCGTTCAATGGCTTCCCAGACAATCAGGAAGGTAATCAGGATCAGGGCAATAGCGTTAACGAAGGCGGCCAGCGTGGTAAGCCGCAGCAAACCAAAGGTATGACGATCGTTGGGTTTACGTTTGGCAAACTGTACGGCCAGTAATGCCATCAGCAGCGCGGCGGCGTCGGTCAGCATATGACCTGCATCCGCCAGCAGGGCCAGTGAGCCTGAAATCCAGCCGCCAATCACTTCCGCGACCATAAAGAGCGCCGTCACGGCAAAGGCCGCCATCAGGCGCTTACGGTTGGTGTCCTGACCGCTATGAGAGTGGGTGTGTGCCATAAGTATCCAGTTTGAGTAATAACCTGTCGGTCAATGATATCAGCAATTGCCATTCTGCTGAGCTGTCCTGCTGGTGCTTCGCCTTGTCAGACAGCTGCTGACAGAGCCTTGCCCCTTCTTCAATGCCAATCAACAGCCAGCTTCCTTTCATACGGTGTGCTGACTCGGCCAGCTGCGTCGCGTCACCGGTCTGGTGCGCGGCATACAGCTGTGCCCGATCTTTCTCCAGGGTATCACGTAATGTTTTACCCAGTCGGTTAAGAAATTTCTCGTTTTGCTGTGCCAGCTGCCACAGATTGTCCTCCACTGACGCCAGCGGATCGTCGCGGAAGTCTGCCAGTATCTCGCCGATATCCTGTAGCTGAACCGGTTTAATCAGCACGCGCTCGTTCGCAGCCAGCTGCACGTTAAGTAACTGCGCATCGGCGGAACACAGCACCCGTCGCTGCCTGCCGCCACGCTGTCGTTGCCGACGGCGTAACAGGCGCAGCAGCAGCGTGCCATCAGGACGCGGCATCATCTGATCGATAAACAGCAGGTCGTAAGGGCAGCGCGCATCGGCCAGCAGCAGATCGCGGCCATGCTCAAAACAGTCAGCCTGAACAGCAAAGCGGGCAAGCTGCTGCTCCATGACGATCAGGTTGGTGGGATGATCGTCAACCACCGCCACGCGCAGCCCCGGAAAGCCCGGCAGGGCGGTCGGGTCGCTGTCAGGAACGGGATCACAGGGGATCAGTGGCAGCACGATCGTGACATCCGTGCCTTTGCCGGGTACGGAATGGAGTGCAATATCGCCGCCCATCCGCTGCACCATCTCCCGACAGATAAACAACCCCAGTCCGCTGCCCTGGACCGATACGGCTTTTCCCGACGGTGCCTGGTACCAGGGATCGAACAGTTTACGCTGCTCCTCTGCCGGGATGCCGCTGCCGTTGTCGCTCACGGTTAACTGCAACCTGTCCGTGGCCGACAGCGTCAGGCGAATCAGGCCCTGCCGGGTAAATTTAAACGCGTTGGTGATGAGATTATTCACGACCTGCTGCAGGCGATCGGCATCCATCATAATCGCGTCAGGCAGCGGGGTCAGGGCTTCAACCTGCAGCCGCGGCCCCTCCGGGCGCATCAACGGGTGGTAGAAATGGCGCTGCTGCGCCAGCCAGGGGGCTAGCGCCAGCGGACGGGGCGACAGGGCAAAACTGTTATTTTCAATACGCGCATGATCCTGCAGATCGTTAAGCAGCGTCATCAGTGACTGCGCGCTGCGGTGCAGCAGTTGCAGGTTGTCACTGGAACGCTGCTGTTTTTCCAGCTCCAGCAAGCCCAGTATCGCCTGCATGGGCGTGCGCAGTTCGTGACTGACCGTCGCTAAAAACTGGCTTTTCATCGCGTTGGCGCGTTCGGCCTGCTCACGCTGTTGACGGTCACGTCGCTGTTGCCAGTAACGCCGGGCAAGCAGCACCAGCAAAATCACGATGGCGACGCCGCCCGTCAACAATACGGCCACCGGCAGAACACGCATCGCCGCAACGCTGCCAGGTTGCGGTGGCATCGACCAGCGATCGCGCATCTGGTTTTGCGTATCGGCGGGGATCTGTTGCAATGCGCGATCCAGAAGGGAACGCAGCTCGGGCCGATCGGGCGCGATGCCCACCGCGATGGGCCACGCAATATCGCTGGCGGCAAAAGCCAGATGAATCTGCGGATCGTTGCGGCTGGCAATCCGCCAGCGCGCGGACAACACGTTATCCACTAAGGCATCAATCTGCCCGGTTGCCAGCGCATCGTACAGGCTGTTTCGGTCGCTGTAGCGTTGAACCTGCGCGTTCTCAGGAATAAGGCGTTGCGCCAGGTCATTCTGCAGAATTCCGATGCGCTTGCCTGCCAGATCGCTCCAGTGCGACCAGTCAGCTGGCTGGCGGATATAAATGCCCCACAGCGCGCGCCAGACCGGCAGGCTGGTACTTTGCGTTTCGCCGTTAAGCGGCTGCATCAGCTGTAACATCACCTGGTGCTGAGCGATCAGACTGGCGGCCTCCTGAGGGTTACTGACCCAGCGCGGGGTAAAACGTAATCCTGTGCTTTGGGCCACCGCGTTGAGCAGATCAATACCGTAGCCCCGCGCGGTGCCGTTGCTGTCACGGTAACTCCAGGGATAGTTATCCGCTTCAGCGGCGTAGGCCACAACCGGGTGGGCCGTTATCCACTCGCGCTCGCTGGCGCTAAGCATCAGCGTCTGCGTGTCCTGATAGCGGGGAAGACTGCTGCTCCAGCGCGCCTGCAGGGTACTCATCAGCTCGGCGGGGAGCTGACGCAGACTCTCGTTCAGCCACGCGATAAGCGCCGGATCGCGCGCCACGGCGCGCAGGTTGAGCTGACCGGCATCGATGCCGGAAGCGATTTGGTAGATTTGTCCCTGTTGCAACTGACTCAACAGAAAACCCGCGCTGGTTTCATCCGCCACAACGTAATCGTTCTGCTGATTCAACAACGTATAGAGCGCCTGAAGATCGCTGCCGTAGGTTCGCCACTGATGACGGGCCGCCAGGGCCGGGGGCAGCTGGGCCAGCGTGAGATGACTGATAGCCAACTGAGCATTATGACTATTGAACATCACGGCACGCTGGTTCTGCTGATTGCGATAAATACGCAACGGACTGCTAAACCAGCTGTCGCTGGCGACCGTATTGGCTGGCAGGGGCGGGGCAATCATTCCCAAAGCAAAATCTATCCGGCCGTCCGTTAGTGCGCCTAATAAGTCAGCCTGAGTGGCATAAAGACTGAGCGTGAACTGCGCCCCGGTTAACTGGTGCAGCGCGGCCAGGTAATCGGCATCGATGCCGTAGAGATCGTTACCCACCCGCATTGTCCAGGGCGCATTATTCTCCTCCAGCAGGCCGACCCGCAAGACTTTGCCCTGCATCAGCTCGGCGCCTTTGACCGGCATCATCATGGGCAGACTGATGCTGCTGACCGGGCGCACATCGGCCTGCGCTAGCGTGGTAAACATCAGCAGGAACAGGAGCAGCCAGCGTCTCACTGCTGTGCTTTCCATAAATCAGCCAGCTCAACGACGGAGCGGGTGCCGGTTTTTTCCAGAATATTCTTTTTGTGGGTGCTGACGGTTTTGTTACTGATATGCAGCCGCTCGGCAATTTGCAGGTTGGATAAGCCACTGGCCAGCAAAGCCAGTATCTGGCGCTCTTTACTGGTCAACGGCAGTTCCGGCTCGTCAGGACAGTCGGGGAAGGCGGCGTGCCCACCGAGTACCGCCAGAATCGCACTGAGTAACTGCTCCATGCGTTGGCTCTTCACCACATAGCCCGCCGCGCCCAGGGCCTGAGCGCGCCTGACGTAGTGGCTAGTTTGCTGGGCAGAATAAATCAGCACCGGGCAGTCGGGTAAATGGATTTTCAGGCGACGCAGGATCTCCAGCCCATCACCATCGGGCAAGCCGATGTCCAGCACGACGATATCGGGCGGAAGCGAGAGAAAAGCGCGGGCGGACTGTTCGCTGCAGGCGGAATAAAGTTGAAGAGGAATGGGGGATTTAGCTAACGCAGCTTCGAGTGCTACTTCAACCAGTGGATGATCGTCTATCAGAAGCAGTGAGGCCATGAACATTTCCCTGTCAAGTTAACAGGCTCAGCATAGCGGAAGTTGCGGCGGGATAAAATAAAGGAGAGCCAGGCTCTCCTTATCAGCTCAACAGTCAGTGATTACTGCGTGGTGCCGTCAGTTTTGGTATTGACGTGACCGCCACCTTTTTTGGTGTGCACTTTTTTATTCATGTCAGGGCATTTGCCATCTTTACACTGCGTGTTCTTGTCAATTTCATCGGCAGTCATGTGTTTGCTGCTGGAGGTGCTGTCTCGGGTTGGAGAAGACATCTCAGTGCCGGTGTTATTAATTTTGCTGTTATCCACTTTGTTCGGTGGCAGATTCTCATTCGCGCCGCCGGCGACTGCGCCTGCTGCTGCGGCCTGGTTAGAGTTTCCGTTGGCAGCCATTGCTGCGCCACTGCCCAGAGTCATTGCTGCCGTCAGAAAAATTATTGCAAACTTATTCATCATTATGCTCCCGTTAATAAATGATATTTGCTGTCTCTAACCGCTGCCAGATAAGGTTCAGAGAAAAAACGCCCTGAGCGAAATAAAATTTCGCTGGTTAGCTTAAAGACAGGTGTTAATAAAAGTAAGCCACCGTTCCTCAGTGATTACCTTTAAAAGTCTAGACGCATTACCCATTTATGCAAATTTCACGCATACATTATGCGCTCATCAGGAATTTACACCCTGTGCGCTTCGGGCTACATTGGCTGGGTTGTGTCCGGCGGGCGCCGGGCCAGAAATTATATGGAATGAGTATGAATTACCAGAACGATGACTTACGCATCAAAGAGATCAAAGAGCTCCTGCCCCCCGTAGCCTTACTGGAGAAATTTCCTGCCACCGAACGTGCAGCGCAGACCGTGTCTCAGGCTCGCCAGGCCATTCACCAGATTCTGACCGGCCAGGACGATCGCCTGCTGGTGGTCATTGGGCCCTGCTCAATTCACGATACGGAAGCCGCACAAGAGTACGCGGCGCGCCTGTTAACCCTGCGTGAGCAGCTTAAAGGCGAGCTGGAAGTGGTCATGCGCGTTTATTTTGAAAAACCGCGTACCACCGTTGGCTGGAAAGGGCTGATCAACGACCCTTACATGGATGGCTCCTTTCAGCTAAACGACGGCCTGCGCCTGGCGCGTAAGCTGCTGCTGGAGATCAACGATTCCGGCCTGCCTGCCGCTGGCGAATTCCTGGATATGATTACGCCGCAGTACGTGGCGGATTTGATGAGCTGGGGGGCCATCGGTGCCCGTACCACCGAGTCACAGGTTCACCGCGAGCTGGCTTCCGGCCTTTCCTGCCCGGTAGGGTTTAAAAACGGTACGGACGGCACCATTAAAGTGGCGATTGATGCCATCAACGCAGCCGGTTCACCGCACTGTTTCCTGTCAGTGACCAAATACGGTCACTCCGCGATTGTGGAAACCCGCGGTAACGGCGACTGCCATATCATCCTGCGCGGCGGTAAAGAGCCGAACTACAGCGCCAGTCATGTCAGCGCGGTGAAAGCCGGTCTGGAAAAAGCCGGGTTGCCTCAGCAGGTAATGATCGACTTCAGCCATGCTAACAGCAGCAAGCAGTTTCAGAAGCAGATGCAGGTGGCGGACGATGTGGCACAGCAGATGATCAACGGTGAGCGCGGTATTATCGGCGTGATGATTGAAAGCCATCTGGTTGAAGGGAATCAGAGCCTGGAAAGCGGCGAGCCGCTGGTCTATGGCAAGAGCGTCACGGATGCCTGTATTGGCTGGGCCGATACCGAAAAGGTGCTGCGTCAGCTGGCCGATGCGGTTATAAAGCGTCGCAGGTAAGCAGGGCGCAATAAAAAAGGGCCAGACATTGTCTGGCCCTTTTTGCACGGAAGCAAAATTACTTCGCTTTACCCTGATTGGCAACGGCCGCGGCTTTCGCTGCGATCTCGTCAGCATCACCCAGGTAGTAATGTTTGATCGGTTTGAAGTTTTCATCGAACTCGTACACCAGCGGAACGCCGGTCGGGATATTCAGTTCAAGAATCTCTTCTTCGCTCATGTTGTCCAGGTATTTCACCAGCGCACGCAGTGAGTTACCGTGGGCCGCCACGATCACTTTCTCACCACTTTTGATACGTGGCAGAATGGATTCGTTCCAGTAAGGGATCACGCGTTCGATGGTCAGCGCCAGGCTTTCGGTGGTGGGCAGCTGCTCAGGCTTCAGTGAAGCATAACGCGGGTCGTGTCCAGGAAAACGCTCATCGCTGCGGTCCAACTCTGGCGGAGTCACCGCGAAGCCACGACGCCACTGTTTAACCTGCTCGTCGCCGTATTTTGCGGCGGTTTCAGCTTTGTCCAGGCCCTGCAGCGCGCCATAGTGACGTTCGTTCAGACGCCAGGATTTCTCAACGGGCAGCCAGGCCTGATCCAGCTCATCCAGCACATTCCACAGGGTGTGAATGGCGCGTTTCAGCACAGAGGTGTAGGCGAAATCAAACACGAAACCTTCTTTCTTCAGCAGCTGTCCGGCTGCTTTAGCTTCGGTACGGCCCTTGTCAGAAAGGTCTACATCATACCATCCGGTGAAGCGGTTTTCGTTGTTCCACTGGCTTTCGCCGTGTCGCACCAGAACCAGCTTAGTTACAGCCATAGCTTAACTCCTTAATACTTGATGTTTCTGAGATAATGGAAACCTGCTGTCGCCAGCCCGTTGGCTGACCAATTGCGTTCTACCATAGCGGAAAACGGCGCACTGCGTAAGTCTGTCTGTGACGCACTGCGCGTTTTTCACACGGTGGCTCAGCGTGGTGTAAAGCGATAGCGCGTGACGGATTCCCAACGATCTCCCGGTTGCAGCCAGCAATCATCCTGTGGCCACTCGGGATGATTAGGCGAATCCGGTAAAAATTCACTCTCCAGCGCGATCCCCTGAAAAGCAGTATAGCTTTCCTGCTCCCGGGCGCGCGTGCCGGCCAGATAGTTACCGCTGTAGAACTGTAACGCGGGCGCTGACGTGGTCACGCTCAACTGGAGCTTGCCGTCCTCTGACCAGAGTTCAGCGGCAGGCTGGCTGCTATCGCCTGCACTGTTCAGCAGGAAAGCATGGTCATAGCCTTTAACTGCCTTCTGATCGTCATCGGCAAGAAAATCCTGCTCAATGCGTTTGGCCTGACGGAAATCGAAGCTGGTGCCGTCCACTGCCTTCAGTGGGCCGTTGGGAATCCCCTCGCTATCCACGGGCAGGTAACGATCGGCGTGCAGTTGTAACCGATGCTGGCGCGCATCACCATGATGCGCATCAAGATTAAAGTAAGCATGGTTGGTGAGACCGACCGGGCAGGGCTGGTCGCACTGCGCCTGATAGTGAATAGACAGGCAGTTATCGTCATCCAGCACATAGCGTAAATCAGCAATAAGGTTGCCCGGGTAGCCCTGATCGCCATCGGGCGAATCAAGACGATAATGCACTTCCGTTTCTGACTGACTGACAATTTGCCAGCGGCGTTTATCAAACCCTTCTGGGCCGCCGTGTAACTGATGTTCGCCCTGATTGGCGCTCAACGGGCGGCTGATTTTATTCAGTTTTGCGCCGGCAATACGGTTCGCATAACGGCCTACCGTGGCACCCAGATAGGCATCCTGATGCAGATAGTCGGAAGGGGTTGCACAGCCCAGCAGGGCTTCACGCACGTGACCGTCCTGCAGTGGGACTCGCGCCGACAGCCAGGTTGCGCCCCAGTCCATAAAGGTGGCAATCATGCCATTGGCATTACGTAATACGGTGATGCGCCACGGCTGACCGTCCGGCGCATGGGAGTTCACATCGTTTAGCATTGGCCCGCTCCTTCTGATGCTTTGCACACGTAGAAGGTCTCCTTGATGCCCGTTTTGGCTTCATACTGGCTGGCGACGGCGGCCTGAACCCGATCCACCAGATCAAGCGGCATCAGGGCGACAATACAGCCACCGAAGCCACCGCCGGTCATGCGAACACCGCCACGATCGCCGATCTCGGCTTTAACAATCTCGACCAGGGTATCCACCGGCGGCACGGTAATTTCGAAGTCATCACGCATTGAGGCGTGAGATTCCGCCATCAGTTCGCCCATGCGGGCTAAATCGCCGCGAGACAGCGCCTCGGCGGCCTCCAGCGTACGGGCGTTTTCAGTGATAACGTGACGTACGCGTTTGGCAACCTGCGGATCTAACTGAGACTCAGCCGCGTTGAACTCGGCCAGGTCGACATCACGCAGCGCCTTTTTGTTAAAGAAGCGTGCGCCGGCTTCACACTGCTCACGGCGAACGTTGTATTCGCTTCCCACCAGGCTGCGACGGAAGTTGGAATTGATGATGACCACGGCAATATCGTCCGGCATCGAAACCGGTGTCGTGCCCAGCGTCCGGCAGTCCAGCAGCATGGCATGATCTTTCTGGCCCAGCGCGGAAATCAGCTGATCCATAATGCCGCAGTTACAGCCCACGAACTGGTTTTCTGCTTCCTGACCGTTGACCGCGATGGCGGCGCCGTCCAGTGCCAGGTTAAACAGCTGCTGGAAAACCGTTCCGACCGCCACTTCCAGCGAGGCGGAAGAGCTAAGGCCCGCGCCCTGAGGCACGTTGCCGCTAATCACCATATCGACGCCGCCAAAATCCGGTGCGCGTTGCTGAAGGTGCTTGACGACGCCGCGCACATAGTTCGCCCACATGGGTTCTTTTACGCTGGTAATCGGGGCATCCAGTGAAAAGATGTCCTGCGCCTGATCGTAATCCACGGCAACCACGCGTACCTGGCGGTCGTCGCGTTTTGCACAGGCGATAACCGTTTGATAATCAATAGCGCAAGGCAGCACGAAACCGTCGTTGTAATCGGTGTGCTCGCCAATCAAATTAACGCGGCCTGGGGCCTGAATCGCGTGGGTAGGCGCATAGCCAAAGGTCTCAGTAAACACCTGCTGCGTGATGGTTTTTAAGCTCATTGTTGTGCCTCACGGAAATGAATATCGCTCACGGAACGCAGGCGTTCGGCTGCCTGTTCTGCGGTTAAATCGCGTTGGGTTTCAGCCAGCATCTCGTAGCCGACCATAAATTTGCGCACCGTTGCGGAACGCAGCAGCGGCGGATAAAAGTGGGCGTGCAACTGCCAGTGTTCATTGTCGTCACCGTTGAACGGCGCGCCGTGCCAGCCCATGGAGTAGGGGAAAGAGCACTGAAACAGGTTGTCGTAACGGCTGGTCAGGCGCTTGATGGCACAAGCGAGATCGTCACGCTGCGCATCGGTCAAATCGGTCAGGCGCTTAACATGGGTTTTTGGCAGCAGCAGGGTTTCAAACGGCCACGCCGCCCACCAGGGCACCACGGCCAGCCAGTGTTCGGTTTCAACAACGGTGCGGCTGCCATCCTGCTGTTCACGCGCAAGGTAATCCACCAGCATCGGCGAGCCCTTTTGGGCAAAGTAGCGGCGCTGCAGATCGTCTTCGCGCTGGGCTTCATTAGGCAGAAAGCTGTTGGCCCACACTTGTCCATGGGGATGAGGATTAGAGCAGCCCATCGCGGCGCCCTTGTTCTCAAAGACCTGCACCCAGGGATAGTGCTGACCCAGTTCAGCCGTCTGTTCTTGCCAGGTGCGGACGACTTCCTGTAACGCGCTCAGTGACATTTCGGGCAGGGTTTTACTGTGGTCGGGCGAAAAGCAGATCACGCGGCTGGTACCGCGCGCGCTTTCGCAACGCATCAACATGTCATCACTTTCAGGCGCGTCGGGCGTATCCGTCATCAACGCGGCAAAATCATTCGTAAAAACGTAGGTGCCTTGATAATCAGGATTCACATCGCCCGTGATGCGCGTGTTGCCTGCGCACAGGAAACAGTCAGGATCGTGTGACGGCAGCGTATTCACTGCGGGCGTTTCCTGAGCCCCCTGCCAGGGACGTTTGGCACGATGAGGAGAAACCAAAATCCACTGATCGGTCAGGGGATTGTAACGGCGATGAGGATGATCGGCCGGGTTAAATTTTTCCATGTTGCATCCTGGTAAGCGTCAAAATTAAAAAGTCATCAAGAAAAAATAGCACATCGGGTGAGTCAAAAACGTGATCCAGTCTGGATAAGTGGTATCGTTTACACAAGCTGAATATTCTTATTTAAAGGCGGATCCGCACATCGCATCGCTAAAAAACAGGTTTAAATGGTAGCGTTTACATCTGGTGGTAAACAACGCCGCTGGCACGGCGTCAGGGCACTCAAATGCTGTCCTGTTGGTAGCGATAGCCGCCGTCAGGCTGGGCCACAAAATGCAGACGGTGGGTAATACACTGGGGCGCGTCCTCAGCATGATGTGAAACGAACAGCAGTTGAGTACGGTCTTCACCAATCAAAATATCGATGAAACGTCTTACCAGCTGGCGGTTGAGTGGATCAAGCCCCTGCAAGGGTTCATCCAGTATCAACAGCGTAGGATGCTTAACCAGCGCCCGGGCGATCAACACCAGCCGTTGCTGGCCCCAGGATAAACCGTGAAAGGGCATATCTCCCATTCTGCTATCCATGCCCAGCAGCGCCAGCCACTGACGCGCCAGCGTCATTTGGCGATCGGAGACGGCCTGATAAAGACCAATCGAGTCAAAAAAGCCGGACAGGATCACGGTCCGGACGTTGACGCTTACGCGGTAATCAAGATGCAGGCTGCTGCTGACACAGCCAATATGCTGTTTGATATCCCAGATGGTTTCGCCGCTGCCACGGCGCCGGCCAAACAGGGTTAAATCGTTGCTGTAGCCCTGGGGATGGTCGCCCGTGACCAGGCTGAGTAATGTGGATTTGCCCGCGCCGTTTGGCCCGAGAATATGCCAGTGCTCCCCGGTATTAACCTGCCAGTCGAGGCCGTCGATAATACGCTGGTCGTTATAGGATACGATGCCGTTACGCAGAAGCACTCGTGGCGCGTCATCTGCCAGCGGCGGTAGCGCATCCGGGACGTCGGCTTCCGGCAGCGCCATACCTGCCAGTTGCTCACTGCGCGCCAGCTGGGCCACCAGCGCCTGCGCCAGAATCTCCTCACGGGGTCCGACATGCGTCAGGCTGCATTCTGCCAGTACGCCGACCCGGTCAACGTAGTCCGGAATATCATCAAAGCGGTTCAGCACCAGCACCAGGGTAAAATCCGCCTGCGGCAACTGGTGCAGCGTGGCGGTCAGATTCGCGCGCGATTCGACATCCAGGCCGTCAAAAGGCTCATCCAGAATCAGCAGGTCGGGCTGCTTCATCAGCGCCTGGCACAGTAATGTTTTGCGCGTTTCACCGGTAGAGAGGTATTTAAAACGGCGGTTAAGCAGGCCGGTGATACCAAACTGCGTGGCCAGCTGCTCGCAGCGCACCCTGTCTTTAACCTCATCCTGAATGATTTCAGCCGTTGTGCGGCCGGTATCATCCTCACCTTCGCTCAGCAGGTCGGTGTTATTCCGTTGCCACTCATCGGCGACCAGCTTCTGCAACTGCTCCAGCGACAGGCGGCTGGGACGTTGAAAATCACAGGTTACCTGACCTGACAGCGGTGCCAGTTCCCCCGAGAGGGCGCGCGCCAGTGAGGATTTACCACTGCCGTTGGCACCGACAAATGCCCAGCGCTCGCCGGGCTGAAGGTGTACATCGGTCAGCGACAACACTCGCGCATCATTAAGATGAAATATGCCTTGCGAAATATGCAATGAAGCCATGATTCGTTCCATTTTTTGCAGCGTTAACCGTTGTTGTAGCCACTGCTTCGAACGAAGTCAAACCCGAATGATAAATCAACGCAAAGCGGCGACGATGGCGTGGCTGGCGCTAAAGCTGGCGATCACGGCGTGACCCGGTTGCCACTGCCGACGCGCAATTTCCGCGTTTTCCAGCGTGGCACACAGCGTTTCACCGCCCGGCAGGCGCATCAGGACTTCACTGACCTGCTCACCGGTTTCGATAGCGCTTATGGTGGCGGCCAGCTGATTATCCGCCCCGGTTGCATCAGTATGAAGGCTGATCCACGGGGCTTTAATCAGAACCAGCACCTCTTTGCCGGCCTTGAGATGCAGGCGTTCTGCGCTGCGCGCGGTCAGGGCGACGTTGAGCCGGGTTACGCCATCCGAGAGCAGAATGGTCAGGTGCTGCTGGATATGCTGCGCGTCGTTATCCACCACGGTGCCGAACAGTTGATTACGTGCACTGGTTTGCAATGAAGAGCGGGCGATAGCGGCCAGCAGGCTGTCCAGCGGCAGCGAGTCCTGTTGCAGAGCATCAAAGGCGTGCTGTTGAATCTTTTCCATCAGGCCGAACAGCTGTACCAGACGTTCGCCATAGCGGGTTAACTGCGCGCCACCGCCGCCTTTGCCACCGGTTGCCCGCGTCACCATTTCCTGTTCAGCCAGCTGGTTCATCTCGTTGATGGCATCCCAGGCGCTTTTGTAACTGATGCCCGCCAGCTTCGCGCCCTGGCTAATCGAACCGGTTTGCTGCACGCGCTTTAACAGTTCAATGCGGCGTGGATCGGCAAACAGCTTTTGCTGCAGGCGGATGTGAAGGGTGAGTTCGGCTTGCATGGTGGCTCCTGCAAAGAATGAATCGCGTAATCAGGCAGATGATAACGAGCTTTCAGCCTCAAAGTAAAAGCACGAAAAGGTCTGCGCAAAGTTTTACTAAGCCGTTACAATCTCTTTTTTTACACGCAAAGTGGGACTCTTCATGCTGGAACTCATCAAAAGCCTCGCCGTGGCAGTGATCATGGTACCTGTGGTAATGGCGATTATGTTAGGCCTGATCTACGGCCTGGGTGAAGTGTTTAACCTCATCTCTAAAACGGGTCGCCGCAACAACAACAACGCCCGCTCACAGAACTAATCCCCACACAACGTCCGCCTCAGTGCGGACGTTGTCCTCGCCCTGAACGCCTCTTTTTACTTTTTTGCTAATTTGACGCCGCTGTCAGATAATGCGTTGTATTATTCAATATATAACGATCACTGGAGAAAAATCATGCGTTTACCCTTTCGTCGTCTGAGCATTGCGCTGGTAATGAGCGTTTCACTGGCAGGCCAGGCGCTGGCGGCTGATAAGGTCACCGTGTTTGCGGCGGCGTCACTCACTAACGCGCTGGAAGAGATTGCAGCACAGTACAAAAAAACGCACGGCACTGACGTTGTCTCATCCTTTGCGTCGTCCTCGGTACTGGCGCGTCAGATTGAGCAGGGCGCACCTGCCGATCTGTTTATCTCAGCCGATCAACAGTGGATGGACGATGCCGTTGCTAAAAAAAGTATGATCGACAGCACCCGCTATACGTTGTTGGGCAATGACCTGGTGCTGATTGCACCGCGCAGCGACAGCGCCAAACCGGTGACGATCAACGATCAAACCAACTGGAAAAGCCTGTTGAAGGGCGAACGTCTGGCCGTGGGCGATCCCGATCACGTGCCGGCGGGCATCTATGCTAAAGAAGCGCTGCAAAAGCTGGGTGCCTGGTCTTCTGTTTCCCCGGCGCTCGCGCGTGCCAGTAATGTGCGCGCCGCCCTGGCGCTGGTGGAACGTAATGAAACGCCTTATGGCATTGTGTACGGCTCAGATGCTGTAGCCAGTAAAAAAGTTCAGGTGGTGGGCACCTTTCCGGAAGACAGCCACAAGCCGGTCGAATATCCTGTCGCAATCGTTAACGATCGCGACAACGCTGCCGTTAAGGCTTTCTATAACTACCTGAAAGGGCCTGAAGCGGCCGCAGTGTTCAAACAATACGGATTCTCGCCTAAAAAATGATACTCAGTGATGTTGAATGGCAGGCGGTCCTGCTCAGCCTGCAGGTGTCAGGCATTGCCGTACTGTGCAGTCTGCCATTCGGTATCCTGATGGCATGGGTGCTGGTACGTTGCCGTTTCCCCGGTAAAGCCATCCTCGACAGTGTGATCCACTTGCCTCTGGTACTGCCGCCGGTGGTGGTGGGTTACCTGTTGCTGATTGGCCTGGGTCGGCGCGGTATGATCGGTGAAAAACTGTATGAATGGTTTGGCTTCAGCTTCGCCTTTAGCTGGCGCGGCGCGGCGCTGGCCTCTGCGGTTATCGCCTTTCCCCTGATGGTGCGGGCCATTCGTCTGGCGCTGGAGGCGGTGGATAGCCGGCTGGAGCAGGCTGCGCGCACCTTAGGTGCCGGACGCTGGCGGGTCTTTTTTACCATTACGCTGCCGTTAACGCTGCCCGGTATTATTGTCGGCACCGTACTGGCCTTTGC
This sequence comes from Pantoea sp. Ae19-2, assembly GCF_059801205.1. NCBI lineage: Bacteria > Pseudomonadati > Pseudomonadota > Gammaproteobacteria > Enterobacterales > Erwiniaceae > Pantoea > Pantoea sp. Ae19-2. The sequence continues at coordinate 2,533,803 of NZ_JBCHWE010000001.1, read as the reverse complement.
CCGTTCCCTTGGCGAGTTCGGTGCCACTATTACCTTCGTTTCCAACATTCCCGGCGAAACCCGCACCATTCCTCTGGCGATGTATACGTTGATTGAAACGCCCGGGGCGGAAGGGGCCGCCGCACGTCTGTGCGTTATCGCGATCGTTCTGGCACTGGCTTCCTTACTGGCGTCTGAATGGCTGGCGCAGTGGGGGCGTAAACGGATGGGTGCTTCATGCTGACGCTGAACATGGCTCAACGCCTGGGCGAGCATCAGCTTGAGGTTGATGTGACGATCCCCGCCAGCGGTATCACCGCGATATTCGGCGTGTCGGGCGCGGGCAAAACCTCACTGATTAACGCCATTGGCGGCTTAACCCAACCTCAGCGCGGACGGATTCAGCTGAATGAGCGAATACTGTTTGATGCCGATCAGCAGATCGCCTTGCCGCCGGAAAAGCGCCGCATCGGCTACGTTTTCCAGGACGCACGGCTGTTTCCGCACTACCGGGTTCGGGGGAATTTACGTTACGGCCTCTCGGCCAGCATGAAGGGCCAGTTTGATTCGCTGGTGGCGTTACTGGGCCTTGAGCCGCTGCTGGATCGTTTTCCGCTGTCGCTGTCGGGCGGAGAAAAGCAGCGTGTTGCTATTGGCCGCGCCCTGCTCAGTGCGCCCGATATTCTGTTAATGGATGAGCCGCTGGCGTCGCTGGATTTACCGCGCAAGCGTGAGCTGATGCCTTATCTGCAGAAGCTGGCGAAGCAGGTTGATATTCCCGTGTTGTACGTCTCCCATAGCCTGGAGGAGATTCTGCAGCTGGCGGATAACGTGCTGGTGCTGGATCAGGGTAAGGTTAAAGCCTTTGGCCCGCTGGAGCGCGTCTGGAGCAGCAGCGCAATGCGGCCATGGCTGCCCGCCAGCGATCTGACCAGCGTGCTGCGTGTGCAGGTGCTGGAGCACCATCCTGATTATCCTATGTCGGCGCTGTCTCTGGGCGATCAACATATTTGGGTCAGTCGGGTGAATTTGCCCGTTAAATCGGCATTGCGGATCCGTATTGCCTCGGCGGACGTCTCCCTGACGCTGCAACCGGCTCAGCACAGCTCTATCCGCAATATCCTGCCTGCGCAGGTCGTCGAACTCATTGAGGTGGGCGATCAGGTTGAGGTCAGGTTGCGCATTGGCGTAAGCGAACTGTGGGCGCGCATCTCGCCCTGGGCGCGCGACGAGCTCAATATCCGGCCGTCACAGTGGCTGTATGTCCAGATTAAAAGCGTGTCGGTGACGGCCTGAACCCGGCAGGCGTGTGCCTTGCCGGGTTGGGCAGGATTACAGGACGTACTGGTAAAGCGTGTCGGCGATACTGGTTTCCAGGTTGGTGCCAGTGACCATTTTTGCCCGGGATTTAATCACGTCATCCGCATTCCCCATTGCCACGCCCAGCCCCACCGTTTCCAGCATGCTCAGGTCGTTATAGTTGTCACCAAAGGCAATGACGTCCTGCAGGCTCAGCCCCACGGATTCTACCCACTGCGCCAGGCGCTTGCCTTTGCTGTTGCCGCCGCGGGCTACATCGACCTGATCGTGCCATGACCATTCACAGGCCAGCCCGAGTTCGGTTTCCGCGCGCTGCGCAAACTGCTGCAGTTCGGTGGTGTTCTCATGAGACAGGGCAAACTTCCAGATCGACCCGGCCTCTCTGGCCGCCTGCGCCAGGCTGTCCACCTGCTTAAACACAGGACGCTGGTGCGGCGGAAGCGACTCACTCCACTTCAGTGTGCGAATCACATGGCCGGTTGGCGTTTGATACAGCATTGCATCGTCTACATACAGCAGGCCGTGAATCTGATGTTCGTCCAGCATCTCAATGACGCGCACCGCGCTGCCGACGTCCAGCGGGTCAGCGGCCAGCACTTTTTTGGCCGGATAGTCATACAAATAGGTACCATTACAGCAGATTGCAGGCGTATCCAGGGCTAACGTCTGGTAGAAAGGATGGATAGCGCAGTGATGACGGCCGGTCACGATAATCACCTTGACGCCAGCCTGACGCGCTTGAGTAATCGCTTCCACGGATTGGGGCAGAATGGTTTTCGTCGGGGTTAACAGCGTGCCGTCAAGGTCGAGGGCGATTACACGATAGCTCATTAATCCTCTCATCGGGATGGGTTAGCAGAACAGTAAGTCTACACCTGACCGTGGTACAGAAACAAAAATCAGGGCACAAATCATTCCAGCGAGACAGAAAAAAACGCGCTACAGTGACCCTCAGAACAACATGAGTCAGCGAAAAAGGAGAATACATGAAGCAGGTTGTCTACACCGCCAGTCCCGAGAGTCAACAAATCCATGTCTGGCAGTTGAATGAAGATGGCACCTTGACGCTCCTGCAGGTTACGGACGTCGCCGGTCAGGTTCAGCCTATGGTGGTGAGTCCAAAAAAAGATTTCTTGTATGTAGGCGTGCGCCCCGACTTCCGTGTATTGGCGTTTCGCATCGCCTCAGACGGCACCTTGACCGAAGCCGGACAGGCGCCTCTGCCGGGCAGCCCGACCCATATTTCCACCGATCATGCCGGCCGTTTCCTGTTTTGCGGCTCTTACAACGATGCGTGCGTCAGTATCAGCCCAATAGGGGATGACGGCGTGCCACAGGCACCGAGCCAGGTCATTAACGGCCTGGCGGGATGCCACTCCGCCAATATCGACAATGCCGATCGGACGCTGTACGTGCCTGCCCTGAAGCAGGATCGCATTTGCCTGTTTACCCTTGGCGCAGACGGTCAGTTAACCCCGCATTCGCAGGAGCAGGTTACCACGGCGGAAGGCGCCGGGCCTCGCCACATGGCGTTTCATGCCAACGGACAGTACGCCTACAGCGTCAATGAGCTGAACAGCACGGTCGAGGTCTGGGCGCTGAACAATGCGCAGGGCAAGGTTGAGTCGGTACAGACGCTGGATATGATGCCGCCTGATTTTACCGGTACCCGCTGGGCTGCCGATATTCATCTGACGCCAGACGGACGTTTCCTGTACGCCTGCGATCGCACCAGCAGCACCTTAACGGTATTTAGCGTCAGCGAAGACGGTGCCGTGCTGACAGTCGAAGGGTTTCAGCCGACCGAAACGCAGCCGCGCGGATTCAATATCGATCACGCGGGCCAGTTCCTGGTGGCGGCGGGGCAGAAGTCACACCACATTGAAGTCTACAATATCACTGAGCCACAGGGCTTACTGAAGCCGGTGGGCCGTTACGCCGTTGGACAGGGTCCGATGTGGGTAGTGGTACATCAGCTGGCAGGATAACCTGCAAATTGCCGCTTCCGGAATCGTTCGACAGGCCGGAAGCGGCATTTTTATGCGGCGATCAGACGTAATGAACGGTCAGCGATGCGCTGGCTAGCACGTGAAAATGCACGTTAAACCCGACCATGGCGCCGCTGGCACCCTCATCGACGTCGATTTTGTCCACATCCAGCGCATGAACGCTGAAAATATAACGATGGGTTTCACCGGCAGGCGGTGCTGCGCCGCCGTATCCGGCCTGACCGAAATCCGTGCGTGTTTGTAGCGCCCCGGCGGGCAGTGCGGCTTTACCCGAACCGGCACCCTGCGGCAGCGATGTGGTCTCGGCCGGAATATTCGCCACCACCCAGTGCCACCAGCCTGAGCCGGTAGGCGCATCCGGATCGAAGCAGGTGATGACAAAACTTTTGGTACCTTCTGGCGCATCTTCCCAGGCAAGGTGAGGGGAAAGATTATCGCCCTGATAACCCATTCCGTTAAAAACGTGTTTCTCCGGCATCTTGTCGCCGTCGTGTAAATCCTGGCTGTAAACTCGCATTACATCTCCTTGCGTTAATGGTCACTGCCTTTTCATCTTAACCAAAAGCCGGTTTACGTCCAGCCGTTGCAACATTAAGAAAGAAAGTGAGCGGGCTGCTCCAGTGCCGCCCCAATCGCATTGACCAGCTTATCCAGCGCCTCAGGGGAGATGATATAAGGCGGCATCAGATAAATCAGGCGGCCAAAAGGGCGAATCCAGACGCCCTGACTGACAAAGAACTGTTGCAGCGCCGCCATATTGACCGGTTGATGCGTTTCCACCACGCCAATGGCTCCCAGCACGCGCACGTCAGCCACCGCGGGCGCGTGACGCAGGGGCAGCAGCGCGCCACGCAGCTGACGCTCGATCGCCGCAACCTGCTGACGCCAGTCACCTTCCTGCACCATTGCCAGGCTTTCTGACGCCACCGCGCACGCCAGCGGATTGCCCATAAAGGTGGGGCCGTGCATAAAGCAGCCCGCCGGACTGAGGCTGATGGTATCGGCCACGTCACGGGTGGTGAGGGTAGCGGCGAGGCTCATCGTGCCGCCGGTCAGGGCTTTGCCTACGCACATGATGTCCGGTGAAATCGCCGCATGTTCGCAGGCGAACAGCGTACCGGTGCGGCCAAAGCCGGTTGCGATCTCATCGGCGATCAGCAGAATGCCGTAGCGATCACAGGCTTCTCGTACACACTGCAAATACCGCGGATGGTAAAAACGCATTCCCCCGGCACCCTGAACGATGGGTTCCAGAATCACCGCGGCCAGCTGCCCCCGATGCTGCTGGATCAGCCGGATAAAATCCTCTGCATCACGCGCATCCCACTCGTCATCAAAACCGCACTGCGGCGCCGCGGCGAAATGGTGTTCCGGCAGGTAGCCGCGCCACAGGCTGTGCATGGAATTATCCGGATCGCATACCGACATCGCGGCAAAGGTATCGCCGTGATAACCGCGTTTGAGCGTCAAAAATTGCTGACGCGTCTCGCCTCGCCCAAGCCAGTATTGCAGCGCCATTTTCATCGCGACTTCAACGGCGACCGAGCCGGAATCGGCCAGAAATACACATTCCAGCGCGTCTGGCGTCATCGAGACCAGCTGACGACACAACGCCACCGCGGCAGGATGGGTAATGCCGCCAAACATCACGTGGGACATCTGCCCCATCTGCTGTTGCAGGGCGCGATTCAGGCGCGGATGGTTATAGCCATGTATCGCCGCCCACCAGGACGACATTCCGTCCACCAGGGTACGACCATCTGCCAGCTGCAGATGATAATCCTGTGCCGCAACAACCGGATAGCAGGGCAGCGGCTGCTGCATTGAGGTGTAGGGATGCCAGATATGCTGGCGATCAAATTCAGCGTCCTGAGAAGTAAACATCGGAGTTGTAAACCAAAATAAAAAGATTTAGTTTACAAGTATAACCACGTTAACTGTCGGGATGACACCTTTTTTGGAGTAAGTAATGTCACAACGTTGGACTCTGGCTCAGGCCCAGGCGCTGTTTGATCGGCCATTTCTTGAACTGATGTTTGAAGCGCAACAGGTGCACCGCCAGCACTTCGATCCACGTCAGGTGCAGGTCAGCACACTGCTGTCGATTAAAACCGGTGCCTGCCCGGAAGACTGCAAATATTGCCCGCAAAGCGCCCGCTACAAGACGGGCCTGGAATCTGAGCGACTGATGGAAGTGGATGAGGTACTGCGTTCCGCGCAAAAAGCCAAAGCCGCAGGCTCCAGCCGCTTCTGCATGGGGGCGGCATGGAAAAACCCCAGCGATCGCGATATGCCCTACCTGGAAAAGATGGTCGAAGGCGTCAAAGCGATGGGCATGGAAACCTGCATGACGCTTGGCACGTTGAGCGACAGTCAGGCGCAGCGTTTAGGCAGTGCCGGACTGGATTTCTACAACCACAATCTGGACACCTCACCGGAGTTTTACGGCAATATCATCACCACGCGCAGCTATCAGGAACGACTGGATACGCTGGGGAAAGTGCGTGACGCCGGCATCAAGGTCTGTTCGGGCGGGATTGTGGGCCTGGGTGAAACCGTAAACGACCGTGCCGGACTGCTGGTACAGCTGGCTAACCTGCCGACGCCGCCTGAAAGTGTGCCCATCAACATGCTGGTGAAGGTGAAAGGCACGCCGCTGGCAGACAATGATGACGTTGAACCGTTCGACTTTATCCGCACCATCGCCGTGGCGCGCATCATGATGCCCACCTCGCATGTTCGCCTGTCCGCAGGCCGTGAGCAGATGAACGAGCAAACCCAGGCGATGTGCTTTATGGCCGGGGCAAACTCCATTTTTTACGGTTGCAAGCTGCTGACGACGCCGAACCCGGAAGAAGACAAAGATATGCTGCTGTTCCGTAAGCTGGGGCTGAATCCTGAGCATACGCAGACCGCAAACGGCGACAATGCCCAGCAGCAGCAGTTAAGTGAGCAACTGCTTCATGCCGATACAGAAACATTCTATAACGCGGCGCTGTAATGAGCTGGCAGCAACGCATCCAGCAGGCGCTGATACAGCGCCGTGCTGAAGATGGCTGGCGCGAACGGCGCGTGATTGAAGAGAATCAGACGCGCCTGATCCGCCATGCCGGTCAGACCTTTCGCCATTTCTCCAGTAACGATTATCTTGGGCTGAGCCAGCATCCCGCCGTCATGGCGGGCTGGCAACAAGGCGTGGACGAGGCCGGTGCCGGTGCGGGTGCATCGGGCCATGTAACCGGTTTTCATCGTTTACATGCCGAGCTGGAAGCACAGCTGGCAGACTGGCTGGGCTATTCGCGCGCGCTGCTGTTTATTTCCGGCTTTGCAGCGAATCAGGCGGTGATTCACCTGCTGGCAGAGAAAAATGACCGCATTCTGGCCGACAAACTGACGCATGCTTCGCTGCTGGAGGCCGCCAGCCAAAGCCCTGCTCAGCTGCGCCGCTTTACCCATAACGATCCTCTCAGTCTGGCTAAGCGCCTCGATGCGCCCTGCGAAGGGCAAACGCTGGTGGTAACCGAAGGGGTTTTCAGTATGGACGGCGACAGCGCGCCCCTTCAGGCGATCGCCGACCGGGCGAAACATGCCGGTGCCTGTTTGCTGGTCGATGATGCGCACGGCATAGGGGTGACGGGCGAGCAGGGACGTGGCAGCTGTTGGGCACAGGGCATGAAACCCGACCTGCTGGTGGTGACCTTTGGCAAAGCCTTTGGCGTAAGCGGGGCCGCGCTGTTGTGTGATGAGGCGACCGCCGATTACTTTGTGCAATTTTCCCGTCATCTGATTTACTCCACGGCGATGCCGCCAGCCCAGGCCAGTGCGCTGTTAGCGTCGCTGAAACAGGTGCAGGCGGGTGATGACCGCCGTCAACGTCTCGCGCGTAATGTCGCCCATTTCCGGCACGGCGCGGCCTCGTTGCCCTGGCAACTTATGGCGTCGTCCAGCGCCATTCAGCCATTAATCGTCGGGGATAACGGCGAGGCGCTGGCGCTGTCTGCGCGCCTGGCCAGGGCGGGCTGCTGGGTCAGTGCGATCCGTCCGCCGACCGTGCCGCCGGGCACGGCCCGTCTGCGCATCACGCTTACCGCCGTCCATGAGCCAGAGGATATTGATGCCCTGCTGGAGGCGCTGTATGACGCTGCAGGTTGATAAAGGCGCGGTTGCACGGGCATTTGGCCGCGCCGCATCTCAGTATGATCACTATGCTGAACTCCAGCGGCTGAGCGGGGACGCGCTACTGGCGCAGGTGCCAGCGCACAGCGGTTTGCAACTGCTGGATGCCGGATGCGGAACCGGCTGGTACAGCCGGATATGGCGCGATCGGGGTAAAGAGGTCACGGCGCTGGATCTTTCCCCGCAGATGCTGCAACAGGCCCGGCAAAACGGGGCCGCGCATCACTATCTGGCCGGCGATATTGATGCTCTGCCACTGGCAGACCAGTCTGTTGACCTCGTATGGAGCAATCTGGTGGTGCAGTGGAGCGAGAATCTTCAGGCGGCGCTGATGCAGTTTAACCGGGTACTCAGGCCCGGCGGCTGTCTGCTGTTTTCCACCCTGAGCGCGGGCTCCCTGCAAGAAGTGCATCAGGCCTGGTCACAGGTGGATGGCCGTCTCCATGCGAACCGCTTTTTGCCTGCACAGGAGATTGCTGCCGCCTGTGAAACACAGCGTCTGCGCTGCCATGCGCAAACCCTTACCCTGCATTTTCCCGATGCGCTGAGTGCAATGCGCTCCCTGAAGGGCATCGGGGCAACGCATCTGCATACCGGACGGTCTGGCTGCGTATTAACGCGCCAGCGTCTTGCTCAGCTCGAAGCCCACTGGCCGCGGGATGAGCAGGGTTTCCGCCTCAGTTACCATCTTATGTTTGGAGTGACACAATGTTGAATCGCTGGTTTGTTACCGGTACCGACACCGAAGTCGGTAAAACGGTTGCCAGTGCGGCGCTGCTGCAGGCTGCCACCGCCGCAGGCTACCGCAGCGCGGGCTATAAACCTGTGGCCTCAGGCTGCGAGCTCACCGCAGCAGGCGTGCGCAACAGTGATGCGCTGACCTTACAGCGTTACAGCAACGTCCCGCTGCGCTACGAACAGGTCAATCCACTGGCGTTTATGGAGCCGACTTCACCTCATATCGCCAGCGCGGATGAGGGCAGACCGATTGAGTTTGCCACGCTGTCGGCGGGGCTGCGGGAACTTGAGCCGCTGGCAGAATGGATTTTGGTGGAAGGTGCGGGCGGCTGGTACACGCCGCTTTCTGAGACGCAAACCTATGCAGACTGGGTTGAGGAGGAGCAGCTACCGGTCATTTTGGTGGTGGGCGTCAAGCTGGGATGTATCAATCATGCCATGCTGACTGCCGATGCGATTCGCGCACGCGGCCTGCACCTGGCGGGCTGGATCGCCAATACGGTACAGCCACCCGGCCAGCGTTATCAGGCCTACCTGGCGGCCTTAACGCAGCGGCTTCCTGCACCTTGCCTGGGCGTGATCCCCTGGCTAACCCAGGAAGACCAGCAGGCAAACTGTGGACATTATCTGACGCTGCCGGATCGATCAGGCCACCGTTAACCACTTCTCCAGGGTCGCGTCATCCAGCTGGGCGACGTTGCCCTGTGCCACATTGCGCCCGCGATGCAGCAGGAGAAAGTTGTCAGCCACGCGGCGAATCAGCGAGACGCGCTGTTCAAGCAGCAGAATCGTCAGGCCGTAGTCACGATTAAGGCGACGAATCAGATTCCCCATCTCTTCTTCCAGCCAGGGCGCCATGCCGTCGGCGGGCTCATCCAGAATCAACAGGCGGGGCTGCAGCACCAGCGCACGGGCCAGAGCCAACTGCTGCTGCTGATAGACCGGCAGGTCGCCGCTGCGCTGCTGACGCAGCGAATAGAGGGCGGGTAACAGATCAAAGATCATTTCCGGGATCGCCCGATAACCGTCATTCGCCTGTGCGCCTGCCAGTAGGGCAATGAGTAAATTATCCTCAACGCTCATCTGAGTAAAAATGTGGCGCCCCTGCGGAACAAACCCGATCCCCTGTCGGGCCCGCAGCTCAGCAGGCTGCGAGAGCAGGTCTTCCGGCGGTGAGCCATCCTGCTGCCAGCTGATCGTCCCGCTGTTAATCGGTAGCTTGCCCATAATGCAGTTCACCAGCGTGGTTTTTCCCATACCGGGGCGTCCCAGTATGCCGGTGCAGGTGCCGGGAGGCAGATCAAGATCCACATTCCAGAGAATATGATTTTTACCGTAAAACTGATTCACCGACCGTAAACTTAGCATCTGACGCGCTCCTTCCAGATAATTAACCTGAATGCTTTCGCCGTTCATTTCTGGTAAATCGCTCTAATGAGATAGCGGCGCATTTCACGCGGCTACTGCCTGTAACACTCAGATGAGAGAGCATGCAATTACCAGGCCAGAGTCTCAACGGTGAGTGGAGTCGGGGCTAACCAGTGAAAATCACCCTGTTTAAAGATAAATAAAAGTTAACAATTCCACGTCAGGACGCTTACGCGGTACAGCGTTGGTGCAGGTTCATGAAGCCGGGAAGTGCACCTGCTCGTTAATGGGGCAATAAAAAAAAGAAAAGTGAGACGCACTTGTCGCCGATCAAGGCACGGATTGCGCTGATAGCTAAATCACTACCCGTTAGCGTCAGAAAATAAGCGAAAAAAAATATTTTTTTATCGCCCAAAGGGGAGTGAAAAAAATTATACACAGCCGATGTGCAAAGGGCTGTCATTAGTTATCCACTATTCCTGTGGATAACCTTGTGCATTAGGTAATGAAAACAGGTTGGAAGCGAGGAAATACGGGGCCTGGTAACCCGATGATGAGAATCTGGGCTTTTTAAAGTAACGACATTAATTCAGTGACTTAGCAAAAAACAAGCCTGCCGGATTGGGGCCGATTCATCAAACTGCAATTTTATGACACATGCTTGACAAATGTTAAATCAATATCGGGCTTGGGGATAACCTTGCGCAACAGAATCCGGTTAGCGCGCGCGATAATGTCAAAGAGTCAAGCGTAAAGTGGTTGCCGTTACTGTGCATCAATACTGTTATTATATCCAGTATTTTTTTCTGGCAAAATCGCCATAGCAGAGTAAAATAATGGGCTGCCCGCCGTCTTTCATCTGCAGGAACCGCATTCATGAGTAAAGATTTTAAACTGAACTCCGCTTTCAAGCCTTCCGGCGATCAGCCAGAGGCGATCCGTCGTCTTGAAGCCGGACTGGAAGATGGCCTGGCGCACCAGACGCTATTAGGCGTTACCGGATCGGGTAAAACCTTTACCGTGGCTAACGTGATCGCCGATCTTAACCGGCCCACCATGGTGCTGGCACCGAACAAAACGCTGGCGGCCCAGCTGTATGGTGAGATGAAGGAGTTTTTCCCGGACAACGCGGTGGAGTTTTTTGTCTCCTATTACGATTACTACCAGCCTGAAGCCTATGTCCCAAGCTCTGACACCTTTATCGAAAAAGACGCCTCGGTTAACGAACACATCGAGCAAATGCGTCTTTCCGCCACTAAAGCATTACTGGAGCGGCGTGATGTTATCGTCGTTGCCTCGGTGTCGGCCATTTACGGTCTGGGCGATCCCGATCTTTATCTGAAAATGATGCTGCACCTGACGCGCGGTATGATCATCGACCAGCGCAGCATTCTGCGTCGCTTGTCAGAGCTGCAGTACACGCGCAACGACCAGGCGTTTCAGCGCGGCACCTTCCGGGTGCGTGGCGAGGTCATCGATATTTTTCCGGCAGAGTCCGATGATATGGCACTGCGGGTGGAGTTATTTGACGAAGAGGTCGAGCGCCTGTCCCTGTTTGATCCGCTCACCGGGCAGGTTGAATCGGTTGTACCGCGTTTTACCATCTATCCGAAAACGCACTATGTTACGCCGCGTGAGCGCATTCTGCAGGCCATGGAAGACATCAAGGTTGAGTTGGCCGACCGGCGTAAAACCCTGCTGGAAAACAACAAACTGCTGGAAGAGCAGCGCATCACTCAGCGCACCCAGTTTGATCTGGAGATGATGGGCGAGCTGGGCTACTGCTCCGGCATCGAAAACTACTCGCGTTACCTGTCGGGCCGTGGGCCGGGAGAGGCGCCGCCTACGCTGTTTGACTATCTCCCCGCAGATGGCCTGCTGGTGGTGGATGAGTCCCACGTCACGATTCCCCAAATTGGCGGCATGTACCGTGGCGACCGTGCACGTAAAGAGACGTTGGTAGAGTACGGTTTCCGACTGCCTTCGGCGCTTGATAACCGTCCGATGAAGTTCGAAGAGTTTGAAGCGCTGGCCCCTCAGACGATCTATGTGTCGGCAACGCCGGGCAAATATGAGCTGGAGAAATCCGGCGACGAGGTCATCGATCAGGTGGTGCGTCCAACCGGCCTGCTGGATCCGATTCTTGAGGTCCGCCCCGTGGCGACGCAGGTTGATGATTTACTGTCTGAGATCCGCCAGCGCGTTACGATCAACGAGCGCGTCCTGGTGACCGTCCTGACTAAACGCATGGCGGAAGATCTGACAGAGTACCTTGAAGAGCACGGTGAAAAGGTGCGCTATCTGCACTCGGATATCGACACGGTGGAAAGGATGGAAATCATTCGTGACCTGCGTCTGGGCAAATTTGACGTACTGGTTGGGATCAACCTGTTGCGAGAAGGGCTGGACATGCCTGAGGTATCGCTGGTGGCCATTCTGGATGCGGACAAAGAGGGCTTCCTGCGTTCGGAGCGTTCGCTGATTCAGACCATTGGCCGTGCGGCACGTAATATTAACGGTAAAGCGATTCTGTATGGCGACAAGATCACGCCTTCAATGGCCAGAGCGATTGAAGAAACGGAACGCCGCCGTGAGAAGCAGCAGCGGCATAACGAAGAAAACGGCATCGTGCCTCAGGGCCTGAACAAGAAAATCACCGATATTCTGGAACTGGGCAATAACGTGGTGAAAACGCGTGGTAAAGCCAAGCCCGCTAAGCGCAATGCCGCTGAGGCAGACGCCGATTACCTGGCGTTGTCCCCCCAGGCGTTGCAGAAAAAGATCCACGAGCTGGAAGGGCAGATGCAGCAACATGCGCAAAACCTGGAGTTCGAACAGGCGGCTGGCCTGCGCGATCAGCTGCAGGAATTGCGCACATTGTTTATTGCGGTGTCCTGATTCAGTTAAATCCCTGAACGGCGTGCTCCAGCGCGGCGCGCAGCAGTTGGCGGTCGTGGCGGTACTTGATATCGGCGGCCTCCAGCGGTTCACGAATAATCAGGCGGTTTTCCACCCGGCTGACGTCCGTGGACGGGCCAACTACGATCGCGTCGATCACCCGCTTGCCAATGTAGTGCTCCATCATCGCCAGTTTGTCGGCCACGGTAAGCGTTGCCGCCGCAGGACTCAACTCGCGGCCCAGGTTGCCGATAAACACCATGTTAGCGGGCGTCCGGCGTAATGCCTGCGCCATCTCTTTCATGAGCAGAATGGGCATCAGGCTGGTGTAAAAGCTGCCCGGTCCAATCAGAATCAGATCGGCTTCTGCAACGGCATCGAGCGCCTCGCGGGTGGGCTGCACGGCAGGATGCAGCATCAGTTCCTGCGGTGGAAGCTGCATGGCGTCGATAGCGGTTTCCCCATACACCGCGTTGCCCTCGCTATCGGTTGCAACTAAATCAACCGGATGCTCTGACATGGGGATTAAAAAGGCGTCAACTTTCAACAGGTTTCTGATGATGTTGACCACTTCCAGCGGCCGCACGCTAAGGTGATCCAGCGCTTTCAGTATCAGGTTACCCAGATTGTGTCCGGCCAGTTCACCGTTGCCGGTAAAGCGATATTCGAACATGGCGGAGGCCACGCTCGGCTCCGTGATCAGCTGGTTAATACAGTTACGCAGGTCGCCCCAGGCGATGCCACCTTCTGCGCGACGAATGCGGCCCGTGGAGCCACCGTTGTCTGTCGTGGTCACAATGCCTGTGAGGCGTGAACCCAGAGGGGACAGGGCCGACATCACGCGTCCTAATCCGTGTCCGCCACCTAAGGCCACCACGCGATCCAGGTCCGCCAGTGTTCGATTCATACTTCTCCTTTTCACGTCTGCGCCGGCCAGCGGCCCGGTTGATGCAGACGGGGGTAATTTACGTCAATGCTTACCGGGTATTTTAACTTATCCTGTGAGCGAAATACGGTGAAAGTTAACGTTATGCAGCACACAGAGTAAAAGCCGTGGATGGCGCATCACCACTAATCGCGCTACCATCTGTATACCGCGTTGACCAGCCGGTTAACGTACACTCAAGCCTGAATGCCTACGTCGGTGGATAGGGGATTCAGGCCGTAGCCTACGCGCTGCCAGGGTGCAGGAAGAAATGACTGCATCTCCCGAATTGGAAAGGTGTTCTGGTGTCACAATTTACTGATGCATTTGCGCGCAAATTTTACTATTTGCGCCTGTCGGTCACGGATGTATGCAACTTCCGTTGTACCTATTGCCTGCCCGATGGCTATCAGCCAAACGGTATCCGCAATAAAAGTTTTCTCTCGCTGGATGAAATTCGTCGGGTCACGCGCGCCTTCGCGGCGGCGGGCACGGAGAAAGTGCGCCTGACCGGCGGTGAACCTTCATTACGTCGCGATTTTACCGACATCATTGCGGCGGTCAGAGAAAACGCGGCTATCCGCCATATCGCCGTCACCACCAATGGTTACCGGCTGGCGCGTGACGTTAAGCAGTGGCGCGATGCCGGACTCACCGCCCTGAACGTCAGCGTGGACAGCCTTGATGCACGCCAGTTTCATGCCATAACCGGTCAGGATAAATTCCACCAGGTGATGGCCGGGATTGATGCGGCCTTTGAGGCCGGCTTCAGCCAGGTCAAAGTGAACAGCGTGCTGATGCGCGACGTCAACAGCCACAACCTCACGACCTTTCTTGACTGGATCCGTACGCGCCCCATTCAACTGCGTTTTATTGAGCTGATGGAAACCGGTGAGGGCGGTGCGCTGTTTCGCGAGCAGCACGTGTCGGGCGAGGTGATCCGCGATCGACTTCTCGCGCAGGGCTGGCAGCGCCGTATCAGCGGCCGCAGCGATGGCCCGGCGCAGGTGTTTTATCATCCGGATTACGTGGGTGAAATCGGGCTGATCATGCCGTATTCCAAAGATTTTTGCGCCAGCTGTAACCGCCTGCGGGTTTCCGCTCAGGGTAACCTGCACCTGTGTCTGTTTGGCGATGGCGGCATTCCGCTGCGTGATTTACTGGCGTCCGACGATCAGCAAGATGAATTGCAGGCGCGCATTGCCAGCAGCCTGGGCCAGAAGAAACAGACGCATTTCCTGTTGCAGGGTAATACCGGTATCACACAGAATCTTTCTTACATTGGCGGTTAATTGCAGGAGCAAATATGGGTAAACCAGCCAGCGAGTTTCAACCGTTACAGCTTGCCACGCTGACGGTCTCAGACAGCCGTGATGCCAGTAATGATACGTCCGGGGATTATCTGCGTGAGGCCGCGGCCGAAGCCGGACACAGCGTCATCGACCACGCCATCGTGCCCGACAATCTTTACCGCATTCGGGCTATTGTCTCACGCTGGATTGCCAGTGAAGACGTTCAGGTGGTCATCGTCAACGGCGGCACCGGCTTTAACCTGAAAAACAGCACCCCTGAGGCGCTCCTGCCGCTGTTCGATCGGGAAATCGAAGGCTTTGGCGAGCTGTTTCGCATGATTTCCTATGAAGACATTGGCGGTTCGACGTTACAGTCCCGCGCGGTCGCCGGTCTGGCAAACCAGACGTTAATTTTCGCGGTTCCCGGCTCGACATCGGCCTGTACCAGCGCCTGGGAGCGCATCATCGCCGATCAACTGGATGCCCGTACGCGTCCCTGCAACTTTGTTACTCATTTAAAGAAGCTTTGAGCATGTCACAACTTACCCACATTAACGCCGCTGGCGAAGCCCATATGGTGGATGTTTCCGCTAAAAACGACACCGTGCGCGAGGCACAGGCTGAAGTGCTGGTGCTGATGAAGCCGGAAACCTTACAGATGATTATTGAGGGCAGTCACCACAAAGGTGACGTGTTCGCGACGGCGCGCATCGCCGGTATTCAGGCGGCAAAACGCACGTGGGAGCTGATCCCCCTTTGCCATCCGCTGATGCTGAGCAAAGTGGAAGTCGCGCTGGTGGCTGAGCCAGCGTGGAACCGGGTGCGCATTACGTCACTGTGTCGGCTCACCGGGAAAACCGGGGTAGAAATGGAAGCCCTGACGGCGGCCTCCGTAGCCGCGCTGACCATCTATGACATGTGCAAGGCGGTACAAAAAGACATTGTCATCGACCAACTGCGCCTGCTGCACAAAAGCGGCGGCAAAAGCGGCGATTTTCAGGCGGTTGCCCATGATTAAGGTGCTGTTTTTTGCTCAGGTGCGGGAACTGGTGGGCACCGATTCGCTCACCCTGGCTTCGGATTACCCCGATGTGGCGGCGCTGCGGGCTGCTCTGGCGCAGCGGGGCGAACGCTGGGCGCTGGCGCTGGACAGCGAACGTTTACTGGCTGCGGTTAACCACACGCTCACCGCACTGCATCATCCCCTGCAGGACGGGGATGAAGTGGCCTTTTTTCCGCCGGTGACGGGAGGATAAATGGACACGCAAATTCGGGTGGGCCCGGCTGCCTTTGATATGGCTCAGGAGTACCAGTGGCTGGCAGGATGTCCAGAAGACGGCGCTGTGGTGACCTTTACCGGCAAAGTGCGCAATCATAATCTGGGAGATGATGTGGCGGCCCTGACGCTGGAGCATTATCCCGGCATGACGGAAAAGGCGCTGCAGGAAATCATTGATGACGCACGCCAGCGCTGGCCGCTGCAGCGGGTTTCCGTGATTCACCGCATTGGTGAACTCTTCCCCGGCGATGAAATTGTGTTTGTTGGCGTCACCAGCGCACACCGCAGCAGCGCGTTTGCCGCCGCGGAGTTTATTATGGACTACCTGAAAACCCGCGCTCCGTTCTGGAAACGTGAAACCACCGAACAGGGCGACCGCTGGGTGGATGCGCGCAACAGCGATCATGAGGCCGCTCAGCGCTGGGATTAGGGGCGAGCGTTGCGCTGCGGGGGCAAACCGGATCTTTCCCTACGCGTGCTCGCCGCCGCCCTCGTCGCGTTGCAACGGCATCACGTTACCGTCCAGCGCGTTGACATCACAGATCCCTTTTCCGCCAGTTGCGCGAAAAGCGATAACCTGAGTTCAGATAATCCACCCTGCTCTGCGAAGCGGGGCAGTGTTAAGCTACTCTTTTTCCCCTCAGAGGACAGGTATGTCATTCACTTCTTTACCCAAACGCCTGACGCTGCTTGCCGTGCTGATCCTGGCGGGCTGTAGCAGTAAAAAAACGCCGGAAGCGCCTGCAAAGCAGCCTGAGGATGTCAAAGCGCAGATCCAACGCCTGCTGCCTGCCAACGTCAGTAACAAATCAGGCTGGGCGGAGGATATCTATACCTCATTCCGCACCCAGGGGCTTGAGGCCAGCGACAGCAACCTGTGCGCGGTCATTGCCGTAGCGGGACAGGAGTCGGGTTTTGACGCCAGCGGTAACGTGCCCGGCATGTCAAAAATTGCCTGGGACGAGATCGACCGCCGCGCGGCGAAGGTTCACGTGCCGGCGTTTTTAGTGCGCACAGCGCTGCTCATCAAATCCAGCAACGGCGAAAGCTATGCCGCGCGGCTGGATAAAGCAAAAAGTGAAAAAGATCTGAGCGATATTTTCGACGACTTTATCGAGATGGTGCCCATGGGGCAGACATTGTTTGGCAACCTTAACCCTGTGCATACCGGCGGGCCGATGCAGGTGAGCATCGCGTTTGCCGAAGCCCATGCCAAAGGCTACCCATGGCCGGTTGACGGCTCCATCCGCCGTGAGGTCTTCACCCGCCATGGCGGCGTTTATTTCGGCACGATGCACCTGCTCGGTTATCCTACCGATTACAGCAAGCCACTTTACCGCTTTGCGGACTATAACGCGGGCTGGTACGCCAGCCGCAATGCCGCTTTCCAGGCGGCAGTCTCTCGTGCGACAGGCATGAAACTGGCGCTGGATGGCGATCTCATTCAGTACGGCTCAGACAAGGCGGGATCGACGGAGCTGGCGGTGCGCACCCTGGCGAAACGCCTGGATATGAGCAACAGCGAAATTCGCGACGATCTTGAGCAGGGCGAAAAGGCCGAATTCAGTAACAGCGACTTGTGGAAGCAGGTCTTTGCGCTGGCAGATAAAATGGCCGGACGGCGCCTGCCCCGTGAAATGTTGCCGGGCATTAAGCTTGAAAGCCCTAAAATCACCCGCAATTTAACCACCGCGTGGTTTGCTCAGCGCGTGGACGGTCGTTATCAGCAGTGCATGAAACGTCAATAAGCACGGCGTTGTGGCGCAGTTGAACAGAGCTGTGCCACACTTAACCAGGCTCCCCTGTCAGGGGAATAACCCATTTGTTCAACAAGAGGTGCATCATGGACCGATATCCACAGAATGATTCAATAGTTCAGCCTGCATCTCGCGGGTTGCAGGCTTACATGGCACAGGTTTATGGCTGGATGACCTGTGGTTTATTACTCACCGCGTTTGTCTCCTGGTTTGCCGCCCGCACGCCGGCGGTGATGGAGCTGGTGTTTGCAAACCGCATTACCTTCTTCGGCCTGATTATTGTGCAGCTGGCGCTGGTGTTCTTCCTCTCTGGCATGGTCCATCGCCTGAGCGGTGCCGTAGCGACCGGGTTATTTATGCTTTATTCGGCCCTGACCGGGTTAACCATGGCCAGCATCTTCCTGGTGTACACCTATTCCTCCATTGCCAGTACGTTCTTTGTCACGGCGGGGATGTTTGGTGCCATGAGCTTCTATGGCTACACCACCAAGCGCGATCTGAGCCGCCTGGGCAGCCTGCTGTTTATGGCGCTGATCGGTATTCTGCTGGCATCGCTGGTGAACTTCTGGCTGAAAAGCCCGGCGTTGATGTGGGCGATTACCTACATTGGCGTGGTGGTGTTTGTGGGCCTGACGGCCTATGACACGCAGAAACTGAAAAACATTGGCGAGCAGATTGATGCGCGCGACACGGAAAACCTGCGTCGCTACTCGATCATGGGCGCGCTGACGCTCTACCTTGACTTCATCAACCTGTTCCTGATGCTGCTGCGTATTTTCGGCAATCGCCGCTAAAAAACGGGCTGCTCTGGTTTGCCAGAGCAGCCGCTCCCCGGTTACGACTTCTGCAGTTTCTGTTCGTTTTTATGCCGCATATGCTTAGCGCGACTCTCCAGCCCCAGGTACAGCACCAGCGCCAGCAGCAGGGGCAAAATAAAGTAGAGCACCCGGTAGGCCAGCAGGGCGGCAATAATGGTACCGTGAGAGAGATCTTCGCCGCTCAACAGCGCTAAAAACACCGCCTCAAGCACGCCAATCCCCGCCGGAATATGAATAATCACGCCAGCGATACTGCTGATCAATAAAACCCCCAGCACCATCGGATAGCCCACATCCCGGCCCAGTAGCAACCAGATAATGGTGCCCATCACCATCCAGTTGGCACAGGAAACGGCAAACTGAAACAGCGCCATACGTAATGAAGGCAGCTGTAACGTCTGGCCTTTGACCGTCCAGCGGCGACGTTTTGAAAAGGCACAGGACCAGAGGTAGAAGGCGGCCAGCACCAGCAAGACAACCCCGGTCAGCCGTAGCGTGGTTTCGCCAATAAACCAGCCGCTGGGAATGGAAACCATGCCCGCGCTGAAGACGACGCCCGCCAGCAGGATATAGCCCAGCCAGTTGGTAGCAATGCTGAGTGAGAAAATGCGCGTAATGGTACCGCTGTCCAGGCCAAGGCGTGAGTACAGTCGATAGCGCATAGCCACGCCGCCAACCCAGGTACTGAGGGTCAGGTTAAAGGCATAGCAGATAAACGACACCAGCATCACCTGGCGCCTGGCCAGTTTATGACCGCAGTAGGCGCGACCAATCAGGTCGTAACAGCCATACACGAGGTAGCTGACGATCACCAGGCCTGCGGCGGTCAGCACCACGAAACGGTTGTAGTTGACGATAACTTTATAGACGTCATCCCAGTTCACCTTGCGTGCATAGATGACCAGCAGCACAATGACGGCCACGAAGAACAGGCCGGTGAGTATTTTTTTTGCCAGTTTCCAGCGCGGATGCGTGTTTGCCATCAGGATTTTGCTCCTTCATTGTTGGCTTCGACGCGATCTTGCGTCTCCATTTCAGGCTGCACGGGCGGGTCAACCTGGGCCAGTTTTGGCGTGTGTGCCGGCAGCCAGCCGGCGATTGCAGGAAAGTGGCGCAGGAAGTGGAACACTACGACGCTTTTCGACAACTGCCACCAGTTACGCGGCGGCAGTTTATCCTCCTGAACGCGCTGGCAATCTTCTGCCAGTAAATGCTCAAGATTGTCGCGTAATGTCTCATTAAAGTGGCGATCGTGAATGATCAGGTTCGCTTCGAGGTTTAGCGATAAACTTAAGGGATCGAGGTTGCTGGAGCCGACCGTCGCCCACTGCTGATCTTTCACCGCCACTTTACCGTGCAGCGGACGACGGCAGTATTCGTAGACCTCCACGCCAGCATCCACCAGATAGTTATAGAGCAGCTCTGCGCCAACTTTCACAATCGGCATATCGGGCTCGCCCTGCACAATCAAACGCACCCGAACCCCGCGCTGTGCCGCATTGCGCATTTCCCGCAACAGTCGGTAGCCGGGGAAAAAATAGGCATTCGCGATAATCACGTCCTGTTTGGCACTGCGCAGCATATCCAGATAGTGCTGTTCAATATCGTCCCGGTGATCATCATTATCGCGATACACGAAGAGCACCTGCGCGTCGCCGGGCAGGGCGTTCTTAGCCGGACGATGTGAACGCTGTCCCCACCAGCGGCGGGTGGTGGCCTGACTGCCGATTGCCTCTTGCAGGTAGCGGGTAATATCCGCCACTACCGGTCCTTTCACCTCAACGGTGTAATCCTGTTTGGCTTCAGGGCCATAGTCGGTGTAGTGCTCGGCGGAGAAATTAATCCCGCCGACAAAGGCGATAACCCCGTCAACCACCACGGTTTTGCGATGCAGGCGGCGAAAGACGTTGGTACGCATGCCCATCACCAGCGGACGCGGATCGTAGTAAATAAAACGGACGCCCGCCTGGGTAAGGCTGTTCACAAAGTCGTCTGACAGCTCCGACGATCCGTAACCATCCACCATCATTTCAACTTTGACGCCGCGCTGTGCTGCGGCCAGCAACTCGCGGTGTAAAGCGTTACCGACATCGTCTTCAAACAGGATAAAGGTTTCCAACAGCACACTGCGCTCGGCACGCTGAATTGCGCCAAAAACCCGGGGGAAAAACGTATCCCCGTTTTCCAGCAGGCGCAGTTTATTGCCGTTTTGCCAGTCAAAATTCATAAATGGATCTCCACCGCCAGCGGCGCGTGATCGGAAAGGTGTGACCAGGGTTTACGCGGCAGCGCCCAGGGATGACTCACCGTGGCGTTGCGAACATAAATACGATCCAGTCTTAGAAGAGGAAAGCGGGCCGGGAAGGTGCGTGCCGGTCGACCATGTTTGATGCTGAATACCTCTTTTAGCCCGGCCCCTTTTTGCAGGATTTTATTGGCGCGTCCCTGCCAGTCGTTAAAATCGCCAGCCACCACCACGGGCGCATCCGGCGGCAGGGCCAGCACCATCTCGTTCAGCATTGCCATCTGGGCGCGACGGTGGGCCGCTTTCAGACCAAGGTGAACGCAGATAACGTGCAGCGTACCGTAGGGCGCGGGGAGCGTAATCTGGCAGTGCAGCATGCCCCGGTTTTCACTACCGGCCACCGAGACATCGCGGTTCTGATATTCGGCAATGGGAAAGCGCGACAGCACGGCATTGCCGTGGTGTCCTTCCGGATAGACTGCGTTACGCCCATAGGCAAAATCATTCCACATGGTGTCAGCCAGAAACTCGTAATGTGAGGTATTGGGCCAGTTTTCATGTTGCAGAGGATGGATGTCATGTGTTCCCATCACCTCCTGCAACAAGACGATATCTGCCGACGTTGCGCGTACGGCTTCGCGCAATTCTGGCAAGATGAAGCGTCGGTTAAACGGGGCAAAACCTTTATGGGTATTGATCGTCAGGACTTTAAATGAAAATCCTTGCTGGATTTGTGGCATACTCGCGACGCGCTCCTTTTCATCTTCATCAACCACAAAGTGTAGTCTTTGTCACAAATGGAGGGTGAAGAAGAGGAATAAATAAGGCGTTATCTGATATTTGCTTTACATTGATGAAACCGTCCCTGGCCGGATCCGGTTGCATTCAGGCAACCCGCCAGGTCTGCAGGAGAAAAAATGAAATTGTCTAATCGCTTTCAAATTATTACCGGTCAAACCTGGGCCCATATCGCTATGCACCTGCTGGTGATTGCCGCGCTGGTATGGGGCTGGAAACACAAAGCACTGGTCGAAGTGTGCAGTACCCTGGTGGTGACGTATGCAGGGGTGTTTATCGCCATGCTGATCACGCAGCGTAGTGCCCGTTTGCGTACCCTCGGTGATTACCTCGAAGAGGCGACGACCACCTACTACTTCGGCGCTGCGATGATGACGCTGTTCCTGGTCTCTCGCATTTTCCACAACAATCTGCTGCTGGCCAGCCTGGGCATGGTTATGCTACTGGGCCCGGCACTGGTTTCTCTGCTGGCCAAAGAGCCTGCACGACGCATTGAGAAAAAACGCAGTTAACTGAACCGTCCGATAACCAAAGCCACCGTAAGGTGGCTTTGTTGTTTAGGCCGTTTGTAATCAATTGTGAGCTATCTCGCACAGGAACGTTAAAGCTGTTACACTCCGCCGCTTATGCATCGTAGTTTGCACCCTTTTCACGCGTCAGCGTCAGCTGGCGTCACTATCCCTCTGAAAACTACACCGTGAAACACGGTCAGAGTGGACCGGAGTAATACTCGTCATGTCTTTTGACTCTCTCGGCCTGAGTGCCGATATTTTGCGTGCTGTTGCTGAGCAAGGCTACAGCGAACCGACTCCTATCCAGCGCCAGGCGATTCCTGTGGTGCTGTCCGGCCGCGATCTGCTGGCAAGTGCGCAGACCGGCACCGGCAAAACGGCCGGATTCACGCTGCCTTTACTACAGAAGCTGTCGGCGAATACCGGCGCAGTACGTGGACGTCGTCCGGTGCGTGCGCTGATCCTCACGCCTACCCGTGAACTGGCCGCTCAGGTCGGGGAAAACGTTGTTGAATACAGTAAGTATTTACCGCTTCGTTCGCTGGTGGTGTTTGGTGGTGTCAGCATTAACCCGCAGATGATGAAGCTGCGCGGCGGGGTCGATATTCTGGTGGCAACACCGGGCCGTTTACTGGACCTGGTCCATCAGAACGCCGTTGACCTCTCTCAGGTGGAAGTGCTGGTTCTGGATGAGGCCGATCGTATGCTCGATATGGGCTTTATCCACGATATTCGCCGTGTGCTGGCAAAACTGCCTGCCAAACGTCAGAACCTGCTGTTCTCTGCCACCTTCTCGGACGAGATTAAAACCCTGGCAGAAAAACTGCTGCATAACCCGGAGCAGGTGGAAGTGGCACGCCGCAACACCGCTTCGGAGCAGGTTTCTCAACAGGTGCATTTTGTTGATAAGAAACGCAAACGGGAACTGCTGTCGCAGCTGATCGGCGAAGGTAACTGGCAGCAGGTGCTGGTGTTTACCCGAACCAAGCATGGGGCTAACCACCTTGCAGAACAGTTGGGTAAAGACGGTATTACCGCTGCGGCGATTCACGGCAATAAGAGTCAGGGTGCACGTACGCGCGCACTGGCTGATTTTAAATCCGGCGCAATTCGCGTGCTGGTGGCCACCGATATCGCGGCCCGTGGCCTGGATATTGAAGAACTCCCACACGTCGTAAACTATGAGCTGCCAAACGTAGCGGAAGACTATGTGCATCGTATTGGTCGTACCGGCCGTGCGGCGGCAACCGGCGTCGCACTGTCACTGGTGTGCGTGGATGAACACAAACTGCTGCGCGATATTGAACGTCTGCTTAAGCGTGAAATTCCGCGTCTGGCCGTACCGGGCTATGAGCCGGATCCAAGCATCAAAGCGGAACCTATCGTGAATGGCCGTCAGTCACAGCAGCCACGCGGCCGTGGTCGCAGCCAGGGCGGACAGGGTGCAGGCGCTGCGCGTCCGCAAGGGGACAAGCGTTCACAGCCCCGTCGTCAGGGACCGGCAGCGGGCCCGTCTGACAAGCCAGCCGCGCGTCCACGTCGCCCAGCGCCTAAGCGTAGCGGAAACGCCTGACAATGCGGGTTTTACTGGCACCGATGGAAGGCGTACTGGATTCTCTGGTGCGCCAGCTGTTAACGGAGGTCAACGACTACGATCTGTGCATTACAGAATTTTTGCGCGTCGTGGATCAACTCTTGCCGGTAAAATCCTTTTATCGACTCTGCCCTGAACTGCACCATGCCAGCCGCACGCCCTCGGGCACGCTGGTCCGTCTGCAACTGCTGGGGCAGCATCCGGACTGGCTGGCGGAAAACGCCGCACGAGCGGTTACTCTGGGCTCCTGGGGCGTTGATCTGAACTGTGGTTGTCCGTCAAAGCTGGTCAACGGCAGCGGCGGCGGTGCCACGCTGCTAAAAGATCCCGATTTAATCTATCGCGCGGCAAAAGCCATGCGGGCAGCGGTACCGGCTTCGTTGCCCGTCACGGTGAAGGTGCGGCTGGGATGGGATTCCAGCGCGCGCAGTATGGAAATTGCGGATGCGGTACAGCAGGCCGGCGCCAGCGAGCTGGTGGTGCATGGTCGAACCAAAGAAGACGGTTATCGTGCCGAGGCGATCAACTGGCAGGCCATCGGCGACATCCGTCAGCGCCTACGTATTCCGGTTATCGCGAATGGCGAGATCTGGGACTGGCAAACGGCCCAGGACTGCCTGCGGACCACCGGTTGTGATGCCGTGATGATTGGCCGAGGCGCGCTTAACGTGCCTAACCTGAGTCGGGTCATCAAATACAATGACGCGCCCATGCCCTGGCCGGAGGTGGTGGCGCTGTTGCAGAAATATACCCGGCTGGAAAAACAGGGCGATACCGGCATGTACCATGTTGCCCGTATCAAACAGTGGCTCGGGTATTTACGTAAAGCCTACGTTGAAGCCGGTGAGCTGTTCGGTGAGATTCGCGCGTTAAAATCATCCCAGGATATCGCCACGGCCATCGACCGTTATGCCCGGTTGCAAGAGCAGGCCAGCTCTGAAGCCTTCAGTGTGGTGAAAACCGGTTAGCGCAGCGTCCTGCCGCGCTTGCCATTAATACTTTTCAGGCACGATCATCGTGTCCGGCACGTCATTACGGCGGTAATCCTGCGACCGTTCACGCGGTGGCAAAATAATTTCATCATGCGTAGCGTCTTCATACGGCACCTGTTGCAAGAGGTGGCTGATGCAGTTCAGTCGCGCACGCTTTTTATCCACGCCCTGAACGACCCACCAGGGCGCATCCGGGATATGGGTCCGGCTCAGCATCTCTTCTTTGGCTTCGGTATAATCTTCCCAGCGGCGGCGACTTTCCAGGTCCATCGGGCTGAGTTTCCACTGCTTCAGCGGATCGTGAATACGGCTCAAAAAGCGCAGTTCCTGCTCCTCGTCCGTAATGGAAAACCAGTATTTGACGATTTGAATACCGCTGCGGGTCAGCATTTTTTCAAATTCCGGCACGCTGCGATAGAACTCCTCGACGTCAGCCTCACTGCAAAAGCCCATCACCCGTTCCACGCCCGCCCGGTTGTACCAGCTCCGGTCGAACAGCACCATTTCCCCGGCGGCGGGCAGATGAGCAATGTAACGCTGGAAATACCACTGGGTTTTTTCGCGGTCGTTAGGTGCTGGCAGGGCGGCAACCCGGCAGGTGCGCGGGTTAAGGCGTTGCGTGATGCGTTTGATAACACCGCCTTTACCGGCGGCGTCGCGGCCTTCGAACAGAATGACCAGCCGATGGCCGGTGCGCATCACCCAGTCCTGAAGCTTAACCAGTTCGCCCTGCAGGTGCAGCAGTTCGCGAAAATAGCGACGACGCCAGGCCTTCTCATCATTCCCGTCAGGCGTGGTCTCGCCAAAACGCAGGTCGTCGAGTTCCATCTCCAGTTCTTCATCGTAGCTGTCGTAGAACTCCTGTAACAGACGCTGATTAAATGTATCCCGGTTGAAGCTGTTATCGTGTGTTGCCATAACGAATCACCTGGTCAGATGTGGATAAACAGCCCGTAGAGCAGGGCAGAAAGTAAGACTGAAACCGGCAGCGTCAATATCCAGGCCACTGCCAGATTCCGCAGCGTGGACATTTGCAGGCCCGATCGGTTCGCCGCCATGGTGCCTGCCACACCGGAGGAGAGAACGTGCGTGGTGGACACAGGCAAACCGAATGCGTCGGCCGCACCGATGGTCACCATCGCCACCAGTTCGGCGCTGGCACCCTGCGCATAGGTCAGATGGGTTTTACCGATACGTTCCCCCACGGTGACCACAATGCGACGCCAGCCCACCATTGTGCCCAGCCCCAGTGCAATCGCCACGACCACCTTCACCCAGACAGGAATAAAGCGCGTAGCGCTGTCCAGCTCGGTTTTCACGGCGGTTAAATTGCGTTCAGTGTCGTCCGGCAGGGCAACGTGGGCGCTTTGCAAATGTTTAATGGACTCCGACGCGAGGTACATTTGATTGCGCGTGTTGCTCACGGATTGCGCCGGGATATTTTCCATCGAGCCGTAGCGGCGGATCTGTTCGCCCACGTCGTGCAGCGTCATCGCCAGGGCCGGCAGCACGTTGGCATTCATTTTTTCGCTGCTGACAAACGCGGTTAACACGTCCCGTGGGGCCGGTGCGGGCGTGGTGGCAGGCTGAATGTGCAGGAGCTGGCGCGCCGTGACGTCGGTCAGGGCGGCCACGCGCGGGATCTGATCGGGCGGCAGGGAACGGTTCAGGGCATAGGCGATCGGCATGGTGCCGACCAGGATCAGCATGATGAGCCCCATGCCTTTTTGTCCGTCATTCGATCCATGGGCAAAAGAGACGCCGGTACAGGTCAGAATCAGCAGTCCACGGATCCAGACGGGCGGCGGCTCGTTGCTCTGCGGGGCCTGATAAAGCTGACGGTTACGAATAAACAGCTTCATCGTCCACAGCAGCAGGGCGGCGCAGACAAACCCCACCACCGGCGACAGCAGAAGGGCATAACCGACTTTCAGCGCCTGCTCCCAGTCAACGCCGCTCAGCCCGCTGCGGCCGTGCAGCATGGCATTGGCAACGCCCACTCCGATGATCGAGCCAATCAAGGTGTGCGAGGAGGAGGAGGGCAGGCCAAGATACCAGGTGCCCAGGTTCCAGATAATGGCCGAGAAGAGCAGGGCATAAATCATGGCAAAACCGTTGCCGCTGCTGGCCTGCAATATCAGTTCGACGGGCAGCAACGAAATAATCCCAAACGCCACCACACCGCTGGAGAGCATCACGCCAAGGAAATTGCAGAATCCCGACCAGACCACGGCAACACCGGGCGTCAGAGAGTGGGTATAGATGACCGTCGCGACCGCATTTGCGGTATCGTGAAAACCGTTTACAAACTCAAAGCCCAGCGCAATCAGCAGCGCGAGGCCCAATAAAAAGAAGGGTAAGTAACTGGTGACCGGCGTGTTGGTTTTTTCTACGTCATGAAACAGGTTAAATCCGGCAAAGGCCAGACCGGCGATCAGCAGAAGAAAGAAAATCGGTTTTGTGAAGCGGCTACCTTTGCCATTGAAATCGGGTCGTCCATGAGTCGGGCCTGAAGAGGGTAAACTGTTTTCGCTCATGCAAAACCTCATAGCGGATGCAGATGCGGATTTACATCTGTTTCACGCTGTGTGATACCCGCTTTTTGTGACAAAAAAATGATCTGCGCCGTGAGAGGTCATTTTGCTGTAACAAAACTTCAGCAGGCTGAACCTCTTTATTAATGATGCTGACAGGATAGCCATGGCGACAGACGTTGTTCTTACCCCACAAAAACGTGATTTTGATGATGATGTGGCAGGACTCATTCATGGTTATCTCTTTTCTCCCGATGCCCTTCCTGTTCGCCTGAATGCCCGTGAAGCAGTTAAACTCGGTGAGCATCTTCCTGATGACGGCTTTCTCTGGCTGCATATCAATCTGAACCATGCCCGCGCGCAGCACTGGGTGCAGAGTCATTTTCAGGTGGATGATGACTTCTTCGATGAAATTCACTCGGCCTCGCCGCGAACCCGGCTGGCGGAGCAAAGTAGCGCGTTGCTGGCGGTACTCAACGACGTCACGCTTAACCAGGAGAACCGCAGTACGCAAAATGCGACGCTGTGGATATGGTGCCGGCGTAACCTGGTGGTCAGCGCACGTTATCGCCCGTCAGTGATGATTGAAAAGATGCAGCAGAGGTTAGCCCGGCATAGCTTTCCCAGTGCAGAGGCTTTGTTGCTTTATCTGCTTGGTGAGCAGGAGTCGCAACTGGAACAGGTCGTGCGGCGCATCAGTCAGGTGGTCGATAACATTGAAGAGCGCCTCTTAAGCCCCGCCATTAAAGCTAATCGCAGCGAGCTGGGGCACTATCGGCGCATGCTGTTGCGGATTCAGCGCCTCCTGGCACCTGAACCGGCGGCGCTGTTTCGCTTGCTCAACCGACCTCCGGCCTGGCTCAACCACGACACGCTCCGCGAGCTGCGGGCGTTTACCGAAGAGTTCAGCGTGGTGCTCAACGATCTCGCCAGCCTGATGGAGCGCATCCGGCTGTTGCAGGAAGAGATTGCGGCGCGTCTGATGGAACAGAGTAACCGCACGCTCTACCTGTTAACCGTGATAACCGTTCTGGCACTGCCAATTAATATTGTGGCGGGATTTTTTGGCATGAATGTAGGCGGTATTCCGCTGGCAGCGAATCCGCACGGGTTTTTACTGCTGGTGCTGATCGTGCTCGCGTTTACCCTGCTGGCGGGCTGGCTGGCCTTGCGAAGGCCAACCGTGTAGAGGCTGCACCCGGTGACAAAGCCTGTAAAGGGCACAAAAAAAAAGCCAGCCCGGTTAACCGGCACTGGCTTTTTACCCCGTTAAGGCTCAGACCTTACAGATTACCATTGCTTGCTGGCGCAGGCTGTGACGGCTGCACAGGCTGTGAAGGCTGAACCTGCGGCTGCTGTTCTGCCGGTTGCGACTGCTGAGGCTCAGGCTGCACAGCGACCGGATTCGTTGGCTGTGACATCACCGGCGTCATCGGCTCTTCCTTCGGCTCGGCGTCTTCGCCTTCGGTTACCTGAACAGGCGCGGGCACCACGTTGTTTTCTGGCGCGTTAACCTGTACGGGCATACCGGAGCGGTTCTGAATCGCTTTATCAACCTGAGACTGGTTGACGCTGCCGTCTACCAGAACTTTGCCAACGGCCTGGGTCAGCGTAATTGGCACCAGCTCACGAGAGTTAAACTGCTCTTCCGTGGTCGAGAGCGGATTGTGCACTTCCATCCAGCGTGAACCGTCTGGCTCAACCGAGGCTTTCACCGGCTGGTTGATAAACTGCACGCGCGTGCCAACCGGCACATGATCGAACAGCCATTTGATGTCGTCGGCACGTAAGCGCACGCAACCGTGGCTGACCCGCAGGCCAATACCGAAGTTAGCGTTGGTGCCGTGAATGGCATACAGACGACCGATATAGAGCGCATACAGCCCCATCGGGTTATCCGGACCAGCCGGGAACACGGCAGGCAGGTTTTCACCACGTGAAGCGTACTCCGCGTGCATCGCTTTCGTTGGCGTCCACGTCGGACCATCTTTTTTACGCTGAACAGTGGTGGTCCAGTTCAGCGGCGTGTCTTTACCCAGTTCACCGATACCGATAGGCAGTACAACCACCGTTTTGGTGCCTTTCGGATAGTAGTAAAGACGCATTTCAGCACTGTTGATCACAATGCCTTCACGCGGCGCGTCAGGTAACAGTAACTGCTGTGGGATAATCAGTTTGCTGCCAGGTTTTGGCAGATAAACGTCAACGCCCGGGTTGGCTTCCAGCATATTGCTGAGGCCCATTTGGAACTGAGCTGCAAAAGCTTCCAGAGGTAATTTGCTGTCCTCGGGAATGGTAATTTCAATATTTTGCCCGGTCAGACGGCTGTTTGCCGGCGGTAACGGGTAAACAACAGCAAGGGCTGACTGACTGAATGCCGCCAAAGCCAATGCAAGTGAAGCGAACGCGCGAATGCTTTTTTTCATATTTTACAAGTCTTTATCGCCATGTTTCAGGCTTGTCAATGTATCGAACCCATGCTGGTCACTATGACCTGCTGCGCATTATATGTTCATTAAACTGATGTTGTGAATCAGGATTTTAACCGCTTTAAAATACTTTACCTGACTCGCCTGCGTTATCTGCCTTTGTTCTTTACCAATTTGGGCGAAAAACAGCCCATTATGGCTGCCAAAGCGTGACGTCCCCGTTTAGCTTACGGTTCAGGAAAAACGCGGCGCTGATCAACGCAAGATGCGTCAACGCCTGGGGCGTATTTCCCAGTGCCTGCCCATGACTGTCAAACTCTTCCGCATACAAACCCAACGGATTAGCGTAGCTCAGTAATTTCTCGAACTCAAAATGTGCCTCGCGAATGCGTCCGGCACGCGCCAGACATTCCACATACCAGAACGAGCAGGCACCAAAGGAGCCCTCTGCGCCCGTTAGCCCATCAGCTGGCGTTTCGTGAATGTTATAACGACGTACCATGCCGTCGCTCACCAGGTTCACCTGGATGGCATCCAGCGTGGCGATCCAGTCCGGATCGGTGGCGCCCACAAAACGCACCAGCGGCATCAGCAGCATGGAGGCATCAAGGTGTTCACCGTGGCGGGTCGAAACAAAATGCCCGCGTTCACTGTTCCAGAAATTCTTCCAGATATCATCGCGGATCTCGCGACGGGTTTTGT
The DNA here is from genome assembly GCF_059801205.1 of Pantoea sp. Ae19-2. Lineage (NCBI taxonomy): Bacteria > Pseudomonadati > Pseudomonadota > Gammaproteobacteria > Enterobacterales > Erwiniaceae > Pantoea > Pantoea sp. Ae19-2. Next base: position 2,503,438 of record NZ_JBCHWE010000001.1, on the reverse strand, counting down.
CCCAGCGATCGTAAGGCATCGGCAGTGAACGCTTCATTGCCAGCCGCAGGCCCCGATCCAGAGCGACCCAACACATTAAACGTGAGTGAAGGAAGTGCTCCGGCTCGCCGCGCATTTCCCAGATGCCGGCATCGGGCTGATGCCAGTTATCGCACAGCCAGTCCAGCATTTCTGACACATGATTCCAGCCCCGCTGAGAAATGGCCTCGCCGTATTTGTTGGACAGGTAGATGGCATCCATCAGTTCGCCATAAATATCTAACTGTTTTTGCCGCCAGGCATCGTTACCAATGCGCACCGGACTGGAGTTGGCATAGCCGGACAGGTTAAGCAGCGACATCTCCTGAAGATCCGTACTGCTGTCCAGGCGGTACATCACCTGCAGCCGCATTTCATCGTGGTGGCTGTTTTCTACACAGCGACCGACCCATTCCGTAAAGTGCTTGGCTTCGTCCACGTAACCCAGCCGCATCAGGGCGTACATGCTGAATGAGGCATCCCGTATCCAGGAGGCGCGGTAATCCCAGTTGCGCTCGCCGCCCAGCTCCTCGGGCAGGCCAAAGGTGGCAGCCGCGGCGATGGAGCCGTGTTGCCAGGAGGTCAGCAGCTTAAGAACCAGCGCAGAGCGTTGTACCATCTCCTGCCAGCGACCGTGATAGGTGCTGCGGCTGCTCCATTCCCGCCAGTAGCTCAGCGTTTCTTCAAAGCAGTTGGCGGTGGCCAGCTTTTCGATGTGGGCATCCTGTACGCTGCCAAATTCGAATTCGGCATGTTCACCGGCTTTAAGCTCAAAACTGGCGGTGGCGTGATTGCCCTCCAGCGTCATCACCACCGTTGCTGCCAGGCGCAGCGAGGGCTGATCGGTGGCGTGAAAATCGATACAGCCCCGCTGTACCTCAGCGCGGGTGTCCGCCCGGGCGTAATCATGGCGCGGGGAGCACACCATATTAAAGTGTGCCCGGCCCCGAACCATCTTTACCCGACGGATGATACGCGGCAGTTTATCCTGCCGGTCGCAAATCGGCATGTAGTCGGTGATTTCGGCCACGCCTTCTTCGGCCAGCCAGCGGGTCTGCAGGATGTTGGTATCAGGCAGATAAATTTGCTGGCGTCGGGCATTTTGCCAGTCGGGTGCCAGGGAAAACAGGCCAGCCTCGTCGCTGTCCAGCAGGGCGGAAAATACCGATGGGCTATCCAGTTCCGGCCAGCAGAGATAATCGATAGTGCCATCGTTTGCGACCAGGGCGCAGGTGCGTAAATCGCCTATTACGCCATGGTCGTCAATCTTACGTTTAACCTTACTCATCGGTTTCTCCCTGTCAGTGTCAGCCTTAACTATAGCCAGGTGCCTTCATCGCGCTGTGTTCTGACACAGATCGTTAATCCGGGCGCCGGGCCGTCCGCAAACGGCACAATTTTCATTGCGGTATATACTTTTCATACACTTCCAGAGGAGACCTTCATGACTACACCACAACGAAAAGTTGCAATCGTTACCGCGTCGGATTCAGGCATTGGCAGTCGTTGTGCTGAAATGTTAGCAGAGCAGGGGTTTGATATTGGCATCACCTGGCGGTCTGATGAGGAAGGCGCAAAGCGCACGGCAAAACGGGTGGCGGAGATTGGGCAGCGAGCTGAGACGATCCAGCTCGACCTGGCCGATCCGCCCGCAGGGGGCAAGGTGCTGCAGCAGCTTATAGACAAGCTGGGCCGCATTGATGTTCTGGTCAACAATGCCGGGGCGAATTTCAAAGCGGACTTTATGGACGTGACCTGGGAAGACTGGCGTAAGACATTTAGCGTAGATGTGGATGGCGTGTTTATCTGCGGCCAGGTTGCGGCACGCAACATGATCAAGCAGGGGCAGGGCGGACGTATCATCAACATCACCTCCGTGCATGAACATACTCCGCTGCCGGGTTCCGTTGCCTACACCGCGGCTAAACATGCGGCAGGCGGGCTGACTAAATCGATGGCCTTGAGTTTGCTGCCCCACAATATTCTGGTGAACGCCGTGGCGCCAGGCGCGATCGCCACGCCGATGAACAAAATGACCGATGACGATGCGCACAAGGTCAAAATGCCTGAGATTCCTGCGGGTCGTCCAGGAGATACGCACGAAATTGCCAGCATGGTGGCCTGGCTGAGCTCTGAATGGGCCACCTATACCACCGGCCAGTCATTTATCATCGATGGCGGCTTTATGCTGGCAAATCCCCAGTTCAAGGGTTACTGATCGTCGGCCCGGCGGTTATTCCAGTGGCGAATGGCCCAGCGAACCCCAAAGGCAAAGAGTACGGCAGCAGCCAGCCACAACAGATGTTTAAAGTGCTGATCAAGCTTGTGCAGCCAGGGGGCAATGATTCCGCCAGCAAAATAGCCGAGTGTCACAAACAGCAGTGACCATAATGCCGCCCCAATGATGTTAAGCGCCAGAAACTTCAGCGGATTGAGGCGGCTTGCCCCAATGATAATGGGACCAATCAGGCGAAAGCCGTACATAAAGCGCGCGCCGATCACGAACAGGCTGGGACGCCGCTTAATCAGGCGGTTAGCTTTAACAATTTTGTCCTGATGTTTTTTAAACCGCCGCAGGATGCCTGTACCAAAGCGCCGGCCAATCCAGAAGAGCAGCTGGTCGCCCAGAATGCCGCCTGCCATCGCCGCCAGTACCACACCCGCGTAATGCAGTAATCCTTCATGCGCGGCTACGCCGCCCAGCAACAGAAATGTTTCCCCTTCGGCAATACAGCCGATAAACAGTGCAAGATAGCCGTACTGCGTAATTAATGCGTTGATATCCAAATGCAAGGTGCACTTCCTGTGTGAAGAAATTTCTTTCAGTTTATACCTGATTCGTTAAGCCATCCGTTTAAGCGTTAATCAGCGATCTTTTTCGCTGTTTTTTTGCGCAGGCCCCACAGAAGTTGCCTTGCCGTTTATACTGTAAGCAATGCTGCCCTTACGTGGATGCTGCATCAAAACGGGGTAGCCCAACGGCATCAGAGGAGTAAGCGTATGAACCATGTCTGGGGTTTGTTAGCGCATCCTAATCAGGAAATGCGCAATATCAAGCAAGAGAACGAAACGGTTTCGCACCATTACACTCATCACGTTCTGCTGATGGCAGCCATTCCGGTTATTTGCGCCATAATCGGCACCACGAACTCAGGCTGGAATCTGGGTGAAGGGCAGTATGTACAATTGAATTTCCTGACAGCACTGGGCCTGGGTATTCTGTTTTATCTGTTGATTCTGGGCGGTGTGGCGGTGATGGGACGCGTTATTCACTGGATGGCGCGTGACTACCCGCAGCGCCCTGGCGTTGAACGCTGTACGGTGTTTGCGGGCTATGTGGCTACGCCGCTGTTTTTAAGCGGACTCGTGGCACTTTATCCGCTGGTATGGCTGTGCGTATTAGCGGGTGCGCTGGCGCTGCTGTATACCGGCTATCTGCTGTACGTGGGCATCCCACTGTTTCTGAACATTGACCGGGATGAAAGCCTGCGTTTTTCCAGTTCCACTCTGGCCATCGGCGTGCTGGTATTTGAAGTGTTGCTGGCCTTAACCGTGATTCTGTGGGGCTATGGCCCGCACCTGTTTTAACGTGCCGTTGCCGCCTGCAGGGCGGCAACATCTTTTTAACGCTCAGAAACAATCTCACCAGGATAATTTTACCGCTTCAGAGTATGATGCTGCGGCCAGCCCGCGCTCTGCCTGCTCAGTCGTCGGCGGCCTGTGTTTACACAGCGCACAATCTTAACCGGGTCTTTTTTTCACGATGCCTGCAAAAATTCGCTTTTCACTGTTAACGCTGGCGCTGCTCGTTTCCGGGCAGGTTGTTTCCCTTCCAGCACAGGCGACCACGACGCTGTCGCAAATGGCGCCCATTGCTCAGCCGCAAATTGCCTCAGGCAGCGCCCTGATCGTCGATCTGACGAGCGGGAAAACGTTATTTTCCAGTCACCCTGACCGGGTGCGGCCGATTGCCTCGATCACCAAGTTGATGACGGCAATGGTGGTACTGGATGCGCATCAGCCGATGAACGAGATGGTCACGGTTGATATCAGTCAGACGCCAGAGATGCGCGGCGTGTTTTCACGCGTGAAGCTTAACAGCCAGATAAGCCGTCGGAGCATGCTGATGCTGGCGCTGATGTCATCTGAAAACCGCGCGGCGGCCAGCCTGGCCCATGCGTATCCCGGCGGATATAACGCCTTTATTAAGGCGATGAATGCTAAGGCGCGTGCGCTGGGCATGAACCATACCCATTACGTTGAACCTACCGGTCTCTCCATTCAGAACGTCTCCAGCGCAGAAGATTTGGTGAAGCTGTTAAAAGCCACGCGCGAATATCCCCTGTTGGGCGAGCTGAGCACGACCAAAGAAGAAACCGCCGTATTTACCCATCCCAGCTACGCGCTGCCGTTCCGCAATACCAATCATCTGGTGTATAAGAATGGCTGGCACATTCAGTTGACCAAAACGGGCTATACCGATGAAGCGGGACATTGCCTGGTCATGCGCACCATGATTAAAAACCGCCCGGTGGCACTGGTGGTGCTGGATGCATTTGGTAAATATACCCATTTTGCCGATGCTAACCGTCTGCGCGACTGGCTGGAAACGGGCAAAGCGGCGCCGGTTCCGGCGGCCGCGCTGGCCTATAAAAAACAGAAAGCAGGTCAGGTTGCCAGCAACGCTGCCAGCGGTTCTGAAGTAGAGTAATATCCCGTCGGGCTGCCGCGGGCGGCCCGACCAATATTGATCGGTATTCCTATAGTTTCACGCCAGGCGAAAACCTAAACTACCCGCAAATGGCGAGGGTGATTCGCCTGATTACTGTGCCGGAATCTCATTCATATGCTCACGTTACGATCCTTTATTGTTCTGATTTTTTTAGCATTGTTCACCGCCGTTCCCACCCTGAGCGTCGCCGCAGACGATCCGGCTCAGGCCACCACTACCCAGCAGCCTGACGACAAGCCGAAAGTGAACGCCTCGGTCGAGCTGCCCAAGATGCAGAAAATCCTCGACAAAATTAAAAGTCAGGTTTCCGTTGAAAGCGATGAAAATAAGCTGAGTCGGCTGAATGAAATGGCGTTGGAGCTGTCAGGCAATACGGATACGCTGGCCCAGGCGTTGCAGCCTGACCGTCAGCAGCTTGAGGCCCAGTTGGCCGTGCTTGGCCCAGCCCCCAAACCGGAAAGCGGCGTCAAAGAGACGGCAGACGTCACGCGCAAACGTAGCGCGCTGGAAAGTCAGAAAAGTAAGCTCGACGAGCAGATTAAGCAGGCGGAGGGCATTAAAAACAGCGCCCTGATGCTGTCATCGCAAATCGTCAATCTGCGCCGCGATCAGTTGAAAAACAAACTGGCGCTTAACTCTGGCAGCATTTTAGGGCCACGTTTCTGGTCGCCGGTATTCAGCAGTCAGGATCTTGATGATGAGAAGATTGGCGATTTCTTAAATGAGCTGAAAGATACCGCTGCGCTATCCTGGGAGTCAGGCTGGCGTCTGGGTACGCTAGGCTGGTTGCTGGCCGCCGTGCTGGTGATGACGTTGGGACGCCGCTATGGCGAAGAATTTTTAGCCTGGGTCAGCATTAATAAACTGCCGGAAGGACGCCTGCGCCGCAGCTTTCTGGCGACGGCCGTGGCCCTGACCAGCCTGGTGGCGGTGGTGTTGACCTTTGCCTTTATTTCCCAGGCCTTTACCCGCCGCGATGAAGTTTCCAGCGACGTGCAGGACTTTATTTATCGTCTGGTCGAATTAAGCGTTTATTGTGGTTTGATTGCCGGGCTCGGGCGGGCATTTTTGTCAACGCGTCGGCCAAGCTGGCGTTTACCCACCATCTCGAACGAGGTGGCGCTGGCCCTGAAACCTTTCCCACCTATCACCGCCTTGCTGGTGTTTATTTTCCAGACGGTAGAGTCCTTTAACTACACCGCCGGGACCAGCCTGAATACCAGTATCTTTGCTAACGGCCTGACGGCATTGCTGATCGGCAGCACGGCGCTGGCAATCAGCATGCGCACCAAGCGCGTTCGTCGGCGTCTGGCGCAGGAAGGCACGCCGCCGGAAGCGCGCTCAACGCTGGTCGGGCTGATTCAGATGGCCCTGACGCTGACGTCGCTGACGATTCTGGCTTCGCTGGTGATTGGTTACGTCACCCTGGCGCGTTTTTTAAGCTACGAGCTGGTGTGGTGTGGCATTTTGTTTGGTTCGTTTTACATACTCAGTCATTTGATTAACGACGGCTGTGAAAGCCTCTTCTCTGTCAATAATACGACGGGCAAGCGTATTCAGGGCTCGCTAAACATTGATGAGCGACATCTGCAGCAGGTCGCCACCATTCTTGCGGCGATCGGTAAAACCTTGCTGATCATGTTTGTCGCGCTGGCACTGCTTAACGGCACCTTTGCCTCTTCAACACCGATTGAGCTGCTGCAAAAGGCGATTGAGTTCTGGGGCGGTAAGGGCCTTGAATCCCTAAATATTGTGCCTGCCCACCTGGTTAACGCGCTGCTGTGCCTGATTGTGGGCATCTATATTCTGCGCTCGGTACGTCGCTGGCTTGATACCGATTTCCTGCCGAAGACCACCATGGACAGCGGCATGCGCATGTCGCTGGTCACGCTGTTCAGCAACGTCGGCTATGTCCTGATTATTTTGCTGACGCTATCGATTATGGGGCTGCAGTGGAACAAGCTGGCCTGGATCGTCAGCGCCCTGTCGGTCGGTATCGGTTTCGGCCTGCAGGAAATCGTTAAAAACTTTATTTCCGGTCTGATTTTGCTGACTGAACGTCCGGTCAAAGTCGGGGATTTGGTGACGATCAGTGGCGTTGAAGGGGATATTCGCCGCATCAACGTGCGCGCAACGGAAATCCAGCTGGGTGATAAATCCACCGTGATCGTGCCTAACTCACAGTTCATCTCTCAGAACGTACGTAATGCGACAATGGGCAATGCGCAGGGCGTGGTGACCATTAGCCTGACGTTTCCGCTGGATATCGATCCGGTACAGGTGCGGGAGATTTTGCTGAAGGTCTATGAGGAAAACGAGCGTATTCTGGAGAACCCGGAACCCTCGGTATCCTTTAAAGATCTTACCGCCCAGGGCATCGTGCTGAGCGTCACCGGCAACGTTGCCAGTCAGCGCCAGATCGCGGGCGCAAAGAGCGATCTACTGTTCGATATTCTGACCCGCTTGCGTAAAGAGGGCATTGTGCTGTCCACCCCTCAGACCATGATTATTGAGCGCCGTCAGCTGGTTTCTTCTGATGCGGTAACCGAAGAACCTCCTCGCTAAATAAACGGGCGGTCATTTTCGCTGGCCGCCCGTTTTACTCTGTTCAGGTGCGACGTGCCCAGTCAGGGCTGTTTTACCGCCCAGCCTTTTAGCTTACTGGTTTTACCGATGCCCGGATTAAAGCTGTTGGTGGGATCGAGCTTGCGGTAAAACGCGGTGAGCTGTGGCTGGGCCTGATACAGATGCCCGACATTATGCTCTGCCGGATATTCCGCCCCGCGGCTGTGCAAAATCGCCAGCATCTTTTCTTTCAGCGCATGAACATCCACGCCTTTTTTCACAATGTAATCCTGATGGAAGACATGGCAGAAGAAGTGCCCGTAATATAGGCGATGGCTTATCGACTGGGTAATCTCATCAGGCAGGCTCTCAAACCACGCTTTATCATTGCGACGCAACGCAATATCCAGCGCCAGAATATCTTCTACCTCATCCGCATGAACGGCGTGATAGCGCACTGCCGCGCCCGCGGCCGCAAAGCGATGCAGAAAGGCATGCGCACCTTCTTTTCCTTCGCATTCAAAAAACTCGCCGCCGCCCTCACGAAAAAACTCACGCAGATAGTCACGCGCCTCCGCAATGCCATCACCCGACATTTTCAGCATTAAATGGTGTTGGTATTTATCACGATACTGTTTCATGCGTTTGGGAAGATGGGCGGGGAAGAGGCGACTGACGCGCTGCAGCAGTCGGTCGCTCAGATGCGGTTTGATAAACGACAGTTTGTTCAACCAGCCATCGACCCGGCCCTTGAGACTGAAAAACAGCGGCATCTTATCGGTGCCAAGCTTGTCGATCATCAGGAAGGTGTCTTTGCCATAGACTTCGGCGATGTCGTAGATATCCCGATGCATATATTCCGCGGCCACGGGCAGATTGTTGAAATTCGCCAGCATATGGCAGCGCAGGTCACCCAGTACCGAGGCATCATTGGTGCCGATATAAAACACCTGCTGTTGCGGTTCGCGCGCAAACGTATCCAGGCGCACCGCAAATACCGCCAGCTTGCCTGCGCAGCCCGACGCTTCAAACAGGCGGCGGGCATCGGCGTTAAAACGGGCGGGCGTATCGGCATCAACATCACGCACCCGTTCGGCGTAGTCGTGATCGGAGGCATGACGGCCGTCATGCAGCACATCCCCGGGCTGCCAGCGATCATCATCCAGCCGCCCCAGAATCTCTTCCGGCGTGGTGCCAAGCTCAATACCAAGGTGGTTAACCAACTTCAGCCGTCCCTGGGCATCAATCTGGGCAAACAACGCCATCTCACTGTAGGCCGGGCCACGTTTAATCAGTGAACCGCCGGAGTTGTTGCAGATGCCACCCAGCACCGACGCGCCAATGCAGGATGATCCAATAACGGAATGCGGCTCGCGGCCCAGCGGCGCGAGGATTTTTTCCAGCTGATACAGCGTACTCCCCGGAAAGGCCAGCACCTGTTTGCCGTTGTCGATCAGCTGTAGCTTATCCAGCCTCAGGGTACTGACAATGACCAGCGGGCGATCGTAGTCGTTACCCTGCGGCGTTGAGCCTTCGGTGAGGCCGGTGTTCGCCGCCTGCATCAGAATAATGGCATCGGCAGTCACCAGCGTTTGCAGGACGCGCCACAGTTCCAGCAGCGTCGCGGGAAAGACGACCGCCAGCGCGTCTCCCTCACCGGAACGGAAGCCTTTACGATAGCGGGCGGTATGGGCGGCCTCGGTCAGTACGTTACCAGAGCCGACCTGGCGGCGGAGATCGGCGATCAGGGCAGAAGGTGTCATCATGGGCAATTCCCTTGTCTTATGCATGCGTCATTACTGTAGCACGTGAGTTGCGTCGGGCGCAGTGTGATAGCCGCAGGTGACATGCTATGCTCTGAAGATGGCATTCTGCATTTAGTCGATATTGCGCAGTTACTTAAGAGAACCCAACCTGATGAAATGGATTTGCTCTGTTAGCCTCGCTGTTTCCCTTGCTCTGCAACCTGCATTTGCCGGGGAGCCCACCGTTCACCATCCCATGACCGAACAGGCGCGTGATGCCTACGTGAACAACCTGCTGAAAAAAATGACGCTGGACGAGAAAATCGGCCAGTTACGTTTAATCAGCGTGGGCCCGGATACGCCAAAAGAAGCCGTACGTGAGATGATCCACAAAGGTCAGGTTGGCGCCATTTTTAATACCGTGACGCGTCAGGATATTCGCGCGATGCAGGACCAGGTGATGCAGCTAAGCCGCCTGAAAATTCCGCTGTTTTTTGCCTATGACGTGGTACACGGGCAGCGAACGATTTTCCCGATTCCCTTAGCGCTGGCATCCAGCTGGGATCTCGACGCCGTCAATGAAGTGGGGCGCATTTCTGCCTATGAAGCGGCGGACGATGGGTTAAATATGACCTGGGCACCGATGGTCGACGTCAGCCGTGAACCGCGCTGGGGCCGCGTGTCTGAAGGGTTCGGCGAGGACACCTATTTAACCTCTGCCATGGGACGCACCATGGTGCAGGCGATGCAGGGCAAAAGCCCCGCAGACCGCTACAACATTATGACCAGCGTGAAACACTTTGCGCTCTATGGCGCGGTGGAAGGCGGACGCGATTACAACACCGTGGATATGAGCCCACAGCGCATGTTCCAGGACTACCTGCCGCCGTATAAAGCCTCGCTGGATGCCGGCAGCGGCGGCGTAATGGTCGCGCTGAATTCCATTAATGGCGTGCCCGCGACGGCCGACAGCTGGCTGCTGAAAGATCTGCTGCGTCATGAATGGAAATTCAAAGGAATAACCATCAGCGATCACGGGGCGATTAAAGAGCTGATCAAGCACGGTGTGGCGAGCGATCCCCAGGATGCCGTGCGTATTGCCATTAAGTCTGGCGTAGATATGAGTATGAGCGATGAATACTACAGCCAGTATTTACCCGACCTGGTGAAGCGCGGCATCGTCAGCAAAGCCGAAATCGATGATGCGGCCCGGCACGTGCTCAATGTGAAATACGATATGGGGCTGTTTAACGATCCCTACAGTCATCTTGGCCCGAAAGAGAGCGATCCGCAGGATACCAACGCAGAAAGCCGTTTACACCGCCCGGAAGCCCGCGATGTGGCCCGCAAGAGTATGGTGCTGCTGAAAAACCGCCTTGATACCTTACCGCTGAAGAAATCTGGCACCATTGCCTTGATTGGACCGCTTGCCGACAGCCAGCGTGACGTCATGGGCAGCTGGTCGGCGGCGGGCGTCGCCAAACAGTCGGTTTCCCTGCTGCAGGGCATGAAAAACGCCACCGAAGGCAAAGCCACGCTGCTGTACGCCAAAGGCGCGAACGTGTCAGATAACAAAGGCATTCAGGACTTCCTCAACATGTATGAACCGGCCGTGGCGGTCGATCCGCGTTCGCCGCAGGCAATGATTGATGAGGCGGTCGAGAAAGCGAAGCAGGCCGATGTCATCGTGGCGGCGGTAGGGGAAGCGCAGGGCATGGCGCACGAGGCGTCCAGCCGCAGTAATCTGATGATCCCGCCTTCGCAACAGAAGCTGTTAGCCGCGCTGAAAGCGACAGGCAAGCCGCTGGTGATTGTGCTGATGAATGGTCGCCCATTGACGCTGGTTGATGAAGACAGAATGGCCGATGCCATGCTGGAAACCTGGTTCAGCGGAACAGAAGGGGGCAATGCTATCGCGGATGTGCTGTTTGGCGATTACAACCCATCGGGTAAACTGCCGATGTCCTTCCCCCGCTCCGTGGGTCAGATTCCCATCTATTACAACCATTTACCGACCGGCCGCCCGTACAATTTTGCCAAGCCCAACAAGTACACATCGCACTACTACGATGCGGAAAACGGCCCGCTTTATCCGTTTGGTTATGGCCTGAGCTACACCACGTTCACCGTGTCGCCAGTCACGCTTTCATCAGAAACGATGGCGCATAACGGCAGTATCGAAGCCAGCGTAACCGTAACGAACAGCGGCAAAGTGGACGGTGCCACGGTGGTACAGCTCTATCTTAACGATCCCGTTGCCAGCATCAGCCGTCCGGTAAAAGAGTTGCATGGCTTCAAGCGCATCATGCTCAAAGCCGGTGAATCTCAGCAGGTGACCTTTAAGATTGATGTGGATGCGCTGAAGTTCTGGAACCAGCAGATGAAGCACGTTGCCGAACCGGGTAAATTTAACGTCATGATTGGTCTGGACTCAGTCCGCACGCAAAACACCCAATTCACCTATCAGTAAACCTCAGACGGACCTGGTTGCAGGTTCCTGCTGATGTCACCGCTTCCCCGTTCGGGGAGGCGGGTTTATCCTGCCTTCTGCCTTCTGCCTTCATCGATTCACTTTGAGAGTTTTACCCTTGCCTGTCGTGGCAGCAGACGTGATCCTGCTCTATCCTCGGGGAAAATGGATTCCTCAAGTACTGTCGAGGCGCTATGACGTATCAATCACTGATTGCTGAAGTCCACAATCAGCAGCGCACCCTGACGGCAATTGTCGAACAGGATGCGCGGACTGCTTATTTCTATATCTGGCCAACCGATCTGTTTCGTAGCCAGTTTGCGGTGCGTGGCTGCTGGTTACGAAACCTGCTCCCTGCGCCGGTTCAGGAAGATCACCAGGCGATGGAACAGGGCATTGCCCCCCTGCTGAGTGCAGAATACTGCCGTAATCTGGAAGCTGAACCGCCGCTGGATCCCGCAGGTCTGCAAATTCTCTGGGAACCCGGAGATGCGGGAGCGGCACTGTGGTACTACGGGCAACTTCTTGCCGTGATTCCTGGTTGGAGCCTTTACCAGGATAAACAGGTCAGTTTCTCCGCCGGTTGTATCAAAAAAAACCGTCTGACCGCGCCGCTCGGTTCAGCCTCGACCAATCATTACTATGCCCTTGCCGAACAGCAGCGCCAGTTCTGGCGTGAATGGCATGACGGCAGCCAATGGGACAAGGTGCAACAGGACTTGCTGGCCTGTTATCAGGCGCAGTTTGGCGAGTCGGTCAAATACTACGCGATCGATCAGGGCAACTGGCCGCCCATGGCGCTCTCTCAGCACTACCATAACGGCATCTGGTACTTTCTGACCCTGGGCATGAGCATTCGCCCCATGCCGCAGGTTGATTTTCTGTTCGATGAGCTGGCCCCGCAGTACCGCCGGGCAGAGCTGGCGATGGCGGTCGATGGCGAAGTCATGACAGAAAGCAATGCGGTCCAGATGGCCAGCGCGCTGGCTGAATTTGTCCATTTGCCGTGGGCGCGGCTGACCTGGCTGGGTGAAGGCCATACGCTGGCCTCAGAGGTGGCACCGGTGGGATTCGAAAGCTACCTGTTAGCCAACGAGCTGGCCCCGGAACAGGCCCAGTTCCCGCTGCCGAGGCAGGATGGCGACAGACCCACGCTGCTGTGGGCCACGCCGGTAACCGAAGCGGAACGGCAATTTGCCCAGAGCGAAGCCCAGGGCGGGCAGCATCTGCGTGAACGGCTCACCGCCGGGGGAAATACGCACATATTTCGACCGCGCGAACAGGTCGTGAACACAGAATAAACGCCGGAGACAGGGCGATTTTTCCTCCTGGTGGAAAAAGTTACTGACCTGGCGTAACTAAATATCTTTATTGTTAAAAGACTTGTTAAATTTGTGATCTGGTCTACTCAAGTTCCCCCTTGCCGTGCCGTTAACCCCGATCAGGCAATAGCGCCACAAAAGGTCCAGGGGAACAATGATGTTAAAGACCACGCAATCCCGCTTCACAGCAACGCTTATCGGTTTTTTTGTTGCGCTAGTGTTGGTCACTATTTGGGTGATCAACCAGTTTGTCGCGCCTCAGTTGGTGGACAATGAAAGCCGCCTGATTCGCTATCAGGTGGATTCGCTGGCAACCGGCATCGTTGAGCAAATGAACCGTGTTCAGGCACAGCAACGTGCCATTACCGAGGCCGCCTCGGTCATCGACAGCGCCGCCATCGACACCTTATTACCTGCACTGGTCAACCAGTATCAGGACAGTAACGTTTTCGGTGGCGGTATCTGGCCTTTACCCCATCGTCGCGAGGCGGGTAAAGAGAAAGACAGCAGCTTTTTTGCACGTGACGCCAGCAACAAGCTTCAGGTTAACACCTACTGGAACTCTGAAGCCGCGGACAAATACTGGGAGCAGCCCTGGTATAAAGACGGCATGGCCGCGCCGAAAGGGCAGTGCGCATGGGCTAAAGCTTATCAGGATGCCGCCAGCCCACAGCCGCGTACCAACTGTGCCATGGCAATCTACCGCGACGGGACAGTCTGGGGCGTTTCCACCATCGACGTTACGCTGGGTTTCTTCAACCAACTGGCTAAAAAGATGGGCGAGGCGATTCATGGAGACGTCCTGATCGTTGAGTCCGACGGCAAAGTCGTGGGTAACGCGGCGCTGGTTAACGGCACGCCGAAACTCGAAAACCTGAGCGATCTGCAAAATCCTATGGCTGCGCCGCTGAAAGCGATGCTTGCCAGTGCGGGGACAAAGTCCGCAGAGTCAACCTATGGCAGCAACGATGGCGAGCAAACGCTGTTTCTGCAGGCTATTCCGGGCAGCCCGTGGTATCTGGCCAGTAGCGTACCGTCCAGCCTGCTGAAAGCCCAGTCCCACAATATGCTGATGCGCCTGGGTTTGGTGCAGATCCCTCTGGCCATTATTCTGTTGCTGGTCATGCTGGGTTTCATGCGCGCCATGATGAAGCGTTTGAGCATGCTCAACCAAAATATCGAAGCGCTGTCGACAGGGGGCGCGGATCTCACGCAGCGTCTGCCAGCCAGTAACAGCCCGGAATTTAACGCCGTTGCGCAGAGCTTTAACCACTTTATCAGCTATCTGCAGGGGTTAATGCAGCAGGTCGGCAGCAGCGCCCTGGCCATCTCTGCGGCGTCGCGTGAAATTGCCAGCGGCAACACCAACCTCTCCTCGCGCACGGAAGAGCAGGCCAGCTCGATTGTTGAAACGGCGGCTTCTATGGAGCAACTGACCGGCACCGTACGCCAGAACGCCGACAACGCAACGCATGCGAACCAGCTGGCGGGTGAGGCTTCTAAAGTGGCGTCGCGCGGAACGGAAGTGGTTCGTCAGGTGGTGAGCACGATGGGCGAAATTCACCACTCTTCGCGTAAAGTCGTCGATATCATCAGCGTGATCGACAGCATTGCCTTCCAGACCAATATCCTGGCACTCAACGCCGCCGTTGAAGCCGCGCGTGCTGGCGAGCAGGGCCGTGGTTTTGCCGTGGTCGCCTCGGAGGTGCGTAATCTGGCGCAGCGTTCGGCCAACTCCGCACGTGAAATCAAAAAACTGATCGAAGAGTCGGTCGCGAATATCGATGCAGGCAGTCAGCTGGTCGAACAGGCAGGACAAACCATGGACGAGCTGGTGCAGGGCGTGAGCAGCGTCACTACGCTAATGAGCGAGATCATGGCCGCCAGTCGTGAGCAGAGCATGGGCATCGAACAGGTTAACGTTGCCATTACTCAGCTTGACGGCACCACGCAGCAGAACGCCGTCTTAGTGGAAGAGGTCTCCTCTGCCGCGCAGGCGATGGAAGCCCAGAGTCTGCAACTGGAACAGGTTGTACAAAGCTTCAAACTGTAATTCACAGTCAGGCCAGCGCCCGCTGGCCTGACGTTTTCGACGATCGCCATTGCCGTCTGACAGATTTGTGCATAAACAGCACAATTTTATCCCCTCAACCTCCCCAATCTTGTGCCAGAATAATGAGGAATACACTCAAGGAATCCTCATGTCTGCTATTGAAGTTATCCTCGTCGACCATCTTGATCGTCCCACCGGCAAAATGGAAAAGTTGGAAGTGCATGAAAAAGGATTACTGCACCGCGCTGTCACGGTGTACGTTTTTAACACCCGGCAGGAGCTGCTGCTCCAGCGTCGCGCCAGTGACAAATATCACTGCGGCGGATTATGGAGCAATACCTGCTGCGGTCATCCTTATCCTCATGAATCGACTAAAGAGGCGGCCGAACGCCGTCTGCGCGAAGAAATGGGCATGATCCTGTCGCTGACGCCTGTCTTCGAACTGAGCTATAACCTGCCGCTCAGTAATGGCCTGACAGAGCACGAGTACGGCCATGTCTTTTTTGCCGTGAGCGACGCGCTGCCCGTGCTTAACCCGCAGGAGGCGGATGCATTTGACTACCGCTCAATGCAGGATATTGCCCAGCAAATGCAGCAGCAGCCCCAGCAGTTTACGCCCTGGTTCCTTCATACCTTTCCCCGTATTCCAGCCTGTCTCGACAGTTTCACTTTCCCGGCTTAATCACCGAGCCCTGGCCGATGCGGTCAGGGTTAGCCGCATCTGATTTCAGGACAAAACAGATCGCGGAATGCGATTGCCAGGCTACGCTTTTATTGCAACCTCTAAAACGGTGGGCGTGCCTGGCAGGTTATCCCTACAGCCAACCGTACTTCCAGATGAATACATCAATAAGGAAAGCATCATGGCAAACATTCGCGGTTTGGCCGGCATCAGCCTTTTACTGCTGAGTCTGGGAATGGCACACGCGGCCGACCCGGTGCGTGTGGGTTCCAAGATAGATACTGAAGGCTCACTGCTGGGCAATGTCATCCTGCTGGTGCTGGAAAAGCACGGCGTCAAGACCGTTAACAAAATTCAGCTGGGGGCAACCCAGGTGGTGCGGGGCGCCATCACCGCGGGCGAACTGGATATCTACCCGGAATACACCGGCAACGGAGCCTTCTTTTTTAATGATGAAAAAGACAGTGCCTGGAAGCATGCCCGCGAAGGCTATGAAAAAGTGAAAAAACTTGATGCCGAAAAAAATCACCTCGTGTGGCTGACGCCCGCCCCGGCGAACAACACCTGGACCATCGCGGTCCGTAACGACGTCGCGGAGAAAAATCACCTCAACTCCCTTGACGATCTCAGCGCCTATCTGAAAAAAGGGGGCACGTTCAAGCTGGCTGCCTCTGCGGAATTTATTGAACGCAGTGATGCGCTTCCCGCATTCGAAAAAGCCTATGGCTTTACGTTAAAACAGGATCAGCTGTTATCGTTGGCCGGGGGCGATACCGCCGTGACTATCGGCGCAGCCGCGCAGCAAACGTCAGGCGTCAATGCCGCCATGGCTTACGGTACGGATGGCCCGGTTGCCGCGTTGGGCCTGAAAACGCTCAGTGACCCAAAAGGCGTTCAGCCCATTTATGCGCCTGCGCCAGTAGTGCGTGAAGCGGTTCTCCAGGCTTACCCGCAAATGGCTGCATGGCTTAAACCCGTTTTCAGTGCGCTGGATGAAAAGACATTGCAGCAGCTCAACGCCAAAATTGCCGTTGAAGGGCAGGACGCCAGCAGCGTGGCGAAAGCGTGGTTAGAACAGAAAAAGCTGCTGTAACCGATGTGGCTATCGCGGGAGGCGATATCCCGGCCTCGACAGCAGCCGGTGGCGCTGGTACTGATTATGTTACTGAGCCTGACGTCAGGCTGCCTGCCGTTTGTGAGCTTTGCGGCTAATCGTCTGGTTGCCGGCCAGCCGGTGATGCTCTGGCAAATGGCGCACGGCATGGCGCTTCTGCCCCCGCTGGCGTTGCTGTGGTTACTGCTGTGGGCCAGACCGACGGGGTTTCGCTGCGCGTTGCAGTTAATAAGCGCCGGGCTGGTGCTGGCGGTCATGATCTGGCTCAGCGGCGACCAGGCCAGGGTGCTGGCCGGGCAGGGCAGCCGACTGGCGCGAACCAGCTTTGCGAGCGGCATGTGGTGCGGCAGCGCGCTGACGCTACTGTTGATCACCGATACCGCGCGTGCGCTCACCCGCCGCAGGCTGTGGCAACTGGTGCTGAATCTGCTGGTATGGATCCTTCCCCTCTGGCTGCTGTTCAGCGGCCAGCTGGACGACCTGTCGTTACTGAAAGAATATGCCAACCGCCAGTCGGTCTTTGATGCGGCCTTATTGCGTCATCTGACGCTACTGGCCGCCACCGTCCTGCCTGCTTTACTGATTGCTTTCCCGCTGGGCATCGTGCTTTACCGGCGATCCGGCTGGCAAAGCAGCGTCTTCGGCGTGCTGAATGTGGTTCAGACGGTGCCCTCCGTGGCGCTGTTTGGCTTACTCATTGCCCCACTGGCGGGGCTGGCAAAACGCTTTCCCTGGGCAGGTGCATGGGGCATCAGCGGCATTGGCATGGCGCCCGCGCTGATCGCGCTGGTGTTGTATGCCCTGTTGCCGCTGGTGCGCAGCGTGGTAACCGGACTGCAGCAGGTGCCGCCAGACGTGCGCGAAAGTGCGCGCGGCATGGGGCTGAGCGGCAGGCAGCAGTTTTTCGCCGTGGAGGTGCCGCTGGCCTTGCCGGTGTGGTTGTCGGGCATACGGGTTGTGGTGGTGCAGACACTGGGCATGGCCGTGGTGGCGGCGCTGATCGGCGCAGGCGGATTCGGCGCGATTATTTTCCAGGGGCTGCTGAGCAACGCGCTGGACTTAGTGCTGTTAGGCGTGATCCCGGTGATTGCGATGGCGGTGACTTTGGATGCGTTATTCCGCTTGTTGATTTCCCTGCTGGAGAGAAAAGATGATTCAGTTTGATGGCGTCACCCGGTTCTTTGCGGGTAAAGCCGCGGTTAAAAACCTGTCGCTGACCATCGCAAAAGGAACCTTTACCGTGCTGCTGGGCACCTCGGGCTCAGGTAAATCGACCACGCTTAAAATGATTAATCGTCTGGTGGAGTACGATGAAGGGGAAATCCGCTTTGCAGGCGAATCCATTCGTCAGATGGATGCCCAGGCGCTGCGCCGCCGTACCGGCTATGCCATTCAGTCGATTGGTCTGTTTCCGCACTGGACGATTGAAAAGAACATGGCTACCGTCCCTGCCTTGCTGGGCTGGTCAAAAGCGCGCAGGCGCGAACGTATTGACGAGTTGATCGCACTGCTGAATTTGGATCCGGCATTACTTCGCCGCTATCCACATCAGCTCTCCGGGGGACAACAGCAGCGCGTTGGTGTTGCGCGGGCGCTGGCGGCGGATCCTGACGTACTGCTGATGGATGAACCCTTTGGCGCACTGGACCCGGTCACGCGCACTGCGCTTCAGCAGGAGATGTTACGCATTCACCGTGCTTCAGGGTGCACCATCGTGCTGGTCACGCACGATATTGATGAAGCCCTGACGCTGGCCGACAATATTGTACTCATGGACGACGGTGAGATCGTTCAGCAGGGTAAACCGCTTGAATTGCTGACCCGGCCAGGCAACGACTTTGTGCGTGATTTTCTGGGGCGCAGCCAGATAGGGCTGCATCTGCTGGCGCTTGGCCAGGTGGGACGCGCAGTACGTCGTGGGGAATGGCTGGATGCCGAGCCGCTGGCGGCGACGCTGAGCCTGCGCGAAGCGTTGTCACAGTTTATCAGCCGCGGCACGGATAAACTGCCCGTCGTAGATGCGCATCAGCAACCGCTGGGCGTGCTCTACTTCAGCGATCTCCTTCATCACGCAGAGGCTCAACAATGCGACGGTTAGCCGATCCTCTGCTGTGGCTGGTCCTGTTTTATCTCAGCCTGCTGGCGGCCATGCCCTACAGCGGCCCCGTGTTTGCCGCCTGGTTTCCCGATCTGGCCCGCCCGCTTTATCAGCAGGACAGTTTCTGGCAGCTCACCCTGGCACATCTTTTTCTGGTGGTAACCGCCAGCCTGATGGCGGTTGCTATCGGCGTCGGCAGCGGCGTGCTGGTCACTCGCCCTGCGGGACGGGCTTTTCGCCCGTTGTTAAAAACCATCGCCGCCGCCGGTCAGACGATCCCGCCGGTGGCGGTGCTGGCGATAGCCGTGCCTGTCATGGGATTCGGCGCGTGGCCTGCCGTGGTGGCATTGCTGCTTTATGGGCTGCTGCCAATTTTACAGGGCACACTGGCGGGGCTGGACAGCGTCCCGGCCAGCAGTCGTGAGATCGCCGTGGGTGTCGGCATGAGTGGCTGGCAGCGTTTGTGGCAGGTTGAGCTTGCGCTGGCGGCACCGGTGATCATTGCCGGGATACGTAACTCCGTCATCATCAATATCGGCACGGCGGCCATCGCCTCTACCGTCGGGGCAAAGAGCCTGGGATCGCCCATCATCATCGGCCTGAGCGGCTTTAATACCGCCTATGTCATACAAGGCGCGTTGCTGGTCGGGCTGTTAGCGATCGTCAGCGATCGCCTGTTTGAACGGCTGCAGCGCCGTCTTAGCGTGAATGAACGATAAGTGAATAGCCAACCAGCATAAGTCCACTGGTGCCGCCGATAGCCATAATGGCAAACAGCGTGGCAAAAAATGTTTTTTTCCAGTTCATAACTAACCTGAGGGTGTTTACGTCAAGGCGGGGATAATAGCGCGCGCAAGGCAGCAGTCATAGTGCCGAGCGTGCGTTTTTATTTCAGTGTGCGTCGTGCAAACGTACAGAGAATCCCTGTTCTTGCCAGTGTGCCAGCTGTTCCTGCTGACGGCGCGTCAGTCTTTTACCGGTAAAAACAAACATATTTAGCCCCGGAAATAACTCGGGCCGGGGAACATCAAGCGGTTCGGCAAGGACGTCGATGCGCCAGCCGTGCTGCGACAGTCGCCATCCTTCCAGCCAGATGCGCGTGCGATCTTCAATGCCCCAGCCAATAATCAGCGCTTCTTTACCGGCTTTTTTGCGACTGCTTGCCAGACAAAAAGCCACGTAGTCGATCAGGATGCCATCCAGCAGGCTGCACATTGTCCGTGCTGTATTCTGATCCAGGCTGAGTTTCTGCCTTATGGGCATAAAAACGTGATCGATCAAGGCATCAACCGCATGTTCGCGACCAATTAAAGCGATCTTGTTGCGTAGCTTAGCCGGTCTTACATGGCGCAGTATGCTGATGAGTTCGTCCTGCATGGCGGTCCAGCCATCGTTGGAATCAACATCTCCACCTTCCAGTAGTGCTTTGACCTTGCCTACTGGTACTCCACTTTCAATCCAGCGCATGATTTCCTGGATACGCTGAACATCTTCTTCATCGAACTGTCGATGACCGCCTTCGGTACGTTGTGGTTTCAATAATCCATAACGTCGTTGCCAGGCGCGTAAGGTAACCGGATTTATGCCACAGCGTTCGGCGACATCGCCGATACTGTATAAGGTCATATTTACCTCTTTAAACTGACCTGAGTTAAAACACCATAACGAAGCCTGTTAAGTTGTACAACCAATTTTTAGATGTACAACTTGACGGCTGCGCTTAATTGTTGTTCTATCTCAATTATGAGATTTATTTTTCATAAGTGAGATGAAACATGTCTTTTGATAATACGGAGCAACGCTTAGCAGCCCGCCTTGCAGAATTACGGATGAAGCAGGGTTGGTCACTTGATGAACTCTCAACCGCCACCGGCATTAGCCGGCCCACATTATCGCGTATTGAGCGTGCTGAAACCAGCCCAACGGCTGCCCTGCTTAATCGTTTGTGTGTGGCTTACAGTCTGACCATGTCGCGCCTGCTGAGTGAAGTGGAAGCGGAAAGCGATCTCCTGATCCCTCGCGAGCGCCAGCCGATCTGGAACGACGAAGCCAGTGGATTTAGCCGCCGCAATGTCTCACCGCCCGCCCATAATTTCCGCTGTGAGCTGATCGAAGGCACACTGCGGCCCGGCGCGCGCGTCGAATACGACGCGCCACCGCTACAGGGCATGGAACAACATATCTGGATGCAACAGGGACAGCTGACGATAACCATGGGCGCGCAGAGCTGGACCTTAGCACCCGGTGACAGCCTGCGTTTTCATCTTAGCGGCGCGTCCGCTTTTCAGGCACATCTCACTGAAGGTGCCCGCTACTTACTGGTGGTCTGCAAATCATGATGACGTATCAACAACTCAGCGCCGCTGAGGCACAGCAGGTTTTACCCGAACTGGCCCAGGTCTTACAGGCCTGTGTGGCCGAGGGTGCCAGCATCGGTTTTATCGATCCTGAAAACATCAGCGTGATGACCCTTTTTTGGCAAAATCAGCTTGCCGCGCTGGAAAAAGGCCAGAGTGAACTGCTGGTTGCCCGCCAGCATGGCCGGGTGGTGGGCACCGTGATGCTCAATGACAGCGCCATGCCCAATGGAAGCCATCGGGCCGAAGTCAGTAAGCTGCTCGTGCATCCGCAGGCGCGGCGGCAGGGGATAGCGCGCAGGTTAATGCAGCAGGCAGAACAGCGGGCGCATCAGAAGGGAAAACGCCTGCTGGTGCTGGACACCCGATCCGGGGACGTGGCCAGCGATCTTTATCGCGCGCTGCACTGGCAGGTTGCGGGTGAGATTCCCGCCTATGCGCAGTCTATTGAGGGAAAACTGGACGCGACCACAGTGATGTTTAAGGTGCTGGATTCGCACGGCGGCTGAAGTACAGGCCTTCGGGCCGCCGCCTTATCCCTGCGCAACACGCAACACGCAACAACGCGCCACGGCGGCTGTGGCCTGCTGTTGACCCTAAAGCACGAGCAGGCCTTTTCTGAAGCCAGCACGAAAAAACAGACCCGAAAGCTGACGTCACTGCGATACTGTGTAAAAATACAGGCCATCGAGTAAAGTGGTAATCTTAACATGGCCCTGACAGCAGCATTAAAAAGCCAGATCGCACAGTGGTATAAAGCGCTGCAGCAACAGGTGCCAGACTTTATTCCCCGTCCTGCCCAGCGGCAGATGATCGCGGAAGTCGCGAAATGTCTGTCGGGTGATGACGGGCGCCACCTGGCTGTCGAAGCGCCGACTGGCGTGGGTAAAACCCTTTCGTATCTTATTCCGGGCATCGCCGTCAGCCGCGCGGAAGAGAAGCGGCTGGTGATCAGCACGGCCAACGTCGCCTTGCAGGATCAGATCTTCAGCAAAGATTTGCCGTTGCTTAAAAAAATCATTCCGGATCTCACCTTTACTGCGGCCTTTGGCCGCGGGCGCTATGTGTGTCCGCGCAATCTGGCCGCGCTGGTCGCAGACGATAATCAGCAGGCCGATTTGCTGTTCTACCTGGATGACGAAGCGGTCAGCAGCACCAAAGAAGAGCAGATTCAGTGCGGACGGCTGCAAAAGTCACTGGATCGCTACCAGTGGGACGGCCTGCGCGATCACAGCGAGGAGAACGTCAGCGACAGCCTGTGGCAGCGTCTGTCTACTGACAAAGCCAGTTGCCTTGGCGTGCATTGCCGCTGGTATCGCGAATGTCCGTTTTTCGTTGCCCGGCGGGAAATCGAGCAGGTCGATGTGGTGGTGGCCAACCACGCGCTGGTGATGGCGGCCATGGAAAACGAATCGGTGCTGCCCCCGGCCAAAAATCTGATGCTGGTGCTGGATGAAGGGCATCACCTGCCTGAAGTGGCGCGTGATGCCCTGGAGATGAGCGCCGATATCACGCCCGGCTGGACCAGCCTGCAGCTCGATCTGTTTGTGAAGCTGGTGGAGGCGATTATGAGCCAGATGCGGCCCAAATCACCCCCGCCGCTGGCTAATCCCGAACGTCTTAAAGCCCACTGTGATGAACTGCGCGAACGCCTTGCCACCATAAGTGAGGCATTAAGTCCATTGCTTCCGCCGCACAATCAGCCCGGCGAGTTTCGTTTCGTGTTGGGCACCTTACCCGACGAGCTGCTGGCGCTGTGCGCCCGGCTGTTCAAGCTGAGCGACGGGCTACGTGGGCTCAGCGAAGGGTTGATTAACGCCTTGAGTGAACAAACCGGAAGCGTCGATCTCGTGCGTCTGCACCGCAATTTATTGCAGCTCAACCGCCACTTTGGCTGGTTTGAATCAGTCAGCAAGCTGTGGCGACTGGCTGCGATGGAAAAAGCCTCTGGTGCGCCCGTTTCAAAATGGATAACCCGTGAACTGCGCGACGGTCAGGCACACCTGTTCTTCCACTGCGCGGGAATTCGCGTCTGCGATCAGCTGGAAAAAATGCTGTGGCGCAAGATTCCTCACGTTGTCGTGACCTCCGCGACCTTGCGCTCATTGAACAGCTTTAGCCGCCTGCAGGAAATGTCGGGGTTGAATGAAAAGGCGGGCGACCGTTTTGTGGCACTGGCGTCGCCGTTCAGCCACGTCGATCAGGGCAAGCTGGTGATCCCGCAGATGCGCTACGAACCGTTGATGGCGAATGAGGCTGAGCACATCGCGGAGATGGCGGCCTTTTTCCGCCAGCAAATGCAGACAGAAAAGCATAAAGGCGTGCTGGTGTTGTTTGCCAGCGGGCGCGCCATGCAACAGTTTGTCGAGGCGCTGCCGGAATTACGACTGATGATGCTGGTGCAGGGCGATCAGCCCCGCAGTCGCCTGATCGCCCTACACCGCAAACGGGTAGAGCAGGGCGATACCAGTATTCTCATCGGCCTGCAGTCGTTTGCGGAAGGGCTGGATTTAAAAGGTGAGCTGCTCAGTCAGGTACATATCCATAAAATTGCTTTTCCGCCCATAGACAGTCCGGTAATTTTAACCGAGGGCGAATGGCTGAAGAGCCTCAGGCGTTATCCGTTTGAGGTACAGAGCTTACCCAGCGCCTCTTTTACGCTGATTCAGCAGGTCGGGCGTTTGATCCGCAGCCATCAGTGTTTTGGCGAGATAGTTATTTACGATCGCCGCCTGTTGAGTAAAGCTTACGGCAGTCGGCTGCTGGCGGCGCTGCCGGTGTTTTCAATTGAGCAGCCGGTCACGCCTGAACCCGAGGCCAGAAACACCAAACCCAATCCCGGCACGCGCAAACCGCGTGCGAAGCAGCGTTAAGTCGTTGCCACTGAGCGGAAATGCGTGATGGAACTGAATAAAATTATCAAAGAAGTCGGGCGCGGTAAGAACCATGCTCGCGATATCGATTTCGACAGTGCCCTGGCACTCTACGGCGCAATGCTGGACGGCGAGGTGCCGGATCTTGAAATGGGCAGTATTTTAATCGCCTTGCGAATCAAAGGTGAAGGCGAAGCAGAAATGCGCGGCTTCTATCAGGCGATGCAGTCGCGTGTGATGCGCCTGCAGGCGCCGAGCGGTCGTCCAATGCCTGTGGTCATTCCCAGCTATAACGGTGCGCGCCGTCAGGGAAATTTAACCCCATTACTGGCGCAGGTGCTTAACAGGCTCGGTCTGCCCGTGCTGGTTCACGGCGTCAGTGACGATGCCACGCGCGTGACCAGCGAAGCGGTCTTTGCCGCGCTGGGGATCGTGCCGGTCACTACGGCCGAACAGGCACAGGCAAAGCTCGACAGGGGTGAGCTGGCCTTTATTACCATCGATCACCTCTGCCCACCCATGGCAAAACAGCTGTCGTTACGCTGGCGCATGGGCGTGCGTAACAGCGCCCACACGCTGGCGAAGCTGGCCACGCCGTTTGGTGAGCGCGAGGCCCTGCGCCTGTCAAGCGTATCCCACCCGGAGTATGTTCCACGGGTGGCGACCTTTTTTAGCGCTATCGATGCCCCCGCGATTCTGCTGAACGGGACCGAAGGTGAGGTTTATGCCAATCCGCAGCGCTGCCCGGCCATCAGCTATTTGGGCGGTGCAGCACAGCAGGCGGAGGTCTGGGTAGAGAGACAGCCGGAGGTAGCGGTGCCGCTGCCCGCCGACAAGTCGGCCGCCGAGACAGCGCGGTGGACGGAAGAGGTGCTGAATCACCAGCGCCCTCTGCCAGAGGCGCTGCGACTGCAAATTGCCTGCTGCCTGCGCGCAAGCGGTCAGTGCGCCTCGCGGGAAGCCGGCCTTGAGAAACTGGCGGCGGCCGGTTTTTAACGGTGAGCCTGTGGCAGGGCGTGCTCAACCAGGTTTTGCCAGAAGCGGATACCGGTGGGGATGAGCGCATCGTTGAAATCGTAGTGAGCATTATGTAAGGGGGCGGATGGGGTTGCACCATCTGCACCGAGCCAGAAATAGGCCCCCGGGCAGGCTTCCAGCATGCAGGCGAAATCTTCAGAGGCCATAGAGGGATTCACCTGCCACCGCACCTGCTCTTCCCCCAGCGTACTGACGGCAACGTCGTGAACCTGCCGGGCCGGGCCTGTATGGTTGGTTGTCACCGGGTAGCCAGGTAGCCAGCGAATCGCGCCGCAGACGCCAAAGGGTTTCGGCAGCGTAGTGACAAAATCATCAATAAGCGCATGAACCCGTTTGCGCACATCGTCTTGCAGGCAGCGCACGGTGCCGCGCAGAACGATCTGTTCGGGAATCACGTTAATTGCCTCACCACCCTGAATCTGCGTGACGCTCACCACGGCTGAGGAAAGGGGAGAAAGGCGACGTGAGGGGATCGTTTGCAGGGCCAGAATCAGTTCAGCTGCCACCACCATCGGGTCGGCACCGCTTTCCGGCATGGCCGCGTGGCAGCTTTTACCGCTCAGCGTAATTTCAAACGCATCCAGTGAGGCCATCATCGCACCGGCGTTAACCGCCAGCGATCCCAGCGGCAGGCCGGGCCAGTTGTGCATCGCATAGACAGCATCCATGGGGAAACGGGTAAATAATCCCTCTTCCACCATTTTCCGGGCGCCGCCGAGGTTTTCTTCCGCAGGCTGAAAAATAAAATGCACCGTGCCGCTGAACTGACGCGTGGCGGCAAGCTGTCTGGCGGCCGCCAGTAAAATCGCCGTGTGGCCATCATGGCCGCAGGCGTGCATCACACCAGGTTTACTGGAGCGCCAGGCGGTTTCGCCTTTTTCATTGATGGGCAGCGCGTCCATATCGGCACGCAGGCCGATGACCGGTCCGCTTCCATTTTTCAGGGTGCCAACCACGCCCGTCCCGGCAAGACCACGAAATACCTGCAGGCCCGCCTGCTCAAGTTCATGCGCAACCTTATCGCTGGTCCGATGTTCCTCATAGCCGAGTTCGGGTTCGCGATGAAACTGGTGGCGCCAGCGCAGCGCATCATCAAGCAGGTCAGAGGAAAGAGTCATGCAATGTCGCGCTCCATATCATTCAGGAAGCTTCACTTTAGAGGCCGGGCGAGAGCGCGTCTATCGCCAGGCGCGATAAAATAGCGAATGGGCTAAATCAAAATGGAATAAGTAATAAACAAGCGTGCAACCGTATCGCCTGTTATGCCGACTCACGCTTAATTAAATGGAAGCCGATATCAATAATGCTTTCTGCGCAGGGACGCTGTTCAATCCGATCGGCCAGCAGCGTAGCGGCACGTTGACCTATAGCGACCCGATCGACGCTGACCGTGGTGAGGGCAGGGCGATTGCTGGCAGCAAAATCCAGATCGCCAAAGCCCATCACCGCAATATCTTCAGGCACGCGCAGGCCACGGCTTTCTGCCTCCATAATCGCACCCTGTGCCAGCGTGTCTGAACTGCAGACGATGACGTCATACTCACCCTGATCGAAGAGCTGCGTTAAACCGGCGCGTCCGGATGCCAGAGAGGCGGGGAGCGCCGCGTCTGCCTGTGGGATTGCGTCAATTCCTTGCTGGCTGAAGACGTCACATAATCCCTGTTTACGCTGTCCGGCACGTTTGTCTGACGTCCACACCAGGCCGGGCCGACGGAAGCCTTGTTCAAGCAGGTATTCTGCCGTGGCCTGACCGACGCGTTGATGCGAGAATCCCACCAGCATATCGAGCGGCGTTGGCGTCAGATCCCAGATTTCAACGACCGGTATCGCGGCATTCAGGATCACCTTTTTAAGGGCGGCCGAATGATGGATCCCGGTCAGAACAATCCCGTCCGGACGTCGTGACAGCAGTGTTGCCACCAGTTCGGCTTCAGTATCAGTGCGATAGCCCGCCACGCTCAGCAGGATATGATAACCCCGCAAGCCCAGCTCATCACTCAACGACTGAATGGTATCCACGAACATGTTGTTGTTGATTTGCGGCACCACGACAGCGATGAGCTTACTGCGCCTTGAAGCCAGGCTTCCCGCCAGCGCATTAGGAATGTATCCCGTCACCCGCACCGCCTCCATGACTCTTTCTGCCGTTTTAGGCCGCACTAACTGCGGGGCATTCAGCACGCGGCTGACGGTCATCGGTGACAGTCCGGCATGACGGGCGACATCTTCAAGCGTGGGCGCATGGGTCGGTTTCGAACTTTTCACGGCAATCCATTTCACGGTGACGGCGGTATTCGCACTGGCATTATTCTTCATGTTCCTGAGCATTTCCAGCCGGTGCGTTACGCATTAAGCAATATGCGCTGACATGACTAAAAAAATTCGCGATAGATGTTAACGCAATCATTATATTGTTTAACACGAAGAAAAAGTCATAAATGCGATCTCGCTGGCAGCATGTCTCCCTTTATGCAAGGTAAATGTGATCTGTTGTTCAAAATAAACACAACGCGGTTTTCTGTCGCAGGCCGGGATGTAAAGATAAAAATGTTAGCGCAATCATTTTTAAACCACAGGAGATAACTATGTCTGTAAGCGCAAATTCTCATGCCGTGAGCTATGCCAAAACGGTGAACGCCAAAACGGCGGCTGACGTCGGTGATCGTATTGAATGGGTCAAACTCTCCCTGTCGATTTTACCCCTGGCCACGCCCGTCAGCGATGCCAAGGTGCTGACAGGGCGCCAAAAGCCGTTAACCGAAGTGGCCATTATCATTGCTGAAATTCGTAGCCGTGAGGGTTTTGAAGGGGTGGGATTCAGCTATTCCAAACGCGCTGGTGGGCAGGGCATTTACGCGCATGCTAAGGAGATTGCCGATAATCTGCTGGGGGAAGATCCAAACGATATTGATAAAATCTACACCAAACTGCTGTGGGCGGGCGCATCGGTAGGACGAAGCGGCATGGCGGTGCAGGCTATCTCTCCCATTGATATTGCGCTGTGGGATATGAAAGCGAAACGCGCCGGGCTGCCGTTGGCAAAACTGTTAGGTTCCCATCGTGATTCCGTACAGTGCTACAACACCTCGGGCGGCTTCCTGCATACACCGCTGGAGCAGGTATTAAAGAACGTGGTGATTTCACGTGAAAACGGCATCGGCGGGATCAAGTTGAAAGTGGGGCAGCCAAACTGTGCCGAAGACATTCGTCGCTTAACGGCAGTGCGTGAAGCGCTGGGCGACGATTTTCCGTTGATGGTTGATGCCAACCAACAGTGGGATCGTGAGACCGCTATCCGTATGGGCCGCAAAATGGAGCCGTTCAATCTGATCTGGATTGAAGAACCGCTGGATGCTTACGATGTGGAAGGCCATGCACAACTGGCCGCCGCGCTGGACACGCCCATTGCGACCGGTGAGATGCTCACCAGCTTCCGTGAGCATGAGCAACTGATTTTGGGCAACGCCAGTGATTTCGTTCAGCCGGACGCGCCGCGCGTGGGTGGCATTTCCCCTTTCCTGAAAATCATGGATCTGGCGGCGAAGCACGGTCGTAAACTTGCGCCACATTTCGCCATGGAGGTTCACCTGCATCTGGCGGCGGCTTATCCGCTTGAGCCCTGGCTGGAGCATTTCGAATGGCTGAACCCGTTATTTAATGAGCAACTGGAATTACGTGACGGACGGATGTTTGTTTCAGATCGCCACGGACTTGGTTTTACGCTCAGCGAACAGGCACGAAGCTGGACTCAATTAACCTGTGAGTTCGGCAAACGTCCCTAATCTTTTTGGCGGGAATCTCTCCCGCCACCTCTCCTTTTAAATCTCTCTCAACCCGATATCCAGGAGTGGGTGATGAATACAATAATAAAACGTACCAAGGTAC
This sequence comes from Pantoea sp. Ae19-2, assembly GCF_059801205.1. Lineage (NCBI taxonomy): Bacteria > Pseudomonadati > Pseudomonadota > Gammaproteobacteria > Enterobacterales > Erwiniaceae > Pantoea > Pantoea sp. Ae19-2. The sequence continues at coordinate 2,474,486 of NZ_JBCHWE010000001.1, read as the reverse complement.
GTTATTCTATTTTGCTATTTCTGTTTCTTGCCACCGTATTTAATTATGCCGATCGTGCGACGTTATCTGTCGTCGCGCCTTTTATGAGTCAGGAGTTGGGCTTTGATCCTGAAGCGATGGGGCTGGCCTTTTCGGCCTTTGGTATCGCCTATGTCATTATGCAATTACCCGGCGGCTGGTTACTGGACCGCTACGGTGCCCGCATGGTATACGGCTGTGCGCTGATTGGCTGGTCGCTGGTGACCATGCTGCAGGGCACGATTTATCTCTACGCCAGTCCGCTTATCGTTCTGGTGATTTTGCGTTTATTGATGGGGGCCATTGAAGCGCCAGCGTTTCCGGCAAACAGTCGGTTAAGTGTGCAGTGGTTTCCAAACAAAGAGCGGGGATTTGTGACGTCGATTTATCAGTCAGCACAATATATCTCGCTCGGAATTATTACGCCTTTGATGACAATTATTCTTCATAATTTAAGTTGGCACTATGTTTTTTATTATATCGGCGCGATTGGCGTTATTTTAGGGATCGTCTGGCTGTTTAAAGTCAGAGATCCCTTACAGCATCCCAAAGTAAATCAGGAGGAAATCGAGTATATTCGTGACGGCGGTGGAGAACCCGCATTAGGCAGTAAAAAGGCGCAAGAGAAAATTACACTGGCGCAGTTTAAAAGCGTGTGTATTAACCGCATGATGATTGGTGTCTACATTGGCCAGTTTTGTGTCACCTCAATTACCTGGTTCTTCCTGACCTGGTTCCCTACCTATCTCTATCAGGCCAAGGGCATGTCGATTCTGAAAGTGGGATTTATTGCCAGTATACCGGCCATCGCGGGTTTTGTGGGCGGCCTGTTGGGCGGCGTGTTTTCTGATGCGTTACTCAAACGCGGTTACAGCCTGACGGTTGCGCGTAAACTGCCCGTCATCTGTGGGATGCTGCTCTCCTGTGTCATTGTCATCGCCAATTACACGTCCTCGGAAATTGTGGTGGTTGCGGCCATGAGCGTTGCCTTTTTCGCCAAAGGTTTTGGCAACCTGGGCTGGTGCGTGCTGAGCGATACATCGCCGAAAGAGGTGTTGGGCATTGCCGGTGGCGTTTTCAACATGTGCGGCAATATGGCCAGTATCGTTACCCCGCTGGTGATCGGGATCATTCTGGCGAATACGCAATCATTTGATTATGCGATTTTATATGTGGGATCGATGGGGCTGCTCGGCCTGATTTCCTATCTCTTTATTGTCGGGCCTTTGGAACGGATTACGCTGACGTCCACGAAGCCTGAGTAAGCCTGTTGCGAGCATTTCGCGCCGCTGTTCCGGAACCGCACTCCCCGGAACAGCGTTTTTTACCGCATGACGCGACTCAATAAAATCGGCGTTGCGGGTTATTGCATCGGTAAGTTCAGACCGTGTTTTGTCGCACACTGCTGTGCCTGTTCGTATCCCGCATCGGCATGACGCATCACGCCGGTAGCAGGATCGTTCCATAGCACGCGGCCCAAGCGGGCATCAGCCGCTTCCGTGCCGTCGCACACAATCACCACGCCAGAATGCTGGGAGAAGCCCATGCCCACGCCACCACCATGATGCAGGCTCACCCAGGTCGCGCCGCCCGCCGTATTCAGCAGGGCGTTGAGCAGCGGCCAGTCGGATACCGCATCCGACCCATCTTTCATCGCTTCGGTTTCACGGTTTGGCGAGGCAACAGAGCCGCAGTCGAGGTGATCGCGACCGATCACAATCGGTGCTTTTAGCTCGCCGTTGCGTACCATTTCATTGAACGCGAGGGCCGCGAGATGGCGCTCACCCAATCCCAGCCAGCAGATACGCGCCGGTAAGCCCTGGAAGGCGATGCGTTCCTGCGCCATATCCAGCCAGCGATGCAGCGTTTTATGTTGCGGGAAAAGTTCTTTGAGTTTGGCATCCGTTTTATAGATATCTTCGGGGTCGCCAGACAGGGCAACCCAGCGGAACGGACCTTTACCTTCGCAAAACAGGGGACGGATATAGGCTGGCACAAAACCGGGAAAATCAAAGGCATTGCTGATGCCTTCATCCAGTGCGACCTGGCGAATGTTGTTGCCATAATCGACGGTAGGAATGCCCATATGACAGAAGTCGAGCATCGCCTGAACGTGGACGGCCATAGAGGCACGGGCAGCTTTCTCCACGGCTTTAGGATGTGTCTTGCGTTCCTGCTCCCAGCGTGAGACGTCCCAGTCAATGGGCAGATAGCCGTTAAGGGGATCGTGCGCCGAAGTCTGGTCGGTGACGATGTCAGGCTTAGGTCCACCCGCTTTGGCGCGCTTAACCAGCTCGGGCAGGATTTCCGCCGCATTGCCCAGCAGGCCGACAGAAATGGCTTTCTTCGCTTTGGTTGCCTCATCAATCAGGGCCAGTGCCTCATCCAGCGAGGTGGCTTTGTAATCGACATAACGCGTGCGTAAACGAAAATCGATACGGGATTCCTGACACTCAATCGCCAGTACGCAGGCGCCCGCCAGCACGCCTGCCAAGGGTTGCGCACCACCCATGCCACCTAAACCGGCGGTCAGGATCCAGCGTCCGCTTAGATCATTGTTATAGTGCTGGCGTCCGGCCTCGACAAACGTCTCGTAGGTGCCCTGAACGATTCCCTGGGCGCCAATGTAAATCCATGAGCCGGCCGTCATCTGGCCATACATCATCAGCCCGGCTTTATCCAGTTCGTGGAAGTGATCCCAGTTAGCCCAGTGAGGAACCAGATTGGAGTTGGCCAGCAGGACGCGGGGGGCATCCGCATGGGTACGAAACACGCCGACGGGTTTGCCCGACTGGATCAGCAGAGTTTCGTCCGGCTGCAGGAGCTGCAGCGATCGTAAAATTTGCTCAAAACATTCCCAGTTGCGCGCGGCTTTACCAATACCGCCGTACACCACCAGATCTTCCGGACGTTCTGCCACGTCGGGATCCAGGTTGTTCTGAATCATGCGGTAAGCCGCTTCAATTAACCAGTTAGCGCAGTGCAGTTCATTTCCACGCGGCGCACGGATCTCGCGTGCTACCGCTTTAGACAGGGTTTCGCTCATGACGGATTCCTTATTTAACTGAATAGGTGCCCATGCTGGGTAGTAATGCGGTGAGTGCCTCTGGCCAGTCGCAGCGGCTTGCCCACTGACGCATCGCCTCAATGTCGGGTGCCAGCAGGCGGTCTTCTTCCAGGAAGGCAACGCGTTCGCGGATGCGGCCAATGGCCTGCTCTATCGGTGCAGAACTTTGCAAGGGACGATGAAACTCAATGCCCTGGGCGGCGGCCATCGCTTCAATGCCCACCACGGCGGCGCTGTTAAAGCACATATCCCCCAGGCGGCGGGCGGCATAGGTGGCCATGGAAACGTGATCTTCCTGGTTAGCCGAGGTCGGTAAGCTGTCTACACTGCCGGGATGGGCCAGCGATTTATTTTCTGATGCCAGCGCCGCCGCAGTGACCTGGGCAATCATAAAGCCGGAGTTCACGCCGCCGTCGCGAACCAGGAAAGGTGGCAGTCCGGACAGGCCGGTATCCAGAAGCAGGGCCAGTCGACGTTCCGAGATAGCGCCCACTTCAGCCACGGCCAGCGCAATAATGTCGGCTGCAAAGGCGACCGGTTCAGCATGGAAGTTGCCGCCGGAGATCACATCGCCGGTTTCGCTGAAAACCAGCGGATTATCAGAGGCGGCGTTGGCTTCAATTTGCAGGACGCGCGCGGCATGAGAGAGGTTATCCAGGCAGGCGCCCATTACCTGAGGTACGCAGCGGATAGAATAGGGATCCTGTACCCGGCCACAGTGGGTATGTGAACCGAGGATTTCGCTTCCTTCAATCAGGCTGGTAATCGCGGCGGCCACGGCAATCTGCCCGTGCTGACCGCGCGCCTGATGGATACGGGCATCGAAGGGTTTTAACGAACCTTTGATCGCTTCTAACGACAGGGCGCCCGCCAGTAAACCTGCGGCAAACAGGTTTTCGGCTTCAAACAGGCCACGCAGCGCCAGCGCCGTGGAAACCTGGGTGCCATTAAGCAATGCCAGACCTTCTTTCGGGCCCAGAACAAAGGGCGTCAACCCGACTTTAGCCAGGCCTTCTGTCGCCGCAATAAGTTCCCCTTTGAACCTGACCTGACCTTCACCAAGCAGCATGAGCGACATATGCGCCAGCGGCGCCAGATCGCCCGAGGCACCCACCGATCCTTTTTCCGGAATGCACGGCATGATGCCGGCATTAAACAGGGCCAGCAGGGCATCGATCAGTTCGATGCGTACACCCGAATGGCCCCGCGAAAGGCTGATCACTTTGCTGGCGACGATCAGCCGCGTGACGTTATCAGGCAGTAAATTCCCTAACCCGACGCTGTGGGACAGCACCAGATTACGTTGCAGATCCGCCAGACGGCTGGCGGGGATCTGAGTTTGGGCCAGTTTGCCAAAACCGGTGTTAATGCCGTAAACCACGCTGCCGGAGGCGACGATCGCGTCAACGGTGCGTTGTGCCTCGGCGACGGCCTGGCGGGCGCCATCGTCGAGGCTGAGGGTAACGTTGCCCTGATAAATTGCGCGTAACGTCGCGAGATCAACATTACCTGGCACCAGGTGTAATACCTGAGTCGAACCTGACATAACCTGCTCCTGTCTATACAAGGGTTGGGTTGCCGCAGGGCATCTTTATTGACCCTGATCAACTGAATAACGCGAGTGAACCATAAGTGTCTATTCTTGTCTATACAAGTTGCAATCAGCGTGCCAAACCGATCACAAAATTGATCGGGCGTCAGGACAGGGGGGAGCGAGCAACGACCGGTATTGCTGCACCTTTATCAGGCAGCAGGTGCACGGTTAAAGTGCTGAAACCGCGTCTGAATGTATATACATCCAACCCTGCAGGCAGTAAACTCTGCGCATTATCTGCGAAAGGAAAACGTTATGGCCGAGCATACGGCAATTGCACAACTGGCGGCGGCCATGAGCGATGAACCTGCGCCTATTTATCAACGGGTCAAGCAGGCTATCATCAGCCAGATTCGTGAAGGACACTGGAAAGCAAATCAGCGCGTGCCCTCCGAAAGCGAGCTGGTCAATGAACTAGGCGTGAGCCGGATGACCATCAATCGTGCATTACGCGAGCTGACCAGCGAAGGGTTTCTGGTGCGTATGCAGGGCGTAGGAACATTTGTTGCCGAAATGAAAGGCTATACGGCCATGCTCGAAGTGCATAACATCGCCGATGAAATTGCCCAGCGCGGTCACCAGCACAGCTGCAAAATTCTGATGATGGGTCAGAACAAAGCCGATCCCGAGCAGGCTTCGGTTCTGGGGCTGACCACCGGGCAAACGCTGTTTCATTCGCTGATTGTGCATTATGAAAACGAGTTGCCGGTGCAGCTTGAAGACCGACTGGTGAATCCGCAGCTGGCTCCGGACTATCTGACTCAGGATTACCATACGCTCACGCCTTATACCTATCTGATGCGGGCCGCGCCGTTAACGGCAGGCGAGCACATCGTTGAAGCGGTGATGCCCGATGCGCGTCAGCGTAAACATCTGGCGATCGATGAGCATGAGCCCTGTCTGCTTATCCGCCGCCAGACCTGGAGCGACAATAAAATCGTGACCTATGCGCGATTACTCTATCCGGGCTCGCGCTATAAGCTGCTGGGCCGCTTCAAAGGACACGGGTAAGGCGCACGAACAGCAGTCTTGCCTCGGGACTGGCTGGCGAGAGCAGGGTGGAGTGATCTACCCACCATGTCCCCTGCTGCGCCTCTAACCGCGCGTCATCCGCGATGCGCCATTCTCCGGCTAGCACCCACGCCACGCCGTGCTCGCTGCAGACGGCTTGCGTAACGACGTCGGCCTGCGCCCGCCATGCGTCACGCCGCGTCATGACGTTAAAATCCTGACTGGCCTCTTTGCCTTCCAGACTGGCTTCAAGCGCCCATTCACCCGCAAAAGCCCAGGGGAATTCAGGCAGTAAGCGGTGTTCGCCTGCAGGACCGCGCAGCAGCACCGGGCTGCCGTTCAGCAGAGTAATGGTACGATCTATGCCGTTGAACGTCGAAAACGGGCCGTCCTGAGCAATGGTCGCAATACTGGCTCGCCAGGCGAAATCGTCGGCATCAGGCGGAAAGCTGATAATCTCGCGTGTTTCGCCTCCGCCGTTGCGCCAGCGGCTGACGGGTAAGTTTTCCAGAGAAAATAACGTTCTCATTGCAGCGCCGCCATTGCCTGGGCGAAGCGCGCCGCGCAGGCGTGTTCTTCGGCATGATGCCCGTCGTTAATGACCCGATTGCCCGCCACATACACGTCGCGAATCTGATCGCGCTGGCCCGCAAACAGCCAACGGTTAAGCAGGGCGTGTTCATTCACGCTGCCCAGCCAGGCCTGATCGCGCAGTACCAGCCAGTCGGCGCGCTGCCCCACGGCCAGTGAACCACTCCTGATCCCACAGGCCTGAGCGCCGCCTGCAGCTGCCTGCTGCCACAGCAGGTCGCCGACGGAAGGCTGGTGAGCCAGGGCGATACGGTTACGACGGCGGTCGCGCAGACGCTGAGCATATTCCAGCCAGCGCAGCTCTTCCTGAACGCTCAATGAGACATGGCTGTCAGAGCCGATGCCCCAGCGACCGCCCTGAGCGATATAGTCCACCGCCGGGAAAATGCCGTCGCCAAGATTGGCTTCGGTAGTCGGACACAACCCGGCGACCGCGCCGCTGGTGGCAAGGCGCGTCACCTCGCTGTTATCAAGATGTGTGGCATGGATCAGGCACCAGCGCGCGTCAACGTCAAAGCGGTTCATCAGCCAGCTCACCGGGCGCTCGCCGCTCCAGGCCAGGCTGTCGTTCACCTCTTTTTCCTGCTCGGCAACGTGGATGTGCACCGGTAACGACCGATCGCTGGCGGCTAACACTTCGTGCATTTGCACTTCGCTCACCGCACGCAGTGAGTGAAAGCACAGGCCTACGTTGTGCAATGGCTTGTCTTTCACCCACGCCTGCAGGCGTGCCTGCTGTTGCAGGTAGTTGTCGGTCTGCTGAATAAAGCGTTTCTGCCCGGCCACAGGCGGCTGCGCGCCAAACCCGCTGTAGCTGTAAAGCACCGGAAGCAGGGTCTGACCAATGCCTGCCGTCTCGGCGGCGGCAATCAACTGCTGCAGCATGGCATCATCGGCATAGGGCGCGCCGTTAACGTCATGATGCAGATAATGGAATTCTGCAACCTGGCAGTAGCCACCTTTTAACATATCGATGTACAGCAACGCGGCAATATCGCCCACCTGCTGGGGCGTCAGGCGCTGCACCATGCGATACATTAAGTCGCGCCAGGTCCAGAAGCTGTCTTGTGGATCGCCCGCCACTTCGGCCAGACCGGCCATGGCGCGCTGAAAAGCATGAGAGTGCAGATTTGCGATAGCGGGAATGACCTCGCCGGGTAAGCGACATGCCTGACGGTCATCACTGTTGGGCGTGATGGCCTCAATGATTCCGGCCGGACTGACGTGGATGCGTACCTGTTTGTACCAGCCGTCAGCCAGCAGTGCGCGGGGCGCAAAAAAAGTTGCCATAGTTGATCCTCAAGGGATGTGGTTGTATATACATATACATACTTTAAAGTGGGCTGTAAACGGCGAGAGTAACGAGAGGCAGGAATGGCAGAAGAACTCCAGGTAGACAGTGTGTGGACCGGTGCTGATGTGGTGACCATGCGCGGTGGTCGCTACGCGATGATTGAGCAGGGGGCGCTGGCGGTGAAGGCAGACAAGCTGGTGTGGGTAGGCGCCGCCGCGGATATGCCTGCCTTTAGCGCACAAAAACATCATCAGTTACCGGGCGGGATTATCACGCCAGGGCTGGTCGATTGTCATACGCATCTGGTTTTTGGTGGGGATCGCAGTCAGGAATTTGAACAGCGTCTCAACGGGGTCAGTTATGCCGACATAGCGGCACAGGGCGGGGGGATCCTCTCTACCGTTCGGGCTACGCGCGCGGCCAGCGAGCAGGCACTGGTTTCATCGGCCCGCTGGCGACTGAATCGTTTACTGGCTGAAGGCGTGACGACTGTCGAGATCAAATCCGGTTACGGGCTGGACGAAGAGAGCGAATTACGTATGCTGCGCGCCATCCGCCAACTGGGTAAAGAGGTGGCTGCGGATGTGCAGGCAACCTGCCTTGCTGCGCACGCTTTTCCGCCCGAATTTAAACAGGATCCCGAGGGCTGGATAGCGATTATCTGCGAACGCCTGCTGCCTCAGGTCAAAGCCGAAGGGCTGGCTGACGCGGTTGATGCTTTCTGTGAACATCTGGCCTTTTCTCCTCAGCAGGTGGCCCGGGTGTTTGAGCGGGCAAAGGCGCTGGGGCTGCCGGTAAAACTTCATGCAGAGCAGTTGTCTGCGCTGGGTGGTGCGGCGCTGGCAGCACGCCATGACGCGCTCTCAGCCGATCACCTGGAATATGCTACCGAGCAGGATGTCCAGGCGATGGCCGGGCACGGCACGGTCGCGGTACTGCTGCCTGGCGCATTTTACCTGTTACGGGAAACGCAGCGCCCACCTGTGGCTCTGTTTCGCCGCTATGGCGTGCCCATGGCGCTGGCGAGTGATGCCAACCCTGGTACCTCTCCGGCCCTGTCACTGCGGTTAATGCTCAATATGGGCTGCACGCTGTTTGGCATGACGCCGGAAGAGGCGCTGGCCGGCGTCACCCTGTGGGGCGCGAAGGCGCTAGGGCTGGAAGCCAGCCACGGCTCGCTTGAGGCTGGCAAAGTTGCCAGTTTTGTCCACTGGCCGCTGGCTCGCCCGGCGGAACTGGTTTACTGGCTGGGCGGTGAACTGCCCTGTACGGTCATCTATCGCGGAGAAGCACAATGACACCTTTTCATTTCACCCAGGGCAATATTCCCCTACTGGTCAGTATCCCTCATGCCGGTACGCTGTTGACACCGGAAGTGGAGGAGGGACTCAGCGAGGCCGCCCGCAACTTACCTGACACCGACTGGCACCTGCCACAACTTTATGATTTTCTGCGTGATATGGGAGCGAGCATTATCATCGGTCGCTACTCACGATTTGTTATCGATCTGAATCGCCCGTCGGATAATCAACCGCTCTATACCACGGCCACGACCGGCCTGTTCCCCGAAACCCTGTTTGACGGCACGCCGACTTTTATCGAGGGCAAAACGCCCACGGATGCGCAGCGCCAGGGCTACATCAACGCTATCTGGCAACCTTACCATCAGCAGATTCAGCAGACGCTGGCGCAAATGAAAGCGGAGTTTGGTTACGCTTTGCTGTTTGATGCGCACTCTATTGCCAGTGAAATTCCCCGTCTGTTTGAGGGGCGGTTGCCGGATCTCAATATTGGTACCAACGATGGGGCGAGCTGCAGCAGTGCCGTGATTAACGGACTCACCTCGGTGTGCCGCGCGCAGGATCGCTACAGCTGGGTGGTGAACGGCCGTTTCAAAGGTGGTTATATCACGCGTGCTTACGGGCAGCCGCAGCAGCAGGTTCAGGCTGTGCAGCTGGAGCTGTCGCAAATTAACTATATGGATGAAACGCCGCCGTTTACCTGGCATGAAGCGCGGGCTGCGCAGTTGAAGAAGGTGTTAAAGCCGCTGCTGCATAGCTTTCTCGAACAGGGAAAAACGGGCTGAGGCGTAACCCAATCACCGCGGCCCGGCTGGCGGTTTTGGCCGGCGCAGAATAACGGACCTGATGGGCTTCGGCCACTTAGCGCCCGTTGGCACAATAGCACACAGCCGGGCGCCACGCTGGGTCCCGGCTGCCTCCTTTTACCGCATAGCGCACGACTTTCTCCCACGACTCTCAGCATCTTTTCGCCTGTTCAGGCAAGGCATTTACAGGTGCGCGCCAGGCATGAAGAGGCTGAGCGATGATGTTCGCCAGACCAGTGAGAGGGGCTAAATGCAGGGCGCTTATCCGTGATCCCCGCCAGGCGATAACATAATCGGTTGCCGATCTGTTTCTGTCCGCCGCAGCACTGCGCGCAAGTTTGCGCTGAATGTGTGCAGTGCTGCACCTGAAACGGGCATTGGCCTGGTAAGAGCACTTTCACCGGGCAATGGGGCGGCGGTTGCCGAGCGTCCTGAACTGGCACGACCTTTGCTAGGTTGTATGTACAAGTTAGCTCTGTTCGATATCCCGTTGCTATTTATCGTGTCTGGCTCACAAAACGATCAAGCCGACAATGAATTCGACAATGTTAGCTTGTATATACATGATTCATCATCTTGTAAGCTTTTTGTTAAAACAACACTGACACTCTTAAAACGCATTTTCATCCAGGAGAAGCCGTATGAAGCACCCCGAAGCGTTTCGCCGTTTTTGCCTTACGACCCTGTTTTCCAGCCTGCTGCTCAGCACCGTTGCGGTGCAGGCGAAAGAGTGGAAATCGATCACGATAGCGACGGAAGGCAGCTATGAACCCTGGAACCTGACGCTGCCCGGCGGCAAACTCGGGGGATTTGAGCCGGAACTCATGGCCAACCTGTGCAAGCGCATGGGCATGGAATGCAAACTGGTTGTCCAGAACTGGGATGGCATGATTGCCGGGCTGAATGCGGGTAAATACGACGTGATCATGGACGCCATTGTGATCACGCCAGAGCGAAAAAAAGTGGTCAGTTTTACGCTTCCCTATGCCTCTACGCCAGCCACCTTTATTGCCGTAAAAGGGACGCTGCTCCCCCCGGGCAAGGGCGTGACGAAGTTGCATGATGATGAAAAAGAGATTGAAGCCGCACTGGCACCGATAAAGGCGGCCCTGAAAGGAAAAACCATCGGTATTGCCTCCGGCACGGTATACACGCCTTTTATCGATAAATATTTCAAAGGCGTGGCCGACATACGCGAATACACCACCTCTGCCGATGCCATTCTGGATTTACAGGCTGGACGTATTGATGCGGTGTTTGACGATGTGACCTTTGCTAAATCAATGCTGACGCGCAAAGACAACAGCAACCTGGCCTTCAGCGGTCCGCAACTGGGCGGCCCGATCTGGGGCGAAGGTGAAGCCATGGGCGTGCGGATGGCAGACGGCGATCTGAAAGCAAAACTGGACGATGCCATTAAGGCCGCGCTGGCTGACGGCACCGTAAAAGAGCTCAGCGAGAAATGGTTTAAAACTGACGTTACGCCATAAGTGAGGTCGAGCATGATAAGCCTGCTGGGTTTTGGCGCAGATGGCTGGGGGCGGCTGATAGTGAGCGCAACGCTTACTACATTGCTGTTGTCGCTGGTCGCGCTGATGGTAGGAGCCGTCGTGGGCTCAGGCATCGCCGCGGCGAAATTGTCTTCTCACCGTCCCTTACGCTGGTTGGGTGAGGGCTATTCGGTGATTTTTCGCGGCATCCCGGAGCTACTGGTGATCTACCTGTTTTACTTTGGTGGTTCAGGCCTGATCACCCAGATCGGTCAAATATTTGGTGCGCAGGGATTTATCGAGGCGCCGCCTTTTCTGATCGGCGCGCTGGCGATCGGGCTGATTTCGGGCTCCTACCAGGCTGAAGTTTATCGTGCTGCCCGGCTGGCGCTGTCCCGGGGCGAAGTGGAAGCGGCGGTGGCAACAGGCATGTCGCGCTGGCGAATTCGTCAGCGCATCCTGCTGCCTCAGGTGGCGCGCTACGCGCTGCCTGGCCTGTCCAATGTCTGGCAGATGAGCCTGAAAGACTCTGCGTTGGTTTCGGTCACCGGCATCGTGGAGCTGATGCGCGCCAGTCAGGTCGCGGCGGGTTCTACGCGGGACTACTTCACCTTTTATCTGATCGGCGGCGGATGCTATCTGTTGTTAACTGTGCTGTCGAATCGGGCTTTTCTGCGCGTGGAAGCTCGTCTGGGCCGCGCCTGGCAGAGCCGAACGGCGGCACAGCATTAAGGAACCGCACCATGATCGATTTTGCCTTTCTTGCTGATACTTTCCTGAAGTTAAGCGCCGCCCTGCCGGTTACGCTCGGCCTGTTTATCAGTTCATTCCTGTGCGGCGGCGTGCTGGCGGTGGGCATTCTGGCGCTGCGCATGAGCCGCTGGCGCATACTGAGCAGTTTTGCCCGTGGCTATATTCTGGTGTTTCGCGGTTCTCCCCTGATGATCCAGCTGTTTTTAATCTATTACGGCCTGGGCCAGTTTGGCGTGATTCGCCACAGTTTTGTCTGGCCGTTTTTACGTGAGCCATTCAGCTGTGCCGTGCTGGCGCTGTCCCTGTGCACCGCTGCCTATACGGCAGAAATCCTGCGTGGTGCGTTGCTGGCGGTGCCCGCCGGGCAGGTGGAAGCCGGTATGGCGTGCGGTATGTCGCGCTGGCTGCTGCTGCGGCGCATTATTGCGCCCGTGATGTTGCGCTATGCCTTGCCGGCCTATTCAACCGAAGCCATTTTGCTGGTGAAGTCCACCGCACTCGCCAGCCTGGTTACCGTGTGGGATGTCACGGGCGTCGCGCAGCAGATTATCCAGCGTACCTACCGCACGATGGAAGTGTTTCTGTGTGCCGCCGCCATTTACCTGATCCTCAATTTCATCATCGTGCAGCTGTATGCCCTGCTTGAGCGTCGACTGACGCCGGTTCATCAGCCCGCAAAGAAGCCGCTAGCGGCCATTAAACCCGTCCCTGGGGGAGATTAAGATGCAGGATTCATCCGCCGTAACGCTGTCCGCCAGCGATATCCATAAATCATTTGGCGCCATGGAAGTGCTGAAAGGCATTTCATTACAGGCCCACAAAGGTGACGTCATTTCGATCCTCGGTGCCAGCGGCTCGGGCAAAAGTACCTTGCTGCGCTGTATTAACCTGCTGGAAACACCCGATTCCGGCGTGGTAAGCGTCGGCGGGGAAACCATTGAGATGAAACGCCATGCCCGCGGGCATCAACTGGCCGCGAATCCCAAACAGGTGGAACGTTTGCGCTCACGCCTGGGGATGGTTTTTCAGAGCTTCAATCTCTGGTCCCATATGACCGTGCTGCAAAACGTCATTGAAGGGCCGCAATATGTTCTGAAACGCGATAAGAAAACCTGTATTGCGCAGGCAGAACAGCTGCTGGACCGGGTCGGACTTTTGAATCGCAAAGGTTTTTATCCGGCCCAGTTGTCGGGTGGTCAACAGCAGCGCGTCGCCATTGCCCGTGCGCTAGCCATGGACCCGGAGGTGATGTTATTTGATGAGCCCACCTCGGCACTTGATCCTGAACTGGTCGGCGAAGTGCTGAAGGTCATGCGCAGTCTGGCAGAAGAGGGGCGCACCATGTTAGTGGTGACGCATGAAATGGGGTTTGCCCGCCACGTATCAAACCGGGTGATATTTATGCATCAAGGCACCATTGACTGTCAGGGAACGCCGGATGACATGTTCGGTGAGGGCGGCTCGGCGCGCTTCAGGCAGTTTATCTCCAGCCACCATGCAGCGGAGTCTGTGTAATGAGTCGCGTTGTTGTCTGGGGAGACGCGCCGGTAGCCTGGCAGGAGGTGGTTGAGGTCGCCCGCCACGATGCCGAGCTGGTGCTGAGCGAGAGTGCCTGGCAGCGCATTGCCCGGGGGCGAGAAATCGTAACGAATATCGTTGCGAGTGGTCAGATCGCCTATGGCATCAACACGGGGCTGGGGGCGCTGTGCAATATTATGCTGGCGGAAGAAGAGCTGAGTCAGCTGTCGCGTAACACCTTGTTAAGTCATGCCTGTGGCGTGGGGCCGCTGCTGGCAAAACATGAGGTGCGCGCTATCTTATGCACCGCAATAGCGAACTACAGTCACGGGAAATCCGGCGTGTCGGTCGAACTGGTTCGGCGCCTGTTGGTGCTGCTTAACCAGCACATTACGCCTCAGGTGCCTTCGCAGGGATCGGTAGGGTATTTGACGCACATGGCGCATATCAGCCTGACGCTGATTGGCGTGGGCGAGGCGGAATTTGATGGGCAGATTGTGCCTGCCTGTGAGGCGCTGGCGCGGACCGGACTCACGCCCTATCGACCCGGCGCAAAAGAGGGGCTTAGCCTGGTAAACGGTACGCCGTGCATGACCGGACTGGCCTGCCTGGCGCTGGATGATGCCCGCCGTTTGCTGGACTGGGCAGACGTTACCGGAGCCATGAGTTTTGAAGCCTTGCGTGGGCAGCTGGTTGCCTTTGACGAAGAGGTGTTGTCCCTTAAAGCCAGCCCGGGTATCCAGCGCAGCGGCGAGCGGTTACGGCGTTTACTGGGCGACAGCCCGCTATTGAAGATAAGCAGCGGCATCCGGACCCAGGATGCATTGAGCCTGCGATCCATGCCGCAGGTGCACGGTGCCTGCCGCGATCAGTTTGCACATGCCGAGCGTCAGATTGAAACGGAACTCAACGCCTGTACCGATAATCCACTGGTAATGGGCACACCGCAGGCCTGGCGCGTGGTCTCACAAGCGCATCCACACGGTGAATCGGTCGCGATGGCCTGCGACCTGCTGGCCATTGCCCTGGCGGAACTGGGGAGCATTGCCGAACGGCGTCTGGATCGTCTGGTCAACCCGTTGGTCAGCGGCTTACCGCCTTTCCTGGTCGGCCAGCCCGGCGTCAACTCCGGCATGATGATTGCGCAATACGTGGCGGCTTCGCTCTGTGCTGAGAATCGCCAGTTGGCTCAGCCGGCGGTGCTGGATAACTACATCACCTCCGGGCTACAGGAAGACCACCTCAGTCTGGGAACCGGTGCGGCATTAAAATTGCTGAAAACCGTGAGTAACGTCTATTACATTCTCGCCATTGAATACCTGCTGGCGGCCCAGGCGCTGGAGTTCCACGGTGAGGCGCAACTGGCAAGTGGAACCCTTCGCGCCTGGCGACGTCTGCGTCAGATTGTACCCTGCTGGCAAGAGGATCGCTGGCTGGCACCGGAGATTGCCCGCGCGGTGCAGGTCCTTCGAACCCAGATGCCGGAGGTGCTCTGAGATTTATCCCCGCCGCGCATCCGGACGCACCAGGTCAAACCGCTGCGCCTCAGTGATCCCGTAATAGGCACTGGGGCCGCCCGCGCGCAGAATCGGTTCGGCTTTTGCCGTCTGATAAATCCCGTTTTCCAGTAGCCTTTCGTCAATGTGGATAGCGACGGCTTCGCCTAACACCAGCCAGCTGTCGATGGCTTTTCCCTGCGCATCCTGCAACTGAATCAGCTGCGTGAGTTTACATTCAAAATTCACCGGGCTTTCCTGCACCAGACTGGCGTTAACCTGAGAGGCGGCCAGGGGCGTTAAACCGGCAAGGGCAAACTCGTCCTGATCGGCGGGCGCAGAAATCGAACTTTCATTCATGGCCTCAGCCAGCGGACGGGTCGCCAGATTCCAGACAAATTCTTTGGTTTCAGCAATATTCTGCACACTGTCTTTCCAGCCGCTACTGGCAAAACCAATGATCGGCGGCAGGTAATTGAAACAGTTGAAAAAGCTGTAAGGGGCAAGATTACGTATGCCTTTGGCGCTGGTGGAGCTTATCCAGCCGATGGGGCGCGGGCCGATAATCGCATTGAGTGGATCGTGCGGCAGACCGTGTCCGGCGCGTGGCTGGTATGAATAACGTTTGTTCATGGTTGTCTCCCTGTAAAAGCTGATTCAAGCGTAGTGGGTAAATGGCTGTTGGCGGGGCAAATCTGTAAAAAAGGTCTCGATCAGGTACCGGATTATTCCTGAATAATAACAGCCGTTACTTTCTGTGCTAACGGATGAATTTTTATTTATATCAGTTAGTTAAGTGTTATTTTCCGATTTTACTGCTGAAAACAGATGGTGCAAAAGTAAACGAAAAGTAAACGATTGCATTTTATACATTTTGTGCTAACAAAGTTTCGTATTTGTTTAACGAATTAGGTGCACTATACAACC
This sequence comes from Pantoea sp. Ae19-2, assembly GCF_059801205.1. NCBI lineage: Bacteria > Pseudomonadati > Pseudomonadota > Gammaproteobacteria > Enterobacterales > Erwiniaceae > Pantoea > Pantoea sp. Ae19-2. The sequence goes on along the minus strand of NZ_JBCHWE010000001.1, from coordinate 2,458,620 downwards.
TCATCAATTGTTCTCGTGGTCGATATGAAAAAAATTCTTGTTACAGGATCTTCTGGATTCGTTGGTGGTGCAGTTGTGGCAGAATTGCTGATGCGCCAGGATGTTGAGTTGCTGCTGCTTGTCAGAGCCAGCGATGCTAACCAGGGACTGGAGAGGGTTAAAGAAAATTTAACCAAGTTTTCATGTTCGGCACAGGCGATTCAACGCCTGACCGCAGATCATATTCTGGTCGGCGATCTCCTTGCACCCGAACTTTTTCTGGGTGATGCGCGTATCGATCAGGTCAGCCACGTTATCAACTGCGCAGCGATTGCGTCATTTGGTGAAAATAACGATATCTGGCGCGTCAACGTCGAAGGCACCTTTAAGCTGGCTGCCAGAATGGCTGGGCTGCCAGAATTCGTAAAATTTGTTCACGTGGGCACGGCAATGTCTTCCGCGCCGGATCAGGGTGAAGTCGTCAAAGAGGACCTGGTGCTGTCGTCACGTGAAGATCACATTGTCGATTACACCTATTCCAAATCTTATATCGAAAACAAGATCAAGCAGGAGTTACCGCACCTGCCGCTGGTCATTGCCCGTCCGTCCATCGTTGTTGGCCATTCTCAGGAAGGTTGTACGCCGTCAGGCAGCATTTTCTGGGTATTTAAAATGGTGATGAAGCTGGAGAAATTCCTCTGCTCGCTTGATGATCGTGTCGATGTTATCCCGGTGGACTACTGTGCAAAATCCCTGGTATTCCTGATGGATCACGGCTGCACCAAAGAGATGGTCTACCATATTTCTGCCGGTGAGCGCAGCAGCAACACCTTCTCTGAGATCGATTCGGCCTTTGCCACCGCAGAAAAAAGTGCACCGCTGGCACCTAACTATCTGCAAGTTGATTTCAGCGAAATCGTTAAAGAGCGTAAGAACTTTAAAAAGATTTACGGGCCTTGCAACGAACGCCTGATGCTGCGCGCGATGCGTCTGTACGGCGAGTTTGCCCGTCTGAATGTCGTGTTTTCTAATGATAAGTTGCTGCGTCTGGGAATGAGTTCGCCCCCGGGCTTTACCAGCTATATCGATCGTTGTGTAGAAACGACGAAAGGGATGCCCATCCAGGATTTAATGCGCGTCGATTTTAAATAATCCCGCATTCGTGAGTCGCGCCGCCAGCATGATGACTGGCGGCGCGCATTTTGCTCTCCGCTCATGCTTTTCCCTTCTTCTGCCTTTTATTCGCTTTGCCAAACACCCTAAACAGCGATTCGCCTGCATAACATCACCTGGCTTGCCCGCCATAAAGTCTGCTTTCAGCCGAGAATGCTGTTTATTTTCTGCCAGTCACAGCGTATTGTACGCGCGCCTGAAAACATGAGAGAAAGTATGAAAAAGTCTGCCAGCCCGTCGCTCTTCCACGCCCGAAACCGCCATCAGGGTGAATATGATTTTGCTGCCCTCACGGCGGCGCATCCACCGCTGGCAGCAAAGGTCCGGCCCAATGGTTATGGCGTCATGTCGGTTGATTTTGCCGATCCCGAGGCCGTGATGCTGCTTAACCAGGCGCTGCTTAAACTCTTCTACGGACTCGACTGGCAGCTGGCGCCGGGATCGCTGTGTCCGCCCGTGCCGGGGCGCGCCGACTACCTGCATTATCTGGCGGATCTCCTGGCGCTGGATAATCAGGGCAGGGTTCCCTCGGCCGACGTGCTGGATATTGGCTGCGGGGCAAACTGCATTTATCCCCTGATTGGAGCCGCAGAATACGGCTGGCGTTTCACCGGAACCGAAATCGACGACGCTGCCCTGAAAGCCGCAGGTAAAATTGTCGCCGCCAACGCCGGTATGTCGCGTCTGATCCGCTTACGTCGGCAAAAAAATCCTCAGGCGGTGCTGAACGGCGTTGTGAATAAAGGTGCGTTTTTCCATGCGGTCATCTGCAATCCGCCATTTCATGCGTCGGCTGCAGAGGCGGCGGCGGGTTCACAGCGTAAATCACGAAATCTGGGCTTACAGCAGTCGGCGCCGCTCAACTTTGGCGGTCAGCATAATGAGCTCTGGTGCGAAGGCGGTGAAAAAGCGTTTGTGGGGAAAATGATTGCGGAAAGCGCTGGCCTGGCAAGTCAGGTGGTGTGGTTTACCTCACTGGTATCGCGAAAAGAGCATTTGCCTGCGCTGGAAAAACAGTTACAGGCACTGGATACCGCGGTGGTCCGGGTCGTCAATATGGCGCAGGGGCAGAAGCAGAGCCGTTTTCTGGCGTGGAGCTTTATGTCCGCCGCCCAACGCGCACAGCGTCTGTCACGATGAGACAGCAGCCCGTTATGGGCTGCTGTGTTAATCACTCAGGAAACGTGCTGTAAAAATTCGCGCAGACGTTCACTTGGCGGATGGCTGATCAGCGTATCAGGATCGCCGTCTTCAGCAATGCGACCTTTATCAATAAAGATCAGCCGCGATGCGACTTTCTGTGCAAAGCCGACTTCATGGGTGACGATGACCATCGTCATGCCTTCTTCAGCCAGATCCTGCATCACCTTCAAGACTTCATGACGAAGCTCCGGGTCCAGCGCAGAGGTCGGCTCATCGAAAAGCATCATCTTGGGCTTAACCGCCAGCGCGCGGGCAATTGCGACACGCTGCTGCTGGCCGCCGGACAGCTCAGAGGGAAAGTGACCGGCGCGTTCGGCCAGGCCCACTTTAGCCAGCAGGCTTTGCGCCAGTTGACGAGCCTCTTCTTTGCTGGCACCCCGTACCCGAATCGGACCAAAAGCCACGTTATCCAGGGCGCTCATCTGCGGGAAAAGGTGAAACTGCTGGAACACCATGCCCGCTTCCTGACGAATCAGGCGATCGTCGACTTTCGGATCGTTAACTTTCAATCCATCGACAATCAGCTCACCGCTGGTGATCTCTTCCAGCTTGTTAATACAGCGCAGCAGTGTGGATTTACCGGAGCCGGATGGGCCAATAATTACCACCACTTCTCCCTGCTTAATTTTCAGGTCGATATTGTGTAGCACCTGGGTTTTGCCAAAATGCTTTGAGACGTCTTTAAATTCAATCACAGGATTTTCACCCTTTTCTCAATGCGGCGCAGCACAAAGCTCAACACCAACGTAATCACAAGATAGATAATCGCTACCGCACTCCAGATTTCCAGCGCGCGAAAGTTACCGGCAATAATTTCCTGGCCCTGACGCGTCAGTTCGGCCACGCCAATCACGATAAACAGAGAGGTATCTTTGATACTGACGATCCACTGGTTACCAAGCGGAGGGAGCATACGGCGCAGCGCTAACGGCATAATCACATAGCGCAGGGTTTCACGGCTCGACAGGCCCAGCGCCAGGCCGGCTTCGCGAAAACCTTTATTAATTGACAGCACGGCGCCGCGCGTGATTTCCGCAATATAAGCGCCCGAGTTGATCATGATGGTCACCACGGCAGCGGTGAAAGGATCGATACGTAAATCCGGGAAAGCCATTGGCAGGGCGAAATAGATAAACATGACCTGCACAACGATAGGCGTGCCACGAATGATTTCAATAAAAACCAGGGCAATATGATTGCTTATCCAGCCGCCGTAAGCGCGCGCAAAACCCGCGACCAGCCCGATGATCAAACCGCCCACCAGGCCGATAATGGAAATAATTAAGGTCATTTTTGCGCCTTCGAGCAGCGCGGGCATGGCTGGCCAAATGACGCTCCAGTCAAACTCCATGGTGAAACTCCAGTTGTTGCGATGGAAAAAAGCAGGGAAATCTTCCCTGCTGAAAAAAGTAAAACCGTTTCAGTTATTATTTAGGATCGGTGCCGAACCATTTTTTGTAGAGCTGGTTATACGTACCGTTCTCTTTAAGCGTTTTCAGGGCGCCATTCACTTTTTCACGCAGGTCGTCACTGCCTTTCGGGAAGGCAATACCGTACTGTTGTGCTTCAATGGAATCACCGACTGCCTTGAAGCGGCCTTTGCCCGCAGTATTAATAAAGTAGAGGATGTTTGGCGTATCGTGCAGCACGGCGTCAGCACGGTTGGTGCCCAGTTCCATATAGGCGTTGTCGATGTTAGGGAACTGACGCAGATCTTTGGTTTTAATGTGGCTCTTGGCGTAATCCACCGAGCCGGTTCCGCTCTTCACCGCGACCACTTTGCCGTTAAGGTCATTGATGCTTTTGATGTCGTTTTCGTTATTACGCACCATCACCAGCAGACCACTTTTGTAATAGCCATCAGAAAATTCGATCGCTTTTTTACGTTCATCCGTAATGGTGATACCGGCTAAGGCCAGGTCAACGTTGCGCGTTTGCAGTGCAGGGATGATGCCACTGAAATCCATTGGCTTCAGGGTGTAATCCAGTTTTAATTCTTTGGCGATGGCGTCCCACAAATCCACATCAAACCCAACGTACTTATCACCCTGTTTAAATTCAAACGGGACAAAGGCGGTATCAGTGGCGACAATCAGTTTCTTTTCGGCTGCGGTAGCGGAGAGAGAGAAGGCCAGCGCCAGGGCGGCCACAGAGACGTTAAACAGCGATTTCATTATTTTTCCTTTTTACGACCGGGCCCAAAGCCAGGTTTGCGAGCTATCGTTTGCGGGCTATCATATGAAAAAATTATGCCAACTTTGCAAAAACCGCAGAATTCACCGCCTGTGACACAATCGCTGACACGATTCTGCACAGGTCAAACGGTGTACACTGTTTTGGTGCTCTTTGTTGGTGCATCGTGCTACGGTGGTGCAGAGGTAGTGTGCATCAGACGGGAAAAACAGGAAGGGCAGGAAGTAAGAACTGTTAACAAAGTCATAAAATTATAATTACACAGACGTAAAAAAGGCGGGTTTCCCCGCCTGTTGACACCTCAGTGTCTGACATTATTCGATATTGGATTCGATAAACCACAGGAATTTATCAAGGTCACGCGAGGCGGCAGTGAAAATATCTGCAGTATCTTCGTCTTTAACTTCCGAAATCGCTTTACGTGTATCGTTAGCGACAATGCCGTAACGATCGGCCAGCGCTTTCAGATGATCTTGTACGCTGTGAATATTTAACGGGTAGCTTTTCAGCGGCGTTTTGTCGTTCACAACTTGGGTGGTACCCAGTGCCACACCGCCCAACTGCACAACACGTTCAGCGATAGTATCCTGGTGATCGGTAATCGCGGTGCGGAAGCCATCCAGCATCTCATGCACGCCGATGAAGTTTGCACCACGCATGTTCCAGTGGGCTTGCTTGGTGATCAACGACAGATCAATGAACTCCACTACCAGGCGGTTGAGCACCTCAATGGTGGCTCTCTTTTCGTCATCTGCCACATCATTACGGGTGTAAAGTAGATCAGAAGATTTTGTTTTAACCAGTTTAGCGGTACTCATTGTTTCAGTCCTCTCATTCAATGGTTGTCCTAATCAAGTACGAAACTAAGTATAGCAGCGATTCCGGGATTTGCAGGATTGGCCTTATCAATGGCTGAAATAGCATCTGCCTTAGCTCTAACGACGTAAACACCGAAAGAGTTAATAATATGTTAAATTTAACAGCGCTTTAAAGGTAATAAAAATCAGTTGGTTAGGTGGGGGTTCTGGAAAGAGGTTTTGTGTGTTTCAAAATATTAATTTTCAATGACATTTTCGATGAAATAATTATCAAGATGATTTTTATTGTTATTTAGCATGTTTTTCAACAGGCTAAAGCGGATTATTTTTTTACGTTGTCGGTCAATTCAACTTCATTTAACTGACTCTTTCTTGGACGCATCGTCAAGGTGGCGCCTGCGGAAGCCAGGATGATGGCCAGCAACGCCAGACATTGCTTACCCGAGAGGCTTTCATGCAGATACATCATCCCCGACAGAGCTGCCACTGCAGGCTCAAGGCTCATCAATGTGCCAAAGATGCGCGCCGGCAAGCGCGTTAACGCCACCATTTCCAGCGAGTAGGGCAGTGCTGTAGAAAGAAACGCCACCAGAATCGCGACGGGAACCACGCTCCACTGCCAGATGCCACTGGCGGCAAACGTCAGACCCACGGGAACAAAAACCAGCGAGGCAATAAGCGATCCGATGGCCACGGTCGCAGCACCATGTTCTGCCCCTGCGCGCTGGCCCGATAAGATATATATCGCCCAACAGGCGCCGGCACCCAGCGCGAACAGCGCGCCGACCGGATCCACCGAGGCAATGCCGGTGCTAAACGGCAGCAGGAACCACAGCCCTGCCACGGCAAGCAGGACCCAGACAAAGTCCAGCGCGCGGCGCGAACCGAGCAGCGCCAGCGTCAGTGGACCGACAAACTCCAGGCCCACCGCAATGCCTAAGGGCACGGTACGGATGGAGAGGTAGAACAGGAAGTTCATCGCGCCCAGTGACAAACCATAAATCAGCAGCGGCGTACGTTGTTCCCGGCTAAAACGCAGTCGCCAGGGTTTGAAAATAATGCACAGGATCAGGGTGCCAAATCCCAGACGCAGCGCAGTAATGCCGGTTGCGCCCACGGTGGGAAACAGGGTTTTCGCCAGCGAGGCACCGCCCTGAAGTGACAACATTGAGACAAGCAGAACAATAACGGGAATAAAAACGGGTGTAATGGACTTTAACGAGGTGGCTGACATCCTGTAGGCACTTCCCAAACATGAGCTAAAGATGACCAGTGTAATGGAAGTGGCGGTCAAAAAGAGGACGTAAACCGATTTTAATTTTGTCTGTTTGCCTGGATTTTAGGCACATTTGCGGCTGCAAAAGTAAATTAATGTCAGGATTTTTTAGGAATTAACTTAAAGCATGAAAATTTATTAAGCAGGTTTGTTGCAATCATATGACGTATTTTATAAGAAAAAAGAATGACATACGAAACTTCATTAACTTCCTGTTACACCAAACTATGTCTTAGACAACAAAATGCGGGCAGAGTTTCTCGCTAATTTTTGTTATATTTTTAGCGTTGTCAGGAGAGAAGTACTTTCACATTTGAGGTGGTTATGAAAAAAATTGCATGTCTTTCAGCATTAGCCTGTGTGTTAGCAGTAGCGACAGGTTCCGCCATGGCACAAAGCACTGTAACCGGTGGCTACGCACAGAGCGACTACCAGGGCGTTGCTAACAAAGCAAACGGCTTCAACCTGAAATATCGTTATGAAGACGGTTCTAACCCACTGGGTTGGATCGGCTCATTCACCTACACCGAGAAAGATCGTACCGAAGATGGCATTTACAATAAAGGCCAGTACTACGGCATCACCGGTGGTCCAGCATTCCGTCTGAATGACTGGGCAAGCATCTATGGTGTAGTCGGTGTTGGCTACGGTAAATACCAGCAGAACGACACTGCTTCACGCGGCAAAACTGATACCAGCGATTACGGTTTCTCTTACGGCGCAGGTATGCAGTTCAACCCAATGGAAAACGTTGCACTGGACGTGGGCTATGAGCAGAGCCGCATCCGTAGCGTTGACGTTGGCACCTGGATTGCTGGCGTAGGTTACAGCTTCTAAGTGATCTTAGTCGAGTTTAAAAAAACGGCCCTGTTAAGGGCCGTTTTTATTGGTGACAAAAAAACAGCCCGCCAGAGAGCGTCAGCCTGGCCTTCACGTCTTCCCGATATCTTCAAGTACCCTGACTCCCTACCGGATGCGGCGCCGCAGCCTGTCTCCCTCTGAGCTTACCGGCTTGCTCGTGCTGAAAACGACGGCTGCACAATGAGAAAAGCGATCCGCCAGGCGATGCCGGAGACAGCCACGTGGTCGTGGGTTGCAAAATAAACGTGGGATTGCCACAGACAGGGTGATGCAAAAGTGAGAAGCGCTGGAGGTGTGCAAACGGGCGACAGCAAAAGGCAAATCGTGCGCGAATGGCGCAGCCAGACAGCGAAAAAAAAGGGCGAGCAGCCGGAAGATGGCACCTTCAGGCTCGCAGCCAGAAGGCGTTATCAACGATTAGCCGCGCCAGATCAGTTTCTGGCAGTGGCGTTCTTCAGGTTCGTGACCCAGGAGTTTGTTGATCAACATCAGGCGCAGCGTAAAAGGGGAACGCGTCAGCAGGCACCACCAGGATTTCATACCTGATGTAGATTTTTCTGCCTGAAAGCATTTGCCGCAGTCGATGCAGCTTTTCAGGGTGCTCATAACATCACCTCCCAATTAATTTAACGCAACGGTAAGCAGACTGGCCTAATCGTGCTTTAATGCACCACTCTGTTTACATTATCAACAAATATAGCATTGGCTATATCGTTTAGCCAAGGCTAACGACGAAAAATTTGAGCTTATTTGCGCCTGGTTTACAATGAGCGCAGCTAAATCCATACGGCAGGGCTGGTGTGGAAAAAAATAAAGAGGAAGCTGAATGAGTCGTCGTGCCAAAAGCGTGGTTTCTGCCCCGCAAGGACCACTAAAAGATATTGAAGAGCATGTCGAAGGGTTTCGGCAGGTGCGCGAGGCGCATCGCCGTGAGCTGATTGATGATTATGTTGAGCTAATCTCTGATTTAATTGGTGAATTTGGTGAAGCACGTCAGGTCGATATGGCGGCGCGCCTGGGGGTTTCGCAACCCACCGTCGCAAAAATGTTAAAGCGATTAGGTACCGCCGGGCTGGTAGAGCAGGTCCCTTATCGTGGTGTCTTTTTGACACGTGAAGGCGAAAAGCTGGCTGAAGAGAGCCGCGCCCGCCATCATATTGTTGAAACCTTTCTGTTAGCGCTTGGCATCAGTCCGGAGACGGCACGGCGCGATTCAGAAGGCATTGAACATCACGTGAGTGATGAAACCCTGGCTGTATTCCAGAAATTTTACGAAAACAATTAACCCTCAGGTAAGGCGCCGGACATCATGCCCATCGTGCTTCGCTCATTTTTGCATGACCATATATTGCACTTGTTAGTCGTTGTTGGGGTTGTTCTGCTGTTTCTTGCTGACTATCGCTGGCCGGATCTTCCCGCCGCGGTGGACTGGCATACCATCATTACCCTGAGTGGATTACTTATCCTCACAAAAGGGTTAGAAACCAGCGGGTATTTTGATGTTCTCGGGGCCAGGTTAATTGCGCGCTTCAAACACGAACGCACGCTGGCACTCTTTATGGTGCTGGCGGCGGCGCTGCTGTCGACCTTCTTAACCAACGATGTGGCGCTGTTTATTTTGGTGCCGCTGACGCTGACGTTACGCAAATTTTCGCATTTACCTATCTCGCGCCTGATTATCTTTGAAGCGCTGGCGGTCAATGCCGGTTCGCTACTCACCCCGGTGGGCAATCCACAAAATATTTTGCTGTGGAGCCACGGCTCTTTGAGCGTGGGCGGTTTTATCTTGCAAATGACGCCGCTGGCCGCCTGGCTGCTGCTGAGCCTGATGGTGGTGACCTGGTTCAGCTTTGCCAAACGCACGATTGACAAGCACGAGACCATCGAAGAGCACAACTGGCAGAAACCCCTTTTTGCCGTCAGTGTCGTGCTGTATCTGCTTTTTATTGCCGCGCTGGAATGGCATGTGACCGGTTGGGCCCTGTTGCTGATTATGGTGTGTTTCCTGATTATGGCGCGTCAGGTCTTGCTCAATATCGACTGGAGCCTGCTGGTGGTCTTCATCGTGATGTTCCTGGATGTCTTCTTGCTGACGCGTTTACCGGTCGTTCAGGCGCATTTCGATGCCATTACGCATCTGGGCAAAGGCGAGCTTTATCTGCTGGCCATCGGTCTGTCCCAGGTCATCAGTAATGTGCCGGCCACCATCCTGCTACTGCAAAAAGTGCAGCCGACAGAAGTGCTTGCCTGGGCGGTCAATATTGGTGGCTTTGGTTTGCTTCCCGGTTCGCTCGCTAACCTTATTGCGCTACGAATGGCCAAAGATCGCGCCATCTGGTGGCGTTTTCATCTCTTCTCCGTGCCCTTACTCGCCTGGTCAATGCTCACGGGTTGGCTGTTGCTGATACTGGTCGCCTGACTCAGACACATCCTGCCGCGGTGCAGGATGTGCTGCCTTTCTCAAGTTACGTAAAGTTGTACTGGATTTTGTCAGTTTTCGATCTAATGTTTAGTGGACTTTCTACGCCCAGGACAGAGGGCCTTAGCCAGCGACGGACACTATGAGCGAGAACAACAACCGCGATTCACATCAGGAAGACGCAGAAAACGCGCCAGATAAAAACAGCCAGCCACATGACAATCAGGATCATGACGACGAAAAGCCGCGCAAACGCCCCGGCAAAAAACCGTTAATCATCCTGGCCGTTGTCGTGGTGGTCATGCTAATCGTGGCCTTTTTCTTCTGGTTTACGACCCGTAACGAAGAAACCACTGACGACGCCTTTACCGAAGGCAATGCGGTCACCATTGCCGCAAAAGCGTCCGGCTATGTTGTTAAACTGCTGGTTAACGATAACCAACGCGTCAGGAAGGGCGATCTGCTGGTTGAAATCGATCCGAGTGACAATGAGGCCCAGCGTGCTCAGGCTAAAGCCCAGTTGGGTCTGGCCACGGCACAGCTGCATCAGGCACAGGCGCAGTTAGCTCTCTCTCGTGTTCAGTATCCGGCCCAGCGCGATCAGGCGCTGGCCGACCAGGCGAAAGCCGAAGCCAACTACATGAACGCCCAGGCGGACTACCGGCGCCAGCGTGGCGTCGATCCGCGTGCCACCAGTCAGCGAAACATCGACTCGGCATCTGCACAGCTCCGTTCTGCGCAGGCACAGCTGCAAAGTGCCAAAGCTCAGGTGGAAGTGGCCTCGCAGGTTGCCCTGCAAATTCGTCAGCAGGAAACCAATGTTGAAGCGCGTCAGGAGCAGGTTGAGCAGGCCAAAGCGCAGCTCAACGTGGCTGAGCTGAATCTCTCTTACACTCAGGTTCGTGCGCCTTACGATGGCTTTGTCACGAAGCGCAATGTCCAGATGGGCACGCTGGTCCAGGCGGGAAGTGCTCTGTTCTCGCTGGTTTCTCCGGACATCTGGATCACCGCAAACTTTAAAGAGTCTCAGCTTGAGCGAATGAATCCCGGTGACAAAGTGGCAATCAGCGTAGACGCCTGGCCAGACATGAAGCTGGAAGGGCATGTCGACAGTATTCAGATGGGCACAGGATCGCGTTTCTCCACCTTCCCGTCTGAGAATGCCACGGGTAACTACGTGAAAATTGTCCAGCGTGTTCCGGTGAAAATCGTGATTGATAAAGGGCTGGATCCAAACCGACCGCTGCCACTGGGATTATCGGTTGAACCGAAGGTAACCGTGGAATGAGCGAATCGCAGAGCTGGAAACCCGCCAGTAACCCCTGGCTAGTGGCCATTACGGTCACGCTGGCGGTATTTATGGAAATCCTGGATACCACCATCGTTAACGTGGCCCTGCCGCACATCGCGGGTTCACTCTCTTCCAGTTACGATGAATCAACCTGGGTATTGACGTCGTATCTGGTAGCGAACGGTATCGTGCTGCCCATCTCTGCCTTTTTCAGCCGTCTGTTTGGCCGCAAACAGTTTTTTTTAATCTGCATTGTGATGTTTACCATCTGCTCCTTCCTGTGCGGTATTGCCACGGAACTCTGGCAAATTATTCTGTTTCGCGTCCTGCAGGGCTTTTTTGGCGGCGGGCTGCAGCCGGTACAACAGTCGGTGCTGCTCGACTACTTCAAACCCGAAGATCGGGGCAAAGCGTTTGGCCTTTCTTCTATCGCGATTATCGTTGCGCCGGTTATTGGCCCGACGCTGGGTGGCTGGATCACCGATAATTACAGCTGGCGCTGGGTATTCTTTATTAATATCCCGGTCGGCGTGCTGACCATCATGGCCATTTTACCCTTGCTGGAAGATCCGCCGTGGGAGCGTAAATGGGCCAAGGGCAAACTCAAGATCGACTATATCGGCATCAGCCTGATTACGCTCGGCCTGGGATGTTTGCAGGTCATGCTGGATCGTGGCGAGGATGAAGACTGGTTCGCCTCGCACTTTATCGTCCTGTTTGCCGTGCTGGCGCTGGTCGGGATCGTGGGGGCCATTTACTGGCTGATGTATGCCCGTAAACCGGTCGTTGACATTCTGGTCATGAAAGATCGCAATTTCTGGGTTGCTGGTTTATTAATGGCCGGCATGGCGATGATACTTTACGGCAGCTCGGTGGTTCTGCCCCAGCTGGCGCAGCAGGATCTCGGCTACACGGCGACCTGGTCGGGACTGGTGCTGTCTCCCGGCGCGGTGTTGATCGTCTTGACCATTCCGCTGGTCTTGAAACTGATGCCGGTGGTGCAGACCCGCTACATTATTGCCTTTGGTTTTAGCTGCCTGGCGCTGGCCTTCTTCTATTCGGCGTCCTTAACGCCTGATGTCGATTTCACGACGCTGGTCATGATGCGCAGTGCGCAGTCAATTGGCCTGGGCTTCCTGTTCGTGCCGTTGACTACCATTGCCTTTATTACGATTCCCCAGCGCCTGAATGCGGACGCCTCAGCCCTGTTCACCATGTTCCGTAACGTAGCGGGTTCGATTGGTATCTCGTTGTCCACCGCGGCGATTACTGAACGGGAGCAGGCGCGTTCGGCCCATATGGTGCACAACATGACGCCGCTGAACGAACAGTTCAACATCACCGTTCAGCACTGGGCACAGGCGATTCGCGACTTCACTTCTGCGGTGGGCGATCCCGTTACGTTGGCAACGGGTCAGCTCTACAAAGAGATGATTGTCCAGTCCCGCATTCTGGCTTATATCGACGTCTTTTCAGGCTTGAGTATCGTTGCCCTGATTTTGATTCCATTTTGTTGGCTGCTGTCGCCTGTCAAGAGCGAAGGCAGTGCAGGAGCACACTGACATGAAAGTTATGACTACGCATCGCCTGAATCCACTCAACCTGATGCTGTTGTTCGCCCTGACGGGCTGCAGCGTTGGCCCGGACTACCAGGCGCCAAAGCCCCAGCTCCCGGGCAGCTATCACGCTCTGGATTCACAGGAAACCTCAAGGCCGCAAACGTCAGCGGTGGATTCGCGCTGGTGGCGCAATTTCGGGGATCCTCAGCTCGATAGCCTGATTGCGCGCGCCATCGAAGGTAACCTCTCATTACAACAGGCAGTATTGCGCATTGCCGGGGCGCGCGAGCAGTTATCACAGGCGCAGGGCGGGTTGTTTCCCAGCCTTAACGGTTCAGCCAAAGTCACCCGTCAGCAGCTTGGCCTGGAAGGGCTACTGAAAGCCAACGGTGCCGACCAGCTCGACAGTAATGTCGCCAGCCAGCTGAACGGCCTGACACAGCCCGTCACGCTGTATCAGGGCAGTTTCGATGCCAGTTGGGAACTGGATCTATGGGGCAAGGTGCGCCGCCAGATCGAGTCAGCGAATGCCCAACAGCAGGCGGCGATTGAGCAGCGCAACGACGCGCTGGTGTCGCTTGAGGCCGAAGTGGTGCGCGCGTGGTTACAGCTGCGTGGCGCGCAGGCAACGGTAAAAACGTTACAACAACAGATTGCGGTGGCGGATCAGACCTGGCAACTGACGGAAAGCCAACAGCGCAACGGCTTAGCGCCAGTCACGAATGTCGAAAATGCCCGCGCGCAGTTAAGCAGTCTGCAGGCGCAGTTGCCGCAGTATCAGGCACAAACGCGCCAGGCGATGAACGGGCTGGCCGTGCTGTTGGGCAAAACGCCGGGCGCGCTGGATGCCGAGTTAAGCGAGCCGAAAGCACTGCCTGCACTGCCTGCGTTTGTTTCTGTGGGCATTCCTTCCACACTGGCGCGACGTCGTCCGGATATTCGTCAGGCAGAAGCCACACTGCATGCACAGACCGCCGAGATTGGCGTGTCTGTTGCGCAGCTGTTCCCCAGCCTGTCGCTGACCGGTCAGTTGGGCGTGCGTAACACTGACGTCAGCTATCTTGATAACTGGAGCAGTCATTTCTACAGCGTGGGACCGTCGTTATCTATTCCCATCTTCCAGGGGGGAAGGCTGGTTTCCAGCGTCAGGCTGGCGCGGGCGCAACAGGCCAGCGCGGCACTGAACTACCGTCAGACGGTGCTGACTGCCCTGCAGGATGTGGAAAATGCCCTGGTCAGTTACCGTGCCGATCAGCAACGGGTAACGGCACTGGATGAGACGACTGGCGCGCTGCAGCGTACCTTCGATCTGGCCAGTGACAGTTATCGTCAGGGATTATCCACTTTCCTCGAGGTGCTGGATGCACAGCGCCAGCTGGCGCAGGCCCAGGAACAGGCGACCCAGGCGCGCATGCAAAGCGGGCTGGATCTCGTCGCCCTGTATAAAGCCTTAGGGGGCGGCTGGGAGACCTACCAGAACGTGCAGTTGCCGCAGTACGATGTATTTGGTCCCGCCACGCAGGTGAACTAAGCGTTCAGGCCGCGCCCCCTGTTAAAAGGGCGCGGCCTGACAATCCGCTCTACTGATACCCGTGATTTATTATTTATGCGTTTTATCGTCAAATAAAAATCATCAAACGCCTCATGTTACTCTGTCGAAATCGCCGCCCAACGACGCTCCGCTATTTATCTTTTACGCCCGACGTTAAGAGAAGGAATCACGTCCTCGCCGAAGTAGCACTCACCGGGTCTGTAAACGCGCGCGTATTTTTTTACGTCAGAGAAACGCAGGAACGCGCGATACAAACGCCGGAATGATAAAAAAGCATCCCGATATTGTCCCGGGTAACCGGATAACTTTGCCGTTATATGCAGGTTAATTTTGTGAGCGGCAGAGCGGCCGTGGTGAGAAAAACAGACGGGAAGGCAGCGAATTTAATGCAAATTCTTTAAAGACGATAAAATAATCGACCGGAACGTTATAAAGTTTTGGGGTGGATTCATGCAGCGTGCGTAATCAATGAAATCGTTTACATTGTGCAAGGATAGCAGGCGTTTAGTGTTAATTCGTGGTTAATAATCTCTCCACATAAGGATTCTGAATACTTCACGGCCATTTAAAAAAACACTCGGAATTATCTGTAGTAATAAATTAATTTATTTTTTTATTTGAATTAGGTAGTCTTGTCGCTACAGTTTAATTAAACCCCCTTAATCAAGGATATTGTGATGAGTGACGCATTTAAAGTTCTAAACAACATTCGCACATTACGTGCCCAGGCTCGTGAACTGCCACTGAGCGATCTGGAAGAGATTCTTGAGAAATTGACCGTCGTTGTGACTGAACGCCGTGAAGAAGCTCACGCTGAAGAGCAGCAGAATCGTGAAAAAGAAGAGAAGTTATCTAAATATCGCGAAATGTTGCTGGCTGACGGCATCGATCCTAATGAATTATTAGGTGCCCTGGAGCAGGGTAAAAAACGCACTAAGCGTGCGCCGCGTCCGGCTAAATATTCTTACACCGACGAAAACGGCGAGAAAAAATCATGGACCGGCCAGGGCCGCACCCCAGCAGCTATTAAAAAAGCGCTGGATGAAGGTAAAAGCCTGGACAGTTTCCTGATCGATTAATCGACACAATCCTTGTAAGCGGTAGCCGGGTGCATTTATGTTCCCGGCTTTTTTTATTTAAAAAACCCTGCGTGCCGTTTCCCTGTTTACGATCTCCACACGTTAATTAATCTCGTCGTGCGTGACGGCAACGTCTGTGGCATGCGTGGCAACCCGATGCGACCTGCGCGCCAGCTGCAGTAAACCGTGCAGGACGATAATTAAAAGTTGCGCGTTTTCAAGGGACACTCAGGCAATCCTTGCCGGAGACTGGCGTGCGCTACGTCACATCTGGCATAATAGCCGCCGTTTTTCCATCCACTCTCTTCACTAAGGTCAACGCCGTGTTAGTTAGCAGCAATATCACCATGCAGTTTGGCAGCAAGCCACTGTTCGAAAATATCTCCGTAAAATTTGGCGGCGGTAATCGTTACGGTTTAATCGGTGCGAACGGCAGCGGAAAATCCACCTTCATGAAGATTTTGGGTGGCGATTTGGTGCCATCAGGCGGCAATGTCTCTTACGATCCTAATGAACGTATTGGTAAATTACGTCAGGATCAGTTCGCCTTCGAAGAATATAGCGTGTTAGATACGGTCATCATGGGGCACCATGAATTATGGGAAGTGAAGCAGGAACGTGACCGTATTTATTCCTTACCTGAAATGACAGAAGAGGAAGGCTACAAAGTGGCCGACCTTGAAGTGCTGTATGGTGAAATGGATGGCTACAGCGCTGAACCGCGCGCCGGTGAATTATTACTGGGCGTCGGTATTCCGGTAGAGCAGCATTATGGCCCAATGAGCGAAATTGCCCCGGGTTTTAAATTACGTGTTCTCCTGGCTCAGGCATTGTTTTCCAACCCGGATATTTTGCTGCTGGACGAACCGACTAACAACCTGGATATCGATACTATTCGCTGGCTGGAGCAGGTCCTCAACGAACGCGACAGCACCATGATTATCATTTCGCACGACCGTCACTTCCTCAATATGGTCTGTACCCACATGGCTGATTTGGACTACGGCGAACTGCGTGTTTATTCTGGTAATTATGATGAATATATGACCGCTGCCACCCAGGCGCGTGAGCGACTGTTATCAGATAACGCCAAGAAAAAAGCACAAATTGCCGATCTGCAATCCTTTGTCAGCCGTTTTAGTGCTAATGCCTCTAAATCACGTCAGGCGACATCGCGTGCGAAACAGATGGACAAAATAAAGCTGGAAGAGGTAAAAGCCTCCAGTCGTCAGAACCCGTATATTCGATTTGAACAGGATAAGAAACTGTTCCGTAATGCACTGGAAGTCGAAGCGTTGACGAAAGGGTTTGATAACGGTCCGCTGTTTAAAAATTTAAATCTGTTGCTGGAAGTGGGCGAAAAACTGGCGATCCTCGGCGCTAACGGTATTGGTAAATCCACGCTGTTAAAAACGCTTGTCGGTGAACTGACGCCGGAAAGCGGCAGCGTTAAATGGTCTGAAAACGCGAAGATTGGTTATTATGCCCAGGATCATGCAGACGATTTTGCTAACGACCTGACGGTATTTGACTGGATGAGCCAGTGGAAACAGCAGGGCGATGATGAACAGGCCGTGCGTGGGATTCTTGGCCGCCTCCTGTTTTCACAGGACGATATTAAAAAACCGGCTAAGGTGCTGTCGGGTGGGGAAAAAGGTCGGATGCTGTTTGGCAAGCTGATGATGGAAAAGCCCAACATCCTGATTATGGATGAGCCGACAAACCACCTTGATATGGAATCCATTG
The DNA here is from genome assembly GCF_059801205.1 of Pantoea sp. Ae19-2. Lineage (NCBI taxonomy): Bacteria > Pseudomonadati > Pseudomonadota > Gammaproteobacteria > Enterobacterales > Erwiniaceae > Pantoea > Pantoea sp. Ae19-2. Next base: position 2,441,471 of record NZ_JBCHWE010000001.1, on the reverse strand, counting down.
AGTCATTAAACATGGCGCTGGAAATGTATGAAGGTACGCTGATTTTTGTATCTCATGACCGTGAGTTCGTCAGTTCACTGGCGACGCGAGTGATGGAAATCAAAGCCGATCGCATTGTGGACTTCACCGGTAATTACGAAGATTACCTGCGCAGCCAGGGCATCGTCTAACAAGAACGGGGTAGCGATGGCTACCCCGTTATCGTTTGGGTCTGTGCGTCAGGGTGGATTGCCTGCGACGATCCGGCTTAAAATCCTTTCGTTACCTGACCTGCAGCCCCCTCCGCTTTACGCATGAACCCTATCAATTAACGGCTCAGTCATGATGACCGCAGACTTCACAATGGGGATCCTGCGCGACCTTCAGGGTACGAAACTCCGCGCTCAGCGCATCGTACATCAGCAAACGTGAGCGCGCCGGTGAGCCGAAGTGCGTCAGCAGCTTCAGGGTTTCCATCGCCTGCATGGCGCCGACGACGCCCACCAGCGGCGCCATTACGCCGGCCTCCACACAGCTCAGAACCTGGGCGCCAAACAACCGGCTGATGCAGCGATAACAGGGCGTATCGGGTTGCCAGTCAAATACGCTGAGCTGGCCTTCCATACGAATCGCCGCGCCTGAAACCAGCGGCACTTTCAACTGGTAGCATAACCGGTTAATTTGCTCGCGCACCGCCACATTGTCCGTGCAGTCCACCACCACCTGCTGCCGGGCAATCAGGGCGTTGAGCGCCTCATCGTCCAGTTGACCCTGCACAGCCTGTAACTGGCAGTGAGGATTAATGGCGGCCAGCGTTTCCCGGGCGGATTCCACCTTGGCGCGGCCAATATCGGCATCGTAATGCAAAATCTGTCGCTGCAGATTAGAAAGTGAGACCGTATCAAAGTCCACTAGCGTAAGATTGCCTACGCCCGCTGCCGCCAGATAGGGCGAGGCCGCACAGCCTAAACCGCCCAGCCCGACAATCAGCACATGACTGGCTTTTAATCGTTCCTGACCGTCAAAGTCAAAACCACGCAATACAATCTGTCGGTTGTAGCGCAGCATCTCTTCGTGGCTCAGTTCGGGCAGCATTTACCCCTCCAGCAGCGTATTAAAGGGTTCGACATCCACCCATTCACCTGCTTCAACAGGGCCGCGATCGCGTTCCAGCACAATAAAGCAGTTGGCCTGAGAAAAAGAGCTGTAGACATGGGATCCCTGCGCGCCGGTGCTGACAACCTCTGGTTCACCCTGGCTGTTTTGCCGCAGAACGCCACGCTGGAAATCCAGCCGGCCAGGCGATTTTTTCAACGCGGTTGCCGTGCGTACGCGCTGGCGGGGCGGCAGCGCGGCAGCCGTTTGTCCCGTCAGGGTGGACAGCAGCGGCTGCACCAGTTGATAGAAGGTCACTACGGCAGAAACCGGATTTCCGGGTAAGCCGCAGAACCAGCTGTTCGCCAGACGACCAAAAGCAAAAGGTTTACCGGGTTTCATCGCCAGCTTCCAGAAGCGAATCACGCCGAGTTCTTCCAGCATCGTTTTGGTGAAATCGGCTTCGCCCACCGAAACGCCGCCGGTACTGATGACCACATCAGCCTGGCGATCGGCTTCGGTAAAGGCCGCACGCAGTGCAGCAGGATCGTCTTTGATAATGCCCAGATCGATAACCTCGCATCCCAGCTTGTGCAGCATCAGCGAAATCGCAAAACGGTTGGTGTCATAGATTTGCCCCGCCGCTAACGGCTGGCCCACAGGCTGAAGTTCGTCGCCGGTGGAAAAAATCGCGACGCGCAGTTTACGCAGCACCCGCACGGTCGCGATCCCGAGCGAGGCCAGTAAGGGCAGTTCGGCAGCACCCAGACGCACGCCCGCCGCCAGCACCTGATGGCCGGCCCGAATATCGTCACCCGTCAGCCGGATATTTTGTCCGGCGTTGACCGGGGCGGTGATAATCACCTTCTCATCCTGCAGACGGGTTTCCTCCTGCATAACGACCGCGTCACAACCGGCAGGTACAGGGGCACCCGTCATTATTCTGATCACGCTACCCGCGGGCCATTCACCGCTAAACGGGGCCCCGGCAAAGGCTTTACCTGCAACCGGCAGAGGCTGGTTACTCTCAATATCAGCCAGCCTGACGGCGTAACCATCCATCGCCGAGTTGTTGAAAGGGGGAACATCGATCGGTGACGTGACCGCGCAGGCAGTAATGCGCCCGGCCGCGTCTGGCAGGCTCAGCTCAAGCGAGTCTGTGATGGGCGTTAGCGACGCCAGCATCTTTTGTTGCGCGTCCTCAAGGGAAATCAGTCCGGCAGTAAAGCTTTCCATTCTATTCTCAGCTTGTCTGTTGCAAGGGCTGTCTATTATGGTGACTTTTCCCTTCAGAGTCACATCGGCATAAGGCACAACGAAAGGTTATTAGCGCATTGTCAGTTTCCGCTTTACAACCTATAGCGGGCTTTCTATATTCAAAAATGGTCCAAACCGAGTTAAAACCATTCAAAATCAGTGTTTTTCCTTCTGATGCAACCACAGGGTAACGCAGTATGGCTAAAGCAGCGATCGCCATTCATGGCGGTGCGGGGGCAATTACCCGTGCCGCCATGAGCGCAGAAAAAGAGCAGGCATACCGACAGGCGCTTTACGACATTGTGACGCACGGGCAGAGCATGCTGGCTCAGGGGGCTTCTGCGCTGGATACGGTGACTGAGGCGGTGCGCAGGCTTGAGGAGTGCCCGTTATTCAATGCAGGTAAAGGCGCGGTGTTTACGCGGCAGGGCACCCATGAACTGGATGCCTGCATCATGGATGGCCGGACGTTACAGGCCGGCGCAGTGGCGGGCGTATCGCGTATACGCAATCCGGTGCTGGCGGCCCGCGCGCTGTTGGAAAACAGCCCGCACGTGTTGTTGGCGGGCGAGGGCGCTGAAGCGTTTGCCCGGGCACAAGGCCTTGAGCAGGTTGAACCTGATTTCTTTTCTACGCCTGAACGTTGGGAGCAACTGCAGCGCGCGCTCGGCAGCGATACCGCGCTGTTGGACCATGATGGTGCGGCCCAGGGCGGCGATCCCCTTGATCCGGACCGTAAGTTCGGCACGGTGGGGGCGGTTGCGCTGGACAACGACGGCAATCTCGCCGCCGCCACCTCTACCGGCGGGATGACCAATAAACAGGTTGGCCGCATTGGCGACTCGCCCTTACCCGGTGCGGGTTGCTATGCCAGCAACGACAGCGTTGCGGTGTCCTGTACCGGTACCGGAGAAGTGTTTATCCGCACGCTGGCCGCTTACGATGTGGCGGCGCAGATGCGCTACGGTGGACGCACGTTACAACAGGCCAGCGTAAATGTTATTCACGACAGCGTGCTGGAGTTAGGCGGCAGCGGCGGGCTGATTGCGGTTGATCGTGAGGGCAACGTCGCGCTGCCTTTCAACAGCGAAGGCATGTACCGGGCTTATGCCCGCACAGATGAGGCCGCAGAGGTGGCAATTTACCGTGAAAGCTAATCGTGAGGCCCTCCACAACAGCCTGTCTGGCACAACAGTATTGACCGACGAGCAGGTGCTGGCCGTACGCGATCTCAACGTGCGTTTTGAAAACGATGGCGTAGTCACCCAGGCTGTACGCCATCTTTCCCTTGACGTCTACCGGGGTAAAATCCTGGCCCTGGTGGGCGAGTCTGGTTCGGGCAAGTCAGTGACCTCGCTGGCGTTGATGCGCCTGATTGAGCAGGCCGGCGGAGACGTCAGCGGCGAGATCCTGTTGCGCGGTCGTAACGGCGAGGTACGGGATCTGATGCGCATGCCGCGCGGTCAGATGCGGCAGGTGCGCGGGGCCGATATGGCGATGATCTTCCAGGAACCCATGACGTCGCTTAATCCGGTGTTCTCGGTTGGCGAGCAGATTGCCGAATCCATTCGTCTTCATCAGGGCCAATCCCACGCCGGGGCGCTGGCAGAAGCGCGTCGCATGCTCGACAGGGTACGTATTCCCGATGCGCAAAAGATCCTGCGCCGCTTTCCCCACCAGCTCTCGGGCGGCATGCGTCAGCGCGTAATGATTGCCATGGCGCTGTCATGTCAACCTGCGCTGCTGATTGCAGATGAACCCACCACCGCGCTTGACGTGACGATTCAGGCGCAGATTCTGCAACTGATTCGCGAACTGCAAAAAGAGATGCGGATGGGGGTGATTTTTATCACTCACGATATGGGCGTGGTGGCTGAAATGGCTGACCGGGTACAGGTGATGTACCGTGGCGAAGTGGTGGAAAATGCCGAAACGGCTCAGCTGTTCAGTGCGCCCCGCCAGGCTTACACGCGCGACCTACTGGCCGCCGTACCGGCGCTGGGTGCCATGCGGGGCCAGCCGCTGCCCGCCAGGTTCCCGCTGATTGGCAGCGGCGACGAACCGGCAGTACCACAGAATACCGTACGCCACGATCGGCCACCGATTTTACAGGTACGCAATCTGGTCACGCGGTTTGATATCCGCTCAGGGTTATTTAACCGGGTGAAAAGTCGGGTACACGCGGTCGAGAATGTCAGTTTTGATCTCTACGCAGGTGAAACGCTGGCGCTGGTAGGGGAGTCCGGATGCGGAAAATCCACCACCGGACGCTCCCTGCTAAAGCTGGTTGCCAGCCAGGGCGGCAGTATCACCTTTAACGGTCAGCGCATAAACGATCTCTCCGGTCCTGCCCTGGCCCATCTGCGGCGCGATATTCAGTTTATTTTTCAGGATCCCTATGCGTCGCTGGATCCTCGCCTGACCGTCGGCTTCTCTGTTATGGAGCCACTGCTGGTCCACAAGGTGATGCCGCGCCATGAAGCAGAGCAGCGCGTCGCGTGGTTGCTGGAAAAGGTCGGGTTATTGCCGGAGCATGCAAGGCGCTATCCCCATGAGTTCTCCGGCGGCCAGCGGCAGCGTATTTGCATTGCGCGGGCGCTGGCGCTGAACCCGAAAGTGGTGATTGCCGATGAGTCGGTTTCGGCGCTGGATGTGTCTATTCAGGCACAGATTATTAACCTGATGCTGGATTTACAGCGCGAGTTTGGCATCGCATTTTTGTTTATTTCCCATGACATGGCGGTCGTTGAGCGCATCAGCCATCGTGTTGCGGTGATGTATCTTGGACAAATCGTCGAGATGGGGCCGCGTCAGGCGGTGTTTGAACGCCCGCAGCATCCTTACACCAAAAAGCTTATGGCCGCCGTGCCTATTGCCGATCCGTCGCAGCGGCAGCGCGAGCGCAGTTTATTGGTCGATGAGATCCCCAGCCCAATTCGTTCACTGGGCGACGAACCCGAAACGGTTTCGCTGATGGAAGTCGCGCCCGGCCATTTCGTGGCACGTCACGCTAACGCGCGACCTGAATAACTAAGCCGTCGCTACGGCGACAAATCAGACAGGGATAACAAGGAGAAGACAATGCAGATAACGATGCGAAAAGGCTTACTGGCAGCGGGCGTACTCAGCAGTGCAATGGCGTTACCCGCCTGGGCCGCACAGGATGCGGTCATTGCCGTGGCCTCTAATTTCACCACCCTCGATCCCTACGACGCCAACGATACGCTGTCGCAGGCGGTCGCAAAGTCGTTCTATCAGGGGCTGTTCGGCTTTGATAAAGACATGAAACGCATCAACGTGCTGGCGGACAGCTACCAGGTGAGCGAGGATGGTCTGACCTATACGATTAAACTGCACTCCGGCGTGAAGTTTCAGGATGGCACCGACTTTAATGCCGAGGCGGTGAAGGCCAACCTCGACCGTGCCAGTAATCCCGATAATCATCTGAAACGCTATAACCTGTTCAAATATATCGCCAGCACGGAAGCCGTCGATCCTGTGACGGTAAAAATCACGCTCAAACAGCCTTTCTCGGCCTTTATCAACATTCTGGCGCACCCGGCCGCCGCGATGATCTCGCCCGCTGCGTTGAAAAAATATGGTAAGGAGATTGGGTTCCATCCGGTGGGAACCGGGCCGTTTGAATTCGTCACCTGGAACCAGACCGACTTCGTTAAGGTAAAAAAATGGGATGGCTACTGGAAGAAGGGCTATCCAAAACTCGACAGTATTACGTGGCGTCCGGTGGTGGATAACAACACCCGTGCGGCCATGCTGCAAACGGGCGAGGCGAACTTTGCTTTCCCGGTGCCCTACGAGCAGGCCAAACTGCTGGAGAAAAACAGCAAGCTTGACGTGGTGGTCTCGCCCTCGATCATGCAGCGCTATATCAGCCTGAACGTGACACAAAAGCCTTTCGATAATCCAAAGGTGCGTGAGGCGCTGGAATACGCGATTAATCGTCAGGCCCTGGTCAAAGTCGCGTTTGCCGGTTATGCCACACCGGCTACGGGTATTGTGCCGCCATCAATTGAGTACGCTCAAACCTATCCGCCCATTCCCTATGATCCTGCCAAAGCAAAAGCGTTGCTGAAAGAAGCTGGCTATCCGAACGGGTTTGAAACCACGCTCTGGTCCTCTCACAACCACAGTACGGCACAGAAAGTTCTGCAGTTTGTGCAGCAGCAGCTGGCACAGGTGGGCGTTAAGGTGAAGGTTACCGCCATGGATGCGGGACAGCGCGCGGCGGAAGTGGAAGGCAAAGGTCAGAAAGAGAGCGGCGTACGCATGTTTTATACCGGCTGGTCTGCTTCCACCGGGGAAGCTGACTGGGCATTAACGCCGCTGTTTGCCACGACCGCCTGGCCGCCAGCGATCTTTAATACTGCCTTCTACAGCAATCCGAAAGTCGATAAGGATCTGGCCGATGCGTTGAAAACCACCGACAGCAAGCAAAAAGCCGAACTCTACAAAGATGCGCAGGATACGATCTGGAACGATTATCCCTGGATTCCACTGGTGGTGGAGCAGTTGGTTTCAGCCCACAGCAAAAACCTGAGTGGCTTTTATATGATGCCGGATACCTCATTTAGTTTTGACGATGCCGAGCTGAAGTAACCCGGCGGACCCGTTCAGGTTGACGTGAGGGGGCACGGCCCACAGCCAAACCTGAGCGGGCCGTGTAATGCCCGCTTTTGCCGTGTGTGCTGAAGCGGGCGGGCAGGCCAGCCGCGACGGCTGGCGGCTGTGTAGGATCTGACATGTTTAACTATTTTCTGAAACGACTGCTGGGCCTGATTCCCACGCTGTTTATCGTGGCGGTGCTGGTGTTTATGTTTGTGCACTTACTGCCAGGGGATCCCGCACGCCTGATTGCCGGCCAGGAAGCCGATGCCTCCGTCGTCGCGCTGGTACGCCAGGAGTTGGGGCTGGATCAACCGCTGCCACTGCAGTTCTGGCACTTTGTCGTCAATGCCCTACAGGGGGATTTTGGCCAGTCGCTGGTGTCGAGGCGGCCGGTTTCACAGGAAATCGCTACCCGCTTTATGCCAACCTTATGGCTGACCTTAGTTAGTATGGTATGGGCGGTGATCCTGGGAATGGCGATTGGCATTGTTTCTGCGGTGTGGCGCAATCGCTGGCCGGACCGCCTGGGCATGACGCTGGCGGTTTCGGGCATTTCCTTTCCGGCGTTTGCCCTTGGCATGCTGCTGATGCAGGTGTTTTCTGTCCAGCTGGGCTGGCTACCCACGGTGGGAGCCGATAGCTGGCAGCACTACATTTTGCCTTCCGTTACCCTGGGGGCGGCCGTCGCCGCCGTCATGGCGCGTTTTACCCGGGCCTCTTTTGTTGAGGTGATGCAGGAAGATTACATGCGCACCGCGCGCGCGAAAGGCGTGCGTGAATCCGGCGTGGTGATTAAACACGGATTACGGAATGCCATGATTCCGGTAGTGACCATGATGGGCCTGCAGTTTGGTTTCCTGCTGGGCGGGTCGATTGTGGTGGAGGTGGTGTTCAACTGGCCGGGTCTGGGGCGTCTGCTGGTGGATTCAGTGCAGATGCGTGACTATCCGGTCATTCAGGCGGAGGTGCTGCTGTTTTCGCTGGAGTTTATCCTGATTAACCTGTTTGTCGATATGTTATATGCCGTCATTAACCCGGCGATTCGCTTTAAGGACACCTGATGAAAAACTGGCGACGGGAAGCGGCATTAAAAAGTATGCCGCTGTTAAACGGCAACCGGGTGAGAACACCGTGGCGCGAGTTCTGGCGGCGCTTTCGCCATCAGCCCGTGGCGTTGCTGGCCGGTCTCTTCGTGCTGGTGCTGATTGTGTTGGCATTCACGGCACCGGCCATTGCGCCGTTCGACGCTGAAAATTATTTTGACTATGACCGCCTGAATGACGGGCCTTCCCTGATGCACTGGTTTGGCGTGGACTCACTGGGCCGCGATATTTTCAGCCGCGTACTCGTGGGCACCCGAATTTCGCTGATTGCCGGTTTTGTCTCCGTGGCAATAGGCGCGTTTATCGGCACTCTGGCGGGCCTGCTGGCGGGCTACTACGAAGGCTGGTGGGACAGGATAACCATGCGCGTTTGTGACGTACTGTTTGCCTTTCCCGGTATTCTGCTCGCCATTGCCGTGGTGGCCATTATGGGCACCGGTATCAGCAACGTGATTATCGCCGTGGCGATCTTCAGTATTCCGGCGTTTGCCCGTCTGGTGCGCGGCAATACGCTGGTGCTGAAACATCAAACCTATATCGAGTCTGCACGCAGCATCGGGGCATCCGACTGGACGATTATCCTGCGCCACCTGTTGCCAGGGACGGTATCGTCCATTGTGGTGTACTTCACTATGCGCATCGGTACGTCGATTATCACGGCGGCAAGCCTGTCATTTTTGGGACTGGGCGCGCAACCGCCCACGCCGGAGTGGGGTGCCATGCTCAACGAAGCGCGGGCCGATATGGTCATAGCGCCGCATGTGGCGATTTTTCCGGCGCTGGCCATTTTTTTTACGGTTTTAGCCTTTAATTTGCTTGGCGACGGGCTACGTGACGCACTTGATCCTAAACTTAAGACATGAAACCTTTTGATTATGACCAGGACTTCAGCACCATCGATTTTCGCAAGCAGCCTGAGCGTTACCAGGTGGGGCGCGGAGAGCAGGGCGTGCTCATGGTCCAGCCTTATAAGGGCGAGATCTTACCGCACTGGCGTTTTCGTACCGTTGAGGTTGCCAAAGCTTCGGCAGAAGAAATCATGGCGCTGTTCGAAGCCTATCGCCAGCAGGATGATTTTGTCGGCATGGACATGGCACGCAAATTTATCCAGATGGGTTATACCCGCGCGCGTCGCTACAGCAACCACAAGGGCGGACGGAAATACGATGCCCAGGGGAAGGAATTGCCCTGGGGCAGGGACGAAGAAAAGGCCGCTGCGGCGGCCATTTTCAAAGCATACTGGGACAAGCTACGTGCTGATGATGACTACCTGGCGCGCAAAAAAGCGCACCAGCAGAAGTACGGTTAAGCGCGGCTGGCCCACAAATCGTATTCGTCTGCGTGTTCCACCTTCACGCGCAGGACATCACCCGGCTTAACGTTGCTCTCGCCGTTCAGGTAAACGGCGCCGTCGATTTCCGGCGCATCAGCCATGCTACGACCAATCGCACCTTCTTCATCGACCTCATCAATGATGACCATGATCTCGCGTCCCACTTTTTCCTGCAGGCGTTCAGCAGAGATCTGCTGCTGCAACTGCATAAAGCGGTCGTAACGCTCTTGCTTAACAGCTTCATCAACCGGATCGGGCAACTGGTTCGCCGTCGCGCCTTCGACCGGGCTGTACTGGAAACAGCCTACGCGATCCAGACGGGCTTCTTTAATGAAATCCAGCAGCATCTGGAAGTCTTCTTCGGTTTCACCGGGGAAGCCAACGATAAAGGTTGAGCGCAGGGTTAACTCAGGGCAGATTTCACGCCAGCGCTTAATGCGCTCCAGCGTCCGTTCTACTGCGCCAGGACGTTTCATCAGTTTAAGAATGCGTGGGCTGGCATGCTGTAACGGAATATCCAGATACGGCAGAATTTTGCCTTCAGCCATCAGCGGAATAACGTCATCAACGTGGGGATACGGATAGACGTAATGCAGGCGGACCCAGACGCCGAGTTTGGCTAACTGCTCACACAGGCTGACCATGCTGGTTTTTACCGGCGCACCGTTCCAGAAGCCCGTCCGGTGCTTCACGTCCACGCCATAGGCCGAGGTATCCTGTGAAATCACCAGCAACTCTTTCACTCCAGCTTCAACCAGACGTTTCGCTTCATCCAGTACTTCACCAATGGCACGGCTGTCGAGATCGCCACGCATCGAAGGAATAATGCAGAAGGTGCAGCGATGGTTACAGCCTTCAGAAATCTTCAGGTAGGCGTAATGGCGCGGCGTCAGCTTCACGCCCTGTTCCGGCACCAGGCTCAGGAACGGGTTGTGCTGCGGCTTAGGCACGTAGCGATGCACATGCGACAGCACCTGTTCATAGCTGTGTGGACCCGTAATCTCCAGCACCTTCGGATGCACCTCACGAATTTGATCGACTTTGGCGCCCAGACAGCCGGTCACGATGACCTTACCGTTTTCGTTCAGGGCTTCACCGATCGCTTCCAGAGATTCCTGGACGGCGCTGTCGATAAATCCGCAGGTGTTAACAATAACGATTTCAGCATCGTCATAGCGTGGTACCACCTCATAACCCTCGGTGCGCAGTTCCGTCAGGATGCGCTCTGAGTCAACAAGGTTTTTTGGACAGCCGAGCGAGACAAATCCGACGCGCGGCGGCAGTGTATTGGTAGTGGACATAAGGTGGTTTCCGGTTCAGCACAGCAATGGCGCGCGATTTTACCTGTGTTGTGATGAAAATTGTAGCGTTATCTGTAAGGGATTAGTTAAGCGTAAAGTAACGCAAAAACCCGTAAAGGTCTGCACCCATCGCCCGGGGTCGGACGGCAGAACACGAGGGCAACCGAAAGTCAGTAACTCACCGTTGTGTAAAAGAATTTCTAATAAACACCGAATAATCAGGTGGATAAATATTAAACATCTTTAACTTTACGACAGCGATTTTGGTCACATTCTAAGTTGATATTTGCTTGTTTTCATTAATAATGAATCGCTTAACCAGTACTGAAGGCGTCGTTTCTTCAGATCATGACGTGGACAATGTGAGAGCAAAATAATGAAAGAGATCATCAACGGGTTTCTGAGTTTTCAGCAGACAGTCTTTCCCGAAAGAAAGGCGCTTTTTAAAAGTCTGGCATCTAATCAGAATCCAAAAGCGCTGTTTATCTCTTGCTCAGACAGCCGTCTGGTGCCGGAACTCGTTACTCAGCAGGAACCCGGACAGCTGTTCGTCATCCGTAATGCGGGCAACATTGTGCCCTCTTTTGGTCCGGAACCGGGCGGCGTGTCAGCGACAATTGAGTATGCCGTAATGGCGCTGGGGGTTTCTGACATCATTATCTGTGGTCACTCAAACTGTGGCGCGATGAACGCTATCGCCTCCTGTGCCTGTATGGATTCTATGCCAGCCGTCGAGCACTGGCTGCGTTATGCCGATGCGGCAAAAGCGGTGGTTGAGCAGCGTGAATACGATTCGCCTGAGAAGAAGCTCAACGAAATGGTGCAGGAAAACGTGATTGCCCAGCTGAACAACATGAAAACCCACCCGTCAGTCTCGGTCGGGTTACGTCAGGGCAAGCTGCGCCTGCACGGCTGGGTGTACGATATTGAAAGCGGTACGATTCTGGCGCTGACGCCAGGCGGTAAAGAGTTTATCTCACTGGCGGAAAACCCGGATACCTGTTTCGAATAACCGCTTCCGCCCGCTATCTTACTGCGGGCGGTCTCTTCTCTTCACGATCCCTTTTCGGTCGGATTTCCCAGCGCATGCCATTAGCCATCCTGCTGCCAACGCCTTGTTTAATCTTTTGTAAATCCTTTACTGCATTCCAGACGGTCTGACTACGCTTAACAGCACTGCACGCTGTCAGGAGAAGACTATGGTTCGTATTCCGACCCCGTTGTTATTGAGTGGCGCATTACTCTTTTCCAGCCCGCTGTGGGCGAGTGACCTTAAGGTTGAGGTGCTTCAGGATAAGCTGGATCACCCCTGGTCTGTGGCGTTTTTGCCCGATAATCAGACGTTGCTGATTACTGAACGATCCGGCCAACTGCGCAGCTGGCGACCTGACAGCGGCTTGTCCGAACCGATTCAGGGCGTGCCAAAGGTCTGGGCGCAGCGTCAGAGCGGACTGCTGGACGTGGTGCTGGCCCCCGATTTTGCCCAGAGCCGCCGCGTCTGGCTCAGCTATACCGAAGCGGACAGCAACGTCAAGGCGGGCGCCGTAGTGGGCTACGGTAAACTCAGCCCTGATAACCGCCAGTTAACCGATTTTCATGAGGTGATTCAGCAAACGCCGCGCCTCTCAAGTGGCAATAATATCGGCACCCGGCTGGCCTTCGATCGTCAGGGCTTTTTATGGATTGCCTTTGGCGACAACTTTGTCAGCAGTGCCGCACAGGACCTCGATAAACTTCAGGGCAAGCTGCTGCGTTTGAACGCGGACGGCAGCGTGCCAAACGATAATCCCTTCGTCAATAAACCCGGCGCGCGCCCCGAAATCTGGGCCTATGGTTTACGCAATCCTCAGGGGCTGGCACTGAATCCCTGGACTCAGGTGATGTGGGAAAGTGAGCATGGTCCCCGCGGTGGCGATGAGGTAAATATTATTCAGAAGGGCAAAAATTATGGCTGGCCGCTGGCAACCTACGGCATTGATTACAACGGCAGTAAGGTGCCGGAATCCAAAGGCACGCATGTGGCAGGCACGGAACAGCCGGCGTTTTACTGGAAAGTCTCGCCAGCGATCAGCGGTATGGCGTTTTATAACAGCGCACGTTTTCCACAGTGGAAAAATTCGCTGTTTATTGGCGCGCTGAAAGAGAAGAACCTGATTCGGTTGCATATCAACGGCGAGAAGGTCGTCGAAGAACAACGGTTGCTGGACGGGCGCAATGAGCGCATCCGCGATGTCCGTCAGGGGCCCGATGGCTATCTCTATTTACTGACGGATGAGGCTAACGGTAAATTGCTCAGGGTTGGGTTGACGCAGGACGCCAGCGCGTCCCGCGGTTAACTCAGCGAGCCCAGTGGCAGACCTGCCAGCCGCGCTTTTCGGCTTCCTGTAACAGCGGTTCCGCCGGATTAATTACGTGTGCATAGTCGGCCTGCGCCAGCATGGGCAGGTCGTTCATGGAATCACTGTAAGCCCAGGTGTGCGCATAGGTTTCGGCAGGGCGCGCGGCTTTCCATTCTTCTACCCGCTTCACTTTGCCATGCTGAAACGTCAGGGTGCCATAGGTGTTGCCGCTGTAACGTTCGTCCACCACTTCGACACCAATGGCCAGGGCCCCGCAGGCACCGAGCTGGCTGGCGATAGGATTCACCAGATGTTCGCCGCTGGCGGAGATCACGATAATTCTGTCACCGCGCGCCTGATGCCAGTCAAGTCGCGCCCGGGCTTCCGGGTAAACGCGCGGCATGATATCACGGTGGATAAAGCGTCGAACCCATCCTTCCACCGTCATCGTCGCCATGCCGGTCAGCGGGGAAAGGGTTTTATGCATGTACTCATCAATCGACAGCGTCCCGGCATAATATTGACGCATTAATTCCTGTTCTTCATCAATCAGGTCACTAGAGGCAAAGCCTTGTGAGACCAGCCAGCGTAGCCACAGGCCGGTACTGTCCTCACTAATCAGCGTTTCGTCCAGATCAAACAGGGCTAGATCCATAGGGGTTCTCCTCAATTGAATAAAGTCAGGGTAACCCAGTTTTGTGACGGCCTTAACTTTCTGATTAAAAAATCAGAATTTAGCGCATTTTTATGTGCGACATTCGTGCGGGAAAATGGCACGCGCGCGGCACGCTTGCCAGGGTTAATCTACTAAAATCTATAAAACTTTACGATTAAGCGGTTTTTTTCATTGACGCCAGCGGGTAGCGTTCTCACAGAAGGTGTTAAGCCTTTGACTCTCGTTTTACTAAGGACAATCCGGCCAAGCCCATGACAAATACTTGCTTTTCATCTCACCTGCGGCGTATTGCTGCAACCTCTTTGCTACTCGTTGCGCCAATGGCTGTTTTCGCGGAACAGGCACCGGCCGCCCCTCAAATTGACGCCAAAGCCTGGATTTTAATTGACTACGCCAGCGGCAAAGTGTTGACCGAATCCAATGCCGATCAGCGACTCGATCCCGCCAGCCTGACAAAAATGATGACCAGCTATGTGGTTGGCCAGGCAATCAAATCCGGCAAAATTAAACCTGACGACATGGTAACAGTGGGGCAGGATGCCTGGGCTACCGGCAATCCTAAACTGCGGGGCTCTTCTCTGATGTTTCTGAAGCCCGGCGATCGTATCCCGGTGCATGAGCTGAACAAAGGGATTGTGATCCAGTCCGGGAACGATGCCTGCATCGCGCTGGCAGACTATGTTGCCGGCAGTCAGGATTCCTTTATCGGTCTGATGAATAACTATGTGAAAGCGCTTGGCCTGAAAAACACCCACTTTATGACGGTGCATGGTCTGGATGCCGACGGACAGTACAGCACCGCGCGGGACATGGCGCTGATTGGGCAGGCGCTGATTCGGGATGTGCCGGAAGAGTACGCCCTGAACAAGGAAAAAGAGTTTACCTTTAACAATATTCGTCAGATGAACCGCAACCGTCTGCTCTGGAGCAGCAATCTGAAGGTGGATGGGATTAAAACCGGCCACACTTCTGGCGCGGGAAATAATCTGGTCGCTTCAGCCACCGAAGGCGATATGCGACTGATCTCGGTTGTGCTGGGCACCGCCAGCGATGCCATTCGCTTCCGGGAAAGTGAAAAATTACTGACGTGGGGCTTCCGCTTCTTTGAAACCGTGACCCCAATTAAAGCGGGTGCGCCTTTTGCCCAGCAGCGCGTCTGGTTTGGCGAACACAATCAGGTCAACCTGGGCGTGGAAAAAGACGCGGCACTGACCATTCCTAAAGGGCAGATGAAAAACCTCAAAGCCAGCTACAGCCTGACATCGCCGCAGCTTGAGGCGCCGTTGAAGAAAAATCAGGTCGTGGGCACCATTGATTTTCAGCTGGACGGTAAAACGATCGAACAACGTCCGCTGGTGGTGCTGCAGGATGTGCCGGAAGGCGGCTTCTTCAGCCGCATCATTGATTTCGTCATGATGAAATTTAATGGCTGGTTCGGGAAGTGGTTCAGCTAAAAACAGGGGACGCCGTGGCGTCCCTTTTTTTTAACCTTGTGTCCAGCCTTTACGAATCGGTAAAGCGAACAGCGCCCGATAGAGCGGGTTGATGATATTGAGCAGGCGTTCGCCATACAGTTGCCAGGCAAGGTGTGACGCCAGGCAACCCAGCATTCCCACCAGAAAACCGCCCAGCATATCCATTGGCCAGTGAACCCCAAGGTAAACACGGGACCAGGCGATTGCGGTGGCGACCACCATCAGAATGATGCCCGACCAGAGCCGATGCCAGAACAGGAAAGCCAGCGCAAAGGTGAAAATCGTGGTGCCGTGATCGCTGGGATAGGAGTCATCGGCCGCGTGCGCAAGAAACTGATGACCAAAATTGATCGCGAAAGGGCGCGGATGCGGTAACAGCTGCCCAACGCACCAGGAGATGGCGAGCGCGTACAGCAGCGCAATGCCGGTTTTTAATACCAGCACACGTTGTGAGGCAACCCGATCGCGCGGTCCCCACAGCCACAGTGCCACAATCAGCAGCGGAACGATGGCGATTAAGTCTCTGGCGATGAAGATGGCAAGCTGCAATAACCAGTGAGGCGAATCCGGTGTTGCGTTAATTGCCATAAACAGGGTGCGGTTCAATTCTTCCATTACGGGATCGGTTCCTCTTACTGATGTTCAGATTCTCTCAATCCGGGAAAAAGGGCTTAAGCCAACGAGCGAAACCGGATTGAGTCTGTCGCATCTGCTAGCACATACTGCTAACAAAATAAGCTGCCTATCCTGCGTGCAGACGGTCGGAGAGTCCATCACAAGGTTCTTAATCTGCGTTAAGGTTGCAAAACGGTTTAAGTTTAATGATGTTTTAGTGTCCAGGCAGGGCGGGCAGGAGAAAGGCATAAAAAAACCCGCTGGGAAAAAGACCAGCGGGCTCCACAATTTGGGGATTTCAAAGAAAAGCAGTGGCACTTATTCAGACTGTGGTCGGGAAAAAAAGTTCTGGACGTCAGTAAAAAAATTTTATAAGGGCAATAACGGCCAGATAATAACGATTAATGTTCCCGCCAGCGTCAGCAAAACGTTCGCGATAGCATAGGTCCCGGCGTAGCCGAGTGCCGGGATGTTACTGCGAGCCGTGTCGCTGATTATCTCCATGGCTGGCGCGCAGGTGCGTGCACCCATAATGGCGCCAAACAGCAGCGCGCGGTTCATGCGCAGAACATAGGCGCCAAACAGGTAGCAAATCACCACCGGTAACAGGCTGACCAGCAGGCCGCACAAGAGCATCAGCGCGCCGTTACCCGATATACCGTGGTCGATACCGCTGCCGGCGCTCAGCCCGACGCCCGCCATGAATACCATCAGCCCGAACTCTTTCACCATCGTCAGCGCACCCTGCGGAATATAGCCAAAGGTAGGATGGTTAGCGCGCAGGAAGCCCAGCATAATGCCGGCAAACAACAACCCTGCGGCGTTACCGATGCCAAAGCTAAAGTTGCTGAACTGGAACGTAATTAACCCGACCATCAGACCGATGATAAAAAAAGCACAGAATGCCAGCAGGTCGGTCATCTGACTGTGAATCGCCACAAAGCCGATGCGATCCGCTACGCTCTTCACCCGTCGTGCTTCGCCGCTGACCTGCAACACATCACCTTTGTTCAGCATGATGTTGTCATCAATAGGCATCTCGATCTGGCTGCGAATCACGCGGTTGAGAAAGCAGCCGTGATCGGTAAGGTTGAGTTTGCTTAGCCGTTTGTTGACGGCATTGTGGTTTTTCACCACGATCTCTTCCGTCACAATCCGCATATCCAGCAGATCGCGGTCAAAAACTTCTTTGCCGTTACGAAAGCTGGCATCCAGGCGCGCGTGGGCATCCGGATAGCCCACCAGGGAAATATCATCCCCCAGTTGCAGCACCGCATCACCATCCGGGCTGGCAAGGATGCCATTGCGGCGAATTCGTTCGATATAGCAGCCGGTCTGCCGGTATATACCGAGCTCACGCAAGTTTTTGCCGCCGCTCCACGCCACCAGTTCCGGGCCGACGCGGTAAGCGCGAATCACCGGCAGAAACACTTTGCGCTGGCTGTCAGCGTCAAGACCGCGTTCGCGCGCAATCTGCTGGGCGCAGGTGGGTAAGTCCTGATGTTGTAAACGGGGCAGATAGCGTGCGCCGAAAATCAGGCTGACTAACCCGACAAGATAGGTTACGGCATAACCCAGGCTGAGTTGATCCTGCATGATGCTCAGCTGTCTGGGATCGCTGATGCTCTGGCGCAGCGTATCACCCGCGCCAACCAGGACCGGCGTGGACGTCATGGAGCCGGCCAGTACGCCTGCGGTCAGGCCGATGTCCCAGCCAAAAAGCTTGCCGAATCCCAGGGCCAGCAGCAGGGCGCTGACCACCATCACAATGGCGAGCATGAAATAATTTTTGCCATCCCGAAAGAAAATGGAAAAAAAGTTGGGGCCTGCTTCAATGCCGACGCAGAAAATAAACAACATGAAACCCAGGCTCAGGGCATCCGTATTCATCGAGAAGTGTTGCTGACCTAATAATAATGAAACCACTAATACGCCAATGGAATTTCCGAGTTGTATCGAGCCAAAACGTAATTTTCCCAGGCAAAGTCCCAGTGCCAGTACGAAAAATAATAACAGAATGTCATTACCTCTTAACAATTCTGCGATGTTAACATTCAACATTTTAACTTCTTGTTTACTTGTAACCTATTGAAGAGAGGCCTGTTTTTCGCTATCTTGAGCAGGCCGTAAGATTACCTCCAGCTATCACTGATGTCTGAAAAGGTAACGCGGCCAATATTCTAATCAGAAAAATCATTCTCAGCCATTGGCGACTTTCATTCGTTCTCAAAACGACTGTTTCTTTTTATTTCCACCAGGCTCGGCAAGGTCAAAGGCGAAGTTTTGGCATGTTTTTAATGAGTGGGGAGTTATGCCGCAGCGTTATTATTTCTGGGCAACCTGCGTATCAGGTGGCGTGTTTTATTGTGTCGTGTTTATGTTTACCCAGGATTTCCGGCTGTCAGGCACGCAGACGCTACACAGCCAGCCTGAATTGCTGCTTTTTTTACTGCCGGGTGCCGTCATGGCGCTCATGCAGCGGGAGGCGCCGCTAAAAAGCACGCTGGTGATGGCGTTTACTGGAACGGTGCTGGCTGCGCTGCTGCTACATAGCGTGTTTGCCGGGAGTGCCAGCTGGAATTATATTGCTGTCTGGAGCATGAGCGGTATGTTCTGGGCGGGATGCGGGGCATTGCTGGTGCGGTTGCTGCGACTGATCGCGGCGTCAAAGCGTTAGGCTACTGTGTTGAGCTGCATTCTGCCGTTGTCGCGTTAACGCACGCGGGGCTGGCTTAACCGATCATCAAGGCGCGGCTGGCATCACGCCAGCGCGCACTTTTCAGGACGTCAGTTCTGATACATCCGTTGCTCAGGCAACAAATCCCAGATTCTCTTTTGTCCAGGCGGCGAATTCGGTGTAGCCACCAATATGCTGCTCATCCAGAAAAATCTGCGGTACGGTGCTGACAGGTTTACCTGCACTGGCTTCCAGATCGGCTTTTGTGATGCCTTCCGCCTGAATATCAACATACTGGTAATTGAAATCGTCACGCCCGGCCTGCAGCTTATCCGCCAGTTCTTTCGCCCGAACACAGTAAGGGCAGCCGGGACGACCAAAAATAACAGCAATCATTGAGAACTCCTTGCGAGGTCAGTGTGTGATGACGATCACACGACAAAGTCTGGAAAGCCGGTAATGATGCCCGCTCGTCGTGCTTAAAGAAAGCAGGATTTACCTGTTAGTCTGATGCCCGCATCCTATGACGTCGCAAAGCCGGGCCCGGTGCTCTGCAATGGCACTCTCCGAAACCGCTGATGGGCAATTTTAAGGATGTTATCCATAATTGAGACTCAGTCAGCCCTGAGGCAGGAGGAAACCATGCGGAATGTCGCAAAATTGCCCAAGACCATACTGGCAATGGAGGCGCTGGGCGGCGTACTTATCGCGAGCGCGCTGCTGGTCGTTAACCAGTGGTTACCCGCACTGCCTGCCGGTGCCGGGAGCACGCGTCTGGCGACCGCACTGTTTATTATTGGCATTTTGCTGATGTTACCTGCCGCCTGGCTATTGATGTGGCGCTGTGCCAAAGCACTTGCGCCGCAGTTGTTCAACCTTTCTGAAAAAAAAGATAATTAGCTGGAGATTTTATGACACCGACTATCGATTTATTATGCAGCCACCGTTCCATCCGTTCTTTTACGGATCAAAAGGTGAGTGCTGAACAGCGTGAGGCGATTATTGCTGCGGCCCAATCGGCGTCCACATCCAGCTTTTTGCAGTGCTCATCTATTGTACGCATCACCGATCCGGCGTTACGTGACCAACTGGTTACCCTGACGGGCGGTCAGACATGGGTGGCCGAGGCGGCGGAGTTTTGGGTATTTTGCGCTGACTTTAATCGTCACCTGCAAATCTGCCCTGATGCCCAGTTAGGCCGGGCAGAACAGCTGCTGCTGGGCTGTGTGGATACGGCGCTGATGGCGCAAAATGCCATGGTGGCAGCGGAATCCCTGGGGCTGGGCGGCGTCTTTATTGGCGGCATTCGTAATAATATCGCTCAGGTTACCGAACTGCTGGGCCTGCCAAAATTTGTGCTGCCGCTGTTTGGTTTCTGTCTTGGCTATCCTGAATCCATACCGGATGTTAAACCGCGCATCCCGCAGTCGATGCTGGTGCACGAAAATCGTTATCAACCAGTGGATCCTGCGGTGCTGGCTGATTACGATAGCCGCACGGCGATCTACTATGAACAACGCGACAGCAACCAGCGTAGCGAAACCTGGAGCCAGTTGATTCAGCGCCTGATCATCAAAGAGACGCGCCCGTTTATGCTGGATTACCTGCATCAGCAGGGCTGGGCAACACGCTAATTTAACGCAAGGATTTTGATTGATGAAAATGGCCATTCTGTCGCGCGATGGAACGCTCTATTCCTGTCGCCGTTTACGTGACGTCGCCGAACAGCGCGGTCATTTTGTTCAAATCATCGATCCGCTCTCGTGTTACATGAACATCAACCCCGCCTCGCCCGGTATTCACTACCGTGGCGAGCCGCTGGGGCACTTCGATGCCGTTATTCCGCGCATTGGCACCGGGATTACCTTCTACGGCACGGCGGTGCTACGCCAGTTCGAAATGTGCGGCAGTTATCCTTTAAATGAATCCGCCGCCGTGACCCGCGCGCGTGACAAATTGCGTTCCCTGCAGCTGCTGGCGCGGGACGGAATTGATATGCCGGTAACGGGATTTGCCTCTTCTCCTGACGACACGCAGGATCTGATCGCCATGGTAGGCGGCGCGCCGCTGGTGGTGAAACTGGTCGAAGGCACGCAGGGGATCGGCGTGGTGTTGGCAGAGACGCGCCAGGCGGCAGAAAGCGTTATCGATGCCTTTCGTGGGCTGAATGCACACATTTTAGTGCAGGAGTTTATTCAGGAAGCGCGCGGACGCGATGTGCGCTGTCTGGTCATTGGCGATCGGGTCGTGGCGGCCATTGAGCGCCAGGCGAAAGAGGGCGATTTTCGCTCGAATTTACATCGCGGCGGCAAAGCCTGCACGGTTGACATTAGCGAGCAGGAGCGCGAGATGGCAGTCAAAGCCGCCGCGGTTCTGGGGCTGGACGTCGCGGGGGTGGATATTCTGCGCTCGGCGCGCGGCCCGCTGGTGATGGAGGTGAATGCTTCACCAGGTCTGGAAGGGATTGAAACCACAAGCGGTCTTGACATCGCCGGCATGATGATTGACCACATTGAACGGCATGCTACCCCCGGGCTCCGTCCTAAAACCACGGGTTGACCCGCGCTTTTCAGTGGTTTTCGTGGAATCTCACCACGTTTTTCCGTAAGCTAGGTCGCTTATTTATCACCCCATGGGATTTTACAATGGATTCTCTTGTCGTTCCGGATATCGACCTGCTGCGTCGTTGGCTGGATCAGCAAAATATCACTTGGTTTGAATGTGATGCTTGTCAGGCACTTCATTTGCCGCACATGCAAAACTTCGACGGGGTGTTTGACGCTAAAATCGACCTGGTCGATAACGTCATTCTGTTTTCGGCACTGGCCGAAGTAAAACCGACTGCGCTTATTCCGCTGGTGGGTGACTTATCGCAAATTAACGCCAGTTCGCTCACGGTGAAGGCGTTCATCGATATACAGGATGACAACCTGCCTAAGCTTATTGTTTGTCAGTCAATGATGACCACTGCCGGGTTAACCTTCGGGCAGTTTGCACATTTTATGAAGCAGAGCGAAGAAGAAATTTCCATGGTCATTATGGAAGCCTTTGCCAATAATCTGCTGATGATAGGTGAAGACGAAGAGCACGTCTCAAGCAGCAGCATCCATTCTGTTCTGCACTAAGTACAGGATCTGATTAAGCCGTCACCCGTGACGGCTTTTTTTATTCCCGGCGAATGTCTACTTGCTGACCCGCGCTATTTCCCGCCCCGCCGATGCAGCCGCAAAGATCCCTGTCTCCGGCACGCGTAATTCTTAATGTTATCAATTGTGAACGACATAGATTAATTTATAACCGTAATGTTTTATTCTGCATTAAGCCCTTAATTGCCAGATTTATGACGTTCTTTATGCCATAAAAGCCGAACCTCATAGCTTAAACATGCCTAAAATATTGAGTTCAGGCGTTTTTTACGCTGAGGTCTGGTGAACCCTTAACGGGGGGGCTATGCTTGCGGGGCGGCGACAAGCCTTAGATTGCCGCGCAGGTATAGGTTTTTACTATTAAACGTCCACTGAATAATGATTCATTGTGTCACTGAATTTTAATCATAAAACGCAAAACTGAATCACTGATGTGCAGCGTTGTTATAACCCGCTCAGGAGGATTAAAAGCATGTTCAACCAACGTCAAAAATGGTTGTCAGGTGTGGTTGCTGGGGTGCTGATGGCTGCTTCAGCCAGTACCATGGCGGAAGATAAGACGCTGCACGTTTATAACTGGTCGGATTATATTTCGCCAGATACCGTGCCTAATTTCGAAAAGCAGACCGGCATTAAAGTCGTCTACGACGTGTTTGATTCCAATGAAGTGCTGGAAGGCAAACTGATGGCCGGCAGTACGGGTTACGATGTCGTGGTGCCTTCTTCCAGTTTCCTGGCGCGTCAGCTTCAGTCCGGCGTGTTTCAGCCGCTGGATAAAAGCAAACTGCCAAATTATAAAAATCTGGATCCCGCGTTAATGGCGAAAGTGGCGCAACACGATCCGGGTAACAAATATGCGATTCCTTATTTGTGGGGCACCACCGGCATTGGCTATAACGTCGAAAAAGTGAAAGCTGCGCTGGGCGCGGATGCGCCGGTAAACAGTTGGGATCTGGTCTTGAAGCCGGAAAACCTGGAAAAACTGAAAAGCTGTGGCGTGTCTTTCCTGGATGCGCCTGAAGAGATCTTCGCAACCGTACTTAATTATTTGGGCAAAGATCCTAACAGCAGCGATGCAAAAGATTATTCTGGCGCCGCGACGGATCTGCTACTTAAGCTGCGTCCGAATATTCGTTACTTCCACTCTTCGCAATATATTAACGATCTGGCGAACGGCAATATCTGTGTGGCTATTGGCTGGTCAGGCGATATTCTTCAGGCGAAAAACCGTGCGGAGAAAGCAAAGAATGGCGTCAACATTGGTTACAGCGTACCGAAAGAGGGCGCACTGGCCTTCTTCGATATGATGGCGATTCCAAAAGACGCGAAAGATGTGGATGCCGCTTACACCTGGCTGAACTACATCATGGATCCGAAAGTGATTGCTGACATCTCCAATAAAATGAATTACGCCAACGGCAATAAAGCGTCACTGCCGCTGATTAATGCCGATATCCGTAATAACCCGGGTATTTACCCGACGCCGGATGCCATGGCCAAACTGTTTGTGCTGAAGGTTCAGGATCCAAAACTGGATCGTGTGCGTACGCGTGCATGGACTAAGGTTAAAAGCGGTAAGTAATTCGACAGCATATGTTTTGTGACAGCAACAGAGGCGCAGTGCAGGCCTCTGTTGTGCCATTTTTAGCGGCACTGTTTGCCGCGTTGTTCCGCCTGGCTCCGGAGAACTACATTCGTGAACGATGCCATCCCTCGCCCGCAAAATAAAACCGCAAAAGCGTTAACGCCGCTGCTGGAAATTCGCAACCTGACCAAATCGTTTGACGGCCAGCATGCCGTGGATGATGTCAGCCTGACCATTTACAAAGGGGAGATTTTCGCTCTGCTCGGCGCGTCCGGCTGTGGCAAATCTACCCTGTTACGCATGCTGGCGGGTTTTGAACAGCCCACCAGCGGCCAGATTGTGCTGGATGGGCACGATCTCTCCCATGTCGCGCCCTATCAACGGCCGATCAATATGATGTTTCAGAGCTATGCGCTGTTCCCCCATATGACGGTGGAGCAGAACATCGCCTTTGGCCTAAAGCAAGACAAACTGGCAAAGGGCGAAATCGCCAGCCGCGTGGAAGAAATGCTGTCATTGGTGCACATGCAGGAATTTGCCAAACGTAAGCCGCACCAGCTTTCAGGGGGTCAACGGCAGCGCGTGGCGCTGGCGCGCAGCCTGGCAAAGCGGCCTAAACTGCTGCTACTGGATGAACCCATGGGGGCGCTGGACAAAAAGCTACGCGACCGTATGCAATTGGAAGTGGTCGATATTCTGGAGCGGGTCGGGGCGACCTGCGTGATGGTGACGCACGATCAGGAAGAGGCCATGACGATGGCGGGGCGAATTGCCATCATGAACCGGGGCAAATTCGTGCAAATTGGTGAGCCGGAAGAGATTTACGAGCATCCTACCAGCCGCTACAGCGCCGAGTTTATCGGTTCAGTTAACGTGTTCGACGGTCTGCTGCGTGAACGTCAGGAAGACGGCCTGGTGATTGACAGTCCGGGCCTCAAGCATCCTCTGAAAGTGGATTCCGATGTGTCGGTCGTCGATAACGTGCCGGTTCACGTTGCCCTGCGCCCGGAAAAGGTGATGCTGTGTGAAGAGATCCCTGCCGATGGCTGTAACGTCGCGGACGGTGAGGTGGTACACATCGCGTATCTGGGCGATCTCTCCATTTACCATGTTCGCCTGCACAGCGGTCAGATGCTCAGTGCCCAGCTGCAAAATGAACATCGCTACCGCAAAGGTATGCCGACCTGGGGCGACCAGGTGCGCCTGTGCTGGGACAGTGACAGCTGCGTGGTTTTGACAGTTTAAGGAGGCGCGATGAGCCAGATTTTTCAACGCACGAAAGCCCCGGCTAAGCTGCTCGGTACACCCTTGCAGCGCTGGGCAACGCGCATAAAAATGCAGCACGGGCGCAAGCTCGTCATTGCATTGCCTTACCTGTGGCTGATTCTGTTTTTTCTGTTGCCGTTCCTGATTGTTTTAAAAATCAGCTTTGCGGATATTGCCCGTGCTATTCCGCCTTACACCGAGTTGGTCACCTGGGCTGACGATCAGCTGAGTCTGGTGTTGAATCTGGGCAACTATGTCACGCTCAGTGAGGATCCGCTGTATATCGACGCCTATTTGCAGTCGTTAAAAGTGGCCGCGATCTCCACTGTCATCTGTCTGCTGATTGGTTATCCGCTGGCCTGGGCCGTCGCGCACAGTAAGCCCTCGATGCGGTCTGTCCTGCTGCTGCTGGTCATATTGCCGTCGTGGACGTCGTTCCTGGTGCGGGTTTACGCCTGGATGGGGCTGCTGAACAATAACGGTATTCTTAATCGTTTTCTGATGTGGACAGGCGTGATCGATCATCCACTGGTGATCCTCTACACCAATACGGCGGTCTATATCGGGATTGTGTACTGCTATCTGCCGTTTATGGTCTTGCCCATCTATACCGCGCTGACGCGTATCGATTACTCGCTGGTGGAAGCCTCGCTGGACCTGGGCGCGCGCCCGCTGAAAACCTTCTTCAGCGTGATCGTGCCTCTGACCAAAGGCGGCATCATTGCCGGTTCCATGCTGGTGTTTATCCCGGCGGTCGGCGAGTACGTGATTCCCGAACTGCTGGGCGGACCGGACAGCATCATGATTGGTCGTATTCTCTGGCAGGAGTTCTTTAACAACCGCGACTGGCCGGTGGCCTCCGCGCTGGCGGTGATCATTTTGCTGATTTTGATTCTGCCGATTATCTGGTTCCATAAACATCAAAACCGAGAAATGGGAGAGAAGGGATGAATAATCTGCCAACGATCCGCTCTCCCTGGCGCACGGCGATTTTGGCCTGCTGCTTTATGTTTCTGTACGCGCCCATGCTGCTGCTGGTGGTTTACTCCTTTAACAGTTCCCAACTGGTTACGGTCTGGGAAGGGTTTTCATTTCACTGGTATCAGGTGCTGTTTCAGGACGATGCCATGATCGATGCGGTGCTGCTGAGCCTCACCATTGCCGCGCTTTCCGCCACCATGGCGGTGGTGCTGGGTACCATGGCGGCGGTGATCATCGTGCGGTTTGGGCGTTTTCGTGGCCATAACGGCTTTGCCTTTATGCTCACTGCACCGCTGGTCATGCCCGATGTGATTACCGGCCTGTCGCTGCTGTTGCTGTTTGTCGGGCTCGGCAATGCGCTGGGCTGGCCGACAGAACGCGGTACGCTCACCATCTGGCTGGCGCACGTGACCTTCTGTACCGCCTACGTGGCGGTGGTGATCAATTCGCGCCTGCGCGAGTTGGACCGGTCAATTGAGGAAGCCGCAATGGATCTTGGCGCGACGCCGTTGAAGGTCTTCTTTGTGATCACGGTGCCGATGATTGCGCCGGCCATCGTGACCGGCTGGCTGCTGGCCTTTACCCTGTCACTGGATGACCTGGTGATTGCCAGCTTTGTGACCGGCCCGGGTGCCACCACCTTACCGATGGCGATTTTTGCCACGGTACGACGTGGCGTTAATCCGGAGATCAACGCGCTGGCTTCCCTGATCCTGTTCGTTGTGGGCATCGTGGGCTTTATTGCCTGGCGCGTCATGGCACATGAAGAAAAACAGCGTTTAAGCGATATTCAGAAAGCGAAACGTGGCTGAAATCCCCGACTTTTGCCATTCTATAGAAGGGCTGGTTAATCCAGCCTTTTTATCGTCATGGTGGAGTGAAAGACATGTCGGAAATGCTTAAACACGGCGCTGTTTTACCGGCTGCCCCGGTCCCCGTCACGGTGGCGGGCGTGGCGATTATCGCAACGCGCTGCCTGAGCGTGTTGATGCTGGCGAATGAACTGGGTTATACCGAGCTGGCCAACTTTGTCCATCGCAGTGCGCAGTCATGGGATTCCACGCTGATCTTCATCGCCAGCCAGGTCATTTTCTTATTTGAATTGCGCTGTGCCTTCACGCTGATGCGCGGAAGCAACCGGGGACGCTGGGGATTCGTGGCGGCGCAAATTGTGGTGCTGTTATATATGTTGATGGCCTCCACAGGCGGGATCTATCCGGAAATCTACAGTATTGCAGGTGAAAATAATCTGCAGATTATTCACCGCACGCTGCTGCAAAAACTGCCCGATCTGATGGTGTTATTACTGCTTTTTCTGCCCGCCAGCAGCCGCGCATTTTTCCGCAAGCGGTGATACAATCGCGCTCCGCCAACCTTCCCGACAGTTAATACAGGCTTTACCATGCACTGCGCGCTCTATGACGCTCACCGTTGCCGCTCTTGCCAGTGGCTTGAAAAACCCTATCCCCAGCAGCTTGATGATAAAGGGGCCCGGCTGAACCAACTGCTGGCCGCGTTTCCGGTTAAACAGTGGCTGCCGCCGGTAACCTCAGCGCAGCAAGGGTTCCGCAATAAAGCAAAGATGGTGGTAAGCGGCAGCGTTGAGCGTCCGGTTTTCGGCATGGTGCAGCGCAACGGCGAGGCGACAGATCTTTGCGCATGTCCGCTCTATCCTGACAGCTTTTCCCCGGTACTGGCGACCTTAAAACCCTTTATCGCGCGTGCCGGTTTAACGCCGTATAACATTGAACGTCAGCGCGGTGAACTGAAGTATTTGCTGCTCACCGAAAGTACCCAGGGCGGCATGATGCTGCGTTTTGTCCTGCGGTCGCACACCAAACTGACACAGCTGCGTAACGCCCTGCCGTGGCTACAGCAGCAACTCCCACAGCTAAAGGTCATTTCAGCCAACATACAGCCGGTGCATATGGCTATTCTGGAAGGGGACGAGGAGGTCGCATTGACATCCACTCAGGCGCTGGCGGACGAGTTTAACGGCGTGCCGTTGTGGATTCGACCACAAAGCTTTTTCCAGACCAATCCTCAGGTCGCCAGTGCGCTGTACGCGACGGCGCGCGACTGGGTACGTCAACTGCCGGTGACCAGCATGTGGGATCTGTTTTGCGGCGTGGGCGGATTTGGCCTGCATTGTGCCTCACCCACGTTAGCGCTTACCGGTATTGAGATCAGTCCCGAAGCCATCCAGTGCGCGCAGCGCTCTGCGCAGATGCTGGGTCTGAACAACGTCAGTTTTGCCGCACTGGATTCCACCGCGTTTGCCACTGAGCGGGATAGGGTGCCACAGCTGGTGCTGGTGAATCCGCCGCGTCGCGGGATTGGGGAAGCGCTGTGTGATTATCTGAGCGCCATGGCGCCTGACTATGTGCTCTATTCAAGCTGCAATCCGCAGACCATGGCACAGGATATTGCCCGGCTGAAGGATTACGAGGTTACCCAGGTACAGCTGTTCGATATGTTTCCGCACACGGCGCATTTTGAAGTGCTGACGCTACTGACGCGTCAACGGTCAGGCGGGCCAGCCTGATCCTCTGCTGAACGGAGAAGAGTGCAGAACCGATCAGCAGAAACGCCGCTGGCCCATGAGCGTTATTCAGGGAACCATTTCTGATTGATTTTCTGCCAGCTGCCGTTGGCTTTCAGGGCCGCCAGCGCCTGATTAAATTTATCCCGCAGTGGGGCGTTACCTTTGCGCACCGCAATCCCCAGGCCGGTACCAAAGTACGCCGGGTCCGTAACGTGTTCACCGACGCTGGCCAGATCGTTGTTGGTTTTTAACCACTGATTGACAACTGCGCTGTCGCCAAATACGCCGTCAAGACGTCCGTTTTTCATGTCCAGAATCGCATTCTGATAGCTGTCATACGCGACGACGTTGATTTCCGGATGCTTGTCCTGCAGATATTTCTGGTGCGTTGTACCGTTCTCAACGCCGATACGTTTGCCTTTCAGCGCATCAATAGCGGTAAATTTCCCTTTAGGCGCAATCACAATGGCGGAGTTCGCGTAATAGGGCTGAGTGAAGTCAACCTGCTTACTGCGTTCAGCGGTGATATCCATACCGGCAATCACGGCGTCATAGCGGCGGAACTTAAGTGAGGGGATCAGGCTGTCAAAGGCCGTGTTGGTAAACGAGCATTCCGCTTTCATCTGTTCGCACAGCGCTTTCGCCAGATCGATGTCGAAACCGACAATCTGATTATCGCTGTTCAGCGATTCGAAAGGTGGGTAGGTGGCAGAGGTCGCGAAGCGAATTTTCTCAGCAGCCTGAGCGCTTACGGCCAGGCTTACCAGTGCAGCGGCAATCATCCATTTTTTCATTACAGGCTCCCGTTAGCCATCAATAACACAGCAAGTGAATGCGCCACACGATGCCAGTAAATGAATTTTTATGCAATAAATATGATTATAAAATTAATCAGGCAGGCTGCCCTGCCTGCGGGTTAATTTCGCCGTTCGAACGCCAGGGCGCGTTTCTCGATCAGGCGCATCATAATGGTGAGCAGCCCGTTGACACAGAGGTAAATCAGCCCGGCAGCCGCGTAGACCGTGACGTCATAGGTCCGGCCATACAGCAGTTGACCATGGCCCATGACCTCCATCAGCGTAATGGTAAACGCCAGGGATGTGCCCTTAAACACCAGCACCACTTCGTTGGAGTAAGA
The DNA here is from genome assembly GCF_059801205.1 of Pantoea sp. Ae19-2. Taxonomy (NCBI): domain Bacteria; kingdom Pseudomonadati; phylum Pseudomonadota; class Gammaproteobacteria; order Enterobacterales; family Erwiniaceae; genus Pantoea; species Pantoea sp. Ae19-2. Next base: position 2,412,334 of record NZ_JBCHWE010000001.1, on the reverse strand, counting down.
AGACAGGGCGCGCTTAAACGCATAAGGCAGCAAAATACGCAGGGTTTGCCGGGGCGTCATGCCCAGGGCTTCACAGGACTGCCACTGACCAGCGGGAATGGCACGAACGGCGCCGTAGAACAGCTGAGTCGTGTAGGCCGCGCTGTTAAGCGACAGGGCCAGCATGGCGCAGAGCCAGGGCTGTGATAACAGATGCCATAACCAGGGCAGCGTTTGCAGGCTGGGAAACTGGCCCGGCCCGTAGTAGATCAGGAAGATCTGCACCAGCAGCGGCGTGCCGGTAAACAGGGTAATAAAGCCTTTTACCAGCGGAGAAAACAGCGGGGTTTTCAAGGCCAGTACGATGGTAAAGAGCAGCGACAGCAGCAGCGCGGTTACGAGCGAGGCCGCGGTCAGGCTCAGGCTGGTGTTAAGCCCTTTAAGCAGTTCGGGTAGATAGCTCAGCATCAGCTGTTCCCCCGCTCAAAACGCGTGGTGCGCAGTTCAATTCGGCGCAGTACGGCCTGACTGAAAAGCGTGATCGCCAGATAAATGGCCGCCGCCACTAAAAACCAGGTGAAAGGCTCCTGGGTGCGGGTCGCGATACTTTTCGTCTGCAACATAAGATCGTTAACGCTAATCAGCGACACCAGCGCCGTATCCTTTAGCAAAACCAGCCACTGGTTTCCCAGGCCTGGCAAGGCATGGCGCCACATTTGCGGCATAATCAGACGAAAAAAAATCGCTGACTTTTTCATGCCGAGCGCCTGGCCGGATTCCCACTGTCCAATCGGGACGGCTTTAAGCGCGCCGCGCAGGGTTTGAGAAGCATAGGCCGCATAAAGCATGGCCAGAGCAATAACACCACAGAGGAACGGGCTAACGTCAAAGTTTTCAATGTGCATCTGAACCGGCAGCGTAAACAGGCCGAAGTTCAGCGTAAAGCCGTCGGATAAGGTCAGCAGCAGCTGTGATGCGCCGAAGTAGATAAACAGCACGACCAGGATTTCCGGCAGGCCGCGAATCAGCGTGACGAGCGTGGTTCCGATCCACGCCAGCGGCTTCAGTCGCAGTGACTCCCAGCCGGCAAAGATCATCGCCAGCACCAGGCCAGCGATGAGGGCACAAACAGCAAGGCCGACGGTCATGCCGGCGGCGCTTGCAAGCGGGATTATTTCATTCATCAGAAATTACTGCTGGAACCATTTGCTGTAGATGGTTTTGTAGGTGCCATCGGCTTTGATTTTGTCCAGTGCCGTGTTGAATTTGCTTTGCAGCTCGGTATTTCCCTGACGCACAGCAATGCCCAGACCGGTACCGAAATACGCTTTATCCGTTACTTTCTCACCCACCGGGGCCAGGTTAGCGTTCTGCTTCAGCCACTCGTTGACCACGGCGCTGTCACCAAAGACGGCATCGATGCGGCCATTTTTCAGATCCAGTACCGCATTCTGGTAGCTGTCGTAAGGCACCACGGTAATATCCGCGTGCTTGTCCGTCAGGTATTTTTGATGCGTGGTGCCATTCTGCACGCCGACGCGCTTGCCTTTCAGCGCCTCAACGCTCGCCACTTTGCCCTTCTGCGCAACGAAGATCGCCGAGTTGTCATAGTAAGGTTTGCTGAACAGGACCTGCTTTTCACGTTCAGGGGTGATGTCCATGCCTGCCATCACCGCATCAAAGCGGCGGAATTTCAGGCTGGGGATCAGGCTGTCAAAGGCCTGGTTGGTGAATGTACAGGTCGCATCCATCTCTTTACACAGCGCATTAGCCAGATCGACATCAAAGCCCTGAATTTTGTTATTCGCATCAACAAATTCAAAAGGAGGATAGGAAGCCTCAGTAGCAATACGAATGGTTTCGGCAGCGGAAGCGCTCAGACTTAATCCGGCAAGCAGTGCAGCAAGTACGACTTTTTTCATTTTTAGCATCCTGACTTAGTGCGAAAGATAATGTGCAAACGCCTCGGTTTGCGGCTGTGTAAAGCGGCTGGCATCGCCCTGTTCCACAATATGACCGTTTTCCATGTACACCACACGGCTGGCCGTTTTACGCGCCACTTCCACCTCATGGGTCACGATCACCTGGGTAATCTGGGTCTGGGCCAGTTCGCGAATGATACTGACAATCTGTGCGGTGATTTCGGGGTCGAGCGCGGCGGTCGGTTCATCAAATAACAGGATCTGCGGCTCCATCATCAGCGCGCGGGCAATCGCAACACGTTGCTGCTGTCCGCCAGAGAGGTGCAGGGGAAAGCGGTCGCTGTAGCTGGTGAGACGCAGACGATCGAGCAGCTTGTCGGCTCGGGCCCGGGCATCGGCTTTGCTTAAGCCCAGTACACGGCAGGGCGCTTCCATCAGGTTTTGCAGTACCGTCAGATGGGGCCAGAGATTGTACTGCTGAAAAACCATGCCTACGTTTTGGCGCAGCTCGCGTATTGCCGCCGCCGAAGGCGTTTTGCTGAAGTCGAAATCGTGACCTGCAATGTGCAACTGACCAGAGCGCGGGTGCTCAAGCAGATTCAGCACACGCAACAGCGAGCTTTTCCCTGCACCGCTTGGGCCAAGCAGCACCAGGGTTTCGCCTTGCGGACATTCCAGGTTAATGTCAAACAGCGCCTGATGAGCACCGTAGAAACAGTTAATCGCGTTTAGTTGAATACTCATGCGCCAATTTTGAATAGCTATTAGTTTTGCGGATTTTAACGTCACCAAAATAGTTATGCAATTAAGGTGGCTTAAAATTTACGAATAAGCGGTAAACACCCAAAAGATTAGCACAAGATGTTGTGAGGCGAACGGCGGGCATTTCTGGAAAGGCAGGCTGAATGCCGTCTGAACGCGTCCGGCGGTTAAGCCCGCGCGTTCAGACGTGGAGGTAAAGGTTATTTATTTTTTCGCCTTTTCAAGCATCTGGCTCAGAGAACCGCCTGCCGGGTGAGGCACGTCTGCGACGTAGCGGACATCGTCCACCACCCAGCAACTGCCCTGATGGATCATCAACACTTCATCCTGCCACTGCTTATCGTCACGGCTCATGTTTACCCGCAGCGGGATATTGCGGGCATCCCGGTTTGGAATGGTCGACGCATCAGCAACATCAGCCTGAGTTGGCCCCTGTGCCAGGCTGGAGAACAGATCGCCGCTGTGCCATTGTGTTGCGTTCTGGCTTTGGCTTGCTTCCTGAAGGGCGTGATAGAGGCCTTCGCTCAGGTAAGGACGATAGTTTGCCAGTGTGGTGGTGTCAGGCAGACCGGCGGTGGGATGTGCGATCCGCATATCGTAGAACTTTTGTGCCACGGTGTCGGGGCCGCCTTCAACGCAAGGGGCGAGTCGTGGGCCGTTATCCTTAATTACCGGCTCTACTGTCGTACAGGCACTCAGCAGTAGCGCGGCCGGGAGCAAAAGCGCAAAACCTTTGTTTCTCATCTCGATTTCCTTATTGTTCTCTGGCAAGGTGCCTTTTTAACATAGAGTATAGTTCTGCTTTTAGGTGAAAGAGCCTTTGGCCGGTTTACGTAACAGGAGAAAACGATGAAATTTTCGACGACGCCAACCCTGGAAGGACACAGTATTACGGATTACTGTGGCGTGGTCACCGGGGAAGCCATTCTCGGTGCCAACATCTTCCGCGATTTTTTCGCCGGCATTCGCGATATTGTCGGTGGCCGCTCGGGCGCGTATGAAAAGGAACTGCGCAAAGCGCGCGAGATTGCCTTTAAAGAGCTGGAAGAGCAGGCCAGCGCGCTGGGTGCCAATGCGGTCGTCGGCATTGATATCGATTACGAAACCGTGGGTAAAGACAGCAGCATGCTGATGGTGAGCGTGACCGGCACGGCGGTTGTGATTCGTTGAAACGTATTCTGCTGCTGTTGGCGCTCTGGGTGCTGGTGGGCTGCCAGTCGGGCATAGAATCACGACCGGGTTATTGGGTCGATCTGCGTCATCCCGCTCAGGGCGCGCGACCGCGCGTAAAAGTGGTGGTGATTCACTATACCGCAGAAGACTTTTCCTCTTCCCTGGCCACGTTGACCGATCGTGACGTCAGCGTCCATTATCTTATTCCTCGCCAGCCGCCGCAGCGCAAGGGGCAGGGCATTATCTTGCAACTGGTACCGGAGCAGGATCTGGCCTGGCATGCCGGGCCGAGCTTCTGGCGCGGCGCAACCCGTATCAACGATACGTCAGTCGGCATTGAGCTGGTGAACAACGGCTATCGCCGTACCCTGACCGGCCTGGAATGGCAGCCTTTTCCTCCCGAACAAATCCGTGTGCTCGGCGCCCTCATCAAGGATATCGCCCGCCGGTATGGTATCGCGCCGGAAAATATCGTGGGCCACGGCGATATCGCCCCTCAGCGTAAACAGGATCCTGGCCCGCGGTTCCCGTGGCGGCAGCTGGCTGAGCAGGGCATTGGCGCCTGGCCCGATCCGCAGCGCGTCGCTTTTTACTTAGCCGGGCAGCATCGAGATGCCGCCGTACCGGTTGCCACAGTGCTTGATCGCCTGCAGCGCTACGGCTATGAGGTCACGGAAGGGATGAGCGCGAACCAGCAACGGAATTTGATTGCGGCGTTTCAGATGCATTTCCGTCCAGCGAATTATCAGGGTTTAGCGGATGCTGAAACCCTGGCGATTGCAGAGGCGCTGCTGGAAAAATACGGGGAAGCGCAATAACCGGTGGTTACCGCGCTCAACATCTAGCGACTCGCGTAAGGTGACGCGGCAAGGGAAGACGGCGTGACGGGAGCTCCGGGACGATGCTGTGCCAAAAACGCCCGCCAGTGCGACAGCACCTTTTCCAGCGCCGGGCGCTCAGCATCCAGATGGGTGACGATTCGGGTCACGGGACCCACGCTCATCAGCACATCATGGGATCTCATCCACTGACCCAGCGCGTCAACCTGGTCTGCCGGGACGCGCACAAACAGCATATTCGTCTGCTGCTCCGTGACCTCAATGCCGATCTTCTGCAGCGCCTCTCCTAGCCAGGCTGCATTCTCGTGATCGGTCTGTAACCGTGCGACGTTGTGTTGCAACGCATACAGCCCCGCCGCTGCCAGCACCCCCGCCTGACGCATACCGCCGCCAGTCATCTTGCGCCAGCGACGCGCGCGTTCAATATAATCTGTATCGCCGCAGAGCAGTGAACCCACGGGCGCGCCCAGTCCTTTTGACAAGCAGATAGTTAAGGTATCGCAATAACGGGCAAGGTTTTCCAGCGTGGTTTGCTGCGCCACGACGGCATTAAAAATACGTGCGCCGTCAATGTGCAGCGCCAGCTTATGCTTGCGGGTAAAATGCCACGCCTGCTCCAGATAGCCCGCGGGCAGGACTTTGCCATGATGGGTATTCTCCAGGCTCAGGAGCCGGGTCGGGGCGAAATGAATATCGTCAGGTTTGATGAAGTCGGCCACCACATCCAGCGGCAGGCTGCCGTCGGCCGCCGCCAGAATCGGCTGGGGTTGGATGCTCCCCAGTACCGCCGCGCCGCCTGCTTCGTACTTATAGTTATGCGCCTGCTGGCCCACAATGTACTCTTCACCACGCTGACAGTGGCTCAGCAACGCCACCAGATTGGCCTGGGTGCCAGTGGGCAGAAACAGCGCAGCGGCTTTACCACTCAGCCTCGCCGCTTCGGCTTCCAGTGCGTTAACGGTAGGATCGTCCCGATAAACATCATCCCCGGTTTCAGCAGCCATCATCGCCTGTAGCATGGCGGCACTGGGACGGGTCACGGTATCACTGCGTAGATCAATCACATTGTGCTCCTGGGCAGCAAAATGCCAGGCGGGCGGAGAACCCGCCTGTAACATCCGTCTGTTTTACCGCAGCCAGTTGGTTTTTGCCAGTTCAAGCACTTCATCACCGCGGCCGTTAATAACGGCGCGTAGCATATAGAGGCTAAAGCCTTTGGCCTGTTCCAGCTTAATTTCCGGCGGCATCGCCAGTTCTTCTTTTGCGGTAATCACATCGACCAGGACCGGGCCATCATGGGCAAAGGCCTGTTCCAGCGCGCCATTCAGTTCAGAGGCTTTCTCAACGCGAATGCCTTTAACACCACAGGCCTGAGCAATGGCGGCAAAATCAGGATTGTGCAGATCGGTGCCGTCGGTGAGATAACCGCCGGCCTTCATCTCCATGGCAACAAAGCCCAGCGAGCTGTTGTTGAAAATCACCAGTTTTACCGGCAGCTTCAACTGGGCGACGGTCAGGAAATCGCCCATCAGCATACTGAATCCGCCGTCGCCGCATAGCGCCACGACCTGACGGTCACGGTTGAGTGATTGCGCGCCCATGGCCTGCGGCATCGCGTTCGCCATTGAACCGTGGTTAAAGGAGCCAAGCAGGCGGCGTTTACCGTTCATTTTCAGGTAGCGAGCCGCCCAGACGGTTGGCGTGCCCACGTCGCAGGTAAAGATCGCGTCGTCGTCGGCAAGTTGACTGATTTGCTGGGCCACATATTGCGGATGAATCGGCTGGTTATCATTGGCGGTTGCCAGCGAATCCAGATCTTTACGCGCCTCGGCATAATGCTTCAGTGCGCTGTCCAGGTGACGCTGCTCGGTTTTGACCTGCAGCTTTGGCAGCAGCGCGCGCAGCGTGGTTTTGACATCGCCGATATAAGCCTGATCTACATGGCAGTGCGAGCCCAGGCTGCCCGGATTAATGTCGAGTTGGATAATTTTCGCTTTTTCCGGGTAGAAGGCGCGATAGGGGAACTGGGTGCCAAGCAGGACCAGGGTGTCGGCATTCATCATGGCATGATAGCCCGAGGAAAAACCGATCAGTCCGGTCATGCCCACATCGTACGGGTTATCGTATTCAATGTGCTCTTTGCCGCGCAGGGCATGGACCACCGGCGCTTTCAGCGTCGCCGCCAGCTCCACGACTTCCCGGTGCGCGTCTGCGCAGCCGCTGCCGCACATCAGCGTAATATTTTTCGCGTCGTTCAGGGTTTGCGCCAGGGTAGTCAGCTCATCGGCGGACGGCAGCACCAGCGGCAACTGCGGTGGATACCAGTCAGCGCGGGCGGATTCCGGTGCGGCCTGCAGCGCGACATCGCCCGGCAGGACAACCACCGATACGCCACGATTCAGGATGGCTTTACGCATCGCAATGCCCAGCACCTGCGGCAACTGCTCGGGGTTCGATACCAGCTCACAGTAGTGGCTGCATTCGCGGAACAGCTCCTGAGGATGGGTTTCCTGAAAGTAACCACTGCCGATTTCGCTGGAAGGAATATGGGCCGCAATCGCCAGGACCGGCACGCGATTGCGATGGCAGTCAAAAAGGCCGTTAATCAAGTGCAGGTTACCGGGGCCGCATGAACCCGCACATACTGCCAGTTCCCCACTGACATGCGCTTCTGCACCAGCAGAAAAGGCGGCCACTTCTTCATGGCGGGTGGGCATCCACTCAATGGTGCCCATTCGGTTCAGGCTGTCGCTCAGACCGTTTAATGAGTCACCCGTGACGCCCCAAATACGTTTTACACCGGCGTTTTCCAGCGTTTTGGCCACCAGCGCCGCTACGGTTTGTTTCATCTTCTTCTCCTTGGTCATCCGTCGCCATCCACCGGATAGCAGAATCAAACAGCTCACAAGAAGCGTAGACGACGCTGATTCAACTCAACCGTAAAAAATTGCATCAAAAGTTGAATTCAGCCATCAGGCAGAGAAGAGCGCGATCAAGACCGGCGCAAGCAGGCTCATGACAAAACCGTGCACAATCGCAGCCGGAACGATTTCTGAACCGCCCGCCCGTTGCAATACCGGTAAGGTAAAATCCATCGAGGTGGCGCCGCATAAGCCCAGCGCTGTGCTGCGGTGGCGGGCAATCAGCGCGGGCACCAGCATGATGGCGATAAGCTCTCGCAACAGATCGTTAAAGAATGCCGCGCTGCCGATCACCGGGCCAAAGGCTTCCGTCATCAGAATCCCCGAAAGCGAGTACCAGCCGAAGCCGCTGGCTAAGGCCAGACCGGTTTTCAGCGGCAGCCCCAGTATCAGCGCCGCGATCATTCCGCCCAGCAGCGCGCTCAACAGCACCGCACCCGCCACCATCATGCCACGGCGGTTTAACACAATCTGCCGCAGCGTCATCCCACTGCCGCGCAGCTGAATCCCCACCAGCAGAAGCAAAAAGAGTAATGCATATTCACTGGCGGCTGACGCATGATGCAGCCAGGGCCACTGGGTCAGGCCCAGCACAAAGCCGGCGATCACGACGCCGCATAACGTCAGCGATTCCAGCGCCATATGCAAACGTGAGGGCAGCTTTTGTTGTTTGTGACTGTGCTGCCAGGGCAGGCGATGCTCAAGCCAGCGTAGCGCCAGCAGGTTACACAGTAGAATGCAAGCCGTTGCCACGGCGGCGGTATAAAACACCGTCACCAGATTGCTGCTGAGATTATCGAGAAAGGCCAGGCTGATGCCCATAAAAAACAGGATGACGTAGACCATCCAACCCAGCAGCCGGTTTACGGCCTTCAGGAACGCAACGTGCCGAAGCGGTAACAGCCAGCCTGCCAGCAGAGGCAGAAGAATAATTAAGAGTCCGGAATACATAATGAAAGGTTCGTCCATGTCGAAAGTCACGACACGCTAGCGAAAAAGCGTAGGGGAGTAAACCTTTGTCATAAAGTCTCTTGACCCCCTGATGAAGCCGCTCCATTCTTCGGAAAGCAAAGAGGATAAAAACGCTATGATTCTGGAACATATCGATATCCGGGGATTCCGCGGCATCAATCAACTCTCTTTACCGCTGACGCGCATCAACCTGTTGATTGGTGAAAACGCCTGGGGGAAATCCAGCCTGCTCGACGCGCTCAGCCTGCTGCTCTCTCCCCGCACGCGCGACTATGCGTTCTCCCTTGATGATTTTCATTTTACGCCGGGTGAGGTTAAGGATCGGGTGCATCGGTTGTCGGTTGTTTTCCACTTTGCGGATGACGAAGCGGACACCAGCGAGCTGCTGCAGCCATTCTGGCAACCCGGCGAGCAGGGAAAGCGCCGCCTGAGCTATAGCGTGCAGGCCAGACGGCGTGACGATCAGATTACCTCGACGCGCCGCTTTATCGACGGGAATGGGCAGGTATTACCGGAAGCGGGAAGCGCGGCGGCGATAGATTACCTGCTGCGCATGAACCCGGTATTACGGCTGCGCGATGCCCGCTTCAGCCGCCGCATCCGACCGGTTGAGAGCGGTATTGATGCCCGCCTCTCTACCTTAAACCAACTGGCGAAAGAGCTGGATACCCTCACGCGAGATCTGGAGCAGCACCCGCAGCAGATGAGTAATGCCATGCTGCGGCAAGGATTGCAGACGATGCAGCAGCTCGTAGAACACTATTTCCTGATCCAGCATCCTGAGCGGGGCAGCGAGCCGCACCGCGTTGAGCCGCAGTCCCGTGAAGGTGCCCGGGGCTGGCATTCGCTGGATCAGCTCAATCATCTGATTGCCGCCACCGACGTTCGCAGCCGTCAGCTTATTTTGTTGCGCATGTTTACCCTGCTGGTGCAGGCACGGGGAAGCGAACCTCTGGCGCCGGGCGCACGGCCGCTGCTGCTGATTGAGGATCCGGAGACCCGCCTGCATCCCATTATGCTGTCCGTGGCGTGGAATCTGCTGACGCTGCTGCCGCTGCAGAAGATCGCGACAACCAATTCCGGAGAGCTGCTTTCTCAGGTCGCGATCGAGCATGTTTGCCGGCTGGTTCGCGAGCCCGCGCGCGTGGCCGCATGGCGCGTCGGTCCCGAAGGGCTGAGTGCTGAAGAGAGCCGGCGAATCGGCTTCCATATTAAAGTTAACCGGCCTTCGGCCTTGTTTGCCCGCTGCTGGCTCCTGGTTGAAGGCGAAACCGAAGTCTGGATCATTAACGAGATGGCGCGACAATGCGGCTTTCACTTTGCCGCGGAAGGCATAAAGGTGATTGAATTCGCCCAGTCAGGATTAAAACCGCTGTTAAAATTTGCCCGGCGTATGGGCATTGCCTGGCATGTGCTGACTGACGGCGATATGGCAGGGAAAAAATACGCGGCCACGGCGCGCAGTCAGTTCCTGCCGCCTGACGTTGAGAAGCATCACTTAACGGCGCTACCGGCGGCGGATATAGAGCACTTCCTTTATCAGCATGGCTTTAGCGATATTTATCAACAAGCAGCGCACCTGCCGTTAAACGTGCCGATGAAACCCAGGCGTATTATTACCAAAGCGATTCATCGTGCATCTAAACCTGAACTGGCCATTATGGTCGCGATGGCGGCAGCCGAACGCGGCACCGAGTCCATACCGGAACGCCTGCGGGACATGTTTGCACGCGTTATCAGACTGGCGCAGGGTAAAGCGGGTTAGCGATTCGCAAGTAAAAATGCCAGCACGGCAGGCTGGCATTTTCAACGGAGCGGTCCAACGTTGGGGTGATCTCAGGCGACAGCCTGTTGCACTTCAACGGGTACTATCAGACTGGCATGGTTGCCCTTAGGGCCCTGATGAACGTCAAAATGGACCTGCTGGCCCGCCTTTAGCGTTCTGTAACCATCCATCTGTATCGTTGAGTAGTGTGCGAAGATATCTTCTCCGCCCCCGATTGGACAGATAAAGCCGAAACCTTTGGCGTTATTGAACCATTTAACGGTACCTGTCTCCATGCTTTTACTTCCCTCGCAAGACATTTTATAAGTAGGTGAGGTCACTGAAGCCGTGAGTCGGGTTTGATTAAAACTCAATCAGCTTGTGAAGGTAGAATGTAGAGAAACTGGCGTGGTCGTCAAGCAAACCACCGGGCAAGGTGGGGAAAAAATCATCAAAATTTGAGGTAGTTAACGCTATTTGAAATTGTGTGATACAGGTCGCGTGTGGCATTTTTAGCGGAATGATTCATTAGCGACTGTGCACTTGACACACGTGTTAAACTCTACAGATGAACCGGGTTTATGACGATGTACAGAATCACAACGGAACACTATGGCAAACACAAATGACTGGCTAAATTTTGAACAATTAGCTGACGATAAAGTACGCGAAGGGTTAAAGCCGCCTTCCATGTATAAAGTCATTCTGAATAATGACGATTATACACCTATGGAATTTGTTATTGACGTTCTGCAAAAGTTCTTTTCTTATGATATTGAACGTGCAACGCAACTGATGCTGAAAGTTCACTACCACGGTAAAGCAATCTGTGGTGTATTTACCGCAGAGGTCGCTGAGACCAAAGCGGCGCAGGTGAATAATTACGCGCGGGACAATCATCATCCGTTGCTGTGTACGCTTGAAAAAGCCTGAGCCTCTCTCCATACAGGAAGCAGGTCAGAGCGATTAACTGGAGGAGGTGCCTAATGCTCAATCAAGAACTGGAACTCAGTTTAAACATGGCTTTCGCCAGAGCGCGTGAGCACCGTCATGAGTTTATGACCGTCGAGCATCTGTTACTGGCGTTGCTCAGTAACCCGTCGGCCAGAGAGGCACTGGAAGCCTGTACGGTGGACATTGTGGCTCTAAGGCAGGAACTCGAAGCCTTCATTGAACAGACCACGCCTGTGCTGCCAGCCAGCGAAGAAGAGCGTGACACACAACCTACGCTCAGTTTCCAGCGTGTATTGCAGCGTGCGGTTTTCCATGTTCAGTCATCCGGACGCAGTGAAGTTAACGGCGCTAACGTGCTGGTTGCCATCTTTAGCGAGCAAGAGTCGCAGGCGGCTTATCTGCTGCGCAAACACGAAGTCAGCCGCCTTGATGTGGTGAATTTCATCTCTCATGGCACGCGTAAAGACGAACCCGGCCAGGCACCTGGTGCTGAAAATCCGGTTAACGAAGAGCAAGCAGGCGGGGAGGAACGTATGGAAAACTTCACCACCAATCTCAATCAGCTTGCTCGCGTCGGCGGAATTGACCCGCTGATCGGTCGCGACAAAGAGCTGGAACGGACTATTCAGGTCCTGTGTCGTCGTCGCAAAAACAATCCCCTGCTGGTGGGCGAATCCGGCGTCGGGAAAACCGCCATTGCGGAAGGCTTAGCCTGGCGCATTGTGCAGGGTGACGTGCCTGAAGTGATGAAAGACTGCACGATTTACTCTCTCGATATCGGCTCCTTGCTGGCGGGCACCAAATACCGGGGTGACTTTGAGAAACGTTTCAAAGCGCTGCTGAAACAGCTGGAGCAGGATAACAGCAGCATCCTGTTTATTGACGAGATTCATACCATTATCGGTGCGGGTGCGGCATCGGGTGGACAGGTCGATGCGGCAAACCTGATCAAACCGCTGCTCTCCAGCGGTAAGATCCGCGTGATGGGCTCTACCACCTATCAGGAATTCAGCAACATCTTTGAAAAAGATCGTGCGCTGGCGCGTCGTTTCCAGAAAATCGATATCACCGAGCCGTCGGTGGAAGAAACGGTGCAGATTCTTAACGGCCTGAAAACCAAATACGAAGCGCACCATGACGTTCGCTATACGGCCAAAGCCGTGCGTGCGGCCGTTGAGCTGGCGGTGAAATACATTAACGATCGCCATCTGCCGGATAAAGCCATCGACGTGATCGATGAGGCCGGTGCCCGTGCGCGTCTGATGCCCGCGAGCAAACGTAAGAAAACCGTTAACGTGGCTGATATCGAAACCGTGGTGGCGCGTATTGCCCGTATTCCAGAGCAGAGCGTTTCAGCAACCGATCGCGATACACTCAAGAACCTGGGCGACCGTCTGAAAATGCTGGTGTTTGGTCAGGATAACGCCATTGAAGCGCTGACCGAAGCCATCAAGATGAGCCGTGCAGGGCTGGGGCAGGATCGCAAGCCGGTGGGATCGTTCCTGTTTGCTGGCCCAACTGGCGTCGGTAAAACCGAAGTTACCGTTCAGCTGGCGAAAGCGCTGGGAATTGAGCTGCTGCGCTTCGACATGTCTGAGTACATGGAGCGCCATACCGTCAGTCGTTTGATCGGTGCGCCTCCGGGCTATGTGGGTTTCGATCAGGGCGGCCTGCTGACCGATGCGGTAATCAAGCATCCTCACGCCGTTGTGCTGCTGGATGAGATTGAGAAAGCGCACCCGGATGTGTTCAACCTGCTGCTGCAGGTGATGGACAACGGTATGCTGACCGATAACAACGGCCGCAAGGCCGACTTCCGTAACGTGGTGCTGGTGATGACCACCAACGCCGGCGTGCGTGAAACCGAGCGTAAATCCATTGGCCTGATCCATCAGGACAACAGTACGGATGCCATGGAAGAGATTAAGAAAATCTTTACCCCTGAATTCCGTAACCGCCTGGACAACATTATCTGGTTCAGCCACCTGTCAACGGACGTTATCCATCAGGTCGTCGACAAGTTTATTGTTGAACTGCAGGCACAGCTGGATGCGAAAGGTGTTTCACTGGAGGTCAGTGACGAAGCGCGTGACTGGCTGGCAGAGAAGGGCTATGACAAAGCGATGGGCGCTCGTCCGATGGCGCGTACCGTTCAGGAGAGCCTGAAGAAACCGCTGGCGAACGAACTGCTGTTTGGTTCGCTGGTTGACGGTGGATCGGTCTCTGTTGCGCTGGATAAAGAGAAGGGGCAACTGACCTATCACTTCCTGAGTGCGCAAAAACGTAAAACGGAAGGCACCGTGCACTAAGCGCGGTATGACAGAAAGAGAAAAGGCCGGATAATATCCGGCCTTTTTTTGTTTGCCCACACACGAGGCGCAGGCAACGACATCAACGCAACTCAGCGACTACGGAAGACAATGCGGCCTTTGCTCAGGTCGTACGGGGTCAGCTCGACAGTCACTTTGTCGCCCGTCAGGATGCGGATGTAGTTTTTACGCATTTTACCGGAGATATGAGCGGTAACCACGTGTCCGTTCTCAAGTTCTACGCGGAACATGGTGTTAGGTAACGTATCCAGTACGGTACCTTGCATTTCAATATTGTCTTCTTTGGCCATCGAATCCTCTGGGTGTACTACCTTTCAGTTGAACCGGCAAGATAATGCCCAATTCAACAAGTTATGTAAAGAACCGTCGGCAATAAAGCCAACGCATCGCCGTGCTTCGCGTTATAACGCGAGCATGTCGGTTAAATTCGGGTGTTTATGTGACGTCTGCGGGGGATTAGCGGGCTAAGAATCTGAATCAACCGGTAACACGCGCACGATTGAAACAGTTCCGAGAGTGCGATGAGATTCCCAGCCTGGCAATTCCGGCTTGAAAATCAAGCGCGGACGACATACCAAACGCCGCTATTATATCACTTAACCGGGTTTATGTGTGCAAAACATCTGCGCGCGGATTAAAAAAGGGTTTGATTCCGCCAGCAGCCGCTGTCAACGGGCTGCGAGGACAGGTTTTTTACCGCATCCAGGTAAGCTTCGCGGGGAATATCGACCGCGCCGAGTGAAGCCGTATGGGGATTCAGTATCTGGCAATCCACCAGGCGTCCTTTGTGCTTAATAAAATGCTGACAGAAAACCCAAAGTGCGGTTTTCGAGGCGTTGGTCTGCAGGCTGAACATGGATTCGCCACAAAATATCTGGCCCAGCGCCAGACCATACATGCCGCCCACCAGGTCTTGCTCGCGCCAGACTTCAATGGAATGGGCATGACCAAGCTCATAAAGCTTCAGCCATGCGCGTTTGACTTCAAAAGTAATCCATGTCCCTTCTTCCCGACCGGCCGCACAGCCTTCGACCACGTCGGAAAAGGCTTCATTCATCGTAACCCGATAAGGTGATTGCTGGTGGAAGCGCTTCATACTGCGGCTGAGGTGAAAACGGTCTGGGAGTAACACCGCGCGAGGGTCGGGTGACCACCACAGAATCGGATCGCCAGGGGAAAACCAGGGGAAAATCCCCTGCTGATAGGCGTTGAGCAGGCGCGCAGGCGAGAGATCACCGCCCATAGCCAGCAGGCCATTGGGCTCACGCAGCGCCGTTTCCGGAGGAGGAAACAGCAACGATTCCCGTGACAGTTGAACCAGTCTCATCGCGTTAAGTTATCCATCAGCTTTTACAAAACTATAACGCAAAGCGTTGCTGGAAACGCCAGTAACGTCCACCTTTTGCGACTAATTCGGAATGATTTCCCTGCTCAATGATCTTCCCGCCGTCCATAACGCAAATTTTATCCATCTGCGCCAGTCCGGTCAGACGATGGGTAACCATAATCACGGTCTTGCCCGCTGTCAGCTGCTGCAACAGGGACAGAATATGCTGCTCGGTCGCGGCATCCAGCCCTTCCGTCGGCTCATCCAGCAACCACAGGTCGCCGTTGTGCAGCAGCGCACGGGCAATCGCCAGGCGTCGCAATTCGCCACCCGACAGCGGCCGGCCGCCTTCGCCCAGCCAGGCATTTAATCCTTCTTCATTATCCAGCAGACTCTGCAGGCCGGTCTGCATTAACGCCACGGTAAGGGTTTCATCACTGGCATCGGGGCAGGCCAGCAATAAATTATCACGCAGGGTCTGGCTGAAAAGATGAACGCGCTGGGTGACAACGCTGATGCGCTGACGGAGTTGCGCTTCATCCCACTCGGCAAGCGGGAGGTTGTTCAGCGCTATCTCGCCATGCTCAACATCCCAGGCGCGCGTCAGGAGGCCAAGTAGGGTGGATTTTCCGCAGCCGGTAGGCCCGAGTAGCGAGACATGTTCACCCGCCTTAATGTGCAGGGAAAACTGGTTTAACACGTTTTCCGGCCTACCGGGATAGCTGAATTCAAGCGCCTGCACGCTCATGCTGAGCGCGCCGGGCGGGACAGCGGCTGCGGAGGGGAAAACGATCGCCGGCGTTTGCTCGATGATCTCATTGACGCGCTGGGCGGCGGTGATCACCTGAGACAGGGGCAGAAAGGCACCCGCGACCGGGGCCAGCGCTTCAAAAGCGGCCAGGGCACAAAACACCACCAGCGCAATAAAGGGACCGGGAAGATGCTGCTGCGCAATGCTGTCGGCGCTGAGCCAGAGCAAGGCGGTCACCGTGATACCGCTGCACATCAGCAACAGACTCTGCGCCAGTGCCTCTAAACGTGCCTGCTGGCGCTGCGCGTTCTGCCACTGTTGTTCGCTGCTGTCCAGCCGCGCGCGCCAGGCGGAGGCGTTACCGTACAACGTCAGTTCAGCCTGGCCCGCCAGCCAGTGCATTAACTGCACGCGCCAGTGCGAACGCTGCCGGGTTATCGCCACGCCCGCCGGGGCGCCCAGGTGGTAAAACAGGGGAGGAAAAAGACAGAGCAGGGCAAGCAGGGTACCGCCCAGCAGGAGTGCCAGCTGCGGATCAATCAGGCTTAAACCGGCTGTCACCACCACAATAACGATAAATGCGCCCAGCAGCGGCGATATTACCCGCAGGTAGAGGTGATCCAGCGTATCCACATCCCCAACAAAACGGTTTAACAGATCCGCCTGGCGAAAGGCCGCAAGCTGACCCGGTGCCAGTGAAATCAATCGGCTGAAGGTGAAAACGCGCAAATGCTGCAGCACCCGGAACGTGGCATCGTGCGTGACCAGCCGTTCGAAGTAACGTGCCGCGGTACGTATAATGGCCGCGCCACGCACGCCGGCGGCCGGGAGCATATAGTTAAAACTGTACAGGCCCGCGACGCCAACAACGGACGATGCCGCCAGAAACCAGCCAGACAGGGTGAGTAGGCCAATACTGGCCAGCAACGTGACTATCGCCAGTATAATCCCCAGCGCCAGCCGGAAGGGATGACGCAGCCACAGCCGCAGAAAAGGACGCAGAGCAGACATCAGATGCACTCCTGTTGACGATGTTGCAGCAGTGCACGGAAAGGGCCGGGCTGGGCCGTCAGTGCCTGCCAACTGCCTTGCTGTACCAGTTTTCCCGCCTCCATCAGCCAGATTTCATCCCAGTCGCGCAGCGAATCGATCTGATGCGTAATCATCAGGGTGGTTTGCTGTCGCGCGGCCTGATGAAGTGCCTGCATGACATGATGTTCACTCAGCGCATCCAGGCTGGCTGCAGGCTCATCAAGGAGCAATAGCTGAGCCGGTTTGTAAAGCGCCCGCGCAACCGCAATGCGCTGTGCCTGACCAACGGACAGCGCGCTGCTGGCATCGCCCGGTGCGGTATTCCACCCGTCAGGCAGTCGTGAGAGAAACTCGTGGATGCCACAAGCCGCGATTAAGGCATCCAGACGTGCGGCGTCGAGGGGCGCGCCCATCAGGATATTTTCACGTAACGTTTCTGCCGGTAACTGGGGATTTTGTCCGACCCAGGCAAGATGCCGATGCCAGTCGCGTTGAACCAAATCGCGTAACTCAATCCCATTGGCTTTAAGCGAGCCCTGATAAGGTAAAAATCCCAGCAGCGCATTCAACAGCGCGGTTTTGCCTGCGCCGCTTTTACCGACCAGCGCGATGCGTCCGCCCGAGCGCAGAGTGAAATGTAAAGGACCACACAGGATTTTACCGCCGGGCGCGCAGACCACCAGGTTGTCAGCAACCAGCTCCAGTGGTGCGGCGGCGGCAAACGGGATAGTGCCGTTGCGCGCTTCTGACTGTGGCGTCGCCTGCATAAAGCGCTCAATGGCATCGGCGCCGCCGATGGCCTGCGCTTTAGCATGGTAGAAGGTGCCGAGATCGCGCAAAGGCTGAAAGAATTCCGGGGCCAGAATCAACACCAGAAAACCGGCAAACAGCGTAACGCCCTTGCCATAATCGCCAAAGTGCAACTCACCCAGGTAGGAAAAACCAAAATAAACCGCGACCACAGCAATAGCTAATGACGCAAAAAACTCCAGAACGGAGGAGGAGAGAAAAGCCAGCCGTAAGACGTCCATGGTGCGTTGACGAAAGTCTGTCGTGGTGGCGGCAATGGCCTGTTTTTCTGCTTCGGCCCGATGAAACAGCCTCAGCGTCTCCCGGCCGCGCAGGCGATCAAGAAAGTCACCACTCAGGCGCGCCAGGGCCAGAAAATTGCGCCGATTGGCATCGGCCGCGCCCATGCCCACCAGCGCCATAAACAGCGGAATCAACGGTGCCGTAGCCAGCAGAATCAATCCGGCGGCCCAGTTTAACGGAAACAGCGCAATCAAAATGGCGCAGGGGATGACGGCCGCCAGCGTCATCTGCGGCAGGTAGCGCGCATAGTACGCCTGCATATCTTCTGTCTGTTCCAGCAGTAAGGTTGCCCAACTGCCGGCCGGTTTGCCCTGAATCCAGGCGGGGCCCAGTGCGGATAAACGGTCCAGAATCTGTTTGCGCAGCGCCTGGCGAATAGCCTGACCGGCACGGAATCCTGCCTGCTCGCGCGCATAGTTCAGCATCGCCCGCAGCACGAAGCACAGCAGCAGTAACATAAACTGTGAAAGAAGCGACGGGGGCGACTGGTGCGTCACAATCAACGCCTGAAGCAACGACGCCAGCAGCCAGGCCTGCAGGATAATCAGCAACGCACTGGCGGAACCTGACAGTGAGGCGAGCCGTAACCAGGGACCGGCATGATGCCGCTGTTGACGAAGCCAACGGGTAAGGTGCTGCTGCCGCGATTTGTTCATGCGAAACCCACAGTGGCGAAGACAAAGGAAAAGAGGCGAGCCCCTCCCGCCTGGCGCATGAATTTAGCATGGTGATAATAAAAAAGGCGACTGAAAAACAGTCGCCTCAAACAATTAAGATCAGGTTATTAACAACTTACTTATCGTTTTTAACCAGACCATCAAGATAACGTTCTGCATCCAGAGCAGCCATGCAGCCGGTGCCCGCAGAGGTAATGGCCTGGCGATAGATATGGTCCATCACATCACCTGCAGCAAACACACCCGGAATGCTGGTCTGGGTTGCATTGCCGTGCAGGCCAGACTGAACCTTGATATAGCCATTTTCCAGCGCTAACTGGCCGTCGAAAATCGCTGTGTTTGGGCTGTGGCCAATCGCCACAAACAGGCCAGCGACTTCCAGCGACTCGGTTTTGTCGTCCAGCGTTGAACGCAGCGTCAGTCCGGTCACGCCCATCTGATCGCCAACCACTTCTTCCAGCGTACGGTGGGTATGCAGCACAATGTTGCCGTTGCTGACTTTTTCCATCAGGCGATCGATCAAAATTTTCTCGGCGCGGAAGCTGTCGCGACGGTGAATTAAATGCACTTCAGCGGCGATATTGGCCAGGTAAAGTGCTTCTTCTACCGCCGTATTACCGCCCCCGATCACGGCGACTTTCTGATTACGGTAAAAGAAACCATCGCAGGTAGCGCAGGCCGAAACGCCTTTGCCTTTAAACGCGTCTTCTGACGGCAGGCCGAGGTAGCGTGCCGATGCACCTGTGGCAATAATCAGGGCATCTGCGGTGTATTCGCCGCTGTCACCGGTTAAACGGAACGGACGATTCTGCAGATCCACGGAATGGATGTGGTCAAAAATGATCTCAGTGTTAAATTTCTCGGCATGCTCATGCATGCGTTCCATTAACGATGGACCTGTCAGATCGTGCGGGTCGCCCGGCCAGTTTTCCACTTCCGTCGTGGTCGTCAGCTGTCCGCCTTTTTCCAGACCGGTAATCAACACCGGATTCAGATTCGCGCGTGCAGCATAAACGGCTGCGGTATAACCTGCTGGACCAGAGCCCAGAATGAGCAACTTACTGTGTTTAGCCGTACTCATGCGTTCCTCAGTTTCATTCGTCTGACATAGCCTGCGATTGTAGGGAATAAGCCGTGTCATTGACAACACTTGCGCGCGTTTGTTAGCGATTACTGCAAAAGGCGTAGACGATGATTGCACTTTTTGCCTGCGGTTTGCGCCAAAAGGGGGCAAAAATTCACGTTGTTGCACCTTATCGCCCGAAAATACTCATTTAAAAACAGTGACCCAGCGATGTGTCTGGCATCTTGTCCTGAATTTAGACATTTTACTTTGACAATCGCCTGCGCATTTGCGAAAACAGTGTGAGAAGCGAATGACATCTTCGGAACAAAACGGGTTTTGCCGCCGGGTTTTGGGCAATGTGCCGAACGAATTTTGTCGTCTGATATGAGTCATGACGCATGATGTGGACAGACAACATGCGTCATACACATAGGTGCGACAGCACTGAGACGCCGTTATTTCACTTCAAAAAATGCCCCGAACAATGAGCGTTTTCAGGGGATGGCAGGTAAAGGGAAGGAATTAAGAGAGACAATAATAATGGTAGATAATAAGAAACGCCCCGGTAAAGACCTCGACAGGATCGACAGAAATATTCTGAATGAATTGCAGAAAGACGGTCGTATCTCAAACGTGGAACTTTCCAAACGTGTAGGATTATCGCCTACACCTTGTCTTGAGCGTGTACGTCGTCTTGAACGCCAGGGATTCATCCTTGGTTATACTGCGCAACTTAACCCTCACTACCTGGACGCCTCATTACTGGTATTCGTTGAGATTACTCTGAATCGTGGCGCACCAGATGTGTTTGAGCAATTTAACGCCGCTGTGCAAAAACTTGAGGAAACTCAAGAGTGTCACCTGGTTTCTGGTGATTTCGACTACCTGCTGAAAACACGCGTGCCCGATATGTCCGCCTACCGCAAGCTGCTGGGGGAAACCCTGCTGCGCCTGCCGGGTGTAAACGACACGCGTACTTACGTGGTGATGGAAGAGGTCAAACAGAGTAACCGTCTGGTGATCAAAACGCGCTGATGCGTGGCAGGTGCAAAGCCTGTGAAATTTCGGTACACTCCTGTGAATACATACAGGACCAGCGTCGGGTGAGCCCGACGCTGTTGTTTCTTACTTTACAGGCACCTGGAGAGTTCTCTTGAGCCAGGAATACACAGAAGATAAAGACGTTTCGTTACAGTCGCTGAGCAGTGGACGCCGTCTGCTGGAAGCGTTGCTCATTCTGGTGGCGTTATTTGCCGTCTACCTGATGGTTTCCCTGGTCAGTTTTAATCCTTCCGACCCGAGCTGGTCGCAGACGGCCTGGCACGAGCCTATCCATAATATCGGCGGTACGGTAGGGGCATGGCTGGCTGACACGCTGTTGTTCATCTTTGGCGTGATGGCTTACGCCATTCCACCGGTGATCCTTGGATTGTGCTGGATAGCCTTTCGCCAGCGCGATAATCAGGACTACTTCGACTATTTCGCCGTAGGTTTGCGCTTAATTGGCGTGCTGGCCCTGGTCGTGACGACCTGCGGCATGGCTGCACTGAATGCTGACGACATCTGGTACTTTGCTTCAGGCGGCGTGATCGGCAGCCTCGTCAGCAATGCGATTTCACCCTGGTTTAGTCCTGCTGGTGGCACCCTCACTCTGCTTTGCATCTGGGCAGCGGGCATTACGCTGTATACCGGTTGGTCGTGGTTGACCATTGCAGAACGAATCGGTGGCGTGGTCATGGGCGTGCTGACATTTGCCAGCAACCGTTCACGTCACGACGAACCCTGGCAGGAAGAGGACGAGGGCGAACATCATGAAGATGATGTGCCTGTTCTTCACGCGCAGCCCCATGACGACGATGACGTTCTGCTTTCTGCGCCCCGTAAGGCGCAGCCCGATCTGGACGAGCACGATCCGCTGCTGGCTAAGGCGGCAACAGCGACACGCGCTGCCGTCGCGGCAACCACCGACGCTGCTGAAATGCCGGTGGCACCCGTCCAGCAACCTGCAGCCAGCGTGGCGTCAACCTTTACCACGGCTACCGTGCCGCCGTCAGCCCCATCTGCAGCCCAGCCTGCGGTTGCGCCCGTGAATACTGTCGCCGCGCCCGCCCAGGAAGCGGCTGTACCTCATCCTGCTCCAGAGCGTCATTTTGCACCGCGTGATCCTGTTCCGCAGGATAAACCGGTCAGTGAACCGCCTCTGTACCGTTTTGAAATGCCGGATGAAACACCCGCATCCTCAGCACCCTTTACGGCCTATGAGGATGATGCGCCGAAGATGGGCAACTGGCGCGAGGCAGCCTCTGCTGCAACCCTGAGCAGTGCGGTAACGGCAGGCGCGGCAGGAAAAGCCGCGGCCTCGATGTCGCCCCTGTTTGAACCTGTGCCTGAAAATCAGGCGAATCCACAGGTGAAGCAGGGGATAGGTCCGGCGTTACCGCGGCCAAACCCGGTTAAATTACCGACCCGACGCGAACTGGCTTCTTACGGAATTAAACTTCCTTCCCAGCGCATGGCAGAAGAGAAAGCCAGACTGTCTGAAGCCCCGGCGGCTCCACAGGCTTCCGATCAGCCGCATAATCCAGACTGGTCAGCGGAGGAGCAGGATGCTCTGCAACAGGCTGAGTTACGTCAGGCGTTTCAGTCTGAGCAGCAACAGCGTTATGGCGAGAGCTGGCAACAGGATGAACAGAGTGAAGACGATGAACAGGCTCTAGAGCAGGCATCCCTGGCCCGTCAGTTCGCCGAGCAGCAGCAACAGCGTTATGAGACCGAATCTGCCAACAATGCGCCGGTATTCAACCTGGACACGTCTGCGGCCTTTGATTTCTCACCGATGAAAGATCTGGTTGACGACGGCCCGGTTGAGCCGCTGTTCACCATTGCGGCAACGCCGGAAACGGATGAGGTCGCGGCCAAACATGAGCCGTGGCAGCAAGTACAGGCTGCGCCGACGCATGCGGACGCGCAGAGAAGCATGCCGACGCAGAACGTTGCGTCGGATACCTTCGCGGCACCTGTCGAGCAGCCCGAACCTGTGGAAGAGGCGAAGCCGTCGTTGCATGACAGCCTGATTCATCCTTTCCTGATGCGCCATGAACAGCCGCTGGAAAAACCCTCTACGCCGTTGCCTTCTCTGGATCTGTTAACCGCACCGCCTGCAGAAGAAGAGCCGGTTGACATGTTTGCCCTTGAGCAGACGGCGCGCCTGGTTGAATCGCGCCTGGGCGATTATCGTGTTAAGGCTGAGGTCGTCGGCATCTCTCCCGGCCCGGTCATTACCCGCTTTGAACTGGATCTGGCACCGGGCGTGAAAGCCGCGCGTATTTCTAACCTGTCGCGCGATCTGGCCCGTTCACTGTCCACCACGGCGGTGCGCGTTGTTGAAGTGATTCCGGGTAAGCCCTATGTCGGACTGGAATTACCGAATAAGCACCGTCAGACCGTTTACTTACGTGAAGTGCTGGATTGTCCAAAATTCCGTGACAATCCTTCACCTCTGGCCGTGGTACTGGGTAAAGACATTGCTGGTCAGCCGGTAGTGGCCGATTTGGCGAAGATGCCACACTTACTGGTAGCGGGTACCACCGGTTCGGGTAAGTCAGTCGGTGTGAACGCCATGATTCTCAGCATGTTGTATAAAGCCACGCCGGAAGAAGTGCGCTTTATTATGATCGACCCGAAAATGCTTGAGCTGTCGGTCTATGAAGGCATTCCGCATCTACTCACCGAAGTCGTCACCGATATGAAAGATGCGGCGAATGCGCTGCGCTGGAGCGTCGGTGAGATGGAGCGCCGCTATAAACTGATGTCGGCACTTGGCGTGCGTAATCTTGCGGGCTACAACGAGAAAGTTGAGCAGGCTGAGGCGATGGGCCGTCCAATCCCCGATCCGTTCTGGAAACCGGGCGACAGTATGGACATGACGCCGCCGGTGCTGGAAAAACTGCCTTACATTGTGGTGATGGTGGATGAGTTCGCCGACCTGATGATGGCCGTGGGTAAAAAAGTGGAAGAGCTGATTGCCCGCCTGGCGCAGAAAGCGCGTGCGGCCGGTATCCACCTGGTGCTGGCCACCCAGCGTCCCTCGGTGGATGTGATTACCGGCCTGATCAAGGCCAACATTCCAACGCGTATCGCCTTTACCGTGTCGAGCAAAATTGACTCGCGTACTATTCTCGACCAGGGCGGTGCGGAGTCGTTGCTGGGCATGGGTGACATGCTCTATATGCCGCCAAACTCCTCCATGCCGGTTCGTGTTCACGGTGCCTTCGTGCGCGATCAGGAAGTACATGCGGTGGTCCAGGACTGGAAAGCGCGTGGCCGTCCGCAATACATTGAAAGCATTACAGCGGGCGAAGAGAGCGAAGGTGCGGGCGGCATCGACAGCGATGAAGAACTGGATCCGTTGTTCGATCAGGCGGTGGGTTTCGTGGTGGACAAGCGCCGCGCCTCGATTTCAGGCGTTCAGCGTCAGTTCCGTATTGGCTATAACCGCGCCGCGCGCATCATTGAGCAGATGGAAGCCCAGGGCATCGTTTCGGCACCGGGACATAACGGTAACCGCGAAGTGCTGTCACCGCCTCCCCACGATATGTAGAGCCTGAACGATAAGCTTTGAAACATAAATCAATGAGCCAGTTCTTGCTGGCTCATTGTTTTTTAGCCGTTTACCCCCATAGTTGATTAGGCTTTCGGTTTTTTCTCCTGTATTAAACGCAGGACAGCGACCAGGCTTAGTAGCGTTATCAACGGGAAACGATTTAATAAGGATTTAAGCAGATGAAATTACGCGTAATTGCCTTAGGCCTGTTGGCCGCTTTGGGTTCAGCCAGCGCTTTCGCTGATGCATCAAGTGACCTGCAACAGCGTTTGAATAAAGTAAACAGCTTCCACGCCAGCTTTACGCAAAAGGTGACCGATGGCAGCGGTGCTAACGTGCAGGATGGAGAAGGTGAACTGTGGGTCAAGCGCCCAAGCCTGTTTAACTGGCACATGACCGCGCCTGACGAGAGCGTCATTGTCTCTGACGGAAAATCGTTATGGTTCTACAACCCGTTTGTAGAGCAGGCTACGGTAAGTCTGTTAAAGAATGCTACCAGCAATACGCCGTTTATGTTAATTGCCCGCAATCAGTCCAGCGACTGGCAGCAATACAACGTTAAGCAGCAGGGCGATAAATTTGAACTGACGCCGAAGAAAAGCGACGGTAACCTCAAGCAGTTCACTATCGACGTAACGCCAGATGGCACGATTAATCAGTTCAGCGCCGTAGAGCAGGATGGACAGCGCAGTAATTACCAGCTGAAGAGCCAGAAAAACGGCCCTATCAGTCCGGATAAATTCACTTTCACCCCGCCGAAAGGTGTCACGGTGGATGATCAACGTCAGTGAGGTGGTAGTGGGCAACCTGTCTCTGGATTTCTCCAGCGAAGATTTTAAACCTCTGGCCGCGCGTATGCGGCCAGAAACCCTGAAGCACTATATTGGTCAGCAGCACCTGCTGGCTGCGGGGAAACCGCTGCCGCGCGCCATTGAGGCTGGCCATTTGCATTCCATGATTCTCTGGGGGCCGCCGGGAACAGGCAAAACCACACTGGCCGAGATTATCGCGCACTACGGTAATGCGGACGTTGAACGCATCTCTGCCGTCACCTCCGGCGTCAAGGAAATTCGTGAAGCGATAGAGCGTGCGCGCTTGAGCAAGCAGGCCGGCCGTCGCACCATCCTTTTCGTGGATGAGGTGCACCGTTTCAATAAAAGTCAGCAGGATGCCTTCCTGCCGCATATTGAAGACGGCACCATTACCTTCATTGGCGCCACCACTGAAAATCCCAGTTTCGAGCTTAATTCCGCACTGCTGTCACGCGCCCGCGTTTATCTACTGAAATCCCTGACCACAGAAGACATTGAGCAGGTGCTTGACCAGGCCATGCAAGATGCCGATCGCGGCTATGGCAACAGCGATATCCTGTTACCGAATAATACGCGCCGCATGATCGCTGAGCTGGTGAGCGGCGATGCGCGCCGTGCGCTTAACACGCTGGAAATGATGGCCGATATGGCCGAAACCAACGCGCAAGGCAAAAGAGAACTGACGCCACAGCTGTTGACTGAAGTTGCCGGGGAGCGATCTGCCCGGTTTGATAACAAGGGTGATCGCTTTTACGACCTTATTTCTGCGTTACATAAGTCTGTTCGCGGTTCAGCACCCGATGCTGCCCTGTACTGGTACGCCCGGATTATTACCGCAGGTGGCGATCCGCTGTATGTCGCGCGTCGTCTGTTGGCCATTGCCTCTGAAGACGTGGGCAATGCCGATCCGCGCGGCATGCAGGTGGCGATATCGGCGTGGGACTGTTTCACCCGCGTGGGTCCGGCAGAAGGGGAGCGGGCGATTGCTCAGGCCATCGTGTATCTCGCCTGTGCGCCAAAAAGTAATGCCGTTTATACCGCCTTTAAAGCGGCGATGCGCGATGCGCGCGACCACCCTGATTTTGATGTTCCCGATCATCTGCGCAATGCCCCCACTAAGCTGATGAAAGAAATGGGCCTGGGTGAAAGCTATCGCTATGCCCATGATGAAGCCAACGCCTATGCGGCGGGTGAGGTCTATTTCCCTCCGGAAATGGCACAAACACGTTACTATCATCCCACCCAACGCGGTCTTGAAGGCAAAATTGGCGAAAAGCTGGCCTGGCTTACTGAACTCGATCAAAATAGCCAGACAAAACGCTACCGCTAAAACAGACGTTGCGGTAATGTGGTCAATGTTTTCAACGCATTCCAGCTGGAATGCGTCCCTTCTTTCAACTCATAAATACACAGGATAAGCATGCTCGATCCCAATCTGCTGCGTAATGAGCCAGACGCAGTCGCAGAAAAACTGGCACGCCGAGGATTCAAACTGGATGTGGAAATGCTGCGTTCGCTCGAAGAGCGTCGCAAAGTCTTGCAGGTAGAAACTGAAAATCTGCAGGCCGAGCGTAACTCCCGATCCAAATCCATCGGTCAGGCCAAAGCACGTGGGGAAGACATCGAGCCACTGCGTCAGGAAGTGAACAGCCTGGGCGAACGCCTGGATGCTGCCAAAGCAGAACTGGATGAACTGCAAAATCAGATTCGTGACTTCAGCCTGGCGCTGCCGAATCTGCCTGCAGATGTTGTACCGCTGGGTAAAGACGATACCGAGAACCTGGAAATCAGCCGCTGGGGTGAGCCGCGTCAGTTTGATTTTCAGGTGAAAGATCATGTTGAGCTGGGCGAAGCCGCGAAAGGGCTGGATTTTGCTGCGGCGGTCAAACTCACCGGTTCACGCTTTGTCGTGATGCAGGGCCAGATTGCCCGCCTGCACCGGGCGCTCAGCCAGTTTATGATTGACTTGCATACCGAGCAGCATGGCTATCTGGAAACCTATGTGCCTTATCTGGTCAACCATGCGACCCTGTACGGAACAGGACAGTTGCCAAAGTTTGGTGAAGATCTGTTTCACACCCGGCCGCTGGAAGAAGAGTCAGAAAGCAGCCACTATGCGTTGATTCCTACTGCCGAAGTGCCGCTGACCAATCTGGTACGCGATGAAATCGTCGAGGAAGAAAACCTGCCGCTTAAGCTGACGGCTCACACGCCATGCTTCCGCTCTGAAGCGGGTTCCTATGGCCGTGACACGCGCGGGCTTATTCGTATGCACCAGTTCGATAAAGTCGAGATGGTACAGATAGTGGCGCCTGAAACCTCAATGGATGCCCTGGAAGAGCTGGTCGGCCACGCCGAAAAAGTCTTACAGCTGCTGAATCTGCCTTATCGTAAAGTGCTGTTGTGCTCCGGCGATATGGGCTTTGGTGCGACCAAAACCTACGATTTAGAAGTGTGGTTACCGGCGCAGAATACGTACCGTGAAATCTCCTCTTGTTCAAACATGGGTGATTTTCAGGCTCGCCGTATGCAGGCAAGGACCCGCAGTAAGCAGGATAAAAAGCCGCGTCTGGTCCATACATTAAATGGTTCCGGTCTGGCCGTGGGCCGCACCTTGGTAGCGGTGCTGGAAAACTACCAGCAGCAGGATGGCCGCATCGCCGTGCCTGAAGTGTTACGTCCTTATATGAAGGGCCTGGAATTTATTGGTTAATCGCCCGTTATTCTCTGAAAAACCCAGCGGCTGCTGGGTTTTTTTTGGTCCGAAAGACGGATCGATGCCAAAGGACGGTATCAGAATTTATCACAAATAAACGTTATCGATATATCCCGATGCCGAAAGCGTAAAAATCTACATTATCAGTAAGATAGCTTTATTTTCCCTGACGTAAAATATGCCGCTAACTTACTGAAGATAAATAAATTAAATTGTCGGGCAGCAAAATGTGCTGCGGTGCGTTTGGCCCCGTTGACTTTAAATAACGCAGTGGCAAACTGCGCGCAATTTCCTTCATTTCTTTTGGTTTTAATTCCCTATGTCGACCTGGTCACGTCCTGTGATACTGCTGCTTTGCGGCCTGATGTTAATGACAGTTTCAATTGCTGTGCTGAATACGTTAGTGCCTCTCTGGCTGACGCATGATGCTCTGGCTACCTGGCAGGTGGGCGTGGTGAGTTCGTCGTATTACACCGGCAATCTGCTTGGCACGTTGCTGGCGGGCTGGCTGATTAAACAGTATGGATTTAACCGTAGTTATTATCTGGCAACCGGCCTGTTTGCGGTGGCAACCCTGTGTATGATGGTGCTGGCAGGCTTCTGGTCATGGACGCTGTTGCGTTTTAGCGCGGGTGTCGGCTGCGCCTTAGTCTGGGTCGTGGTTGAAAGCGCTTTATTGTGCAGCGGCACGGTGCGTAACCGTGGGCAGCTCCTGGCTGCCTATATGATTGTCTATTATCTGGGAACGGTTGCCGGGCAGCTACTGGTGAGCAAACTTTCCACAGAGCTGTTAAGTGTGATCCCTTGGGTAACCGCGACGGTGATTTGTGCCATTTTACCGCTGATCTTCACACAGGTTGCTGCCAGCCGTGATCCGGCTGAAGCCTTGCCGGGTGGCCGTATCTTACCCATGCTACGCCGCCGCAGTTCGCGCCTGGGCATCAACGGCTGCATCATCTCCGGGATTGTTTTAGGTTCGTTATATGGCTTGATGCCGCTCTATCTTTCCCATCAGGGCATGAGCGATGCAAACGTAGGTTACTGGATGGCGTTACTCGTTAGTTCAGGTATTGTCGGGCAGTGGCCGATTGGGCGCCTTGCCGATCGCTTTGGCCGCATGATGGTGCTACGTGTGCAGGTATTTGTGGTAATCCTGGGCGCGATTGCGATGCTAACCAATGCCGCGATGGCACCTGCCTTGTTTGTTCTGGGGCTGGCGGGTTTTACGCTTTACCCTGTGGCGATGTCGTGGGCCTGCGAAACCGTGGCGCATCACGAACTGGTGGCCATGAATCAGGCGCTGTTACTGAGCTATACGCTGGGCAGTCTGGCGGGGCCGAGCATGACAGCAATGCTGATGCAGAGTTACTCAGACCGTTTACTGTTCGTTATGATTGCGGCAGTGGCGCTGGTTTACCTGGTGATGCTGTTGCGTAAAGCCGATCATCATGCCACGCCCGTGGCGCATGCCTGAATGCCTTCTGCAGAGGGCAGCACTGTGCCTCGTTGTTGCATGGTGGTCAGTGCGCCTTCCTGAAAGGTTCCTGTGGGGCGGTAGAGATCTCCGCCCCGTTTTCAATACATGACTTCATGTCCGTAGCGGAGAAGAATGTTTTTTACCCGTTCCATCGTCTCTTTGGTGGGCGGTTTCACGCCATCAAGCTTGTACTCTTCGCCCATCGCGATCCACTTATGTTTACCCAGTTCGTGATAAGGCAGAAGCTCGATCTTTTCAACGTTCGCCATATCCTGGGTAAACGCTCCCAGGCGATGAACGGTATCGTCGTCATCTGAGTAGCCAGGCACGACGACAAAACGGATCCATGTCCGTTTGCCTTTTTTCTGTAGGTAGCGAGCGAAATCAAGCGTGCGATGGTTAGATACGCCAACCAGAATCTGGTGAACCTCGTCATTCATCTGTTTAAGGTCCAGCATCACTAAATCTGTTGCGTCCAGTAGCTCATCAATGACCGGATCGTAGCGGCGAACAAAACCATTGGTATCCAGACAGGTATGTATGCCTTCTGCCTTGCAGGCACGAAACCAGTCACGCACAAACTCAGCCTGAAGAATAGCTTCGCCACCCGATGCGGTGACGCCACCGCCAGAGGCATTCATAAAGTGACGGTAGGACAGAACGTCCGCCATCAGCGCCTCAACGGTGATTTCTTTACCGGCGTGCGTGTCCCAGGTATCGCGGTTGTGGCAGTAAAGGCAACGCATCAGGCAACCCTGGAAAAAGGTAATAAACCGGATGCCGGGACCGTCTACGGTTCCGCATGATTCGAATGAGTGGATGCGACCTATGGCTGACATTGCGATGTTTCTCCAGGTAAGCCTGCGGAGCAGGTGGCACACTCTCTGGTGTGCTCTGAACAGGAAATCAATTTTGGTGGTTATCCGTATCTCAGACAACGACCAAAGCAGACTTTGAATATGAGGCTCCATGAAGGAGCCTCAGAAAGGGCTGATGGCGACAGCGCTTACAGCGATTGTGTAAAGGTACGGGTGATCACGTCCTGCTGCTGCTCTTTTGTCAGCGAATTAAAGCGAACGGCGTAACCGGAGACGCGAATGGTTAACTGAGGATATTTTTCAGGATTATCCATCGCGTCCATTAACATCTCCCGATTCATGACGTTCACATTAAGATGCTGACCGCCTTCAATACTGGTCTCATGATGGAAGTAACCGTCCATCAAGCCTGCCAGATTGGTTTTACGCACGTTGTCATCTTTGCCTAACGCATTAGGAACGATAGAGAAAGTGTAGGAGATACCGTCTTTTGCGTAAGCAAAGGGCAGTTTCGCCACCGAGGTCAGCGAGGCCACGGCACCTTTCTGATCGCGACCGTGCATCGGGTTAGCGCCCGGACCAAAAGGCGCGCCTGCACGGCGACCGTCTGGCGTATTACCGGTTTTCTTGCCGTAAACCACGTTAGAGGTAATGGTCAGCACAGACTGGGTCGGTACAGCGTTGCGGTAGGTTTCGAGTTGCTGAATCTTTTTCATAAAGCGTTCAACAAGGTCGCAGGCCAGATCGTCAACGCGGGGATCGTTATTCCCGAACTGCGGATACTCTCCTTCGATGTCGAAATCGATGGCCAGGCCATCTTCATCACGCACCGGTTTCACCTTCGCGTATTTGATGGCAGACAGCGAGTCGGCCGCGACAGAGAGTCCGGCAATACCGCATGCCATGGTGCGGTAAACGTCACGATCGTGCAGTGCCATCAGCGCGGCTTCATAGCTGTATTTATCGTGCATGAAGTGGATGATGTTCAGTGCAGTGACGTACTGTTTCGCCAGCCAGTCCATAAAGTGATCCAGACGCG
Organism: Pantoea sp. Ae19-2; assembly: GCF_059801205.1. Lineage (NCBI taxonomy): Bacteria > Pseudomonadati > Pseudomonadota > Gammaproteobacteria > Enterobacterales > Erwiniaceae > Pantoea > Pantoea sp. Ae19-2. The sequence continues at coordinate 2,381,307 of NZ_JBCHWE010000001.1, read as the reverse complement.
CCATTACCACGTCAAAATCAAGCACCTCATCGGTAATCTTGGCTTCTTTTGGTCCGACCTGCATTTTCAGTTTTTCGTCCACGCCGCCATTGATTGCGTAGAGCAGGGTTTTCGCCAGGTTGGCGCGGGCACCGAAGAACTGCATTTGCTTACCGACGATCATTGGGCTGACGCAGCAGGCAATTGCATAGTCATCGTTGTCGAAATCGGGACGCATCAGGTCGTCGTTTTCATACTGCAGTGATGACGTATCAATAGACACTTTCGCCGCATACTTTTTAAAGTTAACCGGCAGCTTCTCAGACCACAGAATGGTCATATTAGGCTCAGGTGAAGGGCCCATGGTGTACAGTGTATTGAGGAAACGGAAGGTGGTTTTACTCACCAGCGTACGTCCATCAACGCCCATACCGGCCAGCGATTCCGTTGCCCAGATGGGGTCGCCAGAGAACAGTTCATCGTACTCAGGCGTGCGCAGGAAGCGGACCATGCGCAGTTTCATCACCAGGTGGTCAATCAGTTCCTGCGCCTGCGCTTCGTTCAGCTTACCGGCGTTGAGATCGCGCTCAATGAACACGTCCAGGAAGGTTGAAACACGGCCAAAGGACATGGCTGCACCGTTCTGTGATTTTACTGCGGCAAGATAGCCGTAATAGGTCCACTGAACGGCTTCGACTGCATTGGTCGCCGGACCTGAGATATCGTGACCATATTTGGCTGCCATCTCTTTGATTTGTCCAAGCGCCCGATGCTGGTCAGCAATTTCTTCGCGTAGACGAATGGTGGCTTCCAGGTTGACGCCATTTTCCAGATCGCTTTGCAGAGACGCAAACTGAGCAAACTTATCGGCCATCAGGTAGTCAATGCCGTATAAGGCGATACGACGGTAGTCACCGATGATGCGTCCACGACCATAGGCATCAGGCAGGCCGGTTAATATACCTGATTTACGGCAGCGTAAAATGTCAGGGGTATAAACATCAAACACGCCCTGATTGTGCGTTTTACGATAGTCGGTGAAGATTTTTTTCAGTGAAGCATCGAGTTCGCGCCCGTAAACTTTGCATGAACCCTCGACCATCTTAATGCCGCCAAAAGGAATAATGGCGCGTTTCAGCGGCGCTTCCGTTTGCAGGCCAACAACTTTTTCCAGCGATTTATTGATATAGCCGGCATCGTGCGAGGTGATGGTAGAAGCAAGATCGGTATCAAAATCGACGGGTGCGTGGGTACGGTTTTCAACTTTAATGCCTTCCAGCACGCTTTCCCACAGTTTAGTGGTGGCTTCGGTGGCGCCAGCGAGGAAAGATTCATTGCCTTCATACGGCGTATAGTTTTTCTGGATGAAGTCGCGTACGTTGACGCTGTTCTGCCATTCGCCTTCAGTAAAACCCTGCCAGGCTGAGGCCAGTTTTGCGTTAAGTTCGGTCATATTATACCTGCCTTATTTAAGGAGACTTTTGCTCTTGGGTCGATCCGGTTGGGATGAACCCTCGAGGCTGGATTAGTGCGCTTCGTGTCCACCGCGTAAGTAAATTACCCAGTAGGTCAATCCGACCAGCACTCCACCGCCGATAATGTTGCCGAGCGTGACTGGAATCAGATTGTCGAAAATAAAGTTTTTCACAGAAAGGGCCGGAAACTGTGCTGCCGTCGCGCCCGCAGCATGCCAAAATTCCGGGCCAGAAAAATCGCGAATGACGATGGCGAAAGGAATTAAAAACATATTTGCGATACTGTGTTCAAAACCACAGGCAACAAACATCGCCACCGGCAAAATCATAATCAGGCTTTTATCCATTAAGGTCCGTCCTGAATAGCTCATCCAGACCGCCAGACAGACCATCAAATTAGCCAGAATACCCAGAGAGACCGCTTCAACAAACGTGTGATGCATTTTATGGTCGGCAGTCTGCAACACGTTTAAACCCCATGCGCCGTTGGCCACCGTATGCTCACCGGAAAACCACATCAGCGCGACAAAAAACAGCGCACCGACCAGATTACCAACATAAACGTTGATCCAGTTACGTGCCAGTTGCCCCCAGGTGATGCGGCCACTCGCTTTCGCAACGACGATCAGCACGGTGGAGGTAAACAGGTCGGCACCACATACCACAACGAGTATCAACCCGAGTGAGAAACATATCCCCCCGACGAGCTTAGCCATGCCGTAAGCCATTTCACCGCTGCCGGTGGTGGCTGTGATGTAAAACACGAAAGCGATGGAGATAAACATGCCTGCGGTAAACGCGAGAAAGGTTGTCGTCAGCGGATGCTTGGTGGCTTTGTAGACGCCAGCGTCTTCAGCCACTTTTGCCATCGCGGCGGGTAATAACAGATTAAAAGGATTGTCAGCTTTCACACTAACTCACTCCAAAAGTTGTCTGAAAAAAATAATAACAAATGCACCTGTGATGAAAGTTGATATAGATCATGTCCAGCAGAGCAACAACGGTAAAGGTTTAACAAGAAAGGTGGTTTTTGGAACTAACGTCATGAAAAATAATGAATAAATTTATTTTAAATAATACAGGTTTTGTTTAACGAGAGGGCGTAATCAAGGCTGAAATATTGTAGATTTGTTAATAAGATAGGTTGTTGGTGTCGCTATTTAGCAGAAAAATAATGACATTAATCTATTAATGGCAGGAATACATAAGGATCAATAAAAAGGCACTGAACAGGTTCAGTGCCTCAGGCATGATTGTCAGACTAACCCGCGTGAATGTTCAACGCCAGCTTAGGCATTTTCCCAGTAGCGGCGTTTGGCACGCTGCAATTTTTCATAAGCCGCCAGTAGCGCCTGATGAGCAGGGAAAGCGGTCAGGTCGCTGTCTACCGACTGAAGACCGTTGAAGGCTGCTTCACCACTGATGGCTGCGGATGCCGCTTCTACCGCCTCTGCGCCATACATACGGACAAAGGCGGCGTGATATTCCAGTGGATTACGCTCGTCTTCCATGGCCAGAAGTAGCAGAGTTTGCAGGCAACGATAATAATTTGCCCGCGCTGGGCTGAACACGGAGCCGTTGAATTCCATGGTCCATTCTGTCCAGATCAATGCCTGATCCAGATCGCCGCCGGCCAGCGCAAGCATGGCTTTAAGCTCCCCGATGCGTAAGGTATACCAGCCATTATCTTTACCCGTTGCCAGGCCAAGCAACTCACGGACGCGGGTGAAGTCATCAAAACCTTCTTCATCCAACTGCGAAATGAGATCAAGGTACTCTTCTGGATTCCAGTTGCTGCCGGGCAGGGCAAGCAGCGTGTCACGAATGCCTGCGCCCATGCTGTTATTTGCCAGCAGCAGGTCTTCGGCCGGATAGATATCGGACATGCCCGGCACAATAATGCGGCAGGCATAAACGCCTAAGTGCTCGTAGTCCGCGATATAAACTTCCTGATCTTCGGCAGCAAAAATGGCCATCAGCGTGCTGAACTCTTGCTCGGTAGTGCCAGCAAACGTCCAGTCAACAAACGGATAATCGGCCGTTTCTTTAAACATATCCCAGGAAATCAGGCCGCTTGAATCAATAAAGTGGGTTTCCAGATTGGCGTGCTCTGCCACTTCTTCATCATCAAAGGTGGGTGGGGTAAAGACGTCCAAATCCTTGAGGCTGCGGCCCTGGAGCAGTTCAGTAACGGTGCGCTCCAGCGCAACGCCAAAGTCCGGATGCGCACCGAAGGACGCGAAACAGGTGCCATTGGCAGGGTTAAACAGGACCACACAGATAACCGGATATTTACCGCCCAGCGACGCGTCATACGCAAAGATTGGGAAGCCTTCAGCTTCCAGGCGCGCAATGGCCTCGACCACGGAAGGGTAGCGCGCCATCACTGACTCAGGGATGACTGGGAGGCTGATCGATTCGGCAATGATACGGTTCTTAATGTAGCGCTCAAAGACCTCGGATAATCCCTGCACCCGCGCTTCATTGGCCGTATTGCCGGCCGACATGCCGTTCGATACGTAAAGGTTGCCAATGATGTTCATCGGGATATAGACGGTTTGCTGATCGGACTGGCGGGTAAAAGGCAGGGCGCAAATACCGCGCTCGCTGTTACCCGACTGGAGATCGATCAGGTCTGATGCGGCCACCGCATTTTCAGGATCGTAAAAGGCACGCAGGCGTGAGTCCAGGATCCCCTCTGGCAGGCTGTCATCTTCCGGAAGCGCAAACCATTTTTCATTGGGGTAATGAACAAAATCGCCTTGAGCGATACGGTTACCCAGCCAGAAATCGGCAAAAAAGTAGTTCGTGGACAGGCGCTCAAAATATTCACCCAATGCGGAAGCCAGGGCGGCTTTCTTGCTGGCACCTTTGCCATTGGTAAAGCAGAGTGGACAGTCGCGGTCGCGAATATGCACAGACCAGACGTGTGGAACGGGATTAAGCCAGGAAGCTTCTTCTATATTAAAGCCCAGATCCTGCAGTTTGGTCTGGAAACGCGTAATGGAGTCTTCCAGGGCGGCATCTTTGCCCGGGATAAAAGTTTGCGTCATGGTGCCGCTCTCTCTGTGAATAGGGTGCCTAAAGCGCGCAATGATACGTTTTTTACCGCCTGTTCGCTATCAAGTCGCTGCAATTTTACAGGACGTTTTCTCATGTCAGGGTTTGTCTGCCAATACCGGCAGCGAGTGAAAGGAACGTCCCTCACAATATTTTGTGTTGGCTTGCATTGGTAACATAACCTCCGGTGCGCCGTGCTGAAAAAATGTGACCGGTGTTAGATTTATGATTGCAGCCACCAGAATGCAGTGATAAAACCGAATCGTTATTCATAACCGTTCGATATGACAGTGGTGAGGGAAATGACGCAAATTTATAATTTTAGCTCTGGGCCAGCGATGCTGCCGAGCGAAGTGCTCCGCCGTGCAGAACAAGAATTGACAAACTGGCATGGTCTGGGGACTTCAGTAATGGAGATCAGTCACCGCAGTAAGGAGTTTATTCAGGTGGCCGAGGAAGCGGAAGCGGACTTCCGTGATCTGCTAAAAATCCCCTCTAATTACAAAGTTTTATTCTGCCACGGCGGCGCACGTGCGCAGTTTGCTGCGGTACCGGGTAACCTGCTGGGCAGCGCCACCAGTGCGGATTATGCCGACGGCGGCTACTGGGCGCACAGCGCCATTAAAGAAGCGGCAAAATATTGTTCGCCCCGCACGCTGGATGTCAAAACGACCCTTGAGGGAAAACGCGCCATTCTGCCTATGCGTGAGTGGGACGTCAGCGATGCGGCAGCCTATTTGCACTTCTGCCCGAATGAAACCATTGACGGCGTTGCCATTGATGAAGAACCTGATTTTGGCGACAAGGTCGTCGTTGCCGATCTCTCTTCCACGATTTTATCCCGCTCTATTGATGTCAGCCGCTATGGCGTGATTTATGCGGGCGCCCAGAAAAATATTGGTCCGGCGGGCATTACCCTGGTCATCGTCCGGGACGATCTGTTAGGTAAAGCGCATCAAAGTGTGCCTTCCATTCTGGATTACAGTGTTCTGGCGGAAAACGACTCCATGTTCAACACGCCGCCAACGTTCGCCTGGTACCTGAGCGGTCTGGTATTCAAGTGGCTGAAGCAGAAAGGCGGCGTCGGTGAAATTGAAAAAATTAATCAGGCAAAAGCGGGCTTGCTTTACGACCTCATCGATAAGAGTGATTTCTACCGTAACGATGTTGCTCTGCTGAACCGTTCGCGAATGAATATTCCTTTCCAACTGGCGGATGCGTCACTCGACAGCCTGTTCCTGGAAGAGTCATTTAAAGCAGGTTTGCATGCCTTGAAAGGCCATCGCGTTGTTGGCGGCATGCGTGCATCCATCTACAATGCGATGCCGCTGGAAGGTGTTAAAGCCCTCACAGACTTCATGATCGATTTCGAACGCCGCCACGGCTGATTATTCCCCAGTCAGTGGGATTGCTGACACCTGACTCCGCCATACGGCGGAGTTGTCGTTTTTTTGAGGATAGAGTTTCACATGCAAGATTCCCTGACCCTTCAGCCCATTGCTCGCGTAAATGGCACGGTTAATTTGCCCGGCTCCAAGAGTGTTTCAAACCGCGCGCTGCTGCTGGCCGCATTGGCGAACGGCAAAACCCGACTCACTAATCTGCTGGACAGTGATGATGTTAAGCACATGCTTAATGCGCTTAAGGCTCTGGGCGTCGATTTCACGCTTTCCAGCGATCGTACCGTTTGCGACGTTACCGGAAAGGGCGGACCGCTTCAGGCGTCACAACCCGTTGAACTCTTCCTGGGCAATGCTGGTACGGCTATGCGTCCGCTGGCTGCGGCGCTGTGCCTTGGCGAGCAGGATGTGGTGCTGACGGGCGAACCGCGGATGAAAGAGCGGCCGATAGGGCATCTGGTTGACGCGCTACGTCAGGGCGGCGCCCAAATCGATTACCTTGAGAATACGGATTATCCACCTGTTCGTCTGCGTGGCGGCTTTACGGGCGGAGAGGTCACCGTTGACGGTAGCGTATCCAGTCAGTTTTTGACCGCGTTGCTGATGACGGCGCCGTTAGCTCAGGAAGACACGCGAATCACGATTAAAGGCGATCTGGTCTCGAAACCCTACATCGACATTACCCTGCACCTGATGCGCTGTTTTGGCGTGGAGGTTGAAAATCAGCACTACCAGCATTTCCTGATCCAGGGAAAACAGCAGTATCAGTCACCGGGGGAGTATCTGGTGGAGGGCGATGCGTCTTCTGCGTCCTATTTCCTGGCGGCGGCCGCGATTAAAGGCGGCACTGTGCGCGTGACCGGTATCGGTCGTCATAGCGTGCAAGGCGATATTCGTTTTGCCGACGTGCTGGAAAAAATGGGTGCCACCATCGAGTGGGGTGACGATTTCATTGCCTGTACGGCGGGCAAGCTGCAGGCTATTGATATGGATATGAACCATATTCCCGATGCCGCGATGACAATTGCCACTGCTGCGCTGTTTGCTGAAGGCACGACCCAACTGCGCAATATCTACAACTGGCGGGTTAAAGAAACCGATCGCCTGACGGCGATGGCAACAGAACTCCGTAAAGTTGGGGCTGACGTCGAAGAAGGGCACGACTTTATCCGTGTTACCCCGCCGGCTAAGCTGATGCATGCTGACATCGGAACTTATAACGACCATCGTATGGCTATGTGTTTTTCGCTGGTGGCGTTATCAGATACGCCCGTAACAATTCTTGACCCGGGCTGTACTGCTAAAACCTTCCCTGACTATTTTGAGCAACTGGCAAAAATTAGCCATAACGCCTGAGTCCTGTGCCCGGTGAGTATTTCACCGGGCCGTTTTCCCTGTCTCATTTCTCGCGTCAAAAAGCCCTTTTTCAGACGAAATTTCGCCTAACCTTCTCTCTTAAGGGTAACGCCGTGTCGCAGGGCAGCGTATAATGCCCGACATTTGTGATGGCCAACTGGCCAAAATGCGCGCAGCAACAGGAGGGAATAATGACAGCAACTGCCCCGGTCATAACTATTGATGGGCCAAGTGGTGCGGGAAAGGGCACCCTGTGCAAAGCGATGGCGGAAGCATTGCAGTGGCATTTACTGGACTCTGGCGCGATTTACCGTGTTCTGGCGTTAGCTGCATTACATCACCAGGTTGATATCGAATCTGAAGAAGGACTGGTGCCGATTGCCGCTCACCTTGATGTGCGCTTCATCTCACAGAACGGTGAGATGCAGGTCATCCTTGAAGGCGAAGAAGTCACCAGCGAAATTCGCACCCAGGAAGTGAGCAATACCGCGTCGCGCGTTGCGGCATTTCCTCGCGTGCGTGAAGCCCTGTTACGCCGCCAGCGCGCCTTTCGCGAGGCTCCCGGCCTGATTGCCGATGGGCGTGATATGGGAACCGTTGTTTTCCCCGACGCGCCTGTGAAGATTTTCCTTGATGCCAGCCCGGAAGTCCGTGCAGAACGACGTATGCTACAGTTGCAGGACAAGGGCTTTAATGTTAACTTTGATCGCCTTTTAGCCGAGATAAAAGAGCGCGACGACCGCGATCGTAACCGCGCTATAGCGCCATTAGTGCCTGCTGAAGATGCGTTAGTGTTGGATTCAACACAGATGTCTATCGAGCAAGTTATTGATAAAGCGTTAGATTATGCCCGCAAAACGCTGGGCATTTAACATTTTGGTTTAAACGAATTGTATTAACCCTGTGCCAGGGATCCGGTGCAGGGCATGTGAAACAACCCCATCCGACATGAAGTCAGATGGACGTTAAATTGAAGAATCCTAAGATTATCAATATGACTGAATCTTTTGCTCAACTATTTGAAGAATCCCTGAAAGAAATCGAAACCCGCCCGGGTTCCATCGTTCGTGGCGTCGTTGTCTCTATCGACAAAGACGTCGTTCTGGTTGATGCGGGCCTGAAATCTGAATCTGCAATTCCTGCAGAGCAGTTCAAAAACGCAGCCGGCGAACTGGAAATCCAGGTTGGTGACGAAGTTGACGTTGCTCTGGACGCAGTGGAAGACGGCTTCGGTGAAACTCTGCTGTCCCGTGAGAAAGCTAAGCGTCATGAAGCTTGGATCACGCTGGAAAAAGCTTACGAAGAAGCTGAAACTGTTACCGGTATTATCAACGGCAAAGTCAAAGGTGGCTTCACAGTTGAGCTGAACGGTATCCGTGCGTTCCTGCCAGGTTCACTGGTAGATGTGCGTCCAGTGCGTGACACGCTGCACCTGGAAGGCAAAGAGCTTGAATTCAAAGTGATCAAGCTGGATCAGAAACGCAACAACGTCGTGGTTTCACGTCGTGCGGTTATCGAATCTGAGAACAGTGCAGAGCGCGATCAGCTGCTGGAAAACCTGCAGGAAGGCATGGAAGTCAAAGGTATCGTTAAGAACCTGACTGACTACGGTGCGTTCGTTGATCTGGGCGGCGTTGACGGCCTGCTGCACATCACTGATATGGCCTGGAAGCGCGTTAAGCATCCAAGCGAGATCGTGAATGTTGGCGATGAAATCAACGTTAAAGTCCTGAAATTCGACCGCGAGCGTACCCGTGTATCTCTGGGTCTGAAGCAGCTGGGCGAAGATCCATGGGTGGCTATCGCTAAGCGCTATCCAGAAGGCACCAAGCTGACTGGTCGTGTGACCAACCTGACTGATTACGGCTGCTTCGTAGAAATCGAAGAAGGCGTTGAAGGTCTGGTACACGTTTCAGAAATGGACTGGACCAACAAAAACATCCATCCGTCTAAAGTTGTTAACGTAGGCGATGTGGTTGAAGTAATGGTTCTGGACATCGATGAAGAGCGTCGTCGTATCTCCCTGGGTCTGAAGCAGTGTAAATCTAACCCATGGCAGCAGTTCGCCGAGACTCACAATAAAGGCGATCGCGTTGAAGGTAAAATCAAGTCAATCACTGACTTCGGTATCTTCATCGGCCTGGACGGCGGCATCGACGGTCTGGTTCACCTGTCTGACATCTCCTGGAACGCGACTGGCGAAGAAGCCGTTCGTGAGTACAAAAAAGGTGACGAAATCGCTGCCGTTGTACTGCAGGTTGATGCAGAGCGCGAGCGTATCTCTCTGGGCGTTAAACAGCTGGCAGAAGATCCGTTCAACAACTACATCACTTTGAACAAGAAAGGTGCCATCGTCACCGGTAAAGTGACTGCAGTTGATGCTAAAGGTGCTACAGTTGAATTAGCAGACGGCGTTGAAGGTTACCTGCGCGCTTCTGAAGCTTCACTGGACCGCATCGAAGACGCTACGCTGGTTCTGAACGTAGGCGACGACGTTGAAGCTAAATTCACCGGCGTTGACCGTAAAAACCGCGTTGTTAGCCTGTCTGTTCGTGCGAAAGACCAGGCTGACGAGAAAGAAGCCATCAATACTGTTAACACCAAACAGGAAGAAGGCAACTTCTCTAGCGCTATGGCTGAAGCGTTCAAAGCGGCTAAAGGCGAGTAATCGACCTTGCACCGGGCGGATTTATTCGCCCGGTTTCGGTAAAAGCTGTCATACATTCCTGTAGGGATTAACCGGAGGTTACATGACCAAGTCAGAACTGATTGAAAGGCTGGCGGGACAGCATACTCATATACCGGCGAAAGTCGTTGAGGATGCCGTCAAAGAAATGCTGGAGCACATGGCCACGACGCTGGCACAGGGCGAACGCATTGAAATCCGGGGATTCGGCAGCTTTTCGTTGCATTATCGCGCTCCGCGCACCGGTCGTAACCCGAAAACGGGTGACAAAGTGGATCTGGAAGGTAAATACGTTCCCCACTTCAAGCCGGGCAAAGAACTGCGTGACCGTGCAAACATTTACGGCTAAGCCGATACCGAACCGCCTAAACGACATCTCCGGATGTCGTTTTTTTTTGCCTGTCACCTGCGATGGATCTCTCTTCCAGAAAAATGTCTCTTCGCTGCAACGGCCGATTTTTACTGCGATCCTTCACCTGGTGAACAACGAATGCGCTTTATCCTGAGAAGTCGTGCGGCATACTTGTGGCACGACAGGAGCGGGATGCATTATGTTGACATGGATTTTACTGGCAAGAATCGCCGCGATCACGACGTTACCCTTACTGGTGTTACCCGGGCTTCCTTCCCCTTTCACCATATTGGTGCTGCTGTTGAGTGGTGTCTGCGTGATTGCCTTGTCTCATCGCAGGATCCGCATCGCCGGCGTGGCGCTCCTGTTCACGGCCTGGGGGCTTTTTAATGCACAATCACTGGTAAAAGACACCGAAATGATGATTGCTGCCCCGGGGAAGTTTGATGTGCAAATTGAGGACGTCCATCAGACGCATTCGCGCATCAGAGTCAGATTGCTAAAAGTGGACGATCACATTCTCTTTCCGCCGCGCTTTGCGTGGCTTTCGTTGCCGGATAACGCCAGTGAGTATTGCCCCGGTCAGCGTGGAAAGATGATGCTCAGGCTGAGAGCGGTGCATGCCAGGCTCAACGAAGGGGCGTTTGATGCGCAGCGCTTCGCCATGGCGAATCATGCACCCGTGCAGGGCCGTATTGTTTCCCAGACCATCACGCACGCCTCCTGCAGCGTGCGCTGGCGATTTATCACTCACCATCGTCAGCAAAACGGCCACTTGCCTGCCTCAGCCACGCTTGAAGCGTTAGCCTTTGGCATCCGGGACAACCTCAGCGAGGCGACCCGACAGCTGTTAAGGGAGACCGGTACCGCGCACCTTATGGCAATTTCAGGCATGCACATTGCTTTGGCAGCAGGGACAGGGTGGTTACTGGCACGAGGAAGCCAGATTCTGTTTCCGGCCCGCGCTGTCAGCTATCTGTATCCTGTCATTATGGGCTGGCTTTTTGCCGCGCTGTATACCTGGCTTTCCGGGGCGCATGCACCTGCGCAGCGGGCATTACTGGCACTGACACTTTGGGCTGTAACACGTTTCGTTGGCGTGCAGTTGAGTAGCTGGCAAGTCTGGACGCTGTGTGTGGGTTTACTGCTTGCCGTCGACCCGCTTACGGTACTCTCTGACAGCTTCTGGCTTTCTGTGTTGGCGGTGGGCATGCTGTTGACCTGGTACCACTGGTTCCCACTGGCGGCGCGCTTTCGGCACGCACGCCGCTGGTTACCGATACAGCTTCTCCACCTGCAGTCAGGCATGATGATTTTGATGCTGCCGTTACAGGCGGGCTTGTTCAACGGCATTAGTATAACGGCGCTGATAGCCAATCTGCTGGCCATCCCGGTGGTGTCATTTGTCACGGTGCCGTTAATACTGGTTGCGATGCTGCTACCGGTGCCGGCACTCTCCACCTGGTTTTGGCTGGCGGCAGATGGCTCTCTTCGTTTTCTGTTAACCAGCCTGGCGCTGTTGCCGCCGGGCTGGTGGCCATTGCAGGGGGCAGCCTTTTTTATGCTCATGGTGTGGGGCGGCTTGCTGGTCTGGCGCACTGGTGCACTGTTCAGCCTGCCGTGGAGCTGCAGCGCTATCGCACTGGCCATGGTGTTTTCCCGCCACTATAAACCGGAAAGGGAATGGCGCATTGATATGCTGGATGTCGGGCATGGCTTGAGCGTGGTCATCAGTCAGGGCCGTGAGGCCGTGTTGTACGATACGGGGCCACGCTGGCAACACAGTGATGCAGGAACACGCGTGATTACGCCCTGGTTACAACATAAAGGTCTGGTACTGCAGGAGGTTATCCTGAGCCACAGACATCTCGATCATACCGGCGGGCTCGCTGCCATTCTGCAACGCTGGCCTGGGATAAAGGTGCGCAGCAGCCTGGAGGGAACGCACCATTTGGCCTGCGTTCGGGGAGCAACATGGCGTTGGAAGCAGCTAAATTTCAGCGTGCTCTGGCCACTCAGTTCACCCAATAAAGGTGAAAATAACGACTCCTGCGTGGTGAGCGTTGATGACGGAAATGTCCGGCTGTTGCTGACCGGCGATCTGGAAAAACTGGCTGAGCAGCAGTTGGTCAGGCTGGAGAAGCAGCAGCTAAAAGCCGATATTTTGCAGGTTCCCCATCATGGCAGCCGCACGTCATCCTCCCGATTACTGCTTCGTAGCGTGGCCGGACACACCGCGATTGCCTCTCTGGCGCGCTACAATGCATGGCGAATGCCGGCTAAACCTGTATTACGTAATTACCATGAATATGGCTATAACTGGCTCGATACAGGGCAATCTGGACAGATAAGCATCAGAGTTGGTAAAGGTAAAATGCAGGTTTTTACCCTCAGAGAACAATTAATGCCCCGTTGGTATCATCAGTGGTTTGGCGTCAAACGCGAATCCAGGTAGAATGGCCGGCTATTTCCAACAACGTGAATAAATAATGCATCAAGATAAAGATCTCTCAACGTGGCAGACATTCCGTCGACTCTGGCCGATGATCGCACCCAACAAAGCTGGCTTAATTGTGGCGGCTACGGCCCTGATTATTAATGCCGCAGGCGATACGTTAATGCTCTCCCTGTTGAAGCCTTTGCTGGATGACGGCTTTGGTAAAGCGGACAGGTCCGTGATGCTGTGGATGCCGTTGGCAGTTATTGGCTTGATGCTGGTTCGCGGCGTAAGTAGCTATATTTCCAGCTACTGCATTTCCTGGGTATCCGGGAATGTGGTCATGAACATGCGTCGGCGTCTGTTCAGTCATATGATGGGCATGCCGGTGGCCTTCTTCGATCAGCAGTCTACGGGTACGCTCCTCTCGCGTATCACCTATGACTCGGAGCAGGTTGCATCGTCTTCATCAGGCGCACTGGTCACGGTCGTGCGCGAAGGCGCGTCCATCATCGGCCTGTTTATCATGATGTTCTATTACAGCTGGCAGCTGTCGCTGATTCTCATCGTGCTCGCCCCCATTGTTTCCTTTGCCATTCGTATGGTGTCGAAGCGTTTCCGCAACATCAGCAAATCCATGCAAAACACCATGGGGCAGGTGACAACCAGTGCCGAGCAGATGCTGAAAGGGCATAAAGAAGTGCTGATTTTTGGCGGACAGGAAATCGAATCGGCGCGTTTTGCCAAGGTCAGCAACCGTATGCGCCAGCAGGGTATGAAGCTGGTGTCAGCGTCCTCGATCTCCGATCCGGTTATTCAGCTGATTGCCTCGCTGGCGCTGGCGTTTGTGCTTTATGCGGCGAGTTTCCCCAGCGTGATGGATACCTTGACCGCCGGTACGATCACTGTGGTGTTCTCATCCATGATTGCGCTGATGCGCCCGCTGAAGTCACTGACCAACGTGAATGCTCAGTTCCAGCGTGGTATGGCGGCCTGCCAGACGCTGTTCTCCATTCTGGACAGCGAGCAGGAAATTGACAACGGTAAGCGTGAAATTACCCGCGCAAAAGGGGATGTCGAGTTCCGTAATGTGACATTTACCTATCCGGGCCGTGAAACGCCTGCCTTGAAAGACATTAATCTGGCGCTGCCGGCAGGCAAAACGGTAGCCCTGGTGGGGCGTTCAGGCTCGGGTAAATCGACCATGGCAAGCCTGCTGACCCGTTTTTATGATATTCAGCAGGGCAACATTTTGCTGGATGGCTACGATTTGCGCGAGTACACCTTATCGTCATTGCGTAATCAGGTCGCGCTGGTGTCGCAAAATGTGCACCTGTTTAATGATACCGTCGCCAATAACATTGCCTATGCGCGCAGCGAGCAGTACAGCCGTGAGGAGATTGAAAAAGCGGCGACCATGGCTCATGCCATGGATTTTATCAATAAAATGGATAAAGGGCTGGATACGGTTATCGGCGAAAACGGCGTCCTGTTGTCTGGCGGTCAGCGTCAACGTATCGCCATTGCGCGTGCGTTACTGCGCGACTGTCCTATCCTGATTCTTGACGAGGCCACTTCGGCGCTGGATACGGAATCTGAGCGTGCTATTCAGTCAGCCCTGGATGAGTTGCAGAAAAACCGTACTTCCCTGGTGATTGCACACCGCCTGTCGACTATCGAAAAAGCGGATGAAATTGTGGTCGTGGAAGAGGGCAAAATTATCGAGCGCGGCACGCATGCCGTGCTCCTTGCGGAAAAAGGCGCCTATGCCCAACTTCATAAAATGCAATTTGGCCAATGATTGAGCGCATCTGGAGCGGGCGATCGCCTTTATGGGTACTGCTATGGCCACTTAGTGTGCTATACGGGGCGATTACGGCATTGATCCGCTTCAGTTTTCAACGCGGCTGGCGCAAAAGCTGGCGTGCGCCCGTGCCTGTCGTGGTGGTCGGGAATTTAACCGCAGGCGGGAACGGCAAAACGCCGGTGGTGATTTGGCTGGTAGAGGCCCTGCAACAACGCGGCCTGCGTGTTGGCGTGATTTCACGAGGCTATGGCGGTAAAGCAGACCATTATCCATTGCAGGTCACTGCCGCAACCGCCACTGAACAGGCGGGTGACGAACCCGTTCTGATCGCCCAGCGCACGGCTGCGCCCGTGGCCGTTGCGCCGCGCCGCCGTGAGTCCATTGACCTTCTCCTGAAGCATCACGAACTGGATCTGATTGTGACTGACGATGGTCTGCAGCATTACGCTTTGCAGCGCGATCGGGAGATTGTCGTGGTGGATGGCGTGCGCCGTTTCGGCAACGGCTGGTGGTTACCTGCTGGCCCAATGCGCGAACGCGCTTCACGTCTCAAAACGGTGGATGCCGTTATCGTCAATGGCGGCGAACCGCAGGCAGGTGAAATTGCGATGCAACTGCGCCCGGGCAAGGCGACGCATCTGCTGAGCGGGGAACAACGCCCGCTCAGCACCTTTCATAACGTTGTTGCTATGGCGGGAATTGGTCATCCGCCACGCTTCTTTAATACCTTAAAGCAGCAGGGGTTAACGCCTGTAGCGGAAATCGCTTTTGCCGACCACCATGCTTACAGCGAAGAAGAACTTTCACGTCTGCTGCAGCCTGAGCAGATGCTGTTGATGACCGAAAAAGATGCGGTAAAGTGCCGGGCATTCGCACAACCCTCGTGGTGGTATCTGCCGGTTGATGCACAACTGCACGCCGAGGCAGCCACCTTGCTGTTAGAGGATATAGAAAACCTTTGCCGTACGTCTGCACACCGGGCAAAGTACTAACCTCCCCATCTGATAAGGAAGAGAATGAGCATACATTCACTTTCGCGACAGCAGGCACGTAACATCCACCTCGCAGCTCAGGGGCTGCTCCGTCCGGCAGCCCGCCGGGCGCGTCAGCAGGACATTCCAGACTGTATTACCCGAATGGCCTTACTACAAATCGACACCATCAATGTGGTTGCCCGAAGCCCTTATCTGGTGCTGTTTAGTCGTTTAGGGGATTACCCTCAATCCTGGCTGGATACATCCCTGGCTCAGGGGGACATTTTTGAGTACTGGGCCCACGAAGCCTGCTTTATTCCGCGCAACGATTACAAATTACTGCGACATCGCATGCTCTCGCCCGAACGCCTGGGCTGGAAATACAGTGCGCAATGGGCTGCCGAGTATCAGCAGGAGATGGCCGATTTACTGACCTACATCCGCGATAACGGCCCCGTCAGATCGGCCGATTTTGCCACCGAAAAAAATCATAAACCGGGATGGTGGGCGTGGAAACCGCACAAGCGGCATCTCGAAAATCTGTTTAGCGCAGGTGAATTGATGGTAGCAGAGCGCCGAAATTTTCAGCGAGTCTACGATTTACGCACCCGGGTGATGCCGGACTGGCAGGATGCGATCCACGCGATCGGCGAGGATGAAGCGATCCGATTGATGTTGATGAACAGTGCGCGCAGCCTGGGGATTTTTCGCAGTGAATGGCTGGCCGATTATTACCGGCTGAAACAGGCACCGATCAAAGCCTTTATCCAATCGGCGCAGGTCGCGGGAGACATTATTCCGGTCGAGGTCAAGGGGATGGGCGCGATGTGGCTGCACCAGAGCGCGCTGCCCGGATTAACGACGCCTTTGAAAGCGACGCACACCGCGCTGTTATCCCCATTTGATCCCGTAGTCTGGGATCGAAAGCGGGCGCGAGAACTGTTTGATTTTGACTACCGTATCGAATGCTACACGCCTGCCGAAAAGCGCAGGTACGGTTACTTCGTTTTACCTTTGCTGCATCGTGGCCAGCTTAAAGCCCGGCTGGATGCACGAATGATTCGCGCGTCACGTCAGTTGGAGATCAAAAATATCTGGCTGGAGCACGACGTCTCTGTCACCACCTCCTTTCTCCAGGATGCACAACGGGCAATTACCCGTTTCGCGCGCTGGCAGGGTGCAGAGACGGTCGTGTTACAGCAGGCTCCTCCGGCATTGCGGGCACACTGGCCGCGGTTGTGGACGCTGGATAATTCGTGATGCCACAACCGGTGTGGTTTACCCGCTCTTATCAACGCTGTGATATGCTTTAGCGCTTACGCTATCGGTCCGTGATGGAGGATATATGGATCACCGTTTACTCGAAATCGTTGCCTGCCCGGTTTGCAATGGCAAGCTGTATTACAACAACGAACAGCAAGAACTGATCTGCAAGCCCGATGCACTGGCTTTTCCGGTGCGCGATGGCATTCCGGTCCTGTTGGAAAACGAAGCCCGTACGTTGTCGGTTGAAGAGATCCATCCATGAGTTTTATTGCCATCATTCCTGCTCGTTATGCCTCAACCCGTCTACCCGGTAAACCCTTGGTCGATATTCATGGCAAGCCGATGGTGGTACATGTGATGGAACGCGCGCGCGAATCCGGTGCCAGCCGGGTTATCGTGGCGACCGATCACCCGGATGTGGCCAGCGCAGTGGAAGCGTCGGGAGGCGAAGTCTGCATGACGCGCGCCGATCATCATTCAGGCACAGAACGCCTTGCCGAAGTGATTGAGAAGTATCAGTTCGCAGACGATCAAATTATCGTCAATGTTCAGGGCGATGAGCCTATGATCCCGGCCGAAATCGTGCACCAGGTGGCGAATAATCTGGCGCAGTCTGAGGCCGGTATGGCGACGCTGGCCGTGCCCATTACCGATGCAGAAGAAGCCTTTAATCCTAACGCCGTGAAAGTCGTTATGGATGCCAAAGGCTATGCGCTGTATTTTTCTCGTGCGACCATTCCCTGGGACCGCGAGCGCTATGCGGAATCACGCGATCGCATCGGCGATACGCTGCTCCGGCACATTGGCATTTACGCCTACCGGGCAGGCTTTATTCGCCGTTACATCGACTGGGCACCTTGTCCCCTTGAGCAGATTGAATTACTCGAGCAGCTCCGGGTGCTGTGGTACGGCGAAAAGATTCACGTAGCGGTAGCAAAAACGGTGCCGGGCGTTGGGGTCGATACGCCAGAGGACCTGATTCGTGTGCGCGCTGCCATGCGCGGCTGAGGTCATCCGTCAGGTTCAGGGCGTGACTACGGCTCTCCGCTCTTCTGATTACCCGATTGAAGGATGCGCGCGGCGTCGTGCGCATCCTTCAACGCTGTTACGAAGCGGGTGTTTCGGTGGGGGGATTAATGCGTTGCAATGCACTGCCGAGCGTTTCATAGATGGCGCGTTCGCTGTGGCCCATCCACAGCGGAGAAGGAAAAGCCCGCTCCCACCAGTTGAGCGGGGAGGTAATTGCCAACTGGTTCGCCGGTGCGGCAATCGGGTTAAGCCCTGCCTGCTGGAAGAAACGCATGGCACGCGGCATATGATTCGCTGATGTGACCAGCAAAAAGGAATGATGCCCGATCACTGCGCTGACCGCCCGCGCTTCCTGCTCAGTATCCTTGGGTTGATCCAGAATATGAATATGAGCGTCAGGTACGCCAAGGCTTTCGGCGACCTGTGCGGCCACCCACGCATTACTTTTGGGATTGTGCCCTGCAGCAGCACCGGTAAAGACCATCGTTGCCTGCGGGTTACGCAGCCACTGACGCACGCCCTCTGTCACGCGAGGCAAACTGTTATTCAACAAGTTTGAGCTGGGTGCCCAGGCAGGATTGTAGGTATAGCCTCCACCCAGTACCACGATGTAATCCACTTTCTGGCTACCATTCCATGTCGAATAGCGCGACTCCACCGGCAATAACAGGCGGTCTGCCACAGGCTGTAGGCTAATCAGTAATATTATCAGCCAGCTCACCGAGATGAGTATTTTGCCGCTTTTCTGCCAGCGGCTGAACCAAAGCAGTAAAATGCCTGCCGCCATCAGTAAAAGCAGAAAAGGCAAGGGCAGCAACAGGTTACCGACGGCCTTTTTCAGCATAAAAACCATGTAAAAAACCTCTTGTTGTCCGAAAAAACAGCAGCCAGAGCGCAAGAATGGTATCAAAGCTTCATTCTTACCGTACCTGTGACAAAATAGCATATGTTTCACCGCAGCATACCGGAGCCCACGCCATGCAGGATCGTAACTTTGACGATCTCGCGGATAAATTTTCGCAAAACATTTACGGCACAACCAAAGGCCTGGTGCGTCAGGCCATCTTATGGGATGAGCTGGAAACGATTCTTCCCAGCCTGTCATCCTCCGCGCTGAACGTATTGGATGCGGGCGGCGGCATCGGTCAGATGTCCAGCGGGCTGGCTGGGCGGGGCCACCAGATACTGCTGTGCGATCTTTCCGGAGAGATGTTACGCCGTGCCCAGGAAAATGCGGATGTGCTGGGTGTGAGCCACAACATGCAATTCAAACAAATTAGCGCGCAGCAGGTCGGTGAACATTTGGATAAGCCGGTGGATCTGGTATTGTTTCACGCTGTGCTTGAGTGGGTTGCGGAACCTGAAGCGGTGTTAAAAGCCTTGTTTGATACACTGCGCCCCGGCGGCGTGCTGTCGTTGATGTTTTACAACCTGCATGGGTTAACATTACGCACCCTGACGCTGGGCAACTTTGGTTATCTGCGCACTAACTTGACCAAACGCAAGAAGCGCACGCTGTCACCGGACTATCCCCGCGATCCCGATGACGTGTATCGTTGGCTGGAGAACTGTGGTTTTCAGATTGAACGGCGTGCCGGGATTCGCGTATTCAGCGATTATATGAAGCCGCCTAAAGGCGAGCCAAAGAGCGACGACGAAATTATTGAGATGGAGCGGCGCTTTTGCCGCCAGGAACCCTTTTTAAGCTTAGGGCGTTACATCCACGTGACCGCGCGCAAACCCGGGCAGAAGGACGAATTATGAGTGAATTTTCCCAGACGGTACCGGAGCTGGTATCCTGGGCGCGCAAGAATGACTTCTCGCTTGCGCTGCCAGTTGAACGTCTGGCTTTTTTGCTGGCCATCGCCACGCTAAATGGCGAACGCATGGACGGTGAAATGAGCGAAGGTGACCTGATTGATGCGTTTCGTCACGTCAGCAAAGCCTTTGAGCAAACCAGTGAAACGGTGTTGGTACGCGCCAACAACGCCATCAACGATATGGTGCGCCAGCGCCTGTTAAACCGCTTTACCAGTGAGTTAACCGAGGGCAATGCGATTTATCGCCTGACCCCGTTGGCCATTGGCATCACTGATTACTATATTCGCCAGCGGGAATTCTCCACGCTGCGCCTGTCAATGCAGCTTTCTATCGTGGCGGCGGAGCTGAAGCGCGCCGCGGATGCGGCTCAGGAAAACGGCGATGAATTTCACTGGCACCGCAACGTGTTCGCGCCGCTGAAATATTCGGTGGCCGAAATTTTCGACAGTATCGATATGACGCAGCGCCTGATGGATGAGCAACAGCAGGCGGTTAAGACGGATATTGCCGAACTGCTGAACAAAGACTGGCGAGCCGCGATTTCGAGCTGTGAAATGTTGCTGTCGGAAACCTCAGGTACGCTGCGTGAACTGCAGGATACGCTGGAGGCAGCGGGCGATAAGCTGCAGGAAAATCTGCTGCGCATTCAGGATGCCACGCTGGACAGCCCGGATCTGGGTTTTGTCGACAAACTGGTTTTCGATTTGCAAAGCAAACTCGATCGCATTACCAGTTGGGGGCAGCAGGCCATCGATCTCTGGATTGGCTACGATCGCCACGTGCATAAATTCATTCGTACCGCCATCGACATGGACAAAAACCGCGTTTTCGCCCAGCGTTTGCGTGTTTCTGTGCAGAACTATTTTGATGCGCCCTGGGCGCTCACCTATGCCAACGCCGAACGTCTTTACGATATGCGTGACGACGAACTGACGCTGCGCAATGACGAAGTTATGGGCGAATTGCCGGCCGAGCTGGAGTTTGAAGAATTCAATGAAATTCGCGAGCAGCTGGCGGCCATGATTGAAGAAGCCTTAGAGATTTATAAAACGCAGCAAAAACCGCTCAACCTCGCCGCTGTGATGCGCGACTATCTGGCTCAATATCCACGCGCGCGTCACTTTGACCTGGCGCGTATTGTGGTGGATCAGGCCGTGCGGCTCGGCGTAGCGGAAGCCGATTTAGCCGGCTTGCCTGTGGAATGGCAAGCCATTAATGATTACGGAGCCAAGGTGCAGGCACATGTCATCGACAAATATTGAACAAGTGATGCCGGTTAAACTGGCACAGGCACTGGCAAATCCGATTTTTCCGGCGCTGGACAGCCAGTTACGCGCCGGACGCCACATTGGTATCGAAGAGCTGGACAATCATGCTTTTCTGATGGATTACCAGCAGTATCTGGAAGAGTTTTACACCCGCTACAACGTTGAGCTGATTCGCGCGCCAGAGGGATTCTTCTATCTGCGTCCGCGTTCAACCACGCTCATTCCCCGTTCTGTCCTGTCTGAGCTGGATATGATGGTCGGTAAAATCCTTTGCTATCTCTATCTCAGCCCGGAACGCCTGGCGAATGAAGGCATTTTTACCCAGCAGGAACTTTATGACGAGCTGCTGTCCCTGGCGGATGAAAGTAAACTGCTGAAACTGGTTAACCAGCGCTCAACCGGCTCAGATCTCGATCGCGCCAAGCTGCAGGAAAAAATGCGTGCGTCTTTAAGCCGCCTGCGCCGTCTTGGCATGGTGTGGTTTTTTGGCAACGACAGCAGCAAGTTCCGTATTATCGAGTCCGTTTTTCGCTTCGGCGCCGATGTGCGCAGCGGTGACGATCCGCGGGAAGCGCAGCTGCGCCTGATTCGTGACGGTGAGGCAATGTTGCTGGATAACGCCACGGCCACGACTGAGGCTGATGACAGTGATGAGAATGACAGCGATGCGGGTGATATCGCGGAGGAAGAACAGGCATGATTGAACGCGGCAAATTTCGTTCGCTAACGCTGATCAACTGGAACGGTTTTTTTGCCCGAACCTTTGATCTCGATGAACTGGTCACCACGCTGTCGGGCGGTAACGGGGCAGGCAAGTCAACCACCATGGCGGCCTTTGTAACGGCGCTGATCCCTGACTTAACGCTGCTGCACTTCCGTAACACGACCGAAGCGGGCGCGACCTCAGGCTCACGTGATAAAGGCCTGCACGGTAAACTCCGTGCCGGTGTTTGCTATGCCATGCTGGACGTCGTCAATTCACGTCACCAACGCGTGGTGGCGGGCGTCAGACTGCAGCAGATCGCCGGACGCGATAAGAAAGTCGATATCAAACCTTTCAGTATTCATGGTTTACCTACAGATACGCTGCCTACTGATATGCTGACGGAAATCCTCAACAGCCGCCAGGCGCGCGTGTTACCGCTTAATGAGGTAAAAGAACGCGTTGAGGCGCTGGAAGGCGTTCAGTTCCGTCAGTACAGCTCGGTCACCGACTATCACGCCATGATGTTTGATCTCGGCGTTGTCCCGCGTCGTCTGCGTTCGGCCAGCGATCGCAGCAAGTTTTACCGCCTGATTGAAGCCTCTCTTTACGGCGGTATCTCCAGTGCGATTACCCGCTCGCTACGTGATTATCTGTTGCCGGAAAACAGCGGCGTGCGTAAAGCCTTTCAGGATATGGAAGCGGCGCTGCGCGAGAACCGTATGACGCTGGAAGCGATCCGCGTCACCCAGTCGGATCGTGACCTGTTTAAGCACCTTATTTCTGAGGCCACCAGCTATGTGTCGGCGGATTATATGCGTCATGCCAACGAGCGACGCATCCACCTCGACAGCGCCTTACAGCTGCGCAATGAACTGCTCAGCGGTCGCAAACAGCTGGCTTCTGAACAGTACCGCCATGTAGAGATGGCGCGTGAGCTGGCCGAACATAGCGGGGCAGAAAACGATCTCGAAGTCGATTATCAGGCGGCGAGCGATCACCTGAATCTGGTGCAGACGGCGATGCGCCAGCAGGAAAAAATTACGCGCTATGACAGCGATATTGAAGATCTTACGATCCGTCTGGAAGAGCAGAGCGAAGTCGTTGCTGAAGCGCGCGAAATCCAGGAAGAAAATGAGGCCCGTGCCGAAGCCGCAGAACTGGAAGTGGATGAGCTGAAGAGCCAGTTGGCCGATTTTCAGCAGGCGCTGGATGTGCAGCAAACCCGTGCTATTCAGTATCAACAGGCATTACAGGCGCTGGAACGCGCCCGCACGCTTTGTCAGTTGCCAGACTTAACCATCGATAATGCCGCCGAATGGCAGGCCAGTTTCCAGGCCAAAGAAGAAGAAGCCACCGGGCAACTGCTGAATCTGGAGCAGAAGCTGAGTGTAGCGGAAGCCGCCCACAGCCAGTTTGAACAGGCGTTATCACTGGTCACCAGCATTGCCGGTGAGGTTAGCCGCAAAGAAGCCTGGCAGGTCGGGCGCGATCTGCTGCGCGATGCCAGCAATCAACGTCACCATGCCGATCAGCTTTCCTCCCTGCGCCTGCGCCTGAATGAACTCGAACAGCGCCTGCGTGAGCAGCAGGAAGCCGAGCGTCTGCTGGCAGAGTTCTGTAAACGTCAGGGGCAGCACTACGATCCTGACGCGCTGGAAGGCCTTCAGCGTGAGCTTGAAGCGCAAATCGAGCAGCTGAACAGCAGCGTGGCAGACGCGGGCGAACAGCGCATGATGATGCGTCAGGAACTTGAGCAACTGCGCGAACGTATCACCGCGCTGACCGCGCGCGCGCCGCACTGGCTGGCCGCGCAAGAAATCCTGACTCAGCTCAGTGAGCAAACCGGTCAGGACCTGGCCAACAGTCAGGATGTGACGGAATACATGCAGCAGCTGCTGGAGCGCGAGCGTGAAACCACCGTTGAGCGTGACGAAGTCGCAGCCCGCAAGCGTGAAATTGAGCAGCAGATTGAACGCCTCAGCCAACCGGGCGGTGCCGAAGATCCTCGCCTGAATCAGCTGGCTGAGCGATTTGGCGGCGTACTGTTGTCGGAAATTTATGATGACGTAACGCTGGACGATGCGCCTTACTTTTCTGCCTTGTACGGCCCATCGCGCCACGCCATTGTCGTACCCGATCTGTCGCTGGTGCGCGAGCAACTCGATGGCTTAGAAGAGTGTCCGGAAGATCTGTACCTGATCGAAGGGGATCCGCAGTCGTTTGATGACAGCGTGTTTAGCGTAGACGAGCTACAGAACGCCGTCGTGGTAAAAGTCGCCGAGCGTCAGTGGCGCTATTCCCGCTTCCCGAAAATCCCGCTGTTTGGTCGGGCGGCGCGCGAAAACCAGCTTGAATTACTCAATAACGAGCGCGACCGGCTGGCGGAACGTTACGCCACCTTGTCGTTTGACGTACAAAAGACGCAACGTCTGCATCAGTCATTTAGTCGCTTTATCGGCAGCCATCTTGCGGTGGCCTTTGATGATGACCCAGAAGCGCAAATCCGTCAGCTCGGCGCCCGTCGCGGTGAGCTGGAACGTGCGCTCAATCAGCATGAAAGTAATAATCAGCAACAGCGTCAGCAGTATGAACTGGCCAAAGAGGGCGTTGCACAGCTTAACCGCCTGCTGCCGCGCATCAGTCTGCTGCGGGATGAGACGCTGGCGGATCGCTGTGAGGAGATTCGCGAGCAGGTTGAAGAGGCACAGGAGGCCGCGCGTTTCCTCCATTTACATGGCGCAAAACTGGCCAGACTGGAGCCGATGCTTGCGGTACTGCAAAGCGATCCTGAACAGCATGAGCAGTTGCAGGCGGATTACCAGCAGGCGCAGCAACAGCAACGTAACGCGCGTCAGCAGGCGTTTGCCTTGACAGAAGTGGTGCAGCGTCGTGCGCATTTCGGCTATGACGACTCTGCCAGCATGCTGGGCGGCAACAACGATCTCAGCGACAAACTGCGTCAAAGGCTGGAGCAGGCAGAAGCCGAGCGCAGCCGCTGTCGTGAGCGTTTGCGCGGCCATCAGTCGCAGCTGACGCAATATTCTCAGGTGCTGGCATCGCTTAAAAGCGCCTATGATGCCAAGCGCGATATGCTGAAAGAGTTGCAGCAGGAAATGCAGGATATCGGTGTTCAGGCCGATGCCAGCGCGGAAGAACGCGCGCGTATCCGCCGCGATGAACTTTATACGGCGTTAAGTCACAACCGCGCCCGCCGTAATCAGCTGGAGAAACAGCTCACTTTCTGCGAAGCAGAAATGGACAACCTGCAGAAAAAACTGCGCCAGCTTGAACGTAACTATCACCAGAACCGCGAACAGGTGGTGAGTGCTAAGGCGGGCTGGTGCCTGGTGCTGCGTCTGGTGAAAGATAACGGTGTTGAACGTCGTCTGCATCGTCGTGAACTGGCTTATCTCAGTGGCGATGAACTGCGTTCCATGTCGGATAAGGCACTGGGCGCACTGCGCCTGGCGGTGGCCGATAACGAACATCTGCGCGATGTGCTGCGTTTGTCTGAAGATCCGAAACGCCCGGAACGTAAGATTCAGTTTTTCATCGCCGTGTATCAACATCTGCGCGAACGTATCCGCCAGGATATCATTCGCACGGACGATCCGGTTGAAGCCATCGAGCAGATGGAGATTGAACTCAATCGACTGACGGAAGAGCTGACGGCCCGCGAGCAGACCCTGGCTATCAGTTCACGCAGCGTCGCGAATATTATTCGTAAAACGATTCAGCGTGAACAGAACCGTATCCGCCAGCTGAATCAGGGGCTGCAAACCGTGAGCTTTGGTCAGGTGCGCAGCGTCCGGCTGAACGTCAACGTGCGCGAAACGCATGCCATGCTGCTGGACACCTTGTCTGAAGAGCACGAACAGCATCAGGATCTGTTTAACAGCAACCGACTCACGTTCTCGGAAGCGCTGGCTAAACTCTACCAGCGTCTGAATCCGCATATTGATATGGGGCAGCGTACACCACAAACCATCGGTGAAGAGCTACTGGATTACCGTAACTACCTTGAGATGGAAGTCGAGGTCAACCGGGGTTCAGATGGCTGGTTGCGTGCCGAAAGTGGCGCGCTTTCCACCGGTGAGGCCATTGGTACGGGGATGTCAATTCTGGTCATGGTGGTGCAGAGCTGGGAAGAGGAATCACGTCGCCTGCGCGGTAAAGATATTTCGCCTTGCCGTCTGCTGTTCCTGGATGAAGCCGCACGTCTGGATGCGCGCTCGATCGCGACCCTGTTTGAACTCTGTGAGCGACTGGAGATGCAACTAGTAATCGCGGCGCCAGAAAATATCAGTCCGGAGAAGGGCACCACCTATAAACTGATGCGTAAAGTGTTTAACAACACCGAGCACGTTCACGTGGTAGGATTGCGGGGCTTCGCGGCCGATCCACTGCCCGCAAAACGCAGCAGCGAAGCCGATCCGGCGAGCGAAACCACGACATAATATTCACGATGCAGAGATAGTCAAAAACAGCGCCATTAGTTAATCTGGTAACGGCATTTGTCACAGGAGGCAAATGCCGTTTTTATTTGTATACTCAATAATATGAGTAACAGCCCGATCGCAGTTGTTTCCTGACAGGCTGCGCGGTAGATCAATGAAGGGGGCAGGGATGTTACTGTATAAACGCTTCAAAATTCATCAGGTTAGTTCGTGGCTGACGCTAGCGCTCACGCTCATTCCCTGTGCAATGGCTCAGGCTGCGATCATCGCCGCGATGCCCGGTACGCACGCGGCGTACGCCACCACATCCGTCAGTGAGAGTCAGCAGAAGATTCGCCAGGCGTTTTCAGGCGACAGCCAGCCTTTTTACGGTGCTTCTCTGGCCGCGCTCTACGCCGCGCGTAACATGCAGCCGATCTGGCAGGATCATGAAGCCGTACAGAAATTTCAGCAGCAGCTGGCGGAGGTTGCCCTCTCCGGCGTGCAGCCGCAGTTTACCCGCTGGGTCGATCGCCTGACCGATCCTGATATCACAGGCTTTGCCCGTGATGTCACGTTGTCTGATGCGATGCTGGGCTATTTGCAGTTTGTCTCCTCGGTGCCTGCCCAGGGAGAAACCTGGCTGTACAGCACCACGCCCTACAAGCTGGCTGTGCCTTCTGTATCCGTGATCAATGCCTGGCAAAATGCCGTCAATGCGGGCAGTTCGGCGGCGTTTGTTAATTCACTGGTGCCGCAGCATCCGCAGTATCCACTCATGCATAAGGCCCTGAAAAGCCTGCTTGAAGATAAACAACCCTGGCCACAAATTAAAAATCGCGACACGCTACGACCTGGACAGGTCAGTGACGATGTGCCGGCGTTGCGGGAAATTCTTCGCCGCAGCGGCATGCTGAGTGCACAGGTAACCGCACCCGCGCCCAATGAGGATGCCGTTCCCACCGCACCCGTTGCCGTCAGCCACAGCGAGCAGCCTGTCGCCGTCAGCCCTTCGGCCGTCACGGTTAACGATATACCTGCTGCGGCACCCGGTGTTCAGGGTAACGTCCAGAATGCTCCCGCTGCGCCCGGCAGTGTGAATGTTTATAACGATGAGCTGGTCGCGGCGGTAAAACGCTTTCAACAGTGGCAGGGGCTGGACGCCGATGGGGCGATTGGCCTGCGTACACGGGAATGGCTGAATGTCTCTCCTCAACAGCGTGCGGCCTTGCTGGCGCTGAATATCCAGCGGCTGCGTTTGCTGCCGGATGATATGCACAACGGCATTATGGTGAACATCCCCAACTATTCGCTGAATTATTACAACAACGGCACTAAAGTGCTGTCCTCCCGGGTCATCGTGGGACGACCAGATCGTAAAACGCCGTTGATGCGAAGCGCACTAAATAATGTGGTGTTGAATCCGCCCTGGAATGTGCCGACCAATCTGGTGCGTCAGGACATTATTCCTAAGGTGAAACAGGACCCAACCTATCTGTATAAACATGGATACACGCTGCTGTCTGGCTGGAGCGCCGATTCCGAAGTCATCGATCCCAGCATGATTGACTGGAGTATGGTGTCAGCCTCATCCTTCCCTTACCGCATACGTCAGGCACCGGGGCAAACCAATTCACTCGGTCGCTATAAGTTTAATATGCCAAGCTCGGATGCGATTTATCTGCATGACACGCCGAACCACAATCTGTTTCAGCGCGATATTCGTGCGCTCAGCTCGGGCTGCGTGCGCGTGAATAAAGCTTCGGAACTGGCCGGTATTTTGTTGCAGGATGTCGGCTGGAATGACGCGCGTATCTCTGACACGCTCAAGCAGGGCGATACGCGCTATGTACCCATTCGGCATCGCATCCCGGTTAACTTGTATTATTTAACGGCCTGGGTTGCGGATGACGGCAAAACGCAGTTCCGTACAGATATTTACAATTATGATAATACGGCGCGTTCGGCGAGCCAGGTCTTAAGCCGTGCGCAGCAGTTATTACTCTAATAGTTGATTTTCAATCGTTAGTCGTACGGTATGTCCGTTATTCAGTCCTGTCATTCAGGCGGCTTTATCCGGAGCCGCCTTCCAAACTTGCCCATAATGGGTTGACGTGCTACCGCCATAAAGTTATGGTTCGCCAGTACGTTTTTTGCACATGTCTTTGACTCTGCTTTCAGGTAAACCGCTCCATGTCTACAATCGATTCTTTACGTCGCAAACTGCTGCTTTGCGGAAGTGCCGCTGCCGGCCTGGCCTTACTGCCAGAGACCGCGATGGCATCACTCTCCACTTCACGCCCGCGGATATTAACGCTCAATAATCTTCACACTGGTGAAACCCTTAAAACGGAATTCTTTAACGGTAAAAGTTACGACAAAAGTGAATTGTCACGCCTGAACCACTTTTTCCGCGACTACCGTGCCAATAAAACCAAAAGTATCGATCCCCACTTATTTGACCAGCTCTATCGCCTTCAGGCGCTGTTAGAAACGCGCAAACCCGTCCAGCTCGTCTCCGGCTATCGCTCACTGGCGACGAACAATATGCTGCGGGAATCCGGGCCCGGTGTGGCAAAACACAGTTATCACACCAAAGGCCAGGCGATGGATTTCCACATTGAAGGGGTGACGCTGGCGAATGTTCGCAAAGCCGCATTAAAAATGCGTGCCGGTGGTGTAGGATATTATCCCAGCAGCAACTTTGTACATATTGATACCGGTCCCGTCAGGCACTGGTAGTAACGTCGGCAACGCTGCGGGTGCCGACCATGGAGCGTTATGAATTATCACATTATCCCCGTCACCGCCTTCGCCCAGAACTGTTCGGTTATCTGGTGCGAAACCACGCGTGAATCGGCCCTGGTGGACCCGGGTGGCGATGCCGATACCATCAGGCAAACGCTGGCGCAGCTTGATTTGAAGCCTGCACAGATTCTGCTTACGCATGGTCACCTCGATCATGTTGGGGCAGCGGCAGAACTGGCTGCATTCTGGCAGGTGCCGCTGGTCGGCCCGCAAAAGCAGGATGCTTTCTGGCTGGAATCCCTACCTACTCAAAGCCAAATGTTTGGGCTGGAATATTGTGCCCCGTTGACGCCGGATCGCTGGCTGGAGGAGGGGGATACCGTTCAGGTTGGTCAGGTCACGCTTGATGTGCTGCACTGTCCCGGACATACGCCGGGGCACATTGTATTTTTTGATGCCAAAGGCCGCTTACTGGTATCAGGTGATGTGATCTTTAGCGGCGGCGTCGGGCGTACCGACTTCCCGCAGGGTAATCATCAACATCTTATCGATGCGATAAATAATAAGCTGCTGCCGCTCGGCGACGATGTGACGTTTTTACCCGGTCACGGGCCTGTGTCAACGCTGGGCCGTGAACGTCTGACCAATCCTTTCCTGCAATAAAAAATGGGCCAGAATGGCCCATTTTTTTATACGCGATGCGCTTAGAGTACGGCGACAATCGCCTCGCACAGTGCAGACATATTATCTGGTGTCATACCGGCAACGTTTACGCGGCCTGAATTAACGGCATAAACCCCAAACTCCTCGCGCAGGCGAATGACCTGATCTTTGGTCAGCCCACTGAACGAGAACATGCCATTCTGCTTAATGATAAAGCTGAAGTCCTGCTGCGCGCCTTTATCCGCCAGGGTGTTCACAAACAGTTGGCGCATGCGCTGGATACGCTGACGCATATCAGACAGCTCTTGCTGCCAGATAGTGCGGAGCGCGTCGTTGCCCAGAATCGTGGCCACCACGGCTGCACCGTGTGACGGCGGGTTAGAATAGTTGGCGCGGATGGTGTATTTCACCTGGCTGAATGCGGTGTCGGCCGTCGCGGCATCGCCCGCAACCAGCGTAATTGCACCCACACGTTCGTTATACAGGCCGAAGTTCTTGGAATAAGAACTGGCGACAATCAGTTCCTGATGGCTGGCCGCAAAAATGCGCAGACCTTCAGCATCCTCTTCCAGACCACGGGCAAAGCCCTGGTAGGCAAAGTCAAACAGGGGCAGCCAGCCGTTAGCCAGAGAGAGCTGTGCCAGCTGTTGCCACTGCTCTGCAGTAGGATCGATACCGGTTGGGTTATGGCAGCAGCCATGAAACAGCACCACATCACCGGCTTTCACCTCTTTCAGTGAGGCCAGCATGCCGTCAAAATCCAGGGTATGGTTTGCTGCGTCATAGTACTGGTATTCGCATACCTCAAGCCCGGCGGCATTAAACACGTTTTTGTGGTTCGGCCAGCTCGGGTTGCTCACCCACACGCGCTTAACGGACGTCTGAGTAGACAGGAAATCCGCGGCGACGCGCAGTGCGCCTGTACCGCCCGGCGTCTGTGCCGTGCAGGCTCTGCCCGCCGCGATCAGGGCATTGCCTTGACCAAATAACAATTCCTGCGTGCAGTGCGCGAAATCTGGCAGACCGTCAATGCTCAGGTAATTTTTGCTGGTTTCGTGTTCAAGCAGGTACTGCTCTGCTTTCTTAACGCTGGTGAGCACCGGGGTTTTTCCGGTTTCATCTTTGTAAACACCAATACCGAGATTGATTTTATTGGGGCGGTCGTCGGCACGAAAGAGATCGGCCAGGCCAAGAATGGGGTCAGCGGGTGCAGCAGAGATCGATTCAAACATGAGTCGGGTCCAGTAGCGTGAACTTTAGCAAATGAACCATCAGGTTAACGTCAGCACGGCGAAATGCCAACCGTTTGCGATAAAATTCATCGTCTGTGCGACAGAATTACCCGTTCTAATGTTAACAGTGGGATAGCGCGGGGCTTAGTGCGAGGAAACGGCAATAAAAAACGGAGCCGAAGCTCCGTTTTTTGTACTGCATCAACAAACTTAGAACTGGTAAACCAGACCAACACCAACTACGTCATCGTTAGGAATGCCGAGTGGGTTGTTTTTGTCCAGCTGGTTGATTTTGTAATCAACGTAGGTGGCCATGTTTTTGTTGAAGTAGTAAGTTGCGCCCACATCGAAGTATTTGTACAGGTCCGCATCGCCGATACCTTCGATGTCTTTGCCTTTAGACTGAACGTAGGCCAGAGATGGACGCAGACCGAAATCAAATTGATACTGAGCAACCATCTCAATGATTTGAGCTTTGTTTGCAAAGGCAGCAGCGGTAGTTGTTGGGCCAGTAACGATTGAAATTGGTGCTGCATTACGCATTTCACCATACATCGCTGCCAGATAAACATTGTTAGCATCATATTTCAGAGCGGTTGCCCAGCTTTCTGCATGCTTGCCTGCGCCAACCACGTTGCCATTTGCAACAACACCCTGAGCTTGGGCGTCAGTACGGTCGCTGCTGCTATAGGCACCAACAATGCCGACACCGATTGGCGCGGTGTAGGAGGAAGACACACCCCAGCCATCGCCGTTGGCAGTTTGGCCATTACGGTTAGAATTTTCGTTCTTGCCCTGATACTGAACAGCGAAGTTCCAGCCATCAACCAGGCCAAAGAAGTTGCTGTTGCGATAGGTCAGCAGACCGGTGCTACGGCCGTTCATAAAGTTATCAGGATTACCTGAGTCACCACCGAAAACTGGCAGCATATCTGTCCAGCCGATCGCGTCATAAACCACGCCGTAGTTACGGCCGTAGTCGATTGAGCCCGCATCACCAAATTTCAGACCAGCAAAGCCCAGACGGGTTTTGTTGCCACTCTGCGCAGCATCTGTTGATGACTCAGGGTTGTTTAACTGGAAATTGTATTCCCACTGACCGTAACCGGTCATCTGGTCATTAATTTGAGTTTCGCCTTTAAAACCTAAACGCGCGTAACTCTTGTCGCCGTCATCGCCTGAGTTATCAGAGAACTGGTGACGCGCATCCACTTTACCGTACAGGTCCAGCTTGTTGCCGTCTTTGTTATAAACTTCTGCTGCGTTGGCTGCGCCGGCGGCGAGCAGAGCAGGGATAACCACTGCCAGAATGTTGCGCTTCATCATTATTTATTACCCTCATTGGAGTTATTTGGACACCTGCCACTGCCGTCAAGAAAACTTTACGTGAACCTTGAAAGAAGTTTGGTGTCTCCTGTGTCTGCACGCATCTTTCCATCCCCCATCGGGTAATTCTACTGCGAAAATGCTACAAAAGTCGTAATCTTGTTTCAAATATAAAAAATGTATTACAAAATGTAAAAATAACGGAACTTTGTGAGTCATATCAAAATTTACAAAAATAAAAAAAGGCCGGCGATGCCGACCTCTTTATATATATGAATTTCTTATATTTAATGCTGAAAATCAGAAGCTCGCGTTGCGTGGTGTTCGTGGGAAGGGGATAACATCTCTTACATTTTGTACGCCGGTGACATAGGCGATTAAACGTTCGAAACCTAATCCAAACCCTGAATGTGGCACGGTGCCATAGCGACGCAGATCGCGATACCACCAGTAATCTTCTTTTTTCAGCCCCATCTCTTCCAGACGCGCATCCAGCACATCCAGACGTTCCTCACGCTGAGAACCGCCGATAATTTCACCGATACCCGGCGCTAACACATCCATCGCCGCCACGGTTTTCCCGTCGTCGTTAAGGCGCATATAGAATGCCTTGATATCTTTCGGATAGTTTTTCACCACCACCGGCGCTTTGAAATGCTTCTCGGCAAGATAACGTTCGTGTTCAGAGGACAGATCGATGCCCCATGACACTGGGTTCTCAAAGGTCTGCCCGCAGTTCATCAGGATATCGACGGCATCGGTATAATCGACCTGGGCGAAATCGGTGGTAACAAAACGCTCCAGGCGATTAATCGCATCGTTGTCTACGCGCTCGGCAAAAAATGCCATATCGTCTGCACGCTCATCCAGCACGGCTTTGAAGACATACTTGAGCATGGCTTCCGCCAGGGCTGCCGCATCGTCTAATGAGGCGAAAGCGATTTCCGGTTCCAGCATCCAGAACTCTGCCAGATGGCGGCTGGTATTGGAGTTTTCCGCACGGAACGTGGGGCCGAAGGTGTAGATTTTCGACAAGGCGCTGGCGTAGGTTTCACCGTTCAACTGCCCTGAAACCGTCAGGAACGCCTCTTTCCCGAAGAAATCCTCCGAATAGTCGACTTTGCCCTGATCGTTGCGCGGCAGGTTTTCCATGTCCAGCGTCGAAACGCGGAACATCTCACCGGCCCCTTCAGTGTCAGAGGCGGTGATCAGCGGCGTGGAAACCCAAAAGTAGCCGTTCTCATGGAAGAAGCGGTGCAGCGCCTGGGCCAGGGTATGACGAACGCGCGCCACGGCGCCAATCAGGTTGGTACGCGGACGCAGGTGGGCTACCTCACGCAGGTATTCGATACTGTGACGTTTTGCCGCCATTGGGTAGCTGTCGGGATCTTCTACCCAGCCCACGACCTCCAGCTTTGTCGCCTGAATTTCGAATGCCTGACCCTGACCCGGAGATGCAACGACCTTACCGGTGACAATGACGGAACAGCCGGTGGTCAGGTGCAGCACTTCGTCCTGATAATTATTCAGAGAATTATTGACGACAGCCTGAACGGGATTAAAGCAGGAGCCGTCATAGACAGCGATAAAGGAAAGACCGGCTTTGGAATCTCTTCGGGTACGCACCCAACCACGTACGGTGACTTCACTGTCAACCGCGACGCGACCGTGCAGTACATCCGCTACAGGCACTACGCTCATAAATATCTCTCTATATAGAAGAAGTGTGTGAATGAATTCCCCAGACTGGGGTGTAGCTATGTTACTTGTGAGTCAACAGGAAACAAGCAAAATTCAGGGGAATAACCGATTTATTGCAGGAAGGCGGGGCGCGATAACGCCCCGATAACAAAGACGCTAGCTGGCTTTTTTAACCAGTGGCAGATCAAAGGCTTTTCTCAGGGCCTTAACGAACGCTTTATCCTGACAAATGGTTTTACCTGGGCTGTCGGAAAGCTTGGCGACCGGCTTACCATTACATTGCACCAGCTTAATCACGATATTGAGCGGCGTAACGCCAGGAATATCACAAGTCAGGCGCGTGCCGATGCCGAAGACGACGTTGGTACGCTGACCAAAGTGGCGATACAGCGCCAGCGATTTATCCAGATTGAGGTTATCTGAGAACACCAGCATTTTCGTGAGCGGATCGATACCCAACTTCTGATAATGGGCCAGCGCTTTTTCGCCCCACTCAACCGGGTCACCTGAATCGTGACGCAGCCCCTGGTAACGGCGGGCGAACACCGGGCCGAAATCGCGCAGGAAGGCATCCATGGCGATACAGTCCGTGAGTGCAATGCCCAGCTTGTCGTCATATTCATCCAGCCAGGCCTGTAAGGCAGCGCGCTGACTGTTCGCCAGTACCGGACTGATTTGCTGAAAAGCCTGGAACCACTCGTGGGCCTGGGTACCCACTGGCGTGAGTGCGAGGCGACGGGCCAGGTCGTAGTTACTGGTGCCCATCAGCCAGGGAAAATCCTGTTTCAGCGTGCTGACGATCGATTCCTGTACATCCTGGGAATAGCGGCGGCGGGTACCAAAATCCATCAGGCGAAAACGTGACATGTCAGTGTCGGCAACCTGAGTCTTAAAGGTAGCGAGTTTCTGATGCAGAAAATCCACGGCCTGCTGGCTGCTGATGGCCGGTGTGCGGTGGCGATGGACCACTTCACTGATCAAGGCCAACAGGGGGACTTCCCACATGATCACTTCCCGCCAGGGGCCCTGGATACGAATAGCCAGCTTGCCATGATGATTGCGAACTTCTACCTGCTGCGGGTCGTAGCGAAAATTTCGCAGCCAGTTAAGGTAGTCATCAGCAAAGAAGGGCAGATCAGATAACCAGGCATATTCAGCATCGGTCAGCGCCAGTGCCTGCATGGCGTCAATGGCTGTACGGATCTCGTCAGCATAAAAACCCAGCAATTCGTCGCTACGGCAGCGAAACTCCGCGGCCACCGTGACATCATGGTAACGGTGGAATACGGCTTGCTGCATATGGAGCTTATAAGCATCCGTATCCAGCAGCGAAGTCAGTATCGGGGAAGCATGTCCTGTCATGGCGCGTTTCGGCATCCTGTTCGGTGGCGCAGAGCCCGGTGTATTAAACGTCGTAAAAGACGCAAAAGTATAAATCACTAAGAGACAGCGATCACAGCATATTTCAGGATAGCGAGTCGAGGACGAAATGTGTCATTGTTAACAAATTGTAGCCATTTTACCTGATGTGCACGTTGTGCATGCTAAGCTCGGCGCATCATGCTTAGACGTTTGACGCGTAGGGCTTATACTTGAGTGAATAATGCAAAGACGTTGATGAATAACTACTTAATGCGGGACGGAATATGACGCAGCAGCCACAAATAAAATATCGACACGATTATCGTGCACCAGACTACACCATCACCGATATCGATTTAACCTTTGAACTCGATGAAAGCACCACGCGGGTGACGGCGGTGAGTCAGGTTAAGCGTCAGGGAGACAGCCAGGCTGAACTGCGTCTGGACGGCGAAGATCTGACGCTGATCTCGCTGGAAGTGGATGGACAGGCCTGGACGGCCTGGCGTGAAGAGGCGGGTTGCCTGGTGCTCAGCCAGTTACCGGACAGCTTTACGCTGAAAATCGTCAATGACATTCATCCCGATCGTAACAGTGCCCTTGAAGGCTTATACAAATCGGGTGAAGCGCTCTGTACCCAGTGTGAAGCCGAAGGCTTTCGGCATATTACCTGGTATTTAGATCGCCCCGACGTGCTGGCGCGCTTCACGACCACCGTCATTGCCGACGGCAGCCGTTATCCTTTCCTGCTGTCTAACGGAAATCGCATTGACAGCGGTCAGGACGACAAGGGCCGTAACTGGGTGAAGTGGCAGGATCCGTTTCCTAAGCCCTGTTATTTGTTTGCGCTGGTCGCGGGCGATTTTGACGTGCTGCGTGACAGCTTTACTACGCGTTCGGGTCGGAATGTTGCGTTGGAGATCTTCGTCGATCGCGGCAATCTGGATCGTGCCGACTGGGCGATGACGTCATTAAAGAACAGCATGAAGTGGGATGAGGAGCGTTTCGGCCTGGAGTATGACCTCGACATCTTTATGATTGTTGCGGTGGACTTCTTCAACATGGGGGCCATGGAGAATAAAGGACTTAACGTTTTCAACTCCAAATACGTGCTGGCCAAAGCCGAAACCGCCACCGATAAAGATTATCTGGGGATTGAGGCGGTCATCGGTCATGAATATTTCCACAACTGGACCGGTAACCGTGTGACCTGTCGCGACTGGTTCCAGCTGAGCCTGAAAGAGGGACTGACCGTGTTTCGCGATCAGGAGTTCAGTTCCGACCTGGGATCGCGTGCGGTAAACCGAATCGATAATGTGCGCATTATGCGCGGCGCGCAGTTTGCCGAGGACGCCAGCCCGATGGCGCACCCGATCCGCCCGGATCAGGTTATCGAGATGAACAACTTCTACACCTTGACGGTGTATGAAAAGGGATCAGAAGTGATCCGTATGATGCACACCTTGCTGGGCGAAGCGAATTTCCAGAAGGGCATGCAGCTCTATTTCGAACGTCATGACGGTAGCGCGGCGACCTGTGATGATTTCGTTCAGGCCATGGAAGACGCGTCTAACGTTGATCTTTCCCAGTTCCGTCGCTGGTACAGTCAGTCAGGCACGCCTACGCTCTCGGTACGCGATGACTACAATCCGGAACTGGAGCAGTACACGCTTCACGTGACGCAGCACACGCCGCCGACGGCCGAGCAGAAAGAGAAACTGCCTCTGCATATCCCGCTGGACATCGAACTGTATGACGGACAGGGTAAGGTCATTCCGTTGCAGCACAACGGTCATCCGGTGCATAACGTGTTGAACGTAACGGAAGAGTTCCAGACCTTTATTTTCGACAACGTTTACTTCCAGCCGGTGCCATCGCTGCTGCGTGAGTTTTCCGCGCCGGTGAAGCTCGACTACAAGTGGAGCGACGCGCAGCTGACCTTCCTGATGCGTCATGCAAGCAACGATTTTTCACGTTGGGACGCGGCGCAAAGTCTGTTGGCAACCTACCTGCGCCTCAATGTCGCGCGCCATCAGCAGGGCCAGCATCTGTCGCTGCCGTTGCATGTCGCTGATGCCTTCCGCACGGTGCTGCTGGATGCCAACAGCGATCCGGCGCTGACCGCTCTGATTCTGTCGCTGCCTGGCGAAAACGAAATCGCCGAACTGTTCGAGATTATCGATCCTCAGGCAATTGCACTGGTGCGCGAAGCTCTGGTTCGTACCCTGGCGCGGGAACTGGCAGATGAATTCTTTGCCGTTTATAACGCCAATCAGCAGGCGGAGTACCACGTTGATCATGCGGAAATCGGCAAACGTTCGCTGAAGAACATCTGTCTGTACTATCTGGCGTTTGGTGATATGGATCTGGCGGATAAGCTGGTGCAGGCGCAATACCACCATGCCAATAACATGACGGATTCCCTGGCGGCACTCTCCGCTGCGGTGGCGGCACAGTTACCCTGCCGTGATGCGCTGTTAGCCGACTATGATGAGCGCTGGCACAAGGATGGCCTGGTCATGGACAAATGGTTTATGTTGCAGGCTACCAGCCCGGCGCAGAATGCCTTACTCAACGTGCGCCGTTTACTGTCACATCGTTCCTTCAGTATGGGCAACCCGAATCGCATCCGTTCACTGATTGGCGCTTTTGCTTCGGGTAATCCTTCCGCCTTCCACGCCGAAGACGGCAGCGGATATCGTTTCCTGGTGGAGATGCTGACGGATCTGAACACCCGCAATCCGCAGGTGGCTTCGCGTATGATTGAGCCATTAATTCGTCTGAAACGTTACGATGCCCACCGTCAGGCGCTGATGCGCCAGGCGCTGGAACAGTTACAAGGACTGGATAAACTGTCGGGCGATCTGTACGAGAAAATCACCAAGGCACTGAATGCCTGATAAGAAACGGCGGGCAAATGCCCGCCGTTTCTTTAACGCTGTTGCGCGTAGCGGGGAGGCTTTTCTGCCGCGCCGCGGCGCATCACCCGATCCAGCACTTCGGCTTCCAGCTCTGCCAGACGCGCCGAGCCTCGTCGCCGTGGCCGGGGCAAATCGACCTGCAAATCCAGTCCTATCTGGCCTTCCTCTATCAGTAATACCCGATCAGCCATCGCGACCGCTTCACTGACATCGTGCGTGACCAACAGAACCGTGAAGTGGTACTGCTGCCACAGCGATTCGATGAGCTCCTGCATCTCGATTCGCGTTAAGGCGTCCAGCGCACCCAGAGGCTCATCCAGCAACAGCAGGCCGGGACGGTGAATTAACGCCCGGGCCAGTGCCACGCGCTGTTTCTGCCCACCGGATAAAGCGGCAGGCCAGTCTTGCGCTCTGTCCGCCAGGCCTACCGCTTCCAGCGCCTCCAGGGCGGCTTTACGCCATGCCTTGCCACGCAGGCCGAGAGCGACGTTATCAATCACTTTTTTCCACGGCAGCAGTCGCGCATCCTGGAACATTAACCGGGTTTCTTCACGTGCGGTCTGCAGCGGCGCATTGCCTGCCAGCAGCTCGCCCTGGGTCGTGCTTTCCAGACCGGCCAGCAGACGCAGCAGGGTGCTTTTACCGCAACCGCTGCGGCCGACTACGGCAACAAACTGGCCGGAAGGAATATGCAGATCGATATGATTCAGAATGGTGCGTTCACCGTATTTTTTACTGACGCCCTTCACACCTACGGGGGTACCCGCATTCAGACGCGCCGGGCTGGCGGAGTTTATCATGCTGTTTTCTCCTGACGTTGATAGGCCGGATGCCAGCGTAACCAGACGCGTTCCAGCAGCAGTGCGCTGACATCAGCCAGTTTTCCCAGCAGGGCATAAAGAATAATGGCGACCATCACCACATCGGTTTGCAGAAATTCACGGGCATTCATGGCCAGATAGCCAATCCCTGCGTTAGCCGAAATTGTCTCGGCGACGATCAGGGTCAGCCACATCAACCCTAAAGCAAAGCGGACGCCCACCATGATGCTCGGTAACGCACCCGGTAAGATCACCTGAACAAACAGGCTCCAGCCGGATAAGCCGTAGCTACGGGCCATCTCAACCAGCCCACGATCCACATTACGAATACCGTGATAGGTATTCAGGTAGATGGGAAACAGCGTACCCAGCGCCACCAGAAAAATTTTGGCTGACTCATCAATGCCAAACCACAGAATGACCAATGGGATCAGCGCAAGATGGGGCACGTTACGTAACATTTGCAGCGAAGTATCCAGCAAACGCTCACCCAGTCGCGAAGTGCCGGTAATTAATCCCAGTACCAGGCCGAGCGATCCGCCAATGCTGAAGCCAAGTAACGCTCGCCAGCTGCTGATGGCGAGATGCTGCCAGAGCTCTCCGCTGATAGCCAACTGCCAAAAGGTCGTCACAATCTTTTCCGGCGCTGGCAGGATACGGCTGGACAACCAGCCGGTCTGTGACGCAACTTGCCAGACCACCACCAGTAACACCGGCAGCAGCCAGGGCACCAGCGCCGCTGAGAAGGATTGACGTAGTCTGGTCATCGTTATCTCCTCAGGCCCGCGCGGCTTTTTTCTCAGGCGTAAAATCATTGGCGACCGCTTCACCGTGCGCCTGAACAACACGAGGCTGAGGAATCTGGGGAATAGCCAGATCCAGATGGGGGAACAGCAGCTCGCCGACGCGATAAGCCTCTTCCAGATGCGGATAACCAGAGAGAATAAAGGTTTCAATGCCCAGGGCTTCGTACTCTTTCATGCGAGCCGCTACGGTAGGCGCATCGCCAACCAGCGCGGTGCCTGCCCCGCTGCGCACCAGCCCAACGCCAGCCCAAAGGTTGGGGCTGATTTCCAGTTTATCGCGGCGTCCGCCGTGCAGGGCGGCCATGCGCTGTTGGCCTACCGAGTCGGTGCGCTGGAAGGCACTTTGTGCTTTGGCGATGGTGGCATCATCCACATTCGCGATCAGCTTATCGGCTGCCTGCCAGGCTTCCTCATTGGTTTCTCGCACGATGACATGTAGCCGGATGCCAAACCGGACTTTTCGGCCCTGTGCTGCGGCTTTCGCCCGCACCTGCTCAATTTTTTCTTTCACCAGTGCAGGCGGTTCTCCCCAAGTGAGGTACACATCAACCTGTTCGGCAGCCAGATCCTGAGCGGGCTCTGACGAACCCCCGAACCACAGCGGCGGACGAGGCTGCTGTACCGGCTTAAACATCAGACGCGCACCTCGTACATGCACGTGCTTGCCTTCGTAATCCACCGTTTCGCCTTCCAGCACGCGGCGCCAGACGCGGGTAAATTCGGCCGATTCTGCATAGCGCTCACGGTGGTCAAGAAAGACGCCATCACCGGCCAGTTCCTCGGGATCGCCCCCGGTCACCAGGTTGAACAACGCGCGTCCGTTGGAAAGACGATCGAGCGTTGCAGCCTGGCGCGCCGCCTGGGTGGGGGAAATCACGCCAGGACGCAGCGCGACAAGGAAGCGCAGACGCTGCGTAACGGGGATCAGCGATGCCGCCACCAGCCAGGCATCCTCGCAGGAACGCCCGGTAGGGATCAGTACGCCGCCAAATCCCAGACGATCGGCAGCCTGGGCAACCTGTTGTAAATAGGCATGATCAACCGGACGCGCGCCCTCAGCCGTGCCAAGATAATGGCCGTCACCATGGGTTGGAAGGAACCAGAATACAGAAACACTCATTTTTCTCTCCTTATTGCGTCACGGCCTGGGGATGCCAGATGCGCTCGGCAATCGATACTTTTACGGGAATCAGATGATTGGCATAAAACAGATCGGCGGTTTTCTGCTGCATAGCAACCGTGCGCGCACTGACCGGACTGACCGGGCTGGGTGGACGGTGGTCCAGGTTGCTGGCAATGACGGCCTCAGGCAGACCGATCGATGTCGAAAGCAGATGAATACTCTGGTCACGTTCGCTACGCGTCAGGGCTTCGGCATCACTAAAGGCTTTTAACGTCGCTAAGACGAAGTCATTGTGTTCCTGCGCAAAATGGCGGGTTGCAAGGTAGAACGGCCCCGTCTGGTTCAGCGTGGTGCCGTCTTTCAACACGCGGACATTGCCCTGAAGCAGTACGGCAGAATAGTAGGGGTCCCATATTGCCCAGGCGTCCACGTTACCCTGCTGGAAAGCGGCGCGCGCATCGGCTGGCGTCAGATAAACCGGCTGGATATCTTTGATACTGAGACCCGCTTCTTCCAGCGCACGCAACAGCAGATTGTGCGAGCTGGAACCCTTTTGGAACGCCACCTTTTTGCCTTTGAGATCGGCAACCGACTTCAACGGACTGTTCTGGCTGACCAGGATGACCTCAGCTTTCGGCTTAGGCGGCTCTGAGCCGATATACAGTAAATCCGCCCCGGCTGCCTGGGCGAAAATAGGCGGAATGTCACCGGTGCTGCCAATATCAATACTGTTAACGTTCAGCGCTTCCAGCATTTGCGGTCCGGCCGGGAATTCGATCCATTGAATACGGGTAGCAGGGAAACGCTTCTCCAGCAGCTGATGCTCCTTGGCCAGCACCATACTGACCGATCCTTTTTGATAGCCGATGCGAACCTGTGCAGGGGCGGGTTCTGCGGCATTCACCTGTGTGCTTGCCACGAACATCCCTGCCATTAACCACGCGCTGATTATTCGTTTCATCATTGTTTCCTTACACAGCCAGGGCAACGGGCAGATGACGTCGGGACAGCGCCAGCCAGAACGTGTGAACCGCCTCCTCCAGACGGGTAGCCAGTACCGGATCCAGTTCCGGCTGGCGATCATAGTGATGAATTTGTTTATCTTCGGCGTAAACACCATGAAGCACTTCTTCGGCTTTCAGGGCGTTTAATACGGGTTTGAGTGCGTAATCCAGGGCCAGCATATGGCCAGCGCTGCCCCCGCTCGCTAACGGCAGCACCACTTTGTGGGCCAGCGCGCGTTCAGGTAACAGATCCAAAACGGTTTTTAGCGCGCCCGAGAAAGACGCCTTATAAACCGGCGTGGCAATGACCAGGCCATCAGCCTGAGCCAGGTCTTCGCTCAGGGCGAGAATAGCCGGGGAATCGAAGCGGGCGTTGATCAGATCCTCAGGCTGAAAGTTATGAATATTCCAGG
Organism: Pantoea sp. Ae19-2; assembly: GCF_059801205.1. Taxonomy (NCBI): domain Bacteria; kingdom Pseudomonadati; phylum Pseudomonadota; class Gammaproteobacteria; order Enterobacterales; family Erwiniaceae; genus Pantoea; species Pantoea sp. Ae19-2. The sequence goes on along the minus strand of NZ_JBCHWE010000001.1, from coordinate 2,339,135 downwards.
GAATAACCTCAACACCGGATGCTTCCAGTTTGCGCTGGCACAGCGCTAATAACGATGTGGACCGTGAAGGAAATCTCGGACTACCTGCCAGGGTGAGCACTCTCATTACGACTCCTTATAACTGAAAGTTATTGATTATCTTTTGTTGAGAACTGATGCTTTCATCCTGGCAGAGGCGGCGGCACGGCTTAAATGATTTTTCTGACAATCTAAAGGTGAAAACCGGCAAAAGGCCTGAAGCGAGAGCGCCGCGTCTCTGAGAAAGACCTGATGCGACAAATCTTAAAAACGCCAGGACGGGCGAGTCGATACATTAATCCGGGTGAATAAAATTCGTTTAAACCCGGAAATCCGTACATTTGGTTACTTGAGTATCAGAAAAGTGAAACATTCAGGTAAAACGAAAACACGCCTTTCGCTTTTTTAAATTCACAGGAGGAAGGAAAAAGAAAAAAGAATTAAAATTCAATGTTATTTAACGCGATGGCGAGAGGGGATTAGGAATAGTTGCATCAGGCGGTGCGTGTTAAGTGCAGCAGTCTGGCGAAGTTTTTAACAACAATTCATTTTTAGTTACAGATGTCCGGCCTGAAACCCCCCTGAACAGACGGCTGTGCCTAAATGGTTCCTCAACGGGAAGATGATTATCAGCGAGCTATTCTTCAGATTTTCTAACCATGGTTTTTGCCACATTCGGACCCTGTTGAGATTGAGGCAGGCATTTTAGTCATTCAGGCAGTAAAATGTCTCTGCTCAATGTAAGCGCCTGTTATTTTAAAATTACTATTTGCCTTTGGTCAGTGCCTGTCTCGGGCTGGTGGATTTATTTGTCCTTTTCTAACAGCAGAGAAAACCTGTATGTCTGACATCCTGTTATCGGTCATTATTCCCACTTACAATGTTGAAAAATATATTGTCGAATGTGTGGATTCATTATTAAGACAAATTAGCGCGCCAAACGAAATTATCATTGTTAACGACAGTTCTACCGATGGAACCGTGGCGTTAATTGAACAGCACTATGGTCATCTTCCTCAGGTGAAACTGATCACTATTGCCAACGGTGGCGCAGGAAATGCGCGTGATAAAGGCGTTGAGGTTGCTGAAGGGCAGTTCGTTTTCTTTTGCGACCCGGATGATGTGGTGGTGGAGGGATTCGTCAATGAGCTGGCCCAGGTTGTCGACAATTATCCCGATACCGATTTATTTTGTTTTAATTCGAGCGCTTACCGCGAAGACAAACCGGACGTGACGTGGCCAAAAGTCAGGCATAACCTGACCGGCATTCAGAAGCCACAGGATGTCCTGCTAAGTTTGCTGCATAATGGCTCCTATACGTCGGCGGCCTGGAATTATGTGGTAAGAAAAACCGTTATCCAGCAGCACCATTTGCGCTTCGTCGATCGCGTGCATGAAGATCACAAATTTACCTTATCGGTATTTATGCATTGCCAACAGGCATGGGTCACTCGCCAGACGTATTACAAACAGCGTATCCGCGTTGGATCACTGACTAACAGCAGTAAAAGTCCATCCTTTTTCGCCCAACGCTACAATGCGTTTATTGCCACCTATGACACCTTATGTTGTGCGCAGACCCAAAGTGAATTAAAAAAGGCGCTGGAAAAAGCTTACCTTATTCACTCCTTCCGTTTAATGATCTATCTGTCGCTCTACAATCAAACGCCTGTACCGGAATATGTGCTCAATGCGATTCGATATCTGGGGCGCAGAATTAAAGCCGGCAGCCTCAAAGAATGGCTGCTGCTTAACCGTCCGGAAACCTTCATTTTATTGCAAAGCCATAAAGTGAAGAAAGAACTCAAACGCGTTCCGTAATTCCTAAAAATGGGACCTGATGTTGTTTGCACCTGAGCGAAATGAGAAGGTGAGACATGCAATGTGTATAAGGTTGTTGCGACATGGCAAAAGTGCTCGATAAAAGTTTAGTAGTGAATATCTTATCTTTGCTGGCGTACCGGGGAGCCTCGTTCCTGTTTCCGCTGGCGACGCTCCCCTATCTGGCGCGCGTGCTGGGGGTGGACCATATGGGGATTCTGGCGCTGGCGATTGCCTGCGTCCTTTACTGCAGTACCATCTCCGACTGGGGATTCAATGTTTTTACCACTAAGGACATTGCCCATCACCGTGACGATAAGGCACGTGTTACCCAGCTTTTTTGGTCCACCTTTAACGCCAAGCTGATGCTGTTACTGGTTACCAGCGGTACGTTACTCACTGCGACGTGGTTTAATCCATCCTGGCATTCGCTGTTCTTTATTATTCTGGCCAACTGCACCACCTTAATCGGCTCACTGTTTTCGTTTGGTTGGTTAATGCAGGGCTTCGAAAAGCTGGGCAAAACTGCAGTCATTGCCACTTTTGGTAACTTTTGTGCCATTCCGCTCACGTTCCTACTGGTTAAAACGCCGGACGATACCTGGCTGGCTGCGTTGATACCGGGCGCGGTATCGATCATCAATGCCATCATTACGCTGAAGTTTGTGCTGGAAATGAAGGTGATTGGCGCGTATCGCTTTGAACCACGCGAAATCAAACAGCGCATTACCGACAGTGCCGATGTCTTTATTGCCATCGCAGGTGCCAATCTGTTTAACAGCGTAAACGTCGTGATTCTGGCGTCGTTTACCTCGCACTATATGGTGGGGATCTATAACGGTGCGGACAGGCTGCGCAAGGCCGCCAACTCGGTGCCGGAGCAGATTGGTAGCGCGTTTTTCCCCCGCGTAAGCCACTTATTTGGGCGTGATAAAGCCGCTGCAGTGGCGGCGACGCGCAAAAGCCTGATGCTGTCGTTTGCGTTGAGCCTCTCTATCGTGATCTTCACCTGGCTGTTTGCCGATGAGGTTGTCGCACTGCTGTTAGGGAAAGACTTCCTGCCGTCAGCGGATGTGCTGCGCGTCTTTGTACTCTGCTTCCTGTTTGGCAATATTGCCTATCCGGCGGGCCTGCAGATTTTGATTCCGCATGGACTGGCGCGGCAACGTATGATGGTAATGATGGTTGCGGGGGTGGTTAACGTCCCGGTGTGCTGTCTGCTGGCATGGAAGTTTGGTGCCATCGGTGCGGCCTGGTCGATGGTACTGGCCGAGGTGCTGGTCTGTATTGGTATCTTCGGCATTATGGTGCGGCATAACATCTGGCGCGACTATGCTTTCCCGGACAGGCTGAATTCCCGTACAGCAAACGATTCCGTTGTGTAAGATCAAAACGACTTTAAACAGTCTCCCGACTTAGCGCCCCGCGATTTACTTTTGCGCCAGAGCACCTTACCATTCTGGCGCACAATTTCCCGTGCACTGATTTTCACCATCGCTTCCGTCTTCCAGGAGAGTGCATGTTTTACTCAATTGTCCGACCGGCGTTGTTCAGGCTCGATCCTGAACGTGCGCACCATCTCACCTTTCAGCAATTACGCTTTATGAGCGGCACGCCGCTGGAAATGATCATTCGCCAGCATTTACCCTCGCGTCCGGTTACCTGCATGGGGCTGACCTTCGACAATGCTCTTGGCCTGGCGGCGGGCCTGGATAAAAACGCCGAGTGTATTGATGCATTTGGGGCAATGGGGTTCGGCTTTGTGGAGGTCGGAACAGTCACGCCGCGCGCGCAGGCGGGCAATGACAAGCCACGCATGTTTCGCTTAGTGGAAGCCGAAGGGATTATTAACCGCATGGGATTTAATAATCTCGGCGTTGATAACCTGGTTGAAAACGTAAAAAAATCCCGCTTTAAAGGCGTACTCGGGATCAATATCGGCAAAAATAAAGACACACCCGTGGAGCAGGGAAAAGACGATTATCTGATCTGTATGGAGAAGGTGTACGCGCACGCCGGTTATATCGCGATCAATATTTCATCACCCAATACACCGGGTTTACGCTCGTTACAATATGGTGAGGCGCTGGACGATCTGCTCATTTCCATAAAAGCCAAACAGAAAGATCTGGAAAAACGGCATCTCAAATATGTGCCGGTGGCTGTTAAGATCGCGCCGGATCTTTCTGAAGAGGAATTGATCCAGGTTGCCGACAGTTTAATACGTCACCAAATTGATGGTGTCATTGCGACCAATACCACGCTCGATCGTTCTCTGGTAAAGGACCTGAAATATGGCGAAGAAATCGGTGGATTAAGTGGTCGTCCGGTACAGTCGCGCAGTACCGCCGTCATCCAGCGACTGTCGCAGGAGTTACAGGGAAGATTGCCCATTATTGGCGTAGGCGGTATTGATTCGCTTACTGCTGCGCGTGAAAAAATAGCAGCGGGCGCGACGTTGGTTCAAATTTATTCTGGCTTTATTTATAAAGGGCCCGGTTTAATTAAAGATATCGTGAACCATATCTAAGACATTCGCCATAATAATGCGCCGGGGGGTTTATTTATCCCTCCGGCTCGTTTATATTTTGTCCTGTTGCACGATTTTTCAGCATGCATTTTTATTTTATGGATTTTTAGCTTTAGCGCAGCGGTAAATACAGGGCACATGATGAAAATTAAACCCGATGACAAATGGCGTTGGTTCTACGACGCAGAGCACGACCGTATGATGCTCGATCTGGCTGACGGTATGCTTTTTCGTTCCCGCTATGCACGTAAAATGCTGACCCCTGATGCTTTCACCGAATCCGGATTCTGTGTTGACGATGCGGCTCTTTATTTCACGTTCGAAGAGAAGTGTCGTCAAAGCCCGCTAAGCAGCGACCAGCGTGCCGAGCTGGTTTTAAATGCGCTGGTTGCCGCACGTTTCCTGAAGCCACTGATGCCGAAAAGCTGGCATTTCTCCGCGCACCGCCAGCCTATGCAGCCTGCGGTGGGTGAGATGGTGGCGGTGACGCTGGCGGACAGCGGCGAGCAGGCGCGTCTGCTGGTGGTTGAAAACGGTGATAATGCCGCACTCTGCTTACTGGCACAGCCCGCTCTGACGCTGGCGGGCAAGGGGATGGTGCTCGGCGATGCGATTAAAGTGATGAACGATCGGCTACAACCGCACCAGCAGGAAAAAACCACGCGCTATGCGCGCGCGGTGTAATTCAGATCACCTCGATATCGCTTGCAGGAATACAGCTGCAACTCAATATAGTGCCATCGTGACGGATGGCGCTTTGCTTTAAGGCGTTCACCTTTCCCGCAACCAGCGTTATTTTACAACTGCCGCACAGACCCGCCCGACACGAATAGGGTATGCGAAAGCCCTGGGCTTCAAGCTGCTCAAGTAAGACCTGCTGATTATCACCGCTGAAACGCTGGCCCTGCCAGGTGATGGTTACCTGCGCGGCGGGTTGCCGTTGCGGTTTCAGTGTTTCAGTCACCTCTCCTGGACCATAGACGCGCGGCGACTGGCGTTTCAGTATCCTGACGGCGTCGCCAGCGCGAATAATACCGCTGTTGAGCGCGATCAGATTCAGGCCAAAATCAATGTCCCCGCTGCCGTCCTGCGCCGTACGAAAGCCCTGCAGCGTGGTCAAAGGTTGCCCCTCAGGATGCTTCTGACCACTTTCCACGCCAATCGTAGTAAAAACACAGCGGCTACAGGGTTTTGGAACGGCGAAATTAACCTGACCGATAGCGATCTCCGCCCAGCTGTCTTCATCCCACGCAGGTGCGCCACTCACGACCAGGTTTGGCCTGAATTGTTCGATTCGCACGCTGGCGGGACAGCGCTGCTGTAAATCCTGCAGCGAAGCACTGTTCACGAGCAGGTAGGGATATCCATCGGCAAAGCCCAGTGGCACATCGGTAAAACGTTTGACGCGGCGTGAAGGCTGCGGTCCGACCCAGCGTAGCTGCACCGGTCGTGGAAAGAACGCACTCAGCCACTGGTTGATCGTCTCGGGTGCGATTCGTGAGGTAAACGTATTGCCCCAGACCTCCGTGGGCTGCTCAGCATGGGTAAAGTCGGCAAAACGAATGAGCGACTGGCTCCCGTCGGGGGCCTGTAAGAACAGACCGTCTGGCGTAATCGCCGGCGTGAACTGCACCATCTCCGGAAACTGACGCGCCGTAATAAAGGTTCCGTCAGGTTCGGTCACCATAAAAATACGGTCATAGGTTAACCCGCTACTGGCAGCCCAGGCATGTGAGACCTGCAACCCGCGCATGGATTTTACGGGATGGATAAATAAGCGGGAAAGCGTGATCATGAAAGTCTCCAGAAGCGGGCGCGCAAGACAAAAGAAGCTAACTTTATGACATAGGTCTGCGATTCGCTATAATGCGCAACAATTTTCTCAAGAGTAAAAAAGTGACGATATGAATTCTCTGTTTGCCAGCACGGCGCGTGGGCTCGAAGAGCTGTTAAAAAATGAGCTGGACGCGCTGGGCGCGCAGGATTTGCAAGTGGTACAGGGAGGCGTTCACTTCAAGGCCGATGACCGCGTAATGTACCAAAGCCTGATGTGGAGTCGTCTGGCTTCGCGTATTTTGCTGCCTCTGACCGAGGTCGGCGTTTACAGCGATCTCGATCTCTATCTGGGCGTGCAGGGCATTGACTGGCCCGCCATGTTCGGTAGCGACAAAACCTTCGTGGTGCACTTTAATGGCACCAACGATGAGATCCGTAACAGCCAGTTTGGCGCGCTGCGCGTCAAAGATGCGATTGTCGACAGTTTTACCCGTCGTAACCTGGCACGCCCGGACGTCGATCGTGAACAGGCCGATATTCGTATTAACGTCTGGCTTGATGACGACCGCGCCAGTATAGCTCTGGACTTGAGCGGCAGTGCCCTGCATCAGCGCGGCTATCGTCAGCAAACGGGTCAGGCGCCGCTGAAAGAAAACCTGGCTGCAGCGATTGTGATGCGTTCGGGCTGGCAGCCGTCCACGCCGCTCATCGATCCGATGTGTGGTTCAGGCACGTTACTGATCGAAGCTGCGCTGATGGCCTGCGACCGCGCGCCGGGTTTACTGCGTAACCAGTGGGGCTTCACGGCATGGGCCGGTTTTAACGAAAGCCTGTGGCGCGAGGTCAAGAGCGATGCTCAGGCCCGTGCCCGTGCCGGGACGGCGGCGTGCCAGGCGCGCTTTTTTGGTTATGACAATAATGGACGGGTGCTGGAATGGGCAAAAGCGAATGCACGTCGTGCCGGCGTTTTTGAACTGTTCACCTTTGGCCAACAGGATTTGCTGAAGCTGCAGAATCCTCTTCAGACTGAGGTGACGGGAACGGTGCTCAGTAACCCACCTTACGGTGAACGTCTTGAAAGTGAGCCTGCGCTTATTGCGCTGCACAGCCAGCTTGGCCGGTTGATGAAGCAGCACTTCGCCGGCTGGAATCTGTCGCTGTTTAGCGCATCGCCCGAACTACTGAGCTGTCTGCAACTGCGTGCCGACCGTCAGTTCAAAGCCAAAAATGGCCCGCTGGACTGTGTGCAGAAAAACTATCAGCTGTCGGCGAACAGCGCTGAGCGCGGTAATCAGATTGCTGAAGATTACGCGAACCGCTTGCGCAAAAACCTCAAGAAGCTGGATAAGTGGGCGCGCCAGGAAGGTATCGAGTGCTACCGCATTTATGACGCCGATCTGCCGGACTATAATGTGGCCGTGGATCGCTATGCGGACTGGGTGGTGGTGCAGGAATATGCGCCACCCAAAACCATCGACGCGAATAAAGCCCGTCAACGCCTGTTTGACGTGATTAGTGCCACGCTGAGCGTGCTGGCGCTGCCGTCAAACCGCTTAATCCTCAAGACGCGCGAACGTCAGAAGGGCAAAGCGCAGTATCAAAAGCTGAGTGAGAAGGGCGACTATTTTGAAGTGCAGGAATTTAACGCCCGTTTCCTGGTGAACCTGACTGACTATCTGGATACGGGATTGTTCCTCGATCACCGTATTGCCCGCAAGATGCTGGGTCAGATGAGTCAGGGCAAGGATTTCCTGAACCTGTTTGCTTACACCGGCTCTGCCAGCGTGCATGCGGGTCTGGGCGGCGCACGCTCTACCACCACCGTGGATATGTCGCGTACCTATCTGGAGTGGGCAGAGCGTAACCTGCGGCTGAACGGCCTCACCGGTCGTCAGCATCGCCTGCTGCATGCCGACTGCCTGAGCTGGCTGAACGAGAGCGACGAAAATTTCGACCTGATCTTTATCGATCCGCCCACGTTCTCTAACTCAAAACGTATGGAAGAGAGTTTTGATGTGCAGCGCGATCATATGATGCTGATGCGTAACCTGAAACGGCTGTTGCGTAAAGGCGGTACTATCATGTTCTCGAATAATAAACGTGGTTTCAAAATGGATCTGGATGGCCTTAACGCATTGGGGCTCCAGGCTCAGGACATCACTCAGAAAACCCTGTCACAGGATTTTGCGCGTAATCGCCAAATTCATAACTGCTGGCTGATCACTCATGCTGGTAAGGAATAAGTTTCATGTCATTGATTAGTATCCACGGCGCTTATCTGTCTTTTAGCGATGCGCCTCTGTTAGACAATACCGAACTACATATCGAAGAAAATGAGCGCGTGTGTCTGGTTGGCCGAAACGGGGCGGGCAAATCCACACTGATGAAAATCATCAACGGCGAGCAGCCGCTGGATGACGGACGCATCATTTATGAAACCGATCTGGTCGTGGCGCGGCTCCAGCAGGATCCGCCGCGCAATATCACCGGATCAGTTTATGATTTTGTGGCAGAGGGCGTCGAAGAGCAGGCGGAGCATCTCAAAGCCTACCATGCGATCTCGCACCAGGTGATGGACGATCCCAGTGATAAAAATCTCAATGAGATGGCGCGTCTGCAGGGCATCCTGGATCATCACAATTTGTGGCAGCTGGAAAGTCGTATCATGGACGTGCTGCAGCAGATTGGTCTGTCGCCGGACACTGAACTGTCGTCTCTGTCCGGTGGCTGGTTGCGTAAAGCCGCGCTGGGGCGTGCGCTGGTCAGTAATCCTCGCGTACTGATGCTGGACGAGCCCACCAACCACCTTGATATTGAAACGATTGACTGGCTGGAGACCTTCCTGAAAAGCTTCAGCGGCAGTATCGTCTTTATCTCTCACGACCGTTCTTTTATCCGTAATATGGCCACCCGTATTGTGGATCTGGACCGCGGCAAGCTGGTTTCCTGGCCGGGTAACTACGACGCGTATCTGGAAGGCAAAGAAGAAGCCCTGCGCGTTGAAGAGATGCAAAATGCTGAGTTTGACCGCAAGCTGGCACAGGAAGAAGTCTGGATCCGTCAGGGCATCAAAGCACGTCGAACCCGTAATGAAGGCCGCGTTCGGGCGTTAAAAGCCTTACGTCGCGAGCGTTCAGAACGCCGTGAAGTCATGGGCAAAGCCAATATGCAGGTCGGTGAAGCATCACGCTCCGGCAAAATTGTCTTTGAACTGGAAAACGTGGATTACGCGGTAGACGGCAAGCAGCTGGTGAAAGATTTCTCAGCCCAGGTGCAGCGCGGGGACAAGATCGCCCTGATTGGGCCGAACGGCTGTGGTAAAACCACGTTACTGCGTCTGATGCTGCAACAGCTGAAGGCCGATCACGGTCGTGTGCACTCCGGGACCAAACTTGAAGTGGCCTATTTCGACCAGCACCGTGCGGAACTCGATCCCGATCGGACCGTGATGGACAACCTGGCGGAAGGCAAACAAGAGGTGCTGGTCAATGGTAAACCGCGTCACGTGCTGGGCTATCTGCAGGATTTCCTGTTCCATCCTAAACGCGCGATGACGCCGGTCAGGGCGCTGTCGGGTGGGGAGCGTAACCGCCTGCTGCTGGCGCGTCTGTTCCTGCGTCCCAGTAACCTGATGATCCTTGATGAGCCGACCAATGACCTTGATGTGGAAACGCTGGAGCTGCTGGAAGAGCTCATCGACGGTTACCAGGGCACAGTGCTGCTGGTCAGTCACGATCGTCAGTTCGTTGACAATACCGTAACCGAATGCTGGATTTTTGAAGGCAACGGCGAGATAGGGACCTTTGTCGGCGGCTATCACGATGCGCAGCAGCAGCGTGCAGCGTACAAACAGCAAAAGGTGCAGGGCTCAGCAAAGGGGACAAATAGTGCCCTCAAGCCTGCCGATACGAAAAATGACGCTGCCAAACGTAACGCGAACAAACTAAGCTATAACCTGACGCGTGAACTGGAACAGTTACCGCAAAAGCTGGAACAGTTAGAGGCGCGTATTGGCGAGCTTCAGGCCAAAATGAGTCATCCGGATTTTTTCAGTCAGCCACACGATAAAACGCAGCCGGTGCTCGATGAACTGGCTGACGTCGAACAGCAGCTGGAAACCGCCTTTGCGCGTTGGGAAGAGCTGGAATCACTGAGAAACGGCGCATAGTCATTAAGGGGCGGGAATGTGTTCAGCAGAGAAAACGAACGCGTGGATGCTCTGTCCACAGTGCGACTTAATGGTAAAACTGCCGGCCATTCCCGTTGGCAGCCGAGCGTCCTGTCCGCGCTGCCATACCTCCCTGACCGTCAACTGGTCGGAGCCGCGTAAGCGTCCGACCGGTTACGCGCTGGCCGCGCTATTTATGCTGGTGCTTGCCAATCTGTTTCCGTTTATCACCATGAAAGTCGCCGGGCTGTCCAGTCAGATCAGCCTGATGCAAATCCCGAGGGTGATGGTGGCCGACGATTACGCCAGCCTGGCCACACTGTTCCTGTTGTTTGTCCAGGGAATTCCCGCCTTTTGTATGATCACCATTGTCCTGCTGGTCAATCAGGTGAAAATGCCCGTCAGCCTGAAACTGGGCCTGGCGCGTATCCTTTTTCATATGCGCAACTGGGGAATGGCAGAAATCTTCATGGCCGGGGTGCTGGTTAGTTTCGTCAAGCTCATGGCCTATGGCGAAATTGGCCTCGAAACCAGCTTCTGGCCCTGGTGTCTGTTTTGCCTTTTGCAACTGCGCGCGTTTCAGTGTCTGGATCGCCGCTGGCTGTGGGATCGTATTGAAGCGATGCCGTCTTTACCCCATGCGCCCCAGGCAGGCGTAAGCGGATTAAGCCAGGGCCTGCGCTCCTGTCCGTGCTGCACTGCGGTGTTACCTGTGACACAGCGGGAATGTCCGCGCTGCGGCGTGGTTGCCGATGCCCGCCGTAAACACAGCCTGCAGTGGACACTGGCGCTGCTGATAACCTCCGTTATGCTTTATGTGCCCGCCAATCTGCTGCCGATTATGATTACCGAAACGCTGGGATCGGCGATGCCCTCGAACATCATGGCCGGGGTAATTTTACTTTGGGGCGATGGATCTTATCCGGTCGCGCTGGTGATTTTTATCGCCAGTATTATGGTTCCGTCTCTGAAGATGCTGGCGATTGGCTGGCTGTGCTGGGATGCCAGCGGACGCGGGCAGCGCGACAGCCATAAAATGCACCTGATCTATGAGGTGGTTGAGTTTGTTGGGCGTTGGTCAATGATCGACGTCTTTGTGATTGCCGTGCTCTCCGCGCTGGTGCGTATGGGACAGTTAATGAAAGTGTATCCGGCATGGGGAGCGGTGTTGTTTGCGCTGGTGGTGATTCTGACCATGATTGCAGCAATGACGTTTGACCCGCGCTTAACCTGGGATCGTGCTGGTGAGAAAAATATGAAGGAGCCGCATCTTGACGGAAAATAATCACGGTCATGCCAAAGTGGATCAGATTAAGCGCTGGTCACCGGTATGGATCGTCCCTATTGTCACGCTGTTAATTGGCGGCTGGATTCTGTTTTATCATTTTAGTCATCAGGGACCGGAAGTGACGCTGATCACCGAGAGCGCAGAAGGAATTGAAGCGGGTAAAACCACCATCAAAAGCCGCAGCGTCAATGTCGGTGTGGTCGAGAGTGCCGTCCTCACAGACGATCTCCATCACGTTGAGATTAAAGCCCGACTGAATTCAGGTATGGAAAAGCTGTTGCACAGCGACAGCGTATTTTGGGTCGTTAAGCCGCAGGTCGGTCGCGAAGGCATTACGGGCTTAGGAACGCTGCTGTCTGGTGCCTATATCGAGCTGCAGCCTGGTACCAAAAAAGATCCCCTGGATCAGTACACCTTGCTGGATGCGCCGCCGTTAGCGCCGCCTGATGCGAAGGGCATTCGTATTACACTCGACAGCAAAAAAGCGGGGCAGCTTAACGCTGGCGATCCGGTGCTGTTTCGCGGCTATCGTGTCGGCACCGTTGAAACCAGCAGCTTCGACACCGATAAGCGCATGATGACCTATCAGCTGTTTGTCGCCGCCCCCTACGATCGTCTGGTGACGACGAATGTGCGTTTCTGGAAAGACAGCGGCATCGCGGTGGATATGTCGGCATCAGGCATGCGGGTTGAAATGGGGTCGCTCACCACGCTGTTTAGCGGCGGGGTCAGCTTTGACGTGCCTGACGGCTGGGATTTAGGTAAGGCGGCGCAGAATCAGGCTGAATATCACCTGTTTGACGATCAGCGCAGTATTCAGGATTCACTGTATACCAATCATATCGACTATCTGATGTTCTTCTCTGATTCGATTCGTGGATTGCAGGTGGGCGCGCCGGTTGAATTCCGCGGCATTCGTCTGGGTACCGTTGCGGAGGTGCCGTTCATGAATGCGGGCACTGCGCAGGCGCTAAATAATGACTACCGCGTGCCGGTGTTGATTCGCATTGAACCCGATCGCTTTATTAGCCGTCTGGGTGAAAACTTCGATCTTGAGCAGCATCTGCAGGACGGTAAGAAACGTGGCCTGCGCGGAACGTTGAAAACCGGCAACCTGTTGTCTGGCGCGCTGTTTGTCGATATCGACTTCTATGACAATGCCCCTGCCTATAAAGGGCCAGATAAAGTCGCGGGTTATGAAGTGATCCCGACGGTGAGTGGTGGCCTGAGCCAGATTCAGCAGAAACTGATGGCTGCGCTGGATAAAATTAACGGTCTACCGCTCAACAATATGGTGTCGGAAGCCACCGGAACGCTGAAGGAGAGCCAGAAAACTCTGCGCGATCTGCAACGTACCATCGACAACATTAACGTTGTAACCAGCAGTCCGGCGATGAAAACGCTGCCGGAAGAGACGCAGCAAACGCTACGTGAGCTCAACCGCAGTATGAAAGGCCTGCAGCCTGGCTCACCGGCCTACAGCAAGCTGGTGGGCGATATGCAACGGCTTGATCAGGTGCTGCGCGAACTGCAGCCAGTGCTGAAGACGCTAAATGCCAAAAGTAATGCGTTAGTGTTTGAAGCAAAACCGGGACAGGATCCCCAGCCGAAGAGGGCAAAACAATGAAAAAAGGACTCGTTTTTTTGGCCGCTCTCGCACTGAGTGCCTGTAGCAGCACGGTGAATACCACTTACTATCAGCTGCCCTCAGGGGCGGCCTCGATGCAGGTGATCGGCAGTGAGGCAAATGCACAGCCGACCTTATGGGTACAGCAGGTTGTGGTTCCGGACTATCTGGCGGGTAATGGGCTGGTATATCAAACCAGCGATGTTAAATACGTTATCGCCGCCAATAATTTGTGGGCCAGCCCGCTCGATCAGCAGCTACAGCAAACGATGATAACCAATCTCACCAAAGCGTTACCGGGTCGGCTGGTGACTCAGACGTTAATGGGGCAGGAACATGACACCCTGAACATTACGGTCAACGATTTCCAGGGACGCTATGACGGCAAAGCGGTCATTAGCGGGCAGTGGACGCTGGAACATCAGGGACGCTTCACAAAGCAGGCTTTCAACCTGGTGTTGCCACAGCAGGAAGATGGCTATGATGCCCTTGTCAAAACCCTTGCTCAGGGCTGGCAGCAAATTGCGCAACAGATTGCCCGCAATGTGGCCTCTGAGAATTCGACAGGAACGGGCTTGTAGTTAACCTGTTGTTTCGGTTAGTGCTTATTTTCTGACATAACATCGGGTTTCTATATAAATCATGTGGATAAAGCAATAGGCTTACATCACGAAACAGAAAATTCATGTCCACTTCAGGTCACATTTGTGACATTGGCGTGAATATTGCGCATTGATCTTTTCATACAGAGCGAGTAAAACAAAAGGGTGGCTGAACATTTATTAGTCACCTTTTTCTTTCCACCAGATTCCACAGACCTTACATGAGGGACACGGAGTATGAAGAGACAGAAACGAGACCGCCTTGAGCGCGCCCATTCACGTGGTTATCAAGCAGGTATTACAGGACGCTCTAAAGAGATGTGTCCGTATCAAATGATAGATGCTAAGTCTCACTGGTTGGGAGGTTGGCGACAAGCCATGGAGGACAGGTCGGCTGCTGCTTAGCCGGATGTCACTGAAAAGGGATATAACCTCCGCACTAAGCGGAGGTTTTCGTTTCTGGGGAACGATTAGAACGCTGCGGTATCTTTAAACAGACCGACTTTTAAATCGCTGGCGGTGTAAATCAGATTACCGTCAACCAGCACTTCACCATCTGCAACGCCCATCACCAGTTTACGGTTGATCACACGCTTGAAGTGAATACGGTAGGTGACTTTTTTCGCCTCTGGCAGAACCTGGCCAGTGAATTTAACCTCGCCCACACCCAGCGCACGGCCTTTGCCTTCGCCGCCCAACCAGCCGAGATAGAAGCCAACCAACTGCCACATTGCATCAAGACCCAGGCAGCCGGGCATCACCGGATCGCCAATAAAGTGGCAACCAAAGAACCACAGGTCCGGATTGATATCCAGTTCAGCTTCTACGAAGCCTTTATCGTATTTACCACCGTCTTCGGTCATTTTGACCACGCGGTCCATCATCAGCATATTGCCGGATGGAAGCGGCGGACCATTTTCGCCGAACAGTTCACCGCGACCGGACAGAATCAGGTCTTCTTTGGTATAGGATTCGCGTTTATCTACCATGTTCTTAATATGCCTTCTTTTAGTGAATCACGAATATTAGCGAACAGTTGTACGCTGAGCAAACAGGATTAGCGGTGGTTAAACCAGTTAAGCCAGCGCAGCGGCCAGGATCGCGGTGAGGGCTCAGGCTGATTCATCTGACTGATGCGCTCCTGAATGGTGCGTAGCAGGCATTCGCCTTCGCCGTCTTCCGTATTCCATATTTTCCCCGTAAGCAGCGGCAGCGCTTCATCCGCACTGTCGATCGCCCAGATATGGAAGCGTCCTTCTTCCACCGCGCTCACCACCTGTTGGTTCAGGCTAAGGTGACGAACGTTACAGGCGGGAATAATGACACCCTGCTGACCGGTTAACTCGCGCTGATGGCAGATATCAAAGAATCCTTCAATCTTCTCATTCAGCCCGCCAACCGGTTGCACATTACCAAACTGATCCACCGAGCCCGTAACCGCAATCTGCTGATTCAGTGGCGCACCGGCAAGGGCGCTGATTAATGCGCACAGTTCTGCCAGCGATGCACTGTCGCCGTCAACTTCGGAATAGGATTGTTCAAATACCAGCGAAGCGGAAAAGGGCAGTTGCTGATCCAGCTCCAGTTCAGCAATTAAATAGGCCTGCATAATCATCATGCCTTTCGCATGAATATTGCCGCCTAACTCCGCTTTGCGTTCGACGTCGGTGAATTCACCGTCGCCAGGATGCACCACACAGGTAATACGGCAGGGATCGCCCCAGGCGCGCGGATGACCGGGATATTCCACAACGGACAGGCCGTTTATCTGGCCGACGACCTCACCTTCCGTTTCAACCAAAATCTGTCGTAGCAGGATTTCATCACGCATACGTTCATTAAGGTAGTTTTCACGCCACAGGCGCGCTTCCAGGGCGTCACGCAGCGCTTCAGCACTGAGCGTCTCTCCCATCAACGCGGTCTCGCGCAGTTGGCGCAGCAGCCAGCGAGGGCAGAGCGGAAGCGTATCCTGATCGCCGCTGTAACGTACACCTTCTTTGATGAGTTCGGGCCAGAAGTCTTCGTCGGGTGCAGCAATATCAGCCTGCCCGGCCAGATCGACCGTCCAGCGACACCATGCGAGCATGTCGTCTTCATCCACAATCTGAATATTTTCTTCAAATTCGGTGTAGATCGCCATTTCATGCGCTTCAGCATCCAGCTCCTGAAAATCGGCCAGGGTATCGCGCTCGCCACAGAGCACCAGATTAAGCTTGAGCGGGAGCGGAGGCACGGAAACCGGCAGGGGACGACGTTCGTCCTGGGATTGCCACTCGATGTAGCCTTGCTCAATGCTCTTTTTCAGACGCAGCCACAGCAGCGGCTGAGTGAGTAAAGCACGAAGTGAAAGGACTAACGTTCCGCCATTGGCGCGATGGATCAGCCCTGGCTCAAGTTGGATCCGATCTTTGTGCATCCGCACGCAGCCAAACAGCTGCTCCTGCTCGATCCAGTCAGCATAGTGAATCCCGCCCTGGCTGGTAAAAGGGCGCAGGCTGTCGGTAGGCGGTTGCAACGTGACGTTGTCGGCCAGAATATGGTAGTCACCGCCTGACAGAGTTGATGACTCACCCATAACGCGTTGAGCCGCCTCTGCTATCAGCGCAAGGTATTCACGGTTTTCCTGGCTGCGAACCAGCAGCAGGGGAAGACCCTGACTTTGATGATGTAAGTGGGCCAGCGCGTTCAGCAGTCGGGGCTGTACCGTTGCCAGGGCATCGGTCTCTTCATCAGCGATTCGGGAGAAAACGGATTGATATTGCGTGCTATCCGGCTGTAAGGTTTGCCACGTAAGTTGAGTGCTGGTCAAAATAATCGCATTTGTCTGTTTTGAGAAAAGCGAGATTATACAGGATTCACCCTGCTTAAGCACTGCAGAGTTCATTCAGATGTTGTGACGCTGGCAGCATGTTTTTCGTTGCTGCATCCGGTAAAAAAGCTGTTATTCTTAGTTTGTTACGCGATCACGATGAGATTCCGATGAAATACCAGCAGCTCGAAAATCTTGAAAGTGGATGGAAGTGGAAATACCTGGTGAAAAAACATCGGGAGGGTGAACTGATCACGCGTCACCTTGAACTTAGCGCTGCGCAGGCCGCGGTGGATAAATTACTGGTGATGGAAAATAATCCGGTAGAGATAAACAACTGGATCAGCCAGCATATTCACCCCGACCTCGATAACCGGCTTAAGCAAACTATCCGCGCCCGGCGTAAACGTCACTTCAATGCTGAGCACCAGCACACCCGAAAAAAATCAATCGATCTGGAATATCTGGTCTGGCAGCGACTGGCAGGGCTGGCGCAACGTCGTAACAATACGCTGTCTGAAACCATCGTACAGCTTATTGAAGATGCCGAACGTAAAGAGAAGTATGCCAGTCAGATGTCAACGTTAAAGCAGGATCTGCAGGCAATATTAGGTCATCCAGGGTCTGAAAAAGAGTCCTGAGTTCACGCGAGAGATTACGGATTCAGACTCCGCGATACGGGATGAGCAGCATTGATAAATTCAGGCCAAAAAAAACCCCGCATAAGCGGGGTTTTTTCATAACGGATAACTTAAGCCTGTGGCTGAGTTACCACGTCTTTGATGCCTTTAACGTCGATTTCTACACGACGGTCTGGCGCCAGGCAGTCGATCAGGGCCTTACGACCTTTCACGCTGTCACAGGTGTTGCCAGTCACTGGGTTGGATTCACCCATGCCGCGAGCAGAGATCTTGTTAGCAGGGATACCTTTAGATACCAGGTAATCCACTACTGACTGAGCACGTTTCTCAGACAGTTTCTGGTTGTACTGCTCTGAACCGATGCGATCGGTGAAGCCCAGAACAACAACTGAACCGTCTTTAGGATCCATGGAGCTCAGCTGGCTATACAGCTGATCCAGAGCCTGCTGACCTTCTGGCTTCAGGGTTGACTTGTTGAAGGTGAACAGAACGTCTGATTTCAGAGTGAAACGCTTGGTCTGTACCACTGGTGCTGGAGCTGGTGCTGGAGCCGGAGCTGGCGCAGCAACATCATCCTGACCGAAGCGGTAAGAAACACCCAGGCTCAGCATGCCGTTGTCTGGACGAGCACCAACGGTCTGTGCATCACCGATGTTGTTAACCCACTGGTAATCCAGACGGGTTGCCCAGTTTTTGGTCAGAGCATATTCAACACCAACGGCTGCCAGTGGAGAAACACCGGTGTCGTGGTCGCTGATGCGAGTGCCAGTAGCCAGGTTCTGCTGAGTAGAGTCTGCACGCCATACCATGCCACCCAGGCGGGTATAGATGTCCAGATCGTCTGCGATTGGGTAGCTCAGTTTAGCAGCCAGCTGGATGCCCTGTGCTTTGAATGCGCCGTTAATCTGGTTGCCTTTATTAGGCATGCGGCCTAACCAGTCATAGCCCAGTTCGAAACCCAGGTATGGGTTAGCCTGGTAACCAGCGAACGCGCCTGCGCCCAGTTGGCTTTCATGAGTTGGACCGTCGTTGTTTTGGTAATTGTGACCGTAGTAGCCAGTGTCGTGATACTGAGACCAGCCCAGTTTAGCACCGGTGTACCAGGTGTTATCTTTTGGGGCGGCCTGCGCTACGGTAGCGAAGCCAGCCAGTGCCACTGCAATTGCGATAGCTGTCTTTTTCATTTTGCGCCTCGTTATCATCCAAATAGGCAATGAGCATAAAGGTTGCTCTTGGTTTAATCCTTCGCCGGGTCAAAACGCTCGCTTATGACTCTACCGCAAAAAACGGAGGTTATTGAGCACCCTGGCGAGATAAAGTCTACAACGAGATTGGAAACTTACAAGTGTGATGTGAGGCACTTATGTAAAAAAACAGTGTTTTATACATAAATTCTAACAATTTACCCTGAACTTCTGTGAGGTGCTTACCCCACAAAATGGGGGCTAAGCCGTTGTCATTGCTGGGGGGAGCAGAATCAGTGCCTTAGCCTTAAGCGAGATAAAAAACTGCTTGAGATAAATCTCATTTTTTACTTAATGAAACAAATCAGACTGAATTTTTAGCGAGTTTTCTGGTCTTACTGCCGTTTTGAGGGTTTCACCCGAGCGTAAAATCAGCCCCAACGCCTTTCCTTCCGCTGCTGCACGTTCAAGTTCACGACGTTCGTCCACGTCTAATTCATAAGGAATCCAGGCCAAAACCACGCTGTAATTTCCTGTGCGCAGCGCTTTGATCATCGCTTCAACGGCATTGTAACGTTCAGCATCGGCGATATGCATACTTTTCTCAAGTGGCAAACCGGCTTCCTGCATCCAGACCCGGCTCAACTTGTGCGCGGGGGTTAACCACAGCTGCCAGCGAGACTGCTGGCTTAATTGCTGAAGCAGTGGTAACAGCAGCATCTGCATCATTCCGGGTTGTTCGCTATAGCGTAATTCAGTAATCCAGCCTTTATGAGTAGCCGGAACAGAGGACGAAGCGTAACGGTGAGCAGAGCATACATTACTGGTATGTTGGGTGCGCATAAATTAATCACTCAGCAGTTGACTGTATGGATGTACAGTAATGGCATCCTGGATAAAGATCAACCTGAATTTCTGAAAACGCCTCGCAAAATTTGCATCAGCTTGTCTTTTAACGGATTTATTCATTGAACCTCTAACTGAATTTAATTATCTTCTAACTTCCTGAATAGTAAGATTTTTAGCAGGCTTTTGTTACAAGGAGGTGATGAAATGAAGAAACAGAAGCGGATAATTTTACGCTCAATACAGCAGTTGGCACCGCTGGGCAAAATTGAATCCCGTACCCAGTTCGGTGGCTACGCACTGGCTGTTGAGCGCGTGGTTTTTGCGCTGGTAAAAGAAGACGAACTCTACTTACGTGCCAGTGAAGCATTACGGGAATATGGGGCAAAGCAGCCGCTGGAACCCTTGACATTCCATAAGCGGGGTATTGCGGTAAGCCTCAACTATTTTAAGGTAGACGATCGCCTGTGGGCGCATCCGGAGCATCTGGTTCGCCTTTCTGCTGCGTCTCTGCAAACCGCCCAACGTGAGCACAATGAGCGGCTGGGTAAGGTGCGGTTAAAAGACTTACCAAACGTCAGCCTGCGACTGGAAATGATGCTGCATGAGATAGGTATTTGTACCGTCAAACATCTGCGTGAAACGGGGGCCAGGCAGTGCTGGTTAAGGCTGCGGCGCAATAATCAACACCTCGGCCTTAAAACCTTATTAGCGCTTGAAGGGGCGATTTCCGGCCATCATCATGCGGCGCTGCCACAAACCATTAAAACCGAGTTAGGCGAATGGTATCAGGCCGCACTCAGTACGCCGGAATGTAAAGAAAAAGGCCGTTAGCGCCTGTCCAGCGAGCGTCGCAGGCGCGCAATGTCGGGCATCAGGGCAACCAGCAAGCCCAACTGTTGCAAAACCAGCGGCGCACGCGGATCGGGCTCGGCGGTCAGTTGCGCGATGCGCTGCACCAGCTCAATACGCATTTTCTCTGCCCGGCTGTCGCTGACGACATCCGTCTGCAGCACATCTTCAACATAACATACTGTATCGTCGAGCAGGGCCAGCAGGGCTGGTTGGGTCACTTTGTCGCGATGAGCGCCCAGAGCGGAGATATAGCTCAGGAAGGAGTGATTCAGGCAGAGTAACTGAAATGCCGACTCCCTGAGCTTAGTGCTGGTACGGGGTTCGCTGCTCATATTTGATACCACCGATGCCAGCTCAGCATCGGCGTTGTGGGCGTCACGTCGCGCAATACGATAAGCAAGACGATTGTCTTTGCCCTGATGGTACTGCTCCATGATCGCATCAAGATAACGGCAGTTGGCATTAAGCGTGCGAGTGGCAACGGCCGGAAGCTGACGAAAACGCCAGTCAGGCCAGATAAAGCTCACGGCGAGCCAGGCCAGCGCACAGCCCAGTAAGGTGTCCACTACCCGCGGCAGCGCGACCTCAAATCCCTCACCCAGCAGATTAAAACAGAGCAGAACCAGCAGGGTGATAAACAAGGTGGCATGCGCGTATTGCACCTGGCGGAAAGCAAAGAAGAGTACGCCCGTCACGACAATCAGAAACAGCTGGCCTTCTACTGAGGGCACCAGCCAGAGCAATGGCAACCCAATGGCAATGCCAGCCAGCGTGCCGCCGATGCGCAGTGCCAGCCTGCGCTGGGTCGCGCTGTAGTTGGGCTGGCAAACGAACAGGCTGGTTAACAGAATCCAGTAGCCTCGTTCCAGACCGGTAACCTGAATGAATCCGTACCCGGTGCACATTACCACTGACATTCTGACAGCATGACGGAACAGGGCCGAAGAGGGCGTCAGGTGGCGGCTGAAGCGCAGCTTGATGTCGCTCCAGCCGCTGATCTCTTCACGTGACAGCATGTTGTCGCTGTGCTGCGGATCGTCGGCCAGTGCCTGCTCAGATTCGAGAGAAGCCAGTTGCGCATCAATCGCCTGCAGATTACGTAATAACCAAAACAGGGCCCGGGTATGCGTGGCATCCGGATGGCTATCTTCAAGGCGTTGAATCGCATTATGTAAGCGTTCAAAAACACGCTCAAAACGACTGTCATGTTCCCAGCGTTCGCGCAGTAAAACAGACCGGGCCAGTTGCCGACAGGCCTGAGCCTGCATATTCAGCAGGCGCTGAAAGCGGAACAGAATTTCGTTATAGCGCCAGTTGCCGCGCAGTAAATGATACTGGAGATGAGAAGAGCTGGCGCGTTCGTGGATATCCTGAGCAACAAAATAGTAGTGCAGACTGCGTCGGGTACCACGTGAGCCCCTGTCGCCGCGCAAGCGGCTTTGCAGTGTGGTTTTGGTCAGATTAAGCTGGGCGACCAGCTGGCTGTTCACCATCGCCGCCTCAACAAACGTGGCATCATCCTGCGCATCGGCGTCCGGATCAAACAGGTTAGCTTTGGCGTCCAGGTATTGCGCTAACTGCGAGAAACTGGCTGCCAGCTGCTCCTGAACCGGGCGAACGGGAAACATGACGTGGCCCAACAGCGTCAGCAGGTTATACCAGAGCGCGCCGACCAGCAGCAGGATGGGCTGCAGATACCACTGGGAAAACAGTCCGATGCCCAACATGGTGTAAACGGCAATCAGCAAGGCGCCGAAAGCAATGGTCGCATAGCGCTGCCCGAGAGCGCCCAGCAAAATAAAACCCCAGGTGGAGATCGCCAGACCGATAATAAAGGCCAGCGGATGGGGAAAGAGCAGTTCCACTGAAACCGACGCAACGCAAAAACACAACAGGGTAATCAGCAGATTTTTTAAACGTCCCGCCAGTCGATCATCCAGATCGGCCAGCGCGGCGGCGACCACCCCAAGCGTGAGGGGAATGGTCCATTCAATCTGCTGCAGCACCCAGGGCACTGCTGCACAGCCGGTTAAGGCGAACAGAATCCGCAGCAGGTAACGCCAGGTGCTGTTAAAAAGATACTTACGCCATCCGGACAGAATACTAATAGCGGCGGCGGGCATTGGCATCACGCGCGGCACGCGCCTCTTCCACAGAGACAACCCGACGGCCGACCGGCCACAGTGCAATAGCCGCAATCTTGAAATTCGCGATTCCCACCGGAATACCAATGATGCTGACACACTGCACAATACCGACAGAGATGTGGGACAGGCAGAGCCACCAGCCGAAGAAAATCAGCCAGAAAATATTCAGGAAGGTGCCGCCGGTGTTCATGATGTGACTTTTGCTGTCGGGACGCAGCACATCCACGTGCACCGCCTCATT
Organism: Pantoea sp. Ae19-2; assembly: GCF_059801205.1. NCBI lineage: Bacteria > Pseudomonadati > Pseudomonadota > Gammaproteobacteria > Enterobacterales > Erwiniaceae > Pantoea > Pantoea sp. Ae19-2. The sequence continues at coordinate 2,316,582 of NZ_JBCHWE010000001.1, read as the reverse complement.
GCCGAACGGAAGAAACGAGAGTTTGGTGATTTCCCAGCATGAACGCGTCAACGGCAGGGTAAAGATCAGCACAATGCTGATCAGTGTCGCGAACAGCCAACTGAGCGTGGTGAAGAAGCCACCCAATACAAAATTAAGAATATTTAAAACAGTGCGCATAACCGCTTTTCCTTTTGCACTCCGCAAGATATGTCGCAGTTTAGCGTGTTTTAAGGCTGGAGCGTCAAGAGTCTGACAGGTAAACTCCGATTACTCTTTATCTCGGTCGTTGGTGTCGGCGTGGAACTTAAAGCAACATCCATGGGCAAACGGCTTGCCCAGCATCCTTACAATCGTGTTCGCCTGTTGACCGCTGGTGTTGAAGTCAGTGGTGATAAACACGAATATCTGATTCCCTTTAACCAGTTGTCGGACATTACCTGTAAGCGTGGCATGGTCTGGGGAGAGCTCGAGTTTCTGCTGGCGGACAATAAGGTTGTGCGTTTGCATGGCACTGAATGGCAGGAGACACAACGTTTTTATCATTATCTGATGCAGGCATGGCAGGACTGGAGCCATGAGATGAGTGACGTGTGTGCCTCGGTTCTGCAGGGCCTTCGTGCTGAAATTAACGGGTTCAGTGAGCAGGACCGCTGGTTAAAACGCAGTGAGCTGCAGGCGATTAACGATCAAATTCTCAAGCAGTTTGATGCCTTGCCACTCCCGCTGTCACGCATCAACGATTTTGAGTCCTGTCGGGAAAATTGGGCATTTTGCCAACACTGGCTGCAACAGGGCGAGGCCGCAATCCGTCAGCGTAACCGCGACTGGACTGCTGCGATGCTCACGCGTTATCAGGATTTCTTCGCCACGGTTGAGTCCACGCCGCTTAACGGATCTCAGGCTGAAGCCGTGGTAAACGGTGAGGATGCGGTGCTGGTACTGGCGGGCGCGGGCAGTGGCAAAACCTCTGTGCTGGTCGCCCGGGCGGGCTGGTTATTACAACGCCGACTCGCCAGCGCCGATCAGATTCTGCTGTTAGCCTTTGGCCGTCATGCTGCTGAAGAGATGAACGACCGTATCCAGAGCAGGCTACAGGCAACGGATATGCAGGCACGTACTTTTCATTCTCTGGCCCTGCACATTATCCGCGAAGGCAGTAATAAACAGCCTGTCATCAGTAAACTGGAAAGCGACGCCGCCGCGCGCCGGGCATTATTGATCGACAACTGGCGTCAGCAATGCCATGAAAAGAAAGCCCAGGCGAATGGCTGGCGGCAATGGCTGCGTGATGAACTGGCGTGGGAGGTCGGCGAGGGGCCTTTCTGGCAGGACGATCGCCTGGCTGAGCGTCTGGCACCGCGGCTTGAACGCTGGTTAAGCCTGATGCGCATGCACGGTGGTGCACAGGCCGCCATGATCGACGGCGTTCCTGAGGCGCTACGTGAGCTGTTCAGTAAACGCATCAAGCTGATGGCACCGCTGCTGAAGGCCTGGAAAAGCGCACTCAAGGAAGAGGGCGCCGTCGATTTTTCAGGGCTGATTCATCAGGCCGTAGCGATCCTGGAAAAGGGGCGTTTTATCAGCCCATGGAAGCATATTCTGGTCGATGAATTTCAGGATATTTCGCCCCAGCGTGCAGCCTTGCTCAGCGCCCTGCGCCAGCAAAACAAGCGCACTACGCTGTTTGCTGTTGGCGATGACTGGCAGGCGATCTACCGCTTCAGCGGGGCTGAAATGAGCCTCACAACGGCATTTCATCACTATTTTGGTGAGGGCGATCGCTGCGTGCTGGACACGACCTATCGCTTTAACGATCGGATTGGTGAAGTCGCAAATCGCTTCATCCAGCAGAATCCGCATCAGCTGCGCAAACCCTTAAACAGCCTGGTTAAGGGCAATAAAAAATCCATTGCCCTGTTACCGCAGGATCAGTTGGAGCCGTTGCTGAATAAGCTGAGTGGCTACGCAAAACCCCACGAGCGGGTGCTGATACTGGCACGTTACCACTATTTGCGTCCTGACGTGCTGGATAAAGCCAAAACCCGCTGGCCAAAATTAAACATCGATTTTCTGACCATTCATGCCAGTAAGGGCCAGCAGGCAGATTACGTCATTCTGCTGGGGCTTCAGCAAGGTAAAGAAGGCTTTCCGGCGGCGCAGCGCGAGTCCATCATTGAGGAAGGCTTGCTGCCTCAGCCCGAAGCGTTTCCGGATGCGGAAGAGCGGCGGCTGGCCTATGTTGCGTTAACCCGCGCACGCCAGCAGGTCTGGTTGCTGTTTGATAAGCAGCAACCTTCGGTCTTTGTCGAGACCTTCCGCGAGCTGGACGTGCCGGTGCTGCGTAAAGCCTGAGTTATTTCAGGCGATCGGCAAGATAACGTGCATAATCCGGAATACGGACATCGACGGGCTGATCAAACAGCGGCGACTGAATGATAAAATCGGCGGTCGCCCGGTTGGTGGCGACCGGGATATTCCAGACCGTCGCCAGACGAAGCAGCGCTTTGACGTCAGGATCATGAGGAACCGCATTTAGCGGATCCCAAAAAAAGATTAGCGCATCAATTTTGCCCTCGGCAATAAATGCACCAACCTGTTGGTCTCCGCCCATTGGGCCACTCAGCATTGCATTTACGTTCAGGCCGGTGTGACGATTGATGAGATTGCCTGTCGTGCCTGTCGCATAAAGAATATGAGATTCCAGCGCGGGTTGATTACGCGTCACCCAATCCAGCAGAGAGTCTTTGCAGTGGTCATGAGCGACCAGCGCGATATGTTTTTGTTTTCCAAGCGTACGTAAGGTGTATTCCATAACAGCATCCTGATGCAAAGGAGCAAAAACGCCCGTTGCAGCAGTTTACCCTGCGCCATTTCACACTATCAACTTGCCCGCAGCATTTTGACCAGATTGATGAACTGTTGACGAGTGGCCTCATCGAAACGCTGAAACCAGTGCTGAATTGACGGCGTAGTAGTTTCAACCGACCAGGCAAGATCGGCAGTAAGTTGTGCTGATGGGGAAGGGGTGGTGAGATTGGCGAACTGAGGCACCGAAGCCGCTAAGCCCATACGATTGTAACTGACCATCGCTTTTTCAACATCCGCACCAGCCGTAACCGGCAGGCGATCGCGCACGCTAAAGACCTCTTTACCCTTTTCATCAACCAGCCTGAACGCCAGTGAACGGTCAAAGTTATGTCTTTCTCGTGAATTGCTGAGCGGAGGCAGGCGGATAGCGATGCTCCTGGCTTTGGCGGTGAATGTCACGATCATCGGCACAGACTGATAGTACTGAGAAGGAGTTTTGCTGTCACCAGGCGGTTGTTCCACCCGAAACAGGAACTGATGTTGACCCCGATCCAGCTCTAAACTGTCAGCCCCTTTCAGCAGTGAGCCGGAGATCTTGCGACCGTCCAAAACCAGCAACGTGATTTGAGGATCAAGCTTTAGGGTAATAGCAGAGCAGGATGCCGAAACGAGGAGAGCAATGAACCCCGTTACAGCCATTGACAGCTTCATTTCGACTCCGGTTAAAAATGAATGGATGTAGCAAATTCTTACATTATGGCATTAAGTTTACAATTATACATATTTATTCCAGCGAAGCGGCACAATATGTATTTGCAACGCCCCGCGAGTGTGTAAAGGCTCAACTACAATGAAGAGCAGACAGAAAGGAGAAGCCCATGAATGATCAGACTATTCGCGACGTATTGACCCGCACAAAACGTATTGCGTTGGTAGGCGCCAGCGATCGCCCCGAACGCCCCAGCTATGGGGTAATGAAGTATTTGCTCGATCAGGGTTATGAAGTGATTCCGGTCAGTCCTAAGCTTGCAGGTCAGACTCTGCTGGGACAAACCGCGTATGGTTCGCTGGCAGAAGTCCCCGGAAAAATTGACATGGTCGATGTGTTCCGCAATTCGGAAGCGGCATGGGGCGTCGCGCAGGAAGCCATTGCGGTCGGTGCGGATACGCTCTGGTTACAGTTGGGCGTGATTAATGAGCAGGCTGCCGTGCTGGCGCAGGATGCGGGCATGACGGTCGTGATGGATCGCTGCCCGAAAATTGAAATCCCGCGACTGGGAATGGGGCAATAACAATAGCGGCGGCAAACAGATTGCCGCCCACTGTTAGTGACGCAAATGCGGTGCCTGGAGCTGCTGACGTACCGATGCGGCCAGTTCATCCATAGAGGGTTGCTCTGGATGTTCAGGGCTGGTTTCACCGGCAAGTTGAATTTCGGCGACGTAGGTATGGACCTGACTGCCTTCTTCATCTTCCATGACCACGTGATACCAGGGCGCGCTGCGCAACGTGTCAGTTGCCCCGATCTCGTCCAGCTGTGGCTCATCTAACGCATATTCAGGATCGACATCGACAATCACACCCAGCACGCCGGATAACCGATGACGAACCTGCTGACCAATACCAAATTTACTGGCAATCATGATGACCTCCGAAAAAACTGTCCTGCATAAGAGATGGGGGCAAAGACAGTTTTTTCAAGTTACATGACGCGACAGGCAAAACCTTTCAGGTAAAGACCTTCGGGGTAGGTGGCGATCACAGGATGATCGGCAGCCTGGCGGAATTGCTCAACGAACTGGACGTCACGGCCTGCATCCAGCGCGGCATCCGCAATAATTTTCTGGAACAGGTCTGTTGCCATCAAGCCTGAACAGGAGAAGGTCAGTAACATCCCGCCTGGATTCAGCAACTGAATGGCCAGCATGTTAATGTCTTTATAGCCACGGCAGGCGCCCATCAGCTGGCTTTTGTTCTCAACAAATTTGGGCGGATCCATAATGATCAGATCGAATTTCTCACCCTCATCGCGGTAGCGGCGGAGTAGCTTAAAGACGTCATCGCGCTGAAACCGGGCACGGGACAGATCTAAACCGTTCAGTTCGACGTTTTGACGTGCCACATCCAGGGCATCCTGCGACGTATCAACGCTAATCACTTCTTTACAGCCGCCGATCAATGCCGAAACGGCAAAGCCTCCGGTATAAGAAAAGCAGTTCAGCACGCGCGCGTCTTTGGCATAGCGGCGTGTGGCATAGCGGCTGTCTCGCTGATCAAGGTAGTAGCCCGTTTTATGTCCGCCCTGGATATCTACCAGCAGCTTCATATCGTGCTCTGTGATCGGCAATAGCGCGGGAGGCTGTTCACCGGTTACGGTTCCCTGGGTCAGTTCCAGACCTTCTTTTTTACGTACTGCGACATCTGAGCGATCGTAGATAGCGCAATCCGGAAAACACTGCTGCAAGGCGGAGATAATGGCGGGCCGCTGATACTCCGCGCCGGCAGACAGCAGTTGCAGCACCAGAAACTGACCAAAGCGATCGATAGTCACGCCTGGCAGGCCGTCGGACTCCCCGGCAATCAGACGATAGCTGTCCAGGCCGTCGCGTGCAGCCAGCCAGTCGCGCCAGATTTGTGCCTGCTGAAAACGGCGGACAAAAAAAGCGATATCGACAGATTCGTCCTGCTGCCAGCTCCAGACGCGAGCGCGAATTTGTGACTGAGGTGAATAAGCGGCACGCGCCAGCCATTTACCGTTGCTGTCACAAACATCAATGGTTTCCCCTTGTTGGGCTTTCCCTTCAAGGCGGGCGACGGCCCCAGAGAAAACCCAGGGATGACGACGGAGCAGGGACTTTTCACGTCCCTTGGCGAGAATCAATCGAACTGTCATAGTTTGCTATGCTTACCTGAAAAAATGAGGCGCTATTGTCCAGTGGATAACGGCAAATTGCAACGAACAGCGGGAGAGGACCATGGCGAGCATGTGTTACAAAGCCTTGGTGCAGGGCACCGTGCAGGGCGTGGGTTTTCGCTACAGCACACAGGCGAAAGCCAACGCGCTCGGTGTGCAGGGTTATGCGCGTAATCTTGATGATGGCCGGGTTGAGGTGCTCGCCTGCGGTGAGGCAGAGCAGGTCGAGGCGTTAATCGCATGGTTAAAAGCCGGTGGGCCGCGCACGGCCCATGTGGAAAAGGTGCTGCTGGAGCCGCATCAGCCCGGCGACTTCCCCCGCAGCTTTACCACCGGTTAATTAAAGACATTTGGCAGGCTTGGGCAGGCCAGCAATTTTTGTCGCCTGTTTGGCGGGCCCTTCAGGAAACAGCCGAAACAGGTAGCGGCTGTTACCTTTCTCTTCGCCATACTTTTTCGCCATCGCCTTCACCAGCATACGTACGGCGGGAGAAGTATTAAATTCCAGGTAAAAGTCACGGACAAAGCGCACGACTTCCCAGTGGGCTTCCGTCATTACGATGGCCTCGTTGTCAGCAATCTGCTGTGCCAGCTCCTCGCTCCAGTCCTGGTGGTTTTTCAAATAGCCTTCGGCATCCACAGCTATTTCGTCACCCTTATAGTTCATAACGCGTCCTCATTATCATTCGGGCTGCAGTTTAGCAAAATGGCACCGCAGAAAAAGCAAAAACCCCGCCTGAGCGGGGTTCGTATCGCGCCAGCGGCGTCGATTAATTACTGCGGGAAAAACCCAGGATGCTTAACAGGCTAACAAAGATGTTATACAGGGAAACATACAGGCTTACTGTGGCACGAATATAGTTAGTTTCGCCGCCATGAATAATGTTGCTGGTTTCCCACAGAATGGCGCCAGCAGAGAACAGGATAAACAGGGCGCTAATCGCCAGGTGAAGAGCAGGCAACTGCAGGAACAGGTTAGCCACCACGGCCACCAGTAACACCACGAAGCCCGCCATCATCATGCCGCCCAGGAATGACATGTCACGACCTGTTGTCAGCACATAGGCGGAGCAGCAGAAGAACACCAGCGCTGTACCGCCTAACGCCAACGCGATCACATCGCCCATTCCTGCCGTCAGGAAAGAACTTAAGATTGGCCCCAGGCAGTAACCCAAAAAGCCCGTAAAGGCGAAGGCGGCTAAAATCCCCATTGGGCTGTCAGCCAGGCGATAGGTCAGAAACATCAGACCGTAGAAGCCCACCAGCATCAAAATTAAACCGGGTGCCGGTAATGCCAGAAGTGTACTTGCCGTGGCGGTCACCGCTGAGAAGGCGAGCGTCAGGCCCAGCAGAAAATAGGTGTTACGCAGCACTTTGTGCGTGCTGAGTAATGACTGTCGCGATGATGAAGAAACTATTCTGTCCATGTTGCGCTCCTGTAAGGCAGAACACCAAATATGCTCTGAGAATACGCAGCCCTATAAAGAGGGAAAAGCCGTTTTACCCTTCTTTACGCGTTAAGGTGTTAATTCTTTGAGCAGAATGGCGATTTAGCCAACGAATAACGCGAATTTGGCTGTTTTTCACGCGAACGGATTATCGCAGGCTTTACATCTCCAGAGGGGATGTTTATAGTGCGCGTCATTGCGGAGGGGTGGCCGAGCGGCTTAAGGCAGCGGTCTTGAAAACCGCCGATGGGAAACCATCCGAGAGTTCGAATCTCTCCTCCTCCGCCACTTCATTGCCAGCAGGCATGAAGAGGCAAGACAGCATAATATCATCTTGCCTTTGCAGTAGTGTTACAACCCGGAGGGATGGCCGAGCGGCTTAAGGCAGCGGTCTTGAAAACCGCCGATGGGAAACCATCCGAGAGTTCGAATCTCTCTTCCTCCGCCACATTTTACAGGCCAGCACAGTGTGCTGGCCTGTTTCGTTTTGTTTTCTCTTCTCACGCCCGTTTAAAATTCTTCCTGCTTTTCAGCGGACTGCGCGGTTTTGAACGGCATCTGGCATCTCTGCTATAGTCCATTAATTGTTTTTGCTGTTGCCTGGCGCTTTTCAGGGGCAAGCTGAGTTACACTATTCGCCACGTCGCTCTGATGCGAGCTAATCGGTTGATAGCCAGAGTGTTTTTTTACTGAATGAATGGAATAGGCACAATGATCAAGAAACTGAGTCTTTGCGCATTGTCGGTACTTGCTGCATTACCGATTGGAACGCTGGCACAGGCCGCTGACAACGATATGCAGTTACAGCAGGTGTTAATGTTCAGCCGCCATAACCTGCGTGCACCGCTTGCGGATAACGGCAGCGTGCTGGCGCAATCCACCAAAAAAACCTGGCCGGAGTGGGATGTGCCGGGTGGACAGCTGACCACTAAAGGCGGCGTGCTGGAAGTGTACATGGGTAACTATACCCGTCAGTGGCTTGCTCAGCAGGGGCTGGTAAAAAATGGCGTTTGTCCGGACAGCAACAGCGTCTTTGTCTACGCCAACAGCCTGCAGCGTACCGTGGCGACGGCTCAGTTCTTCGTAAATGGTGCCTTCCCGGGCTGTGACATTGCTGTGACTCACCAGGATGAAATGGGCAGCATGGATCCGGTATTTAATCCGGTTATTACAGACGGGAACGAAGAATTCATTAAGAAAGCGCTGGCCGGAATGACCGCTGCCAACGAAAAGCTGTCACTGAAACCCGCTTTTCAGCGGCTCGAGAAGATTGTTGACTACAAATCCTCTCCTGCCTGTAATAACAAAAAGCAGTGCGATCTGAGCAATGGCCAGAACACCTTTATCGTTGAAAACGGCAAAGAACCCGGCGTGAACGGGCCACTAAAAGTGGGCAATTCGCTAATGGATGCCTTTACGCTGCAATATTATGAAGGCTTCCCGCTGGACCAGGTCGCCTGGGGACAAATCAAAACCCCTGAACAGTGGCAGGCACTATCCGCTATTAAAAATGGCTATCAGGACACGCTGTTTACCACGCCTGAGGTTGCACGCGACGTTGCCGCGCCACTGGTGGACTACATTCGCAGCCAGCTGATCGATCAGGAAAAGTCAGACTCACCTAAAGTTACGCTGATGGTCGGGCATGACTCCAACATTGCGTCACTGCTAAGTGCGTTACAGGTTAAGCCTTATGACTTACCTGAGACCTACGAAAAAACGCCAATCGGCGGTCAGGTGGTGTTTGAACGCTGGCACGATGCGAAAAACAATAAAGATCTGCTTAAAATCGAATACGTTTATCAGACCGCCGATCAACTGCGCGATGCAGAGGTTCTGAGCCTTAAGAAGCCGCCTAAGCGCGTTACGCTTCAACTGGCGGGTTGCCCGACAGACGCTAATGGATACTGCAGCTGGGATCAGTTTGCCCAGGTGCTGAACAGCGCACTACAGGGTACGGCGCTGCAACCTGCTGCGGAAGCCCAGCCGGCACAGCCTGCGACTGCGGCGAAACCTGAGGATGCGAAAGCGGCCACGGCGGGCGATGCGGCGCAAAAGGCGGATGCTGATAAGGCGGCCGCCGACAAAGCCGCCGCGCAGAAAGCGGCTGATGAGAAGGCCAAAGCGGATAAAGCGGCTGAAGAAAAGGCTAATGCTGACAAGGCGGCTGCGCAGAAAGCCGCAGACGAAAAGGCCAAAGCAGATAAGGCTGCCGCGCAAAAAGCGGCTGATGAGAAGGCTAAGGCCGACAGCAGTGCGGCCCCGGCTGGCAGCAGCAATGCGCCTGGCAGTAATGCGCAGACCAAAGCTGAAACCGGTGAGGCGAAGCAACCCGCTACCGCCAACTGATCCTGCACAATACCTGAAAAGAAAAAACCCCGTCGAGACGGGGTTTTTTATTGCCGGAATCAACCGGCCTGGCCTGCAACGACCACCAGCTTCTGGTTAGCAAACTCTTTAATGCCGAGATCGGACAATTCACGTCCATAGCCCGAACGTTTAACGCCGCCAAACGGCAGCTCAGCCGAGGTATCGCTTTGCGAGTTAATAAAGACCATGCCGGTTTCGATCGCCGATGCCAGCTTGCGGCCACGCGCAATGTCCTGTGTCCACACCGAACCGCCTAGCCCATAGTGCGAATCATTGGCCAGCGCCACCGCTTCTGCGTCGTTAGCCACCACGTACATTTGCGCGACGGGGCCAAAGAACTCCTCAAAGTAAGCAGGATTGTCGCGCGTGATGTGGGTCAGGACCGTGGGCTGATAGAAGCAGCCCACGCCTGCCACGGCTTTACCGCCGGTGATCAGACGGGCACCTTTCGCCACTGCCTCATCAACCTGTTTTACCAGACGATCGCGTGCGTCGGCGGAGGAAAGGGGGCCGAGCGTGGTTTTTTCATCCAGCGGATCGCCCAACGTTGCGGCATTCATTGCCGCGCTGAACTTATCGATAAAGGTATCCGCAATTTTCTCATTAAGGATAAAGCGCTTAGCGGCCGTACAAACCTGACCGCAGTTGCTCAGACGCGCCTGCACGCCCTGGCGTACGGCTTCATCCAGGTCGGCGTCCTCAGTTACCACGAAGACATCGTTGCCGCCCAGTTCCAGCGTCGATTTTTTCAGATGCTTACCAGCCTGTTCTGCGACAGCACTTCCGGCACGTTCGGATCCGGTCAGTGCTACGCCCTGAACACGATCGTCGGCAATCAGTTCCGCCACCTGATCGGTAGAAATGAACAGGTTAGTCCAGGCCCCTTCGGGTGCGCCGGCTTCCCTGACCAACTTCTCGAATACGTCAGCACAATGCGGGACAATGTTGGCATGCTTGGCCAGTACAGGGTTTCCCAGCGCCAGGTTGGGTGCCAGCACGCGCATTAGCTGATAATACGGGAAGTTCCAGGGCTCAACCGCCACCAGCACACCGATAGGATGATATTCAACCCAGGCTTCGCCCAGTTCACTGTCATAAGGTTGTGGCTTAAGAATGCGCTCCGCATGCTCGGCATAGTACCGCGCAATCTGGGAACAGATCTGCACTTCACCGCGGCTTTGGCCTATTAGCTTGCCCATTTCTTTACTGGCAATGGCAGCCAGTTCTTCCGCACGGTCATCAATCAGATCAGCCAGTTTTTTCAGCACCTGGAGGCGTGGCTGGATGTCGCCTTTACTCCAGTCTGAATGATAGAGGCGGTCGGCCGTTTCCAGCGCATGACTTACCGCCGCGCTGTCGTGGGAAGGCCAGCTTTTCATTAACTGGTTGTTTGCAGGGTTGATGCTTTGATAGGAAGACATAGAGTGCTCCTTGGTCAGCGATAAAAAAAGCATGGCGGGATAGCCCGCCATGCTGCTAAACGTTCTTTCGTTCTACCGTTTTGTCGTCCCAGGTAAGGACATCCTGGTTGGTTTTTTCAAATGCACGGATTAATACGTCGTCACTGCCCTGTTGCCGCCAGATTTCTTCAGCAAGGCGTTCGTCATAATTGGCGACTTCGAAAATGGCCTCGGCAATTTCAGGTGAGGTGTGACGTAAGCTGGCCCATTCGCCAACATGGTGGGCTTTTGCCTGACTATTCGACATAACGATCTCCTTCCGGGCGTTTAATCCTTAAGTTTTGCTGCCAGTCCGGCAACGTGTTCACCCTGAAAACGGGCGATGATCAATTCTTCTTCCGTAGGCTGACGTGAGCCATCTCCTCCTGCCAGCGTGGTTGCGCCATAAGGCGTGCCGCCCCGCACCTGAGAAATGTCAAACATCTCTTTCGTGCCGTAGCCGATCGGAACGATAACCATGCCGTGATGGGCGAGGGTGGTCCAGACGGAGGTAATGGTTTGCTCCTGGCCGCCGCCTGTACCCGTTGAGGCAAAGACGCTGGCGATTTTGCCGTACAGCGCGCCGGATGCCCACAGGCCGCCTGTGCGGTCCCAAAACGTACGCATCTGACCGGACATATTACCGAAACGGGTAGGTGTGCCGACAATAATGGCGTCGTATTGCGGCAATATCTCAGGCGTGGCTTCAGGCGCGGACTGTTGCGTTTTACCGCCAACGTCTGCAAAGCGGTCAGCGTCCATAGTCTCAGGAATGCGCATCACGTCTACCTGCGCACCCGGTACCTTGCGGGCGCCCTCTGCCACGGCGTTAGCCATGGTTTCAACATGTCCATACATTGAATAGTACAGCACCAGAATCTTGGCCATTGGTCTCTCCGGGGGTTATTCAACACACCCAAAAGTATAGAAGAGCTTTGAACAACTGCTGGTACGCACTCGGCCTAACGGCTTAAAAAACGCTGAAAATGGGGTTTTGTTGGGGTTAATATTCTAATTCCAGGGCGATTCTTAGCGTTTGCTCTGTTTCTAAATGTAAATTTCTGCCTGAAAGCCCTGAAAGCCCTGAAAGCCCTGAAAGTTATTTAATTCGGGGGGGCAACATGTCGTCGCGCATCCTTCCTGGAATATGACTCATCAAAGCCTGTCCGTTTACAAAGGCGGCTCAATGAAAGATGCTAAGGCGTGCAACGGAAGCGGTAAGACATGATGCCGCGCCTGACCGGATTCATTCCGGGCGGAAAGGTAAAGTGGCCCATTACCGATGGCGGCAGCGCGTTTTATTCGTCTTCAGGGTCAGCGCGTCGGCGAGTGACATTGCATTACCCGGCATCGCCGATCACAATAGCGCCTGAATCAATCAGGCAGGTGAACTATGTCGACTACGACGCGCAGACTGACCGTGCGTATAACGCGTCAGGAATGGGTACTTATTTTCATTACGATGATCTGGGGCGGGACGTTTTTAGTGGTACATCGGGCGATGCAGCACTCAGGCCCGTTTTTCTTTGTTGGGTTGCGGTTTGCCACTGCGGCCATCCTGCTGGCGCTCTTTTTTCGCCGTTACCTTGCCGCAATCAGCTGGACTGAAATAAAAGCGGGAACGCTTATCGGCCTGACCATTGCCGCGGGTTACGGTCTGCAGACATGGGGAATGCAGACCATCTCCAGCAGCCAGTCGGCCTTTCTGACCGCCTTATACGTTCCGGTTGTGCCGCTTTTACAATGGCTGTTCCTGCGGCGTCCACCTCCGTTAATGGCATGGCTGGGTATCTTACTGGCGTTTTGCGGCTTAATACTGGTTGCGGGGCCGCAGGACGGAAGGGTGGTGCTCAATCAGGGTGAGATTGCCACGCTTATCAGTACCCTGGCGATTGCGGGCGAAATTATTCTTATCAGCCGCTTTGCCGGTCATGTTGATGTTCGTCGTGTGACCTTTATACAGCTTACCGTCGCTTCACTCTGTGCCTTCTGCTTTATGCTTCCCAACGGGGAAACGTTGCCTGCCCTGTCGACGCCGTTATTGCTCAGCGCATTAGGTCTGGGTGCCGCCAGTGCGCTTATCCAGGTGACGATGAACTGGGCACAACGCAGCGTGTCGCCCACGCGGGCAACGGTTATTTACGCCGGAGAGCCGGTATGGGCGGGCGTGGTCGGGCGCATCGCCGGCGAACGTTTGCCGGCAGCCGCGATACTTGGTGGCGCTTTTATCGTCTGCGGCGTGATTATCAGTGAACTGCGTCTGAAGCGCCGCAAAGCGATACCCTCAGCCTCTTCGCGGGACGAATGAAGGTCGAAAGGATGACGCGAAGGCGCGAGTCGGTTATTGCGCCTGTTCTGAGAGAGATGTTGTCGTTGTGCGTGTTACTGACATTACCGCAGCGTTTAAACCTTCACTGTTATCACGTGGCAAATTCATGAGCTTGCTGTGATACACAGTGTCAGGCGAGGGGAACCCTATGAAAAAGGAACAATCAGTGCCCACGCGCCGCTCAGTGGCCGTCGCTGCCAAACGGGCTGCTATTCTGGAGGCCGCGCTGAGCTTTTTTTCCCAGTTTGGCATCCACGGTACGCGGCTGGAAAAAGTCGCTGACCGCGCCGGTGTCTCTAAAACGAATTTGCTGTACTACTATCCTTCCAAAGAAGCGCTCTATATTGCTGTGTTGAAAGAGATCCTGGATGTCTGGCTGGCGCCCCTGCGTGCACTGAGCCACGATCAGGATCCTTTGAGAGCCATTCGGCACTATATCCGCCTAAAACTTGAAGTCTCGCGGGACCATCCGCAGGCATCAAGGCTGTTTTGCCTGGAAATGCTCCAGGGGGCGCCCCTGTTGAAAGGTGAACTGGCGGGGGATTTAAAACAACTTATGGATGATAAAACAGCGATTATACAGCGCTGGATAGCCGAAGGACGGCTGGCGGGTATTCAGCCCCAACACCTGATTTTTATGCTCTGGGCAACCACGCAGCACTACGCCGATTTTGCCAGTCAGGTTGAAGCCATTACGGGAAACAGGCTCACTAATCCGCTGTTTTTTGAAGAAACGGTAGAGAACGTTCAGCGCATTATTATTGAAGGTATTCGGGTGCGTTAAAAGAACAAGGCCATACTGAATACAGGAATAAACACTGGAGCGGGCTGATGGATTCTGTTTCACAATGCGTACTGGGCGCGTCAGTAACCCTGGCGGTGATGGGCCGCCGTGTTCCGGCCTGGCAGGCCGCCATTATCGGCGCGGCCTGTGGAACGTTGCCGGATCTTGATGTCTTTCTCGATCACGGTGATGCTATCCGCAATATGACGCTGCACCGAACCGAAAGCCATGCGCTGCTTTATCTGACGCTGCTTTCCCCCTTAGTGGCCTGGCTGGTTGCACGGCTTTGTCGTGCCGGGCCAGCATGGACGGCCTGGTGGCCCGCCATCTGGCTGGCGCTGATCACCCATCCTCTTCTCGATCTGATGACGGTATATGGCACGCAACTGGGATTACCGCTTACCGATCATCCTTACGCGATCGGCAGCATATATATTGTCGATCCGCTTTATACCTTACCGCTGCTCGTTGGCTTAGCGGTGGCGTTGTGGCGTCGCAGCGATCGGGGATTGCGCTGGAACCGCGCGGGACTGGCATTGAGCTCGGCCTATCTCGTCTGGAGCGTGCTGATTCAGCAGGTCGCGGACGGGCAGATCAAACAGTCACTTGAACAGCAGGGCATTGCAACAAACAAGGTGCTGGTCACGCCCACGGCGCTAAATACCCTTGTCTGGCGTAGCGTCATTATCACGCCCGATCGTTATGGGGAAGCTTACTGGTCTTTGCTGTCGCCGCGGCGTCCCGTTACGGTGACCTGGCGGCCCCGTCATCCTGAATTATTTGCATCATTCAAGGGGAACTGGTTTGCCGAGCGCATTGCGTGGTTCAGCCACGGCTTTTATGCCATGAGTGAGCGCGATGGACAGGTCACCATCGCCGATTTGCGTATGGGCGACGATGACCGCTACACCTTCACCTTTGGTTTGGGAACGGCACAGCGTCCGGATGCCCGGCCGCAGCGCCTCCCGTCCGCCGGGCGCACGTTGAAGCGCACGTTCAGCCATATTGCTGAGCAGTTATAAAAAAAAAGCCCGACTTTTGTCGGGCTTTCTTCATGCTGGGGATTAACGGCGCGTGCGTTTACGCAGCTGCCAGCCGATGGCCAGCAGGATAAACCATAATGGCGTCACCATTAATGCCTGACGTGTATCCTCCTGTAGCGTGAGCAGGACGAGAATAAACACGAAGAAGGCCATACAAACCCAACACATGAATTTACCCAACGGCATTTTAAAGTTAGATGCCGCATGGCGTTCCGGAAATTTTTTGCGATAGGCCAGATAGCTGCACAGGATGATGGTCCAGACGAACATAAACAGAATGGCCGAAACCGTGGTGACCAGAGTAAAGACGGTCATCACATCCGGAATCAGGTAAATCAGCGCTACGCCGCACAGCAAACAGAAGCAGGAGAAGAACAGGCCGGTCGTGGGAACGGCGCGCGCAGATAACCGCCCAAAAGCCCGACTGGCAACGCCCTGCTGTGATAAGCCATACAGCATGCGACTAGTCGAGAAAATGCCGCTGTTAGCCGATGAGGCGGCAGATGTTAATACCACGAAGTTCACGATACTTGCCGCCGCCGGAAGACCAATTAAAACAAACATCTCAACGAACGGACTGCGATCGGCCATCACTTCTGTCCAGGGCGTGACAGACATGATTACCATCAGTGCCAGGACATAAAACATAATGACGCGCAAGGGAATCGCGTTAATGGCGCGCGGTAAGACCTTGTGCGGATCCTGTGTTTCGGCGGCGGCCGTACCGACCAGCTCAATGCCGACAAAGGCAAACACAGCGATCTGAAACCCGGCAAAAAATCCGCTCAGTCCTTTGGGAAACATACCGCCGTGATCCCAGATATTACTCAGGGCTGCGGTACCGCCACCGGGAGAAGGATAGTGGAGTGAAACCAACACGATTCCGGTCACAATTAAGGCGACAATCGCCACAATTTTGATGATGGCGAACCAGAATTCCATCTCACCAAACATCTTCACCGTGGCGATATTCAACGCCAAAAAGACAAAGACGCACAACAGCGCACTCATCCAGATGGAGAACCCTGGAAACCAGAGCTGGAAGTAGGCGCTGATAGCCACCACGTCGGCGATACCGGTGACCACCCAACAGAACCAGTATGTCCAACCAGTGAAGTAGCCCGCCCACGGCCCAAGTAAGTCGGCCGCAAAATCGCTAAAGGATTTGTATTCCAGATTCGACAGCAGCAATTCGCCCATTGCGCGCATGACGAAAAACAGCATAAAGCCGATGATCATATAGACGAAAATGATGGACGGGCCGGCCAGACTAATGGTTTTTCCCGAGCCCATAAACAGACCCGTTCCGATAGCGCCGCCGATAGCGATGAGCTGGATATGCCGGTTATGCAGATTACGCCGCAATGTGTCTGAGCCTTGCGGGCTCTGCGTGTGGTGAGAGTGATCAACCATGAAATTGTCTTTCCTGTCTTGATGTTGTGTCAGCTCTGATGGCTGTTGAGGATGACTGAGTGTCTGAAACAATTGGGCATAAGATAGAGGAAGTAAGGATAAAAACGGTAATCATTTTTTAACAATATCAGACAACATACTCATCAAAAGAGCATTTTTGCTTCCAGCAGGCGGTTTTTACGTCAGATTAGGTAATATTTCATCACCTTGTGTTATCTCCGGGGCAGACAACGCACGGCGCTTCTACACTTCCTCATTATTGGTTGTTTCACATCAGAGGCATTATGCGCACGCTTGTCCTGCTTATTATCATGACCGGACTGGGGTGGATGAGTTTGCCCTGGCTGAAACAGCACTTACCCCCGCAGTTTAATCCGTTCACGCCTCTGTCGGTGACCGATCCGCCAGGCTGGATGACGCGGCTGAAAATCAAGCGTCTGCAAAATGATCCTGCCGCCTGTCTTGACGTCATGCGTCGGGCAGAGCAGGCGGGACGGGTGAGTTTCAGCCAGCAACCAGCCATCGCCGGCCAGTGTCCGCTAGCTCAGCCGCTGAGAGTGCAAAAAATGGGCGCAGTATCACTCAGCAGCAGCTTTCTGGCCAGCTGTCCCATGGCCGTTGCGGCCACCCTGTATGTGGTTCACAGCAGTCAGCAGATTCTTCAGCAGTCGGGCACCCGGCTGGTGGGCATTGAGCATGTTGGCAGTTATGCCTGTCGTAATATCTATCACCGAACTCAGGGGCGACTAAGCGAACATGCCACTGCTGACGCCTGGGATATAACGGCCTATCGTCTGGCCAATGGTCAGCGGCTGGTGGTCAGTCAACACTGGCAGCAACCTGAAGAGAAAGCGCTATTACTTCACGGATTGTGGCGAACAGGTTGTCACTTTTTTGGTAATGCGCTTGGGCCGGATTATAATACTGCGCATGCAACACATTTTCATTTTGGCATGCGTGGGGCAGGTTATTGCAGATAGTAACAGGACAGCGCTGAGGGTAATTACGGGGTTTTTATTTCTTATTATCCAGCATAAAAAATATGCGACTATTTCGGTTTTTCAGGCTTCGATTTTTTTATTAACATTATATCCGGGTATGCAACCTTTTTTATGTGTGGCGTTGTGCCTTGCAGCGAATAGACGTTATTTAATGCATGTGGGATAATGAATTCTGAGGTCGTTGCCGTGTTTTAATTTTATTAACATTCCGATATTTTATTGTGATATTTTTTTCTTATTAAATACGTTATTGATTGTTTTTTACAGGCTGTATTTTACCCCCGCTCAGACAATATGTTAAGTTAATTCATGTCTGATATTTTATCCTGGGGCAACAATATGAACAGCTTCTTTCTTATCAGGGAAAAGACATTCTCTTTGCGTCACGCGTTTCACTTAAGGTCGTGCATCACGCTTGAGCAGAGCCAAAAGGGTAGGGCGCCAGGCGCGGTAAGGGACGCGTTTTCGGCAGAGATCATGTTACCCGGAGGTTTGAATAACGCCACATTTGATGTCAGCGATACTGCAGCATGTTCTTTTTTAGGCTTTGCCTTGAACGTTTAATCAGCAATGATGATGCATAAAAGGTGTACATTGACCCGTTGCGGGTATCAAATGGGTCATCCAGGAAAATAATAAGTTGCGGACCGCAACTTCTTTAGTATTATTTTTCAATGCTGGCTGCGTTTAAAGATTGAAAAAATATAAGAAAAATCCTATTATTCTGCCCATCACGCGTTGCCTGAATTGCCAGCAGCATTCTTTTATCCCTGGTTTTGGCATTTTGCCCGTAACGGGTCCTGAAAACCAAATGAAAATAAAGCTTTTTTTGATGTGCTGACACAGGGTAAATTCATTTCTGATGCAAAGATATCAAGCACGTAGTGGAAGTTGAGGCAATATGACAAGTGAAGATTATTTTTCCTGGCGGACTGAGACTGAAAATCATTTTCAGGCACTGGCGACGACCCAACAATTAAAGGGGCTCCTGCAGGATTATATCCAGTCACTGGGTTTCGATTATTTCGCTTTTTTTATCCAGCACCGCGTTCCTTTTACCCGACCACGTGTTTATTTACATGACACTTATCCTAAATTATGGATTAAACGTTATAAAGAGCAGAATTATTATGCGATCGATCCCGTGTTGCAGCTTTGCCTGCGCTCAGGAAAAGGGGTTGAGTGGACGCCTGAGCTGTTTAGCTCGGCAAAAGAAATGTGGCAGGATGCGTGTAATTTTGGGCTCCTGAGCGGATTTTCGTGTTCTGCAATGGCATCAAATCGCGCCGTTGGTATATTATCTATAGGATCAAAGCGTCCCTTTATTACTGGCAGCCGGCGAGTTGAGCTCGAGGTAAAGCTGCATTTTTTGGCTGAGCAAAGCCTGTCCTTATTCGAACGCCTGAATGATGAAGCACTGATGGTCCAGGGAAATGATTTTAGTCAGCGTGAGCTCGAAATTTTGAGATGGACTGCTGAAGGCAAAACGTCACAAGAAATTTCACTTATTTTGTCGATTTCTGAGCACACCGTAAATTTTTACCAAAAAAATATGAAAAAACGTTTTAATGTTTCTAATAAAACTCAAATTGCATGCTACGCCGCAGCAATTGGACTGATTTAAATGAAAAGCAACTGCCAACTTTAGTAGTTCCCTCGTTGAGGTCACTTGTCTACCCTGCGCTAGTGCGCTCCTGGGCAGGCGCAAAGAAATCATTGCAAACATGGGGATGTCAGAGGCGCATGATGAAAATAGTTCAAACGCAGTTAAAGGATATGCCATCTTCCTTGCTTGCCGAGCTTGGCAGTTACCGTTATAGCGTGTTTGCACGGGGTGAAGGTTGGTCGATTCCGCCGCGTCTGAGCACGCCTGGGCAAGAGTACGATCGTTTTGATCGCTCTGATGTAACCTGGTTGATCGCATGGAGTGTACGCAATGGTATCAGTGGCTGTGCGCGATTAATGCCCTGGACTGAACCCGAGCAAACGGAAGGTATCGTTTTACCGTTCAACCACGAAAAAGTCTGGGAAATGTCGCGTTTCTCAGCGCGGCTGGAGGTCGATGCTGAGTTGCCACTTACGATTCTCTGGCATGCTGTTCAACTGGCCGAAATTAGCGGTATTGAATTTATTATCAGCTCGGCCACGCCGATGCTGGAAAAGATGTTCGAGCAGCATCAGGTCGTTTATCAGCCCTTAACGCCCGGACTGATTCAGTCGGAAGATAACCTGTTTGCCATCCGTATTCCCGTCAGCCAGCCAGCACTGGCAGAAAAATACCGTGGTGCACGTCGCTTCAGCCCGGAGGAGGTTCTGCCTTCATTGGGCGTCTCGGTTAACTGGCACCCGCACGGTTGAGTTTATGCCCCCGGTGACGGGGGCATCTTAGCGTTACTGACGATAAGCCGCTTTGATTTGCTTGATCGTGTTGCTGAACACTTCCGCCTGCGGCATGTCGCCCAGGGTTTTGACGTAGCGTTCCATGTTAATGATCACTTTGCCCGCATCGGCCTGGCCCATTCCTTTCAGAATCAGTGTGATCATCATCTTCAGGCAAGCCACTTCATCAGATAATTTTTGCGTTTCCTGCGAGGTCGCGAAATCTTCATCGCTCATGAATTTCTCCTTGGTGGTTAACGTCGTCTCTTATTCGGTACGCACAGCAATCCGAGAGTATACCACAGGGGATTACGCTTGCTGAGTGCATCACGACAGCAGGCGTTCCCGCCTGACTTTGTTCAGTTAAATTTATTAATCACGTGCAGGAATGGTCAGGTCAAAAAAACAGACAGCAATGTCAGGAAGATGATTAATTGAGACGTTATGTTTTTTTTAACTTCATGAAAAGACTATTTTTTTAAAAATCCCATTGCAGTAGCTGTTTTTTGGGATGGGCTTTCCAATAACCCAGGATTTGCATTGATATAAATCATTGAAAGCTCTCCTTCCACGACTTTGTATATGTGCTTTTAATGCAAAAACGGGTATGATTGCCGCTTGCAATCGTTAAATGCTACCTCTTATTAGCTGCGGAGTGCTTCGCGTTGATCACTGTCCTTCTTGTCGATGACCATGAACTGGTACGTGCCGGTATCCGCCGTATTCTCGAAGATATTAAAGGTCTGGTGATCGCTGGCGAAGCCTGTTGTGGTGAAGATGCCGTTAAGTGGTGCCGTGCTAATCAGGTTGATGTCATTTTAATGGATATGAACATGCCGGGCATCGGCGGGCTGGAGGCGACGCGAAAAATCGTGCGCTACAACCCTGATATCAAAATCATCATGCTGACTATCCATACTGAAAACCCCCTGCCGGCAAAAGTCATGCAGGCTGGTGCCGCAGGTTATCTCAGTAAGGGCGCAGCGCCACAGGAAGTGGTAAACGCGATTCGCTCGGTCAACGCCGGGCAGCGCTACATTGCATCGGACATCGCTCAACAAATGGCGCTTAGCCAGATTGAGCCACAAAAAGCCGAATCTCCCTTCAGCTGTTTGTCGGAAAGGGAATTGCAGATTATGCTGATGATCACCAAGGGGCAAAAGGTGACGGAAATTTCCGAGCAGCTTAATCTCAGTCCTAAAACCGTTAACAGCTACCGTTACCGGATGTTCAGCAAACTGAATATCAGTGGCGATGTAGAGTTAACGCATCTGGCCATCAGACATGGCCTGTATAATGCGGAGCCGTTAATAAGTAGTGAGTGACCTCTTTAATCCCAAAATCTTTCTGAGTACGGTCACCAGTGAACCCGGCGTATACCGGATGTATGACGCTTCCGGAACGGTTATCTATGTCGGCAAAGCCAAAGATCTGAAAAAGCGGCTTACGAGCTATTTTCGTACGAACGTTGGCAGCCGAAAAACCGAAGCGCTGGTGAGTAACATCCATCACATCGATGTCACCGTAACCCATACTGAAACCGAAGCGTTGTTGCTTGAGCACAATTACATCAAGCTTTATCAACCGCGCTACAACGTTCTGTTGCGCGACGATAAATCCTACCCCTACATTTTTCTCAGCAGCGATGTTCATCCTCGCCTGGCGATGCATCGGGGCGCGAAACACGCGAAAGGCGAATATTTCGGCCCGTTCCCCAATGGCTACGCGGTACGAGAAACGCTGGCGCTGCTGCAAAAAGTGTTTCCTATCCGTCAATGCGAGAACAGCGTGTATCGCAACCGTACGCGCCCCTGCCTGCAATACCAGATTGGCCGCTGCCTTGGTCCCTGTGTTGCCGGGCTGGTGAGTGAGGAAGAGTACGCACAGCAAACGGATTACGTGCGGCTTTTTCTGGCGGGTAAGGATGATCAGGTGCTGAATTTACTGGTCCGCCGTATGGAAGATGCAAGCCATGCCCTGCGGTTTGAAGAAGCGGCACGCCTGCGCGACCAGATCCAGGCCGTCAGGCGCGTCACCGAAAAACAGTTTGTGTCTAATCAGGGCGACGACCTGGATGTGATTGGCGTGGCCTACGATGCCGGTATGGCCTGTTTACACGTGCTGTTTATTCGTCAGGGTAAAGTGTTGGGAAGCCGAAGCTATTTTCCAAAGGTGCCCGCCGATACCGATCTGGCGGAAGTCGTGCAAACCTTTGTGGGGCAGTTTTATTTGCAGGGTAGCGAAATGCGGACGCTGCCCGGTGAAATTTTGCTGGATTTCACCTTACCTGAGCGCGAACTGCTGTCTGAGTCGCTGACCGAATTAGCCGGGCGTCGGGTGAATATTCAAAGTAAACCTCGTGGTGATCGCGCGCGCTATCTCAAACTGGCACGAACCAATGCCGGTTCGGCATTAAAAACCCGTCTGTCTCAGCACTCGACCATTCATCAGCGTCTCACTGCGCTAGCCGAGTTTCTGGAGTTGGATAAAATCACCCGGATGGAGTGTTTTGATATCAGCCATACCATGGGAGAGCAGACCATCGCGTCCTGTGTCGTGTTCGATCAAAACGGTCCCCTCCGTGCCGATTATCGCCGCTATAACATTGCCGGCATCACGCCTGGTGATGATTATGCAGCGATGAATCAGGTGCTGCGTCGCCGTTATGGAAAAGCGATTGAGGAAGAGAAGATCCCCGATGTCATTTTGATCGACGGCGGTAAAGGCCAACTGGCTCAGGCAAAGCAGGTTTTTGCCGAACTGGACGTGAGCTGGGATAAATCACGTCCCATTTTACTGGGCGTGGCAAAAGGCACCGATCGCAAAGCCGGTCTTGAAACGCTGTTTTTCGAGGCGGAGGGCGAGGGGATTTCCCTGTCGCCTGATGCACCAGCGCTGCACGTGATTCAGCATATTCGTGATGATGCTCACAATCATGCTATTTCAGGGCACCGTAAAAAGCGGGCCAAAGTGAAAAATACCAGTGCTCTGGAAAGCATTGAAGGTGTGGGGCCAAAACGACGCCAGCAGTTGCTTAAGTACATGGGGGGCCTGCAACCGCTGATGAATGCATCGGTGGAAGAGATCGCGAATGTCCCTGGCATATCCCATGCTTTGGCGGAAAAAATCTACTACTCGTTGAAACACTAGCATTGAAACAGGGTGGGCAATGTAGGAACATACGTTAAACACCACCCAATCCAGACAGTTACCAGCATATGCAATTTAACATTCCGACCTGTCTTACCCTGTTTCGCGTCGTTCTTATTCCGTTCTTTGTGCTGGCTTTCTATCTGCCGTTCCACTGGGCGCCATTTGTTACCGCGTTGATCTTTGTTGTGGCAGCCGTGACCGACTGGTTCGACGGCTTTCTGGCGCGTCGCTGGAAGCAGACAACCCGCTTTGGCGCTTTCCTCGATCCAGTTGCCGATAAAGTCATGGTGGCAATTGCCCTGGTATTGGTTGCAGAGTACTTTCATGCCTGGTGGATCACGCTGCCAGCCGCAACGATGATTGCACGAGAAATTATTATCTCCGCGCTGCGCGAATGGATGGCTGAAATCGGCAAACGCAGCAGCGTTGCCGTTTCCTGGATTGGTAAGGTAAAAACAACGGCACAGATGTTCTCACTTTTTGCCTTGTTGTGGCGTCCGGACAGCATGGTTGTCGGTGTGGGTGTCGTTGCGTTATACATTGCGGCAGTGCTGACTTTCTGGTCGATGTTTCAGTATCTGAGCGCGGCGCGCGGGGATTTGCTCGAACCGTGATCGATACGATTTAAAAAGCAGCAAACGGACGCATTGTGGGGATAATTTTATTGACTCATCGCGTCATCTCAGTAGAATGCATCGCATCGAACGGCAGCACAGCTGCAGAAGCTAAGAAAAATCAGTAAGTTCGATGAAGTGCATTAAATATCGAGCCCTTCAGCAGGCAGTAAACTGAACGGTAAGATGATGCGGGAATAGCTCAGTTGGTAGAGCACGACCTTGCCAAGGTCGGGGTCGCGAGTTCGAGTCTCGTTTCCCGCTCCAAATTAGCAGGCCAGGATAACCTGGCAGCAGACAAGTTTAAGGCGCGTTGGCAGAGTGGCTATGCAGCGGATTGCAAATCCGTGTACCTCGGTTCGACTCCGGGACGCGCCTCCAGTTATACCTCGCCCGGGTGGTGAAATCGGTAGACACAAGGGATTTAAAATCCCTCGATCGCAAGGTCGTGCGGGTTCAAGTCCCGCCCCGGGCACCATATTGAAACATCAATAAAATCAAGTAGTAGCAGTGTCGTTTAAGCCGCCTCTTTGGGCGGTTTTTTTGTATCTGACATTCGGCAGTGGCGATGAAATGGCGATGAATTAGCGATGACATTTTTTGCTGCCACCTTTCATCACGGACCGTCAGCCCATCCTTATCCTCGTACTCTCCTGCCTTGCATAAACCTGCATTTTGGCATCCCTCAGCTTCATGCCCGCGTCGAAAACTCAAGGCCAGGTCGTTCACGAACTGAAAAGGAAAACAGATGCGTGCAGGCTGTAGTCAGCGGCATCAGCGCTAGCGTTTGAGCTTGATGGGCAACAGCCAAAAGAGCAGGGAAGCCTTCAACCGCAGGAATAAAATTAATTGCTCATTTTATGTGCTATGCTGAATTTCCGTTTCACAACTTAGGCTCACATGGACGACGATGATGAACGGCCCTATATTATCTTTACCGCAATCGGTAAAGCCGTGCTGGAACTGCTTGATGTAAAAGAAGGTTTTTTTGATTTAGAGCTTGCTGAAATACTTGAAGACTGGATGAAAGAGGAGACGAATCCACTTCAGGCGGAGGTTTACAGAATGGCGGCGGAGTTTGTCAGGGCAGGGAAGGCAGTAAATTAAAAAGGCCTGCGTTACACAGGCAGAAACTGTTACAAGGGAAAATCCAGCAGTCAATTTTGACTGACTGTGGAAGCATACAGTGATCGTGCTTTTTAGATACAACTGAATGAGATTTGATCGATAAAAGGCACGATATGCCTGTGTCAGATAGAAAAAAGCCCACTCGGATGTGGGCATAGCGAACAGGGCTATAAAGATAAGGTACTATCGATTACATTTTGATTATCGGCCGTAAAGAAGAAACCTTCAGGCATGAGTAAGAATAAAACCAGGTCGACGAGATTATTTTATAAAATATTTATATTTCAACCATTTGCTCTCTAAGTTGCGCGCTTTGCAGAGCCTGTTTCTGATAGTGATTTCGCCCGTCCTCTTCATCCATCGGTGTGCCCAAAATCTCTCTTCCGAATGCGTATCCCTGCCATGCCTTCACGGCCTCTTGCGCCGTGAAATACAAAAGTGTTTCAACAGATGCCTTTACAGCGCAAGCATGAATTTACGCGCTTCGCTAAAACAACGAGCTAAGCTTCGAATCTTGTTTTTAACATTAAACCAGAGTGTTGCCAGCGATCCGTTAAGTGGCGTTGGCGCGCGTCTTTCGAAATGAAAACAGCCGACTGTTCGCTCTGGCACAGGATGCTTTCCTGTCATCGCGATCTTAAATCAACAAAGGCGTACTTATCCCATTCAGTGCACTAACCTTGTCAATACATACCGACCAAACTGACAAGGACAAGCCGTGCCCGGACATCAAGCAGAAATCGATTTCGGTTCAGACCACATCATCATAGCGCGCCGCTACCGGGCCCTTGGGGCACTGAACGATCTCTTTATCGCGATATGGTTTTTGACAGGAAGCGTTCTTTTTTTCTTTGATTCGCTAATGACTGGCGGTACCTGGTTATTTGTGGTCGGCAGCCTTCAACTTCTGTTACGCCCGGCGATAACCCTGGCAGAGCTTATTCATGTCAAACGTGTTTATCGCTCTCGCCCTGCCACTTCGCGGTGACAGCCTGAGATAGGTGGTTCAGATGAGTCAGCCCGGCCGCTATTCTGCGGCCCGGCTGTAAGGCGGTCAGACTTAACATCGCTGCTAAAACGTTACCAGGTGCGAGCCGGTGGCGGAGGCGGTTGTTCGCCGGTTGCGGGTGGAGGGGGCGGAGGAGGGGCGTCAGCCCGAGGAGGTGGAGGCGGTGGTGGTGGACGACGATCGTGCGGCGGCGGTGGCGCGCCGCAACCCGGACCTGGCGGCGGCGGTGCGCAGGCGCTGAGCGTGGAAACGACAAAAGCAGCGGCTAAAAAGGTCAGACGACGATTCATTCTATTTCCCTTATGAAATTAACAGTAAGCTAATTGTAGACACCCGTAACTAAAAATAGGGTGGCGAAGGGGAAAAGCGAAGCGAGGAAGGCCATTTGTTTGTTTTTTGAGATACTTCTCATCTCACGATGATGATTCGGCTTTTTGTCTTCACTCCGGTTAAGGTAGCGCATCAATGTAGAGGAGTAATGTTATGAATGGCATTTTGAAATTCGTCCGCGGCTGGCTGATTTTTTCGGTTCTGTGGGGCGTCTTCATGTGGTTTATGTCATGGCAGGCGCAGGGCAAAGAGATTGGACTGGCCATTTTAATGAGCCTGTATGCCGGGTTGCTATACCAGGCACTCATCACCATGGTGGCCCGCTACAAAGCCCGCCGCCAGCAAGCCTGACTGCGGCCTGCTGCGCTCAGGCAGCAGGCCAGTGACTCAGCTCAGATTACCGGTCAAGCGGCGATGGAAATCACTGCTGCGCAGATCCAGCCCTTCTATGGTCACGTGCGTGCCATAGCGCTGGTAGCGATATTCGATTCCATCCAGCGCGGCGACGCTGGAGGCATCCCAGATTTGCGCGTGGGTGAGGTCGATAATGACGGATTTCGGATCCTGTGCGTAATCAAAGTGCTCAAACAAATCGTTGCTGCTGGCAAAAAACAGCGGCCCGCGCACGGTGTAACGCACCGACTGCCCGTCTTCGCTTAGCTGCCTTTCGGCATGAATGACATGCGCAACGCGGCGTGCAAATAACATCATCGCAACGATAACCCCGGACAGTACCCCAAGCGCGAGATTACCGGTGAGTACCGTAATGCCTACCGTCAGCACCATCACCAGCGTTTCTGACCAGGGCATCCGTTTCAGGGTTGCCGGTTGCAGGCTGTGCCAGTTTACCGTCTTGACGGCGACCACCATCATGATTCCGGCCAGAACAACCATAGGGATCTTCGCCATAATGTGGCTCAGGCCGGTGACGAGAAGCAGCAGGACCAGGCCCGCCGCAATCGTTGATACCCGACTGCGCGCTTTGCCGAGTTCTACGTTAACAATGGTCTGGCCAATCATGGCGCAGCCGGCGATGCCGCCGTAAAAGCCAGCAAAAATATTGCCTATGCCCAGCCCCCAGGATTCGCGCCGTTTGCTGGAAGGCGTGTCCGTAAGATCATCAACTAATTTGGCGGTCAGCAGCGATTCCATCAGCCCGACAAACGCAATGCTGAGCGCCGTGGGCCAGACGATTTGCAGCGTGTGGCGATCGAGCGGTACGGCTAAGGTCGTAAAGTCAGGTAAGCCGGCACTCATCGGGCCTTCATCCCCCACATCCGGTACCCGGTAACCCATCAGCAGCGCCACGCCGGTCACAACGATAATGGCGACCAGAGGGGAAGGAACACTTTTAAGCACTCGGGGCAACAGCAGCACAATCGCCAGAGTGAGTGCGAACAGAGCCCATACTACAGGCGACTGACCCCAGACATGGGGAACCTGAGCAAAGAAAATCAACACGCCAAGCGCATTCACAAAGCCGATCATCACCGAACGTGGGATATAGCGCATCGCCCGTGACATCCCGGTGACACCAAACAGAATCTGAATCAGTCCGGCCATCACGACCGCAGGCAGAATGTAGGCCACGCCATGGGCATGTACCATCGGGCCAATCACCAGCGCCACCGAACCCGCCGCCGCGGTCACCATGGCCGGCCGTCCGCCAAGAATGGACAGCGTCAGGCAAAGTACAACAGAGGCGACCAGGCTGACTTTGGGATCGACGCCCGCGATAACAGAGAAAGAGATCACTTCAGGAATCAGTGCCAGGGCCGTAATGACGCCAGCCAGACATTCTCGGGTAAGCAGTGCAGGCGAGCGCAGTACGCGCCCCACACTGATATCGTTTTCCACAACGGCGGTCGTGGCGACATCGTTTTGTTGAATCATAATGTTGTGCAGGCTCTTTTATTCATATCTTGCGCGAAAGGCAAGGAGGACTGGATATGGTGAGGGGCAGATGTTACCGATGGATAAAAGAAGAAGCCAGAGAAAGCGAAATGACTCCATCCATGGAGAAAGGACTATACCGTTAAGTCGTCAGGGGTTTTATACACCACCATCTCCAGCAGGTGACGATAAACATCCAGTGAAACTTCGTCACTTTCCAGTTCAAGACGATGAATCAGCTTAGAAATTATCGCTTTGTTATTCACAGCCATGCCTGACTGCAGAATTTCTGCAACCACCAGTCCAAGAATTTCCATATCACTGTCAGGCTTGTTACCAGCAACGGTAAAGTAGTCAGCAATCTCTTTATCAGTTTGGGGCAGTGTGTTTTGCATGTGTTAGCCTTTCAAATAGCCAGCTACCCGGGCGGACAGCAGGACAAACAGACCTAAAAGCCATCGCATAAAATACAATGGAACCCAACGCCGTAAACAGGTCGAGATAATCAAAAAAGAAACCTCTGAGGGTGGAAATCCATTACACCTTCAGAGGCGACGCAGATGCATCATTCGTTACAGAGTCGTGATCACAACTCGTTGGCTGTAAAGTTATACAATGTAACTTTGATTGTACAAGTAAATTATTAAGCAAAAAATGCTAATGATTAACAATCAGCATTTTAGGTAAATTATTTGCCGTTAATCTGTACAGGGAAATGTGTACAAGTTGAAAAATCGGCGCGTGAGCAGCACGATTCACAGCAGATTAAGCAAACAGGTGAAGTTTCGCGGTGAGTTTACGGACCTTCTTCTTGTCCCCGACGATAGCCACGCCCAGCAGACGCCATTCCGCTGCCGGTTGTGTCTTCATGGCGGCAGTAAAGGCGCCATAGTCTGTCGTCGACTGACCTTCTTCCGGAAACACCACAATATCGCATTCCGCCTGCTCAGCCTGCGGCCATAATGCGCTGAGCTGCTGTGCATCAGCGGCTAGCACGGGGATGCCTACCGGAATCAGGCCGGGAAAGCGCCGGGTGGCGGCATCCTCAAGGGCTTCGCCTGCAAGGGAAGGGTGCCGCTGACCCACGGTCAGGGCGATAACGGCTGCGGCATTGGTTGCTTTGCCAGCGGGTAACGCGCTGTTCAATATCATTACACATCGTGGTTGTGTCATTTTCATCTCCTGAGGCAAAAAGCCATTGTGGCAAGGCTCAGCTCAGGCGTCTGGAAGATTTGTGCACAGTTGCTGGTAACGCGCGGGCGTCAGTTGGCAGGCGCGTTTGAACCAGCGCCCCAGATGGCTCTGGTCGGCGAAACCCAGCTCGGCTGCAACCTGTGCGGGCGATTCACCGATGGCCAGCCGACGGCGCGCCTGGCTCAGGCGCCACTGCACTAACCAGGCGTGCGGCGGCAGGCCCCATTATTTTTGAAACAGCCGGGAGAGGCGGAACCGATCGACGTTGAGCGCCTGCGCCAGCTCGGCAATGCCGGGATTTTCCGCATGATAAGCCATCAACCAGTCGCGCGCCTGATGCGCCAGCGACGGTGCTGTCTCTGCCCGGGCGCCGCGCAAGACGGGAGAATAACGGAGTTGCTGGAATAAGCGATCCAGCGCTGCATCTTTAATGAGCTGGGGATGATCGTGCCAGAAAGCGTCAAACGCGTGCCAGACCGCCCAGGAGAGTTGACCATCGTCTTTCAGCGTGCTGGCAAAGCGTAGCTCTCCGCAGGGGAGTCCATCAAGACAGGCTGGCGCAAGCTGCTGATGTAGCTGGTGAGGCGAAAGATACAGCATACGGTAGGTAAAACCCTGGGCATCAACGGCATCGCCGTCATGCAGTTCTTCAGGTTCTAACATAAAGACGGTGCCGGGGCGGCTGTGATGACGCTGACGTCGGGAATGGAACTGCTGTACGCCTTGCTCAGTCACGCCAATTAAATAGCTGTCATGCCAGTGAGGATCGTAGGCATGACCGGTAAAATGCGCCCGCAGAGATTCAATACCGCTGTTTGGGTCGCGACGCAAATCCACCCAGCTGTCTGTTGAGTCTTTCACACGCATTTTACTCCACGAAACTTTTACGACAGTATCAACCTGGACATTCTGCCGCGATTATCCAGTATTTAACAGAGCAGACACTTTTCATTCGCAATTTGCTTTGCGTATAATAACTTATTCAACTAATTAGAACTCTAATCATTAGGTTGCTATTTAAATGTCATCTACCCGTACCTTTACGCACTTGCTCCATCTTACTGCTCATGCCTGGCGTCTGGCCGTCGATCGTCATTTGAAAGACAGTGGCTTAAGTACCAGCAGTTGGATGGCGATTGGGCTTATTGCCAGCGAACCTCAGCGGCTTACGCAAACGGAACTGGCGCAACGGATGGGGCTGGAGGATGCCAGTATGGTGCCGCTGGTGGATCGTCTGGTGAAGCAGGATTTACTGACGCGCGTGCAGCCAGCCGAAGATCGCCGCAAACGTCACCTGGTGCTGACCGAAAAAGGGAATGACGCGTTCGCCAACGTTAAAACCCACGCGGATGCCTTACGTGCTGAGCTGCTGGCTGATATCGATCCTCAGGAGCTCGCGGTGGTTGAGCGAATTTTAGAGACACTGCTGACCCGAATGGGAACGATGTAATTATGGCCCGGCGCAATCCCTACGCTGCGCGTGAATGGTTGCCACATGAAAAACCTATGCTGCCGGGGTCGCCTTCGACGCCGCTGCACTCAACGCCTAAACGCATTGCGTTTGGGCTGATTGGCCTGCTGATCTCCCTGACCGGTGCACTGAGCAACGCGCTGGTCAGTGCGAACCTCACGAATCTGCAAGGAACCTTTGCCGCTTACTCCAATGAAATCGCCTGGCTACCGGCGGTATATGTGATGGGGAATATCTCCATCAACCTGCTGCTGGTGAAATTTCGTCAGCAGTTTGGACTGCGGGTTTTCACCGAAGCCTTTCTGGTGCTTTATGTCTTAGTCGCCTTTTTCCATCTCTTTGCCAACGATCTCAGTTCGGCGATTATCGTACGCACCGCCCATGGCATGGTGGGCGCTGCCCTGAGCTCGCTGGGGATCTATTATCAGGTGCAGGCGTGGCCGGCGAAACATCGCCTGAAGGCCCTGGTTATTGGCCTGACCGTTTCGCAGTTGGCGATTCCGCTGGCCCGACTCTTTTCCAGCGAGTTGCTCCAGCTTGAGGAGTGGCGCGGGCTTTATCTGTTTGAACTGGGGTTAGCGCTGATTGCGTTGGGCGCGGTGTTGGTGGTTAAGCTGCCGCCGGGCGATCGTATTAAGGCGTTTGAGAAGATGGATTTTGTCACCTTTATGCTGCTGGCACCGGGCATGGCACTGCTGTGCGGCGTACTGTCACTCGGCCGAATTGAATGGTGGTTTAGCACGCCCTGGCTCGGCGTTTGTGCTGCGCTGGCGCTGGTGCTGATCGTCACGGCTTTCGTGATTGAACATAACCGCCGCAATCCGCTGATCAATACGCGCTGGCTCAGCAACGGGATGATCGTGCGTCTGGGCATCGTGATGATCATGATTCGTATCGTGCTGGCGGAGCAGAATACCGGTGCGATAGGTTTTTTGCAGCAGATTGGCCTACAAAACGATCAACTGCACGGCTTAGCCTGGGCGATCATCGCCGGGGTGATTGCCGGCATTGCAGCCAGTGCGCTAACCATTAAGCCAACGCATCTCAACTGGCCGATTGTGGTGTCACTCATCGTGATGATCATCGCCTCACTGATGGACGCGCAATCCAGCCCGGTTACCCGCGCGAACAACATGTACTTAAGCCAGTTTTTACTGGGATTCGGCAGCGCCTTTTTTATGGCGCCCGCCATGTTGATGGGCATTGGTAGCGTGGTAACCCAGCCGAAAAATCTGGTCAGTTTTGTGGTGTTGTTTGGCATGAGCCAAAATCTGGGCGGCTTAATCGGCTCGGCGATTCTGGGCACCTTTCAAACCTGGCGTGAAAAATATCACTCCAGTCTTCTTGGCGATCAATTATCGTTACTGGATCCCAACGTCAGTGAACGGCTTAGCCAATATGGCGCCCTGTTTACCAGTCAGATCAGCGACAGCGCCCTGCTTAGTGCACAAAGCACCAGCCAGCTTCAGTCAGTCGCAACCTTGCAGGCCAACGTACTGGCCTATAACGATACCTATCTGCTGACGGCGGCTCTGGCGCTGATTACCCTGATGTGGGTGCTGTGGCGCTTAACGCGTCGGCGCTATCTCGACTGGCGACAGGCCACCTTCAATCTGGCAGAGCAGCGTCAGCTTGCCGCCGCACAAGAACGAACGGAGCAACAATGAGTCAACAGGATGAACTTCAGGCAGCAGAGCGCGATCGGGCCAACCGCCGTCGTATTCTCTCGATTGCCTTAGGCAGCGGTATTGTGGTGACAGGCGTGCTGGTTATTCTGTATGCTTGGCAGCTTTGGCCTTTCACCAGTTCCGTTCAGAGCACGGAAAATGCTTATGTCCGCGGGCAGGTCACGTTTATCAGCCCGCAGGTAAATGGTTATCTGACCCAGGTGGATGTGGTTGACCTGCAGCCGGTTAAAAAAGGTCAGTTACTGATGACCATTGACGATCGTATCTATCGTCAGCGCGTGCACCAGGCGCAGGCGCAGCTGGCCATGAAGCAGGCTGCACTCAATAATAATCAGCAGCAGCGCCTCAGCGCGCAGGCCACGATTCAGAGTAATAAAGCGGCGCTGGAAAACGCCAAAGCCCAGGCGGTGAAAAGCGGTCTGGATCTAAAACGTGTTGAAAATCTGGCCGCAGACGGTTCGCTCTCGATGCGCGAACGCGATGCGGCGCGCGCGGCGAATGCGCAGGGGCTGGCTCAGCTGCATCAGGCGGAAGCGCAGGTTGCGGTGGCCCAGCAAAACTTGCAAACGGTCATTGTTAACCGTGCCTCGCTTGAAGGGGACGTGGCCAGTGCAAAGGCCGCTCTGGAACTGGCGGAAATCGATCTGGCCAACACGCGCATTACCTCACCTGACGAAGGGCAACTCGGACAGCTATCCGTGCGTAAAGGCGCCTACGTGACGGCCGGTACGCGCCTGACGTCGGTGGTGCCCAACCATAAGTGGATTATCGCGAACTACAAAGAAACGCAGCTGGCGCATATTCGTCCGGGGCTGCCGGTAACGATTCGTGTGGATGCACTGGACGGTAAAACCTTCCAGGGTCGCGTTGAATATCTTTCACCTGCTGCAGGTTCAGAATTCAGTGCCATATCGCCGGACAATGCGACCGGCAACTTCGTTAAAATCGCTCAGCGTATTCCGGTACGTATTGATGTGGCGCCAGAGGTCCAGCAACAGCTGCGTCCCGGGATGTCGGTTGAGGTCAGCATTGACACGGCCGCACACGTGGACGGAGAGGGAGAGAAAACGCCATGAAGGGCTTGCGTATAGCCGCTGCCCTGCTGGCGGTCGTGCTGGCAGGGTGCAGCACCCAGGTCGACAAAGCCCCGTCCGCCTTGCCCATTCCCCCACAGTGGCGCGATCGGGTAGGGCCTTCTGCGCCACCGGAAGCCGCATGGTGGCAGGCCTTCGGCGACGCCGATCTGAATCGCCTGGTGGATCAGGCGTTGCGTAATAATCCGGATATCCTGATCGCCCGTTCACGGGTTGATCAGTATCGGGCCCAGCTACGTGCAACGGAAGGGGACAATTTTCCGACGCTCAGCGGCGGCGTCGCGGCGACGCGTCAGCGCGCATTATCCGCGGCGACGGGTCAGCCTAATGACACCTCGGTTTTTCAGGGACAGCTACAGGCCAGCTACAATGTGGATTTGTGGGGCGCGCGCAGCCGTTCGATCGATGCGGCGCAGGCGACGCTGGAGGCACAGCAGGCCGCCGCCTCGGCAGCCGAGCTGACCATCGCCAGTTCGGTGGCATCCGGTTATATGACGCTGTGCGCGCTGGATGAGCAACTGCGCGTTACCGAGGCTACGCTGGCAACGCGGCACAACTCGCTCAAACTGGCGCAGCGCCAGTTCGAAACGGGATATACCTCCCGGCTGGAGTGGATGCAGGCTTCATCTGAGTATCAGTCCGCTAAAGCTCAGGTTCCGCAACTCCAGCATCAAATTGCGCAACAGGAAAATGCGCTCAGCATCTTGGTAGGGATGAATCCACGTGAAATCGCACGCCATCGGGCGTTCACGGCTATCATGCCGCAGGTTATGCCGGGCGTACTGCCGTCTGCACTGCTGAATCGTCGTCCTGATATCGTGCAGGCACAGCGTCAACTGCTGGCCGCCGATGCCACGCTGGCGTCATCCAAAGCGAAGCTGCTGCCGGGAATTAACCTCACTGCCTCAGGCACGCTTCAGAGTTCCGTGTTGCATCAGCTGGTGGACGATCCTTTCCGCCTGTGGAGCGTCGGCGGCAGTATTCTGGCCCCCTTACTCAATCGTGAAGCGTTAACCGCGCAGGTGGATGTCTCCATGGCTTCGCGTAATCAGGCTTTGTACAGCTATGAGAAAGTGGTGCGAAACGCCTTTTCAGAGGTGAATAATGCACTGGATGCGATTCGCCAGGGCGAGGCGCAACAGGAAGCGCTTCGTCAACAGGAACAGTTTGTCGCCGACGCGTTGCGCATCGCGACCGAACGCTACCAAAACGGTTATGCCTCTTATCTGGACGAGCTGGATGCACAGCGCACCCTGTTTGCGACTCAACTGAACCTGGTGACGGTCAAAAATAATCTACTGCAGGCGCAAATTGAGCTGTATCGCGCGCTGGGCGGCGGCTGGTCTGCCGGGAAATAGCGCCGCACTAGCCGGTATGGCAGGGGCTGAAGGGCGGCACATTCCGGTCGTGCCGCTCCATCAGGGCGGGTTTGTAAAATAACGGATTCCTGAATAAGATTGCTCTACACTGTAGCCCGCAAATGCACCTTTGAGCCACGCGTTAACCAGGAAGAGCATGCTTTTACCCAGCCCACCAGAAGAGCACGATGAACCTGTGGTTCAGCCCCTTGCCGATGCTCACTTTGCGATTGTGGTGCTGGCAGTAACCTCGGTCACGCTGATTATTTTCGTTTTGATCGTCACGCTTTGGATGAGTTAGTGTTTATCAACCGGACCTGAAAGGAGTGAGGGATGGAATCGAGAGATGATAAACTGATTGCGATTATTGGCCTGCTGACCGCTTGCCTGATCGGTGTCACTTTCTTGTTTGTGGTGACGTGGCTAAACGACAGCCGCCTTGCCTCGCCGCCGGAGCGCCTTGATACGCAAACCTGTTATCCCAAACCGCCCTCGCGTCAGCTCTGATCGCGCTTAGTGAACTTTATCTGCTGACTGCGCAGCACCAGTGCCAGGTCCTCATGCACGGTGCGGTTGCCATTGGGATCGGCGAGGCCCAGCAGTGACCCTGGAGAACGCCTGTCGTCTGCCCATGCCGGGTACTCCACCACGGGATAGAGCGAAATGCCCTCCATCGCAATGCCCTGATCCAGGGCAACGGCAACGTTTTCACTGACCTCCTGTAGCCAGGGCGCGCGAGCTTCGCCTTCGGCACCGGTTTCGGCTATCAGCATGGGACGTTGGTAACGCTGCCAGTATTGCGCCAGCAAAATATGGAGCGGGGCGCGTACCGGGTCGTCTCTGTCCATTGGCCGATCGGGGAAGAACCAGTGGTTATCCGGATAGTAGTTCAGGCCCAGAATATCCAGAAAATCTTCGTGCCCGCCCAGTTCTTTATCGACACGTCCGGCTAACATATCCCAGGCTTCAAACTGCGCCTGATGCTGTGCATCAGCCCCGGGTTTACTGTCGGGGTTATCGGGATGATGGGCAATCTGCACCAAAGGATCGGTCAGCACAAAACGGGCGTCGGGTATCACCTCACGAATTGCCTTCATGGCAGCCAGAGAAGCACGAACCAGTTGCCGCTTAAGCTCTTTACCACGCTGACTGGCATGGGGATTAAACCAGGCCACGTCGGCACCTGCCCAGGACCAGAATGAGATCTGGTTTACGGGCGTGAAAAAAGCCTGCTGAATGCCCTGATCGCGGATAATGCGCGCCATTTCCCGGGCATAACGTTCGAAGTGGTCGACGAACCCGGCTTTCCAGACAGAAATATGATCGGGATAGCCAAAGTGGGCCAGTTCCCAGATGATCTGCAACTGGTTATCCCGTGCCGCTTCGACCATTGGCAGGAAACTGCTCCAGTCGTACTGGTTAGGCGTTTTTTCAATCAGGTGCCAGCGTGCACCATCCCGCGCGGTCAACAGATGCAGATCGACCAGTGCCGCATAGTCTTTTTTAAGCAGCATATCGTGCCCGCTGCTGATCACCATATCCAGCCGTTTGCCCGGCGTGCGGCAGGCGGTGGAACAGGGGAAGCTGCCCTGAAAAAAGCTCTGAAACAGGCGGGGATGATGGCGTAAACGGTCGTCAGTTAAGGGCGATTGACTCATATTCCTCTCCTGCCGGGCAAATGACAGTCACAGATCGTTCGACTAAGTCTAGACTAAAAAACGGTGCCATCAGCATGGCTGATGTGCAACCGGCGCTGGCATACTCTGGCGCCCGGAGGAATAATAATAAATGACAGTATGATTCAGGGAATATCCATGACCGAAGCGTTTGATTTGCCCCAGAGCCCATCACGGCAGAGCTGGCTTGAAGAGCGGCTGGTTCCGCTTTGTTTGCACCATCCGGGGTTGAGCGGCATTCATCCACTCAGTGACGGGCTGGATGCTTTTGCCGCACGTTACCTGCTGATGGAGAAAGCCGCGAAGACGCTGGATATACAATACTATATCTGGCAAAACGATATGTCGGGCAGGTTGCTGTTCAGTGCCATGTTGGAGGCCGCCAATCGCGGGGTGATCGTACGGCTGCTGCTGGACGATAACAATACGCCAGGGCTGGATGATACGCTGGCGCAGCTGAATCACCATCCCAACATTACCGTCAGGCTGTTCAATCCGTTCTCCTTTCGTACCCTGCGCGCGCTGGGCTATCTCACCGACTTCGCCCGCCTCAACCGGCGGATGCATAATAAGAGCTTCACGGCGGATGGCGTCACGACGGTAGTCGGTGGACGTAACATTGGCGACGAATATTTTGGTACGGGCAACGAACCCCTGTTTGCCGATCTCGACGTGCTGGCTATCGGCTCGGTGGTTAACGAAGTGGCCGAAGATTTTGAACGCTACTGGAACAGTAAACCCGTTTCGCCGCTAAGCGAGGTGCTGGATCAGCCGATGTCGGCGCATCCGGATGTGGTGTTACCGCCGGAGTGGCGTGAAAGCGAGACCGTACAGCATTATCTTCAGCGCCTGAATAAGTCCTCGCTGATCGATCAACTGACTCAGGACGATCTGCCTTTTGTCTGGGCCAAAACGCGCCTGTTGAGTGACGATCCGCGCAAGGGCCTGGGAAAAGCCCGACGCAAGTCACTTCTGCCTCAGCGTATGATGGAAGTGATCGGTGCGCCTCAGCATCAGTTCGACATCATTTCCGCTTACTTTGTGCCGACCCGCGCGGGCGTTGCCCAACTGCTGGCGATGAAGCGCAAAGGGGTGAAGATCGCGGTGTTAACGAACTCGCTGGCGGCAAACGATGTGTCCATTGTGCATGCGGGCTATGCAAAATGGCGGAAAAAACTGTTGCGGCACGGCATTTCGCTTTTCGAATTAAAACCCCAGGCCGGCCTGAATGATACGCCGCACGATCGCGGCTTGACCGGTAATTCAGGCTCAAGTTTGCACGCGAAAACCTTTTCAGTGGATGAAAAAATCCTGTTTATCGGCTCATTTAACTTCGATCCACGCTCGGCGGTGCTCAACACCGAAATGGGGCTGGTCATTGAAAGTGAAAAACTGGCCGCCGAAACCCATCAGCGTTTTAGCGACTCGATGCGCGATCGGGCCTGGACGTTGCGGCTGGACAAGTGGGGAAGAGTAAACTGGCTGGAGTATCCCGGCGAGGCGCAGCAAGTTGTTCACAAGCATGAACCCGGCTGTAGCTGGTGGCAGCGTCTGCAGGTTCGACTGGTGTGGCGATTACCTATTGAGTGGCTGCTTTGAAGCAAGGCGATCGGCAGCGATCGCCTTATCATTAGCGCTTCTGCGGCTTACCGGAAAACAGAAAACGCAGAAGAGGAATACGCAGGTGCAACTCATACAACGTGAATGACACGCCAAATACCATGACCAGACCCAGCAGGAAGCCCAGCGTATTGTTATGCAGTACAGGCGTCACATAAATGCCGTACAGCAGCGTCAGGGGATGGTGCACCAGATAAATAAACAGCGAGGCGTTAACCAGATACATAATGCCTGGCGAATGTGAGTTAAGCAGTTTATGTCCCAGACTGTAACAGACGTTCAGCATGCAAAGTCCCATCATGCTGGTGATTAACGCGTCCAGCTCATACAACCAGCCTTCACCACTGCTTGTGCGTTGATTGACAATATATGCCACCAGCAGCAGCACTGCGCCAATGAACAGCACGGGATTCACTCGCACGAACAGCTGTTTCAGCGCCTGATGTTTCCAACTGAGTGCGCCCAGCATAAAAAAGGGCAGGTAGAACAGGGACTGCATCACCACGAAATTAAACAGCGCATCGCTTAAAAGGGTTGGATTCGTGTAAAAGACAACACGTCGAAAAGCGCCCCACATCAGGCCCCAGATCAACAGGCCAAGCGCCAGTTTCCCCCAGCCCACGCGTTGATAATCAATGTTACGCTTTTGATCCCGCAACCAGCGGAACGTGATCATGCCGAGTGTGGTAAGAATTAACAGCACCAGTAAAAACCACAGGTGGGAGATCAGCTCCCACATCAGGTTGTTGAATTTGGCGTAGGGCGGCAGGGCGCTCCAGTCCGCGTATTTGCTTGTCCATGCCTTCAGCATAAAGAACTGTGGCAGCGTAATTAAGGGCACCGCCGTCAGCATCGGAATGCCGACCCGCTCCAGACGAACTTTCAGAAAGCGTCGGGGCTGATAGCGCAGATAGAGCATGTAAGAGAAGTAGCCGGAGATGACAAAAAACACCTGCATGCGGAACGCATGAATAAAATCATTCAGGGTCGTAAGCCATAACGAAGCGTCGCTGCTGTTGACGGCCCATTTCTGCGACGAATAGATCAGGGAAACGTGAAACGGCACGCCCAATAACATCAAACAGGCCCGGATCGAGTCGAGAAAATACTCACGCTCAGTTTTTGTTGTACTCATAAAGTTCCAGTTCGTTAGTACGTTTTTAGCCGGTTTCGCCCTGAAACCGTATTATGTCGGAAGGAAATTCTAGCTGCAGATAACAGAGTATACTATCAGTTGAATCTCAGTTGAGCCCGTAACGTTTAATTGTCCTAAAATCACCCCTCGAGCAGAGGATTATCGGGAACATTGTTGTGCATGTGCTGTCGGAAAGCCGAATTATCCATTAAGATAAGCGGGTTTGTATTAAGCACACGAAAGGGGGGGATGTGCTGACTAAAGAAAAAAATAATGTTGGGCTGACGAAAATGCGCTGGATTGGCGCGGCAGTCCTGCTGGCTTTGTATGCCAACAACAGTTGGGCGTTTAATTTTGATGATGTGGCAAAACAAGCCAAAGATCTGTCCGGAAAAAGCTTCGAAGCGCCAAAAAGCAATTTACCCTCTCAATTTCGTGATATGAAATTTGCTGACTACCAGCAGATTCAGTTCAACCACGATAAAGCGTATTGGGGCAAACTGCGTACGCCGTTCAAACTCGAATTCTACCATCAGGGGATGTACTTTGATCTGCCGGTGAAAATTAACGAGATCACCGCCAATACCGTTCGCGAAATCAAATACAGTCCTGATTATTTCAACTTCGGCAATGTGAAACACGATGCCGATGCGGTGAAAAACCTCGGCTTTGCGGGTTTTAAAGTGCTGTATCCGTTGAACAGCAAGAACAAGAAAGATGACGAAATCGCCAGCTTCCTCGGTGCCAGCTATTTCCGCGTGATCGGTGCCGGTCAGGTTTATGGCCTGTCTGCCCGTGGTCTGGCTATCGACACCGCGCTGCCATCAGGCGAAGAGTTCCCGCGTTTTAAAGAGTTCTGGATTGAACGACCCAAACCGCAGGACAAACAGCTGGTGATCTACGCACTGCTGGATTCTCCACGCGCGACCGGTGCTTATCGCTTTACCATCCATCCAGGCCAGGAATCCACGGTTGATGTGCAGACCAAAGTCTATTTACGCGACAACGTAGGTAAACTGGGTATTGCACCGTTAACCAGCATGTTCCTGTTTGGTCGCAATCAGCCGTCGCCAGTGTCTAATTTCCGTCCTGAACTGCATGATTCAGACGGTCTGTCGATTCACAGCGGCAACGGTGAGTGGATTTGGCGTCCGCTGAATAACCCGCGTCACCTGGCCGTCAGCACCTATACCATTGAAAATCCAAAAGGCTTCGGGCTGTTACAGCGCGGACGTGATTTCAATAACTATCAGGACCTGGATGACCGTTACGACCTGCGTCCAAGCGGCTGGGTTGAGCCAATCGGCGACTGGGGTAAAGGACGCGTTGAGCTGGTTGAGATTCCTACCGCAGATGAGACGAACGATAACATCGTGACGTTCTGGACACCGGAAAACCTGCCGGAACCGGGTAAAGCGATGGATTTCAAATACCGTCTGCACTTTGGCCGTAATGAAAACAAACTGCATTCTGACGATGTTGCCTGGGTGAAAGATACGCTGCGTTCAGCGGGCGATGTGAAGCAGTCGAATTTAGTCCGTCAACCGGATGGCACTGTTGCCTTCACCATCGATTTCGTCGGCAAAGACATGAGTGAAATGCCTGCCGACAGTCAGGTTGCGCCGCAGGTCAGCGTAGGCAAGAACGCCGAAGTGGTCGAACAAAGCGTTCGCTACAATCCGGTCACCAAAGGCTGGCGTCTGGTATTGCGTCTGCGCGTGAAAGATAACAAGCAGGCGACAGAGATGCGTGCAGCGCTGGTCAGCGGTGACAAGACATTGACGGAAACCTGGAGCTATCAGTTACCTGCCAATGAATAATTTGACTTTTACACCTCAACGCTATGTAGAAGCCCTGCCGCTGGATGCGGCAGGAAAAACGCGTCTGGCCGCTTCGTTGCAAAATGCGCAGACGTTTCACCAGTTACACGAATCGCTGGGCCAGGATGTGGCTGCCAGCGATCGCCCTGAGGATGCACCTTTAAAATCGGTGTCGTCGCGAGTGGAAATGGCCTGGCCCGATTCACTTGCCGGGGGACAGCAGCTAGGCAAGGACTATCTTGATCGCA
Organism: Pantoea sp. Ae19-2; assembly: GCF_059801205.1. Taxonomy (NCBI): domain Bacteria; kingdom Pseudomonadati; phylum Pseudomonadota; class Gammaproteobacteria; order Enterobacterales; family Erwiniaceae; genus Pantoea; species Pantoea sp. Ae19-2. The sequence goes on along the minus strand of NZ_JBCHWE010000001.1, from coordinate 2,275,241 downwards.
CCACGTTAAAGGCGATGCCAAAAGTGAAGCGTTCATTGATGTTCCCGGAAGCCTGGCGCACTAACCCGCTGGCTCGCGCCTGGGACTCGCTACGGGGACACAAGTCTGTTCCCCGTTATGCTTCGGCCGAAGAGCAGCGCGCGGAAGAGAAGTGGCGCCACGTGGGGTCCATTCGTCGTTATATTCTGTTGATCCTCACGATTATGCAGACCGTGGTGGCGACGTGGTACATGAAAACCATTTTGCCTTACCAGGGCTGGACGCTGCTGGATCCCATGGACATGATCAACCAGAACTGGCAGCAGTCTGTTATGCAGATTCTGCCTTATGTGTTGCAGACCGGGATTCTGTTCCTGTTTGCGATCCTGTTCTGCTGGGTGTCGGCGGGTTTCTGGACGGCGTTGATGGGCTTCCTGCAACTGCTGATTGGTCGGGATAAATACAGCATTTCCTATTCTACCGTCGGCGATGAACCCCTTAATCCTGCGCACCGTACCGCGCTGATCATGCCGATCTGTAATGAAGATGTAGGACGCGTTTTTGCTGGTTTACGGGCGACCTGGGAATCAGTGGTGCGTACCGGAAATGCTGAGCACTTTGATGTTTACATCCTGAGTGACAGTTACGATGCCGATATCGCTATCGCTGAGCAGAAAGCCTGGATGGAGCTGGTACGTGACGTCGGTGGCGCGGGCAAGATATTCTATCGCCGTCGTCGTCGCCGTGTGAAGCGTAAAAGCGGCAACATCGATGACTTTTGCCGTCGCTGGGGCAGCAACTATAGCTACATGGTGGTGCTGGACGCCGACAGCGTCATGAGCGGTGAATGTCTGACGGGCCTGGTGCGCATGATGGATGCTAACCCTAATGCCGGTATCATCCAGTCTTCGCCAAAAGCCTCGGGCATGGACACGCTTTATGCGCGTTGTCAGCAGTTTGCGACCCGCGTTTACGGCCCGTTGTTTACCGCCGGTCTGCACTTCTGGCAGTTGGGTGAGTCGCACTACTGGGGCCATAACGCCATCATTCGTGTGAAGCCGTTTATCGAGCACTGCGCACTGGCACCGCTGCCGGGTGAAGGCTCGTTTGCCGGTTCCATCCTGTCGCATGACTTCGTGGAAGCGGCACTGATGCGCCGTGCTGGCTGGGGCGTATGGATCGCCTATGATTTGCCGGGTTCCTATGAGGAGCTCCCGCCAAACCTGCTGGACGAACTTAAGCGCGATCGCCGCTGGTGTCACGGTAACCTGATGAACTTTCGCCTGTTTCTGGTGAAAGGGATGCACCCGGTGCACCGTGCCGTCTTCCTGACGGGCGTGATGTCTTATCTGTCGGCACCGCTGTGGTTCCTGTTCCTGGCACTGTCCACCGCGTTACAGGTGGTGCATACGCTCATGGAGCCCACTTACTTCCTGCAGCCAAGGCAGCTGTTCCCGGTCTGGCCCCAGTGGCGTCCTGAACTGGCGATTGCGCTGTTCTCGACCACGCTGGTGCTGCTGTTCCTGCCGAAACTGCTCAGCGTCGTGCTGATCTGGTGTAAGGGGGCGAAACCCTACGGCGGTGCGCTACGTCTGTTCGTCTCGCTGCTGCTGGAGATGCTGTTCTCGGTGCTGCTGGCACCGGTGCGTATGCTGTTCCACACCGTATTTGTGGTAAGCGCGTTCCTGGGCTGGGAAGTGGTCTGGAACTCACCGCAGCGTGACGATGATGCCACACCCTGGAGCGAAGCCTTCAAGCGTCACGGTTCGCAGATGGCCCTGGGCATTGTCTGGGCTGCCGGGATGGGGTGGCTGGATCTCAACTTCCTGTGGTGGCTGGCGCCAATCGTGTTCTCGCTTATTCTGTCGCCGTTTGTATCGGTGATGTCGAGCCGCTCTGGCCTCGGCATCAAGAGTAAGAAAGCGAAGCTGTTCCTGATCCCGGAAGAGTACGATCCGCCGAAAGAGCTGGTGGATACCGATCGCTATGTGGAACTCAACCGTCAGCGCGTGCTGAAAAATGGCTTTATGCATGCGCTGTTCCATCCTGCGTTTAACGCCCTGGCGACCGCGCTTGCGACCTCACGCCACAAGCAGAGTCAGTTACTTGATCATGCGCGCGATCGCCGCGTCGATCAGGCACTGAGCGATGCGCCGGAAAAACTGAATCGAGAGCAGCGCTTGCAGCTGATCAGCGATCCGGTGGTGCTGGCGCGTGTACATACTCGCCTGTGGGAAAGTGGTGAAAAGTATCATCAGTGGGTAGAGAGCTATCAAAAAATGCCTCTCAACCCCGATGCCTTACCGCATCAGGCGTAGCAACGAAGAAAGCGGCAGAAATGCCGCTTTTTTTACGCCCGTCGCCGGTTACAGACGGCAACATTATTTTGCACTTTGCACGAATGGGGATGGCAACCCGGCTCAACTCATGATTAAAATAGCGCCTGTTTAACCTGAGTCGCTATTGTGAATACATTCGCTAAAGTCATCCTGTTATCCCTCGCCGTCGTTACGCTGAGCGGCTGTGGCAGTATCATCAGCCGCACCGTGCCCGGGCAGGGACACGGTAATCAGTTTTACCCCGGCGTAAAGTGGGATATCCGTGATGGCGCATGGCGGGTTATCACCATTCTCGACCTGCCGCTGTCACTGGTGGTCGACACGCTGCTGATTCCGGTAGATGCCAGCCATGGACCTTATGAGTAACTGCGGTCAGAGTCGCTGTTATCGTCTTCCCATTCCTGCGCCGCGGCTTTACCTTCTTCGCTGTCCAGCGGAGGTTCAAGTTGAAACTCACCGTCATCCCACTCGTGCAGCGTATTTTCTGCTAACCACTCCTGACGCAGTTCAATCTCATCAAAATCGCCGTCAAAGATAGCCTGAGCGGCTTCATTGCTGCGCACAGGCAAACACTCGCCCGAATCCCCTTCGTCTTCGAAGAACTCTGCCTGCCACATGATGTCACCGTCCTGCATCACATATTTTTGCAGGCCAAACTGGTTGATGGCCGCATCGTCTTGCTCAATATCCGGATGGCTGGCGAGAAACTCTTCACGCGCAGCATCAATCGCTTCTTCCAGTGTAGTGAACATACTCATGCTTCTCTCCTTGCCTGATTAACGTGATTTCAGTGAAGAATAGACGAAAATCTCAGGAGGGAAAGTCGGGCCACTTTAGCGGACGAACGTTCTGCACATACAGCCAGTCCTGAATCGCATCCGTTAGCTGCTATAGCTGAACACCTGCTGGCCATATCGGCAGGCTACAACAGGTCAATACCAAACCTTTTCAGAAAACCTGCCCACAGCATGAACAGGACGATCGTGATCAGGCAACTCAGCCCCAGCGTGAGCCAGAAGCCGGTACGTTGGTACAAAAACGGGAAGAGTATAAACATCGGCAGGGTCGGTACCACATACCAGAAAGTATACCAGGCATGAGCGGCGATCTTCGTCTGGCTCTGTCCTTCAAGTTTCATCCAGATCAACACCAGGATGGTGACAAGCGGCAGGGCGGCCAGGAGCCCACCCAGGCGATCGCTACGTTTAGCCGCTTCAGAAATAATCACCACCATCAGGGCAGTTATCGCATATTTAGAGATAAGCCAGAGCATAGATTTTTCCGTTGTTGAGCCGCTCAGCGGCGCTATCGCCAGCCTGATCACTGGGCTTCAGGCAGTAACGATCGCGAATATTATCACGATCGTTACTGCGGGATCGTTCTCCCGTTGCAGCGCCGGTTCGCGGCTACGCATCGGTTACTTCTGCGCGCTCTTTGCCAGGCTAAATCCAATACCGGCAGCCAGCAGGAGTAACAGCACAGCCGCGCTGACCAGCGCCACGCTGTGAGAGGTGATAAAGGCCGCTTTTGCTGCCTGAATCGTTGCCCCGGCGAGTGCAGGCTCCAGCGTCTGTGCCACTTTAATGGCCTCACCGATGGAGGATGAGGCTTTTTCTGCAAGCCCAGGGTCCAGTGCCGACGGCAGCACAATCGAAGCGGTAAAGCTACGGGTCAGCAGCAGACCAAAGAGGGCAATGCCCAGTCCGGCACCCAGCTCATAGGACATGGTTTCAATGGCGCCGGCTGCGGCGGCTTTTTCTTTTGGCGTAGCCGCCATAATGGCAGAGGTCGACGCCAGCAGGGCACTGGATGCGCTAAAGCCCAGCAGCACCATCAGGCTCCAGGCCTGCCACTGCTGGGTACTGAAGTCCAGCATCGACAGCCCCAGAAAACTGATACCGCTGAATCCCATGCCGCCAACTGCGACCGGCCTCAGACCCAGCTTGCCGACCAGGATCCCTGCGATGGGGCCGCTGAAGCCGCTGGCAATCATGACCGGCAACATAAATTTTCCGGCTTCGAAGGGCGTAAAGCCATGAACAAACTGCAGCTCCTGCGCCATAAGCAGTTCAAACCCCACCAGCGCGATCATCGCGGTCAGGGCCATCACCACACCACTTAAAATTATGCGATGGCAAAACAGCTGCAAATCGATCATCGGCTGTTCCGCTCGCCGTTGAAGACGGATAAACAAGGCAAGCATCGTGGCGCCTGCGATCAGGGCTGCCGTGACCTGCGACGGCGATACATCACCCTTGAGCGCCGTTTTGGCGCTGTAGACCAACAGCAGTATGGCGGCGATCAACAGCAGCGCATGGGGCAGATTCAGTTTTTGCTCCGGTCGCCCCGGCTGTCCTGGAATCAGCCAGACGGCGAGCGCAACCATCACAACGACAAGCGGAACGTTAATGAAAAAAATCGCCCCCCAGTCATAATGTTCCAGTACGGCACCGCCAAGCAGCGGGCCAAACGCGGCGCCTCCGGAACCGACGGCGGCCCAGACGCCCAGCGCAATATTGCGATCGCGCGCTTCAACAAACAGTGTCCGGATCCCGGCAAGCGTTGCCGGGATGATCATGGCCGCCCCGATAGCCAGTGACGCGCGGGTTGCTATCAGCCACGCAGCCGAAGGGGCCAGCGCCGCCGCCAGCGATGACAGGCCAAACAGCAGGCTACCCGTTATCAGCAGGCGTTTAAATCCGATACGATCGCCCAGTGCACCCATAGGTAACACCATACCGGCCATGACCAGTGAGTAGATATCAATGATCCACAGCCGCTGGTTGCCACTGGCGTTTAGCGTCATGCTCAGCGTCGGTACGGCAACATGCAGCACCGTGGCATCGATTGCGACCGGGATATACAGCATGACGATAATCACCAACGCGACCCACTGACGAAGCATTACGATCCCTTTGAAATAAAGTTGAACACATGTCCAAGACGGATCCTACTTAATGTTGAACGCTTGTCCAGCTTTTTGTTAGACTCGTCGCTTTACCGTTTCAGGTAGGTTGAGATGAACTATTTAAGTCGCGATGAGCGCCGGGAAGGCATACTGCAGGCCGCAATGACCGTTGCCCTTCAGGAAGGCTATGCGGCCATGACGGTAAGACGTATCGCCGCAGAGGCGCAGGTTGCCGTCGGTCAGGTGCATCATCACTTCTCGGGTATTGGCGAGCTTAAGTCCCAGGCGTTTATTCGCCTGAGCCGAAGAATACTGGACACCGAAACCGTAACGGAAAACGCCAGCTGGCGTGAGCGACTCTTCTCCATGCTGGGTAGCGATGATGGCCGGTTTGAGCCCTACATTCGGTTGTGGCGCGAAGCCCAGATCCTGGCAGGACGCGATGCAGAAATGCGCGGCGCCTATATCGTTGCAATGGAGATGTGGCAGCAGGAAACCGTCGCCGTCATCAAGGCGGGGGAGGAAGCCGGTGAGTTCAGGCTACTTGATAAAGCGGACAATATTGCCTGGCGGCTAATTAGTCTGGTCTGTGGGCTCGACGGGCTTTGCATACTCAATATGCCAGGGCTGGACATCGCCGCCTCGGATAATCATATTCATCGCCTGATTACGTTGGAACTGTTCAGTCCGTTATCGCCCGGCAGCCGCTGCTCGCAGTAAGCGCGAACAGCGGCTGAGCAGCGGACCTAATAGCGTGAAGGCTCACCTTCTGGCCGGGTTTTGAAACGGCGGTGCAGCCACATGTACTGTTCAGGGGCGATGAGCACGCCTTCTTCAACCACCTTGTTCATGCGCAGAGCCGTGTCTTCGTCGCTGGTCAGGGGAAAATTCGCGCTGACGTCAGGCAGAATAATCAGTTCGTAGCCGCGTCCTTCGGGCAGGCGACGTGGAACAAAGGGGATGACGGCGGGTTTACCGGTGCGGATCAGCATATGCGTACCCACGGTTGTTGCCGCCTTTTCCACGCCAAAGAAGGGCACAAATACGCTGCTGCGCGGGCCATAATCATGGTCGGGCGCGTACCAGATGATATCGCCGCGCTTTAACGCCCGAATCATGCCTTTGAGATCTTTACGATCTAACATCCCTTTGTTTGAGCGCATACGACCGCGCGTCTGCAGCCAGTCGATTAATTTATTGTCGTTAGGCCGGTAGACGCCAATGCCGGGATTATGGATGCCAAACATGCGAGCACCGATCTCCAGCGTTAAGAAATGCATGCCAATTAACAGTACGCCGCGCTGGCTATCATGGGCCTGCTGAATATGTTCCAGACCAGAAGGTTTGTGCCATTTGTGGATGCGCCAGTCGGGCCAGAACCAGGCCATGCCGGTTTCAATCAGCCCCATCCCTACCGATTCAAAGTTATGCTTAATCATGGCTTCGCGATCGACTTCCGGCATCTCGGGAAAGCTGAGCTCCAGATTACGGCGCGCAATGGCCACGCGTCGCTTCATGAAGCGCATACCAAGGCGACCAATACGGCAACCAAGTGCATAGAGTAGTGGATAGGGCAGCAATACCAGGATATACAACAGAATTATGCCCAGCCAGGTTAACCAATAGCGGGGATGCAAAAGCGCGCGTGAAAATTGGGGCAATTGGGTCATCTTAAATATTATTATCCTGCGTCGTGCACCAGCGGTGCTGTTTTTCGTCAGTTGCGGTTATTGTGCCATTTTTTTCCCACTGCTGAAATGTTACAGCATTTCGCAGGTTGTTGTCGGGAGCAAAAAGAGAAGTATGAATACCCGGACCGGCGAAAATGTACAGGTTAAACTATCAATTTTTCTTATACGCTTCGCATTTTTTTCAATTCAGGTATCATGTGCGCGCTAAATTTCTTCTATTGATAACAGGAACGAACACCATGCCAGTGTTACACAACCTTGTTTCCAATAAAGAGCTGAAGGCGCGCATGCTGGCGGAAACCGAGCCGCGCACCACAGTCTCTTTTTACAAGTATTTCACTATTGCCGATCCAAAAGCGTTTCGCGACGAACTCTATCTCGGGTTAACCGCATTGAAGGTGTTTGGGCGTATTTACGTTGCGCACGAAGGCATCAACGCCCAACTGAGCGTGCCCGCCAGCCAGTACGAGGCGATGAAGGCCTATTTATACGGTTTTGATCCGGCGTTAAATCATCTGCGTATGAATATCGCGCTCGACGACGATGGCAAATCGTTTTGGGTATTGCGTCTGAAAGTACGTGACCGCATTGTCGCGGACGGCATCGACGATGAAACTTTTGATGCCAGCAACGTCGGCAACTATCTGAAAGCGGCGGAAGTGAACGCTATGCTTGACGATCCCGATGCGGTATTCGTGGATATGCGAAATCATTACGAGTATGAAGTCGGGCGCTTTGATAATGCGCTTGAGGTGCCTGCCGATACGTTCCGTGACCAGTTGCCGATGGCGGTGGACATGCTGAAGGATAAGAAGGATAAAAAAATCGTCATGTACTGCACCGGGGGGATTCGCTGTGAAAAAGCCAGCGCCTGGATGCGCCATAACGGGTTCGAAGATGTTTATCACGTCGAAGGCGGCATTATTGAGTATGCACGCCGCGCACGGGAACAAAATCTTCCGGTGCGTTTCAAAGGCAAGAACTTTGTTTTTGATGAACGCATGGGCGAGCGTATTTCGGATGATGTGTTATCCCACTGCCACCAGTGCGGGACGCCGTGTGATACCCACGTAAACTGCGTTAATGACGGCTGTCACCTGCTGTTTATCCAGTGTGAACGTTGTGCCGAAAAGTACGAGCACTGCTGTAGCCCGCTCTGTCAGGAGGAAGCCCGCCTGTCACCCGAAGAGCAACGCGCTCGCCGGGCAGGACGTGAGAATGGCAATAAAATTTTCAACAAGTCGCGTGGCTTGCTGAATATGACCATTCCTGCGCCAACCCGCAAATAGCCGGAGCCGCCTGAAGCCTGGCTTCAGGCGGCTTAAGATTACTGACGTACGCCTTCTACTGAGATGATTAACTCAACGTTCTGAGAGGCTGGCCCAAGATCCTGAGTAATATTAAAGTCTTTCAGCGCAATCTCGCCTTCCGCTTCAAAACCGGCACGATAGCCGCCCCACGGATCCTTACCTTCACCCATCATTTTGGCTTCCAGCGTCACAGGTTTGGTCACGCCATTCAGCGTTAAATCTCCTGTAACGGCCAGTTTATCGCCGTCTTTCTTCACCGAGGTTGATTTAAAGGTCGCAGTGGGATGTTTGGCCACATTCAGGAATTCAGGACCGCGAATATGCTTGTCACGCTCGGCATGGTTGGTGTCCACGCTGTTGGTGTTGATGGTCACATCCACTTTATCGGCTGAAGGATTACTGGCATCGAAGCTGAACGAACCGTCGAAATCTTTAAAGGTGCCGTACAGCCAGCTGTAGCCTAAGTGCTTGATACGAAACTGTACAAAGGCGTGCTGGCCCTCTTTATCAATTTTGTAATCAGCGGCACTGGCGGTCAGGGAACCCAGCAGCAGGCCGGCACCTGTGATGGCCACAAGCGTTTTTTTGAACATATTATTTTTCCTTTTCAGAGGGTGAACGGATGCCCAGACCCAGCATCCTTTTCAGGGTGATATCGCGATCGATAAAGTGGTGCTTTAGTGCGGCCAGGCCATGTAACACCGACAGGATCACGATGCTCCAGGCCAGCCATAAATGAATATCTCCCGCTAAATCTGCCTGTTCGCCCGCGCCGGTCAGTACAGCAGGCAGAGAGAACCAGCCAAACACCGAAACCGGTTTGCCGTCGGCGGTAGAGATTAAATAGCCACTGAAGAGGATGGCGATCAGCAGGCCATAGAGTAATCCGTGCGCCACGACAGCCGTGATGCGCACAAGAGGGGAATAACTGCTCAGGGGTTTAGGCGGCGGCGAAACCACGCGCCATATCAGGCGAATAATCAGGGCCAGCATCAGAATGACCCCGATGCTCTTATGAATCTCTGGCGCATTGTGATACCAGGTATCGTAATAGCTCAGCCCAACCATCCATAATCCCAGGGCGAACATGGCATAGATAACCAATGCCATTGACCAGTGTAGGAAAATGGAGAGCCATCCATAACGACCGGGTGAATTTCTTAGCAACATTTTTGCAGCGGTATCTTAAGAATATGTAGAAATAAGAATCTACAGAATGAAACACAAAAGCAATAATGCTTACTTTTCTATAAATATCTCCTGTACTAATGAAATCGGCTCGCGTAGCGGTGCGCGTAAGCACAATATTATTGAACAAGGCTGTTTTACGCGGGCGCTGAGACGTGGAAAAGTGGATAAACGGGCCTGTTTGCGTGGATATAACAGCAGGAAGGGCGTCAGATAAAACCGGAGTGTAAATATATGTCAGTGCGGCGCCGCGTAAAACCGGGCCGCCGCACCCTATTTACTGAAAGCGTGACAGCCTGAACGGTGTGAGATCAAAACTGAAAGGCTGATTCTGAGCAAACTGACTGGCAAGCTCGCCTAAAACGCTGGCAAATTTGAAACCGTGTCCGCTTAAGCCCGTTATCACCAGACGGTCAGGATCGCCCGGCACGGTATCGATAATAAAGTCTTCATCGGGGCTGACATCATAACTACAGGCTTCCCCGTGCAAACACACGCCAACGCCGGGTAAAAACTGGCGCAAAAAGCGGAATGTTTCGCTGCCATCGGCGGCCAGGCTACCGAAGGGTTTACGATCTTCGGGTTGGGTCATCAACTGGCCCCCATCATGGCGGCCTAACTTCAGGGCGTTGTTATCGGCAGGGAAACCATAATACTGGCTGCCATCGGCCATTTCGCAGGTGAATCCGGGAAAGGCATTGTTTTCACTGTAACGACCATCAGCCTGATACCAGGCAAAGACCTTACGCGTTGGTGCCACTGGCAAATTCGGCACCAGTTTGCTGACCCATGTCCCGGCGCTCACCAGCATTTTTCGCCCACGGTAAATGCCGTCAATCGTGGTGACCTGCTGTAAATCGCCTTCACGACTGATTTGCGTGACGGGGCAGTTAAACAGCTGCGCGCAGCCCTGTTTTTCCGCCAGCTGAATCCAGCTCCGCACCGCCTGTTCACTTTTTAAAAAACCGGACTGTGGCTCAAATACGCCCAGGTACTCATCGGGGACGTTAAACTGCGGCCAGCGTTTTCTGACCTCCGCGGCCTGTAATATCTCGACGGGAAGCTGCCAGGCTTTTGCGCTGTTGATGACGTTTTGAATAAACACGGAGTGAGCAGGGGCGATATTCAGGACGCCGCACCGGTGCATAATGCGCTCGCCAGCCTGCTGCTCAAGCGCATCCCATAACGTCTGCGCACGCAATACCAGCGGCACATAGCGCTCGCCTTCTCCGTAAGCATGACGAATCAGGCGGCTTTCGCCGTGGTGGGTGCCCTGAGTATGAGGCGGATGGGCGCTGTCAATCATCAGTACGGAGAGGCCGGCCTGCGTGGCGTAATAGCCTGCTGCTGCGCCGACTGAGCCGCTCCCGACCACAATAAGATCGTAAATCATGAAAATGGAACTCCTGAAAGGGTTACATAATCAACAGCATACCAGAAAGCCCAATAAAAAAGGCACCCTGAAGGGTGCCTTGCTGATGCAGCAGTATTAATGCTTCTTTAGTAGTCGTTCTACTTGCTCGGCAGATTCAATCTTGGCGATACCGGCTTCAAGAATGGAGATGAACTGCTTTGCTACATCAGTCGTCAGCCAGTAAGTCGGGCCAACGTCTGCGTCTTCTTCTGTTTGATCTTGCGACGAAAGGGAGTGCAGGCGGATCATCATCGCATCATAGCTGTCAACAGTACTGATATCCCAGCCCACCAGTGGATGGGTCTGAATTACATCTTTGCGACTGTCCATTATAACCTCCTTATTACTCGTTAAACGAAGTGCATGATGAGGTTCAATGCGGCTTTTTTATTTCCACTGCGAAACAATTATAACAGCAATATAGCGATTTACTGATTAAAACGTATCACGGAACGCCTGAAAGCAGAATGTTTGTCTCTAAAACGGTAAAGCTGAGAAGATATAATACCAGAATGACAGGTAGCTAATCGTCCTATTTAAACAGTAAAAGTTGTTCATCACTGGCGTTAACCGCACGTCAGATTAGGGCGGTCTCCGCGCCGGTTGTCCCACTGCGCTTCTGTAACGTTTCGGCCAGGCGCGCAAACTGCTGCTGCAGTTGCTCATCATGGTTTTGATTCTGGGCTTCAAGAGAAAGATTATGCACCAGTAACTGACTGGCCCGGTCATCAAGACAGAAAATCAGGCTGGAGAACGCATTTTCCAGCACCGTTAAACGACGCTGCTGTTCACCAATCAGCGTTAACAACTCGCCAAAGGTCATCGCTTCTTCGGGTTTATCTGTAGTCATGGGATGCAACTCCTTTTATGCATGATCAGCGCCAGCATAGGACATTGATCATTCAGAGTCCAGATGGGGAGAGGGGTTAGGCAGACTTTAAATGAAGATAAAAAAACCGGGTGGCGAAACCCGGCAAAAAACAGCACAGTGGCGGTTAATCGGTAATGAACCAGTCGTCAGCGCTTTCCCACGTTTGTTGCAGGATTTCGCTGATTTGTTCACGCGTCTCTTTATCTCCGCCCATCACGCTGAGCTGGTTAGCCGTGGCGTAACGCACTTTGACGTGATTGGTGAATTGCGGGAATTGTTCATCGATACGGCGCGACAGTTCCTGGCTCAGGGCTTCTATCGCACCAGCGGGTAGAGGTTGGGTCTTGGCAACGGTAATTTCAACACGCATAAAAGCCTCCGTATAAGATACTGTATATAAATACAGTATAAATATGCCGGAGGCAAGTGAAATTATTTTACACGCCAGTTCAGCGTTTCACCGGCCAGGAAAGGCACCAGCTGATGTGAGCCCATTTCAATTGTTTCTGCGACTGTCCAGGGCTCACGCACCAGCGTGATGGTGCCTTCGTTCAGCGGCAGACCATAGAAGCGGGGACCGTTCTCTGAACAGAACGCTTCAAAATGCGCCAGCGCACCGATCTCTTCAAACACCGTGGCATAAGCGGGCAGGGAGGTAGGCGCATTGAATACGCCAGCACAGCCGCAGCTGCTCTCTTTCAGATGGCTCAGGTGAGGCGCGGTGTCGGTACCCAGGAAGAAACGTGGATGACCGCTGGCCACCACCTTGCGCAACGCCTGCTGATGCGTATTGCGCTTCAGAATGGGCAGACAGTAAAGGTGCGGACGAATTCCGCCCACCAGCATATGGTTACGGTTAAACATCAGGTGCTGGGGGGTAAGGGTAGCGGCCAGGTTTTCATTGGCGCTTTCCACATAGTCTGCGGCATCTTTGGTCGTAATATGCTCCATCACGACTTTCAGCGCAGGGAATTGCTTACGCAGCGGTTCCATCACCGTTTCAATAAAGCGGGCTTCACGGTCAAAGATATCAATATGTGAATCAGTCACCTCGCCATGCACTAACAGCGGCATGCCCAGCGTTTGCATCCGCTCCAGCACCGACGCGATTGACGCAATGTTGGTCACGCCGTGGCTGGAGTTGGTTGTCGCATGGGCAGGATAGAGCTTGGCCGCAGTGAACAAGCCGGAGTGGTAACCGCGCGCCAGTTCTTCGGCGTCTAACGAGTCGGTCAGGTAGCAGGTCATCAGCGGGATAAAGTCATGACCTTCAGGCAACGCGGCCAGAATGCGGTCGCGATAGGCTTCGCCCGCCGCGACGCTGACCACCGGCGGAACCAGGTTGGGCATCACGATAGCCCGACCGTTCACCGCGCTGGTGTAGGGCAGCACCGTTTTAAGCATCTCGTCATCACGAAGATGGATATGCCAGTCATCTGGGCGGCGGATAGTAAGTTGCTGAGGTTGTGCGGTCATTAATACGGCTCCGGCATGAAGGATAAACGAATGGCGTGTTTAGGCCGGGTTATAAGCATAAGGACTCAGGCAACCGTTTGCACCTGTTTTTGCATCTGATAAGCAATCCGCGCCGAAAGGCGCGGATCAGGCAGGCGATAAATTTGTCGGAACGCGCTAATCGGTGAACGGGATCACCAGCTCGCCTGGCTTCACTTCCAACCCTTTAGCAAATTTCTTCGCCAGCGATTCAGCTTTACTGCGATCGGCACTCAGCACATAGGCAGGCTGCTGGTCAAAATAGCTTTTCAGCGATTGATTCAGGTAGGGCGTCAGCGTTTTCATGATGGACGCCATCTTGTCTGGCTGAACCTGTGCATCCACAATTTCCATATCGCGCAGATAAATCGCACCCTGCTGTTTGTCGAACACCGGTTGCGCACGCATCTTCAGCTGCATATCGGCCTGTTGTGGACCAAACAGCGAAGACACGTTGATTTTCGCATTACCTGATAACGTTACTTTACCCGGCTCTTCGCGACCAATCTGACTGGTCAGGTTATTCAGGACAATATGGGCATTCACCAGCCCTGAGACGCCAACGTCTTTTTCGAAATTATTGTGTTTTTGCAGCGCCTGATTGACCTCCTGCTCGCTGATGGTGTACTGGGTTAACTGATTACAGCCGCTCAGCAATACCGCGAAAAACAGGGCAATCAGCCCGTGAAAAGCCTTCTTCATAATTCCCTCGTTTAAATGAAAAAGTAGATCAGGGCATAGCCTGCCCTAATGCGTGCAGTCTGTCATCAGGAATGGGCTGAGTTAGAGTAACCGAACGTGCCTTTCGCTGCAGGGCTGTCCGCCCTTCGCCGGCGATCACCGGGTCAGCCAGGCCCCGTCCGGCAGGTCAGGCATCGTGATCAGTGACGGCTAACCCACCAATGCCAGCAAGGGTAACTGTTCACGTGCAGGACAGGGGACGCGACGCGTCTTTTGTGTCGCGCAGACTGCAGTGAAACAGTTAAGAGCGGTTTCACTGTCAGCGCACAGGAGCATAAACGGTCAGCCCGTCTGTGATTGCGTGCGTAACGTTTTACCGCAGACCTGGCGACGGTTATAGTGAACGTTATCAAAGACTGGCATTTCCTTCCCGCCATGGATTTCAGGAGAGATGATGTTTGGCTATCGTTCTGCCGCGCTGAGGGTGAGACTCACGACCGAGCGGCTGGTGGTAAGACTGGTTCACGAACGCGATGCGTGGCGGTTAGCGGATTACTATGCGGAAAATCGCGACTTTCTCAGGCCGTGGGAACCGGTTCGCGATGACAGCCATTGTTATCCCTCTGGCTGGCAGGCGCGGCTCGGCCTGATTGCGGATATGCATAAACAGGGATCGGCTTTCTACTTTGTGTTGATGGACAGCAACGAAACCGAGGTACGCGGCGTGGCTAACTTCAGCAATGTCCTGCGCGGGGCCTTTCATGCCTGTTACCTTGGGTATTCCCTCGGCGAAAAATGGCAGGGGCAGGGCATGATGTTTGAGGCACTGCAGTCGGCGATTCGTTATATGCAGCGGCAACAGTATATTCATCGCATCATGGCTAACTATATGCCGCACAACCAGCGTAGTGGCGATCTGCTGGCGCGCCTCGGGTTTGAAAAAGAGGGATATGCTAAAAATTATTTAATGATTAATGGCGAGTGGCAGGATCATGTCCTGACGGCGTTGACCTGCAAAGAATGGACGCCCAACCGTCGTGGATAACCCGAGGAGGGGTAAATGAAGATAGCCTTGTCGGTACAGGCTCTGCGCGTGTTAGGTTGCCTGCTGGAAAAACAGGTGACCACGCCGGAACAGTACCCGCTTTCGTTGAACGCGGTGGTTAACGCCTGCAATCAGAAGTCAAACCGCGAGCCGGTGATGGAACTGAGCGAAAGCGATGTCCAGAATGAGCTCGACCAGCTGGTTAAAAAACACCTGGTGACGGCGAACAGTGGCTTCGGCCAGCGGGTCGTTAAATATGAGCAGCGCTTCTGCAATTCGGCATTTGGACATCTGCAGCTCAGCCGTGCAGAAGTAGCCGTTCTGACGCTTCTGTTCCTGCGCGGCGCGCAGACGCCGGGTGAACTGCGCACGCGAAGCGGACGCCTGCACGAGTTTGCCGACGTGGCTGAAGTCGAACAGACCCTGGAAGGGCTGGCGTCACGCGATGACGGCCCGATGGTTGTACGCCTGGCCCGTGAGCCCGGCAAGCGTGAAAGCCGCTTTATGCACTTGTTGGCCGGCGAGGTAGCGCCCGCACCGACGCAGGTTGACGCAGTCACACATGATGTCGCCCTGCTGGAACGCGTCGTCGCGCTGGAGCAGCAGGTGGCAGACTTACAGGCGCAGCTGGCGCTGCTACAGGAAAGAGAACACTAAATGACGATTCGTATTGGTGTGGTCGGCTTAGGCGGCATCGCGCAAAAGGCCTGGCTGCCCGTATTATCGCAGGCGCGTGCCTGGCAGTTAGTGGGGGCATTTTCGCCGAACCAGGCGAACGCGCAGGTCGTGTGCGAACGTTACCGGATCCCCTGTTTCAGCACGCTGAATGCCCTGGCGGCCGCCTGTGATGCCGTGTTTGTTCATACCAGTACGGCCAGTCATTATGAGGTGGTGCATGCACTGCTGCAGGCGGGAAAAGACGTCTGTGTCGATAAGCCGCTGGCAGAAACCCTGAGTCAGGCCGAGGCGCTTGTTACGCTGGCCGAAAAGAAACAGCGCCGACTGATGGTGGCCTTTAATCGCCGTTTTGCGCCCGCCTATCAGCAGCTCAAAGACGAGATGGCATCGGTTGCTTCGCTGCGTGTTGAGAAACACCGCAGCGACAGCGTGGGTCCACAGGATCTGCGCTTCACGTTACTGGATGATTATCTCCATGTTGTCGATACCGCCTTGTGGCTGGCCGGGGGACGTTCGCTTCCGCGTCAGGGGCACATCTTGACCAATGAGCAGGGACAGATGCTGTATGCGGAGCACCATTTCAATGCCGGACAGTTGCAGATCACGACCAGCATGCATCGTCGGGCAGGAAGCCAGCGCGAACGCGTTAGCGCCATAGGCGATGGCCAATGCATTGATATTCATGACATGCGCGACGGGCAAGTGGAGCGAGGGGCGGGGGTGGTGATCATGCCTTCTCCCTCCTGGCAGAGCCATCTGGCCCAGCGCGGATTTGTCGGGGCGGCAGAGCATTTTATCCAGTGTGTCGAAAATCAGACAAAGCCGGAGACCAGTGGCGAGCAGGCCCTGCTGGCGCAACGCGTGGTCGAATCGATGTGGCGCGATGCCGAACGGGAATAACGCCTTGTAACACTCAGCACTGGTCATTTCGCGCGATGGCAGTAGACTATCGGCCGAGATGTGACATAACCCGTGCTAAGTCACGCATTTTGCCGATTTTTTTCAGGATGCCCCGTCAATTATGAATTTGTTGAAATCGCTGGCAGCGGTCAGTTCCATGACGCTGTTTTCCCGCGTGCTGGGCTTCGCCCGTGATGCCATTGTGGCGCGCGTATTCGGGGCCGGTATGGCTACCGATGCCTTCTTTGTTGCCTTTAAACTGCCGAATCTGCTGCGACGCATTTTTGCGGAAGGCGCATTCTCGCAGGCTTTTGTGCCTATTTTAGCCGAGTACAAGAGCAAGCAGGGAGAAGAGGCGACGCGGTTATTTGTTGCCTACGTATCGGGGCTGCTGACGCTGGCATTGGCTGTTGTGACGGTTGCGGGAATGGTTGCCGCGCCCTGGGTCATTCTGGTCACTGCGCCGGGATTCGCGGATACGGCGGATAAATTCGTCCTGACCAGCGCGCTGCTGCGCGTGACCTTTCCCTATATTCTGTTGATCTCCCTTGCCTCCCTGGCCGGAGCAATACTTAACACCTGGAACCGCTTTTCCGTACCGGCTTTTGCGCCCACGCTGCTGAACGTCAGCATGATTGGTTTTGCCCTGTTTGCGGCGCCGCATTTCCATCCGCCAGTGATGGCGCTGGCGTGGGCCGTCGTCGTGGGTGGACTGCTGCAGTTAGGCTATCAGTTACCGCATCTCAAGAAACTCGGCATGCTGGTACTGCCGCGTCTTAACCTGCGTGATGCAGGTGTGTGGCGCGTTATGCGTCAGATGGGGCCCGCCATCCTGGGCGTCTCCGTCAGTCAAATCTCGCTGATTATCAACACCATTTTTGCCTCTTTCCTGGTATCGGGCTCTGTCTCCTGGATGTACTATGCCGATCGTCTGATGGAGTTTCCTTCCGGCGTGTTGGGCGTGGCGCTGGGCACCATCTTGTTACCGTCGCTGGCGAAAAGCTTCTCCAGCGGCAATCACGATGAGTATTCACGCTTAATGGACTGGGGCCTGCGTTTGTGCTTTTTGCTGGCGTTACCCAGCGCGGTAGCCTTAGGAATGTTATCCGGTCCCCTGACTGTCGCGCTGTTCCAGTATGGCAAATTCACCGCGTTCGATGCCGCCATGACCCAGCGCGCGCTTGTTGCCTATTCGGTCGGGCTGATGGGGCTGATTGTCGTGAAAGTCCTGGCTCCGGGATTTTATTCGCGCCAGGACATTAAAACCCCGGTCAAAATTGCCATTATCACGCTGATCGTGACTCAGCTCATGAACCTGGCCTTTATCGGCCCCCTTAAGCATGCTGGCCTCGCGCTCTCGATTGGTCTGGGGGCCTGCCTCAATGCTGCACTGCTTTACTGGCAGTTGCGCAAAAAGGCGATCTTCCAGCCGCAGCCGGGCTGGCTGGGTTTCCTGCTGCGCTTACTGGTGGCCGTCGCGATAATGGCAGCCGCGCTGTTTGGCATGCTGTACTGGATGCCCGTCTGGGAACAAGGGAATATGCTCTGGCGCCTGCTGCGACTCGCATTAGTCTGTGCGGTAGGCGGGGGTGCCTACTTCCTGGCCCTGGGGCTGATGGGTTTTCGCCTGCGGGATTACGCTCGGCGCACAACCGTCTGAATATCAACCTGCGCTGAACCTCATTCGGCGCGTCACCTGTCAGCAAGGCCGCAACGGCGCACGTTGCGGCCTTTTTGTTGTTTAACCCAAGGCGACAGTGAACGTCATAAGCTGCCGCGTGAATATCGCGCTCAGCCTGATATTCACGTTGAACGTCTTTGTGACAGTAAGATGTTTTTTCCTAAAAAATCGTTAAAAAAACAGGTCTGTTGACGTGATATTTAGCTTTATTAAAAACATCACGTGAGAATGATGACATGTTGTAAGGAATTGATTCTGAGGTCAATTTCATCGTAAAAACTGCCCTTTTCCTGCCGATGACTATAAACAGTTCATCACATAAGGAGAGGACGAAAATGCATATCACAGCCAATGACAACGTCAAGCTGAGTCTCTGGCATAACCTTAAGCTTGTTCCTTTATTCAGCCTGGTATTTGGCTGCATCTTACTGTTATTCGTCTCTGGCATAGGCCTTTCGGCCTGGTTTCTTGCGCAGAGCAAACACTCGCTGGATGATTCGACTGACGAGATTGCGGTTCGTCAGGGGCTGCTCGACAGTTCGACACATATGCGTTCGGCGCGGCTGCAAATTATTCAGGCGGGTGCCGCCGCGCGCATTGCGGACACGGATAACTATAAAGCGCATTTACTTGCAACAGATGTCAGCCTGAAGAAGGCAGAGAAAGGGCTTAACATTTATCTGCATCGCGCCGTCAAATCGCCCGAAGGCGCGGATATTGATACACAGCTTCAGGCACGTTTCAGCGATTATCTTCGTAAAGGTTTGCTGCCGATGATTGACGCGGCGAAACAGGGAAGCTTTGAAGAAATCATCGCCGATGAAACGGAAGCCGACAGACTCGATAAAGCTTATAAAGATGTGTTGATGAAAGCGATTGATATGCGCAATCAGCGGTCGCAGGCGATAAAACAGGATGCGGTGGATCAGGTGAATACGGGCTATATCACGATGCTGGCGGCTTTTGTGGCATCGGTGACGATCGTACTCCTGGCTTTTGTTCTGTTGAAAAAGGTCATTATCACCCCATTACGGCAATCCCTCTCGCGTATCGACCTGATTGCACATGGTGACTTGACGCTACCGCCTGACGTTTGTGGCCGAAACGAGCCAGGCCTGCTGCTCTCGCGTCTTCAACTGATGCAGTCCTCGCTGTCGAGTACGGTTGGAACCGTGCGCGATGGTGCCATTGCCATTCTTCAGAGCGCGGGAGAAATTTCTTCCGGGAATACCGATCTCTCGTCAAGAACAGAACAACAGGCGGCGTCACTGGAACAGACAGCGGCAAGCATGGAGCAACTGACCGCCACGGTAAAACAGAACGCTGACAATGCTCACCATGCCTGTCAGCTGGCCTCTGACGCTTCTGACAAAGCCCATACGGGCGGGAACATCGTTAATCGCGTGGTGAAAACCATGGACGATATCTCCGGCAGTTCGAAAAAGATTGCCGAGATCACCAGCGTCATCAACAGCATTGCCTTCCAGACCAACATTCTTGCGCTAAATGCGGCGGTGGAAGCCGCGCGGGCAGGAGAACAGGGCCGCGGATTCGCCGTGGTTGCCAGCGAAGTGCGCAGTCTGGCGCAGCGAAGCGCGCAGGCGGCCAAAGAGATCGAAGGGCTCATTTCTGCTTCGGTCGGGCTCATCAACGGCGGCACCACGCTTGTCAGCAATGCGGGTAGCACCATGATGGAAACGGTAGAAGCTTTCCGTCGGGTAAATGACATCATTTCGGAGATCGCGGCGGCCTCCGATGAGCAGAGCCGGGGCATTCAGCAGGTCAGCCTGGCCGTTACCGAGATGGATGATGTGACACAGCAGAACGCGTCGTTGGTTGAGCAGGCCTCGGCTGCAGCCGCCTCGCTTGAAGAGCAGGCTGACAAACTGACCCAGGCCGTTTCGGTTTTCAAACTTGAAAGCCCGCCTTTGAAACATGCGAACGCCACTCTCCCTGCGACCCTGAAAGCGGCTGTGGCGCCAATCATTCCGCCTGAACGTGGACATGAAAACTGGGAGGCATTTTAAGCCGGGAAAGGATTAAGGCGCGCGGTTTACCTGTCTGGTGAACGCGCGTCTGGCGGCACTCTGCACAACGTCGTACAGCAATAACTGAGACGTTCAACCGTAGGCCTTTGGGCGAACAGGCTGAATCGCCTGCCTTGCGGAGAATATCGCGGGATGCGCCTGGCGTACCCGTGAGTGCATTGCGTCATTCCGTCAGGCGCGAAGCAGAGAGAAGAAGGGTTAGGCAGGGCGCAGAGGAGGAGAGATTCCAGCAAGCGGACACAAAAAAAGCCATCTTCTCAGCGAGATGACGGCTTTTTTACGCCTGCCCGGGTCACGCCTGCATCAGATTCGCTGAGGCAGCCCGCGATACCGGGAGGGAGGAAAACAGGTCAGACTTTACGACTTAACGTTGCCTGGCCCTGTCCTTTACCATCCGGACCATAAAACGCCTGCGTCTGATGCGGCTTCAAAATGTCTAACGCGTCATGGGTAAAGGTAATTTGATGCTGCAACAGAATACCATTGTGCGTATTTGCGTTATGCAACCGACGCGTATGCTGCTGAATACCTTCCCAGCGGCGCGCCATGTCACTTTGACCACGATAAGGTGCAGATGTACCCAGACTTTTTTCGTTGCTGCGACGCATCTCGTCTAAATAATTCAACGTACTCAGCAGCGCGCTCTTGTCTTCCGTAATACGCTGCAGGTTGTTGCTGTTGATCATTCCAGACGACAGCTGCTGTTGCTCTTCATCCAGAACGATGGCCAGAGAAACCAGCACTTCCTGCATCTTATCTAACGTGGTCAGCAAATTACTCATGGGGATTATTTACCCTCTAAATACGCCTTAGTGTCGGCAATCAGCGCATCAGCGATTTTGCCGGTATCCATCTTCAACTCGCCATTGCGAATGGCGGTTTTTAATTGTTCTACGCGCTGGACGTTAATGTCCTGGCTGCCGGGCTGCATCAGCTGTGCTTGTGCGCTGCTCAGGCTGACCTGAGCGGCCGCAGGCGTTGTGGCAGTCGTGGTGCTGCTCTGACGCACGCGGGTAGTTTGTTGCTCGCTGCTGTCACGTGTTTGCACAGTGCTGGCGGGCTTTGTCGGTTGTGTTCTGTCGATGCTCATATTCGGGCTCCTGTAAAGTCAGGGGAGTCTGCCACCTGAATCATAATAGCGTAATCGCTTAGCTGATTCTTCTATCGGCAGATAAACAGGCTTCTTTAATGTTTTATAGTGTTATAAGAATTTTCCCATCATCGCTCACCCGGCCACTCACAACCTGGCCATTTCCCATACGCACCCGAACCCACTGTGAAATCGTACCGTTGTTTAACGCTTTGCCTTCGCCGCTGGCGTCAAATCCGTCTCCGCTGGCCACCACCATCACGTCCTGACCCGCTTTGACCCGCCACGGCTGGCGCAGCATGGACTGACTCACGGGTTGTCCCGGCTGAATGTCACGCAGGACCACCGAATCCGCTACGGACTCATCGGTGAACAGTGTGCGCGGGGGCAGGTTATCAAGACGTCCGTTTTCAATACGGAAATCCTCTTTGCTGACGGTGCTGCCACGGGCAATTAATTTTGTTGCGACCAGATAGTCACCGGTTACCTGAACCTGGACCTGAATATAACGACGGTTCTCACCACAGTTAGCCGCCACGCTCATGTTGCCCCAGGCCCGGCTGTTGCCCGGCAGGGTAAACTGCGGGGCCTCACATTCTGGCCACTGGGCCTGCGGCGTACGAATCACCACATTCATTCCGGCCGCGTGCTGGGGATCGCGTGCCTTAAAAAACTGGCTCAGTTGGGCGCTGAAATCGCCTGCCATTACGGGTAGGGCAATCAGGGCCAGCAGGCTTGCTAACAGGGCTGAATATCCACGCATGTGCTTTTCCTCACTGATGATGCCAACGAGTGTACGCGTATAAAAAAAAACTCAAGAGCAAAAATAGCGACGATTTGAGGCGTTATTCAGACGATGACTCTTGCTTTTTCCCGATTAAGCTGCCAGCTCGAAATTCTCATTTGCGGAGGAAGCATGCTCGACAAACTCGATGCGGCGCTACATTTCGGTACCGAAGCCCTTAACCTGCGAGCTCAACGTCAGGAGATTCTGGCATCAAACATTGCCAACGCCGACACCCCGGGCTATCAGGCCAGGGATATCGACTTTGCCAGCGAGCTGAATCGGGCAATGGCGAATGGACGTGCTGAAGGCAGTAGCCTGGCGCTTAAAGTCACGTCGGCGCGCCACATTGAAGCGCAGACGAATTCGGCACCGTCAATGGACTTGCTGTATCGCATTCCGGATCAGCCATCAGCCGACGGTAACACCGTGGATATGGACCGTGAACGTACGCAGTTCGCGGATAACAGCCTGAAATATCAAACCGACCTCACGCTTATCAGTAGCCAGATCAAGGGCATGATGAGCGTGTTACAAGGGCAATAATTATGGCCTTGCTTAATATTTTTGACATTGCCGGTTCAGCGATGACCGCGCAATCACAGCGATTAAACGTCAGCGCCAGTAACCTGGCAAACGCCGACAGCGTAACCGGTCCGGACGGACAGCCTTACGTGGCAAAACAGGTCGTTTTTCAGACCGATGCCGCCGCTGGCGCCGCAACGGGTGGAGTGAAAGTGGCGCAGGTGGTGGACGATCCGACCCCGGCAAAACTGGTGTATGACCCAGGTAATCCCATGGCCGATGCCAAAGGGTACGTGAAGATGCCTAACGTGGACGTGGTAGCCGAAACGGTTAACACCATGTCGGCGTCACGCAGCTACCAGGCTAACGTCGAGGTGCTGAATACCGTGAAGTCGATGATGATGAAAACGCTGACGATGGGTCAGTAACGGAGAAAAATAATGGCTATTTCGGTAGGCGTTAACGAGAAGCTGGACCCCACGGTACTGAGTTCATCCAGCACCGGAACGGGGAACAGCTCTCAGGACCTGCAAAACCAGTTCCTGACCATGCTGGTCACGCAGCTGCAAAACCAGGATCCGACCAATCCGATGGATAACAGCCAGCTGACAACGCAGCTGGCACAGATCAACACCCTGAGCGGCATTGAAAAACTCAATACCACGCTGGGATCCATTTCCGGCCAGATCAGCACCAGCCAGTCTCTGCAGAGCTCCACGCTGATTGGGCATGGCGTGATGGTGAATGGCTCTCAGATTCTGGTCGGCAAAGGCACCACGACGCCATTCGGCGTTGAGCTGACCAACGCGGCCACTACCGCCACGGCGACGATTAGCGACGCGCAAGGCAACGTGGTGAGCACTCAGGATCTGGGCGCACTGAGCGCCGGCGTCCATACGTTCTCGTGGGACGGCAAATTACCGGATGGCAGCGTGGCGCCAGACGGGAAATACAAGGTTGCGATTGCTGCCAGTAACAGCAGCGGTCAACAGGTGGCTCAGCCACTCAATTATGCCTACGTCAATGGCGTAAGCACGGCGGGTAATACCGCAAAACTGGATCTCGGCACCATGGGCTCCGCCACCCTTGACGACGTACGTCAGATTCTCTGATTCACCTGTAGACAGGAGAGGTTTAAATGTCATTTTCACAAGCGGTCAGCGGTCTCGGCGCTGCCTCAAGTAACCTGGACGTTATCGGTAACAACATCGCTAACTCCGCCACAGCGGGCTTCAAATCCAGTACCATCGCGTTTGCCGATATGTTTGCCGGCTCTAACGTGGGTTTGGGTACAAAAGTTGCGGCCGTTATCCAGAACTTCAACGATGGCTCTACCACCACCACCAGCCGTGGGCTGGATGTTGCGCTGAGCGGCAACGGTTTTTTCCGTCTGACCAACTCGGCGGGTGCGGTTTCCTATTCCCGTAACGGCCAGTTCACGCTGGACCAGAACCGTAACCTGGTGAATACCCAGGGTCTGAATGTGACCGGCTATCCGGCGTCAGGCGTGCCACCCACAATCCAGACCGGTGCGAGCCCGGTTGCGATTAAAATCCCTACCACGCAAATGCCGGCGAATGCCACCACCACGGCGAATCAGGTTGCGAAGCTGAACTCCACGTCTGCAGCACTGGATGACACCAAGTTCTCGGCGACTGACCCAACGACGTACAGCGCCAAAAACACCATCACCATGTACGACACTCAGGGTAACTCGCACTCGCTTGACCTGTACTTCGTTAAAACCGCAGACAACACCTGGAAAATTCACGGCATTGACTCCACTGCGGGCTCAAACGTGGGTAATTACCAGATGAGCTACAATGCCAACGGTCAGCTGACGGGCGTTTCTTCACTGGATGCGACCGGCAATGTCGTCGCGGGCTCAACCACGGCCAGCACCGCTACCGTGACCATTCCTGGTGTGAATGGCGCAAACGGTACCACCGTCGCCTTGAACTTTGTGGGCAGCCTGCAGCAAAACACCGGTGCCACCACGTTTGGTAACGCCACACAAAACGGCTACGCGCCTGGCGACCTGACCAGCTACGCCATCAACAATGACGGTACCATCACCGGCAGTTACTCCAACCAACGCACTCAGCTGCTGGGACAGATCGTACTGGCCAGCTTCTCTAACCCGGAAGGTCTGAAATCTCAGGGCGACAACGTCTGGGCAGAAACGAATGCGTCTGGACAGGCCGCTGTTGGCCTGGCGAACACCGGAACATTTGGTTCACTGACCGCAGGTGCGCTGGAGTCTTCGAACGTCGATATGAGTAAAGAGCTGGTCAACATGATCGTCGCGCAACGCAACTATCAGGCGAACGCGCAGACCATCAAAACGCAGGACCAGATCCTTAACACCCTGGTCAACTTACGTTAATTCGCTAACGGGATTGCTCTATGGATCACGCGATATATACCGCGATGGGCGCGGCCAGTCAGACACTGGATCAGCAGGCGGTTACCGCCAGCAACCTCGCCAACGCCTCAACGCCCGGTTTCCGGGCGCAGTTGAACGCGTTGCGTGCTGTACCGGTTAACGGCTGGTCACTGCCTACGCGTACGCTGGTAACGGCATCCACGCCGGGTGCCGATATGAGTCAGGGTGCAATGGATTACACCGAACGTCCGCTGGACGTGGCGATGCAGCAGGATGGCTGGCTTGCAGTGCGTACTGCAGACGGCAGCGAAGCCTATACCCGCAACGGCAACATGCAAATCCGTTCGGACGGCACGCTGACGGTGCAGGGCAATCCCGTCATGGGCGAGGGCGGCCCGATTGTGATCCCACAAGGTTCAGAGATCACGATTGCGGCTGACGGTTCGATTACCGGACTGAACGCTGGCGACTCACCCAATGCCACCGTGCAACTGGGTCGTCTGAAGCTGGTTCAGGCAACAGGTAAAGAGTTACAGCGCGGTGATGATGGCATGTTCCGTCCGACCGCCGCAACGCAGGCGACTCGCGGTGCCGCACTGCAGGCCGATCCGAACATGCAGGTGATGCCCGGCGTTCTGGAAGGAAGTAACGTCAAACCGGTTGAGACCATGGTCGATATGATCGCCAATGCCCGACGTTTTGAGATGCAGATGAAAGTCATTTCAAACGTCAACGAAAACGAACAGAAAGCCAATCAGTTGCTGAGCATCGGCAGCTAAGGCACGAGGATAAATACATGATTCGTTCTTTATGGATCGCGAAAACCGGTCTTGATGCCCAGCAGATGAACATGGACGTTATCGCCAACAACCTGGCAAACGTCAGTACCAATGGCTTTAAACGTTCACGTGCGGTATTTGAAGACCTGATGTACCAGACGATGCGTCAGCCGGGTACCCAGTCATCTGAGCAAACCACGCTGCCGTCAGGTTTGCAAATTGGTACCGGTGTACGTCCGGTGACGACCGAACGTCTGCATACCCAGGGCAACCTGTCGCAGACCAATAACTCAAAAGATATCGCCATTAACGGACAGGGTTTTTTCCAAATCCAGATGCCAGATGGTACGTCTGCTTACACCCGTGATGGTTCGTTTCAGGTCGATCAGAATGGTCAGTTAGTGACCAACTCCGGTTTCCCGGTTCAGCCTGGCATCACGATTCCCGCTAACGCCACCAGCATTACCGTGTCGCGCGATGGTGTGGTGAGCGTTACCCAGCAGGGGCAGACACAGGCCGCCCAGGTTGGTCAGTTAACGCTGAGCACCTTTATGAACAATGCCGGTCTCGATAGCGTGGGTGAAAACCTCTACAAAGAAACCCAGGCATCCGGTGCCCCGACTGACAGTACGCCGGGCCAGAACGGTGCAGGTTTGCTGTATCAGGGCTATGCCGAAACCTCCAACGTTAACGTTGCGGAAGAGCTGGTCACCATGATCCAGACGCAGCGCGCGTATGAAATTAACAGCAAAGCGATCAGCACCTCCGATCAAATGCTGGCGAAGTTAACTCAGCTGTAATACGAACAGGGCCGGCGCAGGCTGGCCTGAAGAACAGTCATTTATAAGGTCGTGACTCCGTGGCGATGCAACATATTCTCAAGCCTGGACATTGGTTAGTAGCAAGCTTGCTACTCACTCTTAACGGTTGTGCACTGGTACCGCGCACGCCGTTGGTGCAAGGGGCGACCACGGCTCAGCCGTTGCCATCTGCACCACCGGTGGTGAACGGTTCAATTTTTCAGGGCGTCGCGCCGCTTAACTACGGTTATCAGCCGCTGTTTGAGGATCGTCGTCCACGTAATATCGGCGATACGCTGACCATCACCTTGCAGGAAAACGTCAGCGCCAGCAAAAGTTCAACCTCGAATGCCAGCCGTAACGGCAGCGGCAGTCTGGGCATCACGGCCGTTCCTACCGGTTTAGCCGGTTTAGCCGGCGCATCGGGCGAGAAAGCCAACTTTGCGGCGGGTGGCAAAAATGATTTCGCTGGTAAAGGCGGGGCTTCTGCCAATAACACCTTTACCGGCACCATCACCGTCACGGTGGATCAGGTTCTGTCGAATGGCAACCTGCACGTGGTCGGGGAAAAACAGATTGAGATCAACCAGGGCACCGAGTTTATTCGCTTCTCGGGCGTGGTTAACCCACGCACCATCAGCGCCAGCAACGCGGTGTTATCAACGGCCGTCGCCGATGCACGTATTGAGTACGTCGGAAATGGTTATATCAATGAAGCGCAGAATATGGGCTGGTTGCAGCGCTTCTTCCTGAATATCTCGCCGTTCTAAGAGGTTGCAATGAAAAAGTTAGCATTATGGCGTGTCGGTCTGGGGTTACTGTTAGGCGTAAGCCTGATGGCCCGTGCCGATCTGATTCGCGATTTAACCACTGTTCAGGGCGTGCGTGATAACCAACTGCTGGGCTACGGACTGGTGGTTGGCCTTGACGGTACCGGTGACCAGACCACCCAGACGCCTTTTACCACGCAGACCGTGAGTAACATGCTGTCTCAGCTGGGCATTACCGTCCCGCCTGGCACCAACATGCAGCTCAAAAACGTGGCGGCGGTTATGGTGACGGCAAAACTGCCTTCGTTTGCCCGCCAGGGACAGACGCTGGACGTGGTTGTCTCGTCCATGGGTAATGCGAAAAGTCTG
The DNA here is from genome assembly GCF_059801205.1 of Pantoea sp. Ae19-2. Classification (NCBI taxonomy): domain Bacteria; kingdom Pseudomonadati; phylum Pseudomonadota; class Gammaproteobacteria; order Enterobacterales; family Erwiniaceae; genus Pantoea; species Pantoea sp. Ae19-2. The sequence goes on along the minus strand of NZ_JBCHWE010000001.1, from coordinate 2,247,511 downwards.
CGCGGCGGTACGCTGTTAATGACGCCGATGAAAGGTGTCGATAACCAGGTCTATGCGCTGGCTCAGGGCAACATCCTGGTCGGCGGCGCGGGTGCCGCAGCAGGCGGCAGCAGCGTGCAGGTCAACCAGCTTAACGGGGGACGTATTACCGATGGTGCCACGGTTGAACGTGAGCTGCAGAGCAACTTTGGCTCGCAGAACACCATCAACCTGCAGCTCAACACCGAAGATTTCTCTATGGCGCAGCGTATTGCGGATGCCATTAACGCCCGTGGCGGATACGGTTCTGCTCAGCCGCTGGATGCGCGCACTGTGCAGGTCCGCGTATCGCCGAATAACGGTGCACAGGTTCGCTTACTGGCTGAGATACAGAATATCGATGTGTCTGTCCCTGTAGAAGATGCCAAGGTGATCATCAACTCACGTACCGGCTCTGTCGTCATGAACCGTGAAGTGAAACTGAATACCTGTGCCGTCGCGCAGGGCAACCTGTCAGTCACGGTCAATCAGCAGCAAAACGTGAGCCAGCCTGATACGCCACTGGCGGGTGGACAAACCGTGGCCACCACCAATACGCAGATCGATCTGCGTCAGAGCGGCGGCGCTCTCCAACGGGTTAACTCCAGCGCCAACCTGAACAGTGTCGTGCGCGCGCTCAATGCCCTGGGGGCATCGCCTATCGAACTGATGTCTATTTTGCAGTCAATGCAAAGCGCGGGTTGCCTGCGCGCTAAACTGGAAATTATCTGATGAACGATGCGCAATCGCTGATGAATGCGGCTTTCGACAGCCGCTCACTGAATGACCTTAAACGCCAGGTGACTGTTGATCCGAAAGGAAAAGCGCTACAGGTGGCACAGCAGGTCGAAGGGATGTTTGTTCAGATGATGCTGAAGAGTATGCGCGAGGCGCTACCGCAGGACGGCATACTCAGCAATGAACAGACCAAACTTTTCACGTCAATGTACGATCAGCAGATTGCGCAGGATATTGGTAAACGTGGCCTGGGCCTGGCGGATATTATCGTTAAACAGATGGAACCCGCCAAAGCACCGGACGAAACCGCCGGAACCGTTCCGATGAAGCTGGATAACAGCTTTATCATGAGCAGCATAGGGGCAACGCCGCTGGAGCAGATGGTGCGTAAAGCGATGCCGCGCCTGCCCGCGCCATCTCCGACCGGTCTGCCCAGCGACAGCCGCGATTTTATTGCGCAACTGACGCAGCCTGCTCAGGCTGCCAGCCAGCAAAGCGGTATTCCTCACCACCTGATTCTGGCGCAGGCCGCGCTGGAGTCCGGCTGGGGGCAGCGTCAAATCCTGACCCGTGACGGCAAGCCGAGCTACAACGTCTTCGGCATTAAAGCCAGCGGCAACTGGAAGGGCGAAACAACCGATATCATGACCACCGAATACGAGCATGGCGAAGCGAAAAAAGTGCGCGCGACATTCCGGGTCTATGGCTCCTATTTCGAAGCGTTAAACGACTACGTCAAACTGATTTCGAATAATCCGCGTTATGCGGCCGTGGCCAATGCGCAAAGTGCCGAGCAGGGCGCGCAGGCATTACAGGCCGCGGGTTATGCGACCGATCCGAAATACGCACAAAAACTGGTAGGAATGATCCAGCAATTCAAGAGCATGGGCGAAAAAGTCGTTAAAGCCTATAGCCAGGATTTAAGTACGCTGTTCTGATTATTCCGCCTCAAGTTTCACTTAAGCATGCCGATAATAACAGCAAGAGCCAGGCGCGCCAGCGCATGTTGGCGACCACACTGATGACAGCAACCCGGTTAACGGGGGAATGTAAGGAACCGAGATGTCCAGCATAATTAACTCCGCAATGAGCGGGCTCAGTGCCGCACAGGCCGCCTTAAGCACGACCAGTAACAATATCAGTAACTATACTGTCGCGGGTTACTCACGTCAGACCACCATTCTGGCCGAAGCAAACAGTACCCTGCAGGGGAAAAGCTATTACGGCAACGGCGTTAACGTCACTGGCGTTCAGCGTGAATATGATAGTTTTATCGCGGCTCAGTTGCGCGGTTCGTCAGCAACCTATAATGCAGCGAATACACAGTATTCGCAGGTATCAAACATTGACGATCTGATGTCGACCTCGACCACTAACCTGTCGACGGCGATTCAGGGCTTCTTCAGCAACATGCAGAACGTGGTCAGTAACGCCAACGATCCGGCGGCGCGTCAGTCGATGCTCAGCAACTCCCAGGGGCTGGTTAACCAGTTCCAGACCCAGGCGCAGTACCTGACCAACATGCAAAACAGCGTGAACACCAACATTGCCTCTAATGTTGATCAGATTAATACCTTCACCACGCAGATCTCGAATCTTAACCAGCAAATTGCCAAACTCAGCACGGCTAACGGTGCAACACCGAATGATTTGCTGGATCAGCGCGATCAGTTAGTAAATGGTCTGAATAATATCGTTGGTGTGACAGTGTCACAACAAGATGGAAGCTATACCGTTTCCATGGCTAACGGCCTTTCGCTGGTGAATGGTTTTCAGTCCACCAAACTGGTGGCTATGCCCTCCAGCAGTGACCTGACCCGCACCACAGTGGGTTATGTTGATCCACAAGCTGGCAACGTGCAGCTTCCCGAATCATCCATAACTACGGGTTCGCTGGGCGGTATGCTGAGCTTTCGTTCGCAGGATCTGGACCTGGCACAAAACCAACTGGGCCAGTTAGCGGCGGCCTTTACAACCAGTTTTAACGCCGTGCATAAGCAAGGCTTCGACAGCAACGGTAATCAGGGCGTCGACTTCTTTAATATCGGCACTCCTACGGCGCAGGGGGACAGCAAAAATACCTCTTCTGCCACCCTGACGGCCGCGTGGACTAACACCAGTGCCCTGCAGGCATCAAACTATACCGTCAGCTATGACGGGACAAACTGGTCAGCGACACGTTTGTCAGATAACAGCAAAACCACGCTTACACCCACGACCTCGGGCGGCGTTACGACGCTTAATCTGGATGGAATGAGCCTGACGGTCAACGGCACGCCAAACGCCAAAGACAGTTTCCTGGTGAAGCCGGTTCAGAACGTGGTTAACGGCATGTCGGTTGCTATTACCAGCGGATCGCAAATCGCCGCTGCGGCCGCGACCGGCGGTGAAAGTGATAACCGCAATGCGCAAAAGCTGCTGGCGTTGCAGGATGCCAAAATTGTTAACGGCAACGCGACGATTTCCCAGGCTTACGGCGCGATGGTGAGTACCGTTGGCAACAAAACTCAGGCACTCAAAACCGCCAGCACGACACAGCAGAACGTGGTGACGCAGCTAACCAACCGCCAGCAGTCTGTTTCTGGCGTGAACCTGGATGAAGAGTACGCGAACCTGACGAAATACCAACAATATTACATGGCGAATGCGCAGGTTTTAAAAACGGCCAGCACCGTTTTTGACGCCCTGCTTAGCATCAACTAAAAGCAGAGGACATCATGCGACTCAGTACAAATATGATTTTTGACCAGCAGGTTCGCGGCGTTAGCGATGCGCAATCCTCCTGGTTAAACGCGGGAAAACAGCTTTCCACCGGACTCAGAGTGTCTAATCCTTCAGACGACCCGATTGCCGCATCGCGTGCGGTCGTGCTGTCGCAAACGCAGGCGCAGGCAAGCCAGTATTCTGTTGCGCGTACCTTTGCCGACCAGGGATTATCGCTGGAAGAAAATACCCTTAACGGCGTCACGAACAGCATCATGAGCGCGCAGTCGATGATCGTGGCCGCGGCAAACGGTTCCTTAAGCGATGATGACCGCGCCTCCTATGCGACTCAGCTGGAAGGCGTGCGTGCGCAGTTACTAAACCAGGTCAACAGCAAAGACGCCAACGGTCGCTATATTTTCGCGGGTTACAAAACCGATAGCCCGCCGTTTGTGGACGGTGCGGGCGGTGTGACCTATCAGGGCGGAACCGACGCCATTACGCAAAAAGTGGACACTGACCGTACCATGACCATCGGTCATACTGGTAACAGCATCGTGATGTCTATCACCAGCAATGCGGTGAAAGAGCCTAACGGCGGTACCAGTGAAACGAACTTGTTTAACATGCTGGACAGCGCCATCAGTGCGCTGAAAGTGCCGCAAAACGGCGCGGACGATGCGACGAAAGCAACGTTTTCTGCGGCAATGGATAAAACCAGCCGTGGTTTGAGCAACTCGTTGAACAACGTGCTCAGCGTCCGTTCCGAGATCGGTACTCAGTTGAAAGAGTTAGATACGTTGAATGCGCAGGGGGACGATCGCAAGGTCATTTATGATTCCCAGATGAGCAGCCTGGTGGACGTTGATTACACCCAGGCGATCTCCAGCTACACCATGCAACAGCAGGCGCTGCAGGCTTCATACAAGACCTTTACCGATATGTCTCAGATGTCGCTGTTTCAGTTAAATTCATAAAAAATTTGGGCGTACTTTAACCGGGTGCGCTTAGTTTTTCCCACCGTCCTGATAAGGGACGGTGGGATTTTTTTTGCCTGCAGCCTGTGCGTTGCCACAAGGCCACTCTGAGAAGCATGCGTTAACGCGTGACTCGCGCGCGCGGTTTTATCCCTGTAACGCTGCCCTGTCTGAGAGCCGCATTCAGTTAAGGGCTGCGTATCCCCGAACCATCGCCTGTTACGCCGAGCATGCAATAAAAAACCCGGCCGGAGCCGGGTTCATGTGTGCTGCTAGCGCGCCTTACGGCTTGGTGGCAGGTGCAGTAGCCTGATGGGTGGCGCTGTGGCCGCCAGCAGAACCTCTGCCCTCAAATTTAAAGGCCGGACGTTGCCAGTCACTTTGACGGGCAGGCTCGGGTTGCCACACTGGCGCAGGCGCCTTGGTCATCGGTGCAGAAGCAAAGTGCTTCCAGCGCGTTTCGGCGTTGGCTTTTAATGCCTCAACAGGGATGTCGCGTGCGGCAACAGGTGCATGAGGTTCACTAACCGGCGTAATGGCTTCCTCAGCGGCAACAGGCGCGTGTAAAACCTCTTCCACCTGCGCTTCGGTCGCAGCGCTGACTTCAGTGCCCGCATGCTCATCCGCCGTTTCTTCAGGCGCGGATTCTGCGACAACCGGCACCTTCACCTCCGGCACGCTCACTTCCGGCGCTTCGACAGCGTCAGCAGGCTGAGCCTGTTGCGCGATCGCTTCAGCACTGGCTTCAGCGGCGGCTGGAATCACCGAAGGTTCATGATGAACCGGGGCTTCAATGGCCTGAGTATCGTCAGTATTCACCACGGTAACCGGGGCGTCAGCCTGCGGCTCTGCGATTTGTACTGGCGCAGCCTGTGAAGCCGGCGCTTCCTCGGTAGCGACAGGCAGGGCAACAGCAGGTGCAGTCTCTTCACGGCTGTAGTCCGGTGTCGATTGAGGCGCATCCTGAACGATTTGCTCTTCATTCGCTTGCGCGACCGGGTAGCGAATCCAGACTTTGCCGGACGCCATCTCAGGCGAAGCCGCAGCGGCGTCTAAAGGCATCGCGGACTGGGTCGGATAACGTTCATCACGGTAACGACGGCGACGCTGACCACTTACGCGCAGATGGCGAGGTGAACGGCGTGAACGACGTGGCATATTGGCATTATCGCGACCTTCGTTCTCCTCCGTCTCTTCAACCTGTGACGTTTCGACAACAGGCTGCACCTTTTGAACGTCAGCCGATTCGGCTGATTCAACGGCGGCGGCCTGCGGCTGGTCATTGTTATCACCAACGCGGACTTTCTGCGTCAGCTGACGCGGTTTACGGCGTGGCATCACCTGAACGCGCTCGTCTTCCTGCGCATCCACAGCAGCAGGCGCGACCGCTTCGGCGGTTTGTTCCACCGCGCTGTTAGCGTCCTGCTGAGCACGTTTCTCTTCCTGACGACGACGCTGACGTTCAGCACGTTGTTCGCGGCGCTGTTGCTGCTGCTCATCACGCTGCTGACGCGCTTCATCGCTCAGTACCGGACGATCGTCACGCGCCTCATTAGGCTGGGCCTGACGCTTGTTACGACGATTGTCCTCACGCGGCTCGCGATTATCTCGAGACTCACCACGGTTATCACGGTTATCACGAGCGTCACGGTTATCGCGAGATTCGCGCTGTTGTGCGTTATCACCGTTGCGCGGGGTACGTTCGCGACGGTTATTGTTGCGACGATTATTACGACGATCGCCACGCGGGTTGCCGTTCTCGTCCTCGCTGGTTTTCTGCGGGGCGGTCACTTCGGCAACCGGCTCGACAGCCGCCGGAGCAGGTTCGCCAGCAAACAGTTTTTTCAATCCGCTCAGCAGACGGCTGACAAAACCTTCACTGGCCGGCGCGGCCGCTGGTGCGGGTTGCGTCACAGTCGCTGAAGGTGTGGCCACTTCCGGTGAGGCTTCGGCCGGTGCTGGCGGCGCATCGGGCATCACAAAGGCTGCGAGAGCAGGTTGCTCTGGACGGCGGCGCTCAGCATGCTCCTCTTCAGATGGCATCGCCATCTCGGCTTCATGCAGTTTCGGCAGGTGATAGCTCAGCGTTTGCGTTTCTTCGCCTTTGCGCACGCGCAGAACGGAGTAGTGCGGGGTTTCCATCCGGTCGTCCGGCACGATGACCGCACGTACGCCGCCCTGACGTTTCTCGATAGCATTTACCGCTTCACGTTTTTCATTCAGCAGGTAAGAGGCAACCGGGACCGGCACGATAGCATGCACTTCTTTGGTGTTGTCTTTCAGCGCTTCTTCTTCAATCAGGCGCAGAATGGACAGCGAGAGAGATTCGTTATCACGAATAGTGCCGGTGCCGCTACAACGTGGACAGACGTGGTGGCTGGACTCGCCCAGGGACGGGCTGAGGCGTTGGCGGGACATCTCCAGCAGGCCAAAACGTGAAATATGGCTGATTTGAATTCGGGCGCGATCCTGACGGACGGCTTCACGCAGACGGTTTTCAACCGCGCGCTGGTGACGAACCGGTGTCATATCGATGAAGTCGATAACGATCAGGCCGCCCAGGTCGCGCAGACGCAGCTGGCGAGCAATTTCGTCGGCCGCTTCCAGGTTGGTATTAAAGGCGGTTTCTTCAATATCGCCACCGCGTGTGGCACGGGCGGAGTTGATATCGATGGCGGTAAGCGCTTCGGTACTGTCGATAACGATTGAGCCGCCTGACGGCAAGCGAACTTCACGCTGGAAAGCGGATTCGATTTGCGATTCGATTTGGTAATGGCTGAACAGCGGAATCTCACCGGTGTAGAGCTTAATTTTGCTGCTAAAGTCCGGACGGCCCAGCGCGGCGATATGCTGACGTGCCAGCTCAAGCACTTTCGGGTTATCGATAAGAATCTCACCGATATCCTGACGCAGATAGTCGCGGAAGGCGCGCACGATCACGTTGCTTTCCTGATGGATCAGGAACGGGGCCGCGCGGCTGTCAGCCGCTTTTTTGATGGCTTCCCAATGCTTCAGACGGAAGCTAAGGTCCCACTGCAGCGATTCGGCTGATTTACCGACGCCCGCCGTGCGAACAATCAGCCCCATGCCATCAGGGAGTTCCAGCGCCGATAGCGCCTCTTTCAGTTCGGTACGGTCATCGCCTTCAATCCGACGTGAAATCCCACCCGCGCGCGGGTTATTTGGCATCAATACCAGATAGCTGCCTGCCAGAGAGATAAAGGTAGTGAGCGCAGCGCCTTTGTTGCCGCGTTCTTCTTTATCAATCTGAACAATGACTTCCTGACCTTCACGCAGCACGTCTTTAATGTTCGGACGACCGTGTGAGTTGTAATTAGCAGGGAAGTATTCGCGGGAAATTTCTTTCAGAGGGAGGAAACCGTGACGTTCTGCACCGTAATCGACGAAGGCCGCTTCAAGGCTGGGTTCGATACGGGTGATTTTACCTTTGTAGATATTGGCTTTTTTCTGTTCGTGTCCTGGGCTTTCGATATCCAGATCGTACAGACGTTGACCATCAACCAGGGCAACGCGCAACTCCTCCTGCTGAGTTGCGTTGATTAACATTCTTTTCATCGTAACGTACTCGTTATTCTTTCATGAGTGATTAAAGCTGCGGGCATAGTTACCCTGGACGAGTATCAACCGATGGCCCCGTGACTTAGTGCAATGTCGTCAACCTCACGGTTATCGACCGCGCGAGGGGCGCAAATAACGTCGGTGGCCTGTTTTTCATAAGGAACAACAGCACCAGATAGTGGAAATGCGAGAGATAATTCAGTAAACCCGTGCACTCCATCTCATGTCCAGGCCGCAACCCGCAGCCCGCTAAGTGTCTGATTTCGCATTACGTCTTACGCCATTGCTGCGTGTCTGCTCAATCCGACAAAATAACTAATTTCGTTTTTTTTCTTATCTGAATCTTCAGCTAAGAAACCCAAGCATTATTCCACTGCTAACCTTCATATAGCAAGGTGACTTTAACTCACTGATCAATTTTCTTTACATTTTAAGAACCCTACGACAAGAAGTGCACCCGCGCTGCTGAAAATCACAGCAATCACATTACGCTTCCTGACGAGACGCAAAGAGTTAAGCACAGAAAAAGGGGTGGCGCTATCAGGGGACACTATTTAGAATCGCCGCCATGAAAACAGAGAATCCAGGCGTACACTTTGTCGCCATCACGGCTGAAAATGCCGGACAACGCATTGACAACTTTTTGCGCACCCAGTTAAAGGGCGTGCCGAAAAGCATGATTTATCGCATCGTGCGTAAAGGCGAGGTGCGGGTTAACAAGAAACGCATCAAGCCAGAATATAAGCTGGAAGAGGGCGATGAGGTGCGTATCCCGCCCGTCCGGGTAGCCGAACGGGACGAAGAGGCCGTTTCGCCCAAGCTGGCCAAAGTGGCTTCTTTAGCCAATGCCATTCTCTTTGAAGACGATCACCTGCTGGTGCTGAATAAGCCGTCCGGTACAGCGGTACACGGTGGCAGCGGCCTGAGCTTTGGCGTGATAGAAGGCTTGCGCGCCCTGCGTCCTGAGGCTCGCTTCCTGGAGCTGGTGCACCGTCTGGATCGTGACACCTCTGGCGTCCTGCTGGTGGCCAAAAAGCGTTCAGCCTTGCGCTCGCTGCATGAACAACTGCGTGAGAAAGGCATGCAGAAAGACTATCTGGCGCTGGTTCAGGGTAACTGGCCATCGCATCTGAAAGTGGTTCAGGCACCATTGCTGAAAAACATTCTGCAAAGCGGTGAGCGCATGGTACGCGTGAGCAGCGACGGCAAGCCTTCAGAAACCCGGTTTAAAGTGGAAGAGCGCTTCGACTTCGCCACCCTTGTAAAAGCCAGCCCGGTTACCGGACGTACCCACCAGATTCGTGTGCATACGCTGCATGCCGGTCATCCTATTGCATTCGACGACCGCTACGGCGATCGCGCGTTTGACAGCCAGCTGTCCTCTACGGGGCTTAACCGCTTGTTCCTGCATGCGGCCGCGCTGACCTTTACGCATCCCAACACGGGTGAGACGCTCCGCATGGAAGCGCCACTGGATGACAAGTTGCAGCATTGCCTGACGATGCTGCGCCAGCAGAAAAGCTGACGCGCCGGGCATCAATCCGACAGGGGGTTGATGCCTGCTTCTCGCAGCATATTGCTGAGCGCGATAAGCGGTAAACCGACCAGCGTATTCGGATCGCGTCCCTCAAGACGATCGAATAAACAAATCCCCAACCCTTCGCTTTTAAAGCTCCCTGCGCACTGCAGCGGTTGCTCTTTCTTTATATAGGCACGGATCTCGGCGTCGGTTAGCGTGCGGAAATGGACGCTAAACGGCTCACAGCATTGCATTAAGCGCTGGCTGGCAGGGTGGTATAGCGCCAGCCCGGTATAAAACGTTACGCGCTGGCCGCTGGCGGCCCGCAACTGTGCTTCCGCGTTTTCAACCGTATGGGGTTTCCCGGTTATCACGCCATTCAGCACGCAGACCTGGTCAGAACCAATAATCCAGTGGTCAGGATAACGTTGGGCCAGCGCCTGCGCCTTGGCGATGGCTAATCGGGTGACCAGCGCTTCCGCGCTTTCATGCGCTAACGGCGTTTCATCTGTCTGCGGCGAATCGACCGTGAAAGGCAGGCCCAGCCGCGCTAACAGTGCCTGACGAAAGGGCGACGTTGATGCTAAAAGAATCGATGCTGTCATTTTTTTTCAATATTGATAGCGAATTGGTGGCAGTCATTTTAAACTGTGCGCCGCACTGGATGCGAATAGTGGTTGAAAGATGCTGGTAAACGGCCTTTTTCTTTGACTCTATGTGATTACAAAGTTAATATGCGCGCCCTATGCAAAAGGTAAAATTACCCCTGACGCTGGACCCAGTCCGCACCGCTCAAAAACGCCTGGATTATCAAGGTGTTTATACCTCTCAACAGGTTGAGCGTGTTGCTGAGTCGGTCGTCAGTGTGGACAGTGATGTAGATTGTGTCATGTCGTTTGCGGTTGACAACCAGCGTCTGGCAGTACTGACGGGTACTGCTGATGTACAGGTTACGCTACGTTGTCAGCGCTGCAACCAGGTTTTTCCACATCATGTACACGTAAGCTATTGCTTCAGTCCTGTGTCGTCTGACGAGCAGGCCGAAGCGTTGCCGGAAGCGTACGAGCCGGTTGATGTCAACGAGTTTGGTGAGATCGACCTGCTGGCAGTTATCGAGGATGAAGTTATTCTCGCGCTGCCTGTGGTTCCGGTGCACGATTCTGAACACTGTGAAGTGTCCGAGGCGGACATGGTCTTTGGTCAGTTGCCTGCAGAGGCAGAAAAACCAAACCCATTTGCCGTATTAGCCAGTTTAAAGCGTAAGTAATAGGAGTAAGGTCCATGGCCGTACAACAGAATAAACCCACCCGTTCTAAGCGTGGTATGCGTCGTTCGCACGATGCGCTGACCACTGCCACTCTGTCAGTAGATAAAGTTTCTGGTGAAACTCATCTGCGTCACCACATCACTGCGGACGGTTACTACCGCGGTCGCAAGGTTATCGTTAAGTAAGTTCTTTGCTTAGCAAGGCGATACCTTGGCACGTTTGACCCTGGCTATCGATGCCATGGGCGGGGACTTCGGTCCCTGCGTGACGGTGCCTGCAGCATTGCAGGCACTGGCCTCTCATTCGGAAATTATCCTTCTTCTTGTCGGAGATCCCGACATTCTCACGCCATTGCTTGCCAAAGCGGATTCCTCCTTGCTGGAGCGACTGCAGGTTGTGCCTGCCGAATCAGTTATTGCAAGTGATGCGCGACCCGCACAAGCCATCCGTAACAGCCGCGGCAGTTCTATGCGAGTGGCGTTAGAGTTGGTTAAAGAAGGGCGGGCTCAGGCCTGCGTCAGCAGCGGCAACACGGGCGCGCTGATGGGGCTGGCGACATTATTACTGAAGCCGCTGGACGGGATTAAACGTCCGGCGCTCATGACCGTTTTACCCCATCAGCAGAAGGGAAAAACGGTCATTTTAGATTTAGGTGCCAATGTCGACTCAGACAGTGCGATGCTGGTGCAGTTTGCGGTAATGGGCTCAGTGATGGCGGAAGAAGTGTTGGGGATTGCGAATCCCCGTGTGGCACTTCTCAATATTGGTCATGAAGAGCATAAAGGGCTTGAAAGCATCCGCGATGCGGCGTTAAGTCTCAAGGCATTGCCGCAGATTAACTACATTGGTTACCTTGAAGGTAATGATTTACTGACTGGCAAAACGGATGTGCTGGTCTGTGATGGTTTCGCAGGAAACATCACTCTGAAGACAATGGAAGGCGTAGTAAGAATGTTTCTTTCTCTGTTCAAGTCATCAGAGGAAGGTAAGAAGCGGTCGTGGTGGCTGACGTTGCTGGGGCGCTGGATGAAAAAGCGTTTGGTCAGGCGCTTCGGGCATCTCAACCCCGACCAGTATAATGGCGCTTGTCTGTTAGGATTACGCGGGACAGTGATAAAGAGCCATGGTGCAGCAAATCAACATGCTTTTGCCGTGGCGATCAATCAGGCCGAGCAGACGGTGAGGCGGCAGGTGCCTGAACGCATTGCCGCCCGTCTGGACGCTGTATTAGCCAGGAGTGACAAAGCCTAGATGTTTACCAAAATTATCGGTACGGGCAGTTATTTGCCCAGCCAGATCCGCACCAATGCCGATCTGGAAAAAATGGTGGAGACTTCGGACGAGTGGATTGTTACCCGTACCGGCATTCGTGAGCGCCGTATTGCTGCGCCGGATGAGACTGTCGCAAGTATGGGACATCAGGCTGCACAACGTGCACTGGAAATGGCAGGCGTTGACGCCAATGATATCGGTCTGATCATCGTTGCGACCACCTCGTCCAGTCACGCCTTTCCAAGCTCTGCCTGCCTGATTCAGCAGATGCTTGACATCAAAGACTGTGCGGCGTTTGACCTCGCAGCAGCCTGTGCCGGCTTTACCTATGCGTTAAGCGTGGCCGATCAATATATTAAAAACGGTGCCGTTAAACATGCGTTAGTCATCGGTGCCGATGTCCTCGCGCGTACGCTCAATCCAGACGATCGTGGGACGATCATCCTGTTTGGTGATGGTGCCGGCGCTGTTGTGCTGGGCCAGAGCGAAGAGCAGGGGATCATTTCAACTCACCTGCACGCTGACGGTCGCTATGCGAAACTGTTGACGCTGCCGTATCAGGATCGCGAAAATCAGGATCAGCCCGCTTATTTGACAATGGCAGGCAATGAAGTCTTCAAAGTGGCGGTTACCGAGTTAGCCCACATTGTGGACGAAACCTTGCAGGCAAATAACATTGCGCGTGAAGAGCTGGACTGGCTGGTGCCGCATCAGGCTAACCTGCGTATTATCAGCGCCACGGCGAAAAAACTGGGTATGACCATGGAGAAAGTGGTCGTGACGCTGGATCGCCATGGAAATACCTCTGCCGCATCCGTGCCAAGTGCGCTGGATGAGGCGGTGCGCGATGGCCGCATCAAACCCGGACAACTTATTTTGCTGGAAGCCTTTGGTGGTGGATTCACCTGGGGTTCTGCGCTGGTTCGCTTTTGATTGACAGGAATTGAAAATGACGCAATTTGCTTTTGTTTTCCCAGGTCAGGGTTCACAGACTGTGGGCATGTTAGCGGATCTGGCCGCTGCTTATCCGGCGGTTGAAGCGACGTTTCGTGAAGCTTCTGATGTTCTCGGTTACGATCTGTGGCAGTTAGTCAGCCAGGGGCCGGCTGAAGAGCTGAATAAAACCTGGCAGACGCAGCCTGGTTTGCTGGCTGCCTCGGTAGCCATCTATCGTGTCTGGCAGCAGCAGGGCGGTCAACTACCCGCCCTGATGGCAGGTCACAGCCTGGGAGAATACTCCGCGCTGGTCTGCGCAGGTGTGCTGAATTTTGCGGACGCGATCAAGCTGGTTGAACTGCGCGGTAAGCTGATGCAGGAAGCCGTGCCTGAGGGCACGGGTGCGATGCAGGCAATTATCGGCCTTGATGACGCTGCGATTGCTAAAGCCTGTGAAGAAAGTGCGCAGGGCCAAGTGGTTTCACCGGTTAACTTCAACTCGCCAGGCCAGGTGGTTATCGCTGGCAATAAAGAGGCGGTTGAACGTGCAGGTGCAGCCTGCAAAGCGGCAGGCGCAAAACGTGCGCTACCGCTGCCGGTAAGCGTCCCTTCACACTGCGCGCTGATGAAACCGGCTGCCGATAAGCTGGCATTAACACTGGAAAACATCACGTTTAGTGCGCCAGCTGTGCCGGTCATTAACAACGTGGATGTCAAAGCCGAAACGGACGCCGACGCGATTCGACATGCGCTGATTCGTCAGCTTTACAGCCCGGTCCGCTGGACCGAGAGCGTTGAGGCTATGGCCGCGCAGGGCGTCACGCAACTTATTGAAATGGGACCGGGTAAAGTCCTTACCGGTCTGACAAAACGCATTGTAGACGGCCTGTCCGCAGCAGCGGTGAACGATACTGCGTCATTGACTGCGGCGCTTGCACAGGAATAAGAGGAAAATCATGAGCTTTGAAGGTAAAGTAGCGCTGGTAACTGGCGCAAGCCGCGGCATCGGCCGTGCGATTGCAGAAACCCTGGCCGCACGCGGTGCGAAAGTGGTAGGTACTGCAACCAGCCAAAGTGGCGCCGATGCTATCAGTGATTACCTTGGCGATAAAGGACAAGGTCTGCTGTTAAACGTGACGGATGCCGCTTCTGTAAACAGCGTTTTAGAGAAAATTCGCGCTGAATTTGGCGAAGTGGACATTTTAGTCAATAATGCAGGCATTACGCGTGATAATCTACTGATGCGTATGAAGGACGATGAGTGGCAGGATATCCTGGATACCAACCTCACATCGGTTTTCCGTCTTTCGAAGGCGGTGATGCGTGCCATGATGAAAAAGCGCATGGGTCGTATCATCACCATCGGTTCTGTTGTTGGAACCATGGGCAATGCGGGTCAGGCAAACTACGCTGCAGCAAAAGCAGGTTTGATTGGCTTTAGCAAATCACTGGCGCGCGAAATCGCGTCACGTGGCATTACCGTCAACGTCGTGGCTCCGGGCTTCATAGAGACTGACATGACGCGGGCACTGAACGAAGATCAACGTTCCGGTATTCTGGCGGAGGTCCCAGCGGGTCGTTTAGGCGAAGCGCAGGAAATTGCTAATGCCGTTGCATTCTTAGCCTCTGACGAAGCAGCCTACATCACGGGTGAGACGCTGCACGTCAATGGCGGCATGTATATGGTCTGATAATCACGAAATCATTTGCATTATTTGCGGATAAAACCGCACAATAGCGTAAAATCGTGGTTCGACCAGCCGGGATTTTGTTGCATCTTTTTCAACATTTTATACACTACGAAAACCATCGCGAAAGCGAGTTTTGATAGGAAATTAAATAGTATGAGCGATATCGAACAACGCGTTAAGAAAATCATCAGTGAGCAGCTGGGTGTGAAAGAGGAAGAAGTGACCAACTCTGCATCTTTCGTAGAAGACCTGGGTGCCGATTCTCTTGATACCGTTGAGCTGGTAATGGCTCTGGAAGAAGAGTTTGATACTGAAATTCCAGACGAAGAAGCTGAGAAAATCACTACCGTTCAGGCAGCGATCGACTATATCAATAGCCATAAAGGCTAATGAATATCTTCAGGCGGTCATATGACCGCCTGAGTTTTATGTTTGCCCCACAATAGTCATTTTTATCCCTCCCTGGAGGACGAACGTGTCTAAGCGTCGTGTAGTTGTGACTGGTCTTGGCATGTTGTCTCCTGTCGGCAATACCGTAGAGTCTACCTGGAGTGCTCTCCTTGCCGGTCAGAGCGGCATTAACCTGATCGACCATTTTGATACCAGCGCCTATGCAACACGTTTTGCAGGTCTGGTAAGAGATTTTAATTGCGATGACTTTATCTCTCGTAAAGATCAACGCAAGATGGATGACTTCATTCAGTACGGCATCGTGGCAGGCATTCAGGCCATGCAGGACAGCGGTCTGGTTGTGACCGACGAAAATGCAGGCCGGGTTGGCGCAGCAATTGGTTCGGGCATCGGGGGCTTGGGTCTTATTGAAGACAACCATACCTCTCTGGTGAACGGTGGCCCGCGTAAAATTAGCCCATTCTTTGTGCCTTCCACAATCGTCAATATGGTGGCGGGGCATCTCACCATCATGTATGGCCTGAAAGGCCCCAGCATCTCCATTGCGACCGCCTGTACATCTGGCGTGCACAATATCGGTCATGCTGCACGTATCATCGCCTATAACGATGCCGACGTGATGCTGGCGGGCGGTGCGGAAAAAGCCAGTACGCCACTTGGCGTTGGCGGATTCGGCGCGGCACGTGCGCTGTCGACGCGTAACGAAAATCCCCAGGCGGCAAGCCGTCCATGGGATAAAGACCGTGATGGATTTGTACTGGGCGACGGCGCTGGCATTATCGTACTGGAAGAGTATGAGCATGCTAAGAAACGTGGCGCAAAAATCTATGCGGAAATTGTGGGCTTTGGGATGAGCAGCGATGCTTATCACATGACCTCACCGCCGGAAGACGGTTCAGGTGCAGCCGCTGCGATGATCAACGCGCTGCGTGATGCGCAGATGACGCCAGATAAGATTGGTTACGTCAATGCACACGGTACCTCAACCCCAGCCGGCGATAAAGCGGAAGCCCAGGCGGTGAAATCCGTTTTTGGTGCAGCAGCCAGTACGGTAATGGTCAGCTCCACCAAATCCATGACCGGCCATCTGTTGGGTGCGGCGGGCGCGGTTGAGTCGATCTATTCGATTCTGGCCCTGCGCGACCAGGCGATTCCACCGACGCTGAACCTGGATAATCCTGATGAAGGTTGCGATCTTGATTTCGTTCCGCACACCGCTCGTCAGGTTTCGGGGCTGGAATACACGCTGTGTAACTCCTTCGGCTTCGGCGGTACCAACGGCTCGCTGATTTTCCGTAAAATCTAAACATTCCGTTTATGATTGCTGTAAAGGCCCGCAATGCGGGCCTTTTTTCTATCCAGCGGCGCGAAGAAACCGATAAAATCATGGCCATCGTCGAGCAACGTTCTGATACCGGAGAAACGGCAATGTGGATAAACGGCACTGAGCAATCCCAGCTGGCGGCCACCGATCGTGCCGTACAGTTTGGCGATGGCTGCTTTACGACCGCCGCGATCGGCAACGGCAAAATCCTGCTGTTAGACAGGCACATGCAGCGATTGCAGCAAAGCTGTGAACGGCTGTGGCTGAATGGCGTTGACTGGCCCGCGCTGGCGCAGGAGATGCAACACGCGGCCAGCGGACATGACAGGGCAGTGCTTAAAGTCATTATCAGCGCGGGCAGCGGCGGGCGGGGCTACAGCCGCAGCGGTTGTAGCGGCCCCACACGAATCGTTTCGGTATCCCCCTGGCCTGCGCATTATGCGGCGCTACAGCAAACCGGCGTCAGGCTGGCCGTGAGCCCGGTCCGCCTGGCGCGCCAGCCTCAGTTTGCCGGCCTTAAGCACCTGAACCGGCTGGAACAGGTGATGATTCGTGCCCACCTTGAGCAGACCGACGCCGATGAGGCGCTGGTGCTTGACACTGACGGTTGGGTGGTGGAATGCTGTGCGGCCAATTTATTCTGGCGAAGCGGCGGCACGGTTTTTACCCCGGCGCTGGATCAGGCGGGCGTTGACGGCATTATGCGGCGCAGTCTGATAGCGGAAATGCGCGCCGCAGGTCAGATTTGTCAGGTGGTTCAGGCGGGACTGGCGCAACTCCAGGCAGCCGATGAGATTGTGGTATGCAACGCGCTGATGCCCGTATTACCCGTTCGACAACTTGATGCGCTGGCGTTTGAACAGCGCACCTTGTTTAACCAGCTACAGGCGAGCTGTAGAAAGATAATGGAAGCATCATGAGCCGAATCAAAAAAATAGGGGTGAGCGTTGTGGTCATCCTGCTCATCGCGGCAGCCGTGAGTTACTGGCAGGTTAAACAACTTGCAGCAACCCGGTTGACCCTTTCCCAGGAAACGATCTACACGCTGCCGGCAGGAACCGGTCGCGTTGCACTGGAAGCGCAGTTGGAAAGTCAAAAGATTATCCCTCACAGCATCTGGTTTGGCGCATTGCTTAAACTGGAGCCTGAGCTGGCCAAATTCAAAGCCGGAACCTATCGCCTTGAACCGACAATGACGGTCCGCAGTTTGCTGGAATTGCTCGCCAGCGGCAAAGAGGCACAATTCCCGCTGCGGTTTGTGGAAGGACAACGCCTGCAAGAGTGGCTTAGCGAATTACGTAAAGCGCCCTACGTGAAACATACGCTGCCGGATGACAGCTATGCGACCGTCGCCAGCACGCTGAAGCTGGACGAAAAGGCGCTGGAAGGCAGTTTCTTTCCGGATACTTATCTGTACACCGCAAACACCACCGATGTCGCGTTGCTGGAACGCGCGCATCAGCGGATGAAAAAGACCATCGATGAAGTCTGGCAGGGCAGGATGGATAACCTGCCCTATAAAGATCCGCAGGAAATGGTCACGATGGCGTCGATCATCGAAAAAGAAACCGGTGTGAGTGAAGAGCGGGCTAAGGTGGCTTCCGTGTTTATTAATCGCCTGCGCGTGGGGATGCGTCTGCAAACCGATCCTACCGTGATCTACGGCATGGGTAACGCCTATACTGGCACGCTGACGCGTAAAGATCTGGAAACGCCGTCGCCGTATAATACCTATATCATCAGCGGCCTGCCGCCGGGGCCAATTGCGATGCCGAGCAAAGCCTCACTGATTGCGGCCGCGCATCCGGAAAAAACCGACTATCTCTACTTCGTGGCGGATGGCAAAGGTGGACATACCTTCACCACCAATCTTGCCAGCCACAACAAGGCCGTGCAGGCTTACCGGCTGGTGTTAAAGGAAAAAAATGGACAGTAAGTTTATTGTTATTGAAGGCCTGGAAGGCGCAGGAAAAACCACGGCGCGCGATGCGGTCGTTGCAACACTGCGGGCCAGTGGAATCGACGATATTGTCTTTACCCGCGAACCCGGCGGCACACCGCTGGCTGAGCAGCTCCGCGTGCTGGTCAAGCAGGGCATTGAGGGCGAGCAGGTAACCGATAAAGCGGAACTGTTAATGCTGTATGCCGCGCGCGTCCAACTGGTGGAAACGGTGATCAAGCCTGCGCTGGCGCGGGGGGCCTGGGTGATAGGCGATCGTCACGATCTCTCCTCCCAGGCATATCAGGGCGGCGGTCGCGGGCTGGACGCCGAACTGATGCGCACCTTACGGGATACGGTACTGGGCGACTTTCGTCCTGACCTGACGCTTTACCTTGATGTTACGCCTGAAACCGGGTTACAGCGTGCCCGCGCCCGCGGAGAATTAGACCGCATTGAGCAGGAGTCGCTGCGCTTTTTTGAACGCACGCGTGAGCGCTATCTGGCGCTGGCTGCCGCCGATGACAGTATCCTGACGATAGATGCCACTCAGCCGCTTGAGCAGGTTACAAGCGCGCTGCACGCCACCCTGACGGCCTGGCTGGCGGAACAGCGCGCATGAACTGGTATCCCTGGCTCAATCAACCTTACCGCCAGGTGATTGGTCAGCATCAGGATGGCCGTGCCCATCATGCGTTGTTGATCACCTCTCTTGACGGCATGGGCGATGATGCGCTGGTGTGGGGGATCAGCCGCTGGCTGATGTGCCTGCAACGCGACGGATTAAAAAGCTGTGGTCACTGCCATGGCTGCCAGCTGATGCAGGCAAATACGCACCCTGACTGGTACCGGCTTGAAGCCGAAAAAGGCAAAACGACGCTGGGCATTGATGCCGTGCGTCAGGTTACGGAAAAAATGTATCACTATGCGCAGCAGGGCGGTGCCAAGGTGGTCTGGCTGCCAGATGCGGCTCAGCTCAGCGAGGCGGCGGCTAACGCCTTACTGAAAACGCTGGAAGAGCCGCCAGCCAACAGTTGGTTCTTTTTAAGCTGTCGCGAGCCCTCCCGCCTGCTGGCAACGCTGCGTAGTCGCTGCATGGTGCTGACGTTACCTCCACCAGATGAAAATCACAGTCTGGCCTGGCTGAGAAAGCAGGGGCAACATGCTGAGGCCCCGCTACTGGCCGCGCTGCGGCTCAGTGCCGGTGCGCCCGGTGCGGCGCTGACGCTGTTGGATGATGGCCTGTGGCAGGCCCGGCAAAAACTGTGCGATTCCCTGCCGGGTGCGTTGCAACAGGACATCCTGCAACTCCTGCCCGTGCTGAACGCAGATAACAGCGCGGCACGGATTGGCTGGCTGTTATCATTCATACTGGATGCGATGAAATGGCAGCAGGGCGCAACCCAGTGGCTGACTAACATCGATCGTCAGGACGTGGTCGCCATGCTGGCGCAGCACTTCTCGCAAACGGCGCTCAATAACAGCGCTCAAGACTGGATGCGCTGCCGTGAATCGTTATTACAGGTTGCGGCAGTGAATCGTGAACTCCTCCTGACTGACAGATTACTGAGTTGGGCAGATAACCTGAAGCCCAGGTTACCCGGCTAAATGACTGAGAAAAATATGTTTATTGTTGATTCCCATTGCCATCTTGATGGCCTGGATTATGAGAAAAATCATCACGATCTTGATGATGTGATTGCCAAAGCGGCAGCGCGCGACGTCCGGTTCATGCTGGCTATCGCCACGACCTTACCCGGCTTTAGTACGCTGAAAGCGCTGGTGGGCGATCGTGAAAATATTGCGCTCTCCTGTGGCGTGCATCCGCTGAATCAGGAGGCGCCGTATGATGTTGAGTTATTCCGCCGCCTGGCCGCCGATCCTCAGGTGATCGCGCTGGGCGAGACCGGGCTGGATTACTACTATCAGCAGGAAACCAAAGCTCAGCAGCAGGACTCTTTTCGTGAACATATCCGTAGCGGAATTGCGCTGAATAAGCCGATTATCGTGCATACGCGTGATGCACGTGAAGACACGCTGGCCATTCTCAAGGAAGAGCAGGTTGAACGCTGTGGCGGCGTACTGCACTGCTTTACAGAAGATCAGGCGACGGCAGCAAAACTGCTGGATATGGGGTTCTATATCTCATTCTCGGGCATCGTCACCTTCCGCAATGCAGAGCAGATTCGTGACGCGGCGCGCTACGTCCCGCTGGATCGCATTCTGGTCGAAACCGACTCCCCTTATCTGGCGCCTGTTCCTTACCGGGGCAAAGAGAACCAGCCTGCTTACACGCGTGACGTTGCCGATTATCTTGCGGTGCTGAAAGGCGTAGATATTGAGACGCTGGCCGCCGCCACCACAAAAAACTTTTCTACGCTGTTTCATGTGCCGATGAGCCGTCTTGGTGCCTGATTCAGAGTTATTTCAGACGTTGTAATAAATACGAGATTATGTTCGTTGACCCTGTTGTGATTCGACAGGGTCAACTTTTATTGGCTGAAAAATCAGCAAAAAAACCGCCGTTGTGGCCGGCTGCTGGCGTGTGATTGACGAAACGTGATAGCCGTCAAAGTAACGAAGGGTAATTTATTTTACCCTTCGTAATAAATCAAAAAGGCGGATAACGCCAACCGGTAAAGAACCTCCCTCTTTACCACGCGCACTGCGCGAAAAACGCACTCATACTCAGGAGTTTCACGCTATGTTCAAAAATGCTTTTGCCAACTTACAAAAGGTTGGTAAATCGCTCATGCTGCCGGTATCGGTTCTTCCGATTGCCGGTATTTTATTAGGTGTTGGTTCAGCGAACTTTAGCTGGTTACCTGCGGTGGTATCGCATGTAATGGCGGAAGCGGGTGGATCGGTCTTTGCCAATATGCCGCTGATTTTTGCCATTGGCGTGGCACTCGGCTTTACCAATAACGACGGTGTTTCCGCACTGGCAGCGGTCGTGGCTTACGGCATCATGGTGAAAACCATGGCGGTGGTCGCTCCCTTAGTCCTGCATCTGCCGGCAGCGGAAATTGAGGCAAAACACCTTGCCGATACCGGGGTGCTGGGCGGTATTATTGCCGGCTCCATCGCCGCGTATATGTTTAACCGCTTCTATCGCATTAAGCTGCCTGAATATCTGGGCTTCTTTGCCGGTAAACGCTTTGTGCCGATTATCTCGGGTCTGGCGGCTATCGCGATGGGGCTGGTGCTGTCGTTTATCTGGCCACCGGTCGGTTCAGCGATTCAGGACTTCTCTCAGTGGGCGGCCTACCAAAACCCGGTGGTGGCGTTTGGTATCTACGGCGTCGTTGAACGTGCGCTGGTGCCATTTGGTCTGCACCACATCTGGAACGTTCCTTTCCAGATGCAGATTGGTGAGTACACCAATGCCGCAGGTCAGGTATTCCACGGCGATATCCCTCGCTACATGGCGGGTGACCCAACCGCAGGTAAACTTTCTGGCGGCTTCCTGTTCAAAATGTATGGCCTGCCTGCCGCGGCGATTGCCATCTGGCATTCGGCAAAACCTGAAAACCGTGCCAAAGTGGGCGGTATCATGATCTCTGCGGCGTTGACCTCGTTCCTGACCGGTATTACCGAGCCGATCGAGTTCTCGTTCATGTTTGTTGCGCCAATCCTGTATGTCATCCATGCCATTCTGGCCGGTCTGGCTTTCCCAATCTGTATCCTGCTGGGCATGCGTGACGGCACCAGTTTCTCCCATGGCCTGATCGACTTTATCGTCCTGAGTGGTAACAGCAGCAAAATCTGGTTGTTCCCGATTATCGGTATGATCTACGCCGCGGTTTACTACACCGTTTTCCGCGTCCTGATCGTGAAGCTGGATCTGAAAACCCCTGGCCGTGAAGACAGCGCAAGCGAACAGTCTTCTTCCGCGACCGGCGGTGAAATGGCGGGCAAACTGGTGTCTGCATTTGGTGGCAAAGAAAACATCACTAACCTGGATGCCTGTATCACACGTCTGCGCGTCAGCGTGGCCGATGTAAGCAAAGTGGATCAAACCGAACTGAAAAACCTGGGCGCACGTGGCGTCGTGGTGGCCGGTTCAGGCGTTCAGGCGATTTTCGGCACCAAATCCGATAACCTGAAAACAGATATGGATGACTACATCCGTAACAAGTCATAAGGTCTGATGCCGTTCTGGCACGGCGAAAACAGCGTTGAGTCTCGGCTCAACGCTGTTTTTTTGCCCGAAGTTAAGGCTGACAGGGCATCGCGCTCTAGCCTTTCAGTTTGCTTCGCGAGTCAAAAATTTTGAGGTGGTCTGCAACAGTCGATCGGATAACCGTTGCAACTGTGCCGTTGCGGTCGCCGTTTCTTCTACCAGCGCCGCATTCTGCTGCGTGTCGGTATCCATTTGCGCCACGGCAATACCGATCTGTTTCACACCGGTGCTTTGCTCATGACTTCCCGTGCTGATCTCAGCCACCAGGTCGTTGACGCGATGAATCTCTTTAATGACCGCCTTCATGGTTTCGCCTGCCACGCTGACATTGGTCACGCCGGTTTCGACACGTGAATGACTTTCTGTAATCAGCGTTTTAATTTCCTGGGCTGCCACGGCGCTGCGCTGCGCCAGGTTTCTGACTTCGCCCGCGACCACAGCAAACCCCCGACCTTCATCCCCGGCACGTGCCGCTTCCACCGCCGCGTTAAGCGCCAGAATATTGGTTTGAAAAGCAATGCTGTCAATGACGCTGATGATTTCGCCGATTTTGCTACTGCTGTCCTGAATGGCGCGCATCGTCTGCTCAACGTCAGACACTGACTGACCGCCGCTGGCCACCTTCTGAAAGGCGTTGCTGACCACGTCGTTCGCGATCCTGGCGTTGTCTGCATTGCTTTGTACGGCTGAGGACAGCTGCTCCATCGAAGCACTGGTTTCTTCCAGCGCTGAAGCCTGTGATTCCGTTCGTTGTGACAGATCGCGGGTACCCTGGGCGATTTCCGTCGAGGATTTGGCTACCTGTTCCGCCGCTTCCTGGACCTCACTGATCAGGTCGCGGATGTGCTGGCGCATCACGGATAACTGGTAAATCAGGCTGGAGGTATCCCCGGCTTTAATGGCGTTGTGCTCATAAAGATGACCGTCGGCGATCAGGCCCGCCACTCTGACGGCAACGTCAGGCTCGGCACCCAGCTGCTTCATAACGGAAAAAAATATCAGCGTGCCCAGTGCGCCACCGGCGATAAAGGTCAGGCTAATTAACAGAATCAACATCAAGGAGGTTCGGTCAATATGGGAAACGTTGTCGTCAATGATCTGGCTGACGGACGCATTGTAGATCTTTACGGCTTCTAACAGGGGATCCCGGACCGCGACATGTAAACGATCTGTCGTCGTTGCGATTTCCTTTAGCGCTCCTGCCACATTGTTTTCGTTGGCAAGGGCGTAGACGCGTTGCATGGACGCCAGGTAGTCAGGCCAGGCCTGCAACACTTTCTGCGTGATAGCAACCAGCGCCGGATCCTGAGATTGCTTAAGAAAATCAATCGCATTTTGCACAGCTTGCTGAGACTTCTGGTTAAATTTAGAGGTGGTTTGGCGTGATTCAACGGGCGTGGCGGAGCTAACCGGAAAGACGTAAGCATAGGAACGGCGAAAATGCGTGGCCATCTCCCGGGCGGCAACGTTCATTATCTGCACTGGCTCCAGCCGGGAAGCGAAGAGCTGCTGTTCTGACGCAGCCAGCGACCGAAGTGAGTGAAGAGAGATCACAGCGATAACAACCATGGCGAGAAGGAAAAAAGCGATGAGAAAAATCAGGCGATGTGACAATTTGACACGTTGTAAAATGCTCATATTCAACATCCTGTTTAATCGTTGATGTAATCGTTTTCTTGACTGTCAGGCGTCGCGCATCACAGAAAGCAGGTTAACCCGATACGCTGTTGATAGTTTCGGCAGGTAGTATTGGTGGTTTATTGATCAATTGTTGCAACTTTTGTCCAGGTATCTCCTGTAGAAACAAATGGAGCGGGAGTTCCCGTCGGACAGCCCTGCGAGCGCGCGTGTCAGGTCTGGCCGCAGGCAACATAAAGGGGGCGACGAGTGCAAAGGGGGCAGAGACAGGAAAGGCGGTTTTTCGCATACGGGCGCTGTTAAATGCGTTAAACGCCGCCGGTCATAACAAGAAAAAGTCGCCTGAGGTTGAAAGAAAACGAATTTCTCCCGCATACTGAGGTATTACCTCAGGCTCAAGGAATTGCTTTATGGCTGAAGAAACTATTTTCAGTAAAATTCTCCGTCGGGAGATCCCCGCCGACGTGGTGTATCAGGACGAACTGGTAACCGCTTTTCGCGATATTTCACCCCAGGCACCAACGCATATTTTGATAATCCCCAATATCCTGATCCCAACCGCCAATGACGTCGAGGCGGCGCACGAGCAGGCGCTGGGTCGGATGTTCACCGCCGCCGCAAAGATTGCGCGGGAAGAAGGCATTGACGAAGACGGCTATCGCCTGATTGTTAACTGCAATAAACATGGCGGTCAGGAAGTTTATCATATCCATATGCATCTGGTGGGCGGCAAGCCGCTTGGCCCGATGCTGTCACACTGATCCCTGAAGGGAACCTAGCTATGCGTTCATGGTTGATATGTCTGCCCGTGGCGTTGCTGAGCCTTACTGGTTGCAGCAGCGACAAACCGATGATTAATACATCGCAGTCACTGGTCATGGAGTCGTCTGTCCTCTCGGCGGGTATTATTACCGACGAGCCAACGCTGGATGACCATGACGGCCAGAAACGTGCCAGCAGCATACTTTACAATCAGCGTGAAACGCCGGTGGTTGTGCACTATCGTTACTACTGGTACGACGACAAAGGGCTTGAAATAACGCCGCGTGAACCGGCTCAGGTTGTCACGGTTCCCCCCAACGGAAGCGTCGCTGCGGTGTCGCAACTGGGTAATCTGACGGCCAGCAAGGTTCGTCTCTATATCTATCTCTGAGGACTGTTACGTGATTCGCAGTGTTAACCGTACTGGCGCGCTAATGATGGCGCTTATTCTTTCTGGCTGCGTGATGAAACAGCAGCAGCCAGCACCGGTCGAACCGACTCAGCCTGTGGAGCCGGTTCAGCCTGTTCCTCAGCCAGAGCAACCGATCCCCCAGCCTCAACCTGTTCCGCAACCGCCTAAGCTGGTGACGATTAACTGGGATGCCAGCGTGGAACCCTTGGTCGCACAAATGGTGCGCGCCGCCACGGTGACGCCGGGAAGCGTGTTGCTGGTCGATCGCATTAAAAACAGCACTAACGGCGCACTACAGGGTGAAAAGGCGACCAGTGCTATTCAGAACGCGTTGAATAACAACGGTAAGTTCACTCTGGTGTCGTCAGAACAGCTGGCGCAGGCGAAACAAACACTTGGTCTTTCGCCAGACGACAGCCTGAACTCGCGCAGCAAGGCGATTGGCCTGGCGCGTAATCTCAACGCGCAGTACGTGCTCTACAGCACGGCCAAAGGCGATGTAAAATCACCGACCTTACAAATGCAGCTGATGCTGGTGCAGACGGGTGAAATTATCTGGTCTGGAAACGGTGTCGCCCAAAATTAATGCGGCGCTTCTGCAACTGATCAAGGCAACAACGGGCGGGCATCGGGTAACGGTAACACCGTTGGCAGGATTAACCGGGCAGAGCTGTCAGATCGTCACACAAAACGAACGGCTTCTCCTCCGCCCGGCGCCACAGTCAGCGATACCTTTCGTCAATCGCCAGCGCGAAGGGCGCGTGCTGCGTAAATTGCGGCTGAGCGGCCTGGTGCAGCGCCCGCTGGCGGGTAACCGGCACGGCATTATCCTGCCCTGGCAGGACGGTGAGGTGATGAGCGATGCCGGATTCCGTGCTGCACGGCCTCAGGTACTTGCCTTATTGCAACGGCTACACCAGCAGCCGCTCACCGGTTACCGTTTATCCCTTTTGCCCCTGCTCTGGCAATACTGGCAGCGCTGCCAGCAGCGACAGCACCGCTGGTTGCAGCAGCTGCAACGACTAACCAGACAGGGCGAGCCGCGGCCGTTACGCCTTGCGCCGCTGCATATGGACGTGCATCCCGCTAATCTGATTCAGTCTGAACAGGGGCTGCACCTTATTGACTGGGAATATGCCGCAGACGGCGACGTGGCGCTTGAGCTGGCGGCCGTCTGTTTATCCGATCCCACTCAGCAAGAGCAGTGGCTACGTGACTATGCCGCGCTCATGCAGATCCCGCTGACATCATTGCAACACCAGGTTTCGCGCTGGCAGCCCTGGCTGCATCTGTTAGTCGCCAGTTGGTATCAACTGCGCGCCGAACAGAGCGGCGATGCGCATTTACAACAGCTGGCTCAACGGAGCTGGCAGCAGATTTAACGGCTTTGTGCCGAGAAACAGGATTCAGGCTATGACAACAGGTTTTCCCGGCCCCTTGATGCTGGACGTCGAAGGTTTCGAACTGGATGCGGAAGAGCGTGAGATACTGCGCCATCCGCTGGTGGGTGGATTAATCCTTTTTGCCCGCAACTATCATGACCCCGCTCAACTGGCCGAGCTGGTGCGTCAGATTCGTGCCGCCTCGCCTACGCGCCTGGTGGTGGCGGTGGATCAGGAGGGCGGGCGAGTACAGCGTTTTCGTGATGGCTTTACGAATTTGCCCGCTATGCAGTCTTTTGCCGCGCTCAACGATATGACAACGGCAGGCGAGCTGGCGCAGCAGGCTGGCTGGCAGATGGCGGCCGAAATGATCGCGCTGGATATTGATATCAGCTTTGCGCCGGTGCTGGATATCGGCCATATCAGTGCGGCCATTGGCGATCGTGCGTTCCATGAGGATCCTGCGATTGCCCTGGCGATGGCGCGGCGTTTTATTGCCGGCATGCATGAGGCCGGAATGAAAACCACCGGTAAGCATTTCCCCGGTCACGGCGCGGTCAGTGCAGATTCCCACAAAGAGACACCGCGTGATGGCCGCAGCGAAGCCGAACTGCGCGAGCATGATATGGCGATATTCCGCACGCTGATCGGCGAGCAGGCGCTCGACGCTATTATGCCCGCACACGTGATCTATACGGAGGCCGATCCGCTCCCCGCCAGCGGTTCGCCTTACTGGCTGAAAACGGTGTTGCGCCAGGAGCTGGGTTTCAAGGGCGTGATTTTCTCGGACGATCTTTCAATGGAAGGCGCGGCGGTGATGGGCAGCTATGCCGAGCGTGCGCAACAGTCTCTGTCTGCCGGATGCGACATGATTCTGGTCTGTAACGACCGTCAGGGCGCGGTAAGCGTGATCGATAATTTGACCGTGATCGAGGCAGAGCCGGTGGTGCAGTTGTACCATCGGGGAACCTTTAGCCGGGACAGCCTGAAGGCCAGTCGCCGCTGGAAACAGAATGCGCAGCAGTTAAGCGCGCTGCAGGAACGCTGGCTGGCGCATAAAGCGACGTGGTAATCACGGGTTGCCCGGTGTGATGATCTTCAAGGATAAACATGATTATTTATCTTCACGGTTTCGATTCATCCAGTCCGGGCAACCACGAAAAAGTGCTGCAACTGCAGTTTATCGATCCTGACGTCAGGCTCATCAGCTACAGCACGCGCCATCCCAAACATGACATGCAGTTTCTGCTCAAAGAAACCGATAAAATGCTCAGTCTGAGCGACGATCCGCATCCGCTGATCTGCGGCGTAGGGCTGGGCGGGTACTGGTCAGAACGTATTGGTTTCTTGTGCGCGATCCGCCAGGCGATTTTCAATCCCAACCTGTTTCCGTACGAAAATATGGAAGGCAAGATAGATCGACCTGAAGAGTACCTGGACATTGCCACCAAGTGCGTCAGCGATTTTCGCGAACGTAACCGCGGCCGCTGCCTGACCCTTTTATCCCGCCACGATGAGATTCTCGACAGCCAGCGCAGCGCCGCACTGCTGGATCCCTACTACCCGATCGTTTGGGACGAAAGCGAAAGCCACAAGTTCCGCAATCTTTCCCCCCATCTTCACCGACTGAAAGCCTTTAAAACGGCAGATTGACGCAACCGGGCGCCCATGCGGTGCCCGATTGTGTTGTCGGCGTTGCCAGGAACTGTCTGCTAAATTTGATGTACATCAATTTTCTGAGGCCCATCGCTTCCCGCCATGCTATTCTGCCCCCAGATAGCGAAATTATGTCGCCAACCCTATGTTTATTAAGGTTTAATTTAACCATTGATTAACTTTTGGTTCACAATTTGAGGGGGTTTTTGTTGACTACATCTGTTAAGAAAATTGTCATCGTGGGCGGTGGCGCCGGTGGGCTGGAGATGGCAACGCAGTTAGGCCATAAGCTGGGTCGCAAGAAGAAAGCCGAGATTATCCTGGTTGACCGCAACCACAGCCATCTGTGGAAGCCGTTGCTGCATGAAGTGGCCACCGGCTCCATGGATGAAGGCATTGACGCCCTCAGCTATCTGGCGCATGCCCGCAACCACGGTTTTCAGTTCCAACTGGGCTCGTTGACGAACATCAACCGTGAGAAAAAAGTCATCCAACTGGCTGAAGTCGTGAATTCGCAGGGGGAGGTATTGGTTCCCGAGCGCGAGCTGGCTTATGACACGCTGGTCATGGCGCTGGGCAGTACCTCAAACGATTTCGGCACGCCAGGCGTTAAAGATCACTGTATTTTCCTCGACAATCCGCAGCAGGCGCGTCGTTTCCATAATGAAATGCTGAATCTGTTCCTGAAATTCTCTGCCAGCGAAGGGGCGGTGGAGAAGGTGAACATTGCTATCGTCGGCGGCGGTGCAACGGGTGTTGAGCTATCGGCAGAACTGCACAATGCAGTTAAGCAGCTACACAGCTACGGGTATAAAGCACTGGGCAGCGAGGCACTCAACGTCACGCTGGTGGAGGCGGGCGAACGTATTCTGCCTGCGCTACCACCACGTATCTCCTCTGCGGCCCATCAGGAGCTCAGCAAGCTTGGCGTACGCGTTCTGACACAAACGATGGTGACCAGCGCAGACAAGCTGGGCCTGCATACCAAAAGTGGCGAGTTTATTGAAGCCGACTTAATGGTCTGGGCGGCAGGGATTAAAGCGCCTGACTTTATGAAAGCGATCGGCGGGCTGGAAACCAATCGCATCAACCAACTGGTGGTGAAAGAGACACTCCAGACCACGCTGGATGACGACATCTATGCCATCGGTGATTGCGCGTCCTGCGCCTTACCCGGCGGTGGATTTGTGCCCCCGCGCGCACAGTCCGCACACCAGATGGCATCCTGTGCGCTGGATAACATCCTGTTGCAATACCAGGTCAAGCCGCTTAAAGCCTATGTTTATAAAGACCACGGTTCACTGGTTTCTCTGTCACGCTTCAGCACCGTAGGAAGCCTGATGGGCAATCTGATGCGCGGATCGATGATGATAGAAGGGCGCATTGCCCGATTTGTCTATATATCACTGTATCGTATGCATCAGGTCGCGTTGCACGGTTATGTTAAGACCGGGCTAATGATGATCGTGGGCAGTCTCAACCGGGTCATCCGCCCCCGTCTGAAGCTTCACTAATCGCATCATCTGATTTTGTTTTAACCCGCTGATTTCATTGCTAACTTGTCTGTTATGCCGTGAAGTCAGCGCGGTATCCGGCCCCCTCATCGTCGCTCAGAACTCTCCGAAAACGTGGCACTAACGCGTCAGGCACGCTTTTCTTCCCATTGTCTGATATTGCAAAAGCTTTACATCTGTAAAACTTATCTCAACCAAACGGCGAGTCGCGCACGTCGGTTCTGCCAGAGCTGTAAGGGATTTCCCAGCGGCAGGAATGCGCGGTAACACTTTCAGGAGGAACTTCCTGTGAATAAATCAATGTTAGCGGGTATCGGTATTGGCGTGGCAGCGGCACTGGGTGTAGCCGCCGTAGCAAGCATTAACGTGTTTGATCGCGGTCCACAATATGCACAGGTGCTGTCAGCAACCCCAATTAAAGAATCGATTAAACAACCGCGTCAGGAGTGTCGTAACGTGACGCTGACGCACCGTCGTCCGGTTCAGGATGAAAACCGTATCGCCGGTTCAGTACTGGGTGCGGTAGCCGGTGGTGTTCTCGGCCACCAGTTTGGCGGCGGTCGTGGACGCGACGTCGCAACGGTAGCGGGTGCGCTGGCGGGCGGTTATGCGGGCAACCAGGTTCAGGGCGGTATGCAGGATCGCGATACCTACACCACCTCTGAACAGCGTTGTAAGACCGTGTACGACAAGCAGGAAAAAATGCTGGGTTATGACGTCACCTATAAGATCGGCGACCAGCAGGGTAAAATCCGCATGGAAAACGATCCCGGTACCCGTATCCCGGTTGACCGTAACGGACAGTTAATCCTGAACGGCGATAAAGCATAAGATCCAGGGCAAAGCTTGCCGCATTGCGGTCACACAGCACACCATGAAACACGAAAGCGCATCTCCGGATGCGCTTTTTTTATGGGTCACCATGAAGGCTTTACTAACCTGCGTGACCCGATGAAGCCGCCGGGCGAGCCGAACACAGCGATAAGCCTTATTGTGCTGAGCGGTAAAGCGGTGCGCGCCAGACAACATCGCCCTCAGACCGGGTCAGTCGGTAAGGTCGCCACCTTCACCAGCCATCGCCGCACAGCGCCTTCATCCTCAGAAGACAGATCGGCAAGCAGACCCGCTTCGGCCGCCTTAACGGCCGCTTTGCTCCGGGTCAGAACCTGCTGTCCTTCATCCGTCAGGCCAATAATCTGAATTCGACCATGCTCCTCGTGAGGGCGACGGTGGATCAGGCTTGCCCGCTCAAGGTTGCTGACAATCACGCTCATGGTTTGTGGCGTCAGCAAGGAGAGCCGGGCCAGTTCGGCACCCGATGCACCAGGGTAGGCTGCCAGCATCGTCAGCACGGAAAACTGGGGCAGAGTCAGGCCCGTGGCTTTCAGGGCATGTTCCATCCGCATCTTATGAACGGCATGCGCCTGACGAAGCAGATAGCCAATGTGGCCTTTTGTGCCGCGCATGCCTTCTCCAGGGCCGGGCAGCGACAGATTGTGCGATCCTGACTTGCGCATAATGTAAGAACTCTTATATTGTTGTTCGTGTTCTTATATTAACAGGCAGGATTGATTATGGCATCGTATTCTCACCACCGAAGCGACTGGTCCACATTTGAACAGGCTGCGCCCGAGGTCGTTGCAGCGCTGGGCATGCTGGGCAAGGCGGTTGACCACGCAGGCCTGGATAAAACACTGACCGAACTGATCAAACTCCGGGCATCGCAGTTGAATGGCTGCGCATTTTGCCTTCAGTTTCATCTTAATGTGGCGCGTAAAGCCGGGCTGGCTTCAGCGAAAATCGATTTAGTCGCGACCTGGCGCGACGCGGGCATTTATTCCGGGCGTGAAGCGGCCGCTCTGGCATGGACGGAGGCGCTTACGCTGATGGCACAGCAGCCGATTCCGGATGCGCTATATGATGAGGTCAGTACCCTGTTTACGTCGCAGGAGATGATTTTCCTGACCTCGGCAATTGGGGCGATCAACGCCTGGAACCGAATTGCAGGTGCGCTGCAGTTTGCTCCGCCGCTACCCAGATAAGTACAGGGCACGCCGTTCCGGATAAGCCTGTTTGCTCACGAGGCCGTCGGAAGGCAGGCATAAAAAAAGCCGCCCTGAGCGGGGCGGCTTCGCTTGATGCTGGTGGTGAGCGGGTTAAGAGGCGACCCGGTTTTCCATGAGCTGCGCCATAAACGACTGCACCCATTCCATACGCACCTTCCTTTCCGCCAGTTCACGGGTAAAGCGCAGGCGCGTCGGGCCTTCAAGCTTCCACTGCTTCGCATCTTTTTGCAGCAGGCCGATTAGCCAGGCAGGATCCACACTGTTTTGCGGCGCGAAATCAAAATAGCCACCTTTATCGCTGGCTTCGATTTTACGCACGCCAAGTGCTCTGGCCTTCATCCGCAACAGGGCAATGTCCAGCAGGTTACGGGCCGGATCGGGTAGCAGACCGAAGCGGTCGATCATTTCTACCTTCAGCTCCTGCAACTCGTCTTCTGCTTCGGC
Organism: Pantoea sp. Ae19-2; assembly: GCF_059801205.1. Lineage (NCBI taxonomy): Bacteria > Pseudomonadati > Pseudomonadota > Gammaproteobacteria > Enterobacterales > Erwiniaceae > Pantoea > Pantoea sp. Ae19-2. The sequence goes on along the minus strand of NZ_JBCHWE010000001.1, from coordinate 2,215,080 downwards.
ACTGGCGATGCGTTTATACAGCGACAGGCGCGTATTCACGTCCGGAATAAACGCCTCAGGCAGCAGGGCGGGCATACGTAACTCGACTTCAGTTTGATTGCTGGTGAGATCTTCGAGGGAAGGTTCCCGACCGGCTTTCAGGGCATCGACCGCATTTTCCAGCAGTTCCATGTAGAGTGAAAAGCCCAGCGTTTCCATCTGACCACTTTGTTCTTCACCCAGCAGTTCGCCCGCGCCACGAATCTCCAGATCGTGCGTCGCCAGGGCAAAGCCTGCGCCCAGATCTTCCAGCGAGGCGATAGCTTCCAGGCGTTTTTGCGCGTCGGTCGTCATGGCTTTCGGGTGTGGCGTCAGCAGCCAGGCATAAGCCTGGTGGTGCGATCGGCCTACGCGTCCGCGCAGCTGGTGCAGCTGCGCCAGCCCGAAGTGGTCGGCGCGCTCAATAATAATGGTATTGGCCGTTGGGATATCAATGCCGGTTTCAATAATGGTGGTGCAGACCAGAACGTTGAAACGCTGATGATGGAAGTCATTCATCACCCGCTCAAGGTCGCGCTCGCGCATTTGCCCGTGGCCGATGGCGACGCGCGCCTCTGGCACCAGTTCCGTCAGGCGCTGAGCGGCTTTCTCAATGTTCTCAACATCGTTGTACAGGTAATAAACCTGACCCCCACGCAGGATTTCGCGCAGAATCGCTTCGCGGATCACCAGATCGTCAAATTCCCGAACAAAGGTTTTTACCGCGAGTCGACGCGCTGGTGGCGTGGCGATGATGGAGAGATCGCGCATTCCGCTCATGGCCATATTCAGGGTGCGGGGGATCGGCGTAGCGGTCAGCGTCAGAATATCGACATCGGCACGCATCGCTTTGATGCGCTCTTTATGACGCACGCCAAACCGGTGCTCTTCATCCACAATCAGCAAGCCCAGATCGTGCCATTTGATATCGCTCATTAACAGCTTATGCGTACCAATCAGAATGTCGATTTTGCCTTCGCTGGCTTCCTGCAGTATCTGGTTTTGCTCCCTGGCGCTGCGGAAGCGGGACAGCATTTCGATGCGCACGGGCCAGTTAGCGAAACGATCGCGGAAGTTATCATAGTGCTGCTGTGCCAGCAGCGTGGTCGGCACCAGCACCGCCACCTGCTTATTGTTTTCCACCGCCAGGAAGGCGGCACGCATCGCCACTTCTGTTTTACCGAAGCCCACATCGCCACAGACCAGACGATCCATCGCCAGCGGCTGACACATATCGCTTAACACGGCATTGATAGCCTGAGCCTGATCGGGCGTGGTTTCAAACGGGAAACTTTCGCAGAAGAGCTGATACTGCTCGCGGTCGTGTTTAAAGGCATAGCCGCTTTTTGCCGCGCGCTGCGCATAGATATCCAGCAGCTCGGCGGCGACGTCGCGCACTTTCTCGGCCGCTTTCTGACGGGCGCGTGACCAGGCATCGCTGCCCAGCTTGTGCAGCGGCGCGTTTTCATCGGCGCCACCCGCATAGCGGCTGATCAGATGAAGCGAGGAAACCGGCACGTACAGCTTGGCATCGTTGGCATAAGAGAGCATCAGATACTCGGCCTGAATGCCGCCGGCTTCAAGCGTGGTCAGGCCGATATAGCGGCCCACACCATGTTCAAGATGCACGACCGGCTGCCCCGGATGCAATTCCGCCAGGTTGCGGATGAGAATGTCCGGATTAATGGTACGGCGCGTATCCTGGCGGCGACGGCTGATGCGCTCGCCCAGCAGATCGCTTTCACAGATCAGCGCGCGATGGCCTTGCGTATCCACAAAGCCACGCTCGCTGGCGCCGATCATTAGCGCATGCTCTCCGGCGCTGACTTCGCGCAGATGATGAATAGCCTTAGGGCGAATTTTAATGCGCGCCAGCAGCTCTTGCAGGCTTTCACGGCGGCCTTCGCTCTCCACGGAGAACACGACGCCGCCGCTGAACTGCTCCAGAAACTGACGCAGGTTATCCAGCGGGGCTTTCGCCTGGGCCTGAACCGATAAGTCCGGCAGAGATTCATAACCCAGGTTGGTGTTGGCCGCTTTGGCCGGCAAAACGTCATGGGTCATACGGATGCGCGGCCAGGCTTTCAGCTCGCTCATCAACGCATCCGGCCTCAGCCACAGCGTGGCGGGCTCAAGCAGCGGACGCATCGGGTCAACACGGCGATTTTCGTAGCGCGCGTTGGCATCATTCCAGAATCGGTCTGCGCCGCCTTCCAGATCGCCGCAGTTAACAATCAGCGTATTATCAGGCAGATAGCTGAACAGCGAGGGTAACGGCTGTTCAAAGAACAAGGGTTGCCAGTATTCAATACCGGCGGGCAGGGTGCCTTTGCTCACCTGCTGATAAACATGCTCGGCTTCACGGCGAACATCAAAAATTTCACGCCAGCGGCTGCGGAAGAGCTCTATAGCGGCTTTATCGCTGGGAAACTCGTGGGCCGGCAGCAGATTGATGGCGGGAACGGCTTCCAGCGTGCGCTGGCTGTCGACGTCAAACAGGCGCAGGCTGTCGATCTCGTCATCAAAAAAATCAATACGGTAAGGTTGCTCGCTGCCCATCGGGAACAGGTCGAGCAGCGCGCCGCGGGTCGCGTATTCCCCGTGCTCCATCACCTGGTCCACATGGCGGTAGCCCGCCTGTTCAAGCTGATCGCGCAGGCGATCGCGTGACAGTTTCTGACCCTGCTGCATCACCAGCGCATGGCCGTGCAGGAAGCTGTGCGGGCAAACGCGCTGCATCAGCGTGTTGACCGGCATAATCAGCATGCCGCGCTGCAAGGTAGGCAGTTGATACAGGGTGGAAAGACGGGCCGAAATAATGTCCTGATGCGGTGAGAAACTGTCATAAGGCAGCGTCTCCCAGTCTGCGAGATGCGTGACAGGCAAATCGGTAAACTGACGAATCTCGTCCAGCAGTCGCAGGGCGGTTTGCGTATCGGGTGTAATCATTAACACCGGACCAGCATGACGCTCGGTAATGCTGGCACACTCAACCGCGTGCGCAGCGCCAGTCAGCTGGCCGAGCTGGCGTTGATCGCCAGATTTCACGGGCAGGGTATAGCGAGTCGGTTCGGACATGTGATCTCGAGGTTGCTCCATTTTTACCAGGGCGTAATCATTCCATAATACGCCATGGGGATCACCTCTGCGGTAAATTTTTCTACCGCTTCGCCTTTAGGCAGGCGTGGCTGAAGGGTTGCTGTGTGTAAATCTTTTTTGCGAACAAGGTCCGCAGGAAAGTCAAACGGGTACATCAGCGCGACGTTCATTGCCGTCATCACTTTAGGATACGGAGTATATCGGCTTTCGCGCTGAATAATCGTACGATTAACCCCCTCTTTGTAGCCTAATCCTGTGCATCGAACACTTTCCTAACCTATTCTGATACAACTTTGCAGCAGACTCAGAGGGTTAGTGGTTTCATAAAGTGGGCCGCTCCTTTATCATCCTCTCTACTTATTTTCCAGCAACTGCACATTGGATTCCATGTATCAACCTGTCGCGCTATTTATCGGTCTGCGCTACATGCGCGGAAGAGCCGCAGACCGTTTCGGTCGTTTTGTCTCCTGGCTCTCCACCATTGGTATCACGCTTGGCGTGCTGGCAATGATTACTGTGCTGTCTGTGATGAATGGTTTCGAGCGAGAGCTTGAGGGCAACATCCTGGGCCTGATGCCGCAGGCGCTGGTCACCAGCGACAAAGGCAGCATCAATCCTCAACAATTCCCGGCATCCGCTCTTAAGCTGAACGGCGTTAACCGCATTGCGCCGTTAACCACCGCGAACGTCGTGCTGCAAAGCCCACACAGCGTTTCGGTTGGGGTGATGTTAGGCATTCAGCCGGATGAAAAAGACCCGCTTACGCCCTACCTCGTTAATACCCAGCAGACTGTGCTGCAGCCGGGACAGTACAACGTTATCCTGGGTGAACAACTGGCCTCGCAACTCGGCGTCAAACGCGGAGATACGCTGCGATTAATGGTGCCGTCGGTGAGCCAGTTCACCCCGATGGGCCGCGTACCGAGCCAGCGCCTGTTTACCGTCGCCGGAACCTATGCGGCTAACAGCGAGGTGGACGGCTACCAGATCCTGGTCAATCAACAGGATGCCTCACGGATAATGCGCTATCCGGCAGGGAATATCACCGGCTGGCGTCTGTGGCTGGATAAACCGCTGCAGGTAGATACCATCACTCAGCAACGCTTACCGGCGGGAATGGTATGGAAGGACTGGCGCGAGCGTAAAGGGGATCTGTTCCAGGCCGTGCGCATGGAAAAGAACATGATGGGGCTGCTGCTGAGCCTGATTATTGCCGTCGCTGCCTTTAATATCATCACCTCGCTGGGCCTGTTGATCATGGAGAAGCAGGGCGAAGTGGCTATTCTGCAAACCCAAGGATTAACCCGCCGTCAGATTGTCGCCGTCTTTATGGTACAGGGCGCCAGTGCCGGCATCATCGGCACGCTGCTCGGTGCACTGCTGGGCGTGCTGTTAGCCAGCCAGCTTAACAACCTGATGCCGGTTATCGGCCTGTTCCTGGATGGCGCGGCGCTGCCCGTCGATATTAATATGTGGCAGGTGGTGACTATCGCCTTCAGCGCAATGATTATTGCTCTGCTTTCCACGCTTTACCCTTCATGGCGCGCTGCCGCCGTACAACCCGCTGAGGCTTTACGCTATGAGTAACTCTCCTTTGTTGCAGTGCCGTGACCTGTGCAAACGCTATCAGGAAGGCAGCGTCCAGACCGACGTACTGCGCAATGTGACCTTTGATGTGCAACCTGGTGAACTGATGGCGATTGTTGGCAGTTCGGGTTCAGGTAAAAGTACCCTGTTGCACCTGCTGGGCGGGCTGGATGCACCCACCTCGGGAGAAGTGGTGTTTGACGGCCGTTCGCTAAACGGGATGTCATCCTCTGCTAAAGCGGAGTTACGTAATCGTGAGCTCGGCTTTATCTATCAGTTTCACCATCTGCTGCCTGATTTCACCGCGCTGGAAAATGTCGCCATGCCGTTACTGATCGGCAAAGTGGCTAAAGGCGAAGCGCAGACCCGTGCGCGCGAAATGCTGGCGGCGGTCGGGCTGGAACACCGTGCGGCGCATCGTCCCTCGGAACTCTCTGGCGGTGAACGTCAACGTGTGGCTATCGCCCGTGCGCTGGTTAACCGCCCGCGCCTGGTCATGGCCGATGAGCCAACGGGTAACCTGGATGCGCGCAACGCCGACGCGATTTTCGAACTGTTGGGTGAACTGAATGTGCGTCAGGGCACCGCGTTTCTGGTGGTGACACACGACCTGCATCTGGCGAAGCGCATGTCGCGGCAGATGGAGATGCGTGACGGCCAGTTAAGCGATCGCATCGTTCTTGCGGGAGCGGTCTGATGGGATCGTCGTTATCGCTGCTGTTGGGGCTGCGTTTTAGTCGCGGCCGCCGTCGGGGGGGAATGGTTTCGCTAATCTCCGTTATTTCCACGATCGGTATCGCCCTGGGCGTGGCGGTATTAATCATTGGCCTCAGCGCAATGAACGGATTTGAACGTGAGCTGAACAAGCGCATTCTGGCCGTGGTGCCGCACGGGGAGATTGAAGCGGTTAATCCGCCGTTTCAGCACTGGCAGTCCATGATTGCGCCGATTGAGCAGGTACCGGGTATCGCCGCTGCGGCTCCCTATATCAATTTTACCGGACTGATTGAAAGCGGCACAAAGATGGAAGCGCTGCAGGTTAAAGGCGTGGATCCGGCGCAGGAACCGCGTTTAAGCGCGCTGCCGCAGTTTGTCACAGACAACGCCTGGGCAAGCTTTGCGCCGGGTAAAAGTCAGATCATCCTCGGCGGCGGCATTGCTCAGGCGCTGAACGTGAAGCAGGGCGACTGGATCACCATCATGATCCCTAACAATGATGGCGAAAATAAGCTACTGCAACCTAAACGCATTCGTTTGCAGGTGAGCGGCATTCTTCAGTTGAGCGGCATGCTGGATCACAGCCTGGCGCTGGTGCCGCTTGCGGATGCGCAGCAATATCTGGATATGGGCGACAACGTCACCGGTATCGCGCTGAAAATGAACGATCCGTTCCAGGCGGCCAAACTGGTGCGGGCGGCCGGAGAAGTCACGCACGCTTACGTCTATATCAAAAGCTGGATCGGCACCTACGGCTATATGTACCGCGATATTCAAATGATCCGCGCCATCATGTATCTGGCGATGGTGCTGGTTATTGGCGTGGCCTGTTTCAACATCGTTTCCACGCTGGTGATGGCCGTGAAAGACAAGAGCAGTGATATTGCGGTACTGCGCACGCTGGGGGCGAAAGACGGGCTGATCCGCGCCATCTTTATCTGGTATGGCCTGCTGGCGGGCTTACTGGGCAGCGTCAGCGGCGTAGTGGTTGGGGTGCTGGTGGCGCTCAACCTCACTTCGCTGATGAAAGGGCTGGAATCCCTGACCGGTCACCATTTATTAGCGGGCGATATCTATTTCATTGACTTCCTGCCGTCTGAATTACACTGGCTGGACGTGTTTTCGGTATTGATTACCGCTATTGTGCTAAGCCTGCTGGCAAGTTGGTATCCGGCGCGGCGCGCCAGTCGTATCGATCCGGCTCGCGTGCTGAGCGGCCAGTAATCAGCTCAGGCACCCGCGCCTGACAGCAGGATGATGTAAACCTTAAACCGACCACCGGGCCTCATCGCCCGCTTTATATTGAACCGCGGTAGCTGCCTTTCGCTACCGCACCAGGAGACTTTATGCGTACACCTCGTCGCCGTTTACGACTTGCCCGCCTGAAGAAAACGCGCAGAAAAGTGCATCAGCGCTTTCGCCAGCGTATTTTCGAACGCGATCGTCAGGCCGAACTGGCGGCGCACCCGTTGCCGAGAATCGTTGTCTTAACGGGTGCGGGGATATCCGCAGAATCGGGAATTAACACCTTTCGTGCCGCTGACGGATTATGGGAAGAGCACCGGGTAGAAGATGTCGCGACGCCAGAAGGTTTCAGACGTGACCCGGCGCTGGTTCAGCGTTTTTATAACGCCCGTCGCCAGCAGCTACAGCAGCCGGAGATCCAGCCCAACGCGGCACATCTTGCCCTGGCGGAGCTGGAACAGGTATTGGGCGATAACTTTCTGTTGGTCACGCAGAATATCGATAATTTGCATGAACGCGCGGGCAACAGCCGCGTGCTGCACATGCACGGCGAGCTGTTAAAAGTGCGCTGCGCCAACAGCGGCCAGGTTATCGACTGGCATGAAGATGTCACGGCAGAAGATCGCTGTACCTGCTGTCAGTTCCCCTCGGTGCTGCGTCCGCACGTCGTCTGGTTCGGCGAAATGCCGCTCGGCATGGAAGAGATCTACCAGGCGCTGGAGCAGGCGAATCTGTTTATCGCCATTGGCACCTCGGGCCATGTTTATCCGGCCGCCGGATTCGTCCATGAGGCAAAACTGCAGGGGGCGCATACGGTAGAGCTGAACCTTGAACCGAGCCAGGTCGGTAACGAGTTTGCCGAAAGCCACTATGGACTGGCCAGCGAGGTGGTGCCTGCTTTTGTGCATAAGCTGCTGCACGCGCTACACAAATAACGCCTTGTGCCACCGGATGAATCGCGGGCTACTCGCCCGCTGTTCATCCAGACACGTTTCCAGCGTCCTTCTGTCCTCCTTCGTTTCAGCGCGATCGCCGTACCCATTTTTTCCGCCCGGTTACCCTTGCGTGTCACCTGTCCGCAGGCTGCCAGCGGCCCCACGCAGACCCGCACAGCGGTCAAAAACAGGCCCAGCTTTAACGCTGCGGGCGACGGCCGTGAAAAGCGTGCGAAAATCGCCGCAAAAAACAGCAGTTGCATGCTTTTTAATGCAATCCGCCATTCTTAATTTGCCGCACAGGGACTAACCTGAAGGATAATGATTTGACGCAACGCGACCGCTTGCTCGTCTGTTAATAATAACGGGCGGCAAATTTTAAGGATGGCATATGAAGCAATTACTCGAACGCTTTTTGCGTTATGTGGCAGTGGAAACTCAGGCAAAACCTCAGGCACGTCAGGTGCCAAGCAGTGAAGGGCAGTGGATTCTGGCCCGCCAGCTGCAGGAAGAGCTGCTGGCGTTGGGCTTTGTTGATGTCAGCCTCAGCGATCACTGCTGTGTGATGGGCACGTTACCGGCAAATGTTGACTGGCCAACGCCGGTTATTGGCTTTATTTCTCATATGGATACCTCGCCGGATTTTACTGCGAAAAATGTCAATCCGCAGATCATCGAAAACTACCGGGGCGGAGATATTGCGCTGGGAAATGGGGATGAAGTGCTGTCACCGGTGATGTTTCCGGTGCTCCATAAGCTGACGGGGCACACGCTGATCACCACCGATGGAAAAACCCTGCTGGGTGCCGATGACAAAGCCGGTATAGCAGAAATCATGACGGCGATGGCGCGGCTGGCAGAGGGCGATATTCCGCACGGCGCGATTCGCGTTGCCTTCACCCCGGATGAAGAGATTGGCCGCGGCACATCGCATTTCGATGTTGAAGGTTTTGCGGCCGACTGGGCTTATACCGTTGACGGTAGCGATGTGGGCGAATTCGAATACGAAAACTTCAATGCGGCTTCGGCGCTGGTGAAGGTGGTGGGTAACAACGTTCACCCTGGCTCCGCGAAAAACGTGATGGTGAATGCGCTGGAACTGGCCACCCGCTTTAACGCCGCGCTGCCTGCCGGAGAGAAACCAGAGTGCACTGACGGCTATGAAGGCTTCTTCCATCTTCACCAGATGAAGGGCACGGTTGAAAATGCGGAGATGCACTACATCATCCGTGATTTCGATACGGCAGCCTTTGAACAGCGGAAAAATACGCTGCTGCAGGTGGCGGCGGAGATCAACAAGGGATTGCATCCGGACTGCTCTGTTACCGTGGAGATCAGCAACAGCTATCGCAACATGCGTGAGAAAGTCGAACCTTTCCCGCACATTATCGACCTGGCGCTGCAGGCGATGCGTGACTGCGGCATCGAGCCGGTGGTGAAACCAATTCGCGGCGGCACGGACGGTTCGTCGCTGTCATGGAAAGGGCTACCTTGTCCTAACCTGTTTACCGGTGGCTATAACTATCACGGCAAACATGAATTTGCGTCGCTGAATATTATGGCGCAATCGGTTGAGGTTATCGTCCGTCTGGCGGCGCTGGCGGGGCAGAGAAAAGCCTGAATATAAAAGGCCGCGTTGCCCGACAGGGCAACGCGGCCGTTAAAACCGTGGCAACGGCAAGGCGTTATTCCGCGCTAAAGTACCAGTAACCGGCGTTGACCAGCCCGGCAATCTGCGCCAGTACCGCGGGATCGTCCAGCGCATCACCCAAATCCTCAAGCGCGATTTCGTGATTGTGCGCCAGCACAGCCATGACCGCCGGGTGCGCGCATTCAACGCGTTCGCCGTTGATATAGACGGCATTGCCCAGCGTCAGGACGCGTAAGCCGCCAAGGCGCGACAGCACATCGCCCTGCTGCAGCGCATCGTAGATTTCATCGGGCTGATAAGGCGGCTCCGGCGGCGCAACATCGAGTTCATGTCGGGACTGCGAAATAAACTCACCCAGCCACTGTTCAAAATGCGCTGGCTGATTCACCACATCCAGCATCACCTTGCGCAAGCCTTCGACCTCCTGCGGCAGGATCAGCGACGGGCAGTCACGCGCGGGCACGTCCGGATCGCTGTAACGCAGGCTACCCAGCTCATTCGCCAGCGCGTAATCGGCAAAGCCGCTAATCAGCTCACGCCCGCTGGGCGCGCGGAAGCCCACAGAGTAGTTCAGAGCATTTTCCAGCGAGTATCCTTCGTGCGGAAATCCGGGTGGAATATACAGAATATCGCCCGGCTCCATCTCTTCATCAATGATGGCATCGAAAGGTTCGACCTGAAGCAGGTCAGGATGAGGACAATGCTGTTTCAGCGGTACTTTTTCCCCGACGCGCCAGCGACGACGGCCGGTGCCCTGAATGATAAACACATCATACTGGTCAAAGTGCGGGCCAACGCCTCCGCCGGGTACGGAAAAGGAGATCATCAGGTCATCTAAGCGCCAGTCCGGCAGAAAGCGGAAAGGGCGCATCAGCGCGGCGGAAGGTTCATGCCAGTGGTTCACCGCCTGCACCAGCAGTGACCAGTTGTTCTCACCCAGGTGATCATAACTTTCAAACGGACCGTGGCTGACCTGCCACTTTTCGTTTTGCTGGCTGACCAGACGGCTGTCGACCTCATTTTCCATAGCTAATCCCGCCAGTTCATCAGGCGAGATGGGATCGATAAAGTTCTTGAAGCCACGCTTCAGCACCACCGGGCGCTTTTGCCAGTAACGCTGAATAAAATCGGGCCAGTTGAGATCGAGCTGATAATCCATAGAGAGATTCCGCTAAGGGCTGTAAATACCCGCAAGTATAACAGCCCGCGGCGTGAACTACTCGCGGCGATGTTCCATTTCCTGCCGCTCAAACACCACTTCCATGCGCGCACCGCCTAACGGGCTACTGGAGGCAATCACCTTACCGGCATACTGTTCGAGAATATCGCGAACTACCGCCAGCCCCAGCCCTTGACCGGGACGTAAGGTATCGGCGCGCTGCCCACGCACAAATATCATATCGCGTTTGCTTTCAGGAATGCCCGGACCGTCATCATCGATATAAAGATGCAAGGCATGGTCGGTCTGATGGGCGCTGACTTCAATAAATTCCAGACAGTACTTGCAGGCATTATCCAGGACGTTACCCAGCACTTCCATAAAGTCATTCTGATCGCCGAAGAAGGTGGTTTCCGGTGAGATATCCAGCGTGATTTCGACGCCTTTGCGCTGATAAACCTTATTCAGCGCTGAACACAAGCTGTCCAGCAAACCGGACACTGAATGCAGATCGCGCTGTAGCGGATTGTGATCGGCCTGCATGCTGGCGCGGTGCAGGTAATATCCCACCTGCTGCGAAATGCGGCTGATCTGCTCCAGCATAATCGGTTCGGCCTGTTCCACCGTCAGCTCTTTACCGCCGCGCAGAGAGCGCAGGGTAGTTTGCAGCACCGCCAGCGGCGTTTTCAGGCTATGGGTCAGGTCAGCAAGCGTGGTGCGGTAGCGGGTATACCGCTGACGTTCGTTGGTCAGCAGCAGATTAAGGTTACGCACCAGCGAGCGTAACTCCTGCGGCGGATTGTCATCCAGGTTTTCACGCTGTCCGGTTTCCAGCTCGCGCACCTGAAGCGTTAAATGCCCGATTGGACGCAGGCTCCAGTGGGCCGCCAGCCAGAGCAAGGGAACGATTAAAATCAGGTTGGCCGCCAGCACATAGCTGAACCATGACCAGACCACATCGGAATGCTGAAGCTCCTGCGGAATCGTATCGACCACGACAATGGTCAGCGCGGGCAGATTGGTTGTCGCGTCATAGCGGTTTACCGCTACCGAGTGGGTAAAGGTGTCCTGATCGTCATCGTCATTATCCCAGGCGTGGAGCTGCTGCTGAGCGGTAAGGTTATCGCCCATCGCAGCCCGGCTGGTGCTGTTGTTGGTATCTATCTCATAGAAGTCCGGCTTCAACAGCCATTCAGGTTGGATCTTTTCACGAATTTCCGGCACGTCGCGCTGCTGCCAGAGCAGTTTGCCGTGTTCATCATAAATAAATACCAGCGTTGGGAAATTGAGCATCGTGCGCTCAGGCTGGGCGATGGTGAGCTTATTATCTTTCCACTGTGCCAGGGTGAAAAATAAATTACTTTCTCCCCGCATCACGCGATAGGTATTTTTATCAAAACTTACCACATAGCCAATGACCGCAACCATGCCATAAGAAAGGGAAAGAATTAGTACAATGGCGGCGGAAGCCAGTAAGAAGCGCGTCCGCAGCGAAATAGGGCGATAGCGTTTAAACCAGGACATCATCAGAGATCAAAGCGGTAGCCCTGGCCGCGAACGGTAGCGATGACTTCGTCAGAATGCAGCGCAAGAATCTTTTTACGCAGACGTCCCATTAAGACATCGATCGTGTGACTTTCACGTAACTCTGCATCGGGATAAAGCTGCAGCATTAAGGAGTCTTTACTCACCACTTTGCCAGCGTTGCGAATAAGGGTTTCCACAATCGTGTATTCAAATGCGGTCAGCTTAACGGGCTGGTCGTGAATCGTGAGTTCGCGACGGGATAAATCCACCTGAAAGGGGGCCATGGCAATAATCTGCGACGCATGACCGCTGTTGCGGCGCATTAATGCCTGCAGGCGTGCGGCGACTTCCTCAATATGAAAAGGCTTCGTCACATAATCATCCGCACCGGCTTCCAGGGCTTCGACTTTCGCCTGCCAGCCTTCGCGTGCGGTCAGGACCAAAATAGGCTGACGCACGGCGTCATTACGCCAGCGACGAATTAACGACATGCCATCTTCGTCCGGTAATCCCAGATCGACCAACGCAATGTCGGGCAGATGTTCCTGGAGAAAATAATCGGCTTCTTTGGCATCTTCGGCAGCATCAACCTGATGACCCATTTCTCGCAGTTGTACTGAAAGATGGTGGCGCAGCAGGGCATTATCTTCCACAACCAGAACACGCATAGGATTTCCTTTAGCATCAGATCGAAACGAATTTAAACAAGTATAAGCGAAATGAACTAAACAGCAGGTTAACGCAGACCGGCGGCAACCGGTCTGCAGGCAGGATTTTATTTCAGGTCATCAACCATCTGAATCGCGCGACCAATATAATTTGCCGGGGTCATCTGTTTTAAGCGAACTTTTTCGTCTTCCGGCAGCGCCAGGCTGTCGATAAAGGCCTGCATACCGGCCGCATCAACGCGTTTGCCACGGGTCAGTTCTTTCAACTTCTCATAAGGTTTTTCAATACCGTAGCGACGCATAACGGTCTGGATCGGCTCTGCCAGCACTTCCCAGTTATGATCCAGTTCGTCAAGCAGACGATCGCGGTTCACTTCCAGCTTGGAAATGCCTTTCAGGGTAGCCTGATAAGCGATCAGCGCATAACCCACGCCCACGCCAAGGTTACGCAGCACGGTAGAGTCGGTCAGATCGCGCTGCCAGCGGGAAACCGGCAGTTTGCTGGCCAGGTGCTGCATCACCGCGTTTGCCAGGCCCAGATTGCCTTCTGAGTTTTCGAAGTCAATCGGGTTTACTTTATGCGGCATGGTGGAAGAGCCGATTTCGCCCGCGATGGTTTTTTGTTTGAAGTGGTTGAGCGCCACATAGCCCCAGATATCGCGATCGAAATCGATCAGGATGGTATTAAAGCGGGCGATGCAGTCGAACAGCTCAGCAATATAGTCGTGTGGCTCGATCTGGGTGGTGTAGGGATTCCAGGTAATGCCCAGAGAGGTCACAAATTCTTCGCTTAACTGGTGCCAGTCGGCTTCCGGGTAAGCGGCAATGTGCGCGTTATAGTTGCCCACGGCACCGTTGATTTTGCCCAGCACTTCAATCTGCGACAGCTGGCGTAGCTGACGTTCCATGCGGTAGGCCACGTTGGCCATCTCTTTACCCATGGTGGACGGCGTTGCGGGCTGACCGTGAGTGCGTGACAGCAGAGGAATGTCACGGTATTCCTGCGCCAGTCCCTTTACCGCGGCAATCAGCTGCTGCCAGTAAGGCAGAATGACATCGCGACGCGCCGTTTCCAGCATTAACGCGTGAGACAGGTTATTGATGTCTTCAGAGGTACAGGCGAAGTGAATAAACTCAGACACCGCGTGCAACGAAGGCACGTCAGCCACTTTTTCTTTCAGGAAATACTCAACCGCTTTCACGTCATGGTTAGTGGTGCGCTCAATCGTTTTGATGCGCGCGGCGTCCGTTTCATTGAAACTGGTGACAATCCCATCAAGGAAAGCGTTTGCGTCAGCATCAAATGCAGGAACTTCCTTGATCTCTGCGGTCGCAGCCAGTTTTTGTAACCAGCGAACTTCAACCTCAACGCGGAACTTCAGCAAACCAAATTCGCTGAAGATTGCGCGCAGTGGGCTGACTTTATCGCCGTAACGACCATCGACAGGTGAGACGGCGGTCAGAGAGGATAATTCCATCAGTGCAACTCCTGATTCATTTACGGTGTTTGCCCCACTGACTCAGTAAGCCAGTGGCAGGCGGGATAAAAGGGCTTTGGCTTCGCGCAGCAGGCGCTGGCGCGAAAACATCAGCTGCAGTCGGCCTCCGCCGACCTGCTGCCAGAGTACGGCGGCACGAATACCGGCCAGCAACGTGGCGCGAACTTTACTTTGTAACAGGGAATTCTGCAGGACAGCCGGGGAACCGGTAACCTGAATGCGCGGCCCGAGCGGGCTGATGACATCCACATAAATACCGGCCATGGCGCTCAGAATCGTGTCCGATTCCAGTTCGTAGTGCGCCAGTTGGCGATCGAGCTGGCTGATGCGCTGGGCCAGCGTATTCATTGCCTGCTTGTTAGCATTCAGTTTGCGCTCCAGCACCATCAGACTCAGCGTATAACGGGTCAGCTCTGCGCTGGCGCCTTTACGGTTGCTGCTGTTCAGCACCGCCATCAGGGTTTCAAGCCCAAGGCGCAGGTTGGCTTCATTGTTGCCGAATACCGCCAGCGTGGAGGTGGGGTTGAGATCCAGCACGCTGCGCAGGGATACCGTCAGCGCTTCAGGCTGACAGTGACCCTGATTGGCTAACTGCTGCACCAGATGGGCAGCCTGGCAAATGCCCGCCAGCGCGAGGGTGATTTCCTGATAGTTTTTTGCCACGGTCACTCCTGTTTACGCGTTATTAGCGCCGGTATTATGCGGCAACCCAAGGCAAACGCTCTTCAATGATGCCGCCACCCAGGCAAACATCGCCAAGGTAGAACACCGCAGACTGCCCCGGGGTGACCGCGGCAACCGGTTCGTCGAACCGGACTTCAATTTTGTCATCGCCTTGCGGAATGATTTCGCAGGGGATATCGGTCTGGCGATAGCGGGTTTTCACCGTACAGCGCAGCGGGGCACGGAGCGGCTGACGATCGACCCAGTGCAGTTGCTGGGCGATGAGGCCGACCGACATCAGACGCGGGTGATCGCCACCCTGCGCCACGATCAAACGGTTACGCGCCACGTCTTTATCTACCACATACCAGGGATCGTCTTTGCTTTCTTTCATACCGCCGATGCCCAGCCCTTTGCGCTGGCCCAGCGTATGGTACATCAGCCCCTGATGCTCACCGACAACCTGGCCATCAACGGTTTCGATTTCACCGGGCTGAGCGGGCAGGTAGCGCGCCAGGAATTCACGGAACTTGCGTTCACCGATGAAACAAATGCCGGTGGAATCTTTTTTCTTAGCCGTGATTAATTCAAGCTCTTCAGCGATGCGGCGGACTTCGGGTTTTTCCAGCTCGCCGACCGGAAACAGGCTCTGGGCAATTTGTTCATGGCTGAGCGTATAAAGGAAGTAGCTCTGGTCTTTGTTTCCATCCCGTCCGCGCAGCAGATGGCTGCGGCCGTCACTGTCCTGACGACGGACATAGTGACCGGTTGCGATAAAGTCTGCGCCCAGATCTTCAGCGGCAAATTCCAGAAACGCTTTGAACTTAATTTCTTTATTACACAGGATATCGGGATTTGGTGTGCGACCGGCCTTGTACTCTTCAAGGAAGTGCTCAAAGACGTTATCCCAGTATTCCGCCGCAAAATTCACTTTGTGCAGTTTAATACCCAGTTTGTCGCACACGGCTTGCGCATCCGCCAGATCGTCAGCGGCGGTACAATACTCCTCGCCATCGTCTTCCTCCCAGTTCTTCATGAAGAGGCCTTCAACCTGATAGCCCTGCTGTTGCAGTAACCAGGCGGAAACGGAAGAATCGACGCCGCCGGACATCCCGACGATCACTTTTTTCTGGCAGTTATCAGACATCACAAGCTCGCAAAACAATAAAACAGGCGGCGCATTCTATCACGCTGAAGTCGGGTGCGCACCTGCATGAAACGGCCAGTTGAACGGGCTAATCAGGTCTAACGGGTAGCGAACCCCCTGTTGCCATCGACGTACGCTTTCTGCGACCAGCGGCGAACGCAGGTTAGATGCCGTCAGTATCTGCTCTGGCGGCAGCCACCAGCAGCGATCAATGTCGCTGTCCTGCGGAGCGGTAGGCAGTGGCGCATCCAGATCCAGACCAAACAGAAACCGCACAAAAGGCGTATTGTCGGGGGCTATCCACTGGTTGATTCCAATAAAATACTGCACCGCAGCGTCAATTCCTGTCTCTTCAATCAGTTCACGCTGCGCGGCTTCATGAAGCGTTTCGTCGGCTTCAAGATGACCGGCGGGCTGGTTCCAGGTTGCCACACCGTTCACCTGTTCTTCCACGACCAGAAGTTTTCCCTGTGCCTGTACTAGGCACGCCACGGTGACATGCGGTTTAAACATCAATCCTCCGGAATTGTTAACTTGAAGTTATGGAAATGATAACGGCATTCAGACTAAGGTGCTGATATCCCGCCATTCGCCGGGGGCCAGATTATCCAGCTCAAAGTCACCCATCGCATAGCGCACCAGGCGCAATGTCGGGAAGCCAATATGGGCGGTCATGCGTCTGACCTGGCGGTTGCGTCCTTCATACAGGGTGATTTTCAGCCACTGCGTAGGTATCGCTTTTCGCTCACGAATGGGCGGCTGACGTGCCCACAACCATTCGGGTTCTGCTACTTTTTCGATACCGGCTGGCAGAGTAAGGCCGTCTTTCAGATTAACCCCATCCCGTAGGGTCTGCAGATCGCGCTCTTCTGGCGCGCCTTCAACCTGAACATAATAAATCTTGCCGGTACGCTTGCCGGGCTGGGTGAGCGCGGCCTGCAAGGCTCCATCGTTGGTCAGCACCATCAGTCCTTCACTGTCGCGGTCAAGACGACCCGCGGCATAAACCTCGCTCACATCAATAAAATCTTTAAGCGTCCGGCGGCCGGCTTCGTCCGTAAACTGCGGTAACACATCAAAGGGTTTATTGAACAGGAGCACGCGCCTGACGGCAGGCGGCGCTACCGCTTTACGTTGTACGTGGCGAGTTTGTCGGCTGAATCGTTTATTTGGTTGAGAAGTCTGATTAGTTTTTCGCATAAGCTTTGCAGTCTGAAACATTCAGCGCATTATAACGCGAAATTGCGGTGATTGGCGTGGCGTCAATATTCAAGTAGTATTGACGCGCATCTTACAAATCATTAACAAAAAATCGCTCGAAGGAGAGGTTAATGGAAAGCAAAGTAGTTGTTCCGGCGGAAGGTCAGAAAATCACCCTGAATCAAGGCAAACTGGTTGTACCAAACAACCCGGTTATCCCTTATATCGAAGGGGATGGTATCGGTGTTGATGTTTCACCAGTGATGCTGAAAGTGGTTGATGCCGCTGTGAAAAAAGCCTACAACGGCGAGCGTAAAATCTCCTGGATGGAGATTTATACCGGCGAAAAATCGGTTGAACTCTACGGTCAGGATGTCTGGCTGCCGCAAGAAACCCTCGATTTAATCAAAGAATACCGCGTAGCGATCAAAGGTCCACTGACCACGCCAGTCGGCGGCGGCATCCGTTCTCTGAACGTTGCGCTGCGTCAGGAACTTGATCTGTACGTTTGTCTGCGTCCGGTTCGTTACTACACCGGCACACCAAGCCCGGTTAAACGTCCTGAAGATACCGATATGGTGATCTTCCGTGAAAACTCAGAAGATATCTATGCCGGTATCGAGTGGAAAGCGGGCACGGCAGAAGCCGACAAAGTGATCAAATTCCTGCGCGAAGAAATGGGCGTGAAGAAAATTCGCTTCCCACAAAACTGCGGCATCGGCGTTAAGCCTTGTTCGGAAGAGGGGACCAAGCGCCTGGTGCGTGCGGCCGTGGAATACACCATCACTAACGATCGTGATTCACTGACGCTGGTTCACAAAGGCAACATCATGAAGTTCACCGAAGGCTCATTCAAAGACTGGGGTTACCAGTTAGTGAAAGAAGAGTTCGGCGGCGAACTGATCGATGGCGGTCCATGGATGAAGTTTAAAAATCCAAACACCGGCAAAGAGATCGTTGTGAAAGATGTGATCGCGGATGCCTTCCTGCAGCAAATCCTGCTGCGTCCGGCTGAATACGACGTCATCGCCTGTATGAACCTGAACGGCGACTACATTTCTGACGCCCTGGCGGCGCAGGTTGGCGGTATTGGTATCGCACCAGGCGCAAACATCGGTGACGAATGTGCTCTGTTCGAAGCCACCCACGGTACAGCACCGAAGTATGCGGGTCAGGACAAAGTGAACCCAGGTTCCGTTATCCTGTCAGCTGAAATGATGTTGCGTCACATGGAATGGTTCGAAGCCGCAGACCTGATTGTTAAAGGCATGGAAGGCGCAATCGCTGCCAAGACCGTGACCTATGACTTCGAACGTCTGATGGATGGCGCTAAGCTGCTGAAATGTTCAGAGTTTGGTGACGCGATTATCGCGAATATGTAACACCAGCCTTGCCTGATCCAGCCAGCATAGATCTCAATTTATGCTGGCTTTTCTTTTCTCCAATCCTTTCCCCGAATCCTCCCCAAAACTGATTGTAAAACATGCTGCTCAGGCGGCTACAATCGTCCAGTCTTTTCCACGATCATCTTGGTATTTTGACGTCTAGGGAGGTGAAGCGTGATCGATTTATTTCTATGTATTAAATCCATTAGCCTTGTAAGACTTTTCGAAAAGTGAACGTTGCCCACGAAATGCGGAGCTTTCTGAATTGGCCAAAAAAGGTCGGTATGATTTCTGACGTTTTAAACATATTCTTTGTATATCATCCGAAGTTTGCTGCATCAGTAACGTGGCGGTGAGCAAAAAGTGAACAAAGGACTCAGGCAAACCCTGTATTCTGGCGAAGCAGGCCGGAGGATGATATTGGTTTGACATTGACGGTTTTGTTTTTAACGAAGAAAAATGATTAAAAATGAACAAGACTGAACCCGAACAGTGCGTCATGGTCTCACCATCATAGTGTGTATCTAAACAGAGTAAACGACTTCTTCGTCCCGGATAATTTATAATATATACTGTGGCCTGAGTGATGGCGTAATGTTAATGTGCATAAGATGCGTCTGGCAGATTAATTGCATCGGCAATGCTATTTATGGTTAGACCCTTAGGATGTTAAGGCTTGAGTCGGGACAATTTAAATGAGTAAAATCACAAAACAATTCGCTGCAAAATTATTTCTTTCCATGTGGAAAGTAACCGGCTATCGCGTAAGAAAAATTGCCCGTTTTTCTGAAAATGATAATCTTAAAAGCATTGCTATTATTTCAAATACGGCCTTGGGTGATTTTTTATTTAACACGCCTTCTATTCGTGCAATAAAAGAACGCTGGCCAAATGCCAAAATTACGCTGGTCATCTTAAAGAGAAATCATCCCCTGGTAGAAGGGAGTAATATTTTTGATGAGGTTTTATATTGGGGAGGAAAAGTTTCAGGTATGCTCTCTTTGATAAAATCATTAAGAAAAAATCAGGTTGAGGCAACGTTCATCCTTCATTCGCGAACGCCTTATGATATCCTTACCGCTTCGTTAGCAGGTTCTCGTTATATTTTTAAAGATGTTTATTATACTGATTATCAGGGCAGAAAAGACTTTATTCTGAAAACATGCTTGTCTTCGTTTTACGATAACAGAAAAAAAGGGAATATCCACTTTATTCGCCAAAAAACTGAAATGCTTGAATCAGTAGGCATTATGGTAAAGTCTGAATCAATGTTTATTCCCGCACCCTATAAACCTCAGCGCTATGATAAGACAGTTATTGGCATACATGCTGGGGCATCCAGTACAGAAAGATGCTGGCCTGAATCTGCTTTCTCACTGTTAATCAGTAAATTAATTAATGAGTATAGCGATTTGGTTATTGAACTCATCGGTGCTCCTGGAGAAAAAGCCCTAAATCAACGCATCATTGAGGGAATGGAATCGCAAAGTGACAGGGTGATCAACGTTGCAGGAAGTACAAATTTGATACAACTGGCTGAGAAAATAAGTGGTTTCACGACGTTAATTGTTGGAGATACAGGCCCTTTACATCTTGCTATCGCGGTAAAGACACCGACAGTTGCCTTGTTTCCTAACCAGAGCACGATAGACGGTGGCGCGCCCCTTCAAGACAAAGGTATCCATCAGGTTTTACATCCAGATGATGAAAAAAATGGATTGCGTGGAATCAACTGGACTCATGTATATGATGCGGTAGCGCGAAATCTGTCTTGAAAATATCTCAGGAGGAAGGGGTAAGCCGTCCTCCTTTTATCGATTTTTTACTTAATGGAGCTAATGTAAGCTCGTCATGAAAATAAAAAATAAATTCAATGGATTTTTATAAATAATCTTTCTATGGCTTCTCATTTTTGTTTGGCTTGAAATAATGGGTTTATAATGCTGATATAATATCGCCTAAGAAAAAATAGTGTTTTGAATTTTTTTTTGGCTGCTAACTCTGCGTGTTTTATAATTTATCTGTTTCTGTTTCTGTTTCTGTTTCTGTTTCTGTTTCTGTTTCTGTTTCTGTTTCTGTTTCTGTTTCTGTTTCTGTTATCTGATATGTCATGTTGCATCTTCTCACAATGCCGAAAGCAGAAAGCGTTAATTTTCTACTGTCTGAACAGAAGATCATTGATGAGGCATCAATGTTCAACGCCTTATTGAAGATTTACTACACTCCAGCGCGAGGGCATTTTATCCACTGTTCCGAATATGCTCCATTCAGCTAGTGAACGACGGTATCGAGAAGCGTACCGTGATACTTCTCAGCATTACCATTCTGATTAATGACTTCATAGGACACGATGGAGCCAGGATTAAGCGATGTGGAAGGGGAAAGCAGAACATAAGAATGCGGTTGCACCATAATATCCCTCAGCACAGCATTATCCACTTTCGCATTCAGGCTCATATACCAGGGCGTTGGATTTGTTATTTTTAGCTCTTGTCCCTTTAGGATAAAGTTCAGCTTCTTTGCATCCTCTGGCTGAGGCGCTCTTAACCCTGTTGGCCGTACGAACACTTTCAAACGCAGGCGCAGTGGCAATATCAGCTTCCGTGGGTTCTGACCATCGGATTTTTTGATCGCCGGTATCTGATAAAGGTTTAGCCAGTATAAGGTTTCTTTATCCGGGGCGAGCGCAGAACGTGTGGTCAGCATCAGTTTCACCGAACGGACTTCGCCGGGCTGCATG
The DNA here is from genome assembly GCF_059801205.1 of Pantoea sp. Ae19-2. Taxonomy (NCBI): domain Bacteria; kingdom Pseudomonadati; phylum Pseudomonadota; class Gammaproteobacteria; order Enterobacterales; family Erwiniaceae; genus Pantoea; species Pantoea sp. Ae19-2. The sequence continues at coordinate 2,193,840 of NZ_JBCHWE010000001.1, read as the reverse complement.
TTAAATATCGGCGGCATAGCCATCACAGGTGTTTTACTTTTATCGGGCGACAGATGGATATCACCTTCATCCGTCCAGATTTGCACAATGGCAGGGCTTTCTGCCTTGTTTATCAGGTTGACGGATTGTGCAGTGTCCCCAGCGTTAAAAACAATCCGTGTTTTATCGATATTCACGGCGGCCTGATTGACGCCCGGTAGCATAAACATCAACAGCAGCATGAATCTACTGAAAACTAACAACGACCTGTAACTGAGCATTGACGGTTCCTGCAGTAGTGATCTGTCCGGGAATGGCTTCAAGCGAGGCGGTGAAGTCTCCTTGATAGGTTTCACCATGACTTGAGGAAACCAGTGAGGTTAAGTCTTTATAGGCATACCATCCACGACTGTTTCCTGAGCCGGTGCTGGTAAAATCCGGTAATAAATTCATGGCTGTTCCATTGCTGTTATAGATTTTAATTCCCACACCTGACGCAACGTCGCTATTGCCATACCGGGTGTCCAGTAGCCAGGTTAAGCCGCCGCCGCTGGTCGTCAGGCCAAGGCTGTTCGCCTTTGCCACGGCATTGGGTTGATTGACCAGAAAGCCCATGGCGACATTCGCTGCGCTGCTGGTTGACGCGTTGATGCTGGAAATCGCGCCCGATTCGCACTGAAGCGCGACAGAAAAGGGCGCCTGGCTGCTACCGCCTGCGGCCAGCGTGGCGGTGCTGACGGTAGGAAGCAATACGACGGAAGGGTAATCTTTCACTTCACAGATTGCACCGCGGACATAGGTGACGTTTTTATATGTGCTCCAGCCGCCAGGCCAGTTATTGTAAAATCCATTCCAGACAGTGTTACTGTCTTTGCCTTCATCAAGGTTATTTGTATCTAACCCTGGCCCTTTAAAAGCGATATATCCCCGTGGTTGTGCATGGCCATCCACGTAACGATTAGCGCTGTTTCCGTAATAGCTGGTAGAGTCAATTTTAAACATCTCATAAAGCACATTACTGAAAGCGCTGGCGGGGATATAAATATACTGTCCATCGGAATACCAGTCATCAGCGGTAAGTTTACGGCTCTTCCAGTAACGGCTGTAATATTCTCCTGTGGCAAGATTAGTCAGGCGAACGGCAACATTTTTCACATAGTCATAATAAGCACCGTCGACTTCGCTGGTGCTGTTTTTCCCGGCAAAAGGTGAATCACCGTTAGTGGCGTACATTTCATACAGCTTATCGGCATCGGCCTGCGCGCACCGATAAAGAATCTGATTCGGCGTGTAGGCTTTGTCAGTGGATGCTGTCAGAAAATTACCCACTGAACTCGCCAGCAGCGTACCTGAGGGTTGAAATGTATTACCCGAGTTGATGCTGATGATCGACGGCAGGCCCACATTGCCTGAGCAGGTATCGCAGGCACCTGACCACGAACTTGCCGTGTAACCTGCCTCCTTCGCCTCCGTTGAAAGTGAAGATGCGTCCGTTACCTTGCTGCAGTTAGCCAGCAGCGGCAGCGGCGCTGTGCACAGCATTGCGATGAAGAAAAAAGATCGATGTAAAGACACTGCATCACTCCTTGCTACACAGGCTGTCGAGGTGGATGATCTGGCTGTCAAACTGGCCGGTAATCTGATAATTAACCCGGCAGCGCTGCGGCCCGTTGTTATTCCAGCTTACGCGCAGCACCCCCGAGTCATGAGGCACGCGCGCGTATAGCTGCCCCCCCTGGCCAACCACGCCGATTACCGTATTCTCTGCGTCACGGACCTCAGCGCCCATGGGCGGCATCTCACCGTTGGTTGTCTTCAGATTGATGAGGACCGCTTTGCCTTTGAGCGTGGCGAAATGCACCTGCACCACCGCACCGGCATAAGGCACCACGCGTTGACTTCCACCGCTCAGTTCCGCATCAGCCTGCATGTTAAGCGTGTCCAGACTGACGGTGTTTTCACGATAGGAGGTCAGAGAAGGTAAGATGGCATAGCCGAACGCATCCACAACAGCACCCTGACCATTACGCACTGTCGCGCCTTGCGCGCCCTCGGCTTTTATTAACGCAAACGTATCACTGGTATAGGGGCCCACCGTCACCCCACCGCGATGCACAACCAGGGTGCCTGACGAGCCTAATCCGACCTGACGATAACTCTCGGCCTGCCCATAACTGGCGCGTACCGCACCCAGTCGGGTATTTTGTTGCAGATTGCCACCGAAACTCAGGGCACGATTGCGCTGCCCATCCCGGTTCTGATCGAGGCCAGAGTAGAGTGAATAAGATAAGTCACGGTTATCGCCTGCCGTTCCCGACAGCGACAGGGATGTGTTGCGATTTTGACTGGACTGGTTAACGTTATAAGCGACTGACGAGAGGCTTTTACCCCAGTCAAGCGGAATGGATACGTTGAGTGAAAAGGTATTTTCGGTGTATTTTTGCTGGCGGCTGTCATCCTGCTGTAGGGAAAAACCTGAATCATAGCGGTTGTTATACCAGACCGTACGCTGACGACCTATGTTGATACCGTAGCTGATAGTTTTCCAGGTGTTGCTATAGCCAAGTTGCAATTGCGTGATGCGCGACTGGTTATTGTAATAATCAGCAGTACTGGCACTCAAACTGATCAAACCGAATCTGTCCATGGACTGACTCAGTGTGGCAGTCAAACGGTTACGCTGATTTAATGAATCAGAATAATACTGAATGCCTGCGTCTTGCTGACGTCTCACGCCCAGAACATCCTGCAAATCACGGAACCCACTCGTTGAATACCGGTAGGCAGCCAGAACCAGGTTGGTGCCTGTGTCAAACGTCTTGCTGTAGTTGATCTCCGCGCGCCAGCCTGACGCTGTTTTGTTCTGTTCAACCCGCGCATGTGAAAAGGTGCTGTTCATTCCCAATGCGCCGATCTCTGTTGCCAGCACGCCACCTAACAGCCACGCCTGATAATCGTTTGCCTGCCTGGTACCCGCCGTCGCCGTCAGGCGATTACTGATGCCCCGTTGCAGAATGCCCTCAAAAAAGGTGTTATTGACACGGTAATATTGGCGAACCCGTCCCAGCGCCAGCGAGTACTGCCAGTTGCCCGGGCGCACAGAGTCTGGAACGGAAGCATAAGGAACGGTAAAGGTCGAACGCTTACCGTTAGCTTCAATGACCTCAACAGCGAGGTCACCCTGATTGCGCGTGTTGTACAAGTCATCAATGACAAAAGGGCCTGGTGGCACTGTGGTTTCATAGATCACTTTATCCAGTTGTTTAATGACAACCCGCGCGCTGGAGGTTGCCACGCCCCTGACTTCAGGGGCATAACCCCGCCTGCCTTGTGGCCACATCCGTGGGTCGGTAGACAATTTAATCCCGTTAAAAGCCAGGCTGCCAAACAGGGAACTGTCGGTGGCATTGTCACCTAAAGACAGTATGCTGTTAAGCTGTTCCAGCGGGCGTTGTACCCAGCTTTTCACGGTGTTGTAACGGTATCGACTGCCGCCTGCACTGTCATTGAGATAGCGCGCATTACCCTGATGACGGAACTGCCACTTCATCAGATTGGTACCCGCGGTGATCCCACTCCATAAATATTGATAGCGATAATCAGACGTACGGTTTTCGGTCCAGGTGTAATTGGTGTTGTGCCGTAAAAATACTGCACTAATACCTTCTTCCCATTCAGATGTAGGGATGTAACCTCTCGGCTTCTTATCGAGGCTTGAGTTTGGGATCGTGAGCTGTAATTGCAGTGATGCCGGATCAAATTGCCAATGACCGTCTGATGACCAGTAACCCAGTGGATGACACTGCTCTTCAGGTTCAGGCGTGGGTGGCACTTTTAGCTGCAGCAAGGCAACAACCTTTGACGGAAGGCAAGGTTCCGCATCCTGTTGGAGGTCAGACTGGATAAACGCGATTTTGACACCGGATGTAACCCGTTTATTATTGAGATAAATATCGACCAGATAATTGCCAGCAGGCGTGGCGTTCTGATTAAATTGTTCAATGTTCTGTCCAAATGCCGAGCCTTTAAACAGGCTTGAGTCAAAATAATAATCTTCGCAGTAAGCATGCTGAGAAAAGGAAATCGAAATGGTGAATGCAATTAATTTTGAGTTAATTAATTTCAACCTTATAATTTTCACTTATTCTGGCTCCCTGGTCGTTAACTGCAGCAACGGAGACAATGTTTACGCCCTGTAAACGTTTTTTATCCGCACTGAACCAAAAGGTTTTTTTGCTAAAAGGCGGAATCATATCAGCATCGGAATGCAGGTCTTGATTTGCCACCTTAAATGAAATGTCGAGTAATGAAGCATGCCAGGGTTGAGGGTTATTGATTTCAATGCCCAGCCCTTTATGATTATCGTGAACGAATTTAAGCGAGATATTCTTTAATATGTTATTCGGGTTTCCCACTGAAACAGGACGATAAAAGATTTTAAGGCGGTTTCGTAACATGACCATCATGGCATTTTGATTATTTTCATTTTTCAGATTCGCAGGGGGGATCTGCAATGTGTTAAACCAAAAGACAGACTCCCGATCCTGAGGGAGAGGCAGGCTACCGTTGAATATAATTCGTGCAATTTGGCCCGTCTTGGGCTGTATACGAAAAACGGGTGGTGTCACAATAAAGGGCGTTTGACTGCTTTGCTCAGGTTGAGAATTGGCATCGCCGTTATCAAACCAGGCCTGAATAACATAGGGGATATCACCGTTGTTTTTTAACTGCACATCAACGGTTTTGGCACTGGCAGGGTAAATGACACGGCTACCCAGAATAGTCACGTTCGCTCTGGCGTTATTTACTGCAAGTAAGAACAGGAAAGTAATGAAAAATAATTTTAGCGCAAACACCAGCCAGCGGTTTTCCATATTTGATTCCTCAAAAAAACGTGCGCCCCATAATAACCGTGGCGCACCCGAACAGAACTAACGGTAAGTTATGGCATACTGAATGGAGGCAGCGACCGTACCGGATGTTGCCACCCCGGTTGAAAAGTATTGCGCGCCATAGGTCGCTGACTTTTCAGTCTCATTCGCGGATAAACTTAAGTCGCCGCTACCGGTAAAGCCCCCCGTCAGGTTGATTACCGTACCCGCCGTATCCAGCATCTGAATCTCAACATTTTCAGCCGACCCGGTGTTCGTCAGGTTACCTGCTGCGCTCACGTTATTGCCCACGAATACCGTTGAGATTTGGGTGGTGGTCGCTGAACCGCTGCAGCCTGTCAGACCGACGGTAAAGTCAGTTTTACCTGCCGTCTTACCACTGGTATCTAAATCCGCTTTACTTACGGTAGGAAGCAGTACAACGGGTGAACTCTCATTGCCGTTAATGGCAACTGAACAGGTTTCATCAGAGACTTCGCCCTGAAAATTAATGGTATTAGCAGAATCTGCTTGTGCATATCCTGACAGCAGAAAGGCACTCACAATCAGAGACAAGCTAAATTTATTGGTGTGATAAGTCATTTTATCTTCCTTTATGATCAATTAACTGGAAAGTAACTGATTAAGATTGATTCCAGTTTTCCTTCTGACAGCGTCTTTAATGATGTAAACCTTCTTAACGCCAAGTTTCATTTCGCTGGAAATTTCACCCAGCGAATGGCCATAATTGGCAAGGTCCAAAAATTTAACTTCTTCCAGCGTCAAAGCGTTGACGCGTTTCCTTTCACCTCCCTTTAATCCGTAATAACAGGCATTAACCGCTTTTTTAATATCCTCAATTTTACCGTCCGCATAAATCACAGTATTTATCGTGGGCTCCTGTCTCCGCCAAAATGACGCCAGAGATTCCATTCGGCGATCGCTGATGATAATAATGGCAAGGCCGGTCCCTCGCAGATAATCCATCCAGTTTTTGCTGGTAAAATAACGGAGGTTATGAATCGAAAAGTCAACAAATATACATCCTCTGCAGAACAGGCTTTCGTATCTTCCGGCGACCAACGACAAAACGCCTTTTATCAAAAAATGATTGTTGCCTGGCCATACGGCAATCTTTTGAATTGGGCATCGCAATATCTCTTCCTGGGTATTGCTCGTCAGTTGGCAACAATATTTACAACTTGAGCAGCGAACATCCTCTTTGGTTATCCTTCTCATCAGCCGATTTCTACCGCTTGTTAAGAAAGTTGACCTATCATAACAGTGGGTTTCCTTTTCCTTCAACGGGTTAAAAGAAAGATCGGCTTTTTTAACCAAGAAAATTCTGATGTCGGTTACGCACAATTGTGATGCGTCATTAAGCGGTAATCTTCCTAAAAATGTTAAAATTACGATGATTAAATGATTATTTTGTACAGTTTCCATATTAAGAATATTTACGGTCGCCCAGGATTATTCCCGTCCTCAAGGGAAAAGGATCAATAAAAAAACAGCACAAAATGATAAATTCTGCGTCATTTATTAAAAAGTTAAGGTTTATCGTTGTGCAAAACTAAACGCTCTGTTCTGTCTGTTCATTAAATTATTAAAATTCTTTGTTAAATTGAGTCTGCTGTTTTTTACCTTGCGTAGAGTTTCCGGTGCCTTATTGTGCAATATGTAGAGTAGCTAAAGTTGATTTGTTATATTTATCCTACAGTGTACCTTTACAGTTAAATGAGAGTTGTTTAAGTGTTTTGACAATTTTATTTGTTTGTCTTCCAGCGACGTTTTCACAGGACATAATCACGGTGACGTTAAATAGTATAAATATAGTGGTCTGGCTTTTTTATGTCGGCGATTACGCAGTCAGAGAGGCGTTCACGCAGTCAGAGAAAGGGTGGCTGAACAGGATTTAACGCCCGCCGGGCGTCTGAATATGTGCAGACAAGTGGGCAAAAGAGGTGTCTCATGCTTAAAAAAAGACCGATGCCGATTTGCGCAGGAAAGGTTTAGTGACGCTGAGGTTTACTAAGGTCAGCAACGTTTTTGATAATTTTTAACTATCACAGTCAACACCCAAAATGTCTGGCTAATGCAGCTTTGCATAGCAATACTCGTCACTATGACCACATATCGCATTAAAGTGGGTTATCACAACCCCTCCGCACTTACGTTCATGCAGCTGGACGAGCAGCTTGCTGACCATGCTTTCTACAGCGCGCGCGCCGATGCTGACAGCGGCGGCTTTCGCTATTTTCAGGAGTACGAGTATCAGTCAGATTCTGCCGATTATTGCTCAGTATGCTCCATGGCCTATCATCACGCCTGCCAGGTCAGAAAATGTCCGCTGGTGCTGGTAGAGATAAAAGAAGAGAACGCCAGATGACTACGCTGTTGTACTGGTGCACCTGGTCTGGCCGGGACAACAACGCTTATCCCTGTCGTTCCTCGGTACTTAAATCATCCGCAGTGGCATACACTTACCACGCATATTATGAGGGGTAAGCTATGCCATCCACTGAACACGTTATCTCTGACTGCTGTATCGTCGGCGGCGGCCCGGCCGGTTTGATGCTGGGCTATCTACTGGCCCGCGCCGGTTTACAGGTTGTCGTGCTGGAAAAACATGCCGATTTTCTCCGCGATTTTCGTGGTGACACGATCCATCCTTCTACGCTGGAGGTCATGCATCAGTTGGGCCTGCTGGACGATTTGCTGAAACTTCCTCATCAGCGTGCGGAAAAGCTGCAGGCGGAAATGGGGGGCGAGGAGGTCACGATGGCCGATTTCTCGCGCCTGCCGCTGCAGTGCCGTTTTATCGCCTTCATGCCGCAGTGGGATTTCCTGAATTTTCTGGCGGAACAGAGCGCGCAGTTTCCCGGCTTCACCCTGCTAAAATCCACCTCGTTAAGCCAGTTGATCATCGAAGAGGGTGAGGTTCGGGGTGTTCTGGCCTTACAGTCGGGTCAGCCCGTTGAGATACGTTCCCGCCTGGTGGTGGGGGCAGACGGGCGCAACTCTGCCGTTCGCGCACAGGCCGGACTGGTGAGCCAGCATTTTGGCTCACCACGCGACGTTTTGTGGTTTCGCCTGAACAAACAGCCAGAGGATCCGCAGTCAGGGATGGGCCACACTGGCCCGCGAAATAACGTTATCGTGATCGACAGGGGCGATTACTGGCAGTGTGGGCTGACGATTGAAAAAGGGCAGTTTGAGGCGATCCAGGCCCGTGGGCTTGACGCGATGAAACACAACATTGCCACCGTCTCTCCTTTTAGCGTCGAACGGCTGGCGGAAATTGACAGCTGGGAGAGTTTCAAACTGCTGTCAATCCGTATCGACAGGTTGAATCAGTGGGCAAAACCGGGCGTGCTCTGCATCGGTGATGCGGCTCATGCGATGTCACCCATTGGCGGAGTGGGGGTTAATCTTGCCATCCAGGATGCGGTGGCCACGGCGAATCTGCTTACCCGGCCTTTGTTAAAGAGGAAGGTCACGTTCAGGGATCTGAAAAAAGTACAGCAGCGCCGTCAGTTTCCCACCGTTGCGACGCAGTTCCTGCAAATAAAAATGAGCAGTAAAAAGAAACCGGGTGGGGAAGGCAAAAGCAAAATGCCCGGCATCATCCGTAAATATCCCTTTTTACGCTTTATTTTTGGCCGACTCATCGGCATGGGATTTCGTATGGAAAAGCCACGCGCAGTTCGTTGAGCAACGCCCGTTCGCCTGATGGAAGACAACCGTCAGGCAAACGGACGCAGGAAAGGGGGTTGTTTCATCACGCCGAATACGACAGAACGTGAAATGCCTTACCCACTTGCCATAGCTATTGGTAATGACAGACAGTAAAGTCATTTCTTTTATCTTGTGAGTATCCTGATGAATCGCAGCGAAGAAATTCTTGATGCAGCCGAATACTGCATGCGACAAAAAGGGTTTTATCAAACCTCCATTCAGAGTATCGCCAGTCAGGCAAATGTCAGCATCGGGCTGATTTATAAATATTATAAAAATAAGGAAGCGATCGTTGAAGCACTGGTCACGAAAGTGGTGCAGCGTATGATCGTGTTACTGAAAGCCGACTTCGAGAAAATGGCGAACGCGGGGAGAGTGACGCATCTGCCGGGGGATTTGGCGTCACCAGAAGTCGAACAAAGCATTGTGTTGCTCATCGAGATATCATCCGAATCCACGCGTAATGCGCGTATTCGTCAGATTCTTCACGATGCCTGGCAGGTTTTAAAAGAGAATTTTATTACTGAGCAACAGGCGCTCAATCCGGCACTGGAGGCGAACATCATCCATGCACGATTGCATGTGGTTTCCCTGGTAATAGACGGCATGATCATTCGCCGTTTTATGAAACGCCGCGAGACAGAAGACAGCTTTATGCCGTTCTTTAAGGCGGTTAGCCATGACATCCACCAACCGGATGCTGAGTAACGCATCAAAACAGGTGACGGTCGAGTACAGCATTGATCCGGCTCAGTTCCTGCTGATCCACATTTTTATCTCCATATGCACGACAGGCGACGCCATCCACCAGCATCAGCAAAAACTGGATACGGTTGCTGCGCTGGAGTGGACTTTCTGTCGGCATTTGCTGCCTGAATAGCCTGTCCAGATCTGCGACCAATAAGGCTTCCTCGCGGGCCAGCATTGAGCGCACTGATTCATGACGTGAGGCTTCGGAATACATTTCCAGTAATAAACACCGGTCCTCAGGAGACCAGTTCTGCCAAAAGGGCGAGTCGGTATCAATAATATTGGCGGTGTGCGTTTCGTGCGCCAAACTATGCAGCAAAAACGTCCGCCAGTTTTCTGCGATACTTTTTATGGTTTCACTGACAATCACTTCTTTACTGTTAAAGTAGCGATAAAGCTGACCTGCACCTAAACCGGATTCACGACTGATATCGGCCATACTTGCACCGTGAAAACCGGAACGGCTGAAGCAGTTCTTCGCGGCTGAAATGATCAGTTGCTGCCGCTGCTTAAAGAACGTTTCATTATCAGGCTTGCTCAAAAAACTCTCCTGAATACAGGCCGATATGCGGCCCTTTTTATTGACTTATTCTGGCATGGTACGCGAGGCACCGGGGCGAGGGAATCGCCGTCACACATTCTGACACAGAATGGCCTGATGTCCGTGTATCGGGATTTGCCCTGTTCCACTATTGAGGCCAGCGCGCGATGTTATTGCGCGCAGTTTGTCGGGTGCGCATCCCTGCGCATTTGGGCGTTCAACGCACATCTACCGTTTGTTCAGACGCCTGTCGCGCCGAGCCGCCTCCCATCACCTTGTAGAATGTATTTAGGTTTTGGTAGTACGCATGTTCCACGCTGACCAGACGGGTTCTGGCGGAGTAGAGCGTTCGCTGGGCGGTTAACGCATTCAGCCAGGTATCCACGCCGCTTTGATAACGCAGATCGGCCAGATGCGCGTAAATCTGTGAGGCTGCCACATTGTTACGCTGGCTGGTCAATTGATCGTTGATGGTGCCGCGCCGCGCCAGGGCATCCGCGACTTCGCGGAAAGCGGTCTGCACCGACTTTTCGTACGCCGCCACGTAGTACTCCTTCTGCGCTTTGGTGTAATTCAGGTAGGCCACGTTGTAGCCGCCCTTGAAGACAGGCAGCGAGATACTGGGGGAAAACGACCAAATTCCCACGCCGTTTTTGAACAGCGAGGCGAGATCGGCACTGCCAACGCCACCGCTGGCCGTCAGTGAAATGCTGGGAAAGAAATTGGCCCGCGCAGCCCCGATGTTGGCATTCGCCGCCTTCAGGTTGTGCTCAGCCTGCAAGACATCAGGACGATTATTGAGGACATCCGACGATATCCCTGCGGGCACATCGCGCAACGCATGGCCAATCGATTCAAGATTTTGCGGCAGCAACGTATCGGGTACAGGTTTTCCAACAACCAGATCCAGCGCATTCTTATCCTGCGCCACGCTGGTAGTATAGCTGGCCACATCCGCCTGCGCAGACTGATAGGTGGTTTCCGCAGACGCCACATCAACCATCGAATCCACACCGTTTTGCATGCGCTTGCGCGTCACGTCCAGTGACTGCCGCGCACTCTCAGCTGTCTCTTTCGCAATGGCCAGATTGCTGCGATCCGCCGCCAACTGAAGCCAGTAATCAATGGTGTTATACAGCACCGTCAGGCGCGTACTCCGCGCGCCCTCCAGGGTACCAAGGTAGGTTTCATACTGCTGGCGCGACAGGCTTTGATTCTTACCAAATAAATCCAGTTCAAATGCGCTGACACTGCCTTCGGCAGAGTAAGAATTGCCCAGCGCCGTTTGATTGCCTTCGCCCGTCAGGGCACGTGAGCGCGTCCCGCTGACGCCGGCGCTCAATGACGGGAAGAGATCGGCACGTTGCTCAGCGTATTGCGCATGCGCGGATTTTACACTCGCCACCGCTTCACGTAAGTCGCGGCTACTGTCCAACGCCATGCCGACAACCTGATTGAGTTGGCTGTTCAGCACATAATCCTGCCAACGGATAGCGCGATAATTGACGGCAGTCCCTTGCAGGTTAGGGTAGGCTTCCCCGGTCGGGTTTGTCGCCTTCACGGCATCCACAGGACGATCATAATGCGGATCCAGCGACACGCAGCCCGCAAGGAAGCAGGGTAAAAACACGGTGAAAAGTTTTGCAGTCATGGTCATTATTCCTTCACCTTCGCTGCTGAGTCGGTTGACCGGACCGTGTCATGCGGCTGTGCCGGAAAGACCCGGCGGACCAGCACAAAAAACAGCGGTACAAAGAAAATAGCCAGCAGGGTGGCGGTTAAGGTGCCGCCAATAATACCGGTACCGATGGCGATACGGCTGTTGGCCCCCGCGCCCGTGGAGATCGCCAGCGGCAGTACGCCTGCGGTAAAGGCCAGTGAGGTCATGATGATGGGACGCAAGCGCATCGTCGCCGCATGAACCGCCGCGTTTATCAGGCTCTCGCCCTTGCGGTAGTGCTCTTCAGCGAACTCCACAATCAGAATGGCATTCTTCGAGGAAAGTCCGATGATCGTGAGCAGCGCAACCTGAAAGTAAACGTCATTTTCCAGGCCACGCAGCGTAATCGCCAGTAGTGAGCCGATGACGCCCAACGGCACCACCAACATCACCGAAAGCGGCACTGCCCAGCTCTCATACAGGGCGGCCAGGCACAGGAACACCACAATCAGTGAAATGCCATACAGCGACAGCGCCTGATTACCGGAAAGTTTTTCCTGATAAGAGAGCCCACTCCAGGCGAAGGTGGTGCCCGCAGGCAAGGTCGCCGCAAGTTTTTCCATTGCGGTGATGGCATCCCCGGAGCTTTTCCCTTCGGCGGCCGATCCCTGAATTTCATAGGATGCCAGGCCGTTGTAACGTGAAAGCACATCCGGACCATAGGACCATTTCGACGAGGCAAAGGACGAGAAGGGCACCATGGTGGTGTTATTGCTGCTGTCTGTTCCGCGGACATACCATTGATCAATATCCTCTGGCTTGCTGCGGAACGATTGATCGCCCTGCATATAGACTTTCTTCACGCGGCCGCGGTCGGAGAAGTCATTGACATAACTGCCGCCAATGGCTGCGCTGAGCGTATTATTGATGTCGCTGATGGTCAGGCCCAGTGACTGTGCTTTCGCATCATCGATACTGACATCCAGCTGCGGCAGGTCCGGCAGCGAGTTGGCACGTACAGCGCTGAGTTCCGTATCCTGATTCGCTTTTGCAATCAGCTGATCGCGCATTTTCAGCAGTTGATCGCGTGCGGTAGCACCACGCGCTTGCAGCTCAAACGTGAAGCCGTTGGATTGACCCAGCCCGGAGACGGCGGGCGGCGACAGCACAAAGATCTGGGCATCACGAATCCGCGACAGCGCCGCCATGGCGCGGCCTGCAATCGCATCAGCACTGTTCTCACTGCCTTTACGGTCACCCCAGTTTTTAAGCGAGATAAAGCCGACCCCCGCATTCTGTCCGTTACCGGCAAAACTGAAGCCGTCTACCAGCATGCTAACGTTAACGTTATCTTTCTCCTGGGTGGCGAAATACTGCTGGACCTGACGACGGACTTCACGGGTGCGATTTTCCGTCGCGCCCGGTGCCAACTGATACTGCACCATGATGTAACCCTGATCTTCGGTCGGCAGAAAGCCGGTTGGCAGGCGCATATAGAGTACGGCACAGCCGATCAACAGCACGCCGTACAGCAGCAGATAGCGCACGGAACGGTGCATGACCTTCCCGACGCCACGTTGATAGCGTGCCTGCACGTTTTCATAGCGCTGGTTAAACCAGCCAAAGAAACCGTTGCGACCGCTGTCGTGATTGTGCGGTTTAAGCAAGGTGGCACAGAGGGCGGGCGTCAGCGTCAGCGCCACAATCACCGACAGCACCATGGAAGAGACGATGGTGATAGAGAACTGACGGTAAATCACGCCTGTTGAACCGCTAAAGAAGGTCATCGGCAGGAACACGGCAGAGAGCACCAGCGCGATGCCAACCAACGCACCAGTAATCTCCCTCATCGATTTCTCGGTTGCTTCTCGCGGGGGTAATCCCTCTTCGCGCATCACGCGTTCGACGTTTTCAACCACGACGATGGCATCATCGACGAGCAAGCCAATGGCGAGCACCATGCCGAACATGGTAAGCGTGTTAATCGAATAACCAAAGAAAGACAGCACACCAAAGGTGCCCAGGAGAACGACCGGAACTGCAATCGTGGGAATCAGCGTGGTGCGGATGTTTTGCAGGAACACAAACATCACAATCACCACTAAAATGACCGCTTCGACCAGCGTTTTCACCACTTCTTCAATCGAGATTTTAACGAAGTCAGTGCTGTCGAGCGGATAGGCTATTTCATAGCCCGCCGGCATGCTGCTCCGGAATTCGTCAATGGTGGATTTCACCTTTTCGGCGGTGGAGAGTGCATTAGCGCCAGATGCCAGTTGGATAGCCATACCGGATGCCGGATGGCCGTTCGCCATGACATTGGCACTGTAGTCTTCATCGCCCATTTCTACGCGTGCGACATCGCTCAGACGGACCACAGAACCATCGGCCTGGCTTTTCAGCACAATGTTGCGGAACTGCTCAGGGGTTTGCAGGCGTGAACGCGAACGTACCGTCGCCACCAGTTGTTGTGTGTTGCTGGACGGTTGCGCGCCCAACTGCCCGGAAGACACCTGGGTATTTTGACTCTCAAGAGCGGTGGTGACATCAGAAGGCATCAGCGAATACGACGCCAGCTTGCTGGGATCGAGCCAGATACGCATCGCGTACTCGGCGCCAAAAACCTGTACGTTACCGACGCCTGTCACGCGCGCCAGCGTGTCTTCCATGTTGCTGACCATATAGTCGGCGACATCGGAAGAGCTGCTTTTATTGCTTTTATCGTACACCGCCAAAATCAGCAGAAAGTCGCTCTGGGCTTTCTGCACGGTCACGCCCTGTGAGGTCACGGCGCTCGGCAAGCGGCTCTCGGCCTGCTGTACCTTATTCTGCACCTGGACCTGAGCAATATCGGGATCGGTGCCCTGTTTAAACGTGACATTGATTTTCACCTGACCGGTGGATGCGGTACTGGTCGAACTGAAATAGAGCAGTCCATCCAGTCCGGTGAGCTGTTGCTCAATAACCTGGGTCACGCTGCTTTCCAGCGTTTCCGCCGATGCGCCCGTATAGGTGGCCTGAACACTGATTTGTGGCGGTGCCACATCGGGATACTGCGCCACGGGCAGGCTGCGAATACTCAGGATACCGAACAGCATGATGCAAAGGGCGATCACCCAGGCAAAGACCGGCCGACGGATAAAGAACTGCGCCAACATATCAGTGACCCTCGCTGGTCGGAGCGTTATCGCCCGAAGAGACGTCTACCGCTTTCACCTGCATGCCCGCCTGAACTTTTGCGGTGCCTTCAACAATCAGCTTGTCACCCTGGTTTAGGCCGGAAGTAATCAGCCAGTTATTGCCCATTACGCGGTCGGTCACTACGTCGCGACTTTCGACTTTGTTCTCTTTATCGACCACCAGCGCGGTAGCATTGCCTTTCGCATCACGGGTGATGCCTTGCTGAGGCGCCAAAATGGCATCGCTTTTCACGCCGTTGGTGACGCTGGCGCGCACGTACATGCCCGGCAACAGTTCATGTTGGGGATTGGGGAAAATCGCACGCAGCGTCACAGTGCCCGTCGCCTCATCCACCGAGACCTCGGTCAGTTCCAGCTTGCCGGGATGATCGTAGGTCGTACCATCTTCCAGTTTCACCGTCACGGGCACGTCATCTTTGTTCTGCTGCAGTGACGCCTGTTGGCGTCTCAGTTTGAGCAATTGCACGCTGGATTGCGTGAGATCGACATAGATGGGATCCAGTGCGCGAATCGTCGCCAGCGCGGTGGTCTGGCTGGCGGTCACCAGCGCGCCAGGCGTAACCGATGAAATCCCAATGCGACCGCTAATCGGCGCTTTGATTTGGGTGTAATTCAGGTTGATGCGCGCACTTTCGACGGCAGCACGGTACTGATCCACGGAAGCAACGTTCTGTTGATACGTTGCCTGCGCATCATCCGCATCCTGACGTGAAACGCCGTTATCTTTCACCAGTGCGGCATAGCGTTCGGCTTTCAGTTTGCTGCTCTTCACCAGGGCCTGCGCATTCTTAAGTTGTGCGACGGCCTGATCGTAGCTGGCCTGATAGCTGGCCGGATCGATCTGATACAGCACCTGTCCGGCTTTCACCTCATCGCCTTCGGTGAACAGACGTTTCTGAATGATCCCATCCACCTGCGGCCTGACATCAGACGTCATACTGCCGGTGACGCGCCCGGCAAGCTGGCTGTCCAGTGTCACCGATGCGCTTTGCAACGTTTTTACCCCGACTTCGGTGGTCATGTTGGCATCGGCGGGAGGACTGTTTTGATCGCAGCCCGCGATCATCACGACCAGCCCGACGATCATAGTGCGCTGAAAAGTTTTCATGAATTACCCTGTAATGAACGTTCATTCTCAGCGCGCAGTGTAATAAATGCACAAGAATCTGTATGTCAGCAAAGCGAAAAGAAGGATGTCCAGAAATGAGCAGCGCGGCTGCATTGTTCAGAGACGCGCCTGGAGAATGAGCCTGAAGGCGAGCGAATTCCGCCGACTTACAGCCTGGTGGCGTGTTTCTGCGCGGGCTCCATTTCATACCACGCTACATGAAATGCTTGAGATGCGTTATTTGTGGCAGCGGCCTGTCCGAATGGAAAATACTCAACGGGTGAGTTTTCTCGGCCAGGAACCGCATACGTTGTTAGAGGATGCCGTGCGGGCCGCATTGTGGTTGCCTGCGGCCCGGAGCCCGAAGCCCGAAGCCCGAAGCCTGAAGCCCGAAGCCCGAAGCCCGAAGCCCGAAGCCCGAAGCCCGAAGCCCGAAGCCCGAAGCCCAAAGCCCAAAGCCCAAAGCCCAAAGCCCAAAGCCCGAAGCCCAAAGCCTACGGCCGGTGGCGTGTTTGTAAGCCCGAACCGCCTGCAAAGACGCGCTGCCTTTCCAGAGCATTAAGTGCTCAACGTCTCGCATCCGGCGGTCGGGTGAGACCAGACAGAAGACGCCACCGTTTCCCGTGGCGCGCATAAAACCGTTCTCACCGAGAATGGGAGGTAGCTCAAAATTCCACCCAAAGGTATTATAAAGGTTATGTTTGTGGTGTTAGATTGGCCTTACCAACACCGGGGAACACACCATAATGAAAACGAAAACGGCCAGCCTGTCATTGATGATGTTTGTGGAATGGTTTATCTGGGGCGCGTGGTTTGTCCCGCTCTGGGCCTTCCTTAGCAAAAATGGTTTCACGCCCGTCGAGATTGCGTGGTGCTATGCCTGTACCTCCATCGCCGCCATTCTGTCGCCCATTCTGGTGGGATCGCTGGCAGACCGCTTTTTTCAGGCCCAGAAAGTGCTGGGTGTGCTGATGATCGTGGGTGCCGGGCTGATGTACTTCGCGGCGCAGCAAACGCACTTCAGCGGTTTCTTTCCCCTGTTGCTGCTGTATGCGCTGACCTATATGCCTACGATTGCCCTCACCAACAGCATTGCGTTTTCGCATGTAGCAGACGTGGAGCGTGATTATCCGCGCATCCGCGTGCTGGGCACGCTCGGCTGGATCGCATCCGGTATCGTCTGCGGTTTTCTGCCGTCGTTACTGGGCTTTGGCGATATCTCCGCCAGCAATGTGCCGCTGCTGATTACCGCCGCCAGCTCGCTGCTGCTGGGTATATTCGCCTTTATGCTGCCCGCCACGGAGCCTAAAAGTACCGGCGCCTTTAGTGTGCGAACCGCGCTGGGCCTGGATGCCCTGCATCTGTTAAAAGATCGCAGCTTCCTGGTCTTTTTTGTCTGTTCCTTCCTGTTCAGTATGCCGCTGGCGTTCTATTACATTTTTGCCGAGGGCTTCCTGACCGAAGTGGGCCTGGCGCACGCCACGGGCTGGATGACGTTAGGGCAGATGTCCGAGATTCTGTTTTTACTGGCGCTGCCCTTCTTTATCAAACGTTTTGGTATCGGCAAGGTCTTGCTGCTCGGCCTGGTGACGGCCGCGCTGCGTTATCTGTTTTTTGTTTTTGGCAGCGATCAGAACCTGCTCACCTATGGCCTGTTATTTATGGGCATTCTGCTGCACGGCGTCAGCTATGACTTTTACTTTATTACTGCCTACATCTACGTCGATAAAAAATCCCCTGTGAGCATGCGCAATGCGGCGCAGGGATTAATTACCCTGGCCTGTCAGGGAATCGGCAGCCTGTTAGGTTATCGCCTGGGGGGCTATCTGATGCAGGAGATGTTTGCCTATGGTCAACCGCGCAACGGCCTGACGTTCAACTGGGCGGGAATGTGGCTGTTTGGCAGCGTGATGATCATATTGATTACCGTGGCGTTTATTCTGCTGTTCCGCGATACGAAAAAACGCAGCGATGAGCTTAACGTGGTTGAGCCTGCCGCCGCGACGGAAAGCCAAAAATAAGGAAGAGAAGATGATTACCGTACAACAAAGGATCACCGGCGCATTTTATGGTCAGGCGCTTGGCGATGCCATGGGCATGCCGTCAGAACTCTGGCCGCGAAGCCGCGTGAAAGCACATTTTGGCTGGATTGATCGTTTTCTGCCCGGCCCGGCAGAGAATAACGCCGCCTGCTATTTCGGCCGCGCCGAGTTCACCGACGATACATCGATGGCGCTGGCGCTGGCCGATGCCATCATCCGTCATGACGGAGAGATCGTCGCTGAAACCATTGGTCTTAACATCCTGCGCTGGGCAGAAGGGTTCGACGCGTTTAATAAAAATGTTCTGGGGCCCACATCAAAAATCGCGCTGCGCGCATTACAGGCCGGCCAGCCGATCAGCGCGCTGGAAAACAACGGCCTGACAAATGGAGCGGCGATGCGTATTGCCCCGCTGGGCTGCCTGTTACCCGCGCGAGATTTGCACGGTTTTATTGATGCGGTTGCGCTGGCTTCCAGCCCCACCCACAAGGCCGACGTCGCGATTGCCGGGGCAACCGTGATTGCCTGGGCCGTTTCCCGGGCGATAGAGGGCGCAGGCTGGAGACAGATTCGTGACGCGCTGCCTGCCGTCGCGCGTGCGGCGCAGGAGCGGCAGGTAACCACCTTTAGTGCGGCCATGTCTGCGCGCCTCGAGCTGGCGTTTTCGGTGGTTGAACAGGGGCGCGGTGTTGAATCCACTATGGAGAACATCTATGCCCTGGTGGGAACAGGCACCAGCACCATCGAGTCCGTGCCCGCCGCCATCGCGATGGTTGAACTGGCAGGAACCGATCCCAACCGCTGCGCCATTCTTTGCGCCAATCTGGGCGGCGACACGGACACCATTGGTGCGATGGCGGTTGCCATTTGTGGTGCGCTTAACGGTATTGATGCCATTGACCCTCCGCTCCGACAGCAGCTGGATAGCGTAAATAAACTGGACTTTGAAAGCTACGGCCGGGCGTTTACCGCTTTTCGCCTCAAGCGGGAGGCGGCGCATGGTTGATTCCCAGAGCGTGGCAACATTAGGCAACCGGGCCCCGATCGTCGTACTGGGCGCCGCCGTCGTGGATGTCATCGCCCGCGCCGAGCAGCTTCCCCAGCGCGGCGGCGACAGCGCGCTGCAGCAGCAAAGTATCAGCGTGGGAGGCTGTGCGTTGAACGTGGCGCTGGCGCTGCACCGCTTAGGTATGGATGCCGTTTCTGCATTACCGCTCGGCCAGGGCGTCTGGGCTGAGCTACTCCGGCAAAAGCTTACGGCCTGTGGCCTGACCAGCGTCACGGAAACCCACAAGGGCGACAATGGCTGGTGCCTGGCGCTGGTTGAACCCGACGGAGAACGCACGTTCCTGTCGGTGGCCGGGGTGGAGAACCAGTGGGATGAGGCGATGCTGGCCTCTGTTCCGCTTCACGCAGAAGGCTGGATGTATCTGTCGGGTTATCAGCTCATCGGCAAGAATGCGGAAACACTGCTGTCCTGGCTGGAAGGGCTGGCAAACAGGCCGCGGCTGGCGATCGATTTTGGACCGCGTCTGCCTGCGATCGCGCCGGATCACTGGCAGCGCGTGATGGCGCTGCAGCCGTTGATTACGCTTAATCGCCAGGAAGCCGAACACGTCTGGCACCAGCGTTTGCAGCAGGACGGGTCTTTTAACGCGCAGGCGCTGATTACCCAGTGGGCAAAACATTTTGCCAGCCCGCTGGTGGTCAGGCTGGATAGCGAAGGCGCAGGCTTCAGCCATCACGGACAGTACGGCTGGATCGCAGCATTCAAGACGGCGGTGGTCGATACGATTGGGGCCGGTGACAGCCACACGGGAGGATTACTGGCTGCGCTCGCATCTGGCTGGCCACTTGATAACGCAGTGGCGCTGGGGAATGCCGTCGCATCATTCGTGGTTGCGCAGCGTGGAGGCGATACCGCCCCCGACCGTGCAGCGCTGATTCGCCACTGGCAGCAGTGCCTTACTCGGCAATAAACACGTACAAATCACTGCGACAGTAGCTGATGCTGTATTCCAGAGGACGATCGCGCGCATCCAGCGCCAACTGCTTAATCACCAGTACGGGAATCCGCTCGGGCAGGGCAATGAGGCGCTGTAATTCGGCATCTGGCATTTGCGCACTGACGCGACTTTGCGTTTTCACCGGCTGGATCTGGTGGCGGCGAAAATAGTCGTACAGCGAAATACCGATGTCGCTGGCATCGTTGATCAAATCGCACGGCACCCAGGACGTTTCCACGGACACGGCCTGTTGATCGACATAACGCAGGCGCTTCAGCAAATAGACCTCACTGTCCGGGGGCAGCTGCAGCTTCTGCGCAATGTCATCTTCGCAACGGATACGATGTTTTTGCAGCCATTCCGTATCGGGCTTTTTACCCCGTAATACGACCTGCTGTGAAAATCCCTGCGGCTCTTTCAGTGAATATTCCAGTGCGCGACAAATCTGCGTGCCATAGCCACGCGAGCGATGAACTATCCCTTCCTGAGAGAGCGCATCCATCGCTTTACGCACCGTGATGCGGGAGATCCCCAGAGAGTGAGAAAATTCGCGCTCGCTGGGCAACACCTCTTCGTGACGCAGCACGCCGTCGCGCACGGCGTCTTTAATCACCTGCACGAAACGTTTATAGAGCGGGGTTTTGCTCTCGGCGCTGAGCACGCTGCTCAGATGACTGAAAAGGGCATTATGCTGTGATGTCATTATTCTCGTCTGGGATACATAACCTTATCTGCTGGAATTCTATACTATCTCTCTTATCGCCGTACTGCTTTTGCAGGCTGCAAGTTGAGGATAGTCAAATGGAAACCTATTCACCCCAGGTAAAGCAACATAAACGTGCGCTGGTTGCGGGTTCGGTTGGCAACTTTATTGAGTGGTATGAGTTCGCCATCTATGGTTTTCTCGCCACGCTGATTGCGCAGAACTTTTTCAAGTTACAGGGCGAGTCGGCCTTGAGTGGGCTGATTCTCACCTGGGCCTCCTTTGCCGTTGCATTTTTCTTTCGGCCACTGGGTGCGCTGGTGTTTGGCCGTATCGGCGATCGCATCGGCCGCAAACCGACGCTGATTATGGTGCTGGTGTTCATGACGCTGGCGACCACGGCCATTGGCCTGGTGCCGACCTATGCCTCAGTGGGCATCGCAGCACCGTTAATCCTGACCGGGCTGCGTATCCTGCAGGGGCTGTTTGCCGGAGGAGAATACGGCGGTGCGGTCTCCCTGATGACGGAATTTGCGCCGCGAGGCAAGCGCGGCCTGTATGGCGCGTGGCAGTCGCTCACGGTGGCGCTGGGCCTGCTGGCTGGCGTCGGGCTGGTGGCGCTGTTGTCGTTTACGCTCAGCCCACAAGCCATGCTGGCCTGGGGCTGGCGCATTCCGTTTATCCTGGCATTACCGCTGGGCATGGTGGCGCTCTGGCTGCGGCTGGCAATGGACGAAACGCCCGGCTTTGTCCGTCAGCAACAGCAGCAGAAGGGGGGCAAAGCCGCACCGCTCCAGACGTTGAAAACCATTCTGCTGGCCGTGGCGCGCGTGATGCTGTGGTCAGCGGCGGGTTACACTTGTCTGGTCATTATGCCAGCCTACCTTCAGTCCGCCCTGCACACCGGACTGCACCAGGCGCTGGCGATCGCCGTGATTTCCAATCTGGGGTTTGCCTTGACCATTATTCCGGCGGGGATACTCAGTGACAGGATAGGGCGACGCCGGGTGATGGTGGTGGCCAGCGTACTGTTGCTCTTACTGGCGATGCCGCTGCTGAAGGTGCTGCAGGCGGAAACGGTGGCGTTACCCAGCAAAGCGCTGGTGGTGTTTATTGCAGGCGGCGTGGTGGGCTTACTGGCAGGGCCGGGGCCGGCGATGCTGGCCGAAATGTTTCCCACACGGGTTCGCTACACCGGACTGGGATTGGCTTATTCGCTATCGAATGCCGTTTTCTCGGGCTGTGCGGGGTTGATTATTACAGGGCTGGTCAAGCAGACGGGCAATCTGGATATTCCGGCGTGGTACATGATGGCAACAGCGTTGGTAACAATACCGGCACTGATGACGTTAAACAAAGACGATCATCTGCGCGATCTGGTATGAGGGTAAAACGGGAGCCAACGCTCCCGTTTTGAGACTTATTTGCGGCCCAGCAGGAAGCCAAGTACCACGCCAACGCCAGCGGCTACGGCCAGACCCGCGAACGGGTTAGACTGCACCTGATCCTTGATGCAATCAGCGGCATCACGTGCGGCGTAGGATGCCTGATTGGTGTAGCGGCGTGCTGCACCACGGGCACGGTGACGCGGGGAGTCAGTAACTTCACCCCATTGTTGCTCTGCGGCACCGGCGACTTCTTTCACTGCATCTTCAATTTTTCCTGACATGCTTCATCTCCTTGGTTATCACAGTCACCTAAAGCGTAGCAAAGCTTAGCCGTCGTGCTGCCCCAGGGCGCATTAATCTTCTGTTCAGGAGGCAAAGGTCAGGGGAAAATATCTGCCACCGCGTCATATCGCTGGCCTGAGAGGCGCGCAGTCAGGGGCGTGAAGCGGGGAAACGCGGCAACTCGCCAGTGGCTAATGTGTGCAGGGAAAAATCATTACCAGCTGTTTCACAAAACGGCATTGCCCGGAGCGGCGGCGTACTGAGGGTACCAGCTCACCAGAAAGTGGCGAATATGGTCGAAGCACCATTCCGCATCCTCCGACTGAGGGCAGTAGTACTGAATTGTGATTTTTTCATAGCGGCGCTGACGTTGCTGCAGCGGCGACCAGCCCCAGTCGAGTACAGCACGGGCATAGTTGATCAGCGCATCCGCTGCCAGCCCATGCTGTTGCGCCTGCTCTTTGAGATAGGTGTAAAACGCGGTTTCCAGCTGCAGCGTCTCAGCATGTGAATGGCCAGGCAACTCGGGACGAAAGGCGATATCAATAAACCCGCACACCGCGTTTTCCTGCTGTTGCCAGTCGCAGGCCAGCGTCATAAACAGCCCGTCCTGAAGATTCACCTCTTCCACCAGACGCTGCAGGTTTGCTGAGTGGCGCAGCACCGCAACCTCTTCAAGGCGCTCTGTTTCCAGCGTTAAGTCGATGCCGCAGGGATTGACCGTACCGTCTTCATTGCGGGTCGCCGGGAAGGGAAAATCGATATAGCCGTTGTTATCCAGACGCTTTTCCATGTGAAGGATGACCTGTCTCTTGACGTTTCCTGACACTATACCATTCTGCGCCCGGATTCACCCCTCTACGGGCAGGTCCACGTGATCAGGGTATCCTGATAGGGATTGATGAGCCGGAACTGCTTGTCCGACAGGCGTTGCGCATAATAACCCTCACGCGTGACGGCGGAAGGAATGTACTGGAAGCGATCCTGCGACTGCAGCGGACCGCTCTGCACGCTTGCGCCGTCCCGACTGACGCTAAATGAGGTGACCAGATCGAAAATCGTCCCCTGGGTCTGGCCCAGCGACTGACCGTAAAGGGTGCTGACCTCGCCCGGGCATTCCACGCCTTTTGGCGACGATGAGCAGCCCGCAAGCAGTGCCATAAAAATGAAAACTACCGATCGCAACATATCCTGTCCCTGCCCAAGTCCATGAAAGCGGTGAACGATTCTATCCTGTTGCGCCGCAAATAACATGATCATAGCAGTTCTGCGACACAGGCTGATTTGTGCTTTGCTCAAAGGTTAAGCAACAGAAATGCAAAAGATGACTTTGAGGTGGAATAAACGTTATTCTTGCCATCTTTGCGCATCGCTTAAGCAAATTCAGGGATAAATGATGAAAGAAGAAGAAGCCAGCCTAATGATTATTCGCCACGCCATCGAAGCGCTGGATGCAGAAAAAAGGCAGCAGGTCATTGCCTGTGCCGCTGAAATTCGCGATGTGATGAGCAGCTTCGACAGCGAACACGCCGACCTGGCGTTAATGTTGGTCGCAGCGGAAGTGGCTGCAGACTAATTGAGCCGTGGTTTACCCGATGCCATCTCGCCCGTTCGGTTTTCTGGTGGTGCGCAGGGCAGGTGAGCGGCTGTCTCTCCGGCACGCCTGAATCCCTGCGGCAACCTGTCCCGTCCTGCTCTGCCTGGCTTTTATTGTGATAAACTCCCCTGACAATGGGAAATGACGTATTCAGCGGAGGAAATCAGATGAAAGCAGTCCGTCTTGCCCTGTGCCTGTTGGCCTGTTACAGCGCGTCAGCGTGGAGCGAAAGCGAATTCCAGATCCATTGTCCCGGTCGGCCTACCATGACCATTTCACGCGCTGAATATGGCCTGAGTACGCTCTCCTGGCCCAAACAGCACTTCCAGATTGCGGCGGGGCAACTGAACACGCAGATTGAGGGCGGTGACAAAGTGGCCATTACCCGCTTCCGCAACGGCGATCAGTTGATCGTCAACAAAAGCAATCTCGACACCTTCTTTGTCTACCATGACAGCGACGCGCTGGTGCCCTGCAGCCGCAGCGCGAAGCGTGACGTTGACGTCCTGAGCCTTGAGCGCTACGACGACAGACAACGTAACGACTCCTGATTTGCCGCGATAAGGAATGCCAATGCAGATTACCCTCACTGATAAGGTGACCAGTAAAGATCAGGATGAACTCCGGCTAGGCCTGAATGCGCATAACAGCAAATTTTTTGACGTGGACCTGATTAAACCGCTGGGGCTGTTTATCTGTGATTCTCAGGGGAAGAAGCTGGCAGGGTTAACCGGTACGACGACAGGTAACTGGTTACGCATCGATTTGCTTTGGGTCAGCGACAGGCTCCGGGGGCAGGGCACGGGAAGTCAGTTGGTGCTGGCGGCAGAAAAAGAGGCGCGCCAGCGAGGATGCCGTTTTGCCCAGGTCGATACGGCCAGCTTTCAGGCTCGGCCCTTCTACGAAAAGTTGGGCTATCACGTCCGGTTAACGCTTGGCGACTATATTCACCATCACCAGCGCCATTATCTGACCAAAATCCTGTAACTACAGCACCGCCTGCTGGCGCAGATCCAGCGGGTGCAGCTCTGCCTCGTCGATAGCGGCCAGCCAGCCGGACAGGGTCACTTTCTGCCATGAAAGATGGCCGCGCGTGGTGCTCATCAGCACCACGTCAGGGCGCAGAGTCCGGTAGAGCTCCAGCGAAGCGGCCAGTTCGGCAGGATTGCTCTCGGGCACCAGCACGGTTATCCAGCGGTCATGCTGACGCGTGAGCGTATCACCGACAAACAAGTAGGTCAGGCCGTTAGGGGAAGCGTAAAGATAGCTGCAGCTGCCGGGTGTGTGACCGGGCGTCGGCAACAGGTGAAAATCACCAAAATGCGTTTCCTGCTGCGTGAAGGTATCGTCAGGTTCGACAAAGCGGCTGATCTGCCCCAATGAGCGGCTGTGGCAGTAGAGCGCGCTGTTAAAGCGCTGCTGGATACGCGCCGCGCCGGGCGCGGATTCATGCCAGTGGGTCAGGTAATGCCGGATTACGCCGTTATCATCCGCCAGCACTTCATGATCCAGCGGGTTTTCTACCCGTCCAATCAGTAAATTGCCGCGCGGATGACGCAGCAAAAAACCATGCATCATAATGTCTTCGGTACCTTCGGCCGGAAACTCCGGCGTTGAGATCCACAAATCGTCATACAGCGGCTTCAATGTCGATCTCCTGCAACTTCAGCTATGTGCGCAATACGGGATGTCCGCTCGCCTGTAATACAACCTGACCCTGATTCACCTGCAGCGTGGCCGTTGCACCCAGAGGTAAGGTGACGGTATCCGGAGCGTGACCGAAGTCCAGGTCGCTGATAACCGGCAGGCCGCTGACCTCGCGAATGTGCTGCCAGACCGTAGGAAAATCAAATCCGTTGTCGTACTCCGACAGAGCGGTACTGGTGAAACTGCCGGTGACAATTGCCTGCTGTCTGGCCAGCACGCCGCATTGGTGCAACTGCAGCAGCATACGTTCAATACGGAACGGATGCTCATTAACATCTTCGATAACCAGAATGCCGTTCTCAATCTGCGGCAGCCATGGCGTCCCGATTAGCGAGCAGAGCATCGCCAGGTTGCCGCCCCACAGCGTCCCCTGCCAGTGGCCGTTATCGGGTGTTTCACTTTGCCAGGCCACCATGACTGTAGGTGATGTCAGCGCATGCCAAAAGTGCTGCAGGGTAAATTCGGATAAAACCTCAGCGCCAAAATTGCCCGCCAGCATCGGTCCACTGAAGCTAATCAAACCGGCATGTTGGAGCAGCGCTAACTGCAACACGGTGAAGTCGCTGTGCCCACAGATGGCCAGCGGCTGGTGCGCTAAACGACGCTTCAGGCCGGCATAATCCACCGACGGCAGCAGCCGTGTTGCGCCATAACCGCCGCGCACCGCCAGCACAATATCGGGTAGGATTGCTAAGTCAGCCAGTTCATTAATATCGCCTGAGCGCGCCTCGTCGGTGCCAGCAAAGCGCTGGAAGCGCCGCGCGATGACGGCGTCATTGTCCACGCGATGTCCTTCCGCACGCAGGCGTTCAACCCCGAGCAGGGCCGCAGGTTGATTATGGCAATAACCTGAAGGGGCAATAAGACGGATGGAACGTGACGTCATAGTAAATTCCTGAAATTAGTCAGTGACAGACTTCACGATAATGACGAAAAACCGTAAATAAGTCATCAGACTGCTGTAATTAGGATAAACGGTAATTTTGCAATTCAGCCGGCTCGGTATGATAGCTTCCGCCACTTCTGCGACGAGATAAAAAATTGCTAAAAATTCGCTACTTTGTCATTTCAGCCTTGCTGCTGACGGGCTGTGCCAGTGAACCGCCGCATACTTACGTTAAAGAGAAGAATACGCCGTTAACCCAGGCACCGCCTTCACGCATCAGCGGAACCTGGTCACTCTTTACCGAAACGGCCGCCAGCCAGTATGGCGTGGATGAAAAACTGATCAGCGCCATTATCAATGTGGAGTCCGGTGGGAACCCTGGCGTGGTCAGCCGTTCTAATGCGGTGGGATTAATGCAGATCAAAGCCTCAACCGCGGGCCGGGAAGTGTATCGCACCCAGGGGCGCCACGGTCAGCCGAGCAACGCAGAGCTGCGCGATCCGGCCAGAAATATTGATATTGGTACCGCGTACATCAAAATTCTGCAGCAGTCTGCGCTTTCGGGCATCCGCGATCCCCTCACGCTGCGTTACGCCACTATTGTTTCCTATGCAAACGGTGCTGGCGCGTTACTGCGCACCTTCTCCAGCAATCGCGATCGGGCCATTGCCATGATAAATGCCATGACGCCGGACGAGTTCTATCAGCACGTACAAAACAAACATCCTGCAGCCCAGGCGCCACGTTACCTGTGGAAAGTCACCACGGCTTACCGCGCTAACAGCTGATCCTCATGTTTTCTCCTCACCTTCCTTTTTGGCAGGTGAGGAGAGAACAGTTAAGTGGTCAGCAGCCTTGCCGTGGGATAATCCACAATCAGCACATTCACATAGCCACCCCGCAGCGCCCCGCGAATCGCCTGTGCTTTCTCTTTGCCGCCTGCCAGCGCCACCACCTGCGCGCACTGTCGCACCTGTTCCAGTTCCATGCCAATGACCGGATCCTCATCGGCGTTCAGCACGGGTTGACCCTGTTCATCAAAATAGTGCAGGCAAATATCCCCCACCGCGCCGCGCCCGGCCAGGGTGCGTAACATGGTTGCGTCGTAGTAGTTACCCGAATTGCGCAGCAGCGCAGAAGGTTCAAGATCGCCAATGCCGACAATGGCTAAGTCCACCTCATTAAACTTATTCAGCACTTCGGCGACGTCGGGATTGGCGGCCAGCCGCTGGCGATCCGTGACCGAGTGTTCAATGGACTGAGAGGGCAGCAGCCAGGCGGGGCAATTCAACAGCGCGGCAAGATTTTGCGTCAGTATCGTAGCCTGGACGTTTCCGTTGGCCCCCACGCCGCCCAGCAGCTGAATCACACCTTTACAGGCGTTATTGAGAGGATGCAGGGCATCCACCATTGCACGAATGGTGCCGCTCCAGGAGGAGATGCCAATAAGTTCGTCCGCGCGCAGTCGGGTTTCCAGATAGTGCGCCGCCGCCGAGCCAATCGCCTGTTTGATCTCGCCAGCGGACGCCTGTTCTGGCACATCCACCACAATGGCCTGCGGCAGCTGATAGCGTTGCTCAAGCGCTTTTTCCAGTTCCGGAAAGACATTAGCAGGCGGCACCACGCTGATTTTTACCACGCCTTCTTTCACACTGCGGTTCAGAATGCGCGATACGAACGACTGAGACAGCTTGAGTAGCTGTGCAATATCGGACTGCTTCCTGCCTTCGACATAGTAAAGTGTGGCAATTTTTACCATGAGCCGCTGTTCATCCTGCTTCGCCATTGGTTTTTTTCCTCTCGTGTTCTGCCTGCCATTGTTAACCACCCACGTAAAAATCACAATCCACGGCAATTTGTGATCATTTTCGCTTTTTATCACTTCCTGTCTGGACGGCGTCACCCGCAAGGCGCATAGTGGTTTTGAATATAAAATCATTATTGAATATATATTCATAAAGGAAAAGGACTTTGGTCTGGCAGCGCATGTAAGTGTGGGACTTTCACGCATTGCCTGTCAGCACGGGGCAATAACACCCAGCCTGAATATATATTCAGTGTGGACTTAAAATTCAATAGGTGAGCTATGAATCCTTTTATGCTTTCTGTAAATGAGCTTGAAAAACGAGCGCGGTCAGTGCGCCGCCGCATTATTCAGCTTAACGCGGGCAGCCCGGCGGGGGGGCACACCGGCGCGGACCTGTCGCAGGTTGAAATCCTGACTGCGCTCTATTTCCGCATCCTCAACTGTGCGCCCGACCGGACGGCAGATGACGAGCGTGATATCTATATCCAGTCAAAAGGTCATGCCGTGGGAGGATATTACTGTGTGCTGGCGGAAGCCGGGTATTTCCCGCTGGAGTGGCTGGCGACCTATCAGCATGCTCACTCCGCTTTACCGGGGCATCCGGTGAGGCAAAAGACGCCGGGCGTCGAACTGAACACGGGCGCGCTGGGGCACGGATTGCCCGTGGCGGTGGGCATTGCGCTGGCGGCGAAGAAGAGCAACAGTCGGCGGCGCATTTTTGTCGTGACCGGCGACGGCGAGCTGGCAGAAGGCAGTAACTGGGAAGCGGCGCTGGTGGCAGCCCATTACGGGCTGGATAACCTGATTGTGATTAACGACAAAAACAAACTCCAACTGGCGGGATCGACGCGTGACATTATGAACACCGATCCGCTAGCGGAGAAATGGCGTGCCTTTGGTCTGGCGGTGAGTGAATGCCAGGGCAATGACATGGCATCGGTGGTCAGCGCACTCGAACAGCCGCCGGTAAGCGGCAAACCGCGGGTGATTATCGCCCACACGGAAAAAGGGTTTGGTATCTCCTTTATCCAGGGCAAAGCGGAATGGCACCACCGGGTGCCCAAGGGTGAAGAAATCGACCGGGCACTGGAGGAGTTAAAAGATGAGTAAGGCACAACATCTGGCAGAGGTCATGGTAGAAGCATTGATGGCGGCGGTTGATCGCGGTATCGATGTGGTTCCGGTGGTGGCTGACTCCACCTCAACCGCTAAAATCGCGCCGTTTATTAAGGCGTTTCCCGGCCGGTTAATTAACGTGGGCATCGCCGAGCAGGCGCTGGTGGGCACGGCTGCCGGGCTGGCGCTGGGCGGAAAAGTGGCCGTAACCTGTAACGCCGCACCCTTTCTGATCTCCCGTGCTAACGAGCAGGTGAAAATCGACGTCTGTTATAACAATACTAACGTTAAGCTGTTTGGGCTGAATGCAGGAGCCAGCTACGGCCCGCTCGCCAGCACGCACCACAGCATTGACGACATCGCCATCCTGCGTGGATTTGGCAATATTGAAATCTACGCGCCTTCCTGCCCCCTTGAGTGCCGCCAAATCATCGACTATGCCCTTGATCATGTGGGGCCGGTTTATATTCGGCTGGATGGCAAGGCGTTGCCGCAGTTGCACGACGACGAATACCGCTTTACACCCGGGGCGATCGATCTGCTGCGCGAAGGCCATGACATTGCGCTTGTTGCCATGGGCTCAACGGTACATGAGGCCGTTACCGCCTCAGAGCAGCTGGAAACGCAGGGGGTTTCCGCTGCGGTAATCGCCGTGCCTTCTATTCGTCCCTGTAACACTCAGCAATTGCATAATCTGCTGAGTCACTACCGTAGCGTCATCACGGTTGAAGAGCACAACATCAATGGTGGCGTAGGCAGCCTGGTGGCGGAGGTCCTGGCCGAGAACGGCTTGCCGGTTAAGCTGTTGCGTCTGGGCATTGCGGATGGCGAGTACGCCATCGCCGGCGATCGCGCCTCCACCCGGGCCTGTCATGGCATTGACGCCAGCAGCGTGGCGGCCCAGGCGCTGCGCCTTTGCACAGGAGGCTGACGATGCACGAGTCCGTGATTCTGGCTATTGATGAAGGCACCACCAACGCCAAAGCGGTCGCCGTAAATCGTCAGGGAAAAGTGGTGGCGCGGGCCAGTCAGGGCCTGACGCTGCAGCATCCGCAACCCGGTCTGGCCGAGCAGGCCCCCATGGCCATCTGGCTGGCCGTCAGGCAGGCGATAGCCGACTGTCTTGCCCAGTGCGCCGACGCACCGGTCGCGGCGGTTGCGATCAGCAATCAGCGTGAATCGGTTTTGATATGGCAGCGCCGGGACGGCATGCCGCTCACCCCGCTGGTGAGCTGGCAGGACCGCCGTTCGGAATCGTTTTGCCGCGATCTTCATCTGTCTGGACAGGCCGGGAAGATTACGGCGCTAACCGGGCTGGCGGTCGATCCTATGTTTCCTGCCGCCAAGCTGACCGGCATGCTGGCGTCACTGCCTGACGGCTTTGCCAGAGCGGCGGCGGGGGAGTTATGTATTGGTACAGTGGACAGCTGGCTGACCTGGCAACTGTCGGCGGGAGAGTGCTTCGTCACCGACCATGCCAATGCGGCACGCACGCAGCTTTACAGTTTGCACACCAACGACTGGGATGATGAACTGCTGTCCCTGTTCAGCCTGCCGCGCGCCGCGCTGCCGCAGATTAACGCCTCAGCGGGTTATGCGGGCGTGGTTGCCTTAACTGATATTGCCGGTCTGGCACCTGGCACCCCGATCCTGGCACGCATTGGCGATTCTCATGCGGCGCTTTATGCCCAGCGCCGTGACGAGGCGGAAGTGGTCAAGGCAACCTATGGCACGGGCTCCTCGCTGATGATGTCGATGGCAACGCCGATCCTGACCGACAATGGCCTCAGCACCACCGTGGCGTGGCACGACGGTCAACCGCGCTTTGCGTTTGAAGGCAATATTACCCACACCGGTTCAGGTGCGGCCTGGCTGGGAAAAATGCTCGGCGTCACCGATCCCCAGCAGCTGACGGCAATGGCCGAAAGCTGTGATGACAATCAGGGCTGCTATTTTGTCCCGGCCCTGTCCGGACTGGGCGCGCCCTGGTGGGATTTAAAAGCCCGCGGCATGCTGTGCGGCCTGACCGATGCGGCCACCCCGGCGGTGCTTGCGCGGGTCGCGCTGGAGTCGATTACCTGGCAAATTGCTGACGTCTTTTTCGCTATGGAACAGGCAAGCGGCGACACATTACCTGCGCTGTGCGTTGACGGCAGTGCGACACAAAATCGCTGGCTGATGCAGTTTCAGGCGGACGTCCTGCAGCGCCCGCTGCATTGCGCGCCTACCGCTGAAGCCTCCGCGCTGGGGGCGGCACTGCTGGCAGGTAAACAGCTGGGATGGTGGCAGCAGGGGAGTGATATGCAGGCTCTTCAGGGCGGCAACGTCGTGATGCCGCGCAGGCAGCTGGCGCAGAAAATGCAGGACAGCTATCAGGGCTGGCTGAACGCCGTTGCCCGCTGTCGCTATCAGCCCGCATAAGGGCTGCAAGAGGATCGGGCAGCGTGCCGCGATCCTCCGTTCGTCCCGGCGCTTAACGATTCGCGCGGCGTAGCTGGGCCGCGTCGTCATCGGGAACCGGCTTAAGATCGACCGGCGGCAAACTGCCCCCGCTGAATTCGACCTGACGGATCGGGAAGGCAAAGCGTATATTGCGTTCTTCCAGTGCCGCCATGAGCTGCAGGTTAATCTCCTGTTGAATATCCATGTACTGGTTGTAGTCGGCACTCAACACAAAATAGACCACTTCAAACGTCAGCTTCGAATCATCGAACGCCAGAAAATGGGCGCGGTCAAAGCGGGTCATCTCGATGCCCTGAATGATGGTTTTCACCTGTTCACTTATCTCACGTACCTGCTCAGAAGGGGTGGCATAGCTGATACCAAACCTGAACACGATACGGCGCTGCTGCATACGTTTGTAGTTGTGAATCGTTTGCTGCAGCAGAATGGTGTTGGAACAGACGATCTGTTCACCACTCAGGCTGCGCAGGCGGGTGGTTTTCAGGCCGATATGTTCGATGGTCCCCGCGATGTCGCCAAAGACAATAAAATCACCGTGTTCGAAAGGCTTATCAAAGCCAATCGCCAGTGAGGCAAACACATCACTCAGCACCGTCTGAATGGCGAGGGCGATGGCAATACCGCCCACGCCCAGGCTGGCAACCAGCGCCGTAATGTCGATGCCCATGTTCGATAAAATGGCCAGCAGCATCATGACCCAAACCAGCACGCGCAGCAAAATGCCCATAATCACCGTGGTGACAGGATTGCGAACATGCTGCGGATCGCGCAGCAGGCTCTTTAACCACAGGCGGATGCCGCCATCGATCCACAGCGTAATCTGCACAATCAGGGCCAGGAACCAGCTGTGCGAGATCGTCGCGCGCCAGGCGTCAGGGAGATCGATAAAGCGCAGGGCGATAAGAAAGGAAAAAATCAGCAGCAGAAGCTGGCTGGTGCTGCGCAAGATCTCGACCAGAATACCGGTAAACCGGGCGTAGCGAACTTCGCTGTAGTGGGCAATGCGGTTAGAGGTAAAACGAATCAGGCTGCGCAGCAGCCAGTAAATGACAAGGGTAGCAACGATAACAATAGCGCTATTGATCCAGAGTGTTTGATTGAAAAAAATGGACTGAAAATGACGCGAACTGAGCCAGTTTTCCATTGGGGAGATTCTCCTTGCTGGTTCCGGTTAAACGTGAAAGCAAGGGAAAGCATAGCCTGGATGCGCCGCCGGTGCGCGGCGCAGGATGAAGGGCGGATCACTGGAAGCGTTGTGCTTTGTCGCGCGCCTGGCGCTCCAAGGCAAAAATAATCTGCTGCAGCTGCCGCTCCTGATGGGGCTCAAGTGCGGTAAAACGGAAGCTCAGGCGAGGCGTCACTTTCGTCTCATTTTTATTGGTGATAATGCTGCGTTCACCAATGTGCATAAGCTTAGCGCTGACGTTGAACTGGCCAAATTCCCCCAGTTCGACCTGCAGGCTGTTGAAATCGTCCCCGCTTTTCAGCCCTTCCGGCATCGCTTCTTCCACCAGAACACCAATGCCGCCCAGGGAGAGATCCTGTAAGCGCAGGCGCGCGGCCGTGCCGTCAGGCCACTGGCAATGGCACCAGAACTGCGGCTCCATAGGGGCGCTGATGCGGAAAAATTCCCGACGCTGGATTTGCCACAGTACGTCCGGCAGGGCGGCCTGAAAAGCAGGTAACCCCTCAAAGTCGGTTTTTTCCAGTGCCCCAAGGGCAAATTCGATTTTGGCGCCGTGGGTTTCGGCGAAGACCGTGATTTCGTTGCAGTGCAGCGCGTAGTCGTTATCGAGGTTATTGCTTCCCAGATCAAACACAATGCGCGTTTCATCGGCAGCCAGCATACGGCTAATAAACTGCCCGCGCGAAAAATTCACCAGCAAAGGTGTTTGTAACTGAAGCAGGTCCTTCATCACGCCAAGCACGGCCAGCGTGCCACGTTTCAGATACTGTTCTTTATCGGTTTCTTTCACTTGCTGGCTCCAGATGAGCAACGTTTTTTCACGTAATTATCCTGTTACTACCCGTTCGTTATCGGCGCACAATAATAAAGCTTTAACACAATAACCACTATCATTAACTGCTTGCGCTACATTTTTGGAAAAACGCGACTATACTTGGCGCAGTGAACCGCTTGATTAATCAGGCGATCGCCATTGACTAACCAAAAGGAAGGAGTAACGGATGGGTATTATTTCATGGATCATCTTTGGTTTAATCGCCGGTATCCTGGCGAAATGGATCATGCCAGGTAAAGATGGTGGTGGTTTCATCATTACCGTGATTCTGGGTATTATCGGTGCCGTAGTCGGTGGTTGGATCAGTACCTTCTTCGGCTTTGGCCGTGTGGACGGGTTCAACTTCGGTAGCTTCGTTGTCGCGGTCATCGGTGCGCTTGTCGTGCTGTTTATCTACCGCAAAGTACGCAGTTAACGCAGAACATGATGTAAAAAAAGGGCCCGCAGGTGACTGCGGGCCCTTTTTATATTGGCAATGACCTTGCCGTTATTGTGCGCTGCTCTGCGCCTCGGGAATATCGTGCGCGCTGTTACAGGTTTTCTCTTTCGGGCAATATTTATCCAGCAGCTTCAGCGTCACGCCGTTGGTCCAGCCGAAGCCATCCTGCAGCGGGTATTCACCGCCGCCGCCGCCGCCCAGGTTCGCACCTTCCACCACATATTTTTCGACCAGCTTATGCTCCTTGTCGTAGGTCAGCTGTACGTTACGCAGGAAACGTAAGCCCACCTGCTGCGCCAGTTGAGGTTTTTTGTAGTGCTCCAGGCCTTCTACCGCGACCCACTGCAGCGGTGCCCAGCCGTTAGGCGCGTCCCACTGTTGACCATTGTTCACCGTCGTGGTCACCAGGCCGCCCGGTTTGAGCAGCTGTTTTTCCACCGCGTTGGCGGTGCTGTCAGCCTGTTTGTCGCTGGCAATCTGCATATAGAGCGGAAACAGCGTGGCAGCGGTGAGCTGCGGATGGATCTGGCGTTTCTTCCAGTCATAGTCCGCGTACCAGCCCTGCTTGCTGTCCCACAGGTAACGGTTAACCGCCGCCTGACGTTTTTCTGCCCGGTCTGCAAAGGCCTTTGCCCGATCGTCCTGTTTGTTCAGGCGATAGGCGGTAGACAGGGTTTTTTCCAGGTGGAACATCAGGCTGTTCAGATCTACCGGGGCCAGTTGGGTGGTACGGATGGTAGCCAGATTATGAGCGTCGGTGAACCAGCGCGAACTGAAGTCCCAGCCCGAGGCGGCTCCGGCACGCAGCTCGCGGTACATCTCGGCCTTGTTGCGCTGCGGCGCTTTACTGGCCGTCGTAATATCATCCATCCAGGATTCTGTACGCGGCACGTCGCGCGCATCCCAGTAGCGATTCAGCAACGTACCGTCGGCCAGCTTGATCACCCGTTTGCTGGCACTGCCCGCTGCGACGCTGTCGCTGTCTGCCATCCAGTAGTCGTATTCTTTTTGCAGCTGCGGCAGATAGCGGGTATAGGCTTTGTCGCCTTCATGGGTTGCCAGCAGATCGACCATCAGGCTAAAGAACGGCGGCTGTGACCGGCTCAGGTAGTAGGTGCGGTTACCGTTAGGAATGTGGCCGTAGCGATCCAGCAGGGAAGCAAAGTTATCAACCATGTCCTGGACTTTGTCCCAATGGCCGCTCTCTGCCAGCCCCAACATGGTGAAATAGCTGTCCCAGTAATAAACCTCACGGAAACGTCCGCCCGGCACGACATAAGGCTTAGGCAGCGGCAGCAGCGAGTCGTATTTTCCCACACTGTTGGTGGTGCGGGTTAACACCGGCCACAGGCCGTTAATATGGTCGCGCAGATTCTGGCCTGCAGGCGGCACATATTTATCGCCGTCGCCAGGCAGGGTAAAATTCGCTGCAACAAACCGTTTTAAATCAAAGCCGCGCTGATTTTTTTGCATCTGCCAGTCGGCAAGAATTGACGAAGGATCGTACTTTGGTACTGCATCGGCAAACGTTTTTTGATCGGGGTAAAATTTCGCCTGTTGAACGGCATTAAACAATGGCCCTAAGCGGACATCCGGCGGCTGCGGTGGATTGTTCAGTAATCGGGATTCCTCTGCCGCCCAGCTGTTGAATACGCTCGCGCTCAGCAACAGGCTGAGCAGGATGGGCGCATGGCGTTGAGGCCGTTTTTTCGTTTTTACCTCAGTGTTCATCATCGGTGTTTCTCCTTGTCCGAAATGCGGCCCTGTGTAACGCATTGACCACCCAACAACTTTAGACCTTAACCACAATTTTCACCCTTAAGTGCGGCGGAAATGTGAAGCGGCATGAATTATTTATTTGCGGTATGTTAGAAAAAAGGCATTTTTCAGGGCTTCGCTTGCCCTTGTGCACGTTTACCCGAGGCGGGAATAAAAGGAGAGCAGTATGGAGATTGTATGGTTTCATCCGTCGCAGAGCGCCACGGACTGGATACATGGCCTGCAGCAGCGTTTGCCCCAGGCCCGCGTGCGCGCGTGGGCACCGGGCGACAACGCGCCCGCAGACTATGCGCTGGTGCGTTCGCCACCGGCTGACATGCTTCGTGGCCGCCACGCGTTAAAAGGCGTATTTGCACTGGGCGCAGGCGTGGATGAAATCCTGCGGCAGCTGGCGCAGCACCCGGATATGCTCACGGACAACGTTCCGCTCTATCGCCTGAAAGACACAGGCATGGCGCAGCAGATGCAGGAATATGCGCTGTGCCGCGTCCTGGGCTGGTTCCGACGCTTCGATGACTATCTCCAGCAGCAGCAGTCGGCCCAGTGGCAGCCGCTGCCTTCTTACCCGCGCGAAACCTTTCACATCGGCATTTTAGGTGCAGGCGTACTCGGGCAGCAGGTCGCCGAAACGCTTAAGGCGCGGGGATTTCCGGTGCGCGTCTGGAGCCGTTCTCCGAAGCAGATTCCCGGCGTAACCAGCTTCGCTGGCGCGGCGGCGCTGAATGACTTCCTGCGCGAAACCCGGGTGCTGATTAACCTGCTGCCCAGCACGCCCGAAACGCGCAATCTGATTGATCATAAACTGTTGCAGCAGTTGCCGCAGGAGGCTTTTTTCCTTAACCTCGCCCGTGGCGATCAGGTCGTGGAAGCTGATTTGCTCGCTGCTCTTGATCGCGGACAGTTGAAGGGGGCCGCGCTGGATGTGTTTCAGACTGAACCGCTGCCTGCCGATCATCCCTTATGGTTCCATCCGCGCGTAACAATTACCCCTCACAATGCGGCGGTCACCCTGAAAGAAGAGGCGATGGACTTTATTGCCCACGCTATCGGGCAGCTTGAAAGGGGTGAACATCCTCAGGGCCTCGTCGATCGTCAGCGCGGCTATTAATCACTGATGCCTTAACCGGCCTTTGCAGGAGCAGACAATGTATCCGGTAGATCTTCACATGCACACGGTTGCCAGTACGCACGCTTACAGCACGCTGCACGACTATGTGGCGCAGGCAAAACTGAACGGCCTCAAGCTGTTTGCTATAACCGATCACGGTCCGGACATGGCCGATGCACCGCATTACTGGCACTTCGTTAATATGCGCATCTGGCCACGGATCATTGATGGCGTGGCGATTCTGCGCGGTATCGAGGCCAATATTAAAAACCAGCAGGGCGAGATCGACTGCTCAGGGCCGATGCTGGAATCGCTGGATCTCATTGTGGCGGGCTTTCACGAAGCGGTTTATGCGCCGCGCGATCTGACACAGAATACCGAGGCGATGATTGCCGCCATGGCGGGCGGGCTGGTTCACATCATTAGCCATCCCGGCAACCCAAAATATCCCGTCGATATTCCCGCTATCACCGAAGCCGCCGCGCACTACAATGTGGCGCTGGAGCTGAATAACTCCTCCTTTACCCATTCCCGTCCGGGCAGCGAGCCCAACTGCCGGGCGATTGCGGAAGCGGTCGGCAAAGCGGGCGGGCGGCTGGCCTTCGGCTCCGATTCCCACACCGCTTTCACCCTCGGCAACTTCGAGCACTGCCTGCGGATTGCCAGAGAAGTGGATTTTCCCGAGGATCGCGTGTTAAATGTCACGCCGCGTCGCCTGCTCGATTTTCTGGAACTGCGTACCGGCAAACCTATCGCCGAGCTGGCTGACTTTTAATTTATCTCCCTCAAGGAATGTTGACGCATGAATGAGTTTTCCATTCTGTGCCGTATTATTGGCTCGCTGTTTAACCGCCATCCGCAGGATGCGCTGCTGGCCCCGCTGTTTACGCTGATTCGTGAAGGTAAACTGGCGGCACAGTGGCCGCTGGAGCAGGATGAGCTGTTAACGCGCCTGCAGCAAAACAGCGATCCGCAGGCGCTGGCGGCAGACTACGATGCGCTGTTTGTCGGCAGTGACTGCAAGGTATCGCCGTTTGCGTCACGCTGGCCGGAAGGAAAGCCGGAAGCTGATATTCGTGCCTTTTTGACCGCGCGCGGTATGCCGCTGGGCGAGGCGCCTGCCGACCATTTCGGTGGGCTGCTGCTAGCGGCATCCTGGCTGGAAGATCAGTCTGCGGCTGATGAAAGCGCCGCGCAGCTGGCGCTGTTTGACGTGTACCTGATGCCGTGGTGCGGCACGTTTCTCGGCAAAGTTGAAGCCCATGCCAACACGGCGTTTTATCGTACGCTGGCGGTGCTGAGCCGTGAGGCGATTCAGGCCATGTATGATGAGCTGGTGGAAAGCGCCAGCGAGCAGGGCGACGACGCCTGAATCACCAGTGCGCCGGATGCGTGCCGGGCGGGTTGCCGGGCGTGGCGCACTGTAATGTGGTGCCGGGCAGCCAGGCGGCGGATCGTAACCGGACGCCAATCCCCCACGGCGTAAGCTCAATGCAGGGCTGGTTGTCGCAGAGCCGTGGCGTAATGCCGGTCTGCTGTTCGTTCAACCCATAACGGTGTTGCTCAAGCAGCCAGGCGGTACGCGCCAGCGACAGCCGCGTCTGATTGCCGCAGCCGTGCTGCAGGCGCTGACGCAATCCTGCCAGAACCGCGGCGGCCATCAGGTAGCCAGTGGCATGATCCAGCGCCTGTACCGGAAGCGGTACCGGCGCATCATGCTGCTTCCATCGCATTCCCTGTTCGGCAATCCCGCAACTCATCTGCACCAGACTGTCGAAACCGCGCCGGTTGCGCCACGGTCCCTGCCAGCCCCAGGCATTTAAACTGACGTCGACCAGACCGGGGCTCAGGGCCTGCAGCGATGCCGCATCAAATCCCAGCTTTTCCAGTGCGTCGGCGCGGTAGCCGTGCACCATCACATCGGCCTGTTTCAGTAACCAGATAAACTGGGCACGGTCGGCTGGCTGTGTTAAATCCAGCACGGCACGGCGTTTGCCGCAGGCAAGCTCTTCGTCCACACCGGGTTCCTGCCAGCCGGGCGGATCGATTCGTAAAACGTTTGCCCCCAGGCTGGCCAGAAAGCGCGTCGCCACCGGGCCTGCAATGATACGGGTCAGATCCAAAACCTTGATGCCAAGTAACGGACGCGCCGCGGGCAACGCCCACGTGACTGCGGGGCCGTCGGCCAGGGTTTGTCGCGCGAAGAGCGGTTCATGTATGACGGCCATCCCCTGTGGATGCTGCTGCCATGCCTCGGCACTGCGCATCTCTGCCGCGCAGCCGCCTGCCTCAATCACCGCCTGTTCCAGCTCCGTGGCTTGCCACTGCGCCACTTCCCGTGCCAGTGCCGCGCGATCCGGGTGACGGCCAAGCACGCGTTCCATTGCCAGCCGATGGTGCGGAGCATTGGTGTGCAGGCGGATCCAGCCGTTGCGGCAGGCATAATCGCCGGCAAAGGGATCCCACAGCGCGGGCGCAGCGCGATTAAGCGGCATAAAACTGTGCTGAAACCAGCGTGAGGCCAGTCGGACGTTAACCTGCGGACGGGCAGGACGATTAAGCAGGTCGGCCACGCCCTGCATCGCCAGACCCAGGCTGGTGGCCGCCAGTTCACTGACGGCATAGGCGGAGGAAAAGGTGGCGTGGTCGGTAAAAACAGGCAGCATTTGTGGCGCATGATTGCCGTGCAATCCCTGCCACATCTGCTGCCAAAGTGCGTTAGCCAGATGATTCATGCAACAGGCTCCTGATAAGGGCGATGCCTGAAGCATAGCATGTGCCCTTAACGGCGTCGCAGGCGAGGAAAGCGTGCGTGCATGCGCAGATTGCGCAGGTTAATCACCGCAATCGTCGTGCCCAGAATGACCAGCGAAGCGCCAATAATTTTGAAACTGTTCAGGCTGTCGCCCAGCACCACGATTCCCATTAAGACCGCCAGCACCGGCGTCAGCAGCGAGTAGGGCATGATCAGGTTGACGTTGTATTTCTTCAGTAGGGCATACCATAAGGTGTACGCCACCACGGAAGAGGCAATGGCACTGTAAAGAATGGCAAACCAGCCGCGCCAGCCAGCATGTTGCAGCGCATAGAGCTGATGAGACTCCAGCATCAAGCTGGCGGCCCCCACAATCGGCAGGGCCAGAAAGGCGATCCAGCCGGTCAGCGTCAGGGGTTTAATCGGCGGCGATTTTTTCACAATCAGGTTGCTGATCGCCCAGCCCGTGGCGCTGCACAGCAGGATGCACAGCACCCACCAGGCAGGAATGGTGGGGCTACCAGACAGCACCACTACACCACTTAGCGAGATCATAATGCCGATCAGCTGAATCAACCGCAGCTTCTCTTTCAGCACCACCATCGCCAGCAGCATGGCAATCGGCGTACCCAACTGCACGACAATCGCGCCCGTTCCGGCATCGGTAAAACGCATACCGACGAACAGGAGAGAGAAGTGCATAAACCCAAATGTGAAGGCCAGCAGTAGCAACCAGGGAAGCTGCTGGCGGTTAATGCGGCAAAACGGCACCAGCACAATCGCCACGACCGCAAAACGCATCCACGTAAGAAACAAAGGCGGTAACTCAACTAAACCCCATTTTACCGCCACGTTATTAAAGGCCCAGATAGAAACCACCATCAGAACCATAAAGAAATGCCGCACTGCCACAATGTTGTCCTTTAAAAATAAACCCGATACCTGATAATCATGGCACGAACCCACGACGTTCTGGCAATGATTAACATTTTTTATTTAGTTAAGCAGGAAATAAAGCTCAAAAAATTCATAAGACATTTACAACAGTTACTGTCAGACTGATATTCCGAAACGCCAACCCTTTTGAGGATTCGATTCGGTATGATTTCTGCGCCTGCATTGCCCCTTGCCTTGATTCAGTTAGATGTTCCCCCCGCCAACGTGGTCGAGAAAATCGGTGAACAACCGGTATGGTTTATTGATGCCCTGAATTTACAGCCTGATGATTACGTTATTGTCCGTCCCCACTTGGGCGAAACGCTGCCGCAGTTTACTGATATTTCCGGTGCGGTGTTAAGTGGTTCCTGGGCAATGGTGACCGATCATGCTGACTGGAGTGAACGCACGGCGGCCTGGATTCGTGCCGCGATGGAGGCGCGTCTGCCGCTGCTTGGCGTCTGCTACGGCCACCAGCTGATGGCTTATGCACTGGGGGGAAAAGTAGGCGACAACCCTAATGGCTGGGAACGCGGTCTGATGACGTTAACCACCACTTCCCAGGCCCGCCACGATCCGCTGCTGGCCACGTTGCCGGAAACCTTCGAGGCCTGGCTTTCGCATCGCCAGTCGGTGATGACGCCGCCCGCGCACGCCACCGTGCTGGCCGTTTCGGACATGGACGGCTGCCAGGTCTTGCGCTATTCAGCCTGTGCGCTGTCGGTGCAGTTTCACCCGGAGTTTGATCGCCGCATTATGGATGCATGCCTGCCAGAAAATGAGGAAAATGACGGGACGGAACTGCAGGGGGCGGACTGGGCGCGTAGCCTCTTATACCATTTCTGGTTGCAAACGCGCCCGGCGGTTAAAAGCGCTCAGGGCGCATAGTGGCGGGTACAACGATAAACCCAGGCCGGCGGAACGTTTTTTAACACCCGCTGGCGCTCCCAGGTAAAATAACGAGACAGATCGGGCTGGGTGAGCGACGTGTACTGAAACTGCACAAAAACGCCGTTCGGCCCCAGGGCATGGTACACCGCCTGTAGGATGGCATCCCGCAGTTCCGGCGACAGCGACAGCAGCGGCAGGCCAGAGAAAATGGCATCATAGCTGCCGTTCAGGTACTCGGCCGAACAGGTCCGCACCGTCATTCGCTCGTCATTCAGCGCGCTTAACTTTTGCGCCAGCGCGCTGCTGATTTCAAATACGTCCAGCGTCGCGTTCGGTGCCATCTGCGCCAGCAGACGACGCGTCAGAACGCCATCGCCCGCGCCCAGTTCGGCAACCCGCAACTGACCGCTCCACGCCACCGAGTCAACCATGGTGCGACACAGCGCATCAGAGGAAGGAGTAATGCTGCCCATTTTGCGCGGATTACGAATGAACTGGTGGACGAAATCTGCTTTAGCGCGCATTAAGGTGAAAGCCGAAGCTAACATGCTGACATACCTCCAGAGTAAACATATCCCCATATTGACCCCATCGTGCCTAAAAGTTTCCAGATAACTGGCGAAGCGGCAAAAAGTCGGAATTATCTGTAGTGGGCCCAACGGGGATTTTCCTTCGTCGCGGTCACAGTTTAAGGACAACAAACCTGTCAGGCTGGCGCTGATCTAATATGTTAAAAATAGGTTTCATAGTTGTTTCACATCTTACTGCGTAAGGAGATTCAACATGCGCTATGCTGCTCCAGGAGAATCCGGTTCTCTCATCACGCTGCAAAAGCACTATGGCAATTTCATCAATGGGGAGTTCGTTGCGCCGGTCAATGGCCACTACTTCACCAATACCTCGCCCGTTAATGGTTCAGATGCCGGGGCGTTTCCCCGCTCAGACAAGGCAGACGTCGATAACGCGGTCGCTGCCGCTGCCGCCGCGGCGGATGCCTGGGGAAAAACCTCGCCTCAGCAGCGCGCCCTGGTGCTGCTTAAAATCGCCGATCGGCTGGAAGAGAAGCTGGAATACCTGGCGGTAAATGAAACCTGGGACAACGGTAAACCGGTTCGTGAAACGCTGGCCGCCGATATGCCGCTGGCGGTGGATCACTTCCGCTATTTTGCCGGTTGTGTCAGGGCGCAGGAGGGCAGCGCGGCGGAGATCGACGAATTTACTGCCGCCTATCACTTTCATGAACCCCTGGGCGTGGTGGCGCAGATCATCCCGTGGAACTTTCCGCTGCTGATGGCGGCATGGAAGCTGGCGCCGGCCCTGGGGGCAGGGAACTGCGTGGTGCTCAAGCCCGCGGAGCAAACGCCGCTGTCGATTACCCTGTTTGTTGACCTGATTAAAGATCTGCTGCCGCCCGGCGTGGTCAACGTGGTCCACGGTTATGGTAAAGAAGCGGGTGAGGCGCTGGCCTCCCATCCGGGCATTGCCAAAGTGGCATTTACGGGATCGACGGCGACGGGCGGCCATATCCTGGAACTGGCGGCGAAAAGCTTGATTCCGTCTACGGTCGAACTGGGCGGGAAATCGCCGAACATCTTTTTCGAAGATATCATGCAGGCCGAAGAAAGCTTTATTGAAAAAGCGGCGGAAGGGGTTGTGCTTGGCTTCCTGAATCAGGGTGAAGTCTGTACCTGTCCGTCGCGGGCGCTGGTGCAGGAGTCCATTTACGAGCCCTTTATGGCGGCAGTGCTTAAACGCATTAAAACCATCAAGCGCGGTGATCCCATGGATACGGAAACGATGGTGGGCGCGCAGGCTTCTCAGCAGCAGTTCGATAAAATTCTTTCCTATCTGGAGATCGCCCGTCAGGAAGGGGCCGAGGTGCTGATCGGCGGCGGTGTTGAGACGCTCGATGACA
Organism: Pantoea sp. Ae19-2; assembly: GCF_059801205.1. Lineage (NCBI taxonomy): Bacteria > Pseudomonadati > Pseudomonadota > Gammaproteobacteria > Enterobacterales > Erwiniaceae > Pantoea > Pantoea sp. Ae19-2. Next base: position 2,150,152 of record NZ_JBCHWE010000001.1, on the reverse strand, counting down.
CGCTGGCCAGCGGCTACTACATTCAGCCGACGCTGCTGAAAGGCAACAACAGCATGCGGGTATTCCAGGAAGAGATCTTTGGCCCGGTGGTGGGCATCACCACCTTCAAGGATGAGGCAGAGGCCATCGCCATCGCCAACGACTCCATCTACGGCCTGGGCGCGGGCGTCTGGACGCGGGATATCAACCGGGCCTACCGCGTCGGGCGGGCAATCAAAGCCGGACGTGTCTGGACGAACTGCTATCACCTTTATCCCGCTCACGCGGCCTTCGGTGGCTATAAAAAATCAGGTATCGGTCGCGAGACGCACAAGATGATGCTTGATCACTATCAGCAGACGAAAAATCTGCTGGTAAGCTACAGCATCCAGCCGCTTGGCTTCTTCTGACCCGGTGCGGCGTGCCTTGCGCGCGCCGCTATTTTCCGTCTGTTGGCTGTCATATAGGCGTAATCTGCTTGTGACAGGTTAGTTAACAGCTATTATCGATCTATCGCAGCGAACATGCCGAACCTGAGTTGACTGTATGACCTGCTTCACTATGGATAACGGAACAGAGACAAGTTATGCAAAATCCTTATGAATATCTGAGTCTGATGGATGATGTGCTTGATGGACCGGAAGAGAGCATCATCATTGTTAATTTGCCCGAACGCCACCGGGCTTACCCGTTTTGTCCGCTGCAGGCTGAAGGTGCCGCCTCCTCAGCCCGCGCGCCTCAGGCCGAAGCCAGTCCGGGTCAGCATAGGTTCTTCTAGCGGCATTACCCTGTCGTCTGGCCTGCTCAGTGTTTGCCGGCCGGGCGCACAGTGCGCATTAAGGCTTTTCCCTTCACAACCCCTGCCGTTTCACTCGCTCCGCGCCATGCCCCGAACGCTGCTGGCTGCGACGGAATGATCCTCATCAGAGCGGTTTGTTTCTGACTTGCAACAGACAACGCCTCAGCCTGAACCTGTAACGAAGTATGATCGGCATTGATATTGCCGTTACGCGTGAAAATGATCCTTTCGTGCCAATTATGAGATTGAACCGATAAGAAAAGTTAACGCTTCCTCAATCAACGATAAAAAGGTAGCACGGGTTGATAATTTCCGTACCCACTCGGCCATGCGGATGTCATCAAAATTTACATATCCCATAAATAAAATTTAACTTATCCCACTATAAATTTCTTATGACAGCGCATGTCGTCGAATTTATCAGCAAGGAACGAGGTATTTTATTAATGAGTAAATTAACCCGAAGAAGCTTTATGGCCTTTGCGGCAGGCGGCACGGTCGCTCTGGCGGCCGGGCAGGTTCACGCACATGACAGCATTCAGTCCTTTTCCGGCGCTGGCAGAGATCCCGGCCCGCACGATCCCATCCGCGAAGCGGAAAATCCTGACATCGTAAATCCTCCGCCTACCGACAGCGGCACATTGCCAAACCTGCGCTTTTCCTTCAGCGACGCGCACGTGCGTAAAAGCAGTGGCGGATGGACCCGTCAGGTCACCCAACGTGAGCTCGGCGTCTCCACCACCATTGCGGGCGTGGATATGCGTCTCAATGCCGGTGGCATTCGCGAGCTGCACTGGCACAAAGAGGGCGAATGGGCCTATATGACCTATGGCAATGCCCGCGTCACGGCATTTGATACCGATGGCACCTGGTTCGTGGACGATATTGGTGCGGGTGATCTATGGTATTTCCCGCCGGGCATTCCGCACTCAATTCAGGGGCTGGGGCCGGACGGCTGCGAGTTTCTGCTGGCCTTTGATGACGGCGGATTCGATGAAGACAGCACCTTTCTGCTGTCCGACTGGTTCAAACACATCCCGCCCGAGATTCTGGCCAAAAATTTCAAGGTGCCGGTCTCAACCTTTGCCAAACTGCCCTCGCCTGAAGATGAATACATCTTCGCCGCGCCGGTGCCCGGCAGCCTCTCATCCGTGGCGGTGAAAGGGGCAACCCAGGCTAAACGCACCTTTACGCACCGCATGCTGGCGCAGGAACCGATCAAGGCGCCGGGCGGCACGGTCAGAATCACTGACTCTTCGACCTTTAAGGTTTCAAAGACCATCGCGGCCGCGCTGGTGGAGATCGAACCTGGTGGATTGCGCGAGCTGCACTGGCATCCGAACAACGACGAGTGGCAATACTACCTGGAAGGCGAAGGGCGCATGGGCGTGTTTGCGTCGTCAGGGCAGGCCAGAACCTTTGACTACCGGGCAGGGGACGTCGGCTATGTGCCGTTCGCGATGGGCCACTATGTTGAAAATACCGGTAAGGGGCCGCTGCGTTTCCTGGAGTTATTCAAAAGTGATTATTACGCTGATATTTCCCTGAATCAGTGGCTGGCCGGTACGCCGCGCGATTTGGTGAAAGAACATCTGCAGCTTGATGATGCCTTTATGGATGCGCTGTCGCTGCAGAAAAACCCTGTGGTGAAATAGCGCTCATGGCCGCATGTCGGCCATGATTGTCACAGATTGTGGGTCTGTTTTACGGCTGCGTGGACAGCCCACGCTTTTTCCCCAAACCCCAAACCCCAAACCCCAAACCCCAGACTATGACCCGGCGGCTGCCGTGCTGCCCTGATGAAAAATCATCTGCCAGCCATGCGCTGCGGATAAAACCCAGTGGGACGAACGTAATGCGGCACGGCTGCCGTCTGGCTGCGCGGTGCGGTAAAGCAAAATGGCATGCTGGGTTCCGACCTCCATTAGTTGAAAGTCGCTGCTGATAATGGCCTGCGCGTTCTCTTCATTCATTAGCGCCGCGATGATTTGCTCACGGTTCAGCAGCGTGCCTGAAAGGGTGATCTCTTTAAATTCGGGATGCAGTCTCTGGTCAAGCCACGCTAGATCGTGGCGCTTTTCATGATGCAGGCTGCATTCCAGCACCGTCAGGGCCGCCAGCAATGCGAGGTGAAGCGCACGCTCATCCTGACGCGGCGCGGAGTGGTGAATCACCTCAACCTGTGAATCGAGCTGAATCGCAGGATAATGTTCCTGCATTCCGGCCAGCAAGACCGCATCGGGCCATTCATCACCTTTGCCCAGATAGTGCGCGACGGATGACAGCGGCATGGTCACCACCTGCGCTACATCAACGATCACCCAGGTCGCAGGATCCTCGTTACTGACATAGCAAAGTGGACCCGGCGTAATCTTCTGTTCCTGCCAGCGAATCGTATGGCGTTTTTTGCCCGCCCGCAGCGCTGTCATCAGGCGGGGTACAATGTTGAGCGTTTGCATCACGTAGCTCCGTGCGTTAACGGCGTTGCTCAACCCTGGCAGGATATGCGTCGCCCATCAACCTGCCGGGCAGGGATTAAAGCGCGACAGCCAGCACTGACGCAGTTCCCTGGCCTGCAGGGAAACGGCGGCCGTGTCGCTGGCATGGAAGCCATGAAAGGCACCGGGCCAGACGTGCAGCTCGACGGCAACGCCGGCACGGATCAGCCGTTGTGCATAATCGAGGTTCTCATCCAGAAACAGGTCCAGCGTGCCGACGCCGATCCAGGCAGGGGGAAGCCCGGCAAGGTTGCTGGCGCGTGCCGGTGCGGCATAAGGCGAGATCGTTTCGCTGCCGGGTTCCTCGCCCAGCAGGGCGGTCCAGCCAATACGATTGTATTCTCGCGTCCAGACAAACTCGCCGGTCACGGGATTGGGATGTGTTTCCGTCACCGTGCGGTCGTCCAGCATCGGGAACATCAGATTCTGGAAGGCCAGTTTGGGGCCATTGCGATCCCTTGCCAGCAGCGCCAGCGAGGCGGCCAGCCCGGCACCGGCGCTGTCGCCCATTAAGCCGATATGTGCCGGATCGATGCCCAGCCTGTCGGCCTGGCTTACCATCCAGTTCAGCACCGCATAGCCGTCCTCCAGCGATCCGGGAAACACCGTTTCCGGGGCCAGGCGATAGTCCACCGAGACCACCACGCAGTTCTGGCGCAGCGCCGTGGCACTGGTCAGTGAAAGCGACTGCTCCGGGCTGCCGAACAGGTGACCGCCGCCATGAATGTGCAAAATGCCCATGCGCTTTCCGGTGGCGGTTACGGGCGTTATCACACAGACTCTGACGGTGGGACGATCGGGAAAATCAATCTGCTGCTCATGGATGTGAAGCCCAAGGTCGCCATAAGACTGAACCTGCTTAACGGCAGCATCCTGACGCTGTTGGCGCAGTGCCACAATCGTTTCAGGCGTGAGTGCCAGCGGCGCGCTGTTTGCGAGAATGGGAAGTAACTCGGGATCGACTAAATGCAGCGTGTTCAAATCACTCCTCTCCTGAGGCTTAAGTGGCAGTGAGCCGCTCTGCCGGGATGGACGACAGAGATTGAAATACACTGACCTGCTGACAGCGCCTGTCAGCAGGTCACCTCAGTGACGTTTAACCGGGTTAGCGGCGGAGGTCTTCGCCATTAGAGGCAATCAGTTTTTTATACCAGTGATAGCTCTTTTTCAAGGTACGTTTCTGACTACCGTTGCCCATATCATCCTGATCCACATAAATAAAACCGTAACGTTTAGACATTTGACCGGTCCCGGCACTCACCACGTCGATCGGCCCCCACCAGGTATAGCCAAAGAGCGCGACGCCGTCGGCAATGGCTTCTTTCATCTGTTCGACATGCTGGCGCAGGTAGTCGATGCGGTAATCATCATCAATGCTGCCGTCGGCCTTAACGGTATCCACCGCGCCCAGACCGTTTTCGGCAATAAACAGTGGCTTCTGATAACGGTCATAAAGCTGGTTCAGCGCCAGCCGCAGCCCTTTAGGATCGATTTGCCAGCCCCATTCACTGGTTGCCAGGTGCGGGTTACGTATTCCGCCGGTAATCAGGTTGCCCTGCGCGCCGGTCAGCTTTTCGGGATGGGCGCTGACGGTGCTGGACATGTAATAGCTGAAGGAAACGAAGTCTACCGGATGTTGCCGCAGGATCTCATCGTCACCCACGGCTTTGGTCAGCTGAACGCCTTTCTCCGCCAGCATTCTGCGGGCATAAGCCGGATAGTAGCCGCGCGCCTGCACATCGCTAAAAAACAGCGAAACGCGCTGCATCTCTTCACATGCCTGTACGTCATCCGGATGACAGGTATGCGGATAGAGGATCTGATAGCTAATCATACAGCCCACCTGAGAACCGGGAATTATCGCGTGGCAGGCCTTAGTGGCCAGCGCACTGGCGATAAACTGATGGTGCGCGCCCTGATATTTATCCTGCTCCAGATGAGGATGACCTTCCTCGATCACGCCGACGCTGACGTAAGGATGATGCTTCACGCAGTTAATCTCGTTAAAGGTCATCCAGTACTTCACCTTGTTGCGATAGCGGGTAAAAACCGTGGTGGCGAATCGCACGTAGAAATCCACCAGCTGGCGATTTGGCCAGCCGCCGTAATCCGTCACCAACGCCAGCGGCATCTCGTAATGCGACAGCGAGACAATGGGTTCGATTCCGTGCGCTAGCAGCGCATCCAGCACCTCATCATAAAACTGCAGGCCTGCCTCGTTAGGTTCGGCTTCATCGCCGCGCGGAAAGATACGCGTCCAGGCTATCGACATCCGGAAGCATTTAAATCCCATACCGGCGAACAGCGCGATATCCTCCCTGAAATGGGTGTAAAAGCCGTTGCCTTTGCGCTTGGGATAATACTTTTTACTGTCCGGGTTCTGCGCCTCTTCAACCTGCGCATGCGTCATGCTAAGCCACTGATCCAGCCACTGCGTGGGCGGTGTGGCCGCGTCGAAGGTATAAACATCGGACACCGATAACCCTTTGCCGCCGATATCCCATGCGCCTTCAAGCTGATTCGCGGCGGTGGCACCGCCCCACAAAAATCCTGCTGGAAAGGTCGTTGAACTCGTCATGCTTTGCTCCTTAAACCGCCGCGGCGGTGAGTGTCAGAAAGGCCTCGCGACTGGCGATATGCCCGGTAGCTTTCACCGGACGAATCTCGTCATAGCGCTCGCTGTTGGTCACAATGACGATCACGCTCGGATCAATGTTCTCCGCCTGAAGCGCGGCCAGATCGAAGGTGACTAACAGATCGCCCGTGCTGATCCACTGCCCGGGCTGAATATGGCTGGTGAAGTGGCGGCCGCCGAGTTTGACGCTGTCGATGCCAATGTGGATCAGGATTTCCACGCCGGTATCGCTTCTGAGCCCCAGCGCATGGTGAGTTTCAAACAGCGACTCGACGTGGCCGTCCACGGGAGAACGTAGCTCGCCACCAGAGGGATAAATAGCCAGCCCTTTGCCAAATATCTCATCGGCAAATACCGGGTCCGCCAGCGCATTCAGCGGTGTGATCTCACCACTGGCAGGCGCAAAAAGCGTCTCGGGTTCGTGGCGCCTGGCGCCGGATGCGGATGCCTCATCGGCGGCGGGCAAGTGGGCAGATTCATCAAAGCCCAGCATCACGGTGAGCAGGGCAGCGCTGCCGAAGGCGATCGCCAGACTGAGCAGGGCATAGATAAAGGTCGGGCCGACCAGCGCGGGGATGCCGGGCAGCCCGCTAAGCGCAAACGCATAGGTTTTTACCCCCATCGCCATCGCGAATGCGCCGCCGCAGGCCCCGCCGAGCAGAGCGGCGGCAAACGGGCGTTTGTAACGGATGTTGATGCCGTACATCGCGGGTTCGGTAATGCCCATCGCGGCGCTGAAGCTGGTGCTGAGCGCCAGTGACTTAAGCTTTTTCTCTCTGGCCCGCAGGAACACGCCGAATGCCGCACCGGCCTGGCCGAGATTCGCAACATAGAAAAGGATTTTAAACGGATCGAAACCCAGCTGGCTGATGTTGTGGATCATCACGGGCACCAGCACATAGTGCATGCCGGTAATAATAATCAGCGACAGGGTTCCGCCCACCACGATGCCCGCAACCATCCCCATGTTTTCAACCAGCCAGATAATGCCGCCAGTCAGCGCGTTACCGGCAAAGATCCCCAGCGGGCCGATGGCGATAAGCGTGACAGGCGTGACGATCAGCAGGCTCAGAAGAGGAACAAACATGGTTTTCAGCGAGGCGGGCATCACGCTATCGATCAGGCGTTCCACGTAACTCAGTAGCCATATCGACAGCAGCACCGGAATCACCGTTGAGGCATAGTTCACCGCTGGCACGGGTATTCTCAGGAAGTGGATCGGCTCACCGGCGTTGAACAGGGTTTGCAGGGCAGGGTGAAACAGCGAGGCCGCCAGCGCGACGGCAACGTAAGGGTTGGCACCAAACCGCGTTGCCGCACTGAACGCCAGCGCCAACGGCAGGAAGTAAAATACGCCATCGCTAATCGCCAGCAGGATCTGATAGCTCTGATTGTGCGGTTCGAGCCACTGAAAAGCCACCAGCAGCGCCAGGATCCCCTTGAGAATCCCTGCGCCTGCAATGGCGGGAATAATGGGCGAAAAGATGCTGGATAACCCTTCCAGCACTGCCGAGACCGGATTGCGGCGTGAGGTCGGGCGCGGCGGACTTTCTTTTAGCGATAGCTGGCTCATCAGCGCCTTGTACAAGGGTTTGACCTCATTGCCGATGATCAACTGAAACTGATCCCCAGAGAGGTTTACGCCAATAACGCCCTCCAGCGCGTCCAGCGCACCACGATCAGCCAGGCTGTTATCTTTAAGTAAAAAACGCAGGCGGGTAATACAGTGAAATAAAGACAGGACGTTATCTTTTCCGCCAATCAGGGTAATAATATGTTGAGCGGTTTTGTGATAATTCATAAATCCCTCCAGACTGAAGTCAATATGACGTCATCCACAATGACCGGCGTTAACCGGCCGGGTCGTTTTCTGGGGTTTGCCTGATTGAACAGTGACAAGCCGGAACCTGTTTTCAATACCCTTTACGGGGGTAAAACGCTGGGCGTGCTGCGCTGCACAATATTCTCGATGTGTACTGTCAGATAGAGTTTTTCAGAATGACTCATGCTGTGGTGATAATGCTTTTTGACAAATTCATTGATGGCCTCAACGCATTTGAGCGTGCGGGCGTAACGCTGCTGCGCCAGCGCAAAAAATTCCTCATCGTTGTTATTTAACACCTCGCCATCGATGACCCGCTGAGCAAAAAATTTCAGGTGCGTAATGAAGCGCTGATAATTCAGGCTGTGCTCATCCATTGACAGGGTAAAAAAGTATTTTACGATGTGCTGTAGCTGATAGAGGAGTTGGGTAATTTTCGCGGTTTTTCCCAGCGTATCGTGAAGCCCGGCGTTGACGATATGCAGCGCAATGCTACAGGCTTCGCTGTCCGGTAACAGCATACCGGTTCGGGCCACCACCATGCCCAGCGCCTGACGGCCAATCGCGTACTCGGCGGTATAAAAGTGGCGCACTTCCCACTCCAGCGGATTAGTAAGCGGCGCGTTATTTTTATGGCGTTGCAGCGCGAAGTGAAGATGGTCGGCCAGCGTCACATACAACCCTTCGCTTAATTTATGGTTTAGCTTTTCGCGCGCCAGGCTGACAATATCGGCGGTAAGCTGAAGAATATCGATGGGCACTTCACTGACCAGATCTTTAAAGCGCGCAGAGATCAACGAATCTTCCAGAAGAAATATCTTTTCTGCTTCGCTGGGGTGAATACGGGCACCTTGGTGTGTATTAAATCCCAGGCCGCGACCGGTTAAAATAACTTCAAGGCCGTTATCATCAACGGCACTGACCACATTATTATTCAGAATTTGTCTGACCAGCATCGCTCACTCCTGAAACAACATCGGGCAAAACATAAATACAGCGTTGAAGGGAAATTCCCCCAGCCTGCATTCAGGTTTTGCCCGATAATCGGTAACAAGCGTGATGCCGTTTTATCCTGGCACCAGGAAAATTGATATTCAATACGAAATTGTGCAGCGGGTTATCCGGCGCGCCGATTTGTGATCCGCTTTACGAAAAGTAATACAGGAAACGGTTACGCAAGCGGGGAATCCCACTTCAAATACGCAGACACAGACAACTGCCAGCAGAGAAATACGACAAGACTGACCTGCCGATCGTGGCATTTGCCCGCTCTTTGCCCGTTAGCAGGCAAAGAGCGATAGCGGTGATGCTTAATCGTGCGCCGGGCGTTTTTGGCCCGTCAGAAGTTGTTCAAGCACGTCGATACGATGCCGTTGAGGCGTCGTAATGGCGTAGAAGCGCTCCTGCAGATCCGCAGACTGGCCGACGGTGACGAGCAATCCGCTACGCAGTTCATCCTGAACGACGACCTCGGGCAATACGGTGAGCCAGCCGCTGTCACGCGCGATCAGACGCAGCATCGCCATGTCATCGACTTCAGCGCGCACTCTGGGCCTTACGCCCGCTGTGGAACACAGCGCATCAAACTGCGCGCGCAAGGCATGGCGTGGGCCGGGCAGGGCAATCTCCACGCCATCCAAATCTTCCGGGATGCGCAGACTGCGCGATGCCCATTTGCTCGCCGGGCCGACCAAAGAGATGGACTGACTGCCCAGAAACACGAAGTGCAAAGGGCGATCGGTATCCACGGGAACGGTTTCATTGGCCAGCACCACATCGAGCTGATGTTGCATCAACCTGACCAGTAGGCCTTCCAGTAATCCGGACTCCAGCGTCAGCACCACACCTGGATCGGCAAGTGCAGGTCGAATCCAGTTTTCCTGATAGTTGCGCGACAGGGTTGCCACGCTGCCCACGCGCAGCCGTGTAACACCGGCAGACCGGCCTTTTAAGCGTCCCAACATCTCCTGACTGAGCCCAAAGATGTTATCGGCATAAGCCATGACCAACTGACCTGTGTCCGTCAGGATCAGGCGGCGGCCTTTACGGATTAACAAACTTTCTCCCAGCCGGTCCTCAAGCTGTCGGATTTGCACCGAAACGGCTGATTGTGAGGTCGCCAGCTCTTCGGCCGCACGCGTCAGGTGCCCGAGCCTGGCGACTCGCCAAAAATAGAAAAGGTGATGAAAGTTCAGCTGATTGAGGTTCATTTGTTCTGTTTTCGGTATCAATTTATTTAAATAAATATATTTTACAGAATAGTAACCGTCAAGGAACATAGGCTCAGTCACATTCATAAGGGCTATGCGATGAATATCCTTGAAGTTTTATACCTGGTTTGTTTTTTGGCACCTGCTGTTTTAATGGCGGGCTTAGCAGGGCTGACACGTTTAAGTGGGATGTCTACAACGGCGCTGTGGCGTGTGCTGCAGATTGTGTCATATGGCGCCATTGCCTTCGCAGGCGTGTCCCTCGCCGCGGGCACCAGCGGGGCGCAATGGCCTGGTTTAGTAAAAGCAACGACGTTTGGCCTGGTGCTGGCTTTGCTGGTACAACTGCTTGGCAAAGTCATCGCATCATTTTCTGTGCGTTACCTTGAAGGCGAAGCGAACCAGCGGCGCTACATTGGCGCACTGTCCGCTGTACTGGGCAGTGTTCATCTGCTCCTGCTGGCCGATAACTGGCTGCTACTCATTGCCGCCTGGGCCGCTGTAGGCCTGGCGCTACAGCAGCTGCTTTGCTTCTATCCCGATCGCCCCTTTGCCCTGTTTGCGGCACACAAAAAGTATATTGCTGACCGGATAGCAGACGTGATGTTGCTCGGCGCTTCCGCGCTGGCCTGGTGGGAAGTGGGCAGTTTCTCGCTGTCAGCTTTGTGGGCGCACATTGCCCAGCAGGGGGCGTCCGTGCCCTTGCAGGCGAGCGCCGTTTTGCTCGTGATGGCTGTTATTCTTCGCACGGCCTTGCTGCCGGTGCATGGCTGGTTGATACAGGTGATGGAAGCCCCGACGCCGGTATCTGCGCTCTTGCATGCAGGCGTCGTTAATCTTGGCGGCTTTGTCCTGATTCGCTTCGCCCCGATGTTAGAACAGGCAGGCGCTGCGCGCGTGTTGTTACTGATTTTCGCGCTGACGACCGCTGTACTGGCAGGCATTGTCATGTTGACGCGCATCAGCGTAAAAGTACGGCTGGCCTGGTCCACCGTCGCGCAGATGGGCTTCATGCTGCTTGAGTGCGCGCTTGGCCTTTACACCCTGGCAGCTCTGCATCTCATTGGCCATTCGCTCTACAAAGCCCATGCTTTTCTGTCCGCTTCAGAAAGCGTAAGACAAACTCGCCAGCAGACGCTGCACCGGACCTCGTTGCCCGGCACCCTGAGTGTGATGCTCGCCCCAGTGCTGACGATTTCAGCGGTGTTTCTGGTGCTGAGGCTGGCAGATCTGGCCGCCTGGCCCTGGTGGTGGAGCGGGGTGTTGGGCATGGCGTGGGCGCCCTTGCTGTGGTTGCCTGATGCGCAAGACGACGGCGCTTCACCTGCCTCACAGCTTCTTTTCGGGCTCTTCACTGTTATCGGCCTGTCGATGATTGCCCTGTTTCTGCATGCGCTGCCGCTCGGCCTGCAGGATGCCCCCGATGAACGTCTGGGCCTGATCGCGCTGACAGGAATGGCGGCCTTGTATCTGTGCCAGGTGTTGCTGCAAAAGCAACCACAACGCCTGTCGCGCTGGCGTCGCTGGAGCTACGCGGGGTTTTACCTGGACGAAGCCTATACGCGCCTGACGCTGCTCCTGTGGCCAACGACCTGGGCATCCGGCAATGCCACGCCCGTTAAACCTGAAATGCCTGATGCACCTGTTGCTGACAGGCCGCGCTGAATAACACTGACAACCTGGAGCGTTTCCTGATGGATACACTGACCAACAAAGAGAAATCCGTGTCGGCGAGCCTGACGCAATCCGCACGCAATGCAGATTCACGGCAGGCCGCCATTGAGCAAGCTTGCCACCGCGCCTGCCAGGCGATTGCACCGGCATGGCCACTGGATCGCACCATCGCTGTCAATCCTCATTGGGCGCGTATTGGCATGCCGGTGCGCAGGGTGGCCGCGCGCATGGCTGCGCTCGGCGGTATTCAGGTTTTCCCACCGCGCGATCGGCAGATGCAGGCCTGGCGTGAGGGGCGTATTAGCGTTGCCGATCTCACCCAGGCGCTGCACCAGCTACCTGAAGCGCAAGCGGCCGGCCTGACGGTTGAACAGTGCACGCAGGCGCTGCAAGCAGGTAGCCTGCAAGTACAGTTACCGCTGCTGATCGATGTGCTCGACAACGATCCCCATCGCCACAAAAGGTTATCCTGGCGGCAAGCCATCACGCATCAGGTTAGCCAAACCTGTGCGGCTTACTTCGACGAACACCAGGCGAGCTGGCAGCCCGAGCGTCATCAGGGCTTATATGCCTTCTGGCTCGACACGCTGAAGCACGACCATGGCATTGGTCTGTTAATGGGCTTACCGAACATCAGGCAGGCTATCAAGACGTTACCGGATAACGCCGTGGACGCTGGAGGCTGGGTCATTGAGCGGCTTGGCCTGTCTGAAACCGTGTGGGCAGATTATCTGGAGTCGGTGCTGCTTACCGTTAATGGCTGGGCCTCCTGGTGCGCGTATCTCGGCTGGCAGGCAGGGTTGGCGGGCGGTAAGGATGCGCACCTGCGTGAGTTACTGGCTATTCGTCTGGCCTGGGGCATCATCCTTTTAGAATGTAAAGATGATGCCGCCACCCGGCAAGCATTTGCTTCCCTTCAGCAGGCCTGGGCTCAGGCTCCTCACGTGTTGGAGGAGACCGAATACGCGATGCGGGTTGACGAAGTGTGGCAGCTGGCGCTGGAGATTGGCTATCAGCGTGAGTTGGCGCATCGGCTGGCCACGGCTAAGGGGCAGGATGTGGACGCTGAGGCGATCGAAGTCCAGGCCGCTTTCTGCATCGATGTTCGCAGTGAACCGTTGCGCCGCGCCCTGGAGGCCGCGAGTCCTGGCGTTCAGACGCTCGGCTTTGCGGGGTTCTTCGGCCTTCCGGTTGCGTACACGCCTCTTGCTACCCAAGCCCGGCGCCCCCAGTTACCCGGTTTACTTGCGCCTTCCATCGACGTCAACGACCGTATTGTGAGCGCGAATTCGACGCCATCCCGGGCCGATACAGCGCTGCAAAACGCAGCCAGCAGGTCGCGTCAGGCCCGATTTGCCATGGCCGATCAGTGGAATGCCGTTAGCCACTGGCCCGGTGCCGCCTTCTCCTTTGTGGAAGCGGTCGGACTGGGCTACTCCGTCAAGCTGGTGAAGGGGTTACTGCCGGGCAAAAAAGCACGTGCCAGGGACGATCTGGCTGGCCTGGCTGCGCGTTACCGTGCGATCTGCCGTCCACAGTTGGTTGGGCTGAATACAGAGGCTAAAGTTAAGCTGGCGGCGGGAGTTCTTCATGCCATGGGCCTGGCGCAACGTCTGGCTCCGACAGTGCTCCTTGTCGGTCATGGCAGCCAGTCAGCTAACAATGCTCACGCAGCGGCACTGGACTGTGGTGCCTGCTGTGGCCAGACCGGCGAAGTGAATGCGCGCAGCCTGGCCCAGTTGCTCAATGAACCGGCGGTTCGCCAGGGGCTGAAACTGCAAGGCGTGGACGTTCCTGATTCAACGGCGTTCGTGGCTGCGCTGCACAACACGACCACCGATGAAATCGAGTGGTTCGATCTCGACCTGCTGCCCCAGGCGGCGCGTGCACGCTGTGAGAGGATACAACCGATTTTTCATCAAGCCTGCGACCAGGTACGCCGTGAGCGAGCGCCCGGCCTGCAACTGGACCCGCAAGCACGTGAGGATGTGTTACTGGGTCAGTTACGCCGTCGCGCTAACGACGGCGCGCAAACCCGACCTGAATGGGGACTCGCGGGCAACGCTGCCTTTCTGATCGCGCCGCGTCACCGTAGCCGCGGCGTAGTACTGAGCGGGCGCAGTTTTCTGCATGATTACGACGCCAGTCAGGATGTTGACGGTAGCCTGCTGGAGGGTTTAATGACCGCTCCGATGCTGGTTACACACTGGATCAACTGGCAGTATCACGCATCCACTTGCGATCCGCAGCGACTGGGCAGCGGCAACAAGGTGCTGCATAACGTGGTGGGTGGACGCATCGGCGTCTTTGAGGGCAACGGCGGCGATCTGCGCATCGGCTTGTCACGCCAGTCGCTCCACGACGGCGAGCGCTGGATGCACGAGCCGCTGCGCCTGACAGTAGTTATCGACGCACCGCAAACGGCCATTGAAGCGGTAATCGGAAAGCATGAGGTCATCCGGCAACTGCTGGATAACGGCTGGCTCCATCTGTGGCGCTTTGAGGCGGCAGGTTTGGCGCGCTATGCGCGCGGATGCTGGCTCGCGTTGGACCTGTAGCGTACCTGAGGTCGTATTCGCCCCGAGCCGTTTGCGCGAAATCGAGCGGCTGCCTGTTCAGGGCAGCCTCTGCAAACGGCTGTTACCGCCCCTGAAGATAACGGATGCCGTGCCGGTACACATCTTCAGCCACTGCCGATGTACGGGGGATGACAAACGGCCCCAATGCTCTGTAGTGTTTGAGACGCGCAATCCAGGCTTGCTGACCTTCTGCCCCAGATAGGAATTTTACCGAAAAATACAGGCTGCTGGATTAAGTCGCCCGGCAGAGATCAACCGCGCCCTGCAACGCTGCGTGAGTGCGGGATAATCAGCATCAGGGGAGCGTTAATTTCTGTGGATGTCGTAGATATCACCGCATCGGCGATCACTTCGCACCAGGCGCAACGCCTGCGCCGCACGACATCAGCTTAAGAATGCGCGCGGGATCGTGTTCGCTGTGCGCGAGGAGGAGACATCCGCCGTTTTCCTGATGCGGATAGCGGTTTTGTTGGCGTCTTCACTGACGCATTAACAGGGAGCAGGGCTGTATGACCGCACAAATTACACATTTACAAATTTAAATGTGTAAATATAATATTGTCTTTCTTTCTTCTCACAGGATAATTGTTATGTCGTCTCTCTTCGCGCCCCTGACGCTGGGTGATCTCAGCTTGCGTAACCGTATTGCGCTCCCACCGCTAACCCGTTGCCGCAGTGAGCAGCCGGGCAACGTACCCGGCACGATGATGGTGGACTACTATCGCCAGCGTGCCAGTGCGGGATTTATGGTAACCGAAGGGACGCAAATTGAGCCACGCGGACAGGGATATGCCTGGACACCTGGCATTCACAGCGAAGCACAAATCGCGGGTTGGCGAAAAGTAACCGACGCCGTTCATGCAGAAGGTGGGATCCTCTTTTGCCAACTCTGGCACGTTGGTCGCGTATCGCACAATGAACTGCAGCCCGGAAAGCAGCCACCTGTTGCACCTTCAGCCGTTGCCGCCAGCGGCGTACGGGTATTTATCGAAACCGGGCCTGGTGCCGGTATTCTGACGGAACCCAGCATGCCGCGCGAGTTAACCACATCGGAAGTGAAAGCGATTGTGGCGATGTACCGTACGGCGGCGGAGAATGCCAAAAAAGCGGGCTTTGACGGTATCGAACTGCATGCCGCCAATGGTTATCTGATCAATCAGTTTATTTCTGAACATACTAACTTCCGCACCGATGAATATGGCGGTTCGCTTGATAACCGTCTGCGCTTCCTGCGTGAAGTCACCGAGGCCGTGAGTTCAGTGTTTGGCAGTCATCGTGTCGGCGTGCGTTTCGCGCCTCTGTTCTCAAGCACAGAGGAAGAGCGCGTTTATCTGGGGCTGGTGGAGAGCGATCCGCAGGCTACCTACCTCCGTGCGGCCCAGATGCTGAACGCGCTCGAAACGGGATATCTCTCCATCGCCGAAGCTGACTGGGACAACAGCCCGGATATGCCTGAAGATTTTCGCAAAGCGCTTCGCGAAGCCTTCCGTTCGCCCATTATGTATTCGGGCCGTTACACCAAAGAAAAAGCCGAGCGCATGCTGGAAAAGGGATGGGGAGATCTGTTTGGCTTCGGGCGCACGTTTATCGCTAACCCCGATTTACCGGCGCGTTTTAAAATGGGCTATCCGCTGAACGACGTCGATAGCGCCTCACTGTATGGTGGAAGCCAGAAAGGCTATACTGACTATCCTTTTTATTCTGCTTGAGGTTTGAAGACGGCATGACACCCGAAAATGCCATTAAATTACTGGCCAACCCGACACGGGTTGCGGTGCTCAAATGGCTTAAAAGCCCTGACGAAGCCTTTGCTGATTATTCTCAGCTCTATCCCTTCGATCAGTACGGTGTCTGTGCCAGTCTTATTCAGGACAAAGCGGGCCTTTCACAGCCCGCTACCTCACTGTGTCTTAAAGCGCTGCATGATGCCGGTCTGCTTGAGGCCAGTAAGGTAGGCAAATGGACCTACTATCGCCGACGCGAACAGGCGGTATGCGAGATGAATGAGGCGATCATCAGGTCTCTCCAGCAGCTGTAGGCGGCTTCTCAAAGAGGAATGCCCCTCTTAAAACCGTGCGTCAGACATTAAAATCACCCGCTTATGCGCACCTTCGCTTGCGGCGCAACGCTCACAGACTCGTGGAGAAACGTTCACAAAGCGCCCACAGTGGACTGGATGGATGCCGGAAGAGCAGGGGATACAGGCCGTTAACGTTTAATGTATGGTCAGATAAAACGTTAACCGTACCGCGATATTGCCTGTCGCTTTAAGGCCGCGTCCGGGCAGGGCAGGCTGAGAACCATCACCGTAACAGATTCACCCGCTACGAGACGTTGTTCACGTTCTTTCCAGCCTAAATTCCGGTAAAGCGCCTGCTTGTCAGGCGTATAGAGCCAGAGTTCAGGAATATTTCTTTCAGTAGCTAATTCAACGATGCGTTTTATTAATGCAGAGCCTATCCCCTTGCCACGATGCGTAGAATGGGGAATCACTTCGCCTGACCAGTAGATGCGCTCAAGGTTATCTCCAGGTTCATAACATATAAGGCGACCTGACCTGCTCCCCATTGATTAATACACCGCGATGTTAGTAATGTCTTCATAAGCCACATGAGGACATCCCCATGAAGAAGCGATTTTCCGACGAACAGATCATCAGTATTCTCCGCGAGGCAGAAGCCGGGGTTTCGGCCCGGGAACTCTGCCGTAAGCATGCTATTTCAGACGCCACCTTTTACACCTGGCGCAGGAAGTTTGGCGGCATGGAAGTCCCCGAAGTGAAGCGGCTCAAGTCACTTGAAGAGGAGAACGCCCGCCTTAAGAAGCTGCTCGCTGAAGCCATGCTGGATAAGGAGGCGCTTCAGGTGGCTCTGGGCCGAAAGTTCTGACGACGGACCAGAAGCGGGAAGCCGTGGAAGCCATGTGTGAGACAACGGGTCTGTCGCAACGCCGTGCCTGCAGGCTGGCCGGTCTGTCACTTTCAACCTGCCGTTATTCGGCTCAGCGCCCGGCTGCTGACGCGCAGCTGTCTTTACGTATCACAGAGCTGGCACTTGAACGCCGCCGATTTGGTTACCGCCGCATCTGGCAGTTATTGCGTCGGGAGGGCTTTCACGTCAACCACAAGCGGGTTTACCGCATCTGTCACCTTAACGGTCTGGGTGTAAAACGCAGGCGGCGCCGTAAGGGGCTGGCGACTGAACGGCTTCCGCTTCTTCGCCCGGATGCGCCGAACCTGACATGGTCGATGGATTTTGTCATGGATTCACTTGCCAGCGGCCGCCGGATTAAGTGCCTGACCTGCGTAGATGATTTCACGAAGGAGTGCCTGACGATCACCACGGCATTCGGGATTACAGGCGTTCAGGTGACACGTATTCTGGACAGCATTGCGCAGTTTCGTGGCTATCCTGCAACGATAAGAACCGATCAGGGCCCGGAATTTACCTGCCGCGCGCTCGATCAATGGGCCTTTGAACATGGCGTTGAGCTGCGCTTAATCCAGCCGGGCAAGCCAACGCAGAACGGATTTATTGAGAGTTTCAACGGTCGCTTTCGGGATGAATGCCTGAATGAACACTGGTTCAGCGATATTCTTCATGCCCGGAAAATCATTAATGACTGGCGGCAGGACTATAACGAGTCCAGACCTCATTCATCGCTGAATTACCAGACGCCGTGTGAATTTGCAGCATGCTGGCGAAACGGGAAACATGAAGAAAAACCAACCGGCATTACTAACTGAAGGTTGTATCAAATACTGGGGGCAGGTCATTGTGTCTCTGATTACTACTACTCTGGCGTTCTGAGAATATTCGCTATAAAGGGTGTTCCCGTGTATCCAGGCGTAGCTGAAAAAACGTTAGATCCAGCCAGCGGCCAAACTTTGTACCCACCTCTGACATTTTGCCAACCTCTGTGAAGCCGAGCTTTTTGTGAAGCGATATGGATGCGACGTTTTCAGATTCAATGCCAGCTACCATGACATGTTTACCCTGAACGGCAGCCCGCCTGATCAGTTCCTCCATCAGAGCTTTACCTGCTCCACGTCCCCGGGCTCTTTTGTGCACATATACGGAATGCTCAACGGTGTGGCGATAACCGTCCCACGGACGCCAGTCACCATATGAGGCATATCCCAGTACGGAATCGTCCACGTCAACAAAGACAATGACGGGAAATCCTGCCTCACAGCGGTCTCTCATCCACTTTATTCGATTAAGAAAATCGACCTTGTTGTCATTCCAGATAGCCGTGGTATTGAGCACTGCGTCATTATAAATCTCAGCAATGGTTTCAGCATCGCGTTCTGTTGCAGTACGAATTTGCATAGTAGACACCCCGCCTTTCATTTACTAAAGTAGACTAACCGTACACTATCTTATTTATCTATTATGCTAGATGATTTGTCCAGTAAAGAAGATGACTTAAACGTTCGTATTGGCCTGAAGGTGAAGTTTGAAAGAGAAAGACGGGGCTGGTCCCTGACCGATTTTGCCGAAAATTCAGGTGTATCACGGGCGATGATTCATAAAATCGAGCGTGGTGAAAGCAGCCCGACAGCAACCCTGCTTGCGAGACTTTCTGGCGCTTTCGATATGTCTATGTCCCAGCTGCTTGCTGAAACGGAAGCTCGCACCGGTATGCTTGTCAGATATGAAGATCAGGCCGTATGGCAGGACCCTGAAACAGGCTACATTCGTCGCCATGCTTCACCGGGTCAGATACCTGTAGACCTGGTCAGCATTGAGCTTCCTGCAAATACTGCCGTGCCTATGCCAGCTATCTCGTATCTTTCACGACGTCAGCTCATCTGGGTCATTGAGGGTAAGCTGACATTTATTGAGGGCAGCACAACATTTGAGATGTCACCGGGTGATTGTCTTGAGCTGGGCGATCCTGCTGACTGTATCTTCAAAAATGATACCGGTGACCTTTGCCGCTATGCCGTAGTAGTTCTCAAGCCATCCTGATTACGTGCATATTAACTAATTATTTAAGAGTTAACGGAAAGTTACTCAGGCGAAGATTCTCCTGCGTGACTGCATTTTTTACAGGTCAATCTTATAACCGTTCAGGTGATAGTCAGGTCTTTTCCTGGCACCTAAAAGTTAGGTTCAGGCGATGTCCGCTTCTGGCACAAAGCGGGCATCATTTTCAGCAAGAAAAGTAAAAAGCGAAAGCCAGATTAACGCTCTTCCGATAGTCGGCCTGTGGCAGCAAGAGTCGCACGTCATTAGGGTGATGAATTGATCGGAAGCGGTGGGCCCGGAAAGAGGGTTAGCATTGTACTGACCATCGGTTGTCTCTTCACGCCACTGAATAAAGCACGACCAAAACAGCCGTGCCTTATCAGGCTAAAGGAAAAGGGCTATTGCAGCTTAATGCCTTTCGTTTCGGGTGCCATCCACACGACAACCATCGCGGCGATAAAGGCCACAACGGTAGTCGCCAGCCCTGCGGTAAATCCTCCTATGCTGGCAACATAGCCAATGAGTAGCGGCGCAATAAACCCACCTAAGCGACCGCCGTTATAAGCCAGACCCATTAAAAAGCCGCGTGACTGTGTGTCGCCAATCATTTCGGCAAGGAACGGCCCGGAGCCGGCAAAGATGCCGTTTACACCAAACCCCGCCATAAAGATGGCGGCCATCAGAATCAATGGCTGAGTTGTCGCCAGATACAGGCCGACTGCCACAGCGCCGATAAACAGGTAGATCAAAAACATGGGCCTGCGTCCCCATTTATCTGCCAGGAGTGAAAACACAAGGAAGCCGGCAATCGCACCTGTTTGTAAGGCAAGTACAAATTTCAGGCTGTGCAGGAAATCAAGATGCTTCACTTCACGAAGATAGGTGGGCGTCCAGGTGAAAACCCCCCAGAACAGATACTGAATGAAAAAGATAAAGGTAAAGGCCAGTAACAGTCCTTTGAGGTTTGTTTTGCCCGACCGCGCCGTTTGGGTCGGTCTGTTAATCCGTTCCCGCTGGCGTGCCAGCCACACTGGCGATTCAGGCGTGATATACGCAATGACCATCATGATAAAAACCGGCAAGGCGCCAATCATGAAAAGGTATCGCCAGCCGCCGTTTTCCAGTTTGCCTGTCATCGCCGTGACCAGTGCCGTCAGCCCAATCGCTAAAATGGCCCCCACCGGCAGTCCCATTTGCATCAGTGCACCACCCCGGGCACGGCGTTCAGGACGCCATGTTTCGGCGATGAGTGCTGCGCCAGAGGTCCACATTCCACCCATTCCCAGTGCCCCGCAAAATCGCAACAAAACAAAGGTTTGTTGATGATGAGAAAAGGCCAGGAGTCCTGAGAAAAGCGAATAGATCGTAATACAAATGAAAGCGGTTCTGACTCGTCCGATTTTGTCGGCGACCATCCCGAACAGAATGCCGCCAATGATCTGTCCGCCAGCCGTGGTGCTGATAAACAGACCCAGTTCAGTTTTGCTGACAGCAAACACCACGCCAAGCACAGGCAATAAAAGCGATAGCAAAAATGAGTCATAGCTTTCAAAAGCCCACCCGAGCCCACCCAACGCGAGCGTTCGTTTTTCTACCGATGTTTGAGAGAGTGTCAGGTTGGCTTCATTCTGTTCCAGTGGATGAGTCTCATGCGGTCTTGATTTGATATTCATCAGCATTCTCCAGGGAAGATAAGCGATAGCTTAACGCTGCGGTGCGCCAGAAAAGATGTGCTTTTTCCTCGACGGACGCGTGCTCCGCCAACCGTTTGCAGGCGTTCCAGAAAACGCCATAGCTGAACATGCCTTTGTCGACCGGAAAATTGCTTGCAAACATACAGCGCCTGACGCCGAACGTTTCGACCAACGTTTCAAACAGTGGCCGCCAGGCGAGACACAGCGCCCGCGAGTCTGGCGGTGTGGCGCTTTGTGCGAAGGGAAAGCCCATGACAGTCATACCAAAGCCGCTGATCTTCATGCTCACGTTTGGCCGTTCAGCCAGAGCGGTAATGGATTTTTGCCACGCCTGAAAGGCGGTATCCCTTTTGCTGGCATAAGGCCCCGTGCCGAGCGGCCCGCCGCAGTGGTCCACAATGATATGAAGATCGGGCAACGCATCTGCCAGCGCAATAATGTCATCAAGCTGGGTGTGGTAAACCCAGACATCCAGCGAAAGTCCGTTCCGGACAAGGCAGGCTGCGCCTTTGCGAAATGCGGTAGTGGTGGCAAGGCCAGCAGGGGGTGTGACAGGGCTTGATACAACGCGAGGATCACTGTGCCAGGCAAGCGGATTACGCAGCCCTCGTAAACGTCCACCAGAGCGCGCCATCATGAGTTCAATGACGGGTTGCAGGTCATCCTCTGCCAGCAAACTGACACCACCCACTATCGCTTCACAGCCTGATGCCTTGCCATAGTGGCCACTGTCAAACATAGCGGCAGCGCCGCTCGCGAACTCAACCTCACCGACTGGCCTGAAGGTTTCTGGTCCGTTACGGCGCAGCATGGAACGGCACTGCACATAAACCGTCGACAGAACCCGGTGTCCGGACTGCTCAATATCGTGGCTGAAATCAGGAACCAGATAACGTCCTGACTGGCGATCCCATAAGTGATGATGAGCATCGACTATCGCCAGATCGGGCATCAACGCTTTTTCGTGATGCAGTGCCAGCCAGTTTTCTCTGACAGGCAAATGCGGTGCATTAACTGTCTCCATCGCTTCCCCTTATGCTTTTTAACCGCGTCTGTTCTGACGTTGCTCACAGGGCTCAGAAGCCAGGCTGAATGCAACTCAGGGTTTACAGGGTAAAACTGTGTTTTACAGAATGAATCGACTATAAAGTCATTTCCTGAGGGCAAGCCAGTAAAAAGAGAATGTTAATCGTGTAAATAAGGTGTTAATCACAAATAGCCTTTATTAACACCAAAGTTGTGTTTCAGAGGGACCATCCCGGTGCAAACTGTACGTATCAATCAGTAGAACATGGGCGAAAGCGGATGTTGGCCATTCATATATCTACGATTCTTACGTTGACTTGCTTAGATGGATACCATTAATTCAGAGACTAACTGGCATGCTCTGAGGTTGCATATGTTGATTTATAACGTTTTTGGGCGGCCTTTTCGCCGCGCTGTTTCAGCGTGGCCAGCAGCTCGAAGGGATGGGGGGCCACCTGGCCTGCACCCCAATAATCACAGCAATGCTGAAATATCAATGTCTGCTCCTGGCACAAAGCGACTATGCGTAGGTGATGTCTGCGATGAGCGAGAATCGGATGTTTTACCCATAAATCATCCTGACGTTTGGGTGGGTCATAAATTGCTTAACGCTACGATAATAAAGCTGGGTTAAACATGACATCCATTCGGCGCGCGTCTGTTTTTTACGCAACGGTTGCCTTTGTTAAAGGAAAAGCCATTATATCTTTTTAGGTTAAAGGATTTTCTATGCGTGATTCTGCAAGCAAATCAATCGGGCTGCTCCTGTTCCCAGCGCTTACTCAGCTTGATCTTACCGCGCCATATGAAGTTTTCGTCAGGGCACCCAATACAAAGGTTCATCTCATCTGGAAAAATCTGGACCTTGTTGTTTCCGATCGTGGTATGGCTATACAGCCAACGAGCACTTTTAACACATGCCCACAACTGGATGTAATTTGTATCCCCGGAGGGCCTGGTCAGATAAACCTAATGGATGATGAAGACGTTCTTTCATTTATCCGTTTCCAAAGTGAAGAAGCAAAGCTGGTGACTTCTGTATGCACTGGTTCGCTCATTCTGGGCGCAGCAGGACTTCTGGATGGATATAAAGCAACGACGCACTGGGCTTCTCTGGACCAACTCGCTCTGTTAGGTGCGGAGCCGGTTAATGAGCGCGTCGTCCGTGACCGTAACCGTATAACCGGCGCAGGTGTCACTTCAGGTATAGATTTTGCGCTCACCGTTGTATCAGAAATGCACGGGAGCAGTATTGCTGAAAATATTCAACTGCATATGGAATATGATCCCGCTCCGCCGTTTACCTGTGGCTCGCCCCGAACTGCATCTGAAGAGCAGTTAAAAAAGGCGCGGGAACAAACAGCGCCATTTATTGAAAAGAGGCGACAGGCGACGTTAAAAGCCGCAGCCAGACTACAGAAATAAGGCTTAACGAAAGAGGGGGGCCCTTTTCGACTTTCACTCCCCGCGCCTGGCACAAACCGGACATGTCCATCAGGCAACGCCCGCATTAAACCGGGCAGCGGACAACGCGGTCTCACGCTCTGCACGAGTGCTTGAAACCTGCCCGGCCCACGGCGCTCATGATGATAAGGCGCATTATTAAGATTATGCTCCAGCCAGATATGTTGAGGATCGGCGGATAACCGATCCTGTTGGCGCGTTATTTAAGATCCAGATCTGCAATCACACTTGCGACATCGGCAATATCTTCTTTCGACAACGGCAGCAGGGGACGAGGCAGACAGTCTGGATCGGTAAGCCCGAGTATGCCTGCTGCAGCGGCGATTACACGGATGCTTCCCCCATGTTTACGAAACAGCGCCCATAAAGGTTCCAGACGGGTAGTGAAGGCAGTCACGCGTTCATGGTCGTTAACTGCGGCGGCCTGCGTAATTTGTTTGGCGGTTTCCGGAAACAGACCACCGCAAACGGAATACCAGACTTCACAACCGGCATTTAACCCCAGACCGGCACTGGCGTCACCGCTGATGCCAATGGTCATGCCAGGACGAAGATGTTGCCGTAATGCATTGACCCGTTCAGCCGCAGCAACGGGATTATCCGATACGCCTGGAATTTTAACTGAGCGAATGCCCTTCAGTGACGACAGCTGCCCGTGCAGTTCATCTGTGAACGTGAAATGCGTGGTCCGTGGGTTGTCATAAACACAAACCGGGACTGAAACATGTCGGGTAACCGTCTCATAAAACGCATAAACCTCTTCATTACGCAGCGGCTGGTAGCTCATCGCCGGAAGCAGCAACGCATCAGCGCCTGCAGACTGCGCATCTTCAGCCAGATGCAGGACGGCATCGGTGCTCATTGCACCCACGCAAACCATCATGGGGATTTGCCCGGCAATCTGACGGGCGAGCGTTGCGACGCGTTTACGCTTTTCCCTGCTCAAATAGGCATAGCTGCCGGTTGAACCCAGAATACCCAACGAATCGACACCGGCTGCCGTCAGGCGAGCCAGAATCTTAGTCAATCCCTCTTCATCGACACCACGCGCCGTGACAGGTGTTAACGGGAAAGCAGACAAACCGGTAAACATTCAGTTTCTCCAGAGCAGAGTTGAAGGCGTTATTCGCCGATGAGGGTGACGTGACACTGTATTTCTTCAGGCCTTCGGTCAGCATCGTTCCCGCGTCATGAAGCTGCTCAGGTGGCATCTGAGGCAGACTTTCCAGAATAAACCACATGTGTTCAGCTTCAACGCTTAAGCGCGTTCTGGTTCCCTGCCGCCCGTTGCAGCGACGGCTGGTTAATCGACATTATCGCACCAGACGACTTTACCAGGCGAAGGATATTCCACCGTCAGACCCCTTATTTAAGGGTATCAAAGGGGTTATCGTCACTCTGCAGAACGCCATTCCGGCTTGCTTATGCTGGCTAAAGTCTGGGACAGCAGATCCTAAGGGTGATGCCTCCACTCATCACATAAGCCCTGGAATGAGCTGCTGAGCGTTATAAAATATCAACATGGATTCGGGGAGGTGAAAGGATCAGTCACACCTAATTTACTGTAGCGACAGACATTCGGATTTATTTCTGTGCTCCTCAATCTCCCTGGCAATGCGGCTTAAATGAAAATACGAACAGCGTGCTCAGACAACATTTTCCCTCAGGCACTTGTTTACCGGGTTACCGCCAGTAAAGCGTTTATGGCGTCGCCCGGCCGCTCGACGAGAGGCCGGGAAATCCGCCATACCCTGAATCACCCGCAGAGCGATTCAATTAATGTGTTGCATCCATCGGTGGAACTCGCAGAATAAAAGCCAGTCTGATTCTGGGAAACATTCATTTCAGGACGTGCATTATCAGAACCTGAGCGTAGCCGTTGCCGTAATTTGTCGCTCCGCGCCGTAAAAACACGCCGTCGTGGCGTAACAGCCTGCGACGTAGTTCTTATCAAAAAGATTGTTAACATTTAAGCCAATTGATGAACCCGGCAGATTGAACCTGCTCAGATCGTACTGGATGACGGCATTCCAGATCGTGTAGGGCTTCACTTTAAAGGAGTTAGCGTTATCACCTTCCGTCGACCCGACATAGCGACTTCCCAGCCCTAACGTCAATCCGCTTAACGCCGTTTCATGAAAAGTGTAGTTTCCCCATAATGCCGCCATATTTTTAGGGATCTCAGCTGGGCGATTACCTTCGTATGAGGTGTCTTTGGTATACTCAGCATCCGTGTAGGAATAGCTGCCGATAATATCCACATTTTCTGTCAGTGCTGCTTTCGTCTCCAGTTCTATGCCTCTGGAGCGTAACTCGCCATTTTGCACTGAATATAAAATATGCTCAGGATCTGACGTCAGATTTTTATCTTTTGTTATCTGGAACAGCGATAAGGTGGCGGAAATCAATTTACCGTCAGGTATATATTTGATTCCGGCTTCATACTGTTTGGCGCGAGATGCCCGAAACATTTTCCCTGTATAATCCGCTCCTGCTGTTGGCAGGAAGGATTCACTGTAGCTAATGAAAGGTGAAAGACCATTATCAAACAGGTAGTTCAGACCTCCTCGCCATGTAAATTCATTATCGTCCTGTTTGGAGGCGGAATTGTTATTAAGGCGATTGACGCTGTCTGCTTCAGACCAGTCATAACGACCACCCAATGTTAATAGCCAGTGATTCCATTCAGCCTGATCCTGCAAATAGAGGCCAGTCTGTTCAAGACGATCGACCTGACTCCTGTAACCGAAATATTGTACAGCGGTATTACCATACACAGGATTAACCAGGTTCAGACTGGATGCCAGACCGAGCGCCTGCCAGACATCATTCCGTGTGCGCCGGTAATCTATGCCCATAAGCAGGGTATGGTCTGTGTTACCTGTAGAAAATTTATTTTGCACCTGAGTATCCATCGCGAAGCTCGATAAATGCTCTTTGGCCGCAAGTGCACCCCGGGTTAAAAAAGAAGGATCAAACGGAGAAACACTGCTTCCATAGATGGTTCGGTAATCCATATCTACCGTTCCGTAGCGCAAGTTCTGACGCACAGTCCAGTTGTCATTAATTTGATGCTCAAAGGTATAACCGACTAACTTCTGCTTACGGGAAATTTTGTTATAACCCGGTTCCCCATCATTAAAACTTGTGGGTAATTTTCCACCCGCACCGCTGGTTACCGTGCCGTCTTTCGGTAAATAGCCAAACCATCCTATATTGGGTTCATCGAGGAAACTGCTTAAAAAAGTAAACTGAGTTTTGTCATCGGGGCGCCATGTGAATGAAGGCGCTAATGAATAACGCTTTGCTTTTTCACCCGTCTGTTGCTGGTCCTGATCGCTGGCTACACCTGTCAGGCGGTAGGTTAATTTCTCATCATCATCAACCGCGCCGCCAAAATCAAAGCCCGTCTGGAAAAGATTATGGTTGCCAGTTTTAAACTGCACTTCGCGAATGGTCTGCGGCGTGGGGCGCTTACTGACCAGCGCGATAACACCGCCAGGCTCACTCAGACCATACAGAACAGATGCAGGGCCACGCAGCAATTCAGCACGTTCAAGCATGTAAGGATCGACCTGGAAGGAAGTAAAACTGTCGGCCTGAAGTTTGAGTCCGTCCAGATAAATATTATCCGAGATCTGGCTGAACCCCCGGATATTGACTGAATTAAAGCCGCTTACCGATCCCCGACTGTCAACCATCACATCTGCAGCGTAACGAAAAGCATCTTTCAGCGTCGGTGGGTCCAGCAAATCCATCTCTTCACGCGTAACAACGGTAATGGACTGAGGCGTTTTACGGAGTGGCGTGTCAGTTTTAGTCGCTGTCGCGCTTCGCTTTGCCACCACAGAGCCTACTGGCCCCCAGGCATTTTCTTCCGGGGGAGTCTCCCCCTCGCTTGTTACAGTGAGGGTATTCTGTTTAGTCGCAGCCACGGCGCTGTCTGCTGACAGTGCAGGGAATGACAGTGAACTCATTAATGCACTAAGCATTACTGCACAAGAACGTGGAATCAGAGCTCTTCGAACTTTCATGTCTGTATGTACTCGTCTAGGTTTAATAAAATACATTTCACTGAAACGAATAAGAGCCAGGTTGCTCACGATGTTTTTTTAAACATCAGTATGCTTTTCATAACGTTAAATCGTACCCGAATGGTCGTATCCACGCCTTCCATGACTTCGTTATCAGTCAATGCCACTTACCCTGCGCTGCAGTGAATTCAGCACCTGTTGCCGCTGCAGTACGCTGACTCCTGACATTTCAATCACATAAGACTCATGTAATTAAAAATAAAAATCATTCTCATTTAACAGCGAAAATCTTTTTTCCGATAGCGAAACACAGACATAAAATTTTTCATTTCAGCCAAAAGTTGCCTGTTTTCTTTACATCAGGGTAAAGACAGATTTAACGACAGAAAACGCGGGCGCACTCGGGCAATCGTTTCGGACAATTAAGGGATGAGTGCCTGTCAGACAGGCAGTTTAAAAGGGGGGAATATTAACGTTGCTGCAGAAAAGTCGGTTCTTTTACGCACTGTCGGTAAGGTAATGGCGCTGACAGTGCGAATCTTTTTCGTCTTACGTGCTGCCGGATGATAAGCAATACCCATCCAGAATCGTTCCCCTTAGGTGCCTCAACACTGTCTTGAATTGCGACGGGAGGTATGTTCAAAAAGAAGTCAGAGATGCTGCAGGAATGTTTCTTGGCATTATGGATTGTTATTGCCCGGCGTCTTCCGTCAGCGCCCGCCTCATACCGATAGCATCGCGCAGGGGATGACCGGTTAACGCAAGGCAGCGCTGTCAGTGCAGAAAGAAGGGTAACGGCTTTACCGTCGACGAACAGAGCGTGCAATGGATGACGGATCCGGCAGTGCCTTTAATCCAAATA
The DNA here is from genome assembly GCF_059801205.1 of Pantoea sp. Ae19-2. Classification (NCBI taxonomy): domain Bacteria; kingdom Pseudomonadati; phylum Pseudomonadota; class Gammaproteobacteria; order Enterobacterales; family Erwiniaceae; genus Pantoea; species Pantoea sp. Ae19-2. The sequence continues at coordinate 2,121,903 of NZ_JBCHWE010000001.1, read as the reverse complement.
AATTTTGCCGGGCATAATGCCCGAAGCTCCGCCTGTTGCCTTCTCTGTTCTTTCGAAAAGGTAGCGAGCGGGCGGCTTGCCTACTGCTTTTCGAAACATGGTGATGAATCCGCTGGCGTTCTCATAGCCAAGTTCCAGCGCGACTGTCTGAACACTCTCCCCACGGGTTAGCCGTTGAAGTGAAAGGATGACATGTAACTGCCGACGCCAATGACCAAAACTCATTCCGATCTCCTGCAGCATCAGCCGGCTCATGGTTCTTTCACTCATACCGATGCGATGGGCCCATTCGCCCAAAGAGGATTTATCAGCAGGTTCGGCCAGTAGCTTTTCAGCAAGCTGTCGCAGCCTTCGATCGCGTGGCATTGGCAGATGCAAATCTTCTACTGGTGCCGCTGATAATTCATCAAGAAGGGTTGCTATCAAGCGGCTTTCCGGTCCTTCTGTCGGATAAAGCCGCGGTAACCCCGCAGCTTTAAGCAACAACTCGCGCAGGAGTGGGTTTACGGAGAGTGTACAGCAGGTTTTTGGAAGCGCGGGTATCGCCTCAGGTTCAATAAACAGACAGTAACATTCTGTATTTCCAGAACCCCGTGCTGAATGTGGCATGTTGCCCGGTATCCAGACTGCACATTGAGGTGGAACAATCCACATCCCCTCGTCGACCTCACAATTGAGCACACCACGGACTGAATAGAGCAATTGCGACTTACGATGTTGGTGTGTTTCATGTTCCCAGCCATTTGAAATCATGGATGCGCTCAGTGCAAAGATGGGGCGAGGGATACTGTCAATATCAGGCAAAGCAACAGCATTCAGAGAAGATAGCCGGGACATGTATTCAACCTTGGTTTTGAAAGCAGCATTTGGCAATTTTGAATAATATTATGACCAACATTCGCAATGCAGTCTAAAAGGGATTCAGATAATTTCATTTAACAGGGGTGGAGGTTGCCTGGTGCGTTGCGCGTCATGCTGCCGAAGCGGCCATTTTTCAGCGCTGCATCAGGAGAGCTGAAAATCTTAATCAACCGATTCACAGGATTATGACTATGCAAATTGACGATGCCGATTTTCCCGTTGTATGGATAAAAATGAATGCTCCTGGAAAGGATTCGGCTGCCCCCGCATTTAGTGAATTCGAAGCGTTACTCGCCCGCAAAACACCCTTCGTACTGCTTAGCGGTGAAGGCTTTACAGAAAGCAAACATGAGCATTCCGCCGATGAGATGAAGATGACAACCCGCTGGATGAAAGCGCATAAAAATGAATTAAAAACCTTTGTTAAAGCGTCAATCCTGATTGAACCCAACACTGTAAAAAGGGCTGCAGCCAGACCTTTCGCCATTATTTATGAAAAATTTTGGGGCTATCCTTTATTGATGGCTGCTTCTAAAGAAGAGGCTTTAGCAACCGCAAAAACATTGCTTTAGGTAAAGCAGAAAAGTATCCCATTAAAAGAGACCACGACGACAACATCGCTATCAAAGCAGGGGCTGGCTAGGGCTCCCCGGACTGCTGCTTACTGACATACCTCGACCATTGACAGTAAACAGCGTTATCCGGTACGTTTATCCGGTACACGCGCCCCTGGAAGCCGGCATCGCCAGTTGGGCAAACTTCGCAAGCACACCTCTTGTGTAACGTGGCGCTGGTGGGCTCCAGCGGTTTCTTCTTTCCTGCAGTAGCGCCTCATCGATATTCAGTTGCAGCAGTTGCCGATGGGCATCAATAGTGATGGCGTCGCCTTCCTCCACCAAGGCAAGGGTTCTGTCTATAAAAGCTTCCGGTGCGATATGACCGACCCCCATTCCCCAGGTGCCACCAGAGAAGCGGCCGTCAGTGATCAGGCCAACGCTCTCTCCCAATCCTTTGCCCACCAGGGCCGCTGTCGGAGAGAGCATTTCGGGCTTCCCCGGCCTCCCTTTGGGTCCTAAATATCCCAGCACCAGCACATCACCAGGCTGTATCCGATCCTCAAGGATCGCCTGCTTTGCGCTGGCTTCATCGTCGAATACGCGTGCCGGACCGGTGATAGCGGGCATCTTCAGGCCGCTGATTTTTGCGACCTCCCCGTCAGGGGCCAGATTACCCTTAAGTATTGCCAGGTGGCCTTCTTTTTAGAGGGGGGCCTGAAGCGGCAGGATGACGTTCTGATCAGGCTGCGGTTGTGCTGGAATATCCGCCAGCTCCTCTGCCAGGCTGCGACCGGTGATGGTCAGGCAGTGACCATGCTGACCTCGTTTCAGCAGCGATGGGAATAGCGCTGGTTCCTGCATCGCTAAGAAACCTGCAACGTCACGGCGTGCTTTACCTGCAGTTACAAGGCGAGGTGCCTGACCTTGAAACCGGGGTGGCCTGGAATCAGCAGAACATTTCGCCAGCTCTGAAGCGGTTGATCGACAGTGCTTCTGGGTGGGTTGCCGACGGTCATTAGCGGTAATTGCCTGCGCCATGAACGAAATGTGGAGCAACGGGTTAAGCTCCATGCTGAGACGTGAGCGACGATCTTACATGCCCCACGGGGTTCGTGGGGCACGATCCTTGTTACAGTGACGGATGAGAACCTTTCACAGGGCTTACTGCTTCCAGCAGAGAAGCAATATGGAGAATGACGTGCTCATCATGCCATTTGCCGACGATCTGCACGTTAACCGGCAAGCCTTCACGACTCTTACCAAACGGCAACACTACGCCAGGCAACCCTGTGACGTTAAGCGGCACCGTGGCACCTTGCAGATAAGTGGCATCAACGTCCTGACCGTCAATAACAAACCTGTCCACGCCGTGTTTATGCGCCGGGATGGGGAGTACATGCGTGATAAGCGCATCGTAGCGTGAAAAGTATTCCGCGAAGCCGTCACGCAATCGTTCGGCGGCCTGCTCTGCATCAATATAAGCAGACATCGGTGTATCAGGTAACGACAGCATGGTTTTCGCCATTTTGTAGATCTCATCAGGCTGGCGACCGGCCGTGGCCGCCGCAAAGGCGGGCTTCATTTCCATGACGTGGAGCCGGTTAAACACATCCAGCGCAAAGTCTTTCTCCAGTGCAGGAATGCCGACATGCTCCACAACGACGCCCGGTGCTTTTAGCGCTTCCGCAGCCGCCTTCACGATGGCGTTAACGTCCGGATCAACCGGACCAAAGCCCGGGCCGGTCATCCAGCCAATTCGCAGCGGACGCGATGCTACAAACGGCAGCCCGTCAGAATGAACGGGCGCAGCGCTGGAGAATGCGTCGTGACCATCCGGTCCCGAAAGCTGAGAGAATGCCAGGGCAATATCGCGAACTGAGCGGGCCATAGGGCCAACATGCCAGAAGCGGCGGGGCGCACGCGGCCAGATGCCTGTCATGGGCACGCTGCCGTGCGTGGCTTTCATGGAAGTGATGCCGGTCTGCGCCGCAGGGCCTCGTACCGAGATGGCCAAATCCGTGCCCAGTCCCAGCGGAGACATGCCTGCGGCAATCGCGGCAGACTCACCGCCACTGGAGCCGCCGGGCGTTCGGGTCAGGTCCCATGGGTTATTAGAGCGCCCGGACAGCAGGTTGTCGCTTTCAATCCAGTATGAAAATTCCGGCAGGTTCGTCTTAGCCAGCAGGATGCCGCCTGCTTTTTTAAGACGCGCCACGCTGGTTGCGTCTTCGTCAGGACGACGGCCTTTGAAAATAGGTGAACCACGCTGAGTCAGCACACCTGCCGTATCAATGGAGTCCTTTACGGTAAAAGGAACGCCGTGAAGCGGGCCCAGTTTCTCACCCTTCATCACGGCGGCTTCGGCAGCGGCAGCCTGCTTCAGGGCATCCTCTGCCACTGTTACAACAGCATTGACGTCCGGGTTAGTGGCGGCAATCCGATCAAGATGCGCTTGCATCACCTCAACGGGAGAAACGTCGCGGTTACGGATCATGCTGGCCAGGTGAGTCGCGTCTGAGTAATAAATTTCTTTGCTCATGATAAATCCTCTTGGTTAATAGCCTACCTAACAGTTGGTAGGTAAACTCTAGTCCTGTAAAATGACGCTGTCAATACCTACCTAACAAATGTTAGAATTGGGGTTCTGGCTTCTGGAGGAGTGACATAATGAGCAAAACATCCCGCGACGAAATTCTGAACGCAGCCCGTCTGGCGGCGCAGGCGCATGGTTATACAGGTTTGAATATCCGCGGACTGGCAGATGAAGTGGGGATTAAAGCGGCAAGCATTTACTATCATTTCCCCAGCAAGGCCGAGCTGGGTGCGGCGGTGGCCCAGCGTTATTGGGAGGATACGGCGCGTGACCTGGACGTACTGAGGGATGCGGAAGGCGATGCGCTCAGGAGTCTGAGCCGCTATCCAAAAATATTTCGCCGTTCGCTGGAAAGCGGAAACCGACTTTGTATGGGAAGTTTCATGTCGGCGGAATATGATGATTTGCCTGAACCTGTCAAAGTTGAGGTGCAAAAGTTTGCGGACGTCAATATCGACTGGCTGGCAGGGCAGCTACTGGAAGCGGGGATCACTGCGTCAGAAGACAGCAGAATGCGTGCCGGTGCCATTTTTTCTGCCATCGCCGGCGCACAGCTAATGGCCAGAAGCCGGAACAATATTCAGCTTTTTGATGAGCTTATTGAGGGATACAGGCTTGCAGGTCTGCTACCCGCAGCTGAGAGATAAAATTCTGAAAAAACGTAACTGACTGGCGCATTAAATAAGGTCAGTCTTTCGTTTATGCAGCTCCGGATATTTATATTTAGAGGAATAACACCGCATCGGGTTTAACTGTTCTCCGCGAATTCCCGTGAACGGAGGAGGTTCAAACTCACGACACCTCTGACCCTCTACAGGTAAACGGGTATCTGGCAAGACCCTGTAAAGAAACCGGTAGGAATGGCCGGGTCGGCAGGGCAGTAACCAGCACGCGACGCCAGCCTTTACTTTGTAAGAGGCTTTATATGCCTCATGCTCCAGTGCCTGGATGAATAGCAGTTTGGATGACGGTACTTTTTATCTCTTCCTCTCAGTGCAAACACCGCATCTGTAAACGGTGCCTGCAGCTTTTACGCGTTATGCATTGTCATCGTCGGTGCAACCGAGACCTGAAGAGGGATCATTACAACCCGGATTAATCTCCAGATGGTGATGCCACGCGGCCAGTTTGGTAGCGCTTTCATTAGTGGAGGCGTCTGCTTTTTGAGCGGACATTTCTTTAACTGAATCGGGCCCTAAAGTCGTGCGAGAAGGCAGATCATTTGCGAACGAAACGCCCTGCAGGCCAGCCAGTACGATCGCTGCTAACGCGGCGGTTTTAACTGCGTATTTTATAACAGATACAGGCATAACGATTCCTCTCAGCTTAAGAAAACAGAAGGCTGATTGCCCTGACAGCGCTCAGCGAATTGAGAAACGTAATCACAAAAACTTGCAGGAACACAGCGGGTTCCCTGGAAGGTGAAACCCAGATGCGCCTCGGTTATTCAAAGATTTTTTGATGACAGTTTGATGACGCCTTTAGTTAATTACGGTAAGTAAATATTAATAAGCGGAAGGCATGGCGTCCTGACGAACATGTGATACCTCGTATTTAGGATTAGGATTAAGTTCGGGAGAGCAGGCCGAATGACTCTTTTTTTAGTAAAATGACGTCTCTTTTTCGGTGATCTTCAGTCTGCTTCCTGAACCCTGATAAATTCAGCACAGTTCAGCGCTCTGTTCATCAGAGGCGTTATGCATGTGTGCGTTCATCGGTTGAATTCACAGCTCAAAGCGGACCTTCAGCTCAGTCAGCCTGTCCGCTTTGTGCCAAAAGCGGACGTTGCTTGCATCATGGAATGTTAGTTTACCGGGAGCAGGTCAGCGCCTCTATGCAGCTAACCCCGCATCTAATGATTTTCTGCATATCGCCATTTTCAAATTTGAAGTCTGATTTATGAAACTGCGTAGTAAGAGATTTGACTGAATGGCCGGATGGCGCGAGTGCAGAACAGCGCCCCAGGGGGAAGGTGTAACGCGCCGTCCGGCACGAGAGGAATTATGAAGGCCATCTGCAATAGAAACAACTTTAAAGAGGAACGCGTTGCAGGTTGCATTACGGATGTTATGAGCGTAGCTCATATGGGCAATTGGGGGGTAATGCCAAATATTTCAACAGGCGTTTAATTAGTCCACCGGGCCTTTAAGTGCAAAAGTATAACTTTATCATGGTTTTAAATGAGATAAGCCATCCCTGAAGATGGCTTATCAAGTGCAAATACAGACGCAGTTTTGTAAAAATGTTGCCGCATTAAATGGCACACAACCAAAGTATTTGAACCAATTATACAGCGTTTGTGCGGAATACGCTGACAGCATCCCTCAGGCTTGCGGCCCGGCTTGCAAGTTCATCAGCAGATGATGCAGACTCTTCAACCAGTACGGCATTCTGCTGCGTAACCTGATCCATCTGTGTCACCGCAATATTTATCTGAGATATGCCCGCACTTTGTTCTTCAGAAGAAGATGAAATCTCTCTGACTAATTGAGATGTTTGCTCAATAGCTTCCACGCTTTGCTTAACTTTTTCACCGGCATCCCGGGCCATCGAAATGCCCTGTTCGGCATGCTCAACTGACTGCTCAATCAGTCCTTTGATCTCCTTCGCCGCTCCAGCCGATCGCTGTGCCAGTGCCCTGACTTCAGATGCAACAACAGCAAAGCCCTTGCCGTGCTCACCTGCCCGGGCAGCTTCAACGGCTGCATTTAAAGCAAGAATATTCGTCTGAAACGCTATCCCGTCAATAACGGAGATGATTTCTTTAATCTGCCCCGCACTGTTGCTTATTTTTTCCATTGAAGCCAGCACTGACTCCATCGCCTCACCGCCTCTTAAGGCCGCACTGGTAGCGGAGTTGGCCATTTCAGCAGCATGGCGCGTGTTATCTGCATTATTGCCGATAATTGACGATAACTGCTCCATACTGGCCGCAGTCTCAGCCAGAGAGGCTGCCTGTTGTTCAGTTCGCGCAGAAAGATCACCATTTCCGCGAGCAATTTCTTCAGATGAGGTAGCGATAGTGACAGCGTTGCTTTTGATGCTTTCAACCGTAAGTGTAAGTCGCTGACTCATTTGCAGTAATGCCTTGAGCAGTCCGGCAGTTTCATTACGTCCTGTCACCGTAAATGTTGACGTAAGGTCACCACCTGCGACTTCAAGCGCCAGCTTTGATGCTGCACTGACAGGTCTGGTAACGGAGCGAATGATAACCAGAGCGAAAATTACTGCCAACAGGACGATAAAAACAAGAACGGTCAGTAGTGCATATTGTGCATATCGGTGTTCCTTAATCTGCGCATTCAGTATTTCACTCAGCTCATTACCTCCACCAATGGCGTAGTCGCTGAATTTGTTAATAGCGTGCGTAAAGAGCGCTGCATAGTCCTTCGGGTTTTGATTCGTCATGCTCCGGTTAATAAAAATCGCCTCAGCGGTTTTGAGAGCACTGTTTGCCTCCTGAACGGCTGCATCTGCATCTGCACTGAACTTTTGCTTAAGTGTGTTATCAGATAAAAATAGTTTTTCAGAATCCTGAACAAATAAATTCAGGTTATACGAACCATTACTGATTAAAGACTCCATACGGACAGAGTCTGCTTCACTTATGCTTTCATTTCGGGCAAGAAGGGAAGTGCCGAATGCACGTATTTTCCCAAGGCTTTCGGTCAATTCAGGCAATGATGAAAAATTACTCGTAATTAAACGGTACGTGTTGATATCTGAATCGAGAGAAAGGCCGTAAAAATCCAGCACATCACGGTTCGCGTTCAAAAGGTTGCGGATGAGGAGGGCATGCGCATCAAGACTGGCTGTCAGAGTCAGTTGTGAAGAATCTATTCTCTGCTGTAGCTGGCTCCACTGTGTGCGCACATCATTAATTTTGCTGATTATGGCAGCGCTGCCTTCTGTCTTGGCCATATCTTTAGTAATAACGTCAGTGATGTTTTCAATTTCATCTCTGACCTGAACGCGGGACGGTGTTGCTGGATTTTTAGTTGCAATGGCCAGGGCGGTTTCTGCACGATGGCGCTGTATCAAATTCAGCAGGGCTAAAATCTTATTTTCTACGGGTACACCTGTTAGCTCTCTTTGCTTGTCCTGAATGTATTTATTACCTTCGGAAACAAAAAGCATGGTAGGAACTGAGAACAGAACAAGGGAAAACAGGCCCAGAATGGCAAATTTGGCGGTAAGACTTATATTGTTTAGAATCTTATTCATTTATAATTCCTGGTGAATTAGTTCGTTATAGTGACAATTGCAAAAGATACATTTGCAAAGCACCTTAACCTTTTTATCGGTTATTCCTTCATTAACTTTATACCGCATTGTTGATTTACTGCTTTACGGAATAAACTTTTAGTAACGTTAAACAAAGCACTTAAGCTAAATAATCATTTTTTCTCGGGATGAAGTTCTGTTCGCAGCGGCATTAGCCATTGCTGGATTTTCATCTGAGAATTTTTACTGAGATTTGAATGAGTCGGCTGAACTAAATGCGGTTCGCGCACATGTATTATTAATATGTCGCCGAAGGACGTTGTCTCGGGGGTGTAAGGTGAAGCAAAACTATCTGACCTGGCAGGCGCTTTGATCGCTGCGAGTGACCTGCTCCCCGTTGATTCACTCATAACGCTATTAGCAATGTCCGCTTCTCGCTCATAGCTGCCAGTCAGGTACTTTAATCTCCGTAAGGTGTTTCGGCAGCCACTCAGCATGTTTGGACAAGAGTTGGATTTGTGTTCAGTACCTGATGAAGTGCCGTGCTGGGTTTTTCAGGCATAACTGATGTGTAACTTTTTCTACACCTGATAAAGCTACAAAACCAGCTCGTTCATAGAAAGTGAATGCTGATGAAGGTGCATTCGTGTTGATAAAATCAAACCAGCGGCCAGCATCTTTCAGAATCTCATTGAGTAGAGCACTGCCAATCCGATTTTTTCTCCATTCAGTGTCTACATAAAGATGCCGTAGACGACCGACACCAGTTTCTTGTGTAAAAGGATCGACGTTAAGCCCACACACGCCAATAATTAAACGATCAACATAAGCCCCAATCAGTTTTTCTCCAGGCCTGTCAAAACGGTTATAGCCGCTGAGCCAATTTTCTTCTAGCCGACGCAGCATGTTCAATCCTTCAGTCATGCTCTGCGTTCGCAATTCGACAAATCCTGAGCTGTCCGGGGAGATTTCTGCGAAATGAATATCCATGAGCCACTCCAGTGTTTTCAGTCTGCTTAGACTGGACAGAATTTCCTGGGTGCCCCTTATGACACCGGTACAGCTTCTGTCCTTATTGCCCAGGATGTTTTCTCCATGCCAAAGGCGGAAGTAGATAATAACAGCCCCTGTGAATCAACGGGTACCAGATCAGGTTATAAGTAAGCTATATGCCTAATTTTATTTATAAAGTGAGTGACACACGGTCTTAAGGAAGTGTGGGACATGAACGCATACTGATTGCTTACATACTGCACTTAGGACAATTTCTGTCCAATGCGGGTGGCGATAACCTGCTCTTACACAGAACGCTGTTAACAATATCCGCAGATCACTCATAGCGGACAAAGAAAGAAATGTTAGCGTCCGCTCTGTGCCAGATGCTGACATTAGCGATCATTGGTCGGCCACTGCTGAGCAGCAACATTACATGCCCTGTATGTCTGTTAATATACGCACATTACTAATGATTCTGGGTAAGACTGACATGCCTCAAATAACCATCCATATTCTGAATGCTCAGGAAAAACTCACTGTTCACTGTGAATGGCTGCGAACTACCCTGACCGATACCTATGTAAAAGTCACAAGGCTGATGGCGACCCCTTCAGTTGATGTCATAGTTAAGGCTGGGAAGTCTGTTATCCCCGAAAAAGGGCATGCCGGTTTTTGTCCTGAATCTGGTGTTATCTATATAACCGTCGATCCTGAAAACCCTGCATTTTGCAAAAACGTTGCGCATTCTATTGAACGTATGTTCGCTCATGAACTTCACCATGCGGCAAGGTGGGCAGGACCGGGATACGGCTCAACGCTGGGGGAAGCACTGGTCTCTGAAGGACTTGCCGGCCATTTTTCTCTTGAGCTTTTGGGTGGTGAAGCTGAGCCCTGGGAAAGCCTCAAGTCCGATATTGTTAAGCCCTACTATCCACTCATGTTTGAAATCTGGAATCACACTGATTACGACCATAATACCTGGTTTTTCGGAACAGGAGATTTACCAAGGTGGCTGGGTTATACCGCAGGGTTCAATCTGATATCCAGGTATCTCGCTTCATCCCCACATTTGAAAGCATCAATGCTGGCGAACATAAAGGCTGATGAGTTAAAGGCTTTTATATGAAGTACATACTTTTAATTTCTCTAACGCTGTTATTCAACTCATAAGCGAAACTCGCTTGGTCCGCTTTTCGCTCATAGCGGACCTCATGCTCAGTCAGCCTGTCCGCTTTTTGCCAGAAGCGGACGTTGTTACAGCAGTATGTCTTGGTCATTTGGGGCGGTTCAAGGTTTTACTATCCCCTCGAGTTGTTTAACATGTACACCTGCAGACATGCTGTAATGTCCTGAAACGTTACTCCAGACATGCGAATTCAGATAGGGGAACGCGCTTAGAGAGGAAAAATGGATAATTATGCGGAACGACTCACAGGATTTATGCTGGCTGTAGGCTGTATGAATGATGCGGCAAACCGCGTATCTGACTATTTTGTGATTAGACTTGAGGAAAGTGACAGCATGCTGACGTCTTTGGGGATGTATCACTCATCCATCACAGATAAGTTTCCGTCCGCATACTGGCACCCACAACTCAAAGCATGCTCTCAAAAAATATTTATGGAGAGAGTGGCTTTATGGTTCTTTGAGCATAAGGACATGCAACTTCTGCCCTCCGCACTCAAGCAGAACCTCCTCGCCAATTTTACAGTTGCTCTCGATGAAATGACCGGTATTGCAGAGTTCTTTACTCTTATTACCAGCCCACCAGTGTGGTATGGCTCTCTGCACGAAGAGTTTGTCATTGAAGCACAATATGGCAGATACCTTGTTCATTTCAGTATGCACTGACTCATTTGTCACAAACCAAAGTTAGCAAAGTAAATTGCGACTGTTTAAGTGGCCACTCTTGCGGGAAGCAGAGTGCCAACGTCCGCTTATCGCTCATAGCGAACCTCCAGCTCAGTCAGCCTGCCCGCTTTGTGCCAAAGGCCGACATTGATAATATTAAGATATGTTAATCTATGGGGAGCAGGTCACTGGCTACCATTCAATCCGACTTATTTCCTGCTGGTTCATCTCGCGCCAATCCGACGCCTCAATACCATAATCTATAAGAGCAAACTGAAGGGCCTCTTCAAGTGAAAACATTATATGGTCGCCCTCAACCTGCAAGCTGTCGTAATCGATAAAGCGGATCTCAATATAAACCGTTTCTTCATCTCCCATGACCTTTAACCCAAACAGCACGATAGCCGTTACGTTTGGACGATAATCACAAGGTTGCCGCACTTTTGCGAATAGACACTTGGGTTCTTTCTTCATCTTGACACTCTTTGAATTCGCGTTCATTCAAGTTAGTAATTAGTGCATAAATTTACTAAAAGCTTTATGAGTATAAACTTACACTATGTCCGCTTCTCGCTCTCAGCGGACCTTCAGCTAAGTTAGATCGTCCGCTTTGTGCCAGAAGCGGACATTGTAATAAATGATAAGGTTTGAAACGCCAGAGTATTTATTGAATCTTACAGCGACTCAACCACCTCAAATTCTTCTGTGATTAGTTCCATATCGTCAGAAAAATGTCCTACACTCGAGAAAAACCTCTTATGCTCTTGCTGCCAGTATTCAAGACTTAAATCGCCTTCACCTTCTTTGCGGGCAAACTCCTCAGTAACATCACAATAACGAACCAGTTTCATTGAAACCAGTCTGGTTACGCAGACCGGGACGTTCTCTCCATCAAGGATGATGTTATAGCTACCAATTTTCGGGGCAGGCTCTTCCTGCTGGTAAGATATAAGAGAGCAGCAGGAGGCCGTTTTGATCCCTTTTTTAATCAGGTCAGCCAGATTGCTTGCCAGCTCTGGGCTGTCACCAAACTGCCAGGCAACTGCTCCTGGATACTTTGCTTTTAATACCTCAACTGTAGCCATTAACAGCCCTTTTATCGTCTATGAAAAATGTCATAAAGAGTTTTAACATATACTTTCCGGGCATTTAAAGAGATGCTATCACTCGGGTGCAGGGGCTCTCATTTGGCTCATAGCTGAAACCGGTCTGTTCGTAAGTCCGCTCAGTGCCAGGAGCGGACGTTGCTAACATATCGGTTTATTAATCAAAGGGGAGTAGGTCATGACTACGCGCCAGACTGCCGGGCATCTTGATTTTTGGAAAGACAATGTGGCCACCTTCTCAAGCGATACCGTGCAGACTACTCGCTTATCATAGTTGTCATGCGGCACGATAAGCTCAACATTGAGCAGTCACTCAACTATCTGTCCTGACAAAAACTTAAGATTACCCGGGAACGCAGTTCAGACTCTGGTCTGCGAGAAGCGCGCCCGGTTGCTCAGCATAATTCTGACTAAAGACACTGAAGATGTGCTTATGATGTATTGAGGATTTCTGTGCCCTGCACAGGCGCAGATTCCTTTTCTAAGATAAAACTATCTATTTTTTATACAGGAAGTATGAAGTGCGTCTTTGTAGAGAGGTTGTTGTTCATTGTATTCCAGCTGATAAAAACCAGAGCTCAAATCAACAGCATGTAATTCCAGGACCGGGGCCAGCGAAGGTGCATCTAAATTATACAATAAACTTTCATTAGGTTTATTGGCAAACTTTACCCATGCATCTCTCCATGAGCAAAGACGTTGATAATTATTTAAGGGTATTTCATGGCCTGAATCATAAAAAACATCTCTAACAACCCCTTGCTTTTCTGAATAGGTCCTGAAACAGTATGAAAGTAAATCCTTACCATTATTATATTTTTCGGGGGTGCATACAGATGGATTTTTTATTAATTCTTTTTGAAAGAAAACGAATCCTGTGCGAACCACAAGAGTGCTTATATCACTATGGAAAAATTTACCAACCGTGAATACTGCCAGAGCAATTACCACAGCATCCATCCATCGTAACAGTATTAAAAACCATATAAAACATGTCAATAACAAAAGCGACGCTATTTGAAACACAGTGAAACTGTAAGCGTTGAAGTTAGCATACCTGGTAAATTCAAAATACAACACTGACAAAAAATATAATACGGATAACAACACTGACTTTTTTGGAGCGAAAATGGCTTTTTTAAGTGTGAGTTTTATAATTCCTGTCTTTTCCATCCTGCACGCCCTTGATTGAGTTTGTCAATTTTAACCCGATTATATTCTAACGTATTAAAACAGTATATAACCCAACGCAATAAAAATAAGTCCAAGTATCAATTAATATTTTAAATGTTTCCCATGACTACAATCATTCCAAAGGTTGGGGATTGGCAGAATATATTTAACGGGAACCGGCTTCGCCAAGCTATCGGCGACATGTGGCCAGTTTATCCTGGCGGGCATAAGTTGGTCCCTTCATGCCGCTGAAGCATCATCTTCAAGAATATTTCACTGCGGTGGCTGCTAACCTCGTTTTCAGTTGATTAGCAGGTTCTGGACTCGTTAAGGTTTATAATTCGAGTGAAGTACAGTTTTGGTGATTTACTCCCTGTTGATTCATACAGAATACTGTTAGCTATGTCTGCTCCTCGCTCAAAGCGGACGAATGACCATCTCACCTTCCCCTGAACCCCTCAGGTATTGCGTAATCCATTTCTGGATTCTGCATATGGATGAAAGTTGCAATCTTCTTGTTTGTTTTGCGCTGCTTACTGGCTTTGATTTGACCAGCGATTGTGCCATAAGCTCGCGTTGCTAACTTCGGCGGGAACCAGTTTAAGGGGTAGCATGTCAAAAGAGATGCGGGTTTAAGCTGTATTACTTTCGTACGATAAAATATCGGGATAAATGAGCTAACATGATGAAAAGTAAAAACGCGATTATTACAGCCATGTTCTTTTTTGGACTTTCACCTTCGTGTTTTTCTGAAAATGGTTCGTTTATCCATCCTGGTGCATTAAACACGGCTGATGACTTCAAAAAAACAGCTCTGGAAGTAAAAGAAGGACATCAACCCTGGTCTTCAGATTTTGCGTTATTACGCAGTAATGCGCATGATTCACCTGACTATACGCCTCATCCTGTGGCTGTTCTTTACAGGGGCACGGCGGCAGGCCATCCAAAAGAAAATTACGCACTCCTCTTTAATGACGCTGCGGCCGCATATGCTCTAGCTCTGGACTGGCGGTTGAGCGGAGACGACTCACGTGCAAAGCGGGCCGTTTATATTCTCACTCAGTGGGCGGAAAAACTGCGATCCATTGACGGAACATCAGATAAATTTCTCGCGGCCGGACTCTACGGCTACCAGCTTGCTGTCGCAGCCGAAACGCTTCGGGGGTCATCCGACTTCTCAGCTTCTCAGCAAAAGGCGATCAGAAATATGCTCGTTACGGTGTTTGCACCCATGAACATCGCCTTTCTTGAGCATCATAACGGCGCAAAAACGGACCACTACTGGGCAAACTGGGACCTGTCTAGTACCGCTTCACTGATGGCTATTGGTATCTATGCAGACCGAAAAGATTTTTATGAAAAGGCCCGGCACTACTATCTTGATGGAAACGGTAACGGCGCGCTCAGAAAAGCTGCATGGAAAGTTTATCCTGACGGACTTGTCCAGTGGCAGGAGAGCGGGCGAGATCAGGCGCACACGTTGCTCGGCATTGGTCTGGCAGGAACCATCTGTCAGCTTGCCTGGAACCAGGGTGATGACCTGTTTGGTGCATATAATAATCGCTTACTCGGGGCGGCCCGCTACGTAGCCAGATATAATTCAGGAATCAGCGTCCCTTATACTGTTTACCATAACAGTGACGTCGCACAGTCAGTTATTTCAGACAAAGGTCGTGGAGAAATAAGACCTGTGTGGGCATTGTTGTACGGACATTATGTACAGCTTATGCATCTCAGCGCACCAGAGATAAAGGTGGCGCTGGAGAAGGAGGGCCTTGAGGGTGGAGGCGGTAATTACGGCCCGAACAGTGGCGGGTATGACCAGCTGGGTTATGGCACCCTAACTTTCCTTAACTGATATTTAATTAATTTTTTGGCAATAAAGCTGGCCGTGAGAAGCGATCCTAGATACTTACATTGTCTGCAGTGACCCGCCACCTGTTAAGCAATACGCGACAATGTGACAAACTTCAGCCTGCTTCAGAATAACTGCGAACGTCCGCTTTGTGCCAGAAGCGGAACTTTAGCAGACTTTAGATTTCATATTTGAGTGTTGTGCCGGCCCTGTTAAACAAACTTTCTAACAACGTCTGAACCGCAGGTGAAGATCTGCCTAATGAAGAGCAAATAAGGCCAAATTCCCGGTAAATCCTTGGGGTTACTGTTATAACAGATAAACCATGCAAATCAGCAGGCAATGCTGACTGGGGAATAAGAGCAACTCCCATATTTTCGCGCACTAACATACAGGCGCTAATCCAGTCTCGTACGGTTATACGGATGTCAGAGATCTGCAAACCCGCCTGCTCAGCAAGGCTTTTTGGGTTCACTGCACAGCCGCCCGTTGCAAGAATAAACGGCAGACTTGTCAGAACCTCTAGCGATATGCCGCTCAACGCTGCCTGACGGGAGTGAGCATGACCAGCTGGTAGCACCGCAGCCCATTCATCCCTTCCCAGAAGTAAGTCACAATAGCCGGGCAGAGGGTTCATGACTACGCCGAGATCTACAGTGTCTTTCGAAAGCCACTCTTCCACTTCATGATCCGTTCCTTCAAGAACAACCACATTAATACCCGGATGCAGGCGTTTAAATTCTCGCAGCAGGCCGGGTAAGAATGTTGAAGTTACGGTCGGAAAGCTGGCTATTCTGATGCGGGCGTCTTTCAGGCCACGCTCGTCGTCGGCCAGTGCCCTGATAGCATCCAGTCGGGACACCATAAGCCTTGCGTGTCCGATGACCTCTTCACCCAGCGCGGTAACACTGGTATGTCGCCGTTCGCGAATAAACATCCGGAATCCCAGGGAGGCTTCTAACTGGGCAATTGCCTGGCTGGCTCCAGACTGAGTCATGCCTGTCTGCTCTGCAGCTCGCGTGATATTTCCAGAATCGGCAACGGCAACAATCAAGCGCCAGTGCAAAAGATTCATCATTTTATCAGTAGCTCACCTAATGATTAGGATCTTGAACTTTAATTTTACAGCAGCTACGTCCTTAAGCACAGTGTACTCAACACTTTCGCTGTCATGGTCAGCAGCTTCGTATTCGTAGCAGTAGAAAATATTGATAAGGGCGGTTATGTATCTGTTAATGGGATTATTATCTGCACTTTCTGGGGCGGTACGGATTATTTGTCAGGAAAAGCAGCCCGTGAACTTGGGGTTTTTAAGGCGCTTTTTGTGAGCCAGTTGTTTGGGTTAATGATGCTTTCGCTTATTTTTTTCGTTTTCTCAATTCCTTTTGAGCTTCAGATTTCAGGACTTCTGACTGCAGCCATTGCCTCATTTTGTAATCTGTTGGGCATGGCTTTTTTGCTAAAAGCGCTTTCAATTGGGAAAGTTTCAGTCGTTGCGCCTCTTGTTTCCTTGTACGGCGCAGTAACAACTGTGCTCGCCATTATCAGTGGCAGGCAGGTTTCATGGATTATTTTATCCGGCCTTTTTTTGTGCATACTCGGTGCCTGTCTTGCCAGCATTTCACCTTCGCACGACGGAAAAAGAGAATCCCCGGCTTCCGTCGGCTTCGCTTTGATGTCTTCACTATCGCTTGGGCTGGGATTCTGGCTGCAGGGTGAGTTTGCAGTTAAAGAACTGGGCGTAATACAGTCGCTATGGATTTACTATGCCACCGCTCTGATGTTTCTGTCTCTGGTCGTTATGGGTAGAAAAGACGTGAAAAGCCCTTCTTTAGGGATGCTTGGTTTGCTTTTTTGTATCAGCTGTATGAGCCTTACAGGCTTCTTTACGCTTGCATACGGAGCAAGCCTTGGCCACGTTGCTGTAGTTACGGTTTTAAGTTCTCTGGCCAGCGCAGTTACTGCATTGCTGGGCTTTACTCTGAAACAGGAGCGTCTGAGTCTGCCACAATTGTCAGGCCTTTTTATGATAATTTCCGGCGTTGTGGTTCTGAGGATCTAGTATTTATTTTCACCAAGCGTCGTGCGTGCTCATATACGTTGTGCGAATGATTCTTGCTGCTCGGCAATACCAGATTAAAGACCAGTTACGACTGTTTAAGTTCTGAAACGCTCATAAAACCAATGTCCGCTTATCGCTCATAGCAGACTTTGCCCGTTTACAATCATGAGCACTTCAGTCAGCAAACTGTCAACTCAGCCTGAATCAGATATTTCACGCAGCACAGAAATCACCGTTACAAAAGCCAGCTTCCATTTTCAGGGAACCACAAAACAGTGAGCAAGTTTTCACATCTGTTTATCGATGGTTACCCTGTCTGAGGGGGATAACACCTCTACGACTGTTATCGCTCATCATGCCTTCTTAAAGGGCAGTCAGATTGATTCCGCCATAATGTTAACGGCCGAAGCAATGTTTTCGCTCTTTATGCCACCGAAGCCCAGCACAAGGCCGTTGCTCCGACGGGGCTGAAAATAATAGTGCCCGAGTTCCCTTAACGCGACACCTTTACTGGCCGCACTGGCCGTCATCCTGTTTATATCAACTGACGCATTAAACAGGGCCGTCAGGTGCAGCCCTGCATTCCCCCCGGACATCGTGACTTCATTGCCAAAAACCTGAGTCAACGCGCTGCGCAGCGTGTGCTGACGCTCAGCGTAAATCCCGCGCATCCGTCTGATATGGGTGGAAAAATAGCCTTCACTGATAAAGTCAGCCAGCGCCGCCTGCACCGTAAACTGGCCTGGGCGGTAAAGCTGAACCAGCCCTTTTTTAAAGGCACCCGCGAGTTTTTCCGGCAACACCATATAGCTGATGCGTAATCCCGGAAACATGACTTTACTGAACGTCCCGCAGTAAATAACGCGCTGGTAGCTGTCCAGTCCCTGCAGAGACGAGATCGGACTCCTGTCGTAACGGAACTCGCTGTCGTAGTCGTCCTCAACGATCCAGAAGCCGTATTCGGCAGCCAGTTCGGTGAGTTGACGCCTGCGCTGCAACGTGAGCGCAACGCCCATCGGATACTGATGTGACGGCGAGGTGAACAGCAATCTGGGAAACGGGGCCGCAAACGAAAACTGGCTGATATCAATGCCCTGATCATCAACGGGTACGGGGATAATGTTCAGTCCTGCTGCCTGCCAGAGCAGGGCGGTGCTCCAGTTACAGGGATCCTCTGTTAACGCACTGTCACCGGGATCCGCCAGCATATGGGCGCACAGACTCAGTGACTGATTACTGCCCATGGTGATAAGGATTTGTTCCGGCTGGCACACCACCGAGCGGGAAACCTGCAGATAATGCGCAATCGCTTCGCGTAAAGGTAAATAGCCACCTTCGCTGTCGTAGCCGGTCATGTGCGCCGCGGGCCGACGAATATGGCGGTTCTGCATGCGCTTCCACACCGGAAAGGGAAAGTTACTGGTTTCAACTACCCCGGGCACAAACGCGCCTGCATGCTGCGAAACGCCGGAAACACCTGAAATCATGATTTTCGCCCGCGATGACAACGCCGCCTGGGCTTCCGGGGGCGCAGGCGCCAGCCGGCCGGTTGCTGAAGGCGCAACGTCGGCGACAAAAGTGCCTTTGCCACGCTGGCAAAGAATGTAGCCCTCAGCGGAAAGTCTGTCATAGGTCAGCGTCAGCGTCATACGTGACACACCGAGCTCAGCAGAAAGCTGACGTGTTGAGGGCAGCCTGGACCCGGAAATCAACATGCCACCCAGTATCGCCTTCTGAATAATGCTGAAAATCCTGACCTGCAGGGGACGATGCGCATCGGCATCAATATCCTGAAGAATAAGATCGCAGAGCAGAACGGATTGGGAAGTGGACATAAAAATTGATCCGGATTGGCTATAGAGTGTCAGTCCATTATGTCTTATTTTTCAGCCAACCTCATCGGGGGATAATCACGCTGTGCCATCATCCACACTTTTTATTTTCGGGTGACGGGGCGGCTGTGAAATCGGTTGCTTCAACACCGGGACAAGCTATGGCGCAGTCTTATGATGTCCGGCTTCATGCCAGTATGATCACGTCGGTGGACGCGTCTTCGCCGCAGCGCATTGAGGATTTTGTCAGGCGAAATTATGGCTGGGAGGCCCGTGCTCAACGGCTGGCCAGCGAGCGGGATGAGCTTTTTTGTCTCGAGGATGCTTCCGGGAAGCGCGGTATATTGCGGCTGGCCAACCCCGCCGACTGTCCCGAAACAACGGACCTGCAGGTGCAGGCGTTGCAGTGGATAGCGCGGCAGGCACCGGATTTACCAGTGCCGAGGATCATAAAAAGTCAGACCGGCCAGACTGTGCTATTAAGTCAGACGCTGGATGCTCAGTCAGGGACGCCACCGCGTCTGACCTGGCTCAGCACCTGGCTGGACGGCGTTCCTCTGCGAACTTTACCGGAGAGTGAGGCTCAGTTCTTTAATATCGGTGTGATACTGGCCAGACTGGGACGTGTTTTAAAAGACTTTCGTCATGATGGCGCGTTCCGGCCTTTAAACTGGGATCTGAGTCATATCGCTGACTGTCAGGTCTTTTTGCCCGGTCACTGCCCGGACAAAAAATGGAAAGCGGTTTATCAGTTTTTCGACCACATCGATACGCGGATTGTAGGGCCGATAAGAAACTTCAGTAAGCAGATCATTCATGCCGATATGAATCCGCATAATTTTGTCATGTCACCTCACGAACCAGCAAATATATCGGGTATTTTTGATTTCGGTGATATGACGTATACGGCGCGCGTAAACGATATTGCCATTGCAGCAAGTTATCATCTTTCAGGTGAGAATCCGTTTGATCATATAATTCCTTTAGTGCAGGGCTATCATTCTGTCTTTCCGCTCGAGAGGGAAGAAATTGACATGCTGTATGACCTGATTATTGCCAGGTTATGTATGACGATCGTCATCACCGAATATCGCGCTCGTCTCTATCCGGAAAACAGAAAATACATCTTAAAAAATACCCACTCTGCGTGGCTGGGACTTTCCCGGTTAATAACGATCGATTTTTTATCTGCCCGCAGAATACTGCGCGCGGCCTGTAACTGAGGGGGAATGATGAAACCTGCCCTAATGGTCAATGCCTACGAACCGTCTGAAAATACCATCCTGGATCGCCATACCGCCGCGTTAATTGCGCGTCGGGGCCGTGTGCTGGGTCCCTCATATAAATTATTTTATAAACATCCGCTGCACGTCGTTCGCAGTGAAGGTGTATGGCTTTATGACCAATATGGTAAAGCTTATCTGGATGTTTATAACAACGTACCCGCAGTGGGGCATTGTCATCCCGCCGTCACTGACGCGGTCAGCCGGCAATTATGCACGCTGAATACGCATACACGTTATCTGAATGAGGTGGTGCTGGATTATGCCGAACGGCTGGTCTCAACGTTTCCGTCAGACTTAAGCAATGTCATGTTTACCTGCACAGGCAGTGAATCGTCCGACCTTGCGCTTCGTATTGCCCGTTGCCACACAGACGGTACGGGCATCATTGTGACGGAAAATGCCTATCACGGCATTACCGCCGCAGTTGCTGAAATCTCACCGTCGCTGGGTAAGGGGGTGCCGCTGGGCGCTCACGTGCGTGTTGTCCCGGCACCCAATGCTTATCACCAGGGCGAGGGCAATACGGCCGATTTATTCACAGAGGCTGTGCGCAACGCCATAGCCGATCTGCGGCGCCACGGTATTCGTCCCGCCGCGCTGGTCACCGATACCATTTTTTCAAGCGACGGAATTTATTCCGGGCCGGCAGGCTTTTTACAGGGGGCAGTGACGGCGATTCGTGAGGCGGGTGGGCTGTTTATTGCCGATGAAGTTCAGCCTGGATTTGGCCGGCTGGGCACGCACATGTGGGGATTTGAGCGCCACGGAATTGTTCCCGATTTAGTCATCCTGGGGAAACCCATGGGCAATGGTCTTCCCATTGGTGGCGTGGTTGCCCGGCCAGCCTGTTTGCAACGCTTCGCCGGGATTGCCCGTTATTTTAATACGTTTGGCGGTAACCCGGTCAGTTGCGCTGCCGGGATGGCCGTGCTTGATGTTATCGAAAAACAACAGCTGCAACAGAACGCCGCTGAAACGGGCCAGTTACTGATTAACGGGCTGAATACGCTGGCACAACGCTTTCCCGTTATAGGTAATGTCAGAGGCAGCGGATTATTTATTGGCGCAGAGCTGGTCAGCGATAATGCAACTAAAAAACCGGCCGGGGAATATGCGCTGGATGTGGTTAACCGTTTAAGGGCGCGCCAGATTCTTATCAGCGCCTGTGGTAAGGACAGCCATGTTTTAAAAATACGGCCGCCCCTGGTTTTCTCTGCCGAAAACGCGCACTACCTTCTTGCTGTCATGACCGACGTAATGGAAGAGATGTTTAATTAAAAATGATCGCCAGCATGCTTTAAACAAAACAGACAACCAGGAGAATATGACGATGTCGCTGTTCAAACCAAAATATATTACGTTCGACTGCTACGGTACCTTGATCAATTTCGATATGGCCGGCGCAGCCAGAACACAATTTGCCGATCGTATTAACGGCAACGATATGGCGGCATTTGTTAAAGATTTTGCGGCTTATCGTCTTGATGAAGTGCTTGGTGCCTGGAAACCCTACGCGGAAGTTGTGAACAATTCCGTCAGACGTACCTGTAAAAAATGGAAAATTGTCTGCCACGACGAGGACTGTGCGGCCATTAATCACGCTGTGACGACCTGGGGACCGCATCCGGATGTTCCCGCTGGACTGAGCAAGGTGGCCAGAGAGATACCCCTGGTTCTGTTGACGAATTCAATGAACGATTTAATCACGTACCATGTGCCCAGACTGGGGGCTCCCATTCACGCGGTGTACACCGCAGAGCAGGCGCAGGCTTACAAACCGCAGATGAAGGCGTTTGAATATATGCTGGATCAACTGGGATGCGGACCGGAAGAGATTATGCACGTTTCATCCAGCATGCGTTATGACCTGATGACGGCGCATGATATGGGCATTGTTCATAAGGTTTTCGTACAGCGTGGCCACGAGCCGGGCACGCCTTTTTATCAGTATCATGAAATCAGGGATATCGGTGGCCTGGCAGGCGTGCTGGGTCTTTAAACCCGGCACCGGGCACTCAGCCGGTGAGCGTCCGGTCCGCCGGTTCACGTTTCCGGAAAAAACGGGCTATGAAACAGACAATCTGAACTACTTCCCGTCGATTTGCACAGAAGAGTGTTTGCAATGTCCGTTAATCGCTCATAGCGGACAAAGGAAGAGATGTTAGCGTCCGCTTTGTGCCAGAAGCGGACGTTTTCAGCATCTGCACGCACTAATTTGTCGAGAATAGCTTTTACTACATAATCATGCAGGCGCGCAGAAATCATCAGGCGCGTTTTTCAGGTTTTGAAGCAGGGAAAGGTGCCGGAAACAGCCCGGACGCGGCGGAAACGCGCTGAGAGCTTTTCAGATGGTGCGGCCAGGGGTTGTTATGTCTAATGTGCCAGAGCTTCCCTGTGACCACCATTTGATGTCCGCTCCTCGCTCATAGCGGACCTTAGCTCAATTAGCCTGTCCGCTCTGTGCCAGAAGCGGACCTTCAGGCAACAATGTCATAGTTGCATAATGAAACAGATGATGAATAGTATTTTTTTACGTAAGTTAAATGCTGATTCCAGAGACAAATAAGGCTGTAAGCGTGGGCAGATTTAAGGGTAAACGGATACTAATTACTGGAGGCACGAGTGGCATGGGGCTGGCAGGCGCTCAGCGTATTGTCACGGAAGGTGGCCATGTAGCCATAACCGGTCTTAATGAAGAAAGACTGGAGCGTGCACGCAGTCTGCTTCCTGCAGCTTCGCTTATTCTGAAAAGCGATGCTGCAAGCGAAGCTGATATACATGGGCTTGGTGAGGCTATTAACGACTGGGGTTCACTTGATGGATTATGGCTAAATGGCGGTTATGCTGAAGTAGGCTCCCCGGAATCTGTAACGGCAGATTCTTTTAATCGTATGATGAACGTTAATGTGCGAGGCCCGATGCTACAGCTGGCAGCCCTGTCCGAATCGCTCAATTCAGGCGCGTCTATTTTGGTAACTTCTTCCTCCTCTGTCTATGAAGGTGCGGCGATGACAAGTCTGTATGCAGCGACGAAAGGTGCCATTATCGCTATGGTCAAAAGCTGGGCATCAGCGCTGGCTGAACGCGGTATCCGCGCTAACACATTGGTGCCGGGTCCGATTGAAACCAACTTCAGGCACTTTATGCCAGAAGAGTCACGTCAGCAGTTTGAAGATTTTGTGGTAAGCCAGGTTCCTTTAGGCCGAGCCGGAACAGCAGAAGAGGCCGCTGCAGTTGCACTTTTCCTGCTGTCCGATGACGCATCCTATGTTACCGGCAGCCAGTATGCTGTAGATGGTGGGCTGGTTCATTACTGAAGTTTTTTAAGGAGAGTAAATTCATATGCGCATTCCGGATTACCCTTCACAAGATTCCGATAAATGGGCTCAGGTAGATGCCTGGTTTTCTGAAAAGCTAGCCGCTGAAGATTCAGATTTAAAATACGCTCTCGCTAATAACTCAGCTCAAGGTTTGCCGACACATGACGTATCCTCTTTGCAGGGAAAAATGCTGGCTATTTTCATGCAAATGTCACGTGCCGTTCGTGTTCTTGAAATAGGCACACTTGGGGGGTATAGCACCATATGGATGGCCAAAGCTCTTCCACCCCATGGAAGCATAACGACAATTGAATTCAACGACCATCATGCAGAAGTGGCCAGTCAGAACATCAATAAAGCGGGGCTGGCTGAGCGCGTCACGTTGCACAGGGGAGCTGCGCTTGAGGTCTTACCCACGCTTGATGCGCCTTTTGACCTGATTTTTATCGATGCCGATAAAGTGAATAACCCCCACTACCTTGAATGGGCTATCAGATTGTCGAAACCAGGCACTGTTATCGTAGCAGATAACACCGTGCGCGGTGGCAATGTCATCGAATCTGGTAGTGAAGATCCGAACGTTATAGGCCTGCGAAAATTTGTAGAAATGATTTCTGAGGATGAGCGCCTTGAAGCGACGGCAGTTCAGACTGTTGGTGAAAAGGGATGGGATGGTTTCGTTCTAGCTATCGTTAAAACCCAATGATGCTATTTATCATTCAGGAAAACGCACTTATCTCCAGTGTTTATTCACAATTTCTGAATGATAAACACAAAACATTCAATTCCTCACAAAGCGAACATTGTTTATTGCATATGTCCGCTTTGTGCCAAAAACGGACGTCAACGCTTGATAAAAAGTCATCTTTAGTGCTTATTAACATTCAGGAATCGGCATCCAAAATGCTGCAAAATGGGAGAAGGAATGCTTTTCGCAATAAGGTTTACGGATCACCCAGGTGAATACAATGTCAGAAAACAATATCTTAATCCTCATTTGGACTGGTTAAAGCAAAAACGAGGTGTGGTTCTTGCTGCTGGTTCATTACGTGAAAAAAATAACGATCAACCTGTCGGAGCTCTATGGGTAGTTAAGGCTGAGCATGAAGAAGAAGCCTTATCCATATTTTCCGATGACCCTTTTTGGATCCATGGTTTACGAGCATCGGTTGAGGTTTTATCGTGGAGCCTCGCTTTTGAGGACATGCTTAACGCTTAATGTCTGCTTTCTCATAGCGGACCTTCAACTTAGTTACCTTGTCCGGTTTGTGCCAGAAGCGGGCATTGGCAAAATTTTATTGTCCCTGAAAGAAGAATTGTGCATTTTGGTAAAGCAGTCGCTTTAAATATGCTAACACCAGGAGAAGTGATGACATTTCAGGATGCGCCTCGACTTGAGACAGAACGACTAATTTTAAAGCAATTTACGCTCGACGATTTTCCAGCGCTTATGGCGTGCTGGAGCACGCCTGAAATGATTAAAATTAATGGCGGTGAGAAACCAACGACAGAAAGTGTTTGGAGCCGCTTATTACGTTATATCGGACACTGGCAAGCGTTAGGGTATGGCTACTGGGCGGTGTTTGAGAAAACTACAGGCCGTTATGCTGGTTCGTTTGGTTTCCAGGATGTTCATCGTGATATCACACCTCAGTTAAAATACCCTGAAGCTGGATGGACATTAATTCCTGAAGTTCAAGGCAAAGGTTATGCGTCTGAAGCACTGGCCGCAGTTTTACTATGGGCCGATCAGACATTATCCTCCCCATTGTGCTGCATTATTGACGAAGAAAATAAACGTTCAAATCATCTGGCTGAGCGCTTTGGTTTCCAGTTTCAAGATTATGTTACCTATCGCGGTAAGCAAGTACGCATGCTTGTACGCTAATAATTAATTAAACCATAAATGTAATTTTTAGCGGGTCTACGGAACGTCCGCTTAGTGCCAGGAGCGGACGCTGCTTGCATCATGGTAGGTTAGTTTACAGGGAGCAGGTCAGTCCGCTCTGTGCCACCAAGCGCACGTTGCAAACATCACCGCTCTGATAAGAAGGTAGTGGATCATGACATGTAGACTTCATTGATTGCGTTCCATCAACTCAAGCGTCTGACCATCAGGGCTTTGTAAATATATGACTCTGGTTCCCTGCATGGGGCCTGATGAGACTGTCTGGGGTTTTCCTGGCGTCTTCCAGCCATAGTCCGATACTTTGCTCAGGAGCGTATCAAGATCCTTAACCATAAACGCCAGGTGCGCGTAGCCTGGGATATAGGGTGCTGAAGGCGCTTCTGGCTGTTCAATGTTATTGTATTGCAGTAATTCAATGTTCATACCAGCCACTTCAAGCAAAGCCATTCGTACATCCGCTCCCCTTGCGCCTGTGACTTCATCAATAATGGGTCCAGACATGTTCCCTTCGCGTAATAACTTCCCTCCAAGAATATGGGTCCAGACGAATAATGCGTCTTCAATATTTTTGACTGAAAAACCGACGTGATTAGCACTTAAGATCATGACATCACCTGCTGGTTGCAAAAATTGAGCACTTAACTATCTAAAATTGCTGATTTATTTCTTCACGGTAAGTGCGATGGAATTTGTTAAGGAAAAAGCACAACTGAGAGCGGTCTGAATCATGTCGTTATGAGCCATCCACAGCGACAGCCGTACAGGTTACCTGCTCCCTGTTGAACAATACGCGACCAGGTACAAGCCGGTATCTAGTGTAGAAAAACGGCGAATGTCTGCTTGTCACTTATTGCGGACCCGACATGCTCATCTGATTTGTGCCAGAAGCAGACAGTCTTATTTCAAGGCTGACAGCAGACAAAACCGTTTTCCAGAACGCTACAAGCAGAATGCCGGTCATCAAGGCGCACCCGCAAAACATCATCAGCACCCGGCATCCCGAGTCTGTCTGAGCCGCACAAGCTACCCGCTTCCACATCAAAGCGATGAGGCGGGATCCACATCCTTTCAAATGTTATATAACTGTAAGTATTAATCGAATAAAGTTGCTACCTGGCGCGTTAATGCGTTGTCTGTTTACTGGAGAATCCCGTTATGACGCGCGCTGTATCTATTCTGGTTGCTGGGTTGCTGCTGAATCCGTTATCCCACGCGGCTTCACTTTACTACACGATTTCCACACCTGACACCGCGATAGGGCTGTCATGGCACGCATTTGGCGGTATTTCGCATGCGAAATTAACGGGCGTAACCGGCGAGGTTGCGCTGAATCCGGCAAATGAAATGGATAATCGTGTGAAGGTCACTATTCCGGTCACCACGCTTATCGCGTCCAACAACCTGCTGACGTATCAGTTAAAAAGCAGCATGTTTTTTGATGCTCCCCGTTATCCCAATATCGTTTTTACCAGCAGCCGGATCGTGGCGCAGGGCAACGGCAATTTCAGGATTTTTGGCTCATTGTCGGTAAAAGACGTTCAGCGACCGGTCATTCTGGAAGCCACGATGGAAGAGCACGACCGCACGGCGCAACGCGATGAACGGATCGCGCTACATGCCATGACCACGATTTCCCGCTCGGCCTACCATATGGATCGCTTCACCGCGTTGGTGGATGATACGGTGACGATCAAGATTGATATTCAGGCAGAGGCCAGTCATGTGCCTTGAAAGCGTCCCACGCCGTTAAGCGCTAAGGGCGTTTTTCAGGGCGCTGGCGCTGTCTGCCAGTGCTTCGTCCGGGTTGCGGCCAATCAGGACAAACTGATAGCCGCCGTGGTGCCACCAGACCAGGCGCATATCATGTCGCTGTTCGCGCTGAAGCCCGGTTGAGGCAGGCTGGGCGTCCGGCGAAATGCATAGCGCCATCGGGCCATATTCCGCATGGATCCACGCAATTTGCGCGATAGATGTGCTGTCATAGCGCAACATGCGCACCATCTTCAGCTCTGCATCCGGCAGGGAAAGCTGCTGCGTATTGAGATGTAGGCCAATATCCTGCGCGGTGCGGGCCAGGCCATGCTGTAACGCGGCAGGGGAGTTATCCGCATCCAGCAGCGTTTCTGCGCTGTAGAGCGACATGTACTGGGCTTCAAGATCGCGAATCTTCTCGCTCTCACTCAGCCTGGTTTTAGCCGGGCGGGCGAGGTAGCCGAGGCCTGAACCGATCATCAGAAAACTCAGCGAGGCTGCAATCAGCGAACGACGGCTAATGCCCGATGTCGCGGTAGCGACAACATCGGCGGCGGGTGCCTGCGCTGGCGCGTTTAACAACGCGTCGAGCCGGCGCTGCATTTTTGCTTCCGGGGCCTTATCCAGTAAGGGCGCAAAGGCCGTGTCAAAGTCGAGCTGGCTTTTCATCAGTTCATCGATGCGTTCAGCCAGTTCAGCATCGGTTTCCAGCAGTAATTCGAGCCTGCGTGCGTCATCAGGGTTCATTTCGCCATCCAGCCAGGCCACCAGCGCTTCGTCGCTGAAGGGGGGCGCAAAGCGTAGCGTGTTCATGAGCGTTTCTCCTGCGCAGAAGCCTGAGCATCAAACGATTTTGCCAGCGCCGAACGCGCGGTTGCCAGCCGGCTCATAATGGTGCCGATGGGTACGGCCAGCGTCTCTGCGGCTTCCTGATAGGTAAATCCTTCAACATAGACGAGAAAGACGGTATTGCGCTGGGCTTCTGGCAATGCGCTGACGCGCTGCATGATTTTCTGAAAATGCAGGCGTTCATCATCACGTTCCCGCGTGTCAGGCGCCAGCAGTTCCTCACTTTCAACAAAGCCCTGTCCTAACCGCACGCGGCGGGCGCGCAGGTCGGAAATCCAGATAGAGTGAAGGATCGAGAACAGCCAGCGATCTATCCGGGTACCCGGCGTAAACTGCGCGCTCTTTTCGAGCGCGCGTACGCAGGTAGACTGCACGAGTTCTTCGGCAACGTCGTGGTTTCGGGACAGCACCAGCCCGTAGCGCCACAGGCGCGTCAGATGGGCAGCAAGCTGCTGGCGAACTTCGCTGGTCGTGATGTGACTGTCCTCATCGTAGGTATCAGGATTCCGGATGACCATTAATGGCGGCCTGCAAATCACGATACTCTTCGCATCCTGTACCGCACAGGCTGGCGATGGTTTTCAACTGCGCTTTTGCCAGGTCGGGACGGCCCTTAATCAGCCACGCTTCGCCCAGGTATTCGCGCACTTTCGCATAGCGCGGGTTAAGCGCCAGCGAGCGTTGATAATACCCGATCCCTTCGTCGGTACGCCCGAGTTTTCGGGTGGCATAACCCCGGTAATTCCAGGCTTCTGCAGTGTCGGGCTGTTTCAGACTATCCAGCAGGGTAAGCGCGGCCTGATAGTCGCCTTTCTTCGCCAGATGATAGGCATAGTTTGTCTTGTCTTCGTCACTCAGGCGTGCCGTTTTGTCGGAAACACACTGTTTGGTCTTGCTGTCGTAAACCTGCCCGCGCGGACAGTCCGGAATTTTACTGTTGGTGCTGTCATCGCCTGCGGCCAGTGCCGGGGCGACGTGGATAACGAACAGCAGGGCCGGAACCAGCAGCTTACGGCCTGGGGTACGCAGCAGTGAAGCGGTGTTTTTCATGGTAGTGCTCCAGTTAACGAAAGAGGCGAACGGGCAGCATGCGGCGCAGCACGTTATCGCGGAGAAAATAGTGATGGAACAGGGCGGCCATAGCATGGAACGCGGCCAGAATAATCAGCGCCCAGGCGACATTGTTGTGTAATTCACCCAGAGCATGTTTGAGCAGAGGATCGACATGCACCCATCCGCTCAGATCCAACAGGCCAAAAAAGCCAAAGGGTTCCTGCTGCGCCCAGCGAAACATAAAACCCAGCACAATTTGCGTGAACAGCAGCAGATAGAGCGCACCGTGAACGCAGTGAGAAAGCAATTTCGCCGGACGTGAAACGGCGGCAGCGGGCATCGCGTAACGCGGCGAACGTTGGCTCATTAACCGCCAGACCGGACGGATCACCATGACCAGCGCCAGCACGATCCCGCAGGAAATATGCACTGACAGTAAGCCTTTCCGGAGCGGTGTTCCGCGCTCCAGCCATTCCCAGATGTGCGCACTGGCAAACAAAAAGATGACGCTGGCCGCGGTAATCCAGTGCAGCGCCAGGGTCATTCCGTCGTAGCGCTGTCGGGGTTTCTTGGGTTGTGTGTGAATCATGGCTTTCGTTCTCTCCTTCAGGTTTATGATGAGTGAACGTGCGTATGCGGATTTTTATTCGACTTTTTTTGCGATGTTTTAGAGCGAGATAAGTGACGGGGAAAGGGTGAACAAGCGCTGAGGTGCGAATGACATCGTCCGGCGCACACTTCGCACTGCCTCGGGCGGCATGGCGCGCATCCTGCACAAGGACATTGACGTAACCGAGAGGCTGTTTTAATGATGTAGGGCGGTTATTCAGCCGACGGTAACAAGCCAACTCCATTCTTAAGGCGCGCGATCCCATGACGATTCAGGTTTGTATTCCCGACGATTATCATCAGGCCACGGCAGGCCTCGACTGCCTGCAATGCCATCCCCAATTTACCTGTACCGCTGTTGGGGATATCAGCCTGGATCCTGATGCAGAACAGGCGCTGGCGACGGCTCAGGCCTTGATCCTGATCCGTGAGCGCACCATCATTGACGAGGCCTTTTTACAGCGCACGCCGCAACTAAAGCTCATCAGTCAGACCGGTAAGGTCGCCCGCAATATTGATATTGCGGCCTGCTCACGGGCGGGTGTGGCGATTGTCGAGGGCGTCGGCTCGCCCGTTGCACCGGCTGAACTGACGTGGCTGCTGATTATGGCAGCCCGCAGAAAGTTCGTTCAGGCCGTTAACGCCATGCGCGCCGGTCACTGGCAGGCAGAACTGGGGCAGGGCGTGAGTAACCAGACGCTGGGGATCCTGGGCTACGGTAAAATTGGCAAGCGGATTGCGGCTTATGCAAAGGCATTTGGTATGCGGGTGCAGGTCTGGGGCAGCGATCGCGCCAGGCAGGAAGCGCAGCAGGAGGGAGTGATAGTGCCTGCCAGCCGTGAGGTTTTTTTTGCCTCCAGCGACGTGATAACCGTTCATCAGCGCTTAGTGGCAGCAACCGAGGGCAATATCACGCGCGACGATCTGGTGCAGATGAAGCCCGATGCATTGTTCGTCAACACCAGCCGGGCTGAGCTGGTGGCCGCAGATGCGCTGCTGAGTGCGCTGCGCCAGGGCCGCCCGGGTTTTGCCGCTCTGGACGTTTATGAGCAGGAGCCGGTATACGATCCCGCGCATCCGCTGTTATCACTGCCCAACGTGCTCTGCACGCCGCACATCGGCTATGTCGAGAAGGACAGCTACAGCCTGTATTTCGGCACCGCGTTCGAAAACGTGGTGCGCTTTTTCGACGGTGACCGAAGCCATGTAATAAATCCTGAATCTCTTACGGAGCATGAAAAATGAAAATGGAAAATATCCCTTTCGGGATAACAGACTGGGCACAGATAGAGGCAGAACGGCATCCGGGTGATAGCGGGTTTGCGCTCTGGCGCGTGGCAAAGTTTGGCGATATCAGAGTCAGAATGGTTGACTATTCCCCCGGCTACGTGGCCGATCACTGGTGTATAAAAGGGCATATTCTTCTGTGCCTGAAAGGCGAAATGGTCACAGAGCTGGACGATGGACGCACGTTTGTATTAACGCCGGGCGTGAGTTATCAGGTTGCCGACGATGCCGAAGCCCATCGATCAACCACCAGAGAAGGGGCGACGCTGTTTATTGTGGACTGATGGCAGTATAAAAAAGCGGTTACCGCAACGGATAGCCTCAAGTTGAATATAGGGTGCTTCTGCTGATACTTGGACTAAAAAAAGCAAGGAGACAGAGGGCACCTTTTTCAGACGATGATTTCTTATTGCCGTAATCATTAACACAGGGCGCAGCAGCATCATTACGCTGAATGTCTGATGACCCTTCTCTTTTTTAACTTTCTTTTTTATTCATAAAACACCAGATGGGAAAACGCATTGAAATATCGGGTATCAGGTGAAAAAGGCCTACCTCATCCGCATTTTTACGCAGTCTGCTTGACACCTCGATGCTCCTCCATCACTGCAACGCAGGCCCTGACAGCAAAGGGATGAAGGGGAAACTAACGTCGCGTTATTTTGCGTGGCGTCATTCAATTGACTAAAGGCGTTGCTAACGACCTGTCCCCTGAATATATGTCACAACTTTTGCACTGGTGACGGAATGTTTCAAATAGCATCGCTATATATTTTCTGGATCATTGCAGTGCGCGTTGCACCCCGATCTCATGCTTAACATCGCTACTCACGCCTACGGATATTTTATATTTCTGTTGAAACGGATTCCTGAAACCCTTATCTGGCAGGTTATGTGATCTGGAATGTTTCTTACATAAACGATTACGACAGTAAAATATTGCTGGCACACAATATGCTTTATTCCCACCTACAACATCCAATAATCAGACAGGGGCATAGCATGGCATCTACGGGACTTAAAAAGAAATTAGGGTTGGTCGATCTGTCATTACTTGGCATCGGCTCAATGATCGGTTCGGGCTGGTTATATGCCGCCCTTAACAGTTCCGGCTATGCGGGCAGCCATACCGGCTGGGCATGGGTACTGGGTGCCGTGATCGTTCTGATGATTGGCCTGGTTTACGCCGAGCTGTCCTCCGCGCTACCGCGCGCCGGCGGTTTTGTTCGCTATCCCAATTATTCGCACGGCAACATCGTTGGTTTCGTGATTGGTGTCAGCTCGCTGCTGGCCTATACCAGCACCGCAGGGGTGGAAGTTGAGGCCGTTCGTCAGTATGCGATCTACTGGTGGCCCGCACTGGGGCATGAGGACGGCAGCCCAACGGGGTTAGGGTTTGGCGTGCAGATTGGGCTGCTGGTGGTGTTTTTTCTGCTCAACTACTGGAGCGTCAGCTTCTTTGGGCGGGTGAACACGATTGTCACCACCTTCAAATTTATCGTGCCGTTGCTGACCATCGTGACACTTCTGCTTTACTTCCATGCGCCAAACCTTGATGTTCCACCTTCACCGCCGGGTGGGGCTCATGGCGTTTTCAGCTCACTGACGGGGGCAGGGATTGTCTTTGCCTATCTTGGCTTTCGTCAGGCGGTTGATTTTGCCAGTGAAGCTAAAAATCCACAGCGCAACGTGCCGCTGGCAATCGGTATTGCCATTGCTGTCAGCTTCGTGATTTACCTGGCCCTGCAGTATGCGTTCATGGGGGCGGTACCGACCGATTTGCTGTCACAACATGGCTGGGCAGGGCTGAAGCAGATATTCCAGTCTCCCTATGCCGATCTGGCCCGCAGCCTGGGGCTGACCTGGTTGATTAACCTGATTCTTATCGACGCGGTGATTTCCCCGGCCGGGACCGGCAACATCTACCTGGCCGGCGCCGCGCGCGTGCTGTTTGCCTGGGCGCGTAATGGCCATCTGTTTAAAGTGTTTGGCAAAGTGGATGCAAAATCTGGCGTACCGCGCGGTGCATTGTGGCTGTCGCTGCTGCTGGCCATCGCCTGGACATTGCCTTCCGAGTTTCAGGTCTGGGGCGGTTTAATCGGCGCAGTGACGTCGGCAACCGTTTTTACTTACATGCCCGGCCCGATAACCCTGGGCGCTTTTCGTCAACACCTGCCCGATATGCAGCGTCCGTTTCGTCTGCCCGTTGCGGCGGTTCTCAGCCCGCTGGCGTTTGTTGCCAGTACGCTTTTGATTTACTGGAGCGGCTGGTCTGTTAATGAGATCCTCATTCCGATTCTGATTGTTGCCTGGGTCGCTTACGCGATCTTTGGCAAAAAGAGCAACCAGTTCAGTCAGGATTTGCAGTGCGCCTGGTGGCTGCTGGCTTATTACATCGCGGTCATGGTGGTTTCTATGCTGGGTACCTACGGCGGAAGCGGTATGATTGACGCACCACTCGATATGATCCTCATTATTGTCGCGTCTCTGGCCTGCTACTTTTGGGGCGTTAAAGCGAGCTTTTCTCAACCCAACATTACCGATGAGGAAGCGGAATCCGCATCCTTTAGTCAACACGCGGTATAGTGTTTATCGCCTGCACCTGTGCTCCGGCACAGGTGCTTTAGCGGGCAGCATTTACCGGGATTAGTCTTCGTTGCCCCACTGATTCAGGAAGGTGGCGATCTCATCAATGCGTTGTTCATTAATGCCCGCTTCAACGGCCATCTCTTTCTGCGCTTCTTCACTGATTTCTTCGTTATTCATTAAACGGCCAATCAGCAACTGGAAATAGTGTGCCAGGGCGTCACGCTCGGATTCGCTTACCGGCGTTTCCGTTTCTGACGAATACTCATCGGCAATGTCGTAGTATTTCAGTGAGACTTCGTTGTTCATATCTTGCCCTCAGGGTTAGCACCTGTGTCTTTTGTGACTGAATAGAATGGGTTAATCATAACATTCATCTCGCGATTTTTCTGCCAGTCAGCGGCGGGGGGCGGGAAAATTAACAAGCGTGCGGGCATCCGCTTATTTGCCCGTTCATGCACTAACAAGGGTGAGCTGCGCGTGCCCACAGAACAGATTATTGCTACGGACGAAGCCGGGCCGTTCTGGCCGGGCGGTAAGTGCCATCACGACGAAAATGTCGGGATGATGATGGGATAACGTTCCGCTGAGATCCCAATGCGGCGCTAAAAGTGATGTTTATAACGAAGACGTGTCCAGATAGGGGAAAAGAAATTTCTCGACCGCCTGCTTTCCGATGCCCGATGTAAAGCTGATGCCTGCCTTTTTTAAAATAGTGCGTCCCGCTCCCCTGTTCTTCGGGTGCGGATCGTCCATGGCAATATAAATATGTTTTGGCTTTAGCTCTGCAATTGTTAAAGCACACGAAGGCGTTCTGCCCTGAAAAGAGCAGGGCTCAAGCGTGACATATATTTCACATTCGCTAATGGGGAAGGTAAGTTTTGCGATCGCGTCGATCTCAGCATGGTGTTGGCCTGGCGGTTGTGTAAACCCCTTAGCAACGACCTCGCCGTCATGAACGATCACGCATCCGACAGGGGGATTGGGTCTGCATTCGGGTAATGCCTGGCGGGAGTACTCCAGCGCCAACATCATAAATTTTAGCTTTTCTTCCATAATGCCTTTAACTGCTGAAGTTCTGGGATCGGTAGACATCCATATTTATGGCCCCTGTCATCGATGTCCAGCGATTAAGGAAACTGAACCACCGCATTGAGCATGGGTAATCACATCACAAGGGCATATGGCAGCCCTTATTTGTGAACCTCTGTTTCCTGTTTTACAGGCCTGTCGTTTTGTTTTACCTGTTCTGGTAAAGATCCCAACGGTTACCATAGAGGTCTTCGAATACCACAACCAGCCCATACTCTTCCTCTCGGGGTTCCTCACAAAACGTCACATCTTTCGCTTTCATGGCTTGGTAGTCGTGCCAGAAATCATTGCTCTGCAGGAACACTCTGCCGCCGCATTGATTACCAATAAAGCTTTCCTGACGGTCACCTTTATCCAGCACGCATAACGTTATCGCACCCTGGCATTGCTCAACAGACAGGAAATGAGCTTCTGGCTTTGGCACTGAACGGAACAGGTAGGCGGCGGGAAAAACGGGCAAAAAACGGACCCAGCATACAACTTGAAGTCATCCGATAAGCAGGTTAGCCTGCTGCAATCACAAGTGAAAAACTCTCATCATACAGGTAACGTCGGTCATGGCTCTGATCCCAAAAAACTACTCGCGGCTGGAAAGTGGCTATCGTGAAAAAGCGTTAAAAATCTATCCGTGGGTTTGTGGGCGATGCTCGCGGGAGTTTGTTTATTCAAACCTGCGGGAATTAACGGTTCACCACATCGATCACGACCACACCAATAATCCGCCAGACGGCAGTAACTGGGAGCTGCTGTGCCTGTACTGCCATGATCATGAACACTCAAAGTATACGGAAGCCGATCAGTACGGCACCTCCGTTGTGGCTGGCGAGGATGCGCAGGATGATGTGGGGGCCGCCACCTACAATCCCTTTGCCGATCTAAAGTCGATGCTCACCAAAAAGAAATAACCGCTGGCCATCCTGTTGCGTCTTGTCTTTCTGCATGACGATAGCAGGTGCTGACATCTGGCAGCGTTTGGAACAGGGCAGGAGAGAGGCGGCCTGCCGAGTGTTAGCCGCGCTCTGTCAGCCCCGGCAGGCCTTATTTTACTCTGCACGTTGCGCTCCCCATGCCCACCAGCCACCGTGTAGGCAGGGGTTCGTACAGCAACGGAAGGACCACCATGAAGAAGGCTCATGTTAATGTGAAATTAAGTCGCTTTCACTCATGTTACGACTCTGGCATAAAATATGCTTATTGATTGCAGGCGCGTTAAAAACTGTGAAGCAGACGAGACAAGCAGACCGGTCTGGCAAATAACGCAGTTTTTACATCAGAATTCAGGATCCAGACACGATGAATAATAATTTCACCTTTACGATTAAGAGCAGTGTTTTTGATGAGAATTACAATCCGTCAGAAAACACCCGCATCACGACCAACTTCGCTAACCTGGCCCGTGGCAAGAACCGCCAGGAAAACCTGCGTAACGCCCTGGTGATGATGGATAATCGTTTTAATTCCCTGGCGCACTGGGATAACCCGAAAGGGGACCGTTATTCTGTCGAGCTTGAGATCATTTCCGTAGAGATGAATATCAATGTGGAAAATAATCGCGATGCTTTCCCGGTTATCGAAATATTGAAAACCAGTATCGTCGATAAAAAAACCGACGAACGTATTGAAGGCATTGTGGGGAACAACTTCTCTTCTTACGTGCGTGACTATGACTTCAGCGTCTTGCTGTCAGAGCACAACAAAAATAATCCGGTGTTTACTATCCCGGAAAACTTTGGCGAGCTGCATGGCAATATCTTCAAATGCTTCCTGCAATCAGAGGCTTACAAGGCGAATTTTAGCAAGTCACCGGTAATCTGCCTGAGTGTTTCAAGCAAAAACACCTATGTCCGCACCGGCAACCGTCACCCGGTACTGGGCATTGAGTACCAGCAGGATGAATATTCGCTGACCGATAAATACTTCAGCAAGATGGGATTACATGCGCGCTATTTTATGCCTGAAAACAGCGTTGCGCCCCTGGCGTTCTATTTTACGGGTGATCTGCTGCGTGATTACACTAATCTCGAACTCATCAGCACCATCAGTACGATGGAAACGTTCCAGAAGATTTATCGCCCTGAGATCTATAATGCAAACTCGCCGGCTGGTATTGAATATCAACCGAGCCTGAGCCATCGGGATTATTCTTTAACGCAAATTGTTTACGACCGAGAAGAGCGTAGCCATCTGGCTATTGAACAAGGGAAGTTTACCGAGAAGAACTTCATCAAACCCTACAAAAATGTTCTTGAGCAATGGTCTGCTAATTACGTTCTTTGATTAACTCAGTATAAGGTTACCTGTTATGAAAACTTTGTTACCGACTTCCACGGCGGGAAGCCTGCCAAAACCGTCCTGGCTTGCGCAACCTGAAACACTGTGGTCGCCCTGGAAACTGGAAAATGAAGAATTAATCGATGGCAAGAAAGACGCACTGCGTTTGATTCTGGACGATCAGGATCGCGCCGGTATTGATATCGTCAGCGATGGTGAGCAAACGCGCCAACACTTTGTGACCACCTTTATTGAACACCTCAGCGGTGTGGATTTTGAAAAACGCGAGATCGTTAAAATCCGTAATCGTTATGATGCCAGCGTGCCGAGTGTGGTGGGTGAAGTGGCGCGCCAGAAGCCGGTCTTCGTTGAAGATGCCAAATTTTTACGTCAGCTGACGAATAAACAGATCAAATGGGCGCTGCCGGGTCCCATGACCATGATTGATACGCTGTATGACAACCATTACAAGAGCCGCGAAAAACTGGCCTGGGAATTTGCCAAAATTCTTAACCAGGAAGCGAAGGAACTTGAGGCGGCGGGTGTCGATATTATCCAGTTTGACGAACCGGCATTTAACGTGTTTTTCGATGAGGTGAATGACTGGGGCATTGCCGCCCTGGAACGCGCCGTTGAAGGGCTTAAGTGCGAAACCGCTGTGCACATTTGCTACGGTTACGGCATCAAAGCCAACACCGACTGGAAAAAGACGCTCGGAACCGAATGGCGTCAGTATGAAGAAGTCTTCCCTAAACTGCAGAAGTCGAACATCGATATCATCTCGCTGGAATGCCAAAACTCTCGCGTGCCGATGGATCTTATCGAACTGATTCGCGGTAAAAAAGTGATGGTCGGGGCCATTGATGTGGCAACCAACGCGATCGAAACCCCTGAAGAAGTGGCCGATACGCTGCGTAAAGCCCTTCAGTTTGTCGATGCCGATAAGCTTTACCCCTCTACCAACTGTGGCATGACGCCGTTATCCCGTCAGGTTGCCCGGGGCAAGCTGAGTGCCCTCAGCGCCGGTGCAGAAATCATCCGTAAAGAACTGCTGTCGAAATAACGGCGTCAGACATTCGGTGAATGACCTGTGTATGAGCAAAGGCCCGATCGGCGATCGGGCCTTTTTTGTCACCCAGTCAGGCTTGGCTCTGTAAAGCCGCAATAAAATAACCGCCGCGTACGCCTGCTGGCCGTTATTTTCACGCGCTGGCACCAGGTGCGGACGTAAACGGTGCCTGCACAGATGCCCGAAAGTAAAAAGGAGAGGGGATGAACAGATTGTGAGTGTCAGCCAGCCTTTCTGCGCTTCCACTCATCCACCACCTCTCCCAGGTTTTTGGGGATGTCATTGCGTATCCAGGCCATAAAATCCCGATCGAACCGGAAGCGTTCTCCGCACTGTGCAACCATAAAGCGGCGCACGTTTTGCGTATTTTTATAGTTTTTATCCACGATCGTCATGCGCGTCAGTTCTGCGCTGTGCCAGTCAATGTTCATCCGCTTGCCTCAAGTAACACGTGGTAAAGGCGAAAATCGTCGCGCCTGGCCGATTACGCTTCAGTGCTGGATAGTGGCATTAAAAATGAATGGATACCGGTATTGCGCGCTGAGGACAGGATATAGCAACATCCCTGCCATCCCTGCCATCCCTGCCATCCCTGCCATCCCTGCCATCCCTGCCCAAGAGAAGGGCGTGCTTTTTATTAAGCGACCGGCTCTTTGCGTAATGAGCAACGTTATAGCGTTAAAAGACGTTGCGAGCGATCAGTAAAGGGTAATCCAGTCTGGATAGCATCAGTTTGTAGAAAATGGCCAAGGATAAATTTGACCTCCCTGGTTAGCTTTCAAGTGCCGCCAGGAGGGTGGCTTCCATTTTTTCCGGCGTAGCGATGGGTGCAAAACGCTTGAGTGGTTTGCCGTCGCGTCCGATCAAAAACTTAGTGAAGTTCCATTTAATCCGCCCACCCAGCACACCGGGTAACTCCGCTTTCAGGTAACGAAATAGCGGATGCGTTCCGGGGCCGTTAACCTCTACTTTTTCGAACATGGGGAAGCTCACACCGTAGTGAATGTGACAGGTCTGCGCGATGTCGTCGGCACTGCCCGGTTCCTGCTTACCGAACTGGTTGCAAGGGAAACCCAGCACCACCAGCCCCTGCGCAGCGTACTTTTTGTAGAGTGCTTCAAGACCTGCATATTGTGGAGTGAATCCACAATGGCTGGCGGTATTCACCACCAGAACCAGCTTGCCAGCATAGTCGGCCATCGAGATGTGCTGGCCATTCAGGCTGGTGGCGTTGAGTTGATGAAAAGTGGTCATGCTGAAATCCTTAAAGTGCGTGTTAGTCAGGGCAAAGATGAGCACTCAGACGGTTTCTTGCTTCGCCCCGTCAACCAGCGCTGTTTTCTCTGTCATTTCAGTGACCCGCCGACCTTTGATTAACTCAGCGTTGCGTGAATCATGCCCGATCAAGGCACAACCCTGCCATTAAATCTGTTTCTGAAGAATAACGGGATGCTTTCAGGAAGCCTGTTTTTTTAACATGATTTTAAGAAGGCTTATGATTTCCTTTTGCTCATGGTCTTCTAACCTGTTCAGAAAATGTGAATCAACGCTTTCAGCAATCGGTGATGCAGTGTTAAGCATCTCTTCGCCCTGATTGGTAAGCGTAACAAATCTACGACGTTTGTCTTTTTTTCCTTCTTCACGTTGTATCAGACCTTTATGTTCCATGCGAACCAGCAATTCTGCCAGCGTAGCCTTCGAACTTAACGCCGCCTCTGTTAATTCCAGTTGTTCGATTCCCGGTTTAGCATGAACGGCTGAAAGAACAGCATACTGCTGCTTTGTCAGAAAGGGCATCGCTTCCTGCCACAGGGCGGTATGTTCCTGTAGAAGTTGCCTCGTCAAATGAAAGAAAAGGTTGCTCAAGTCATTGTTCATATTAACTTTTCTCTGGCTCTGTCATCCTCGTATTTAGTTAATGTTAAATCATTATCCCACCGTTAAACATTCTTTATCACCAGATACAAAAGGTCACACTAAAAATAGTAACCATGGAAATCAATTGACTTTATGGGTTTGAGTAGATTACCGTTAATTTCATTCGTACACGAACGTTATTTGCAAGGAAGTCAGATGAGAATTGTAATCGGTATGACGGGAGCAACAGGTGCCCCTTTAGGGGTGGCTCTGCTCAGCATTTTGCAGGAAATCAAAGAGGTTGAAACTCATCTGATTTTGAGCAAGTGGGCTAAAACCACAATTGAACTCGAAACGCCTTTTTCATCGCGTGAGGTGATGAGCATGGCTGATGTTGTGTATGGCCCGTCCGACCAGGCCGCTACTCTCTCGTCAGGTTCTTTTCACACCGATGGGATGGTCATTATTCCTTGCAGTATGAAAACCTTAGCGGGAATTCGCATGGGATACGCGGAAGGCCTTATTGGACGGGCTGCTGATGTCGTCATTAAAGAAGGCAGAAAACTTGTGCTGGTCCCCAGAGAGACGCCTCTCAGCACCATTCACCTGGAAAATATGCTAGCCCTTTCCCGTCTTGGCGTATCCATGGTTCCGCCCATGCCCGCTTTTTATAACCACCCCGCAGTAATTGATGATGTGATCGATCATGTCGTTTCTCGTGTTCTCGACCAGTTTGGGATTGCCTCGCCAAAGGCAAATCGCTGGAAAGGCCTGAACAATTCTAAGAAATCCCTGAGTATGGAGAGTAAATAATGGCTTTTGATGACCTACGTAGCTTCCTTAAGGCTCTGGACGAGCAGGGGCAGCTTCTTGAGATTGATGAAGAGGTTTTACCCGAACCTGATATTGCCGCGGCCGCTAATGCTACAGGCCGAATTGGTGAAGGTGCACCGGCAATCTCATTCAAAAAAATAAAGGGGTTCAATCATGCTCATGTTGTGATGAACACTATTGGTTCCTGGCAAAACCATGCAATTTCACTGGGCCTCCCAATGAATACCCCAGTGAAACAGCAGATAGATGAATTCATTCGTCGCTGGGACACTTTTCCTGTGGCACCAGAGCGGCGCGACAATGCGCCCTGGTCAGAAAATACCGTTGATGGTGAAGAGATCAATCTCTTCGACATCCTTCCCCTGTTCCGCCTGAACGACGGCGACGGCGGTTTCTATCTTGATAAGGCCTGCGTAGTATCACGTGACCCGCTTGATCCAGAACATTTCGGTAAGCAAAACGTCGGCATTTACCGGATGGAGGTGAAAGGTAAACGTAAACTCGGGCTACAGCCCGTGCCGATGCATGACATTGCACTTCATCTCCATAAGGCCGAAGAACGTGGCGACGATCTGCCAGTGGCTATTACGCTGGGCAATGACCCCATTATTACATTGATGGGCGCCACGCCGCTGAAATACGACCAGTCAGAATATGAGATGGCAGGTGCGCTGCGTGAAAGCCCGTACCCCATCGCCTCCGCGCCTCTGACCGGCTTTGATGTGCCGTGGGGATCGGAAGTCATTCTTGAAGGCGTGATAGAAGGGCGCAAACGTGAGATTGAAGGACCGTTTGGCGAATTCACCGGCCATTATTCCGGCGGTCGCAATATGACCGTTGTACGGATTGATAAGGTCTCCTACCGCACTAAGCCAATATTCGAGTCATTGTATCTGGGAATGCCCTGGACCGAAATTGATTATCTGATGGGCCCGGCAACCTGTGTCCCTTTGTATCAACAGCTGAAAGCGGATTTCCCTGAGGTGCAGGCTGTAAATGCAATGTATACACACGGATTACTGGCCATTATTTCTACAAAGAAACGTTATGGTGGATTTGCCCGTGCTGTAGGCGTACGGGCGATGACAACCCCGCATGGTCTGGGCTACGTCAAGATGGTGATCATGGTCGATGAGGATGTCGATCCCTTTAACCTGCCTCAGGTGATGTGGGCGCTGTCTTCAAAGGTCAATCCGCAAGGCGATCTCGTTCAACTGCCAAACATGTCCGTACTGGAACTGGACCCGGGTTCCAGCCCTGCGGGAATCACGGATAAACTTGTGATCGATGCGACGACTCCCGTGGCACCGGATACCCGCGGCCACTACAGTCAGCCGGTAAAAGACCTGCCAGAAACTTCAATCTGGGTTGAGAAGTTAACGTCCCTGTTATCAAATCGCGGTTAAGGAGAAAGTATGATTTGTCCACGTTGTGCTGATGAACACATTGAAATCATGGCAACATCCCCAGTTGAGGGGATATGGACGGTGCATCAGTGTCAGCATTGCCTGTACACATGGCGCAATACAGAGCCAGCCCGAAGAACGGAGCGGGAACATTATCCTGAAGCCTTCCGGATGACTCAACGTGATATTGATAATGCGCCGGAAGTCCCGTCTGTCCCTCCTCTGTTAGCTAAGTAACTTACTTTCTGGCGGGTCCAGGCCAGGCCCGCTATGCATGATTTGCCACGTTAAAAAATCACATTGTTAACGTCCTGCCTTGAGATGCCAAATATCAAACCTAATCTGCCTTTTCTGGCGTTACAGGTTAAACATGCCCCGTTCTCCTGGATTTTGCTTACTGAACAGCAGGTCTGTCATGAGAAAAATTTTCATGCTTCTCATTCATTCTTGATGAAAAGGGCTACAAAAATGACGCCCGCAATGCTACATCCACCCGCCAACAGGAAGACCATCGGATAACCGGCTGCAACCGCGATCAAACCTGCAAGGGGGCCACTAAGCCCATAGGCGATGTCCTGAAAAGCGGCATAGCCACCTAATGCCGTTCCTCTTGTTTGCGGAGGAGAATGACGCAAGGCGATAACACCCAGCGAGGGAAAGATTAAAGAGCATCCGGCACCGGTCATGCCTGCTCCAATCAAAGCGAGCATTTGTGTGGATGCTGTACCCAATGTCAGCAACCCCAGGCTTTCAGTTAAAAGCGAAAAAATTGCGACAGTTTTGCCGCCAAACCGGTCCGGGAAATGACTAAAAATGAGGCGTACAGCGATAAACATCGCGCCAAACGCTGTTAATGCCAGTCCCGCGTTCGCCCAGTGCTGCTGGTTAAAATGAAGGGAGACAAACGTACCGAGAACAGCAAAACCAATGCCCTGAAGTGCAAGAGCCAGCCCTGGACGCCAGATTTTGCCGACAACGGACCACAGAGGCAGGCGAACGCCATGTGAGGGGATGACAGCGGGAACGGCAGCATTCAGCGTAAAGGCAATAACAGGCAGCATGACGGTACAAAGGCCAATTGCCCAAAATCCATAATAGTGAAAGAGATAAAGGCCAAAAGGCGCGCCTGCTGCCAGAGCACCATATGTGGCTATCCCGTTCCATGACATGACTCGCCCCCCTTTTTTGTCGCCACTCAAACCCAGCCCCCATGCCAGGTTCCCTGTCAGGATCTGGCTTTCACTGATGCCCAACAGTATCCGGGCGGCAAAAAGGAAGAATAACGTCAGGAAAGGAAAGTGAGCGACCCTGTCCGCCACAAGCAGCATAAGGCCGGAAAGTGTGCTAACCGCCAACCCCATATGCATCACTTGCTTTGCGCCACGTTCATCTGCATTACGTCCCGCGATCCCGCGCGTCAGCAGCGTTGCGACAAACTGGCATCCCATGACTAATCCAACCAGGGTGTCGCTGTAACCAAGAATATTATGGACATAGAGAGGAACGACCGTCAGGGAGAGCCCAATGGTCATGTAGGCAAAAAACATGGCGAAACTGATACGTAACACGTGCAAGGTTGACTGGCGATCGTTGAATACAGCCGTAGATAAACGCATTGGCATTCACCAGAAAAATGATTTTTTACTGAATGGCCCTGAATGTAGATCAGGGTCAAATACAGGCTTACGCGTGAGTCGCAGGGCGATCGCCAGCATGCCTGAGCGCAGCCCTTGAATCGCTGTGCCATAAGCGGCGTTGCCTGAAGAGCCACCTGAAGCGTTAGAGAATGTACTTATGTCTTCCAGACAAGCGCCAGTTAGCTGTCCGTCGGGATCTACAGCGATACGGCCAGGGTAAATGACATCTGATTTTTTTGGTCTCCTGACCATAACGGGATACCTT
Organism: Pantoea sp. Ae19-2; assembly: GCF_059801205.1. Taxonomy (NCBI): domain Bacteria; kingdom Pseudomonadati; phylum Pseudomonadota; class Gammaproteobacteria; order Enterobacterales; family Erwiniaceae; genus Pantoea; species Pantoea sp. Ae19-2. The sequence continues at coordinate 2,077,711 of NZ_JBCHWE010000001.1, read as the reverse complement.
CGACTGTGTATAAAAGAGGGATAAACCACGATGTTCAACATGAATGTTAGAGATTTAAAATTCCATTTTCAACTTAAATGGATTTAAAATTTTACTGCTGCATGTAATTGAAATCACTCATTACCCGTCTGCGATTGCCTTTTTGTTGGTTTATATTCATTATAAATCATGCGTATGTAATTTTTTTGATTGAAAAATAAATATTTCATGTAAAGAGCATTTACGGCTTAAATGTTCCTTTTTGAGATCGTCTTCCCAAAAATGAAAGATGAATTTTAAATGTGTTGATGTTTCGATTGTTTGTTTCATAATCCTATTAATCCATTACCTGCATGCCATTCCTTACCTGCGTTCGCTGGTGAACAACCTTGAAACTGGCAGGCGGATCGAATGGAAACCATCAGATTGACTATGGCCCAGGCATGCGTTCAGCTCATTGATAATCAATACATTGAAGTAGATGGCAACGCGAAGACATTCGTTAAAGGCATTTTCGCTATTTTTGGGCAGGGATATGTGTTGGGTTCAGGTCGGGCGCCTGGAGGAGAGCGAGGGGGCATCGCTGTCTGTCAGTCACGAAAAGAGAGGAGATGGCATGTCGCTGGTGCCCAAGCCGGGTATCGCAAAAGAGAGCATTCGCGCTATTGCCGATACGCTGGCGAAAAGAAATGGCCAGGCCTGTCACTACTGATTTATTCAGAAGGAGAAAGGGATAATGAAAGTCGCTTTTGATGTTGACGTCATTACGCATTTATCAATAACCGGCATGATTCGTCAGGTTTCTGAGTGGGGTTATAAATATATTGAACAATCCCCGCATCCGCGTATCAACCCGTTCTGTAAACATCCCCGAGCTTCCAGAGCGTTGATGAGCGAGTATAAACGTGCACTGAATCAGTACGGGGTGGAACTCCCTTCCTTCATCGCTAATCCACCGGATGTTAATGCCATAATTCACCAGCATAGGGGCATTGGCGAAGGTAAAGTGGATTTTTCGCGTATTACGTGAAATGAATTTTGCAAATCGAAAATTCGAAGTCGGCGGTGAATCCATTATTACCGCATCACTATTATGATATCCGGAAAAAATGAACTCACAGGCCGTCGACACGCGCAGGATTATCGAAAGAGAACTTTTAGGTCAATCATAAAGATGACATCAGCGCCGTAGGGATTTTTTGTGTGCGGCGTATCCATGCCTGATTTTCTGGAGGCTACATATTAAGAATGACAGTTTAACATTGTTTGTCTTTTACGTTTCTATTTCATTATCTACGCAAATTCAAAACAGTCATTATATGACTTCACTCAGTCAAACTGTGTGAATTAAACGCAAAGGTAACCGTATGAGTACGAAAGAGAAGAAATATAATCTCGCCTATGTTATGGCGATCTGCACCGTGGCAGCATTGGGTGGCCTGTTACAAGGGTATGATACTTCCGTTATTTCAGGTGTTATTGAGCCTCTCAACAGACATTTTAATTTAACGCCATCGCAGACCGGTTGGGCGGTATCAAGTATCGTTATCGGCTGCGTATTAGGCGCATGGCTCGCCGGTAAACTTGCCGATAATTATGGCAGAAAAAAAGCCCTGACTATCACAGTATTCTTTATGCTGGTTTCTGTAGCGGGCATGGCATTAGCCACCGACTTCACGATGTTTATTATCTTCCGTATTCTGGGCGGATTCGGCATCGGACTGGCATCGGTTGTGTCACCTATTTATATGACGGAAGTTGCACCAAGGGATTATCGCGGCCGCGTTGTCGCAATGAATATGGTCTTTTTCGTTGGTGGACAGGTTTTGGTGCTGATCGTCAATTATTTGATCGCCAAAGGAGCAGATGAAACCTGGCTGGTGACGGTTGGCTGGCGTTATATGCTTGGATTTGGTGTTATTCCTTGCTTCCTGTATTTAATGTTTATGGCTTTTATTCCGGAGTCTCCTCGCTGGAATATAATGAAAAATCGTGATGCCGAAGCGATGAAAACCTTGACTCGCATCTCCAATCCTACGCATGCCTCGAATTTATTTAATGAAATTAAAGCATCTTTTAATACTGATTCAGTAACGACATCTGTAAAAAATGTACCTTCGATTAAGGGGTTAACACGCAACGCGAAGATGTTCATCATCATTGCGTCAATGATTGCCGTATTCAACCAGTTCACCGGCATCAACGTTATTCAGTACTTTGGGCCAACCTTGTTGATGAATGTCACAAGCAGCATGGAAGAAGCCATGTTTATGGTCACCTGGCTAGCGGCGTTGCAGTTCCTGGGCGTGCTTGTCGGTATTGTCTTTGTTGATCGTGTCGGGCGCCGTATTTTGCTGCTGATTGGCTCTTTCGGCACCTTCATCTGTCTCGCGCTTACCTTCCTGACTTTCTATTTTGGTATTAAAGGCTATGCCTCAATCATCGGCCTGTTAGGCTTCATGTTCATCTTTGGCTTAACATGGTCGCAAATCGCCTGGACCGTGGTGGGCGAAATTCTGCCTAACCGCCTTCGCGCAATGGGCATGGGGATCGCTTATGCCTCGATGTGGGTATCCAACTTTATCATTAGCCAGGTTTTCCCGATTATCAATGATAATCCATGGCTGCGTGAAAAATTCCACGGTGGATTCCCGCTGCTGCTGTTCTCAGTATCCTGCCTGATATCCTGGTGGTTCGTAAAACGCTACATTCCGGAAACAAAAGGTGTGGCACTCGAGAAAGTCGAAGAACTCATGAATGCCCGTATCAATAAAAATTCTGTATCCGTCACGACCAGTGATATAAAACATTAATATAGTAAGGACGTAATTATGACTATTCATATTGCTAATGCACCTTGCAGTTGGGGGGTTGATGATCCTAAAAATCCGTTTCTGCCGCCCTGGCAAAAAGTTCTCAGTGAGGCAAATCAGGCGGGTTATAAAAGTATTGAACTCGGACCGTGGACATATTTACCAACGGATCCGGTCAAACTGACGGAAGCCTTAAATAAGGCCTCGCTTTCAATCGTGGCGGGTACAATTTTTGATGATTTAGTCAGTGACAGTAATTTTGATAACATGATTGAGTTGACGCATAATCTGTGTCGAAATCTTTCTAAAATACCCACTGCGGTGAAAGATCACAGCTCTAATTATCCCGCGCCATATCTGGTGATTATTGATTTTGGTAATGCAGAACGCGCTCGTTATGCCGGACATTCAGATAAAGCACCTCGCCTGAGTGCTGATGACTGGCAGCGCATGGTCTCCCATATTAAAGAAATAAGTTCTCTGGCCTGGAATGAATACGGTGTTCGCCCGGTAATTCATCCGCATGCGGGGGGATGTATTGAGTTCTCAGATGAAATTATCAAAATTGCTGAGGATATACCGCATTCAGTTGCTGGGTTATGTCTGGATACAGGGCACCTTTATTATTCTGGCATGGACCCTGTAAGCTGGCTTGAGAGTTATTTCGATCGCCTTGATTATATTCATTTCAAAGATGTGAACGAAAGTGTCCATAAAGATGTACTCAAGCGTGGACTGGATTTCTTTGCCGCATGTGCAGAAGGCGTAATGTGCCCCATTGGCAAAGGGGCAATTGATTATCCCGCAATTAAGAAACTCCTTAACGACCTGAATTATCAAGGCTGGATTACGATTGAGCAGGAACGCGATCCACGCCAGGCTGATGGCAGTCTACACGATGTGACCGAAAGTCTTAAGTGGCTAAAATCAGTCGGCTTCTAACCGGAGATAACATTATGATTAACGGACTAAAACCGCTTAACAGATCTGTTCGTTGGGGAATGGTTGGGGGAGGTGGCACAAGCCAGATTGGTTATATTCATCGTTCAGCAGCCTTAAGAGACAACGCATTCACATTACTGGCAGGCGTATTAGATATTGATGCTGAACGAGGTAAAGCCTTTGGTGTTCAACTCGGTATTGCAGAAGATCGATGCTATCCCGATTATGCAACCCTGTTCCGGGAAGAGGCGAGTCGTGAAGATGGCATTGAAGCTGTCTCAATTGCCACCCCAAACAATACACACTTTGCTATATGCAAAGCTGCACTGGAAGCCGGTTTGCATGTGATTTGCGAAAAGCCGCTCTGTTTTACCGGCGAGGAAGCAAGCATTCTTGCGGCGTTATGCAGAACCCATAAAAAAATCATCGGTGTCACATATGGATATGCAGGGCATCAATTAATTTTGCAGGCGCGGCAGATGATTGAGGAAGGGCTGCTCGGTGATATCCGTATCATTAACATGTCCTTCGCGCACGGTTTTCATGCAGAAGCAGTAGAACTGGACAATCCTTCCACCCGCTGGCGCGTGGACCCTAAATATGTCGGGCCAGGTTATGTTCTGGGCGATCTGGCTACCCATCCGCTGTTTCTGGCTGAAACGATGCTGCCTCAATTGAGCATCACACGGTTGCTGTGCTCGCGGCAGAGCTTTGTCAAATCCCGCGCACCGCTGGAAGATAACGCCTATGTGCTGATGGAATATGACAACGGTGCGGTGGGTTCTATGTGGTGCTCAGCGGTGAACTGCGGTTCTATGCATGGTCAGAAAATTCGTGTTGTGGGTTCGAAGGCAAGCCTGGAGTGGTGGGATGAGCAACCTAACCAGCTTCGCTATGAAATCCAGGGGGAGCCAGTTAGGATCCTTGAACGCGGAATGCCTTATCTCAGTTCGCAGGCTCTGGCTGACGATCGCATCGGGGGTGGACACCCGGAAGGATTGTTTGAAGCATGGTCTAATCTTTATCGCCGCTTTGCGATTGCAATGGATGCAACCGATCGTGGCGACGCGAAATTCCTGCAATCATTCTGGTATCCCGATGTGCACGCCGGTCAGATCGGTGTGAACTGGGTAGAGCACTGCGTCAAATCTGCTGATGCGGGCGGTGAATGGATTGATTTCAATATTAAGTAATCATTAACGTACCTGGCCACTGTGGCAAGTGGCCAGGTAATGGGTGAGGGCTTAAAACCACCAGTATCCTTACCCTCTCATAACGCCACTCCCGCTTAGTAATCCCCACCTGTATCAGAGACAACAAGGCCTTAACGGTGATATCTGCCCTCATCAAACAAGCCCGGAAATGAGCTTTCGAGCGTTATAAAACATAAACACGGGATCGGAGCGCCGAACTAACCCGCCGCACCCGATTTACTGTAGAAACAGACATCCAGATTTAGGTCTGTGATCCCTAAGCTCCCGCGCGATGTGGCTCAAATGAAATGACGAACAGATCCCCCAGACAACACTTTCCAAAAGGAAGCGACGCATCTGTTCCCCCCTGGCAAAGATTAAACCCTGTTGTCAGGCAGCTCAGCGAAAGGCCGGGAAATGCGCCAGGCTCTGAATTCCCCGGAGAGCGTTTTGACCAATGTGTTTCATCCGTTGATTGAACTCACAGCCAGAAGTGAACCGATCAATTGCTTTCTGCCTGAACACCGCGATAAGGGCGACTGAGTTGCGGTGTACAAATTTCAGAGGCTAAAAAGGGAACGCCTCAGCTGACTGAGAACGTCGCGTGGTCAGAAAAGTGTTTCTTTAATGGTGATTTCGTCCACCCGGAGGATTGAAGACATGTCGAAACCTTTCATATCTGATATGAACGCCTCGCTGCTCATGTATTTCTGATTGATAGCCTGTATATCGGCTCCCTCCTGATAGGTCACTGTTGCAATGACCTGACAGTTTTCTCCCAGATAGACATCATTGACATAAATGTCAACAGCATAAAGAGAAACCCTGTGTCGGGGCCAGTGTTTGTGAAAATAAATTTCTGCTGACTGGCTGTCTTTGAGTGTATAAATCCTGACCTGTTTCATCTTGTCCATCCTGTTGTGAAGGTGTTCATCAAGGCGGAAAGTCAAAGCATACCCACTTCATTTCTGGGAAATTAACAAAAGACCACTTTTCACTCATGGCGGACATATCTAAATTGCTTAATAAACGCACTAACATCTGATAAACGCAGGATTAACCTAATCGTTCGTTATCAGACATGATCGAAACGACGCTTGTGATGTGTTTGTTGAACTATTTTAGTAATTGGGCCGAATTTTTAAGGGCAATACTGGAGCTAAATCCTGTTTCAACTATGAAATTTTATTTTAAAACCATCGGTGGGAAGGCGAAGGCAAAAATATTCGGTATGCACTCATGTGTTTCGACCTGATGCCGATATTCATCATATCTGCCGCCAGAGCAGATAAGCCCTTACTTACTGCTTCTTTCTTCTGCAGCTCCCCGCCCTGGGGAGTTTTTTCTGCTCAGAACACTTTTTTCGGAACAAAATGACCGCTGCGGACCACCCAAATACCGCAGGAATCACGGTCAAACAATTTCCGCCCTCCTCCCAGAGCGGACACTGCATGAGCGATAAATTGCTTAGCCCCGGTGTGCGGGGTTTTTTTTACCTGTAATACCGCGTCTTTTGAATGTCGCAGATGCATTCCGGACTACTTATCTTATGTAATAAATGCCCCCGGTCAAACAGCAAAGCAGACCGGTCTTTGTGTCAGAAACGTGACGCTTTCATGTTATTTTGATTAATACTGAGTGTTTTTCTGCCGATAAATATTCTGCAAGTTTAACTTAATAACATCCGTTGTTAACGATCAGTCACTTATCACAGCAGGGTATTCCGATGACTATTACACAGCGTTTGCTTCTTAGCTTCTCACTTCTTTGTGCTGCACTGGTTGCGATGGTCATTGTGGCCGTCACGGTGGTCGGCGGCTTTCAGTCCCGTTTTCAGTACGTGCAGGAAAATACCATTCCTTCACTGCTGGATATCGGCAAAATGGTTGACGGCAGTAATTCCCTCATTCTCTGGCTCTACCGTCATCAGAGCGCCACGGACCCGCAGCGGCAGGCCGGGGTTGAAAAGGAGATTGAAGCTACCATCAGCAGTATCAGGTCAGTGAATCAGTATTACCTTAAAAACGAGATATCGAATGAAAAAGACCGCCAGATGACCGAGGCGTCTTTCCGCACCCTGAAACGCATTGAATCCACACTTCCGGCATTTCTGGCGGGCTCCCGCGCGCAGGACGATGCGGTGGCGCTTGGCGCGCTTCAGGGCAGTGACGGCGTGGGTGCTGCCGCCCGTCAGCTCATCGCCGGCTATCAGAAGCAGCTCAGGCTAAACGTGGGCCTTGCGGATGAACTGCGTAAACAAAATGACCGGACCTATCAGTCAACCGTCTGGGGCATGGTGGGCGGTTCCGTGACGGTCATCCTTATTCTCGCCTTTTTCGCGCTCAGAACCATCTTCGCCATCCGCCGGCAGCTGAACAGCATGCGTCAGGTCATGGAAACCGCGAGCGAGCATCTTGACCTGAGCCTGAGGGCGGACGAAGCACGCCAGGACGAGATTGGCCTGACGGCCAGAGCGTTCAACCTTCTGGCGGATAGCATGTCGGCATCGCTGTTAAAGGTGGAAACCTCAGCGCAGTCGGTCAGTTCCGCGTCGGCACAGATTTCGGCAGGCAATGAGGATCTGTCTTCCAGAACTGAGGAGCAGGCAGCTTCGTTGGAACAGACCGCGGCCAGCATGTCCGAACTCAGTGAAACCGTTCGTCAGACCGCAGAAAACACGCGGCTGGCAAGCCAGTTGGCCAGAAATGCACAGGAAATATCAGAAGACAGCGCCGGCCGGGTGCGCACGTTGCTGAGTACGATGGGCGATATCAGAGGAAGCTCTGCAAAAATCACAGATATTATTGCGCTGATTGAGGGGATTGCTTTCCAGACTAACATTCTGGCGCTGAACGCCGCGGTCGAAGCGGCGCGTGCGGGCGAGCAGGGTCGGGGCTTTGCTGTTGTTGCCGGTGAGGTCCGTAATCTGGCGCAGCGCTCATCCTCCTCCGCTCGCGAAATCAGGGCGCTCATTGAGTCATCAATGAGCTTTGTAGAGGCCGGTTCAGCGCAGGCCGAAGGTGTGGGAGACAATATGTCCCGCATGAATGATGCCGTGCGTCAGGTCACTGATCTGGTGGATGAAATATCTGTTGCCGCGGGCGAACAGTCTCAGGGTATTAGTCAGGTGCACCAGGCTGTCAATCAGATGGACGATGTAACGCAGCAGAACGCCGCGCTGGTCGAACAGGCTTCTGCCGCATCTCGCTCGCTGATGGAGCAGGCTGCATCACTGAATCAGCTGGTGAATACCTTTATCCTTGCGTCCGCGTCAGAGAGCGGAAGGGCTTCGTGCAACCCGGCTCTTGTATCGGTTCAGTCCCTTTCTTTAGGAAGCGGTCCCGTCGTGGCAGCTGCCGGAAACGACAACTGGCAGCGATTCTGAGGATGATACCTGTCAGGACTGTGATTGCGGCGAAAAAATATTCGGTACGCACTCACGTGTTCCGGCCGTCTGCCGATAGTTATTTTATCTGCCACCAGAGCAGGCAGAATAAACACAACATGTATTCCATCTGTTTTTTGCGACTCCCCAACCCTGGGGAGATTTTTTCCCTCATGCATTCAGTAAATTAACAATAGCGTGCTGAACGAATGAACATTATGTCCTTTATGACAGAGACAGAATACTAACTCAGAAGAAATACATCATCTAATGATGACTGATAACGGGGCCAGTAAAACTGAATTTTTAGACTGCATTAATCATATGTCAGGGCGTGGAATTTCTAAAAGCGGTTGAAAATAGCAAATATGTTTAAAGTGAAAGATCTAAGGCGGGGATAGTCAGTCATATTTCAGGAGACAACAAGTAAGGATATGAAACCACATACCATTAATTCTTCAGTGGTCAGGCTTGTGCATTATGACCCTACAAACGGTCTCCTTGAACTAGAATACCATAATGGAACCAGTCGCCGCTGGTTTGGTGTTCCAGTCAGGGTTTATCATACTCTCTGCAGTGCAAAAGATCCTGATGCATTTTTTCGTACATTTATCAATCAGTATTATACTTCATTGCGTGGCAAAATCAGCTTCTAATACAAAGTTGTTGTAATGTTACATTTTTTGCAACAGTTTACCTTCATACTTCGTGGGCGAGTTCATAAGCCAGAAACAACAGTAATAATTCTAAATTGATATAAAAAAAAAGCCCCGCTAGTGGGGCTGAGCAAAAAAACGCTCTATCAGTTTCCCTTTTGAAAGGGAATCGGAGTTTTAAACTGCATCATACATCGAGATTCTTAGTGGAGCCTGAACGGCATTTGTTCCAATAAAAAAATAATATCTATGCGTTTACATTTTTTGAATTGAGAAAATGCATCAAATGCATCAAATGCATCAAATGCATCAAATGCATCAAATGCATCAAATGCATCAAATGCATCAAATGCATCAAATGCATCAAATGCATCAAATGCATCAAATGCATCAAATGCATTATGAGTTAATAGCTTTAGAGTTGAAAAAGTAATGCCGTGCTACCAATTTTCAAACTTACCTAAAACAATTGCATCAGTTTCTTTTAATGTAAAACTCTGTATGCATGGAACCAAATGGTAATCAGGGACACAAAAAATTGCAGGTCTTTAAATTCACTCAATCTCGTCTACCCAAAGCGAGAGTTGAGAGAGCGCTTAAATTGCTCAGCCCCAGTGAGTGGGGCTTTTTTTAGTTCATCGCGCTTTACCGAGCTATGCTGCTTTGATTTTCAGGACTAAGCAGGCGTTATCCTGTCACCCCTAGGCCATCCGCTTTATCACCTTGATCCTGTTGTTTATTTCTTCCGGTACGCTCGTGTTAAGTTCGTGCGTCACACTGAATAATACCCAGATATCGACTAAGTTTATCGGCTGAACTGCTTCAGCGCCTTTATTCCGCTTTCCTTTGCCTGTCTGAACCATACCACCCATTTCTAGCCCGCTTCCTTTTCATTTGGGCCACACCACGGTTTCTTCAGTGCAGCTTTCACCATACAGACGAGATTTAGGTGATGATTGACTTCCAGTAACTCTGTAAGTCTGACCTTATGCCCTTCAGACAGGTTTCACGGGTTAGGCAGCAACAGCCAGCAACTGCGTTTTATAATCTGTCGTGACTTCGGGTTATCACGCAATGCAATTGCATTGTCTACACTTACCCGGCTAATGACTTCACGACCGAACTTTGCGACCACGTCAAACAGGTCACAGACCACATTCGCCTGAAAGTAGGGTACTATCACCCCCAGACCGAAGGCGGTATTCATGTCCATCGCAGCGGACTCGATAGCGCCGCATTCCTCCGCTCCCCACAGTACCTGTTGTATATCCGCATTAGCCACGATAGTGGCATAACGGTGTCCCTTGAACAGGGTAAACGCATAAAGAGAAAATAAGTGGGTATAGTTTCTCGATAATTTCTACTTATTCACCATATGTTATGGTGCTAACAAGCTAAGGTAATAATCTATGAAACTTTTAGTATCCATTTTTTAACTGGTGTTTTAAGTTTCAGGTTTGTCTCGGATTTCGCATGGTAAAGTGAAATAGATATTGTTGCTATAATAATTAAAAATAGGTAAAAGTATCTGTTATCTCCTTAGGATGCAGAATTTGAATGTATTTATCTGTATGTAAGTCGTTAAAATCTCCTTGATTTTGAATGAATTTTTATGCGAATATGCCCGGTTATCTTGATTTGCAACTCTTTTCGAAATCTAACTTATAGCTGCTCAATGAAGATCCCTCCGGGCGCAGGGGCATTATCTATTGCGATGTTGTGCACGCAAGTTATATAAACGGAAAAAATAACCGGATGCGGCTTGAATTTTCCTGCTTTCAGCTATCGGTAGTCATGCTATACTTTCCTGAACCTATAAGCATAATACTGATCGCTCCAAAAAAGAATAGCGCCTCGGTTTCAAGACCCCATGCACCTACTTTTGTAACCGTAAAAACCCTATCTATTCCTACCAAGAGTGTTGCAATGAGAATGTTAAATGCATAAATAAGTGCTGCAGGTCGTGTCATCAATCCCAGTATAATGAAAATCGGAGCTATTATTTCGCCTGCAAAAACGCCATAAGCAATAAATCCGGGGATTCCTTTCGTTTCAAGTATAGCTGAAATCCATTGAGTACCGTGAAGAATCTTAGCTATTCCATGAAACATAACAAGAATACCAAATGTCAATCTAAGAAGGAGCTTGCCAGCATCAGGGTGGTTAGTTAACTTGTTAAAAACGGTAATACCTTTTATCATCTTTTCTTCTCCATTAATTAGTTTGAAACTATTTATAAACAACTTTCTGAAAAAAAACTTAACCTTATGAGGTTTTTTAATTATCTTTTTATAGAAATAATTTATTTTCAATAACTTAATGGTTTTTATAGGGAAGTATCAAGCCAATAATTTGATCATGACTGAAGTATTCAAAACATGCTATGAGTGAAAATGCCACACTCCTTAGAAAAGTGTAAGAGTGGTAAGTTTGGGATAATTAGAAAGGTAACAAAGTGCTTTTTTTTAATGTTCAGTGATAATCGAGAGGTGGCGTTATTTAATATTTTCATTTTTGTTTTTGGAAAAGTCTGTCTCAAAAGTATGGCTATCAGCGCGATGGTGTTGTAGGGCGGTAGTGCTTTTAAAAATAATTATTTAATCAAGCGCGCATGATTAAAGAAGGCCTGATGATTGCTAAATTTTTTTGTTTTCAAGCATGTATATTACTTCTTCCAGAGTGAGTGTATTTAAACCGGATATATCTTGCAACTATTTTATCTTTTGATAAGTTAGGGTCCTCAAAATATGATTGGTGAATCAATGTTAGTTAAAAGATGTCTGATTGTAGCCGATATTTTCAGGTTATGGTGCTTCGTTTTTTAAAGTTTCTAACATTGTGTAATGTCATTACGATGGCAGTTGTAGCATAAATAATAAGGATAATTGCTATTGCTAGCATTGCCCTAAATGCATAACCCTTGAACAAAAGCATTCCAGTGATACAACCGCTTAAAAAGCATACTATTGTTATCAAGTGAGTGCATAGTTGCTTATAAGCGAAATATCGATTGCAGAGTGTTTTTGGTATGATAAACGACCATATATAGGTACCTAAAGCAATGCCTACATCAGTAATAGTGCCTGTAATGTGAGTAGACCTAACACGCCCATTTGAAAGTTGTGTCGAGGTCGTATTATGTAGCCCCATCATAAAAGCCATAGTAGCCAGTAATCCACTATTATGAAGTGGAGAATAAAATAAGCTTTCAAATAGTGATGCTGTAGCAAGTATTACGCCCTCTAAAATTAAAATAATGCAGAATATTGTTCTTATTTTAAGCATCTCGCCCAAAAGAGTTATTAGTCTCGCCATTGTGCATCCAGCTAAAAATGCAGCAATTAATCCAATAAGGAGGGTCAACTTGCTAAAATTTGAGGAAAATACTTCTGCAGATATCTGGGATGTATTCCCACTCATGTGTGATGGAAAAATACCAAATGCACAAAGCGCCATCGTGTTCAGCATTCCGGCTGTTGTTGCCATTGTCAATGCAAGATGTCGGTCTTCTGAGTGTGACCTCATTCTTTTCTTTCTTACCAGCATATTGTCTTCCTGTAATCTTATTACTATAATTCTATGTGGGTTTTTTATTACAAAGGTTCCAATTTATTTTTATATGGAGTTTGCGTAGTGCTTTGAAGGGCTTTTGGCCAAAGTGAAAATAAAGCCTTGATAAATTCTTGATGGTTAATTTTCTGTAGTGATCTTTTTTGAGGGTGGATTAATATAATGTCTCAATATAGTTATGCATGAAATAAGAATTTCATAAAAAAATACCGTATTTTAAAATGGAATCTTATAATTGGATGTTATTTTTTAACTGGATTTATATTTTACGAGGCCGGAGTCATACATGAGTGTGGATGTAACTTTTACCAGTTTAGTGAATCCGTCAATGTGTTTTTTCTTTATTTTTAATTTATTTCTATTGGTTGTTGGGGTTGTTTTTCCTGTAATTTTAATCTTCATTTCGTATTTTTAGGCGGCTTAGCTACATTGTTCTTAAATGCATTTTTAAAAGTCATTATAGTTATAATTCCTAAAGTTAATTTTAGGCTAATATTTATATCGGGTTTTTTCTGAAGCTCACAATCTCATCATCATACTTAGTGATTTTTCAGCCATTTTTAATAATCTTTGTATTTGGTTTGTGTTGTTAATGAATGCATTTATTAATTTTTACTTATATCCTTCTTTTATCGATCTACATTACTTAAAGTCAGACTTTAATTCTGATGATAATACAGACTAAACACACGCTTTGTGCCAGAAGCGAACGTTGCTAATAACAGTTTATGTGCATCAATGAAGAATATTTTAGTAGAAAATTTTCTTATAGTCATGATGAGATAAGAACATCTGATTGCAGACATTTCATCAGCCACCTAAAGACGAAATGATTGATGAAAAGCCTTTGAAAGCAGATCGACAGCTTCATCCCCACACGATGCGGCACTTAGTATGAACACGATGTTATGGTCAGGAATAGTAGGCATATTATTCAAGAGTAAGCATGCTGCCAGATACCTTACCCCGATCGATCAAACTTACCGCCAATCCTGCTTTGACACACCTCTGGACCGCCTGACTTGAATGGCTCTCGAGTACAATACGCAAACGCCGACCCGAAGCTTTTAGGGAGGCTGTTATAGCCTTGCGATAAATACATGACGCGGTTTAGACAGCCAGAGGCAAGGGGTTTTCAAGCGCCACGTCAGTGTTCAGAGGTTCCACCCTGACGGGTGTGATTGACATTGGAAACTGGGCATCGGGGCGGGTATGTTCTTTAGGCTGGACGACTACTGCCACATCCAGTTTTCCTCGCTTCATCCACTCTTTAAGCTCGTTACTGGACTCCATTTTTAACGCTATTACAACGTTCTGCCACGCCGCGGTTTGGCTCGCTTTTGCATTAATTACGCTCCGGCATTACTGGTCGTGTTCTGGCGATATGTGTTGTTAACCCTGCTCCTCTAAGCCTTTGTGTACAAGTCCTTGCTGAAATCACCTCTTCGGATGCTAATGATAAATGCCGGGGATCGGCCTGCTGGCCATGGTCAGATACATGATCGGTGTGAAAAAGGGGATCGCATTGGGTGTCCTGGCCGGACTCGTTTTCCTGTGCGCTGAACTGCTTACGCTAGGAATGGCGCTGCTGGTGGCAGCATTTTGGGGAACGGTTAGCTTTAAGGTCTGGCTTGGTCTACTCACGGGGCTGCTCGGCGTGGTGTGGGTGACCCACAATGTGCTCACGTTTGGCAACGCTCCGATCTGAGCTTAAGGTTTGCCCGTGGCGGGGATGCTGTCGCTTGCAGTGGCAACGCTTTGGCAGAAACGCAGTAATGACTCAGAGTCAACGAATCTGTTATCCAATCTCTGGCTGCAGTGTTTCGTCGCGGCGATTGTCTTCTCGGTTATTGTAGGCACCCAGGCTGGCCTGCCTCCGATTCCCACATTAGGTCTCAGGATTAGCGTGTTATGGACGGCGACTGTGCCAACTTTTGGTGGCTACGGTCTCTACTGGATTTGTCTGCGCCGGAGCTCAGCAACCCGCATTACCACTGTTCTGTATCTCAGTCCACCTGTCATCATGATTTGGGCATGGGCTATGTTCAATGAGCCCCTCTCCTGGCTGATAGCTATCGGGATGGCAATTTCATCTGCCGGAATCTGGATGGTCATACATGGCGAGACGTCAGATAATGCCTCTCTCTCATGAGCCACCTTATTAGTCTAATTCGCTAAATACCCGGCCATGACTCTTAGAATATAAGTCTGTGACCTGATCTACAGGGGGTAATGCGTAGCGATATCTGCAATGTCCGCAGATCGCTCTGAGCCGACGTTCATTCTTTTAAACTGGCGCAAACTTTCTCTGTACCTGACGGACATCAAACGCAAACGCTTACCCGCACGCATCGCTAATAATAATCCCGGTAATCGCTGAAGCTATGGCCGCGTGAGTCGATAACGCATGCTCAGCTCATTTTTGGGGCTGAAGAGGGCTCATGCGTTCTGGTCATACCGGCGCAGCATTTGGCCCTCTTTTTTACAACACCAGTACGTGCATTCCTTTTAATTACAATGGAAATAACAATATGTCTGTCATTAAGACAATGACCAGAAGCTTAACCGGTTCCCGTTTTGCAGGGGCCGCTCGGCCCGCGGACGGGATCTTTCACTGTGAAAGCTTACCTGCATCGCTCTCTGCTGCAGGCCTTAGCAAACGTGCTGCGGGTATTTTGCTGACGTTTGTACCGCCAGAGGCAGATTTTCAGAAGGTCAGTCAGGCATGGCAACGTTTAACATCGGCGGATCTGACCGTCATTACGCTCTCCTCGAACGGGGCGCTCAGCGCCAGCGGCAAGCAGACAACTTACTGCAAGGGAGACGGACAAGAGGGCAGCTGGCTCTGGCTGCCTCGCAACCTGATAGCGGAGCATGAAACGCACATTGTCGATCTGCATCTTCACGACACGCACACGGCGACCGATCGCATCAGCGCCATTCAGCATGAATTGGCCGCACTGAAGCTGCGCATGCCGCTTTCTGCCGATCGCACCTTCGCTATGATTTACTGCGACGGACTGTCCGCATCAGAAGGCTTTCTGATGCAGGCCTGGTATAACACCGGGCGCTTTCCGTGCCTGGCGATTGGTGGCTCCGCAGGAGGACGTGCAACCTTTGACGGCACATGGATGGGTGTCGGCGGTCGTGTGCTGCAGGGCAAGGCCGTTATCGTGTTCTGCAAAATGGCAGCGGGTAAATCCTTCGCACCCTTCAAAAGCCAGAATTTCGAACCGCTGAATAAAAGCTGGCTGATTGCAGAGGCCGCTCCGGTAAAGCGTACGTTGACGTCGGTGTTCAACGCGCAGGGACAGCAGCAGCCATTCACCCAGGCGCTGGCCGAACATCTTGGCTGCAACGAACAGCAGCTCAGCGAGCGGCTTAAAGGTCTGACATTTGCCGTCAAGGTAGGCGAAGCCTTCTTTATTCGTTCCGTGGCGAAAATGGACAGCCAGAGCGTGCAGTTTTTCTGCGACCTGGAATTTGGCGATCGGCTTTACTTAATGCGTGAAACCGATTTTAAACAGGCCACGCAGCGTGACTGGCAGGCCTTTACCCAACGCCACG
The DNA here is from genome assembly GCF_059801205.1 of Pantoea sp. Ae19-2. Taxonomy (NCBI): domain Bacteria; kingdom Pseudomonadati; phylum Pseudomonadota; class Gammaproteobacteria; order Enterobacterales; family Erwiniaceae; genus Pantoea; species Pantoea sp. Ae19-2. The sequence goes on along the minus strand of NZ_JBCHWE010000001.1, from coordinate 2,061,606 downwards.
GCAAACCGGCAGCGATTCTGATGAACGATTGCATACTGCGTCGCGTAGGGAATGCCGATAAGCTGCACGATGCGCATTTCTTTAAAGGGATCCCGGCCGCCGGCTTCTCCAGTTTTGGTGAGATTCTCGGCGTGCCGATCAACCAGACGCTCTCTGCGCTGGTGTTCTTTAATCACAGCGTCAATGCGATGGCGCAATTCCCGGTGGAATATGCCAGCTATGCGGCTCACTACGCTCAGCGCGCCCTGCGTCGCTGGGAGGCGCTGAACAGGGTGCAGTCCGGCGTGCTGGCGCGCGTGGTGAATTATCAGCAGGAGTTAGCGCCTATCGTCCAGGCACTGCCGGTGCTTGAGGCGGCAACCCAGAGCCAGAGTGAGGCGTTGACGATGGCCGAGAGCAGCATCCGCGCTATCAGCGATATCGCCAAAGAGAGCCAGCAGGCACAGGGCCGCTTAGGCGACGGGTTGGACGATCTGGAGGCGATCTCCAATGGCATCAACGTCATTACGCATGGCATCAGCAATATCGCGTTCCAGACCAATATTCTGGCGCTTAATGCGGCTGTTGAAGCCGCCCGTGCGGGTGAGGCGGGCAGGGGGTTTGCGGTTGTCGCCGGAGAAGTGCGTCGTCTGGCGCAATCCTCCAAAGAGCAGGCGGAAGCCACGGCAAGCAATATCAACGATGCGGTCAGCACGATTTCCCGCATTCGCAATGTGGCGACAAACACCGTGCAAACTGCCACGGACATGGCAGAGCGCAGTATCCACGCAGCCGATGCCATAGCGGCGATGAGCGACCGCACCCGCCATGAGCGGGCAGGTATGGCGAAACAGCTGGATAGCCTGCGCACCTTAACGGCGGGAATGGATGCCATGCAGGAAGCGGTGGCCGAGCTGAAAGTGCTGCAAACCCTTTCGGCTTCTCGTTAACGCACGCCTCAGCCGTTATCACCACGCTGCACCAGCGGCTGCGATTCAATAGCTTGATGAAAATGGCTCAGGGCTGAGCCGTTTTCAGGCTATTTCATCGTTGTGTTGCAGCTAAAAGCCCGGTCCGCAAAGCAGAGGCGATGCAGACCTGCCGCTTACTGAGGACGGTAACGTCAGTATCGGGCCCGACTACTGTTCAGACGCAAAGAGGGGGCGGTTGCGACGACCGGCCCGGGCATCACGGGCTGATCGCTCAGCATGGACAAAAATGCCTGAGACCAGCGATGACTGCTGTGCAAATGCAATCCCTTCATCAGACGCGCGTGAAGATGACGCCGTTCCCTGACCGGCATCAGCAGTGCGCTATGAATGGCATCGGCCATCGCATCGGGATCGTAAGGATTGACGATTATCGCGCCGTCCATCTGCTCTGCTGCGCCTGCAAACTGCGACAGGATCAGCACGCCAGGGTTATCGGGATCCTGAAGTGCAACATACATCTTCGCCATCAGGCTCATGCCCGCCATCAGTGGGGTCACCAGCGCAACACGGGAAGCGCGATAGATTCCCGCCTGCTCTTCCCGACTGTAAGCATGCGTCAGACAGTTCACCGGGTACCAGTTCATCATGCCGTGCACGCCGTTAAACTCGCCGCACAGGGTTTCTAAGGTTTGACTGATTTCCGGCGCGCGATGCGCATACCCGGCAGAGGGCGGAGCCAACTGCAACAGGGTGATATTTTTTTGGTAAACAGCATGTTTGCGCAGCAGCACTTCCACGGCGCTGATTCGGTAAGGCAGCCCGGCACTGTCATCAAGATGGCCGCCACTCAGTACGGTATTTTCTGGCAAGTTTTCGCGGCACTGCATTTCCATGAAGGCACAGCTATTGCTGTCGCGCAGACAGCGGGCATCGTCAAGGTCAATCCCCACAGGAAAGACGCCGAGCCGGACAATACGGCCTTGTACCCGAAAGCTGTCGCCAGCCAAACGCTCTGTACGGAATTCACTTTCCAGCCAGACAATAAAGTTGTTCATGTCCTGTACCGTCTGAAAACCGATCACGTCACAGCACAGCAGGGATTCGGTGAGCCAGCGCCAGTCGGGAATGGCCTCAAACATCTTGCCCGATGGGAAAGGCTGATGCAGAAAAAAGCCCACTGGATTGGTCAAACCAGCTTCGCGAAGATAGCGGGCGCAACCCAGCAGATGATAATCCTGTATCCAGATTCTGTCCTCGGGCAGGGCGTGCTCACAAATGGCACGCGCATAAGCCTCATTAATATTTTTATATTCCCGATAGCCATCAGCGGAAAAACGGGCCAGATCCGGGCGCTGGTGGAAAACAGGCCAGAGTCCTTTATGTACGTAATTGTGATAACCCTCATTCGCCTCGCCGGGTGTCAGGGGAAAGGTCAGGGTTTCATAGTGATCTTTCTGCTGAGATGACAGAGGTCTTGCCGTATCCGATGGCAGAACTGCGGTCTGGCCATCCCAGCTCACCCAGAGCCCACCTTGATGGGCGAGAATGCCTTCATAAATCGCAGTAAGCGTGGAACGTTGAGAATGATTATGTGATACCAGGATAAGACCTGACATGGTGTTTTCCTTGTGAGACAGGGGTTCGTCAGTCGCATTGCTTAACGACCAACAGCTGGATAATTGAGGCCGAATGAGAAACTGAAGCAGGCTGCTCATCGTTATAGTCGCTTAATGTCTACGTGTGATATCGGAGCCTGCTGGGTAGTCAACGCCGTGATACAGAGGCGGCGCCACGTAAATACCCGGCAGTGAGGGATGACAGATGAAGCCGTTGTGTTGAAGAAACTCCGGTGCGGATTCACTCAGGGCGATAACACGATGGCAGCCGCAGGCACCTGGATGCGACAGACAGCAGCGCAATAGCCAGGATCCCAGACCGATAAAGCGATATTCTGGCGAAATAAACAGATCCTGGATTACCCAGGTTTCGGCCATATCGGTTACGACGCGTGCAAAGCCGATTTGTCGTGCATTGCGGTAGACGCCAAAACAGAGACTGCTGTTTAACGCCAGCGTCAGAAGGCGCGCATCGGGGATCGTCGCCCCCAGCCATTGAGCAATCAGCCGGGGGTTAAGCCTGTTCGGATCGGTGTTGACCTCAATCGCGTCTCTGAACCATTTACGGGGTGACATCAGCCGAAGACGTTGCTGCTCAGCCAGCTCGATTAAAGCGGCATCGCCACTGACAGGCAGAGAAAAGGGCGCATTAACGCATTTCATCAACGACTTCCTTATGCATGGGCCATGAGTACCCGGTGCCGTTGATTAAAACGCCCGGCGTGTAAAAGTGGCGTAAAAAAGAAATGGCGAGGTGTAAAAAGGATGCAAAGGAAAAGCGGTGATATGGGCTGGCTGTACCCATTATCAGGTGTTAAGGGATCGGTCTTAAAGATAGCGACTATGTCTGAAAGCTGACTGTGTGCCTGAAATGTCTCGTGAGCCTTCTTAGCAAAGATTCATCCCTGCAGAATGGAGACGTGCATGCGTTAAATGACGTTACTGATAAACGGCTAAGACAGTATCTGGGTAAACACAGGTACAGGCTCCCACGTTTTAGCAACGATTATTGAAGAATGTTCATTGGGATGGGAAATGAAATGGCACAGGAAGCGTCACTGATTACGCTGAACTATTTAGAAAGGGGTGATTTCTATGGTTGCCCACAAAGAACATTAATGAAAAGTAATTTTATTTATATTTTTGTAATTCCTTAAACGTATTCTCAATAAGAATGGATTGTTTCTTTTTATATCAGCATTCTCCCTCTATATTAGCCGCGTTTTAAGTACACAGTATCTCGTTTGGCGAGGCTCCTATACAAACACAGGTTACTGATCTGACGACATCGAGAGATGCCCAAGGTTAAGACAGGCTTTATCGGATTAAGGTTCAGCCCAAGGTAACTTCTGATTAATGAATCAGATACGTTGTATAGTGCTAAAACCTGGACGCGGAGATAGCCTACGTTCACTCCCTCTTTGGTTACGCCCCTGTACGATTAGCTGATGACGTTTTAGCCGATATAGGGACACTTCAATGCAAAAAATACAGCATCTTTCTACCGGTTCGCGCCTCAATGCTGACGGCGTAAATGACGCCTCCGTTGCGCAGTATATGAACCCGAATTTTATTACGCTCCCCTACACACTGACGGTAAAAGAAGCGAAGCTTTATTTTCTGTCGCAGTTAAAAACAAATGAGATCCCCTCGTTAGTCTTTATTACCGCGCGTGATTACCATTTACGCGGCACGCTTGCGGTTAAAACATTATTGCAATGTCATGATGAAGATAAACAGGTTGGTGTGATGATGCGTCATGCTTTCACGAAAGTGACGCCGGATGACAGTCGCGGTGATATTGCCCATATTCTGATGGAGGAGAATATCGATATCCTTCCCGTCGTTGCCAACCATACGCTGGTTGGTGTGCTGGGTGAACGGGAGATTGCACGCCTGATTGCGGATGAGAACACCGCAGATGCACAGCGTCAGGGTGCCAGTCTGCCGCTGGACAAACCTTATCTTGAAACCAGTCCTTGGGCGCTCTGGCGAAAAAGAGCCGTCTGGTTGCTGATGCTCTTTGTGGCTGAGGCCTATACAGGCAATGTCCTGAAAGCCTTTGAAGATCAGCTGGAGGCGGCAATTGCGCTCGCCTTTTTTATTCCTCTGTTGATTGGCACCGGCGGCAATAGCGGCACACAGATCACCTCCACCCTGGTGCGGGCCATGGCGTTAGGGGAGGTTAGTCTGGCAAGGCTTGGTGCAGTGCTGCGCAAAGAAATCACCACGTCCCTGCTGATCGCGGCCACTATCGGCCTTGCGGCATGGATACGGGCATGGATGATGGGCGTTGGCGCAGAGGTCACGCTGGTTGTCAGTCTTTCGCTGGTGGCCATTACTGTGTGGAGCGCGATTGTTTCATCCATCATACCGATGTTACTGAAAAAGGCGGGGGTAGATCCGGCGGTGGTTTCAGCGCCCTTTATCGCCACCTTCATCGACGGTACAGGGCTCATCATTTATTTCAAAATCGCGCAGTATGTGATGGGGATTTGATTCGGCTTCTGCCTCATCAAACGGGGCTGACGCGCCATCGGGTGAGTCTGATGGCGCGAAAATGCAGGTAATCATTACTGGCTTGTTACCCTATCTGTCTGACAGACATTAACCCTCAGGAGTACAACGTTGAAAAAACACCTGCAGTATGATTTTCACCACTTAGGGATTCCAGTCAGTGATGGCCTGCAAGACGGCAGTTACAGTCAACGTGCCGGCATGTACACCGCCGACAACCCAGGCCAGTTCCTGGTGCAGTGGCACCGGTTTGAAGCCGATTCACCTTTGCATCATCTGATCCGTACTGTGCCACATGTGGCATTTAAGGTGGCCGATCTTCTGGAGGCCATTCGCGATGAGGAGGTTATACTTGGGCCATATGAGCCGATCGACGGCTTTTTTGTTGCGATGATTAACGATGCTGGCGTGCCGATTGAACTCATCCAGACTGAACTGACGGATGATGAAGTGTGGCGGAAGGCGAGGTCGGGCGAGGGACGTCTTTACCAGGCTGAGTAATGCCAGATGGTTGTTGCGAATGCGAAGAAACAGTCGTATTCGTCAAGAGTAGTAAGATAGCAGCATGGCGAATACTACTTCTACCCTTACTTATTGGAGCAACCGTATTGAACTTTACACCTCAAAGAATCCTTTCAGGATTTCTATGAATGCTTACTTATAACTTGCTACGGTCGCTATCATTTCGGTGTTTCTTTTGTGAGGATGTAGATCGTGTGGAGGAAGTTACTTACGCTTTTTCTTTATCATGCGTTTGTAAAATCAATTTAAGATACTATGAAAAATCCACGCAGTTGCGTGGATTTTAGAGGGTTTTGAGAGTTTCATGAGATTTTCTGACATCTCATGAGACAACCAATTTTATTTAGACGTTAAACAAGAAGTTCATCACATCGCCATCTTTAACAATGTACTCTTTGCCTTCTGAACGCATTTTTCCGGCTTCTTTCGCGCCTTGCTCGCCCTTATAGGCAATAAAGTCTTCAAACGCGATAGTTTGCGCGCGGATAAAGCCTTTCTCGAAGTCGGTATGGATTTTACCGGCTGCCTGTGGCGCGGTGGCACCGACAGGGATAGTCCATGCGCGAACTTCTTTCACGCCAGCGGTGAAATAGGTTTGCAGGTTCAGCAGGGAGTAACCGGCGCGGATCACGCGGTTCAGGCCTGGCTCTTCAATGCCCAACTCGGCCATAAACTCATCACGATCTTCATCTTCCAGCTCGGCGATGTCGGACTCAACGGCGGCGCAGACGGGCACCACAACAGAACCTTCTTTAGCCGCAATTTCGCGCACTTTATCCAGATAGGGGTTGTTCTCAAAACCGTCTTCGTTGACGTTGGCGATGTACATGGTGGGCTTCAGCGTCAGGAAACTCAGGTAGCGCAGGGCGGCCTTGTCTTCTTCCGTCAGATCCAGCGCGCGCAGCATGCCCGCATTTTCTAAATGCGGCAGGCATTTTTCCAGTGCGGCCTGTTCTGCTTTAGCGTCTTTATCGCCGCCTTTGGCTTTCTTCTGTACGCGCTGCAGAGCACGTTCACAGGTGTCCAGATCCGCCAGCGCCAGCTCGGTGTTGATGGTTTCAATATCATCAGCCGGATCGACTTTGTTATTCACGTGAATGATATTGTCGTTCTCGAAGCAGCGCACCACGTGACCAATCGATTCGGTCTCACGGATGTTGGTCAGGAACTGGTTGCCCAGGCCTTCACCTTTGGAGGCGCCTTTCACCAGGCCGGCGATATCAACGAATTCCATGGTGGTGGGCACTACGCGCTGCGGCTTAACGATCTCAGACAGCTGATCCAGACGCAGGTCTGGCATAGGGACGACGCCAGTGTTGGGTTCAATCGTGCAGAAGGGGAAGTTAGCCGCTTCAATACCCGCTTTAGTCAGCGCGTTAAAAAGAGTGGATTTACCGACATTTGGCAGGCCCACGATACCGCATTTGAATCCCATGGTTTAGTACCCTTTATAGCTGTATGGGCAGAGCCATTAGCAGGCTCCGCCGGAAACGTAAGATAATTTTCGCGCATTATACACAGATTCGCGACAATCTGGGCGATTAGACAGGCTTAAAGGCATGCAGGCGGTTCATCGCCTTGATGCGGTCTTCCTTTAGCCACAGTTCGGTGCAGCGCGCCGCCTCATCAATGGCATCATCAATCAGTTTTTGCTCGCTGGCTGGGGGCTTGCCCAAAACAAAGCCGGTGACCTTATTGCGATCGCCGGGATGGCCGATGCCAATCCGCAGGCGGTGAAAGTTATTGTTGTTGCCGAGCTTGCTGATAATGTCTTTCAGGCCGTTATGCCCGCCATGTCCGCCGCCTTGTTTAAATTTGGCGATGCCAGGGGGAAGGTCCAGTTCATCATGGGCCACCAGGATCTCTTCCGGCGCGATGCGATAGAAGGTCGCCATGGCTGCCACGGCTTTGCCGCTGAGGTTCATAAACGTGGTCGGCACCAGCAAGCGCACGTCTTCACCGGCTAAAGCCAGTCGTGCCGTATAGCCATAAAATTTGGCTTCTTCTTTCAACGACTGATTGTGACGCTCAGCCAGCAAGTCCAGATACCAGGCACCCGCATTGTGGCGCGTGGCGGCATATTCCGCGCCGGGATTCGCCAGGCCCACAATCAGTTTTATGCTGCTCACAAGGAATATCCTGCTGTAATAACTCAAGGGCGATAGTTTACTGTGCCGCGACGCGGATCACAAAGACCGCGCAGGGGAAATTATTAGTGTCAGTGATTAATTATTTTTCATCTAAATCAATAAACTGGAATAACGTATTGGTCACAAATCATCTGGCCTTTATGTGAGTTAGTGCACAAATTAGCCTGAGGGCATTGCCTACACTACTATCAGTTTAACATTGTGTGCGCTCATCCGACCGCGCATAAAGGAGGTGAAAGATGAAACGTCATCACTCACGCATGGCAGGTAATGCCTTGATGGGAATTGGACTCGTGACCATGCTTCTCGGCATCGGTTTTTCGATTATTAACCAGCTGCCTTCGCTTGATTTACCACAGATGCTGGCTCAGGGCGCGATGTTCGGCATTTTCTTTGGCGCACTGTTATGGCTGGTAGGCGCCTGTATTAGCGGTCGTGAAAAAGTAGAAGATCGCTATTACTGGGTGCGCCATTATGGCGATAAACGCTGTCGCCGCACCCATCATTCGTCACATTAGATTTTCTGACATAACCAGGTAAGGTTCTGTCCGATTTCTGCCCTTGGCTTTGGCGCGATAGAGTGCTTTATCCGCCAGAGCCATTAGTTGACCAAAATCTATTTCGCCGTTATCTGCAGTCGCAAAACCGATACTCACTGAATAGGCGATCTGGCCGGGACGCGAATGCTGAACGGTCTGGCGTACCTGTTCGCACCACACTCGGGCTTGCTCAAAGCTGAGCGGCAGCAGCGCTGCAAACTCCTCACCGCCCAGTCTTGCAAAGCGGCCATCCTGTGGCAGCGTTCCCGAGACCCTGTTACAAAAATCAATTAACACCCGATCCCCTTGCTGGTGCCCGTAGCGGTCATTGATCCCTTTAAAATGATCAAGGTCGAATAACACGACCGTCAGCGCTTTGTTTTGCTTCAGGCAAAACCGGATCATAGCGTCCGCGCCGGAAAACAGTGCACGACGATTCCAGATATTGGTTAGCGGGTCATGAAGCGAGGCGTCCTTAAGTGCATTACGGGTGCGTTCATTCACCATAGCTAATATGGTGACGGTGAAGCCAATCACGAAAAGCATGGATTCCAGAATCACGTAGATCGAAAAGTCAGAACCGCTGATCGCCCCCTGCATGCCAACAGGACGGGTGTTATCCAGAAATAACCGGGCGACGTGAAAAAGCAGGTGAGTCCAGAGCAATAATTGTGCGGGCCAAAAGGTGGTATTCATATCACGGCGTGCCAGCCAGAGCAGATAAATGAGTGCGGCGGTATAGGCGATGCAAAGCAGGCAGAGCACCAAAACACGCAGTGATAAGCTGTAATAAAAGGTCGGAAACAGGCAGAGCAGAGACCATAGTGCCGCCCCTGCTAAGCCGGTCATGCCCGGGGATTTACCACAGAATGTGCGAAAAGCGCTAAATAACCCCCCGTAGGCCAGCATCACTAATACGTTGCTTACGGCTACCGGTAAGAATTGATCGCCCTTGCTGCGCAAGCTGCTGAGAAAAAAGGCAACAAGCGTGAGCACGATGGCGACACAGACATAGCCCAGAATGCGGTCATAGTGAGATCCGACCCAGGCAAAGATCATAATCAGGCTCATAAACCCCAGTACGTAGAGTTCGCAAATAAATAACGTAAAGACGTCGAGGTTCATAGTGGGCGGCGATCGCAATAAAAAGTGCGGGCAAATTACCACTCAACTCAAAAAGGCAAAAGGCCAGATAACATAATTTCAGCGAAAGAGTTTTTCGTAGTGATCGTGACAATAACTGAGGTCACTCATAATGAAAATTTCTGAAAACCAAGCAGCTTTGTCGGAGGGAATAAACAGGAGACAAAAGAAAAGGCCGGGCATAATGCCCGGCCTGCGAAGATTAATGTTCGAACATTGCCGAAATGGACTCTTCGTTACTGATGCGGCGAATCGCTTCGGCCAGCATACCTGACAGCGTCAGGGTACGGACGTTTGGCAGCGACTTCATCTCTTCTGATAACGGGATGGTGTCACAGACGATAACCTGATCGATAACAGATTTACGCAGGTTTTCCACCGCATTGCCAGAGAAGATAGGGTGCGTAGCGTAAGCGAACACGCGCTTGGCACCGCGCTCTTTTAACGCTTCTGCGGCTTTGCACAGTGTGCCGCCGGTGTCGATCATGTCGTCGACCAGCACACAGTCACGGCCCGCAACGTCACCAATGATATGCATGACCTGAGAAACGTTCGCACGCGGGCGACGTTTATCGATGATTGCCATATCGGTGTCGTTCAGCAGTTTGGCAATGGCACGAGCGCGCACTACGCCGCCAATGTCCGGAGACACAACAATCGGGTTTTCCAGACCGATTTGTAACATATCCTCCAGCAGAATCGGGCTGCCGAATACGTTATCAACCGGGACGTCAAAGAAGCCCTGGATCTGCTCGGCGTGCAGGTCAACCGTCAGAACACGGTCAACACCGACGCTGGAAAGGAAGTCAGCCACAACTTTAGCCGTAATAGGCACGCGGGCGGAGCGCACGCGGCGGTCCTGGCGGGCATAACCAAAGTAGGGGATAACAGCGGTAATACGACCAGCTGAAGCACGACGCAGCGCGTCGACCATCACGACCAGTTCCATCAAATTATCATTGGTGGGAGCACAGGTGGACTGGATGATGAAAATATCACCACCGCGTACATTTTCATTAATCTGTACGCTTACTTCGCCATCACTGAAACGGCCAACGGCGGCGTCTCCCAGGCTGGTGTAAAGGCGGTTGGCAATACGTTGTGCTAGTTCCGGGGTGGCGTTACCAGCAAAAAGCTTCATATCAGGCACGAGAAGAACCTCAGGCTTTGCGTCCAGAGAATGAACGTCATGACAGTAACCGGCGAATACTGTCGTGAACGTTCACACGGGTATGTGAGTGCGAAACGTGCTGTGTCTGGAACAGGGTGACACAGTCACGCTATCGCTAATCGCCTTGCAGAGTACGCTGTAACGGCGAGACGTTAAGGCCTCGAGCTACAAAACCGCGCACCCATGGTGGGGCAAGTTCCAGCACCTGGCGAGCAGCATGCTCGGTGTCAAATTCAGCAAACACACAAGCACCTGTCCCCGTCAGGCGCGACGGCGCGTATTCTAGCAGCCATGAAACAAGCTCATCAACCTCACGAAAACGTTTTCTTACTACTGATTCGCAATCGTTGACGAACGGAGCCTGTAAAAGTGCTGATAAACTGCGCACGGGCGTGTCACGGGTAAGCGCCGGATCGTTGAAGACCACCGGCGTGGCCACGCTGACGCCTGGATGGGCAACAAGATACCATTTTTCTGCAGGCGATGCTGGAGAAAGCACCTCACCGACGCCTTCGGCAAAGGCGGCATAGCCTTTAACAAAAACCGGGACGTCGGCGCCCAGCTTCACGCCCAGCTCCGCCAGCGCCTCAGGGGAAAAGCCGGTCTGCCACAGGTGGTTTAGCGCAACCAGCACGGTTGCGGCATTCGACGAGCCGCCGCCCAGCCCGCCGCCCATGGGCAAACGCTTTTCAATGGCAATGCGCGCACCGGCCCTGGCAGGCAGGCTGCCGTTTTCACGCGCCGCCGCCTTGAGGCTCTCTGCCGCCCGGGCAATCAGGTTTTGCGCATCCGGCACGCCAGGCACCGGCGTTAACAGCCTGATCTCATCGCTCGTGTCGGGCGTGATTGTCAGGCTGTCGCCATAATCAAGAAACTGAAACAGGGTTTGCAGATTATGGTAACCATCAGGCCGACGACCGGTGATGTACAAAAACAGATTCAGTTTTGCCGGAGCAGGCCAGGTGGTCATCATTTCAGCGTCCAGTTATCCATACGTAATTTAATACGCTGATCGCCTTCTTTTAACTCCAGGCTGGCCGGAAGTGGTGGATTGACCTTGTTGTCATAGTCAGCAATGGTCACCTGCCAGGTCTGGCCGTCATGCTTGTAGGTCAGGCTGCTTAGCTGGTACTGATCGTTGAGCTGGTAATCGGTCGCATCGCCCGGCAGGCCCATCATCCACTGGCGCAGGTTGGTCAGCGGGATATCCATGCCGGTCAGCTGCGAAATCATCTTCTGCGCATCGTTGCTGACATAACGTTTGCCTTTGTTGTCCACAATCTGCACCACTGAACCCTGAGCATCCAGCTGAAGCTCGGTGCTGCCTAACGGGTTGGTTAACAGCAGGCGATAGCGGTCGGCCGCGGTCTGCTGCCAGTTAAAGCGGGCATAGACTTTTTGTTTATCCGACAGATAGGCGAACGCGCCGCGCGTCTGATACTGGGTCACGTGGCTGACGGCTTGCTGATGCTGTTGCCACTGTGGCGCGGTGACGCTCGGGCCAGGACCTTGTGGTTTATTGATGCTACAGGCAGCCAGCAGAACACTGGCAAGGGGTAAAAGGCGCAACAGGTTGCGTGTAGAAGTCAGCATCAAGTGGTCATCTCCTCGGACACATTTTTAATTGATAACAGGTAACGCTAACCATCCGCGTTTTAACCGTCAATGCTCTTATACGGCAAAAACGCTATGATCGGCTTAATCTTATTACAGTCATAGCCTTTGTATGGCTTTTCTTGATCTGCTGCATCTTGTAGAATGCGCTTCACAAAACCCTGACATTTATTGGGATAACCCAACCTAAAACGCTATGACGCTGCTCGCACTCGGAATCAATCACAAAACTGCACCCATTGCTCTGCGCGAACGCGTTGCGTTCGGGCCGGAGTCGCTGGAGCAGGCCTTAAACAGCCTGTTATCCCAGCCTATGGTGCAGAGCGGCGTCGTGCTCTCTACCTGTAACCGAACCGAGCTGTACCTCAGTGTAGAGCAACAGGTCGATCTTCAGGAACGTCTGGTGCGCTGGCTGTGTGAATACCATCAGCTTGATGAAGCGGACGTGCGCAACAGCCTCTACTGGCATCAGGATAACGAGGCGGTTAGCCACCTGATGCGCGTGGCCAGCGGGCTGGACTCGTTGGTGTTGGGTGAACCCCAGATTCTGGGGCAGGTCAAAAAAGCCTTTGCCGACTCTCAGCGTGGTCATGCGCTGAGCAGCGAGCTGGAACGCATGTTCCAGAAAACCTTCTCGGTGGCCAAACGCGTTCGTACCGAAACCGATATTGGCGCCAATGCTGTTTCCGTGGCCTTTGCCGCCTGTACGCTGGCTCGTCAAATCTTTGAGTCGCTGTCCACGGTGAACGTGCTGCTGGTGGGCGCGGGAGAAACCATCGAACTGGTGGCCCGTCATCTCAGCGAACATCAGGTGAAAAAGCTGATCATTGCGAACCGTACCCGTGAACGTGCGGAACTGCTGGCTAACGAAGTCGGTGCGGAAGTGATTAGCCTGGCCGATATTGATTCCCGCCTGGCCGATGCCGACATCGTGATTACCTCCACCTCCAGCCCGCTGCCGATCATCGGTAAAGGCATGATGGAGCGCGCGTTAAAAGCGCGTCGTAATCAGCCGATGCTGCTGGTGGATATTGCGGTTCCCCGCGATGTGGAGCCGGAAGTGGGCAAATTAGCCAACGCCTATCTTTACAGCGTTGACGATCTGCAGGCCATCATTGAGCAAAACCTTGCCCAGCGTAAAGCCGCTGCGGTGCAGGCCGAAAGCATTGTGGTGCAGGAATGCAGTGATTTTATGGCCTGGCTGCGTTCGCAAGGCGCGGTTAACTCCATTCGTGAGTACCGCTCGCAGGCAGACGATATTCGCGCTGAGCTGGAAGGCCGTGCGCTCCAGGCGCTGCAGCAGGGGGCAGATCCGCAGAAAGTCATGCAGGAACTGGCCCATAAGCTGACCAACCGTTTGATTCATGCTCCAACCAAATCTCTTCAGCAGGCCGCCCGCGACGGCGATAGCGAACGCCTGCAGATTTTACGCGACAGCCTGGGTCTCGATTAGGCACACTGCTGTCGTCATCTGTTACGGGAATCCCACAGTTAAATGAAAACCTCTATTGTTGCTAAACTGGAAGCGCTGCAGGAGCGCCACGAAGAAGTGGAAGCGATGCTGGGCGATGCCGGCGTGATTGCCGATCAGGACCGCTTTCGTGCTTTGTCGCGTGAATATGCTCAGTTGACCGATGTCACGCGCTGCTTCCGCGACTGGCAGCAGAACCAGGACGATATCGAAACCGCCAAAATGTTGCTCGACGATCCTGAGATGCGCGATATGGCGCAGGAAGAGCTTCTGGAAGCACGGGAAAAAAGTGAGTCCCTGGAGCAACAGCTGCAGCTGTTACTGCTGCCGAAAGATCCAGACGATGAGCGCGACTGCTTTGTGGAAGTGCGGGCCGGCACCGGCGGCGACGAAGCGGCAATTTTTGCCGGCGATCTGTTCCGGATGTACAGCCGTTACGCCGAGTCACGTCGCTGGCGCGTTGAAATCGTCAGCGCCAACGAGGGCGAACATGGCGGCTACAAAGAAGTGATCGCCCGCGTGATGGGTGAAGGCGCCTACGGCCGCTTTAAATTCGAATCAGGCGGCCATCGCGTTCAGCGTGTGCCAGAAACCGAATCCCAGGGACGCATCCACACTTCCGCCTGTACGGTGGCGGTGATGCCGGAACTGCCGGAGGCCGAGCTGCCGGAGATCAACCCGTCTGATTTGAAAATTGATACGTTCCGCTCCTCAGGGGCCGGTGGCCAGCACGTCAACACCACCGACTCTGCGATTCGTATTACCCACCTGCCAACCGGTATTGTGGTGGAGTGCCAGGACGAACGTTCTCAGCACAAAAACAAAGCCAAAGCCCTGTCCGTACTGGGCGCGCGTATCCATGCGGCCGAAATGGCAAAACGCCACGAAGCTGAGGCCAGTACGCGCCGCAACCTGCTGGGCAGCGGCGACCGTTCTGACCGTATTCGGACCTATAACTTCCCGCAGGGCCGCGTCACTGACCATCGTATCAACCTGACGATCTACCGTCTGGATGAAACCATGGAAGGCAAGCTGGACAGTCTGATTGAACCTATTGTGCAGGAATATCAGGCTGACCAACTGGCCGCGCTGGCCGGTCAGGATTGATGGATATCCGTCACTGGCTGAAACATGCGGTCGCCACCTTGTGTGGGGGCGACAGTCCGAAACGAGACGCAGAGATTTTGCTGGGGTTTGTGACCGGCAAATCCCGCAGCTGGCTGGTGGCGTTTGATGAAACTCTCCTGACGGAAGCGCAGCTGCAAGAGTTAGACGTGCTGCTGGCGCGTCGCGCCCGGGGCGAACCTGTTGCGCATCTGATCGGCGAGCGGGAGTTCTGGTCGCTGCCGCTGCAGGTGAACGACGCGACGCTGATCCCCCGTCCTGACACCGAAATACTGGTGGAGCAGGCGCTGGCGCATCTGCCTGAGTCACCCGCACGCGTCCTGGATATGGGCACCGGAAGCGGGGCGATAGCCCTGGCGATTGCCAGCGAACGTCCGGATTGCGACGTCATCGGTGTCGATCGCATTCCTGCCGCGGTCGCGCTAGCTCAGCGCAACGCCGCGCATCTGGCCATACCTAACGCCACCTTCATACAAAGCCACTGGTTTGCGCAGATTACGCCAGCCAGATTCGACCTGATTGTCAGTAATCCGCCCTATATCGACGCGAACGATCGCCACCTTAACGAGGGCGATGTGCGTTTTGAGCCACGCAGTGCGCTGGTGGCGGAAGAGGCGGGCCTGGCGGATTTACGGCTGCTGATCGAGCAGGCGATAAACTGGTTACAGCCAGGCGGCTGGCTGCTGCTGGAGCATGGCTGGCAGCAGGACGAAGCCGTGCGCCACTTGATGCAGCAGCATCATTACCTGTCGGTGGCGACGGCGAATGATTATGGCGGTAACCCCCGGGTCACGTTTGGGCAGGCAGCCCCGCACCCGGCCTGAGCGCGCTATTGAAGAATACTCAAGAACAACATGGATGAACGATGTTTGCTTACTATCCGCTAATCAAGAATCTGCACCTGCTGACCGTGGCAGTAACTATTTTGCTGTTTTTGCTGCGATTTTACTGGCAGCGCACAGGCTCTGCGATGCTGCAACGCCGCTGGGTACGCATCCTGCCTCATGTCAATGACACGCTGTTGCTGCTGAGCGGTGCATCGCTGGTGATGATCACCCATTTCTATCCGTTTTCGCCTCAGGGAAGCTGGCTGACTGAGAAGCTGTTAGGCGTTATTATCTATATTGCCCTTGGGTCGGTTGCGTTAAGCCGCCGCCCACGTTCTGACCGCACCCGCTGGATCGCCTTTATCGTGGCATTGATTGCGCTGGTGACGATCATTAAGCTGGCACTGAGTAAAATGCCGTTACTGGGGATAGTATGAGCTCCACCGAACAACTCGATTACAGTGAGACACCGCTGTGTGAGGCAGTGATTGGTGCCACGATGGCCATCCGCACTGATTTCCCGGCGTTGTCGGTTGAAGAACAGTTAGCTGCGTTAGTGGCTGAAGCCCGTGACTACGTCAGTCATGAACAGGATGCCGATTTAAAGCTCGAAAAGCTGCTGGAGCTGTTTTACAAGCAGTGGAAATTTGGCGGTGCCAGCGGCGTCTATAACCTGTCAGATGCGCTCTGGCTGGATAAAGTGTTGAAAACCCGTCAGGGCACGGCGGTATCGCTGGGCGTGATCCTGCTGCATATCGCGGCTGAACTGGAATTACCCCTGATGCCGGTGATTTTCCCGACGCAGCTGATTCTGCGCGCCGACTGGCTCGACGGCGACAAGTGGCTGATTAATCCCTTTAACGGGGAAACCCTGGACACGCACACGCTGGAAGTGTGGCTGAAGGGCAATATCAGTCCGCTGGCGCGTCTGTATGATGACGATCTGGACGAAGCCAAAACCGAGAGCGTCATGCGCAAGATGCTGGATACGCTGAAAGCGGCCCTGATGGAAGAGAAGCAGATGGAGCTGGCCCTGAACGTCAGTCAGGTACTTCTGCGAATTGATCCGGACGATCCCTATGAAATTCGCGATCGTGGTTTAATTTATGCTCAGCTTGAGTGCGAACATATCGCGTTAAATGACTTAACCTACTTCGTTGAACAGTGTCCTGAAGACCCGGTCAGCGAGATGATCAAAGTTCAGATTCACGCAATCGAACAAAAACGCGTGACGCTGCATTAAGCGTCACCCCAGATAAGGAAAGGGCATGACACAGAAAGTCGTCAGTATCGGTGATATCAAGGTCGCAAACGATCTGCCATTTGTTCTCTTCGGCGGCATGAACGTGCTGGAATCTTACGATCTCGCCATGCGCATCTGCGAGCACTATGTAAAAGTGACCGACAAACTCGGCATTCCTTACGTGTTCAAAGCGTCTTTTGACAAAGCCAACCGTTCCTCAATTCACTCTTACCGTGGTCCCGGCCTGGAAGAGGGCATGAAGATTTTTCAGGCGCTGAAGCAGGCGTTTGGCGTGAAAATCATTACCGACGTTCACGAAGCATCCCAGGCCCAGCCGGTTGCCGACGTCGTGGATGTGATTCAGCTGCCGGCTTTCCTGGCGCGTCAGACCGATCTGGTCGAAGCGATGGCAAAAACCGGCGCGGTGATTAACGTCAAGAAGCCGCAGTTTGTCAGCCCCGGCCAGATGGGCAATATCGTGGATAAGTTTGCCGAAGGCGGAAATGACAAAGTCATTCTCTGCGATCGCGGCAGTAACTTCGGCTATGACAACCTGGTTGTGGATATGCTGGGTTTCAACGTGATGAAGAAGGTGACCAATAATTCTCCGGTCATTTTCGACGTGACGCACGCGCTGCAAACCCGCGATCCTTTTGGTGCCGCCTCGGGCGGGCGCCGTGCTCAGGTGGCAGAGCTGGCCCGTGCCGGTATGGCCGTGGGCATTGCGGGTCTGTTTATCGAAGCGCATCCGGAACCCAACAGTGCTAAGTGCGATGGCCCGTCGGCGTTGCCACTGGACAAGCTGGAGCCTTTCCTGGTGCAGATGAAAGCGATTGATGATTTGGTCAAAAGCTTCCCGGCGCTGGATACCAGCAACTAAGCCAGCGGCTGCCGATAAGAAAAAAGAGCGAATAGTCGCTCTTTTTTTTTGTCTTGGATCAGCGGATTACAGCATTATCGTCATCAGGTAACCAATAAACAGTGCCAGATGGGCCGCGCCATTCAGTACGTTGGTCCTGCCGGTTGAGAAGCTGATCTGGCACAGAATCAGTGACGCAATCATAATCACCATCTGCGGCGGCTCCAGGCCAAAGATCAGTTCCTGTCCGGTCAGGGTGGCGATGATGGAGACGGCGGGCACCGTCAGTGAAATGGTCGCCAGCACCGAGCCAAAGAACAGGTTCATGGCGCGCTGAACCTGATTCATCAATACAGCCCTTATCGCGCCCAGCCCTTCCGGCGAAAGAATCAATAAGGCTACCAGGAAACCGGTGAACTGCTTAGGTGCGTTCATCTCGCTCAGCAAATGCTCCAGCGGGTTGGCATTCATCTTGGTTACGGCAATGACCGCAATCAGATGGATAATCAGCCAGATAGCGTGCCAGACGCTGCTGTGGGCAGAAGGCTTACCGTGATGGGGATCGCCATCATCGCTTTCATCTTCGTGCTCGTAGATAAACAGGCTCTGGTGCGTTTTAGTCTGAATCAACAAGAAAACGCCATACATTGCGGCAGAAATCGCAGCGATCAGCAGCGCCTGCGCCGTAGTGAAGTTTCCACCCGGCAGAGCATTCGGAAACACCAGAACCAGAATCGCCAACGGGAAAATGGCAATCAGATACTGTTTTACCCCAGCCAGATTCACATACTGAGTGGCAAATTTATTTCCACCCAGCAACAGCGCGAAGCCCACCAGACCGCCGGTCACAATCATGATGATGGAATAAAGCGTATCGCGCATCAGCGCCGGTGCCGCATCGCCGGTGGCCATCAGCGCCGAAATCAGGCTGACCTCGAGGATCACCACAGAAAGACTGAGAATCAGCGAGCCATAGGGTTCACCCAGACGGTGAGCCAGAACGTCCGCATGGCGCACGACGCTGAAGGCGCTGCTGAGGATCGCCAACAGCGCCAGTAAGTTAATACCGACCACAACAGGCAGTGAGGTTTGTGCGCTAAAAAAATAGAGTATGCCCAGGGCAATAAGGGGAAGTATTAGTGAAAACTCTTTGTGACGTGTTTTTTCATGTGAAGGCATTCACCATCCTCTCTGCTGAATAAAAGGGGTAATTCATTTACCCATCATTACATTGAAACTTATAGGTTACGCAGTTTAACTTTTCAATCACAATGAATGTGAAAATTTACCGCTTTTTACTTTCAGGCTTTTTTTGTTTGAAGGGCGAATAACTTTCGCTTATCGCACGTTTCCTCTGTGAAATCAGGCGGAAGAAGATGCAATTACCAGGGTTATCCTGGCATTTAGCCCCATAAAAGGTAGTGAAAGGGGGGCATTAACCTGCCATTGAAGAGAAAAATCGCGGAAGGCACAATAAAACCCGGTTTGCATTTATGGCCATCTGCGCCAGGCTTATTCATTCCCCTGTTAACTGAGGAGTGGCTATGCCCTACGATAAGCGAAGCGATCTTCCGGAGCCTGTTAAACGTGTTCTGCCTGCCCACGCGCAGGACATCTACCAGCAGGCTTTTAACCACGCATGGACAGAGTACAAAGACCCTGACGATCGCCGTGGGGATGAATCCCGTGAAGAGGTTGCACATAAGGTGGCCTGGGCAGCGGTAAAGCATGAATATCAAAAAGGGGATGATGATAAATGGCATCCTAAAAAATAACATCCGCTCAGCCGACGCGCTCACCCATCCCGCCCCGAACGGGATGCTGTGTTTCTGCTTCAACGCCTGCCCCAATAATGATGTCGCCTGCCAACGCGGGCGCGGCAGCCTCCGCCGTTGTCCCTCATGAGCCCAATCCGATATTAACGACCTGTCGCATTTGTTTCGTATTTGTTATTAATAAAAAGCCGTTATTATCGTGTACATAATCCGCGATAACGAGCTGTTACATCTCAGCATTTTTTTAAAATAAGATTTTGGTATTTAATTAACTTTTCTTTTAATACCGCAATATAAGTAGATTTTTACTTTCTACTCCGACTCTTGCTTGCAACTCATTGTGTTAATAATTAATGTCAGTTAAATGAACAGAGCGTGAATCAGTGAATGTTGAACGTCACAGAGCAGAGGAGCCACTTGCACAGGATGTGGTGAACGTTGAGGAGGTCGCATTGCTAACCCGGGAATTCTTATTAAAAGCAGATTGTAAAACGTCATTTGGTGATATCGAGGAAACACTCCTGTGGAGTTGTGAACAGCGTGCAGCATCGCTGGCAGCAACCCTGGCGTGTCGGCCCGATCACAGCCCGGTATGGATCTTCGGCTACGGTTCGCTGATGTGGAACCCGGTATTTGAGGCAGACGAGGTGGCATCGGCGTCACTGGACGGCTGGCATCGGGCATTCTGTTTACGCCTCACCGCAGGACGCGGCACGGCTGCACATCCGGGCCGCATGCTGGCGCTGAAAGAGGGCGGAATGACCCAAGGGCTGGCCTTTCGTCTGCCGGAAGCGCGCCTGCACGACGAGCTGGCGCTGCTGTGGAAGCGAGAAATGATTACCGGCTGCTACCTGCCGACCTGGTGTGAACTTTCACTGGAAGACGGCCGCCGCGTGACCGCGCTGGTGTTTATTATGGATCCGCGTCACCCGCTGTATGAGGATGACACCTGTCCGCAGGCCGTTGCGCCATTGATTGCCGCGGCTACCGGGCCGTTGGGGTCGAATGCCCAGTATTTGTTCTCGCTGGAAGCCGAGCTGACCCGGCGCGGCATGGAGGAGGAAGACCTGATCCGTCTGGCGCACCAGGTACGTGCGTTGCAACAAGACTGGCTGAAACAGGCCTGAGCCAGCAAATCCTTGAGCAAAACGGGCAGCCAGGCTGCCCTTATCCTGTATTGCCGCGCACTAATTGGTGGGATTAATCAGCCAGGTGCCGGGTTTATCGATCACCAATGACTGACTGCGCAGCCTGTTACCGGCGCGTACGTCAATGCGGTACTGCCCGGCGGCCAGGTTTAGCACCGCAAAACCGTTGCTGCTGGCACGTACTGCAACGGGCTGGCCGTTCAGTACCACCTGCTCGTCGTTGGTGAGCTTAAGGTAAACCATCGCCAGCCCGGCAGGCACCGTGCCCGTTACGGCGCCCGATGATGACGGGCCCTTATTGACGAGGGACGCCGCTGGCGCGCGCGAATTCTCAATCCAGACCACCACCGCAACCGCAATCAGCGCCACAGCGGCCAGTGCCACTAATCCTGGCGACAGACGACGGACGTTACGTCCGGTCACGGGTTCTGCCGCCGTGGCACCATGATTCATTGCTAACACGACCGGTGGCGCGGTATCGGCTGAGGCGGCCTCGCTGTTATTCTGCTCGTCGTTACGCTGTTGCAGGCTGTTCACCACCGCCTCAACGTCGCTAACCGGCAAATCAATTAACGCGGCAAACTCATCGATATTCTGCGGGCGATCGTGGGGCTTCATCATCAGCGCGCAGTCAATCGCGTGCAGCAGCGGCAGCGAGTAACCTGCCGGTTTGCGCGTGACCAGCGGCAGGTAGTTATCTTCAATGCAGCGCACCACGCTGACCGGCGGCGGGGCACCTGTAATCAGTGTATGTAATACGGCGCCCAGGGCATAAATATCCGTCCACGGCCCTTGTTCGCTTTCACCTTCTTCGCTGTACTGCTCAATCGGTGCAAACCCCGGCTTGAGCATGATTTCGGTTTCGTCGGACAGGTTGCCAATTTCTTTACGGGCGGAGCCAAAGTCGAGCAGGACCGGCAGCTGATTTTCCTGAATCTGGATGTTGTCCAGCGAGATATCGCGATGCAGATAGCCAGCCTGATGAATGGTGTTAATCGCCCCTAACAGCGGCGGCAGCAGGCGGCGAATCCAGGCTTCTGAAATCGCCTCATGGCTGGTGATCTGCCACTCTTTCAACGTCATGCCGTTGTAGTAGAGCGTTCCCATATAGGCGGTGCCGTTCTGTTCCCAGAAACGCAGAACGTGCAGCAGGCCGGGATGGTTAAAGCGCGCCAGCAGTCGGGCTTCCTGAATAAAACTGTTCAGACCGGCGTTAAACAGCTTTTGAAAGCGTTCACCGCGCAGCTCCAGCGATAAGTCTTGTGTTCTGACCGCCAGCGACACAGGCATGTACTCTTTGATCGCAATGGTGCGTTCAAGTTGATGATCCCATGCGCGATAGACAATGCCGAAACCGCCGCCGCCAATCACCTCTTTAATTTCGAACTCGTTAAAACGATATCCGTCAGGTAAGGCATTCGGTATTGTTTTCTGACTGTCATTAGCCGACATAATAGACTCTCTGAACGGGGCCTGCTTGTCAGGCTACGCGGTAATTAATTGATGTTACGCCATGCACCTGCGCCAGGATCGACCCGATCTGCGCGCAAGGCATCGACAAGTAACACATTCACTTTTTGGAACGACGTAAAACCGGTTGCCCAGCGGCTGCGCAAGGTGCTGATGCGCGAGGCCAGCGCGGTGGTATCCTGCTGTGTCGTCGCCTGATCGGCTTTGATCAATAAGGTTCCGTCAAAGCGCCACAGATGCTGCTGTTCATCAAAGGGCAATACAATCCAGCTGTCTGGCGCATCGGATCGGGCCAGAATCATACGCTGTTTATTCACATCCACAATTTGCAGGCGTTGGTCGGTGAGCGTCAGGTTGGCAAGGGGATAACCCTGGTAAAAACTGACCGCAAACGTCTGTGGCTGCGCGCCACCGCTCAGGGTTATTTCACTTTTGCCTTCCAGCCAGCCCTCAGATGAGCACTGCTGCTTACCTTTGTCGGGCACAAATATCGACAGTCCACGCTCGTCCCACGCGGTGCGGAAACGGCAGCCGTTCGGTAAAGCGAAATGCTGCAGCGGCGTGTTGTCTGCCGGACGCGACGGACTGGCTGCGCTGGCCCGTGGTGCCGGGGCGGCTGCATCGGTATTCACGATCATTCGCCAGTTCTGCAGCTTGCTGGCGCTGCCTGTCGCCAGCACCTTGCCCTCGCCGTTCATCATCTGCCAGGGCAAGACGTCCAGTTCGTTACACTGGTTGGCTAATAGCGTACCCACGCGCGGCAGAAAGGATTTTAAAATCGCTGAATCCTGGTCTTTGCCCGATACGATACGGATCGGTAGCGTTTCCTGGCACCAGTCATCAGGCGTTTTGCCCGCAACATTGTCAATGTACACTTCCAGTTCAAGACTGGGTGAATACACCACACGATAATTTTCCGCCTGCGCAGCAAAGGCCATAAACAACGTGGCTATAGCGGGCAACCACAATTTCATAGAGTTCCTTTAATCAATAGCCTGAGGGCAGAAAACGTGCTGAGTCAGCCAGCGTGTAGAGCAGGGTGGCATCCTGCGGCTCACCGATCCACACCGCCAGGGCGCTGAGGTTGTCTTTCTTTACGTCGCGGCTCACCGCCTGCGCCATTAACGTCAGCCACTCATCACAGTCATTGACCATGCGCAGAGCCTGTTCCATTTCCGTGGTGGTCAGATTCAGCCAGAAATTGTCGCTACAGACTAAAAACGCATCCCCATCTTCCAGCAAAATTTCGTCAGCGAAGGTCACGGGATGAGCGGGTTCTATGCCGAGCGCATTATAGAGTAAATTACTGTTAATTCCGGTATTTTCATAGCCCGCATCGCTCAACTTTTGCGCCAGGCTGTGGTCGCGGGTCACCTCATTCAGCACCCCGTGACGAAAGTGATAAACCCTGCTGTCACCTGCGTGCGCCCACCATGCGCGCTGTCGGGTGCGGTCGATAAACAGGCCCGCAAGCGTGGTGCACATGGTGGAAAAATTCGGATTATTACCCTGGGCCATTTCAAGTATTGAACGGCACTTTTCCACCGCCTGATGCGTCACGACGGGGGTAACCTGCTCGCAATCCTGCAATTGTTCAATCAGCACATCGCATACCAGCTGTGCGGCCTGATCGCCGCCGGGCAGGCCAGCCACGCCATCACACACGACAAAGCAGGCTTTGCGCGCATCCAGTATCACACCGGTTCGATCCTGATTCTCATCGCGCAGCCCCTGCTGACAATGACTGGCAAAGGCAATATTCATGCGTCGTCCGTGCGCGTCTGGGAGTCTTTATACTGATTGACCTCCATGTCGTAGGCATGCAGGAAGGCTTCCCCAAATAGCGTATGAAAATCGTCTTCGATCTCGCCGGCGGTGCGCTGGTAGCGACGAGTAAAATAGTCCCACAGGGCGGCTTTCTTAAAGGACGAGAACGGGGTTTTGGATACGGCACCGTCAGCGCGCGCCTGCTCCTCCAGTCCCTGAGGATTAAACGACTGCAGCATCGCGGCGATAATCGCGCGGATCCCGGCAATCATGCCCAGCTGGTGCGCCTGCAGATCGACCAGCGCATCGCGCACGGCCTGCTCGGGCTGCATAAAACCCGGCATCTGGCTCTGGTACATCTGCATCAGAACCGTTTTGCCTGAAGGCAGGATTTTGAACGGATTATTTGCCTCGTTCAGGATCATCGTCATTTCGGCTTTCACGCCACGTTTCAGAATGGAACGTGATGACAGCAGGGCAACCGTCCCCTGCGAGAACAGGCTCAACATTCTGCCCGTTGTGCGCATTTGCTCTTCGCTGATAGCCGTATTATGGCCGTTATTAAGGCCCATGCCGTCGAGCAGGGCCGCCACCAGTTTGTCCTGCTCCACTCCAGCGGCGAAGGGTACGTGAAAAGTTTCGCTGGTCTGGGGATCAATGGCCAGCCTCGCGTCGCCGCGCCGTTCAGGCCGCTTCACGACAGCCTCTTCCACCACTTCCTCTACGTCGGCATGGTCGGGAATATCCAGCGGATTCGTTCGCGTCGCGGCGTCGGTAAAAAACGCCAGGGGATCGCTGTTTACGCCGTGAACTGCCGGATCGCGCACGTCGATGGCGTAGTCACCAATGCGCAGGGCGTCGCCGTGCTTCAGGCGCACCTGCACGCCGCGCTTCAGCGCCACACCGTTATGTTCAACAGGCGTGACGCTGCCCTGATTGGTCAGACGGCATTCGCCTTCGCCTGACAGGTGCACCAGCGCCTGCAGGCGGGAAATAGAACGGGCTTCATCCGGTAGCACCAGGTCGTTATCCTGGCTGCGGCCAATAGTGCCGCCCGGGGGATGAAAGGTGACGGTTTTCACCGGAACATCAGACGTGCATTGAACGATGGTAAATTGCATGAGTTATCCCGTCAGTGAGGACAGTAGCAACGCCTCACTCAAACATCGGTGGATAGAGGCCATTGCGACCCGGCTGTGCACCTGCCGCCGGATTAAACAGTAATGAGAACAGTTCGGGGGTGAGGTTGCCGCTATGCTTGTGCGTGGCATGAACGAAACCGTCACTGCGATTGCTCCACCAGTAACTAATATGTTGCTGAGGGTCGAAACGTTCAGCAACATCCTGCCAGCTCAGGGTGCAAGGTAAATCCTGGAAACCGATTACATCCATGATATCGGAGTGCTGCTGTACCGGGATCATCAGCGGCGTCATGGTCTGGATCGCCTGTTCCAGCTGTGCCGGACTCTGCTGCTGCGTCACGGCGTTCAACAGTGTCGCGCCCAGATCCCGATACCAGTCGCCCGAAATCGTTAACTGTGCCGGATGCCACTGGGCCAGGGGGAAACTCAGCAGCGCCAGCAGTGGCCAGGCACGGCCTACACGATCGCAGGAGGGCAGCAGGCAACCCATTTGCACCTGATTGCGTATTGGGGTGATCGGTAACACAAAATTCCAGACCGGGGCGCGCAGGAAGTCGGCGCTCACCGCATCATCCTGATGATGCCAGTGCACCAGACCTTGCTGAAACCAGTGGTTCCAGGGCGCAATCAGCTGCTCGGTTAACCGATGATGCAAAAAGTCCCCCGTGGAGGGTAATTTACCGTACCAGCCAGGGGCCAGAGAGACAGGCATGTTCACCTCGCTATTATGGGTTATGCGTCGTCAGGCGCTGAGCTTTGCGCGGCGCAGTGGCCAGCAGGGTACTGTCGCGACCCGCATTATTTAAGTTATCAGCCAGCTTGCGCATCATCAGCGCATTGTCGCGAGCATAGGGTGACGACTGAATTTGCTGATCGAGCAACTGACTCAGGTGCCAGTCCAGCTGCTGCAAATCCCGGGCGCTGACCTTCTCCGGTAACGAATGCTGCAGATTCTGCAGCAGCCAGGCGCGGAGGAATTCCCCATCATAATTTCTCGGCTGATACAGCATCTGATAAGCACGCAGCGCATTTCGGCTGTACTCGTTATCATCCCCCGGGTCATTACGCAGCAGGTTGGTGATCTGTTGCGCCACGCGGGGCAGCAATAAAGACTTAAGCGCATTTTGATAAAGCGCCCAGGCTGCATCGCTGACCTGGTTTCCACGATATAAACCGGCTCGCATAGTAAGCGGCGGATTATCGAGAGAAAACTGGTCGGACACGGGTAACTTCACCAGGTTATTCAGAAAGGGTAGCAGATCAAAAATATTATCAGCGGGCTGATGTATCACCTGCTGACTTTGTTGTGAGATAACCGGCAATCGCGCCGTAACCTGCTGCAGATAGTGTTGGTTCTGATAGTAACTCGTCAGCCATAAGCCGCTCATGATCACCAGCGCGCCGGCCAGCATGCCGTAGCCAATCCAGTGCAGCAGCTGATTGCGGTACTCCCAGCGACGGTTGCTGCCCGCCAGACCACTCTCCCTGAACACCAGATTGCTCAGCAGATCGCGAATAAAAAAGCTCTGGCCTTTATTTCCGGGAATCGGGCTGCTGCGGTTCACGCGGTCCCAGGCTGCAATCGAATGGGAACCGGCCTGGCGCAGTTGCAGTTTGCGGCTGAGCTCACCCATTACTCTGTCGAAAGGTAAGCCCTCCTGGGTGCCGCTGGTAAAGAACAGCCCGCGCGGATTCCAGGCGACGGTTTCAGCGCGGGGTGAAAACACAATGTCCAGGTATTCGCTGAGCAGCGGGCGCAGAGACGAGAACTCCTGAGGAAACAGGAAACACTCTGCCCGCTCATTGAGATCGCGCTCGTGGGTCATCTGATCGGCCAGCTGTAGCTGCAGCTTCTGCTCTAACTGGGTAAACTGCAGGTCAAAGTGCGGATGCCAGTCCTGCTTATTGGGCTTACCGGCATCCCAGGGAAAGGTGAATCCCCAGATGGCATCGCGTCGGGCTTTATCCAGCGAGCCGTGATAGCTCATAAAGCCTTTCAGCAGGTCGGTCTTGGTCACCATGATATACACGGGAAAGTGAATACCGGTGTGCTGATGCAGTTCGTTCAGGCGGTCGCGCAGGGCGTTAGCCTGCTCAAAACGCGCCTCGGCCGAGTCGCTCAGCAAATCTGCGACGCTGATGCTCATGATAACGCCATTGATCGGCTGTCGGGCACGATAGCGCTTCAGCAGATTAATAAAGCTCTGCCACTCGCTGGCATCACGGGCGCGTTGACTCTCCTGTAACGCATAACGTCCGGCTGTGTCGATCAATACCGCACTGTCGGTGAACCACCAGTCGCAGTTGCGTGTTCCGCCGACGCCGCGCACGGCCTCGTTACCAAAAGTATCGGTAAGGGGAAACTTCAGTCCGGCGTTCAGCAACGCGGTGGTTTTACCGGCACCCGGCGCGCCAATCATCAGGTACCAGGGAAGCTGGTAAAGATAATTCGCGTTGATGCGTGCCCACAGGCTGCCCTGACGCCGGCCAAAATGGGTGCGTTTCAGGCGCATGGCCGCTTCGCTAAAACGCTGACTCAGCAGGGCTTCCGTCGCCTGACGCTCGGCGGGATCGTCGCTTTCAACCACCTGCAGCCGATCCAGCAGACGACTGTTATACCAGGCACGGTAAACCGCAGGGATTAACTGAAGCACAATCCAAAGCAGATAAAGCGTGCTCACGGCGATTTCGCGGTGCAGGGCGGGTTCAAGCGGACGGGTTTCATTCCAGGTGATAAGCGGCCCCAGCATCCACAACAGGCAACTCAGTGCCGTTACACCGATAAAGCTCCACAGCAGTCGATGCGTTAAAAATAAGCGAAAAGAAGCGCGCATCAGTGTGTTCCTTGGTGAGTGCTCAGTGTTTCAGGTGCAGCGAACAGCGTAATTTCAACACGGCGGTTGCGGGTTCGGTTCTCGCTGCTGTCGTTCGGCAGCAGGGGATCGCTGTCACCGCGTCCTTCAGAGCGGATAACGTGGGTGTCAGCGAGCTGCACCTGCAGCAGTTGGCTGACGGAACGCGCCCGGGCAAAAGAAAATTCGTAGCTGGAGGCAAAGCGGCTGCCGTCCACGGGCTTGTCGTCGGTAAACACCGACACCAGAATCGTGCCCTTCACATCTTTCATCGCGCTGGAAACCCGCGCCAGGATGGCCCGTCCAACCGGGTTGATGACCGTTCCCTGCTCGGCAAACAGCTTGTCAGCAGGAATAATCACCTTGCTGCCAAACGCGCCATCACTGACCTCCAGCTGACCGGCGGCGATCACGTCATTGAGCCGCTGGCGTAAATCCAGCAGGGCCTGCGGCGAGGAAGGGCGGCGATTTACCGTGATTTGCGGCAGCGGCATGTTGTAGAGGCTGCGCAGCAGCGGTTCGGCAGCATTGCCCAGTCGCCAGTTCAGCCCGCTGTAAATCAGACAGCCGATAAGGGCGACGAGCATCGCACAGGCCCAGAGCGGCACCATCGGCCGCGCGAGCGTGCTGACCAGCGGATGCACCTGCACCAGCGGGGCGGAATCGGTACTTTGCTGAGCGCGCGTTTCATCAATCAGGGCCTTGAGTCGTGCCCGCAGGCTGTCGCACTGCGCCCGGCCTTTTTCACTGCCCCGATAACGACCTTCATAACCCAGTAACAGACAGTAATGGATGATTTCCAGCAGCCAGAGATGTTGCTGAGGGCTTTGCGAGATGCGAGACAGCAGCTGAAAGAATTTTTCACCGCCCCAGCTTTCATTGTGAAAGGTGACCAGCATGCCGTTACCGGACCAGACGCCGCGCGTGCCCCAGGGCGTTTGCGCGGCCGCCTCATCCAGCGCGCTGCAGACGCAGTAACGTGCGCCAATGATCATTTCAAACGGCAAACCCGCCTGCTTGCAGCGCTGTTCAAAGACGCGCACTTCATCAATCAGTGACTGACGTAAACCCGCAGGATCGTCGTGCGTGGCGGCCTGACGAATCTGCACCACCGCATTCAGCAGTGGCGCGGCCGCTTTAAGCAAAAGATTTTCGGTACCCGAGGTCGTGACCTCTCGCGGTGAGGATTCCACGCTCATTACTGTGTGTTCTTCCCGCGACAGATAGCGTTTCTGGCAACGTGACCAGCACGGCAGGTAGTTAATTTCATTAGTTCAGAATCCAGGTCGCCGTCGCGGTATTACGACAGGCTTTGCTGTCGCCTCCGACGTCAACGCACACTTGTTTAGTTTTTCGCGGACGCGGACGGTCATTGCGTAACGTGTCATCATAACGATGACTTTCTACGCCCGCCTTCAGCGGCACGTAACCGGTTAACATGCCATCCGGCTTATCAGCAATGGCCAGCCAGTGGTTCTCAACGCTGCCAAGAACCTCAAAAGACTTGCCCGCCTCCAGGTAACGAACAACCTTGCCGCCGTAATCGGGTTGGGTCATCACCGACGCCTTGTACAGGGCGCGCCAGGTTTGATTTATGGGCGTAAAGGTTGTTGGTGCCGCCACGGCATGACGGTGTACCAGTTTCACACCGTTCACATCACTGGTGACCAGGGTGTCATCATTCACCGCAGGCGGTGGCGTTTTACAGCCGGACAATAAAAGTCCCGCTAACAGGATAAACGCTAAATTTTTTTTCACCTTTTTCCTCACGATATTATCAATATACCTGCATGTTGTTTATCAGAACACGGCTGTTCACCTTCACTGGGGAGGAAGCGCAGTCGGGTAGGTAAGCCGTTAAGATAATGCGGTAAATGACATTTATCCTGTACAGCGCTCAGTCTACCTAAGACTTTTGAGAATTCAAACCATTGCACCCAATGATATAGCATGGTAAAGCGCGTTCATCACCTTCTTATCACACCGCGTTGTCGTGTCGGTTTCACCTTGTCGCGCACAGGGCAAAGCAGACATGCCGAGGCCAGCCAGACACGTCGGGCTGGATAGTGGCACAGTCAGATGACAGGCAAAAAAAAGCCTAAGCGCCAATAACAATTTAACAGCACGCATTGCCTGGACTGCGATCCTGGCGGTCATTGTTCAGGCACCCTCATCCTTATGGCCCTGCGATCGGAAGCGGCACGGCTTTTGCTTGACTCTTTTTTTGCATTCAGAGGGTTGAGCAATGGATGACGCACTGAGCTGGTTGCAGGCCTCACGGCAAAGCGATATTGCCAGTCTGGAGCGACTTCGGCAGACCGGTAAATTAATTACTACGGTCTGCGAGCTGGTTCATCAGCTGCAGCGCGAACGGGGGGCCAGCAACCTGTGGATCTGTTCGCAAGGGCGGCTGTATGGCGAGGAGCGCAGTGCAAGTGAGCAGGATGTCAGCCGGAGCCAGCTTGCGTTCAGCCGGGCATTACCCAGAGCGGAGGCTCAACCCGGATACAGCCGCTTTTGCAACCTGATCGCGACAGCGTTACAGGCACTGGCAGACTTGCCGGTTCTGCGCCAGAAGATCGCCCGTCAGGACGTCACACATGCGCAGGCGATGGCGGCGTTCAATGCGATTATTCGTAGCCTGCTTAATCTGGTGTTTGAAGCGGCCGACACCGCCAGCCATCCGGAAATTACCCGGGCACTTATCGCCCTGTTCAGCTTTATGCAGGGCAAAGAGCTGACGGGACAGGAGCGTGCCCAGGGCGCGGCCGGATTTGCGGCCGGGGAGTTTACGGCCGAACAGCGCAGCACGATGGTGGCGCTTATTGAGGCGCAGGAACAGAGCTTTAATACTTTTCAGCAGTTTGCCGATGAGGCCGTGCTGCTCAACTGGCAGCCGCTGGCGCAGCCCAGCCGGGAAATTGAGCGGCTGAGGCGCATCGCCTGTACCGACGGCAGGCGCGACGACAGCGGGGCGCTGCACTGGTTCTCGCTGCTATCTGAGCGCATCGATCAAATGAAGTCGCTGGAGGACCAACTGTCTGCTGTGCTGATGGCGCACTGCCGGGACGCTATCGCCCTGGCGCAGCATCAGGCTGGCGCGCCCCTGAGCGTGGCGCCGTCAGGCTGTGACTTCACGCTCTATGTGTCTGGCGCAGACTGGCTGGCTACCCGGCCCACCGCGCTTAACAGCGAAGGCCTCGCCCCACAGCTGGGGCGATCGTTACTGTCGTTGATTGGTGAGCAGTCTCAGCATCTGCAGCGCCAGGCCAATGAGCTGGCCGCCATGCGCGCCACGCTCGAAGAGCGCAAGCTGCTCGATCAGGCTAAAAACTGGCTGATGCAGCAGCATGGCCTGAGCGAAGAAAAGGCCTGGCAGACGCTGCGCAAAAGCGCGATGGATCAAAACAAACGGCTGCCGGAAATCGCCCAGGCGATCGTGACGGTCGCGGCCACAGTGAAGCGCTAACCCGAAAGGGTTAGCTGCACAACGCTTGTGCGTGACCTGCGTCACCAACGTGCAAAAACGATTAAAAATCCGCCACCTCTCGCCGCGCAGGGCAGACGTGACGGCAAATAATTCTGGCACGCGGTTTGCTTTACCTTAAAGAGTGTACGTATTTGCTTTGCCAACGGCGGTAGAGCGAGTGCTTTGGATAAAGGCGTCCGTCCCCTTGCGAGAGCAGTGGGGAGGACGCCTTTTTTTATTTCTTCAGGGTGGTAAAGATGAGCAAATCGCCAGTTTCACTCTCTCGTCGTCAACTGCTGTTATCCGGCGCCGCCGTCGGTGGACTCTGGCTGCTGCCGGGATTGCGCAACGCGGTATGGGCGGCAGGTTCCGACGCGCCAGAAAAACCGACCGTGCGCGTCGGCTTTATTCCACTGACCGACTGCGCGCCGGTGGTTATGGCCTCGGTAAAGGGGTTTGACAAGAAATACGGCCTGACGCTGCAGGCCAGCAAAGAAGCGAGTTGGGCGGCGGTACGCGATAAACTCACCTCGGGTGAACTGGATGCAGCACACGTACTTTACAGCCTGATCTATGGCCTTCAACTGGGCGTCGCCGGTCCTCAGCACGATATGGCGAACCTGATGACGTTAAACAACAACGGTCAGGCCATCTCACTGTCAAACCAGCTCAAGGCGCAGAAGGTGACCGATGGCGCCAGCCTGAAAAAGGCTATCGACAGCCAGGCGAAGGGCAGCATGACCTTCGCGCATACCTTTCCTACCAGCACCCATGCCATGTGGCTCTATTACTGGCTGGCTAACGCCGGTATCAACCCGTTTGAGGACGTGCGCACCGTCGTGGTTCCGCCACCGCAAATGGTGATGAATATGAAGATTGGTAACATGAGCGGCTTCTGCGTGGGAGAGCCGTGGAACCAGCGGGCGATCAGCGACAATATTGGTTTCACCGCCGCCACCAGCCAGCAGATTTGGCCGGATCATCCGGAAAAAATTCTGGGCACCCGCGCAGAGTGGGTCAAAGACAACCCGAATACGGCCCGCGCGCTCACGTCTGCGGTGCTGGAAGCCGCGCGCTGGATCGATGCGTCAGACGATAACCGACGTGAAACGGCGCAGGTACTGTCCGGACGCGCCTGGATCAACACCAAACCCGAGACGCTGGAAGGGCGCATGCTGGGCCAGTACGAAAACGGACTGGGTCAAAAATGGCAGGATCCCCATGCGATGCGTTTCTTTCACGACGGCAGCGTCAGCTTCCCTTATCTCTCCGATGGCATGTGGTTCCTGACCCAGCTTAAGCGTTGGGGCATGCTCACCAGCGATCCCGATTATCTGGCAGTCGCCAGGCAGATTAACCGTATTGATATCTACAAACAGGCTGCCAGCGCGGTCGGCAACGTCACGCTGCCCGGCAGCGACATGCGCAGCAGCACTTTACTGGACGGCAAAGTATGGGATGGCACCGATCCCGCCGCCTATGCCGCCAGCTTCGCGATCAAACGTTAAGAGAGGCCCTGATGAAAACCCAGACTCGTCCACTGGCGCAGCCGGTCAATACGCCCACTCAGGCAACGGTGGTTTCCCTCCAGGTTACGCCTAAAAAAGTGCGCCCGCCTGCGCGCCTGCGTCCGCTGCTACAGCGCTGTATTCCGGCGCTGTGCGGTGTCCTGCTCCTGCTTCTGGTATGGCAGATCGCGGCGCTGTACAGCCAGGGCTTTCCGGGGCCTTACGCGACCTGGGCGGCGGCGAAAGTCCTGTTTGCCGATCCGTTTTATAACAACGGCCCTAACGATCAGGGCATTGGCTGGAACGTCCTGGCCTCGCTGCAGCGCGTGGCCATCGGGTTCGGTCTGGCGGCGCTGGTGGGCATTCCCGCCGGTTTTCTGTTGGGGCGTTTCACCTTTGTGGCGCGCATGTTCAATCCCATTATCGCCTTGCTGCGTCCGGTCAGTCCGCTGGCCTGGTTACCTATCGGTCTGCTGCTGTTCCAGCGGGCGGAACCGGCCTCTAGCTGGACCATTTTTATCTGTTCGATCTGGCCGATGATCATCAACACCGCAGAAGGCGTACAGCGCATCCCGCAGGATTACCTCAACGTGGCGCGCGTGCTGCAGCTCTCTGAATGGACCATTATGCGCCGCATCCTGTTTCCCGCCGTGCTGCCTGCCGTCCTCACCGGGGTGCGCCTCTCGATTGGCATCGCCTGGCTGGTGATTGTCGCGGCGGAGATGCTGACGGGCGGTCTGGGCATTGGCTTCTGGATCTGGAACGAATGGAACAACCTGAACGTTGAAAACATCCTGATTGCCATTCTGCTGATTGGTGTAGTCGGCCTGCTGCTTGAGCAGGGACTGATGCTGCTGGCGCGTCGTTTTAGCTGGGATAAATAAGGGGAACATCATGCAACCTATCATTCGCGTACAACAGGTCAGCCAGCGCTTTACCACCTCGGGCGGAGACTTTCTGGCGCTGGACAACGTCAGTTTCGATATTCATCAGGGCGAAACCCTGAGTCTGATCGGTCACTCCGGCTGCGGTAAATCCACGCTGCTTAACCTGATTGCCGGCCTGACCCGACCCACCAGCGGCGTGCTGCTGTGCGATAACCGCGAGGTCACCGGTCCCGGCCCTGAGCGGGCGGTGGTGTTTCAAAACCACTCTCTGCTGCCGTGGCTGACGGCGTTTCAGAATGTCGAACTGGCGGTGCAGCAGGTTTTTAAAGGCAAGATGAACAAGGCGGAGATGCACGACTGGATCGAGCACAACCTCAACCGGGTGCAAATGAGTCATGCCCTGCACAAGCGTCCCGGCGAGATCTCTGGTGGGATGAAGCAGCGCGTCGGCATCGCCCGCGCCCTTGCAATGAAGCCGCGCGTTTTACTGCTCGACGAGCCGTTCGGCGCGCTGGATGCGTTAACCCGCGCGCACCTG
Source organism: Pantoea sp. Ae19-2 (assembly GCF_059801205.1). NCBI lineage: Bacteria > Pseudomonadati > Pseudomonadota > Gammaproteobacteria > Enterobacterales > Erwiniaceae > Pantoea > Pantoea sp. Ae19-2. The sequence continues at coordinate 2,027,342 of NZ_JBCHWE010000001.1, read as the reverse complement.
CAGGACAGCGTGATGCGTATTCAGCAGGAGTTAAATACCACCATTGTGCTGATCACCCACGACGTGGATGAGGCCGTGCTGCTCTCTGATCGGGTCCTGATGATTACCAATGGTCCGGCCGCCCAGGTGGGGGACATACTTACCGTCGATTTACCCCGACCGCGTTCGCGCGTGGCGCTGGCTGAGGATGCGCGCTATCACCAGCTGCGCCAAAAAGTGCTGCATTTTCTCTACGAAAAACAGACCTCGGCGGCGTAAGGAAAACACCATGAGACAACGGCTGCTGGTGGTCGGTAACGGGATGGCGGGCATGCACACCGTGGAAACGCTGTTGCAGCTGGCGCCGGAGCGTTACGACATTACGGTCATTGGTCGTGAACCACACGGTAACTACAACCGCGTGCTGTTGTCGCCGCTGCTGGCTGGCGAAAAAACCGTGGAGCAAATCCAGATTCACGATCGTGACTGGTACGCGCGCCAGGGCATCACCTTGCTGGCCGGGGAAACGGCTGAGCAGATCGATGTGGCGGCGCGCACGTTGCGCACCTGCCAGCGCCTGCTGCGCTGGGATCGTCTGATTCTGGCGACCGGATCGCAACCGCGCATGCCGCAGGTGGCAGGCATCGATCTGCCGCACGTAACGGCTTTCCGCACGCTGGAGGATGTGGATTTACTGCTGGCCGGTAGCGGGCCGGTCGTGGTCGCCGGCGGCGGTTTTCTGGGCATTGAGGCCGCGGCAGCCCTTCAGGCGCAAGGGCGCGATGTCACGCTGGTACATCGTCAGTCGCGCTTACTGGACCGGCAACTGGACGCCATGGCAGGGGAATTACTGCTTGCCCAGCTCAGCGCACGCGGTATCCGCTGTGAACTGAATTGCAGCGTCGCAGAAATCGGCCCGCAGTCACTGACTCTCAACGATGGCCGACAGCTGGCGGCGGCGCAGGTCGTTATCGCAACGGGCGTGCAGCCAGACATCGCCCTGGCCCAGGCCTCAGGCATTCCCTGTCAGCGCGGCGTTCTGGTGGATCGGCAGTTACGCACCGCCCATGCCGGGATTTATGCGGTCGGCGAATGCTGTGCTATCAGCGGAGAAACCTTTGGCCTGGTTGCGCCTTGCCTGGCGCAGGCGGCGGTGCTGGCCGCCCAGCTGGCGGGATGTTCTCAGGCTGATTTCTACAGTGAAGCCACCGGCACGCGTCTTAAGGTGAGCGGGATCGCGCTGTTCAGCGCGGGTGATATCCGTGAAGCCCCTTCCGTCACCAGTTTCGATCCGCTTTCCGGTCACTATCGACGTCTTTTTCTCAAACAAGGACGGCTCAACGGTGTGCTGCTGTATGGCGACTGCCAGCAGGGTGCCGAGTTGCTGAACCAACTGCATAACGCCAGGCAGGTTTCTGTCAATACGCTGTTTGGCCTTGATGAACCTGAAACGCAGCCGCAGGCTGCAGGAAACCCCGTGATGAATCACTCTAAACCTGTATTAGCCGTCGTGGGTCACGGCATGGTCAGCCACCATTTTCTGGAACAGCTGGTAGCGCGTGATCTGCATCAGCAGTATCACGTCGTGGTGTACGGCGAAGAGCGCCATCCGGCCTACGATCGCGTGCACCTGTCTGAGTACTTCACCGGCAAAGAGGCCGCGCAGCTCTCGCTGGTTGGCGAGGACTTTTTTGCCCAACACGGCATTGAACTGCGCAGCGGCTGTCGGGTGGAGGCGATCGATCGTCAGCAGCGTAGCCTGCACGACAGCGACGGCAAAGCACTGTGCTGGGATAAACTGGTGCTGGCGACCGGTTCGCGCGCGTTTGTGCCACCGGTGCCGGGACATGAGGGCGAACGCTGCTTTGTGTACCGCACGCTGGACGATCTGGATGCGATCGCCGCCTGTGCCGGTAAAAGCCAGCGCGGTGTGGTCATCGGCGGTGGCCTGTTGGGGCTGGAAGCCGCCAATGCGCTGAAGCAGTTGGGGTTGGAAACCCACGTCGTTGAGTTTGCGCCGCGCCTGATGGCCGTGCAACTGGACGAAGGCGGCGCGCTGATGCTGCGGCAGAAAATTGATTCACTGGGCGTGACGGTTCACACCTCCAGGCAGACTGAACAGATTGCGACCCAGCCAGACGGAAGCCTGGTGCTGCACTTTGCCGATGGTGGCGAACTGGCCACCGATCTGGTGCTGTTCTCTGCGGGCATCCGGCCGCGTGACGAGCTGGCCCGCACCGCCGATATCAGCGTTGGCCCACGCGGCGGCATTACGATCAATGACGTCTGCCAGACCAGCGATGACGATATCTACGCTATCGGCGAATGTGCCCTGTGGAACGGACAAATTTTTGGCCTGGTGGCGCCGGGCTATCAGATGGCGCGCGTGCTGGCCGGGCATCTGGCCGCCGAGCCAGCCCGGTTCAGTGGGGCCGATATGAGCACCAAACTGAAGCTGCTGGGCGTGGAAGTGGCCTCTTTTGGTGATGCGCACGCGAAAACGGCAGGCAGCCTGAGCTACTACTGGGCCGATGGTCCGAAAGGCATTTATAAGAAAATTGTGGTCAGCGCTGACGGTAAGCGGTTGCTGGGCGGCGTGCTGGTCGGTGACAGCAGCGACTATGCCACGCTGCTGCAGATGATGTTAAACGCGACGCCGCTGCCCGAGGCGCCGGAAGGGCTGATTCTGCCTGCGCTGCAGGGTGCGCCAGCCAAAGGTCTGGGCGTTGCCATGCTGCCCGACAGCGCTCAGATCTGCTCCTGCCACAACGTCAGCAAAGGCGATATCTGCCAGGCGGTGCAGAGTGGCTGTGGCGATATGGCCAGCATTAAAAGCTGCACCAAAGCCGCGACGGGCTGTGGCGGCTGCTCGGCACTGGTAAAACAGGTGATGGAGTTCCAGCTGGAAAACCTTGGCGTTGAGGTAAAAAAAGATATCTGCGAACATTTTGCCTATTCACGCCAGGCGCTTTATCACCTGATCCGCATCCATGAAATCAAAACCTTCGATGACCTGCTGGCGCGCCACGGGCGTGGCTGCGGCTGCGAGATTTGTAAACCGCTGGTCGGTTCTCTGCTGGCCTCGTGCTGGAATGACTATTTGCTGAAACCGGCCCATCTGCCGCTTCAGGATACCAACGATCGCTACTTTGCCAATATCCAGAAAGACGGCACCTATTCCGTCGTGCCGCGCGTGCCGGGCGGGGAGATCACGCCGCAGGGGCTGATCGCCATTGGCGAAGTGGCAGCACGTTACGATCTCTACACCAAGATTACCGGCGGTCAGCGCATCGACCTGTTTGGCGCACGGCTGGATCAACTGCCTGAGATCTGGGAAACCCTGCTGGCAGCAGGCTTTGAAACCGGCCATGCCTACGGGAAGTCGCTGCGTACGGTGAAATCCTGTGTGGGCTCGACCTGGTGTCGCTACGGCGTACAGGATTCCACCGCCTTCGCCATCGATCTGGAGAATCGCTACAAAGGCCTGCGCGCGCCGCACAAAATCAAAATGGCCGTCTCGGGTTGTACCCGCGAATGTGCGGAAGCGCAGAGCAAAGATATTGGGGTGATCGCCACAGAAAAGGGCTGGAACCTGTACGTGTGCGGCAATGGCGGCATGAAACCGCGCCATGCCGAGCTGTTTGCCAGCGATCTGGATGATGAAACCCTGATCCGCTATGTCGATCGCATTCTGATGTTCTACGTGCGCACGGCGGAGCGCTTACAGCGCACCAGCGTCTGGATGGATAACATGGAAGGCGGCCTGGATTACCTGCGCGACGTCGTGATCAATGACAGCCTCGGTATTGCCGCAGTGCTGGAGCAGGAAATGCAGCAGGTTGTGGAAACGTATCAGTGTGAATGGCAGACCACGCTGGCAGAGCCATCGCGCCGGGCGCTGTTTACCGCCACCGTGAACAGCGATCAGCCGGATGAAACGCTGCACTATGCGCGCGTACGCGGTCAGCGTCAGCCGCACGCCGCCAGCAGTATTCCGCTGATGCACCTGCCCGCCGAAACCTGGAGCGAAGTCTGTTCGCTGGATGCCATTCCGGCCGAAGCGGGGATCGGTGCGCGCCTCGGCAGCGTGCGCATTGCGCTGTTCCGTTTCGGCGACGACTGTTATGCACTGGAAGATCGCGAGCCGGGCAGCGACGCCAGCGTGCTGTCGCGGGGCATTCTCGGCGATGTGGCCGGTGAACCCGTCGTTATTTCACCGCTCTACAAACAGCGCGTGCGCCTGCGCGATGGCCAAAGTCTGGATGATCCGCAGTATCAGCTGCGCTGCTGGCCGGTGAAGCTGGAGGATGGCCAGGTCTGGGTCGCTAACCGTCCGCTTAACCTGATGGCGCAGGCATCATGAAAACGACCTGTGCCTATTGCGGCGTGGGCTGTGGCGTCGAGGTGACCCTGCAACACAGCGAATCTGCACAGGTGAGTGGCGATCCGCTGCATCCGGCCAACGGCGGGCGACTGTGCGTTAAAGGGGCCGCGCTGGGGGAAACACTGACCCGGACGGGACGCCTGCTGCATCCCTGTATTCATCAACAGCAGGTCAGCATGGCGGCGGCGCTGGATGCCGCCGCTGACGGGCTCCGGAAGATTATCGCAGAGCACGGCCCTGAGGCCGTGGCCTTTTATGGCTCAGGCCAGTTGCTCACGGAAGATTACTACGTGGCCAACAAGCTGATGAAAGGCTTTCTTGGCGTCGCCAATATCGATACCAACTCGCGCCTCTGCATGGCTTCAGCGGTGGTGGGCTATAAGCGGGCGCTCGGGGCGGATGCGGTACCCTGCTGTTATGAGGATCTGGAGCAGGCGGATCTGATTGTGATGGTCGGCTCCAACGCGGCCTGGGCCCATCCGGTCATCTTTCAGCGACTCAGACAGGCGAAACAGCAGCGGCCGGAGATGCAGGTGGTGGTGATCGATCCGCGCCGCACCGCCAGCTGTGATATCGCCGATCTCCACCTGGCGGTGCGGCCGGGCAGCGATCCGGCTCTGTTTTCAGGCCTGCTGCACTGGCTGGCCCAGAATCAGGGCATTGAGGCGACAATGCTGCCGCACCTGGACGGCGTTGAAGCCACCCTGCAGGCAGCCAGCCAGTGGGGCATAGCTGAAGTTGCGGAACACTGCGATCTCAGCGATGCGCAGGTGGTGGCCTTTTATCAGCTGTTTGCCCAGCGTGATCGGGTCCTGACCTTGTGGTGCATGGGCATCAACCAGTCACAAAGCGGCAGTGACAATAACAATGCGATAATTAATGCGCATCTTCTCAGCGGAAAAATAGGCCGTCCCGGCTGTGGGCCGTTTTCACTCACCGGCCAGCCCAATGCCATGGGCGGACGTGAAGTGGGCGGCTTAGCCAACCAGCTGGCGGCACACATGAGTTTTAACGAAGCGGACTGCGATCGTTTACAGCGTTTCTGGCACAGCCCGACCATTGCCCGCCAGCCCGGACTGACCGCCGTGGCGCTGTTTGACGCCATCGATCGGGGAGAGGTTAAAGCCGTCTGGATCATGGGCACCAATCCGGCTGTGTCAATGCCGGAAGGCAATCGCGTGGCCCGGGCGCTGGCCAACTGTCCGCTGGTGATCGTCTCCGACGTGCTGGCGCACACGGATACCACAGCCTTTGCCCATATTCTGCTCCCCGCCCAGGGCTGGGGCGAAAAAAACGGCACCGTGACCAATTCTGAACGCCGTATTTCCCGTCAGCGTGCGTTTGTTGCGCCCGCCGGGGAAGCCAAACCCGACTGGTGGCTGCTGGCGCAGGTGGCGCAGCGGCTGGGGTTCGGTCAGGCATTTAACTGGACCCATCCGGCGGCGATCTTCCGCGAGCATGCGGCGCTGTCCGGCTTTGAGAACGCGGGCGAACGCGCTTTTGATATCAGCGGCCTGGCACAGCTCAGCGATGCCGAGTGGGATGCGCTGACGCCTGTTCAGTGGCCCGTCAATGCCCGTCACCCACAAGGCTGTGCCCGGCTGTTCAGCGACCGGCGTTTTTATCATCCCGATGGCAAGGCACGGCTGCTGCCACCGGCCACGCCGCCGCCTTTAGAGCGCAGTGCTCGTTATCCCTTATTGATGAACAGCGGGCGCGTACGCGATCAGTGGCACACCATGACGCGCACCGGCCTGGTGCCTCGCCTGATGCAGCACTGTGACGAACCTTTTGCCGCCTTGCATCCGGAAGAGGCGCGCCGTTATGGCCTGTTTGCCGGCGCGCTGGCGCGCGTGCAGTCTGAATGGGGATGGATGGTGGTGCGCGTGACGCTGGACAGCGGTCTGCGGCGCGGGGAGCTGTTTGTGCCGATGCACTGGAACCGCCAGTTCAGCCTGCAGGGTAACGTCGGGGGTTTAGTGGCCGCGACCCGCTGCCCGGTTTCGGCTCAGCCCGCCTTTAAACAGACAGCGGTGCGAATTCAGTTATTACAACCCCGCTGGCAGGGCTGGCTCTGGCAGAGAAACAGTGCGCCACCGGCCGGGCTGCGTTACTGGGCGCGCACCCCGCATGAAGGCGCGCATCGCTTTGCGCTGGCCGGAGAGGACCAGCCGCAGCGCTGGCTGGCGTCTCAGTTCAGCGTTGAAGGGTTGCAACTGCAAACCGCCAGCGATGGCGGCCACAGCTATCGACTCCTGGCATGGCGCGACGGTGAACTGCAGCTGGCCTTTTATGCTGACCAGCGCTTACCTGAAATCCAGCACGACAGGGTCGCTCAGGCCTTTCGTCAGGCACCGGCGGACGCCGCTGAACGCCACGCGCTGCTGGCAGGCCAGGCGGCGCAGGCCCCTGCGACCGGACGCATTATCTGTAGCTGCTATGGCGTGGGCGAACAAACGATTCTTGATGCTATTCGTCAGGGCTGCCACAGCACCCAGGCACTGGGCAAAGCGCTCAAATGTGGCACCAACTGTGGCTCCTGCCTGCCGGAGCTAAAACACCTTCTGCTTTCCGTCTCTGTCCCGGAGGAATTATGACGCTGGCTATTCACACCTTAGATAAACTGCTGGCGCCCGAAAACGCGTCCCTCCCCGGCCGCGTCTGGTTAGTGGGCGCCGGGCCGGGCGATGTCGACCTGCTGACGGTAAAAGCGCTGCGTTTACTGCACGGCGCTGAAGTGGTGGTTTACGATCGCCTGGTGAGTGAGGCGGTCATGGCGGAAGTGCCGGACAGCGCGCTCTGCATCGACGTGGGTAAACGGCCCGGTCACCACGGCCTGAAACAGGCGCAGATCAATCAACTGCTGGTGGATCTGGCGCTCAGCGGGCGCAACGTCGTGCGCCTGAAAGGCGGCGATCCCTTTATCTTTGGTCGCGGTGGCGAAGAGATGGTGAGCCTGCAGCAGGCTGACATTGTCTGTGAGGTCGTGCCCGGCATTACGGCTGCCGTCGGCTGTGCCGCCGCAAGCGGGATTCCGCTGACGCACCGGGATTGCGCCCAGTCCCTGCGCTTTATTACCGGACACGGGCGCAGCGGTGAGCCTCAGTTGGATGCCGCCGCGCTGGCAGCCAGTAATCAGACGCTGGTGTTTTACATGGGGCTGAGCTGGAGCAGCGTCATTAGCAGCCGTCTGCGTGAGTATGGCCGCAGGGAGGATACGCCGGTCGCCATTATCGAAAACGGCACGCGCCAGGATCAGCGGGTGTTAGTGACCACGCTGGCAGGGCTGCCAGAGACGATCGCGCAGCATAAACCGGTGTCGCCGTCGTTGTTGATCGTCGGAGACGTGGTTCGCTACTATCGAGCCGACCTGCTTGTCAGGCTGGGCGCAGAGGCGGCCATTTGCCAGGCGTGATAATCAGGTTGCCAAGGCCACGCGTTAACATCAGGGGGCGCGGCGAGCGGGTAAGGGCGCAACCAGCACCTTAACGCCCAATGCCTCAAACGCGGAGATATGCGCCTGGCTGATCCCGCTGTCGGTAATCAGGTAGTGGATGTGGCTCCAGTCGCAGGGCAGCGCAAACATCGAGACCTTATCAATCTTGCTGGAGTCGGCCACGACGTAGACGGTGCTGGCGGATTTGATCATCGCCATTTTTACTTTGATGTCGGTTTCGCTGGGAAAGCTCAGGCCGAGCCGTGGCGAGATACAGGCGGTGGCGAGAAACAGTTTTTCTGACAGCACGTTTTCAAAGAAGCTGGCGGCCTTGTCTCCGGACGTTGAAAGCGTCGGAAATTTAAAGGTCCCGCCCGTCAGCAGCACATTGATCCCGGGCTCGCCGCCCAACTTCAGGGCGATATTCACGGCGGTGGTCACTACCGATAAACGCCGGATGTGGCTGATGGCATCCGCGATAGCCGTGGTGGTGGTGCCAGAATCGAAAATCACCGTATCACCGTTTTCGATATGCTGGGCAGCCAGGCGCCCAATCGCGTCTTTTTCTTCCATGTGGGTCTGACGTTCCAGCTGCAGCAGGCCGGTATTCTGTTTGCCGGTCATCAGGGTCGCGCCGCCGTGGTAGCGCTGCACGAAACCCTGTTTTTGCAACATCCGCAGGTCGGTTCGCAGCGTGGCCTCGGTCAGCCCGAACGTTTTCGTCAGCGCTTTCACCGTCACCGTCCCGTCCTCCCGAATCATCTCCAGGATCTTGTCACGACGCTGCTGCATTTCAGCTAGCTGCTCAGTCTTGCTTTTCAATCGAAACGCTCCCTCTTTTAATCGCATCGGGCTTATAGCGATAACGCGTTGTCGCAGAGTTTAACCCGCAGATTTCGCCTTTGCGAGTCAACATGAAAAGATGTTTATTTTCGTTCGAAAGTCAAAATGCGCCATGCTTTATTCCTTTCGCCTTCGCGACAGCAGCACAATCCATATTACTCAGGCAGTTTGCAACCGGGATCACGCGCTTTGAAGCGAATCACGCCGCCAGGCACGCAGTGTTGTGAAATTTGATCTTAGCCACATTAACTATCAATTCGATAGCTTATATTTTTGTTCGAAAATGAATGCGGCAAATAAAATACCAGAGAGGACAGTCGGATGAGCGGTGAATATGACGTTAACCTGCGCTATGGCGTAGACACCACAACGAATCTGAGCGGCAAAGTGGCCGTGGTGACGGGCGGGCTGGGCGGTATTGCCATGGCCAGTAATCAGATGCTGCTGGAGAAAGGGGCGAGCCTGGCGCTGCTTTATCCGCCCTTTGAAGCGGATAAGGTCGACAGTGCGCGCGCAGCCCTGGCCGGACAGGTGCAGTTTATTTGCTGCGACGTGACCGATCCTGCCGACGTTGAGCAGGCGTTCGACGCCATTGTTGATCACTACGGTCATATCGACATTCTGGTGAACTGTGCCGGCTACGTGATGCTTCAGCCCGTTCTGGAAACCGATTTTGCCGAGTGGCAAAAGCAGATCGCCGTGAACCTGACCGGGCCTTTTCTGTGCTCACAGGCTGCGGGCAAGCAGATGGTCAAGGCGGGCAACGGCGGCAAGATCATCAATATCGCCTCTCAGGCGGCGTCCATCGCCATCGACAACCACGTTGCTTATACCTCCGCCAAAGCCGGGTTACTGGGCATGACCAAAGTGATGGCGAAAGAGTTTGCTCCGCACCGCATTAACGTGAATACCCTGTCGCCCACTGTGGTGCTGACCCCGATGGGGGAAAAAGCCTGGCGCGGTGAGAAGGGCACCGAAATGAAAAAACTGATCCCGTTAGGCCGCTTTGCCTACACCGACGAGATCGCCGCCGCCGTGCTGTTTTTTGCCAGCAACGGCAGCGACATGATTACCGGGGCCGACCTGATGATCGACGGTGGCTTTACCATCTGGTAAGGCCACCGCCAGGCTTCGTTTTCCTCTGCCAACACCCTAATAGCGAGACACACCATGAAAAAAACGACGTTGCTCTGCACCACGCTTGCGGCCTGTTTGTTTTCTCACACCGCGCTGGCGGTTGAGAAAGGCACCATTATGATTTTGGTTAACTCACTGGATAACCCTTATTACGCCTCGGAGGCCAAGGGCGCCAACGTGAAAGCTCAGGCGCTGGGCTACAAAACCTCGGTGCTCTCTCACGGTGAAGACGTTAAGAAGCAGAACGAGCTGATTGATGCGGCTATCGGCAAAAAAGTGCAGGGCATTATCCTGGACAACGCGGATTCCACGGCCAGCGTGGCGGCCATCCAAAAAGCCAAACAGGCCGGTATTCCGGTGGTGCTGATCAACCGTGAAATTCCGGTAGATGACGTGGCGCTGGAACAGATTACCCACAATAACTTCCAGGCGGGCTCTGATGTGGCCAACGTGTTTGTTGAGAAAATGGGAGAGAAAGGGAAATACGCCGAGCTGACCTGCAACCTCGCCGACAATAACTGCGTCACCCGTTCGAAATCCTTCCATCAGGTGCTGGAACAGTATCCGGATATGCAAAGCGTCGCGCGTCAGGATGCCAAAGGCACGTTGATCGACGGCAAGCGCATCATGGACAGTATTCTGCAGGCTCACCCGGATGTAAAAGGCGTTATCTGTGGTAACGGCCCGGTGGCGTTAGGCGCCATTGCCGCCCTGAAAGCAGCCGGACGCAATGATGTCGTGGTCGTCGGCATTGATGGCAGTAACGATGAACGCGATGCGGTGCAGGCCGGAACGTTAAAAGCCACCGTGATGCTCCAGGCGCAGGCCATTGCCGCTCAGGGCGTAACCGATCTTGATAATTACATTCAGAAAGGCGTGAAGCCTGAGAAGCAGCGCGTGATGTTTCGCGGCATTTTGATCACACCGGACAATGCAAAAAACGTACAGGACTTTAACTACAAGTCGTAATCCATTGTTGTCGCGCCCGTACTGACGGGCGCCAGGGAGAATGTCATGTACAACCGACTCTGGCTGATACCGATCGTGATAGCACTGGGTAGCTGTCGTATTGTGTCGCAGCAGGAACTGGCCGACCTCAAGAATCCCCCGAATCCTCACATGGCCAATATCGGGCAACTCTGGCAGCAGAAGCTGGTGCCACAGATCGTGGCGCAGGCAAAGCCGTTGGGCGAGCTCACTCAGCGCCTGCAGTCAGAGAAGGATCTGGACAGCGCCTGTCGCGCCCTGGGCTACCGGGCGCAGAGTGAGAATCCCTGCATATTCAGCGTCAGCGTGAGTGGGGAAGTCACGGCGCTGGATACCACCTCACGCAACGGCAAAATGAAAGTTAAAGTGGCATCAGGTGACACTGTCACTATTCAGATCGGGCCCATCATTCGTGGGACGGCGCTGCGGGATGCTTACAAAGGGGCCAGCTATCAGGATTTTAACGATCAGGTGATGTTTAGCGACTTTGGTAAAGCCATCAATCAGCAGGCGGTCACCATGATACATAACGCCGCCGTAAAACCGGGCGACCGGGTTGACGTGGTCGGCGTTTTTAGCAGCTGGGACATTCCCCACGCGCTACCCGATATTACGCCCGCCCAGATCACGCGTCAGTGAGGAGGTGATCATGCATGTTACTGAACAGCAAGACGACGTCATTATTGAGACGCGCGGCCTGTCGCGGGTTTATCCCGGCGTGACCGCCCTGGATCAGGTTAACTACCGGGTTTATCGCAACAAGGTCAATGTGCTCATCGGGGAAAACGGTGCCGGCAAATCCACCATGATGAAGATGCTGGCCGGGGTGGAATCCCCATCGTCAGGCGAGATTCTGCTGGATGGCAAACCTGTGATGCTTCACTCCACCCAACAGGCCGAAAAATTGGGCATAAGCATTATCTTTCAGGAGCTGAACCTGTTCCCGAATATGAACGTGATGGACAACATCTTTATCGCCAATGAGTTCTTCCAGCGCGGCGTCATCAACGAAAAGTATCAGTATCAGCTGGCCAAAGCACTGCTGGAACGGCTGGAGCTGGACGTCGATCCCTATGCTGCGCTGGATGCGCTGGGCATTGGTCATCAACAGCTGGTCGAGATCGCCCGCGCGCTGTCGAAGGATACGCGCGTGCTGATTATGGATGAACCGACCAGCGCCCTGAGTCAGTCGGAAGTTAAAGTGCTGTTCAACGTCATTGAACAGCTCAAGCGACGCGGCGTCACCATTATCTATATCTCCCATCGGCTGGAAGAGCTAATGGAGATTGGCGACCACATTACGGTTTTCCGGGACGGGCGTTTCATCGCCGCGCGTGAGGTGCGCGACGTCAGCGTGCCCTGGATCATTGAACAAATGGTTGGCGACAAGAAAAAGCACTTCGACTATCAACCCGCGCCGCAGGGCGAGACGGTGCTGCAGGTGGCGGGGCTCACCGCACTGCATCAGAACGGTGGCTACCGGCTCAATGCGGTGAGTTTCAGCCTGCGCAAAGGCGAAGTGATTGGTATTTATGGCCTGCTGGGCGCCGGGCGAACAGAGCTGTTTAAGGGATTAACCGGGTTACTGCCTTGTCAGCGTGGGGAGATTCAGTTAGGTGGACAGCGGCTGGACAACTGCAGTTTCCAGCAGCGACTGAAGCGCGGCATCACGCTGGTGCCGGAGGATCGTAAAGGTGAAGGCGTGATCGAGCTGATGTCGATTAGCGCCAATATGACCTTGTCGAATCTCAGCCTGCGCGGCTTTCGCCGGGCGCTGGGCATCGTGCACCCTGACAAAGAACGGCAGCGTGTCAATGAAATGATTCAGCACCTGGCGATTAAAGTCAGCGACAGCGAGTTGCCTATCAGCGCATTAAGCGGCGGAAATCAGCAGAAGGTGGTGCTGGGAAAAGCGCTGATGACCGGACCTGCGGTGGTGTTGCTGGATGAGCCCACCCGCGGCATTGATGTCGGGGCCAAAACCGATGTGTATCACCTGATTGGCAAACTGGCGCAGCAGGGGCTGGCGGTGATGTTTTCGTCGTCCGAACTGGATGAGGTCATGGCGCTCGCCGATCGGATTCTGGTCATGGCCGATGGCCGTATTACTGCCGATTTGCCCCGTGCCGCTGCCACGCGCGAAAAACTGATTAGTGCATCCACCCCGCAAGCCTGAGGTTGCCGGAGAATAAGATGAATCAAAAATATCTGCTGTACATGTACTTACTCAAGGCGCGTACCTTTATTGCGCTGCTGATTGTGGTCGGCTTTTTTAGCGTGATGGTGCCTAATTTCCTGACGCCGTCGAACCTGCTGATTATGACCCAGCACGTGGCGATTACCGGGCTGCTGGCCATCGGCATGACCCTGGTGATCCTGACCGGAGGTATCGATCTGTCTGTCGGTGCCGTCGCCGGGATCTGCGGCATGGTGGCGGGCGCGTTACTGACGTCGGGCGTGCCGCTGTGGAATGGCGCGCGACTGTTTCTTAATGTGCCGGAGGTGATCCTCACGGTCGCGCTGTTTGGCACGCTGGTGGGCATCGTCAACGGCACGATAATTACTCGCCTCGGCGTTGCCCCTTTTATCTGTACGCTGGGCATGATGTATGTGGCCCGTGGCGCAGCGCTGCTGTTTAACGATGGCGCCACCTACGCCAATCTGGTTGGCATGCCCGCGCTGGGCAATACCGGTTTCGCACTGCTGGGTTCCGGCACCGTACTGGGGGTTTTTATTCCCATCTGGCTGATGATCGGCTTTTTACTCCTTGGCCTGTACCTGACACGGAAAACGCCGCTTGGGCGCTATATCTATGCCACCGGCGGCAATGAGTCGGCCGCGCGGCTGGCGGGGGTGCCCATCATCAAAGTCAAAGTGTTTGTTTACGCTTTTTCCGGGCTGTGTGCCGGATTAGTTGGGCTGGTGGTGGCTTCTCAGCTGCAGACCGCGCACCCCATGACAGGCAACATGTTTGAGATGGATGCCATCGGTGCCACGGTGCTGGGTGGCACGGCGTTGGCAGGCGGCCGTGGCCGCGTGTCCGGTTCCATTATCGGTGCCTTCGTGATTGTTTTTCTGGCCGATGGCATGGTGATGATGGGCGTCAGTGATTTCTGGCAGATGGTGATCAAGGGCGTGGTGATTGTCACCGCCGTGGTGATTGACCAGTTCCAGCAGCGTTTACAAAGCAAAGTGATACTACTGCGCCGCCATGATAAGCAGCCGCCGGCGGTGCCCCATGCTGACATTCGTCATGGATAACAGGAGAACACAATGAACCGGGATTTTAGTGGGAAAACGGTCGTCATCACCGGCGCCTGTCGCGGTATTGGCGCAGGCATTGCCGCCAGGTTTGCCCAGGACGGCGCAAACCTGGTGATGGTATCCAATTCTGAACGTGTTTTTGCTACGGCGGACAGCCTGCGGCCCATCGCCAACGCGATTCTGGCCCTGCAGGCGGATGTAACCGATGAGAACGACGTGCAGCAGGTGTATCAGCAGGCATTTGAGCGCTTTGGCCGCATTGACGTTTCGGTTCAGAACGCGGGCATTATCACGATTGATACCTTCGGGAATATGCCCAAAAGCGATTTCGAACGCGTGCTGGCGGTGAACACCACGGGCGTCTGGCTGTGCTGTCGTGAAGCCGCTAAATACATGGTGCAGCAAAACGGCGGCAGCCTGATTAACACGTCTTCAGGGCAGGGTCGTAAAGGATTTATCTACACGCCGCACTATGCTGCCAGCAAAATGGGCGTCATTGGCATTACGCAAAGTCTGGCGCTGGAGCTGGCCCGCTGGAATATCACGGTTAATGCGTTTTGCCCTGGCATCATCGAAAGCGAAATGTGGGATTACAACGATCGCGTCTGGGGCGAAATTCTGAGCACGCAACAAAAAACCTATGGTAAAGGCGAGCTGATGGCGGAATGGGTAGAGAACATTCCCCTTAAACGGGCCGGGCAGCCACAGGACGTTGCCGGGCTGGTCGCCTTTCTGGCATCGGATGATGCGCGCTACATTACCGGACAAACCGTTAATGTTGATGGCGGGCTAATTTTTTCCTGAAACAAGCGGCTTGCCTGGCCGCGACATGCGGCCAGGCGGCTCGCAGATGCACAAATATCGAGTTAAGTCATGAATCTGGGTCACATTATGCTAAAATAATTAGCGCTGGTTTTATCACTCTCGTTGAGAAACCACCTGATGATTTTTATGCCCGGACGTAATGATTTGATGTTTAGACCTGTGACTTTCTCTCTCGCTGCTCTGACAGCGCTTCTGGCGCTGCCCGCCGGTGCGCTGCAAACGGATCATCAGGTGTCGGAAACCCCTTTTAGCGATCCCACGCGTTTTCGCCAGTCACTGAACGATCTTCCTTCTCTTGGCAACGTCGAAGATAACCATGACTGGAGCAAAAAGCTGGCGAAGGCGGCCAAAAGTATTGCGGAAGCCAATGAAAGCAGCAGTGATCTGACCCTGGGCGAGCAGGCCGGGCAGTGGGCTTTTGACCGACTGCGCGACGAAGTGGCGACGCGGGTTGAGAGTGAAGGGCAGTCTTTACTGTCGCCTTATGGCAACGCCGAGTTCAACTTAAACGTGGACATGGCCGGCAACTTTGACGGCACCGGCGGCAATCTGTTCAGCCCGCTGGCTGATGAGAATCGCTACCTTACATTCAGTCAGCTTGGGCTGCACGACTCTGTTGAAGGCGTGGTAGGTAATGCCGGGCTGGGTCAGCGCTGGGACGCAGGCAACTGGCTGTTGGGTTACAACAGTTTTATCGATCGTAGCTTTCGCACTGGACTTCAGCGCGCCTCGGTGGGCACTGAGGCCTGGAGCAACAATCTGCGCTTTTCTGCTAACTACTATCATCCCTTGTCCGGATGGCGTAATCGTGGTGACAGCCAGCAGTCCCGCATGGCCGAAGGTTACGACATCACCACCCAAAGCTATTTGCCGTTCTATCGTCAGCTGGGCGTATCATTCAGCTATCAGCAATATCTGGGGGAAAAGGTTGACCTGTTTAACAGCGGCAACCGTTACCATAACCCGGCGGCGCTCTCGCTGGGGCTGTCTTATACGCCCGTGCCGCTGGTGACCATTTCGGCCAGCCACAAAACCAGCAGTGCCGGAGAGAGCCAGGATCAGCTTGGCCTCAAACTCAATTACCGCTTTGGGGTCGCGCTGAGCAAGCAGCTGGATGCCAATAACGTCGCGGAAGCGCGCTCCTTACGGGGCAGCCGCTACGACACGGTGACGCGCAGCCAAAACCCGGTGATGGCCTACAGGCAGCGTAAAACGCTATCTGTATTCCTGGCGACGCCGCCGTGGCAGCTTAATCCCGGTGAGAGCGTACCGCTCAAGCTGCAACTGCGCGCTAGTCATAGCATTAAGGCGCTGAGCTGGCAGGGCGATACTCAGGCACTGAGCCTGACATCACCGCCGAACAATAATGCCATTGATGGCTGGAGCGTGATTGTTCCCCCCTGGGACAGCACGCCGGGCGCCAGCAATGAGTACCGTCTGTCGGTCACGGTGGAAGACAGTAAGCAGCAGCGCGTCACTTCAAACTGGATCACCCTGAAAGTGCAAGCGCCATTGTCGATGGATGAGCCCGCGGTTGAGGGTGCTGTCCAGATGCCCTCGTCCAGTAACAGCCTGAGTTTTAGCGAATAAGCAAGGTTACAGAGCGAGAGAGAGTATGTTGTCGTGCGGGTAAGTGCCTGCGATCTTTTAAAAATGGCGGTTAATGGGTGGCCTTGCTTCTTCTTGCTGCCAGCCTGGATGCACAGACGTATTCACCTTCTCGGGTCAGACTCGAGGCGACATTTTGTGTCTTTTACCGATCCCGTTCGGGATTGTGGCGATATCTTCAGACGGAAGTGCACGCGCTGACATCATCGAAAATCTTATCCGCGAACTGACAGCGCGGGTGATTATTGAACCCGCAGGCTGTTGAACGTCGACGTGATTTCTCACTCCCAGCGTTGGCGCTGTTAAAGGGGTTTGAAGTGTGAGTGGGAAGATCGGGCTTAGGCTGGCGGATGAAAAAACGGCCCGTCAGACACAGGCCGGGCCGTTTTGCAATGAGGGTAAACGATTAGAACTGGTAGGTCATACCTACGCCCGTAATGTCGTCTGTTGCCAGACCCAGCGGGTTGTTTTTCTTCAGCAGGTTAATTTTGTACTCAGCATACACTGACATATTTTTATTAAAGTAATAGGTCGCACCAACTGCCGTATACTTGTACAGATCAGCCTCGCCAATTCCTTCAAGATCTTTCGCTTTCGAGGCGACGTAGCCAATAGAGGGTCGGAAGCCGTTCAGGAACTGGTACTGTGCCACAACTTCCATGTTTTGCGTTTTATTCGCAAAACCACCGTTAATTGGAGTCGCGTTGAGGGTTTCACCGTACATGGCTGCCAGATAGATCTGATTGGCGTCATATTTGGCTGCTGTTGCCCACAGTTGTGCTTTATCACCCCGACCGAAGGCTGCAGTGTTTTGCGCCGCAATACGATTCAGGCTGGCATAGGAGCCCACAAAGCTCAGGCCAAAATCAAAGTCATAGGACGTAGACAGGGCAAAGCCATCGCCGTTAGAGCGACGCACTTCCAGGCCTGTATCAGTGGTGCTGGTGCGATCGTTTTTGCCTTCATACTGCGCCGCAACGTTCCAGCCTTTAACCAGACCAAAGAAGTCTTTATTACGCCAGGTCAGCAGGCCGCCCGAACGCAGGCTTAAAAACGCATCAGAGTTCGCTGAATCACCGCCAAACACAGGCAGCATATCGGTATAACCCAGTGCGTCATAAACCAGGCCGTAGTTACGGCCGTAGTCCACCGAACCCAGTTGGCCGAATTTCAGACCGGCGTAGCCCAGACGGGTTTTGTTACCGTTGTTAGCATCACTACCTTCAGAGTTTTTCAGGCTGTATTGGTACTGCCAGAAACCGTAACCAGTGAGTTGATCGGTAATCGCGGTTTCACCTTTAAAACCTAAACGTGCATAACTGGCGTCACCGTTGTTGCTATTATCGTCGGAAAAATAACGCAATACGTTAACCTTGCCTTGAATATCCAGCTTATTCCCGTCTTTATTATAAATCTGTGCGGCCTGAGCAGTAGACAGACCGATCAGTAACGGCATTAATGCCGCCACTAATGTGCGCTTCATCATTTATTATTTACCCTGTGGTTATATTATTATTTCCCCTCTGTTGGGGTGAAAAGAAAATGACACAAATTGTTAATTCAGCCTAGCGCAATAAGTGTAACTAATTGTGTATTTTAAGGAACTAAATCCCAACCAAGCCAGTCTGGCGGCGATGGTGCTACCTGTCAGTGCTTTTTCTTATGACCCTGCCAGCAATGTAAATGCAAGAAAAGCATATAAAACAGATGATTAGTGATTTTTATAGAAAGGGGAAATGCAATATGGCAAAAAAATGATATTGCTAGCCTTTCTGTCTAAATAATCAACATGCATTGTGCAATAAATGAACAAAACAGGTTTGAGGGTAACCATTAGGTTGCTTAGTGATAATTAAATCGGCGATCGGTAATTTATTAACGCTCTGATGATAACCTGCGAAACAATATTACCAGTTTCATATAAATATATTTAAATTGAGAGGGTGAGTATTTTTAAATCACCTTTTTAAATTACGCCGATAAAAATCATGCCTGTCGCATTAACGTTATCTCTGGTACTTATCCTCCTCTGCACGACAGCCGTGCAACTGCCCTGATTTAAGGCGGTTGCTGCACTATTTTGAGCAGATAGTTTATCAGCGATCACAAAAGCGATATTTCATTCCGCGAATGCATAATTCTGCTTTAAAAAGCTCTGCTATCCCGCCTTTATCAGATAACTATTCACTTATTATGCAAAATAAGTGAATAGCAACCTTTCGTAACCTATTGATATTCCTTAATCCAGCTTGTTTTATGCATTTTAGTCCTTGGCTGGCACGCTATCTGCAAACTAGAGTAGGGCGAGATTTATTATATTTTTAACAATTAACATACAAATACGTTACCCGCTGGGGAACAGGAGAAGGGCTATGTCACTGCAGGTTTCGCGTCAGGATTTTGATCAATGGATGATGCCCGTTTATGCACCCGCCAGCTTTGTACCCGTCCGTGCTGAAGGTTCAACCCTCTGGGATCAGCAGGGAAAAGACTATATCGATTTTGCCGGGGGTATTGCCGTTAATGCGCTCGGGCATGCGCATCCCGCTCTCCAGCAGGCACTTCAGGATCAAGCCTCACGCCTCTGGCACACGGGCAACGGCTACACCAATGAACCCGTTTTACGCCTGGCGAAGCAGTTGATTGATGCCACCTTTGCCGATCGGGTTTTCTTTTGTAACTCCGGTGCCGAGGCTAACGAGGCGGCGCTTAAGCTGGCCCGTAAAGTGGCACATGACAGAGTCGGGCAGCATAAAAGCGGCATCGTGGCGTTTAAAAATGCCTTTCATGGCCGTACGCTGTTTACGGTCTCAGCGGGTGGCCAGCCCGCCTATTCACGGGATTTTGCGCCGCTCCCTGCGGACATTCAGCACGCCGCCTTTAATGACCTTGCCTCTGCGGCAGACCTGATCAACGACAGCACCTGCGCCGTGATTGTCGAGCCCATTCAGGGGGAAGGCGGCGTCGTGCCCGCCGAACCCGCCTTCCTGCGTGGGCTGCGTGAACTGTGCGATAAACATGATGCGCTGTTAATTTTCGACGAAGTGCAGAGCGGCGTGGGCCGGACCGGCGCGCTTTACGCTTATATGCACTATGGCGTGACGCCGGACGTGCTAACCAGTGCTAAAGCGCTGGGCGGCGGGTTTCCTATAGGGGCGATGCTGACGCGCGAGGATCTGGCTCAGGTCATGGGCGTAGGTACCCACGGAACGACCTATGGCGGCAATCCGCTGGCGGGCGCAGTGGCCGGAAAAGTCATGGAACTGATTAACCAGCCTGAAGTGATGGCCGGTGTCACGCAACGTCATGACTGGATTGTCGCGGCGCTAAACGACCTTAATCAGCGTCTGCACCTGTTTAAAGAGGTGCGCGGGCTGGGGTTACTGATCGGTGCCGTGCTCAGCGACGACTTTGCGGGCAAGGCGAAACAGATCAACCTTATCGCCGCGGAATATGGCGTCATGGTGCTGATTGCCGGAGCCAACGTGGTGCGCTTCGCGCCTGCGCTCAACATCAGCGAGCAGGAAGTGAAGACCGGCATGGCGCGTTTTGCCCAGGCGTGTGAACACCTGCTACAAGGAAAGGCATCATGATGGTGATCCGTCCGGTCGAACGGGACGATCTCAGCCAACTGATGGAACTGGCGGCGAAAACGGGCGGCGGGCTGACCTCGTTGCCGGTTGACAGCGCCACCTTACAGGCCCGAATTGAGCGATCGCTGCAAACCTGGCAGGGCAGTTTGCCGCGGGCAGAGCAGGGCTATGTGTTTGTACTGGCCGACAGCCAGGATAATCGTGCGGTGGGGATCTGCGCCATTGAGGTTGCGGTTGGGCTGCAGGAACCCTGGTATAACTTTCGTGTGGGAACACAGGTGCACGCCTCGAAAGAGCTGAACGTTTACGCCGCCTTACCGACCTTATCGCTGAGTAACGATCATACCGGCAGCAGCGAACTCTGCACGCTGTTCCTGGATGCCGATTACCGCGATGGCAAAAACGGTTATCTCCTGTCGAAATCCCGTTTTCTGTTTATGGCGAACTTCCGCGAATACTTTATGGAGCGGGTGGTTGCCGAAATGCGCGGCGTCAGTGATGAGCAGGGGCATTCACCGTTCTGGGACAGCGTGGGCATTCACTTCTTTTCAATGGAATTTCGCAAAGCCGATTTTCTGAGTGGCACCGGGCAAAAAGCCTTTATCGCCGAACTGATGCCCAAGCACCCGCTTTATCTGCACTATCTGACGCCAGAAGCGCAGGCCGTTATTGGTCAGGTACATCCCAAAACGGCCCCCGCGCGTGCGGTGCTGGAAGCCGAAGGCTTTCGCTATCGCCAGTATATCGACATCTTCGATGGTGGCCCCACGCTGGAGTGCGATATCGACGACATTCGTGCGGTGCGCGAAAGCCGGGTACTGACGGCTCAACGGGGGGATGCGCCACAGGATGCGCCGCTCTGTTTAGTCGCGAATAGCGATTATCACCAGTTTCGTGTTGCACTTTTACCTGTCGAACCCATGGCGAAAAGTGTTCAGCTCAATGATGAACAGCTGCAGGCGTTACACTGCCAGCCGGGCGACAGCCTGCGCGTCGTGACGCTGTGGAGCGAGGAGAAAAAAGCATGACGCACCTGATTAACGGACACTGGCTCAACGGCGAGTCAGTGCATTTTTCCAAACAGGATCCGGTCAGCGGTGAAATCCTGTGGCAAGGTTCAGCGGCCTCAACGGCGCAGGTGAGCGCGGCCTGCCAGGCGGCGCGGGCGGCATTTCCGGCATGGGCGAGACAGCCGTTTGCCGCGCGTCAGGCCCTGGTCGAACGCTTTGCGGCAGAGCTTGAGGCACATAAAACGGCCCTGGCCGAGTGTATCGCGCAGGAAACGGGCAAGCCGCGCTGGGAAGCCCTGACCGAAGTCACCGCAATGATCAATAAAATTGGTATTTCAGTGAAGGCCTATCATCAGCGCACCGGGGAACAGCAGCAGGGCGACAGCGCCTTGCGTCATCGTCCTCATGGCGTGCTGGCGGTATTTGGCCCCTATAACTTTCCGGGACATTTGCCCAACGGGCACATCGTGCCGGCCTTGCTGGCGGGAAACTGTGTCGTGTTTAAACCCAGCGAACTTACGCCTACGACCGCAGAAAAAACAGTGCAGCTGTGGCAGGCGGCGGGCGTGCCTGCCGGCGTCATCGGGCTGGTCCAGGGCGGCCGTGAAACCGGTCAGGCGCTGGCGGCGGAACAGGAGATTGACGGGCTGCTGTTTACCGGCAGCGCGCATACCGGTTATCAGTTACATCGCCAGTTTGCCGGGCAGCCGGAAAAAATGCTGGCGTTGGAAATGGGCGGTAACAATGCACTGATCGTTGAAGATCCGGCGGATATTGAGGGCGCGGTGCATGTTGCGATTCAGTCGGCGTTTATTACCGCAGGTCAGCGCTGTACATGCGCCCGACGTTTGCTGGTCAGGCGCGGTGCCGCAGGCGATGCCTTCCTGCAGCGGCTGATCGAGGTGGCAGGAAGGCTGCAGCCGGGCGCCTGGAACGCCAGTCCCCAACCTTTTATGGGCAGCGTCATCTCCTGCGCCGCCGCCGAAAAAATTTATGCCGAATGGCAGCAGCGCGTCGCGGCGGGCGGCAAGGTGCTGCTGACGATGCGCTGGCCCGATCGCCAACAGGCATTATTAACCCCGGGGATTATTGATCTGACGGCGGTGGACGGTCTGCCTGATGAGGAAGTGTTCGGGCCGCTGCTGGGCGTGATCCGTTATGACGATTATCCTCAGGCAATTCGTCTGGCCAACCAGACGCGCTATGGTCTGTCATGCGGCTTGATTTCGCCCTCGCGTGCACAGTTTGAACAACTGCTGCTGGAAGCGCGGGCCGGGATCGTGAACTGGAATAAACCTCTGACGGGCGCCGCCAGTACGGCACCTTTTGGCGGTATTGGTGCATCAGGCAACCACCGTGCCAGCGCGTGGTATGCGGCGGATTACTGTGCCTGGCCGATGGCCTCGCTTGAATCACCTGAGCTTAGCCTTCCTGAAGCCTTATCGCCGGGCCTCGACTTTTCGCCGCAAGGAGCCCGTTAATGAAAGCGATTGAAGCGAATTTCGACGGTCTGGTCGGACTGACTCACCATTATGCGGGCTTGTCATTTGGCAACGAAGCCTCCACGCGTCACCAGCGACAGCCGTCGAACCCGCGCCTGGCGGCAAAGCAGGGCTTGTTGAAAATGAAAGCCCTGGCCGATATGGGATTCGTTCAGGGCGTGATACCGCCCCATGAGCGGCCTAATATCGCCGTGCTGCGTCAGTTGGGCTTTAGCGGCAGCGACGCACAGGTGCTGGAAAAAGCAGGGAAAACCGCACCGGCGCTGCTGTCCGCAGCGAGTTCAGCCTCGGCGATGTGGGTGGCAAATGCCGCCACGGTTTCGCCTTCTGCCGACAGCGCCGATCGTCGTGTGCATTTTACCGTTGCCAACCTCAATAATAAATTTCATCGCGCGATTGAAGCCCCGGAAACGGCGGCGCTGTTGCGGGCCATATTTCGCGATCCGGCCCATTTTTCCGTGCATGATGCGCTGCCTCAGGTCGCGCTGTTTGGCGATGAAGGCGCCGCCAACCATAATCGTCTGGGGGGCGATTATGGTGATGCTGGGGTACAACTGTTTATTTACGGTCGTGATAACCAGTCTGGCTCGGCCCCGCAGCGTTATCCTGCCCGGCAAACCCGCGAGGCCAGCGAAGCCGTCGCCCGTCTTCATCAGCTTGCCTCCGACAAGGTAATCTTTGCTCAGCAAAATCCTGAGGTCATCGATCAGGGCGTTTTCCACAACGATGTTATTGCGGTCAGCAATCAGCAAATGCTGTTCTGCCATCAGCAGGCATTTGTCGATCAGCCCGCTTTGCTGCGTCGTTTGCACGAATGTGTTCCGGGGTTTGTCGCGCTTGAAGTGCCAACCTCCCGGGTTTCCGTGCAGGATGCGGTGAGCACCTACCTGTTTAACAGCCAGCTTCTGACCCGTGCCGACGGCAGCATGATGCTGGTGCTGCCCGAAGAGTCCCGCCAGCATCCTGGCGTATGGCGCTACCTGAGCGAGCAGGTAGAACGCGATGGACCGTTGCAGTCATTACAGGTATTTGATTTGCGGGAAAGCATGCATAATGGCGGTGGACCGGCCTGCCTGCGTCTGCGCGTGGTGTTAACGCCAGATGAGCAACGGGCGGTGAATCCTTCGGTACTGATGAACGATCGCCTGTTCACCATGCTCAACCAGTGGGTCGACCGTCACTACCGCGACAGGCTAACGCAAGACGATTTAACCGATCCGCAATTGCTGCAAGAAGGGCGGGTTGCCCTTGATGAATTGACCAGACTGCTAGACTTAGGAAATGTGTATGCATTTCAGCAGTGAAGCAGGCGCTGCCATGAGGGCTGCCCGCTTCCGGTTTTAAGGAGGAACGATGCAGGACTTTTTACAGCAGACGCTGTCTGGTGAAGCACCGCGTAAGCGTAAAGGTGAGACGGCGCATCTTCGCTGGCAGTGGTTGTATCACGGTATTCTTCTCATGGAGCCCAAAACGCCGGTTAAACAGGCGCTGGTGCTTTCTGCAGGGGTTCACGGCAATGAGACTGCCCCTGTAGAAATGCTTAACCAGCTCATCACGCCCTTACTTCAGGGCGAGAAGCCGCTTCAGCAGCGCATGCTGGTGGTATTGGGTAATCCCTCGGCGCTGCGCGCAGGAAAACGCTATGTGGCCTACGACATTAACCGACTGTTCGGCGGACGCTGGCAGCAGATTGATGACGGGGATGAGGCGCGGCGAGTGCTGCGGCTGGAACAAACGCTGGAGAATTTCTGGCAACTGGGCGAGTGTGATGAAACCCGCTGGCACCTCGACATGCATACGGCCCTGCGCGGTTCTTATCACACGCGTTTTGGCGTAATGCCCAGAAACGATCGGCCATGGCCGGCAGCGTTTTTGCACTGGCTGGCGGTAGCCGGACTGGAGGCGCTGGTTTTCCACCGCTCGCCAGCGGGCACCTTCACCCATTTCAGCTGTGAGCATTTCGGCGCAGCCAGCTGTACGCTGGAGTTGGGGCAGGCCCGGCCCTTTGGCGAAAACGATTTAACCCAGTTTAGCGCGGCTGCCCAGGCTCTGGCAGCATTGTTGTATGGCGAGACCTTACCGGAAGCGCAATCCGTTCCGCGCCGCTATCGGGTAAGCCAGCAGATCACCCGCCACAGCGAGAACTTTCAGCTTCATATGAGTGATGACACCAAAAACTTCACCGCCTTCCCGCAGGGGGCCTTACTGGCTGAAGACGGGGAAAAACGCTATTTCGTGCAGCAGGCGCGGGAGTATGTATTGTTTCCTAACCCGCGTGTTGCGCTGGGGCTGCGGGCGGGCCTGATGTTGGTTGAAGAAAGCGAACAAACCCAGGCATTGCCTCTCTGACCTTATCCAAATAAAAAGGCGGAAGACACCTTCCGCTTTACTGCTAAAGGCATTACAATTCTCCACGATTTATCCGAAATCTCCTGATTATTCATACTCTTTTTCAATTTCTCACCGCTTTCTTCTTAATCCCTCCATGATTGCCTGAATTGTGGCTTTTGCGCTTTCACGCTTTTACTCTCGCTCGCAGTAATTGACGTTCAGCGTCGTATGCTTGTTTCCGAAGACGCGACAGAGTGCTGTCGTTACTAAACTGAACAAGTGAATAAAAAGGACACTGTGATGCGTAAATTAACTTCTCTGTTACTGGCTTCTACTCTGGCATTTGGCGCGGCATCGGTTGTTCATGCTGAGGCAGATAATCTGACACCACCACCGGCAGGCACGGAAAAGCCGATGCATAAACCAATGCGGCACGGTATGGATATGATGTTCGGCGGTCTGAATCTGACCGCCGATCAAAAAACCAAAATGCATGAAATTATGAAAGAGCGCCGTGGTGAAATGCAGCGTCCGTCACTGGATGAGCGTCGTGCAACCCATGCCATCATCGCCTCTGACAGCTTTGATAAAGCCCAGGCTGAAGCCCAGGCAGACAAAATGACGGCCAACGCGAAAGCAAACGCGGTTGCCATGATGGAAACGCAGAATAAGCTGTATAACGTGCTGACGCCGGAGCAGAAAAAACAGTACAACGCCAATTTTGAAAAGCACCTGACTGAAAAACGTCCGATGCACGGCAAGATGGCACCCGCACCTGCACCCGCGCAATAAGCTGCACGTTAATCAGTAAACACGGTTGAAGACCGCCGGCCTTGTCCATGTGATGTGGGCAGTGTCGGCGGTTTTTTTATGTTAGAGGGGAATAACAGGGTAGTTGCCAGACAGCACCGGGCTGCAGAGAATTTTGTAGCCGTCATGATCGAATCCACCTTTGCCACGTTTAAGGGCTTTTGCCTCTTCGATCGTGTTTACCGAGCCCAGATAAAACCAGTGATCGATAACGTGGATCTGCGTCATGTGTTTGCCTTCCTCCACCAGCGCCACGGCACCCTGCCACGGCCAGCAGAATACCCGCACGCTCTCCAGCGCAGACAGCAGCCTGTCCTGATGATCGCTGACGGGCTCCTTGCCACAGCAGGCCCCGGCACAACGGCGCAGGGCAGAGCGGAAACAGCCCCGGCTGGCACTCACCGCTTCCAGACCGAGTAAACCGTGGCAGAGCTGATATTCATCGGCGAGCTGTTTCAGGCGTTCCAGCGCGGCAAAACGACTGCGGTAAAGCCCAAACAGATTCGGTGACTGACTAAAATCGACGTCACGGGCATAGACGACGTCCGGTTTACCCTCTGGAGTAATGCGCAGCGAACAGAGCTGGCGGTTTTTGCGCAGACGTTTATTAAACAGGGGCTGCTGCGTTTTGATCATCTGCGCTTCCAGCAACAGCGCACCGAGATCGCCCGCCGTAGGGATCCAACTGACGCGCCGCGACTGTCGCAACATCTTTGCTTCGTCTGGCGTACGAAAATGGGACATCACACGCGAACGCAGATTCACACTTTTGCCGATGTACAACGGCAAGGTCTCGCTGTCGCCATGAAAGGTATAAACGCCGGGCTGATTGGGCAGGCCTTCCAGCCATTCACGCAAATGGTCCGGGTATTCATAAATGGTTGCCGCGTCAAATTCGAGGCGATGGGTCGCTGCACGTCTTACCAAAACGGACTCCTGTACTGGTTGTCCATACAGTGTAACAGGCAGGTTAAACGTTCGCCAGTCTGAGATTTATAAACGTCGGGTCGCCAGCCAGCAAAGTAGCGACCCGGCGGTAATCAGGGCGACGCCCTGCCAGAAACTCACCGCCGGCACCAGGTCCAGCCACAGCGAGGCCAGCAGCGCCGAGAGCACCGGCGTGAAGTAGGATGCGGTCGCCAGCAGCGTCAGGTTGCCATGCTGGATACCATAGTTCCAGGCCGAATAGGCAAGCGCCGTCGATGCGCCCATAAACAGCACTTCTGCAGCAGCAGTCAGGCTAAACTGCATGGTTTCCTGAGGGGTGAACAACGCGAATTTGAGCCACAGCGCCAGAGCCGTCACCACAAAAAACAGGGTGACGCCGTTGCTGCCACGTGCAAAGCGGCGCGTGATGTTGTTGTAGAGTGCCCACGTTAATGCCGCAATAAACGCCAGCAGGTAGGCTGTGGGATTGCGGGTCATATTCTGCGTCATCTGGCCCAGTACATCTTCGTTGGCGCCCTTCATCACCCAGATGATTCCGCACAGGGAAAGCAGCAGTCCGGGCCATAGCCACAGGCGAAAACGCTGTTGATTAAGCGGAATGGCCAGCAGGATGGTCAGACATGGCCAGAGATAGTTGATCATCCCCAGTTCCAGCGACTGTTGACGGTTGCTGGCGAGACCAATCGCCAGCGCCAGGCAAATTTCATAGCCGACAAACAGGGTGCCGCCCACAAGCAGATAGCGCCCTGGCAGGGAGCGCGGATGGGGGATGCCGCGCGTGAGGCACAGTAAAATCGCTGTCGTGGAATAAATCAGCGCGGCGCCGCCGGTCGGGCCAAACGCCTCACTGACGCTGCGCAACAGGCCAAGGGTGGTGCTCCAGAGCAGAATCGCACTCAAACCGATTAAGGTTGCGCGTGATAAGTTAGCAGGCATAAAACTCAACGTCTAAAGGAGCCGCCAGCGGGCAGCGAGCGCGAAGTATGCTAACGGTAAGCATGTAGCCTGTCCATCAGGTATTCCGCCAGGGGAACCTGTAACAGGCCGTGCGCGGAGCAACGTTTTTCCCTCAACGCCCTTCATGAATGGCCTGATTAACAGGTTGCATAACGCCTTTTGCCGATCGCAATCCAACCCTTGTGGCTTTCCCTCTATTGACGAGCCTCGCAAGCGCATCAACCCCGCGCAGGCAAAGGGGGATGACCACAGGATTAGGTTTCATAGATTTCCGTCCGCGAGCGCCAGAACAGGGTGGAGCGTTAAGAATTGGTTAAGGATTTATTACAGTGAGTAACGATGTGTTTTTTTATGCGTCATCATAATAATAACTTATTGTTTTTAAAATAATTCATCCACGTTAAATGCTTAATAAACAATGCCTGTTTTGGGCGCTGTTATCACCTTTTTATGTCGATAGTTAAGGTCTGCGTCTGAAATTTTTAGACGAATTAACTGTTTTAATTACAACCAGGTGAAAAATATGACTATAACACAGCGGCTTTTACTGACCTTTTCTCTTCTCTGCATGGCGCTGATAACCATGGTTATCGTGGCGGTTTCTGTGGCGGACGGTTTTCAGTACCGTTTCCAGTATGTGCAGGAAAATACCCTTCCTTCTATTACTGATATCGCCAAAATGGTTGACGGCAGCAACGCCATTATCATTGCGCTCTACCATCATCAGAGCATGACCGATCCCGCTAAGCAGATGCAGATTGAGAAAGAAATCAACGGTGTCTTAAACCATATTTCGCTGCTCAACCAGAATTACCTTAAGAACGATATTTCCAGTGAGGAAGATCGACAGATGACCGAAAAGGCATTTGTCACCATTAAAAGAATTGAGGCTGATCTGCCCGCTTTTCTCACCGCCTCACGCGCACAGAACGATGCGGTTTCTTTGTCGATGCTGCAGGGTAATAGCGGTATCGGTGCGGTAACCCGACAGCTGATTAACGATTATCAGAAACAGCTGCAACTCAATGTGGATATTGGTAATCAACTCCGTAAAGAAAATGACAGCACCTATCGTCATACTTTACTCATTCTGATTGCCGGCTCAGCTTCAGCCATACTGCTTTTGGGCTTTTTTACGCTTAAAACCATTTTTGCTATTCGTCGTCAGCTCAACTCGATGCGCCACACAATGGAAGCCGCGAGCGAAAATCTGGATCTGACATTACGTGCAGATGACGCTCGCAGAGATGAAATCGGCCTGACGGCAAAGGCATTTAACCATTTGGTGGAAAACGTTGCCCTGTCCCTCAGCGCAGTAGAAAGCGCGGCGCAGTCGGTCAGCACGGCTTCCGCACAAATTTCTGCGGGCAACGAAGATCTCTCCTCCCGTACGGAAGAGCAGGCTGCCTCCCTGGAACAGACGGCTGCCAGCATGTCTGAGTTGAGTGAAACAGTGCGTCAGACGGCAGAAAATACACGACTTGCCAGCCAGCTTGCCCAAAACGCGCGTGATATCTCTGAAGACAGTGCGTCACGCGTGAAGGCGATGCTGATGACCATGGGCGATATCCGGACGAGCTCGACAAAAATTACCGATATTATCGCGTTGATTGAAGGTATTGCATTCCAGACCAATATCCTGGCGCTTAACGCGGCGGTTGAAGCGGCGCGGGCAGGCGAACAGGGGCGTGGTTTTGCCGTGGTGGCAGGGGAAGTGCGCAATCTGGCTCAGCGATCGTCTTCTTCTGCCAGGGAGATCAAAGCGCTTATTGAAGCTTCTATGCTCCATGTGGAAGCCGGCTCGAATCAGGCAGAAGGCGTGGGTAACAATATTACGCGCATGACAGACGCGGTCCGTCAGGTGACCGATTTAGTCGATGAGATTTCGGTTGCTGCAAACGAACAGTCTCAAGGGATTAATCAGGTGCACCTGGCCGTAAACCAGATGGATGATGTGACGCAGCAAAATGCCTCTCTGGTTGAAGAAGCGTCTTCTGCATCCCGTTCATTAATGGATCAGGCCTCAACCCTCAACCAGCTGGTTGCTACCTTCACGCTCGCCAAAACGCAGCGCCAGGCACCGATCCAAAGCAGCAGGGTCGGACGTGCAGACCGCGTGCCACTTCCTGCCCGCAACGCGATGGCAGCGGCGGGTGACGCTGACTGGCAGCGTTTTTAATCGGGAACCTATTACATGGCAGCGCCCGGCTACTGAGCTGACCGGGCGCGATGTTAACGGATAAAGATGAGGGGGATTATTTCCAGAAATCGTCGAAAACGGTCACAGGCGGACGACGCTTGTGCTCGGTTTTCAGGTACCAGCCTTCAATGATCTTCGCGCTTTCCGGCGCAATGGTTTTGCCTTCCAGATAGTCATCGATCATGTCGTATGTCACACCCAGCGCGACTTCATCCTGCAGGCCAGGACGATCGTCTTCAAGGTCGGCGGTGGGTTTTTTCAGATAGAGATGCTCGGGACAGCCCAGGGTTTTCAGCAACTGTTTCCCCTGACGTTTATTCAGGCGGAAGATTGGGTTGATGTCACTCCCGCCGTCGCCATATTTGGTGAAGAAACCGGTAACGGCTTCTGCGCCGTGGTCGGTACCGACCACCACACCTTTGGTCATGCCGGCAATGCTGTACTGCGCTTTCATACGTTCGCGGGCTTTTTCATTACCGCGGATAAAATCGGACAGGACGATGCCCGCGTCTTTCAGCGCCCGCTCGCTGGCCAGCACCGCTTCTTTAATGTTGACCACCAGCGAGCGATCCGGCTGGATAAAGGCCAGTGCATCCTGACAGTCCTGCTCATCGGCCTGCACGCCATAAGGCAGGCGCACCGCGATAAAGGTATAGTCTTTATCGCCCGTTTCTTGCCGAAGTTCCGTTATTGCCATTTGGGCCAGTTTGCCGGTCAGGGTTGAATCCTGTCCGCCGCTGATACCGAGTACCAACGACTTAACACCGCTGTGACGGGTTAAGTACGCTTTTAGGAAATCAACGCTAGTGCGGATTTCCTGTTGTGGATCGATAGTCGGCTTAACGCCGAGTGCGGTAATGATTTCCTGCTGCAGTGACATCAACATCTCCTCAAGTCTGTCGCTCGTTGGCACAATACAACGCCTGTTTTAACGCTAACGCGCATCCCTGTAAACAACAAGCCAAAGCGACAGCTGTTTTTATCAGGGCAGGCGGAATCACAGGGTTTTTGCACCGGATGCCGGTTTTTTCGCCAAAGCCATAAACGTCAGTATAGCCAGCATGTAGCAGCCAAAAACGGTCAGCGTCATACTGATTACTGATGTTCCTCCGATGCCCGTCACCGGTACGGCAATGGCCCCCAGGGTAAACATCGTCACGCCAATCACGGCTGAAGCGCTACCGGCGCGCTGCCCCTGGCTTTGCATCGCCAGTGAGGCCGCCGTCGTGGAAATCACGCCGTTACTGGCAACGGTAAAGAACAGGGCCAGCAGTAACAGCGGCAGGGGAGCATGACTTATTCCCGCGATCAGCAACAGGCTGGATGCCACGCCTGCCAACGTCAGCCCGCCTTTTAGCACCCGAAACTCCCCCCACAGTGGACAGAGCCGGGCGCTGGTCTGAGAGGCGATGATTAGCCCGAAACCGTTTGCGGCAAAGCAAAGGCTGAACGCCTGCGGTGACAGGCCATAACGTTCCTGCAG
Organism: Pantoea sp. Ae19-2; assembly: GCF_059801205.1. Classification (NCBI taxonomy): domain Bacteria; kingdom Pseudomonadati; phylum Pseudomonadota; class Gammaproteobacteria; order Enterobacterales; family Erwiniaceae; genus Pantoea; species Pantoea sp. Ae19-2. The sequence goes on along the minus strand of NZ_JBCHWE010000001.1, from coordinate 1,996,045 downwards.
AACAAACGGCGAGGCGCCAATATAGGCAAACATGCCCGACATCATCAGCCCCTGCGTCAGACAAAATCCCATAAAAGGGCGATGGGTAATAACCTGGCCCAGCGCCGCATAGGCAGAAAAGACCGATCCCTGACTGCGTCGCCCGGCGGGCAGACTTTCATGCAGCTTTCCGCGCGCCAGCAGGATAAGTAAAACCGCGATACAGCCCAGCACCACAAAGATACCGCGCCAGTTCAGAAAGGTCATGAGTGCGCCGCCCAGTACAGGTGCAGCGACAGGTGCCAGGCCGTTTACCAGCATTAACAGGGCAAAAAAGCGGGTAAGTTCATGACCACTGTACATGTCACGAGCAATTGCCCGTGAGAGCACCGCACCGCCTGCGCCTGCCAGTCCCTGAAACAGGCGAGCCAGTAGCAACTGGTTAATGTCCTGCGCCAGCGCGCAGCCCACCGAGGCAATAAACAGCAGCACCAGGGACAACGTCAGTGGGCGCAGGCGGCCAAATTTATCGCTCATCGGCCCGAAAAACAGCTGCCCGGCTCCCAGACCGAGCAGCCCGGCCGTCAGGCTGAGCTGTGCCGTTGAGGTCGATGTCTGAAGATCCGTTGCCAACTGGGGCAGCGCGGGCAGGTACAGGTCAATGCACAACGGCCCCAGCGCGGCAAGCAATCCCAGTGTAATGGCATAAACCAGGCGGTTTGGTGATGAAAGCTTCATGTATCCTCTGTAGGTGAAATGTGACATTGTCACTTTTAAGGGTTGTTACCAGGGCAGGCCCGGCAAGCGTGCTGTCTCACTTATTGGCGGCTGCGCAAAGGTCATCTCGGGGCATGTTATCAAAGCATCCTGAGCGAGTTGAGTTTAAGTCTGTCATTAACTTGAAAAAAACCGTTTTATGTTCCAGGCTTTTCAGCACATGGACAAAAAACGAGGAACAACAAGATGAATAAAGTGATGGGATGTATCGCTGCGGCGCTGACGCTGGCTGCGCTCTCTGGTTGTACGACTTACGATCGTGCCGAAAGCTACGTGACTAAGCCGGTGGTTAAGGACGTCAAAAAAGGCATGACCCGCGAGCAGGTACGCCAGATTGCTGGCCCAGCTTCCACTGAAATCACCATGGTGCATGCACGTGGTACCTGCCAGACCTACGTTATCGGCGAGCGTGACGGTAAAGCCCAAACCTATTTCGTCAGCTACAACGATGTAGGCCGCGTGATGAACTACGGCTTCCAGAGCTGTGCTGAATACGACACAGACCCGCAGGTTAAGCAGTAATTAGCCGCTTTAAATAAGAAACGGCTCGCCATTGGGTGAGCCGTTTTTTTTATAGCTACAATCCTGCCGGTCGGGGCACTTCAATGTAGCTGCCGTTAATTTCCCGCTGATAGTAGTGCCCGTCCTGCACATAAAAGCGCCTGCCGTTAAAATCCAGCACTCTCATGCCCGTTTCGTAGGTTTGCACAGGCGGCTCAACCACCACGTACTCTTCTCCGTGACGCTGATAATAACTGCCGTTAAGCAGGTAATACGTTAATCCGCCAATCAATACCGCCGTTGCGGCCAGCGGCAGAACATGGAAGTGATCGGGGCCGTGCCAGCGCGGTGCCGGACCATGCCAACCTGGGCCGGGTCGCCAGTGTGGACCCGGGCCCCAGTCGCCGGGACGAGCAAACGCGTGAGTGGGCGCGACAATTGCTAGCGCCAGTAATGAGGCGATAACCGTTTTCATTAGCATTCTCCTGCAGTTATTACCTGCAGAATTCTCTTTTTGCTGCGTAAAGACAAGGGGAAATGCTGTGCATTATTGCCCGTTTACCACGCTTAACGTTTTCTTAACGGGAACAGGATGATGATGAAGAAATAAGGAGAAGATAAGACAAAAACAGAGAGAAAGACCTGGCGGTGGACGCCAGGTCTGGCGTGATTAGCTGTGCTCTAATTCACTGTGTTCGCTGCGCTCTAAAACGCGTTTATCGGTCAGGCCCAGCCAGCGACTGGTAAGCGATCCTGCGGTCATTGAGCCATTGACGTTTAACGCGGTTCGTCCCATGTCAATCAGAGGCTCAATGGAAATCAGCAGCGCGACCAGCGTGACCGGCAGCCCCATCGCAGGCAGGACGATCAGCGCGGCAAAGGTCGCTCCGCCGCCGACACCGGCTACGCCTGCTGAACTCAATGTCACAATGCCGACCAGCGTGGCAATCCACAGCGGATCAAAAGGATTGATGCCGACCGTCGGGGCGACCATCACTGCCAGCATCGTCGGATAAAGACCGGCACAGCCGTTCTGTCCAATGGTGGCACCAAATGAGGCCGAGAAGCTGGCAATCGATTCAGGTACGCCAAGGCGGCGGGTTTGCGCCTCCACGTTCAGTGGAATGCTGGCGGCGCTGGAGCGGCTGGTAAAGGCAAAGGTCAATACCGGCCACACTTTGCGGAAGAAGCGCATAGGATTGATGCCGTTGACCGACAGGAGCAGCGCATGAACCACAAACATAAGGGTCAGGCCCAAATAGGATGCCACAACAAAGCTGCCCAGCTTGATGATGTCCTGCACGTTGGAGCCGGCAACGACTTTGGTCATCAGCGCCAGCACACCATAAGGTGTCAGCTTCATAATCAGGCGAACCAGCTTCATCACCCACGACTGCAGCGTATCAATGGCGGTCAGTACCCGCTGGCCTTTTACCTCATCATCCTTGTGCAACTGCAGGGCAGCCACACCCAGGAACGCGGCGAAGATGACCACGCTGATGATGGACGTCGGGCTGGCACCGGTTAAGTCGGCAAACGGGTTTTTAGGAATGAATGACAGGATTAACTGAGGCACTGTCAAATCAGCGACTTTACCAACGTAGTTGCTCTGAATCGCGCTCAGGCGAGCCGTTTCCTGGGCGCCCTGTACCAGACCGGTCGCGTTAAGGTGAAACAGGCCGGTGACAAAAACGCCGATCAGGGCAGAAATTGCCGTTGTAAACAGCAGTACGCCGATGGTCAGAAAACTGATTTTTCCCAGTGAGGAGGCATTGTGCAGGCGGGCCACGGCGCTGAGAATCGACACGAACACCAGCGGCATCACAATCATCTGTAACAGCTGAACATAACCGTTACCCACGATGTTAAACCAGCCGATAGAGGCTTTAACGATATCGCTGTTGCCGCCATAAATCAGCTGAAGCGCGAGGCCAAAAACTACACCCAGCACCAGGCCAGTCAGAACCTTTTTCGACAGGCTCCAGTTTGCCCGGCCAAGGCGCGACAGCAAAAGCAGTAGCAGCACAAATGCCACGACGTTAAGCGTAAGAGGAATATCCATAGCAACTCCGATGTAATGCAGCATTCCCTGGTCAGGAGAGCAGCAGAGGTTTGATCGTAAAGATACGTATCCAGAAATGGTAACAGTTAGAAATCGCGCGATCTTATATCCAAATGGAATAGCTTATAACCTTACCCTTTTCCCGGGCAATTAACGCTCAGATTGCGCAGAAATGAGACGGCTAACGCCATTTTGTAAGGTGTCGAATACCTGGGCGGGCCAGCCATTTTCGCCAAATGAAGGCATCCCTACCGGGAACCACAGAGCGTAACCGATCAGGCATAAACAGAGCGCTCGCTCCAGTTGATTGCCTTTCTGGCTATTCAGTACCGGCAGGCGAAAACGCCAGCGGCAGGGCCAGAGTAGTGGAACGCCAGCGGGAGTGAGCATATCCGCCACAATATGGCTCAGATAACCGAGCGTCATGCCCTGCAATACATCGGCCGGGAGGGGCCAGCTTTTCGGGACGTTAATCTGAAACAGCCACAGGCTGGCCGCCACCGCAAGCAGGCTGTGGGTAAATCCCCGGTGACCAAAGGCCCGCGCAATAGGGTGGGACAGCCAGCGAAGCCGCTGTCCTAACAGAGATTTGGGATGATCGATATCGGGAAGCAGGCAGGTCAGTAACGTGGCCGGGATCAAATGCCACCAGTCTGCGTGCGCCATCACCGGCGTGAGTTCGGCCCGTTTGGCAAAAATAGCGCTGGCAACCGCAAAAAAGATATGGCCCTCGGCCGTCATGATAAAACCTGGCTGCAAAAACTGTCGATGCATCCAGTATAGGGATTTATCCAGTAAATGAGAACCTGTGACGCTGTAACGAAGCGTTAATTTTTTAAGCCTGTGCAACAGGTTACAACACAGGCACGATTACCCCAGTAAGTGGGCGGGCATCAGCTGTGTCAGATTGCCGAGTTTAACATCGGCCAGTGCCCAACGAGCATCTTCCTGATGGACGGCAGCCGGCACGACGATGGCGCGCATCCGTGCCGCTTTGCTCGCCACCATTCCGTTAACGGAGTCTTCCAGCGCGACGCAGTTTAACGGATCGATGCCCAGCGCCTCCGCCGCATTAACGTACACCTGAGGGTGCGGCTTGCTGTAAGGCAGGTTCTCCGCCGAAGACAGCACGTCAAACCAGGGCCGCAGGTTGAACATCTCCAGCACGGCTTCCAGCATAAACAGCGGCGAGGCCGAGACCAGGCCGGTTTTCAGCCCCTGCTGCTTACATAACCTCAGGGCCGATTCAACACCGGGCAGCAGAGGGCGTTCTGTCGCAATCAGTTCCATCACGCGGGTAATAATGCGCTGGGTAATCTCCTGCTGCGACGGACCGGTCCAGGGCAGCGTTTCATACCACATGCGCACGGTTTGATCGATGCGAAGCCCGAGCGTATCGGGCAGCGTATGACGGCGCGTTAAATCAACGTCCAGGGTGGAAAAGATATCCATTTCGGCCCGATCCCAGAGCGGTTCCGAATCAATCAGTAATCCATCCATATCAAATAAAGCAGCGTAAACCGGGCGGTGGTAAGACATAAGGCGCTCCCCTGTAAATAATCCCGCTACCTTACCACGAACGCAGGCGGGGGGTTAACGAGAGCCTTGCCGGGCGCAGCCTGCTCTTTTTTTTGGGAAAATTCCCTAAGGGCAGGTTAGACTGAAGGCTAACAGGATTTTGGGTTCAGGAGATATCATGACCTATCAACAGGCTGGCCGTATTGCCATCCTTAAACGCGTTGTCGGCTGGATAGTTTTTTTACTGGCGTTGCTCTCCACGATCATCTCACTGCTGAGTTTTCTCTTTAAACACAGTGAAAAGAAACCCGGCATTGATGCCGTGATGCTCGATTTTATTCATGTCATGGTCGATATGATTCGTTTTAACACGCCGTTTTTGAACGTTTTCTGGCACAACTCGCCCGTGCCGGAGTTTAACGGCCAGATGAACCTGGGGTTCTGGCTAATCTATATTCTGATCTTCATCGGGCTGGCCCTGGAAGCGTCAGGTGCGCGTATGGGGAGGCAGGTTCGCCATGTCCGCGAAGGCATTGAAGACCAGATGATCCTCGAACAGGCGAAAGGCAGCGAAGGGCGCACGCGTCAGCAGGTGGAAGAGAAGGTGCGCATTCCTCGTCACACCATTTTTCTGCAGATTTTCCCGCTCTATATTTTGCCCATCGTGATTGTTATCGCCGGATATTTTCTGCTTTCGTTACTCGGTTTTCTCTAACCGGCCAGGCCGGTTTAGCCTGGCCGGCCGCCAGCGCGTCGTCGTCCAGTAACTGACCTACGGCAAACTGCGCGGCCCCCAGCCAGTTGCCGCCGAACACGTTGGCCCGGTTTAGCAGATAATAAAGCTGATAAACCGGCTGGCGCTGTGAGAAGCCATCCGGCAGTGGCCAAACCTGATTATAGCCGTCGAAGATTTCTCTGGGCAGATCGTTAAACCAGCTCAGCATCGCCAGATCACATTCTCTGTCGCCCCAGTAACAGGCCGGATCAAAAATCCATGGCCCGTTCTGGCTGGCTGCGCAGTTGGCGGGCCACAGATCGCCATGCAGCAGGGAAGGTTGCGGGTGATGGGAGGCCAGGGTGCGCTGCACACGGTCGACAATCAGCTCGGCATTGCCGTAGAGAATGCCTTTCTCGGCGGCAATTTGCAGCTGCCAGCCGATACGCTGCTCTGCAAAAAAGACTGACCAGCGCCGTAGCCAACTGTTTGGCTGAGGTGTGGTGGTCAGGTTGTTATCGAAATCAAGACCAAACTGCGGTTGTTCGCTCCACTGATGCAGATGTGCCAATTGCTGGCCCAGCTGCAGTGCGCTGTGCGCATCGAGAGGCTGAGGCTTGATGTATTCCAGCAGCAGAAAGCTGTAGTCGCGATCGCTGCCCACCCCGTAGACCTCAGGGACCCGGACGGTCTGCGTACGGCGCAGCAGGGCGAGTTGATCGGCTTCCCAACTGAACAGCGAAACCTTATCGCGGCTGTTGCATTTGACAAAGACATCCTGCTCACCATAGCGAATCAGCCAGGCGGGATGCACATCGCCACCGGGGAGCTCGTGGCGTTGGGTAATATCGGCGTCACCAAATTGCTCGCTTAACAGACGACTAATGGCTGACCACATCGGGTTATCCTCTTTATTCGCTGCCTGAATTCGATTGTAACGCGTTAGCACTGCGCAAAGTCTGCGCCTGCGCACAGACTACTCTGTTGAACGTGCTGCGTCGCGCAGAAAATCGTCAAGCGTGGTGAGCGTCACGTCGGGCGTTTGTCCCAGCGCGCTTTCGCCCGCGGCAATAACCTGCTGTTTTAAATCCTCCTGCGTAAGCGTAGTCACAATGCCAAAACTGTTGGTGCCAAGCTCATGCGGGTTTCCCTTGTCATCCATCAGCGTGGTAGAAAAGCCGCCGGAGGTCATTGCCCCGGTTAACGTCAGCACCTCACTGAGACCGGTTTCCCGGTAATGAAACGTGACGACATAGCGGTGTAAATTCCCGTTGCTCATTCTGCACCTCGGTATGCTCAAATAATACACAGCGTAGTACAGGGTGAAAAAACAGGCGAATAATGAAGGAGATGAGGCGTAAAATCAGATCAATCTGTGTGCAAATTTCGCTGATATTCCAGGCAAAATCCTGTGTAAATCTTGTAAATGAAAAGATGCCATTTGCCAAAAATGGCTCTATAATGCGCGCCGAAATCAGGTTAACGCCTAGTGAATACGCGGCGTTACGCTAAAGTATGCCGTTCTGAGCGAATTCATGTTTTTTTACAAAAGTTACCGTAAATTGCATTGATCGCATTGGGAAACCCTTCAGAATCTTCGTTTTTAAAACTGCTGCACGGATCACATTTAATGAAAGCCTTTAACAAGCTGTCTGCTGTTCTTTTGCTCTCTGCCGGAGCGTTTTGTCACCAGGCGCTGGCCGATAATGCTGTCTTTACCGCAATGGATGACCCTTCAACGGCGAAAAAGCCTTTTGAAGGTTCTGCTTCTGCGGGTTACCTGGCACAAACCGGTAACACCACCAGTTCATCATTGACCGCGCAAACCAATATGACCTGGTACACAGAATCAATGGCCTACAGCTTGTGGGGTAACGCCGCAAACACCTCTGCCAACGATGAGCGTTCTTCGGAAACCTACAACCTGGGTGCCCGTTCGCGTTACAACATGAGCGCCTACGACTACCTGTTTGGTCAGGCAAGTTGGTTGAGCGATCGTTATAACGGCTATGATTCTCGTGATGTGCTGACCGCCGGTTATGGTCGCCAGATTCTGAACGGCCCGGTGCATTCACTGCGTGCTGAATTCGGTCCGGGTGTGCGTTACGACGATTACCGCGACGGCGATCATAAAACGCAGGGGCTGGCTTACGGCGCTGTGAGCTATCAGTGGCAACTTACCGACACCACTAAGTTCATTCAGGGTGTTTCCGTGCTGAGCTCGCTGGGAGAAGACACCACGGTGAACTCAGAAACGGGTTTACAGGTTGCTATTAACGATCACTTTGCCCTCAAGCTGGCCTACAACGTGACCTGGAACAACAACCCACCGGCTTCTGCACCAGACCGTACCGATACCCGAACTTCCGTCATGCTGACCTACGCGATGTAACAGGCGTCAGGATGTCTGAAAAAGCGCGGTCTGGCACAGTGCCTGGCCGCTTTTTTTCGATCTCTCTGAGGCTTAGCGACAAACGCATGGGTTTTGCTCGCGCCTGAAAACTGCTATTATCCGTCCCGCATTACACTCTTGGCGACATTCCGACAATGTGGGTCTGACATAACGCCAGGTCAATAACACTACTCAATTTTGTATGTAAGCTTTCGTGTGGCTTACCACTGCAACTAAGGACATTCTATGCCTGTAATTACGCTTGCTGATGGCAGTCAGCGCTCATACGACCGCCCTGTCAGCGTCATGGATATCGCGCTTGATATTGGTCCCGGTCTGGCAAAAGCCTGCATCGCCGGACGAGTTAACGGTGAACTGGTTGATGCGGTCGATCCCATCACCGACGACGCGTCTGTTGCCATTATCACTGCCAAAGACGAAGCGGGTCTGGAGATCATCCGCCACTCCTGCGCGCATCTGTTAGGCCATGCGATTAAGCAGCTGTGGCCAGATACCAAAATGGCGATCGGTCCGGTGATCGACAACGGCTTCTATTATGATGTCGATATCGATCGTACCCTGACCCAGGAAGACATTGAGCTGCTGGAAAAACGCATGCATCAGTTGGCCGAGACCAACTACGATGTTGTGAAGAAAAAAGTCAGTTGGCAGGAAGCGCGCGATGTCTTCGCGGCGCGAGGTGAAGTCTACAAGACCACCATCCTGGATGAGAACATCAGTCATGACGATCGCCCCGGGCTGTATCATCATGAAGAATATGTCGATATGTGCCGCGGTCCGCACGTACCGAACATGCGTTTCTGTCACCATTTTAAACTGCAGAAAATCTCCGGCGCATACTGGCGCGGCGACAGCGACAACAAAATGCTGCAGCGCATTTACGGTACAGCATGGGCAGATAAGAAACAGCTGGCGGCTTATTTACAGCGTCTGGAAGAGGCGGCGAAGCGCGACCACCGTAAAATTGGTAAGCAACTCGACCTCTATCATATGCAGGAAGAAGCGCCGGGCATGGTTTTCTGGCATAATGACGGCTGGACAATTTTCCGTGAGCTGGAAGTGTTCGTCCGCAGTAAGCTAAAAGAGTACCAGTATCAGGAAGTTAAAGGCCCGTTCATGATGGATCGGGTGCTGTGGGAAAAGACCGGCCACTGGGAAAACTACAAAGATGCGATGTTCACGACCTCTTCTGAGAACCGTGAGTACTGCATCAAACCGATGAACTGCCCAGGGCACGTCCAAATTTTTAACCAGGGGCTGAAATCGTATCGCGATTTGCCGCTGCGTATGGCTGAGTTCGGTAGCTGCCACCGTAATGAACCTTCAGGTGCTTTGCATGGCCTGATGCGTGTGCGGGGCTTTACCCAGGATGATGCACATATTTTCTGTACGGAAGATCAGCTGCGTACCGAAGTGAACAGCTGTATCCACATGGTTTATGACATGTACAGCACCTTTGGCTTTGAAAAGATTGTGGTGAAACTGTCCACCCGTCCTGAAAAGCGTATTGGTTCTGACGAAACCTGGGATCGTGCAGAAGAAGATCTGGCTGCGGCGCTCAATGAAAACAACATTGAGTTTGAGTACCAGCCGGGTGAGGGCGCGTTCTACGGCCCTAAAATTGAATTTACACTATACGATTGCCTTGACCGCGCCTGGCAGTGTGGAACGGTTCAGCTAGACTTTTCCCTGCCTAAGCGTCTGGATGCCACCTATGTGGGTGAAAACAACGATCGTCAGACGCCGGTAATGATTCACCGTGCGATTCTGGGTTCGATGGAGCGCTTCATCGGTATTTTGACCGAGGAGTTCGCCGGTTTCTTCCCAAGCTGGCTGGCGCCGATGCAGGCTGTGGTAATGAATATTACCGACGGTCAGGCAGAATATGTTGAGACTTTGACACGTAAATTGCAGAATGCTGGCATTCGTGTGAAAGCGGACTTGAGAAACGAGAAGATAGGCTTTAAAATCCGCGAGCACACATTACGTCGCGTCCCTTATATGTTGGTCTGTGGTGATAAAGAGGTGGAAGCTGGCAAAGTGGCCGTTCGCACCCGCCGTGGTAAAGACCTTGGGTCGATGGACGTCGATGTGTTTGTTGAGAAGCTGCAGCAAGAGATTCGCAGCCGCAATCTTCACCAATTGGAGGAATAAAGTATTAAAGGCGGAAAACGAGTACAACCTACGCGTCCGAATCGCATCAACAGTGAAATTCGCGCAACAGAAGTGCGCTTAACAGGCGTTGAAGGCGAGCAACTTGGTATTGTAAGTCTACGCGAAGCTCTGGAAAAAGCTGAGGAAGCGGGTGTAGATTTAGTTGAAATCAGCCCGAACGCCGAACCGCCGGTTTGCCGCATCATGGACTACGGCAAGTTCCTCTATGAAAAAAGTAAATCTTCTAAGGAACAGAAGAAGAAACAAAAAGTTATTCAGGTTAAGGAAATCAAATTCCGTCCTGGAACCGATGATGGCGACTATCAGGTCAAACTACGCAACCTGATTCGCTTTCTGGAAGAAGGCGATAAAGCCAAAATCACGCTGCGTTTCCGCGGTCGTGAGATGGCGCACCAGCAGATCGGTATGGAAGTGCTTAACCGCGTCCGTAAAGACCTGTGTGAAGATCTGGATTTGGCCATTGTCGAATCCTTCCCTTCGAAGATCGAAGGCCGCCAGATGATCATGGTGCTCGCTCCTAAGAAGAAACAGTAGGCATTCAAGTAGCAATGACCGCGCAGCGCTTGCGTTGTGCGGTTTGTTGTTCGCCTGTCTGGGTCATGTTATCAACAATGCGAAGTGGATATTTTTTAAAATGCCAAAGATTAAAACTGTACGTGGCGCGGCTAAGCGCTTCAAGAAGACCGCTTCTGGCGGCTTCAAGCGTAAACACGCAAACCTGCGTCATATTCTGACTAAGAAATCTACTAAGCGTAAACGTCACCTGCGTCCGAAAGGCATGGTGTCTAAAGGCGATCTGGGTCTGGTTATTGCCTGCCTGCCGTACGCATAAGTAAATTTTTTTAATTAATTCAGAATATTAAACAGGAGAGCTAAATGGCTCGTGTAAAACGTGGTGTAGTTGCTCGCGCACGTCACAAAAAAATCTTAAAACAAGCTAAAGGTTACTACGGTGCACGTTCACGTGTTTACCGCGTTGCCTTCCAGGCTGTTATCAAAGCTGGTCAGTATGCTTACCGCGACCGTCGTCAACGTAAGCGTCAGTTCCGTCAGCTGTGGATCGCGCGTATCAACGCAGCAGCGCGTCAGAACGGTATGTCTTACAGCCGTTTCATCAATGGTCTGAAAAAAGCAGCCATTGAAATTGACCGTAAAATCCTGGCCGACATCGCCGTATTCGACAAAGTGGCATTCACTGCACTGGTAGAAAAAGCGAAATCAGCGCTGGCGTAAGTCAGTTGAAAAAGGGAGCTTGCTCCCTTTTTTATTACCTGTAACCTGAGCAAAAGATTGACATTTTCGCCGCTGCGCATTTCAATAGTGCCGTTGGAAATCATGACAAGGTAACGCAAGCATGAATGCTGCTATTTTCCGTTTCTTTTTTTACTTTAGCGCCTGACAATCAGGGGCTTTTGCGCATAAGAAAAGAAACGAAAAATCGCGCTGAAAGCCTCCCACGTGGAGGCTTTTTTTGTTTTTGGCGCTGGCATATTGGACCGGCAGGTCCCAACAAGTACTAACCAGCCTGACTGGAAAAAGAGGAAAACATGTCCCAACTAGCAGAACTGGTGGCGAACGCCACGGCGGCCATCGACGGGGCGACCGATATCGCCGCCCTTGACGCGGTGCGCGTCGAATATCTGGGGAAGAAAGGGCATCTGACATTACAGATGACCACATTGCGTGAATTGCCAGCGGAAGCGCGTCCTGCGGCCGGTGCGGTGATTAACGAGGCTAAACAGCAGGTAACGGATCGTCTGAACGCGCGTAAAGAGGAGATGGAGTCTGCGGTCCTTAACGCCCGTCTGGCGGCAGAAACCATCGACGTTTCCCTGCCGGGACGCCGTATCGAAAACGGCGGCCTGCATCCGGTGACCCGCACCATCGATCGTATTGAAACGTTCTTTGGCGAGCTGGGCTTTGCGGTAGTGACCGGTCCGGAAATTGAAGACGATTATCATAACTTCGATGCGCTCAATATTCCGGGCCATCACCCGGCGCGTGCCGATCATGATACTTTCTGGTTTGATGCCACGCGCCTGCTGCGCACGCAAACCTCAGGCGTGCAAATTCGCACCATGAAGAACCAGCAGCCGCCTCTGCGCATTATTGCGCCGGGCCGCGTGTACCGTAACGATTACGATCAGACGCACACGCCGATGTTCCACCAGATGGAAGGGCTGATCGTTGATAAGAATATCAACTTCACCAACCTGAAAGGCACGCTGCACGATTTCCTGAACAACTTCTTTGAGGAAGATTTGCAGATCCGCTTCCGTCCTTCCTATTTCCCGTTTACCGAGCCGTCCGCTGAAGTGGATGTGATGGGTAAAAACGGCAAGTGGCTGGAAGTGCTGGGCTGCGGCATGGTGCACCCCAATGTTCTGCGCAATGTCGGTATCGATCCGGAAGTCTATTCAGGCTTCGCCTTTGGCATGGGCATGGAGCGCCTGACCATGCTGCGCTACGGCGTGACCGATTTACGCGCATTCTTCGAAAATGATTTACGTTTCCTCAAACAATTTAAGTAAGGGCAGGTTATCCAATGAAATTCAGTGAACTCTGGTTACGCGAATGGGTAAATCCAGCCCTTGACAGTGCGGCCTTATCTGAGCAAATCACCATGGCCGGCCTGGAAGTGGACGGCGTTGAGCCCGTTGCGGGCGCGTTTCACGGCGTCGTGGTCGGTGAGGTAGTGGAATGCGGTCAGCACCCTAATGCCGACAAACTGCGTGTGACCAAAATCAATACCGGCGGCGATCGGCTGCTGGACATCGTCTGCGGCGCACCAAACTGCCGTCAGGGCCTGAAAGTCGCAGTCGCCACCGTGGGTGCCGTGCTGCCGGGCGATTTTAAAATTAAAGCGGCTAAGCTGCGCGGCGAACCGTCCGAAGGCATGCTGTGCTCGTTCTCTGAGCTGGGGATTTCCGACGACCACAGCGGCATTATCGAACTGCCCGCCGATGCGCCGATTGGCACGGATATCCGTGACTACCTGCAGCTGGACGACAACACCATTGAAATCAGCGTCACGCCTAACCGCGCAGACTGCCTGGGCATTATCGGGATTGCCCGCGATGTGGCGGTGCTGAACAGCCTGCCGCTTAACGCGCCGGTCATTGAGCCGGTTGCGGCGACGATTGCTGATACGTTACCGATTAATGTCGAAGCCACCGCTGCCTGCCCACGCTATCTGGGCCGTGTCGTGAAAGGCATCAACGTTAGCGCAGCAACGCCGCTGTGGATGAAAGAGAAGCTGCGTCGCTGTGGTATTCGCTCTATCGATCCGGTCGTTGATATCACCAACTACGTGTTGCTCGAACTGGGCCAGCCAATGCACGCGTTCGATCTGGACCGCATTAACGGCGGTATCGTCGTGCGGATGGCGAAAGATGGTGAGGCGCTCACGCTACTGGATGGCACAGAGGTGAAGCTCAGCAGCGATACGCTGGTGATTGCCGATCATCAGAAAGCCCTGGCGATGGGCGGCATTTTTGGTGGTGAACATTCTGGTGTAAACGGCGAAACGCAAAATATTTTGCTGGAGTGTGCCTGGTTCGAACCGCTGGCGATTGCGGGCCGCGCGCGCCGTCATGGTTTGCACACCGATGCATCACATCGCTACGAGCGCGGTGTGGATTCTGCACTGCAACACAAGGCGATGGAACGCGCGACTCAGCTGCTGCTGAGCATCTGCGGCGGTGAAGCGGGCCCGGTTATCGATCAGACGTCGGCGGACGCCTTGCCGCAACCGGCCAGGATCACACTGCGTCGTGAAAAGCTGGATCGGCTGATTGGTCATGTTGTCAGCGATGAGCAGGTCACGGATATTCTGACGCGCCTGGGTTGTCAGGTCAGCGTAACCCCTGGGGAATGGCAGGCGGTCGCCCCGGCCTGGCGCTTCGATATGGCTATCGAAGAGGATCTGGTAGAAGAGATCGCCCGTATTTATGGTTACAACAACATCCCGGACGTGCCGGTTCAGGCCGGTCTGGTCATGACAAAGCACCGTGAAGCTAACCTGTCGCTGAAGCGAGCAAAAATGCTGTTAGTGGATAAAGGCTACCAGGAAGCCATCACCTACAGCTTCGTGGACCCGAAAGTACAGCAGTTGCTGCATCCGGGTGAAGAGGCGCTGCTGCTGCCCAGCCCGATCTCCAGCGACATGTCCACCATGCGTTTGTCACTGTGGACTGGCTTACTCAGCGCGGTGGTCTATAACCAGAACCGTCAGCAGAGCCGCGTGCGTCTGTTTGAGAGCGGTCTGCGATTTGTTCCTGATACTCAGGCGGATCTCGGTATTCGTCAGGATCTAATGCTGGCAGGCGTGCTGAGTGGCAACCGCTATGAAGAACACTGGGATCTGGCGCGTCAGACCGTTGACTTCTATGATTTGAAAGGTGATTTAGAGTCATTGCTGGATTTAACCGGCAAGTTGAATGCGATTAGCTTTCGTGCAGAGGCGAATCCAGCGCTCCATCCTGGACAAAGTGCGGCAATTTATTTACAGGATGAACGAATCGGATTTATCGGAGTGGTTCATCCCGAGCTTGAACGTAAGCTGGATCTCAACGGTCGTACCTTAGTCTTTGAACTGCTTTGGAATAAGGTCGCAGACCGCGTCCTGCCTGATGCGCAAGAGGTTTCACGCTTCCCGGCAAACCGCCGTGATATCGCCGTTGTTGTGGCCGAAAATGTGCCGGCAGCAGATATCATCGCAGAGTGTAAGAAAGTTGGCGTAAATCAGGTAGTTGGCGTAAACTTGTTTGACGTGTACCGAGGTAAGGGTGTTTCCGAGGGCTATAAGAGCCTCGCAATCAGCCTGATTTTGCAGGATACCAGCCGGACACTCGAAGAAGAGGAGATTGCCGCGACGGTTGCCAAATGCGTTGCGGCATTAAAAGAGCGATTCCAGGCAACCTTGAGGGATTGAACCTATGGCGCTTACAAAAGCTGAGATGTCAGAATACCTGTTTGAGAAACTCGGGCTGAGCAAACGTGACGCAAAAGAGTTGGTGGAGTTGTTTTTCGAAGAGGTTCGCCGCGCGTTGGAAAATGGAGAACAGGTTAAACTGTCGGGGTTTGGTAATTTTGACCTGCGTGACAAAAACCAACGTCCGGGCAGAAACCCAAAAACGGGAGAAGATATTCCCATTACTGCGCGTCGCGTAGTGACCTTCCGTCCAGGGCAGAAGCTTAAAAGTCGCGTTGAAAACGCCACACCAAAAGACAGTGACTGATCCCAGTGTTTCAAAAAGGCCGCGCAAGCGGCCTTTTTCATTTCTTTTTTTCGCAATCCTTTTACAATCAATCCTCTGTCATTCTGGCTAATTCTGCTTATGTCCCAGCTTGAACAACTTGCTCTGCACAGCGATCGCCGCAGTAAAGCCTGGCTTTTGGGTCTCGGCAGCCTGCTGCTGGTGTTATTTATCCTCAGCCTGTGCGCGGGTGAGCGCTGGATAAGCCCCACACAATGGTTCAGCGACAGCGGCAGGCTTTTTGTCGGCCAGCTTCGCCTGCCGCGCAGCCTTGCGGTTATCCTGGTGGGGAGCGCGCTGGCTCTGAGCGGCGTTGTCATGCAGGCATTGTTTACCAACCCACTGGCCGAACCCGGGCTGCTTGGCGTTTCCAATGGGGCCGGCATTGGCCTGGTCGCGGGCGTTCTGTTGAGCAGCGGTTCGCTATGGAGCCTCAGCTTTTCGGCAATGGCCGGTGCGCTGGTCGTTACCCTGATTCTGTTGCATTTTGCCCGGCGTCATTTATCCGTCACGCGTTTGCTGCTCACTGGCGTTGCGCTGGGGATTATTTGTAGCGCGATCATGACGTGGGCCGTCTATTTCAGCAGCAGCCTCGATCTGCGCCAACTCATGTACTGGATGATGGGCGGCTTCAGCGGTATCGACTGGCGCTATGGCTGGATGATGCTGGCGCTGCTGCCGGTTATCCTGGCGCTCACCACAGCGAGCAGGGTGCTTAACTTACTGGCGCTGGGGGAAACGTCAGCCCGCCAGCTTGGGTTGTCACTGTTTTACTGGCGTAATCTGCTGGTGTTGGCCACGGGATGGCTGGTTGGCGTCAGCGTGGCGCTTGCTGGCGCAATTGGCTTTGTGGGCCTGGTGATTCCGCACCTGCTGCGGCTGGTGGGGCTGAATGACCACCGTGCGCTGCTGCCGGCTTCGGCGCTGGCGGGAGCCAGCGTATTGCTTGGCGCGGATATTATTGCCCGCCTGGCGCTGGCCTCCGCTGAGTTACCCATCGGCGTGGTCACGGCAACGCTCGGCGCACCGCTGTTTATCATCTTGTTAGTCAAATCGTCACGTCAGCTTTAGCTGACATACATGCATTAACCACAGGAACTCCGTATGAGCATTTATCAAACTGAACTGGTTACACTGGATGGTGAGAAAACGGCGCTGTCCTCCTGGCAGGGACAGGTGCTGCTGGTGGTCAACGTGGCCTCTAAATGCGGCTTAACCCCACAATATGAAGCGCTGGAAAATATTCATAAAGCCTGGCATGAGCAGGGCTTCAGCGTGCTGGGTTTCCCCTGCAACCAGTTTCTGGAGCAGGAGCCAGGCAGTAGCGAAGAAATCAAAACGTTTTGCAGCACGACCTTCGGTGTGACGTTTCCGATGTTCGAAAAGTGTGAGGTCAATGGTGAGCATCGTCATCCGCTTTATGCACAGCTGGTCGCGGCGAAACCCGAGGCCGTGCGTCCGGAAGAGAGTGGTTTTTATGAGCGCATGGTCAGCAAAGGACGGGCTCCCAAAGCGCCGGGCGATATTCTGTGGAACTTCGAAAAATTCCTGATAGGGCGTGATGGCAGCGTTATTCAGCGTTTCTCACCGGACATGTCGCCAGAAGATCCCATTATTCTGGAAACGATCAAACAGGCGCTGGCAAAGTAAGTGTTGCTTAGCCTGGAAAATGCAGCCATCCCCGGACGGCTGCAACCGGTGAGCGGCACGATGCAGGCCGGGCAACGGGTGCATCTGGTGGGGCCGAATGGCGCAGGGAAGAGCACACTGCTGTCAGCCCTGGCGGGATTGGAACCCTTTACCGGCCGCGCCACGCTACTGAATACCGCCCTCGTCAGTTGGACAGGCCCGGCGCTGGCCAGCGTGCGCAGCTGGCTGCCTCAGCAACAGCTTCCTCCGGGGCAGATGCCGGTTTACCACTATCTGCGGCTGCATCTTTCGTCTTCCACCTCGCCAGATGAAGCCCGGCTCGCCACGATACTGTCGCGGTTGCAGTTGGATGATAAATTAGCCTGGCCATTGACCCAGCTCTCCGGTGGTGAGTGGCAGCGGGTGCGGCTTGGCGCGGTAATGATGCAAATCGATCCGCAGATCAACGCCAGAGGGCAATTACTGATCCTGGATGAGCCCATGACGGCGCTGGATGTTGCTCAACAAAAAGCGGTGGACGATCTGATTAGTGAACTCTGTGCTGCAGGCGTTTGCGTTGTCGCCAGCAGTCACGATCTTAACCATAGCTTATGGTATGCCAATCAGGTCTGGCTGTTACATCAGGGCCAGGTGGTGTTGCAGGGCGAGCCTGCGGATGTCCTTCGGCCAGAACAGCTTTCGCCCCTGTACGGCATTCCGTTTCGTCAGCTCATCTTAGAAGGACGGCCTCTGCTGACCGTTTTGCCCTGAGACTTGCCACCTGGCGCGCTTTGCCGCTACATTAATCCGGTTACTCTTTATTAAGGATGAGCTGTTATGCGCATGGGGTTGCTGTTATTCGCTTTATTGCTGGTGGGCTGTAGCCATCATGCACCGCCCATTAACAGTCGCCTCTCTGACTCCATCACCGTGATAGCGCAACTCAGAGATCAACTGGGAAGCTGGCGGGGCACGCCTTACCGTTATGGTGGCATGAGCCGCGGCGGGGTGGACTGTTCAGGCTTTGTCTACCTGACGTTTCGCGACAGGTTTGATCTGCAACTTCCCCGCACCACTTCCGCACAAAGCGATATCGGCACCCGCATCAGCAAAGACGATCTCTTGCCCGGTGATCTGGTGTTCTTCAAAACGGGGAGTGGTGAAAATGGCCTGCATGTGGGCATTTATGACACGGATAACGCTTTCATCCATGCGTCCACCAGTCAGGGCGTAATCCGCTCTTCGCTGGATAATGTCTACTGGCGGAAGGTCTTTTGGCAGGCGCGCCGCATCTAATTTCTCCGCTGGAAAACCAGTGGATTTGTGCGGATTAAATCAGAAAAAAAACGGACCTGGAAAAATATTCTTAATTCGGATTTAACCGGTTCGTTTTATTTATAACACCGGACCTAAGAATGTTTTTCACGGTTAACAGAATTGTTCCTGGAATTATTTGGCTTAAAGTTTATTTTTTTAGCCTAACGGTAATGAAGCGATAAAAATATCCATCTCATCAGTCCTTTGCTACTATTGCCAGTATGTTTTTAATCATATACGATGCACTATCGCCACATATTCTGGCTGTAAAATGAAAATTCACCTGTCTGCCGACTACCAGTCGGAAATTTGGTTTTATGCCGCCTGTTCTCAGGAAGGGCACTTAACCGCCATTGAGCTGGCTACGCAGTTCGTGCACGAGAGTGCGCCGATCACGTTGCCGCAGGATGTTCTGTTGCCTCAGCTTGATGAAACACAGCGCCTGCGCCTGCTGCAGCGCCAGATCTCGCTGCTGGAAAAACACCAGACGTTTTTTGAAACCCATCACCTGCTGGCTTTTATGCCTGTCGATGAGGGCATGGCGAACACCATTCTCGAGAGTGAGTTTCTGACGCGCAAAATAAAACAGCTTCCTTTTATAATGCTGGATATCAGCGAAACGTTTCTCTCGCTGAATTTGGGAAAAAATAACCCATTAATCGCCGCGTTAAATCGTGAGTTTAAATTGTCTCTGTCCCATTTTGGCGCAGGGAAATCCTCCACGACAGCCGTTTACGATAATCTGTTTAGCTGTATCAGACTGGATAAACACTTTATTCACTCACTGTCTAAACGTGCTTCTTTTTTACCATTTATGCAGAGCATCATCGATAATTTCCGCAGCCATTGCGATCGGATGATTATTTGTGGTGTGGATGATGAAATTTTACTGGATAAAGTTAGCCAGCTCAGTAACGTCCACCTCCAGGGCGCGCTGTTTCCAGTGGTTAAATCAGACGCCTTTGAGACGTTAATCTACTCTGAGCAATTCCTGCACACTCCCTGATACTCGCACGCCTGCCGCCTGTCCAATCCTGGTCATCAACGCTACACTGTGGGTTTTATCACACGATACCCGGTGTCGTTGGGAGAATTGATGATCTTTGATAACAGCTGGTTTCGTGAGCTTCCTGGCAGCTATACCGCGTTAAACCCTACGCCACTTGCGGGCGGCCGACTGCTGTATCACAACGCGCCGCTGGCGAAGGCAATGGCACTGGACAGCGCATTGTTTTCCGGGCAGGGCCATGGCGTGTGGTATGGTGCTGCGTTATTACCCGGCATGGCACCGCTGGCCCAGGTCTACAGTGGGCATCAGTTTGGCGTCTGGGCCGGTCAGTTGGGGGATGGCCGCGGTATTCTGCTGGGCGAACAGCGGCAGGAAGACGGTCGCAGGCTCGACTGGCACCTGAAAGGCGCCGGGCTAACGCCTTATTCGCGCATGGGCGACGGTCGTGCCGTTGTACGCTCCACGGTGCGTGAATTTCTCGCCTCTGAAGCGCTGCATCATTTAGGCATTCCCACCACGCGCGCACTCACCCTTGCCGTTAGCGACGAGCCCGTTTACCGCGAGACCGCCGAACGTGGCGCGATGCTGATGCGTATTGCACCGAGTCACCTGCGCTTTGGGCATTTCGAACACTTTTTTTACAGCCAGCAGCCGAAACAGGTCAAACAGCTGGCAGACTATGCCATTCGCCACCACTGGCCGCAGCTGGTGGATGAGGCCGATCGTTATCAGCTGTGGTTTGCCGATATCGTGCTGCGCACTGCGCGACTGATCGCCCAGTGGCAAAGCGTGGGCTTCGCTCATGGCGTAATGAATACCGACAACATGTCGATCCTCGGCCTGACCCTCGATTATGGTCCCTATGGTTTTCTGGATGACTATCAGCCGGATTATATCTGCAATCACAGCGATTATCAGGGCCGCTACAGCTTCGAGAATCAGCCCATGATTGGCTTATGGAACCTCAACCGACTGGCCCATGCGTTATCGGGGTTAATGAGTACCGAACAGCTCAAACAGGCCTTAAGCGGCTATGAGAATGCGCTTATGCGCGTCTGGGGAGAGCGGATGCGGGCGAAGCTGGGCCTGCTGACGGCCGATGCCGGGGATAATGAGATTCTTACCGAATTACTCAGCTTAATGAGTCAGGAACGCAGCGACTATACGCTCACGTTCCGTCTGTTAAGTGATACGCAGCAGGCGGAGAGCCGTTCGCCACTGCGGGATGAATTTATCGGTCGTTCTGCTTTTGATCGCTGGTATCAGCGCTACCGTCAACGCCTGCTGCAGGAGCAGGTTGGCGATGCCGAACGGCAGCAGGTGATGAAAGCCGCCAATCCAGCCGTGGTGCTGCGTAACTACCTTGCTCAACAGGTGATAGACGAGGCGGAGAAGGGAGAGAGCGGCGCGTTGGCGCGTTTACATCAGGCGCTTCAGCAGCCCTTTAGTGACGCGGCGGCCGCTGAATATCGTCAACGGCCACCGGACTGGGGCAAGACACTGGAGGTCAGCTGCTCAAGCTGATTTACAGACGGTGAGAAACCGCCTCAGCTAACAGCGCAAGGACCTCTTCGCTGTCCTGCCAGCTGAGGCAGGGATCGGTGATCGACTGACCGTAAGTCAGGGGTTCACCGCTCACCACTTTTTGATTGCCTTCCTCAATAAAACTTTCAATCATTACCCCGGCAACGGCGCGAGAGCCGCTTTTAATCTGCCCGGAGACGCCCCGTGCAACATCGCGCTGACGGCGATGCTGCTTGAGGCAGTTGCCGTGGCTGAAATCAATCACCAACTGCTGCGGCAGACCAAACTCAGCTAAACAGGCAGCGGCTTCGGCAACGTCGCCTGCATGATAATTAGGCTGTTTGCCGCCACGCAGAATCACATGGCCGTGCGGATTCCCGCTGGTCTGGTAAATCGTCATCTGACCTTGTTTGTCGGGCGACAGAAACATATGGCTGGCACGGGATGCACGAATGGCATCCACGGCAATGCGGACGTTTCCATCTGTTCCGTTTTTAAAACCGACCGGGCAGGAGAGCGCCGAGGCCATTTCACGATGAATCTGGCTTTCGGTGGTCCGGGCGCCAATTGCCCCCCAGCTAATCAGATCGGCAATAAACTGGCCGATCACCATATCCAGGAATTCGGTGGCGGTCGGTAAACCCAACGCATTGATATCAATCAGTAGCTTGCGGGCGATGCTGATGCCGCGATTAACGTCAAAGCTGCCGTCCAGATCGGGATCGGAAATCAGGCCTTTCCAGCCCACAACCGTGCGTGGTTTTTCGAAATAGGTGCGCATCACGATTTCCAGCCGATCCTGATAACGCTCACGCAGGGCGACCAAACGCTGAGCGTAGTCCAGCGCGGCGACCGGGTCATGCAGCGAACAGGGGCCAATCACCACCAGCAGACGGGGATCTTCTCCGGTCAGAATGCGGGCAATGCGCTTGCGTGCGGCGGTGATGTTATCGGCCATGGTAGTCGAAAGCGGGTGTTCAGCTGCCAGACTGGCAGGGGAAATCAGGCTGCCAATGCGCGCGGTGCGCAGTTCATCAGTTTTGTTCATGGTGTTCTCTAAGCTTTTTCTTCGCAGCGGTGAAATACCGGGAAGTGATGATGGTCACAATAAACCATTAACCTGCGAATTCAAGCGACAACATGATAATGAAAGTCAAAATGACGGCAGCGGGACGTTACAGCGCCGCCGTCGGCAATTGACTAATACATGCGGCGCGTCAGGCCCATAATATCGAGGATTTTCGTCGCAATCTCTTCCACAGAGTAGTTGGTACTGTTGAGGTAGCGAATCTGGTGAGTGCGAAACAGCGCTTCAACTTCACCCACTTCCAGTCGACACTGGCGCATAGAGGCATAGCGGGTATTTTCTGCGCGCTCCTGACGAATGGCCGCCAGGCGTTCCGGATCGATCGTCAGGCCAAACAGCTTGTGCTGATGCTGACGCAGGGCGGGAGGCAATTTCAGATTATCCATGTCGTCGGCGATAAACGGATAGTTAGCAGCACGGATACCGAACTGCATGGCAAGATACAGGCTGGTGGGTGTTTTGCCGCAGCGCGAAACGCCTAACAGGATCACCTGCGCATCCTCCAGGCCGCGCAACGAAATGCCGTCATCATGCGCCAGCGTGTAATCGATTGCCGCAATACGGGCGTCGTATTTGCCGAGATTGCTGGCATCAAGCCCGTGGGTGCGGTGCGCAACCGGTGCCGGTGACAACCCCAACTCCTGCTGAAGCGGCGCGACCAGTGCCTGCACAATGTCCTGGCAGAAGCCTTCGCTCTGCACAATGATGTCACGGACTTCAGGCGTAACGATGGAAAAAAACACCAGTGGGCGCACGCCGCTTTGCTGATAAAGCGCATTGATTTGCGCCTTAACGGCCTGCGCACGCTGTACGTTTTCAACAAACGGCAGGGTCACGCTCGTGGTGTTAACCGGAAACTGAGATAACACGGCATGGCCTAATACTTCGGCTGTAATTGCTGTCCCGTCGGAAATGTAGAAAACGCTTCTGTCGGTGGTCATAAGTCGTGCCTCGGGCAGGGAAGTCGTAAAAACAAGTGAGATAATATAAGCATGCCTTCAGGGGCAAGTGTAGTCTGGGGCATCGTTTCCCTCTCGCTTTTGCATCATGACGTCACCTATTCCCTCTTTTTTGCGCCATTAACACCGCCTCAGGTGACAGACAACGCCTGTGTTTGTTGCGCAACAAAAACGCCGCATAACAGGCAGTAAAAAAAATAATGAGCTAATTATCAGCGTATTAGCAAAAAATAAGGGCCTTGCGCAACGCTGAAAAAACCAGGCGCAATTCTGAAACTGTGTCTGAGAATCTGCTTTAACGATTCAACAGATCGTGTTTAATCAGACGTTATGCCAGGCTGGATTTGTTAATAGCAGGATTTTCCATGTGCCCATTCATTAATAAAGGATCAGTTCAATGTCCAATAAAGGCGAACAGCCGTTAGTACTTTGGTACAACCAGCTTGGCATGCATGATGTTGATCGGGTGGGAGGCAAAAATGCTTCTCTGGGTGAGATGATTACCAATTTGTCATCTCTGGGCGTCTCCGTTCCCAACGGTTTTGCGACCACCTCCTGGGCCTTTAATCAGTTTCTTGAGCAGAGCGGTCTGAACCAGCGTATTTATGCTTTGCTGGATGACACCAATATTGATGATGTGGATCAACTGGCGAAGGCGGGTAAGCAGATACGCCAGTGGGTAGTCGAAACCCCGTTCCAGCCTGAACTGGAAGCCGCGATTCTTTCGGCCTATGAGCAGCTCTCTGCCGACGATGCTGAGGCATCCTTCGCCGTGCGCTCATCCGCCACCGCCGAAGATATGCCTGACGCGTCCTTTGCCGGCCAGCAGGAAACTTTCCTGAACGTGCAGGGCATCGAGTCAGTCATGGTGGCAGTGAAACACGTTTATGCCTCACTGTTTAACGATCGCGCCATCTCCTATCGCGTCCATCAGGGTTACGACCATCGCGGCGTGGCGCTGTCGGCGGGGATTCAGCGCATGGTGCGATCCGATCTGGCGTCCTCAGGGGTCATGTTCACCATTGATACCGAATCGGGCTTTGATCAGGTGGTGTTCATTACCGCCGCGTTGGGCCTGGGCGAAATGGTGGTACAGGGCGCGGTGAACCCGGACGAGTTTTATGTGCACAAGCCGACGCTGGCTGCGAAACGTCCCGCTATCGTTCGCCGCAACATGGGCTCGAAAAAGGTGCGGATGGTTTACGCCGACTCGCGTGAACATGGCGAGCAGGTGCGCATCGAAGATGTGGCGGAAGCCGAGCGCGATCGTTTCTGTCTGAGCGATGCCGAAGTGGAGGCGTTGGCCCATCAGGCGGTACTGATTGAGCAACACTACAAGCGCCCGATGGATATTGAGTGGGCCAAAGACGGCCACACCGGGAAGTTATTTATTGTCCAGGCGCGCCCTGAAACCGTGCGTTCCAACGGTCAGGTCATGGAGCGTTACAGCCTGCAGGGACAGGGCAAGGTGGTGATTGAAGGCCGTGCGATTGGTCACCGCATCGGCGCCGGTACCGTCAAGGTCATTCACGATATCAGCGAAATGAACCGCATCGAAAAAGGTGACGTGCTGGTGACCGATATGACCGATCCCGACTGGGAACCGATCATGAAAAAAGCCTCCGCCATTGTGACGAACCGCGGCGGCCGTACCTGCCATGCCGCGATTATCGCGCGTGAGCTGGGCATCCCGGCGGTGGTTGGCTGTGGCGATGCCACCGAGCGGCTGAAAGAGGGACATACCGTTACCGTATCCTGTGCTGAGGGCGATACCGGCTATGTCTACGATGAACTGCTCGACTTCGACGTCACCAGTTCGCAGGTTGATACCATGCCGGACCTGCCGCTTAAAATCATGATGAACGTGGGCAACCCGGATCGCGCGTTCGATTTCGCCTGTTTGCCAAACGAAGGGGTTGGTCTGGCGCGGCTGGAATTTATTATCAACCGCATGATCGGCGTGCATCCAAAAGCGTTGCTGGAGTTCGATCAGCAAACCCCTGAACTGCAGAAACAGATTCGTCAGATGATGAAAGGTTTTGACGATCCGGTTGAGTTTTACATCGCCCGTCTGACCGAAGGGATCGCGACGCTGGGCGCGGCGTTCGCGCCGAAGCGCGTTATTGTCCGCCTGTCGGATTTTAAAACGAACGAATATGCCAATCTGGTGGGTGGAGAACGTTACGAACCCGAAGAGGAAAACCCGATGCTGGGGTTCCGTGGCGCAGGCCGCTATGTCTCCGAGAGTTTCCGCGACTGTTTCGCGCTGGAGTGCGAAGCGGTGAAGCGCGTACGCAACGAGATGGGGCTGACCAACGTGGAAATCATGGTGCCCTTTGTGCGTACGGTCGATCAGGCTCAGGCGGTGGTAGAGGAATTGGGTCGCCAGGGACTGAAGCGCGGCGAGAACGGGCTCAAGGTCATTATGATGTGTGAAATCCCCTCGAATGCCCTGCTGGCCGAGCAGTTTTTACAACACTTTGACGGTTTCTCCATCGGCTCTAATGATATGACTCAGCTGGCGCTGGGGCTGGATCGCGACTCCGGCGTGGTATCGGCCTTGTTTGATGAGCGTAATGAGGCGGTCAAAGCGCTGCTGTCCATGGCGATTCAGGCGGCGAAAAAACAGGGCAAATACGTAGGAATATGCGGTCAGGGGCCGTCAGATCATCAGGATTTCGCGGCCTGGTTGATGGAGCAGGGCATCGACAGTCTGTCTCTGAATCCGGACACCGTGGTGGAAACCTGGTTAAGCCTGGCGGCGCTAAACAAACCCGCCTGAGGTGATGGATAACCTCCGATGCCAGAAGGCCAGCGCAAGCTGGCTTTTTTTTTGCTTTTTGACAGGCAAAAAAAAGCCCATCACAGGGGATGGGCAAAGACTACACACAGCAATTCTTTACGCTACTCAGGGGAAATTAGGGCGTTTAGAAATCAGTAACTTGATTTCCAACATAGGAAACATGGTATTCACACGGCTCGCTGGCGTCTTTAAGAATCCTCTTATTAGTTTAAAGGAAATAATATTTTGACGGTTAGGGAGAGCGTTTCGGACCGTTATTATGTTTAGAAAGTAATCATTTTAAGGCGGGAGAGGGGCTAAAGGCGTAAAACATGCGTTTAATCTTAAAGTACGCTAATGAAAAAAAGGCTGGCGATATGTTAATCAGCCAGCCCACTTAACGAGTACTAATCATATAAAAGGAGGGATCAGGGCTTTTGCTCCGGTGATTCACTTACCACGCTTAGCGGATCGGCCTGCGGCGCAGGCACTTCATGCATCCAGACAGAGACCAGTCGGTAAGAGACAGCCAGCACAACCGGCCCGATAAACAGGCCGATCATACCAAACGCGATTAATCCCCCGATAACGCCGGACAGAATCAGAATCAGCGGCAGATCGGCGCCCATACGAATCAGCACCGGCCGCAAAATATTGTCCAGCGTGCCCACCACACAGCTCCAGATCAGCAGTACCGTGCCCCAGGTGGTGTCTCCACTCCAGTAGAGATAAACAATCGCGGGCACCAGCACCAGCAGCGGGCCGATCTGCACCAGGCAGCAGAGGATCATCAACACGGTCAGCAAGGTGGCGTAGGGGATACCGGAAACGGCTAACCCGATACCGCCCAGTACGCCCTGCACCAACGCAGTGACGACAACGCCCAGCGCCACCGCGCGTACTGCCTGTCCGGCCAGCAATACGGCAGCATCACCGCGTCGGCCAGCCATGCGCCAGGCAAAATGCCGGATGCCCTGTGCCGCCTGCTCACCGCGCCAGTAGAGAAGGACGCTGAACAACAGCATCACGGCCAGGTGAATCATAAAACGGCCAAAGTGCCCGGCCTGCGCCACAAAAAAACCGGTGGTACGGCCAACATAAGGTTGTAACTTCGCCATGATCGCTGCGCCGCCGCCCGCCACCAGTTTCTGATAACTGGCATACAGTTTCTCACCCACCATGGGAATATCGTTGAGCCAGCTCAGAGTGGGTAACATATGTCCCTGAGTCGCCCAGGCGATGACCGGTGCGCTGTTATCTATCAGGCTGTTAACCAGCAGGGCAACCGGGATGATAAACAGCAGGAGCAGCAGGATAGTCATCACAATGACCGCCAGCGAACGCCGCCCCCACAGCAGGCGCTGTATCTTCAGCATCAGGGGCCAGGTGGCAATAACCACCATGCTTGCCCAGGCGAAGCCCAATATGAATGGCTGGACAACCCACAAGCACGCGGCGATCAGGAGTAAAATAAAAATCAGGGTAAATAACATCTGGGGAAGATCAATCTGCCGTTCCAGGCTTTTCATCTTGTGCGTTACCTCATTGGAATTCGTCAACTCAGGGGATGACGCTGCCCCGTAATCATGGGCTATTTCAGGGCGTTTAAACAGGCTTGTAAAGAAAAGGTTTCAGCCCTTCCTGAAAAAACGACAGCGCGGTGGGAAATGTGATAAAACTGAGGATTAAAGCAAGATACAGACGCAAACCTACACAACATCTTTGGTCACATACTCCATGATCCCACAGATTTCTCAGGCACCGGGTCTTATCCAGCGGGTGCTGACATTTCTTGAAACCCTCAAAGCGCAGGGTTTCACCGGCGATACCGCCACCAGCTACGCCGACAGACTTTCGCTTTCAACCGATAACAGCATCTATCAGCTCCTGCCCGATGCGGTGCTTTTCCCGCGCTCGACGGCAGACGTGGCACTGATAGCCCGACTGGCGGGTGAAGCGGCGTTCTCCAGTCTGGTCTTCACCCCGCGCGGTGGCGGCACCGGGACCAACGGTCAGTCGCTCAATCAAGGCATCATTGTGGATATGTCGCGCCACATGAACCGCATCCTGGAAATCAACACCGAACAACGCTGGGTGCGCGTCGAGGCTGGGGTAGTCAAAGATCAACTTAATGCGTACCTGAAACCTTTTGGATTCTTCTTTTCACCGGAGCTCTCCACCAGTAACCGCGCCACCCTGGGCGGCATGATTAACACGGATGCATCCGGTCAGGGCTCGCTGGTCTACGGTAAAACCTCTGACCATGTTTTAGGGCTCAGGGCCGTGCTGCTCGGCGGCGATATTCTGGATACCCGACCGGTGCCTACCGCGCTGGCTGAAAATCTGGCGCAAACGCCCACGCCTGAAGGCCGAATTTATCAGCAGGTGCTCACCCGCTGCCGTGAGCATCGCGAACTGATTCTGGAGAAGTTTCCTAAGCTCAACCGCTTCCTGACCGGTTACGACTTGCGCCACGTGTTTAGCGATGACATGCAGACCTTTGACCTGACGCGGCTGCTGTGTGGTGCAGAGGGAACGCTGGCGTTTATCAGCGAAGCCCGTCTGGATATCACGCCGCTGCCCAAAGTCCGGCGCGTGGTTAATATTAAATATGACGCCTTCGATTCTGCGCTTCGCAATGCCCCCCTGATGGTCGAGGCGCAGGCGCTGTCGGTGGAAACGGTTGACTCGAAAGTGCTCAATCTGGCGCGGGAAGATATTGTCTGGCATTCCGTGCGCGAGCTGATTACGGCTATCCCGGATAAAGAAATGTTAGGGCTGAATATCGTTGAGTTTGCCGGGGATGATGCCGGGCAAATCGATCGGCAGATTACACAGCTTTGCGCCCGTCTGGATACGTTGATGACGCAGCAGCAGGGCGGGGTGATCGGCTATCAGCTCTGTGACGATCTGGACGGTATTGAACGCATCTATAACATGCGTAAAAAGGCGGTGGGTTTACTCGGTAATGCCAAAGGCCGTGCCAAACCGATCCCCTTTGTTGAAGATACCGCCGTTCCACCTGAACACCTGGCCGACTATATTGTTGAGTTTCGCGCGCTTCTGGACAGCCATGGTCTGAGTTATGGCATGTTCGGTCACGTGGACGCCGGCGTGCTGCATGTCCGTCCGGCCCTGGATATGTGCGATCCCCATCAGGAAATGATGATGAAGCAAATTTCCGATGAGGTGGTTGCCTTAACGGCACGTTATGGTGGCCTACTGTGGGGAGAACATGGCAAGGGATTCCGCGCGCAGTACAGTCCGGCCTTTTTTGGCGAAACGCTGTTTAACGAGCTGCGCCGCATTAAAGCGGCCTTCGATCCCCACAATCGTCTCAATCCCGGTAAGATTTGTACGCCTTTCGACAGCGAGGCGGCGATGATGCAGGTAGATGCGACGAAACGGGGCAGCTACGATCGTCAGATCCCCCTTCAGGTACGAGAAACCTGGCGCGGTGCGCTTGAGTGCAACGGTAACGGATTGTGCTTTAACTTCGATGCCCGCAGTCCGATGTGCCCGTCAATGAAAATCACCCGTAACCGCATTCACTCGCCGAAGGGGCGCGCGACCTTAACGCGGGAATGGCTTCGGTTGCTGGCAGAGCAGGGCGCCGATCCGGTGATGCTGGAGAAAAAGCTGCCGGAAAGTTCCCTGTCGCTTCGCGCGCTGATAAGCAGAATGCGCAATACCTGGTATGCCAATAAAGGGGAATATGATTTTTCGCATGAGGTGAAAGAGGCGATGTCCGGCTGCCTGGCCTGTAAAGCCTGCTCGACCCAGTGCCCCATAAAAATTGACGTTCCGGCCTTCCGCTCGCGTTTTTTACAGCTTTACCATACACGCTATTTGCGCCCGCTCAGCGACCATCTGGTGGCGGGCGTAGAAAGCTACGCGCCCCTGATGGCGAAAGCACCGGGGGTGTTTAACTTTTTCCTGAAACAGCCCTGGGCGACCTCATTCAGTAAGACACACATTGGCATGGTCGACCTGCCTTTATTGTCCTCGCCCACGCTCAAGCAGCAGTTGAGTGGTCATCCGGCGATGAATATGACGCTGGAGCAGCTCGAAGCGCTCAGTGAAACACAGCGAGCCCAAAAAGTGCTGGTGGTGCAGGATCCCTTTACCAGTTTCTATGAAGCCAAACTGGTACATGATTTTATCCGACTGATTGAGAAACTGGGATACCAGCCCGTTCTGCTGCCGTTCTCACCCAACGGCAAAGCGCAGCATGTGAAAGGCTTTTTGCAACGCTTTGCGCGTACGGCCAGTAAAACAGCCGATTTCCTGAATCGCGTGGCTAAGCTGGGCATGCCGATGGTGGGGATCGATCCGGCAACGGTGCTCTGTTACCGCGATGAGTATCACCAGATGTTGGGCGAGGCCCGTGGCGATTTCAACGTGCTTCTGGTACATGAGTGGCTCCATCAGGCGCTGCAGGAACGTGAGGTGCAGGTCACCAGCGGAGAAGCATGGTATCTGTTTGCTCACTGTACCGAGGTGACCGCTCTGCCGGGCACGCCCGGTCAGTGGCAGGCGATCTTCTCACGCTTCGGCGCAAAGCTCGAAAACATCAATGTGGGCTGTTGCGGCATGGCCGGCACCTACGGTCATGAGAGCCAGAACCTGGAGAACTCCCTGGGAATTTATGCGCTGTCATGGCATCCGCAATTGCAGAAACTGCCGCGCCAGCGCTGCCTGGCAACCGGTTTTTCCTGTCGCAGTCAGGTTAAGCGCGTGGAGGGCAACGGCATGCGTCATCCTCTTCAGGCACTGCTTGAGTTAATCTGAAAAGGTGAGGCGACGCCGGACGCAGGTTGGATTAGAATATCCAGCCTGCGTGCCTGACGAATTCACTCTGCAATACGGTGGCTTGTTCCCATTCACCGGTTATCGCGAGTTGATGACACAGCTGAGTCAGGGAGAGTCGCGCCAACTGGTAAGCCTGGATGCGAAACAGCCGGTCACGATCCGGGTTTTGCATCTCCTCGACCAGCCGGTGGTGAAGTTTGCCCATGGCATGCAGATAACTCAGGTCATCGCCGTTCAACTGGCAGATCTCTGCCATGTCTAAACAGGTATCGTTAAACTGACGCAGTTGCTGAATCGTACATTCAGCCCGGTTGAGTTTGGCCTGTGCCAGGTAAAAATCAACGGTGAGATCGCGAACCGAAAAACGGTATTCATCGAGTTTATGTTGAAGCCAGGCTGAAACCGATAACGACATAACGCGCCTCAATGTTGAATGATAATAATTATCATATTCAACTAGAGCGGGAATGCAATTCCCCGGCAAGAAATTTTTTTCGATTTATCTCACCTGTCGGTATAATCGGAAATAACAATCTGTTTACATGCCAGAAAGGCGTAACCTATCAATACAGGCATTATCGTAAAGGTGCCATTTAAAAATTTACGATTTATTAACAGGTTACAGAACCCGAATTCAGCGGGCGCTCGCCGATGCAAGCCTGGCTGCAGCGACTATGCTTAAGAAATGAGCTGTAAAAATAGCATCTTATGATTATCCCTGCAAAACAAGAGGTTGAAGTGATTTGTCAGATCACTACCATAGGGGGATAGCCTGAAAAGGTCCGGACTCAAGAGGTATCAACATGTCATCCGTGAATGCAGACTCTTTCTCACCCGACGAGTATGTGTGGAAAGGGTTAACGCTGACTGAAACCGCAGCGAAACAAATTCTAAATCTGGCCGCAGAAAACCCAGAAGTCAAGGGCCTGCGTTTAGCAATTAAACAATCCGGCTGTGCCGGTTTTGGTTATGTAATGGATCTGGTGAAGCAGCCAGAAGAGGATGATCTGCAGTTTAGCTACTACGGCGCAACCTTGTTTGTGCCGCTTCAGGCAATGCCGTTTATCGATGGCACCGAAGTGGATTATGTTCGCGAAGGCCTGAATCAGATTTTTAAATTCAATAACCCTAAAGCTCAGCACGCCTGCGGGTGCGGTGAAAGCTTTGGCGTCGAGTAAGTGAAATATGTCACGACACAGCGAAACATCTGACGATGTACAAATGTGGGAAGGTAAGCTCAATTACAAAGAGGGCTTCTTTACCCAATTGCAAACCGAAGAATTTGCCAACGGCATCAATGAAGATGTGGTACGGGCAATTTCGGCTAAGCGTAACGAGCCAGAGTGGATGCTGGAGTTTCGTCTTAAAGCCTTTCGTGCCTGGCTGGAAATGGAAGAGCCGCACTGGCTGAAAGCGCATTACGAAAAGCTGGATTATCAGGACTACAGTTACTACTCCGCGCCATCGTGCGGAAACTGCGATGACACCTGTGCGTCTGAACCGGGCGCGACCCAGGCATCGGGCAGCGCCCCGGCCAGTGATTATCTGACGCAGGAAGTTGAGAACGCGTTTAATCAGTTGGGCGTTCCGGTACGTGAAGGTAAAGAAGTGGCCGTTGACGCCATCTTCGACTCCGTATCCGTATCCACGACCTATCGCAGCAAGCTGGCCGAGCAGGGAATTATCTTTTGCTCATTTGGCGAAGCGATCCACGATCATCCAGAGCTGGTGAAAAAGTACCTGGGTACCGTGGTGCCACCCAATGATAACTTTTTTGCCGCGTTGAACTCTGCGGTAGCCTCCGACGGTACTTTCGTCTACATCCCGAAAGGGGTGCGTTGCCCGATGGAGCTGTCTACCTATTTCCGCATTAACGCTGCGAAAACCGGTCAGTTCGAACGTACGATTCTGATTGCAGATGAAGACAGCTACGTGAGCTACATCGAAGGCTGTTCCGCGCCCGTGCGTGACACCTACCAGCTGCACGCTGCGGTGGTAGAGGTCATCATTCATAAGAACGCGGAAGTGAAATATTCCACCGTTCAGAACTGGTTCCCGGGCGGTGAAGGCGAAGGCGGTATCCTCAACTTCGTCACCAAGCGCGCCCTGTGCGAAGGGGATTACAGCAAAATGTCGTGGACGCAGTCGGAAACCGGCTCGGCCATTACCTGGAAATATCCAAGCTGTATCCTGCGTGGCGATCACTCCGTGGGCGAGTTCTACTCGGTGGCACTGACCAGCGGACGCCAGCAGGCGGACACCGGTACCAAGATGATCCACATCGGCAAAAATACGAAGTCGACGATTATCTCTAAAGGTATTTCCGCCGGGAAAAGTCAGAATACCTACCGTGGCCTGGTAAAAATCATGCCCACGGCCACCAACGCACGTAACTTTACGCAGTGCGATTCCATGCTGATTGGTCCGGATTGTGGCGCGCATACGTTCCCGTATGTTGAAACCCGTAACAATACCGCTCAGCTGGAGCACGAAGCCACCACCTCACGTATCGGCGAAGATCAGATGTTCTACTGTCTGCAACGCGGCATCAGTGAAGAAGATGCGATTTCGATGATCGTGAACGGTTTCTGTAAAGACGTATTCTCTGAGCTGCCGCTGGAATTTGCAGTGGAAGCGCAAAAACTGTTAGCCATCAGCCTTGAGCACAGTGTGGGCTGATTGACGCCGTCACACGCGTTGCCGGAAGCAATGTGAAGGAATAAGCATGTTAAGTATTAAAGATTTACAGGTTAGCGTTGAAGACAAAGCGATTTTACGTGGTCTGAACCTTGAGATTAAGCCCGGCGAAGTTCATGCCATCATGGGACCGAACGGTTCGGGTAAGAGTACGCTGTCTGCGACTCTGGCCGGACGTGAAGACTATGAAGTCACCGGCGGTTCCGTAACCTTTAAGGGCAAGGATCTGCTGGAGCTGGAACCTGAGGAACGTGCAGGCGAAGGCATCTTTATGGCTTTCCAGTACCCGGTTGAAATCCCCGGCGTCAGCAACCAGTTTTTCCTGCAGACCTCCGTGAATGCGGTGCGCAAATACCGTCAGCAGGACGAGCTTGATCGCTTTGATTTCAAGGACTTCATTGAAGAAAAAATCGATCTGCTGAAGATGCCAGAAGATCTGCTGACGCGTTCCGTTAACGTAGGCTTCTCCGGTGGTGAGAAGAAGCGTAACGATATTCTGCAGATGGCAGCGCTGGAGCCGGATCTCTGCATTCTGGATGAAACCGACTCCGGTCTGGACATCGATGCCCTGAAAATCGTCGCCAATGGCGTAAACAGCCTGCGTGACGAAAAGCGTGCATTTATCATCGTAACCCACTATCAGCGTATTCTGGACTACATCAAGCCAGACTTCGTACACGTGCTGTATCAGGGTAAAATCGTAAAATCAGGCGATTTCTCGCTGGTGAAACAGTTGGAGGAGCAGGGCTATGGCTGGCTTACCGACGAAGAGTGATACCGCGCTGCAACAGTGGCACCACCTGTTTGAATCACGCGGTGAAATGCGTTCAATGCAGGCTCAGCAGCACTGGCAGCAGTTAATGCGTTTGGGCTTGCCCACCCGCAAACATGAAAACTGGAAATACACGCCGCTGGATGGCCTGCTGGCGCATCACTTCGTGTTGCCTGAGGCGCACGAGCTCAGCGCTACGCAGGTTGATGCGCTGTCGCTCCCGCTGGATGCCGTACGTCTGGTTTTTGTCGACGGAAGATTCCAGCCTGGGCTGAGTAGCGGCGATACCGAACTGTTCGAGATTCAGCACAGCGTTGCGGCCGAGCGCCGCGACCTGCCTGCCGCCGTGCAGCCGGAGATTTTTCTGCACCTGACCGAAAGCCTGGCTGAAGAAGTCACGCATATTCGGCTGGCGCGTGGCAAGGCGGCGGCACGTCCGCTTTATCTGCTGCATATCACCAGCGGCAAAGACGACGGCATGAACACGGTTCATCATCGTCATCATCTGCAACTGGAAGAAAGCGCAGAAGCGGAAGTGATTGAGCACTTTGTCACGCTAAACGACAGCGCGCATTTTACCGGCGCCCGTTTCACCTTTGCCGTTGCGGACAATGCCAGGCTTCGTCACACCAAGCTGGCTTTTGAGAGCAGCAAAAGCTATCACTTTGCCCATAACGACATAGTGATCAACCGCGATGCGCAGGTGACCAGCACCAGCTTCTTACTGGGTGCTGGCCTGAGCCGTCACAATACCAGTACGCAACTGAACGGTGAGAACACCCAGCTGTCGCTGAACAGCCTGGTGCTGCCGGTGAATCAGGAAGTGGCGGATACCCGCACCTATCTTGAACACAACAAAGGCCACTGCCTGAGTCGCCAGATGCATAAAACCATCGTGCGTGACAAAGGCCGTGCGGTGTTTAACGGTCACATCAAAGTCGCGCAGCACGCACTTAAAACTGACGGACAGATGACCAATAACAACCTGTTGTTAGGCCGTCTGGCGGAAGTGGATACCAAGCCGCAGCTGGAAATTTACGCGGATGACGTGAAGTGCAGCCACGGGGCGACCGTAGGCCGTATTGATGACGAGCAGATGTTCTACCTGCGTTCTCGCGGCATTGAACAGGACGCGGCGCAGACCATGATCATCCATGCCTTTGCTGCCGAGTTAACCGAAACGCTGGATAACCCAATTCTGCGCCAGGCTGTGCTGCAGCGCATCGCGCAGCGCTTCCCGGGAGGCGACTCATGATGAACTTCGATCTCGAGCGTATCAGGGCGGATTTTCCCATCCTGAAGCGTGAGGTCAACGGTCATCCGCTGGCCTACCTTGACAGCGCCGCCAGCGCACAGCGTCCTCTGTCGGTCATCAATGCCGAAAGTCATTTCTACCAGCACGGCTACGCGGCCGTGCACCGCGGTATTCACACGCTCAGCCAGCAGGCGACCAGCGATATGGAAAACGTTCGCGAACAGGTGGCACGTTTTCTCAATGCATCGTCGTCGGAAGAGATTGTTTTTGTAAAGGGTACGACGGAAGGGATCAATCTGGTCGCCAACAGCTGGGGCGGCAGTCAGCTTCAGCCCGGTGATAATCTGATTATCACGCAGATGGAGCACCATGCGAATATCGTGCCCTGGCAGATGGTGGCAGAGCGCTGCGGTGCCGAGATCCGGGTGCTGCCGCTGACCGACAACGGTGAGCTGGCGCTGGACCAACTGGCTGGTTTGATCGACAGCCGGACCCGCTTACTGGCTGTGACGCACGTTTCAAACGTGCTGGGCACGGTTAACCCGGTGAAAGCGATCGTCGCGCAGGCCAGAGCGGCTGGCGTCGTCACGCTGATTGACGGGGCTCAGGCTGTGATGCATAACACCGTTGACGTGCAGGACATCGACTGCGACTTCTATGTCTTCTCCGCCCACAAGCTCTATGGCCCGAACGGCATTGGCATACTTTATGGCCGCAAGGCACTTCTGGATGCCATGCCGCCGTGGGAAGGTGGTGGTTCGATGATTGGTGAAGTCCTGCTGCCAACCGGCACCACCTGGAATACGGCGCCATGGCGTTTTGAGGCCGGTACGCCAAACACCGGCGGCATTATTGGGCTGGGTGCGGCGCTGGACTATGTGCAGGCGCTGGGTCTGGATACGATTCATCAGCGTGAAACCGCATTGATGAACTATGCCCTTGATAAACTCTCATCCGTACCTGATATTCAGATTTACGGTCCGCAGCAGCGCGCAGGCGTGATTGCTTTTAACCTTGGCAAACACCACGCGTTTGACGTTGGCAGCTTCCTTGATCAGTACGGTATTGCGATTCGCACCGGACATCATTGCGCAATGCCGTTAATGCGCCACTATCAGGTGCCGGCGATGTGCCGTGCTTCCTTCACCTTCTACAACAGTGAAGAAGAGGTCGATCGCTTGGCGGCCGGCCTGACGCGTATTCATCGTCTGCTGGGCGGTTGAGCAGAGTAAACGGAGTGATTAATGGCGACGTTGCCAGAAAAAGAGAAACTGGTGCGCAACTTCAACCGTTGCGCCAACTGGGAAGAGAAGTACCTCTACATCATTGAATTGGGTGCCAAACTTCCGGAATCATCTGAAACACTGCATCAGCCCGAACATGCCATTACGGGCTGCCAGAGCCAGGTGTGGATCAAGATGACACCGCAGGCAGATGGCACCATCGGCTTTGAAGGTGACAGTGATGCAGCCATTGTTAAGGGATTGATAGCTATCGTATTTAGTCTCTATCAAAACCTGCAGCCCGCTGACATTGTGGCGCTGGATGTGCGCCACTGGTTCAGCGAACTGGCCCTGGTTCAGCACCTCACGCCAACGCGTTCGCAGGGGCTGGAAGCGATGATTAAGTCAATTCGCCATACCGCTCAGAACCTCAGCTAAGATACACTTCAAAGACGCCATCCGGCGTCTTTTTACTATCTGACGAGAAAAACCGCATGAAACCTGCTTTGCGTTTAGCTGGTGCATTGCTGCTGACCTGTTTTGGGCTCTCTGCACCCGTTTTTGCCACGGAATACCCGTTACCGCCCGCCGACAGCCGCCTGATTGGTGAGAATGTGGTGACCCAGGTACCGGATAACAAACGTCCTCTTGAAGAGATTGCTGCGCGTTATCAGGTCGGGCTGCTGGGCATGTTGGAAGCGAATCCCGGTACCGATCCCTGGTTACCGAAACCGGGCACCCAGTTGACCATTCCTCTGCAGATGATTCTTCCGGACACGCCGCGTGAAGGCATTGTGGTGAACCTGGCCGAACTGCGGTTGTACTATTATCCAAAGGGCGAAGACAAGGTTATCGTGTACCCCATTGGCATTGGTCAGATGGGGATCGTCACGCCCATTATGGTGACCAGCATCAGCCAGAAAATACCCAATCCTACGTGGACGCCCACGGCGAATATCCGCAAGCGCTATGCCAAAGAGGGCATCACGCTGCCCGCCGTCGTGCCAGCAGGCCCGGATAACCCCATGGGGCTGCATGCGCTGCGTATGGCGCGTGGAACAGGCCAGTATCTTATCCACGGCACCAATGCCAATTTTGGTATCGGTATGCGCGTCAGTTCAGGCTGTATTCGTTTACGTACCGAGGATATCGAAGCGCTGTTCAATAGCGTGCCGGTAGGGACGCGGGTACAGATTATTAACCAACCGGTAAAGTTCAGCGTTGAACCGGATGGTAAGCGCTACGTTGAGGTGCATCAGCCGCTGTCACGTAATGAGAAGGAGGATCCGCAAACGGCTCCGTTAGCGCTCAGTGCGGACTTCAGATCCTTTATGAAGAGCGAGAAGAGTGACAGAGCGTTGATTAAAGCCACGCTGACGCGTCGCTCAGGCATGCCTGTGCTGGTCAGTGCGGGTGAGCCGATACAGGATGAGGCTGCGGCCTCTGCGTCATCCCAGCGCGCTGTGGGCGAGTAGGGTGGACGTCGTTATCCCGAACTGCAGACAAAAAAAATGGTGCCACAAGGGCACCATTTTTAAAACCAGAACTCTTACTTACGGTAAGAGTGAGCCTGGTTGTCCAGACGCTGGTTAGCGCGAGCTGCGTCATCTTTAGCAGCCTGAACGTCAGAACGCACTGCGTTCACGTCGTTGCTCAGCTGGTCAACTTTAGCGTTCAGAGTCTGAACGTCTGAAGACAGCTGGTCGATTT
This sequence comes from Pantoea sp. Ae19-2, assembly GCF_059801205.1. NCBI lineage: Bacteria > Pseudomonadati > Pseudomonadota > Gammaproteobacteria > Enterobacterales > Erwiniaceae > Pantoea > Pantoea sp. Ae19-2. Next base: position 1,957,871 of record NZ_JBCHWE010000001.1, on the reverse strand, counting down.
TAGCGTTGCTTGAGCAACCAGCCAGCAGAGTTGAACCCAGGATTACCGCGCCCAGTACCAGTTTAGTACGATTCATTATTTATACCCTCTAGATTGAGTTAATCTCCATGTAGCGTTACAAGTATTACACAAAGCTTTTTAACTTGAGAATAATTTTTTGATAAGAACATGCTTAAACATGATCGTTCGCTCAAAGAAGCAGCGAATTGAAGAACAACATAAAAAAATTTAGCTAAAACAGAGAGATTTAATCGGATTAACCTTAATTTGCAGCGCATTTTTATTGTCATTACGCGCTGGCTTTTTCCTGAATCTGTATTATGAAGACAATAAAAAAGCGCCTTTGAAGGCGCTTTTTAAAAAAGAGGCGTTAAACGCGATATTACAGAACGTGTACCGATGCCGTATTGGTCGTTCCGCTGGGTACCAGCGCACCTGAAACCAGCACAACAACATCACCTTTCTGAGCAAAACCGCTTTCCAGCGCCGCTTCTTTACCCAGGTGATAGAAATCATCGGTAGAGGCGATTTCGCTGACCATACGTGTCTCAATTCCTTTGCTCAGAATCAACTGGCGCGCCGTGGTGGCGTTGGTGGTCAGTGCCAGGATGGTTGCATTAGGGAAGTACTTACGCACGGCCTTAGCTGATTTACCGCCTTCTGTGGCGACTACAATCAGCGGCGCTTCCAGTTTTTCGGCTGTCTCAACGGCACCGCGGCAAACGGCTTCGGTAATGCGCAGCTTACGGCTGTCATTCTGTCCGTCGATGCGTGGCTTCATCACGCGGTCGGTACGCTCACAGATGGTCGCCATGATGGTGACCGACTCCAGCGGATAGCGGCCTTTCGCGCTCTCGCCAGACAGCATCACCGCATCTGTTCCATCCAGAATGGCGTTAGCCACGTCGCCAGCTTCAGCGCGGGTTGGACGCGGGTTCTTGATCATGGAATCCAGCATCTGCGTCGCGGTGATGACAACTTTGCGGGCTTTATTACATTTTTTAATCATCATCTTCTGCGCGAAGATCACTTCTTCAACCGGGATTTCAACACCCAGATCGCCACGCGCAACCATGATGCCGTCCGAGGCTTCGAGGATTTCGTCGAAGTTATTCAGGCCTTCCTGGTTTTCAATCTTGGAGATGATTTGAATGTTTTCGCCACCGTGCTGCTTCAGGTGTTCACGAATTTCCAGCACGTCTGAGCGTTTACGAATAAACGAGGCTGCAACAAAATCCACGCCTTGCTCACAACCAAAAATCAGGTCGCGTTTGTCTTTCTCTGCCAGGGCAGGCAGCTGGATGGAAACGCCAGGCAGGTTAACGCCTTTGTTTTCGCCCAGATCGCCGTTGTTCAGTACTTCACACACAACGCTGTTCTCAGTGACTTCGGTGACCTGCATGCCGATCAGACCATCGTCGACCAGTACAGTGTTACCAATTTTGAGATCGTTCGCGAAGCCTGAGTAGGTCACGGCAACACGCTCGTTGTTACCAATCACGCTCTGGTCGGTGGTAAAGGTAAAGGTTTGACCGGCTTTCAGTGACACATCGTTGCCACCTTCCAGCTTCATGGTGCGGATTTCCGGCCCTTTGGTATCCAGCAGGATAGCCGCAGGAATGCCGGTTTTTTTCGTCACGGCACGCATGTTGGTAATACGCTGACCGTGTTCTGCATAGTCACCGTGAGAGAAGTTAAGACGCATGACGTTCATGCCTGCTTCAAGCAGCTGAGTCAGCATCTCTTCGGATTCGGTTTTTGGGCCGATTGTACAAACGATCTTAGTCTTTTTCATGACGGGTTATCTGTAAGTTGTGATGGATGAAAAACAGGATTTCGATGACAGTGCACCGAAATGAGAACTCTGGTTGAAATCGAAAAGGGCAGTACAGGATAAGAATAGGTGACGAAGGCCAGGCGTGCAGGGAAGTTGCGTGGTTAGCTTGGTTAACCACCGGGACGTTGTTGCGCAAACAATCTTTATTATCGTCATAAGCACGTAGTCGCTGAAACCTTTCAAGTAGGACAACGCGGCCAGTATAATCACTAAGTATGCGAAAACCAATCGAAAAACAGTACGTAAAGGTAATGTAAATCAAGAAAAGGGTTGTTGCGCAAAAGAAGAAAGGACGTAAAAAGAGTGGTGCGCTCTAATGGACTCGAACCATCGACCCCCACCATGTCAAGGTGGTGCTCTAACCAACTGAGCTAAGAGCGCATATCAAATTTGGTGCGTCCGAGTGGACTCGAACCACCGACCCCCACCATGTCAAGGTGGTGCTCTAACCAACTGAGCTACGGACGCACTTGGTGCGCTCTAATGGACTCGAACCATCGACCCCCACCATGTCAAGGTGGTGCTCTAACCAACTGAGCTAAGAGCGCAACACGCTGTCAGGGCGACAGCGGGGACGAATATTAACGGCAGCGTAAGAGGCTGGCAAGGGGAAAAACGCAAATTTGCCAATGAATGAACATCATCTGCGCGATGCGCCGTTTTTTTGAACGTAACGGGCCTTTTCGGGCCCGTTCAGCGAGTTAGCGAGACGCGCGCGTAAGAATTAATTCCGCAGGAAGCTGCTGCAAACGTCGCACGCGCCACAGCATCATAACGGCGGCCGACGTCAGGCCAACGATAAATCCACACCAGAAGCCGGCTGGCCCCATGCGCGGCACCACCCAGTCGGTCAGTGCCAGGATGTAACCAGAAGGTAAACCCAGCAACCAGTAAGCGATAAAGGTAATGAAGAAAATCGATCGCGTATCTTTATAACCGCGCAAAATTCCGCTGCCGATCACCTGAATAGAATCTGAAATCTGGTAAATCGCAGCCAGCATCATCAGTTGCGCAGCCAGCGTGACCACCGCGGGATTGTCGTTATAAAGCTGGGCAATTTGATGGCGAAAGGTCACGGTAAAAATGGCCGTAATCACCGCCATGCTGACGCCAACGCCCTGCGCGGTCCACGCGGCGACCCGCGCCTGCTCTGTCGAACCCTGACCCAGCCGATAGCCAACGCGAATGGTGGCGGCAACGCCCAACGACAGCGGCAGGACAAACATCAGCGAACTGAAGTTCAGGGCAATCTGGTGCCCGGCGACGTTAACAATCCCCAACGGCGAGACTAACAGGGCCACCACGGCAAACAGGGTCACTTCAAAAAACAGCGCCAGCGCGACCGGCAAACCCAACCCTGTGAGACGTTGCAGGATAACGCGTGACGGCGCTGACCAGCGGCTCTCTACGCGAATGTCTCGCATACTGCGCATCCGTCGTACCCAAAAACGCATGCAGAAGAACATGGCCCAGTACACCGAGGCCGTCGCCACGCCACAGCCTACGCCGCCCAGCGCCGGCATGCCGAAATGGCCGTAGATAAAAATGTAGTTCAGCGGGATATTCAGCATCAGCCCAAGAAAACCCAGCACCATCGCGGGCTTGGTTTTGGATAGCCCCTCGCACTGGTTACGCATAACCTGAAAAAACAGGTAGCCTGGCGCGCCAAACAGCAGGGCATGCAGATAGCCCTCGGCCTTTTCTGCCAGCAGCGGATCGATATCATGCATCGAGCGGATAACATACCCGGCATTCCACAACACCAGCATGATGAGCAGAGAAAGGAAAAACGCCAGCCAAAAGCCCTGACGAAGTTGTTCAGCGATTCGCTCACGGCGACCTGAACCATTAAGTTGCGCAATGGTGGGCGTCAATGCCAGTAAAACACCATGACCAAACAGGATGGCGGGAAGCCAAATGGACGTGCCAACAGCAACGGCGGCCATATCCGTGGCGCTGACAGCGCCGGCCATAATGGTATCTACAAATCCCATCGCGGTTTGCGCCACCTGAGCCAGGATAACGGGGATCGCGAGGGCCAGCAATTGACGCGCTTCTGTTAAATACTTCTGCACGTAAACACCTGACTTATCTGATTAATAAAGAAATGAGGACTGCTTCAGACGAAGCAGGGCTTAGTGTAACTGGCGCGACCGATTTCTCCAATCTTTGTCACGCAATGCGTTTTGGACTTGTGCCGCCTGTCTCTCAGGCTGTTGAAACCTAACACTTAAGCATGGCTGTGTTAAACTGGCACAAATTTCGTAGAGGCAAAGACTATGTTTACCGGTATTGTGCAGGGCACCGCAGAAATCGTGTCCATTGAAGATAAAGGTCTGTTTCGCACCCATGTGGCCAGGCTTCCTGCTGACCTGTTGCCGGGTTTAGCGCTGGGCGCATCGGTTGCCCATAACGGTTGCTGCCTGACCGTCACCGAAATCAACGGCGATCTGGTGAGTTTTGACCTGATCAAAGAAACTCTGCGTGTGACCAATCTTGGTGATCTCAAGCAGGGCGATGTGGTGAATATCGAGCGGGCGGCAAAATTCAGCGATGAAATTGGCGGCCACCTGATGTCCGGCCACATCATGACCACGGCTGAAATCTGCAAAATTGTCCGCTCTGAAAACAACCGCGAAGTCTGGTTTAAAATTCAGGATCCTTTGCAGATGAAATATATCCTGCACAAAGGATTTGTGGGCATCGACGGTATCAGTCTGACCGTAGGCGACGTGACCAAAACAAAATTCTGCGTTTATCTTATCCCCGAGACGCTGGAGCGAACCACTCTCGGCGCCAAAACCTTCGGCGACAGAGTTAACATCGAAATCGATCCCCATACTCAGGCTATTGTGGACACGGTGGAGCGCGTCCTCGCCCAGCGTGAAGATGCCGCGCTCAGGGCACTGGCAGAGCAGGCCGATCAGCCCGAAACGGATCGGGATGAATAGCGGTAAATAGCGGTAAATAACGCCAGCCGTGACCAAAGCGTTGCCCACAGGCCAGCAGGTTGCCGTGTCGCCCGCTGTTTTCCAGGACGACTGACGTCTGTGCAGTGTCAACTGCCCGGGCGAAAACGCCCGGCGTGAATGTGCTGCTGCCCTGGACTGCGGTTTAAGATCGCGATTTTCCCGTCTGCGAAGGTGGGGGCAGGCAGATAACGCGGCAACCGGGCTTACCGGCTGCCGTCCGCGTTCGGTCCGGACAGTATTGACCTTGCCACGGCGCATAAACGGGCGCAATCATCGCGCCACCCGCAATCCCCCCTCAACGCCACGGCTGAAGACAACCTGCCAGAGCTGAATCTCACGGGCGCGAAACGCACCGGCGCAGGCGTTCAGGTAGTAGGAGAACATGCGTCGGAAACGTTCTTCGTAACGTCCGGCCAGGTCAGGCCAGGCTCGCTGGAAACGCTCATGCCAGGCCATCAGCGTGGTGTCGTAGTCAGCGCCGAAATTGTGCCAGTCTTCCATAATGAAATGCGGTTCGCTGACGTCGGCAATATGGCGTAAAGAAGGCAGGCAGCCATTCGGGAAAATATACTTGCCGATCCACGGATCGACGTGCATATCCGTTTTGAGCGCGCCAATGGTATGCAGCAGAAAAATTCCGTCTGGCTTGAGGTTGCGATTGACCGTGGCAAAGTAGGTTGGGTAGTTTTTCGGCCCCACGTGTTCGAACATCCCCACCGAGACGATGCGGTCAAACTGCTGATTCAGATCGCGATAATCCTGAAGCAGGATAGTGACATCCAGCCCTTCGCAGCGTTGCTGCGCCAGCTTTTGTTGTTCTGCAGAGATCGTCACGCCTTGTACGCTGACGCCATAGTTTCTTGCTGCATAAGCCGCCAGACCGCCCCAGCCACAGCCAATATCCAGCAAGGTCATACCGGGTTTCAGTTGCAGCTTGCGACAGATCATGTCCAGTTTGGCTTCCTGTGCCGCCTCAAGCGTAGTGGCGTCTTTCCAGTAGCCGCAGGAGTATTGCATGTAAGGATCGAGCATCAGGGTAAAAAGGTCATTACCCAGATCATAGTGCGCTTTGCCGACTTGCCAGGCCCGTTTTTTCGACTGCAGGTTAACCAGCCGGGCCAGCGCAATGCGCACGATATCCTGCACGTGATGAGGAAGCTGCTCATCAAGCTTATGTTTCAACGCCCGATGAAAAAACATATCCAGCCGCTCGCACTCCCACCAGCCGTCCATATAACTTTCGCCCAGCCCCAGGGAGCCCTTTTGCAGGACGCGTTTAAAAAAATCGGGATGTTTAACCTGAATGTCCCATGGGCGGGAACCGTTGATTTCGATGTCTGCTTTTTGCAATAACTCATGAACGATACGGTACCAATGGTTTCGTTCGATATTCACTTCTGCTACACATGTTGAACTCATAGCCACTCCATCACCAGAACTGTCAGAACCTGAGAAAGAGCAGGAGCCGTTTCTCAGGATTATGAGAAAAGTCACAGATGACGCCTTGCGCCAGACAACCTTAAGCGTACAGAGAAAGGGTGCAATGCAAGGGCCAGCAGAGTGCATTTGCCCACAAAGACACCTTCACAGCGATGAGGCTGCGTCAAACATTGTTATTATGATGGTACGGCGAATCAGGGCCCGGCACAGGAGGCGCTGGCGGGCCCGTCACGTGTTGATCACTCAGACGACAAAAGTCGTTGCCTCAGTTATTATCCTGGCAGGGATGTGCCGTTGAGGCAATATCAGTTTGTGCGCCGGTGCGGCGCTGCATCTGATAGCCTGCCAGCGCCAGTACAATCGTCACCGCCATGATGAGCGTTGTGGTGAACAGCGCCTGGGTCAGGCCCGCCGAGACGGCCAGGCTGGCGACAAAGCACAGGCCCAGCTGCAGCGTGTTCTGCAGGGCGGCGGCTCTGCCGGTCGCATGGGGGAAGGGCAGAAGTGCACTGGATACGACGATGGGATAAATCGCCCCGTTCGCCAGCGCCATGCCGCAAAACGGCACCAGCAAAGCGGTGAGTGAAACCGAGCCTGACAGGGCGACGGCAAACAGGGCCAGTACGCTAAGGCTATAGACGATGAGCAGCCATGGCAGCAACTGCGCCCCTTTGAAACGGTTAAGGAGCGCACGGCAGCCAAAACCGCCGACTAAGAAAGCAATGGTCTGCGGAATATAGCTTAAGCCGATATCAGCAGGCGACAGGCCAATCGCTGCCAGAATAAACGGTGATCCGGTCAACCAGGCAAAAAAGCTGGCCGAGCAGGCAGAATACATCAGGACGTTACCGCTGTAGACGCGTGAACGCAGCAGCGTCATAAAACCGGGCTGTGACGGGGCCGGGCGGCGGGCTGTTTGTACCGATGGCAGGCGCAGCGTAATCAAGATCAGGGCTGCGGCAATCGCGGTCAGAACGACAAAAATTGAGCGCCAGTGAAAATGGCTAATCAGCCAGGCTCCCAGCAGCGGGGCCAGCGCAGGAGACAGCGCGACCAGCGGCATAATAGTGGCAAAGACTTTATTCGCGCGCGACTGAGGATAGCGATCGACCACCAGGGCCTGCCAGCTCACGGCAGCCGCGCACACGCCGATGGCCTGAATGAAGCGCAGCACCAGCATCAGTACGACGTCGTCCACCCACAGCATCCCCGCACAACCCAGCGCAAACAGGCTCAGTCCTGCCAGCAATACCGGTTTGCGGCCAATACGATCTGACAGCGGTCCCCATACCAGCTGACCACAGGCAAAACCCGCCAGGAACAGGCTCATACTGGCGCTGATCATCCCGGCGGAGGTGTTAAAACTTTGCTGCATGGCCCCGAAGGCGGGCAGGTACATATCGGTGGCCAGAAAGCCCAGCATACTGAGCACGGCAAGATAGGGAATGAATCCTTTAGAAGCTGACATCTGATTCTCATTTTTTGCAGGATAAACGCGGGGCAGTGTAAAAGCTGTACTTCATACTGTGAAACGGTAAAATTTGCCTGTTGCTGTTAAAAAATTTAAAGGCAGGATATGTGGTCTGAATATGCGCTTGAAGTGGTTGATGCGGTCGCGCGTGGCGGCAGTTTCAGTGCTGCGGCCCAGGAGTTGCACCGTGTGCCTTCTGCCATCAGCTATACCGTTCGCCAGCTTGAAACCTGGCTGGCGGTACCGCTGTTTGAACGGCAGCACCGGGAGGTTGTTTTGACACCTGCGGGCGAACATTTTGTGCGAGAAGGCCGCAGCGTCATCAAAAAAATGGATGCCACGCGCCGTCAGTGCCAGCAACTGGCCAACGGCTGGCGAGGGCAAATCGCGATTGCGGTGGACTGCATTGTGAAACCGCACCGAACCCGTCAGTTCGTCAGGGATTTCTACCGCCACTTTCCGGATATGGAGCTCCACATCAGTTATGAAGTGTTTAACGGCGTATGGGATGCGCTGGCTGACGGAAGAGTCGAGGTCGCAATAGGCGCGACTCAGGCGATTCCGGTGGGCGGGCGGTTTGCTTTCCGCGATATGGGAACCCTGAACTGGCGCTGCATCGTCGCGCGGGAACATCCGTTAACCCAGGTCGCCCGGCTGGATGATGAGGCGTTGCGCAACTGGCCTTCGCTGGTGCTGGAAGACACCTCGCGTGCGTTACCGCGCCGTATGACCTGGGCTCTGGATAATCAACGCCGACTGGTGGTGCCTGAATGGCAGACCGGGCTGGACTGCGTCCGGTCCGGGCTGTGCGTCGCAATGGTGCCGGGGCACTTAGCCCGCCCGCTACTGGACAGCGGCGAAGTGACCGAACTTAACTTGCCCCAGCCTTTTCCAGAAAGTCCCTGCTGCGTCAGTTGGGCGGAAGATCGCGCATCACCGGCATTGGGCTGGTTGCTCAATTACCTGGGTGATGCGCAAACGCTCAATCAGGAGTGGTTGAGCGAGGATTAGCGACGGTAGTCGCGATAGGGACCGTAGCCTACAGAGCGTCGCTCAATCAGTGTCGGATGCACTTCGATGGTTTGCGACTCTTCACGCTTGCTGGTAATGCGGTCCAGCAGCATCTCCAGAGCCTTCTCCCCCAGTTGCGCTTTTGGCTGGTGCACGGTAGTGAGTGCAGGCGTGAAATAGCGTGCGTTGCGCACATTATCGTAGCCAATCACCGAAATATCCTGCGGGACGCGCAGGCCCATTTCATCGGCGGCACAGATAGCGCCCATGGCCATAATATCGCCACCGCAGAACACCGCGCTTGGGCGCTGCTTCTGCGACAGAATTTGCTGCATAGCCTGATACCCGGATTCAGGCTCGAAATCGCCCTGCACAATCCACTCTGAACGCGGCTGAATACCGGCTTCTTCCAGCGCCTTGAGGAAACCGGCATGACGGCCACCACCGGTGTTACGTTCCATTTGCCCTGGAATGGCGCCGATATCGCGATGCCCGCGTTCGATGAGGTAGCGGCCGGCCAGATAACCGCCCTGAAACGCATTATCCAGCACCGTGTCAGTAAAATCGGCACGGGATTCGCCCCAGTCCATGACCACCATGGGAATATTGCGGTTGGCTTCCAGCATTTGCAGCAAATCATCCGGGTACTCAGAACACATGACCAGCAGCCCATCGACGCGCTTCTGCGCCATCATCGAGAGGTAGGCACGCTGTTTTTGCAGGTCGTTATGCGCGTTGCCTAAAATCAGGGTGTAGCCTTTATCAAAGCAGTGATTCTCCACGGCTTCAATAATTTCAGCGAAATAGGGCGCCTCGCTGGAGGTGGCCAAAAGGCCCAGCGTTTTGGTGTGATTCACCTTCAGGCTGCGTGCTACGGCGCTGGGTGAATAATGTAATTCCCGAATCGCTTCCCAGACCGCTTCGCGGGTATCTTCTGCGACAAAGCGCGTCTTATTGATGACGTGAGAAACGGTTGTGGTAGAGACGCCTGCACGTTTCGCCACATCTTTAATTGTTGCCATGAAAATCGAACTCCCGGGCTTATCTAACCTGTTGATAAGCATGTTGTTAAACGTTTGCGTCAGCGGACGGTTATTTCTGCAAAAAAATCGTTTTTCTGACCGGTTATGGGGCATCGGGGCAGGAAATAACGGTTGAAAAGGGTGCTGACGCAACCGATGTTGCGCGCTGTTGCGCAACAAAGAGGGGATTCTAACAAGGCTGCACGGATAAAACGAGATTTTTACCCACGCGTGTGGGAAAATGCTTAACCCCTACTAAAATTGTGCCTAAGGAGTTGTGATGAGTACCGATCTGAAACTGTCATTGATGACCACGGCGGCTGCACTGTTGATGATTATTGCGTTCAGCTTTACCGCCATTCTGAACTAATAAAAAAGCCGGGAAGGTTTCCCTGTCCCGGCTGCGTTCCGTCGGTATGACGGAGGAGTGACGTTTAGCGAACGGTTTTTGGCGTCATGACGCGACGCGCACCAATATAGTGGCGCTGCCAGTAATCTTCGCTTAACGCACTGATTTGAATGTCCTTTCCGGTACGCGGTGACTGAATAAATTTACCGTTACCCAGGTAAACACCCACGTGGTCGGCCGTGCCACGTCCGTTGATGCGGAAAAACACCAGATCGCCTTTCTCCAGCGCTTCCCGATTCACCGGCGCGGCATCCCGCAGGTGATACATTTCATTTGCAGTACGCGGAATTTTAAATTTCACCACATCTTTGTAGGCGTACCACACCAGGCCGCTGCAGTCGAAACCGGTATGCGGCGATTTTCCGCCCCACTGGTAGCGCTTGCCCAGCTGTCCCATCAGTTTTGCCATCGCCGTTTCACGTGCTTTTTGATAGCGCTGACGGTGTGCGTTGCTCATTTTGATGGTGCCGGTATCCTTGCTGTTCGCTTTCGCCACCTTCACCGCGCGTTGATGACCATAGCGTTTCTTGCTGGTGGCATTGGCCGCCACTTTTTTTGTGAGCTTCTTGTGTGAATCAGTCGCTTTGGTCAGGGTTTTGTGAGAGGCAACCGCGTGAGAGGGATTTTTACTGGTTTTAAGCGTTTTGCTGGATTTCTGCTCTGCGGAGGAACGGCTTTTTTTCGCCGACGCTTTAACCGTGCGTCGCTTGCGCCGCTCATCTTCGCGCGCACTTTTTTTCTCTACCTTATGCAAGCTGGCCTTAACCGGCGCCTGCGGTGATGCAGAGGCGACGTTAAAGAACAGTTGCGCAAAAGCCAGAATAAGAAGCGTAATAATTGAACGCATAGTCCGTTTACTGGTTAAGCTGTCAGGTTCAACAGATATCTGACAAGGTTAAGAAAAATCTGATCAACGATCAGCGCCGAAGACATTCTAGTCCAGTTTTTTTTAAAACAGTAAGTCCTTTTTTTATTAATTAATAACTTGGGTAAAAAGCAGGCATAAATAAGCAATTTCAGCAGCTTAACTCAGCAAAATTATTGCAAATTATTAATACATTCACCTTTCGGGTCCCGATGAGCGGGTGGATAGCGCGCAAGCGGACTTAACAAACATGGCGGTTTGCCCTAACGGGAAGAAAATCTCATTTTCAGTCCTGAAGGGAAGTCGCTACAATAAAGAAACACGAAGTGACGAATTAAGGAAGGCAATAATGAGTACTGTAGAAAAAATTCAGCGCCAGATCGCAGAAAACCCGATCCTGCTGTACATGAAAGGTTCGCCGAAACTGCCAAGCTGCGGTTTCTCTGCCCAGGCGGTTCAGGCGCTGTCTGCCTGTGGTGAGCGCTTCGCTTACGTGGATATTCTGCAGAACCCGGATATTCGCGCAGAGCTGCCAAAGTATGCTAACTGGCCAACCTTCCCTCAGCTGTGGGTCGATGGCGAACTGGTTGGCGGCTGCGACATTATTGTTGAGATGTTCCAGCGTGGCGAATTACAACCGCTGGTCAAAGAAACCGCTGAGAAGTTTAAAGAAGCGGAATAATAAAAAAAGGCCGACATCGTCGGCCTTTTCTTCGTTTAACGGGCCTTTACTCCGCCGCGCCCTGATCTTCTGTTGCCTCTTCCGCTAGAGCCAGCGGCCAGCCTCCCAGACGTTTCCAGCGATTGACCAGTTCGCAGAACAGCGTGGCCGTTTGCTGCGTGTCATACAGCGCAGAGTGCGCCTGACTGCTGTCAAATTCCATCCCGGCCGCTTTGCAGGCTTTGGCCAGTACCGTCTGACCCAGCACTAACCCGCTCAGGGCGGCCGTGTCGAAAGTGGCAAAAGGATGAAACGGATTCCGTTTCAGGCTGGCGCGTTCGGCGGCAGCATTCATAAAATTAAGATCGAAGGTCGCATTATGCGCCACCATGATCGCGCGATTGCACCCGGTATCTTTAATGCCTTTGCGCACCAGTTTAAAAATGGCATGCAAGGCTTCGTATTCGCTCACCGCGCCCCGTAACGGATTGCTGGGATCGATGCCGGTAAAGGCAAGGGCTTCCGGATGCAGCAGAGCGCCGACAAAAGGTTCAACATGAAAATGCAGTGTCTGGTCGTGATGAAGCCAACCCTCGTCATCCATTTTCAGCGTAATGGCCGCGACTTCCAGCAGCGCATCGGTTTGCGCATTGAAGCCCGCCGTTTCCACATCGATAACCACGGGATAGAAACCACGAAAGCGTTGATTGAGTGCGTTGGGGGAAGACGATTCAGACATCAGGATCTCATTGCAGAAAAAGGGCAGCGCGTAGTATGCCAAAAAAGCGCCCCGTCTGCAGCAGGTACAGGTAAGGTAAGCGAGAATCAGCCCGCGTTGCGCAGGCTGATGTTGACGGCTTAGCTGCCGAGGCCGTGTCCGGCATGTTTATTTTCAATCAGTTCGATTTTATAACCGTCTGGATCTTCAACAAAGGCAATGATCGTGGTGCCACCTTTGACCGGGCCGGCTTCACGCGTCACGTTACCGCCGTCGTTACGGATGCGCTCGCAGGTTGCGGCAACATCATCAACGCCCAACGCGATGTGACCATAAGCGTTACCGAGATCGTAGCTTTCAACGCCCCAGTTGTAGGTCAGCTCAATAACGGCACCTTCGCTCTCTTCGGTGTAGCCCACAAACGCCAGGGTATATTTATATTCAGCGTTTTCGCTTTGGCGCAGCAGGCGCATGCCCAGCACGCGAGTGTAAAAATCAATGGAGCGTTGCAAATCGCCAACGCGCAGCATGGTATGAAGTAAACGCATAGCTTCCTCTTTTGAAAAACGTCATCCCCGGATGACACAAACACTCAGTATAGCGACGATAATCGCCAAAGAATAACCGCAGCCGTGAAAGACTCACGGCTGCCTGCGTTTTACAGTGCAGGATAGTCAGTATAGCCTTCAGCGCCGCCACCGTAGAAGGATTCGGGACGCTGTGGATTCAGTGGTGCATCTTGTTGTAAACGCTGGGCCAGATCCGGGTTAGCGATGTAATCCCGACCAAAGGCAACGGCATCGATCAAGCCGCGGCTGATAAGATCATCCGCTTTCTCAACGGTGTAAGCGCCAGCGCCAATAATTACGCCCGGGAAGGTATCACGGACTTTCTGACGGAAGGCGTCGCTGTAAGGTGTACCGCCTGCCCAGTCAGGTTCTGACATATGCAGATAGGCAATCTTGCGTTTCGCCAGTTCAGCGATGTACCACAGTGCATCTTCTTCTTCGTTCGGGCCATTATCCAGGTTCTGGAAGCTGCCGACAGGAGAGACACGGATACCAACACGATCCGCTGACCAGTTGGCAATCGCGGCATCGACCACTTCAAGCGCAAAACGTCCGCGTTTATCAACGCTGCCGCCGTACTCATCGGTACGCTGATTCGAGGACGGTGACAGGAACTGGTGCATCAGATAGCCGTGAGCGGAGTGCAGTTCCAGCATGTCGAAGTCTGCTTCCCGCGCATTGGCAGCGGCCTGACCAAAATCGGCAACGATTTGCTGAATTTCACTGATGCTCAGTTCGCGCGGCACTGAGGTATCTTCGCGATACACGCTGCCGTCTTCGGCACGCAGGGAAGTGCGTGTGCCTGCGGGAATCGCCGAAGGCGCAACCGGCGCTTTACCTTCCGGCTGGACGCTGTTGTGTGAAATACGGCCGGTGTGCCACAGCTGTACGGCACTGTGTCCGCCTGCCTGGTGGATACCTTCGTTGATATTTTTCCACGCGGCGATTTGCTGCTGGGTGTGCAAACCCGGCGCACCCGCATAGCCTTTGGCCTGGAAAGAAATCTGGGTCGCTTCGGTAATAATCAGGCCCGCCCCGGCGCGCTGACGATAGTATTCGGCCATCAACGGCGTCGGGATATCGCCTGGCTCAATGCTACGCAAGCGCGTCAGCGGGGCCATAAAGACACGATTAGGCACGGTAATTGCGCCAACTTTTAGCGGACGAAACAGCTGAGTACTCGCCATAACAACTCCTTTCAAGTAGACCGGTCGTCTACAAATTGTGGTTTTTTAAACCAGTGGCGCTTTCAGCCACTGTTCGATGGTAATAAATGCCAGCCGCAGGGGCTGTGCCTTACGGGAAAGCTTGCTTTGCAAACTGGCTCCGAGCCACAAGACATAGAGTAGCTCTGCCAGCTGTTCAGGCGGATGCGGCAATATCAGTCCTTCTTCCTGCTGTGCCGTCGTTAAGGCGCGGCTATAAGCCGCGATAACATGACTGGCACCGTGCTGCAGGGCACCGCGCATGGGTTCAGACAGGTCGCAAACTTCAGCCGACAGTTTCACACTCAGACAACCGACGATGTGCCCCTGTTGTTCAAACACCGCAAGCGCATGTCTGAAATGGTCTAACAATCGTTCTCTCACCGTGCCCGCTGGCTGAGACAACTGTTGCTCTACCTCATGCAGGTAGCGGACAAAGTAGCGCTCAAGCAGGGCAACGCCAAACGCTTCTTTTGACGGGAAATAGTGATAAAACGACCCTTTCGGAATGGCCGCCTGTGTCAGCAGCTGACTCAGCCCCATGGCGGTAAATCCGCGCTGCAGGCAAAGCTTCTCGCCCGTTATCAGCAGGTGTTCACGTGTTTCATGACGTTGTGGCATCTTGTTCATGGGCTTTATCCTGGTAGACCAATCGGTCTAATGCAAATTTTAATCGCGGGACAGGCACAGAGTGTTAAATCATCACGTATTGAAAGTGAATAAATCGTCCGTGTTGTGATTATTTCTTGCACAATCGCACCAGTCTGTCTTCAATAGAGGGATGCACGTTTTAGCGGGGGCAGTTGTGGCAGAGCAGCTTGAGTTTTTTCCGGTTCCCAGTCCATGCCGGAGTATTTGTCAGACAGATTCACGTGGCTATTGCCTCGGTTGCCTGCGCAGCCGCGACGAGCGTTTTAACTGGATGCGCTATACCGACAGCCAGAAACGTGACGTGCTGCGCCTTTGCCATCAGCGCCGCCTGCGTATGCTGCGTCAACAGCATAAGGATGAGCCTCAGGAACCCCAGCAACCGACCTTGTTCTGACCCCCGCGCAATTTCCGTTATACTCCCTGACAGACAACCAGCCGCTTTTGTGTCACAGGGAGAACACGATGTTACAACCGCAAGCTATTGCGCCACAGGGCCCCCACTTTTCACCGCTGATTATGGGCTACTGGCGCCTGATGGAGTGGGACATGACGCCACAGCAACGGGTCGCCTTTATTGAACACCATCTTTCACTGGGGATTTCCACGGTCGATCATGCCGATATTTATGGTGATTACCGTTGCGAGGCGGCGTTTGGTGAAGCATTAAAACAGGCACCCTCGCTGCGCCAGCGGCTTCAGATTGTCACGAAATGCGGCATTGCGACGCGCGCCAAACCCGAACATCAGATTGGCCATTACATCACCGATACCGCACACATTCTTGCCAGCGCAGAGCGTTCGCTGCAGGCTTTTCACACCGATTATCTCGACCTCCTGTTGATTCATCGGCCCGATCCCCTTATGGACGCCGATGACGTTGCCGAGGCGTTTCTTCAACTGCATCAGGCCGGTAAAGTGCTTCATTTCGGCGTGTCCAATTTTACACCTGCGCAGTTTGCCCTGTTGCAGTCGCGTCTGCCTTTTAGCCTGGTCACTAATCAACTTGAAATCTTTCCCGTTCAGCAAAACGTGCTGCTGGATGGTTCGCTGGATCACTGCCAGCAGCAACGCCTGCGCCCTATGGCATGGTCCTGTCTCGGGGGCGGACGTCTGTTCAGCGATCCCCATTTCCAGCCGTTGCGCGACGAGCTGGCGCGGGTCCGAGAGGAGACAGGCGCATCCAGTCTGGAACAGGTCGTCTACGCGTGGGTGATGCGCTTGCCGAGCAAGCCGTTACCTATCATCGGCTCCGGCAAAATCCAGCGCGTCACCGAGGCGGCGGGGGCCGTGGATCTGTCGCTCAGTCGCCAACAGTGGTTCCGTATTCGTAAAGCAGCGCTGGGCTACGACGTACCCTGAGCGTAAACATTCGTCAATTTGCGGCAATCTTTGCGCACTGAGGCCAGGCTTAAGCTGAACCCAGAGCACTAAGGAGCCACAATGAAAGTGAAAACTATCGCGTTGTTGACGCTGTTAACCTGCGGCGCAGCCCAGGCCGCCAGTGAAGAGGTGACGATTCATGAGGTGTCGCCGCAGGGTATCGGCAAATCTGTTGGCACGGTGAAGATCGAAGAAACGCAATATGGTTTGCAGTTTACGCCCATGCTGGCGGGGCTAAAACCGGGCATCCACGGCTTCCATGTCCATGCAAAAGGCAGCTGTGAACCAGGTGAATCAGAGGGGAAAACGGTGGCCGCGGGCGCGGCGGGTGGTCATCTGGACCCGGATAATACCGGTAAACATCTCGGACCCTACGGTGAAGGTCACTTAGGGGACCTGCCAGCGCTCTACGTGGATGACCAGGGCAAGGCCAGCTATCCCATGCTGGCACCCCGGATCAAAAACCTGAGTGAGATAAAAGGCAAGGCACTGATGGTTCACGTGGGCGGCGATAATCACGCGGATCACCCGAAACCGCTCGGCGGCGGCGGGGCACGCTTTGCCTGCGGCGTAATCTGATCAGATAGTCTGGCGGCATCGGTTGCCGCCAGCATGGCTTTTCGTACGTTGAAGATTTGTTGTAGCATCATGCCTTCATTCCCCCCTATGATACTGATTCCCGTCATAAAGCCTGACAACCTGAGGAGCAGGGTAAATGAAATGGAAGGGCGCATGGTTACTGTGCCTGCTGCTGGCAGGCTGTGATAAACCCAATGATACGCAGTTGGTAACCGAAACCGGGCGAGAGCTTCAGCGTACCATTGATACCAATCCTGCACGGATTCGGTGTGAACATATCGCGAAAGGCCGTGAGCGGCTGAGTCGGGACGTGGTGCAAAAACTTGAAGCATCGCATTGCCAAAATGTTCTGCGTAGCGCCACGGAAACCAATTTCACAGATACCACGATCTATCACCACAATACGGTGATGATTTGCGGCGGCATCACGGGGAAAAGCTTCACTGGCACCTTCATTTCCCGGCGCTTTATTTTCTCCCCGGATGAAAAAGCGCTGGTTATTGAGCCGGTTTCTGAGGCGGATAAGACGCGATTCGAAGGACAAAAAACGGTACAGCAACTGCAGGATGATTTTAACCGCCAGCATCAGCAGTACTGTCAGTAGTCAGTCGGGAATGGCCTGTTTCAGCTGTTCCAGCGAACAACGTAAGCGCCACAACAATCCGGCAAGCGTTTCGGCTTCCCGGGTATTTTCCCTGATCGTTTCATCTGTCATCGTCTGTAGCGCATCCAGTGCCGCATCAAGTTGCCGGTGCTGAACACCGCGAAGGCTCATCACATGTTGCAGATCCTGCATCGCACGCTCGCGATACTGATTCAGAACTGCGGATTCGGTGGGCCAGTCGCGCAGCTGCCAGACGAGGTGTGAGCAGTTGAGCAAAACCACGCCCCAGCGCAGTAGCCAGACGCGCGCTTTTTCATCCCGACTGCTGCTGAGCTGGCCGATCTTGTGATAGATCAGCGACTCGAAGCGGTTTTGACTCAAATGGGGCCGGGGGCGAAGCTGATCGAGAAAAGCCATGCGCAGAGACTGAATATGGCGTCGGCTGCGGCGGCTATCCGAACTGGGGCGCAGCAGCTGAAACGCCAGCCAGGCGAGCAGTACGCCGCAAATTTTGGCGATATTGCCGTCAAAGAACGTTTGATAGTCCCAGTCTGGTGGATTGGTCACGGCCAGAAACGATCCCAGAAAAACAATAAACTGTCCCCACATGGCGGCCCGCTGTTTCTGCTGCACCCGGAACAGTTGCAGGGTCAGCAACAACGGAAATAACACCGCCAGCAGTTGCCATAGTTGATTAAACTGCACCATCAGCCCGAATTTAAACACAAAGCTAAATGCAAACAGCCACAACAGCGTTTTCAGTAATAACGTAATGCTGCCTGTGGGTGAGGGAGCCGAGGCGTAAAGCACGCAGGCGATCGCCGTGAAGGTGAGCGCCGATGCGCCCGAAGACCACTGCGTCGTAATCCAGAATGCGCAACCCGCGACCACGACAGTAAAAGTGCGCAGTGCACTCCAGCCTGCCTCTGCGCTATCGCTCTCACTGGCCAGCGCCGATACGGCCGGTGGTTGAAAGCGGGTATCCGCCTCGGCGTGCTCCAGCAGTCGTATCCAGCGCAATACGTTGAGGTACATCCAGCAGAAGTAGCGCAGCCGCTGACAGAACGCCCGCTGTCGATAATCCCCTTCGCTGGCAGGCGTAATCGTGCGCAACAACGCCGCGAGCCGATACTTATTGCAGTCGGGTTTGGCCAGTTCCTGCATGATAGCCTTCAGTACCTCAAACAGCGCCTCAGGTGCATCGGGCCAGTTCAGCAGCATACGACGAAGACTGGACAGCACGCTGGTCAGTCTCAGCTGCTGATGCAGGATGTAATTCAGCACGTTATTCTGGCGGCGAAAGCGATAATGGCTCCAGAAGGCCTGGATGCGTAATAAGTTCATGGTCAGGATCTGACCAATCACCGTTTCATGGGCGCTGCGTATCTCGTCATTACGGGTGTCCTGCAGCAGGCGCGTGGCATGTTCCAGCAGGCGGGCGTGCATCTGTTTTAGCGCGTGGATGAGTGCATCGCCGTCAGAGGTGCTGGGTAAGAGCATCATCATAAAGCCCGCGCACAGCAGCCCGGAAATCACTTCACATACCCGCGCCTGAGCAATCTCCCACAGGCTGGTGATGTCCGTCAGGTTGACACAGCTGAAGGCAATAATGGCTGCGGTATAACCCGCCAGCGAAAAACCATAGGCCACATTGTTTTGATAGTGGTTTGCCACCCAGGTGCACAGCGCCAGCCAGCCGGCAATATACAGGGTGAACAGCCAAGGCTCGTTTAACGTATGGCCGGCAATCAACAGCGCAGCGGCCGCCCCCAACAGGCTGCCCACGATGCGGCCCAGGCTTTTACTGATCACGCCGCCAAGGGTAGGAAAACTTACCACTGCTGCTGAGGTCATGGCCCAGTAAGGCTCGTCCAGGTTCAAACCATAGGCAATGCTCAGCGCAAGGCACATCGCGCCTGCATTGCGTAACGCATAGCGCCATTGATTGCGATCCGCCTTTACCCAGGGAAGGTTTCCCCAGGCCAGCCCGTTGAGATTCATGGTGCTATCGTAATCGTGCAGGTTGTACCGGCGATCAACAGCGCGCGATCGGGAAGCGATGTGAGGCGGATACGGACAGGGACACGTTGCGCCAGACGAACCCAGGGCACGTTCGGTTTAATATCCGGCAGTAAACCGTTATCCGCCTCCAGGCTTTGATCGTAGATAGCCCGCCCGATGCTTTCTACCTGACCGGTCAACTGCGCGCCGCTGCTGTAAAGCACCACGTTGGCAGCGGCGCCAGGATGAATGTGGCGCAGCTTGGTTTCTTCAAAGTAGCCGACGACGTAGTAAGAGTGGCTGTCGACCAGGGCAAAAAGCGGCGTACCGGCGCTGGCGTAGTTGCCAGGGCGCAGGGTTAAATTACTCACCCAACCGTCCGTGGGGGCGGTGAGGGTGGTTTGCTGCAAGTTCCATTGCGCCTGATCACGCTGTGCCTGTGCCGCCTTCACGCTGGCCAGTGCGGCATCGGCGTTCAGACGGGCAACATCCAGATCTTCACCTGAAATGGTATTGCGCGGCAGCCGGCTTCGCCTGCTGAACTCGTTTTGCGCTTTAGCGAGATCGGCTTTTGCCTGGCTAAGCTGCGCATCGGCTTTATTCAGATCGATTTGCCAGGGGACGGGGTCCAGCGTCAACAACGTTTCGCCTTTGTGAACAAACTGATTATCTGTCACCTTCAATGCCACAATGCGTCCTGAAATCTGCGGCGTGATATCCACTAACTCGGCACGCACTTTTCCATCTCGTGTCCAGGGCGACTGCATGTAGTAATTCCAGGCCCACCAGGCACTGAGCAGCGCAAGGGTAAAAACAATCAGCGTTGAAAAGTACTTTAATCCGGAAAATTTCATCGTTTTCATCCGTGATCCATCAGCCAGAGTGAGGCCGTCACGCACAGCACAAATAAGGAAAGATCAAACAGTGTGGGATGCCAGACGTCGCCAGAGGCGAGCCAGCCGCGCAGCAGTGGGTGAATCAGCAGCCAGAGAAAAAAACCGGCCAGCACCGCTTTAAACAGGGGAGGAAAGTAAAGTGACGCACCGAAAATCAGTTCCGTAAGTGGGTGAACACTGAGAAATCCGTTGCTGATGATATCCATTATGGGGATGCACTCTGGAACAGGTTAGTGAAATATTTTCAGCCGAAACTGTCTACTTAGTGATTAGTAATTTAACTTCCGGCTTGCAAAATACTATACAATGCAGCCTGATAGCTAGCCGACTAATTATAAGGAGATAACATGGATACCCCACTCGGAACGGACCTGTCCAGACTGGTGCGCATCTGGCGGGCTCTGATCGATCAACGCCTGAAGCCACTCGATTTAACCCAAACGCATTGGGTTACGCTGCACAATATCCATCAGTTACCGCCTGAGCAGTCACAAATTCAGTTAGCCAAAGCCATCGGTATCGAACAACCTTCGCTGGTCAGAACCTTAGATCAGCTTGAAGAAAAAGGGCTGATTACCCGAACCACCTGCGCACATGACCGCCGAGCCAAACGCATTAAGCTCACACAACAGGCCGAGCCGGTTATTCAGCAGGTCGAACACGTGATTGACATTACCCGTGACGATATTCTCACCGGTATCAGCCGCGATGAGATCAATCAGATGGTGTCGCTGATTGCGCGCCTTGAGAAGAATATTCTCGAACTACAGAACAAAGAAAAGTAATACCGACGCACAGTGCCCGTCACCGGCGTCGGTGGGTGATTGTATTAGCGTGGAGAAACGGTGACCTGGCTGCCATCGGTCGCCATCGCTACGCGCTGTCCTACAGAGTAACGGCTGGCGGCCTGTTTCTGCACCACCATAATGGTGTTGCCGTCATCCTTGCGGATTTCCAGTTCAACACCGTCTGTTTTGTTCATCGCACCTTGCACGCCCTGGCCCGCAACGCCACCCAGTACGGCCCCGCCGGCTGTTGCCAGGCTGCGTCCCGCACCGCCGCCAATCGTGTTGCCCAGGAATCCACCCAGTACGGCACCACCGATAGCGCCAATGATATTGCTGTCATCGCCGCCCTGAATTTTAACCGGACGTACGGACACTAAGGTACCGTATGAAACGCTCTGGACCTGTTTGGCTTCACTGGCGCTGTAGGTATCGCCCGACAACGTATCGGTATTGCTACAACCTGCAAGCATCACTCCAGTCAAAGCGACCACAATTACACGCTTAATCATTTGAAAACTCCTTTATTCAAGAATGCGCCTATCTCTCGCGAAATCCTGTAAACAGTATAAGACAGAAAACTGGAGAATTGACCTTTGCCGGTATAAAACATGGCTGACGCCAGCATAGACCGTTAAATTTTAACAATGATTCAATCGATGAGAAAAAAATTTCTAAGGCGTTAACTCACAGGCAATTTATTGATTAAAAACAAATTAATCATGGATTTAACCGCAATTTTTTGTCAGGCTTAACGCGCGTAACACCATTTTCACCTTAATGAAAAGGAACGGCTATGAAATCAGGACGCTACATCGGCGTGATGTCGGGCACCAGTCTTGATGGTGTGGATGTGGTTCTGGCGGCCATTGACGAAAATATGGTGGCTCAGCAGGCCAGCTACTGTCATCCCATGCCACCGGATTTGCGTCAGGCTATTCTGGCCATTTGCCAGGGACAGGCCCTGACGCTGTCGCAGTTAGGGCAGCTTGATACGCGGCTGGGGCAGCTGTTTGCTGAGGCGGTATTGACCCTGATGCGCCGTGAATCCCTTGAAGTTGGCGATATCACGGCGATCGGCTGTCACGGGCAAACCGTATGGCATGAGCCGCAGAGCGCAGCGCCGAATACGCTGCAAATTGGCGATCACAATCAGATAGTTGCCGCGACCGGCATTACGGTCGTGGGGGATTTCAGGCGGCGTGATATGGCGCTGGGCGGGCAGGGCGCACCGCTGGTGCCGGCCTTCCATCAGGCCTTGATGATGGATGCCACCGAACGTCGCATGGTGCTGAACATAGGCGGGATTGCGAATCTCTCTTTACTTATTCCGGGGCAGCCTGTTCGCGGGTTTGATACCGGGCCTGGCAATATGCTGCTTGATGCCTGGATATGGCGTAATCAGGGCAAAGCTTACGATAAAGATGCCCAGTGGGCGCTGAGTGGCAAAGTCAGTCATGCCCTGCTTGATACGTTGCTGCGCGAGCCCTGGCTCGCGTTGCCGCCGCCTAAAAGCACCGGGCGGGAGCTGTTTAACCTGGGCTGGCTTGAACAACATCTGCGTCATTTTCCTGGCATCGCCGCACAGGACGTTCAGGCTACGCTTAATGAATTTACCGCCGTCAGCATCGCGCAACAGGTGAAACTCAATGACGGATGCGATCGTTTACTGGCCTGTGGTGGGGGAAGCCGCAATCCGTTACTGATGGCGCGACTGGCTTCGCATCTTGCGGGTACCGAAGTGACGACAACCGACACGATCGGTATCAACGGGGATGATATGGAAGCGCTGGCGTTTGCCTGGCTGGCGTTTCGCACCCTGTCCGGCCTGCCCGGAAATTTGCCTGCGGTCACCGGCGCACGCGAAAAAAGCGTGATTGGCGCCATTTATCCCGCCAATCCGTTGTTCATGCGACAGGGGAAAGGGGACTGAATCTGTCCCCTTTTAGAACAGCGTAAAACGAATCAGGCCACGCCAGGCAGATGCGTTAACTTGCGCACGCCCGTGATGACGGTTGCCACGATGGTTTCACGCCGGGTAATGACTTCAACCTGGTAGTATTTGCTGCGATAGGCAATTGAATAGATAACCGGATGGTATTTATTTCCCTCACCATAACGAGACATATGGGCTTCCAGCGCGCGCGAGGCGGCAACGATATGGACGGGTTCTTTATCACCGCGGATGATTTGCTTCATTCAGTCCCTCAAATGCTATACCTGTGGGGCACGCCTTAACAGGGCGCGTTGCGTCGGTCTTTAACACTGAACATCTGACTGCTTAACATCATCGATAATTTAAAAAACAGCGTGCACGTCTAATATTGCAGCGCAATGACACAATCTGAAACGTGCTACTAATATTTAGCAGCACGTTTTATGTCCGGCAAGAGAGAATGAAAATTTATTGTGTTGCGGGAGCCAGGGTTTATTTAAGCTCGGGCCAGGAAACGGAAGATACGCCATTTAATTTCGGCCAGGAAAACAGGAATCCCTGAAACTGTGAAATGCCGGCGGCTTCCAGCCACATCCACTCTTCGGGCTGTTCAATCCCTTCTGCAATCACGGTAATTTCCAGCGATGAACAACATTTTAAAATCGCGTGGACGATAGCCTGCTTCGGGCCACTCTTGTGCACGTTACTAATAATACTGCGGTCGATTTTAATTTTATCGGGCTGGATCTGGGTAAGCAGTGATAACCCGGCATAACCCGCGCCAAAATCATCGAGCGCGACGCTGATACCGGCGGCTTTGAGCTGTTTCAGCGCGGCGGCAAATTCGTCAGGACGAGAGATGATCTCATTCTCGGTAAACTCAACGACAATTTGCTCCGGCACCAGCTGGTGGGCATGAATTTCCGTCAGCAGAAAGTCGACCGCGTCGGGAACAAGCACCAGCGACATCGGCAGCAGATTGATCGACAGCACCATATCATCCAGGCCGAGCGCCTTTGCCTGTGCAAAGGCCGTGTGTTTAGAGTGCAAATCGTTGCGGTAGATATCATCCGGATCAAGGCGGGAAAAATAGTGCTGTTGCGTTTCACCCTGATTGCCGCGAAGCAGCGCTTCAAGGGAAACAATTTTGCGTGCAAAGGGATCAATAATGGCCTGAAAAGCAAAATTTACGCCTTCCTGATTCAGCATGGCAACATCACCTTCGCGGGTTTCGGCCTCATCCTGAATAAAATCCCAGCTGTCTGCTGAGGGAATTTCAAAATAATTTTCTTTCTCGCGCGCTTCAACAAAGGTACGCAAGAATTTAAGCGCCCGATCTTCATAGGTCAGCTGGTATTTGGTGGTGCCTTTTTCCAGCACCGCATTAAGCACCGTGGTTTTATCGTATTGCCGCAGGTCAAACAGCTCCATGCCCACGTTGCCGAAACGTCGCGCAGGGGCATAATCGCGCATTAATTCCACAATATTATGATGGCTGGTATCGCGGCAAATACGTTCGTAAACCGCCAGCACATCACGTTCAGGACCTTCAAGGAGCTGAAAAAAGTGGGTGCCATTAAACAATAAAATACCGGTGACGCTGGATGATTCATTAATTTTGTTAGCCTTGGTGACTAATCCCTCCAGCATCTTAAGCGGAACATGGTCAGCGATGTGACTGCGATAGATAATTGTAGACAACATAAAGTCTTCCAGATTCTTGTTTTTTTACCGCACACATTGCCAGATCGCTTATCAGGCGGAGCCTAATCCTGCTGTACTACCATCGCAAAATGTGTCCTTGCCGTGCATTTCTCCAGCACGGCACAGGGGGCGCTTACCTGTGATGTTCCGTTGTCACAGAAGGTTTAACACGATCGATCCATGGGGTGGATAACAGACCATGGCGGGGGCAAACAGGTTTTTTATTATTCTGTTCATTACCAGCGTGTTACGCATTGTTTCTATTATATCAGCACTTCAGTGGTTAGGTATTGAATAGACGTATCTTTTTTGCAGGTTATGGTCCGTTAATAAATGACACCGATGAGTATTATTCTCAGGTTACCTGGGGTAATCAAATTATCCTGGTTCCCTGACTGCTGCCCTTGAAAAGAAAACAGCAGTAGCCTGATTTGGCATGTTTTTTTAACCAAAATGTCGAAGAAGAGAGGTAAACACAATGATTAAAGTATCAAATCTGATCTTGCACCTGGCGCCTTTTTCAGCAGCCAGAGTCTGATAAGATGCTAACGTAAGTCAGTGACCCCGCTGCGAATAAATCTCAAAACCCCTGTTTTGTCATTATCCCTGTGGTTTTAGGGATAATTCTCAGCTAGGGTTAACAACGCTACATTATTAAATAAAACCTTACATCACTCTTTTTATCGTCCTGATTGACACAGCGACCAGCAGGGGCAGTCCTATGCTTAAATCAAGCTACTATTACGTATGTCCTTTTACCCGAGGCGGATGGATAATTCATAAAGAAGGTTGTAGCCAGCTGGATAACAGCCGTGGAAGTGAATTTATCGGTTCACTCTACACCCGGCAACAGGCCTTAACGGTCGCGAAAATCCATCATCCGGATGCGATTCTCTGCACCGCCTGCCTTAGCCCTTTCGTCTGTCCCACTGCCGGGCGGAGTCTGGCATCGCGCAATCGGGCCATGCCGACGCGACATACACCTAAGTCTTCCTGAATATTACGGACGTCAGCGCCGACGTTACGCGCGGCGGAGATATCGGTTTACTGCGCCTGAGGCGTGAGCGCGATATAAAGAAATAATGTGTGAAGGTGAAATAATAATAACCGCGAAGAAGGGTGCACATTATTACCTGGTTAACAGGCGTGACGCTCACGCCTGTTAATATTAACGCCGAAAACTACAGCTTAACGCCGAAAACTACAGCGCTGTGATGATTACGCCTGTTTAGGCTGTCCGTTCGAAGCGGTCAGGCCGCCATCAACCGGCAGATTTGCGCCGGTAATATAACGTGCGTCATCGCTGGCGATAAAGGCAATGGCATCAGCAATATCTTCAGGCTCACCTGCGCGTTTAAGCGGAATGCGGTCATAGAAACGCTCAAGCAGGGCCTGATCGTTTTTCACCGCTTCCGTCAGCTCGGTGAAGGTAAAGCCCGGGCAAATCGCATTCACTCTCACGCCGTCCGCGCCATAATCCATGGCCAGTGACCGGGTGAAGTTGGTAACGGCGCCTTTGGCCGCGTTATAGACGCTCATGCCCCAGTCGCCACCTAATCCTGATACCGACGAAATATTCACTACGTTGCCTTTCGATTTCAGCAGGGCAGGCATAAAGAAGTGCACACAGTGGAATACGCCGTCGAGATCGACGCTCATCAGCTTCTTCCAGTCAGCGGGTTCGATCTCGTGGATGCGTCCCTGAACGATAATCCCGGCATTGTTAACCAGCACGTCCATGCGGCCATATTTTTCTTCAACGCGGGCGGCCAGCGCTTTTACCTGATCGGCCTCAGCCACGTCGCAGGCCGCTGCCATATGGCCATCGCCGGGCAACTGTGCCAGGACTTTTTGCAGCTTATCCTGATTACGGCCAACCAACACGACAGATGCGCCTTCTTGTGCGAAGCGTTTGGCGCTTGCTTCACCAATTCCTGATCCGGCTCCTGTCACTACAACGATTTTACCTGTAAATCTGGACATTTTGCCTCCTTAATGGCGTCGCTTACTGTTTTAACCCTGTTCAGCCTGGCAGCCCTGCGGCCCAGGTCAAGCGCAACGGTACCGGATGCGTATTGTTTAACCGTTACGCATCCGGTTCGCGCCGCGCCGGGCGTCCTTAAGGCCTTCTGAACAGCGCCATACTGCGGCCTTCCAGTTCAAAGTCCTTCTCTTTGGTGATCACCATCCCGTGTTTGCTGGTATCGCTGGTGGTCAGTTCCAGCACCCAGCCGCCCTCACCGAACTGAGGGATCTGGAAGGGCACATTACCTTCAAACGGGTTGATGAGCATCAGCACGTCATACCAGACGCCATCCTGATGTTGCAGATCGGGTCGGCCGATGTAGACACCGAGCGTTGAACCTTCGTCCCACTGCTCAGCCTGCTGCAGGCCGCCGCCGGCATTGAACCACTTGATTTCCATCCCGTCGCGCCAGCTTTCACGCCGTAACAGCGGCTGGGTTTTGCGCAGTGAAATCACATGACGGGTGAATTCACGCAGGGCTTCGGCCGAAGCGGGCAGGTTATCCCAGTGAACCCATGAAATTTCACTGTCCTGGCAGTACCCGTTGTTATTTCCCATCTGGCTGCGGCCAAACTCATCGCCTGCCAGCAGCATCGGGGTTCCGTGGGAGAAAAACAGCGTGGCCAGGAAGTTACGTTTCTGGCGCTCGCGAACGGCGTTAATGCCTTCGTCGTCAGTGGGGCCTTCCACGCCATAGTTATAAGACCGGTTATCGTTGTGACCGTCGTTGTTGTCTTCACCATTGTCGGCGTTGTGCTTCTCGTTGTAAGACACCAGGTCGTTCAACGTAAAGCCATCGTGCGCGGTGATAAAGTTAACGCTGGCCCAGGGACGACGTCCGCGCTGATCGTACAGATCGCCAGAGCCAAGCAGACGGGCGGCAAAATCGGTCGGGACATTGTTTCCTTTCCAGTAATCGCGCACGGTATCGCGATACTGATCGTTCCACTCCGCCCAGCCCGGTGGAAAGCCGCCGACCTGATAACCACCAGGGCCAATGTCCCAGGGCTCACCGATCAGTTTTAAGCGTGAAAGCAGGGGATCCTGCGTAATGGCGTCAAAGAAGCCGCCGCGGGGATCGAAGCCTTCTGGTTCACGGCCCAGAATGGTGCCAAGATCGAAACGGAAACCATCGATATGCATGGAGTCCGCCCAGTAGCGCAGTGAATCCGTCACCATCTGTAACACACGCGGATGAGAGGTGTTTACGGTGTTTCCTGTGCCGGTATCGTTAATGTAATAGCGATGCTGATCGGGTAAGGTGCGGTAATAAGAGAAGTTATCAATACCTTTAAAGGACAGCGTTGGCCCCAGTTCATTGCCTTCCGCAGTATGGTTATAAACCACGTCAAGGATCACCTCAATGCCCGCGTCGTGGAAGGCGCGGACCATATCCCGGAAACCCTGAATGCCTCGCGGACCAAAATAGCGTGTCGCCGGAGAAAAAAAGTTCAGCGAGTTATAACCCCAGAAATTTTTCAGTCCTTTATCCAGCAGGTGCTGATCGTCCGGAAACCAGTGCACCGGTAACAGTTCGACGGAGGTAATACCCAGGCTCTTGATATAGCCCACCGTGGACTGATGACTCATGCCGTCGTAAGTCCCGCGCATTTCAGGCGGCAGCGCCATGTTCAACTGGGTAAAGCCTTTCACATGCGTTTCATAGACGATCGTTTCAGACCAGGGAACCTGCGGGCGGTTTTGGTCCTGCCAGTCAAATTCGTTGGGGTCGATCACGCGACATTTTGGCGTGAAGGGGGCGCTGTCGCGATCGTCGAACGTCAGATCTTTGTCTTCGTGATACAGGTCATAAGCGAAGTGCGCCTCATTCCATGCGATGTCCCCGGCCAGTTCGCGGGCATAGGGATCGACAAGGAGTTTATTCGGGTTAAACCGATGGCCGTTTTCCGGATCGTAAGGACCGTAAACGCGATAGCCATAGAGCGCGCCGGGCTGCAAGCCGGGCACGTAACCGTGCCAAATCTCATGTGTGAACTCGGGCAAATCCAGTCTGGCTATTTCATTTTTTCCGCTTGGGTCATAAAGACACAGCTCCACGCGTTCTGCATGGGCAGAAAACAGCGCAAAGTTTACGCCTTTGCCATCAAAGTTCGCCCCAAGTTGCTGGCCCGATCCCGACGTAATTTCAAAACGATGATTTGACATCTGTCCCTCTCAATTAACGAACCCCGTTACGGTGTTTCAATCCATGTACTGACCTGCTTTCAGCAAGCTAACAATGCCAGTGCCCAGTAGTTATTTAACGTTTCCAACGAAATACGGTCGGTCAGGTTGATCGTTTCGCCGCTCAGCACATTGCGATAACGGCGATGTGCCAGTTCATCCGGCAGCACGATCTCGGTGGCGGCCCAGTGCGTCGCTGGGGGCGCTTCCAGCTTGAGCTGCGCGTCGAACACAAGTCGGGATGTCACCACAATAATGGCCTCACTGCCCTGGGTTCGCGCAAACGCCAGCAGCCTGTCGGACTGCGCGCCCTCGGCCATAAGCGGCAGATAACTGCCCCGGGCAAAGAGTTCAGGCCTGTCCCGGCGTAAATTGAGCAGCGCCAGGGTGGCAAGCTGGTTAACCTGACCGCTGAGCCAGCTATCATGGCTACCGGGCAGGGCCGTCGTCGCAGAACGTAACATCGCTTCCAGGGCGGCATAATCCGGTTCACGTCGGTTATCAGGATCGACCAGGCTGAAGTCCAGTGCTTCGCTTCCCTGATACACATCCGGCACCCCGGGCGCGGTCAGCTTAATGACTCTCTGGCTCAGGCTGTTCACCAGGCCAGCACGGATAAAGGGTTGCAGCGCCTCAACGAAATCCTGCAGGAAAGGCTGATTTGCAGGTGAGAGCAGGTGACGCGCGTAGCCCAGCACGGCCTGCTCGTACGCGGTGTTGTTCTCGGTCCAGTCAGTGCGCAGTTTGGCTTCACGCAGGGCTTTTTCGACATAGCCTGCGAAGCGTTCGGCAAGGGCATCCAGCCCCGCACTGTCCCGGGGATCTAAGGTGGGCGGCCAGACACCGGCGAGCGCCTGATACAGCATCCACTCCACGGATGGTTCCGGCGCAGGGCCGTCCTCAAGGGCACCCACGGCCTGGCGATTGAGTTCGCGCCAGCGCGCCACGTTCTCGGCCCAGCGCTGGGGGGCTTCCGTCAACGTGTAAAGCCGCGCGCGCGCGTCTTCGCCTCGCTTGGTATCATGCGTCGAGCTGGCGGAAAGGGCGTCCGGCTGACGCGCAAGACGCGTTGCCATCTCATGGTGAAACTGCTGCGGGGAAAACTGCGTCTGTAAGGGTTCCGCGCCCACCTCATTTAACGCCAGCGCGCTGTTCTGTCGGTAAAACAGCGTGTCTTCGATGGATTTCGCCATCAGCGGACCAGTGAGTTGCTGGAAGCGGGTCCGGAAGCTGTTCGCCAGCGCGGTGGACTGGCTGGCGACGTCGCCCTGCATGATCTGCAGCAGGAAATCGAGCATGTGGCTGTCAGGTGCATGTTCCGACGCCCTGACGCCGTCAGCGACGGCCTGAAGACGTTGTTGGTCGTTGGCAGGCAGGCCGTGCGCATTGCCGTAGGTTCGATAGACCGGGAACGCCACCAGCAGTTCGCGCAGTGCGCTGCGGAGCCGCTCGGGATCAATCGCGATGTGTTCCCCCTCGGCAATGGCGCTGGCCAGGTCCATCAGGCGCGAAAATTCCCCGGCAAAATTGCGATCTGCCATCAGGCATTTTGCCTTACGAAGTTCGTCGTCCATCTGCACGACCTGGCCGCTGACGCTTTCACAGGCCTGGCGGAGGGCGTTGAGAGAGTGATTATCAACCAGCACATGCGACAGCGCGGCGATAAACTCATAGCCTGTGGTGCCGGAAATTGGCCAGTCGCTGGGGATCTGCTCGCCTTCACCCAGGATTTTCTCAACGGTGATATAACATGCCTCGCCGGCCTCGCGACGCAACTGCGTCAGATAACCTTTAGGATCGGCCAGTCCGTCAACGTGATCGACGCGCAGGCCGTCAACCGCGCCGCTGTGGACCAGTTCCAGAATAAGCCGGTGTGCATCCCTGAAGACGGTGGGATCTTCAACCCGTACGCCAACCAGCCCGGTCACCTCAAAAAAGCGGCGGTAGGAGAGGTCCCGTGCGGCATCGCGCCACGACATCAGCCGCCAGGGCTGCTGTTGATGCAATGCATCCAGCCCGGCTTTGCTGCGCAGCTGGAGCACGGCTTCTTCCTGTCCCTGCCAGCTTTCCGGCGTAAGCGGATAGTAACTTTCAAAATAGGCCAGCGCAGGCTTGCCGGTCTGGGGATCGCGTTTAACGGCAAGGTCGCCATTCTCCAGAACGGTATCAATATCATCACCCAGAAACGGCAGCGTCAGACGGCGTGACCAGTCGATGTCGAAGTAGTCGGCATAGCGACTGTCTTTACCGTGTTCAAGCACGTCGTGCCACCAGCCGTTCTCCAGCGATGCCGCCATGTGGTTGGGGACGATATCAATGATAAGCCCCAGTCCGGCCTGTTTTAACGTGCTGACCAGACGATCAAACCCCGCGCGTCCGCCAATCGCCGGGTCGATTTCATTAACATCGGTCACGTCATAACCGTGAGTGGAGTCACGGGTGGCGGTAAAGATCGGTGAGGCATAGAGATGGCTGATCCCCATTTTTTTCAGATAGGGCACCAGCGCTGCAGCGCGATCGAAGGTCATGCCATTGCGGAACTGAATACGGTAGGTGGCGGTTGGAATGCTCATTTAGGTTCTCCGGCAGCCAGACGAACAACGATCGCGTTTTGAGGGAGCGCATCGGTGGATTCTGGCCAGGCGAAGATTGTCTCGCCCGGCATCGCCGGCAGGGCGCGATCCTGTTCGCCGATGTTGAATGCCATTGATAACGTGCCCGCCGGGAAACGCCAGCTCACGGCAACAAATCCCTCTGCGGTGTCCAGTACCTTTCCGCTGTTTCCACCCGCCGTCGCCAGCAGCGGCACAATATGCTGCTGCCGGAGTGCCAGCAGTGAGCGGGTCAGCTTCAGCCAGCGTTTTCCTTCTTCGCTCTCCAGCTTGCTCCAGTCCAGTTTTGAACGGGTAAAGGTCGCTTCATCGTTAGGATCGGGAACGCTCTCGCCCTCATGACCGGCATGTCCTTCAAACTCTTTCGCCCGGCCTTCCCGCACGGCTTTCGCCAGATCGCCATGGAAATCTGTAAAGAACAGGAAAGGATGGGTTTCGCCGTACTCTTCCCCCATGAACAACAAAGGGATATGGGGCGACAGCAGCAACGTTGCCAGCAGCACCTGAGTACGTTCGGCACCGGCCAGAGAAATCAGCCTTTCTCCCTGCGCACGGTTGCCAGTCTGATCGTGGTTCTGGATAAAGTCCACGAAGGCCACCGGCGGCTGTCCGGTACTGTCAACACCGCGCGCTTCACCAGACTGCACTGAGACCTCGCCCTGGTAGACAAACCCTTCAGCCAGCGCGCGTGCCACACGTTTTTCCGGCCGATCGGCAAAATCTTTGTAATAGGCATGCGTTTCACCTGTGGCAAACACATGAACGGCATTATGAAAGTCATCATTCCATTCGCCGGTGAACAGTGGGGCGGTGCCATCTTCCGCTCTGGGATGCAGGAAAATCACGTTGCGACAGTCTTCGGTGGTGAGATGGATCTGGCGCTCGGGAATATCTGCGCGAATGCGTTCAGCGATTTCGATCAAAACAGGCGTGTCGGAAACGTCTTCAATCTGGTCGATGGCATCGAAGCGCAGGCCGTCCAGGTGGTATTCCTGCAGCCAGTAGAGCGGGGCTTCAACAATATAACGTCGCACCGCATCCACATCATAGGCAATGCCGGCGCCCCATGGCGTCATCCGGTCTTTATGGAAGAAGTCTGGTGACAGCAAGGGCAGATAATTCCCTTCCGGGCCGAAGTGGTTAAGCACGATGTCCAGAACAACCGCCATGCCATAGCCATGAGCCGCGTCAATAAACGCTTTAAAGTCATCGGGCGTTCCGTAAGCGGCATGTGGCGCGTACAGGAGCACGCCATCGTAGCCCCAACCGCGCTGCCCGCCAAACTGAGAAACGGGCATGACTTCAATCATGGTAATGCCGGTTTCCGCCAGATAAGGCAGTTTCTTTATCGCAGCCTGGAACGTGCCTTCTTCGGTGAAGGTGCCCATATGCATTTCATAAACCACGCTTTCCTGCCACGGGCGGCCTTGCCAGGTGGTGTTCTGCCAGCGGTAGTGAGCAGGATCGACGACCAGAGACGGGCCATTAACGTCATTCTGTTGCGCGCGTGAAGCGGGATCGGGAATCACCGTGCCATCGTTCAGCACAAAGTTATAGGTTGCCCCCGCCTGTACATCGCTGACCTGCAGCTCAAACCAGCCGTCTCCGGCGGGCGTCATGGCAAGATCTTTATCCGAAAGTCGTAAACTAACCTGCTGTTGACCCGTTGCCCAGACGCGGAAACGCACGTTGCCATCGGCCAGATATTCGCTTCCCCAACTCTTAAAAAAAGATGTAGATACCATTCCGTTGCCTCTTTAACCAGAAAGTACGCAATAAGCACCACCACGCTATCGGTAAGCCGATGATGCGAATGCAAAATGATGTTAGCGAGATCAGGAGCCCGGGAGGTCGGTGCGCCTTAACAGCCTTTCCCCGTGCCATTATTCAGATATTGTTATGTGTAATACCGCATGAGGCACCCGGCAGTGCCTGCTTCACACAACACTCTCAACAAATAATCATAGACCAGGTTCCAACATTTACTGCCGCCGCGCGCAATGTACCCTGTGGCTTTTCCCCCAGCGAGGCCGGGCTGTCCGATGAGCCCGGCCTCCATTTGCCTCTGCACTGGGGAAATCAGAAAAAGAGCACGGGCATCAGGCAGAAAAAAACCGCCTTTAACAGCGGTTTTGACGCAAACAGACCAGGTGGACGCCCATTCTGCGTGCGTTTAAGGTGTCAGCCCTCCCGTGGCAGGGCGGGCTGCTCCTGTCATCAGGCCGGAATGGATTCGGCCTTCTGGCTACGCGACCAGACGCGGTGTTCTGCCATCGCAGCAGTAAAATCATTCATCAGCGCGATTTCAGCATTATCGGCTTCCACGATGCCTTCCTCCTGCTGATTTTCATCCAGATCAAACTGCGCTTTGAAACGGCGTGCTTCACCACTCAGGCCAATGACTTTCAAATGTTTGTAAGCCTCCAGCAGGAAGTAGCGTGCATCTCCGCTTTTCAGCAGGGCATCAACGTTACCGTCGGGGACGATCACCGCATCAAAGGTCAGCGAAGGTAGCCCGTTAAACGTGGCATCGATCGGCAACAAAGAACCATCGTCCGCGCTGACCTGGCCCATATGCGCCGCCAGCAGTTTGGTGTGCACGCCAGCAGCGGTGAGATGCTGCAGAATAGCCAATACGTCGTCGGCTTTTACGCCTTCGCTCAGCAGCAGCGCGACCTGACGGCCTTTGATGTCGGCATCGGGAATGGCATACAGGCTCAGGCTGTCATCGCGCTGCAGGCCATTGACGTCTTTTGGCGGGGCGGTGTTGAGCTGCTCATCGCTGAGATCAATCCCGAGGTTGGCGGCCACCCCTTGGGCCAGTTTGACATCGATGCGCAACAGATGGTCCACCACGCGTTCACGGATGTAAGGGCGGGCCACCTTACTCAGCTCAAAAGAGTAGGCGGCAATGATGTGCTGCTGTTCAATGTCAGTCTGGCTGTTCCAGAACAAACGCGGCTGGGCATAATACTCACCAAACGAGGGGCTACGTTCGCGAACTTTGTGGCCTTCAACGCGCTCCTGATAGCTTTCGAAACCGCCCCCTTTTGCGGCAGGCGGTGTTTCCCGTGGCCAGTTGTCGTTGATGGAGTTGGGTTCGTAGTTGGCCGGATTCGTATCAATATCCATCCGGTGCATGCCCTGGCGCTGGAAATTGTGGTACGGGCAAACCGGGCGGTTGATCGGGATTTCGTGGAAGTTTGGCCCACCGAGGCGGCTGATTTGCGTATCGGTGTAGGAGAACAGACGGCCCTGTAACAGCGGATCGTTAGAAAAATCGAGTCCCGGGACGAGATGCCCCGGATGAAAGGCAACCTGTTCCGTTTCAGCAAAGAAGTTATCCGGATTGCGGTTCAGCACCATTTTGCCGACGCGCACGACGGGCACCAGCGCTTCCGGAATAAGCTTGGTGGCGTCCAGAATATCGAAGTCGAACCGGAACTCATCTTCTTCCGGGATCATCTGCAGGCCAAGCTCAAATTCCGGGAAATCTCCCGCTTCAATCGCTTCCCACAGATCGCGGCGGTGGAAGTCGGGGTCGCGACCGGTCAGCTTCTGGGATTCATCCCACAGCAGCGAGGCTTTGCCTGCCAGCGGTTTCCAGTGGAAACGAACAAATGTCGCTTTGCCTTCATCGTTAATCAGGCGGAAGGTGTGAATACCAAACCCCTCCATCGTGCGGTAGCTGCGCGGAATACCCCGGTCAGACATCGCCCAGATCACGTTGTGCAGAGTTTCAGGCTGTAGCGACACATAGTCCCAAAACGTGTCGTGAGCACTCTGTCCCTGAGGGATTTCATTATGCGGCTCAGGCTTTACCGCATGTACAAAATCGGGAAACTTGTGGGCGTCCTGTATAAAGAACACCGGTGTGTTGTTACCGACCAGGTCAAAAACGCCTTCATCGGTGTAGAACTTGGTAGCAAAACCACGAATATCACGCACCGTATCCGCTGACCCCGCGCCGCCCTGGACCGTCGAGAAGCGCACAAATACTGGCGTGATCTGCTCTGGCTCACTCAGGAAGTGCGCCTTAGTTACATCCTTTAGTGAGCAGTAGGGCTGAAAGTAGCCGTGGGCGGCTGAACCGCGCGCATGCACGATGCGCTCCGGAATGCGCTCATGGTCAAAATGCGTGATTTTCTCCCGCATGATGAAGTCTTCAAGCAGCGTCGGCCCACGTGAGCCGGCGCGTAATGTGTTCTGATCATTTGCAATACGGGTGCCCTGATTGGTCGTCAGCGGGCTGTCCGTTCCGTTTTTACGGTTCGCTTCCAGTTGATCGAGTTTCGTGCTGTGCGTGTCGGGTGCTTTAAGGCTACCCGGCGCGGTGGGTTTTTTACCCGGCGGTGTCGGTTCGGCTGGGGGTTGATGTGAACCCTCTTTAGGTGCCAGCGAGCCCAGTCCGGGTTGTGAGGATTCCGGACCCGTTGTGGGGGCTGGGTGATTCAGAGGATTATTCTTTTTCTCATTCGGCATGACACGTTGCTCCAGCTTTTTTTTACTACTTGAGGTGCCAGTAAATATAGAACAACTTAATTAATAAGCTTATAAATATTGCGTTTAATGGCGATGGTAAAATAATTATCGGATGGCGTAACGCAAAATCAGGGAGATGTTAAGAAAGGAGAAAATAATTTAACGATGAAACTAAATGGTTATTTAAGCGCGACGGATGTGGTTTAATCTATTGATATTTATCAGTTTGTTATTTATTGGTCGTGGAGGTTATTGTGTATTGATGGCGTGAAGCTGTTTTATCAAACCAGGCCTTTTCTGAAAAAGCGGGGATTAAGACGGTTACGCTTCGCTAAAGTCGGCTGAGTTTTATTTTTTCCGTTGCGCTTATTAACGCGCAAGCGAAGCCGATATTATCCGTGAGCAATCGGTATTTAAACATGGGGATCGTTATCCTTAACGGGAATAACAGGCAGGGGTGAGAAAGGGTGAAAATCGCCAGTCCATGGCGTATTACCTCCTTAAGGCGCCTTACTCAGATCTACTTAGAGGTGCGACGGCTGTTTTTGCCTCCTTTCCGACCGGCCTCCCTGGCTCTTTCAGGATCGTTTTTGAAATTACCTCCGCTGGCTTTGCCTCCTGCACTGCCCGCTTCACTGGCTCGCTCAGGATCGTTGGCAAAATTACCGGCACCACCTCTGTATTTCTGTTGTGTCATAGACAAGACCTCATATCAGGGTTCCTTAGATAAGAAGGACTAGCTAGTCACAGCGGTAAGTTTAGTTCTGATACGAAATTATGCCACTTTGTCATCCCTTGTTCCTGGTCGAAATCTAAGGGTATTTACTTGTAAAATCAGTGAATAAATTCTGCCCGCAGACTAAACAGGTCGGGCGCCGCAATGTGCTGTTATACGTCATCCGTTACACTCTGCCCGTCAGTGCGAAATTATTGGTAAAATAAAGCATTAACTTATTGAAAGTTATGCTCTAAATGGCGAAATTTGAATTAGCTGTTACACTTTCTGAATACCGTTCAGGAGTGTTTATGAAATTAGGCTTTGCATGTAAGTACTTAAACGAACAGGGCAAGCAATATTTTCCCTTCCGCGCGACCACGCGTACCCGTTTTCTCGGTCTGGGTGAGGCCCAGCGCACCGCGCTGATTTACGAGATTTCAAAGACAAATTTGCAGAACCTGTATCTGACGCTGGAAGCTATTGCGGCACTGCCAGAGGCGTTAAGGATGATGCGCATTGGCAGTGATTTACTGCCGCTGTATACGGTGCCGCAGGCAAAGCCGTTATTTGCAACGTTTTTACCCGAGCTGTATCCGCTGTTCGCCCGCTGCGGCGAGCTGGCGCGGACGCATCATATCCGGCTGTCATTCCACCCGGGACAGTACAGCGTGCTGGCGTCGGATAATCCTGATGTCGTGTCACGTGCCTTAGAGGATGTGGAATATCATGCTCTCTGTGCCTGCCTGATGGGCTACGGCAAAACCTTTCAGGATTTTAAAATCAACATTCATATGAATGGCAAACTCGGGTTTGAAGGGTTCAGGCAGGCATTTCAGCGGCTCAGCCCCGAAGCCCGGTTGATGCTGACGGTGGAGAACGATGAGATATCGTGTTCGCTGGATGATGTGCTGCAGGCCCGGTCGCTTTGCCCTGTGGTGCTGGATATTCATCATCACTGGGTTAAAGAGAATCAGTTTATTCAGGCCAGTGATGCAAGGATGGCGCAGATTATCGACTCCTGGCGCGGCGTACGCCCGGTGATGCACTACTCGATTTCGCAGGAGGGAATTATTCCGGCCGAAGGCTTTCCGGACCAGCAGGATCTCAGTGTGCCGAAAACCAAACTGCGTGCGCATTCTGATTACTATTTCAATGCCACGCTCAACGGCTGGGCCTTGTCCTTCGGCGACTTCGATATCATGTGTGAGGTAAAAATGAAAAACCTGGCGCGTGAACAACTGTATGACTGGGGCAGGCGTAATAGCCTGATTACCTGAGACGTGCCCGTTGCGGGTCTGAAGTGACGTCAGCGGCGGGCACCGGCTTACCCGGCCAGCAGCCCGCAGTGGCTGTTGCGCTTTGATCGCGACGGTCGCAGCGCGATCGGGAATGCCAGAAAATCGTTCAGGCCGGTATCCTTTGTCTGAGGATAACGCCGCGTAGCCAGCACCTGACCTGTTGCTTCGGCGATAACCTCTGCCAGCAGATCCCATTGGCTAAGGGCGCATATCAAAAGGCCTGCCGTTCGCCTTGACGGGCAGGGCCGATGAGAGGATCCGGGATGGGTTTCTGCCGCCAGCGAGTGTGTCCTTCGCTGGCGTTTCCCTGCTGACAGCCTAACGAAGGGGGAGGTTCCTCCTCGTACAGCTTGATGAGTGACGAAACATGCTTCTCCCAGCCGTAATTAAACCCAACGGCAGGAAAATTCACAGAAACGGGCGAAAGATAACGCGCGACGAGCAGGGTTATCACGCCCTCTTGCTCAACTATTGTCGTGAAAAGATTGCCAGACAGGCATAAAAAAGCCCCTGAATCAGGGGCAAATTTTTAGGGAAGGCAAAGCGTCCTTGCTAAGTAGCGTGTCATCACAACAAAATTAAAAACGAGCCTCGCCCGGCGTACGCTGAAGCACAATCTCCAGGGCCTGACGATAGATATCCTGTTTGGTCGCGTCGGTTTCGCTTTCCAGTTTATGGATTAAGCCCAGCACCATATCTTTTTCAGAAACGTGTGCTTTAAAGGCCGCGAGTTCTGACCAGGTCTCTGCAATCACATCTTTTTCACTGGTGAAATGCTCACCCGCATTCATGAAATATTCAGAAATCTGAGACTCGGTATTGGTTGTCGTTTGCATAGTAGCCTCAAAATCGTGGAAACCGTTTCTGCCCGTGGCAGAGAAAAATTTTGCATCTGAAGGTGGAAATCCACTCACCTTCAGATGCGGTGCAAGGCACCTTTCGTTACAAGTGACTTAACATCACGCCGTAAAGTTATACAAAAAAATTACCTTTGTACAATTTTTTGCGAAAAAAAATCGGTGGTCGGAGGAGTTTTTTCACCATCAGCAACGCTGTGTAATGGCTCTGCTCGGTATTTTACTCTGATTTATAAGGGTTTTTTTCATTTTTCCGCGTTTCGGTTTCCTCCTCGCTGTTGTACAAGACTGTACAAAGTTGTACAGATCAAGCTGTATAACCTGGGATAAAACGGCATCAAAACGCTGCCCGCCAGGAAAAATCTGTACAACATAACGCTGATAAAGCCGCGTTGAGCCCGATCCCTGTCCGCTGGCAGGTGCGATAATCTGTCAAAGCGACAGGATGGCGCTGCGCTGCCGGGTGGCGAGATAGCGTCAGAGATGACGTCCATGTTGCATGCGCGTCAGAAATCAGAAAGAGGGCAGTAGCAACCCTGTTTGTGCGTTACAGGGGCCTGACGCTGGCTTTGTGGGCGGCGTTGCAATAATTCACTTCCTTCTGCCCCCGCAGGGCGTTAAGGTTTACGCCTCTCGAATCAGAAGGAAATGATAATGGTTAACGACTATTTTTCGCTGCCGCCGGCAGGCATGACACAGGAACAGCATAAACGTACGGTGGCGGTTGCGGCGGCACTGGCGGTGGCAAAAGAGTCCGTCAGCGCTTCAACGTCTGCGAATGGCTCGAAAGCGGCGTGGGATCTGCAGGCCGTGGCAAACGAAATCGCCAATCTGGCCGATGCGATTCAGGACGCGCTGGAGTCCGATAACGAAGTATAACGGTGTCAGTGCGCTGTCGTCAGGGCAGCGTCCGGCCCCTGGATTAGCCGCCGGGGCTCAGGTTGTCCGGGCGGCGCAGCCCGTCAGGCGTTGACGGCGATCCGCATTATTTCGCCGCGCGTTGTGTGGAGAAATAAGCCAGCAGGCGCGTCATCTTTTGCTGGGGTGAGGTGTCAGTTGCGCCACTGTCGCTGACGTCGCCCATCCAGCGCTCATCCGCTTCCGGATGCGGCCCGGTTAACACAACTGTCCCTTTGCCGTAGACGTAACGCGCCATCGCCACATCGCCATTACGGTAAAAAGCCACAGGTGTAAAACCGTCCTGCTGTGTCTGACCAACAAGATAAGGGCCATCCTGATAATAAAAGGTTTCTTGTCTGTGATCCCAGGTCACCGCGATCGTGTAATCACCCTCATCCGCGATGTGTGAGCCCGGACGTCCCACTTCAGAGTCAAGGGGCGAGGCGATGAGCCCCAGCCAGTTACTGTCCGCCAGGTAGGCTCCCATGCACAGACCGAGATAGCCTTTGCCACTGCGGACAAAATCGCGCACGGCACGGGCCCCTTCATCACCGAGCGCGTCATAGGCAGCGGGGATGTCCTGGCCGCCGCCGGGCTGGATATAAAGATCAAACTGGCGCAGGTTCTGTGCATTCAGCTTTCGTTTTTCGTGCTCACCGATATAGGCAATGCTGAGTGGCATCGCGACGCCACGAAGCGCTTTCACCACCATTTCAGAACAGCCCTCACAGCCTGCCGCACCGCGATAAACGGCAACGTTTAGCGGAGTTTGTGCCGCCAGGCTAACGCCGGATGCGACGCTCAATGCAAACAGCATCGCGGTGAAAATCCCGCGTCGATAGCGGACACGTTGTGATGCGTCAGAAGCGAGGCGCATGTTGCATTTCCTGTCAGACAAAGAAAGAGAAGATTTCCGTAACGGCCGCTGCCGCAACGGAAAGCCGGTTGGCTCAGGCAGCGTGCCAGGCCGACATCAACATACCGCAATCTGATGTTCTTGAGCAACTGCTCAATTCAGGGCGGTGATTATCCCGCACTAACCCTTTTGGCCGACGAGACTCTTGAGCACACCGCCGCCAGCGGGGTGGCGGTGTGCGCAGTCGCGCGCTGAACGCCCTTATTTGTTGTACCCTGAGGCGACAATTTTCGCTGCACCCGCCAGCACATCTTTACGCGCAGCGGCGTGCTTATCAGGCTGGGTGTAATAGGTTACCAGCACCAGCGGTGCATGATGCGGTGGCCAGATGACGGCAATATCATTGGTGGTGCCGTAATCACCGCTTCCGGTTTTATCTGCAACCGTCCAGCTGGCGGGCAGGCCTGCGCGTA
Organism: Pantoea sp. Ae19-2; assembly: GCF_059801205.1. Taxonomy (NCBI): domain Bacteria; kingdom Pseudomonadati; phylum Pseudomonadota; class Gammaproteobacteria; order Enterobacterales; family Erwiniaceae; genus Pantoea; species Pantoea sp. Ae19-2. The sequence continues at coordinate 1,916,749 of NZ_JBCHWE010000001.1, read as the reverse complement.
TGCTGTTAGCACCTGTTGTATTGCCTTTCATCCAGTCGGTCAGTTGCTGACGTTGCGCGGGTGCCAGCGCCTTGCCCAGCACCAGCTTTTTCAGGCTTTGCATCATGGCATCAGGCGATGTCGTATCACGCTTATCACCCGGGATAGCGGTATTCAGCTCCGGTTCTTTGCGATCGAGCCGAAAGGTGCTGTCGCCAATGCTACGTGCAAACGCATTGACCTGCTGCGGGCCACCCAGGCGGGTCAGCAGTGCGTTCATAGCGGTATTATCGCTGTATTGCAGCGCCGCCGCGCTGAGTTCTGCTACCGTCATGGTGGCGCCGACGTGTTTTTCAGTGATGGGGTTATAGTTAACCAGGTCGGCTTTATGAATGGCGATTTTTTCACTCATCAAGCCGTCCGCGCTTTCGCTTTTTTTCAGGATGGCCGCAACGGCGAAAACTTTACTGGTGCTGCATAGCGGAAAGCGCGCATCTCCCCGGTAGGTGAAAACGGTGCCATCGGCGGTGTCGGTTACCGCCACACCCAGTCGTCCGCCCGCGTTTTTTTCCAGCTGTTGGATGCCGCGTTGCAGTGCGGCCTCGTCAAAGCCGGCCTGGGCGGCAAGCGGCATCGCGAGTGCCAGCAGGGTAACGGCCGTGCTGGCGCGTCGTCTGAACAGATGAGTCATAGTCAATCTCCACTGATGAATGCCCGCCTCGCTGAACAGAGGCAAGGCATAACGGTTAGCCGCATCGTTGCGCGGTCAGGATTAAACGAAAAGTTGCCCTTCAGCCCCTCGTTAAACTTATGTCGATTTAAAAGATGTCTCGCGCCTGGGAAGCTGTCCGCTGAGGCCTGCATCCTGCTATAGCACGTTTTTTCTGAAGAAAAGCGTTAGCGGAGGAGATGGTAGGGGATTTCAAAATTCCGACAAGCGAGATAATTTGAGAGGAGCCAAAAGAATTTCTGGGGGTAAATGTGAAACATGATGTTCCGCTTAACGCACTTCGGGCTTTCGAAGCCTCCGCCCGCCACCTGAATTTTACCCGCGCGGGCCTGGAGCTGTTTGTCTCTCAGGCCGCCGTCAGTCAGCAGGTCAGACTGCTGGAAGAACGACTGGGCGTCGTCTTATTCCGCCGGTTGCCGCGCGGTCTGGAGATGACGGATGAGTCCAGGCTGCTGTTTGCTGAAGTGTCAGAAGCCTTCACGCAGCTTGAAAACGCCTGGCGTCGTTTCGAAGGGGGTGAGTACCGAGAGGTAGTGACTGTCGCCTGCGTGGGGACTTTTGCATTGGGCTGGCTGTTACCCCGGCTTGAGGCGTTCCGTCAGCAGCATCCGGCGCTGGAACTGAACGTACGCACCAACAATAACGTGGTCAACCTGGCGGGCGAGGGCGTGGACTATGCGATTCGGTTTGGCTCTGGCGCCTGGCCCGCCACGCAGAATGAACGGCTGTTTACGGCTCCGCTTACGGTGCTTTGTCGCCCCGACGTTGCCCGCCGCCTGCAACAACCCGCCTGCCTGTTACGGGAAAATCTGTTACGTTCCTACCGGGCTGATGAGTGGGACAGCTGGTTTACGGCAGCGGGGATCACACCGCCCAGGATCACCGGCCCGGTATTTGACTCGTCACGTCTGATGATTGAGGCCGCGTTTCATACGGGCGGCGTTGCGCTGGTGCCGGCGTGCATGTTCCAGCGTGAACTGGATGCCGGTACGCTGGCCCGTCCTTTTGCGCTAGAGATTGATGTCGGCAGCTACTGGCTAACCTGGCTCCGTTCAAAGAAGATGACGCCATCGATGGAAATATTCCGTGAATGGATAGGGCGGCGGGCAACAGGCGAAGGCGAATAGCCGGATAAGCCGGACAGCCTGTTGTGAATAACATTACTCGGGTCGAGGTAACCCGCGTTAACCGGATTAAGAGAGCAAGGCGGCCTGTGAGCCGCCAGCGGTTTTTTCACTGGCCCCTTCGTCACAGGCGTAAAAAACAGGGATTCATTTTATTATGCCCACTCTGCGTTCAGGAATGCTCTGCGCCGCTTTTTCATTTTCGCTGGTTTCCCGGTAATTAAGAAACCAGATGATAAACTCACTGTTATTTTTCACGCCAAGTTTTTTCATGACACGTTGCTTAATATAATATGCAGCGTGCACGGGAAGCGCCATCCAGTCTGCTATTTTATTCATTTCCATTCCCGTCATAAAAAACCACGTTAATGAAATTTCATCGGTTGTTAAAGATACTTTTTTTCCGTGACGGTTTTTTAATTCCATGCTGTGCTCCTTTCCCTTATAAGGCTGTCAGGTCAGGGCGCATCATAGCGCTGGGCGGCGGTGAGAACACTTCACGTATTCTTTACTTATCTTAATAATTATATTAACAGTTAAATCAGGTGTTTATATGTCTTCATCAGATCTGATCTACGCAGGCATGATCAGAAGCAGTCAGGAAAAGCATCTCTTACCGCACCGCGATATCGGGCGCGCCCCGCCGGGGGCCAGCTGAAACGGCTTATCACTGACGGGCCTGGTTTCTGTGATTCCGCTTTATCGAACGGTGTGCTGTGCGTGCGGGGATAAATACCCTGTCCTGGCATCAGGCCGGGAAGAAGAATAAAAACGGCCGGAGGTTAACGCAACAGGCGGCGCCTTGTGTCTTTCATGTTGTGTCTTTCATCAAATCGCTATCTGAATAGCGATACGTCGGTATTAATATAAGGCATAACGACAATCATTATTTGCAGTTTATTATTGGCAGAAAATTAAATCAGTCAGCGCCAGAATACAAATGCTGTCGATGTTTACGCTGCCGTTCATCGGGACCAAACAGAAAAGCGCGTTAATTAACGGGAAACATGCAGGTGAACGGCCCACTGAAATACCGTGCGTGTAACCGTTTCAGGGTCGTGAACATGACGCAGCCACGGCGTCAGACAAAAAGCGCGCCACGAACAAAACAGGTTAAGGCGCAGAGAAAGCCGCAGGTGAAAGAATGACCTGAATGCAGGATTGCTGAACAGTTGCGTAAAACCTGCCCGGCGCGGCTGCAAAAAAATCTGTATCCACATCAACCGCTTCATATAAACCCTTGCCATTTCACTTGATCAAACCCGTTGATCGCGATTACTGTAATTATATACAGTTATTTTGGAAGGGAGGTAAATGTGGAGCTTATCAGGCCAGCAAACGTCAGTGCGTTACTCGCGTTGCCGCTGTTTATGGAGCGGGTGCCATGTGGTTTTCCATCGCCGGCTCAGGACTACGTAGAGCAACGTATTGATTTGAACAAGCTGATCGTTCAGCACCCCAGTTCGACCTACTTTGTACGGGTAAGTGGAGAGTCGATGACCGGCGCAGGCATTAATGACGGCGATATGCTGGTGGTGGACAGCGCGCTAAGAGCCTCGCATGGCGATATCGTGGTCGCCTCTGTCGAGGGGGAATTTACCGTTAAGCGTCTTCAGCTTCAGCCCTGTCTGCAACTGATGCCGATGAACCGGCAGTTTAAACCGATTGCGATTAGCACGGAGGATGCGCTGGAAGTGTTTGGTGTGGTGACCTATGTGATCAAGTCGGTTTATTAATCATGTTTGCGCTGGTGGACGTGAACAACTTTTATGCCTCCTGTGAAACGGTGTTTCGGCCCGATCTCAAAGGAAAGCCCATTATTGTGTTATCTAACAACGATGGCTGTGTGATTGCACGCAATGCGGAGGCAAAAGCCCTGGGCATTACGATGGCCGTGCCCTTTTTCAAAATGCGGGAGATTATTGCCCGTCACAACGTGCAGGTTTTTAGTTCCAACTACGCCCTTTATGCGGATATGAGTACCAGAGTGATGACGCTGCTGGAGGAAATGGCGCCCTCGGTAGAGATTTATTCCATTGACGAAGCCTTTCTGGATCTGACGGGCGTCAGTCACTGTATGTCGCTCGACACCTTCGGCCGCGAGATCAAAACCCGAATAAAAAAAGAAGTTCATCTCAATGTGTGCGTCGGCATTGCCCCCACCAAGACGCTGGCAAAGCTGGCTAACCATGCCGCAAAAAAGTGGAGTAAGACAGGCGGTGTTCTGGATTTGTCCAACAGAGATCGACAGAAAAAGTTGCTTTCACTTGTGCCGGTCGCCGATATATGGGGCGTTGGCAGACGGCTCAGCCAGCGACTTGAGGAAATGGGGATTAAAACGGCAGATGATTTAGCCTGCCAGAGCACCAGCCTGATTCGTAAAAATTTCAGCGTGGTGCTGGAGCGCACCGTAAGAGAGTTGCGCGGCGAACCCTGTCAGGATCTGGAGGCGCTCGAACCCACCAAACAACAGATTATGTGCTCACGCTCCTTCAGCAGTCGCCTGTCAGACTATACGCAGGTGCGGCAGGCCGTCTGCACCTACGCCGAACGTGCGGCCGAAAAACTTCGCAAAGAAAAACAGTACTGCAGACAAATCGGTGTGTTTTTGCGCACCAGTCCACACGCGCCCGGCGAAAATTTTTACGGTAATCAGGCCACGGGGCAACTCCTGACGCCGTCTCACGATACGCGCGACATCATCCGGGTGGCGACCGAGATGCTCGACTATATCTGGATAGAAGGGCATCGCTATATCAAGGCCGGCATTGTCCTGAGTGATTTTTTCGACCATGGCGTAACGCAGCTGGATCTGTTCGACGAACGATCGGTTAACCCCGGCCGTAACGATCTGATGCAGGTGATCGATTTGATTCACAAAGAGGGCAAAGGAAAGATGTGGTTTGCCGGGCAGGGGACGGAAAAACGCTGGGCCATGAAGCGCGAGATGCTGTCGCCGGCTTACACCACCCGCCTGAGCGATTTGCCCGTGGTGAAGTGACGGCGGCCGTCGTGACATCGGTTTCAGGCGCGGTCATAAGACGGAATGCTCTCATAAAGGGTCCGTTTTGTGCTGCCGCTCTGCGTAAACCAGGCTTTCTGGTCTAGGATGAAACAGGTATTCATTCGCCCTTAAGGAGAGCATTGTCATGTCAGAACTCAGTAAATCTCCAGTGGCCGATCAGGCTGAACATAACGCGTTTTTCCCGTCAGCCTATTCTCTTGACCAGTTCACCAGCCCTAAATCCGATCTGAGCGATGCTGAATACGCGCAACCGTACTCAGGGCACAAAAAAATTCTGGTCATCTGCGCTGACGAGCGCTATCTGCCGCTGGATAACGACACGCTGTTTTCAACCGGGAATCATCCCATTGAAACCCTGCTGCCGCTGTACCACCTGTATCAGGCCGGCTTTCAGTTTGACGTGGCCACGCTGTCCGGACAGATGGTGAAGTTTGAACACTGGGCAATGCCCCAACAGGATGAGGTGGTGGTCGGATTTTACAACCATTGCCTGGCGCTGTTCCGTTCACCTTTAACGCTAAGCGACGTGGTGGCATCACTTACGCCTCATTCAGACTATGCCGGTGTGTTTATTCCGGGGGGGCACGGTGCGTTGATTGGGCTGCCAGAAAGTGAGGCGGTCGCAGAGGCGATTCGCTGGACGCTGGCAAACGATCGTCATCTGATATCGCTATGCCATGGCCCGGCAGCGTTTCTTGCGCTGGGTAAAGGGGAAAACCCGCTTAACGGCTACGCTATCTGCGCATTCCCGGATTCAGCGGATAAGCAAACGCCCGATATCGGCTATATGCCGGGGCATTTGACCTGGTATTTTGGCGAGAAGCTTCAGGCAATGGGGCTCACGCTGGTCAACAGTGATATCAAAGGCACCGTACATAAAGACCGTCGGGTATTAACCGGCGACAGCCCGTTTGCCGCCAATGCGTTGGGTAAACTGGCTGCAGAAGCATTACTTAACGCTAACCGCTAAAGGCTCGCACGTGCGCCCTGAGCGGTCGCCTGCAATGCCTTCGTGCAGGCTTCTGCATCAGGGCTGGGATTCGGGGTATACTTGTGATCCACGCCTGAGATACAATCACGGGTGCATATCGTTTTCGGCCAGTGCCGAAGATGTCGCCTTTCACATTGGTCGTCATGAACAGCCAGCTATCTACAGCCTGTAAACACAGAGAACGCGGTCGGCCCAGAGAGTTCAATATGGAACAGGCTCTGGATAAGGCAATGATTGTGTTTCGGCAAAAAGGCTATCATGCCGCATCGCTGGCCGATCTCGGTGAAGCAATGAACCTCTCTGTCGGCAGCATCTACAAGGCTTTCCAGGATAAGCGTTCATTGTTTTTGCTGGTCTTTCAGCGCTATATCGCCGTTCGCAATGCGGATTTGCGGGAGCGGCTGGCTCAATACGCCACCGGCCGCGCGAAGCTAAGCGAGCTGTTGCAGTTTTATCTGGACTCCTCTCGTGGTGGTGAAGGGCGCACCGGCTGTCTCGTGGTCGGCAGTGCCATTGAGCTACAGGTGCTCGACGCAGAGCTGTCGCAGTTGGTTGCCCAGGTGATCAACCGCAATAAGCACTTTCTGATGTCATTACTGGAAGAAGGGCAGCACGATGGCTCAATATCCGCCGATCTTGATATTGAAACGGCCGCAGGCCTGATTTTGCGTATCGCATTTGGCATGCGCGTCACGGGCAAGGTCGCCGATGTTGCCAATGAGCAAGCGACCATCGCCCTGGCCTTGAAAATACTGGATTAACATTTGTCTATTTAGGAAGCGAATATTTCCTAAATTATAGCGCGAAGATGACAGCTAACGCATGCGATCTGATGCGCTAACAGGACGAATGGAAAAGCGCCATTTTGATAAACGAATGAATATTAAATGAAAAGTAAAGTTTGAGGAAAATGCGTGAAACAAAACAGGACAGAGATCGGTGAAGAAATACACGCGCTTTTAGGAAGGATTGTGTCAGGTATTCTTCAGCCCGGAGAAGCGGTGACGGTACAGGACATTATCAGCGCGCTGCACCAGCAAAGTCTTCAGACGGCGTGCGAAAAGACCAGGCTGACTTGCGAACAGGCCATCCGCATCCTGGCGCATAAACTTCACTAGCGTGTGAGGATCATTTGCCGGACAGGGTTCTGCAAAGCAGCGGAAGAAACAGTAAAAGTAGTAGAAACAACAGAAACAGTAACAGCACCAGAAGCAGTAACAGCGGTTATGCCGCTACTGCTCTGACAAAGATGACCCGCCCGAATAACGGCAGTCAGTTGCCGTGTCACCGCCCAAACAGCAACCCAATCAATTCACGACAAAGACGCTCTTCTTCCTGACTTGCCGACAGCTCAAGGCGGCGCAGCAGTTTAGTACAGATAGATTTACGGTTTACGTTCTGACCTGCGCGTAAAATATCAACAACGATCTGTCCCAGCAGCTCTTGCTGTGAAGGCAGGTTCACCGCAGAAAAATAACGTGAGATATCGTCGGCGCTCTGAGGTAGGCGATGATTGTGTTGCATAGGTGCTCTCGCAGTGGTCCAAAAGTCGTCAGTTGAAAGTAGCATAAAGTTATACAATAAAATAAAACTTGTACAGCTATTTCGATGTAAAAATGAACGGTTGCTGGCGGAGAGGGAAAAAGCAGGCTGCAACAGCCCGTTGACAAGGGAAAACAAAGAAGAGAGCAGGGCCGGACCAGGGTAACGCGGACGCACAGCGCGCCCGCGTGGAGGGATAACCCCTGACCGGAGGGTTAGTGTTCGGTCAGGTTGGCAGGCACCTGGCCAGTAACGGCCATCCAGTTGAGCTCTGCCCGCTCCCGTGTCGCGACGTTAATAAAGCTCTTCAGCCATTTACGGGCATCCGCGATTTGAATGACCCGCTCGTCGTCGATTTCATTATCCGCCATAACGCTCAGCTGACGGATCAGCGAAACCACAGTTATCTCCTCATCCTGTAGGGCCAGGTTCACCGCAGCTTCACCAATAATCTTATGGCCGGTAGCTTCATCGTGAAAATACATATGCACCTCCTGAGTGAGTGAGAATGTCGTCGACCCAGTAATTAGTCTAGTAAAAGAAATGCATAGTGAAAGCCTAATTTCATTAGGCATTACCTATCAAAGAAAGCCGTGAAAAAAGTGAACTTTGTGATAAGCGCGCTAAGCTCTTAAAAAGCAGGGAAAAAGCGCAATCAGAGAGGTTTTCCAGAAAGAAATTGAAGTGATTAAAGCACTAGATACGCGGTCATTGGCCTGAAATTAAGATAGGTGCTTGACAGTTAAAGGCCGAAATTGCGGCACTATTCGGATCGTAGCAGGTAAAATAAACCTGTTATGAGGCCCTAAAAGCGTTAAAAAAAGATCGCCAGAACGGCGAAAAGTCAGACGCAAGATGAAAAGTCACCTTAAGCTGAAGCCGATAGCAGAAAACAGAACGGGTCTGACGTCACCCTGTTTACATTCGATTCTGACATCAGAATAAACTGGAGCGTGAGCGGCGTATTAACGAGCAGGGGAGACGATAAGGCGAGGGGAAACAGAACAGGGCTGCGGGCAATAAAAAAGCCGCCCTGTTCGGGGCGGCGCGTTTATTAGTTTGGAACTTCTGAAACGGCTTTAACGTCGGTTTTATTAATCTGCTGTTTCACACCGTTTGCATCGGTGTAGCCCAGTAAACCGGCGTCAGATTCAGAAGGTTTGCCGTCACTAATAATGGTACGGCCATCGTTAGTGTGAATGGCATAGCTGGTACGAGTACAGCCACTTAATGCGGCCATGCCGATCAAAACGGCCAGCGGTAAAATCAGCGTCTTCTTCATAGTCTTCACCTTATATCCATGATGGAATTAATTAGTTATCAAGTTCACTCATGTTGCTGATCTGATCGCGATTAATTTGTTCGGTTTTGCCTGTTTGTGCATCACGATAAGAAACCAGCCCCGTATCGCTGTCAATTTGAGGCTTACCGTCGGTCACTATCGTGCGGCCGTCTGATGTTTTAATAGATTGGTTTGAAGAGCAACCTACTAACGTTGCCAGGGACAGGGCAAGTAAAACGGCAGCTGAGAAGGATTTAGTATGCATTTCATCTCCTTGAAGTGGACCTTGAATTAAACAGCATAGACGCTTTTGAGATTTTTGCAGGCCAAAGCGCGAAACGACATAAATGATGAAAAGAAAATAGCGCGAATAGCTAAAACAGAGCAGGAAAGCATCCTGTCTCTCAGAAAATTCACATTTAGCGCCTGTCGTTAGGTATTTCATCGGGCGCTCTGTAACCTTGGTAACAGGTTAACTAAATAAAGGAATCGACAATGAAATGGCAAATGAGTGCAGTCGCAGCGTTATTAATGGGTTCAGTGAGTGCTTATGCAGCACAATCAGACAGCATGAAAAATCCCCTGAGCGTTCATGTATTAAATCTGGAGTCGGGCACGCCAACGCCGGGTATTTCCGTTGACCTTGAACATAAAGAGCAGGATAAGTGGGTAAAACTTTCCTCCGGTGTTACCGATAAAAACGGCAGAATTAGTGCGCTGTTCCCCGAAGGGAAAAAAGTTGAAACAGGCGATTACAAAGTCGTCTTTAAAACAGGCGATTATTACCAGAAAGTTCAGCACAAATCCTTTTTCCCGGAAATTCCGGTGATATTCCACATGGAAAGCAGCGAGCCTCATTACCATATTCCGTTACTGCTGAGTCCCTACGGCTATTCAACCTATCGCGGTAACTAATTTCACCCGGCAGCGTACTGCTCAGAGGCACTGCCGGCCCAGTGAGGGGCACTTCGCGTAGGCAGCATGCCGCTGCTGACCCTCTACCTGCCGCCCTGCGTCTCCTGCAGGGTGGCGGAACGCGCCCGCCGTATTCGTCTTTATTCCACTGCCTTATTTAAACACTTTTGCTGATGCCCAGGCTATCATCGGTTAAATTGCCCTGACAGGCCGGTGCGCCCGCGTGGCTCTCCGGCGAAGGTCAATGACACCTAATCAAGCAGAACGCCCCATGCCCTGCTTTCCGTACAGGAGAATCGCTGATGTTAAAAGGATTAACCGTGGCTGCTGTGTTAGTGCTGTCGGGCTGTAGCCTGATGCACAAGTCGTCGCCCGCGCCAGAAACGTTACACTACCGCTGTGGCACATTGCCGCTCACCGTGACGCTGGATAATGCCAAACAGCAGGTAAGCTTTATCATGGACGGCAAGCCGCTGACCCTGACACAAACGGTTTCCGCTTCCGGCGCTCGCTACAGCGACGGTCACTATGTTTTCTGGTCCAAAGGAAACGGCGCCTTTATTGAGCGCAATGATAAGATCGTTGTAAACGATTGCGAGTTGCAACCTGCCCGTTAACGTTACCGGAGTGAATGTGCATCATGAGTGACAGTGACATGCTACAAACTATTGCCCATCTGCGCCGTGAATATACGCGAGGTGGGCTGCGTCGCAAGGATCTACCCGATAATCCGCTGGCGCTGTTCGAAAGCTGGCTAAAGCAGGCCTGCGAGGCGCAACTGCCCGATCCCACCGCCATGACGGTGGCCACGGTGGACGAGCAAGGGCAGCCTTATCAACGTATCGTGCTGCTCAAGCACTACGATGAGCAGGGCATGGTGTTTTACACCAACCTCGGCAGCCGTAAAGCACAGCAGCTGGGTCACAACCCGCGTATTTCCCTCCATTTTCCCTGGCACTTTTTAGAGCGTCAGGTGATGGTGTTGGGCGAAGTCGAGAAGCTGTCGCCGCTGGAGGTATTGAAATATTTCAGCAGCCGTCCCCGTGACAGCCAGATTGGCGCCTGGGTTTCCCGACAGTCGAGCCGGATCTCTGCCCGCGGCGTTCTGGAAGGCAAGTTTCTGGAGCTGAAGCAAAAATTTCAACAGGGTGACGTGCCGCTGCCCAGTTTCTGGGGCGGTTATCGGGTGAAATTTAATACGATGGAGTTCTGGCAGGGGGGCGAACATCGTCTTCACGATCGTTTCCTCTATCAGCGAGATAACGACGGCTGGAAAATTGACCGACTCGCGCCGTAAAACTGCGTTTTCCCCCTCATCAGCGCTGGCACAGAAGGCGTCAGCGCTTTATGCTATAGCCCTTAATTTTTCCTTCCGCAACTCAGCGGAAAGCTGTGTACCAGCATAGGTGCAGCCTGATCAATTTGGAGTCAGTGATGACCAGCAGTAACCTGATACAACAATTGCAAGAGAGGGGCCTGATCGCCCAGGTGACGGACGAAGACGCGTTAGTAGAGAAACTGGCGCAAGGGCCAATTTCGCTCTATTGCGGCTTTGACCCCACTGCTGACAGCTTGCATTTGGGCCATCTGGTTCCACTGCTCTGCCTCAAACGTTTTCAGGATGCCGGGCACAAGCCGGTTGCGCTGGTAGGCGGCGCCACGGGCTTAATTGGCGATCCCAGTTTCAAAGCTGCAGAGCGTAAACTCAACACCAGCGAAACCGTCGGTGAGTGGGTAGAAAAAATCCGGACGCAGGTCGCACCCTTCCTGGACTTTGACTGTGGCGCCAACAGCGCGATTGCGGCCAATAACTATGACTGGTTTGGCAATATGAACGTGCTGACTTTCCTGCGTGACATCGGTAAACACTTCTCTGTTAACCAGATGATCAATAAAGAAGCCGTTAAACAGCGCCTGAACCGTGACGACCAGGGGATCTCGTTCACCGAATTCTCCTATAACCTGCTGCAGGGTTACGACTTCGCCTGTCTGAATGCGCTGCACGGCGTGTCCCTGCAGATTGGCGGATCTGACCAGTGGGGTAACATCACCTCCGGTATCGATCTGACGCGTCGTCTGCACCAGAACCAGGTATTTGGTCTGACCGTTCCGCTGATCACCAAATCGGACGGCACCAAGTTCGGTAAAACCGAAGGCGGCGCGGTCTGGCTGGATGCGAAGAAAACCAGTCCCTACAAGTTTTACCAGTTCTGGATCAACACCGCAGATGCGGATGTTTACCGCTTCCTGAAGTTCTTCACTTTCCTGAGCATTGAAGAGATTCATGCCCTGGAAGAAGAAGATAAAAACAGCGGAACCGCGCCGCGCGCGCAGTACGTGCTGGCCGAGCAGGTCACGCGCCTGGTGCACGGCGAAGAGGGGCTGGCTGCCGCGAAACGAATCACCGAGAGCCTGTTCTCTGGCGCGCTGAGCGATATGACAGAGGCCGACTTCGAACAGCTGGCGCAGGATGGTATGCCGACCATCACGCTAAGTGCCGAAGACGATCTGCAACAGGCTCTGGTCAAAGCTGAGCTGGTGCCTTCACGTGGTCAGGCTCGCACCATGATTGGTTCGAATGCCGTGTCGCTGAACGGTGAAAAGCAGTCTGATGCTGAGTACCGTTTCAGTGACAGCGATAAGCTGTTCAACCGCTTCACGCTACTGCGTCGCGGTAAAAAGCATTACTGCCTGATTAACTGGCAGTAACCTTTCAGGGCCGGTTTCCGGCCCTTTTTTATGGCAAGGCACTACAGGGCAAAAAAGTGAAAAACGTTTTAGCAATTCAGTCGCACGTGGTGTTTGGTCACGCGGGCAACGCGGCGGCAGAGTTCCCGATGCGCCGTATGGGTGTGAACGTCTGGCCGCTGAATACCGTGCAGTTTTCTAACCATACGCAATATGGCCACTGGACCGGTACCGTGATGCCGGCCACGCACTTAACCGATATCGTCAAAGGCATTGCCGATATTGACCGCCTGAAAACCTGTGATGCGGTACTCAGCGGTTATCTGGGCTCGGCCGAGCAGGGCGAAAACATTCTGGAAATCGTGCGCCAGGTAAAAGCCGCGAACCCGGAAGCCTGGTATTTCTGCGATCCGGTTATGGGGCACCCGGAAAAGGGCTGCATCGTTGCACCCGGCGTGGCGGAGTTCCACTGCAAACTGGCGCTTCCCGCCAGCGATATCATCGCCCCCAACCTGCTGGAGCTGGAAATGCTCAGCGAACGCAGCGTAACCAGCGTAGAAACGGCGGTTGACGCGGCACGTATGCTGATTAGCCAGGGGCCGAAAGTCGTGCTGATTAAGCACCTGGCGCGCGCAGGGCGCCGCAGCGATCGGTTTGAGATGCTGCTGGTGACCGCCGGTGAAGCCTGGCACATCAGCCGTCCGCTGGTGGATTTTGGCGTTCGTCAACCGGTGGGCGTGGGCGATCTGACCAGTGGCTTGTTGCTGGTCGATCTGCTGCACGGGCTGTCGCTGCAGGCGGCGCTGGAACACGTCACTGCTGCGGTCTATGAAGTGATGCTGAAAACGCATGAGATGGGCGAGTATGAACTGCAACTGGTTGCCGCTCAGGATGCCATTGTCCGACCGACGCACGTCTTCCCCGCTGAGAAGCTGTAAAAAAGGGCCGGTTACGGCCCTCATCGTATCAGTTAAGTCCTTCCGCTTTGAGCGCGGCCTGAACCGACGGCCGCTCTGCAACGCGTTCAAACCAGTGTTGCAGGTGGTCCCGCGCGGCCAAATCCAGGTTCAGCGCTTTTGCCCAGCGGGTAACCACAAATAAATAGGCATCCGCGACGCTGAAGTGCACGCCCATCAGCCACTGTTTGTCTTTAAGCTCATCGTTTACCCAGGCAAATTTCGCCTCCAGCTGGCGGCGCACCAACGCTTTGTACTCCTCAGGCGCATCGTTGCGAAACAGGGGAGAGAAGCTTTTGTGTAACTCGCTGCTGATATAGCCGAGCCACTCAATGGTGTGATAACGCGTCAGGCTCCCCACCGGGGCCAGGAGGTGACGATCGGGTTTAAGATCGGCCAGATACTGCACAATCGCCGCGCCTTCCGTTAATACATTCCCATCGCTCAGCTGCAGGGCCGGCACCTGACCTTTGGGGTTGATCTGGCGAAAATCTTCACCGCGCTCGGTGAGCTTAGTCTGCAGATCAACATTAACCTGCGTAAAGTCCAGACCACATTCACGCATGACGATATGCGGTGAAAGGGAACAGGCACCAGCTTTACAAAACAGTTTCATAATGAGGCCACCATGTTTCGAATCGTGTTTGCATAGTAATCTCATGGCGCGGAATTGCCAGTAATAAGGCGCAGGAATGTGCGAGGCATTGATCGGCGACAAAAACAAAAAAAACCGGGCAGGCCCGGTTTTCGTGAAAAGTCATGACGTCAGTCAGGCTTTGTCTGCTGCCGTATCTTGAGTCATGCGGTTCAGCAGAGGGGCGGTAATCAGCATCAGCACGGCGATGACCGCCGTCGCGATACCAATCTGCTGGAAAACTCTGCCGTAGGTGGCCAGGGAGATCAGCGGATCGGTAACGTTTTCAGGAACGGCCATCAGGTTTGCCACTTTACCGGCAATGACCGCAGCGCCCGCCGTCGTCAGGAACCATGAACCCATGATAAAACCCATAAGACGCTGCGGAACCAGCTGCGCCACCATCGCCAGGCCAAGACCGGAAATCATCAGTTCACCAATGCTCTGCAGGCCATAGCTGAGAATCAGCCAGTTAACAGACACAATCCCCGCATCGCTGGCAAACTTCGCGCCGACCGGTAACACCAGGAAGGCTGCGGAACACAGCACCATACCGATGGCGAACTTGTGCGGCATGGGCAGTTTATCGCCCAGCTTGTTGTAGACGGCGGCGAGAATCGGGCTGGCAAGCATGATCCAGAACGGGTTCAGCGCCTGGAATTGCTCAGGGGCAAAGGTGATACCCAAAATGCTGTGCTCAACGTTGCGAATCGCAAAGAAGTTAAGCGACGTTGGCATCTGCATATAGAGCACGAAGAACACGATGGCTTCCACCATCAGCAGGAACGCAACAATCATACGACGACGGGCTGCGCCGTGAAGGGCAAAGGCTTCTTTGGCAAAGATGACAAAGATACCTAACGCTATCACGCCTAACAGCATGCGGGCGATTGACTGGTGGTGCAGCATCCAGTTTGCCAGGGCGACCAGGACGACGATTCCCACCAGGGTCATCAACAGTTTGCCGAACTGTAGTGGGGCAAAGTCCGGTTTAGAGCCGAAGTCTTTCACCAGGCGTTTGCAGAACAGGAAGTTAAGCAGCGTGATGACCAGGCCGACAACCGAGAGCGAAAACGCCACGTTGTAGCCGTACTTCTCCGCTAACCACGGAGTCAGCATCATTGAAAACAGCGAACCGATATTGATGGACATGTAGAACATGGTGAAGGCCCCATCAATACGGGGATCGTCTTTGTCATAGCACGTCGAGAGCAGCGAAGAGGGGTTAGCTTTAAACAAGCCACTTCCCACGGCAATGGTCGCCATACCAACATAAACGATGCTGACGTTGTGGCCCGAGAAGGCCACCAGGGCATAACCTATTGCCAGAACCAGCACGCCAAGAACGATGACGCGTTTGGTCCCGAGGACTTTGTCACCCAGCCAGCCACCGATGGCGACAAGGCCATATACCAGGGCGCTAAATGAGGAGAACAGGGTAATAGAGTCGGACTCCGACATCCCCAGTTGTCTCACCAGGTAAACCGCCATAATGGCCTGCAGGCCGTAGTAACCAAAACGTTCCCATAATTCGATAGAAAAGATCAGGTAAAACGCTTTGGGCTGTTTGAACGCGTTAAGGCTGACGGCCTCGTCGGTGTGTTTGTTTGCAGTTGACACTTGTACCTCTGTTATTTCATATCCTGTGTCGCGACAGGAATTAAGTCCGCGCCATGTGATCAGACCATGGGCCAGATTTTTATTAGATGGGAAAAACGGCGACTAATTTGGCTGAATAAAGGCGACAGGGCAAGCGTTTTCTACCTTCTGCCGGAAAGCGATCGTGTGGCGTTAAAACCTAAATAAATATTATTAGTTGGAATTTAATTCTGATTTTAAGCGTTTATGTGAAGTAATGACGTCGCGGTGGGGTTGCAGGAGTGTTAATAATGACATTAACTACTAAAGCGGCGTTACGCCGAGCTTTACAACGGAAAGTGATATTTTCTCAGGACAATCTGGCTATAAAGCAGGTTTTGACGCCGATTTGATGAAATAGTCTGCGTATTATGACGTTAATCTCCACCAAAGGCGTAAAAAGATTGATTAAGGTCACATTTTTGCCTGTTAATTCAGGCAGAGAAAAAAGCTTATCTGGGTACGGCGTGCCCGTAGCGCTTCGCTGTATCGGGTGGGAGACACGACAGAGCCGCACTTCGGGACTCGACATCCGTTGCCCCCTGCCGTAGCATCCTTATTTCGTTAAGAGGAATTTTGCTATGCCGTTACCTTTACGTCTCGCGTTAGTCGGCGACTATCGTCCGGAAGCCGTTGCGCATCAGGCTATTCCCCTGGCGCTTTCCCGTGCCGCTGCCCATCTTGCTATCGATATTGAACCTGAGTGGATCCCAACACCTGAGCTGGGCGATTTAACCGCCATCAGGCAAAGCCATGCCGTATGGCTGGTGCCGGGAAGTCCCTATAAAAATGATGAGGGCGTCTTCAGTATGCTGCGCTGGGTACGGGAAGGGGAAAAACCTTTTCTGGGTTCCTGTGGCGGTTTTCAGTATGCCGTTATCGACTATGCACGTCACGTACTGGGCTGGCATGATGCGAATCATGCAGAAACCAGCGATGAAGGGCGGATGGTGATTGCGCCGTTAAGTTGCTCGCTGGTGGAGCAGCGCGGTGAGGTGACATTTGAACCCGGTTCACGTATTGCCACCGCCTACGACAGCCTCTCCAGCGATGAAGGCTATCACTGCAACTTTGGCGTTAACCCGGACTTCAGTGCAGCGCTGGAAGGCAACAATTTGCGTATCACCGCCTGGGATCTCAATGGCGATGTACGCGGCATAGAACTGACCGATCATCCTTTTTACGTCGCCACGCTCTTCCAGTCCGAGCGTGCAGCCTTACAGGATAAGGATTCTCCGCTGGTGATTGCCTGGATGCAGGCGGCTCTGGATCAGCGTTAGATCAGAAAATAAAAAGCCTGTGTGTTCACAGGCTTTATCAGACAACACCTTCGCGTTATTCCACTTTATCCGGGTATTCGCACAGGTCCTCAATCAGACAGGCGCCACAGCGCGGCTTACGGGCCACACAGGTATAGCGACCGTGCAGAATCAGCCAGTGGTGGCAGTCCACTTTGAATGCCTTAGGCACAACCTTTAACAGTTTTTCTTCGACCTGCTCGACATTCTTGCCGGGGGCGAAATTTGTCCGGTTGCAGACGCGAAAAATATGGGTATCCACTGCGATGGTGGGCCAGCCAAAGGCGGTGTTGAGCACCACGTTTGCCGTTTTACGGCCCACACCGGGCAGCGCTTCCAGGGCTACACGATCTTCGGGCACCACACCGCCGTGCTGTTCCAGCAGAATGCGGCAGGTTTTGATGACATTCTCTGCCTTGCTGTTGAACAGTCCGATCGTTTTAATGTATTCCTTCACACCGTCCACGCCCAGCGCCAGCATTGCAGCGGGCGTATTCGCGACCGGATAGAGCTTTGCGGTGGCTTTATTCACGCTGACGTCGGTGGCCTGGGCAGAGAGCAGAACCGCAATCAATAATTCAAACGGCGAGCTAAACTGCAGCTCGGTCGTAGGATGAGGATTAGCCTGCTGCAAACGGCTGAGGATCTCGGTACGCTTTGTCTGGTTCACACGGCTTTTCCGGTATTGCCTTGCGGTGCAGCCAGCGCCTGCTCTTCAGCACGGCGCACAGCACGCTGCTTCATTTTTTGATCGATCAGGTATTTACCCGCCAGCATCATGCCCAGACCAATAAAGGCGCCTGGTGGTAACATCGCCAGCAGCATCGGTGAATCCAGATGAATCACCTCAATTTTTAATGCTTTTGCCCACGGGCCTAACAGCTGGTCTGCACCGTTAAACAGCGTCCCGCTGCCAATAATTTCACGGAGGGAACCCAACACCACCATTGCGCAGGTTGCGCCCATCCCAATGGCAAAACCATCAAGGGCTGCAAGAGGGATGCTGCTTTTCGATGCGACGGCCTCGGCACGGCCTACCACGATACAGTTGGTCACGATAAGCGGAATAAAAATGCCCAACGACTGATACAGGCCATAGGCATAAGCATTAATCAGCATCTGTACACAGCTCACCACGGACGCGATGATCATCACGTAAATGGGGATGCGAATCTCCGAGGGCACCCAACGGCGCGAGGCGGAAATAAAGCTGTTGGTCAGGGTCAGCACCAGCGTGGTGGCCAGCCCCAGCCCCAACGCATTGGTGGCGGTGGCGGTCACCGCCAGCAGCGGACACAGGCCCAGCAGCTGCACCAGCGCCGAGTTATTTTTCCACAGCCCGCCTACCAGCAGGTTTTTAGCTTCACTCATTTGCGTCTCCACATTCGGGTAACGAAGAGAGTTTCCCTTTCAGGGATTCAATTAATAATGCCGTACGTTTGGTGGCATTCACGACGGCTCGTGGGGTAATCGTGGCGCCGGTGAACTGATCGAATTCGCCACCGTCTTTTTTAACGGCAAACGCTTTATCATCCGGACCTGTTACCACTTTGCCATTAAAGTTGTTAATCCAGTCAGAAATGCGCAGTTCTATTTTATCGCCCAAACCGGGCGTTTCATGATGTTCAATCACGCGGACGCCCAGCACCTTACCGTTAAAGTCAGCCCCGACCAGCATCTGTATCGCGCCGGAATAGCCGTCCGGTGCCGTCGTTTCCAGCGCCGCGGCAACAGGCTGGTTGCCTTTACGTGCCAGATAAAGATGGTGTGGATTGGCGTTACCCAGCGCCGGATCAGTGACAACGTAACATTCCTGCTGAATGTGGTTGTCGTACATATCGGTCGGCACCACCTGGTCCAGCAAATTTTTCTGCTGCAGTTGCGTCTGATGCTCAACGGTTGGCTTAGTGACCGTATTCACTATGGCCGTCACGCCGGTCGTAATGGCGGCAAACAGCGCCAGCGTCACGCCATTTTTGCGTATCGTGTCCAGCATCATTTAATCCTTTTGATGGCCGTAAACACGCGGCTGAGTGTAATAGTCAATCAGCGGTACGCATATATTAGCCAGCAATACAGCGAAAGCAACGCCGTCCGGATATCCGCCGAAGCTGCGAATTAACCAGATCAGCAGCCCAATCAGCGCACCGTAGAGTAAACGACCACGGTCGGTCGTGGAAGCGGTGACCGGATCGGTAGCAATAAAAAATGCCCCAAGCATAGTGGCACCTGAGAACAGATGAATCACTGGGCTGTTGAGCGTAGCGGGCGAGAACAGCCAGCCCAGCGTTGCGCAGAAGGCCAGCGACAGCAAAATGGCAGCCGGGATATGCCAGCGAATGGCGTTTTTCCATAGCAGGAACAGACCGCCCACCAGATAACCCAGGTTAACCCACTGCCAGCCGAGACCCGCGAGCACACCACTGTAAATGGGCTGGGTCAGAAGTTGCGCGGCGCTGTGGCCCGCGCGCAGGCCGGTTTTAAATGTATCGAGCGGCGTGGCCTGGCTGACGCCATCGGCACCGAGCTGCAGCTGCTGCATCGTGTCGCCCGCAAGAGTATGGCCGGTAAAAATCATACTGAGTGAATCGAGCATCCCCGGTTTAATCATCTGTAACGCGTCCGGCGGCATCCAACTGGTCATCTGTACCGGAAACGAGATCAGTAGCACCACATAGCCTACCATCGCCGGATTAAAGGGATTTTGTCCCAGTCCACCGTAAAGCTGCTTGGCGATCACGATCGCAAAGACTGTACCGATCACTACCAGCCACCAGGGCGCCAGAGAGGGGATGCTGATTCCCAGCAGAATGGCCGTCAAGAGGGCTGAATTATCCGCAAGGTTGGCAGCAACCGGGCTTTTGCGTAAACGCAGGATGGCCGCTTCGGTAAGCAACGCCGTTACCGAGGCCAGAATCACCTGCAACAGCGTGCCCACGCCAAAGAAATAACACTGCGCTGCAAAGCCCGGCAGTGCAGCCAGCACCACCAGCATCATGATGTTGCCGGTGCTGCGCCGGTTGTGGGTATAAGGTGAACTTGCTATACGAAAAGCCATTTAGTCCTCAGGTGTCAATGTCGATTGCGCTTTACGCGCTTTGGCACGTTCGATAGCAGCCGCAATAGCGGCTTTGCGCGCGTCAGTAGGGTGCTCAAGTTCCGGCGCCTGTTCGGCTTCAGCATTCGCATTATTGGCTTGTTCTTGCGCCATTTCCGCCTGCTCGACGTCACGGTGCGCCTCTGTTGCAGCCAGTGCAGCATCGCGAGAAGCGTCCTCCGCGCGAGCCAGGGCGGCGGCGGCTTTCTTCGCTTTGGCACGCTCCACGGCGGCGGCCACGGCGGCCTTGCGTGGGTCTTCCGGCGGAGCGGGCTGCACATCCTCGGTACTTTCAGCGACGGCGGCCTGCGCGGCTTTCTTCGCTTTGGCGCGTTCCACAGCGGCGGCCACGGCGGCCTTGCGCGGGTCTTCCGGCGGAGCGGGCTGCACATCCTCAGTACTTTCAGTGACGGCGGCCTGCGCGGCTTTCTTCGCTTTGGCGCGTTCCACGGCGGCGGCCACGGCGGCCTTGCGCGGGTCTTCCGGCGGAGCGGGCTGCACATCCTCAGTACTTTCAGCGACGGCGGCCTGCGCGGCTTTCTTCGCTCTGGCGCGTTCCACGGCGGCGGCCACGGCGGCCTTGCGCGGGTCTTCCGGCGGGGCGGGCGGCACATCCTCAGTACTTTCAGCGCTGGCGGCCTGCGCGGCTTTCTTCGCTCTGGCACGTTCCACGGCGGCGGCCACGGCGGCCTTGCGTGGATCCTCCGGTGGGGCGGGCTGCACATCCTCAGTACCTTCAGCGCTGGCGGCCTGCGCGGCTTTCTTCGCTTTGGCGCGCTCCACGGCGGCGGCTACGGCGGCCTTGCGTGGATCCTCCGGTGGGGCGGGCTGCACATCCTCAGTACCTTCAGCGCTGGCGGCCTGCGCGGCTTTCTTCGCTTTGGCGCGCTCCACGGCGGCGGCTACGGCGGCCTTGCGTGGATCCTCCGCCACCTCTTCAGACGCGTCCGGAACGGCTGATTTTTTTGCTTTAGCACGCGCAATAGCGGCTTCAACCGCCGCTTTGCGCGGATCGGTCGTCTGGCGGCTCAGTGCCTGGGTTTCCGACTGGGCTTCAGCCTGGCGCAGGCGAGCCTGAGCATGGCGAGCCTCGGCGACGGCCTCTTCGTTTCCACCAGGTTTTGCTTTCGCGCGTGCCTGAGCCGCAGCCAGTTCAGCACTGTCGCTGCGCGCTACGCGCTGCTTCGCCTCTGCATGGCGTGCTTCACGTGCCTGTTTTTCCCGTTCGAGTCGTGCCTGACGCGCTTCAAACCGTGCTTTCGCTTCCAGCGTCCGTTTGGCTTCCAGATCGATAGCCCGCAACTCGGCTTTTTCCTGGCGGTAATACTGCACCAGCGGGATGTTGCTGGGGCAAACATAGGCGCAGGCACCGCATTCAATACAGTCATCAATATGGTGCGCACGGGCTTTATCATGATCGCCGCCCTTGCTGTACCAGTAAAGCTGCTGCGGCAGCAGCTTAGCCGGGCAGGCATCAGCACAGGCAGAGCAGCGAATACAGGACTGCTCCTGCTCGTCGTTGCCCATTTCCGTGCTGGACGGTGCCAGAATACAGTTGGTGATTTTAACCACCGGGACATCCAGTGACGGCAGGGTAAAGCCCATCAGCGGGCCGCCCATAATCACCATCTGGCGTGGCGAGGGATGAAAACCGACCTGATGAAGCAGATGACTGATTGGCGTACCCAACCGGCTCCACACATTACGTGGCTGGGCGATGGCTTCACCTGTCAGCGTGACCACGCGCTCGGTGATGGGCTCGCCATTAATGATGGCGCGCTTAACCGCCCAGGCCGTGCCGACGTTTTGCATCAGCACGCCAATGTCCGTCGAGCGTCCGCCGTGCGGCACTTCCATACCGGTAAGAATTTTGGTGAGCTGTTTGGCACCGCCCGAAGGATACTTGGTGGGAATGACGCGAATCTGGAGATCGCGCTCACCGCCCAGCGCCTGCTTCAGAGCGGCGATGGCTTCAGGTTTGTTATCTTCGATGCCAATTAAAACGCGATCTGCCTGTAAGACCCAGGCCAGAATCCGGCTGCCTTCCAGCACTTCGGCTGCGTAATCCTGCATCAGCCGATCGTCAGCGGTGATATAGGGCTCACACTCGGCGGCATTGATAATCAGCGTTTTAACGCCCCGCAGGCCGCCTTTCAGCTTAGTGGCGGTCGGGAAGCCTGCGCCGCCCAGGCCGGCGATGCCGGCATCGTGAATGCGTTTCAGGATGGCGGCTCGTTCATGCTGACGGTAGTCCGGCAGCGGTTCCAGCGGCATCCAGCGGTCCTCACCATCCGGCGTCAGGAAAATACACAGCTCTGACAGGCCCGAAGGGTGAGCCGTCATGTGCTGGGCAATATCCTCGATGACGCCGGACGTCGGTGCGTGCACCGGCAGCATTCTGCCCTGGCCAAACGTCAGTGGCTGACCGCGCAGTACGCGATCGCCCGGCGATACGCAGATCTCACCTTCATGACCAATATGCTGTTTCAGCGGAATAATAAACCGGTGCGGCAGCGGCAGCTCGGCCAGTGGCGTACCGTTAGACTGGGTTTTCATTTCAGGCGGATGAATGCCGCCCTGAAAATCCCAGGTTTTCTCTTTTTTAAAAAAATTTAGCAGATTAAGCATGACTCTCTACCGGGATCACCCGAACAGGAATGGTTTCAAGATCCCATTTCCAGTTGGCCGTGGTGGTGGCAACCGGACGCATCTCAATACAATCGGTAGGACAAGGCGCGACACACAGGTCGCAGCCCGTACACACGTCGCTCAGCACGGTGTGCATGGCGCGTGTTGCGCCAACGATGGCATCAACCGGGCAGGCCTGAATACATTTCGTGCAGCCAATACAGTTCGCTTCATCTATCCATGCCACGGTGCGCACGGGCGCTTTGGCTTCTTCGTCACCATCAATCGGCTGCGGCTCAACGTTGAGCAGGGCCGCCAGCTTCAGCATGGTCTGTTCGCCACCGGGCGCACATTTGTTGATGGCTTCACCGTTATTGCCCACCGCATCGGCATAAGGACGACAGCCAGGATAACCGCACTGGCCGCACTGGCTTTGCGGAAGAACAGCGTCGATCTGCTCAACAATGGGATCTTCTTCAACCTCAAAGCGTCGTGAGGCGTAACCCAGCAGGGCGCCAAACACAAGGCTCAGGGCGCTTAATACCGCAACCGCTATCCAAATCGCACTCATCAGAATTTCACCAAACCGGTAAAGCCCATAAACGCCAGTGCCATCAGGCCTGCGGTGATCAGCGCAATCGAGTTTCCTTTGAACGGGGCAGGCACGTTTGCCAGAACCAGGCGCTCACGCATACCGGCAAACAGCACCATGACAAGCGAGAAGCCCAGCGAGGCGCTGAATCCATACAGCGCCGCCTGCAGGAAGGTGTGGTTGAGGTTAACACTCAACAAGGGAACGCCCAGCACCGCGCAGTTGGTGGTAATCAGCGGCAGGAAAATACCCAGCAGTCGGTAAAGCGACGGGCTGGTTTTGCGCACCACCATTTCGGTGAACTGCACAACCACGGCGATCACCAGAATATAGGCCATGGTGCGCAGGTACACTAAGTCCAGTGGCACCAGAATAAGATGGTTCACCAGCCATGCACAAATAGAGGCCAGTGTGATAACAAATGTGGTGGCGAGGCCCATGCCAATCGCCGTTTCCAGCTTTTTGGAAACGCCCATAAAGGGACACAGGCCGAGGAACTTCACCAAAACGAAGTTATTCACCAGCACAGTACCCACAAAGAGAAGGAGATAATCGGTCATTTTTTCGCCTGAATACCAGAAAGCGGCTTATTATCATTGATAAAACGCTGTATCACAACTGTGACACAACATTGTCTACGGACAACCGCACTCAGGATTAAACTGTTGGCGATAATTTTGGCCTCACCGCTGAGTAAACGTCGCTTTTACCCGTGCTGAACGCTTGAAATAAGGCACAAAAATTGCCGCTGCCGCCAGAGACAGCAGTAACGTCTGAATCGCCCGGGCGTCAGAAACCGGCGTAAAGGCAAACGTTTTCAGGGCCAGCAGCACGGTAATCAGCAACCAGACAATATAATGGCGGGGCAGCCGGGAAGAGCGCTTAAAGAAAATCCACACAACCCACATGCTGTAAGCCCACAGCGCGGTGGCGGTGAAAAGCGAAATGGCCCAGTAGGTGGTGACGAGCGAACTGTGATTAAACAGGGTGGCGCGCCATTGTGTATCAAACAGCGGTGTCAGATACATGGCCATCACCAGCGCCGTGGTGAGCAGCGTCATCAGCAACCATGCCAGCGGCACTAAAAGCCAGCCACCAATTCGGGGTGCGGCATCCTGTGTGTTCATTGCGGTTAATCCTGTCTCAATGTCAGAAGCGGCTCAGAATAGCATGTTAAGACAGAAGGGAAACATTATGGCTAAGCGCTTTCAGACAATATTCTGAACCTCAGAATTATACCACGTAGCGCCATACCGATTTAGGTACGCAGCCCAGATCAAACAGACGACCACCGGATACCAGCTCTGCGCGACGATGATCTGCAGCCCGGTACATATTGATGATATCGGTGTTGTCAGAAAGGGAATAATTCAGATGGTCGTAGAGTTTTTCCAGACTGTCGAGGTTATTCACTTTGCGGAATTTTAAAAGATAATCGTGCGCAGTCATTTTTATCGTAACGGATGGATGGGAAAGAATGCCAAGTATAGGGAGACACCCGGCCGTGTCCAGTTCTGCCACTTAAAAAAAGCGAAAATCAGACAATCACGAGAGATTGATCGCTAAACAACCCTTTTCATCATTTTCGTGCACAGTAAACGTCGCCGCCGTTATCAGGTCAGGTGCTGTACAGGGCGCATGTTGTTTGGGTTGATCAGACCAGGTAACTTTTTATTTGTTTATATGTACGAATCGACTGCCATTAATTCCCGTTTCCCGCGTCAGATGAAGAGAACGTCAGTAAACCCTCAACAAAGGCTTATAGCGGAATCGTTTCATTCGATATACAGGGCCCTGTAGGGATGTGCTGGAAATCACAAAATGCACTTTTTGTCGCCGAATAATTGCCGTAACTCATTCTGTACGCCTCCCTGTAATCGTTTTCAACTGGCCTACACTTAAACGATTCTGTTTATTACATTTATTTATCATAAGTTGAAAAAACACACAGGCGTTTTGTCCATAACCCCTGATGAAACTCGTCCTCATGAAACGCGTAACTCCTTTAAATCGCTCGATTTTGTGAAGCGTGTCGCCCTAATTTACTTTTTTTTACGTCAGTCTTAATGGGCACTTTACCCTATACAGCAAACGCCCTTCAGAGGAATAAAAACTATGTGGAAACGTTTACTCCTGACCACGCTGGTCAGCGCCGCATTAAGTGGCTCAGTGTTAGCGGCGGAAATGACAGTGGGATTCTCACAGGTAGGTTCGGAATCCGGCTGGCGCTCGGCTGAAACCAATGTGGCAAAAAGCGAAGCCAAAAAACGCGGCATCAATCTGAAGATTGCCGATGGACAACAAAAACAAGAGAACCAAATCAAGGCCGTGCGTTCATTTATTGCGCAGGGCGTTGATGCCATCTTTATCGCACCAGTGGTTCAGACGGGCTGGGAGCCGGTATTAGAAGAAGCTAAAGACGCGAAAATCCCGGTTTACCTGCTGGATCGCGCCATTGTGGTGAAAGACAACTCGCTGTACCAGGCTGTCGTAACGGCAGATAACGTGCTGGAAGGTAAGCTTATCGGTGACTGGCTGGTGAAAACGGTAGGCGACAAGAAGTGTAACGTCGTTGAACTTCAAGGCACGGTAGGCGCCAGCGTCGCCATCGACCGCAAAAAAGGCTTTGCCGAAGCGATTAGCGGTCATCCTAATATCAAAATCATCCGTTCTCAGTCTGGCGACTTCACCCGCAGTAAAGGTAAAGAAGTCATGGAAAGCTTTATCAAAGCAGAGAATAACGGCAAAAACATTTGCATGGTTTACGCCCATAACGATGACATGGCCATCGGTGCCATTCAGGCCATCAAAGAGGCCGGCCTGAAACCGGGTAAAGACATCCTGACCGGTTCGATTGACGGTGTACCTGATATCTATAAAGCCATGCTGGCAGGCGAAGCCAACGCAAACGTGGAATTAACGCCAAACATG
Organism: Pantoea sp. Ae19-2; assembly: GCF_059801205.1. Lineage (NCBI taxonomy): Bacteria > Pseudomonadati > Pseudomonadota > Gammaproteobacteria > Enterobacterales > Erwiniaceae > Pantoea > Pantoea sp. Ae19-2. Next base: position 1,890,699 of record NZ_JBCHWE010000001.1, on the reverse strand, counting down.
GCAGGCCCAGCGTTTGACGCGCTGGAAAAATTCAAAAAAGACGGCACGCTGCCGCCAAAAATTATCAGAACGCAATCAAAACTCTTTTTACCTGCTGACGCGCAGGCCGAGTTAGATAAGAAAAAGAACATGGGTTACTAAGCCGCAGGCCGCCCTTCGGGGCGGTTTTCCATGATGTAGGGCGGAGTTGACAGCATGACCACACACAACGAACAACCTCTTTTAGCCATCAGCGGCGTCAGTAAAGGCTTCCCCGGCGTCAAAGCGCTGGACGATGTGTCTTTCAGCCTGCGTAAAGGCGAGATCATGGCGCTGTTAGGTGAAAACGGCGCCGGAAAATCCACACTCATAAAAGTCCTGACCGGCGTTTACACCCGGGACAGCGGCACCGTAACGTTAAACGGCCAGGCGATTTCGCCGCACAGCACCGCCGAAGCCCAGGATATCGGTATCGGTACGGTTTATCAGGAAGTTAACCTGCTGCCCAACATGTCGGTGGCAGATAACCTGTATATCGGGCGTGAACCGCGTCGTTTTGGCATGATCGATCGTAAGCGCATGGTTCGCGATGCCGATGCCCTGATGCGTAATTACGGTTTTGCCCTTGATGTCACCCGGCCCCTTGGCCACTATTCGGTCGCCATGCAGCAGATTATTGCCATCTGCCGGGCTGTCGATCTTTCTGCGCAGGTCCTGATTCTGGATGAACCTACTGCCAGCCTGGATGCCAGCGAAGTTGAAATGCTGTTTACCCTCATGACGCAGCTGAAAAATCGCGGCATGAGCCTGATTTTCGTCACGCATTTTCTGGATCAGGTTTATCGCATCACCGACCGCATCACCGTACTGCGCAATGGTAAATTCATCGCCACGCATGACACGGCAACGCTGCCGCAGATTGAACTGGTGAAACTGATGATTGGCCGTGAGCTGATGGCGACCGCGCTGCAGCGTCAGGGCAGCACGCTACGCAGTAATCAGCCTGTCGTGTCTTTTGAAGATTACGGCAAGAAAGGCACCATCGAGCCTTTCAGCCTGCAGGTCAGGCCCGGCGAAGTGGTGGGGCTGGCCGGACTGCTGGGGTCCGGACGCACTGAAACGGCCGAAGTGTTATTTGGTATTCGTCGCGCCGATCGCGGTACGGCAAAGATCAAAGGCAAAGTTGAACACATTCGCACGCCTGCTCAGGCCTCACGCCTGGGCATGGGGTTCTGTCCGGAAGACCGCAAAACCGACGGTATCATTGGTGCGGCCTCGGTGCGTGAAAACATTATTCTGGCCCTGCAGGCGCAGCGCGGCTGGTTACGGCCGATTAAAAAACGGGAACAGCAGGCGATTGCCGAACGTTTTATTAAAAGTCTGGGTATTCGCACGCCGCATGCAGAGCAGCCCGTTGAACTGTTATCGGGCGGCAATCAGCAAAAGGTTCTGCTGTCACGCTGGCTGGTGACCAAACCGCAGTTCCTGATCCTGGATGAACCGACGCGCGGCATTGATGTGGGCGCTCATGCGGAAATTATCCGCCTCATCGAGTCGCTGTGTGCTGATGGTCTGGCGCTGCTGGTTATCTCTTCAGAGCTGGAAGAGCTGGTCGGCTATGCCGATCGTGTATTGATCATGCGTGATCTGAAACAGGTGGCTGAAATTCCACTGGAGCAGCTTTCAGTGGCGGCAATCGTTAACGCTATTGCTGACGGAGGTACGCAGCATGCTTGAATCCCCGGTCACCGCGACCAAACCTCAACGTCGCAAGTTCAGGCTGCCGCCCGGCATGCCGCAGATTATTGCCCTGTTGCTGGTGCTGTTAGTTGACAGCCTGGTCGCGAATAACTTTTTTGCGATTCATCTTCAGGACGGACGGCTGTTTGGCAGTCCGATCGACATTATCAACCGCGCCGCGCCCGTTGCTTTACTGGCCATCGGCATGACGCTGGTCATCGCCACCGGCGGGATCGACCTGTCGGTCGGCGCCGTGATGGCGATTGCCGGCGCCACCGCCGCTACGCTGACCGTCGCCGGGCACGGTGTACCCTTTATCATTATGGTGACGCTGGCCAGCGGTCTGGCCTGCGGCATATGGAACGGCATTCTGGTGGCCTTGCTCCGTATCCAGCCGTTTGTTGCCACGCTGATTTTAATGGTCGCCGGACGCGGTATTGCTCAGCTTATTACTCAGGGGCAAATCGTAACCTTTAATAATGACAGCCTTGGCTGGTTTGGGAATGGGGCGCTGTGGTTGTTACCGGTGCCGGTCTGGATCACGGTGGCGGTTGCGTTGCTGGTCTGGCTACTGGCGCGTAAAACCGCCCTGGGGCTGTTTATCGAAGCCGTGGGCATTAACCTGCGCGCCGCGCGCAATGCAGGCGTGAATGGCTGGCTGGTGGTGATGTCCACCTATGCCATCAGCGGCCTTTGCGCGGCGGTAGCCGGCCTGATTGTGGCGGCGGATATTCGTGGCGCAGATGCTAACAATGCCGGATTGTGGCTGGAACTGGATGCGATTCTCGCCGTGGTCATCGGCGGAGCGTCCCTGATGGGCGGCCGATTTAACATCGTGCTGTCATTGATAGGTGCGCTGATTATTCAGTCGATGAACACAGGTATTCTACTCTCTGGCTTTCCGCCAGAGTTGAATCAGGTGGTGAAGGCGATAGTGGTCATGTGCGTTCTGCTTCTGCAATCCCCGCGCTTTATTGCGATGTTTAAACGGAGACGTCCATCATGATTAAACGTCATCTGCCTCTAATGATCACCCTACTGGTGTTCGTCATGGGCTATCTGTTTTGCCTGAGCCAGTTTCCCGGCTTTGCTTCCACGCGGGTGATCTGTAACATTTTGACGGATAACGCCTTCCTCGGCATTATCGCTGTCGGTATGACCTTTGTGATTTTATCGGGCGGCATCGATCTTTCGGTGGGGGCCGTCATTGCGTTTTCGGGTGTATTTTTGGCAAAGGTTATCGGTGACTATCACCTCAACCCCGTCCTGGCGTTTGCCCTCATCCTGAGTATGGGAGCGATGTTTGGTGCCATGATGGGCTGGCTGATTGATGCGCTGAAAATTCCCGCATTTATTATCACCCTGGCGGGCATGTTTTTTCTGCGCGGCTGCAGTTACCTGGTCTCTGAGAATTCTATTCCGATCGATCATCCTCTTTACGCCACGCTGTCCAGCATGGCATGGAAGGTTCCGGGGGGCGGGCGGCTCAGTTTGCTGGCGTTGATCATGCTGGTGGTGGTGGCGGGCGGGATCATTCTGGCGCACCGCACTCGCTTTGGTAATCAGGTTTATGCGATTGGCGGCAGCCTGACCTCCGCGCAACTCATGGGCGTTTCAACCCGCGCCACCACCATTAAGATCTACATGCTGTCGACTACCCTGGCGACGCTGGCCGGCATTGTGTTTTCCATCTATACCTCGGCGGGCTATGCCCTGGCTGGGTTGGGCGTGGAACTGGATGCGATTGCCTCTGTAGTGATTGGCGGAACCTTACTCTCGGGTGGCGTAGGCACGGTGCTGGGCACCTTGTTCGGCGTGTTAATTCAGGGGCTTATTCAAACCTGGATCAACTTTGACGGCACGCTCAGTTCCTGGTGGACCAAGATTGCTATTGGCATTCTGCTGTTTGCGTTTATCGCGTTACAGCGCCTGCTAACGGTAATGTGGGATCGTCAACGGAATGCGCCGGTGAAACGGCTGATTCAATAAGCTAAGGGCGGCGCTGATGCGCCGCTTTTTTTTTTGAGTAGCAGGTGGCGCAACCCATAATCGGTAATGGTAGCTGAGAGAGCGTGAGTGAATAAGCATTGCCTGAACAGGGATTATTCATCGTGCGGGTGCATGCGTTGTATCACATCATGCCAGCCTGCATGCTTTGTCAATCACGGATAAAGTATGTCCATTCCCTCTGCGTTATGTCGGTTTATTATTGCTAGCAGGTCATAACGCATTTTCAATGAATGCCTGTCCTGTACGTATTTGGCCTGTTTCAGAAGACGTTAACGACGGCCCGCCTCTTTTTTCACGGCAGAATAAGGTTAATGATGGAGAAGAGGGTGCCAGCGGTATAACTGCGTCACCGGATTGCCAGTCTGGCAAGCGCTGGATTTACGCCTTTATCAGCGCGATGTCGCTGATTAGCGAGAGTAAGAGGGTGACGTTTAGCCGTGAAACGCTTTGTTTTTTCCAGGCAGTGCTAATATCTTTGAAATAATGATGGCAAATAACAGAGACCTGCTGTGGGAATGAATAAAACCTATAAACCCTCGTTAAAAGGGCTTCTGTGCCTGCATTCTGTTTGTTGCATAGTGATTACTGCACTCATGCTGATATTGGTGGTGGGCGTTGTTCTTAAGGTTCTGACTGAAAAAAGAATCATTGAATCTAACACCGCCTATGCCCGTAAGCTTGCTGATATGACCGACAGCACATTCGGAACGGCACAAAAAGAGCTTGCATACAGTGCCACTCAGATTAAACGTTTTGATGACAAACAGGCATTACAGCAAGAAGCTGACAGATTAAGACTGCAATCGGATATGTTCAGTTCAGTCGTGATGCTAACCCCAGACGGTTACGTTGCGGTATCCTCTCCACCAGGTTTACTGCCTGTTGGTACGTCTTTAAATGTTGCCCCTGAGCAGTTGATGGCGGTTAAAAAGGGAGCGTTCGTATCAGAACCCCTTACGCCTTACACAGGTAACTATCTCATTTTCTTGTCGAACCCGGTCTATTCCTCTTCGGGGGCGTATCTGGGTTATATTGCAGGATCTATCTACCTGAAAAGAAAAAGTATTTTAAGCCGCCTCATGAGTCATCATTTTTACACTGATAAAACAACGATCAGCATTGTTTCAGATACTGGAGAAGTCATTTATTCACCTGATGAGACGCTGACAGGAAAAAACAATCCTTTGCCTGGCAGCCTGACCACACACCTGAATCAGGCCAGCAGCGGTGGATTAAAGACAACGTTAGAACAGCGTGACTGCCTGTTAGGCTATTCAGACGTTATCAAAACCAACTGGCACGTATTCGTATGCGTTTCGCCTGACGTGGTCACCACGACACTCACGCTTATCGCTAAAGATGTGTTGGTTTATGGACTGGTGATAGCATTGCTATTGGTCGGTGTGAGCATCTTTGTTTCCACGCAGATTTCCAAACCGCTCGAAAGACTCGCTGGCCTGACCCGGTCTACTACAACGAAGGATTTGCCTCCCAAAATAAAGGATATAAAAACGTGGTATAAAGAATCTGACAGGCTGAAAAAATCTTTTTTGGCTTATTCGAACACAATTAATAAAACGTTGGCCATATTACGAGATGATGCAATAACCGATCATCTGACCAAACTGTATAACCGACGTGGATTTGAGCAACTTACCGCGCCTTACCTCTCTGCTAAAAACGAACATAGTCTTGCCTCTTTCGATATCGATTACTTTAAGCGCATTAATGATCACTATGGGCATGATATCGGTGATAAAACGTTAGTGGCCGTCGCGATGTTTTTAAAAAAAGGCTGCCGCACTAACGATATTGTTTGTCGGTTTGGTGGCGAAGAATTTGTTGTTTTCTTTCCGAATACACAAATCTCAGAGGCTGAATCTATTGCAAATCGTATCCGTGAACATATCGCATGTGCGCAATTTAGCGAAATAGGAAAAATGACAATATCAGCTGGCGTGGAGAGTTTAGCTCACCATAACAACGATATTGAGGAAACATTGCTTTCCGTTGACCAATGGTTGTACCAGGCAAAGCATGAGGGGCGAAACAGAGTTGTTTCTGCCAGAAGTAAACTGATTTCGTCGTAAAAAATGCACTGCACGACGTCAAGATTATCAACATTGAGATCTCAGCGTCGTGCAGTGGACAAGGGTGAAAAATCGTTAAAAAAGCTAACTACTTCTTTCACAGACGAAAAGTGGCGTAGTCTCAGAGTAAAAAAGCCAGGCTTTATCACCGTAAGGCCTGATTTTCAGCAGCAGAGGCTTCCCTTTTTCAATAAAGAAATCAGGTAACCATTTTCTTTGATCCTGAACGCTCATGGTCATTTGTGGCGAGTTGATGACCAAATCTGAGTTAAGGTGATAATAATAGCCCTGTTCTCGATAGGAGAAAGATATGGTTTTACTTAAATAACCATCGGCTTTATTTTTTTCATGAAGCGTACCAGAGAGAGCCAGTATACCTTTGCCATTCTGGATGTTTTGAGAAATGAATAAATTTAGCGTGCTATCTTGCCACTGATAAGAAATATCCGCTTTACATGATATACGGTGTTCCCGGTTTCCACTAAATGGATACAATAAAAGAGCGATAAAGCATAGCCCTGTCAGAACCAGAATTTTATTCATCGTTGAAATTCTTAACATAATAATGAGAGAGACAGTTTGCTCGAATTGTAGCGTGCAAGGGGTGCTGGCATTGAAAGTAAGAGAGTCTGTCAGCATTTTTAAAAGATGTCATATAGATATATTGACTGTCTTTACAATTGATATCCAAATCATCTACGCGTTTTTTTAACTCAGCGCTATTGAGCCAGGCGTCTGAGTTATTAAAAATCACGCAGCCTTTATAGTCCATGCTGTGAGCGAAAACGGGCTCTGCCGATTGCGGTTCGACTTTGATAAAAATAAAAATACAGCAAAAAGAAACGAAAGTGATGGCGGTAAAAAACACATTTTTAAAAGAGAGTCGTGCTAACAACATTTCTGTTTTGGGTAACCATGGCGAGTGATCACGTTGACGAGTTGAGGGTAAAACCGTCTTATGATCTTTATCATCTTCGACATCTGCGTGCTGTAACACGGCTGGAGATGCTCCCTCGTGGGATTCTGTGTTTTCTTCTGACGAAAGAGGTTCATAATTTTTCTCACTCAAGACAGCTGCTGAAGAGGCTGTAACGGTATTTTCTTTCATCACCACGGTTTGTGGTGACAGGATAAAACCACGCCGGGGCATCGTTCGAATGATGTCTTCCTGCAGTCCGGCTTTACTCAGTGCGCGCCTGAGGCTGGATATATTCTGATAGAGGGACGTAGAGGTCGGCTCCATGCCAAAACGACGCCATGCATAGTCAAAAAACTGTTGATGAGTGACTAACTCACCGACATTTTCAATGAGCAACTCGAAGCATAGTGATGCTGAAGCACTAATGATCGCCGGATTGCCTCTGCCAGTAATTCTTTTTTTCTCGGGTTCAAAAACCAGAAAGTGATTAAGTGTAATCTTTCGGCTCAAAGTGCTCTCCATCTGTACCAAAAGAAATGGACATGAATACCCATCTATTGAAAGGAATTAATAGATAAAAATTTGTTATCTGAATCGACATCAGCATAGTGCTGAATAATTTCCAAATCAAATTAAATAAAAGAGTTTTATTTGCATGCCTTTGGCTTTTTTAATTTAAGTGGAATATAAAATACATGATTTAAGTTGTAAGTAATTGATTTTATTGTTTATAATTTTAAATTTAATTTAATAAAAAATAGTAATGTTTTTAGAGGGAACCTGAAGCAGGTTTAGGCTTCTTATGTAGCCCGCTGTCGCACGCGAAAAACAGCAGATAACGATGTTAAAACGCGCAATTAACTTCTCAAAAATTTCTCTAATAGTAATTATATACATTCTCATTTGCCCTGTCAGTCAGGCGTTCTGGTCAGCGGCAGGTGTCAGATTCATTTGAACTCTCATTGGTTTACGCGCTTGCTGCCGTTCACGGCATCATTCAAAACAGACGTTGTTGTCAGCATACGCACTCATATGAAAAACGCACATACATACGTCTTTTAATAAGCCGTCAGCGCTATCCACATCAGAGGTAGGCGTAGCTGCATGCGCGCAATCCTCAGGTCGCGCAGACAGACATCATGCGACCACGGGGTTGGGCGAGGATAAAATCTGCAAGAAAATAATGCGCAGGGTTGTTAAACCAACCAGATTAAGCCCAGATTGCAGACTGAGCGGAACGAATACACCCTCCATTTTCAAAGAACCTCTACCTCAATGATACTCATCGTCACTGCAGCCTGAGATCACGCATCAGCCGTTGTTTAAGTAAATCACGCGAGAATTCCAGGTGGGCATCACAGAATCTTAGGTTGCTTCGTTTAACGTTAAGGTATTGCATTTCAATGGGGCGTTGATGATGTTTTTAACTGCCCTCACTTACCTGTGTCATTCTGTATTTATCCATACCTGCGACATTATGGCTTAGCAACGCATCGTAGATATCATGTAATAAATATCCCGCTGTAACAAACACCACTCTCATCGACCTGACAGAATGTCTGTCGTTTCCTGATCTCCTGACGTTAAGTATCGAAAGTGCGCAACCCAAGCCTCTGGCCCAATGTTCTAAGAGCGTCACGGTTTGCACCGCACTTTCTTTTTCAAACATATTGCTGATTTAACGGGGAGGTAGGATAAAACGGTAAGCTTTTCTGGTACGACTATCTGACTAAAAGATATGGCTGTGAGTCAATGTAAACCAGGAATGAACTAAAGGAATGAAAATGGTCAGGAATGATACATCTTAAGTAATGCATTCAGGTCGAGTGACTAACGACAACGTCAGGCTGAACGTTTGTCTATTTTAAACGTGATTAGTAGGGCAATGAAACAGCGTCAATCAGATGTGACGGCATGGCGTTGTGTGTACTGACGCTTCGACACAGAAAAAAGTATGAAAAGGGACTGGAAAGGGCAGGCTAATCCGGCAGGTGTCCATTGCAATCTTTAAAAGACGGGTTTTCACTCAGTGATAAGTAAATATTGGGAGTTGATGTGTATGTTCTTTTCTGAATTTATTTATAAATCAATCAAAAAAATATTGCTTTAAATGTGGCATAGAGTATATGTCTATCTTATTGATCTTTAAAAATAAAAAACAAAAGATTATTTTATAAAAAAAGAGATTAATTCATATGGCGATTTCAATATTTAACGTTATATTTCTCACCGCATTAAGCCTGAGCGGCTTCTGTCGATTTTTTTATACAGAGATAAGGAAGAATAACGTGTCTTTTAATAAAACAGTATTAGCGTTAAGTTTCACCACCAGTGCATTATTTTGTCATACAGCCATGGCAGGAACGGATATTAATGTTCATGGCATCATTGCGCCGAACGCCTGTACAGCAAATGTTGTAGGCGGTGAGGCTCTTGACTGGGGGATTACTCAGCACGAAGATCTTAATCAAACTGAGCTCAATACATTTGCAGCGAAACAAGTGACATTACAGGTAAGTTGTCCCTCAGAGCAGAAAGTGGCATTCTGGGCGACCGATCCCAATGCAAGTAGTGCTCTGTTGGGTGTGAATACCAATAACAGAAAAGGGCATGCAGATAGTACGCGTATTTTTGGTTTAGGGATGGATCCGGTAACGGGAAATAAATTGGGGAATTTTACCATCAGCCCTGTTTCATCAACGGTAGACGGCGTGACCAATACGACCTCTTTCGGTTACCAGAATGGTGGTGCGCATAACAGTACTGCGTTTAGTCGTGTGTTAAATGCCGATTGGAGTTATAAGATATCGGAAGACTGGACACCTTGGAATGAAACGACCAGTGCACCAGCCTCAGGAAAAGTTATTTCATGGGTATTTGACGTCGAACCGCAATTAAACGCCGGAAATATGATAACCAATGCGCAACGGGTTGACTGGCAGGGTACTGCACAGATTAACGTACGTTATTTCTAATTTATTTTTTTGAGAGCGACAGCAGGCATCTCACTATGAGGTGCCTGATTTTGACATGCAAAAAATATATTATATTGTTACTGTTATTTTCTTTTTAAATTTTATAGCACCAGTGCGGAGTGAAACGCTACATTTTGATTCTAATTTGATGGCTGCGAATGGTATCACTTCTGCGCAGCTTGATAATGCACTTAATCAGCATGTTATGCCAGAGCGAGAAACGGAATCTGATATTTACATCAATGGAAAATATATTTTATCAGGAAGGGTTTTTTCGGTTAAAAATGCAGCGGTTTATTCGCAAGACATAAAATCAAAAGCAGGAATAAAAGCGTTAGCATGGACGCCCTACAAAGCGAGAAACGGCAGTAAATATTTTTATCTGGATAAACAGATTCAGGCTAAATTTGATCGCGCTAATAATACCTTACGGTTATTAGTCCCTGTAAAATATCTGATTAATCCAGAGGGGAAGCAAAGGTTGAGTGGCGGGAACGGGGCATTTATAAATTACAATACCTATGCCTATCGCTTTTCAGGAGGAGAAACCTCCCTCAACAGTATCAATACAGATTATGAAGCCGGAATTAATATGAACAATACGATTATTCGCTCACATGGTTACTACAGTTCCTTTAGCAACCGTAACGCACGTACGGCGGTTAACACGATACGTGATGGCTATATTGAGCGAGACTATCAAAATGTTCGCGTCCGCGCAGGACGAACAATCGTTAGCGATGGTGGGTTTGGCACTGGCTATATTGATGGTGCCATCATCTCCTCCGCCAACGGCAACGCGACGGCATTTGTGAACTTTAATTATGAAGCTGCAGAAACGCTGACTGTCGAGTTCTGGCAAAATAACTTACTTCTCTGGAAACAAATCATTCAGAAAGGCCATGCGGAACTGCGTAATATTCCGGTAGCCGGCTTTACTGATGACGTCAGGGTATTAATTAAGCGAGACGGGCAGATCGTTGACTCGCGCATCATCTCACGCGCGCAAATCACCTCTGACCAGGATGGTAACGCGGGCTATTATGCTTTTACGGGACGTACCGTTAGCGGCAGCAGAAGCACGGTAAGCGGCGCCGGTTTCTCCAGAACGCTAAATTCAATCTTTGCCCCATCGGTCGCTATGGTCACTGCGTCAGGCTATCGCGGGCTTACGGTCAGCAATACGGCTTTCGAAAAAGATTTTCGCTTTCGCTCCAGCCTGACAAGCGTACAAAATGAGAAAAACCAGAAGGGCCTGAGTTTGGATGTTTCAGGCAGCTATAAAAATACCAGCCTTAATTTTAGTCGTAATAGCCGGCATTTTAGCTACATTGGTCAGGCACAACTCGGAAACGACAATGCACAGCGGAGCAGCATTGGTTTGACGCAGACGCAGCAGTTTTCCTATGGCGTGACAGGAAGTATCTCGTTAACACATTATCGTTTCTATGATGCGCCCGGTTTCAATTCATTGTCAGGCAGTCTGAACTTACCTGTGGGAAAAGCTTCGTTGGGCGTAGGTGTCTCCTACATGTCATTAAGCCCCGGACAAACGCAAAAAGATAAGATCAGCCTCAATCTTTTCTTGAGCCTTCCACTAAGTTTCAACAAACACAGCGCTAACTGGCGAAGTCAGTATTACACGTACGGTAACAGAGCGCGCCTGTCGAATTCGCTCAGTGCGCCGGTATCTAAAAACTATACCGTGACTGCCAGCCAGATGCGTACGTCGGGCGCGGGTCGTTCAGAAAGCTACTCGCTGGATAATGCCGTCATTACACCTTACACCACTGCGGATGTCTCGCTCTCCCAGGGACGAGATGCCGGAGGCGTATCGCAGACCACCGCGGCATATTTATCCGGTGCTGTTGCCATTAGTAAAGAAGGCGTTATTTTCTCACCAAACCGTATTGGCAATACCTGGGCGGTGGTCGACACAGGCGTCCATCATTATCTTGATGTCGCCTCATTACAAAGTAGTGCGGTCACCAATCATGATGGAAAAGCCATAATTACGCCTGTCGCTGAAGGACGAAATGATTTTATTCGCGTTAGCCCGGAAGGTCTGCCATCAGGTGTAATCATTAAAAACAACGTCAGAGATTTTTCAGCTGTTCGCGGATCGGTGCCGTTCTTTAAATTTGGCATAGCGGATAACCGTTCAATGCTGTTGAAATGGAGCCACAAACCTTCTGACATTCATCAGAGTGATCTTTTTTATGACGGTTCTGGAAAATTAATTGCCCGTTTCATCGACAAAGATATTCTTTTAATCGATGAAAAAGATATCGGAAAGCTGGAATCAGAAGGTATGTCGTCACCTACGCATTTAAATATGCAATGTAAACTTTCATCTCGTCGTCTGAATCAACAGGAGAGTATTAAAAATGTTATTTTCAACTGCCATGCTTCGTAACGTTTCTATGAGTGTTTTCATATTTACAGGTCTTATTCATGATGCCAGTGCCGAAATTCTACCTTCATCATCAGCGGTGTTGATCGAGTCAGGTAAGCAGGAGTCGACTATTGATATTAAGAATAATGGCGATAAAAGTGTGCTGCTTTACAGCAAAATCCGGCGTCTACCAGACGATAATCTTGCCGGTGGCACACTGTATACTGAACCTCAGGCTATTGTAATAGGTCCAGGCGACATCCAGAGCATTCGGGTAATTTACCGTACCAATACGCCGGATGTAAAAGAGCATATCGCGCGCGTCGTATTTACAGGATTACCACCTAAGGATGAGGTCAGCGATGGAAAGGTGAAAATTCTCATTGGGCAAGATCTGCCGGTCGTAGTTAACGTCAGAAAAGATATCGAGCAAAAAGATATGTGGCAGCGCGTACAATATCAGTTAGTCCGCGGCGATCTCTGTATAAGTAATCCCAGCGCTAAAGTGTTCCGTTTCTCACCTTTGGTTAATACAGATGAAGGCGGATCGAAAATCACTTTTACGAAGCCTTATGTTCTTCCGCAGGAGACGTTGTGCGCTACACCTTCTCATCCACTTTCAAAGGGTATGCATCTGAGCATCACCAGCGTCAGTGATTATAATTATCAGTTAAAAACAAACAAAGTCACCCTGTAGTTTATTGCAGGCGCGCCTTTGAGGTTTACTGATTCGCTATGGAGATAACATGTGCTTAGGGTTATCGGGAAACATGGAGAAAATGTTTTTTTAACGGACAAAGAAATTGCCGTAATAGGGTTTTACATGACCGGAATGAAATTACAGCAGATTGCGTGCCGGACAGGCATGGATGTGCTGAAAATTCGTTACCACAAACGCAGGGTGATGCGTAAATTAGGTGTGAAAAACAATAAGGAACTTATTCTCTGGTTCATCGCCAACCGTCCCTCTTTTAGTCTTGAGGAGAGGGATGGTTAGTGCAAAACGAGGATTCATCCAATTAATAACCAATGGGTGTACGTGGTTTGAATATTTTGGCGAACGCTCTCGGCACTGTGCCGGCGATATGCCTTCCTCTCCGCAATGTAAGTGGGCAGGTGCAGGGAAGGTTTATGGCGTTGGAGGCGGTGCTGGCAAAACGTTGCGAGGAAAAGGGGGCTTTTGGCCGCTGTAGGAGTAAAGATATTGCCGGAGGATTCTGCGCCTTTCTGTAACTGGCGGGGATGAGTTACAGACAGGCGCAGAATACCCTTTCTGGTTGTGTAACGTCCTAAAATTGTTATCTCAATGTTCTGAGCTGAACGCTTTATTGAATATGAAAATAGCGAGAGGCGAATAAAAAAAGTACATCCGATATTCTGAGAATGGAAATCTGTTCTGTGTGGCTTCGTGCTTAGGGTTTCTATCAATTAAATGCGGCGTTTTTAGAAATTATGATGCCGGGTTGAGGGGGGCATGTTAATCCGGCACGTACAATCCGGAATTATCTTAGCTAGTCGTTCACTGAATGCCACCAGGTTAGGGAAGGTGGCATTTTTATATGGCGTTGGGATGATGAATGACAGGTTGGAATTTGAAGTTGATTGTTAATTAAATGTTTTTTTTGGTTATTTGTGGAGAGATAAAAAATTATTGCTCCAGTGGAGGGGTTGTGACTTTTATGGATAATGCAAAACGTTGTCTGACATTTACTGAAAATGAAGTAGCGGTTACCTGGTTTTTTATGACCGGGATGACAGTAAGGCAAATAGCCGAATGGATGAATCTGCCGGAGAAAGCAGTCAGTTATTATAAACGGAGAGTGATGAAAAAAATCGGCGTGAAGAATGATAATGAATTCATTATGTGGTTTTTGGAAAACAGGCTTTCTTATCAGAGGAGCGAGATTGAATTTTCTATCCTCCGTCAGAATAAAAGAGCGATCAGGATAAAGTAAATGTTGCAAAAAGATTTAATTGATATGGGAATTAAAAAGAATGCAAGATGCATCCTTACCAGCCTGTTTTTACTGTTATCACTTACAGGTTGTAGCCATAGCATTTCGTCAAAAGCAAACAGGCAAGACTATACGCTGAGCCATGATTATTCTTCACTCGCCCAAAACGAACGTATTCGTTTCCTGGTTTTTCATTACACGGCCGCTGATAACGCGACATCGTTAAAACTTCTTACAGGTAATAATGTCAGCGCCCATTACATTATTCCCGAGTCGCCTGACAATACAGCAGATAAACCCCTCATCTATCAACTGGTCCATGAAGATAAGCGCGCCTGGCACGCCGGTGTCAGTAACTGGAATGGGCGTGTCAATCTCAATGATTCTTCTGTCGGTATTGAGATTGTTAATCGTGGTTTTTCAGAAAATATGTTGGGACATAAAACCTGGTATCCCTACGATGAAAAACAAATCAAGGCGCTTGTCGCGTTGTCCAGGCGCATTATCCAGCGTTATAATATTACCCCTGATAACGTAGTCGGTCATAGTGATATCGCCCCCCTGCGAAAACAAGACCCCGGTAAGCTGTTTCCCTGGAAACAACTGGCTGCTCAGGGGATCGGGGCCTGGCCGGAAGCAGAGAAAATAAAAAAATATCTCAACGGTCGTCTGCCAACCGCACCTGTGAATGTTCATGAAATGCAGGTGCTACTTAAAACCTATGGATATGATGCTATTCCACAAACGGGTGTGCTGGACGAGGAGACTATAAAAACCATTCAGGCGTTTCAAATGCACTTCAGACCGGCGCTTGATAACGGCATACCTGATGCGGAAACAGAGGCAATTGCTCAGGCGCTTAACGAACAGTATCGCCCAAAGGCCATCGATTGAAGGGATCATCAACTCAAGGTCAGGCAGCGACTTTGAGCATCGGGCTGTTACCGACGCCAGTCACGCAGAGGCAGTATGCTGGGTGGGCGTCTAACGGGCAAACGTTATGTTTAGGCTGACTCCTTATAAGGGCTCCTGTCAGTTTGTGAACGGAGCCAGACGGCGATTCATATCGCAATTTTCCCGTGTTGGCTGTTGTGGATTTAACACCTGGTAAGGCATGTGGCGCGTTTCTCCTGTACTCGGCTTTGCCTTCAATACGTCAATCTGACGGGTTGAGGGCAGGAGCCAGCGCGATTGTTCGTTTTCACGCCCGACATGCTAGCAAGCGATGCGTGGTCACCTGTCAGGCTTGCCTGCACCATCACATTTTCCAATGACGCCTCATCTTGTAACTTCTCAACTCGCGTGACAGTATCGTTACATGTATATACATGTACTACCGTTTACGCATCCATCCGTTCAACAATAGGTCTCAACACACCGCGTATGCTGTGTTCCAGTGAGGAAACTATGCCAGCTGAATCACCTGCAGCAGATTATTCAGGCGCAGAGAAACCGCGCCTGTCAGAAACCCGTTCGATTGATTATATCCCGCCGCGCGAACGTCACGGGCAGCCTTTCAGCCAGTTTACCCTCTGGTTTGGCGGTAATCTGCAAATCACCGCCATTGTCACGGGCGCGCTGGCTGTGGTTCTGGGCGGCGATGTGGTGTGGTCGCTGGTTGGGCTGCTGGTCGGCCAAATCATCGGGGCGGGCATCATGTCGTTACATGCCATTCAGGGCCCGCGCCTGGGGTTACCGCAGATGATCACCAGCCGCATGCAGTTTGGTGTATTCGGTGCGGTCATTCCCCTGGTGCTGGTCTGTATAATGTACGTCGGCTTTTCTGCCAGTGGTACGGTGCTGGCGGGACAGGCGCTGGCGAAGCTTATTCACGTCAGCAACGCGACCGGAATGGTGGTGTTTAGCGCCCTTATTGTGGTGATTGCGGTGCTGGGCTATCGTGTGATTCATCAACTGGGGAAACTGGCGAGCGTGATCGGCGTCCTGGCCTTTGCCTATTTATTCATCACGCTGCTCTCCACTCACGATTTATCGGCGGTATGGCAGAATCGCCATTTTACGCTGGCTAACTTTCTGCTGGCGATCTCGCTGTCTTCCTCCTGGCAAATTGCGTTTTGCCCCTATGTCTCTGACTATTCGCGCTATCTTCCCGCCGATGTTTCCGCAAGGACGCTGTTCTGCTCGGTGTTCTTTGGCAGCATGACCGGCACCCAGGCATCAATGACCCTGGGCGTGATCGTTGCCGCGATCGCCGGTAAGGCCTTTTCAGGCAATGAGGTTGGCTATATTGTGAGTCTGGGCAGCAGCGCCACCATGGCGATGGTGATCTATTTCGCCATCTGCTTTGGCAAAATTACGTTCACCACGTTAAATGCCTATGGCAGTTTTATGTCTCTGACGACCATTGTGTCGGGTTTTCGCCAGCAAACCTCGCTCAGTCGGGCGGGGCGCGTTATGTTTGTCACCTCAATGGTGACGCTGGCCTGCGTTATTGCCCTGCTGAGTGAACCGGCTTTCCTGAAATCCTTTACGCACTTCCTGCTGTTTCTGCTGGCTTTCTTTGTGCCCTGGAGCGCGATAAGCCTGACTGATTTTTATCTCATCACCCATGGCAAAGTAGATATCCCGGCGCTGTCGCAGCCAGACGGGCGCTATGGGCGCTGGAACGGGGCCGGTATTTCGGTCTACTTTCTGGGCGTGCTGGTGCAACTGCCGTTTATCGATAACCCGCTTTATCATGGTTCGCTGACCTGGATCTTTGCCGGCAACGACATCTCGTGGATCATCGGCTGGATTGTGACGGCGCTGCTGTGGCTGCTTGCCTGCCGGTGGGATCGGCGGGGCAAACTTGAAGCGTCTGTCTGCCCGGCCAAATAACCGCGAGACGATCGCCAACCGCGGCGATCGTCTCGCATCATGTCCAACATTCCCGTCTGTTGCCGTCTGCCAGGGCAGGCTTGAACCTGTTACCCTGCGGGGAATTTTCCAGGTGTGCAGCCGATGACGCGCTTAAAGGCTTTTCTGAATGCACTTTCTGACTCGTATCCCAGCGAGGTGGCAATATGCAGTACAGAGTCATCAGTCTGTTGTAAGCGGTCGCAGGCCAACAGCATTCGCCACTGGGTGAGATAGGCAGCAGGAGCCATACCCACGGTTTGGCTAAAGTGTTGTGCGAACGCCGAACGTGACATTCCCACTTGCGTGGCGAGCGTTTCCACTGTCCAGCCCTGTCCGGGGGCATCGTGCATACAGGCTATCGCCGCGCTCAGCTTTTTATCGCGGAGAGCAAAGAGCCAGCCAGTGCGGGGAGTTGTGCTGTCATCGGCGTGCAATCGCAGGGCCTGTATGACCAGCATAAAAGCCAGTTGCTGCACGATAAGCTCGCTGCCCGGCTGAGGGTCGCGCACTTCCTGAGCCATCCGTTCAAGTGCCCAATACATCGCCTTTTTATCTGCGTCTCTGTGAACATGCACCACGGGTGATAAGGAATGCAAAAGCAGGCGTGCAGCGCGGCCAGCCAGTAAAAAATGCCCGCCTACCAGAAAACAACCTGACGTTTCGTGCGTTTTGGTTGCGATATCGGAAATCATTTCAGTCCGGACGGTCTGAAAATCGACCGGTTTTTGCGTTAAGTCTGTTGCCAGTCTGAAAGGGGGGCCGGGAGGTAAAAGATAACACTCTCCAGCGGTGAGCCTGACGGGCTCTGCCAGTCCCTCAACGGACAGCCAGCAGGATCCAAACACGACGGCATAGCATTTGACCCCGTCATGAGCGGGCCACTGGACTGCCTGTGCAGGATCAAGAACAACACCGCCTGAAACGTAACTTTCAGTTTTGAGTAGCGATAACAACTGTGATAGCGGGTCCATAGTCTGCTCCGGACGATCGGACATAAAACAGCGACGTTCCAGCATAGAATGTATTACGCCTCCCGTCTAAATTAGCTGCATCGGGTTGTTAAATGATGGCTGATTCACAGTAAGGACGAACAGGATGCGAATTTTTCTTACCGGCGCGACGGGATTTATCGGCACCGCGGTTGCCGCTCAGCTTATTGCCTCCGGCTACCAGGTTTCAGGGCTGACCCGAAGCCAAAAAGGCGCGGAAGTGCTGGCTGCTGCGGGTGTCGAACCCTTTTTTGGCGACATTAACGACCTTCAATGCCTGCGGCGCGGCGCGTCACTAAGCGACGGGGTTATTCACACAGCGTTTAATCATGATTTTTCCACGTTTGTCGCCCAATGCGAAAAAGACAGGCTGGTGGTTGAGGCGCTGGGTGAAGCCCTGGCGGGAACGCAGCGGCCGCTGATCGTCACGTCCGCCGTCGCGCTGGGCTCAGCAGGGCCTGGCAGCCTGGCAGTTGAAAACCACGTTAACGTTGAACACCGCAATCCGCGTAAGGCGACAGAACGGGGCGCAATGGCGGTCTTAGAAAAAGGGATCAATGTTGCCGTCATCCGGCTCTCTCAGGTGCATAATCCCTTGAAACAAGGGCTAGTGACCTCATTGATTGAAACGGCCCGGCAAAAGGGCGTCTCGGCCTGGGTGGGCGAGGGTCAGAACCGCTGGTCGGCAGTACATATCAGTGATGCTGCACGGCTTTATGTCCTCGCCCTTGAAAAAAATCTGGCGGGCAGGCGCTATCATGCCGTAGCAGAAGAAGGTATTCCCCTGTGCAGCATTGCCGAAACGATTGGACAGGTGCTTGATGTGCCAGTGGTACGCATTGAGGCGAGTGAAGCATCAGCACACTTTGGCGCGTTGAGCAAATTTGTTGCAGAGGACATGTCTGCTTCGGCTGCAATCACCCGCAGGGATCTGGGCTGGAAGCCACAGGGGCCCGGCTTACTGGCTGACCTTGAGCAGGTTCGTCTGCGTTAACGGGATAACGACACTGCTCTGCCAGGTCCGCTGCACCCTAAGTGGACCTGCTCAACGTAATATGCCCTGCCAAAGCGACATCGTTCTGCCCGTCGCCCACCGCAGGCGTGAGTGATGCGCCGGGAGTATGCTTTCCCCCGGGAAAACCCCTTTTTCCACTGACGGGTAGGAGTGTTTGCCTTCTGCAAGATGACGGCTTTGCGTTTGACGTGGCGGTTGTGCGGCAATCGTGCCTGTCTCGCTCGGCAATGCTTTTGCACCGAAGCCAGGCCTTGCTGCGCTTTCGCGTATTTCCCCCGCTACCAGCAGAGCATGTCGGTTGAGTGAAACCGATGGCGATATCTTACTTGCCCGAAAGTAAATAAGTCTTATTTTCAGTCGGTTATGAACACAGCGCCGCTAAAACTGGCCGCCTTTAACGGTTTTTATCTGATTAAAGAGGCAGTGGGTCAAATTTTTCATAGACTACTATACGTAATCACGTCGTTCGCAGATAACCGAGAAAACAGCGGTTACTGATTTTAGTGACCTTTCATACAGCCTAAGGCTGTCGATTGCTTGAGAAGGGAAAATGATGTCGTTGATCTTTGATGAGTTCTCTGGGGTGCCAACCTGGGTGCCTGCGGTTTTACTGGTTATCTTTTCGTTAATTGTGGGCTTTCTGTCCCGATTTGTTCTTTTTGTGTTTATTCGCTACTGGCAAAATCGCGACAGAAAACTGTTCAAATCGCTTGAAAAGCATCTACGTGGATCCCTGTTTCTATTTATTCCCCTACTGCTCATCAATATCGGGGTGAATTATATTAATATCCCCCCAAAATCCCTGAATTTTATCACCGCCACCGCCAATATTTTTATTATCCTGTCGGTCTGCTCGGTATTAATTCGGTTGACGAATGTGGCGCAGGATATGCTCTTCATCCGTTATGACATTAATCTGTCGAATAACCTTCGCGCCCGCAAGATTCGTACGCAATTAATGTATGTCAAAAAGGTCGCCATCGTCATCCTGGTGTTATTCTGTCTGTCCATGATTCTGCTGAGCTTTCCGGGTGTGCGTAAATTTGGCACGACGATTCTGGCGGGTGCTGGCGTAGCCGGAATCATCATTGGCTTTGCACTGCAGAAGTCGCTGGTGAATCTGTTTGCCGGAATCCAAATTGCCTTCACGCAACCGATAAAAATTGACGATGCCGTGGTCGTGGAAAAAGAGTGGGGCTGGATTGAGGAGATCAATCTGACCTACGTTGTCGTGCGTATCTGGGACCTGCGCCGACTGGTTCTGCCCATTACCTACTTTACCGAAAATGCCTTTCAGAACTGGACGCGGAATAACGCGCAAATACTCGGCTCGGTTTTTCTTTACGTGGATTATTCCATGCCGCTGGAACCTCTCCGCCAGCATTTTGAAAAAGTACTCAGTGAAACGAGGCTTTGGGATCAGCAGACGCAGGTGCTCCAGGTCACCGATACCAGCGAAAAAACCATGACCATCAGGTTGTTAATGACCGCACAGAACTCTCCCACGGCCTGGGATTTACGCTGTTACGTACGTGAGAAAATGATTGAGTTTATCCAGCAACATTATCCGCAGAGTTTGCCGCATGTCAGAGCGACGCTGACCGATTCGGAGATGAACGGCCAGGAGGCCAGGTCGCAACCGGGTTCGCTTGGGTGACAGCGCACAGAATACAGATGCGCTGGACGGGGCATAAGCGCTATTGTGCCTGTGTCTGGCGCACTTGTGCAGCCAGTCTGCAGATTCATTCGTTCATCGATCGTTTATCTGTTGTTAGTGAACTGCTCTGAAATCAGGCCCTTGCTGGCGAATTTATGACTCACAGGACGTTATGATGAAGAAATTTTTGGCTTTAATGTTTGCGTGTACTGTCTTTGTCCCCTTGAGTGCTGAGGCCGACAGTACCTATGTTTTTTTTCGTCATGGCGAAAAACCCGACAATGCAAGTGGTCAACTGACCTGCAAAGGTCTTAATCGGGCCTTGAAACTTCCTGCAGTGTTGCTGAACCGCTATGGAAACCCGGATGCGCTTTACGCCTCTGCACCAAAAGAGGATAAAACAGGGAGTTCGCTGCGGCCACTCTCCACTCTGATCCCTCTGGCGGTGCAGGTTTCCAGGCCTGTAATACTGCGCTTTCACGCGGATAAACCCCGTAAACTGGTCTCTGACCTTCTCAATGAGAAACGCGTTCCGCTGACCATGATCGCCTGGGAGCATAAAAATCTGGTCATTGCTGCCCGGACACTTGTTGAAAAAACGGGCGGAGATGCGGGGCTTGTACCTGACTGGCCGTCAGCGGATTTTGATTCAATTTATGTAGTAAAAATTGACGATCGCCAGCATTTCAAATCATTTACTCAGGATGCAGAGGGGCTCAATGACGTTTCATCCCAATGTCCTGACCAGTCATAATTCACGAAGCCGGGGTTTACTGTGTGGCAGAACGGCATCCAACGCGTAAAGGTGGCGAGAGCCTGTTAATATTTTTGACAATCGGTTAAGCGGGATGCGTTTTGATGGACAAAAGTGATCTTACTGAAACGTCTCGGATCAAACATGGGGAAGAGGCGTTTGACGTCACCTTATTGCAGGTTAAGGGGGCGACGCGCTGTATCCTTTTTGCTGCGGGGCTGGGCGGCAGTCCGCTGCGCCATCTTGAACTTCTCCAGACCTTTGCCCGCCATGGCGTTTCCGTTGTCGCGCCACACTTTGAACGGTTGACCTCACCCGTGCCCACCAGAGCTGAATTACTGGAACGCTGCCAGCGGCTTGCGCGGGCTCAGAATGAATTTTGTAGCGGTTATGCGTCGGTTACCGGTGTTGGCCACTCCCTGGGTAGCGTGATTTTATTGCTGAATGCCGGGGCTGTAGCGATGACAAGCACAGGGGAATCGGTTGTTTTCGCAGGCGACCGGATGTTGCATCGACTTATTTTACTGGCACCGCCCGCCGATTTTTTCCAGGTTCCGTCTGCGCTGGCAGCGGTGAACGTACCTGTTCACATCTGGGCAGGTGAAAAGGACAGCCTGACGCCCCCGTCCCAGGCCTGCTTTCTTAAACAGGCACTGGAGGGTTACACGCAGACTTATCTCTGTGTGATGGAAGAGGCCGGGCATTTTACCTTCATGAATACCTTGCCTCCGCAGGTAACCGATTCACATCCGTCGCGAGAGGCCTTTCTTTTAGATTTGGGCGAAAACATAGCCCGGCTGGTGACTGATTAGCACAGAGGGCGGGGCGATGAGATTTTTGCAGGGATAACCTCTTCCAGCTGATACGATTCAATCATATTCATCAAAAGCATCATTTCATCCTGTCTTAGGGGCTACTGTGAAACAGAAATCGAACTATCGCGTGGGTGACTGTGACGTCTTCAAGGTTTCGGAACTTGAGGCGTCATTATCTGTGAGCATGCTGTATCCAGACCAGCAGCTGGACGGCCTTTCTCCTGAAAATATCGCGCTTTCGGTGCATAGCTGGATTGTCCGGACGCCGGATAACGTCATTGTCATTGATACAGCGAGTGGTAATGGACGTGAGCGTCCCGGCTCTCCGCTTTCCCACCAACTGGATACGCCTTATGAACAACGTTTTCGCGAGACAGGCATTGATCCCGATGAGGTGGACATCGTTTTGCTCACCCATCTGCATGGCGACCATGTTGGCTGGAATACTCATCAGGTTGAAGGCAAGTGGACGCCATTTTTCAAAAATGCGCGCTATCACTGTTCCGCTATTGGCCTGAAAAGCTGGCAAAACGATCCGGCAAGAAAAACGGTTTTAGAAGACAGCTTTAACCCGGTGATCGATGCCGGTTTACTTGAGACGTTCGATGTGAGTCAAACGCCGCATTTCGCAGAAGTGTTACGCGTTGTCCCGACGCCGGGGCACAGCCACGATCATGCGTCGATTATCCTGCACAGTGCGGGGGAATATGCCTTATTCAGCGGTGACCTGATGCATAATGAGCTTCAGGTCAGGCAGCCTCATCTGGCCTCACGCTTTTGTGCCAATGCAGAGCAGGCTGAAGTTCAACGCCGCTGGGCGATGGAATGGGCTGTCGAGAATCAGGCGCTATGGTTCAGCGCTCACTTTGCCCGAAGTTCCGCCGGTTATATCAATAAAACGGCAAACGGCTTTGAATGGCGTTTTGTCTGAGCCGGTTGGGTTATCTCACGTTGTCATCCTTGCCTGACCTCAGTGCGCCCCGCGTTGAATGGCGGTGCCGGGGCAGGCGGCATCAATCTAGGATTTCCCCACGTTCGCGCGCAACGGAGAAACGGTTCGCATGGATGCGCCCGGACGCCTGACTGTTTATTGGGGTTAACGGTGTATCTGGTGCGAGCGATCTGACCCTAAAAGGCCAGGGCGTGACCGCGACGTTCGAAAACGGACGGCTGCCTCACGTTAAGACAGGCGAACTCATGCCGCTGCCTGACGCGTGGTGGGCCTTTTTTGCCTGCCCCTGGCGCTATTTTCCCCGCCGGTTGATGTCTGCGCCGTTGCGCGCAGTTATTGATTGTCTTAAAAAGGATCGCAAGGCTTCTGCGGATTCCGGCATGCGCTTAGGTTTCGCGTCGGTGGCGGGTAGGCGAGCGCTAAGGTGCAGCAAGGTTGTCGCAGTCCGACTGTTTTCGGCACATCGTAAAACGGCGACAAAAAGAGGCCGCAACAGCGGGCATTAAGTCGTTTTTCCAGGCAATATCCAGGTCACCGACATTGTCACATGTCACACCTGCCGACACATCGCGGCAGCTGTGACGTTCGGCGGTCGTCATCGCACTTTGTAAACCGGTACTCAGATGGGATTGATAGTCATCAAGCGCATCACGAATGTCAGCCGGTGCGAGCCATTCAAGATGTTTAGCTGGGCACTGGCGAGCGAGTTCAGCCTGATAGATCTGCCAGACATTGGCAACGGGGGGCGCTGCCAGCGCAGCGGTTGTTCCTGCAAACAACAAGACAGCCATCTGATATCGCATGATCATTTTCACCGCTCAAAGCCTTAACGTTCGGCCTGGTTTATTGCGGATAATACCGCTGCATCAGGCTCATCCCTAAAGTCACCCTCAGCTACGGTCGAAAAGCCGGGGTTAACAGGGTGCAGAAAGCCGATCAGCGCCTTTACGTCAGTCTCTGCTGCGCGCTGAGCGTAAAGGGCACTATAGCACTGCACTCCCTCTTCCAACAGGGGCTCTTATCAGCCAAAAACGGCGTAGAAACCGGGCGCGGTGATCCCGTTGGCGATGCTGGCCTTAAGCCTCGTGAGACGGTGTGATGCATCGGCGTGCTGTCAGAAAAGATGCGTTGCATGGTGGTGTTTTTGGATGCTTCAAGGCGCCGTACGGCAATGTCTTTGATCGCATTACCACATGGACAGGTCGCAACGCCGTTCTGCTGCTGGCGCGCTGTTTCGCAGTGCCTGGCAGTTGGCTTACACCAGGGGCACGTGGACATACAGGATGTTTTCAAAGCCGGACCGGGAAGGGGGAACAACCGTCCAGTACAGTCGGCACCCCTCACAGAAATGTCCGCCCCTGATGAGGGGCAAATCGCGCTTTTGGCCTGAACTCGGGTCTTATCGACAGGCGGGTAACGGTCAGGCGCATTTCCTGTGATTTGACGTGCCGTCAGACTGCACAAGGCCTTACGACCAGCTTGCCTGCCCGGTTGCAATCTCGCTCAGTGGCTCTTCGCGCCACTGCCAGGGTTGCCGAAGAACGACCCGGCTGGCGAATTTGGCAATACCGATCTCATCGTCCAGCAAACGATCCATCAGGTCCTGAAACCTGTGAAGATTCGGGGCGATGATTTTCAACAGATAGTCATAGCCTCCGCTGATGTTGTAGCACTCTACAATCTCCCGGTACTTACAGGCGCCGGATTCGAATTTGATAAAATCGGACGGGTAATGACTGTTCAGGGTGATTTCGGAGAACACAACCAGGTTATTACCCAGTTTGTTCAGCGTAACCCTGGCGGCGTAACCCGAAATAATTCCGCTCTGCTCCAGGCGTCGGGTGCGCGCCAGGCAGGGACTGGGGCTGAGGCTGATCGCCTCAGCCAGTTCCACTATCGAACACCGCCCCTCGCGCTGAAGATGCTCAAGTATTCTGATATCGGTACGATCGAGGGGTTTAGTGTGCGTCATGGTCAGGTGATTACCTCAGAACAGACTGGGAAGCCCTGGCGGCCGTCGCTTCTGTCAGCGACTGATCGAGGACATCGATTATCATTCCCGCCTGATCTGCCGTCAAGACCAGCGGTGGGCGAATTTTCAGCACGTTGTGGCCCATTGCGCATGCGCTCAGCAGCACGCCTTTTTGACGCATTCTGTTCACCACCTGACTGGTCAGCCAGCGATCCGGGGTGCGCGACAGACGATCGGAAACCAGTTCCACGCCAACGAAGAGGCCGGCACCGCGAACATCACCGATCGCCTCATGCTTTTTACCCAGCGCGGTTATGCCATCAAGCAGCTGTTTGCCTACATCGCGCGCATGGGCAACCAGGCCATCCCTTTCAATGGTTTTCAGAACGGCCAGTGCGGCTGCGCAGGAAACGGTATTGCCCGCAAAAGTATTGAAATACCGTGAGCGTTGACCAAACTCCGCCAGCACATCAGCGGTGGCCAGCAGACCGGCAATCGGCTGACCGTTGCCCATCGGCTTGCCCAGCGTCACCATGTCCGGAATAACGCCGTGGCGCTGGAAGCCCCACATTGTCTCGCCTGTGCGCCCAAAGCCGGGCTGAACTTCATCGGCAATAAACACGCCACCGGCCCGCTTGATGGCTTCAACTGCACCTTTCATAAAGCCCACCGGACCAGGCAAGATGCCATCGCTGGTGAACAAGGAATCGACGATCAGCGCGGCGGGTTTGATGCCGTGACGCTGCAGGTCGGCGATTGCGCTTTCCACGTCGCGCGTGAAGCGCTCGCTAAGATCGGCTCCCTCAGCATGATAAAGCCGTGGGGCAGGAATCAGGCGCACATGGGCGCCAAGATCCACCGACGTGCCTAAAGAGGGCGAGAACTGAGACACCGCGTCCGTGATGCCGTGATAGGCCGTCTCGGTCACAATAATGCCGGTGCCCCCGGTACGAACTTTGGCAATACGGTAAGCCAGGTCATTGGCCTCACTGCCTGTGCAGGTCAGCATCAGATGCGCAAGCGCGGTTTCCGGCACGGTGGCCAGCAGGCGTTCGGCCAGTTCCAGAATGGTGTCGTGCAGGTAGCGGGTATTTGTTGCCAGCGTCTGAACCTGCTGACAGATGGCCTCGGTGACGGCAGGATGGCAGTGCCCAAGCGAGGTGACATTATTATAAATATCCAGATAGCGACGGCCCTCAGGATCGATGAGCCACACGCCTTCACCGCGCACGATATGTAAGGGATGCTCGTACATCAGGCGATAGGCTGGGCCGAGCAGCGCATCGCGCCGTTGAATCATCGCGGCGGTGACCGGCCCCACGTCGACCTGGCCGGGGATATAGGCGTTTACCATATTGAGATCTGTCGTGCTTTTCATACAATTCTCCGGTTTCAGAGTTCAGCCAGCAGTCGGTCACGTGCCGTATCGCGAGACAGATCCGCCATTAAAGACAGCGCCTCCCACGCGGCTGGATTGTGCCGCATGATATAGGCGCGATTGTGTGGATAGCGAACCGCGCGCCACTCGGTAATCAAAACGGTAATCAGATGACGGGTCGCCATCAGATCGGTCACGACCGCCTGCTCCAGATCGGTAAGCGGGAGCGTCTGGTGGTAGGCGCCGACAAACTGGGCGGCGCCGGCAAAAGGATCGACGCTGCCTGTCATCTGAAAGGCCGCCGCGGTTGCGACTTCGCCGACCAGGGGGGCATAAAGCATGTCGCCAAAATCGATAATGCCCGTAATACGATCCTGCGCCTCTGGCGCAACCATCACGTTGTAGAGATGGAAGTCGTTATGGATAACCTGCGCCCTCAGCGCCGGAAGGCGCGGCAGGATATGGGTGATAAAACGTGTCATAAATTTTTCAGCCAGCCTGCGACGGGTGGGATCCACGAGGTCTTCCAGCTTATCCATCAGGCGATGCGCGGCTGAAACGTTCCAGAGAAGATCGTGGCTGGCAGCGGGATGGCTGAATGCCTGTAAAGCCAGGTCAAGCCGGGCCAGACAGGTGCCCATCGCGCAACGCTGTGCTGGGGTTCTCTCCGTATCCTTAACCTGTATACCGTCTAGATAGGTCAGCATTCTGACGGTCGTTATTTCTCCTCCGTCAAGAGTGACGTTGTCACGCAGGGAGCCCTCTAGCGTTCGCACGACGCGCGGCGTGGACAGCCCGGGCGCGGACTCGGCGATGTGATTAAGCGCGGCAATCTGAAAATCCACGATGGACAGCGCTTCAGAGGGATTACTGATCTTTAACACATAGCGCGTGCCGTCGGCCTGCTCGATGCAACAGTTCTGATCGCGCTCACTGGCCAGCGGCAGGACGGTGCCCTCAATGCCATATTTTTCAGACACTAAAGATTGGATAGCCGGCAGCGAAAGCGCTGGCGCAGCTGTGCTGAGTGCGACCGCCTTGGGCCTCTGTTCATCAGGCATCATATTTCCTCGTTTCTCCGCACCCAGAGACGCATTAAAGACCAAGCAGGCCGGCAAGCTGGCGGAAGTCGGTGAGCCGATCAACGCCATAACCTTCTAAGGCGGGTTCATGCCCACGATCGATAAACGCTTTGGCCATAAAGCCAAGGTCGGATGCCGTCATCAGGTCATAACGGAAGCTGGAGGAGCAGTGCATCATCTGCTCGGGTCCGCAGCCCAACTGGTCAAACATGTATTCGAAAATCTGTGCACGCGGCTTATAAGCCTGAGCCGCTTCAGCGGTGTAGACCGCATGAAAAGGCGCTTTAAGATGGGCGACGCTGTGGGGAATAAGATCCACCATGGAATTCGACAAAATCACTAACGGAATATGTTGAGAGATCAATTCCAGCGTTTCCACAACGTGAGGATGTGGCTGCCAGGTCGGCACCGCGTTATAGAGAGTGAGTGCATCAGAATCGCGGTACGCCACATCATGCGCTTTACAGGCCCGCTGAATAGCGTTTTCAACGACCTGAAAAAACGGCTTCCAGTCACCCAGCACTTCATCAAGCCGGTAGAAACGGAAGCTGTCCAGAAACGCAGGCATTCGCTGTTCTGCAATCCGGTCGGCAAAAAGCCCCTTAGCGGTCGGCCCCATTTCAAAGTTTATGAGCGTTCCGTAGCAGTCGAAGCTGATAAATTTTGGCTGATAAATCATGCAATTAACCTCTTTGATTTGTTTTAAAGAAGTATATCGCTGTGACCGAACAGATAATTTCTTATTGACCCGGTAACGGAGTGGTTTTTGCTCAATTCACAGCGGAGGGCGGCATTATTCATCTGCCGCCAGCCACGCCCTCATGGTCTTCCCGACCTCTCTGCCCGTAACGCTTAGGTGCAGAGCCGAAATTTATCGGCCACACTTAGCCCAAAGACGTAGTTTGCACCCGCATTGTGTTTTACACTGCGCGCTGAAAAAATTGAGTAGATAAACGATTAGGTAGGCGGTAATGGCGATGAATGGAACAATCACAACCTGGTTTCAGGATAAAGGCTTTGGCTTTATCAAAGATGAAAACGGTGATAACCGGTATTTTCACGTGATTAAGGTCGCCAACCCTGATCTGATTAAGAAAGATGCGGCGGTGACGTTTGAACCCACCACCAACAATAAAGGGCTGTCGGCCTTTGCGGTGAAAGTCCTGCCAGAGAGCAAATACATTTTTATCGCGGGTGAGCGAATCAAGCTCACTGCCATCAAGTCTTATGTGGTCTTCAGCGAGGAAGTGCCTGCCAGCAGCCGTATCGATAAAGAAAATACGGTGCTGTCTGTGGGCATCTTGATGAACAATATCAAACCTAAATCCGCAGCCCAGGCCGATGAGATGCGTACGTTGAAAAAACTGGCCATCACCACCTTTCAGGGCGCAACCCTAATCTTCTCTGAAGATGAGATAGACATTGATGCCACGGTAAAAATGCTCAAGGTCTGACATCATCAGACCTGTCTGCCAGTGCCTCGCCTGACAGGGCGCTGGCGGCGTTTATGCCTTCTTTTTATCTCTCTTCGCGCCTTCCCGCCTGTGACTAACAGGTTTGTTATATATTCCAGTGCGCCTCTTAATGAGCTTACAGACTTCCTTCAACGTCGTCTCTGTTGCGCATAGCCGATTGTGTTAGCGAACCACCGGCTCCCTCTCAGCCAGCATCTGCAGGACGCTAACCCGGGGATGAGCGACTGACGGATACCGGACCCGACGTGGGGAACCTCACGACTTCGCGCATACAACGTCCGCTCGAGTCTTAAGTGCGCACTACATCAGCGTCTGCAATCTGCTATCGCCTCAGGTATAATCCCGCCCATTCCTCATCAGATTCAGAGAACAAGATGGCAAAACTCACCTTACAAGAGCAGCTGTTAAAAGCAGGATTAGTCACCAGTAAGAAAATGGACAAGGTCCAGAGAACGGCCAAAAAATCGCGTGTTCAGGCCCGCGAGGCGCGCGAAGCTGTAGAAGAGAACAAAAAAGCCCAGCAAGAGCGTGACAAGCAGCTCAATGAACAACAACGGCAGGCTGTGCTTTCAAAAGAGTACAAGGCGCAGGTGAAGCAGCTGATTGACATGAACAAAATCGACATTTCCCGGGGTGATATCGGTTTTAACTTCACAGATAACAACCTGATTAAAAAAATCATGGTGGATAAGCCCACCCAGGCACAACTTATCAACGGCCGTCTGGCGATCGCACGTTTGCAGGTGGATAACAGCGAAGAGAGCCATTACGCCATTATTCCCGCGAGCGTTGCTGATAAAATTGCCCAACGTGATGCCAACAGTATTGTCTTAAACAGTGCGCTGAGTCAGGAAGCCCAGGATGAAGACGATCCCTATGCCGATTTCAAAGTACCCGATGATCTGATGTGGTAATGATTGCAATCAGTCGGGATAACCGCTGAGCCTTGCTGCAAAGTGCTGCGCACTCTCGCCGCAGGGCTCGCGCCGTTTGCAGCAATAATCAAACCTGATCCGATCGCTTTCGGGATCGAAACGCCGCGACTTTCATGCGATTGCCACAGGTCGCCATGCTGCACCAGCGGCGGCGGTGCGATTTACTGAGGTCATGGAAAAGCAGGATACAGTCATGTGCTTCACACTGGCGCACGTAGGTAAAGCTGTCACTGACAACAAGCTCGACCAGTGCGTTGACCACCGGCCAAAGCAGGATGGCTATGCTTATCTCCTCGTGGCTAACCGCGATCTGGTATCGCTGCGCGTCATCATCCCACGCCAGTCGCTTCGTCGGGCGCCCGTCCTTATAGAGCCTGTTAAGAACAGTCAGATCCGCAGATAAGCCATTCATCGCAGCATCGACAAGTGCACGTGCACTGTCGCGCAGCGCCCGCGCTTCATGTAACAGCCCATCAGGTGCCTGCAAAGGCGCGCCATCCGGCAAGGTCCCTGCCATCTCCAGCCAGAGCATCACGCGTCGATCGTCGCTGAAACAGTCATGTCGCTGCTCGTCCACGCCGTATTCACTATTGATAAAGTCCAGTGCGAGGTTATCCGCCAGGAAAAGGAAGTCGTGGGTGTTGAGATCGGGATTCATAGCTGCCTGTAACTGTTAAAAACATATTTGACAGGTTAGCAAATAAGATCGTAACCTTCAAATAACAACTTTAACGGTTACATCATAAGGAAACATCATGGCGGTTTCAAAATCCATTACGACGACAGACAGTTTGCGTACGCAAGACGTTAACGATGCACAGCAACAGGATGGCGTAAAATACCGCTACGAACAGGTTGGCGACGTCAATGTGTTTTACCGCGAAGCGGGCGATCCCAACAGGCCGACAATACTGCTGTTACATGGCTTTGCGGGATCCTCATTTATGTTCAGAGACCTGATCCCGCATCTTGCCGGGCACTACCACGTGATTGCACCCGACCTGCCTGCGTTTGGCTTCACGGAATCTCCGGCACGAGGCGAATACGTTTACGCCTTCAGCCAGCTGGCAATCACTATTGAACAGTTAACGCAACAGCTTAAGCTGGAGCGCTATGCGCTGATGGTTCATGACTATGGCGCCCCCGTCGGCTGGCGGCTTGCCGTCAGTCATCCGGAACGGATTACGGCCATTATTTCTCAAAACGGTAACGCCTATGAGGAAGGACTGGGTGAGGGCTGGAAACCGATCCAGCGCTACTGGCAGGAGCCCAGCCAGGAAAACCGTGACGCGCTACGAGACTTCCCAACGCCAGCTTCGATCAAATGGCAATATCTTGAGGGCGTGCCCGATAAAAGTCGTGTCTCACCCGATGGTTACACGCTTGAGTGTTTGCACATTCTTCGGCCGGGTAACGCGGAGATTCAACTCGATTTGCTGCTGGATTACGCATCAAACGTGGCGCTGTATCCGGCGTTTCAGAACTACTTCCGTCAGTTTCAGCCCCCCTTGCTGGCGGTGTGGGGGAAAAACGATCCTTTCTTCCTGCCGGCTGGTGCCGAGGCGTGGAAACGGGATCTGCCCGATGCGGAGATTCGCTTCTATGATACCGGACACTTTGCGCTGGAAACGCACGGCCTGGCGATCGCTGCGGCTATTACCGACTTTCTGAACAACCTGCACCTTAAGTAAACTGGTGCCGTGAGCCGTGACAACAAGAGGCGTTTGCGGGCTGGAGCGGCCCGGCACAACAATGTCAGCCGTGTTCCTGGCGCCCATGTGAAGGCGTTGCGTTAAAACGGGCTGGGGCTGACGATGTGAAAGGGCTCACCGGTAACGGGATGAATAAACTGCAGTTCACTGGCATGAAGCATTAACCTTGGCGTCTGTTCCGTGCCCGGCAGCAAAAGCCCCCCGTAGAGGTCACAGCCTAAAATCGGATGGCCCAGCAGTTGGCAGTGAATACGTAACTGATGAGTGCGACCGGTTTCTGGGATCAGCGTCACGCGCGTCAGGGGAATTACACTGGCGTCATCCCGTTTAAAGTTAAAACGCTCAACAACCCGATAACGGGAACGGGCAGGCTTGCCCCATTCGGCGCAAATAGACATCCGTGGAAACCGGGCTGGGTCTTTCGCGATTGGAGCATCAATGATGCCTTCTTCATCCGGTAAATGTCCGCACAGCAGGGCGCTGTAGTGCTTAGCCACCGTGCGCGCGCTGAATTGCTGGCTGAGCGCCGCGTTAATGGTTTTGTTACGTGCCACAACCATCAACCCGGAGGTGCCAAAATCCAGCCGGTGCACCAGTGTGCAGCCGGGGAAGATCGTCACCAGGCGATAGTGTACCGAGTCCAGGTTTTGGGGGTTTTTGCCTGACAGGCTCAACAGCCCACTGGGCTTGTCGATCAGCACCAGATGGTCGTCCTGATAGAGAATGCGTATCTCCTCATGGCACGGCGGGGCAATAAAAGTATCAACGATCGTAGACATCAGTGGGCCTGAGGCGTGAACAGGCGCTGATGATAACGAATTTTCACCCCCCAGGCGAATGGGGCGCTATAAGCGTCAGCCCGGAAAGGAAAAAAGTCTGATACCGGCTTGCAAGATCGCGAGTCTCTGTGTCGACCCGGTATCACATCGCGCTATTCATCTGGTTTTTACCCTGCTCCCGGCGGCAAACGGCGACGATCGTATCACGAAGCCAGCGGTGCACCGGGTCCGCGTGCAGTCTTGGATGCCAGATAGCCAGCACCTTTATCACCGGTGTAGCCACAGGCAGGTCGAAATGCACCAGGTCGGCGCGCCGATTGGGCCCGACCAGCGCGGATGACGGTACCAGCCCAATGAGGTCTGTCTGGCAAACAATATTGATGGCGCTGCTGTAAGTCGGAACGGACATCAGAATGTCCCGGCGCAGTTGAAGCGCATCAAGCGCGGCGTCAACAGGCCCAGAGCGGGCATTATTTCTGGACATGACGATATGCGAAAAGCTGGCATAGCGCTCTGCCGTCACGCCTGGGTTATCCAGCAGCGGATGATCGCGTCGGCAGATGCCCACAAAGTGGTCGCTGAATAGCAGCCTGGTTTTGAGTTCCGGCGCATCCGTACCCAGCACACCAATTTCAAGATCAATCTTGCCTTCACGCAACGCCTGCGGCGCTTTATCTGATTTATTGACGAAAATGAGTCGTAGCCTGGGCGCGGTCTGGCGAAGCTCGTTAAGCAGCGCGGCGGCGGTTAAATCGATAAATCCTTCATTCGCCCGTATAACGATGCTGCGCGCGGTTGTAGAAAGATCGAGGCGTTTATCTGCGGGGCGCAGCAGGGCGAACGCGTCCATAGTCGTCTCATGGACGCGCGTGGCCAGTTCAGTGGCATAGGGCGTTGGTACCATATTATGCCCGGCCTGAACCAGAAGCGGATCGCCGGTCGCCAGGCGTAAGCGGCCTAATGTGCGGCTCATGGCTGAGGTACTGAGCCCCAACCGTTTCGCTGCGCGTGTCACGCTGCACTCTGTCAGCAAAGCATCCAGCGCAGTGAGTAAATTCAGATCAATATCAGGCATAGAGTCAGACCCTTGCATCAGACGCAATCTATTATTGCATCCTGTGCGTCTGGCTCAACTGTTCTTTGCGCATTAAAGTCGTTATTTCCGCAACCAGCAGGAGTAACTCTTATGACGCTTCAATCATCTCAGGCCGACAAGCCCAAAATGTTATTAATAGGTGCCTCACGAGGTATCGGGTTGGCCATGACCAGTGAGCTGCTCAGCCGCGGCTGGGAAGTGACGGCAACGGTGCGTAACAGCCATCCCGAGGCTATGCAGGATTTGTCTGCACGTTATCCGCATGCACTTACCATTGAACAACTGGACATCAACGATACCGATCAAATCGCTCAGCTTAAATCGCGGTTGCAGCATCGTTGCTATGACGCGCTTTTTGTGAATGCCGGCACGGCGAATCCCAACCAGAGTGAGACGATTGGAGAGGTCAGTACCGAAGATTTTATTCACGTCATGGTAACGAATGCGCTTTCGCCAATGCGGGTTGTTGAAACCTGTCAGGATCGGGTCAGAGCCAACGGACTGATTGGCGTCATGTCATCCGGTCAAGGTAGCGTGGGGGATAATGTGAAAGGGGGAAGAGAAGTGTATCGCGGCTCTAAAGCCGCGCTGAATCAATATATGCGAAGCTATGCGGCACGGCAGGCGCGCTCTCATCCGGACCGGGCTTTATTACTGCTGGCACCGGGCTGGATTCGCACGGCTCTGGGCGGTGAACAGGGGGCCTTTAGCCTTGAGGAAACCCTGCCTGATATCGTGAACGTCATCGAGCACAAGCGGGGCCGACCGGGGCTGGAGTATCTGGATCGCTTTGGCAAGCCGGTGACGTGGTAAACCGTCATTCAGTGATGGAAAGGGTGATATTCAGGCCTCTTCTGTGAGGGCATCCGTGGGCACTGCTGAACCACAGGTGCCCGTCAGCTGCCTGAAGGTTCCCGCGCACCATCATGCTTAACCGACACTAAGCCATGAGTATTCATCAAAAATTAATGAAAAAATCCTAAAGCTTTTTCCCTTTTACCCGTTATAGAAGCTGGAATCCGGTTGGAAATCCTTAAAGAGACAATCGGAAACAAGGGCTTTTTACGTAAAGGGAATGCGATAAATATGAGCAAGTTATTAATAACGGGTACGTTGTCATTAGTCTTTCTGGTGGGATGCGCAGGTAAAAATAATGCTCAGGTCGTTAAGGCCGATAACGGCAGCACGCTGACTGTTGAGACGATTTATGCGCCAGTGGATATGAATAACAATCATTACTCAGACGTAAAACTGCGCGAAGTCACACCGGTGAGTACCGGTGCGGGTGTGGGCATGTCTGTGCTAACGGCAGTGTTAGGTGGGGGAATCAGCACCGGCTCCTTTGACAAAAACAGTTATAAAGGCACCTCTGTTGATGCGCTGCCCGAACCTACGGCGCACTATTTTACCCCAAAAGCCGTAGTGAAAATAAAAAGCTGGCTCGATAAAAATGGCAACGGATATGCTTATACACAGCCGCTGTTCATTGCCGCGGCGCAATGGTCACTGGTTTATAGCGATATGTCGGCTAATAACAGCAACTACGATTTAACTTACCGCGTGCTGTTCTATAAACGTCCGGAAGGCGGCAATATTCTCAGCGCCTATGTAGTATCAGAGTGTGCACCGAAACCGGCGACAGCACCGCTCAGTGACTGGAAGGCCAACAATTACGCAAAAGTGACCCAGGAAACGCAAAAGATGATGGATGCCTGTGTTCTTGAGCTTGATAATCAACTGCCACGTTTATTGAAAAAATAAATGCCAGATCTGCCTGCCGCTGTTACGTGGCAGGCAATGAGTGATCCAGGCCTGTGCCTTTTGTACAAAGAACGTCTTGCCCGTATGTTAATTTCTGCTGCCAGATAACCCTTTTGCATCAGCCTACTGACTGCACAGAAACAGGCTCGAATTGACGCAGAACCTCATAACGAGACAGAGACGAAAGAAGAGCAAAGCCGTGACTCAAGGCATACTGATCCGATTGTATTACCTCAGGTGATTCACGGTTTACCGCCTGAGTTGATAAGGTCGGCGGCAAGCCATAAAAAAAACGGGCCAGCAAGCTGGCCCGCACGTATCGGCTTATCCGTCTTAACGCTTCATATGGTAGTAAGCATCGTTCCAGCGCAGGGCATCCTTAAACGCAGGCAACTGGGTATGTTCGTCAATCACCAGCACCTCAATGCCGTGCATCTCACCGTACAGATACATATCATCCAGGCTCAGTGCCTGACTGAACACGGTATGGTGAGCGCCGCCCGCCAGGATCCAGGCTTCAGAGGCCGTTGCCAGCGATGGCTGAGCTTTCCACAGCGCACGGGCCACGGGCAGTTTTGGCAGAGGTTTGGGCTGCTCAATGGCGTCCACTACGTTCACCAGCAGACGGAAGCGGTCACCCATATCGATCACGCTGGCATTGATGGCACGGCCTGCCGGTGTTGAGAAGATCAGTCGTGCCGGATCGGCTTTGTTGCCAATGCCCAGGAACTGAACGTCAATCAGCGGCTTCTCTTCCAGCGCGATGGACGGGCACACCTCCAGCATATGTGAACCCAGTACTAAATCGTTGCCCGGTGAGAAGTGGTAAGTGTAATCCTCCATAAAGGAGGTTCCGCCGGGACGATCGCCCGCCAGCACTTTGAAAATGCGCAGCAGGGCGGCCGTTTTCCAGTCGCCTTCGCCTGCAAAACCATAGCCCTGGCCCATCAGGCGCTGTACCGCCAGGCCGGGTAGCTGGGTCATGCCATGCAGCGTCTGGAAGTTGGTGGTGAATGCCATACAGCCTTCATCGTCCAGAAAACGCTTAAGGCCCAGCTCAATGCGCGCGGCATCCAGAACGTTTTGCCGCTTTTCACCGCCGACGGCGGCGACATCGGTAAAGCGGTACTGGCTCTCATACTCATCGACCAGTGCATTAACATCGCCATCGCTGACGCCGTTAATCACTTCGACCAAATCGCCCACGCCCCAGCCATTGACGGCATAGCCAAATTTGATTTGTGCCGCGACCTTATCGCCTTCCGTTACGGCCACTTCACGCATGTTATCGCCGAAACGGGCCACTTTCAGGTGCTGACTGGCCTGTTTGGCCAGCGCGGCGCGCATCCAGTTGGCCACGCGCTGTTGGCTGTGTTTATCCTGCCAGTGGCCGGTCACCACGCTGTGCTGCAGGCCCATACGTGCGCCGATAAAGCCAAACTCACGACCGCCGTGAGCGGTCTGGTTCAGGTTCATGAAGTCCATGTCCATGCTGTCCCACGGAATTTCGGCATTGAACTGGGTATGAAACTGCAATAACGGTTTCGTTAATACGTTTAAACCGCCGATCCACATTTTGGCCGGCGAAAAAGTATGAAGCCAGGTAATGATGCCCACACAGTTTTGATCGTGACTGGCGTCACGGCACAGCGACAGCGCTTCATCTGGCGATTTCACCAGCGGTTTGAGTGCCAGGCGCACAGGCAGCCCCGCCTGATTCAGACCTTCCACCACCTGACGGGCATTCTGCTCAACCTGACGTAACGTTTCCGCTCCGTAGAGGTGCTGTGTACCAATGACAAACCACACGTTGAACTGTTGCATAAACCACTCCTTTACTTAGCGGAAGCGGAACGTGCGGCATAATGAGGTTCTGCCGTCACGCACCATTGTTGATAGCGTTGATAAAGTTCCTGATAGCGCGCGACGCGCTGCGGATCGGGCTGCAGCGTGACGTCAATCGGGCTGGCCATCACCTTCTGTGCCTGCTCGACGTCGCGGTGAACACCGGCGGCCACGGCGGCGAAGATGGCGGCGCCCAGGGCGCAGCATTCATCTGAAGAGACGATATCCAGCGGGCGATTCATCACGTCGCAGCAGGCCTGCATAATGGCGGGAGACTTACGGGCAATGCCGCCCAGGGTCAAAATGTTCTCAACCGGAATATCCTGCTGCTCGAAGCACTCCATGATGGCGCGGGCGCCAAATGCGGTCGCCGCAATCAGGCCGCCAAACAGGGCAGGCGCATCGGTGCCGAGATTAAGATCGGTGATCACACCTTTAAGGCGCTGATTGGCGTTCGGTGTGCGGCGGCCATTGAACCAGTCCAGCACCACCGGCAAATGATCCAATTGCGGATTGGCGGCCCAGGCGTCAGTCAGGTTTTTGATCAGCGACTTTTGCATCTCTGCCAGTTGCGGTTTTAGTTCAGGATGGTGCTGCGCCGCCTGCTGTAACGGCCAGCCGAGCAGGCGACTGAACCAGGCATAAATATCGCCAAACGCCGACTGTCCGGCTTCCAGACCCATTGCGCCCGGCACCACGCTGCCATCGACCTGTCCGCAAATGCCTTTGATCGCGCGGTCGCCCACCTTCTCAGTATCCGCAATCAGAATGTCGCAGGTGGAGGTGCCAATCACTTTCACCAGCGTGTAGGGCCGTGCGCCTGCGCCCACTGCACCCATATGACAGTCAAAGGCACCGCCTGAAATCGTCACCTTCTGGGATAATCCCAGGCGCTGTGACCACTCGGGACTCAACGTGCCCACCGGCAAATCCGCGGTCCAGGTGTCTTTAAACAGGGGAGAGTCAAGCTGCTGAGTAAGATGGGGATCGAGCGCATTCAGAAATTCCACATCCGGCAAGCCGTTCCAGTCGCCGTGCCACAGTGCTTTATGACCTGCGGCGCAGCGTCCACGGCGCAGTTTTTCTGGGGCAACGGTATCGCTGAGCAATGCCGGTACCCAGTCGCACAGTTCAATCCAGGAGACTGCGGCCTCGCGCACCGCTGCATCGTGACGCGTCACGTGAAGGATTTTTGCCCAGAACCATTCAGAAGAGTAAATGCCGCCAATGTAACGGCTGTAGTCGGTAAAGCGGCCGCTACGGCACAGCTGATTGATCTCTTCGGCTTCTTCAATTGCCGTATGATCTTTCCACAGCACAAACATCGCGTTTGGATTTTCAGCAAACTCAGGCCGCAGCGCCAGAACCTTGCCGTCACGGTCAACAGGCGCGGGTGTGGAGCCGGTACTGTCAACGCCGATACCGACGACGGCAGCGCGTTGTTCTTCACTCAACGCATTTAACACCTCGAGCATGGCCTGCTCCATGGCATCAATATAGTCTTGTGGATGGTGACGGAAGCGGTTGCTGTGAGGATCGCTGTAAAGGCCTTGCTGCCAGCGTGCATAGTTTGCCACGGCACTTTGCAGCTCCTGACCAGAGTGACAATCCACCGCCAGCGCACGCACCGAATCACTACCAAAGTCCAGTCCCAGGGTGATGGCTTCAGTACGCATTTGAATCTCCTGTTATGAATAAACCTCCTTATCCTGTGATGTGTAAGAAATAACGGTTAGTCACGGCTGGCTGAGAATATGCACTTTTCTGCCATCAGCAGTGAAATTGTGATCCATTGCAAAAGTTAAGAGACGGTTAAATTCGCTGAATATATGGATCATTCTGTCGTGATTTTAAGATGTGATACCGCTCTACATTTTTCTTCTCCATTCCCGCTAAAAATAGGCCAACGTTTAAGCAGGCTACCATCGCGGCTCGCGCTAACGTCCTGATTTACTTCTGTACCCCTAAAAGAAAGTTAACTGGTAGCGTTTACACCAATTCGTTTTTAACAGCGATAAAACAACTAGCGCCGGAGAGCATCATGCATAAATTCACTAAAGCGTTGGCAGCCATTGGGCTGGCAGCGGTTATGTCACAATCAGCTATCGCCGAGACCATGAAGCTGGGTTTTCTGGTCAAGCAACCCGAGGAGCCGTGGTTCCAGACGGAATGGAAATTTGCCGATAAGGCCGGAAAAGATCTGGGCTTTGAGGTCATCAAAATTGCCGTTCCGGACGGCGAGAAAACCCTCAATGCGATAGACAGCCTTGCGGCAAGCGGCGCGAAAGGTTTTGTTATCTGTACACCGGATCCCAAGCTGGGCTCGGCCATTATGGCAAAAGCACGGGGCTACGGACTGAAAGTGATTGCGGTGGATGACCAGTTCGTCAACGCCAAAGGCAAACCCATGGATAGCGTGCCGTTAGTAATGATGGCGGCGACCAAGATTGGTGAGCGTCAGGGTCAGGAACTCTATAAAGAAATGCAAAAACGCGGCTGGGACGCAAAAGACACGGCGGTGATGGCGATTACGGCGAACGAGCTGGATACCGCCCGTCGTCGTACCGGGGGTTCGATGGATGCGCTAAAAGCTGCAGGATTCCCGGAAAAACAGATCTACCAGGTGCCGACCAAGTCCAATGATATCCCTGGTGCATTCGATGCGGGTAACTCTCTGCTGGTTCAGCACCCGGAAGTGAAACACTGGTTGATTGTCGGCATGAACGACAACACCGTGCTGGGCGGCGTGCGCGCAACCGAAGGACAGGGCTTTAAAGCCGCTGACGTCATCGGTATCGGTATTAACGGTGTGGATGCGGTGAGTGAACTGTCGAAGGCCAACGCAACCGGCTTCTATGGATCTCTGCTGCCAAGCCCGGATATCCACGGTTATAAGAGCAGCCAGATGCTCTACAACTGGGTGAGCAAAGGTCAGGAACCGCCGAAATTCACTGAAGTCACCGACGTGGTGTTAATCACCCGCGACAACTTTAAAGCCGAGCTGGCGAAGAAAGGGTTGATGTAACAGCAGGCTGCTGAGGCAGCACAGGTAAAGTCATTATCGGGCCACAGAGAAAGCAGGGGGTTTACAGCGTTACCCAATGGGGTAACAGGATAAATCCTTAACTGCCGGTGGCCCGAATCATCAACGCCATTTTTTGGAGAAACCATGAACACTGATTCAGCCTTTCTGTCGTTTCATGGCATCAGTAAAACCTTTCCCGGCGTCAAAGCGTTACAGGACATCTCTTTTGAGTGCCACGGTGGTCAGGTGCATGCGCTGATGGGAGAAAACGGTGCCGGTAAATCGACACTGCTTAAAATCCTCAGTGGTAGCTATCTGCCGAGCGGCGGTGAAATTCGTATCAAAGGAAAGCCGGTTAATTTTCAGCACACCACTGACGCGCTGGACGCGGGCGTGGCGATTATCTACCAGGAACTGCATTTAGTCCCCGAAATGAGCGTGGCAGAAAATATTTATCTCGGTCAGTTGCCGCACAAGCACGGGCTGGTCAACCGAAAACTGCTGCGTTACGAAGCCGGACTGCAACTGAAAAACTTAGGCATGGACGTTGATCCCGACATGCCGCTGAAATACCTGTCTCTGGGGCAATGGCAGATGGTGGAAATTGCCAAAGCGCTGGCGCGCAATGCGCGCATCATCGCGTTTGATGAGCCCACCAGTTCACTGTCTGCACGGGAAATCGATAACCTGTTCCGGGTTATCCGTCAGCTGCGTGCAGAAGGGCGCGTGGTGCTCTACGTTTCGCATCGTATGGAAGAGATCTTTGCCCTCAGCGACGCCATCACCGTTTTTAAAGATGGCCGCTATGTTCGAACCTTTACCGACATGGCCAACACGCATCACGACGATCTGGTTCAGGCGATGGTCGGGCGTAATCTGGGCGACATTTATGGATATTCGCTGCGTGAAAAAGGCGCCGTGCGGCTCGAACTGCAGAATGTGGAAGCGAAGGGCGTCAGAACGCCGATTTCGCTCAATGTGCACGCGGGCGAAATTGTTGGCTTATTTGGCCTGGTTGGCGCAGGGCGCAGCGAGCTGCTGAAAGGGCTGTTTGGCGCAACACGACTGCGTGGCGGTCAGGTGCTGCTGGATGGCACACCGCTGAAGCTCAGCGCCCCAATCGATGCTATCCGTGCTGGCGTGATGCTCTGCCCGGAAGATCGCAAAGCCGAAGGCATCATTCCGGTACATTCGGTCCGCGACAATATCAACATCAGCGCCCGTCGCCATAACCTGACCGCCGGATGCCTGATTAAAAACGGCTGGGAAGCCACGAACGCTGACCGTCATATTCGTTCGCTCAACATCAAAACCCCGAGTGCCGATCAGCTGATCATGAACCTCTCTGGCGGCAACCAGCAAAAAGCCATTCTGGGGCGCTGGCTGTCAGAGGAGATGAAAGTGATCCTGCTGGATGAGCCCACGCGCGGCATTGACGTTGGGGCCAAGCACGAAATTTATAACCTGATTTATGCGCTGGCAAACAAGGGCATTGCGGTGCTGTTTGCTTCCAGCGATCTTCCGGAAGTGATGGGCCTTGCTGACCGCATTGTGGTCATGCGTGAAGGGGCTATCGCCGGAGAAATACTGCATGACGAGGCTACGGAGCAGCAGACGCTGAGCCTGGCTATGCCTAAAACGACACAAGCGGCCGCCGTGGCCTGACAGGAGAGTACCGTGACTTCATCCACGACATCTAATACGCCGCCAGCAGCGCCACGCCGTGGTCTGCATTTTGGTCGCATCTGGGACAATTTCGGCATGCTGGTGGTCTTTGCACTGCTGTTTATTGCCTGTGCTGTGTTTGTGCCCAACTTCGGCTCCTTTATCAATATGAAAGGCCTGGGGCTGGCCATGTCGATGTCCGGCATGGTCGCCTGCGGCATGCTGTTCTGTCTGGCATCCGGCGATTTCGACCTCTCGGTTGCCTCCGTTATCGCCTGTGCAGGCGTAGTAACGGCGGTGGTCATCAACATGACCGAAAGCCTGTGGATTGGCGTGGGGGCCGGGCTGCTGCTTGGAATGGCGACCGGCTTTATCAACGGTTTCGTG
This sequence comes from Pantoea sp. Ae19-2, assembly GCF_059801205.1. Lineage (NCBI taxonomy): Bacteria > Pseudomonadati > Pseudomonadota > Gammaproteobacteria > Enterobacterales > Erwiniaceae > Pantoea > Pantoea sp. Ae19-2. Next base: position 1,848,483 of record NZ_JBCHWE010000001.1, on the reverse strand, counting down.
ATTGCACGACTGAAGATTAACGCCCTGATTACGACCCTGGCGACAATGCAGATCGTGCGTGGTCTGGCCTACATCTTCTCCGATGGTAAAGCGGTCGGCATCGAAGACGAGCGCTTCTTTGTACTGGGCTTCGCCAACTGGCTGGGCGTGCCTGCCCCCATCTGGATCACCCTGGCCACCATGGTGATTTTTGCCTTCCTGCTGAATAAAACCACGTTTGGACGCAACACGCTGGCTATCGGCGGCAATGAAGAAGCCGCGCGACTGGCAGGCGTGCCGGTAGTGCGGACCCGTATCATTATTTTTATCCTTTCAGGTCTGGTTTCCGCCGCGGCGGGCATCATTCTGGCATCCCGTATGACCAGCGGACAGCCGATGACCTCCATCGGTTATGAGCTGGTGGTCATTTCTGCCTGCGTCCTGGGCGGCGTATCCCTTAAGGGCGGAATCGGTAAAATTTCCTACGTGGTGGCGGGCGTGCTTATTCTTGGCACCGTCGAGAATGCGATGAATTTGTTAAATATCTCGCCATTCTCACAGTATGTTGTGCGTGGTTTGATACTGTTAGCCGCGGTGATATTTGACCGCTACAAACAAAAAAATAAAGTCTGATTTGGCGTGAAACCTTCCCGCGGACGCGAAAGGCGTCCGCTGGTGATCACTCAACGACGAAGTGAGGACATTATGTATCACCGTGAATTACCGGCAGAGCAGCAAAATCCCCTGCTGCCCGGATACGCGTTTAATGCCTGGCTGGTGGCGGGTTTAACGCCTATCACCGCGGATGGTCCGCTGGATTTCTTTATCGATCGCCCGCACGGCATGAAGGGCTATATTCTTAACCTGACCATCAAAGGCAAAGGCCGGGTATTCGATGGCGAAAAAGCCTTTGATTGTGAACCCGGTGAAATGCTGCTGTTTCAGCCGAAAACCGCCCACTATTACGGTCGTGCCCCCGACAGCCCGCAGTGGTTTCACCGCTGGGTCTATTTCCGGCCGCGCGCTTACTGGCATGACTGGCTGCGCTGGCAGGATGAGCAGGAAGGTGTAGGGCGCCTGCGGTTGCCCGAATCCCTGCGTGGCGAATTCGATCGCCTGTTTGCCACCATTGAACAAACCCATAACTCCTCACGCCGCTTTGCCGAAGAACTGGCGATGAATTTGCTGGAGCGCCTGTTGCTGCGTGCGGTGGAGGAAGATCCGCGGAATCACCAGCAAATTCGCGATCCGCGCATCATCGAAGCCTGCCAGTATGTGAACAATCATCTCGCCAGCGAGGTGAAAATTGAAGAAGTGGCTCGCCACGTCTGCTTATCGCCTTCGCGGCTGGCGCACCTGTTCCGTGAGCAGATGGGCGTGAATTTGCTTCGCTGGCGTGAAGATCAGCGGGTGATACGGGCCAAGTTGCTGCTGCAGACCACGCAGGAGCCGATTGCCAGCATTGGTCGCGAAGTGGGCTATGACGATCAGCTTTATTTCTCGCGCGTCTTCCGTAAACGTGTGGGCGTCAGCCCCAGTGATTTTCGTCGACGTAATCAGGACGTGCACGATAATTTAGCCAGTCAGCACGCCTGGACGGTCGCCCGCAGCACAGTCTCCTGATTTTAAGGGGAATCCTCCTTGTCCTGACGAGACTATTAGTCTTAAATCAGTCTGGTTAGCGAATAGAGAGGAAAAGGAATGAGCGAGAAACTGCGAGTTGGACTCATTGGATATGGCTTTGCCAGTAAAACATTTCATGCCCCGCTGATTGCGGGAACGCCGGATGTTGAGCTGGCAGCCATTTCCAGCAGCGATGCCAGCAAAGTCAATGCCGACTGGCCCTCCATAAAGGTGGTGGCCGATCCTCAGGCGCTGTTGGACGATCCCACCCTACAACTGATTGTCATCCCCACCCCCAACGATACGCATTTTCCCCTGGCCAAAGCGGCACTGAATGCGGGCAAGCACGTGGTCGTTGATAAGCCCTTTACCGTGACGTTGTCACAGGCGCGCGAGCTGGATGCGCTAGCCAAAGCCAAAGGGTTGTTGCTGTCTGTGTTCCACAACCGCCGCTGGGACAGCGATTTCCTGACGCTAAAAGCCTTACTTGCCGAGGGCGAGCTGGGGGAGGTGCGCTATTTTGAATCGCACTTTGACCGCTTCCGGCTGGAGGTTCGCCAACGCTGGCGTGAAATGAAAGGGCCGGGCAGCGGCATCTGGTTCGATTTAGGCCCGCATCTGTTGGACCAGGCGCTGCAGCTGTTTGGACCACCGGTGGCGATCAATGTGGATTTAGCTGAACTGCGTCCCGGCGCACAAACGACCGACTACTTCCACGCCACGTTAACCTATCCGCAGCGACGCGTGGTACTCCATGCCAGCATGTTAGCGGCGGCAGAGTCACCGCGCTATACGGTTCACGGTACGCGAGGTAGCTACGTGAAATACGGTCTGGACCCGCAGGAAGATCGTCTCAAAGCCGGTGATTTTCCGCCGAGCGAAGAGTGGGGCTACGACATGCGCGATGGCACGCTAACGCAGGTTGAGGGTGATAGCATGACCGAGAAAACCTGCCTGACACAGCCCGGCAACTATCCGGCCTACTATGCGGGGATCCGTGATGCTATTAACGGACGAGGCGCGAACCCGGTCACTGCTGAAGAGGCAATTCAGGTGATGGAGCTGATTGAGCGAGGGCTACAGTCGGCAGAAAAACGCCAGACGTTGTCTTTAAAATAGTCAATACGCAAAAAAAAGGCCGCTGAATCAGCGGCCTTGTTGTTTACTGCACCTTCGCCCGAATGGCCGCTTTTTCCGCCTCATTCAGGAAGGCAATCGTCAGGCCATTTTCCTGGGCCTGTCGCATCTGTGCCTGGCTTAACCCTGCCGCCGGGGCGGCATGCAGGTATTCATGGGCCAGCTCAATGCCTTGTACCGCAGGATCGTCGGTGTTAATCGTAGCCAGAACGCCGTGCTCCAGGAAGACTTTCAGCGGGTGCTGGGCCAGCGAGGACACGGTACTGGTTTGAATATTGGAGGTCAGGCAGGATTCGATGCCGATCGCGTGCTCCGCCAGGTAATCCATCAGCGCGCGATCTTCAATTGCTTTCACGCCGTGACCGATACGTTCAGCGCCTAATTCGCGAATGGCTTGCCAGATGCTTTCCGGGCCTGCTGCTTCACCAGCATGAACCGTAATGCGAAAACCGGCATCACGCGCGCGGGCAAAGTGGCTGAGGAATTGACTCCCCGGCGCACCCAGCTCGTCACCGGCTAAGTCGACGGCGGTGATATGGTCGCGGAAGGCCAGTAAACCGTTGAGCTCATCCAGACAGGCCTGTTCGCCAAACGTACGGCTCATGATGCCGGTTAAACGCACGTCGATATCATGCTGCTGGCATCCGGCTTTTATGCCATCAATGACCGCCTCGACCACGCCTGCAATCGGCAGATTATGGGTCATCGCCATGTAGCCCGGCGAGAAACGCAGCTCGGTGTAATGAATGCCTGCTCTGGCGGCATCTTCCACGTTCTCCCGCGCCACGCGCTGGCAGGCGTCAAGATCGCCCAGCACTTTTACGCCCCAGTCCAGCTTTTGCAGAAAGCTCACCAGATCCGGCTGTGTTTCCGTTACCTGCACATGCGGGCGCAGGGCTTCAAGCGTAGTGGCGGGCAAGGACAGGTTAAACTGGCGGCCTAAATCAAGAATGGTTTGTGCACGGATGTTGCCATCAAGGTGGCGATGAATGTCGGTAAGCGGAAGTTTTGAATCAATCATGGAGTGCACTCGTCCGAGTATCTGTAAAGTGCAGAGCATTATAAAAATATCTTGCGCAACAACGCCAGCAATTTGCGCAACAAGTGAGTCAGGTGCTGATAAATTGCGCAAAGTTGCGTGATGGGCACTGAATGAATTTACCAGCAGCGGCACACCCGCCAGGCATTGGCATAAAAAAGGCGGCCAAAGGCCGCCTGATTCCAGAAGATAACGCTTATTCTGGCATGCCTTCGTTGGTTGGCACGCCCAGCATGTAACGCGACATAAACTGTTCCAGCGTCATTTTGTCGCCGTTCATATTTACCTGGCCGTTAGCATACTGCAGGCTGGTAACGATATTGTTGTCCTGGGTTTGTGTCAGACGGAACATCTGTCCCATCGCTGCCAGGCCTTTGACCTGCTGATCCGCCAGCTTCTGCGCGTCGTCCGCCTGATAGCCCTCAGCCAGGCCAATATGGCGCATGGTTTCGGTTGCCATTGGCATATTCACAGAGAGTTTTAAATCCAGCGTTTTCAGCACGCGATCAACCGATGCGGCCAGCGTCTGCGGCTCGCCCGTTACCGTCGACGGATCGTTAAAATTAACGTTCAGATTAAAGGTGCTTTCGCCTTTATCGTTCTTCCAGCTCAGCGGTGCAACGCTAACGGTAGGCGCACCTTTTAACAGGGTAGGCAGATTATTCAGCAGAATGGCACGAACACCGTTCTGGAAACGAACCGGATCATCTTCCACGCCCGGCTGATTCATCAGCGTGGTCAGCTGTGCGTTGTAGTTGTCAGAGAAGGTTTTTACGCTTTGCGCATCGAACTGAGACAGCTTCATTTTTAATGCGAACTGGCCCAGATTTTGTTTCTGCACTTCCACGCCATCAATTTTATAGTTGATGTCGCCACTGATTTTGCCCGCTTTATTATCAAAAGCAGAATCACCGACCATCTTATTCAGGATCACCGCGTCCTGTCCGTTAACGGCGGCAGCCAGTTTATCCACGCTGATTGACTGATCGCCAATGCGAACGCCTTCGCTGGTCAGGTGCGTATCAGCTTTAAGCTTCAGTCCGTTTAACGTAAACATGACCGGCTGATCGACCTGGTTTTTGCTGGTGATCGCAATACTGTCGATGTCGCTGTCCAGCGAAACTTTATCGCCTTTGTTATCTGCGCTGATATTCACCGTGCCGCCGCTGGTGGCCGCGCGCTGCGCCGTTTGTGCATTTTGATAATCGATGGGCAGAATATTTACCGCGGTATCGGTGCTTCCACTGTATCCCACGCGCGTTTCAGCATTGATAAACGACTGGTTGTTGGTCAGCTCAAACAGTTTTTTTACCGCATCGGTGTTTGCCAGCGTGGTGTGAACAGAGGCCATGCTGGGAATGAGGTTGAATTTTTTCAGCTGGGCAAACGGGAAAGGACCGTGATCGATCTGTTCATTCAGAATGATGCTCTGGCCGGGTTTTAGCAGCGGGTTGTCTTCCGTCTGCGAGCTCGCCTGGATAACCACATTCATTTTACTGCTGAAAATGCCGCGTTGATAATCCTGATAGCTCACTTTAAGACGACTGTTCGGGGCCATCGCCGTTAACTGGGCATTGGCGTTCTGGATCATCTGATCCATATTGCTTTCCAGCTTTTTGCCGGTAAACCATGCCGCACCTGTCCAGACTACGCCCAGAGCAACTACCACACCAACGGCAACTTGAGTCTTTTTCATTGCTGAATCGTCCTTATCCTTGATTTCACCCGCCTGACAGACCGCGCCAAACGGCGGATGAAAAAGCGCCCACAGGCATTTTTAGCTAATAGATTGAAATAATAGCAGTTAAGCGCGGTGACGTCAGCCGTCTCAGCTTAACTCATTAAATACGCGTGCAACACGGCCGTGACCTGCAATGGTCAGAGACGGATCGCTGGCTGCCACGAAACAGGATTCGCCAGGTTTGAGCACCAGCTGCTGCTGACCACAGACGAGCGTCGCCTCGCCTTCAACGCAAAACAGCAACGCAGCGCTGTCCTGATGGACAGAAAGCGGCTCATCAGTAAGCGCATGAATAGAGAACGAAAAATCCTCCACGGGTACGGGGAAATGCAGGCTGTTTTCGTGCTGCTCGGGTTGCGTGAGCAGTTGACTGGCCGGCTTTTCTTTAAATGCAAGGTTAGCCATCAATTCTGGGATATCGATATATTTCGGCGTCAGGCCCGCACGTAACACGTTATCAGAGTTGGCCATGACTTCCAGCGCGACGCCGTGCAGGTAGGCGTGCGGGGTTTCGGCAAACAGGAACATAGCTTCGCCGGGTTGCAGCGTGATCACGTTAAGCAGCAGCGGTGAAAACAGGCCGCTGTCTTGCGGATACACTTCCGCAATGTCGTTAATAGTTTGCCATGGCTCGCCATGATGCTGCTGTGCGGCGGTCATCAGTACGCGCAACGCCTGCGTTTTTTCATCATCCTCAAGGGAAAGCAGGGAGGAAAACAGCTGGGCAAGATTCGCCAAAGTGGGCTGGCGCAGGAACTGGGCGATCTGCGGATGTGCCTCGGCTACCGGCTTCAGCAGCGAAACCATTTCGTTCAGTTCGCGAAAGCCGTTGATGGCTTTGAAGGGCGTCAGCGCATAGACCAGTTCGGGCTTGTGGTTAGCGTCTTTATAATTGCGTTCTGCGGAATTGAGAGGGACTGACGCGGCATTTTCACGCGCAAACCCCTCTTCGGCGGCGCGTTTGCTGGGATGCACCTGAATGGACAGCGGCTGATCGGCACAAAGCACTTTAAACAAAAAAGGCAGCTCACCAAAGCGCTTAGCAACGGCATCGCCCAGCATCTGCTGCGGATTGGCCGCAATCACATCACGTAACGAACGGGGCTTGCCATGTTCTTCCACAGTCGATGGGCTTTTAGGGTGCGCACCCATCCACAATTCAGCCATCGGTAACTGCTTTGGATTGGCTATGCCATACAGCGAGGTTAAAGCGGTTTTACTGCCCCATGCATAATTTTGCAGGGAGTTAATCATTTTTTTCATTTTTTTAATTGCCTTACTGGCGGAAAAAGACTGCGCTTATTAAACCAGAAACCGCCATGGAAAATACATATCCCGCGCAAGAAGGATGCTAAGCTCGGAGGATGTTAAAAAATTGTGTAAGTTTAACCGCGTCAGACAGGGGCTAATCGACAACCGATGACGCTAAGTCTTATCTAAAACTGTGCTAAGGAGAGAATCATGGCAGCCAATCGCGTTGAAAAAGATTCAATGGGGCCAATTGATGTACCGGCTGAGAAACTTTGGGGCGCTCAGACACAGCGCTCACTGGAGCACTTCCGCATCTCGACAGAAAAAATGCCTGTCGCGCTGGTTCATGCGCTGGCAATGACCAAGCGCGCCGCCGCGAGCGTTAACCGGGATCTGGGCTTATTACCGGCCGAGCGGGCGGAAGCGATCGTGAACGCCGCCGATGAGGTGTTAGCGGACAAGCACAGTGACGAATTCCCCCTGGCAATCTGGCAGACCGGTTCAGGTACCCAGACCAACATGAACATGAATGAAGTGTTGGCTAACCGGGCCAGTGAGCTGCTCGGCGGAGAGCGCGGTATGTCGCGCCTCGTGCATCCTAACGACGATGTTAACAAGAGCCAGAGTTCGAATGATGTGTTTCCCACCGCCATGCACGTGGCGGCCGTCATTGCGGTGCGTGAACATCTGATCCCACAGCTGAACGTGCTTAAACAAACGCTGAGCGCCAAATCTGAGGCGTTTAAAGACATCGTTAAAATTGGCCGCACCCATCTCCAGGACGCCACGCCGTTAACACTGGGACAGGAAATCTCGGGCTGGGTTGCCATGCTTGAGCATAACCTCAGGCACATCGAACAGAGCATTCCGCACCTTGGAGAACTGGCGCTGGGTGGAACGGCGGTAGGAACCGGGTTGAATACGCATCCTGAATATGCCGTTCGCGTGGCTAAAGCTCTGGCCGACCTGACCGGACAACCCTTCGTGACCGCGCCCAACAAATTTGAAGCGCTGGCAACCTGCGATGCGCTGGTGCATGCGCACGGCGCACTTAAAGGGCTGGCGGCGTCGTTGATGAAGATTGCCAACGACGTGCGCTGGCTGTCATCGGGCCCACGTTGTGGTATCGGTGAAATCGCTATTCCGGAAAATGAACCGGGCAGCTCCATTATGCCGGGCAAAGTAAATCCAACCCAGTGTGAAGCCCTGACAATGTTGTGCTGCCAGGTGATGGGAAATGATGTAGCGATTAACATGGGCGGTGCGTCAGGCAACTTCGAGCTGAACGTTTATCGTCCGATGATTATTCATAACTTCCTACAATCGGTTCGTTTACTGGCCGACGGCATGGACAGCTTTAACCACCACTGCGCGACCGGTATTGAGCCGGTGCGTGAGCGAATTGAACAGTTACTCAACGAATCGCTTATGCTGGTTACCGCGTTAAATACCCACATCGGTTATGACAAAGCGGCAGAAATTGCCAAGCAGGCTCACAAGCAAGGCTTAACGCTTAAAGCCTCGGCGCTGAAACTGGGTTATCTGACTGAAGACGAGTTTGATGCCTGGGTTCGCCCGGAAGAGATGGTTGGCAGCATGAAGCAGTGAGTCAGGCACGTCAGGGCCTTCACGGCCCTGATATCACACCAGACAATCAACCCATAAGTGCAGCCGGGGGATCAGCAAAGACAGCGGTTCGGCGGCTGGTTTATAGCGATGCGTAATATTGTCGGCATCATAATTCAGCAGCTCACCCAACTGCGGCACCTGGCTGCGGTCGCGGCACAGCACCAGAATCGGTGACGGGCAGGCCAGCTGGGTTTGCTTTTTCTCTTCTGCGCGCCAGATACGCGCAATAGGCTGCACTTTCACTGGGCGTTTAATCTTGAGACGTGCTGAGGCGGGCAGGGCGCGGACATCTGCCAGCTCCTGTTGAACCTTTTCTGCCCACTGTTCTCGTGTCCAGGGCGCCTGGGCGCGGCCTGCTTTCAGGCTTCTTTCCAGTTGGGCAACGATCTCTTCCCGTTTCACGTTTTTAATCACCTGCTTATTGGCCCAGCCAAAACGTACACTTTCCGGTGCCGGGATCGCAGTGATGGTCCGGTAGGCATTCAGGGTGATTAGCCCTCGCAAATGCTGATGGACAAACTCAAAGCGGGCTTCAGAGGGCAGGCCGGACTCCACCGTAATCAGGTGCTCCAGTCGGGCTTTAAGGTGATTGATTCCCGCGATGCGCTCAGTGAGCTCCGTTTCTTCCTGTTCGCTGCACGCAAGACAAAGCGCACCTGGCAAGCGCACGGCGGCTTTAGTACTGAGCTTTTCCGACTGATGTTGCATAAACAGCCGGCAGTAGTGATTCATGGCCATGTCTCGCGCCTGAATGCCAAGCAGCTGCTCAACGGCAAGTTGCGTCACAGGATCGTGCTCATGACCTTTTTCGACGGGCGGTAAACGAAAGACCCGGGCAATCAATAGCGGTAGCGACTCAATCTGCTGCCGCAAGGCACCTAACGCCTGCTCAAGATCTTTTACGCATTGCTGCATATCAGTCACTAAATCGTAGCGCGCCATTCTGTTCTCCATAGTTACAACATGCTCAATGTGGCAGAAGTCGCAAGGCGCTGCAATAGCGAATGTAGTTACAACATACTATTAGTCGTGTTGTTAAAACCGTGCCGCCATTCGGCGCAGGCAGGAAAAAGTGGCCCCCGTTTTTTCCATTGCATTAACATGTTATAAAAACGCTTCGCTCGCTAACGGATTCCCGACATGGACGTAATCAAAAAGCCCGGTTCATTCAGCATTGTCCTTATGGGGCTGGTTCAGATCCTCTCCTGGGGCGGATCCTTTTATCTGATGGCGGTGATGGCCGCGCCCATCGTGGCGGAGACAGGTTGGTCGCAACAGTGGGTTTATGGTGGGCTCTCGTTAGGCATTCTGGTTTCCGGGCTACTGGCCCCGCGCTGTGGGCACATGATTGCCCGGACCGGCGGGCGTTTGATGCTGGCGTTAAATGGCTTTGTGATGGCGGCAGGGTTGATCCTCATGGGGTTCAGCCATCATTTACCTGTGTTTTTATTGGCCTGGGTCATCATTGGCGTGGGCATGGCGATGGGGCTGTACGATGCGCTCTTTGCCACCCTGGGCACTCGCTATGGCGGACATGCGCGCAGCGCGATAACCGGCATAACGCTTATTTCCGGTTTCTGCACCAGCCTGGTCTGGCCGGGAACGGCACTGCTGATCCACTGGCTTGACTGGCGCGGCGCCTGTTTTGCCATCGCCGGACTGTTAATGGTTTGCGTTCTGCCCGTTTATCTCTTTGCACTGCCGCAGAGCAGTCTGCCCGTAGCGGTTAAACGTCAAAGCCTGCCTCCCGCTGAGGCCGATTTGCCTGTGGTACTGTTTCGCCTGCTGTGTGCCATTTTCACCCTGGCATCGGTCATCATGACGGCCATCTCCGTGCAGCTTATTACCCTGCTGGAAGCGAGCGGTTACAGCCTGGCATCGGCGCTGGCGATCAGCACCATACTGGGGCCGTGCCAGGTGGCTTCGCGGATTATCGATATGGTTTTCAAAGGGAGTCATCCCATCTGGACCACGTTTTTTTCTGTTGGATTCGTCGCGTTGGGCCTGGTGCTGCTGGCGCTGTTTCCTCAAACGGCGTTGTTCAGCATGATCCTTTACGGTGCAGGCAACGGCCTGCGTGCGATAGTGCGGGGCACGTTGCCATTGGTAATGGTCAAACCGGAAGCCTATGCCGTGCTCGCAGGCAGAATGGCGCGCCCGGCGCTAATGGGCCAGGCAATAACGCCGCTGGTGTTTGGCTATGTGTTTGCCACCCTGGGCGCAGACGCCACCTTATGGCTGCTTTGCACGCTCGCCGTGCTGAACCTGCTGCTGGTGGTGGCGTTAAAAAAACGGCTTCCCGCACCGGTCAACGCAGCGCCTTAAGCGAATCGGCAAGCAGAATGGCGGTAAGCACCTTGTGCTGTTGACGGCTTCAGTGTGGTGAATATGTGCCTTGTCGCGGGCCTCTTGCTTCTAAAAACCCACCGCCTTTGTTATATTTACAGCTGATTCATTGTTCACTCATGCGGCAATACAACAACAAAAACGCACCGCAATTCAGGATACAAAGATGCTTGATTATCGCTTCCCGACAGCTTTGCAAATGGTTCTGAGCGTGGCGATGGCGGAGCAAATGGGAAAACGCTCTACCAGCGCGATTCTCGCTTACGGGCTTGAAGCAAACCCGAGTTTTATCCGCAAGTTGATGGTGCCATTAACGCGTGACGGCATTATTGTGTCTACGCTGGGACGCACCGGCTCCATTCATCTTGGCCGACCGGCGGCAGACATCACCCTGCGTGATATTTATGTTTCCGTCACTGATGATAAAAAACTCTGGGCTGCGCGCCCGGACGTCGCGCCGCGTTGCCTGGTCAGCGCCAACCTGTGCTGGTATTTTAAATCCATCGCAGAAGAAGCCGAGCAGGCCTCACTCGCGGTCCTGGCCAAACGCACGGTGGCCGATGCCTTAAATGAGCTGAAAACCCACGATACCAGCAACTGCACAGCCGTACCGGAACCGGATGTGGCAGAGCCTGAAAGCGAGTGCAAAAAAAGCCGCTGATGCGGCTTTTTTTATGTGTTGATTGTCCCTCAAGGAAACAGCGCTTTGCCGCGCGTCACATTTTGCCCGTCACCATGATTATCCCCCTGTTACAGGGCACTGTCCTTTCTGCCCGGCCCATCATTTTTTTAGCGTGCAGGCTTAGCGTAAAACAACCGCATCACCGATGGCATACAGCCTGCAACTGCCTTTATCACCACGGTTAAAGGTATTGCAATATTCAAGGGCGATGCTGGCCGCATCGTCGCCGGTTCTGGCCCAATAGGCGCTTCCCCATGCGCCTTCCGGACCGATCGCGAAGGCTTTTTCATACAGACGGGACGAGGTGTAATGTTTAAACGCCTCCGCCCCGGCTTTATTTAACGCCGCAGGCACGGGCAAGGTGGTGTCGGGAAGAGAGACAACCTCTTGGTAAGGCAGATGATGCGCCTGTAGAAACGCGGAAACCGTCTGCCACCAAAATGCTTCAGGCGCACTATCCATGAAAACATGCCCATTCTTACCAAAGGGGGGCATTTCACGAAATTCAGCGCTGCCGCCCTGACGTCGATAGGCGTCATAAAACGTTCTTCCCATGTCAGGCGAGAAATCCTGATCGTTGGCAGAGTAGAGCCAGAGCGAGGGGAGACGTGCCGTTGCACCGTAGCGTTCGAATGCGGTAAGCAGACCCGGTCCATCACAAAGCGATTTATCTTTATTCGCGCCCCGGCCGCCGTCAAAATTAATGACCGCGCTAACGCCAGGCGGATTCGCCGCGCTGGTTGCCAGAACGGCAAAGCCGCCGGAAGACATGCCAGCCAGAATCGCGTTTTCCCGCGATGCCCAGGGCTGTCTTTGCAGTACAGCCAGCGCGGCCAGCAGATCCATCCGATCTCGCTGCCCGGCCAGCTGATGGCGCGGCTGCTCACATGAACCGCCCGCATATTCTGCGTTTCCGCTTGAGTGGCCATAGCCTTCGCGTAACACCACCACTGCAGCATAGCCGTGGCGTGCAAACGCCAGAGCCGTGCCTGACATACGGTTTGGATTCATGATGCCGCGATCAAAGGCCCGGGAGCCTTCAGTCCCGTTAGTTATCAAGACCAGCGGTGCGGCACCGGTTCCGCTGGGTCGGGTGACAAAGGCATCAAGCTCAGCGAACTGGCCATTGCTCAGCGTCACCTCAAGGGTAAGGGGCGCTCTTATCAGTCCATCAAATTGCTGGTATTGCGAAAGGGGCAAGCTAATTGAAGGAAGTGAAATCACAAGCAGGCACAGAATCATCATATTGCGCTGAAAACGAAACGGCATTCTGAACATTTCCTTTTGCTTTTTGCTTTTGAAGGTCACAGGAGCGGGCGACAGATTATCAATCATGCGGGATATCGCGTCCGTCACATTATCAGCCATAACTATGTCATGCATGCGACGGCGAAATTCTGCCTCGCCCATTAACGGGGTTTTATTTTTAAAAGCAAAAGCGGTGCGCTAAGCAGGTGGGAAAGCATGAAGTCGGAGGGATGAAAGCAGGCGGTTTTTCATCGCCTGCTGTCGACTCCGTTATGGTGCGTTCTGTAAGCGCTGCTGAGCGGCTTTACGCGTCACCAGCTTGCGCAGCGTCACGTAGAACACCGGCGTCAGGAACAAGCCAAACAGCGTAACGCCTAACATACCGGAGAACACGGTAACGCCGGTAACGCCACGCACTTCAGCACCCGCACCTTGACCCAGAATCAGGGGGATCGTGCCGGCAATAAAGGCGATAGAGGTCATTACGATAGGACGCAGGCGCAGACGGCAGGCTTCCAGCGCCGCTTCTGTAATGCCTTTGCCCTGAATCTCCAGTTCGCGGGCGAACTCCACAATCAGAATGGCGTTCTTACAGGCCAGCCCCATCAGCACGACCAGTCCAACCTGCACGAATACGTTGTTATCCCCACCGGTTAACCAGACGCCCACAAGGGCAGACAGCATGGTCACCGGCACAATCAGGATCACCGCAAGCGGCAGCGTCCAGCTCTCATACAGTGCAGCCAGCACTAAAAACGCCAACAGGACAGCGACAGGGAAAACAATCAGGGCCGTATTACCCTGCGTCGCCTGCTGATAGCTGAGATCGGTCCATTCGATACTCATGCCGTTCGGCAGCAGCTGACCCGACATCGTTTCAAGTTGACGCATCGCCTGGGCCGATGAGAGCACGCGTGGATCGGCATCGCCGATCAAGTCAGCCGCCGGATAGCCGTTATAACGAATCACCGGATCGGGGCCGTAGGCCGTGGTGATGTGCACCATGCTGCCAATCGGCACCATCTCACCGCGGTCGTTACGGGTACGCAGGTTCGCGATGTCCTCAACGCTGTCGCGGAATTCCCCGTCGGCCTGCGCCATCACGCGCCAGGTGCGTCCAAAACGGTTAAAGTCATTAACGTAGGATGAACCCAGATAAGTTTGTAGCGTACTGAACAGATCGGTTAACGCTACGCCCTGTGCTTTCGCCTTATCGCGGTCAACCTGCACCTCCAGCTGTGGCACGTTAGCCTGATAAGAGGAGATCGGGAAGTGCATGCCCGGCGTCTGCATAACCGCGCCCGAGAGGGTGTTAATCGCGGTCTGCAGTGCGCCATAGCCCAGTCCGGCCCGATCCTGAACGTAAAGGGAATAGCCCGAACCCTGGCCTAGCCCCAGGATAGGCGGTGGCATAATTGAAAAGCCAAATCCCTGTTGAATGCGGGAAATTTTCGCATTGATCTCCGCGTTAATCTGCGCCGCCGTTAGTTTACGTTCGCTGAACGGCTTCAGGCCAAAAAAGACCGTGCCGCTGTTCGGCGTATTGGTAAACTGCAACGCGTTCAGGCCGGGGAAGGCCACCGCATAGGCCACGCCTTCCGTTTGCAGGCCGATTTCGCTCATCTGACGAATCACTTCATCGGTGCGCGCCAGCGACGAGCCTTCCGGCATTTTGACGCCGCCGATCAGGTAAAGCTTGTCCTGAGTGGGAATAAACCCACCTGGCACCGCATGAAACATCCAGCCCGCGCCAGCCAGTAACACCAGGTAAACACCAAACACCGCGCCGCGCCGACGCAGGGTTTTCCCCACCATCGATTCATAGCCGTGCGCACTACGCTGAAAGAAGCGGTTAAACGGCCGGAAAATCCAGCCAAACAGCCTGTCGATCAGGCGCGTCGGCATATCTTTGGGGGCCTGATGATCCTTCAGTAACATCGCGGCCAGTGCGGGCGACAGGGTCAGTGAGTTGATGGCGGAGATCACGGTTGAAATCGCAATCGTGGTGGCGAACTGTTTGTAAAACTGGCCGGTCACGCCCGACAGAAACGCCATGGGCACGAACACCGCGCACAGCACGAGGGCGATGGCAATGATCGGGCCGGATACCTCACGCATCGCCTGATGGGCAGCGGCTTTTGGTGACAGTCCCATCTCAATATTGCGTTCAACGTTTTCCACCACCACGATGGCATCGTCCACCACGATACCGATGGCCAGCACCAGTCCGAACAGGCTTAGCGTGTTGAGCGAGAACCCAAGCAGATACAGCACGCTAAAGGTGCCGACCACGGATACCGGAACCGCCAGCAGGGGAATAATGGAAGCGCGCCAGGTTTGCAGGAACAGAATCACCACCAGCACCACTAAAAACACCGCTTCCAGCAGGGTTTGCACCACAGCCTTAATGGAGTCGCGAACAAACACGGTGGGATCGTAAGGCGCAGCCCACTTCACATCGTTGGGGAAACGGGTGGCCAGTTCATCCATTTTGGCACGCACCGCGTTTGACAGATCGATAGCATTGGCGCCCGGTGCCTGGAAAATACCAATACCGACGGCGTCTTTGTTATTGAGCTGCGAACGCAGGGCATAGCTGCCTGAACCCATTTCAATGCGCGCCACGTCACGCAGCCGGACCAGTGAGCCGTCCTCTGACGTTTTCAGAATGATATCGCCAAACTGCTGCTCGTTTTCCAGCCGTCCCTGCATATTAATGGACAGCAGTAAATCGCTCTGTTTTTTTAACGGTTCCGCCCCAAGTTGCCCCGCAGAAACCTGTACGTTCTGCTCCTGCATCGCTTTCACAACGTCCGAGGCGGTTAAGCCGCGCGCCGCCACTTTGTTGGGATCGAGCCAGACGCGCATCGCGTATTCACCCGCGCCAAAAATCTGGATTTGCCCCACGCCCGGCAGACGGGCCAGCTCATCTTTGACTTTCAGCGTGGCGTAGTTACGCAGATAGAGCGAATCGTAGGTGTTATTAGGGGAAAACAGATGCACCACTAAGGTCAGGGTCGGCGACATTTTTTGCGTCGTGATGCCGAGACGGCGCACGTCCTCCGGCAACCGTGCCTCGGCCTGGGCTACGCGGTTTTGCACCTGAACCTGGGCCTGATCCGGATCGGTACCCGGGCGGAAGGTCACGGTGGTCACCAGTACACCGTCAGAACCGGCCACGGACTTCATGTACATCATGTTTTCAACGCCGTTAATCGCCTCTTCCAGCGGCGTTGCCACGGAGTCGGCGATGGCTTTCGGGTTAGCGCCGGGATATTCGGCACGCACCTGCACGCTGGGCGGCACCACGTCCGGATACTCACTGATGGGCAGCAGCGGGATGGCGATCAGCCCGGTCATAAAAATCAAGACGGACAGCACGGCGGCAAAGATCGGCCGATCAATAAAAAAGCGGGAAAAATCCATAACAACCTCAGGTTATCGCGCGGCAGTCGCGGCCATATCGACGGTTTTTGCCGTTACCGGCATACCAGGCATAAACACTTTTTGCAGGCCGGCAACGATAACCCGATCGCCCGCCTGTAAACCGGTGGTAACGATGCGTAATCCGTCCGCCATCGCGCCGGGATGAACATCACGACGTTGGGCTTTACCCTGTGCATCGACCACGTAGACATACTTGCGGTCCTGATCGGTCAACACGGCTTTGTCGTCGATTAACACGGCATTAAACTGCGCGCTACCTGGAAGGCGAACGCGGGCAAACAGGCCGGGCGTATAGGTGCGCTGGCGGTTGTCCAGAAGGGCGCGCATGCGGATCGTACCGGTGCTGGCATTAAGTTGGTTATCAAGAAAATCGACGTTGCCGCGATGTGGGTAACCCTGTTCGCCGGCCAGGCCGATTTCAACGGGCAGGGCATGCCGCTGTTGTCCCTGACGTGCCATAGCCTGATAGTGCAGAAAGGTGGTCTCATCGACGTCGAAATAGACGAACATCTTGTCCTGCGAAACCAATGTGGTCAGTACGCTGGCGCTATCGCCGGCGGTGACAAGATTACCGGCAGTAATCATGGCCCGGCTGGCCCGTCCGTCAATCGGCGCGGTGACGCGGGTAAAATCCAGATTGAGTTGAGCCATGTCGACAGAGGATTCGGCGGCCTGCACATCAGCCTGAGCCTGACTGGCTGTTGAACGTCGCTGTTCCCACATCTCGCGTGACACCGCCTGTGTACCCACCAGCTTCTCGGTGCGTGCCGATTCGCTGCGGGTCAGGCTGGCCTGACTGCGCGCGCGGGCCAGCGTCGCTTTTGCCTGTTCCAGTGCGGCACGGTAGCTGCGATCGTCGATGGTAAACAGGACCTGACCTTTCCTGACCTCGTCGCCTTCATGATAATTAACGCTATCGATATAACCCGAAACGCGAGGCCGGAGCTGCACGCTTTCTACGGCTTCAACGCGCCCGTTGAAGCTGTCCCATTGACTGACAGGCTTCACCAACACATCCGCAACGCTGACGTCGGGCGGCGGCGGCGGGGCATTTTTAGCCTGGCCCGTGTCACAACCGCTTAGCAGACTAACCAGCAGCCCCATTCCCAGCAGGGAAGATCCCTGACGAACCCAGTGAGTAATCATTTTTGTGATCCCGCGATGACAGTGAAATAAGGCCCGAAGGCCAATATTTGCAACTTCTATGGTTGCAATTTATCGCGAGGAGTGTAGGCTTGTGCGTCTAAGAACTGCAAGAATTACTGATACACTTTATGTGCGGTTTTCAACGCCGCGATCGGTGCCTGACAGCAGCCAAAAATAAGCCCCATAAAAAGTGCGGCATTTAATGTATTAATTAAACTTGCATTAAATGGCATTGTCAGTCACGCTTTAAGTGTAACTGCAACTGATACTATTACTGTTCGCGCCGCGACGGGAGAATAAACATGATGAGTAACGCTTTTATTCACGACCTGATTAGCTGGATCGATAACAATATCGAAGCACGTCTCGATCTCGACACCGTTTCTGAGCGCGCTGGCTATTCTAAATGGCACCTGCAACGGATGTTTAAAGAGCACACCGGCTATCCACTGGGTGAATACATTCGCATGAAGAAGCTGAAAAAATCGGCCGACCGTCTGACCAGCACCAACGAGCCTATCCTGAATGTAGCGATATCGCTGGGATTTGACTCGCAACAGTCTTTTAACCGCAGCTTTAAGCGTCAGTACGGTGTTGCCCCAGGTGCATGGCGCCGTCACACTTTGCCTTCGCAGTCAGCCATGCAGTAAAAGCAGTTTACCGCCAGGGCCAGGCAATCTGGCCCGCGCTTTTTTATCGCCCACTAAAGCTGTTATCATCTGCATCCTGTTTAAAGGGATGCCATCATGTCAAAAAAACTGTGGGTTGGACTGGTTCTGATCCTTGTTCTCTGTTGGGTGGGGTTAAAACCTTATCTGACGTCTGCACCAGCCAAAACGTCGGCCTCGGATATCGCTGCCTTAACGGATGTGCGAACGGTCGCCCGTTGGGTGCTGCAGCATCAGCAATTGCCCGATTACTACATTACCAAAAAGCAGGCGCGTCGCCTTGGCTGGAATCCAGCGAAAGGGGACTTGTGTGAGGTGTTGCCGGGGCGGGCCATCGGCGGCGATCGCTTTTCCAACCGGGAACGAAAATTGCCCGAGCGCGCCGATCGCCAGTGGTTTGAGGCGGATGTGAACTACCGCTGCGGCCACCGCGAGGCTGACAGGCTGGTTTACTCCTCTGATGGTCTGGTTTTCCTCTCGACCGACCACTATCGCACCTTTAAGCCGGTTCAGTAACCATGCTGACCTTAAGCTTTGATCTGCGCCAGCTCATCGATCGCGAGGCTTTCTATCATGCGTTTGCAGCGCAGAGCGATTGTCCTGCCGGATTTGGCAATAATCTGGATGCGCTATGGGACTGGCTGACCGGAGGAATGGCGTTGCCCGCCACGATTCATCTGCTGCATGCAGAACGGCGCAATGAGGAACTGGCCCCCGTGGTGGCGTTGCTGGAAGAGGCGGCGCAGTCGCTGGCGGGCGAGTTGCGCCTGATTTACGGTTAGTGGCGCAGTGGCTTAAGCAGGGCTGTAAGTGACTCTCGCGCTGCAACCGGCAGGTCGCCCCCACCGGTATAGCCATTGTTTTCGATAATCACGGTGTTAAGCCCCACCAGCCAGTCGTAAATATAGTAGGCCGTATGGTTTGCTGGCGCGGCGGAAAGCTTCGTCAGGCGCTGTCCTGCACTGAAATTAACGCTGGGTGCCGGCGGGCGCGAGAAAACAGGCTGCCCGCGATTGACCCGGCTGCCAGGACGTTCCGATTCCGGACGCTGCAGGAAGCCCAGCCAGGCCACAAAATCCCCCAGCACCGTCATCGCGCGCGTGACCTGACGGTCAGCACGTGATTCATGCGTCATGCTCTGCGCATCGGGTTCATGCAGCGCCTGCTGCAGGGACTGCAGAATACCGGTACGAAAACTGGCCGTGATCAACTCTTCGATCAACCACTCCATCGTGGCTTTATCAATATTCAGTAAAGCCAGCAGGCTCTGATTTTCCGGCAGCTGGCGCAGGTGGTTAAGCCACAGGCTAAACACCTGACGCGGGAACTGTGCCGAGCCCTGACCGAAGCTGGTCTGCTTCGGGGCGGGCTGTTCAACTTCGTTATCGCTGAACAAATCAAATTCAAAGCCAATACCAAACTGATTTTCCGGGGCCTGAATGCTGGACGTCGCCGCCGGAACGGATGAGGTGGACTGGTTGAGCCAGAGCTGACGCAGGGCCTCGCGGGAGGGCTGTAAGCGCTCAAGCAGTTCGCCATGTAAACCGGTGCGGTGTTGTAAACACTTCAGCAGTGTATCGGCGATGCTTTGCTTGCGTGCCGCCTGGTCGGGCGATGCACCCGCTTCCGTCCAGGGCTGAAGGCGACGCTCGACAACGGTGTGCTGAATTTGTGCCAGTTGGGCGATCAGCATATCGCGACGGGCTTCAGGCTGCATTTCTTCCTGTAGCCAGTCAGACATCCGGTCCACGCCTGCGCGATCCAGTGCCAGCATGGAACCCCATTGCTGACCCGGCTGCCCCACCTGACGCTGCACTGCCTCGTCGACGTTGATCTGCTGATGCCGCGCATCGTAAGGGGTAATAGCCCAAATCAGACGGGGTTTCTCGCCCGCCTCATTGACCGGCTGGTGACGCTGCCATTCCCGTAACGCCTGACTGGCGACGTCAACATCCTGACGCTGGCTGGCGGCGGTGCAGATTAACAGCAAATCGATACTCTGGCGGGCGGCATAAATGCCCGGTATCAGTGTACGTTTGTGCTCCAGCAGGCGTGCGCGTAATGCATCCTGCTGCTGCAGGCGCTGGCGCTCTTCACGCAGGGCCGGATCGCTGGGCGTACCCGGTGCGGGCAGCTCCAGCATGTCTGCGTCATCATAGAGCGCGGTGCGCGGGGTGGAGCTAAGGGGAATAGTGACCTCAAGCGTGAGCAGGGCAAGTAATCCCAACGCCACGTTCTGCGGTTTACCCAGACGATTACCGTTTAACGGGCAAACCTCGATCGGCAGCGACTGATCCTGCTCGCTGGCGGGAACAATCAGCTGCTCCGCGGGCAACAGGGCGTTATCCGTCAGCAGGCTAAGCGGAGCCAGTACCCGGGTGCTGTTACGAAGCTGATGGCGCAGATGCAGTAAACTCCGCACCAGCTCATTCAGGGCGGGCTCGGCTGGCCACAGCAGTGAAAACAGCTGCACGCGGTCGTCAACGCTCAGCCAGGGTGCCAGTTCAACAGCCTGTGGCCAGAAGTGGCGATCAAGCTGTGCATCATACAGGTGATGACGGCGGCACCAGGACCAGAGCGTGACCAGCGCGTCGCTCTCCAGACCCGGCAGCGGCGTGGTTAAGCGATGGCGTTGCAGGCGTTGCAACACGCTGTCAATTTTTGCGGTGTCGGGCTGGGTGACACCGCCACCACAGGAGATGGCCAGGCGCAGCACGTCGGCCTCGCTTAGCAGCGTCAGCTCAACGGGCCACTCTGAAGAGAGGGGTTCCCGCTGGTGGGTAAAACGCGTTGCGGTGGCGAAGTCGAGATTGCCGGGATTCACATTCTGAAAATAATTCACCGGTTTATCACTTAACGCGGTGATCAACTGGCCCTGTGCATCGGCCACCATTTCCGTCAACAGCCAGGCTTTACCCGCCTGGGACTGGCCAAACAGCGCCAGCGTCACCGGGCGCGCAACCTGCTGCGCCAGGGCCTGGGCCTGTACACGAGCCTGCCGTAGCTGCAGGGTCAGGGTTTCGGCTTCCAGAGCCAGACGGGGCGACTGCTCGCGGGTATTCTCAATCCAGGCCAGGCTGCCGTTCAGGGCGTCCTGCAATAAACTCAGGCGTTTTGCCAGCGTCTGCGGCTGGCGGGGTTTTACCGATCTCATCGTTTACACACACTCCCGCTGTCAATCCAGTATTGCGCATTGGCATTGCCCGTGGCGGAGAGAGTATTGAGTTTGAGGCTCAGATGTTCAAGCGGAACACGCGTGCCATCATCCAGTTTAGCCTCGCTTAACACCAGATTTTCAGGGCCGGGCGCACCCGGACCGGCCTTCACGGCGAGCTTGACGCGCAGGACACTTTCCCCCGCAACCTTACGCGCCAGCGCTGCATCATTGAGCGTCAGGCTGTAGAGTGGCGAGGCAGGCCAGCGCTCATTATCTAACTGGCGGAATCCCAGGCACACGTTGCCGCGAATACGAAAGCTGGTTTTGCGATCCAGCGAAAACTGCTGATCGTCGAGGTCGATTTCGCTGTAGCACAGGTTTTCGTCCGTCAGCGCCTGATTTTCGTCCAGCATACCGAGATAACGAATGGTTGAATAAGGCTCAAAGTCGCCTGCACGGAACCAAAAGCTGCTCAGGCGCAAATCCAGCGCCAGCAGGCACAGCATTGCGCCGACCGCGGCGGTCGATTTGGGGTTATCAATGCGACCATGTTTATTAAACGGATACCAGTCGCTGGTGTGATAGCCCTCAAGCGATAAAATACGGCTGCCCGGCAGCGGCTGCAGATGACGTACCAGCGCCTGAATGCCGGGGAAGCGCGAAGGACGTCCGGTCAGCAACAGGACGTCACACTGGTAGAGTGACACCACTTCACACATAGAGCGCAGCGCCGGAATGATTGCCATGCGATGTTGCATAAACTCACCGTGCAACTGAGCCATGCTGACCACCAGCGGCACCTCAAGCAGATCAAAACGGCTGTTGCCGCCGAGTTCACGCTGAATTTCACCGTTAACAAACGCCAGCACCGCATCGGCAGGGCGCTGATCGACCAGTTCACCGAACAGCGCATTGATCTCGGCGTGACTTTCCAGCGGATCCCAGTTTTCGTAGCGCTCCAGTACCGCCTGAGCCAGCGGGATAAACAGCTGCAGCGTCGCCTGCTGGCGTAACGTGGCCTGTCCGTCCATGCGGCTGTCGTGACCAAACAGCTTGTTGATCAGCGGCTCCGCCAGGGTCAGCCCGGCTTTTTGCAGGCTCTGTTGCAGAGCGGGTAAAATCCACAGTTGGATCACGTCCAGCAGAATATCGTCACCGGCGACTTTGAAGCCTTCACGGAACAGCAGGCGCGGGGTGATTTTGACGTTATTACCCTGGCCGTCGTCAAGACGATACTGGGTAATCGCTAAATCGGTGGTGCCGCCGCCTATATCAATAGAGGCAATACGCAGGCTCTTGCCCGGCAGTTCATCCGCCTCACGCGGGCGGTCGGGACGTGCCATGCTGCTAAAGAAATCTTCTGCCCGTCCGGCAAAGTTCACCTGCGTCTCATTAAACAGCCACACCATCTGGCCACAGGTGGCTTCGTCCCACTCCATCTGCACATCCGGTACGGGCTTGCTGCTCTGGGCCTGGCTCTGCTCGGTAAAATCCTCATCGGCCGGGTGCCAGCCCTCGGCTTTCCACACCAGGGCGATGGCTTCCTGCATGCGGCGGCGGAAGATCTCCCGTTCAGGTTTTGGCATGGCAGACGGCAGGGTCAAAATAACGTGGCGCAGCTGACGCGGGGCATGGCTTTGCGGCATACGTTGGCGCTGTGCCGCACTGTTCATTTGCATTAGCGCCTGAGCCAGCAACTCACACAACATAAAGGTCATCAGCGAACTGCGGCTGTAGTGGGCGGAGAACACCGGTAAGCGTTCATCCACGGGCAGGGCGTACAGCGGCTGACCTTCATCATTCATTAACGAGGTAAACGGCGCGGCGCAGGCCTGAGGTTCCCCCTGCGGGCTCTGCTGATTAAAGCGCCAGCCCGGCTGATAGCGTGCTTCATCCCACAGGTAACGGCGTGGACTGGACAGGCCGGTACTGCCTTCCAGACCGGCGCGTTGCAGGGCCAGGCGACTGGCTTCACGCCCGACGCGGGTTAACGAGGGCCACATAAAAGCCTGCTCGCGGCCGCTTTCCAGTGAAAAATTGGCTTTACCAAAACGCGCTTCGGCAAATTCCAGCCGGCTGTCGAACAGTTCGTTATACACCCGATGCGGCTGAGACAGGTCGCGCATTTGCAGTTCATAGGTTTGCTTCAGGCCGTTGCTCTCTTCCGGATGGTCTTCCACCAGAATGCCGCAGGTGTGGGAATTCCCTACGTCGAGAATAATATCGACGTTGACCGCCGGGGCTTGCAGCGTGGCGGCCTGAATGTGGATCTCGGTCAGGTTAAGCTGCTCGCCCAGTAATTCCAGCAGGTTAAGGTAATGCGCCTGATATTCAAACTCGCGCAGTGCCTGGCTGATTGCCTGCTCCCGGCGATCGGCTACGCGGTCGGTGAAGGACTCACGCAACCAGCCATCAACCCAGGTATGGTCAAGGAATTCGCCCAGCTCGTAGTTATGCCAGGCCAGCGCAAAGGTCACGCCGTTCTGCGCATCGGAAGGCGTGAGTCCGAGTTGCTCGCCGCCGTCTTCATCAGCGACGCAGCGGGTATCGAAAGCCAGCGTGACGCGGTGCGTATTGCCGGTACTGTCGGGTTTATCCAGGGCCACCAGACGCATGCGCGCCCAGTTTTCAGGGCCGCCAATAAAGCGGCGGCCCGATGCGCAACGCAGCATCGGCAGGGGCAACCAGCAGGCTTCCAGCAGCGTCAGCGAGTCTGACAGGGCGATGTCGGTTTCAGGACGAACCACTTCAGGCGCGCCACCGTCCTGTGGGTAAAGTAAAAATTTGCCGCTGTTGCCGTCCACGTTCAGTCGCAGCAATGGGCCGTTTGCCGTCTGGCGCACAAACTGGCGTCGTGCCTGGGGCGCGGAAAGCTGCAGACCAAAATCCAGGAACTGCACGCCGCTGTTCTCAATCAGAGAAATTTTCTGCTTATCATCGATCAGGGGAGCCAACATAGTTACTTACTCTCACGCTTAATCGTAATGGGATACACACGATCCGCACTGTACTGCGCTTCACAGACGGCCGCGCCAATGCTGGAATGACACACTAACAATGGCATACGGTAACGGGATTTGTCCGCGCACCGGGCAGTAAAGCGGCTCTCAATCACCAGGTTTCCTGCGCTGGTCATCGCGGCCGTCACGTCGGCCTTACAGGTGGTATTGCCCTGACTGATCTGCACGCTGCCTTTCCCTTTATTGAACTGGAAACGCATCACCGGCGGTTTACCGGTCGGGGTTTTGATCTGTTCAATATCCACACGCCAGCGGCCATCAATGACCTGTACCTGTCCATCGCGCACGGCATCCGGCGTCACCACCAGATCGTCGGGTTTGGCGGGCACAGCAGGCACCACCACATTTGAAAGGGTTGATGAGGGCGCGGGCGCAGCGGAAGTCGGTGCAGCCGCAGTTGATGCATTTGCGACCACCGCCGCCGGTTTCTGCGGCAGCGTGGCAGACAGTTTTTCAGCAGACGCGACGACCGCCGGTGGCTTAGTGGCGGTAACCGGGGTGTTTTGCGCGACCGGTTGCGTGACCGTCACCGGTTCTGACTGAGGCAGATGCAAGATCACAGCGGTCGCTGCCGCGGCGGCAACCGCCAGGGTTGGAAGTAAATACCACAGGCGGAAAGGCCGACGACGCGCTGTCGCCGTGGGCGTAGGTTCTGGGGCCTGAACCGCGCTTTCCTGGACCGGCGGCGTCACGATCTCCGGCTCCGGTGCGACAACAGGTTCGGGTTCAGAGGCGGCAGCGATCGTCACCGGTTCGGGCGGTGGTTCAACCAGCACGGTTGGCAGCGACTCTTCAAGACTGTCTCGCAGGCAGGCCAGCGCATCGTCGCGATTCCGCTCCTGCGCGTCAACAAACCCCCAAAAGGTTATGACGGGTTTGCCGTTGACCAGATAAACATATTGCTGATTGGGAAACTGCAAGCTTTTGCCTAACAGCGCGCCGAACAGGCGCATTGCCGGATTGGCCGCACCGCTTGCGCTGGCGCTGATGGCTTGCAGATCCTGCTGACAGGCTGTGAGATGTTGTAAAGCCTGGCGGCGTTCATAATCGCTGGCGCCCATCCAGGACTTAACCTTGCCCGGGAAGGGCGAGTACCAGTCAAGCCGGTCGCCACGTTCGTTCGTTTGTGGAATCGCCAGGCAATTTGCCAGCGCGCTCTGACGGCGCAAACGCAGGGTTTCACGGATTTGCAGGGCGGACGCATATACAGGCTGGCCGTTCTCGCCCAAAGCCAGAACCGCATCCAGATTGCCGCTGCGCAGAAAAGTTTTTGCCACCTGTTAAGCCCTTATCGGTCGTTGTCTGAGGCAGAAGATCGCGTGTTATCGTCGATTACGGTGATTTTACGTGGGACAATGGCAAATCAAACCGCTGAAAAAGGGGATAAATGCGTGGTTTTTTGACCCGCTGGCGGGAAAATAACCAATGCCCAGATGATGTTACGCTGTTTTACGCTTTAATAACAGATGTGCAACCACACCGCCGACCAGGCCCCAGAACGCCGCGCCGATGCCGCAGAGCGTTACCCCGGATGCGGTGATCAAAAAGGCTATCAGGGCGCTGTCCCGCTCCTCGGGCTGCTCAAGCGCCCGTTGCAGACTGCCGCCGAGCGTGGCAAGCAGTGCCAGCCCCGCCAGCACCTGCACCATTACCGCAGGCAGTGCGCTGAATAACACGGCAATTAACGCGCCGGAAAAGCCAGCCAGCAGATAAAAAAAACCGGCCAGCGCGGCAGCTATCCAACGGCGACGGGGATCGACATCCACATCTTCTCCCATGCAAATGGCCGCCGTAATCGCCGCCACACATACCGAAAACCCGCCAAACGGTGACAAGACCAGGGCCAGCAGTCCTGTCCAACTCATCAACGCGGAGACCGGGGGGCGGTAGCCATGGGCGTGCAATGTGGCGATGCCAGGTGCATTTTGTGACGCCATGGTCACCAGAAAATAGGGAAGACCCACACCGATAAGCACAGGCCATGAAAAGGTCGGCCAGACAGGGCCGGGAAGGCTAAAACTCGCCGCATGCGCGGGAAAATGAAGGCTGTTTTGCCCGTATGCGACAGCCAGGCCTGCCAGCAGCGCGATCAGAATGGCGTAGCGGGCCAACCACCGGCGTGCCAGTAGCCAAACACAGCACA
The DNA here is from genome assembly GCF_059801205.1 of Pantoea sp. Ae19-2. Classification (NCBI taxonomy): domain Bacteria; kingdom Pseudomonadati; phylum Pseudomonadota; class Gammaproteobacteria; order Enterobacterales; family Erwiniaceae; genus Pantoea; species Pantoea sp. Ae19-2. The sequence goes on along the minus strand of NZ_JBCHWE010000001.1, from coordinate 1,822,227 downwards.
TTGCGCCCGCCAGGGTAAAATTTACCGCTAAATCGCTAAACGTCTGCAGGCCAAAGCGCAGTAAAATCCCGGCCAGCATGGCGGCGGCCAGCGAGGCAGGGATGTAGTTCATTAGTCGGGCAAACAGGCCCGTCACCCCGCACAACACAATCAGGGCATTGGCAAAAACAAATACGCCGACGGCTTCGTGTATTGATGCGCCCTGAAGGCTGGTGGCGAGTAATGCCGCGCCCGGCGTGGACCTGGCGGCTAAGATCGGCATCCGGTACGCCAGAGAGAGCCCCGCTGAAGCAATGCCCATCGCCAGGCCAATGACGGAAAGCCAGCCGGCAATTTGCGCGGATGAGGCGCCCGCGGACAGGGCAACCTGATAGATAATCGCACCGGTACTGCTGTAGCCGACTAATACCGCCACCAGGCCGGAAACGGCAATGGGCAGGGTAACGGGAAAGGGTGCGCGGCGTGCTGACATGGTGTAACCCTCTTGTGCGTTATAGCGCACATCCTCGCACAGGGCGTTATAACGCACAAGTGTTACACTGAAGCGGTAAAGCAGGAGATAACATGGAAAATTTGCATCAATATCTTGGCGATGGGCTAAAACAATTGCGCCAGGCCAATGGCTGGAGCCTGAGCTTAACCGCAGAAAAAACGGGCGTCAGTAAGGCGATGCTGGGCCAGATTGAACGCGGCGAGTCCAGCCCCACGGTCGCGACCTTGTGGAAAATAGCGACCGGCTTCAACGTTCCGTTCTCATTTTTTGTTCATTCCGGGACACATTCCGCAGGCGAGGTGACCTGTTACCGGCAGCAGAATGCGCAGATGGCGGTTACGCCGCTGCTGCCTTACGACGCCCGGTTGCGTTTTGATTTACTGGCGGTTGAGCTGGCAGCGGGTGCGCAAAGCGACTCCACTGCCCATGAGAAAGGGGTGATTGAGCAGGTGGTGGTACTGGAAGGGGAACTGTTGTTAGGCGTGGAAGAGACCTGGCGACGGCTTAAACAGGGCGAAGCCTTTCAGTTCCGGGCCGACGTCGCTCACAGCTATCGTAATCCCCTTGACCGCCGCCTGCGGTTTCACAGCCTGATCCACTATCTGGGTCGAACCTGAGCTTACAAATTGAAACCAGCCGCGTCTGTTCAGGCCCGACCGGCATTTGTATACTTCGTTTCCCTTGTATGGCGCGCTTTGCAGGCTGTATCAACGCCCGCCGTCTGCGCCATACTGACGCTTTATCTGTTACCGATTTGTGAGGAATGACTATGGCTATAACCACACTTGATGCGAAAACCGCTCTGATCGTCATCGATCTGCAAGAGGGGATTGTTGCGCTGCCAGTTGTGCACGAGCCACAGCCGGTGATTGAACGCTGCGCGCGGCTTGCCAGCGCCTTCCGTGAAAAGGATCTGCCCGTCGTGCTCGTCAACGTGGCAGGCGGTGCGCCTGGTCGCAATGAACAGCCGCGTCACGAAGGCGAGCTGCCTGCAAACTGGGCGACCCTGGTGCCCGCCATGACACCGCAGCATAACGATCTGACCATCACCAAAAAAACCTGGGGCGCGTTTCATGACACCGCGCTGCATGATGAACTGCAAAAGCGTGGCATTACCCAGGTGGTCATTTGCGGCATTGCCACCAGTATTGGTGTGGAATCGACGGCGCGTGAGGCGTACGCATCAGGTTACAACGTCACGCTTGCAGTGGATGCGATGACCGATCTCAATAGTGATACGCACGAAAACAGCATCAAGCGCGTCTTTCCCCGCCTGGGTGAAACGGGCAGCTATAATGATGTGATTGCCAAACTGAACGCGCTGTAAACCCTGTCAGGCAGGCCTGGGATTGAGCAGCATCACGCCCAGTCCCTGGAAATCGTTCAGGTTACGCGTGACCTGAATGACATCGTGCTGTAGCGCCGTTGCCGCAATCAGCGCATCGGTTGCGGAACGTCAGTCGGGCAGGTGCAGCATGGCGCACCGGCCTGCGAACGGACCATCGGCAACCTTCTCTGGCGATCCGCCTCAAGCTCCTGCGTCTGATACTCGTGGTGCAAACGTTATGCCTGCTACCCATCCCGCCCTTCAAGACGCAAAATACCTGTCTCTGTTCCAGCCGCGTCAGGGCTGAAATGAACGTGCTGTCAAGGTCAATAGCATTAGCCCATGCCAGGACATGGGGATCAACACGCGGCGTGCCTGCCTTACGCAACCCAGAAGATAGGGTTATCCAGCAGATAACGCATTAGAAGCCGGCATCTCGTCCGGTGATGACAGGCCGTTCAGGTGCGAAATCGATATCTGCCGTTTCAGGCATTGCCAGCGTCATGGCCAGTTTTTTTTACCTCCCGTTAACCTCGGATATGTCTCAACCGTTAACAGGACATGAGCGGTTTAGCGTGATCGGTGATGTACACTGGACCTTCCTCCGCCTCTTTTTTCGCCTTGGTAACATCCTGATTAAAGGCACGACTGAAACAGATTTTGCTGCTCAACGTGCGTGCTCCTTATGATGTCGTTACGTTACTGCATGGATTTTAGGAGCGTGGACTGTGTTTGAGCGAGTTTTGAACAAAAATTCGAGCGCTTTCGCAAATTGGTATTCTGGAGGCCGACGTTGACGGCGAAAGAGGGTAATACGTCAGGGGATTGTTTGAGGCCAGGCGCGATGAGAATAACCTGAGAGGTCGCCACGCTGCGCCGCCGCGTTGTGCTCACGCGGCGGCCATGTTCACTACTGGAAAGCGTAACTGACCGTCAGGCCCACGCTGTAGTTGCGGCCCGGAGCCGGTTCAAAGTAGCGACCGTTGCTTTCATTGACGATCACCGAGCCAACGTAGTTGCGGTCAAACAGGTTATCCACCCGACCAAACAAATCCAACGTCCAGGCATCGACAAGCCACTTATAGCCGCTGTAGACCGAGGTGATGGCATAGGAAGGCGCACGGACAGCATTGCTGTCATCCGCTGCGATGTTGCTCATATAACGCCATTCCGCGCCGGCATAAAAGCCTTCTTCAGGTGCATAAGCCAGCCCGGTATACAGCATATTGCGCGCAATGCCCGGAATACGGTTGCCGTCGCAGCTGGCGTTGCCGCAGGCATTACTGCGGTAGCGCGCATCCAGCAGCGTATAGGCCATTTTCAGTCGCCAGTCGTAGTTAACCTGCTGATCGAACGCCAGTTCGAGGCCACGCCGACGGGTTTCTCCGGCATTTTTGTAAGTGGTGCGTCCGCCGCTGCTGCTGTCGACAACAATTTCATCCTGAGTATCGGTCTGGAAAACGGCAGCGCTGAGCAGGCCATTGCCCAGACGTTTTTTGCTGCCTAACTCAACCGTGTCGCTGGTCGCGGGTTTCAGCCCCAGATTCAGGCCGGACTGATCGTCTGAACGATAGGACAGCTCATTAATCGTCGGGGTTTCAAATCCACGGCCGGCAGATAAATAGGCATTCCAGCTGTCGTCAAACGCATACTTCAGCGCGGCGGCGGGCAGCCATTTGTGATAACGGGCATCGCCACTGTCATCGCCGTTGCCTGGCGTGATGTAAAAGTCGTTGGAGTCAAAACTGACCGTACTGAAACGGACGCCTGCATCCAGCGACCATTTTTGACTGAGCTGCCAGGTGGTCTGCAAATAGGGATCAAGATTCCACATCAGGTTACGTTCGTTGCGCCGCATATTTCCCTGCTCACCGAACTGCGTCACGCCGTTGGCCGTAGTGAAATTCTCAAAACCTTTGCGCTGTTCGCTCATGGTTTCGTAATCCAGCCCGGCAGTCAGCGTGACCGGAACCGAAAACAGATCATCACGGTGTGTCCAGCGGGTATCAATGCCCTGATAGTGGCGGGTCAACGCGATCACGCCGCCGGGATGCGATGGGCTTTGCTGCACGTTGGCAGGAATGGACTGGAACTGCGTCGTTTCACGCATCCCGGCATACATCATCACGCTCAGGTCGTCGTTTTCGCTCATCCGACGCTGATAGTGCAGGCCGCCCTGGGTTTGATCGACGGTTTTGCGGGTGTTGTAAAGTGAGACATTACTGACAACCTGACGGGGATTCGCGCGCCACTGGTCAGGCGTTAACCCACCCGGGTCCTGCGCGTCGATATGAACGCTGTTAAACAGTAAGGTCAGGGTGCTGACGTCATCAATGCGTACGCCCAGCTTTGCGTTACCCAGATTTTTTTGCGCGGCGCTGTGGTCGCGATAACCGTGAGTGGTAAAGCGCGAGGCGGAAAGCGTGTAATTGACATCGCCGGCTTTTGTGCCGTCGCCGGTGGCGCCGCTGGCTTTCACGCTGTTGCGCCAGCTACCGTAGCTGCCAAACCAACTCCCTGCTTCAAGTGTGGGGGGCTGCTGACCGGTCTGAGTGGTAACGTTAATGACGCCGCCGGAGGCATTGCCATACAGCGCAGAAAACGGCCCACGTAGCACCTCCACCCGATCGACCGAACCGATATCAATATTGGACGTTTGTCCCTGACCATCCGGCATGGTGGCCGGAATGCCATCGACATAAATGCGCAGGCCACGGACCCCGTAAGTCGAACGGGAACCAAAGCCGCGCACGGACAACTGCAGGTCCTGTGCATAATTTTGTCGGTTTTGGATCTGCAACCCCGGTACGCTGGTCAGGTTTTCTGACAGGTTAACGCGCGGGGCGGCCTGGCGCATATCGTCGCCGTTTACCACGCTCACGGCGGCAGGCGTATCAAGTTCATTAAGGCCTTTTGCTGGTGGCGCGGCGCTGACAACAAGGGTATTACCGCCATCTGCCGCAAACAGCGGCAGCGGAAAGAGGACAGGCAGCACTAATAACGGCAGGCTTGCCTGGCGTGATCGCTTAATATTCATCTGTATTTGGCCTGAAAGCGTGGATCCCTGGGTATATGTCGCCTGCCAGAGTGACGAAAACAACGGTGGCTATCGGCAGGTCGCGAAAATGGTGGTACTAAATGAACCAACTGGAACAATCGCGACACATGTTACTGGTTTTGTCAGAGGTTTGGAAAGCGTAAATGATTGGCCGGTTTATGTGATCGCATCGTCGCCAACCTTGTTATTCTCTGACCGGCTCGACGCCACGAAGAGGCCTGTCGGGAAACGGTGTCTTCATGGCCCGGTACGCGCGGGTCACGGCGTGCCGACGGGACGCGCCGGGTAACAGATGCTACATTTTAGCCTGCGCCGTCAGGTACACAGAAGACGGATACCCATAATCAGAACGAAGGAAATCAGCATGAAACAACCTGATGTTGCAGTACTGGGATTAGGGGCGATGGGGCATGCCTTTGCCGCTAATTTACTGAAAAAGGGGTTCAGGGTGTACGGCTGGAACCGCACCCGTGCGCGGGGGGAAGATTTGATTGCGGCGGGGCTGACGTTAACCGATTCCGCAGCGGAAGCCGTGCAGAAGGCGGACGTGGTGATTGCCATGTTGTCAGACGGCGAGACCACAGAGCAGGTCCTGCACGAGGTGAAAGCGGCGCTGAAACAGGGCGCAACGCTGTGCCAGATGGGCACGATCGGCGTTGAAAAAACGGATGCGCTAATCACTTTCTTTGCTCAGGCTCGTCCCGATGTGGTGTTTATCGACGCGCCGGTTTCCGGTACCAAGGCGCCCGCAGAGAACGCCCAGATTCTGGTGATGGCCAGTGGCGATCGGTCCCGTGCTCAGGCCGCAGAGGCCGTCTTCGACGCGATAGGTAAAGGCACGCAGTGGCTGGGTGAGGCGGGCAAGAGCTCGCGCATGAAGCTGGTCATCAACAGCTGGCTGATTGGTCTGATGCAGAGCCTGGCCGAAAGTACCCGGCTTGCCGACCAGTTTGGTTTCTCAACCGACGATCTGTGGCAGGTGCTGGACGGTGGCCCGCTGGCGGCGCCTTATGCCAAAATGAAGCTGGGCATGATGGCCAGCGATGATTATACCCCGCAGATGCATCTGCAATGGGCGCTTAAAGACGCGAAGCTGGCACTGGACGCCTCAGACAGTTCACTGCCCGCGCTGGAAAATATCGCCAGCGTCTGGCAGCAGGCCGTGGAAGCCGGGCACGGTGAAGAGGACTTAGCCGTGATCTATAAATATCTTAAGTCGCAATGAGTTCAAGGGTCAGTTTTGATTTCAGCACGCGCCCGCTGGTGCCGCTGGCGCACGACTATTCGCATGGTGCGACAGAACCCTGGCACCATCACAGCTGCGCGCAGCTTATTCATACGCTGAGCGGCGTCGTGCGCGTGGAAACAGAACAGGGCAGTTGGACCGTACCGCCAAGTCGTGGCGTCTGGCTGCCCGCTTTTACTCGTCATCGCTTGTACATTACCGGCGCAGTCGCCGCACGCACGCTGTTTATCGATCCCCTTGCCAGGGCCGATCTTCCCGCCAGCTGCCAGGTCGTGCAGATTTCAGCCCTGCTGCGCGAGCTGATCATCCACGCCATCGATTTGCCCGTGTCCTATGCGCCAGCCAGCCGTAGCGAGCGGATTTATGAATTGATTCTGGATGAAATTCGCGGCATGGATGCGCTGCCTTATGCGTTGCCCCTGCCACAGAGCCCACGTTTACGGGCGCTGTGCATGCAGATTCAGGCCGATCTGGCGGGCGACTGGTCTCTGGCGGCGGCCAGCGCCAGGCTCAACCTGTCTGGCCGGACGCTGGCTCGCCATTTCGTGCGTGAAACCGGCCTGCAGTTCAGTGACTGGGTCCGGCGGGCGCGCGTGGCTGTTGCACTGACACGGCTGGCGCAGGGCGACAGCGTATTGCGCGTGGCTTTGGATCTGGGCTATGAAAGCCCGAGTGCCTTTAGCGCCATGTTTCGCCGTCTGCTGGGTGTATCGCCAACGGACTATTTTCCTGCGGCAGAAAGTGGCTTGCCGCGTTAAGCAACGCCTGCAGTGCGGCGCGCGACGTATCATTGTCGATGCTGACGCCCCAGTGGCGTTCGCCCTGAAGGTTGATGCAGCTGACATAGGCAACTGAGCGGCTGTCGCTACGTTTTCCCAGCGTATGTTCATGATAATCTTCAATGGTCAGCGCCAGGTCGAGGGACTGACGGAGTGCCGTCACAGCGGCGGAAAGCAGGCCATTACCGCGGCCTGTCAGACGCAGAGTGCGGCCCTGATGATGGACTTGGGCACGCAGTTGCGTCTGCTCGCCCGACTCGCTTTGACTGTGCGCTTCCATCAGGCGCAGAGCGGGCTGCTCAATCTGATAGTGACGGCAGAAAAGCTGCCAGACAGCGTGCTGCGTCATTTCTTTACCGTGCAGATCGCTCTCCTGCTGAACGCAACGGCTGAAATCCTGCTGCAGAGGGCGGGGAAGTTGCAGGCCATGATTTTGCTCCAGCAACCAGGCGGCCCCGCTTTTACCCGACTGGCTGTTTACCCGAATCACAGCTTCGTAACTGCAGCCGATATCGGCAGGGTCGAGTGGCAAATAGGGGATCTGCCACTGCGTTTCCTTATGCTGGCGGCGGTAAGCGAATCCCTTCTTAATCGCATCCTGATGCGAGCCGGAAAAAGCGGTAAATACCAGCTCACCGGCATAGGGATGACGGGGATGGACCGGCAGTTTATTGCAGTCGGTCACCACCTCAATAACCCGCGCCATATCACTAAAGTCCAGTCCCGGCGCAATGCCCTGGGTATAAAGATTTAACGCCAACGTCACCAAATCAACGTTACCTGTACGTTCACCATTGCCAAACAGGCAGCCTTCAATCCGATCCGCGCCTGCCAGCAGGGCCAGTTCCGCGCAGGCGACGCCCGTTCCTCTGTCGTTATGAGGATGAACGCTGATACATACCGCGTCGCGTCGGCTAAAATGACGGCAGAAAAACTCTATCTGATCGGCATAGACGTTGGGCGTATTCACTTCAACAGTGGCGGGCAGGTTGATGATCATGGGACGTTCCGGGCTGGGTTGCCAGACCTCTGCTACCGCCTCACATATCTCCAGCGCGAAGGCCGGCTCTGTAAAACAGAAGGTTTCGGGTGAATATTCAAAGCTCCACTGTGTGTCAGGCGCGGCCTCACATGCAGCACGAATCTGTCTTGCGCTCGTGGTCGCCAGCGCCACGATCTGTGTTTTACTCTGATTAAACACGCGTTCGCGAAATAAGGGGGCGGTGGCATTATACAAATGCACAATGGCGCGCGGTGCGCCTTCCAGTGCGCAGAATGTTCTGTCAATCAGGTCGTGACGTGCTGGCGTTAACACCTGCAACGTCACGTCATCAGGAATGCGCTTTTGTTCGATAAGATCCCGCACAAAGTCAAAATCCGTTTGCGAGGCAGAAGGAAAGGCGGCTTCAATCTCTTTAACGCCGCAGTCCAGTAATAATTGCCAGAACTGCAGTTTCTGCGCACGATTCATCGGTTCTGCCAGGGCCTGATTGCCATCCCGCAGGTCGGTAGACAGCCAGCGTGGCGCGCGGGTGATCTGCTGTGAAGGCCACTGGCGAGAGGCCAGATCAACGGACGGGAACGGACGATATTTCTCAGCCGGATGCATCAACATAGTCATCTCCTTGTAGGTGTTAATCCAGTGTGGCGTGGCGTTACGCCCGCCGCGCGCGGAAAACTGACAACCTGAAGCGCAAAAGTGACAATTTTGTTGACGCCTTGTGGCGCTGAGTGCGCAGGCGTTTGCTGAAGGGGAAAGAGAGCGGTAGCATAACCTGATGTTTCTCAAGGTGGTTCCCCTATGCTGGTTTTCGACGGGCACAACGATCTGTTACTCAATCTGTGGCTGTACCATCGCGATGCGCCCGCAGAGGCTTTCTATGCGGGCGTGCCAAAAGGTCACCTCGACTTTCCTCGTATGCAGCAGGGCGGTTTTGCCGGTGGGCTGTTTGCTGTTTTTGTGCCGCCGCAGGACTATCTCGCTCAGGTCGCCCCGGCTCGCGCCGCGCAAGAACCCTATGATCCGCTGACAATCATGTGGCAGCAGCTGGCGATACTGCAGCAGATCGCTGCGCAGTCAGCGGGCCGTGCCAGGCTATGCCACAGCGCTGCAGAGATTGAAGCCTGCTTTGCTGAGGGCGTGTTGGCGCTGGTGGCGCATATTGAAGGGGCCGACGCGCTGGATGCGGAGGGCGAAACGCTAAACGCCTTCTACCAGGCAGGTGTTCGGTCTATCGGCCCATTCTGGAATCTGAAAAATCGCTTCGGCGAAGGGGTTAACGGCAGTTTTCCAGGTTCGCCGGATACGGGGCCAGGCCTGACGGCAGAAGGGGAAGCGCTTATCAGGCAGGCCGCTGCCTTAAACATGATGATTGATGTGTCGCATATGAATGAAAAAGCCTTCTGGGATACGGCCCGGCTTTCCGCTGCGCCGCTGGTGGCCAGCCACTCTAATGCTCACGTTTTATGTGCTCAGCCGCGCAACCTGACCGATAACCAGCTTAAGGCGATCCGTGCCAGCGGTGGGCTGGTTGGCATAAACTTTGGCAATGCGTTCCTTCGTGCTGATGGAAAACGCGACAGCGATACCGATCTGACAGAAATCGTCAAACATTGCGATCACTTAATTAACATAATGGGCGAAGATCACGTGGCATTCGGTTCAGACTTTGACGGGATCTCGCCGCCTGAGGCATTAGGTGACGTCAGCGGTCTGCCGCGATTGCTCGCCGTTTTTCGCGACTCGGGCTATGATCAACGCATGCTGGAAAAATTAACGTGGGGAAACTGGCTGCGGGTTTTGCAACACACCGGACTGCACTAACACGTTTTCTTACGGGCTTTTCATTGATTTCACCTGGCCGTCTGCGTGAAAATAGTGTGACAAGGTTCGCATTTTAACCCCTGTCACAATGCTGTCTTGCAGTCATTTATTTGTCTGTTTATCTCAATCTATAAGGAAGAAAGTTATGTGGAAAAAACCAACGTTTGTTGACCTGCGCCTCGGTCTGGAAGTGACGCTGTACATCTCCAACCGCTAATCACTTGCCCGCCGTCTGTGCGGGCATTTTGTTTCAACACCTGGTTCCTTTCATGTTTATTAAAGTCCTTGGATCGGCTGCAGGCGGTGGATTCCCTCAGTGGAATTGCAACTGCCCCAACTGTGATGGTGTGCGTAACGGGACTCTGCAGGCCAGCCCGCGCACCCAGTCCTCTATCATCATTAGTGATAACGGTGAAGACTGGGTTCTCTGCAATGCCTCACCTGACATCAGCCAGCAAATACTGCACACGCCTGAATTAGTGAAAAAGGGCGTTCTGCGCGGGACCGCGATCGGCGGCATTATTCTTACCGACAGTCAGATTGACCACACCACCGGGCTGCTTAGCCTGCGTGAGGGCTGCCCACATCAGGTGTGGTGTACACCCGAAGTGCATGACGATCTGACGACCGGTTTCCCGGTGTTTACCATGCTGAAACACTGGAATGGCGGACTTCAACACCGGCCCATTCGTCCGTTAACGCCGTTTAACGTGGATGTGTGTCCGGATCTCCAGTTTACCGCTATCCCGATTCTCAGCAATGCACCGCCGTATTCACCTTACCGTGACCGTCCGTTACCGGGCCACAACGTCGCGCTGTTTATTGAAAACCGCGCCAACGGCCAGACGCTCCTGTATGCCCCTGGGCTTGGGGAGCCGGATGCGGTGATCCTGCCCTGGCTTGAGCAGGCCGACTGCCTGCTGATTGATGGTACGGTATGGCAGGATGATGAATTACTGACCGCGGGCGTGGGTAAAAATACCGGCAAGGCCATGGGCCACCTGGCGCTGGCCGAAGAGCAGGGGCTGATGGCACTGCTCGCCCGTCTGCCAGCAAAACGAAAGATTTTAATCCATATTAACAACACGAATCCCGTTCTCAACGAACAGTCACCTCAGCGGCAGTACCTGACACAACAGGGCATTGAGGTGAGTCACGACGGGATGGCGATACATCTTCAGGACTAAACGATGCTGATTACGGAAACCCTGTCGCCGCAGGCCTTTGAACAGGCGCTGCGTGATAAAGGCGCCTACTACCATATTCATCACCCGTACCATATTGCGATGCATAACGGTCAGGCTACGCCTGAGCAGATTAAGGGATGGGTGGCGAATCGCTTTTACTACCAGACCAGCATTCCGCTGAAAGACGCGGCGATTATGGCCAACTGCCCCGATCCGGCAACCCGACGTAAATGGGTACAACGCATCCTGGATCATGATGGTAGCCAGGGCGAAGATGGTGGCATTGAGGCCTGGTTACGCCTGGGCGAAGCGGTGGGCTTAAGCCGGGATGAACTGGTCTTGGAGCAGCATGTCCTGCCGGGCGTCCGGTTTGCGGTTGATGCCTATGTCAGTTTTGCCCGTCGCGCAAACTGGCAGGAAGCGGCCTGCAGCTCGCTGACCGAGCTGTTTGCGCCTCAGATACATCAGTCGCGGCTCGACAGCTGGCCGCAGCACTATCCGTGGATCAAAGAAGAAGGTTACTTCTATTTCCGTAGCCGCCTGAGTCAGGCCAACCGCGACGTGGAGCACGGCCTGGCGCTGGCGCTGGCGTTTTGCGACACCGCGGAAAAACAGAACCGCATGCTGGAGATCCTGCAGTTCAAGCTGGATATTCTGTGGACCATGCTGGATGCCATGACCATGGCTTACGAACTTCAACGCCCGCCTTATCATAGCGTGACGGATAAAGCGGCCTGGCACACAACCCGACTGGTATAACGATGAACGAACACACAATTGCCGCCTTTCGCCGGGGCTACCGTATGCAATGGGAAGCGGCACAGGACAGCCACGTCGTGCTTTACCCGGAAGGCATGGCGAAACTCAATGAAACCGCCGCCGCCATTCTGGAGCTGGTTGACGGCAAGCAGGATATCGCCGCGATCATTGCCATTCTGGATGCGCGTTTCCCCGAGGCCGGCGGTGTGGGCGAGGATGTCAAAGAATTCCTGCAGTCAGCCTATGAACAGAAGTGGATACAGTTTCGTGAACCAGCATAAACCCGGCGTCAATCCGCCCCTGTGGCTGCTGGCCGAGCTGACGTACCGCTGTCCGCTCCAGTGCCCGTACTGCTCAAATCCACTGGATTTTGCCCAGCAGGAAAAAGAGCTGAGCACTGAACAGTGGATCGACGTCTTTCGCCAGGCACGCGCCATGGGCAGCGTTCAGCTCGGCTTTTCCGGCGGGGAGCCGTTAACGCGCAAAGACCTGCCCGACCTGATCAAAGCGGCACGTGACTTAGGTTTTTATACCAACCTGATTACCTCCGGGATTGGCCTGACGGAGAAAAAGCTTGAGGCTTTCAGCGACGCGGGACTGGATCATATTCAGATCAGTTTCCAGGCCAGTGATGAAACCCTTAACGCGGCGCTGGCCGGCTCTAAGAAGGCGTTTCAGCAGAAGCTGGAGATGGCGCGGGCGGTCAAAGCCCACGGCTATCCCATGGTGCTGAACTTCGTGCTGCATCGTCACAATATCGATCAGATCGATAAGATTATCGACCTGTGCATCGAGCTTGAAGCCGATGATGTGGAGCTGGCGACCTGTCAGTTTTACGGCTGGGCGCAGTTAAACCGTGAGGGATTGCTGCCTACCCGTGAGCAGATCGCCCGGGCCGAAGGCATCGTGAATCAGTACCGTGCGCGCATGAGCGACAGCGGTAGCCTCACCAATCTGCTGTTCGTGACGCCTGACTATTATGAAGAACGTCCCAAGCCCTGCATGGGCGGTTGGGGCGCGATCTTCCTGAGCGTCACGCCCGATGGCACCGCGCTTCCGTGCCACAGCGCACGCCAGCTGCCGGTGGCTTTTCCCTCTGTGCTTGAACAGAGCCTGGAGGATATCTGGTACCACTCGTTTGGCTTCAACCGCTATCGCGGCTATGACTGGATGCCGGAACCCTGTCGCTCCTGTGACGAAAAAGAGAAAGATTTTGGCGGCTGTCGCTGTCAGGCCTTTATGCTTACCGGCGATGCAGACAATGCCGATCCGGTCTGCAGCAAATCGCCGCACCATGGCAAAATCCTTGATGCCCGCCGTGAAGCCGACTGCAGCGACATTAAAATTGGTCAGCTTCAGTTCCGCAATCGCAGCAATTCTCAGCTGATCTATAAAACGCGGATTCTGTAATGCATTCACGCTGCCTGCAACTCAATGGACTGAACGTAACGCTGTGCCACCAGCCGGACGCCACCCAGGCGGCGGCGCTGGTCAAAGTGGCGGCAGGCAGCCATGACGAGCCAGAGCGCTGGCCTGGACTCGCGCATTTGCTGGAACACCTGCTTTTTACTGGCAGTCAGCGCTGGCCGCATGACGGGCGGCTGATGAGTTGGGTTCAGGCGAACGGCGGACAGGTGAATGCTACCACCCAGGCACGCGAAAGCGCCTGGTTTTTTGAGGTCACCCCCGACAACTTCAGTGAAGGCCTGTTGCGCCTGCAGGATATGCTGAGTGCGCCGAGCCTGACCCGCGAGGCCATCAGCCAGGAAATCGCGGTGATTGATGCAGAGTACCGCCTGCTGCAGCGCCATGCTGCGGCCCGCGCGGAAGCCGCCATGTTTACGCCAGTGACGTCTCCGGCGCAGTTTAAACGCTTTCATGTCGGGAACAGGATGTCGCTCGGTGACAACGTCACTGATTTGCAGGCGGCGCTGCGGGCTTTTCATCAGCGCTTCTTTCACTCAGACAACCTGACGCTGTGGCTGCAGGGCCCACAGTCGCTGGAACAGCTCACCGCGTTGGCGAAGGCGTTTGCCGCTGCGTTTCAGCCACGCAACAGTGCCAGGCGGCCCGATGCCCCGGTAATGCTTTCGCCCAACAGGGCGCTGGCGTTACAGCAGGAAGGGCCATCAGCACTCTGGCAAAGCTGGATTTTACCCGCGCAACTTCGTGACAGTGTCACTTTACTGCGCGAGTTTTTCCTTGATGATGCCCCAGGCGGGCTGCTGGAAACGCTGTATGCACGCACGCGGGCCAGCCAGCCTGACGTGAAATGGCTTTATCAGTCGGACGCGGACATGTGGGTGGCGGTCACGTTCGTCACGGAGGATCCGGCCGCTGTTCCGCCCCTGATCGCGTCCTTTCTTGAGGCGCTGCGCCATACCACGCCGGTGCAGCGGCAGCACTACTGGCAGCTGGCGCAGCAGCGCCTGGCCGCACAGTCCCCCCTGCAGCAACTTCAGGCGCGCGCGCTGGGCTTTGCGGCCGTGGGCGACTGTCCCGACCTGGACGCCTTACTGAACGAAATGCACGCCGCCACGGCGACCACGCTGATGTGCGCCGCCGAGGTGAAAGGTGAAACGCACAGGGTTCAGGGTTATGACCTGTCACTGACAGCCTGGCAAAAGCCCGTGATGAATTGCCCGCCCGTCAGGTGGACATTTTACCCGCAGCCGAATCTCTTGCCGCTGCGTGCAGAGCCGACCGGTCAGGCCGTGTTACCCCATATCACACCGGATGAGACGCAGGGCACGCTGGTGCTGCGTCCTGAACTTTATACAACATGGGCAGCCGGCGCGGCCTGCGAGCCTGAGTTACGCCCCGTGTTTGCGGTGCTGCGGCATTTTTCCGGCAGCGGAGAGTGGCGTGAGGTGCAGGGCGTCTGGCAACTCACCCTGCGCCTGCCGTCAGACAAGACGCTGCTCAGTGCGGCACTGGGGCAGCTTGTGCAATGCCTGATGCAGACACACAGCGTATCCACGCCGGTGATACCGGGCATTGCGATACGCGAACTGCTGCGCCAGCTGCCGCTCCGGCTGGCGACGTCACTCAATCCGCAATGCTGGCGTGCCGTCCTGCTCGGGGGCAATGCCGAACAGCATCGGCTCGTGTCCCGGCAGTTGAGTGTGCTGACGGTGAATTCACCTACGCGCCCTGAGTACCGCTGCGTAGGCGGTGAAACCTGTATTCCCCATCCCAGCGATGACAGTGCCGTTCTGCTGTTTATTCCCCTGGGCGACCCGCAGCAGGTAGCCGCACTTCGCGCGCTGGCGCTGATCTGTGAGCCGCGCTTTTATCAGCGCTACCGGGTAGAACAGCCGATCGGCTACGTCGTCAGTTGCCGCTACCATCGCAGTACGGATAGCGATGGTCTTCTCTTTGCGCTTCAGTCACCGGATTGTCCGGCATCGACGCTGATCCAATACTGCGAAGACTTTCTGCGTGACATAGCGATCTACATTGCCCAGCAGGCAATCGATCTGCTCAAAACGCCGCTTTTGCAGGTGAAAGAAGATGCAAGTGAAGTGGCGTTACGCCAGGCGAATGGGTTGCCAAACCTGGAGGCGGAGAGGATAGCCGCACTCACTGAGGGAGAGGTGAAGCAGTTACAGCAGCATTTACTGACCGATCGGCACCGCTGGCAGATCCTGTATGCTAAAGGTAAGAATTAGAATAATCACACACTGATATTGCTGAATAATTTTGATTGTTTACGCCAAATCTGTTCACTTTTACTTCCTGCTTATATGGCTCAGACTCAAGGTGATGTCATAAAATAAGGAAGTAAAAGTGAAGAATGTAAAACGTTTCACGCTGCCACTGCTCGCAGCTGCTGCACTGTATGTTCCGGTTTCTCAGGCTGAAGCCATGCATTATCAACTCGACCCGCAACATACCTCTGTTGTGGTAAGTTGGGAGCACTTCGGCTTCTCCCATCCGACTGCTGACATTCCAGACACGACAGGTTCTCTGGTTTTTGACAGCAGCAAGCCTGAGCAGTCGCGCGTTGACGTCACGTTACCGGTTAGCAAAATCGACAGCCATGTTCCTGCCCTGACCAAGGAATTCAAAGGCGCGGAGTATTTCGACGTGGCGAAGTATCCCAGTGCAACCTTCCGCAGCACCAAAGTCATTGCCAAAGGCGATAACAAATTTGATGTTGAAGGGAACCTCACTCTTAAAGGCATTACCAAACCTGTGACGCTGCATGCCACGCTGAATAAGCAGGGTGAGCATCCGATGGTCAAGAAGCAGGCGATTGGTTTTGACGCCACCGGTACCATTAAGCGTTCTGACTTCAAACTGGACAAATATGTACCAGCAGTCAGTGATGACGTGACACTGACTATTTCTACGGAAGCTTACGCCAAGTAAATTCCGTTACTTTTCCGGCCCGGCACCCAGGTGTCGGGCTTTTTTTTTGCAGCAGATTACGCCGCCGCCGGCCAGGCTAAGCGCCATTCGTCGTCCTTGCACTCACCCCTCGGCATCCTTTCGCCCTGCGACAGTACGCGCTAAAAAATGCATCTCATCATGGTGTTCCTGCGGATTCACCACGCCATCGTCTGTTTCGGAAATAACAGATCGCCTGCCGAACCTAAAAAAATGAGGTCAGAATCACAAATTCACATCGAGATTTTATTGGCAACGGCGTGATGCCGTATTGACAGAAAAGTTATTCCGATCCCTATATTTAACCTGTTGTTTTATAACGTGAAGCTAATCGTCTTTCCTGAATCAGTAAATGTGATTTGTTTCACATAAATAAGCTGGTTCAAGGGGCTGTCAATATATTGCCTGCATAAATTCCTCTCGTTTTTGTGATCTCACTTGCAAATACCAGGCTGATATCCCGAAACAATAGCTTCAGACGCATTAAGCCAGAAGGATGTCAGGATGAGAATCGGAATGGTCATTAGCGGCGGCGACGTCACCGGCATTAATAATTTCATTTTCCAGATAGCCAGGATGACGCAGGCGGAGATGATATTATTTAACGGTGGCATTCCAGGCTTGCTGGATAATGTCTGCCAGGAAATTTCTCAGCGCGATTTAGTGGATTTTTCCATTACTTCTCTTCCGGTAATGCAGTCAGGCCGAACCGCGCGAAAATTAATTCGTAGCGAATATGAAACGATCGCCCGGCAGTTAAAAGCATTACGCATCGACGTATTAATTCTGGCTGGAGGCGACGGATCGCTGCAATTTCTGCATACGCTCAGTGAATTTGGTGTGAACTGTTTTGGCATCGGCATGACGATTGACAACGATGTCTACGGCAGTGATTACACGGTGGGCTTTTCCACCGCCTGTGAGCAGGTTTTAAAAGAGGTGGCAAAGCTCAGAAACACCGGTCGGGCATTAACGGGCCGGGTATTTATGGTGGAACTGCTCGGCGGCTACTGTGGTGAATTGACGCTCCAGTCAGCGCTCAAATCCAACGCCGACTTTGCACTGATCCCGGAATGCCAGATCCCCACAAACGTGCTGGCAGAACGCATCACTCAGCGCCTCAGCGAACAAAACAGCGTGGTAATCCTCTGCTCAGAAGGTTACACACGGGAATATTCACCGGGCTTTCAGGGGGCGATTGACACATTAATTAAGCAGCTTGAACCGTTGATCGGCGTGCGCATTCGCAAAACGATCGTCGGCTATGGACTGCGAAATGGCGATCCCACCTGTGAGGAAATTTATCAGGGCACCATTATGGCAAGTGAAGTGGTTCGTTGTATTCAATCCGGAATGCGCAATAAAGCCGTGATTATTAACGGCAGTAATAAGCCTATTCCGATTGACTTAATAAGCATGAAAAAACGCCTGGTCGATACAGAAGGGCATCATTATAAACTCGCTAAACAACTGCATATATTGTGAGGAGAAAACATGCTGAAAATTTTATGTGTCTGTGGTTGTGGTCTGGGGTCAAGTTTCGCTATCGAAATGAGTGCGAAAGCCGTTTTAAAAAAACTGGAGATTGACGCCGACATCGATCACACCACGATTTCAGAAGCTAACGCATTTAAATCCGACATGATCCTGACGCAAAAAGCCTTTGCGGATGTCTTAAATGCCGACGCCACACCAGAACAGATTAAACGCGTAATTATATTAAATAAACTCACCGATAAAGCTGAAATTGAGCAAAAAATCGTGGCTTTCTTAAAAGAGCGTAATGTGAAGGTTGCTAATCATGAATAGTGTAATTAATTTTCTGGTTAAAGACTTACTGGGGCAGGCATCCATTCTGATCGCGTTTATTGCGCTAATCGGACTGGTCCTGCAAAAAAAATCTGCCGGCAAGGTGGTAGAAGGCACGTTTAAAACCCTGTTGGGGTTCTTGATCATGATGGCCGGCATCAACATCATCGTGGGCGCGCTGACCTTCCTTAACAGCATCTTCACCCATGGTTTTGGGATGCAGGGCTACATCACCGACGTGGCGGCGATTGCCGGACTGGCAAACCGCGAGTTGGGATCGGAAGTGGCCATGACGCTGCTGGTGATCTTCATCGTCAACATCATCATTGCCCGCCTGACACCGTTTAAATACATCTTCCTGACCGGCCAGGCGCTACTGTGGATGGCCACCATTGGCGCGGTTATCGGCTATAAAGCCGGCCTCACCGGATTACCGCTCATTTTAACCGGCGGTATTTTTGGTGGCGTGATGGCGGTCGTGATGCCAGCGCTGGCGCAGCCGGTGGTGCGTCGTATCACCGACTCGGACGATGTCGCGCTCGGTCACTTCTGCACCATTGGTTACCTGCTCACTGCGGCAGTGGCGAAGGTGGTCGGAAAAGGCTCACGCTCGACGGAAGACTTAAAGCTGCCCGATAACTTTAAGTTTCTGCAGGACACCTATCTGTCTATGGCGGTGGTGATGGTGCCGATGTACCTGATTCCTGCCGTGGCGGCAGGCCCGGCTTTTATCGCTCAGTACAGCAGCGGCACCAACTACCTGATGTATGCCTTTATGCAATCCATCCAGTTTGTGGCAGGCGTGTTTGTGCTCTACAGCGGCGTGCGACTGCTGCTGAACGAACTGGTGCCGGCTTTCCGCGGTATTGCCATGCGGCTGGTGCCGGATGCGAAACCCGCCCTCGACTGTCCCGTTATGTTCCCTTATGCGCCAAACGCGGTCATTGTCGGCTTTCTCGCGACAACGCTGGGCTCTGTGGTGGGGATGCTGGTTTTCCCGATGTTTGGTCTGGCGATGATTCTGCCCGGTCTGCTGACTAACTTTTTTGCCGGCGGAACGGCAGGCGTGTTCGGTAACGCGCTGGGCGGACGACGCGGGGCGATGATCGGCGGATTCGTCCACGGCCTGTTTATCACTTTCCTGCCCGCCATTCTGGTGCCGATGCTGGAAAGCTACGGTTTTACCGGCGTGACCTTCAGCGATTCCGACGTCATCAGTACCGGCCTGGTGCTGGGACATGCTTTCCAGAATAACTGGCTGTTCGTTGCCGTGTTCATTGCTTTTGTTACCGCTATCGCCTGGTTTGTTAACGGAAAATCCACTAAACCCCGTGAGGAAAACGTGCATGAAACTTTATAACTTTACCGAATTGCTGAAAATTGCCAAAGAACGCCAATTTAAAGCGGTAGGGTCATTTAATTTACACTGCCTGGAAATGTTACCGGCTTTTTTTAAAGCTGCCGAAAATACCAACAGCCCATTAATGATTCAAATTTCAACCGGTACAGCGAAATATTTGGGACATGAATTACTGGTGGATGCAATTAAATCGCTGTCAAAGAGTAAAAATATTCCGACCTGTTTGCACCTGGATCACTGTTCCGATTTAGACGCGATTCAGACGGCAATTCAAGCCGGGTTCAGTTCGGTCATGTATGACGGGTCACATTTACCGCTTGATGAGAATATTGCCAATACCCGCAGGGTGATTGATATGGCCCGCCCCGTAAATGTCTCTGTGGAAGCGGAGCTGGGCGCAATTGGCGGCTCTGAAGACGGGAAATGTGTGGAAATGAGCGATATTGCGTTCACCACGGTAGAGGATGCCAAACGTTTTGTGAATGAAACCGGCGTGGATATGCTGGCCATTTCCATCGGCACGGTTCACGGGCTCTACACCGGCAAAGCCCATATTCAGCATCAACGGCTGGCGGAGATTACGGCTGCCACGGCTACGCCGCTGGTTCTGCACGGTGGTACCGGGGTCAGTGACGAGGACATGCGCCTGGCGGTGGGCAGCGGTATCGAAAAAGTGAACGTGGGAACGGAAATGAATGTGCAGTGGGTCGCCCAATGCAAGGCAACGTTTGAAAAAGGCAAAGTTAACGACAGCGTGCGTAATTTCCTCGTGCCTGCGAATAATGCAGTGACCAATGTATTAGTAGAAAAAATGCAGCTGTTCCGTTAAGCACTTTTATTATCCCGACGTGAATAAACCTGAAGTGCCCTGGCGCTTTTCGGGGCAGGAGACGCTATGTTTGGATTCATGAAAAAGAAAGTGGAAAATACGGCCTCAGAGGATGCAGAACGCGATCGTCAGGCAGAGCAGGTCAGTCAAAAAATAACGGCGCTGGAAGCAAAGCTGGCAGCGAATTCAGGCGACACTGAAACGCAAAAACAATTAATGCTGGAATATAACCGTGCATTATCATTGTTTGCGAAAAGTCGCCTTTACCGGGATGACATTGATCCTCTTTTTGTGAAAATTGATGAATTACGCAATCTGGTGCGTAAATCAGTTTAAGGAGCAGTAATGACCATTAAACAGTTATTACAGGAAGCCAATGCTGTTCAGGTAGGTATTGCCGCCAGGGACTGGCAGCAGGTTATCGCCATGGCGGCCAGGCCGCTGGTGGAGGGCGGCTATATTCAGGCCTCTTATCCTCAGGCGGTGATCGAGAATACGCTGACTCACGGTGCCTATTACGTGTTTGAAGAAGGTATCGCCATCCCGCATGCCCGCCCGGAAACGGGCGTGATTCGCGACTGCTTCAGCATGGTACTGCTTTCGGAGCCGGTCTCGTTTGACGGCAGCGACAAGGCGGATATTGTGATCATGTTTGGCGCCCGTGACAGTAATGCCCACATAGAAGAGGGGATTCGCGCGATTGTCACCCTGCTAGAGGATGAAGAAACGTTGGTCAGGTTACGTCAGGCCAGCAGCGTCGCGGAAGTGATGGAGATCCTATGACCAGTGAAACTGTCATCAAGCGGGTGGTGTTGGTTAACGGCATTCCCGCCTCAGGCAAAAGCACGCTGGCCCGTGCGCTGTCACGGCGTTTTTCCCTGCCGGTTCTCACGCTGGACAGCCTGAAGGAGCCTTTTATGTCCAGCTTTGCGCCGGTCGACCGCCAGCGTAACCGGCAGTTGGGCTGTGCAGCGTACCAGGCTATCTGGAACATTGTCGCTCAGTCCCCGGCTGATTGCGTCTTCCTGATCGATGCATGGTTTGGGTTTCAGCCCAAAAGCGTACTGGAGCAGGGATTAAAGCGGGCTGGCGTGAGCGAGGTGCTGGAGGTCTGGATGCAGATAGCACCTGACGCCGCCGTCGCGCGCTATCAGTCACGGCTCACGCAGCGCATGCCGGGCCATCCTGGCGCCGAGTACCTTCCCGAGCTGCGTCGCCTGGCAGAGGAGGCGCAGCCGATGGCGCTGGGGCCGCTGTTGAAAGTCAATGCCAGTGCCATTGACGAGCACGCGGTGGGCCAGTGGCTGGCTCAACATCTGAGGTGGGCAGGCTATACTGCTTCTGTTAAGGATGAAACAGAGGAAGAGGAGCATGCCACAGCCACCCTATCTGCAAACGGGCGAGAGCGTCGTGCTTTATGATGGCGTATGTAAACTCTGTACGGGCTGGGTGCGTTTTCTGCTGCGCCATCGGCTGGCGCGGCAGGTTCGTTTTGCGTCCGTGCAAAGTGAACAGGGCAAAGGGCTGCTGAAATGGGCCGGCCTGCCCGAGGATAATATCAATACGATCGTCTATATCCGTAGCGAGGGTCATTGGCTGCGTGCCCAGGCGGTGCTGCGGGTGATGCAGCAGTTACCGCTGCCGTGGCGGGCGCTGAGCGTCCTGCGCGCGTTTCCCGACCCCATCAGTAATTTTTTCTACAACGGTATCGCGCTCAACCGCTACAGGCTGTTCGGGCGCCATACCCTGGAACAGGCGATTACGGCCGATTATCCGGGGCGTTTTCTCTCATCGCCGCCTGACAGCGGTGCGGGTCAGGTTAAATCCGCGATAATGTGAATTAAAACCGTCATTTTTCTTCAGATTTACTAATATTTTACAGGCAGGTTTACGGCGTGATGGAAAAGTAATGCGCTGTGCTTGAGCTGTAATATTATTCAAAATGGAGAAAAACATGCGCAATACCTCTGGACGTTCGGCCGTCGCTGTGACGCTGTATGCTCTTCTGGAGCCTGTACCGCTTGGCTTTTTCGTGGCGGCCTGGCTGTTCGATATCATCTATATGAAAACCTTTATCATTCTCTGGTCAATCAGTGCCAGCTGGTTAATCGCCATTGGCCTTGTGATTGCCATCCTGCCCAGAATAATTAGTCTGATTTATATGTTTCGCGGCAGCACTGCGCCAGAGAAAACCCATTTCTGGCTCTCTCTGGTCGCCATCATTCTGGCCATTGCCAATGCCTTTATTCACAGCCGTGACGCGTATGCCGTGGTGCCAACGGCGGCGATTCTGTCGACCCTGGTCGTGATACTGCTGCTGCTGGCGAACGTGCAACTTGCGCTACGTCAACGTACTGCTTAAGGAGAAGCCATAATGAAAATGCCGCAACAATCCCTTATTGCGCTGACGATGATGGCCCTGCTGGCGGGTTGTGATACCGGGGCGACGATCGATCCGCAAAAGCAAATCGGTGCCAATCCCGAGTTACCGGAAGCCAAAAACTTTATGGTGCCGCCCATGCAGGTACCGGAAGGCGCACCCTGGAAGAACGGTGAAAAGCCAACCGTGGCGCAGGGGCTGAAAATTGAAAAGATTGCCGACCATCTTCAGCATCCACGTCAGGTTTATGTTCTGCCGAATAACGACATCCTGATCGCCGAATCGAACGGCATGCCAAAACCGACCACCAAGCCCAAAGAGCTGATCACCGGGCTGGTCAAAAATGCCTCGGGCAAAGGGGGCAAGGGCGGCAACCGCATCACGCTGCTGCGCAACGTAAACGGTAAATGGGAACAGCATCGCTTTATTGAAAACCTGAGTGCCCCCTTTGGTATGCAGCTGGTGGGGAACACGCTGTACGTGGCTAACGCAGACAGTCTGGTGAAATTCCCTTACAGCGAAGGGCAAACCGAAATTCGCACCGCGCCCCAGTGGGTCACCGAGTTACCTGGCGGGCCCATTAACCACCACTGGACGAAAGCGCTGTTGGCCAGCCCGGACGGCAGCAAGCTCTATGTCGGCGTCGGTTCCAACAGCAACATTACCGAGAACGGCATTGGCGCCGAATATCGCCGCGCCGCGATTCTGGAAGTGGATGCCGCCAGCGGCGCCAGCCGGATCTATGCCAGCGGGCTGCGTAATCCCACCGGCCTTGACTGGGAACCCCAGACGAAGCAGCTATGGGCGGTGATTAATGAGCGTGATGAAATCGGCTCTGACCTGGTGCCTGATTACCTGACCTCGGTTAAAGAGAACGGCTTCTATGGCTGGCCTTACAGCTATTTCGGCCAGCATGTTGACGTGCGGGCGCAGCCACAGCGGCCGGACCTGGTTGAAAAGGCGATTAAGCCTGACTATGCGCTGAGTTCGCATGTCGCACCGCTCGGACTGCTGTTCTACGGCGCTGAGAACATGCCGCAGTATCGCGGTGGCGCGTTTATCAGTGAGCACGGCAGCTGGAACCGCAAACCCCTCAACGGTTACAAAGTGATTTGGGTGAAGTTTGAGAACGGCAAACCGGTAGGGCAACCGCAAACCGTGGTATCCGGCTTCTTAACCCAAGACGAGAAACAGGTGCGTGGCTTACCGGTCGGTCTGGCCAGCGACAAACAGGGCGGTCTGATCATTGCGGATGACGCCGGTGATACGATCTGGCGCGTGAGTTCGGCGAACTAAGGCTAAACTGCAGACACAAAAAAGGATTTGGCATTACGCCAAATCCTTTTTTTATGCGTTCGTTGCCCGGCGGGTAACCGGATGGCGAACGAGGTGCTCAGCACTCTCCACAAATTGATTGTAAAGAGGGCTGCGCAAGACTTCAAGTTTGGCGAAAATACTGTATATTTATACATGTGTTGAGTGTTGGGTATCGCCGCAGGGTTAACTGATTGCTTCCAGGGGAGCTCGGTAATGCAAATCCCGGCAGGTAACAGGTGGTGCTGACCTGTGGCTTAAACCCCGAGTGCCGCTCAGCCCTCTCCACAAAGTTGTGCTCAGGCACCTGGCGGGTAACGGTAAGGCCCTGGTTGCTGAACAGCGCGCTCCTGTTGCGGGAGAAGGAAAGTGATGGAACTGACGAAGCTGATTCTGGAAATCATCCGGATCATCTTGCAGATCATCGTTGCCCTTATGCAACTGACCGGTCATGCAAATTAACCGGAACTTTGACCAAGGCGGAGCTAACCACTCCGCCTTTTTCGTTGTCAATTGCCTGTCATCTTTCCCGGCTACAGTGGCGCGGCAATCGGGTGCCTCAAAGGCACAACTTATCCAGACATCAGACCAGTTCCGGGAGCCTTTTCATGTCACTTGCCATTGTCAAACCCGCCAAACTCCAGCAGACCGAAATTGACGCCAGCGTACGTATGCGCGAAACCCAGATTGGCTCACAGTGTGAAATTCTGGCGCACAGTTACCTTGAATACAGCACCCTTGGCGACTTCTCTTACGTCGGTGAACACTGCTGCATCGCAGACAGCGCAATAGGCCGCTTCACCGCCATTGCCAATCAGGTACGCATCGGTGCACCTAACCATCCGATGGATCGGGCGTCGCAACACCGCTTTACTTATTGTCCGGAGTATTACGATGCTACGGCCACGCGCGACCACGGTTTTTTTAGCGCCCGCCGCGAAGAACGGGTGATCATTGGCAACGATGTCTGGATAGGTCATGGCGTGATTGTCCTGCCTGGCGTGACGGTAGGCGATGGTGCGGTGCTGGCGGCAGGTGCGGTGGTGACCAAAGATGTGGCGCCCTATACCGTCGTGGGTGGCGTGCCGGCTAAACCAATCCGCGTTCGTTTTCATCCGGCGATTGCAACCCGGCTACAGCAGATTGCCTGGTGGAACTGGCCGCTGGAAAAAATCATGGCTAACCTGGCCGATTTTCAGTCAGGGGATATTGAGCAGTTTTGTGCCAGACATGGCTGAGCGCGTTTGCGCAAAAGAGTAACGGTGGCTTACGCCACCGTCAGATGTGCGGGTTATCGCTTAGCGCGTGCTTCCTGCACCTTGCTGGCGATACGATCGCCAATGGTCTGGTCGATGTTGCGCCAGTACTGAAACGCTCGCGAAAGCACCGGCTCTTCAACCCCGTTCAGCAGATGACCGCTAACGTTGTTGACCAGCCTGTCGCGCGCGGCATCATCCATCACCTTGTTGATCAGGGTATTTGCCTGGCCCACGTCGTCATCGTCCTGACGCAGTGAGTAAGGGGCACGAACCATGTCGCCGCTGGCTGACCAGACCGAGTCGGTGGGATAGCGGTCGCCATCTGCCACCGGGCCGCCTTTGCTGTTGGGGGCGTAAACCGGGTCGGATACCGGATTCATCCGCATCGCCCCGTCTTTGCTGTAGCTGTTCACCGGCGACTGCGGGGCATTAACCGGGATCTGTTTATAGTTCACTCCAAGCCGTGCGCGATGGGCGTCGGCATAAGCAAACACGCGACCAATCAGCATCTTATCCGGGCTGAGCCCGATGCCAGGGACCAGATTATTCGGTTCAAATGCGGCTTGTTCAATCTGCGCATGGTTGTCCGTTGGGTTGCGGTTCAGCGTCAGCTTGCCAACTTTGATGAGTGGATAATCACTGTGCGGCCACACCTTGGTCAAATCGAAAGGATTGAAACGATAGCTGTCAGCCTCAGCAAACGGCATGATCTGCATGTACAGGGTCCAGCTCGGGAATTGGCCGTTTTTGATCGACATAAACAGGTCACGCGTATGGTAATCGCCATCTTCGCCTGCCAGTTTATCGGCTTGCTCCTGCGTCAGGTATTCAATGCCCTGGTCGGTGTGGAAATGATATTTCACCCAGAACTTTTCACCCTGTTCATTGACCCACATATAAGTGTGGCTGGAATACCCATTCATATGACGCCAGTTTTTGGGAATCCCACGGTCGCCCATTAGCCAGGTGACCTGATGCGAGGATTCGGGTGACAGCGTCCAGAAATCCCACTGCATATCATTGTCACGCAGATTGTTATCGGCGCGGCGCTTTTGTGAGCGAATAAAGTGCTGAAACTTCATGGGATCGCGAATAAAGAACACCGGTGTATTGTTGCCCACCATGTCGTAATTGCCTTCGCGGGTATAAAACTTAATGGAAAATCCGCGCGGATCGCGCCAGGTATCCGGGCTGCCGCGCTCGCCAGCCACCGTTGAAAAACGCATCACCACGTCAGTTTTCGTGCCCGGCTGAAAAACGTTGGCTTTGGTGTAGCGACTCACATCTTCAGTCACCTCAAAAAAGCCAAATGCGCCGCTTCCTTTCGCATGGGGCTGCCGCTCGGGGATGCGTTCCCGGTTGAAGTTGGCCATCTGCTCAATCAGGTAATGGTCGTGAAGCACCAGGGGGCCATCGGGACCGACGGAAAGGGAATGCTCATCGCTGGCCACCGGAATACCGGCATCGGTTGTGGTGGGTTTACGCTCATCATGACTCATCGAAATAGTCTCCATTTTTATAAGGGTAATGCATGGAGTAAGCGTAGTGCATATCTGGCCATTGCATCGGCTAATCCTCCCGGGTTTTCACATTTACTGCTGCCGGCTATGGCTGACCTGGCGCAGTCGTCCACGTTTTACTGGCTGTCCCCGCAGATCGTTGCCCGCGCTGATTAATCCGTGACCGCTCTCGCATTTTGGTTATTTCAGCGACAACAAGGATTGCGTGTTCAAGCGAGAAGTGTAAATTCTAATATAACTTCACAGTTAGTTGTGAAAAAGGAAAGTACATTACAACCCTGTTACTAAGGATTGAGCCTCATGTCAGATTTAAAGTTTGCTACTCGTCTTAACTCCTTTGCTTCGGGGGCACATCTCTACTGGCCAGATTTGCAGGGCAAGCCCTCTGTACTGCAAATGGTGGCGCGCGCGGGCAAGGTTAAAGGCTTAACGCATTTGGATCTCAACTATCCGCAGCACCTCACCAGTGACAGTAAAACGCTGCGCCAGGCTATTGAGGATGCCGGGCTGGCGGTCAACGGCATGCAGATGCGGTGGGATGCACCGCAGTTCAAAATTGGCGCATTTACCCATCCGGATCCGAAAATTCGCCGTGAGGCGATTGACCTGACCAAGCGGGGAATCGATACCGGACGGGAATTTGGCTCCCGCTTAATGACGTTATGGATGGGCCAGGACGGTTTCGACTACTGCTTCCAGGTCGATTACAAAAAAATCTGGGAAGACGCCGTCAGCGCGGTGCGTGAAATCGCCGACTACGCGCCGGACGTGGATGTGAGCATTGAATAC
Organism: Pantoea sp. Ae19-2; assembly: GCF_059801205.1. Classification (NCBI taxonomy): domain Bacteria; kingdom Pseudomonadati; phylum Pseudomonadota; class Gammaproteobacteria; order Enterobacterales; family Erwiniaceae; genus Pantoea; species Pantoea sp. Ae19-2. Next base: position 1,794,902 of record NZ_JBCHWE010000001.1, on the reverse strand, counting down.
AAACCCAACGAGCCGCGTGCCTACAGCATTTTTCCCAACGTGACCACCTGCCTGCTGGCCGTGGAAGAGGCCGGAAGCCCGAACCTCGGCATCACGCTGGATTTCGCCCATGTCCTGTTCGCCAATGAAATTCCTGCCTGGGCGGCGGCCATGGTGGCGCGTCGTTCCCGGCTGCTGGGGCTGGATTTAAACGACGGCTGGGGCAAACGTGATGACGGACTGATGGCGGCATCGGTTAATCCGCGCGCCACGTTGGAGTTTCTGTGGCAGATGCAGCGTGATGGTTATCAGGGCGCCTACTATTTTGACACCTTCCCGGATGCCAGCGGACTGGATCCAGTACGTGAAGCCGAAACCAACATTGCCACCGTGACGCGATTACTCAAGCTTTGCGACCAGCTTAATGATAATCCGGCGCTGGCAGCGGCGATCAGCCGTCAGGATGCGGTCGCCTCACAGCAAATCGTCAACGACATTATGCTGGCGCGTTAACGCACGACGCCGGCTGCAGAACAGCAATTTCTTACCCTACAAACGCAGAATAAAAGGCTGAAAAAATGAAAAAACGTTTACTCGCCGTTATCGCTTCGTCGCTCTTGTGTGCCAGCGTTTATGCCGCCGATCTGGCACCGCTTAAGTCCGATACGGAACAGGACCGCACCGACTGGTCAACGCTCGACAGTCGCTATGGCGCGATGCCGAAAGTCGATAAATCTCTCAAAATCGGTGGCGTATCCAAAACCCTGACCAATGAATACTGGCGTTTGCTGGGCGAGGGCTACCAGAACGCCGCCAAAAAATATGGCATCACCGTTGCTTATCAGGCCGCGGCAAATGAAGACGATCAACTGGGCCAGTTGTCGATTGCCGAAACCATGATTTCTCAGGGCTATAACGGCCTGCTGGTCTCTCCGCAAACCGACATTAACCTTGAGCCTGCACTGGAAAGCGCCAACAGTAAAAAAATCCCGGTTGTGAACGTCAATGACGCGGTGATGCCGAATGCGGAACACTACGTCGGTAATGTCCAGAAAGACAACGGCGTGCGCGTAGCGAAATGGTTTATCGAGCACCATCCGCAGGGCGGCAAGGTTGCGGTGATCGAAGGACAGCCTGGCGTCTATGCTGCCGGTCAGCGCACCAGCGGCTTTAAAGAAACGCTCAAGGCCAACGGCAAATTCAATGTGGTGGCCAGCGTACCGGCCAACTGGAGTCGTGAGCAGGCCTTTAATGCGGCGAGCACTATCCTGCAACAGCATCCTGACCTGATCGGTTTTTATGCCAATAACGACACGATGGCGCTGGGCGTGGTGGAAGCGGTACGCGCCATGGACAAAGCCAAACAGGTGGCCGTATTCGGAACCGATGGGATCTCCGATGCCTATGCCTCCATCAAGCGCGGCGAACTGACCGGTACCGTGGACAGCTTCCCGGTGCTGACGGGTGAAGTGGCGATGGATGTGATGCTGCGTTTGATTAACGGCCAGAAAATCTCACGCGTGGTGTCCACACCGCAGGCGCTGATCACCAAAGAGAATGCGGATGCGTTTTCCACTCAGGACATGGAAAAGCTGCGTCAACTGTTAGCTAAACAGTAAGCCTGGCGGAGAGCGTATGGAACAGTATCGTTTAATGATGCGCTGCATCAACAAAACCTACGGCAGCGCCGCAGCTTTACAAAATGTCGACTTTTTTGTGAAGCCCGGTGAAGTACATGCCTTGATCGGTGAGAATGGCGCGGGCAAATCTACGCTGCTAAACATTCTCTCCGGCGTGCGCGGCGCAGACAGTGGCGAAATCAGCGTCAACGGCCAGACGGTGCAGATGAAAAGCCCACTCAGCGCGCGTCATGCGGGGATCGCGATGATCCATCAGGAACTGCAGCATGTTCCAGAGCTCTCGGTCGCGCAGAATATGTTTCTGGGCCGCCCACTGACCAAAGCAAAAGGCTGGTGGGTGGATAAAAAAGCCCAGCTGTCGCGTGCCGCGCTGATTCTGAAACGGCTCGATCCCACGATCGATCCCAACAGCCCGATTAAACATCTTAAGGTTTCGCAGCAGCAGATTGTCGAAATAGCCCGTGCGTTGCTGGATGACGCCAAAATCATCGCGATGGATGAGCCAACTTCCAGTCTGACGCCGCGCGAGTTTGACCGGCTGGCTGAACTGATCGCCGACCTCAAATCGCTGGGCGTCTCTTTAATCTATGTATCACATAAGATGAACGAGATTTTCAGAGTCTGTGACCGGGCGACGATCATGCGCGATGGCAAACAGGTTGGGGTGGTGAACATCTGCGATGAAGATGAAGAAAGCATCGTGGCTAAAATGGTCGGGCGCAAAATAGAACGGCTCGATCACAACGCCTTTGTCACCGCTCAGGAAGTATTACGCGTCGAAAATCTGGCGCGTGGCAATGAAATATCGCCCGCTAATTTTAGCGTCAACGCCGGGGAAGTGTTGGGCATTGCGGGGCTGGTCGGCGCAGGACGTACCGAGTTGCTTAAGCTGATTGCCGGTATCGACAGGCGCAGCAGCGGCACGGTGAAGGTCAATGGGTATTCCGTTCCAAACCATAATATCAGCGCGGCCATAAAAGCGGGGATTGGTCTGGTGCCGGAAGATCGTAAAAAAGAGGGCATTATTAAAGCCCGCCCGGTGAAAATGAATATGGCGCTGCCGTCCATGCGTCAGTTCACCCTGGGCGGCGTGATCAATAAGCAGCGGTTAAACAGGGCAGCACATGAGGTGATGAGCGATCTTAAACTGCGCCCCATGGATATTGAAAAAACCATCGGTACGCTCAGTGGCGGTAATCAACAAAAAGTCATTATCGGACGCTGGGTAGCCGCTGACGCAAAAGTCTTTTTATTCGATGAACCCACGCGCGGCATTGATATTGGTGCCAAGTCAGAAATCTATAATTTAATTGAACGACTGGCGAAGGCAGGTAAAGCCATTATTGTTGTCTCATCGGAAATGACGGAAATCATTCGTATCTCCGATCGTGTACTGGTGATGCGCGAAGGGAAAATAACCAAAGAGTTAAAGGGCGAGGCTATCACCGAAGACAATATTGCCCGTTTTGCCATTAAAGATGTTGAAACTGCCTGATCTCATACCTGTATATAAAGGCGATAACCATGACGACTGAAACGAACATGCAGCCGGTGAGCCGCGCCTCTCCGCTGTTAAAATTTAATCTGCGCGATGCCGGCACGTTAATTGGATTACTGATTATTGTGGTGACATTTTCTTTTCTGTCGCCGGTATTTTTTACCGTTCCGAATCTGCTCAATATTCTGCAGCAGTCCTCCATTAATGCCTTAATTGCGCTGGGCATGACGCTGGTGATCATTTCAGGCGGAATTGATTTATCGGTTGGGCCAACGGCTGCGCTCTCTGCCGTGTTGGGCGCCACGCTGATGGTGTCTGGCGTGCCGGTGCCGCTGGCCATCATGGCCACGCTTTGCGTCGGCGCAGTCAGCGGGATATTTAGCGGGACGCTTATCGCTTATGCCGGCCTGCAACCCTTTATCGTTACGCTGGGTGGCCTGTCGCTGTTTCGTGCTATCGCGCTGATCTCCACCGGCGGTAATCCCGTATTCGGTATTCCCATGTCGTTCCGTAGCCTCATCAACAGCACGGTGTTCGGCGTGCCCACGCCGATCGTCGTGGTTGCCGTGATTGCGCTGTGCCTCTGGACGGTCATGAATAAAACCCCGCTGGGAGAGTACATTCTGGCGATTGGCGGTAATGAAGAAGCGGCCCGCGTGGCAGGTGTGCCGGTTAAACGCACCAAAGTCACGGTTTACGTGATCTCTGGCATGCTGGCCTCTCTGGCGTCGCTGATTCTGATTGGCCGTCTGGGTGCGGCGGAACCCACCATCGGCAACCTGTGGGAGCTGGATGCCATTGCGGCCGCTGCCATCGGCGGTGCGTCACTGATGGGCGGCAAAGGCAGTATCTTTGGCACCCTGATTGGCGTGATTATTCTCGGGGCGTTACGTAACGGCCTGACCTTGCTTAATATTCAGGCGTTTTATCAATTGCTCGCTACGGGTCTTATTATTATCATAGCGATGTTGATTGACCGAGCGACCCGAGGCAAGTAATGAAGCAAGATCCGCGAGCCATTGGCGCTCAAATTCGTATGCGATTACCCCAACTGACGCCGTTAGAACGGCGAGTCATTGAGGCAATCATTGCCAGAACGGATATCACCGAACACACGTCTTTAAAAGAGATTGCGCAGGAAAACGGCGTATCGGAAGCCATGATAGTTAAGATCACTAAAAAGCTTAACTTCACGGGGTTCAGGAATTTCAGAAGCAGTTTAATTTATTATAACGCCTCTGAAGTGGCAGGTTTACATGCGGAAATTGAGCCCGATGATTCATCGGAACAATTACTGGCAAAAGTCTTCAGAACATCTATTCAGGCTATTGAAGAAACGTTGTCGATTTTAGATGTATCTGAATTTAACCGCGCAGCAGATATTATTTTTAAGGCGCGTCATATTGATCTTTATGCGGTAGGGGGATCGGCCACGGTTGCCCGCGATCTCTCCCACAAGATGCTGAAGATCGGCATTAAGTCCACTGCCTACGATGACGCCCATATTATGCTGATGTCTGCCGCCGTGTTATCTGACGATGATGTCGTGATTGCGATTAGTCACTCCGGTGCGACGCGTGCTGTTAACGATCCGGTTAAATTAGCCGGACGTAACGGTGCCAGAGTAATTGTGATTACGAATTACGCCGAGTCGCCTATTGCGCGTCATGCGCATGTGGTACTTAATTCAACTTCTCAGGGATCGCATCTGTTAGGTGAAAATGCCGCATCACGAATTGCCCAGCTGAATATACTGGATGCGCTGTTCGTGGCCATCGCGAAAAAGGATTTAACGCGTGCGGAGAAAAACCTGATGAAAACCCAGCATGCGGTTCAGGATCTGCGGGAATTCTGAGCATGAGTAAAATTGCAGTTACCGGCAGTCTTCACTACGACATTATGCTGGATGCGCATCATCGGCCTGAAAAAGGCGAAACGGTTATGGGAACCGCCTGCCACTACAAGTTTGGGGGCAAGGGTGGCAATCAGGCGATAGCGGCCGCAAAAGCAGGTGCAGATGTCCGTTTTATTGGTGCGGTAGGGGCCGATGAACAGGGCGCGTTTTTGCTGAAAACGCTGCGCCAGGCAGGGGTGAATACCGATGCAGTCACGAGGATTGACGATATTGCGTCTGGCATGAGCGTTGCCATTACCGATGCTGAAGGCGATTACGGCGCGGTGGTGGTGTCCAACGCCAATCTACATATCGCTGCCGAGCCGTTCATGCAGGCCGGTTTCTGGCAGGATGTGTCGATGCTGGTGCTGCAGAATGAGGTGCCGGAAGCCATTAATCTGGTCGCGGCGCAGGCGGCGCGGCAGCAGCAGATTCCGGTGTGCATTAATGCGGCACCGGCCCGGCCACTCTCTCCCGAATTCGCGCGCTGCATTGATTTGCTGGTGGTGAATGGGGTTGAAGCCCGGGATATGACTGGCATCGCGGTGACCGATCTGGCCTCAGCCAGGCAGGCTGCAGCAGAGCTGGCACTGCGTTTCGACCGCGTGGTGGTGACTGCCGGAGAGCACGGCGTGGCCTTCAGTGAAGCAGGGGAAACGCAGGCTTTTCCTGCCCGTCAGGTCACCCTGGTCAGCACCCATGGCGCGGGCGACTGCTTCATGGGCGTGCTGTGTCAGTCGCTTAACGCTGGCGATAAACTCGCGGGCGCGGTCGCTAAAGCCAACAATGCGGCGGCAGATCACGTTTCCCGCCCGGCCTGATAAAAAAATGCAACGTCAGTGACGTTGCATTTTGCCAGCCAGAGCGGGATTACGAGGCCACTTTAACGACCGTTTTCCCAAAGTTTTTGCCGTTCAGCATATCAATAAAGGCTTTAGGGGCATTTTCCAGGCCCTCAATGACGTGCTCGCGATACTGAATTTTCTTGCTCTCCACCAGCGGGGTCATGGCTTTCAGGAACTCCGGGTAGCGATCGCCGTAGTCCTGGAAAATAATGAAACCCTGCATGCGAATACGGCGTTTCAGAATGCCTGCCATAATCAGCGAGGTTCTGTCCGGACCGGCAGGCAGCTCTTTCTGGCTGTAGGCGGAAACCAGCCCACAGACCGGCACGCGCGCGGCAGTGTTCAACAGCGGGAACACGGCATCGAATACTTTACCGCCCACGTTTTCGAAATAGATATCAATACCGTCCGGGCAGGCGTTTTTCAGCTGCTCTTCGAAGTCCTGACTGTGGTGATCGATACATGCATCGAACCCCAGATTTTCAACGGCATGGCGGCATTTCTCTTCACCACCAGCCACGCCGACCACGCGGCAGCCTTTAATTTTACCTAACTGGCCCACGGTGGCGCCCACCGGACCCGTTGCGGCGGCAACCACAAGGGTTTCACCTTCTTTCGGCTGACCGATATCCATTAACCCCATATAGGCCGTAAAGCCGGGCATACCGAGAATACCCAGCGCCCAGGAAGGATGGGGCAGATCGTTATCAAGGCGGGCAACATCGTCACCTTTGGAAACGGCATATTCCTGCCAGCCGCTCTGTGAAAGAACCCAGTCGCCTTCTTTAAACTCACCGTTTTTTGATGCGACGACCTGACAGACCGTACCGCCTACCATCGGCTGATCCAGCTCTGCCGGTGGCGCGTAAGATTTTCCCTCGTCCATGCGTCCACGCATGTAAGGGTCGAGTGACAGATAAATCGTCCGCAGTAAGATCTCGCCCTCTTTGATCTCAGGCGTTGGCTGCGCAACATAACGGAAATTATCTTCCGTTGGTTCACCCTGTGGGCGTGAAGCCAAAAGCCAGGCGTGATTTGTTGTCGATTGTTCAGTCATAGTGTCGTCCTTTGCATGGGCAAACCGCTGAGGCTTGCCGGGAATGAATGGCTAAAGTGTAGATGAGTGAAAAAAGCATGCTTAACCCTGCTGGCTGTTAACATGCCGGCGGGAAAGGGTCAGAAGGGCGCGCCACTAAGCGCAGCGCCTCTTTTACGGGGCATTCGGATTGCTCTGAATCCACGGCGTGGAGTGGGGAACAGGATGTCCCGGTTAATCGGATGCGGGCTGAGCACCCGGCGTCGCGCGTTTCAGATTTAGCCTGACTGTTTAAACGCAGCGACATGACAAAAGCCTGCTTTGGATGATGTCAGCAGATCTGAAAACAGGTCAGTATGGCCTTCCTCTGACGCTGACGTTAATGCAGGACGCTGCCGAACACGCATCTTACGACAACAATCCCAGCACTGGATACGCTTCAACGGCCTGCTTCACGCGCGCTCTGCGTCTGCGCCTGTCATCTTCTGTTGCTCCAGCGAACAAACTTAAAGGGTAAAACGCTAAGGAGTAACAGTAATAGTGCTTCAAAAAGAGAGAGCAGCAATGCGCCCTTGTGTAGCCACATGCGTTGAGTCATCAACACGGCTATAACTGCCATCGCAAGTGAGCCTACCATGTCTAATGGAAAATGAACGCCCAGAAAAATACGTGCCCAGGCGACCAGCGCTGACATCAGTGCCAATGCGATGCCGCCGAGCCAGCTGCGTCGTGCAAATAACGCCAGTGTGATACTCAAAAAAAGCGTACCGTGGTCGCTGGGAAAAGACGAGTCCGCCACGTGATCAATCCAGAGATGACCCAGCCGAATCATAAACGGGCGCGGATGGAACCAGACAGCAGAGCACAGGAAGCCCAGGGACAGTCCGATAAATGCCGTTGCTGCAGCAAACAAGGCGGTTCCACGTTCCTCTCGTCCACCGGCAAACCAGTAGATAAGCAGAATAAGCGGCAGCAAAAAAATCAGGTATTGAGCGCAGAAAATGCCAAAATCGATCAGCCATTCAGGCGTCCCGGGAAGGGCGTTGATTTTCAGGAATAAAGCCTGATTATATGTCTCAAGAGCATTGCCCATTTAGGTATGTGTCCGTTGGGAGAATAAAAGGCCTATTTTCCAGTCAAGACATTAAAGAAACCTTAACGTCATTATTTTTGTTTACTTTAAAAAAGCATTTTACTGTTACCTTCGCTAAGAAATCCTTCACAGAAAAAATTGTGTTAAGTCGGTTTGGTAACCATTACTTGATAAAAATTATACGTGCGCCTGTTTTAGCAATACATGAAGTTAAAGTTTACAGGCAGCATCAGAAGCGCCATCTTCAGGAGAAAGGTATTGGGCGTTTACAGTGAGTGTGAAAAAGATATTTATATCATAGTGATAAGTTAAAGCATGGGGCGATTTTTATCCGTTGGAAAGGTCATCGAACCCGGATAAAAATGAAGGCGATGGCGACTTGATTTATCGTATTGCCTGCTCTCAATTTTAATACAGAACGCATGGCAGAAAGAAAAAACGTTTGCTGAAATTGTCCCTTCACGTTATGAAACTTTTTATAACAATATATTCAGCCTGCCTTCGTTATGGTCAGAACCGCACTAGTACTGGGCTTTGCGTCCCTGGTTTATCGTCTCGTCCGTTTTGTCCGCTATAAACTAACAATTCTGATCTATAAATAATGCCCGGTCCGCCGTTAAACGTACTAAGACGAGAAAAACTTCATTCGTAGCCTGCTTACCTGCGAATACTTTCAGCAATGCCAGTACGACACAGCAAAGTATAGAACCATAAAGGAAAATAATATGAAAATAGCCACCCGTCTCGCAGCCGGTTTTAGTCTGCTGATTATCCTGTTTCTACTCTGCACAGGGATTGCACTTCACGCACTCCTTAAGGCGCGCGATGACATGGATAATGCGGTAAACAATAAAATGTATCGATACAACCTGATTCAGGATATGCGCAGCTCGGCCAGGGACATCTCGGTGGCGGTAAGAAACATCGCACTGTTAACCGACGAAAAGGAAAAACAGCCGGAATGGGACAGGCTGATGGCGCAAAAGGAAAAATACATACTGAACCGAGACAAGCTGGCTACCAGCATGGCAGTGAACGTTTCAGAAGAAGGAAAAAACGCCCTTGAAAATCTGCGGGCAACGGATGATACAGCCCTGGATATGCTTACCCTCGCGGGTAAAACAGCCATGAACAAATCGCCGTCGGGAACGATCGATTACCTGATGAAAACAGTGAGGCCGGTACAACGTAAGATGTTAAACGCACTGGATAAACTTTCTGAAATCCAGATGCAGGTCAGTGAAAAAACGGTCAAAGATGCGAGGGAAACGGTATCCCAGACTGCAATTCTGATGTCGGTGCTGGTGGCTCTCTCTTTTGGCATCGCCATCGCGGCGTGCTGGATTATTACCCGCACGTTAATGCGCCAGCTTGGCGGAGAGCCGGCGCAGGCGCAGGTTCTGGCAGCGGCTATCGCTTCGGGTAATCTGACATCGCCTGTCGTACTGCGACGTAATGATACGTCCAGCCTGCTGGCTTCGCTCAATGCCATGCAGACGAATCTGCGCAGCATGGTGACCCATATCAGGGATACGTCCTCCTCCGTTGCACTCGCTGCTGATGAGATCTCTCAAGGCAACACGGAACTCCCAGGACCTTAATCCTGAGTGCTTTAGTGCTCTCCGCCGCAGCAATCAGGACAGGTACGTCTATGCCTCTTTTACGGTAACGCGCTATCAACGCGCAGTGTTGCTCCGTTAATTGATGACACCGGAAGAGAAACAGGTCAGGCGGGTTCTTTTTGATAAGGCGGACTACGTCATTGCCTTCAAAAGCGATGTCGGCCACCATGCCCTGGCAGGACAACCGGGATGCCAGCTCGTGACCACAGGATTGCTCTTTTTCGACAATTAAAACGCGCATTGATTGTGATGCCCGACAGATAACGATGAACAAAAATTAACAAAAAAAGCATTTTTTGCCAATGGTTAAGCATAAATTTAATGAATGTGTTTTACCTCGTTGTGTTGAAAATAAGCGATAACAACAGGACGACAGAGGTGAATTTAACAGGCTCAGGCGTTGCGCAGCGATGTTACTGCCACGAGCAAAGGCGAGCACAGCCAGACTCGCGTTAAAAATCGCCTACAAGGTCATTTTGAGCTGTGCACGGGCAGTATAAAATCGCCGATAGGACAGGTAGGCTGCAATGATGGTCGACAAGCTGGCCGTGCCAATAAGCATAAACGTAACCATCATTTGGTACTTAATCGCTTTTAATGGATCAATGCCTGCGAAAATCAATCCAGACATCATGCCGGGCAAACTCACCAGACCGACCGTTTTAGCCGCATCCACTGTTGGGATCATGGCAGCCCGGATACTTTCACTAATGATGCGCGCAGAAGCCAGCTTTACCGGTGCCCCAAGACTGAGCATTTCCACAATTTTTTGGCGGTTATCGCTAAAGCGCTGGTTCAGATTGCTGTAACACAGGCCCACCGCAATCATGGCATTACTGGCAATCATTCCCGAAAGGGGGATAACCTGCATGGGCAGAAACGCGATCGCACCGCTCAACACCAAAATAGCCAGCGTCATGACCGTTCCGCTGACGATCGCCACAAAGGAGATCACAACGGCATGCTCAATATTACGGCTGCGTTTTCCCGCGTTAATGGCGGCATTCACGCAAATAAACAGCACCATCAACACCGTCAGCCAGCTATTGTTGACAGCAAAAATCGACGTCAAAACATAACCGATAATGACCAACTGAATGATGGCCCGGGTTACGCTCCAGAGGATGTCTTTCCCCATACCCAGTTTCTCTTTTTGGCTGATCAGCATTGCCACGGCCACCAGGATCAGGGACAGCAGTAGCGAGGTGTCAGTAATATTATGCTGACTCAACATTATTCTCCTTTTCTGACGGTGCCAAACGTAACAGGCGTGTGGCGTGCTGTATTTCATTCACATCATGGCTGACCCACACAACCGCCATCTGATCGCTGGTGACAAAGCTGTTAATCAACGCGTGAACCACCCGTTTATTATCTTCATCCAGCGCGCTGGTCACCTCGTCGAGTAACAGGACATCAGGCACAAATTGCAGATGACAAAGCAGTGCGACACGCTGCTTTTCCCCACCTGAAAGTTGCTCAACCGGTTTATTCAGCATCTCCGGTGACAGATTCACGCTTTCCAGGGCTGCCACAAGGTGGTCGCGCTGGGGCTTCTGCTGGCGAAGCTGCCACGGCAGTGCCAGATTTTCATAGACCGTGTTACCGAATAGCTGTGGGGTCTGAAAGCAATAAGACACCCGCTGGCGATATTCTTCGGCGTTAAGCGCAGTGATATCCTGCCCCCTGAAGCGAATTTGCCCAGCGGTTGGGTTTAATAATAAAGCCATAATTTTGAGAAGTGTGCTTTTGCCGCTGCCGGAAGGGCCGGTCAGGACAAGCGAGTCTGCGCGATGAATCTGTAAAGAAACGGGGAGGAGTCGCGTGCGTCCCTGGCTTGAAAGCGTCACATCCTGTACGTCAAGCAGAGGTAAAAATGGGGTCATAACGCATCCTCAAAGAAAAATAACCAGCAGGGATAAATGATTTTCGGTCTTAAATCCATAACAAGATAATTTCGTTTATGACGCCGATGCGCACTGCCCATCAGGTGACAGATTCCAGACGTTCGGCCTTTGCCCGATAACCCCTTTTGTCTGTGTCAGTATTAGTGTGAAACGTAGTTGAAGTGAATAACATTGCGAGGAATTGTAATCACGAATCTCCCCTTCGGAGCAGAAATTTTTTATGTCTTTCCGTTAACACGATAACCGTGATTCCTGATGGTCGACGTTGCTTGACGTTACCCACCTCTGACGGCGATCGCTCTCCAGATCTTCTCTCCGGAGGGGCATGGCTTTCCTTGCGGGCTTGTACAGCAGCAATAAAAGCCATCACTTTTTAAATTGCTTAACGTTAATCTGAAGAATCGTCTTATAAATGCGGCGGTGAATAGCCACAGCGTGCAGAAAGCACTGCGGCAGCCTCGCTTATCTTCTGGCCCAGGCTCGCCAGTAAGCCCTCTCCAGCGTCGCTGCTCAGGACGCTGGTGCAATACCGGCAATAGCCTGCCCTGGTTTTGACTTCCCGGCCTGACTGACCTGTTCGGCCATAGCAATATTTCCTGTTCGATCACGCAAAATGCCGATCTCACCTTGGGGCTTTCCTGGGGCAAAATGCCGTGCGGGCGCGGTCTTCATCATTGATTTCGCGAATAATACGACAAGGGTTGCCTGCAGCAAGTACGCCTGACGGAATATCTTTGACCACGACGCTTCCCGCCCCGATGACAACGTCATTGCCGATGGTAATGCCCGGAACAATGCTGACACCTGCGCCGATCCAGACATTATTTCCGATGGTCACGGGAAGCGCATATTCAAGTCCCTGATTACGGCGTTCAGAATCCAGAGGATGGCCTGCGGTATAAATACCGACGTTTGGGGCGAGAAAAACATTATCCCCGATCACCACGTCCGCCCCATCAAGAATAACAAGATGATGGTTAGCATAAAAATTGTCGCCAACCCTGATGTTAGCGCCATAGTCACAGTAGAAAGGCGGTTCAATAACAGGGTTGTTGCCGCACTTTTTAAGAAGCCGCTGCAGAATAGCCAGGCGCGCTTCCTTATTGTCGGGTCGACTCAGGTTATAGTCATAACAGAGTGCCTTAGCCTGATCCCGGAGATGAAGAATGCGCTCATCGTGAGTGGCATCGTAGAGATCACCATCAGGTACACAGGTTACATCGTTCATCGGCTTCCTTATCATTTTTTTGAAGATCGTTGTCCAGAAGACAGTGTATTCAATTTTTATTGCCTCAGGGACGAAAGGGCTACCCTGGCAGCACCAATGAGATAACGTTGCACCGCAACGTCTTAAAAATCTACATGCTATGCCCCATCCACAATATATTGTGCGAAAGTCATTCGTTAAATCCCCGCGCATATATCGGTATTTCATTCAAAGAAATCTTTTAATCATTAACAACGTCATGCCTTACGTTTGAGATGCTGATACTCATGGGCAGGGGTAAATGCAGGCCTGAACAGCCGTTTCCACTTCGACGTATGAAGCGTAGCGACTTTGTGTTGCGACGCTGCGGGAGACCTGTGTCATTATGGGCGTGAAGGGCACGGATGCAGAGCACCTTGCCGCCTGCCATCAAGCCGATAAGACATAAAAACGTTGTTATTTCAGCGAGTCATCTTCAATAGTTTAAGACAAAAAAGGAGCGAGATATGCAGTCAGTGCATCTTATGGGAGAAGGCTATGAACCTCATGTCGTTCAGGAAGGGGGCAAACTGGTCTACTCACTCCCTGTCGATTCGGGATTTATCACTTATGAATTTGCATTTGAGATTAAGCGGGAAGATCTTGATGTCCTGCTGACTGATAATTACCGACGCGCCGTTCTCGAAATTACTGCGCATACAGTGCTTCAGCATTCGACGCTAAAAGGAAATGACCGCTTAACCCAGCGCGATTTCGATAACCTCGTTGCCGACACGCTTCACTCAACACCCGAATTCCTGCAGAGCTTTATCTCTCAGATCAGTCATGATCACCATATTGGTATTGAAGGTTATGCACAAGACATCATGGCGCAACGTTCTTTGGCAAATTAACGATGTTGAGCACCGGGAATGCAGGCTTTATGATCCGTTCAGCATAGTCATCAAATACCGTTAGTGGACAGAGAACGATACCGGACAGCAGGTGGCACGCATCCTGCTGAAATAATATCGCTTTTGTTAACGGGCTTTTAATCAGAAGCCATGCTGCCAATGGCCTCAAGCGCCACTCGCTGTCCGTAAGAAAGCTCCAGCGTATTGCCATCAGGATCAGCGAAGAAAACGTAATAACCCACAGGATCACCCGCATTTTCAGGCTCTTTACGCAAAACACCTTCAGCGCGCGCCATTTTAATTTTCTTATCCATTTCTTCCCGGCTGGCACATGCCACGCCGAGATGCCCAAAGTGACCTAAGGGCGTGTCTGTGACCTTGTCTGACTGAACCAAAACCAGCGCAAATGGACGGCTGTGATCACTGAGCCATGCCACTTTACGTGCATCCGGAACGTTGGGTTCGCGACGGTGGACAACAACCATACCGGCATAGCGTTCATAAAAAGCAATGCTCTTATATAAGTCTCTGACAGCGAATGCAACGTGCGTAAAACCAACATCGACTATTTTCATATACCCAATCCGCCCAATGCGTAGCAAAACATGCATTCTAAAAGCTCAGGTTAAGTTTAGGTCAAGCTTAAAGACCGGTTTGAGCCGCTGAAAACGTCGAATGGAACAAACTGCGTCCTGTTATGGTGCCGTTGCGGAAGCATCATCCCTGTAAAGGGTTATTCAACCCACCTCCAACACCGCCCCTTCTTCAACACGCGGGTCTGATATGAAACAGAACCTGTGCAGGAATTTACGTCGATTGTTGCCGCCATTTCCTGACGTGGTCAATCAGGGCGCGAAGCTTTGGTGCCATATTGCGACGCTGAGGGAAATACAGATAGAAGCCTGGAAATGTTGGCAGAAAGTCATCAAGTACGGATACAAGCTCACCGCTCTCAATATAGGGCCTGAACGTTTCCTGAGTGGCCAGTGTGATGCCTCCGCCGGTTAGAGCCAGCCTCAACATCAGACGCAGATCATTAGTGGTAATTTGCGGCTCAATCGCAAGGTCGAACGCGCTTCCGTTCTCTTCAAATGGCCAGCGATAAGGCGGAATATCCGGGGACTGGCGCCAGCCGATACACTGGTGATGTACAAGATCGCGCGGATGAACAGGCAGGCCGTTGGCAGTGAAGTAGGAAGGGGATGCGACCACCATTTCGCGTTGCTCACCGGTCAGGGGAACCGCAATCATGTCTTTTTCAATGACTTCTCCAAGCCTTACGCCGGCATCGTAACCTGCAGCCACGATATCAAACTCTTCGTCCGTCACAACAATATCGAGCGTCACGGCCGGATTGGCCGCTGCAAACGAAGCGATCAACGGACCTGACAGGAATTCTTCCGCTATTGATGTCACCGCGATTCTGAGAAGTCCACGTGGCGCAGGGTCAGAAACGATCTCTTCGAACGCAGCGTTAATTCCGGTTAAAGGTAATGACAGCGATTTATGCAGTCGTTCTCCCGCTTCCGTTAAATTAACCGCGCGGGTGGTGCGCATGACAAGCATCGTCCCGAAAGTATCTTCAAGCCGTCTTATTCCCTGACTGACCGCCGAACGAGTCACACCCAGCCGTGCGGCGGCTTTACTGAAATTACCTTCTTCTGCTACCGCGATAAAAACGGGCAAAAGGTTAAGATCGATTTTCATTGTTTAATGCTGCTAACCACTGAGTACATTGAAAGCAGGATACCTGAACTTATCGTAACGTCCTATTCTCTCTCCGAACCCATTTGAAGGAGAACGTTATGAATAAGGTTATATTAATTACCGGCGCATCCAGTGGTATTGGGGAAGGTATTGCCAGAGAGTTAGGGGCGACAGGCGCGAAGGTGTTACTGGGAGCACGCAGACTGGCGCGTATTGAAGCCATTGCAGCGGAAATCTGTAGCGCAGGCGGTATCGCGCAAGCACATTTGTTGGATGTCACAGACCGGGTATCTATGGCCGACTTTGTTCAGGCCGCGCTGGATAACTGGGGCAGGGTTGATGTTCTCATCAATAATGCGGGCGTTATGCCGCTTTCACCGCTTGCAGCCGGAAAACAGGACGAATGGGAACGCATCATTGACGTCAATATCAAGGGCGTGCTGTGGGGGATTGGTGCCGTACTTCCGTTGATGGAAGCGCAGGGTTCCGGACAGATAATCAATATTGGCTCGATTGGCGCCCTTTCTGTCGTACCCACCGCCGCGGTCTACTGTGCTTCCAAGTTCGCCGTACGGGCTATTTCTGATGGCCTACGGCAGGAAAGCTCAAAAATCCGCGTGACCTGTGTCAATCCTGGGGTGGTAGAAAGTGAACTGGCGTCGACGATTACCCATGCGGAAACGATGGCGGCAATGGACGCTTACCGTTCTGTTGCCCTTAAACCCGCGGATATTGCCCGTGCCGTAAGGCACATTATTGAAGCGCCTGAAAACGTTGACACAACAGAAATAACCATCAGACCCACAGCGTCGCCAAACTGAAGCCTGAGGTTAACTGTCATGTGCACTTTTCATTCAATACATCGGGAGCAACATTTATAGGGTAACGTTCTGTCTGTTATCTGACGCTGTGGATGCTGGGTGTTAAGCACATCTCTGTTATCAACAGTCATCCATCAGCATGAACGCATCTCAAAAAATGTGGCCTTCAGTAAAGACAGGGATCTCAATATTTATTTGTCACGAAACGCATTGTGCAGAAGTCGCCACATATGATGAGCTGCGGGCGTAAAGCGCCTGTCCGAGTTCCGTAGCAGGTGACACTGGGCGCTACTGGCGATCGGGTGGTCGAGTGGAACGGCGACAAGCGCGCCCTGGCGAATAGGATCGGCAGCGGCGTAGGCCGTCATAAACGAGACGCCGAGCCCCGCCTGGCTGAGGTGCATAGCGGTGGAGAAGAGGTTGCATCGGTAGGCCGGGTGAAATTGCAAACCCTGGCTTTTGAACATCGCATTCATGTGCCGCTGCAGGCCGAAGTTCTCCGTCAGGGCAATAAGCGGGTGAGCGGTCAACTCTTCAATGGTAATGCTGGCGCGATTGGCAATGGGGTGCTGCGGCGCGACGACGGCACAAATCGGCCCCCACTGAAAGCTGTGGCGCTTGAGTTCCGGTGTGCCGATCGGGCCAAAGGCCAGCGCCATATCCGCTTCGCCGCTCACGATATCGTTCATCATCTCCTGCATGCTGCCCACGACAATATCGACAAACACCTGCGGGTAATACTGGGCAAACTCACGCATGACGCCTTCAATAAACGCCGTGATCAAGCCGCCGCCGATGCGCACCGAAATCGTCCCGCCGCGCATATGGCGCAGATCTTTAAGCTGACTCTCCAGCTTTTCGCGCCGCTGACGGCTGGTAAAATAATCCGCCGCCAGCAGGCGTCCCGCTTCGGTCAACACCACATTACGCCCGCGCCGTTCCAGCAGGGGAAGCTGCAGCGAACGTTCAAGTTGGGCAATCTGCCGGCTGACCACGGATGCGTTAACGCCGAGGATATCTGCTGCGCGGCGAATGCCGCCCTGGTTACCGACTTCATACAGATAACCCACCTGTTTATCCTGGAACATCTGCCACACTTCCTCGTTACTGTTGACCAGAGAGCAACAATAACATCATTTGATGGCTATTTATCAAGCCGTTTAAATAGTGATAATCAAATTAATGGCCAAGCGTTGAGAGAGCATAAATAAAAAAGTAAAAGTGCTCTTATTGCACCAACAATGCGCCCCAAAAGGGGGCGGGAATACTTTTTTGCGATTCGATGCAGGCGTAATGAAATAGCAATCCCCGGCAAAAAAATAAATTTCTTGCGAGTTTTAGCGAGGGGGTTTTATTGCGTCATTAATCTTAATAAAAGGCATTTATTTTACGGCTGGGCTATTCAGGCATGGATCCTGCTTAGTATCAGGACTTTTCCCTTACAGATGTAAAGAGAGTTGATATGAGCGAACCAAAAACACTAAATGAGCCAGAAAAAGAGGCCACAGAGGCGTGGAACGTCGGGCCCGGCGCGTGGATCTCACTGGTCATCGTGCTGCTTGTCTTTTCAGGCTTCTTTTTCAAGGTTGACGGCATGGCATGGCTGGGCGCGTTTGATTTCACCACGCTTGGCGGCGCGTTCGGCACCATGAAGACGCCGGAAACCAACACCTTTATCGGCAGCGGCGGCATCAGTGCCAAAGCGGGTTTCCTCTTCGCGCTTTCGCTGGTGCCCACGGTGATGCTGGCACTTGGCCTGCTGGAAATCTTCACCCATTATGGCGCGATCCGCGCAGCACATAAATTACTCACGCCGCTGTTAAAACCACTGCTCGGCCTTCCGGGTTATACCGGCCTTGCGCTGATTACCGACCTGCAAAGTACCGATGCCGGCGCGGCATTAACGAAAGAGCTCTATGACAGCAAAAAGATCACCCGCAAAGACGTGGTGATTATGGGATCCTGGCAATACTCTGGCGCCGGGTTGATTAATAACTATTTTTCTATCGGCTCGGCGATGTTCGCTTCACTCACCATCCCGATTATTATTCCGTTGGTTTTAATGTTTGTGCTTAAATTCGTTGGCGCAGCCGTGGTGCGACTGGCATTAAATACTGTTTATAAGCGAGATTTCGACAATGAGTAATCAGGCAAAAGTCTCCAGTAATCCGTTTGATATTTTCGTAATTGGTGCGCGCAAGGGTTTTAATATTGCCATTAATAATTTGATGCCGAATGTATTAATGGCCTACGTGATCGCCGAAATGCTTAATTTGTTAGGGGTGATGCAGATTATTGGCCACGTGTGCGCACCGTTGATGGGGCTATTTGGCCTGCCCGGTGAGGCGATCACCGTGTTGTTAACCGCCTGGCTCTCGTCATCTGCCGGAACCGGCGTTGCCATCAGCCTGCTGAGCAAAGGCCAGCTTGATATCGGGCAGATCACGATTCTTGCGCCCGCCATCTTTTTGATGGGTTCGCAACTCCAGTACATGGGGCGCCTGCTGGGCGTGGCCGATGTACCGAAAAAGTACTGGCCGCTACTGATGGCGGTCAGCATTCTCAATGCCGTAATCGCCATGTTGATTATGCGCGTTATTGCCTGAGCATTAAGGAGTAAGACGTGTCACCTACACTTGAGCACTTTAATTACCTGCACCAGATCCCGGAACTGGGGTTCGAAGAGTACAAGACGTCCGCCTACATCGCGGGCGTGCTGGAGGCGGCAGGCTACCAGGTCACGCGCCAGGTTAATAACACCACCGGTATTGTCGCGGTGCTGGACAGCGGTAAGCCGGGCCCAACCTTAGCGCTACGCGCCGATATGGATGCGCTGGGGCATATCATTGACGGCAAACATGTGGCGCGCCACACCTGCGGGCACGATGGTCACTCCACCGTCGTATTGACCACGGCCCAGGAGGTGATGGCTGAGGAGCGGGTGAAAAAGGGCAGGCTGAAGCTGATCTTCCAGCCTGCTGAGGAGTTAGGCACCGGCGCGATAGCCCTGACCGAAGGCGGCGTGTTGGATGATGTTGATATGTTGCTTGGCTTTCATCTGCGCCCGCTGGAGGAGTGCCCGATGGGCCAGGCCGTGCCGGCAATGTACTACTCCGCGTCCGCCACGGTGGAAGTGGTGTTTCATGGCAAAGCTGCGCACGCTGCGCGCCCGCACTTAGGCGTTAACGCGTTGGATGCCGCCGCCCATGCGGTGCAGGCGGTAAACGGCATTCATCTTGCGCCCTCGTTGACATGGAGCGCGAAAGCGACGCGTTTTCTCTGCGATGCGGGCGTGACCAACTCGATTCCTGATCGCGCGCAGGTGTGCTGGGATCTGCGCGCCGCTGAGAACGAAGCGATGGATAGCCTCAAACCCCAGGTGATACGCGCGATTGAGAGCAGCGCCGCCGCGTATGGTGCGCGCGCGGAAATTCGCATTCTGAAAGAGATGCCCGCCGCGATTATCCATGACGAGGCAACAGCGGTCATCACACGTGCTATCCGCAGTGTGTTTGGTGAAACCGGCCTCACCGCGGCTAAATCGACACCTGGCAGTGAAGATTTCTTCCACTATCTGCGTCTTCGACCTCAAATCAAAGGCGGCTTCTGGGGACTGGGCGCCAACCTGACGCCCGGCCTGCATCATCCGGAGATGCATTTTGACCGCGATGCGTTGGCGCTGGGAGTGAAAGTGTTTAAAGCCTGTGTGGAGGATGTGCTGGGCTGACGATCAGCATTACAGTGACGTGCCGTGCTCGTCGGATATCAGTATTGCAGAAGAGAGGGCCGACAATGCTGTCCGACGTTCGCGGCCATCATCGTGAAGCCGTTACGGGCATCCTTTTCAGGTGAGTGGCCCCGTGACTTGTACCCAAGCGTAAACGTTCCTTTTCGGCGGGCTTTGCTGTCTGCCGGGGAGGAGGGCACCGGTATCCGTCACCGTCACGGGGGGCCAATTTCACTCTCTTTAGCGATATCGGTTTCCGGATGGGGCTGGCGGCACAGATGGCGACGAATGCCTAACCGAACGCCTCTGCCTGAAATGGCGAATCGGGTTGTTTTGTCGTGCGCCACAGGGTAAATACGGGACAAAGCGTCGGCTATGTTTTTGCTGCTTGTCGGCAAAACGCTGAAAAATCAGTGACCGATCCGGTTGCCGTACTCATCAATAACTTTTTCGCCATCCTCTTTCGTAAAGGCTCCCTTCTGTGGCTCAGGCAGAATGCCCAGAACGGCCTCAGACGGACGACAGAGCCTTGTGCCGAGCGGCGTCACGACTATCGGACGGTTGATGAGGACAGGATGAGCCAGCATAGCATCCAGCAGTTCATCATCATTGAACCGATCTTCGGCCAGCCCCAGATGTTCATACGGCTCTGTGTTTTTGCGCAGCAGATCGCGCACGCGGATCCCCATATCCGCTATCCGTTTTTTAAGCTCGTCGCGGGAGGGTGGCGTCTCCAGATATAAAATCACTGTTGGCTCCACGCCACTGTTGCGGATAAGCGCCAGGGCGTTACGCGACGTCCCACAGGCCGGGTTGTGGTAAATGATGATGTTAGTCATAAATGGCACTCCGTTACGGGGCTACGCTGGCGCAGTCACGTTGTAAAGGTTAAACAGAAAGACGCAGGGCCAGCGCCGCCAGCGTGACAAAAAGTACCGGCAGGGTCATCACAACGCCCACGCGGAAGTAGTTGCTCCAGCTGATGGTGATATTTTTCTGCGCCAGAACGTGTAGCCACAGCAGGGTCGCCAGGCTGCCGATGGGGGTGATTTTCGGACCAAGATCGCAACCGATGATATTGGCGTAAATCATCGCCTCTTTCACCACACCCTCAGCCGTGCTGCCATCAATGGAAAGGGCACCGACCAGGACGGTAGGCATGTTGTTCATCACCGATGACAGAAAGGCCGTCAGAAAACCGGTAGCGAATGTGGCTCCCCATACACCATGCTCTGCAAACCCGTTCAGGGCGGACGAGAGGTAATCCGTCAGTCCGGCGTTACGCAGGCCATAAACCACCAGATACATACCCAGCGAGAAGGTGACGATCTGCCAGGGCGCGCCTTTCAGGACTTTACGGGTATCAATCACCTGTCCTTTACGGGCAACCAGCCACAGAATAAATGCCGCGACCGCAGCAACCAGACTGACCGGAACGCCGAGCGGCTCCAGAGCAAAAAAACCGGTCAGCAACAGACACAGAACCAGCCATCCGGCTTTAAAGGTTCGCACGTCACGAATGGCTTCCCGTGGTACCTTTAGTTTTGCCATGTCATAGGCGACCGGGATGTCTTTACGGAAGAAGAAGTGAAGCATAACCAGCGTGGCCGCCACGGATGCCATGTTGACCGGCATCATGACAGACGCATATTCGCTGAATCCCAGCTTAAAAAAGTCCGCCGTCACGATGTTAACCAGGTTCGACACGATGAGTGGCAGGCTGGATGTGTCAGCGATAAAACCTGCCGCCATCACAAACGCCAGCGTTGCGCCGGGGCTGAAGCCCAGTGCCAGTAGCATGGCAATGACAACAGGCGTCAGGATCAGTGCCGCCCCGTCATTGGCAAACAAGGCCGCCACTGCCGCACCCAGCAGAACACTATACGTGAACAGCAGCCTGCCTTTACCGCCACCCCATCGGGAAACGTGCAGGGCAGCCCACTCAAAAAAACCAGATTCATCGAGCAGCAGGCTGATGATAATCACCGCGATAAACGTGGCCGTCGCGTTCCAAACGATCTGCCAGACGGCCGTAATATCGCCGAAATGCACTACGCCCGTCAGCAGGGCCAGCACAGCCCCGATAACAGCACTCCAGCCAATACTCAGCCCTTTTGGCTGCCAGATAACCAGTACCAGTGTCAGGACGAATATAGCGCCTGCCAGAAACATACTTTTTCCTTTTAATACAAAGTCTGGTAAACAGGACGTAAGACAGCCCTGCAAACAGATATGAAAAATCATATGTGTTTGAGTAAATTTTTAAATGCAGACAGGCTTGCCGTTGGTGGTCGCGTTATTCCTTTCAGCCTGCTGGCTGAGTTGCAGAATGTCATCGCGCTGACACAGGTAAGCCTGCTCGATCACCATAGCAGCCCATGCGGGCATGTGTGGTGACAACCGATAATGAATCCATTTGCCGTCACGCCTGTCAATAAGCAGACCACTATCTTTGAGCAGTGCCAGATGCCGTGAAATTTTAGGCTGACTTTGCCTCAGGATTGACGTGAGTTCACAGACGCAAAGCTCGCCTTTTTCACGCAACAGCAGTACCAGACTGAGGCGTGTTTCATCCGAAAAATTTTTGAAAAGCTGAAGAGGCTGAAGTTGAGGCATGCTGACTCCTGATTACGGAACAGAAGACATTGTTGCTGTCTGTCTACGGCGAGTCAATAACATATTTGCTAATTCATATGTATTGACTCACTCATGGCTCATCTTCGGATATTCCGTCCAGGGTTTACCTGCACAGTAAAGCCAGGGATCATTTACGATTCGGTAAAGGGGATTAAATCATATTGCGTAAAGGCACGTTTTGCTAAAGAGAACGATCGTTTCCTAAAATACACTTCAACAGCTGATATCAAGCCTACAACTTTATAAACAAGTAACAGTAAACCCTTAAATCGCGTTCCCAGAGCAGACATTGTACAAAAACGCCTCCAAGCCCGACGCCATGAGCGCCATTGCACGCTACTTCGACAGTGCGTCACTGCCTACTCAGCAGGAAACGCTGGGAAGCATTGCGTCAGAAATCCTTCGCGCAGGAAAAAGCCTGAACCGCACGGCCATTTGTAGCAAGCTTGTCCGTCGCCTGGAACTGGCAGGAAGTGCAGAAGAAGAGCAGCACTACTGTGAACTCCTTCGTATTTTATTCGGCCCTAAAGCCGGGAACTGATGCCCTACGACTGCCAGGCTGAACCCCAATACTCGTTTTTCCCACTCATCTCCCTCACGTTGACCGCTTTTGCCGCTGCATAATTCCTGAGGCATAATCTTACGCCGTCATTACTCACACGTTCAGAGCCGTGGCCTGGAGATATTCAGGGGAACGCTGAAACGCGCGCAGTGGTTACATCGAAAAGTGATACCCCTTGGTTATCATGTCTCAAAACCGGACATTTATATGCTGACGCCAGTTAACTCTCTGCTTACTGCGAAGCGTACCTGTTACTTCTGAGATTATTCACTGTTACCTGGCTCAAAGTACGGAGTAATCAGCATATGAGGAATAGCGAGAGAAGCGAGCGCAGCAAATAGCGATTTAATGTCTGCGTCACTAGAGGGGTACATGATACAGGTTGTCACGGCCGCCAGCAGAATTGCCGCTAAAAGCACCGGCCAGGTCGCATAAAGGTAACCTGTGTAATGAGCATAACCCAACTGAATTCGACGTAACCGGGTTTGCGGCAGGGCATGCAGAATTAAAAAACCCATGGAAAAGCCGACAAAAGGTGGAAGGATCAGCAAGGCCAGCGTTCCGGTAATGAGCCGCACATCGTGACGAATCAATCCGGTGATAACCAGGCTAAGGGTACAAAGTGCGCCCGCGTTAGCCATGAAAAACGTCACGGAACTGAGCAGTGAGGGTGTCAGTCCTGCCTGGTGAAGGATGATGTTGTATTCTCGCAGGTGGAAGAAGGCTGGGGTCGCTATCATGCTGACTCCTCTGGCAAGGCGCTCTGACATCCCTCCCTTTGGCGCATCCTCAAGGGCAAAATGCAGCGCAGATGCCAGCAAGAAACCGGGTAATGCCAGTGCCGGCGACCAGTGCCACCAGAACAGGCAAAGCAGGATGATCACGCCATAAGCCGCCAGGAATGGCAACTTACGCCCGCGTTTTACTATTGCCAGATCGCTGGCACCGTGTGCCATGCCAATCACACCTATTGCTACTATGGCAAACATTAACTGTACGCGCAGCGGACTGAAAGAGGCAGCCAGCGCTGCCCCCCACAGTCCTGTCCAACTGGCAGTTTGCCGCAGACTCATACCCGCACAGCACCATCTGATGTGGAATGGCGCAGCGCTTTTTCAAGACTGGATGCAGCGTAAAAGGCGTAAAACACCTTGGCGATGATATCAAGAACCAGGAATGCCCATACGGACGCAGGGTCGGTGATGACTTTTAATCCTTCCGGACCGACAAGGAAAACGATAGGGTAGATAAACCAGACCACCGTCAGCAATGCGACGTTTTTGTTGTAAGCGACCGCCATCGCCCTGCCGCGTCCAGCGGCAATCGTACGCAGCGGTCCCCACAGGAGGTAAACCACGCCAAGAAACGCAGCACAGGACCAGAGATACCACACCCATTTTGCGGCGAACGTTGTCGCCAGTGCAGAGACCAGACCGGTAATAATCATCATCACATCCAGAATGATGATAGCCGTTAAAAAACCACCCATCTCACCCGGTTTACTCTGTTCATGAAAGGCGACCATAACCAGCCCCGCCAGTAATACAGGTGTAGTGACGGACCAGTCAGCATAGCGGGCGAGATAAACGATGCTGCCACTTTCGGTCGCCAGATTACCGAAACCAAATGCCATTGCCAGATAAGCGGTTGCCGCAATAAAAGGGACCGAGGCATGCATTAACGTATGATGCCGGAGGGGGAATATCTTTTTGCCTGAGGCATAAATCACCAATGACGCAAGTGCCATGACCGAAAACCCGATCAAAAATGCGGTTTGATCCATAATACTTTCTCCTTGCACAGACGCCCTCACAGGGCCGTTTGCGCTGCCATAAATTGAAATTGTTTTATATTCCGAATGAGAATATGCATAAAGTATATGACGTGCCGTTCAAATTGCTAATGATGCAACAGTGTGGACGGAAACTTCGGCGAAATACATTGAATAAGTGATTCTTTATTCGTCGAGTCCGGAGGGATAAATGTAAAAATCTGTTTCACTAACTTTCATTTTTAACAATTTGTATCCAATAAAAAAATGGGACCATTTTATTTTTTCTTTTAATATCATTGGGTTAAATTGTTTTCTTGGTCTTGAGGAATTTGAAGGTAATTAATATGAAAGAGAAAGAATTATATTATTCGCTAGAGAAAATAAAACACTGTACTAAGTAAAGGACAAGGTTTCCAAACAGGTCAATGGCGCTGTGTTAATTGGCACTTTGTATAATAACAGGTCGTTACTACGTCGCTGGCGTGATTTTCTAAAAGAAACCAGCTGACTTAATATGGCGGTCGTGACCTACTCTCATTGATCAATACATCGCGATTTTAGTCATGTCCGCTTTTGACACAGAGCGGACATGAATTCAGTGCAATTTTGGCTGAGAGCAACCAGCGGGGTAGCTCTTAATGGAAATGTCTGCGTTTTCATTCACCCAGCACATCACCTAAATTTTGGGGATATCGTTTCTGATTTGCCCGGAAAATGTTTTGGTGGAAAATTTCAAACGCGACAAAGCTCGTTGGCCCTTACTTTCCATTCGTCAAGCTGATTGGGATATTCAAAAGAGTAATAGACGCGAGCATCCTCAGGCAGAATATTACGCAGTGCCTGCATACAATTGGCCTCACAGGGCCGCAATTCAATATAGGCAGCCGTGATGGGTATTACATCATCGGTGGAATAGCGCTCGATGCGGTCTATCGCGGCAACTAGCGCCGCCATTTCGCCATGTAGCCTGACCCAGTTATGGGTATAGATTCCTGGTGGCATGCTTACCTGCATCCGACTGTTTCCGAACGCATAACGAATATTCCCCCGAAGCCTGTACTCGACTACTGCACAGCAAGACTCAGGACCGAAACCAGGTTGTTCCACTCGTTTCTTTTTGTCCTCCAGCGTGCGCCTGACAATCGGATAACCGGAATTGAGAGAGTATTCAGTTTTTATAAGTTGCATCAGAGATCCTTACACTTAACCATTATTAATAAATTATATGGAGTTCCGGCGCAAAATTCCATATAAAAGGGCACTAAGGGCTGAAAAAGTTAAGTTTTGCTTAATTATAATTAGCGAGATTTAATCATCCTGCGTTTTCCTTCGGCTTTATCATCACGATACCTGCCGCTCCGCATCTATACTGGCCCACTTCATATCTGTCGTTCTGTCCAGCCAGTCCTTTATGGTTCGGGTCAGTGAGTATTCCGTCTGTAGTCATGACGGCTCAATCATCGGGTTTACCAGAGGCAGTGGAAATTTTGCAGAGATGCGCTTTGTCGATGCCATCCCGTGGGGGAGATACACATTACTCCTGCAACAGGCCAGTCATGATCAGGGCGTTAATCAACTTGATGTTGATGAACAGAATCATCAGGGGGTTGCCTTTAACAAAAAGAAAGGCTTTATTGAGACGGGCTCGCTTTGAGCCTGATGGTCAGGGAAGGCGCTGTGCGTCATTGCAAAGGCAACGAGCGTGAATATCAGCCGCATTATCTGCTGCCACCAGCGCCTGCCATGCTTGTTGTGTGATCGAATAAAACAGGCTGGGCGGCGCATTATCCACATCATGAATCTCTTTAAGAAATCGCAACCCGGTTTTTTCCAGCACGCGGATAGAGGCTTGATGATGGCTTCTTACCCGGGCTGATATCGTATCCAACCCCAGTTCGCGAAAACCATACTCCAGCGCGAAGCGCGACAGCTCCGTAGCGTAGCCCTTACCCCATGCGCTGGTGGCAAACCGATAGCCAAGATTATGAATGGTTTCGTCACCGTGAATGCGAACGCTCAGGCCGCCGAAACCGATAAGGGTATCCGGTGCATCCTGGGTTGCTATCGCCCAGCTGTCATAGCCATAACGCTGGTACGATCGCAGTCTGTCGGCCAGCACCTTTTGCGCGTGAGCCAGGTCAGGATAAGGGCCTGCCGGGTTAAACGTATTGGTCGCGGGATCACCGTAAATCCTGAACAGATCCTTGTCATCGGAAGGGCGCATAGCTCTGAGCAATAAACGCGGGGTCTGAAGATGCACTATAAACCTCAGTGTAAGGCCATCTGAATGGCATATTATTAGCGCGTTTACCCGACGAGGAAAAGAGATGACGATTCAGCAATTGCGTATTGCCCGACCCGTTACTGATTTAGCCGAGAGCAGCGCAATGTACTGTTCGGGCCTGGGCCTGATGCCCATTGGGGAATTCACCGATCACGAGGGATTTAGTGGGGTGATGCTTGGCGACGAAACCCTGTCCTGGCATCTGGAATTTACCCACTGCCATCACCATCCCGTCAAACCGGCTTCAACAGCCGAGGATCTTCTGGTGCTGTATTTGCCCAGTGAAGCGGACTGGCAGCAACGCTGCCTCAGCCTGACCCGCGCAGGTTTTACGCGCGTAACATCGTTTAATCCCTACTGGGCGGAAAACGGCGCTACCTTCCAGGATAAAGACGGTTATCGTACGGTGCTTCAGCACGGCACCTGGCGATTGTAGTCCTCTTTTTCAGCCTCATCCCTTGAACCTGCCTGACGTCACAGGGGGCAAGTAATAAGCGTGCGGTTAACGTGAACGACTGACGCAAAACCGCCAAATATGTGAGGCGGGCAAGGGCTTGGTGGCCGGGTAAACGCGTGGCATGATGAGGGACATCTTTCAGCGTAAGAGCCAACACGTGATCAATATTGCCTGCTTACATACCGCCGCCAGCAATATCGCCATTTTTGACGATGCTGCCCGTCAGCTTGAGCTGGACCATCTGCAGCTCAGCCATCTGGTCATGCCGCACCTGCTGGCTGAAGCTGAAGCCAGCGGCGGCCTGACCGCAGGACTGCACGAGCGGCTGGTTGCTCTGTTACGGGATCTGCAACCGCACTTCGATGTCATTCTGATCACCTGCTCGACATTAGGGCCGGTTTCAGAAGCCTTCACCTCATCCCGACAACCCTGCGCTGTCTGGCGTACCGACGGCATGTTGGCAAAAGCCGTGCATCAGAGCGCAAAGAAAACGGTGGTGCTCTGTGCGGCAGAATCCACGCTTGGCGCAACGCGTGCGCTGTTCTGTACCGACGGGCAAACGCCGGACATCCGCCTGATTCCCGAAGCCTGGCAACGCTTTAAAGCGGGAGATGGAGCGGGATATTTTCACTGCGTACGTACAGCGGTGGAACATGCCTGGCAGCAGGGCGCAGAGCGGGTGGTATTGGCACAGAGTTCGATGGCACCGGTTGCGCAGCAGTTTCCGCCTGAACGTCAGCCCCTGTCAGGTCCGCATCTGGCGCTGCTGCAGTGTCACCAGCAGGCTAACCGTTAAGGCCGCAACCTGGTTGCGGCCAGAGTCAGTTATTCGTCCTGCGTCAGCGTTCCTTTCGCGCCATGGGGTTCTGAGCGCAGATACTGCGGCGGTGCTTTGACATTGGCATTGAATTCGGCCGCGGCGTGCCATGGCCAGCGTGGGTTATACAACATGCCGCGTGCCAGGGCGACCAGGTCGGCTTCCTCCTGTTGCAAAATCTCTTCAGCCTGCTGTGGCTCGGTAATTAAGCCTACCGCAATCACCGGAATGCCAATCTGCTGGCGGATGTCGCGTGCAAAAGGAACCTGGTAATTTGGCCCGACCTTAATCTGCTGTTGTTCCGACAATCCGCCGCTGGATACGTGGATGTAGGCACAGTTCAGGGATTCAAGCTGCTTAGAGAAGGCAATGGACTGGCCGACATCCCATCCGCCTTCTACCCAGTCGCTGGCCGAAATACGCACCCCAACCGGAATCTCTGCGGGTACGGCTTCACGTACCGCATGAAACACTTCCAGGGGATAACGCATTCTGTTTTCCAGCGAGCCGCCGTATTCATCACTTCGCTTGTTGGATAAGGGAGAGAGAAACTGGTGGAGCAGGTAGCCATGCGCGGCGTGAACTTCAATTAATTCTATTCCCAGACGAACCGCGCGTTTTGCCGTTGCGACAAAAGCATTTTTAACGCGCTCGAGATCGCTGGCCTGCATCTCTAGCGGAAGATGCTCGCCATCACTGAACGACAGGGCAGAAGGGGCCAGGGTTTGCCAGCCGCCATCCTGAGGCGCAATCTGTTCGCCACCTTCCCAGGGAACGGTGCAGGATGCTTTACGCCCGGCATGGCCGAGCTGAATGCCGATCGGCATATCGGAGTACTGACGAATATCCTGCAGAACCTCGCTCAGCGCCGTTTCTGTTTCATCGTCCCATAAGCCTAAATCGCCATAGGTGATCCGGCCGATGTCCTCAACGGCGGTAGCTTCAATAATCAACAAGCCTGCACCCGATAAGGCAAGATGGCCCAGGTGAATACGATGCCAGGCGGTCGCACTGCCTTCATCAGCCGAATACTGACACATTGGCGCAATGACTATCCTGTTATCCAGGGTTAACTCACCCAGAGAGAAAGGGGAAAAGAGCTTGCTCATAAAAACCTCATTGTCGGCGCAGGGGGAAAGTGTGTTGAAAACTATAGTGGCTGATGAGCAAACGCGTACTTCTGACAGCGTAACAATTTATTGAACAGCCTTATTTAGTTACAGCATACATATAAAACAGGAAGAACAGGCAGAATATGTAAAGCGATCACGGCCTGAAAAAGATGAGATAACGTTGCGTAGGCAGGGGAAAACGGGAACCCCTGCTGTTATTGCCGAAGATAACAGCAGGGTTCAGGGTGGCTAATAACGCATTGCGAAGAGTGATCGGTCACAATCAGGCTCTCTGCAACGCCTTCTCGTCAAGCGCATACAGCGTCGCGGTGGCTTCCAGAATATGCTGCTGATCGTTACCCGGTTTATGGGAATCAACGTGGGTAATGTGATAGCCCACAGCACCCGCCTCCGTTGCTTTGCGCAGCAGGGCATCCGTGATTTCTTCCATCGATGTCGCCCAGGTGACGGTTGTCACGCCCATCGGCTTGATGGCATTTTTTTCATCCTGAGACAAACCTGTACGGATAAACACAGGGCTAACGGTCTGAGGAGAGAAGATAGACAAAATATCCTGAACAAGTGCTTTCATTTTCGTGCTCCTGAGTATCTGAAATTACGGCATCACGCGCCTGTTGAGCGCCATCGATTTTTTAATTCATTCGCCATGAGTTCGATTAACGCGGTCATGTTAAGGACTGTCGGCAAAAGTTATAAAATACCTTTTCCGGTTAACGAATTTGGCTTTTCTTGCTAATCAGATGCTTATGAAAGCTTCAGCCACACTTGAGCTGAAATATGGAAGGTTTTTTGTGTCTGCTTACAGGTTGTGAAATCTGGATACAAAATGCCAACGCGAACTTAACAATCAAGCCGGCAAGAACAGCAAAGTGGGATAAAAGGGCGCGCGGCGTCGGGCTGACAGACGTTTACATTAATTGAAAAAATTGAAATCAGCCGCATTGTTCAGGTAACAGGTTGATAAGTAACAGGCTTACCCGTGATGAAATTTGCCTTAGGGAATTCTCTCGTCCATCGGCACAGGATTTTCATAAAACTGTCACAACGCATCCCAATACTGCACAGCCACGGAGTAACAAAAAGACATCTTTCGACATCCTTTGAAACCTGTTTCTTTGTTCAGGCGGTCGCTGTCATCATTATGGAGAGTTTTATGCCACGTCAACCTCGTCTTCACCCTTCCTCTACTGTGTTTTCCCTGCGTCAACTTCCTCTGTGCCTGCTGGCTCTGGGCGGTCTGACCCTCAGTGCCTCTGCGTTTGCCGACGCCATCAAAGCGAAAAACGTCATTGTCATGATTAACGATGGTGCAGGCTGGGGAACATGGGATGCCACCGCATACTGGCAGTACGGTGGGCGCGATAAAACGCCTTATGCTGGATTCCCGGTAAAGTATGCCATGACAACCTATCCACTCAACGCCTCGAAAAAAGCCACACACAGCAATGAATCCCTTGTTAATTATGACGCGCAGAAAGCCTGGGACACGACAAAAACCCAGAGCAAAGAACTGCCCTTTAAGGGTTACGAATATCTGGCCATCAATCCTACTGACAGTGCGGCGGCGGGCACCGCGCTGGCATCCGGGGTAAAAACCTATAACAATGCCATCAACGTCGATAACATGGGTAAACCGGTCGACTTCATTACTCTGACAGCCAGGGCACAGGGGAAGGCCACGGGCGTCGTCACCAGTGTGCCGTTCTCGCACGCCACGCCAGCGGCCTTTGGTGCGCAGAATGCTTCCCGTAACGATTATCACGCGATCGCCAGACAAATGCTCACCGCCGGTAAGCTCGACGTGATTATGGGAACCGGACTGCCGGGCTTCAACGTGAATGGAACGGATTGTCAGCATCTGGCGAAAAATGAGTCCACCGCCGGCTGTGGCAAAGATGCGAACCTTTATCTGGCGCAAACCGAATGGGATTTACTCCGCGCGGGTAAGCTGGCGCCAGCGGGCGGTCAGCCGTGGAAAATTGTGCGCAGCACGGAGGCGTTTACCCAGTTGGCTAACGGCTCGCTGAACTATGATGGCCCGCTGCTGGGATCGCCCAACGTCGCCCCCAACGGAACGTTACAGCAGGGCCGGCAGGGTGAATTTGTTGGTAAAAATGCGGCGAATCCATCAGGCGATGCATTTATTACCACTGTGCCAACGCTGAACCTGATGACCCGTGGCGCGATTCAGCATCTGAGCAAAAATCCGAACGGCTTCTTTATGATGGTAGAAGGTGGGGCAACCGACTGGTCTGCCCATACCAGCAATGCCTGCAGTGGTAAAGGAGACTGGGGCAACACGTATAACCCCAACTGTGTGGGCGTTGAATACGGCCGTCTGATTGAAGAAAGCGCCGATTTTAATCACGCCGTGGCCTCTGTCATTGAATGGGTCGAGACAAACAGCAACTGGAACGAGACCTTGCTGATTGTTACCACGGATCATGATAACGGCATGCCGATGGGGCCGGATGCGCAGACTCGCGCATTTGAACCCGTCATCAATAACGGCAAAGGCGCCATGCCAGGCGTGTCTTTCCGTCCCACCGGCAATCACGCTAACGCGTTGGTTCCGCTGTGGGCAAAAGGTGTGGGCGCTGAAGCCTTCGCCGAACGCGTGCGCGGTAACGACGCGGGCTATGCCAAATATGTCGGTTACAATCAGGGTGATTACATTGATAATACCGACGTTTTCACCGTCGTAAAGGCCGCGCTGGAGGGAAAGGCCGTTGAAAAAATTATGCCCGGGCAGGCCAGTAAATCCTGACGTGACAATGTCACAATAAAGAGGGCGCGTGATGCCTTCCTGACCGCATCAGGTACGCGGTGCCGGTGAATATTCGCTCACCGGCACCGCTGTGTTATCTCCGTCACCCGCACAACACGTCGATGCCTTCACTTTTTTTTTCCGCCGTCAGCAATATTCTGCTGGCTCATTCGTCTACCTCATCACAAACGTGTGTTTATCACTGATGAGGTCATTCTGATATGAGAGATTTTGATCACCCTTCGTTCCGCCATGCCCGTGCCAGGGGCAGAAACCGACTGGCGAAGCCGTTGATAGTGGGTGCCGTTTTTATTGTCGCACTATGTCTGCTGGTCATGTCACTGTGGAATGCCTTGCTGCCCGCGCTTATCGGGGTTAAAACGATCGGTTTCTGGCAGGCCGCAGGGTTGTTGCTACTGTGCCGGATTCTGTTTGGCGGCTTGGGTATCAGGCCGGGAATGTTTGGCCATGCCCGGCGTCGTATGCATGAACGCTGGATGCAGATGACACCGGAACAACGAGACGCATTTATGAAGCAACGTCGGGAAGGTTTTGGCCATCGGGGGCAACACTGCCGTGATAAACGCCGGGACGAACAGCCTCCGTCGTCAGATGACAACCATGCTGCCCGGACTGAGTAGACGATGAAGGCCAGCGCATCGCAAGCCTCATCGTGGGTCAAAGCGCTTACGCTCTGCAGAACGAAACTCCAGCGATTTATTCGTGCCCGTACCCCAGCACGGGAGGAGGCTGACGATATTTTGCAGGAAATTACCTGTCAGTTGATCGGCGTGGAACAGCCGGTTGAGAATATCTCCGCCTGGCTGTTTCGGGCGGCACGCAATGAAATGACGGATCGGGCGCGTAAGAAGCGGGAGTTGCCACTTGCCAGCTACATGAAAAACGACGAGGAGGATGGGGTTGAAAGCGAACTGGCTGAAACCCTGTTTGGCATTCCGCAAACCCCTGAAGATGATTACCTCAGGGCGCTACTCTGGGACGCGCTGGAGGCGGCGCTAGCCGAACTTCCGCCCGCGCAGTATGAGGTGTTTGACCAAACGGAGCTGCAGGGAATCAGCTATAAAGCGCTGTCAGAATTAACCGGCGTCAGTGTTCAGACCTTGCTGTCGCGCAAGCATAAAGCCGTACTGTATCTGCGCATGCGCTTGCGGGCGGTCTACGACGATCTGGTCAGTGAAGATTGAAAAAAGGCGGCCATGACGGGCCGCCAATGTTCGCATTATCCCCTTGAAAGGGGAAGGATGACGCGATCAGCCCTTCACGCCGCCGGCGGTCAGGCCGTTAACCAGCCAGCGTTGCGCCAGCAGGAACACCAGGGTAATAGGAATGGCAGAGAGAACGGCGGCTGCGGCAAAATCGCCCCACAGATAGTTTTGCGGATTAAGATATTGCTGCATGCCCACGGCCAGCGTGTAACTGTTGACGTCACGCAGCAGCAGTGAGGCCACCGGGACTTCCGTTACCGCAGCGATAAACGCCAAAATAAACACCACGGCTAAAATGGGCACCGATAACGGAAGTAAAACCAGCCGGAAAGCCTGCCAGGGCGTTGCGCCATCCAGCGCCGCCGCTTCCTCCAGCGAGCCATCAATGGTTTCGAAATAGCCTTTTATCGTCCAGACATGCAGCGCGATGCCGCCAAGATAGGCGAAGATCACGCCGCCATGGGTATTTAAACCCACAAACGGCAGATATTGCCCGAGACGGTCGAACAGGGCATAAAGCGCAACCAGCGACAGCACCGCCGGGAACATCTGAAAAATCAGCATCCCTTTTAACAGGCTCTCACGCCCTTTAAAGCGCATCCGGGCAAAGGCATAGGCGCAGGTGGTGGACAGCGCCACAATGCCCATTGCGCTGATAGCCGCGATCTTGACCGAGTTCCACAGCCACAGCAAAACAGGAAAGGGCGGCGGCGTGACTGAGCCGTCAGCATGCTGAACGCTGAAGCCCAGCGCCAGCCGCCAGTGTTCCCAGGAGATATGTTCCGGAATAATACTGCCGGTGGCAAAATTTCCCGCGCGCAGCGAAATCGCCACTACCATCAGTAAGGGAAACAGTATTGCCGCAATAAACGCCAGCAGCAGCAGATGCGTCATAAACAGACGTAACTTCTGCGATTTGGGTTGTACCATCGCCATCATGACTCCTTAGTCGAATTTCATCCGCACGGCTTTCAGATTGATCACCGCCAGTGCGCCAACCAGCAGGAAAATCAGCGTGGCGATAGCCGCTGCCAGACCAAAGTCCTGCCCGCCACCGCCTTCAAAAGCAATACGCCAGGTGTAGTTCACCAGCAGGTCGGTATAACCCGCAGGCGTGGTCGTGCCGAGCCTGTCGGGTGCACCATTCGTCAGTAGCTGCACCAGCACAAAGTTATTAAAATTGAAGGCAAAACTGGCAATCATCAGCGGCGTCAGCGGTTTTAACAGCAGCGGTACCGTAATCAGGAAAAAGTTTTGTAGCGGCCCGGCACCGTCCATCGCAGAGGCTTCGTACAAATCCTCGGGAATCGCTTTCAGCAGCCCCATGCACAAAATCATCATGTAGGGATAACCCAGCCAGGTATTCACGATGATCAGCATGGCACGCGCCAGCGTAGGATCGCTGAACCACGCCGGTTTACTGCCAAACATGGCGTTGAGCATGACGTTGATTTCGCCAAAGCTCTGGTTGAATAATCCCTTGAAGATCAAGATGGAGATAAAGGCGGGCACGGCATAAGGCAGGATCAGCATTACCCGATAAACGGCTTTGCCTTTTAACGCCTCCCACTGCACCAGGCAGGCCAGCACCATGCCCACCGCCACCGTTAACACCACGGTCAGCAAAGAGAAAATCATCGTCCAGCCAAAGATGGCCAGGAACGGCTTTTGAATCCCCTCGTCGGTGAACACGCGAATAAAGTTCTGCCAGCCCGCGCCCACGGTAAATCCGGGACTCAGACGTTCTTCTCCCCACTGGCCCTTTGCGTCAATCACCTGATAAAAGCCGGTATCCGGATTGGCGCGATAGCTTACGCCGCTTTGCTGGTTTCTTAACGTCTGATGATCCGTTACCCCATAGAGCGGGCGCGTTCCTGAAAACTGACGCAAGGAACTCATGACCAGTTCACGTCCGTCAGGCAGCACGGCGCGGAGTTTTGCCAGTGCCTGGCGATGTGTGGTGATGACGCGTAAGTTTGCCCGTTCTCCCTCTGGAGCAGGTGCGCTCACCATCTTTAATGGGCCCGCAGTGTCGAAGGAGAAGAGCGGTGACACCCAGGTCTGACTGTTCGATCCCTCGCTAAGCACCAGCCGCCAGCGATCGCCTTCGGGAAGCAGGCTGAAATTCAGGCCTGCGCCGTCCTGATATTGTCTGCTGAGTAAAACCTGCTGAGCCCGCTCCTGGGTCAACTGATTGGTGCTGCTGTAGTTGGTAAAGGCAATGCCCACGGTACAGGCCAAAGGGAACAAGACAAATAACATCATTCCAGCCATGCCGGGATAAACATAACGCCAGGCGTAGGCCCTGCGATTGGCATAAATCCCGATGCCCAGCCCGCTTATGACCAGCGCCAGCAGGGCAAACAGGTATTCCCCCTGAGCATACATCAGCACCAGTAAATAACCGACCAGCAAACAACAGATGCCCACCAGTGCGCCTTTCAACACAGAACGATGCCGTCCCGTTTGCGGTTTTTCTGACATGACCCGATTTCCTTAACGGCAGGTTTGCAGGCCAGCAAACTGGCCTGCGCTGAACGATTTACTTGCTTATACGTGACTGCGCATCCTTGAGCGCGGCATCAACGGACTGACGGCCGCTCAGCGCGTTAAGGGTGGCGGTGCGCATGGCGTACCAGAACGCGGCCATCTGTGGGATGTTGGGCATAATGTCACCGCGTTGTGCATTGTTCATGGTGGCGGCAATACGCGAGTCTTTCTCCAGCTTTTGCTGGAAGGACTTCAGCGCCACCGCACCCAGCGGTTTATCTTTGTTCACGGCCTCAAGGCCGGCATCCGTTAACAGATAGTTTTCCAGAAACTCTTTAGCCAGCTCTTTGTTCGGGCTGGCCGCATTGATCCCGGCGCTGAGTACGCCAACAAAAGGTTTGGTGGGCTTGCCGTTTAACGTCGGCAGCGGCGCGACGCCGTAGTGAATACCGCTCTTATCGATATTGCTCCAGGCCCAGGGGCCGTTAATGGTCATTGCCGTCTGGCCTTTATTAAAAGCGGCTTCGGCAATGGAGTAATCCGTATCGGCGTTCAGGACCTTGGCTTTGACCTGATCGACCAGGAACTGCATGCCGGCTTTGGCTCCGGCATTATCAACGCCGGTGTTTTTGACATCATAGTGTCCGTCCGTCAACTGATAGGCATAAGCGCCGCCGGCTGCCAGCAGCGGCCAGGTAAAGTAGGGCTCCTGCAGATTAAACATGATGGCGCTTTTGCCTTTCT
This sequence comes from Pantoea sp. Ae19-2, assembly GCF_059801205.1. Lineage (NCBI taxonomy): Bacteria > Pseudomonadati > Pseudomonadota > Gammaproteobacteria > Enterobacterales > Erwiniaceae > Pantoea > Pantoea sp. Ae19-2. The sequence goes on along the minus strand of NZ_JBCHWE010000001.1, from coordinate 1,758,142 downwards.
CGCGCAGCGACTTATCCAGGGCGGCCATCTCTTCCCACGTTTTCGGCGGCGTGGGGAGCAGGTCTTTGTTGTAGATTAGCGACAGCGACTCAACCGAAACCGGATAGCCAATGAGCTTGCCGTCGAAGCGCACGGCGTCCCAGGTGAAAGGAAAGATTTTTTGCTGGAAACTGCTGTCCGGTGACACCTCGGCTAACAGGCCGGACTGGGCGTAACCGCCAAAACGGTCGTGCGCCCAGAAGATAATGTCCGGACCGTCACCGGTCGCGGCCACCTGCGGGTATTTTTCTTCCATTTTATCCGGGTGCTCGACCGTAACGTGAATACCGGTTTCCTGTTCAAACTTTTTACCCACCTCGGCCAGACCGTTATAGCCTTTGTCACCGTTGATCCAGATAACCAGTTTTCCTTCTTCAATCTTTGCGACTGCGGAAGCGGAGAACAGCACCGCCGAGAGGGCTGACAGAGCCAAAATTTTTGCGCCAGTTTTCATCTTTAACACTCCATCCTGTTAGCGGAAACGAACATGTTGCTTGCCGCACATTCTGCGTGTTCTTACCGGCTTCTCATCCTCCTGGCCTCTACGCCTGCCGCCGTCGAGGTGTGATCGCTGTTACAAAGTGACAGGATTATCACGGTCTGGCTCACACTAAGGTGGGTGCCAGACTGCGTTACCGATCACAAAAATCAGTGCAGCGCGCGACCGCTCTCGTGTGCTGATGTTTTCTCCTCCTCCCGTCTCCTCCCCCAGATAAAGCGCGTCGGTGGAGGATGTGGCGACGAATCACGCTACGCATAGTGAACGCCAGAATTTGTCCGCTGACGTGCGGGCCGCATTAGCGAGTGGAGAGGAAAGTACTATGGCGAGCGTCGTGTTACGCAATGTCACCAAAGCCTGGGGCGACACGGTCGTGTCGAACGATATCAATCTGGAGATTGGTGAAGGCGAGTTTGTCGTATTTGTCGGGCCTTCTGGATGCGGTAAATCAACGCTGCTGCGGATGATTGCTGGCCTGGAGACGATTACCCGCGGTGAATTGTTGATTGGCGATAAACGGATGAATGAGGTGCCGCCTGCCGAACGCGGCATTGGCATGGTATTTCAGTCTTACGCGCTTTATCCCCATCTCTCGGTGGCAGAAAACATGTCTTTTGGCCTGAAGCTGGCCGGCGTTAAAAAAGCGGAAAGAGAGCAGCGCGTAACCCAGGTTGCTGAGGTGCTACAGCTGGCGCATCTGCTTGATCGCCGCCCAAAGGCGCTCTCTGGCGGACAGCGCCAGCGCGTTGCCATCGGCCGCACGCTGGTCGCCGAACCCCGAGTCTTCCTGCTGGACGAACCCCTTTCTAATCTCGATGCCGCGCTGCGGGTGCAGATGCGCATCGAGATCTCCCGCCTGCATAAGCGACTCAGGCGCACCATGATTTACGTGACTCACGACCAGATCGAAGCCATGACCCTGGCCGATAAAATTGTGGTACTGGACGCCGGTCGTGTGGCGCAGGTTGGTCGGCCGCTGGAGCTCTATCACTATCCGGCAAACCGCTTTGTTGCAGGCTTTATTGGCTCGCCAAAAATGAACTTCCTCCCCGTTAAGGTCACCGCCACCGCGATTGAACAGGTGCAGGTGCGCCTGCCCAATAATCAGCTGGTCTGGCTACCGATAGACAGCGCCAACGTGCAGGTCGGCAGCAATATGTCGTTGGGTATCCGGCCGGAACATCTGCTGTCCAGTGATATCGCTGACGTCACCCTTGAGGGGGAAGTGCAGGTCGTTGAGCAACTGGGACACGAAACTCAAATCCACATCCAAATCCCCGCCATCCGTCAAAACCTGGTGTACCGCCAGGAGGACGTGGTGTTGGTAAAAGAGGGCGCCATGATGGGCATTGGCTTGCCACCCGAGCGTTGTCATCTGTTCCGAGAGGACGGAAGCGCGTGTCGCAGGCTGCATCAGGAGCCCGGCGTTTAATCCAGCAAAACAATAAAAGCAATGACCTCAGGAGATAGAAAATGTTAACTCTGCGCAAACTTTCCCTTGCCGTAGCGGTAGCGACAGGCACGCTGTCTTCACCGCTGATGGCGGTGGATTTTACCGGTTATGCTCGCTCCGGCATTGGCTGGACGGGCAGCGGCGGCGAGCAGCAATGCTTCCAGGCAACCGGTGCTCAAAGTAAATACCGTCTGGGTAACGAGTGCGAAACCTATGCTGAACTTAAGCTGGGTCAGGAAGTGTGGAAAGAGGGCGACAAGAGCTTCTACTTCGACACCAACGTGGCGTACTCGGTTTCTCAGCAAAACGACTGGGAATCCACTTCACCGGCTTTTCGTGAAGCCAACGTCAAGGGTAAAAACCTGATCGACGCCCTGCCGGGTTCCACTATCTGGGCCGGTAAACGTTTCTACCAGCGCCATGACGTTCACATGATCGATTTCTACTACTGGGATATTTCCGGCCCGGGTGCGGGTCTGGAAGATGTCGATCTGGGATTTGGTAAGCTGTCGTTTGCCGCAACGCGCTCATCGGAAGCGGGCGGCTCTTACACCTTTTCTAACGATCGCATTCGCAATTACGCCACCAGTACCGCAGATGATGCTTTTGACGTCCGTCTGGCAGGGCTGGAAACCAACCCAAATGGCGTCCTGGAACTGGGTGTGGATTACGGCCGTGCCAATGCGCGTGACGGCTACCGCTTAGAAGATGGCGCATCCCGAGACGGCTGGCTGTTCACCGCTGAGCATACGCAGAGCATGCTCAAAGGCTACAACAAATTTGTGCTGCAGTACGCGACCGATGCGTTGACGTCCCAGGGGAAAGGGCTGGCACAGGGCACGAATATCAATAACAACGGCAAGATGTATCGGGTTCTGGACCACGGGGCGATCACCCTGGCGGAACGCTGGGACATGATGTACGTCGCGATGTACCAAAACACCGATCTGGATAACAACCGGGGTAATGAGTGGTACACCGTTGGCGTGCGGCCCATGTACAAATGGACGCCGATCATGAGCACCCTGTTGGAAGTGGGCTATGACAACGTGAAGTCACAGCAGGTCGGCGAACGCAATGGTCAGTACAAAATCACGCTGGCGCAGCAGTGGCAGGCTGGAGACAGCATCTGGTCACGTCCTGCGCTGCGGCTCTTCGCGACCTATGCCAAATGGGATGAGAAGTGGGGTTATAACAAAGACGCGGCCGGTGATATCACCACCTTCGCGTCACAGGACAGCACCGGAAACGGCCTGTTTACCAACAGCCGCGGCAACAATGATGAGTGGACCTTTGGCGCGCAAATGGAAATCTGGTGGTGATCCCTTTTCTGGATAAACCGCTGTAGACCGTTTCGCACTGTCTTTCAGGCCGCGGCGGCTATTGCCTGCGTTGCCGCGGCCTGCCCGTTTCTCGAGGTTAAAAATGAAAACGTATAAAACATTCACCGCACTTTGCCTGAGCGCGCTCCTGCTGGCAGGACACAGTCTGCCTGCACGGGCCGCGATCAATCTGATGCCGCAGGATGTCTCTGCAGCGCCCGCCATTCCGCTTTCCAGCCTGCAGAGCATGCACTGGCAACCCCTGGATACCGCACGGCCGCAGGTAACGACGTTAACGGCCGGGCACAGTCCGCTAAACGTTGCCGGTATCACCGGGCCGGTCGCCGCTTACAGCCTGCCTGCCACGCTGGGCGAGCTGACAATCACCTTAAGCAGTGAGGTACAGCAGAACCAGGTCTTTGCGCCCAACGTGCTCATTCTGGACGAAAACCTGCGTCCGGCCGCCTGGTTCCCCAGCCGCTGGTTTTCTTATCAGCAACCTGGCGTGATGGCCGCTGATCGGTTGGAAGGCGTGATGAAGTTGACCCCGGTTCCCGGACAGCAAAAAATTTATCTGTTGGTATTCACCACAGAGACGGATCTTGCTCAGACCACAACGCTGGTTGATCCGGCAAAAGCCTATGCCAAAGGCACCGGCCATGCCGTTCCCGATATTCCCGATCCGGTTGCCCGTCATACAACATCTGGCACAGTAAAAATAAAACTGAGTACCCGCTCGGATTCCTCAATACTGGTCGGGCCGTTGTTTGGATCCTCTGGCCCGGCTCCGGTTACGGTCGGAAACAGTCAACCAGCGGCAGCCAGTCGTGCGCCCACTGCGGCTCCTGCAGCGAAAACACAGCCTATTGTTCAGGATACCGAAGGCTATTTTAACGATGCTATTCGCCAGGCGTCGGCGCAGGGCAATATTGATAAAGCGCTCAGACTGCTGGATGAGGCCGAACGGCTCGGCTCGACGTCTGCGCGGCAAACCTTTATCAGCAGTGTTAAAGGCAAGGGGTAATCACTCCGGCAGTGCTGATTTGTTCCATCTGTTGCACTGAGGCGCACCTTTTTTATGAGGTCAGTGACCTGTCCCTCGCGCTTAACCTGTTCCGTTCTGGCGTAAATTCGCGTCTTTCTCTTTCAAAGAGGCTGATACTTTTGGTCAGGCTTTGCGCAATCCTCAGCCTAAATGATGTTATTGAGGTACCCGATCGCGTTCCAGGACGCGCGTAACCTTCGGCACTGATACAAAAAAGGCTCTATCACAACTGGAGCCTTCATCATGTTAATACGTCTGATTATCTCTTTTTCCCTCATCGTATTTAGTCATTCTGCGATGGCCAGCAACGGCTTTCGCCAGTTCATAGCAGGCGAGCAGCAACGCCCGGTTGAGGTTGCCGTGTGGTATCCCAGTGCAGCGTCGTCGCCCAAGGAAAACATTGCGGATAATCCCGCGTTTACAGGTGTCAGCGTGGTGCGAAATGCTAAACCCTTGCCCGGCTTACATCCTGTATTACTGTTATCTCATGGTTATGGCGGGAGTTGGCGCAACCTTGCATGGCTGGCCGACGCGATGGCTGAACAGGGATATATCGTGATTGCGACCAATCATCCCGGTACCACGACGTCGGATTTAACATCGGCACACGCCAGACAGCTCTGGCGGCGTCCTCAGGATTTAATCATGGCACTGGAGCGGATTCTGAACGATCCCCTGCTGGCAGGGCGTGCTGACGTGAAACGAATCGCCGCTGTCGGGCATTCTCTTGGCGGCTGGACGGTAATGGAATTAGCGGGGGCGCGTTTTGACCCGCAACAATTTGCTCATGACTGCATCCAACATGCTGAGTTGTCCAGCTGTCGGCTAATGACAACACTGGGCCTTGATAACAGGCAAGGGGCCAGCCACCTGAGCTCAGACCTGCAAGACCCGCGCATTAAGGCGGTAGTGGCGCTGGATTTAGGGTTAGCTCGCGGACTCACGACGCAGAGTCTGGGGCATATTCGGCTGCCCGTGCTGATCTTAGCGGCAGGTGTAGATTCGCCGGCGCTGCCTGCCTCGCTTGAATCGAAGTATCTGGCAAAGGCATTATCAAGTGACATTGTCACTTATGGTGTTATCCCCGGCGCGACCCATTTTAGCTTTATGCAGCAATGCAAACCGCAGGGAGAGGCGCTGATTGAGCAAAGCGCGCCGGGCGAAGGGGAAGTCTGCCGGGATGGACAGGGCGTGAACAGAAACGCACTTCACAACATGTTGATCGGTAAAATCAGTGCGTTTCTCAACACCGCGCTTCACTATCATCCATAGCCTGACGAAATGCGGTGGGGGTTTTCCCCGTAATGCGCATAAATTCCCGGTTGAAGTTCGACTTACTGATAAACCCGGTTTCAAGCATGATGTCGGTAATTTTTAGCTGTGGCTGGCGCAGCATGTCCTGCGCCTTTTCTATACGAAACCCATTGAGCCACTGCGAAACGTTGCACTGCCGTGTAGCGTTTACCGCGCGAGAAATATGCCGTGCTGGAATATCGAGTTTGCGTGCAAGCTTGTTCAGCGTAAGATCGGTATCAAGATAGTAAGCGTGTGCGCGGACAAGGTTTTCGATGTGCAGGCATAAGGGCTCAAGCGTCGCATCCTTTGCCTCATCATCGGTAAGGGATGACGTTTCTTCGGCGTGAGTTTCACCCGCAGGAACGCTCTTTACTGCCCGGACAATGGCAATACAAAGTAACGGTAGCGTCATTCCCTGAAACAGGGCAATTAATTGCGGGGCAATATTCATCATTCTGCTGATAACCGCGTCGGTGAGTGCCGAAAAGCAAAGAAAACAGCCCGCAAAAAAGGTCATTTTCTGCGTTATGGAGGCTTCTCTGAAGCGTGATTCGACAAAAAAATCAGCTCCGTTTGTTGCTGCACGTAGTAGTGCGATGCCATAACCTGCATAAATCAGAAACAACAGAGCATCGGTCAGAACGGGCAGACACAGCTGGATGATGATGGCAGTATAAACAGGGATAACAGCCAGCTTCAGGCGACGCGCACGGGATTGATGCGTAAGGCCGCTAAAGCACGACCAGGCCACTGCGGGTAAGAGTGTTGCCAGTATAGCCTGCAGGGGTTTAAGAAGAGAGAAATGCCATTCCCACCTAATTATACTCAAGGCCATTAGTCCTGCCGACGCTGCAATAAACATCATTGCCCCACGGTATTCGCGCTTACCAGAACGAATGAGCATCATCATTAATATCAGTAGTGCAAATAACGTCAAAGCAGGAAAGGGAATCGAAAACATACGCTAACTCAAAAGCCAGAATGGCGTCCATTTTACAGAGTAAAAAACACGAATCGATAGCTAAACGCAAACCTTATGTTCTGCCTGTGTTTTCTCACGCCAGTCCATTTTGGTGTACTGCTCTTCATGCTGACCGCATTGAACAGCCTCTGCGACAACGATTTCAGCGATCCGGGATCACGCCTGAAACTTATCCCTGGATCGCCTGATAAATCACGAACAACGCCGGGAAGTCTCCTCCAGCAGTGCCGTGATACGCTTATCTGCAAACATCGTCTCCAGCGACAGACTGAGCTTACGCCGCCAGTTCGGATAAGCCTCTACCGTGCCCGGCACATTAACCGGCGAGGCCATATCCAGCCAGTCTTCGGGTTGTAAACCCAGCAGGGCGCTGGTGCAGTCCGCGAGATAATGATGGATAACCTGGTTAAGTAACAGGCTCATGCGCGGACTGTTTGCCTGAACCCGCCCTTTGGGCTTGAGGTAACCGTGGCGCGTCAGGGTCTGAAGCAACGCCGATCGGGCTGCCCGGCGCTGATGATACAGCCCGGCAAGCACCGCTTTATCAGGATACAACCCCAGTTGGCTCCCCAGTGTCAGATCGTCACTTTGCCACCAGCCACGGAGCGTTGGCATATCGTGAGTGGTGGCTACAGCCATTGCCTGACGCGGCCATGCCGCAGGCGGGCGAAAGCCCTTGTGCGAGTTTTGCTCAAAATAGAGCACCTTATACGAGTAGACGCCAGCATTGTGGAGTTTATCGACAATCGCCTCCGGCACCGTGCCTAAATCCTCACCAATCACCATGCAGCGCTGGCGCTGACTTTCCAGCGCCAGAATAGCGAGCAGATCGTCAATGGGATAGGCGACATACGCGCCTGCGGCGGCCGTTTCTCCTTGCGGAATCCACCACAGTCGCAGCAAAGCCATGACATGATCGATACGTAACGCCCCACAATCGCGCATATTCGCGCGCAGCAACGTAATCCAGGGTTCGTATGCCCGATCATACAAAGATTGCGGGTCCATTGGCGGCAGCCCCCAGTTCTGGCCAAGCGGGCCCAGAATATCCGGCGGGGCGCCTGTGCTGGCCGCTAAACAGTAAAGCCCGCGTTGGCTCCAGGTTTCCGATCCCCCTGCGGCGACGCCAACGGCCAAATCGCGATAAAGTCCTGGTGCCATCTGGTGCTGCTGGCACAGGTGCCAACAGGCGGCAAACTGACGCGCCGCCAGCCATTGCAGCCAGAGATAGAAACGAATCTCATCGCCATGTTCAATCCGAAACGCGTGTACGGCGGCCGTATCGGGTTGTTGATAGGCAGTGGGCCACGTTTGCCAGCCGTGACGCAGGGGATCTTCTTCGCGAAGCCAGGCCTGCAGGGCATCGAACAATCCCTGATGCAGCAGACTTTCACCGCCCTCAGCCACAAACGCCTCAAATGCCTCGGCCTGACTATCCTCTTTCTCACGCTGCATAAACTGCTGCCAGGCAAACCGCAGGGCATCCAGCTTCAGTGATGCCACCGTGTAATAATCGACCCAGGGCGCGTGACGCGCCTGGTGCAGCCTGTGTTGCGTTTCTGCCGACTGCCACCAGCACTGCGCAGCGGCACTCAGGTTAAAGTCCTCAACCTCAGGAACGCTGATATAGAGCACGTTGAGCCAGCGTCGGGAAGACGGGCTATAGGGGCTGGCATCATCAGGTAACGCAGGAAAAAGCGCATGCAGGGGGTTCAGCCCCACAAAAGCGCCGCCGCGCATGCCAACCGCCTTCACCATGTCCCGCAGGTCAGCAAAATCGCCGATTCCCCAGTTCTGATCCGATCGTAAAGCGTAGAGCTGGACACAGGTTCCCCAGCGTCTCTCGCCCCGTAGCAAGGCCTCCGGCTCATAGCAACGTGACGGTGTCACTATTATCTGGCACCTCGATTGCTGTGCATCCGCGTTTATCGTCAGAAGATGGTAACCTTCAGGCAGCGCCGGGAGCGTCAAAGACGCCTCAGGCTCGCAGTGCCCTGACCAGCGTTCACCCGATTCGCCCTCCAGGTGCCAGCGTGCCGGGCCAGCCAGAGAGGGCGTTAAACGGATGGGCAAACCCTGGGTAAAGACGGCGACCGGTGGGATAACGCCAGGGCCAGGGCCTGGCTGCATCGCCGCCAGCAAGCGATCGCGGGTCGATGCAGAAACCTGCCGGACCGCCCCATGCGCATCAACATATTCAGTGGCTACCCTGCCGATCCCGGCCGGATAATGAAGTGGTTTCATGCTGATCCTTAGCGTTTACGCTGCCAGATACGTTGCTGATAGTGACGAATCGACCGGTCGGCGCTGAACATGCCGCAGCGAGCGGTGTTGAGTATCGTGGCGCGCGTCCAGGCCGCTTTATCAGACCACAGTGCTTCAACGCGCTGCTGAGCGTTGAGGTAATGTCGGAAGTCGGCCAGCACCAGATAAGGATCGCCGTTTTTAGCCCCCAGACTGTGCAACAGCAGATCAAAAGCGTGCCGGTCGCCTGCGCTGAACGTACCATCCTCCAGTGACGTCAGCGCCTGGTCGAGCTGGGCGTCTTTTTCGCGCCATTTTGACGGAGCATAGCCAGCGGCCTTGAGGGCGTTAACCTGTTCTACCGTATGACCAAAAATAAAGATATTCTCATCGCCGACCTGTTCAGAAATCTCCACGTTCGCACCATCGAGCGTGCCAATGGTCAGCGCGCCGTTCAGGGCCAGCTTCATGTTGCCGGTGCCCGAGGCCTCTTTGCCCGCCAGTGAAATCTGCTCTGACAGGTCTGCGGCCGGGATAAGCCGTTCTGCCACAGAGACGTTATAGTCGGGAATAAACACCACTTTGAGGCGATCGGCCACGCGCGGATCGGTGTTGATGACGTCGGCCACCTTGTTGATGGCAAAAATGATATTTTTAGCCAACGCATAGCCCGGTGCCGCTTTCGCGCCGAAGATCACGACGCGAGGACAGCGGTTCGCCTGAGGATCGCTCACCAGGGTTTGCCATAAGGCGATGGTATGCAGCAGGCTGAGATGCTGACGTTTGTACTCGTGCAGCCGTTTGATTTGCACATCAAACAGGGCCTCGGGATTCACCTTAATCCCGGTGCGTTGCGCAATCCAGCAGGCCAAATCCGCTTTATTGCGCTGTTTAATCTCGCGGTACGCCGTGCAAAACCCCGGATTATCCACCTGTTTTTCCAGCCCCTGAAGCGCATCCAAATCGTTGAGCCAGGGCTGATTAAGCGTTTTTCCGATAAGCGCCGCCAGTCGGGGATTACACTGATGAATCCAGCGGCGCGGTGTGATGCCATTGGTGACGTTGTGGAATTTTTCCGGCCACAGGGTGACGTATTCCGGAAACAGATCGTCTTTTACCAGCCGCGAGTGCAGGGCGGCCACGCCGTTTACCGCAAAGCAGGTCACCACGCATAAATTGGCCATGCGCAGCTGCTTACCGTGCACGATGGCCAGTTTCGACCAGACGGCCTTGTTCCCAGGCCACTGCCGGTTAACCGCCTCTTTGAGCTGGGTATTGATGGCGTTAACAATCTCCATGTGCCGCGGAAGCAGGCTACGCACGATGTGGGTATCCCAACACTCCAGCGCTTCCGGCATCAGCGTATGGTTGGTGTAGGCAAAGGTGCGCTGGGTAAGGTGCCAGGCGTCCTGCCAACTGAGCTGATGGTCATCCAGCAATAGCCGCATCAGTTCAGGAATAGCCAGCGTTGGGTGCGTATCATTCAGTTGGATCACCTCATGATCCGGCAGGGTTTCAATGGCACGGCCCGCCAGACGGTGACGACGAAGAATGTCTGCCAGCGAACAGGCGCACTGAAAATACTGCTGCATCAGGCGTAGTTTTTTTCCTGCCTGATGGTTGTCGTTGGGGTAAAGCACTTTGGTCAGTTTTTCCGCATTAATACCTTGCTTTTCCGCCCGTAAAAAAGCGCCGCCGTTAAACGTTTTGAGATCGAAAGGGTGCGCATGTTTTGCCTGCCACAGCCGCAGAGGCTGCGTGAGGCCATTCTCAAAGCCCACGACCGGCAGATCCCAGGCCTCGCCCTCCAGTTGAAACGCAGGCTGCCAGTGCGTTTTACCATTCTCTGCCACAACTTTGCCGCCCAGGCCTACCTGCACCGTTAGCGCAGCATTATGTGTAAACCAGGGATAGCGGTCGCGCTGCCAGTCGTCGGGCAGTTCATCCTGTTCACCTTCGACAAAGCGCTGACGAAACAGGCCATATTGGTAGTTCAGGCCATAGCCCGTTGCGGGCTGACCCACCGTGGCCATCGCGTCCAGAAAACAGGCCGCCAGCCTGCCCAGTCCGCCATTGCCCAGCGCCGGATCGCTCTCGCTTTCCAGCACCTCGCTCAGCGAAACATCCCACTGCTTCAGGGCCGTATTAACGCCCTCGAACCACCCTAAGTTGAGCAGGTTGTTGCCGGTCAGTCGCCCGGTGAGAAACTCCATAGAGAGGTAATTCACATGGCGCAAATCGCCGGATGCCGGGCGGGCGGGCAGCGCGTTGAGCATTTCTGCCAGCGCGCCGCTCAGAGCCTGCCACCACTGATATGGCGTCATTTCTCCTGCATCATGCAGGCCAAAGCGTTGCCACTGGCGCGTCAGCGCAGCGTCAAAACGGGAACGATCAAAAGGGTGCTGTGTCATAGCCGGGTATCCTGTCGACAAAGAATGGGAATGAGGATGAGTCTGCCCTTGCGCGCGGAATCGCTCATCCTCCTGGCAAAAGTTCCGTCAGGATGAGGGCAAGGGAGGAGACGTTGAGGCAAGTCTGAAAATTTCACTTAAGTGTGATTAGACTCGCTTTTGTGAAGATTCGCTAAAGCGTCCGCTTGCTTTATCAGGAGGGATAGCTGAACGTGTGAGGAATAATTACGAAGCGTAAAAAAATGATGCGCCAGACGTTAACGGAGAAGCGTGCGTACATGTTAATCCCCTCTAAACTCAGCCGTCCTGTCCGCCATGAAGCCACGGTGAAACGGGAGCGGCTGATACGAAAACTTTCCGCTGCAGGTAACTACCGCCTGGTGCTGGTAACCAGTCCTGCAGGCTATGGCAAAACCACCCTGATATCGCAGTGGGCTGCAGACAAAGCCGATTTGGGCTGGTACTCCCTGGATGAAAGTGACAATCAGCCAGAGCGTTTTGCGGACTATTTAATTGCCGCCCTGCAGCAGGCCACGCACGGCAGCTGTAGCCGGAGCGAAGCGCTGGCAAACAAACGGCAGTACGTGAATCTGAATGCGCTGTTTACGCAGATTTTCAATGAGCTTCATGCCTGGCATCAACCGCTGTGGCTGATTATCGATGATTACCATCACATCACCAATCCTGTGATTCATGAAGCGATGCGTTTCTTTTTACGCCATCAACCTGAAAACGTTACCCTGGTGGTGCTTTCGCGTAATCTTCCCCAGTTGGGGATCGCCAACCTGCGCGTTCGCGAGCAGTTGATGGAGTTGAGCAGTCAACAACTGGCGTTTACCCATCAGGAGGCGCAGCAGTTTTTTGATGCCCGACTGCCTGCGCCGCTGGAGTCCGAAGATGCGGGGCGCCTGTGTGATGACGTTGCAGGCTGGGCTACGGCGCTGCAGCTTATCGCGCTCTCGGCCCGACAGGGGGCGGGCGCGGCCCAACACTCCGCGCGTCGCCTGTCAGGGATCAATGCCAGCCACTTAACCGATTATCTGGTTGAGGAAGTGCTGGATAACGTCAGTCTGACCACGCGCCATTTTCTGCTGAAAAGTTCGCTGCTGCGTTCACTTAACGCGCCGCTGATTACCCAGGTGACAGGCGAGGATAACGGCCAGTGCTGGCTGGAAGACATTGAGCGGCAGGGGCTGTTTCTGCAGCGGATGGATGACTCCGGCCAGTGGTTTAGCTATCACCCTTTGTTTGGCAGTTTCCTGCAACAGCGTTGCCAGTGGGAACTGGCTGCCGAACTTCCGGCGCTGCATCGGGCGGCGGCAACCAGCTGGATGGCGCAGGGCTTCCCGAGCGAGGCGATTCATCATGCGCGTGCTTCCGGTGACGCGGAGATGCTGCGTGATGTGTTAACCGAGCACGCGTGGTCGCTGTTTAATCAAAGCGAGCTGCCTTTACTGGAGTCCTCGCTGAATGCACTGCCCTGGGCGATGCGGCTCGATAATCCCAGCCTGGTATTGTTACAGGCCTGGCTGATGCAAAGCCAGCACCGCTACGCAGAGGTGAACAGCCTGCTGGCCCGATTTGAGCAGGAAAGCCAGTGCGAAATCGATGCGATATTACGCGGTGAATTTAACGCGTTACTGGCGCAGGTCGCCATTAACGATGGCAATGCCGATGAGGCGGAACGCCTGGCGATGCTGGCGCTGAATACGCTGCCTGAGAGCCGCCACTACAGCCGTATCGTGGCAACCTCGGTACATGGCGAAGTCATGCACTGTAAAGGCGAGCTGAGTAACTCGCTGGAGTTGATGCGCCAGACAGAGCAAATGGCGCGGCGGGATGAAGCCTGGCACTATGTGCTCTGGAGCCTGATCCAGCAAAGCGAAATTTTGTTTGCTCAAGGCTTTCTGCAAACGGCGTACGAGACTCAGGACCGGGCCTTCGTGCTGGTCAAAGAGCAGCATCTTTCACACTTTCCGCTGCATGAGTTTCTGTTGCGTATCCGCGCCCAGTTGCTGTGGGCCTGGGGCAGGCTGGATGAAGCCGAGCAGGCGGCACGCGAGGGCATGAAAGTGCTGCAGGGTTATCAGCCTCAGCAGCAAATACAGTGCCTGGGCTTATTGGTGCAAAGCGCAATTGCCCGGGGCAACCTGGACAACGCACGCAGCCTGTTGAACCGGCTGGAAAACCTGCTAAACAACGGCCGCTGGCACAATGACTGGCTCGCCAATGCCGATAAGGTCAGAGTGCTGTACTGGCAAATGACCGGCGATACGCAAAGCGCCAGTGAGTGGCTGCGTCAGACACCTAAACCGGCCTGCGCCAATAACCATTTTTTGCAGGGCCAGTGGCGAAACGTGGCACGGGCACAGATTTTGCTCGGGCATTACACGCAGGCAGAAGTGATTCTCGACGAGCTTAATGAAAATGCGCGCCCCTTGCAGTTGATGAGCGATCTCAACCGTAATGTACTGCTGCTGAACCAGATTTACTGGGAAACCGATCAGCGTGCCAAAGCGCAGCATGCGTTGCTGGATGCGCTCCGGCTGGCCCGCAGCACGGGGTTCATTAGCCACTTTGTGGTGCAGGGCGAATCCATGGCGCAACAGCTGCGTCAGTTATTGCAGTTGAATACCCTTGATGAGCTGGATAACCACCGGGCGCGCCGCATCCTTAACGAGATCAATAAGTATCATCGTCACAAATTTGCCCATTTTGATGAAAGCTTTGTCAGCCGTTTGCTGAATCATCCTGACGTGCCCGAGCTGATTCGTACCAGTCCGCTAACGCAGCGTGAATGGCAGGTGCTGGGGCTGATCTATTCCGGCTACAGTAACGAGCAGATTGCGGCGGAGCTGGACGTAGCCTCAACCACGATCAAAACCCATATCCGGAATCTTTATCAGAAGCTGGGGATTACGCATCGGGCTGAGGCGATGACTCAGGCGCAGTCGATGCTGAAAATGATGGGTTACGTCTGAGAAAGGCAACAGGCAGCGACGCGCTGCCTGTTCGCGCGGTTTAGTTAACCCGACGTGTATCAGGCATCAGTAACGTGGCAAATCCCAGCAGCGGAAGAAAGCCACAGGCGTTATACACGGTAGTGATACCGTACCCGTCAGCCAGTTTCCCCAGCGCCGCCGCGGCGATACCGCCAATGCCAAACATGGTGCCGAACATAATCCCGGCCACCATCCCGGTACGGCCGGGCAACACTTCCTGCGCGTACACAACCAGCGCGGCAAATGCTGATGAAAAGACCAGGCCGATACAAACGGTCAGCACCACGGTCCAGAACAAATTGGCATGCGGCATCAGCAGCGAGAACGGGATAACACCCAGAAACGAGATCCAGACAACCGCTTTGCGGCCAATGCGATCGCCAATCGGTCCGCCGGCCAGCGTGCCAACCGCGACGGCGGCCAGAAAGGTAAACAGGTAGATCTGCGCCTGCGGAATCGGGAGCTGAAAGCGCTCAACCAGGTAAAAAATGTAGTAGTTACTGATTGAGGCAATATAGGTAAATTTTGCCAGCAGCAGCACGCCAACCACGGACAACGCCACTTTGACATCCCGCGAAGAAAGCGACCGCAGCGCCTGAAGGTTGTGTTTTTTCATGTGCGCATGGCCGTGTTTCACCGTCCAGCGGCTGATGCCGGAAAGAATAATGACCGCAAACAGCGCAATGATCATCAGCCAGCCAACCGCTATCTGTCCATGCGGAATAATCAGCATCGCCGCCACTAAAGGCGCAAACGCCGTGCCAATATAACCGCCGACCTGAAACGTTGACTGTGCCGTACCAAAGCGGCCGCCCGATGCCATTCTTGCAACCCGCGAGGCTTCCGGGTGAAAGGTTGCAGAGCCAACGCCAATCAGCGCCGAAGCAACCAACACCACGGAGAAGTGCGGGGCCATCGCCAGGAGTCCGATGCCAATCAGGGTCGAAACCATGCCAGACGGCAGCAGCCAGGGTTTGGGATGTTTGTCGGTGTACAGGCCGATCCAGGGCTGCAACAGCGATGCCGTCATCTGATAGATCAGCGTGATCAAACCAATCTGCGCGTAGCTCAGCGTAAAGTTGGTTTTCAGCAAGGGATAAATCGATGGCAGCATGGCCTGGATAAAATCGTTACAGCAGTGGGAAAATGCGACCGCGCCAAGAATCGACACCAGAATCTTCTGGCTGTCGTCAACGGCGGGGGGCAGATCCGGCTGGCTTGATTTTACGTCACTGGTGTAATCAGACATGAAGATTTCCGCTTAAGGCTTTACGTTTATTGACGTATCTTACTCCACGAAAAAATGGCGGTGCTGACAAACGTGCTATTTATGGCAAATTAGTAAAATAATTGTTAATGCTCATAACATTTTACTCAGGCAAACCGACACAGGCTTATCCTTGTACACACCATAGCGCGCGGTTTGTTGATAGCCGTGACGCTGATAAAACGCTACTGCACGGGTATTAACGACGCGGGTAGAAAGGCGAATTGCCTTGTAGCCGCGCGCCCGGGCAAGCTGCTCTAGGGCTGAGAGCAGCGCCGCGCCGGTTCCCGCGTGCTGTCGGGTTGAAAACATGCGTTTCAGTTCGGCGGTTTCAGCGGAAACATGCACGAGTGCGCCGCAGCCAACCGCGTTACCCACTTCATCGGTGGCAAGTATCCACAGCGCCCCGTCTGATGGCGTAAAGTGATGGGTTCCGTTGTCGCCGGTTATTGCCAACAGCTCGGCTGACAGGCGGGCCGTCAGCGTCTGTAGCGCGGGTGCGCTGCCGGGGACGATATCGGTATGTATCATGGAGTCTGGCCCCAACGGCTGCGCAGGTAATTTACGGCATCCTGCGTTTGCGGCTGATTCAGGAAATCTTCACGAAACAAGATGGTGCCATCGATGTGCGGGAGGGAATCGTTAAGATCCAGCTGTCTTTTCAGTTCCGGCACGCCACCGTTAATCGTCCATTCAGGCTCATTTTTCGCCGGCACGCCAACTTTATATAAGGCGATACCGATATACAGGCGAGTTTTGGTCGGCTTGACGACGTTAGCCCACCAGTTTGCCAGCACGTCATAGCGGGCAGCGCTGCGCGAGAAGGGCCAGTAGATTTGCGGCGCAATATAGTCCAGTAACCCTTCCTGCACCCAACGGCGCGTATCCGCGTAAGATTCATCGTAAGCGGCCGCGCCGCGCGTGTCTGAGCCTGCCGCATCATGTGAGCGGTTGCGCCAGACGCCCGCAGGGCTGACGCCAAATTCTACATTCGGCTTGAGCTGCTTGATGGTGTGTGAAACCTGCTCGATTAACAACTGTGTATTATGTCTGCGCCAGTCTGCTTTGGACGCAAAGCCCTGACCGTATTTGATAAAGGTCTGGCTGTCGTTCAGGGCAGAGCCGGGAGACTCGGCATAGAAGTAATCGTCAAACTGCACACCATCGATGTCATAACGCTTGACCACCTCAGCCACAATACTGGTTATCCAGTCACGGGCATCAGGAATGCCCGGATCGAGCACATAGCGATCCCCCGCGGTACGAATCCAGTCACGATGGAGCACAAATACGCTGGCAGGATGTTGCGACAGCGTGCGGTTTAGCTCGGCTACTGTTGAAGGTTTGGTATTCACCGATACACGGTAGGGATTGAACCAGGCATGTACCCGCATACCGCGCCGGTGCGCTTCATCGAGCATGAACTGCAGCGGGTCAAAGCCCGGATTCTGCCCAATTTTCCCGGTCATCATGTCTGACCAGGGCAGGATTTTAGAGTCCCAGAGCGCGGTTCCGTCAGGTTTAACCTGGAAGAACACAGTGTTGATTCCCAGACTTTTCAGTTTATCCAGCTTATCCGTCAACGCTTTTTTCTGCACCCGGATGCGCACGTCGTCGCTGCTGATATTCACCGAGGCGAGCGGCGGCCAGTCGAGGCGTGAAACGGTGGTGAGCCAGACGCCGCGCATGGGTGCGTTGTGCGGCACCGGTTGAGAAGGCTGCGCAGGTTTGCTCGCGGGCGGAAAAGGCGTAACCAGTGACTTAGGCGGCGTCGAGGCACAGCTGACCAGCAGTAAAGCCGAGGCTAACAGGCCGGGTTTTACCGCCGCGTTAAGGCGGAAAAGATCGCGAAGGCTGATGATAATAAACTCCGTGTAGCGCAGTCCTTGATGCAGGCTATTCTGATCCTATTTGCCGCAAAGTCAATCAGCCCTGGCAGCATCAGGTCACGCAGTTTGCCTTACCCGGCGTCTGAACTTTTTATGCTGAGGCGTAACCTGAGCAAAGGAGCGATAAATGAAAACATTTAAAGGCAATAAACAGTCATTGCCGGTTCGCTATTGCAAACAGTGCCAGAAACCGATGACATGGCGCAAAAAGTGGGAAAAGTGCTGGGAAGAGGTGCAATATTGCTCCGAGCGCTGCCGTCGGCAGCGGCGAGCCACAAATACCGATGCCTGAAAGCCGGTAAAATCCTGTGGTTTTGCCTGCGATAACCCGCCATGTAACATTTAGCAAAAGTTATCCTGGCTTTTACATCACTGTTCCCACGCACCAACGCAATTACTGTACCAGGCTTAAAGAAAAGCCAATAACAGTGATTGTGGAGCAATATGAAAGAGCAAGAGAGCACATCAGGCATTCATACCTATGACGGTGCGGCGGGCGGCTGGGGCGCGTTAAAAGCAGTGGCCGGTGCCATTCGCGGACAGATGGCGGTAACCCAGGATGTCATTGCGCTGTTCAAGGTCAACCAACCTGAAGGGTTTGACTGTCCGGGCTGCGCCTGGCCCGATCCCAAGCATACTTCATCGTTTGAGTTCTGTGAAAACGGCGCAAAAGCGGTTTCCTGGGAAGCAACCAGCAAACGCACCACACCTGAATTTTTTGCGGCGCATACCGTTACCGAGCTATGGGGGCGCAATGCCCATGAGCTTGAGGGAGAGGGCAGACTGACGCATCCGATGAAGTATGATCCCGCCAGCGATACCTACCAGCCCATTGCATGGGAAACGGCCTTTAACGAAATTGGCGAGCGACTGCGGAGTTATCAGGATCCCGACAGCGTGGAGTTTTACACCTCCGGCCGCGCCTCTAACGAAGCGGCGTTTCTCTGGCAGCTGTTTGCCCGCGAGTTTGGGACCAACAATTTCCCCGACTGCTCAAACATGTGCCATGAGCCAACCAGTGTAGGCTTACCCGAATCCATTGGCATCGGCAAAGGCACGGTGGAGCTGGATGATTTTGACCACTGTGATCTGGTGATTTGTATCGGTCACAATCCTGGAACCAACCATCCCCGCATGCTGGCAACCCTGCAGGAGGTGTCAAAACGCGGTGCCAAAATCGTCGCCATCAACCCACTGCGCGAGCGCGGTCTTGAACGTTTTACCGCGCCACAGAGTCCGGTTCAGATGATAACCCTCAGCTCAACGGAACTCGCCTCAACCTATTATAAAATTCGGGTAGGCGGCGATGCCGCGATGCTGAAAGGCGTGATGAAATGTTTGTTGGCGATGGATGATGAAGCTAAAGCGAACGGCAACCCTGGCATCTTCGATGAGACCTTTATTGAACAACATACGCAAGGCATTGACGCGTTAAAAGCCGATTTGGCTGCGACAGACTGGGATCATATCCTGAAAGTGTCCGGTATGACGCGCGAGCAAATCCAGCATATTGCTCACCTTTATGCCAATGCTGAACGCACAATCATTTGCTACGGCATGGGGATTACCCAGCACCAGTATGGAACGCAAAATGTTCAGCAGATTGCCAATCTGCTACTGTTGCGCGGCAATATGGGCAAGAAGGGCGCAGGAATCTGCCCTTTGCGCGGTCACTCTAACGTGCAGGGCGATCGTACCGTTGGCATCACTGAGATTCCCTCCGAAAGCCTGTTGAACAGTCTTGAAAAGGTTTTTGGCTTCAAGCCACCGGCCAAACATGGTCACAGTGCGGTACAGGCCGTTCAGGCGATACGGGATGGCAAAATCAACGCGTTGCTCTGCCTCGGCGGTAACCTGGCCGAAGCGATGTCCGATCCTCAGGTGACGTTTCCTGCCATGCGCAAGCTGGACATGGT
Organism: Pantoea sp. Ae19-2; assembly: GCF_059801205.1. Lineage (NCBI taxonomy): Bacteria > Pseudomonadati > Pseudomonadota > Gammaproteobacteria > Enterobacterales > Erwiniaceae > Pantoea > Pantoea sp. Ae19-2. The sequence continues at coordinate 1,738,777 of NZ_JBCHWE010000001.1, read as the reverse complement.
CGTGCATATGGCCACCAAGCTGAACCGGTCACATTTGCTTCTGGCAAAACACAGCTATCTGTTCCCGGTGTTAGGCCGCACAGAGATCGATCGGCAGCAATCCGGCGCGCAGAGCGTCACGGTTGAAGACTCCATGTCGATGGTGCACGCATCACGCGGTACCCTTGATCCTGCCTCACCGCATCTGAAATCCGAACCCGCGCTGGTTGCCGGCCTGGCGAAAGCCACGCTGCCGGGCACGGTAGTGGACTGGGACAGCATGATCGCCGATTACAGCCTCATTCGCGATGCCATCGAGAAAGTGGTGCCGGGCTTTGAAAACTTTAATGAGCGCCTCCAGCAGCCTGGCGGGTTTCGTTTACCCAACGGCGCCTCCGAGCGAGTCTGGCACACGTCGTCGGGCAAAGCGCAGTTCCTGGTCATGGAAGGCATCAATGAAGATCCGCGCTCGCTGAAGTGCCACGACCTGGTGTTGACGACATTGCGCAGCCACGACCAATATAACACCACGCTGTACGGCCTTGACGACCGCTATCGCGGAATCAAAGGACGCCGTGATGTGTTGTTTATCAGTGAAAATGAGGCGGAAAAAAACGGTGTCCGCATGGGCGATCGGGTGAATGTGATTGCGCTGGATCCTGACGGAAACCCAACGCATCGTCGTATTGATAATCTCACCATTGCCGTACATGACATGGCTGAAGGTTCGGTCGCAGCTTATTATCCCGAGGCCAACGTACTCATACCGCTGGACAGCTTCGACACGAAAAGCGGGATTCCTTCCTATAAAAGCACCCCGGTAATGATGGAACTGGCCCAGACAGAGGCGCCAGCGGAAAGCGCAACGCGCCGCTAACGGTTTTCTGCTGGTCTAAACCAAACCTTAACGAACGGCCATCTGAGTGGAAATCTCTACTCAGATGGCTATAATCGCCGGGAATTTTACTCATGAGGCAATCAACCTTGGACACAAGTCCCGAACGATTACACCTGGCTTCTGCAGTAAGATAGTCTTCTGGCTGTCTTAACTGCGCGTTAAGATGGCGGCTCAATCTTCCCTCCATAACGTGATGTGCTCTGTGCATCAGCGCCCGCTGTAATCCATTTTATTCATCTTTATTTTTCCGTACTGCGCATACGTGCGTGGCGGAGAGAGGTTTATCATGGACTGGAAAATCTTTTTACTGCGCGTGTCGGCTGCGCTGATTCTTGGCGCGCTGATTGGCAGCGAACGCCAACTGCGCCAACGTATGACCGGCTTGCGTACGAATGCGCTGGTGAGCACCGGCGCCTGCTTGTTTGTTCTAATGACCCAATGTGTGCCGGGCATTGCCAGCGACGCGACGCGCGTTGCCGCCTATGTGGTTTCTGGTATTGGTTTTCTCGGCGGCGGGGTGATTATGCGCGACGGATTAAACGTTCGTGGCCTGAACACTGCCGCCACCTTGTGGTGTACCGCGGCCGTTGGGGTGCTGTGCAGCATGGGATTATTGCTTGAAGCCGCGATTGGCTGCATGGTGATTCTGTGCGCCAATATCCTGCTGCGCGAGCTGGCGCTGGGCATTAATCGTCAGTCCATCGTCTCCGCCGACGAAGCGGTGCAACATTATAAAGTGCAAATTGTCTGTCTGGCTCAGGATGAAGTTCAGGTACGCAGCCTGATGCTGCACAGCCTGGGCAACAGCGGCTTGCGCCTGCAGTCGCTCCATAGCGAAGATATGGATCCGCCACATCGTATGGAAGTGAATGCTGAAGTGATGGGACAGCCCAGCATGACCGGACAGCTGGAAAGTCTGGTGAGTCGCATCAGCCTGGAGAAAGGCGTCAGTTCCGTGCGCTGGCAGGTGTGCGGGTTGGATCCGAGTGAAAACGGATAGGGCAAAAAACGGGCGTCGCTACGTGAATTCTGAGGAACGGGCAGGGGAAGTATGGGTCAGAATTGGCGTAGCGTTGTTATCCTGCTTTTAAAATACTTAGCTAAAAACATCCAAAATTTAATTTTTATGTAAAATAAAATGCTGAGGAAAACACCTTTAAGTATATCTTATTTTGGCATGAGATATCTGAACATAAAATAAAGAGTTAACACCCTCGGGGGGTGTTAATCTCGCTAATGTTTTTCTTTCTTAATACATTAAAGAGATGTGTTTGTGTTACTAGATGTATATTTTTATATTTTAATGTTGGATGTTGTGTCAATAAATTTCCGTCATTGGGGTGTAATTGCGCAATTCAATTCAGGAGGCTAATGGATTTCCGTATTTAAACAGAGTGTAAACAAAGGGTAGGAAAAAAATTATCTAATAAGAAATTCATTATGATTTTATTTATTTTGAACATGCTCAAATTAACCATGTTTTAGTTTAACATTTACCAGTCAAGTTTTTGAGCGTTTTAAATTTACGACTCATGAGCGGTTTATATTTTTAATAAATTATAGGTTTGATGTTAAAAAAAGGAAGTTTTTCCGCCACGGCTTCATCATTATAAAGGATACGGAATGTCGCACTTTATACATTCATTCATTTTCTGTTCTACATTCGCATTGAGTACTCTGGCTACCAAAGCCTATTCCTCTGATCATATCAGCGCCTCAGCGTGGAGAGAGACAAAGGAAACTGCCTATCCAACGCTCTGTGATAAACATCAGATTGAATTATTCTCATGCCCTGATAAATCACGGCACACTATTGCATTGTGCATGACTAGAAAAGATGAATTGATAAGCTTTGTCTACCGGCAGCATCGAATAAAGAAAAGCATTCAGCTGAACAGCATCCAACGGGCTATGGATAGCCCGTCAAATGGACCATCTACCATATTGCAAGCTGAAACAGGAAAAGGCTTATTTCGATTTTATCTTGATGAAAATTCTTCAGATTCAGATGAAAATTATCCAGGAGTGGTGACTCTGAACGGAAAGGTCGCTTTCGCATGCATCCACGACCAGAGAACATATCGAACCCCTACATATATTATTAAATCGAAACAAGGTGAAGATGATCTGGTAAATCTCTGGCATATTAAATTCAATGCTTTTTTTGAAAAAGAACAAAAAGATAATCCAGAATTACATGAAGATAAAATGTATGATCTATGGGGATCATGGCCGGAGTAATCATTTAATTTGTAAGCGAGTGCATTTTAAATTAAGAGTGAATTAAGGATTACTTAAACCGATTATGCCGTTAAGTCAATGATGAGGAAAAAATGGGGTTTTGTAAGGAAAAAAAAGAAAGTAATTATAAATTCAGAAAAAAAGTAAAGCCAACTATGTTTACATTGGTTTTACTCCTGTCACTTCCTGGTGCTTATATATATGTTGACTTCACAAAATACAGCGCTCTTGGCCATTTAAACTCAACAATAGAATTCATTATTATTATTTTATATGTACTGATTTTCTTTTTTAGCTTAATAAAAAGGAAGTGGCATTATTTATTTGTTCTTGTGTTGTCAGTTACCATGGTCGTTATTTATCCTTATTCAGGTTTGAAAGATTTAATTATTCATAAAGGATTTTATACACTTAGAGGTCAGTTTTATAAAAACTTATCACACTGTGCTCTGGAACATTATGGTAAAAATCAGGAGCAAACACTCGCCTATTGTTTTAGAACATATCCTGAAATAGAGGGGGGGGAATTATGATGTTTTTTATGATACTGGTGGAGAATTGATGTTACCGGAAGATAGTCGTTCTTGCTCGTGGTATAAAGCCTGGTACTCAATTGCCAGAGAAAAGAATGACAGCATACTCTACGGTGTTGCTAAAGAAATAAGTATGCCTTCAATACTCTTTAAAACATCTGATGTTGGTCATTCTTTTTACGCTGTTGAATATGATTTGTTTGATAAAAATTTCAATTATTACCCCAGCTATCACTGCGCCATAAAATAAAAAATTAACAGCAATCTTAAGGAAAAATAATGGAAAAACTAGGTGCCACATCAATTTTTACAGTGTCAGGCTTCGATGCTAACAATGTAGGACATCCAGTTGTAGACGCACATTTCATAGTTGATATGACCTGCTCCCCGTTGATTAATACACCGTGATGTTAGTAATGTCTTCATAAGCCACATGAGGACATCCCCATGAAGAAGCGATTTTCCGACGAACAGATCATCAGTATTCTCCGCGAGGCAGAAGACGGGGTTTCGGCCCGGGAACTCTGTCGCAAGCATGCCATTTCAGATGCCACCTTTTACTCCTGGCGCAAGAAGTTCGGCGGCATGGAAGTTCCCGAAGTGAAGCGGCTCAAGTCGCTTGAAGAGGAGAACGCCCGCCTCAAGAAGCTCCTTGCCGAAGCCATGCTGGATAAGGAGGCACTTCAGGTGGCTCTGGGGCGAAAGTACTGACGACAGACCAGAAGCGGGAAGCCGTGGAGGTCATGTGTGAGGCAATGGGTCTGTCGCAACGCCGTGCCTGCAGTCTGGCTGGTCTGTCACTTTCAACCTGCCGTTATTCGGCCCAGCGTCCTGCTGCTGACGCGCAACTGTCTCTACGGATCACAGAGCTGGCACTTGAACGCCGGCGATTTGGTTACCGGCGGATCTGGCAGTTATTGCGCCGGGAGGGCCTTCACGTCAACCATAAGCGGGTTTACCGCATCTATCACCTTAACGGTCTGTGTGTAAAACGCAGGTGCCGCCGTAAGGGTCTGGCGACTGAACGGCTTCCGCTTCTCCGCCCGGATGCGCCGAACATGACATGGTCAATGGATTTTGTCATGGATGCACTTGCCAGCGGCCGCCGGATTAAGTGCCTGACCTGTGTGGATGATTTCACGAAAGAGTGTCTGACGATCACAGCCGCTTTCGGGATTTCAGGTGTTCAGGTCACGCGGATTCTGGACAGCATTGCGCTGTTTCGTGGATATCCTGCGACAATAAGAACCGATCATGGTCCGGAATTTACCTGCCGCGCGCTGGATCAATGGGCCTTTGAACATAGTGTTGAGCTGCGCTTAATCCAGCCAGGCAAGCCAACTCAAAACGGATTTATTGAGAGTTTTAACGGTCGCTTTCGGGATGAATGCCTGAATGAGCACTGGTTCAGCGATGTTCTTCATGCCCGGAAAATCATTAATGACTGGCGGCAGGACTATAACGAGTCCAGACCTCATTCATCGCTGAATTATCAGACGCCATCTGAATTTGCAGCAGGCTGGCGAAACGGGAAACATGAAGAAAAACCCACCGACATTACTAACTGAAGGTTGTATCTAATACTGGGGGCTGGTCAGAGGCTGCAATTCAATTTTTGAAAAAAAGTTTTGATAATTACAGTCAGGGACGACCACCCACTACTACATCAGTCCACGGAGACCTGGATAGCAATAAACATCATCACGAAGCTTTTCAGATACTGATACTGAGACATCTGGAGACTGGAATGATCATGCGTGACTATTACGCACTTTGTAGTCTGGCCACGCATCTTGACTGACAACGAGGCCAGGATGTCTTTTCACTCTGGTTAAGCTAAGTTAAATTACCAGATTAACTGGCGCCTGTTGGTTCTGCAAAAATATCCTCTTAACCGTCTGATGAGGGATAAGTCACCGTCTCTTATTCTTTGCGAGGCTAAACATTACTGCAACTGTCCGGGCGACAGCATTACAAAACCGAAAATAACTGTTGCGTAAAAGCCTTTCCGTGGCGGCAGTGTCAGTGATTCGCGCAGATCATTGCCCGAGAAGGTCCCTTGCCCGAGCTGCATCCATGCTGAACCGCACGCCGAGCTGGCGTGTCACGTCCAGCGCAAACACCCGCGTATACCATTCGGTCGACTTCGCGTCCTTGTGGCCCATCAGGGTCTGAATGACCTTCTGGGGTACCTGGTGCTGAACCAGGTGCATCGCAAACGAATCCCGGAACGTTTTGGGCGTGACCGGCCGGATGGAGAACGTGACGCCGTCACGCTTTGCGGCTTCAACTGCCTGACTTATCCAGCTGCGGGCGGTGTCTTCGCTCCGGATATCCCAGAGCCGTGCGCCCGGGGCGGGCTGTGCGATCGCAAACCATTCCCTGAGCCGCTGGACGAAGGCCGGATCGGTGAGCGGCACGGCGCGCGGCGGGTTATCGCGTATCTCTGCCTGCGCCTCCTGCTCAGCCTGCTGTTCTTCTTTTGTCGGGCGCCCGCGGCGACGGGACCGGCTGCCGGCAGATTCCTCCAGCCTGCGCTGCTTGAGCGTGCGCAGCACCACAAACGGCGAGACGAGCGGAGCCGCGCTCAGCGGATCGTCCAGCACAAAATCCCCCTTGGTCAGCGGCAGTATTTCATTGAGCCGGCCGCCGGTGTTCCACAGCGTATCGATAAACAGGCGTTTGCGGAGATCGGTCACCTTTGACAGCAGCACGGCCACCTCGGGGGCGAGCAGGTAGCGTGGCATGTCGGTGCCGTAGGCGGCGGCCAGGTTTCGCAGCGCGACCGCACTTTCATAGTCAAAATAGCGTGCAGCGCCGGAAGTGTTCACATTGTGACCACTGGCGTCGCTGTGTGAAATCTGCGTCATTTCGCGGGGCAAAGTACCCAAACTTTTAATCTCCGTTATCAGCCGGTGTGGAACGTATTTTCGCGCATCTGTAAAGGGTTTTCGATGAGAATAAATCGATCCGCAACGGATCCTTTCTGGATCGGTTTCCCGGCTTTTCTCCCGTATATGGAGAATAACCTGGTCAGACGGAAATAAAAAGCAGGCTCCCGGCGCAGTTTCACGCACTCTCAGTGATGCTAACCCTCTGGTGATAATGAAGAAAATGAAAAAGCCGGGCAGGGCGAAGGCGTCCAGGTACTCTGGTATGAATACCTGGTCAGGAACGGAGTTGTGGAATAATGTCAGTATTATAGTGGTCATCAAAACGGTCGTGTTCGTTCCGCATCAATACGCCAAGTGAGCTGCTCCCTATGACCTGATAGCTGGAAAGTATATTGAGGAGCATCAGCTGTGTGAAAGGTGACAGTTCATTACACTTAAAGGATGAAGGACTGGGTCCGAGCGAGAATGAACAGGATAAAAAACAGACGTAGTTTCATTAATTCTGGCAAAAAAGCAGGAGAGTTATGCGTCAGATTTTGCACAGCATAGTGGTTATCATCTTAATGACATAGCCTGACCACTGAATAAATTTTCACATCGTTCATGTCAGACACTACAGTCATTGCCTAAATTAATACCCCATAAGAAATGATAGTTGTGTCAGATTAATCACATGTCATTTACAGATCACTTCATTTTTAGCCTGTTTATTTTTCTTTAAGGTTTATAAGAAACTTAATTTAAAAATTAAATTAGAATTTTCATCTGCCACTACTTAAAAAATCACCCCCCCTACTTTTAAGTTATTTATAAAAAGTACTAGCTGTAAAAAAGAAAAAACCTTTGCTTAAACTATTTTTGTGTCTATGTGTAAGATAATTTTATTTTGTTTATCATTATATGTGTAAATATTTATGCTTCTAGCACTATACTTATGATTAAATGAAGTTTAAACAATGCATAAATAAATTAAAAACAAGTGGCGAAAAATCTCCATTGCACTTAAGGTGTTTTAAATTGTCAGGCGGTGTGAAGAAATAAAAATTAATTTTAGCTTCAGGATGATTAATAACCACCCATAAATATAAATAGTCTAGAAATGACAAGATGATATAATAACCCATGAATGGGTGAAGTTATTTTTCCATGTTGACAATATATGATATTGGCGAGAATTTTTTATATTTCTACTGTAAGCTTAATATTATAAGGGACTTACTTAAGATATTTATTTCTTTAAAATAATTCTATCTGTTAGCTTCCCAATCTCTTTGTGCTCTTTTTTCTAATTTAAACCTTCAGAAAAAACCTGGGATTTCAAAAGGAACTAAAATGTTCAATTTCTTTAGTATTCTCTTAATTAATTGTATTTTAATTTCAAATCTGGCAATCATAAAAGTATATGCTTCTGATAATATTGATGTAAAGGCATGGGTGCAAACCCCAGAAACATCCTATCCAACAATATGCAATAAAGAACAAATAGAGATTTTCTCATGCCCGAGCAAATCGAAAGAAACTATAGCTATTTGCATGAATAGTGCAAATAAACAAATGTTTTTTGCATACCAAGAAAATTTAAATATTAAAAACCTGAAACTAGATAAAATAAAACAAATTGTTAATATCCCAAAAAGCGGTGCATCAACAATATTGCAGGCTGAAACAAAAAAAGGTTTATTTCGTCTATATTTCGATGAAAATATTAATGACAATCCAAGCGCAGTCACTATGAACGGAAAGGTAAGTTTTGAATGTGTTCACAATCAGGAAGCATATAGAACTCCCACTAATATTGTTAAATCGGCACAAGGGAAAGATGAAATAGTAAATATCTGGCAGCTTAAGTTAGCCCCATTACTTAAAGAACAACAAAAAAATAACAGTATAATTTATAATGAAAAAATCGGTGACTTGTGGAACTCCTGGCCAAAATAAATTATCATTACTTTAATATAAGGAAACGATCATGTCTGCAAGTGAATTTATTGATAAACAAACTCTCATTGACCAACTCAAACAATATCGAACGACGGCTTTTGCTACAGAAGATGGTTCGAGACCATCAGTCTTAAACGAGTTTAACTGGGCAGGTGGATATAGTTCTTATTCTTTCGGATTGTATCAATTTGATGTTAGAAACAATGATCTTGCAGAGGACGCGCTAAGGTCCATGGGCTTTACTGACACTCAAATTGACCAACTATCCCAAAGAGGTACTCTTGGTAATGACGTTAAAACAGCATTAAGCGAACAGCTACAAGCTGCTCTGGCAACTACTGCTGGTAAGCAGATCATGGATAATTTGCTTAACAATTATGAAGCGCAATTAGTTCACACAACTACCAATCTCCTTGATATTACTAATGACGATATTTATTCGCAAATAGCTTCAGAACCTGAATCTATACAGCGTATTTACGACATCGCAAATCAGTTTGGTACCAGCCTATTACGCCAATTCGGAGGTTTCTTATCGGGACAATCAATCGTAACTAACGGTATTTCACTTACATGGAGTGATTCTTTAACTGCTTCTGAGAACATGGAAAACTGGTTTTCAGCGGCAGATCCGGGCGATGCAACGCGCAGTGATGCCTTCAATAATACCGTGTCCAAAGAATCTCTCCCTGAAACCATTATAAATATTACAAAAGGTGATGAAGATGATGCAACAATAGCGGCATTTAGTGAATTAAAAAACGTTCAGCTTAATGTTGACAGTGGTATAACTGTTAACATTACTGGAGAAACTGGTAACGATACATTTAATCTCGGAAATGGCAGTAGTGTAAATACCTCAATGACATCCGAAAAAAGCAATACATACTCTTATTCTACTTCGGATGGAAATACAAGCTTTGCAACTTTGGTTGGTAATAATTCGGCAGCTACTATCTCATCCTCATCTGGAAGGCTTGATATTACAGCTAATAACTCTGTTATTAATCTAGAATCTGATGCTGAAGTCAACATTATAGGTAACGGCAATGTAATAACAGGTGGTTCATCAGATAACGTTTCAGTCTTTGGAAATAACAACAGTGCTTTCATGGGCGATGACTCCACAGGAACAATTGTCGGAACGGGGAACAGTATAACAGGGACTGATACTAATAAATTTAATATTTACGGTGATGCTAATAATACCAATCAGATCACAGAAACAAAAATAAACAACTTCGACGGCACATCGGAAACGACCGTCTATAACGAATCCACTGGTAACTGGAGCACCGTGACCAGTAAATATAGTGGTGAAAACGAAACGGGCACTCTCCTTAGTACATTGACAAATAATCTGGATGGCACATCTACAGAAACAAATTACAGTGGTAATACCACCACAACGAATAGTTATTTGGGTCTTAACGCACAAGGAAATTTAACCGAATCGCTGGTTAATAACCCGGACGGTACTTCGGAGGATACTGTTATTGACAGAACCGAAGGGAACTGGACTATGGTGATGAACCAGTATAGTGGTCTGAATGACACAGGACACCTAACGTCGTCTCTTGTTAATAATGTAGATGGTACCTCCAGTAATACACTCTATGGTTCACCTGGAGGCAATGTTGTTTCAATGACAGAAACTTTCTCCCAGGCCTTTGGAACTGGAGAATTAACTAAAACAGAATTCAATTATTCAGATGGTACTTCCGAACAAGTTAATTATGATAAAGAATTTGATTTAAGCTGGACTTCTGAGACAGACAGGTTCGCTAGCTGGAATGCGGCCGGTGCATTGAATTTAACGCTACTTGATACAGCACCCACAGGCCTGGGCAGCTCCTCTTATACTCCCAGTGGAGATAGTTGGGGGGCAGCAGGAGCCCAGCTTAATTTTGACACCGCAAATCTTACTGTTCCTAGCTTTGTTTCAGTGCCTTCTTTTTCAGATACCTTACTCAATGGCGCAGCAACATCAGACTCCTTCACTAACTTTACTGCTGACTCACTTCAAACTGAAAGCCTGGCCGTTGGAAACTGGATTTCTGACGCTTCGCAATATTCCTTCGATGCGCAAATACCAGATGTGGTAACAAGTGATCTTTATGGCGGTCTGGCGGGTGACCCAGGCGATGATGGCGACGATGACGGGAGCGCGGATGGTTCAGGAGACGGTTCAGGAGACGATGGTAATGGCGATACCTCAGCTGGAGACCGTGGAGATAACGGCGATACAGGAGATAATGGAGATTCAGGTAGCGATAATTACAACCACAGCAGTGGTGGTGACGATGGCGACGGTGGTAGTAGCGACGGCGGTAGTGACGGCGGTGGTGATGGTGGTGACGGCGGTGGTGGTGGTGGTGGCGATCCATTAGTCATGAGTCTTGACGGGCATCCGATACAGCTTATCCCGCTAAACCTGTCGCATGCAGTCGTAAACATTGCTGGTCAGTCGTCAACTTCGGGCTGGATCGGCTCGGACACCGGCGTTCTCGCAATCGTGACGTCGGCTGGAACACAAATAATTAATCCTTCCCTGGTTAACGGTGCCGGGGATGCAATGGCAGTATTGGCCAGCTATGACCTTAACAAAGACGGCGTGATTGATGCCTCTGATGTGGTCTTTAACCAGTTGCGCGTGCTTGCTGATCCGACAGGTAACGGCAGTGCTCAGGCACAGGCTTACACACTTTCACAGCTTGGAATTCAGTCTATTCGTCTGCAAAACGAAACACTGTCAGTCAATGCGCAAGGCAATCAGGTATCTGGTGTCGCGACGGTGATATTCAGCAATGGCAGTATCGAACCGATTGAAAACGTAAACTTCGCTCAGGGTAGCAGTAACGCTACGCCAGGATGGAACGGTACCGTCAATCCCGTCTGGCAACAGATTCTGAACATGATCGATGGGGCGTTTAACAGCTCTGCATATAGCGTGATTGATAACGGAAGCTTGCCAGACGGCGCTAATGCGTCAAGCACTCCCAGTCAGATTCAGCAGGTTGCCAGTAATGATAACACGGCAATTATGTCGCGAATTTCCGCCGACTCAAGGCATAATGGTATCGTTTTGAATGACAATACTAAAGTAAATATCAATGGTACCAATAATTCAGTAACTGTCCATAACAGCGACAGCGGTACAATTAATGGTGGAAATTTTGCATTAGCTTTCGAAGGTAATGGCTCTGCAATTACCACCAATGGCAACACTGAAGTTGTCACGATAGGGGGATCCGGGAACAGTATTACTGCTAATGGTGATAAAAATATTATTGTTATTAACGGAGCAAATAACAGTGCCACTACCAGTAACAGTACATTACTGACAGCAAACAGTACTCAGGCTGTGGTCAACGGGCTGTCAAATATTGTTGGCCTTGGAAACAATGATAATGTCACAACGAACGGCAACAGTTTCACTTCTGCTATACAGGGTAATTCATCAACGCTTACAGCAAATGGTAACAACAATCAGATTCTGATTACCGGAAATAACGATACCGTATGGGCGAACGGCAGTGGTGACGTGGTCGTTATGGATGGTCAGGCTGACACGGCTAATGTTGGTGGTGGCAGCGTATTTTTTGCAAATGACAGTCAGGGTACAGTCAAAGGCAGTGTGGGTGTTGTCCGTGCAGGCAGTAATGAAAACCTGCAGGTAAACGGAAGCGGCTTTTCGATCACCACAAACGGGACTGCCTCCCAAATTATTGCTAATGGTGATGGAAACAACATCATCACCAAAGGCAGTAAAAACACCCTTGTCATGAATGGCGGAAGAGCTGTGATGACAACGGAAGGTGATACCAACAGCTTAACCGTTAATGGTGACAACGCGAAATTTTTCGTTGAAGGAAACAGCAACACACTTGCTGCGAACGGAAAGGGAGACACTGTCTATATTAAAGGCCAGGGAGAGGACGTAACGCTGTCCGGCGGTACTGCCATACTCGCAGACAATGATTCACTGATCATCAATGGTGGTAATGATACGGTTGCTATAGGTAATAATGAAACACTCACAGCAAACGGCGGTGAATACAATTTCTATCTGCAGGCAGATAATTCGTCTGTCACGAGTAACGGCGACAACGAAACAGTATTTGTATCAGGAAATAATGATAACTTTACTGCAAATGGACAACACAGCAATGTGGAAATATCCGGACAGAATGACAGCCTGGCTACAGGCGGTGCACAAATAGTTTTGTCTGATGCCAGCCAGCTCACTCTCAACGGCAATAATGATGCTGTTCATATTGGTAATGCAGACTTAATCACTGTTAACGGTGGCGGCTCAACATTGCTTGCAGAAGGAAGCGCATCATATATCACTGCCAATGGTGATAAAGAAGTGGCTATCGTTAAAGGTGTAAATAACACCATCACACTGAACGGTGCAAAAGCTGTTGTTACTGTTGTCGGCAACAACAATATGCTGACAGCGAATGGTCCTTCCACCTGGATTCAGATGCAGGGTGAAAACGACGATATTGTGGCAAACGGGCCAGGTGATATTGTCCTGTTACAGGGTGAAAACAGTAAACTGACAATCGGAGACGGTACTGTTGCTGTCTCTGATGATACTCAGGCAACCTTGTCAGGCGTCGATGACAGTGTCACGCTTGGAAACAGAGATAACGACACCATTAATGGCGGTGACTTTGTCATTAACCTCACTGGACAGCAGTCCACTGTTGTCGCTAACGGTGATCGTGAGGTAGTCACCGTTAAAGGCAATCAAAATACGTTTACGACCAATGGCGGACATTCTTTTAATGTTGTTTCAGGAAATAACGACAGCATCACGGCCAATGGTGATATGAATAATATTGATATTCATGGGCAGCAGAACGTTATTTATGCCAATGGTTCGGGGGATGAAATTTCACTGGATGGCAGCCAGGACGACCTCCATACGAGCGGGAATGCTGTATCAGTTAAAAACAATACCCAGGCATGGTTAAATGGCGGGGGAAATAAAGTCGTCCTGAGTGACAATGATAATATATCAATCAATGGCAGCGGTTATTCATTAAATTTCAACGGAGCAGGGAGTAGTGCTTCGCTTCAGGGAGACTGGAGTAACATAACGCTGAATGGCTCAGGCAATACGTTTACGGCTAACGGCAACAGCGACAGTATCCAGATGAACGGAAATGGCAACAATGTCAGCGTTAACGGAACGGGTGGAGAAGTCAGCTTAACGGGAACGGGCCAGACGGTCGTCATGGAAAATGGCAGTGTAATAGCTGCTGCCGATGCGCAACTCATTCTTCAGGGCCATGGCAACATAGTCACCGCGGGCAAAGTTGCTAATGTTGAAGTCGATGGCGGAGATAACTGGGTTAATGCGCAGTCAACAGACACAGTCTTGCTGAAAGGTAGTGAAAATGGTGTCGGCTTTAACGGTAATGGCGGGCAACTTACCGTTGATGGTAATGGTCAGTATGCTCTGATGAACAGCGGTAATGCTGTTTTAGAGGCAGGAGCAAGCCTGAATCTCTCGGGTAACAACAATACTGTTACTGCGGCTTCGAACGGTTCACTGGATATTTCCGGCACGGGTAACGTGTTACAGATGACCAGCTCGTCTCTTACGCTGGACAGTGTTTCGTCAAACAGTAATGTGAACAGTGGTTTCCAGGTTAAAGGATTTGGTTTTACCTCCTCTGCAAATGGTCAGTATGCCAATGCATCTGAATCACTTAAAGCCATGCAACAGACCGGCGCTAACTCAACACAAATTGTGGTGACTCAGTATCTGGATTCTGTGACAAGCGACAGCATTGCAGCCACTGCGGCGACAGAATCCGACGCCAATCTTGAGCTCGCAATCGGACAGGCTCAGGCGGATGGGATGTCGGTGCTTCTGAAGCCGCATATCGATATTGAAGATGGTACCTGGAGGGCATTACTGAAACCTTCCAATGTTGACGATTTTTTTGCCAGTTACAAAACGTTTATTCTGCACTACGCGGCGATTGCACAGGCAACGCACGTGGGTATGTTCAGTGTAGGCACAGAGCTGACATCAATGAGTGGAAGTGCTTATACAAATTACTGGGATGATATTATATCCGCCGTACGGCAGGTTTATACCGGACCCATTACCTATGCTTCCGCATGGAATGAAACCGGTAGTGTCAGCTTCTGGAACAAAGTAGACGTTATTGGGGCGAATGCCTACGAGGCCCCGACCGATATCACCGATCCCACCGTGGCGCAAATGGTTGCCGGCTGGAACAGTGTTTCAGGCGATAGCTCTACAGCATCACTATTCAATAATTTGTCTCCGATTGATTTTTACCATTCGCTGTCGACTGCTTATGGAAAGCCTGTTCTTCTTACTGAAGTCGGTTATCGCAGCGTAAATGGAACAAATACTTTAAACGGTGACTGGAGTGGCTTCCACTGGGTTGATTTCCAGCAACAGACACGTGCTCTTGAAGCCTTTTTTGAGGCATGGAGTGGGCAAGGCAGCTGGATGGAGGGGGCTTATCTGTGGAACTGGGAAGCCAATCCGTCAGGTGTAGCCGCAGATGATTTCAGCGTCCAGGGGAAACCTGCGCAGAATGTTGTCGACCACTGGTACGGTGGAAGCTCAACAGCGACCGCTGCCAGCAGCAATATTCTTAATGGTGACTTCAACTCCGTGCTTATGGGACTGGGTGACACATTAACCGTTAACGGAAACACGGATACAGTTACCATGACGGGCAATGATTTGGTTACGTTAAACGGGACAACTGACAACGTTAATGTGAGTGGAAAAGGTAACGTCCTGCAGGCCGGTACAGCTACCTCTGTAACGCTCAGTAATGATAACTCGGCCCTTATGGTGTCCGGGACAGCAATGGCTGTTAACACTCTGAGCAACAATAACGCTCTGGCTTACACCGGTAACCAGTCGGTTATTAAACTTGAGGGTGACAGCAATACTGTCGTAATCAAAGGGGATTCCAATGCTGTCATGCTCGATGGTAAAAACCAGTTGATATCCGTATCCGGGCAAAACAACAGTATTACCGTAACGGGGGATAATTCAAGTATCGTCACCAGCGGGGTAACAACTGTGTCACTGGCTGGCAACCAGATACAGACATCCGTTCAGGGGAGCGGGGACACTGTGACAGTAAGCGGTAATGGTGACTCGCTGACAATAACAGGGTCGGCTGATATTGTTTCCATGAACAATACAGGTACGCTGTCACTTAATATTGCAAACGCAACACAGGACGATGCCTTGCAGTTCATGAATGGTATAAGTACCGATCAGCTCTGGTTCAGCCAGAGTGGAAATACCCTGGTGGCATCCGTTATAGGTACGCACCAGGAAATTGATGTTAACAACTGGTTCGAAGGCGGAACAAATCAACTACAAATAAAGTCAGGCGACGGCCATGCACTGGTTAATTCACAGCTTGATAATTTAATTAACGCAATGGCGACGATGACACCACCTGCAATGGGTCAGACGACACTTAGCCAGGATCAGATGACGCAATTAAAACCAAGCTTAGACGCAGCCTGGAATTAACGTTTAGCTGCAGGCTTTTACTCAGGTAGAAGCCTGCCTTTATATGATTACAACAGTGTAAAATTACTCAGGTAATTCCATGAGTTCCTCTTATAGCTCAAATAAAAAAATGAATGAAAACCATTATACGGAAAAAGAAGTAGAACAAGATTCGGGTGTCGAAGCTTTAGTTTTAATAGCCAGGTATCATAAAATCGCTGCTGATTCACAACAAATCAGACATTTATCAGGTTCAGGTAAAAAACAGCTTACCGATGGTGACCTCATTCTTGCCGCGCGAACAATGGGGCTTAAATCCCGTAAAGTTACCGTGCGGCCTGAACGTTTAGCTAAAACACCTTTTCCTGCACTGGCTCTGGATCGGCTTGGTCGCCATTTTATTGTTACGGCATGCGATGGGGACAGGGTATTGGTTTTGGAGCCTGATGCTGGAAAACCTACAGTCATCCTTTCAGAAGTGCTCTGGCAGCGCTGCAATGGCGATTTTCTTCTGTTTGCTTCCAGAGCATCTTTAACGGGTGAACTGGCGAAATTCGATTTTACGTGGTTTATGCCTGCGATAGTCAAGTACAGGAAAATTTTATTAGAAGTCTTTTTTGTTTCTGCGCTCATACAACTCTTTGGTCTTGTATCACCACTTATGTTCCAGGTTGTAATGGATAAAGTGCTGGTAAATAATGCTCTCTCAACGCTTAATGTGGTCTGTATAGGGCTGTTGGTCAGCGGTATCGCTGAAGTTTTACTGACTGGCCTGCGGAATTATGTTTTCTCACATACCACTAACCGCATGGATGTTGAACTGGGTTCGCGTATTTTCCGACATATACTTGCGTTACCTGTCGGGTATTACGCAACGCGCCGGGTTGGTGACACTGTCGCACGCGTAAAAGAGCTTGAGAATATCCGCAATTTCCTGACCGGTCAGGCCCTTACAGCGATAATAGACAGCATATTTTCGGTGGTTTTTGTCGCCGTGATGTGCCTTTACAGCATAAAGCTTACACTCATTGTGCTGCTGTCTTTACCTGTCTATGTCATTATTACAACAGTTATCATCCCGGCTTTCAGACGACGTCTTAATGAAAAATACGCGCGTGGGGCTGATAACCAGTCATTTTTAGTTGAAACCGTTTCCGCAATAGAAACTGTCAAATCATCTGCAGTTGAGCCTTTGTTTATTCGTCAGTGGGATAATTTACTGGCTGGTTATGTTGCTGCATCATTTCGTGTCAGTAATTTAGGAAATATTGGGCAGCAGTTAGTTCAGTTTGTTGGGAAAATAGTTACTATTTTAACCCTTTTCTTAGGAGCGAAACTGGTCATATCGGGCGCACTATCCGTAGGCGCTCTGATAGCTTTCAATATGATGTCTCAACGCGTCTCTGCGCCGATTCTGCGCCTGGCACAGCTATGGCAGGATTTTCAGCAGGTAGGCATTTCGATGCAACGGTTAGGTGATATTCTCAATACCCGTACAGAAAACTTACAAGGCCGGAATTCTCAGCCCTCTCTGAAGGGTGCCATTCGTTTTGAGAATGTAAGGTTCAGATATAAACCTGAAGCACCTGCAGTTCTGAATAATATCTCTTTTGATATTGAGCCAGGAAAAGTTATTGGCGTTGTCGGACGTTCAGGATCAGGAAAAAGTACGCTCACTAAATTAATTCAGCGTCTCTATCTTCCCGAATCTGGCCGTGTCTGGATCGATGGAACCGACGTAGCCCTGGCTGACCCCTCATGGTTACGCAGACAAATTGGAGTGGTCCTTCAGGAAAACATACTTTTTGGTAGATCAATTCGTGAAAATATAGCGCTGGCTGATCCTGGCATATCTTTAGAATCAGTTATAAACGCCGCCAAACTTGCTGGCGCTCATGATTTTATCAGTGAAATGTCTGAGGGTTATGACACACGAATCGGAGAACACGGAAGTGGGCTGTCAGGAGGCCAGCGTCAGCGTATTGCTATTGCACGCGCGTTGATTACGAACCCACGAATTCTCATCTTCGATGAGGCAACGAGCGCTCTCGATTTTGAAACAGAACGGGTGATTCACAAAAACATGCAGGCCATATGTCAGGGCCGAACAGTTATTATCATCGCTCACCGACTGACTGCAGTAAGAAATTCTGACACCATTTTAGTTATGGAGAAAGGCCTGATAGTAGAGCAGGGCAACCATTCTCAACTAATTGAAGAAAACGGTCTGTACAGTCACTTGGTTTCCCTTCAGCATGCTTAAAAGGAACATTCAATGTTGAAGATAATAGCTTTAACTGAGTTGCTGCGTCGTTACAAGGATGTATTCCTTGCCAACTGGAAAATGCGTAAGCAACTGAACGCTTATGAAAGACAGTCTTATGAGCTTGCATTTTTGCCGGCAAATATAGAACTGGCAGAAGCACCTGTTCACCCGGCACCCTACTGGACGATGAGGATCATCGTTATTTTGACACTTGTTCTTATCAGCATCTCGCTTTTTGGCAGGTTAGATATTGTCGTTGTGGCTAAGGGTAAAGTTATTCCGGATGCAAGAGTAAAAGAAATTCAGCCTGCCATCACGGGGGTGGTGCGCCATATTTACGTTGATGACGGGCAACGTGTAAATGCTGGTAACGTTTTGATGGTTCTGGATTCCACACAGGCAGAAGCCGATTTAACTAAAACCGAGGCGTCAAGAGCGGAGTCCATGCTGGCGATAATCAGGGCAAAAGCTTTACTGGATGCGCAAATCTCTGGTCATGTCCCTGAGATGAAAGTCAGTGATGGACTCTCACAAGCCGATGTTAACGCCACGAGCCGTTTTGCTGACGGTATTTTCATGGAGTACAAAGATAAGCTTAACCGTGCGGATGCTGAGCTTACACAGCATCGTGATGAACTGGCCACGACTTTACAGGACATTGAACGCTTAAAATCTACGGCACCGTTGGCAAGAGAGCAGGCGAACAGTTATAAGCTGCTTGCCAAAGATCATTATGTCGCAAGAAATGACTACCTTGACAAAGAGCAGACGGCGCTGGGGCAGGAGCATGACCTTACGGCCAAACGCAGTCACGCTAATGAACTCAAAGCTGCTATTGATGCGCAGATTGCAGAAAAAGCCTCAGTAGGTTCACAATTCCGACGGGAACAGCTCGATGCTCTGGAACAGGCTGAGCAAAAATTAAAACAAAGCGTCGAAGATGAAGTTAAGGCTAAAACACGCAAGCAATTGCTCAATCTCGTGTCGCCTGTAAGTGGAACAGTTCAGCAACTCAGTGTTCATACGATAGGCGGTGTGGTCACCAGTGCTCAGAAAGTGATGGAAATCGTACCTGATGATGCGATGGAAGTTGAAGTTAACATAGCGAATAAAGACATTGGTTTTATAAAAGAGGGGCAGAATGCCACAGTTAAAATTGATGCTTTTCCCTACACGTACTATGGCTATATCAAAGGGAATGTAATTTCAGTATCAAATGACGCCGTTCAGGACCGTAATCATGGCTTGAATTTTACTGCCAGGGTACACCTTGATAAAAGTGGCATTGAGGCAGGAGGTAGATGGATTAAACTGACGCCGGGCATGACCGTGTCCGCTGAGATTAAAACTGGAAAAAGAAATGTCTGGCAATACTTTTTCGACCCGCTTATCAGAATGAGTAATGAGAGTCTGCATGAAAGATAATAAAATATTGCCTGTGATGGCCTTAATACTCTCAGGCCTGTATACAGTGAAAAATCATGCTTCTGATATATTTGACACTGAAGCTGATGTTCCTTCCTCACAGGCCGCACCGGTATATGGAAACTCAATATGCGAGTTTGGTCCATTGCCAAGCCCACTGGCTTTGAATGATGCACTGGAGCGCAGTTTATGTAATAACCCCAAAACGGCACAAAGCTGGGCTGAAATAAAGGCAGAAAGCGCCGCTGTCGGCACAGCTAAAGGTGCATACCTGCCAACTTTCTCCTTGTCCGGAAGAGAAATCAGCGAACGTTCTGAAACAAATGTTGCCGGGCACCCGGAGTTTGGCTCAGTCAATTCATCGCCAAATTATTCTGCAGACTTTAGTTTAAACTGGGTGCTCTATGATTTTGGAGCCCGCTCAGCAGCTCTGCACAAAGCGAAAGCTCTTCTCGTTGCTGCTGAAGCCAGTCATATGGAAACTCTGCAGTCTGTGATGATAGCCACCGCCAAAGATTATTATGCAGCACAGGCTGCTGCTGGAAACCTGGCTGCTGCGGCTGATATGGAAAGAATTGCCTCAAAGAGCGTAGAGGTGGTTGTAACTAAAGAAGGGCATGGTGCTGCTTCAGTCGGTGATGAATTACAAGCAAGAACGGCCTGGCTGCAGGCTAAAACTGAGAAAGAGAAAGCAGAAAATACGCTTGAGAATGATTTAGGTGTTATTGCTATCGATATGGGGTTACGCCCAGACAGTTACATAAATCTGGCAAATGTCCAGGAAGGTCTAAAACCTGATTTTAGATTTAAGGAATCAGTTTCAGCATTAATCGATGAGGCAATTAAAATACATCCGGCGCTGCTTGCGGCTCAGGCTCAGTTACAGGCAGCAGAAGCTGAGGTCGATCAAACGAGGGCTGAGGGAATGCCCACTTTAAGTCTCATAGGGAAAGCCAGCCGCGATAATCAGAAAGTCAGCGCAGGAATAGGCCAACCCTATCTTGACTCCTCTCACAATGACAGATACATAGGCATTCAGGTCTCGGTCCCTTTGTTTGAGGGATTCACTCGGGAATATAAAATCCAGGAAGGTCTTGCTCAGGCTGAGCAGAAGCAGGGGGCTGTCTCCGAAGTAAGACATAACGTTGAACTTGATGTATGGAAAAGTTTTCAGTCTCTTAAAGCTAACACAAATAATTTACCATTAACTGAAAGCCTCTTCGATAACACCAGAAAGTCCTATTCAGTAGCAGAATATCGCTATGAGAATGGCGTGGGTAATATTATTGAATTGCTCAATGCCCAGAAATCTCTTGCTGATGCAGAGAAGCAGCAGATCCAGGCTCTGACTGACTGGCGTTACAGCAGGCTCGAACTTGCTGGAAAACTGGGTGTACTTGGTTTAAATAATTAAAAAAGAAATTTATTAAGGTCGCAGAGTCACTTATTAGATGGTTATAAATATTATGGACTGGAATCTATTATTGTAATTATGTGTATTCAGATAAATAGCGAGTATGGTAGGTAAATAATCAAAGAACAACTGCAACGGAATGTGAAGAAATGTAACTATCAACGTATGAGTAAAATCTAAGCAGCCTGCTATTGTAAGTTTCAGTAAACCAGACTACTGTTGTTTCTATAAGATTCTGAATAGGTTATAAAAGCCCTTAACTTTGCTGACTCTTTATCTTTACTGTGCGGATCACTCGATGAAGCGTAGAACATCTTTCTTTTTACTTTCCGGCCTTATATTGCTGATTTCCGGCTGCAGCCATCATCCTCGTCCCGAAGCTCCAGAGGACGTTTCCGCATCGGATTCAGCTCAAAATCCTGATTTAATTCCCATTGTTGCTGCACTTCACGACCAAATGCACACCTGGCATGATACGCCATACCAATGGGGCGGCACGCAGCTGTCGGGCGTGGACTGCTCTGGTTACGTCTGGCGTACTTTGCATGACCGCTTTAATCTGCCGATGGACCGCGTGACTACCGCCGATCTGCTGCATATGGGCGTGCGCGTAGCACCGGAACATTTACAGCCGGGCGATTTGGTGTTTTTCCGTATCGGTGGTGGTATGCATGTCGGCTTCTATGACACAGACCATCAGTTTATTCATGCCTCGGCCAGCAAAGGCGTGATTCGTTCGTCACTGGATAACCCATACTGGAAATCCGTTTATTACCAGTCGCGCCGGCTGACGCGTGAATACGGCGCGCAGGTGACGTTGAACCGAACAAGTTGATGCGAAGAACGCAAAGCGATTTGCTGGCGAGTGCGTAACTGGAAAACTTGCTGCCGTAGTGCTGAAAACACAGTGCTGAAACTACAACGCCGAAATCTGTGCAGCAGCAGTTTGTGTGCGGATTATTATTCTTATCGCATTGTTATGATTGCTTGCTGATGAATACGGTTGTTGCCGGGACGCCCGCGAAGTTCTGATACAACCGACGCCGCGCCATGTTCACGATAACGCGCTGAACCTGACGGACGGTGAGTTCGAGAAGGCGCGCAGCTTCACGCTGCAGTAGAGTGTGGTCGTGAACGCGCTGAATGATGCCGAGCCGAAGTACGCGCGAGAGCAGCCTGAACGGTCAAAGCGCATGACGCGTAAACAACAGAGTGTGATGACGCTGCCGTGCAGCTGAAAGTGGGCAATAGTCAGATCATGACAGGCAACGCTACGTGAATTCTGCATAACCCGCAGGGGTTCTGTGCGCCAGTTTTCACGTAGCGCGCCCGGTGATTAACGGGCTTCAGGTCCAGAGGGGACGAAGGTGAGGTCCCGGTTCGTAACCGGGTACGCGGCGGGATGTCTCATTTAACATAATATACATTATGCGCACTTTTGCAGGTAGACTTTGATATGGCCGTTTAGCCCGTCTTTTTCGCATACCAAGCCATTACTGTCTCTTTACGCCCTGGCTTTAAGTTTGCCTGATGACCTACATCTCATTCATTTCGTCATCAGGCCACAATCGAAAAAACTGCTTTGTCGTTTTGCGACTTTCCTCTTTACTCAGTGAGATTAAATGATGATGAACTTTTGCGACGCATGTTCATGGTTCGAAATGCGCATCAGCATCTCTGCTCTGTCGAGATTCACTTAGCATAGAGAAAGCGTGTTTATGGAAGATGCACAGAGTCCCGGCATGTCGCATCTTAATTTTTTTATAAGGCTGCATGGGCTGCATGATTACCTGCAAACCAAACTGACGCTGCCAAATGAAAGTTAGTGCACCAGGTTGCCAAATTTTCCACAGAATTTTCACATTCGAGCTTTAACAGATTTCCCGGCATCTCTAAATCGTTGACTGATGAAGTCTTAACAGTGTGGGAAACCAGTTCATTAGTGGCGGTGTTTCCCAAAGCTTTGGCCAAGCTGGCGTAACCTTCTGCCTTGGAATAATCTTTTGATTTGAGCATACTCGTCCTGAAATTGATTGCTTTGCATTCGATGGCTGGCTGGCATCATATAAATTTATCTTAAGTATAACTACCAAATACAAACATCAATCTACTTCCCAGATGAATCTGAATCAATGCTGGTCAACATTTCTACGAGATTGCCTGGATATACCGTTTCGGTTGTGGCATTAAGTGCACTAATCGACCACCAGTGATAGCTGGCAATAACCGACTTTTCGTTTTCACTCCAACCCAGGGTATCAATCTCGTCTCCCGAGACATTAATGATAAAAAAACGCTCATGTGCCTGAACGCGTTCGCCCGAGGGCAGCGTCATGACAAAGCATCGCTCTCTTCGGGACGGGCCAGGATCGTTCCGGCGAATACCGGTTTCTTCATAAAGTTCTCTGAGCGCCGCCTGCTCGAAGGATTCGCCCTCCTCTACGCCGCCGCCCGGCGTTGCCCAGTAAGCATGGCCTGCGAGTGCATCCTGTGTATGCACAAAACGAAACAACAACAGGTTATGCGAAGCATTGAGGATCAGTAGTCGGGCCGAGCGGCGCGTACGCATGCCTTCTTCCTTCTGTTTTAGCTTGGCGCAGTCCTTCAACTGGCCCGTAAAAAATCCTGCCAGCGGCGCGTCAGGTAGTTATGTTCATCCATGACGGCGTTCCAGACGGCAATATGGCTCATGCGCGCGTCGTAGCTACCACCGTCGCGCACTTCACCCTGGGGGATCAGCGGTGCGCCCCAGGCATCCAGTAGCACCTCTCTCGCAGGCTGGCCGCCGTACCAGAAATCCCACTCTGCAGCTGACAGATGCGCCCGGCTGCGTTCCGCGTTGGAAATATAGTAACCCTGCCGCGCCATCACTGCGCCAGGCCAGCCGGACTGCCACCAGTTTAAATAGTCGTAGGCCGCGTCTTTGATTCTGCCGGTCGCGCAGCGCGAAAGCGACATGCCGCCGTACCAGGCGCGGTAGCCTTCACGCGGACGTGCCATTTTATAGCCACGTTGATGAAAGTGATGACGGAAATAGATGGGCGCCCACAGGCTCTGCACTTCCACCTGCTGATTGGCAATGAGGTCGCAGGCTTCATCCTGGGAGGCCCAGAATGCCGCAAAATGCCCGTTACGATTGAGGCGCGCCAGTTGCTGCGTCAGCAGGTCGATCTCTTCGAGCGTAAGATTGCCCGTGTTGGCAAAGCGCGCCAGACCTGCGCCCTGCATGGCAAGCGCCGCATCGATGCCGCCCATTGCCGCATCTTCCTGTAAGGCAACCTGGCCCGTTAGTGAAGGATGCAACAGCCATCCCCAGCTTTCCTCCTGCTGCTGTAACGCGGCCGGGAGCCTGTCGGCGTGATAGGCAAAGCTGTCAACGTTGTGCGTCAGCGGCAACATGCTGATGTGATCGCTGGCATGGCTGCCCAGATGCCTGTCGCGCTGCACATAAAGCCGTTCAGAGGGCACGCTGCCGTCAGCGAGCGGCAGATCCGGACGCAGCCTGCCGGTTTTAGCCAGCGGGGTGATCTCGTCCCAGTATTTAAGTCGTTTAATCTCCAGCGGCTGAATGGCCTGCGCGGGCCAGACAAAATCAATATTGTGAAACCACTGATCGTAAAGGTCATAGCTCTCAGGCTGCATGACGGCAATGCGCTGCGCATCTTCCACACTGTGCAGCAAATATTCAATGCGAATGCCCAGATCTTTCTCGGCGCTGACGCGTAGCATTTCGAGCAACGTGACGGAGGTCCCGAGCACGCGTAAAGTGAGTTGATCGTTGACCTTCGCTGCAGAATTCATCGTTTTACCTGTCCTTTAACGCCTGCTGGAAGCGGTTAAATCCCTGTTTCAGCCGCTCTGCGTCGAGTCCGCGCAGAATAAAAACCAGTTTGGAAGTGTCTAAATCCCCCGGCCAGTCGTTCATATGTACGGGCGGATGCAAGGTATGCTGAACGCCGTGAATCACCACCGGCGCACTGGTGCCGCTAAAACGCAGAATGCCCTTCATTCTCAAGACCGATTGCCCATGGCTATGTAACAGCATTGACAGCCAGATAGCAAACGCGGGCCAGTTCAGTTCGTCTTCCAGAGTGATCACGCAGGTCTGGGTTAGAGGGTGATGATGCGTTTTTTGTCCGGGAGTCAGATTGTAGCGGGCATCGCCCACGGCACCAAGCCAGCGAAACCGCTGTGCGTGTGTTCCTTTGACGAGGCGAAGCGCGAATAACTGCCCGGGTTCGGCCAGCGCATGTTGCGTATCGTCTAGCTCCGCCAGAGGATTTAAACCGCCAAGCCATGTCTGAAGTGCGAGCAAACCGTCGTGATCGATCCGATCGCATTTGCTGAGCAGCAGTTTGTCAGCCGCGCTCACCTGGGCTAACCATTCGGGCTGATGGGCCGACTGTAAACGGGCGTGCTCTGCATCGACCAGCGTCACCAGCGTGCCCTGACTGAAATGGTGTTTAAGCTGCGGATCGTGCAGCAAGGTTGACAGAATGGGCGCAGGATCGGCCAGCCCGGTGGTTTCGAGTATCACCTGACTAAACGGTGGCAGCTCGCCGCGCGTACGGCGTTCGTAGAGGTCCAGTAGCGCCGTTTTCAGTTCACCGCGAATCTGGCAGCATACGCATCCGCTGGGTAACAGCACCGTATCCGGTGCCACTTCATTTAACAGATGGTGATCAATCCCGACTTCACCAAACTCATTCACCAGCAGCGCAACATCGTTAAGATTCTGGTGCGTCAGCCAGCCCTTCAGCAACGTGGTTTTACCACTGCCGAGAAAGCCGCTCAGGATATGCAGCGGCAGTTTTTCATTTCGCATCGCGGACTCTCCGTTACTCGCCATCAAAGCGCCGCCAGCCAGGTCTCATCCAGCGGATCGAGAGTGCGTCGGGTCATCTTCTCGGCTTCTTTCCACAGCAGGTCCAGCGAGCTCACCATGACCTGCTGCCCCGTAGGACTGGACAGCACCCAACTGGTGTGAAACTCGGTTAAGCTCAGTCGCCAGGGCTTAAGCGCCCGGTTAAGCAGCGCCAGCTGCTGCAGGCGTAGCTGACGCTGGGGCAGATTGTTTTCCAGCGCATCGCTCCACTGCGGCCCATTATCCAGTAATCCGCACATTCCACACATCACGTGCTCCTTAGGGCATTACATCGCCAGAATTCGGCCCCAGCGTCTGACCGACAAACAAGTTGCCGCCCGGCTCACTGGCCAACAGCAGCGCAACCGGTGCCACCTCGTCTGCCCGGCCGAAACGCCCCAGCGGTAGCTCAGCGGCCTTGGCGGTTTTCCACGCCTGATTGATGCCATCGATCAGCGGGGTTTCAATGGGCCCCGGCGCGATCGCGTTCACCAGCACGTTATCGGCAGAGACTTCCAGCGCCAGCGACTTGGTAAAACCAATCACACCCGCTTTGGCGGCGGCATAATGGCTCAGTTCGGCGCCGCCCTTTATTCCCAGTTGCGAGGCGATATTGATCACCCTTCCCCAGCGCTGCGCCAGCATGGAAGGCAGCGCACGTTGGGTGGCGAGAAAGACGCTGCGTAAATCCACCGCCATCATCTGCTCCCACATGGTCAGCGTGATATCCGTGCAGCGGGCCTGCGTGAGCATACCGGCATTGTTAACCAGAATATCAATCCCATCGAACCGTTCCAGGCAGGCATCCACGCCCGCCGTGGCCCCGTCGACCTCCCCGACATCCGCTACCACACCAAAACAGGGCACACCTAAGGCGCGACAGCGTGTCACCATGGCCTCCAGGTGCTCGCTGTTCCGATCGGTCAGTATCAGGTGTGCGCCCTCGCGGGCGAACAGCGTAGCGATGGCGGCCCCGATTCCGCTGGCCGCCCCGCTGACAACGCAGCGTTTGCTTGCTAACTGCATACTCTCTCCTTAATCAGGCCAGCGGACGGTCAGCCCGCCGTCGACAATCAGGCTTTGCCCGGTGAGATAACTGCTTTCTTCGCTGGTGAGAAACGCGATTGTTTTTGCCACCTCGTCCGCCCGGCCGACTCGCCCAAGGGGAATCGCGTGCGCCGCTTTCGCCAGCCCTTCCGGGCCAAGCGAGTTGTGTTTATCCAGCGACTGCGGCGTTTCAATCAGGCCGGGGATAATGGCGTTACAGCGGACGCCGCGCGGTGCCAGTTCCACCGCCAGCGACCGGCAAATGCCCGGTACGGCGGCTTTCGCCGCCGCGTAATGAGCATGGTCCTGCCAGCCATAAACCCCGCCTGCAATCGATGACACGGCAACCAGGCTGGCCCCGGAATGCAGATGCGCGGCGGCAGCGCGGAACAGCCGCATCACGCCCGTCAGATCGACATTAAGCATCTCATCCCAGCGCGCATCGCTCATCTCATCAATGCCTGCGCGGCGCAGAATGCCGGCGTTGGCCACCACGTAGTCAAGCCGACCAAAGTGCTGAACGCCTTGGGCGATAAATGCATCGACGGAGGCGGTGGAGCCAACGTTGAGCGGCAGCCAGAGTGCCTCTCCCCCCGCGGCTTCAACCTGTGCTGACGCCAGCGCCGGATCGTGCGGATCCTGCGGGTAATAACCCGCAGTCACCCGCACGCCACGCTGCGCATACAGCGTGGCCAGCGCCAGACCAATGCCGCTGGCGGCACCGCTGATAGCGGCGACCGGCGTTCCGTTTTCATTCTGCATATGCTGTCCTTAAGCCTGAGGCTGGGTCGAGGTGGCGCTGACCTGGGTATCCAGTTGCGCCGCCGGTCGTGCAAACAGAATAATGATGCCGGAGACAAAACAGGGTACGGCACCGAACCAGAGAGCGGCTTCCTGCCAGTGGCCGCCCTGACTCAGCACCGAGGTAGTACCAATACCGGCTACGATGGCACCGACCGGTCCCATCGCCATGATGAGGGCACCCGCCGTCGCGCGGATTGCGGTAGGAAAGCTTTCACTGATAAAAAACAGGGCAGCGGCATAGGGTCCGATCAGGAAGAACAGACCGACGCTGTACAGCGCAACGATGATGGCAAAGTTGTCCGGACAGAACAGCATGGCGGCAAAGGCAATACCGCCCAGCATCCAGCCTCCGGCAATGGTGTTGCGGCGGCCAATCCGATCGCCGAGCCAGCCGTGCGCCAGGTAACCGCAGTAACCCACCAGATTCGACAGAATCAGGATCAGCAGCGAGTTATTGAACGACACATCGTGGGTTTTGGTGATGACCGTCGTGCCCAGCACGCTAAAGATCTGGATTGCGAACCAGTTCAGCAGAATGGCAATGCCGAGCACTAAGGTCGAACGCAGGGCGGTGCCACGAAACGCCGAAGCAAAACCCGATTTAGGCTGATCTTCATACGGCACCAGATAGTCGGCAGCCACCTGACGGGCATCCTTGTCTTTGCCCTGCTCGCGCAGCGTTTTGATTTTTTTCTGCACTTCAAACTGTGGCGTTTCTTTGAGTCTGAGCGCCAGCAGCGCAATGACCAGCGAGGGGAACGCGGCGAAGATAAAGCTCCCCTGCCAGCCAATGATCGGCAGCAGAATCGCGGTCAGGGTTGATGCGACCAGCGCACCCACCGGCCATCCGCCCTGCACCAGGCTGTAAACGAAGCCCTTGCGCTTGTTGAGTTTAGGATCGTCGAGTGCGGTATAAAGCTCAGATAAATAGGTGGCGTTTACCGTCTGCTCTGCATAGCCCAGGCCAGCGACGGAGCGAATAGCGGTTAACGCGCCCTTGCCCCACAGGCCGCCGATTGCGGTCAGCAGCGAGCACAGCGCCGCGCCGCCCACCGTAATCACGATGCCCATGCGACGCCCCAGCCGGTCGACCAGTGGCCCAATGGCCAGGGCGATGACCGCCCCGCCGAAAGCGACCCAGGTGGCAATCTCCGACTGCTCAACTTCACTCCAGCCAAAATGGCCGCCGATTTCAGGCAGTAACGTGCCGAAAAGAATGAAGTCGTAAACGGCAAAAATCCAGGCGAAGAAGGCAATCCATGTGGCGAATTTCACATCCCTGATGGTTAACTGCTGTGGCTGCCAGCCGTTAACGGATTTTTTTTTGTAGATGCTCATGTCGTGATCGCTCTGCAAGATAAAGGAAAGAAACTTAACGCGGTTTGCGCGCTAAGAAGTCATCTGCGATTTCGTCGAAGGTGACAAATCGCACACCCTGGTGGCTCTGGATGTACTTGATCAGACGTTCCAGCATCAGCAGCACCTGCGGACGACCTGAAACGTCGGGATGGATGGTCATGGTAAACACGGCGTAGTCATTTTCGCGGTAGACCCAGTCGAACTGGTCGCGCCAGATCTCTTCCAGATGACGGGGGTTCACAAAGCCGTGGCTGTTTGGCGATTTTTTGATAAACATCATTGGCGGCAGGTCATCGAGATACCAGTTAGCGGGGATCTCGACCAAATCAGTCTCTTCACCACGCGTCAGCGGCTTCATCCAGCTGTCGGGATGCTGGCTGTAATCAATTTTGGTCCAGCTGTCGCCGACGCGAACGTAGTAAGGATGAAAGTCGTTGTGCATCAGACTGTGATCGTATTTGATGCCCTTTTTCAGCAGCAGCTCGTTGGTCACGTTGCTGAATTCCCACCAGGGCGCCACATAGCCTGTCGGACGTTTTCCGGACAGCTGGGTGACCAGCTCAATGCTGCGGTCCAGTACGGCTTCTTCCTGCGCGGGTGTCATGGCGATGGGGTTTTCATGGCTGTAACCGTGAACGCCAATTTCATGCCCTGCGTCCACCACCGCTTTCATCTGCTCAGGAAAGGTTTCAATGGAGTGACCGGGGATAAACCAGGTTGTACGCAACTGGTGTTCCGCAAACATTTTCAGCAGGCGCGGTGCACCCACCTCCCCGGCAAACAGTCCGCGTGAGATATCATCCGGCGAGTCTTCCCCGCCGTAAGAACCCAGCCAGCCCGCAACCGCATCCACATCAACACCAAATGCACACAAAATTTCTTTAGCCATGAGTCTTTCCTCTAAGGAGTTAAGCGCAGACGGAATGGTCTGCCGTAAACGTGCCTGCGACCGTGCTGGCAGCGTGAAGAAGCCGGCGATCCTCGCCAGCAGGAAGGGAAAAAAGCAGGCTGGTATACAGCCCGTTTGCGTCTTTGCCGGTCGGCAAAGCGATTCCCGGCATATCCAGCAGACTGCCTGGCATGGTTAACCGCAGCGTGGCAAGATTGGTCTGGACAAACAGATCGTCGTCTTGCATCAAGGGGGCAAGTTCCGGTGCGGTGTGGGCAACGGTAGGCGTAATCAGCACTGCCCCGTCCAGTTCTGCCGCCAGTGCCTGTTGCCACGACTTGCGTTGTGCCAGAAACGTTTCAAGCACCGCAGGATCCTGATGGCTGGCGGCAAGCAGGCGTTCCCGTACGCGCGCATCCATCAATGCCGCGTCAGGCGAGGCTAACAGTTCGCGATGCAGCAGCCAGGCCTCACGTCCACCCGGCCAGCCTTTATCGGCAATCCAGGCCAGTGCCTGGTTAAAGGCCTGAAGTGGCGCGTGATCAATTCTGAACCCGGCGGCCGTCAACTGGGCTATTCGGCGAAAAGCGTTCTCACGCACGGCGGGCTGGCACGCGGCCAGTAAGGCCTCGTCGACACGAAAGTGCGGCGCAGGAAAGCGCATTTTTTGCGCGCCGCACAGAATGTCATCCAGGGCAATAGCATCACGTACGCTTCGGCATAGCGGCCCCACCGTGTCCAGCGAGTGCGCCAGAGGATAGACGCCCGTTGTCACATAGCGCTGGCGACTGGCGCGATAGCCAATCGTGCCGCTGAATGCGGCAGGAATCCGTATTGAGCCGCCGGTGTCGGTGCCAAAGGCGATACAGGCGAGACCTTCCGCAATTGCTCGTCCCGCGCCGCTGGACGATCCTCCGGGTGCAAAAAGCTGCGACGTGGTGCCCCGGATGGCCGGCGTACCAAAACTGGGATTGAGTCCAAGGCCGGAAAACGCGAATTCACTCAGGTTGGTTTTACCCAGCGTCACCAGTCCTGCTGCCGAACACTGTGCCACCAGCGCGGCATCCTGTGGTGCGACAGGGACATTGCTTCGCGTGGCCGACCCGGCGGAGGTCTGGCTTGACTGAATATCGAACAGATCTTTCCAGGCCACCGGAATACCATCCAGTGGGCTCAGCGGGCGGCACGCTTGCCAGCGCAGCGTTGAGGCTTCGGCTTCTTCGCGGGCACGGGCGGCGGTCATTGAGATGAAAACGGAAGGCGCGTTTTCAGCCGCTTTTAGACAGGCTGTGGTAAAGGCCAGCGGCGACAGGCGCTGTTGTGCGTAGAGCGCACTGATTCCCAGCGCATCAATCTGACCAGCCATGAATAACTGACGAACATTTTCGGCCTGCACAGCATCACCTTTAAATGTATATTACGTTTCAATGTACATTTGAAGATAGCAATAACGGTGCCATAAAAAGCACTGTTAAGTTGCATAATTGTGATCATGTCGATCCTTATAATTAAATTTGATGATTTATCAAGGGGTTATTTGCCGCATTTTCGATAATTTCGTCACGTCACAGATGAAATTGCACGCAGACATTAAATGTATTAATTTAAAAGTGATCCATTATTGGGCAAGGTGCACTACATCAGTGCTGTTGATAGCCTGCACCGGGAGTGCTGTCAGATATGCTAATGTGGCTGGCAGGACGGAGAGCAGAAGATGAAACAATGCAAAACAAGGTGACGGGAACGGACATGGACGATGCAGGCTCTGCGCGTTACGAAAGTATTCGCCAGGTTTTACTGAAGGTTTTTCAGCAGAATAGCGTGCCTGCGGGGCTGGTGCTGCTGGAAGGTCCGCTGGCGCAGCTGTTTGGCACCAGTCGTGTTCCCGTCCGGCGGGCGTTAAGCATGCTGCATGATGAAGGCTGGATTGCCCGTTTTGAAGGTCGGGGATTTATCGTTGCGCGCGATAATGAGGACGTTGAGCCGGTTCGCATTGCGCTGACGCGCGAGCTGTTCGGCCTTGAACAGCGCGACGAGCTGGTTGATACGCGCAGCACGGGTGAAAAAGTGCTGGAAAACCTGCAGGGGATCCTGTCTACCGCGATGGTATTCGGCTGCTACCAGGTGGATGAAACGGGCGCGGCGAAGCACTATAACACCAGCCGCGCGGTGATACGCGAGAGCCTGATGCGCCTGCGCGACAAGGGGCTGGTAGAAAAAGAGCCCTATTCTCAGTGGCTGACAGGCCCCTTAACCGCGCGCGAACTGGCTGACCATTTTGAAATCAGGGCGCATCTGGAGCCGGCCGCATTACGAAAAGCCGGCGAACGGTTAAGTGTTGCCTGGCTTAACGCGCGGCTGGATAACGTGCAAACCTGCCGGGGCAGACAGCTTAATGCCGCGGAACTCGAAATGCTGGAAGAAGATCTGCACATTCGCAGCCTGGAGCCTGCGGGCAATAAGCTGATGATGCAAATTTTACGGCAAAATCAATCGCCGTTTATCGTCACCCGAATCTTTTACGAGCGGCTCAGCATTCCTGTCGACAGCGCAATGCTGGATGAACACAGCCTGGTCTATGAATTTTTACTGAAAAGGAACTGGGAACTGGCGGCCGCCTGTATGCGCGATCACCTTGAGCGGGCGCAGGTCAGAACATTACAGCGCCTGAAAGTCTTATCCGTGTTACCGGTGCCTGAATTGCCGGTCTTTATGGAGCGCCAGTAAGCCCTTCCAGCGAAAAAATCCAAAACCAAACGCGCCGCATTAATCAGGTTCAATCATAAATTATCAGACGAAAATCGCGTGACTGATGAACATGCGGCCATCCTGCCACAGGATCGTTTTACTGCAAGCCCCGCCGCGAGCCTCTCGCATTGACAGATCGGCTTTTTGCCGCTGAACGCCACGAGTGTTAAGAAGACGTAAAGTAATTGCTGGCGTATAATCCATCTTGCTCTTCTAAGACACGCACAAATAAGACACGCACAAATAAGACACGCACAAAGCTGAAGCATGCTGAGACGGATCTCACGCCATTTTCCTGATGTCGGAAACGCCCTGTCAGTATCGCCAGATAATAAACAGCTTGTCCCCCCCACCGACAATGAGCGAGCGAATTATTGTGAATAAATTAACGGCATTGAAAAAAGGATATGCAAAAGTTTTCTTATGGCTTTTGCTCACGCTGTTTTTAACCCCTGCGATTACATTGGTTTTTGCTCACTACGGCAGTCACGAACTCGATCAGGAATATACCCAGATTTTTATCGATAATGCGCGTGCGCAGAATCAAAGTCTGGGTAAATTAATGCAGTTTCTGCAAGCGAATCCGCCTTCCAGCGTCTGCGGACCGGTCGCCGACAATTTGATTGACTATAAAAATGCCGTCTGTGGACCGGGTTCCGAACTGTCGCAATTTTATCTCATCGGCAAAGTCGCTCTATGGACGATGGTTTTCAGCGGCGTCATTCTGCTGATGATCCTTCTGTTCAGTGCGCTGGCATTTAAAAGCCGACGGGGGCAGTTACTCAGCCTCCGCCTGGCGCGTCCCTTTTTAATGCTGGCGTGCTCGCTGCAGGTACTGGTACAGGGCGCCATGTTGGTGTGGCTTTCTTTCTGGGGCACCGCCTTTTTCACGCAAAAATACTATCCAAAGCTGGTGATCCTGGTCGCGCTGCTGGTGTTGGCTGCGATGTATTACATGATCAAAGGCATCTTTAAAAAGCTGCCGCCGGAGGAGAGCATTGAAGGCGACGTGGTCAGCCGCGAAGCGGCCCCGGCACTCTGGGCGCGTGTTGACGCGCTGGCGGCCAGCGTGGGCACCATCCCGCCGGATCACATCATCGCCGGTATCGATACCAACTTCTTCGTGACAGAAGCACCGCTGAGCGTGAACGACCAGCCACTGCAAGGCCGAAAACTGTATGTCAGCATTCCCCTGCTGCGTCAGCTGAGTACCGCGCAGGCTGATAGCGTGATGGTGCATGAACTGACACACCTGCACGAAGGCGATACGGCATCGGGTGCCTTGCTGGGTCCAAAGCTCCATCGGTTCGATATGTATACGCAGTTAATGAGCGAGAATCTGTCCACGCTTATTGTCTTTTATCCGCTCTATCTTTATCGCCTGTTCTTCGAACTCGCGTGGCAGCGTAACAGCCGTGAACGCGAATTTATCGCCGACCGGAACGCCGCCGCACGCGTCTCCTCTGCGGCGATTATTGAATCGTTAATCAAAATCTCAGCCTATGCCAGCTATCGTTACGAAGTTGAGCGTAAGCTTTTTGCAAATAAAACGCTGTATGAAAATGCACCCGGGATCAGTCAGGCCATCGCCGTTGGCCTGCCGCAACACGTGAGTTCCGCAGACTTTGTCAGCACGATGCGTGAACAGAATATCCCCCATCCCTTTGATTCTCATCCCCCCCTGTCTGAAAGAATGCGCAACGTTAACTATGCCGTGGAAGAGGCGGATTACGCCGTCATCGCCGCGACATCACCGGCGGACAGCTGGGTCGATGTAATTCCGGTCGCCGATCAGATTGAGCACCGGCTCTGGCAAAAATATGAGCGAGAATTCACCTCGCAACATGAAGAGAGCCTGGCCTGGCGTTACCAACCGACGGGTGAAGAAGAGACCGCGCTGGTCTTAAAGTATTTTCCGGATGTGCCTTTCACGCTCAAAGATGGTTCGCAGATGATCATTACCTGGCAAGGCATCGTGCAGCCGCATTCAGCCGGTTTGCTTGAGTGGGATAACGTCAAAAATATTAACGTGCTGCGTCAGTTCGGCAGAGACAGTGTGTATGTGCAGCATGTTCAGCCCAATGCACAGGGCAAAAAGCGCAGCAAAATCCGCCTGCCCGGTCTGAAAAAAGAGATTGAACACGTTAAATACACGCTCAACTATTACTGGCATCGCCACCAGACTGTGCGGGCGCTGAAAGAACAGGTGCAGCCGGAAACCCCGCAAGGCACGGCCTGACCTCTGCCGTCGCGGGCGCGCCTGCGACGGTTTTTATTTTTTACACACCACGACTGCCGGACAGGCTCACGTCCGGCGTTTTAGCGGCCCGTTGCCGCCGTTGCTTCAACCTCCAGCAGCACGCCG
Organism: Pantoea sp. Ae19-2; assembly: GCF_059801205.1. NCBI lineage: Bacteria > Pseudomonadati > Pseudomonadota > Gammaproteobacteria > Enterobacterales > Erwiniaceae > Pantoea > Pantoea sp. Ae19-2. Next base: position 1,703,573 of record NZ_JBCHWE010000001.1, on the reverse strand, counting down.
TAGTGGAGTTCCGGCACCGGCACGATAGCTCTGGCAGGTTTCCACTCGCCGAGCCATTGTGCATACAGCCTGTTGAATTCTGCCCACAGCCCGACATCCACCAGATAAACCCTCACCATCACCAGATGATGCTTATTGAGGCCTTCCTGCTGCAGGCAGGCCTCCAGATTGGCCAACACCTGCGACGTCTGCTCAGCAAAGGAGGCCGTGCTACGCATTTCTCCGGCTGGCGTGACTGGCAACAGGCCGGAGATAAACATCAATCCCGAGGTCAGCGCATAGTGCGAATAGTGGCCCGGATGCGGTGTATCCTGTATATCGCGCGCGTGTATTAATGGTTGCATCTTCACCTCTTTACATCATGCCCGGCTTTTTCAGCGTTGTGCCGTCGCGGAAACGGGAATAGCGGAACGCGGTGGGATCGACAATCGGCGCATCCCCGGTGACCAGGTCCGCCGTGAGACGTCCCGCACCGGGGCCAATACCAAATCCATGGCCGCTGTAGCCGCAAGACAGGATCAGCCCCGGAAGCTGCGGTACGGCAGAAATGACCGGAATGTCGTCCGGCATGCAGTCAATCACGCCGCCCCAGGCCTGAGTCACCCGCAGCCCGGCCAGCGCCGGAAACTCCCTGCCTATCGCCGCCAGCCCCTTTTCAACGATGCCGTCTGAAACCTGAGGATCCAGCACCCGAAGTTTCTCGAAGGGTGAAAGGCTATCCATAGACCAGCTTGCCCGGGATTCAGGGCCATGCAAAAACGATGAGAGCCGGATTTTGGTTTCCAGATTTAACCGGCGGGCTTTGTATAAGGGGAAAAACTCTCGGGCATAGCGTAAGCCCTGGAACCCCGGCTCCAGCCGTCCGGTTCCAGACAGCGCAATGGTATAACCGCCGTCCTGGCGTGGACGACAGGCAAAGGCATCCGTATAGAAAGGCAGAGTGAGTGGCTGCTCTGCAGGATGGGTACGAAACGCACTGCCAATGACGTTACCGGCGGGCAGATCGATGCCGTGGCGGCGGCAAAACAGCGATGTCCAGGCTCCCGTGGCGCATACGACCCGGGCGGTTTTGATCAGGCCGCGTTCGGTTATCACCCCACTGACCTGTCCTGCCGAGATATCCAGCCCGCGAACCGCACAGCGCTGAAACAGAAACGCGCCCTTTTTCACCGCGGCTTCCATCAGCCCTGGCGCGGCTAAAGCCGGGTCGGCATAACCGTCGTCAGGGGAATGTACGCCGCCATGCCAGTTTGTGGTACTGCCCGGCGTCATCGTTTTGGCCTCGGCGGCACTCAGCATTCGACTGCGAATGCCGTACTGCTTTGCCATCTTGCCCCAGTTATCCCAGTTGCGAATATCCTTCTCCGTTCGCGTGGCATAGACCAGCCCGCTGGCGCGAAACCCTACGTCCATCCCGATCTCGTCGCTCAGCGCATGCCAGCGTTGCAGGGCGTGCAGAATGAGCGGAATTTCCCGCTCGTCGCGGTTAAGCTGACGGCACCAGCCCCAGTTACGGCTGGACTGCTCTGCGCCGACAAGGCCCTTTTCGATCACGGCAACCCGATAGCCTTTTTTGGTCAGCTCCCAACAGGTCGCTGCACCTGCAATCCCGGCACCGATAATCACCACATCCACCGAATCGGGGAAATGTGTACTGTCCTGAACAAGCCTGAGCGGTGCGGGCATCGTCTGTGATCTCCAGTAAAGGTGTTAAAAATCGATTAAGACACTCTTGTAGCGCTGACATGACTCAAAGGCCTGGCGCCCAAGATCTTTGCCAAAACCGGACCCCTGAAAGCCGCCGGTTGGAATGATAAAGTCCCAGGTTCGACGATAGCGGTTGATCCAGACCGTACCGCTGTCCAGGGCTTTCATCAGCCGCATCGCACGTGGCATGTTGAGCGTATGCACGCCTGCACATAAGCCAAAAACGCGATGCTGTGCGAGCGCCAGGGCTTCTTCTTCATCGCTAAACGTCTGGATGGTCAGCACCGGTCCGAAGATCTCCTCCTGAATCGCGACGTTATCCTGATTCACATTGGCTAACAGCGTCGGTTGCCAGAACCAGCCCTGCGCGGTGTTTTCGTAACGCTGGCCGCCGGCCAGAATGCTGGCCCCCTGCGCCACGGACCGCGCGATAATCGTCGCGACTTTTTCCCCCTGACGTTGATCGATCAGCGGACAGTAACGCGTGGCGGCCTGCCAGGTCATACCGGGCAGCGGTGTTTTGCACAGGGCGATAAGCTTTTCGATGACCCGTTCCGCGATACCTTTCTGAATGATCAGACGCGTCCCTGAAACACAGGCCTGACCGGCGTTGACGGTGAAGCCCAGAAACAGGCGCTTGGCGATTTCATCCGCATCGCCTGCATCGTCAAAAACCAGCTGCGGGCTTTTTCCGCCCAGTTCCAGCGTCACGGGCTTGGTACCCTGTAACGCGGCCTGGCTCATGATCGCCGCCCCGGTCGCGGTTGAACCGGTAAAGGACACCTTTCTGACCAGAGGATGGGTCACCAGTGCATTGCCGGTGACCTGTCCGCCGCCCTGAACGACGTTGAGCACGCCGGGCGGAATACCGGCCTGCACGGCCAGCTCAGCCAGCCGCGCGGTGGAGAATGGCGTCAGCTCAGAGGGCTTGAGCACCACCGCGTTTCCCGCAGCCAGCGCCGGGCCGCACTTCCACGACGCCATCGACAGCGGGAAATTCCACGGAGTGATCGCGCCGATCACGCCATAAGGTTCCGGCACCAGCATTCCCAGGCTACTGTTCTGGGTTGGAAACACATCTCCGCTGTACTTGTCTGCGCATTCTGCATAAAAACGCAGAGCAGCAGCGGTGAAAGGCACTTCAATATTGATCGTGTCCGTTATCGGACGCGTGGAGCCCACCGCCTCAAGCTGCGCCAGATAATCTTTGTCGGCATCGATCAAATCCGCCCAGCGGGAAATGGCCGCGCCACGTTCGCGTGGCGAGCAGCTTGACCAGCCGCTGCGAATGCGCGCGTCTTCCGCGAGGCTGACCGCCTCGCCGACCGTCTCTGCGCCCGCTTCGTTGATGTCGGCATAATGCTGGCCATCCGAGGGACGTTTAATTCCCATTGTTTTGCCGGATGCCGAAACAAACTGGCCGTTGATAAAATGCCCGGTCGAAAGACGGACCTTATCGGGATCAAAATCTGACATGATGTCCTCTCACAATGAATGGAAAAAACGCTACCAGCCAACGATGCGTTGCCAGACCTCATGTTCGCCGTTTCGGGTGTCGATCACCTGATAGTGCGTATGCATCGCGGCGGTCGCGCAGGCGTGGTTGGGCAGAATGCGCAGCAGGGTACCCAGTGGAAAATCTCCGGTGGAATACGCACTGTCGCGCGGCAACGCAATAATTCCGTGCTCCTGATTGGTGGTTGTCAGCAGCAATCCCAACGGACAACCCGCATCGTCGCACACCAGCCCGTAGCCATAATCGGTATCCTGTGAGGCGGTGCCGCGATCGCGTGACATGGCCATCCAGCCGGCATCAACAAAAACCCAGCCCTTGTCGTGGTTGTGGCCGATCACCGTTGTCACCACCGAAAGCGCAATGTCGTCCTGGGTGCAGACGCCCAGATTGTGCATAAACAGATCGAAGGTGGAAAACACCCCGGCCCTCACCTCGGTTACGCCCGTGAGGTCCGTAGCCGCATGCGCCGTGGGCGTGGAGCCAACGCTGACGACCGGGCACGGGATCCCTGCGGCACGGATATGCTGGGCAGCGGTAATGGCAGCCTGGCACTCTTGCTGCGCCGCCCGCTGAATGTCTTGCGGCGTGCGGCAATGGTAGGACTCGCCCGCGTGGGTCATTACCCCTTCCACCACCATCCCGTGCTGATGCAGATGACCGGCAATCTCGGCCAACGTCCCGTCGTCAGGTCGAATGCCGCCGCGATGGCCATCGCAGTCGATCTCAATGAAAACGGAAAACGTCACCTGATGCTGTAAAGCGTAATCGCTGATGGCCTGTGCCTGCGCCATGCTGTCCAGCAACACATGCACCTGTTTGCCGCTGCACCGCAGGGCGGCAATACGCGGCAATTTAGCGGGCGCAATCCCCACGGCGTAAAGCACATTGCTGAAGCCAGCGGCGACAAAGGCTTCGGCCTCTGCCAGGGTAGAAACGGTGGCAGGTGAAGAGGATGCTTTGAGCAGATAAGGCGCAGACTGGAGAGTGCGAAGCGTTTTCAGATGCGGGCGAATCTGACAGCGTTGCCCTTCGATTCGCTGATACAAGCGGTTGATATTGCGTTCAAACTTAACTTTATCTAACAGCAGATAAGGCGTGGTTATGGTTAAGTGATTGAGCATCGTCGAATTCCTGTAAGGTTTTATTGATGCTCTCATCGTTTAAATCTGTTTAAAATGCCGTCAGGCCCAATTAGTGATTAGGTTTGAACCTAATGATCAACAGCGAAGATTTACGTTTTTTTCAGGTCATTGCCCTGCATCCGACGCTGGCGGCGGCGGCGCGCCATCTGGATATCACGCCGCCTTCCGTGACGCAGCGCCTGCAAAGTATTGAACAAAAGATCGGGGTGAAGCTGATCCTGCGTCCGGCAAAACGCATCATTCTGACCGATGAAGGCGAAGCTCTGCTGGGTCGCGCCCGGGTGATTTTGCATGAGATAGACCAGTTGCAGGATGTAATCGATCAGACGCGAAACCGCATCAGCGGAACGCTGAGAGTGCTGGCCCCGTTGGGCTTTGGTTCCGAACACATTGCCCCGCTGCTGGCGGAGTACGCCGACAGCCATGCCGATCTCAGTATCGATCTCACCCTCTCCGATAACCCCGACTGGATGCAGGCCGATAAGTGGGATGTGGTGATCTATATCGGCCATCTGCGCGACTCCACGCTCTACAGCACCCGGCTCGCCGCCAATCCGCGTTTACTCTGCGCCTCGCCGGCTTATCTGCAGCAGCAGGGTACGCCGACGCATCCTGATGCGCTGCAGCACCATCACTGTCTGGTGATCCGGGAAAATGCGGAAGATGTGACGCGCTGGACATTCAGCCACAACGGGGACGAAACGACCCTAAGGATTACGCCACGTCTCGCCAGCAATGATGGTCGTATCATTAAAAAATGGGCGCTGAGCGGTAAAGGGATTATGGTGCGCTCCGCCTGGGATGTCAGCCGCGAGATCCGCCAGGGCCTTCTTGTTCCCTTGCTGCCCGCGTTTACCCTGCCGTCTGCCGATATCGTCGCCCTGACCAGCCTGCAGGAAAAAAAGCGGCTTCCCCGCACTCAGGGCTTTATCGACCTGATGAAACACACCTTCAGCGCACCGCCGTGGGAGATCGATTAGGCCTCCCTGGTGTTGCACCGGCTGAACAGGCGTTGCTTACGATAAAAATTCGTGCTCTGTGACCTTCTCAAGCCAGGTCACCGGACTGCCGTTAAGGGATTCCGCGATGGCAATATGCGTCATTGCATGACGGGCGGTGGCGCCGTGCCAGTGACGAACATCCTCCGGTATCCAGACGATATCGCCCTGATTGATCGTCTGCTTCTCTTCGCCTTCACACTGAATCCATCCCTGACCGGCGGTGACGATCAGCGTCTGCCCCAGTGGATGCGTATGCCAGGCCGTACGGGCACCGGGCTCAAAGGTGACGATAGCGCCGCCAACCCGTGCCGGCGCCGCTGTGCTGAAAGGGGAATCAATGCGGACCTGACCGGTAAAATACGCCTCAGGACCTTTCGCTGAGGGAACGGCGGCATTTTTGATGATTTTCATTATCGGCTTACCTTTGATGTCGTGTGACAGAGGACAGGGACGGACGTCTCTCATTCTGGCCGCTGCTTGCCTGTGCGCACATGGCCGAAAAACACGCGCAGGCTGATGAATTGGGCAGGCTACGCGCAGGGTTAAAAATATTTAATTTTTTCTGCATCCACTTTAGTCCCCCTACTCGTATATCTCATTGAAAGCCACTTACTCCACGCTCTAATGAGGATTTACGATGAAAAAGCTAATCGCTGTGACCGTTGTATCAAGTGCATTACTGTTTACCACTGCCTCTCTTGCCGCTATGGAGTCGGGTTCTGTCATGGTAGGCGGTGCCGCCATGTTCCCGCAAAAAAATATTGTTGAAAATGCGGTTAACTCAAAAGATCACACCACCCTGGTGGCTGCGGTAAAAGCAGCCGGTTTGGTTGATACCTTACAAGGTAAAGGCCCTTTTACCGTGTTTGCTCCAACTAACGCGGCGTTCGCTAAGCTCCCTGCAGGCACCGTAGACAGTCTGCTCAAACCGGAAAATAAAGCGAAACTGACCAGCGTACTCACCTATCACGTGGTTGCCGGTAAGTACGATATGAAGGCGCTGGAAGCTAAAATCAAACAAGGTGGCGGTCATGCCGAGCTGAAGACCGTTAACGGTCAGCCGTTATGGATCATGAACAATGGCCCCCACAATATTCAGCTGAAAGATGGCCAGGGCAACGTCGCGAATATCAGTACCTATGACGTCAACCAAAAAAATGGCGTGATAGATGTGATTGATACCGTATTAATGCCGAAGTAATAATTTATACTCGAACGGAAACAGATCATTCGGGACGCTTATGGACAAGGTGCAGGCAGTGGAGCAGGTGAAATTGATGCAGGCAATCGCCGACGGCGATCGTCAGGCATTTGAACAACTTTACCGGCTGACATCGCCTCACCTTTTTGCTATCGCGTTGCGCATGTTGCAGCATCGCCCCTGGGCTGAGGAGGTGCTGCATGATTGCTACATCACCATCTGGAGCAAGGCGGAAACCTATAATGCCGCGCTGAGCTCCCCGTTGACCTGGATGACCCACATTGTTCGTAATCGGTGTATCGACTGGCTCCGCAGCGGACAGGCACGCCTTGCCAGCGCGGAAGAAGCCCATAACGATGACCTACTGGCCGCTGAACATGACGAACTGCATAACAGACAGGATGATGCACAAGCCGCACGCTTACAGCGCTGTCTGGGAAACCTCAGCAGTGAGCAGCGCCAGAGCATCACGCTGGCCTACTATCAGGGCATGTCCCACGGCGATATTGCTCACTGGCTCCAGCAGCCGGTTGGATCGGTGAAAAGCTGGATCCGCCGGGCGATGGCGCACCTTCGGGAGTGTGTCGGACTATGAATAAACGCCAACGTGACGACGCGCTCTCTGCGGAATACGCGCTGGGTACGCTGCGCGGCAATGCGCGGTTACGCTTTCAGAAGCGTCTGCAGAGTGAGCCGGAACTGACTGAGCGGGTAGCCAAATGGCAAACCCTGCTTGCCGGACTGGATCGCAGTCTGATGCCTCAGATTCCACCGGAATACGTCTGGAAAAAAATTACGCTAAGTCTGCCGACAAAGATAACGCCGCGCGTCAGGCGCGGTTATGTAGGCTGGCTGGTTGCCGCAGCCCTTGCCGCGCTGACGCTGGTGTCGTATCAGGTTATCAGAACGCCCGACTTTACCCCGCTGACCGTAATGCGGGGCGCGGAGCAACAGGGGCAATGGGTGGTCAGTGCAGATAAGGCGTTGACGCAGCTACGTGTAACACCGTTGCAGCCGGTCGCTATTGGCGCAAACAACAGCCTGCAACTGTGGCTCATCCCTGCCGGTCAACAGCCCGTTTCCTTGGGGCTGCTGAATGCCCAGGAGACGACTCAGCTCAAACTTGCCGCGCGTGATACGCTGAAAAACGCGGTGATTGCGGTCAGCCTTGAGCCCCAGGGCGGTTCACCCACCGGGCAGCCTACCGGCCCGGTGCTTTACAGTGGCAGGACAGGATAACGCCATTCGGGCGGCGGGTTGAGCGGGTGGGACGATGGCATGCCTATATCCCGTGTTACCGCTCCACCCGCCGCACAACCCTAAAAACGTTGCCAGTTATCTTCCTGCTTAGCATAGGCCGCACGAGCCTGAACAAAGGCGGAAGAAACCCGTGCGAGGCTGGATTGGGCAACAGGCGCGGCATCGGTCAGCACGAACGTGGCGACGAGCTGATTCAGTGCTGAGGCCTGATCCATGAGCGATCGGGATGCCGATGAGGCTTCCTCCACCAGCGCCGCATTCTGCTGTGTTACGTCATCCATCTGATTGACGGCCTGATGCACCTGACCAATCCCCAATGACTGCTCCTGAGACGCGACGGCAATTTCGTCAACGAGGTCGGTTACCTGTCGCACCGCGTCCTTCATTCGTCCGATATTGTCACCCACCTGTTCAGCCTGATTAACGCCGGTTTCCACATAGCGCATCGAGGATTCGATAAGTTCTTTAATCTCGCGCGCTGAAGCCGAAGAACGCTGCGCCAGGTTACGCACCTCACCGGCGACAACGGCAAAACCTCGTCCCTGCTCGCCGGCCCGGGCGGCTTCAACGGCAGCGTTGAGCGCCAGAATATTGGTCTGGAAAGCCACGCCTTCGATCAGGCTAATAATGGCGGTGATTTTTTCAGAACTCTGTTTAATGTCGGTCATGGTGCCGAGCATGGTGTGAACTTTCGTGGCGCTGTCGTCTGAAATGTCCCGGGCGTTTTTCGACAGCTGGCTGGCCAGTCGGGTGTTTTCAGCCGTCTGGCGCACGGTTTCACTCAGCTCTGACATACTGGCAGCCGTCTGTTCCAGCGAGGCCGCCTGCTGCTCGGTGCGTGAAGAGAGATCTTCGTTGCCGGCCGAAATTTGCGAGGTGGCAGAACTGACAGAATGGGCCGAACGTTCAACGGACGACAGCGAGTGGGCCACATTCCCGATAAGTTTGTTAAACGCTTTGGCCGTAAGACCAATTTCATCCTGACGGGAGTCATCCGCACGCAGGGTAAGATCCAGCCGCTCGCTGGCACGTTCCATGGTGATTCGCATACCGTTAAGGTGCCTGCGGATCCCCAGAATCGTTCTGACGGAGAACGCGCCCAGCAGCAGAATGATGGCGGCCGAACCGGCAATTAACCACACCAGCGTTTGCCGGTAAACCCGGTTGTTATCTTTTTCAAATGCCGCCCCTACCTCCACATTAAACTGTAACTGTTTCTGGTAACTTTCAATTAAATCGCGAATAGACTGCCCGACCCCGCTATTGCCCTGCAGATCGGCCAGCGCAGCGTCGTCATGCAGACGGGAATTCGCCATAAAACCGGGCAAACGGTCTTCCATCTGCTTAATCAGCGCTAAGGCATGCTGACTCAGCCTGATGTCCTGATCGTTAGTGGTTTCATTTTTCAAATAAAATTCAGTCAGCGCTTTAACGGTATCCAGCCGCGTTGTTATTTCCTTTTCGAACTCGGCCTGTTTGCCTTGATCTTTTGCACTCAAATGTCGGTAAAGCGAGACGTTAAGCCGGTTACTGCCATTGACCATTTTATCCAGGTCAACCAGTGAAGGCAGCGTATTGGTTTGTACGTATTGAAAGCGCGACTGGAAGCCGCTCAATACCATGATGACGATCACCACCATGGCAATCATCGATGCCGAGAGCAGTGAAAACGTCAGGAAAAGCCGCTGAGTAATAGTCATATTAAATTCCCCGAATACTATGTTCGTTATTCATTACGTTATGCTGAAGCGCGCTAGCCATAAAGATATCGACAGGGCGTGAATGAGCATTAATGCGCTGAATAGTAAATCCGCTGAATAATGGGGGCGGACGCGGCATTACCGTTAAAAAGCATTAGCCCGTTGAATGCATAAATAAAGATGCAGGGTTTTATGACTCAGGAAATACAAATGGAATTAATGGGTGGAGGAAAGTCAATTTTTATTTAAGAGGAGGGAAATAATCTTTATTCAAAATGGCGCGCGCGTTTAATTAATAAAATTTCGCTTAAAGCCAGCTTAAAATTGTGCCTGAATATACCGGCTGCGCCGTTGTTTAATGCCGCCGTTTTTGAAATAAATTAACGCTGCAACAAACGCGAACGAATTAATCATAAGTAAGGACTATTTTAAAAATTTTTTTATTTTTTTGTTAACGCCGGGACGTTCTTCTCCGTTCGTTCGGGCCGGGCGTTAAAAACCCGCATAGCGCTGGCTTCCCTGTCTCCGCCGCGACACAGCCTTGTCATTCGCCGCATTCACGCCGCGGGTCGGCATGGCTGACAAAGCAAAAGACATAATTTGGCTTAATGCAACACGCTGACTAAACCGGTTTTAAACAGCCTGGTCGTGACGGCGGATTTACGCCACTTCTCGCGCGAAATAACTGCTGAGTTAATCGACAGTCGTGTAAAAATGTCGTAAAAAAAAGGTACAAACCTGTAAAAATGCAGTTCATAACTTAACCACCTACTCCCTAACTCACGCTAAACCGCGTAATCTCGTGCTGATCGCTGACCGGATAACCTTTCCGGCGAAGGTGGATAATTACGTGAAGCAAAACAGGATATTAAATGGCGCAGTCTGAAAAACAGTCTCTTCCTGCAGGCATGCTGGCGGCAGCGGGGATCGTATTTGGTGATATCGGCACCAGCCCGCTCTATACCTTAAAAGAGTGTCTGTCTATTCTTCCCTCTGGGGCGGTGACCGAAGAGGCGGTCATGGGGTTTCTGTCTCTGATATTCTGGGGACTGACGCTGATTGTGACGGTGAAATACGTCATCTTTATCATGCGTGCAGATCATGATGGCGAAGGCGGAATACTGACGCTGATGTCCCTGGCCCGGCAAAATGTCGGCGCGCGGCTCAGCCGCATCATCGTACTGGCAGGCCTCACAGGAGGAGCCTTCTTTTACGGTGACGGCATTATCACCCCGGCAATCTCGGTGCTTTCCGCCGTTGAGGGGATTGAAGTCGTGGCCCCGGCGCTGGATCGCTTTATTGTGCCGCTGGCCATGGTCATACTGGCGGTACTCTTTGTGATCCAGAAGCACGGCACCGAGCGCGTCAGCCGCGTTTTTGGCCCGATCATGCTGGTGTGGTTTATTACCCTGGCGATACTCGGTGTGCGCGGCATCGCCATGAATCCGCACGTTTTACATGCGCTCAATCCGGCCTTTGCCCTGACCTTTTTGCTTCATCATGAAGCCCTGTCATTTGCCGCGCTCGGCATGGTGGTGCTGGCCGTCACCGGTGCTGAAGCCCTGTATGCGGATATGGGACATCTGGGCAAAACCCCCATCAGGCTGGCCTGGTTGATCATTGCCCTGCCCGCTCTGGTGCTGAACTATTTTGGTCAGGGCGCCCTGGTGCTTGCCGAACCCAGCGCGGTGCAAAATCCGTTTTATATTCTCGCGCCCGTCTGGGCACAGATCCCGCTGATTGTCCTGTCAACCCTGGCCACGGTCATTGCTGCCCAGTCAATCATCAGCGGCGTTTACACGCTGACGCATCAGGCCATTCGCCAGGGGTTTCTGCCGCCGATGCGAGTGATCTTTACGTCTGCTACGGAATCAGGACAAATCTACATCCCGGTCGTAAACTGGCTGCTGTTTGCGGCGGTAACTGTCGTCATCCTGGCTTTCCGCCAGTCCTCAGCGCTCTCATCCGCTTACGGTATCGTGGTGACGGGCACGATGGTGCTGACGGCCTGTCTGGCCGGTATTGTGGCCTTTAAAAACTGGAAGTGGCCATTGCCGGTGGCGTTGGTTTTTCTGCTCTGCATGCTGTTAATTGATGTGCCGCTGTTTGCCGCCAATCTGATGAAGCTCCTGTCTGGCGGCTGGGTGCCGGTGCTGCTGGCGATGACCATGCTGGTGCTGATGCTTATCTGGAGCAGTGAGCGTTCCCGGCTTATCCGCCGTCTCACTGACGATCCGGTGCGGCTGAAAGCGCTGATTAGCTCCCTGGAAGCCTCTCCGCCGATGCGGGTGGGGGGAACGGCTATCTTTCTGACGCGTAAAGAGTATGAAATTCCGCAGGCGCTGCTGCATAACCTGAAACATAACCGGGTACTGCATGAGCGCACTGTCTTACTGCATATCAAAACGGTCGATCTGCCCCGCGTACACAATCAGCAGCGCATTGCGTTGCGCCAGATGTCCCCGTCGTTCTGGCAGGTGACGGCCACCTATGGCTGGCATGAGCGTCCGTCGATGCAGGATGTCCTGCATCTTTGTGGGCTGGAAGGCTTTGGCTGTACGTTAAATGAAGCGTCGTTTTTTACCTCGCACGACACGCTGGTGATGAAAAAGCGCCGTGGTCTGGCCCATGCCAAAGGCGTTATCTTCCACTTCTTCCAGCGCAATGCACTACGCGCGCATGAGCAGTTCAGAATCCCGGCTAACCGGGTGATCGAACTGGGCGGGCAAAAAGAGTTCTGATAAGGGCATTTGCGGCAGAGCGCGTCACGGGCTCTGCCGTTTTCTTTTGTCAGGAAGCCCGCATGTTCCCCGCTCGCGTTCAGCACCCTTTCACCGCCCGTCATAACGGCCTTCTTCACGCGTCTCCCGGATCTCGTCAGGCTTTGCCGGGCAAAATGTATGCCCATACAGGCATAACGGGACAGCAGGCGCGGCTGTGGCGCAAGTACCGCCTGCCGCGGGCTATCGCGTTCAATAGTGCCCGATGAACTCAACGCTGACTTGCAGAACGGCCCTCATCAGCGCACCAAACGCAGGATGCTGAAGAAAAATCTGTAGGCTGCGGGATCCCGTCTGGTGTCTTTGACCTTAACCCGTCACAATACCAGCCGGGATACCCTGTTTTACCTGTGCCACCAACGCTTCATCCCTGTCACCTCCCCAGAGGTTGCAGGATGAAAAAAGGAGCAAACCATGTCTGATGCGACATCGGCTCAGTGCCACTGTGGCGCTGTAGCGTTTAACGTAAAACTGCTGGATGGCCTGAACACGGCCCGGCGCTGTAACTGCTCTTTCTGCCGTATGCGCGGCGCGGTCGTGGTGTTTGCGCCCGTCTCGGGGCTTGAGGTGGTGAAAGGCAAAGAGACGCTAAGCGAGTACCGTTTTAATTCGGGTGAGGCAGTCCACTACTTCTGTTCCATTTGTGGCATCTACACGTTTCATCAAAGCCGGTCCAATCCTGAACAGTATGGCGTGAATGCCGCCTGTCTGACGGGCGTTTCGCCTTTCGATTTCGCCTCCGTGCCCGTCACCGATGGCAATAATCATCCCCGGGATGGCGGCAAAGGCGGCGTAGTCGGCCATCTTAACTATGTTGAAGTAAAATCCTGACGATGCAGTAAAACCCTGACGCCGGGCACCAGAAGGCCATTAACCTCAGATCGCCTGGCGCACCCTTTCCAGCATCATCATTGCGTGGCTGAAAACCGCATCGGCGAGCGTCAGGGGATAATCATCGGGCAGGCTGTCCCGCACCTTAACAATCGCGGCAGGCAAGCCCGGAACAAAGGCCGCGAGTATCTGCCGCATCGCTGCCTGACTGAACCCCACGCTCCCCGCAAGGGCAAGAAAATGCGCGGGCCGAATCGCGTCAATGTGATGCTGTTTGCCCTCAGGGCCTGTCACGCCCATCGCCAGCTGGAAATCCCGTCTGTCTGTTGTGCGCAGAGAAAGGCCCGGGCAGGCGGAAAGAAGATGCTTAAAAGGCGCGAGCCGGAAGCTGCCACCGCGAGCAATCAGCAGCGAGAGATGTTTAGCGTTGACGCGCGTGATGCCCGTCAGCCACTGAAATACCAGACAGCGCATCAGATCATCACGGTCTTTCATGGCGGAGCTTGAGCCCATCAGCAAGGCCATGATGTCATCAATTCCCGGACCGCCCTGCTGCTCATCGCGGCCAGAGAGCGGCACGCCGAGCGCCTGACACACGTCTTCTTCGGGAAGATGATAAAGGTGTTGTCCGTCGTGACGCCAACGGCGATCGTATCGTTCTGTTCTCAATTTACGGATGCCGTTCTCATGAACTAACACGGCATCCGGCACCGGGATAGTCAGCTCCCGGGCCAGGGACAGACACAGATACGCATTATCGATATCGAACTGCTGTGCCTCATCGGCGGGGCTGAAGATGCTGTTCGTTGCCTGGTCCGGCGCGACGGGCTGCCGCTTTGCCGGCAGCAGACTGAGCGCCCCGGGCAATGTGTGTCCCACTTTCTGCAATGCAGCAAACACCTCACAGGATTTTATCGGGTGAGTCGGGTAAAAATCCTTTTCGATCAACGTGCTGGGAAAGAGAAGGTTTTCGAAAAAGTACACGACTTTCTCAGAATGCATCGCGGCGCGCTGTAAGGGCAATGAAAGCGAGAGAGGTCTGGCAAGCGGATGCTGAAGCCAGTTGGCGTCATACTGGAAATGCAGCGCGCCGTTGTGATGCAGCGTCAGCGTTCCCGTACGCTCGCCGTTTATCCAGGCAATGAGCTTTGCCATTACCAGGCATCCTCAGCCGGGGCTGAGGATGCGCTGTTTTCATGAAGCGACAGAGCAAGATCGAGCGCCTGTAAGATTTTGAACAACGTTGCCAGTGAGGTTGTATCCGGGGCATTTTCGAAGTGAGACAGGGTTGCCTGTTTCAGGCCCACTTTTTTCGCCAGTTCGACCTGGGTCCAGCCGTTTTGCTGCCGCAGTAGCCTGACCTGATTTGCCAACTGGCGGGGACTGTAAATCATGCGGTATGCTCCCTGATAAGTGAGGATTTATCCCCGTTAGAGGATATTATCAGACTTGCTGCTCTTTCGCCTGATAACTTAATTACCCCCGATAGCGGATATTTTGGAGGTAAAATGACCAAATGTAACTTTCTTCTGGCCGTCACGCGGTCTTACACCGAGAACGATAAGCAGGATTTACTGGCCGGGCTGCGCGCCTATAACAACGCGTTCATCGATACTTCGACATGGGGGCCGCTGGCGGTATTTTGTCGTGATCCGCAGGGAAAATTGCTGGGCGGACTGATTGGTAGCCAAAAAGGGCACTGGCTTTGTATTGAGTTTCTCTGGGTGAGTGAATCCGTGCGCGGTTCAGGCCTTGGCCAGCAGCTGGTTCATGCAGCCGAACAGGATGCTGTCACGGCGGGTTGCCACAGTGCTCTGGTGGATACCTTTAGTTTCCAGGCACTTCCCTTCTACCAGAAGCAGGGTTATGCCCGACAGATGTCGTTAACGGATTTCCCTCAACCGGGCATGCAACGTCATTATCTGACGAAAGCGTTAAGCGCAGCGCGCTGATCTTCACGCTGCAAAAACGCAAGGGTTGCCCCTGTCCATCTCTCAATGGACAGGGTTAAGGCATCAGATGATATTGACCTTGCAGTCGCTTAACATGCGCCAGTGGCAAGGCAGAACACGCGTTTCGCCTCTTACTGTTACCGTGCTGACGCCATGAATATCGCGACAGGACGACCCGACCTGCAGCTCAAACTCGCCCGGCTCAACAATGCGCTTGCCATCGCGACGGGTAAAGTTGAGCATATCGACGGGGAGCGTAAAGCACAGCTCAGCCGTTTCACCCGGTTGTAACGTGACGCGCTGAAAAGCTTTGAGCTCCTGAAGCGGGCGCACCATGCTGGCGACCTTGTCCCGGATATAAAGCTGAACCACTTCACTGCCCTGCCGTTGGCCGCTATTGGTTAGCGTCATTCTGAGGCGGATTTCGCCGTCAATAGCGACGCTGTCCTGCTCGGACTGGAGCGTCCCCCAACTAAACGTTGTCCCGCTCAGACCGTAGCCAAACGGATAGCGTGCGCCAAAATGGAAGGCGATTGGCGTGCCGCCGCTTTTCAGTTTGTGGTTGTAATAGAACGGCATCGCACCGACGTTCTTCGGAACGCTCACCACCAGGCGGCCCTGCGGCTCTGCGCGGCCGGTGAGGATATCTGCTATCGCCCAGCCGCCCTCCTGTCCCGGTGCCCAGGCCAGCAGAAAGGCGGCGACCTTGTTCTCCAGGCCCTGCAGGTTATAAGGTCGCCCACCGGTCATGACCACGATCACCGGTTTTCCGGTGTCCACAAGGGCCTCCAGCAATAACTGCTGCACGCCTGGCAGATTCAGGCTGTCGGTATCAGAACCTTCTCCTACGGTGCCGCTCTGGAACAGGCCCGCCAGATCGCCTACGCAGGCAACAACGACATCGCTTTCTTGTGCCACGAGAACCGCCTCCGCAATCAGATGCGTATCCTGTGAAACAGGCGACTGCTGCACAGGTTTCGCCCCACTGTCTCCGGGGAAAACGGGAGCGCCTGCCGCGCGTTTCTCAATAATATGGCAGCCTTTGGCATAGCTGACGTTTTGCTGCCCTAGCGTATGGCGCAGCGCGGCGAGCGGCGTCGTTACCTGCGAGGTTTCCTCCAGCATATCGCTAATGATAAGGTGAACAGGAAAACTGTAGCCACTCAGTAGCGCGAGTGGATCGTCTGCACAGGGGCCCACAACCGCAACGCGACTGGTTTGTTGCAACGGCAGAATGCCGTTGTTTTCCAGTAGCGTGATCGACCGCGTGGCAACCTCCCGGGCGACCTGACGGGTTTCCTCGTCCTGCAGTGAAATCGTCTCTTCATTAATGTAGGGCTGCTCGAACAGGCCCAGACGAAACTTTTCGGTTAAGATGCGGCCAACAATTTCATCCACCTTCTCCATCGACAGCAGATTACGTGATACGGCGTCCGCCAGATGGCGAGCGCAGTCATCTTTTGGCAGTTCGACGTCCAGCCCGGCGTTAAAAGCCAGCGCGGCAGATTCTGCCGCATCCTGCGCCACGCCATGATGCTGATGAAGCAGGCTGACGCCGCCGTAGTCAGCGACGACAATGCCGTCGAATCCCCACTGCTCCCGCAAGACCTCCGTCAGTAAAAAACGATCGCTGTGGCCGGGTTGATTATCGATGTCATGGTATGCCGGCATGACTGAACCCGCATTCGCCAGCTTGACCGCCATTTCAAACGGCAGTAAGAAGATATCGTTTAACTCGCTGAAACCCAGGTGTACCGGCGCGTGATTACGGGCGCCCTCACTGAATGAGTGGCCGACGTAATGCTTCAGCGTGGCTAACAGATCGCGCGTGTCGCTCTGCAGCCCCTCGACGTAGGCGGTGGCCATGACGCCCACCAGCCAGGGATCTTCCCCGAAGGTTTCTTCTGTCCGCCCCCAGCGGACATCGCGGGACACATCCAGTACCGGCGCCAGCCCCTGCTTACAGCCAACAGAACGCGCCTCTGTGCCAATGCGCTGTGCCGCCCGCCTGATGAGTTCAGGATCCCAGGTCGATCCATAGTTGAGCGATGAGGGAAACAACGTGGCGCCTTTGCAGAGCAAACCGACCAGGCACTCTTCATGCAGCAGCGCCGGGATGCCCAGGCGTGAGCCTTCAGTCACGTCGCGCTGCAGGCGATTCGCCGCCCGGACGCCAGTCAGCGCGTCAACGATATGCGTTCCCAGCGGACGGGTAATCTGACCTATACCGCGGGTTAATCTTTCTTTCAGTGCTGTCTGGGCACTGACGCCAGTAAACTCATCGCTTAAATCTGTGCGTTCCTGGTGATTGCCCTCTTCATCCAGAATGAGCCAGTAAGCATGCATCTGCGCGAACTTTTCTTCCGCCGTCATGCGCGGCAGCAGATCCGCGACGCGTTCAGCGACCGGACGATGAGGATCCTTATAGATTGCAGTCATGTTTCACTCCTTTATGCAGATTTCAGATAGTCTTGCTGGCGTCCATTTTCTCTTCAGCGGCGCGCTTCGCAGCCAGCTCAAGGGCGATAGCATTCACCCGCGCGCTGTTCAGTTTGTAGAGAAAAAGCAGTAGCAACATGCAGGTAAACAGAACGCCGGGAATAATGTTGTGCATCAGGTTGATGGTGGTGATGACGCGAGGTGTTTGTGCGGCCACGCCGGGCTGGTAATGAACCAGTCCCAGAATCCAGCCCACGACAGCCCCGCCCATGGCAAGGCCAAATTTGATGGCAAACAGCGCCGTTGAAAATACGAGGCCGTCCAGTCGTCTTCCGCTGCGCTGTTCTTCAAAGTCCACCACATCCGAGAACATGTTCCATTGAATGGGCGTGGTCAGGTTCTGAACAAAACCAAAAACAATATTCACGGCAATGATCAGCCAGACCTGAGAAGGCGGAATAAAATAAATCGTGGTGACAAAAAAAACAAAACTGGCAAGGCAAATCTGATAAGTGCGGACGCGATCAAATTTTCCCAATAACCGCTCTGAAAAAAAGGCCCCGCACAATGCCGCTATCATGCCGGTAATTATAAAAGTGAATACGAGGTCAGGACGCAATAAAACGTAGTTCATGTAATAAATGGTGGAGGAGCCACGGGTTACCACTGCCGTGAGCAGCAGGATGTTAAAAATAACAATGATGCACCACTGGCTGTTTTTACTCAGCGCCTTGAGGTCGGACCACATCGAGTTTGCGCTGTCACTGCGGGGTAAATAACGTTCCCGGGTCATAAAGAAGCAGCAGTAGATTAAAACCACCCCTAAGAACCCCATGAAGCCCATGGCAAAGAGGTAGCCTTTTGCCTTGTCACCCTGACCTAACAGATCCACCAGCGGCAGCCCGATGACGGTCACCACCAGCCCGCCGATAAACGCGCAGGCAAACCGCCAGGATTGCAAAGAATGGCGTTCGCGAGGATCGAGCGTCAGTGCACCGGGCATGGCGCAGTAAGGGACGTTTACCGCAGAGTAAATAAAGCTGAGAATCGTGTAAGTGACACAGGCATAGACGATCTTCGCCGTGGGGCCGACATCCGGAATATAAAAGGTAATGAGACAACTGACGCCAAACGGAATCGCAAACCACATCAGCCAGGGCCGAAAACGACCGTGCTTGGTTCGAGTGCGATCGACCAGCGCGCCGATACAGGGATCGACAAAGGCATCGGCCAGACGAACCACCAAAAACATCGTCCCCATAATGGCTGCCGGTAACCCAAACACATCTGTGTAAAAGTAGGCGAGGAACAAGGTGGCGGTTTGCCACACCATTGAACTGGCGGCATCACCGATGCCGTAACCCATTTTATCTTTTGTCGTGAGCACAGAGGATACAGAGGATATAGTCATTGTTATGAGCCTTATAATTAGGTGAAAAACCTGTTCAGTCAGCTTTCCACGCGCTGCCTGTACAGGCAGGCCAGGCTCAAGTATTAGTAGTCTGGAGGAGTAGCAACAATTCCAGAAATTAACAGCCAATTTATGATATTTAGTTTTTTTGCGGGTTTGTGATGCAGTGCATATTGATAACTTATCGATCAATACATTTTTGACGAAATATTTTTGACACCAGGTGGGGTTACTTTGTTATAAGCCTGTAATGTTCTCATATAAAATCGCTATGACATGGCGAATATGCACGCTTGAAATAGTACAGCCTTGTTACTATTTGTATTGTTTTCTGTTGCGTTATGGCAAATAATATCTCTTCAGGGAGAATTTTACCGCCCGAGATGCGTTATCCTGCCCACTGAACGACTGAGCAGCCCTATTTTCAGATGAATAAAATGTTATTTAGCTGAACGTCAGAGTGAAAAGTTAGTAAAATCAGTACAGGATAGCCGTGAGGGCTGCAGTAACTTTTAGAGGAAATGGAATGCTTGAACTGTTTGACGTCAGTTATGAAGAGCTGCAAACCACACGTTCAGAAGAACTTTATAAGCTCAGAAAAAAAACTTTTAGCGACCGCCTGGGATGGGAAGTCGTGTGCAGTCAGGGCATGGAGTCGGATGAGTTTGATGGCCCAGGGACGCGTTATATTCTGGGTATCTGCGAAGGGCAGTTAGTGTGCAGTGTCCGCTTTACCTGCCTGGATCGCCCCAATATGATTACCCACACCTTTCGTCACTGTTTTGACGACGTTCCCCTGCCCACTTACGGCACCGAGTCCAGCCGTTTTTTTGTTGATAAAGCCCGCGCGCGCGAACTGCTGGGTGAGCACTATCCTGTCAGCCAGGTACTGTTTTTAGCCATGGTTAACTGGGCGCAGAATAATGCTTATACGCATATCTACACAATAGTCAGCCGGGCAATGCTGAAAATACTGAAACGGTCCGGATGGCAAATCAGCGTGGTCAAAGAAGCTTTTCTGACGGAAAAAGAGCGTATTTATCTGCTGACGCTGCCAGCCGGGGAAGCCGATAAACAGCAGTTGGGTGGGGATATTGTCGCACGTACGGGCTGCGCGCCCGTCGCCGTAACTACCTGGCCGCTGACGCTGCCGGTCTGATAAGATCTAACTCAACACCCAGTCTGATAGCCTGTCGGGCGTTACTGACGCCCAGTTTAACCACCACATTTTTGATGTGAAATTTTACAGTGCTGACAGAAATACCGGTAATGGCGGCAATCTCAGAGTAGGTTTTCCCCATACTCGCCCAGTACAACACTTCATTCTCACGCGAAGAAAAGATGGTTTTATCGGCGTTTTGATTCACCGTCGGTGCTCTTTCCGCTTCTGCGCCAGCCAGTCGATACATCTGCTCATTAAAATCGATCAGCAACATCTGCATCGTGCCCTGCTCTGAGGCAAGACGCTGTTCCAGTGCGGCCTGGTCGTTGCCTTTAATGATGACCGATAGCAACGCCAGGTTGTTCATATGGTCGTGGAGCACGTAGGTAAAGCCATTAACGATGTTGTATTGCTTCGATAATGAGAAAATTTTAGTAAACCGGAGATCGGACATCAAAGTGATGTTCTCGTCCCAGGCAAAGGGTGAGGTGCGTTTAAAGGCGGTAAGGATAACCGGATCGGTTAACTGAAAATTATTGGCGCGGTATAACCTAACCCATTCGTCAGGATAACTGGAAATAATCAGAACATTTGAAGGATTTTTTTTGCTCACAACAGTGTAAGCGTACTCAGGACTGCCAAACGAAGATAACTTTCTCTGTATGTAAGTCTGAAGCGTATCCGTTATTGTTTGATTTTCAAGAAAAAAAGAAAACATTCAGGCTCCATGCTGCTTCTTTTACTTAACGATGACATAACCTGCACTTTAGTACAGGTAAGATAATACTTAAGAATAACTTACAATGATTCAGCCAGAGGTTACAATGGGTTCAGTTGTTTAGCGGTAAAAAAAAACCTGACCTGCAAGGCCAGGTCGCTGAAACAGCCAACACCAGGGAAAAACTTTCCGGCCAGACTTCACAAAATATAAAGTGATGCTGGCCGGGACACTCAGAGTAACATCCCAGAAACATTTGTACAAACATTTACCTTCGCTTTCCCACACCTGATTGTCCTCCTTTATCATATGCAATGATCTCCCCTCTTCTTTCATGCCATAAGCGCCTTTTATTCAATGCGTTAGCCTTCACCTGTGCGTGTCGCCAGGAAAGAGGATGCGCTCTTTTTGGCCTGATGGCGCTCCCCCTTAAGGAAAAATCAACATATTCTGCTACTTCCGCTGCGCTTATCTGCAATATCGTCGGCAAACCCTCGTCATAAAGCCTGTTTTCATCTGCCAGTACGGATTAAATAAGCATTTGAATGTGACAAATATCACATCTGTGCCAGGCTTAAACTCTCTGACCACCCTGTTCAAGGAGTTCACTATGACGACGTCAAATAACCACATTCAAGACCCGGATCGCTTTCCGAAGCCGCCGTTCAGGCAGCAGCCGCAGCAGGCACCCGGATTAGCCAGTGAGATGGATCCTGCTCCCGATCATGGTGAAAAAAGCTATCGTGGACATGGTCGCCTTACCGGCCGTAAAGCGCTGATCACCGGCGGCGACTCGGGTATTGGCCGTGCGGTTGCAATCGCCTATGCGCGTGAAGGTGCAGATGTGGCCATTAACTATCTGCCGGAAGAAGAGTCCGATGCGGTTGAAGTGATTAAACTGATTGAAGCCGAAGGACGCAAAGCTGTGGCCATCCCCGGCGATCTGCGTTCTGAAACCTTTTGCCAGACGCTGGTTAACGAAGCGGCCGAGAAGCTGGGCGGGCTGGATATTCTTGTCAATAACGCCGGACGTCAGCAGTTTAATGAATCCATCCGTACGCTGAGCACAGAAGATTTCGATGCCACCTTTAAAACCAATGTCTATGCGCCATTCTGGGTAACGAAAGCCGCGCTGGCGTATTTGCCGCGCGGGGCCTGTATCATTAACACCTCTTCCGTGCAGGCCTTTAAACCCAGCGATATCCTGCTGGACTACGCGCAGACTAAAGCCTGCAACGTCGCCTTTACCAAAGCGCTGGCTAAACAGCTCGGCCCGGAAGGGATTCGCGTGAACGCGGTCGCACCGGGTCCGTACTGGACGCCACTGCAGCCGAGCGGCGGCCAGCCGCAGGAGAAAGTGGAACAGTTTGGCGCAGACGCGCCGCTGGGACGCCCCGGCCAACCCGTAGAGATCGCCCCACTCTACGTCACCCTTGCGTCGGACGAGTGCAGCTTTGCCTCCGGGCAGGTATGGTGCTCTGACGGGGGAACCGGAACCTTGTAAGCGTTTTTAATACGCCATGGCCGCACTGCGCGGCCATTTTTTTGCCTGCTTTTCGGCATTACTGTAACGCGTCGAGAATCGCCACGGCCGCCTTAATGCGTTCCGGATTGGGATAGTTTTTATTCGCCAGCATAACGATGCCGCTGTTGAGCTGAGGGACAAAGGCAATGTAGGCCCCAAACCCGTTTGTGGAGCCGGTTTTGTGGATCCAGCTGGCGCGGTCCGCGGCTTTTACCGGGTTCACCAGCGTGGCAGGCTGAGCCTCCAGCGCGGTTTTCGTGTCGCTGGCGTCGATGAGCGTTTGCTCCTTCACCTGCCATGGATAGATTTCCCATCCCAGCCCCTGAGAAAGTTGACCTGCCGTTAAATAGTGCGACTGTGCGGTGAGTATGCCGTTGCGTAAAACCGTATTGCCGGACGATAACCCGTTGGGATTCGCATTGGCCTGCATAAAGGTCATCATGTCGCGCGCGGTGGACTTCACTCCATAGGTTTCTGCCGACAGCATTCCGGGAGAGACGCGCACGGGCTGGCCGTCTTTATAACCCCACGCATAGTCGAACATCATGGACGCCGGAACGGTATAAAAAGTGCGCGTGAGCCGCAACGGTGTAAAGACGTTCTTCTGCATGGCTTCTTCAAACTCGCCCTTTACCATGAGATAACCCAGCAGACCGAGACTGACATTGGAATATTGCCGCTGAATGCCCGGCGCGACACCGGGCTGCCACTGCTGCGCGTAACGGAGTAAGGAATCCTGATCGACCACGCTGGCAGGAAGCTGTAACGGCATGCCACCTGCGCTGTAGGTGGCGAGGTGCACCATCCTGATCGCCTGCCACTGCGGGCCTTTTAGCGCGGGCCAGTACTTTTGTACCGGATCGTTCAGGCGAAGTTCGCTGTTACGTATCATCACGCCAGCCAGTACGCCGGTAAAGGTTTTGCTGACGGAACCAAGTTCGAACAGCGTATTTTCCGTCACACGTCGATCGGTTGCGGTATCCGCTACGCCAAAGTTCAGGTACTGCGGGCGGCCTTTATACAGGACCGCGACGGACATGCCAGGAATCCCCTGCTCCGCCATTAATGGCGTAATCACGTCCTTAACCCGCGAGGCAATCTCCTGTGAGGATAAATCCGTCGCGCTGCTGCTGGCGCTAAGGGCGACGAGTAATGCAGTAAAATATATTTTCATCAGCACTCATTCAGGTGACAGTTCATCAGTTTGCGCGTAAGACTTCGCCCAATCGGGCGGAGATATAAGCGCGCGACCATGATCGCGACATTAACGCGGCCCGTAATAGAAAAGCTGCCGGGCAGACAGTGTTGGCTCACGGAGAGCCTGTAAATTCCAAATCGCTTAACGCGGCTTAGGTTCGGCTCGGTGAAGTGGGAATCCTCGCTCAGGGCGGGGAGCCGTCAATGACACTGAGCAGCGCATGATTGCACGCAAAGCTGCGCCTGGGTACTACAGGCACCGGAATTACGCGTATTACAATGAGATTGCTCAACATAACAGCGAGTCTGACAGCTGGAGAGATCACATTTTGCGGCGATGGGCATCAGTTGAGGAAGCGGCGCGCGCGCCGGAAAGCTGTGTGCGGGTTGTGCCAGTGCGCTGCTGGCCATCAGGCAGGTCAGCAGCAAAGCAAAAAGACATTTCATAACCGATCTCCAGAGATACGCGTCAGTTAAGTATGGTAACTCTGACGCGTAACGTCTGATAAATCTTGTTAAATTGAGAGCGCGGGCGGATGTTCAACACATTCCACAACGCCGCGACGATAAATATCGTTAAGTCGGACGCCGTACTGACGCGGGTCATGCTGCTGTTTAATGCGTAAAATTGACCCTTCTCCCTTTTCCATCAGGCAGGCCGGGTGTGCCAGAATGTCCAGCAGGGTCGATTTTATGCCGTCGATCAGCGCCCGGCGCAGGCGATCTTTATCGGCTTCGCTGTTGACCTGATATTCACGATCGTCATTCAGCTCGCCGCCGATCGTCCAGCCTGCACTGGCCGGGTTGATTTCCGGCAGAGCACGCACATTACTGGTTAACACCGGACAGCCGCTCGCCTGCATCTCCAGCACGGAAAACCCGTAGGTTTCCTGCCAGGTCGGTAACAAACCGAGGTCACTGTTCTGGAACAGTTTCAGGAGTGCCGAGTTTGCCATCTGCGCATGATGGGTGACGAAGCTCAGGCGGGAGATACGATCCTGGATATTTCGGTAAAAAGCCTCGTCGTCCTGGAATTTACGGTGTGCCACGTTATGACGCTTAGTCAAATCGCCGATAAGCTGCACGTCAAGCTGGGATGCATCGATCTGACCCGCTTCGACAAGCTCACTCAGCGCCAGCACAATTTCGGCCCCGCCCTTGCGATAAAACTCATTGCCGACAAAGACCAGACGGATTTTGTCGCTGTGACGTGCGCTTTTCTGCGGGGTAAACAGCGTTTGTGGCGGATGCATCACCAGCGTTTTAGCCCGAATTTTTGCCGCCACATCCGGTTTAAACAGCTTCATCTGGATGTGCAGCGTCGCCTCTGAAATAGCAATCAGACCGAAACAGTTATCTTTGAGCAAATAAGGGATCAGCTGTTTCAGCTCTGGGTTGTCGTGTTTGGCCACGCCTGCTACCGGCAGAACGCGCGGCAGCTCGGTTTCAAACGTCGCGACCCAGTTCATTTGCGTTATTGCCACTTCATTGAACAGATGGAGAATGTCGGGCTTCTGCCCCATTGCAAACGGGACAGGTAAGAAGACGAAACGTTTATTTTTTTTCAGTAAACGCGTACGCAGCGGATTGAGGAAATAGAAAACGTTACGTTTTTTCAGGTTAATGTAGTCGTTTCCCGGATTGACCAAAATATTGCGCTGCTCCGGATAGTGATTATTACTTATGCCGATTTTCATGAAGGGTTCCGAAGTCGTGGTGAGTGCGAACGTGATCTATATCACGCTGAATATGAAACAGATCATAGGTAACATCTTAAAAACATGTGATTACTGTGGTTTACAGATTTCTCTGCACCCGACAGGTGCAGCCTGTTGCACAGCGACCGTGCATCTGCGCCATTTTCACCCTTCATGCCCCCATTCAGACGCGCACTCCGCGCGTCGCGCTTCTGGTACAAAAGTTGCAAATAACTGATATGTGCACAGGAGATAACATATGAAAGCGATCGTCATTGGTGGCGGGATGGGTGGCATGACCGCCGCGCTGGCTCTGGAACAGGCAGGTTTCGACACTGAGGTTTTTGAGGCGGTCAAAACGATACGTCCCGTTGGTGCGGCCATTTCCGTCTGGCCTAACGGGGTGAAATGCCTTAATGCATTGGGACTGAAAGAAAAAGTGCGCGCCCTGGGCGGCAACATGGCCTATATGGCCTATAAAGAGGCCTTTTCGGGTGAAACCCTCACCCGTTTCAGCCTTTCCCCCCTGGTGCAGCAGGTGGGCGAGTTTCCCTATCCCATTGCCCGCGCCGAGCTTCAGGCCATGCTGCTGGATGCTTACGGCCGCCATCGGGTGAATTTTGGCAAGCGTATCGTGCAGGTGGAGCAATATGCCAGCGGCGTGATCGCGACCTTCGAAGATAACAGTCAGGCCCAGGGTGACTTTCTGGTTGCGGCCGATGGAACGCATTCGGTTATTCGTGATTACGTACTGGGGGAAAAACTGCCCCGCCGCTACGCAGGCTATGTGAACTGGAACGGCCTGGTCAGCGTTGATGAGTCCATCGCGCCTGCCGATCAATGGACCACCTTTGTAGGCGAGGGTAAACGCGTCTCTCTCATGCCGGTCAGCGGCAACCGCTTCTACTTCTTTTTCGATGTGCCGCTACCCGCCGGGCTGGAGCAGGATCGATCAACGATGCGGCACGATTTGCAGCACTACTTCAGCGGCTGGTCTGAACCGGTTCAGAAGCTCATCGCGGCAATTGATGTGGAAACCACTAACCGCGTGGAGATTCACGACATCGAGCCTTTTCACCGCTTTGTAAAAGGCCGGGTGGTCTTACTGGGCGACGCAGCACACAGCACCACGCCGGATATTGGTCAGGGCGGTTGCGCGGCAATGGAAGACGGGATTGTACTGGCCTCTGCATTGTCTGCACATTCGCTTGGCATTGAGGATGCGCTGTTACGTTACCAGATGCGCCGCGTTGAACGCGTTAAGGATCTGGTGTTGAAAGCGCGTAAACGCTGCGACATCACGCATGCTAAAGATCCCCATCTGACATCGGCATGGTATCAGTCGCTGAAAACGGAAACGGGTGAACGGGTGCTGGCGGGACTGTGCGAAACCATTGAAGGCGGACCGCTGGGATAGTCAAAAAGGGCGGTATCACCGCCCTTTCGCTTATTCGGCTAAGCCGCGATTTTTTAGCATCGGCTCCAGTTGAGGCGCCCCGCCGCGCCAGGACTCATACAACGCTTTAAGATCGCTGCTGTTGCCACGCGACAGGATTTTTTGCCGAAAGATGTCGCCATTTTCCCGGGTTAATCCGCCGTGTTCGACAAACCACTGGTAGCCATCGTCTGCCAACATCTGGGTCCAGATATAGGCATAATAGCCGGCAGAATACCCCCCGCCCCAGATATGCTGAAAATAGCTGGAACGGTAGCGCGGTGGTACGGCGGCCAGATCAATATCATCGCTGCGTAAAGCCTGCTGTTCGAACGCGTCGACCGACTGCACCGGGGTTTTCCCCTCCAGGCTATGCCAGTGGAGATCCAGTAACGCGGCCGCCAGCAGCTCGGTCATCTCATAACCTTTATTGAACTTGCCTGCTCTGATGATTTTTTCATGCAGGGCCGCTGGCATGGCCTCCCCGGTCTGATAATGACGGGCGAAATGACGAAACACCTGTGGCTCACTGGCCCAGTGCTCGTTGATCTGCGATGGAAACTCAACAAAATCACGTGGCGTTTCCGTGCCGGAGAGGCTGGGATAGCGCTGGCTGGCAAACAAGCCATGCAACGTATGGCCAAACTCATGGAACAGCGTAATTACGTCATCCCAGCTCAGCAGTGCAGGCTCGCCGTTGGCGGGTTTGGTGTAATTACAGACGTTGTAAATCACCGGTTTCTCGTCGAGCAGCGTGGACTGGTTAACAAAGTTGCTCATCCATGCGCCGCCGCCTTTGCTGTCGCGCTTGAAAAAATCGGTATAGAACAGCGCCATTCCGCTGCCGTCGGTATCAAAGATTTCGTACACCTGGACATCGGGGTGATAAACCGGCAGGTCGTGACGTTGGGTAAACTGGATGCCATAAAGTTGAGTCGCGGCCCAGAATACGCCCTTTTCCAGCACGCTGTTCAGTTCGAAATAGGGTTTAATCTGGCTTTCATCGAGATCGTACTGCGCCCGCCGAACCTGCTCCGCGTAAAAGTTCCAGTCCCACGCGCCAAGGGTAAAATTCCCCTGCTGGCTGTCGATGGTTTGCTGAATGGCCGCAGCTTCCCGCTCGGCCCGCGCACGGGCCGCAGGAACGATATTGCGCATAAACGCAAAGGCGGCATCGGGGGTTTTCGCCATCTGATCCTGTAGCTGCCAGGCGGCAAAGCTGGCAAACCCTAATAGCTTCGCCTGCTCTGCCCGCACCTGTGCCAGGCGCAGCACTAACGCTCGCGTGTCGTTGTCATCATTTTTCTCACTGCGCGTCATAGCAGCGTGGAACAGCGCCTGGCGCGTCGGGCGATCTTCCAGAGACTGCAGCGCAGGCTGCTGCGTGGTGTTTTGCAGCACCAGCAGCCAGGCATTCTCCAGGCCTCGTGCCGCCGCCGCCGCTTGAGCAACGGCCAGATCGGACGGGCTCAGCCCCGCTAACTGCTGCACGTCATTGACCACTAAACCGCCCGCCTTGGTTGCAGCAAGCAGCTTATTAGTAAACTGCGTACTCAGTCGTGCAGCCTCCTGATTCAGCGCCTTTAACTGCTGCTTCTGTGTTTCCGGCAGGTTGGCACCCGCCAGTTGAAAGCGCTGCCACAGCACCTCGACCAGGCGTTTCGATTCAGCATCAAGCGAGTTGCGCTGCAAATAGACCTGGTCAATGCGTGAAAACAGCGGCCGGTTCAACATTATTTCGTCGTTAAGCGCGGTGAGCTGTGGCGCAATATCCTCGTCAACCTGCTGTAAATAGGGGCTGGTGTGGGCGGAGGTCATGGCATTGAACACCAGGCTCACACGGGTCAACAGTTGACCGCTTTTTTCCAGGGCCTCGCAGGTATTCAAAAAGGTTGCCGCTTCCGGATTGGTGGCGATGGCCAGGACTTCCTGGCGCTTTTCTTTCATTCCGGCCTGAAGCGCGGGCAGAAAGTCGGTTTCCTGAATCTGATCAAAAGGTGGCGTGTGATAAGGCAAGCTGCTGACGTTAAAAAAAGGATTTTGACGGGCGTTCATAGGCGCTCCTGGTGAACAACACAGAGTCTCATAGTGGCAGGTTGCCTCTTACAGAACAACCTGACCGCGTTGTTGCTGATACACCGCAATGATTTCCCCGGCAATCGCAACGGCGATTTCGGCAGGCAGTTTCCCTTTTAAATCGGGCAGGCCCATGGGGCAGCGTAACCGCGCCAGCCGGTCTTCGGCAATGCCTTTGCCTTCCAGCCGGTAGCGAAAACGCTGACTTTTCGTTTGCGAACCGATCACGCCCACGTAGCGGAAATCACCGCGCCGCAGAATAGCCTCACATAGCGCAAGATCCAGCGGATGATGGTGCGTCATCACAATATAATAGCTCCCCGCCGCCGCCGCGGCCACGCAGTCCAGGGGATCGTCGGGCTGTTGCACGCTGACGCCGGGTGGCACAGAAGCAAACTGATTGTCCCGACCGTCAATCCAGTTAACGTGACAGGGTAACGTAGCCAGCAGGCTGACCAGAGCCTGCCCGACGTGGCCCGCGCCAAAAACCAGGATTTCCGGCTGCGCCTGCATCAACGGTTCAAACAGAATGGTGGTCATCCCGCCGCAGCACTGGCCTAACCGGGCGCCCAGGCTGTAGTCTTCGGTATGAGGACGACGCTCTCCACTTTCCAACAGCGCGCGCGCCTGCGCAATGCACTGAAACTCAAGATGGCCGCCACCGATGGTCAGAAAACTTTCGTTGGCCGTCACCACCATCTTCGCGCCGCCGTCACGCGGGACTGAACCCCGATCGCGCAACACGGTGACCAGCACGCAGTGTTGCCGCTTCTGGCGCAGGTCGTGCAAAATTGCTATCCAGTCATGATAAATCATGGGTGCCTCCCGCCATGCGCTGGACGCCCCAGAATACTCGCTCCGGCGTAGCGGGCGCGTCCAGCGCGGGATGCAGACGATAATCGGCGACGCTGGCTACCGCATCCTGTAACGCACACCAGGCGGCTATCCCCAGCATAAACGGCGGTTCACCCACGGCTTTGGAATGAAACACCGTGTCCTGCGGATTTTTGCGGTTTTCCACCAGCGTAACCCGCATATCGGCCGGTACGTCAGCAATCGCCGGGATTTTGTAGCTGGCGGGGCCGTCGGTCATCAACTGGCCCTTGTCATTCCAGACCAGTTCCTCACAGGTCAGCCAGCCCAGCCCCTGGACAAAGCCGCCCTCTACCTGGCCAATATCGATGGCCGGATTCAGCGACGCGCCCACGTCGTGCAGAATATCCGCCCGCAGCAGCCGGTATTCGCCCGTCAGCGTGTCCACAATGACTTCACAACAGGCCGCGCCATAGGCGAAGTAGTAAAAAGGTTCGCCGCGACCGGCCTGACGGTCGTAATGGATGCCGGGGACGCGATAATAGCCCGTCGCCGATAGCGGTACCTGATTCAGCCAGGCAAGCTGCGCGACCTGGGCGAAGGTGTAATAGTGCTCGGCAGCCCGAACGATACCGTTACTGAACATCACCGCCTCTGGCCCGCATCCGTGCAGCGTACACAGCATGGTTGTCATGCGCTCACGTAATATCTCGGCGGCATTTTGTGCCGCTTTGCCGTTGAGATCTGTGCCACTGGACGCCGCCGTGGGCGAAGTGTTAGGGACTTTCCCGGTATCGGTGGCGGTGATCTGAATACGATCGACCTCGATTTGCAGCACCTGCGCCACAATCTGCGCCACCTTGGTGTTAAGCCCCTGGCCCATTTCCGTTCCGCCGTGGTTGAGCTGCACCGTGCCGTCGGTGTAGATCAGAATCAGCGCTCCGGCCTGATTGAGGAAGCTGGAGGTAAATGAAATGCCAAATTTAACCGGCGTCAGCGCCAGTCCACGTTTCAGTACGGGACTGCTGGCATTGAAGGCTGCGATCGCCGCGCGGCGCGCATCATAGTCACTGCTGGTTTGCAGTTGCGCCGTAATCTCATCCAGCAGGTTGTCTTTCACCTGCTGATGGTAATGGGTGATATTGCGTTCGTTCTTGCCGTAGTAGTTGCGTTTTCGCAGCGTAAGCGGATCCAGACCGCGCTCGCGGGCGATATGATCCATAATCTGCTCAATCGCCACCATGCCCTGCGGCCCGCCAAAGCCGCGAAAAGCAGTATTTGACGCGGTATTGGTGCGACAGCGGTAACCGGTGATGCGCGCATCACCGAGATAGTAGGCGTTATCGGCATGAAACATGGCCCGATCCACTATCGATCCGCTCAGATCGAGCGAGTAGCCGCAGTTACCGGCAAGATCGATTTTTACCCCACACAATCGGCCATCGTCTTCAACGCCCACATCATAGCGCACGTAAAAAGGATGTCGCTTGCCGGTTATCCGCATGTCATCGCGTCGGGCCAGGCGCATTTTAACCGCCCGGCCGGTCAGGCCTGCCGCGACGGCGCACAGGCAGGCCACGCCCGCCGCCTGGGTTTCTTTACCGCCAAAACCGCCACCCATTCGGCGCATATCAATCGTGACCTTGTTCATGCTGATGCCCATGACCTCTGCCACCAGCTTTTGGACCTCCGTGGGGTTTTGCGTGGAGCAGAACACCTGCAGCGCGTCGTCCTCACCCGGGATCACCATGGCCGTTTGGGTTTCCAGATAGAAGTGTTCCTGCCCGCCAATATGAAACGCGCCCTGTATGCGGTGCGGCGCACGGGCCAGCGCCGCCTCGACGTCGCCGCGCTGGTGGATATGGGGCTCCTGCACAAAACTGCCCTGCAGCAGTGCCTGTTCTACATCCAGCAGCGCGGGCAATACCTCATACTCGATCACCGCCGCCATCGCGCCCTGTCGGGCCGCATCCGGCGAGTCGGCGAGCACGGCAATAATAATTTGCCCAACATATTCGACGCAGTCCTGAGCCAGCAGCGGGTCGCCGGGCTGCAGCGGGCCGACATCGTTGACGCCGGGCACGTCCTGCCAGGTGAGGACGCGGACGACGCCGGGAACGTCGTAGCACGGCTGGACATCAACGTGAGTGATACGGGCATGGGCATGATCGCTCAGGCGAGGACAGAGATGCAGCAGACCGGGCTGCTCCGCTTTGTCATCGATATATATCGCCTCGCCGGACACGTGTTTATCGGCGCTTTCATGCTTATTGCTGCGCCCCACGCCGCTGCTGATGTCGCGCGCATGAGCAATGGGTAATGCTGAATCGGGCAGAGCCGGACGATTATGGGACATAGCGGCTTACCTCAGTCAGGGACAATCCGTTGAGACGGTAAAAGTAACGGCGCAGCAGGTTGCACGCCACCTGCAGGCGATAGCCGGCGCTGGCGCGAAAGTCGCTGAGCGGCTCAAAGGTCTCTTCCAGCGCCTGACAGGCCGTGGCTATCGTTTGTGCGGTTAAGGCCGATCCAATCATGGCCTGCTCACAGCCTGTGGCGCGCACCGGCGTTGCCGCCATCCCGCCAAAGGCAATGTGTGCCGCTGTCACAATGCCGTTATCGGTTTGGATATTAAAAGCGGCAAACACGGCTGAAATGTCGTCATCCAGCCGTTTCGAGACCTTCCAGGCAACAAAATCAGGTGACACCGTCACTTTTGGAATAATGATGGTATGGATAAACTCACCGGGTTGCAGCACGGTCTGCCGGTAGCCGGTAAAAAACGCGCTGAGTGGCAAAGTGCGTTGCGTGTCGCCCTTCTGCAGCAGCAGAGAGGCGTTTAATGCCAGCAGCGTTGGCGATGCATCGCCAATCGGGGAAGCATTAGCAAGGTTACCGCCCAGTGTGCCAAGCTGGCGAATTTGCAGCGAGGCAAAACGCGTCAGCATCTCCGTTACTCCCGGAATGCGCGTCGCCATAAACGCTGCGATCTGGTCGAGCGAGGCGGCGGCACCTAAGTGATAGGATGCGTCGTCCTCATAACAGTGTTTCAGTGCATCCACCTGCCCCAGCGCAATCATCACTGGAATGCCCTGGTAGCGTTGGGTAATCAGCAGGCTCAGGTCCGTGCCGCCCGCCAGTAACGCGGCATCGGGGTGCGCGACACAGAGTGCAGCGAGCTGCGCGACGGTGGTGGGAAGGTAACAGTGACGGCCTTTGTCCTGAATTACCCGGACCTCCTGATTCTCCAGCGCGCGCAGGCGCTCAACCACGCCCTGCTCACACCGATCAAAGCTGTCCGGCTGTGCCTGCGTCACCAACTGTTCGGCCGCCGCCATAATGGAACGATAACCGGTGCAGCGACACAGGTTGCCGGCCAGCGCATGCTCTGCCTGCTGCCGGTCCCAGTCGCTGTGATTTTTTTGCAAACTGAACAATGACATCACAAAGCCCGGCGTGCAGAAGCCACACTGCGAGCCATGACAGTCCACCATCGCCTGCTGAGCCGGATGCAGGGTTTTCCCCTCACGTAAATCTTCGACGGTGATGAGCTGCCTGCCCTGTAATCCACTGACCAGCATCAGGCAGCTGTTAACGGTCTGATAGTGCAACCTGCCGTCCACCACGCTCCCCAGCGTGACGCTACAGGCACCGCAGTCGCCGGACGCACAGCCCTCCTTGGTGCCACAGCGACGCTGATGCGTGCGCAGATAAGAGAGTACCGTCAGATTGGGATCGATACGTTCTTCTGTGACGAGCTGGTCGTTAAGCAGAAACTGAATCATGCGGCATTCTCCTTTGTGGTGGATTGCCAGACCGGTCGGCCGTTAACCCACGTCTCTACGATGTTTCTGTCATCACCCAGCGTCATCAAGACGAACAGTTTTTCCCAGATATCCTTGCAGTTCCCCATACGCAGCTTTTGCAGCGCCGATACGGCGGGATCCAGCACGACAAAGTCAGCTTCTTTACCTGGTGCAAAATTACCGATGTGCTGGTCAAGATCCAGCGCACGGGCCCCGCCCAGCGTGGCATGGTAAAAGGCTTCTGCAGCACTCAGCCTGTATTGCTGCAGCTGGCCGACCTTGTAAGCCTCGCCCAGCGTTTGCAGCATATTAAAGGTGGTTCCGGCGCCAACATCGGTGCCGATGCCCACTTTGATGCCCTGCTGCCAGCTGCGCTTGATATTAAACAGGCCGCTTCCCAAAAACAGGTTTGAGGTCGGGCAAAAGGCAATGGCGGAATCCGTATCGTGCAGACACTGCCATTCATGATTTTCCAGATGCAGGCAGTGTGCAAAGACGCTTCGCCGGCCGGTCAGCTGATAGTGGTGGTAAACGTCCAGATAGCCATTGCGTTCGGGAAACAGCGCGTTGACCCAGGCAACTTCCTGTGGGTTTTCGCTGAGGTGCGTGTGGAGCCAGACATCCGGGTAAGCCGTGCGCAGCGCCTGCACTTTCTTTAACAGGTCGGGTGACGAGGTGGGCGCAAAACGCGGCGTCAGGGCATAGCTCAGTCGGCCGCGGCCGTGCCAGCGCTCAATCAGATCGCGGGAATGTTGATAGCTTTCCTCCGGCGTTTCGGTGAGGTAATCAGGCGCATTGCGATCCATCATGACTTTACCGGCGATGATGCGCATCTCAAGCACTTCGGCCGCGCTAAAAAGCGCCTCTACCGACTGCGGATGCACCGTGCCAAAAACCAACGCACTGGTGGTGCCGTTAGCCAGTAGCTGATGGAGAAAAAACGCTGACATTTGCGCGGCATGCTCGGCACAGCGGTACTGCCTCTCAACCGGAAACGTATACTGATTCAGCCATTCGAGAAGCTGCTCACCATAGGCGCCGATCATTTCTGTTTGCGGGTAATGAATGTGGCAGTCGACAAAACCCGGCAGGATCAGCTTACCGCGCAGATCGATAACGCGCTCTGCTGCCTGACTGCTGCTGACATCACACCAGGGGTGCAAACCGACTACGCGGCCCTCACGCAGAATGAGCAGACCATCTTCGATATAACGCGCCTGAGACAGAATAGCCTCAGGCTCGTTCGCCACCGCGGCAAAATCAAAAAAACTGGCACGAATCGCCGTGTCCTGGCATGTAGACATATCGTTTCCTCTTACCGGGCGCCTGATGTTGTCGCCCTGTTCATCTCGTACTCTCTTTAAACACTTTGCAAGACGCATGCCAGATTGTCGCCTGATAAATTACTTTATTATCAGTAACTTATGTCAATAATCCTGTTGCGCAACAATTTCGCCGATAAAATCGCCACGCAATCGGTTGCTCATCTAACGCAATCGGTTGCCAGTAAAAATGCCCCCTGCCACGTTACTTTGCTGCCCCGTTCTCTGCACGATTTCGGGGCAGCGTGCGCTAAAAGCGCGCAAAAGCGCCTCCCCGCGGAATTCAGCGGACACAGGCTAAAATGCCGTGATAAGGTGAGGAGACATCACGAAACTGGAAGAGGGAAAAGTGAGATGATTATTTTTGTTACGGGAGCCACAGCCGGTTTTGGCCAAAGCATTACCCGCCGATTCATCGAAACAGGTCACAAGGTGATTGCCAGTGGACGTCGTGCTGAACGCCTGAAGGCGCTGAAAACGGAGCTGGGTGAGAATCTGTATACCGTACAGTTAGATGTGCGTAACCGGGCATCGATTGAAGAGGCCATCACACAGCTGCCTGCCGAGTGGCGCAATATTGATGTCCTGGTGAATAACGCCGGTCTGGCGTTGGGCATTGAACCCGCGCACCGGGCAGATGTGAACGACTGGGAAAATATGATCGACACCAATACCAAAGGGCTGGTCTATATGACGCGCGCGGTTTTGCCTGCCATGGTAGAGCGTAACGTCGGTCACATTATCAACATTGGTTCGATTGCCGGCAGCTGGCCTTATGCTGGGGGCAACGTTTATGGCGCCACCAAAGCCTTTGTCCGCCAGTTCAGCCTTAACTTACGCACCGATTTACACGGTACGGCCCTGCGTGTGACCGATATTGAGCCGGGCCTGGTCGGCGGTACGGAGTTTTCTAACGTGCGCTTT
The DNA here is from genome assembly GCF_059801205.1 of Pantoea sp. Ae19-2. Classification (NCBI taxonomy): domain Bacteria; kingdom Pseudomonadati; phylum Pseudomonadota; class Gammaproteobacteria; order Enterobacterales; family Erwiniaceae; genus Pantoea; species Pantoea sp. Ae19-2. Next base: position 1,667,958 of record NZ_JBCHWE010000001.1, on the reverse strand, counting down.
AAAGGGGACGATGGCAAGGCCGAACAGGTCTACGAGGGCGCCACGGCCCTGACGCCTGAAGACGTTACCGAAGCCGTTTACTGGGTGGCCACGCTGCCGAAGCACGTCAACATCAATACGCTTGAGATGATGCCCGTCAGCCAGACGCTGGCAGGGCTGAAAGTGCATAAACCCTGACCGATAAGCCAGCCGCAAAGGCTGGCTTTTAGGCTTTGCCCCATCCCGCTACGATAATCAGCATGCCGCTCAGCGCAATCAGCGCACCACTCCAGTCCCATGCGCTCAGCTTGACACCTTCGACCACGCGCAGCCAAAGCATGGCCGTCAGCACATAGACGCCGCCGTACGCCGCGTAAACCCGGCCGCTGGCCGTAGGATGTAAGGTCAGCAACCAGACAAATAACCCGAGACTCAACGCGGCAGGCAACAACAGCCACATGGACGCCCCCTTCTTTAGCCACAGCCACGGCAGAAAACAGCCGATGATTTCCGCCAGCGCGGTGATAAAAAACAGCAGCGTGGTTTTTAGCAGCACAATAATCTCTCTGACAGGTAAACAACATGCACACAGCTGGTGAGCAAGTAATCGGCAATGGTATACTATTCTCATTTGATGCAATAGTTTTACCCAAGAGTAAAACAGTGTTAACCGAAGGATATTACGATGAAAAAATTGGTTCCGGTTCTGATGGTGGCCCTGCTTTCTGCCACCGCGATGCGTGTCAGTGCGAACACCGAACACGTGATTATTGAAAACGGCAGCAGCGCATTGAGCAACGAAGCGGCACGTCAGAGTAAAGAGCAGTGGAATGATACGCACATGCTGCGCAACAAAGTGAACAGCCGGGTTGAGAAAGAATTCGATAAAGCCGATCGCGCATTCGACACACGCGACAAATGTGAACAGAGCGCTAATCTGAATGCCTATTGGGAACCCAATACGCTGCGCTGCTTAGACCGCCGCACGGGCCGCCCGGTATTGCCGTAAATTTCGGCTATAGTAATGACTGACGCATGACAAAAGGAAAGGGTTATGAAGATCAAGAGTGCATTACTGACAGCGACGTTTTTAGCCTTCCCCCTGCTGGCTCAGGCATCCTGCGAATCTGTAAAAGCGGATATCAGCCAGAAAATCATTCAAAACGGCGTGCCCGAATCAGGCTTTAGCCTGGATGTGGTCGCCAACGATCAGGTTGATCAGGCTGGCGGTCAGGTCGTCGGCCATTGTGATAACGACACACAGAAAATTGTTTATAAAAAGCTGGGCCGTGATGAGGGCACCTCCGTACCCGACAGCGCAGGCAGCTCGCAAGACTCCTCTACACAATAATGTTCAGGGCGACGATGATGTCGCCCTGTCTTTTCCTGTCTTTTGCTGGCCCTTCTCTGCCCATCACGCCTGAGGTTTCAGCGCACTATTCCGTTTGTTGCGGCTGCTGGCGCGGCATCTTCCACGCTACCCACAGGGTGAGGAACGCAATGACCAGTGCCACAATAAAGACCCAATGTAGCGATGCGGCTATTGCCTGCAGCATAGGCTGAAGCACGTCCGGTGCCAGGCGGTCGCGCGTTTCCTGCGACATGATTTGCTGAACCGGATCCTGCGCATGGGGCAACCGCCATTGCAGGTTCAGGTTAAGCACCGCGCCCATCACCGCTGTCCCCAGCGCCGATCCAATCATACGGCTAAACATGACCGACGCTGTACAAATGCCTTGCACGTTAAAGTCGGCATGATTCTGGACAGATACCAGAAATGTCGTGCTGGTCATTCCCATGCCGGTTCCGATGACAAAGGCGGTCAATCCCGCCTGGAACAGCGTGCTTTCTGTGTGCAACAGCAGTAGCAAGGCGCTGCCGCCGATTAATAACAGTGCGCCCAACTGCGCGGTAAAACGGTAGGAGGTCAACAGCATCAGACGGCCACTTAGCGTACTGGCCAGCGGCCAGCCGACAGACATCATGGCCAGCGCAGTCCCGGCCTGAAGCGGCGAACCGCCGGTCACGCCCTGAATCCAGGTCGGCAGAAAAGCGCTGACGCCCATCATGGTTGCACCAATGATGAAGTTGCCGAGATTGCCCGCGATAATCAGTGGGCTTTTCCACAGGCTGAGCGGGAACAGCGGCGAGCGGGTGCGCTGCTCATGACGGGTTAACTGCCAGCCAGCCACCAGGCCAATGGCTAAGAACAGCAGCAGCCAGTAGCCAAGCTGTTCAGCCTGCAGCAGCGCAATCAGAACGGCGCTGATACACAGCGTGAGCCAGCCGCTCCCGGTCAGATTCAAAGACTGGGAGGGTTGTGTCTGCGTATAGGCAGGCAGCAAGGCTGCCAGCATCAGCATGCTGACGATGCCGATCGGTACGTTGACCCAGAAGATGACGGACCAGCTAAAGTGCTGGACCAGCCAGGCACCGGACAGCGGACCGACAATCGCCGCAACGCCCCAGACGCTGGACAACCAGCCCTGCACGCTGGCGCGTTCCCGGGGGGAATAGATGTCTGCCACGATGGTGGAGCTCAGCGGCATGATCGCGCCCGCCCCCAGCCCCTGAAATGCCCGGAAGACAATCAGCCAGAGCATCGTGTGGGCGAAACCGCAGAGCACCGACCCGGTAAGGAAGATTGCGATGCCCAGAAACAGCATTTTTTTGCGGCCCCACAGGTCCGCCAGCCTGCCATAGAGCGGCACGCTCACCGCCTGGGTAAGGAGATAGACAGAGAAAACCCAGCCAAACTGCGAAAAACCGCCGAGATCGGCCACAATGGTGGGCATTGCGGTCGCCACAATCGTGACTTCAATCGCAGCCATAAACATGGCAAGCATACAGGCAAAGAGAATCCAGTGGCGACGGCGTGGTGCGGAGGTGCTGTTGGTCATGATGCTCCCTTTTTTGTTCCCTAAGGCTAGCGCATATTTCACCAGACAGGAACCGATTCAATCCAAATTGTGACACTGTCACTTAAAAAAGGCCTTTTCAGGTCGTTTCACTCTGAAACCTGTTGCTGTAAGGGCTGAGGCGTTTTTTGGCTCATGCTATCTTCCTGATTTTTCCGATAAAAGCTGGCGCGCTCCGCTTACCGCTGCTATAGAAATAAAGCGCTATTTTCCGCACTTGGTGAAATTACGCAGAAATTCACTGCGGTTTGCCGCATTTAGCGACCGGCATGGTTTTGGAAGGGGCGCTGACGATAGCCACTTTTGTCATGCTGGTTTAGGTAGCTATAACAACAGATCCGTAAACAGGGAGAAACCGTATGCATAACGCTTCACTGGCCAGGCGTGCCGGTCTGGCACTGCTGGCTGTGGTCGCAGTGGCAGGTGCGCTGGTATGGGGGCTTGGCTGGGATACGCTGGTCGCCCGCAAAGACGATCTGATTTACCTCGGACAGCAGCACCTGTTTCTGGTGTTTTGGTCGATGCTGTTCGCCCTGCTGGTCGGTATACCCAGCGGTATTCTACTCAGCCGCCCTTTTGCCCGGCGCTGGGCGGAATATGTCATGCAAATCTTTAACGTCGGCAATACGCTGCCTCCTCTTGCCGTTCTGGCGCTGGCGATGGTTGTCATTGGCATTGGTGATAAGCCCGCCCTGGTCGCGCTGTTTCTGGCATCACTGTTGCCTGTCGTCCGTAACACCTACTCCGGACTCAGCGCCGTACCGCCTTCGTTGATCGAAGCCGCGAACGGCATCGGTATGACCAAATGGCAGCGCTTACGTCAGGTTGAGATTCCTAACGCCCTGCCGGTTATTCTTGCGGGCGTGCGCATTGCCACCGCCATTAACGTGGGCACCGCCCCACTCGCCTTCCTGATTGGCGCCAGCAGCTTCGGCGAACTGATTTTCCCCGGCATTTATCTTAATGACTTCCCTGTGCTTATCCTGGGTGCCGTTGCTACGGCGCTGGTTGCACTGGTGCTGGATATGCTACTGGCGTCATTAGGGCGCTACCTTAGTCCGCACGCTGCGGCATAACGATAAGGGGTTTGTAATGCTAACGCGCTGGATTAAGAGCTCTACCCTGGCACTGGTGGCCTCAATGGCACTCAGCCAAAGCGTACAGGCGGCCACGCCGCTGGTGCTCGCGACAAAAAGCTTTACCGAGCAACATATTCTTTCAGCCATGACGGTTATGTGGCTGCAAAAGAAAGGCTTTGAGGTCATCCCGAAACGCAACATCGCCACCACCATCAGTCGTAATGCCATGATTAACAAGCAGATCGACATGACCTGGGAATATACCGGTACCTCACTGATCATCTTTAACCATATTAATAAACCGATGTCCTCCGAGGACGCCTATAAAACCGTGAAAAATCTGGACGGCAAACTGGGTCTTATCTGGCTCAATCCCGCCCCGATGAATAACACCTATGCCTTTGCCATGCAGCGCGCGCGCGCGGAAAAAGAAGGTATTTCGACGCTGTCGCAACTGGTGGCCAAAATGGATCAGGTGCGTAAAACAGATCCGAAACATAACTGGCGACTCGGGCTGGACCTGGAGTTTTATGGCCGTTCAGACGGCATGAAGCCACTGCAGAAGACCTACAACCTGACGCTCGACAGGCCACAGATTCGCCAGATGGATCCGGGGCTGGTCTATAACGCCGTGCGCGATGGTTTTGTGGATGCCGGCCTGATCTACACCACGGACGGGCGCGTGAAAGGTTTCGATCTCAAGGTGCTGGAAGACGATAAACACTTTTTCCCCAGCTACAACGTGACGCCGGTTGTGCGTCAAGACGTGCTGGCGAGCCATCCCGGTCTTGAAGCCGCCCTGAATCAGCTTTCCCCGCTGATCACCGATGAGGCCATTACCGAGATGAACAAGCGCGTGGACATCGATCACCAGTCGCCTGAACAGGTGGCGCGCGATTTCCTTCAATCCAAAAACATGCTGTAAGGAGGCATCGTGGATACCCTTCATTACATCATTGATAACTGGAATAACCTGCTCACGCTGACCTGGCAACATACCTGGCTGGTGCTGGTTGCGGTAGGATGCGCGATTGTTATTGGCGTACCCCTTGGGATTTTAATTGTACGCTTTAAATGGCTGGCCACGCCGGTGCTCGGCATTGCCACCGTTGTACTGACCATCCCGACGATTGCGTTGTTTGGCCTGATGATTCCGCTTTTCTCGCTGATTGGGAAAGGGATTGGTGCGCTACCGGCTATCACGGCGGTCTTCCTGTATTCATTACTGCCGATTGTGCGTAACACGCATACCGCATTGGAAAATCTGCCGGACGGCCTGCGTGAAGCGGGTCGTGGCATTGGCATGACGTTCTGGCAACGCCTGCGTTGGGTTGAGATCCCGATGGCGCTTCCGGTGATTTTTGGTGGTATTCGCACCGCCGTGGTCATGAACGTTGGCGTGATGGCTATCGCGGCCGTGATTGGTGCTGGCGGACTGGGCATGCTGCTGCTGGATGGCATTAGCGGCAGTGATATTCGTATGCTGATTGCCGGTGCGCTGATGATTTGCCTGCTGGCGATTGTTCTTGACTGGCTGCTGCACCGTTTGCAGCTGGCGCTGACTCCTAAGGGAATTCGATAATGATAAAACTTGAAAATCTGACGAAAACCTTCAGCCAGAAAAACGGCACGCTGATGAAAGCGGTGGACAATGTGAGTCTTGAGGTTCCTGCTGGCGAGATGTGCGTGCTGCTTGGGCCTTCGGGCTGTGGCAAAACCACCACGCTGAAAATGATTAACCGCTTAATTCCCTCTACCAGCGGGCGGATTCTCATCAACGGGGAAGACACCAGCACTCAGGATACCACCACCCTGCGTCGCAATATTGGTTACGTGATCCAGCAAATTGGTCTGTTCCCCAATATGACGATTGAAGAGAACATCACCGTGGTGCCACGCATGCTGGGCTGGGATAAAAAGCAGTGCCGCGAGCGGGCAACGGAGTTAATGAGCATGGTGGCGTTGGATCCGAATAAGTTTCTGCATCGCTACCCGCGTGAAATGTCCGGTGGACAACAGCAGCGCATTGGGGTGATTCGCGCGCTGGCGGCTGATCCGCCGGTACTGCTGATGGATGAGCCTTTCGGCGCGGTTGACCCAATTAACCGGGAAGTTATTCAGAATGAGTTTCTGGATATGCAGCGTCAGTTGAAGAAAACGGTGATGCTGGTCAGCCACGACATTGATGAAGCACTCAAACTTGGCGACCGCATCGCGGTCTTCGGCCAGGGCAAAATTGTCCAGTGCGCCAGCCCCGATGAGTTGCTGGCGACGCCGGCTAACGATTTTGTCGGCTCCTTTGTTGGCCAGGACCGTACGTTGAAACGTCTGCTGCTGGTACAGGCAGGCGACGTGACCGACCAACAGCCCACCATCACGGTAAAACGCTCTACGCCGTTACCGGAGGCTTTTGGCACCATGGACGAAAACGACATGCGTTCCATCACCGTGGTTGACGACGACGGCAAGCCGTTAGGATTTGTGAAACGCCGTGAGGCGCGTCACGCGAGCGGGCGCTGTGAAGAGATGCTGCATACGTTTAAAGTGACCGGCAAAGCAGAAGAAAACCTGCGTGTGGTTCTGTCGAAACTCTATGAACACAACACCGTCTGGATGCCGATTGTGGACGAAGATGGCCGTTACAGTGGCGAGATTTCCCAGGACTACATTGCTGATTATCTCAGCTCCGGGCGTACCCGTCGCCGCCTGAATCCATAATGAATCAGGGCCGCACGTTGGTTGCGGCCCACTTAATCCTGCCTCTCATTCCGTATCACTGTTGGTCAGTTATCTCTGATGAATGGTACCGTCGCGCGCGTGGCGCCATCCTGCTCTGGTTCTCTCAGGCTGTTTTTGTCCGAGCGTAGTGCAGGTTATTGCTATTCAGCAGGGAGATATCCAGATAACGGGACAGATCGCGCTGCTCTGCGCGGGGCAAATAAGGCAACTCACCGAGAAGCGGTGCCGTAATCTGTTCACGCAGGACGGAAATGATATCGGCATAGTGCGCCAGCCCCGGATTAATACGATTAGCCACCCATCCGGCCAGCGGCAATCCGTCGGCCTGGATCGCCTGAGCGGTCAGTAGCGCATGGCTGATACAACCTAACTTAATCCCGACCACTAAGATGACGGGCAGTTGCTGCTCGATCACCCAGGCCGACAGCGGCTGGGCATCGTTCATCAGGCTGCGCCAGCCCCCGGTGCCCTCGACCACCACGCGATCGGCAAGCTGATTGAGATGCTGAAGCCCCTGCGTGATTTTCGCATAATCGACCTTATTGGGCGGGTAGCCGCAGATTTCTTCTTTCTCAAAAATGACCGGATTCACTGCCTGATAAGGCAGCGCAAGGGAAGAGGCGCTCTGCAAAAACAACCCATCCTTGTTTCTCAGGCCCTCTTCTGTTTTGACGCCCCAGCGGGCAACAGGTTTGTAGCCCGCAGCCCGCTCGTTCGCCTGGGTAAAACTTTGCAGCAGGGCGCGTGCGACCACGGTTTTCCCCACTTCGGTATCGGTTCCGGTAATAAATAGCGTTTTCACTCTACTTCTCCTTCACAAGCGGTGTCAGCTCACTGACGATTCGGCTTTCATGCGAATGATCATTCTAAGGAAGGAAAAGGGGGAGCAGATTGCGTTAGCGCAAGGTTAGTGTTGCTTAACCTTGCAGTAACTTAATTAACAGGTAGCCGCTGTAAAGCGAATCCTTGATCAACGCGGCCGCACCCAGCGTACCTGGCTCAGTAAATTCAGTGGGTGCAAGCTGAATCACTGCGCTGTATGCAGGTAAAGACTGCTGGTGAATGGTATTTTTTACTGCCGGAAAGAGAACATCTGCCGCCTGATTTAGCGGAGAACCGATAAGAATTTGTTGAGGATTAAAGATATTGACCATCATGCCGAGGATCCTGCCAACATGATGCCCCACTGTCGCTATGGCATCCCGCGCCAGCCTGTCGCCGCTCTGTGCTGCCTCACAAACGGCAGAAAGCGTTAAGGGCTGATGGTGTAACAGGCTGTCGGGCTGACCCGGAAGTCGGTGCGCAATCAGCGCCAGCAGGCTGCCGGTACTGGCGACTGTTTCAAGACAGCCGTGATTGCCGCAGTAGCATTGCTGGCCGTAAGGATCGACCTGTGTGTGGCCGACTTCCACCAGCGCGCGTCCGCTTTTGTGCAACAGCTGACCGCCAGTGATCACGCCAGCCCCTACCGTTTCGTCGATCACAATCTGAATCACGTCCTGCGCACCGCGTGACGCACCAAACAGCGACTCGGCAAGCGTCCAGGCGGAGATATCGTGCTGGATAAATACCGGCAGGCCGGTCCGCGCCGCCAGGGTGCTGCCCAACGGCATATCATGGCAGGTATAGCCGGGTAAACGATGCACCACACCGGATGCGGCATTAATCAGCCCCGGTAGGGTGATGGCAATGGCGGTCAGCCTTTCCAGCCGTTTCTGATGACGGATAAAAAACGCGTCAACATGGTCGGTCAACCGCGTCAGCAGCGGCTCCGTGGCGTCATCAATGAGCGGCAGGTTGTCTTCGACCAGCGCCCTGCTGCTGAGGTCACGCAAGGTCAGCGTCAATATGCCACGGTGCAGACGAATCGCCAGATAGTGCCAGGCGTCCGTGTCAAGGATTAAACCAATCGCCGGACGGCCGCGAGCGCCTGGCTCCTGAAACTCGGTTTCCTGAACCAGATGGGCATCCAGCATTTCCCGCACGATTTTGGTAATACTGGCAGGCGCCAGCTGGGCCCGTTTGGACAGTTCAATACGCGAGACTGGCCCATGCTGATCGATTAACCGGTAAACGACGCCAGCATTAATTTGTTTAATTTGGTCAATATGGCCAGGTTGACTGTCCGAACTCACACCCTGCTCCGGTTATTTTCGCGCTTCTAAATAAATATCCGCTATGGTGCGGCAGATTCACTTTTTGCGGCAAATATTTGCTTAGATATGTGATTTAACACACATAATTTTTCTGGCTTTGGCGGATAAATTGTCACTCACGGCGCAGTAACGCCATCATATGCGCCATCTGCGCACTCATTTCGCGTTCGCCCGACCAGACCAGCCACATCTCCGACTGCGCATCAGGCTCCTCCAGCGGTAACCACACCACGTTCGCCAGACGCGCGTGGCTGAAGGAGGCAGGCAAGATAGATACACCCAGCCCGGTCGCGACCAGTCCGAGAATGGTCATGGCCTCGCCCACTTCCTGGGTAATGTAGGGCCGGATCTGATAGCGCTGAAGCAAATCCAGGATTTCGCTGTACAGTGCCGTTCCCACCTGAGGATCAAAAAACACAAAGGGTTCCCGCGCCAGCGCCTGCAAGGTGATCCGCCCTGCCGTCGCTAGCGGATGGGCTTTATGCACCACGGCGCACAATGGCTCGCGCAGCAAAAGCTGATGATGCAAATCGGCGGGGAGCGGCGTGTTACGCATGACGCCGAGGTCCAGCTTGCCCTCATGCAGCGGAGCCAGCTGCTGACGGGTGTTAATTTCCTGCATCTGAACATGTACGTTGGGCCAGCGCTGGCGAAACACATAAAGCGCATCTGACATCACGCCAATAAAAGCCGCAGAGGAGGTAAATCCAATGCGCAGCTCTCCTTCTTCACCGCGATGCAGACGCGCGGCGCGCTGGGTTGCCTGCTCGACCTGTAACAGGATTGCCCGCGCATCCTGTAAAAACTGCGCGCCGGCCGGCGTAAGCTGCACGCTACGGTTGGTGCGGTTAAACAGCTGCGCGCCGGTTTCCGCTTCAAGCTGCATGATTTGCTGACTCAACGGCGGCTGGGAGATGTGTAAGCGCTGGGCTGCGCGGCCAAAATGCAGCTCTTCCGCAACGGCAATAAAATAGCGCAGGTGACGCAGTTCAATATTCATAGGTTAAACGTCTTATTTAAGATGATTAATATATTAGACAACCTAATAGACCTTTTCTACAGTAACACTCTGTTTTTACTCATAAGGATCCCCTGTGAATCGCTCTTCACCTGCGGTGCCGCTGGACAGCGACATGCCTGCGCAGTCTGAGGCTTCCTCGTCTGACTGGATTGTGCGCGGCACCCGGCCTTTTATGCGCGTCACGCTCGCCTTGTTTTCTGCCGGGCTGGCCACCTTTGCCCTGCTGTATTGCGTGCAGCCTATTCTGCCGGTGCTCTCTGCACAGTTTGGCATTTCTCCCGCCGCGAGCAGTATTTCGCTTTCCATTTCCACCGCCATGATGGCCCTGGGATTACTGGTGACAGGCCCGCTGTCCGATGCCATAGGACGGAAGTCCGTGATGGTAACGGCGCTCATGCTGGCCGCAATCTGTACCCTGCTCTCTGCCACTATGACCAGCTGGCACGGCATTTTACTGATGCGGGGCTTGATCGGCTTATCGCTGAGCGGTGTGGCCGCGGTGGGCATGACCTATCTGAGTGAAGAGATTCATCCCAGTGTGGTGGCTTTTTCGATGGGGCTGTACATCAGCGGAAACTCGATTGGCGGCATGAGCGGCCGCCTGATAAGCGGTGTATTAACCGACTTCTTTTCATGGCGCATAGCCATTGCGGCCATTGGCTGTTTTGCCCTCGCCGCTGCCCTGATGTTCTGGAGAATCTTACCGGAATCGCGCCATTTCCGTCCGGCCTCGCTGCGCCCGCGCCATCTGACCATTAACTTCCGTCTGCACTGGCGCGATGCGGGATTGCCGCTGCTGTTTGCCGAAGGCCTGCTGCTGATGGGCGCCTTTGTGACGCTGTTCAACTATATTGGCTATCGCCTGCTGGGCGCGCCGTGGCATTTAAGTCAGGCTGTGGTGGGCTTGCTGTCGGTGGTTTATCTGACCGGGTCATGGAGTTCCCCGAAAGCCGGCGCGTTAACCAGCCGGTTTGGGCGCGGCCCGGTTATGTTTGGCTCGACCTTTATTATGCTGATGGGGTTACTGCTGACGGCATTTAACGGTATCGTGCTGATCTTCATTGGTATGATGCTGTTTACGGCAGGATTTTTCGCTGCGCACTCCGTGGCGAGCGGCTGGATTGGCCCACGCGCTCGTCGGGCAAAAGGTCAGGCTTCTTCCCTCTATCTGTTCAGCTATTACGTCGGCTCAAGCGTGGCGGGTACGGCTGGCGGCTTTTTCTGGCATCAGTTTGGCTGGGGCGGCCTGACACTGTTTATCTCCGCTTTACTGCTGTTAGCGTTGTGGGTTGCCTGGCAGCTGCACCGCCGCAAACTCTAGCAAAACTTAATGAATATTCCGGGTGTTTGACTGCCCGGAATGCGGCCCGTACAAGAATTGTCCGTATTATCAGTATGATTGCCTAAAGCACGCGTTTCCCCGCTATAATCGGTTTGATCCCAAAGATTAATGTCATCTTTGAATTCACAGCAAGGGGGAGACCTAATGGCGCGATACTATTACGTCAACAAACAATCAGGCTACAACGATAATCACGTGGTTCATGCAAGCGGCTGTAAATATCTTCCGGATTTGGAAGGTCGGCTGTTTCTCGGCACATTTTATTCCGCAACCGCAGCCATTCAGCAGGCCCGTAAGTACTATCCCGGTTCATTAGGGTGCGATGCGTGTTGCCCGGTTGCCCCGGGTAAAAATGTGCACACTCAGGACAGTGTGGCGCTTAAGCACGGCGTGGATTTCTGATTACGCAACGCCCGTTTGATGTCAGTATGGCGGTTGCTGGCCGCCATTCTCAGCCCAGCCCGTGTGCCGGTTATCCTCGCCTTCTCTGCCCCCGAGTCTGCTGTCTGCGGTTGGTCTGTCATCCCACAGAGTCGTCATTTCGTTAAGCTTTTTCATTTTTTTCCGTTATCTTAGAACCCTTACTTTCATACAGGGCTCTACCATGCGTAATAAATTCGCATCGTCTCAAATTGCGCTTCACTGGCTTACTGTTCTGCTGCTCATCATTGCCTATGCCACGATGGAGTTACGCGGCTATGTCGAGCGGGGTTCCTGGCAGCGCTTTGCGATGATGGTGACGCATTTCAGCGCCGGGGCGACGATTCTGGTGGTGATGCTGTCGCGATTACTGCTGAAACTCCGTCATCGTAGTCCCGCCATTATTCCTCCGGTGCCGCGCTGGCAAACCGGGCTGGCTCATCTGACGCATACGCTGATTTATGCGCTTTTCATCACGCTTCCGGTGCTGGGACTGGCATCGCGTTATCTGAAAGGTCGTGAGTGGCAGTTATTTGGTATACCGATGCCGGTGGCGGCCGAACCTGACTTTGATCTGTCGGATACGCTGACCGACTGGCACGAAACGCTGGCCCCATTTGGCTACTGGCTGATTGGCTTACATGTGGCGGCGGCGCTGTTTCATCATTACGCCCTGAAGGACAATACGCTGCTGCGGATGATGCCCGGACAGCGTCATCGCGAGCCGTAAACGCCATACTGCCGTATCGGGCAAAAAAAATTCATCTTAATCTGCGCCTGGTGGTTCCACCCGGCGCGTAATTCCTCCACAATAACCGCTAAAGTGTGACGCAGGTCACTATCATGGGGTGATCGCCCTGACTCCTTTTTGACGCACAGACTGATTTAACTTCTCATGCCATTAACAACTGTTTCCCGTAAAACGGCCTGGCTACGCGTGGTACTGTTGGCCATCGCCGCTTTTGTGTTTAATACCACCGAATTTGTGCCGGTCGGTTTACTGTCCGATATTGCCGCAGGCTTTTCGATGAAAACGTCTGAAGTGGGCATTATGCTGACGATCTATGCCTGGGTGGTGGCCTTACTGTCACTGCCTTTGATGCTGCTGACGCGGAATATTGAACGCCGGCTCCTGTTAACGGTTCTGTTTATCGTCTTTATTGCCAGTCATGTGCTTTCTACGTTTGCGTGGAGTTTTACCTCCCTGATCGTATCCCGTGTGGGAATTGCGTTGTCCCATGCGGTGTTTTGGTCAATTACAGCATCGCTGGCAATTCGTGTTGCCCCCGCAGGTAAAAAAACTCAGGCACTCAGCATGCTGGCAACCGGCACCGCGCTGGCAATGGTTTTGGGCGTGCCGATTGGACGCGTGGTCGGTCAGGCGCTGGGCTGGCGCACAACGTTTGGCGTGATCGGGCTGTCCGCCCTGGTGCTGATGATTATGCTGGCGCGTATCCTGCCACGGTTGCCCAGCGAGCACACGGGTTCGCTTAGCAGCGTTCCCCTGCTGTTCCGCCGACCGGCGCTGGTCGGGATGTATCTGCTGGTGACGTTAATTGTGACCGCGCACTATACAGCCTACAGCTATATTGAGCCTTTTATGCAGCTCGTTGCTAATGCCAGCGAGGGGTTCACCACCTTACTGCTGCTGCTGTTCGGTTCGGCGGGCATTATTGGCAGCCTGTTATTCAGTTCGCTGGGGAAAAAATTCCCCTCTGCGTTGCTGATTGCCGCTATCGCGCTGGTGACGCTGTGCATGGGACTGTTAATCTTCGCCGCAGTCCGGCCCGGCGCAATCATTACCCTGTGCGTGGTCTGGGGAATGGCAATGATGATGATTGGCCTGGCGATGCAAATCCGCGTGCTGTCTTTAGCCTCGGACGCGACGGACGTCGCGATGTCATTGATGTCCGGTATTTATAATATCGGTATTGGTGCGGGCGCGCTATTAGGCAGCCAGGTCAGCGCTTACATGAGCCTGTCTGATGTGGGTAATGTGGGAGCGATCATCGGACTCGCGGCGCTGTTATGGTGTATTTATATTTTCAAACGTTATCCGCAACTGCGTTCCAACGGGTGACAACAGCAGGCTTCGTGATGACGGAGCCTGCTCTGATTTATTCCTCACAGACACAATGCGTGAAAACAGCCGCTCGGCTACCGGCACCGGGATAATGCCGCCGCGCGTTGGCGGTTATCTGCGTCATCGATCACGCCGCGTCACCAGCCTGCCCGACATTAGCCAGCACGAGTCAGTGAATTAAGGTCACAGACAACCCTAAACATTAAATAACGGAACACGCACCGCCCCCCGCTTTTTAACGTCGTAACCTGAGACAGCGTATTGGCCGGTATAAAATTGGCACGTGTAAATTGGTTATTTAAGCCGCATCGTTAAGGTATAAAACGTCTGGGAATTCGCCTGCCGTTAATAAGCTAAAAAAGTTCGTTAAATATCATTACCCTATTCTCAACACTTCCATTACCTATGTTTACCCCGTATAACGGAGAAAATCGTTAACGTCAGGTGTCATAATGACGAGGAAGTGGTTAACTCTATATCTTTCACGCAGCGTCAGCCGGGTCATGCTGGATGATATTCGGGCGATCTTGCCCACTGATGGGGTGAAAATTTTTCTCAATGACTTAGACGATGCCTGCCATGCCACAGTAGAATGTGTGCAGGCAGAGAATACCTGCGCGCTTGTGGCCTCGGCGATTGTTGTGTGGCGTCAACTGGGTCATATCCACACAATGATTTACACCAAAGGCGAGATACGGCGTGCGGTAAATGAGGCGACCCAGTTTGAACTGTTTACGTTGCTGAAGAACCATCACGCCGTGTTACGGCTGGCTTAATCCCTGAATAGACTCACAGGATAAACATGAGAATTGGTCTGTTGTTCCCCATTGCTATCATCGTGGCCGGCATCGGTTTTCTCGCCTGGTTCATCGGCAGCGGCCTGGCCATGCCGGGATCATAAGTCAGCGAAGCTGGCTGTCTTTACTGCCGCGACGGTTGTAAAGGCTGGTTTCTTTTTGCTGCTTATCGATTTTTTCCTGACAGGTGACACAGTAGCGCACGCCTTTCAGTGCCTGACGGCGCGCCGCCGGTATCGGTTCGCCGCACAGTTCACATTCCGTGGCGCTTTCGCCCTGACCGATCGACTGGCGCACGCGTTCGATCCCGTCGTTAACGGTACTGTCGATCTGTTCCTGAACCGCCCCTTCTGAAGCCCAACCGTTCGCCATGTTATTTCCCTTCTGAACACCAAACACACTCTTAACTGTACAACATATCTGACATTTTGCAGGCAAGGCGGCACACGTCCCTGTGAGCCGCCGCATCATGGATTACGGCTTGATATCGACCTGATAAAAAATATGCTTGCCGAAGGGATCCACTTCATAACCGCTGACCGTCGTGCGTATCGGTTCATAAATGGTGGAGTGGGCAATCATGACGGCGGGCATCTGGTCATGCATGATCTGCTGCGCCTGCAGGTACATTTGAGTCCGTTTGCGCTGATCCGGTTCGGCCCGGGCTTGGGTGATCAGGGTTTCAAACGGCTGATAGCACCACTTTGATGAGTTTGAACCGCCTTTCGCCGCGGTGCAGGTGTAGAGCGGTCCGAAAAAGTTATCCGGATCGCCCGTCGCCGTTGTCCAGCCCATCAGGGCAGCCTGATGTTCACCGTTGCGCACGCGTTTGAGGTATTCGCCCCATTCATAACTCACGATGTTGGCCTTGATGCCGACTTTTGCCCAGTCGGCCTGGATCATCTCCGCCATCCGGCGCGCATTCGGATTATAGGGGCGCTGAACCGGCATCGCCCACAGCGCGATTTCCGTTCCCGGTTTCACACCCGCTTCGGCCAGCAGGGCTTTAGCCTTTTCCGGATCGTAATCGTAGTCTTTGAGATCCTTGTCTGCGCTCCAAACGCCAGGCGGAAGAATATTTTTGGCGACCGTGCCCGTGCCTTTAAAAATGGCCTCAATAATGGCGGGTTTGTTTATCGCCATGGCCAGCGCCTGACGGACTTTCACATTATCAGTGGGCGCTTTAGTGGTGTTGAATGCCAGAAAACCGGTATTCAGCCCTGCTGCCTGTTTGAGCGTGATCGCCTTGTTCTGTCGCATTTTGTCCAGGTCGGCCGGATTAGGGAATGGCATCACCTGACACTCATTTTTTTCCAGTTTGGCGTAGCGCACGGCGGCATCCGGCGTAATGCTGAAAATCAGCCGATCCAGTTTGGCTTTCCCCTGCCAGTAGTCAGGAAACGCCTTATAGAGAATGCGTGAATCTTTTTGATACTGCACTAGCTGGAAAGGTCCGGTGCCTATCGGGTCCATATCCACCTTCTCTGGCGTGCCGGCCTTTAGCATCTTGTCCGCGTATTCCGCTGAATGGACAGAGGCAAAGTACCAGGCCAGGTCGGCCAAAAACGGCGACTCCGGATGGGCCAGGGTGAAGCGCACGGTGTGATCGTCGATGCGATCGATATGGGTGATAAGCGTCGCCAGCTGCAGGCTGTCGAAGTTGGAATAATTGCCACCAGAGACCGCATGATAGGGATTTTTGCTGTCCATTTGCCGCATAAACGAGAAGATCACGTCATCTGCGTTAAAATCGCGGCTGGGCGTAAACTGCTTATTGCTCTGAAATTTGACGTTGTGCCGAAGATAAAAGGTATAAACCTTGCCGTCCGGGCTGATATCCCAACGTTCTGCCAGGCTGGGAATCAGTTCGGTCGTGCCCGGTTTGAAGTCCACCAGGCGATTGAATACCGGTACAGCACTGGCATCCACGCTGGTTCCCGAGGTGTAAAGTTGCGGATTAAAATTTTCAGGGGAGCCTTCGGAGCAGTACACCAGCGTTTTTGCATGGACGCCGCCCGCCAGAGCCACACCTGCAGTAAGCAGTGCCAGGGTCGTAAACCTGTTTCTCATTATTGTCCTCGCTTTCTGTTGACTTCCGTTAGTCTGAATATCTAAATGAATGATTTAGCGCTTTGATAGATAGCATGAATCACCACCATAGCGAACCCCGCAGTACGTCAACTAATAAGGATTAGTGATGACCGACAAACTTCAGGCGCAACTCATTACGCGTTTTTTTCGTTACCTGGCGGTAAGCAGCCAAAGTGATGCAAAGTCCAGCACCTTACCCAGCACCCCCAGCCAGCACGCGATGGCGCAGCTGCTGGCGGACGAATTACGCGACCTTGGCCTTGAGCAGGTTGTGATTGATGAACATGCCACGGTAACGGCGCTGAAACGAGGAAACTGCCCCGATGCGCCGCGCGTGGGGTTTATCACCCATATCGACACGGTTGACGTGGGGCTGTCCCCTGACATTCACCCGCAGATCCTCACCTGGCAGGGTGAAGACCTTTGTCTGAACCCACAGCAGGACATCTGGTTACGTCGGGATGCGCACCCGGAGATCGCGCCCTATATCGGCCAGCAGATTATTTTCAGCGACGGCACCAGCGTGCTGGGCGCCGATAACAAGGCGGCCGTGAGCGTCGTCATGACGCTGATGGAGAATTTACAGGGCAAACACGGCGACGTCGTGGTGGCGTTCGTGCCGGATGAGGAGATCGGGCTGCGCGGCGCGAAAGCGCTGGATCTTGAAACCCGTTTTAATGTGGATTTCGCCTGGACGATTGATTGCTGCGAGCTGGGCGAAGTCGTTTATGAGAACTTCAACGCGGCCGCAGCGGAAATCCGCTTTACCGGTGTGCCGGCGCATCCGATGTCGGGCAAGGGCGTGCTGGTCAATCCCTTACTGATGGCTCACGATTTTATCAGCCACTTCGACCGGCAGGCGACGCCGGAACATACCGAAGGTCGCGAAGGCTATATCTGGTTTAACGAGATGCAGGCCAACGCCAGCATTGCCACGCTTAACGCCTCGATTCGCGATTTTGATCTGGCAGGCTTTGCTGCACGCAAACAGCAGTTGCAGGCGGTCAGAGATATCATCGCCGCGCGCTATCCCACGGGCAAAGTTGAGCTAACCCTTCGCGATATTTACAGCAATATCAGCAATGCGATGGGTGAAGATCGTCGGGCGGTTGATCTGATTTTCGCCGCCCTGCAAGCGCTGGATATTGCGCCTAAAGTGATCCCCATGCGCGGCGGCACCGATGGCGCGGCTTTGTCGGCGAAAGGTCTGTTAACACCCAACTTCTTTACTGGCGCGCATAACTTCCATTCGCGCTTTGAGTTCCTGCCCGTGACCTCCTTTGTGAAGTCATACCAGGTGGCAGAGAAGCTGTGTTATCTGGCGGCGGAGTGATGGGATACAGGCAGTAAAAACCGCCTTCGCGAGGAAGGCGGTGATCAGATGCGGGTTTAGAAAGTTACCCAATCGCCGTTATCCGCCGACGCGGCTTTAGGCTGGAATGAGGTCGTTGGGCTGGCCGGCTGTGAGGGCGGCTTCCGCGTTGACGTCGGTGCCAGGGGCGCATCGCTGGACAGGCGGAACTGTGCGACAGAGGCCTGCAAGGCTTCCGTCTGCAGCGCCAGCGCACTGGCGGCGGCGGAGACTTCTTCCACCAGCGCGGCGTTTTGTTGGGTTACGCTGTCCATTTCCGTTACCGCCGTGCCAACCTGCGAAATGCCTTTGCTTTGTTCTTCTGAGGCGGCCGCGATTTGCTTCATGATCGCGTCAACATCCTGCACCGATTTCAGAATACCGCTCATGGTGCCGCCGGTCGTGCTAACCAGTTGCGCCCCCTTTTCCACGCGCTCAACGGAATCCGCAATCAGGCCAGCGATCTCTTTTGCCGCACCCGCACTACGCTGGGCCAGATTTCTGACCTCACTGGCCACAACGGCAAAGCCACGGCCCTGTTCCCCGGCGCGGGCGGCTTCTACTGCGGCGTTAAGCGCGAGGATATTGGTCTGGAACGCAATGCTGTTGATGACGTTAGTAATCTCTGCAATTTTCTTCGAACTGTCAGAGATTCCGTTCATCGTGGTGACCACTTCACCGACAAGACTACCGCCCTGTTTGGCCGTGATCGTTGCGGCTTCGGTCAGGGTACTGGCCTGACGCGCATTTTCCGCATTGAATTTCACGGTCGCCGTCAGTTGTTCCATACTGGCTGCGGTTTGCTCCAGCGCGGCAGCCTGCTCTTCCGTACGTGAAGACAGATCGTTATTACCAATCGAAATCTCAGCGGCTCCGCGTGAAATGTTTTCCGTGCCGCTGCGAATCGCACTGACGGCTTCGCGCAGGCTGTCCTGCATGGCGCTCAGTAAGGGCACCAGTTTGCCGACGCAGTTACGGCCCATATCTTCAACCGGCTTGCTGAGATCGCCTTTGGCGATGACTGAAAAATGTTCGCGAATTTTTTCCAGCGGCTTAACCAACATTTTTACCAGATAACGGTCGGTAAACAGCAGAATCAGCAAGCCAATCACCACGGTGACTGAAATCAGGGTTTTGGTCATCGCGGTCATACGATCGACTTCAACCCGCGTTTGACCCAGTTTGACACTTGCCACTTTATTGAAGTTTTCAGTACTGGCACCAAAGGCACGGCTCAGCGCAGGGGTGACGTCATTTGCCTGTTGGCGATAGCTGTCCAGCGAATCCTGACGGGCACGCTGAAGCTGAACCGTCACGCCCTGGTCGAGCAGTTTTTGCCATTTATCAATGACGTCATTGGCAACGGCTGCATCCATTGGGCCTGGAGAGAGCTGTTTGAACAGGGTCAGCTGCTGAGACATACTGTCCAGTGCCTGCTGTACGGGCGCGAAAGCCTCATCGTTTTGCGCTGTGCCTGCCGCTTTTTTCTCCATGACGCGCGACAGGCGCGTAATCATACGAAAGTACTGATCGTTGCCCTTACTCAACGCGGTCATCTGTTCCACGATATGGCGATCGACATCGTTGCCGTCACTCAACGAATTGAGCGAATGAATACTGAACAGCCCGATTCCGCTCCACAGCAGGCAAAACAGCCCGAGTATTGTCAGCATTACCGCGCGAATTGTGAAATTTTTAAGCATACCCATACTGAAATCCCTTAAACGTTAACCCGTGACACCGGGCGTATGGGATATATCGGCAGAAAGGCCGAAAATGTAACAGCGCTGTTAAACTTTTTTATGCTGGTGCACTGCCTCCGCGACAGATCACCGTTTCAGCAAAAATCAGCCTGGAGGGCGCGCAGGATGGCACCCGGCACGAGGGCTGAGGGCTGAGGGAGCACTACAAGCGAACCATACGCGACATCATCAGGCGAAACAGCGCCAGCCGCCGACGCATAAAGCGCGGCATGAGTCTGAGCCCCGCTTTCCCCTCGCACCCGAGTGACATTGTCACGTCATTATTCGCCTGCCAGGCAGGCCAGGGCAAGATCCCGTCCAGTTGTGTCGTGCTGGTGTTCACGTCGCGGGCAAAGAGAAACCAGTAGTCACTGACCTGCTGCGCAAACGCGTGATCGGCGGGCGTAAAGCGGCGATCGTCGCTGACAGCGGGCAGGTTATGCAGCGTATTCATGACGTAGGGGATTTCGTTACCGTGCCAGGTGCCGTGCGGAAAAAGGTCCCGCGAATGTTCAGATACGTAATCAAACCAGTAGCGCCAGCCCGGCATAGCGACTTTTTGCTGCGCCCGCATCACCAGCCAGGGAAGCAGGCTAAACGTCATATCTCGTGCCACGGCACGTCCGAGCAACGCATCCGTCTCAAGCGGATAAATCCATTTTAACAGCTGATAGCTGAACCGATTTTGACGACGAAGCCGGTCTACCACCGTGGCGGCATCGACACCGAAATACGCCAGTACGCTGGCTTCGTCGCTGTTGCTTCCGGCCATCAGCGGCAGACGATGCTGACGTCCGGCCATAAACGTCTCCAGTACCGGCGCGGGAAGGACCGCATCGCCCGCGATGGCAACAGGACCGAGCCCGTAGCTGCTGTCCAGTGACCAAAAGGCCTCAGCAGGCAGCGCGCGCAGCTGTTCCATGCTGGCATCAGCGGGCAAACCTAAACGGCTGGCCACCTTCACGCCTTTCTCAAGCGCCGTGGTCCGCGTCACGTCTGGCAGACTATAGGCACTCTGCACAATTCCCTTGTGGAACAAACCGGCTGACAAGGGCGAACAGCACAGCGATAACAGGCTACGTGCGCCAGATGACTCGCCAAACAGCGTAACGTTACGGGCATCGCCGCCGAATGCGTGAATATGGCGCTGAACCCAGCGTAAGGCCGCGATCTGATCCAGCAAGGCAAAATTGTGAAGCGTCCCGGTCGCCGACTGCTCTTTTTCCATGGCCGGATGCGCAAAAAAGCCCAGATGGCCCAGCCGATAGTTAATCGTGACGATAACCGCGCCGCGTGAGGCCAGCGGTTTGCCGTTGTAGGGAGCCAGCCCGCCGGAACCGAGGGTAAATCCGCCCCCGTGCAGCCATACCATCACCGGCAGAGGCTTATCGGGCTGCAGTTCAGGCGTCCAGACATTGAGATAAAGACAGTCCTCGCTGAAATCGCCGGGATCGCCGCCGCCAATCGCAAGGCAGTATTCGCGGTTCTGCCAGCTCGCGGCAGAAAAATGCAGTGCGCTTCGCACGCCCTGCCATGGGATGACGGGCTGGGGCGCGCGCCAGCGCTGGTCCCCCACCGGCGGCGCAGCGTAAGGAATACCTTTAAACACAAAGATCCCGTCATCGATGCCGCCTTGCAGCACACCGTCCGCGATAGCGATCTTCAGGCCGTGCTCATTTTTCATGCATTATTCCTTGTCTGCGTAGGCGGTCATTATTTCAGGCCATCTGTCTTTGTCCAGAAACACAGCGGGTAAAAATACCGAAAATGTGCTGCGCACGTCCGCCGGGATTGACCGCTCCCGGCGAACCTGTTTTTAGTACTGCATGTCGTTTAACGCGTGAGAGGAATTGAAAATGTTCAGTGGCATCAATCAGCTTTTTGTTCGAATGACCGATCATCCTGACCTGGGCAAGCTGTTATTGCGTCTGACACTGGGTGGACTGCTGCTGTTTCACGGTGAGTTCAAGCTGGTGCACGGGGTGGGCTGGATTGCCCAACTGCTGCACCAGCACGGCCTGCCAGGATTTCTTGCCTGGGGTGCCTGGATCGGGGAAATTATCGCCCCGCTGATGCTGATTGTGGGGCTGATGACGCGGCCTGCGGCGTTCATTGTGGCGGTGAATATGGTGGTGGCAACGCTGCTGGTCAAAACCGGGGCACTATGGCATCGCACCGGCGTGGGCGCCTGGTCGCTGGAGACCGAAGCGCTGTTTCTGCTGGGTGCGCTGGTGATCATGCTGCTGGGCGCGGGAAGATTCACGCTGATACGTGATTCACGGCTGCAATAGTCGCGCAATCCGGGGCAATCGCGCCCCGGTGGGTTAGCATACCAGGCCGCAACGTTGTAATGAGGCTTCCTGACGCTGGGCATACAGCGCCATTTCGTCCAGTACTGCGCAGCCCAGTGCGGCTTCAAAGCTGCTGCGGCTTGCCTGGCCTGACGAGCGCGCCTGGGTGTGATCCCCGAGGTTGGACTGAAAAATCCCCGCCGCACTGACCGGTAGAAAATCCTCATAAATAATGGGATCGGCCAGAATGCGGCCCTGTTCGATCAGGGCGTCCAGCGGTTCACCGGGCTGAGGCGGTTCAGCCCGGCCTTTATCACTCAGGCGATAATGAAACCAGGCCAGAGCCTCCCGGCGTAGATCGGTTTCGTTATCCGGAAAAGCCTGAAATACAGCAGACAACCGTTGCTGATGCTGTTGATTGTCAGCGCCGCTTCCGGCCTCAGTCAGCAGCCGATCGTAAAGCGCGCGCCCCTCTGGGGTTAAGGCCGCGCCGCGCTGTTCTATCTCACCAAATCTTGCCGTATGGGTGCCCTGGTAGCCATCTTTGAAAACGACAGGTTCCTCCAGCGCTTTAAAACTGGTCTGGCGTAATAAAATCGGCACCTTGCGCCGAGGCGGGCCTTCAATAACGTTTTTGGGATCGATACCACGTTCGGGCATTAACGCCTGAACGCGATCAATGTCCAGGGTTCTCGGTGTCAGGTGGTTGATATGACAGGCAGGAAAACACACGACGTCCGCAATCAGCCGGTGTTGTTGATTAAGGGCCTGATAGGTGTGGCTTTCGACGAGGCTATGCGAGTGCCAGCGAAAGGTTTCTAACGCCTCGGTAATAAAGCGCTGCGCTTGGGTCTCAGTCAGACCGCCCTGCTGTTGATGCTGTTGAATTAATGCGCGACAGCCTGCGGTGAAAATGTCCCGCGAGGCCAGGATTGCGGCAGCTTCATCGCGCAGCGCCGGGTCTTCAATCAATTCAAGCCGCAGTAATGAGGTAAAAATACGGAACGGATTACGACGCAACGCGTCGTCGTCAACAGGGCGAAACGCGGTTGAGTGTACCGGTACGCCCGCCTGAGAAAGGTCATAATAGCCGACCGGGAACATGCCCATAACGGCGAACATCTGACGCAGCATGGCCAGCTCTTCGGCGCTGCCGACGCGGATTGCACCGTGGCGTTCCAGGCTTAAACGGCTCAGCTCATCGGCTTGCGCCAGGCGCTGCTGCAGGGCGCTGTCCGCCGCCAGCGAGGCCTGATTAACGTCTTTGACCAACTGCATCAACGTGCCGTACAGCGGCACTTCCTGCTGATACATGTCCGACATTGCCTTTGAAAAGCCCGTACGGATGGCATCCGCACTGATAACGTTATCCATAATCACCACCTGAAAGCATGAGCGTTGCAGCTACTGTAATCCAACGCGTTGCCGTCAGCGGAAAAAATCATGAATTTGTGATCGGCTTAAAACCATAACGGTTTTTAATCACCAGCATCGCTGTCGTGAGGACGGCCGGAATCGCCAGAAGCAAAAAGATCAGGTTAAAAGACCAGCCGAGCGACAGCATTTCTGCTCCCACAAACGCGCTGAGGATGGCACCGATTCGGCCCACGCCATGCATCCAACTGGAGCCGGTCGCGCGGGCATGGGTAGGATAATAGCTGGCTGATAAGGCATTCATTCCGGTATTAGCACCGTTAAAGCAAAAGCCGCTACAGAAGGCTATGCTGCTCATGACGGTGACCTGCGCCGGTGAGAAACCCAACGCCACAATGGCAATCCCGCCACAAAAATAGATGACGGCCAACGCCAGGTTGGCATTAAATCTGTCCATCAGCCAGCCGGCAAATAACGAGCCCAGGGTGCCGCCCGCCTGATACATGGCGGTGATAATGGCGGCCTGGGTCACGGTCATCCCCTGTTTACTCACCAGCGAAGGCAGCCAGCTGCCTATCAGATAAACCAGAAAGAGCCCCATAAAATAGCCGCCCCACAGCATCAGGCTGCCAGTACGGTAGCGGGGAGAGATAACCGTGGCGATTGCGTTTTTGTCTGGCTGAGTGGCGTCCGCTTCGGAAGATTGAAACTGACTGTGCGGGTTCGTACTGCCCGGAATCATACGCTCCAGAATGGTTCGGATGCGTTCTGCCGGCGCACCACGGCTAATTAAGAAACGCACTGATTCTGGCAGTTGCCGTATCAGCACCGGGAGCACCAGCAGCGGTAAAATACCGCCCAGCAACAGAACAGAATGCCATTCGTAACGCGGTAACAGCCAGGATGCCGCAAAGCCTCCGCTGGCTGCGCCAAAGGTAAAGCCGCAGAAAACCACGGTGATGATGAATGAGCGACGGCGCTCGGGGGCATATTCTGCGACCAGGGTGCTGACGTTCGGCATGGCTGCGCCCAATCCGAGCCCGGTCAAAAAGCGGAACAGGATCATCTGCTCAATGCTGTGCGAAAACGCGGTGACCAGCGTCCATAAGCCAAAAAACAGCACGCTGAATATAATCATTAAGCGACGACCAAAGCGGTCGGCCAGTGGACCGGCGATCATGGCGCCCAGCGCCAGGCCAATAAGCGCCGCACTGATGACAACGCCTAACTGATGGTTCGTGACGTTCCAGGACGCTTTCAGCGAGGGCGCGATAAACCCCATGATGGCGATATCCATCCCATCAAGCGCCACGACGATAAAACAGAGTACAATCAATCGAATTTGGCCACCGCTCAGGGCACCCTGATTGATTAACCGGCGAACGTCTACCGACTCAACGCTGCTCACGGACGTACTCTCCTTAACGAAATAACTATCAGTTTTGGTAAAAAAAACGGCGCTTATGATAGCCGATCGTTAACGATAAAACGCGTGAATTTTACACGAGAATAATAATCATTCAAAAAATGGTTAGTTAAGTTAATGATTTTTCAGTCACGACTGGCGGCTGCGTTATCCGACGATAGCGTCTCAAGCATTATTTATCAGTAACTTAAATGAAAATCCGATAAAAAGTACACATTGTTAATAAAAATTTGCAGCAAAGTTAACAAAATCCAGCTTAAATAGTTGCCAGTTACCTGGCAATGTCATTAAGTTTGGGAAATGGAAAAAAATATCCTTTTCAATCAGCGCATTCGCTTGCGTCATTTACATGCCTTTGTTGCCGTTGCGCAGCAGGGAACGCTGGGGCGTGCAGCCGAGACGTTAAGTCTCAGCCAGCCTGCACTCTCTAAAACCCTTAACGAACTTGAGGAACTGACGGGCGTCAGGCTGTTCGAACGCGGCCGACTGGGCGCACAGCTCACCACCATGGGAGAGCAGTTTCTGACGCATGCGGTAAAGGTGCTGGATGCACTGAACCATGCCGGTCAGAGTTTTAATGAACAGATCAACGAGCGTCCTGCGGTGATTCGGCTTGGCGCGCTTACGACTGCCGCGATGGGCATGTTGCCACAGATTCTCGATCGCTTTCATCAACTGCGTCCTAACACCACCATTCAGGTTGCCACGTTGCACAACAATGTCTTGCTGGCCGGACTGCGCGCGGGCGAATTTGATATCGGCATTGGTCGTATGGCTGATAAAGAGATGATGACCGGCTTAACCTATGAACTGCTGTTCCTCGAATCATTAAAACTGGTTGTCAGGCCGGAACATCCCCTGTTAAGTGACAACGTCACCTTATCCCGCGCCATGCAGTGGCCGGTAGTGATTTCCCCCGAAGGAACGGCTCCGCGCCGCCTGGCACAGCAGATGCTTGACGAACAGGGCTGCTGTTTACCGCCACATTGCGTTGAAACCTCTTCCACATCGCTGGCCCGCCAACTGGCGCTACGCTATGACTACATCTGGTTTGTGCCTTCAGGCGCCATTAAAGAAGATCTCAGTCACAACGCCGTCTTCTCGCTGCCCATTACCTCTCCAGGCCCTGGCGAGCCGGTCGGTATTATCACCCGGACAGGCGATACCTTAAGCCTGAGCGCTGAGGTTCTGATGAGTACTATTCGTAAATTTCACAGTTAGCGACTGCGTTTTGCATGTCGCTCCCAGTTGTCCTGACGCGCTTTCTCGGTCTTGCGTAATCCGACGTAAAGCGCGCCCGCCCCGCCGTGCTGCTTTTGCGCCACACAGAAGGTCTGCACCTCATCCAGCTCCCGTAGCCAACGATCCAGATAACTTCGTACGATGTTGGCGTGGGATTCACTGTCGCGCCCTTTACCGTGAATGATAAGCAGGTTGCGAAACCCGGCTTGCCGCACCTCACGAATGAAATTAAACAGGTTCTGGCGACAGACCTCTACAGGCTGACGCAGTAAGTTAAGGCTGGCGTCCAGCGTATACTGTCCCTTGCGTAGCTTATCTAACACGCCCTGCTGAATGCCCTCTGCTTTGTATTCCAGAGGCTGATCCAGCGGGATAATATCCAGATAACCGCGCGTTAAGATGTTTTCATCTTCCTGTTCTGGCGGCAGTTGACGTGCTTTTTTACTGGCGGAGAGCGGATTCCACCGCGTGTTGTCCGCATCTCTGAGTGGCGTAACGTCATTCATCGCGTCACGGAACAGATTGTCATCGTCAAGGTTCATCGCTCGCCCCTGTAAAATGATATGACGCAAAATAGTGCTTAACCCGAATAGTAGCAAAATCGGGAAAGTCTGCGCTAACCCCGTTTTTAACCCTTATTCCCGGCCTTAAGATAAAGAAAGATCCTGTCTGAAATCATAAAACCGTAAACATATATTGACGGCCGTTACACTTTGACATCAAGAAAGCCAGTAATAACAGCCTTCAGCGAAGTGTAACAGACCACACTTTTTGTATGCCTAAAAACTGCTCGGATGAGTTCCTTTGCGAGCGAAAAATGGTAAAATTGACCGCAGTCAATTATCGTCGAGCAAACCACTATGTTCCCTGAAAAACGTATACAGTCAGGCGGTTGTGCGATTCACTGCCAGGATTGCAGCATTAGCCAGTTATGCATCCCTTTCACACTGAACGAACATGAGCTTGATCAGCTCGATAACATTATTGAGCGAAAGAAACCCATTCAGAAAGGTCATACGCTGTTTAAAGCCGGTGACGACCTCCGCTCCCTTTATGCTATCCGTTCCGGCACGATCAAAAGCTATACCATCACTGAACAGGGCGATGAACAAATTACCGGGTTCCATCTGGCGGGTGATCTGGTCGGTTTTGACGCCATCATGAATGCCAGCCATCCAAGCTTTGCCCAGGCGCTGGAAACGGCGATGGTCTGTGAAATCCCCTTTGATACGCTGGATGATTTATCGGGCAAAATGCCGGCCCTGCGTCAGCAGATGATGCGTCTGATGAGCGGCGAAATCAAAGGCGATCAGGACATGATCCTGTTGCTGTCCAAGAAGAACGCTGAAGAACGGCTGGCGGCCTTTATCTGGAACTTATCCCGCCGTTACGGTCAGCGGGGGTTCTCACAGCGTGAGTTCCGTTTGACCATGACGCGTGGCGATATCGGCAACTATCTGGGGTTAACCGTTGAAACCATTAGCCGTTTGCTGGGGCGTTTTCAGAAATCAGGCATGCTGGCGGTGAAAGGGAAATACATCACTATTGAGAACCACGCCATGCTGGAAGGTCTGGCGGGCCAGAGCCATCAGGCAGCCTGATGGTTAAGCCGGGTTAATAAATGTTATTTTATTGATCCGGCTACATCTTTTTCACTTTCTTACTGCGTTGAACATAGGCTATCTTTAATCCAGTCGCTTTGGTTTAAGGAGAGTAGCCTATGTCCCAGTATCAAAATATTCTGGTCGCCATCGATCCTCAACAGGATGACCAGCCCGCGCTGCGACGTGCGGTATATCTCAACCAGCTTATCGGCGGCAAAATCAAAGCTTTTCTGCCTATCTACGACTTCTCATATGAGATGACCACCCTGCTCTCACCGGATGAGCGCACCTCAATGCGTCAGGGCGTGATCTCTCAGCGCTCAGAGTGGATACGCGAACAGGCCCAGGCCTATCTGGATGCAGGCGTGGATATTGATATCAAAGTGATCTGGCATAACCGTCCTTACGAAGCCATCATTCAGGAAGTGCTGGCTCATCAGCATGATTTGGTGCTTAAGATGGCGCACCAGCACGATCGGCTGGAAGCGGTGATCTTTACGCCAACGGACTGGCATCTGTTGCGTAAATGTCCTTGTCCGGTGTGGATGGTCAAAGATCAGCCCTGGCCCGAAGGTGGCAAAGCTCTGGTGGCGGTTAACCTCGCCAGCGAAGAACCTCACCACGATGCACTGAATCAGAAACTCATTCGTGAAACCGTTAAACTGGCAGAAAGCGTAAACCATACCGAAGTTCATCTGGTGGGCGCCTATCCCATCACGCCGATCAATATTGCCATTGAGCTGCCCGACTTTGATCCCAGTGTGTACAACGACGCGATTCGTGGCCAGCACCTGGTGGCGATGAAAGCGCTACGGCAGAAGTTCTCTATCAGTGAAGAGTTCACCCATGTCGAGAAAGGTTTACCGGAAGAAGTCATACCCGAACTTTCAGGGCATCTGGGCGCGGGGATTGTGGTATTAGGCACTATTGGCCGAACCGGACTATCGGCCGCTTTCCTGGGCAACACGGCGGAACAGGTGATCGATCACCTGCGCTGCGATCTGCTGGCGATAAAACCGGATGACTTTGTTTCGCCGATTACGCTTGAAGAGGATGACGAGCACGACTAATCAGGCGAGGTTCGCAACAAGGGCGACACATTGTGTCGCCCTTGTTTATTACAGCGCTTTAAGAATATTTTCCACGCTGGCTTTGGCATCACCAAACAGCATTTGGGTGTTTTCTTTGAAGAACAGCGGGTTTTGCACACCGGCATAGCCGGTATTCATTGACCGCTTAAACACAATCACGTTTTGCGCCTTCCACACTTCCAGCACCGGCATACCGGCAATCGGGCTGCCGGGATCGTCCTGAGCGGCGGGATTGACCGTATCGTTGGCACCGATCACCAGCACCGTATCCGTGTCGCTGAAGTCATCGTTAATTTCGTCCATCTCCAGTACCACGTCATAAGGCACTTTTGCCTCAGCCAGCAGGACGTTCATATGGCCGGGTAAACGCCCAGCGACCGGATGAATACCGAAGCGTACCTTGATGCCACGGGCGCGCAGTTTTTCGGTGATCTCGGCCACCGGATACTGTGCCTGTGCCACCGCCATCCCGTAGCCGGGCGTGATAATGACGCTCGTGGATGACTTAAGCATTTCTGCGGTGTCTTCCGCACTGATCTCGCGGTGTTCGCCAGCCTCTTCGCTGTCCGTTACCGCGCTGCTGTCGCTGCCAAAGCCGCCGGCAATGACGCTGATAAACGAACGGTTCATCGCCTTACACATAATGTAGGAGAGGATGGCACCCGATGACCCCACCAGCGCGCCGGTTACGATAAGCAGATCGTTGCTGAGCATGAAGCCTGCCGCCGCCGCCGCCCAGCCTGAATAGGAGTTCAGCATAGAAACGACGACAGGCATGTCTGCCCCGCCGATGGAGGCAACCAGATGCCAGCCGAAAGCCAGTGCAATGACCATCATGACAAACAGGGCAAATCCCTGCGCGCCGCTACTGTCAGTGTTGACGAACCACAGCAACAGCAGGAATGACACGATCAGCGCCAGCAGATTCAGCTTGTGCCGGTGAGGCAACATCAGCGGTCTGGACGACAGTTTTCCGCACAGCTTACCAAACGCAACCAGCGATCCTGTAAAGGTGACCGCACCAATAAAGATACCGATAAACACTTCGCTGAGATGGATATTTTCCATGACTGCGGGCAGTCCGGGGGCATGATCGATATAGCTGTTGATCCCCACCAATACTGCAGCAAGCCCGACAAAGCTGTGCAGAATGGCAACCAGCTCGGGCATTTCTGTCATTTCAACCCGTCTGGCTAACCGGATGCCGATGGCCCCGCCGATAACCATCGCCAGCAAAATCCAGACGACATTGCTGCTATCGGGACCAAAAATGGAGGCGATGAGCGCAATTGCCATGCCGCTGATGCCAAAGAGATTCCCTTGCCTTGAGCTTTCATGTTTAGAAAGCCCGGCAAGGCTCATAATAAAAAGTATTGCGGCAACAATGTATGCTGCTGTCACTAATCCGCCAGACATGTGTTACCCCTTACGAAACATTTTCAGCATGCGCTGCGTGACGGTGAAGCCACCGAAAATATTGATGCTGGCGATCAATACGGCAATAAAAGACAGGAAGCTGACCCAACCGCCATGTCCCATTTGCAGCACAGCGCCTACCACGATAATGCCGGAAATGGCATTGGTGACAGACATCAGCGGTGTATGCAACGCATGGCTCACGTTCCACACCACGTAGTAACCCACTACGCAGGCGAGCGCGAAGACGGTGAAATGTGACAGGAATTCACGGGGTGCGACGTTCGCCAGGCAGGCAAAAAGCACGATGGCCAGCGCCAGCAGCAGATAGCTGCGTCGTGGCGATCCCGTCGCAACCTCACTCTTTTTCTGCACCGGTGCAGACGTGGTTGTGGCTTTAGGTGCAGCTGAGACCTGAATCGGTGGCGCAGGCCAGGTCACCTCGCCATCGCGCACGACGGTAACGCCACGGATGACAACATCGGCGAAATCGATAGCAATTTCACCGTTTTTCTCTTTGCACAGCAACTTCATCAGATTAACGAGGTTAGTGCCGTAAAGTTGTGAAGACTGGGTGGGTAAACGGCTCGGTAAATCGGTGTAGCCAATGATTTTCACGCCGTTGGCGGTGACGGTAACCTGATCGGCAACCGTCAGCGCACAGTTGCCGCCGGTTTGCGCCGCGAGGTCCACAATAACGCTGCCCGGCTTCATGCTGGCCACCATCTCTTCGGTGATGAGCGTTGGCGCGGGTTTTCCCGGAATCAGCGCCGTGGTGACGATGATATCGACCTCTTGTGCCTGCTGAGCAAACAGCGCCATTTCAGCTTGAATAAAGGCATCGGACATCACTTTGGCGTACCCATCGCCGCTGCCCGCGTCCTCTGCAAAATCGAGTTCAAGGAATTCCGCGCCCATACTCTGGACCTGCTCTTTGACCTCAGGACGCGTATCAAAAGCGCGCACAATGGCGCCAAGGCTGCCGGCTGCACCAATCGCCGCCAGGCCAGCCACGCCGGCACCAATGACCATGACTTTTGCCGGTGGCACTTTACCCGCCGCGGTGATCTGCCCGGTAAAGAAGCGGCCAAACTCATGTGC
Organism: Pantoea sp. Ae19-2; assembly: GCF_059801205.1. Taxonomy (NCBI): domain Bacteria; kingdom Pseudomonadati; phylum Pseudomonadota; class Gammaproteobacteria; order Enterobacterales; family Erwiniaceae; genus Pantoea; species Pantoea sp. Ae19-2. The sequence continues at coordinate 1,636,695 of NZ_JBCHWE010000001.1, read as the reverse complement.
GGCCTCGACGATCGCACGATAACCGGCAATGTTCGCCATGGAACTGAGCGCGTCGAGCGACTGGGCGCGGGAAATACGGGGAACGGCGTCCATGGCCATCACCGTGACATGTCGCGCGGCGAGCTTTGCAAGCAGTTCGGGATGCTGAGCGGGCCAGATAAAGCTCACCAGCGTGCTGCCCTCGCGGGTCAGACCTGTCTCGTCATCATCGGGTGCGTTCACCTTCAGCACGATATCGGCCTGCCAGACCTGCTGGCTGTCAGTCAGCGAGGCCCCCGCGGCAAGATAGCTGTCATCATCAAAGCTGGCGCGCTTACCCGCATCATGCTCTACAGCCACGCTAAAACCCAGCTTGATTAGCTGTTCAACGGTCTTGGGCGTCGCTGCCACACGTGACTCGTTAGCCAATCGCTCTTTGGGTATTCCAATTAACATAGTTTTCCCTTTCATCGATTAAAGGAGGATGATCCTTGCGGTACACATTGCCGTGCCGATACCGACCATCAGGCAATGTGATAAAAAGCAATAACCTAATCGTTTCTAAAGCTACTGAAATTGTTACGGACGATCTACTGCACAGGCGCAGTTATGTCACATTCGCCGTAATATCCAGCCGGAGTGACACAATTCCGCATAACCTCACTGTACAGGGACATTAGCAGCAAACAATCTGCTGACTGTTGCGCGCTTCACCCTGATATTCCTTTTAAAAAAAGCTAAAATTAACAATGCATTAACCATTTTCGTACTGTTATCACAGCGCATTTCATCTTATTGTCTTAAGCGTAAGGCAAAATCGCGCGGCGCGCGGTCAGGATTGAATAATCTGGCTCACAACAAGAGATATATCGCAAAAAATGGCTGCGACAGCGTGTTTATAACATGTAATAATCAGCGGCTAATCTGTTATACATCAAGAGTCCAGCACGTTTTCGTACTCATTTTGCGTAAGGCGAAGGATCATTTTTATGAAGCTGAAGAACACTATTCTGGCATCTACCCTGTTATCTCTGCTGGCGGCAAATGCATTTGCGGCTAAAGAGCTGACGCCAGAACAAGCGGCCGCGTTGAAGCCATTCGAACGTATTAATATCACCGGTCGTTTCAATGCAATTGGCGATGCGGCCGATGCCGTTTCAAAACGTGCTGATGAACTGAATGCAGATTCTTATTACATTCAAGGCATTAACGACAGCAACGGTAACAGCGGCAACTGGCGCGTGACCGCAGACCTGTACAAGGCCAACGCACCTAAAGCCAGTCAGGAAACTGAATACCGGATGTTCAATGGCCTGAAAGAGCTGCCCAAGGCAGAGGCTTATCGCCTGGAACCCTTCGATACCGTGACCGTCAACGGCTTCTTCCCAAGCCAGCCTGATGTAAATGACGCGATCTCCAAAGCCGCAAAAGAAAAAGGCGCAGCCTCCTTCTTTATCGTGCGTCAGGTTGATGCCAATACCGGCGGCAACCAGTTCATTACCGCGTACATCTATAAGGCCGATGCGAAACAGCGCGTGGTGCAGAGTCCGGACACCATCCCGGCCGACTCTCAGGCGGGTAAAGCAGCGCTGGCGGCAGGCGGTGCAGCCGCTAAGAAAGTGGAAATCCCTGGCGTCGCCTCTTCAGAAACCCCTAGCAACACGGTAGGCCGCTTCTTTGAAACGCAGAGCTCAACCGGTAAACGCTATACGGTGACCTTGCCGGACGGCAAAGAGATCCAGGAAGTGAATGCGGTCACGGCAGCACAGATGCAGCCGTTTGATACCGTAACCTTTAGCGGACATTTTGGTACGCCAACCGAGGTTTCACAGGAAACCGCGAAACGCGCTGCCGAGAAAGGGGCTAAATTCTACCATGTGACGCGTCAGTGGCAGAACCAGAGCGGTGGCAACCTGACCGTGACAGCCGATCTGTTCAAATAAAATACCGCAGGGCGGCGCCCGCCGCCCTGTTGTCTGTTTGCATAATTCCTGCTCGATTTTGCATAGCCACGCATTGCCATCCTTCACCGCACTCCGTAAAATCCTCCGCCTGTTTTTCAGAGTATTTAACGCGCTATACGTAACACAATGACGATATAACGTTGTGTTTATGCTGGTCATCCAGCCACTTATGCTAGCAGGAAGAACGTTTTGGAGAAAAAATTAGGCCTCAGTGCCCTGACAGCGCTGGTTCTCAGCTCTATGCTGGGCGCAGGTGTTTTCAGCTTGCCGCAAAATATGGCGGCGGTCGCCGGTCCGGCGGCGCTGTTGATCGGCTGGCTGATCACGGGCGCGGGGATTATCTTCCTCTCGCTGGCGATGCTGTTACTGACGCGGCTGAAACCTGAACTGGACGGCGGGATTTTTACCTATGCCCGCGCCGGATTTGGCGAACTGACCGGATTTTGTTCCGCGTGGGGTTACTGGCTGTGTGCGGTTATCGCTAACGTCTCCTACCTGGTTATCGTTTTTTCTGCGCTGAGCTTCTTTACGGATACGCCTGATCGGATCATTTTTGGCAACGGTAACACCTGGCAGGCGATGCTGGGCGCATCGGTGCTGCTGTGGCTGGTTCACTGGCTGGTGCTGCGCGGGGTGCAAACCGCTGCCAGCATCAACCTGCTGGCAACCCTTGGCAAACTGGTTCCACTGTTGCTGTTTGTTGTGCTGGCCGTTCTGGCCTTCAATTATGACCGGTTTCACTTCGATTTTTCCGGACTCAGTTTGGGCGTCCCCTTGTGGGAACAGGTCAAGCAGACCATGCTGATCACGCTGTGGGTGTTTATCGGCGTGGAAGGCGCGGTGGTTGTATCCTCTCGTGCAAAGCATAAAAAGGATGTCGGACGCGCGACGCTGTTGGCGGTGCTGGCTGCCCTGCTGGTCTATTTGCTGGTGACGCTGCTGTCACTGGGCATCGTTCCCCGTGCGGAGCTGGCGGAAATGCGGAATCCTTCCATGGCGGGCCTGATGACGAGCCTGACGGGGAGCTGGGGTAACGCCATTATTGTGGTGGGCCTGATTATTTCCGTGTGCGGGGCTTACCTGAGCTGGACGATCATGGCGGCTGAAGTGCCCTTTATTGCCGCACAGCAGGGTGCGTTTCCACGCAGTATTGCCCGGCAGAACGCCCGCAACGCGCCTGCCGCCTCGTTATGGCTGACAAACGGCAGTATTCAGGTTTGCCTGATCCTCATTGCCCTGACCGGCGCGGATTACAACACGCTGCTCACCATTGCCTCTGAAATGATTCTGGTGCCCTATCTGCTGGTCGGACTTTATCTGATTAAAGTGGTGAAAGGACAACAAAAACCCTGGGCGCTTGCCGTCGGTGTGGGCGCCAGCCTGTATGGCATCTGGCTGTTGTATGCGTCAGGCCCGCTGCATCTGTTTACGTCAGTGGTGCTCTATGCGCCGGGTATTTTACTGTTTATTTTTGCGCGCCGTCGCGGGCATGAGGTGGCATTGAAGCCGGTCGAACGGGTTGCCATGATGCTGATCGTGGCGGCAACCCTTCCTGCGATGTGGGAACTGCTTGCCTAGTGCGCCTGATCCAGTACGACACACAGCAGGTCATCCTGCTGTGTCAGTGCTACAGGCTTAGGGTATTCTTCATGAATAGCCTCAAGCTGCTTGTCTGACAGCGGGTACGGAAGCTGAATATCGAAGCGGGAAATGTGTTGCTGCTCGGCAAGCGTGATCAAACGGGCTATGTTGATTTCATCGCTGACCTGCGTTGAAATGATTTGTAATGCTAATTCTTTAAGCTGATCTTCACTCGCCTGTAAGCTGTGCGCAGATTTGCGTGTCACCATGCCAAATATAGGCAGTACGCCGTAGATTGCATCCACAAAGCTCCATCGTTTTTTACAGGATGCCGACAGGAAATCACTGTAATTAAAGCAGATGCGATCGCGGTATACCGCTGATGCCAGCTCTTTATCAAACACTTTGGCTCCTCAAGGTGATCACAATGAATCCGGAACACACGTTAAACGCAGGGTTAATGACTGTCTATTTTGCGGAATATATCCCAGTTACTCAAGGATATTTCGTGTGATTGCATAGAGCTCTGCGTCAGGAAAAGTTATGCTTTACCCCTCCTTTTTACGTTAGAAAGCATCATGCACAAAATCGTTTACGTTGAAGATGAACCGGAAGTGGGCTCGCTGATTGCCGCTTACCTTGGACGACATGATATTGAAGTGATTGTGGAGACGCGCGGCGATCGGGCGGAAGCCACTATTGTCGAGCAGCAGCCCGACCTGGTCATGCTGGATATCATGCTGCCAGGCAAAGACGGTATGTCAATCTGTCGTGACTTACGCGCAAACTGGCAGGGACCGATTGTCCTGCTCACGTCTCTCGACAGCGACATGAACCATATTCTGGCGCTGGAGATGGGCGCCCAGGATTATATCCTGAAAACGGCGCCCCCTGCGGTGTTGCTGGCCCGACTGCGCCTGCATCTGCGCCAGTCCCAGCAGGGCCAGAGCGAAGAAGCCCCGGCGCCAGCGAAAAACAATCGCATGTTACGCTTTGGCTCTCTGACGATTGATGCGCTCAATCGTCAGGTCGTGCTGTTTGACGAAAACATTGCCCTGTCTACGGCAGATTTCGATTTGCTCTGGGTGCTGGCGAGCCATGCCGGGCAAATTCTGAACCGTGACGCGCTGCTAAAAACGCTGCGCGGCGTCAGCTACGACGGGATGGATCGCAGCATTGACGTAGCGATTTCGCGCCTGCGCAAAAAGCTGCACGACAGCGCCACCGAGCCATTTCGTATTAAAACCATCCGTAATAAAGGCTATCTGTTTGCGCCACAGGCCTGGGACACGCGTTCGGTATGAAAAAACTTTTTATTCAGTTCTACCTGCTGCTGTTTGTCTGTTTCCTGGTGATGTCGCTAATGGTCGGGCTGGTTTACAAATTTACCGCTGAGCGTGCCGGTCGCCAGTCAATGAACGACCTGATGGCCAGTTCGCTCTATCTGATCCGCAGCGAACTGCGTGAGATCCCGCCACGGGACTGGAATAAGACGATTAAGAGTCTCGATCTCGGCTTGTCGTTTGAGCTGCATATTGAGCCAATGAGTAAGTTTGAACTGGATGAAAATGAACTGCGCCGGCTGCGCGCAGGCGAAATCGTGGCGCTGGATGATAAATACACTTTCCTGCAGCACATTCCGCGCAGCCACTACGTTCTGACCGTTGGGCCAATCCCTTACCTGTTTTATCTGCATCAGATGCGCCTGCTGGATATGGCCCTGGTGGTGTTTATCGGGATGTCGCTGGGGTTGCCGGTTTTTATTTGGCTGCGTCCGCACTGGAAAGAGATGCTGCGGCTGGAGCACGCGGCTCAGCGTTTTGGTCAGGGACAGCTTGATGTCCGCACGCACTTCGACAGCACCTCTAGCCTGTTCAGGGTCGGCGTGGCTTTTAACCAAATGGCGGAAAACATTAATACGCTGGTCGCCAGTAAAAAACAGCTGATTGACGGCATCGCCCACGAACTGCGAACGCCGCTGGTACGTTTGCGCTATCGTCTGGAGATGAGCGACAATCTGACCGAAGCGGAGTCAGCGGCATTGAACCGCGATGTCAGCCAGTTAGAAAGCCTGATTGAAGAGCTGCTGACCTATGCCCGTCTCGACCGACCCCGCGTCGATCTTAATTTGCAGTCGCTGGATCTGGCGAACTGGTTACGTGAGCGCATGGAAGATTTCCGGGCGATAAACCCGGAGACACAGATCGATCTCGATTTACCCCAGCGTGAAAACTACGGAATTTCAGATACCCGACTGATGGAGCGCGTACTGGATAACCTGGTCAATAACGCACTGCGTTATGCCGGTCAGCGCCTGCGGGTTAGCCTGTGGTTTGATGGTGCGCTGGGGAACCTGCAGGTCGAAGATGATGGCCCGGGCATTCCCCTTGATGAACGTGAACGCGTATTTGAACCTTTTGTACGACTCGACCCAAGCCGTGACCGCGCCACCGGGGGCTGTGGGCTTGGCCTTGCCATCGTTCACTCTATTGCCCATGCATTAAGTGGCCGGGTTTCAATTGAAACCAGCCCGCTAGGCGGGGCCAGCGTTCGCTTTTGCTGGCCGCTGGATCTTCCCTTTCGGGAACTGCCCCGACGTTAACTCATTCAGGAGCATTATGTGACTTCAGCTTATCAACAACTTTGTGCCACTTTTCAGCGCCTGTCGCGTTTCAGCCACGTCAGCGCCATCGCCGGATGGGATATGCAGACCACGATGCCACCAGGTGGCAGTGCGGCGCGGGGGGAAGCGCTGGCGGAGATGAGTGTTTTGCAGCACCAGATCCTGACAGACAAGCGCCTGGGTGACTGGCTTGAGCAGGCAGAACAGCAATCTCTCAATGATGTAGAGCGCGCCAACCTGCTCGAGATGCGTCGCGCCTGGACCCAGGCGACCTTACTGCCTGCCGAACTGGTCGAAGCAAAATCCATTGCGGGTTCGCGCTGTGAACATGCCTGGCGCAGCCAGCGTCCCGCCAATGACTGGCCGGGCTTTGCCACAAATTTGAAAGAGGTGGTGCGCTTAAGTCGTGAGGAAGCGCAACTGCGCGCGCAAGCCAATGGCTGTTCCCGTTACGATGCCCTGCTCGATGTTTTTGAGCCGGGGATGACCAGCGCCCGACTGGATGAGACGTTTGGACAGTTAAAAACCTGGCTACCGGCGCTGTTGCAACAGGTAGTGGAAAAACAGGCGCAAGAACCCAAGTTAACCCCTCAGGGGCCATTCCCCATTGAGGCGCAGCGCGAGCTGGGGCTGAGCATTATGGCCGAGCTGGGCTTTGACTTTAACCATGGTCGGCTGGATATCAGTGCGCATCCTTTCTGCGGCGGCGTCCCCGACGATGTGCGCATCACCACCCGTTACAATCAGGATGAATTTCTGAGTGCCATGATGGGCGTGATCCATGAAACCGGCCATGCCCGTTACGAGCAAAACCTGCCCAAACAGTGGCGGGGCCAGCCGGTGGCACTGGCGCGCTCCACCGCCATTCATGAATCACAAAGTCTGTTTATGGAAATGCAGTTGGGCCGCAGCGCGCAGTTCCTGCAACGCATCCTGCCGCAGGTGATCGCTAAGATGGGGGCGCAACCGGCACTGCAGGCTGATAACTTTGTGCGTTTAGCTCAGCAGGTAAAACCCGGATTGATTCGCGTGGATGCCGACGAGCTGAGCTATCCGGCCCACGTGATTCTGCGTTATGAAATTGAACGTGCGCTCATCGAAGGTGAGATTGAGGTCGAGGATATCCCCGCACTCTGGGATGAGAAAATGCAGCAGTCTCTGGGCATCGATACGCGCGGGAATTACCGCAACGGCTGCATGCAGGATATTCACTGGACCGATGGCGCGTTCGGCTATTTCCCGACCTATACGTTGGGCGCGATGTACGCGGCTCAGTTGTTCCAGGCTTTGCAAAAAGCGATTCCACAGTCGGCAGAGCTGATTTTGCATGGCGAACTGCAGCCCGTTTTTGACTGGCTACAACAGAATATCTGGCAACACGGCAGCCGTTTCTCTACCGATCAGCTGATGCTTAATGCCACGGGAGAGGCGCTGAACCCGGACTATTTCCGCAAACATCTTGAGCAGCGTTACCTGAACAGTTAAGGTAGCAGGCGGCCTGAAGGCCGCCTTTCACTTCCCCCCGCCCACTTTGTACAATCGGTTACACGGCGATACCAATGACCCACGGACGCGCCTGTTATTTTCTCATATAGTCATTTCACCGGCCCCGCAGTGGGCTACACATGAAAAAATAGTCCGAGGGTTTTGCAATGAAAAAATTATTTGCACTGGTAATCGCCGCTGCCATGGGTCTGTCTTCAGTTGCTTTCGCTGCCGAGACAACTGCTGCTCCAGCCGCTGCTGCTACCACTACTACTACCGCTGCACCTGCTAAGACCGAACACAAAGCTGCCGCTCACAAGAAGCACCATAAAGCTGCACAGAAAGCTCAGGCTGCTAAGAAAAAAGCAGTGAAGAAAGACACCGCGCAGAAAGCTCAGGCGGCTAAAAAGAAAGTCGCTAAGAAAGATACCGCTCAGAAAGCGCAGGCCGCTAAAAAGCATCACAAAGCTAAACCAGCCCAGAAAGCCCAGGCTGCTAAGAAACACCACAAAGCTAAACCAGCCCAGAAAGCTCAGGCTGCTAAAAAACACCACAAAGCTAAAGCAGCCCAGAAAGCCCAGGCCGCTAAAAAACACCACAAAGCTAAACCAGCTCAGAAAGCCCAGGCTGCTAAAAAGCACCACAAAAAAGCCGCTAAAAAATAAGGTCACCCTTTAGGGTTCCGAGTAAGCGTTAATAATTAAAACACCCGGTTCTGCCGGGTGTTTCTTTACTGGAGTGGCTAATATGGTCCGTCGCTATCGCTTCGAAATTATTCTGATTGTGATGATCTTATGTGGCGTTATCGCGGCCAGTTTTTTTATTTAGTCGCTGTCGCGTACTGATTAACTGAAAAGACTCCCTTTTTTACCGCTCACTGACTATAGTTATGTCACTTCAGTAATAACAAAAACGTTTTCTTTTTCTCGCTATTGAGAGTTCTATGCGCCTGGCTACCCTGTTAATCGTTGGACTTTTCAGTTTCACCGCCGTTGTTCATGCCGATGATAATGATGATTCACCGACGCCTGCCGAAATAAAAATGCTGTTTTTTGGTAAGGATCATCGTCAGGCGATTACCGACGTCAGCGACGCGCCCTGGGATGCGATAGGTCAACTGGAAACCGAAAGTGGTAACCTGTGCACCGCAACGCTTATTTCACCACATCTGGCACTGACCGCAGGCCACTGTTTACTGACGCCACCGGGCAAGTTTGATAAACCGGTCGCGCTGCGCTTTATGTCGACCAAAAAAGGCTGGCGCTACGAGATCCACGACATTGATGCCCGCGTTGAACCTTCTCTGGTCCACAGGCTAAAAGCCGATGGCGAAGGATGGATTGTCCCCAGCAGCGCAGCACCGTTCGACTATGGTCTGGTTATTTTACGCAATCCCCCTTCTGCCATTACGCCGATTCCGCTGTTTGATGGTTCACGCAGTGATTTAACGGACGCGCTTAAAGAAGCCGGACGTAAAGTGACTCAGGCTGGCTACCCTGCCGATCATCTTGACAGCTTGTATTCACACAGCGACTGCCTGATCACCGGCTGGGCGCAGCGTGCCGTGTTATCGCACCAGTGTGATACGCTGCCGGGTGACAGCGGTTCGCCGCTACTGTTGAAAGGCGATAAAGGCTGGCAGCTGATTGCCGTGCAGAGTTCGGCACCTGCCGCAAAAGATCGCTATCTTGCGGATAACCGGGCGATTGCCGTGACCTCCTTTAAAGACCGGCTTGAAGCGCTGGCCCAGTAGGTTGCCTGAAGGGTTACACGATCTGAACACATAAAAAAGCCCGCATCCATCAAGGTGCGGGCTTTTTATACGCGAGCTGTCTCGGCAACTAGCCTGCGATTTGCTCCATTGCCTGCAGGATGCGTTTATCCGAAATCGGATAAGGCGTTCCCAGCTGTTGCGCAAACTGGCTGATTCGTAGCTCTTCAATCATCCAGCGGATATGCTGCACGTCCGCGTCATCCTGACGCTGCGGCGGCAATTTATTCCACCATGCCTGCCTCGCTTGCTCGACGGCCTGCACTTTGAGCATTCGGGCGCGATCGCTATGAGGATCGACCGGCAACTTCTCCAGCCGTCGCTCAATGCCGTGCAGATAACGCAGCGTATCTGCCAGATGCTGCCAGCCATTCTGGGTGACAAAACCCCGGTAAACCAGGCCGTTCATCTGCGCTTTGATATCCGCCAGCGCCAGCGCCAGCGTCATATCTACCCGCCCTTTCAGACGTTTGTTAATCGAAAATACCGCTGTCAGAATCTGCTCAACCTGCTTTGCGATCTCTACCACGGTATCATTGAGTTCGGCGCGCACTTTTTCCCTTAGCGCTTCAAACTGCGTTTGCTCCCATGCCGGGCCACCGGCTTCCGCGATTAACTTGTCAACGCCGCAGGCAATGCAGTCATCAATCAGCTCCATGACCTTGCCGTATGGGTTAAAATACAGCCCCAGCTTGGCTTTGTTCGGCAACTTTTCATGCAGATACTTCACGGGGGACGGAATATTCAACAACAACAGGCGACGCTGACCGCGCCACATCATTTTCTGCTGTTCATGCTCGCTGTCGAATAAGCGGATGCCCACGCTGTCCTTCTCGTCAACCAGAGCAGGCCAGGCTTTAACCTCATAGCTGCCGCGTTTTTGCTGGTAACTGCGCGGTAAATCGCCGAAGCTCCAGAGGTGTAAACCGCTCTGCTCCAGGCCATCGTCCGCCACGTTAGAGAGCGTTTCCTGCACCTTTCCTTTTAACAGGCGTTTCAGCCCAGCAAGATCTTTGCCTTCCTGAAGTTTGCGGTTGTGCTCATCGACAACCCGAAACGTCATTTTCAGATGATCGGGCACCTGTTCCCACTGCCAGTTGTCTCGCTCCAGCGTCACGCCGGTCATGCGGCGGAATTCCCGCGACAGCGCATCCAGCAATGGCATCTCCATGGCGGTAACACGGCCCAGAAACGCCTCAGCATAGTTGGGTGCAGGCACCAGGTTGCGGCGCAGTGGCTTTGGTAACGATTTGATGAGGGCGATGATCAGCTCGCGCCGCACGCCGGGGATCTGCCATTCAAAACCCGCTTCCTCCACCTGGTTAAGCAGCGGTAAAGGTATATGGACCGTCACGCCATCGGCATCCGCACCGGGTTCAAACTGATAACTCAGCTTGAGTTTAAGATTTCCCTGATGCCAGACGTTGGGATAGTCGAGCTGGCTGACTTTATCCGCGCCCTCTTTGATCAGCATCTGCTTATCAAAATTTAGCAGTTCAGCATTGGTTTTGCTGGCCTGCTTCCACCACGTGTCAAAATGGCGGGCTGAAACAACGTCCTTGCCCACGCGCCGATCGTAGAAAGCAAACAGCGTTTCATCATCCACGAGAATATCGCGGCGGCGCGATTTATGTTCCAGATCTTCGACTTCGCTGCGCAGTTTCTGATTAGCGCGGAAAAACGCATGACGCGTCTGCCAGTCGCCCTCAACCAGCGCATGGCGAATAAACAGCTCGCGGCTGAGCGTGGGATCGATGGTGCCGTAATTCACCTTGCGCGCAGCCACAATCGGCAAACCGTAAAGAGTCACTTTCTCACTGGCCATCACCGCGCCTTGCGATTTCTCCCAGTGCGGTTCGCTGTAGCTGCGTTTGATCAGGTGCTGCGCCAGCGGCTCAATCCACTCGGGATCGATGCGCGCCGCCATGCGGCCCCACAGCCGGCTGGTTTCCACCAGTTCAGCGACCATTGTCCATTTAGGCGGCTTTTTAAACAGCCCAGAGCCGGGAAAGATAGCAAAACGGGCGTTGCGTGCGCCGGTAAACTCTTGTTTATCGGCGTCTTTCTGACCGATATGTGACAGTAAGCCGGTCAGCAAGGCACAGTGAATCTCTCTGTACTCCGCTGGTTCGCTGTTAACGGGAATGCCCAGTTCGCGCACCACCTGACGGAGCTGGGTATAGATATCCTGCCATTCGCGCACGCGCAGATAGTTTAAATAGTCTGTTTTACACTGACGGCGGAACAGGTTACCGGACAGCGCTTTCTGCTGTTCGCCCAGGTAGTTCCACAGGTTCACAAACGCCACAAAATCTGACTCTTTATCCGCAAAGCGCCGGTGTTTTTCATCCGAGGCCTGCTTTTTGTCGGCGGGACGTTCGCGCGGGTCCTGAATCGATAAGCCGGCAGCGATGATCATCACTTCCCGCACGCAGCCATACTGCTGTGCTGCCAGCACCATGCGCGCCAGGCGCGGATCGACAGGCAACTGCGCCAGCTGGCGGCCGGAGCCGGTGAGTGAGTAATGTCCGTCGTCATTGAGGGTTAATGCCCCCAGCTCCTCCAGGAGCCTTACGCCGTCCTGAATGTGGCGTTTATCCGGTGCTTCCACGAACGGGAAGGCCGCGATATCGCCCAGCCCCAGCGCGGTCATCTGCAGAATAACCGAGGCCAGATTGGTGCGCAGGATTTCAGGATCGGTAAAGGCCGGACGGCTTAGGAAATCGTCTTCGGCATAGAGCCGTATGCAGATCCCTTCCGACACGCGCCCGCAACGTCCTTTACGCTGATTCGCGGAGGCCTGCGAAATCGGCTCTATCGGCAGGCGCTGCACTTTCGTGCGATAGCTGTAGCGGCTGATACGCGCCGTGCCGGGATCGATAACGTATTTGATGCCCGGTACGGTCAGCGACGTTTCGGCGACGTTGGTTGCCAGCACGATACGCCGCCCGCTGTGCGACTGAAATACCCGGTTCTGCTCGCTGTTAGACAGACGGGCATAGAGCGGCAACACTTCGGTATGGGGCAGATCGCGCTTCATCAGCGCGTCGGCGGTATCGCGAATTTCGCGCTCACCGCTCATAAAAATCAGGATGTCGCCCCGGCTTTCCCGCCCCAGCTCATCGACCGCGTCGAAAATGGCCTGCAGTTGATCGCGGTCAACATCCTCCGCCTCTTCCACCACCGGACGGTAGCGCACTTCTACCGGATAGGTGCGGCCCGACACCTCAATCACCGGCGCGTTGTTGAAATGACGAGAGAAGCGCTGGGGATCGATGGTTGCTGACGTAATAATCACTTTCAGATCGGGACGACGCGGCAGTAGCTCCCGCAGATAGCCCAGCAGGAAGTCGATATTCAGGCTGCGTTCATGAGCCTCGTCAATGATGATGGTGTCATACTGCATTAGCATGCGGTCCTGCTGGATTTCCGCCAGCAGAATTCCGTCTGTCATGAGTTTAATCTGGGTCGTTTCGCTGACCTGATCGTTAAACCGCACTTTGTAACCCACACAGCCACCGAGCGAAGTTTCCAGCTCGTCGGCGATGCGGTTGGCAACGGTTCGCGCCGCCAGCCGACGCGGTTGGGTATGACCAATTAAACCGGTGATACCGCGTCCCAGCGTCAGGCAAATTTTGGGCAACTGGGTGGTTTTGCCCGATCCGGTTTCGCCCGCGACGATAACCACCTGGTGTTCACGAATCGCCTCTGCGATGGCCTGCTGCTTCTGGCTGACTGGCAGATTTTCCGGAAACCTGATGCGCGGCGTCGCCGCAACACGTTGTGCAACGCGGCGCTCTGCAACAATGATATCCTGCTCAAGCTCGGCGGCGATGCTTTGCTGAGCGTCGGGATTTTTGATTTTTTTGGCGCCATGTAACCGACGCTGCAAGCGTTGACGGTCACGCAGCATTAACGCATCAAGCCGCGACCAGAGCGGCGTTAATGGGGATGAAACCGGAGAAGACATAGTAGTGACGTACCTTACTCAGACGGTGTGGATTCAGCGTACAGTGCTAAGATAACCCGCTGATTAACGCTAATAATTGCGCCTAGCATAGCACATTCCCTTTTACGCCGTGATGGTCGGCAAAACCGGCTTGTTCAATTAATTCGAATATAGCTCTCGAAATATTGCGCTTTCACCCTAAGGCCGATGTTTGTAAAGTGTAAACCATTGAGCGGAAAGCCTTCCGCATAACAGACAGGAAACTACTATGAGCAAAGTACTCGTTCTGAAATCAAGCATTCTTGCGGGTTATTCTCAGTCAAGCCAGCTGGCAGACTTCTATATCGAGCAGGCACAGGCTAAGGGCGACCAGATCACCGTGCGCGATCTGGCTGCTAACCCGGTTCCGGTACTGGACGGTGAGTTAGTTGGCGCACTGCGCCCTTCTGATGCGCCACTGTCACCGCGTCAGCAGGAAGCGCTGGCACTGTCTGATGAACTGATTGCCGAGCTGCAGGCGCACGACGTTATCGTGATGGCGGCCCCAATGTACAACTTCAACATCCCGACTCAGCTGAAGAACTATTTCGACCTGATCGCGCGTGCTGGCGTGACCTTCCGTTATACCGAAGCGGGCCCGGAAGGTCTGGTGAAAGGTAAACGTGCGGTGATTCTGTCGAGCCGTGGTGGCATTCATAAAGACAGCCCTTCTGACCTGCTGACCCCTTACGTCAAGCTGTTCCTGGGCTTTATCGGCATCACCGACGTTGAGTTCGTGTTGGCTGAAGGCATCGCTTACGGCCCGGAAGTAGCCACGAAAGCAACCAGCGAAGCCAAAGACGCGATTAAGCAGATTGCTACTGCGTGATAATGCTGTTTGACGCGGAACCGGGCATCAGCCCGGTTTTTTTATGCCTGCATCGCCCTGCTCAATAGGGCTATTTCTGCAACCACTGCCCGTTAATGCCCTGAACGTATTCCCCCGTCCCCGCCCGCGTGACCAGCTTTTGTCCAGCGATGCGGGCCACCTCATCGGTTTTCAGGTTGTTCTGCCCGGCAAGACGCTGGTACTCTGCGCGCCGTCCGTCATTGATGCGTTTAACCAGTGCGAGGGTTTCGCTGTCGTCTGATCGAGGGGCAATATAACCGGACAGGGTTTCGCCGACCCGGCCCGACTGACGGGCCTCATCAAGCGTCAGAGCCCAGGCCGGCTGGCTCATCGTCGTCGCCAGTAAAAGTGCAAGACCAATGCGTTTCATGCTGGCTCTCCTCAGAACAGGCCGCTCTGGTTTTTCAGTAAGGCTTCGACATCCTTGTCCACTTTAATGTGGATCTCATGCTCAATTTTCACATTCATATTAATGGTAATGGGGTCTTTTGGCGCGGCCACTTCGATGCGTGGCACACAACCCATCAGCGGTAGCCAGGCTACCATCAGCAGTAAGGCCCTGAGGCTCATGGTGATTGATCCTTTTTTGACGGCAAGGTGGCATTTTGCTCCACCCAGGATTGCAAATTATCGCCAAAGCGCAGGCTGCGCCACAGCTGGAACAGGTTTTCCTGATGACGATAATTTAAATTAACGGTCTGATTACGGTTACTGAAGCGGCTGGTGCCTTTTACCTGGGCTTCCATCGTCAGCTCCCCGAGATTGTCCAGATTAAGCGTGGCCCATGACCGCGAAATCTCCATGTAACGCAGCCAGTCCATCGCCGCACCGGCGGCGACATTGTTGCGGGTAATGGCATCGGCCATATCTTTATCCATACGGAAAGTCAGCGGCCCGCTGTTGGCAATCCAGCCATTTTCAATAATCCAGTGGGGATTACTGATCCACAGCGGTAACTCGCCATTCACGTTTCCAGACATGGCAAACTGTTTGGGTTTAATGGCGCTGACGAGCTTGCTCAGGCTGATGTCACGGAGCGAAACGCGCGCCGGGCTGTGCTGAGGCAGGCGCAGGGATGGCAGGGTAATGTGTCCGCCCAGTAGATCCATACTGACATCCTGTAACCACAGCGGATCGTTTTCACGCCAGGGATAAGCGCCCTGCAGGTCGGCCCGAATGTTCTGCATCGCAAACTGATTTTTAATCTCGGCGATACGTAACGAAACCGGCCCGCGTAATCCGAAATGCCACTGTTGATTTTGCAGTCGGAATGGCAGCGAAAAATCCACCCCGTTGACCTGGCTGTCCGGCGTCCAGACGCTGCCGTTTTTCACCGTCCAGTGACCGCCAGCCTGAAAGCCCTGTCTGGCGGCGGCAGAAAAAGCCACCTGAGCGCGTAACTCACCTGACTGAATCTTCATTTTAAGTTCAGGGCTGAGGAGCGGCTGGAATACCGTCAGCGACTGCGTTGGCCACCAGGCCTGTCCGCGTAAACGCTCGCCGTCCCATCGGCCGTTAACACGTACCGGCCCCACCTTGCCCGCGTTCAGCTGTCCGCCCCAGACGAAATGCCCGGGATCACTGCCCGTCGCACCGAAGTCCAGCGTTGAGGCCGCCAGCCTGCCCCCGTAGCTGAAGCGCGTTTCTCCTGCCTGCATCTTGAATTGGCCGGTAAATGACGGGTGGTGCGCATCACGCTGCCAGTTCACCGGCGCCGTTAGCGTTAAGCGCGGCTTCTCTACCCGAACGCTGCCGTATTCCAGCTGATTGAAACCTGTAGACAGGCTATCCAGATGAATCAGCGTATCGCGCCAGCCGCCCGTGCCATTGACGTCCCACTTTGCCTGTAAGGGACGCATTTCTCCCTCGCCCCAGTAACGCCAGTTCCAGACGCCTGAATCCGGCCAGAAGTTATGCGCGCCGCCATCCAGGTGCAGCGTAAAGCGGCCAAAGCTGGGATCGTGAGCGCGGAGAATGGCCTGCAGGCGTCCGGAGATGCCTTGCGAAGATAAGCGCACGCCGGCCAGCGGCCAGCGCGCTTCATCGACTTCCAGCGTGGAGAGCAAACGCCCGCGCAGGCGCAAAAGTGCTTTCGGTTTTATCGTCAGTTGCGGATTGAGCAATGAGCCGTTCAGCTCGCCGGGAATGCTGCCGTAAAGCTGCATCGCCGCGAATTTGCTTTCGCCCGTCAGTTGCAAAGGCAGCTGGCTTTGCGTAAGGCTGAGGTGGCCCGGCCCCATCCCCAGCACCACGTTACCTTTACCGCCCCGGCCCTGCGTGAGCATATTGAGACGACCGACGATTTGGGTCGCCTCCAGCCCGTCCTGCCAGTTATTTAGCGTCAGATTGACGAAACCCGACAGCGGCTGCGAGGCCAGTGGCCAGCAATATTCACCTTTTTCGATATCAATACGGGTTCGGCTGGCCTGCCAGGGAAGATGGAGCAAAGGACGATCGCTGCCCCCCGTGGTGACATTAAGCAGACCACGTTGATGCGCCCAGCTGAGCGCAGCGTCCACGGGTTGCGGGAACGCCGCCAGCGCCAGCGTGCCGGTAATTTCACCGTTCACCGGCAAGCCGTTGGCATATTTGGGCAGTTCGAAGTGGCCATTGAGGCTGAGCGGTTCGGGTAAAGCGGGATGCGTCACCGTCAGTTGACTGATATTGAGCTGCTGTCCTTGTAATGTGGCGTCGAGCTGCAGGTTATCACCGAGGTAGTGTAACTGCTGGCGCGATTTATCCAGTATCAGATCCAGCCCGCCAGCATAATCCTGCCAGGGGGAAACGGTCAGTTTACCAATGTGAATGTCGGCGCCCGGCAACATTGCCTGCCACTGGGCCAGAGTTTTGGGCGCGGCCGTATCGTTTTGCGTTTCAGGTAGCTGTTGCAGACATTCAGTTTCCAGCGTGACCTGATCCGCATTGAGCGCCCAGCGCGCGTGATGCCAACCCAGCGCGGCGTTTTTGACACTCGCCAGACGACAGTCATCCGCCAGGTAATAGATGTTGGGAAACAGCACCTGCGCGTTCCGCCAGCGTGGCGCGCCCTCCAGCTCGACGCGCGTACCTGCAGGCAGCCAAATGCCCACCAGGCGCGGCAGCCACTGTGTGATCGTCAGTAGTAATCCCAGCAGCAATAAAATCAGCGCCAGAACAGCGGCGAGTCGTCGACGGAAAATCCGCGGCATGAAAACAAGCATCCTTTTTTTCTCACTATCCTGAGAATAATGATGGCACGTAACGTCCGGAAGGTGAAGGTTTCACCGCGAAAGGTAAACAGCGACCAGCAAAAAGCAACAGAAAACGTTATTCTTGTTACATTCCCTTTTCAGGAGCACAACGATGAAAATCGCCGTATACAGTACTAAACACTATGACCAGAAGTACCTTGAACAGGTCAACCAACAGTATGGTTTCGAACTGGTCTTTTTTGATTTTTTACTCAGCGAAAGCACGGCGAAGACGGCGGTAGACTGCGATGCGGTATGTATCTTTGTGAATGATGACGGCAGCCGCCCGGTGCTCGAAGAGCTGGCGGGGCTGGGCGTCCGCTACATTGCCCTGCGCTGTGCGGGATTTAACAATGTCGATCTCGACGCGGCAGCCGAACTGGGGCTTCAGGTCGTCCGCGTGCCTGCCTACTCCCCGGAAGCCGTTGCCGAGCATGCGGTGGGGCTGATGATGACGCTGAACCGCCGGATTCATCGCGCTTACCAGCGCACCCGCGACGCCAATTTTTCGCTGGACGGCCTGACCGGTTTTAACATGCATAACAAAACGGCCGGTATCATTGGCACCGGCAAAATCGGCATCGCCACGCTGCGCATATTAAAAGGGTTCGGAATGCGTTTACTGGCGTTTGATCCTTATCCCAGCGAGCAGGCTTTAGCGCTCGGCGCGGAGTATGTCGATCTGAAAACCCTGTTTGCCGAGTCGCACGTCATCAGTCTGCACTGTCCACTGACGGCGGAGAACCATCATTTACTCAACGCACAGGCTTTTTCGCAGATGCGTGACGGCGTCATGATCATTAATACCAGTCGGGGCGGATTAATTGATTCTCAGGCTGCGATTGATGCGTTGAAGCAGCAAAAAATAGGCGCGCTGGGCATGGACGTTTATGAAAACGAGCGAGATCTGTTCTTTGAAGACAAATCTAATGATGTGATTCAGGATGATGTATTCCGCCGCCTGTCAGCCTGTCATAACGTGCTGTTTACCGGTCATCAGGCGTTTCTCACCGCCGAAGCCCTGACGGCGATTTCAGACACCACGCTGGAAAACCTCGGCCAGCTAAACCGCGGCGAAACCTGTCAGAATCGGGTTACCGCCTGACGTATCTGGCCGGTGTTATCCGGCCTGAACCCGTTAGCGTGCGCAGTTACCGCCGATCAGCGCTTGTTCGCTGCAGCGGCGGCCGTTAACTAACTGGCACATCCCGATGCGCGATCCGTCCAGCTGACTTGAGAACGCCAGTGTCCCTCCTGCATTGGCACAGTTTGCCTCTGCCATAGACGACATCACCACGTGTGGCTGAACATGGGCGGCAGTAGCTTGTTGTGGTGGCTCGTTGTCATCGCTGTTACTGCTGCAGGCAGACAGTATCAACGCGGCACCAGCCAGCAGAAAAGTAGCGGCTTTCATCAATCAGACTCCGGGAAGGTGAGTTAAAGGCTTAGCAAGAATATGTCAGCCCTGGCGCGGGGTCGATAGAAGAAACAGCTTTTTACAAAAAACCTCACAGCTGATTGCAAGCAGAATTATCCTGTTATCACACTGTCACGTAACTGCACTTATCTGAACATGATGATTACCGGAGAAAAACAATGTTAATGGATATGCTGATTCGTATCGCGCTGGCCGGCATTTTAGGCGGGCTGATTGGCCTGGAACGCCAGATGCGTGCCAAAGAAGCCGGGTTACGTACCCATATCCTGGTCGGTATCGGCAGCGCCATGTTTATGCTGGTTTCGAAATACGGTTTTGCCGACATGCTGATGAAAGATCATGTGGCGCTCGATCCCAGCCGCGTTGCGGCGCAGGTGGTAAGCGGCATGGGCTTTCTGGGTGCCGGCACCATCCTGATTCAAAAGCAGGTGGTAAAAGGCCTGACCACGGCGGCCGGACTCTGGGTTACCGCCGCTATCGGGCTGGTGATCGGGAGCGGTATGTATGAGATTGGGATTTACGGCACGGTGCTGGCACTGGTGGTGCTGGAGGTGTTCCGCCGCCTGAGCCATTTATTAATTGGTAAACATCATACGCTGATTGTTTACCTCAAAGCCAAGAGCGTGCCGCTGGTGTTACTGGTGATGCAACGTGAAGGGATCCGCTACGGCAATATTTCGGTGATTAATCGGGATGAAGAAAGCGGCCAGTGTGAATTAAGCGTGCAGGTTACCTTATCGCGCAAATCCAGCGATGCGCACCTGTATGACAAAATCATGGAAGTCAAAGGCGTGCAGTCGCTGGAAATGATGTGATCAGGGCCTGAATAAACGGGACGCTATGGGAATAAAGATGCCCTGCCGGGCGAATGATGAACCGCGCCAGCATCGAAAATGGCAGAGGCCTGACAGACCTCCGGATGGTGGCCTGACCTTTGCAGGCAGAATAGCCAGGTCTTCCTGTTTATCGTTATCGCCAGACACGGCTAACAGACCTGTCGTGGCTGTATCGTTAGCCTTGAACTTTCTGCTGCACGCAGAAATTGATATTGGAAATTGAACGCGTAATCCGTACCATACGCGGCATACTTTTGTCCGCTGGTTTTTACTGCCGGCGGCAAGCCGTCATAGAGAGCCAATCAAAGGGGCGCGGCAGTGCGTAAAAGGTTTGTGCGCATTGACCCACGGGGCCAGGGCCGGGTTAACCCGCACACTGACTCTGTGAACTTCCCTTTTGATGACTGAGAAACCGCGTAATGCAACAAAATCAAGAAACGAGCAAGAAAGAGCAGTACAACCTCAACAAGCTTCAGAAGCGTTTACGCCGTAACGTTGGCGAGGCTATCGCCGATTTTAATATGATTGAGGAAGGCGACCGCATTATGGTTTGCCTGTCAGGCGGCAAAGACAGCTATACCATGCTGGAAATCCTGCGTAGCCTGCAAAAAAGCGCGCCGGTGTCATTCAGCCTGGTGGCGGTGAATCTTGACCAGAAACAGCCGGGATTCCCGGGACACATTCTGCCTGAATATCTTGATGCTCAGGGTGTTGAGTACAAAATCGTTGAAGAAGACACCTACTCAATCGTTAAAGATAAAATTCCCGAAGGTAAAACGACCTGCTCTCTGTGCTCACGTCTGCGTCGGGGAATTTTGTATCGCACCGCTACGGAGCTGGGCTGTACGAAAATCGCCCTTGGCCACCATCGTGATGATATTTTGCAAACGTTGTTTTTGAATATGTTCTACGGTGGCAAGATGAAAGGCATGCCGCCCAAGCTGATGAGTGACGATGGTAAACACATCGTGATCCGTCCTCTGGCTTACTGCCGCGAGAAAGATATTATTCGTTTCTCAGAAGCCCGTCAGTTTCCGATTATCCCGTGCAACCTGTGTGGTTCTCAGCCGAATCTGCAACGTCAGGTCGTCGCAGACATGTTGCGCGACTGGGATAAACGTTATCCTGGCCGTATTGAAACCATGTTCAGCGCCATGCAAAACGTCGTGCCCTCTCATATGGCAGATATCAACCTCTTTGATTTTAAAGGTATTCAACACGGCGATGCCGTGGTCGATGGCGGCGATCTGGCCTTTGATCGCGAAACGCTGCCGGTCACACCGGTTGGCTGGCGCGCCGAGGAAGAAGAAACGCCTGACCTCAGCGAACGTCTTAACGTGCTGGAAATTAAGTAACGCTTATCTGTTCGTTGAAAGTAAAGGGCACGCGTCAACTCGCGTGCCCTTTTTTTATACGTTGCGGTGAGGGGGCGGATCCATTACCGGCGGAAACTCCGGTTCCGGTGGCGGATCGGGCTGCGGCTGCGGAATGGGGGGCGGATCCGTTGGAATGGGCTCGCTGTTGTGAATCGCCATCATGCCGTTCTCCTCTTATGCGAATGGATTTTAAGCTTAGGAAAGAATTGACATCTCAGCCAGCGGGCAAAAAAAAAGCCGGCTAGTTAGCCGGCGTATTTCGAATTAAATATGCTATGCAATAATTCAAAAAAGGAAGTAAGACAATATGGAGCGCAACGCCCATCGCTTGACGTTGCATTCACCTGCGAGAGAGATTTTGCGCGGTTTGCGTCTGGCAGATATTGATGTCGATCAGCTTTAGTCCTGTTAATGGAATTTTCCTGACTGACGCCCTGCTCCTCTCCCATGCCTTACAGCCAGCGTCGCTTGCGCAGATAACCAGCCACGCCTAACGCCAGTACCACGAGTAAAAGACAAAAGACGCTAAAGCCATAGCGCCATGCGCCGCCGGGGATCCCGCCCAGATTGACGCCAAACAGGCCAGTCAAAAAGGTCGCTGGCAGAAAGATCATGGCCATAAGCGACATCGTGTAGGTTCGGCGGTTCATGGATTCCGCCATGACCGAGGCCACTTCGTCTGCCAGCACGGCGGTTCTGGCTACGCCGGCGTCCAGATCGTCCAGGCCGCGGCCCAGTCTGTCAGCAATTTCCTGCATACGGCGGCGCTCGCTATCGTCCATCCACGGCAATTTTTCACTCGCCAGGCGCGAGAAGACATCGCGCTGCGGTGCCATATAACGGCGCATTACGATCAGCTGTTTGCGTAACAGTCCCAGCTCACCCCGCGGCGGAATCCGTTGATCAAGTAAGGCATCTTCCAGCTCAATGATTTTATCGTGTAGGTCTTCGATAAATTCGCTGGTGTGCCCGGTTAAGGCATCGCAGACTTCAACCAGCCAGCTGCCACAGTTCACCGGACCGTTGCCGTTTTCGAGATCGGTCAGCACTTCATCCACGGCAAACACTTTGCGTCGGCGGGTGGAGACAATGAGCTGATCGTTAATGAACACCCGCATTGCCACCAGCTGGTCAGGACGTGCATCGCTGTTATGGTTGACGCTGCGCAGGACAATCATAAAACCGTCCCCCAGCCGGGAAACACGGGGACGCATGCTTTCACCAGCCAGCGCATCGCGCACGGCATCCGGAATTTGAGGCGTAGACTGCAGCCATTCGGCGCTACGAGGATGGGTATAATTAAGATGCAACCAGCAGGGATGCTCGTCGTGCAGCACCTGCGTTTCATCAATGGGGATCATGCCACCCTTGCCATCCAACTGGCAGGAAATAATGGCATCTGTCACCTGAAGCGCTTTTCCTTTTACACCGTCCACACCGTTACCCCGCTATCAAAATCAATACGATACAGTCTAGCGTGGCGCTGTTGAGTTGCAATCCTGAGCCTGTGTACAAAGATGTCAAAAGACGGCCTGATGTCAGGCCGCTGTGACTTAGTGTTTCTCAATCCACAATTCCCGGCTGTAGGCAACGTCTTCGGGGTTTGTAATCGGGTAACCTTTGACCCACGGCTTAATGAGCCGGCCATTGGTGTACTGATAAAGGGGCGCGATTGGGACCTGGTCAGCGATAATCTGCTCTGCCCGGTTATAATCCGCATTGCGCGCCTTATCGCTGGTTTCCATACTTGCCTTGGCAATGACGGCATCGTATTCGGCATTACTGAAGCGCGGAATGTTGCTGCTGTTGCCTGAGGTGAGCAGATTCAGGAACGTCGAGGGTTCGTTGTAATCCCCTACCCAGGAGGCGCGGATAACGTCAAAGTTGCCACTGTTTCGGCTGTCTATATAGGTTTTCCACTCCTGGTTTTCCAGTTTCACATCCACACCAAGGTTTTTCTTCCACATCGACGCCACCGCAATCGCGATTTTCTGATGGCTTTCAGAAGTGTTGTACAGCAACGTCAGCTTTAACGGCTTAGCGGGGCTGTAACCTGCGGCTGCCAACAGGGCTCTGGCCTGCGCATCCATCTCTTTTTGATTGTGCTGTTGCTGTAGGGCGGGCAGCGGTGTGAACCCGGCCGTGACGTCAGGGGTAAAATGCCATGCCGGTTTTTCCCCTGTGCCCAGGACTTTTTCGGCGATAACGGCGCGATCGATACTCCACAACAGCGCCTTGCGCACGCGTACGTCGGCCGTTGGCCCTTTCTGGGTATTAAACGCGTAATAGTAGGTGCCGAGCTGATCCGGCGTATAAACCTGGCCGGGCAGCGTTTTCTTCAGCAGCGCGTACATGTTTTTGGGGAAAGATTCGGTGATATCCACATCGTTAGCGCGGTAGCGCTTAGTTGCGCTCGATTCTTCGTTGATGGGCACAAAGGTCACTTTGGTTAAAACGGAGTGGGCGTTGTCCCAGTAATGGGGATTGCGCACGAGAACGATTTTTTCATTCACGACGCGTTGGCTGAGTTGATAAGCCCCATTGCCCACCAGTTTGCCCGGCTGGGTCCAGTCTGCACCTGCGTTTTCAACCACGCCCTGCGGTACTGGATAGAACGCGACGTTAGAGAGCATCGCAGGAAACCAGGGAACCGGACGGGTCAGCGTAATCTTCAGGCGATTCTTGTCCAGGGCGGTGACGCCCAGCTTATCCGGTGTCATTTCGCCTTTGGTAATCGCGCCCGCGTTGCTCATGCCGCTCAGTGCGATAAAGGAGGCCTGAGGCGATGAGGTTTTAGGATCGACAACGCGCTGCCAGCTGTATACAAAATCCTGCGCGGTCACCGGTTTGCCATCAGACCAACGGGCATTATTACGTAAAGTAAGTATCCAGACCTTATTGTCACTGCTGCTCCAGCTCTGCGCGACACCGGGCACAATTTTGCCGTGGGCATCCTGACTGGTCAGCCCTTCATACAAATCGCGCATCACCTGGATTTCAGGCAGGCCCACGGCTTTGGCCGGATCGAGGGAAGCGGGTTCATCTTTGATATGGCGGACAATCTCTTGTTTCGCGGCGAGCTGTGCACCGGCAGGAACCTCGGCGGCCAACGCGGGCACAAACGCGTTAAGCAGGCTCAGGGCCGTTAGCGTTAATGAAAAGCGTATTACCATTATCACCCCTTTGCAATAAAGACGCGCTGGATCAGCGCATTACTGACTCAGCCTGTTAACGGCCACTTTATCGCAAATTGCTGATTGATAAATAGCTATTTTCCCCGACCGGCTTTTCCGCTACTTTTAAATAAACTCAGGAGAACGTCACTATGTCATCCATTCATCCGCGACCGCTGCGCGGCAAACTGGCTATTTCCTGGCAGCAGTATGGCCGCTCTGTTCTGGGCGCCCCGCTACTCTGGTTTCCCGCCGTGCAGGCGGACGGCGACAGTGGCCTGATTCTGGCCGGCACTCACGGTGATGAAAACGCGGCGATAGCCGCCCTTTCCGCTGCGCTGCGGACCTTGCCGGAGGCACAGCGTCGGCATCATGTGGTGTTGGCGATGAACCCCGACGGCTGTCAGCTGGGCCTGCGTGCCAATGCGAATGGCGTGGATCTGAACCGAAACTTTCCGGCCGCCAACTGGCAGTCGGGCGAAACGGTTTACCGCTGGAACAGCGCGGCAGACGCGCGGGACGTTAAGCTGTCAACGGGGACACATCCGGCATCGGAGCCGGAAACCCAGGCGCTGTGCGCGCTCATTCATCAGCTTAAACCGGCCTGGGTCGTCTCGTGGCACGAGCCTCTGGCCTGCATTGATGACCCCGAACAGACAGACGTAGGCACCTGGCTGGCGGCGCAGACCCAATTACCGCGGGTGAGCAGCGTGGGCTATGCCACGCCGGGCTCCTTTGGCAGTTGGTGCCACGACCTGAGTCTGCCCTGCGTCACTGCCGAGATGCCGGCTATCTCGGTGGACGAAGCCACAGAAACGTATCTGGAGACGATGCTTACTCTGCTGCGCTGGCAGCCGTCATTAACGCCCCGTCATGTACCTTAAGCGCCGGTTCAACATCCACGGCCAGCCACGTTGCGCCATCGAGATCGGCAAAACGCACCAGCGGCACCAGCGGCAGCGCCGCGCGAATCGCTCTTGAGGTACAGATCATACAGCCGGACATCAGCGTAAAGCCCTGCTGCAGCGCAGCATGTGCCAGGGCAAGCGCTTCAGTGAGTCCGCCCGCTTTATCAAGCTTGATATTCACCATCTCATAGCGTCCACGGAGAGCAGGCAGGCTTTCCCGCGTGTGGCAGCTTTCATCGGCGCAGATCGGAAGAGGATGGATAAAGTTCGCCAGCGCTGCGTCTTCTCCTGCCGGTAACGGCTGTTCCAGCATGGCCACCTCCAGATCGGCTAACAGCTGGCAACGGGCTGCCAGCCCTTCGGCATGCCAGGATTCATTCGCATCCACAAGTAATGTCGCGTCGGGAACAGCAGCGCGAATCGCCATCAGGCGCTCGGTAATAAAGTTATTGTCCATTTTGATTTTGAGCAGGGTTGCGCCATGTTGCCACAACGCCTGCGCGCTGCTGGCCATCGCTTCCGGCGTATCAATGCTCACCGTGTGTGCAGTCACAACAGACTGGGTCGGTTCCGCGCCCACTAACTGCTCCAGCGTCACATGCTGCTGGCGAGCGGCAAGGTCCCAGAGAGCACTGTCGATGGCGTTTCTTGCCGCACCGGCAGGCAACAGGCTCTGCAAAGCTTCACGCGACAGCCCTTGCTGCAGTTGAGGCATAACGGTCGCAATTTGTTCCAGCACCAGGGCTTCGCTTTCGCCGTAGCGCGTGTAAGGCGTGGCCTCGCCGATCCCTTTCACGCCCTCTTCTTCGATTTCGACGACAACGACCTTGGCTTCGGTGCGACTGCCACGAGCAATGACAAACGGCGTATGCAGCGGCCATGCTTCGGGATAACATTTTACCGTTCTCATTACCTCTCCTTTTCTCTGGGATTCATCATCGCCATTTAACTTTAGGCAACAAATGCTCTCGTAAACCCTTAAAATTTATGTCATAAACAATGGCTATACCTGTACTGACGCTTTCTTTTCTGTCAGATAACATCATTAGAAGGAATTCTTATGTCTCAGACTGTTCACTTTCAGGGCAACCCTGTAGCGGTTGCAGGTCAGTTCCCGCAGCCGGGCGATAGCGTTAACGCTTTTACCCTCGTGGCGAAAAACCTGTCTAACGTTTCACTCTCTGAGTATGCAGGAAAACGCAAGATTCTGAATATTTTTCCCAGCGTTGATACCGGCGTGTGCGCCTCTTCGGTGCGCAAGTTTAACCAGTTAGCGGGCGAACTGAATAACACGGTGGTGTTATGTATTTCCGCCGACCTGCCCTTTGCTCAATCGCGTTTTTGTGGCGCAGACAACCTCAACAACGTGGTTACGCTGTCAACGCTGCGCGGCGGGGAATTCAAAAAAGATTTTGGCGTGGAAATTGCTGATGGTGCCCTTCAGGGTCTGACGGCCCGTGCCGTTATCGTACTGGATGAGCATGACAAAGTGCTTTACAGCCAGCTGGTGAATGAGATCACCACTGAACCCGATTATGATGCCGCACTCGCTGCGCTGAAATAATGTCCACAGCGGATAAGCCAGACTTATCCGCTGCGTTTTATTCGCCGTCGCCGCGCTTCTGCCCCAGACCGTACTCCCGCAGTTTATTGGCAATGGCGGTATGGGAAACCCCCAGTCGTTTTGCCAGTTTGCGCGTGCTCGGATAAGACAAATATAACCGCGTCAAAATAGATCGTTCAAAGCGGCTGGTGATCTGATCCAGCGTGCCTTCCATCGCTTCTTCCCCCAGTGACACATCCAGCGCCTGTTCAGGCAAGACGATATCCTGCGGCCGTAACTCATGGCCTTCCAACTGGGTTAATGCACGATACAAGGCATTTTTAAGCTGCCGCACGTTTCCGGGCCAGTTATAGCGCATCAGAAAAGCATTCAGCTGTGAGGAAAGACGCGGCCGTGGAATGCCCTGTTCATCGGCGAAACGCGCCACGAACATTTCCGTCAGCGGCATAATGTCCTGAACGCGCTCGCGCAGCGGCGGCAGATTCAGCGTAAGCACATTCAGGCGATAGAAAAGGTCTTCCCTGAACTCGCCGCGCTGAACCAGCTCAAACAGGTTCTTCTGGGTGGCGCAGATCACGCGGACATTCACGTGTACCTCATGCTCCTCACCGACGCGGCGGAAAGTGCCATCGTTGAGAAAACGCAGCAGCTTCGTCTGCATGGTGGGTGACATCTCGCCAATTTCATCCAGCAGCACCGAGCCACCGTTTGCCTGTTCGAAAAAGCCTTTTTTGCCCTCCAGCGCATTGGGATAGGCCCCGGCTGCGTGACCAAAAAGCTCACTTTCCGCTACGTCATCCGGCAGCGATGCACAGTTAAGCGCCAGAAAAGGCATCTTTCCGCGTGCGCTGCGTAAATGACAGGCCCGCGCCAGCATGTCTTTGCCCGTGCCGGTGTCGCCGATAATCAGCAGCGGTGCATCGTGCATCGCGAGCTTGCGCGCCTGTTCCACGACCTGCCGCATCCTGGGCGTAACGGCGACAATATGATCGAACTCGGTTTCATCAGTCACCACCAGGTTCTGCAGTTGTCGCCCCATACGGGCAGTAGACTTCAGCATCACCATTGCGCCGACGAGCTGGTCGGCCTGGTCGTTGTCCTCTGACAGGTAAATCGGGTGTGCTTCCATCAGGAAGTCGCGCCCTTCTATCACCACATGTTGCGCCTGCGCCTGAACGCGTTCGCTCTCCAGCCAGCGCGCAAAATTAAAACCGTTAATCAGGTGGTCGGCGGTAAAATTGCGGATCTTGTTTTCATCAAGATTAAACAGGTTTTGCGCCGCCGGGTTCGCCAGCTCAACCTTCGTTCTCAAATCAACCGAAAATACCGGCTCTGGCATGGCAACCAGCAAGGCGCTGAGTACCCGATGTTCACGTTCAGACGGCATATAGGGGACCGTGCGGACATCGGTGACGCCGGGTGTACGACGGATTTCCGCCATCAGATTACTGAACTGTTCGAATTCAAGCGTGGAGAAATTGAGATAGATACGGCCTGAGGCGGCGACTTCAATGCCGCGGAGATCGATACTGCGCGCCACCAACAGGTCGAGCAATTCACGCGCCAGTCCGATACGGTCCTGACAAAACACTTCTAAACGCATCGCGTGGGCCTTAATCCGTTTGATATGTCGCGATAATACGCTAAACAGCCCGTCCGCAGAAAGGGGGCTGTCAGGAAAAGTTGACAGCGTTAACGCAAGCGCGTTTTTTTTAAACGTCCGTCGCGCGCAGCGCGCCATAACACCTTGAGTTTTCGACGTCTTTCGCAGTTAATCTTCCCAGTATCCCGGAACGGTCCCCCGCAGATTTGGCGCGCTAAACAGGGGGACGTTAAATAACGGCCCCCATCTATAGTCAGTTTTGTGGATGTTTATTCCCGCCCTTTTGTAGCGCGTCTTTCAACTGCCCTAACAGCTCCCGGCGGTAATCGCCGAGACGAGGTTTATCATTTTCCAGCCAGGGTAAAGGCCGACACAGTTCCATCGCTTTGATACCCAGCCGGGCGGTGAGCAGCCCCGCACCAATGCCCTGCGCGGCACGCGTCGACAGGCGGGCCGCGATGTCCTGCGACATCCAGTCCATTCCGACCTCGCGCACCAGCTCTGAGGCCCCGGCAAACGCCATGTTAAGCAGCACCAGTCGGAACAGGCGCAGTCGACTAAAATAGCCCAGCTCAATACCGTAAATGGCCGCAATGCGGTTGACCAGCCGCAGGTTACGCCAGGCGATAAAGGCCATATCGACCAGTGCCAACGGGCTGACGGCGATCATCAGCGCCGATTCGGCAGCATGGCGGCTGATTTCCCGCCGGGCCTGGCGATCAAGAACCGGCTGCACCAGTTGGGCATAGAGCCGGACCGTTTCACCATCATTGTGGGTTTCGTGAAGCGAGGCATGCCAGCGTTGCAGCGCTGGATGAGCCTGATCCAGTTCGGCCTGACGCGCCAGTTTTTCACAAAAAGCCCGCCCCTGGCCCACGCCGTGGCTGTTAAGCAGTTCCCGTCCCCGATCGCGCTCTTCCGCACGCTGCCGCAGTTGATATAAGCGGCGCCATTCCTGGGTCAGCGCGCCCACACCGGCCAGAACAATCAGTCCGCCGGCGACGCCGCTGCCCAGCGCAAACCAGTCCTGCGCCAGCCAGGCATTGTGGCTCCACTGCACGCCCTGCGCCACAACACTGACGCCAAACAGCGCCAGGCCTGCGCCCACCATTTTGCGCCACAGGCTGCGTTTAGGTTTCAGCGCGGCCTCGACGGCTCTTTCCCCTGCGCTTTCTTCTTCAACCGTCGCGTCGCTGTCTTGCACAGCCAAAAAAGCGGCCTGGGCATCGTCTTCAAACGTTTGAGCAGGCCGCAGCACACTTTCGGGCTTATCCTCCAGCGGGTGGGCAAAATCGATACGCGGTTTTAACGGATCGCTCATCGCAATTTATCTCCCAGTAAAAATTCCAGCGCCGCATCCATGCGGATATGCGGCAGTGGGCGATCGATATCCAGCTGCTGTGGGCGAAACTGCTCAAACTGAAAGCCTTGCTGCTGCCAGAACGCGCTGCCCGGTAGCCGGGGCGGAACGTCACCCGGATAAACGGTTAATGCCTCGCCATCCTGCAGGCGATGACCGCGAAGTGCCGGGATTTTTTCGCCACGGTGATCGACCAGCCCGCTTTGTGTGGCCTGAACCGAGGCCAGGCCAATACAGTCCATGCTGATGCCTTCGAACGCGGCGTTTTGCCAGGCGTCCTGCACAAGCTGCTGCAGCAAAGAGACCATATTGCCGTGCTGGTCGCTGGTGATGTGATCGGCTTTGGTCGCGGCAAATAACAGCTTATCGATGACGGGTGAAAACAGTCGTCGGAACAGCGTACGCTGCCCGTAATGAAAGCTCTGCATCAGTTGCGTTAATGCCAGCCGCATATCATTAAACGCCTGCGGCCCGCTGTTGAGCGGTTGCAGGCAGTCCACCAGCACGATCTGGCGATCAAAGCGCAGAAAATGATTTTTATAGAAGTCTTTTACGACATGCTGGCAGTAGTAATTGAATCGCTGCTGCAGCATGGCAAAGTTACTGCCTTTATCGGCCTGCGCCAGCTTCGCCGCCTGGGCTTCATCGTCAGCTGGCCAGGGAAAAAACTGTAGCGCTGGCGCACCGGCCATATCGCCAGGCAGAACAAAACGTCCCGGCTGAATGAAGTGCAGCCCTTCCGCTTTACACTGATGCAGGTAGTCAGTCCAGGCCGCAGCGATGTCGGCCAGGCGGTTCTCATCCGCCGGAGCAAAAGGATCAAGCGTTTGACTCAGTGCACGCCATGGCGCGGCCCAGCTGGCGCGATCGCCCTGTAATAAGCCGTTCATCTGCCGCGACCAGGTCAGATAATCCTGTGCCAGCATAGGCAGATCGAGCAGCCACTCACCCGGGTAATCGACGATTTCAAGATAGAGCGTGGCGGTGTCTTTGAGATGGCGGAGTAACGAATCGTTGGGGCGATAACGCAGTGCCAGGCGCATTTCACTCACGCCTCGCGTCGGGGTTGGCCAGGCGGGCGGTGTGTTGTAAAGCTGCGCCAGCCCCTCATCGTAGGTAAAACGCGCCGTGCCCATGTCCCGCTGGGGGACGCGTTTCACGCCCAGCAGGCGCTCATCGCGCACCACGGAAAACAGCGGCAGTCGGGCACCGCTGTGAACAGACAGGAGCTGGTTAACCAGCGAGGTAATGAAGGCCGTTTTGCCACTGCGGCTTAATCCGGTTACCGCCAGACGAAGATGGCGATCGACGCCGCGGTTCATCAATGCCAGCAATTCAGTTTGCAGTCTTTTCATCTTTCTCCTTGATGAAGCGTGATGCCACAGTGTTCATCACGCGTTTCAGCAGTGGCTCAAGCGCCAGTCCTAACAGAATACGCAACGGACGACGCGCCACCGATTTCACCGCCCAGCCGGTCACGCCCGCAGGACCATAAGTTATCGCATTGATAATGATAAATTTAGCGGCGGACTTCAACGCAGGTGTTGCACGATGACGAAAAGCCGCAGTGCGTGAAACAGTCATCACTTCCTCCAAACGGTTCACAAACGGGCCAGACACTGGCCCGCTGCAGAACAACGATTAAATCTGACGGAAACGACTGCGCACGCTGAAGGTTTCAGAGGTGACGTAACGTTCAATATCCCGAACATTACGCTCATCCTGTTGCAGTGTCGTTTCCAGTTGGTCCAGCAGTTCACCGGCGCTGGGCGCGTATTCCCCGTTATCCACGTCGGCCGGTTTAACGTCCAGCACAAAACCCAACACGAAATAGGCGATCACGGTAAACACAAACAGACCAAAGAACAGTGACAAGACGACGATGATGCGAAGCAGTCGTACCGGAACGTCAAGGTATTCGGCTAAACCGGCACACACGCCCATCAGCTTCCCTTCGTCAGGCTTACGCCATAACTTGCGGCCTTTCATCATGGCTGCCTCCAGTTAGGATGTTCAGCATCGAGGATGGCTTCAAGCGCTTCAATGCGCTCCCGCATGCGCTGGGCATCTTTGGTTACCTGTTGCAGGCGCTGCATCTGACTCTGCGACAGATCGGTGCCCCCGTTGCGTTTGTTACTGTAGTGTAGCCATAGCCAGACGGGTGCCACAAACAGCACAAATATCGTTAATGGAATGGCTAAAAATAATGCGCTCATTGACTCTCCTTAATCCTGTCCAGCAGAAAGCGGCGTCTTATTCGCTGCGGTTCATTTTGGCTTTCAGCGCGTTCAGTTGCTGACTGATTTCGTCATCCGCTTTCAGATCGGTAAACTGCTGATCCAGGGTTTTCGGTTTGCCAAAACCGTGGCTCTCTGCTTCTGCTTCCATGTGATCGATGCGACGCTCAAAGGATTCAAAACGCGCCATCGCTTCATCAATTTTACCGCCGTCCAGCTGACGGCGGACATCGCGTGAAGACGATGCCGCCTGGTGGCGCAGCGTAAGAGCCTGCTGGCGTGCGCGGGTTTCGCTCAGCTTTTTCTCCAGCTCGGTGATTTCGCCTTTCATGCGAGCCAGCGTCTCTTCAACCTGGTCAACTTCCTGTTTCAGGGTGGCGATCAGATCGGTGAGTTTCTGCTTTTCGATCAGCGCGGAGCGGGCCAGATCCTCTTTGTCTTTACGCAGAGCCAGTTCAGCCTTGTCCTGCCATTCGGCCTGCTGAAGCTCTGCCTGCTCAATCCGCCGTGCCAGCTGTTTCTTCTCTGCCAGGGCGCGCGCAGAGGTGGAGCGGACTTCAACCAGCGTATCTTCCATTTCCTGAATCATCAGGCGCACCAGCTTCTGCGGATCTTCTGCACGCTCCAGCAGGGAATTAATGTTGGCATTAACGATGTCAGCGAAACGCGAAAAAATACCCATAATGATGTTCCTCTTGATTGTCATAGTTTCAACTTGCTGAACGGATTAATTCAAGATGCGTGCCAACTTTTATCTTATTGATTTTTATTGTATTGCTGGCTTTTCAGTTTCTTTTATCTGTTCTAAGATAGTTAAATTGATTAATCAGTGGCGAAATTCATCATGTCTCCTAACAACGATAACCTGCTGGGCGAATCGAACAACTTTCTGGAAGTGCTGGAGCAGGTATCGAAACTCGCACCGCTGGAAAAACCGGTTTTGGTCGTGGGCGAACGCGGTACCGGTAAAGAGCTGATCGCCAGTCGTCTGCACTATCTGTCCGATCGCTGGCAGGGCCCTTTTATCTCGCTCAACTGTGCCGCGCTGAATGAAAACCTGCTGGATTCGGAGCTGTTTGGACATGAGGCAGGCGCCTTTACCGGCGCGCAAAAGCGTCACCTGGGCCGTTTTGAACGGGCAGACGGCGGCACGCTGTTCCTTGATGAGCTGGCAACCGCCCCGATGCTGGTTCAGGAAAAACTCCTGCGGGTTATTGAATACGGTCAGCTTGAACGCGTAGGCGGGAATCACGTTTTTCAGGTGAATGTGCGCCTGATTTGCGCCACCAATGAAGACCTGCCCGCGCTGGCCGCCGCCGGGAAGTTTCGTGCCGATCTGCTCGATCGTCTGGCGTTCGATGTGGTTCAACTGCCGCCGCTCCGAGAGCGCCGTAGCGATATTCTGGTGATGGCGGACCATTTCGCCATCCAGATGTGCCGGGAGTTGACCTTGCCCCTGTTTCCCGGTTTTACTCAGCAGGCTCAGCAAACCTTACTGGAACACCCGTGGCCGGGTAACGTGCGTGAGCTAAAAAACGTCGTTGAGCGGTCGGTCTATCGCCATAACACCAGCGATGAACCTCTGGATAACATCATTATCAACCCGTTTGAACGACGCACCGCCCCCGAAGATGCCCCGCCGCCTGCCCACGTGCCGGACGCGGCATCGGCCCTGCCTTCTTTACCGCTTGACCTGCGTCAGTGGCAGAATCAGCAGGAGTACGATGTGGTAGAAATCAGCTTACAACAGGCGAAGTACAATCAACGTCGTGCCGCCAGCTTACTGGGTGTGACCTACCACCAGCTCAGAGCGATGATGAAAAAGCACGGGATTCAGGCGCGAGACGGACAAGCATAAAGGATCTGGCCGGTTCCGATACGTGGCAAGGCATTGTTTTTCTGCGGCATTTGCCGTGGGCGATTCTTCGATACGACTGAGACAAGAGGGTGAGACAGAAAGCGGGCGGGAGCCTAAAAAAGGGCCCGCCGAAGCGGGCAACTGGAAGCAATGTGAGCAATGTCGTGCTCTTCTTCGGTAGAGCCACCGTCGAAGCGCAACTGAATAATAATCATTCCTGTTCGCATCTGTAAAGCCTTATTGAGAACTTTTCTCATTTCCACATCAACGCTATGCCTTTATTTTTCACGCAACTCCGCGTGCTTACGCGTCATTTGCGTCTCTGCGTAAATAGACCATGTCACGTAACTGTACGCCCTCTTCGATAATCGGTTTGTCATCATTGTCCGTGAAAAAATCCTTGACCCGGTGTGACTTGCGGAAACCGCTTTTATGATAAAAACGGAGTATGCCTGGCACGTCCCCGGTGCCGACGTACATCGTCTTACACGCTTTTAAAAACGTCTCTGCAATATAAGCCAGCATCGTGCGGCCATAGTTACCCTGATCTGCCGGGCAGGTCGCCATATTTTTAAGCTCGCATTCCGTCTCGTTTAAACGCGTCACCACGGCAATGCACTTCACTCCGTTATCCCACAGCCTGAACATGCGTCCGCTGGCAAGATAGCGGTCAATCATATCTTCCTGTTCATCGGCCAACAGCAATAGCGGCAGGTAGATTTTTTTATTTTCCGTCACTTCATCGATAGTCATGGGTGCTTTCCTCCTGTGCCATCGACACAAACAGGTTCTGCCTGGGTAAAAACTGATCGCGATCGGCACCAGCCAATCCCACTTTTACGCTGGTGCGCGCGCAAAGAGCTGGCAATCGCTGATGCGTATTTGGGGCCAGGCCCGCTTTGCGATACACTCTGCCTAATGCCTGAGAATCGTTGAGTTCTATGTTAAAACTAATTCCTTCGCTGTTACTGAGTCTCAGCGTGTTGAGCGCGCCTGTGTGGTCTGCGCCGACGCTGGCGGGTGATATCCGTCAAAGCGGATTCGTCTATTGCGTTAACGGCACGCTGAATACCTTCAATCCGCAGATGGCCAGCAGTGGTTTAACGGTGGATACGCTGGCTGCGCAGCTGTACGACCGCCTGTTAGATGTGGATCCTTACACCTACCGGTTGCAGTCCGATCTGGCTGCCAGTTGGGAAGTGCGTGATAACGGTGCCACTTACCGTTTTCACCTGCGTCATGGGGTGCAGTTCCAGCACACCGCAACCTTTAAACCCACCCGCGCCATGAATGCGGATGACGTGGTATTCAGCTTTGCCCGCATGTTCGATCGCAAACATCCCTGGCATAACGTCAACGGTGGCTATTACCCCTATTTCGACAGCCTGCAGTTCGCCGATTCCGTTCAGAGCATTAAAAAAATCGATAACGATACCGTCGAATTCCGTCTGAATAGTCCGGACGCCTCTTTTCTCTGGCACCTGGCGACGCACTACGCGCCCGTTTTGTCGAAAGAGTATGCTGACAGCCTGGATAAAGTGGGCCGCCAGGAAGAGCTGGATCGTTTACCTGTCGGCACCGGTCCTTTCCAGTTGAGCGAATACCGCAGCGGGCAATATA
The DNA here is from genome assembly GCF_059801205.1 of Pantoea sp. Ae19-2. NCBI lineage: Bacteria > Pseudomonadati > Pseudomonadota > Gammaproteobacteria > Enterobacterales > Erwiniaceae > Pantoea > Pantoea sp. Ae19-2. The sequence continues at coordinate 1,601,251 of NZ_JBCHWE010000001.1, read as the reverse complement.
TTCGTCTGGCGCGTAACCCGCATTACTGGAAAGGCGTGCCGCGCCTGCAGCAGGTGGTTATCGACCTCGGAGCCGGCGGAACAGGCCGTTTATCGAAGCTGCTTACGGGCGAATGCGACGTGCTCGCCTATCCTGCCGCCAGCCAAATATCCATTCTGCGTGACGATCCCCGACTGCGCATGACGCTGCGGCCCGGGATGAACATCGCCTATTTAGCATTTAATACCCGAAAACCGCCGCTCGACAGGCCGGAAGTCCGTCACGCACTGGCGCTGGCGATGAATAATGAGCGTCTGATGGAATCTATCTATTACGGCACTGCCGAGACGGCTGCATCCATACTGCCTCGCGCGTCCTGGGCTTACGATACCGATGCCAGCATTACCCCTTACGATCCCAAAAAGGCCAAAGAAGCGCTGGAAGCCGCTGGCGTCCACGATCTTCATCTGCGCCTGGTCGTGCCCGCGGCCTCGCAGTCCTGGAACCCTGCACCGCTGAAAACGGCAGAGCTTATCCAGGCTGATCTTGCGCAAATTGGCGTACAGGTCACCATCGTGCCGGTTGAGGGGCGTTTTCAGGAGGCACAGCTGATGGCAATGAACCACGATCTGACGCTGGCGGGCTGGGCAACTGACAGTAACGATCCCGACAGCTTCTTTCGTCCGCTGCTCAGCTGCGCCGCCATCAGTTCGCAGACCAACTATGCTCACTGGTGTTCACCCACGTTTGACGACACGCTGAAAAATGCCCTGTTGTCACAGCAGCTGTCGGGGCGTATTGAAAATTATGATAAAGCCCAGCAGATTCTGGCGCGCGAGCTGCCCGTTCTGCCGCTGGCTTCATCTTTGCGTCTGCAAGCCTATCGGCATGATATTAAAGGTCTGGTTTTGAGTCCGTTTGGCAATGCGTCATTTGCCGGCATGTATCGTGATGAGCGAGAGGAACGTTAAGTGGTCATCTATATCCTGCGTCGCCTGGTATTGCTGGTGATTACCTTGTTTTTTCTTTCGCTGGTGAGTTTCAGCCTGAGCTATTTCACCCCTAACGCGCCCCTGGAAGGCGCATCGCTGTTCGATGCCTGGTGGTTCTGGTTTAAAGGCATGCTGCAGCTGGACTTTGGGGTTTCCAGCACCAATGGCCAGGAAATTGGCGTACAGCTGCGTGAGGTGTTTCCCGCTACGATGGAGCTGTGCCTGATGGCCTTTAGCTTAGCGCTGATCGTCGGGATTCCGCTGGGCATTTGCGCCGGTGCGATGCGGCATAAATGGCAGGATAAACTGATCAGCGCTCTCGCCCTGTTAGGATTCTCGATTCCTGTGTTCTGGCTTGCCCTGTTGTTTACGCTGTTTTTTTCGTTAACGCTGGGCTGGCTGCCGGTTTCCGGCCGCTACGATTTGCTCTATCCGGTCCAGAACATTACCGGCTTTGCCTTGATCGATGCCTGGCTCAGCCCCTCGCCGTGGCGGCATGAAATGATGATTAGCGTGCTGATGCATCTGATTTTGCCGGTGACCGTTCTGGCCATGGCGCCAACGACCGAGATCGTGCGTTTATTGCGCATCAGCACCATTGATGTCGTGGATAAAAGCTATGTGAAGGCGGCCGCCACCCGTGGGTTATCCCGTTTTACCGTGATTCGCCGTCACGTTCTGCATAATGCCCTTCCGCCCGTCATTCCACGCCTGGGTCTGCAGTTTTCCAGCATGTTAACGCTGGCGATGATCACGGAAATGGTCTTCAACTGGCCCGGCCTGGGGCGCTGGCTGATTAACGCTATCCGCCAGCAGGATTATGCGGCGATATCGGCCGGTGTGATGGTGACCGGCGGCGTGGTGATTGTGGTGAATGTGCTCTCTGACATTGTCGGTGCGGCGTTGAATCCGCTGAAACATAAGGAATGGTATGCCCTACGATAACATCTACGCCGAAAAACGCCTGCCGAGCGCAATTCGTCAGAGCTGGCACCATTTTTATAGCGACATGCCTGCGATGATAGGCCTGTACGGCTTTGGCGCACTGCTGCTGCTCTGTCTGTTTGGGCATTTTCTGGCACCTTATCCCATCGACCAGCAGTTTTTGGGCTACCAGCTGTTACCGCCCTCCTGGTCACGCTACGGTGAAGTGTCGTTCTTCCTTGGAACAGACGATTTAGGGCGTGATTTACTCAGCCGTCTGCTCAATGGCGTGGCCCCGACAGTGGGTTCAGCCATTGTGGTTACGCTGTTTGCCACTTTCTGGGCACTGGTACTCGGTATCGTGGCGGGCATGACGCACGGCGTGCGCTCTGCCGTGCTGAATCACGTGCTGGACACGTTACTGTCAATTCCTTCTCTCCTGCTGGCCATCATCGTGGTGGCCTTTCTCGGCCCACGCCTTGAACATGCGTTGCTGGCGGTCTGGCTGGCGCTGATGCCAAGGCTGGTGCGGGAAATTTACAGCGCCGTTCATGATGAACTGGAAAAAGAGTATGTGGTGGCGGCGCGTCTCGATGGGGCGACCAGCATTAATATTATGTGGCATGCGATTCTCCCTAACGTGTTACCTATGCTGATCAGCGAAATTACGCGTGCGCTCTCCATGGCCATTCTTGATATTGCCGCCCTGGGATTTCTCGACCTTGGCGCGCAGTTGCCCTCACCGGAATGGGGCGCGATGCTGGGCGATTCCCTGGAGCTGGTCTACGTGGCCCCCTGGACCGTGATGTTGCCCGGTGCGGCGCTGATGCTAAGCGTATTAGTGGTTAACCTGCTCGGTGATGGCATTCGTCGGGCCGTCGAGGCGGGAGTGGAATAATGCCGTTACTGGATATTCGTAATCTGACGATTGAGTTTATGACCGCGGACGGGCCGGTTAAAGCGGTCGATCGCGTTAATTTGTCCCTCAGTGAAGGCGAAATTCGCGGTCTGGTCGGGGAGTCCGGTTCGGGCAAGAGCCTGGTGGCCAAGGCGATTTGCGGCGTGACTAACGACAACTGGCGCGTTACCGCAGACCGCATGGTCTTTGATGACGTTGATCTGCTGCGTCTGTCTGCCCGTGAGCGCCGCCGCATCGTGGGTCATAACGTATCGATGATTTTTCAGGAGCCGCAATCCTGTCTCGATCCCTCTGAAAGTGTCGGGCGTCAGCTGATGCAGGCGATTCCGCGCTGGACCTATAAAGGCCCGTGGATGAAGCGTTTTTGGTTCTGGCGTAAAACCCGGGCGATTGAACTGCTGCATCGGGTGGGCATTAAGGATCATAAAGACATTATGCGCAGCTTTCCCTATGAGTTAACCGAGGGCGAGTGCCAGAAAGTTATGATCGCCATCGCGTTAGCGAATCAGCCCCGCCTGCTGATTGCGGATGAGCCAACCAATGCGATGGAGCCTACAACCCAGGCGCAGATATTCCGCCTGCTGAGCCGTCTTAACCAGAACAACAACACCACCATTTTATTGATCAGCCACGATCTGCGCACGATGAGCCAGTGGGCTGACCGCATTAACGTCATGTACTGCGGCCAGACGGTCGAAACGGCGCAAAGCGAAGACCTGATGACGACCCCGCATCATCCCTATACTCAGGCTTTGATTCGCGCCATGCCTGATTTTGGTCGTCCGCTGCCGCACAAAAGCCGACTGAACACCTTATCGGGCGCGATTCCGTCGCTGGAGAGCCTGCCGATTGGCTGTCGCCTGGGGCCACGCTGTCCCTACGCGCAGCGTAAGTGCATTGAAACGCCGCGGCTGACGGGCACCCGCTCGCACCTGTACGCCTGCCACTTCCCGCTTAACGTTGAGGGCCAATAACATGGAAACGTTGCTGGAAGTCCGCAATCTCAGCAAAACTTTTCGCTACCGCACCGGCCTGTTTCGCCGCCAGCACGTTGAAGCCGTTAAATCCGTCAGCTTTACGCTGCGTGAAAAGCAGACCCTGGCGATTATCGGCGAGAACGGATCGGGTAAATCGACCCTGGCGAAAATGCTTAGCGGCACCGTTGCCCCCAGCGACGGGGAGATCATCATTGACGATCATCCGCTCAGCTTTGGTGATTACGGCTATCGTAGCCAACGCATTCGCATGATTTTTCAGGATCCGTCAACGTCGCTCAACCCGCGCCAGCGCGTGAGCCAGATTCTGGATTTGCCGCTGCGCCTGAATACCGGGCTGGATGCTGAGGAACGGGAAAAACGCATCATTACAACGCTGCGTCAGGTGGGATTGCTGCGCGATCACGCAGGTTACTATCCCCACATGCTGGCACCGGGCCAAAAGCAGCGCCTTGGGCTGGCACGGGCCTTGATCCTGCAGCCCAAAGTGATTGTGGCTGACGAGGCGCTGGCCTCTCTGGATATGACCATGCGCTCTCAACTGGTCAATCTGATGCTGGAACTCCAGGAAAAACACGGCATTGCTTATATTTATGTGACCCAGCATCTTGGCATGATGAAGCACATCAGCGATAAAGTACTGGTCATGCATCACGGTGAAGTGGTGGAACGCGGCGGAACGGCAGACGTGCTCGCTTCGCCGCTGCACGAAATGACCAAACGCCTGATCAACAGCCATTTTGGCGAGGCGCTTACAGCCGAAGCCTGGCGGCGTGAGCGTTGATTTTGCGGCATATTGTGGAAAACGCTGAGCGGTTTTCCTGATTTCAAGCAGACGTGCTAGAATCCGCACGTCGATTAACGTCGGTCGTCTATTATTTAAACAACGCGACCGCCAACTACCATGACCATAAGGATTACAGCTATGGGTTTTCTTTCCGGTAAGCGCATTCTGATTACTGGTGTTGCCAGTAAACTTTCCATCGCCTACGGTATTGCACAGGCGATGCGCAAACAGGGCGCAGAACTGGCTTTCACCTACCAAAACGACAAACTGAAAGGTCGTGTGGAAGAGTTTGCCAAAGATTTGGGTTCTGACATTGTGCTGCCATGTGATGTTGCAGAAGATGAAAGCATCAAATCCCTGTTCGTTGAGCTGGCAAAAACCTGGCCGAAATTTGACGGTTTCGTGCACTCCATTGGCTTCGCCCCTGGCGACCAGCTGGATGGCGATTACGTCAATGCCGTAACCCGCGAAGGTTTCAAAATCGCACATGACATCAGCGCCTACAGCTTTGTTGCAATGGCAAAAGAGTGCCGTGCGATGCTGAACCCTAACTCCGCCCTGCTGACGCTGTCTTACCTGGGTGCAGAGCGCGCTATCCCTAACTACAACGTAATGGGCCTGGCGAAAGCGTCCCTTGAAGCAAACGTCCGTTACATGGCGAACGCGATGGGTCCTGAAGGCGTGCGTGTTAACGCCGTGTCTGCGGGTCCGATTCGTACCCTGGCGGCATCGGGCATCAAAGACTTCCGTAAGATGCTGGCCCACTGTGAAGCGGTCACCCCGATTCGTCGTACCGTCACCATTGAAGACGTGGGTAACTCTGCGGCCTTCCTGTGCTCCGACCTTGCGGGTGGGATCACCGGTGAAATCGTTCACGTTGACGGCGGTTTCAGCATCGCTGCGATGAATGAACTCGAACTGAAATAAGTTTCCTCACGGGCGAGCGTTGCTCGCCCTGCGCACCCCCTGCCCGATCCCCGCGTTATTCCTTATCGCTATTAATTATCACCGATTGGTCTTTTGCCCTGACCTGCCCGTGGGCGACGATAAGTCAGCCCTGCGGCCTGCGACTGAATCACCGCATGCGCCGCATCAGATTTTGCAAAAGGACTGATGATGCAACAACGCCGCTATCCCGGCCAGGACCACTGGTTTTATGAAAGTCAGACCAGTCCGCGCAGCGTACAGGCTGCCCCGCTTTTTCCAGAAGCCGCCCATGTCGATGACCGGTTTTTGCTGGGGTTAGCACAGGACGCTTCTGTTATTCAGCCTTTACTTCAGGCCGACCAGCCCGCCATACAGTTCGCCCATCACGTTGTTGACCAGCTGTTTCCCGACCAGATCGAAACCACACTGACCCATACGCTTACGCTGTATGACCGGCTAAGCACCGCCTTGACGGTGGCTCAGGTGGCAGGCATTCAACGCCTGTGTAACCACTATTCCGCCCGCCTCAATCCCCTGCCGGGTCCTGATTCCTCTCGTGAAAGCAACAATCGCCTGACGCAAATTACGCAATATGCCCGCCTGCTGGCGATGCAGCCCGCCTTAATTACGGCGGAGAGCATCCGCGCGCTGCATGCGGTAGGGCTGAGCGAAGCCGATATCGTCACACTCAACCATCTGGTGGGCTTTGTCTGCTATCAGGCGCGCGTCATCGCCGGGATTCATGCTCTGCTGGAACGGCCGGTGCGCTGGATGCCGGGTATGTCACCGGCTCCTGACGCCGATGTGGCGACGTTTGCCCAGCCCTGCGCGTGGCAGCCTGTGCTGACGCCGCTGGAGCCGCGCTATGCCAGCGAGGCGCAACATGCCGCTGTCGCCGCGTGTCAGCATGCGCCGGTGCTTAAAGATACAGTCTGGCTGCTGGCTCACGCGCCTGCGCTGCTGCAAAGCTGGTTTGCCCTGCGTCAACAGCTGCAAGATGGCGCAAGCGCAAGCGTGGAGGCGACCGCCGCCCGGATACTGGGCAGCCGCTGGATTTGGCAGCATGCTGCAGATGCAGAGAAGCGAATGAGTCAGGCGGACGAGGCGAAAACCGACAGTGAGCAGCAGGCTGTCATTACACTAACCGCTCAGCTCACCCGCCAGCCAGAGCGCGTCAGTGCGCTCGATCTGCAACCGCTGGCGCAAGCTGGCTGGTCGCATGCCAGGCAGTTCAGCGTGATACAGGCTATCGCGCTGGCCAACTGGAACAGCCGTTTGTTTTATGCCTGCGGTGAAGCCAGCTAGCTGGCAAGATAGCTTCGCGCTTCGTCATAAAAATGCTGTGCGAGCGGCGTGGCCCGGCCAGGCTCGGCGATCACCAGCGCGGCCTGACGCGCCATTTTTGGCATCGAAATAGTGCGCTTTTCCAGGCCGTGTAAGGATTCAGGCAGCAAATGGCCCCGTGGCGAGATCAGAACACCCAGACCGACCTGGGTACACTGCAACAGCTGCATGACAGAGGCGCTTTCAACCACCACGCGCGGCACCAGCGCAGCATCGCGAAACGTCATATCCAGATAGCGGCGAAAATAACGGGTTGGCTCTGCCAGACACAGCGGCTGCTGCGCCAGCGTTGGCAGGTCAAGCGTTTCATGGGCGCATAACGGGGGGAAATGGGCGGCATGAAAAACCGCCTCAACGCCGCTGTCCGCCAGCAGCGATGCCTGAAAATGCAGTTCCCGCAGCGTCGCCATTTCAAAAAAGCCAATGCCGACATCAACCGTGTGGCTGTTCAGCGCGTCCAGCAGTTGATCGGCACTTAACACGGCAATGCGGTAATCCAGCTGCGGATAACGAGCCTGCACCGCTTTTAACAGTTCTGCCAACGAAACGCTGCACTGCGGGACCACACCGAGGCGAAGCGTACCGTTCACGCCGTGTTTTAACGACTCGACCTCCAGCTTCAGCCCCTGATAAACCGAAACGATTTCCCGTGCCCATGCCAGCACCCTGTCGCCCTCCGGCGTGAAACCGGCAAAGTTGTTACTGCGGTTGATCAGCGACAGGCCCAGTTCACGCTCCAGGTTTTTTAACCGCATCGATAAGGTTGGCTGGCTGACAAAGCTGGCTTCGGCGGCACGACCAAAATGGCGTTCGCGTTCGAGATTGCAGAGATAGATGAGTTGCTTGATATCGATTTTCTTTTACCCGCCGTCACACCGTTCTAATGAACACCTATTATGTGCCGATGGGTTAACAGATTGCCAGTCGGAGATAGCATTGTGGTAAAGAGATCGCGGGCGCTTGCGGTTTCGTGCATGCGGCGTAGTGTGGAAGCGCTATTAAGACGGCGGTACATCAGACAATCAAGTGGAGAACGCCCCATGTGGGCAATAGATTGGGGTTATTGTTGATCTTAACATTGTATTATTTGTAATTTTTATTGGTGTTTCCCTGGTATTGCGACACTCACTTCGTGGGATACGGCCAGGCGTGATCAATCCCTGTGGAAGACAGGACGCCGGTAGCCAGTAAATAAATCACCACCAGCGCAAAGAATATAATTGCTGATATTTCAACGATTTTAATCAGGCTGTGTTTAGCCATTAATAACCCCCTTTTGATTGCGTGTATTTGAGCTTCACCTCTTACCTTAGAGTGTTACCGGTAAAGTACAAGCCCCGTTCACAAAATGAAACATAAAGCCCCGCTTATATATTGTGACCAGTTTGTTACAAGCGTACGGATTGTCGCGGAGGCGCGCTTTAAGGGGACAGTGGACAGTGAGCAGGAAGGCGGGCAACGCACAGGAGTGACAAACGGCAAAGGCACCGTGCTCGCACCTTTGCCGGGTGAAGGGGGATTATCCGACGCCCAACGCTGATTTCACCTCTTGTGCGATTTTCTCAACCTGTGGGCCATAAATCACCTGCACATCCTGTTCGCTCACGCGGTTAATACCATTCGCGCCGGTACGCATTAACGTCTGATCCACCACTTCTTTCATGTCTTTGACGCGAACCCGCAAACGCGTGAAGCAGCAATCGACATCCTCTATATTGGCCGCCCCGCCCAGTCCGCTGATGATCACGTTAGTGCGCTCGCTGGCTTCAACAAGCTGGGGTTTTTCATCGTCCGTTTCCCGCCCGGGCGTTTCGACATGCATGCGCGTAATCACATAACGAAACGCGTAGTAATAAACCGGTGCGTAGATTGCCCCAAGCACCAGCGTCCACCACCAGTGGGTTTTACTGCCACCCAGCACGCCGAAGACCACCAGATCGATAATGCCGCCCTGCACATTACCAATCATCAGATGTAGCATCGACATCAGCATAAATGACAGGCCCGTTAGAAATGCATGCAGCAGATAGAGCACCGGCGAAACAAAAATAAAGCAGAACTCCAGCGGTTCGGTGATCCCGGTGGTAAAGGACGTCAGCGCGCCGGCCATGACCAGCGCCTTAACGCGCTGTTTATGCTCAGGCCTTGCGGTGTGATAGATCGCCAGGGCCGCGGCCGGCAGGCCAAACATCATGACCGGTATTTTTCCCTGCGCCAGAAACTGCGTGGCGGTGCGGAGCGTCGCATCAGGAATCATCCCGGGATGGGTCAGCGAGGTATTGAAGATATTCAACGCACCAACAATCGTCTGCCCGTCCACGATGGCCATACCGCCGATGGGCGTAAAGCGCACGGTTTCATTCAGGATGTGATGCAGGCCCGTCGGGATCAGAATACGTTCTGAAGCGCCCAGCAGGAACGCACCATACTGCCCGCTCCGACCGATCATCTGTCCTACCCAGGCAATACCTTCACCGATAGTGGGCCAGACGAGCGCCAGAAGCACGCCGATCAGCGGCAGGAAAACCACCGTCACGATGGGCACAAAACGGCGTCCGCCAAAGAAACTGATCGCTGTGGGGAGCTGCTGCGTATAAAAGCGGTTATGCAACATGACGGTAAGCAGTCCGGCAATCACGCCGCCCAGCACGCTCATGTTATAGGTGAAAATGCCCAGCATCTGGATATATTCCGCCGAGGTCATCATGGCCGTGGTTTGATCCATTCCGGCCTGCTGCAGCGCCTGAGGTGTGGTCGTGGCGGCGGTAATGCCCCTGGCGGCCAGCGTGGCGTTAATGCCGACATTCATGGCGATATAGCCGATAACTGCGGCAAAGGCTGCCGTCGGCTTTTCCGCTTTTGCCAGCCCGATGGCGCTGGCCACGGCAAAGAACAGCGGCAGATTAGCAAAGAGCGCGCCTGCGACTTTGCGAATAAACCCGATGATAAGCTGGGCAACCTGCATCTGTGCGAAGGCTTCACCGGTGACGGCGGGATTCTGCATGGCGGCTGCCAGCCCCAGAAAGATGCCGGCCGCCGCAATCACCGAAATCGGCATCATCAACGCCTTGCCAAACGCATGGATCTGGCTGGTCAGTTGTTTCATGGTGTCGCGCCCTTTTCTGTTTTAAACAGCAAGTATTAGCGCGATGTGCCGATAACACCCGTTATGGCAAGGTTACGAAAAGGTAAAACATGAACACCATCACACTTGGCGTGCCCCACGATAAACGCCAGCTATCGCACCATTAAGCCAATCAATTAGACAAGCTTTGTCGTGAATAGCACACTAATCTTTACCATCAGGATATATCCTTGCAACATTCGTCCAACATAAAAATAAGCCTGCACACATGATGAAATTTAAGCGTCAAATTAAGCCATACCGTGCCGCAGCGGGCGGCTGGGGTTCACTGGAAGCCACCACACGTTTTGTTTTCGACAGTAAAGCTGCGCTGAAAAATTTGCGTAACCTCATGCGCATGAACAAAGCACGCGGCTTCGACTGCCCGGGCTGTGCCTGGGGCGATGACAATAAAAGTACCTTTAGCTTCTGCGAAAACGGTGCGAAAGCCGTCACCTGGGAAGCCACGCGCCGCGTTGTTGATACCGACTTTTTTGCCAAACACAGCGTGGCAACCCTGTATGCACAAAGCGACTATTTTCTGGAATATCAGGGCCGCCTGACACATCCGTTGCGCTACAACGCCGAAAGCGATCATTACGAACCCATAAGCTGGGATGATGCCTTTGCGCTCATCGCACAACATATTAAAGCGATGGATAACCCGGATCAGATGGAGCTATACACCTCTGGTCGCGCCAGTAATGAAGCCTCCTGGCTTTATCAGCTGTTCGGCCGCATGTTGGGCACCAATAACTTCCCGGACTGCTCCAATATGTGTCACGAGGCAAGCGGTGCGGGCCTGAAACGCAGCATCGGCGTGGGTAAAGGCACCATCCGTCTTGACGATTTTGACCATGCCGATGCCATTTTTGTCTTTGGCCAGAATCCAGGGACAAACCATCCGCGCATGCTGCACAGCCTGCGTCACGCCGCCGACCATGGCGCAAAAATCGTGACCTTTAACACGCTACGCGAGCGCGGTCTGGAACGTTTTGCCGATCCGCAAAAGCCGCTGGAAATTGTCACGTCTAAAGCGGGCACCATCAGCTCTGCCTATTACCAGCCGCATCTGGGCGGTGATATGGCTGCCGTTCGCGGCATGGTGAAAGCCCTGCTGGAAACGCATCGTGCACGCCTTGCGGCGGGCGAAAGCGGCCTGTTCGACCAGGCTTTCCTGAATGCCAAAACCCATGGCGTTGAGGCCTATTTTGATGCGGTTGATAACACCGACTGGATGCAGATTGTGGCGCAGTCCGGCCTGACAGAGGCACAAATCCGCGAAGCGGCGGCAATTTATCAGAGTGCCGATCGGGTTATTTGCACCTGGGCGATGGGCATCACCCAACACAAGCATTCGGTTGATACCGTGCGTGAAATCACCAACCTGCAGCTGCTGTTTGGGCAGTTAGGCAAAAAAGGGGCGGGCCTGTGCCCTGTTCGCGGTCACAGCAATGTTCAGGGTAACCGCACCATGGGCATTGATGAAAAACCGGCTAAGCCTTTCCTCGACGCGCTGGGTCAGCACTTTGGCTTCGAACCCCCGCGTGCTGCAGGCCACAATACTGTTGAAGCGCTCAACGCCATGCTGCGTGATGAAATCAAAGTGCTTATCGCGCTCGGGGGCAACCTCGCAGCGGCGGCACCGGATTCTCCGCGCACCGAAGAAGCCTTGTCCCGTTGTGGTCTGACGGTGCACATCAGCACCAAGCTTAACCGCAGCCACCTCGTGCCGGGTCATGAAGGACTGATTCTGCCTACGCTGGGCCGCACCGAGCGCGATCTGCAGGCTACGGGTAACCAGTTCATTACGGTCGAAGACTCCTTCAGCATGGTTCATGCCTCTGAAGGCGTGGGGATTCCGTTGGCGGAGACGCAGCGTTCTGAAACCTCAATTGTGGCGAGTATTGCTCACGCGGTTCTCGGTGATGACAAGGTGAAGTGGTTAGATCTGGCGGCGGATTACAACCTGATTCGCGATCATATCGCGGCAACGATTCCGGGTTTTGCCGACTTCAATACCAAATGCGATCAGCCTGGCGGGTTCTATCTTGGCAACGCGGCGGCAGAACTGCGTTTTAATACGCCGACCGGCAAGGCTGAGTTTAGCCCTGCTGCGCTGCCCCACTCGCTGTTTCCGCAGTTGGATCAGGACGTGCCCTTCACGCTGCAAACGCTGCGTTCGCACGATCAGTACAACACGACGATCTACGGTCTCGACGACCGCTATCGCGGCGTTTACGGTCAGCGCGAAGTCGTCTTCATCAACCCCGATGACATGGCTGAATTAGGGTTCAGCGAAGGGCAGAATGTGGATATTGAAACGCTGTGGAATGATGGCGTCACGCGTCGCGTCAGCGGCTTCAAGCTGGTGCCTTATAACATTCCTCGCGGCAACCTGGCCGCCTACTATCCTGAAACCAACCCGCTGGTTCCGTTAAACAGCTTCGGTGATATCAGCGGCACGCCCACCTCAAAATCCGTGCCGGTTAAGCTCGAACTGACGCAGGCGCTGGCAACCCAACGCATCGCCTGATTCAGGCTTTTCTCCAGGCAAAAAGCCGGTTCGTCCGGCTTTTTGCCTTGCCGCGAGACCCCGATTCGCGTAAAACTGTCAGCCGCTATTAGGCCACGAAACGTAAAAATCATGTTCCAGGATAATCCGCTGCTTGCGCAGCTTAAAGAGAAGCTTCACTCGCAAACGCCCCGTGCAGAAGGCGTTGTTAAAGGCACCGAAAAGGGATTCGGCTTTCTGGAAGTCGATGCACAGAAAAGTTATTTCATCCCGCCGCCACAGATGAAAAAAGTGATGCATGGCGACCGTATCGTTGCCATCGTCCACAGCGATAAAGATCGCGAAAGTGCCGAGCCTGAAACGCTGGTCGAGCCCTTTCTGAGCCGTTTTGTTGGCCGCGTGCAGAAAAAAGATGACCGCCTTTCTATCGTGCCCGATCATCCTCTGCTCAAAGACGCGATTCAGTGTCGTCCGGTCCGTGGACTGAGCCATGATTTCCAGAATGGCGACTGGGCCGTGGCAGAAATGCGTCGCCATCCCTTAAAAGGCGACCGTGGCTTTTATGCCGAACTCACCGAATTTATCGTTAAAGCCGACGACCACCTTGCACCGTGGTGGGTGACACTGTCACGTCATAATCTGGAGCGCGAAGCGCCAGAAATCGGCTTTGGCGAGATGCTGGACGAAAGCCTGACGCGTGAAGACCTGACCGCGCTGGATTTTGTGACCATCGACAGCGCCAGCACGGAAGATATGGACGATGCGCTGTATGCTGAAGCGCTGGACGATGGCGCCCTGCGTCTCACTATCGCCATTGCCGATCCGACCGCTTATGTTGCCGAAGGCAGCGAGCTGGATAAGCTGGCGGCGCAGCGTGCCTTTACCAACTACCTGCCGGGCTTCAATATTCCCATGCTGCCGCGCGAGCTGTCTGACGATGTCTGCTCGCTGCGCCCTGACGTGCGTCGGCCGGTTCTGGCCTGCCGCGTGACCGTGGCTCAGGATGGAAGCCTGGCGGACGATGTGCAGTTCTTTGCGGCCTGGATCGAGTCCAAAGCCAAGCTGGTGTACGACGAGGTTTCAGACTGGCTGGAAAACAGTGGCGAATGGCAACCACAGAGCGACGCGATTGCTGACCAGATTCGTCTGCTGCATCGTCTGTGCCTGTCACGCGCCGAGTGGCGTCAAAACCACGCGCTGGTGTTTAAAGATCGCCCAGACTATCGTTTCCTGCTGGGCGAAAAAGGCGAAGTGCTGGAAATCGTCGCCGAACCGCGCCGCATAGCGAACCGGATGGTTGAAGAAGCGATGATTCTGGCGAACATCTGTGCCGCCAACGTCCTGCGCGAAAAGCTGGGCTTTGGTATCTACAACGTCCATGCCGGTTTTGACGCAGCAAACGCCGAACAGGCCGCCGCTGTCCTGGCAACTCACGGCATCACGGCCGATCCGCAGGCGATCACCACGCTCGACGGTTTCCGCGTACTGCGTCGTGAGCTGGATGCGCAGCCTACTCAGTTCCTTGACAGCCGCATTCGTCGTTTCCAGACCTATGCAGAGATCACCACCGAGCCGGGCCCGCACTTTGGTTTGGGGCTGGAAGCCTATGCCACCTGGACTTCACCGATTCGTAAGTTTGGCGATATGATCAACCATCGTCTGCTGAAGGCGATCGTGCGCGGCGAACCCATCGGCCGTCCGGACGATGCGCTGACAGTCACCATGAGCGAGCGTCGTCGTCTAAACCGCATGGCCGAGCGCGACGTGGGTGACTGGCTCTATGCCCGCTATCTGTCGCCGTTTGCCGCAACTGACCGCAAGTTTAGCGCAGAAATCATTGATGTATCGCGTGGTGGCATGCGGGTCCGTCTGCTGGAAAATGGCGCCGTCGCGTTTATTCCTGCGCCGTTCCTGCATGCCGTGCGCGATGAGCTGGTGTGCAGCCAGGAAAGCGGTACGGTACAGATTAAAGGTGACGTGGTTTACCGCGTATCCGACGTGATTGACGTGACCATTGCGGAAGTTCGCATGGAAACACGCAGCGTTGTTGCACGCCCTGCCGCCTAAGACACCACCGTCGGGACAGCACAGCCTGCTCCGACGGTCTTTTTTCCTCCGCCTGCCCCTGTATCTTCGCGTTAAATTTGCTCCACACTTCACAGTTTTATCTTTATTAACTTCCACTTACATTACATTACATTAACGTTAGCTCGTTGTATCCGATCGCCTTCCATTCGGTCTCTACAAGGAGTGAGTTATGAAGAACGTCAAAAACGGCGTGCTCTGGCTGGCAGTGGCGTTAATTGGCGCGGGTGCGTTCGCGATGCTGGCGCTTAACCGCGGCGAGCACGTCAACGCAGTCTGGCTGGTGATTGCCGCCGTAGCCTGTTACAGCATCGCTTATCGTTTTTACAGCCTGTTTATCGCCCGCAACATTTTTGAACTGGACGATCGCCGTCTTACCCCCGCCGAGCGCCTCAGCGATGGTCTTGACTATGTGCCCACCAATAAGTGGGTGCTGTTCGGTCACCACTTTGCGGCGATCGCGGGCGCCGGGCCGCTGGTCGGCCCTATTCTGGCGGCCCAGATGGGCTTTCTGCCGGGCACGATCTGGATCCTGATTGGGGTTATGATGGCGGGCGCGGTGCAGGACTTTCTGATCCTGTTTATCTCTACGCGACGTGACGGCCGCTCCTTAGGTGAAATGGCCCGTCAGGAGCTGGGCGCCTTTGCCGGGGTTATTACCATGCTGGGTGCGCTGGGCGTGATGATCATCATTCTCTCCGCGCTGGCGCTGGTGGTGGTTAAAGCCCTTGCGAATAGCCCGTGGGGGCTGTTCACCATTGCAGCAACGATTCCTATCGCCCTGTTTATGGGCATTTACATGCGCTTTCTGCGCCCGGGTAAGATCGCCGAAGTCTCCTTGATCGGTTTTGTGCTGATGATGGCGGCCATTATCTACGGTGGTGATGTGGCTCAGCATCCTTACTGGGGCCCGTTCTTCACCCTGAAAGGCACCTCTCTGACCTGGGTACTGGTCATCTATGGTTTTATCGCCTCGGTGCTGCCGGTCTGGCTGCTGCTGGCTCCCAGAGATTACCTGTCTACTTTCCTGAAAATCGGCGTAATTGTCGGGCTGGCCGTTGGCATCGTCTTTGCCATGCCAGAACTGAAAATGCCCGCTGTGACCAAATTTATTGATGGCTCAGGCCCGGTTTTTTCCGGCGCCCTGTTCCCGTTCCTGTTTATCACCATTGCCTGTGGCGCCATCTCCGGCTTCCATGCGCTGGTCTCCAGCGGCACCACGCCGAAGCTGATTGAGCGTGAAAGCCATATTCGCTTTATCGGTTACGGCGCGATGCTGATGGAGTCGTTTGTGGCAATCATGGCGCTGATATGCGCCTCCGTGCTGGACCCAGGCGTTTACTTTGCGATGAACGCCCCTGCTGCACTGATTGGCACTACGGTAGAAAATGCCGCTCAAGTGATTAACGGCTGGGGCTTTGTCGTCACACCTGAAATGTTAAGCGGTATCGCCAGAGACGTGGGAGAAGCCTCAATTCTGTCACGCGCCGGGGGCGCGCCAACCTTTGCGGTCGGCATGGCGCACATCATTACGGAGGTGTTCAACAGCCGCGCGATGATGGCCTTCTGGTATCACTTTGCCATCTTATTTGAAGCCCTGTTTATCTTAACCGCCGTGGATGCCGGTACGCGCGCTTGCCGGTTTATGGTGCAGGATCTGGTCGGTACGGTTGTGCCTTCACTGGCCAATAACCGCTCATGGCTCGGCAACCTTTCCGGCACGACCGTCGCCGTCGCAGGTTGGGGTTTCTTCGTTTATCAGGGCGTGATCGATCCTCTGGGCGGGATTAATACGTTGTGGCCACTGTTTGGTATTGGTAATCAGATGCTGGCATCGATGGCGCTGATTCTGGGCACGGTCGTGCTGTTTAAGATGAAAAAGCAGCGCTATGCGTGGGTGACGATTCTGCCCACTATCTGGCTGTTTATTACGTCGATGACAGCAGGTTGGCAAAAAATTTTCCACGAAAAACCGTCAATTGGTTTTCTTGCTCAGGCCAATAAATTCCGAAAAGGCCTGGATGATGGCGTGATCATCGCCCCCGCGAAAACCGTGGACGATATGCAAACCATCGTATTCAGTAACCAGATTAATGCTGCCCTGTGCGGGTTCTTTATGCTGGTTGCCGTTACGATGCTGATTGCGGCCTTCTTTGTCATTCGTCGCGCGCTGCGTAGCGATGTGCCCACTACGCATGAGTCAGACATATCCTTACGTAAGGAGCTTCGTCATGGTTGACAGCATCCATCGCGTAGCGCGCCCACAGGGTCGCTGGCATATAATGCGCTGCACGTTGCTTTCCAGGCCAAAACCCGTGGGTTTTCGCTGGCGAGCGCTGTGGCAGGGACTTCAGCAAAGTTTTCGTTTGATGGTCGGCGTGCAGGATTACCCGAAATATCTGCAGCATATGCGGCAACATCATCCTGACATTACGCCGATGAGCGAGCGGGACTTTCATCGTTATTGTCTGGATGCCCGCTTCCCCAGCCAGGCCGGAAAGCTGGGAAAATGTCCGTGCTGAACAGAAAGTGTGCCCCGCTTCGGCGGGGTTTTTTCTGCCCGTTTTTTCTGGAAAGCAAAATAAATACAGTTTCGTCTTGTGCTGGCGTCAGTTGATGAATACTGTTGCTAAAATAACGAGATAACGCCAGCAATGTACTTCCTGGAGGGAGTGACCATGACCGATGAACAAGGGCAATCGTTGTTGTATACCTTGTTTGGTACAACCAGCCCTCATTGGCGATTAACCGCAGACAGTGATGCGCTGCTTTTTGCCTTAGATGAATCATCGAACACCAGCGTTGCTGTGCCACTGACGCCCGGCCAGTGCAGTTTATTGCGCGCGATGCCCGTTATTACTTCCAGTATTAATCTGACGTTAACGATTCACGGCGAGCAGGTCGCCATGCATTTTGTTGGCCGGCGGATCAACCAGTCCGTGTGGGCGGGCACCGCTTCGGCATGGGGCGATACGTCGGCGGTGGCGCGCGACCTGACGCTGGGCCTGTCATTTGCTGAACAGGTCGTGTCGGAGGCCAACTCGGTCATCGTTATCCTTGATCAGCGCGGCAACATTCAACGCTTTAACCGCCTCAGCGAAGAGTATACCGGCCTGTATGAACAGGATGTGATCGGCCGTAATGTTTTCCAGCTGTTTATGACCAAACAGGAAGCCGCGGCCTCACGCAGGAACATCGCAGGGTTCTTTCGCGATGGGAATTCCTACGAAGTGGAACGCTGGATCAAGACGATGAAAGGACAGCGACTGTTTCTTTTTCGTAATAAGTTTGTTCACAGTGGCAGCGGTAAAAATGAAATTTTCCTCATCTGTTCAGGAACGGATATTACGGAAGAACGCCGTGCGCAAGAGCGCCTGCGCGTGATGGCCAACACCGATGGCATCACTGGCCTGCCCAATCGCCACGCGATTCACCAGCAAATCAGCCATGCGCTGGAGCGGGCTGAGGGCAGTGAAACCGGCGTGGTCTACCTGGATTTAGATAATTTCAAAAAAGTGAATGATGCCTACGGTCATATGTTCGGCGATCAACTGTTGCAGGCCGTTTCCCTGGCGATTCTGAGCTGTCTGAGCAAGAACCAGACGCTTGGACGGCTGGGCGGTGACGAGTTTGTGGTGCTGGCTGAGCACACCAGTCAGGCTGCGCTGGAAGCAATGGCTACGCGCATTCTCGATCGCCTGCGTCAGCCTTTCCGCATCGGCCTCATCGAGGTTTACAGCGGCTGCTCCGTCGGGATCGCCCTGGCTCCGCTACACGGAGAGGACCGTGAGTGTCTGATTCGTAACGCTGATACGGCGATGTATCACGCCAAAGAGAACAACCGTGGCAGCTATTGTGTTTTTGCCGAGGAGATGAACCGCCGGGTTTTTGAATATCTCTGGCTCGACACCAACCTGCGCAAAGCGCTGGAGCAGGACCATTTATTAGTGCACTACCAGCCCAAAGTGGATGCTGACGGTAAAGTGCGCAGTGCGGAAGCGCTGGTTCGCTGGAACTCACCCGAGCGCGGGCTGGTTTCACCCGGGGAATTTATTCCCTACGCGGAAGAATCCGGGCTGATCGTGCCACTGGGTCGCTGGGTCATGCTTAACGTGCTGAAGCAAATTATTGCCTGGCGGGAGCAGAATATTTATCTGCGCGTCGCGGTTAATGTCTCGGCGCGCCAGTTACTCGACCAGACAATCTACAGTGACCTGAAACAAGCCCTGACGGATGCCGGTTTAACCGAGTGCCCGGTGGATATCGAACTGACGGAAAGCTGCCTGATTGAGAATGAAGCCGAAGCGCTCAAGCTGATGCGTAAATTTCAGGAACTGGGTGCCCAGATTCACCTTGATGACTTTGGCACCGGTTATTCCTCCCTTTCACAGCTGGCGCGCGTCCCTATTAATGCCATCAAACTGGATCAAAGCTTTATCCGTAATGTGAATAAACGTCCCGTTTCTCAGTCACTCGTCAGGGCGATTGTTGCGGTAGCGAAGGCGCTTGATTTGCAGGTGATTGCCGAAGGTATTGAAACCGTCGATGAAGAAGCCTTTGTGTTAAAAAGCGGCGTCGATGGGCGGCAAGGCTATTTTTACGCAAAACCAATGCCCGCCGATCAGTTTGGGCACTGGCTGGCTCAGCATCCTGCCCGCGTGTAATTATCTAACCCGCTTTACGCAGTGATGCGCTGTGGCGGTTTTGTAACTGGACTAAACGTTCCATATAGGCAATATCCTTCGCTTCGAGCGTGAATGCATAATCTACCCAGTCCTCGGTGATATCCATCAGTTCCGCGCGTGACAGCTGCAGTACCCGCTGGCGCGCCTTTAGCATGGCGCGTACGCCATTGAGCTTAGGTCGCAACGTATCGATAAAGGTGCGGGTGGCGCGGTAGCTGTCGCCCGGCTGGAAAACCTTATCGACCAGACCACGGGTTTCATACCATTCGGCACTGTGCGATTCGCCTTCCATAATCAGCTCTTCAGCCAGTTTCATGCCCGAACGCCGCGCGACTAATGAGTAGCCGCCCATTCCGGGAAACAGGTTAAAGGCGATTTCCGGAAACCCCATCCGCGCATTGTTTTGCGCCAGAATAAAGTGATGGGCAAGCGCGGCTTCAAAACCGCCGCCTAACGCACTGCCTTCAATCATCGCCAGCGTTACCGCGCCGGTGTCAAATCCGCGCGCCGCCGAGTGGATGCAGTCAACGCAGGCACGGGCATAAGCACGTAACGCTTCGCGCCGGTTGTTGCGGATACATTCCACAAAAAAGCGCAGATCGCCACCGGCATTAAACATTTGTGGAACTAACGAGCCGGTGACCCAGAAGTCGATAGGTAAGCCCGATCGCTGCGCCGTGTAACTCAGATTCATGATCTCTTCAATCAACTCATGATTAAAACTGGGGCGTGGCTGGGCGCGCAACATCATCCACATGGTGCGACGTCCTTCCTCGTAATAGGCAACTAACTGCGTGGTTTGTCCGGCTTCGGAAAACAGTCTGCATGTGGGTTGGTTAATCACGGTCATTGTCTCATCCTCTATTATTTTGATGCGCTAATTGCGCCACATCAGCCTAATCCAGAGTGAGGCCAGACCAAATGAGAGATTGATTTACAACATAAATTCCAGAGTGATCCCCGATGCACCACCTTTAAATGATTAGTAGACTTTCTTGATATCCGCAGCCTTTACCACGGAAAGGCGCGAACCTATAACCGGCATTGATGGGACTGTCCTTCCCTTAAGGCTCGCTCATCACGAGCCATTTCGGGACGCAGGCACCGCTGCGCCCCAGGCATTATTTCTGGCCGTACCAGGCATTTTCACCGTGTTTGCGCAAATAGTGCAGATCAAGCAGGGTCTGCTGAATGGGAGGCAGCCCGGCCGTGAGCTGCTGGCTAAACAATCCCATGTAAGCCACTTCTTCCAGTACCACTGCACTGTGGACGGCCGCATGTGCGTCTTTGCCCCAAGCGAAAGGCCCGTGAGAATTCACCAGCACGGCAGGAATGGCCGAAGGAGAAAGTCCGCGCTCGGCGAAGGTTTCAATGATCACCTCCCCCGTATTCCACTCATACTGATTTTTGATTTCTTCATCGCGCATGGCTCGGGTGCAGGGAATCTCACCGTAAAAGTCGTCCGCGTGGGTGGTGCCCCACGCGGGGATGGCACGTCCGGCCTGCGCCCAGATGGTGGCATGACGTGAATGCGTATGGACGATTCCGCCAACCTCAGGCCAGGCCAGGTAGAGTGCCCGGTGCGTAGCCGTATCGGATGAAGGCCGTTTTTCGCCTTCCACCACCTCGCCGGTCGCCAGGTTGACCACCACCATGTCCTCCACTTTCATGACATCGTAACTGACGCCAGAAGGTTTAATCACTAACAGACCTTGCTCACGGTCAATCGCGCTGACGTTTCCCCATGTGAAGGTGACAAGGTTGTATTTGGGGAGATCCAGGTTGGCTTCCAGGACCTGTTGTTTAAGGTGCTCCAGCATTTTTTTCTCCTGCTGAGAAGGGTTTTCATAGTGTGCGGAGCAGGCAGAAAAAACGTTATGGAGCAAATAGCTAAAAAGCAGCGGAAAATGGCTGTGAATGAAAAATTGTGTCGCGAATTAAGAATTTTCCATCTTCGGAAATTCTGCAAAATGAATAGAATTCTGTCAGGCATCAGACAGGTCCATCTGTTAATGATGCTTTTCAGCCGCTACAAGCAGATTGTCCATGGTGTCTGGCATTTTTATACTGAAAGGATGCGGTAATCATGCCTCACAGGCGGCCTGAAAAAATTTCACAGCTATACTTACTGTGTTGCATCTGCATACACAATAAAGGAGAAGTTCATGACAATTACAATGAAAAAAGTGACCGCCGCTGTCCTGGCGACCACGCTGGTTGTGGCGTTAAGCGGCTGTTCGAACTGGTCTAAACGCGACCGTAACACTGCGATTGGCGCAGGTGCCGGCGCAATTGGTGGCTCTGTATTAACCAACGGCAGCGCGCTGGGTACCGTGGGTGGTGCAGCTGTGGGTGGTATTATCGGTCACCAGGTTCACTAAGCACGCTATAACAATAAATCACGGCTACGCAGCGCATCTACATAATAAAAACCGGGCTACCTTGTAGTCCGGTTTCTTCTTTCAACCCCCAGCCAGTTTTACCTTCATCCCTTTGGCTTCCAGCAGGCTTTTTAATAAATCGCGCTTGTCGCCCTGGATTTCGATCACGCCCTCTTTCACCGACCCGCCACAACCGCATTTTTTCTTCAGTTCAGCGGCCAGCTGGTTCAGTGCTGCCTCATCCATATCGACGCCAGAAATCAGGCAAACACCTTTGCCTTTGCGTCCGCTGGTCTGGCGCTGAATGCGAACAATGCCGTCGCCTTTGGGCCGTTCCGCCTTTTGTTCGGGCTGAGTGATACGGCCAGCGTCGGTTGAATATACCAAGGGATTATCGCGACTCATTTTACGCTCTCCAAATCCTGCAACAGCGCCTTAAGCGTCGCTGCGGGGTCCGCTGACTGCGTAATGGGACGTCCTATTACCATATAATCGACGCCAGCAAGGCGGGCCTGCTGTGGCGTCATAACGCGGCGCTGATCGCCCGCGTCGCTTCCCTGAGGCCTAATGCCGGGAGTAACCAGCTTAAAATCATGACCGATCGCCTGTTTAAACCGCGCGGCTTCGTGCGCGGAGCAGACAACCCCATCAAGACCGCATTCGCGCGTGAGTTTTGCCAGGCGTTCAGCCTGCTCTGCGGGAGACAGCGTGATGCCCAAACCCAGTAAATCTTCAGCATCCATGCTGGTCAGGACGGTGACGGCAATCAGTAACGGCGCCTGCTCACCATAGGGAAGAAGCGCTTCACGGGCGGCATTCATCATGCGTGCTCCGCCGCTCGCATGAACGTTCACCATCCAGACGCCAAGATCGGCAGCAGCAGCGACCGCACGGGCGGTGGTATTAGGGATGTCGTGAAATTTCAGGTCGAGAAAGATCTCAAACCCACGCTGTTGCAGGGTTTTTACCAGCTGTGGGCCGAACAATGTGAACATTTCTTTGCCCACTTTCAGGCGGCAGCTGCCCGGCTCTATCTGATCGACAAAATGCAGTGCGCTGTTCATATCGTGGTAATCAAGCGCCACTAACACCGGTGAAGTCTGGGATAAGGCCATGCTATTTCCTCTGCGGTAGGCACCTGCTGGCGCGTTAGACAAACGGCACGCATTCTACCTGCCCGCTTTTCGCATCACAATCCCTGTTGCGCTGCCAGGCGATAAACGCACGGAGGTCAGGCAATTTCTGCAATTAACAATTATAGTATGTTGTAACTAAAAAGCATTGAAAACCGAAGACAATAACCAACAGGTTATTGTCCATCCAGTCCGCGAATCGGTTTGACTGATGACCAGGTCCGGCATGACGGACAGTGCCAGTAGAGCGCATGGGCCGTAAAGCCGCATTTCTGGCAGCGATAGCGTGGTTTCGTGCGGATTTGCTCGCCGACCAGATCGCGCAGCACCATCAGGCTCTCTTTAGCACGACCATCCTCCGCTTCATGCAGGTGAAACTCCATCAGACGATGGAATACGCGCATGTTGGGGTGACGCTGTAACTGGTTATTGATGTAGTTTTGCGCCGCTTCTGCGCCCTGCTCCTGCTCCAGAATCGCGGAAAGATACAGTTCCGCCGCGGCGCCGGTGTTCTCTTCCACACAGCGTTTAAGAAATGCGGCCCAGGCGTCGGGCTGATTAAGACGCTGAAAACAGGTTTCCAACATCGGCAGCGTTTCACTGACCAGCTCTTTATCCTGATCCAGAACACGCTGCAGATGCTCGATAGCTTTGGCGTGCTCCCCTTTCTCCATCAGGATGCGCCCCATCATAATCGAGACGCGTGCGCTCTGACGATCGGCTGATTCCCCCTTTTTCAACAGGGTCATCGCCCTGTCGAGATCGTCGCTGCTCATTGCCTGCAGCGCGAGTTCGCAATAAAAATGGGCAATCTCACCCTTCTGCTTGTCTTTGCCCAGTTTAACCAGCCGCTCAGCCACCTCGATAGCCTGAACCCAGTCGCTGGTTGCCTGATGAATAAGCAACAGCTGTTGCAGTGCACCGATCCTGAAATCTGTCTCATCCGTCAGCTGTTTGAACATGTCTTCGGCGCGGTCATAAAGACCTGCTGCCATATAGTCACGCCCCAGTTGCTGGATGGCCAGCAAGCGTTGTTCGTAGCTTAGCGACGCGCTTTCCATTAAAGACTGATGAATTCGAATGGCGCGGTCAACCTCACCGCGCGAACGGAACAGGTTGCCAAGGGTCAGGTGCGCTTCAACCGTGCCGCTGTCTTCCTTGAGCATGTCAAGAAACAGATCGACCGCTTTATCCTGCTGGTTGGAGAGTAAAAAGTTTACCCCTGCGACGTAGTCACGAGACAGGCGGTTTGATTCCTGTTGCTTATCCTGCTGCGCGCTTCGGCGGCCCATGTACCAACCATAGGCAGCGGCGACAGGAAGTAACAGAAACAGCAGCTCTAACATGGAGACTTATTCCTGCGCGGCCGGCGGTAGCGGTTTACCGACAGGCGCTGGCGTGCTCTGATCAATCTGAGTCTGCAGGCGCTTAACTTTACGTTGTGCATTGGCCAGAGAGACCCGAAGACGTAACCAGAAGAGTCCGCAGATAACCCATCCCAGCAAAAAACCGACGCCGAAAAGCGTTGCCAGTAACGTAGAGATACGGAATTCACCCTGCGCCAGCAGATAGTTAAAGGTGATAACCTGGTCGTTGTGCGCGCCAAGGGTCACGGAAATGATAAAAATGACCAAAACCACTAAAAAAATCAGCAAATATTTCACAGTGCATCCCGTTGTGAGGTTGTCGAATAGAATTATGCCAAAATTACGGCAAAAATACTGCTCCCGGCCGCATCAGACGAAGAGCTTTTGCTCAGTTTCAAGATAAAGATATGGTGCTGAACGGCGCAATTACAATCCTTGTTCCCGTTCGGCCACCTCCTGCTTCTCTTCCGGTGGCAGGCTGAGCGGCCCACAGAAGCGTTGAGCGAGCCAGGTTGCCACCACCACAAACACCCAGGAAATGAATGTTGCCACGGCCAGATCGCGCGGCCAGTGCATGCCCAGCAGCAGGCGACTGCCCATGACGCCTGTCGCCCAGAGTCCGACAAGCACAATCGTTTTGTAATGCCGGCGTGGCCAAAGTAAACCGATGACCAGTAAGGCCCAACTGGCGGCAAACATCGTGTGTCCGGACGGGAAGGCAAACCCTGTTTCAAAGGCCCAGTGCTTTTTCAACCAGCCCGGAATATGGGATTCATCCGCAATCAGCGCCGTGACGCACTGGCCACGTTGCTCACGATTCAGTTGGTAAAAGGTTTTGTCGTCCAGTCCGTGGGTTTTCTCCAGCCAGACGACATAGGGCCGGGGTTCCTGCACCTGCTCTTTAATAAAGGATTTTGTGTATTGACCGGCCAGAATGGTGGCATTCATGATCACCAGGAGCAGCAGCGCCGGTTTGAGCCTGAAACGCAGGCACCACAGCACCCACGCGCTTAAAATCAGGCTGGTCAGCATTCCCCACGGCCGTGTGACCGTTTCGGTCATCCAGAACAAGACCTTAAGAAAGGTATTACTTTCGCCAGGCTGCCATTGCCAACCGGACAACCATACTGCAACCGGCATAATAAGCAGCAGCAGCATTCCCGCCAGCGTCCGTTGAAAGATTTTAATCATCCCTTTTCCTTTTTCCCGGTGAAAACCTGTTGCGAAAGCATAACTTTAGCTTAAAAAAGAATAACATAACCTTTTAAGATTAGATAATCGTGCTTTATCACAACAATCGTTTACACAGATTAACAGCCTGCCTCGCGGTTGTGGCACAATATTCCACGTTTGTCGGGCCGCATCGGCCTGTGCACTATTATGATGATAGTGCATCCTTTGAGGGTTCTGGAGAGTCACATGCAGCTTAAACGGGTGGCAGAAGCCAAACTGCCCACGCCATGGGGAGATTTCCTGATGGTAGGTTTTGAAGAACTGGCAACCGGTCATGACCATGTTGCCCTGGTCTTTGGCGATATTAACGATAATCAACCAGTCCTGGCTCGTGTTCATTCCGAGTGTCTGACTGGCGATGCGCTGTTCAGCCTGCGTTGCGACTGCGGCTTTCAACTTGAAGCGGCCCTGAATGCCATTGCTGAAGAAGGCCGCGGTGTACTGCTCTATCACCGCCAGGAAGGTCGTAACATCGGCCTGCTGAACAAAATTCGTGCCTATGCGTTGCAGGATAAAGGCTACGACACCGTTGAAGCCAATCATCAGTTGGGCTTTGCCGCTGACGAACGTGACTTCACGCTGTGTGCCGATATGTTTAAGTTACTGGGCGTAAATGAAGTTCGGCTGCTCACTAACAATCCGCGGAAAGTGGAAATTCTGGGTGAAGCCGGGATCAATATTGTTGAGCGGGTGCCGTTGGTTGTTGGGCGCAATCCTGAGAATGCGCACTATCTTGATACCAAGGCAGAAAAAATGGGTCATCTTCTGCCGAAGTCCTGAATGAAACAGCCGGGTTTCCCCGGCTGATTTATCAGTTCAGCATGTTACGAATCACGTAGTGCAGAATACCGTCGTTTCGGTAATAGGTCAGTTCATTACCGGTATCAATACGGCAACGCGTATCCAGCTTCTCCTGACTGCCATCTGCGCGCGTTAGCGTGACAGAAACGGTGCATCCGGGTTTAAGCTGCGCCAGGTTTTCCACATCTATCGCCTCATCCCCTTTCAGACCTAACGTTTTACGCGTTACGCCCTGAGGGAACTCCAGCGGCAAAATCCCCATACCAATCAGGTTGGAACGGTGAATACGTTCGAAGGATTCCGCAATTACCACGCGGACGCCTTGCAAACGCGGCCCTTTCGCCGCCCAGTCACGGCTCGATCCTGAACCGTACTCTTTACCCGCAATCACCGCCAGGGGAATGCCGTCAGCCTGATATTTCATCGCCGCGTCATAAATGGCCAACTGCTCACCGCTGGGATAGTGTTTGGTGTAACCCCCTTCCACGCCAGGCACCATTTCATTTCGAATACGGATATTCGCAAAGGTCCCGCGCATCATCACTTCATGGTTGCCGCGCCGTGAACCGTAGGAGTTAAAATCATTCCGCTCCACGCCGTGGGACAGCAGATAGCGACCGGCCGGACTTTCCGCTTTGATGCTACCGGCAGGCGAGATGTGGTCAGTGGTGACCGAATCGCCAAGAATCGCCAGCAGGCGCGCGCCATGAATATCCTGAACCGGCTTAGGTTCTTTTTCCATGTCGTCAAAGAAGGGCGACAGGCGAATGTAGGTTGATCCTTCATCCCAGTCGTAGGTAGCCGCTTCACTTACCTTAATGGCCTGCCACTCTGGCGTGCCGTTAAATACCTCAGCGTACTCTTTATGATACATATCGCTGGTGACCTGCTGGACGGCGGTCGCAATCTCTTCAGGTGAAGGCCAGATGTCTTTCAGAAATACCGGCTTGCCCTGATGATCGTGACCGAGCGGGTCGGTTTGCAGGTTGATTTTCATATTACCTGCCAACGCATAGGCGACGACCAGCGGTGGCGATGCCAGCCAGTTGGTTTTAATCAGCGGATGAATACGGCCCTCGAAGTTGCGGTTACCGGACAGGACGGCCCCTACCGTTAAATCCCCTTCTTTGATGGCCGATTCAATCTCATCCGGCAGCGGACCCGAGTTACCGATACAGGTCGTACAGCCGTAGCCCACAAGGTTAAAACCCAGTTTATCGAGATGAGGTGTCAGCTGCGCGACCGCGAGATAGTCGGAGACCACTTTAGAACCCGGAGCCAGCGACGCTTTGACCCACGGCTGGCGTTTTAATCCCCGCTCAACCGCTTTTTTCGCCAGTAACCCTGCGGCCATCAGCACGCTGGGGTTAGAGGTGTTGGTACAGGAGGTAATCGCCGCAATCGCCACCGCGCCATCGGTCAGCGTGTGGCTCAGGCCGGTCTCGCTGTCGGTATAATCGACCTGCTTATGCGGTTTCTGTGCATGGTTCACTTCCAGCTCATTGCTGGCATCGAAAGCGGCGGGCACATCCCCCAGCGAGACGCGATCCTGCGGACGTTTCGGTCCGGCCAGGCTCGACTCGACATCATTCATATCGAGCGCAAGGCTACTGGTGAAAATCGGTTCATCGCCGGCGTTACGCCACAGGCCCTGTCGCTTAGCATAGTGTTCCACCAGTGCCACCTGCTCTGCATCGCGTCCGGTTAGCGTCATATAGCTGAGTGTAACTTCATCAACCGGGAAAAATCCGCAGGTTGCGCCATATTCCGGTGCCATATTAGCAATGGTGGCACGGTCGGCCAGCGGCAGATCAGCCAGGCCATCGCCATAGAACTCGACAAACTTCCCGACAACGCCGTGCTTACGCAGCATTTGCGTGACGGTAAGTACAAGGTCGGTTGCGGTGATGCCCGCACGCAGTTTCCCGGTTAGCTTGAAACCCACGACGTCGGGGATCAGCATAGAAACCGGCTGGCCAAGCATGGCGGCCTCTGCCTCAATCCCACCCACGCCCCAGCCGAGTACACCCAGGGCATTGATCATGGTGGTATGAGAATCGGTTCCGACTAACGTATCAGGCCAGGCGTAACGTTCACCGTTAATGTTCTGCTGCCAGATCGCTTTGCCCAGGTATTCCAGGTTCACCTGATGACAGATACCTGTGCCTGGCGGTACCACCCGAAACTGATCAAAAGCCTTTTGGCCCCAGCGCAGAAAAACGTAGCGTTCATGGTTGCGCTCCATTTCCAGCCGCACGTTTTCTTCAAATGCGTTATCGTCACCGAAATGGTCAACCGTGACAGAGTGGTCGATAACCAGATCGACCGGCGACAGAGGATTCACTTTGGCGACGTCGCCGCCAAGACGACCCACCGCCTCACGCATGGCGGCCAAATCCACCACGGCAGGCACGCCAGTGAAGTCCTGCATTAATACACGCGCAGGGCGATAGGCAATTTCCCGATCGCCATGGGCCGTTTTCTGCCAGTCGACCAGTGCCTGGATATCCTCTTCCGTGACTGAATCACCGTCCTGCCAGCGCAGCAGGTTTTCCAGCAGAACTTTCATGGATTTTGGCAAACGATCAATGTTGCCGAGATGTTGTGATGCGCGAGGTAGACTGAAGATGTGATAGTTTTGATTATCTACCTGCAGTGTTTCCTGACTCTGCTCGCGTAGGGTTGACGACATAGCTCCTCCTTAATAATCATGGTCTTTAAACCTCAGAGACAACAAGGTTTAGCTTAAAGATAGACCACTTTTCTGTTAACGTTTTGATTACAACACCAATTGCTACAATCTGACGCAAACAAAAATGCCCCGTAAAATTACGAGGCATTATTTATTAACAGGAAACGATATATTACAAGGCTGCCCAAAGTGCTGCCATCCACACGCTAAAAGAGAAAGCATAGGCACTGAACCAGGTCATTTTAATCATATTCATAAGATCACTCCTGCGCCGAATGGGCAATAGAAAGCCGCACTACCAACCGTTTTAACGGATGACATCTTTTATGCTACGTGTGAAAGGCTTTTTTAAGCAGCCGAATGACAGAAGATGTGTCGAAAAGAAAAGAACGATAATTAATTATTTTACTTTCGGGTCCAGAAACGACTCGATGAAATTGCGTTGATGTTCGTTGAGATCCCAGCTTTCCGGGATAGACACTTTTTCCGCCTTTGCAACCGGCTCTTTAGCTTTGTAGCCAGAGAGGCGATGCTGACGAGTGGTCATTGTGTGCTTATGGCAGAGTGCGTTTGCCCACATGGCTTAACCCCAGATGCGCCAAATCATTAACGCTACAACAACCCAAAACAGCGCTGAGGCAGCAAATACAGTTAACCAGGCGTTGCGACGAGTGTTACCGGAGCGCTTAACCTTGGTGCTTTTAGCCGGGAAACCCGGGTCTACAGTCAGTCTCGTAGTCATAGTTTTTGATAATCACTCTCAACAAAACGATTGATAACATCGATTAAGATTTAGGACGAATCCTAAACCCGTTAAGGCCAAAAATCCAGTAATTTTTATTGCACAAAACGATTAACGCAATTTATCAAAATGGTAAAAATTACTTAAGTGATGATTAATGACTTATTCCAAATAAACGTAAACGGCAGTGACAAAAATTTGAGTTAATTTAACTTTAGATCCAGTCATTACTAAACCCGCCTTTTAATCACCCCCTAATTAACGCTTCTCCATCAAGGCTTAACTGGAGTATGGGAATTATCCTGGCAGCCCGCAAAGATATCGCGTCAAAAATGTGTTGTGTTTCGCATTTAAGATACAGCAAACATTAAACATGTGATCGACGCAGCATTAACAAAAAAATAATAAAACTTATCAACCTAAGCATGGCGCTAACATTCAAACAAAAAAAAGGCTGCGCAAGGCAGCCTGAGACTAAGGGATTGGACATCTCTGTTACTTAAACGGCAGTTTGATATCTTTAAACATGGCTTCAATATCTTCGTTTGAGCGTAGTGCGACAGCCGTATCAACGACATCTCGCGTCAGATGAGGCGCAAAGCGCTGGATAAAGTCATACATGTAGCTACGCAGGAAGGTGCTGCGACGAAAGCCAATCTTGGTCGTGCTGTTGGTGAAAATTTCAGAGGCTTCGATTCTGACCAGGTCGGGATCGGCAACGGGATCGACGGCCATGCTGGCGATAACGCCAACCCCTAACCCCAGTCGGACATAGGTTTTAATAACGTCCGCATCCGTCGCGGTAAAAACGATACGCGGCGTTAATCCCGCCCGCATAAACGCGGTATCCAGCTCCGAGCGACCGGTGAAACCAAAGGTATAAGTGACCAGCGGAAAATCGGCCAGCTCCTCAATCGTTACCTGCGCTTTACCTGCCAGAGGATGATCGGGCGTGACAACGATGGCGCGGTTCCAGTGATAGCACGGCAGCATGATCAGGTCGTCGTACAGATGCAGCGCTTCCGTCGCAATGGCAAAATCCGCATTTCCCTTGGAGACCGCCTCGGCAATCTGCGTTGGGGAGCCCTGATGCATATGCAGTGAAACACGGGGATAGCGTTCGATAAATCCTTTGATCACGCCCGGGAGGGCATAGCGAGCCTGAGTATGGGTAGTCGCCACATACAGGGAGCCCTTATCTGGCCAGGTATGTTCACCGGCGACAGACTTGATTGCGTCGACTTTAGAGAGGACTTCGCGGGCAATACGAATGATTTCTTCACCGGCCGGCGTCACCTGGGTGAGATGTTTACCGCTGCGGGCAAAAATCTGCACGCCCAGTTCGTCTTCTAACATACGCACCTGTTTGCTTATGCCAGGCTGCGAGGTATAAAGACCTTCCGCTGTCGAAGAGACATTAAGATTGTGGTTCACGACTTCTACGATATAGCGCAACTGCTGTAATTTCATATCTTTTTTTATCCTGGTCGGTTACAGAGTCGCATCCCCGGATGACGTACTGTCGCCCCGGCCGGTGGAGGAGTGCTGAGCAGCAAGAAGGGTTCGGAAATGCTATAACCACTATAGCATTTTAAGAAACAATGTAGAACGGATTGATATAAGGCGAGAAAAAAGGCCAGCGTGTGCTGGCCTCTGAGGATTACTTTTTCGCTTCCTGCCACTTGCCGTCAATGTAAAACGCTGACCAGCCCGTCGCTTTACCCTCTTTTTCAGAGGCAACGTACTGTTGTTTCGTTTTACGGCTAAAGCGCACCAACGTTTTATTGCCTTCCGGATCGGTTGCTGGCGCTTCGGCCAGGTATTTCAACTTCTCAGGCAGGCGATCGTGGAAACGTTGCAGTTCCTCCACCAGCGGTGCACGGGTTTCACGTGACTTTGGAAAGGTGTTAGCGGCCAGGAACACACCCGCCGCACCGTCGCGCAGCACAAAGTAGGCATCTGACTTTTCACACGGCAGTTCTGGCAGCGGCACCGGATCTTCTTTCGGTGGTGCCACATCGCCATTACGCAAAATTTTACGTGTATTCTTGCAGTCATCGTTGGTACAGGCCATGTACTTACCGAAACGCCCCATCTTCAGGTGCATTTCAGACCCGCACTTTTCGCACTCAACCACCGGACCGTCGTAACCTTTGATTCGGAACTCGCCCTCTTCGATTTCATAGCCATCGCATTCAGGGTTGTTACCACACACGTGCAGTTTGCGTCCGTTATCAATCAGGTAGCTGTCCATTGCCGTGCCGCACTTCTGGCAACGACGACGTGCGCGTAACGCATTGGTTTCAGCATCATCCCCTTCCAGAATATTCAGCACTTCATTTTCTGGAATCAGGTTAATGGTTTGCTTACAGCGCTCTTTCGGCGGCAGTGCGTAACCTGAACATCCCAGGAAAACGCCGGTACTGGCCGTGCGAATGCCCATTTTACGGCCGCAGGTGGGGCAGTCAATGGTGGTTAACACCATCTGGTTTGGCTGCATGCCGCCTTCTTCAGGATCTTTCTCCGCCTGTTCCAGCTGCTGGCTGAAGTCTGAGAAGAAGCGATCAAGCACCGCTTTCCATTCCGCCTGATTGTTGGCAACCTGGTCGAGGCTGCTTTCCATATGCGCGGTGAAATCGTAATTCATCAGTTCGCGGAAATTTTCTTCCAGGCGATCGGTGACGATTTCACCCATTTTCTCGGCATAAAATCGGCGATTCTCAACCCTGACATAGCCCCGGTCCTGAATGGTGGAGATAATAGCGGCATAGGTCGAAGGCCGGCCAATTCCACGTTTTTCCAGTTCGCGCACCAGCGAGGCTTCGCTGAAGCGAGCCGGTGGCTTGGTAAAGTGCTGGCTTGGCAGCAATGCCTGCAGGCTCAGTTCGTCACCCACGTTCACCGGCGGCAAGGTGCGATCTTCATCGTTCTTGCGCAGGGCGGGCATGACCTTAGTCCAGCCGTCAAAACGCAGCGTGCGCCCTTTGGCCTTCAGTTTGTAATCCCCCGCTGTTACCGTCAGCGTGGTTGAATCATACTGAGCAGGTGTCATCTGGCAGGCAACAAACTGACGCCAGATGAGCTGATACAGCTTTTGTGCATCCGCTTCCATATCTTTGAGCTGCTCAGCCACCACATCCACGTCAGAAGGACGAATCGCTTCGTGCGCTTCCTGTGAATTCTCTTTGCTGGCAAAGGTATTGGCGTTGTCTGGCAGATACTTTTTACCGAAATTCCCTTCGATATAGCCGCGCACCATGGAAACCGCATCCTGACTCAGATTGGTCGAGTCGGTACGCATATAGGTGATATGACCCGCTTCATAAAGTCGCTGTGCCATCATCATGGTTTTTTTGACGCCAAAGCCCAGGCGGGTACTCGCGGCCTGCTGTAGCGTAGACGTAATAAATGGCGCACCGGGTTTACTGCTGGTTGGCTTATCTTCGCGATCGGTAACGGCAAAGCGGGCTTTTTCAAGCAGCGCCAGGGCGGCATGCGTCTGTTCGTGATTGACCGGACGGAAAGGCTTATCACCCGCGTGAGTCACGTCCATCGCCAGGTCATCGCCCTTCGGCGTCGTCAGGTTAGCGCTGAGTTCCCAATACTCTTCAGGAACAAACGCTTTGATCTCGCGCTCGCGCTCAACCACTAACCGCACGGCAACCGACTGTACGCGGCCCGCAGATAATCCCCGCGCGACTTTTTTCCACAACAGCGGCGAAACCATGTAGCCCACAACACGGTCCATAAAGCGGCGTGCCTGTTGCGCATTAACGCGGTCAATATTCAGTTCGCCCGGCGTATCAAACGCCTGACGGATCGCATTTTTGGTGATTTCGTTAAACACCACGCGGCTAAAGCGTTTGTCGTCGCCGCCGATGACTTCCCGCAGGTGCCAGGCAATGGCTTCCCCTTCGCGGTCAAGGTCGGTTGCGAGATAAATGTGGTCAGCGTTTTCAGCCAAGGCTTTGAGTTCAGCGACCACCTTCTCTTTATTTGGCAGGATTTGGTAGTCCGCTTCCCAGCCATGATAGGGATCAACGCCCATACGGCTGACCAGCGCGGCCTTCTCGTCCTTCTTTACTTTTTTGACTTTTTTATCTGTCGAGGTTTCAGCACTTTTTTTGGCGGTTGAACCACTGGTCGGCAGATCCCGGATATGGCCCACGCTGGATTTCACCACGTAGCCACTGCCCAGGTATTTATTGATTGTTTTGGCCTTTGCCGGGGACTCAACAATAACGAGTGCTTTACCCATATTTACCTTTACCTAATGAATACGTCCTGCTCTACGGGAGAGGATTGGATGCCCAAAAACCCACGGGGTTCAATATTGCTACGCCTGTTTTTTATTTCAGGACGAGGGGCTCAATCTCTGGTCAGTGATTACAGTCCAATGCAACTTTATGATAAAAATCGCTTTTTCTGCCTGACTTAATCGCACTTCCCGGTGCAATATCCCTGGAATCTGAAACGCCCACACTGTACCTGATAAAATCTGTTACGCAACTTAATTAGCATCTGTTGTGAGTAAAGCCCCTTTTTACCCCTGCAGCCGTTTGTCGAACGATGCGATACGCAAGTAATATAGAAAGAATTGTCAGACTGTCAAAAAGGAGCCGACACATGCACAACCCGACTCAGGGTATTTCGCCCCAGGCACTACTGGAGATTGCCAATGCTCTTCTCAGGCAACATGATGATTATTTAGCCGGTGTCGCGGTGGAGGCGGTCAGTCAGCAGGGTGATGTGCTGGTCTTCCGTGGCCCGTTTTTTTTGGATGAAGAAGGGTTGCCAACGGCAAAAACCACCGCGGTCTTCAATCTCTTTAAACACCTGGCGGTTGAGCTGTCTCCCCGCTACCACCTGCAATAACAACAAACCCGGCCGAAGCCGGGTTTGTACTCATAACATCGGTTTATCACCGCGTTGCCACCACTTTAGCAGCAGGCGTTCAAATACCTGTCCTGAACTGTGGGTCAGGCGATCGATTCTTGAACGGCGACGCACGTAGTTCACGCCCAGCACGGTAAATTTATCCATGTGCTGAATAATCAGATCGTCACTGGTTGAAATACGATCGATCAGGCCTAACGTCAGGGCCTGGCGTCCGTACCAGTGCTCACCGGTGGCGACACGGTCGATGTCCAGTGACGGGCGCATTTCGTGAACGAACTGCTTAAACAACAGATGTGTTTCATTCAGATCCTGCTGGAATTTCTCACGCCCTTCCTCCGTGTTTTCACCAAACAGTGTCAGGGTGCGTTTGTACTGGCCCGCCGTGTGCAGTTCAACATCGATATCGTTGCGCTTGAGCAGACGATTGAAGTTAGGAATTTGCGCGACAACGCCAATTGAACCTATAACCGCAAAGGGCGCCGCCACGATCTGGCTGGCAACACAGGCCATCATGTAACCGCCGCTGGCCGCGACCTTATCAACGGCAGCCGTAAGTGTTAATCCGGCGTCACGCAGGCGCTGCAACTGAGAGGCGGCGAGACCATAGCCGTGCACCATGCCACCCGGGCTTTCCAACCGCAGCAGGACTTCGTCACCGGGCTGGGCCACTGCCAGTACGGCAGAGACTTCTTCACGCAATGATTTCACTTCGCTGGCATCTATGCTGCCGTTAAAGTCGAGCACATAAAGCGTGGGCCTGGCGGTCTCCAGGCTGCCCTGCTTCACTGCGCGTTTCTCTGCTTTAGCCTTTTGTTTCTCGGCTTTCTTATTATTTTTTAACCACAGCTTTTGTGCCTGAGGTTTCATTTTCTCAAGCTGCAGATCCTCTTTCATTTTGCTGTAGTCATCACCGAGGTGGGTTAAACGGAGTTGCCCACCCTGGTGACGTTTGCGCTGTGCGGCGTTCACAACGATCATGACGATCGCTGCAATGGCAATCACCACCGTCACCGCTTTTGCTAAAAACAGTCCATAATTCAAAAGAAGTTCCATCGTGTCGCCTTATTAAACAGAGGATTACTGACAAAGGGTTAGTTTAACTGGTTTATTTTGGCTCGTCGCCTGAAATGCCAGCACCTGGCACAGAATGTACCTGTTGCTAATTGCGTCATGCCCTGAATTGAGGCATAAAGCGTGAAACCCTCACGTTGCGGGAGGCTCCCAACATGCATTACCAACCCAAAAATGATTTACTTGCGAATCGCCTGATTCTCGTGACCGGTGCCTCTGACGGCATTGGACGGGAAGCCGCGTTAACCTATGCCCGCTTTGGTGCGGAAGTCATCTTACTGGGGCGCAGCGCCGAAAAGCTGCAGCAGACAGAAGAGGCGATTAATCAGTTAAACAAATGTCCGGCACACTCGGTCGTATTTGATCTGTCTGAGGCCACGCCGGCGCATTGCCACCAGCTGGCCGGGCAACTGGCACAACGGTTTTCACACCTGGATGGCGTCTTACATAACGCCAGTATTCTGGGTGACATCACGCCGCTGGCCGAGCTTGATCCCCTGGTGTGGCAACAGGTGATGAAGATTAACGTTGATGCGACTTTCTTCCTCACCCAGGCCCTGCTGCCGCTGTTGTTAAAATCAGATAGCGGCTCGCTGGTCTTCACCACGTCTAGCGTAGGCCGCACCGGCCGGGCAGGCTGGGGAGCCTATGCGGTATCGAAATTTGCCACCGAAGGCATGATGCAGGTGCTGGCAGATGAGTATAAAAATCATGGGTTGCGGGTCAACTGTATCAATCCCGGCGGTACGCGGACTAAAATGCGTGCCAGTGCGTTTCCGCAGGAAGATGCCAGCAAACTTAAAACCCCCGCCGATATCATGCCGCTCTACCTGTATTTGATGGGCGACGACAGTCGTCGCAAAACCGGTATCAGCTTTGATGCCCAGCCTGGCAGAAAACCCGGAGCGGCCGAGTAATGACGGATGAACGCCACCAACAGCGACAGCAGCGTTTGAAAGAACACGTCGATGCCCGCATTGCCGCAGCCAGTGAAGTCAGGGGCATCCTGATGGTGTTTACCGGCAATGGCAAAGGTAAGACCACGGCGGCGTTTGGCACCGCGCTCCGCGCCTGCGGGCATGGTAAGCGTGCCGCAGCCATTCAGTTTATCAAAGGCGAGTGGCCAAACGGCGAGCGCAATCTGCTGGAACAGCATGGCGTGGAGTTTCAGGTGATGGCTACCGGCTTCACCTGGGAAACGCAGAATCGCCAGACCGATACCGATGCCTGCCTTGCCGTGTGGCAACATGCTCAGCGCATGCTGGCCGATCCCCGGCTGGACCTGGTGATACTTGATGAAATCACCTATATGGTCAGCATGGATTACCTTCCGCTTGAGGCGGTGGTAACGGCCCTGAAACAGCGACCGGTGCATCAGAGCGTGATCGTTACTGGCCGGGGCTGCCATCGCACGCTGCTGGATATGGCCGATACGGTAACGGAAATGCGCCCCGTCAGGCACGCTTTTGACGCCGGTATCCAGGCCCAACAGGGCATAGACTGGTAGCGTTAATTAACACAATGCCATAAAGGTCAGGCGTGAATCCGTCTGACCCGCCTCTTTTTTGTCTCAATCAAATTATCAATCTGTTATCACTTTGCTATAGCTGTCATCCCCATCCCTTGCTCAAACGCGAGATGACCCACCACGCGCCCTTCCCGGTGTCGCGTTAAGGTTGTCGGGGCAATTTGGGCAGGCTGCTCACGGCCTTACCCCATTCAACTGGCGATCAATGTCATTTTTTCGCTTAGGTTTTACGCGCCCTTTCCAGTTAATGATGCCTGAAATTAACCCTTTCCCGCGCCAGCATTCATTGATCACAGTCACATTGTGCCGGGCCAGCCGGGCCGGAAACCGATCGGGATCACCCTTTTATGTTAAAGAAATGATAAAAATAATTTAGCTTTAATATCATCTCTATGTGCATGGTTAATCAAAACAACAGGTTAACTATTAACACGCTAAGTAATTCCATAAATTATTAACTTGCTTACTCACAATTGAATAACTTTTTGCCAATAAGAGGGCTGTTATTTTGCTGACCATACTGGGTTTTACGATGGTTGTTTGTTTCATGTATTTAATCATGACCAAACGCATGTCAGCGCTGATAGCGCTAATTCTTATTCCGACACTGTTCGCCCTGATAGGGGGATTTTACCAGGGTCTGGGCGCCATGATGCTCGATGGTGTGAAAACGCTGGCTCCTACGGGCGTGATGCTCACCTTCTCTATCCTCTACTTCGGCCTGATGATCGATGCGGGTCTGTTTGACCCCTTGGTGCGGTTTATTTTGAAAATCGTACGTGGCGATCCGCTTAAGGTTCTCGTCGGAACGGCCGTGTTAACGTTGCTGGTCTCACTGGATGGTGACAGCTCAACAACTTACATGATCGCGATTGCCGCGTTTCTTCCTCTTTACCGCAAGCTGGGTATGAACGTGCTGGCAATGACCTGTCTGGTTAACCTTGCAAGCGGTATCATGAACCTTTCTCCCTGGGGCGGCCCGACGGCCCGTGCGGCGGCGGCATTGCGCATTGACGCGCTGGACATTTTTATTCCCATGCTGCCGGCCATTTTTATCGCCTGCGTGGCCCTTGTCGGCCTGGCGTTTCTGTTTGGCCTGCAGGAACGTAAGCGCCTGGGGGTCATGAGCATCAACGATCACCATCTGGATAATATTGAGCTGGGCCTGGGCGATGCGGAAGAGTGCGCGGCGAATCGTCGACCTAAAATGTTCTGGCCAAACTTTATTCTTACCACGGTGCTGCTGGTTTTGTTGGTTATTGGCGCGATGCCTATCCAGATTCTGTTTATGCTGGCCTTCGCGATTGCGGTAATGCTGAATTACCCTACGCTGGAAGAGCAAAAGGCGCGTATTGGTTCCCATGCCAGTAATGTGCTGGCCGTCACAGCCCTGATTTTTGCCGCAGGTATTTTTACCGGCATCCTTTCCGGAACCGGCATGGTGGATGCCATGGCGAAGAGCCTGTTGGCGTTTATCCCCCACAGCTTTGGCCCCTATCTCGCGGTATTCACCGCATTAATCAGCCTGCCTTTTACCTTTTTTATGTCCAACGATGCCTTCTACTTTGGCATCCTGCCGGTCATTGCCCAAACGGCGGCCAGCTATGGGATTTCTGCTGAGGAAATTGCCCGCGCTTCGATTGTGGGTCAGCCTTTCCACCTGCTCAGCCCGCTGGTTCCATCGGTTTATCTCTTGGTCGGTCTGGCGAAAGTCGATATTGGTGACCACCAGCGTTTTGCCATTAAGTGGGGCATTTTAATCAGTCTGGTGCTAATGGCCGGGGGATTAATTACCGGCGCGTTTCCACTGTTCCACCGCTAAACCGGCTCAGATCACCTCTCCCTGACAGCAAAAAGCCGCAACGATCACGTTGCGGCTTTTTTATTAATCCGGCGCTTCAGCTCAGCCTGATATCAGGTCGCGTTGCGTTTGCTGCCCGGATTACGACGCGCAGGTCTGCCACTGGTCTGGCTGTGGCGTTTAACGGCACGACGGATCTGGTTGGCTTTGGTGCGGCGGCGATCTTTTTCGACAGCCAGCTTGGTGACGGTCTCATCGTCCATTCCCACCATATTGCGCAGATAGTTAACAGCAGGGAGATCAAGCTCCATCCAGCCACCGCGTGGTACGCCTTTTGGCAACGTGATATCGCCATAGCGAACACGCATCAGTCGACTCACCTGAACGCCCACCGCTTCCCACAAACGACGAACCTCCCGGTTACGTCCTTCGGTCAGGGTTACGTTATACCACTGGTTAATCCCTTCCCCCCCGGCAAAGCGCAGTGTTTTAAATGCCGCGGGGCCATCTTCAAGCTGCACACCTTTACTGAGCTGACGAATTTTGTCGTCATCAACCTGACCAAACACGCGCACCGCATATTCACGTTCAACTTCACGGCTGGGGTGCATCAGGCGGTTAGCCAGTTCACCATCGGTTGTGAACAGCATCAATCCACAGGTATTGACGTCAAGGCGGCCCACGGCGATCCAGCGCGAACCGCGCAGGCGCGGCAGTCGGTCAAAGACTGTAGGGCGCCCTTCCGGATCGCTGCGGGTACAAAGCTCACCTTCAGGTTTGTAATAGGCCAGAACACGGCAGACTTCTGTTGCTGATTCAGCAATCGACACCAGATGACCGTCAATACGGATCTTCAGGGCCTTGCTGTTTTCGATACGATCGCCGAGAGTGGCCAGCTTGCCGTCAACGCTCACGCGCCCGGCAGCAATCATCGCTTCAATTTCACGACGCGAGCCATGACCGGCACGCGCTAAGACTTTTTGTAACTTTTCGCTCATGGAGCTACCTCATTGTCGCCTTCCCAGGCGTCGGATGGATTAGGAATTTAACCTTAAAAATCAATGGCTTATATTTTCCTGTTGGCCCCATTATACAGGATGTCCCTCTTAATGTAACCCGTATTATGGCATTGCCCTGATGCGCGCCGCAGGTAAGTAAAAATCAGCATGAAAACAGATGAAACCCACCGCTCGTCTGTTACGCATCAACGCGGCTGAAGGCAAGGAAAGCGAAGCCTGCTCTTTATTGTAATAATGAAAACGTCGTCTTTGAAGCCGGGCTCGCGCCACGCCTTGTCTGCATAATTATCAGAAAGGCGCCTCCTCAGATCCTCAGCATACTGTCGTCTGGATTCACGGCTGTCCGCGCTCTTTTCTGTAACAGGTTCCCGGCAGAGATTTATTTGTCCTCAACGCAAAATGTAACGCCTTGTTACTTAATTTTATCTAATGTTTCTCAGATGAGCGACTATAAAACTTTACGCGTCATCTGTTTTTAAAAATGGCTATAAAACAGATTTGTATTTAATGATTTCTGTACTATAGATTTACCGTCAAACAATTTAAGCGGTTCGCTCACGGCTTCTGCGGTGACAACAAAAGTTCCATGAGGAAGGTTATTTAGCGCACCCCATTTAATTTGAGTTAAATAAAAATCGGGCAAAATTTCACTTAACTCAAATAAACGCGTGGCCATTTAGCCTGTACAGGAATGCGCGAAACCCAACCCTTTCACGCTGGACAGCTGCGTTTTTTACCTTGTAAAACAACAATAATCGCATGACAAAGCTATACAAAGATAAAAAAATTGTACAATTTTAATTATTGTCCGATAATACCCTTGTGCTGGCCTGATTGGGTTGGCCTGCTGCACATGCAGTCGTTCTGTCAATAAAGCAAAAGTTAATTAAAAAAATTGGGCTAATACGAATTTTAGCCGATAACCCTTATACGACCTTTCTGGCCGTCTAATTCTAAGAACCTTACAGGCTTCGGTATCTTTATCGCGGCAGTATGGAAAGACAGCTAACTGGTTGTTATTGAATATTTATAAACCGGCGCATCAGGAATATTGCGTTAATACGGCTCACGATGAGCTTTAATTTGCATGTCTTAAATCTTCACCAGGGATTTTACTGACATGCTCACCTGAAGACATCATTATGCAAAAACAGTTTTTATGCCCGGCGCTTATGACGCTGGCGCTAAGCGGTTGTTCTGTGGGTCACACTGAGTACAGCCGTACGGCAATGCAACACGTGGATATGAGTGTGACAGGCATCCCTACCATTCTCGGTTTAGGGACGCTGGGCACCAGCATTCCTCTGACGCCTGACTACAGCCTGACTGCCGCGCACGTGGCTAAATTTGCCGTGCAGCGCGTGAAGTCCTACCACCCTTATTGCGACCTTGCGATTATTTATCACAAGAATCCCCCTAATACGCTAACCCAGTTCCGCAGCACCGATATTGGTGATGCGGTGAAAATGTACGGATACAGCTATATCTCCGCCATGCCGGTGGAGTCGAAAGGGGTAAACCTGGCGCGCACAGCCATTCGTAATACCTGGAATAAAAGCCCTTGTATCGCGATGGCGTCTAACGCCGGTGTGGTTCAGGGCATGTCCGGCGGCGGTGTTTACAACAGTGATGATACGCTGGGCGGGGTTATCGTAGGTTATTCAGATGCCATTAAAAATGGCCGCAGCGGAAAAGTGATTTTAAAAGACGTGTCACTGTATATCCCTTACGGCCAGTTTAAAAACTGGTTACAGGCGACCCTTCCGGCCACCCGTAAAACCTGAGTGTATTACAGAAAAGGCGTAACATCCCCCACACCTTCACGGACGACTTCAGGTGCATCGCTGGTCAGATCGATGACGGTGGTGGGCTGCTGTCCTAGCGTGCCACCGTCAATAATTAAATCGACCAGTTTGCCAATGCTGTGTTGAATATATTCCGGATCGGATTCAGTAAAGTCATTACCCGGCAGAATTAACGAGGTGGACATCATTGGCTCGTTTAGCGCCTCAAGCAGCGCAAGCGCGACCGGATTTGAAGGTACGCGTAATCCAATCGTTTTACGCTTATCATTCATCAGACGACGCGGCACTTCTTTGGTCGCCTTGAGAATAAAGGTGTAATTACCTGGCGTGTTATTTTTAAGCAGCCGGAAGGCGCTATTACCGACCAGAGAATAGACAGACAGCTCAGATAAATCACGGCACATCAGGGTGAAGTTGTGATGGCCGTCCAGCTGACGGATGCGGCAAATTCGCTCCATCGCCCCTTTCTCTTCCAGCCGACACCCCAGGGCATAACCCGAATCCGTCGGGTAGACAATAACGCCACCTTTATTCAGGTACTCTACCGCCTGATTAATCAGGCGCGGTTGCGGATTATCTGGATGAATATGAAACAGTTGACTCATAGAAACCTCTTATCCCCTTTCCGTACATTCGACTACGGGTGCCAGCGCGGGAAAACGTTCCCAAACCGGTTCAACCCCCGCGGGCAGCCACAATTTGCGGCCAAGTTCGATCCACGGGCAGGGTTGATGAAAATCAGAACCTTGCGATGCTGCCAGGCCGTTATCTCGGGCATATTGCGCTAACGTCGTACGCTCATCAGGTGCCTGCTGGCACTGCGCCACTTCGATAGCATCCCCCCCCGCGGCGCTAAAAAACGCGACCAGGCGCTTTAGCCATTTTGCCGATAATCCATACCGTCCCGGATGTGCCAGCACGGCACATCCACCAGAATGGTGAATAGCATCAATAGCTTGATTAATTGTACACCATAGGGGCGGGACGTAGCCGGTTTTGCCTCGTGCCAAGTAATTTTTAAACACCTGGGCCATATTGTTGGCCTTTCCCACCTCGACCAGGTAGCGGGCAAAATGGCCACGCGTAATCATTCCGCCATCAGCCAAACGCATAGCCCCTGCCAGCGCATCCGGGATCTGGGCCTTTTCAAGCCGTTCAGCAATGCGATGTGC
Organism: Pantoea sp. Ae19-2; assembly: GCF_059801205.1. Taxonomy (NCBI): domain Bacteria; kingdom Pseudomonadati; phylum Pseudomonadota; class Gammaproteobacteria; order Enterobacterales; family Erwiniaceae; genus Pantoea; species Pantoea sp. Ae19-2. The sequence continues at coordinate 1,558,331 of NZ_JBCHWE010000001.1, read as the reverse complement.
GCGTTCCAGCCGCGTCGCAGACTGACCGGCAAGGAACTGAGTCATGACCGGATGCTGAATATCAATATTGAGGCCGACGATATGAATCTCATGGTTTTCCCACAGCGTGGAAATTTCAACACCGGCTAAAACGCTAAGGGGCAGTTGCTGATCCCGTACGGCCTGCTGCGCCTCGGTCACGCCCGCAACGGTGTCGTGATCGGTAATGGCCAGCACCCCGACGCGCAGGCCGACCGCGCGCTCAACCAGCGCCTGCGGCGACAGTAATCCGTCTGAAGCCCGTGTGTGACTATGAAGATCGTAAAGCGGAAAACGGGCGATATCGCTCAAAACAACTCCTGCTGGCTACTGCTCGGGTCAGCATAATAACGATTTTATCGGTCACTTAAAAAGTGTATTGACATTTTTGTCACGAACCAGTTAACTAGTACACAAGTTCACCGCAAACGGGTATTTGATCATGAAAACTGTTATTACGCTTTTGATGGGTTGGTGGCGCAATGTTTCCCAGTACGGGCGACGTTGTCGTGCACACCTAGCGTAAACACTGTGCAGATACCTGAGCCCGCCACCGAGCGGGCTTTTTTTTGGACGATATTCAGAGAAATCATCATGCTCAATGCAAAACCTACAGTGAAGTTAATTACCGGCAGCGCGCCCTATCGGGAAGATCCTGCCGCGGTGTTTCACCAGTTATGCGGTGCGCGTCCGGCCACCCTGTTACTCGAATCGGCGGACATTGACAGCAAAGAAAACTTACAAAGCCTGATGATTGTCGACAGCGCCCTGCGCATTAGCGCGTTGGGCAATCGCGTCACCTTTCAGGCGCTGTCTGACAATGGTCGGGCACTGCTGCCGCTGCTGGATGACGCGTTACCCTCTGACATTCTGAATGAACCGCGTCCTGACGGCCGTGTTCTGACCTTTCCTGCGCCTCAGGATCAGCAGGATGAAGATTCCCGCTTGCGCGCCCTGTCGGTATTTGATGCCCTGCGTCTGATCCCGCAGTTGGTGAATTCACCCAGTGAAGAGCGTGAAGCCGTGTTTGTTGGCGGGCTGTTCGCCTATGACCTGGTCGCAGGCTTCGAAGATTTACCCGAGCTCAGCAGCGAGCAACGTTGCCCCGACTACTGCTTCTATCTGGCGGAAACGCTACTGGTGCTGGATCACCAGGCGCGCAGCGCACGCCTGCAGGCCAGTCTGTTCAGCGCTTCCACCTCTGAATTTCAGCGTCTGCAGCGCCGTATTGAGCAACTGCATGGGCAGATGTTACAGCCTGCGCCGGTATTGCCGGTTCAGCCTGTCGAAACCATGACGCTGACCACCAGCCAGAGTGATGATGAGTATTGTGAGGTGGTGCGCAAAATGCAGGAAGCCATTCGCGTTGGCGAAATCTTCCAGGTTGTGCCCTCACGCCGCTTTTCGCTGCCCTGCCCATCTGCGCTGGCGGCTTACGACACGCTGAAACGCAGTAATCCAAGTCCTTATATGTTCTTTATGCAGGACCAGGACTTTTCACTGTTTGGTGCCTCGCCTGAAAGTTCACTGAAGTACGATGCCGCTTCACGTCAGATTGAAATTTACCCCATAGCCGGTACGCGTCCACGTGGTCGTCACGCCGACGGCTCCCTGGATCGCGATCTCGACAGCCGTATTGAGCTGGAAATGCGCACGGACCACAAAGAGCTGGCAGAGCACCTGATGCTGGTCGATCTGGCGCGCAATGACTTAGCCCGTATCTGTCGCCCCGGCAGCCGCTATGTTGCCGATCTGACCAAAGTGGACCGCTACTCTTTTGTTATGCATCTGGTCTCACGCGTCGTCGGCACGCTGCGCGATGATCTTGATGTGCTGCATGCCTATCGCGCCTGCATGAACATGGGCACCCTTAGTGGTGCGCCAAAAGTCAGAGCGATGCAGTTGATTGCCGAAGCTGAGGGCACCCGTCGCGGCATCTATGGCGGCGCAGTGGGCTATTTCACCGCTAACGGTGATTTAGACACCTGCATCGTGATCCGCTCAGCCTATGTGGAAGACGGCGTGGCAACGGTGCAGGCCGGGGCCGGTGTGGTACTGGATTCAAACCCGCAGGCCGAAGCGGACGAAAGCCGTAATAAAGCCCGCGCGGTGTTGCGCGCAATTGCCACTGCTCATCACTGCAAGGAGATTTTCTGATGGCTGACATCCTGCTGCTGGACAACATCGACTCTTTTACCTACAACCTCGTCGATCAGCTGCGCACCTTCGGGCATAACGTGGTGGTTTATCGCAATACGATGCCGGCGTCGCTGTTGCTCGACAGACTGCACAGCATGAATAATCCGGTGCTGATGCTCTCTCCCGGACCCGGCGCACCGAAAGATGCGGGCTGTATGCCAGCGTTGCTGCGCGAGGTTCGCGGAAAGCTACCGGTTATTGGTATCTGCCTTGGGCATCAGGCAATTGTTGAAACCTACGGCGGCCACGTCGGCCAGGCGGGCGAAATTCTGCATGGTAAAGCCTCTGCCATCAGTCATGACGGTGAAGCGATGTTTGCCGGGCTCAGCAATCCTCTTCCCGTTGCCCGTTATCACTCACTGGTTGGCAGTAATACACCCGATGAGTTGACGGTGAATGCCAGCTACAACGGTATGGTGATGGCGGTCCGTCACGAGAAAGATCGCGTTTGCGGGTTCCAGTTTCATCCGGAATCCATTTTAACCACGCAGGGCGCACGTCTGCTTGAACAGACGCTGGCCTGGGCGCTGGCGAAGTAACAGGGAGCAAGGTATGAACACGATTCTGGAAAAACTTTACCAGTCGCACATCCTGACGCAAGACGAGAGTCATCAGTTGTTTAGCGCCATCATCACCGGTCAGCTTGAACCTACTCAGCTGGCCGCCGCGCTGATTGCTATGAAGGTACGTGGCGAAAACCCCGAGGAAATTGCCGGAGCGGCCTGTGCTTTACTGGAAGATGCTAAACCCTTTCCTCGCCCGGATTATGCCTTTGCCGATATTGTCGGCACCGGTGGCGATGGCAGTAACAGCATTAACATTTCCACCGCCAGCGCGTTTGTCGCAGCAACCTGCGGCCTGAAGGTGGCGAAACACGGAAATCGCAGCGTATCCAGCAAATCAGGTTCTTCCGATCTGCTGGCGGCGTTCGGCATCGATCTTGATATGCCTGCGGCGCGGGCACGCAAAGCGCTGGACGATCTTAATGTCTGCTTCCTGTTTGCCCCCCAGTACCATACGGGCTTTCGTCATGCCATGCCGGTGCGCCAACAGCTGAAAACCCGCACGCTGTTTAACGTGCTGGGGCCGCTGATTAATCCTGCACGTCCACCGCTGGCCGTGATTGGGGTTTACAGCCCCGAGCTGGTGTTGCCCATCGCGCAGACGCTAAAAGTTCTGGGTTACCAGCGCGCGGCAGTGGTACACGGGGGCGGCATGGATGAGGTGGCCCTTCACGATGTCACCCATGTAGCGGAGCTGCGTGAAGGTGAGATTACCCGCTATCAGCTGGCGCCAGAGGATTTCGGCTTTGGCTTCCATCCTAAAGAGGCGCTGGCCGGCGGCACGCCCGAAGAAAACCGTGACATTCTGACACGTTTACTCCAGGGTAATGGCGAGCAGGCCCACGAGGAGGCGGTTGCCGTCAACGTGGCGATGCTGCTCAAAGTGTTTGGTAATGAAGATCTCCGTGAAAATGCACAGCGTGCGCTCAATGCCATCCGTAGCGGTCAGGCTTATGAGCGCGTGGTGGCTCTGGCAGCAAGAGGATAATCATGCAGGGTACAGTGTTAGATAAAATCGTGAAAGACAAAGCCGTTTGGGTTGAGGCGCGTAAGCAGCAGCAACCTCTGGAGAGTTTCCAGCAGCGAGTGGCGCTTTCCAGCCGTAGTTTTTATGACGCACTGCAGGGCACCCGCACTGCCTTTATTCTGGAATGCAAAAAAGCCTCTCCATCCAAAGGGCTTATTCGTGATGATTTTGATCCTGAGATGATAGCCGGGGTTTATCGCCACTATGCCTCTGCCGTTTCCGTATTAACGGACGAGAAATACTTTCAGGGTGACTTCGCCTTTTTGCCCGTCGTCAGCGCAGCCATTACGCAGCCGGTCCTGTGCAAAGATTTTATTATCGATCCGTATCAAATTTACCTGGCGCGTTACTACCAGGCGGATGCCATCCTGCTGATGCTCTCTGTGGTTGACGACGAGCAGTATCGCCAGCTGGCCGCCATTGCGCACAGCCTGCAGATGGGCGTCCTGACTGAAGTCAGTAACGAGCAGGAGCTGGAACGCGCGATTGCGCTGGAAGCCAAAGTGGTCGGCATCAACAACCGTGACTTACGCGATCTCTCCATCGACCTTAACCGGACCCGTGAACTGGCCCCGCGCCTGGGCCCCGGCGTCACCGTGATCAGCGAGTCGGGCATCAACAACTACCGGGATGTCCGCGAGTTAAGCCACTTTGCGAATGGTTTCCTCATCGGCTCTGCGCTAATGGAAGAAGAGGATCTTCATGCCGCCGTGCGCCGCGTCACCTTAGGCAGCAATAAAGTCTGCGGTCTGACCCGTCCTGAAGACGCCTGCGCGGCCTGCGAGGCAGGTGCCATTTTTGGTGGTTTGATCTTTGTTGAAGGTTCGCCGCGTCAGGTTGATACCGAGCGTGCACGCGCGGTCATGGCTGGCGCACCGCTAAAGTATGTTGGCGTGTTCCGTGATGCCGCTATAAGTGACATTGTCACAAAAACAGAGGCGTTACAGCTGAGTGCCGTGCAACTGCATGGCGATGAAGACCCGGCCTATGTGGCTGAGCTTTATCAGGCGCTGCCAGAAAACGTGCAAATCTGGAAAGCGCTCAGCATCCAGACGGCCCTGCCCGAACGTCGCTGGCCCCATGTTGACCGCTATGTCTTCGATAACGGCAACGGAGGCTCGGGCCAGACATTTGACTGGTCGCTGCTAAAAGGACAGGACCTGAAGAATGTTCTGCTGGCAGGAGGACTGAGCGCTGACAACTGCGTCGAAGCCGCTCAGTTAGGCTGTGCAGGGCTGGATTTCAATTCGGGCGTGGAAAGCGAGCCGGGTATTAAAGACGCCAGCAAAATTGCCTCGGTATTCCGGACGCTTCGCGCCTACTGATTGACCTGGCCCGTGTGTTGACGGGCCAAAAAAAAGGATAGCAAAACATGACCTTACTTAATCCCTATTTTGGCGACTTCGGCGGCATGTATGTGCCGCAGATTTTGATGCCGGCCTTGAAACAGCTAGAAGAAGCTTTTGTCAGCGCGCAAAAAGATCCGGAATTCCAGGCTGAATTTACCGATCTGCTGAAAAATTATGCTGGCCGCCCCACAGCCTTAACCCTGTGCAGTAATCTGACCAAAGGGTCGAAAACCCGCCTGTACTTAAAGCGCGAAGACCTGTTGCACGGCGGCGCGCACAAGACCAACCAGGTGTTAGGGCAGGCTCTGCTGGCTAAGCGCATGGGCAAAAACGAAATCATTGCCGAAACCGGTGCAGGCCAGCATGGCGTCGCCTCTGCCCTTGCCTGCGCGCTGCTGGGCATGAAATGTCGCATCTATATGGGCGCCAAAGACGTAGAGCGGCAGTCGCCGAACGTCTTTCGTATGCGCCTGATGGGCGCCGAGGTCATCCCGGTGCACAGCGGCTCTGCCACGCTGAAAGATGCCTGCAACGAAGCGCTGCGCGACTGGTCAGGCAGTTATGAAACCGCTCACTATATGCTGGGCACTGCGGCGGGTCCGCACCCGTTCCCGACGATTGTGCGTGAGTTTCAGCGCATGATTGGTGAAGAGACCAAAAAGCAGATTCTGGAAAAGGAAGGTCGCCTGCCGGATGCCGTGATCGCCTGCGTCGGCGGGGGCTCCAATGCCATCGGTATGTTTGCCGACTTTATCGACGAAGAGAAGGTGAAGCTGATTGGTGTTGAACCGGCCGGACACGGGATTGAAACCGGCGAACACGGTGCACCACTGAAGCACGGCCGCGTCGGCATTTACTTCGGTATGAAAGCCCCGATGATGCAGACTGACGAAGGGCAGATTGAAGAGTCATACTCAATTTCAGCCGGACTCGACTTTCCTTCCGTCGGTCCTCAGCACGCTCACCTCAACAGTATTGGTCGGGCTGACTATGTTTCGGTAACCGACAATGAAGCGCTTGCTGCCTTTAAAACGCTGTGCCGCGCCGAAGGTATCATTCCTGCCCTGGAGTCGGCGCACGCGCTGGCCCACGCGCTGAGAATGATTAAGGCAGAACCCGAGAAAGAGCAGTTGATTGTCGTCAACCTTTCGGGTCGCGGTGATAAAGATATCTTCACCGTCCACGATATTCTGACTGCGCAGGGAGAAATCTGATGGAACGTTACGATCGACTGTTTTCACGTCTGGCAGAGAAGAAAGAAGGCGTGTTTGTGCCTTACATTACTCTGGGAGATCCTTCTCCAGACCTATCACTACGCATTATTGATGCCCTTGTTGAAGGTGGCGCTGATGCTCTTGAGCTCGGTATTCCCTTCTCTGACCCGCTCGCTGACGGACCAACTATTCAGGGCGCAGGCCTTCGCGCCTTTGCCGCTGGCACCACCACAACACAATGCTTTGAGATAATTGCAAGCGTACGCCAGAAATACCCTGAACTGCCGATTGGCTTGCTGATGTATGCGAATTTAGTCTTTAACAATGGCATCGAAGAGTTTTATACACGCTGTGAACAAGCAGGGGTTGATTCCGTATTAATTGGTGATGTTCCCGTAGAAGAGTCTGCCCCATTCCGCCAGGCTGCCATGCGCCACAACATCGCCCCTATTTTCTTCTGCCCGCCAAATGCAGATGATGAACTTCTGAGACAAATATCTTCACATGGTCGTGGGTACATTTATGTGCTTTCACGAGCTGGCATTACCGGTGCTGAAAATCGCGCCAACCTGCCTCTAAAGCATTTGATCGATAAAATGCGTGAGTACAATGCGCCGCCATCCTTACAAGGTTTTGGCATCTCCGAACCTTCTCAGGTGAAAGAAGTCATTGATGCAGGCGTGGCTGGGGCGATTTCAGGTTCTGCCGTAGTAAAAATTATCGAGAAAAACCTGGCTCAGCCCGAAGTGATGCTGAATGAATTAAAAGACTTTGTCTCAAGAATGAAAGCCGCCACCCGCTAATTCCCCACATGCCTTACCGCCCGGTAAGGCATGATTTCCCTGTTTTTTTTCATTCCCGGTTTGCTAATTTCGGATTTTCTGCACCACAATTAACAGGCGCCGTTATGGTAACGTCGCATCCAATTTGTGACAGGGAGAGAAGCAATGAAATGGTTTAAAGTGCTGGCAAGTGCCATGGTCGCGGCTGTTGTTGCATTAACACTGAGCGCCTGTGCGCCAACGCCAACTAAAGAAGGCACCGGCGGTTATATCGATGACACCGTCATCACCACGAAAGTAAAAGCAGAACTGTTAAAAGATGAGTCGCTGAAATCGACTGAAATCAACGTTGAAACCTTTAAGGGTAAAGTGCAGCTCAGCGGTTTTGTCAGCTCGCCGCAGATGGCTAACCATGCCGTCCAGGTTACCCGCAGCGTGGCAGGCGTAAGATCCGTCGTTAATAACATGCAAATTAAATAACGTCGGTTAAAAAATGTAGGGCCACGTTGACGTGGCCCTTTTTTTTATCAGAAACGGTAACCTGCGCCAAAGAAGAACACCCAGGGATCCACGCGCATATGGATATTCTGCTGCTGATCGCCCGCTTTGAATTTCACCTGCGTATCAATATCCATGTACCACAGGGAAGCGTTCAGCATCCAGTCGCGGTTGATCTGGTAATCCAGCCCCACCTGCCCGGCAACGCCCCACGAATCCTTCAGGCTGAGATCGCTCAAGCCCGCATCCCGTCCGGTCTGGTTAAAATCGGCATCATAGAAGGTGGTGTAGTTAACGCCGATGCCCACATAGGGACGCACCTGACTCTGGCTGTCAAAAAAGTAATACTGTGCCATCAGCGTGGGCGGCAGCTGACGTACCGTCGCCAGGGTGCCGGTTGGGCCCAGCCCGACTTTATGACGAAACGGCGTGGCGGCCAGAAGCTCAACCCCGATATTATCAGTGGCCATATAGGTAAAGGTTAAGCCCAGCTGAGTGTCGTTGCTTGCGCTAAACGGCCCCATTCCCAGCACATTGTCTGAGCCTTCGGTGGGTCGGACTGTGGCACTTCCTGCACGGACAAAGAAATCGCCCGCCTGGTGAGCCAACGCAAATTGCGGTAATGCAAGCGCCAGCAGCATGGCGCATTTAGCCAGTTTCATATTCACTCCTGTGAGAAATTGAATGCCTGCACTGAATCATTTTTTTGTCCGCACAGATTTAGCGCGATTCATTGTCAATTGCATCTAAATCAACCCGGAAAAATGATTTAAAAAACAATGAATTGATTCAAATCAATTTTGCGTGCTCTGGTGGTCGCTAAATATCCCTTGCCGAAACCGTAACGCCGCATTACTTTGCTGATCTCCCCAGACTGTTTTGCTTCGATGCCTCAGAGGTGGCGGGCGATCAAATGAGCGATACTCTCAACCCTTGTATTAGCTGTGGTGCCTGTTGTGCCCACTTTCGCGTCTCTTTTTACTGGGCAGAAGCCGATGACGCCGGGGGGCTGGTGCCAACGGAATTAACGGAGCCCCTGAGTCTGTTAATGCGGAATATGCGCGGCACGAACGATCGCACACCGCGCTGTGTCGCGCTCAAGGGCGATATTGGCGGCTGTGTTTCGTGCAGTATCTATGAAAACCGGCCTTCGCCCTGCCGTGAGTTTGAGATGTCTGGAGAACAGGGGGTTTGGAACGAAGGCTGCGACCGGGCCAGAGCGCGCTTTGGCCTTCCCGCACTTTTTCACCCATCTTTACCTGATATGACAGAAAGTTATCGGGTTGCGGGTGCCAGCGAGCCGTCAGAACATGTACAATCGCCGGGTTAATTAACCCGGTTCTTTCAAGGAGAGTACATGTCTATCACGGCAAGCTCGTTATACCGTGACACTGGAAATTTTTTTCGTCATCAATTGTTCACCCTGGTGCTGATGTCGCTGCTGACCGCGTTTGTCACGGTCATGCTGTTACACGTTCTGACGCCCGGTGACGATCAAATGGCGATATTGCAGCAAGGCGAAATTAGCAGTACCTCGCTGTTCGATATGGTGCAGAGCATGTCACCCGAACAGCAACAGGTGCTGCTGCGCGCTTCTGCAGCGGGAACGTTTGCGGGGCTGGTGGGGAATACGCTGCTGTTGGGCGGTATGCTGTGCCTGATTCCGTTGGTTTCGTCAGGCCAACGCGTAAGTGCGCTGCGAGCGATTGGCGCCTCTGCACCCTTGCTACCAAAGCTACTGCTGCTGACGTTTCTCGTTACCCTGGTGGCGCAGCTGGGCTTTATGGTACTGGTGGTTCCGGGCGTATTGCTGACCATTGTGCTGTCGCTGTCGCCAATCATTCTGGCGAGTGAAAAACTCGGCGTTATCGCCGCAATGCGCGCCAGCATGCGAATGGCCTGGAAAAACGTGAAGCTGATTGCCCCTGCCATTATCGTATGGTTACTGGCTAAGCTCGCCGTGATGTTTTTCTTTACCTCATTAACCCTGTTGCCCATGAATGTTTCAACGGTGATTTTCACCGCCATCGGTAACCTGGTTTCGACCCTGTTGGTGATTTATTTGTACCGGCTTTATATGCTGTTACGTTGATTGTCCGTGCGCCTTCCGGCGCACTGGCAGGCCATGCAGCCTTAACTGGAATGACTATGAAGCAGCTACTCGACTTTCTCCCCCTTGTTGTTTTCTTTATTTTTTATAAGTTGTACGACATTTTTGTGGCGTCGGGCGCGCTGGTTGTCGCGACCGGACTGGCGCTGGTTGCGAGCTGGGTGCTGTATCGCAAGCTTGAGAAAATGACGATTTTCACTTTCGTTCTGGTGGCCGTCTTCGGCACGCTGACGCTGGTTTTCCATAATGATGAATTTATTAAGTGGAAAGTCACCGTCATCTATACCCTGTTTGCGCTGGCGTTACTGTTCAGCCAGTGGTTCATGAAACAGCCGTTAATACAGACCATGCTGGGTAAAGAGCTGGAACTGCCTGACCACGTCTGGCGAAATCTCAACATCGCCTGGGCGCTGTTTTTCTTGATTTGTGGCCTGGCAAACATATATGTTGCGTTTTGGTTACCTCAGTCAGTCTGGGTTAACTTCAAAGTGTTTGGACTGACCGGCCTTACGCTGCTGTTTACGCTGCTGAGCGGCGTCTATATCTGGCGTAAGATGCCGCAACAAGAACAAAAATAAACCTGTTGTCCGCTCAGGCGGGCAACGTCTCTCTCAGACTTAAGAAACCAGAGCAATGGACGATAAACATAAATTGCCCAAGGGCGAAATGGTGATGCGCACCCTGGCGATGCCAGCGGATACAAATGCTAACGGCGATATCTTCGGTGGCTGGTTAATGTCACAAATGGATATGGGTGGCGCGATCCAGGCTAAAGAGATTGCTGAAGGCCGCGTCGTCACCGTACGCGTTGATGGTATGACCTTCTTAAAACCCGTCGCAGTGGGCGATGTCGTCAGTTGCTATGCGCACTGTATCCGCACCGGCAACAGCTCGATGACGATTAACGTTCAGGTATGGATCAAGAAGGTGTCATCTGAACCTATCGGGCAGACATATTGTGCTACCGAAGCCGTGTTTATTTACGTCGCGGTGGACAACGAGGGGCATCCTCGCCAACTGCCAGCAGGACGGGATAACCAGTCCTACCCTGCCTGATAACAGGTTTTCGGTGCTGAATCTGCCCTGCAGATAATTCCCTGTTGCCGTAAGCGACGCGCAGGTTGCGATCGCTCACGGCGCCACAAGCGCCCTTCAGACAGCCTTTCTCCGGCTATTCGATGCTGGCCCCGCCGTTAATTTTGAATACGATATTCATCGTCAGGCCGCTGCCTGGTTTTCCACTCTGATAACGCCACGTTCGCATGGCCTGCTTAACGGTACGTTCGAACATATTGCGCGGTTCGGCAGAAAGGATTTCGATATTATCGACCCGGCCGTCGCTGTCTACGTCAAATTTTACCCTGACGCGTCCTTCAACGCGCAAGGCCGCCGCCCGTGGCGGATAAGACGGCTTGCTGATATTAAGCGCTTTGGGCCCGGAGGAAACACTTTGCGTGGGTGCTGCCGACGGCGTACTTTTTGGCGCGGTGGCAGGCTTGCTTTGGGTGGCGGCCGTATCATGGCTGAACGGATTTGCCTGCGGTTTCACGTCCTGACGCGGTTTCACCTCGCGCTTGGGTTGTTCACGCTTAGGCTCGTGACGGGGCTTTGGCTTTGGCTTAGGCTTAGGTTCAGGTTTGGGGATCGGCACCGGTTCGGCTTTTGGCGGCTCTGGCGCAGGTTGAGGCTCCGGTACGGGTTCCGGTTCTGGCTGAGGCGTCGGTTGCGGCGCGGGTTGGGCGATTGCAGGTTCTGGCTGAACGGCCGGTGCAACCATCGTCACGCTAATCGGCTGTGATGCTTTAGGTAACTCAATGGTCTGATGAAAAGACGCATAAAGAACACCCGCAATGACTGCACCGTGCAGTGCAACAGACAAGATCATGGCGACAGGCGTGCGTTTCGGTAAGGGCATAGTCAGCGTGGTCATAGCAATCGCAGTAGTGAAATCAAGTCACGATTTTAAATGCAAATAGCAATCAGTTTCAATAACCTCCTTGTTTTGCGGCTAAAAAAGCCTGTTTAGCCCAATATGCTGCAGAGGCCATTGACGCAAGGTTTCGTTTGCACTCTACTTAACTATCCCTTACCGTGTTGCCAAATTTAAGAGTTAATGGGAGCGCCCAATTGCTTTACGTCATTTATGCTGAAGATAACGCCGATTCTCTGGAAAAACGCAACGCCGTGCGCCCCGCTCACCTGGCACGTCTGAAGCTGTTACATGAAGAAGGTCGGTTAATCGTCGCCGGTCCTATGCCTGCGGTCGACAGTAACGATCCGGGCGTTGCGGGCTTTACCGGTTCCACCGTCGTCGCCGAATTCCCGTCGCTGGAAACGGCGCAGGCCTGGGCTGCAGACGATCCCTACATCGCCGCCGGTGTTTACAAGCAGGTTAGCGTTAAGCCGTTTAAGCGCGTCTTCTGATTTAACTCCGCAGCCAAAAAAGAGCTTCCGGGCAGCCGCTCAGAAGCTTTTTTTTCGAGATGATATTTTATGCAATCGATTATTATCACCCTGTTGCTGGTGATTATGCTGTTAGTAGGTGCGGCGCTTTATCTGTGGCGAAAACACGGCTGGCGGAATAAAAAGCACCTGATCGTCATGCTGATCGTCCTGGCCGCTGCGGTACAGCTGGTTAACGTCAAGTTATTGATGACCGGGCATTAATGTCTCAGCCGCGCCGGGCGGCTGATCGATTACAGATTTTGTGTGATAAACAGAATCGAACGACGCTGCTGCTGCGCCAGTTGATGGCGAATTCCGTGAATCCGTTTATAGCGACGTGACTGCCCCTCAAGCCAGCGTGAACGTCTGCGCTGTACCTGACGTAACATTCTCCAGCGGGCCACTTCGTTTCTGCTTCGTCTCATCACTTCCTCTCTGGCATCAAACTCACGCGCACGCATTATAAAGATCTCTGAGCGAATGCCAAATCGGATCTCTCATTGAAACGCCGCTATTATTAAGGGTTTCGCTCCCCCTCATCTCCACGTAAACTTCTCTGACTCAAGCGCGAACAGGATGTCCACTTAATGACCACGTTTTACACGCTTATCAGTTGGTTGCTGTTGTTTGGTTACTGGTTACTGATTGCCGGGATCACGCTGCGCATCCTGATGAAGCGACGGGCCGTTACCTCAGCGATGGCATGGCTGCTGATTATCTTTATTCTGCCGCTGGTTGGCATCATCGCGTATTTGTCCTTTGGCGAATTACATTTGGGTAAGCGCCGCGCTGAACGCGCACGTACCATGTGGCCTTCCACCGCTCGCTGGCTAAATGATTTAAAGAAACGCAGCGAAATTTTCGCGACAGATTACAGCGACGTCGCACGATCGCTGTTTCAACTGTGCAACAACCGCCAGGGCATTGCGGGCGTAAAAGGCAATCAGTTGCAGCTTCTGACCAGCTCTGATGACGTCATGAAAGCCTTGATTCGCGATATCCAGCTGGCTCGCCACAACGTCGAGATGGTGTTCTATATCTGGAATCCGGGCGGTCTGGCGGATGAGGTCGCCGAGTCGTTAATGGCCGCGTCACGCCGCGGCGTTCACTGCCGCCTCATGCTGGATTCAGCGGGCAGCGTGGCGTTTTTCAGAAGCCCCTGGGTGGGCATGATGCGCAATGCAGGCATTGACGTCGTTGAGGCGCTCCAGGTGAGCCTGCTGCGCGTATTCCTGCGCCGTATGGACCTGCGTCAACATCGTAAAATGGTGCTGATCGACAACTATATTGCCTACACCGGCAGCATGAACCTGGTTGATCCGCGCTTTTTTAAACAAGAGGCCGGCGTAGGCCAGTGGGTTGACCTGATGGCGCGCATGGAAGGTCCGGTTTCCACCGCTATGGGAATTGTCTACAGCTGTGACTGGGAAATTGAGACCGGTAAGCGTATTTTGCCGCCGCCGCCAGACCGCAATATCATGCCCTTTGAACAGGAAAGTGGGCACACGGTGCAGGTTATCGCCTCCGGTCCCGGTTTTCCGGAGGATTTGATTCATCAGGCCCTGCTCACGGCGGTGTATTCAGCGCGTGAGCAGCTTATCATGACCACTCCCTATCTGGTGCCGAGTGACGATCTGCTTCATGCCATTTGCACGGCGGCCATGCGGGGCGTTAACGTGAGTCTTGTGGTTCCCCTTCACAATGACTCTTTGCTGGTCGGCTGGGCCAGCCGCTCCTTCTTTGGCGAGCTGCTTGAGGCAGGAGTAAAAATCTACCAGTTTGAAGATGGCCTGCTGCATACCAAAAGCGTGCTGGTGGACGGTCAACTGAGCCTGGTGGGAACCGTTAACCTGGACATGCGTAGCCTGTGGCTGAATTTCGAAATTACCCTGGCTGTCGATGATGCCGGATTCGGCAGCGATTTGGCCTGCGTGCAGGATGACTATATTGCCCGTTCGCGTCTGCTCGATCCCAAACGCTGGGCAAAACGTGCCTGGTGGCAGCGGATTGTCGAACGACTGTTTTACTTCTTCAGCCCTTTACTGTAAAACGAGCGAAATTACGAACTGCCCTTAGATAAACGGGACTGAGCATGGATCTGAATAACCGCCTGACAGAAGACGAAACGCTGGAACAGGCCTATGACATTTTTCTTGAACTGGCTGGCGATAATCTTGATCCGGCCGATATCATTCTTTTCAACCTGCAGTTTGAAGAGCGTGGTGGCGCAGAGCTGTTTGACCCTTCCGATGACTGGCAGGATCATGTGGATTTCGATTTGAATCCAGATTTTTTCTCAGAAGTGGTTATCGGTCTGGGCGAAGCGGATGGCGAACCTATTACTGATGTTTTTGCGCGCGTGCTGTTGTGTCGCGAAAAAGATCACAAGCTGTGCCATATTTTGTGGCGTGAATAGCGTAACACCATGAATATAAAGCCGGGCGATTGCCCGGCTTTTTGTTTTACAGCGGATCCACCTTCAGGCAGGACACCGCATGGCGGAAACTGCCTTCAAGCAGCGGTCGGGTTTTCGCACACTCAGGGCCGGCAATCGGACAGCGCGTCCGGAACACACAGCCGGAGGGCGGATTAATCGGTGAGGGTAATTCCCCTTCCAGGAGCTGGATTTGCTTATTCTTCTCCAGGTCCGGATCGGGAATCGGCACCGCCGACATCAGCGCTTTGGTATAGGGATGCTGCGGATTGGTATACACCTCGTCGTAGGTGCCCAGCTCCACGGCGTGCCCCAGATACATCACCAGCACGCGGTCGGAAATGTGTTTAACCACCGCGAGGTCATGGGCGATAAAAATCAGCGACAGGCCCATTTCACGTTGCAGTTGCTGCAGCAAGTTCACGACCTGAGCCTGAATGGACACGTCCAGGGCCGACACCGGCTCGTCGCAGATAATCAGCTTAGGCTCAAGTATCAATGCGCGCGCAATACCGATACGCTGGCACTGTCCACCCGAGAACTCGTGTGGATAGCGGTTGATCAGGTTAGGCAGGAGCCCTACCTTCATCATCATGGTCTTGACGCGATCTTTGACATCCTGACGCGACAGCTCCGGATGATAAGTGCGTAACGGCTCTGCAATGATGTCGCCGATGGTCATACGCGGATTCAGCGAGGCCAGCGGATCCTGGAAAATCATCTGGATATCGCTTCGCGCCTTACGCCACTCTTCTTCACTCTGCCCCAGCAGGTTACGCCCGAGCCATGAAACGCGGCCCTCGGTGGCTTTTACCAGGCCAATAATGGCCCGCGCCAGCGTAGACTTGCCGCAGCCGGATTCCCCGACGACGCCCAGGGTTTCACCTTCATACAGGCGCAGGCTGACACCGTCCACCGCCTTGAGAGATTTTGGCGGCTGCCAGAACCACTGCTTGCCATCCCTGATATCAAAATGGACTTTCAGATCGGCGATTTCGAGTAACACTTTCTTTTCTGCCAGGCTGCTCATACGAGTTCCTCCACCGGCTTAAAGCAGGCGCGCAAACGCCCTTCTGCAAAAGGTAACAGCGGCGGTGCGTTGGAGCAGATATCCATAGCGTGAGGGCAGCGCGGCTGGAAAGGACAACCCTGCGGCAAACGCAGCAGGTTAGGCGGATTACCCGGTATCGTCGTCAGACTTTCCCCTTCCGCATCCAGTCTGGGTACGGCGTTCAGCAAACCAATAGAATAGGGATGTGCGGGCTGATAAAACACATCACGGGCGCGGCCATATTCCATGGTGCGTCCGGCATACATCACCAGAACTTTATCGCAAATGCCCGCAACCACACCCAAATCGTGGGTGATCATAATGATCGCGGTGTTAAACTCGCGCTTAAGCTCATTCAGCAAGGTCATGATCTGCGCCTGAACCGTGACGTCCAGTGCGGTCGTCGGCTCATCGGCAATCAGCAGCTTAGGCCGACACATCAGGGCCATCGCAATCATTACACGTTGACGCATCCCACCCGAAAACTCGTGGGGATACATTTTCATACGTTTACGCGCTTCCGGCATTTTAACCGCATCCAGCATTCTTACTGACTCTTCAAATGCCTGTGCATTGCTCATCCCTTTATGCAGCTTCAGCACTTCCATCAGTTGCTCGCCGACCCGCATATAGGGGTTCAGTGACGTCATGGGATCCTGGAAGATCATGGCGATTTGCTCGGCACGCAGTCGGTTCAGCTGTTTCTCAGGCAAATTCAGGATCTCTTTACCGTTGAACAACGCCGAACCACCGATGCGCCCGTTGCTGGCCAACAGCCCCATTAACGCAAAGGCGGTCTGGGATTTACCCGAACCCGACTCGCCCACAATCCCTAAGGTTTCACCTGCCCGCAGTGAAAAGTTGAGATCGTTAACAGCGGTGACGTCACCATCGTGCGTGCCAAAGGTTACGCGTAAATCTTTTACTTCAAGCAGCAGTTCGCTTCCCGCGCGCGCAGCCTGAGCAGGCTGAAATTCATGAATAGTCATCGGGAAACTCCTTAACGATCTTTGGGGTCGAGGGCATCACGCAGGCCATCGCCAATAAAGTTGAAACAGAACAAGGTGACGACCAGGAACGTCGCCGGAAACAGTAACAGCCACGGCGAGACTTCCATGGAGTTCGCACCATCGCTGAGCAGTGCGCCCCAGCTACTCAGTGGCTCCTGCGTTCCCAGCCCCAGAAAGCTCAGGAAAGATTCAAACAGAATCATACTGGGCACCAGCAGCGAAGCGTAAACCACCACGACGCCCAGAACGTTGGGGACGATATGGCGCGTCACAATTTTCCAGGTGGAAACACCGCCAACGTGTGCAGCTTCAATAAACTCTTTGCGCTTCAGGCTTAATGTCTGCCCGCGCACGATACGCGCCATGTCCAGCCAGGACACCATGCCGATAGCGGCAAAGATCAGCAGAATATTGCGGCCAAAGAAGGTCACCAGCAGGATAACGAAGAACATAAACGGGAAGGAGTTAATGATTTCCAGAATACGCATCATCACGGAATCGGTTTTCCCGCCCAGATAACCCGCGATTGAACCGTACAAGGTCCCCACGATCACGGCGATCAGCGCGGCAGCAATCCCGACCATCAGTGAAATGCGCCCGCCAATGGCTACGCGCACCAGCAAATCGCGCCCTGAGGAGTCGGTGCCAAACCAGTGTCCCGACGTGGTATCGGGCGGTGATGACATCATTCCCCAGTCGGTATCGAAATAGGAGAATTGCGACAGCATAGGCGCGAAAATCACAAACAGCGTGATGAGCATCAGCACCATCAAGCTGATTAATGCGGCGCGGTTATGAATGAAACGACGACGGGCATCCTGCCACAGGCTTCGCCCTTCGACTTCCAGTTTTTCACTGAATGCATCAAGAGCTTCGCTATTTTTCTTACTTAACATCATGGCGAACTCCAGAATCAGTAGCGGATTTTCGGGTCGATAACGGCATACAGCACATCGACGATCGCATTAAACAGGATGGTCAACAGCCCCACCAGGATGGTCAGGCTCAGCACCAGTGAATAGTCACGGTTAAGTGCACCGTTCACGAACAGCTGACCAATACCCGGCAGTCCGTAAATCGACTCGATGACCATAGAACCGGTAATGATGCCCACAAAGGCCGGCCCCATATAGGAAATGACCGGCAGCAGCGCAGGCTTCAGTGCATGACGTAACACGATACGACGCAGCGGCAGCCCTTTCGCTCGCGCGGTACGGATAAAGTTGGAGTGCATAACTTCAATCATTGAGCCGCGGGTGATGCGCGCAATACTGGCAATGTAGGCCAGTGAGAGCGCCACCATCGGCAGCAGCATGTAATTCCATTGACCGCCATTCCAGCCGCCACCCGGCAGCCACTTAAGCGTGATTGCGAACACCAGAACCAATAGCGGCGCTACCACAAAACTCGGTATCACCACGCCGGTCATTGCCACCCCCATCACAACGTAATCCCACAGGCTGTTCTGCTTCAGCGCAGCAATAACGCCCGCCGTGACGCCCAGAACGACCGCCAGGATAAAGGCAGCAAGGCCGAGTTTGGCTGAAACCGGGAAGGCATGGCCGACCAGGTAATTGACCGAATAGTCTTTGTACTTGAACGAGGGCCCGAAATCGCCATGCGCCAGTTGAATCAGATAATCAACGTATTGCTTACCGATAGGATCGTTGAGGTGATATTTCGCCTCGATATTTGCCATGACCTCTGGCGACAGGGTGCGCTCGCTGGTAAAAGGGCTGCCGGGCGCCAGTCGCATCATAAAGAAGGAAATGGTAATCAGAACGAAAAGCGTCGGAATTGCTTCAAGCAACCGACGCAGAATGAATTTTAACATTGCCGTACCTACCAGGCTGGTGCTTCACATTGCATTAAAAAAAGTACTGGCGGCGCGTAACGCGCCGCCGCTGTTCTTGGTGTTTTATTAGTGCTTGATGATGTACAGGTTTCTGTCTGCTACGTTATCCAGCGGATCCTTACCGGTATAACCGCCAACATAAGGTTTCACCAGGCGCGTGTTAACGTAGTAGTAAAGCGGCACGATCACAGAGTCTTTATCCAGCTGCTGCTCTGCCTTCTCGTAATCAGCCGAACGCGCTTTATCGTCTGTAGTGGCCAACGCATCTTTCATCAGCTTGTCGAAAGCTGGGCTCTTATAGTGCGCGGTATTGTTGCTGCTGTCAGACAGCATGGTATTCAGGAACGATGTCGGTTCGTTGTAGTCTGCACACCAGCCTGCACGCGCAACGTCAAAGTTGCCCTGGTGGCGGGTATCCAGGAAGGTTTTCCACTCCTGGTTCTCCAGCTTGACTTTCACACCCAGGTTTTTCGTCCAGATAGACGACGCGGCAATGGCCAGTTTCTTATGCAGGTCAGAGGTGTTGTACAGCAGATTAAAGGTCAGCGGTTTTTCTGGCGTATAACCGGCTTCAGCCAGCAGCTTTTTCGCTTCGGCATTACGTTTTTCCTGTGACCAGGTAAACCACTCAGGCTTCGCCAATTCCATACCATCTGTCGCTGGCGGCGTGTAGCTGTAAGCCGGTTTCTGGCCCTGCGCCAGGACTTTGTCTACGATAATGTCGCGATCGATGCCGAGCTTAAGCGCAGCGCGAACGCGCGGATCGTTAAATGGCGCTTTCTGGTTGTTGATTTCGTAGTAGTAGGTACACAGATACGGGTCAACATGCAGCTCTTTACCGTTGTCACGCTGCAATTTTTTAAACAGCTCAATAGGCAGGTTGTTATAGGTCATGTCGCTGCCGTTATCAGAGAAGTAACGGTTTACATCGCTGACTTCCGACGAGATTGGCAGGAAAGTGACTTTGTTCAGCACGGTATGCGCGTTATCCCAGTATTCAGGGTTACGCACAACGGTGATACGTTCGTTGATGACGTGTGATTCCAACTTAAACGCACCGTTACCCACCCAGTTTTCTGGCTGAGTCCACTTGTCACCGAATTTTTCGATTGCAGCTTTATTAACTGGCGACATTGAGGGGTGAATGAGTAATTTATAGAAATAAGGCACCGGCTCGCTTAAGGTCACTTGCAGTGTATGATCGTCAATCGCCTTTACGCCCAGGTCTGTTGGGGGCTTCTTGCCAGCGATAATATCATCAACGTTAGCCAGATGGCCGTATTGCAGATAGCTGGCATAAGGCGATGCGGTTTTCGGATCGGCCAAACGCTCCCAGCTGTAGACGAAATCCTGAGCAGTGACAGGTTCACCATTTGACCATTTTGCATTTTTACGCAAGTGGAAAGTCCAGACTTTAAAGTCTTTGTTATCCCAGCTTTCAGCCACACCAGGAATGGGATGACCATCCGTATCGCTGATGACCAGACCTTCCAGCAGATCACGACTCACGTTAGATTCCGGAACGCCTTCGATTTTATGC
The DNA here is from genome assembly GCF_059801205.1 of Pantoea sp. Ae19-2. NCBI lineage: Bacteria > Pseudomonadati > Pseudomonadota > Gammaproteobacteria > Enterobacterales > Erwiniaceae > Pantoea > Pantoea sp. Ae19-2. The sequence goes on along the minus strand of NZ_JBCHWE010000001.1, from coordinate 1,538,236 downwards.
GGATCCAGTGACTGAACCTCGCTACCGTTTCCTTTAACCAGCTCCTGCTTCGCGGCCAGTTCTACGCCGGCAGGTACTGTGGCTGCCATAACGCTGTTCGCTGCGAGCGCACTCATCGCTGCAAAGACGCTGGCAGCAATCAAGGTTTTTTTCGTGATGTTGTTCATTCTTAACTCCAGTTTTTTATTTTCACTGAGGGTGTTTGCGACCTCAGCGTTCCCCGTATTCGGGTCCCCGGTGTTTGCCACCTGGGGCGTATTGACCCTGTTGTGTGGTCTGCACGGCCACGCCCTTCCCGACTGTGCCGCCGGTTAAGCGCGTGACTCAGTGTTTTTTAATGAAATAGTATTTCAGGTCTGTCATGTCCTGCGGATCGTGGCCAGTAAAACCGCCAACCCAGGGTTTAACCAGCCGCACGCTGACGCGATAGTAAACTGGCACAATTGCTGAGTCTTTGTCGAGTTGTGTTTCTGCCTGCTGATACAATGATGCGCGGTCCGCTTCATTTTCAGCCGTTAATGTTGCGGCTAACAGACGGTCGTATTCCGCACTGTGGTAAAACGCGGTATTGGTCGACGACTGGCTCTGGAACATATTCAGGAATGTTGAGGGCTCATTGTAATCCGCACACCAGGTGGCGCGCACAACGTCATATTGTGCCTGATGCCGGGTTTCCAGCAGGGTTTTCCATTCCTGATTCTGCAACGTAACCTGCGCGCCCAAATTGCGTTGCCACATGGACGCGGCGGCGATGGCCTGGGTTTTGTTTTGATCGGATGTGTTATAGAGCAGCGTAAAGCGCAGCGGATTTTTATCGTTGTAACCCGCCTCGGCCAGCAGTTTTTTCGCAGCCGCGTTTCGCTGCGGCTGTGTCCACGCCATCCAGTCTGGGGAAGATAACGCAGCGCCTGCGATGTAAGGCGGCGTAAAGCTGTAGGCCGGAATTTGCCCTTGCCCCATGATCTTACGAGCGATGATATCGCGATCCAGCGTCATTTTGATCGCAGCGCGCACGCGGGCATCGGTGAACGGCGGTTTTTTGTTATTAATTTCGTAATAGAAGGTGCAGAGCAGCGGACTGACTTTAACCTCATCACCCATATCTTTGCGCAATTTAGCAAACAAGTCGGGCGGAACCGCGCTGTTGGTCATATCAATGCCACCGCTGCGATAGCGATTGATATCACTGTTTTCCGAGCTGATGGCCAGAAACGTTCCCTGCTCAATAACGGTCTGAGCATTGTTCCAGTAAAGAGGATTACGCTTCAGAACAATTTTCTCATTCACCACCCAGTCATTCAGCGTATAGGCGCCGTTACCGATATAGTGACCGGGTTGGGTCCAGCCCTCACCCCACTTTTCGATGGCAGGTGCGTAAACGGGTTTCATCGCGGTGTGCGCCAGCATGGCCACTAAATAAGGCACCGGTTCGGTCAGGGTAATTTGCAGATGGCGATCGTCCAGGGCTTTCACGCCCAGTTGATCGGGGGCAACTTTACCGGCAAGAATCGCATCGACATTCGCAATATGGGCAGCCTGCAGATAGCTGGCATAGGGCGACGCAGTTTTAGGATCGGCAAGACGACGCCAGCTGTAAACGAAGTCCTGTGCGGTAACCGGCTCCCCATTGCTCCATTTGGCATTGCCGCGCAGGGTGAATGTCCAGATTTTACCTTGCTGGTTTTCCCAGCGCTCAGCTACACCCGGCACCACATTACCGTTATTGTCCGTGTTAACCAGCCCATCCAGCAGGTTGAGGATGATGTTTGACTCCGGTACACCTTCGACTTTATGCGGATCGAGCGAGGCAACTTCCGAACCGTTATTAATCACGATTTGCTGGACGGCGGAGAGCGTCACGTCTGATGGCACGGTGGCAGCACAGGTGGGCAATGCGGTTAAGGTTAGTGCCAGACAAGCCAGGTAGTGCTGCGCGTTCATTTCCCACACCCTTGTTAAATGCCAATTTTTATTCTGATATCCCAGCATCAATAAGGAATAAATCTTTTGCTTTTGACGTTTGGGAAAACATTATTAATGCGCCGAAAATTAGCAGATGCTGCAGAGGGGCGCCAAAACTAAATCGCTAAAATGTTACCTGTTTCTCTTTTATCATGAGATTTTTCCCAGTGGAAGTGTTAATTTTTGCCCTAAAAATAGCTTAACAGACTGATTAATAAACAATCTCATCACATTGATGTCAATTTAACCAAAAAACAACATTTATACCCTGGCGTTGCGTTGTTGTAGTGTGAATACACACCGTCACATCATTTAAAAAACGGTTTAAGCGACGTAGACCAGCATTAATCATGCCAACTTCCGCTGCGGAAGCAGAATATAGTGTGAATATAGTGACATGCCGCGATGCCAGCACTTGCGCTGCAGCGAAAGTTATTAGCGGAAGTGATAATTGAAGAAGGATGTGAAGAGAGACAAATAACTGCATCAATAAGGTGCAAAAAAAATCGTCTTTTGCACCTTATTGGTTCATTTCTTCTTAAACGCGATTAAATAAGTCGGTTTAGCCAACCAGACCGGGAAAAATTGCCTTGATGCCGGTCACCACAAATTCAATACCTAGCGCCATTAACAGCAATCCCATGATACGGGTAATCACGTTAATCCCTGTCTGCCCTAACAGCCTGACCATTAAAGGCGCAGCGCGGAACAGCAGCCAACAGCTAAAGGCGAAAACAGCAATCGCAACGGTAAAACCCAGAAGGTTGAGCCAGTTGTTATAACGTGTGCTCCAGACGATAGTCGAACTGATGGCGCCTGGACCCGCCATGAGCGGCAGCGCAAGGGGAACCACGCCAATACTTTCCCGAATTGCCGTTTCCGTTTTTTCCTGCTTATTTTGCTTATCCTCGCCCAGCTTGCCGCTAATCATCGACATAGCGATGGTCACCACCAGAATCCCGCCCGCAATGCGAAACGAGTCGATAGAGATACCGAAGACATGCAGGATTGCATCGCCCAGAAACAGCGAGGTCCAGAGAATAATCGCCACCGCGAGGTTGGCCGTCAGGTTGGTTTTATTGCGTTCTGCCACGCCCTGATAGCGGGTCATGCTAATAAATACCGGAATGATGCCGATGGGATTAACCAGTGCAAACAGGCCTACGAAAAACTTGATATAGCCAGACAGATCTAATAACGCAGGATTCACGGTTAACTCCCCATCCCAGATGAAAAACGCGCCTAATGTAAGTGAAAAAAGCCGTGGGCGCCAGATGCCTAAGCAGTTATTTATGCTGTTATTTTACTTACAATTTAGTGGCTTTAACCACGCATTAACTATCTTGTGGAAGATGTTTCTTTTACGCCCCGTTTATTATCCCCCAGCCCGGCCCCCCTGAATGCAGAGCTGAAAGGAGTCAGCTTGGGTTTAAATTGATCTAAATCATCATTGTTCTCTCCCAAACCCGATACTCTTTCTCTGTCAGTAACGCAGGTCTCATTATTTCGAAACAGAGAGAAGCTCTTTTAGTAAACAATTGAAAAACCGCTGCTTTATTCCCGTAAACCGTGCCGTTTGCACCATGGCTATACTCAGGGATTCAGGCTTGTTTACTAAAAAAAGTTTAACTTCCTCAGGAGAGCACAATGGCCGTTACTAATGTCGCTGAACTCAATGCACTGGTTGAACGTGTAAAAAAAGCCCAGCAAGAATTCGCCAATTTTTCTCAACAACAGGTCGATGCCATCTTCCGCGCAGCCGCACTGGCCGCCGCGGATGCCCGAATTCCACTCGCTAAAATGGCGGTAGCAGAATCGGGCATGGGCATTGTTGAAGACAAAGTCATTAAAAATCACTTCGCTTCTGAATACATCTACAACGCCTATAAGGATGAGAAAACCTGCGGCGTACTGGACACCGATGATACGTTTGGCACCATCACCATCGCTGAACCCATCGGCCTGATTTGCGGTATCGTCCCCACCACTAACCCTACCTCGACCGCGATTTTCAAGGCACTTATCAGCCTTAAAACCCGCAACGGGATTATCTTCTCCCCCCATCCTCGAGCCAAAGATGCGACGAACAAAGCGGCAGATATTGTCCTGCAGGCAGCGATTGCCGCTGGCGCGCCCAAAGACATTATAGGCTGGATTGATGCACCTTCAGTGGAACTGTCCAATCAGTTGATGCACCACCCTGATATTAACCTGATTCTGGCGACGGGTGGCCCCGGCATGGTTAAAGCGGCCTACAGCTCAGGTAAGCCGGCGATTGGCGTGGGGGCTGGTAACACGCCCGTTGTCATCGATGAAACAGCTGATGTTAAACGCGCCGTTGCCTCCATCCTGATGTCAAAAACGTTTGATAACGGTGTGATCTGTGCCTCTGAACAGTCGGTTATCGTGGTGGATGCCGTCTACGACGCCGTGCGCGAGCGCTTCGCCAGCCATGGTGGCTATTTACTTCAGGGACAGGAACTGAGTGCGGTACAAAATATCATTCTAAAAAACGGTGGGCTTAACGCCGCCATTGTGGGCCAGCCTGCGGTGAAGATTGCGGAGATGGCCGGCATCAGCGTACCTGGTGAAACCAAAATCCTGATTGGCGAAGTTGAACGGGTCGATGAATCAGAGCCTTTCGCTCATGAAAAACTGTCGCCGACACTGGCGATGTACCGTGCTAAAGATTATCAGGATGCCGTCAGCAAAGCGGAGAAACTGGTGGCGATGGGCGGTATTGGTCATACGTCATGCCTGTATACCGACCAGGACAATCAGACAGCGCGCGTGCACTATTTTGGCGACAAGATGAAAACAGCCCGCATTCTGATCAACACGCCAGCTTCTCAGGGCGGTATTGGTGATTTATATAACTTCAAACTCGCCCCTTCTCTGACACTGGGTTGTGGTTCCTGGGGCGGTAACTCCATTTCTGAAAACGTGGGGCCCAAACATCTCATCAACAAGAAAACCGTCGCTAAGCGAGCTGAAAATATGTTGTGGCATAAACTTCCGAAGTCCATTTACTTCCGTCGCGGCTCTTTACCCATTGCGCTTGAAGAGATCGCCACCGACGGTGCCAAACGCGCGTTTGTGGTGACTGACCGCTTCCTGTTTAACAACGGTTATGCCGATCAGGTCACCCGCGTTTTAAAATCTCACGGCATCGAAACCGAAGTTTTCTTTGAGGTTGAAGCGGATCCCACCTTAAGCATCGTGCGTAAAGGTGCAGAACAGATGAACAGCTTTAAGCCAGACGTGATCATCGCCCTGGGCGGCGGTTCGCCGATGGATGCAGCCAAAATCATGTGGGTCATGTATGAGCATCCAGAAACCCATTTTGAAGAGCTGGCACTGCGGTTTATGGATATTCGCAAACGTATCTATAAGTTCCCTAAAATGGGCGTGAAAGCGCGCATGGTGGCCATTACGACAACCTCAGGCACAGGTTCAGAAGTGACGCCTTTTGCCGTGGTAACGGATGACGCGACCGGACAGAAATACCCGCTGGCCGATTATGCGCTGACGCCAGATATGGCTATCGTTGATGCCAACCTGGTCATGGATATGCCACGTTCACTCTGTGCCTTCGGCGGTCTGGATGCGGTGACGCACGCGCTGGAAGCCTATGTGTCCGTCCTGGCCAATGAATACTCCGATGGTCAGGCCCTGCAGGCGCTTAAGCTGCTTAAAGAGAACTTACCGGCGAGCTATGCAGAAGGTGCAAAAAATCCGGTTGCCCGTGAACGTGTACATAATGCCGCCACCATCGCCGGTATCGCCTTTGCTAACGCCTTCCTCGGGGTTTGTCACTCAATGGCGCATAAGCTTGGCTCTGAGTTCCATATTCCTCATGGACTGGCTAACTCGCTGCTGATTTCCAACGTTATTCGCTATAACGCCAATGACAACCCTACAAAGCAAACCGCATTCAGCCAGTACGATCGTCCCCAGGCGCGTCGTCGTTATGCTGAAATTGCGGATCATCTTGGTCTCACCGCGCCGGGCGACCGCACTGCCCAGAAAATTGAGAAGCTGCTGGTATGGCTGGATGAAATCAAAACGGAACTGGGTATTCCGGCCTCAATTCGTGAAGCCGGTGTGCAGGAGGCAGACTTCCTGGCGAAAGTCGATAAACTGGCGGATGATGCCTTTGATGACCAGTGTACTGGCGCGAATCCACGTTATCCGCTGATTGCCGAACTCAAACAGCTGATGCTGGACAGCTACTACGGACGCAAATTTGTCGAGCCGTTCGCCAGTGCCGCCGAGGCTGCCCAGGCTCAGCCTGTCAGTGACAGCAAAGCGGCGAAGAAAGCTAAAAAAGCCTAATCCGCTCCGTGCCCGATGAACGGGCTGCCGAAACCCCTTGTCTGGCCCGTGCCTCAAGGGGTTTTTTATGGCGGGTTTATCGCTTCGATAAACACTGCTGCCTGGTGAATCAGCGTAGTCAAGAGAATATCGACCTGAGCCGGACGGGAAAAGGAATAAAGTCCGTGATCGCATCGCCTTGCGCCCTTAACGAGCGCCATGGAAAAGCAGCCTGGCGCTCATTGAGAGCTATTTAGTCCCCCACGGGGGTTTGCGCCCCATGGATGGCCTGCAAACAACCCTGCTCTATCGCCTTTTTATAATGCTTACGGCATACGGAGATATAGCGTTCGTTGCCGCCGATGACGACCTGCTCCCCCTCTCTGAAAGGTTTACCGTCACTGTCCAGACGCAGCACCATGCCCGCTTTACGTCCACAATGACAGACCGTTTTCAGCTCTACCAGCTTATCGGCCCATGCCAGAAGATACTGGCTACCGGTGAAGAGTTCACCAAGAAAATCGGTACGCAGCCCGTAGCAGAGTACGGGAATATCCAGATTATCTACCACGTCAGACAAGGCCTTAACCTGCTCACGCGTCAGGAACTGGCTTTCGTCCACCAGTACACAGTGAACGGGTTGTCGCGCATGTTCCTGGGCAATTTCCACATCAAGCTGGCTGGCTGCATTATAAAGCACCGCAGGAGAAGATAATCCAATACGCGAGCTCACCTTGCCTGCGCCGAAGCGATTGTCGATCTCAGCGGTATAGACGAGCGTGCGCATCCCGCGTTCCTGATAATTGTAGGATGACTGCAATAATGCGGTTGATTTACCGGCGTTCATTGCCGAATAGTAGAAATAGAGTTGAGCCATTTGCGCCGATTCTCGGATACGATGAAAAAACAGGGCCGATTTTATCATATCTACAGGTTGCTGCTGGGGGGATTTTCACCTTATGCTGTTCAGATTAGCATCACTCATTGATGATGCAGCGGTTAATATGATGCGGCATTGGGTCTTTAGGTCAGGATAAATATTAAAGCACATGTGTGATTAAACATTATTTTTATACCGATAATGTATCAGCGCATTTTCAGCTAAGATCTTAATCTTTTCATTGATTCAACCCACCTGACATCACACGTCATCGGGGTGAATTAATAATTTAATAAATTCCTCGCTTACTCTTTTTAAGCTAAAAATTAATTTAATGTTGAACTTATTTTTCTCCACCACTACTATTAGCGGGCAGAACAACTCTCCTATTAATTATTCAGAGATCAGGACAATGAGCGAAGCACTTAAAAATCTTAATAATATCCGCACGCTGCGTGCCCAGGCCAGAGAGTGTTCTTTGGAAACGCTGGAAGAAATGCTGGAAAAACTGGACGTCGTGGTAAATGAACGTCGCGACGAAGAGTCAAACTCTAAAGCTGAAAACGAAGAGCGTGCGCGTAAACTTGAGCAATATCGCGAGATGCTGTTAGCGGATGGTATCGATCCCAACGAATTATTCAATACCCTGTCAGAATCAAAAACGGCTGGCAAAGCCAAACGTGCTGCCCGCCCGGCTAAATATCAGTTTGTAGATGAAAATGGCGAGACCAAAACCTGGACGGGTCAGGGCCGTACGCCAGCAGCAATCAAGAAAGCCATGGAAGAACAAGGTAAGCAGTTAGACGACTTCCTGCTGTAATGCATAGCCTGTTTCGCTTATTGTTGGCTTTACTTTAGCTTTACGATTATCCGCACCAGAAAAAAAAGGAAGCGATCGCTTCCTTTTTTTATTTTCAGATTGAATAGAAATTTCGATACCAGTCTACAAAGCGCCTTACGCCTTCATCAACACCGGTTTGGGGTTTAAATCCAATGGTATTAAATAATGCGGTTGTGTCCGCGCTGGTTGCCAGCACGTCCCCCGGTTGCATGGGCATCAGATTTTTATTTGCCTTCACACCCAGCGCTTTCTCAATCGCTTCAATATAGTGAATCAGGCTCACCGGCTGGCTATTGCCAAGGTTATATATACGATAAGGGGCAGAGCTTGACGCGGCAGAACCCGTTTCCACGGTCCAGTCTGCGTCCGCCTGCGGGATAACATCCTGCAAGCGAATAACCGCCTCTGCAACATCATCGATATAAGTAAAGTCGCGCTTCATTTGCCCCTGGTTATAAACATCTATCGCCTCGCCTGCAAGCATTGCGCGGGTGAATTTAAACAACGCCATGTCCGGACGTCCCCACGGGCCATAGACCGTGAAAAAACGTAAGCCAGTGGTAGGCAATTGATAGAGATGTGAATAGGTATGCGACATCAGCTCATTGGCTTTTTTCGTCGCGGCATACAATGACACGGGATGATCGACGCTGTCTTCTGTTGAAAATGGCATCTTGTTATTCAGGCCATAAACCGAACTGGATGAAGCATAAAGCAGATGCTCGATTTTATGGTGGCGGCAGCCTTCAAGAATATTCAGGTGCCCAATGACGTTTGCATCGGCATACGCATGGGGGTTTTCGAGTGAGTAACGCACCCCTGCCTGAGCGGCCAGATGAATAACGCGCTGAAAATTGTGCTGTTCAAAAAGTGTGGCAATAGCCTGACGATCGGCCAAATTGGCTTTAATAAAGGTAAAGGATGGATTGTCACCGATGATATCAAGGCGAGCTTGTTTAAGGTTTACATCATAGTAGTCATTCAGGTTGTCAAGGCCGACAACCTGGTGACCGGCGGCCAGCAGGCGTTGACTGACATGAAAGCCAATAAAGCCTGCTGCGCCGGTTACCAGAAAATTCATAAATCCCTCGTTAATCACACAGCCTGGATAGATGCTCCGCGGCCGATTGCATAATAAACGAAGCCGCGTTTGCTGATACGCTCTGGATCATACAGGTTACGTCCATCAAAAATCACGGGTTCTTTCAGTGCGCTCTTAATCACGTCAAAGTCAGGTGCACGGAAATTTTGCCATTCCGTACAAATCACCAGGCCGTCTGCACCGTGCAGCGCCGCTTCTTTGGTTCCCATCAGCTTCAGATCGTCGCGATGACCATAGATGCGCTGCGCTTCGTCCATGGCTTCCGGATCGAACGCCTGAACAGAGGCACCCGCTTCCCATAACGTTTCCATCAACACGCGACTGGATGCTTCGCGCATATCATCTGTGTTGGGCTTGAATGACAGGCCCCACAGCGCAAACGTTTTACCTTTCAGATCGTCACCGAAGTGGCGTTTAATGAAGGTGGGCAGCTTTGTCTTTTGGCTGTCGTTGACGTCTTCCACCGCCTTCAACAGGCGCGGTGTATAACCAATAGACTCTGCTGTGCGGATCAGCGCCTGAACGTCTTTCGGGAAGCAGGAACCGCCATAGCCGCAGCCTGGGTAGATAAAGTGATAGCCGATACGTGAGTCAGAACCAATCCCCTGGCGCACTTTTTCGATATCCGCACCTAAACGTTCTGCGAGATTGGAAATTTCGTTCATAAAGCTGATTTTCGTCGCCAGCATGCAGTTAGCGGCGTACTTCGTCAGTTCTGCACTGCGAATATCCATCAAAATCATACGATCGTGGTTACGGTTGAATGGCTCATACAGCTCACGCAACAGTTCCACCACGTCATCATTGTCGGTGCCGACAACGATACGCTCAGGGCGCATACAGTCATTAACGGCCGCGCCTTCTTTCAGGAACTCTGGGTTGGATACCACATCAAAGCTGATGTTGGCATCGCGCGCCTGCAGCGTTTCTGTCATGACAGCACGGACTCTGTCAGCCGTTCCGACCGGTACCGTTGACTTATCAATCACGACTTTGTGATCGGTCATGTGCTGAGCAATGGTACGCGCTACGGCAGTAACATATTTCAGATCGGCCGAGCCGTCCTCATCAGGCGGCGTGCCGACGGCGATAAACTGCATTACACCGTGGTTCACGCCCTGAGCAGCATCAGTGCTGAACTTCAGGCGACCCGATTCGTAATTCGACATAACCAGCGGCGTCAGACCCGGCTCAAAAATTGGGATCTTGCCTTTTTTAAGGTTCTCGACCTTGTTTTCATCCACATCAATGCAGAGAACGTCATGTCCGACTTCGGCCAACACCGCAGCCTGAACCAGACCGACATAGCCGATACCAAATACAGTGACTTTCATTGAGCTATCCTGTGTTTAAAATTACTTTTTATCGCTAACAGTATTGTTGAGCCATTCAGTGAACTCTTTACCCAATACCGGATGGCGGACACCATATTCAACGAAAGCCTGCATATAACCCAGTTTGTTACCACAGTCGTGGCTTACCCCTTTCAGGTGATAGGCTTCGACGGTTTCTTTATCCATCAGCATGGCAATGGAGTCGGTGAGCTGAACTTCGCCACCGGCACCTGGAGGCGTTTTCGCCAGCAGTGGCCAGATATCCGCAGACAGAACGTAACGACCGACAACCGCAAGGTTGGATGGCGCTTCAGACGCTTTAGGTTTCTCAACAACCCCGACCATCGGCGCGCTGTCACCAGGATTCAGTTCTGCACCCTGACAATCGACAACACCGTATGCCGTCACATCGCTGACGGGCTCAACCATGATCTGACTACGGCCAGACTCTTCGTAACGGCTCAGCATTTCTGCCAGGTTATCTTTGGTTGGGTTAGATTCGTATTCGTCGATGATCACGTCAGGCAGGATGACCGCAACAGGTTCATCGCCGACCAGAGGATGTGCACACATGACCGCATGGCCCAGACCTTTCGCGATGCCCTGACGGACCTGCATGATGGTCACGTGAGGAGGACAGATGGACTGAATTTCGTCCAGCAGCTGGCGCTTGACGCGTTTTTCCAGCATAGACTCCAGTTCAAAACTGGTATCAAAATGGTTCTCAATGGCGTTTTTAGAGGAGTGAGTAACCAGCACAATCTCATTAATACCCGCAGCAATACACTCGTTAACGACATACTGAATTAACGGCTTATCAACCAGCGGCAACATTTCTTTTGGAATCGCTTTGGTAGCAGGCAACATACGTGTACCCAAACCCGCTACTGGAATTACCGCTTTTTTTACTTTGGTCTTATAGGCAGACATCAAAATACCTCTCTTATAGGCCGTTCAAGTTTTAATGCTTGATATGTCGGTTTAAATTCGGAAATGAGTATATCAGTTAGTCGTGAACGGATTTATCCTGGAAGACCGCTATCCGTAGAATTTAAGACTATTACCCAAGTGTAAAGCTAACTTCTGGCCCTGTCTCCCATCAGATAATAAACTATCCATTCGGGTTTACTGTTCAGACGATAACATCAGTCGTATGCGGCCTCCGGCCCCCCAAATATGGCATTGCCAGTCATCAGCGCGCTGGCTTATTTGGTTAGTATGTGTACTGCCCATAGTGCCAAGTGGCACACCGTTACTGAGTTGTATTTGATGGGCCTGAACGTGCAGCGTTGCATTTAATCCGGCTGAAACCAGTACCAGATTTTTTAATCCGCGGTGATAGTAGCCCACCAGCAACGGGAACTGACCGGTCAGATTTGCCTGGCGCAGCAGCAAATTAACCTGTCTGAGCAGACTGCTCAGCTCAGGTAAGCGTTGTTTTTGGCCAGATAACTGTTCCTGAAGGAGTCCGTTAAATAAGGCGCGCAAAAGCAAGGCGGCCAGTACGCCGTTGTCGCCAGCGCGCGTAACGTCAAGACAATAAAAGGCGAGATCTTTGTCTGAAAGCGCCGCGATATCCAGCACCAGACCTGGCTGCTCGGCCATCGTCAGTTGCCGATAGTTGATCCGACAGTTAGCAATGCGTTGTTGTACGGGTGGCTGAAGTTCTTTAAGGAGTTTTGCCGCCGCAGAGGGATCGCGAACCAGAGCGTCCCAGTCCTGAAACAGCTGCTCGTCTTCCTCCACCTTTGAGGTAAACATGGAGGGATAGAGGCATTCGTAAACCGCTTCACGGAAACGTTCAAAGTTTTTTAGCGGCTTAAGCAGCACATCCTGTACGCCAAGACGCAAAACCTGAGCGATATCGGACATATTTTCTGTGGCGGAAATAATCAAAATCGGGACGCTGTTACCGCGGCTGCGCACGTGTTCAACGAATTCGATACCGCTCATGCGCGGCATCTCAAGATCACAAATCACCAGCTCCACGGCATGCTGCTTCAGTTGCTCAATAGCCTCAAGACCATCTTCTGCCTCAACTGTGACAGCCCCCATCGATGACAGAAATTGGTTTAAAAGCGAACGGAAAACGGCCTCATCTTCGACAATGAGTATCTTTTTGCCGATCAGTGGTTTTTCCATTCCATCCCCCTGCGTACCCGATAATTCAATAGTGGTTCATAAAACGCAGTTGCGCCTTTCAGAATAGACCGAAGTAACATCTGTGCGTGAACAACCAGATTATCTTCTACGGACCAGCGGTAATAATTCATCCATTTGTTTCTCAACGGCAACCTTCCCAGCCGCAATAGCTTCTTCTGCACGATGAAAATCCAACGTGGATATTTGTGGACAAAACGGCTGGATGAGCACATCGGGCGGATCGCCTGCCATCCTGTTTCGCTTCAGGCGATTTTCCAGGACCTGAATGGATGTTGCCATGATCTCCATCGCGCCCGGCACTTGTGATGCCCGTCGCTGGGTAAAACTGACCAGCCTCTGGCGCAGCTTTCCGCGCCAGTCAAGATTCAGTGCGACAGCCGCGGCATGCTCTTCAGAACTCTGCGGCGTCAGCACCATTGAATCAGGCTGCATCAGGTGCGCATCGTGTTGAAGATCGACGGCAATAACCACATCAGCGCCCAGTGCGCGCGTTAGCGAAACCGGCACCGGATTCACCACGGCACCGTCTACCAGCCAATATCCATTGTAGCCGACCGGTGGTAATAAACCTGGCATACTGCAGGAAGCGCGAACCGCCTGATGCAATTCTCCCTCAGTGAGCCATAATTCACGCCCGGTGCTCAGGTTGGTCGCCACTACGCCAAAGGGCTTATCGCATGACTCAAGCGCATCATTCGTGATCAACTGGCGGACATGGTTAAATACGCGTTCACCGCGCAGGAGTCCGCCGCGCTGCCAGGAGAGATCCATCAGGCGGATCACATCCCAGTAGCTAAAAGCGCTGACCCATTTTTTCATATGGGGCAAGCGGTGATTGACATAAGCCGCACCGACCAGGGCACCGATTGAACACCCGGCGACTACATCAATTTCAATGCCTGCGCTTTCCAACGCTTCGATGACGCCGATATGCGCCCATCCTTTGGCGGCACCGGAACCCAGAGCCAATCCAATCTTTTGCTTTCTCATTTTGCTCGGTTCCTGGCGTCAATACGTAGCGTCATAAGTATGGGTCAGATAAAGTAAACGATATCATCAACAACGACTGTGATTAACAGGAGAAAGTGTGTCCGAATCTTGCCCTTGCTGTAGCGGCAAGCAGTATAGCCTATGTTGTCAGCCCTTTGTTAAAGGAGCAGAAATTCCCTTATCAGCTGAACAACTTATGCGCTCTCGCTACTGCGCTTATGTCAAACATGACGTCAACTACCTCGTGTCTACCTGGCATCCTACCCGGCGCGATCCGGCACTTGCGGGACTGTTGTCTGAAAGTTTTGCTGGTACTGAATGGCTGAGCCTGAACATCACGCAGCGTGAACCGGGGCGCGATGATGACGAATCTTTTGTGACTTTTTTCGCCCGTTATCGTGAAAACGGCGCCGATCGGGCAATGTACGAACGTTCACGCTTTCTTCGCGAGGATCAACGCTGGTACTATGTAGACGGAGTGACGCCCGCCATTGGGCGTAACGATCGCTGTCCTTGTGGCGCCGATAAAAAATACAAAAAATGTTGCGGCTAAGGCAGTTGCCTGCGTAACGGTTTTACCCTTAATGCTTTGACAGGACTCTGATTGAGATGCAAGCGCAAACCATGCAAAGAAAAGTTTTACGAACCATTTGTCCCGATGCAAAAGGTCTGATCGCCAAAATCACCAATATTTGTTACAAGCACGAACTGAATATCGTGCAAAACAATGAGTTTGTTGACCATCGCACCGGGCGTTTTTTTATGCGCACAGAGCTGGAGGGGATTTTTAACGACACCACCCTGCTGGCCGATCTCGACAGTGCCCTTCCGCAAGGTTCCGTGCGTGAACTGCATAGCGCAGGCCGTCGCCGTGTTGTTATTCTCATTACCAAAGAAGCACACTGCCTTGGCGACCTGCTGATGAAGAGTGCGTTTGGCGGCCTCGATATGGAAATCGCCGCCGTTATCGGTAATCACGACACGTTGCGTTCGCTGGTAGAGCGTTTCGATATTCCGTTTGTTCTGGTCAGCCACGAAGGCTTGTCGCGCGAAGAGCATGACAACCGCATGGCGGACGAGATTGATCGTTATCAGCCCGATTATGTGGTGCTTGCCAAATACATGCGCGTGCTGACGCCGGGCTTTGTGCAGCGCTACCCAAATCAGATTATTAACATTCACCACTCTTTCCTGCCGGCCTTTATCGGCGCACGGCCTTACCATCAGGCTTACGAACGTGGTGTGAAAATCATTGGCGCAACGGCACACTACGTTAACGATAACCTTGATGAAGGTCCGATCATCATGCAGGACGTGATTAATGTCGATCACAGTTACACCGCCGAAGAGATGATGCGGGCCGGACGCGACGTCGAAAAAAACGTGCTGAGCCGCGCGCTGGATAAAGTATTGGGCCAGCGTGTTTTTGTTTATGGTAACCGCACGATTATTCTTTAAGCGTAAACGGCGCTGGATTGGCTGACATTCCAGCGCTACGGGCAAAAAGTGGGCAAACGATTCACCTTTTGCCAGTCGTCGCTTTACAGCCATGGCGCATTTGGTATGATGCGCCCCGCTTCAGAGCACAACAATTCAGTCCCTGGTGGGATTCCCGAGCGGCCAAAGGGAGCAGACTGTAAATCTGCCGTCACAGACTTCGAAGGTTCGAATCCTTCTCCCACCACCATCTCGTATATTGCACGCCCTCCCAAATAAAGACATTTATTACCATCTTCTTCGGGGAGAGGGATGAGAACCTTCGACTAAGGTTCGGGTCGAGCATCGCGAGACAACGCGCATCAGCGCGGCCCGCAGGGTGAAATCATCCTCTTGAACCCGCTTCCCGCTTTCTGGCTGAGCCTGTCCACCACTCGCTGAAATTGCCCTGCTCTGCCATGACTTTTCCTGTAAAAATCGCTACCATCCTGCCTATCATTCGCTGAAGGTCATCTCATGAAATTTATTTCATTCAACATTAACGGCTTGCGGGCTCGCCCTCACCAACTTGAAGCGCTGGTAGAAAAACATCAGCCGGACGTCATCGGACTGCAGGAGACCAAAGTTCATGACGATATGTTCCCCTTAGAGGACGTGGCTAAGCTAGGCTACAACGTGTTTTACCATGGTCAAAAAGGGCACTACGGCGTGGCGCTGCTGACAAAAGTCCAGCCGGTATCCGTGCGACGCGGCTTCCCGGGCGATGACGACGATGCTCAGCGTCGGTTAATCATGGCGGAGATCCCCAGCCCGATTGGCGATATTACGGTAATTAACGGCTATTTCCCCCAGGGCGAGAGCCGTGACCATCCGACAAAATTTCCGGCGAAAGAGAAGTTTTATCGCGATTTGCAAAGCTACCTGAGCGACAGCCTGGCGGCCGATAAGCCGGTGCTGATCATGGGTGATATGAATATCAGCAGCACCGATCTCGATATCGGTATTGGAGAAGACAGTCGCAAGCGCTGGTTGCGTACCGGTAAATGCTCTTTCCTGCCGGAAGAACGTGAATGGATGGATCGCCTGCTCAGCTGGGGCCTTGTTGATACCTGGCGGGCACAAAACCCTGAGATTAACGATCGGTTTTCGTGGTTCGACTACCGTTCAAAAGGCTTTGATGACAATCGCGGTCTGCGTATCGATTTGCTGCTGGCCAGCACCGGGCTGGCCTCACACTGTATTGAAACAGGCATCGATTACGAGATTCGCGGTATGGAAAAACCGTCCGATCATGCGCCGGTCTGGTCAACCTTCCGCTTCTGACAGGCTCCTGACGCGTGGTGAAATGCCACGCGTCCTTATTTCACTATTTTCCAAATCAGATTATTGGTTCCCAACGACTTCTCATCGCGCGCACACTGTAGCAGGACACCTTCCGATTTCACCACTGCGCCTTCTGTGTAATTTCGGTTTTCAAAAATACAGCACTGCAGACAGTTTTGCTGACGGTTTTGCCCCTGCGTCCAGACTTCCGGTGGCATATCCACGATCACATCGGTATTGGTGCCACCTGCCGCGCCCTGCTGATGATAGTTAGCATGCGCGGGGCTGCAGGCAGCCATTGCAATCAGAATTAGCCAGGCTGATTTACTCATTATTCAGTTTCCTTCGTTTTACGCCCTGCTTTACGCGGTGGACGTTTTTGGCCGGTGGACGGTAAACCACGAAACGCCTGTCCCGAGGGCTGCTGTCGCGCCTGCTGAATAAGCCCGCTCAGCGTCTGCACCAGGGGTTGCATAAATTCATCATAGCGACAGGCCTTTTCACTGATACGCGTCAGGGTTGATTCCCATTGCGCCGTCATGTCCGGCCTGGCGGCGAGATCCGGTAGCGAGTGGATCAGCGCTTTGCCTGCATCAGTAGAATGAATATAGCGCCCTTTCTTATGCAAAAACGAACGACGGAACAGTAATTCAATAATGCCTGCGCGCGTGGCTTCCGTTCCTAAACCATCGGTCGCACGCAGCACTTTCTTTAATTCTTTATCCTGCACAAAGCGCGCAATGCCGGTCATGGCCGAAAGCAAGGTCGCGTCGGTAAAGTGGCGTGGCGGTTGTGTCTGTTTCGCCAGCACCTCACCCCGCTCGCACAGCAGCTCATCGTCTTTCGCTACAACAGGCAGCGGCATGCCATCGTTTTCTTCATCGCGCTCTTTGCCACCCAACAGCGCACGCCAGCCCGCCTCCGCCAGAAAGCGCGCTTTAGCCACAAATTTACCGCCCGCGATATCCAGATCGATAGTGCATTTGCGGAACACGGCATCCGGACAAAATTGCATCAAATACTGACGCGCAACCAGTCCATAAATCTGCTGTTCGTTTTCATTAAGCTTCACTGCGCTGGCGCGCGCGGTAGGAATAATGGCGTGGTGCGCATCCACTTTTTTGTCATCCCAACAGCGATTTTTTCGATCTGCATCAAAGTCTGCTGGTGGAATAAGACCGGATTGATGGGACTGGATCGCATTGAGCACCGCATGACGGCCGGCAAAATGCTCATCGGGTAAGTAGCGGCTATCAGAACGTGGATAGGTGATCAGCTTGTGGGTTTCATATAGCCGCTGGCAGATGTCCAGCACCGCCTGTGCACTCAAACCAAAGCGCTTTGCCGCCTCGATTTGCAGGCTGGAGAGTGAAAACGGCAACGGTGCAATGTCGTTTTCTCGCTTGTCACTGTAGGCGGTAACGATAGCGGGCTGACCGCTGATGCGCGCCACCACATGTTCCGCCAGGGAGCGTTTCAGCAGGCGACCTTCTTCATCCTGCCAGGGTTCACAGGCTTCACTGGGGATCCAGTTCGCGGTAAACCGGCTCTCATCCGGCGTGACGATGTGCGCTTTCACTTCAAAGTAATCCTTCGGGACGAAATTCGCGATCTCTTCATCCCGTCGCACCACCAGCCCCAACACCGGCGTTTGTACGCGTCCAACGGACAACACGCCATCATAGCCCGCATTCCGGCCCAGCAGCGTCCAGGCGCGGGTCATATTAATACCGTAAAGCCAGTCGGCACGTGCTCGCGCCAGCGCGGACACGCAGAGGGGAATAAATTCGCGATTCTCACGCAGCCGGTTGATAGCCCGCTCCACAGCCTGTGGGTTAAGATCGTTAATCAGACAGCGCTGCACTTTACTGCGTTTCTCAGCGGGAAGCTGAAGGTAATCCAGCACTTCATCCACAAGCAGCTGGCCTTCCCTGTCCGGGTCGCCGGCGTGCACCACTTCATCGGCCTGGGCCAGTAAGCCTTCCACCACTTTGAGTTGTTTTGCCACCGAAGGACGCGGCTGCAAACGCCATTTTTCAGGAATAATCGGCAGATCGACCAGCGACCAGCGCGCATAGCGGCTGTCGTACACATCAGGCTGCGCCTGCTCCAGTAAATGCCCCACGCACCAGGTGACAATCTGGTCATTGCCGCAGGCGATAAAGCCCTCACCACGCCGGTGCGGTTTAGGCAGTACATCGGCAATGGCCCGTCCAAGGCTGGGTTTCTCTGCAATAAACAAACGCATTAAATCGGGTAATCCTTAACGTCAGCAAACAACAATGATGACAACGCACTACCGGTCAACAAACAGTCGGCAACATGATGCCTGCGCCTCAGTCCAAAGAACGGTTACATCATGCGCACAGGCTGGAAGAGAGTATGCGCTGCCAGATGAAGCAGCGCTATGGTAGCCTGGCGGCGCGCTGCTGATAAGCGCGCCGGGTTCAATGCTGAACTGTTCGCACAATAACCGCGCAAACCCGCTCAGGGGCGATCAGAAATAGCGCACGAACGGCGCAGTGTCGGGATGTATCACGGTGGTGTTGGATTTCAGCTGGGGCGTGCCTAAATAGAGAAAGCCCACAATCGCGTCCTGCTCACGGCAGCCAAAGGCCTCGCGTACCTGGGGATCGTCAGTCCAGGCCCCACTTCGCCAGATACCATTAAATCCCTGTGCGACCGCGGCCATTTGCATAGCCATCACGGCACAGCTTGCAGATGCAATTTGCTCCCAGCGTGGCACCTTGTGGTTCAGTTCACAATGGGCCACAACCGTAATGATCATTGGGGCACGATACGGGGCCTGGCTGGCTTTATTGATGGCCTTGTCATCCAGTTGATTGTCACGTGCCGCCTTTTCCAGGAGCTGGCTTAAGCGATCGCGTCCACTGTTTTCAACTATGATAAAGCGCCACGGTTGTAATGTGCCGTGATCGGGCGCGCGCATGGCTGCGCGCAGAATGTTATCCAGCGCCTCGCCGCCGGGGGCCGGATCCGCCAGACGGGAAGCCGAACGGCGATTAACCAGTAATTCAAGTGCATCCATGTTTTTCTCCAGTGGGGTAAAAGCATGCGTAATCCTGGCACAGGTGGATTTTTTGTAACAGTCCAGGGTGATTTCCTGCTGACTTTTGTTTCGCCGCTCTTTAGGATGAGGTCGTCAACGGAGACCTGGACCGCTAAGCGGCGATTTCCGGTTATATCAATATGGAGAGTGTGATGCGCACATTGTGGCGAATAATTGCTGGCCTGTTCCGCGGGATCTGGCGAGTGCTGAACTTTATCAGGGAATTAATTCTTAATTTATTCCTGATTTTTTTAATTGTCGTGTGTGTCGGGATCTGGCTTCAGGTCAGTGGTTCAGGCAGTCATTCTGCTCCCATACAGCAAGGTGCGTTAAAAGTTGACCTGACCGGTGTGCTGGTCGATAAGCCTTCCGTCAGTAATCGCCTGAGCAAAATTGGCCGTCAGCTGTTAGGCACCAGCAGCGACCGACTGCAGGAAAACTCCCTGTTTGACGTGGTCGATGCGATTCGTCAGGCAAAGGATGACAGTAATATCAAAGGCATGGTGCTGGACCTGCGTGACTTTGCCGGTGGCGATCAGCCCTCGCTGCAGTATGTGGGCAAAGCGCTGCGCGAATTCAGGGAAAGTGGTAAGCCGATTTATGCGTTGGGCGACAGCTACAGCCAGGCTCAGTACTACCTTGCAAGCTATGCAACTAAAATCTACCTCTCGCCTCAGGGTACGGTTGACCTGCATGGTTACGCCACCAACGGGTTGTACTACAAAACGCTGCTTGAAAAGCTGAAAGTCAATTCACACGTCTTCCGTGTTGGAACCTATAAGTCTGCCGTTGAGCCTTTCCTGCGCGACGATATGTCACCTGCAGCGCGCGATGCGGATACCCGTTGGGTTGGCCAACTCTGGCAAAATTACCTGAACACCGTATCGGCTAACCGTCAGATTACGCCTGAGCAGCTGTTCCCTGGTGCAACGGCCATTATCGCCGGCCTGCAGGCCGTTAAAGGTGATACGGGTCAATACGCGCTGGATAACAAACTGGTCGACGTTCTGGGTTCACGGGCTGATGCCGATCAGATGTTAATCAAGACCTTTGGTTTCGATAAGCAGAGTAGCGATTATCGCAGCGTCAGTATTTATGACTACAACGTGAAACCGGACGCCACTCAGCAGAAAGGCAATATTGCCGTGATCATGGCCAGCGGCGCCATCATGGATGGCGATGAAACGCCGGGCAACGTCGGTGGCGATACCACGGCGGCGCAGATTCGTGATGCACGCCTGGATCCGAAAATCAAAGCGATCATTCTTCGGGTCAACAGCCCGGGCGGTAGCGTGACGGCTTCGGAGGCCATCCGTGCCGAACTGGCTGCGGCGAAAGCGGCCGGGAAACCGATAGTGGTGTCAATGGGCGGCATGGCGGCATCCGGTGGATACTGGATTTCAACGCCAGCCAGCTACATCATCGCCAGCCCGAGTACCCTGACCGGCTCTATTGGCATCTTCGGCGTAATTAATACCCTGGAGAACAGTCTGGCCAGCATTGGTGTGCACACGGACGGCGTGGCGACATCGCCACTGGCGGACGTCGCCAGCACTAAGGCGCTGCCCCCCGAGGTTCAACAGCTCATGCAGTTGACCATCGAAAACGGCTATCACAACTTTGTTGGTCTGGTTGCCGCCTCGCGTCACAAAACGCCGGAGCAAATTGACGCCATCGCCCAGGGACATGTGTGGACCGGCAGTGATGCGAAAGCTAATGGCCTGGTCGATGCGCTGGGGGATTTTGATGACGCAGTGAAAAAAGCCGCTGAACTGGCGAAGGTTTCCCAGCCGCAGCTTGACTGGTACCAGGAAGATCCCGGCTTTATTGATTTGATGCTAAATCAAATGAATGCCTCCGTGCAGGCTGTTCTGCCTGACCCGATCAAAGCCTGGCTGCCTGCGCCGATGTTCGACGTAATGAGTGCGATGCGACGTCAGCCTGGCCTGTTCGACCATCTTAACGATCCACAAAACCGCTACGCCTTCTGCCTGACCTGCGGCGAAGTGCGATAAACCTCTCAGCCCGACCGCTGGTCGGGCTGCTTTTCCCTGCCATTGCCCTTATACTGCGCGTTTTACGGCAAGTCTGAGTACACCTATGCAAAAGAAAAACATTTACGTTGCCTATACGGGCGGTACTATCGGTATGCAACGTTCCGCTCAAGGTTATATTCCGGTTTCAGGTCACCTCCAGCAAGAGCTGGCAAAAATGCCGGAATTCCATCGCCCGGAAATGCCTGACTTTACGATTCACGAATATCAGCCCCTGATCGACTCGTCCGATATGACGCCTCAGGACTGGCAGTCAATTGCCGAAGATATCCGGCGTAATTACGATCGCTACGATGGTTTTGTGATTCTGCATGGTACAGATACCATGGCTTTTACCGCCTCCGCCCTGTCGTTTATGCTGGAGAACCTGGCCAAGCCTGTCATCGTAACCGGCTCGCAAATCCCCCTGGCGGAACTGCGCTCGGACGGTCAGCAAAACCTGCTGAATTCACTCTATGTCGCCGCTAACTATCCGGTTAATGAAGTGACGCTGTTTTTCAATAACACGCTCTATCGCGGTAACCGCACCACAAAAGCGCATGCTGACGGGTTTAATGCCTTTGCCTCACCCAACCTTTCTGCGCTGCTGGAAGCCGGCATCCACATTCGTCGTTTGAACACGCCACCCGCGCCACAGGGGAAAGGTGAACTCATCGTTCATACCATTACGCCACAGCCTATTGGCGTGGTTACCATTTACCCCGGCATTTCCGCCGATGTGGTGCGCAACTTCCTGCGCCAGCCGGTTAAAGCCCTTATTCTGCGCTCTTATGGCGTGGGTAATGCGCCGCAGAACGCTGAGTTTCTCTCTGAACTGCAGCAGGCCAGCGAGCGCGGCATTGTGGTCGTTAACCTGACGCAGTGTATTTCCGGCAAAGTTAACATGGGTGGCTACGCGACGGGCAATGCGCTGGAGCATGCAGGCGTGATCAGCGGTTTTGATCTGACGGTAGAAGCGGCCCTGACCAAACTTCACTATCTGTTAAGTCAGGATCTTTCAAGCGAGCAAATCCGTGCCAAAATGCAGAAAAACCTGCGTGGCGAACTGACAGAAGACTAAAACGGAGCAAACGGGAATGAAACGGGCACTGATCATTATCGATATTCAGAACGACTTCTGCCCCGGCGGCCCAATGGCCGTGAGAGAAGGCGATCACACCGTCGCGGTAGCAAATCGCTATGCCCGTGCCTTTCATGAGAGAGGCGAATGCGTAGTGGCCTTGCAGGACTGGCACCCGGCCAATCATGGCAGCTTTGCTTCTGTCTCGGGCGAGCCGGTTTATACCCTGGGTGAGCTCAACGGTTTGCCTCAAATCTGGTGGCCCGATCATGGTGTTCAGCATTCGGCGGGCGCTGATTTTCATCCTGGTCTCGATCGCAGCCTGTTCGATGCTGTTTTTCACAAGGGCCAGGATCAGGATGTCGACAGCTACAGCGCTTTTTTTGATAACGGCCATCGCCGTAAAACGGAGCTGGACAGCTGGTTACGTGAACGCGGCATCAGCCATCTGGTTATGCTGGGGCTGGCAACCGATTACTGTGTGAAATACAGCGTTCTGGATGCACTGGAACTGGGCTATCAGGTGGACGTGGTCGCCGAAGGCTGCCGCGGGGTGAATTTGAATCCTGAAGACAGCGACATCGCACTGGCCCAGATGGCCGCCCAGGGTGCGGTCATTGTCTGATGTGCTCCGGGCTGGCAGCGTGCCAGCCCGTCATCCACGCTAAACGCTTCTGTCAGCACCCTGACAGAAGCACCTTATCAGACTTAATGCAGGTTGATACGCGTGACGTCTGGTTCGATACCAAACTCTTCTTTCAGCTGCCTTTTCGATTTGGTGACCATCTCACCGTCTTTTCCGATGGTCATATGCTGAGGTGCATCGTTATGACGTGCCTGCCACATCATCACCAGTTGCAGGCTGTTATCACGCTGCTGCTGGGTAAGCGCTACACCGTCCGGCCATTTTCCGGTTTCAACGGCCACAACCAGACGCTCATAAATTTCAGGCGTCAGGGCTTCAAGCATGGCTTCAAGTTGCTGTTTCATGATTATCCTTGGGTCTCCTCACCTTGCTGATCTGTAAAGTTCAGCGAGGCAGAATTGACGCAGTAACGCTCGCCTGTCGGCTGGGGGCCATCCGGGAAAACATGCCCCAGGTGCGCATCACAGCTGCCACAGCGGATTTCGATGCGCTGCATACCATGGGAATTATCTTCCAGATAGCGAATGGCCTCATCGCTTACCGGCTGATAAAAACTCGGCCAGCCACAACCTGAATCGTACTTGGTATCAGACAAAAACAACGGCGCATTGCAGACCAGGCAGTGATAAATCCCTTCCTGCTTGTTATGCAGCAGGGCACCGCTGTAAGGCGGCTCCGTTCCTCGCTGTTGAGTCACATAGCGTTGCATCTCAGTCAGTTGGGCAATTTTTGCTTCGGGTGCGGTTTCTTTAGGCATTTGAGCAATTCCGGGATGTCATTCTGTAAAAATCGACTAGTATTCTAACAAACGATCAACATTAATCGGGTCTTATTTTGTGCTCAACCCTTCAGTCAGTATCTCACTAGGTGGATTTGTGAACTCGATCACCTTTTCTCTGGCATATCCCTATATATTCGGCGAAGGATTCAACAGAGCACGCGGTTTACCGCTGAGCGCAAGCGGTTGCGGCCCCAATAATTCCTGTCTGGTGGATTGACCTGTCGCAACAATTGACACGATTCCGCTTGACGCCTGGTAAGGTTTTTGTAATTTTACAGCCAACCTTTTATTCACTAACAACTAGCTGGTGGAATATATGACTATCAAAGTAGGTATCAACGGTTTTGGCCGTATCGGTCGCATCGTTTTCCGTGCTGCTCAACAGCGCTCTGACATCGAAATCGTTGCTATCAACGACCTGCTGGACGCTGATTACATGGCGTACATGCTGAAGTACGACTCTACTCACGGCCGCTTCGACGGCACCGTTGAAGTACAGGACGGCGCTCTGGTTGTTAACGGTAAGAAAATCCGCGTTACCGCTGAGAGAGATCCGGCTAACCTGAAGTGGGATGAAGTCGGCGTTGACGTTGTTGCTGAAGCAACCGGTATCTTCCTGACCGACGAAACGGCACGTAAGCACATCACTGCGGGTGCTAAGAAAGTCGTTCTGACCGGTCCGTCTAAAGATGACACCCCAATGTTTGTTCGTGGTGCAAACTTCGACAAGTACCAGGGCCAGGACATCGTGTCTAACGCCTCTTGTACCACTAACTGCCTGGCACCACTGGCTAAAGTGATCAATGACAAGTTCGGTATCGTGGAAGGTCTGATGACCACCGTTCACGCAACGACTGCAACGCAGAAAACCGTTGATGGCCCGTCTCACAAAGACTGGCGTGGCGGTCGTGGCGCGTCTCAGAACATCATCCCTTCCTCTACCGGTGCGGCCAAAGCCGTAGGTAAAGTGCTGCCAGAACTGAATGGCAAGCTGACAGGTATGGCGTTCCGCGTTCCGACGCCAAACGTTTCTGTTGTTGACCTGACCGTTCGTCTGGAAAAAGCCGCATCTTACAAAGAAATCTGTGCAGCGATCAAAGCAGCAGCAGAAGGCGAAATGAAAGACGTGCTGGGCTACGTTGAAGACGACGTGGTTTCTACCGACTTCAACGGCGAAGTGCTGACTTCAGTATTTGATGCGAAAGCGGGTATCGCGCTGAATGACAACTTCGTTAAACTGGTTTCCTGGTACGATAACGAAACCGGTTATTCAAACAAAGTTCTCGACCTGATTGCGCTGGTTTCTGCTAAATAAGGCAGCCAGACACTAGAGAATAAGGGTGACTTCGGTCACCCTTTTTTTGATCCCTTTCGTAAGGAGTCGGGCATGCAAGACAAACTTTTTTCTCTTCCCGTCATTAAACAGATTACGCCTTACCTGTCACAGCGTCAGGTGGGCGAACTTCCGACTATCGTCGTCAGTCATCCCCGCGTGCGCGCAGCTATCACGTTACAGGGCGCGCATCTCATCGCCTGGCAGCCCAGCGGGGAGAAACCTGTCCTGTGGCTAAGTGACAAAAGCCCCTTCTCACCAGGCAAAGCGATTCGAGGCGGCATTCCCATTTGCTGGCCCTGGTTTGGCCCCGCAGGTGAACCCGCACACGGTTTTGCCCGTAACCAGTCGTGGACGCTGTCCGCCCATGACGAAAACGAAGATGGCGTTATCTTGACGCTGGTGCTGGAAAGTAACTCGCAAACCTTAAAGCTGTGGCCACATGAATTCACGCTAATCGCCCGTTTCCGCCTGGGGCAGCACTGTGAGATCGAACTGGAAGCCTATGGCGACTACACGTCCACCGCCGCCCTGCACAGCTATTTTAACGTGGCGGATATCAACGGCGTAGAGGTGTCGGGTCTGGGTGAGCACTATATCGACAAGGTTAACGACAATCAGCCAGGCACGGGCGACGGCAAACAGCGCTTTACCACCCGGGTTGACCGTATTTTCACCTCGGCCAATGACTGTTCGGTGATTAACGATCAGGCTGGAAAGCGCCAGATTGAAGTCTATCACCACCATCATAGTGACGTTGTCACGTGGAACCCCGGCGTCGAACTCTCCTGCAGTATGACGGACATGCCCAACGAAGGGTATAAAACCATGGTGTGCGTGGAAACGGCGCGAATCAGCAAACCGTTACGCAGCGCGGGCGAAAAACCGGCCCGGCTGGCCACCACGATCCGTCTGAAAGGGAAAGTGAATTAACGCTTAATTCACACCACGTCCAGGGGCATTTTATGCCGCGGTGGCGGGAAAGCCTTGTCGATCAGGAAACACGCCTCATCACTCAGGGTGATATCCAGTGCCGCGGCATTTTCCCGGACGTGCTCAAGGGAACTGGCTTTAGGAATAGCCATCACGCCGGGAGCGCGGATTACCCACGCCAGAAGCAGCTGTGCAACCGTCACGCCTTTCTGCTGAGCCAAAGCGACCAGCGTGGGCTCAGAAAACAAATGGCTGCGCAGCCGCCCTGCCTGTGCCAACGGACAGTATGCCATGATCGGCACAGCACGCTGCTGACACTGCGGTAACAGGTCGTACTCAATACCGCGAGAGGCGAGATGGTAAAGGACCTGATTCGTCGCACATGCTTCGCCCCCGGGTTCGGCCCAGAGCTCGTCCATATCATCGCTGTCAAAATTTGAAACGCCCCAGTGAACAATCTTCCCCTGCTGTTGAAGCCTTTGCATGGCGCGAATCGTCTCTTCCAACGGGACGCTGCCGCGCCAGTGCAGCAGATAGAGATCAATACGGTCGGTTTGCAAACGGCGCAGGCTGGCTTCGCAGGCCGCTATCGCATCATCTTCACCGGCATTCCATGGGTAGACTTTCGATACCAGCAGCGCGCTATCGCGGCGCCCTTTTAATGCCTCGCCGACCACCTCTTCCGCTCTGCCATCGGCATACATTTCTGCCGTATCGATAATTTTCAGGCCTGCATCCAGACCCGCCTGAAGCGCTGTGACTTCCTGCTGACGGCGAGCGCTGTCCTCGCCCATGTACCAGGTTCCGAGGCCAATAGCCGGGATGCCCTGGTGACCCGCAACATCGAGACGTTGTGCCATTTGACTCTCCTGCACTGTTGTAGAGCAGACAAACGATCAGAGGGCAACACCTGCCCTCTTAGGGTGCAAATCAGAAGCTGTAACTGACACCGGTCCAGATTGTGAACTGCCCACTTTTATCGACCATAGGGCTGTCTTTGATTTCACTGGCAAAACGCGTATAGCGGCCGGACAGGTTGGCATTCCACTGCGGCGTAATACTGTAGCTGGCGTTCACCTCAGCATAGGGCGACCAGCTGTCATCAGGATGGTAGCGGTTGATGCCGGTGCGATCGCTCTCATTGCCGGAAACACCATAGTAGTAGCGGTTTTGGTTCGCGCTATTCCACATCGCCCCGATGCCCGGTGTCAGGGTAAAGTCACCGAAGTTGAAGCGGTAGAGATAGGTGAGGTCCCAGATGATCCCGTTGCTGTTGTTGAGCAGGTCGCCCAGCAGTGAGGTACGGATAATCCCCCAGTCTGCAGTATGTCGGTAGGTTGCCCCGCCCATCAGCGTCATACGGCGCTTATCCAGCCCTTTCATATCCCCCAGATCGTTATCACCGGGGTCATACTCCTGGGGCGAGCCGAGCAGGGTCAGAGACAGCTGATCCTGCGGGTCTTTCCACAGGTAATAGCCGCCCTGCAGCGTGTTAAACCAGAAGTTTTCTCCTTCATAATTGATGATGGGCACCGGCAAATAGCGGTCCTGCCCACCCCGGTAAGGCGACTGGGCATAAATCACTGATGCGCCAAGCGATAAAGGTGCGGCCTGTACTGAATGCCCCAGAAAATAACAAGGGATAAGCGCGATAAGCGCGATAAGCGTGTTAAGTTTGAATTGGTTCACAATTTATTCATTCCATAAATATAACAATCACTCATACAGTCTAACGCTTTTTACAGACTGAATTAACCTTATATGAAAATCATCTACCGCATTTATGGCGGAATGTGGCATAACCGGGTTGGAGGCATCACAAATTCGCCATTACCCTGTCAAAAAGGTTTCGCAACAAAATGATTTTGTTATTGATATGTGGCTCACTAATCAAAAATCTATGATGAAATTTTCTGAATGCCTTCTACAGTTAAACTTAATACCCGAGGTTTTGTTGCAAGAGTGTCGTCATAAATGTTGTGCATCCCGATAACAATGATCAGGTTGGCATAAGGGTTGCTGTACTAACAGATAATATCTTCCGGGAGCTGTACGAGCACTGATTATTGCTCCTTTACCTGTGCTAAAAACGAAAGGACGGGCATCGCTATGAATATATTCGATCATTATCGTCAGCGTTATGAAGCTGCCAAGGACGAAGAGTTCACACTGCAGGAATTTCTGACAATCTGTAAACAGGATCGCAGTGCATACGCCAACGCCGCAGAGCGACTGTTAATGGCAATCGGTGAACCCGTGATGGTGGACACCGCTCAGGAGCCACGTCTTTCCAGAATCTTTTCTAACCGGGTAATGGGCCGTTACCCGGCGTTCGAAGAGTTTTACGGTATGGAAGAAGCGATTGAACAGATCGTCTCTTATTTGAAACACGCGGCACAAGGCCTTGAAGAGAAGAAACAAATTCTCTATCTGCTGGGTCCGGTCGGGGGCGGTAAATCCTCGCTGGCGGAACGTCTCAAATCCCTGATGCAACGCGTTCCTATCTATGTGTTGAGCGCCGATGGCGAACGGAGCCCGGTTAACGATCATCCACTGTGCCTGTTCAATCCTCAGGAAGACGCCAATATTCTGGAGAAAGAGTACGGCGTGCCGCGCCGCTACCTTGGCACCATTATGTCGCCATGGGCGGCTAAACGCCTCCATGATTTCGGCGGGGATATCACCCGCTTTAAAGTGGTGAAAGTGTGGCCGTCGATTCTGGAGCAGTTAGCTATTGCTAAAACAGAGCCGGGCGACGAAAACAACCAGGATATCTCCGCGCTGGTCGGTAAGGTGGACATTCGTAAACTGGAAAACCATGCGCAGAACGATCCCGATGCTTACGGCTACTCGGGCGCGCTGTGCCGGGCTAACCAGGGCATCATGGAATTTGTGGAGATGTTTAAAGCACCGATTAAAGTGCTGCATCCTCTGTTGACCGCAACCCAGGAAGGTAACTACAACGGTACAGAAGGCATTTCCGCCCTGCCGTTTAACGGTATAATTCTGGCCCACTCGAACGAATCTGAGTGGGTAACGTTCCGCAACAACAAAAACAACGAGGCGTTCCTTGACCGTGTGTATATTGTTAAGGTGCCTTACTGCCTGCGCGTGTCCGAAGAGATTAAGATTTATGAGAAGCTGCTGAACCACAGTGAGCTGTCTACCGCGCCTTGCGCACCCGGCACCCTGGAAACGCTGGCGAGATTCTCCATCCTTTCGCGACTTAAAGACCCGGATAACTCCAGTATCTACTCAAAAATGCGTGTGTATGACGGTGAAAGTCTGAAAGATACCGATCCTAAGGCGAAGTCCTGGCAGGAGTATCATGATTACGCCGGCGTCGACGAAGGGATGAACGGGCTGTCAACGCGTTTCGCCTTTAAGATTCTGTCCCGCGTCTTCAACTTCGATCACACTGAAGTGGCAGCCAACCCTGTTCACCTGTTTTATGTGCTGGAGCAGCAAATTGAACGCGAGCAGTTCCCACAGGAGCAGGCGGAAAAATACCTTGAACACCTAAAAGGTTATTTAATTCCGAAATACGCTGAGTTTATTGGCAAAGAGATTCAGACGGCTTATCTGGAATCCTATTCCGAATATGGTCAGAATATTTTCGATCGCTATGTTACCTATGCCGACTTCTGGATCCAGGATCAGGAATATCGCGACCCTGACACCGGACAGCTTTTTGACCGTGAGTCGCTCAATGCGGAACTGGAGAAAATCGAGAAGCCTGCCGGGATTAGTAATCCTAAAGACTTCCGTAATGAAATTGTCAATTTTGTGCTGCGTGCGCGTGCGCACAATAACGGTCGCAATCCAAACTGGACCAGTTATGAGAAACTGCGTACGGTGATTGAGAAAAAAATGTTCTCGAATACCGAGGAGCTGTTGCCGGTTATTTCGTTTAACACGAAAACCTCTACGGATGAGCAGAAGAAACACGATGATTTTGTCGATCGCATGATGGAAAAAGGCTATACCCGCAAACAGGTTCGCCTGCTGTGTGAATGGTATCTGCGCGTGCGTAAATCGTCCTGATCAGAGTCTGTAAGCAAACCGGTGCGGGATAGCACCGGTCTCTTAAGGTCGGGACAACCCGGCCTGCTTGCAATGTAGTTTGGGGGAACATCATGGCCTATTTTATCGATCGCCGACTAAACGGTAAAAACAAGAGTGCGGTCAACCGCCAGCGCTTCTTGCGTCGTTACAAGTCTCAGATTAAGCAGTCGATCTCCGAGGCCATTAACAAACGCTCGGTCACCGACGTCAGCAGTGGCGAATCCGTTTCTATTCCGATTGATGACATCAACGAACCGATTTTCCATCAGGGACGCGGCGGGCAGCGCCATCGCGTCCATCCCGGCAACGATCACTTTGTGCAAAATGACCGCGTGGAGCGGCCGCAGGGCGGCGGTGGCAGCGGTTCAGGCCAGGGCAACGCCGGTCAGGACGGTGAAGGTCAGGATGAGTTTGTTTTTCAGATTTCTAAAGACGAATATCTGGACCTGCTGTTTGAAGACCTGGCCCTGCCCAACCTGCGTAAAAACCAGCATCGCCAGCTGAATGAGTATAAAACCCACCGCGCCGGTTTTACGTCTAATGGCGTACCGGCCAACATCAGCGTGGTACGCTCGCTACAGAACTCGCTGGCGCGCCGTACGGCGATGACCGCAGGTAAGCGCCGCCAGCTGCATGAGCTTGAGGATGCGCTGACGACGGTTGAAAAATCTGAACCGGCTCAGTTGCTCGAAGAGGAGCGCTTACGCAAAGAAATTGCCGAGCTGCGAGCACGTATCGATCGGGTGCCCTTCATTGATACGTTTGATTTACGCTATAAAAATTTTGAAAAACGCCCTGAGCCGTCAAGCCAGGCCGTGATGTTCTGTCTGATGGACGTTTCGGGTTCAATGGACCAGGCCACCAAGGACATGGCAAAACGTTTTTATATTTTGCTCTATCTGTTCCTGAGTCGAACCTATAAAAATGTCGAGGTGGTCTACATTCGCCACCATACTCAGGCGAAAGAAGTTGATGAGCAGGAGTTTTTCTACTCACAGGAAACCGGCGGCACTATCGTGTCGAGTGCCCTTAAGCTCATGGATGACGTGGTGAAAGAGCGTTACGATCCGGCACAGTGGAATATCTATGCCGCGCAGGCCTCCGATGGTGACAACTGGGCCGACGATTCCCCCCTGTGCCATGAGATTCTGGCAAAGAACATTTTACCGGTCGTCCGTTACTACACCTACATTGAAATCACGCGTCGCGCGCATCAGACACTGTGGCGCGAATATGAACATCTGCAGTCTGTATTTGATAACTTTGCGATCCAGCACATTCGCGAGCCGGAGGATATCTATCCGGTCTTCCGTGAACTGTTTCACAAGCAGGCGATGGAAGCCTAACACATCAAGCCGACGCTCTGTCGGCTTTTTTTTGCGTAATAACCTGTTAAAACATGGCCTTTCCTGCAACAACTCCTCCAACTCCTCTATTAATATCGTTTAACCGGATTAACCAAGGCATTAGCAATTGATATAAATTGCAAAATGACCATGACAACTCATTGATAAAACATTATCTTGCAGAGATAGCATGGATGTTTCTACACATTAGCTGACATTGACTGCCGAATCTCAGGAGACCGCGTTTGAACCACACTATTGTTTATAGTCTTTTTATTATTGGCTCCGTGCTGGTTGCGTCGAGTATCTTACTCAGCTCTTTTTCATCCCGTCTTGGCATTCCTATTCTGGTGATATTTCTGGCACTGGGCATGCTGGCCGGCGTGGATGGCAT
Source organism: Pantoea sp. Ae19-2 (assembly GCF_059801205.1). NCBI lineage: Bacteria > Pseudomonadati > Pseudomonadota > Gammaproteobacteria > Enterobacterales > Erwiniaceae > Pantoea > Pantoea sp. Ae19-2. Next base: position 1,506,208 of record NZ_JBCHWE010000001.1, on the reverse strand, counting down.
TGGCGGCATCGCCTTCGATAACTATCCCGCCGCTTACCTTATCTCTAACCTTGCCCTGGCGATTATCCTGCTGGACGGTGGGATGCGTACCAAAGCCAGCTCCTTCAAGGTGGCGCTGGGGCCGGCCCTGTCACTGGCAACGGTAGGCGTAATGATTACGGCTGGCCTGACCGGCGTGGTCGCGGCCTGGCTCTTCAGGCTGGATATGATGCAGGGCTTTCTGATCGGTGCCATTATTGGCTCTACCGATGCGGCAGCCGTTTTTTCACTGCTTGGGGATAAAGGCCTGAACGAACGCGTCAGCTCAACGCTGGAAATTGAGTCAGGCAGCAACGATCCCATGGCTGTGTTTCTCACTATCACGCTGATTGAAATGATCGAGCAGGGCAAAACCGGTCTTGACTGGATGTTTCTCGTGCATCTCATCCAACAGTTCGGCCTGGGCATCGTACTTGGACTGGGCGGCGGCTGGGCCCTGCAGCAGCTCGTAAACCGCATCAACCTGGCACCCGGCCTGTATCCCTTGTTGGCACTCAGCGGCGGGATTCTGGTGTTCGCCCTGACAACGGTGCTGGAAGGCAGCGGCATTCTGGCCGTGTATCTGTGCGGCTTTTTACTGGGTAACAGCCCCATCCGTAACCGATTTGGCATTCTGCAAACCTTTGACGGTATGGCCTGGCTCAGTCAGATAGGGATGTTTATCGTGCTGGGCCTGTTGGTCACACCTTCCGATCTCTGGCATATTGCGGTTCCGGCAATGATCCTCTCCCTGTGGTTGATTTTGGTTGCGCGCCCCCTCTCCGTGTTTATCGGCCTGTTGCCCTTCCGCGGTTTTACAGGCCGTGAACGGATTTTTATCAGTTGGGTCGGGCTGCGGGGCGCGGTTCCGATCATCCTGGCGGTATTCCCGATGATGGCCGGACTTGAAAACGCATCACTCTATTTCAACATCGCCTTCTTTGTCGTGCTGGTCTCCCTGATGCTGCAGGGCACCTCTCTGGGCTATGCGGCAAAAAAAGCCAAAGTGGTGGTACCGCCCACGGCATCGCCTGTCAGCCGAATTGGGTTAGATATCCACCCGGAAAATCCCTGGGAGCAGTTTGTTTATCAGCTCAGTGCCGACAAATGGTGCGTGGGCGCTGCGCTGCGTGATTTACAGATGCCGCGTGAAACCCGCATTGCTGCCCTGTTTCGGGATAATGTGCTGATGCATCCCAACGGGGCGACACGATTAAAAGAAAACGACGTTATCTGCGTGATTGGACGTGAGCGTGACCTGCCTGCGCTAGGAAAAATGTTCAGTCAGTCGCCGCCCGTCGCGCTGGATCAGCGTTTCTTTGGTGACTTTATTCTGGATGCCGACGCGCGCCTGAACGACGTGGCGCAAATCTACGGCCTTGAACTGGACGAACAGACCAATGCTCAACAATCGCTCGGGCAGCTGATGCTTGGCATGCTGGGTGGCACGCCCGTCGTGGGCGATCAGGTTGAATGGAATCAACTGACCTGGACCGTGGCGGAAAAAGAAGATAATCAGATTGTGAAAATTGGTGTGCGCCCAAGTGAAGACAAAGAATAATCTTACTTCGCTGGCGCGTTAAATGGGCTGAATTGCACTACGCTTTTATAACATTCAGTGAAAACGGGAGTTATCCATGGGTCACGTGGTTAAAATTGGTCGCTACGAAATTGTCGATGCAGAATTCAGCAGCGAAAAACCGCTGACAGTGAGTATTCCCTGCCACACCAACCCCGGACTGAGCTATCAGCTCGACGGCTGGGATCACGACACCAGCGTTCCGGCATGGATCGACGATAAAGAGGTCATTTTACATATCGCTCACTACGATAAGCAGCAAGACCGGTGGGTATTAAAAGAACCGGCCTGAGCCTGAGTATTACCGCCAGTCAGTTGATTTGGCGGTAATTCCTAAAAAGTGGCCCTGGCCGCACGGCTTATAGGTTATAATTTTAAAATATTATTTTCCAAATCAGCCATTTAAGCCAATTCTGCGCAATTTTCACCTGGTTTTTTAAGAATTCTTCCGTATTAACTCCGTCAAATATCTCCTGCATACTCTCTTTCAGTGCTGCAATTTTACGTGACTCAAATCACGCTTAGTAACGGTTTATTTGTAGCATCAATGGCTCTAATGACTGTAACAAACTGAAAACATCCCGGTTTCGGGTTTTCAGTCGTTAACCCCTGAACGCGTACTTGATTCTGGTCAGGCCATCTTTTACTTAATTAAGAGAGCAGGTTTTATGGCAAGTACAATGGTAATAAACAATGCGAGTCGCTCATGGAGCGGTCTTCGTAAGAATATTCTGGTAAAGTTTGCACTGAGTTTTTCAGACCTTATTGCGCTGAACCTGGCGCTGTTTCTCTCTGCCGCTACCGTGCAGGGTATTTGGGGAGATTTGGATGCGTTTATTCCGCCGCATCAAATTGAAAACCGTTTTATTGCGCAGTTTATTATGTCGGTATTATGTACCGGCTGGTTTTGGATGCGCCTGCGTCACTACACCTACCGCAAACCCTTTTGGTTCGAACTGAAAGAAATTGTGAAAACACTGGTTGTTTTCTCCCTGCTCGATCTGGCATTAATCGCGTTTTCTAAATGGGACTTCTCCCGCATGGTGTGGGTGTTCAGCTGGAGCTATGCCCTGCTGCTGCTGCCGCTGCTGCGTGCAGGCGTTAAAAGTGCCATTAATAAAGCCGGTCAGTGGCAAAAAGAAACCATCATTATTGGCTCTGGCCGTAACGCTACCGAAGCCTATGCAGCCTTACAAAGTGAAGAAATCCTGGGATATAACGTTCAGGCATTTATTTCCGTAGAAGATGCGCCGCTGCAGCAGAGCGTGAATGGCGTACCGGTCATTTCTGCCAACGATATTAACTGGAGCACCATCGATCGAGACAACGTGCAGTTTATTGTCGCGATGGAGTACGAGCAGCAGCCGGAGCGCGATCGCTGGTTGAAGTTTCTGTCAAAAATGAACTGCCGGTCAGTGTCGGTGATCCCAACCCTGCGTGGCGTCCCGCTTTACGGCACCGACATGTCGTTTATCTTTAGCCATGAAGTGATGATTTTGCGCGTCAGTAATAACCTGGCAAAGCATTCGTCACGTTTCCTGAAGCGCAGTTTCGATATTGTTGTGGCGTCGTTACTGCTGCTGTTCCTGGCGCCGGTCTTTGCCCTGCTCTGCTATATGGTCAAGCGTGATGGGGGCAATGCCATCTATGGTCACGAACGTATCGGGCAGGATGGCAGAAAGTTCAAGTGTCTGAAGTTCCGCTCAATGGTGACCAATTCCAAAGAGGTGCTGGAAAGCTTGCTGGCAACCAGTGAAGAAGCGCGTCGGGAATGGGACAAAGACTTTAAGCTCAAGAAGGATCCGCGTATTACCCGCATCGGCGGCTTCCTGCGTAAAACCAGCCTGGATGAGCTGCCGCAGCTGTGGAACGTGATCCGCGGGGAGATGAGCCTGGTGGGGCCGCGTCCGGTAATTGAGGCTGAGCTTGAGCGCTACGCCGGCGATGTGGATTACTACCTGATGGCGAAACCGGGTATGACTGGGCTATGGCAGGTCAGCGGACGTAACGATATCGATTACGACACCCGCGTCTATTTCGACTCCTGGTATGTTAAAAACTGGGCGTTATGGACAGACATCGCCATCCTGTTTAAAACGGCCGGTGTGGTTTTCCGCCGCGACGGCGCCTACTGATTTAGCATGCGATGCCTGTTTCAGCAGGCATCGCCATTTCTCCCGGTAATTTGCTTTCCTTTTTCGCTGTTAATCATTACCCTCTTTCCTCGCTTTATCGAACGTTTACCCTCTGGTTGCTATGCAAAAATATACCTTATTGCTTTTGAGCCTGGTGCTGCTGGCACCTTTAGGCATTGATCTCTATTTACCCACGCTGCCGCAGATTGCTGAAGGCTTATCGACGCCCGTCGCCCTGGTACAAACCACGATCCCGCTTTTCTTACTGATTATGGGGCTGGGACAGTTGGTCAGTGGCCCGCTGGTGGACAACTATGGCCGTAAGCCCATCGCCTTACTGGGCCTGGCACTGTACATCGCCGGCAGCGTCATTGCCGCGACGGCGACCACTTTCCCGCTATTTTTAATTGCCCGACTGGTTCAGGGCTGCGCGGTCTGCTGCAGCGCGGTGGTGGCTTTTAGCGGCGTGCGTGACCGACTCAGTGGTGATGACGCCGCCCGGGCTTACGGCTTCCTGAACGGGGCACTGAATATTGTGCCTGCTCTGGCGCCGTTGCTGGGTGGCATTCTGGCCAGCGCCTTCGACTGGCGCGCGCCGTTCTGGTTCCTGTGTGCCTATGCGGCAGTCGTGATGCTAATGGTCATCATCTGGCTGCCTGAAACGCGTCCGGCGGATACGCTGCGCGTGAAGGGCCTTCCGGTAAACCAGTACGCCGCGATTCTTCGCCAGCCGCGCTTTTTGGCGTTTGCCTTTGCCAATGCCGGCGCGCTGGGGATGGTGCTGACCTATGTCTCGCTGGCCCCGCAGGTATTAATGACCGAAGGGGGACTTTCGCCTCTGGCCTTCTCGTTTGCCTTTGGTGCAAATGGTTTTTGGATCATGCTGGTCAGCGTGGTGGTGAATAAAGCGATTCGCAAAGCGGGCCGACCGTTTTGCCTTGCCATCGGTTTTATCACCATGTTGACGGGTGCCGTTCTGCTCGTGGCGGGAATGACCTTGTTGCCTGACAGCCTGCAGTTCCATTGGGCGCTGTATATGTTCCCGGTGGCGGTCGCCGTAGCCGGGCTGGCTTTCACCGTTGGGCCAGCCACCAGCTATGCGCTGGAACCCTATCAGCAGCAGGCAGGCGTGGCCTCGGCGCTGCAGGGATTTATCCAGATGGCGGGAGGCGCAGCAGGCAGCCTGATCGTGGTGGCTCTGCCGGTAGCGGAGAAACTGTCATTAACGCTGATGATGCTGCTGGGCGCAGCGCTGGCCTTCCTGGCCTGGCGCTGCAGTAAGAAAATGCAAAGCCGGATTACCGCCGTTAACTGATTTTAACCGGAACGCGTGGGGCCAGCGCGCACATCAGCTCATAGCCCACCGTTCCGGCTGCTTTCGCCACCTGATCGATTTTGACATTTTCCCCCCATAACTCCACGGACGAGCCAATGCCAGCCTGCGGGCACGGAGTGAGATCCACCGTTATCATATCCATCGAAACCGCGCCGACAACCTGCGTCATTATCCCGTCAACGGCAACAGGTGTTCCTGTCGGCGCATGACGTGGATAGCCGTCCGCATAACCGCAGGCAACCACGCCGATACGCTGCGGCTGGGTTGCATGATAGCGATAGCCATAGCCGACGCCATCACCGGCCTGCAGCTGCTGTACGCCGATAATCTCGCTGCTCAGCGTCATGACCGGTTTTAGCCCGCTGCTGGCGATATCCTGCCAGTTCCCGCTTGGCGAAGCGCCATACAAGATGATGCCCGGACGTACCCAGTCGTAATGCGCTTCAGGATGCCACAACGTGCAGGCCGAATTGGATAATGACACCGGACTGTCCAGCCCTTCCGTAGCCTGTGCGATGCGTTTAAGCGGCTCGACGATGCCGTCTGGATTTTCCGCATCGGCAAAGTGCGCCATCAGGGTAATGTCTCCGACATTTTCGAGCGCACGCAGCTTATGCCAGATTCCGTTGACCTGTTCAGGACGAAACCCCAGCCGGTTCATGCCGCTGTTGATCTTGAGATAGAGATCAACGGGCGCAGAGAGCGTGGCGTTTGCCAGGGCGTGAATTTGCCAGTTGCTGTGCACGCTGGTCGTCAGCCGGTAGCGATCAATCAATGCCAGATCGTCAGGGTGAAAAAAGCCTTCAAGCAGCAATATCGGCTTCTTCCAACCCTGCTCGCGCAGCAAAATGGCCTCTTCCATGTTGAGTAGCGCGAAACCATCCGTGGCGGACAGGCTTTCCCATACGCGGGCGATGCCGTGACCGTAAGCGTTGGCTTTTACCACTGACCAGACGCGTGACGTCGGGGCCGCCCGGCGCACAATCGCCAGATTATGTCGCAACGCCTGTTGATCGATGGTCGCGACAATTGGACGTGACATATTCCTCTCCCTGAAGGCTTAACGTACTGCGTTAACGTTATGAAGCGGCGATCGGGTCGCCGCAAAACCGGGTAAATAACGAAAGACGGTAAGATCGTCCGCGGCTATCGCGGATGAGGTACCGGATATGACGTCAGCCAGTAACTGACCGGAGCCGCACGCCATTGTCCATCCCAACGTGCCGTGGCCGGTATTCAGGAAAAGATTCGAAAGCGGCGTGGCACCGACTACCGGCGTCCCGTCTGGCGTCATGGGACGCAGACCGGTCCAGAAGCTGGCCTGACTGACATCTCCTCCCTCAGGATAAAGATCTGTGACCACCATCTCCAGCGTTTCGCGACGCGCCTCAAGCAGTTTGGTGTTAAAACCCACAATCTCCGCCATACCGCCGACGCGAATACGGTTATCGAAGCGTGTCACCGCCACTTTATAGGTTTCATCGAGGATCGTTGAAACCGGGGCGGCATCGGGATTGGTCACCGGTATGGTCAGGGAATAGCCTTTGAGCGGGTAAACAGGAATATCGACGATGTTTTTCATCAACGAGGTTGAGTAGGATCCCAGCGCGACCACATAGCTGTCACCTTTGATCACTTCCTCACCGCACTTCACCCCATAAATACGATTACCATCACGCAGGAGCTGATCGATCGGCGTATTAAACCGGAAGACAACGCCAGCCTCTTCAGCCATTTTGGCCAGACGCTGCGTAAAAAGCTGGCAATCGCCGGTTTCATCGTTAGGCAGGCGCAAGCCGCCAGTGAGTTTATGCTGTGTTGCTGCCAGAGCCGGTTCCACGCTGGCCAGCTGGTGCGCCTCCAGCAATTCATAGGGCACACCGGCCTCACGTAGCACCGCAATATCTTTGCTGGCGCTCTCGAACTGCTGCTGGGTTCGAAACAGCTGCAGCGTGCCGCCCTGACGACCTTCATAGGCGATGCCGGTTTCCGCACGCAACGCTTTAAGACAGTCACGGCTGTATTCGGCCAGGCGGACCATACGGCTTTTGTTTTGCTGGTAGTGACGCATATCGCAATTGCGCAGCATGTTCCACATCCATTCGAGCTGGAAGCGACTGCCGTCCAGCCGGATAGCCAGCGGCGCATGGCGCTGAAACATCCACTTCATCGCTTTAAGCGGCACGCCCGGCGCCGCCCAGGGTGCAGCATAACCGGGGGAGATTTGCCCGGCGTTAGCGGCACTGGTTTCCATCGCAGGCTGAGGCTGACGATCGATCACGGTGACCTGGTGTCCGGCACGCGCCAGATACCATGCGCTCGTTACCCCTACTACGCCACTCCCAAGAATCACTACGTGCATAAGTCCCCCGCGAAATTAAAAAGCATAATCCACTGTGCAATGGTTTACATTCAGTGTGATCACAAAGTGGAAACATCCTCTAAACAATTCAACTATTTCACCTCTTTTTTCATCCGCAGGTAACTAAAATCATTTCACCCACTTAAATTCAGAGAGTTATGCGCCAATAGTGAAAAAAGCAGGCATAAATGACATTGTCTATAGTTAATTCCACCACTTTCAGGAGAATCATTCAAAGCGCGCCTTTTAGCTCAATTCCAGTATATTATGCTAATAAATACCTGCAATGTAGTCGGTAGAGCTATTTAATCCCAACCCCTTAAACCTGAAATGATTTTTCTGCCAAAGAATTCGTTTGAGTTCCCGGTTCGGATAAGCGACAGTGAACTATCATTGATATGTTCACTCAGTTTTTTTGGGTTCCCTTTCTCAGGAAGAGCCTTAAATAAATCGCAACGGGCAACCCCACCGCGTGAGCCCGTTCGCCAAAACAGAGGTGCGCTATGACAACAATCTTTGACGATTCACTCATGGACAGCAAACGCATCAGCGATGGACCCGACTGGACCTTCGACCTGCTTGATGTCTATCTCGCTGAAATCGACCGCGTAGCCAAACACTACGGTCTGGATACCTACCCGCACCAAATCGAAGTGATCACCTCAGAGCAAATGATGGACGCCTACTCAAGCGTAGGAATGCCCATCAACTACTCGCACTGGTCTTTTGGCAAAAAATTTATTGAGACCGAGCAGCGCTACAAGCACGGCCAGCAGGGCCTGGCTTACGAAATCGTGATCAATTCCAATCCCTGCATCGCTTATCTGATGGAAGAGAACACGATGACCATGCAGGCGCTGGTGATGGCGCACGCCTGCTACGGGCACAACTCCTTCTTCAAGAATAACTACCTGTTTCGTAGCTGGACCGATGCCAGCTCCATCGTGGATTATCTGTTGTTTGCAAAGAATTATATTTCTGACTGCGAGGAGCGTTACGGGGTTGAAGAAGTGGAACGCCTGCTTGATTCCTGCCACGCGTTGATGAACTACGGTGTTGATCGCTACAAGCGTCCCCAGAAAATTTCGTTGCAGGAAGAGAAAGCGCGGCAAAAAAGCCGTGAAGAGTATCTGCAGAGTCAGGTGAACACGCTCTGGCGTACGCTGCCGCGCAAAGAGAAAGAAGCCACGCTGGTTGAGGCCGCGCGTTACCCTTCAGAGCCGCAGGAAAACCTGCTCTACTTTATGGAAAAGAACGCGCCCCTGCTCGAATCCTGGCAGCGGGAGATTCTGCGCATAGTGCGTAAGGTGAGCCAGTATTTCTATCCCCAGAAACAAACCCAGGTCATGAATGAAGGCTGGGCCACCTTCTGGCACTATACCATCCTGAACCACCTTTACGATGAAGGCAAAGTGTCCGAGCGCTTCATGATGGAGTTTCTCCACAGCCATACCAACGTCATCTATCAGCCACCGTATAACAGCCAGTGGTATAGCGGGATTAACCCCTATGCATTAGGTTTTGCGATGTTCCAGGACATCAAGCGCATTTGCCAGTCGCCAACCGAAGAAGATCGTTACTGGTTCCCGGATATTGCCGGTTCTGACTGGCTAAAAACCCTGCATTTCGCGATGCGGGAATTCAAGGATGAAAGTTTTATCAGTCAGTTCCTGTCGCCAAAGGTTATGCGCGATTTCCGCCTGTTTACCGTACTGGATGACGATCGTAATAACTTTCTGGAGATCGCTGCTATCCACGATGAGGCGGGCTACCGTGCGATTCGTCAGCAGCTCTCCGCTCAGTACAACCTGAGTAACCTGGAGCCCAACATTCAGGTTTACAACGTTGACCTGCGTGGCGATCGTTCCCTGACGCTGCGCTATGTCCCGCAGAGCCGTGCGCCGCTGGACAAAAGCCGCCGGGAAGTGCTTAAACACGTGCAACGACTATGGGGATTTGACGTTATTCTGGAACAGCAAAACGAAGACGGGAGCGTTGAGCTACTGGACCGTAATCCACCGCGTAACGCCCCGCTTTAAGCGGAATAAAAAAAACCGGACGCCATGTCCGGTTTTTTATTAACGTTTGCTGCCTAAATCGTCCGGCAACGTTTTTTGCATCGAATGCCAGATATCGCCACTCTGACGACCATAGCGACGGACACATTCAACGATTTCGTCCTGGGTAGGCTCTTTGTCACACAGGTTGAGCAGCGTTTGATAAAAATCGCGTGCCACCTTACGCGCTTCCGGGTTGGAAAAGTAGTGGCGTCCAACGCGGGTGTAAAGCCCTTTAAGCCCATTCAGGATCAGGCCATAAATTGGGTTGCCTGATGCGAACGCCAGCCCGCGAAACACCCGGTAATCCAGTTCGGTATAGCTGTCTACCTGGTCTTCAGCACTGTTTACGGCTTCCAGCACCTCGCGTGCCTTCTCTGGATAATGGCGTAAGGCGCGACTGATAAAGATCGAAGAAATATTGGTTCGGACAGATAACAGGTTATCGATCAGGGCGGGTACGCTGTCATGATCGAGACGCGCCAGGGTTTCAAGAATATTGAGACCCGAGGTTTCCCAAAAATTATTCACGCGAGTAGGTTTGCCGTGCTGAATCGTCAGCCAGCCGTCACGCGCCAGACGCTGCAGCACTTCGCGCAATGTTGTACGTGTTACACCAATCAGTTCAGAAAGCTCACGTTCAGCAGGAAGAATGGATCCAGGCGGAAAACGGCTGTTCCAGATGCTTTCAATTATATACTCTTCAGCAAATCCGGCTGGACTCTGCGCCTTAATAACCATAACTGTGTGTTCTCATTGCTTTCTGGATCGTAATGGGGACTCATCATACCAGACGCCCTATAGCGGATACAGACTGCACAACCATTAAAAGCGCGGTTTAGCACAAAATTAAGACAGATTACCGCGATCATTACGGCCGTATTTACGCCAGCCTTACCTCAGCGTTTTGGGCGGGCGCATTGCTACCACGCGGTTCCCTTGCTTGCGGGATTTAACGCGCAAAAGAACATCAATATCACGCGGTTATCAGAATTTTTGTTAAGTCATTAATCTGGATCAGTGCCAGGTCATGTTTGTACATAATTTTTACCCAACGCAGGATGGCGCGCAGCGACTTTTGGTTTACACTGCGGGGCATTAACGTTTACAGGGAATGCAATATGTTGCGATATTTAAACCAATGTTCGCGTGGTCGCGGGGCCTGGTTATTACTGGCCCTCTCTGCACTGGCCTTGGAGCTTACGGCGTTGTGGTTCCAGTATGGTTTGGGCTTCAAACCCTGTGTGATGTGTATTTATGTGCGCTGTGCGCTGTTTGGCGTAGTGGCTGCAGGGCTTATCGGGTTTCTTCTACCACGTTCACCGTTGCGGCTGGTGGCCATTCTGGTCTGGATCTACAGCGCCTGGGAAGGCCTGCGGCTGTCTTACGAACACACGATGATCCTGCTGCATCCCAATCCTTTTGTGACCTGTGATTTCGCGGCCCGTTTTCCAACGTGGCTGCCGCTGGATAAATGGCTACCGTCGGTGTTCGTCGCCAGCGGAGACTGCTCAGATCGTGGGTGGGAATTCCTGTCGCTCAGCATGCCACAGTGGATGATCGGTGTTTTCGCTGCCTATCTGTTGGTCGGCATTTTGGTTCTGATCGCGCAGCCGTTAAAACCTAAGCGCCGGGATCTATTTGGCCGCTAACGTTAAAAAGGCTGCCACTGGCAGCCTTTAATGTATGTGCATCAGCCGTTACGATCCGGCCGATCAATAATGTGATCTTCCCAGTCACGCACTTCGCTTTCCCGCACCGCAATATAACGCACCGAAATACGTTGAGCATGCATCTCGGTTTTGGAGCCCGCGCGCAGCGGATGCCAGGCCGGGAGCGGCTTCCCCTCGCCCAGCAGCCGGTAGGCGCAGGTACGGGGCAGCCAGTTGAAGGTGGTCAGGTTTTCGCGCGTCAGCTTGATACAGTCTTCTTCAAATTCAAACCGACGTTCGTAATTGCGACACTGACAGGTCTTTATATTGAGCTGATTACAGGCGACGTTGGTGAAATAGATTTCATCCGTATCGGCGTCCTGTAATTTGTTCAGGCAGCACTGGCCACAACCATCACACAAGGATTCCCATTCCTCATCGCTCATTTGTGCCAGGCGCTTATGTTGCCAGAAAGGGGTTTCAGTCATGATGATTGTCCAGATTTAGCCTAAACCGCACCTTATAAAGATATTGACGCGATGATGCAAGTTTTAGAGTACGCGCGTGCTGATGCCGTGGCCCGCAACAGAAACCTCAAGCGTATCGCCCGAGCGCATCGGCCCCACGCCTTCAGGCGTGCCGGTCAGGATGACATCACCCGCATGCAGGGTAAAATACTGACTCATATGTGCAATCAGTGGCAGAATTTTGTGGATCATATCGGCGGTGTTGCCCTGCTGGCGAACCTCACCGTTGACCACCAGCTTCAGCTCGGTATTCTGCGGGTCGCCTGAGAACTCAGCGACCGGAATAAATCCCGACACCGGACAGGCGTTATCAAAGGCTTTCGCTTTTTCCCACGGCTGCCCGGCTTTTTTTAAGCCTGCCTGCAGGTCACGCAGGGTTAAATCCAGCGCCACACCGTAACCGGCGATCGCTTGCGCCACGTGCGCTTCTGAAGCCTGCTTCAGGGTGGTGCCTATCAGTACGGCCAGCTCAACTTCGTGGTGCACTTCACCAAACTCATCGGGAACAGATAAAGGCTGGCGCAGATCGCACAAGGCCGTTTGCGGCTTAATAAAAATAACCGGCTCGGTCGGTGTCGCACTGCCCATTTCTTTGATGTGTTTCGCATAGTTGCTGCCCACGCAAACCACTTTGCTCACGGGATAATCTAACAAAGCGCCTTGCCAGTTACGATGCTGATACATGCTAATCCCCTGCTTAGAGTGCCGAAATGCCAGTCATGTCGGCGGATTGACGTTACTGACAGACAACACCTAAAGCCAGCCTGCCAGCTATCACTGAGATGCATAAACCTGACAGATGCGCGAGAATTGTCAATAAGTCAGCCAGGCTATTTGTGCGTCGCCGCCTTCATCTGACCGGTCAGGTTGCAAACAGCGCGCCGCAGCGGCGCGACTGTGCAATTATTATTCAGCCTCACGGGAATATAAATTTGCTGATGACGGCCCTGCAAAATTTATATTAAAGGAACAATCCGAGTTAATCTTTTCTATCCAGTTCGAGATGCGTTTTTAACAAACTTTCGATGGGTGGTGGAATTTGCAAATAATATCCCTGCTCGCTTAACCCCTGCTTCACTTTATTGATGTCCGCATTGGCCAGTTTGTCGCGCTGGGCCAGGTTCACCACCATCGCTAACTGAGGCTTACCAAAGCCTTTTAGCAGGGCCTCAGGAACGCGCGAAAAATCGTCTTTTTTTTCAACGTAGAGATAAGTCTGGTCGCGGACGGGACTTCTGTAGATCACACAAAACATATTTTTTACTCGAATTAACCAGCCGTGAGGCTTGTTTGAATATAGCGGTAACTATAACATGCTTGCAGTACTTCGAATATTCGCCGATCGCGCTTTAACGATGCTTTTATGATCGCTTAGCACAGGGTAGTAAAACAGGACTGAGTCGGGACAGATGCCGCAATCGCCAATCGAATTTAAGGGAAGCAGTTTTACCTTGTCCGTTGTTCATTTGCATCACCATGAGCCAGAGGTGATCCGCAAAGCGCTACAGGACAAAATTGACCAGGCTCCAGATTTCCTGAAAAACGCACCCGTGGTGCTGAATGTTGCGGCCCTTGATGCGGCCGTAAACTGGAAACAGATGCAGCAGGCCGTCAGCGCAACGGGGCTCCGTATCGTCGGCGTCAGTGGATGCAAAGACGAGGCGCTGAAAAAAATGATCGCCCGCGTCGGTCTTCCGGTGCTGGCCGAAGGTAAAGAGAGCCACAAGCGCGAAGCGCCGGAGCCGGAGTCAAAACCCGTTGCGACGGAAGCGCTGGTGGCGAAAACACGCATCGTTAACACGCCGGTGCGTTCTGGTCAGCAAATCTATGCCCGCAATGCGGATTTGATTGTCACCAGCAGCGTCAGCGCCGGCGCGGAACTGGTTGCCGATGGCAATATTCATATCTATGGCATGATGCGCGGCCGCGCGCTGGCGGGTGCCAGCGGTGACAGAGATTGCCAGATTTTTTGCACCAACCTGGCAGCAGAGTTGGTTTCTATCGCCGGGGAGTACTGGATCATGGATCAAATCCCCGAAGCGTTTTTTGCTAAAGCGGCACGCCTCTGCCTTCAGGACGGCGCGCTGACTATCCAGACACTTAATTAGGCCCCTTTTCTTTCGTTAAGGAAATCAACATTTATGGCACGCATTATTGTAGTTACATCCGGTAAAGGGGGCGTTGGTAAGACCACGTCAAGCGCGGCCATCGCCACCGGTTTAGCGCAGAAAGGCAAAAAAACGGTTGTCATCGACTTTGATATCGGCCTGCGTAACCTTGATTTAATCATGGGCTGCGAACGCCGTGTGGTTTATGATTTTGTTAATGTCATTCAGGGTGATGCCACGCTGAACCAGGCATTGATTCGTGATAAGCGCACAGAACAACTTTATATTCTGCCTGCCTCGCAGACCCGCGACAAAGACGCCCTTACCCGCGAAGGTGTTGAGAAGGTGCTGAACGATCTGGCAGAGATGGCGTTTGACTTCATCGTTTGTGACTCGCCGGCCGGCATCGAAACCGGTGCGTTAATGGCGCTCTATTTTGCCGACGAAGCCATCATCACCACGAACCCGGAAGTTTCCTCTGTACGCGACTCTGACCGTATTCTCGGTATTATTTCTTCCAAATCCCGCCGTGCGGAAACCAGCCAGGAACCGGTTAAAGAGCATCTGCTGCTGACCCGTTACAATCCTGGCCGCGTGAATCGTGGCGATATGCTGAGCATGGAAGATGTTCTGGAAATCCTGCGTATTCCTCTGGTCGGCGTCATCCCGGAAGACCAGTCGGTTCTTCGTGCCTCTAACCAGGGTGAGCCGGTAATTCTCGATGGTGAGTCTGATGCTGGTAAAGCCTATGCCGATACCGTTGACCGGTTACTCGGTGAAAGTCGCCCCTTCCGCTTTATTGAAGAAGAGAAGAAGGGTTTCCTGAAACGCCTGTTCGGGGGATAAACCATGGCATTACTTGATTTCTTTTTATCCCGGAAGAAGAACACTGCCAACATAGCCAAGGAAAGGCTACAGATTATTGTGGCAGAACGGAGAAGGGGCGACAGTGAGCCCCACTATCTTCCGCAACTTAAGCGTGACATTCTCGAAGTGATTTGCAAGTACGTGAAGATTGATCCGGACATGGTGACGGTTCAACTCGACCAGAAAGGGGATGATATCTCCATTCTGGAACTGAACGTCACGCTACCTGAAACGGAAGACGTGCCTAAATGACGTCGACCGTTTCCTGATTTTCCCCTGCGCTGTACTGGCAGGGGAAATTTCTTACATCTCGGCAAGGATGGTCATAATGCCGGGTTTCAGCACATCGCCTCGCCAGCCTGTTAACAGTTCAGGTTCGCGGTTTTGTGGCTTCAGCCCCCAGTGCTGACTCAGTACCTGATTGATCTGTCGGCGCGATGCCAGCAGTTCCTGACTAAACCCGCTCTGCTCACTTACCTGCTGCACCAGTGCTTTGATCGCTTTAAACGCCCGCTTATAGTTCACATGATCGACCAGATTGCTTAACGGCGGCGGCAGCTCGCTTTCAGCCAGTCCGGCTGCGTCTGCGACCTGCGCCAGCATCGCCCTGCCGTGAAAACGAATCTCATGGCCAGACAAGCCCAGGTGATCTAACTCACCCTGCGAGCCCGGCATGAAACGGGCGACTTTCCACAGGTTCTCTTCCCGCACCACAAAATTCACTGCCATGTCTTTTTCTCGGGCAACCTTGAGCCGCCAGGCCGCCAGACGTTGCAGCGCCGCCAGCTGGCGCGGACGCAGCTGCCAGGCATTGGTGATATCGCGCCAGGCATCTTCCGGCGCTAAGCTATCCAGCCGACGCTGGCACAGGTTTTCACATTCGCTCAGCGCCGCCGCCATGTTCCCTGCCTGCTCAACCTGTTGCATGAGTTGATGAGCAATCGGCAACAGGTAATGCACATCGGCAGCGGCATACTGGCACTGCCGTTCCGTCAGCGGACGCGCCAGCCAGTCCGTGCGCGCCTCACTCTTATCTAATTCGACCTGGGTAAAGTGCGCCACCATGGAGGCAAATCCCCAGGAAAGCGGTTGACCGCTAAAGGCCGCCAGAATCTGTGTATCAATCATCGGCTGTGGCAGTACAGCAAAACGGTGCAGGAAGACTTCCAAATCTTCGCCGCCCGCGTGCAAAAATTTCGTGACGCGGGTATCCGTTAACAGTTCGATAAACGGTGACCAGTCACGGACAGGTAACGGATCGATCAACACCAGCTGTTCGCCATCAAACAGCTGAATCAGTCCCAGCTGTGGATAGTAGGTACGGGTACGGACAAATTCCGTATCCAGGGCGACGGCCGTATGCTGGCGTGCTTTGTTGCACACCTCGGCCAGGCGATCATCGTTATCGATCAGGGAATAGTTCACGTTCAGTTTTCACCGCAGCCGACAACGTGCGGTGCTCCATGTTAAAAGCAATAAAAACGCCGGACAGAGCCGGCGTTCAACCTGAATCCTGACGGTGAATCAACCCGTGTGGGTTTTCACCTCGTCGCGCAGTTCACGACGCAGAATTTTTCCTACATTCGTTTTGGGTAGTTCATCGCGGAACTCAACGATTTTCGGCACTTTGTAGCCGGTGAGCTGACGACGACAGTGATCGAGCAACTCTTCTTTGGTCAGCGAGGGATCTTTCTTCACCACACAGACCTTCACCGCCTCGCCCGACAGTTCGCTGGGCACGCCAATCGCAGCCGCTTCGCGCACTTTGGGATGCTGCATCAGAACGTCTTCAATTTCATTCGGATAGACGTTAAAACCTGACACCAGAATCATATCCTTTTTGCGGTCCACGATACGGATAAATCCTTCGTGGTCAACGGTAACAATATCCCCGCTGTGGAGCCAGCCATTTTTCAGGACTTCTGCCGTGGCCTCCGGATGCTGCCAGTAGCCATGCATCACCTGCGGACCCCGGATACACAATTCGCCGGGCTCTCCGGTTGGCACTTCATTGCCGTTTTCATCCAGAATGATCACGTCCGTTGAGGGCACCGGTAAGCCAATACTGCCCGTGTGGCAGCTAATGTCATAAGGATTGACGGAGACCAGCGGAGAGCACTCGGTCAGACCGTAGCCTTCCAGTAAATAGTGGCCGGTGAGTTTTTCCCAGCGCTCAGCGACGGCCTTTTGTACCGCCATCCCGCCCCCGGCAGAGAGGCGCAGGGTAGAAAAATTGAGTTTGGTAAAGCCATCGTCATTAAGCAGCGCGTTGAACAACGTATTCACGCCGGTAATGGCGGTAAACGGATATTTGGCGATCTCTTTAACAAAACCGGGAATATCACGCGGATTGGTGATCAGCAGATTCTGCCCACCCAGCTCAACAAACAGCAAGCCGTTAACGGTCAGCGCAAAGATATGGTAAAGCGGTAACGCTGTGACAACGCACTCCTTGCCATCCCGTAACAGCTTGCCGTAGGTGGCTTTCGTCTGTTCAAGGTTTGCCTGCATATTCCGGTGCGTCAGCATGGCACCTTTCGCCACGCCTGTCGTGCCGCCCGTGTATTGCAGAAACGCCAGATCCTCATTACTGACATCCGGGCGCTGATACGGCATTTTCTCTCCGGCTTCCAGTACGTGGCGAAACGCTATCGCACCCGGCAAATGGTACTTTGGTACCAGTCGCTTCACATACTTCACCACAAAGTTCACAAGGGTGGCTTTGACCGGTGCAAGCTGGTCGCCCATGCGGGTCAGAACAACGTGTTTGATCGCGGTCTCACTGACGACTTTTTCTAACGTATGCGCAAAGTTAGAGACAATAACGATCGCGCTGGCACCGCTGTCATTAAGTTGGTGTTTTAATTCGCGCGGCGTATAGAGTGGGTTGACGTTGACCACGACCATTCCGGCCCGCAAAACGCCAAAGAGCGCAACCGGATATTGCAGCAGATTAGGCATCATCAGGGCAACACGGTCGCCCTGTTTCAGTTTCAACTCATGTTGCAGATAGGCGGCAAAGGCCCGACTTTTTTCGTCCAGTTGGCGATAGGTCATCTTTTGACCCATGTTGTAAAAAGCAGGTTGCCCGGCGTAACGGGAAACGGCCTGCTCAAACAGATCAACCAGAGAGCGGTAACGATCAGCATTAATTTCGGCAGGGACGTCTGCCGGGTAGCGTTTTAGCCAAACCTTATTCAAGGATTCACCCCGATAATCTTGTTGTGTACTCATCGCCGCCTCGATAATCGCATTTGTTAACAATATTTTAACTGATTGTACCAGTTTGCTCTTCTTGTCATGTTGAGGTTGCGAAGTCCATCACTAAATTTCGTCTTTGCAGACAATACAAATAAAAAGCCCGGCAGCGAGCACCGCTACCGGGCTGAATAAAACAGGTAATGCTTACTGTGTCAGGATAGTTTCAACCTGTGCGGGCCCGCTGTTATACATTCCCCAGTACGGGTTAGGTCCCCAGTAGCCACCACGATGGCGCGTCGGGCCATACCAAATCCACGGGTCAATGGGCTGCGGAGGCGCAACAATCTGGCGCGTCAGATGCCAGCGCTGATAGCCACGAACGTCGATGACCACAAACTGATAGGTGGCCTCGCCAATTTTGCCCTGCTCAGTGCCCTTTATCGTACCGAGCACCGTAACGTACTGATCTTTGACATCCGTCGGATCGACGAAGCCGGGAATGTCGGCATAGATGCGACCCACAGAGCTGGCGCCCAGTACGGGACGCGCGCCCTCATCCAGCGGCTGCGTCGCTATTTCCAGCCGGGTTTTGCCGTTACGGTTGAACACGTTAACCACCTTGCCGCCAAAGCGCGATTCCTGACCGACATAGATGGCCGGATCTTTCATCACCCGCAATAAGTCCTGCTGGGGCATGGCGGAATTGCCCTTAATATTATCCGGCACTGAAACACAACCACTTAAAACCAGGGCGCAGGCCAGTAGCAGACCGGCAACACCGTGACGACGAATTGACATGGGTATTCTCCTGAAAGTTGCTGTTTAGAGTGCTCCGATAACAATAAGTTGCGTCACGTTTCAGCGTCCAGGCAGTTTTTTCCAGGCCACCTCGTTTCTCAGATAGGTGGGTTCTGCGTTCTCAGGCAATACCGTCGCGCCCTGCTGCAAAGCGGCGACGGCCAAGGGCAACATATCTTCTGCCGCAGGCAGTTCCACATGGCTGTTAACCAGCTGAAGAGCATGGCCCTGCTGGAGATTCGGCCAGGCCTGCCAGCCGGTTCCGGCAGTAAACCATTCGCCCTCCAGCGCCTGCATCCGCGTAAAGGCCGCGGCGGGCGACAGTACGCTCTCGCTCGCTTCACCCTGCCAGTGACCCTGCTCATCACGCTGATACTCGGCCCAGTAGACTTCGCCCATACGGGCATCTATCGCGGTTAATACCCGCGTGGCGCCGTGCAGCCGCCAGGCGCCCTGCGCCAGCGTGGCCAGCGTAGAGATGCCCGCCATGGGCAACGCCGCGCCCAGTGCCAGCCCCTGAGCGATCCCGATACCAATACGCACGCCGGTGAAGCTGCCCGGACCGCGGCCAAATGCCAGCGCATCAAGTTGTGTTAGTTCCAACTGCTGAGACTGCAGCAGTTCTGCCACTAAGGGTAAAATTCGTTGGGTGTGATCGCGCGGCGCGATCTCAAAGCGCGCATCAATCTGCTGCCCGTTGAGCAGGGCTGCAGAACAGGCTTCTGTCGCTGTATCCAGCGCTAAAATTCGGACCGACATAACGACCTCAGAGGATTCAAAAACGGCGCGCATCTTAGCATAAAATTACGCGTCAGGTTGCTGACGAATAAAGGCAATAGCCTGCGCGATATCCCGCGTGCGTGGAGTGGGCGGCAGGCTGTTAAGAAACAGCGCGCCATAAGGCCGGGATACCAGACGCTGGTCGCAAATCACCAGCACGCCACGATCGTCGGTATCGCGAATCAAACGGCCAACGCCCTGTTTCAACGTAATCACGGCGTCGGGCAGTTGCACGTCACTGAAGGGATCGCCTCCCCGCAAACGGCAGTCTTCCATGCGGGCTTTTAACAGCGGATCCTCCGGTGAGGTAAACGGCAGCTTGTCGATGATGACCAGCGACAGCGCATCGCCACGTACGTCCACCCCTTCCCAGAAGCTGCTGGTAGCCACCAGCAGGGCATTGCCCTTTTCGATAAACTGTTTCAGCAGTTGCCCTTTACTGGTTTCGCCCTGCACCAACACCGGCAACGTCATGGAGGCGCGGAACTCGGCCGCCAGCTCACGCATCATCAGATGTGAGGTACATAAGAAGAAGCAGCGGCCTTGGTTTGCATCGATCAAGGGCTTCATCATTTTAGCCAGCTGACGTGCGCCACCGGGACGATTCGGTTCCGGCAGATTGCGGGGAACGCACAGTAATGCCTGCTGTGAGTAGTCAAACGGGCTACTGAGAATCAAACTCTTCGCCTTGCTCACGCCTAACCGATCGGCAAAATGGTCCATCTTTTCATCGACGGCCAGGGTCGCTGAGGTGAAAATCCATGCCGCTTTGCGGTCATCCATCATTTCCCGGAAGCGTTCGGCCACGGATAACGGCGTTAGCGCCAGCACAAAGTGCCGCGATGTGCATTCATACCAGTAACTGAATCCCGGTTCGCTGATGGATCGTATTCGCTTCAGTCGCGTACGGTAAAGCGCTGCGCGTTCAAAGGCCGCATCAAGCAGCGCAGAACGCCCGAGTGAGAGTTTAATGACGTCATAGCACAGTTCCAGGGCATCATCGAGCAGCGTGAACATGCGCATGATGTTGTTATCACTGAGCAAGTCCCGCAGATTTCCGCGATAGCCAGGTTCGCCCAGCGCCAGCCGAAAATCCTGAGCGCACTGAGCCAGCCTGTCGGCCGATTTTTGCAGTTGCTGAACGTCACGCACTTCGGTGCGATAGGCAATAATGATGTCTTTCGCCAGATCGGCTAACTGACGGCTGGAGATCTGCTGACCGAAATACTGGCTGGCGATATCCGGTAACTGATGGGCTTCATCAAAAATCATGACGTCCGCTTCAGGGATCAGCTCACCGAAGCCCCCCTCTTTCACCACCAGATCGGCAAGAAAAAGATGATGATTGACGACGATCACATCGGCATCCATAGCCTTCTTGCGCGCTTTGACGACAAAACACGCTTTATACTGCGGGCAATCGCTTCCCAGACAGTTGTCGTTGGTACTGGTCACCAGCGGCCATATCGGACTGTCTTCCGTCACGTCTGCACAGGCGCTGATATCGCCGTCGACGGTGTGTGAGGCCCAGGCGCGCAGCGTCACCAGGTCGGTAAGCGACTGAACGCTCAGATCGCCGCCGGTGGCAGACTGCTGATCCATCCGCTCCAGGCACAGGTAGTTAGATCGCCCTTTAAGCAGCGCCGTTTTACCGGTAAATTTTAGCGCGTTAGCGATGGTGGGCAAATCGCGAGCATAAAGCTGATCCTGCAGGGCTTTTGAGCCCGTGGACACAATCACTTTTTTATTGGCGCGTAACGCCGGTGCCAGGTAGGCATAGGTCTTGCCCGTCCCCGTGCCCGCTTCAACAACCAGCTCACCGCTGCTCTGCACGGCCTCGGTGACAGCCTGGGCCATTTCACGCTGTGCTTCACGCGGTTTGAACCCCGTAATACGCTTTGCCAGCGCGCCATCTGATGCAAAATCGTCTGCCACGTATCCTCTCAATTCCGGCAAAAAACACTGTATATTATGTCAGTCTTTCCCGCCTTAAGGAAATTGCTGACGCGGGCGTCTCCATTATGCTAGCTGGATGCAGGGAATGCCGCTAATGACTGATATAAAGCGCACCCGCCGCCAGGATCACCCATAAAACCGCCAGCGTGATAAACCCCTGTCTGGCCGAACGCGACATGCCCACAAAAGTTGACACCACCACAGACAGCAACGCCAGTGCGCCAAACATCACCCAAAACAAATATTGCGTATTCGCCATGCCTTCTTCCCAGGAGTCCTGAACTGATAAGCGACGTTTTATACCATTTTTCCGGCCACGATGCGCGACCGACGCCCGCAGGCGTTTGCAATGGATGACAATGGCATCGGGAATATGTCAGGCTAGGCGTCCAAAAAATAAGGAGAAGATGATGAGCATTACGCGCATTGATCCCGAACATCGTATGTCCGAAGCGGTTGTTCATAACGACACGATTTATTATACCAGCGTGCCTGAAAACCTTGATGCGGATGCCGAAGCGCAAACCGCCAATGCGCTGGCGGTGATTGACGCCCTGCTTACACGCGTGGGCAGTGACAAAAGCAAAATCCTGGATGCCACCATTTTTCTGGTCGATAAAGCTGATTTTGCGGCAATGAACCGCGCCTGGGACGCCTGGGTTTCACCCGGCAATGCCCCAGTGCGCTGCACGGTTCAGGCAGCCTTAATGAATCCGAAGTATAAAGTCGAAATAAAAATTATCGCCGCGCGTTAACCCCGGTTCCGGGCGTCAGCCTTCGTCGTCTTCATCTTCGAAGCGCGCCCGAATCAGTTCTCCGGTGTGACTTTCACGAATTTCCTGCGCCACCAGGGTTATCGCCTCGCCGCTGGACATGCCCTCTGCCATTAACTGTTGAATGCGTTCTACCGCGCGTTGCTGCTGGTCGTGTGAAAGTGCGGGTAATCCTGTAATCATGTTTCACTCCTGCTTTAGGGCTGCCATTATTTCATGGGGAACAAACAGGTGCCAGTCAGGAAAAAATATGTCAGTCTAACGGCATTTCTGATGTCAGATTTTGTGCTCAATGAACGTTCAAACTCATAACCTACGTTATTCTCCTGACGCCCTTACGCACTATTTTTCCCGTATTGCGCATCTGCCATGGGCGATGCTGCTGTCGTCAGGGCACGCCGATCACAGCGATAACCGTTTTGATATCCTGACCGCCGATCCCCTTACCACACTGACGACGCGTGGCAGGATAACAGAAATTCGCCATGCACATGGCCATGAAAACAGTGAGGACGATCCTCTCTCTCTCGTGCAGCACTACTGCAACGCGTTGGGCATCTCCCCAACACGCCATCCGGATTTACCCTTTGTGGGCGGCGCGCTGGGGCTGTTTGGCTATGACCTGGGACGGCGCTTTGAGCAGTTACCTCAGATCGCCACCGCCGATCTGCAGACGCCGGATATGGCGGTGGGCATCTACAACTGGGCGTTAATTGCCGATCATCATCGTCAGACATTGACCCTGGTTGCTGTAGAGGATGTTGCGCAGCGGCTCAGTTGGCTGGAAGGCTGGCCCACACGCGAAAGCGCGCCGTTTTCACTGACCAGCGAATGGTCCGCTAACCTCAGCGTTGATGACTACGCGGAACGTTTTCGCAAGGTCCAGGCCTATATCCAGGCGGGTGACTGCTACCAGGTCAACCTGTCACAGCGCTTCAAGGCCGGTTATCAGGGTGACGAATGGCGTGCGTTCTGCTTGCTGAATCAGGCTAATCGCGCGCCTTTCAGCGCTTTTTTACGCCTGCCGGATAGCGCCATTCTCAGCCTTTCCCCCGAGCGCTTTATGGCGCTGGATCAACACGTCATTACGACCCGCCCGATTAAAGGTACGCGACCGCGTGACAGCGATCCGGTGCAGGACGCCGCCCTGGCCGAAAGTCTGCGGACGTCCGCCAAAGACCGGGCAGAGAATCTGATGATTGTCGATCTGCTGCGTAATGATATAGGCCGGGTCGCCGTGGCCGGTTCCGTAAGCGTACCCGAACTGTTTGTGGTGGAGCCCTTTCCGGCAGTGCATCATCTGGTCAGCACCGTTCGCGCCACGCTGCCCGAAAATCTGCAGGCCTGCGATCTGTTACGCGCCTGCTTTCCCGGCGGTTCGATTACGGGTGCGCCGAAAATTCGTGCAATGGAAATTATCGATGAACTGGAACCGCAACGCCGTAACGCCTGGTGTGGCAGCATCGGATATCTGAGTGTGTGTGGTCGTATGGACACCAGTATTACGATTCGTACGTTGATTGCCGAAGATCATTACCTCTACTGTTCGGCTGGCGGCGGTTTAGTGGCCGACAGCGAGCTGGAATCGGAATATCAGGAAACCCTGGATAAGGTCAGCCGCATTTTGCCCGCGCTGGAAAAAGGGGCCTGAATGGCGTTGACCCTGGCGGATTTCCGCACCCGCTTTCTGCTGCAGCCCCCTCAGCAACCTACGCAGCCGCTTTCTGGGCGCCATGCGGCGGTGTTAATTCCCATTGTTGCACGTCAGCAGCCCGGTCTTCTGCTGACCCAGCGTTCACACGGGCTGCGTAAGCACGCCGGTCAGGTGGCTTTTCCCGGTGGCATGCAGGACCCCGAAGATGGTTCGCTGGTCGCTACCGCTTTGCGGGAAGCGCAGGAAGAGGTGGGCATTTCACCCGCTCAGGTGGAGGTTTTGGGCTGCCTGCCTGCGGTGACCAGCAGCACAGGATTTCAGGTCACGCCTGTGTTAGGCATCATCCCGGACCGCCTCGCGCTGCGCATCAACCCCGATGAAGTGGTGAGTACTTTTGAAATGCCCCTGACCGAAGCGTTGCGCCTCAGCCGCTACGCAGAGCTTGACTACTACCGCGCCGGTATTCGCCATCCTGTGTGGCTGTCGCGCTATCAGGATTACCTGGTCTGGGGCATGACAGCAGGCATTATTCGTTCACTGAGTCAGCAAATTGCGTTTTAGTTGACGCAGCTTTCATTTTTAACCCTGTTTACGGGCTTCCGCGCGATCCCACACTATAATTTTTTTTCGTGGTTTTAATTAGTTTATTTCATGCGAAAAGCAGCGCGTTCATCCTGCTTCGCCGTTTACTATTAGCGCCATAAACTGCCACGGCAGGGTAAGTTTTTTTTGTGAGGAGTGTCACCCATGATTTCGGTTTTTGACATGTTTAAAGTGGGCATTGGCCCATCCAGTTCTCATACGGTCGGTCCGATGAAAGCGGGTAAGCAGTTTGTGGATCTGTTGTCTGAACAGGGCAAACTGCATGAGGTGACACGCATCGCCGTCGATGTCTATGGTTCCCTCTCATTGACCGGTAAAGGTCACCATACCGATATCGCTATCATCATGGGCCTGGCGGGTGAGTCACCTGACAGCGTAGACATTGATTCAATTCCTGCCTTTATCAAAGACGTGCAGCAGCGGGAACGTCTGCTGGTTGCGAAAGGCGCGCATGAAGTCGATTTTCCTCGCGAAGGCGGCATGGTCTTCCGCAGCGAGAACCTTTCTCTGCATGAAAATGGCCTGCGCCTGCTGGCGTTTTCGGGCGATCTGCTGGTGTTGTCAAAGACCTATTACTCCGTTGGCGGCGGCTTCATTGTCGATGAAGAGCATTTTGGTCAGTCTGCGCTGGATGAAGTTTCGGTTCCCTGGCCTTTCCACTCGGCAAAAGAGTTGTTGTCGCACTGCCGTGAAACCGGGCTTTCCCTGTCAGGGCTGGTGATGAAAAATGAACTGGCACTGCATTCGCGTGACGACATTAACGCCTATTTCGCAACAATCTGGCAAACCATGCAGGCCTGTATCGATCGCGGCCTGAATACCGAAGGCGTGCTGCCCGGTCCCTTGCGCGTGCCGCGCCGCGCCGCGTCACTGCGCCGCCTGCTGATCTCCTCTGCCAAGCACTCTAACGATCCCATGGTCGTTATTGACTGGATTAACATGTTTGCTCTGGCGGTAAATGAAGAGAATGCCGCCGGGGGGCGCGTGGTCACCGCACCAACCAACGGTGCCTGCGGCATCGTGCCAGCCGTGCTGGCCTACTACGACCACTTTATCGAACCGGTCACGCCCGATATCTTTATTCGCTATTTTCTCGCCTCCGGCGCGATCGGCATTCTTTATAAAATGAATGCCTCTATCTCCGGTGCCGAAGTGGGCTGTCAGGGCGAAGTGGGCGTTGCCTGTTCTATGGCTGCAGCCGGTCTGGCGGAACTGTTAGGTGCCAGTCCAGAGCAGGTCTGTGTCGCTGCGGAGATCGGCATGGAGCACAATCTGGGTCTGACCTGCGATCCCGTGGCGGGTCAGGTCCAGGTGCCCTGCATTGAACGCAATGCCATTGCCTCCGTGAAGGCCATCAACGCTGCACGTATGGCCCTGCGCCGCACCAGCGAGCCGCGCGTTTCGCTGGATAAGGTCATTGAAACCATGTACGAGACAGGAAAAGACATGAATGCCAAATATCGCGAGACCTCCCGCGGCGGACTGGCGATAAAAGTTCAGTGTGACTAATATTTTTTGAGATTTGTTTCTAACTTTCTGCTTTTTAACCAGTGCATTAGTCAGCCCTGCCTGCTATAAATATTAACAATGTTAAAGCGACCTTCGGGTCGCTCTCCTTTTTTTATGACCTTTCATTTTACGCTCAGGTCCTAAATTTGCTTCGGGCCGTGCCGATAACAACCCAGCTATATCTATTTTCTGGTTTTGGGAAGGTGATTCTTGATGTTCATGGCCCAGCAATATGTTGGACAATACAGACGTAAGCGATTGCTTATTGCGCTGGTGATTGCTTCGATTGTTCTTACATTAACGCTGGCTTTTCGCTATTTTGAAGAAAAATCACGTATTCAAAAGCGAGCAATCAGCTTTGCCGACACGGCGATCACGCGTTTCGATCGCATGTTTTCACCTCTCGACGTCTCAGCGAACAACATGCTGGGCCTGGTGGGTATGCCCTGCCAGGATGCCCGTTTTCCATTAATTGAAAAGATTTCGTCACTACAAACGGTGCGCGCTGTTCTGTTGGTCGATGGGGACACGCTCTACTGTTCCAGTATTTTTGGCACCCGGGACATCTCATTTAGTCAGACCTACCCCGAACTGGCCCTTAACGATCGGCGCATGGTGTTATCCACGGATGAGTATCTGCTTAAAGGTTCACCCGTTTTATTACTGTGGACGCCAACGACGCTGGATAATCGTTCTGGCATTCTTCAGGCCATTAATATTGAATTAATGAGCAGCTACCTGCTGGAGCCGCAGGCGCCCTGGGTTGAACGGGCCATTTTTAACGTCAACGGTAAAAGCCTGGAATACGGTAATCCGTTGATTGAGTCCACGCAGCCTTCTGAAGATGAAGTCACCTATACCGAGGCCTCACTGCGTTATCCTTACACCGTGACGCTCTATGGTCCGTCACCTTCCCGCCTGGCGCTGGAATCTTTACCCTCGCAGTTGCCGCTGGCGCTGATGCTGAGTTTACTGATTGGCTACGTGGTCTGGCTGGCGACCGCCAATCGTATGAGTCTGAGCTGGCAGATTAGTTACGGCATTACGGCCAGGGAGTTTATGGTTTACTGCCAGCCGTTGATCAATGCTCGTACGTCTGAGTGTGAAGGCATTGAGCTACTGTTGCGTTGGCACAATCCTCGGCAGGGCTGGATTCCGCCTGACGTCTTTATCCCTCTTGTTGAGCGTCAGAACCTGATTAAGCCGTTAACCCGCTTTGTACTGAACCGCGTTGTCGAAGCCTTACCCGATCTTCCGCATAGCCCTCATTTTCACATTGCCATTAACGTGGCTGCCAGCCACTTCCGCGACCGCGCCATTCTGGAAGACCTGCAAACGCTTTGGTGGCCCGCCGAGCCCGTTCCCACGCTGGTTGTTGAATTAACCGAACGTGATGCGCTGCCCGTCGTCGATCAGGCCGTAATTTCTCAACTGCACGACATTGGGGTGCGTCTGGCGATTGATGATTTCGGCACCGGGCACAGCTCGTTGTCCTACCTGAAAGATTTGCAGCCGGACGTGTTAAAGCTGGATAAAATTTTTACCGCGTCAATTGGCACAGATGCCATCAACGCCATCGTGACGGATATGGTGATTTCTCTGGCACAGCGCCTGAACATCAGTCTGGTTGCGGAAGGCGTTGAAACCGAGGAACAGGCCCACTATCTGAGGGATCGGGGCGTGGAACATTTACAGGGCTATTACTTTGCCCGCCCCATGCCGCTGGAGGACTTCCCGGAATGGTTGCGTCAGCACCAGCTTACCCTCGGCCTGTAATGCGATAAAAGTGTGCCATCGCGTTATTCCGCGCAAAAAAAACGCATCACGGAGTGATGCGTTTTATCTTCAGGTGTGGCCTTAACCTTCTTCTTCGTCGTCGTCACGCTGATCTTTGGTTACCCGGACCAGATCAATGCGGTACTCCGTCGCGTCGATAATCTGGAAGTGCAGCGGTTCGATATCGATCACGTCGCCGGGCTTAGGTAACTGCCCTTTTTGCGCAATCAACAAGCCAGCCAGTGAAGCATGATCTTCCTCCGGCTTCACCAGCTCATGGAAGTCCAGGAGCTGCTGCAGAGAATGCAGGTCAGTGCCGCCTTTTACTAACCAGCCGTCGCCATCCATGATGATATCCGGCGTTTCATCTTCATCCGGGAATTCACCGGCAATCGCTTCCAGCACGTCCAGCGGCGTAATTAAGCCCTGCACCACACCAAACTCGTTAGTCACGATCACGAAGCTACCTTTGGCACGACGCAGCACGCCGAGCAGGTTAATTGGGTCAAGCGTTTCCGGCACAATAATCGTCGGTGTGCTGGCGGCAAAGGTCGCGACGTCAACGCCGTGATCCAGCGCCACCAGCAGCTCTTTGGCCCTGACCACGCCGATGATCTCATCCAGTTCCCCCCGACACACCGGGAACAGGCTGTGCGGCGTATCCAGAAGTTGAATACGAATTTCATCCACAGGACGGTTGGCATCCACCCACGAAATATCGCCGCGCGGTGTCATAATGCTGCGGATGGAACGTGACGCCAGCGTCAGTACGCCGTTAATCATGTAGCGCTCTTCATCTTTAAACGCTTCCTGCGGCATCGCGACGGCAATCGCCTGCTCTTCAGTGCTCGCAGGTGCGCTCTGCACCCGGTTACGTCCCCCCATCAACCGCAGAATGGCCTCGGCGGTGCGCTCACGCATCGGACGATGGGACTGATGACGAATGAAGTTGCGACGGGCAATCTGATTGAACAACTCGATAAGAATCGAGAAACCAATCGCCGCATACAGATAGCCTTTCGGAATATGAAAGCCAAAGCCTTCAGCCACCAGTGACAGGCCGATCATCAACAGGAAACTCAGACACAGCACCACAACAGTAGGATGCGCGTTAACGAATTTGGTTAGCGGCTTGGAAGCCAGCAGCATCACCACCATCGCAATCACGACCGCAGTCATCATGACCGGCAGGTTATTCACCATCCCTACCGCCGTTATCACGGCATCCAGTGAGAAGACCGCATCCAGTATGACAATCTGGGTCACCACCGCCCAAAAGCTGGCGTAGCTACGGTTACCGCTGTTTTCCAGCTGACGGTTTTCCAGCCGCTCATGCAGTTCCATGGTGGCCTTAAACAACAGGAATATCCCGCCCGCCAGCAAAATCAGATCGCGTCCGGCAAAGCTAAAATCCCCCACGCTGAACAGAGGGCGCGTCAGGGTTACCATCCAGGAGATAAGTGACAACAGCCCCAGGCGCATCACCAGTGCCAGAGAAAGACCAATTAACCGCGCTTTATCACGCTGCTTAGGAGGCAGCTTATCCGCAAGAATGGCAATAAAGACCAGGTTATCAATGCCGAGTACGATTTCCAGCACGATGAGCGTGAGCAATCCCGCCCAAATTGAGGGGTCGAACAGAAATTCCATTAGTGACTCCAGAAAAAGGATGTGATTACGCTAACGCATGCCCGCGTCGAAGGACGTGACAGAGAGAAGCCCGGAAAAGCAGAGAAAACGCGGTCTGGCGTAAATTGGCGCGCTGAAGAGCGCAAAGACAAGGTTAAGCAACGTCGGTGACGATCCATAAGGGTGGGCTGCTGCCCGCTACTCCTGAATAATAAACAGATCGCTAATGTATCAGTTCGTACAACGAGGTCAAAAAATTTTCCTGTTTTTACATTTTCGCCAGACGGCATTGAGTGACATAAAAACTCAACTTCCCTCTTTCATGCTGCAAATAACCAACCAATGTCACAAAATTTATTTTTTCGGACACTAAAATAAATCCGGCATCACGTAGTGAGTTAGTTATCCCTGCAATGTTGAAGTCAGGTTAAATCACATTAACAAGATTTGGATATTGTTAACGCGATAATTCTTAACGGTTCCTCAGGTTCTGAGGAACTAACAAGCGAACGGAGGTAGCACGTGACCATTGCTCTTGTAATTGGTACACACGGCTGGGCAGCGGAGCAGCTGCTAAAAACGGCAGAGATGCTTTTAGGCGAACAGGAAAATGTGGGATGGATTGATTTTGTCCCGGGAGAAAACGCGGACACGCTGATTGAGAAATATCAGGCAAGACTGACAGAACTGGACACCTCACAGGGCGTGCTTTTTCTGGTTGATACCTGGGGCGGCAGCCCTTTCAATGCAGCCAGCCGGCTGGTCGTTGATAAAACACATTATGAGGTGGTCGCCGGGGTAAACATTCCCATGTTGGTGGAAACCCTGATGGCGCGGGATGATAACCCCTCTTTTGACGAGCTGGTGGCCATTGCGGTAGAAACCGGTCGCGAAGGCGTTAGAGCCTTAAAAGCACAACCTGAAGAAAAACCCGCAGCGGTTGCCGCCTCGCCCTCCGCCCCGGCCAGCGCCCCGCATGCCAGTCGCCCTCTCACCCCCGACGACCATATGAACATTTGCCTGGCACGCATCGACGACCGCCTGATTCATGGGCAGGTCGCTACACGCTGGACCAAGGAAACCAACGTCAGCCGCATCATCGTTGTCAGCGATGAAGTGGCCAACGACAACGTGCGCAAAACGCTGTTAACCCAGGTGGCACCGCCGGGCGTCACCGCGCATGTGGTGGGCGTCGATAAGATGGTGCGCGTCTGGAATAACCCCAAATATGCCCGGGATCGGGTCATGCTGCTGTTTACCAACCCGACGGATGTCCTGCGGATTGTTGAGCAAGGGGTTGATATCAAGAGCGTTAACATTGGCGGCATGGCTTTTCGCCAGGGTAAAACCCAGGTCAACAATGCCGTCTCGGTCGATGAAAAAGATATCGCCGCATTTCGCCAGCTTAACGCGCGCAACATCGAACTTGAGGTGCGTAAAGTTTCGGGCGATCCAAAACTAAAAATGATGGATCTGGTGGCAAAGGTGAGCGCATAACGCGCCAGCCGTCTTTTTCTATCCTGTAGAGGACAAGCAGTATGATGGAAATAACCACACTTCAAATTGTATTAATCTTTATCATTGCCTGTATTGCCGGGATGGGTTCGATCCTGGATGAGTTCCAGTTTCACCGTCCGTTAGTCGCCTGTACGCTGATTGGCATTGTGCTGGGTGATATGAAAACGGGCATCATCATCGGCGGTACGCTGGAGATGATTGCGCTGGGCTGGATGAACATCGGTGCTGCGGTTGCCCCGGACGCTGCGCTGGCCTCGATTATCTCCACCATTCTGGTTATTGCCGGTGGACAGAGCGTCGGTGCCGGTATCGCCCTGGCCATCCCGCTGGCGGCAGCCGGTCAGGTGCTGACTATCATCGTGCGTACGCTGACCGTAGCCTTCCAGCATGCCGCTGACAAAGCGGCGGAGAAAGGCAACCTCACGGCCATCTCATGGATCCACGTTTCCGCCTTACTGCTTCAGGCCATGCGCATCGCGATTCCGGCGCTGATTGTGGCTATCTCGGTAGGAACGGATGCGGTTCACTCCCTGCTCAGCTCTATTCCGGAGGTGGTCACCAACGGCCTGAACATCGCGGGTGGCATGATCGTGGTGGTGGGTTATGCCATGGTTATCAACATGATGCGCGCAGGCTACCTGATGCCGTTCTTCTATCTGGGTTTCGTTACTGCCGCGTTTACCAGCTTTAACCTGGTGGCACTGGGCGTGATTGGCGTGGTGATGGCGGTGCTCTATATCCAGCTCAGCCCGAAATATAACCGCGCAGCCGGTGCGCCTGCGGCATCGCCGTCAGCTAACGACCTCGACAACGAACTCGATTAAGGAACAGGTGACAACATGGTTGATATAACAAAAGTCGAAAAGAAACTGACGCCGGGTGACGTACGCGCTGTGTTTTTACGCTCAAACCTGTTTCAGGGCTCCTGGAACTTTGAACGTATGCAGGCGCTGGGGTTCTGTTTCTCAATGGTGCCGGTCATTCGCCGTCTTTATCCTGAAAACAATGACGATCGTAAGCAGGCGATCAAACGCCATCTGGAGTTTTTTAATACACATCCTTACGTCGCCGCGCCTGTGCTGGGCGTGACGATGGCAATGGAAGAGCAGCGCGCCAACGGTGCCGCGATTGATGACGGTGCCATCAACGGCATCAAAGTGGGCCTGATGGGCCCGCTGGCTGGCGTTGGTGACCCGATTTTCTGGGGAACCGTTCGTCCCGTGTTTGCGGCATTAGGCGCGGGGATTGCAATGAGCGGCAGTCTGCTCGGTCCGCTGCTGTTCTTTATCCTGTTTAACCTGGCGCGTCTGTTAACCCGTTATTACGGCGTCGCTTATGGTTACCGTAAGGGGATTGATATCGTCAGCGATATGGGCGGTGGCTTCCTGCAAAAACTGACCGAGGGGGCATCTATACTCGGCCTGTTTGTCATGGGGGCGCTGGTCAATAAGTGGACGCACGTCAACATTCCGTTGGTGGTTTCACGCATCACCGATCAAACCGGAAAAACCACGGTGACAACCGTGCAGTCGATTCTGGATCAGCTGATGCCGGGGATCGTACCGCTCCTGCTGACCTTCGCCTGTATGTGGCTGCTGCGCCGTAAGGTCAATGCCCTGTGGATCATTGTGGGCTTTTTTGCTATCGGTATTTTTGGCTACTGGATTGGTTTGCTCGGGCTGTAACCGGCATCACATCGGGAGCTGCGGCTCCCGATGTTTTCAGATTGTGGTCGCGTGACTCACGCCCGGCTTTAATCAGTAAAGGAAGAAGAATGTCATTGACCGACATCGTCATCGCCCTCTGCATCGCTGCCCTTCTGTTATTGGCTATTTACGTTGAAGCCGTGCTGCCACGTCGTCATGGCCCTGCGCTTTTACGTGTCCCGCTCCAACGCCAACACAAAGCAGACAGCCTGATTTTTATTGGCTTACTGCTCATTCTGTTGTGGAACAATCTGACCCATCAGGGGCCGAAACTCACAACCACGCTTTTGATGGTGCTGTGCTTTTTATCGTTCTGGCTTTTCTGGGTGCGCCGCCCCAAATTGCTGATGAAAAGTCAGGGGCTGTTTTATGCCGGCAGATGGACAACGTATCCACAGATACAGAGCATCAATCTTTCCGAGGACGGTATTTTGGTGATGCAGCTTGAGCAGCGGCGGTTGCTTATCGCCGTGCAACAGCTTGACGATCTGGAACGCATTTACCAGACCCTGGTGGAGGCACGCTAATCGCGTTGCCACAGGGTGATCATAAAGTCTGCGTCGCAGGGAAACTGCGTACGTTCCGCTAAGCTCTGCCACACATCAGGTCGCGCGCGCCAGGCAAAGGGCGTCATCTGCAACAAGGTGGTGGCAGACTGCCCGCTCAACGCCATTGGATACGTTAAACGATGCTGGGCGAGTTGACGAAATCCCTGGTAGCTTTTCTCTTCCGAGGCGTGGAGTTGAACGTCGCGGTATATCAGCGCCTTAAGCTGCTGAAGATGATGAGGCCCGGGCGTGACCGTGAGTAAAAAGCCTCCCGGTTTAATGACCCGGCTGAGTTCAGTCTCGTTACAGGGCGCATAAATGCGGACCACCGCATCCAGCGAAGCATCACCAAACGGCAGGCGGTGGCTTGATGCCACGCAAAATAAAACCTGGGCGTAACGCTTTGCCGCCAGCCTGACGGCCATCTTCGCCACATCCAGACCATAAACCTGGCCCTCAGGCGCGAGCTCGCTGGCCAGTGCGCCCGTGTAGTACCCTTCTCCACAGCCGATATCCAGAATCTGCGCAGCTGGTTGGTTAAGATGCTGGTTAAGGACGGCAACCACGTTGTCCCGCAATGGCTGGTAGTGACCGGCCTGCAGAAACGCACGTCGCGCCTGCATCATGTCTGCACTGTCGCCCGGTTCACGTGAACCTTTATGTTGAACGGGCAGCAAATTGACGTAGCCCTCTTTCGCCTGATCGAACTGATGGCGATTTTCACAGCACCAGCTGCGGTCAGTCAGGGTCAGGGGGAAGTGACAAAGTGGGCAGTTCAAAGACATCAGGCGCTCCGGCAAAGATTAACGCGCGGAAGTGTACTTGACGGGAAACAATAGCGAAAGCGTAAAAAAAGCCTCGGCCAGTTGGCCAAGGCTTTAATATCTGAGACTGTGGTGCATGGCACCCGTCTGAGGCGAAATCAGATAGCAGTAACGTTAACCGCTGCTGGGCCTTTCTGGCCGTCCTGAATTTCGAACTCAACGTTTTGGCCTTCGGCCAGCGTTTTGAAGCCGTTGCCCTGAATAGCAGAGAAGTGTACGAATACATCTTTGCTACCGTCAGCTGGAGTGATAAAACCGAAGCCTTTAGACTCGTTGAACCACTTAACCTGACCTTTAATCTTTGCCATTTTACTAATTCCTTAAAGTGTTTATTTTGCCCGGAGGCTAACCTACAGATAAAACAGAGACATTACTGAATGAGGCACTGATTAAAGTTCGGCAAGGAAGCGGTATTCAACGTCAACGTCTTTACTCGTAACTTCTTTACTGAAGATGCCATACATAAACAGAACTGTACCTCGTTTAACCCACGAATTGTTATCACATATCCGCTAAATAATGGCAAGCCATTTTTATAAACACGGTCGGCGCTTTTCACATATTTGCAAGACAGCTCCCAGAGAATGTACTTTCTGGTACATTAGCCTGTGTACTGAACGCCACTAATAGTCACAACAACCCTATAATATAATGCTTTTCTGCCCAGACAGGGTGATATCTGACGCCGTCTCGGCCGTCCAGCCAGAGGGATAACATTAAAAAAATAACATTGCACTAATATGGCAAAGTTGCACCAAATAAAGGAGCCGATAAGTGAAGCGCGGGTAAACTATTGCAGCAGGCTTGTACAATAAATTCTATTTCGTACAAATATAAATTTTATTTCCAGTAAAATCATAAGTTGAGCGTTAACGCAATCACTTACAGCTTGCATGCAGGCGTTTTTTGAATTACGCCTGCCGGGGGCCGTGAAGGAATATTGATTTCAGCCAGAATCCCGTGGCGTCAGAAGGAAAGGTTATTACCTCTGACTACGCCTGGTCGATATAGCTCAGGCTGCGGCTCTCGCCTATCTGCCAGGGCGTAAAATGCCTGCTTGCTTCCCCACGTTGTTGTAAGACCCGCAGCAATTCTGCCGGGGGCGCATCCAGCGATTCATCAGCAAGTTCAAAGACGCCCCAGTGAACAGGGATCGTGAGAGGCTGCCCTATTGCATGCCAGAGCGACACCGCCTGTTGAGGATCCATATGTTGCCCCGCCATAAACCAGCGGGGTTCATAGGCACCGACGGGCAGCGCGGCAAGATTAAACGGCCCGAGACGCGCGGCAATTGCATGAAGGTTTTCAGT
Source organism: Pantoea sp. Ae19-2 (assembly GCF_059801205.1). Taxonomy (NCBI): domain Bacteria; kingdom Pseudomonadati; phylum Pseudomonadota; class Gammaproteobacteria; order Enterobacterales; family Erwiniaceae; genus Pantoea; species Pantoea sp. Ae19-2. The sequence goes on along the minus strand of NZ_JBCHWE010000001.1, from coordinate 1,470,982 downwards.
GTAGCCACTGTCCCCCGAGAACCAAAAGCGCAGCGACGCGGTGTGGATGACCCAGCCGCACCACAATGACCGGTTGCGGTCAGTTAACGTGCGCATACTCCAGTGGCGGGCCGGAACCGCATGAAACTGAATACCCTCGAAGGCTTTCTGCTGCCACCAGTCAAGCTGATGCACCTGCTTCACGCCACGGCGGTGACACCAGTCTGCCAGACCCAGCGGAACCACAAAAACCGCCTCTGGAAAGTGGCGTACGATCTGCTTGATGGTCGGCTTATCCAGATGATCGTAATGGCTGTGGGAGATCAACACGTAATCCAGATGTGGCAACTGGTCGATCGTCAGCGGCGAAGGGGTTTTGCGTTCCGGCCCCAGAAACGGCAATGGCGATGCCCGCCGGGAAAGTGCGGGGTCAATCAGAATATAGCGTTGATTCAGCCGCAACAGCAGCGCAGCATGGCCCAGCCACCAGATGCGATCGTCGTCACCGCTCAGGTCGACGGGTTGCCACCACTGCGCCCTAAAACCATCATAGCCCTGCTGAGGCGGATGCGGTAATCCCTGCGCTTTACGTTCCTTACGCCAGCGCTTCAGGTCACCCTGTTGGCGCATATCAGGTTCAGGGTTGCGAAACCCCTCCGGCGTATGATGGGGTTTACTGCTGTCATACCAGGGATTTTTCCAGGCCATCCGGCCTCCATGCAGAATTTAACGTTCCGGGATCAGGCGAATAAAATCATTGCTTTCCGCCTGCTCTTCCGCTTTTTGCTCGGCGGCACCCGTTTGCTTCTCGATCAGCCGCTTAAGCAGCGCGTTTTGTTTCTTTTGCTCTTCTAACAGTGACGCCAGCAACGCAATCTGTTCATTTGCCCGAACGCTGGCGCGGTTAACATAGAACCATAGCATCAATGCCACAATCAGCACGATTCCCATCACGCCAAAGCTGACCACAGGACCCGCATTAGCGGCTAACTCATTCATAACTGCCTCAAGATACCAGGTGAAATCACAATAAAGGGGACGACCCGCCATTCTACCCTGTGGCGCAGTAAAAGATAATGGTGACGTAAATGATGTGTATCAATCTGCTTCTTTCAGTTATCTCTGATCGCATCCCTTTTAAAAGCGAGGCATGCTGCCCCTGTACATCATGTTAAGCAGCAGTCACTGGAACACTGCGTTGGGTATCATAAGGAGATACAATGAAACTGTTCATTCGGGCAATTGTTGTTGTGGGAATCATCTGGCTGGCCATGCTGTTTACCGGATATGGCGTGCTGGCCGGAAGTAACAAGAATGCCGCAGGTCTGGGCCTGAAGTGTAACTACCTGACCGCACGGGGCATGATCACGGCACAATATCTGCACACCGACAGCGGCGTCGTGGGCGTTACCGACTGCCCGCTGTTGAAAAAGAGTGGCGACGTGATTGATAACTGATCGCACTGAAGCGGGCCACGGCCCGCTTTTTCAGTTTAAAGGGTAATCGTGGTAACCAAGCTCAGCGGAAAGACGGCGTCCCGCCTCATGCAGCATTGCCACGTAAGTGTGCTTGTTCGATGCCGGGAAGCGCAGCGTAGGAAAAGAGATACTCAGCCCCGCGACGGCCACGCCGAAACGATCGAAAATGGGCACGGCGATGCAGCAAACGCCCTCTTCCTGCTCTTCATTATCCTCACCATAACCCTGCTTCCTGACCTGACTCAGGACGTCAATAAGCGCGCCGGCGTCAGAAAGCGTATTCGCGGTATTAATGGTAAAGGTTATCCGCTGCAAAATGTCGTTAATGTCTTCCCGACTGCGCCACGCCAGTAACACTTTACCCAGCGCGGTTGAGTGCAGCGGATTGCGGCGGCCAATACGTGACGACATGCGCAGGTTATACAGCGAATCGATCTTATGGACATAGACAATACTGTCCTCGTCCAGCGCGCCCAGATGGATGGTTTCTTTGGTTAACCGGGACAGTTCACGCATCTGCACATCGGCACTGCGGATCAGGTCAATGTTCTGCAGCGCTTTCGATCCCACCTCAAACAGTTTTAACGTCAGTGAGTATTTTTCGCTTTCCCCTTCCTGGGCGACATAGCCCAGTGATTTCATGGTTTGCAGGAAACGGTAAACGGTGCTTTTAGACATCATCAGCCGCTGAGCCAGTTCGGTAATACCATGATCGCGCTCTTCGCTTAAGGCCTGCAAAATGCCAAACACCTTTTGCACCGAAGAGACAGAATCAGGTTGTTTGTCCTTTGAATCAGGAACCATTGCTCACCTTGAATACGTGTTTCAAAAAAAACGGAACGGGGTTGCAGTATAGATTGCGGCGCCTCGCTCCGGCAAACTTTCAAGGTCTGTAACATCTGTAAAATATATTTTTCATTCCGGCGCGGTGCATTTTGTCCGCCAATTGATTAGCATGATGATATTCACACTCTTTAATATTAGCCTCTATGTCACTCTCTTCTTCTGACGGCGGACTTCCTGTGCCACAACGGTACTGGGCTATTCTGACAATCGCCATTGGCCTCATCATGGCGGTGTTAGACGGCTCAATTGCCAATGTGGCTCTCCCAACCATTTCACGTGAGCTGCAGGCCAGCCCGGCCCAGTCGGTCTGGGTCATTAACGCCTATCAGATCGCGATTGTGGCTTCACTGCTGTCGCTGTCCTTTTTGGGCGATATCGTTGGATACCGCCGCGTTTATCAGTTCGGCCTGGTGGTCTTTGCCGCGACATCGGTGTTCTGCGCGCTGTCATCCACGCTGACGATGCTGACCGTTGCGCGTGTCTTGCAGGGGCTTGGCGGTGCTGCGGTCATGAGCGTTAATACAGCGCTGATACGCATTATCTATCCTCCTCGCTATCTGGGTCGGGGCATTGCCATCAATGCACTGCTGGTGGCGATCTCAACCGCTGCCGGTCCCACCGTCGCGGCAGCCATTCTTTCTGTTGCCAGCTGGCGTTGGTTATTTCTGATTAACCTGCCGCTGGGTGCAGTGACACTCTGGTTGGCGTTGCGTTATCTGCCCGATAACCCACAACGGGCAAAAACCCAGAAGTTCGATATCACCAGTGCGGTGATGAATGCGCTTTTTTTCGGGCTGTTGATTTCGGCTCTGGGGGGATTTGCGCAGGGACAGCCCCACTGGCTGATCGCCAGCGAAATTGTGGTGATCATCCTGGTCGGTTATTTCTTTATCCGTCGTCAGTTAAGGATGGAGGTGCCGCTGCTGCCGGTTGACTTGCTGCGTATTCCCATTTTCGCGCTGTCGATCTGCACTTCCGTCTGCTCTTTCTGTGCACAAATGCTGGCGATGGTCTCTCTGCCTTTTTATCTGCAAAGCGTACTGGGTCGCGATGAAGTCGCAACAGGCCTGCTGCTGACGCCCTGGCCTCTTGCTACCATGCTGCTTTCACCCATTGCGGGCCGTTTGATTGAGCGGGTCCATGCCGGTCTGCTCGGCGGCATTGGTCTGGCACTGTTTGCCAGCGGGCTGTTACTGCTGGCCCGGCTGCCTGCCCAACCTGACGACATGGATATTATCTGGCGCATGATGCTGTGCGGAGCCGGTTTTGGCCTGTTTCAGTCGCCAAACAACCATACAATCGTCACTGCTGCGCCGCGCAACCGCAGCGGCGGTGCCAGCGGTATGTTAGGCACGGCGCGATTACTGGGCCAGAGCAGCGGCGCGGCGCTGGTCGCGCTGATGTTCAATCTGATGGGAAATGGTGGAACCCATGCCTCGCTGTTATTAGCGGGAGGATTCTCTACCGTCGCCGCCCTTCTCAGCCTGTCACGAATGAAAGCCTGAGTTCAGCGATAAAAAAAAAAGGCGACGTTGCCGTCGCCTTTTTCGTGAGGGTTACTTCAGGTATTCACCGCTGCGCAGCGCTTCGATACGTTTATCTAACGGTGGATGCGACATAAAGAGTTCGCTAAATGATTTTCCTTTTCCGTTAATACAAAACGCCATCATGCTGCTGGGTTCCTGCGGCTCATAGCTGGTTTTCAGACGCTGCAAAGCCGCAATCATTTTTTCGCGCCCCACCAGTTTGGCCGAGCCGGCATCGGCATGGAATTCACGATGACGTGAAAACCACATCGTGATGATGCTGGCCAGAATACCGAATACCAGTTCAAGCACCATCGAGACAGCAAAGTAGACCAGCGGATTTCCGTTGCTGCTCTCCTCGCCATCACGGTTGCCGGACATAAAGCCCGCCGCAATCTGTGCCAGGATACGCGACACAAAGATAACAAAGGTGTTCACCACACCCTGAATCAGCGTCATGGTGATCATGTCGCCATTCGCAATGTGCGCCACCTCGTGCGCCAGCACCGCCTCCGCTTCATCACGACTCATGTTTTGTAGCAGGCCAGTAGAAACCGCCACCAGCGAGGCATTACGCCGCGCACCGGTTGCAAACGCGTTGATATCCGGCGCGTGATAGATAGCGACCTGGGGCATAGCAATACCGACCTGCTGTGCCTGTCGGCCAATCGTGTCAATTAACCAGCGCTCGGTTTCGTTGCGCGGTTGCTCAATCACTTCACCGCCAACTGAACGTAGCGCCATCCACTTCGACATCAGCAGTGAGACAAACGCACCGCCGAAGCCAAACAAGCCTGCCATTATCATCAGGCCCTGAACACTGCTTGACTGGATTCCTGTCAGGCTGAGAATCAGCCCGAATACCAACATCACAGCCAGGTTGGTCAGCAGGAAAAGAGCAATACGCATCATAACGGTTAATCTTCCTCAGTAGTTCATGCGCTCATGCGCGGATACATATCCTATGAGCATTGTGCGGGTTTTCAAGCGACCTTAACGTTTAAGTGTCTAAAAAGACATAACTTTACAATATGACACAACCTTTCGCGCAACCTGTCGGAAACCGCTCAGACGAACACATTAACGACGCTTATCACTGCCAAATTAATGATAAAAAAAAGCACCGCGCTGGGCGGTGCTTTGGATAACCCGGGTTATGCCGTTAGTTGGTTTTGGCTGCCGGTGCCTCAGGTGAGGATTTCTCCAGCTGCGCCAGGTCATTGGCAATTTTTACCGTTTCATCCAGATAAGGATCGGGCTCTTTATAGTCTTTCGGCAAATCATCAAGGCTCTTCAGCGGCTTTTTACCTTCAGCCTGATAGCGCGCGTTAATGCGTTCCAGACGTAGCGCATCTTCCTCGTGGTTCTCTTTCTCGCGCTGGGCAAGATTGAGCGACACAATGTTGCGCTTGTCTTTCATGGCGTTAAAGCGGGCGATGTCCTTCATGATGTACTGGAACTCGCGATCCTTAGCGATGCGCTCATCGTGCTCTTTGGTCAGCTGTGGCGCCAGCGCCTTGACATCACCTGTGCGGGTGTAGGTCGCGGCCGTAATGCTGTCCCACGGTAACGCATTGTCCTCGAACTTCTCGCCCGTTTCCGCCGCTTCAACACCGGTTGGCATCAACAGGTCCGGCGTCACGCCTTTGCGCTGCGTACTGCCGCCATTGATACGATAAAACTTCTGAATCGTATACTGCACCGAACCCAGCGCAGGCCATTCCGGACGCAGCATCTGATCGTAAATGCGGTTCAGTGACCGGTACTGTTGAACGGTGCCTTTACCAAAGGTGGGCTCGCCGACGATCAGCGCACGACCATAATCCTGCATTGCCGCTGCAAAAATTTCTGATGCAGAAGCACTGAAGCGGTCAACCAGCACCACCAGCGGGCCTTTGTAATAAACAATGCCGTCGTTGTCGCTATCCTGACGCACGTGGCCATTGTTATCACGGACCTGAACAACCGGGCCACTTGGAATAAACAAGCCAGAAAGCGAAACCGCCTCGGTCAGTGCGCCGCCGCCGTTGGTACGCAGATCGATGACGATGCTGTCAACGTTCTGCTTTTGCAGCTTCTGCAACTGCACTTTGACATCATCGGTCAGGCCAACGTAGAAGCCAGGAATATCGAGCACGCCGACTTTTTCTTTACCGACAGTGTGAATGCTCATTTTAACCGCGCGATCTTCCAGACGGATTTTCTCACGCGTTAAGGTCACAATACGGGTCTTAGTGCCTTTGCCAGCAGGCAGAATCTCAAGGCGAACCTTGCTGCCTTTCGGCCCTTTGATTTTGGCGACCACATCATCCAGGCGCCAGCCGATAACGTCTTCCATTGGCTTGCCAGGCTCACCGACGCCGACGATGCGGTCGCCAACGGTGATCGCTTTACTTTTCGCCGCCGGACCACCGGCCACCATAGAGTTGATAACGGTATAGTCATCATCCATCTGCAACACGGCACCAATCCCTTCGAGCGACAGGCTCATTTCGGTGTTGAACTGCTCCGTATTACGCGGTGAAAGGTAGTTGGTGTGCGGATCGATTTCGTGGGCAAAAGCGTTCATTGCCAGCTGGAATACATCTTCACTGTTGCTTTGCGCCAGACGACGGATGGCAAAGTTATAACGTTTGATCAGCACTTCACGGATTTCTTTTTCGTCTTTACCGGCGAGTTTAAGGCTCAGCTCATCGTATTTGACCTTGGCGTCCCACAGCGCATTCAACTCACTCTGGTCTTTCGGCCAGGGCGCTTTAGAACGGTCAATATCGATGGTGTCATTGCCGGTAAAGTTCATCGGACGCGCCAGCACCGTAAGCGCATACTGATAGCGCTCAAAGCGGCGTTTTTGCGCCAGATTATAAAGATCGTAAAAAATATCCAGCTTACCGCTACGCAGCTCATCACCCAGTTGCGTCTTCTTGCTGGCAAACTGTGCAACGTCCGACGCCAGCAACACGTTGTGGCTGTAGTCGAGCATATTGAGATAGCGGTCAAAAATCTTGGCCGAGAAGGCGCCGTCAAGATCGAACTGACGATAGTGAGAACGGGTAAAACGCGACGTCACGCGCTCGCTTACCGTCGCATCCTGCGGATCTTCATGCAGCTGTGGAATTTGATCGGCACGTGTAATGTTCTCGGCCGCAAAGGAAGGGCCTGACAACAGCAGGCCCGCAATCAATCCAACTTTTAAAAGGGTGTTCATGCCGGGGTCAGCCTCCGTTTCAGAACTGCAAATGTTCTGCGCGCACAATCATTGCCATGCCGGAAGCGAGCTGTACCCGGACGCCGTCTTTCGACACTTCCAGAACGGTTGCGTCCATCGCACTTTTGCCTGCTTTAACTTTAATACTCTGGCCGGGTTGCAAAGTTGAGGTATCAGTGATGGGTTTAGCCTGCTGCTCCGGGCGTGGTGCCGGTTTGCGATTCTGCGATGCAGTAGGACGCTCAGCAGACTGTGGACGCGGCTTACGCGCGGCCTCACCTTCTGCCGGTTTACGCGGAGCAGGCTTGCGTGGGCGACGTGGTGCGCTGGCACCCTCTTCGCCTTCACCGGCTTCGCGACGAGCGGCTCGCTGCTGGTCACGCTGTGCCTGAACACGCGCCTTGGCATCTTCGAGTTGCTTACGGGCATGCTCCACGTGCTGCTCATCAAGAACACCACAGGGGTTTCCATCGAGATCCACACGGGTGGCACCCGCTTTGATACCGTACAAATAGCGCCAGCTAGAGGTATAAAGACGCAAGGCCGAACGCAACTGCGTCTTGCTCAGGTTCATTTCGCCCTGAACGCGCTCTACCAGATCCTGAAAGATACCGATTTTGAGCGGACGCGCTTCGCCTTCAGCGCTAAAGCAGTGCGGAAAGCGCTCCGCCAGAAAGCTAATGACTTCTTTACTGCTATTCAACTTAGGTTGATTTTCCATGAAATTTCCTGATTACTACGGGTTTGCCGACCAGAGCAGGCATGAACAGGCGACATTATAATGACAACATCGCCAAATGCCATGCAATCCAGTCGATTAGCTACGCGTCAGCTGCAAATATTTTTCTAAGTCACTGTTCGCGAGCACGTCGCAAAGCCCGTTAGTCAAGGCGACCAGCCCTTTTTCATCTTCACTATCAAAGCGATTGTATTCCACACTGTCGATATCCAGTACGCCGACAACCTGACCGTTTATTTTCAGAGGAATCACAATTTCTGCATTACTGGCGGCATCGCAGGCGATATGGCCAGGGAAAGCATGGACATCATCAACACGCTGCACCTGTTGTTGCGCCAGTGCGGTGCCGCAAACCCCTTTGCCCACGGGAATGCGCACGCAGGCGATTTTCCCCTGGAACGGGCCCAGAACCAGCGTATCGGCTTCCGTTAGCAGGTAGAAACCTGCCCAGTTCACGCCTTCGAGACGTTCATACAACAGCGCGCTAAAATTACCCATTGCAGCGAGGAACGCCGTTTCTCCCGCCAGTAAGGCGCGCATATCGCGATCTAAATCGGCGTAAAAGGCAGTTTTGTTCATTATTCAACCGTTACCAGTGACATCCGAGCGGCTAACCACTCCGCTTGTTAAAAATAAGCACTAAAAATCCATAGCCATAAGGTGAATCATAGCGTTAGTTACTATAACCTTAACATTCTGTGGATCGAAGCGTGATACCCGAGACAGGTACCCAGGCGATGTCTTACTGACCCTTTGCGTTAATCACAATAAGCGAAACATGCACTAATTTATGAAAATTCACGCTATCAGCCAGACATTGCCTCAGGCACGTTATCAGCGTTGTCCGCAATGCGATACCCTTTTTTCCTTACCAGATGTGAAATCGTATCAGTCAGCCCACTGTCCCCGCTGCAACGCGCAAATTGTGAGCGGCCGCGACTGGTCAATGACACGTCTGCTGGCGATGGCGGCCACGATGCTGGTGCTGATGCCTTTTGCTTTTAGCATGCCGCTTATCGACATTCGCCTGCTGGGCATGCGCATTGACGCCAGCGTACTGGAAGGTATCGTTCAGATGACGCTACAGGGCAATGTCCTGACCGCCTCGATGGTGGCGTTCTGTACTATCGGCGCGCCGGTGACGCTGGTGGCAGGCATTGGCTATCTGGCCCTGGGTGAGCGTTTAGGGATGAATCTGCGCCCGGTGCTGCTGATGCTCGATAAGCTCAAAGAGTGGGTGATGCTGGATATTTTTTTGATTGGCATCGCCGTCGCCTCCATAAAAGTCCAGGATTACGCCGACCTCGAATTAGGCTATGGGCTGGTCGCCTATGTGGCGCTAACCGTGCTGAGCGTCATTACGTTGATTCATCTGAACATGGAGCAGCTTTGGGAGCACTTTTATCCCCAGTCGCACCGGGTGACGCGGCGTGACGATCTTCAGGTCTGCCTTAACTGCCACTACACCGATATTCCTGACACCCGCGGCCGCTGCGCGCGCTGTCATACGCCGCTTGATTTTCGACGCCGCCACAGCTTACAAAAGTCCTGGTCCGCCCTTATCGCGTCAATTGTGCTGCTGATTCCCGCCAATCTGTTGCCGATTTCGGTGGTGTACCTGAACGGATCGCGCCGTGAAGACACGATCTTCTCCGGCATCCTGTCTCTGGCATCCGGTAACGTGCCCGTCGCAGCCGTGGTGTTTATCGCCAGTATTCTGGTTCCCTTCACCAAAGTGCTGGTGATGCTGGCGCTGCTGCTCAGTATCCATTTCCGCTGCGAACAGGGCCTGAAAACCCGCATTCGTCTACTACGTTTTGTGACCTGGGTTGGACGCTGGTCTATGCTGGATCTGTTTGTCATTTCACTAACCATGTCGTTGGTCAATCGCGATCAACTACTGGCTTTTACCATGGGACCCGCTGCGTTTTATTTTGGCGCGGCAGTGATCCTGACCATTATGGCCGTTGAGTGGCTGGATAGCCGCCTGCTCTGGGATGCACATGCAACAGGAAACGCCGACTACACCGACTAATGCTACGCTGCGCAACAAGCGTAAAATTTCACCTTTTTGGCTTCTGCCCATTATCGCAATGCTGATTGCGGGCTGGCTGCTTTGGACCAATTTTCAAGAGCGCGGCACGACCATCACCATCAATTTCCAGACGGCCGATGGCATCGTGCCCGGCCGCACGCCTATCCGCTATCAGGGCGTGGAAGTCGGTACTGTGCAGGGCATCAATCTTAGCGACGACTACAAAAAGATTCAGATCAAGGCCAGCATTAAGAGCGACATGCGCGATGCGCTGCGTGAAAATACGCAGTTCTGGCTGGTCACCCCAAAAGCCTCACTGGCGGGGGTTTCCGGTCTGGATGCGCTGGTGGGGGGTAACTACATCGGCATGATGCCAGGCGATGGTAAAGAAAGTGACACCTTTACCGCGCTGGATACCCAACCGAAATACCGCGTGAATACCGGTGAGCTCATGATTCACCTGCATTCATCCGACCTCGGCTCGTTGAACACCGGCTCGTTAGTGTATTACCGCAAAATCCCGGTGGGCCGGGTCTACGATTACAGCATTAACAATCAGAACAACGGCGTGTCGATTGACGTCCTGATTGAGCGGCGCTTCGTGAACCTGGTGAAAACCAGCAGCCGCTTCTGGAATGTGTCAGGAATGAATGCAGACGTCAGCCTGAGCGGGGCCAGAATACAGCTTGAAAGCCTGTCAGCCTTAGTCAACGGCGCTATCGCCTTTGACTCGCCTGAGGGCGCGGAAGCCGCCAAAACCGATCAGAACTATCAGCTCTATCCCGACCTGGCTCACAGCCAGCGGGGCGTGCTGATATCGCTGGATCTGCCCAGCGGGGATAATCTCTCAGCCAACCGTACGCCGCTGATGTATCAGGGCTTAGAAGTCGGCACCCTGACCAAACTGAATCTGCAGGATGGCGGTAAAGTGACCGGTGAGATGACGATCGATCCCTCTGTCGTGGGACTGATGCGTGAAGGCACGCGTATTGAGATGCGCAGCCCCAAACTCAGCCTCACGGATACCAGCCTGAGCAGCCTGCTGACCGGTAACACCTTTGAGCTGGTGCCTGGCGATGGTGCACCGCAGCAGCATTTTACGGTGGTCGCACCCAATAAAACGCTGCTGCAGCAACCCAATGTTCTCACCGTGAAACTGAGCGCCCCCGAAAGCTACGGCATCGATGCCGGCCAACCCCTGATGTTGCACGGACTAAAAATTGGTCAGGTAATTTCCCGGGATCTGGATGCAAACGGCGTTAATTTTGTTGTCGCGGTCAATCCTGACCAGCGCCAACTGGTCCACGGCGACAGTAAATTCATTGTGAACAGTCGCCTTGACGTGAAATTCGGCCTGGATGGCATGCAGGTGCTGGGCGCCAGCGCCCGCGAGTGGGTCGATGGCGGTATTCGTCTGGAGCCGGGTAAACAAGGCGCACCTAAGACGGCCTATCCCCTCTTTGCCGATGCTGAACGCGCGGAAGAAGGCATTACCGGCGATGGCCCATCCACCACGCTGATGCTGACGGCGAAAAGCCTGCCAGACGTTCAGGCCGGCTCAATTGTGCTCTATCGTAAATTCCAGGTCGGTGAAATTACGCAAGTCACCCCGCGCGCTGATGCGTTTGATATCGCGGTCCACATCAAACCGGAATACCGCAAACTGCTCTCTGCTGAAAGTGTGTTCTGGGCAGAAGGCGGCGCACGCGTTCAGCTTAACGGCAGTGGGTTAACCGTGCAGGCCTCGCCGCTAAACCGGGCGTTGAAAGGCGCCATTAGCTTCGACAACCTGACGGGCGCGAAAATTGATAAAGGCGCGAAGCGCGTGCTTTATCCGTCTGAAACGGCTGCACGGGCCGTGGGTAGCCAGATTACGTTACATACCTATGACGCCAGCAAGCTGTCCGCCGGCATGCCCATTCGTTACCTCGGTATCAACGTGGGACAAATCGAGTCGCTGTCGCTGAGCGATGACAACAATCAGGTGGTGGCGAAGGCCGTACTCTACCCTGAATATGTGCAGAGTTTTGCCCGCGTCGACAGCCGTTTCTCGGTGGTATCGCCAGAAATTTCTGCCGCAGGTGTAAATCATCTGGAAACGATCCTCCAGCCTTATGTCAACGTCGATCCGGGTAAAGGCCGTGGCGCGCGCACCTTTGAGCTGCAGGAAAGCACCATTACGGATTCACGTTACCTTAACGGCCTGAACATCTATGTGGATGCGACCGAAGCGGGTTCCCTGTCGCTGGGTACGCCAGTGCTGTTCCGCGGGGTAGAAGTGGGCACGGTGACCGGTACATCGCTGGGGAATATGGCAGACCGCGTACAAATCGCGCTGCGTATCAGTAAGAAATACCAGCACCTGGTCCGCAACAATTCGGTGTTCTGGCTGGCCTCGGGCTATAACCTGGACTTTGGCCTGATTGGTGGCGTGGTGAAAACCGGCACCTTCCAGCAGTTTATCCGTGGCGGTATTCAGTTTGCTACGCCGCCGACCGTGCCGCTGGCACCTCAGGCAACGTCAAACAAACACTTCCTGCTGCAGGATGAACCGCCTAAAGACTGGCGTAACTGGGGAACGGCGATCCCCGACCCGAATCAACCTTAAGCCATACGGGCAGCCCAGGCTGCCCGTTTTCTTTTGGCGTGCTACACTGCCGCCTTTGCCTCAAAGAGAACTTATCCGTGTCCGACTCCGCCTCACACTTCCCTGCCGAATTCCTCGATCTGATACGCCAGAGCTTGCCCGATGATACTGACCTGCAGCAGTTTATTGACATCAGCCTGCAGCCATTACGTCGCAGCCTGCGCGTTAACACCTTAAAGATCGGCGTTAGTGACTTTCTGACACAAACCGCGCATTACGGCTGGCAGTTGACGCCGGTTCCCTGGTGTGCGGAAGGATTCTGGATCAATCGCGAGGACGAAAGCCTGCCGCTGGGCAGCGTTGCGGAGCATCTGAGCGGCCTGTTTTATATCCAGGAAGCCAGCTCAATGCTGCCGGTGACAGCACTGTTTGCGGCCCAGCCCGATGCCATGAGCGTCATGGATATGGCTGCTGCCCCCGGATCCAAGACCACCCAGATTGCTGCCTGCATGCACAACCGGGGCGTTATTCTGGCCAACGAGTTTTCCGCCAGCCGGGTCAAAGTGCTTCATGCCAACATAACCCGTTGCGGCGTAACCAACAGCGCCCTGACCCACTTTGATGCCCGCGTCTTTGGGCCTGCGCTGCCGGAACAGTTTGATGCCATTTTGCTGGACGCGCCCTGCTCGGGTGAAGGCGTCATGCGTAAAGATGCTGATGCCCTGAAAAACTGGTCGCTGACCAGCACGCAGACTATCGCGCAGACTCAACGCGACCTTATCGAAAGCGCGTTCCACGCCCTCAAGCCCGGCGGTACGCTGGTTTACTCTACCTGTACGCTTAATCAGATTGAGAACCAACAGGTTGTCGCCTGGCTGCTGGCGCGCTATCCGGACGCCGTTGAAATCGCCCCGTTGAATGGGTTGTTTGCCGGGGCGGAGCGGGCCGCGACACCTGAAGGTTATCTTCACGTTTTCCCGCACCTGTTCGACAGCGAAGGGTTCTTTGTCGCCTGCTTGCGTAAAACCGTCTCTGTCACACGGCTACCTGAGCCCACCTATAAAGTCGGTAAGCTGCCGTTCAGCCACGTCAGTCGCAAACTGGAAAGCGAGATTGTACAGTCGGCGGCGCAGGTGGCGATTCAGTGGGATGACAACCTTCAGCTCTGGCAGCGCGATAAGGAGATCTGGCTGTTCCCGGCCGGTGTGACACCGCTGTTAGGTAAGGTCCGTTTCTCGCGGATTGGCCTGAAGCTGGCCGAAACCTTTGCGAAAGGCTATCGCTGGCAACACGAGGCCGTCATTGCCCTTGCCTCCCCGCGCCCCGATCAGACGTTTGCGCTAAACGAAGCTGAAGCTGAAGAGTGGTATCGCGGTCGCGATATTTATCCTGAAAGCGTCCCCACGCGGGATGAAATGATAGTGACCTATCAGGATCAGCCGCTCGGGCTGGCTAAACGTGTTGGCAGCCGTATTAAAAACAGCTATCCGCGCGAGCTGGTGCGCGACGGCAGGCTGTTCCGGTAACCGCCCCACTCGCATTTTTGTGACACTGTCACCAAATCATCCCATTTTCACCCTGCAAAAGGGGTGATTCGTGGTGGTTAGCGGGCAAGACAGGCGGTAATGAGAACGGAAGAACGCCGGCAGAACCCGGCGTTGTGATGTCATGACCTCAGGCGGGACGCGTTTTGGCCGGGTGCGTCAGCAGCTTAGCGGCAGGCCGGACAGGACGCCGGACCAGTTCACCGCCACAGTTCGGACACCGCCCTTTAAGGTGCTGCTCAGCGCAGGCGGCGCAAAACGTGCACTCGAACGAACAGATGCGCGCATCGTGGGATGCCGCAGGCAAATCAATATCACAGCGTTCACAGTTAGGGCGCAGTTCCAGCATGGCATCTTCCTCCGCGATTTCGGCTTTCAGCGTGACAAAACCCGCGCACCTTGTCGAGGATTTTCATCGTGCCAGCGGCACGTTCAGGGCCGTTGTTCATCGGGGCGGAGATGACTGATTCAGCGTCTTATTCGTGGCAGGGTCATCATCATTCTCGTCCCCTCCATCATCTTCACCGCCTTCCTCGTCCTCGTTTATCTCATCACTGTTGACCATCGCCGCCTGAATCGCCTCGTCTTCCAGCACCGGATTAAGCGCCGCGCCTAAAGGCGATGTCGCCAGGCTGTCTGGCAACACCACGTGCGGCAGGGGTACTTCGGTGGTGGGTAACGGCTGCGGCGTTTTCATGAAGCTCAGTGCGGCAATCAGCAGCGTACACAGGGTGAAGAACAGATAGAGCAGATTGCTGCCGAAGGGCTGCATCAATGTACCCACCAGTAAGGGACCGATGCTGGCCCCGATGCCAAATGCCATCAGCAGACAGGCCGTCAGGGAAACGCGCTGCTCGGCAGCCACCTGATCGTTAGCCAGGGCAACCTGTAAAGGATAAAGCGCAAACTGCACCATGCTGGCGACAAACGCGATACCCAGTACCCAGTTAAAGGGAAGATTTGGCAGCAAGACCAGCGGCAAACAGGCCAGCATTAAAACCAGTGAGATATAAAACAGCAGCCGCTGACGGTCATAGCGATCGGACAGCCAGCTGAGCGGAAACTGCGAGACGAGTCCGGCGAAGATGGTCAGGCTCATAAAGATACCGGTCTGCGCGTCACTGAACCCTTTGCTGCTGGCATAGACCGGCGCCAGACCATAGAACGCGCCGACCACCATGCCGGTTAACAGGGTGGTACTGAGCAACTTAGGAATGGTGCGAATGAAATAGCCCAGCTCCATCGGTGCAGGCGACATGGGGCGGACGTGCGTGCGCGTCGTCAGCGCAATGGGCACCAGACAAAGCGCAAAGCAGAGCGCCACGATCAGGAGCGTGTTAATACCAAACCCGCTTTGCAACGTCAGCACCACCTGACCGCTGCTTAAGCCAAGGTAGGTCGCCACCATATAGAAGCCAAAAATCAGGCCGCGCTGGGAAGATTCCGCCTGGTCATTGAGCCAGCTCTCCAGCACCATGTACTGACACATCATGCACAGGCCGATAATCAGACGCAGGAAAACCCACAGCGGTATAAAGTCCGTCAGCCCGTGCCCTATTACCGAGGCGGTGATAATCCCGGCGCAGGCGACGTAAGCGCGAATATGGCCGACGCGGGCAATCAGGTTGTGTCCCACTTTCCCACCAATGACCAGGCCAATGTAATAGGCGGCAATAATCGCGCCGATTAAGGCACCGTTTACCGCTTCATGCGCCAGGCGAAGTGACACATAGGTGGTCAGCAGGCCCGAACCCAGCAGCATTAACAGCGTCGTGGTATAAAGCGGCAGAAATGTTCTGAGTATTTTTCGCATACGACTCCCTGTCTACCCCGTTGGTCAGTGTCCTGTCAGAGTTAACCATAGTTGATTTTGTCACGGTTTAGGTCGGGACAATTCCGACTATAAAAAAAGCCCGTAAACCACATGGCTTACGGGCTGCTGACTCAGGCGTTAGGGAAGGTAATACTGTTTCCCGGTGCCTCACGATGAAGATGGATAAAGTTAAGATGGCGTTCGTATTGATCGAGGATATCAATAATCACCTGTTCTTTGCTGTAGTCCATCAGGTCATTGCCCTGACTGCCTTCCAACAGGAAGGTTTCCAGCCGGTAATAGGTCGATTTTCCGCTACGCGCGCGGTAGGTAAAGCCCGGTATAGAGTACTGCTGAGGCCAGACCTGATAGAGGAAATCCTGCTCCTCGCCCAGTTGCACCCGCAGGTCCAGATAACCCAGGGGATGTTCGTCATTGGCCGCAACCCTGTCCAGCGTCACCTTAGCCCCGCGCAGCTCCAGCTCTTTCGCCACTTCCTGCATGGCGGGGAAGAGAGTTTCTTCCATCATCTTCAGCGTGTAACGCGAGCCAGGATAGTTCATCAGGCGCGACAGGCGTTTTTTCCAGGTCAGACGATCGGTCGCATGGGCCAGATAGGGTGCAGTTTCCCGTGAAGCACTGGCGCGGCGGTAATCTTCAACCTTAAGTGATTTATACAACCCCGCCATCACAAAGAAGATCACGAAGCTAAATGGCAGCCCCATGATAACCGTCGTGTTTTGCAGCGCGGTAATGCCGTTGGTCATCAGCATACTTAACGTCAGGACGCCGATGGCTACCGACCAGAAAATACGCAGCCAGTTGGGGGCATCACTGTTAATGTCTTTCAACTTTGAGGTGAAGTTACCTAACACCAGCGATCCGGAATCCGCTGAGGTGACGTAGAACAACATGCCGGTAATGGTGGCGACCGATGCGCTCAGCTTAAACGCCGGATACTGCGCCAGCAGGCTGTAGAAGCCACGTTCGGCGTGCGTCATGACTTCCTGTGCAAAACCGGCGTCGCCGTGAATAATTTCATACAGGGCCGCGTTACCGAATACGGACAGCCACAGCAGCGTAAAGGTAAAAGGAATCACCAGCGTACCCAGAACGAATTCACGGATGGTACGGCCGCGAGAGATACGCGCCAGGAACAGGCCGACGAACGGAGACCAGGCAACCCACCAGGCCCAGAAAAACAGCGTCCAGCTGTTCATCCACTGCGTTGGCCGGTCAAAGGCAAAGGTGTTCAGCGTCATGCCCATAAAGCGGTTGATGTAGTCTCCCACGTTAAGCACCAGCGCATTCAGCAGGAAACTGGTGTTGCCTGCAAACAGAACAAACAGAATCAGGCAGAGCGCCAGGGCGACATTCAGTTCCGACAGAATACGGATACCTTTGTCCACACCGGAGGTCACTGAAATGGTGGCGATAACCACCGATAAAACGATCAGCGCGGTCTGGGCAGTTAACCCTTCCGGAATATCAAACAACACTTTCAGCCCGTAATTGAGCTGCACAACACCGATGCCAAGCGTGGTGGCTATACCGAAAATCGTGCCGATAACGGCGGCGATATCAACCGTGTGCCCAATCGGCCCGTTGATGCGCTTGCCAAAAATGGGATACAGCGCCGAACGAATGGTGAGCGGCAGATTATACCGGTAGCTGAAGTAGCCAAGCGCAATCCCCATCAGGGCATACATTGACCACCCGGTTAAGCCGTAATGGAACAGCGTCCAGACCATCGCCTGGCGGGCCGCCTCCATAGTCTGCCCTGCACCTTCCGGCGGCTGCATATATTGCGAAACAGGTTCGGCTACCGAGAAAAACATCAGGTCGATACCGATACCGGCAGCAAACAGCATCGCCGACCAGCTCAGCACACTAAACTCTGGCTTTGACTGCTCCGGCCCCAGCTTGATTGAGCCGAAACGGGAACAGGCCATGTAAATCACAAACACAATGTAGAGCGTGGCCGCCAGCATGTAATACCAGCCGAACGCGGAAGATACCCAGTTGACTGCCTTGAGGATCCAGCCTGCGGCTTCGTTACTGAACAAAATGGTGATGAGTGAAAAGGTCAGAATCAATCCCGCCGATGTATAAAACACTACAGGATTGATTCTGTCTTTTTCACTACTAGGTGGACTCGTCATCGTTTACCTCTGGTTGTTGGCGTGTAAATTTTGCAAGGGATCATCCTGTTTGGATAATCCGGCGTCCCGGCGTCGTGTGTTTTTACGCTTCGTTTCCTGCTGTTACATTCTGGTCAAAACTAGCAAATCTGCCACACTTACCGCTTCACTTACTCAACTTTTAGGACACATCATCCTAACAAGGATTCTATTTATATTGAACATCCAATCAAAAAAAGTTTAAATAGGGGTTCGGTTTCAGGCTGGAGTGAGAGTCATGCCAAAGGTAGGGATGCAGCCAATACGACGTCGGCAGCTGATCGATGCAACGCTGGGAACAATTAATGAGGTGGGTATTAATGATGCCACCATTGCCCAGATTGCACGGCGCGCAGGGGTTTCAACGGGCATCATCAGTCATTACTTCAAGGATAAGAACGGCCTGCTGGAAGCCACCATGCGCGATGTGACGCGTCAGCTACGTGAGGCGGTCGCGAGTCGACTGGCGTCCCTGACAGAGGCCTCCGCAGAGGTCCGGCTACGCGCTATCGTTGACGGCAACTTCGACGAAAGTCAGATCGAACGTGCGGTAATGAAAGCCTGGCTTGATTTCTGGTCGAGCAGCATGCATCAGCCGCAGCTCAAACGTCTGGAACGGGTCAGCCACCGGCGGTTGTTTTCCTCTTTAGCGGTTGAATTTCGCCGCCAGTTACCAAAGGAAAAGGCCCGTCTTGCCGCGTACGGGCTGGCGGCCATGATCGATGGTCTGTGGTTACGCGCCGCGTTGAGTGGCAAGCCGTTTGACGCCGCCACCGCCCGAACACTGACCACCCAATTCATTCGTCAGCAGTTAGCTGGCGAACACGAGTAACGGAACCAGGAGAAATTATGTCCCGATTCAACGAGCAACAACTCTACATCAATGGTACCTACGTTGCCGCCACCTCTGGAGAAACCTTCCAGAGCATCAATCCGGTCAACGGTGAGGTTCTGGCTGATGTTCAGATCGCCGGACGCGAGGATGTCGATCGTGCCGTCGCCGCTGCCAGAAAAGGACAAAAAATCTGGGCAGCGATGACCGCAATGGAACGTTCACGCATTCTGCGTCGTGCGGTTGATATCCTGCGCGAGCGCAATGATGAGCTGGCTGAGCTGGAAATGCTTGATACCGGTAAGCCGTTCAGTGAAACCTCCAGCGTGGACATCGTGACCGGTGCCGACGTACTGGAATATTACGCTGGGCTGATCCCTGCGCTGGAAGGCCAGCAAATTCCGCTGCGTGATACCTCGTTTGTTTATACCCGCCGCGAACCGCTGGGCGTTGTTGCGGGCATCGGTGCCTGGAACTATCCGATCCAGATCGCGCTGTGGAAGTCAGCGCCTGCTCTGGCCGCCGGCAACGCCATGATCTTCAAGCCCAGTGAAGTCACGCCACTGACGGCCCTGAAACTGGCTGAAATCTACACGGAAGCGGGCGTGCCGGATGGCGTGTTCAACGTGCTACCGGGAACCGGCGCGGTGACCGGCCAGCTGCTGACCGAACATCCTGGCATTGATAAAGTCTCGTTCACCGGCGGCGTCGTCAGTGGTAAGAAGGTAATGGCGAACGCGGCCGGTTCTACGCTGAAAGACGTTACGATGGAGCTGGGCGGTAAGTCACCGCTGATCATCTTTGATGATGCCGATCTCGATCTCGCCGCGGATATCGCCATGATGGCTAACTTTTACAGTTCAGGCCAGGTATGTACTAACGGCACGCGCGTGTTTATTCCCGCCGGGCTGCAGTCGGCGTTTGAAGCCAAAATTCTTGAGCGCGTTGCGCGCATCAAAGCGGGCGACCTGCGCGATCCTGAGACTAACTTTGGTCCGTTGGTCAGCTTTAGCCACCGCGACAACGTCATGCGCTTTATCGCCTCTGGCGTTGAAGAAGGCGCACGTCTGCTGTGTGGCGGAAAACGCTTAACGGGCGAAGGCTTTGATCAGGGCGCCTGGGTTGAACCCACCGTATTCAGCGACTGCCGTGACGAGATGAAGATTGTCCGTGAGGAGATCTTTGGTCCTGTGATGTCAATTCTGAGCTACACCTCTGAAGACGAAGTGATATGTCGGGCCAATGACACCGAATTCGGTCTGGCTGCCGGCCTGGTCACGCAAGACCTTAACCGCGCGCACCGCGTGATCCATCAGATTGAAGCCGGTATTTGCTGGATTAACACCTGGGGTGAATCTGCCGCCGAAATGCCGGTTGGTGGCTATAAGCACTCTGGCGTGGGACGTGAAAACGGCCTGATGACGCTGCAAAATTACACCCAGGTGAAGTCGGTTCAGGTAGAACTGACGCGTTTTCAGTCTGTATTTTAATCCCCCTACCTGAGGAGCGACGAATGGAATTTGATTACATTATCATTGGAGCCGGATCCGCAGGGAATGTCCTGGCTACCCGACTGACCGAAGACAGCAATGTGAATGTCTTACTGCTGGAAGCGGGCGGCCCCGACTATCGTTTTGATTTCCGAACCCAGATGCCTGCGGCACTGGCTTACCCTTTGCAGGGAAAACGTTACAACTGGGCCTACGAAACGGAACCTGAGCCTTACATGAACAACCGCCGGATGGAGTGTGGCCGAGGCAAAGGCCTGGGCGGTTCATCACTGATCAACGGCATGTGTTACATCCGCGGTAACGCCATGGATCTGGACAACTGGGCGACCATGCCCGGTCTGGAAAACTGGAGCTACCTGGACTGTCTGCCCTACTACCGTAAATCAGAAACCCGTGATACGGGCGCCAACGATTACCACGGCGGAGAGGGTCCGGTCAGCGTGACCACGCCGAAGAAAGGCAATAACGTTCTGTTTGAGGCGATGATTCAGGCAGGCGTTCAGGCTGGCTATCCGCGTACCGATGACCTTAACGGCTATCAGCAGGAAGGCTTTGGTCCAATGGACCGCTTTGTCACGCCTGAAGGTCGTCGTTCAAGCACCGCGCGCGGTTATCTGGACAGGGCGAAAAATCGTGCCAACCTGAAAATCGTTACGCATGCCACGACCGATCGCATTTTGTTTGAAGGCAAGCGTG
This sequence comes from Pantoea sp. Ae19-2, assembly GCF_059801205.1. Lineage (NCBI taxonomy): Bacteria > Pseudomonadati > Pseudomonadota > Gammaproteobacteria > Enterobacterales > Erwiniaceae > Pantoea > Pantoea sp. Ae19-2. The sequence goes on along the minus strand of NZ_JBCHWE010000001.1, from coordinate 1,450,008 downwards.
CAATAGGTGTCGAGTACCTGATCGGCGACAGCAATACGCTGCATACGGTTCACGCCCGCCGTGAAGTCTTGCTGTGTGCAGGGGCCATTGCCTCCCCTCAGATCCTGCAGCGTTCCGGCGTGGGTTCAGCCGAGTTGCTGAACCAGTTCGATATTCCGGTGGTACATGACCTGCCAGGCGTGGGTGAAAATCTGCAGGATCACCTGGAAATGTACCTGCAGTACGAGTGCAAAGAGCCGGTCTCGCTCTATCCGGCGTTGAAATGGTGGAACCAGCCTAAGATTGGCGCGGAATGGCTGTTTAACGGCACCGGCGTCGGGGCAAGCAACCAGTTTGAGGCAGGCGGATTTATTCGCAGCCGCGAAGAGTTTAGCTGGCCGAATATTCAGTACCATTTTCTGCCGGTCGCGATTAACTATAACGGGTCAAATGCGGTAGATGCGCACGGTTTCCAGTGTCACGTTGGCTCTATGCGGTCGCCGAGCCGGGGTCATGTGCGCCTGAAATCGCGCGATCCACGTCGCCATCCTGCGATCCTGTTCAACTATATGTCACATGAGCAGGACTGGCACGAATTCCGCGATGCCATCCGCATTACGCGTGAGATCATTAATCAGCCGGCCCTGGATAAATACCGCGGACGTGAAATCAGTCCGGGCATTGAATGCCAGACCGATGAAGAACTGGATGAGTTTGTCCGTAATCACGGCGAAACGGCCTATCATCCCTGCGGCACCTGTAAAATGGGCAATGACGAGATGTCGGTCGTTGACGGTGAAGGCCGCGTTCACGGACTCCAGGGATTACGCGTTGTCGATGCCTCAATTATGCCGCTGATCATTACCGGTAACCTGAATGCGACCACCATTATGATCGGTGAAAAAATTGCCGACTGCATTCGTGGACTTGATGCTCTGCCACGCAGCACGGCTGACTACTATGTGGCGGGCGAAGCGCCCGTTCGTACGGAACCCGCGCGCCCAGCGTAAGGTTTTCTACGACATCAAAGCCGGACTGCTGTCCGGCTTTTTTTTTGCCGAAACGCAACCGTGCCTAAACCCCAGCAATATTGACCTGATATTTGTCAAAAACCCGAACAAACAGGCTGTGCCTGGGGCGGTTTTAATGATATAACGCTACTGTGTTCATTACCGGAGGCTTTCCCCGTCCACTGAAGAGAAGCAACAACGTGGATGCATTGTTTAATTATGAGCAGGATGTTCATTACTCTTTTTACCCCCCTTTTTACCCTCGCACCTGTCAGCGTTAACGCCGTCGATCAGCACTGGCGCAGCGCCCTTTAGTCCCCTTTCTGCCAGCCAACTTCTTTTCTGCCGTTGCGTTACGCATCACGGTAAATCATGACGTCGATTGATGGAGAAAACCCATGCGCGCCTGGGGATTATTAGTACTCGCTATTGTTACGGAAATTATAGGTACCCTGACCATGAAATGGTCCAGCCTGAATCAGAGTCAGCTGGGTTATGTGGTCATGCTGGGGATGATTGCCTGTTCTTATTTTTTTTTGAGTTTCGCCATCAAGCGCATTGCGCTGGGTGTGGCTTACGCGCTCTGGGAGGGCATTGGCATTCTGCTGATCACCTTATTTAGCGTGCAGCTTTTTGATGAAACCCTATCGTTAATGAAAATCTGCGCTTTGATCACGCTGATGACGGGCATTCTGCTCATTAAAGTCGGCAGCGGTGAGGTGAAGGAGGCAGAACATGATCCTGCCTGATGTGATCCATTTTGCCTGGCTGGCACTGGCGGTCCTGCTGGAGATAGCCGCAAATATTTTGCTTAAGTACAGCAACGGCTTTAAAAAAATCATCCCGGGAATGCTGTCTCTGGCCTGCGTGCTGCTGGCGTTTAGCGCGCTGTCTCAGGCGGTTAAAGGCATCGATCTGTCGGTTGCTTACGCCCTGTGGGGCGGCTTTGGTATCGTCGCGACCGTGGCAGCAGGATGGATACTGTTTGGTCAGCGGCTCAACCTCAAGGGCTGGGCGGGGCTTGTGCTGTTATTGCTGGGCATGATCATTCTGAAACTGGCCTGATAACAGGGGGACGCTGATGTCCCCTTTTTCATCTTTATCCCTGGATTCGCAAAAACATGCCCGCACGTTCTGGCAGCAATGCCGGTTCGAAACCATAACGGGCATAAAAACCCGGCGAGCCATGACTGGCAATCAAACTGATGTAGGCGGAGGGCGGCGCATGGCGCGCTATCCAGGCCATTAACGCCGTCATAATACGATCGCCCACCCCCTTTTTATGATGTTGTGGCAGCACAGCAATATCGGTAATGACAAAAAAGCAGCCTCCGTCGCCAATCACTCTTCCCATGCCAACCGGCGCGTCCTGATGGCAAACCACCAAGCTGTACAAACCGTTTCTTAACCCCGTCTTTGCGGCCTGTTCCGTTTTGTCACTTAATCCTGCGCTCACTCTGATGTGGCGATAGGTTTCTACAGACGGTATTTCTTCCCGAATGATATAGTCCACGTTACTGACCCCCTGGTAATATAAATATCCAACCCTTCTCGGTTTGATTGATATTAATGGTGAAAAAACGCGAGATATAACGATGATTTCTGCGCCAAACGGTGAGTTAAACTCACCTGTAGCAGGCAACCGCCTGCCCTCGTTAATGGCGCTGCGCTGTTTTGAAGCGGCGGCGCGTTTCGAAAGTTTTGCCCGTGCAGCAGACGAACTGCATCTTACGCCCGGTGCTGTCAGCCGGGCGGTGCGCGTACTTGAAGAGGATTTAGGTGTTGCGCTGTTTGCGCGTCGTAACCGGAAAGTCTGTCTGACAGAAGCAGGCGAACAGCTGGCTGACGCGGTCAGTCACGGCTTCGCCATGATCTCCCGCAGCGTAAACCGCTTACGCGCGGGAACGCGCCAGCGCGTGCTGTCATGTGAGCCCACGTTATTAATGCGCTGGCTGATTCCACGCTGGGGCGATTTTGAGGCGCGCTTCGGTAAAAATGAAATCCATCTGGTCGCGGCCAGTGGCGCATTCTCGTTTGATCAGGGGATTGATTTTGCGCTGCGCCGCAATGATTTTACTCACGTATCGCCCTGCCATATCGAACACTTGTTCAGGGAAAAGGTGGGACCGGTATGCCGCCCCGATCGCGTCACGGTCTGGTTCGACAGCGAGCGTCCGGGTTTGAATCCGGACGCGCCTTTACTGCTCTCCAGAAGCCGCCCGGAGGCGTGGCAGGTCTGGGCGACGGCGATGCAGATACCGGCTCCCGTTAACGTGCAGCAGTGTTTCGAACATTTTTATTTTAGCCTGCAGGCGGCGGTAGCCGGGATCGGCGTAGCCATTGGACCCTGGCCGCTCGTTAAAGATGATATTCAAAGCGGCATACTGGCCGCACCAATGGGGTTTGTGGAAGATGGCTCAGAGTATTGCCTGTTCTCGCCTGAGGTCGCAAAGGCAGGAACGCTTGAGCGCGACCTCACAGACTGGCTGCACGAAATCAGTGGAACAGCGTAATCGTCGCTCGCGTTGTCGCCTCGCGCCTGGCCGGGGCTTAGCTGTATTGCACCAGCATCTGCAATGCCTCATCAAACTGCCCTTTCGCTTCGGCCTCGCGAAAGTAGCGCACGCGTTCCACACAGACTTCGGTGGGCGTTGTGCCGCTGTGCAATAACGTCATAACCTCATCGGCGAAGGCATCAAGCGGCATGCTGTCAGGATCCTGAGACTGCCCGGGCGCTAACTCGGTTTGCACCTGTGGCGGGATAATCTCAATCACCTCAACCTTCCCTTTTAACAGCGGCCGAAGGGCTGCGGTATAGGAGTGAAGTGCCGCTTTAGTGGCGCTGTAGGTCGGCGAAGCAGGGAAAGGGACAAATGCCAGCCCGGACGACACGTTAATAATAGCCGCAGCGGGCTGAGCACTCAGGTGATCGATTAGCGCATCAGTGAGCCTGACGGGCGCAATAAAATTGGTTTCGGTCATTCTCACAACATCGCTCAGGTCGCGGCGTGAAGTGATGTCCTCAGGGCTAAAGACGCCAGCATTGTTGACTAAAACATTCAGGTGCGGATACGTCTGGAGCAGCAGAGGAATGGCGTGACTGACGTCATCCGCATCGGTGACATCTAAAACCCAGGTCGCTATGCCTTCTCGTCCGGCCGCCGCGTCGTCCAGCGCGTCCTGACGACGTCCGGTAATAATCACCTTGTTCCCGGCGTCATGCCAGCGATGCGCCAGTGCGCGCCCAATGCCCGTTCCCCCACCGGTGATCAACAATGTATTGCCGTGCTTATTCATCTTGCGTGCTCCCGTTTGAACCGCCATAAATAATCAGCGAGCGCATTATCTCGCCGATTAATTATTAACCACAGCGTCAGAATCCTCTCACTTTTTTCTCAACGGGTGGACTTAACCACCACGTTAGGGCTTAGTTACCGCCTTAGTGCAAGTATAACTAACTGATTAACGGGGTTTTACCATGTCTGCGACACGAGGTTGGTCCACGGAACTGGAGGGGTTACGCGGCATCGCTTCTCTTTGGGTACTGCTGGGACACATAAGTCTGCTTATCCATTGCCATATTACCTTGATCTCCTCACCCGGCATTGGCGTGGATCTCTTTATCCTGCTTTCGGGCTATCTGATGGCAAAAAACTATGTGGAACGCCAGCACAAGGAGCCCTGGCAACGCGCGGAAACCATTAAAAAATTCTGGTTACGCCGTTTTTTCCGCATTGCCCCGCTTTATTATCTGCTGCTGGCGGTTGCCCTGATCTATGGCCCCTGGTTTGGTGAGATGCGCGATACCATTGCCCAGTTTTATTCCGGGACCGCAACAGAATCCTCACGCTATGCGGATCAGTCGTTCATGAACGTGCTGACGCATCTGTCATTCCTGTTTGGCGTGCTGCCCGCCTATGGATTCAATACCACGCTGCCCGACTGGAGCATTGGGCTGGAAATGCAGTTCTATCTGCTGTTTCCGTTTATGATGCTGGCGGTGATGCGCTTCGGTTACGCGACCGCCCTGCTAAGCATGATGGCGCTGAGTTGCGCAGGCCGTTACCTGCTGCCCGACTACTATGAAGCCTTTGAAATGCCGTCAATGATTCTGATTAAACTGAATATGTTTATTTCAGGCATGCTGCTGGCTGAAGCGGTACGCCGTAAATCCCTGCTGTACGTGCTGTTTGCCCTTGCCGGACCGGCCGTAAGCGTGCTGATTGGGCTGGGTGCCATTAAGCTGCAGGTGATGCTGGAAGCCTTTATGATTATCGGTATGGCGGCCGTGCTCTGGCAGTATCAGGAAAGCAGCCTGATGGCAAAACTGATCCGCATTCCGCGTAAGGTGTTAAACAACCGTCTGAGTACATGGCTGGGCGATGTGTCGTTTTCGGTCTACTTGCTGCATCTGCTGATCGTGATCCCGGCCATTGCGCTGTTGCTCAATCAAACGGACATTGAGTATCAAAATGATCTGACGCGTTTTTTGATTGTTTGTGCCGTATCGATTCCGGTGACCTACGCGCTGGCGTCATTACTGTTTAACTGTGTGGAAAAACCGGGAATAAAACTGGGCAAGAAGTTTCTGGCGCCCAGGCCTGCACGCTGATGAAAAAATGGCTCGCACTGGCGAGCCATCTTTTTACTTCACAATGCTTTACCCACGTCGTGCTGCCTCTCCCTCACATGCTCATCCGGTGATTCCGGCGTATCTGCGATGCTGCTGTACGTCTTTAATCCCGCATAATGGGCGGGATCGGCCCTGCTGTGCGTCAGACTTTGCGCCGTTGCGCCGAATGAAATGATCAAAAACAACCAGGCCACTGCTAACGGTTTCCTCATTGTGCTTTCCCATGCTGTGAATGGAGTCGCTATAGTGAAGAAACTGGCGTAATGAACTGTCTGATAAACTTAAAATTCATGTCAAGATTGTTACCCCGATCACATATTTACCGGACGTATACGCGCTGTGTCCGCCGCACAGGCCCCCCTTACCCAGCGCCGTTACTTCAGGGTTTGATCTGTTGGGTAGCGTGACGGAATCACTGATGAGCAACAGAGTGGCGAGCGCGCATCCAGGCCCGCTACGAGGCCATGTCTGCCCTTCGCTGCCCGTCGATCCGGGTTAGTGGCAACCACCATTTAAATTTATGAATTAATAGAAAACGCCCCCTCAACCTGACTCAACACATCAACCCGTTGCATATTTTTCGGCCATCACCTTACGATATTCAGGACATAACAAAAATATCGTCATTTATTGATTAAGATCATTTTTTAAATTCAAAACAATAATATTAACGATACTTATGTAAATTTTGGCCTTTTTGTTAATCATTTTCCTGACGCGTGCCGATAGAGAACAAAACAGCAATCCATCGGGAACATATTTATGAAAATCTCCACTCGTCTTGCAACCGGTTTCGGTTTGTTAATTTTGCTTTCCATTATCTGCACCTCTGTCTCACTTAACTCGCTGCATAACGCTAAAACCGGAATGGATGAGGTCGTGAATGTCAAAATGCGGAAGTACCAGTTGATTCTTGATATGCGCGGCGAACTCAGGGATTTGGCGATAGCCGTGCGAAATCTGGCCTTGTTGAGCGACGTTAAGGAAATGCAGCCTGAATGGGAGCGTCTTGAAGCGCAAAAAAAACTGTTCTTGGAAAACCGTGAAACGCTCGAGGTGATCATGCAGAGCCAGTCCACGGCGGAAGAACAGGCTGCCTTAAACCACATTAAAGAACTGGAAGGCACGGTAATGAGCGCTTTCGAAGCTGCCGGACAACTGGGGCTGAAGAATGAGCGAGATGAAGCGACGCGTTATCTCATGGAGACCTTGCGCCCCTTGCAACGCAATATGCTGGATGCGCTAAACAAAACCACAGACATTCTCATGCATAACAGCCGCAATGCGGTGGAAGCTAACAGCGTGGCAACCAGCCGGGCGTCCTTGACGCTGGTGTTTTTATCCGTGCTTTCCGTGCTGTTCTCCATCGCCACCGGCTATGTCATCACCCGGGTGTTAATGCGCCAGTTGGGCGGTGAGCCTGCCCAGGCACAGGAACTGGCGGCCGCGATTGCCTCGGGCGATTTGACCGCCAGCGTCACGCTCCGCCGTAATGATTCCACCAGCCTGCTGGCTTCACTGGATGGTATGCAGGCTAAACTGCGCGCTCTGGTGTCAGAGATCAAACAGACCTCGGGTAACGTTGCGCTGGCAGCGGAAGAGATCGCCCAGGGGAACACGGAGCTGTCCTCACGGACCGAACAGCAGGCCGCCGCCCTGCAGGAAACCGCAGCCAGCATGGAACAGCTCACCGCCACGGTGAAAAGTAACGCCGCCGGTGCGCAAAGCACTGCATCAACTGCCCGTGAGACCGCCGTGCTGGCGCGCAGTGGCGAAAGCGACGTACACCGGATGTCGGAAACCATGAACGACATTTCGCTGAGCGCGTCTAAAATTCGCGATATCACCGGCGTTATTGAGGGCATCGCCTTCCAGACCAATATCCTTGCCCTTAATGCCGCAGTAGAGGCCGCGCGTGCTGGCGAACAGGGCCGGGGTTTTGCCGTTGTCGCAGGTGAAGTCCGCACCCTGGCCCAGCGCAGCGCGACCGCAGCAAAAGAGATTAAGTCGTTGATTGAGCAAGCGGTTGAACAGGTTGGCAGCGGCGTCAAAGTCGCTAACGGCACAGGTGAAAGCATCCTCAAAATCGTCAGCATGGTCGGCAACCTGGCCAGCGCGATGGATGAGATCTCACTGGCCTCCTCCGAACAAATGCAGGGCATTTCTCAGGTGAGCGTCGCCGTCAGCCAGATGGACAGCGTCACCCAGAACAACGCGGCGCTGGTTGAAGAGTCATCCTCTGCTTCTCAGTCCCTTTCTGAACAGGCGCACGCATTACGCGGCATGGTAGAAGCGTTCCGGGTATAAGCCTGTCAGCACACGGCAGAAAGGCGTCGTCGCGCCGATCAGAACGCTGCCAACGCGTGACGGGGGCTGGGCCAGAACAGTGCGGCCTGGCCCCATCCCGCCTCATCGCGTCCGTCTGACTGCCAGACTTCGCCATCGTAGATAATGAAGCTTTTGCCCTGCTTATCGACACGCGGTCCGCTGTAGCCGGTGGCAATGCCATCGCGTCTGACAATATCCAGCAGGCGCTGTCGTGCTTCCCTGTCGAAAGGCCCGGCACTGAGTCGTGACGGCAGTTGCCGTATCTCTTCTGCACTGTATTTGAAGCAGTTCAGAGCACAACGATTGGCATAGACAAACACGGGATCGGCTGCGGTACTGTGGGCAAGAATGCTGTACGGCGCCTGTTCATGCAGCCACTGATAACGGTCATCGATATCATGAGGAGAGTAAAGCCCATGTCCGGTGAGCGATCGGTAGCGTTCATCAATACGCTTCAGTAAGGTCAGTGGGGGTACAGTCGACACGATCATCTCCTTTGCAAGCGGCAGGATACGAGGCGCTAATGTGGCGGGATGCGCGCTGAAAATCAAGCACGCGCAACGGTGGAGAGGCATGACGCGGTCGTGTGTTTCCTGGCACGCCGAGCTCAGGACTGCACTGCCGCGCAATGCACACTGGAATATTGACGACTCTCTCGCGCGATCCACAGGGTTATCCCTCACGGCATTCGATTCTCCTGGTTTGCCCTGTCTGCGCTAAAGACAGCCAGCCTGAACGCGAACCCAGGCTGGCTGACGGGCGCTCTAGCTCAACGGCGGCCAGAAGGCTTTATTTGCCTCGATAAGATCGTCGAGAATCGCTTTTGCAACGGCGGCACTTGGTACCGTTTTAGATAAGGTAATGGCCTGCCATAACTTATGCCGGGAGCGCTGTTCCCATGCCTCCACCACGAGCTTTTCGACCGCAACCTGCTGACTCATTAACCCCTTCTGGAAAGTCGGAATGTCGCTAACCTGAAGGGGTTCCGCACCGTTGCGCCCCACCAGACAGGGAATTTCCACCATAGCGTCCGCATCAAAGTTGGAGATAGCGCCCTGATTAGGCACAATGAGCAGCATACGCTCCTGGGTATTGAAGGCGATCGCGGTCGCCAGATCGACAATATAGGAAGCATGTTCGTCTATCTCCAACTCCCCGGCGGATGAATGCCCGGCATCGGTGATTGCCCTGCAGGCGCTGAACACCTGCTTTTCACGATGCTCCATGACCTCATTCGCGCGGGTGCGTTCAGGGTTGGAATGCGCGACCACATAATCTGGGAACAAATAATATTTCAGATAGGTATTGGGCAACGTCTGGGGATCCAGCGCTTGCACATCGCGCGCCTTCAGGAAGGTATCCTTCCAGCTGGACTCCACTGATGACGATTCAGAGGGCGGAACATAGCCGTACTTTGCCACGTACTCACGCAGCTGTGGCATTAAATCATTCCCCTTCAAATCTTCAACAGCGGTCCACCAGCCAAAATGGTTGAGCCCGTAGTAACGCACCCGCATTTGCTTGCGGTCTTGCAGACCGACAATTTTTGCCATCCGACTTTCAATACCAATCGGCATGTCACAAATATTCAGGATTTTAGCCTCAGGTCGCAGGCGTCGCGTTGCCTCAGCCACAATGGCGGCCGGGTTGGAATAATTCAGCATCCAGGCGTCGGGTGAGTACTGTTGCATATAATCGACAAGCTCAAGGACGCCGCCGATTGAGCGCATGCCATAGGCGATACCACCCGGCCCACAGGTTTCCTGGCCCAGAACACCATGACGCAAGGGGATTTTTTCATCTTGCTCACGCATGGGATATTTACCCACCCGAATATGCGCCATGACAAAATCGACGTCGCTGAATGCTTCCTGCGGATCGGTGGTATAGCTGAACACAATGTCAGGTGCCTGTTCCTGCAAGATAATCTTACAGGCCCGGGCAATGGTTTCCTGACGGGCCGCGTCATTGTCGTAAAACTTCAGCTGGCGTAAAGGAAAGCGGTGCCGGTTCGCCAGGAGCATTAGCACAATACCCGGCGTAAAGGTGCTACCGCCGCCCGCAATTAAAACTGAGAATGTCTTCATAAAGGTTTCTCCATGGTAAGTGTTGCTTCAGACCGGGCCGGGTCTTTCATTTGGCTTTCAAGTTGCTCGCGCACCTGGGGGACCTGTAAGCCCACAATGACCTGAATACTGTTGCCACGCCGGACGACACCGTGGGCGCCCAGCGCCATAAACGCGGCATCGTTCTGCGTTTTGGCCTCATCGACCAGTGTTATCCGCAGGCGCGTGGCGCAGTTGTTGATGCTGGCTATATTGCTGGCCCCACCCAGCGCATTCAGAAAACCCCAAGCCCGATCGCGTTGCGGGTTATGCCCGCCCGGGGAAGCTGGCGCTGCTCGCGCTGCCCGATAGTCGGCCTTGTTGTAAAGCCTGACGTCACTGTCCTCCCGACCGGGTGTTTTCAGGTTCAGCCGCAGGATGAGTTGGTGAAAAACCACGAAGTAGAGCCCCGTGAAAACCAGGCCTATACCGATTTGGGTAAAGATCATGCCGGCATGGTTAGGGAACATTGGGATCCAGTTTTGCGGCAGAAACTGGTCCAGTAAGCCGCCACCGTAGTTCCCCACCACACCGCACATATACATTGCTGTCGCCATGCTGGCGGCCAGCACAGCGTGCACCGCAAACAGCAGAGGCGAAATAAACAGGAAGGTAAACTCCAGGGGTTCAGTGATGCCGACCAGAACGGCTGTCAACGTGGCCGGAATTAACAACCCTGCGACTTTGACCCGGTGACGCGCTGAGGCTGTCGAATAGAGCGCCAACGCAATCCCCACTGCGCCGAAGACTTTTGCGTTGCCATGAAGCGCGAAACCGCCCTGAGGAAACAGTTGTTTGAGTGGTTGCGTACTCTGGCTGAAGGCCTGCAGATGCTCTGCCCAGTAAACCTGGATGCCGCCTTCAACCACTGCCGGGCCAAAGATAAAAGGCCCATAAATAAAGTGGTGCAGTCCTGTCGGGATCAGGATACGTTCCAGAAAGGTATAAACCCACACGCCAACCGCGCCCGCATCGCGTAAAAACTGTTGAAGCGACTCGATGCCCATTTGAATTTTGGGCCAGCCAAACAGCGTTAACCAGGCACAGGGGATCATCGCTAAGAAGGCAACAATGACGACAAAAGATGAGCCCTGAAAAATACCCAGAAAAACCGGAAGCGGTTTTTCAAAATAACGATTGTGCAGAGCCGTCACCAGACCGGCAATGACGATGGCACCGATGATGCTGGTATCCAGTGTTTTTATCCCCGCGATCATGGCCAGTCCGCTTCCGGCTTCTGTTCCTTTGGAAAAATCGACGGCAAAAAAATCGCCCCAGGTGCTGCCCATGGCATTAATTAAATAATTCCAGGTTAAAAAACTGACGACAACGGCCAGACATGCTCGCCCCTGAGCCTGTTTTGCCAACCCCACCGGGAGGCCAACCGCGAATATTAACGGCATGTTTCTAAAAACCGTCCATCCGCCCTCTTCAATAATGAAGACAATTTGATTAAATAAACTCTCTGGATGCGTTAATGCTTCCCCTACAAATAAAGGGTTGCGTAACATAATGGAAAGACCAACGATGATACCGGCGAAGGGAAATAATAATACCGGCGTAAACATGGCGCCGCCAAAGCGCTGTATTTGACTGAGCATTTAAGTTCCTCACGTAACGATTCTAAGGATATATCGTTAAAGTCAATGTAAACGCAGCCAAAATAAGGCAGTCACGCCTCTGGCAGAGGGTGACATTAACGACTTCGTGAGCGCCTTCATGGTTTTAATTTTCATCATGACGTCTATTTTCATGGCAATAACTAGACATCTCACAGCCCGGCTATAGGAAATAAAAAATCTATTTATTTATCCCCCTGCGCGCATTAACTTTATGCCAGGCCTGTTGACGGTTATGTCTCCCTCTCAGGAGGTACAAAAGTGATCTATAAATTTATCGCTGACAAACTGCGTCTCCGGCTAAATTCGCCCTTTGTCGCGGTCGGGAGTGCTATTCCGGCTGAAAAAGTGCTCGCCACAGAGTTTGGCGTGGCGAGAATGACCCTGCGTAAGGCAATAGATTTACTGGTCAGAGAGGGGTTGCTGGAGCGACGGCATGGCAGCGGAACCTACGTGTCCGCAAAGGATATCAGTCATGAAACCAGTTCGCTCACTGGGCTGGCAGAAGTCTTACGTCTGCAGGGAAAAGAGGTGATCAGTAAGGTACTGGCGTTCGAGTTAATCGCCGCGCCTCCCGCCATAGCCGATCAGTTACGCATAAACAGTGGTGAACGCCTCTTTTTCTCACGTCGGTTACGTTATGTTGATGAAAAGCTGCTGATGCTCGAAGAAAGTTATATGCCAGTGAAAACATTCCCTGACCTTAGCCTGGCCCATTTGGAAAAATCTAAATTTGACTATATCGAGCAGGAGTGTGGCATTGTTTTAGAGGGCAATTATGAGTCATTAAGACCGGTTTTATCCGATAAGCGCCTGTCGCACCTGATGGATATCGCTGAAAAAACCCTCCTACTCAGAGTCGACTCGCTTTCATACAGCAATACGGGCTCATTTATCAACTACGCCGTGATGTACAGAAACACCCACGATTATCAGGTTAACTACCATTTACGACGCACGGGTTGAGTGGTCAGAGATGTCAGTACGCTTCATCAATGCGCCAGAGCGCCTCTCAGGTGTAATATAATCGCCCGTTCGAATCACAGGTGCCTTGCGTGAGTGTGAATCTGGCTCACACCCTGCAGCAGGGCGCTATATTTATTGGGCACGGGTGAACGTGTCGTCTTATCTGTGCATTTACGAAAAACGCCACACATCAGGAAAATGACAAGACTTATTTCAAATCAAGGTCAACGCAGTGCTGCCCTCGCCGTTCATATATTGCGCCCAGCGCGCTGCTGTGTTTACTAAAAGCATTTTAAATATCGATTACCCTCTCCTGATTACCTGCACTCAATTGATTAGTTGAACTTATAAGTCCTTTTAAAGGACCATTACTCTGGAAACTTTCACCCTGTTTGCGGAATTTACTGTTTCAAAAATATGTCTATTTTATTAACTTTTCACACGTCCTTTGCCGATAAGAACTCTGAACTTAACTTTCAGGAATTCTAAGATGAAAATCTCCACGCGTCTGGCAATCGGTTTTGGCCTGTTAATTCTACTTTTTATTATCTGTATTACTATTTCTTTTAAAGCACTGCATTCCGCCAGCACCGGTATGGATGATGCGGTCAATGTTAAGATGCGAAAATATCAGCTCGCCGTTGATATGCGAGATGAACTGAGAGACATGGCGATTGCCGCGAGAAACCTCGCGCTTCTCAGCGATGTGAAAGCCATGCAGCCAGAGTGGGAGAGGCTGAAACTGCAAAAAGCAGCTTACTTAAAAAATCGCGAAGCGCTTGAAACAATCATGCGTACGGATTCCACGCCCACCGGACGTGCTGCGCTGGAAAAACTTCAGGCCAATGAAGCGCAGGTGATTTCCGGTCTGGAAAAGGCGGGTCAGCTTGGCCTGGATAACCGTCCTCAGGAATCCACAAATTATCTGATGGTGACGGTGCGTCCTGCTCAGCGTGCGTTACTCAGTTCACTTAGCGAAATGACCAACGTTCAGTTGAATAACAGTCGCAACGCAGTGGAAGAGAATAATCGTTCAACCCGAACCTCAACACTCGTTTTGGTTATCCTGGGCCTGCTTTCCATTGTTTTTTCTGTCGCCACCGGATGGATGATTACCCGTTTACTGATGCGCCAGTTAGGGGGCGAGCCTGCTCAGGCCCAAACCATTGCGGCGGCCATTGCTAACGGCGATCTGACCTCGGCGGTGCACCTGCGTCCTAAGGATACGTCAAGTCTGCTGGCATCCCTTGACGGAATGCAGGCTAAACTTCGCGGCCTGGTTTCAGAAATCAAAGATTCTTCAGCTAACGTTGCGCTTGCCGCCGATGAAATCGCGCAAGGAAATACCGAATTATCGTCCCGTACCGAAGAGCAGGCTGCCGCGCTTCAGGAAACCGCTGCCAGCATGGAACAGTTAACCGCGACGGTGAAGAGTAATGCCTCCGGGGCACAGCATACAGCCACATCAGCTCGCGAAACGGCCAATCTGGCTCAACGCGGCGAAGCAGATATGCAACGGATGTCGGCAACCATGAAAGACATTTCAGACAGTGCTGCGAAGATTCGTGATATAACCGGCGTCATTGAAGGCATTGCTTTTCAGACCAACATTCTGGCGCTCAATGCTGCCGTTGAGGCCGCGCGTGCCGGTGAGCAGGGGCGTGGGTTTGCCGTGGTGGCTGGCGAAGTCAGAAATCTGGCCCAGCGGAGTGCTACCGCCGCGAAGGAAATTAAAACCTTGATTGAACAGGCCGTTCAACAGGTTGAAACCGGCGTAACCGTCGCGAGTGGAACCGGTCAAAGTATCCTGAAAATCGTTAACATGGTGGGTGAACTGGCAACGGCTATGGATGAGATCTCGCTGGCCTCTTCCGAACAGATGCAGGGGATTTCTCAGGTGAGCGTCGCCGTGGGCCAGATGGACAGCGTTACTCAGAACAACGCCGCACTGGTTGAGGAATCATCGTCCGCTTCACAATCCCTTTCTGAGCAGGCACACGCGCTGCGCGGTATGGTAGAAGCGTTCCGGGTGTAAACGCCCTTTCGCACAGGAGGGAGAAACGCGATCGCGCCGGTTTCGTTTCTGCCATCCTGTTGCCTGAGCCGGGCCGGTACCGTGCGGCCTGGTGAACACCATCCCTGCTGTCTGGGCCGTCATGGTGAGCGTTGAAAGGCAAAAAAAGACCGAACACGATTCCTGTATTCGGTCCAGGGAAATGGCTCTCAAGGAGCCGTGCGCTAAAAGTTGGCATTAATAGAGGCTTTCGCCTTGCTTCTAAAGCGTAGGACAACGCGCCAGATTTTCCAGCCAGCGCCGCGGCTCAGACCATAAACCCGACAGGTTTGTGACCCGTAAGACAAATTTGCGCACGCTTGCCTGCATCGTCTTATTTTGTGCACAGCGCCTGTGCACGATCCACGACAGGTTGCAGACTCATCATCCGATCCGGATGCGCTTTATCCGGCGCCTGAATCACGCTGATGGGCTGTGCCTTCACCCGCTTAGCGTTGACCTGAGCCTCCGCCTTCTCATTAAGCGGGTACTGCATCAGCGTGCTGGGATTGATGGCAAACAGCGATCCATCTTTCTCACAGGTCAGCATCACCTCTTCACGATTAAACGGCCACTTGTCTTTACCAATTTCGAAACGGCTGACGGTGATGATTTGTGCCGCTGCTGCCTGACCAGCCAGCGTTAATAACAGCAGTGTGGGGATCGCTTTCTTCAGCAACATAACTTACCTTTATGGGGTTTTCATCATTCAGGTTGGTGACAACGTAGCAAACACGCTGACCAACCCCACTACGCCGCATGCCAGCACAATTTCCAGCTGGGTCATGCGAATAAACAGTCTTTGTGCGGCAAGGCCCGCGATGTGAAAGCGCGGCACCAGCCAGTAACGATTCCAGAGCGCAATCAGTACCATAAGCATGACCAGCCCTGCCTTGCACAACAACAGTACAACATAATCGTTGAGATGCCAGTTTGCTGGCGCCCCGGCAATCAGCAGGCTGTTAACGACACCGGTAATTATCGTTAAGGCGACAGCAACGTGACCATAACGGGAAAAACGCATCATGGTGCGGATTGCGGCTGTCCGGTATTCGATGTTACGCGCCATGCGCATCAACACCAGCACAGGCACTAACCCGCCCGCCCAAAAGGCGGCGGCGAGGAGATGTAAGGCCTGGTTACTTTGTTGCAGGAGCCCGGCGATACCCTCGCGCATGGCGGCATGGCCCGTTAGCGCCAGACAGCCTGTCTGTAGCAGGCCAGTTAACAGCCAAACCTGCTGACGGGGACGGTCACGCATGACAATCGCAGCCACACTACACAGCGAAAAGAGGAGCTGCCATTGCCACACGGCCCCCCAGCGGGTTGTGAATACCGCCAGCCACACAGCCGTCTCTGACAAATTGTGCCAGTCACCACTCATCAACACATTTTGTGTGGCCAGCATCGCCAGTGCCGACAGCAGGGCCAGCCATGTACTCCACTTCATTAGCGGAAATAATCGCGCGGCCAGCGAGGTTCGAAAGGCAACCGGTGCCAGCAACCTGCTGTAAAAGGCACTGCCAACCAACAACATTAATGCCGTGAAATGCAGTGCGCGCAGCACCAGCCACAACAGGGTCACGGTTTTATTTCACGGTGAAGGTATAGCTTCCGTGCGTTTTGTGCCCGTCAACGGACAGCACGTGCCAGTTTACCTGATAAGTGCCCTGCGCCAGCGGCTGGGCAAAATCAACCCGCAAGCGGTCGTGCTGCTTGCCATCCAGCCGGGCCTTTTCACCCACGGCTTTATGCTGTGCATTCATGACGTCAACGCCACTGAATGCGGCTTCAACGTCTTCGGTGAAGCTCAGCGTAATGTGTTGCGGCGCAGGCGTTACCGCCGCGTTGGCTGCCGGCACCGACGACGCTAAGTGGGCGTGCGCCAGTGCAAGCTGACTAAACACCATTGTGCCAGTGGCGATCAGAGCCAGCACCCCACGTGAAATCGCGGTTTTTTTCATCTCTTCATCCTGTTAACGGCGGCAAAGGCCACGAACGTGGCGCAAGAATACGCTGCTGAAATTTAACTGTCGAGGCCAGCAATGCTATCCTGTCCCTTGCGCCAGGAGGAGGAAAACATTACTTTTGGTCACGCTTATCGGGAGAATATCATGAGTCACAACCTTGCCTTGCTGTCGCAGGAAGAGAAAGACAAAGTCAATGTCGATCTGGCTGCAGCAGGCGTTGCTTTTAAAGAGCGCTACAACATGCCTGTCGTGGCAGAAATGGTCGCCAACGAACAACCTGAAGCCCTGCGGGACTGGTTTCGTCAGCGTTTAATGCATTACCGCCAGGCCTCTCTCAACCTGTCACGCCTGCCCTACGAGCCTAAACAGAAATAATGATGCTACGCGTTATCGATACGGAAACCTGCGGACTGCAGGGCGGCGTGGTTGAGGTTGCATCGGTAGATGTGATCGACGGCCAAATCGTCAATCCAATGAGCGATCTTGTCTCACCCGATCGCCCCATCAGTCGTCAGGCCATGGCCGTGCACCGCATTACTGAAGCCATGGTGATGGGCAAACCGCCGATTGAAGAGGCCATCCTGCGCTACCACGGCAGTCCCTTTTACGTGGCCCACAACGCCAGCTTTGACCGCCGGATGTTGCCGGAAATGCACGGCGAGTGGATCTGTACCATGACGCTGGCTCGTCAGCTATGGCCCGGCATTAAATACGGTAATCAGGCGCTCCGGCACAGCCTCAAGCTGGATGTGACGCCGCCAGCGGATTTGCATGCTCACCGGGCGCTGTACGACTGCTACGTGACGGCCGCGCTGCTCATTCGAATTATGGAACTGTCCGGCTGGCGTGCGGACGAAATGAGTCTGCGCTCGCAGCCTGCCGCGCAGCGTGATGATGTGCTGCCGTTTGGTAAATATCGTGGTCAGGCGCTGGCCGTGGTGGCCCGAAAAGATCCGGGTTACCTGAAATGGATGCTGGATAACGTGAAAGATTTGCGCCCACCGTTACGGCAGGCGCTGCGCAAGTGTCTTAGTCAGCTTCCGTAAGCGCGGCCGGAGGCAAACTGCCCTGAGCAAGGCCGATGATGAAGGTGAGCTCCAGGGCAACGCCTTCATAGGCCTTGTAGCGCCCAGACTTACCGCCGTGCCCCGAGTCCATATCGGTGCAAAGCAGCAGCAGGTTATCATCGGTTTTATATTCACGCAGCTTAGCCACCCATTTTGCCGGTTCCCAGTATTGCACCTGTGAATCATGCAGGCCGGTTGTCACCAGCAGGTGGGGGCAGGTTTTCGCCGCAACGTTGTCATATGGGCTGTATTGCCGGATATAGCGATAGTACTCTGCGTCATTCGGATTGCCCCACTCGTCATATTCCCCGGTCGTCAGTGGAATAGACTCATCAAGCATCGTGGTGAGCACATCAACAAAAGGCACCTGCGCAACCACACCGTGATAGCGCGTGGGCGCCAGATTCATGACTGCGCCCATCAGCAATCCCCCTGCACTTCCTCCCATCGCATAGAGCCGGTCCGTGTGCCCGAATCCACGCGCCACGAGCCCGTTTGTCACGTCGATAAAATCGGTGAAGCTGTTCATCTTATTGAGCAGGCGGCCACCGTCATACCACTGCTGCCCCATCTCCCCGCCGCCTCGCACATGCACCAGCGCATAGATGAACCCGCGGTCCAGCAGGCTGAGCCGACTGACGCTAAAGTCAGCGTCCATGCTACTGCCATAGGCGCCATAGCCATACACCAGCATGGGGTTCTGCCCTTTCTGAAAATGGGTGCGGTGGTACACCAGCGAGACCGGCACTTCTGTGCCGTCAGAAACGGTGATCCAATGGTGCTCGCTTTTGTACTCATCCGGATTGAAGTCTTTGACCGCACTCTGTTTTAAGATGCGACGTTCCCCCGTATCCATATCCAGTTCAAACAGCGTGGCGGGCGTGGTCATGGACGAATAGCCATAGCGCAGCTTACTGGTGCGCGGCGTAGGATTGTAAGCCAGCCAGGTAACGTAAGTGGGATCGTCAAACGCAATGCCGCTGGTTTCTCCCGTCTCCCAGTTGATTTGCCGCAGGCTGGTCAGCCCACGCTGGCGCTCCTCTACCACCAGCCAGTCACGAAAAAGCTGGAAATCCTCCATTACGATATGGTCGCGCGCGGGGATCACGGTTTGCCAGCGCGCTTCATCCAGATAATGGCTACGGTAGAGTCCGAAATTTTTACCCTCACGATTCGAGCGGATGAAGAACGTGTGATCATAATGATCAAGACTGTATTCATGATCGCGCCGCCGGGGCAAAAAAACCTGCGGAATGGCGTCCGGGAAATCCGCATCGATCAGCTGAATCTCGCTGCTGCTGGTGCTGTATAGCACGATCAGGATGAACTGTTTCGACGTGGTTTTATGAATGCTGAGGTGATAGGTATCGTCTTTTTCTTCGTACACGAGCCGATCGTCGTGCTGGGGCGTACCCAACTCATGCCGCCATAGCTGATAAGGCAACAGGGTTTGCGGATGTTTACGAACGTAATAGAGGGTGCGTGAATCATTCGCCCACGCAAAGCTGGACGAGGCATCGTTAAGCACTTCCGGATACCAACTCCCACTGTCCAGATTGCGAAAACGAATGCCGTACTGCCGCCGGGAAAGGAAGTCCTCTGCCACTGCCAGCACCCGGTTATCCGGGCTGATGTGCAGTGCGCCCATGGTATAAAAATCACTGTGTGATGCGCGCTGATTCGCATCCAGCAGCAGTGTCCACGGGTCGCTCTCATCGCTGTCAGCGGGCTGTCGGTAATAGGCGGCATATTCATTGCCGCTTTCATACCGGCTTTGATAGCGATAACCATTTTTCACATAGGGTACTGAGTGGTCCTGCGGCGGCAGGCGATCGATAATCTCATGCAGAATGCGATTCTGTAAGGGCTGTTGTGAGCCCATGATTTTCTGGCCGTAATTGTTCTCTGCGCGTAAATAGTCCAGCACCTCGCTGTTTTCACGCCTGTCGTCACGTAGCCAGTAATAATTGTCGATGCGCGTTTCGCCATGCAGCGATAATTCGTAAGGGATTTTTTTTGCGCTCGGTGCTTTCATGTCATCCGTCCCGCTGAATGTAATGAACACTAAGCGTGGCACTAATGTAAAGAGATGCCAAGTAAAGTGAAGGCAATGTGAGGTTGTGCAGGGCCATATCGCTGGCCCTGTGCGGGTTAGCCCGCTTTCTGCTGCAGGATATCCTGCTGAATGCCGTCACGCACATCCTGCGGGATTTTTAGCGCATCGCCCAGGGCGGAAAGATAGCTGCGCTCCATGAAGTGGTCCACATCGATGGCGGCGCAGCTCAGAAAATAGAGTTCAAGCGCCTCTTCTTCATTTTTGACGTCCGCCGCGAGCCACTCGGGGTCCAGCGGTCGCTGCATGGCCTGCTGGATGAGTTTTTCGGCATCCTGACCATAGCCAGCCTCGTGAATATTATGTTCAATCGCCGCGCGTTCCCGATCGTCAATATGGCCATCGCTTTTAGCAGCAAAAACCAGCGCGGTCACCAGCCGCTCCGCCCGCTGATCCACTGGCGTTTGCAACGCACCAAAGCCGGGATCGTTTTGATGCGTTTCGCGTACCCGCTGCTTATATTTGTTCCACAGCACGGCACCCGCCGCGGCCCCGCCGCCGATAATCAAAGCCTGACCGCCATATTTCGTTAACAACTTTCGGGATGACTTACTGGCCACCAGCATGGCTGCCAGCCCGCCTAATGCCCCCGGCGCCAGCATATCGCTTAATCCTCCGCTGGATTTACCCTCGCTGCTTTTTTTAGCCAGTACCGATTGAATCTGTTGCAGCCAGTTATTCATCATCATCTCCCTTTACCATTCAGAAACAACATCATTACCAAAAAGATGTCAGGAAACGTCAGAGCAGGAAAAGTAGCGCAAACCCAGGCAAACAAGCTGAAGGGTGAGAACGCAAACGTTTTCGTATATACTGCGCGCGCATTTTGACTGCTTCGATTTTAGGGGAATTTATGACGACTCTTGGAACTGCGCTGCGCCCTGGTGCAACGCGCGTAATGCTGTTGGGCTCCGGTGAACTGGGGAAAGAAGTTGCGCTGGAATGTCAGCGCCTGGGTGTGGAAGTGATTGCCGTTGACCGCTACGCTGATGCACCTGCCATGCATGTTGCTCATCGCAGCCACGTGATTAATATGCTGGATGGTGACGCGCTGGCCGCGGTGATTGCGCAGGAAAAGCCTCACTTCGTCGTACCCGAAATTGAAGCTATTGCGACTGAAAAACTCCTGGAGCTGGAGCAGCAAGGCCAGCACGTCGTGCCGACCGCCCGCGCGGCGCGCCTGACCATGAACCGCGAGGGCATTCGCCGTCTGGCAGCAAAAGAGCTCGCGCTTCCCACTTCCCACTACCGTTTTGCCGACAGCAAAGATAATTTCGTGTCTGCCGCCGCCGAAATTGGTTTTCCGTGCATCGTGAAGCCAGTGATGAGCTCTTCAGGTAAAGGTCAGAGCTTTATCCGGGATGCCAGCCAGCTGGAAAAAGCCTGGGACTATGCGCAGCAAGGTGGCCGTGCGGGTGCCGGGCGCGTTATCGTGGAAGGCGTGGTGAAGTTTGATTTTGAAATCACCCTGTTAACGATCAGTGCCGTTGACGGCATTCATTTCTGTGCCCCCATTGGTCATCGCCAGGAAGACGGGGATTACCGTGAATCATGGCAACCTCAGCAGATGAGTGAGCTGGCGCTGCAGCGTGCGCAGCACATTGCGGAAACCGTGGTGAAAGCGCTGGGTGGCTATGGGCTGTTTGGCGTAGAGCTGTTTGTCTGTGGCGACGAAGTGGTGTTCAGCGAAGTCTCCCCTCGCCCGCACGATACCGGTATGGTGACGCTGATTTCACAAGATCTGTCTGAATTCGCGCTTCATGTGCGTGCGTTCCTTGGCCTGCCGATTGGCGCCGTTCGCCAGTATGGTCCTTCCGCGTCAGCCGTCATCCTGCCGCAATTGACCAGTCAGAACGTGCAGTTCGTCAATGTGGAGGCGGCATTGGGTTCAGGTTTGCAGCTGCGCCTGTTTGGCAAACCTGAAATCGACGGTCAGCGCCGTTTAGGTGTTGCCCTGGCCTGTGCGGATACAACTAAAGAAGCCGTTGCGCGTGCCGTTGCCAGCGCGGCGGCTGTCAGCGTTCAGGGATAGTGCCATTGCGGTGAGTCAGTGACTCACCGCTCGCGTTTGACTTCCCGCCGGAGATTACTCTGCGCCAGCGACAGCGTCGCGCGCCAGTTGCGTGATTCGCTGCCAGTCGCCCGCTTCCAGTGCATCGTTTGGCACCAGCCAGGAACCGCCGATACAGAGCACGCTTTTGAGAGCCAGATAGTCGCGGTAATTTGCCGGTGAGATACCGCCCGTCGGGCAGAAGCGTACCTGAGGGAAAGGCCCGCCGATGGCCTGCAACGCTTTTACTCCACCGTTCGCTTCCGCAGGGAAAAACTTGAATTCCCGCAAACCATAGTCCATGCCGGTCATCAATTCTGACACCGTGCTAATGCCGGGAATCAGCGGAATTGGGCCTTCAACGGCGGCCTTAAGCAGAGACTCGGTAATCCCCGGGCTAATGACGAACCGGGCACCCGCCTGCGTGACTTCCTGCAGCTGTTGGGTGTTAAGCACGGTGCCGGCTCCCACAATGGCGTCAGGTACGTTTTTAATGATGGCGCGCAGGGCATCCATCGCCACAGGGGTGCGCAACGTGACCTCAAGTACCTTGACGCCACCGGCGACCAGGGCCTGAGCCATGGGAACGGCATGTTCCAGCTTGTTAACCACAATTACCGGTACGACCGGTCCGGTTTTCAGAATCTGTTCGGCACTCGTTTTCCAGTTTTTCATCACGTCCCCTGATGGATAACATTGGGAGCAGCACGGCGAGGACATCGCCAGGCCAGCCCGGTTAACAGCGCTACTACCATACAGGATCCGCCGTTTGCCCGTCTATGACCGGGAAAGATTTTTAAAACGGCAGTTCATTTTTGAGAGTTGGTGCAAAAAAAAGCCCGCTCGCGGCGGGCTGGGTGGTTATTCAAATTCGTTCCAGGAGCGGCCATCACGCGTAATCATTGCCACAGAGGCCACCGGCCCCCATGTTCCCGCCTGATAAGGCTTGGATGAGTCGCCGTCGGCTGCCCAGGCATCGATGATGGAATCCACATAGGTCCATGCCGCTTCCACTTCATCGCGACGCACAAACAGCGCCTGAATACCGCGCATGGATTCCAGCAATAAGCGCTCATAGGCATCGGCCAGATGAGACTGATTAAAGGTTTCTGAGTAGCTCAGATCCAGTTTGGTGGTTTGCAGTTTGTGTTTGTGATCAAGACCCGGCACTTTGTTCAGGATCTCAATATCCACGCCTTCATCAGGCTGCAGACGAATAGTGAGTTTGTTCTGCGGCAACTGGGAGTAGGAATCCTTAAACAGGTTCATCTCCGGGTTTTTGAAATACACCACGACTTCTGAGCATTTGGTCGGAAGACGTTTACCGGTACGCAGGTAGAACGGCACGCCTGCCCAACGCCAGTTATCGATGTCCACGCGAATAGCCACAAAGGTTTCGGTGGCGCTGGTCTTATTGGCACCCTCTTCTTCCAGATAGCCTGGCACTTTCTTGCCCTGAACGAAGCCAGAGGTGTACTGACCACGTACCGTTTTTTCGCGGACGTTGGTTTGATCGATAGGACGCAGCGAGCGCAGCACTTTCACTTTTTCATCACGAATACTGTCGGCGCTGAGATCGGAAGGCGGTGACATGGCGATCATCGTCAGAACCTGTAACAGATGGTTCTGAATCATATCGCGCATCTGGCCCGCTTTATCAAAGTAGCCCCAGCGTCCTTCAATACCCACTTCTTCCGCCACGGTAATCTGCACGTGATCGATCGTGCGGTTATCCCAGTTATTAACAAAAATGGCATTAGCAAAGCGCAGCGCTAACAGGTTAAGAACCGTTTCTTTGCCCAGATAGTGGTCAATACGGAAAACCTGACTCTCATCAAAGTACTCACCCACGCTGTCGTTAATTTCTTTTGAGGTTTCCAGCGAGGTACCGAGCGGTTTTTCCATGACAACACGCGCGGGTTTAGCGTTCAGCTTTGCCGTGCCCAGTCCCTGACAGATCGCACCGAAGGTGCTGGGCGGCATGGCAAAATAGTTAATGGTGGTACGGCTTTTCTGGTCCAGCATCTTACCCAGGCGTGGGAAGTGCGACGTATCGTTTACATCAAGGTTACAGAAATCGAGACGGTTGCTGAGCTTGTCCCAGAGTGCTTCATCGATCTTTTCCTTCATGAAGGTTTCTAACGCCTCACGCACCACTTTGGTGTATTCGGCTTTATCCCACTCGGCACGGCCCACGCCGATGATGCGGGTTTCTTCATGAATCTGGCCCGCTTTCTCTAACTGATACAGCGAGGGCAACAGTTTACGACGGGCGAGATCGCCTTTGGCGCCGAAAATTACCAGATCGCATGCCTGGGCTATTTGTGTTACCGCCATTTTCCTCTCCTCGTTGCAGGATTGTCCCGGTGGCGTTGCGTCCTGAGCACCGGGTCCAAGTTGTCATTTTCTTTCAGCACAATGTACTTTTTTCCCCAGGCCAGGTAAACCAGCCTGCGGCGTCACGACGCTAACTCTGCACCCAATTAGCGTCTGGGGTATGTTGACACGTGCGCTTTCAGTTATTTTTCTGTGTCAAATATTGTCTGGCTAAAATCCAGTACGGGCCTGATTATCGCAAAAAAAAGGGCCGCAAACTTATCAGACCTTGCGCCCACCTCGGTCAGGCGGGGTATATTCTCCGTTAATTTCCTGTAACAACAGTAATTATTCATATTAACAGATATTCCACGCTTATCAGGTCAGGACTATGTTGGATAAAATTCGGGTGCAGATGAGTGCGCTCAGTAAGTCAGAGCGTAAAGTGGCACAACATATCCTTGCTTCTCCGGAGCAGGCGATACATTCCAGTATTGCTACGCTGGCACGGGCGGCGGAAGTGAGTGAGCCCACCGTCAACCGGTTTTGCCGCCATCTTGGCACGGCGGGTTTTCCCGACTTCAAGCTTCAACTTGCTCAGGCGCTGGTCAAGTCCCCTAACTGGCTCAGTCGGGACGTACAGGAAGATGACAGCGTTGAGCGTTACAGTGAGAAAATATTCGATTCTGCCCTGGCCGGGCTTCAGCGGGTGCGGGAGCATCTCGATCTTGCCGCGCTGCAGCAGGCCGTGAGCCATCTGACGCATACCGATAAAATCACTTTTTTTGGTTTAGGTGCCTCCGCTGTGGTGGCACACGACGCCTTCAACAAGTTTTTACGCTTCAACCTGCCGGTTATCTGGTCAGATGATGTGGTGATGCAGCGAATGAGCTGTATCAACAGCCGCGACAAAGAGGTGTTTGTTTTGATCTCTCATACCGGCCGTACCCGCAACATGGTTGAGCTAGCGCAGATGGCAAAGGCCAACGGCTCGACCGTTATCGCCATTACCTCAGCCGGATCGCCACTTGCCCATGAGGCCTCGCTGGCGCTGCTCGTCGATGTGCCCGAGGATACCGATATCTATCTGCCGATGGTGTCCAGGCTGGCTCAACTCACCGTGATCGACCTGCTGGCGACCGGTTTTACCCTGGAACGGGGGCCCGCTTTCAGGCAGAACCTGAAGCGGGTAAAAGAGGCGCTAAAGTCATCTCGTTACGACAAACCTGCCATTGCCGATAACGATAGCGTCTGATCTCTGCGCCCTGGGTTCATTTTCCCGATACCGCGTAAAAGCGATCGGAAAAGTGACATCATATGCGCCTGGTCAATTAAGCTTTCGCTAATGCCGTGAGGGGGATGACTTCCTTGATGAGTCTCAGTATTGTATCTAACAAAATCGCCCTTTCTCGACAGGGTTATGGCGCAGTGCCACAGTTCTGACACACTCGAATGTATAATAATACCTCTGTGTGGTAAGCAGTATCTGATGGGCTAACACCTTAAAATGTAACGATTCAGCTCAGTTCCAAACTCCAAAGGAATCCCTATGTCTCGACGTTTAAGAAGAACCAAAATCGTAACTACCCTCGGCCCAGCCACTGACCGCGACAACAACCTCGAAAAAATCATTGCAGCTGGCGCCAACGTCGTGCGTCTTAACTTTTCCCACGGCACGGCTGAAGACCATCAGTTGCGTGCTGATAAAGTCCGTCAGATTGCCGCAAAACTGGGACGTCATGTTGCCATTCTGGGCGATTTGCAAGGCCCTAAGATCCGTGTCTCGACCTTCAAAGAAGGCAAAGTGTTCCTGAACGTCGGCGATCGTTTCCTGCTGGACGCGGCGATGGGTAAAGGCGAAGGCGACAAAGAGCGCGTGGGCATCGATTATAAAGGTCTGCCTGAAGACGTGGTGCCTGGCGATATTCTGTTGCTGGATGATGGTCGCGTACAGTTAAAGGTGCTGGAAGTTCAGGGCGTAAAAGTTTTTACTGAAGTTACGGTAGGCGGCCCGCTCTCCAACAATAAAGGGATCAACAAACTGGGCGGCGGGTTATCAGCCGAAGCCCTGACCGAAAAAGACAAAGCAGACATCATCACCGCAGCCAAAATCAATGTGGATTACCTGGCCGTTTCTTTCCCGCGCTGTGGTGAAGACATGCACTATGCGCGCCGTCTGGCGCGCGACGCAGGCTGTGATGCGCTGATGGTGGCGAAGGTAGAACGTGCTGAAGCCGTTGCCTCGCAGGAGGCGATGGACGACATCATTCTGGCCTCAGACGTGGTCATGGTGGCCCGTGGCGATCTTGGCGTTGAAATCGGCGATCCGGAACTGGTGGGTATTCAGAAGGCGCTTATCCGCCGCGCCCGTCAGCTTAACCGTACCATCATCACGGCAACCCAGATGATGGAATCCATGATTACCAATCCAATGCCCACCCGCGCTGAAGTCATGGACGTTGCCAACGCCGTGCTGGACGGCACCGATGCCGTGATGCTCTCTGCTGAAACCGCCGCAGGCCAGTACCCGGCTGAAACGGTCGCGGCGATGGCAAAAGTGTGTCTGGGTGCAGAAAAAATCCCCAGCGTGAACGTCTCTAAACACCGCCTTGACGTGCAGTTTGACAACATCGAAGAAGCCATCGCGATGTCAGCCATGTACACGGCCAACCATCTGCAGGGCGTGACCGCCATTATTACGATGACGGAATCAGGCCGTACGCCGTTGATGACCTCGCGCATCACCTCTGGCCTGCCGATTTTCGCCATGTCGCGCCACGAGCGCACGCTGAACATCACGGCGCTGTTCCGTGGCGTGACGCCAGTATTCTTCGACAGCAATAATGAGGGCGTAGCAAACGCGCACGACGCGGTTAATCTGCTGCGTGATAAAGGCTTTCTGCTGTCGGGTGACCTTGTCGTGGTCACCCAGGGTGACGTGATGGGCGCAACCGGAACAACCAACACAGGTCGTGTGCTGCGCGTCGATTAATTCCGCCTTTTTCTCATCACCTGTATTACCATTGGAAACGCGACTGCCCTGCAGTCGCGTTTTTGTTTTTTCACAAGGAGGCCAGATGGCCCGTTACCAACCCATCAGCCAGCTTACGGGGCGCATAATGCTGTTCCCACTGGCTATGGTGCTCTACGAGTTTGCAACCTATATTGCGCACGACATGATCCAACCCGGCATGTTACTGGTCACCGCCGAATTCAACGTTGGCGCAGAATGGGTATCAACCTCTCTGACGGCCTACTTACTGGGCGGCGTCGTGCTCCAGTGGTTACTCGGCCCGCTATCGGATAAATATGGCCGCAGGCCCGTGTTGCTATTCGGCATTCTCTTTTTTGCGTCCGCCTGCATTCTCACAACCTGGGTAAGCGATATTCAGCAGTTTGTCAGCCTGCGTTTTGTGCAGGGCATCAGTCTGTGCTTCATCGGCGCGGTGGGCTATGCCGCCATTCAGGAAGCGTTTGAAGAAGCCTTAGCAGTGCGGATTATGGCGCTCATGGCGAATGTGGCCCTGCTCGCCCCGCTCGCCGGACCGCTGGCGGGTGCAGCCTGGCTAACCGTAGGCAGCTGGCGCAGTATGTTTTGGCTGTTTGCCGCCTGCAGCGCCGTGGCTTTTCTCGTTTTATGGCGGGTGATGCCTGAAACCGCAGGCGATCGCACTCAGTCTGTTGCGCTGCCCGTGCTCGCACGTAATTACGGCCGTCTTTTGAAAGATCGCCAGGTGATGTATGGCTCCTTTGCTATCGGGCTGGTATTCATTCCCATTCTGACCTGGGTTGCCTTGTCACCCGTGATTTTAATGCGCGATGAGGGCCTTTCCCGCATGCAGTATGCCCTGCTCCAGCTTCCGGTTTTTCTGGCGATGATTGCGGGCAATGTGACGCTGAGTAAGGTGGTAGGCCGCATGCCGATAGAGCAGCCAGTAAAGTTTGCGGCATGGCCGATACTGCTGGGCCTGAGTCTTGCCCTGTCAGCTACCCTGATTGACGCGCACAGCTATCTCTTTATCACGGCGGGACTGAGTTTGTATGCCTTTGGCGGCGGCATGGTCAATGCAGGACTTTATCGTCTGACACTGTATGCCAGTGATGAAGGAAAAGGCAGCGTGGCGGCCATGCTGGGCATGGTCAGTATTCTGACCCTGGCTATCGGCATTGAGTTAGCGAAGCACTTCTATTTCAACGGCGGGGTCATCTGGTTTAGCCTGATCAACTTTATCAGCGGCGTGATGTGGTTTGGGCTGGTGCTGATGTTCCTGCGTGAACGTAAACGTCACGCAAAAGTAACGCCTCTCTGAAGCTTTCAGGCCGCAATGCGGCCTGATGATTATTTACGTGGATAAAGCTCGTCGCGCGAGTAAGGTTCGATATCACCTTCTTTGCGAGTTTTCAGCAGCTTGAGTATCCAGGTATATTGTTCCGGATGCGGACGCACAAACACCTCCACCTCCTCATTCATCCTGCGCGCCAGTTGGCGGTCATCCGCGTCAAGTAAGTCGTCCATGGGAGGGCGAACATAAATTTCCAGTTTGTGACTTTCACCGTTATAGACCGGAAACAGTGGTACAACGCGGGCACGGCAGACTTTCATTAGTCGCCCCACCGCGGGCAAAGTGGCTTTATAGGTCGCAAAGAAATCGACAAACTCGCTGTGCTCCGGACCGTGATCCTGGTCAGGCAGATAATAGCCCCAGTAGCCCTGACGAACCGAACTGATAAACGGCTTGATGCCATCATTGCGCGCATGCATACGGCCACCAAAGCGGCGACGGACACGGTTCCAGACATAGTCCACCAGCGGATCGCTCTGATTGTGGAACATGGCTGCCATCTTTTGGCCCTCTGAGGCCAGCAGCATAGCAGGAATATCGACAGCCCAGCCATGTGGTACCAGAAAAATAACGTTCTGCTTGTCGGCCTGCAACTGGTCAATAATTTCCCGACCGTGCCACTCAACGCGCTGACGAATTTGTGCCGGATCGCGCATCCCTAACTCAGCCATCATGGCCATCGCCTGTGGCGCAGTGGCAAACATCTGATCAACGATCGCATCGCGTTGAGATTCGCTTAATTCAGGCAGGCAATAATAGAGATTAATCAGCGCACGACGACGCGCGCCTTTCGCCAGTTTTCCGGCCATTTTGCCCAGCCGCCCCAGAAGCGGATCGCGCACGGTGGCAGGCATCAGGGCGATGCCTGCCAGTGCACCAATACCCAACCAGCTGCCCCAGTATTTAGGCTTTAAAAAAGATCGTTCAAAAACGGGAATAAATTCGCTGTTATTTTTTTTACGGGTTTCCATGCACTCGCCTCAATCAATGACGGGCTAATGATAGTGGCGACGAGTAAATTTGCAATCATCCTGCGCCAGAGATAAAAAAATCGACGGCAATGCCGTCGATTTTAGCGAAAAACTTACTTTAGCCCCAGCTGAGGTAACCAGCCTTTCACCTGGGTAAGGTACTGCGTCCGTTCTTTACCGGTCAGGCCTTCCATACGCGGTAGCTTAGCCGTTAAGGGATTAACCGCCTGGTTATTAATCCAGATCTCAAAGTGCAGGTGCGGGCCAGTAGAACGGCCTGTGTTGCCTGACAGCGCAATGCGGTCGCCACGCTTTACTTTTTCACCTGGCTTCACCAACACTTTCTTGAGGTGCATGTAGCGCGTCATGTACTGACGACCATGCCGGATAGCCACATAGTTTCCGGCGGCGCCGCCGTTTTTCGCCACCACGACCTCACCATCACCGACCGCCAGCACAGGCGTACCGATCGGTAAGGCGAAATCAACGCCTTTGTGCGGCGCAATGCGACCCGTCACAGGATTAAGGCGGCGGGGATTAAAGTTAGAGGACACCCGATACTGTTTGACGGTGGGGAAGCGCATAAAGCCGCGCGCCAGTCCTGCACCGCTGCGGTCATAGAACTTGCCGTCATCAGCACGGAAGGCGTAATAATCTTTACCGCCACTGCGCAAACGCACCCCCAGCAACTGGCTTTGTGCGCTCTTGCCGTCCATCATTTCACGCGACATCAGCACGCTAAACTTATCGCCTGCCCGCAGCTTACGGAAATCCATCTGCCACTGCATCGCTTTGATCACGCTGCTGGCTTCGCCACTGGTTAAACCGGCCCGACGGGCACTGGCGGCAAAGCTGCCGTGTATCTCACCCTGCATCACGCTGTTGCGCCATTCGCCCTGCTGCATCTGCGACTGCATTTTGAAGCCGCCGCTATCCGTGCGCGTATAGGTGCGGGTTTCACGACGCGAAATTTCCCAGCTAAAGGTGTTCAGCGCGCCGTCATCGTTTAATGTCCAGCTGAGCTGCTGCCCGACCTGCAAATTACGCAGATCGCGATCGCTGGAGACCAGGGCGTTAATGTCCCCCATATCGATGCCGTACTGATTAAGTGCACTGCTCAGGGTATCGCCAGAAGAAACCGTGTATTCATGCGTGCCGGCACTGTCGGCGACGTCCTGATCGACATCATCTGCAGGGAGTTCTTCATCCGGCTCTGGGGTACTTTGATCGATGGGTTCACTGGCTTCGGGAAGCAATGTACGAAATTCGTTTTTGTCCAGTTCGATGGTTTTGACGATGGGCGTCACATCATTACTGGGATGGTAGACGTAAGGCCGCCAGACGGCGACGGCCAGAGTCACTACGGTTAACGATCCCAGCATAACGCGGTGGGGGCGCGGCAAATTATTAAATGCGAGGGCGACAGAGCGGGCTATCTGCTGCACGTTGAACTATTCCTCTATGCTCCTTTCAGGCAGGTCTCATACTGGCTCGACAGCTGTGAGAGGAATTTCACATAGCTGTCTTTTCCTAAGCTGATGTCTGTACCCAGCGGATCAAGCGTGCCTTTACGCACCTGGGTTCCACGGGCAACAGCATCGATGACCGCCGGCCTGAATTGTGGCTCAGCAAAGACGCAAACGGCCTTTTTCTCAACCAACTGTGTTCGAATTTGATGTAAGCGCTGTGCACCCGGCTGAATCTCAGGGTTAACGGTAAAATGCCCGGTGGGCGAGAGACCGTAGTGTTTTTCAAAGTACGTGTAAGCGTCGTGAAAAACGAAATACCCTTTATCTTTAACGGGGGCAAGCTGTGAGATAATGCGCTTATCTGTGTCCGCTAATTCTGCCTCAAAATGCTGCAGGTTGGCGTCAAGTTTGGCTTTATCCTGCGGCATAAGTTCCAATAATTTTCCGTGGATTGCAACCGCGGTTTTTTTCGCTATCTCTGGTGACATCCACAAGTGCATATTAAACTCACCATGATGGTGATGATGCGCTTCATCATGATCGTGCTCTGCGCCATCATGGTCGTGATGATCATCGTCTTCACCTCCACGCAGTAGCAAGGGTTTTACGCCGGAAATTTGCCCGATCTCAAGATTCTTTTTTTCCGGCAGAGACGCCGCAGATTTTGTCATGAAGGCTTCCATTTCAGGGCCAACCCAAACAACTAAGTCCGCGTTTTGTAAGCGTTTTACATCAGAGGGGCGCAGGGCATAATCGTGTTCGGATGCGCCATCCGGCAGCAAAACCTCCACGGGTGTGACGCCGTCAGCAATGGCCGAGGCGATAAACCCAACGGGCTTAATGGAGGCCACAATATCGGCGTGCGCGGGTAAGGCAGCAGAGGTGGCGAAAGCCATCGCCGTCAGGGTCAAAAAGCCCCCTTTTTTATTATGTAACATAATGCGTCATTCCTTCGTCATCAACAGATTGGATGTGATATTATAACATTCGAAATTCTGTGCAACCTGTAAATCTTATGCCATCACTTGTCACACTTGAAAACGTATCCATCAGTTTTGATCAACGTCAGGTCTTATCTGGCGTGAGTCTGGAACTTCATCCTGGTAAAATTTTAACCCTGCTCGGTCCTAACGGCGCGGGCAAATCGACGCTGGTCCGGGTGGTGCTTGGCCTCCTTGCGCCCTCCTCCGGTCGGGTCAGTCGCAGTGCGGGCTTACGCATCGGCTACGTGCCACAGAAGCTGCATATCGATCCCACGCTGCCGGTCACGGTCGAACGTTTTATGCGCCTGTCGCGCGGTGCGCGCAATCAGGATATTTTGCCTGCCCTGAAACGCGTTCAGGCGGGTCACCTGTTGACCTCGCCGTTGCAGAAACTGTCGGGCGGCGAAACGCAGCGCGTGTTACTGGCTCGCGCCTTGCTCAATCAGCCTCAGTTGCTGGTGCTTGATGAACCGACGCAGGGTGTGGATGTCAACGGGCAGGTCGCGCTTTACGATCTGATCAATCAACTGCGACACGAGCTGAACTGCGCTGTGCTTATGGTTTCCCATGATTTGCATTTAGTCATGGCGAAAACGGATGAGGTGCTGTGCCTTAACCATCACATTTGCTGTTCAGGTACGCCTGAGGCGGTGTCGCAGCATCCCGAATTCATTGCCATGTTCGGCCCGCGCGGTGCGCAGGAACTGGCTATCTATCGTCATCACCATAATCACCGTCACGACCTTCAGGGACGTATCGTATTACGCAAAGGACCGGGTCCATCATGATTGAATTACTGCTTCCGGGCTGGCTGGGCGGCGTGATGCTGGCGCTGGCGGCGGGCCCCCTGGGCTCTTTTGTCGTCTGGCGCAAGATGTCGTATTTCGGCGACACGCTGGCGCATGCCTCACTGCTCGGCGTCGCCTTTGGTTTGCTGCTCAACGTCAACCCTTACTATGCCGTGATCCTGGTCACGGTCTGTCTGGCACTGGGTCTGGTCTGGCTTGAGCGTCGCCCGCATCTGGCGATAGATACGCTGCTGGGCATCATGGCGCACAGTGCGCTTTCGCTCGGACTGGTCGTGGTGAGCCTGATGTCGAACGTGCGGGTGGATTTGATGGCCTACCTGTTTGGCGATTTGCTGGCGGTAACGCCCAGCGATCTCTGGGCCATGGCTGCAGGTGTGATATTCGTGCTGGCCGTTATGGCCTGGCAGTGGCGCGCACTGCTGTCGATGACAATCAGCCCTGAGCTGGCGCAGGTTGACGGCGTGAATATTCAACGCACCCGGCTGATGCTGATGCTGGTAACCGCACTGACGATTGGTGTGGCGATGAAGTTTGTTGGTGCGCTGATCATCACATCGCTGCTGATCATTCCGGCTGCCACCGCCAGGCGCTTTGCGCGTTCACCCGAAATGATGGCGGCGGTGGCCGTACTGATTGGCGTGATTGCCGTGACCGGCGGCTTAACCTTCTCGGCGTTTTATGACACGCCCGCCGGCCCTTCCGTCGTGCTGTGCGCCGCCATCCTTTTTCTCTTCAGCATGGTGCGCAAACCGGCGCTGTGATCAGGCTTCTTTGGTGATACCAAAGTGGCGATAGGCATGCTGCGTGGCCATCCGGCCGCGCGGCGTGCGCTGAATAAAGCCCTGCTGAATTAAAAACGGCTCAATCACGTCTTCGATGGTTTCCCGCTCTTCGCCAATCGCTGCTGCCAGGTTGTCCAGCCCGACCGGCCCACCGGTGAATTTATCGATAATGGCCAGCAACAGTTTTCGATCCATATAATCGAAGCCTTCGCTGTCCACGTTCAGCATATCCAGCGCCGTCACCGAGACATCACCGCTCAGTACACCGTTCGCGCGCACCTCAGCAAAATCCCTTACCCGACGTAACAGGCGATTGGCAATACGTGGCGTTCCGCGTGACCGGCGGGCGATTTCCAGGGCCGCTTCTTCACTGAGTGCCAGACCAAGGCAGGCGGCGCTGCGTCCCACAATGTGCTGTAAATCTTTTACCTGATAAAACTCCAGACGCTGCACGATGCCGAAGCGATCGCGCAGGGGTGACGTCAGCGAGCCTGCCCGCGTGGTGGCGCCAATCAGCGTAAAGGGCGGCAGATCCAGTTTGATGGAACGCGCAGCCGGACCTTCACCAATCATAATATCCAGCTGATAGTCTTCCATAGCCGGATAAAGTACCTCTTCCACGACCGGTGAAAGACGATGGATTTCATCAATGAACAGCACATCATGAGGTTCGAGGTTGGTCAGCATCGCGGCCAGATCGCCCGCTTTTTCCAGCACCGGGCCGGAGGTCGTGCGCAGATTAACGCCCATCTCGTTGGCCACAATGTTGGCCAGCGTCGTTTTGCCCAGCCCGGGAGGGCCAAAAATCAATAAATGATCCAGCGCATCACCACGCAGTTGTGCCGCCTTGATGAAAATTTCCATCTGCTCACGCACCTGCGGCTGGCCCACATATTCGGTCAGCATCTTAGGACGAATGGCGCGGTCGAGGCCCTCTTCTTCGTTAATGCTGGCAGCGGAGATCAGGCGATCGGCTTCAATCATGAATTACCTCAAATAGCGGCGCGGAGCGCTTCACGGATCAACGTTTCGCAATCCGCGTCAGGACGGCCAACTTTGCTGATCATGCGGCTCGCTTCCTGCGGTTTATACCCCAGCGACACCAGCGCTGCAACCGCTTCCGATTCTGCATCGTTGGTCTCTGGCTCCGGGCCCGGCGTGGTCAGCGTAAAGGCCGAATCGCCGCCAAACAGATCGCCATGCATGCCTTTAAAGCGGTCTTTCATTTCCACCACCAGACGTTCAGCGGTTTTCTTGCCCACGCCCGGCAGTTTAACCAGCGCGGCAATCTCTTCCTTTTCAACCGCCGTCACAAACTGCTGTGCCGACATGCCCGACAGAATGGCCAGCGCCAGCTTAGGCCCAACGCCATTGACTTTAATCAACTCACGGAACAGTGCACGTTCCTGCTTGCTGTTAAAGCCAAACAGCAACTGTGCATCTTCGCGCACCACAAACTGAGTAAAGATCACCGCCTCGTGATTAAGATCGGGCAGCTCATAAAAACAGGTCATTGGCATATGGACTTCATAGCCGACACCGTGCGCCTCCAGCAGCACCAGCGGTGGCTGCTTTTCCAGAATAATGCCCCGTAAACGACCAATCACCTGAAGCCTTCCTTATCCAAAGTATGTGGCGGAATTTATACCATAAAAAAGGCTGGATGAATATCCAGCCTGATAGCGATGACGACGTAAGGGTTGTTAACTCTGACGCAACCGGCCGCGGGTCAGCACCAGCTTGCTGTCACTCATGCGCGCCGCGTTTTGGGCCACGTGACAGTGCGTGATGGCGATAGCCAGCGCATCGGCGGCATCGGCCTGGGGATTCGCCGCCAGTTTCAGCAGCGATTTCACCATGTGTTGCACCTGACTTTTTTCTGCGCCACCAGTGCCAACGACCGTTTGCTTGACCTGGCGCGCGGCATATTCAAACACCGGCAGATCATGGTTAACCGCCGCCACAATCGCGGCCCCCCGCGCCTGCCCCAGTTTCAGGGCAGAATCGGCATTCTTCGCCATAAACACCTGCTCGATAGCAAAAAAATCCGGCGAGAACTGCGTAATGATTTCGCATACTCCGGCATAGATCAGCTTCAGACGCGCAGGTAACTCTGTTGTGTTGGTACGAATACAGCCGCTGCCCAGATAAGTGAGCTGGCGGCCAGTCTGACGAATCACCCCATAACCGGTCACGCGTGAGCCAGGGTCAATCCCTAAAATAATCGACATGACGCGTCTCCAGCCTGAGCGTGTAGCGGTACAGCATTAAAGCGTTTCCGCCACCTCGTCGGAGATTTCGCCGTTATGGTAAACCTCCTGCACGTCGTCACAGTCTTCCAGCATATCGATCAGGCGCAGCAGTTTAGGCGCGGTTTCCGCATCCATTTCGGCTTTGGTCGAGGGGATCATGGCCACTTCCGCGGAGTCGGCTTTAAAGCCCGCCGCTTCCAGCGCATCGCGCACCGTGCCCATCTCTTCCCATGCGGTAAACACGTCAATCGCGCCGTCATCGTAACCGACCACGTCTTCTGCGCCCGCTTCCAGCGCCGCTTCCATCACCGCATCTTCGTCATGACCGGGTGCGAAGGAGATTACGCCTTTTTTGCTGAACAGATAGGCGACGGAGCCATCGGTACCCAGGTTGCCGCCCGTTTTGGTGAAGGCGTGACGCACTTCGCCCACGGTACGGTTGCGGTTGTCGCTCAGGCACTCAATCATGATGGCCGACCCGCCCGGACCGTAACCTTCATAAATGATGGTTTCCATATTGGAGTCATCTTCGCCGCCTACGCCGCGTGCAATGGCACGGTTCATGGTATCGCGCGTCATGTTATTAGACAGCGCTTTATCCATTGCCGCACGCAGGCGCGGGTTGGAGCCCGGATCGCCGCCGCCCAGTTTGGCAGCCGTGACCAGCTCACGAATGATCTTCGTAAAGATTTTACCGCGCTTGGCGTCTTGAGCGGCCTTACGGTGCTTGGTATTCGCCCATTTACTGTGTCCAGCCATGTTGCATTTTCTCCGATCTTTTACTGGGTGCAGGCTATCTTACGTGCGAACGTGTCCCCAGGCCGTGCCCGCAATTCCCACGTACAGAAGTACGATCCGTTGCGGTGCGCTGGCGGTGGACACCCTCGCGGCGCCGATTACGCCTGACTGTCGATATTGTTCGGTGCGTTCATTGAAAACCCACCCGATTCATAAAACCTAATGCCTTCGCCACGGGAAAAACGCGCAGCGGCGAGCATTCAGATAAATTCTTCAATCGCCTGGCGATTACTCCAGGATTTCGTGAGGGCAGCGGCGGCGGCGGGATCGAGCCAGCGCGCGGCAAGATGCTCGGTGAGCAGCAGATCACGCTCTGTAGGCAAGGCCAGCCTGAACCAGTGTTCACGGTTGTGCGTCGTGCCCGGCGCATAACGATGACGATAGTGCGGGAAAATCTCAAAGTCGATTTCACGCTGACAGTCTTCAATCGTTAGCTGCTCGGCCTTTACATCAATCCCCAGCTCCTCACCGACTTCCCGCTCGGCCGCCTGCAGCGGACACTCATCCGCTTCCAGGCTGCCGGTGACCGATTGCCAGAAATCCGGGTCGTCACGGCGCTGCAGCATTAACACCCGGCCACTGTCCTGCGCCACAATCACCACTAACACAGAAACCGGATGTTTATACGGCATTACTTCGTCTCAGACTTGTCTTTCTTGACGACCTGAATGCCTAACTCAAGCAGTGACGCCGGATTCGCTTCGCTTGGCGCTTCCGTCATCATGCAGGCCGCTGCCGTGGTTTTCGGGAACGCGATAACGTCACGAATATTGTCGGTACCGGTTAACAGCATCGTCAGGCGATCCAGACCAAATGCCAGGCCTGCATGCGGCGGCGTGCCGTACTTCAGTGCATCCAGCAGGAAGCCGAACTTCTCACGCTGTTCATGCTCTTCAATGCCCAGAATGCTAAACACGGTCTGCTGCATGTTACCGTTGTGGATACGCACAGATCCGCCGCCGACTTCATAACCGTTGATCACCATGTCGTAAGCATTCGCTACGGCCTGGGTCGGATCGGCTGCCAGCTGTTCCGCACTCATCTCTTTCGGTGCCGTAAACGGATGGTGCATGGCAGCCAGCCCACCTTCGTCATCTTCTTCAAACATCGGGAAGTCGACAACCCACAGCGGCGCCCAGGCTTTGTCGTCGGTGATTTGCAGGTCACGTCCCACTTTCAGGCGCAGTGCGCCCAGCGCATCGGCCACCACTTTGGCACGGTCGGCACCAAAGAAGATGATATCCCCATCCTGCGCGCTCGTGCGGCTGAGGAGGGTTTCAACGATATCGGCATTAAGGAATTTCGCTACCGGGCTCTGTACGCCCTCCAGGCCCTTCGCACGTTCGTTTACCTTCATCCAGGCCAGACCTTTGGCACCGTAAATCTCAACAAATTTGCCGTATTCATCAATCTGCTTACGGCTCAGCTGCGCGCCGCCGGGAACACGCAGCGCGGCAACACGGCCTTTCTCGTCGTTAGCCGGGCCAGAAAACACCTGAAACTCAACGGTTTTCAGCAGGTCGCCCACGTCCACCAGCTCCATGGGATTACGCAGGTCGGGTTTGTCTGAGCCGTAGCGATGCATGGCTTCGGCAAAGGTCATCTGCGGAAACTCACCCAGATCCACGCCCTTCACGCTCTGCCAGAGTTCGCGAATCATGCGCTCCATAATTTCACGCACCTGAGGTGCGGTCAGGAAGGAAGTTTCCACATCGATCTGCGTAAATTCGGGCTGACGGTCTGCGCGTAGGTCTTCATCACGGAAACATTTAACAATCTGATAATAGCGATCGAAACCCGACATCATGAGCAACTGTTTAAACAGCTGCGGTGACTGAGGCAGCGCATAAAATTTGCCTTTGTGCACGCGGCTCGGCACCAGGTAATCGCGCGCGCCTTCCGGGGTGGCTTTCGTCAGCATCGGCGTTTCGATATCCAGGAAGCCAGCGTCATCCATAAAACGACGGACAAAACTGGTGATCTTAGCGCGAGTCTTTAAGCGCTCAACCATTTCAGGGCGGCGCAGATCCAGATAACGGTACTTCAGACGTGCTTCTTCGCTGTTGGTCTGGTTAGAATCCAAAGGCAGTGGTTCAGCACGATTGATGATGTTCAGCGCGTGGGCAAAGACTTCTACGTCACCCGTGGCCATGTCGCTGTTTCTGTTTTTTTCGTCACGGGCACGCACGGTGCCGGTAATCTGGATACAGAATTCGTTACGCAGTTCAGATGCCAGTTGGAAAGCGTCTTGATGATCGGCATCGAAAAAAACCTGTGCGATGCCTTCACGGTCACGCATATCGATAAAAATCAGGCTTCCCAGATCGCGACGACGGTTGACCCAGCCGCAAAGCGTGACTTGCTGACCTACATGAGACAGATTGAGCTGTCCACAATACTCTGTACGCATAACACTATCCTTTTAACTTCGCCGCTGCAGCTGACAGCACCAGGCCGCGTCACCTTGTAGGGTGCTGTCGCAAAAAAGGCCGCTATTATAATGGAAAAAGGCAAACAGGATAAGTGGAGCCACGTTAAAGCGCGGCATTTCCTGTTCGCTTTTCACCTGTTTGCGTCAATATACTGCCTTACAGGATAATTACCATCACACTCAAAGGCGGGAATCAGGCGTGACACTTCGTATTGGTTTGCCACAATGGCATCACGCGCACTGGAAGCGATGGGGAATCGAAACCCTGGCTGACTATGCGCGTTATTTCGGCACGGTGGAAGGCAATACCACATTGTATGCGCTGCCTGATGCGGAAACGGTCCTGCGCTGGCGGGATATGACCCATGACCAGTTTCGTTTCTGTTTTAAATTTCCCAGCAGCATCAGCCATCAGGCCGCCCTGCAAAATACCGACGACTTAGTAACGGATTTTTTTCGCCTGATGGCACCGCTCGCCGACCGCATGGGTCAGTACTGGCTACAGCTGCCCGCCAGCTTTTCCCCTGCACAACTGAACGATCTCTGGCGCTTTCTGGACAGCCTGCCCGCCCATTTCTCTTACGGCGTCGAAGTCCGCCATGCCGCCTTTTTTGCCAAAGGCGAGGCTGAGCGCGCGCTGAATCGCGGCCTG
This sequence comes from Pantoea sp. Ae19-2, assembly GCF_059801205.1. Taxonomy (NCBI): domain Bacteria; kingdom Pseudomonadati; phylum Pseudomonadota; class Gammaproteobacteria; order Enterobacterales; family Erwiniaceae; genus Pantoea; species Pantoea sp. Ae19-2. The sequence continues at coordinate 1,410,309 of NZ_JBCHWE010000001.1, read as the reverse complement.
CTGCAGCGCGGCGTCAATCGTGTGGTGCTGGACAGCCGTCCGGTTCATGCCTCAACCTCGCAAAGCCCGGCGGCACTTCACGCCCGCCAGCAAAAGCCTCGCGTTCCGCCCCATGCACTGTTGACCGGTTCGCGCCCCATGATCCGTTTTGTCGGCAGCGACAACCTGGAAGAAAGCCTGCCACTGTTTCAAATCTGGCTGGCCAAGCTGGCCGAATGGCACACGCAAAGTGACCCTCTGGTGTTTATCCACACGCCCGATATGGGACAGGTGTTTCCGCTGGTGCAGGCGCTCTGGCCGGCATTACAAAAAATTGATGCCAGCATCGGTCCCGGACCTGACTGGCCGCAACAGGATTCGCTATTCTGATAGCGATGGGCAGCCTCGCCCCCTCTGGTGATATGAATAAAAAAGGAATCCATGATGATTAGCGCGTTATATGTGGTTATCGGTGCGTTACTGATAATGAAGTTCACCCTCAATGTCGTCCGCTTTCGGCGTCAACATCACGTTGCTTTTGGGGATGGCGGTCATCACGACCTGAACAGGGCCATCCGCATTCATGGCAATGCCGTTGAAACCATTCCCCTGGCGCTGCTGCTGCTGATAACGCTTGAGATGAACGGGGCGGATGTCTGGATGGTTCACCTGACGGGCATCGTGTTTTTTGTTGGCCGTTTTTTGCATGCTTATGGCCTGCGTAATGACGTGATGAGTGGACGCAAATACGGCATGATGCTGACCCTGTTTGGCCTGAGTGGAATGGTGATTTTTAACCTCATCTATCTCCCCTGGCAACTGGTGCTCAGCCTGCATTAATGTTGCGGCTTAAAGGGTGCAGGCCGCGGCAGTTTCTGCCAGAATAGCGCCCTTTCCGCCGTCTCTTCGGATTTTCGATATGTCTGATCGCGATCAACTCTTTTCTGCGCCCATTGAAAAACTGGGCGACTGGACCTTTGACGAACGTGTCGCTGAAGTGTTTCCCGACATGATTCAGCGCTCGGTGCCCGGCTATTCCAATATCATTTCGATGATTGGCATGCTGGCAGAACGCTTCGTCCAGCCCAACAGCCAGGTGTTTGACCTGGGCTGCTCACTCGGTGCCGCCACACTTTCGGTGCGTCGTAATATTCACGTGCCAGGCTGCCAGATTATCGCCGTAGACAACTCTCCGGCCATGGTCGAACGTTGCCGCCGCCATATCGATGCCTTTCGCGCCGACACGCCGGTTACCGTGGTGGAAGCGGACATCTGTGACATTGAGATTGAGAATGCCTCTCTGGTGGTGCTCAATTTCACCCTGCAGTTTCTTGAGCCGCCTGCCCGTCTTACGCTGCTCAGTAAAATCTGGCAGGGGCTGAATCCCGGCGGAGCCCTGGTCCTCTCGGAGAAGTTCAGCTTTGAAGATCGTGATGTCGGCGAACTGCTGTTTAACATGCATCATGACTTTAAGCGCGCCAACGGCTACAGCGAACTGGAGATTAGCCAGAAGCGCAGCATGCTGGAAAACGTCATGCTGACCGACAGTGTGGAAGCGCATAAGGCTCGTCTTAAGCAGGCGGGCTTTTCGCACGCTGAATTATGGTTTCAGTGCTTTAATTTTGGTTCGTTGGTGGCATTAAAATGATCGACTTTGGCCGTTTTTATCAGCAAATCGCCGTTGGCCCCCTGGCAAAATGGCTTGACGTGCTGCCTGCACAGATTAGCGACTGGCAGCGGGAGAATCTGCACGGGCACTTCCGTGACTGGTACAAGTCGCTGGAATACTTACCGCTGCTGGAACCCCAGCGGCTGGACCTGCTGAACAGCGTAAGCGCCGATCGGGATGACATCAGCGATCGTCATCGTCAGGGCATTGAGAAACTACTACGCAATTTGATGCCGTGGCGCAAAGGCCCTTATTCCCTGTACGGAACGGAGATTAACACCGAATGGCGTTCTGACTGGAAATGGGAGCGCGTGCTGCCTCATATTTCCTCGCTGGCCGGACGAACCGTGCTGGATGTCGGCTGCGGCAGCGGCTACCACATGTGGCGGATGATCGGTGCGGGTGCGCATCTGGTTGTGGGTATCGATCCCATGCAGCTGTTTTTATGCCAGTTCGAAGCCGTGCGTAAGCTGTTGAATGATGACCGTCGCGCCCATTTACTGCCGCTGGGCATTGAACAACTGCCGGCGCTCCAGGCGTTCGACACGGTCTTTTCGATGGGCGTGCTGTATCATCGCCGTTCCCCCCTTGACCACCTCCTTCAGCTAAAAAATCAGCTGGTCAGCGGCGGCGAGCTGGTACTGGAAACGCTGGTGATCGAAGGCGATGTGAACCAGGTGCTGGTGCCGGGCGAACGCTATGCGCAGATGCGCAACGTCTATTTTATTCCCTCTGCCGAGGCGCTGGAAAGCTGGCTGGAGAAGTGTGGCTTTGTTAACGTGCGCATTGTCGACTTTGCCCTGACCTCGACGGAAGAGCAACGTCGTACCAGCTGGATGACAAGTGAATCACTGGCCGAGTTTCTGGATCCCGACGACAGCAGCAAAACCATTGAAGGTTATCCCGCACCGCTGCGCGCCGTTCTGGTTGCCACCAAACCCTGACCCTCAGCGGCGAGACAGCGCCAGTTTCGCCGCAAAACCAATAAAGACGCAGCCCGTTAAACGGTCCATGATTTTGACTATTCGTGGCCGTTTTAACTGCTCAGCAAAATAGTGGCTGCTGCCGATCAGCACCGTGCTCCAGGCCAACCCCACCAGCATGTGCGTCAACGCCATCAGGCTGCACCAGATCGGGACAGAGGCGCCCTGCGGAATGAACTGGGGCAAAAAAGTCACATAGAAAACGCCCACCTTGGGATTCAGCAGATTCCCCAATAATCCACGCGTGAAGCAGGCAAGATGACGTTGCTGAGCCGCAGCCTCGGCATGCATTGACACGCTTTGGGCGCGCGGATGCCACAGCAGCCTAATGCCCAGATAGAGGAGGTAAGCGGCGCCAGCCCATTTCAGGAGGTTATAAGCCATCTCCGACGCCAGCAGCAACGCGCCTAATCCCAGCCCTACCGCAATGCCCCAGAGCAAACAGCCGGTTGCCACGCCCAGCGCCGTGGCACTGGCACGCTGCCAGCCCTGTGCGGCGGCCGATCGCAGGATCAACGCCGTATCAAAGCCCGGCGTCAGGGTCAAAATAATAATAGCCAGCAGGAAAGAGAGCAACGAAGCCGTCATAAGCGTATCCCCGGTAAACATCCGCTCACAATAACAAGCGGTTTTTTGTCTGTACAGCCAGCAAAACCCCATTAGCTGCTACCCTTTTAAGGGCTTTATCAACGGGCCGGTCACGGCCATGATTTATGCAACCAGGAGCAACGTTTATGAAATTTATTTTCTCGTCACCGCGCAAATATGTGCAAGGTGCAGGCGTACTCGATGAACTGGGGAGCTACGTCACCGAACTGGGTACTCAGGCTTTTGTGGTCGCGGACGATGTCGTCTGGGGACTGATCGGTGAACGGGCTCAGGCCACGCTCACAAAGGCGGGCGTGAACGTGGTGCGCCAGCAGTTCAACGGCGAGGCGTCCAGTAATGAAATCACCCGGTTGAGCCAGCAGGCGCAACAGCAGAACTGCAACGTGGTCATCGGGCTGGGCGGCGGTAAAACGCTGGATACCGTTAAGGCAGTGGCTGATGAGATCCAACAACCGGTTGTGATCGTTCCCACGATTGCCTCTACCGATGCGCCCTGTAGCGCACTCTCCGTTATCTATTCTGACAGCGGCGTGTTTGAGAGCTATCGCTTCTACAATAAGAACCCCGATCTGGTGCTGGTGGATACCGCCGTCTGTGCCGCTGCGCCTGCCCGCCTGTTTGCCTCGGGCATTGCGGATGGCCTCGCAACCTGGGTGGAAGCCCAGGCGGTAGCCCGCAGCCATGCCAAATCGATGGTCAATGGCGATCCGACCATTGCCGGGCTAGCCATCGCCCGTGCCTGTGAGGAAACCCTGCTGACCTGGGGTTACAGTGCCTACGTTGCCGTTTCGGAAAAACGCGTGACGCCGGCGGTGGAAGCGGTGGTGGAAGCGAATACCTTGCTGTCGGGCCTGGGATTCGAAAATGCCGGCCTGGCAGCTGCGCACGCCATTCACAATGGTTTTACTGCTATTGAAGGCGATATCCATCATCTCACCCACGGCGAGAAAGTGGCCTACGGTACCTTAACCCAGATGGTGCTGGAGCAGCGTCCGGACGAGGAGATCGCACGCTACATCCGTTTCTATCGCTCGATCAAGATGCCCACCACCCTGAAAGAGATGCATCTGGAGGGCGAAAGCTGGGAAAATCTGGTGAAAATAGGCGCACTGGCAAACAGTGAAGGCGATACGCTGAAAAACCTTAACCCCAACCTGGCACCGGAGCAAATTGCCCATGCGCTGCTGGGGCTGGATGCGTTCAGTCAAACGGTAAAATAACGGCTATTCCGTCACCTCAGCGGGTTTATCCCAGTACTGGTATTTATAGACTGCGCTGAGGTGGCGTTGAATCGTCCCTTTCTCGAACACTTCCGTTTCATTCAGATAACTCAGCGTGCAGTTGCCCTTCTCATCCCAGAACTGGCATTCATCCACGGTGCGCAATGTGCTGACGTCTGTCGTTGCGGTGCCATTCAGGCGCCGTTCCCGCCACTGGTTATCATAGGTGTAGGTATCTTTGCGGCGGGCAGAGGTCGAACGGGTGACCAGGCCTTGTGGATTCCACTCATAACGGTATTCCCCGTTGCTGACGGGATCGGTACCTCGCGCAATACTTTTTAGTAAGTGGAAACGTTTATCATAACGGTAAGTCGTATCCGTAAACCCGTCTTTACCCATGCTGATAAATTTATCCGATGCGCTGATGATGTTGCCGTTTTTGCCCTTCTGCCACTGAATAGTGCCCTGACGGTTATCGACCACCACTTCACTGCCCTGCTTGATGACTTTAACCAGATAGGCATATTCCGCAACCCAGCCGTCCTGAACCCGAACCAGGTGCTGTTCCATGCTCAGGATGACGTTACGCTCATTTTTGTCATAGCTGATGTCCGCCACCAGCAGATCGCCACAGCGATCAAACTGCCCCAGTACCCGTTTCTGTGAGTTGACGTCTTTACCAAACTCGCCGGCGATCACCTGACGCACCTGACCTTTGGCACTGCCGCCCAGCAGGATCCAGTTATTGCTGTTGGTCACCGCTTTACTGTATGGCTGACATGAGGCTGCGGCCCAGGCGGCGGGAAAGGAGAATAACGTAATCACAGCGGACAGCAGAACGCATCGCATGGTGTGCACCTCGGACGTCAATGTCGTAAACGGTTTACCCTAAATAGCAGGAACCGACGGATGATGGAAAGCGGAATTCTTCTCTCAGCGCCAGCAGCGACTGAATTCAGCCTCGCGGGCACGACGATAAAGGGCGCTGAAGGAATTTTGGGCAAAAAATACCCCAGCAAATTTACTGGGGTTTGGTACTTGCAAACATCACGTCATCAATAGGCGTGCTGCGCGGCAAAACTGGTCATGAGTCAAGCCACCCGGGCGGTATTCATTTGCATCACACTTTTCATTGCCTCAACGACATCGCCATCGACGCAGTAGCGGCTGAACTCATCAATTTCGGCTTCGGAACACATGGAAACACCCACTTTACGGTAGCGCATCGGGGATGCCACAAGGTGGCTGGCCGAGCTGTGTACCTCGCGAATATCCGCATCCAGAAACTTTTGCAGGTTGCTGAGGCGAACGCCAGCACCGGCCATAATGATTGGACCTGCGCTGTATTCATTAAGTTCCCTCAATAATGCAATTCCGTTTTCCGCGCTTTGTTGCTGGCCAGATGTCAGGATGCGCCTGACGCCAAAATCCGTCAGCACATCAAGCGAACGCTTGGGCCGATGGCACAGATCGAAGGCGCGGTGAAAAGTCACCGCCATCCCGTCGCACAGGGCCATGATTTGTCGCATCTGACTGGCATGGATATTGGCATCTTCATCCAGCATGCCCAGAACGATGCCGGGAAAACCCAGCTCACGGATACGCGCCACGTCTGACTTCATCGTTTCAAATTCACGGCTGGAATAGCAAAAGTCGCCACCGCGAGGGCGAACAATAGGATGCACCGGAACTGAAATGTCACGACGGGCGACCTCCAGCATGCCTGCAGAAGGCGTCAGCCCGCCTTCACGCGGCGCGGCGCAAAGCTCTATGCGATCGGCTCCCGCCTGCTGGGCGGTTAATGCACAATCCACCCCATAGCAACAAATTTCCAGTGTCGTCATTGTCTTCTCCTTTACATGGCTTCCTGTTCACGCCAAATTCGTCAGGTACGCTTATCCCTTAGAACAGTTTACGTGGAAAACTAACTATGACATTCAATTTTGACCAACGGATAGACCGCCGTCACAGTGATAGTCTTAAATGGCACAAATATGCGGGTCAGGATATTCTGCCACTGTGGGTCGCCGATACGGACTTCCGATCGCCTGAGCGTATCATTGAAGCCATTAAAGCCCGCGTTGACCACGGCGTTTTCGGCTATGGCGATAAGCCCCAGGGGTTGATTGCGGCCCTTATCGCTCGCTGTGCATCACGTTATCACTGGCAGGTCGATCCCGAATGGGTTGTTGTCTTGCCCGGCGTTGTCTGCGGCTTAAATCTGTCGGTCCGCGCCTTTACTCAGCCACCGCAAGGTACCGTGGCACCCTTACCGATTTATCCCCCTTTTCGCTCTGCCGCTAAACTGGCGGAACGCGACCAGCTGAGTCTGCCATTAATATTACAGGATGGGCGCTGGGTCATGGACCTGAGCGCGGCCGAAGGGAAAATGCAGGACAAAAAGCTGTTGATGCTGTGCAATCCCCAGAATCCTGGCGGTACGGTTTATCGCCGGGAAGAGCTGGAGGCCCAACTGGCGTTTGCCCAGCAGCACGACCTGATTGTCTGTTCTGACGAAATCCATTGCGACCTGCTGTTAACAGAGGGCCTGCAACACATCCCGTTCGCCTCCCTGAGCGACGATGCCGCCCGGCGCAGCGTCACGCTGCTTTCGCCCTCGAAAACCTTTAACATCGCAGGCCTGGGCGCATCCGTCGCCATCATCCCTGACCCGGCACTGCGTGAACGTTTCAACGCCGTCCGCCAGGGCATCGTTCCCTCGGTTGATATTCTGGCACTGGTGGCCGCAGAGGTTGCCTGGCGCGACAATGATGACTGGCTTGATGCACAGCTGGACTATCTGCGCGGTAATCGTGACTGGCTGGTTGAACAGGTCAATGCGCTCCCCGGACTCTCGATGGTGTCACCAGAAGGCAGCTATCTCGGCTGGATTGATGCCAGCGCATTGCCGGTTGCCAGCCCGGCACTCTATTTTGAAAAGTACGGGCTGGGTTTCTCACCGGGTCGCGATTTTGGCGATGATCGTTTCGTGCGTATCAACTTCGGTTGTCCACGCGCGCTGCTGGAAGAAGCGGCAAAGCGGCTTAAACGCGCGGTTGACGCCCTGGGTTAAGACTGCTCACTGGCCACGATCTCTTCCAGGCTCCACGGGTGAAACTTTATCGTGGTTTCCCCGTCGGTTACTGCGAGGGTAGGATTAGGCAAACGTTCATTTTCCCCTTTTGGCGAGCTGGTCTTGAACGAAATACCGGGTTGGGACAGTGCATGGTCGGACAGCAACGCCATTGCCCGCATCCCAAGCGTTTCTGGCTCGCCCCTTAATACCACTTCCACATGCTCCCAGCCTTCATGGCGATAGCGTTTCTCGCCGGGCCAGGGTAACTCCACCACGTCGATATGCCAGCCGGCAATCTGGAGCGGCTGATGCAGTTTGAACAGGCAGACAGGACGACCATTGATCATCGCTGCCGAAAATTGCTGGCCCATTTTCGCCAGACCCTGCTGCCAACGTTCGGCGGTGGTGTTCTGGTGACAGCGAACCGCGACATGATCGACATCGAGTCCGGCATTATCTAATCCGAGTCGCTGTGAAAAACTTTGTAACCGTTGTTCGAAAGCGGCCAAATCTTCGCGTAAATCGTCCAGTTCTGATGGAAAGGTGGTGCTCACGGTTGCCTCTGCCCCTCTAAAATTTACACACTTAAATATCGTAACTCATTGTTAGCATTAAATCCTAAACGACATAATGGTGAGATTCATCTTATTTACGTGATTCTTTTCCATTAAAGCAGATAAATTACGCTTTCAATTCAGACTTATCTTCTTTTTAGATCCACCTTTAAGTTGACAAAAACCACATAACTATCTGTTTAAATTGACATTAATTAATGCCATAAGACAATTCCCATTTACCGACAACATGATTGCAGCCGCGTCACCTTTCTTATAAATTTGCATCAATACCATTATAAGGAAAGTTTTTATGACTATGCTCATCGTAGTGGCAACATTGATCGCACTGATGGGATTTGCCCTTGCGCGCCACTGGAAGGTGCGAGAAGACAAAAGCGTTAAAAATGCGCGCCGCGCGCGCCGCCGCTAATCCTTTGGGAAACATCCTTAGCTCTGTTTCTCCGAGTTTATCCAGTTACTGACTCAAGCTGACAATTCACGTATACTTTTCCCCTCATTTTTTTCCGTTCTGCCTGGTGATGACTCTGGTTATCGCCTCCGGCAGAATGAGGATGAAGCGCGCTGCGCTGTCAGCGTGCTTTTCTTAGCATATGTAAGGTAACCCGGTGAATATTCAGGCGCTTCTTTCCGCAAAAGTCAGTCAGGCTATGGTGCTGGCTGGTGCTCCCTCCGATTGCGAACCTCAGGTTCGCCAGTCGGCCAAAGTTCAGTTTGGTGATTATCAGGCAAACGGCATCATGGCCGTGGCTAAAAAACTGGGCCAGGCGCCGCGACAATTAGCTGAAACTGTTATTCAACATCTGGATCTTACCGGTATTGCCAGCAAGGTTGAGATTGCCGGACCCGGGTTTATTAATATCTTTCTCGATCGTGGCTGGCTGGCAGAACATGCCAGGAATGCCCTGCAGCATCCGCGACTCGGCGTCGCCCGCGTTGAACCTCAGACTATCGTCGTAGATTACTCTGCCCCGAACGTCGCGAAAGAAATGCACGTCGGCCACGTCCGCTCCACCATTATTGGTGATGCCGCTGTCCGCACTCTGGCGTTTCTGGGCCATAACGTCATCCGTGCCAACCACGTTGGCGACTGGGGAACGCAGTTCGGTATGCTGATAGCTTTCCTTGAGAAACAGCAGAACGAAAACCATGCCGAAATGGCGCTGGCTGACTTAGAAGGGTTTTACCGTGAAGCCAAGCGCACCTACGATGAAGATCCGGAATTTGCTGAGCGCGCACGTCGCTACGTGGTGAAGTTACAAGGCGGCGATGACTACTGCCGCCAGATGTGGAAAAAGCTGGTTGATATCACCATGAGCCAGAACCAGCATATCTATGACCGCCTTAACGTCACGCTGACCCGCAAAGATGTCATGGGCGAGAGCCTTTACAACGACATGCTGCCGGGTATTGTTGCCGACCTGAAAGCGAAAGGGTTAGCCGTAGAGAGCGAAGGTGCGACCGTGGTCTTTCTGGATGAATACCAGAATAAAGAAGGTGAGCCTATGGGCGTCATCATTCAGAAGAAAGACGGCGGCTATCTTTACACCACTACCGATATTGCCTGCGCCAAATACCGCTACGAAACGCTGCATGCCGATCGGGTGATTTATTACATCGACTCGCGCCAGCATCAGCATTTACAGCAGGCGTGGACCATCGTGCGTAAAGCTGGTTATGTGCCTGAATCTGTGCCGCTTGAGCACCATGCATTTGGCATGATGCTGGGTAAAGACGGTCGTCCGTTTAAGACCCGCAGCGGCGGCACCATCAAACTTTCGGATCTACTGGATGAAGCTTACGATCGTGCTTACTCGCTGGTCAGCGAAAAAAACCCGGAGATGAGCGAAGAAGAGCGGCGTGCACTTGCGGAAGTCGTCGGCGTCAGCGCTGTAAAATATGCCGATCTGTCAAAGAGCCGCACCACGGATTATATCTTTGACTGGGACAACATGCTGGCGTTTGAAGGTAACACCGCGCCTTATATGCAGTACGCTTACACGCGTGTCCTGTCGGTATTCCGTAAGGCCGGTATTGAAGCCGACGCGATTCAGGCCGACATCACCCTGACGGACGATCGTGAAGCCCTGCTGGCTACACGCCTACTGCAGTTTGAAGAAGTCATTACTCAGGTTGCCCGTGACGGCACGCCGCATGTGATGTGTGCGTACCTCTATGACGTGGCTGGCCTGTTCTCCGGCTTCTACGAGCATTGCCCGATTCTGGCGGCCGAAGATGAAGCGACCCGTCAGAGCCGGTTACAGATTGCTGCCCTGACCGCCAAAACCCTGAAACTGGGGCTGGACACGCTGGGTATCAAAACCGTCGATCGCATGTAACCTCTTCAGGCGCTGAGTGCCCACCGTGGCCCGGCGCCTGCCTTCCCTGCCTTCCCCGCCGCCGCGTCATGATTTCCGCGACCGCTGTTTTCGCCGCCTGCTCTGCCCACGATATGAATCGGCCCGCTATCGCCTGAAAACCAGACATCATGATGCATAGCAACGGACAAACTGGCCCATGCCGCCATAATGTCCTGTTTATCTGCGTAAGATCATGGGGTTATTCCTTTCTGATGCGCGCGCTCTACTATAAGCCCGCATTTCATCAGGTCTTGACCTGTTAACGAGAAAGGAAACTAAGTTGATGATTAAAAAAGCGTTTGCCGAATTCATCGGCACATTCTGGTTAGTATTGGCGGGTTGTGGAAGCGCCCTGCTGGCGGCAACCTTTCCGCAAACCGGGATTGGCTTTGCCGGAGTGGCTCTGGCTTTCGGCCTTGCCGTACTGACGATGGCTTTTGCTGTGGGTCATCTTTCGGGCGGCCATTTTAATCCTGCCGTCACGCTGGGTTTATGGGCGGGCGGCCGTATCGGATATCAGGCCATTTTGCCCTATATCATTATGCAGGTCGCGGGCGGTATCGCGGCGGCGGCCGTGCTGTATGTGATTGCAAGTGGTCAGTCTGATTTTGATGCCACCACCAGCGGGTTCGCGGCTAACGGCTTTGGCGAACACTCCCCCGGGGGCTACAGCCTTTGTGCAGCAGTGGTCACTGAACTGGTACTCAGCGCCTTTTTCCTGATCATTATTCAGGGGGCGACCGATAAACGCGCGCCTGCGGGTTTCGCGCCCATCGCCATTGGCCTGGCCTTAACGCTTATTCATTTAATTAGCATCCCCGTGACCAATACGTCGGTAAACCCGGCGCGCAGTACGGCGATGGCGCTGTTCCAGGGAACCTGGGCCTTGCAGCAGCTGTGGGTGTTCTGGCTGGTGCCGATGGTGGGCGGTGTGGCTGGCGGGTTGATCTCTCGTTTTCTGCTGCGAAGCACAGACTGATTCAATGCGAAAATGACTTCATTATGCAGACCGGCAGCGATCGTGCACGCCTGCACGATCGCTGCCGGTCTGTCTTAACAATGAAATAATCAGGCTTACTGGTAATTAACCGTCACGTCTGTGCTGACCACTTTCAGCCCGGGCGGTAAGCTGCCGCTTCCAGCGAAACCAAACACCATATGCAATGTTTCATCCGCGGTCACGCCGGTCAGACCCCGCGTTGCGCCGTTGGCACCGTCCAGTTCGGTACAGCGCTGCGCCGCACAAAGCCGGACCTGCAGGCCCGATGGCGCAGGCCGGGTGAGCTGATAGCGCCAGTTCACCACAGTCATTACCCCTTTTACGTCGCCCGGCGGCGTTAAGGGCTGTGAGGATTGCCAGCTACCGCGATTGGCCATCAGCGGGCCCGCCGCGCTGGCGCTCCAGGCGCCGTCAGCGGCCTGGGCAGACAGCGGCAGGAGCAGTGCAAACAGCATCATCGATCTCATTGTTTGCCTCCGATGGTGGCGGTCATGCGAATCTGACGATTGTCGCTTAATTCCATGTTGGACAGCACCACCAGCTGCGGCATGTTGCGACGCAGGAAGCGCGCCAGTAACGCACGTAATGGATGGTTTACCAGTAAGACCGGCGGCGCGCCCATCATCTCCTGACGCTGTAAGGCTTCCTGCGTCTGGGCCAGCAGACGATCGGCAAGGCCCGGCTCCAGCCCACCACCGCCCTGCAGAGCCTGCAGTAACAGGCGCTCCAGCGTAGCATCCAGGCCAATAACCTGAACTTCACCGTTGCCCGGGAACCATTGTTGGGTGATTGCGCGACCTAACGCAACACGAACCACGCTGGTCAACTCCTGCGGATCGCTTTGAACCGGCGCGTGCTCTGCCAGCGTTTCAATGATGGTGCGCATGTCACGAATAGAGACGCGCTCCACCAGCAGGTTTTGCAGCACTTTATGCAGGGTTGTCAGGGTAATAACGCCCGGCACCAGATCTTCAGTCAGTTTAGGCATTTCAGACGAGACGCGATCCAGCAGCTGTTGCGCCTCCTGGCGACCAAACAGCTCGCTGGCATACTGACCAATCAGATGATTAAGATGGGTTGCCACCACCGTACTGGCTTCGACCACGGTAAAGCCCTGGATCTGGGCCTGCTCTTTCAGCGCGCCATCAATCCACACGGCCGCCAGGCCAAACGCCGGATCGACGGTGGCTTCACCCGGCAAGGTGCCCGCTGCGGTGCCGGGATTAATCGCCATCCAGCGCCCAGGATACGCGTCACCACTGCCAATTTCTACGCCCTTCATCAAAATGCGATAGCGGGCCGGCGGTAATTCCATATTGTCACGGATATGCACCACCGGTGGCAGGAAGCCGACGTCCTGCGCCACCTTCTTACGGATACTGCGGATACGCCCCAGCAGTTCACCGTTTTGATTATGATCGACCATTGGAATCAGGCGATAGCCCACTTCCATTCCCAGGGTATCTTCCAGCTGTACATCGGTCCAGGACGCCTCGGCCGATGCGGGTGTTTCCATAGATTTGGTGAGGCTGCTGGGTGATTCGACACTCTTTTTCGGCTGCATTTCGCGGCCGCGTAACCACCATGCCAGCCCCAGTAAGGCCGCCGTAAACAGCAGGAAAACGAAGTTCGGCATGCCCGGCACCAGGCCCAGCAAACCGATTACGCCGCCGCTCAGCATCAGTACGCGAGGATCTTTAAACAGCTGGCCAACCATCTGCTCGCCGACGTCCTGATCGGTTGCCACGCGCGTCACAATAACACCCGCCGCAGTCGAGATAACCAGCGCCGGGATCTGAGCAACCAGACCATCACCGATAGTCAGCAACGTATAGGTTTCTGCCGCATGTCCTGCATCCATGCCGTGCTGCACGATACCAACCAACAGCCCGCCAATCACGTTGATTACCATGATCAAAATGCCGGCGATGGCATCACCACGTACGAACTTACTGGCACCGTCCATTGAACCGTAGAAGTCGGCTTCCTGGGTGACTTCAGCACGGCGGCGTTTCGCTTCATCTTCACCAATCAGACCGGCATTCAGGTCGGCGTCGATGGCCATCTGCTTACCGGGCATCCCGTCAAGAACAAAGCGCGCGCCCACTTCAGCGATACGGCCGGCACCTTTGGTGATAACCATAAAGTTGATAATCACCAGGATGATAAACACCACAATACCGATGGCAAAGTTGCCCCCGACCAGGAAGTGGCCAAAGGCTTCCACCACCCGTCCGGCGGCGGCGGCCCCGGTGTGGCCGTCCAGTAAAATGATACGGGTTGAGGCAACGTTAAGCGCCAGGCGCAGCAAGGTCGAAAACAGCAGGATGGTTGGAAACGCCGCAAACTCCAGCGTGCGCTGGGTAAACATCGCCACCAGCAGCACCATGATCGACAAGGCGATGTTGAAGGTGAACAACAGATCAAGGATGAATGGCGGTAACGGCAGAACCATCATCGATAAAATCATGATGATCAGTACCGGGCCAGCAAGCACCTGCCACTGCATATCTTTGAAGTTGCCCGGTAGGCGTAATTTAGCGGCCAGATTAGCCATCGTTTGTGTTCTCTCCTGCAAAGTCCATCTCTGCCGGGACCGGCAGGTCTTTAGGTTTTACCGGGATCAGGCCGCCTTCGCGCTTCCAGCGACGTAGCTGCCAGACCCAGGCCAGCACTTCCGCGACGGCGCCATAGAGCGCACCCGGAATGTGTTGTCCAATTTCAGTATGTCGGTACAGCGCACGCGCCAGTGGCGGCGCTTCCAGAACCGGAATACGGTGTTCCGCGCCCAGTTCACGAATGCGTAAGGCAATATCCCCTGCGCCCTTGGCGATGACCTTCGGCGCGCTCATCTTTTTCTCGTTATATTGCAAGGCAACCGAGTAGTGCGTTGGGTTGGTGACGATAACATCGGCTTTGGGAACATCGGCCATCATGCGACGTCGGGCGGCTGCGCGCATCTGCTGGCGGATGCGCCCTTTCACGTGCGGATCACCCTCTTGCTGTTTGTGTTCATCACGAATTTCCTGACGCGACATGCGCAGCTTTTTAAAATGGCTGTACAGTTGCCAGAAAACGTCATACCCCACCATGGGGATCAACCCGAGCATGACCAGCGAGCAGCAGATGGCAATCATATCCATGCCGTGAATCAGTGCCGTTGTCGGTGATTCGGCAATCAGACGCAGCATATCGGGCCAGTGGCTCCAGACGTACCAGCCTGCAACACACCCGACCAGAATAGTCTTCAGGATGCCTTTAAACAGTTCGGTCCAGGCCTGAGCGGCAAACATACGCTTTAACCCAGACAGCGGGTTCAGTTTGCCAAAATCGACCTTAATGGATTTTCCACTGATCACCACGCCGCCCAGCAGCATTGGCGAGGCAATCGCGACCAGAACCAGCCCGCCCAGCAGCGGGAGCAGCGCCGCAATGGCCTGCATAATCAGATTGCCCACATGCGCAATGATGATTTTGTCATCGGTCACCATGGCATGGTCAAATCGTAATCCGGTTGACACCATCGCGGCCAGCCGATGGGCCATCATGGCACCGCCGACCCATAAAATCATGATGCCGGCTAACAGCATCAGTAATGAGGTCAACTCGCGCGAACGCGGAATCTGGCCTTCTTCACGTGCTTTCTCAAGTCGGTGGGCCGTGGGCGATTCTGTTTTTTCTTCGTCGCTATTTTCTGACACCACAAACCTCGGTTGGCAGGAATTCTGAGCATAGAATGCCAAATTTGGGTTTGGTTAAAGCGTGGATAAAACGTGAAAAATGCGCGCTCTTTCACGGATGGCAAAAGAGAAAAGAGAAGTGGCCTGTCAGAAACAGGCCATCTTAGAAGGGGCGGCAATCGCCAACCGTTAACGGATCGGCGATGACCAGACAGACTCGCGGTTAGAAACCCAGGCTGTCCAGCAGGTCATCAACCTGGTCCTGATTCGCCACGACGCCTGGCGCAGCGGCATTGACCTGAGGTCCGTTAAGCAGCGTGGTGCCAACCTGACGTTTCTCGGCGCTCACTTCTGGCATGTTTTCCAGCAGCACCATCAACAGCTGGCGCTCGATCTCCTGGATCACATCCATCATGCGCTTGATGACCTGACCGGTAAGGTCCTGGAAATCCTGCGCCATCATGATGTCGAGCAACTGCTTGTTAGTAAAAGAGGTGTGCGTAGGCACTTCCCCTAAATACTCACGCGTATCCGTCACCAGCTCGCGCGCGTCGGCAAGTTCAATTGGATTTTCAAACCACGCATCCCAGCGTCCTTTCAGCGCAATCGCGCCCGCTTCCATTTTGTCCTGGTGCGGTTGCGCTGCTTCGACGCTGTTCAGCGCCCTGTCGGCCGCCTGAGCGGTCTTTTGCACTACATAGTCCAGACGGTCGCGGGCGTCAGGAATGGCTTCAGCAGCTTCTGCAATGGCCTGATCCAGCCCCAGCTCACGCAGACTGTCACGCAGCATGCGGGTCAGTGAACCGATGCGGGAAATGATATCGTGTGCCGCGGCTTGCTCAGCTGATTTCGGAAGGTCGCTCATCACATCTCCTTACATACCCAGTTTTTCAAAAATTTTGCCCAGCTTTTCTTCAAGCGTGGCTGCAGTAAACGGCTTGACTACATAGCCGCTTGCACCCGCCTGAGCGGCAGCAATAATGTTTTCTTTCTTCGCTTCTGCCGTCACCATTAAAACTGGCAGGCTCGCCATGGCAGCATCGGCACGAATAGTCTGCAGCAGTTGCAGGCCATCCATATTTGGCATGTTCCAGTCAGAGATAACGAAATCGAAACCACCTGCTTTCAGCTTGCCTAGCGCATCAACGCCGTCTTCCGCTTCTTCTACGTTATTGAAACCAAGCTCTTTCAGCAGGTTACGTACAATACGACGCATCGTATTGAAGTCGTCCACTACTAAAAAGCGCATGTTTTTATCAGCCATATCTACTCCTGTGTTATCTCGCCCGGCAGGACGGGCCTGGTTATATACGCAATGCCTGTCCGGCGCTAATTTTCGCCAGCATGTGCTGGCTGATGTTGCTTAAATCTACTACTTCGCTCACGCCACCGCTGGCTATCGCCTCGCGTGGCATGCCAAAAACGACACAACTTGCTTCATTTTGCGCGATGGTCCAGGCGCCGGCACGATGCATTTCCAGCATGCCTGCTGCCCCATCGTTACCCATACCGGTCAGGATGACGCCGACGGCATTACGCCCGGCGTTAATCGCAACCGATTTAAACAAGACATCCACTGAAGGTTTATGCCGGTTAACCGGGGGGCCTTCATTCAGCTTCACCACGTAGTTCGCCCCGCTGCGCCCCAGTTCCATGTGCATTGCGCCAGGCGCGATGTAGGCATGGCCGGGAAGAATACGCTCGCCATCTTCCGCTTCTTTCACCGTGATCTGGCACAGCTTGTTCAGCCGCTCGGCAAAAGATCGGGTAAAGCCCGGTGGCATATGTTGCGTAATCAGCAGTGCCGGACTGGTGGCCGGTAACGGCTGTAAAACGTGGCGAATCGCCTCTGTGCCGCCGGTTGATGAACCAATGGCAATCAACTTTTCACTACTCAGCAACGGGCCGGCTTTCAGCGTGACCGGCGCGGGCATAACGTTACGAACATGCAGGCGCGCCCGGGCCGCCGCGCGAATTTTGTCGCCAATCATCTGGCTGTAGGCCAGCATGCCTTCACGAATGCCTAACTGCGGCTTCGTCACGAAATCGATCGCACCTAACTCCAGCGCGCGCAGCGTGATTTCTGAGCCCTGTCCCGTCAGGGATGACACCATGACCACGGGCATGGGCCGTAAACGCATCAGTTTTTCAAGAAAGTCCAGGCCGTCCATGCGCGGCATTTCAACATCCAGCGTTAACACCTGCGGATTAAACTGTTTAATCAGATCGCGTGCCACTAACGGATCCGGGGCCGTAGCCACCATTTCCATATCAGGATGACTGTTGATGATTTCGGTCATCAGTTGCCGCATCAGCGCAGAGTCATCTACGCACATCACGGTAATTTTGCTCATCATCTTTCCTTCGTCAGTCCATACACGGTTTGCCCACGCAGCCAAAACTCTTTACTAATCTGGCTGAAGTTCTCTGAGTGTCCGGCAAAGAGAATGCCGCCGGGCTTAAGCAGAGGAACAAAACGACGTAGAATTTTTTCTTGTGTTTCTTTATCGAAATAGATCATTACGTTGCGGCAGAAGATCGCATCGAACGGTCCCGGTAAGGCCCAGTCATTTGCCAGCAGGTTAAGCTGGGTATAGTTCACCATGTTCGCCAGTTCGGAACGGACACGAACCATGCCAGCATGTGGACCTGTACCGCGTAAAAAGAAACGCTGTAACTGCGCGGGCGACAGCGTACGCAGCTCTTCCTGGCGGTAAACGCCCGCCACGGCTTT
Organism: Pantoea sp. Ae19-2; assembly: GCF_059801205.1. Taxonomy (NCBI): domain Bacteria; kingdom Pseudomonadati; phylum Pseudomonadota; class Gammaproteobacteria; order Enterobacterales; family Erwiniaceae; genus Pantoea; species Pantoea sp. Ae19-2. Next base: position 1,392,424 of record NZ_JBCHWE010000001.1, on the reverse strand, counting down.
CTCCAAAACCTGGGTATCGATATCGCTGGCATGTACCTGGAATTTACCCGGTCCCATGCCTAAGGTTTCAGCCAACGTAATCGCGATAGAGTAAGGTTCTTCGCCGGTGGACGCTGCCGTACTCCAGACGCTAAAATTTCCCTGACGTTTACGTGCATGCTCCGCAAGGATTGGAAAATGATGCGCCTCGCGGAAAAACGCTGTCAGGTTAGTGGTTAACGCATTAATAAACGCCTGCCACTCAGCACTGTTTGGATCATTTTCCAGCAGGGCCAGATAGCGACCAAAATCATCGATATTCAGCGTGCGCAGACGACGAACCAGACGGTTGTAAACCATCTCGCGCTTGTGATCGGCCAGCACGATACCCGCACGCTGATAGATGAGCTGGCTGATACGGCGAAAATGGGTATCGGACAGGGGCAGACGCTGCACCATTTGTGACAGCAGCGTCGTCGCTTCCGGTTGATCTAATAACGTCGATTTCTTCATCTTTGCACCTGGCCTGAACTAAACCTGTTGAACATCTGCTGCTACGCCCAACCGCGTCTCAGCGGCTGGGCCATCCAGGCAATTAAAAGGTTTCCCAGTTCTCATCACCGCGCGGTGATGGCTGGCGAATGCCTTCTGACGGACTTTCTAAACGTAAATTTTTTGCCGCCGTAGTCTTGTTAACGGCCTGCGTGACAATTTCTTTACCAATATTGAAGGCAGAAACCGCTTGTTTTAAGTTACTGGCCTGATCTTCCAGCGCCGCGGCGGCTGCAGCAGACTCTTCCACCAGCGAGGCGTTCTGTTGTGTTACGCGATCCATCTCGGTCACCGCCTGACCGACCTGGTCGATACCACGGCTCTGTTCGTCCGACGCAGAAGCAATTTCACCCATGATGTCGGTCACGCGCGTCACCGCACTGACGATCTCATTCATGGTATCGCCCGCGCTCTCAACCAGCACTGAGCCGGTGTTAACGCGACCAACGGAGTCTTCAATCAGGCCTTTAATCTCTTTTGCCGCCTGTGCGCTGCGCTGGGCCAGGTTACGAACCTCACCAGCTACCACGGCAAAGCCTCGTCCCTGTTCGCCAGCTCGCGCGGCTTCAACCGCTGCGTTCAACGCCAGAATGTTGGTCTGGAAAGCGATACCATCAATGACGCTGATAATGTCCGCAATTTTCCGTGAGCTGCCGGCAATTTCTTTCATGGTCGTGACCACGCCATCAACGACTTTGCCGCCCTGCTGCGCGGTTTCAGAGGCATTCAGCGCCAGCTTTGAAGCCTGACGGGCATTTTCCGCATTTTGTTTTACGGTCGCGGTAAGTTCTTCCATGCTGGCCGCCGTTTGCTCCAGCGATGCCGCCTGCTGTTCGGTTCGGGAAGAAAGATCGTTATTACCGACGGCGATTTCGCTGGCCCCGGTATAAATTGCATCTGCGCCGTCTCGCACGGTGCTGACGGTGCGCACCAGAGAACGTTGCATGTCCTGCAGCGAGGTCAGCAGATCGCCAATTTCATTACGTACGCTAATGTTGATGGGCTGCGTGAGATCGCCGCCTGCGATGTGCTGAATATGTTCAATGCTCTCTTTGAGCGGTCGAATAAGCAGGCTGCGCATCAGATTCCAGACCAGCACAATCACCAAAAGCGTGACCAATAGCGTCCCTACAACCAGCATAATCATGCGTTGATAGGCGGCATTGTTGGCATCCACGCCCTGCTGACTGAGTTGAAGGTTGTAGTTAAGCCAGGCATCGTAGTCTTTCTGGAATTTGTCCTGATAGCTCTGTGTCGGCTGGTCTACAAACCCTTTAAAGTTACCGTTGCCAAGAAATACGATCAGTTCCGCGAGTCCGTCATGGAATTGCTTATAGTTTGCCTGCAGCGTCAGTACGTTTTCTGCACTTTTGCCTTTCTCAGAAAGATTGGCATTGAACATGGCATAGCCTTCTTCCGCACGCTTTAATTCACTATCTGCCAGCGCCACCAGCTCTTTAACGGTGGCACCTGAGCCGGCCATTTGCCCATCCTGCAAATAACGGATCCCGGCGCGGTTTAAGGTATTTCGCGCCTGTACCAGTGCGACCCAAGAGGTGCCCATGGCGCGTTGAAGCGTACTCAGACGTTGGTTATAGGCAAAATTTTCTTTATCTTCTGTCACCGTCTTATAGAACACGCCACCCGAAAAAATTTGCAGTAGCGCGAACAGTGCCAATACACAGAGAAGACCGGAGACAACACGTACTCGACTAAACATAGAAACCTCATTCATTAGCAATTCGATTCTGTTTATCGGCCCGGACGTGCGGAACTTTACGGCCAGCGTGAAGACAGGTTCACGCTGGCCGTAAAAAGAGGTTGGGAAAACTTAAACGCGCGAGATTTTAAAGACGGATACGGCCTGGGACAGGGCGCTGGCCTGTTGCTCCAGCGCGGCGGCCGCGGCGGCTGACTCTTCGACCAGCGAGGCGTTCTGCTGTGTCACACGATCCATTTCTGTTACGGCCTGGCCCACCTGATCGATGCCGCGACTTTGCTCGTCAGATGCAGAAGCGATTTCGCCCATGATATCGGTCACGCGTGTTACCGCGCCCACGATGTTATTCATAGTGCTGCCCGCGCTTTCAACCTGAAGCGAGCCGCTGTTAACGCGTGCCACTGAATCTTCGATTAACCCTTTGATCTCTTTTGCTGCCTGAGCACTGCGCTGTGCCAGACTGCGGACTTCACCCGCCACCACGGCAAAGCCACGGCCCTGCTCACCTGCACGCGCCGCTTCTACGGCAGCGTTAAGCGCCAGAATATTGGTCTGGAAAGCAATGCCGTCGATAACGCTGATAATGTCTGCGATTTTCTTCGAACTGCCGGCAATTTCCTGCATGGTGGTCACCACGCCATCCACCACTTTACCGCCCTGCAGCGCGGTTTCGGATGCGGTTTGTGCCAGTTGAGAAGCCTGACGTGCGTTATCTGCGTTCTGTTTTACCGTCGCCGTTAACTGCTCCATGCTGGCTGCCGTTTGTTCAAGCGAAGCTGCCTGCTCTTCCGTACGCGCAGACAGATCGTTATTCCCGGCCGCGATTTCACTGGCGCCGGTGAAAATGGCATCACACCCGCTGCGAACCTCACCCACGGTCGATACCAACGAATGCTGCATCTCATGGATGCCGGCGGCCAGTTGGCTCATCTCATTGCGGCCTTCCACCAGAATGGGTTGCGTCAGGTCGCCAGAAGCAATGGTGCGAATATCCACCAGCAGACGTTGAAGCGGTTGAATCAAGAGCTGACGCAGTCCAAACCAGCAGCCCAGAATAACCACAATCACCAGCACGCCCACCATGCCGAGCATCCACATCATCTGCGTGAAGGCCTGTTGATTCTGCTCTGCGCCGTGTGCGGACAGTTCGCTTTGCTTCAGGCGCCATGCGGAATAGGTGGCCTGCATCGCCTGCTGCTTCTGTTCAATATTTTGTTTAAACATGCCTTCCAGATCTTTCGCTTTCAGGCTGGCGATCATGCCGCGCAGACCGGTCAGATAGGCCTTAAAATCGTTTTGCAGTCGATCGCGCATTTCCGTATCTGCGCCCGGTGTTTCCGGAATCGCGTTAAATTCTGCCAGGTACTGCTCACCTTTATTCGCCTCGTTAACGGCTTTCTCTGTCAGGCTGTCCAGCTGGCCGCCGTTCATTTGAGACGCCAGGCTGGTTTGCAGGCGCAACATTGCGCGGTTGAGTGTGGTACGAGACTGGTTCAGCGCCATATAGGCATCGGTCATCGCCGCAACGTTCCGGGTGGAAATTTGTGACAGCGCAAAGGCCTCTTTATCATTATTCAGTGCTGACCAGAACAGGCTGCCTGACAGCAGCTGCATGGCACCGAAAAGCATCAGTACCGCGATAAGACTGGTCACGACTTTTATTCGTTTTAACATCTTTTTCCCCGAGCATAATAAGTAAAGTGCAGGGGCTGTATCGGCGGGAAAGAGAGAGGGTTTAGTCAGCTTCAGTAAAAAAGCGGCAATTAGGGCTTTTGTAATTATTGATATCAGCTGAGGGTGTTTTTTAGTGGCTCAGGTCACAGACAACAGGAGCAAAATGAGAGGTGGAAGCGATGCGTGGGTTAAGCGGATCACACTAATTCAGGCTGTAAACAAGACACAGAACCTCACGGGCCAGCCTGGACTGACCCGTGAAGAAGGATTATGCCGTACGCAGGTTGTCGACCAGCGCCATCTCTTCGCTGCTCAGCAGCTTCTCGATGTCAACCAGAATCAACATGCGGTCGCCGAGCGCACCCAGACCGGTGAGGTACTCGGTGGACATTGTCACGGCAAACTCAGGTGAAGGACGGATCTGTTCCTGCGTCAACGACAGCACGTCAGACACGCCATCAACCACGATACCGACGACGCGGTTTTCCAGATTAAGAACGATTACGACCGTATTCTCATTGTACTCAACGTCTGCCTGTGCAAATTTCACACGCAGATCGATGATAGGCACAATCACGCCACGCAGGTTCGTTACGCCGCGAATAAAATCCGGCGTGTTGGCAATGCGGGTTACCTGATCGTAACCACGAATTTCCTGAACCTTAAGAATATCGATGCCGTACTCTTCATCACCCAGCGTGAACACCAGGAACTCCTGGCCCACGGTTTCGCCAGCAATTTTTGTCACGGTTGCCATTCCACTCATGTTATTTACCCTTTCGTTATCAATCAGGCGGCAGCGCCGGCCACACGTTTTTCACGGTTAAGTGACTGCAACGCCGAAACGTCAACAATCAGCGCCACGCTGCCATCGCCGAGGATGGTGGCGGCTGAAATCCCTGGTACTTTGCGATAGTTGCTTTCCAGGTTTTTAACAACAACCTGATGCTGACCAATTAACTGGTCTACCAACAGGGCGTAGCGTTTGCCCGCGCTTTGCAAAATGACCACGATGCCCTGTGTCGCTTCTGTTTTGGCATCTTTCACATCAAAGACGTTCCACAGTTCAACCAGCGGCAGATATTCGCCACGGACTTCCAGAACACATTCGCCACCCGCCAGCGGTTTCAACTCTTCTGCGCGAGGCTGCAATGATTCCATCACCGCATTCAGCGGCAGAATAAAGACTTCATCCGCGACGCGTACAGACATGCCATCAAGGATGGCCAGCGTCAGCGGCAGCAGGATACGGATTGTGGTGCCTTTGCCCTGTTTAGAGGCAATTTCGACATGACCACCCATTTCCTGGATATTCCGTTTCACAACGTCCATGCCCACGCCGCGGCCGGACACATCCGTGACCTGTTCTGCGGTGGAGAAGCCTGGCGCGAAAATCAACATGCCGACTTCTTCGTCGCTCATGTTTTCATGAACCGGTAGACCGGATGACAGTGCTTTAGCAAGAATACGCTCACGGTTGAGGCCCGCACCGTCATCGGAGACTTCGATACAGATGTTGCCGCCCTGATGTTCTGCGGACAGCGTCAGGTTGCCCGTCGCGACTTTTCCTGCGGCAATACGCTTATCAGGCGATTCAATGCCGTGGTCCAGGCTGTTACGCACCAGGTGCGTTAACGGATCGATAATGCGTTCAATCAGGCTCTTATCCAGTTCGGTCGAGCTGCCGAGTAAGGTCAGTTCGACTTCTTTGCCCAGTTTACTGGCCAGATCGCGAACCAGACGCGGGAAGCGGCTGAATACGTATTCCATCGGCATCATACGAATCGACATCACCGACTCTTGCAGGTCACGCGCATTACGCTCCAGCTGGCCCATGCTGTTCAGCAGCTCGCCGTGCGCCACCGGATCCAGTTCGCCAGAGCGCTGTGCCAGCATTGACTGCGTGATCACCAGCTCACCCACCAGGTTAATCAGCTGATCGACCTTCTCAACGGCAACACGGATGCTGCTGGATTCGCTGGTCTTCGCCGGTGCGGCAACGCGCTTGCTTTCGCGTTTGGCTGCGGCAACGGGCAATTCGGTAACGGTCGCGGTCTGTACTTCGGCCACCTCAGGTTCAGCGGCGCGCGCTGTCGCGACTGGGGCTGCGTCGCCCGCCTCCGGGAAGCGAATCTGGGATTCATCAATCACAAAACAGAGCACGGCGACGATATCGTCTTTGCCAACGCCCGTAATGTGGCACTCAAGCGAGTTACTGCCTTTCTTGACATCGCTGATTGTGCCGAGGTTACCCAGCTCTTCCAGCATCAAATCAATGTCTTTTTCTTTCAGATCGACCAGTTGCAGATGAACGCCGTCGGCGCCTGCTTGCGCGGACTCTGCCTGACTGACCGGTGCATCAAGGGCAACCACCACCGGCGCTTCAACCGGCAGACCTTTAGCCTCTAACGCCAGCTGGCGTAATGCTTCACAGATATACTTGAAGCTTTCCGCGTTAGGCTCTTGCGCGGTTTTATAAGCATCGAGCTGTTCCTGCATAATATCTTTAGTTTCCAAAAACAGATTGATGATGTCGGTGCTGAGCTGCATTTCGCCGCGACGAGCACCATCCAGAATGTTTTCCAGGATATGGGTTGTTTCCTGTAAAACCGTAAAACCAAAGGTTCCTGCCCCGCCTTTAATGGAGTGGGCGGCGCGGAAGATGGCGTTAAGCTGTTCAGAGTCAGGTTCCTGGGGATCGAGTCCCAACAGGTGTTGCTCCATATCCGCTAACAGCTCATCGGCTTCATCAAAAAACGTCTGGTAAAAATCGCTGATGTCCATGCTCACGGGAATCACCTCTGCTGTGAGGGGGCTGCTGTAGTGACCGCACCAGCCGACGAAGCTGACGGCGCGGAGGTTGTTTTAACCGCACCAGCCGATGACGCTGGCGGTGCAGAGGTTACTGTTATCACCGTACCCGTCGATAAGGCTGACGGCGCGGGAGATACGGTTGTTACCGCACCAGTCGAAGACGCTGGTTGTGCGGACGTTGCTGTTTTCACCGCACCCGCTGAAGACGCGGGCTGCGTGGAAGTGCCTGTTTTCACTGTGCCGTTCGCCGGGGCGGACGGCGAAGACGCTGTCGTTTTCATCGCACCGCCTGCCGAGGCGGACGGTGCTGAGGTTGCGGTTTTCACTGCACCCGCTTTATCTGCTGCTGTACCGATGGAGGCTGAAGGTTCGGTAACTTTCTCAAACGCAGCCGGATCGCTAACCTGCACGGCATCACTTTCAGCATTCTCTTTTTCAATGGCGGCTTCGGTATCGTGGTTCAACACCAGCAAACTAATACGGCGGTTCACGGCATCATCCCCCCCGCGGTTTTTCAGTTTCATCGTGTCAGCCATGCCGACAATACGAAGAATCTTTCCACCATCCAGCCCGCCAATCACCAGTTCCCGACGTGACGCATTGGCGCGGTCAGCAGAGAGCTCCCAGTTGCTGTAGCCTTTATCACCACCGGCGTACTGAATATCATCCGTATGCCCCGCGATACTGATTCGGTTTGGGATGTCGTTCAGAACCGGGGCAATCGCGCGCAAAATGTCGCGCATATAAGGTTCAACTTCTGCGCTGCCGGTTTTAAACATTGGGCGATTCTGACTGTCGATAATCTGAATACGCAGTCCCTCTTCCACCATGTTGATGATCAAATGCGGACGCAGTGCTTTCAGGCGCGGGTCGGCTTCAATCAGCTGATCGAGCTTTTCACGTAACCGGTTGAGGCGAATCTCATCCAGCTTGCGTTTCTGCGCATCCATATCCACAACCTTCTTAACTTCACCCTCTTTCTTCGTTGGGTCGTCTCCGCCACCCGGGATAGGGCTGCTGCTGTCGCTGCTGCGTTGTCCACCCGTCAGCGCCACTTTTAAGGGCGTCTGAAAATATTCCGCTATCTGAATCAACTGCTGTGGGCTGGCGATCGACAGCAGCCACATCACCATAAAAAATGCCATCATCGCCGTCATGAAGTCGGCATAAGCGATTTTCCATGAACCATGCCCTCCTTCATGTTTCTTATGTTTGCGCTTTCTAATCAGCACAATTGGGCGATTGCCATGTTTCATGAGGTCTGATCCGAAGTCTGTTTAGCCGGGTTCTTCGCGTTGCGTACGTGCTCTTCCAGTTCACTGAACGAAGGACGCTCGGCGGAGTAAAGCGTTTTACGGCCAAACTCGACGGCGATTTGTGGCGCATAGCCGTTCAGGCTTGAAAGCAGCGTCACTTTTACGCACTGCATCATCTTGGTTGTTTCTGCACATTTCTGACGTAACACTGACGCCAGCGGCGAAATAAAACCGTATGCCAGTAAAATCCCGAGGAAGGTTCCCACCATTGCATGGGCAACCAGCGCACCTAACTCTGCGGCTGGGCGGTCGGCTGACGCCAGGGCATGCACTACGCCCATCACCGCGGCGACGATACCGAAAGCCGGCAGGCCATCGCCCACTGCTGCGATACTTTGCGCAGGAACTTCACACTCGTGTTCGTAGGTTTCAATCTCTTCATCCATCAATGCTTCGATTTCGAAGGCATTCATGTTGCCACTGACCATAAGGCGTAAATAGTCAGTGATGAAATCTACTAACTGTTTATCGGCTAAGATGCGGGGATAATTAGCAAAAATTTCGCTCTGAGCGGGATCTTCAATATCGCGCTCCAGTGACAACATGCCTTGCTGGCGTGATTTCGCCATCAGGCGATACAGCAGCGCCATCAAATCCATATAGACCGCTTTGTTGTATTTCGAGCCACGAAACAGGAGCGGCAGGGCCTTCAGGGTCTTCTTGATCGATTTACCGTTGTTGCCCACCAGAAACGCACCGACGCCCGCCCCGGCGATCATCAGCAGTTCTGCAGGCTGGTAAAGCGCGCCAAGATGGCCGCCCACTAAAGCGTATCCGCCCAACACGGAACCTAATACAACGATGTAACCTAAAATTATCAGCACAAAAAATCCTTACGTCCGTAACGTGTTGGTCGACGTTAAGCCAGAAACCCAGGTGATGTTCACCACGTGGAGGCAAAAAAAAAGCAGCGGGATTAACCGCTGCTGGATGACTTCCACATTGCGAACAAATTTAAACGGCGTGTTTAACCTGTTCATCCAGCAGTTGTGGAAAGATATCGGCAGTATCTGCAGAAAGTTTACGTCTTTTTACGGCACGTGATGGTGGCTGGCACAGGCTGCAGACAAAGCTGCCAACAGGCTGATGTGCATGATTAATAAAGCTGCCGTTGCAGCTTTTACAATCCGATAATTCCAGCATACCGCTTTCGACGAATCGCACCAGGGTCCAGGCGCGTGTCAGCGCCAACAGCGGGCCCTCGTCCGATTGCGGGCACTGCTCAAGATAGAGGCGGTAGGCTTTGATTACCGCATCAATACCTTTGCTCAAACCGGTTTTCAGTAAGAAAGTCCAGGCGTTACAGAACATGGAAGCATGAATATTTTGTTCCCACGTCATGAACCAGTCAGTAGAGAAAGGCAACATGCCTTTAGGTGGTGGACTACCACGCAACTCTTTATACAGTTTAATCAGGCGACCGCGGCTCAGCTGCGTTTCGCTTTCCAGCATTTGTAACCGCGCACCCAGGGTAATCAGCTCCATGGCGAGCTGAATATCGCGCGCTTCCTGAACAATACTTTTTTCACCCATTATACCGCCCTCTTTTTAGTAGGCGCGGCGTCTTTAGACGCGCTGCGTAATAAACGGCTGGATAACAAAATCCCGGTGTGGATCTGTTGCAAATCATCCACGCGAGATTCCTGCGTCAGGCGATTAATAACGGTGCTATCGGTAAAACGAAACTGACACACAAGTTGATTGGTCTCAGCTAATTTTACCATTTCAGGTAAGGTTAATTCTGACAACGCATCTGCCATCTTTTCATCGATCCCGAGGCGAAACATTGCCGAAGCTTTTTCCTGGTTAATTAATCGCTGCGCGAGCAGTAAATATGACAAGTTGATATCGTAAATATGTTTTAGTAATTCAGATGTACCCATTTTTCCATCCTGAGAGACGCGACGTAACTTACCGCAGATAACATCTCTGCGTATCGAGCTGCTGGTTGGTAAATCTAAAGATGGCAAAAATAATTAAACATAAAAGGCAAATGGTTCTGAGTGCTGCTTCTTTTTACGACCCTGTGTTTTGGGTCAGAAGTCAATTTTTTCAGTCCACCTTATTCTTAAGTCTTCAACCTTCTTCCGTGAGGCCTTCATACATTTTTTAAGACTAATCCGAAAACAAGGCAAATCTATATCGTCTGATCCTCACATACAACGACAGTTCAGTGAAATTTTGGATAAAGTGTGACACAGGTCACACTTTTGAGCCTTTTTTCTTCAGAAATACTTTACGATCACATTTTAGCTGTGTGTTTTTTGAGCGAAATTACGTTTTTTTTGTAGGGATTTGTCCTAACCAGGACTTAATTAGCAACAAAACCGCCGCAAAAGCCAAATCAGACCGTTGAGGTCAGGTTTATGTTCACGAATGCAATTTGTACCCTATTTAGAACCATTCAAAACCATAAAAGCAGTGGAATGTGCTGCCAGCAGAAACAATTATTTGTTTTTAAATTAGTCAGTTAGCGTTTTACTGCAGAGTAAGGGGGAACAGCCATGTCCGGCAGGCGATGGGGATTAGGCGCGTTCTGGCAATCCGTTGTAAAGGGTGACAGCAAGGTGTTTAGAGGGTGATCGTCGATGTAACAAGGAGTTACATTAATAACGTGAATGAATTGCAGGCAAGATAGTTTTGTGCACTAAGAGTATCGGCCCGGATCTTCAAAACTTTAGCTTAACCAGGTAAAAATAGTGTTTTGACATTTTAATGGGTCATTTTGACAGCAAAAGTGCCGGAATAGTGTCCTGCAGCGGTACAGGACCGCCTTTGAGTTAAGGGTAACTGATTAAAACATAAGGAGAGTTTGCAGACGGCAAGCGAGGGTCAAATACGACAAACAGCAAGCCATCCCTGGCTTGCTGCGGCATCAGGCGAGTTTTGGAAATGTGGCCACTTTATTCGCCATTCCATGATCGGCGCTACGTGGCGCAATCTTTTCGAGATCGCGTAGGAAGCTTTCGCGCCATGCGGTGATGTCGTTCTTACGCAGAACCGCCATCATATCGTTATAGCGAGAAATTCTTTCCGTGCGCGGCATAGTAATGGCCTTGTCCAGCGCAGCGGCCACCTCATCCCGGTCATAGGGATTCACGATCAATGCCGAGGTCAGCTCATTCGCCGCACCGGCAAAGCGGGACAGTACCAGTACACCCGGGTCATCCGGGTCCTGTGCCGCAACATACTCTTTCGCAACCAGGTTCATCCCATCACGTAACGGCGTCACCAGCCCCACGTCGGTCAGACGGAAGATTTTCATCAACAGACGACGGTCAAAGTGCTGGTTAAGGTAGTACAGCGGCGTCCAGCCCAGTGTCCCGTATTTACCGTTAATGCGCCCTGCTTCGGTTTCAAGCTGATGACGAATATCCTGGTAAGCCTGCACATCACCGCGTGACGTGGGCGCAATCTGGGAATAGCGAATTTTGCCGTGATGCTGAGGGAAGTTTTCCAGCAGCGCCTCGTAAGCCAGGAAACGTTCTGGTAACCCCTTGGAGTAGTCCAGACGCTCACAGGCGATGATGTTGCGGGCATCGCCCAGCTCTTTTTTCATCGCGGCCATCTTCGGTGGCAACGGCCCTTCAGCCATCTCTTTAATGCTGTCGGGTTCAATCCCTATCGGGTAGACCTCTGTCATAAAGGTATTGCCATAGGCGCGGTGTTTCTTGTCACCCTTATTCTGCAACTGGGTCAACTGGCTGACACTGTCGAGGAAAGCCACACGATCTGATTCTGTCTGGAAGCCCAGCAGATCGTATTCGCACAGCATCTCCAGCAGTTCCTTATGAGGAGGCAGCGCGTTGAAAATTTCCGGCGTAGGGAAAGGAATATGCAGGAAGAAGCCGATACGGTTGTTAATGCCAGCCCGACGCAATGCAGCGGCAAAAGGTAAAAAGTGGTAATCGTGGATCCACAGAATGTCATCCGGCTTAATCAGCGGCTTTAATCGCTGCGCGACCGCATCATTGACCTCACAGTAGCCTTCCCAGGCTTCGCGCTGGAACTGAACTAAGTCTAACCGGTAGTGAAAGGCGGGCCAGATAACGGTGTTTGAAAACTGGCAGTAGTAAAGATCGTATTCGTTCTGGCTCAGAGGGAAAGAGGCATATTCAATACCGTCATGTTCCATTACCGATACCGGATTTTCTTCTTCACCTGAAAACTCACTGATCTCACCGTTCCAGCCAAACCAGAGTCCGCCCGTGCTCTTCAGCGCGTCCAGAATGCCGACGGCCAGGCCGCCAGCACCGGTTTTGTTCCCATTTGGCATGGCGATACGGTTAGATACAACCACTAAACGACTCATAACCTACACTCCTTACCAATGTTGTCTTGCTCTAATTGTAATCGTGTTGTTTCAAGCCAGGCATAGACATCCGTAACGTCATGTAAACGATAATGCGCCTGACTGGGGCCTTCCCCCACTTTTATAGAGATTCCCTGCAGGGCATTCACCGCAGCGAATCCTTTTTCATCGGTCAGGTCATCCCCGATAAACACCGGGATACGGCCTGAGAATGGGGCTTCCTGCATAAATTTATGGACGGCTGCGCCTTTATCAATCCCTGTGGGTTTGATTTCTACAACGCATTTGCCGGGTTGCAGCGCAAGGCCGTCAAAACGCGCCACCGCAGCCTGAGCCAGTTGCATGACATCCTGTTCGTGCTGCGGCGCGCGACGGTAATGAAGCGCGAAAGCCATGCCTTTGGCTTCTAACTGCGTACCCGGCCACTGCTCCATCGCCTCCTCAAGCAGGCGTTTGAGCGGACGTTCAACATCATCTGGCAAAGTCACCCGATGCAGTTCGCCTGTCGCATCGCGCCGTTCAGCACCATGCACGCCTGCTGCCGGTGCCCGCAGAGGCGCCGCCAGCGCATCCAGTTGTTCGACAGGTCGGCCAGAAACCAGCGCCAGTGCGCCATGGCATAACGATGAGAGCCGTTGCAGTTCTGCGACGACATTTTCTGGAATGAAAACAGCATCGGGCTGGGACTGAATCGCTGCCAGCGTGCCATCGACATCAAAAAAGAAGGCATACAGACCGCCGCTCAATGACGGAAATGAGGCATCACTATCTGCCATCTGGGTCACGTGTCTTCTCCTGTAAATAGGTTCATCATCAGGACATCACAGCAGAGGACGTTTCAGCAAGAGGTTGGCTCAAGGCCATGTGAAGTAAGGAGACTGCGTGGTAAAACCCTGCAATTCAACAACCCTTTTTCAAAAAACAAATGTGTTTTGATGCTGATGAATCCGCTGGCTGCTATTGTCGCCCCACAAAGTGTAGTCGCTAAATTTCGTTCTGCCAGGAATATGCATTTCCTGTGCCAGCCGTCTCGCTTTCCAATGCCCTGGACTGGCCCGGACCGATCCCTGAGCGCATACCGTCTTTTTATCAAGCGCTCAACAGTGAAATAAAAGTGTAATAAATGGCCCTGTTTAAGGTTTTCTTAATCTTTAATCAGCAGACTGTTTAAAATTATTGTCAACTCATTCGCGCGTACACGGATGGGCGGTATTTTGTTGGTTTCATGAACGCTTTTTAATCGGTGATAATAGTAATTAATGACTTTCCATCCGTCCTGGATTAATAATTCCTTTCCGTATGAAATCATTTTTTGGGCGTCGCTTTCCCCTGTTACTGATTACGTCCTTTTGGCAATGCGGCATTTTATGTTTTGCTATATCGCGACAGCTTTATTGCCCTGGCAAGGTTTTCGTCATACGGCGTTGCCATTCGTCTGAATGTGGCATTGCGTCAGGCAGTCTCTCAGCGTTATCGCGGCATTCGGTAAAGGTTACGCGTCTTTTGCCATCGATTAATAGGGTGAGATTCCCTGACGCAATAGGCGTTTACGTTGCTTTCGGTCACAATAGCCGGGGCGCTTGTCCTGTTCACCCCCGCGATGGGGACTCAAACACGCTTTATCTGCCTTTCTCACTGCCAGCGCCGATTCGTAAAGGGTTTCAGAACTTATGAAAATATTGATTGTTGAAGACGATGCCCTGCTACTTCAGGGGCTGGTACTGGCACTGGAAGGTGCAGGCTACGTGTGCGATGGTGTTTCAACGGTCCGTTCTGCCGAAGCCCACCTTGCCAGCGGACTTTACAGCCTGGTGCTGCTGGATATCGGCCTGCCGGACGAAGACGGCCTGCATTTACTGCAACGCCTACGTCGTCAAAAGCAGATGCAGCCCGTTTTAATCCTGACCGCACGCGATACCATTGAAGAGCGCATAGCCGGACTCGATGCCGGCGCTGATGACTATTTGATTAAGCCTTTTGCGCTGGATGAGTTGCTGGCACGGATTCGCGCGCTGATCAGGCGTCACGTCAACCAGGGCGATTCCCGCCTCGAAGTGGGTAATCTCTCACTGGATATGACCCACCGCCAGATTCATCTGGATGACGTGCTGCTCGACCTGACGCCCAAAGAGTTTTCCATTCTATCCCGGTTGATGTTGAAAGCAGGCCATCCGGTTCACCGTGAGTTGCTGTATCAGGACATCTACAACTTTGATAATGAGCCCTCCACCAATACGCTGGAAGTCCATATTCATAACCTGCGCGACAAGGTGGGCAAAGCCACGATCCGAACGGTTCGCGGTTTTGGCTATGCCTTATCTCAGCCGCGCGCAGAAAACGAGTCATCACCCGAATGAATCCCTACCGTTCTGGCAATACCATGCGTTTCCGGCTGATGCTCACGATTGGCATGATCATGCTGTTTTTTCAGTTGATCAGCGTGGCCTGGCTCTGGCATGAGAGTAAAGAGCAGGTGCAGTTTTTGGTGGAAGCCAACCTGCTTAACCGCAACATGGATAAGCACGTGGATAAAGAGGTCCGTGAAGCCATCCTGAGCCTGGCGCTGCCCAGCCTGGTCATGATTAGCCTGACGCTACTGCTGTGCTATCAGGCGGTAAGATGGATCACTCGCCCGCTTTATCAACTGCAGCATGAGCTGGAAAGCCGGAGTGAGGTGAACCTCGAGCCGATTATCTTTGAAGGCTCCGTTCAGGAGATTGATGCCGTCACGCAGTCCATTAACCGACTTGTTGCGCGGTTAACCGCCAGTCTTGAACGCGAACGCCTCTTTACTGCCGATGTTGCTCATGAACTGCGTACGCCGCTCGCTGGGCTGCGTTTACATCTTGAACTGTTACAGCGCAACCAGGCCGTCGATACACAACCGTTATTACAGCGGCTTGATCAGATGTCTGGCAATGTCTCTCAACTGTTGCAACTCACGCGTGCAGGTCAGCAGTTCACCTCTGGCAGTTATCAGAATGTTGAGATAGTAGAGGAAGTCATCCTGCCGATGGAGGCTGAGTTGAGTGCAATGCTGGAGACGCGCGAGCAGACACTGACCCTGGAGGTCGAGGACATGTTCCGGGTGAAGGGCGATGCCATCTTGCTGAGAATGCTACTGCGTAACCTGGTAGAGAATGCTCATCGCTACAGTCCATCGGGCGGAAACATTACGGTGCGTATTGAGGCAACAGCCGGGCTGTCGCTCATCATTGAGGATGAAGGGAACGGCATTGATGAAAGTATGCGCGGTGAACTGAGTAAAGCCTTTGTACGCATGGATACCGGCTACGGCGGCATTGGCCTGGGGTTGAGCATTGTCAGCCGGATTGTCCAGCTCCATGGCGGACAATTCCTGCTGGAAAATCGCCCAGATCGTTCAGGCTGCCGCGCCAGGGTAAACTTTGCTACTGCGTGATTTAGCCGTTGAACCAGCAGACCAGAAACGCAATCACTGTGCCGGCGGCAATAAGCACGGCAAGATATTCGCTGAGGCTGCGAGACGGAACAGAACTGACGGATACGGTGGGGGTTTTCATCGATCTCTCCAGTGATGTTTTATGCAGTATCGCTTCCTTATATTAAGGAAACATTAACCTGCCGCGCTTTCAGGCTGCCCGCCAGGCGCAGGCGATCGATCCCTGCTACGCTAAATCATTCGTCTCACGCCATGCCATCACCCCGCTAAAACCTGGCAACGGCCTGAAATGCCTTGTGTGACGTTGAAAACGATCGATCTCATCCCCACCTCTTTCCTTCAGACCAGACAGGAGTAATTTTATGGCTATCCAATATGCAGTGATCGCAGGCGGCTGTTTCTGGTGTACAGAAGCGGTCTTTAAAGATGTGATCGGCGTTGAGTCAGTGGAAAGTGGTTATACCGGCGGTGCGCGCCCTAATCCCACCTACGAGCAGGTGTGCAGCGGCGCAACCGGTCATGCCGAAGCCATTCGTATTGGTTTTAATGCTGAAAAGATCAGCTATGGCGATTTGCTGGACATCAGCTTTGCGACCCACGATCCGACCCAGCTCAATCGTCAGGGCAATGACATCGGTACACAGTATCGTTCCGCGATTTTTGTTGAGACGCAGGAGCAGGAAGCCGAAGCCAAAGCGGCCATCGCGCGTGCCCAACAGGATCATGCTGAGCCTGTTGTGACCACCATTGAACCGTTAAAAGCCTGGTATCCCGCTGAAGGTTATCATCAGGATTACTGGGAAGGCGCCGGTCAGCGCAACGGTTACTGCATGGCGGTGATTCCCCCCAAACTGCAAAAGCTGCGCAAGAGTTTTGCCAACCGCGTAAAAACCGCGCAGTAAGCTCAGGCAACTCAGCGAATCTCCCCTTCTGTTACGCTGTGCAATATCGCGTTTTTGGCGCCAAAAAACCGCGATTTGCGCAGCCTTAACGCGATTCGTTCAGAGCTTAAGCGAATAGAAAAAAAGAGAAAAATAGTGCTTGACCGTTTCAGGCCGACTCCTTATAGTAGCGCCCCGTTGACCCAGCGCGGTCAGCAACAATTTGCGGTGAGGTGTCCGAGTGGCTGAAGGAGCACGCCTGGAAAGTGTGTATACGGCAACGTATCGGGGGTTCGAATCCCCCTCTCACCGCCATCTTCAAAGAAGAGTCCAGACTAACCTCTGGACTTTTTTTTTGCATATTCTGCGCCGAGGGGGATGAGAAGCCCCGACCGGGGTTCGACAAAACGGCCCGCCGTTTTGCATGGCCGTCAGGCCACCCGCAGGGCGAGCGCAGCGAGTGAATCCCCCTCTCACCGCCATATTCAAAGAAGAGCCTGAACTCACGTTCAGGCTTTTTTTTATATATTCTCCGCCGAGGGGGATGAGAAGCCCCGACCGGGGTTCGACAAAACGGCCCGCCGTTTTGCATGGCCGCAAGGCCACCCGAAGGGCGAGCGCAGCGAGTGAATCCCCCTCTCACCGCCATCTTCAAAGAAGAGCCTGAACTCACGTTCAGGCTTTTTTTTACATATTCTCCGCCGAGGGGGATAAGAAGCCCCGACCGGGGTTCGGCGTCTAGATACCTTGATGCTTAGAGGTAAAGAGTTCAGGGCCGTTATCGCGAAGGAGTTGTAGCATCCGCATCACCGGTGGGCTCGGTGTGATTTCACCTCGCTCCCATTTCGATACGCTATCGACCGTCATGCCAAATGAGAGCGCCACAAGCGATTGCGACATTCCCCAACGCATGCGCACGTCTTTGATTTCATTTGCTGTCATGGGCTTTACTGATGCAATACGGGCACGGAGTTCACGATTTTTTGCGCGCTTTGCTATGGACTCCAATTCTTCATCTGTTGCCAGTCCTAACGCGTGAAACGCTTTCGCATCTTCAAGTAGTTCACTCAATTCGGCGGGTTCAGTTTTCATTACATTTAACCTCTCTGACCATTCCGCTTCTGACGAGCAGGCTCATCACTTCACTATTTGCACGGAAAAACATTCTTGCCACATCCCTGTAGGTATCCAGCTGATCTTCATCGATTTCTTTAGCGTATTTCCTCGACAAGTTTTTAACCCATCCATCGTAATAAACCAGGTTGGTGCCTTGTCTGAAGAAGATGACCGTTCGCGCGCCGCCACGCTTGCCTTGGTGAAGAGCAAGACGCTTTTTAATAACGCCACCGCCTAAGTCAGCCTCAAACACGCCAGTAAAAACGTCACCTGCTGCGTAACACAGGACGCTGTCTGTCAGACGCGTTTTTTTAAACACTCTGTCAAAACGTTTATGAACATAAAGCGTAAAACCCATGAAAAGTCCCTTTTCGTTATGGCGAGAATTATAGTAATGATTACTACACTTCACAAGCCAAAGGCCCCTGGTCTTACGTCCAAATGGATCTAAAGCTATTTGTAAAAAAGCAAGAAATCCAATCGGTGCGCATCGCCATTACCGCTGGCCATGAATAACACCCGCCCACACTATCAGCGATTCAGATTCCCCACTCACCTGTTCACGCCTTGCGTACGCGAAGTGCGAGCCGCTCCCCAAAAAATTACGCGCTACGAAATGTATCCCCTACCAATACAAAAGGCCTGCCGGTTTACCCGGCAGGCCCTTTAACACATTCACCCGTTACTTTTTATCCAGCGACCATGTCGCGCTGCGGACATCGACCTTCACCGGCAATAAACCGATTTGTGTAAATTTATCTGCCAGTGCCTGCTGCTCTTTGAAAACATCCGGCGTCATGCGCTCGGCCCCTAAGGGCATTCTTGCCAGCGCGCGCTGCCAGATAGGTTCGGGCAGGCCAGTCGAGCCAGACAGAATTTTCGCGGCTTCGCCCTGGTTTTTATTGGCCCAGCTGCTCAGCTTTTGCAGCTCTGAAAGAACCTCTTTGGCCTCGTCTGGATGACCTTCCGCAAATTTGCGGCTGGCCAGATAAAAGGTGTAGTGCGGTACCAGCCCCTCGGCATTTTTAAGCAGCCGCGCGCCGGCGGTGGTTTCTACTTCCGCCAGGTAAGGGTCCCAGATGACCCATGCATCTACAGCGCCTCGCTGGAAAGCCGCTCGCGCATCGGCAGGAGGAAGATAAACCGGCGTGATATCCTTGTATTTTAGCCCCGCCTGCTCAAGGGCTGATACCAGAAGATAATTCACATCCGATCCCTTGTTCAGGGCGACGCGCTTGCCTTTTAAATCCTTGACACTTTTTATCGTCGAATCCGCAGGCACCACTATGGCTTCGGTTTGTGGATTTGCCGGTGAATGGCCCAGATAAACCAGGTCAGCCTGCGCGGCTTGTGCAAAAGTTGGCGGCGCATCACCCGTTGCGGCCAGATCGATGCTGCCTATGTTGAGCCCTTCCAGCATTTGCGGTCCCGCCGGAAATTCCACCCAGTGCACGGCAATCCCCTGCTTTTTGAATTCACTGTCGAGCGTGCCCCGGTATTTCAGTAAGGCAAAAATGTTGGCTTTCTGAAAACCGATATTCACTACCCTGGGTTTCTCTTCTGCGTGTGCCGTCACGATGCTGCTAATGTGCGCGACCGCAAGCAGTGCGCTGAATATGATTTTTTTCATGTCTCTTTCCTGAGTGGTGTTGTCGTCAGCGCAACATAGCAAATCAGGCCTCAACGCCTTAATGCGTAAAACTTCTATCTTTAGTCATAAAACGTCATTGCGACCACACCGCGTCACGTACGTTAATCGCGCGGGGAAACAGGCCCAGCGCGTAGAAACGATCCGCGATTCTTTGCTGCTCACGAATGATCGCCAGATTCATTGGTTGCGTCTGGTGGCTCCGCCGGGCCAGCGCCAGGCGCAGCGCGCGATCAGACATCCCCAGCTCCCCGGCCAGCAGCCCGGCGGCCTCTTTAGGATGGGCATCAATGTAGCGCCCCGTCTGCTCCAGCGCGGTTACCAGTATTTCTAAAAGGTCTGGAGACTGGTTCGCGAAGTGGCGATCGGCAAGATAGAACTGATGGTTATTCACCCGCCCTACGCCGTCGGCAATGACCCGGAGCTGTTCCCCTTTTTCTGCCTCGCTCAGCAGAGGATCCCACATCATCCATGCATCAACGGCATTCAGATCGCTGGGCGTGAGCGGGTATTTAGGCGGCGCGTACACAATCCGCACGTCCTCTGGCGTCATCCCCGCCTCATCAAGGATTTGCAGCAGCAGAAAATGCACGTTGGAACCTTTATTTACGGCAATACGTTTGCCTCTTAAGTCTGCCATCTGGTTTATCTGACTGTGCTTAGCCACCAGCAGCGCCACGCTTTGTGGCGCGGGCGGCTCCCAGGCAACGTACACCAGAGAACAGTGACTGGCCTGGGCAAATAACGGCGGCACTTCGCCGGTGGTGCCAAAATCAATTTCCCGATGGCTCAGCGCGTGCAGCAGCTGAGGCCCGGCGGGAAATTCGCTCCACAGGATGCTGACGTTTTGCCCGGCCAGCTGCTGTTCAAGCTGCTGGCGCGCTTTGAGGATGCCAAGGTTGCCAAACTTTTGATAACCAATGCGCAACTCGCGCTCCTGCGCGCCCGTTGTTGACGCGGTGCGAAGGGTTGACGTCAGGCTGCGACGCGGCTTGATGATGCCGTAATGGCCAAGATGCGTACGCAGGCTGTTACGGCTAATCCCCAGCAACGCCGCGGCCTGTAACTGGTTGCCCTGGCTTAGTTCATAGGCATTTCTCACCAGTGCCTCAATGACGCGGGGATAAAGTGGCGTGTCACTGCACTGGATCTGCTGGCGAATAAAGTCATCAAGCGCATCCTGCTTTTGTACCCGCCCCGTGCCCGTCACCGTGCCCAGCCGCAGCTGTTGTGGTTCTACCTGCGGTGTTTCACAGAGCAGCACCGCATTGTGTAATGTATTTTCCAGTTCCCGTATATTCCCTGGCCAGGAATGGGCCTTGAGCGTTTCCATTGCCTCGTCGCTCAGGCGCAGCTGCGGTCGCCCCAATCGGCGCGCATAGCTTTGCAGAAAATAGTTAGCCAGAACCGGGATATCCTCACACCGCTGGCGCAGCGGCGGCAAGGCAACGCTGGCGACGTTTAGCCGGTAGTAGAGATCCTCGCGAAACCGCCGCTCGGCTATCGCAGTCGTCAGATCGCGGTTCGTCGCGGCAATCACCCGGACGTCAACCTTTACTGCGCGAGAAGATCCCACGCGGGTAATTTCCCTTTCCTGCAGTACGCGAAGCAGTTTGACCTGAAGGGGCAGGCTCAGCTCGCCGATTTCATCCAGCAGTAACGTCCCGCCCTGCGCGGCCTCAAACCAGCCACGATGACGGTCGGTCGCGCCGGTAAATGCCCCCTTCTCATGACCAAAGAGTTCTGATTCTGCCAGGCTCTCCGTTAGCGCACCGCAGTTCACTGCCATAAAGGGCGCATGGCGGCGCGGGCTGTGATGATGCAGATAGCGCGCCATCACCTCTTTGCCCGTGCCGGTTTCACCAATGATTAATACGGTCGCATCCGTGGGCGCCAGCTGATCCAGAATATGCCTGAACGCCAGGGAAGCAGGGTCAATTAAATCGGGGCCAGCGTGCTGCATAGCGCGTTCCTGCTGAGTGAATGAGCGCTAAAGATATCCCTTGTTGCGGCCAGAAACGAGCCGCTGCCCAGCGTGAATTGCTGCAAATACAGCAGTATCCGTCACACATTGCTGCATTTGCAGCAGTGCCCGCCGTCGCAATAAAAACCTATCTTATTGATATTAAAAAATAAAAAACACTTAACCTGTTGGCACGTATCCTGCTTAAGGCTATATAACTGAAAATGAATTTTCTAATTGCCAATTTCAAATATCGTTATAAAGGAATCTGCTAATGCCTGATACCGCTGAAAAAAACATCAATCTTTTTTGGTTCTTACCGACGCATGGTGACGGGCGTTATTTGGGAACTACCCAAGGCGGCAGAGCGGTAGACCTGCCCTATCTGCAACAGGTAGCCCTTGCTGCCGATAATCTGGGTTTCTATGGCGTTTTAATTCCCACCGGAAAAAGCTGCGAAGATGCCTGGCTGGTAGCCTCTGCGCTGGTGCCGATTACCAAACAGCTTCGTTATCTGGTAGCCGTCCGGCCGGGATTGCAGCCACCCAGCCTGGCGGCCCGCATGGCGGCTACGCTGGATCGTCTGTCTGAAGGACGTTTGCTGATCAATGTGGTGACCGGCGGCGATCCGGTTGAAAACAAGGGCGACGGCATTTTTCTCAGCCACGCAGAACGTTATCAGGTCACCCGTGAGTTTCTTGATGTCTATTCCCGCCTGCTTAAAGGAGAGAAAGTGGACTATCACGGGGAACATATTCACGTGGAAGGGGCTGAAATTCTCTTTCCACCGGTACAGGCCGAAGGTCCACCGCTTTATTTCGGTGGCTCATCCGATGAAGCGGTTGACGTTGCAGCCCGTCAGGTTGATACCTATCTGACCTGGGGCGAACCCTTAGCGCAGGTTGCCGCTAAACTTGAAGGGGTGCGGAAGCGCGCAGAGGAACGCGGCAGGACGCTTTCCTACGGTATTCGTCTGCACGTCATCGTGCGGGAAACCGAGGAAGAAGCCTGGGCCGCGGCGGATAAGCTGATCGCACATCTGGATGAAGACACCATCGCCGCCGCCCAGAAAATCTTTGCCAGAATGGATTCGACCGGACAGGCTCGCATGAGCGCACTCCACGGTGGCTCGCGTGATGGACTGCGCATCGGTCCCAACTTATGGGCTGGCGTCGGTCTGGTACGCGGCGGCGCGGGTACCGCGTTGGTGGGAAATCCGCAGCAGGTCGCGGAACGGATTCGGGAATACCAGGCGCTGGGCATTGATAACTTTATTCTGTCCGGTTATCCGCATCTCGAAGAAGCACACCGGGTTGCCGATTTGCTGATGCCGCTGTTGCCGCTTTCAACCCCTGCGGGAAATAAACAGCGCACGGTTAATACCGGTCCTTTTGGCGAAACCATCGGAGGCGACCGTCGTCCCGAAAAACAGGCCAGTGCAAGCTAATCAGAGAGGCAGTGTATGTCCGAGCAGCATATTGTCATTGTGGGTGGAGGATTCAGCGGAACGGCGCTGGCCGTTCATCTTGGTCGTCTGGGCGGCCCGGGCCTGCGCGTAACGGTCATCGAACCCCGCGCGCAGCTGGCCCAGGGCGTAGCTTACTCGACCACCGATCCGGCGCATCGCACCAACGTCCCCGCCTCGCGTATGCAACTCGCCGGCGACGAGGAAGGCAGCTTTGAGCGCTGGTTCCGTGCCTCTGCCGCATTTGCCAGGGATCCGGCTGCTGAATGGCACGACGGCACGGTTTTTCCGCAGCGCAGGCAGTTTGGCCAGTGGGTCAGTGAACAGTTTGATGCAGTAAAACAGCATTCTCCTGTTGAGCTGTTGCATGTGCAGGACCGCGCCGTTGCGCTGCGACAAGGTACGGTCAGCACCGCATCCGGTGCGCATCTCGATGCTGATATCGTGGTACTGGCCATCAGCCATCCCGCGCCTCAACTTCCCTCAGCCCTGGCTTCGCTGGCACCTCACCCGGCACTGATTGCCGATCCCTGGCGGGAAGGTGCCCTGTCACAGATTGCGCCTGACGATCGGGTTGCCATTGTGGGTACCGGCTTAACCATGTCAGACATGGTTGCGACCCTGGACCGTCAGGGACATCGCGGGCCAGTCACCGTCTTTTCCCGACGCGGTCAGCTTCCGCGTTCCAGCCTCACTGAGGACAATTTCAGCTGGCATCTTGGTATTGATTTCAGCAAACCTCTGGGCGTTCGCGCATGGCTACGCCGGATCAGACAGGAAATTCGCCAGGCGGCGGCCAGGCACATCCCGTGGCAGGTGGTGTTCGATGAGGTCCGTCACAACGGTCAGGCGATTTGGCAAAGCCTGTCGCTGGATGAACAACGGCGTTTCCTGCGGCATCTGCGGCCATGGTGGGACGTTCACCGTTATCGGATTGCCCCCCAGGTTGGGCAGGTGTTAAAGCACCACCAACGCAGCGGCACACTCAGCGTGCTCGCCGCACGACTGACCGCGGCGGCGGCGTTGCCCTCTGCCGTCAGGCTCAGCCTGCAACCGCGTTCCGGCGGCGTACAGGCGCTGGAGGTGGACAAGATCATCGTCACCACCGGTCCTGCGCATGGCGCGTTGATTGAGCGCGATGCGTTACTCAACCAGCTGGCTCAGGATGGCGTTATTCAGTCCGATCCGCTGGCGCTGGGAATTCATGTCAATGCCCGGTCACAGACGCTAAACCCCCAGGGCCAGGCGAATCCTCATCTGTATGTGGTCGGGCCTGCGGCGCGCGGACGTTTTGGTGAATTAATGGGCCTGCCGCAGGTTGCCACACATGCTGAGGCCGTCGCGCGCCAGTTGCTCAACCTCACTGATGACACGCGTCATGAGCGATGTCCCCTTTCTCTGACTAATTAATTTACCCCCCCTTTTTCATCCCAACGAAGTGGGCGGCCCGACAGTGCCGCATCCGCTCAGGAGTTTGCTATGCCTAAACAACGTGAAATCCGCCTTAATGCGTTTGATATGAACTGTGTGGGTCACCAGTCACCTGGCCTGTGGGCGCACCCTCGCGACCGCTCGTGGCAATACAAAGATCTGGAATACTGGACAGATTTGGCGGTCCTGTTGGAACGCGGTAAGTTCGACGGCCTGTTTATCGCCGACGTCTTGGGGATTTACGATGTTTTCAACGGGAATAATGATGCTGCTCTTCGCAGTGCCGCCCAGGTACCGGTCAATGACCCGCTGGCTCTGATTACGCCGATGGCGATGGTGACAAAGCACCTCGGTTTTGGCCTGACCGCATCACTCTCTTTTGAGCATCCCTATCCGTTTGCCCGGCGCATGTCGACGCTGGATCATCTGACCAAAGGTCGGATCGGCTGGAATATTGTTACCTCCTATCTGGAAAGCGGAGCCCGCAATCTGGGACAGGTCAGCCAAACCAGCCACGATGCGCGTTATGACTACGCCGACGAATATCTGCAGGTGGTATACAAGCTGCTGGAAGGCAGTTGGGAGGATGATGCCGTGATACGCGATCGCCAGCGTCATATTTTCAGCGATCCCAATAAGGTGCATCCCATTAATCATCAGGGAACGTTTTTCCAGGTACCGGGCATTCATCTGTGTGAGCCTTCGCCCCAGCGCACGCCTGTGCTGTATCAGGCAGGCGCATCCAGCCGCGGTAAAGCCTTCGCCGCACAACACGCCGAGTGCGTATTTGTTGCCGCGCCGTCTAAAGTGCTGTTGAAGAAAACCGTGGCCGATATACGTCGTCGTGCAGAGGAGGCCGGCCGCGATCCGCGCAGTATTCTGATTTTCAATATGCAAACGGTCATTGTGGGGGAAACCGATAAAGCGGCCCAGGCCAAGTGGCAGGATTACAAACGCTATGTCAGCCATGAAGGCGCACTGGCGCTGATCTCCGGCTGGACCGGCATCGATTTCAGTCAGTACCAACCCGATCAGGTTTTTAAGCATCTGCATACCGATGCCATTCAGTCTGTTGTAGAGAGCTTCTCCACAGCCGATCCGCAGCGTGAATGGACGGTGCAAAACATGGCCGACTGGGTGGGCATTGGCGGCTTTGGCCCCCTGCTGGTGGGCAGCACAGAAACCGTTGCCGATGAACTGCAAAGCTGGGTGGAGGAGACGGACGTGGATGGCTTTAATCTGGCCTATGCCCTCACGCATGAAACCTTTGCTGATGTTGTCGATCTGCTGGTGCCGGAACTGCAAAAACGTGGCGTTTATAAACAGGATTACCAACCCGGTACGCTGAGAGAGAAGCTGTTTGCCAAAGGCGCCCGCCTTGAACATCCTCATCCCGGCGCAGGATATCGACGCACAACCTCGGTATCAGGCCGGGTTGTGCCTGCGGAGGCATCATGAAGGGATTTAACGATCTGTTCGGATAGCCCGTCTGCCGCTGCGCAGACTGACATCACGTCCCCTTGCCCGCTTATTTTACCGGATGCGTCACAGCGCACCCGGTATTTTCCTTATCTACAAAAATCAAATTAACTTATTGAAATTAAAGTAATAGTTATCACTTTTTGTTGTTTGTTTACATCGCGATTCCTGCATATAAAGGCGTCACCTGTACAGACAATAACGAGGATAAAATGAGCACATTAAATATCGATGACGATGCCGCGATCCCCTTACCTCACTCAACGCCCATTCGCTCCGTCAGCGACGTTGCAAAGTTGATTAATACGCAAAGTGAGAAAAACAGCTACGCACGCTGGATCGTGTTTCTGGCGTTAGGTGGCGTATTTCTGGATGCCTACGACCTGACCACCCTGTCTTACGGCATTGATGATGTCGTGAAAACATTCAGCTTAACGCCCACATTAACCGGACTGGTCACCTCATCCATTATGATTGGCACCATTGTCGGTAATCTGGTCGGGGGCTGGCTGACGGATAAATATGGCCGCTATTCCGTCTTTATGGCGGACATGCTTTTTTTTGTGGTGTCCGCTATTGCGGCCGGCCTGGCGCCGAACGTCTGGGTACTGATTGGCGCGCGCTTTTTGATGGGCGTTGGTGTGGGCATCGATTTGCCTGTCGCGATGGCCTATCTGGCCGAATTTTCGAAATTTTCCGGAAAAGGGAATAAAGCGTCGCGGCTCGCCGCCTGGTGCCCCATGTGGTATGCCGCGTCTTCGGTGTGCTTTCTGATTATTTTTGGCCTTTACTTTCTGCTGCCTGCAGAGCACCTCGACTGGCTGTGGCGCGCTTCATTGCTGTTTGGCGCAGTGCCTGCCCTGCTCATCATTGCTGTGCGCAGCAGGTTTATGAATGAGTCTCCGCTGTGGGCCGCAAACCAGGGGGATTTAAGCGGCGCAGTGCGAATCCTGCGCGATTCGTACGGCATTCACGCGCACGAAGATAAGCGCGCTGAGCCGGCGGCCAAACCCGTCGCCCAGACGGTCAGTTTTAGCGTCTTGTTTCAAAAACCTTACCGGGAGCGCACCGTTGTGGCGGCGGTGATGAACGCCTGTATTTCATTCGAATATACGGCGATCGCCTTTTTCCTGCCCTCTATCCTGGCGCAGTTTCTGGGGGCGGGCGTCTTTGAAACGATCTCCGCCTCGCTAGGACTTAACGCGCTGTTCGCCTTTACCGGCGGCCTGCTTGGCATGCGTCTGGCCTGGCGATTTCCGTCACGCCATGTTGCGATTGCCGGATTTGCCCTGCAGTTTATTGCGCTGATCTCACTGGCTCTGATTGGCCATCCTGTTGCAACCTACGGCGTCGTATTTGCCATTTTACTGCTGGGGCTGTGGTTGTTTGCTGAGGGCTTTGGGCCAGGAGCGCAGTTAATGATCTATCCCGCCCTCTCCTATCCCACGCACATTCGGGCCACCGGCGTCGGTTTTAGTCGTTCCGTCTCGGGCATCGGGAGCGCGCTGGCGCTGTTCATTCTGCCCATATTGCAGGCGGCTTATGGCACCAATATGTTCTGGATCGTGTCACTGGCCGCCCTTATTCCCATCATTTTCCTGTTAGTCGTCCGGTTTGAACCCACTCGTCACGATATCGATGACCAGTCAACACACGGAGAACACCATGTCTGAGCCCGATTACACCTCACTGGCGGCGCGTTTCCGCCCCATATTTGCCCGCATCGCCGAAGGCGCTGCCGATCGCGAACGGAATCGTACCCTGCTTCACGAGCCGGTGCGCTGGCTGAAGGCGGCGGGTTTTGGCACGCTGCGTATTCCACAAGCAAACGGCGGATTGGGCGCCTCGCTGCCACAACTGTTCCGCTTACTGACCGAGCTGGCAGAAGCGGATTCTAACCTGCCTCAGGCGCTGCGCGCGCACATGGCCTTTGTCGAGGATCGTCTTAACCAGCCCGACAGTGAGGCGCGCCAGCGCTGGTTTAATCGGTTTATCGACGGTGATATTGTCGGGAGCGGCTGGAGTGAAACAGGCAGCGTTCGATTAGGAGACGTGAATACGCAGGTGTCGCCCGCCGCCAACGGCTGGCGGCTTGAGGGCGAAAAATTTTACAGCACCGGCACGCTGTATGCCGACTGGATTGATGTTTACGCTAAGCGTACGGACAACCAGCGCGATGTCATTGCGGTGGTCAGTACACATCAGGATGCGGTAGTGCGAGAGGATGACTGGGACGGATTTGGTCAACGTCTTACCGGTAGCGGAACCACGCGTTTTCATCAGGCCGTTGTGGAACCTGCCCATGTCTATGATTTCAGCGAGCGCTTCCGATATCAAACCGCCTTCTATCAGCATGTCTTACTGGCGACGCTGGCCGGGATAGGCAGGGCTATCGTGCGGGACGTGTCACAGGGCGTAGCAAACCGAAAACGAATCTACAGCCACGGTAATGCCCGTCAGGTCAGCCAGGACGTGCAGGTCTTACAGGTGGTGGGACAGATCAGCAGTTGGATATGGGCAACCGATGCCGCCGTGCAGCGGGCCACGCACGCGCTGCAACAGGCTTTTGATACGCACGTTCAGGGACAAGATGAAACGCAGATTCATGCCGCCAACGTCCAGGCAGAAGTGGAGGCTGCGAAGGCGCAGGTCGTGGCCGTGGATTGGGTGACGCGTGCGGCCAGTGAGCTGTTTAACGCGCTTGGCGCGTCAGATACGCGAGTGTGTAAAGCGCTGGACCGTCACTGGCGCAATGCCCGAACGATTGGCTCGCACAATCCGGTGATCTATAAAAGCCGTAACGTGGGCGACTGGGAAGTCAACGGGCGCGATCCTACCTTTATCTGGCAAATCGGCAGCGGCGAATAGCGCCCCATCACGGAGATAAAAAACCCGGCCGAAGCCGGGTTTTGGTCGCTACATGACTCAATCGAACGCTAGCTGTAAGCATGCAAAGTGCGCTGACACAGCGCGGAACGCACGCAATCCTCTTTGCCAAAACGGACAATGCCCACCATCTCGTCCTCTTCAAAACGCGCCAGCGCGTCCGCGAGACCAGAAGGCACCCCAGCGGGCAAATCGCACTGGGTTATATCGCCGTTAACAATCACCGTGACGTTTTCGCCAAGGCGGGTCAGAAACATTTTCATTTGCGCAGCGGTAACGTTCTGCGCTTCATCGAGAATCACCACTGCATTTTCAAAGGTACGACCGCGCATATAAGCAAAGGGCGCGATTTCAACTTTGCCAATTTCGGGACGCAGACAATATTGCATAAAGGATGCGCCAAGACGTTTAACCAGAATGTCGTAAACCGGGCGGAAATACGGGGCGAATTTTTCTGAGATATCCCCGGGAAGGAATCCCAGATCTTCATCCGCCTGCAGCACCGGGCGCGTAACGATAATCCTGTCGATATCCTTATGAATCAGGGCCTCTGCCGCTTTCGCAGCACTAATCCAGGTTTTGCCGCAGCCTGCCTCGCCGGTAGCGAAGATAAGCTGTTTTGATTCTATGGCGTTGAGATAGTGCGCCTGAGCTTCATTGCGGGCTTCAATCGGAGCACGATCGCGCACATCGCGCGCCATGCCAATCGAGTCCAGCCCACCCATTTGCACCAGCGAAGTGACCGATTCTTCTTCACGCTGACGATGACTGCGGGAGTCATTGCGAAGCACTCGTCTTGCTTCTCGACGCGCTTTGATCACTGCTTTCTGTCTTCCCATAGTGGCACCTTACAGTTGGTTTCATTTCCCGCTCAGGCAACAAGCCCGATGCGATTACGTGAACGCTTTAGAGGTTTCAGTTGGCTTCCTTTAGAGCCGTGACAGGCCATGACGATTGATATCCGGCAGCAAAACAGCCAGGCCGTATACCGGTAAAAAAGGAGTGAGGTTGAAAAGAGAAAACACATTGCGGTGTAAAAGCGGTTGAGGAAGAAACCTCCTCACGGGTAAATGCGATATTTTTTACTGCTGAACGGCTGTAAAAACATCTATCCATGCGCGAACTCCAGTGTGAGACATCAACACGCCCGATTACGCTTTCATAGTAAAGTGAACCATCTTATTGGTATTTTGCAACAGTATTTTCACTTTATTGAAAAATAAATATTCAACCGTGCGTTATCGCAAACCTTACTTAAATTAAATTACGCAAGTATTACAGAGAGTTAGTTTATTTTTCAATGCGGCATCAACGGTTTAAAACGGAGCGCGAAAAAACAGGCGGGAGATAAAAAACCTGAGACAGAAATACGGCACACTGGGCGGTCAGGCACAGAATGCCGTGATTAAAATTTAATCAGCTTTCAAGTAAGGACTGGCCCAAATAATGATTTTCATTGATAACGCCGGGTAATACAAAAAAGTATCCGCCGCCAAAGGGACGTATATACTCTTCCAGCGCTTCACCATTCAGACGGTTTTGTACGGTCAGAAAACCCAATTCTAAATCATGTTGATAACAAACAAACAGCAAGCCCATTTCCATCTGGCCTGACGCTGAAATACCCGCAGAATAACTGTAGCCCCGGCGCAGCATCAGGCTGCTTTCGGTCGCAGGCGTGCGCGGGTTCGCCAGCCGAATATGCGCATCCAACGCAATGACATCGCCATCAGGATCCTGGCGATAATCCGGCACGTCGTGCTCGTTTTTCATGCCCAGTGGTGCGCCGCTTAATTTCTCGCGACCAAAGATCGTTTGTTGCTCACCCAATGGCGTGCGATCCCACATTTCCACATGAAAACGGATCAACCTTACTGCCTGATAACTGCCGTGACGGGCCCACGCGGGTTCCGCCTGCTCTTCCGTTACCCACAGCAGCTTATCCATCAACGCCATGTTATGCGTATCGGGATTGGCCGTGCCGTCTTTAAAACCCAGCAGATTAATGGGCGTTTCTTTTCCCGCGCTGCGCGCGGCATGATCTGAAATAAACCCTTCCCGTCGCCAGCGAATGCCGAGCAAATCGGGCGTATGTTTCACCACATCACGGAGTGCATGAATCACCGTGTCCTGCGTGTTAGCACAGATTTGCAACAGCAGATCGCCGTGGCACTGATTTGCATCCAGAGAGTCGTTAGGGAAACGGCTCATGGCCTGCAGTTTGGCCGGCTTAAGCGCCGCCAGACCAAAGCGCGAATCAAACAGGGAATGACCGACGGAAACCGTCATCGTCAGGTTGTCCGGGGCAATCTCGGCCCCCAGAATGCCTGAATCCAGCGGCGGCAGCTGTGGGTTGGTCACCGCGGGCGCCATCCCGCCCCGGGTCAGAAACGCGATGCGCTGCGTAAGCAGTTTGAACAAACGCTGCAGTTCCTGCTTATCGCGGGTCAGCACATCGAACGCGACCAGCATCATTGACGCCTGCTGTGGCGTCGTAATGCCGGATTGATGCACGCCATAAAAGGGCTGCACTTGCTGACGCGCGTTCGGCGTTACCGTGCCGGGCGAAAAGCTGTCCGGGTTTTCGGCGGCCGCGGCATGAAACGGGCACCCACCGCTGACGGCCGCCGCGCCGCCCAGCATTCCCAGTCCTTTCAATAAACGGCGGCGCGATGGCTGGCTTAACGCCTTATCCTTATCCATCATCAATCCAGGCCTAAGGTGCCACGCAGCAGAGAAAGATCTTCCGCCAGGGCAGTAATCGGCCCTTTCAGCGCGGTTCGATCGGCTGGCGTCAGTTTTTCATACGATTCATAACCCTGACCGCTGCGGTATTTATCCAGAATCTCGTCAACTTTCGCGAAATTGGCATCCACTTTTGCCAGAAGCGCTGGATTTGCCTGCTTCAGGACGGGGCGCAACAGCTCGACAATTTTTTGCGCGCCATCCACGTTCGCCCGGAAATCCCACAGGTCGGTACGGCTGTAACGATCTTCTTCGCCGGAGATTTTACTGGAAGCCACTTCTTCGATCAGCCCTGCGGCGCCGCCCACGACCTTGGCCGGTGGGAACGCCAACTCGCTAACGCGTTTCTGCAAATCGCGCACGTCGTTGTTTAACTGCTCGGCATAGCCCGCCATATCTTTGGTGCTATTATCGGCAAACAACGCTTTCTCAAGCCGGTGAAAACCGGTGAATTTCGGGTCTTCAGCCTTTTTCTCATAATCATCTTCACGGGAGTCAATGCGACCATCCAGATCGGAGAACAGCTCAGCTATCGGCTCTATACGTTCGTAATGCTGGCGCGTGGGGGCAAACAGCGCTTTGGCTTTTTCGATATCTCCGGCTTTCACCGCATCCGTAAAGGCCTGGGTTCCCGCCACCAGCTGGTTGACTTCGTCCGTCACGTAGGCTTTGTAGGCGTTAATTGGACCCGCCAGCTGCATCAGTTCTGTTTTACCTTTCTGCACGTTTTTGCCCGCGCCGCCCTGGACAATCAGCTTGCCTTTCGGGTTCGTCAGCAGGCCGCAGGTCATTTCATATTCGCCCGCTTCAAGGTTGGCGGTCAGTTTTTGACTGAAGCCGGGCGCAATATTTTCGCGCTCCTCAACCACCATCACCCCTTTAAGGATTTCCCATTCCAGCGCCTTTTGGCTGTTGTTTTTGATTAGAAACTGAGTCTTGCCCGCCTGAACCGTCAGTGACATCGGTTCACACTGCTTGTCCGTGACACTCACGCTAACCTGTGGAATGGCTGCAGCCAGTGTGGAGCCGGAAACCGCCAGCAGCGAAGCCAGCACCGCGTGACGACGAAAACGCTTCTTCATATTTTTCCCTATTCAGTCAGAGGCGCGCCTGACGCGCCTGGTAAACGCGTTAGCGCGCAGCGGCTGAGGTTCCAGCACGTGCAGGCATAACAAACAGTAATAATGCCGGAATCAAATAAAGCAGCCAGACGGCCACTTCACTTACGCTGGGGGCTTCCTGATAACCCAGAATGCCTTCAAGCAGCGTGCCAAACAGTGAATGGGTCGATAAGGTGTTACTCATATCGAACGCCACCTGCTGAAAATGGTTCCACAGCCCGGCTTCATGAAAGGCACGGATAGCGCCAGCTGCCAGCCCCGCGGCCACCAGAAGAATAAAAAGGCTGGTCCAGCGGAAAAAGTGCGCCATATTCAGACGAACCCCGCCCCAGTAGATCAACATGCCCAGCACAACGGCCGTCGCCAGGCCAAGCACGGCACCCAGCGGCGGCGCATAACCGACGTCCTGAGTGAAGGCGGCCAGTAAAAAGAACACTGACTCCAGCCCTTCCCGGGCGACGGCAAGAAACACCATCAGGACCAGGGCCAGGCCGCCCCCGGCTGATTTCTGTAAAGCCTGATCGACCGCCTGCTCCAGTTCCAGCTTGATATTGCGCGCCACCCGGCGCATCCAGAACACCATTGAGGTCAGGATGACGACCGCGACCACCGCAACAATGCCTTCAAAAAGCTCTTGCTGCTTCTGAGGAAACTCCCCTGTGGTCTGGTTAATGACGATGCCCAGCGCAAGGCAAAGCGCAGCGGCAATAAACACACCCGCCCACATGGCAGGGAACCATTGTGTGCGCTGCGTCCTTTTCAGGTAGCTGGCAATAAGGCTCACGATGAGCGCTGCCTCCAGGCCTTCACGCAGCATGATGAGAAAGGGAACGAACATCGTCGACCTCTTGAATGTTAAGCAGCGTCAATGGGACGTAAATTTACGTAAAAACGAACGATACCGATTATCATTACCACTCAGAAAAAAACAAGTTCCTCCGTGAAATAATTTCGTAACTGTCTGTGCCAGACGCAGGCCAAAAAAAAACCCACCCTTTACAGGGCAGGCTTTTCAACACGTTCACGCCTTATTTAGTCTGGAATTCTGTCTCGGCAGCATCGAAGCGTTCAATGGCCGCTGCAGAAGGTTCACGGCCTGCCAGGCTGAAGACCACAATGGCGATACTGGCAAAAATAAAGCCCGGAATGATTTCATACAGGCCGAGCCAGCCATACTGTTTCCATACCAGTACCGTGACCGCACCGACAATCATTCCCGCCAGCGCACCATTGCGGTTCATGCGTTTCCAGCACACGCCAAACAGGACTACCGGTCCAAATGCCGCGCCAAAACCGGCCCATGCATAGCTGACCAGGCCTAACACCCGATTTTCGGGATTCGACGCCAGCGCGATGGCCACTAACGCTACCAGCAGCACCATGAGGCGCCCTACCCAAACCAGTTCTTTCTGGCTGGCATTCTTGCGTAAAAAGCCTTTGTACAAATCTTCCGTCAGCGCACTGGAGCAGACCAGCAGCTGGCAGCTGAGCGTGGACATGACCGCCGCCAGAATGGCAGACAATAAAATACCGGCAATCCACGGATTAAACAGAATACGTGCCAGCTCAATAAAGACGCGCTCTCCATTCTGTGAAACGCCCGCAGCCAGAGAAGGATTATTGTGGAAATAGGCGATCCCAAAGAAGCCCACGGCCACCGCGCCCGCCAGACAGAGAATCATCCACGCCATGCCGATACGGCGCGCGGTACGAATGGAACGATGTGAATCCGCCGCCATAAAACGTGCCAGGATATGAGGCTGACCGAAATAGCCCAGTCCCCAGCCCAGCAGTGACAGCACGGCCACGAAATTCAGGCCTTTGAACATATCGACGTTTTCAGCATTTTTGGCCTCAATCACCGCCATCGAATCGCTCCAGCCACCCACGGCGATGACCACGATGACTGGCGTCAGGATCAGCGCGAAGATCATCAGGCTGGCCTGAACGGTATCCGTCCAGCTCACCGCCAGGAATCCGCCCACCAGGGTATACAGAATGGTGGCGGCGGCACCGGCCCAGAGGGCGGTGGAGTAATCCATACCAAAGGTGCTTTCAAACAGACGCGCGCCTGCCACCACGCCTGATGCGCAGTAGATAGTGAAAAACACCAGAATCACCACGGCAGAAATGACCCGCAAGATTTTGCTGCGATCTTCAAAGCGGCTGGTAAAGAAGTCAGGCAGCGTCAGGGCGTTATCATGATGTTCCGTCTGAACCCGTAAGCGCCCCGCGACAATCTTCCAGTTAAACCATGCACCAATAATCAGGCCAATGGCGATCCAGCTTTCAGAGATACCGGAAAGAAAAATGGCACCCGGCAATCCCATTAGCAACCATCCACTCATATCGGAGGCTCCAGCGGACAGCGCAGTCACGACACTGCCCAGGCTGCGCCCGCCCAGAATATAGTCGTCGAAGTTTTTCGTTGAGCGCCAGGCAATAAAACCGATAAGCACCATCCCAAGGATATAAATTAAAAAGGTCACCAACATTGGCGTACTTACTGTCATTTGTTTCTCCGTTATTATCCGATCTCTTGAGAGAAATCTTTTTCCTGCCCCCCTCGGAACGTGAAGGCGTCAGGCTGTTACCGCATCAAGAGAAAGCGATTTCCCTTAAGGCGCGGTATCCTGCCGTAAAGGCACGGCGCACACAATGCATTTAACACATCCGTCACATCAGTTTCACCTCTCAATACCTTTTTAATGCTCACAGGTTGCGCCCGCTCACAATAAAGTTGCACCTTTGCAATGATTTCACCCTTTAAATTGAATGGGGTTGCAACTTTGGCGAGTTTTTTGCAGCAAGATTTGTGCCGCTTTTAAATGTTAATTAAAAAAGGGGTTTCAAAGTGTGCAACCGAGGTCACATTTAACCTGGTTGCACAAAGTTGCAACATGGGTAATAGTGCAGCCCATGCTCTGGTCAAAACCGTTTTAAGGAAGAGAAAATCATGGGAACAACAACCATGGGGGTGAAGCTGGATGAAGCCACCCGCAACCGTATTAAACTGGCGGCGCAGAAACTCGATCGCACGCCTCACTGGCTGATTAAACAGGCGATCTTTAATTATCTGACCCAGTTAGATGCGGGTGAAACGGTGGATGAGATCCCCCTGCAGCTTAACGACTCAGCGTCCGATGAGCTTGCCCCGGAAGAGATGGTTCAGCCCTTCCTTGAATTCGCCGAAAACATTTTGCCGCAGTCGGTCGCCCGCTCTGCGGTGACAGCCGCCTGGCGCCGTCCTGAAACTGATGCGGTTCCCATGTTGCTTGAGCAAGCGCGCCTTCCCGCCGCACTGGCAGAAAAAACGCAGCAGCTGGCGCACCAGCTGGCCGACAAGCTGAGGCACCAAAAAGGGGCGACCGGCCGTGCCGGCATGGTGCAAAGCCTGCTGCAGGAGTTTTCACTCTCCTCTCAGGAAGGTGTGGCATTAATGTGCCTGGCCGAGGCTTTGTTGCGTATCCCGGATAAGCCCACCCGCGATGCGCTGATCCGCGACAAGATCAGCAACGGTAACTGGCAGTCACATCTTGGCCGCAGCCCGTCACTGTTTGTGAACGCCGCGACGTGGGGATTACTGTTTACGGGCCGTCTGGTCTCAACGCACAATGAAGTCAACCTGTCGCGCTCGCTCAACCGAATTATTGGCAAGAGCGGCGAGCCGCTCATCCGGAAAGGCGTGGATATGGCGATGCGCCTGATGGGCGAACAGTTCGTGACCGGTGAAACCATTGCCGAAGCCCTGGCCAACGCCCGCAAGCTTGAAGAAAAAGGCTTTCGTTACTCCTACGATATGCTGGGTGAAGCCGCCCTGACGGCCAGCGATGCCAAAGCCTATCTGGTTTCTTATCAGCAGGCGATTCACGCCATTGGTAAAGCCTCAAACGGTCGGGGCATCTATGAAGGCCCGGGCATTTCTATCAAGCTGTCCGCACTCCATCCGCGCTACAGCCGCGCGCAGTATGATCGGGTGATGGATGAGCTGTATCCGATTCTGAAGTCGCTGACCCTGTTGGCCCGCTCTTACGACATCGGCATTAACATTGATGCGGAAGAGGCCGATCGTTTAGAGCTGTCTCTCGATATGCTGGAGCGGTTGTGTTTTGAACCCGAGCTTGAAGGCTGGAACGGCATAGGTTTCGTGATTCAGGCTTATATGAAGCGTTGCCCGTTTGTGATTGATGAGCTGACAGATCTGGCCCAACGCAGCCGTCGTCGTCTCATGATTCGCCTGGTGAAAGGCGCTTACTGGGACAGCGAGATCAAACGCGCCCAGGTGGAAGGGCTGGAAGGCTATCCGGTTTATACCCGTAAGGTGTACACCGACATTTCTTATCTGGCCTGCGCCCGTAAACTGCTGGCAGTGCCCAATCTGATCTATCCGCAGTTTGCCACACATAACGCGCACACGCTGGCCGCGATCTATCAACTGGCGGGCAATAACTATTATCCCGGACAGTATGAGTTCCAGTGCCTGCATGGCATGGGTGAACCGCTCTACGATCAGGTGGTAGGCAAAGTGGCAGACGGCAAACTCAATCGTCCCTGCCGTATCTATGCCCCCGTAGGTACACATGAAACCCTGCTGGCTTACCTGGTGCGTCGCCTACTGGAAAACGGTGCGAATACCTCCTTTGTTAACCGTATTGCCGACACGTCCATGCCGATAGACGAGCTGGTCGCCGATCCGGTGAGTGAAATTGAAAAACTGGGTGCCAGCGAAGGCACCCTGGGCCTGCCACATCCAAAGATCCCGCTGCCGCGAGACTTATATGGCAGCGACCGGGTTAACTCTGCGGGTCTGGATATGGCTAACGAGCACCGCCTTGCTTCCCTGTCCAGTGCTCTGCTGAGCGGCGCGAGTGAGCCTTATCTGGCACAACCGCTTATTGACGGCCCTGCTGGTAGCGGAGAAAGCCAGAATGTGGTGAATCCGGCCGCGCCGTCGGACGTCGTCGGTACCGTTCGCCATGCCTCAGAACAGGAGGTTTCCCAGGCCATTGAGGCGGCGGTCAATGCCGGTCCTATCTGGTTTGCCACTCCGCCTCAGGAGCGCGCGGCCATCCTTGAGCGTGCAGCACAGTTAATGGAAGGTCAGCTACAGCAGTTGCTGGGCATTCTGGTGCGCGAAGCCGGTAAAACCTACAGCAACGCCATTGCCGAAGTGCGTGAGGCCGTGGACTTCCTCTATTACTACGCTGGCATCGTCCGCCTTGATTTTGACAACGAAACGCACCGCCCACTGGGACCTGTGGTCTGTATCAGCCCGTGGAACTTTCCGCTGGCCATTTTTACCGGTCAGGTCGCAGCCGCGCTGGCGGCCGGAAACAGCGTGCTGGCGAAGCCTGCCGAGCAGACGCCGCTGATTGCCGCGCAGGCCGTTGAGATCTTACTGAGTGCCGGTGTCCCGGCTGGCGTCGTGCAACTGCTGCCGGGCCTCGGTGAAACCGTGGGCGCACAGCTCACCGGAGACGAACGCATTCGTGGCGTGATGTTCACCGGCTCCACGGCGGTCGCCACCCTGTTACAACGTAATCTGGCAGGCCGGCTGGATCCCCAAGGCCGCCCCACTCCGCTGATTGCTGAAACCGGCGGCATGAATGCCATGATTGTCGATTCATCCGCCCTGACAGAACAGGTGGTGATCGATATCGTCGCCTCGGCCTTTGACAGCGCGGGTCAACGCTGCTCTGCGCTGCGTCTGCTGTGCGTTCAGGAGGACGTCGCGGAACATACGTTGAAAATGCTGCGTGGCGCGATGGCGGAGTGCCGTATGGGCAATCCGGAGCGCCTGTCCACCGATATCGGCCCGGTGATCGATAAAGAGGCCAAAGCCAACATTGAGCGCCATATTCAGGCCATGCGCAATAAAGGCTTTAAGGTGTTTCAAACGGCGCAGGATCATCCACAGGACAGCAAAGAGTGGGCAACCGGAACCTTTGTGAAACCGACGCTGATTGAACTGGATAAGGTTAGCGATCTGACGCAAGAGGTATTTGGTCCGGTGTTGCACGTTGTGCGCTTCACCCGCAGTGGCCTGCCGCAGTTGATCGAACAGATTAACGCCTCGGGCTATGGGCTGACGTTAGGCGTCCATACCCGCATTGACGAAACCATCATGCAGGTCACCGCAGCGGCCAAAGTGGGCAATCTGTACGTTAACCGCAACATGGTTGGCGCGGTGGTGGGCGTGCAACCATTCGGCGGCGAGGGGTTATCCGGTACCGGTCCGAAAGCGGGGGGCCCGCTTTATCTGTATCGCCTGCTGGCGAATCGCCCGGACAACGCACTCAGCACCACCCTCGCCCGTCAGGATGCTGAGCGCCCGGCCGACCATGCCCAGCGTCAGCTGCTGCTGGCAGCGCATCAGGCATTGAGCGAGTGGGCAAAAGATAAGCCTCAGCTGTCTTCACTGTGCCAGCATTATGCCGAGCTGGCTCAGGCAGGCACGGTACGCCTGCTGCCCGGACCAACAGGCGAACGCAATACCTTCCTGTTGCTGCCGCGTGAGCAGGTACTCTGTCTGGCGGATAACGAGCAGGATGCTCTGATTCAACTGGCGGCGGTCACCAGCGTAGGCAGCCAGGCACTGTGGCAGGACGATGAGCTGCACCGCGCACTGCTGGGCAACTTACCGGCGACGGTGAAAAGCCGCATTACGCTCTCCAACGATCCCCTGTCTGCGCATTTTGACGCTGTTATCTATCACGGTGATGCCGACCAGCTCCGCAACCTGTGCGAACAGGTTGCGGCGCGCGAAGGTGCCATCGTGTCGGTGCAGGGTTTTGCGCGCGGCGAAACTAATCTGCTGCTGGAACGTCTGCTGATTGAACGTTCACTCAGCGTTAACACCGCAGCCGCGGGCGGCAATGCCAGCCTGATGACAATCGGGTAACGTCCTTCAGACCGATCGCTTACGTTAAAGGTTCATGCCCGGGCATGAACCTTTTTTTTGCGCTGAGCGTTGGGCGATATATGGATGGCCCTGGCATGATGAAACAGGTCGGCTGGGCACAGGCGGTGATCACGTTGCGGAGCAACGTCTGACGCTGGCTTGACGGGGTGGAAGGGATTGATCGTATTCACCTGATTCTGGGAGTGACGATTTTTCTGGTGTTTCCGTTTACCCGCCTTGTGCACATCTGGAGCGCGCCGGTCGAGTATTTCACGCGCCGCTATCAGGTGATGCGCGCGCGTAACTAAGCCTGACCGCAATCCGGCCCGCTATCAGCGGCCGGCTTCATTGCGCTTTTTACACCACGCCTTTTTCTGTTCCCGCATCCTGCGCCACCTGCCCCGGTTACGCCGCCGGGTACACAGGCCGTTTTATCAGCGTCGGGAAGCGAAACAACGCGCGCCCGACGCCATGATTTGTCAGCGACCAGACGGCAACGGACGCCAGTGAGCAGAGGGCGACAATGACCAGCGGATAGAGGCAGGCCCACAGCCACGAAAACCATGCCAGCGCAAAGAGCTGGTGGCGCTGCGCAAACAAAATGGCCGTCATGCCGAAATACTCAATAAAGATGCGATGCAGGACGTAAACAGGCAAGGTATGACGGCCAATCCAGTTGAGCCACGCCATGCTACTGACCTGATTTAACCCGCGACAGGCCGCTACGCTGATGAGGATGGCAAGAACAGATAAGAAGAGGCTTCTGTCGAAATCGAACAGAGCGGGCAGGCCCGCCAGCAGCAGCAGTAACAACCACGGCAGTCCGTTTTGCCTTCGCCACTCGCTTAAACGCAATATCTGCGAACACCAGAACGTGCCGAGCATGAAGAAAACAAAATACTGCGCCAGACTCTGCGGGCCCCAGTAGGGAATGATTTTTTCAACCGCCAGATAATTAAGCACTGCGGCCATAAGCAATAAAGGCAGGTTGTAACGTTGAAAAAGTTTGGCAAGAAGAAAGTAGATCCCCAGGGCATATAAATACCATGAGGTGCTCATCGCCAGAAACGTCAGCGTCAGGAACTCAGAAAAGGTTCCCGCATAGGCCGCATTGATATTTTGTGAAATACGCTGCCCGGTAATTTCCGTTGAAATGCCCGTGATGGCCCCCCACTGAATGGCTCCCCACAGCAGATAGAGATAAAACAGATTTGTCATCCGGCTGGTCGCGATACGTTTCCAGGGGCGATCAATGATGGCATTTCTGGCCAGTAAACCCGACACAAAGAAAAACGCGGGCATGCGCAGCGGCGATAATAACGTATTAAACTGCACCCACATCTCTGCCACCCATTCACCTGCGGCCAGATCTTTCACCCGACTTTCAAAACCGGGTAACACCGTGTGATACAGGACGACCAGCAGGATACAGATTCCCTTTAGGGTATTAATCCATGCAATATCTT
The DNA here is from genome assembly GCF_059801205.1 of Pantoea sp. Ae19-2. Taxonomy (NCBI): domain Bacteria; kingdom Pseudomonadati; phylum Pseudomonadota; class Gammaproteobacteria; order Enterobacterales; family Erwiniaceae; genus Pantoea; species Pantoea sp. Ae19-2. The sequence goes on along the minus strand of NZ_JBCHWE010000001.1, from coordinate 1,351,534 downwards.
TTTCTTCATTTTTCGTCATCAGGCTTTTTCCGTCGCTGTGTCATGTACAAACAAGTTATTCGAACTGCCGACGTTATCGTTATACGAAAAGTATTCCCTATGCTCGCACTCCTGAATGTAGCGAAAGTCTTAAAGTCCCCCTCCCGGAAGGGTTTAAAACCGTACTTTACAATACAGGATGTTTTCTGACATTTATCCCGGATTTAATTTCAACGCAGGGAATTGTTGTCAGACGACGGAATAAATAAGGTGTTCTTATCTGAATAAATAAGAAATATCCAGGTGTTGCTGCCCGTTAATAATCAGGTCAGTTATTAAATCAGTTGGCCTGGGTCGCGCAGGACAGGCGAGGTATTTTATTCCCTGGCCCTACGCTGTTGCGTGAACGCGCGCTGCAAAAGCCGTGCCGCGCTATGCAGGCATCCTGCCGCAAAGGCCCCAAGGCCGCGCGTATCCTGCCCCTGCAGTGCCATGACTTTATCGTTGCGGCAACAGATAAACGTTTCATCGCGCGATGCCTCACCGCACGATGACGTCCCGGCGAATTTTCACACTCAACGCTTGCTTAACCTTATTTCTGGCTTTATGTTAGCTCAGGTGACTCATCTTAAGTACAGGTAACGTTACTGTGTGTATTTGATTAGCGCGAGTGGCTTATTCAGCCAGGTAAAATCGTTCGTTTATGCCCTTTTCGGCTAAATTTTTCCCTGCATTATTGCCTGTATCTTTATTTCAGGTTCGAATATCACCTTAAAAAAGACAGGGCGTGGATAAAACACCGCTAAACGTTATTCGCTTAGGTGTTCCTTTCGGAAATATCGCTGACAGGTGAAAAGTGCATTTTTAGGTTTAGGTTTAGGTTTAGGTTTAGGTTTAGGGGTGATTTTTTTAATGTCCACTCGGCACGCTGTGTCTGAATGGCTCTTCCAGACTTACTTACCAATGGAATCTCAATATGAAGCATGCGCATTATACGCCCGTTTCCACCACCGCGACCGTTAACAACCAGCAGATACTGGCAAACGACTGGGGCACCCTGACCAAATACGATATGACCTATGTCCGTTCCGATGGGACAGAACAGCGTTTCACGCGTGAAGCTTACGATCGCGGCCACGGTGCGACTATTCTGCTCTACAACCGCGATGACAGAACGGTCATCCTTACCAGCCAGTTCCGGCTGCCTGCGTTTTTGATCGGTCATCACTATGAACTGATTGAAGCCTGCGCCGGTTTGCTTGATGAGCGGGACCCGATTCAGGCAATAAGAAGTGAAGCCGAAGAAGAGACCGGATATAAGCTGAATGAGGTCACTAAGATTGGCGAGATATTCATGAGCCCGGGTTCCGTCACTGAGCGTCTGCACTTTTTCATCGCCCCTTTTACCCGCGAAATGCGGATTAACGAGGGCGGAGGCCTTGCTGCTGAAGGTGAAGATATCAAAGTCATTGAGGTGCCGATTCAAGAGGCGCTTGCGATGATTGATGCCGGCATCATCATTGACGCGAAAACCATTATTCTGATTCAGCACCTGGTCATCAAAGGCATTTGTCTCCCGGCATAACACGGCACGCAAAGAGCAGCCTCAACATGAAGTGTCCCTTCCCCGACCAGAGGCGACTGATGCTTCTCGCCCTGTCAGCTGACGCGACAGGAACAGGCTAACCGGGGAGAAATGCTTACTCCCTGCGGTGCCCGCCAGAGAAAGGATACGAAACGGGCCAGCATGCTGGCCCGGTACGTCAGGATCATGAGGCTTGGGTTTCTGGCTGCCGTTTACTGATTAAACGTGGATGAATAAACAGCATCCGTCCCGGCCCCCGGTTCAGCAGCGACCAGACCATCAAAGACAGGAGCGTGCAGACTGCCACTCCGGTTAACGGCATCAGCAACGCCCATGCCCAGCTAAAACCCGCGTTGCCAAACCAGCCGTAGTGCAGCGCCAGTGAGATGGCGCTCAGCCCCACCAGTTCGATAAAGATACGGTGCAAAACATAAATCTGCAGCGTGTTACGCCCTATATAGTTCAGCCACGCCATATTGAAATGCGCATTAAGAAAACGGCACAGCACAATACCAAAGACGATGGTCAGCAGGCTGTAGAACGGGTTTTTATATATGCCGCCCAGATGATGGGCAATGCCGATCGCCGCGATTGCGCCCAACCAGAGCCAGTGACGACCTTTTAAACCGCTCAGTTCGATTAACGTTGCGCTAAAAAATACGCCCAGTAAGAAATAGAGATAGTTCTGTGCCACGCTGGCCGGGCCCCATCCGGGGATCAGGCTAAACTGCGCGGCGTAGTTTGCCGCTATTGCCGCAGCCACCAGCAGCATCTTCTGCCGATGGAAAAGTTTAGTGACCAGAAAAAACCCCGCCAGAGCATACAGGTACCACAGGCTGGTCATCGACAGCATCAGCAGTTTAATAAACTCCATTGGCGAATCCGCATAGGCGGCGTTTTTGCTGCTGGACAGCCGCTCGCCCAGGTGGGTTGAAATGTAGTGGATACTCAGCCACTGGATTACGCCCCACAGCAGATACAGGTAAACGATGTTGCTGAACTTTTTAGTGAAGACCGCTTTCCAGCGTTTATTGATCACCGAGTTACTGGCCAGCAGGCCGGATACAAAGAAAAATGCCGGCATCCGTAAGGGGGAAAGCCAGGTATTAAACGCCACCCACGCATGAGCCGGTACGATACCGGCTGTCAAATGATGAAGCGCTGGCGCGAAGGTTGTAATGATGGAGTGATGCAGTACCACAAGTAAAATGCATCCCCCTTTTAGGGTATTGATCCAGAGGATTTCCTTCCTGGGTTGGTTCATTATGTCTTCCCGATCGTGCAATGAATTTGTGAAGAATTATTAATATTTAGCGGGAAGTCTCAATCAGGCGGCTCTTAAAAGTTACAATCTGTTACCTCAGGACGCGAGATGATGACAAATCACCTTTAAAATCAGTTAATTAAATCTATGCAAAATGTAAATTTTCGGAAGAAACTGAGAAGAGTAAAGGTGGGAGACAGCGCAATAAGCGCCGCCAACTTCTGGCGGCACCGGGTTTATTGATTAAGAAATTTATTCAGAAACTGCCGGGTACGCGGCTCCTGAGGATCGCTGAAGAGTGCCTTAGCAGGGCCCTGTTCAACAACACGGCCCTGATCCATAAAAATGGCGCGGTCGGCGACGTCGCGGGCAAAGCTCATTTCGTGCGTCACGATAACCATGGTGCGTTTTTCCTGAGCCAGTGCGCGAATGGTGTTCAGTACTTCACCCACCAGTTCCGGATCCAGCGCAGAGGTCGGTTCATCAAACAAAATGACTTCTGGCTGCATCGCCAACGCGCGGGCAATGGCGACACGCTGCTGCTGACCACCGGACAGGCGCCGTGGGTAGCTGTCTTCCTTGCCATTGAGTCCAACTTTTTCAAGCAGGCTGCGCGCGCGGGCAACCGCGTCCGCTTTCGCTTCCCGCTTCACAATCACCGGACCTTCAATAATATTTTCCAGCACCGAACGATGCGGAAATAAATTGAAGTTTTGAAAGACAAAACCCACCTGCTGACGCAACAGCCGCACCCGCTCTTTCTGTCTGTTCATGCCCAGGCTGGCGTCAATGGTGATATCACCCACTTTAATGCGGCCAGCATCCGGGACCTCAAGGAGGTTGATGCTGCGCAACAGCGTGGTTTTACCTGAGCCACTGGGGCCGATTATCGCGACGATTTCGCCCGGGGCGACATCAAGATCGATGCCGTGCAGTACCGTTTGTCCGTTAAACTTTTTCACCAACTGGCGAACTTCAATAGCACTCATTTCGCCTCCTGATCCTGACGATTAACGTGCGCTTCCAGTCGGTTCTGCAATGCTGACAGTACGGTTGCCATCACCCAATAGATCAGCGAAGCCGCCAGATACATGGTGAACACCTCCAACGTGCGTGAGGTAATCAGCTGCGCCTGACGAAACAATTCCGGAACCTGGATCGTGGCAGCCAGCGAAGTATCTTTTACCAGACTGATAAAGCTGTTACCCAAAGGCGGGAGTGCGGTACGGGCGGCCTGCGGTAAAACAACCCGACGCAGCGTTTGCCACGGCGTCATGCCGATACTGGCCGCCGCTTCCCACTGGCCGCGCTCGATGGCCGCAATCGCGCCGCGCAGCGATTCTGAGGCATAGGCCGCCATGTTAAGCGACAGCCCAATCATCGCCGAGGGAATGGGATCCAGCTCAATGCCAAACTGCGGCAGACCGTAGTAGATCATAAACAGCTGGGCGATAAGCGGCGTGCCACGAAAGATGGACACGTAGATACGCGCCAGCCAGTTCACGGGCCAGAAGCGGGACAGGCGCATCAGGGCCAGCAAAAAGCCCAGTATCAGCCCGAAAAACATACCGCCAATACTGAGCTGCAGCGTGAACAGCGCGCCCTTAAGAAGAAAGGGTGCTGAGTCCAGCACCAGTTGTAAACTTTCCTGCATTATTTAGTAACGTCCGCGCCAAACCATTTTTCTGACAGCTTTTTAAGGGTGCCGTCTTTCTGCATTTCCGCAATGGCCTGATCGATCGCCTTCAGTAAATCTTCGTTGCCCTTACGCAGCGCAACGCCCGCTTCCAGACGCGAGAATGCCGGACCGGCTACCGCCATGGTATCGCCCGTTTTCTTCACCAGATCCAGTGCAGCCAGGCGATCCACCAGAATCGCGTCAACGCGACCAGAACGCAGATCCTGATATTTGGTTGGGTCATCATCATAAGTGCGGATATCCACACCTTTTACGTTCGCGCGCAGCCACTGCTCGTAGTTGGTCCCCAGGCCCACACCGACTTTCTTCCCTGCGAGGTCTTCTGGCTTAGTGATGCTGCCCGCGTTTTTCTTCAGCGTCAGCGCCTGCACGCCAGAAATCGTATACGGCGTAGAGAAATCATATTTCTTTTTACGCTCATCGGAGATCGTCACCTGATTGATGACCACATCGATGCGTTTCGAATCCAGCGCCGCTAACATGCCATCCCACTTGGTTGGCTTCAGGACGGCTTTAACCCCCATGTGTTTGGCCAGATCCTGAGCAAACTCCACTTCAAAGCCCGTCAGCTTGCCCTTTTCATCCTGAAAACTGAAAGGAGGATAGGTGCCTTCCAGACCGACGCGCAGCTCGCCTTTGCTTTTAACCTGCGCCAGTAAATCGTCTGCCGCAAACGTTTTAACGCTGAAGCCTGCCACCAGCGCAACCGCCATCATTCCCGTCACCACCTGGCGACGAATCTGTGAGAAAGCCATGTTTACCCCGTTTATTATTTGTAAGTGAGCTGTTGAGCGGCGCATCACGGCCTGCCGCTCTGTCATTATGGGCGTTATTTTACCTAAGGCGTTAAAATAACGGCTGAATTATAACCCTTTTTTGCGCTGCGTCTCAGACCGAAGGGTGATAAGCAAATAACGCGGGCGCGCCGCCTGTATGCACAAACAACAGCGGCCCTTCCCGGCGAAAACGATTCTGGTTGATACCATCGATCAGGCCCGCCATGGCTTTACCAGTATAAACAGGATCGAGAAAAATCCCTTCAAGACGCGCAAGCAGTTTGATCGCCTCCATGCCTTCTTCATTCGGCTGGCCGTAGCGCGGAGCAAAATAGTCATCCCATAGCGTGACCGGTGCCTTCGCCTCTACGGCTAACTGCGTTGCCAGGGCCTGGCGTAGTGCGTCAACCTTAGGCCGTTGCTCAGCGACGTTACGCGATACAGTTACGCCAACCAGCTCAGTTTCCGGCAGCAGCTGTTCCAGCCCAACCGCCAGACCGGCATGCGTTCCGGCACTGCCTGATGCAACCAGGACTGCCGCAAAATCCACCACCCCTTCGCTCTGATGAGCAATCTCCTGGGCACATTCCACATAGCCCAGCGCCCCCAGCGCATTCGAACCGCCCACCGGCAGAATGTAAGGCCGGAAGCCCTGCGCTTCAAGCCGCTCCGCCTGTTCCGCCAGTTGCACGGCAGGTTGGGTCAGCGCATCGACCATCACCACCTCGACATCCATGAGATCCAGCATCAGGCGGTTGCCATTGGTCAGGTAGTTTTCACTGTGCGTTGCTATCGGGTTCTCCAGCAAGGCCACACATTTCAGGCCGAGTTTGGCTGCAACGGCCGCCGTTTGACGCACATGGTTAGACTGAATGGCGCCGGCGGTCAGCAGCACGTCAGCGCCTTCACGAAGGGCATCCGCGGCTAAAAACTCCAGCTTGCGCAGCTTGTTACCGCCCATAGCCAGCGGTGTCACGTCATCACGTTTGATAAAGATGTCACGACCAAGATAGTCAGATAAACGGGGCAGATATTCCAGCGGCGTGGGCGCGCCCAGAAGTTCGATACGAGGAAACTGATGGATAAGATGTAAGGACAATGCGGCCTCCCGTTGGGCACAAGGCAGTGATCTTTACAGTGTTACAGAAGATGCGGAAAGGATCATCCTGAATTCAAATGCGGGGGAAAAGAGAGGTCAGCCTGCTGCAGCGCAACATCCCCATTTTCCCCCGCGAAGTGGGAAAAATGGGGGTGGGAGACATCATGTCAGTGGCAACGCTCTCTGACATTTCACTGTGTCCCTTAACGTTGCTGCCAGCCTAAAAACTGGTCGTACTTTCGCAGCGCAATACGATAATTATTATTGCCAGCATCAGGTAAGTCTTCTTCCAGGCATTGATGCCAGCTATTGCCTGTCAGTTTTTCAGCCGGAAAGTTTCTGGCTTTCAGCATATCGTCAAGCCGACGTAAGCGAACCACGTATTCACGAATCGTGCTCGGGCTCATTTCCGTCTGTTCGAACAGATATTGTTTAAACGCCATAATGTCAAAGTAGTTAGGATGTGTATTACAAAAAATATCGCTGCAAAAACGGCAAAGCGCCGTTAATTCAGGCTGAAGTTTTAGCCAAAGCGGCTCATCAATCATTTGGTCCATGCGTGCGATGGCCTCTTTATTGATGATCTGACCTCGGAAGACCAGCGCCATACGATCTAAAACTTTGCCACAGTGTGAACAATTGGTTTGGCTGTGTTTGTAGTCTTTAAGATAACGACTTAAAGGTCTGGCTTTGGTTTTGGCTCCCACTGTTGAGTCCCCGATTTCTTATTATTTATAGATCGCCAGGAACTGAGCCTTCTAGCGCGCTCCCGTAAGTCGGGCACGCAAGCGTTTTATCGCCTGACTGTGCAGTTGGCTGACTCGGGATTCCCCCACGTCAAGAACCGCGCCAATCTCTTTCAGATTCAGTTCTTCCTGGTAGTACAGTGTCAGCACCATCTTTTCGCGTTCGGGCAAGGCCTCGATCGCTTCAATGACGCGTTCACGCAGACTCCCTTCCATCAACTGATGAAGTGGATTGGCCTCTTCGTGCCCTTCCGTCACCAGTTCCGCACTGTCACCGTGTTCTTCCCGATACTCGTCGTACGAAAAGAGTTGGCTGTTGTTGGTATCCAACAGAATCTGCCGGTACTCTTCTATCGAAACATTCAACTGTTGCGCGACTTCCTGCTCAGAGGCAGCGCGGCCCAGCATCTGTTCAACCTGATGCATGGCTCCCGCAACCTCGCGAGCATTTCGTCTGACGCTACGTGGTGCCCAGTCCCTGCTGCGAAGCTCATCAAGCATGGCTCCACGGATGCGCTGTACTGCATACGTGGTAAAGGCGGTACCCTGGAGTGCGTCATAGCGCTCCACCGCATTCAACAGACCAATGCCCCCGGCTTGAAGCAGATCGTCAAGTTCAACACTGGCTGGCAGGCGGACCTGCAAGCGCAGTGCTTCATGACGTACCAGTGGTACGTAGCGCTGCCAGAGCGAATGTTTGTCCATCACGCCTTCGGCGGTATAGAGATCGTTCACGTTGACTACCCTGCGTTAATGAAGTTATCGGCATGATTATGCAATTCTGTAGGGCTTTTGATTGGCAGAATAGGCGGGATAAACCGAGGTTATTTCAAATTTGTGATGTTTCAGAGCGGAAGTCTCCGCTCTGAACAGGAAGGCTAACGTAATGTCAGCAAACGCTGCCGTGTGGCTACGGGGACGTTTTCCCATAGCGCGCAAACCCGGCCTTCCATCTCCTGATAAAACGGGCTAATGCTTTCACGTGTTTTATCATCCGTGTGAAAACGGACCTGCCCGGAATCACCATCGATACTAATCATTCTGTTGATGAAAAGCCGCTGTAAGTCGCTGCGTAGGAACAGCCCATTATCCACGCTATTGTCTGCGAGAAATCCCTCTTCGTTTTCGCGCGTATCGATATGGCAGGCTTCGACCCAGGGCCATTGATGCTGATCGAGAAGGCTGGTTCCGGTAATGATACAGGCCCCATAGCGCGCCTTAACCGCCGCCATAAACTCTGACTGGCTGGCCTTCTGCAACACTTTGGCTTTCACCCGCCGCCCGACTTCCGTACCAGGCATAACTGCAGCGGGCGTTCTGTGCTCAGGCGTGCTTAGTACCACAATAAACTGGATACGGCGTGACTGTGGAAAGCAAGGATTAGACTGAACGTTGAACAGCTGCCACCAGGCATCCTCTTCGTCCTCGCGCATCAGAACCAGCTTATAGCCCCGGCTGTTGATCAGGTTTTGCGCCTGAGCGGAGTGCGGATCGACCATCGCATAGACGTAGCTCTGCCCAATCACTTTCCACCGGTTGTTCTCTTTATCCTCGTGTCCCCGACGAAAATAGTGAAAAGGCTGCTGCTGTTTCAGATAGTGCTCAAAACGGCGCAGATAATTTTTTCGTTCGTTATCGTTGGCGATGAACAACAGGTCTTCCAGCGGACTGTTACTCTCTTCCTGAGCAAAGACAGCGCGAATTTTTAACGTCCGATAGCTGGTTGAAGGACTCAGCAACGCACGCGCGGTCAGTTCTTTCTCATCAGGGTATTGTTGTGCATAACGTAGGGCGATCTCTTCAAATGAGAGACGTTCGCCCGGTAGCAGGTCATAGTTAAAGCGCATAACCACCCCAGAACATGAAAAGTAATATCAAAATTAGAGCCATTCTGAAGGGAATTATCGGCATAGCGGAGATGAACTGTAACGCTGAGTTCACTTTTTTATTGTTTACGGCCCAGACCAAAATCCGTTCGTTTTGCCCTGCTACATTTGCATTAGTGCAACACAAAACACGCCTGTTTGTTTTATCTCCCTCTCTGTTCAGGGGCGCGCGGCGTTCTTATCCTTTACTTTACCTGCTTTTTTATCGGTTATTCTTGCCATTAATTTCACTTGCACACTCGTATTCTTTCACCATCACTCTGCAGATGCAGATCGGGTATAGAGGAAGTGAATGATGAAAGGCATAGTGCTGGCTGGTGGAACAGGTTCTCGATTACATCCTGTAACCTGCGGCGTCTCCAAACAGTTACTCCCCGTCTACGATAAGCCCATGATCTATTACCCGCTCTCGGTGCTTATGCTCGCAGGGATTAGAGATATCCTGGTCATTACCACTCCAGAAGACCTCGCAGGGTTTCAACGCTTACTCGGTGATGGCTCACATTTTGGCGTCAATCTTCAGTATGCTGTGCAGCCATCGCCAGACGGTCTGGCGCAGGCCTTTATTATTGGTGAGTCGTTTATCGCTGGAGAACGCTGCGCACTCGTGTTAGGCGATAACATTTTCTTTGGTCAAAGCTTCGGTAAAAAGCTAGAAGATGTTGTTACTCTTGAGCTCGGTGCCACCGTATTTGGTTATCAGGTAATGGACCCTGAGCGTTTTGGTGTTGTCGAATTTGACAAACAATTCCGTGCACTTTCTATTGAAGAAAAGCCCACAACGCCAAAATCAAACTATGCGGTGACGGGCCTGTATTTTTACGACAGCAATGTGAGCGCCATGGCCCGACAGGTTCGCCCTTCTGAACGCGGCGAACTGGAAATCACTACGCTAAACCAAATGTACCTCGACGATGGATTATTAAACGTCGAAATACTGGGCCGTGGTTTTGCCTGGCTGGATACCGGCACGCATGAAAGCTTGCTTGAAGCGTCACACTTCATCCACACCATTGAAAAGCGTCAGGGCTTTAAAATTGCCTGTCTTGAGGAAATTGCCTGGCGTAAAGGCTGGACAGATCACAAAGCCCTGTTAAAACGCGCCCAATATCTTGGGAAAACGCAGTATGGCCAGTATTTAAAAATGTTGGTGGAGGAATAGCGTGAAGGTAAAAGCCACTAAAATTGCCGATGTTAAAATCATCCAGCCAGCGGTTTATGGTGACGATCGTGGTTTTTTCCTGGAAACGTTTGAAAAACGTCGCTATCAGGAGTTACTTGAAACCCACCTCGAATTTGTGCAAGACAACTATTCGCGCTCAGGCCGACATGTATTACGCGGCTTACATTTTCAGAAAACAGAGCCCCAGGGCAAGCTGGTGCGCGTCGTGCGGGGCGAAGTATTCGATGTTGCAGTCGACATCCGTCCCGGTTCTCCGACCTTTGGTCAGTGGGAGAGTATTCTGCTTTCTGAAGAAAATAAAACGCAGCTGTGGATTCCCCCCGGACTCGCGCACGGTTTTGTCGTCCTTTCGGACGTCGCTGACTTTGAATACAAATGTACTCAATATTACAACCCTAAGGATGAAGCCTGCCTGATGTGGAATGACCCTGATGTTGCAATTCAATGGCCTGTAGAACAGCCGATATTGTCGGTAAAAGATCAACAAGGACTATCACTGCAGGAGTTGGTGTAATGCGCGTTTTACTTACAGGGGCTTATGGCCAATTAGGGCGTTGCTTGCTGGATCGTTTTCCCGCTGACTGGATCACGCTGGCGTGTGGTTCGGCAGAGCTGGATATTACTGACCGCTGTGCGGTTATGCGCGTCGTCAAAAAATTCAAACCTGATGTCATCATGAATGCTGCGGCCTACACGGCCGTCGATAAAGCAGAAACCGATCGTACCCGCGCGCTGAAGGTGAATGCGATTGGTCCTGAAAATCTGGCACAAGCAGCAAAACTGGTCAACGCACGCCTGATTCATATATCGACTGACTATGTTTTTGATGGGTTAAAGAAAACGACTTATAGCGAAAATGATCCGCCCTGCCCGATTAATTTCTATGGCTTAAGCAAGTGGGAAGGTGAAAAGCGTGTGTTTGAGGTATTGCCAGAAGCCATTGTGATTAGAACCTCATGGATGTTCAGCGAGTATGGCAATAACTTCGTCAGTACCATGCTTCGTCTGGCGCAGACGCGTTCCGAGTTACATGTGGTGAACGATCAGTATGGCTGTCCGACCTACGCGGGTGATTTAGCGGAGGCGATGATTCACCTTGCTGGTTCGCCAGAAAATATGGGTATTTATCATTACTGTGGCGATATTGCGGTGAGCTGGTGTGAATTTGCTCAAGCCATCTTTGTTGCGGCAGAAAAAGAGGTTAACGTACGCGGAATAACCAGTTCACAATATCCTTCCGCAGCAACGCGGCCCGCACGGAGTATATTGAACACAGAACATATTACCTCTGCAGGAATAACTGCATCCGACTGGCAGGAGCAACTGATAACCTGTTTAAAACCTCAGTCAACTCCTTTTTCATATGCCAGCATTTTGTAAGGATTAAAGCCAATGAAAGTCGCCACCATTGGCAACTGCCAACTTGAAATTGTCGGCCAGTTGCTAAGTAATTATTCTGATCTTCATCGCGGTGCCATTAAGCAGGTGGTAAATACGCCCATTTATAAGCTTGATGCGCAACGGGATGTTATCAATCTTATGCATGAACTTGAAAGTTGTGATCATATCTATATGCAGTATCACTCAGAACGCTGGGGGATGCTTTCAACTGATAAGCTGGCAGCGTATTTCGACATCCGTATTCTGCCGACGATGGAGTCCCGTGTATCCACCCCTCAACTAGGTTATTTTCCTGCGCCTGTCCCGGAGTTAATGGTCTATGTAGATTATCGCTTCCTGCATCTTTATTTAACAGGCCATCAGCACGGGGATGCAGTTTCTCAATATCATAAAGTGAGTTATGATAATCAGAAGCAGCATAATATGGTCATTGAAGACGCAAAGCGTTATCACAAACTTTTTCAGGAAGAGAAAGTCGCATTTGACTATTCCCACTTTTATCAGGAATCAATGCTTAAAAATAAGCAGTGCTATAGTACCGTTAGTCATCCAAACAATAAGCATCTGAGCGTTTTTTTGAGTGCTATCTTTTATGATCTTTTCAAAGAAAATAAAAACTTTGATCTCAATGGTAACGATTTACTCAATAATTATTATGCCCCTGAGATTGGAAGTGGTGACCAGAGTTATCTGATGATGCGCGACACAGGACTTTCTCTGGCGGGTAAAATCAACTACTCATTTTTCTCTTCCCAAAACGATGAGATATTGAAAAAATCTTTGCTGAAGTCTGCCTATTACCAGGGATTACAGGCTGAATTCCAGAATATTTAATTACGGCTTGCCCTGATTCGATAATGTTTTAGCGTAGTTCGCGTGTTGCACACTACAGGCCATTGCATAAGAATATCTGCCCTGGGGCGAATTGAATAATCGCCCTTTGAGTAACAACAGATTCAAAAAATATGGGTAACTACAACACGCCATTGTTAATAATATAAAAGGTGCTTTATTAGCACCTTTTTATCATACAACCCGCGCAGTCTTGTCATCTGGCTACGTACGTTATGAATGAACCCACAATATAAAAGATTCAAACATTAACAATGCGTGTAAGCATATAGATTAAATCAAAGCCATCCCACTGCAAGGTGAATTGAAGAGCCTGACCTATTTCGACAAGGCGATCTACGCCTGCTGGCCTGTACGCCATGATAAATTCAGCCAGTGCTGCAGATTCCATTCCATAATATGACAGCGTCTGGCAGGTCCCGCTACACAACGGTAAAATCTCGCACAACGTGTTAATTTGATATTCAAGAAAATAGCCGCACGTCCCGCTGTGAGATAAACTTTCTGAAGACAACGCAGGAAGCTCAACACGCATCAACCGATTATGGCTCAACGGGTAGCGTTTTACCCCGTCAACTTGCGCGCTGAGCAGGCAGAATTGCGTCAACTTCTGAACTGCACTCGCCGCTTGCAATGTGTATCGCTCTTGTACTATTCGGTCAAAATGTTTCCAGAATATACGTTGAGCTTGCTCGCGAATCTCTGCATTCTCACCCAGCCAGACGACTAATCCAGGTGAAGAGCAGGCATTTTGATCGCTGTGTAATGTGTCATTGTAAAAATCACTAGCAATGCGTTCTTTATTGACAGCATCAAGATACCCCTGAGCTCCAATAACACAAAACGAGTGTCGATTGGCGAAAGTGATGTCCAGCGCTCTTGGGCCTAAAGGGGACTGACGCAGCATCGCTATCGTATTATCCCCTCCCCAAATTAACCTTGTCTGACAGAGCAGTGAAAGCGCATCATTCACGTCTTTCTGTTTATCGTAGCGCACCAGCACGATATAGGGGGCAATATGGGGATGGTCATTTAGCGCCTGCCTGAGGGCCGTGCAGATCATCGAAATCTGGACAAAATCTTTACCTGGTAGACGAACGACATTGGCGTTTCCCGCCAGTAAGCCCACAAGCAGTGAATAAGCAAAATTCACTGCAACATTCGCCGGCGCGATGTGAAATGCCGCCCCTCTGCCTAACCGGTGCTCAAGGCCGGCATAGCGGGATTGCATTTGACGTAGCGAGGCCGGTCGACACCAGAATGCCAGGCTTGCGACATCACTCCATTGCTTAACGTCCGGTAACTGAAAAAGATATTGAGAGAAGGTGTCAATAAACCCCATAATTTCTGGCGCGAATGGCTTATAGGCCGGCACTTTATTAAGCATTGCCAACCGCTGGGCATCGCCAATCAGGAATGTGACCTGTTCGAATTTATCCGCCATAGGTATCACTGCATCCTCTGATCTCAGCATTTTTAAGACGCCCTAATACCTGAAAATATTTCCCCATACGACCACAGGAACAATCATCCTCGCCCAGCAAAATGCCTTCATCTTCCGTAAGCAAAGAGTGTCCCGGGTAGGACTCGGGCAGCGCAGACAGAACCTGAATAATGCCTGCCTGCCCAACAGGACACACTGAAAAATCCTGCGGATCGCGAATAATAACGTCGGAAAAAAGGCTGGCATGAAGATGACCGTATTCACACTGCATATAGATACAGCCTGTTTGCTCAACCATGCCGTAATAGTCACTAACGCGGGTAATGCCGCACACTGAATTTAAGCGCTGCGCAAACGCGGACGCAGAAATGGCCTGGGCCTGTAGCTTTTTCCATCCCCCACCGTGTATAAGTGTGGCCTGAGATAAATCATAACGGCCAGCGCAGGCCTCAAGCGCTTTATAAAAATGCTGCCAGATCATAAACGTGAAGCCAAACAGCAACAACGGCTTACCGGCATGCTTCTGCAGAAAGGTAGCCAGCACATCGTGATTGAGATTCATCTCTTCATCCAGCGCGTAGGCCCTGTCTGCTCCAAACATGGAAAACCCCAGAATGCCGGCCCCTCGAGCCGAGAACATGGCGCGATCTTTCATCACAGCAGGTGAGTCAATTATCAGCATCGGTAAACGGGCGGCGCCAATGAAATCACTGACAATCTTTATCAACACCTTCTGTTGAAGTGCCGCCGTGCTTTTATCGAGATAGATGCGTGATACTTGCTGGCCACTGGTTCCAGAAGAGGTCATCGTTTTAACGATATGGTCCTCTGGCACGCTACTCAGAGTAAGTTGTTTGAAGAGTGAAACGGGTAAAAAAGGCAAAGCATCGGGTTCAGATAATGATGCGAGATCGCACTGCTGCGCGGCCAGGATGCGCTGATAGGCCAGACAATCTCGTTGATGATGGACGCTTAGTTCATGCAGTCGCTTAAAGAGTAACGCCTTTTTCTCCGCTTTGGGTAATGAAAACGGCGCAGGGATAAATCCCTCTTCAAATCCCGGTTTCATCAGCCATGAGCCTCTCGTAATGGGTTTTACCTGAGGATGTTTTTACCAGGGTGTCGACGACATTGATTTTGAAGGCAGAGGTATGAAGTTTTGTCACCTGTGAGGCAAAACGTTTTACTTCATCTGCCAAATCGGGTTGGGTAATGAAAACGGTAAGTTGATCGTCACGTCCCACGCAGGCGCAATCAAGTCCAATAAAATGCGTTTTGAGGAGCTGCTCCATCTCATCTAAGCCAACGCGATTACCAAATATTTTCAGGAACCGTTTTTTTCGCCCCACAATATAAAAGCAACCATCCGCGTGCTGGGTGGCAATATCACCTGTGATTAACAGCCCGTTGAGATCATCACCTCGGTGAAGGTCGTCTCCGTCCGAAGCATATCCCATCATCACATTATCGCCATGGTAATAAAGCTCACCTTGTTCACCCATAGTGGTAATCAGACTCCCATCTTCGCGATGAAGTGTTAATTTCCCTCCCGGGATGGCAAGACCAATTGAGCCACATTTTGACTGTGCAAGCTCAGCAGGCAACCATGCCATACGCGCTGTCGCTTCTGCCGCGCCATACATCACGACAAACTTTTTACTGTGCTGCTGTGCATAATCGGCAAAAAATTGATGCATCGCAGTTGAAAGCTTACCACCTGCCTGAGTCAGCGTGCGTAAGGCAGGAAACGACATACGCGAAAAGCGCAAGCGATGCAGCATTTCAAACGTATAGGGAACCCCTGACAAAGAAGTCACGTTTTCAGACGCCATCTGCTGCCAAAACTCACGCTGCATAAGACCATAGCGCGTCAGTATCAGCGTCGCTCCCACCAGTAAATGACTATTAACAACAGATAAACCAAATACGTAATTGAGCGGCAAATGGACCAGAGGCTTTTCAGTTTCATCCAGTGCCAGGTATTCACTGATACTGGTGGCGTTGCTTTGCAGGTTTTGCTGACTCAGACGAACCAGTTTAGGGCTTCCTGTTGAGCCTGAGGTCGTAACCAACAGGGCGAGTTGAGGATGTAATTGCTGAGGGGCCTTACCTGTCGCAGTGAGCTGATAATCCAGCGTTTGATAATGGCTTTCACCCTGAACTTGACCAGTGGGAGCCCAAAGAAACGCCGGCCGGTAAGTGGTAATCAACTCAGCAAGATGCGTGCTATCCAGGTCCGCATCAAGCAGTAAAGGAACCGCCCCACATCGCAGACAAGCCAGATAGCCAATAAGCGTTGCAGTGGTATTCCGACACAGAATGAATATCAGCAGTCCAGACTTAAGTCTGCCTTCCATTTGCGTCACTTCCGTTAACAGCTCAGCGTAACGCCAGCGTAAACCGCTATCGTCAATCACAGCGAGTTGCCGGGGATCATGTTGTTCAATACGCCAGAAAGACATTGGCTTACCTCAGTTCCGTCTGAATACGGTCAGTGATCTGTGCTGCCGTCAGTCCGGCCTGCTCAAGCATCCAGTTGTAATCCCCTGCATGTGGATAACCCTGCGGTATACCGATAATAAGTTGAGCGGGTTTCGTGCTTTTAGGTGCGAAATATTCAGCAACGGCACTGCCTAAACCGCCAATTTCACTGTGCTCTTCAAGGGTAACAACAAGCTTGTTATTCAATAAATGATCAAGTGTTTCAGTATCCAACGGCTTGATGGTATGCATGTCAATAACGGCCGTATTAATCCCTTTCGCTTGCAGTTCATCTGCAACCTGCAAGGCAACACTCACCATCGTGCCCGTGGCAACCAGCGCTACCTCATCACCCATTTTTAAGGTAATGGCGCGCCCAATCTTCAGGTCAAAATTTTCTTTATAAACAATAGGTGCACGCATATTGCCGGTCAGTCGGAGATAGACAGGGCCCGGATGGTGCAAAGCGGCTTCCGTCATTTTCGCGGTTGCAGTACAGTCAGCAGGTGACAGAATGGTGATATTTGAGACAGCGCGTAGAGCCGCCAGATCTTCTATACCATGATGCGTGGCTCCGAACATACCTGTCGCCAGGCCTGAGGCCAGTCCGACCAGTTTGACATTCTCTTCCATGTAGCCAAGATTCAGTCGCACTTGTTCAGCGGCACGAAAAGTCAGGAAGTTCGCAAATGAGGTGACAAAAGGTACGTATCCACCCGCAGCAAGTCCACCCGCCACACCAACCATATTTTGCTCAGCGATGCCGGCATTAAAGAAACGGTCAGGATAGGTATTTGCAAAACGATCAAGCCCAGACGATTTGCAGAGATCGCCTGATAATGCGACGATTTTAGGATGGTCGGCTGCCAGTTCAAGCAGAGCAAGACCAAAGGTACCGCGGGAACCTAGCATGGCCCATGAACGCACTGAGACGGGTTTAATGTTCAGCATGGTGCCTCCTGTTCAAGTTCGCTTAATGCCTGCTGCATTTGTTGCTCATTTAAACGGTTGCGATGAAAGTCTTTATTATTTTCCATAAATGAAACGCCCTTACCCTTCAGTGTTCGGGCAATAATCACTTTGGGCTTACCTTCATGAGGAGCATTAAAAGCATCAATAAGCGCCTGATAATCATGACCATCACATTCCAGCGTTTGCCAGCCGCAGGCGGACCACAAGGCAGGAAGGTTCATTCGCATAATATCCGCAGTGAATCCATCTGACTGCAGGCCATTTTGATCAACAACGACCGTCAGATTATCCAGCTTTTGCTGTGCAGCCATGAAAGCGCCTTCCCAAATCGCCCCTTCATTGCACTCACCATCCCCCACGACGACGAACGTCTGCCACGGCTGCTGTTGCAAGCGACGACTTAACGCCAAACCTATAGCAAAACTCATTCCCTGCGCCAGGCTGCCGGCTGAAAAATCAATACCAAAGGCTGCATGCCGGGTAGGATGGACCTGTAACACGGAACCATTGATTTCAAAGCTATTCAGCTGCTGTTCAGTAATGATTTTATGATGGTGCAAAGTGGCATAGAGCCCAAGTGCGGCATGGCCTTTACTCAAAATAAAGGTGTCGCGTTGTTTATCTGTGATTCGATCGGGTTGATAGCGCATAACAGTGCTAAACAGCACGGTGAGCACGTCCGTCATAGACAGCGCTGGGGAAATATGTACGCCATCACTTGGTGCCTGATACGCGGCTTTAAGAATAGTAATGCGGGTAGCCGTCGCGGTTTTTTTTAGCTGCTGGATGGACATATTCATTTCAGACCGCCATCAACGCGAAGCGTTTGCCCGGTGATATAGCTGGATAAATCGGAAGCGAGGAACAACGCCGTTTCAGCGATTTCGGCAGGCAACCCTTGCCGGCGTAAATCGGTGCTTTGACGTGCTGCTTCAACGATATGTTCGGGCATGGTTAGCAGCATGTCGGTATCGGTGATACCGGGCGCGATAGCATTCGCGCGAATGCCATGCTCACCCAATTCGGCGGCCACAGATTTTGTCATCGCGATCAATGCCGCTTTAGAGGCGCCATAGGCTGACTTGCCTGGGTTGCCATCTTCCCCGGCCGTAGACGCGATATTCACCAGACTGCCTTTTTTATGGCGCATCATCAGCTTGACCATAAACTGGCTGAACAAATACACCGCAAAGAAGTTAACTTCAAACTGCTGGCGTAACTGTGCTTCAGTTGTCATTTGAAAAAGGCTGTTATGGGTAATACCGGCATTGTTAATCACGGCATCCAGGCAGCATTTATCAGCAATCAGCCGCTTTACAGCTAGCTTCATTGCGACATGGTCTGTCATATCAAAACATAATGGCCATATGTTCACCTGATACTTCTCGGCTAATTGCGCCATGTCAGCCAGAAACTCAGCCGTTTCTGCTCTGGCATGCGCATAAATGTCTGCGCCATTGGCCGCAAAAATTTCAACCATTGCACGTCCCATACCGCGACGGCAGCCGGTAATTAATACCGTTTTATTTTTCATCAACATGCTAGTGCCCTCAACCCATTCCGCCGTCGACACGAATGACCTGTCCTGTTACATAGCTTGCATTATCGGATGCAAGCCATAGCAATGTATTGGCAACTTCGTCAGGCAGTCCGGGACGTTTTAATTCGCAGCGGGCCATCTGACGCGCCATGACCTCTGTCGGTAATGTTGACGTCATTTGCGTGCTGATGACGCCCGGCGCAATGGCATTCACTCTTATACCCTGTGGACCAAGCTCCGCCGAGAGTGTTTTCGTTGCTGCTAACCACGCCGCTTTTGAAGCGGAATACGCCAACTGGCCGACATTTCCATCAAGTGCTGAAATGCTGGAAATATTAACGATGCTGCCTTTTTTATTACGCAGCATCAGACGCGTGATGTATTGGGTAAACACAAGCTGAGAAAACAAATTGATGCTAAATGTTTTATGAAGTTGCTCGTTCGTCATCATGGGAAAAAGCGCATCAAAATTAGCACCGGCAATATTAATTAATATTTCAACAGGCTTTTTGGCTTTCTGAATCTGTTGTGCCGCGGCCTTAACCGACTCATCACTCAGTAAATCAAAATAAACAGGGACAATCTCAACGTCGTTTTCATCCATTAACTGCTTGATGAAAAACATGAAATCAGGATCTTCATGCTGGCAACAGGCAAAAACTGATGCGCCTGACGCGGCGAACGTCGCAAGCGTTGCCTTGCCGATACCTTGCAGACATCCCGTTATGACTGCCCATTTTCCAGCAAGAAGCATAATAACTCCTATAATTCTACGTCGTATTTTTTCAGGATTTCTTTGCCTTCAGACCAGGAAGAGAAGGCAATAATATCTTCGGTATCCAGCATGATATCGAAGGTATCTTCGAGTGCGGCGATCATGCTCATGTGCCCAACGGAATCCCAGGATGGTGTATCCTGATATTTGTAATCCGGCAGGATGGATGCATCGACTTCAAAGGTTTCTACAAAAATAGCATTGTAACGTTCGATATTAGACATAGTATTTCTCTCATTATCTTTTTAGCGTACTTTGTTAATATGGCAAGGCGTAAAGAACAAGGTCATATGCATATTTACGGTGATGCCAACGCAAACAAAAACGATAGTCGTCATGCAAAGCTTTAATGTAGGACGGGATAATAAACAAGTCGTCCAGCCGATGATAAAAGCTAAGTGCAAGTAATGGTTTATGCTTTAAAATCGTGGCCTCGGCACCTTTAAGCGCTTGCTGTTCAGCACCCTCAATATCCATCTTTATAAATGTAACAGGTTCATCATTTACAACACGGTCAATACTCGAGACTGAAATTTTATGATGACTGCCCCCTTCAACAATCCCTGAATTCTGGTCACCACTTTCATTAAAACTCAGTTCGTCATTCTTCGACCACACGCCAGAATGAATACACGAAACATTTGACAGATGATTAGTATTGCTCACCAATTTCTTAAAGTTTTTTGAGTCAGGTTCAAATGCATAAATTTTTCTCGCTGGTGCAAGGTTGAGTTCGCGTAAATTCTTTACAAACGAAAGGACTGTATCGCCATCATAAGCACCGCAGTCAACAAAAATCTCATCGTTCCCAAGTGTCACGAGTTCATCATTAAAGTAAGCATTATCGCTATGATAAGGGAGCAGATGACCAACCTGACCGCAAATTCTTTGATTAAGGTAAGCTGTAAATGTTTTCCGTGAAAAATCATCACCGAACGAGTCGTATAAAGCCTGAAGGCTGTCACGATTATCAAAACAAAAATCGTAATCAATCATGCCTGCACTGAACATTTCGATTGAAGAAGGATCACAAATTATCAATTCTTCAGCATTTTTTTGTAGCTTTTCTATCAAAAAATCAGTACAGGTCTGAAAACCAATTATATAATTAAATCGCTGGGGTAGGTCAACCAGCTCTTCAATAGCGCGGACTTCAATGTGTTCATGTTTTTCGTTAGGCATATACTCAAGCGTTAGCGCTGAGCAATATAAACTCACACCCTGCTTATCTAAAAATTTCTTAAAAACATTGGCGACATACCCATTACCGCAAAGCACAACAGGAAGGCCATTTTTGCGGAACCGCGCGATAGCAGATAAAAAATAGTGTTCTCGTTCTGTAATTTCTGACAAAAAATTCATTCTTACCTCAGAGTCTGTAGCGCAGTTCACAGTGATTTAAAAACCCGCTTTTCATCATTATTGCGCATCACCCGAGCTGGATTCCCCAACGCAATACCTTCTTCACGGATATCGTTAAAGACGACGGCACCCATACCGATAATAGCGTCATTGCCTACAGTAATTTTCTGCTGTAAGACCGCACTCATGCCAATAAATACGCGATCGCCGATCACGACATTGCCACCAGTCGTAACAAACGTAGATATCACAACGTGATCGCCCACCTGAGCGTCGTGCCCCACGCTGGCGTTAGGTTGCATATAAACGTTACTGCCAAGCGTCACATCACAGGAAAGATAAACGCCTTTTGCGAGCACACAACCAGGCCCAACGCGGGTACATTCGGTAACGGTAACATCGGGATGAATAAGCGTGGCAAGTGCCAGGTGATGAGAGGCAGTTTTATCAGCGAGTTGCGCACGGAGTGACGGCTCGCCCACCGCAATAACCACTTCAATGTGCTGCGTCAGCGCCTGGTCAAAACTAACAACCGGGATACCTTTAACATCACGATTGGGCGAAATATCATCAATGAAAATCAGACCATCCCAACGATGAGCCTGTTTTTCAATCTGCTGAGCAAGAAGTAAGACTTCTCTTCCCAGTCCACCCGCACCATAGATCGCTAATTTCACTGTCTGCTTTACCTAACTCAAACTGAATAGCACTAATTTACCAGACCAGATTCAAGTTTCTGGCTGGGAATACCGTACGTTTTCTGTCGTTAATTAAGACATTGAATAATTCAGGAGGCAGTGAAAAGCAGGTACTCAATGCATGGCTTTGCTGACAAGGCTGGGGAAAGAGTGCTGTGATGCTGAACAGAATGATCGTGCTGCTCAGAAAATGGTGTTGTGCTGTCGCATCTGGCATGTGAGAAAGAGGGTCAACGTTCTGTCTGTCCCCTTTAAAAATAGTCTGGACGTAGGTATCTAATCTCCAGCCGGCCCTGTTGCTCAGTTGGGGTAAAGGAGACAAACATGCCAGATACGCGCACCTCTGGCATGTTTATTTATTAACATCCATAACTGCTGCTGAATCAGGCCACCGTTTTCATCTGGCTAACAGACAGGATGATCTCAATAATTTTGTTTTGATCGTCGACACTGAGGCTCGGATGTATCGGCAAACAAAGCACCTGATGAGACAGGCGCGTTGCCTCAGGCAGATTGCCAGGATGTGATGAAGCATAACTTTTATACATTGGAAATTCTGAAATGAGTGGGTAGAAATAGCGACGAACATAAATATCTTGTTGCTTAAATAATTGATACAGCGCATCGCGGCTCATTGGAAAATACTGCTCGTCGATAAACACGGCACAGTATGAGTAGTTCCATGTTAATCCTTGCGGAAGATGACTGAACGACAGCCCTTCCACCGAACCCAATGCCGCGACATATTTTTCGTAAACATCAGCCCGACGAGCAAATGCATTATCAAGATGCTTGAGCTGTAACAACCCAAATGCGGCCTGAACTTCATTCATTTTGCCGTTTATACCCGGAGCCACTACCGTAGTTTCGTCAGCGAAACCGAAATTTTTAAGAAAATCGATGCGGCGTTTAACACTTGCATTAGGGCAAACGATCGCCCCACCTTCAAATGTGTTAAATACTTTAGTGGCATGGAAACTAAGGATAGATAAATCACCATGATTCAGAACGCTTACTCCATCCTGCTTAACGCCAAAACAGTGAGCAGCATCGTAGATCACCTTCAAGCCATAATTGTCCGCGATACGCTGAATACCCTCTACATCGCAAGGAATGCCATAGCAGTGAACGGGAAGAATCGCACTGGTATTAGGTGTAATGGCGGCCTCAATTTTTGCCGGGTCCATGTTGCAGGTGACAGGATCAATATCGACAAAAATGGGCTTAATGCCGTTCCACAAAAGCGAGTGTGATGTCGCAACAAACGAATAGGGTGTCGTAATCACTTCCCCCGTCACACGTAACGCCTGTAAGGCGGTGACCAGCGCAAGTGTACCGTTAGCAAACAGGCAAATATGTTCAACACCCAGATACTCGGCGAGCGCTTTTTCTAACTCCTGATGGTAAGGCCCCCCATTCGTTAGCTGTTTGCTCTGCCAAATTTGTTCCAGATAGGGTAAAAACTCTTCAAGCGGCGGCAAAAGCGGGCTTGTTACGAGTACATTTTTCGATTGGCCATTATTTTGCATACTGTAAGCACCCGCTGTTAATTTTGCTTCATATAAAGAACCCGCCTCGCTGACTTACCGCTGTGGCACAGGTTCTTGTTATCCGTTATTTTTTGCTCAACCCTAATGCTTTAAACCAGCACGCTTTAGCGTCCTCGCTGTCGATAAGCGCAGAAAGTGAGGCCTGTAACTGGCTTGCAGTCTGTATGGTTTCGTCTGGCGCCTCACATCGCAAATGAATCGCCTTTTTCCAGGCATCTGCATTGTTTTTAACTTTCCAGCCCGGTAGTGAACACGCTAAAGAAGGCACATCACTGCTTACAGCTGGAATTGAGCACGCGGCTAACTGCATCAGGCAAAAATTATCTTTAAAACGGTTTTCATCAATGCTACTTCGCGGTACGACAGCGAAATCAATCGAAAGCGATGCCAGTTGCTTAACCAGACGACGCTCATCAAAATAACGATGTGTTTCAGCAATATAGGGCAACCACGCCTTGGGCGAGTCGCCCAGTATTATCCAGTCAAGTTGGTCTGAATAACTTACAATCGCAGCATCAAGCAGCTGGCAATCTTTTTCTTCCAGATAATGGGTGATACAAAGCACACGCGGTTTTGCGCTATGTTGCTGGTTTTCTCTATCATGACATTGCTCTGAAAGAATATTAGGCAGAATAACGGCCATTTTATGCCGCTTTTTGAGCCAATTGACATAAGCGCTACTTGACGTCAGCCAGGTGCTGATGAGTTCATTTTCAAATAGAATTTTGAGATTAAATCTGTTGATGTCATCACTGAGGGCATAGCTTATCTGGCAGGCGCTATGCTGTTTGAACTGTTTTACGCACTGGCAAAGATCGTTATTCACTTCTCCCGCGATCAGCAGCACATCGGGCTTTAATCTGTACAACTCAGGTGCCGTTGGAACACGTTCAAGCAGTAATAAATGAAGTGCGCACGCTGACGCAAGCATTTCCAGCGTTAAAATCAGACGTTGCACAGTAGCATCTTGTTGCCCACCGACAATCAAGACCACATTAGGTACGCCGTGGTGATGCAACGGATTCCAGCTGGCACTCAACGTTGTATCTGGCTGAAAGAGCCGTTGACTCAAGCTGTACCCAAGGCTGTAAACGGGATCCTGGGCAATAACCGCCAACCAGCGTTGGTAAAAAAGAGTGAGTTCTGATGAAGGTTGAGGCAAACACTCGGACGGATAGCCTGTGATGACATGATCTTTTGCTACCACACTGTAAGGCGTACAGATCGATAGATGCCCGGTTTCGCGAATGCGCAGCCCTAAGTCAAGACTGGCTAACAAGGGCTGAGTAAACTGTGTGTCAAATCCGCCAGTTTGTTGCCACAGGCTGTTGCGGATCAGTAAACAATCTTTACTCAGTGCCGAATAATCGCAATCGCTGAGCAGCCGCGAAAGGTTACCTGCACGGCCCCAGTTCTCACCATATCCCATCGGAAAAGCAAGGCCATTTATCCCTAAAAGATAACCCGCACAGACTATCTGATTATCAAAATTGATCAGTTGTGGCGCCACGCAACCGACTTCTGGACGAAGAGCGTGGTTTACCAGTCCCGTAAACCAGGTACTGCTGACGAAGGCGGTATTGGCATTGAGCAAGAGCAGGTATTCACTCGTTGCATGCTGACTCGCCCTGTTAATCGCCATCATGTCTGACCTTTCATGGCTTTCAACAATGTGGATTACGGCCGTATTGTTTTTTACCAGCCAGTCGAGCCAGGCTCGAATCTCATCAGACGTGTGCGGTTGAACGACAACGCGCATCTCAAATGCCTGGGTTGGCATTTGCTGATAAAGTGTAGTGAAGCAGCGCTGGAGAGCGGGCAAATTATCTCCCGCTACCAAAATCACTGACAGTGAGAGCGTGATGTTCCTACCATATTGTATCTGCCACGGTTTGCCTGGCTGAGCAGTAGCACTTCCCTGATCAAATCCTCTCTGCAAAAGGTAACGCTGAAGCAGTTGCTGTTGCTCTTGAGACGCAGTAGCAGTGCAGACCTCTTTCGGTATCAGCGCTATGACATCCGATAAATGTCCGATAGCGCCAATATCAAACCGAATGAGTAGCTTTAAAATCGCATCAAGTTCAAAACAACGCTGATAGTCGGTGTCCAGACCGCCAATGGCCATAAGGGCTTCACGATGAAAGAAGCCGCGTTGCAAATAGAGATGTGGGGCGCTTAAAAAAAGATCCAGATTGAAAGCAGGTTTAAAGTGCGGGCTCAGCACACCATTGACTTCTTTAATCGCTTCGTCGGCATAGACCAGGGCCAGATGATGGATATCCTGTAATGCATCAATAGCCAGTCTTATACCCTGAGCACTGTAATCACATCCCGCGGGAATGAACTGAACCCAGTCAAATGCGTTTTGCTCTGCCAGGCTGTTAACGACGGACAGTAAACGTTCAGGAGGGCAATAATTTAAGGGCGAGTTCGGTTTAGTATTAGCTGAATCAGAGGAAACTATCACTATCTGACTGCCAATAGCGTGTTCAAATTGAGGCAGCAAGGTATTAAGTGTTTGCTGTATGTCACCGCCCTCATGCTGCTGTATAACAATCAGTAGGCGGGGGATGTTCTCAGGTGTTGCCGGCCATAATGTTTGCGGCACGCTGCGATGCTGTAACCAGTGAGTCAAACTGAGTTGCTGTTTTTCTGCATCCTTTTGCGCGGCCTGCTGTTGCGTCAATGCGACGAAACGCTCAAACTGACGCTGCCCCGTCTCCCGGCGCGCCAATATATTTTCCCGCATTTTGCCGAGGGTTTGACGCGCACGGGCAATCCCTTCCGCTGAGTTTTCTAGCGTGATACCAGCACCATCATTATCACGTATCGTGATCGTATTGATAGCAAGGTGCTCATAGCCTGCAGCCCTCAGTGCTACAACAGGGCTTCCGCACAAAATCGCCAGCGCACAGGTTCCAGACGACTCATAAGAGTAGAGAACGTTGGTCCGTTTTAGTAACTTTGCAAGTTCCGACAGGGTGAGCGGGTTTTCCATTGACAAAATCTGTATGTCTGCTGGAAGCTGGCTGAAATCAACAGCCGATTTCGGGATGCGATTCAAATAAAGAACGTTCAAATCTTTATGCGGATTATCGTCACGGAACACATCAAGATCGTAAGCTTCAAGACACAGAATTTCAGGATTAACAGCTTTCTCTGCAAATTCACTGCGATACCAGAAAAAAAGATCGTCTGGGCCGGCTTCCAGCCTGTTTTTCATGATGATCCCTTCCCTGTTCAGCATATAACGAACACTAACTGGGGCAGATAACGGATTTCCGGAGGTAACTTCTGGATAAACGGCTATCCAGGGTTGGCCACTATTCTGAATATCATTCCATTGTTTTTCGTCCAGGCGCGGCGTATTCCATTCAGGATTAACTTCACAGTTCACCATCCAGGCTTTACCGCCTTGCTCATTTATCATATGACAGAGTCGATGCATGACCTGAATACCCAGTGAAGATTCACGATAATCAGGGGACAATAACAAGTAAGGGTAGGTAAATTTATCCATTCTGGTTTCAACCTGTACGGCGCGGTAACACTGTTAACGATATTGAAGGCACCTAAAGCACAATGACGCTTGCTGACTCTGTCATTGGCGATAACGCGGTGCCTGTTTATTCGGATGTTAAAACGCTACTGCGTTAACCAACCCTTTTGCCATTCATTCAGTCCATGCTCTCGCAAATACCAGTCCTGATGGACCGCCGCGCGAAGTTGATCGCCCAGACGACGAGTGGCATCCATATCCGCAAGGTGCGCGCGTAGGGCGCCCATCCAGTCTTTGAAGCGGTTTTCAACCAGGGTCACAGGCAATCCACAGCGATAAGGCTCGATACTGGTCGCGATAATGGGCACGCCGCAGGTGCCAATCTCCAGCAGCCTAAGGTTACTTTTGCATTCATTAAACTGGTTGATTTCGAGAGGAACCAGCGCCAGATCCAGGTTGAGGCTGGCGAGTTTTTCTGGATACATCTCAAAAGGCACGCCTGGATGGAATTCACAGTGAACGCCCCGGGGCTTCATCCCCATGAACACCCATTCAACCTTATCTTCCAGCTCCTTGATAATTGGCAATAAAATTTGCAGATCGCCCGTGTGCGTGCTGCCGCCTGCCCAGCCGATACGCACCTTACGCCCGACACCACGTTGACTCAATAAGTGTCCCCACTGTGCTTCCGCCAGTCGGTTTTGCGCGATCCGTATATCGGCGTGAAAGCGGCTGTAAGCCTCAGCCAGTGGCGCCGTGGAAACGACAACCCAGTCTGCGGACTCCATCACTTTGCGAAGATTTTTGACGATCTGCTGGGGAAAGTGGTTGCGGTTGCCATTTTTTAACGGCACGTTCAGCAGGAAATCATCATATTCCACCACGATCTTCGCGTCGCTGACGTCCCGATACTGCTTCATAATTGAAGGGAAGCGGCTTCCACTTAATGACTCCAGCAAAATGATGTCTGGTTGCAGAAGCGCCACTTCCATGACGCCGGGAATCTGCTGGGTCATACCGCCTTCTAAC
This sequence comes from Pantoea sp. Ae19-2, assembly GCF_059801205.1. NCBI lineage: Bacteria > Pseudomonadati > Pseudomonadota > Gammaproteobacteria > Enterobacterales > Erwiniaceae > Pantoea > Pantoea sp. Ae19-2. The sequence continues at coordinate 1,323,714 of NZ_JBCHWE010000001.1, read as the reverse complement.
AGCAGATTACTTTCCAGCGCTTTAAATGGCTGGACGATACGGTGATTGCCACATCCCTGCCAGTCAACGTGATGCGCTAACACAACCGGCAAGGGGCGCCCCGGTAACGGCTGCTGGAAACGCGCCGTTCCTGCGCCAAGCGTGAACGCTTTACCTGCCCGCTGCATTTGTTGATTATTGCTGGGATCCCGCAAGAGCATCGATCGCCATTGGCTGCGAAGCTTGCTGTAATCGTGAAGAAAAGGTCTTTCCTGCACATGGAATTTTTCCGTCATCAGTCGGGTTGCTCCGCCCATATGACGAACGCGCGACCATGGTGTCCAGACGTTCAGGTAACCTTGCTGTAAAGCGCGTAGGCCCAGATCAACATCCGCGAAATACAGGGGATACTCTTGTTCAGCAAATCCACCCAGACTAAAAAAGACCGATTTGCGAACCATCATGCAAGATGCGCTTACCGCGGCGAGATTGTGCTCAGTTTGCAGATAACGCTGGAAGCCTCTGGCTTCACCATCAACACCATCCCAGGGGCTGTCTACACCATTCTGTACGCCGAGCAGAAAGCCGCCATGCTGTATCCGGCCATCCTGATACTCCAGACGAGCGCCCGCCAAGGCAATTTCCGGACGCAAGGCATGTTCGAGCAGTGCATCAAGCCAGTCCGGATGGGTAATTTGGCAGTCGTTATTGAGAAACAGCAGTATGTCGCCTCGTGCCTGTTCCGCAGCACGATTATTTATGGCTGCAAAGTTGAACGGCGCGTCGTAGCGTAGGACCTTGATTTGTTCGATATTTAATTTTTCAAGATCGTTAAGAAATGCACACGCCTGTTCGTCCACTGACTGGTTATCAACAATCAGCAATTCATAATAGGGATAGCGCGTTTTCTCCATCAACGTATCAATACAGGTGCGTAATAAGGCGGCGTGGTCGCGGGTGGGAATAATAATTGAAACCAGCGGTTTAGCATCCCAGTGATAACGCACCCGCATCGTGCCCAGATTCATCCCGGCGTCAAGTGATGCCGTAATCCCTAAACGTTGTAAATGTGCTTTAACAACGTCCTGATAGGCTGCGCTGTAATGGCTTTCCTCGAACCAGCGGCCGTTATCTTTACTGCTCTTTACCACCACTTCTGACAGATGACCAAGTGCACCCGGCCCTTGCTGTTCAATGCATTGCCAAAGCAGTTGATAAAGTCCGAGGGGATTCATTTCATCGGTGATCCCCCCTGCTGCCTGCGCCTTATGTTTGTCAAACATCAGCGTGCGGCCCACGTAAGGCGTGCTTCTTAACAGATCGATATTAGGCGCGGGTCGCAGTATGACGCCGGGTTCATTGTTTTCATCGTTAAAGCTCTCATCGCAATACCAGAAGGCGGTATCCGGATAGCGCAAACGGTGTTCAGCCATGAGCAACAAGGCATCCGGTAAAAGCTCATCTCCCGCCATGACAACAATAAATGCGGAAGGCGCGCTTGTGTCTTTGAGCAAGTGGTTAAGTTCAGCCAGCCAGCCCTTTTCACATCGCGCAAAAGTTCCTTCATCTAAAACGACATCATCATCGCTTAATAAGCTTATTGTCGAGGGCGGCAGTGTTTGCTCCCTGACCGCAGCCAGAGAACGTTTGCAGTCAGCTGCGTTGCCTTTTTCATTAACGATGACGACGCCGATGTGACCACTTTCTGGAACGGCTCCAATAAACGAGAGTAATGCTGCCCGACGGGCGTCCGTAATACGCCTCTCTTTAAGCCACTGCTCTATAGAATAGTTTTTGTCTACCCATGACAACACTGACTGGCTATGGAAACGCAAAGCGTGATGCGCGCGTTCATCCATGGACCATTTTTTGGCTACAAGTGGCAGGCTAATGATTTTGTCGATGGCACAAGACAGGTCCCACTGATTCCGGAAGCGGTCTTCATTTGCAAGCGTCCACTGCAGTGCATCCTTGAAGCCACGTTTGAGTAATTCAATCCATTCATCCGCATCAGGACAAAACTGCAGGTTAACGACAGTAAAATGTGATTTATCGAACTCACTAAAATTATGCTCGCCTAAATAGCCTTCAACATAATTTGTAGAGGCGAGAAACACAGGAATACCGAGGATGAGTGATTTCGCCACAATCTCATCACTACCGATAACGGCATCATAATTATTGAGCCACTCAGGCTCAATACGGCTAACAGGCTGGCTGCAATCGAACCATTCCAGGCTGATTGCTTGTGCTTTGAGCTGCTGCTGCAGTTCATACATTTCGGCAGAAATATCAGGCGCAAAATAAAGCACCTTTTTCAATTCTGTGCGAATCCTACGCTGCCCGAATGCATTGAATGCAGGGGAGAAAGTATAGGGTAAAACCTCTACCTGACCGGGTAGAAGGCCGTTCTGGAGTAATCGCTCAGAGATCGCCGGCGACAGGCTGAGAGAGAGTGAAGCAAGCTGATTCTCAAGCTCAACGCCCCATGGCATATAAACATCGTGATAGTCGTAAAAATGCCGGAAAATAACGGGCGCGGTTCTGGAAAATAACCCAACAGAAGACAGGAGTTTCTGGCTAAAAAAACCTTTGTAAACCAGGATAAGCCCATACTCATCGGCCAAAGTGCCCAGCTTTTCGCTGATGATGCGAAAGTCTGGATTCTGTCTGAGCCTTTCCAGTTCAAATGACACCGTCTTACCGTACGTACTGGTAACGACGTCAACCTGCCATCCTAAGGACAAAAAAACATCAATGATATCGAGCGCTTCATTAACGTGAATGGAAAAGTGCTCGAATCTGTCGATGCTAATTAAAAGCCTGCTCATCTGATATCCTCTGGTTGTGCATCAGCAAAATCTGCACGCACATAGATCACCCATATCAGACTATTGTAGAAGTGTAAGCGACTAACTTAGCGGGACATTAGCTACAGTAAACCGGGCTAATTAAAGCGATTAAGCAAAAAAACGCCCTCAGAAATGAGGGCGTTTTTATTAATACAGGTTTTGCGGCGATTAACGCAGCAGAGACAGCATGGTCTGTGGTACCTGGTTGGCCTGGGCCAGTACAGAAGAACCGGCCTGCTGCAGGATCTGCGCACGGGACATGTTCGACACTTCCGTTGCGTAATCCGCATCCTGGATACGGCTGCGGGCCGCGGTCAGGTTGGTTACGGTGTTGTTCAGGTTGCTGATGGTGGACTCAAAACGGTTCTGAGACGCACCCAGCAGGCTGCGCTGGTTATCGACTGCTTTAATGGCAGCATCAATATCGGCCAGCGGCGCACCATCAGTGCTGCCACCGCTTGTTACGGTACCGCTCAGTACGTCAAAGCCTTCTGCAGCGGTAGTACGGGCGTTGCCATTGATAGTCTGACCTGTAGTCTGAGACGTCGCACCAGAGGTATTGAACAGGTTGAAACCGTTACTTGCACTGATGGTGATACCAATGGTTTCACCGTCTTTCGCGCCAACCTGGAAGTTGTAGGTGCTGCTGCCTGAACCGGTGTTCAGCACTTTGATGCCGTTGAAGTCGGTCTGCTTGGTGACGCGGTTGATCTCTTCCATACGCTGGTTAACTTCAGCCTGGATTGAGTCGATGTCAGACGCTGAGTTAGAGCTGTTCTGTGCCTGAACGGTCAGGTCACGTACGCGCTGCAGGTTGTTGTTGACTTCGGTCAGCGCGCCTTCAGCGGTCTGTGACAGAGAGATACCGTCGTTGGCGTTACGGGCAGCAACGGTCAGGCCGTTGATGTTAGAGCTGAAGCGGTTGGCAATCGCCTGACCCGCTGCGTCATCTTTTGCACTGTTGATGCGCAGGCCGGAAGACAGGCGCTCAATCGCAGTACCCAGTGATGACTGAGATTTGGTCAGGTTATTCTGCGTAACCAGAGACAGGGTATTGGTATTAATAACTGCCATAATAATTATCCTTCATAAAAGAATTATAGGGTTCGGATTTGGCCTGCGGCTTCATCGCCTTCAATATTGTTATCGCCCTCCTGGCTTAAAACTTTATGCTTTAGTCTTTTTTTTTACCAAAGAGGACAACTGAAATTTGTTTACAAAAGGCTTTCCAGGTCAAGGTCGGGCCGTACTGAAGCGTAAACTTACCGTATTCCTGGCAGCAGGCGCTCCCCTGCTCACTTTCCCCTGTATTAAAAAACGTTATTAAATAGGCGGTTATATTTTTTCGCCTATTTATTCCGTATTAAAACCTTTCACTTACCGGTTTTATTGAAAAGTGTCTCCGCTTTAATATGATGCCACCACCGAGACAAAATGTTATTTCTGCCATAAAGAAACATCGTGATATCTCAGTGCCTGTTCGGGCAACCTGTTTCAGCATTCCATCTTCAATAATCCATTCCCAGAAAGGCGTGATAATAACATTGCGTTAATAATTGCTATTCATCATCTCATGTCAAACCGCTTCCCTTTTAAAAGCCAGTCGGCCTGAACATGAACGGATATAACGCAAGATGTCATAGCCGTGCCTGCCAGAACCACTTTCAGGAACGAATCAGCATCAGGATATGCACCTGTTTTAGCCCAGGCCCTCAACGCAGCATATTTCTGTCTATTGCCTTACGTCAGCGTTCGATACTCAACGCTGTGAGCTGACCTGCCAGAGACTCACCGACGTGAAATGCCGTATGAATCCCTCTAACATTCAAGCAAGCGTTTCACTTTTTCACCCACAGCCATGAAGACATCATGTTTTCAGGCAATAAAAAAACGCCCTCATCACTGAGGGCGTTTTTATTAATACAGGTTTTGCGGCGATTAACGCAGCAGAGACAGCATGGTCTGTGGAACCTGGTTGGCCTGGGCCAGTACAGAAGAGCCGGCCTGCTGCAGGATCTGCGCGCGGGACATGTTCGACACTTCCGTTGCGTAATCCGCATCCTGGATACGGCTGCGGGCCGCGGTCAGGTTGGTTACGGTGTTGTTCAGGTTGCTGATGGTGGACTCAAAACGGTTCTGAGACGCACCCAGCAGGCTGCGCTGGTTGTCGACCGCTTTGATCGCTTTATCGATATCAGCCAGCGGCGTGGTGCCTGCTGCTGCACCACCGGTACCGCCGGTGACGGCACCTTTCAGTACGTCGAAACCGATCGCTGAAGTGGTACGCGCGTTGCCGTTTACAGTGTCGCCCGTAGTCATTGCGCGGGTGTTCTGGGTGGTACCAGTCTGACCGGCTGAGGCCAGGTCAAAACCGTCGCTTGCGCTGATGGTGATACCGATGGTTTCACCGTCTTTGGCGCCAACCTGGAAGTTGTAGGTGCTGCTGCCTGAACCGGTGTTCAGTACTTTGATGCCGTTGAAGTCGGTCTGCTTGGTGACGCGGTCGATTTCCTGCATACGCTGGTTAACTTCAGCCTGAATCGAGTCGATGTCAGACGCTGAGTTAGAGCTGTTCTGCGCCTGAACGGTCAGGTCACGTACGCGCTGCAGGTTGTTGTTGACTTCGGTCAGCGCGCCTTCAGCGGTCTGCGACAGAGAGATACCGTCGTTGGCGTTGCGGGCAGCAACGGTCAGGCCGTTGATGTTAGAGCTGAAGCGGTTAGCGATCGCTTCGCCGGCTGCATCGTCTTTTGCGCTGTTGATGCGCAGGCCGGAAGACAGGCGCTCAATCGCAGTACCCAGTGAAGACTGAGATTTGCTCAGGTTGTTCTGAGTAACCAGAGACAGGGTATTGGTATTAATAACTGCCATAATAATTATCCTTTATATAAAAATTACAGGGTTTGGATTCGGCCTGCGGCTTCATCACCTTCAATATTGTTATCGCCCGTCATGAGCAAAACTTTACGCAGGACACGGTTTTTTTTAATCGTCTGTTGGAAAACCTGTTCAGATGGAATCTCAGGCGTAGCTGAATAACCTCATCAGCAACATAAAGGCCATTGCGCTGTTTCGCATTGGGCTATGAATGTCCGACACAAAAAGCAATGGATGAGGGAAAAGCAAAACGGGAGCAAACACGTTTGAGAAGAATATTTATATGACACAAATGAAAAACGCCTTCATAACTGAAGGCGTTTTTGTTAATACAGGTTTTGCGGCGATTAACGCAGCAGAGACAGCATGGTCTGTGGAACCTGGTTGGCCTGGGCCAGTACAGAAGAACCAGCCTGCTGCAGGATCTGCGCGCGGGACATGTTCGACACTTCCGTTGCATAATCCGCATCCTGGATACGGCTGCGGGCCGCGGTCAGGTTGGTTACGGTGTTGTTCAGGTTGCTGATGGTGGACTCAAAACGGTTCTGAGACGCACCCAGCAGGCTGCGCTGGTTGTCGACCGCTTTGATCGCTTTATCAATGTCGGCCAGCGGCGTGGTGCCTGCTGCTGCACCACCAGTACCACCGGTAACGGCACCTTTCAGTACGTCGAAACCGATCGCTGAAGTGGTACGCGCGTTGCCGTTTACAGTGTCGCCCGTGGTCATTGCGCGGGTGTTCTGGGTGGTACCAGACTGACCGGCTGAGGCCAGGTCAAAACCGTCGCTTGCGCTGATGGTGATACCGATGGTTTCACCGTCTTTCGCGCCAACCTGGAAGTTGTAGGTGCTGCTGCCTGAACCGGTGTTTAGCACTTTGATGCCGTTGAAGTCGGTCTGCTTGGTGACGCGGTCGATTTCCTGCATACGCTGGTTAACTTCAGCCTGAATCGAGTCGATGTCAGACGCTGAGTTAGAGCTGTTCTGCGCCTGAACGGTCAGGTCACGTACGCGCTGCAGGTTGTTGTTGACTTCGGTCAGCGCGCCTTCAGCGGTCTGTGACAGCGAGATACCGTCGTTGGCGTTGCGGGCAGCAACGGTCAGGCCGTTGATGTTAGAGCTGAAGCGGTTAGCGATCGCTTCGCCGGCTGCATCGTCTTTTGCGCTGTTAATACGCAGGCCGGAAGACAGACGCTCAATGGCAGTGCCCAGTGAAGACTGAGATTTGCTCAGGTTGTTCTGAGTAACCAGAGACAGGGTATTGGTATTAATGACTGCCATGATGAATGTCCTTTAATAAGAAAGTCAGGGTCAGGTATTTGGCCTGCGGCTTTATCGCCTTCAATATTGTTATCGCCCGCTCTGGTTGAAACTTTAATTCTTCGTATCGTTTTTTTATTACTTTGCCGTAAAAACCTAAGTCTTTGCTGCTAAAGCGGACATCACTTCGTACAAAAAGAGCCTCAAAACGCTGTTCAATACCTTACCGCGCGCCTAAATCCGTTGAGGTTGTGATCAGCCTGCCGCGGCAATAAAAAAAACGCCCTCATTGCTGAGGGCGTTTTTATTAATACAGGTTTTGCGGCGATTAACGCAGCAGAGACAGCATGGTCTGTGGAACCTGGTTGGCCTGGGCCAGTACAGAAGAGCCGGCCTGCTGCAGGATCTGCGCGCGGGACATGTTCGACACTTCCGTTGCGTAATCCGCATCCTGGATACGGCTGCGGGCCGCGGTCAGGTTGGTTACGGTGTTGTTCAGGTTGCTGATGGTGGACTCAAAACGGTTCTGAGACGCACCCAGCAGGCTGCGCTGGTTGTCGACCGCTTTGATCGCTTTATCGATATCGGCCAGCGGCGTGGTGCCTGCTGCAGTACCACCAGTACCACCGGTGACAGCACCTTTCAGCACGTCGAAACCGATCGCTGAAGTGGTACGCGCGTTACCGTTTACGGTCTGGCCAGTCGTCACGCTGGTGTTCTGAGTAGTACCAGACTGACCGGCAGCGGCCAGGTCAAAACCGTCGCTAGCGCTGATGGTGATACCGATGGTTTCACCGTCTTTGGCACCAACCTGGAAGTTGTAGGTGCTGCTGCCTGAACCGGTGTTCAGCACTTTGATGCCGTTGAAGTCGGTCTGCTTGGTGACGCGGTCGATTTCCTGCATACGCTGGTTAACTTCAGCCTGAATCGAGTCGATGTCAGACGCTGAGTTAGAGCTGTTCTGCGCCTGAACGGTCAGGTCACGTACGCGCTGCAGGTTGTTGTTGACTTCGGTCAGCGCGCCTTCAGCGGTCTGCGACAGAGAGATACCGTCGTTGGCGTTGCGGGCAGCAACGGTCAGGCCGTTGATGTTAGACGTAAAGCGGTTAGCGATCGCTTCACCGGCTGCATCGTCTTTCGCGCTGTTGATGCGCAGGCCGGAAGACAGGCGCTCAATCGCAGTACCCAGTGAAGACTGAGATTTGCTCAGGTTGTTCTGAGTAACCAGAGACAGGGTGTTAGTGTTAATCACTGCCATGATGTTTTTCCTTTAAAAATTGAGCCAGATTAAGGCGTCTGAATTCGGTTTGCTCACCGACAACCTGATTATCGTCAGCCTCTGAGCAACCTTTAGGGAAAAATTTCAGGAATTTTCTGGCAGGCAAACCCGCGAAGACAATTAAAGAAGCGTTCTTTATTGGCGCATTAAATTTATCAAAAACAGGCTAATCTTTTGCCACTCGCTGCCGATACCCAATCTACTTAGCGTATAACCCGTAAAGGATTAACCCATGGCAAGTATAAGTTCACTCGGTGCTGGTACTAACCTCGATCTCAATACTCTGTACAATAGTCTGGAAACAGCTGAACAGACTAAGCTGACGCCAATTACTAAGCAACAGTCCTCTTACAATGCCCAGCTTACCGCCTGGGGCGTGGTGAAAACAGGCCTGTCAAAATTCCAGACCGCTGCTGCGGCATTGCAAAATGCATCGACTATTGCCGCCACTAAAGTGACCAGCACAAACACCGCGTTTACTGCCACGCTGGCGAGTAAAGCCTCCGCAGGTAACTATTCTGTAGAAGTGAGCCAGTTGGCCTCTTCTCAGTCCCTGCTGTCTAAAGCTGCCACCAGTAAAGATACCGATCTGGGCGATCAGAGCCTGGCTTCACGCACCATTACCATCTCGCAGTCCGGTCAAAAATCACCGCTAACCGTGACACTGACGAAGGATCAAACCAGCCTGGCTGATATTCGCGATGCGATTAATAAGCAGCAAGGCAGCGTAAACGCGAGCATCATTAAAGCCGATGATAATACCTATTATCTGTCCCTGACTGCGCGTGACAGCGGCACGGCGAATGCCATGACGGTAAGCTCAAATGATGGCAGTCTGTCGCAATATATTAATTACAGTCAGGGCGGCAGCAGTAACGCGATGACCGAACAGGTTGCCGCAAAAGATGCACAGTTAAAGATTAATGGCGTGTCCATCACACGCAGCAGCAATACCATTACTGATGCCCCCGAAGGCGTCACGCTCAACCTGACGAAAACCACCGCAGCGAATACGCCAGAAACCTTAACGGTGGCCACGGATAATCAGCCCATGACCGCGGCGATTCAGGCCTACGTTGATGCTTACAATTCGCTGCAGACCACGATCGGTAACCAAACGAAATATACTGCCGTTAAAGCGGGTGAGACGCAGAGTACGGGCAATGGGGATTTGTTAGGGGATAACACGCTGCGTAATATTCAGACCAGCCTGCGCAGTCAGTTATCCAGCGCACAGTCTGGCGGCAGCCTGACCACCCTGTCACAGCTGGGCATCACGCAGGATGTCAACGGCAAGCTGACCGTAGACAGCACTAAGCTGAACAACGCCCTGACCAATCAGCCAACAGATGTTCTGAACTTTTTGACGGGTGACGGTAAAACCACCGGTTTTGCAACCCAAACCAATAACAAGCTGACACAAATTCTGGCCAGCGACGGACAGGTACAAAATGCCACCAACGGCATTAATACGTCACTGAAAAAGCTGTCGGATCAATATGACAATGTGAACAGCCAAATCGCTGCAACGATGGCGCGTTATAAAACGCAGTTCACCAGCCTGTCAACGCTCGTCAGCTCTATGACGCAGACCGGCAACTATCTGACCCAGCAGTTCGCTAAACTATAACAGGAGTGGTAAGCATGTACGCTAAGTCCGGTACCCAGGCCTATGCCCAGGTCGGCGTGGAGAGCGCGGTGTTAAGCGCCAGCCCGCACCAGCTGGTTGTGATGCTGTTTGATGGCGCGCTGAGCGCCATGAAAAAAGCAGCTATCTTAATTGAGCAAGGCGATATCCCGGGTAAAGGAAACGCCTTATCTAAAGCCATTAATATCATCACTAATGGCTTACGTGCAGGCCTGAATCATGAAGTAGGCGGTGAGATTTCTGCCAACCTTGATAACCTGTATGAATATATGACCCGCCGTTTGTTACAGGCCAACCTCAATAATGACGTTGAAGCCATTGCGGAAGTCGAAGGCTTGCTGAATAACATCGCCGATGCCTGGAAACAGATTGGTCCTAACTATCAGCCACAGCAGGATACGTTTTAATGAGTCACCCACTCGCGCTGCTAAAAGAGTATCAGGAATTACTCACGCTCAGTAATGCTATGCTGGAAAATGCCAGACAAGGGCAATGGGAGGCATTACTGAGTTGTGAATCCACCTATGTTAGCAGCGTCGAGCGTGTGGCTCGTGATAACGATGCCGGTGTGCTTTCGGCGTTACAACGGGCACAGATTCGCCCCGTACTTGAGCAAATTCTCAATAACGAAACTACGCTGAAAACCTTATTAGGTGAGCGCATGCAAGAGCTGCGCTCTCTGGTCACGACGTCGACGCAGCAACAGAACATCATGACCTCTTACGGTAATATGGCAGGCAATATTCTTTATCCTAAAGAGCAGTAAAGCCCGGCTTTAGCGGGTGGAAACTATATTTTTAATTCACCCGCGTAATTTCTCCCCTCTTATCCCATACTTCCAGTTCCCTCTCCTCTGACTGGAAACGCGTCATGCACAACCCAACCCTATTGCAGTTTTTCCACTGGTATTATCCCGATGGCAGCAAACTGTGGCCGGAAGTTACGGAAAAAGCCTCACTGCTCAATGATATAGGCATCAACATGGTATGGCTCCCCCCCTGTTATAAGGGTGAATCCGGTGGCTACTCGGTGGGTTATGACAGCTATGATTTGTTCGATTTAGGCGAGTTCGAACAAAAAGGCAGTAAAGCCACAAAATACGGTGATAAACAGCAATTACTGGATGCGGTAAATGCGTTACGCAGTCACGATATCGGCGTACTGCTGGATGTTGTGGTGAACCATAAAATGGGCGCTGACGAAAAAGAGCAGATTCGGGTCAATCGGGTTAATCCCGATAATCGCGATGAAATATACCCTGATGTTATAGAGTGTGAAGCCTGGACACGATTTAACTTCCCTGCCCGGGCAGGACAGTATTCTAAATTCATCTGGGACTATAAATGTTTCAGCGGTGTCGATCATATTGAAAACCCCGATGAAAACGGCGTTTTTAAGATCATCAACGATTACACCGCAGAGGGCTGGAACGACCAGGTAGACAGCGAGCTCGGTAATTTCGATTACCTGATGGGTGCCAATATTGACTTCCGTAATAATGCCGTGAGCGAAGAGCTTAAATACTGGGCGCGCTGGGTGATGGAACAGGTGCCCTGCACCGGATTCCGACTGGATGCCGTAAAACATATCCCGGCGTGGTTTTATAAAGCGTGGATCGACCACGTTCAGGAAGTCGCCAACGAACCTTTATTTATCGTGGCGGAATACTGGTCTTTTGAAACCGACAAACTGCAGGAATATATCCACCAGGTTGACGGCAAAACGATGCTCTTTGATGCACCCCTGCATATGAACTTTCATCAGGCCTCTAAAGCGGGCAGCGCCTACGACTTGAGCAAAATCTTTGATAACTCACTGGTTCTGGCCGATCCCTGGCATGCCGTAACCATCGTCGCAAACCACGATACGCAACCGTTACAGTCGCTGGAAGCCCCTGTTGAAGCCTGGTTTAAACCGCTCGCTTACGCGCTTATTCTGTTACGTGAGCAAGGTGTACCGACAGTGTTCTATCCCGATCTTTTCGGTGCCAGCTATCAGGATGAGGGCGGTGATGGCGACGTTCACCAGGTCGATATGCCCGTTATTCCCGAACTCGAAGGTCTGATCCGAGCCCGCCAGCTATTTGGCTGGGGCGCACAAACCGATTATTTCGATCATCCAAACTGTGTAGCCTTTAGCCGAAGCGGCACGGCGGAAAAGCCCGGTTGCGTGGTGATCATGTCAAACGGTGAGGCGGGAGAAAAACACATTGCGATGGGTGAAGGCTATGCCGGAAAAGTGTGGCGTGACTATCTTGGGCATAAGTCAGAGACCATTACCACCGATGATAATGGCAGCGCGCTGTTTAGCTGTAATGGTGGCAGCGTGAGCGTCTGGGTTGTTGAAGCATAAACAGAGGTTGCCAACGCCACCAGATTGACTGATTCACCCGTGAGACTATGCTGAGTGCGGTCTCTGGACCGCATTCAGCCAATTATTTTGCTAATGCCGGCCGCATAATTTCAGGCTCGATATTTTGAATAACGTCGGCATTAGGCTGTTTTGCCACTTCCTGCTCTGCTTTCTGGCATTCAACGGTCGGCTTTTCGACCTTGCGCAGGGTAAGACCATCGTATTCCAGCTCACCGTTATCGACGTCCAGCGTCATCACCCGCACCTGACGCGTCACATTGACATAATCGCCATTGAGTTGGGTCAGCTTGCCTGGTTTTGCAATGACACGCTGCCACTGGCGGCAATCCAGAGTGCTGCCATCGGCATTGACGATCAGACTGGCAATCGCCTTATCGCTAATCAGATCGCTTTGTGGCCCTACTGTCTGCCAGTTACCCTGCAAATTTGCCGGAGCAGGCGTTTGCACCGCACTCTCATAACTATTGATTTGTGCGCAGCCACTCAGCGCCAGAGTGGCAATCAGCATCCAGTTTTTCATTTTTTAATCCCTAAAATCCGGTCAATGGCGGCTACGTTATAATTTTTACGGTAAGGTGCGCAAGCTATCTGAATGCTGCCCTAAGCGTAAAACTGCATTTTATGACGCTTTCATCGCGCACGGGCAACATTTATCAATATCAGCACCGCGAACTGACCGTTTTTCATCCTGCCCCACTTAGCCTGACAAGCCAGACGCAACAGGCTACACTGTCGCCCTGCACTACCTATCAGGAAACCTGCAATGAAAACTCCAGAAGCTTATTACGCCGAGGCTCGCGCCCTGTTTTTTACCGCCCACGCGGATTTCCAGGCAGCATTAGACGAACTCACAGAAAGCGATGCCCGCGCCGCCAATATGTCACTGCGTGAACTACGTGAATGGCATGCTGAACGCATCTACGCGGCTTTTTTACGCCAGAAGAACCTTGATGGTATGATTTTCTCGATCCAGCTGGCTGAACCGGATAAAGCCGTCGCTGCCGAGGCCATAGAACGTTATCTCAGATCGCATGCGGAATCACTGGGAATGAGCTGGGAAGAATTCTGTATTAAAAATGAACTGTAGTGAGCAGGTCTTAACGGGACAATGAAAATACCGCGGATCTCGTCGCCCTGTTAATGATCAGGATGGGTTCGCTGAGCCTCTCCTTTTTACGGCGTCGCTGGCGACAGACAACACACTTATCGCCAGCGTTTGCCATTACTCTTCCTGCGCCATTTTGCCTCTCACTTCAACATACTTAGCGACGGCCAGCAGCCGGTTAATGTGAGTAAGCAGTAAATCAATATCCGACTGCATAAATTCAGATGATGAACGTGAAGCCGTCACTATCGCATCCTGAACCGTTTCGGAGATGGTTAATGCGTTATCTTGTTTCGCCTGGACCAATAAAGCTGCCACCAACAATGACTGTGCTTCTATCTGCGCAGTCAGTTCCTTAGCGTCGACATCCATTTTTGCTAGTTTGAGCAGAATATCTATAACCAATTGTCGCATTGCACTTCTCCTGGTGAGTGAGCGCACTTAGTGTTGTGAACGCACTCAGAGTAAACCAGATGACGGTGCTTTTCTACGCGACGCGGAAAAAACGAATTAAGATAAACATCAGCTTGATACTGTTTTTATTTACAGTAAAATGGCGAGGCGATTTTGCCCTTAAGGGATTGTTAACATGTTTGTAGAGTTAATTTACGATAAACGTAATGTCGCGGGCCTGCCAGGAGCGCGTGAGATGATTTTAGCAGAACTAGAGAAACGGGTGCATCGCGTGTTCCCTGACATTGAGGTTAAGGTCAAGCCTATGGAGCGGAATGCGATAGAGACCGATCTCAGTAAGAACGAGAAGGCGACAATAGCGCGCCTCGTGGAAGAGATGTTTGATGAAGCAGAATTCTGGCTGGTGGCTGATTAATCCGTTAACCGCCACCGCCTCAGTCAGCGGGGGATGGCTTAACTCTCCTGCTCGCTGTGGTTAATTTCGATTTCGATATCCTGAATGGCCGTCTCCAGATCTTCCAGTAACGTACCCTGTTTGTTCAGCAGCGCGTCAATGCGGGCTGCGTTTCCTTCATCTTTATACTCGCCGGCGTCAAAGGCTAACCAATGTGCAGAAAGCGTCTCAGTGTTCGTCTGTGCATAGTGACGCATTTCTTTCAGCTGAGATGCCACGTCACGCAGATAATCTGTTTTGCTTTTGGTTTCGATTGAATCAGTCATGCTGTGTTTCCTTATGGTTGTTTATCCAATGAAAATGTCGCCTGGAGATTTAAAGGTAGAACAATATAGCGACTTTGCATTAGGAATAATCGGAACTCACTAGCGTGAGTGACATGAGCGGAAAACGGTAGGATGAGTAAGCACCATGAAAGCAAAGCGTCAATGCGTAAGCTTAGTCGCTATAAGTAAGGGTGCCCATTTTTGAGCGAGCCCCACTGATTGAGGGGAATTGTGACGGTCTGGTTTAGCTGGACTAGACTTAACAGACTCAAAAAGGAGCGAAGCATGCATACACATCACAGTAACGAACAGCGTAAACATGAGGGCGATGTCAGCAAAGGTTTACCCGAAGCGGCACCTCATGCAGGCAATGCCTATGAGGAAGACGATCATCCCGCTAAGGATGCACCTAAGGATCACGGGGAAGTCCCGAGAAAAAATGATGACAGTCAGGATGATAAAAAAGACCCTTTTAAAGCGTCCTGAGTGGTTTTATCGCGAGCATGTTCCGCGCCGGGGCATGCTTTTACCTGCTCAATCAATGCCTCATCATTAAAAAGCACGTCATCGAATACCCTATATTTACATCCGTATCGTCCCTGCAGTAACAGACCTGTATCATTTTTAACTTCGCCTGACGTAATCCTTATCGCCAGGAAATGCATGAAGAGTGAGGCATGCAATTTAGATTACAAAGCCAAAAAACAGCGCAACGATGTGTTTGCATCCCGTTAACATGCCATCACGCCTTTTTAAGTAAATACGGCTCGCCGTCACTCAGGATTGTTTATGAAGGTAGTCCACCAGCATCTCAAGATTAACCCGGTGAGGCCCATCTGGATAAAACACGCCCTGCGCCGGTCGGTTAGCATCAAATAACGCCTGCAAATCCAGATCGTCATCCAGTAACTGAATAGAGCCCTTGACCAGCTTATATGAAATCACCCTGCATGTGCCTTCAGGGATCTTGCTTAAAGAGTCAGAGCCTTGAACGTCAGAATAAATCTCATATTTAATCTGCCCACCGCTATTTGAGTTAGCGAGCAGAGTTTGAATTAAGTATTTCATTTTAACCAAAGGATGGGTAAACAAGGATATTACATTAACGCGGAGCACTTTTTTTAAAAAGTTAAATCTTTTAATCAGATATTATTTCTTATAAACCTGCTCATTCTCACTTTATGCTGACAGGCCTTGCCTGGCTTGCTGCTCACGCCCTGCCAGAGGTGCCTTCACTGCGGGATGAGGCAACATGTTCACAGCCTTACCTCTATAGCGCCACCCACATTAACACGGCGTTTTTATCGAAAGGAGTTTAGATAAACAAAGCCATCTTTCATTCGTACCGCCGCGACCCTTCTTATTTATTATCGAAAAATATCTTTCTTTTATCAGCGATATCATCGGATTGAAACTGAAGAAAACCTTATATTGCTGTTCGAGACACCGCGGCAACACTCTTGAAAAATAGTTTGGAAGTTAAATGAAAATTAAACAAAACCCTGTGAAGGATAATTGTTTTCACTCAGGCGCGTTAATTCCAGTCAGGATAAAAATTCTTTTTTTGCGATAACACCGGTGATGTAAATAAAGGTTATCTCTTACGGAGGCAATAAATTTTAAGGCGTACGTTTGGCGGGTTGTCAGACGTGAGTTAACCGGCTTAGTGGCCAGTATAAGGGGCGGTCAGTCTGTTTTTATCGATTTACACTTTTGAACTTGTTTGCCAGTCAGACGCGGCAAACTCCTTCACTGAGGGGTTATCAGGTGTATGACGGCGTGGATAAGGAATAAGGATAAGAAAAAGCAGCGCTGGATGCCCTATCACAAACACGCACTCTGCCCTGGCTCTACCACAACCCAAAGTCCACCTTGCACGAACCTGATATTCCCCCGTCAGTGACGTGACTACACCTGCATATTCATGATGTCGGTATAAGCCGAAACCAGCTTGTTCCTGACCTGAATCCCCATCTGCATCGAGATGGATGATTTTTGCAGATCGACCATCACATCATTCAGCGCGATCCCGGGCTTACCCATCTCGAAATCCTGCGCCTGGGTGCGTGCAGACGTCTGCGTTTCGCTGATTTTATCCAGCGCGGCCTTCATGGTCGCACCGAAGTCGATATGGCTGGTGACGTCGTTACTCTTGTTGTTGGCCTGGAGCGACGTCATCTGTAACTGCTGTAAAACACCCTCGATTGCCTGCACTGACATGGCTGTTACCTCACTGAAAAGAGATGAAGATTTTTGATGTGCGGAGAAGTTAACACATTGTCAATAAGACAAAGCCCCTAAATGGCGCTAAAAACCGTGGCTTATTCACCCATCGAATTTTGCGTTTCATCAAATAATGCCAGGCATTGAAGTGGAAATTTTATTTATGCAGGTCAGGGAGTCTGTTTTGCCATCACAACTAACCCGGTCAATTACGTCAGGCAGGAATCGGTCATGAATGCGAGTGCAGCCGCCACACAAGATCAAGACAAGAAAGGCTTCGGTGACCTTCTCGCTCGCCTGCGTGCTAATCCACGCATACCTTTAATCGTCGCCGCCGCCGCTGCTATTGCAGTGGTGTTTGCATTGGTCCTTTGGGCCAAGACACCTAACTACAGCGTGCTGTTCAGCAATCTCTCAAACGAGGATGGCGGCGCCATTGTCACGCAGTTGACGCAGATGAATGTACCTTATCGTTTTGCCGATAACGGTGGCGCATTGATGGTCCCTGAAGACAAAGTGCATGAACTGCGTCTGCGTCTGGCTGAACAGGGCCTGCCTAAGGGTGGCAACGTCGGCTTTGAGCTGCTGGATAAAGAGAAGTTCGGTATCAGCCAGTTCAGTGAGCAGGTTAACTACCAGCGCGCACTCGAAGGCGAGCTGGCACGTACCATCGAATCACTGGGGCCGGTTAAAACCGCACGCGTGCATCTGGCCATGCCTAAACCTACTCTGTTTGTGCGTGAGCAAAAGGCCCCTTCTGCGTCCGTAACTTTAACGCTGCAACCGGGTCGCGCACTGGACGAAGGTCAGATTCAGGCGATTACCCACATGGTTTCCAGCAGCGTGGCGGGTTTACCTCCGGGCAACGTCACCGTCGTGGATCAGAGCGGTCATCTGTTAACGCGTTCTGATGCGGTGGGTCGTGACCTGAATGACGCACAACTTAAATATGCTGCCGAAGTGGAAGCCCGTTATCAGCAACGCATTGAAGCTATCCTGAATCCGATTCTGGGCCAGGGCAACGTGCATGCACAGGTTACCGCGCAGATTAACTTTGATACCAGCGAGCAGACAGACGAGAAGTATCAGCCAAATGGCGACCCCAAAAATGCGTCAATCCGCTCACAGCAGACAAGCACCAGCGAGCAGTCTGGCAGCCCTTATCCTGGCGGCGTGCCTGGCGCGCTGTCTAATCAGCCAGCGCCCGCGAATACTGCGCCGGTCAATGCGCCGAACACCAACGCGGCCAACGGGCAGAATGCGAATGGCCAGAACAATGCCGCGAATGGCCAGCGTACCAGTACCGCCTCGGCCAGCAGCGTGCCAACCAACTCTCGCCGCGATGACACAGTGAACTATGAGCTGGATCGCACCATTCGCCATACCAAAATGAATGTGGGAGATGTGCAGCGTCTGTCCGTCGCCGTGGTGGTGAACTATCGCGAAGATGATAAAGGCAAAGCGCTTGCACTTAACGAGCAGCAGCTGAAGCAGATTGAAGACCTGACGCGTGAAGCCATGGGCTATTCACAACAACGTGGTGACAGCGTCAACGTGGTGAACTCGCAGTTCAATACCACCGAACCTACTGTCAGCGAACTGCCCTTCTGGCAACAGCAGTCCTTCTTTGACCAGCTGATAAGTGCAGGTAAGTGGCTGCTGGTGGCACTGGTTGCCTTCATCCTGTACCGCAAAACGGTTCGTCCACACGTACTGCGTAAGAAAGAAGCTGAGAAAGCGGCTGCAGAAGCGATGGCTGCCCGTGCTGCACAGCAAAACGATCAGGAAGCTTACAGCGTCCAGCTCAGCAAAGATGAGATGGAGCAGGAACGCAAAACTAATAACCGCATGAGCGCTGAAGTCATGAGCCAGCGTATCCGCGACATGTCTGAAAACGATCCGCGCGTCGTGGCGCTGGTTATTCGTGAATGGATGGGTAACGAACTATGAGTCTGACCGGTACTGAAAAAAGCGCCATTCTGATGATGACCATTGGCGAAGAACGCGCGGCGGAAGTGTTTAAGCATCTGAACCAACGCGAAGTGCAGCACCTGAGCTCGGCAATGGCCAGCATGCGTCAGGTATCCCATAAGCAGCTGACTGAAGTGCTGCGTGAGTTCGAAGCCGATGCCGAGCAGTTCGCGGCGCTGAGCCTGAACTCCAACGACTACCTGCGCTCCGTGTTGACCCGTGCGCTGGGTGAAGAACGTGCTTCAAGCCTGCTGGAGGATATCCTTGAAACCCGTGATACCACCAGCGGGATGGAAACGCTCAACTTCATGGAGCCGCAGGCGGCTGCCGACCTTATTCGCGACGAGCATCCCCAGATTATCGCGACCATTCTGGTACACCTCAAACGCGGTCAGGCTGCAGATATCCTGGCGCTGTTTGATGAACGCCTGCGCCATGACGTCATGCTGCGTATTGCGACCTTTGGTGGCGTACAGCCTGCCGCACTGGCAGAACTGACCGAAGTGCTGAACAGCCTGCTCGACGGCACCAACCTCAAGCGCGCGAAGATGGGCGGCGTAAGAACGGCGGCAGAAATCATCAACCTGATGAAAACGCAGCAGGAAGAAGCGGTCATCGAAGCGGTTCGCGACTTCGACGGCGAGCTGGCACAGAAAATCATCGACGAGATGTTCCTGTTCGAAAATCTGGTGGAAGTGGACGATCGCAGTATCCAGCGTCTGTTGCAGGAAGTGGAGTCCGAGCAGTTGCTGATCGCCCTGAAAGGTGCAGAGCAGCCTCTGCGCGAGAAGTTCCTCAAAAACATGTCGGCACGTGCAGCAGATATTCTGCGCGACGATCTTGCCAACCGTGGCCCGGTGCGTATGTCTGCGGTCGAGAACGAACAGAAAGCGATCCTGCTGGTGGTTCGTCGCCTGGCAGAGTCCGGCGAGATGGTAATCGGTGGTGGCGAGGAAACCTATGTCTGATGCATTTTCTGCCCGTCCATGGCAGCTGTGGCAGCCGGTTGAGCTGGGGCGTCCAGAAGAGCCCGTTGCCATGTCAGCAGAGCCAGCCGAGGTTACCATCTTTGAATCTGAAGAAGATGAGCAACAGCAGCAGTTTGAACATATGCAGCAGCAGTTGCGTAAAGAGGCGCACGGGCAAGGCTATAGCGAAGGTCATCTGCAGGGGTTTGCTGAAGGCCAGAAGGCCGGTTACGACGCGGGTTTTCAGCAAGGTCTGGCCGATGCACAGCAGCAGCAGGCGCCTTTACAGGCACGCATGCAGCAGTTGGTCACCGAATTCCAGAACACGCTGGAGTCTTTGGACAGCGTGATCGCCGCCCGTCTGATGCAGCTGGCGCTGGAAGCCGCACGCTCAGTCATTGGGCAGGCAACAACGGTGGATGGCAGCGCCCTGCTTCGGCAGATCCAGGGCCTGCTTCAGCAGGAGCCGATGTTTAGCGGTAAACCTCAACTGCGCGTTCATCCGGACGATCTGCTGAGAATCGAACAAACCTTAGGTCCGACGCTCGATCTTCACGGCTGGCGTTTACTGGCAGATAACACGTTGCACCCTGGCGGCTGCAAGCTCAGCGCCGAAGATGGCGATCTCGACGCCAGCGTCGCCACTCGCTGGCAGGAACTGTGTCGCCTGGCGGCGCCGGGAGAATTTTAATGACCACACGTCTGAACCGCTGGCTTGGCTCGCTTGATGCCTTTGAGAGTCGTATTTCTCAGGTACAACCGATTCGTCGTTATGGGCGTTTGACCCGTGCCACCGGCCTGGTACTGGAGGCGACCGGCCTGCAGCTGCCCCTGGGTTCAACCTGTGTGATTGAGCGCAACGACGGGAAGAGCATCAGCGAAATCGAAAGTGAAGTCGTCGGTTTCAACGGTCAGAAACTGCTGATGATGCCGCTGGAAGAAGTGGACGGCATTCTGCCGGGGGCGCGCGTTTATGCCCGGGCTACCGGTGAAAACCCGCAGGCCGGAAAGCAGCTTTTACTCGGACCACAACTGCTGGGCCGTGTCCTTGACGGCAGCGGAAGGCCGCTCGATGGCTTACCGTCACCGGAAACTGGCTACCGTGCGGCACTAAATACTCCGCCGTTTAACCCCTTACAGCGCACGCCCATCACTGATGTCCTGGATACGGGCGTTCGGGCTATCAACGCCCTGCTCACCGTTGGCCGTGGTCAACGTATGGGCCTGTTTGCTGGTTCAGGCGTGGGTAAAAGCGTGCTGCTCGGCATGATGGCGCGTTACACCCAGGCCGACGTGATCGTTGTCGGGTTAATCGGTGAGCGTGGTCGTGAAGTTAAAGACTTTATTGAAAACATTTTAGGCGCGGAAGGCCGTGCCCGTTCCGTGGTGATTGCGGCGCCGGCCGATGTCTCCCCGCTGCTGCGTCTTCAGGGCGCAGCCTATGCCACACGTATTGCAGAAGACTTCCGCGATCGCGGTAAGCACGTCCTGTTAATCATGGACTCCCTGACGCGTTACGCCATGGCCCAGCGTGAGATTGCCCTGGCAATCGGTGAGCCACCGGCCACTAAAGGTTATCCACCGTCTGTTTTCGCTAAGCTCCCGGCCCTGGTTGAGCGCGCCGGTAACGGTATCGATGGCGGCGGCTCCATTACGGCTTTTTATACCGTTCTGACCGAAGGCGACGACCAGCAGGATCCGATTGCAGACTCTGCCCGCGCAATCCTCGACGGACACATCGTGTTGTCACGTCGCCTCGCGGAGGCCGGACACTATCCGGCTATTGATATTGAAGCGTCAATCAGTCGTGCCATGACATCACTGATTGATGAAAACCACTATGCACGCGTACGCCAGTTCAAGCAGTTGCTTTCAAGTTTTCAGCGCAACCGTGACCTGGTCAGCGTCGGCGCCTATGCCGCAGGCAGCGATCCCATGCTGGACAAAGCTATTCAGCTTTACCCGCAGATGGAAGCCTTCCTGCAACAAGGCATTTTTGAACGCAGTGAGTACGACGACGCCTGCCTGCATTTGCACGCCTTGTTTGGCTAGTCAGCGCGTTTGATACGAGGACATCGTAATGAAAACAGCCAATGCTATTGACACGCTTCGCGATTTAGCGGAGCAGGACCTGGAGCGCGCCGCCGTGTTGTTGGGCGATATGCGCCGGGGTCAGCAGGCGGCTAACGAGCAGCTCTCCATGTTGCTCGATTACCAGGACGAGTACCGCAATAAGCTGAACAGTGACATGTCCAGCGGAATTGCCAGCAATCGCTGGACCAACTATCACCAGTTTATCCAGACGCTGGAGAAGGCGATTGAGCAACACCGCAGCCAGCTACAGCAATGGAACCAACGGCTGGAACAGGCGCTGGTCAACTGGCGTGAGAAACAGCAGCGCCTGAACGCCTATCAAACTCTGATCACCCGGGCAGAGGAAAATGCATTACGACAAGAAAACCGTCTCGACCAGAAACGGATGGATGAATTTGCCCAACGGGCCGCACTGAGGAAAGGCGAATGATTACGCTGCCAAACACCGCGTTGACGACGAAAGCCATCGGCACTGCTGACACATCAGGCTCCACAGACCTGTTAAGCAGTGGTGAGACGCTGCCACAGGACTTTATCACCGCCCTGGGAAATCAGCTGCTTTCCCTGGCGAAGCTGCACGGTAAAACCCCTGCGGCTACAGATAAAAATGTCACGACAGAGACCGAGAATAAAACGGCCACCTCGTTGAATGCATTACTCTCTTCGCTGGAAACGCCGACTGCGCTTAGTGCGTTGTTTACACCGGAAAAGATTAAAGCCGGCACAAAATCAGCCGATGATAAAGATGAGCTGACAGCCACCGTCCTTAACAATAGCGACATGCAGAATATACAGGCGCTCTTTGCCATGCTACCCGCGACGGGACTGCAGCAGGCGGTGAAAGACAACGCAGCGAACCGTGGTGCGGATTTGCAAGGGGATGCGCCCCGTTCAGCGCTGTCAGCGCTGACGCAGGCGGTCACTACGGCACTAACAGGTGATGGCAAAGAGAGCCAAAACACGAAGGTGCAGGACGGCAACCTGGCCAATAAAGCCAGTCTGGTTAGCCAGAGCATGACCGGCTCAACCGCCGCGACAAGTCATAACACCGCGGTGACGCCTGCGGCTCTGACCACCGACGGCAGTTTTCAGCAGATACTGAGCAGCGTCAGTAAGCAGGACGATCGTCCGTTAGCGGCAGCCAGCGATAACCAGGCCATTCTCAGCGCGCCGGTGAGCAGTACCAGTAGCTTGCTGCAGTCATCTGGCGCCTCAGCGACGATGAACTCACCGTCAACGCCGACGCTGAATGCCCACCTGGGCAGCAACGAATGGCAGCAGGCACTGGGGCAGCAAATTGTGATGTTCAGCCGTAATGGCCAGCAGAATGCAGAACTGCGATTGCATCCTGAAGACCTGGGGGCGATTCAGATCAGCCTGAAACTGAATAACGATCAGGCACAGTTAAATATGGTTTCCAGCCATAGCCATGTCAGGGCCGCGCTGGAAGCTGCGCTTCCCCAGTTGCGTCATGCCCTGGCGGAAAGCGGGATTAACCTGGGTGAGAGTCAGGTAAGCAGTGAGAGTTTCTCGCAGGGACAGAGCTTCCAGCAGCAACAGGAGGCGCGTCGCGACGGACAGCACGGCAGCTTCTCCCTCACCCAGGACAGTGATAACGACATTACGCCCATTGCCGTACCGCAGTCTCTTCAGGCCCGGTTAACCGGCAAAGGCGCAGTCGACACATTTGCCTGACAGCGACAAACGCTGAAGGTAAGCGTAAAACCCGTGTCTTTTCTTGCCATTGTTTGACTTAAGACACGCGATAATCTGTTCAGGCAAGCCGAGAGGCTTGCCCATAATTCACAGGAAGTTACTGCAAAAATGTCTGATAACGCGAAAGCCAAAGGCCGCAAACGAAAACTTTTAATACCAGTGTTACTGATTGTCGCGCTGGCCGCTTGCAGCGTGGCAGGCTATGCAGTCTGGCGAATGATGAATAAACATGAGGGTGATAAGCCGGAGGTCGCGAAAGTTGAACCGCCTCCCGCCCCGGTCTTTTTTGCACTTGATACATTTACGGTTAACCTGGTCAATCCCGACAACGACCCAGACCGCGTACTGTACGTAGGCTTTACGCTACGTCTGCCGGATGAAGAAACGCGTCGTCGGATGAGTGACTACCTGCCTGAGGTTCGCAGTCGTCTGTTACTGCTGCTGTCTCGTCAGAACGCAGCTGCACTGGCGACGGAGCAAGGAAAGCAAGCGCTTGTTGATCAAATCAAACAGGCGCTGGCACCACCACTGGTAAAAGGTCAACCTCCGCAGGTCGTAGACGACGTACTGTTTACTGCCTTCATTTTGAGGTGAATCAATGGGCGACAGCATTCTCTCCCAGGCTGAAATTGACGCGCTACTTAACGGCGACAGCGGCAGCGCGGAAGAAGAAAAGAAACAAAACGGACCTGAGGGCGATATTCGCCCTTATGATCCGAATACCCAGCGTCGCGTGGTGCGCGAGCGTCTGCAGGCGCTGGAAATTATTAACGAGCGTTTTGCCCGTAGTTTCCGTATGGCGCTGTTTAACCTGCTGCGTCGTAGCCCGGATATCAGCGTAGGCGCGATCAAGATTCAGCCTTACCATGAGTTTGCACGCAATCTGCCGGTGCCAACCAACCTGAACCTGATCCATCTGAAGCCCCTGCGCGGTACGGCATTAGTCGTGTTTTCGCCAAGCCTGGTGTTTATTGCGGTCGATAACCTTTTTGGCGGTGATGGCCGCTTTCCGACTAAAGTTGAAGGACGGGAGTTTACCCATACCGAGCAACGTGTCATTCGCCGCATGCTGAAGCTGGCGCTTGACGGATACAGCGATGCGTGGAAAGCCATTTATCCGTTGGATGTGGAGTATGTGCGTTCGGAAATGCAGGTGAAATTCACCAACATCACCACATCACCTAACGATATTGTTGTGAATACGCCTTTCCAGGTTGAAATCGGTAACCTTGTGGGTGAGTTCAACATCTGTATTCCGTTTTCGATGATTGAACCGCTGCGTGAAATGCTGGTGAATCCACCGCTCGAAAACTCGCGGTCAGAAGATACACACTGGCGCGACAATCTGGTGAAGCAGGTTCAGCACTCTGAGCTGGAACTGATTGCCCATTTCGCCGAAACGTCGCTGCGCCTGTCGCGCGTTTTACAGCTGAAACCCGGTGATGTTCTGCCGATTGAAAAGCCAGAGCGCATTATTGCCCATGTGGACGGTGTGCCCGTTTTAACCAGTCAGTATGGCACGCTTAACGGCCAGTATGCCCTGCGTGTTGAACATTTGATTAACCCGATTTTGAATTCGCTTAACGAGGAACAGCCCCATGACTGACAGCAAGAAACCGTCCGATGATACTATCTCTGCGGACGATCTGTGGGCTGAAGCAATGAATGAGCAGGTTGGCTCCGCTACGACTGCCTCACAGAGTGATGACGTTTTTAAAAGCTTTGAAACGAGTAATGCGTCAGGTTCGTTGCAGGATATCGACCTGATTATGGATATCCCGGTGAAGCTCACCGTCGAGCTTGGCCGCACCAAAATGACCATTAAAGAACTGCTGCGTCTGACGCAGGGCTCCGTGGTTTCCCTGGATGGGCTGGCGGGTGAACCGCTGGACATCCTGATCAATGGTTATTTGATCGCACAGGGTGAAGTCGTCGTGGTCAACGATAAATATGGCGTTCGCATCACCGATATCATTACGCCGTCAGAGCGTATGCGTCGTCTGAGCCGTTAAGATGAATAACCAGAATCATACGCTGCAACCTGCCACACCTCAGGCACCGCCCATTTCGGCAGGTTCAGTATTGACCCAGGTCAGTGGCGTATTGGTCGTCATTATTCTGTTGATTCTGGCATGTGCCTGGCTGGCACGCCGCATGGGTTTTGCCCCTAAGAAAGTGGGCAGCCGTGAGCTGACACTCACGGCCAGTGTGCAGGTCGGCCAGCGCGAACGCGTTGTGATTGTTGATACGCCGGATGCGCGTTTGGTACTGGGCGTGACAGCTCAGCAAATTACTCACCTGCATACGTTGCCGCCAGGTGCACCTGATGAAACCGCACCGGTAAAAGCTGCGCCGCAGGATTTTCGTCAGCTATTACAAAATCTGGTTAAACGTCCCGGAAAAAATCCATGATGCGTCGACTGCTCCCTCTTCTGCCGCTGCTGTTGCTGGCACCGGTTGCCCATGCCCAGTTGCCGGGTCTGGTTAGTCAGCCATTAGCTAACGGTGGCCAAAGCTGGTCACTGCCGGTACAAACGCTGGTTTTTATTACCTCGTTAACATTCCTGCCAGCCATTCTGTTAATGATGACCAGCTTTACCCGCATCATTATTGTTTTCGGCCTGCTACGTAATGCGCTGGGCACGCCTTCCGCTCCGCCTAACCAGGTATTACTTGGCCTGACCTTATTTTTAACGTTTTTTATTATGGCGCCAACCTTCGATAAAATTTATCAGGATGCCTACCTGCCGTTTAGCCAGGATAAAATCAGCATGGATGTGGCGATTGATAAAGGCGCACAGCCGCTGCGGGAATTTATGCTGCGGCAAACCCGTGAGGCTGACTTAGCATTATTTGCCCGCCTGGCAAATACAGCGCCGATTGCGGGTCCGGAAGCCGTGCCTATGCGTATTCTGTTGCCGGCTTACGTGACCAGTGAATTAAAAACCGCATTCCAGATTGGCTTTACCGTATTTATTCCTTTTTTAATTATCGACCTGGTGGTTGCCAGCGTGTTAATGGCACTCGGGATGATGATGGTTCCCCCGGCAACAATTGCGCTGCCGTTTAAATTAATGTTGTTTGTTCTGGTGGACGGCTGGCAATTGCTGGTTGGCTCGCTGGCACAAAGTTTCTATTCCTGACCTCTCTATTGCACAGGAGAAATTCATGACACCTGAATCGGTAATGGTAATGGGACAGGAAGCCATGCGCGTTGCCCTGCTGCTGGCTGCCCCTATGCTTCTGGCCGCGCTGGTCAGCGGTTTATTGGTGAGTTTGCTGCAAGCAGCGACCCAGATTAACGAACAAACGCTGTCTTTCATTCCAAAAATTATTGCAGTGGCCACCACGGGTATCATTGCCGGCCCCTGGATGCTGAACGTGCTGTTGGATTACATCCGCACCGTCTTTTCTAATCTGCCTTATATCATCGGCTGATGATCACTCTCGACAGTAGCCAACTCGTACACTGGGTCAGTCAGTTTTTCTGGCCACTGGTGCGTATTCTGGCACTGCTTGCTACCGCGCCGGTACTGAGTGAAAAAGCGGTGAGTAAACGGGTGAAGATTGGTCTTGCCGCCATGATCACCTGGATACTGATCCCAAATTTACCCCCGGTGAACGTGACGCTGTTTTCACCTGCCGGCTTTATGCTGCTGATTCAGCAGATGCTGATTGGGATTGCCATTGGTTTTACCATGCAGTTCGCCTTTGCCGCGGTTCGTACCGCCGGTGAACTGATTGGATTGCAGATGGGTCTGTCTTTCGCCACCTTTTTCGATCCCGCCAGTCGACTGAATATGCCCGTTCTTGCGCGCTTTCTCGACATGCTGGCGATGCTTTTATTTTTGACTTTCAACGGTCACCTGTGGCTTATTTCCCTGCTGTCGGACAGTTTTCATACGTTGCCTATCGGCGGCGAGCCTCTTCAGGCAAATGCCTTTATGGCTTTGGTGAAATCCGGCAGCATGATTTTCCTTAATGGCATGATGTTAGCGCTGCCGTTGATCGTTTTGCTACTCACGATAAATATGGTCCTGGGTTTGTTAAACCGTCTTTCACCACAGTTATCAATCTTCGCGATCGGCTTCCCGATTACCTTATCAGTAGGCATTCTGACCATCAGCCTGCTGATGCCTCTCCTTGCCCCCTTCTGCGAGCACCTGTTCGGCGAAATATTCGATCTTCTGGCCCAGTTCCTGACAGAACTGTCCCCTGCCTGAACATTAAGTATCTAACTATTATCCTGATTTGATACTTAAGAAACGCATAACTATCCGCACATTTTTCAAACCACATTTCCCAGAAATCAACTAAGGATATTCTGATAAACGTGCGGAAAGTCTTAAAATTATTCTTATTAAACCGCGCTTCGCGTATTTTAGTCAGGCGGTTAACCGAGTCATCAACAAGGTTGTTTTGGTGACAAAATCGGCAATGCGTTGAAATTACTAAAGAAAAATTTTTATGTGATTTTTCTTGTCAGAAAATGTTTTTTCCGGCATTGTCAACTCGCTAACCGACTTCACACTTTCGTGAAATAAATGTTTTTAAGATTTGTCCTATCAGAAAACTCTGGGTTTTCAGCGATAGTGACAGCGCTCCCAAAAAACTGCATTTCGCTCAGTCCGACTTTGTATCGACTTATCATGTTGATATCAGGTCAGGTGTGAGGTCAGAGCAACACAAATTTTTTGCAGACCGGGTCAGGGAAGAGGACTTTTATGGGCTATTGCCCATTGCAACGCTGCATCAGCAGAATAAAAAAAAGCGCTTTGGAAATCTTCTCGTACCGCAACGCGTAATTCATCGTTGATTTAAACGGATAACAAATTGGTGAGGGTCGCTAACATGCCAACGATTATTATGGATTCCTGCAACTACACACGCCTGGGATTATCAGATTATATGTCTTCTAAGGGAGTTAAGAAGAAAAATATTACTTCTGTATCTGACATTGAGCAATTACAGCAAAGATGTGAGCAGTTAAAACCTGGCGTCGTCTTTATTAACGAAGACTGTTTCATTCATGAAACCGACTCCAGTGAACGCATTCGCAGCGTTATTAACCAGCATCCCGAAACACTGTTTTTTATTTTTATGGCCATTAGTAATATTCATTTTGAAGAATATTTGTATGTTCGAAAAAATTTGATTATTACATCCAAAGCAATTAAGCCTTCGACGCTGGATTCATTGTTAAGTACTTATTTGCAGAAAAAACTCAATATGTCGCCGCGTATTTCTTCGGGTCTTGATGTCCACCCTCTTACGCTAAGTCAGACAGAGTCAAATATGCTGAAAATGTGGATGTCAGGCCATGATACCATTCAGATATCAGATAAAATGCAAATTAAAGCGAAAACCGTTTCGTCGCATAAAGGCAATATAAAGCGAAAAATTAAAACGCATAATAAGCAAGTGATCTATCATGTGGTGCGTTTAACCGATAATGTGACGTCCGGTATCTATGTCAACGTAAGGTAACCTCCTCCCCTCTAAGAACTGGCCCAAAAGGCCGGTTTTTTTATGGATTAGCGATCCAGATCTCAATTTTGAGGTAAACCTTTTCCTGCTCCTGCCGATGTTTTTTTCATCAGGCCCCTTTTAGAGAGCAAGGAAATGAAGACAACGCTGGTTAATGAAGGACATCACAACGTCAGTTTTTGGCAAAATCTCAGACTGGTCCCGCTCTTTAGTTTGATTTTCGGCGGCATACTTTTTCTGTTCGCGCTCTGTATAGCTTTGGCCAGTTATTTTCTGGTTCTCAGCAATCAATCGCTTAAAGATGCAACCAATGAAATTCAGGTTCGTAACGGTCTTTTCGATAGTACATCTCACATGCGTTCAGCAAGATTAAATATCATTCAGGCTGGTGCAGCTGCTCGCATTGGAGAAATGGATGCATATGCTGCCAATCTTGATTCAGCTAATGCGCGAATCAAAGACGCGAAAAGTGGCCTTAACACTTATTTGAACCGTAGTGTTAAAACGCAAGAAGATATTAAGCTAGATGAGCCGTTAAAAACCAGTTTTAAGGAGTACCTTGAAAAGGGTGTTATGCCGGCAATAGAGGCAGCTAAGCAAGGAAGTTTTGAAAGTATAATCGCGCAGGAAACCGACAATACTCGAAAACTAGACAACGCTTACAAGATATTGATTTTAAAGGCAATAAAGTATCGAGACTCACGTTCTGCATCGATAAACAGTACAGCAGCTGAGCAGTCCCGAATTGGCTTTATTGCGATGGGTTGTGCGTTCGTGGCTTCCCTAGTGTTGGTCCTGATAACCTTTGTTTTTCTCCGTCGTGTTGTGATCAATCCTTTACGTAAATCGGTGGCCCATATTGAGCGTATCGCGCAGGGTGACCTGACCGCGCCTCCGGCAGCGCACGGGCGAAACGAAATTGGCTTACTGTTGGACAATTTACAGCGCATGCAGGAATCGCTAGTCAAAACGGTTGGCACGGTGCGTGAAGGGGCTATCGCCATTTACCAGGGATCAAGTGAGATTTCTGCGGGTAACACCGACCTGTCATCGCGTACCGAGCAACAGGCAGCCGCGCTTGAGCAGACGGCGGCCAGCATGGAACAGCTCACCGCGACGGTGAAACAGAACGCGGATAACGCCCATCACGCCAGCCAACTGGCAGCAGATGCGTCCGGCAAGGCGCGCAGCGGCGGCGATATGGTAAGCGGCGTGGTGAAAACCATGAACGATATTT
The DNA here is from genome assembly GCF_059801205.1 of Pantoea sp. Ae19-2. Taxonomy (NCBI): domain Bacteria; kingdom Pseudomonadati; phylum Pseudomonadota; class Gammaproteobacteria; order Enterobacterales; family Erwiniaceae; genus Pantoea; species Pantoea sp. Ae19-2. The sequence goes on along the minus strand of NZ_JBCHWE010000001.1, from coordinate 1,293,512 downwards.
CCGGTAGTTCGAAGAAAATTGCTGAGATCACTAACGTGATCAACAGCATTGCCTTCCAGACGAACATTCTGGCGCTGAATGCCGCCGTCGAGGCTGCCCGCGCGGGCGAACAGGGCCGCGGTTTTGCCGTGGTCGCCAGCGAAGTCCGTAACCTGGCTCAGCGCAGTGCGCAGGCGGCAAAAGAAATTGAATCGCTGATTGCTGAATCAGTGAAGTTAGTCAGCAGCGGTTCACATCAGGTAGGTGAGGCCGGGACGACCATGAGCGAAATTGTTGAGGCCGTGCGTCGCGTGACCGATATCATGTCGGAAATTGCCGCCGCGTCCGACGAACAAAGCCGCGGTATCCAGCAGGTCAGCCAGGCCGTTACAGAGATGGATAACGTGACGCAGCAAAACGCCTCACTGGTTGAGGAAGCCTCGGCTGCGGCTGCCTCTCTGGAAGATCAGGCTGGTAAGTTGACCAAGGCGGTTGCGGCTTTCCGTTTGCAGGATACGCCAGCAGCAAAACCTGTTCATCAGTCCGATAGCGCACCTAAGGCGCCTGCGCCTGTCTTGCGCCCCGCTGCCGCCACAAGCGGCAATGAGAACTGGGAAACGTTTTAGCCAAAGCAGACCGGTGAGCCAGCGACGTCGCTGAAGCGCATTGCCTGACGGCGCTGTCAATAACACTCGCCCTCTGAGCCAAACAGGCCAGAGGGCGATTTTGTGATGGTCTGGCAGTTAAATATGAAGGTCAGTCGGCAGGATAAGCCTCGACAAACACACCGTCCTGATGACCGCTCTCGTTAAAGAACCAGATGCCCTGCGGGTAATCTTCCAGGGCCACCAGAAACATGGTGCCTTCACTAAATGGCTCAACAGCCAGGATGGTGCCTGTACGACGGGGCCCACCATCCGTTTTCACACTGACGCGATCGTCTACCTTCATTTACCACTCTCCCGATACATTCCTGTTAACAGTTTAATCGAAGAGCCTGGGTAATGCAGGCGTTAGCGACGCGCGATGACCCACACGGCGTGAATGATGCCTGGAATGTATCCACACAGGGTCAGCAGGATGTTAAGCCAGAATGCTCCCCCAAAACCTACCTGCATAAAAACACCAAGCGGGGGGAGTAAGATTGCGATTAGAATTCGAAGTAAGTCCATAACCATTCCTTTAGGTATTGATAAAAAACCGTTTTGTTATCAAATATAGTCCCTTTTTAGCAGATTACTGAGAAAGTCAGGTAAATCTGAGTAATACGCATTTTCAGTTTCCTGACACTTCACTGCGAGACGTTTAACAGGAACAACAGGTAAACTTTTTTTCGTTGCTTTCCTCCCCAGGAAATACAACACACCCAAAGTAACAAGGATCATTTGCCCGCGCAGCGCGGGCTTTTTTTTTCTGTCCCGCCCTCTCATTTTCCGCTAAATTGTATATTTATTACCCAATCCAGCCGATGGAGGTTTGCGATGTCGCTTCCCCACCCAGCCGAAAAGCATGAGCGGGATAAAGAAATGGACGCCCTGCTGCAGGCTATTGAACCCGGTAGCACCGGTGAACTGCAGGACTACTTTTCCCCACACTCGCAGTCAGTGACGGGGGCGGATGCCTCTCGGCCAGGGCTGTGCCGTGAACCTGCGGAGCAGTGTGAAATGGATATTCATGATTGTCGTTATACAGAGATAAACCGATAGGCAGCGCAGCCGCACTGAATTCGGCGCAAAAAAATACCCGGCGCGAGCCAGGTAAGCAGTCAATTCGTTACACCAGGGAATTCATATTGCTCGTTCAGAGTACGCTTCCCGTTCGCCAAAACAAGCCTTTCCCGTGCGCGTTTCACTCATTTCGCCCTATCTCAAACTGGCCACTTTCACCCTGAGCCTTGTTATTTCAGCGATATTCGCTGCACGAAATGACGGCATCGCCGATTTTATCCTTCGGGTTTTAGGAATCCTCCTGGTTATAGGGGTTACGGTGCGCAATGCTAAGCCTGCTGTAGACTCAACTACACTAAAACTAATGTCGAACTGGAGTGAAGGAGATCAGGATGCCGAATCTGAATGAATCGCTAATGATAGTGACCGACCTCGATGGATCGCTGCTTGACCACCACGACTATAACTGGGATGCCGCAGCAGACTGGCTTGATACACTCAACGCGCACGCCGTTCCCTTAATTATTTGCTCCAGCAAAACAGCCGCTGAGATTCTGCCACTGCAGCGTAAGCTCGGTATTGCCGGCACCGCCTTTATTGCTGAAAACGGCGCCGTGCTGTACCTCAACGACAGTAAAAGCGTGCGCATTCCGGACGACAAGATGAACTATGCCGCAATCTGCCGGGTGCTGGCAGCGTTACAACAGCAGTTTCGCTTTACCGGCTTCCATGACTTCAGCGATGTCGATGTTTCCGCCATGACCGGCCTGAGTGAAGCGGATGCCGCCCTCGCCCGTCAGCGTGATGCCTCAGAGGTGATTGTCTGGCGGGATACCGATGAGGCCTTTGGCCGCTTTCGCACGGCGCTGGCCGACTATCATCTTTCCCTGACACAGGGCGGCCGCTTCTGGCATGTCATGCCTGCCAGAAGCGGCAAAGGAGAAGCCTTGCGCTGGCTACTGTCTCACACCGACCGGGAAGGCGTTACCACCCTTGGCCTGGGCGATGGCCCGAACGATGCCCCGATGCTGGATGCAGTTGACTATGCCGTGGTGATCAAAGGCTTCAGTAAAACACCGGTGACCTTACAGCGCGCGGAGGATGCCAACGTATTCCGCACGACACATCACGGCCCTGAAGGCTGGCGTGAAGGGCTGGACCATTTTTTGACTCAGCCATGAAAGGCTGTTGTTCCTCTCGCAAAACCATAAGGATGATGCAATGAGTGATTTCTTTCAGAATGGCGTAATTACTAACTTTCATAATCTTACGCACCGCAGCGTTGAGTCGCTGGAAAAAGAAATGGTGCGTTTTGCCCGTAAGCGCAAAATGGGATTGATCCTGCCTTCCCTCTTTTCCGAGCTGGAAGGTCCGGCGTTGACAAAAATTGTTGATGAACTGGCTAAGGTCCCCTATCTGGATGAAATCGTTATCGGGTTAGATCGGGCTGACCGTGACCAGTTTCTGCATGCCCGCGAGTTTTTTTCCCGACTGCCGCAACGGCACCGCATCCTGTGGAATGACGGCCCCAGACTCAAAGCCATTGACGCGGAACTGGATAAAGAGGGGTTGTCGCCCACCCATCCGGGCAAAGGACGCAACGTGTGGTTTTGTACCGGTTATACGCTGGCCTCGGATCGCACCAGCTGTGTTGCACTGCACGACTGCGATATTGTTACCTACGAACGCGGCATGCTGGCACGCTTGCTTTATCCGCTGGCTAACCCCGCTTTTCAGTATGAATTCTGCAAAGGGTTTTACGCACGCGTCGCTGACGGTAAACTCAATGGCCGCGTGGGCCGCCTGCTGGTAGGCCCGCTGCTGCGCTCGTTACAAAAAGTCTATGGCCACTCCGAATACCTCGATTACCTGTCCAGCTTCCGTTATCCGCTCTCGGGCGAGTTTGCGATGCGCACGCACGTGCTCAACGGAATTAAAATCCCCGGCGACTGGGGACTGGAAATTGGCGTGCTCTCTGAAATTTACCGTAACTACACCACGCGCCAGTCGTGTCAGGTGGAGATTGCAGATCACTATGATCACAAGCATCAGCCGCTGGCAGAAGATGATGGCACCGGTGGCCTTAAGCGCATGAGCAACGATATTGTCCAGTCGCTGCTGCGTAAGCTGGCAACCATGGGCGTGCCGCTGACCAGTGACTCATTCCGGGTACTGAAAGCGACCTATTACCGTAATGCGCTGGATATGATGGAAATCTATAACCATGAGGCGGCAATGAACGGCCTGAAATTCGACCAGCATGTTGAAGAAGCGGCCGTCGAAATGTTCACCCAGTCGATTCTGGATGCCGGTCAGTCCTTTATCGAGCGCCCGAACGACAAGCCGTTTATTCCCAGCTGGAGTCGGGTTCAGTCGGCCTTTCCGGATATCCTGCAGCGTATTTATAAAGCGGTAGAAGAGGACAACGACGGCAACGTATAACGCTGCAGGCATCGCGCCAGTGAGGATGGAGAGTGTAATAAATCCAGTCAGGCCGCCGTCGTTAACGGCCTGACTGACAGAAATCAGGAAGTAAACTGGGGCTGCGATTCGCTGGAATGGCTGAGCTCATCGGTGCGAAAAGCCTCATTCCTGACCGCATAACCATCGTACCATCGACATTCAACCATGCCGCTGGCATGTCCGGTCACCACCATCGTTTGCCCGCCTTCCTTATGCTGTACTTCATCACTGATTGCAAAAACCATGTTGCGCCCTCTTTGAGAAATGACTGTCATTGAAACCATTTCTTTATAGCATGGTAAAAGAGTTGCTGCTGTTAAGACGCGCATAAAAATGGCGAATTCAGAATAACGTAGAGAGATATGTCGAAAACAAATCAGGCGGATAAGAATTATCCGCCTGGGGCGCTGAGTGGATTAGATTTTGCAGCCTTCACAATCGGCATCATCAATCAGGTCTTCTGGCACTTCGCCCGCCTTTTTTTCTGCCTTCGCTTCGGCCTGCTCTAACTGAGCATCAATATCAAATTCAAACATGTCATCGCTCATCGTTTTCTCCCCTGAACGCGTTAAAGAATGCGCTTTTATACCGATTACTCACGCAGTTTGGCAATAAGGTTAACCACTAACAGCACGATCGACCCAATGATAAAACCAATCACCAGGTTTGCGCCGTTGCTCAGCAGGCCAGCAACCAGGCCGCTGAAAGGTGCGATCGCATTTTCAATCAGATGATGCAACGGCGTCAGGCCGTGGACGATAATGCCGCCCCCGACCAGGAACATGGCCAGCGTACCGACAACGGTCAACACTTTCATCAATACGGGGGCTGCGGCTAGTAATACTGCGCCCAGCGCCTGGGCCACGCGTGACGATTTATCACGTAGCCAGAACCCTAAATCATCGATTTTAACGATGCCGGCGACAATGCCGTATACGCCAATCGTGACCAGAATCGCAATACCTGACAGGATCAGCACCTGATTCAGCAAGGGCGCTTCGGAGACGATACCGAGGGTAATGGCCACGATTTCAGCCGACAGAATAAAATCGGTGCGCACTGCGCCTTTGATCTTTTTCTTTTCGAAATCGCGCGGGTCCTGTTTTGACAGCTTATCCAGGCGTTGCTGACGCGCCTCTGGCGAGTTCTGCTGTTTATCATGCTGCAGACTGTGCAGGACCTTTTCCACCCCTTCATAACAGAGGTACGCACCGCCAATCATTAACAGTGGCGTAATCAGCCAGGGGGCAAACGTAGAGATAATCAATGCCAGCGGCACGAGTATCAGTTTGTTGAGGAACGAGCCTTTGGCTACGCCCCATACGACCGGCAGTTCGCGATTGGCTTTCACGCCACTCACCTGCTGCGCATTCAGTGACAAATCGTCACCCAGCACGCCTGCCGTCTTCTTCGCGGCGACTTTTCCCATTACCGAGATATCGTCCAGCAGCGTGGCGATATCATCGAGCAACGTTAATAAACTGGTTCCTGCCAAAGTATTTCCCTTATTCGGTCATCAGCAACGGGTTATGTCTGCATCAGCCGCAACGCGTCATCCTCGACGAAGCGCGTGACAGTGCAGCCCGTCGTGCCTATTCCGGTTCGTTATGTTGACAACATGGGCATCGTTCAATTTCTGTCACGGTCATATCAGCGATGCCCTCACAATCCCATTCGACGCGCACCGCTTGTCCTGCGAGTCCATCCATGTGCAGATATTTACTGACCGGGCTTTCCGTCATGCCGGTTATCTCTTCCGTGGCCACCAGCATTTCCCCAGCATAGATTCTGGCGGTCGCTTTGGTATTCACCATGCGCTCATCACGAATCTGATACAGGCGTTTAACCGTCAGTTTTATGCTGCTCATTGCGGGCTCCCGGTCACGGAAAAGCGTCTATCTAACATTTTATGTTACTGATTAGCAAGGTGGGATCATTCATCCTCTCGGTAATGATGAATTCCCTGATGATCGATTTCAGCGCTGTCATTCATCGCCAGCAGCCACTCTTCGAGACGTTCAAGCAGGGCTTCATCGTCCAGTTTGAGTTTACCGCGTAGCGCGCATTCCCAGATAATCAGCACCTTCCAGCCACTCTCCCGCAGCTGCCGGACATAACGCCGATCCCGTTCTACATTACTGTTTATTTTGCCCGTCCAGAACTCGGTGCGCGTGGCGGGGATCTTAAACAAATAACAGTGGTGGCGGTGCCAGAAGCAGCCATGCACAAAGATAATCGCCTGATGCGAGGTCACGACAAAGTCAGGGCGGCCTGGCAGGTTTTTGTCCTGTACCCGATAGCTGAATCCACGATCTTTGAGCAGCAAGGCGATTCGCTGCTCTATGGCAGTGTCCTGTTGACGAATTGCGCGCATATTTTTACTGCGCGTTTCGCTGGAGTGAACGTCGGCCATAGCACCTCCTTAATAGCGACTTATTCAACTTTAGTCGTCACCCTGAAAAGTGAAAGTCGGCCAGATAAAAGCAGAGAAAATATTTTCACCGCCAGACCGCGCCGTTTAGATCTGACCCGGGCAATTGTGCCTTTTTGACGCTGGCGCACACTGAAACACTATTCTGACCTGCGCCCGCAGATTTCCTCCTCGGGCAAGGAGTGTTAGCATACGCGCTTCACTGTTAAGGATATTTGCATGCACGCTGTCGCAACCGCTGAACCTCTTCTCCCTGCTGCTCTGCATTCCGATGAACTGAACATGTTACAACAGGTGCTGTCGATCTATTCCGTTAAGGACGTTGTCGCACGTTTGCATCAGGCAGGCTTTCCGCACTGGACGCCGCCACTGCTGAACGCTATTCGTCAGGGCAAGCGCGCGTTACCCTCGCTGGCCGCCGCAGAACTGTCGCTGTTGCAGGATTTGTTGCCTGCACGTCCTGCCCATTATGATTCTCCCGATTTCCGCTTTATCGATCTGTTTGCCGGCATCGGCGGTATTCGACGTGGCTTCGAGCGCATCGGCGGTAAATGTGTATTTACCAGTGAGTGGAATAAAGAGGCGATTCGCACCTATCGGGCGAATCACTACAGCGATCCGGCAGAGCACCACTTTAATACGGATATTCGCCAGGTCACGCAGCCAGCCGGCCTTACTGACGAACAGGCGATCTATCAGTCGATTGATGCGGCCATTCCCGACCATCAGGTGCTGCTGGCGGGCTTTCCCTGCCAGCCCTTTTCTCTGGCGGGCGTCAGTAAAAAAAATGCGCTGGGCCGGGCTCATGGCTTTGAATGTCAGGCGCAGGGCACACTGTTTTTTGACGTCGCCCGCATTCTGGCGGCAAAGAAACCGCCATTCTTCGTCCTGGAAAACGTGAAGAATCTCAAAAGCCATGATAAAGGCCGCACGTTTGCGGTGATTATGGAAACCCTGGACGAGCTGGGCTATGACGTGGCGGATGCCCAGGCTGGCGCGCCCGATCCGAAGGTGATTGATGCACGCTTTTTTTTGCCGCAGCATCGTGAACGTATCGTTCTGGTCGGCATCCGGCGGGATATTGCTGGCTCAGCGCAGTTTAGCCTGCGCGACATTCGCCAATTTTTCCCCGCCCAGGTGCCCAGCCTACAGAGCCTGCTGGAGCCGCAGCCCGATGACAAATACATCCTGTCGCCCGTATTGTGGCGTTACCTCTACCAGTACGCTAAGAAGCATAAAGCACGGGGTAACGGGTTCGGCTTTGGCCTGAATGATCCACACAATGTGCATTGCTGCGTGCGCACCCTGTCAGCCCGATACTATAAAGATGGCTCAGAAATTTTAATCGATCGCGGTTGGGATCGGGAAAAAGGGGAAGCCGATTTTCTTGATGCCGCCAATATGGCGCGGCGTCCCCGTCGGTTAACGCCGCGAGAATGCGCGCGACTGATGGGATTTGATAGTGCAGACAGCCATCCCTTCCGCATCCCGGTATCCGATACGCAGGCCTATAAACAGTTTGGCAATTCGGTGGTGGTACCGGTGTTTGCCGCCGTGGCACAGTTGCTTTCGCCCTATATCCGCCAGTTGAACGCATAATTTCCGCTAAAAGTTGCGCTTAGGCGCAACAATTCCTCTCTTTTCCTGCCGTCCGGCGGGATTGTCACAACGCCGTCATGCAAGCCCAGAATACTGCTGCTTTTTCAATGGATGGGTAGAATGATGTCACCTCTCACTTTGTTGTCGCGGCACGTGCTGAAAAGACGTTCCCGCTTTAGGTTTCCGGCGATCCCCACCTGGCTAACCAGCCTGCGCGGGAACTTTATTTTGTTCGTGGTGCTGTTTTGTTTGCTGCAGTCCATCGGGATTGTTCTGCTGACCGCTCAGGTGAGCCAGAACAAAGTCAACCTCACCCAGGCCAGCGCCATGCGTGACCGGCTGGCCTTGCTGGACCGCGCACGCGTCGAGCTGCTTACGGCCAGTGATAACAGCCACCGCGCCGGGCTGTATTTAATGGAAGATCAGAAAAGTGGATCGGTTGACAGCTGGAAAAGTCTGGCAGAAACAGCCAAATCGTCTTTGCTTCATGCTGAACAGCTTTTTGCTCGCTATCACGCCGCACCCGGCGGCGAACTGCAGCAGGGCTTTACGTTGCTGAAACAGGGACTGGAGGAGCAGCTAAAAGGTCTGGAGGGGAATAACATTGACGCCTTCTTTATGGTACCGATGCAGGCTTACCAGCAGCAGTTCAATAGCGCCTGGTTTAACGAGATTACGCAGACCAATAAACAGCTCACTGCGGTTAACAGCCTGACCCTTCAGACACTCATGGAAAGCCGCAAACTGGCGCTAATGGTGACAGGACTGCTGTTTGTCCTGCTGCTGACCGGCGGCGTATTGCTGCTGCGTGGTGTGATCGTTCCCTTACGTCTGGCCAGTCGACAGTTACAGGACATCGCAACCGGTGATTTAATCAACTGCCCGGTTCCACCGCGTTTGCAATCGCTGGAAACGTCCAGACTCTTCAACGCAGTGGCGGAGATGCGCCAGGGGCTGCGCACCATCGTGGCTGAAATTAACACGATTGCGGCAAGCGTGGCCGAAGGTACGCGCGAAATGCAGCATACTAATGAGCAGGTCAGCGAACAGTATCAAGCGCAAAACAGCAGCTTTAGCCATATTTCCCAGCGCCTGCATCGCGTGTCTGAAGAAGTCGAAAACAGCACTCTGTTTTCTCAGCAGGCCTCTGAACAGGCGCATTTCGCCGACGATCTGATGCAGCAATGTACGCTTCAGGTGGATGAGATGGAGGTTCAGATGCGCCATATCGTCGCCTCCTCCGGCGAAATCGCGGGTATCGTTGAGATGCTGGACGGCCTGTCACTGCAAACGCGTTTGCTGGCGCTCAATGCCGCCATCGAATCCGCTCATGCGGGCGTGTATGGACGAAGTTTTGGCGTGGTCGCGAAAGAGATGGGCAACCTGTCAAACAAGAGTGGCGAATCGGCGCAGCAGATAAACGGTCTCGTTAATCATACGCAACTGCACATTTCAGAGGGCTTCAATAAGGTGAAATCGCTTGAGGCGCTGTTTAACCAGATAAGCCAGTCGGTCAGCGCCGTTGTGACACAGTTGCAAGAGCTGCAGGAAAACGCCACCGCACAAAGCCGCCGCGTTTCGGGCATTGCTGCAGAAGTGGTGGCGCTGGATAAACAGCTTCAGACGAACGAAAGCCTCACCGCCCGCCAGGGCCGCACGGTCGATACGCTGCAGCAGCAGGCCGCGCGCCTGGCCGAAAGCGTGCAGCAGTTCCGTATCACCCTGTAGCCGTTAAGCTTGGGATGTAAAAAAGCCGCCAGTGTTAAAGGCGGCTTTTGATCGTTTTGCGGGGACAAACACCGAATTTTACGATTTCTTTTTCTTGCTCTGCTTCTTCAGCAGCGTGCGCAGCTGCTTGATTTCGCTGGAGCTTAATGCATCCGATGTGTCTTCCTCTGTATTCTGGCTGTCAATGACAGGCTGAGCAGGCGCATTGAGGCTGGACTGAAGCCGTTGCACGATTTCCTGACTCATTGACACCTGATTTTCCAGCGCCAACTGTTTGATGTGTTCTTTCAGTGCAGGATCAATTTTAATCGTTAAATTAACAGTTTCGGTCATTTCATCACTCCTTTATTGTTATTACTGCCACGCTACCGGATGACTGTATCGATTCCTATACTGTCATAAAAATTTAATATTCAGCGTGTATAGGGCTAAAGTCGTGGAGTACTGACTCATCCAGACTGACTAAGTTGCCTTGCAGTTCCGCACACAGCTTGGCCATATAGTGCACCAGAAAGTCCGCATTGTGTTCTGCCAGCCTGCGCCCTGCTTCGGTTTGCATGGTTTCTGGCAACCGCAGTAGCTTGGTCTGAAAGTGATCCAGCGTCCACTTAACATCATTGAGTTCCCGATCTTTACCGAGCGGATCCTCGCTGTTAAACAAGGGGCGATTCATGGAACCTGCCGTATAAAACACCCGCGCCAGACCGATAGCACCGAGCGATTCCAGCCTGTCGGCATCCTGCACAATTTTTGCCTCCAGCGTTTTTGGCGTAATGGCGGCACTGAAGCTGTGCGCCTGAACCGCATGCATGACCTGCTCCATCAATTCCTCAGGAAAATCGATGAAATCCTGTTGTAAAATGCGCTGCGTTTCACTGGCGGCATAGGTGGATGCCTTGTGACGCTCAGGGTGGTTTTTCGGTAAATTCACCACATCGTGAAAATAACACGCGGTCAGGACCACCAGCGGATCGGCTTGGGTGCCGGCCATAATGCGTTGAGCGCTCATCCATACGCGGCGTAAATGTGCGATATCGTGCGCGCCATCATCATGAATCCAGTTGTTTTCAAACCAGGTCTCATAGCGAGCCTGCCAAAGCGTAAGTGACATATTCTCTTTCCTGTTGGGTTGACGTCCGTCCTGACTGACGATGAATTACGCGCTCAGGCCCGACCATCATAGCGAATGGCTAATGACATTTTCTTTACACAGCAGAGGAATATCGCCCTTGCCCCAGGATAAATTCGAAAAAAAATGCGACGCTGATCATTTTTATAGCATTTTGCCGTACTTAAAACGTCAGTTTGCTGCTTTTTCAGCCTTGACTGATTTAATTGCGGGCAGGTTAATTAGTTTAATAAATGTAATGATTAATGATAGGCATTTTCTCGGGGAGTAACAAAAAACATGACATAACCTGTTCGCACTTATCATTAAAATCGGCGAAAGTTACACACAGATAAATCTGAAAAGGTTCCTATTTTTGCCGATATAACGTACTGTATTCTCACTATCAGATGTCCCGGAACGCGCATTGACAACAGCATTGTTGATTTTTTATCCGCCCCCGTTTTTCGGGACAAAAATCACCAATGCTCAGATGACTATAAGACGGCAAATTGTTAAGGGTAATGATTTATAGTTTTTATGATATTGCCACCATTTAGATGCCCTTGTTGTTTTAGCAGTAACCGGGTTCTACTAATAAAAAGAGGTAATCCATGAAAGAGCGGCCGATTCTTTTTTCCGAACAGCGGGTTCGTGCCCTGTTAGTTGGCCAACAAACGCAAACCCGGCGCATAATGAAAACGCAGGCTTTTGGCCCGGGTCAGGATCACCACGAAGGGGTTCATGCTTTTGACGTTCAGGCTAACCACCTGCATGGCGACAAAATGATGTCGATGAATGACATTCGCTATCACTGCCCGTACGGTATGCCGGGCGACGTGCTTTGGGTGCGCGAAACCTGGCGTGGGCCGATTGTGCCGCAGGATGCCCTGGCGGATTACGAGCGCGATCCCGTACCGTTCCGCACGCCGGAATTTTGCCAGTACCGTGCTGACAGCAATGAACTGGGTCAGCATACGCTGAGCGGCCCGGATGACGAGCAGTTTGGCTGGCAGACGGCCATTCATATGCCGCGCTGGGCCAGCCGTATCAATCTGCTCATTACCGATGTGCGTGTGGAGCAGATTCAGGATATCAGTGAAGATGACATCATGGCTGAAGGGGTCCAAACCGACTCGCACTTTCTGAATAACTTTTTCACCATGAATGTGAATTCAGAAATGCCAAAAGAAGCCTATCGCAAGGCATGGCAGAAACAGTACGGTGCAACCAGCTGGCAGGTAAACCCGTGGGTGTGGGTCATTGAGTTTGAGCGCGCCGGGCGTGAGTAAATTTAGCCTAGGCTTTGCGGGCTAAATCACAGACAATCTCCTCGCTAACGGGTTGAATATACCGTCTTCATCCCTGAAGCCCGACAATGCCAGCATGACGTTTCGATGCTGGCATTTTCCTGTCTGGTCTCTCAGGATTCTGCGACAGCAGCATTCAGTGCGGAACTTACGATGTTAAAATGGCCATGGAAAACGCATAGCGATACCGCCGTCACCGAATTGCCCTGGCAGGCCGGTCTGGCACAGCCCATCTTTACCCTTCTCACACAGGATGAACAGCAGTCGCTGACAGAACTGGCCCAGCGCTTTCTGCAGCAAACAAAGCTGGTTCCGCTTGAAGGCTGTCAACTTGATGCGCTGCGTAGCGTGCGTATTGCCCTGCTGTTCTGCTTACCCGTTTTGAAACTGGGTCTCGACTGGCTGGATGGCTTTCATGAAGTGCTCATCTATCCTGAGCCCTTTAATGTGGCGGATGAGTGGCAGGATGAAAACGGCCTTGTGCATCACGCGCCTGCCGTTCATGCGGGCCAGAGCTGGACGCAGGGCCCGGTGATCCTTAACTGGCTGGATATTCAGGATTCCTTCGATCTGTCAGGGTATAACCTGGTCATTCATGAAGTGGCACACAAGCTGGATGCCCGCGGTAGCGGCTACACCAGCGGCGTTCCACTGATTCCTCTGCGTGGCGTCGCCCAGTGGGAAAAAGACCTGCGTGAGGCCATGGCTGAGGTTGAAAATGAGGTTGAGCTGGTCGGGGAACAGGCCGCCAGTATCGATCCTTATGCCGCCAGCGATCCTGCGGAATGCTTCGCGGTGTTATCCGAGTATTTTTTTACCGCGCCGGTTCTGTTAGCTGAACGCTTTCCCGCGATGTATGGGCATCTCCAGCAATTTTACCAGCAGGATCCGTTAAGCAGAATCCAGATGACTGATCGGTGATTTGTTTACTTCGCGAACGCTTTGCATTAAAGCTAGCCAGTTGAATGCTAAACGCTTTTTTACAGTTGACACCTTGAGGCGACCTCGTTACTATTCGCCTCGTTCACACGATTCCTCTGTAGTTCAGTCGGTAGAACGGCGGACTGTTAATCCGTATGTCACTGGTTCGAGTCCAGTCAGAGGAGCCAGATTTAAGAAGCCTGCTTAGGAAACTGAGCAGGTTTTTTGCTTTTCTGCGTTTACCTTTTACATCTAAACTCTCAGCTCAGAATGGCCTCCAGTCTGGCCACCACTTCATTCACAATAACTTCAGGTATTCGTTCAAGATATTTGCCGTTCCGGGCTTCCATATCAATGGTTCTGGGCTGGTCACAACGAATTACCCCCGTTGTTTTCGTTCCTGCGCCATCCAGTGAAACAGTAAACCCCGCTGCGCGGGCAAAGTTTCCGCCGTTGGTCACGGGAACAACCACAGGTAGCCGCGTAAACTGATTAAAGGACGCCGGAGAAACAATCAGTACTGGACGCCTTCCGCTTTGTTCATGCCCGGCATTCGGATCTAGTGAAACGAGCCAGATTTCCCCTCTTTCCATCTACAGGAGCTCCTTGCCCACCGCATGCGCATCAATCCATTCCCGACCCTCTTCGCTAATTTCAGCGTGCGGATCGCACTGCGCCAGTAGTTCTTCGAGTGAATAGCGGGGACGTTTTTGAGGTTCAATTATGAGGCAGCCACTATCAATGGTCATGCCCACTTCGCTGTCCGTCGACAGCCCCAGCGTTTTCAGCACGGCGGGAGGGACCGCCAGCATGACAGATCCGCCAACCTTTTTCAGACGAGTGGTATACATAGAGCACCTCCGAATATTATATTTTAATATAACATCTGCGGCAGGCGATGCACAATTATTCATCAGATTCATTGTGATTTCCTTAACGTAGTAAAGCGTGAAGAAAGCCTTAATCTATCAGAGGACAGATCCGGCAGTTTTCAAAGGCGGCATTGCCGGTAAAACGGCGACCATCCTGATACATCAGGTGCTTCTTTCAGATCATGAAGCACTTCGTGCAGTCAGGAACTTAGTTCGTGGTAAGAAGGCCGATAATAGAAAACTGTTTTTGCGGTTCAAAGGATTATGACGGATCAGATAAACGAAATGCGGCGCAGCTTCCGTATCAGGGCTGCGCCGGAGGAACATCAGCGATAGCGCGAAGGCCAGATTTTTTCAGGCTCGACGTCTAACGTTTCAGCAATCAATCTTTCGCCTTTGGGCCAGCGGCGGGTAAGCGCATTAGCCAGCGTGGAGAACGCCAGCCCTGCCTGACGGGAAACCGCCGCCAGCGACGTTCCCCGTTTTTTCAGGGCCGCAATAATGTCGGCGGGATGCCAGTCCTGTTGCGTCATGCCGTCACCTCGTCGATAAACTTCACGCCGTCGGCTGTGCGGAGCCAGCGCGGGGCTTTCATTTCCGCAGCGAAATAGTTGATCAGTTCATACAGCAGGCAGCTAAGGTGCTTCTCCGTTTCAGAGGCAAATCCCAGCCCCGACAGAGTTTGCGTGATAGCAAGGCAGTAACGACAAAGCTCCGTACATTCAGGCTCGAAACGGGGAGTGGTCGCAGGGAGAGTGTCAACGGTCAGGCTTTCAACCATTTACAAAAAACCATCGAAGGTTTTGCCACGCGTTATAAAACACCTATACAAAAAATACCGGTAGAAACGTTACGCACTAAACTCAAGTTCTGGTTTGTTACGAACCGTCCAGCACTGCGTTTCCGGTACGAACCGGCGGCCTGCATCCGGCCAGCATGGCGCGTTTAAAAAGACGGGGCCAGAATGCACACATTCTGGCCCCGTCACGGCTGGCGTTATGAGCCGGAGGGCTGATGTCAGCACGCGCCGGAGGCTATTTCGCGCCCTCTGCCAGCTGTCGCAGCATCTCAATATGAACAGGCTTGTCGTTGAGCGCAGGGATATAGGTAAAGGACGTTCCCCCTGCATGCATGAAGATTTCCCTGTTCTGCTCATCCAGTTCTTCCAGCGTTTCCAGGCAGTCTGCCGCAAAACCCGGGCTAATCACCTGCAGGCTTTTTACGCCTTCCGCAGGAAGATTTTTGATGGTTTCATCGGTGTACGGCGTTAACCAGGGCTCTCTGCCAAATCGTGACTGGAAGGTCATTACAATCTTCAACGATGGCATGTTAAGGGCTTCGGTGAGCAATTTGGTGGTCAACGCACAGCGATCCTGGTACTTATCCCCTTCGTTAGAAAACCTGACCGGTATGCCATGGTAGGAGACCAGTAGCGTATCCGGCACGCCATTGGCCTCGAATGATTCCAGCACAGAGGCTTTCAACGCCTCAATGTAGGCAGGATGATCGGCATAATCGTTTATGAAGTTGATCGCTGGCGTGTAACGATTTTTCATCGTCTGCAGGTGACGGCTGACGCTGTCCCAGACGGAAGAGACGGTGGACGAGGAAAACTGCGGATACAACGGGATGACGATAATTTTATCGACACCTTTGGCCAGCAGTTTGTCAATGGCGCCGCCAATGCTGGGCTCGCCATAGCTCATTCCTAACTCGACAGGCATGCCCGTCAGCGCTTCGAGTGCGCGAGCCTGGCGAACGCTGTAAACCATCAGCGGTGAACCTTCGTCCATCCAGATAGAGGAGTACAGTTTGGCCACGCGTTTGGCGCGCAGCGGAATAATCACGCCATGCAGGATTGGGCACCACAGGATCCTGGGTAAATCGACCACTCTGTAGTCGTGCAAAAATTTAGATAAAAACGTTTTAACCGCAGCAGTTGTGGGTTCTTTTGGTGTTCCAAGGTTAACAATTAAAACACCCTGTTTATTCGTCATTAGCTGGGACCTCTGAAAACCCATGGAAAAAAGTGCCTGAACACTGTAGCACACTCGAGGACATCATCACCTCCGCCCTTGCCGCTGGCGTGTGCGGAGGCGAAACGAAAACCGGCTTAACTCAGCCTTCGGATCGGCGCCGACCGCTGAGTCAACGTTCAACGCCCTTTGCTGTCTCCGACACGGCCATATGCCTCGGGCTGTCGGTACAGGCCATCAATGAAAACACGCAAGCGCACCTGACAGTTTGCAAAAAAGTCAATCTGGCTCGCCGCGCTTCAATACATTTTCAGGCAGTGAATACCACCACGCGCAGCAACACCGCCTTTTTTAGTTTTTAACTCTGCGTTGCCTGACGAGTCAAAAACAGTGGGTCGTATCTTACCATCGCCCTGCTGGTAAACGACCAATAGCTCTGATAAGTCCTGTCGCCCTCCAGGCCGGTTCGTGCTTTTTATCGCCATAACTGATGACAAGACGATCGGGTAATCCCCTGACTATTCAGGGGGAACTATCACATCTTGTCGATATTTCGATTTATCAAAGTGAATATTGAGCATGCTAATATTTAGACGTCTATGCTCGTGCTGCCCGATTCCGCTTAAGTTCAGAAAGGTCTGGCGAGCGAGTCGGATCATGCAGCACACTCACTGTGCTTCAGCCAGGACAAAATAAGACCGAATACGGTCATGAATCAGACTGATGCACCACTTTCGCCAACAGGCGGTTCGGGACAGGAATCATTATGCATAAAGGGGTTTGTACAGGCGAAGATGCGTTGCTGCAACACAGGTCATTTGTGGCCTTCTGGCTGGCCCGTACCTGTTCTTCGTTTGGCTTTCAGATGTTTTCCGTGGCCGTCAGCTGGCAAATCTATGCGATTACCCACAGCGCCATGGCACTGGGCATGATTGGCCTGATGCAGTTTCTGCCTTCGGTGCTATTAGCCTTGCCCGCAGGGCATCTGGCAGATCAATTCGACCGTCGTCGTATCGTGGTGATTGGGCAACTCATTGAATGGGCCGCGCTGCTCGCCCTGGTGGCGCTGACGCTACTGCACTGGGCAGATAAGATTGAAATTTGGGGGTTGGTCTTCCTGATCGCCCTGGCTAAAGCACTTGAGTGGCCTGCTATTACCTCAATGCTGCCTGCGCTGGTCCCACCATCGATTCTGGCGCGCGCCATGGCCGCCAGTTCCGTTGGCGGCCAGGCAGCGGTGATTATCGGGCCGACGTTAGGCGGACTGCTTTACGTGGCCGGTCCCGAGGTTGTTTACGGGGTTTCAGCGCTCTTTTATTTGCTGTCGCTGATCTTAGTCAGTCGCTTACGTTACGAACGTCCTCCCCAGGAACGTATGCCAATGACCCTGTCGAACATGTTTATGGGCGTGCGCTTTATTCGCGAACGCAAAGACGTGCTCGGGGTGATATCGCTCGACCTGTTTGCCGTGCTACTGGGCGGTGCTACCGCCCTGCTCCCTATCTTCGCCCAGGATATTCTGCACACCGGGCCATGGGGCCTTGGCCTGTTGCGTGGTGCGCCGTCGGTAGGGGCGCTGTTGGTCGGTGTCTGGCTGAGCCGCCACAAGCTGGAAAAGCACGTCGGCATGATTATGTTTGGCTCCGTTGCGGGTTTTGGCCTGGCAACGCTGCTGTTTGCCCTTTCCACCAAACTGTGGCTTTCACTGCTGGCGCTGGCGGCGCTGGGCGGTTTCGATATGGTGAGCATGGTGATTCGCGGCGCGCTGGTTCAGCTGGATACACCGGATACGATGCGCGGCCGCGTCAATGCGGTTAACGCCATCTTTATCAACACGTCGAATCAACTGGGTGAGTTTGAATCTGGGCTGCTCGCGGCATGGATGGGCGCGGTGCCCGCCGCGGTGATTGGCGGCGTCGGGACGCTGGTGGTGGTCGGGCTCTGGATGACGCTGTTTCCGAATCTGCGCAAGAGGCAGAAGCTTGAGAATGAAACGGTGGAGTGATTGGGATGTTAAAGGCTGCAGCACTGAGAAATACGCTTACTGACTGGCAAAGCCTGGCTGCAACATTGAATTCTGCAGGCTTTATCGCTATAGCCCAACCGCAAGTCGGCTAAAATATTAGCCGATACACTCCGTAGTGGTGGGTAACAATGAAGTGTGCGAATATTTTAATTTTACTAAGCAGATGATTAAGTAGATTAAGTTCAGGTATATTCAAAGGATCCAATCACGCTAAATTATAAGACCGAGTAAGGCTGAGTTCTCTTTCTCGGCTTTATTTGCGAAATCAAACAAACTGAGAAGGTATATCCATATTTTCAAACTGGGTTGTTGTTGGTAAAATTCCTCCCTCAAACTTAACGCCACGAAAGTCACATTTTTTAAATTTCGTATCGGTAAAGGTGCAATTAATAAATTTCGTTGCTCTAAACTCAACGCGATCAAAAACAGCACCGGTAAAATCACAGTCTACAAATTTTACGCGACGACCACCGTACTCAATTCCGGAGGATTCAGCCACAAACTTTGCTTTGGCAAAATGACTTGTTTCACACACTGCATCATCCACATTGATTACTGGTTTACTTTTTGAAAAATTGCATTTTTTTATTTCTGCTTTGCACAAAAGAGCGCTATCTAAACATGCGTTTTCAAAGTCTACATTTGTCTGAATACTATTATTAATACTTCCTGATACTTTCGAATAAGACATATCAGCAGTCTCTATCATTGATTCGAAGAGGTATACAGCTTTTAATTCATTCAATAGCGCAAAGGGGCCAATTGTCACACCTGAGAGAAGAGTGAAATTTTGCCACTTAGTGACAGGCGGTGAGCATCCGTATGTTCCGGGCTGAACTGGCCTCGTTTTGCTTTAGGTGTTCGATGCACGGGTCAGCAGCAGAATCACAAAAACGCCCCCGATGCCTGCCGTAATAATCCCTATCGGCAGCTCCTGCGGTGCCAGCAGCGTTCGGCTGATGATATCTCCGCCACAGAGCAAAACCGCGCCGCCCAGGCCACACAGCGGCAACAGCAGACGGTGCTTTACCCCTGTGACCGGTCGACACAGGTGCGGTACCATCAGGCCGACAAAACCAATCACCCCGGTGAGCGCGACCAGCATTGAGGTCGTCAGCGCGCAACAAAGAAAGACTTCAATCCGCAAACGACTGACGTTGATCCCCAGCGACAGCGCCGTTTGATCGCCCGCCAGCAGACCGTCCAGCGAGCGGTGGCGCATCAGAGCAAAGCCACTCAGCAGCACAACACCGGCAAGCGCAACAGGCAGATTTTGCCAACTGGCCAGCCCCAGGCCACCCAGCGACCAGAACATCACCGAACTGGCCGCTCGCTGATCGCCAGAGAAAATAAAATAGCTGGTGAGCGCGCCAAACAGAAAAGACACAGCCAGCCCACAGATGATGAGGTGCGCTGGGCTGCGCAGTTTTTTGAAGTAGAAAAGCAACATGACCGCAGCGGCAGAACAGAGCCCGCCCGCAAAGGCGGCAACCGGCAAGGTCAGCTCACCCAACCCGTTACCAAAACGGGTGATGACCAGCACCGCACCTGCCGAAGCACCAGAAGAGAGACCAAAAAGAAAAGGATCGGCCAGATCGTTACGGGTGGTGGTTTGCAGTAGCGCTCCCACCATCGCCAGCCCGGCACCGGTCAGGGCTGCAAGCAACGTGCGCGGCAGGCGGAGATCGATCACAATCCGGCTAATCATTTCTGACTGAGGCAGGGAGATCAGTTCCAGTGCACCCAACACCTGCGTCAGGGATAACGCGACCGTGCCTTTGGCAACGCTGATTAACACCAGCACCGCCAGCAGAAGGACGCAACAGCAGAGGATGCAAAAAAAACGGTAAGATGCAGCATTCACGGCGCGCTTCCTGAATACAGGGCGCGCGCCAGTTTCTCTACCGCCGCAATATTAGCCGGGCCTGGCGTCAGCTCAGCATACTGCAGCTTCAGATAACGATGATGCTTGACGGCTGGCGTGAGTTTCATCAGCGGATGACTTTCCAGGAAATGCCGAAGAGCATCCGCCCCGCCGCCGGTTTGATAATCCAGCAAGATAATGAAATCAGGTTCGGTTGCCGCCACACTTTCCCATGACGTGGTGCCCCAACTGATATCCAGCCCCTCCAGCGCATTGGTTCCGCCAGCGGCTTCGATGATGGCGGTAGGCATGGCATATTTTCCGCTGGTAAACGGCTTATCTTCCCCGGAGTCGTAAACAAAGACCTTTAACGGTCGGACCGCGCTGGGCCGTTGAGGAATCATTCTCAGGCGCTGCTTCCAGTGATTAACTAAAGCCTGCGCCTCAGCCTCTTTGCCAAATATTTTACCTAACGTCAGCTCATCGTGATAAAGCAGATCCATGCTGGCTTTATGCTTGTCTTTTTGGGTAAAAACGCAGCTTTCACTCAGCACCAGCGTCTTAATGCCGTACCGACTTAACGAGGCTGGCGTCACGTCGCCGCCCACCTTCATGCCATAATTCCAGCCGGCAAAAAAGAAGTCAGGATTCACCGCCACCAGCGTTTCCAGAGAGGGATACTTAGGCGCCAGCTCAGGAATGGCCCCCATCGCCTGCTTAAATTCCGGTGTCATCTTGTACCAGCCACTGATGCCCGTCAGCCCGACGATGCGATCCTGCAAATGCAGCGCAAAGGCCATTTCTGACATGTTGAGGTCGTTAATGACCGCCCGCTCGGGCGGTGCATTAAAGGTAACCGGCTGACCACAGCTCTCAATGGTGACAGGGAAATCGGCCGCGAGGGTTTGTCCAACAGGAATGCTCGCCAGCCATGCCGCGCAGCAGAGAGTTAACAACGAATCAGGCACAGTCTGGCACCTCGAAAATGCGTAAATGGCTCCCGTTGGCGGGATGCGATACGGTAAAACTGTTTAAACCGAATACCGGCCGGAGATAGCGGGATGACAGGGCGCGAGCGGGGGCATCACAGACTACCTGCTCCCCCTGTGACAGAACCAGCACGCGGTCGGCAAACGTATCTGCCAGTGATAAATCGTGCAAGACCGCCACGGCCGTGACGCCTTTGTTTTTGATTAAGGTCAGCAGCGCATGTCGTCCAAGGGGGTCAAGGTGATTGGTCGGTTCATCCAGCAGAATCAGCTGTGGCTTTTGGGCCAGAACGCGCGCCAGGGCCGCTCTTTGTCGTTCACCGCCTGATAACGCCTCTAACGAACGTCGCCGTAACGCCGCCAGCCCTGTTTCCTCTAGCGTCTCACTGACAACGCGCTGATTAACAGAATCTGGACAGGCGCGCACATGAGGAAGACGACCGAGTGCAACGTAATCCTCAACCGACAGCCTCAGGTCAGGCACATCGTGTTGCGCCATGACGGCGATACATGTGGCTAATTCCTGCCGTGTGTAAGTTTTGAGGCAGCGACCGTTTAGCGTTATCTCATCCTTCTGCACCGCCAGCTCACGGCTCATCGCCCGCAGCAATGAGGTTTTGCCGCTGCCGTTCGGCCCGATAATTGCCAGGCGCTCCCCTGTCCCGATGCCGAAAGTGATGTTATTGAGCAGGCAGCCGCCATCAGGTTTGCACAGCGTCCCAATGCCCACCCGCAATATTGATTCACTGGCATGTAGTATTTCTGGCTGCATCAGATCACCTCAATTTTATGTTACGTTATAACATAACAACTACAGAGTGAAATAACAAGCGACCAGGTGACATGAAAAAAAGTGCCGACGACGCGGCACTTAGATTAAAGACAGGGATAACGAATAACAGAACAGGCTATTTAAATCGGTTTTGCAACAGGCTGGCCGTCATCGCTAACATGCCTGCCCCCAGAGCGCTATGCAGCATCAATGTATTCAACATAACGACTTCCTCGCGTTTACCGCTGTCCTGAGCGATCATACTGCTTCAGCCAACTTCTCCTCGCGGGCCTCTTTCTCAATCAATCGCATCAGCAACGATACCCGGCGATCGGTACGCTCTGGCGTATCCGGTGGCAGGTTGTAGCGCAGGGTGTAGAGCTTGCCCTTCTCGTTGTAAAAATCCACCACCAGCACAGGCAGAATTCCGCCTGGCACTTTATTGTAATTCACCGACAGGCGGGTCCTGCCCAGCTGCAGTTTGGCAGCCATGACGGTCTCGCCGACCAGTTTAGGATACAGGCTACGATCTTCGGGCACGCTGATGACTCTCATAACAGCCTCCTGATTCTTCGCTTGATAACAGAGTGCGGAGAGCGCTGTTCACGCTCCCCGCTGTCGGGTCAAACTGCCATTAGGCCTGATGTTCAATCGCCTCTGAGGTGCGGTGTTCAATCGGAATGCGGCGAGGTTTCTCGCTTTCTGGCACCTCATGATGCAAACCGACCCGCAGCAGTCCATCCTGCAGCCGTGCGGTGGTGACTTTCATATGTTCAGGCACGCTGTAGCTCAGACGGAAGTCTGAACGACTGATGCCCCGATGCAGCCAGCCGCTGTTCTGGCCTTCTTTGTCCGCCTCATTATCCGTGACCTCCTCTTTCTGGCCGGTCACCGTCAGGCGACCGCCCGCCACCTCGATCTCCAGCTCGTGTTCTTGCCAGCCGGGGACACTGACGGTGAGCTCATAGTGCTCAATATCCGTTTGTCTGAGGTCATAAGAGGGTGAAACCGACACGGGCGCATCACCGGTCAACTGGCTGAAAAGCCGATCGATACGGTTAAACCGGTCTGAGAATGCAGAATCTGCAACAGAAGGAAACAGTGGAAAATGACGTAATGCCATGGTGATAACCTCCTGAATTAATCGTTCATTCAAAAGCTCATCTGAGTGGGGACCCTCCCCGTTGCTCACAAAAATTTATAGGATCTTTTTGGATGATTTCAAGGGATGAAAATGAAATTTTTTGGTAGCTGGCGGGCCACCTTTTTGACGATGTTGAGTGACGCGCCGCGCCCTGTAAAAATGCCATGTTATCTCAACCGGGAGCGGCTTGATGTTTATCAGAAATGGTATTTAAACCGGACCCGCGCCCCGTAACGTTCGTTATCGCCACTGTGCCGTTCAGCATTAATCTGCGACCAGTAAGCGCCAAGGTAAATATCGAAATTTTGCATCTTCATGACATTGCGAAAACGGTATGAGGAGTGGATGGTATGGAGATCATACTTGCCTAAGATAAAGTCACTCAGGCTGGCCCCGCTGATATACTGCATCGTAAAGGCTTTCACATCGTTGCGCGCGTAGATATAGCCAAGCTGAAAGTCGCGCCATAGTCCATTCAGGCCAGCACTGAAGTTTTGTTCTTCCGTCGCATCCATATAGGCCGTGCTGAGATTGATGACCGTTCCTGAATCTGGATTCGCACGTTGCCCGTCCCAGCTCAGCGTGGCGCCATATCCATTGCGCTTAGACTGATCCTTAAACTGCCCCCGGTTATCGGTATAACCATAGGCGTTGTTCACCACGTTGCTTTCCATGCCGACAGCCGCCGTGACGTCGCTATGGCGCCAGGCGATAACCGGGCGCAAATAAATAACATTCTTTTTATGCTCCAGTGTATTCCCATGGTATTCCCCATTCTGGAACAACTTCGTGCCGTCATTCGCCATGGCATTGAGTTCAAAATAAAAACGTTGCCATGTTTTACTTAGCTGAACAGCCCCCGCCGATCCCCGTCCGCGCGCCTCTTTCATCATATAAATATAGCCATAGCCATCTTCGTAGAGATCGTTGGCCGTGTTGCCGGAATATTCGATAAGCGTGTCCTGATTGAGCGGAAACATATCGAAGGCTTCATAGCGGCCCACTTGCACTTTCCAGTCTTTTTCCTGACCAAAGAAGAAAGCCGCGTCGTCTAATTCAAGCCCGCCAGAGAGATCGGCCAGCGGTTGCACGGTAAAGCCTGCGAAGGATTGATCCGCCATGCTTCGGTAACCGTCCAACCCGATTAAGATGCGGCCATTGACGTCCCAGCGTTCCGCTTCTCCTGCCTTCCAGTTTTTATCGGCACGGGTTTTTAATGAGGTAATTTGGCCCGTTCTGCTTGCGCCATCGAGATTGAACTCAACATCACCATAGAGTTTCAGCGCGCCTTGTTCTGTATCAAATGTTATCGAGGAAAATGAAGCGGAAGAGATAAAAATCATGCCCCAGACATAATGCCGGTATTTCATAGCCAACTCCTTATGCTAAATAACCCTGAGTGAATAAATTTCTTAAAGGAAGTACTTTTTTGAAGCTGTAATAAATTCGTTATAATTTTCACACTGACTTATTTTTTCTATAATATCGTCATCCAGAATATTGGTGAGGAAATCATATATCAGCATACTGTCAATGAACTGGTCCTCACTGATGGCCAACATGAAAACAAGTTTTACCTGTTTACCACTATCCCACTCAATGCCCTCGGGAAAGATGGCGACAGAGACTGCGGTGCGTACCGCAACAGGCCCTAACGGATGCGGGATGGCGATTTTATCATCCAGCAGCGTTGACGCCCGCGCTTCACGATCTAATACCGACGATAAGAAATGATCGGTAACCCGCCCTTGCGCGGTTAACCTGTCGCAAAGAAACGTAATTAATGATGAACGGGTATAATCTCCCGCATGTAATACAAAAAAATTATCAGCAGAAAAATACGTCAGCATCGCGTTGACAGGCTGTGTTTCAGACACCAAATAATATTTTATATTTTCGAGCTGCCCTCTCTCTGGAAACGGGGGCAATAGAATAATACGTTTATTCTTCTCAACAATATTGACCAGGCTGATGACAATATCTTCGTCAACCTCAGGCAGCAGACTATATTGCTCAACGGAGATCTGCCTGACGATATCTAACCCCGGGTACATGCTAAGAATTTTTTGACAGACGACTCGCGTCGAGGCCATCCCCTGATCGCTAACCACCAGCGCCCGCATCCCCTGCCCACTCTGATGGCTGATACTGTCTTCCAGAATGGCGCCAATATGCATAACCAGATAACCGATTTCATCGGCACTGACGGTCGCCCTGAAGAACTGATCCAGTTCACTGAACGCACTCAGCGTTAATTCATACATTAATGGATAGTGGCGTTTTATTTGTTCCAGTAAGGGATTAACAATGGTAATTGCGTTGTTGACGCGAATGCGCATGGCTCTGATATGGCTTAGCAGCGTCGCCTGGAGCAGCGCGTCATAATTCACATCAATAAACCACGATGTGCTCACGTAGCTCAGGAAGTGATTCATTATCGTGCGTTCAACAGCGTATTGTTCAGAGACCAGATTGTGGCTGGAGGTTGTGGTACAAAAGGCGACAAGATTCATGGCCATGAAGTCAATTTCACTTTGCGAAAACGGCATCGCCGGGTTAACGCATAAAGACTGGAGTACAGCTTCAGCCAGCGTTTTCCAGCCAGGTTCCGCATCGCAAAATTCAAAATCCCGTAGCCATTTGCCTCGCGCCATCCTCTCTTGCGCAATCCCTGTGATCAGGCTTAAAAAGCGAAGATTTGCATCACTTATCGCGATCCTTTTCTCTGCAAGGCACTGGCTCAATGCGTTTTTACAGTCCGGGTATGCCGTAACCGGGCCGACATAACTCTCCTCGTCAGTGGCCTGAGTCAGGCGCAGTCGGTGGTCGTAAATACAACGCCGAAAGGCAATTTCGCTGCCTTTAAGCGTAAAGATGTCTTCACCCTCCGACACAATTCGCAATTGATAGAGAGAGACGTGACGCTTCAGTAACGTAATGTCATTTCTCAAGCTGTAGATACTGATAAACCATTCGGCTTCCCGCTCAGCAAGCCTCACGCCCTGCTCATCAAACAGCAGTGCCTCCAGCATGGCAGCGCGACGCTGTGCCCCCGAACGTGTTTCATTCCATGGCCGTTGGCACTGATTCAGTAAAGCCTGCAGAGCCTCAGGCTCGCTAATCTGTAATGAGAAGCCGTTTTTTCGCGAATAGATAAGACGGTTACCAGACTGGCTGACGATGTCACCCACTTCTTTGAGGTCAGTACGGATGGTTCTTGTTGACACCTTCATCTCTTTTGCCAGGGCGGCCTGCGTGATATCGCCCTGCGCGAGTGTCATGAAGATGTCCCTGACCCGTTTGCTGGTGAACAGTCTCATGGTTATATCCGTCTAATCAGCACCGTCTGCACATCGTCAGGCTTGAGCGTCTGCCGTGCCTGCATGGGCGTCATCTCATCGAGCATTACGCAGCGCGCGTCCTGCAGAGGCGGAATCACGACATCGGTTTCCAGATGGGGATTATAAAATCTGACGATGATTCCGCTGTGGTCTTCCGCACATTTCACCGCACTGACCAGAGCATCGCGGTGTGTTGCTGGCAGGTTGAGCGCGCTGTAAGTTTCGGGATAATCCCGCACCTCGTCATTCAGACAAAAACGCAGTCGTCCGTTCAGGAAGTCGCTGTCCTGATAAACGGGAAACCCGGTCAGCCACGTTTTCGACACGCGCGCATGTTGGGCCTCATCGAATGTGCCGCGGTAAGTTCGCCAGCCAAAAGCAAATGACAACGTTTTCAACAGTTGGGCATCGGGCGTTTCTACGATACTTTCACCGGACGCACGGCCCGGCCGATAAAGCAGATTTTCTTTACCCATAAAGCCAAATGTGCGGAACAGCGTCAGCGAAAGCGTATTGAAATCATCCCCGACGATTTCGTATTCACGCACACCATTGGTGTGCAGCGTAAAGCCGTGCTGCTCATCGTGGAGATTGACGTAGCTTTGCATCGGTTCAATCGAGATCGGTTTTTCCTGCCAGCGCTCTTCTTCCCAGCACTGCAGCGCCTTGCCAAGTTGAACCGGTCGGGTGACCGCGCCAAACAGCTGATCGGCACAGGAAACACGGGCCGCAATATCTGTGGCAAAGTGCACGCAAAGACGATGACTCAGAACGTTGTTATCCACTTCCACATTAAAACGAATAAGATCGTCATTCTGCAGAACGACGTTTACCTTGAGGTTCAGGGTTGTCGTGGCAGTGCCTGCCGCCCTTTCGGCTAAATCAGCCGGAACCTTGAGCGCGTAGCGAAGTATCAGGCCCTGACTGACGCTACTCTTTTGTTTCTGGACGGTCGTCATGGCGCCCTCAGACGTAATCATCCAATCGGCCCGAGGCGGCGAATAATTGTATGAATCCCCATCATCACCGTTTTCCACAAAGAGCATTTGTCGCGGATAGCGTTTACCGCTCCGTTTATCAGTAATGGTTAACAGGCCATCGACTTCCGCCTGAATATGGTAAACGTCATTTTCAGCCGTTGTCTCCTGGCTCAGCGCTGGCCTTGCGGCGTTATCCTCACTGAAATCAATGTACCAGCGGTCATAGCCCAGTGCCGGTAATACCGGGCTGTTAACGGTCAGACGCGTACGGCAGACTTTTTCAGGTTTATGCCAGGCTTTACCCGGATCGAGGCGAATCGTCTGATTAAGTACGTATTGCGTCAGATCTTCTTCAGACTCGATAACACAGGGGATTGCTTTGCCGTTGCCGTCACGCAAGGTAAACGGCAGCCCCGGCAGCCAGGCCTCGAAGGTTATGTCTGGAGCAACACTCCACGGCAGTGGATTAAAAGCGGTGAAGGTAAAATCATGTTGGCGCGGAATGCGCTGTGTGATCAGTCGGGTATGTAACTCCAGTAAATTCTGCGCCAGCCCTTTGGCTTCTTTATAACGAGACAAGACATCCTGATTCGTCTCGTCGCTGTTACATCCGCCGATGCTGTCATGGGCGGCGTTGTAAAACATCAGTTTCCATATCGTTGCGACAATATGTTTGGGATAGGCATTGCCCAGGCTCTGACTTATCGCCAGCACAGGCTCAAGCGTATTCACCAGCAGCGATTCAATTTCATTGTTGAGTAGCTTCAGATCGGCACGACAGGAGAAGATTGTTTTATGTACCCGTGAATGTTTGGCTTCGGTGAGTTCACCTTCTAATGTTCGCGCGTCGGTGCCCACCTCCTGCTCCAGCGCCTTGATAAATGTCAGCGGGTTGCTGATTTGATAATGGCGGCTATCATCACAGGCATTAAACTGCCCGACCAATTCTGGCAAGTTGCGGCGCACGGGAGCCTGGTCGAAGCCATGAGGAAACAGCAGGTGCTGGCGATGACTGCGCGCTTCTATAGCAGCCATCTTCTCATCAAGAAAGGCTTTCATGGTTTCAGGCGTTTCATCCAGCAAGCCGCCGTAGTGATAACCCCACGGCATCTGCAGTGCAAAAACCCGGTCGCCGTTATCGCCCTGCCAGAAGAACTCTGTTTCGTGCAGCGTGTTGTCAGCAATGCCGCGCCAGAATAAGGCGTGATGGATACCGAACTGGCGATAGAGTTGCGGCATATTGCCGCCCTGCCCAAAGCAGTCCGGCACATAGCCCAGTTTCATTACGTTGCCATGGCGTTGAGCCACTTCCATACCGTAAAACAAATTCCTGACAACAGACTCCTGATGAATCACCAACTGATCCGTTTGGGTAAACCACGGCCCCGTCAGCAAACGTTCATCGGCGATCAGTTTCGTGAGTCTGGCGCGATCCTCAGGAGCCCACTGAAGATAGCTTTCGATAAGTGAGCTTTGTGCGTCTAATAAATAACAGGGAAACTCAGGATGGGTTTCCAGTACCTGAATAAGATTTTTAATATGGTTGTAAAGGTAAATCCGCGAGCGTGAAGACGTAAAATACCACTCCTGATCCCAGTGCGTGTGCGTATAGAGATGAACTGTCCGCTTTTTCATATTATTAACCTTACTAAAAACCGCTTTAGTCGAATTTAATTTCAATATCGTCCGGGGAAGTATTGATGCTCTCGCTGTTCGCATCCGTCTCATTAAAATTCACTAAAACGTTAGCGCCTATTGCGATCACCAAGGTGCCCACCAGCGCGCCAAGAAAATAGGCCCACGGATTCCCGACGGTGAAACCACCGTACAAGCCCCCCAACGGCGGCATAATGGGATAGGCTTTAAACAGCGCCACCGTCATTGAGCCCATCGCGCCCGCCAGTATGTTTAACGGAATTAATCGCGCGGGATTTTTCAACGTAAACGGTATTGCCCCTTCGGATATTCCCAGAATGCCCATAATCACCGAGCCATTACCGGCTTCTTTTAGGGTTTCACTGAAGTTATGTGGCCGGATAAAGCGGGCAGCGGCATAGCCTAATGGCGGAATAATAATCGCAACATTAACCAAAATAGCTGGTAAATAAACGCCGCTCATAAACAGCACATTTCCCGTGCCCCATGCCGCTTTATTAACTGGCCCGCCAAGGTCAAAACAGATCATGCCGCCCAGTACCGCAGCCAGCACAACGGTATTGGTACCGTCTTCGGTCATGCGCTGCACCCAGGCCATCAGCGAACTGTTGAGCCAGTGCAGGACATCGCCCAGCAGCAACAGCATCACGACAACCTGCAGCCCAACGGTAATAAACGGCAGGATGATGAGGGGCACGGACGAAGCGGCAGAACCGGTGATGCGGATTTTTCGTGATACCCATTCCGCAGAGTAGCCTGCAAGCAAGCCGCCCAGTACGGCCCCCAAAAAACCGGATCCGGTGACAGAGGCAATCAAACCCGCCGCAAAACCTGGCGCCAGCCCTTTTTTCCCGGCTATTGAATAGGCAACGTAAGCGCCTAATACGTAATTCATTAATCCAATGATTTTGAAGCCGATATCCTGGGCAAGATACAGCCATTTTTCCAGCCCGCTACTGTGGGCAAAGCTGTCCAGATTGGGTTCACCCAGGATGATGCCGATAATCTTCGCCACGGCGACGACTAACGAGCCGGCAATAATGACGGGCAGCGCAAAAGAGATCCCTGTCATTAAATGGTTTTTGATATTGACCATAGTTTTTTTCATAGTGTCACCAATATCACGGGTTACGGCGCGCCTCGACAGCCGCCACGCATTTTGCAATGACCTCGGCGGCATGTCCGACGCACTGACTGATTTTCACCCTAATGACGGTCTTACCGGCAAAGCGCTCTTCTTCTTCAATCGAGCGATCGGCGGCAATCAGCACAAAGTCCGCTTCAGCAATATGTTGTGGGGTTAATTTATCGATCATCCCCATCGCCCCTTGCTGTTCGATATGCACCTGATGGCCCAGCGTTCTTCCCGCTTTCTCAAGCGATTTGGCTGCCATTGGCGTATGGGCTAAGCCCGCAATACAGGACGTGACGCCTACGATATTCATGCTTCCTCCTTAAACTGGATTCGTTGCACCATAAACTGGAACAGGGCATCCCTGTTTTCGAGCGTAAATAAGGCTCGCCTGAAATCATCATCAACAATCTGGCTTGCCAGCGCGTTAATGATTTTTAAATGCAGAAGACTGGCGCCAGATTTTGGTACCAAAAGTGCGAAGATTATTTTGATGGGTTCGCCATCCAGACTTTGCCATTCAATTGCGTCATTCAGCCGAATAAAAATCACGCCGGCTTTTATTACGTTGTCCGTTTTGGCATGAGGCATGGCGATTTGACTTTCAAAACCCGTGGAATATTCATGCTCGCGCTGCCAGAGATCCGTTTTAATGTCATTTGCACTCACCGCCCATCCCTGTGCAACCGCGTGCGAAGCAATAAAATCAAAGACCTCGTCTTTGCTGGTAAATGCTTTATTTAAGAATATGCTTTCGCGATCAATAAGCATGTTTTCCCTCTTGCCGGATTGTTCCGTACCTTGATGAAAATCCTAACCGAAACCTAAGGTATGTAAACACAAGCGGTTTCCGGTATGGTGCGGAAGATGTCTGCGGCAGAGCGGGCCAGAAATGGGAGGCAGGTCTAAATAATAACTTTCTTTGAGATATGGATCACGTGGAGGAATAAGGACAGGTTTTAGAGGTGTTTGTAAGGTGGTAAAGAATAGGGATATTTGAAAAGGAGGTTGGAGGGAATAAAAGAATTCAGCTGAGTGATTATGGCAAGAGGGAATGGTGTTTTGTTATATGTTAAATAATCTTATGTAGCCCCCCTGAAAGGTAATAAAAAATTGAAGTAGTACTTACAATCAAGATTGATTGAAACCCTATATAGATAAAGAAGTCTTAAATACCAACTTTATAGATTCTTTCTTGAAATTATCATTAGAGAGCATACACTCTAACTTCCTGATACAACCGGAAAACCCATAATTATTTAGCTATTAAAACCACAGCACCTGCAATTAACCTCTTCGCACACCACTTGAAAGTGCGCTAATAACCTCTAGGAAAAACGATATTTCAAAAACCCCTTCAAAAAATTCAATTAAAGTAGCGCTATAAAAAGTTGGCAACTGAATTCTTACCTTTCCCTTACTACGAAATCTCCCGGTCTATTCCAGGCTATCTCCTTATAAGGCATATTAATTTCACCTCTTTCCTTAAGGTAATCCATAACCTGAGATGGAGCCCAACCCTGTCCGTATGAAAACAACGCGCCCATCTCAATAAGTTTTTTCAATACAGTAATCTTATCATTTCCATCTTTAAAATTAACACAGTAAGAACACCCCGCCTCAAGATAACTACGCATCGATAAAATAGAAATGTCATGACCGCAACCTACTGATTTAATCACAACTATTTTATCTTCCAATATAGTCACAACAATAGCCTTTAACATTTCACTCCTTAAATAATCTCAATCAGCTTATTTTCACCAATATTTACTTAAGCTTAGATAACTCCTTTTTAAACTTTGCTATCAACTCCATCCATTCGTTATATGAATTATTTTTAACATAACAATCACCCAACCATTTTGGATGACAACGTGAAAGTAAACTTTCGATAGCGCTCAACCTCTCAGAGTCGCTTTTACTTAATGTCAATACCTTACCCATTAGACTTTTTATTTCATTCGCTTCATCTACGTAAGAAGCAAACATCAATGCTTCGTATATTTTCAAACTAGTTTTATCTATACTCATGGCGTTTTTGGTGCCTCTTTGATACTCATCACCTGTGAAGTTTATTCGCTACTCTCTAGTGAATTTCTTAATCGCCATTTAGAATTTAACATTCCATTGTTATTGATAATAAACCGCCAAATAACCACAGACCTTAATACTCATATAAACCAGAAATTTGAGCTCGCTGCTATTATTAATGTCGAATTTTATTGAACGGTTTATCCCACCCGCCAGCCCTATCGGGTCATGCTGGGTAAACCGGCCGCTGTCCGGGTCATAATAGCGGAACAAATTATAGTGCAGCTTGGTTAATTCGGCACCTGTGGCGCCTCACCCCTTGGGCTATCGCTAAAGCGATGTTCAAATTTGCTTGAGCAAATTAGGTACTGGCCCTACATGCCCAGGTTCTGCTCTACCACCGGAATTCGCTGGTTAGACTCGCGCAGCAGTTTGCCCCACGGGCTGTTCACACCTTCCCATACTTTTTGCCTTTATTAAGTTCGTCATAATATCTACCGAAAAATCAATGCATAATTCAAATTAAATTTAATTAATTCAAGTTTCACTGCCAAATATTAAATAACTGTTTCCAGATTCCCATCTCTTCATCTGTAGCAAGACTATAATCGCCAGTAACCTTTCGATAATTCATGAAACAAACGTCAATGGCCCGAATGGAAACTGTTTTATTCTTGCGACTTCCATCAATGATAAATTTCATCTCCTCGCGATATGCTTCATCTTTAATCATTTTTTGAAAAAAAATCTCAAGAAAATCTAAAACTTCATTGTAGGAAAATAAATCTATCATTCTCTCTCCGGTAGAATATCAACTTTATCGAACTCTATTACACTTGAATTAGCATGCATTTTTTGATTTCTCCAGCACCATATTCTGGGGAGGCTTAGATGAATGGTCAAGAGGGGGCTCCCTCTCTATCACCAAACATTCGAGGATGACGCACTTGTGGCACGCCGTTTCCAAAAAATTGCAACGTACCCCCCTAAATCTGAAATAACTCTATGATTTGTAGATTAATATCAAAAAATAAAATGTAAACTCCTTGAAATCGGCACCTGCGGTGCCTCATTCCTTGGGGCCATCACTGAAGCGATATTCAAATTTGCTTAAGCAAATTAATCCCGGTCCAGATACTTGCCCTGCATACGCAGGTTTTGCTCCACCACCGGAATTCGCTGGTTAGACTCGCGCAGCAGTTTGCCCCATGGGCTGTTCACACCTTCCCAGGTCTTTTGACCTTCAGCGTCGGTCAGTAGTTCTGGCGTGCCGTTAGCCGCGCAGTGGAACCAGAATATTTCCGGGCTTTCCACGCCATCAATACGGACCAAAGGCTCATAGCTCTGGCTGTCGCTGTAGACGTAGGTCAGCGGAATGCCGTCGTGGATCTCCTGCAGCAGGCGGTAGCCTTCCCAGACAAAGCGCGTCGTGACGGCGTTGCCAGATGGTCTCCACTGTAACAGCTGCTGGCGGGTTTTACTGATGCGACGTCCCAGCGGATCGTAGCGGAAACTCACCTTAGTACGCGGCCTATTACGGTCACGTGGCTCGCTGATCACATCCGTCAGGCGGTGCTCACCATCGTAACGGTAGCGCCAGCGGGTCTGGCCGTCATCCTTTTCAGTGGTACGACCATGAATGTAATATTGCCAGCGGATTCCGTTCAGCCCGGTCACGCGGTTATGCATGATGTGGGAAGCGGCATGGCGATCCAGCGGGTTGCCAGCACTGTCCCAGCAGCAGTGACCTTTACCAAGTTGCACGCCATCCTGAGAAAATAGCCAAATAACATTTTAATATTGCTGGGTATTCCTCACTATCAGCACTCACAATAATAACTTACGTCTGACTTTAGGCTTTACAATTTTTTTACTCATTTAAACTTAAAGATTATTATCATTTATTATTTTCCATATTTTGCTCTTTACAGAATCCAAAAATTTATTAGCTTCACTCCTTTCTTTTTCATCATCGCGCCAAATATAAAAATCAGTAAAAGAACCATTCCCCTGCTCCATTGTTTTCCATGTATCACAAGCTTCCTCTAAGCTCTCTTTTTCAGAAGCACCTTCCTTGTTTAAGCAAATATCAAGTTTTTCAATTATTGCCAACACTCCTCTCATCCAATTTTTTTCATGTTCTTTCTCAAGGATTTTTTTCAGAATTCCAAATTCAATCAATAAATCGGCAGATATCTTTCTATAATCCATATAATTACCTCAACGGCCAACTATCAAGCACTTCTACTCCACTTAGTCGCCATGGTTGCTCAACAAATATTTGAGTTATATTTTGCCCACCGAGATAGGCCCCACCTTGATAGCCGACAGGTCCTTCATAAATAGTAGTTCCTTTAGGAATAACTATCTTATATACAGACTCGATTGGAGAAGTACCTGTCAATGTACCATTCTTATCTATCCACTGCGGCTTTACAGCTAAGTCTATATGTACTTTTGCTACAGAATCAGCAGGATTTCTAGTAAACCATTGTCCTAAAGCATTTTTACCACCGCCAGCTTTACCTGCTCTGTAAAGTACTAAATCATGTTCCAAAACATGAACGTTATATTTCCCACCCGCAAAGTTTGCGGCTGGATTCCCATTTATTTTTGCCAAAGGACCAGGGTTGTTAACCATGTCATATTTATAATCATTTTTACATCGATTTAAACCTAATTGATCAGTCCAGCTTAAAGCATTTGGTGCGTAGCTATATAAATTAATCCCGCCCGCCAGCCCTATCGGGTCATGCTGCGTAAACCGGCCGCTGTCCGGGTCATAGTAGCGAAACAGATTATAGTGCAGCCCGGTTTCACGGTCCAGGTACTGGCCCTGCATACGCAGGTTCTGCTCCACCACCGGAATTCGCTGGTTAGACTCGCGCAGCAGTTTGCCCCATGGGCTGTTCACACCTTCCCAGGTCTTCTGGCCTTCAATGTCGGTCAGCAGTTCCGGCGTCCCGTTTGCCGCGCAGTGAAACCAGAATATCTCCGGGCTTTCCATGCCATCAATACGGGCCAGCGGCTCATAGCTCTGGCTGTCGCTGTACACATAGGTAAGTGGAGTATCGTCGTGGATCTCCTGCAGCAGACGATAGCCTTCCCAGACAAAGCGCGTTGTGACGGCCCTGGCAGACGGCCTGCCCTGTAACAGCTGCTGGCGGGTTTTACTGATGCGACGTCCCAGCGGATCGTAGCGGAAGCTTACCTTAGTGCATGGCTTATTGCGGTCCCGCGGTTCGCTGATCACATCCGTCAGGCGGTGCTCACCATCGTAACGGTAGCACCAGCGGGTCTGGCCGTCATCCTTCTCGGTGGTACGGCCATGAATGTCGTACTGCCAGCGGATACCGTTCAGTTCAGTTACGCGGTTATGCATGATATGGGAAGCGGCATGGCGATCCAGCGGGTTGCCTGCGCCATCCCAGCGCCACTGCTCATTACCCGGCTGCGCGCCTTCCTGAGACAGCAGCCGACCGGCGTTATCGTAGTGCCATAATGTCTGGCTGAACGGGTTATCGTCGCGCTCTTCACGAATCAGGTTGTTGCCGTAATCGAAGTCGCGACGGCGGGACCAGACGCGCGGTGCAGGACGCTGTGCTTCCCCTTTGAAAACGTCACGGCGGCGCAGCCTGCCTAAGCGATCGTACTCACTGCGCGTGGTCAGGCCGCCCTGCGTGCGGCTGAGTTCCCGATGCAAGGTGTCACGGGTAAACTCGGTGACCGGCAGGTTGTCCAGCGCGATGCTCAGTAAATGGCCACTGCCATAGTAGAGCTGCTTCAGGTTGCGACCATCCGGCAGGGTTAAGGCCGTGCAGTTACCCAGCGCGTCGTAATCCCAGGCCAGCGCGCCCTGTTCACCCTGCTCACCTACGATGCGGCCCAGCGCATCATGGGTAAACGCAATCTCCTGCTCAGCCTGCTGGCTCCACGCGCTGTCAGACAGCGGCAGATGCTGCGACACTTTACTTAACTGCCCACCCCCGCTGTAGTGATAGCGCGTCTGGCCTTCCGGCGTGGTC
The DNA here is from genome assembly GCF_059801205.1 of Pantoea sp. Ae19-2. NCBI lineage: Bacteria > Pseudomonadati > Pseudomonadota > Gammaproteobacteria > Enterobacterales > Erwiniaceae > Pantoea > Pantoea sp. Ae19-2. The sequence continues at coordinate 1,257,495 of NZ_JBCHWE010000001.1, read as the reverse complement.
CGTGCCAGCAGTTGTCCCGCCCGGCTCCAGTGATAGCGATGGGTAATCGCCTGAGGATGCCCGGCGGCAAAGGTGCGAGATAACGTGCGTCCTGTCGCGTCATACTCGTATCGCGTGGCAACGCCATCCAGCCCCACTTGGGCCAGCAACAGGGAATCTGCACCCCACTCGAACTGATACTGCTCGCCGTTCTCGTTTTGCAGCGCCGTCAACCGACCACGGCTGTCCCAGCTGCGCTGAACCGTCTCACCCTGGGCATTGCGGTTGGCAATCAATCGTCCGACGTTGTCGTAGCGGAATTCACTACGTTTACCATCCGCTGACTCGTGGGCCAGTGGCAGGCCGTTGTCGCTCCAGCGCAACCGCTCTTCCCAGCCCTCTGCCCGCTCCAGCAGAACAGGACGGCCCGCAGCATCATAGTGATACCGGGTTTCTTCACCATCCGGCGCAGTCACACAGCTGAGCCAGCCAAGGGGATGATAGCGGTAGCGCGTCGTCAGCCCTGAACAGTCTGTTTCGCGGATAACCTGGCCGGCATCATTGAATTCACGGCGGTAGCTGTTGCCTGCCGCGTCAATCTCTTCGACAACCAGCCCAAACTCATCCCGCTTATAGAAGGTACTCTGCCCAAGCGCATCAACCACGCGCTCAAGGCCATGATGGGGATCGTAATAGTATTTCGTGGTGGCACCGTCAGCCCCGGCAACGACCGTGGGCAGAGAACGGTGTGACAGCCATTGCACCGCCTGTACACCGCCGTCCGCATCTTTCTCTTCAACGCGGTTGCCGAGATCGTCATAGGTGAAGCTCACCGCATTACCCAGCGGATCGATACGGCGCGTCAGGAGTTCGTTTTCATCCCATTCATAGCGCCAGGTCTCGCCCCGCTCATCAATAAAGCAGGTAATGAGCCCTGCAGCATTCCAGTGATGTTCGCGCTGCTGACCGTCATAGGTCGATACGCGCGTGATGCCAGCATCCAGATCATAATGCATATGGCAGCCGTCACCAGTATTGGTGCGGTTCTCAACAACGCGCCAGTGATCCAGCTTCTGCCAGCGATATTCGCTTTCCAGCCCGCCGGGCAGTTGATGCCAGACCATTAACCCGTCATCGTTGTACCGGAAGCGCCGCGAGACAACGCCTGCGGCATCGGTGACGCTGGCAAGCTGGCCCTGTTCATTGTAAGTCCAGTGCGCTAATGGCCAGTGCTGCTCACCATCAAAATGGCTGGCATAGGTCGGGCGCTGTGCATGCTGTTTGTCGTCGTAATGCAGGGTAACGTCAATGGCCAGCGGCGCGTCATGAATGCGCACCAGGCGAGCCTGCTCATCCCATCCCATCTCCAGCGCATTGCCGTACTCGTCGCTCAGAGAAGCCAGCCGCAGCACTTGCGGATCGGCGGCCGTGCGTCTGTACAGACGCCATACCGCACCGTCGTCGTCGGCAATGGCGATATCACCCAGTTCGTTGCGCCTTACCATCAGCCCTTCGCTGATGCTGTAGAGCACCTCTTTTTCACCGGGAACCGCAAAGCTCAGCTCGCGCCCGTTGTCATCAAACCAGGTCGCCTGATTGCCATCCAGCGTTAAATAGCTGTCAAACACCGTCGCCCAGCCCTGACCAAATAATCCGCAGCGCTGGGTCAGGCTGTTATAGCTACGCTGGAAACTGAGCGGAAAACGGCCTGGAAGGGAGAAGTCGCGCTCGGCATCATCATTAAGCACTTTGACGCCGGTGGAAGCATGAACGGGGAAAAGCGAGGAGAAGGCGGCGTTGATCGCCATATCCGCCATCATCCCACCGACCGCGCCAGCAAGTGCGCAGGGCATGTTTTTCAGGATCTGGCTGGGGCGACCACGAATCAGGGAAAGGCCGATCATCATCACGGCCAGACCTGGCACCTTGCCACTTTTAATCTCTCTTACTGTGACGGTTTCACCACCAATGATGACATTGGGGGAAACATCGTCACTCACGGTGGCATCACAGGTGGTTTTATCCTTTGCGCGCACCGCAGGCTGGCCATTGATAAAGACGCTTTTCGATCCCTGCGCCAGATATTGCGGTGCGCTGTGCTTTTCACAGGCCACTTTGTCCTGTTCCAGCGGAGAGGTGCCCGCGTCGGCGGAGGCTACCGTGGGTTGCCACATTGCACTGCCAAACTGGCCCACCGCAGAGAGCAGCATGCCGCCATAGTCTGCGAAACTCTTGGGCGATTGCGGCTCCGGTGGCGGCGTATCTCCGGGCGTAAGCATCCCGGCTGCGCGTGCAGCTAAAAGACCATTAACGTGAACATTCTCTGATCCGCTGGCGATCACACCGGCTGGAGAAGGCGGGAATATCATGTCTCCCAGCCCATCGGCCGCTTTAGTGATGTCATCCGAAATGCCCGCAGCGTTCGCTAATACACCGCCAATAATGCCGCTGAGCAGACAGCTGGAACCAATGGCTGCCACGCCTGCCGCAGCCATTCCTGCACCCAGCAATGGTGCTGCTGCTGTTGCCGCCACACCGACCGCCGCACCGATCACGGCGTAGGCTGCGCCCTCAGCGACAATACTGGTGATATCAGCGAAAATGCTGGAATGAATGATTTCATCGCCCACGCGGGCCGCACGGTTATCCATAGCTTATGCTTTCCGTGGATTGTTCAGACTCAGGCTTTGTTTGAAGGCATTCCAACACTGGCCGTCTTCTTCATTGAAAGCGCGCATCGCGGAGAGGGTAAAAATCATTAAGATGTTGCTATCCGGAACCCGGGTCGCCAACTGTCGCTGCCACACGGCTTGTCCGTTACGATCGAAGGCGGTTTCAACTTCTAGCGCACGCAAAGCGTTATCCGCGCCAGCCGTAACCCGAACAAATTCCGTCTGCTGAATGTGGCCCATCTGGCTGCGCAACGTGTCCCACTGGCGCTGAAACTCTTTTTCCGCATCGCTGTCCTCAGGAATCACACCACGACTCACCACTAATGCCAGTCCGCTGGCGTCATCCCGCAAAATATTCATGGTCGTGTCCTGCCAGGCAGCAGGAAACAGCGCAAAAGCGCCTTCATTAAACTGATAATTCATTGGATGTCCGTTTTATTGATTGTTTGTGGCGGGTGGAACCAGGCTACGATAATCGCCATCCGCGTTATCGGCATTTGTGAGTATCTGTGTGTTATCACGTGCAACTTTGATATCAAAAAGCCGGGGAGAAATATCCGGGTCCCCGCCGCAACTGACGTCATGGTTGTCTTCACGAACCGTGATGATGTAGAACGCCTTCTCACTGGTGTCATCCAGGTCGTATCTCAGACATTGATCATCAAGCGCTGTGAGGTGATAAGTATGAATCGCGTTCGTCGCTAAGGCGATAGCCTGATCAGCGCTGACTTCATGTTGCTCTGCACTCATGGTGGTATTCAACATAATGTGGCTGACTTTTTGCTGGTCAATTTCGAACATCAACTGCTTCTCACCCATCTTATAGATAAGCCAGTGCTGATTATCACTGTTCTCTTCTTTTCCGGGTCCATAGGCTTTCTGAACCTGTTCCACGCTATCGCCGACGATTATGTTACGAGCCGTCGGCACGCTGGCACCGTCCAATAGGATCTCTGCCAGAATTGCATGGCTGGCGTTTCCTACCGCTGTCGCGCTGAATAACTGAAAGCCTTCATAGGTATGTTGGTAATAGTTGTACCGCTGCTCATTGATGACGACTTCTCCGGCCACAACGGAACTCAGGGCTTTGCCTGCGCGTATGAAGCTTTGGTTGTTCCATGCGTCGCCGGGGGTGAAAGCGTAGTCGTTGAGCAGGACCGAGAAATCGTTATTGCTAAGTGGAGGCGCTGATACTGTCGGCACCGTATTTGCCTCGCTTACAACGGATGTTAGCAAAAACGCCAGTGCCAAAAAAAACCTGATTAACGTCATATATCTTCTAATGAGAGAGGGGCATTCGAGCAAGATAATCGAACAGGGAAAAAATTGCTGCTGAGTGTTGTGCCTAACGGTTATTACTGAGAACGAGTCTCTTTAGTCGTCAGTGGTAATAATGACTCTACTCAGGCAGTCCGGATTTTTAGCCGTAAACGAAAAGGTGATAACCTGCCCGTTGGCATCAGGGGATGATGTGTAGCTGGTGAGCTCATTTTCAGACTGTCCGCGTGGATAATCCGTTAACCGGATAGCCTGATAATGTTCTTTTATGTCATTAAGTGTAATGCATTTCCCTTGTGGCGAAAAACTCAGAAAGGGAGCCATTCCGTCAGGGGTTTTACTCAAGCGCAACTCAATATCGCTAATCAAGGAAGCATCGTTAAGCCTGACCCGGTCAGCGCTGTAAAAATTGATATATTCATTCTGACTTTTTAATGTGAACGCCATTGGGGCATTGTGAATAGCTTGCACAGACAAACTTTTCACACTGGAACTCATCTGAGTGACAAAACTCCATATATCATTTGCTTGCATCTTTGCTTCCACTAATCCGCTTATAAAAAAACCTGCCACTAATATGACTGATAGTTTACTTTGACGGGTAATTTTTATCATACCAACCTCCATAATAATCTTCGTAAAACTCCTTAGTGGTGGAGGTCTGTTCACCCTTTCCAAAGATGCGCCCAATTTTCATTCTTGCGTCACTCTCAGTTATGTCACCTTTTTGCAAGGAGTCGAAGATACTGTTGTAATCCTTCTGATTCGCAGCATTACCGGCTATACCGATGTCTCCCCCCTGATTAGCAATGATTTCACGCTGTACACGAATATTATTTAGTGTGGCAGCGCCTTCATCACTGAGTGTACTGTTCAGATAACTATTCTTAGAACTCAGATCAATATAGGGTTTATAAAGTGCATGCCCACTCTCATGTGACAGCGACTGGACGACTTTAGCGGCATTATTCATCTGGCTTTTATCGACGGTTATGATGCGGCCCTGACGATCCGCTGAAGTCCCCTTGCCCGCCTCACCTTCTTTAAAAACCCATCCGCGCTTTTTCAGTGTAGTGATATCCTGTTTCATGGTAGGTGATTTCTCAACCAAATTATCGACATCTTTGCCATAACCGCTAAAAGAGGATGTTTGAACACGAGTGGGATTAGCAACATTGTTTGAAGCGTCGGCAGGTGCGCTTGCCAGCGCACCTGCCGTATCAGGCTTTCCCGGCGTAAATTTCTCCTGTACGGCCGCATCAATATCGCCTTTGTGGCCTGCACCCGGCGCACTTGTGCCAGGTTTAGCCCCCGACGTATTCAGATTCAGTTTGCCACCTGTCGTAATATGTCCATCGTTCTCAACAAAGAAGTTAAAATCTTTTCCAATAAGATTTATTGTTCCGTTGGCATTGAGCTCGATAGCACTTTCACCAGAAACAAGCCTCAACTGTGTTCCCGACGCCAGAACATACTGTTCAACTACGGCATCAACTTTACCCTGGCCAGTCAGGATTTCGGTTCCGCCTTTTACAGCCTGACTCTGATTGGCTTCAACCCTATGCAGCTCATTTTTAGCAACATAGTGGCTTCGTTCTCCACCAACGCTGTGCGTTTCGTCATTTTTGACGTTGGTATCCATGTTCTTCTGCGCCTGGATCCACAAATGCTCCTCGCCCGCCTTATCCTCAAAGCGTAATGCGTTCGCGGTATCCGCAGTGCCGTCTTTCGAGCGACTCAGAAAGCCCATTTGTGTGGCGGCAGCCGGTAGTGCCCATGGCGGCATACTGGCTTCGTTATAAACGCGGCCAATGATCAACGGACGGTCTGGATCGCCGTTGATGAAGTCCACGACGACCTCATCGTTGACGCGCGGGATCTGCACCCCGCCGAAGCCCTGGCCCGCCCAGGCGCTTGAAACGCGCACCCAGCACGAACTCGTGTCGTCGCCCTTCGCCAGACGGTCCCAGTGAAACTTCACCTTCACCCGGCCGTATTTGTCCGTCCAGATGCTCTCGCCTTTCGGCCCCACCACCTTCGCCGTCTGCGGGCCGTGCGTCTTCGGCCACGGCGTCTCCGGCTTCGCACGGTACGTCACCGCCGCCGGCAGCACCGTGAAGTCAATGTTGTGCCGCGTGGCGCCCACGTCGCCGCTCGCGTAGCTGTTCTCTTCAAAGTCGTAGTGCGCCGACGTCACCAGGTATTTGCCGTTGTCGCTGAAGTGCGGCGCGTTCAGCAGCGCGAAAGTGTAGCCCGGCGCGATGCCCGTCGCCGTCCCGCTCCCGCTCACCATGTGGTGCTCCACCTGCCACACCTCCTGGCGGATACGCGCGTAGTACTCGCCGTGACCGTGCTCCACGAAGCGACCCGGCCAGTCGTAAACGTCCACTGAGCCCGGGGTCGGCGACACCGGGTTCTGCCGCGCCTGCAGCATCCACGCGTTCGGCTTGCGGAAGTCGTAGTCGTCCGTGCTGTACATCCCCGGCGTCACGCTTTCCGACAGCGCCCACTGGCTCACGCCCTCTTCCGTCACGCTGCCGCCCGACGGCGTCACGTGGTATGCTATCGTTTCGTAGCCCGGGAACGCCTGATGCTGGTCCGGCGCGTCGCACAGCACCAGCGTGTGCTTGTCCGCCTCGTGCCGGAAGAAGTAGTAAATCCCCTCCAGCTCCATCAGCCGGCTGATAAAGTCGAAGCTGCTCTCCTGATACTGCACGCAGTATTCCCACACCCGGTAGCTTCCCGCCAGGCGCGTTTCCACGTTCACTCCGTACTCCTTCAGCAGCGTCTGCACAATCTGCGGCACCGTCTGGCTCTGGAAGATGCGCAGGTTGCGGTCGCGCTTCATCGGCCACAGATCCGACTCCACCGTCAGCCCGTAAACGGCGTAGCGCACGCCGCCCAGCTCCTCGCTGCGCACGCCTATCTGAGTAATTTTGCCGTTGATGTAGCGCGGATTCACCGCGCTCAGCAGACCGTCCGTCGGCAGCGTGAAAGTAACCGGCTTGCCCAGCAACGACTTACGATCAATGCGCGCGTCGGTGGAGAGCAGCTCCGCTTGCAGCACGAACGACTGGGACAGCGCTTCGCTGCCGCTCAGACGTCGGAACAGCAGTCCTTGTGCGGGTAACTGGACTGTAATACGTGAAAACATAAAATTCATCCCTGTCAGAAAAGGGGTTGGTAAAAAGGGTTAACGCGTTAAGGCGCAAGCATCAATACTTTGAACTGGCTGGGAACAATACGCATGCCGATCGCATTCGTTGAATTTTGCAGACTCATGCTCGTAAGCCGCGTTGCCGGTGTGCCTTTCAATAACACCGTGAATGAACCGGTAAGGTGACGCGAGGGTCCCATGACCGTTCCCGATGCCACACCGGTTGCGACGCCTGGGTTATCGCCGTTGGTGAGTGGCGTTACGGTTGCCATATTATGCGCAGGCATTCCCATGAAAAGGATATTTAGCGCATTTGGGATTGCTGTCGGCCCCAGCGCAATATCGGGATAAGGAATCGGCACCGGTGCGGGCGTCGGCGTCAGGCACACATCCGGGAAAGCCAGATCCACACCAAAAAGCTGACAGTTTGCAAACATATTGACTCCTTAACCCATATGGATTTGTTCAGAATCCACTTTGGTTATTGCTTTCGAGGTGATTACCGTATTGTGAGCGTGCAAACGTGCGTAATCCTCGGCTTTCATATCCAGTTGCCCGGCACGGACCTGCTCTGTGTTATGCGTGGTACGCAGCAGGTTATGGCTAATCTGCGTGATGGTTTGCCATACGGATTCTGCCCGTTTGCCCACGATACGTGAAAGACTGACCCATGCAGACAGTTTGTCACCACTGTAATTCATCTCGTTGATATGGCAATCCCCTTGCTCAGCGCTGACGCGCAGCGCGGCACTGTTTAAGCTCAGCTCACCGGCGCTATTGATATGTAAATCGCCCGGTACGCTGAGTTCGGCCTTTAGCGGATCGCTACGCTCCAGCACGGCCAGTAGCCAAATCTGGTTTTCGACGCTGGTGACTAATACTGTGTCACCCGTTTGCGGCACAATGACGCAACTTGCTGCCCGGCGACAATGCCAGCCTCGCCCTTCACATTCAACTGTCAGGCTGCCATCGACGAAGCAGTGCGTGACAACCCCCGCAGCCTGCACCGGCGGTAAAATGGCTTTTGCCAGCGTATGATTGACATTATTCATTGCTTGATCTCCTCAACTGCGGCTCTGGCGCTGCGCGCTCCAGGCTTCAGCTGCCAGTAATTCTTCATCAAATTCAAGAATGCCCTGACGACCAGAGAACTGCGCGTTCTCCTGGCGCGCCCGGTGCATGCGCGTTCGTGAAAAGGTTGCACCGCGTAGGTCTGCCATGCTGATATCGGCCGCGGTAAAGTCGCTGTACGTTAAATCGCAACGAATAAAGAGCGCCTGAGAGGCCTTTACCTGTTGCAGGATGCTCTGGAAAAAACGGCTGCCTGTAAAATCAGTGCGCTCAAGCACGGCACCAACGAAAATGGCCTGATCGAAAAGGCTTCCTTTGCAGTGTGCGCCAGTGAGATCGGCCTCCATGAAGAGGGCCTGGCTGGCGTTTACCTGATTAAGCTGAGCGGCTTTAAGCGAAGCGCCTTTAAAATTGCATTGCGAAAGTTGAGCACCATTAAACAGCGCTTTATCCAGCGCGCAGTCCATGAACTGGCAACCAATAAACCGTTGATGTGCATAATTCTTTTCGCGTTGGTCGCATTTAAAAAATACCGTACGTTCAAACTCACCCGCACTCAGGACTGTCTGGCGTAGGTCAATGCTGTAAAAGGTCGTCAGCAGACTTTTGCAGCCCTCAAAGTCTGTTCCATCCAGTACTGATTCAAAAAAGACGCAGCGATCAAACTGTGCCTGTGTAAACTGAGCTTGCGCGAGCGGGCATTGCATAAACTGCGTGCTTAGCAAGGTACTACGCGCAAAACTGCTATTGGTAAGCGCACACTGGTTAAATACGGTTTCGCTCAGGCTTGAGTCATCTGCCATTAACCCCGACATTTCGCACTGGTTAAAGACAGTCTGCTCAATTTTTGCCTGGCGCAAATCAGCCTGGTCAAGCTGACATTCAGTAAAAACCGTTTCTTTTAAATTGGCCCCCTGCAGATTCGCCCCTGTTAAGGACACGTCCTGAAAGATCCCACCAGAAAGATCGTATCCCTGCAGATTAAGGCCATTCAGGTTTAACTCGCTGACGACCTCACCTTGTTTGATTTGCCGATGCAGCTCCGCTGGAGTGAGCGCTGTCATACAATTTCTCCATCACGCTTCGGCAACGTTTTGATACGCTTTGTAAAGGCGCCATCAAGTTCCGTGGTTTCGCTGGTAAAAGCCTGAGACAGATCGGCACGAAACAGATTAGCACCAGAAAAGCGTGCACCACCTAACTGGCTTTTTTGCAATATCGCGCCCATCAGATTGGCATCAGTGAAGTCAGCATCGCGAAAATCCGTGCGCACAAACAGGCTGCCTGCCAGGTTCGCTTGCTGAAAATTAGCCCCTTTACAGCTTGCCTCACTCAAATCACTGTTATCCAGTTTTGCCTGGGTAAACACCGCAGCGTTAAGCGGTGTCTGGCGCAGATTACTTTGCCGCAGCGTGGCGTGGGTGAAATCTGCATCATTAAGGGAACTGCCGGAAGCCACCGCACAGGTCAACCAGATTGAGCCGCTGAAAGTTGCCCCATCAGCCTGCGTTTCCACCCATGAGCAGCTCTCTAATTCAGCACGGTTAAAAACAGCCTGTTCCAGTGTGGATTTTATAAATGTCGTTTTACTGAGTTTCGCCTCTGTAAAATCAAGACCCGGCAAATCGAGTTCCATAAACACGCAAGCCTGAAGGATGCCGCGCTGAAAACGGCATTGGGTAAACCAGGTTTCCCGGAACAATAATTCACAGAAGGTCGCTTCATTAAAGGTACAGTTATCGAAAAGCGTTTCTTGCAACTGGGTATCTTTAAAGTACGATCCCGAGAAATCACTTTGGCAACACTGGGCTAAAGCAAAGCTGGCACGTTCAAAATTACAGTTGCGTAGCGTACTATGGTGCAATTCGGTTCGCGCCAACATTGCGCTGTTGAAATTGGCCCCGTCCAGTTGGCAGTGACTTAAATCGGCACATTCCAGCAGCGTCTTACTAAAGTCGGCACCGCGAAGATCCATACCCGTAAAGTCCGCGCCGGTCAGATCCATGCCGCTAAAGTTTCCACCCTGAGCAAGCGTCCTTTCCGCACGTTGACGAATGATCTGTGCCAGGTCGCCCTTCAGGCGCAGGGCGGGTGGCTGACTGTTGACGGACAGGAGGTACATTTGATGAAGAGCATCACGCATCTGTGCCAGCTTTTTCTCACTTAAGCTCGCTTTGTTGCGCTGGAGCATTTCCTGCATACGAAAAAGCGTTTCCGGACCACGCGGCTGATGTTCGTCACCTCCATTTTGCGGATAACGAGCCTCAATATCGCGTTTACGTTGCTCTGCCTGTGCCTTCATCTCCTCGGCCTGGCGCTCCATTTTTTCGATAAACTCCGGCAGGTCTTCCAGCTTCGGCAGTTCGGGCTCATCGGGTTCGTTGAGTAAGTCACCTATATCTCCACCGGATGCCTCAATACGCGCACGGTGTTGCTCACGAAGAAGTTTTGCCCGCGTTTGCATATTATCCCGCATCGGACTGGGCGTTTGCTCAATCTGGTTATCAATCCAGGGGCCGATCGTGTCATCTGGAATAAGATCCTTTTCGCGGAATGAAAAGAGCGCCCCGTTTTCCTTGTCCAGGCGTTGCGTGAGCACCTTGCGGTAATGGTTGACCGAGCGTGGCGAACCCCGTTTTTCCAGCGCGGGCATCAACTGCAAGACATCAGCCGCGTCATCTTCATTGATGCGCGTGTTCCCTTGCCATAACAGAACCATTTGCTCCAGATGAGGAAAGAACCACACCGTGGTTGCCCGCAGTGAAATTTCCTCAAACAGTGTTTCATCTTCGCGCTGACGATTAATAAAGCAGCGTGCCTGCCAGGGAGGGAGTTTGCCCTCCTGCACCGGCTTTTGCGGATGCATATTCCAGATTCGCCAGGCGGCTTGTTCAGGTAAGGTATCGCGATCTGCCCACCATTGATCAGGACTGGCAGCATTAAAGACTTTCCAGTCGATATCGCGCGCAAAACCGGGAAAATCATTTTGTAACCAACTGGAATCGTATTTTTTTCCCATACGACTAAGACGTCGTGGCCAGCTAATATCCAGCGGACCAAATCCAGCAGGTTCAGGCTTTTGTTTAGGCTGCGTAAGACGTCCGCTCATCGCTTCAATGTTAGGTAGGCGGACGAACTCATGGCCCTGATGTATTTCGGGATGAATGCCAATGCCATAGGGATTGTCATCGTGCCCTTCGCCGCCAAAAGCCCGGCTCCAGTCCAGTCGCATTTCTTCAAAGGGCTGCGGCGCTGTGATGTTATTTCCAACCCAGTAGCGATCGCCAAATACCGCCAGCGACTTGCTTAGCGTATCGACTTCAATCTTTGCCGCGCAGGCGGTTTTATCGCTTTGATGATGTGTATAGGCATTGCCCGTCGCCAGAAACTCAGCACACACTTTCGGGATGGCCAAATCAAGGACGCCGCCACTGGTCTGTAACTCGCTGGCAGCCAGTTGCCAAAGCTCCATTTCCGGGCGGAGCTTCGGGTTATCACTCATATCGGCTAACGCCAGCACGGTAACGCCAAGATGGTTTTTACCCTGCCAGCGAAAAGGGCGATTAAGTACGCTCAGGCGGAGAGGTTTAATAATTTTCATGCCTGGGTTTCCTTTATATAAAGCGTGTAGAACTAAGACCCGGCTATCCCGGCCAAGATTTCAGTCAAAGAACAGGACGAGATGTCAGTCAAAAACTAATCAAGATATTTTTGTTACTCTGTTGACCCGACGGTATTCAGTTTGATGATGCCTGGCTGTTTTTCATTACAATAAGGCTAAATTCATTACCAAATTTCTATAGCGGTTAGTTTTCCGCTCAAATAACACAACGCCCTATACCTAAGGCAAACTCGCACTAACATTATGCGTCTTTGCATAATTTACGCCAACCCCACAGCATGCTATAAAATCAGGAAACAAACGCGAATTTTTAATTACAAAAAATGCTTAAAACCTGATGAAAGTTACCTTTCCAATATGAGAGGTTTATCATAGAGCGCAATTCGCTTGGGATTTTTAGGATCATATTTTATGATCGTACCATTTCCTGGTTTAAACCGTTCAATCTCTTCAAGCGTTAAGTTCCGCATTATACTGGCCTCAATCTGTTTATTTTCTAAGGTTCTAAATTTAACACAAATTGTATAAACAGGTTGACCACCACTCCAAACCGTAGTCTGTTGTGTGGAAATAATATCAGCATTAGCGGCAATACCTGTTTTGATAATATTAGCTTGCACGAAACCATTTTTAATAAGCGGCAAAAAAATTCTGGTGAAAACGTTTACCATACGAAACAGAACAAAGACTGAAACGGCTGCAGCAAAAATTGCCCATCCCTTCTCTGATGCACTCATAACAACCTCTGAAGCATATTTTTATACCTAAACATAGTCATTCACCGCATGAAGATTATTCTTGAAGGCCGTCAAAATTATAGGGCAATAAATCTTATTCGAGATTAATCACAGCCATTTTAGGTGGATCACCACAACTGTACTTCACAGAAATCTTAATTCCTTTTTTTATTTTATGTATTTGACTGGATTTAACGGCACACATAGCAGAATATCTTTTCTTAACACCATAAATGGTAGCATTAAAATAAAAAGTATAAAAATATTCATCGCCGTACTTGGTATCATTTTGACACCAATTTAACGCAGTCACGATGATCACGTCACCTGACCAATCGTCACGAGTAACCCACTCTTTAATCCCTTTCAATTGTGATTTATCAGGCTTCAACACAGAGAATGATATCGCAATCGCACAAAGCGTAATGATAACGCCAATCAAAAAAGGGGCCTCAGTTAAAAAAGTCATATATATAACCTGATTAGTTCAGCCATTATGAGCGTTACGTTAATCAAAAGGTATAATTCACTAAAAACAAAAATTAATATGATTACAACATTTAAAAATTAAAGACATCAGCGCAAAATCATATAAAAGCAGTCATAATCTGCTTTTATACATCACCAGTTAAAGATACACAGGCATCAATAAAACCAGAGCCTAATATTATTATTTAGCCCTTACTGGTTTCCCGCTCTCATCTTTAACAAATAAAATGCTACTGGTTTTTATATCGAACTTACCTTCATACACATCGCCAACCTGATATTTATCAAGCGCAATTAGCAATACTGTTTCTTCGTGTTTTTCGACTAACCAACTTTTCCCATGTAAGTCCGTTACTCTCAAGCTCATTTCCACTACTGGATTATTATTGAGAAAAAGACCGTTTTGCTTCATTGACAATATAATTATCTGCACGTCACTGCCATTCTTGGTGACAGCTTTTTCAAACTGATGAGAGCATCGTACTATTTTATTCGCAAAATAATAAGATATAAAAATAATCAAAATAGTTAAAACAACATTTAGAACACTTAATATTGACATAAATCAATCTTATTAAATAACATGAAGAGAAAAAATTCTTTCTATATATGTGTGTTCTCAATGATATTTATTAAATGCAAAAGATTCAAATTTCACTCTAAAAAATCAATTTCCAAAAGAAACATCAATAACTGCAATTTTTTTTGGTGGCACTCCCTGGTACTTAAAAGTCAAACTGAGACCTTTTCTCAATTTACTTACCTCTGATGCGTTTAATACAGTAGCAGCCTTGTAAATCCCTTGAGACCCACCAATATCAGCTTCAAAAGCAAGCAAATAATAATGATCATAGTTATTAACTATCGATGTCTGTCTCCATGACTGTAATGTTCCTGTCTCTAACTCTCCTTGCCATGAATTTCTGGACAACCAGTATTTAACTTCTAAAGAATCTTCTTTTTGCCCTTTAATTCCCTTTAGTGAGACAACAATAAGCAACACAGTCACACCAATGGCTAACAAAGACAAATTATCAGGAATCATTCTCACAAAACCTCTTTTAGATAAACATGTGAAGCAAACCAATGGCGACATCAAGCCGCATCTGTTCAAAGGGCTGCGGCGCTGTGATGTTATTTCCAACCCAGTAGCGATCGCCAAATACCGCCAGCGACTTGCTTAGCGTATCGACTTCAATCTTTGCCGCGCAGGCGGTTTTATCGCTTTGATGATGTGTATAGGCATTGCCCGTCGCCAGAAACTCAGCACACACTTTCGGGATGGCCAAATCAAGGACGCCGCCACTGGTCTGTAACTCGCTGGCAGCCAGTTGCCAAAGCTCCATTTCCGGGCGGAGCTTCGGGTTATCACTCATATCGGCTAACGCCAGCACGGTAACGCCAAGATGGTTTTTACCCTGCCAGCGAAAAGGACGATTAAGTACGCTCAGGCGGAGAGGTTTGATAATTTTCATGCCTGGGCCTCGTTATGAATAACATATTAAAAAGTACCAAACCTAATACTGGTTGGTAACAAATAAGATGGTGAAATCTCGGTTGCGATTAAATTAATGAATCAAATCAGGTTTTAAAAAATAACTTATTAAAACCTGGAGGCTATTCTAAGTTAAAAAAGAGAGTAGCCCTACAACTCTCTTCTCACTATCCAGGCGATTTGAGGTCACTTTCTTAAATCAAGAGGGTTAGGAATATCCACAATGATTTTTTTAGGATCAGCCTTATAATATCTTATTTTAACTTTAGAACCAGGCTGGTACTTATTCACATCCATGGAATTTATGACGGAATCCTTTTTAATTATTATATCCTCACCATTTTCCGCCCTAAACTCCAACGTTAATGTAACATTGATAAACCCCGAATTCCCTCCTGATCGACCGTATGCATTAGTTATTATAGCTTGAGTATCAACACCGTTAGTAAGAATATTTTCTTTTTCTTTTTTATTTCTAATGTCGCGAATAAGCATTGATGAAATAATATAAACAAAAATAGCAAACCCAGAAATTGCAATAATATTTGCAAAAATTCTCATAACTTCCTCTCAGATAAACATAAACGCGGCCGCAGCCCGTAAACTCAAAGCCAAAGAATCAAACTCCACTCCAGCTACACGTGTTTTCATACCATTGTCGAAATGTAAGGTAACTGGATTATTTTCTAATTTTATACCTGTCATACCAAAGCTTAAGGGTGTAAATGACATACTCAAGCCTTTGAAATCAGTACCTTGAACAGCAACCCCCAATGAAATACCAACATAACTCTCCTGATGTCCATGGGCATTAGTCACCCAATATGGCGCATCAATATTTACTTCTGTATCACTATGAATGGTGATTTTATTAGGTGATGTAATTAGAGTTTCGCCACCCAACACTTTCTGAGTCCAACCACCAGAATTAACTGTAAAATCTACTCCGCCTGCTTTGATCTTTTTAATATAGCCGCCATCGAGGACGGTTAAATCATCTCCACCGCGAATTTTGGTTATTCGCCCGCCAGTTATGTCAATTTCGTCGCCTTTATTTTTAATATTTAACTTTCGACCATTTATGACAGTAACATCCTCACCATCTTTAAATGTTTTTATTTCCGCGCCATCAACGAAGGTAGTCCGCTTCTGTTTATAATGAAAAGTCGCATCACCTGTTACTTCATCACTCTGCTCTTTGCCAATGGTAGTTGTACGCGACCCATCAATAGCAACGGTCTTATCATTCTCCACCGAAATATTCATGTCTTTCTCAGCATGCATATTCAGCAGTTCCCCGCCCGGCTTATCTTCAAAGAACAGATAGCTGGCATTGGCCTGATGTCCGTCTTTACTCCGTGTCATAAAGCCCATTCGTGTAGCATCGCCGGGGAGATCCCAGGGTGGCATGCTGGCTTCGTTGTAGACACGGCCAGTAATAATTGGCCGGTCTGGATCGCCGTTGATAAAATCGACGACGACTTCATCGCCCACGCGCGGGATCTGCACCCCGCCGAAGCCCTGACCCGCCCAGGCGCTTGATACGCGCACCCAGCACGAACTCGTGTCGTCGCCCTTCGCCAGGCGGTCCCAGTGGAACTTCACCTTCACCCGGCCGTATTTGTCCGTCCAGATGCTCTCACCTTTCGGCCCCACCACCTTCGCCGTCTGCGGGCCGTGCGTCTTCGGCCACGGCGTCTCCGGCTTCGCACGGTACGTCACCGCCGCCGGCAGCACCCTGAAGTCGATGTTGTGCCGCGTGGCGCCCACGTCGCCGCTCGCGTAGCTGTTCTCTTCAAAGTCGTAGTGCGCCGACGTCACCAGGTATTTGCCGTTGTCGCTGAAGTGCGGTGCGTTCAGTAGCGCGAAAGTGTAGCCCGGCGCGATGCCCGTCGCCGTGCCGCTCCCGCTCACCATGTGGTGCTCCACCTGCCACACCTCCTGGCGGACGCGTGCATAGTATTCGCCGTGACCGTGCTCCACGAAGCGACCCGGCCAGTCGTACACGTCCACCGAGCCCGGAGTCGGCGACGCCGGGTTCTGCCGCGCCTGCAGCATCCACGCGTTCGGCTTGCGGAAGTCGTAGTCGTCCGTGCTGTACATCCCCGGCGTCACGCTTTCCGACAGCGCCCACTGGCTCACGCCCTCTTCCGTCACGCTGCCGCCCGACGGCGTCACGTGGTATGCTATCGTTTCGTAGCCCGGGAACGCCTGATGCTGGTCCGGCGCGTCGCACAGCACCAGCGTGTGCTTGTCCGCCTCGTGCCGGAAGAAGTAGTACATCCCCTCCAGCTCCATCAGCCGGCTGATAAAGTCGAAGCTGCTCTCCTGATACTGCACGCAGTATTCCCACACCCGGTAGCTTCCCGCCAGGCGCGTTTCCACGTTCACTCCGTACTCCTTCAGCAGCGTCTGCACAATCTGCGGCACCGTCTGGCTCTGGAAGATGCGCAGGTTGCGGTCGCGCTTCATCGGCCACAGATCCGACTCCACCGTCAGCCCGTACACCGCGTAACGCACGCCGCCCAGCTCCTCGCTGCGCACGCCTATCTGCGTAATTTTGCCGTTGATGTAGCGCGGGCTCGCCGCGCTCAGCAGGCCGTCCGTCGGCAGCGTGAACGTGACCGGCTTGCCCAGCAACGACTTACGATCAATGCGCGCGTCGGTGGAGAGCAGCTCCGCTTGCAGCACGAACGACTGGGACAGCGCTTCGCTGCCGCTCAGACGTCGGAACAGCAGTCCTTGTGCGGGAAGTTGTACAGTAATACGTGAGAACATAGACATACCTGTTAACTATGGGGATCAAGTAACCAGACGCCTTGCTGATTAATGGTCAACGTTTGTTCACGTTCGCCACCCTGACCTGTTACAGAAAACGTGTAGTTGCCGGGTGCCAGCTGCAGTGCCGCAAAACCATTGGCTGCCGGAACCACTGCCTGCGGTTTACCATTCACCTGAACACGCTCGCCGGGCTGGAGCTTAATATAAACCTGCGCCACAGGTTCAGGCGGTGGTGCAACCGGCTCCTGAGGTTTTTCCGGCTCGGCCTGGGCGGTCTGGGTTTGCACAGGCGTTGCAGCAGGTTGTTCAGCCGGTGCCTGAGTGGCTGGGGCCGTTTCGGTCTGTGCGACATTGGCAGGTGGATCACCTTCTTTGTCGCCGCCCGCCATCAGGACACCGACGCAAACCCCCACCAACACACCTGCAGCCACCAGGCCCGGCAGAGCAAAGCGGTGACGCATCAGCTTTTTCAGCGGTGTTGCCGGAGTGGCAGCCGCCTCATCCTCTTCCTGAACCGGTACCAACATGGTCCCCGGCCCGCTCTGCTTCATTTCAGGCAGTGGTTCAGGCGCTTTTTCTGGCAGTACCATTGAGGCCGCGAAGGCATCAATGCTCTGCGGGCGATCTTCCGGCTTAAGGGACAAGGCGCTATCGACCGCTGCCAGCAGCGTTGCGCTGTAACCCGCAGGTGCGCGTTGCACGAGCGGTTGATAATTATCTTCAATACTGCGCACCACGCTGACCGGCGGCGGTGCGCCGGTGATTAACGTGTGCAGCACGGCCCCCAGCGCGTAAATGTCCGTCCACGCGCCCTGTTCGCTTTCATCGTTATCGCTGTACTGTTCAATCGGCGCATAGCCCGGACGCAGCATGGTTTCACTTTCATCAGAAAGGTTACCGATGGTTTTG
The DNA here is from genome assembly GCF_059801205.1 of Pantoea sp. Ae19-2. Classification (NCBI taxonomy): domain Bacteria; kingdom Pseudomonadati; phylum Pseudomonadota; class Gammaproteobacteria; order Enterobacterales; family Erwiniaceae; genus Pantoea; species Pantoea sp. Ae19-2. The sequence goes on along the minus strand of NZ_JBCHWE010000001.1, from coordinate 1,239,305 downwards.
CGCGCGGAGCCGAAATCCAGTAATACCGGATCGCCATTGCTCTGGATTTGAATATTATCCAGCGAGATGTCGCGGTGCAGATAGCCCGCATCATGAATGGTCTTGATGGCACCCAGCAGCGGTGGCAGCAGGCGACGTATCCAGTTCTCATCAATCAGATGGGGATGGCGTTCACGCATGTTAGACAGCGTGGTGCCGCTGTAAAACACCGTGCCCATATAGGCCGTATCGTTTTGCACCCAAAAGCGCAGAACGTGAAGCAGGTTCGGATGATTAAAACGTGCCAGCAGACGGGCTTCCTGAATAAAACTGTTCAGGCCCGCATGGAAAGTTTTACTGAATCGCTCACTCCGCAATACCAGGTTCAGGTCGTCGCTGCGCACGGCCAGCGACGCGGGCATAAACTCTTTAATCGCGATATCGCGCTCCAGTTGGTGATCCCAGGCACGATAGACAATGCCGAAACCGCCACCGCCGATGACATCTTTGATTTCAAACTCATTAAACCGGTAACCAATCGGGAGGGCATTGGGTACATTCTGGTGATTATCATTTTCCGACATATTCGAAAGCTCTCTGATAACAAACGGCTTTAGACAGCAAACTGGCAAACAAACTCGCCCTGATCACAGCTGACCTGCACGCGACGATAACGTTCATCACGAGCATGGGCGCTGAGCAGTATCTGGCTCATCTGCGGCAACAGGGTATTTGTCAGGATGGCATCGACCATGCGACCTCCAGACTCCACTTCCGTACAACGCTGCACGATCTGGCTAACGACCGAATCGTCAATAATGGCTTCAATACCGTGGTTCTCTTCCAGGCGGCGAACAATGCGCCCCAGTTGCAGCTTAACAATCTCTGCCAGCATCTCGTCACTGAGGGGATAGTAAGGCACCACCAGCAGACGGCCCAGCAGTGCAGGCGGGAACACCTCCAGTAAGGGTTTACGTAAAGCGGTGCTGAGCGCGTCAGGATCCGGCATCAGTTCCGGATCGGCACAGAGCGCACTGATCAGTTGCGTACCGACGTTAGAGGTGAGGATGATAATGGTATTGCGGAAATCAATGTGGCGCCCTTCTCCATCCTCCATCCAGCCTTTGTCGAATACCTGGAAAAACAGCTCATGCACATCAGGATGCGCTTTTTCAATCTCATCCAGCAGCACGACGCTGTAAGGACGACGACGCACGGCCTCCGTCAGCACACCGCCTTCACCGTAACCTACATAGCCTGGAGGGGCACCTTTCAGCGTTGAAACGGTGTGCGCTTCCTGGAACTCGCTCATGTTGATGGTGATGATGTTTTGCTCTCCACCATAAAGCGATTCGGCCAGCGCCAGCGCGGTTTCGGTTTTCCCGACGCCTGACGGGCCACAGAGCATAAACACACCGACCGGTTTATTGGGATTGTCCAGTCGGGCGCGTGAGGTGCGAACGCGTTTGGCAATCAGATCCAGCCCATGACGCTGCCCAATTACGCGCTGATTCAGCGTGTCCGCGAGGTTAAGCACGGCGTCAATTTCGTTTTTCACCATCCGGCCCAGCGGAATGCCGGTCCAGTCGGATACCACTGCGGCAACGACGCTGGCGTCAACGGCAGCAAACAGTAACGGGGCTTCACCCTGAACCGCATGCAACTTTTGTCGGGTTTCATCGAGCTGCTCGCGCAGGGAAGTTTCGCCTTCGGTCACGCAACGCGCGCGCAGGGCAATCAGCTGTTCGACCAGCTCACGCTCCTGCTGCCAGCGGGCGTCCAGCGCATCGCGCTCTGCTTCCAGGGCAGCGCGCTGGGCGGCAATCGTGGCCTGGCGGGTTTCATCACCCAGCCCCACTTTGACTTCACGTTCGGCGATCTCCGCTTCGATTTCCAGCGCGGCCAGACGGTGCAGGCAGTCTTCCAGCGCGGCAGGCTGTGCGCCCTGGCTGACGGCAACGCGTGCACAGGCGGTATCCAGTAAGGCTACGGCTTTATCCGGCAGCTGGCGGGCAGGAATGTAACGGTGAGAGAGCTTAACGGCGGCACTGACGGCTTCATCCAGTAACAGCACCTGATGGTGTTTTTCCAGCGCGCTCACGGTGCTGCGCAGCATCAGGATCGCTTTTGCTTCATCCGGCTCCTGCACCTGAACGGTCTGGAAGCGGCGGGTCAATGCAGGATCTTTTTCGATGTATTTCTTGTATTCTGCCCAGGTCGTTGCGCCAATCGTGCGCAACTGTCCGCGCGCCAGGGCCGGCTTTAACAGGTTGGCGGCATCGCCTGTGCCCTGCTGACCGCCTGCACCGACCAGGGTATGAATTTCATCAATGAATAACACAATCGGCGTAGGGCTGGATTGCACTTCGTTAATCAGGGCCTGTAAACGCGCTTCGAATTCGCCTTTCATGCCGGCGCCTGCCTGCAACATACCAATATCCAGCAGCCACAGTTGCACGTCACGAAGCGGTGCCGGTACATCACCGGCGGCAATGCGCAGCGCCAGCCCTTCTACCACCGCCGTTTTACCCACGCCAGCTTCACCGGTGAGTAACGGGTTGTTCTGGCGACGGCGCATCAGGATATCCACCATCTGGCGGATCTCTTCATCACGGCCCGCAACCGGGTCGATTTTGCCGTCGCGCGCTCGCGCGGTCAGATCCTGCGCATACTGCGCTAACGTGCTGTCGCCCGCCGCCGGAGTGGCGGCAGCATCGCCTGCGGGCTGAACCAGCGCCTGCTGAACTTCTTTACTGTTCGCCAGCAAGGTATCGAACTGCTCCAGTAAAGCATCGGCGTTCACGCGTGAAAACTGGGGTGAAATGCCTTTCAGGACGCTGGCGAGCGTAAAGGTCTTCAGCATACCTATCAGCAGGTGACCACCGCGAATGCGGGTCGCACCGTATTTGAGTGATGCATAAACCCAGGCGCGCTCAACGGCGCTGTCGATGTGTTCTGCGAGATCGGACACCGCACCCGCACCGCGCGGCAGGCGGTCCAGTGCAGCGACGATATCCCGCGTCAGCGCGTTTTCATCCAGTGAAAAATGCTTAATCACCTGCTGAAGATCGCCATCCTGCTGCTGCATGAGCTGATGCAACCAGTGCACCAGTTCAACATAGGGGTTGCCACGCAGTTTACAAAAGGCGGTCGCACTCTCAAGCGAGGTAAATAACAGCGTATCCAGTTTGCCGAATAGCACGGCACGGCTGATCTCTGACATATCGGTTCTCTTTATTGAAAGAAGCGGGCTAACTATCGGGGAAAGCGGTTGGGCTATGACGGCGTAGCTTCAACCTCAAAGGCAAAATCTTCACGATCGACAGGCTGCGGTTGCTGTCCAAGCCAACTGGTGTAGCCCAGCCGCGCCTGACCGCCAAGGGTTACGCCCTTAACGGCATCGGCTGCCAGAATCAGGCTGAGATCCCACTGCATCTCAATACCCAGATAGTGGCGCACCCAGTCACGCACTTCGCAAGCGCCCTGCGCGTTGGGTAAAAAACGTTCGTACTGCTCGGCGCTCAGTGGACCGATACGCAGACGAAAACGATGCTGTACATCACGAACGGCCACACCGAGAAAGGCCGATTCACCCAGGCGCGGCATATGCCGACCGGCCGACAGACGGGCCTGATCGCGGCTGTCCAGGGATAACCACTGCGGCACGTTCTGTTGCAGCTTAACCGGAACGGCAAAGTAGTGACGCAAAATGCGTACCAGCCCTTCGGCATCGTGACCGTGGCGGCTGAGATGCCCTGACAGCATGAGGCGCGCATGCAGACTCAGCGAACTGGCTTTCTGCTGGGCCGGTAACCCAATACCGGCCACGCAGGCCAGATAATCCTGAAACCGCCGATCGTCGCGGCGATCCAGGGAGCTGGTTGGCTGTGAATTAGCCCAGGCACGGTAGAACAGCAGCGTGGCACGATGATGAAACAGATCGGCGAAAGCGCTCAGGCTGTGATCCTGATGGTGATCGATACGTCCGCGTACATATTCCGTCAGGTGCGTAGGGAGAGGACCGTTGGGACCAAACAGCCCAAAGCTGTAAATGGAGACGTCGTAGCGTTCGTCCTGCTCACGCGCTTTAACCTGTGATACGGTCGACGGTGCAAAGGCCAGGGATGGCTTTTGCCCAAGACGCACGGCCTCAAATTTGGGCAGTGGCGCTTTACCTAAGGCATAACGCTGCCCACTCTGGGCGTCCAGCTTGCGTAGCAGCTGAAACAGATCATAGCGCCAGGGCGCGGCCATCACGGCCTGCCAGAAACCGTCAGGCAGACGCACCGCCCGCTGTAGGGGAATAACGTGCGCCGTCTCACTCATAGCAGCGCCTTTTTGCCCATGCGCGGCGGCCAGTAGCCCACTTCGCCGCGCTGCTGGCTGCTCAGGGTGAATTCGGTAAAGCTGTTAAGCGCCACAAGGCGAGAAAAGACCCGCTCCAGCACGCTGCCGAACAGCCAGGGGCTGGCACCTGAAAACGCCTGCTCATCCACCTCAAGCGCAATGCTGACCCCGCGCGCAAACACCACGGGGCCCGGCTCGGGCACCCGGCGGTGAACGGCTTTGAGGTTGCAGTGCCGAATTCCGTCAATCTGACGCGTTAGCGGCGTTTCGGCCAGGCTGGCATACAGGCTCAGCATCTGGCGCAGTGCCGCAGCCCCTTCGCCATCGCTGCTGTCCATCAGGCTCAGATAGTTCATCTGCAGATGACTGATGAGTCGCCATGCTGAAAGCCCTTCAGCCAGCGCCGGACGCGGTGGCGTCGGGCCTTTGCACAATTTAAGTAGCCCGACAGGAATGGAATCCGGCATTACAAAGTTGGCCTGCTCTTGCTGTAGCAGCATCAAAGGCAGGTCACGGCTGGTGCACATCACTTCCGCAGACAAATAGCGGATATCGTTGTTCCACGGCGTATGATTTTGATCCACCAGGGAGAGAAACACTTCAGAACCGATATAGCCTGTTCGGGTGCCATAGCGCAACGCGTGCTCAGAGAGCGTGCGCTGTTCACGACGCAGGGAGAAATACGCGCCATAATCCCCGCCGTCATGGCTGAAGGTGCTCCAGAACGGCCGGAAGATCTGCTCTTCGCGCTGTCCTTCGACAGAGGCAAACAAGCGCTTCACCGAATGGATCTCATAGTCCAGCGGACGAATGTTATCGACCACCAGGTGATACTCGTGCTGACTGTCACTGACCTTAAGCCGCTCGGCGGTTTTCGGGAACAGGTTAATGACCGGCGTGCAGTGCAGGGCCAGATGGGCGCTGTCGACAACGCTTTCCAGCGCCGCATCGGCCTTATCCAGCAGGATGACGATATCAAACGACAGGGCGTTATCGCAGCGCTGCAGGAAAGGCGCCAGCTGACGCAGGCTGATAAACTGGAAGCGTGCCGGGAATGCAAAATACTCCTGCAGCAGGCGGTAGCCGTCAAAATTACGCAGATCGTCGGGCAGCAGGGCCTGCTCGGTCGAAAAGCCTTCCTGTTGAAGCGCGTCATCCGGCAGAACCTGACGTTGCGGTTTTGCTTCCACGGACTGCAGGATGATTCCGACACGATGCTGCATCAGCAGCTCCATCAGTTTCAGGGCCTGGATATCGGGTCCGCTCAGGAAAAACATCACGTCATCGAGACTGAGCTGGCTTAACGATGAAATGCCTTCGCAGGTGATGCGGATACGGAGGGCGCTGGACGCCGCCGTCGAGCCGCCCGCTTTCAACTCGCCTAACGGGATATCCGCTGGCACGCCACCTAACGACACATCGCTGATACGCAGGGGCTGTAACATCACATCGTGCGCGGTGGTATAGCTGCAGGTGACGCCCGTTTTTTTCAGGTTCTGGCTTTCCATCATTGTGCCGCGCGGCACTAAGAAACCGTTGCTGATATCGCCTTTGCGGCTGTCCGGCGTGAGCTGGGCGATGGCCATCGACGGCGTAGGTGAAAGGTAGCCCGGTGCCACCATTTCCAGCATCCGCTGAGAAAAGCGTGGAAACTCGGCATCCATCTTTAACTGCACGCGTGACGTCAGAAACGCGAAACCCTCCATAAGTCTTTCGACATAAGGATCGGCGACGTCAATGCCGCGCATACCAAGCCGCCCGGCGACCTTGGGATACTGGGCAGCAAACTCCGCGCCCATCTCGCGCAGATAGGCCAGTTCACGGTTGTAGTAATCAAGCAGCTTGCTGTCCATGATTAACCTGCATCCTGTAGTTCAAAATGGCCGCTCTCTAAATCAACCTGAGTGCGGAACAGAAACTCCAGCGGGTACGGCACGCACCATAACCGGCCTTTAATCTCAATCGATAGTACGTTGTGCAGACTCAGAGAGGTCAGGTCGCTTACGCAGCGAACCTGTAAGCCCTGGGGTAAAATGCGTGGCTCAAAGTGCAGAATGGCATCGGTCATTTTCCGTTGCATATCCTGCCATTCGATGTCCGAGATATTCTGTCCGGCCAGGGGGGCCACGCCAAAATTCAGCACGGAACGCTGGACCTCCGTCAGGTCGCTCAGATCGTGCTGCGCCTCGTTATTGATGGTGTTGAATAACCACTGGAGATCGCGCAGAACATTACGTCGCAGCGTACTGTGGGTAATAATCGAACTGTTGCCTGACTCGGTGGTTTTATCTGGCGCGTCGTCTGTCAGCCTGTCCAGCAGGGACGACTGCAGTTTGTCACGCGCCGTCAGCGTGTCGCGATTTTTGCGCGCACGATAGCCGCCATGCAGCTGCGAATAGCCGTCACCGGACGAATTGTCATTACGACTCATGAGGTAACTCAGTTTCGTTGAAAATAAGCTGCTGCAGCGTCAGTAAGGGATAATCTGCTTCATCGCTGAGCCACATCTTTTGCCCGTGACCGATAAACTGACCGTCATCGCTGCCTGATTCCTGCCACTCCGTTACGCTTGCCCGCAGGAAGCGTTCATCAGCCTTGTCCTGAAGCGGGTAGCGCACCGGAATCTGACAAATTTGCTCACTTCCGTCCACCAGCTGCAGGCGAGTATGGCGCCAGACCAGATCCGTGACGCTTGCCGGAGCCTGAAACTCTATTTCACTGATGGCAGCAAACGGGATCCAGTAATAGTGTCCATTGGCGATGGCCTCACAGACCGGTCCGAAGCGACTGTCACCGTCCATTATCCAGGCGAACTGGCTTTCCCCCTCCTGGGTTGTGGCCGTACCGGCACTCGCCTCTGCGCTTTCCAGCGCCTGAGCACGCAATGCCGCACCGACGGCCTTGTCGCCCGCTATGTCCGCTTTCAGCGCGGCCAGTAAAACCTGGCACCACGGCCAGGCGCTTCCCGGCAGTTGCGGCTCGGCTTCACCGCGCAAAACCGCTGCACGTTTCTGTTCGCCCTCAATGGCCTGTTGCAGCAAGGTCACGGTGGGCTGCGCCTGAGGCAGCATGGCCAGCCAGGATTTCAGCTGTGTCTGCGCCCTGCTCCAGTTACCGTCAAGGCAAAGGAGTTGCACAAACGCCGCCCGTAAATCCGCATCAGCCGGATTCGCCTGGATTTGTGCAGTGATGCTGGACAGGTTTTCCGCCAGGGTGGCATTGGCCAGTCGCTGTTGTAATGAGTCCATTCAAACTCCTTATGCCTTAGTTGATGGTGCGATACACGGCTGCGGCCGGATCTTTGAGTTCCGGATGCAGTTTTTCCACCAACTGCACCTTAATGGATGCAGGGCTGCTTAACCAGGGTGACCAGATCTTACGCACTTCCTGCAGGCGCGCACGCAGCGCATTTTCGTCTGCCGCTTCACTGGCGGGCATCTCAACCACCACCTGGTTTATCGCCTGCCAGCCGTTAAACTGCTGGCTAAATGGCAACACCAGCCAGCTGTCGGGTGACTTTTCATCACTCAGCACCATGCGTTCGCTGTTAACCGTGGTAATGGTCAGTTCATCAACCTGCTGTTTATCGTTCAGGCCCGCAACCGGGAACCCCTGCAGAAAACTCACGGAAACGGATTTGGTCGCGTCTTTGCCCGTCTGGGTCAGTGTGCTGTGCCCGCTTAACCAACCATCTTTCCCGCAGGTGACGCCCTGCTTAGCCGGCACAAACAGGGCGCTGGCCTGCGAGGGCTGATGCCACCAGGTGCGGAAATGGCAACCGTCCAGCAAGCTAAACTGGAGCCACGGTGTGGTATCCGCCGCTGGCGAATTCAGCACGACAGGCGCGGCGGGCGGGCTGACGGGCGCCTGCTGCACCGGCGCCTGTTGGGCGGGCTGAACCGGTTGAACGGGCTGTGCAGCGGCAGGCGGAGTCACCACCGATTTCCACTGCTGCGCTTTCGCGGCCGTACCATTGGCCAGTGCGGCGCCCTCGGTATCGGTTAATTGCCAGTGCAGCTGCTGTAACGGCTTACATTGTGAGGCCATCAAGCCCGCAACGCGCGGCAGGAAATCACTCAGCACCGACGCATCTTTATCGCCATGCGTCACAATGCGCAGGTTTACGGTGCTCTTACACCAGCTCGACAGCTGGTTATCTTTTACATCATCAATCCAGACATCCAGTTTCTGAGTTGGCGACTGCACAATGCGATAGTTCTCTGCAAAGGCATGTGTACTCAACAGCAATGCAGTCAGGCCCACTAATCCATATTTCATGTTGGCGTTCTCAATCTCGAAGAGGGAAAAACTGCGCCGCATCAGACAGCGAGTGCAATAAGGTGGTGTCTTCTGGTGAACCTACCCACACAGCCATGGCGCTGAAGTTGTCCTGTTGACCCCCCTGCGGTTGGCTGTTTTTGATAATTTGTTGCATCAGGGTCAGCCACTCTTCTGGCGTATTCACCATATGCAATGATTGCTGCATTTGTTCCAGCGTCACGCCATGCCAGAAACCATCCGTACACAGCAAAAAGGCATCCCCATCCTCAATAGGCACCACATCGCTGTAACTGGCATCCCGCTGTTCATCGCCCATGCCTAATGCAAAATAGAGCAGGTTACTGTTAATGCCTTCTGTCTGGTGCCCGGCATCTTTCATTTGTTGAATCAGGCTGTGGTCGGTGGTCACATGGTAGAGATAGCCCCGACGAAACAGGTAAAGCCGACTGTCGCCTGCATGCGCCCAGTAGGCCAGTTCATAGTCTCTGTCGATAAACAAACTCACCAGCGTGGTGCCCATCCGGCTGTGCTGACTGTTTGCCTTTTGCTGTTGCCGAATGGCGCCATTGGCATAATTCACGTAATCGCGAATGGTTTGCGCATCGAGATGCGCATTGCCATCAAAGGCTTCCATCAGGCTACTGCGTGCAATTTTTGCTGCAACGTCACCGCCGGGAAACCCTGCCACACCATCACACACCACAAAGCAAGCCGAACGCTCGCCGATGCTCTCACCGGTTTGATCCTGATTGCTGGCGCGGTCGCCCTGATTCGACGTGGAAGCAGTAGAGATATTCATGCGTCATCCGTGTGGGTTTGTGAGTCTTTATACTGATTTACTTCCATGTCGTACGCGTGCAAGAAGGCTTCACCAAACAAGGTATGGAAGTCATCTTCAATTTCACCGGCAGTTTCGCCATAGCGCTGGATAAAATGCTCCCACAGCGCGGCTTTACGGCTGCCGGGTAGTCCAATGCGCGATACGGAACCGTTTTGACGCGCTTCTTCTTCGAGCTGATCGGGGTTAAAGGACTGCAGCATGGAAGCAATAATGGCGCGAATACCGGCAATCATGCCCAGCTGGTGCGCCTGAAGATCGATTAGCGCGTCACGCACGGCCTGGCGTGGCGGCATAAAACCTGGCATACGGCTGCCAAACATCTGCATCAATACGGTTTTACCCGACGGCAGGAGCTTAAACGGGTTGTTAGCATCATCCAGGATCACGGTCATGTCGGCTTTTACACCGCGTTTTAAAATCGACCGGGAAGACAGCAGTGCCACCGTTCCCTGCGAGAACATGCTGAGCATCTGGCCGAACTGCCGCATCTGCTCACGATCGAACTGCGGTGTCGGTTGCAGATCCTGCAGGCCCATACCTTCCAGCAGTGCATCCAGCAACTCGCCCTTTAAGGCATCACCGCTACTGGCGTTGCCACTCTGCTCGGTCCCACCGCTGTTATTGTGCGAGGCAACCGGATCGATGCGCAGCCGCCCTTTTGGCGTGGGCGAAGGCGTGCGTTGCACCGCCTGCGGTGTTGGCAAGGTAATGCCGCCGTAATCAATCGGGCTTTGCGCTCCTTCAGGCTGGGCAGGCTGCGGTTGAGGATCGAAAGCGGGATCGTGAGTGACCTGCGTTTCCGTGTGATCAAACAGCGGTGAACTGCTTAAATCAGCCAACTCAACCGGTGCAGTATCCAGGATATCAGGCATCGGCTGGTGATGAGGTTTCTGCTGTAATGGCGCCGCTTGATGGGGCTCTTTCTGCTGTAAGGGTGCAGACTGATGGTTTTCTTTCGGCTGCGATGGCGCAGCCATAGGTTGCGAAACCGGCATATCTGGCTGAGCCAGCGGCACTGCACCGCTCATCATTAACCCCAGCGGATCGTCATGATGACGCGGGTCCGGCGTGGCCTGGCTGCCAAACAGATTTAACGGGTCCACGTCCGTGGAGGTTTCCTCTATTTTGGGCTGCCCTTGCGCATTTTGTTTTGCCGACAAGGTGCTGGGCGTGCGGTCATCAAAAATGCTTTCCTGAGCAAACAGTGCATCCTCTTCATCAAACAGGCTACTTGTCTTAGGTTGCTGACCGATATCCAGCGGTTTATCGCTCATTAACTGAGCCAGCGGATCTTCGGGATTACGGTTTGCCGCTGTAGAGGTTAACGGATTTGCCTCCGGCATTTCTGGCGCAGCACTTTTACGTTTCGATAAGTCATCAGAAATTGAAAACTCTTTGGCAAGGCTGTCCCAGATCTCGCTGGGAATGGCAGCCGTGCTGGCAGCCGGCGCCTGTACAGGGACCGCATTGGGTACGGGCTGCGGCTTAGGTGCGGCTGCAGCGGTCAACGGAGGCTGCTGCGATTGCTGCTCGCCATTAAGATCGTTAACCAGCAGGCGATAGTCGTCGATGCCGAGAATATCTCCGTCCTGCAACTCCACCTGACGTCCACGCTCAAGCGGGATGTCATTCAGCAGCACGCGCGTAACGTTACCGCGGTTGGTCAGGCGACATTCGCCCTCTGCAGTAATATGCACGATAGCCTGCAGGCGAGAAATAGTGCGATCGTCGTCGGGCAATATCAGATTATTATCCACGCCTCGACCGATAGTGCCGCCTGGAGGAAGAAAATCGAAACTGATTTGCGGCGGTTCATGGCCGGGTTTAGCGGTTATTATCGTAAAGCGCATCACGGATTCCTGCGGTTAGCTGTTCGACATCTATATCGCGCGTCTCTCGGGGAGAAAGGCGGGATATAGAAGCGTAGTCAATGGTACGGAAGATAAACGCAACCCTAATGTTGCAGATAGCCATCCGTGAAAGTTAATCGTAGGGCATTTCTGATAATTCTTTCGTGCGTAACTCATCAAGCCTGGCGACGCACTCGTTATTAAATACGGTGTGCGCATAACTTCTGCATAAGATGAAATTAAAAAAAGCAGATAAATGGAAGCTACATTCCGAATATTTCACCTCAAACTTCATTACAATTTTTCACTTTTCAAATGGAAGTCAATATTAAACCCTGTCATCTCATGCTCTTTTTTAAATCTTGCCGTGACATTATTTAAGAAAAGGCTCTTTGATAAGCAAAACATTCAATCATGAGACATTAAGATTATTACTTTAAAAACCGGCAATAAAAATGAAAAGGATGTAGCTTTGCAATACACCCTTTTCATTTATGAATAAATCATTTTAGCCTTAATGTCATCATGATTGCATGATGTGAGAGTAAAGAAATGATTAATACTTTATTTTGAGGCTTCAACCAGTTCAGAAACCCGACTCTGCATTTTTTCAGAGAGACACGACGCGTCACCGCCACATTCATTGCGCTTTTTGATCCAGTTACTTTGCGCAGAACGAAGCGTGGCGAGTTTGTCTTTGACATCAACATCAATACTTTTTATTTGTTTTACAGCGATGCTATAGGCTTGTGCAACACTCTTATCCCAGCCGGAAAGCTCAACGTTGCTACAAATAGCCTTCTCTGTATCTGATGAGGTTTTCGCACAGTCGAATGAGGGTGCTGGTTTAGGATTAGAGGGCAGTTTTTTTAACAACAAATAAGTTTGTGAATTCCAGTTGGTAAGAAGTTCATTATTGTTTTTCTCAATAATCCAGTTACCAACTTTTTCACCTGAAGGGCCAAACATGCCTGATTTACAGGTGACTTCATAAGCACTTACTGGATCTTTAGCCGATAAAGGTAATCCGTAATCACTTGCAAGATTATTGTTCGACTTTTCATCCTCACCTGCAGTAAGATTAAGCAACTGACCTGCCGTAACAGATTCTTTTTTATTATAAGAAGGTGAATCACATCCCTTCGCCACCAGAATTGATCCAGAAATACCTTTTTTGTCGAAATTTATGATTCGGCCAACTAGATTTGGATCATCACTAATAATATCAGGTCGTGAGGCGTTATTACTGTTCACATAGACGTTTTTAACAACCCACTGCCCATTTGTATCGCTTTCTATATTTCCGTTGGCGTGGCAAGACGTCATAACCACTAAACCACCTAAAAGGGTAGATACAAGCAAACCTTTATTATTGTTCATACGTCATAAATCCCTTCTAGATAAAGTTTAACTTCAGAGTTACGTCTGTTAACCAGACCTTTAAAGACTTTACCACCGCTATAGATTATTTTTTTAATCATCGCCATTGCATCACCAACATTTCCGTTGTTAATGTCATTGGTCACTTTATTTAAAACACCGCCAGAGTTGTATGCAAACGAAACCAGTGCATCAAACTCATATTGTGTTAAGGGGACTGTAATCCTGTTTTTTATTAATGTTTCATAATGTGGAACAGTCAATCTCAACAAATCAGTTTCTTGCTGCCTTGTTAAATCTATAAGATTTTTGTTTTGCACAGCAAAATCGGACGCGTCTTTATGACTTTTAGTTGCCCCCTCAGCCGCTTTAGCAGCAGAAGTTGCATCAATGCCGATAGAAATAAGTTTTTGCTTTATCTCACTTTGTGTTCTTTCAAGCATGTCGTAGCCAGCACCTAAAGTCACACCGCTTTTACCTCCAGGCCAATGCAAGTGATTACTGACGCCGCGCAAAGACTCTAATTTAAAAAGTGCCTGAATCCCACTTTCCGACAGTTTCATTCCGCTAACATACTGCCGTCCCTGAACACCTTTTAACGGAGGCGGAGGAACGGGAGCTACAACTCTTTTTCCTAGTGCTTCCCAGGTTTTTCTTCCAACAATGCCGTCTGCATATAATTTATTATCAGTTTGGAATTTTTTTACGGCTAACTCTGTATTTTTACCAAAAACCTTATCTATTGAGACTTTATAATTTTTCTCTCCAAGCATTTTTTGTAAAACTGCAACAGCATCACCTCGATCGCCTAAGCGTAAGAGCGTCATATCAAAATTCCTTTTGCATGCAATTGAGTTTATTTAAAAAAGCAGCCCCTTTCAGGGCTGCCATATCATTACGCTTCTTTATTCTCTTTGATATTCCAGCCAGCGCTGCTTTCTGCACCTTTGCCACCGGAAGAACTCTGCTCCCAGTACTGCTGTTTCACTTTCGCAGCCTGGAATGCATAGGTTACGCCCAGCGTATCGTCGTGCTCAGAGCCCACGAACTGTACGTTGGTGACCAGCACGTCTTCCAGGGTGATGCGGGTATACTCGATTTGCGTACCGCCAGCCTTGCAAACTGAAACTTCAACCTTAGTGACGTGCTTACCACTGGCACAGTTTTTCAACAGCGCAGTGACAGCCTTGTCGATTTTGGCATTAATGTGCAGGTCGTTGAAGTTTACTTTACCAGCACCGCCGCCGCCGCCCACGCTCATATTACCCGGCTGATTAGCGCCCCAGGAGAAAGAGGTAATATCAATCCAGCCGGTATGGTTTGAATCTTTAGATTCACCAGTAATACCGTCTACCTTCAAATACATATCAATAGCCATAATATTTACTCTTCGTTATGGAAAAAGTTGTCGCTTTCGAAAAAGCATCTATATGGCAAAGAGAAAAGCATGGGGCTGAATAAAACAGTCCATATTTTACTTTTGCCTCGACTCGGGAGGTTGCTACAGGCTCTCCGAAGTATCCCACCACAATTAACCGCTATAGCAGGAGATTTTTTTGCTGTATTCGTATTTCAAATTAATGTCATTGTGCAAAAAGCCATGACAATTATGGGGCAACCCGATTATGTTGCGCACTTTGTTTCAAGAAAATTACTCTGCTGGAACAAAGTCAAAAAAAACGATTAAAGAAGCCCAAATAATTTTCAGCTCGCCAAAGTCGACGTTTTTATATTTTAAACACAGGTCGATCATTATACTGATAAATCTATGATGAAAGCTTCCAGCCATTCGCCAAAGACATCACTTTAGGAAAAGGTTTATTCCGCTTCATCAGCATAATCAAAGTGTGAGGGACGACATACATCAGCCATTGTTTTATATACGGCATGTTTTCATGCTTTAGTGCATTTGCTCGCAACAAGCACGCTCCGAAGAGCGTGCTTAGCGTTTCAACGATTAGTTTTCGTTCGACTTCAGCGAAGGCAGTTTCGATACCAGACGCAGCGAAACGGTTAACCCTTCCAACTGGTAATGCGGACGCAGGAAGAATTTCGCGGCGTAATAACCTGGGTTGTCTTCCTGCTCTTCCACATTCACCTCTGCAGCAGCCAGCGGCTTACGAGACTTGGTTTCCTGAGAAGAGTTAGCCGGGTCACCATCGACATAGTTCATCACCCAGTCGTTCAACCAGCGTTCCATTTCGTCGCGCTCGCGGAAGGAACCAATCTTGTCGCGCACAATACACTTCAGATAGTGAGCGAAACGGCAGCAGGCGAACAGATAAGGCAGCCGCGCTGCCAGACGCGCATTGGCGGTGGCGTCAGCATCGTGGTACTCCGCAGGTTTTTGCAGCGACTGGGCGCCGATAAAGGCGGCAAAGTCAGAGTTTTTGCGGTGAACTAACGGCATAAAGCCATTCTTCGCGAGCTCGGCTTCGCGGCGATCGCTGATGGCGATTTCCGTTGGGCATTTCATGTCTACGCCGCCGTCATCGCTTGGGAACGTGTGGCAAGGCAGATCTTCAACCGCCCCACCCGACTCCACGCCGCGAATGGATGTACACCAGCCGTACTCCTTGAAGGAACGGTTGATGTTAGTCGCCATGGCATAAGCCGCGTTGGTCCAGCTATAGTTGCTGTGGTCGGAACCGTCGGTCTGCTCTTCAAAATCAAAGCTGTCCACGGGGTTGGTGCGAATACCGTAAGGCAAGCGAGACAGGAAGCGCGGCATCACCAGGCCCAGATAGCGCGCGTCTTCAGACTCGCGCAGGCTACGCCAGGCAGCATATTCGGTATTCTGGAAGATTTTGGTCAGATCGCGTGGGTTTGCCAGTTCCTGCCAGGATTCCATCTGCATTACGCTTGGTGCTGTCCCGGTGATAAACGGACAGTGTGCTGCAGCACCGATACGCGCCATTTCGCCCAGCAGCTCGACATCCTGCGGGCTGTGATCGAAATAGTAGTCGCCCACCAGGCAGCCAAAAGGTTCACCACCAAACTGGCCATATTCCTGCTCGTAGATTTTCTTGAACAGCGGGCTCTGATCCCAGCCCACGCCTTTATAGCGCTTCAGGGTGCGGCTCAATTCCTGCTTGGAGATGCTCATAAAGCGAATCTTGAGCATCTCATCAGTTTCGGTGTTATTCACCAGATAGCTCAGACCACGCCAGGCGCTTTCCAGCTTCTGAAAGTCATCGTGGTGAATAATCTGGTTTACCTGCTGAGACAGCTTTTCGTCAATCTCAGCGATCAGTGCCTGAATGGTGCGGTAGGCATCGCTGGACATGGTCACGGTGTTTTCCAGCGCCTGCTGCGCCAGGGTTTTTACCGCGCTTTCTACAGCTTCGCGTGCCTGGTCGCTTTTAGGACGAAATTCTTTGTTCAGTAACGCGCTGAATTCATCCTGACTAAAGCTGGCGCCGCCCTGCGATTGTGGTTGTTGAGAAGTCTGGTTCATTACTGCTCCTCCTTACCTTCAGGGGTATCCGTTTGCTTAGGCACGTGTGACAGCGCCTGCAGCAGTGTCGGATCCTGTAAAATCTTGCCGATCAGCTCTTCGGCGCCGTTTTTGCCGTCCATATAGGTCAGCAGGTTGGAGAGCTGGGTACGTGCTTCAAGCAGGCTGTTTAGTGGATCGACTTTGCGGGCAATGGCATCAGGAGAAAAATCGTCCATGCTTTCGAAGGTCAGATCGATGTTCAGTTTGCCGTCACCGTTCAACGTATTGTCTACCTGGAATGCCGCACGTGGCTTCATGGCTTTCATACGCTCATCGAAATTGTCGATGTCGATTTCCATGAATTTACGGTCGTCAACGCTGGCCTGCGGCTCCAGCGGTTTACCGGCTAAATCGGCTAAAACACCCATGATGAATGGCAGCTGAATTTTACGTTCTGCGCCATAGACTTCCACGTCATATTCAATCTGAACGCGTGGCGCGCGATTGCGGGCGATAAATTTCTGCCCACTGGACTTCATTGTTGGCATGGTTCTCTCCATAAATAATGCGCGGGTATAGGCTCGCAGGAGGCGCGCAGGTCTCGCTGCGTAAAGGCTTGACTGTTAGCTTAGTCGCGGCGTCCAAAAATGTTTTCTAACTGATGCACACCATCGGGCGCGAGATCGCGAATGATGTCCATAAAATCGAGTTCGATAAGGCGCTGTACCCTGTCAATCATCAGCGGTGCCGGGTGGCTCGGCTCATGCTGACTAAAGTACTGTTTAACTTTTTCCAGCATAAGTTGGGCTTCTGCCCGCGAATTCAGTTGGGCACTGCGCCAGTCGGTAGCCGCACGTGGTGCAGCGACGCTGGGCTGCTGCTCCGTTGCGGGTGCGGATTGCATCGCCGCCGCCAGGGAGTGTAACGATTCCATATCCGTGGCCTGACAGCGCTCATTCAGCATTGCCATGCTGCGTTGCAGCTGACTCATATCCGGCAAGGCCGTTTCATCCAGCTTTTCAATCACGATGCGGCGAATATTTTGCAAACGCTCGGCAATGTTTTGAATCGCTGCGATGCCCGGTTGTTCCCCTCGTGCCAGTTCGTCATTCAGACGCGGCAGTCCACCCGGATAATCTGGCACCTCTGTTTTACTGCCGTCACACAGCGCCGAAGCATCACGCAGCGTAATACCGTCGGACGCATAGCGCATGAGCCATGACTGACGAACGGCGGCCGTAAGTGCCGACTGATCGCCCAGCACAGCCAGCGCGTTGATGCGGTAAAACGGATCGTGCTCGCCGTCTTCTTCAAGGCGAGGCCAGAGCGGTTCCCAGAACTGCAACATCGCCTGTTCAATCAGTTGCAGGCCCTGTGCATAGCCCGGTAACCCTTTCAGGCGCGTCCAGGCATGTGTCAGGGTCAGCATGACACGCAGGTCTTTGCTGCGGCTCATCAGTTCCAGCGCAAGCTTTTCAACTTTGTTCCAGTCCGCTGGCTCAGCCGGAATAATGGTGTTACCGAACTGCTGTTCGGCTTTTCCCACGCTGGCCTGCTCCATCGCCTGAAAGTCCGCGTCGTACTCCAGGTTTTCACCGCACGGATTATCGTGGCTTACCGGTATCAGCAACGTGTCAATATCAATACTCATCCGCTTCGCCTCAGGATTCAAACATCGGGGGATAAAGTCCGTTTCGTCCCGGCTTCGCACCGCCTGCCGGATCAAACAACAGGGAAAATAACTGCGCGGTTAAGTTTCCACTGTGGACATGGGTATAAAGCGGAAAACCGTCGCTCTGATTCGTCCACCAGAAACTGGTCTGGAACTGCGGATCAAAGCTTTGGGACGGCAGATGCCAGCTCAGTGTTGAATCCTGTTCACCGTTGCCGATCACCGCCAGAATATCTGATGACGCCTCATCCTGCTGAGGCTGCGGCAGTGGAATGCTCAACAACGCCTGATCAAACTGTTCGGGCGTACCGCCATCCTGAACCGCCCGCAATAAGGTATTTCCCATCTGGTGATACCAGTCGCCTGAACGCGTCAGCAACAAAGGCATCCACTCCGCTGGGGTAAAATAGCGGAGGGCACAGAGGGGATAATGGCGACCCACGCTATCGCGTGCGGCCGTCAGACAGCCAATTTGAATCAGTTGCGTGCCCAACATCGGTGGTACCACAAAATTCCACACCGGGGCTTTAAGAAAAGCCCGAGAAGGCGCATTTTCGCCTTCAGCACTGGTCTTCCAGTGGTGCAATCCCACCTGAAACCAGTTAGACCACTGGCGCTGCAAGGTATCGGGAAAGCGTCGTTTAACAAAATCACCCGAACTAGGCAGTTTGCCGTACCAGCCAGGTGCTGCGTAATGGGTCATAGTCAGGTCCTGTTTCAGGGACAGCTAAATGCGGGTAGCTGGAAAGGATTACGAATGCTGCCTGGCGTGAATGACAGCGTCACATTATGGCCGTCCACACTAAAGCTGGCTTCGCGAGTCAGTCCACCTACCGACGTCACCCGGGCGCGATCAAAGAAGCGATTAAGCGCCCATGGGCCGCTGGTGGTCAGGGTTGAGGTCGTGCCGTTCGTTAGCCCCAGTTGCATGCGCACCTGGCTGGTTCCACCTGGTCCGGGCCAACTCACTAACTGCACTGCCTGTGGTCCATGACTGTAGCGCAAAATCTGTCCATCGACATCCAGCGTCATATTCAGGATATCGTTATCCATCTTCACCGTCCGTAACGTGACGCGGAAGGATGGCGTAGTGGCTCCATTGGCAAAGAAGGCGTCGCGAATCGACTGCGCCTGCTGGAAAGGACGCAGCAAGGCTTCGCCACCTGGCAAGGTTTTGCCATCAATGCCGGGCGTGAAGCGCCATGCCGCACGGGTGGTATCCACTTTGCTGGCCAGATTATCGCGGAAGAAGCTGTCCATCAGTCCGGTGCCCGGCGCAAACATGCGCGCCAGGTCATCAGGCGTGACTTCGCTGCGTGCATTCCGGACCAGCGGGTAACGGCCTGCTATCGCCTGACGGCAGAAGCTGCCGACTTCCATGGTGATGCGCTTGCGAACGTTATCCATGTCGCGACGCTGTGCATCGCTGCTGGCGCCCACTGCCATGCCTGACACCATATTTTGCAGTGAACCGGGCAAACGTCCGGCGCTGGCCTGCAAACGGCTAATGGCATCACTCGCCGGCGGTGGCATACCGCTATTCGCGGCATCCTGCACGGCAGTGAGATAGCGATAGAGATCGTCGATCTGCTTAAGAAAATCATCAACGGCCAGGACCTTACTGCCCTGCTGTAACGGCTGTGCCAGCTCGATGACAGGTGCAAAGTGCGCGGTCACCGCCTGCTCAGGCGTTTGCTGCACCACCGCCTGCTCGCCGTTTGCGCGCGGAGAGGTAAACAGTGCCTGCAGCGTTCGTGTGGCGCTGTTATCCGATGACGCGGCCGTATCTTTGGCATTCTTGTCTTCAGGCTGCGCCCGGGTGAGCGTGAGCTGTTTGCTCAGGTTAATCACTAACTGCCGCAGCGGCGAATGATTCCCTGACAGCAGGCGCGCCGTATTAATACGTTGGGTCAAATCGGCGCTGCTGTTGAGTTGAATATCGCTGAGAAACTGCTCCCACTGGCGGATGTAATCCTGAATATAGAGCTGGCGCACCGCAAGGTCGGTTTGTTTGCTGTCTTCATGGGCCGTCTCTGCACCCAGCACCCAGATATCGTCTTTGTAGAGCGCATCCGTGACCGGCGCGATCTGTTTATCCACATGGTTCCAGTAGCCGTCTGGCGTAAAGAGCCCGGAAACACCTTCATTGACAGACTTACCGCTTTTACGGGAAAACACCAGTTCACTTTGCGGTCCACCCAGCGCGGACAAGGTAACCGGTGACATTGAGCCATCGCGTTCCAGCAGGCGTTTCAGGCGTCCGTAAACGCGCTGTGAAAGCGGCATCTGACTAATCAGCGCCTGCTCGCGCTTTACCAGCGCATCATCCTTCGCATAGGGCGAGGACTGAATCTGCGTTTCCAGTAGCTGTTGCAGGTGCCACGCCAGCTGTTTCACCTCAGCCTGAGTCACGTCCTGCGGCAATTCACGCGAGATGTTTAACATCATCCACGCCTGAAGAAACTTACCGTCATAGTGTTTTGGCTGGTACAGCATCTGATAAGCCTTAAGCGCCTCATAGCTGTAGTCAGCGTCACTTCCCGTATCATTGCGTAACCAGCGGGTGATATTCTGCGCAACCTGCGGCATCAGCAGCTGTTTCAGCGCCCTTTCGTACAAGGCCTGGGTCGCATCACTGACTTCCGTTCCGCGATATAGCCCCATCCGGCGCGTGAGCGGCGGATGCTCCAGAGAAAAGGAGGCGCTTTCAGGCAGGTGCAGCAGCGTATTGAGGTAAGGCACCAGTGCAAAGAGGTTGCCGTTCACCTCTTTTTGTAACTTGTCACCGAGCTGCTCAACCTGGGGGCTTTTCGCCGCCATCTCCTGCAGGTAGGTTTTGTTTTTGTTATAGCTCACCAGCCACAGTGCACCGGCAATGAGTACGATAACCAGTAACGCCAGATAACCCGACCACAGGCCCACGCGGTTACGTAGCTCCCACCAGCGGTTACTGCCGGCCAGACCGGACTCCTGGAAGATGACATTTTCCAGCACGCCCTTAAGGAAAAAGCTCTGGCCTTTGTTTTGAGGGATCGGCGCGTCTTTATCCACTTTGTCCCAACTGCCCGACTCACTCTGCTGCTGGCCTGGCAAATGCAGGGCGCGCGTCAGTTCACCCATTACGCGGTCAAAGGGTAAGCCTTCCTGCGTACCGCTGGCAAAGTAGATGCCGCGCGGAGCGAACTGCGTTTCGAAATCGGAACGCGCAAACAGAATATCCAGCGCCTCAGCCAACTGAGGGCGCAATGCCGCAAACTCCTGTGGAAACAGGTAGCTTTCGGCACGTGCCTGGGCATCACTTTCCGCCAGCAGCACATCGGCAAGTCCGGCATCCAGGCGCTGCTGCAGCAGCGAATATTCCTGCTGAAACTGGCTGCTGAGTTCAAATTCAGCCGTTGATGCTTTGGCCCACGGAAAGGTAAAACCCCAAATCTGCTCGCGCTGTGCCTTATCCAGGCTGGCAAAATAGCTGCGGAACCCCTTTAACAGGTCGGTTTTGGTGACCAGGACATACACCGGAAAGCGAATACCGAGCCGATCGTGTAACTCCATCAGACGCTGGCGCAGCGCCACGGCCTGATTGCGCATGGCCTCGGGCGACTGTGATAACAGGTCTGCCACGCTCAAGGTGACGATGACGCCGTTAACCGGCTGACGGCCACGGTATTTACGCAGGAGGTCGAGAAACTGATGCCATTCGCCGGCATCGCGCTCCTGCTGGCTCTCCTGCGTGGTATAGCGCCCCGCCGTATCCAGCAGCACGGCTTCGTTAGTAAACCACCAGTCACAGTTACGCGTCCCGCCGATCCCACGTAGCGCAGCCTTACCGAACTTGTCCGCCAGTGGGAACTGCAAGCCGGAATTCACCAGAGCGGTGGTTTTACCGGCACCTGGCGCGCCGATGATCATGTACCAGGGCAGTTGATAGAGATATTGATGACTGAAGCGCTGCGCCCAGAAAGGCGCACCTTTGCTGCTCTGCCGCTGGAAGTGTGCTTTTTTCAGCATCTCAGTCGCTTCAGAGAAGCGGCTGGCCAGCACCTGATCTTCACTGGTCAGTCGCTTGCGGTCTTCTTCCGGCGTATCCGATTTGCTGGTTTCCAGGCTGGACATCAGCTTACGGTTGAGCCAGTAGTTATAGACACGCGGAATCGCCTGGCTCAGGCCCCAGACAACATAGAGCAGCGCAATACTGATTACGCGGTTCTGTTCTGACTCCAACGGACGGGAGTCCACAATCGAGAACACTGGGCCAATGACCCAGATAATAAACGAAAGTGCGGTGATACCGACAAAGCCCCAGGCCAGACGGCTGGTCAGTACCGCAAATAGTACATTCAGCATGGATTAGTTCCCTCTCGCCAGGCCGTTAACTTCAGCTTGCGTCGTATCAGGTGCAACCTGCAGCGTAATTTCAACACGACGATTACGCGCGCGATTTTCTGCACTGGTATTCGGCACCAACGGATGCGTTTCACCCCGCCCTTCCGCTTTAACGCGTGATGGTTTTGCCAGCTGTTTTTGTAACAGCGTCTGAACAGACTGGGCACGGGCCAGAGACAGCTCATAGTTGGAGGCAAATCGGGCACTGCGAATCGGTACGTTATCGCTGTAGCCCACCACCAGGATTTTCCCGCTGACGTTATTCATGGCTTCAGCTACGCGCTGGATAACGGCATCATAACGTCCGCGAACCTCTGTCGAACCGGATGCGAACAAGCCATCGCCTTTCAGCGTCACCACACTTTGATCTGCCTCATCGCGCACAGCCACCAGGCCTTCGTCGATTTCAGGTTTCAGGAATGACTTCAGGTTCAGTGACGGCGGCGGCGGCGGTGCCGGATTACGAATCTGCACTTCTGGCAGCGTCGTTTGGTAGATTTTGGCCAGCACGGGCGAGGTGTAATCCCCCAGACGCCAGTTCAGCACGATATAGAACAGGCAGGCAGCCAGGCCCGCCAGAGCCGCACAGGCCCACAGCGGAATCATGGGGCGCCAGAGTTTACGCAGAACCGGCTGATCGGTCGGATGCGGCGACAAGGCGGCGGCAAAGCTGCCCCTGACGCTCCTGATCATCTGCAACAGACGCTGTTTAATCGTATCCAGTTGCGAGCGTCCGTTATCCAGAACCCGATAGCGCCCTTCAAAACCAAGCAGTAAGCAGAAATAGATCAGCTCCAGTAACAGGATGTGCTGACGCGGGTTCTGCGACAGTTTCGCCAGCAACTGGAAGAATTTCTCCCCGCCCCAGGTTTCGTTGTGGAAGGTTACCAGTAAGCCATTACTGGTCCACACGCCACGGCTTCCCCAGGGCGTCAGTGCTGCGGCTTCATCAAGCGCCGTACACAGACAATAGCGCGCGCCAACGATCACCTCATAGCTCAGTCCGGACTGCTGGCAGGCCAGCTCGAAACGGCGGATCTGGTCAATAAGCTGTTGACGTAAACGTGCGGGATCGTCATGGGAGACGGAGTGACGAATCTGTGGAATCGCGTTAATCAGCGGATTCGCTGCAGCCACCAAACTATTCTGGTGGCTAAGATCCTGCTGAAAAGCATCACTGTTCGGTTTATTTTGTTCCTGCATCATGCCTGCTCAGTTTGAATTATTCTGACTGACTGCGAATGGCCCAGAACTCCATGTTCAGGCCCGGAAACTCACCGGCAAGGTGCAGCGCGAAGGCACCCGATCGCTCCATCTCCTGCCATAGCTCGCTGTTCTTATCCAGCTCAAAATAGCTGTATCCTGCGTGCCATGGGATCTGCGGTGGCGCACCCGGCATGGCTTTCAGGGCAAGGCCCGGTAGCTGCAGTTGGACGAGATCGCGAATTTTGGTGACGGGGGCGACTTTCATCTGCGCCGGGAAATGCGTTTTCAGCGCGTCGGCCGGGACGTTTGCTTTTACGGCCAGCACAAAACCGAATTCACGCACCATG
Organism: Pantoea sp. Ae19-2; assembly: GCF_059801205.1. Classification (NCBI taxonomy): domain Bacteria; kingdom Pseudomonadati; phylum Pseudomonadota; class Gammaproteobacteria; order Enterobacterales; family Erwiniaceae; genus Pantoea; species Pantoea sp. Ae19-2. The sequence continues at coordinate 1,215,580 of NZ_JBCHWE010000001.1, read as the reverse complement.
CTGTTATCCGGCACGGTCGCCACATTCAGGCCGTGTGAGCGTTGCGTCAGCGGCAACTGAATGGCGCTCTCTTCCATCACCTGCGACAGGCCCTGACGGAGTAATAGCGTCAGGCGGGAGAAGCAGCCCTGCAGGTCGTCGTGGTCATAGAGAGGGAAAGCATCCGGCGTGCGCGCCTCTGTCCACGTTGCCAGCTCAGCAGCCAGCTGCAGCCAGTGGCTGTAGAGGGTTTCGGGATGTAATAGCGGCAGATGCTGCAGATGCGCATGAAGGCCCAACTGGCGGTTAAGCAACGCCAGCAGCATAAAATCAACCATATCCGCGCTGTTAAAGCGGCCCGTTCCGGGTGCGCGCTGGCTCAGCTGCTGGCTACGTTGTTGAATCATGCCGTGCAGGTCGGTCATCATGCTCTGAAGCGGACGACTGCCAGCCAGGGTTAACGTGGGAGGGATATAATCATTGTCTAAACGGATATGGTTGTCGCTGCGCTTTTCAACGATCTGAGCAACGCCCATCGCCGTCCATTCCGCCGTGAGATCCTGCTCCAGCATCAAGCGGAGGCGCAGCTTGCCAAACTGAACGGTGGCCGTTCCGACAGCCTGCGCATTGTCATCTTCAACTTCCGCTTCCCAGGCCAGATAGCGAGCCAGCGAATCAGGCGCGTCCTGAAACGTCACCGCCTCGCGACCATTGCGGCGAGCGGGAATGGCCAAAACCACTTTGGCGCGGTCGGTATTGCTGGGGACGTCCAGCGGCGCAGGGCCGTGTTGTGGCTGACTGAAGGCAAAAAACGTTCCATCCGGCAGGCATCCACTGGCGGCGATCAGTGCCAGTTTACCCTGCCGCAACAGCGCTTCATCAAATTCGAGATCGAAAAATCCCCAAACATAAGGGCGTTGCGACTGGCCCCATTCACGCAGCGAGCTTTGCAGAAAGTTTTCTGCCTGCTGGAAATGGTGAGGACGTAAAAACATCCCTTCCGCCCAAACAACCTTTTCGGCTCTGTTCATAATCATCCTTTGAAGACGGTTTTATTGCTTAACGGGACGCATGCCGGCATCGTCAACGATAATGTTGGCGTTTAATTCACCATCATTGCTTTTCCAGAACTGCCAGAACGAGCTGCTGTCACTGTCTGGGAAAGGCAGCGCAAGTCGCCACACCTTGCCATCCAGCTTTTGATATTCCGCCATGATGCCGATAAAGCGCGCGTCGGGGAGGCTTTTGGCACTCAGCGTTTTACTGAGCTGACCGGACATCAGGAAAAACTGCTGATTGTTGAGCAGCGTATTTCCCAGTGCGGTAGCGGGCTGATTCTGCAAAGTGAAGAAGTCGGCGGACATAAATTCTGCATCAGACGTCAGCAACATCACCCGGACTTTGAGTGGTGCGCCCGAATTGATGGAAGGATGTGCCTGAAAGTGCAGGTTGTATCGCGCAATATCAGGCTTACTGCTACTGCATGCCGTTAGCAGAAGCAGCAGGAAGGGCCAGATCCATTTTGCCAGGCCAACGCGAAAGTAAGTTTGTGCCATTTCTGTCCCTCCCTGCCCCTGACTTAGTTAATGATCCAGGTACCGTTATTCTTGTTCTGGCACGCCTGGCTGTTTCCATCTACAGAAACACAGGTTTTTTTCTTGGCGGCGGCACGCGCACGACGTTTCGGCTGATCGGCTTTAACGGTCTGATCGTACAAATCGCTTTTCACCACGGCGCGGAAAGGCACATAACCAACAACTTTTATCGCGCTGGTTGTGGCCTGAGCCGGTGCCGCTTTGCTGTCTGTGGCTTTGGCATCGCTGGCTGCTGCTGGCGCTTCAGCCTGCGCTTCTTCACCTAATGCCAGCCAGTTATTTTCAACCTGACCCACAACGGTGTAGGTTTCGCCGGTTTTCAGGGTTTCGACGACTTTGCCGCCGAAGTCCGGACGCGTCATCACCGATGCAGGATATAAAGCGCGATAGGATTCATTTAATGCGGAGAACTGCGCCGGCGCAGCAACGGCATGACGATGGATCAGGGTTGTGCCATCAACGGTGCTGCTCACCATTGTGTCATCAGTCATTTTTGGCGGTGTTTTACAGCCTGCAACAGCAAAGACAAACATCAGGCTTAATGCAATTCGAAAGTTCACCATTTTCTTCATATTTAGTTCCATTAATACCCAAACAAGTGGCCATTGGCCGGTGTTAAGCAAACCCTGTTGCAGAACGAGCGATGCTGGCTGCCATCTGGAGCCAATACACTGATTAACAACACAATTTGCCTGAATGAGATGAGGTAGTGAGTTTAAAATTTTCTATTCGATGAGAGTGAGCAGGTGTGAAACTGCCCATGAAACCTGATGACCGGAACAAGACGGCTGAATTCGCGGTTAAACATTCAGCAAACTGACAAATTCCTAAACGCAAACGTCATTAAGGCAGCCTGGTTAAGCGTTGCGCAAAACCGATTCACAAAGCTGAATCGTTAAGTTTAATAAGGCTGATTAATCGTTATAAGTGTGGGGAGAATGGCAACATCCTGCTTAAATTCCAGTCGATCTCACACAAATAGCAATAAATCAATGGCTTACAAATTAAACTGCAGCACCATAGCTACCGCACGAGCCTCAACATCCTGCTCGCCTGTGTAAAGTTCTTTTCCATTTCTTAACATCTTACACAGCTTTACATAATGCCTTAAAAAATTCAACACAGCCCCGAGCGAGCTTAAATAGTAAAAATATTAATGTATAGTATTATCTCAAACTTCAGGCACTTGTTAACCAAATGCTATCGACGCGATAAAAAACCCCGATTTAGCCCTGCCAGCCGCTTCGTTTAGATAATTAAACATTAGTAGTATGAATATTTAATCATGGTAAAAAGGGATAAAACGGCCAGCGAAGCGCCCTGAAGCTGATTTTCTTAAGTCTGAGATCGTAATTAAGTCAAATTTTTAGAAAACACGAAGCGTGTCATTTATTAAAAAACCAATAAATACAACAGGTTAAATATTTAAAGCATTGCTAAATTAAGAATTATCTTAAGTAATATATCGGGGAGCAGTGTTGGTTTTAGCCGCAAGCTGGATCAATAAAAGGCAATGTGAGTGATTTTAATACAGCCAGAGACTAAGCCGCGGTGGATTGCACAAGCGCAGGACGTGCCAATGGCCCGATGTGAACAGCGGTATGGGCTGAAATCACTCAGGCATTGAATGGCACAGTATTTATCGTCGCCACCTGGGTTAAAGCGGCGACAGAGATAACAAATCAGGAAAAGGAATTAGGATGGCCCGGCTTTCGCGATCATTTTACGGTAATTATTCAGCCATTTACCGCTGGTGAACCTTCCCCAGAAAAACAGCCCTCTCACTGTCCAGTCGAGGAACATGCCAAGCCAGACGCCGATGACGCCCATTCCCAGTTCAATGCCCAGCAAATAGCCAGCCACGACCCTTGCACACCACATGCTAAACATAGAGACGTACATCGTGTAACGTGCGTCACGCGCGCCTTTCAGCCCAGCCGGTAAAACCCACGACGCTGCCCAAATCGGCATAAACAAGGCATTGAGCCAGATGAGGTGTTTCGTGACATTTATCACTTCAGGATCGCTGGTATAGAAACGTGCCAACAAGCCCGCCAGCGGAACGGTCAGGGCCGCAACGCACGACAGGCAAATGGTTGCCAGCCAAAAAACATGCTTCGCCTGTCGTTCAGCCTGAAATACCTGGTATTTACCCAGCCGCTTTCCGGTGATGATGGTTGAAGCCGATCCAAGCGCGTTACCCGGCAGGTTAATCAGCGAGGCAACAGAAAACGCAATAAAGTTACCCGCGATCTCATTGGTGCCCATGCCAGCCACAAACACCTGGGTCAGCAATTTACCGCCGTTAAACAGCACAGATTCGATACTGGCAGGCACGCCAATGCTCAGTACTTCATAGAGTATGCTGCTGTTCCAGCGACGAAAATAGCTGGACAGCGTGATTTTAAGCGAAGCATTAAATCCAATCATTAACACATAAATAATGGCGAAAGCGCCGATGTAGCGGGTGATGGTTAACCCTAATCCAGCGCCGACAAACCCCAGTCCATCCCATGAAAAGCAGCCGTAAATAAGTACGCTACTGATCATGATATTGAGGATATTCATCCCGCCATTAATCAGCATCGGGATCTTGGTATTCCCTGCCCCACGCAGCGCGCCACTGCCGATTAGCGTGATGGCCGCTGCCGGATAGCTCCATGCCGAAACCTGGAGATAGCTCAGCGCCAGCGCTTTTACTTTCGGTTCGGCAGCGCCGGCAATGGCGTCAATAATCAGATGGCCCCAGAACTCAATCGCAATGACCAGAATTAGCGCCAAAATGGTCATCATCGCCAGCGACTGCCGCGTAGCGGCACGCGCCCGTTTACCATTACGCCTTGCCAGACTGAAAGCGACCACCACCGTGGTGCCCAGATCGATGGCGGCAAAAAAGGAGATGATGACCATGTTAAAACTGTCAGCCAGGCCAACGCCTGCCATCGCCTCTTTACCTAGCCAGCTGACCAGGAAGGTACTGAGCACGCCCATTAACAGCACGCAGGCATTTTCAAAAAAGATCGGGACTGCAAGAGGCGAAATTTCACGCCAGTACAGCGTGCGGTAAGAACGACGTTTGGGATACCACGCCGTGCGCTTAATCGCCTGCACCACTGCTACGCCGGGATTTTGCAAAGGAGTACCAAATATGAAGAAGTCGGGGAAAGAGTTCTAATGATGGTAGCCTGCGGGCAAATATGCAAAACGTTTTGCATTCCTGTTAAATCATCGTTACACACTTTTTTTACCTTTTTCCTCACCTCGTTGAATCATCGCGTTGCCGATGTCATCGCACGATCATGCCCGGAAGCGGCCCTCTTCTTTACCAAAAAGCGAAGGCAGGCGTCAGGTTTATCTGCATTTTGATGTAAACCCACGCACCAGCGCTAAGCCTCGCCTATAACTGGCGGCAGCAAAATGCGCTTGATCATAGATTCTTCACCAAATCCTGCGTTAAACCCGCTAAGCTTGGGGAAATTGTCGTAAGAACGTTAAAGGAGAGGTTATGCCAGCCCAACGGAAAAATCTGACACGCCAGCAGGCACTTGATACGCTTGAGCAGATGTATGATGAAGCCGTCAACGCTCTGCGCGCATCAATTAAGGCCTATACGGAAGAAGGCTCGCTACCCGATCCCGTTGCCCGCGCGCAAGGTCTGTTTGTTTACCCTGAACTACGCATTACGTGGCAGGGCGACGGGCCTCAGCAGAATCGCACCCGAGCCTGGGGCCGCTTTACCCATACTGGCAGTTACAGCACCACGGTGACGCGCCCTGCTCTGCTGCGCCATTACATCTCTGAACAGCTGGCCATGCTGGAAAAAGAGTACGAGGTGACGATCGACGTCGGTCCTTCGCGTCAGGAAATTCCCTATCCTTATGTCATAGACGGGTCCGATCTGTCGCTGGATCGCACCATGAGTGCGGGGATTGCGCGTCACTTTCCAACGACTGAACTGTCGCAGATTGGTGATGAAACGGCAGATGGTTTATTTCATGCCGATGCGACCTTTCCTCTGTCTCACTTTGACGCGTTGCGCACAGATTTTTCGCTTGCCCGCCTGCGCCACTATACCGGCACGGCGGTTGAGCATTTTCAACCCTTTGTCCTGTTTACCAACTACACGCGCTACGTAGACGAATTCGTACGCTGGGCCATTGAACAGGTTCGCGATCCTTCAACCCCTTTCGACAGCCTTGTGTGTGCGGGCGATGTCGTTCTGACGGCGAGTACAGAAGACAATGAAGCCATGCTGTCTGATCTGGCCTGGAAAAAGCATCAGATGCCAGCCTGGCACCTGACCTCACCCAATCGCCGGGGAATTACATTGATCAATATCGGCGTGGGCCCGTCCAATGCTAAAACAATCTGCGATCATCTGGCGGTCATTCGTCCTCACGCCTGGCTGATGATAGGGCACTGTGGCGGCCTGCGCGAGAGTCAGCGCATTGGTGACTACGTGCTGGCTCATGCATACCTGCGCGACGACCACGTGCTGGACAGCGTTCTGCCGCCCGACATTCCGATTCCAAGCATTGCCGAAGTTCAGCGGGCTTTGTATGACGCAACCAAGTCCGTGAGCGGTATGCCAGGCGAGGAGGTAAAAGAACGGCTACGCACCGGAACCGTTGTGACAACAGACGATCGTAACTGGGAGCTGCGCTATTCAGCCTCTGCCCTGCGTTTTAATCTGAGCCGGGCCGTGGCTGTCGATATGGAAAGTGCAACGATTGCTGCTCAGGGATACCGTTTCAGGGTGCCTTATGGCACATTGCTGTGTGTTTCGGACAAGCCGCTGCACGGTGAAATCAAACTGCCGGGCCAGGCAAACCGCTTTTACGACGGCGCGATTTCAGAGCATTTACAGATTGGTATTCGCGCGGTTGAATTATTGCGCGCCGAAGGTGATAAGTTGCATTCACGTAAGTTACGTACGTTTAACGAACCGCCTTTCCGTTAAACAATAATGAATGAAAAAGACGGTATTAATGCGAAAATCCTTCCCGTTAATACCGTCTCGTTAATTAAGACGATATTACGAATCAGGCCGCGTTCAGAACGGCGGTATTGATGAACCAGGCAAACACCGCAAGAATAGCCGGTACCATGAGCGTCCAGATAAGGCGGTTATTAAGGCTTTCAAAGCGTAAATCCAGTTTATCGAATCGTTCATCAATCCTGTCGAATCGCTGGTCCATGGCATCCATTCTCCTGTCCATCGCATCCAGTCGCCGATCGATACCATCAAGCCTGAGATCAATACCATTCAGTCTCATATCAATGCCGTCCAGTCTCTTGTCGATGCCGTCGAGTCTCTTATCGATGCCATCAAACCGTATATCCATTGCGTCGAGCCGAGCGTCAATGCCGTTAAATCTCACTTCATTAGCAGCGAATTCTTTGTAAACATCATCAAACTTCGCATTGATAATGTTAAAACTTACCTCGATAGCATTAAATTTATTAGTAAAATTGAATAAGATGCCATCGATTGCTGAAAGTTTGCCTTCGATGCTAACCAACCTGCCATCAACATCGTCAAACCGGATGCTAAACTGTTGGACTTTCTCTTCCAGCAGCGTGAATCGCTGAACCATTTCAACATGAAACACCGCCTGTTCCGCACGCAGAAGCTCAAGATCGGCTTTGGTCGCAAAAGCCATAGCCTGCCCGCTAAAAAGCGCCAGGTCGATTTTTATTTGATGGTTGTCTTCTTCAAGCCGCTCAAAGCGCGTCTCAAAATTTTCCATTTTTTTGCCTCCTGTCCAGCGATGACTGAGGGTCAAATGCGGATTACCGCGATTCCGTTTTCCATACAGATTGCCCATGAGCTTTTCCTGACAGGCGGATTAACTTAATCCATTAACGTAAGTCGCAACCTGCTTCAGCATTATTGAAGCAAAGTCTTGCGCAATAAACATTACCTGATTGAATAAAAAGGAAAAATAAAATGGGAATTGTTCTTTTCCTTTATTCACAATGTTGAGTCAAAGAATAAAAGCACGGCCGCGCGAAGAAAAGGGCGTAGATCGATATTCTGGAAGGGTGCGCACAATGATGGAAAATAACAGAGAAAACAACCGCAAACGCTTTTTAAGTTCTAATGTTAAAACCGTTACAGCATATTCAATATGCTGTAACGGTTGGATTAATCAGGCGCTCAGCCAGCCGAGCTTAATCACAAATAATACAGACAGAACAATCAGTGCCGCATTAATCTCTTTGGTGCGTCCGCTGAGCAACTTCACCACGGTCCAGGTAATAAAGCCAAAGGCAATACCGTTAGCAATGGAGTAGGTCAGCGGCATCGTCAGCGCGGTCACGGTTACCGGGGCAGCAGTGGTGATGTCTTTCCAGTCAATTTCGGCCAGCCCGGACGTCATCAAAACCGCAACAAACAGCAATGCTGGCGCGGTGGCATAAACCGGCACGCTTGACGCCAGAGGAGAAAAGAACAGCGCAAGCAGGAAAAGCACCGCAACCACAATCGCCGTCAGGCCGGTACGACCGCCTGCGCTCACTCCGGCGGCAGACTCGACATAACTGGTGGTCGTAGAGGTGCCCAGCAGCGAACCAAACAGCGCAGCCGCACTGTCCGCAACCAGCGCGCGTCCCATTTTGGGCACATTGCCCTGCTCGTCAGCCAGCCCGGCGCGTTTGGTTACACCCAATAGCGTGCCGGTGTTATCAAACACATCCACGAACAAGAACGCGAAAATCACGCTAATTAAGCCGACGTTAAATGCACCCGCAATATCCAACTGCATGAACGTTGGTGCGATTGAAGGCGGTGCAGAAAATACACCGCCAAATTTCGTCAGACCAATGCCCATCGAGATAAAGGTGATGATCAGAATGCCTATTAAGACCGCGCCCGTGACGCGACGTGCTTCCAGTACCACGATGATGATAAACCCTAACATCGCCAGTAAGGGGCCCGGCTTCGTCAGATCGCCAATCCCCACCAGGGTAGCCGGATTATCCACAACGATACCCGCGCCTTCCAACGCGATAATCGCCAGGAAGAGACCGATCCCTGCGGCAATACCGGCGCGCAGCGGCAGCGGAATGCTCTTGATAATCCACTCGCGAATCTTAAATATCGATAAGGCGAAAAAAATCACTGCGGACAGGAATACCGCGCCCAGCGCAATCTGCCAGCTGTAGCCCATGTGCAAGACAACGGTATAGGTGAAAAAAGCATTCAGCCCCATGCCCGGTGCCAGCGCAATCGGGTAGTTGGCAATCAGTCCCATTAACACCGAACCAATTGCGGCTGCCAGACAGGTCGCGACAAAAACAGCCCCTTTATCCATGCCGGTTGCACCCAAAATACTGGGGTTAACAAACAGAATGTAGGCCATCGCCAGGAAGGTGGTGATACCGGCGATGACTTCAGTGCGTACAGTTGTGTTGTGCGCTTTTAATTTAAATAGTTTTTCTAACATCATTATCTCTCGATGATAGAGACGTCACTCAGGTGCGCGTTCTCTTGCCAAGGTTATGGTCATGCTGTTTGTTGTGATACTGAGGGGCCGCCAGTGCTGTCGCATGCCAGCCCGACCACCCGAAATACGGTTTTCGCTTTCCTTTGTCACATGAGCAATTGCAAAGGCTAAAGCAATTGCTGTGCCAGCCCGATACGCAATCGATTACCTGGATACGCGTCAGCGAGCCTTAAGATAATTCTGAACCAGATCAGGGCGCGATTATGGTGCATTGCCCCCTAAATGCGCAATCGTTTTCCTTTTACCTCCCTGCCCGGCAAAATTATGCGTTTCCGCACGCTTCAGCAATTTGTCAGGCGACGCTGGTCACGTTTCAGCTGCATCAATCAGCAGGCCATGCTGGAATGTGTAAACTCGCATTTAACCCTTCAGTAACATTGAGGTCACAAGATGAAGCCAGCAATTTTGGTGGTGGATGACGATCATGCCGTCTGCGATTTGTTGCAGGACGCACTCAGTGAACATGCGTTGTTGGTTTATCGCTGCCATCAGGGGAAAGATGCCCTGACGAGGGTGCGCGAACATCCGGATATTTCCCTGGTTATGCTTGATATGATGTTGCCCGACACCAACGGTTTACTGGTTTTGCAGCAGCTGCAGCGACTGCGGCCTGATATTCTCGTGATTATGTTGACGGGTATGGGTTCGGAATCGGAAATGGTGGTAGGCCTGGAGATGGGGGCGGATGATTATATTGCCAAGCCCTTTAATCCACGCGTTGTGGTTGCGCGGGCGCGGGCGGCTCTCCGGCGCAGCGGGCGCGTGGTGTTGCCGGAAACTGACCATGAGGGATGGCGCTTTAATGGCTGGCTGCTTGATGAAACGCGCTGCCAGTTGCTTAATCCGCAGCGAGAAACCGTGCCGTTAACGCAGGGTGAATATACCTTGCTGCGTGCGATGGTGCGGCACGCGCGTAAGGTCCTGACGCGTGACCAGTTGCTGGAACTCACCCATAGCGAAACGATGGACGTGTTTGACCGCACCATCGATGTGCTGATTATGCGGTTGCGGCGCAAAATCGAAGCAAATCCCCATCAGCCCGGCCTGATCCGCACGATTCGTGGGCTGGGTTATGTTTTCTCGGCGGACGTGGTCAAACCTGAAGGTTTGCGGCTCTCGACGCAAACGGCCTGAGCCATCCACTGCCGCATGTCGGTCAACGGGCGAATACCGTCGATTGCATTGGCCGCGCGCAAATTAAACCGGGCGCAGGTGTGCGCAAGTTGCAGCGTTGCCAGCATGTCATCCCCTTCATGGCTGGCATACAGTACGCCCGCACAAAATGCATCACCTGCGCCAACGCTGCCCACAATCTCGTCGGGTGCCAGCTGCCACGCAGGCTGCCAGATGCCTTCGCCGCCGACTTCCTGCCCCCATGCCCCTTCGGGCGCGTGTATCACCACGCGCTGACGTACCCCCTGCCCGGCCAGCCACTGCGCAGCCAGGGAAAAGGCTGCGGGTGGTTGAATACCGTTATCATCCCGCAAAACGACGCCAGACAACGCCTGGGCTTCCAGTTCGTTAATAACCAGGTAATCTAACCAGCGCAACGCAGGCAATACCTGTGGTCGGTAATCCCCGGCACGGGACGCCAGATCGAGCGAGGTAAAATAACCACGCTGCTGCATCTGGGCCAGCAAACGGGCGCTGCGCGTGCCGAATTCGCTGTCCGCGCCGTCCAGCGTTTCAAGCAACAGTAAATAGCCCAGATGAAAGATGCGCTGCGCATCGTCTACAGCGGCGAAATGCGTTCTGTCCAGCAGGGCATTTGCGCCAGGGGAAAAGAAAAACGTTCGTTGCCCGTCCGGTGCGGTCATCACCTGCGTCATCGCGGTGGGTTTATCGCAGGTACGTTGAACCCAGCGATGATCGATCTGCGACGCCTGCATGATAGCCAGCAGGTAATCACCGTCGGCGTCATTGCCCAGCAGGCCAATCGCCACCAGCGGAAGCTGACACTGCATGCGCGAAAGGGTAAGTAAAACATTCAGCGGTGCGCCGCCTGCCGCCTTTTCGCTATGCTGAACCTCAGCCAGCCAGCCCTGTTCCGGCCAGTGGCTAATACGATGAACGTAATCCACCAGCATCACGCCAGCGGCCAGAATGCCGCGCCGCGCCTCCATTTACGCCTGCCCTACGCTGCCGAAAATCTTCATCTGCTGCATCACGGTTTCACAAATTGCGTTCTCCACCGCCATCAGCAGTTCGGCAAACTCGTCATAGCGGGTGTTGCGTGAGGCCAGACTGCGTTCCACCGCGTCGAGTGCCGCCTGCGACATGCCGGTATAGAAGTTGATTTTATGGATGCCGAGTGAGATCGCCCGCCGGAAATCCGCGTCGCTGATGCCTGAGCCACCGTGCAGCACCAGTGGTACGCCGGTTTGCTCGCGAATAGCCGCCAGCCGGTCAAAGTCGAGTTTAGGCTCCCCTTTGTATTTCCCGTGGGCGTTACCGATAGCCACCGCCAGCGTATCAATGCCGGTTTCACGCACAAACTCAGCAGCCAGCCGTGGATCGGTAAATTTTTCGCTGTCGGCTTCGCCAAATAACGCGCCCCCTTCGTCTCCGCCCACCGCGCCCAGTTCTGCCTCAACCGACACGCCGACGGCATGTGCCGCTTTGACCACTTCACGCGTCTGGCGAATATTCTCTTCATAACTCAGCGTTGAGCCATCGAACATTACCGAGGTGAATCCCAGACGAATCGCCTGCATCACCGCCTCAAAGTGCAAACCGTGATCCAGGTTGAGCACCACCGGAATCGCGTGCTTCGCCGCTTCAAACTTTATCGCCTCAACCAGCTGGTCGAGCGTGACGTATTTAAAATGCACTTCCGCAATATTGATGATAAAAGGCGAGCGTTGCTGCTCTGCGGCCGCAAACAGCGCGCGCAGAAAATGCGTGTCCAGAACGTTAAAGGCGCCCAGCGCGTACCCCTGCTTCTGCGCATGGGCCAGCCCCTGTGCCAGAGAGATCAAAGCCATTATTCACTCCTCAGATTGAGCCAGTGGGAATAGTCGTTACAGAGCAGCCGGTGCGGTTCCTGATCCTCATCAAGGGCGTTAAAGCGCGCCAGCGGCGTTAAAAATACGTTATCGTTGTCATCATCGTTAGGCATCGAGACTTCGCCAACCAGCACATCGCCAAAGCCGTTTTCGCCCCAGAAGCTGTGCCAGACGCCGGCGATTAACGTCACGCTTTCGCCCGGAGACAGCCTGAGTTGCGAACCGGCCGCATGGGTTTGTGTGATGCCATCCAGCGATACCGTCACCGGCGAGTTCGCCTTCTCGTTGCCTTCACGGTTATACAGTTCGACGATCAGATTGCCGCCCCCGCGGTTGATGATGTCTTCCATTTTGCGGGGATGATAATGCATCGGCGTGACCTGCCCTTCACGCACGTGCATGACTTTTTCAGCATAAGGTTTGTGCCAGGGCTTGCCGCCCGGCGAGCCGTTGCGCAGCGTAAAGAGCGTCAGGCCGGTTTGCAGAAAATCATCGGCGCCAAAGCTTGTGAGGTCCCAGCCCAGCCGTAACGCGATAATTTCCTCAATGTCGCCCTGCTGCTGACGCCACTGACTGAGGTCGTAATCAGCCCAGGGCGGCAGATGGATATCCTGGCGTGTAAAAAAGTCCCGCGTGTTTTGCAAAAACACATTCACTTCGGAGCGTTGCATCGTCAGCTCTCCCGTTAAAGCGGCACCCGACGATGCCGCGCGCCGGTTTTATTTCACTGTCCAGCCCTTGTAGCTGCTGACGTTATTGCGATCGATTAATTTAACCGGGATCAGCACGGGTTTATCCGGTGCCGGTTTGCCCTGAAGGATGTCGTAACCAATCTCGACGGCTTTGGCTGCCATCACCTGCGGATCCTGGGCTGGCGTAGCGGCGAACAGCGAGTTCTTACGTTTCAGCGCTTCCTCACCATCCGGCGAACCATCCACGCCGACGATAAAGAACTCGTTACGCTGGGCCTGTTTTGCCGCCAAATCGGCACCGATCGCGGTCGGATCGTTAATGGCAAATACCGCGTCGATTTTTGGATTGGCTGACAGCAGGCCGGTCATCACTTCCAGCCCGCCTTCACGGCTGCCTTTGGCGTTCTGATTAGAGGAAAGCAGCTTAATGTCCGGATGGCGTTTCAATTCGGTCATGCAGCCTTCCACGCGGTTTTGTACGGCAGAGACCGGCGGGCCGTTGATGATCACCACATTGCCTTTGTCTTTCAGGCGATCGGCGATGTATTTACAGGCCATTTCACCCGCCTGGGTGTTATCAGAGGTGATGGTGGCGTTAGCGCCATCTGCGGCGACGTCGACCGCAACCACAACGATACCCGCATCACGCGCGCGCTTGACCGCAGGGGCAATCCCTTTTGAGTCGGCGGCATTCAGGATAATCATGTCCACTTTTGCCGCAATGAAGTTATCAATCTGTCCCACCTGCTGCCCGAGATCGTAGCCACTCGACACCAACGTGACTTTTACGTTATCCCCGGCCAGCTGACGCGCCTTCATCTCTGCACCTTTGGTGATCTGCACAAAGAATGGGTTAGCGAGGTCGCCTACCGTTACGCCAATCGATTTCAGTTCTTTTGCCTGAGCCACACCGGCACTGAGCAGCGTTGCCGCCAGCAGCCCGGTTACAATCGGATTAAAACGCATAGATCTTCTCCTGCTGTGATTTATCTGCCAACTGCTGAATGGCGCTTTGTTTGCTCTGCGCATGGGGGCTGTCAGCCCACATGATGACGAGTACGATATTTATCGATCAGGACGGCGATGATGATGACCGCACCTTTAATAACCAACTGCCAGAAGTAGGAGACGCCCATTAATGTCATGCCGTTATTCAGCGTGGCGATAATCAACGCCCCAATCAGCGTGCCGGTGATGGTGCCGATGCCGCCGACGAAACTGGTGCCGCCCAGAATCACCGCGGCAATGGCATCCAGCTCATAACCCACGCCCAGATTGCCGTTGGCGCTGTAGAGGCGCGAAGCACTCATCAGCCCGCCCAACCCCGACAGCAATCCGCTCATGCCGTACACAAATATCAGCACCAGGCCCACTTTGATGCCGGTCAGTCGCGCGGCCTGAATATTGCCGCCCACCGCATAGATATGAACGCCCAGCGTGGTGCGACGCAGAATGAACCAGCAAATCGCGATAACGGCGAACGCGATGACGATCAGCCAGGGCACCGGCCCCAGGTAGCCATTGCCTATCCACTCAAAGTTAATATCGGAATTGATCACCGTGGTGCCGTTGGCCAGCAGATAGGCCGCCCCGCGCAGTGCGGTATAGGTGCCGAGCGTGACGATAAACGGAGGCAGTCCGGCCCAGGCCACGAGAATGCCGTTAAACAATCCCATCACCAGCCCGGCGCCCAGCGCCATCGGAATAGTAAGCGACGCCAGCATCGGGTCCAGCGACGTCAGCAGCGCCACCACCGCCGTGGTGCCCAGCATCGAGCCCACGGACAAATCGATACCGCCCGTCAGGATGACAAAGGTCATGCCTGCGGCCAGCACGATATTGATGGAGGCCTGACGCGTAATGTTGAGCAAATTGGCTTCGGTAAAGAAGTTAGGCGTGACAAAACCAAAGACCGCCACGATTAAAATCAAAATCGGTAAAATGCCCACGGTCTGCATGATGTCGCCCATCAGAGCGCGTTTGGCCGTCGGTGGATTAACACGTGCCGTTTGTGTCATTGTTTTATCCTCATACTTCAAGCGGTGATGCGCTGTGCGCACCGGTTGCCAGCGTCATGATGTTTTCCTGAGTGATCGTATCGCCCGCCAGCTCTCCGGCGATGGCCCCCTCATGCATCACATAAACCCGATCGCTCATGCCAACAACCTCCGGTAATTCGCTGGAGATCATGAGAATGGCTACGCCCTGACGCGCCATTTCCTGCATCATGCGATAAATTTCGCTTTTCGCGCCGACGTCAACGCCGCGCGTTGGCTCATCCAGAATCAAAATACGGGGACCGATGGCGATCCAGCGGGAAATCAGCAGCTTTTGCTGGTTGCCCCCCGACAGGCCCCCCGCACGCACCAGCGCGTGGGGCACGCGAATATTGAGCGAGGAGATCGCTTCGCTGGCAATTTTCCGCGATTTCCCGCGGTTAAGCATGCCGTAGCGGGCATCACGCTCCAGCGTGGCCATGACGATGTTTTCCTGCGCGGCCATCTCCAGAAACAGCCCCTGCTCTTTACGGTTCTCGGTAAGAAAACCAATGCCGTGCGCAATCGCCTCACGTGGCGAGTGAATATCCACCTTCTGACCATCGATCCAGACGTCGCCCTGTTTAAGCCGGTGCACGCCAAAGATCAGCTGCGCCAGCTCGCTCCGTCCCGCGCCCACCAGGCCGGCCAGGCCGACGATTTCGCCCGCCCGAACCTCAAGGCTGCTGGGATGCACTTTGTCGCCGTCGGACAGATGATTGACAGCCAGCCGGACGGCCCCGCGCGCGATCGTGCGATCTTTATTGAACAAGTCGCTGAGCGGCCGCCCCACCATCATGCGCACCAGCTCGCTGGCATTCAGATTGTCGCGCGTCAGGCTGCCGACATACTGCCCGTCACGCAGCACGCTGACGCGATCTGACAGCTCATACACTTCCGCCATACGATGACTGATGTAAATAATGGCCATGCCTTCGCTACGCAGGCGCTTGATCAGGGCAAACAGTTGTTCGGTTTCACGGTTCGAGAGTGCGGCAGTCGGCTCATCCATCACCAGAATCCGGCTGTTACGGTGTAAGGCGCGCGCAATTTCCACCTGCTGCTGCTCAGCAATACTCAGCCTGCTGACTTTGTCGGTGGCGCTAAACTGCGCGCCCAACCGGTTGATCACCTGCTGCGCCTCATCCGCCATCTGATGACGTTTCACCATGCCTGCACGGGTAATTTCACTGCCCAGAAAGATGTTTTCCGCCACGGTAAGATTGGGCGCCAGATTGATTTCCTGATAGATCAGCGTGATTCCGGCGGCTAACGCCTCTTTAGGGCCTTTCAGCTGCCAGGGTTTGCCATCAATTAGCACCTCGCCGCTGCTGGCAGCATAGGCCCCCGCCAGGATCTTCATCAGGGTGCTTTTACCCGCGCCATTTTCGCCCATCAGGGCATGGACCTCACCGGGATACACCGTGAGATCCACCCCTTTCAAGGCGTAAAAATTACCAAAGCGTCGGGTGATCTCGCGCATTTCGAGTATCGGCTTTGCTGTCATCTACCCGCTCCTGCTGGTTATGGATAGCAGCGAGTTAAGCAGTGTCAGATAAATGGAAAATGTCAGAGGCCATTCATATTTGTCATATTTCGCCTCGCCCTCACTCCTATACTCGGCTCATCGTCGCACGAGCGGAGAGTCTTTATGCAACGCAGTTCACCGTGGCAGGTCGGGGCGCGCGGTCGCCTGTTGCTGTCTCATTTATTGGTGGTGTGCGTCACCTTAATGGTGAGCGTGGTGGCGGTGACCAGTTTTCGCCATGCGGGCACCATTCAGGCCCAGGCCCAGGCGCAGACGCTGGCTGATATGAACGGCAGCCTTGCCCTGGCGCGCGATACCTCCAATGTGGCCATCACGGCAGTGCGGTTGTCCCAGGTGGTCGGTGCGCTTGAGTATCAGAGCGAATCACGACGTTTACAGCAGAACCAACAGGCCCTGCAGCACTCACTCTCTTTACTGGCGAGCACGCCACTTGCCGCGCGTGAGCCTGAGCGCGTGGCGCGCCTGCGTGCGCGTAGCCTGATGCTTGAGCAGTCGGTGAGTATGCTGTTGCGTCAAGGCCATGAACGCCATTTACAGCGCAACAGGGTGCTAAGCGGCTTGTGGCAGTCACAACTGCTGCTTGAACGCATTAATGATCTGACACAGCGCGACGGCATCAACGCACCCGATTTAACGCTGCGCCAGCAAACCGGCAGGCTACTGGATATCGCGATTCGCACGCCGTCATCGACGGCGGTCATCGAGCACCTGCAACAGGTGATGATGCAATGGCGCAGCGTGGTCGCGCCAGGTGCACTGGGCGACAATGTACAGCAGTTGCTGGAAACACAGCGCGGCCTGGTCCCGTTGGCCGCAGAGCTGGAGGAGAGTGACCTGGCGATTGCCTATGCGACTTACCGTATCAAGGCGCTGGTGGCGGCGCTGAATGATGACATTACCGCTTACGTCCAGCAGGTCGCGCAGCAAACGGAAAGGCGTAACATCGCCACCCATCATCAACTCGACTCGGTTAGCGGCTTTATCATGCTGTCTGCCCTGCTGGCGCTGGCCATCACCCTCTATACCGGGTACTACATTTACCGCAATCTGGGCTCCAGTCTTACCGCCATTGCCGGTGCGATGACCCGGCTGGCACAGGGAGAGCAGAACGTCAGCGTGCCGGGATTACAGCGTCGGGACGAACTGGGTGAACTGGCGCGCGCGTTTAACGTTTTTGCGCGAAATACCGCCTCTTTGGCCCAGACTTCTCGCCTGCTAAAAGAAAAAAGCACCCAACTGGAGTCAACCTTCCTGGCCATGCGTGACGGTTTTGCCCTGTTTGATAACAGCGGAGAACTCGTGGTATGGAATGCGCAGTATCCGACGCTGCTGGGCATCGCTCCCCGCGATCTGCATCGCGGTTTGCACTATCAGCACTTGCTGGCGCCGCTTAATGTGCAGTTGCACGATTTAGCGGAACCCCAGGAAGTGAGGCTGGCAGACGGCCGCACGCTGGAACTGCGTTTCAGCCCTGTACCACGGCGCGGAATGGTCAATACGGTGCTGGAGCGCACTTCGCGTAAGGTGCTGGAAGAGGCGCTGGTGCACAGTCAGAAAATGAAAGCGGTGGGCCAGTTGACCGGCGGCATCGCCCATGATTTTAATAACCTGCTGGCCGTTATCATCGGCAGCCTGGCGTTAACCGAGGGGCAACTGGCACCCGGCCCCGTCGCCAGCCGGATTGAACGAGCCCGCCAGGCGGCGGACAGAGCGGCACTTCTGACCCAACGGCTGCTGGCCTTTTCACGCAAACAAACCCTGAATCCCCACGCGGTTTCCGTGGTGACATTGATCGAGAATCTGCAGGGGCTGCTTCAGCATTCGCTGCTGCCCGGTCAGCATCTGATCATTGACGCCCAGCGCCCCGGCTGGCCGGCCTGGATAGATGCCAGCCAGCTGGAGAATGCGGTGATGAATTTGGTGGTCAATGCCAGGGATGCGATGGGTGGCCAAAGCGGCGAAATCCGCCTGCGCATCTGGAATCAGCGGCGAAGCGAGCAAGGGGAAAAACGTGACCGGGTGACCATCGAAGTGATCGATCACGGCTGCGGCATGTCCGACGAGGTGCGTGCTCAGGTGTTCGAACCCTTCTTCACCACTAAGACCACCGGAACCGGGAGCGGGCTGGGACTGTCGATGGTGTACGGCTTTGTCCGCCAGTCGGGTGGACAGGTGGAGCTGGAAACGGCCCCCGGTCAGGGCACAACGGTGCGGCTGTTGCTGCCGCGCGCGCCCGATGCCGCAGCCGCCCGGCCCCCCGTCCCTGCCCCGTCTCACCCCGCGGCTGCAGACGATCGTCTGATTCTGGTACTGGATGATGAACCGGCGGTGCGGCAAACCCTGTGCGAGCACCTGCATCAACTCGGCTATCTGACGCTGGAGTGCGCGACCGGCGAAGAGGCGCTGGCGCTGTTGCACCAGACACCCGATATCGATCTGTTAATCAGCGATTTGATGTTGCCCGGTGAGATAAACGGCGCAGAGGTCATTCGTCAGGCGCAGCAAAAGTGGCCACAGCTGGCAACCTTGCTGATCAGCGGCCAGGACCTGCGCCACCAGCCCGTTACGCTGCCGCTGTGTGAGCGGCTGGCGAAACCCTGGCAGGCGGCACAGTTGGTGGAGGCGCTGCAGCGCGCCTGGCAGCGGAGTGCAAGGCTTAATCGTGCCCGCCAGGCTGCCACAACGGCACCGGTTTCCCAATGATATAACGCTTACGCAGGCGGCTTGAGATGGCATCCATGATCATCACCACGACCACCAGAATCAACGTCAGGAACATCACCACATCCCAGTTCCACAGACGCATATTCTCAGCATAAACCAGGCCGACACCGCCTGCGCCAACAAAGCCGAGCACCGCTGCTGAGCGAGTATTCGACTCGATTTGGTAAAGGCTGAGCGCCAGAAACTGCGGAAACGACTGGGTGAAGATGCCGAAACGGTGTTTCTGCAAGCTGTTCGCCCCCAGTGCACCCAGCCCACGACTCGGGGAACGCTCCACCGCTTCATGTCCTTCCGAATAGAGCTTACCTAACAGGCCAACGTCCTGCAGGATAATCGCCAGCACCCCGGCTAACGGCCCCATGCCGACGGCACGCACAAAGATCAGGCCCCAGATCGCCATATCAATGCCGCGCAGCATGTCGAACAGGCGGCGCATCAGGAAAGCAATCGGTCTGGCAACTTTATCGTGCATCACATTACGCGCCGCCAGAAAGGACAGCGGCAGCGCCAGCAGCGTGGCGGTTATCGTGCCGGCAAACACGATCGCCAGCGTAATCCCGACCTGAGAGAAATAGTAGCCAAAGGGCCAGTTGGCAAAGTCTTGCCAGACAAACATACGCAAAAAATAGCGTCCCAGCTGCTGGCAGCCAACCAGCAGGCGGCCCCACTCGATACCGTAGACCATAAAGAAAAAGACGTAATAAAGCACC
This sequence comes from Pantoea sp. Ae19-2, assembly GCF_059801205.1. NCBI lineage: Bacteria > Pseudomonadati > Pseudomonadota > Gammaproteobacteria > Enterobacterales > Erwiniaceae > Pantoea > Pantoea sp. Ae19-2. Next base: position 1,195,782 of record NZ_JBCHWE010000001.1, on the reverse strand, counting down.
AGCGCCAGCGCCAGCATGGCCAGACGGCGCAGATAGCGGTGCTGCGCAGCGAAGAGTTCATGATGCTGCTGCTTCATCGCCGTGATATTCGGCGCGAGAGTAACCATATTTATTCCTCCACGACACGGCGGCGCAGGCGGCCAGAAACCGTATCCAGTAACGACACGACAATCAGAATCAACAGCAGCGTCATGCTGACCTGATCGAAGCGATCCAGCTTAATGTTGGTCATTAACTCCTGGCCGATCCCGCCTGCCCCGACCAGCCCCAGAATGGTCGATGAGCGGAAGTTAACCTCCAGGCGCATAAAGCTGTAAGACAAAAAGGTGGGTTTGACCTGGGGCCAGAACGCAAAGCGCATCCGTTGCAGCTTGCTGGCTCCGCAGGCCGCCAGCCCGCGTACCGGCTTATCCGACGCCGATTCGATGGCTTCATAAAACAGTTTGGTCAGGCTACCGATAGTATGCAGGGCCAGGGCCAGAAAGCCGGGAATCGCCCCAATGCCAAACGCCATCACAAACATTACCGCCCATGCCAGTTCAGGCATGGTGCGTAAAAATGCGACAAAGGCGCGAATGCCCATGCGCAGGCTGGCGGGCGTTTGCGTATTATCGGCCGCAAAAAACGCCAGGATACCGGCAATCACCACGGCAACCAGCGTGGAGGCCAACGCCAGCTGCAGGGTTTCCCAGATCAGCGGCAGCTGAATATTCAGACGATAGCCCCAGTAGGCCAGCGACCCTTCCGTTTTGCCATCGGCAAACAGGAGCGGCAGATGCAAAACGGGCATGATTTCACGGATATAATCAAAAAAGTGCGGCAACGACTGCCAGATGGTCACCAGATTGAACTCTGCCATATTGGCCGCCGCCAGATAAATCACGACCAGCACCAAAGACCAGATGAGCGAGTCACGCTTCTGTTGGCGGCGGATACGTTGATAATAGCGTTCGAAGTCGGTCACGTGAGGTGTCTCAGATTGATGTGTTACAAAGCCATCCAGGCAAGGTTGACGCGCAGACTAGCCCGCCGGTGAGGTCGTGCCGCCCCCTTATTCAGGGCGGCACGATGGCTGCAAGCAAACTGCCCTGCCGTTAGCCGCGCGCGCCTTTCATCAGCTCGCGTTTCATATCGATGATGTTCTGGAAGTCCGCTACCGAGGTCTTGCCAATGTGCTGCTGGCCCCCTACGGCTTTGGTGAAACAGGCGTGATCGTCTTTATCCAGTTTTTTGATCGCGGCGATGACTTTCGCTTTGAAATCCGCTGGCAGTTTATTGCTCACCAGGATAGGACCGTTAGGAATTAACGGCGACTGCCAGATAATCCGAATCTGTTTCATCAGGTCCGGATGGTCCATGCGGATCAGGCGGCCAAAGGCACCCGAGGTGTAGCCCGTGTTGTAATCACCGACCATAGAGGTCCAGGTCACCGCGCCGTCGAACTGATTATTCAGCACGCCCAGGATGTCCTGCTCATGACCACCTGAAAAGGTCACGCTTGAAAAGAAGTTGTTGTATTTATTGTCGATGTTGCCGCCAAACATTTTCTTAAACGCCTGGTTTGGCACGAGGAAACCGGACGTGGAATCGGGATCCGCCATACCAAAAGATTTGCCTTTGAGATCTTCCAGCTTCTTATAAGGGCTGTCGGCTTTCACAATCACCACGGAGTGATAACCGCGAGACTGATCTTTGTCATCCACCACAATGCCCACTAAATCGACGGCCTTAGGATCCTGAATATACACGGACGCATACGAGGAGGGAGACATACTCAATACCAGATCCACTTTACCGCCCAGCAGCCCCTGAATCACGCCGGAATAGTCTGAAGAGTTGCGGATTTTGGTATCCACGTTCAGTTCTTTATCAAAGAACGTTTTCACACACTGGTTATCACCAATCTGCTGAGTCGCGTTCTGACCGCCCAAAATACCCAGATTCAGCTCTTTTGGTGCGTCCGCTGCGTTAACGCCAAAGGTAAGCAATGCTGTAGTCAATAACGCGAAAGCTTTCATTTTCATTAGCCTTGTTCTCTTGCTGTGATAGTTAGTGGATCTGGTTAAATTCGTCGCCGTACAGCTGATGCAGCAAGCCGTCGGTAAGTGCGGAAGGATGACCGTCGAACAGCACCACACCGCGCTGAATACCTATCACGCGCGTGCAGTAACTTTTTACTAATTCAATCGAGTGCAGATTCACCATCACGCTGATGCCCTGATCGCTGACCTGACGCAATACATCCATAATACGGGTGGTATTTTTAGGATCGAGCGAGGCAACGGGTTCATCCGCTAACAGAATTTTGGGGTTCTGCATCAGCGCCCGACAAATCGCTACGCGCTGCATTTGACCGCCGGAGAGGTTTTCGGCGCGCTGTAACGCCTGCGGTAGCATGTTCATCCACTCAAGCAGTTGAATGGCGCGGGCGCGATCGGTGTCAGAGAACACTTTGAAAAACGATTTCAGCGTAGAGGTCTGGCTGAGACGCCCCAACAGCACGTTGGTCAGCACATCAAGGCGAGGCACCAGGCAGAAATCCTGAAAGATCATGCCGCACTGGGTGCGCCATTCACGCATCTGGCGGCTGCTGAGATTCACCACATCGCGATCGGCTTCGCTGTGGTGCAGGCTGACGATGGCGCCCTGTGAGGCGGAGATTGTGCCATTCAGCATGTGCAGCAGCGTCGATTTGCCTGCGCCAGAGCGACCGATTACCGCCACCAGTTCACCCGCATGCAAATCGAAACTGACATTATCGAGGACTTTGTTGTTACCGTAAGCTTTGCTCAGTCCCTGAACAGATAACACTTTTTGCCCGCCTGACTGGGTCAATGACGAGACGTTATCGACCACCGTTTTAAGCAGTGCCTGTGCCATGATGTTCTCCGTTATTGCAGTTTACGTTCTGTACCCGCGCCCCATTAACCCATCTGGTCGGTACTGTCTGGCGAGAGTCATTATCTTGCGTTTGTGGCTCACGCCGCCGGAACCTGACGAGAGACCGCTATATTAAGAACACGGGGGATGAAGGCTGTATTACGGTTAGATGATTAAACTGTGACAGGCAAATCGGCACCCAGAGACAGCGACAAGCCGTCACAGGCTGCCCGAACCCCATCGGGTAAGGCGTGCTCTGCCAGCCAGTTATCCATGTGATGGCTCAGATGAATCAGCCAGGCCTGGTGCGGTTTCAGTTCATCAATGATGTTTAGCGCGGCGGTCAAATCGTTATGATTGCGTCCGCCCTGCCCGGGGGGATCGTTACAGTCTACCAGCAGGTGATCCAGCCGTTGTCCACGCAGGAAATCGGCGGTGTCCGGCGGCAGACCGCAGGTATCGCACAGCCAGGCCAGACGCGATCCATGCCAGTCAAACAGATAGCCGTGGGTCAGTCGTGAATGTTGGAGCGGCAGTGGTGTCACCTGTAATTCACCGAACTGATGTGCCACGTAAGGCGTTAAAGCGGGGCGGAAATCCAGCAGTCCGGGATGCTTAAACAGGTCATCGCAGCCCTTGTCGTCCGGCGGTCCCCACACAGGAATAGATTCGCCTTCGCCCCAGCGCAGAATGAACAGCCCCTGCACATGGTCCATATGATAATGAGTCAGCAAAATTCGGTTAATTTCGCCAGGCTGAAAGCGCTCGGCCAGCAATGGCAAACCGGCATCCAGTAAAATACGTTCGCGTCCGGCCTCAATTAACGCGCTGGTGGGCGCGCGGCGATAGCGGGAAGCGTCGCGGGCGCGCAAACAGGCATGACAGTCACAACCGAACACCGGCGCGCCTGTCACACCGCCGGTACCAAGCAAGGTCAGTTTCATGGGAATTCCGCCAGCAACTGTCGTAACTGTTGTACCGTATCCACCAGCGCACCATCATTGTTTAGCCGCAGGCAGCCCTCTGGCTGATGTTGTGCCGCGCGCGCCAGTCGTTGAACGATCTCCTCTTCACTCTCACGTCCCCGCTGTCGTAAACGCGCGGCCAGCACCAATGGCGAAACCTCAATACACAGCGGCAACAGCCGTGCGCCGTAACGCGCACGAACCTGTTCCAGATGCTGACGGGAGCCGTTTACCAGCACGTTCTGCCCGCACGCCAGCCAGCCATCGATTTCACTCCCGATACCGTAATGAAAACCGTGGGCCTGCCAGCTGACCGCAAATAACCCCAGCGCCTTGCGCCGGATAAACTCCGCTTCCGTCAGAGCCACGTGGTTTTCGCCCCCCACATCGTGAGGGCGGGTGATATAGCGGTGCGCAATCAGCAGGCCGTCAGGCGGCGCCTCGCGCAGCAGGTCCAGCAGGCTGTCCTTTCCTGAGCCGGACGGGCCGATGAGCCAGATAAGCCGGGCCATCAGTACACCTGCCGGCCTTTGCTCCAGACATGGCGGATGTGGGGATGACCATGTTGGGTATGCGCCAGTACCAGGTCCGCGCGGCAGCCTTCCGTAATCACGCCACGATCCTCTAGCCCCAACGCGCGCGCCGGATTACAGGTGACCAGCGCAACAGACTGGGACAGTGACAGCGTGTTCCGCTCATCCGCCGCTAAGCGGAAGGCCGCATCCAACAGGCTACCGGGATAATAGTCCGATGACAGAATATCCAGCATTCCGTGTGATGCCAGCTCCCAGGCGGCTACGTTACCAGAGTGCGAACCACCGCGAACAATATTCGGTGCGCCCATTAACACCTGCATGTTGCAATAACGTGAGGCCTTCGCCGCCTCCAGCGTGGTGGGGAATTCAGCTATGGCGCTGCCCACGCCGTGCGACTCTTCCACGTGCGCTTCGGTCGCATCATCGTGGCTGGCAATCGCAATACCATGATCCCGGCACAGCGCGGCAATCGCCAGGCGGTTGGGCTGTGACCACTCTCTAGCCAGCGCCAGCTGATCGCGCTCAAACTCGTCCATCTGCTCGTCATTGAGCTGATATTTTCCCTGATAGTACTCGCGATACTTTTCTAGCGATGCGTACTGGCGCTGCCCCGGTGAATGGTCCATCAGCGACACCAGCGACAATTCTGGTGAGGAGATGAGCGCCTCAAACAGCGGCAGCGTGGTGTGATGCGGCAGTTCGCAGCGCAGATGTAATAAATGCTCGGCGCGGTTGAGCCCCTTGCGGTTACTGTCACGAATCGCGCCAATCATTTTGCTGAGATTTTCCAGCCGGTGCCCCCCATCGCGTACATCACCTACACCGATGGCATCCAGCACGGTGGTGATGCCGCTGGCCACCATCAGCGCATCGTGGCTGCTCATGGCGGAATGGGCCGGCCAGTCAACCTTAGGCCGCGGGGTGAAGAACTTATCCAGGTTGTCCGTGTGCAGCTCGACCAGGCCGGGCAACAGAAACGCGCCCTCTCCGTCCAGCGCGCCGGCGAGCTGGCTGGCGGTTTCGCTAAAGTTCGTAATGCGGTCTTCACGAAACTCCAGCGATCCCTCTACCACTTCGTTTTCCAGCACCAGCTTTACATTATTGATGATCATGCTTCTGCCCCTGTTTTGAAGGGCTGCATCACGTGCAGGCGATCGGCCACACGCTCCCGCACCGCTTCATCATGAAAAATACCGACAATGGCCGCGCCACGCGCGCGCGCCTGTTCAATCAAACTCACGACTGCGGCGCTGTTAACGCTGTCGAGCGATGCCGTAGGCTCATCCAGCAGCAGCACGGGATAATCGGCAATAAAGCCACGGGCGATGTTGACGCGCTGCTGCTCTCCACCGGAGAACGTCGAGGGTGCCAGGGACCAGAGGCGTTGCGGGACATTGAGCCGGGTCAGCAGATCTTTGGCGCGCGCTTCGCAGAAGCTGCGCTCAACGCCGCGTTCCAGTAACGGCTGCATGACGATCTCCAGGGTCGGCACGCGCGGGATGACCCGCAGAAACTGACTGACCCAGCCGATGGTATCCCGGCGAATGGCAATAATCTGGCGGGCGGGTGCCTGTGCCATATCGACCCATTCGCCCAGATGCTGCACCCAGATACTGCCGCTGTTGGCCTGATAGTTGCCATACAGGGCACGGAGCAGAGTCGATTTTCCGCTGCCCGAATGCCCGTGCAGCACCACGCATTCGCCCTCACTGACTTCCAGGCTGGCATCCTGCAGCACCGGCAGAGCCGCCCCGTTCTGATTGTGCAGCACAAAGGTTTTGCACAAATTTTCCACGCGCAGTTGCGTCTTCATAGTCGCTGTCGCCATTAGTTAAGCACCGATGAAACCAGCAGTTGCGTATAAGGATGATGCGGATCATCCAGCACGCGGTCCGTTAAACCACTTTCCACGACCCGGCCCTGCTTCATGACCAGCAGCCGATGCGCCAGCAGGCGCGCCACGCCCAGATCGTGGGTCACAATGATCACCGCCAGATTCAGTTCGCGCACCAGCGTACGCAGCAGGTCCAGCAGTCGCGCCTGCACCGAGACGTCCAGCCCGCCTGTGGGTTCATCCATAAACACCAGTTTCGGCTGGGTCACTAAATTGCGGGCGATTTGCAGACGCTGCTGCATGCCGCCGGAAAACGTCGTCGGCAGGTCATCGATACGGTTCGCTGCGATTTCCACCGCCTGCAGCCAGTGACTCGCCTCGGCGCGGATCTCGCCATAGTGACGGTGGCCGACGGCCATTAGACGTTCACCGATATTGCCGCCCGCCGTGACCTGAGGACGCAGTCCTTCCAGCGGATGCTGGTGTACCACGCCCCACTCCGTGCGCAGTAAGCGGCGACGGTCGCTTTCGCTCATCTGGTAAAGATCGCGCTGCAGGTAATGAATTGCGCCTGCCTGCGGGGCCAGCCGGGCAGACAGGCTGCGCAGCAACGTGGTTTTACCCGAACCGGACTCTCCCACAATCCCCAGCACCTCGCCCGGGTAGAGATCAAAGCTGACCTCTTCGAAACCTTTGCCCGGTGCGTAAAGGTGCGTGAGGTTATTGACCGCGAGCAGCGGTTGTTCACTGTGCATGTTGTTGTTCCTGCTGCTGGTGGCAAAAATCGGTATCTGAGCACACAAACATGCGCGTTCCCTGATCGTCCATCACTACCTCGTCCAGATAGCTGTGACGCGATCCGCACAGCGCACAGGGTTCGTCCCACTGCTGCACGGTGAAGGGATGATCGTCGAAGTCGAGGCTTTCAACTTTGGTGTAAGGCGGCAAGGCATAGATGCGCTTCTCGCGTCCGGCACCAAACAGCTGCAGGGCGGGCATCATGTGCATCTTCGGGTTATCGAATTTGGGAATCGGCGACGGATCCATCACATAGCGATCGTTGACCTTCACCGGATAGGCATAGGTGGTGGCGATGTGGCCGAAACGGGCGATATCTTCGTACAGTTTGACCTGCATGATGCCGTACTCTTCCAGCGCATGCATGGTGCGGGTTTCCGTCTCGCGCGGCTCAATAAAGCGCAGCGGCTCGGGAATTGGCACCTGAAAAATCAGGATCTGATCTTCTTCCAGCGGGGTTTCCGGAATACGGTGACGCGTCTGAATCAGCGTGGCATCCACCGTGCGTTCCGTGGTGGCCGCGCCGCTCACTCGCTGGAAGAAACGGCGGATGGAGACGGCGTTGGTCGTATCGTCCGCGCCCTGGTCGATGACTTTCAAAACGTCTTTGTCGCCAATGACGCTGGCGGTGATTTGAATCCCGCCGGTGCCCCAGCCGTAAGGCATCGGCATTTCGCGTCCGGCAAAGGGCACCTGATAGCCGGGAATCGCCACCGCTTTTAAGATGGCGCGCCGGATCGTGCGTTTGGTTTGCTCGTCAAGGTAGCCGTTGTTATAGCCGCTGAGTTCAGCCATTTTGCTGCTCCTGATAGTCCTGACGCAGACGTTTCAGCAGTTCCAGTTCCGCCTGGAAATCGACGTAGTGCGGCAGTTTTAAGTGGGAAACAAAGCCCGCGGCTTCAACGTTATCCGCATGCGACAGAACAAATTCCTCATCCTGCGCCGGGCTGGTGATACGTTCATTGTGCTCGCGCGTCTGTAAGGCGCGATCCACCAGCGCCATGGACATGGCTTTACGCTCTGCCCGACCAAAGACCAGTCCATAGCCGCGCGTGAAGTGCGGGGCGCTTTCCCCATCGTGGGTAAAGCCGTTGACCATTTCACACTCGGTCAGCAGCATTTCCCCAATCTCCAGCTCAAATCCCAGTTCTTCCGGGCAAACGCTGACGCTGACATAACCGGTCCGGATTTCTCCGGCAAACGGATGGGTTCGGCCATAGCCGCGCTGGGTGGAATAGCCCAGCGACAGCAGAAAACCTTCATCGCCGCGCACCAGCTGTTGCAGTCGTGCGGCACGGGAGGCGGGAAAGCCCATCGGCTCTCGGGTGATGTCGGTGGGTTCGCTGCCGTCGTCGCTTTCACGCGCTGCTAAGCCTTCGTCGCTCATCATGCTGAACATGTGCGGGCAGTGTTCGGGCAGCGCCTGCTCGCTGCGCGGCGGCAGAGGCGTTTCCCCGTTAGCCATCAGGGTAAAGTCCAGCAGCCGGTGGCTGTAGTCATAGGTTGGGCCTAAAACCTGACCGCCAGGCAAATCCTTATAAACCGCGGAGATACGCCGCTCGATCCGCATGTTGCCGGTGTCCAGCGGCGTGCTTTGCGCCAGGCGAGGCAGGGTTGTGCGATAGGCGCGCAGTAAAAAAATGGCCTCAACCAGATCGCCGCTGGCCTGTTTAATGGCTAACGCCGCCAGCGCGGGATCGTAAATGCCGCCTTCGGTCATCACACGATCTACCGCCAGGCCAAGCTGCTGCGCGATCTGGTCGCAGGATAACTCCGCGACCGCACGGTCGCCCCGACGCAGATCGGCCTGAAGATGATGGGCATTGGCAATGGCTTTTTCGCCCCCTTTAACCGCTACGTACATGAGCACACCTCAACATGGGTTGTCCGTGGCACCGCCATCATCGCTTCGCCACAGGTAAAGATGAGATCCACGCCCTGAGGGAACGGATGCGGTCGGGCGCGCAGGTATTCGAGCACGCTTTCCGGCAACTGGGGCGCAATGGCGCGCGCTTCACGCAGGCCCGGGCCAGACAGCCGTAGCGCCAGCCCACCGTTCAGTGCGGGCACCTCAATAATCAACGTGGTGCTTTTTTCCGGTGCCAGATTGTCGCCTGCGGCGAAGTCTGCAGGATTGGGCTGAGCGGTCGCGTGGCTGAGCGCAAAGGCTGCGTCATTGCTGTCGGTAAGGGGCGCACCAGTATGGAAACGCAGGTTATCGCGCAGTTCCTGATTATCGACCTGGGGATCCAGCCACAGCGGGCTTTCCTGATCCACCAGCGTCAGCAGCACGGCGGTGGCGGCAGGCGAAAGTGCGCCCCAGCCCTGTTCCAGCGGCAGGGAAACCATCACGCCAGGCTCGCTCATGGCTTTCAGGATGCGGCGGAAGGCGTGCTGCGCGTCCGCAACCGGGTGATTAAAACTTGCCAGTAAAGTCATTCATTGTCTCCGCGTACCAGCGTAAAGAAGTCCACTTTGCTGCTGGCGATTTCACGTGCGCGCAGCTGACGCTGCTCTTCACGTGAGGCCGCCAGCGGGATAATCATTTTTTCCTGCAGCAGTTCAGCGGTGTCGGCCTGTTGCAACAGGGCATCCATCAGGGCGCAGCGTTCGGCATGGGCTTTATCCCGGCCGAGCAGATAGCTGTAACCCAGGGTGCCGTCGTTCAGCCGCACCACCGCACGCGTCACGGTGGCATCGCCCACCACAAAGCGTTTGCCGGTGGCGCCCATGCGGGCCTGCAGACGCGTCAGGCCAATCTCGGCCGGGCGAATCAGGGTAAATTCGGGCTTGAGGTTGAGCGGCTGCCAGTACGCGTCAAGCTCGGCTGCGCTGCTGTGTGCCAACACCGAAAGCCAGTGCTGGCGGGCCGTTTGCTGTTTCATTAATGCTCCAGAGTGAGTTCGATCATGTCGCCACGCGTGAGGCTGACGGAGTATTCCGCCATCGCGCCATCGGTGGTTTTATTCAGCGTCCGCACGCACAAAAGTGGAGAGTGCAGCGCGATTTCCAGTTGCTTACACTCTTTGGCCTGGGCCCGGCGGGTGCTGATGCGCGTCTGGCTGCGTACCAGCTGCTTACCGGTGTGCTGCTGCAGATAGTCATGAAGTGAGCCGCTGTTAAAGCGCTGCAGCTGTGGCCACCAGCTGAGATCGGCAAGGAAGTGGTTGATCAGGCAGACCGGCAGGCCATTTACACGGCGAAGGGTTCGCAGGTGAATAACGTTATCGCCTTCACTGACGCCAAGCGCGGCGGCCACGTCGGCACTGGCCGGGCGCAGCACCGCCAGCAGACGTTCACTGGTGGGATCGCTGCCCTGCTCCATCAGGTTCTGGCTGAAGCGAGCCTGAGCGTGTAACGGATAGTCGTAGGGGCGCATCAGCACTAAAATGCCGACGCCATGGCGACGCTGCAGCAGGCCCTTGTTCACCAATTCGTCTACCGCCCGACGCAGCGTGTGGCGGTTCACCGCATAGTGATCGGCCAGCTGCTGCTCAGAGGGTAAATAGTCACCGCTGCGGTAACGTTCCTGAACAGCCTGCTCCAGTTGCGCGGCAACAGCCTGATAGACAGTGGTCGGATGTCTGGATAACTCCATCACAATTAAATCCTCACATCAGTAGAGGGATTTCACAGCGAAGATGCTGCGGGATGGAAACAGAGTGACGGGATCAGATGACAGCGAGGTGACGAGACGGTGACGTAAAAATGAATTTGCGCCAGCCTGTCCCGCGCAGGGCGACAGGCTGGCAGAACAGCCCGTTAAGGCTGACCGAGCGTGTCCAGCAGCGCGGCAGAGGTGGCAACGGCACCAAAGATGCCGCCCTGCATGTGGATCATGCTCAGCGCGGCTTCATGATGGCGTTGCTCTGTGGCGGCACAACAGTCGGACAAAACCAGGCACTCATATCCGCGATCGTTGGCCTCTCTCAGTGTCGTATGAACACATACATCCGTCGTGATACCGGTAATAATTAAATTCCGAATGCCGCGACTGCGTAAGACCAGCTCAAGGTCTGTGGCATAAAAGGATCCTTTACCGGGCTTATCAATGATCACTTCTCCTGCTAAGGGGGCGAGCTCGGGGATAATCTCCCAGCCCGGCTCACCGCGCACCAGGATACGGCCGCACGGCCCTGCACTGCCGATCTCCGCCTGCATCCTGGCCGAACGCCAGCGCTTGTTTGCCGGTAAGTCACTCAGGTCCGCGCGATGCCCTTCCCGGGTGTGAATGATGGGAAACTGAAGCGCACGCATACGTGCCAGTAACACTTTAAGGGGTTCGACAGGCGCACGCGTCAGGCCAATGTCGTAGCCCATCCTGTCAACGTAGCCCCCCGGGCCGCAAAAATCGGTTTGCATATCAATGACGAGGAGAGCCGTGTCGGCCGGACTAAAATGGCCATCAAACGGCCAGGCATAAGGGGTGGAATTCACACTGTACTCAGGCATTGTTCTTCTCCAGTCGCGGCGTGGGGGAACGTAATTTAATAATCAGGGTGTAGCTGAGTGCGGCCGTCACCAGACCGATGACCGCTTCGCCAAACTGGGGGAACGCCAGATGCGCGACGACCGCGCACAGGCTTCCCAGCGCCCAGGCCGCAAAAGCCGCGCCATGGAAGCGTTGCGCCGGGCGCTGTTCACTCAGCTTTGCCATAAAAATCAGATCAACAATCATGACCGCACCAAACGGCGGCACCACCACGCCCAGCAGACTCAGCCACTCGAGAAAATATGACCAGACGCCTGCCAGTGCCAGCAGACCGCCGATGGCGCCAAGAATCAGGGTCCAGCGGCGCATCTTGCTGTTAAAAAGATGGCTAAACCCGACTGCACCGTTATAAAGACAGTGCGTACATACCGAGCCAAGGTTGATAAACACAAACAGGAAAGCCACCAGGGTCAGGACATCACCATGGCCCATCAGCATGGGCAGAAAGTTGCCGCCGTTGGTCAGCGGATCGACCGCCGCGCCAACCGAAACGATAATCACGCCAAACAGATAGGCGATCAGATTCGCGACCGGAAAGGCCGAAAAGGCGGCAATGACCGCAGCACGTCCACTCTTCGACCAGCGGGTGAAATCGGCGGTCATGGTGCCGGAATCGGCAAAACCCGCCACCACCATGGTGACCGCCGTGCCCATGCTCATGGCCCCCGCCACCGCCGGGCTGCCTTTCCAGTGAAACATGCTGGAAAATTCATGCGTCTGCCCCACGAAGTACAGCGCGACAAACCCCAGAATCACAAACATCGGCGCAGCAATCATGCCCAACACCGACAAGGCGCGCACGCCCAGGAAGGTCACGGCCGTAAACAGCACCATGGCAAATGCTGTCACCGACAGGGCATTCCAGCCGAAGGTCTCATGAATCACCGTACCGGTCAGTCCGGTCTGAAAGGCGTACCAGCCAATCACCACGGTCGAGAGGAAGCCCGACACAAGGATGTAACCTTTGCTGCCAAAGGTTCTTTTCGCCTGCAGGGCAAAGTTCATACCGGTGTTACCGGCAAACCAGCTCAGCGCACCGACGTAGGCAAACAGCACCAGATTGCCCATCACAATCGCCAGCAGCGCAGGCCAGAAGCCAAGGTGCCAGGTGATGATGCCGCCAAACAGCGCATTCGTGAGGATCATAGGAAAACCAAACCAGACGGCCGAAACCGACCGGGTCGGATGGCGATGTGAGAGCGGCACGGGTTCGTGCTCAAACTCCTGTTCTAACGTTGGGGAAGCCTGTTTTTTCATTTGTCAGTTCCTGGTCAATGTCAGTCCACGGGTAGCCGCGTTGGGGCACTGTTTTTCATCCTGTACTCGCCATCGTTATGACGAAAAACGTGCCGTATCGCCGCCGACATGTGTGCATTGCGTGGCGTTGATGTGCCGCCTTGCCGGGGTGTTAATCCGTTTTCCACGCCTGTGTTCTACTGGATAGGGCTTACAGGACAGAAACTGCATGAAGCATGCCAGGAATCGCCACCGCGACGTCATGGGGCGTGAATGCCTGTCGGGATACGGCCTTGGATACAAGATCGAATTCTTATGATAAGACGCGCTGAACCCCCGGCAGCGTCACGGCGGTTCAGGGCACGCTTGTGGGGCAGACTGCACAACAAATGGGAAACTTTATAACACCATCTGGAAAGCAATTTTCACGTCAGATCGTCACGGGATTGTCATGTGTCATTAACGCTTTGCGGCCAAAATACCGGGCCATCATTCGCCCTGAAGGTTTTCATCATGTCTGCTGCTGTTCGTTTTGGCATTTATCTGGCGCTGTTTTCTGGCATGGTTTCGACGCCTGTTTTGGGTCAGGATCGGCCCGCTACCACACGGCCTGTCCCGCCGAGGGATCCGGGCTTCACCGACAGCGCGCCTGCGGCAGACGTGCCCGCTTTTATCGACAATATCGCCACGAACCAACGTGGTGATGCCCGGTTTGCGACGCTCGACACCAATGCCGGCGTGCGCGTGGTATCCGGCTTTCTTGCCCTGTGGCGCCCACGCACGCTGAAGGTCGATGCGGGAGTTACCGCGCCGGCCCGTGAGGGTTTTGCAGCCATTACGCCTTCTGACTGTACGGGACTGCCTGACAAAGCCCCCGTATGCGGCACAATCCTTAATTCTCATGTCCTGGCCGCGAATGTTCAGTATGTGGTGACAACGACACGACGCCGCACGGCAGCCCAGGCTGAGGCGGCCTATTACGACGACCGTCGTGGCAAAGGCTACAGCGTCACAGATGGCATGGGGCCACTGACGGGCGCATGGCGCAGTGCGGCCCAGCAGGTCACAACCCTGACACGCATTCCGGCTGATGCCACCACCGTGCTGTACGTGGATAAGGGCAACAATACCGGCGTGGGCAGTCAGGAAGGCAATCGCGACTTCGGTCTGGTGGTGGATTTTCTCAATGAAATGGGCAACAACGCCTCGACCGAACCGGTGAAGCGCTTCTATAAATATGCGCGTCCGTATCGCTGGCGTTCGGCGGTGGAGGTTGTTCCTGCCCTTGTGCCTGCGGAGAATCCACAGCCCGCCACCGACGGCGGATTTATCAGCGGCCACACGGCGGAAGCCGTCAGAGATGCCCTTACCATGGCGTGGCTGGTGCCGGAGCGCTATCAGGAGATGGTCAGCCGCGGTATGGAGCTGGGCGAAAACCGGATCATGGCCGGAATGCACTCGCCTCTGGACGTCATCGGCGGGCGCATGCTGGCGCTGGCGGTGACCACCGCAAATCTAACGGCTTATCATGAGGATGCCAGGCGTGCCTTCACCCAGGCGCATCAGGCATTATGGCAACGCACCGCGACGCAACCGGCCACCTTCTTTGCCTATGCCCATGCCGCGCCGCCGAGCGCCGATCGCTTCGCCGATCCCACCCTTAACCGCCTTCAGGCGCTGCGGCGCATGACCTTTGGTTTCGCCCCCATCGGCCCTCGCCACCGTTCCCCCGTGGTGCCCAAAGGGGCCGAGATTTTGCTGGAAACCCGGTTTCCCTATCTGAGCGCCCTGCAACGGCGCGTGGTATTAAAAACTACCGCATTGGCCTCAGGCTACCCGATCATGGACGATGCTGAGGGCTGGGGACGCCTGAACATTGTGGCCGCCGCCGACGGATATGGTCAGTTTACCGGCAACGTTAAAGTAGCAATGGACGCCGCTAAAGGCGGTTTTAATCAGTCCGACAGCTGGCGGAATGCGATCGACGGTCAGGGAAAGCTGACCTTACAGGGTTCAGGTACCCTGAGGCTGACTGGCGCGAACCGCTACAGCGGCGGTACGGAGGTTCAGGGTGGCGTTCTGGAAGCCGGTTCAGCCCGCGCCTTTGGCGTGGGTGATCTCTATGTGGGCAATCAGGGCCGCGTGCGCATTGCTGCCCTGTCGCCGGTACAGGTGAAAAGCTACACGGCGCTGCCCGAAGCCAGTCTTGAACTGGATATTGATGGTCAGGGCGGTGGCCGTCTCATCGTGAACGGGCCTTTAGTGGCGGGGGGGACGCTGCTGGTGAAGTTTGTCAAAGGCTATCGTCCCGAAGCGGGCGATCTGATCCCGTTGATGCAGGCAGGCTCACTTGCGGCGCACTTTAGTCGCATCGTTGTCGAAGGCTATCAGGCTCGACCTGTCAGCAGCGCGACACGACTCAGTATTAAGCTGCTCTGAACCTGATAAGCCCTGGCAAGGCGCGCGCAGGGAATGAGGTTGTCAGATTCCTGCGCGCTTAACCAAAAGTCAGACGCCGAACTCCATCGGGTTATGCTTGCTAATCAGTGAGCGCAGCGGCACGCTGCTTTTCATGACGGGTGATTTAATCACGATATAGCTGAAGTACTTATCGATACCAATTTGCGCATCCAGCATCTTCTCAATCACATCCTGATAATGCTCAATGCTGCGGGTAATAAAGCGCAACAGGTAATCGTAGCCGCCGGTAATCAAGTGGCACTCCATCAGTTCATCAACTTCACGCATCGCAGCTTCGAACTTCATAAAGTCTTCGCGACGATGTCCGTTCAGGGTGACTTCGGTAAACACGGTGACGGAATCGGTAATTTTGGTGATATTAACGTGCGCTTCGTAGCCGGTAATAAAGCCGGCCTGCTCCAGCCGTTTTACCCGCTGCAGGCAGGGACTCGGGGACAACCCCACTGCATCGGCGAGATTGACGTTGCTGATACGGCCATCTTTTTGGAGTTGCACCAGAATATTGATATCGATGCGGTCGAGTTTCATTAAGCCGTTCATAGCACCCCTCATTGTTTACAGCTGTACTGGATGTTCGCTCCTACCCGGCGATAATCTGCGTACACGAGCGTAAAGCGCACTTTTAGCAATACTTAAAATACGCCACTTTAAAATAACAAGTACGCCACTTTTTTGTAACACAAAAAATTCCCGGCCTGTCACGCTTTGCAAAAAATGCGCCAGCGTTGACCCCGGCTGCGCGCACGCTGGCGGCACTGCCGGGATGATGCCTTTCCAATGAGAGAGAGCGGCTATCCTAAGCGTCCGGTCGCACGCGCCAGCGCAATATCAAAGATATGCAGCGCTTCTTCGAGTTGCGAATCGGTGGTCACTAACGGTGCAAGGAAGCGGATGGTGTTGCGATGCAAACCACATTTGATCAGCAGCAGGCCTTCCTGACAGGCGCTGTCGAGGATCTTTTGTGTCAGCGCGCTGTCGGGTTTATGGGTATCCACATCCAGAATTTCTACTGCCTGCATAAAGCCCACGCCGCGTACATCGCCGATGCAGGCATATTTATCCGCAAGCTGGCGCAGACGCTGGTTTAACTGCTCGCCCAACTGGCAGGAACGCGCCAGCAGGTTTTCCTGCTCAAAGATATCCAGTACAGCCAGTGCCGCCGCACAGGCCAGCGCATTACCACCATAGGTGCCGCCCAACCCGCCCGGGGCCGGACTGTCCATGATCTCGGCTTTGCCCACCACGCCGGAAATCGGCAAGCCACCGGCCAGGCTCTTCGCCGTGGTGATCATGTCGGGTTTGATGCCGAGTTGCTGGAAGGCAAACATGGTACCGGTACGGCCAAAGCCGCTCTGAATTTCATCACAGATCAGCATAATGCCGTGCTGGGTAGTAATACGACGCAGCGCCTGCATAAATGCCGGGCCTGCAGGTAAGAAGCCGCCATCGCCCTGAACGGGTTCAATGATAATCGCGGCAACGCGCTCCGGCAGAATCTGCACAGAAAACAGCTGATCAAGTGCCTTCAGACAGTCGGCCTCAGTCACTCCGTGCAACGGATTCGGGAACGGCAGGCGATAAACATCCCCCGGGAACGGACCAAAATTCTGTTTGTATGGCGCAGACATGCCCGTCAGCGTCACGCCAAGCAGGGTACGTCCGTGGAAAGCCCCGTCAAACGCAATGATGCCCGGCCGTTGCGTATAAGAACGGGCGATTTTCACCGCGTTCTCTACCGCTTCTGCACCGCTGGTGAAAAACACGCTTTTATAGTGCTCGTCACCGCCCACCAGCTTATTCAGGCGCTGGGCCAGCTCAATGTATCCCGGATAGGCCGCCACCTGAAAACAGGCATGGGACACCATGCCCAGTTGGCGGGTGACGGCGTTAACCACGGCCGGATGGTTGTGGCCTACGTTAAGGACGCCAATACCGCCCACAAAATCCAGATAGCGGTTGCCTTCCACATCCCATACTTCGCTGCCTTTGGCTCGCTCAATCACCAGCGGATGAGCGGTAATAATGCCACGCGGCACATTGTGATCTCGGACATCCAGCAACTGGCTGTTGTCCGCATAGGTTTGCTGCTCTGCCAGGACATTCTGCATTTTTATACCTCATCCACGTCGTGTTCGGTTGGCTTAAGTATCGCAATCTGTTGGTCAATGACGCTGCCGTAATTCCGTCAGCCGCGGCATTTCGTGTCAAAATCCCACGGATTTCAGCCGGGAAATGTTGCCCCTGTTGCATAACAGGCCAGCGTGACAAAGGCCTGGATTCCGTAGGGTATGAGCGCGTCGTTAAAATCATAGGCGGCGTGATGGAGCGGCTTGCTGGGTGCCGATCCTATCCACAAATAAGCGCCAGGCTTTGCCTGTAACATAAAAGCAAAATCTTCTGAGGTCAGCGCAGGCTGAGGGGCCAGCCGGGCTGTCATGCCTGCCGCCTGCAAGGCCGCGAGGGCCTGACTTGCCTCAGACTCGCTGTTGATGGTGGCCGGGTAATAACGCGAATAATTCACCTCGGCGTCCAATCCATGCGCCGCCGCGATGTGCCCGGCCATGTGCCGCAGACGTGATTCGATGATGTCCTGTGCCGCCGGGTTGAACGTGCGTACCGTGCCGGTGATATTGGCTTCCGCAGGGATCATATTGTGAGAAAATCCGCCCTGCATGCGCGTCACGGTCAGCAACGCCGGTTCGCAGGGATCAAGCGCCCGGGGCACCAGGGTGTTTAACTGCACCACCAGTTCACTGAGGGCAAGCAGCGTATCGTGCGTGAGATGAGGCTGTGCGGCATGGCCGCCAGGCCCTTTCAGGGTGATATCAAATCGGTCTGCCGCGGCCATGATGGCACCGGGGCGAGTCTGAATTTCACCCAAGGGTAATTCAGGCCAGTTATGCAGGGCAAACACCGCATCGCAGGGGAAGCGCTGGAACAGACCGTCGTCAATCATGGCCTTCGCGCCCGCCAGGCCCTCTTCTGCTGGCTGAAAAATAAAGCAGACCGTGCCGGTAAACTCGACCTCGCGCGCCAGCTTTGCTGCCGCGCCAAGCAGCATAATGGTGTGGCCATCGTGACCGCAGGCGTGGCTGCAGTTCGGCGTCTGGCTGGTCCAGGGCACCTCGCCGTTGTCCTGCATGGGCAGCGCATCCATATCAGCCCGCAGTCCAATCATGCGTGAACCGCTGCCTTTTTTCAGTACGCCCACCACGCCCGTTTTACCGATGCCGCGATGCACCTCAATGCCGAGATCCTCTAAAAACCGCGCGACAATATCGCTGGTCCGCGCTTCATGAAAGCCCAGCTCCGGATGACGGTGCAGATCACGGCGCAATGCCACTAAAGGGTCCATTTCAATATCCTCGTGAACGATCAACGACGCCGACCAGCGGCTCGCCGCGCTGAAAGCGACGCAGGTTAGCCAGAAGCGCCTTAATCGCGCTGTCATTCTGCGTCTGGCTGGCGATGTGGGGCGTCAACCACACAGCCGGGTGCGTCCAAAATGCGTGACCGGCAGGCAAAGGTTCGGGATCGGTGACATCGATCACCGCAGCCCGTAACTGGCCGCTGTCGAGCGCATCCAACAGGTCCTGATGATTTAGCTGAGGGCCGCGTCCCACCTGAACCAGTGCGGCTCCCGCAGGCAACTGGCCGAACAGCCCGGCATTCAGGCGTCCCTGGGTGCTGGACGTTAGCGGCAGCAGGCACACCAGAATATCGCTGCGCGCCAGAAAGTCGGACAGCTGATCGTCACCATGCCAGCACGGCACGCCCGCAATATGGTGCGGCGTACGGCTCCAGCCGCCGCAGTCAAATCCCATCGACTGAAGCTGCGCCAGCGCCGCGCGGCCCAGTTCACCCAGGCCCATAATGCCGATGCGACGCTGACTGGCGGGCATCGCCAGATGCGCCTGCCACTGCTGGTGGCGTTGCTGCTGGAAATAGCGTGGCATGTCGCGATGCAGCCCCAGCACCGCAAAGGTGACGTATTCCACCATGCCCTGCGTCAGGCCAGGTTCAATCGTTCTGACCAGCGGGATGTGGCCAGGCAGCGTGGACAGATCAAACTGCTCAGCCCCTGCGCCCACAGAAAACAGGATTTTCAGATTGGGAAAACAGGCCGCAAGATCCTCCGGCGGCAACCAGGCGACCAGTGCATCAACCTGAGCCGCATCACCGGTTTCCGGCCAGAGATGTAAGTGGATATCGGGCGCCTGTTCAGCCAGCCAGCGCTGCCAGTAAAGGCCGCGCTGGGGTTCAGATTTATAGACAACGTGCATCAGGCCATGGCCTGCGTGGTCAGACCAAACGCCTGCATACCTTGCGCTACCCAGACCTCACCGCGCACCATCGTGACGGGCGCATCAACATTCGTGAGGCCCAGGCTCTCCAGCCAGGGAGCCAGCGGTAAAGCCGCATCCGTATCCATGCGCAAATACTCGCCCTTCATGCCCTGCATCAGCGCAGCCGTCAGGGCCTGCGCAACCGGAAAATCTTCTGCAATAACGGGGCCAATGACCCAGCCACGGCCAAAGCGGCGCAGGCTGGCAAAGCCCTTAAGGCGTTGCTCATCATCCTGCAATATCACGGTCTGATTGTCGGTAATCAGATGCGCCACCAGCGACGGGCGGAAAAGCCCGTGGGCGGCCTGGTCCATGTTTACCAGCGCATCCCGGTCGTCAAGGGTGGCGCTGCGCAACGTCAACCCAGCCGGGATCGCGACCCTGGGCAGCGTCGTCAGGGATGGCGTCTGGTACTGAAGGATCTTACCGCAGGCAACGAAGCCGAGCTTTTCATACAGGCCTTTCCCCATCTCGGTGGCGTGCAGACGCACATTGTAGCCAGGAACTTTCTCTAACAAGGCCAGCATCAGCTGCTTGCCCAGCCCGCGCCCCTGATGTGAGTTTGCGACAATGACCAGACCGATGGTGGCGGCTTTGTCGCCCCAGCGCCAGAGAATCGCGCTGCCAATCACTTCACCCTGATCTTCAATCACCACGCCTTCGCCAAGCTCAATGCCGATCGCCCAGTCTTCATGGCGGTGCGGCCAGTTTAGCGCCTGGCTCATCGCATAAACCTGCGGAATGTCTTCGGTCGTCATGCTACGAATATCAAATGTCATTTTGCTTTCCTTACATCATGCCAGGTGCATCAAGTTCGCTGCCGTCAATAAAACGGCTGTAACGATAAGGGGTGGGATCCACCACCGGCGTCGCGTCCGTCGCCAGTTCAGCGGCGAGGCGGCCCGCGCCGGGGCCAATACCAAAACCGTGTGCGCTGAACCCCGCCGACAGCACCAGGCCAGGCAGTTTTGCCACCGTTGAAATAACCGGAATGGCATCCGGCGTACTGTCAATCATTCCCCCCCAGGCCTGGGCGACTTTGAGATTCGCCAGGGCAGGAAATTCGCGGCGCATGGCGGCCAGTCCGCTTTCCACGACCCAGGCATCGGCAGCCGGATCCAGAATACGCATCCGTTCGAAAGGCGAAACGGCATCCAGATCCCAGCGCCCCAACGCCTCAGGCCCGTGAAAAAACGGCTTCACCCCCAGATTCAGGGTAAGATTTTTACGGCGGCTTTTGAACGTGGGATAAAACTGACGCAGATATCGCAAGCCCTGAGCACCGGGCTCCAGCCGTCCACGGCCCGATACGGAAACGGTATAGCTGCCATCCAGCTGCGGCCGACAGGCGAAGCTTTCGGTATAAAAAGGAACGGCAATGGCCTGCTCGATGGGCTGAGTCCGAAAGGCGGTGCCAATCACATTCCCCAGCGGCAGATCGACGCCGTGCCGACGGCAAAACATCGAGGTCCATGCACCCGCTGCGCAGATCACGCGGGGGGCTTTGACGACTCCCCGTTCGGTTATCACGCCGCTGACGCGTCCTGCTGAAATATCCAGCCCGCGCACCGCACATTGCTGAAACACCAGCGCCCCTTTTTTCTGTGCGCCAATCACTATACCTGGCGCGGCCAGTCTGGGCTCTGCTGCACCGTCGGTGGGGGCCGAAACGCCGCCCAGCCAGTTTGTAGTGCTGCCCGGCGTCAGGGCTTTCGCCTGCTGCGCATTTAATATGTCGCTGCGTACGCCGTACTGTTTGGCCATCTGGCCCCATGTATCCCAGGCGGCGATGTCCGCTTCACTGCGGGTGGCGTAAACCAGTCCGCTGCGGCGAAAACCCAGCTCTTCACCGGTTTCCACACTGAGTTCTTCCCAGCCTCGTAAGGCTTCAATCACCAGCGGCAGTTCACGTTCATCGCGATTCTGCTGACGGCACCAGCCCCAGTTGCGACTGGATTGTTCAGCCCCGACCAGGCCCTTCTCAATCAGCACCACCTTCAGGCCCTGCTTTGCCAGATACCAGGTGGCAGCGGCACCGGCGATACCGGCACCAATCACCACCACATCAGCGGCATCCGGGAAGTCCGGGCTGTCCTGTACATAACGAATCGGTGCAGGCATGACGTCACAACCTCGTCGTGTATTGGGGCAGAATGACCCTGGTTCAGCTGCCCCAAAATGAGTTTTGCTTGCCAAAATGGCGGTGCCGGTTATTCGGCTTTCAGAATCTCTTCATGCTCGTCCAGCCAGCCCTGACGTAGCTCAGGAACCGCACGTTTCAGGCGTTCGAAATAGAGCTCACTGGTCGGTTGATCGTAGTTACCGCGTGCCAGCTGGGTCACGATAGCACCATTGCGCATCACAACGATCTCGTCACACACGGCACGCACGGCGTGCATATCGTGGCTGATAAACATTACCGACAATCCCAGCTCACGGCGCAGTTCACTGATCAGATCCAGCACCGCCGAGGCCACTACGGTATCGAGCGCCGAGGTCACCTCATCACAGAGAATGACATCCGGTTCTGCCGCCAGGGCACGTGCCAGATTCACACGCTGCTTTTGCCCACCGGACAACGACCAGGGACGGCGCGAGAGTACCGTGCGCGGCAACTTCACCAGATCCAGAAGTTGATACAGCCGGTTCTGCCGGGCGATGCCGCTCAGACCATGAAACAGCGTCAGGGGACGAGACAGAATCCGCTCCACACTGTGCGCCGGATTGAGCGCCGTATCCGCCATCTGGAAAACATACTGAATACGGCGCAGCTCGTTATCCGTGCGCTTTTGCATCTGATCGGCCACCGTGTAGCCATTAAACAAGATTTGCCCCTGGCAGGCCGGATTGAGGCCAGCGATAGCGTGAGCCAGGGTGGTTTTGCCCGAGCCGGATTCACCAATAATGCCGATGGCCTGACCTTTCCAGAGCGTCAGATTGATGTTTTCCAGAATGCGCACTTTGGGTAAGCCATCGCTGCCTTTCGGGCCGTAACCGGCAGACAGATCGCGCACTTCCAGTAGCGGCAGTTCACCGGCTTTCGCCGGGCACCAGTGGCTGGGGCGCTCTTTCTGCTGAGCCGCATCCATCAACAGGCGCGTATAGTCCGCTTGCGGCGCGCCAATCAGGTGCGCAGTGGTGCCGTACTCAGCGATTTTACCTTGCAGCAGAACAAGGATGCGATCGGCCATTTGTGCCACCACGGCCAGGTCATGACTGACATAAATTGCCGTTACGCCGCGCTGTTTGACCACCCGACGAAAGGCTTTCAACACTTCAACCTGGGTGGTGACATCCAGCGCCGTCGTGGGTTCATCCAGAATCACCACGTCCGGATCGCTGATCAGCGCCATCGCCGTCATCAAACGCTGTAACTGCCCGCCCGAGACCTGATGGGGGAAGCGATCGCCAATCGTATCCGGGTTGGGTAACGCCAGCTCACGAAACAACGCCAGCGCTTTGGCCTTCGCCGCCTTGCGCGTCATGGTGCCGTGAATCACGACCGGTTCAATGACCTGATCGATAATTTTCATGCCGGGGTTAAAAGAGGCAGCCGCACTCTGGGCAATGTAGGCGACTTTGTTGCCGCGAAAAACGCGCAACTGTGCGGGGGTAAGATTCATGATGTTGGTCCCCGCAACATGAATATTGCCCTCGGCTATTTTACATCCGTGGCGTGCATAGCCCATGAGCGCCATCGCAATGGTGGTTTTACCCGAGCCGGATTCGCCAATCAGCGCCAGCACTTCGCCCTTTTGCACCGTGAAGCGAATATCGGACACGATATCCAGTTCATCCCCGTTGTCGTTATGCGCCGTTACGCGCAGGTTATCGACAGATATCACAGGCATTGCCGTATGTTGCGTCACGTTCATGCCCCCTCCTTTGCCAGCGTCAACGGACGCATGCTTTGCAAGCTGTCAATAAACAGGTTAACGGCGATGGTCAGGCTGGCAATGGCCACCGCGGGCATCAACACGGCCGGTGAACCATCAAACAGCCCCTGAATATTTTCACGCACTAATGTTCCCCAGTCGGCATAAGGTGGCTGAACGCCCAGGCCAAGGAAGCTCAGCCCGCTCAGCAGTAAAACGATATACACAAAACGCAGGCCAAAATCGGCCAGGACCGGGTGCACCATATTGGGCAGAATATCGTGGATGGCGATGTACCAGCGGCTTTCTCCCCGCAGTCGGGAGGCGCGGACATAATCCATATTGCGCAAGTTGCTGGCCAGGGCAAAGGCGATACGAAATGCGCCAGGCCAGTAGGTGAATACCGCGGTAATCAGCAGCATCGGCAACGAAGATCCGAACACTGCCACGATCATCAGCGCCAGGATTTTCCCCGGTAACACCAGCATGGCGTCGTTGATACGGCCCAGCAGCTCTTCCAGCCAGCGTCCGGTCACCGCCGCTAACAGCGCCAGCAGGGTGCCAATCAGGCTGGCCAGCACCGCAGCACCCAGCGCCAGGCCAAGGGAAAATTTCGCCCCGTACATAATGCGGCTGAGCATATCCCGCCCCAGGTAATCCGTACCCAGCAGGTTTTCATGCGTAAATCCCCCCATTAACGGGCCCGCACCAATGTCGTCGAGATTGTGGGGCGCCCACCAGGTGCCGAAGAGCGCGATAATTAGCCAGAACAAGGTCACCACCAGGCCTAACTGGCCCGATAAAGACAGTGACTGAAAAATGCGCCAGGGAAGCAATATTTTCATCAGCTCCTCCATTTCGGGTTAAAGGCGATAGTCAGGATATCGGCCGCCAGCAGCAGAAGCAGATAGCAGCTGGCAAACAGCATCACACAGAGTTGAACTACCGGCAGATCGCGGTTGCTGACCGCATCGACCATCTGACTGGCCAGGCCGGGATAGCTGAAGATGGTTTCGATAATGATGACCCCACCAAACAGGTAAGAAAGACTGAGGGAAATGGCGTTAGCGATAGGGCCAACGGCATTCGGTAAGGCATGACGGAGCACCGCCCGCATCGGGGAAACGCCTTTCAGCAAGGCCATTTCCAGATAAGGGCTGTCGAGCTGGTTAATAATGGCCGCGCGGGTCATGCGCGCCATTTGTGCCACCAGGCCGCAGCATAACGTCATCACCGGCAGCGCATAGGCTTTAAGGTAGCTGGCGAAGTCCATATTGGGGCTGCCCAGCGACATGGCCGAAACCCAGTGCAGCTTCACTGCAAAAATCAGGACCGCGACGGTTGCAACCAGAAACTCCGGTACCGCAACCGTTGCCATGGTGCCAATCACCAGGGCACGATCGAGTTTTGAGCCACGATTCATGGCCGCCGCGATGCCAATAATCAGCGCCAGCGGGACACAAATCGCCGTGGTGGTGGCAGCCAGTTCAAAGGTGGCAGGCAAGCGCTGCGCCACCAGCTGTGCTACCGGCAGATGACTGGCAAATGAGGTGCCAAAATTCCCTGTCAGCATACCGCCAAGCCAGGTGAAATAGCGCACCAGCAGGGGCTGATCTAAGCCTAACTGCTGGCGCAGGGCCGCCACGGTTTCCGGCGTGGCGTTTTGCCCCAGGATCATTTGCGCCGCATCGCCCGGCAGCAGGCTGGTGATAAAAAACACCACCGCCGAGACGATAAGCAAGGTCAGGATGCCAGCGCCAATGCGCCGGGCAATCAGGAACATCATGTATCGGTTCATCGGCGAACTCCTTCTTCAGACGATTATCAGGCTGAAAGCCAGGCGAACTCATGGAAGCGATAGCCCATCAGCATGCCCGATGGCCAGGCTTCAAGTCCGTTAACCTTCTTGCTGTAACCGTCCATGGAACTGATAAATGCCGGGATGAGCGTACCGCAGTGGTCATAGATCAGGGTTTGCATATCGCCGTACATCTGCTTGCGTTTGGCTTTATCACGTTCGCCACGTGCCGCAATCACCAACTGATCGAACTGAGGGTTTTTCCAGCCGCTCTCGTTGGTGGATGAGCTTGACAGGTAGAACTGTGAGAAAAGCATATCGAGCGTTGGGCGCGGGTTGATCGAGCCGTAGCCCACCGGATCTTTCATCCAGTGGGTGCCCCAGTAGCCTTCATAAGGCACGCGACGCACGTTGACGTTCAGGCCTGCATTGCGTCCTACCTGCTGAATCAGCTGTGCCCCTTCCGTTGCGCCTTCCAGCGGCGGAGAGGTCACAATCTCAATGGTCTGCCCGGTCATGCCCGCTTTGTTGATATAAAATTTGGCTTTTTCGGGATCGAGCGGACGCGGTTTAAGGTCGGCGTTAAACAGCGGATGCCAGGGTGGAACCGGCGTGTCATTACTCACGTCGCCAAAGCCCTGCAGCACGGTTTTCACGATGATTTCTCTGGGCTGCAGATATTTCATCGCCAGCACGAAATCCGGGTTGCTGCCGGGTTTGATATCGGTGCGGATAATCAGGTTGGTGTACATGCCACCTTTGGTTTCAAGCACCGCATGGTCCGGCGTACGGCTGATGCGCATACTGTCCGGCGCTTTCAGGCCCGAGGCCACCTGGATATCGCCCGACAGCAGCGCGTTGACGCGGGCGGCCTGATCGGTCACACCCAGCAGTTCCACTTCATCCAGATGCGGTAGCCCCGGTTTAAAGTAGTTGGGGTTTTTGGTGCCCACGGTATTGACCCCGGGCGTAAAGCTTTTGCACACGAAGGGGCCGGTGCCGATCCCTTTGCTGAAATCTTTGGTGCCATCCTGAACGATCAGGAAGGGAGATGTCGTCAGCATGTAAGGAAGGTCAAAGTTAGGTGCCACGAGAACAAGCTGAACTTCATTGTCGTTGACAGCTGTAAGGGTCTTGAACTGTTCGGCAAGCTTGAATGCACTTGAGGCCACGGCGGGATCTTTATGGCGGTTAAGCGAGAAAATCACGTCTTTTGCGGTAAAGGGCTTACCGTCGTGGAACGTGACGCCTTTGCGCAGTTTGATGCTCCAGGTGATACCGTCGTCCGAATCCACCGACTCAGCCAGGCCGGGCTTAACCGACATTGACTTGTCGACCTCTGTCAGACAGCTGTAAAACATAAACTGGCGCGTGTAGTCGGCGCTGTTGCTGCCTTTTGCCGGATCAAGCGTATCAGTCGCAGACGCGTTAGACATGCCAACACGTATTTTTCCGCCCTGAACCGGTTTGCTTTCTGCCAGCGCCACGCCGGGAAAGCCGATCAGTCCGGTGCTCATCACTGCACCGGCGGAAAGCAGCTTCATTAAACTGCGACGGGACAGCGTGCCCTCCGTGATCATCCGCGTCAGAGCAGGATTGGTTACGTCAGATTCTTTATTATCAATTTTACTCATCTGTACACCCTCATTACGTGTTCGAGAGAACATGGAAACATCCCCTGCGTCATTCAGACGGCGCATGCTGGCTGGCCGTTCCGCTGCCGGGCTGGCGAGTCGTCATTCACTGCGCGCCCAGAGCGGCCTGAAAAACAGTGTGAATTTATGAAAGGCGATCCTTTGCTTTGTAGTAGAGCCCGGCGAGCGGCAAAAACCACGGTTTTCCGTGATAGCCCGGTAGTGCAGGCCATGCCTCGCGCTGCCAGGGGTTATCGCGAGATTTCTCACTTATCAGATCGGCCATCACCCGGCCCATCCATACCGACATCTGGGTGCCATGCCCGCTGTAACCCAGCGAATAAAACACCCCGTCCTGTTCACCGGCATGTGGCAGACGATCGGCACTCATATCCACCATGCCGCCCCAGCAGTAGTCGATCTTCGTGTTAGCCAGTTGGGGGAACATTTTCGCCATTGCCGCATGCAGGATGTCGCCGCTGCGTGAATCCGACGTTGGATTGCTGATGGCGAAGCGCGCCCTGCCACCAAACACCAGACGGCTATCCGCCGTGGTACGGAAGTAGTTACCGATGTTCATCGAGGTCACGTAGTTGCGGTTTTCGGGCAGCAGCGCATGAAGCAGCGTGTTATCCAGTGGCTCAGTGACGACAATAAAACTGCCCACCGGCACAATACGACGCTGAAACCACGGGAACGGGCCTTCGCTGGAGCAGCCGGTTGCCATCAGCACTTTGTCGGCCAGGATTTCGCCCTGGCTGGTGACCACCCGGTGACGATAGCCGTCGAGCCGTACCAGCTGAGTGACGTGATGATGGGTATAGATTTTTGCGCCACTGCGCACCGCAGCTTCGGCCAGGCCCACACCAAACATGCCCATGTGCATCTGGCCGCCATGCTGTTGCAAGAGTCCACCATGGAAGTCGCCACCGCCAATTTCACGCTGAACCTCATCTTTGCTCAGTAACTGGATATCGGGATCCACGGTGCGGCGCATCAGTGTCCAGGCGTCCTGCAGGCCGGAGAAGTGGGATGCCTTGCTGGCCAGTTTGAGCTTGCCGCACAGACGAAAATCGCAGTCGATCTGCTCTTGCTTAATTAACTGCTCAACATAGGTCACCGCATCGTCAAATGCCTTGTAGAAGCGACTGGCCTGGTCAAGTCCGTGGCTGCCAACCAGCGAGGCAAAGTTTTGCGCCACGCCGGTGTTGCAATGGCCGCCGTTGCGTGACGAGGCCTGACTCATCACCTCTCCGCTGTCCAGCACCACCACATTAATTCCGCTACGCGCCAGCGTCAGCGCTGCGGACACACCGGTAAAACCCGCCCCAATCACGACCACATCGGCCTGTGCAGGTAAGGGGGCTTTAGCGGCGGCGCTGAACGACGGGGCGGTGGCTTGCCAGTACGATTCCAGTTTCATGACGGTGTCCTCAAAGACCGACGACGCCAGGCAGGCCGCCAATATCTTTAATTTCGGTGTATTGATAATAGGGATTGGCCGGTTCATGCCCGCGATTGACCCAGACCTTATGCTTAATGCCCAGGTCGTGCGCGGTCATCAGGTCATAACGGAAACTGGATGACACATGCAGAATTTCGTCCGGACGGCAGTCCAGTTTTTCCAGCATGTATTCAAAGCCTTTCATCTGCGGTTTATAGGCACCGGCCTCTTCCGCCGTAATCGCCATATGCACAGGCGCGCCAAGACGAGGAATGTGATGCGGAATCAGGTCGTTCATCGAGTTGGTCAGCAGCACCAGCGGAAATTCTTTCGCCACTTTGGCTAATCCGGCGGGCACATCCGGATGCGGTCCCCAGGTGGCGCAGTCGGTGTAGATAAAATCACTGTCTGCCTGCTCCCATTTCACGCCCCATTTTTTGCAGGTGCGCTGAATCGCATTGCTCACCACGTCGTAGTAAGGCTTCCAGGCACCCAGCACCTCATCCAGACGATAGCCCGAAAAGTCAGCGACAAAGGCATCCATGGCATTCGCGTCCACCCGCTCCGCAAAACAGCGCTTTGCTGCACCTGCCATATCAAAAAAGATCAGCGTGCCGTAACAATCAAAAGTGATGAATTTGGGTTTAAACAGTGCCATGGAATTAACCTCGTTATTGTCAGGTGTGGTGCTTAAAAATCGATAAGTACGCTTTTCTGGCGCTGGCAGGCCTGGAACGCCTGGCGTCCCAAATCTTTACCAATACCCGAGCCCAGAAAACCGCCGGTTGGAATGATGAAATCGCCGGAGCGTCCATAGCGATTGACCCACACGGTACCGGCGTCAATCGCCCGTATCGCCCGCATGGCCCGTGGCAGGCTCAGCGTATGCACACCGGCACACAGGCCGTACGTATCATGTGCTGCCAGCGCCAGCCCCTGCTCTTCATCGTCGAAGGTCTGAATGGTCAGTACCGGACCAAAAATTTCCTGCTGTACCGCCGGATTATCCTGCTTCACCTGGCTTAACAGCGTGGGTTGCCAGAACCAGCCCTCTTCGGTGTCCGCGAAGCGCTCGCCGCCCACCAGCACCTCAGCGCCCTGCGCTTTGGCATCTTCAATGACCGAACGCACTTTATTGCCCTGGCGCGCATCAATCAGCGGTGCATAACGCGAGGTGTCCTGCCATGTAACCCCTGGCCTGGCCTCACGACATAACGCCGCCAGCCGTTCCGTCAGCGCATCGGCAATGCCGCGCTGCACGATTAAGCGCGTACCCGCAACGCAGGCCTGGCCGCCATTTGCGGTGAAGCCGCGTAGAATACGCTGCGCCAGCACCTCAATATCCCCTGCATCATCGAAAACCAGTTGGGGGCTTTTACCGCCCAGCTCCAGCGTAACGGGCTTCATGCCAAACTGTGCGGCATCGCTCATGATGCGCGCGCCGGTCAGGGTGGAACCGGTGAAAGACACTTTGCGCACTCGCGGATGTCTGACGAGCGCGCTGCCCGTTACCGCCCCGCTGCCCTGCACGATATTCAGGATGCCAGCGGGTAAACCAGCCTGAACCGCCAGCTCTGCCATGCGCACGGTAGAAAGCGGCGTGAGTTCAGAGGGTTTCAGCACCACCGCATTTCCTGCCGCCAGGGCCGGCCCGCATTTCCACGAGGCCATCGACAGGGGGAAATTCCAGGGCGTAATCGCCCCGATCACGCCATAGGGTTCGGCAATCAGCATTCCCAGGCTGCTATCCCGCGTGGGAAACAGGTCACCGCTGTATTTGTCAGCACATTCGGCATAGAAACGAATGGCTTCGGCGGTGAAGGGAATTTCATGCTGCACCACGTCGGCGATCGGACGCGTTGAGCCAAGTGCTTCAAGCTGGGCCAGCAGCAGATCCTGTTCGATTAAGTCCGCCCAGCGGCGCAAAACCCGACCGCGTTCACGGGGGGAACAACCTGACCAGCCGCTGGTTTTTAGTGCCTGATGCGCCGTCATCACGGCACGATCAACATCCTCCGCCTGCGCTTCATGCAGGGTGGCAAAAACACGACCATCTGAGGGGCGTTTAACGGCAAAAGATTCGCCTTGTGTTTGCACATGTTTCCCGCCGATATAATGGCCTAACGGTAGTGGCACGCTTTCCGGGTCGAAACTCAACATGGAAGAATCCTTATTTGTTACACCCATCACACTCTGGATTGGTTAAATTTCGGCAATGCTTTTCTGAATAAGTAATTAGGTAATGCAGAAAGTATGCCAGCCGTTAAAAAAATAAAAATGCGTTTAAAACGACGCAAAAAAATTTTTCTGCCGTATTAATGACGGATTTATTGCGGAATTGCCGAAGCGTTAAACAGATGATTTACCTCACAAAAAACCCGCCTTGCTTTGGTGCATTGCGCATGAAACTTGCACTAAAAAGGAGAAAAGACGCAAAAACCAGATCTGACGCACAAAAAAAAGCGCCAGCATAACGATTATGCTGGCGCCTGAATTCAGGTATTACGTCTTAAATTACAAACTGCCGAGATGGAATGTTTTTTGTTCCAGATATTCATCAATTCCGTAACGTGAACCTTCACGACCGATTCCCGATAATTTAACGCCGCCAAAGGGCGCCACTTCTAAAGAGATCACGCCTGTATTAAATCCTACCATGCCAAATTCCAGCGCTTCCGCTACCCGCCAGGCGCGTCGAATATTCTCCGTAAAGAAATACGCGCCCAGGCCATAAGGCGTGTCGTTCGCCATCGCCAATGCCTGCGCCTCATCGTCAAACACAAACAGTGGTGCCACCGGGCCAAAGGTCTCTTCCTGCGCAATGCGCATCTCACTCGTCACATGCCCCAGAATGGTAGGCTGAACCCAGGTTCCCGCTCCGCTGCTGATGCCGCCCGTTAACAGCGTCGCCCCTTTCTGTAAGGCATCGTCGATATGTGCATTGACCTTTTCAACCGCGGCGGTATTGATCAGGGGCCCGAGGGTGCTACCGGCCGCAAATCCGTCGCCCACCTTGAGGGTGGCCACGGCTTCCAGTAAGCGGGCGGAAAAGCGTTCATAGATGTTGCGCTGTACCAGAATCCGGTTGGCGCAGACACAGGTTTGCCCGGCGTTACGGAATTTGCTGGTCATGACGCCAGCCACCGCGATCTCAATATCGGCGTCATCGAAAACGATTAACGGCGCGTTGCCGCCCAGTTCCAGACTCAACCGTTTTACGCTGTCGGCACATTGTTTCATCAGTAACTGACCCACACGGGTTGAGCCGGTGAATGAAATTTTACGCACCAGGCGGCTTTCGGTCAGTGCGGCGCCAATTTCCGTTGGCATACCGGTTATCACCTGCAAAACACCGGACGGAAAACCGGCGCGCTCTGCCAGAACCGCCAGCGCCAGGGCAGACAGCGGCGTCAGGTCAGAAGGTTTAACGATAATCGGACAACCCGCCGCCAGCGCAGGCGCCACCTTGCGGGTAATCATGGCAATGGGAAAATTCCACGGCGTAATGGCTGCCGCTACGCCGACCGGCTGTTTTAACACGATGATTCTGCGGTCGGACGTGGGCGCGGGAATGGTATCGCCGTAAATGCGACGCGCCTCTTCGGCAAACCACTTAACGAAACTGGCTCCGTACAGGACTTCGCCTCTGGCTTCCGCCAGCGGTTTGCCCTGCTCGGCCGTCATGATGATGGCAAGATCGTCGGCGTTATCGACAATCAACTGATACCACTTTTCCAGCAGTGCGGCGCGTGTGGCGTTGGGTGTTTTGGCCCAGTCATGGCGTACCGACTCCGCATGATCGATCGCCGCCTCGGTTTCTTTCCGCCCCAGCGCCGGAACCGTCGCCAGCGTCTCACCGGTTGCCGGATCGATAACCGGCAGCGTTTCGCCCTGATAACCGTTCTGCCATTGACCCGCAAACAGCGCCTGCTGACGCAACAGCGTGTGATCTTTTAGTTGTATACGTG
The DNA here is from genome assembly GCF_059801205.1 of Pantoea sp. Ae19-2. Lineage (NCBI taxonomy): Bacteria > Pseudomonadati > Pseudomonadota > Gammaproteobacteria > Enterobacterales > Erwiniaceae > Pantoea > Pantoea sp. Ae19-2. The sequence goes on along the minus strand of NZ_JBCHWE010000001.1, from coordinate 1,163,495 downwards.
ACATCGCATCCCCCTTTGTTCAGATCTTTCCACTTTATCGGGAGGGGAGAAGCGCAGGATGTTGTTATTGCCGGCCAGAAAGCGTTCGCTGTGAGGATTTACGGCAGAAAAAAAATTTTATGCCGTTGCGCCAGGGCACAGGATGCCCAGGGTCGCTAAATCTGAAAATCGATAACCGGCTCATCGTCACCCGCGGAGGACAGTGCCTGCTCTTTAATCTCTTCAAGCGATAAGTTGGCGTTGCACAGCTCCAGAAATTGCCAGACATAGTTGCGCTGCAGTTGGCCCCGTTTCAGCCCCAGCCACACGGTATTAGCCTCAAACAGATGCGTGGCATCCAGCCTGACCAGCTCACCGCCCGGTTCGGTTTCACAGGCCTGATCGGCCAGAATACCGACACCAAGGCCAAGTTTGACATAGGTTTTCACCACATCGGAATCCTGTGCGCTGAGCACGATGTCCGGCTTTAAGCCTGCCCCCTGGAAGGCCCGGTCCACACGTGAACGCCCGGTAATCCCCTGGCGATAGGTAATGAGCGGATGGTGACTGAGCGCATTGAGCGATACCGGCTGTTGCTGCACCAGCTCGTGATCGTGCGGCACCAGCAGGGCATGATGCCAGCTAAACCACGGAAACGCCGCCAGGCTGCTGTTATTCACCAGCATCTCACTGGCAATTCCGACATCCACCTCGCCTGCCAGCAGCATGTTCACAATTTCCTGCGGCGAGCCCTGGTTCAGTTCAAGCCTGACGTTGGGATAAAGCTGGCGAAACGCCTTGATGACGGGCGGCAGACTGTAACGCGCCTGCGTATGCGTGGTGGCGATGGAAAGGATACCGCTGGATTCATTGGTAAACACGTCAGCCAGACGGCGGACTTTACCAGCTTCGCCCAAAATGCGCTCGGTAATGGTGAGAAGTACCTTGTCTGGTTTCGTCATGTCGAGCAGACGTTTACTGTATCGAACATAAATTTCAAAAAATTTGTGCGAGGCGTAAATAGTTTACCTAAATAAAAAAACATACCTCAAGCTGATTAATAAATCAGTAGAGTTTACGATAATCACATATTAATAATCAGTACGAAAACAGACTCACAACCATAATAAAATGTCTTAAAAATGATGTTTCCCTTGTCAAAAAAATCATTACTGAGAATTAAACTTTAGGTGAACACTGTTGTTTTTTCTGGCCGTAGCCTTAACGAAGGGAAGATAGATAAAAACAGAAATAATTATACAAACTAACTGTGTCATAACGGCCCCCATGGAACCCGCTGTAGAAACCCAGGCATTAATAAGTGGAGGCGTCGTCCATGGCACCATCAATACTGCTTTGCCAGCAAAGCCATATAGAGTAGCGAAATAGGCTATTGTACCTGTAACTACAGGAGTAATAACAAAAGGAATAGCAAGAACAGGGTTGAGAATGATAGGCATACCAAAAATAACAGGTTCATTGATATTAAAAATAGCCGGGCCAAGTGAGAGTCGTGCAATTTCTCGCATATCCTTTCTTTTAGTCACCATAAGAACTGCGATAATCAGACCAATAGTAGCGCCCGAGCCACCAATACCCATATATACGTCCCAAAAAGGCATAGTAATGACATTGGGTGCGTCTTTTCCCTGTCCATAGGCGTCCATATTCTCCATAACCGCGCCAAGGAGAAGTGGATCACGGATTGCCAATATCATCTGATCGCCATGTACACCAATTAACCAAAAAAGTTGCGCAAATACGACAAGTAGCATTACTCCCCATAGACTTTGGGTAACGGATTCGAGGGGTTTCTGCATAAGTAAATAAATAGCATCATATAAATAAACTCCCGTCAGCCGATGGAAAACAGCACCAATCGATGCAACGATTAAAACTGTGATGACAGAAGGAATGAGCGCAGTAAAGGAATCATAAATATTTGAAGGAACAGTATCTGGCATTTTAATTTTTAGCCAGCTAAAGCTTTCCAACTTACAGTATATTTCAACTGAAAAAATTGCGATAAGTATACCCAAAAACAGACTTTTACTACCAGAAAACTCTTTTGCAAGTACATCAGGTATAATAATTGAATGCCCGTCAAGCGTTACAGGAAGTGATGTTTGTATAACAGAGATAAAACATACGACGGCTAACAAACCAGGCAACAACTTTTGATTCCCATTAATCCGGGCCAGCTCAATGCCTACCATGAACACCGCACCAATACTAAGAAAGCCTTGTGTAGCATAGTAAATGCTTGTCATGACTGGCTTTAGATCTATTAAAAACGTAAGTGCGGGATAACTTGTAAGTCCATTTTTTGGTTCAAGCACCATGCCTGAAATAAGTACTGAAAACGCGCCAACGATAATTACCGGCATTAATGTAACAAAAGAAGCTTTAATCGCTTTTACATAACGAAGGCTATCTAAACGGACGGCACATCCTTCAATGAAATCAATCGCATTCTCTTGCAGAGACATTCACCTTTCCTCTTAAATACATTATCAGAAATTCTGAGGTAAAAACAATCACTACAGTCAACCAATCACAATAACATCAAATTTATCAATAACTAAAAAAAACATCAAAAAAGTTTCATATCTTTCATGAAGCTTTATAGAATGCCATACACTCTTACTCATCGACGTGCCTCACGCCAATCGTTCTCGCCTTTTTATGTAAAAGTTATCATAGCAGAATCGATTTTATGTACTGTGAACTAAAGTATGTCACTGGTAGTTTTAAAAACCAGAAAAAAAAATTAGTTAGCATTTAAATCTAAACTAAATGCACTAAATGGTTTTTTCTATATAAGATTGAATAACATTAACTGTCAGGGCTGTTCCAATCGAGAAATTTTATATCACTTGATACCTGAACACTCAAAGCGTAGACAGATCGACAATACGATCGGCAGAGGAAATGGTAGTTTCTCTGTGAGCAACGATGACACGCGTAATTTTCATCTTTTTAATCGCGTTACTCACCTGAGCCTCACATTCACTATCCAGATGGCTAGTCGCTTCATCCATAAAAAGAATTCCAGGTTTTCGGTAAATTGCCCTGGCGATAAAAATTCGTTGCTTTTGCCCTCCTGACATTCCCTCTCCTAATTCCCCTAATAAAGTGTCGTATCCCATTGGAAAATCCATAATATCATCATGGATATAACTGATTCGTGCGCATCTTTCCATCCAATCTGAATCAATCTCCTCTGCGAATCCGCATATATTTTCTCTAATAGTTCCAGCGAATATTTTATCTTCTTGCATTACACACGCAATCATTTTCCTGTAATTATTCACACCAATCGCAGCGATATCATTATCATTTATTTTTACTACACCCTCCGTTGGTGAAAACAACCCCATCAAAATCTTAAGAAAAGTAGTCTTCCCTGATCCAGATGGGCCGATAATCGCGATACATTCTCCTTTGCGAATAGAAAGATTTACATTCTCAAAAAGAAATTTCGAAAACACGTCATATCTGTATGAAATACCTGTTGCGACAAGCGACAAAGGCTGCATTTGTGTATTATAGTCAAAATCAGTTTTCTTAGCCTCCACCTCATTCAACGCAATATCGGAAACCCGTTCATTGTGCAAGCTCATCATTTTAAGTTGCAAAAGCGCATTGACCAATGATGCAATACGATCAGAAAATTGCTCCCTGAATGAACTAAATGCAATAAACATTCCAACAGTTAGTCGATTGTCTATTACCATACTGGCACCTAACCATAATATAATAACTTGTTCACAAGTAGTGACAAACGTATTGATGCCACTGAAAAGCATATCCAGTTTTTTGAGCCTTATGCCAGTATTAACTTTCTCAATAAGAACATTAGTTAAGCTGTTCGTTCTGTTATCAACCATGCCTTGGGTTTTTATCGTAACAATACCGTAAAGCGTTTCTACGAAATATGAATTTACACGAGCTTGACTGACCATAGACTCTTCAGAAAGCTGTCTGTAATAATTATAGCTTAACACTCGAATTACAATGTAAATTAAGGAAAAACCTACTACTACAAAAAAAAGACCACCACCATAAAGCCATAGCATACCGGAGACACCAAGCACCAGAATAAAATCCATAATGGCCCCTACTACATTTGTAGTAAAGTTATTACGTAAATCATCTAGTGAATTAAATCTTGACTGAATATCCCCTATACGACGACGTTCAAAAAAAGCTAATGGCAGATTTAGCAAGTGAGAAAAAAGGCCTGTTTTCCATTGGATTTCAATCAGTGTGCTCATTACCAAAGACGACCAGGTTCTGATCATACTTAACGTTGTTCTTAACAAAATTAGTAAAAACAAGGAAAGACAAATAAGTTCCAATAATCCGCTATCAAACGACGGAATGACATGATCCAAAACTATCTGGGTACCAATGGGAAGCAAGAGAGTGATAGCTTCGATAACTAAAGATAAGCAAAATATTTTTATTATTGCTTTTTTAATACCTTCGACACCACTAATAAAGACAGCAAGATCAATTTTTTTTGTTTTCTTTATCTGTGCAAAGTTATTTCCGGGCCATAACTCCAAAGCCACTCCTGTAAAAAATTTACTCACCTCACCATACGATAATGTGACTCTGCCTTTTGCAGGATCATGTATAATAAGCTGATTTTTTCTTACTTTTACAAGCACAACAAAGTGATTAAAATTCCAGTGAAGAATACATGGTTTTTTGAGTTGTGTAAGTTCATTAATGTCAAGCGATAGCGCTCGTGAATTTAAACCGAGTTGTTGGGCAATTTGTTTGATATGAGCTAATGTCGCTCCGCGTGTTGAAGGGCTAAATCTACGTCGGAGGTCGAGCATGCTAATATTTTTCCCAAAGTGGGAACAGACCATCGCAAGGGAAGCAATTCCACATTCTGATGACTCTGCCTGATGAATCACAGGAATTCCGCTAAAAAACCGCAATCCTAATTTACTTAAAATTAATTCAAGTTTATTTTCCATTATTGACCTGTTCCGAAATACTGTTTTTCATGTCATAAAATGGCGTTGCCATCCACTGATAAATCTTTCTTTTTTCAAGAAAAAGAGTAATTACCGCCTTCATTCCATTTTGAAGAGGTAACATTTTTTTTTCGAAAAATATTTTTTGATTTAAAGGTTCGATGATAACTTTATAATAAGGAAGATTTTCTAATTGAGAACGATCGGGTCCAGAATGATATGACAGGATTTCTTGCTGAGTAGCGGGTGTTTTAGAAAGTGTTATTATTTTACCTGCGAACTGACCAAATTTTTGTGCGGGAAAAGCTTCATAGCGGATATTAACATTCATACCCAATGTAATATAAGGAATAGCGCTATTAGGGACCCAAATGACAACATAAAATGTCTTTGCGTCAGACGGTAATATTTGAAGAAGACTATCACCAGAATGCACCATTTGTCCTCTGGTGATGTTCATAGAATCGATTACTCCATCAGAAGCAGATTTTATCAAAGTTGAGTTATCAGCTTCAGCACCGATTAATTCCTTCTGGAGTTCGATACGCTTGAGTTCCATTTGATATATTTCATTATCAACCTCAACTGATTGAATGTGCATCTTACTTTCAATTTCACCCACCTCAATCATGTTCTGTTTGTTTTGAGAGCTAAGAGACAACACATTACTTTGTTGCTGATAATACATAGCAACTTGATTATTTAACTGTTCTTTATTAATGAGCCCTTTATGCTGATAGAGTTCGTAAGAGGTCATGTTTTTTTTAAATATCTTCATTCCCTCTTGTGCATCTTTAAGTAATGAGGAAGAGTAAATTAGTGCATTTTCATACTGTTTTTTTTGATTAGAAAGCTCTTGTAATACGATCATCTTCTTTTCATGCATATGATTGACAATATCGTTGATACGATTAATCTGACTTTTAATTTCAATTTTTTTTTGTGTATCAACGGTGCCATCTAGAGAAAATCTCGTCGTATCAACCAAGTATATTGAATCTCCTTTTTTAACTAAATCACCTGCATTAACATATTGTTTGGCGACGTATCCTGAAGCAGGAGAATAAACATTGACGGGTCTTGGGAAGGTTGTGACTTCACCAGAAACATTAATACGTCGAGTAAAACTCCCACAAATAATAAGAGAGAAAAATGCGATGATAAAAAATAAGGTAACTGTCAGAGAAAGCCAGACAGGTGCACCTTTAAGTAACATCGCTCTTCCTGTCCATTTTCTTTTCCTGTTTTCTAATGCTTCCTGGCGGAACAATTTCCATCCTTAACTTTATATTTAAAAATATTAGATGATTGTGAGTTCGACTGGCCCCAAAATAAGGGCCAGTCATCATCCAATCGACTTAACAGCGATTGAAATTATTTACCAGTATTATTAGCACCGGTACCAGCGCCCAGGAAACCAGTGAAAGTCTGGAGTCCTTTTTCAGCAATCGAACCCCAAAGAGCGCCAATCTCTTTACCAAAGTTCGCTGAACCTTTTAAACCAAACTGCTCGCCAATAGACCCAATTGCAGAACCAATTGAAGCGCCTGTATCAGCGATAGCACCAGCACCACTTACCATTTCAACTTCAACACTAGAAAGTTCTTTCATTTTAATACCCCTATTATCCATAACGTAGATTAATAACTTCTTGAGTAGGCTGACACTTATTCATCAACCTTTAATAAAGCTACATAACTTAAATCGATAAGTCCAACTTTATTGGACTTAATAGAAAAAACTTCAGGTGAAAAATAATTAATGCTTTTACTTACCACTGCGTTTAGTAAAAAAAACAAAAGCTATATTTATAATAGAGTAAATGCGATTTATCCCTTTTTTTCAATATTCAATACCTCCTCTGTTAAATTTAAAAAACACAGCAGGGAATTAAGAGAATTATATTGTAGGAATTAGACTACACATAGAAAAAAATAATTAATCTATTATCATAAATCATTGTGATAAGAAAATTCTTATAAAGATCTTAAGCATCATTTCTTAATATATAAATAAAAGACTAATAATTAGCTTGCTACTCATGCGCATGCTTGAAATGTTCAGTGTTTAACGAATGTTCAAATAATTTTTTTTGAATTAATGTAGGACAGCACGTAATTTATCGCCTCATGTAACACATCTATCTATAAAATAATTTTATCAAAAAAAACGATAATATTTATTTAATATCCTGTCATCTCCTCTGTGAGGCTCGCTTTTGCGCTGACGCAGCACAGCACATCACAGCACAGCACAGCACAGCACAGCACAGCACAGCACAGCACAGCACAAACAAAATTGTATTTGATGCTGCTTTTTACCACGTAGTAAGAATGCATGCACATTGTTGCCGTGAGCATCCCGTATAATCGTGTAATTTACGTTTAGAGATCTTCCTACATACTGATTATTTTCCGAGAGAAGATTGCCATGCGAGAAGCCCTGTCAACCGAACATCCGCTAATTCCCCTTCAGATGTCCGGCTAAGCTGGATACACCCACAAAGATGGCTGCAGCGAAGCAAAGATCCATAAGACCTCGTTACACAACTAAACTATGGCCTGATGGATACTTCTGCTATTAAAAAGATTAAAGGACTTGGGGATGAGGATCGCTGTCTCAAATAAATGTCTGCCGGTCTGTACTTTGAAAATATCGCCTTCAAAAACGTCATTGCAAAATTTAAAAAAAACAGCAATAAAGTGTGAATTCTTCAGTTAAATAAAAAAGATGTTGTCGATAAGTGTTCCGCTGACATAAAGAACACCGAGGTGGTCTAGATTTACCAGCTGTGTATGCAGCCTAATTAACCTATTATCCAGATGATTTCTTATCTTGCGGAACTCATGGCCTTTTGATGATGAATTTACCCTATTAGGAATTTCTACTTTTTGTAGAATTTCATTACACTCCAAATATTAAAAAAATTATGTACACAATTATGCATTCAGGTTTAAGTAATTTATCAATCTGTATGATCACGCATTACTAACAGAGTGCGTTCAAGGTATTAATTCAAGATACAAAGGAATAAAAAACCACACGATATTTCGCGTATGATAAGTATAGTAAAATGCTATAGATTAACATTCTATTTTTTCATCCAAGCATTATTTTAACAGCAAGTCATATAACTTTTTGAATATTTTTCTTTCGACATCGGAATCAGTCTTAAGATACGCATTTTTAAGCGACATCAGCTTTACGCTTTGTGATTCCCATCCCATATCTGCAGGTGTGCCACTTATTCTCTTTGCAAGATAATATCTTACCTTTGTAGTCGTTCTTTCATAATCTCCGATAAACTCAGTGAGTTTTACATGTAAACCCGTTTCTTCAAATGCTTCTTTTACTGCTGTCACTTGCAAATCTGGTAAGGCCTTATCAATAGTTCCTTTAGGAATGACTAACGTTTGTCCGCCAAAATGGTTAGTGGGCTCACAAAGCCAAATTCGCAGATCAGGTTCAATGATGACAGCGCCGGCAGCAATTCTCTTCCCTTCAGTAGGGATAAATTTAGGCTCTTTAATTTTTACATCAGAAGTTTGTATTTTACTCCAACCCTCACTCGTGGATGGTGGCTGCCAAGGGCGAAACACAGCATGGTTCAGTGAAAGGGGCAGCATTGTGCCAGGCGTAATAGTCAGTATTGTGTCTAAAAGTATATCTTTTTTTCCTTCCCACAAAAGCAGAGGACTTGGCTTTGAAGGAGATTTGATACCGACAATTCGATTACTATCATTTTTCTTGATATGAATATGCGGTAAGTCGTTATTTAATTCTTTTATCAGCCAATTTTTTCTTTCAATCAGAATTTTCGCCAATGTAAACCTGTCTTTTCTCTTACCCGGCCCATGAGTCAAGCATTCTTTGATAATTTTTTCGTTATCAATATGACTGAGACGTTTAATGCCCTCGATGATTTTATTTCTGGATACAGAGGAAAAAACCTGAGCGGCCGCATAATTTACTTTAGCATCTAGCATGGTAGTTATTTCATTTGGAACAATATTAAAATCCGTTCCTTTCAACCCATTCTGCGCTCTGAAAAGAAGAGCTCCTCCTACATCAATACGCTTGGCCAAGCCATTTTTCATCAAGATATTATCTTTCTCTTCACCTACAACGTCCCAGTTAGCCAACCACACATCAGTTATAAATCCTTCATGCAATCCTTTCACATGTGCATAATTCGAATCGAAATTAATTTTCTTTAAATTGCTATCGAAAAGTGACGTCACTGCATATTGAGAGTTGTGCATTACCCCTCTCAAACTAACCGCATCAACGCCAGCTAGAGCGTAAAGCCTTGAGGCTAAAATTTCATTGCGCGCCCGACTCTCACTACTGACCACTTTTACATAAATTAGTTTGTTATTTTCATTTTTAAATACTCCTCCCGGGGTACTACCCATTGTATTGCTGATGCGACTCCACCTGTTGGTCGAAGAAGAAAAGTCGTCTATACCGCTTCTGTCCGCCCCAAAAGCTTTCATATCGATGTTCATAACACCATATCTGTAGGTGACATTACTTATTTCGTAGCGGTTTGTTATATCGAGAATAATTTCATGCTCACTTTGCGGGTTCTGAATATCGTGAGGGAGAGTGCTATACTCAGGAACGATACCTTTTGCACCAGACTTATATTCTTTCGGTCTGTCACCCAGCATTTCTAAATTAATTAATACAGCCTCCTCTCCCGCTTTGAGATTGGTCGCAAACTTCAATGCAACCGCCTTTAATGTTGAAACACTCGTAACGCCACGACCAAAATATGACCCATCTTTTTTTTTGAACCCATGCATTATGCTATGTGCCAAAAACTGACTTTTCTGCCCACGTGGTCCAGTTTTAATGATATCAGTAAATTCTTTCGATAAATGCATTCCCCGAAATACCACTTTGCTGTTGTAGATATCAGCAATTTCACATGAATAAATGGGTATTGTTTTCCTGAGTTCGCTCATAACTTCGGGACTCGTATTTTCTGACTGATAAAGTCTAACCCGCCCCATAAAGTCTAAAAAATTTTCCACTATTGTTGGATTTTTATGTTTTAAATTAAAAACTTTTTCATATTGCTTTTTACACAACCTTCCTTCTTCCCGAGTATTGAATCTATCTAACGGATAGCCGCCATCATTACTTCTGCCTAAACTTTTAAAATTATTAATCATGTTACTTTTGAACGTTGAAAACATAGCATTCTCCTTTTTAATTAAGTGGAAAATTACTAACACTAGTTCCATCTTAGATAATTTTAATTATTGACACTAATAAGTTAAATTGTAAAAAATAAGGAACCCATCCCTCACAATGTGGAGGGTTGTTTTTATTTTAATGATATGTTTTATATTCTAAATAAAGTTAACCCCCCCCCGTTCTTTATGATGTAAAAAATATTTAAAACTCGATTTTATCATTTATTTCTCTCGTTCAGCTTTAGTAAGCTTGGGTTTATTTAATAGACATTAGACAAGGAAGCATAAAGTCATGCAGGGAGTGCTTGATATTAGAACCCACCCTTAATTTCGCAGAATTAATTGGCCAGTTCCCCATCGATAACAACTTCCATTATAGCGCCTTCAAACAAAATTAACTGCATGTTTGCATCCGAATTCGATACTGCCAGCGCCTGCTTACTGAACAGCCACACTGCGCGTTGAACCTGTCAGAGAAATTAAACAGCGCCAGATGCCCTTCGAGCATTCTGTTGAAATATTTGTTGATACCAGTAAATACCTGCAGTGATACGAGCCTATTCGGCTAGCTTGACCGACTTTAAAGTAGTCAGTGAGATCGGTCTTGCCTGTGACTGGATTATTAACGGTGACGTTATGTCCTCACACCGTTACTTTTTAACTCATGAGGGTGTTTGTCAGCTCATTATGTTATTTGAGCCTGATAGGGTTCACTACGGCAAATTACGATCAAAAAAATTTTTATGCCGTTGCGCCAGGGCGCAGGATGCCCAGGGTCGCTAAATCTGAAAATCGATGACCGGCTCATCGTCACCCGCGGAGGACAGTGCCTGCTCTTTAATCTCTTCAAGCGATAAGTTGGCGTTGCACAGCTCCAGAAATTGCCAGACATAGTTGCGCTGCAGTTGGCCCCGTTTCAGCCCCAGCCACACCGTATTAGCCTCAAACAGATGCGTGGCATCCAGCCTGACCAGCTCACCGCCCGGTTCGGTTTCACAGGCCTGATCGGCCAGAATACCGACACCAAGGCCAAGTTTGACATAGGTTTTCACCACATCGGAATCCTGTGCGCTGAGCACGATGTCCGGCTTTAAGCCTGCCCCCTGGAAGGCCCGATCCACACGTGAACGCCCGGTGATCCCCTGGCGATAGGTAATGAGCGGATGGTGACTGAGCGCATTGAGCGATACCGGCTGTTGCTGCACCAGTTCGTGATCGTGCGGCACCAGCAGGGCATGATGCCAGCTAAACCACGGAAACGCCGCCAGGCTGCTGTTATTCACCAGCATCTCACTGGCAATTCCGACATCCACCTCGCCTGCCAGCAGCATGTTCACAATTTCCTGCGGCGAGCCCTGGTTCAGTTCAAGCCTGACGTTGGGATAAAGCTGGCGAAACGCCTTGATGACGGGCGGCAGACTGTAACGCGCCTGCGTATGCGTGGTGGCGATGGAAAGGATACCGCTGGATTCATTGGTAAACACGTCAGCCAGACGGCGGACTTTACCGGCTTCGTCCAGAATGCGCTCCGCAATGGTTAATAGCGCTTTCCCGGGCTCTGTCATGCCAAGCAGCCGCTTGCCGCGCCGGATAAAGATTTCAACCCCAAGCTCATCTTCAAGATCGCGAATATGGCGACTGACGCCCGATTGCGAAGTAAATAGCGTGCTTGCGACCTCTGTAAGGTTGAACTCCCGTCGTGCCGCTTCGCGGATAATTTTAAGTTGCTGGAAATTCACACTATTTACCTCTCTTTACACAATCTGATAAACAGAGGGTAAAAAGGATTTTCGATAACTGGAAATACTAAAAAAGTTTTATTTATGCATTTGAAGCATATAGAACAGGGCGGGAGACGTTGAGCTGCATTCTGATGGACAGTCACAGAAAGGGCAGCGGCGCGATATCTACGCGCCCTGCTTCAGAGAAAGTGGGTCAGGACAGGCGTTCTAGCTGACCAGGGTGAGTTCCCGTTTTTCCGTCAGCGGTTTGTTCAGCAGCGACAGCAGGATATTTTTAACGGCCTGCGCCGGGGGCGATAAAGGTAACCGATGTGAAAGGTTGAGCGATAACGGCAGGCTGATCGTCGGGCTGGTAATACGCGCCATCCATGCCTGGGTGGAACCCACCAGCGCCCGGGCGGCGGATTCCGGCAATACAGTGACGCCCATCCCGCTGGATATCGCGGCGGTCAGCGTGGAAAGCGACTCTATTTCACCAATAATACGCGCACTCAGGCGGCGCAGTGAAAATGCCTCGTCAACGCGCTGACGCACGGCACTGTAATCGCGTGGCAAAAACAGGCTCATCTGTGCCACTTCAGCCAGATCCACATTGGTACCCGGACAGGCAGTGGTGCCGACCAGATACAGATCTTCTTTGAGCAGCGGTAGACTGTTGATCCCTGCCGTCGGCGCACGGTCATACAGCACGGCCATATCCAGCTGCCCGCTAATAATGTTTTCATTCAGGGCGCTGCTGCTGTTTTCATGCAGGTAAACAATGATATCCGGATACTGTTCCCGTACCGTTTGCAGCAATGGCATCGTCAGCGAGGAGGCGGCCGTTCCGGGAGCCAGTCCAATGGAAACCTGCCCTTTCACCACTTCACCGGCATTCATCACCGCTGACTGTGCCAGCTCACACTGTCGCAGAATAACGCGCGCATGGCTGTAGAGTAATTTTCCGGCTTCCGTAGGTGTTACGCCGCGTTTGGTGCGATTCAGAAGCTGCTGCTCCAGCTCACCTTCAAGCGTAGCAACCTGCTGGCTTAACGCAGGCTGGGCAATATGCAGCACTTCTGCTGCCCGCGTCAGGCTACCGATATCGACGATTTTCACAAAGTATTTCAGCCGTCTTAAATTCATCTTGCCTCCGTTGCTACGTCAAGGTTTCTGGCTGATCCGTATCAACCAGCCTGTATACAGATGAATTGCAATATGCAGACCAGGTTTATTCAGATCGCGAAACATGTCGGGAAATAATTGCTAAGCATCAGAATAAACAGCATTTCTCTGTACCTCCAAAGAGGTAAATCGGGGAGCACCGCCGCATTCAGGCGGCGACACAGGGTGAGCTGCACCTCAATAGTGCGAAACATGTCAAACCAGCGTGCAGCGTCGGCCCTGTGCCAGCAAAGGTTATCGACGTGCCAGCGTCCGGCCCGGTTATGCAGGAGAAAAAGCAGAAAGAGAGTGAGATGCGTTGCTAGGTTGCTGCGTGGCTGCGTGGCTGCGTGGCTGCGTGGCTGCGTGGCTGCGTGGCTGCGTGGCTGCGTGGCTGCGTGGCTGCGTAAAAGTCTAAGACTGTTGGCTGAGGAGAAACAGGTTTATTGCCTGAGCGGTTGATCGATTCGAAACGTCTTCCCACCTGTAACGCTCAATACGCTCATGTTTTTTTAAAACGTCAGAAAGGCGAACACGCAAACACATTTGTGTTGAAGCAAGGCGGCGATTCTCTGGCACCAGAGAAAACCCCCACGGGATTCCGTTTAAACGCTTTTTGGTTTTGCTGTCTTTTTTTGTTCACCCCAGCCAGCAAAGCGCGAATACGCAAACGCATGTGTGTTGTAGCAAGGCGGCGCCAGGCGCTTAGGCCCAGGAGCATAGTAAACTATGTGACTGGGATAAGCGCCTGGCGCCAACGCCGCTACGGCGCAAAGGCGGCAGCGTATTTTAGCGCTTAGCGCGATTACGTCGCATATCGATGGTAACTGCGGCGACGATGATGATGCCTTTGATGATGTCCTGGATATAGGCATCCACCCCAACAAAGGTGAATCCGCTTTTAATCAGACCAAGAATTACCGCACCAATCAGCGTGCCGGTAATACGGCCCACACCACCCATCAGGCTGCTGCCGCCGATCACCGCTGCGGCAATCGCATCCAGTTCATAGCCCACGCCCATGCTTGACTGGCCACTGCTGACGCGTGCCGCCAGCACTACGCCCGCCAGGCCTGACAGCGCCCCCGCAATGGTGTAAACGATAATCAGGTATTTGTTGACGTTAATGCCGGACACTTTGGCCGACGTCATATTGCCGCCAATGGCATAAACATATTTGCCATAACGGGTATGTTTCAGCGCAACGTGAAACACCAGCGCCACAACCAGAAAAATCACCACCGGCATGGCACCCTGACCAATAGAGGTGAATCCATCGGACAGAAAACTGATGGGGTTACCCTGGGTGTAATACTGCGCCAGACCGCGCGCAGAAACCATCATACCCAGTGTGGCAATAAAAGGTGGGATGCCGGTGCGGGTAATCAATACGCCATTGATCAACCCGCACAGTAAACCGACGCCAATGCCGGCAGCAATCGGCACGGCCGCAGGCATATTCACCAGGGATGGAAACATCGGCGTCAGCGTATCTGAGGTTTGCGCCAGGCTGGCAGCCACCACCGCAGTCAACGCAATCACCGAACCGGAAGAGAGATCGATACCGGTCGTAATGATCACCTGGGTTACACCGACGGCGATGATACCGATGATAGCGACCTGCAATACAATTAAAATCAGGCGGTTCGTGTTCATCAGGAACGACTGATCGCGAACATACCAGCCAAAAATTTCAAAAATTAAGGCAATCCCCACCATTACCACAAAGATGCCGGTATCCTTTGGAACCCGGTGACGCAGGCTTGCCAGGAAAGAGGGTTGTTGCTGAGAAGCCTGAGCGGCCGTGGCTTTCATATTACTCATCGTGGTTTCGCGCCTCATTCGGATGCTAACGACAAAATAGTTTCCTGATCGGCCTCTTCTTTATCGAGGATGCCGGTAATGCGCCCACCATGCATCACCATGATGCGGTCACTCATGCCCAGAATTTCAGGCAGCTCTGAGGACACCATAATGATGGCAACGCCACGGTTGGCAAGCTCACTAATCAAACGATAAATTTCTGCTTTTGCCCCAACATCAATGCCGCGCGTCGGCTCATCCAGGATCAGGATTTTCGGTTGAGCCAATAGCCAGCGGGCGATAAGCACTTTCTGCTGATTGCCGCCGCTCAGGTTATTGATGATTTGATCCATGGTAGGGGTTTTAATATTCAGACGGCGAATTTGATCCATGCAGTCCTGAGCCATTTTGACATGGCTGACAAAGCCGCTTTTGCCGCTGTATTCCGGCATGTTGACAATGCTCATGTTCTCCAGCACCGACAACACCAAAAACAATCCTGACTTTTTACGATCTTCAGTCAAAAATGCCATGCCCTTTTCGATGGCGACCGACGGTGAGTCAATATTCGCCGGGATGCCGTCAATCAGAATTTCGCCGCTGTCAAAATGCGTCATGCCAAACAGGCTTTCCATCACTTCGCTGCGCCCGGCTCCGACCAGGCCTGCCACACCGAGAATTTCTCCCCGGCGCACACCGAAACTGACGTCGGTGAAGCGGTCTTTGCAGCTCAGATGACGAACGGTCAGCACCTCTTCCCCGATGGCATTATTGAATTTAGGGAAAAGCTGTGTCAGCTCACGCCCGACCATTTTAGTGATCAGAGACTGGCGCGTGAACGCACTGGTGCTGTCGCTGCCCACCCAACTGCCGTCACGAAACACGCTGATCTCATCCGTGATGGAAAAGATCTCATCCATTTTGTGACTGATATAAACGATGGCTTTACCCTGTTCGCGCAGATCGCGAATGATGGTAAATAAATGTGCGACTTCGGTTTCCGTCAACGCGGAGGTGGGCTCATCCATAATGACAATGTCGGCATCCCAGGACACCGCTTTGGCGATTTCCACCATCTGCTGTGAGGCGATGCTCAGTTCGCCTACCATGCGGTCGGCTTTCAGTTTGATATTGAGCCGGTTAAGCAGCGCCTGCGTGTCTTTATTTAGCCGGGCATGATCGACAAAACCAAATTTCATCGGCTCCCGCCCCAGCCAGATATTCTCGGCCACGGTCATGTGCGGCACCAGATTCAGCTCCTGGTGGATCATTGACACACCCGAACGTAACGCATCCATGGTGTCCCTGAACTGCACTGGCTCCCCTTTAATCTTGATGGTGCCCTGATCGGGACGGTAAATCCCGATCAGGCACTTCATTAAAGTGGATTTGCCCGCGCCATTTTCACCCATCAAAGCATGTACCGTTCCAGAGCGGACGCGCAGCGACACATTGTCCAGTGCCTTCACACCCGGAAAGAACTTGCTGATGCCTTCGGCTTCAAGCGCAAAAGCGGTCATACATCACCTCCGTACTACGGGTTCAGACGTTTATTTTTGGTTCATGCTGGTATATTTGGTGTAGTTGTCTTTGGTGATCAGCTGGAATGGGATATCAACAATCTTCTGCACTTTTTCACCGTTTGCCAGTTTGATTGCGGTCTGAACAGCGCCTTCACCCTGCCCTTTTGCATCCTGGAATACGCTGGCCACCATCTTGCCGTTCTTGATCATCTGCAACGCATCCGGTGTGCCATCCACGCCTGCCACCAGAATGTGTTTATCGTTCTTGCCTAATGCCTGAATGGCACCAATCGCCATTTCATCATTGTTTGACGCGATGGCATTGATATCATCGCCAGCGGTCATCCAGTTGCTCACGACATCTACCGCATCGTTGCGGCTGAATTTCGCCGTCTGCTTTTGCACCACTTTAATATTCGGGTATTTCGCCACTACGGCTTCCACGCCTTTGGTGCGTTCGCGGGTCGATTCGTTAGCCAGATCACCTAATAAAATGGCAACGTTGCCCTTGCCGTTCATCGCCTTCGCCAGGGCTTCCATCTGCAGACGGCCCGCCAGTTCAGAGTCAGAGCCCACAAACGCCATTTTGTCGCCTAGCTGGGCCTGGGGTTTACGGTTAACAAATACCAACGCCACACCGGCCTTGGACGCCTGATCGATAATGGGTTTTACGGCGTCAGTGTCGACGGGGTTAACAATGATGGCGTCAACGCCCTGTCCAATAAAGTTCTGTACCTGCTGGAGCTGCTGGGCCACATCGCCTTTGGCATCTTCGATCTGGCCTTTGACGCCATCTTTTTTCATCTCATTTTGTACAGCGTTACGCACAATCGTCAGAAAGTTGTCATCAAACACCGCCATAGAAACACCCACGGAAATATCT
This sequence comes from Pantoea sp. Ae19-2, assembly GCF_059801205.1. Taxonomy (NCBI): domain Bacteria; kingdom Pseudomonadati; phylum Pseudomonadota; class Gammaproteobacteria; order Enterobacterales; family Erwiniaceae; genus Pantoea; species Pantoea sp. Ae19-2. The sequence goes on along the minus strand of NZ_JBCHWE010000001.1, from coordinate 1,146,224 downwards.
TTCGCCATCGCAGCGGCGGGCAACATGCAGGCTAACAGTGAGGCAACAATCGTTTTTTTGATGTTCATAGGGACCCTTCTTATTTGTTAACTTGCTAGCGATTTACGTTTTGAATGAAAAATATCTTTTACATTCACACCGCCTCGCCGGCGTTTTTATGGAAAATTTGAGGTAAGACGACTACGTTGATGCTTTTGCTAAAATCACCACTGCTTTTCTTATCCGCATGATTTTACTTAACATGCTGACGGTATCGTTCTGGCGCTGGTACGTCCATCCCACTTTCAGGCGCCAAGCAGTTTGTTTATTCCATATATTTATTTTTTGAAATTTTTATCATAAAAGCACTGAAACAAGCGTTTTGATATCGTCAAATAACAAAACTTTGACATGCGTCTAACATCTACTGAGAAATGGCGTTAAAGTGAGATCCTGTTAGCAGTTTGAAAAGCAAGCGAATGTGTCTGATATTCACCAATACGCTGCTTTTACGAGCACTTAAACGCAAACCATGAAAGAGGGCTTTGACATCCCTAACCGGCGCCGCTACTATTCGCCCCGTTCTGACAATTCCTCTGTAGTTCAGTCGGTAGAACGGCGGACTGTTAATCCGTATGTCACTGGTTCGAGTCCAGTCAGAGGAGCCAAATTCTTGTTTTCAGGCATGCTTTAAAGCCTTTCAACCCGGTTTTATTACGTCTGCGTGAGAAATTTTTCCGATGCGTAGTGGGGTTAACCTGCGCATTCGGCGAAACAGCAAATCTGATTGGCGTCATTCCCGCTCGATAATAGCGTCATAAATCTGTTCCCCAGCCGTACGTGAAAAGCCCCAGCATCCCCCCTTGTGATCGCCTTTTATACTGACTGATTCACAGCGTCTTTCTCTGCTTGTCCATCCGAACGGTTCACGCCGCTGTCCTCTCCGAGAGCGCCTCGACCAAAAAGAATCCCGCATTGCATCAGGTGCCCGTCACTGACTCCTCCTGCCATCCGCGCGACGCTATGCGTAACTGGCTGAAAAAGAAGATCAATCCCGCATAACCGCACAGAACTGGAAAAGTCGGTTCAGATTCCGACCCGCAGGCTGGCGCAGTAAAAGGAGGTATCCTGTTGAAAGCTGGGTTCTTCCGCGCTGTTCTGCGCCCGGTTTGGCTAACGTCTACACGGCCAAGGCTTTCTGTTTGTGAAGCGTGGCGCTGTCCGCGACAGCATTGGGCAAGGAAGCGCTGCCCATAGCGCTGGCGTGGTCAGGTATGTTTACAGGCAACAGAAGTCTTGAGTCACGTGTTGATATAAAAATATTGGGTTTTATGGCGTCAGCCCCTACCGATATCCCCTCCGTCACAAAAAAGCGTCGTTCTGCGGTTTCTGAAAAGGACACTTAGGTTCACTCGTTCTTTGCCGAAAACAACATGGGTACGACAACACCATAACTGGAGAGAATGATGAAGGTATCGACACGACTGTCTGCTGGCTTTGCTTTTTTGATACTGCTTTTCGTCATCAGTTCAGCGGTTGCAATCAGCAATCTGCTTGAGACGCGTCAGAATATTGATGAGATCGTCAACACCAACCTTAAAAAAGTGACTTTGTCTAATGATGCAGGTACGGCGCTGAGAAATATGCTTGTTGAGGTGAGAAATATGGCGCTCTTCTCTGATCAAAAAGCAATTGAGAATGAGTGGGGCCGCTTTGAAACTCAGAAAGGGGTTTATACCCAGAAACGCACTGAGCTTGCATCCATGATCGAACGCGACCATAACCAGCAGGAAATTGGCCTACTCAGGAAAGTACAGCAGAATGAACAGGCCGCGCTCACGACACTCGCGACGGCGGCAAACATGGGCAGGCAGAGACAACTGAATGGCCTCGCAGATTATCTGACCAACGTTGTTCGTCCCCCTCAGCAAATCCTTATCTCCAGTCTCAACGAACTCACGGACATGCAGCGTGCCTTTGCTGAAAACACCGCCGTGGAAAGTAACGCGTCCGCCAGCCGCGTTATCAAAACCTTTATTGCTCTCATCATTGCAACCGTCATTTCCGGCGCCCTGATTTGTCTCGTCATCAGCAGGAAGCTGATGCGCCAACTGGGCGGTGAACCTGCACAGGCTCAGGCGCTGGCCGCGACCATCGCTTCCGGGGACCTCACCTCCACCGTGCTGCTGCGTCGCAACGACACCAGCAGCCTGCTCGCCTCACTGGACAGCATGCAGGCCAGGCTGCGCGGCCTGGTATCGCAGATAAAGGATGCTTCCACTTCCGTGGCGCTGGCGGCCGACGAAATCGCCCAGGGCAACACCGAGCTGTCGTCACGAACCGAGCAGCAGGCGGCCGCCCTGCAGGAAACCGCTGCCAGCATGGAGCAGCTGACCGCCACGGTGAAGAGCAACACCGCTGGCGCGCAGCAAACCGCTGAATCGGCCCGAGATACGGCCCGCCTGGCCCGTTCGGGTGAGGCCGACGTGCAGCGGATGTCTGGCACGATGCAGGATATTTCCGTCAGTGCCGCTAAAGTCCGGGACATTACATCGGTCATTGAAAGCATCGCGTTTCAGACCAACATCCTGGCCCTGAACGCCGCGGTGGAGGCGGCGCGCGCCGGCGAGGAAGGCCGCGGTTTTGCCGTGGTGGCCGGTGAGGTGCGCACGCTGGCGCAGCGCAGCGCCACGGCGGCCCGCGATATCAAGATCCTGATTGAACAGGCCGTTGAGCAAGTGGAAAGCGGCGTTGCCGTGGCCTCCTCGACCGGGCAGAGCATCATCAAAATTGTCGGGATGGTCGGCGAGCTGGCGGAGGCCATGGACTCCCTCTCTCTGGCGTCCTCCGAGCAGATGCAGGGGATTTCACAGGTCAGCGTGGCGGTGAGTCAGATGGACGGCGTGACCCAGAACAATGCGGCGCTGGTCGAGGAGTCGTCTTCAGCCTCGCGTTCGCTGTCTGAACAGGCGCAGGCGCTGCGCGGTATGGTAGCGGCGTTTCATGTCTGAGAACGGGTTGTGGGTTCATGGTGAAGCATATTTTCTGTTTTCGTAGAGCATCCCGGTTCAACGGGTGCCGGCACAGGAATAAAGCCCTGATCCACAGCACAGAAAATCACAGGGTTCAGGCTGGCATTGCTGCCGTTGTTGCGCACGTATGACAACAATCGCCACACCCGGAGTAGCCCCCCTTTCACGCGCTCCCGCCTGTTTTTTACAATGGCATTACACAGCGAATCTCGATGAGGTTCGCTGTTCACTGACGCCTCAACGTCGGAAAAAAGAGGATGCTCCCCGCAAGCATTCGTCTGCATGGGGTTAAAACTCGACGACAATATTGCCTTTGGGAATGCTACAGCACGACAAAATATAGCCCTCTTCTACGTCCTCATCGGTGATGCCGCCGTTGTGGTTCATCTCCACTTCCCCTTCCAGGCATTTCACCTTGCAGGTGCCGAAGATGCCCATACCGCACGCCTTGGGAATATGCAGCCCCAGCTTGAGGCGTCAGCCAGTGACGTTTTCTTCGCGTTTACAATAGCTCCGGCCACGTCATAATCAGCTTTGCCTGCACAGGCTCGGCCAGCAGGCTGGGATCGGGCTGCCAGCTGTCCCAGTCGCGAAATGCGCTGAAATCAAGCCCGGTCAGGGTTTCCAGTGAACGAACCGCCACGCGATATTCATCCACCTGCGGCACCGCTTCCGGTTGTAAAAGCGGCAATACGCGGCGAGGCTCATCCAGCAGCTTATCCTGACTGACCAGCAGTGCGGTGGCCTGCGGCGTGCCCTGTGGACCGATGCGCAGAACGACCTTCCAGAACAGCAGCGGGACCTGCAAATCCCCGTACTGCCGATGTTGATCGTTCAGTACCGGGCCGGTCAGTACACTAATTTGCTGTTTAGTCTTCAACACACCATATTCCAGGATATAGCGCTCAACCCCTTGCCAGTACTGCACGCTCTGGTTAAAGCGAAAATGCTGCGGGGAACAATTAGTGAAGTGGAACGTGTCTTTATTGGCGCGCACCGCCTCGGCCGCCGTGCCCCAGGTGGGATCGCTGCGGCGGGTGAGATGACCGCGATCGAACCAGCGACTGAACGCGCTATAAAACGACTGACCAGTAACATAGCGGCTGTCGATGCGGCTGTCTTCATACCAGCGGTCACCTTCGGGCAACAGCGAAGGTTGCCCACTGCCGCGGTCAATGTTGATATAGCGTGCCCCATCGATATTGGTGGCGGTAAAAAAAGCCAGCCGTCGTTCGGCATTCATCAGCAGAGAAAAGTGCTCGTAATTCAGCCTGGCATCAGCGCCGTTGCGCCCGTCACGCAGAGGGGCGACTTCCCCTGCACGCGGCGCGATAATCTGTGCCAGATCGACAGGATTGTCCGCCAGAAAGTCTGTCTGAAAACCGTCGCGATTAGCGTAGTTTTCATCTGGCGCGGCGGCACTGGACTCAGGCAGTAGCGGTGCATTATCGGCCGTGAGCGCCTGCATCAGGATTGCCTGCCCATGCGGGGACAGCGCTGGCAACTCGCCCTTCAGCCAGTCGGTGAGCGCACTCATGCGAATGCCTTCGTTAACCCATTTTCCGCTGTCTTCTGTGGCGCCATGATGAAGGGCCACCAGCTGCCAGCCGTCGTTGAAGACCGGTGCACCTGACGAGCCGCCTTCACTGTCGGCCTCATAGTGCAGAAACTGTTCGTGACGTGCTAACAGGGCATTGTTGCGCAGCGTGATTTGCTGTGGCGCACCGCCCGGATGATGGATGAGATTGAGGCTGATGCCCAGCGCATGTTTATCATTACGATCGTTAAGTGCCAGCGGCAGCGGTTGCTCACCGCTGTCGGTAAGCGCCTCGCCAAGCGCTATTAACGTACAGTCGAACGCCTCCGTCGGGCTGGAAAGCCAGAAGCTGTCGGCATCCACCGCATAGAGACGTCCCGGAAGAATTTCGCCGGATTCGCCCTGGCGATAACCGAACTGCAGCGTGATGCGCCCCGAAATGGGGGCTTCAGGCAGCACGTGATGATTCGTGACGAAGAGGTTGCCATAGGTCAGAAATCCACTTCCCTTAGGTATGCCATCTTCTCTGACCAGCGCGACGGCGCGTGCTGCGCGTAACCCCTGCTGTAAAAATGACACCGGCAGCAAGTCGTTAGCGCCCATAATGACGCTCTGGCGTGCCCGCTGTTGAAACGCATAGCGCTGCGCTCGTCGTGAGTCCGGTTCCGCCTGCTGGCCCTGGCTGAGCGCAGTGCGCGTCTGCTGCCGTTGCCCGGCCGTGATCGCCAGCCTTGAGGCTATCTGCGCTTTCAGTTGCTCGTTCATTCGCATCTCCATGGTTGGGTTTGCTCTCTTTAACCATAGCCGCTTATCACGGAACAGGCGGCACATTGCGGCGCTGCGACACAGTGGCTAACCTGCAGAAAACATGATCTCTATAAGACTGTTTCGGCGTCTTAAACTGGCCTTTCCTGACGATTTGAACGGCCTTGCCATGCGGTAAACTGTGGATGAAACAACCAGGCTGCTGAATCCTTCAGCAAACGATCCGAAAGCGGGTAAAACCGCTTTGACTCAGCATGCCGACTCCATTAATATGCGCCCTGTAGCACGATTCCTCTGTAGTTCAGTCGGTAGAACGGCGGACTGTTAATCCGTATGTCACTGGTTCGAGTCCAGTCAGAGGAGCCAAATTTAAAGAAGCCCGCTCAGGGAAACCTGAGCGGGCTTTTAAACATTATTACTCCTGAGTTCTGTCCTGTCTGAGTTGAAAAAGTTATTGTCATTGTGACATGCACTGACCAGTACCCTGATCGTGGTTTTAAGTTTAAGACTTTTCCAGGTCAGCCATCTGAAAACCGTTACCTGTTGTTGACCCTCTGGAATTCAGCTCTGCTAAGGCCGCTTTCCCGTTAGCTTCACGCATACGATAAGCATAGACAGTGTAACTAGTGCGACTCATGGTGCGCTGCCAAAACAAGATAACATGATGGCTACTGTGGAACATTTTTGAACGTGCTGACACAAAAACGAAAATTAATCCTATCGGAGATTTATTGTGTCAGGACATATCCCCAGAAGTTCACAAAATCCCTATCAATATTCTGCTTATCCAGAACGCCCCTCTTCACGGCAAAGCAACACGCAGGTCAATAGCATGCAGCGTCCTCCTTCGCGTTCAGGGGCCTTTTCAACGAGTCAAATGCGCAGTGCTATGCCAAGGCTACAAACCAGTTTTACTTCGCATCCTTCTCGCTCTCAAGGTAACGATTCCATACCAACGCCTTCGCACCCTTTATCTGCTCAGAGCGCGAGCAGCAGCGGAAGTAGCGCGATGTGCATTACCCGCCAACCTACTCAATCGCGTTCTGATAGCCTCCATGGCATGCCCCAGCGCTCGCAATCACGGTCTGGCCACCGGGCGCCAGCCCCTGAACTCACTCATGTAAGGCAATTACCGCCCGATGAACAAGAACGTTTTTTAAGTGAGCACGATCCGATGAGGTATATGCATAACCTCAACGCCAATACCAGTCTTTATCGGACTACCGAACGCCGATATGTCAGCAACGGCTGCATACAAGGGAATCCTGAGTCAATGGCAAGAATTGTGCGTCATGACAAATTAGTAGCGAATCAATCGAGCAGATTTTATGCTGATGCGCGAGTAGGAACGGCTGAAGCCTATTCACCGGCACCAGCTCGTGCAAGTGATCTCGGCCCTACACTGAATGTAATGGCAGGCTCTCAAGCTCATACCTTTGCCGCGATGTACGGCCGGCAAAATCCTAATAATATTGTTGTTAAAATGAAATTAGGGGATTTTCTCCAACGTGGTGGTAAAGTCTATTTTGATGTCGGCTCAGCTATAACAGGGGATCGGGATACAGCGCCTTTAATTGTCACATTACCCCACGGTAAGAGTGTTCCAGTACAAATCGTACAATAATCAGCTTACATTGATTAGTATGCTCAAACTGAGAACATCAATGTGACAATGAATAAACCAGTGAATGTCGGTCTTATGTATTATTAATACAGACAGTGAGGCCTGACATACCTGTAGCAAAAATATATTAAAACATTCGAATCGATCATAATTAATAACAATAGTGATAGTCTTCCTATACATATTTGAACAACATTTACACCACACTCGAAAAAAAATTTTCAAACATGGTTTTACAGCGGAAAATTAAAGACACTACGCATCCAAAATACGTTACCTTTAATAAAGGGATCTTTTTTAGATTCTACCCACCTGCAAAAAAAAGATGAGGAAATTATTATGAGAACGTCTTCCGACTCATCACGAATCGGCCAAAACGAACATTATTATGACGCAGTAGAGTACCAGCCTGAGAATGCAACGCCTACAACGATATCGCATAATGAATCGACGCAATCAGTGGCTACCGGCTCTGTTAACGACGCAACGGAAAGAGGCGCACTCAGTCCTAATGAAAAAGCGATACATAGTAGATTATCGCGCATCTTTGAAAAGCATATCGACGCTGATAATTGTGATGCGCTGGATAAAATGATTCTAACCAGGACAAAGCAATTGCATAGTATGGGTGAAACGCCGGAAAGTATTGAAGCAACAATTCTGAAAGGCATACGGTTAAACAGAGCTAATCATTTTTTGAGAGGTGCGGTAAGATCCATTCCGTTTGCGGCTTCATCGATGGCGATTGATTCATTTCCTGTACTATCATCGTTTGCGCATCATGCTGCACTTCTTGGCATGAATGCCGGTATGCAAGCGAGTCTTGCAGATACTTTTGGCTGTTCTCTTCTGAATCGAATGACTGCGGACGTCACCTGGATGCAAGCAAAAGAGAATGAACTTGAACCCGTGATGCAAACAATATTTCATAAAAAACTGCCAACCGAAACTGCGCTTGCTGCAGAAAACAGCCTTTCCATTCAGTACTATAGCTTAAGAAACGCACTACGCATTGGCTTAAATTCAGGCGTATCAGCCTGGAAAGGCCCGGCAGTCGCTGCACAGGTAGACAGCTATTTTTCTGCCGTTGGTGGTATCGTTTCTGGCGGACTCATGAGTGTTACTAACAATGAAGTCAATTTAAAAAAAAACCGGATTGGTCCCGAATATCTTTTTTCACGTGTTGACTGGGCTCAGCAATATAACGCACTTAAAAACACATCACCTTTTAAAGACGGTGTCACTAGTGGGGTAAAAAGAGCCGCCTCTTTTCCACTGGATGTCATAACCGACTCGCCTGCAGCATTACGGGCGTTGGCAACGGCAGGTGGCTTGGGAAAAACCGCGATTATGGCAGGTGGCGTTGGCGCCGTCAGCTGGGCCCGATCCGCAGTGATGGCCGCCATGGGCAGTGCTCATTTCAGTTCAGCCTCAACGCAAGCAATGAGTCATCTGGTAAACACTTTAGGATTAGCACCAATTTATGCGTCAGTTCCGGCCGTAGAAATTATGGGCGAGAAATTGGGTAACGACATGAGTCATGCCATTCATGAAACTCCAAATGCCATAACAAGTGCGGCCAGTTGGTTAGGGAAACAATTCCAGGGAAAAATGCAGAGATGATTAAAAAATCTTATTTATGAATACAATAACATCGAACCTGGAACTTTATTATTTTTTAACCTACTTAAAATTGACCTAATGAGGTCACAATATGGTCAATACATTAAGAGGATAGGAAAATGAATACTATATCTGGTAGCAATGCACAGCCATCTATGCCTTTACATGTCAATTCATGTGAAATTACGCTCAATTTGGATAACAACAGGAATACGCCCACCCAGAGTAATGAGCCTATTAATAACAGAAATATCAACTTTGGTGGTAATGCGGGAACACCATTAGATAATGAGGCTTCAAATAACACTAGCAATGCCAATAATAACTCTGCACAGCTTTCTCAAACCATCATGCAACTCATGCAAATGATGATGCAGATGATGCAGTCACTTATGCAAAGCTCTCAAAAAAATAATGACCATACCGGTAGTATTCAGTCACCCTCCACTGGAGGTGCGAGTGATGTTGATGGCTCAGATGATATCAATGGCTCAGATGATATCGATGGCTCAGATAAAACTGATGAGTCTGAAGATGTTGATCAGCCTGAACAAGGGAATTCAGAGGAAAATGGCGGAACTGCATTTCCTTCTCAACCAGCAGGATCAGGCGTTGGGGAGAATAGTGGTGTCTCATCATCCGGTTTGCATCTACCTGAAAGTCTCAAACCTTTTGAAGGTGCCATTGAAAAAGCGTCCAAAGCATCAGGCATTGATCCGGCAGTGCTGGCAGGCCAGATCTATCAAGAATCAAGAGGCGTTATCAATGCCTCATCAACGAACGGTGGCAACGGATTGACTGATGCCGGTCTCATGCAAGTTAACGAGAACACATTTAAGGATCTGCAAACAAAATATCCAGATCTCCTTAAGTCTGATGCAAATCCCAACAACCCTGATGACAACATTATGGCAGGAGCGTTGTACATGAAAGATATGAAAGCGCAATTTAATGGTGACGATGGTGCGGCATTGCGTGCTTACAATTCAGGGCCAGAAAATGTGAACCTAAGTAATTTAAGTGATATTTCAAAATATGGTACCGGCGATTCAACTTACGTTAATAAAGTTCAGAATTTCGCAGCCATTATCAAAAGTGGTACAGGTACTCTCCCTGCGTGATTTTAGTTAATTTACAGGCAGTATGATTTAGATACTGCCTTACATTATCATATCGTGAAAAAATATAAACATGGAATCTCCACTATAAATAAACTCCAGTAGCCATCCGACACTTACGATTAAATCGTTAGTGTCAGAAACTTAAGTATATATCCTGCAGAATGACTTCACCAACCTTCCATTTTAAGTCCTGTCTACGCAATGTTGATCTAATGCCGTGTCCCCATAGAAATTCATCAATAATACCCAACAAGAATAAAGAAAAGCAAACGTGGTAAGGATATCCCTACAAATAAAAGGCGATTGCCTACAGTAAGTTCAGAGGAAACTGATAGTTCGTCACGAAGTGCTAATGAATGATATGAGTTAACTAAATTAAAGAAATAAGCGTTAATTTAATTTTTTGAGTATGGGATTTTTTTAATTCAGGTAGCCGATTTACCTGATGTAATTTCAAGGGGAATGGTGAATAAAATGCTTACAAATCGAGAAAAACTATACGAATTATATGATTTTCCTGAAAAAAACAGGGAGTGTGCAATCCCTGATGCCCAGAATGACGCCTGTTTTCCGCGCATCCAAACTGAATCTGGTGAAGCAGATTTCCATGCTAGCTTGCACAAAATGATAGAAACACTCGCGCCTTTAGATGTTGACCTGCTTCTGGAAGGTGAGACCGGAACAGGAAAAGATACATTAACGCGTAAAATTTATGAACTTTCAGGCGCTAAAGGGCCTCTGGTACCTGTCAATTGTGCGGCTATTCCGGAAAATCTTGCAGAAAGTGAACTTTTCGGTGTGGTTTCTGGAGCCTATACCGGAGCGATAAGTTCACGCCCCGGATACATTGAAACATCGGGCGATGGTATTCTTTTTCTTGATGAAATTGATAGTATGCCTTTGGTTTTACAGGCCAAGCTTCTACGCGTGCTTGAAACACGAAGCGTATGCAGGCTTGGCTCAACCCAGCCTATTGAATTAAAGTTACGGGTTATTGCGGCATCCCAAACGCCGTTAATTAAACTTGTCGGACAAGGGAAATTCCGACGAGACCTCTACTTTCGCTTGTCAACAATTAAAATTCAGACCCCAACCTTAAGATCAAATGCTGAGCTGATTATTCCTTTATTTCAGCGATTTACTTTTGAAGCAGCGGAGAGATTAAACCAACCCGTCCCTGCCCGCTCACTCGAACTGGATGAGTCGCTTCTATTGCATGCCTGGCCAGGAAATATTCGGGAACTTAAGGCCGCAGCAGAACGCTATGTATTAGGGCTTTCACCTTTAAACAGTTCTGTCCCACGTGAACCCGGCGCGACATTGCTTAAAGATCGTTTGCGCCGCATCGAACGTTGTCTAATCACAGACTGCCTTAAACGTCATGAGAATAAAATTGACAACGTTGTACATGAATTGGGGATACCTCGACGTACACTTTATCACAGAATAAAAATGCTAAATATTGGTAACGAATGATCTTTGTATAAATTGAATATGATTATGGAACTAACACAAAGCCCCCTCCACTTAATAGTTGAATATGTCGTGTATTCATTAAAACGTAACTATTAATTTATAAGAGGATATAGCTATGCCTTCAACGAGTTTAGCAAGTATGGCAGGTGGTTTTGCAGGCGGTGCGGCTTCAGGTGCAGGTCAGATGGCCAGCAGTAGTGGTTATGCAGCAGGCATGACAGGCGTAATGGCTGAAATGCAGTCAAACAGTATCAAAAACGCCCAGATGGGTGCTGAAATGCAAAACCTGAACCAAATTGCTAACAACGCAATTACAGCAGGTAACGCAGCGACCCAGAACAAAGTACAGTACTAAGTTATTCCTTTACGGGCTGTTTCTGCAGCCCGTAATTTTCCTAATAAGTTTGTCAGGAGACAAAAATGAAAGTCACCTCTATACAGAATACTAATGTTGCCCCTGACCTGACAATAAATGCAACATTCTCAGAACCGCAAAAATCAGACGTTGACTATTTTTCATCACAACTTGCGGTCGATTCCAGCGAGTCAGAAGCAAAAAAGATTAAACCAATATCACATTCATCGGCAATTTTTTCAGAGTTATCACAAACCTTTTCTAGTAATGAACATAAACGCGACCTGGCATTTAAAGACCTTAAAAATGCTTCTCGTTCTTCTGATATGCTTGCTATGAGCAGAGCTAATGAGTCCATCTCAAACTATTACATTGAAAGTCTGATGAATGCCAAAATTGTTTCTAAAGCGACGCAAACTCTCGATAAACTAACTAACCTGCAATAATAATGACGATGAAAAATATCGCCTTAAAATTATCATTTTTCGTGCTGTTATTTACCCTTTCAGGGTGTAATGACGCAACGGTGTTGTTCAGTGGTCTAAGCGAAACCGATGCAAACGATATTATTGCGGAACTTAATCAGTATCATATTGATGCTCACAAGCAGATGGACAAGACAGGTGTTGCAGTTTCCATCGAGTCATCAGAAATTGAGCGAAGTGTAAAAATACTTGATGCAGTTGGTCTACCACATAAAGCACGAACGAACCTTGGCGAAGTTTTCCAAAAGAATGGGGTGATTTCAAGCCCACTTGAAGAGCGTGCTCGTTATATTTATGCACTTTCTCAGGAAGTTGAATCAACACTATCGCAAATTGATGGTGTTGTGACCGCGAGGGTTCATGTCGTACTCCCCGAACGTATTGCACCAGGTGAGCCCGTACAACCTGCGTCAGCATCTGTTTTTATTAAATATCGTACAACACTTGATCCCGATAGTATTGAGCCGCGAATCCGTCAGCTTGTTTCAACCAGTATACCTGGCTTGGCTGGTAAAACTGATCGAGACTTATCTATCGTGTTTGTTCCCGCACTCACATACGAAGATCATACCGATATTATTCAACTCGGCCCATTTCAACTGACACCTGATGAGTATAATACGGTTAGGTGGTGTATCAGTGGCTTTATCGTTCTTATTCTGGTTGTTATTTTTATTTTCTTTCGAGCCGGTAATAAGCTCAAACGCCTTACCAAACGTACAGAATTACCTGCGGAAAAATAGCGATGACAAATGGGCACGAGATTGATCATTGGGTTGAATGGTGGCATAAAGGATGGTGGGTTAATATGGATGATAGCTGGAAAAACCATGCTGTCTTCCAGTTGCCGAAACAAGCAATAAAACAAATTAGCATGCATCATGCGAGTGAAATGTCGCACGTCTTTGGTGTTCCTGATTCTCTTCCTCCACCTGTTCATTTGAGAATTTTAAAAATAATCAATCTCAATACGCAGGAACGCGCGTCGCTATTGCATATCATTCATGAAATGTGTTTTCCTCATCAGCGCCAGTTTACATTCAGTTCGGCCGAAAAAATTAACTATCGCCGTATATCGCGCGCTTTACGATGTGAGAAATGGCTCTGCGCTGATTACAGTACTTCGGGTGAAGCGACTGCGTTAGTTCTGCTCAGAGAGCTTTCTATGGAAAACTGGCCAAGACTCCGTTTTAGTTTCGACAAACATAACATTCAGCAAAGTGAGCTCATGACGCCCAATGAATCTATTCACCCGGGACGGTTAAACGCACTGTGGGAGTCAGCCTTATGGAATCTTCCACAATACGGGAACTGAAACTATGTGGGTCAAAAAGAAAATCACATTACTTCCCTCTGCGCCCAAGGTGGATAGCAACATCATTCACCTGGAAGATCTGGATATGCATGAGAAGGGCTTATCCATTATTGAACAGGCGAAAGCTCAGGCGGTTCTTTTGTTAGAAAAAGCTAATGAAGAAGCCGCTTTGAACAAAGAAAAATCCATAGAATGTCATGAAGCGCTGCTACAAGAACAACGTAAAAATCAAGAAGAAATTTTTTTATTGCAGGCTAAAGCTTTTTTTAATGAATGGGAAATACAACGGCAAGAATGGTCAAAGCGTCTTCTGCCACGTCTTGAAAATTTGCTGGTTGATGCACTTACACAAATACTTAACGAACAACCCATGGATATTAAAGTCAGTTCAATGCTTTCGCACCTGAATCAAGTACTGGATACTAATACTGGCACAACGCTCTATTGTTCATCAGACATCAGCCCTGAAATAAAAAAATGGCTTGCCACGCATCCGGAACTGAACTGGACTTGCAAAATAGATAAAAACCTATCCCATGTCTCGCTACGCCTGGAAAATGAAAAAAGCGAAATACCAATTAGTTGGCAATCTCTTTGCAAAAAAATGGCGCAACGTCTTCAGGAATAAGGGTTAATCTCTGGGAATATTCTGTTGGAACAGTCAATATCAACAGACCACTTAATCATTAAGCAAGTACAGGAGAGATAAAAATGAGTAGTGATGTAATGTCAAGGCGTCTGGATCACAATCTGGTTAAAGCACAAAATGATGCTTTCAATTTTGCCCGTAACCAAAATGACAATCCATACGACATTGGTGATATGTATGCTTTCCAAATGGCGTTTATGGACGTTTCAAACGCTAACTGGGCAAATTCACAGTACACTCAGTTCACTCATGGCATTCGTAAAGCCATCATTGACTCTATTACATAATGGATGAAGATGCTATTTACAGGGAAGTAGATAACTGGCTCAACTGTCCTGAAAGACCGCTTGAGCTACTATTTAATGATATTCATTTATGCCTCGAACGCTGCAATGGAGGATTTTTTGTTTTCTCGCGCGTTATTACTTTACATGAGGTTAACAACGATACATTAAAATTACCAATAATGATAACTCCGTTTGCACTTGAAAAGTTTGGTTTAACCGCTGCGGCACTGGGTTTAAACCCATCCAGTCAGACACTTTATCTTATACAGCGTATCGATCAGGATAAAACGGAGGAATTATTTTCACAACTAGATGACATCAGCCAGCAAACCGAAATATGGCAAGCCGTTATTAAAACGATACTCCCTGCAACTGTCTATTCAGCGTCCTGATAAAAGGAGAGACGCGTGTTTAAACTTAAACCACTCATTACACATTGCTTACGCTCACCACTTATTTTTGCACTCGCACTTAGTGCCTGCCCTATTTATAGCAGCTATGCCAGTACGCCAGATGACTGGAAAAGTGGTGCTTATGCCTATTCGGCCGATCAAACATCACTCAATGTGATTCTTCAGGATTTTGCAAACGGCCATGGAGTCGATATTAATATCGATGGACTCCCCGAGGAAACGGTCACTGCCCGCTTACGGTCAGAAAGCCCGGAAGCCTTCCTCAACCGACTTGCACTTGAATATCATTTTCAATGGTTTGTTTACAACAATACACTTTATATTAGTGCACAGTCTGCACAAACCTCCCGTAGATTAAAAATCAGTCAGGATGCAGCACCGGATATCAAACAGGCATTGGAAGGCGTGGGACTTCTGGAGCCGCGATTTGGCTGGGGAGAATTACCTGATGATGGTGTTGTGCTGGTGACAGGTCCACCGAAATATGTCGATCTGGTTTCTGAGTTCAGCAAAAAATCCGAACCAGATGAAAAGAATACAGAAACCACTTTAATGGCTTTTCCACTTAAATATGCTGATGTTGCAGACAGGAGTATTAACTTCCGGGACAAAAAACTCGTCGTACCGGGCGTAGCAAGTATTTTAAATGAACTCTTGGGCCAGGGTGGGAGCCAAAGCGCAGGTGGTGTACAGGATAACCAGGGCGGGAACGCGGGCAGTGACCTTGGCGACATGGCACGTCAGAATCAGATGAATGGCGCCAATATGCTTTACAATCAAATGCTGCAGCGTGTTACCGGTTTGAATGCAGCACATGAACATAATGGGGACTCGGATCATCCAGAATTACAAGGTAAAGTGTCTGCCGATGTCCGCAACAACACGTTGCTTGTAAGGGATGACAAAAAACTCCGCGCGGAGTACCAGGCACTCATTAATATGATCGACAAACCTCAAAAGCTCGTTGAGATTGATGCTTTGATTGTCGACATAGATCGTAATGAACTGTCTCGTCTTTCTGTGGACTGGCAGGGCCAGTTTGGCAGTGTCACGGGGGGACCGTCATTATTAAGCGGTGCAACCCCTACCCTTGCCATTACTGATCCAACACGTTTCATTGCAGATATTCAGGCACTTGAAGGCGAAGGAACAGCTTCTATTCTTGCTAATCCCTCTGTATTGACGCTGGAAAACCAACCTGCCGTCATTGATTTTAGTAAGACAGCATTTATAACCGCCATAGGTGAGCGCGTAGCGGATATTCAGCAGGTGACTGCCGGTACCAGTCTTCGCGTTACCCCGCGTTCCATTGGTCAAATTCCAGGTAAAGAAGCTGTCCAACTGGTTGTGGATGTTGAGGATGGCAAACTTAACGAAAAAGAAGATGGTTCGGCCAAAAGTACTGAAAATGGCGTGATTAGTACGCAGGCGCTTGTGCAGGCTAAACGATCGTTGGTTATGGGTGGATTTCATACACAACAAAGCGGAGACAGTGACAGCGGTATCCCCATTTTACGAAAGATCCCGTTTTTAGGACGTTTATTTAGCAGTACTAATCGCACGACAGAACAACGCGAACGTCTGTTTATCATCACCCCTCATCTCATTGGCGATCAGGTTGATCCCTCTCGATATGTTGATGCTGATAACCGGGGAACCGTTAGCGATGCATTACAAAATATCAATCGTCGACACGAGTTTGCCAACAGTAAACGCGAGATTGAGAATGCAATGCGTGAACTGGCTGAAGGCCACCTCCCTGGGGGAATGAAAGTCGCTAACAGTGGCCCTTCATTGAATGCACTCTGCCAGTCACCGCTGACCTTCAGGCAGGAATCTCGCCAACAATGGTATTCGAATGACAGTTTTGCCATTACGGTCGGTGTTATCACGAATGTTTCCGGCCAGTCACAACGATTTGATGAAGCAAGTTGTCACCGGGCACAGACGCTCGCCGTTTCTGCATGGCCTCATTCAGAGCTAAAACCTGGCGAATCCACCGAAGTGTATATCGCTTATAATGCAGAGGCGTCGCCATATCAAAATCGCGCGTCTTTACTTCAGCGTAACAGTCTTCGTTCCTCACCTGTTCAGTCTGCACAGGCAGGGAAAAAACCGACTCACCATCATAAAAAGCACACTCATTCAGTGAATCTTGTTTCAAGCGAGACCCAATCATGATGAAAATTTTAGTCATTATCACAGCCTTTATTCTTACGGCCTGCAGTACACCGAAGCTGCCGGGTTGCCGTGAAATGTCATGTCGGCCTGTCTCAAAACCTGACAGCTTAACCATTTGGTGGCAACCCGATTTGAGAAATGGCCCTTATGATTACACCTCCGTCTCCGTCAATCAATGATCGTTGTTAATGATATCAATGCGTTTATCCAGTGCAGCGTCAGGAATGAACGCTGCCGGTGGCACTTGAGTCACAAGCTGACGTTTGAGTTGGCAGGTGACAATGTCCCACAATTGTTATTACGGCATAACGTTGACTTCAGTAATTCAGCAACCATTTTCAATGCACTGACGGTACGGTATCAACAGCCATCTCGATTTGATGGCTGTTATATTACCAGTGACGACGCTGGTAACTTAATTATAACGTATCATTTAAGACCAGGTGATGACGCACACGATATTATAAGATTATTAATCGATTTAAGTGAAAGCCTTCCCGATTGACATCCCCCCTGTAAATATTATTTACAGGGGGGATTTTAAAACGAACAGTAAGTGATGACGCATCTCATCACATAACAAGAGGCATCTTTGATGCCGCAATGTACTATGCCCCTAATCCCCTCCTAAAAGATAACAAACCGTCCCCGTGCTTTGTTTATGTTTTCGCTTTTCGTAGAAAAGGCTGACGTAACTATTTATTGTTCACTTCCATTAATTCATTGAACACATCAGGCTCAGCCTTAAAGCCCTTGTATCCTTTTTCTTACCAGAAAAAAACACTTTAATTATATTAATGGAACGAGTGAAGACACCATGACACACAGTAGTTTGATTTTATTAACACAATAAGGAAAATGATTATGTCTGGTCGCGTTCCCGGTAGCGCTCAAAACCCATTTCAATACTCATATTACCCCGATCGTCCCCCCTCCCGACAAGGAGGCAGTTCATCTTCATCGATGAACATTTACGGCATGCAACCACACGCTAGCCATTCTGGTCAGATGCCTTATGCCGGACAGAGTTTATATAGTATGGCACCGCGTCCTCCTTCTGCAGGAGGCTATGGTATGCCTCCACGTCCCCCTTCAGCCTCAGGGTATGGAATGCCACCGCGTCCCCCTTCTGCTTCAGGCTATGGCATGACATCGCATCATCCTTCGATGGGAGGATATGGTATGCCTCCACGCCCACCTTCTGCAGCCGGTTACAGTGCTCTGCAACGGCCCCCCTCCCGTTCGGGCACCTCTGGCGCTGCGCCGACATCCATGGGGGGACGTCCGGGTGCAAACCGTGCCACCGTCTATGGCAGGCAGGTCGCCACTACCGCGGTAGCACAAAATGGTTTTACCTCAGCGTTTTCTGGCCCGAATTCGAATGCGGTTTTACGACGTGGGAATATGCAGATACCCGCGAACGTGCAACAAAGCATCCTGCGCCATCGGGCTGATTATATCGCTCAGGCCAGACGTAATCTGGCACGTCTGTCGAGTCATGAATTGAATCGTTATCCGGACCAGCTGAGGCGGCTTCACGACACAACGCTTGCCTATAGTCATCAGTACGCGCAGCGCAGAAGCATTGCGACGGTTGCTGATGCGCTGGACCGGTATCAGGCCGATTTTGGTGATAACTATTTAATGAATGTGAATGCGATGGGATATCCCTCACTGCGGCATTACTTAACGGCTGTGCATCAAAATCCGGTCAGTGAGCAAGATCTTAATCATTTTGTACAAAATTTTAACGAAAATTATGGTATTGAGGGACAAACAGCAGAAGAATTTAACGATACCAAAACGCACATTGAACGAAATCTCCGTGCGCCCACGGCAGCCTTAGCAGAGTTTTTAGCGCACGCACCCCGTATTTCTGGGGTCACTGTGCAAAAAGGGATGATAGCCGAGGATAATCTGTACGGCACGCGTATCAGTAGTAACGCTGCATTACGGCGAGTTCTTAACGGTGACGCACTTTTATTCAATGGTTTTCTTAGCACCACATCAAGCAGCGCTCAGGCCCTACAGTTTTCAGGTATAAACCGGCTTGATGAGCTTGGCTCTCCTATGTATACCATTGATTTGCGCAGTGACGATCCTGTAACAGAGTCACTCAGACGAACGACATTGGCTAAGTTGCGTACTGAAAACTGGAACCCCTCTTCCCTTATCTTTAACTTTGCGGCGAATAATGCGCGCGGTATCCATGTGGATGCTATGGATGCCCATAATCCCACCAGCATAAGCTTTGTTGGAGAGAAGGAAATTTTATTCGCACCGGGACACAGTTTCCAGGCGAATAAAGTCACGTTCTGTAGCCAAGGATGCGTGATTGATGGTGAGCTGGCATACAGCCGTTGACGCTCACAAGCCTGTAACCCGCCCTCCGGGTGGGTTACAGGCCCAAGGGCATTTTAAAGACAGGGCCAGAGATTCGCGGGTGTATTTCAGGATCGCAGTATGATTACAGCGCATTTTGCATACCCAACTTAATCGCGTGATGTCCGTCAGGCTGATGCAGACTGTACTTCTGCCAAAAACTCAACCACATCCGTGACCTGATTCATAAATCCTTCAAGCATATTGATGAAAGTCTGCTTATTCAGAATTGCCAGTTCGACTTGTGTACAGAGTCGTAGATTATCTTTATCATCTAACGCTAACCAGCAGCCACGCATCGCGTCCATTTCAAAGTTGAGCGCTAACAACATGCGCAAATACCACTCTGTTGTTTTCATGTTTTCGGGCAATGTTTCAATTCTACAATGAAAAAGCAGACTCTCACTCTCTGCAGGTAACTCAATCACTGCGGCTTCCTGCTTATCTTTAAAAATGGCACACACACCATTATTTAATGACAGTACTGTATTGTGTGCTGCTCCCCATGCCGCAAGCCATGTATTCACGTTGTCAGTCGCAGACATCTTCTCCTCCTTACTCAACCTTTTAGACCCCAATGCTGCTGCTGCCCCTGTAATAACATTTGTGCAAGCGCTTCGTTGGCGTTTGCAATACGCCCTTCCAGACTGTAGCCAACGGGGTTGTCTTGATTTGCACCATAACTAAAGTTGATTTTACCCAGGCTGCGTTTCATTGAAACGGACGCGCTGCTTGCCCCCCCCAGTAAAAAAGCAGGTGTGCCAAAGCCATCATTTTTAATCTGATTTTTAGTAAATTCGACTGCTTTAATACGCATCTTGCCTGGCGAGAGCAATTCACGATGGAGATCGTCGGGAACATTCTTACCGGACAGTAAACGCTCTTCCAGTGCATCGCGCTCCTCATCCTTGAGTTCGAAGGTGACAACGGCAGTGGCACTCGTATTATCCTGAAGTGTCTTAATCAAGGCGGCCAGTTCAGCATCACTCTTAATCATATCGTGAAGCGATCCTAAATCTGCCGGTCCCAGTATGTTTTTCAACATATGAGCTAACATATCCCCAACGCTTTCACCTGTAACTTTGCTCATGTTGTTAACAGTAATTTTATGCTCAGCCCCATCCAGTAATAAATTTCCATCCTGCCAGGCCTGATGTTGACGTATCAGTTTATCCAGTTTGCGCAATGACTCCCGCTGTGAGTTGTTATGCGTATGCATATTTCTTGGCGTAAAGTGCTGGTTTAACTTGGTCATTTTTTCTAAGGAGGTCAGCTTGAGCTTGTTATGCTCTTTTTCGGGATCTTTCAGTTCCTCCAGAAGCTGAACCGTAGCTGAGTCGGTGAAAGCGCCTTTAATACTGTTGGTTAGCTCTTCGATGTCAGTTGATGCAATCTCGCGTGGTACTTTAGTCGTAACAGACAGGTTGTGTTTGGTTGTGCTGTCAACGCTTAACTGTACTGATGCGCCAAGGGCGGTAAAAAACGGGATGCGTCCCCTGTCATCTCTTACTGATACACCTATAGGGATTGCCGCACTGACACCTGCGACACCATTGCTAAAAACCTGAATACTGTTATTGCTTCGGCCGTAAGAGGTACTGTCCTCTTTACGTGTTCGGTCTCTTTCTCGCGTTGCTGACATCAAATTCCCCCCCACATTAGCAATCAATCCAGTGCGAAAGTTAGAAATCACATGCTTTTCGGATTTAGGCGTAACGGGAAACCCCACCGAGGCTTCTACCGCGAAGTTCGCGTCCAGACTCACGGTTGCGACATTGCCATGTTTGACACTGTGATTGACGCCCATATTGAGGAGTGTTAATGGATCAAGCGTTCCCTCTTCGAGGCCGCGTATAAACTGAGGAAAATCTGCTTCCGTAATATCAAAACTGACACTGTTTTGCTTTTTTAAATCGAGCGGTCTTGCCGACATCACGCCGCCAAAACGAATTGTTGGAGACAGATCGCGATCACTATCAATATGAATAGGGTGCGCTTTCATATGATCCGTTAGTACGTTATAACCGACCCCACCTATTACGGTGACACTTCCTCCACCATCACGCCCCAGGCTGATGTTAATCGCCCCCTCACCACGCGTGAACGTCATATTGTAATTTCTGGCAAGATTTGCGCGGATACTGCCCGCAGCAATAATACCGCCGGCATGCGTGCTTGGCGCCCCGCTAAAGGTGCCGGTCACTGTATAAGCACGACTAAATGACAGGCTTTCTCCTTTTTGCATCGTACGCACGGTTTTATCAAGACGTCTGATTAAGTCAGCCTGATCTTTAGCATGTGTCACCGTTCTGGCCGTAACATTGACGGCATGTTCAGCCTGAGAAAACGCCTGAAGCATTGTTTTCATGGCATCGTAGTTTGCCTCCAGCCTGTCATTGTCCGTAAAGCCCTGTCGAGTAATTTGGTTAATCGGGTTATTTTCCCATTCATCCAACCGCAGGCGGCTAAATTCTTGCCTCAGGCTGCCAAGTTCAGTCTGGCGTTGTTCTATAGGGTGTTGAAGTGCTGAGGCTATGCGCGTGGTAATATGATGTAATTTTACAAGCGTAACCGCATCAAGGATAAGACGGGATTTTATCAGGCCGGTTTTATCATACTTGTCACGGTGCATACCAAAGGGTACATTTTCTTTTTGATAAGACAGCTTTACCTTTTTTTCTGCAAGTGCGGTAAGGAAATGAGAGGCGTGGTTAGCCGTATCCCCCGGGTAATGCTTAAAAACAAGCAATAATTTATTGAGTAAATCGCTATTACGCAGTGTGGCAGGATTCATATGATTCGTAAAAGCGTTGAGTTCGGTTTTCACTGGAGCTTCAAATTTTTCATAACGCTCTTTAATTTGGCGAGCCTGATGCATCGTGCTTTGTGCAATAATATGATTAAATGTCACCACATCCTCTAGCCACTCCGGTGCCCCTTTTCGGCTCTTAATCAGAGCAAGTTGTTCGTCAAGAGGCAAGGCTGCAGGATCGACAGGAGGCTTATCCAGAATATGGTTCAATGCTTCAAATTGTTTACTTTGTTCCTCATAAATTGCAGTTAACCCTTTGCGTCCGCCATATTTATGGGTGACTAAAGCATAGGCATTTTTCAGTGGCATCAGACGAATGAGGGGACGAAACACAAAAGTATTAAGACGGGTACGAAATCCCGTATGCACTTTCGTACTGTCATGTCCGGTCTGCCCAAAAGTATTTACTTCCTGTTTATAGGTAAGACCTGTTTTAGCGACCCTAGCTTCAGGCGTAGCTCTGCTTATGCGTGTGAAATAACGCTCCGCATAATTATTCATCGAGGTGTTACGAAGTGCGTTTTCGGCATCCACATATCGCCAGCGGCCATCACCATCATTTGCTAATAAATGTTCGCCCATTTTCAATAAAAGCCGTTCACGTTGGTTTACCAGAAATGAATCTGGAAGCACATTCCAGGCATTACCATCGTCATCGATTTCTTCTGGTAAATTTTCAATTTTCATATCGTCCAAACGCCCTCTTAGCCAGTGCTCAGCGGCTATACTGAATACGGTTCCCTTGTCACTGAGAATAAACAGGCGATTTGACGGGCCAATAGCAATATCTTTAATTGCATGTCCCCCTTTGACACTGTCATATTCCAAATCCGGTTCTAAACCTTCAGTCGTTTTTGCCACAGCGCTGTACATGGCCTGATTTAATACATTTTTGCTGAGCCTTAATGGCGCGTGTCTTTCCCGACGATTATCGTTATTGACGTGAATGATATGCAGATCGCCATCATGTCCAAGCTGAACAAAGCGCCCATTATCAAGTATCGCGGTCGCAACCCTCTCATGATTAGGTTCAGTCCCCACCATGGCAGTGTCTTCTTTTACGCTTTTCTTAACCTGATATAGCGCAAAGACATTCTGCCCAGCTTGTATTTTATTACTGGAAAAATTTAATTTCAGTTTTTTAACATCGTTCTTGTCGGTAGTAATCCATGCCTGGCCATCCTGACCACAACGTAATGACGTTGCCTCAATTTCTGTTGACTCCCAGGCCTGGGTGGTATCGTTAAAAAAATGCACTTTTCCCTTGTCAAGGGTTAACAGCCCACCTTGACTAATACTGACAATGTGCACAGGGTCAGGCGAAATCTGTGGTAGTCCTTTGTTATAATTCAGAACAAGGCTGTCACTTAGGTTCCAGGCTGACTGTATGCTTTCGCCATCTTTAAAAGGACTGATAACAAGAGCATGCTTTCTGTCCATAGCGTCTTTAACAACCGCATGCAAACGATTATTTTTACCATGGATCAAATCCTCGACAAAATACCCTTCGCCAACATCCTTGCTTAATTTTTGGTGAAGTAATATTTCAAGAACACGATTTTCCCCTGCACCAAACTGCAGTACGTCTTGCGCATGAGCTGTCGTTGCAATATGAATTTTTCCTTCACTGCCGACACCAAGCAATGTATTTTCAGCATGAGCAATAGTATTCAGGGTTAAACCCGATGGTTGGATTTTCCAGGTAACATGCTCATTATTTGATGCATCGAATCTGGGCAAGTGTTTAATGCTTTGTTGATGTCCCTCTTCACTCTTGACGAGAAGAAATGTTTTACCCTCAGTCGAAACAGAATAATGTTTAATGTTTTCCTCAATGGGAGAGGTTTGCGAGCCCGAGTCTATGTCAAACAGCGAATGGTTATCATAGATACAAAAAAGTTGTGCATTTTGCTGCAAACTTAATCGCATAGAAGATTTATCCGTCTCTGTACCGGGAAGCGTATAGTGTTTCCATTCTGTATTCCCTTCAGCCATTCGATACATTTCACCGTCAACCATGCGGAATAAATGCTGAGTTCCACGCTGAATGAATATACCGGAAAGGTGGCTGAGTATAGCATTGTCTGGAGAAGTAACTTTCGCCTGCGAGTGTATGCGACCAGAATGAAGTTCTGAGATACAGATATCTCTATCATCATTAAAGGTAATGGCACGCGTTGAGGACTGATGACCTGTAGGGGTAAAAAAAGGACGGCCAGCATCCTTACGACGAAATTTTGCTTCGGCTTGACTACTGGTAATGCCGATTAGTGAATGAGGAAAAGTATGAAGATAGATTAATCTCCCACTGTCTTCCAAAAGCGCGTGCTGAAGATTTACCGCATCAGATGCGGTGTACTGATAATGTCTGTTTGCATCTCCAATAGTTTGGCTCAAAAATGATTTTCGAACGTCACATTCACTCATCACTGTTACATTATGATTATCTTCGAGCAGTATTTTAACAGTTGCATTTTTAGTAAGTTCACTAAGATTTTCTGATGTATCCGATGGAGTAAGTCTGTCTGACGTGGCAAAGTTAACATGATATGACATCGATGCTGAGGGATCTGTTATTACTGACCCAGTTTTAGGTGCGGCGGTTTGTAAAGACGTACTACCTCCGTTTTCAGCGCGTTCACGATCCCATAAAGCATCAAGCGCATGTTCTATGCTCTCTTCCTCATCCGGGAGATTAAGTTGCAAACGGGGTGGAGAACCAGTATAGCTGGCGTCAACTTGATGGCGGGGTTCAACACCTGTTTCTGCAAGATGTTGTGCCCGTTTTTTGTGAAATAGTGAACTGTTAAAAAAACGTTTGAAACGGCTACTCTTTTTGGCAGGAGCATAATCAGACTGATGAAGTTGTTCTGCCAGGGTTGAAGGATGCTCACTCAGCGTTCTGTTTAGCGTACCTCCGCCTGAGTGCAAGGGCGCCATAGGCTGTTGAACGACACTTTCCTGACGACGTGAGACAGTCGATAAAGTTTCAGTGCGCTGGTTTTTACGTAAACCCAGAGTAGAAATAACATTCCGCATTACAGAGGCCATAGCACCCGCTCCTGGAAAAGTTACGATCCTGATTACTTATGTAGTGGTTTCAAAATAAAATACGTTCCAGGCATAACAAAAACTTGATCGTTCTGCTTTAGCCATCAAAAAATGTCATGGAAGAAAAGTGCATTTTACATAAAGAAGAATAAAAGTTGCGTATTGTTATAATGCACAAAAAAACAATGAAGAGTAATTAAACTATTCATCCATTTCAATTATTTCCCCTATATAATGCTCTTCAAACTCACGTAATACACGATAAACCTGCGCCACAGCTTTTAAAGTTTCACGACTTATATATGCCCCCTCCTGAACAGAATGGTAAAGCGTTCTGGTCAGCCAGATGAATCTTACGACTGGCACGCCTTTACTCTGCGCTTCTGCAATAATTTCCTTAGCCTCATATCCCTCACTTTTAAACAACATTAAAGGCAGAGGTGTCACACCATTACGATAATATAATCCGATTGCATAGTGAGTGGGGTTAACAAGGATCATATCTGCATCTTCCGTATTGACAACACGTTGCGGTTTAGGATCCTCATTCAAAATCTCATGTGCTTTCTGCCGGCGGTGCCCTTTCATATGCGGGTCGCCTTCATTCTGCTTATGTTCATTACGTATGTCCTCGTGGCTCATACGTTGCTGCTTAAGGTGATAAAACTTCTGTAATGCAAAATCTATAATACTTAATAATATTAAGATACCAAGCGTAGTTCTGGTCAACTTAATTAATAGCGAGAGCACTGCAATCCAGAATTGGTTAAGATCTTGTACAGAGGCTAACTGTATAAATGAGGAAAGCTCAGACTCAAGTGAAAAGTAAAAGACTACAAATATAACTGCAGCTTTAAAAATATTTAAAAACAAAGACGTCAACTGCTTTGCAGAAAACATATTTTTAAGATGACCAGCAGGGTTTAATGCATCGAATTTAAAAGAAATAGATTCTATCGCAAACAGCGGTCCAAACTGTACCCACCCCCCTAGAATACGCATGATAACAACCACAGAACTTGTAACAGCAGAGAAATAAGCCAGACACCACAATGAAGATAAAAAAACATCTTTGATAGCAGTGAAAAACGGCTCATTGATGTTTATCACGGATTGCGAAAAGATAGATTGTAATCTTTGCATACCATCGCCGGCCAAAGCAAAAATTGTCTCAAGTAAACCTGCACAGATAAGGAGTTTTGGAACATCCTGGCTCTGGCCAACCTGCCCTTTTTTTCGCGCTTCCTGCAGTTTCTGAGGTGTTGCCTGTTCTGTTTTTTCAGACATATCATCCCTACTTATCTTTTACTAAATACATTTTTTAGAATGACAACAAGATCTTTGAAATCATATAAGTGACGACTAACAATTTCATTTAAACTCGGAATATAAAGAACCAGGAAAAACATTCCTAGCAAGCATTTTACAGGAGCAGCCAATAGGGTCGCCTGTAACTGAGGACTGTATATACTCAATATAGCCAGTGCAAAATCGACCATAAGTAGAAGTACGACTATTGGACCCGCATAAATAACGATATCAATAAAAACCTCTTTCAAAACCTCTAGATAAACTCTAAATCCGGCATAATCAGGGAACGGCATCCACTGAAGAGGTTGCCAAAGTAAATAACTATCCCATAGCACCTGGGTTATTACAGTAAGGCCAAGCCCAGATAGCAATAAAAAAACAACCGATTGTTGCATAAGAAAACTTAGTGGGGTTTCGTCTTCACCCAATAAGGGGTTAAGCTGTCCTCCCATCAATGCTCCTCGCTGATTATCAAACAAAGCACCAACTGACTGAAATAACCAAAATGGCATACTCAGGAATAAACCTATTAATAACCCAATGACTAATTCCTTAATAACTAAACCACCAAGAAAAAACCATGAGGGATTATTAAGGAGCATTGACTGTTGAATAGCAGGGGCAGGAAAAAGTGCAACAGCTATGGCGATAACACCACGTAGTCCACCTTTAATAACGCCGAAGGAGAACACAGGTGATAACAACAGGCAGGGGTAAATGCGCGCCATCCCAAAGCCGACTGAAATGATAAAAGTGAACATCTCATGAAGTTGGCTATTCCACATAACTAACTCTTCACATAAGGCATCATTTGAAATGCACTTTGAGTTAAGTCAATTAATTCGACGCCTATCCAACGTCCGCTAAAAGCCAGCACTAACCCGACTGCAACGAGCTTAATTGCAAAAGGCAAGGTCTGATCCTGAAGTTGCATCACAGCTTGCAGTAAGGACACAAGGGTTCCTACTATCACCGCAACAATAAGCGGTGGTGCAGAGAGATACACTACAAGTAACATTGACTGCCGAAAAAGTGTCATGATATCCATATAGCCCTCACTACATATAGCTGTAGAATAAACCGTCAAGTAGCCGTGTCCAACCACTTACTAAAACAAAAAGTAAAATTTTTAGCGGTAAGGATATCGTCATTGGTGAAACCATTTGCATTCCCAGAGCAAGTAAAACATTAGAAACAATTAAATCAACAACAATAAAAGGAATGAAAATTAGAAAACCAATTTTGAAACCATTTTGTAGTTCCGATAATACAAACGATGGTATTAGAAGCATCAGACTATCATGTGTGAGAGAATCAGCCATGGTTTTCGGCCACATTCGTTGTGCATTTTCTTGTAAGTGCGTTAGGATATCGGGATCAGCATTCTTTAACATAAAATGCTGTAACGGTTCAATAGCGTTATGTGTTGTAGAGTCGAGCTTTTCAGGTGTCTTCATATCAATTGGCACAGCTTTAACATGCTCCGACATTTCATTAAAAACAGGTGCCATAACAAAAAGCGTTGCTGCAAGTGCAATACCGTAGATAGCCATATTTGGGGGGATTTGCTGCACCCCCATCGCATTACGTGTTAATAAAAGCACCATAGATATCTTTAAAAAACTTGTACATATTATTAACATAATAGGCAGCAACGACAATGCACCAAGAAAAAGTGCAAGAGTCATCGGATTAAGTGAAAGATCTTGCATAAATATCAACTATCCTCATGCAATGAACGTGCCGAACCTGACAATATATTTGTAACCTGAAAGCCTAACTTCCCCTCGACATCAACCAGTTCACCTTTTGCAATACTGTAATCACCATGACAAAGTAAGGCTTCGCCAGGAATAACATTATCAACAAGTATCAATGATCCTGTATCAAGTTGCTGAAGTTCACCTAGTGTCATTTTCAGTACCCCACAGCGAACTGAAAGTGACAATGGTATAGGAGCAAAAGCTGGATTCGTGGTTGTTTTCGCATCGCTCTTTTCGAAGGCGTATGTCGTTTCTTCTGGTTCTTCTGGATGTAAATTCACGGTAGTAGTCTCCACATTTTTAACATAAAAATATTCCATTTCACCCGCTTGCTTACAAAATTCACCTTTAAGAATTAATTTACCGCAGGTAATGATACCTTTTCCTTCAGGGGTAAAATCGTTACGTTGAAGTAGAACTAAATCATTCTTTCTTAAGCCTGAAATTGCCTCGATACTTAACGCTGTCTTTCCTATTTGGATAGGAAAACTCATGGGAAAACTTTCAGGCAACATTCTGTTAGTACAGTGCCATTCATTTTTGTTAAGTAACTTTTCAAGCACATTTTCTGACATCTTTACAGCACTACAAAAATGTTGCTGGTTTATCCTAACCTCAAGCCTTAATGTAAGGCTCTCAACGGTACATAATTCTTCCTCCTGATTCGTTATCGTATCGGGTTTTATAAAACCAAAAAGCATTGTTATTTCAAAAGGTAAATGCGTATTCCACCACGACCAAAACCAGTCACCATTTTCATGTGCATCTGCTGCAGTAAAGGTGGGGGCATCAGTCAAGCTTGCGAGCAGAGTTTCAGCCTCAGTTAAGGCGAAGCCCCCAGACTCGCATTGCCAATAGCTCAATGTCTTGACCATTTCACCTTGATACAGGCTTAAATAAATTGTCCCTAATGCGTCATGGCGGTTAAAATACCAGAGTAGTCCCGATCCGATCCTCTGACGAAGCCTCTGCTCCTTATATGTGATAAACCGCAATTTCAGTGATTTCATTAGCAAACCTGTATTTTTTGTGTAAGGTTTAAACGAACGGATTTGCCTAATTTTTTGTCCAGAGAAAGTCGGCATTTCTCACGAAAAGGATTCAGTGCCTTGTAAGCCTGTTCTTGTAAGCCTAGACTGATATCTAACCCATTATCATGAGTTTGTTTAAAATTAACATCCACGGCACCGAGACAAGGTAACTCAATTGAAAATTTGCATTCATTATATGGAACAGTTTGTATCAGCTGTTCTATATCAGAATCCAGTTCATCCCATGTAAAGGGAACATGAGGAGCAGATTTATTCTCATACTCCTCCCTTCTCGTCACAGGCTGTTGGAATGAAGGAAACTCATGAAGAAGAGGTACGATTTCGTCCTCTTCATCATTAAGTAGACGCATGAATAAACCACCTTCTTCTTCAGAAACGAGAGAAGTATGATTCTGACTAAATCTTTCGCCCGCCCCCGTACGGCATAAACGATTTGTTCGTTCATCCGCAAAGCGCATATTTTTTTTCTCAGCTTCTTGTCTGTTACGAGTAACCTGCAATTTTCCAACTTTTGATGTGTTTTCCTGATTATCTGTATAGGCCTGATTCGTTTTTTTTTCGAGACTAAGCTTATTCTCAACATAAAACAGATTAGTATTAATCATGATAATTCCTTAATAACATCAAGAAGCGATTCAATTTTCTCAACATCACGAAGTCTCATTTTTTTCTCGAATGCAGTTTTAAGAACCTTCGCCTGCTTTTGCTCGACATCACTCTGCAACTTTGAAACACGATTAGCATTTTCTAATACTGTTTTTTTTGCATCGTCCTCTTTATCCAGGGAGGAAATCAACTTGGTATAGGATTGCAACCCTAAGTTTTTATCATTGAAAACCCGACAAATTTCTTTATACGTGAATATTTTCTTTTCAAGAGCTTCTTCAGTTTCAGCCTTTAATTCCTGGCTTTTTTTTAACGATTTTTTCTGTTCGCGCTCAATACGTTCGATCTTATGAAGACGTTCTTTACGTATTGGCAATAAAACTTTGATGATATGTTCATAGTCATCAAACTCGGACATAGTGCCATCTTCAGTTTCAAAATAGTTATACTTTTGCATAATGACTTAACACATCCAATTCGTTCCTGGTTTTATCATAGGGACAAGGCAAACGATTAGATTGTTGTAAAAAATTTGCTATATAATCCTGTGCCTCAACCGCCGCATCGGTAAAATTATCATTTCCTTTTTGATATTCCCCCAAGCGGAGAAGCATTTCTACTTGCTTATAGGCTGCCATTAACCTGCGTACTGATGTCGCTTGTTTCATGTGATGATTATCTACAACATTTGTCATGGTACGACTGAGGCTTGCAAGAATGTCAATTGCAGGATAATGCCCCTTTTCAGCAAGTTTTCGCGTCAGAATAATATGACCATCAATTAACGATCGAACCTCATCAGCGACAGGGTCATTCATTGAGTCTGATTCAATCAAAACGGAATAAAATGCAGTAATGGAGCCCGTATTTGTCCTGCCTGCTCTCTCTAACAATTTAGGTAACAATGTATAAACAGAAGGAGGTAATCCTCCTCGTCCGGGAGGTTCACCTAATGCAAGACCAATTTCACGCTGGGCCCTGGCAAAACGAGTCAGTGAATCGAGAATTAAAAGGACATTTTTGCCTTTATCACGATATGACTCCGCAATCGCGGTTGCGGTAAATGCAGCACGCGCTCGCTCCATACTACTTCGATCAGACGTTGAACAAACCATCACTGTTCTGGAACGTAAGGTCTCATCGAGTTCATGGTCGAGAAATTCACGCAATTCACGCCCTCGTTCACCAATTAAACCGAATACAATGACATCACAAGGCGTATTTCTCGCTAATTCTGCTAACAACGTTGTTTTGCCACAGCCGGCACCGGCAAATACCCCAACACGCTGACCCAGACCTATCGTTAACAACCCATCAATAGCCCTGATGCCTGTCACTAAAGGAGAATCGATTCTGGGACGATCCGTTGGTAACGGTGGATCGCTTATTACCTGTGTATAGGTCTGGCTTTCACCTGGGATCGTAAAAGCATCAATGCCACCAGGCTCTATCGCGCGTCCAAATCCGTCGAGCACACAACCTAATAAATTATCATTCGTAACAATACTATGTGCGACATACAGGGGAGTAACTCTGGCACCTTGTGCGATTCCATCGACTTGAGATAGCGCTGAAAGCAAAACGTTATTAGGCGTAAAACCGACAATCTCTGCCATTATTGGCTCTTCGGATTTCCCCTGAACCATGCAAAGGTCCCCTAAGCGTGCAGAAGGCAAATGGCACTCTAAAAGAATGCCACCAACGCCGGTGACACGTCCAAAAACATTAATTGCGTTGAAACGATTTATTTGTTCTTTCTTGTTTTGGAACCATGCGTCAATGTCGACATTAACCTCACTCATCACCAGTTAACCTCTATATTTTTATTACCCGTAAAAAGTATACGGTTGTCAGTGATAGAAGCTAAATGTAGCCCATCGATATCATCACCAATAAAAACACGCTTTCCATCATCAGTAACAATGTTAGCATGTCCCCCTGTAGATACTTGAACAATCCTAAAAGGGAGCTTTTCTGATAATGGGCGTGTGTTATTCACGAGTTGTGGCATAGCGTTATACTCATTGTGGAAACGAGCAATCATGCGGTCCAATATTAAAATACGTTCTTTACTTAACTCACCGTATAAAACAACCTTCCCCTTCTGCATGTCGATTTTGACACCAGGAATAAGATTCCTTTCTCTTAACATGGCAAGTAAAGCAGGACGCATTTCTTGAAGCGTGGCTAAAACTGGACGCTGGTTTTCGTCACGCCCGGTTTGTGCAATAGTTGGTTGTAATATCCAACTTAAAATAGTGCAACTCAATAAAAGCATAATAGTAAAAGATACCAAACGCATTACTTTTGCATATCGGTAATTTTCATTAGTTTGTTTACTTGCTATTTTAACACTATACTCTGAATGAATACCCTCTTTTTTCTCTGCCTCTTTTTTTATTATCTCCCCCGCATCAGGTCGTTTTATTCCTCCCCAACTCGTTTCAGACGATGTAATGCATAACCAAACACCGCCTACGCTAAATGGTGTATTTTCATTTAGTACATACTCCATTATCCCCTGCTCATAGAAATCACAGCCAGTGGTTTCTGCTAAATGTAATGCCCAACAATTATCCTTTAATAACAATTCAGCGTGTTTTTCACCCACCCCATCATCTTGCAAAAAAAGATCAGCATTATTATCATGGCCAATACACCATTTATCACCACAAAGTGGTAAGGCCGCGCCTTGATGCTGCCCACTCAAAACACGCAGTTCATACATAGTTGAAACCTCACTCCGTGCTTTCGCTGTCTAACGATTCGTTAATATCGAGACGGCCTAATACGTTAATAGATAAGTTTGGTAAGAGTTCTGAAAATGACATCACTCCAATATGATGCAAATCGCTTTGTATCAATCCTCGCACAGGACTGCGTAGATCTTGTGCAACAAGCAATACAGCTTTGTTAGTAGTATTTTTTTGCCAGGCATCTTTTACTAAGTGGATAAATGCAAGAGCATGTTCCTGACTGAGCGCAAAAAATATCTCGGTCTGTGTTTGACGCAGGGATTCGCGCAGTTGCTCTTCTGTTTCAGGCGAAAGAAGCCATACATTCAGTGCGTCAGATTCTTTATTCTGATAGCAAATGTGCTCTTTAAGAGAAATCCTAACTAAATCGGTTAACTGGCTTACATCTCTTTCATGTTGTCCGTGTTCAATTAGTGCTTCAGCAATGGCTCTCACTGAACGTAGAGGGATTCTCTCTGATACGAGATTTTGTAAAACGCTCGAGAAACGTGATATTGGCATGACTCGCTGTAGTTCTTGTGACAGCTCAGGCTGTTCCATTTCGAGCCACCCCATTAATGCGCGCGTCTCCTGCAAACCGATAAAATTTGCAGCACTGAAATGAATAGCATTCTCCATACGAGACATTATTCTTTCATGCACATTTTCACGCTTAACGTTCTCAGCGAGAAGGAGTTCATGTTCTGGAGGCAACCATAAAAATTCACTTTCATCGCGGCTCTCTGATCCAGTAAATTCATCTCTCACAGCATCGTCAATATGATTTAAAGCATCAAGTGAAACAGCGAGTTTGTCTGTATTAAAAGATGCTATCACTCGTGGAATCTCATAAACCGAGAACCGAAACTCATCAGCCGGTTGTGTTGCCACAAATTCAATCTCAAAAGCAGGCAAGGTAAATCCAAAATTATAAACAATGCTATTACGAAGACGACGAATGGCCTGCACCAATTCGATAGTTGAATTAGCACCTCTAACACTTTCAGAGAATTGCAGTAAATAGGGGCGCGTTGGATTGAACTCTCTCAGATCTTCTTTGCCATTGAGTTCCGGTGGAATGACTTCATTTTCCATTTTCTGATGTGAACGGCTTTCAAATTTCGTTGTCCAGACCTGAAAGCCCCCGATGGCTAAAGTTAGAATACCCAGCACGAAAAATATACTTGTCGGCATACCCGGAAGTAATCCAAAACCAAACATACCAATAGCTGCAAGCATCCATGCTTTAGGCTGGCTCGTAATCTGTTCCGCAATTTCTCGACCAATACTGTTATCCTCAGGATCACTGTCTGATGATACTCGTGTAATTATCATACCTGCCGTCATTGAAATGAGTATTGCAGGAATCTGCGCAATTAAACCATCACCGATAGTTAAAATAGAATAAACATGCATAGCATCGCCTGCTTGCATATTCAACTGCATCACGCCGATACTGAAGCCACCGATAAGATTAATGAACAGGATGACAAGACTGGCTATCGCATCACCCTTAACAAATTTCATGGCTCCATCCATAGCGCCGAATAATTGGCTTTCTTTTGCAAGTTCAACACGGCGATTCTTAGCGGTTTTTACATCTATCAGGCCTGCGCGCAAATCACTGTCAATCGACATTTGCTTTCCTGGCATGGCATCCAATGTAAAGCGCGCAGCAACCTCTGCGACACGTTCGGAGCCTTTAGTGATGACAAGAAAGTTTACAACGGTTAATATTAGAAACATGACCATACCAACAGCCAAGTTACCACCAACAACGAAATTACCAAAGGCAGCAACAATATGCCCTGCATCTTGTTGAATGAGTATCTGTCTTGTCGTCGATATCGATAGCGCCAGCCTAAACATGGTGGTTAAGAGCAAAACCGCGGGAAAGCTTGAAAATGAAAGTGGTTTAGGCAAATACATTGCTAACATAACCAGTAACGATGAAAGGCAGATATTCAGTGCGATTAAAGTATCAATGAGCTCCAGAGGGAGAGGAATAATCAGCATAAAAACAAGCGCGAGTGCGAACATTGCACCCACAACTTCTGACCGTTTCATTGCTGTAACTGCTATACGATTAAGGATTTGAACTGCGCTATTCATCTCGCCCCCGAAATTTTAACTTAGCATTAGATTTAATTATTAAATAATAAATTTATTTTACTAATCCCTTTGGTGTGGAAAAACTGTAGTTTTGCTTCCTTTCAATATCAGATAACTGCCCTATAAATTCACGTATCAAATTAAAAGTGTCATAACGTTTCTTTTGGTCTCCCCACAGAACCAATGGCACATTGTGAATTAAACTCAATAAGCGATTTGAGAAATCAAGCTGAAAAGAAGGATAGTTTCCTGAGTAATCATTAACAGCCTTGATAACGTCACGTGAATAGGCACCTCCGTCAATCATAGCCACTAAGGTAAACATCAAATCTATCCCGTCAAGGTTAAAATCAGGCGATGTATACTTTTCGCTAAAGTCCGGTATTGCATTCGTTTTTAGTTTCCATTTTCTCTGTATAGCCAGCAAAGTGCTTTCGCTGTCATTTTGGAGTGAGGTCAACCTACTTAGTTGAGAAAGTGCGGCATGAAGAATATGAAGTGACTTTAACGATATAGAAGGGCTCAATGCTGCAATGTCATCACCAAGTGCGCGTATACCAATACGTAATCCTGCGACAAAGCGATCACGTCCAAAAAGTTCCAATATTTCTTTAACTAATTTTTTACTAAGTATGTTTTTGGTTGTTTCTAAATCTGTGCTTTTCGAAACACTTCTTAAAATGTCATAAAATACGCGTCGAAAACGCTGTTTCTCATTGGCATTAGTTGATATGTCAGCCAGAGCTTTAGCGCTATTATGACCAAATCTAACTTCGATGCCTTTTTCATTTTCAAGATGATCCATGACCTCAGAAATATGTCTAGCCGTAGCATGGTTGCCTGCAATATCACTATTTCGCTGAATGATGCCAAGTAATACATGTGCTCTGGCGGGATCTCCACCAGTCACTGAAATAACTTCTTCGAGGTTAACGTCTTTTTCTCTCGTTGAAAGATGGCGCTGCAGTCGGGTTAACATTTCCTCTAAACGCTGTTGATTGTAATCTTCCATCAACATATAGAGTTCCATAACGTTTCCTATACGACTGATGCTCATACGCGATTCGACGAGATGCGATGTGTTTTCGGAGTAGATATTTTTTGTCAGGCGTACAACCCGACGTCTAATTGTGCGGTGGCCTCGAATGACATGTAGATTTGCTACCTTTTCAAAAGTATCAGCAAGCGATTCAGCAGTGAGCTGTTCACTGGGATGCGCCGAAATTTTTTTTAGTTTACTGTCAACTTCATTGGCTTCCAGGCTGAACGCTTCTGATGCACTGTTGTGAAGATAAGCATTGTTATTCTTTACTGCCATCTTTTCTGACCGAATGATGGCTTTGTGCATATTTTGATGAAAAAATCTAGCAGATTGAACCTTTAAAGTCGACATAGCCTACGCTCATCTTATTAAAATTATCTCTGTTTGTGGTGTAAACCTACCCTAAGTTCCGCCCACGTAACTTATATATCAAAAGCAACATTAATAACCTTCAGTCTGTGTGTAAAAAATGTCACACCTGCTATGCCAATTTCGGCATTAATTGTCTCAGATTAATCTCACCATACAAAAAAAAGCTTATATAACATACAAATAAAAAAACAAAAAATTGGCATATATATTGCCATATGAGATATGAAAAATTAAATAAGGAAAGACTGAAATGATGACTAATTCTGAAAATACAGGCTATACAAATAATACAGAAATATCTTATATCAATGGTGCCTCTAACATCGACTGGGAAAAAATTCTTTGTGAACAAAACAGACGACTCTATAACTTCATACGCAAGCGGATTGCAAGCCATGAGGATGTTGAGGATATTGTTCAAACTACTTGTCTGGAGGTGTTGCGCAACAGCCACAAATTTTTGGGTACATCAAAACCTGAAACATGGGTTTTTGGTATTGCAGCAAATTTAGTACGCAACTATTACAAAACGAACTATAACCGACAGAGTTATGAGGTTTTGAATGAGGAGCTTACTAATGAACTTATCGTCGATGGTGATCCATCCAACATCATAGTAAACAATCAGTTACTAACTATTATAGTCAATTCAATAGATAAGTTAAGCTCTGATACGCAAGAGATGCTGATTATGATTATTGATCAAAATGGAAGTTATCATGACGTTGCAAATACCCTTAACATTCCTGTGGGAACAGTAAAGTCCAGACTTTCACGCCTGAGAGAAACGTTAAAGAGCAGAATTGCCTGTTAGAAAACAAATTTACCTGCATATATTTTTATATATCATCGGCTTAAAATTGTTGTATTATTGTTAAAAATAAGAGATGAG
Organism: Pantoea sp. Ae19-2; assembly: GCF_059801205.1. Lineage (NCBI taxonomy): Bacteria > Pseudomonadati > Pseudomonadota > Gammaproteobacteria > Enterobacterales > Erwiniaceae > Pantoea > Pantoea sp. Ae19-2. The sequence continues at coordinate 1,109,252 of NZ_JBCHWE010000001.1, read as the reverse complement.
ATGTCTTATGAACAGATTATGCAGATTTTTTTTTAACCAGGTACAGATCAGGCTTAATTCTAGTGTAGCCGTCTCCCCTATCGCATTTTCGGTCTCTAAAACTGAGACCAGGCGGAACTTCGTAGAAAATCAGTGCTATTCAGGGCACGATTTTAAATTTGATACGATGAACGATGCCATCTATATCATAGATAAATATGGAAAAATTATTTATTTAAATCCCAAAGCCTGTTCTATGATAGGTTACACCCGTGAAGAAATTACAAATTTACATTTCAGTGTAGTCGATAAAGAACTTAAAGATAGCGATGTTTTATCTTTATGGTGGAAGTTAAGTATTCGTCAGGAAGGAATTAAATTCACCTCTCAACATTGTACAAAAAAAGATGAATTCATACCTGTTGAGGTTAATTCAAGTCGCTATCAGCTCAATACAGATACTGTTGTCTTTTGTATTGTCCGAGATCAGCGAAAATTAACCAAACTCACGCAACATCTCGTTCAAGAGGAACGGAAATTTAGGACATTAGTTGAAAACTCCCCAGACTTAATCATTCGCTTTGACAAGGATTTTAGCTGTATTTATTGTAATTCATTAGGTTTAAAAGTCATGCAGTCTTCGTTTTTCAAGGCAGGAAACTGGAAACTCACAGATATTGTCTCTTATAATTCTGTGGGTGCTAATTTTTTTTCATCTGTATCAATGGCATTAGCTACGGGGGAGAAAAACGAATCTGAAATTAAGTTTACTATGAATGGAAACATTCGTTTATTACATATTCATTGCGTCCCCGAATCGCGCATCAATCATCAGATAGATTCTGTCTTGATTGTCGGCCGTGATATTACACGTATGAGAGAAGCAGAAAAAGAACTTAGAGAAGCACATAAACAAATACAACAACTTGCACACGAGCAAGAAAAGAGAAGTGAATCGCTACGTAAAAATATTGCCAGAGATATACATGATGAATTAGGCCAATATTTGTCAACGCTACGTAATGGGTTGTCATTAATAAGTATGCAGGCGCAAAGTCCAGCCTTGGTCGACAGACAAGTTCTCAAAATGACGGAATTGGTGGACACGACATTGAAGGTATTGAGAGACATTTCTACACGCCTACGGCCTAATCCTCTGAACATGGGGCTCATTCCCACACTCGAATGGCTTCGCGACGACTTCATTAAAAATAATAGCTGTGCCTGTATATTAATCATTCCAAAAGAATCATCTTTTCGGATCAGTGATACTATAACCACAACTGTTTTTCGTGTTGTTCAGGAATCATTAACTAATGTCATAAGGCACGCAGAAGCGACGCGCGTTTACATCATAATGGAAAAAAACAGCAAAAACCTCATCGTTAAAGTTAGAGACAATGGACGGGGATTTAAGTCTACACGAAACCGGCCAAACTCGTTTGGAATACTAGGCATGAAGGAAAGATTAACGATGCTCGAAGGGAGGCTGGATATTAAAAGTGAAGTTGACAAGGGGACAACTATTGAGTTAACCATACCCTTAAATGACAGAGAGGATTGATCATTATGACTATAGAAATAGTTATAGCAGACGATCATGAACTCATGAGGGAAGGATTGAAGCAGATTTTTGCTTTCTCTAATAGCAATATAAAAGTCGTTGGTGAGGCTTGTAACGGTTCAGAGGTTATAGAAATCCTTAGAGAGGTAACACCAGATATTCTTCTTTTAGATATTTCAATGCCAGGAATAAGTGGTGAAGATCTTATTCGCAGGATACATTGTCACCACTCAAAACTTCCCATTTTAGTGGTAAGTATGTTTAATGAACCACAAATAGCGCGTCGTATTCTCAACAGCGGAGCGCTTGGTTATATAACTAAAGATCGAAGTCCGGAAATTTTACTAAAAGCTATTAACAATGTCGCAAAAGGAATTAGATTTATAGACCACGAACTTGCTCAAGATATTATTTTCGCTGAATATTATCATGGTAACCAAGCTCCGCATGAAAAACTGACTATGCGTGAACGACAAATTATGATCATGTTAGCGCATGGTGAAACAATTAACGCGATTGCTAATACCCTGTCTATTAGCAACAAAACAGTAAGCACATACAAGTCACGAATGATGGAAAAAATGCAGTTTTCAACTAATGCTGAAATAGTCAAATACAGTCTAAATTATAAACTCGTTCAATAAAATTTTTCTTTGGCAACATTTACGCATCATTAAGTGACATCATGTCCACTTCACCTCTTTGTAGATAAGTGATAAGCACGTGAATTAAATTTTTTTAGGGGTTACAAGTACTAAACTGAGTGTAAATGGAACCAATGTCATCCTCAAGCAACATAATATATGCGCAAGTCTTATTCAGCCTTGCTTTTTTAATTATGCAGAGGATATATAATGTCTTTATCTATAGCTAATAGTGCATCAAATAGCACGCCCGCATTGAATCAGGCACCAACTTCACCTGATTTTGGTGGAAATCAATATCAAACGGCAGATAGTCATACTTCCTATGATTCTGCTAATAATCAATCTGTTACATCGTCTTCTAATAAAATTAACTATGCCTCGGATAAACCTGTTCCAAATTTGGACAGTATTGCTAATACTGCCAGCACATCGGAGCAGGAAGCACAAAGCAGTTTTAAGAGTAAACTGATCGAACTATCAGGAATGGAGAATCTTTTTAAGCTGACCTCGGCTCAGACAAATTCTTCTCAGAATGTGAACCCAGAACCATCAAATTCTTTATATGATAGTCAATCTGACAATCAAGTTTTATCATCTGAGGCATTTTCTTCCCCTGCCGCACCCAGTAATGAACTGAGTAGTCCTGATACGATTACTGATGAAAAAGATAATACACAAATACCCACTGAAGAAAATTTAAAAGCGGGTCGACCGGCTGACGATAAACGTAGTGCAGAGGAGATTATCAATGATTGTCCTGCACTTAAAAATCTTGGCGATCAGAAGGATATCAAAAAGGATGAGTTAAAACAGCGGTTCGGAGACTGGACATCCAACAATCCTGACGCGCAATCACGTGCAGATGCCGCATTCAGAATGGCCAAGGTTCTTCATTTCATTGACAATATGCCTCAAAACGATGGTACACCACGGCAGGCTGATGGCGACATTCAAGGTATCACACATGACGGCGATGCTCGTCATGGCACTGAAGCTGGTATTCTTAAGGACGTTGCTGAGAAGGGACTCGAGAAACTTAAAAATGAAGACGGTAACTACGCCCTTCCTAAAGGAGATGGGCACGTCAAAGCCGATGGGAGTAACTATGATAATTTTCAATGGGGTATGAAAAAAATTGGCGAAGTCTTTTCTAAAATTCCGCTTTTCAGCAGTCTGGTAGCGCCCATATTTACAAATATGGGTGAAGGTAATGGGTTGGGCGGCGTGCTCAAGGGCGCGATGAAGGGCGTCAAAGATACCACGCTTACAAAACTTAAGATGGCAGAAGGTTTTGCAACTGGTGGAGCCGCAGGACTTGCGGAGGCCGTCGGCGAGCAGGCTGTTGCAGATAGTGCGAAAATTATTAGTGAAAGTAAGACTAAATCAAAACATGTTTAAATTTTTTTCATTCCTGTCTTCTGTGCTTTAAATATATTATTCACATAATAAAGGCATAGAAACCTTTTTTCAAATGAGGTTTCTATGCCTGCACTTCATAAGTATGACGCTACTGGAATCGATCACCCTCTTTCAAACCTACATCATGTCGCATTGAGCCATCACTTTGAAATTGATCCATCCAGGGTAATACAGATGCACCCTCTGCCCGAAGTATCCCTAAGTTATCATTTACTGCTTTTATTGCAGTGTTACGGTGTTCAAAATTACTCCCGCCCAACCAATTTGCATTACCAACTTCACCAATTTGAAGTTTGTATCCCTTGCTTTTTAATGCATTTAGTTCATCAGTCAGTCTTTTTGACGCGTCGCTATCATTTGAGTACTCGTGAATACTTCCAATAAGTGCTGGGCTGTTATTCCCATTTGCCTTATTCAGTTGTGCGCTAAATTTCACTAATCCGCTTTCTGGACCTGTTGTCAGCCCGCCTCCCCAGTTACTGTCTTCTACAATAATTGAACCTTTATAACCTGCATCCCTTGCGCTTTTAATCAACGTAGACTCCATATCAGCCCAATCTTGCGAAGCACTTGTGCCACCCTCATTAAATGTGTCGAGCCAAAAACTTGCATGCGCACTAAAATTACCAATGATTTTTTTGATATCATCACTCGCTGTCTTAAGTTTATCACCGGTTAGTACAGTCCCGCCCCCTCCATTCGAGTCGTCACGTAAGACAACTTGTATATTCACGTTGTTTTTGTCACCTGCATTTAGCATCGCATTGATTTTATCTGTCTGTGCTTTATCGTTAAGTTGAGCGTGTGTGATCTGTATCCTGAGAATAGTTCCTTTTGCATTTTTCACATCAGAAACAATTTTTGTCGCATCTGCAACGGTGTTAATTCTGTCTAGCGCTGTATTGGCACCACTCACTATTTGTCCTGCTGCCTGGGGAGTAACATTACTCGTCATTGTTTGTATATTATTGCTCTTTACCTGGGTTGAAACGAGTTTTGAGTAGGTAGGATCTTCTGTTTTTCCAGACAATGTTACTTTGTCTTGTGGGTTATCTGATTGTGTCTTTACTTCAGGTGCACTATCTGTGCTTATTTTTTCTTTATTTTGATTTTTTATTTCAGTGTTTTTCTGACGTTCGATGCCATTAGTTGCTGTCGCTTTACTATATATAATCATGTTAATTTATCCAATAGAGGTAATGATAAGATAGTTTTTGCTGCAAAATTACTATATTTTATTTCTGAGTGTTTTTTAAGCAAAAAGAATTTACACATATCGATTTTTTACTTCTGACATAAAGCAAATTAACCCTCAATTTTGCTCTTCCTGTGTATGCTTGCTAAATACTCCATCCGAATAAAAGCATTTAAAATCATCACCATGTAGCGTCTATTTAATTATTTATGTTAAGTTTGCACTCGCGCGCAAAATATGGCACTCTCTTTTACTTTAAAGGAATTAATATTTATATTCTTTGGTGTGATTTTTAACTGCTGATTTTCATTGCAAATATCATTCACTGATAATTGGTTTGCCCCTTCACCAAGATTAGATGAAATGTTCAATTGGTAATGTCTGAACCTTCACTCTCAAGTTAGTCTCTCTCCAATCCGCTAAAAATTTTGATGACGTCTTATCACATAGCGTGGCGTGTGAATGCCACTTTGAATCCCCACTTATGGAACATTTTGGCTTGTGCCAACACGAATAAGAGGATTAATACTATAGGAGATCTGTAATGTCAGGACGTATACCAGGAAATTCCACGAACCCATATCAATATTCTGCTTATCCAGAGCGCCCTTCTTCACGACAAAGTAATGCGCAGTGTGGCAGTATGCAGCGACCTCCGTCGCGCTCAGGCGCATTCTCTACAAGTGAAATGTACAGTGCATTGCCAAGGTTACACACCAATTTTGTCGGTAACAGCAATGCAGCATTAACATCACCCTACAGTGCAAGAAGTCATGCAAACCCTGCTTCGTTGATGAACCATTCACGACCGCCTTCACGCAGTGGTGTTGCGTCCCGCTTTCCATCACCCTCTCCTGTGAGTTCAGGAGGTAGTGTTAACAGTGGGTGGATGAATTCCCCTTCTCGTCTTACCAATATGTATCCGCGATCTCCTGTTTCTGCATCGAGTGTGAGCAGTGACGCTAGTAGTGGCATGTATATTCCTCAGTCGGCATCTCGGACTTCTAATCTCTATAATATGCCTCCCCGCCCGCTATCACGATCTGGAAATACAGCAAGCCAGCATCTTGCGTCTGGTTCTGAACTGACTGAAGTAAGGCAATTGCCCCCCACAGAACAAGAGCGTTTTTTGAACAAACACGATCCACTTAGATCAATGCCAGGACTTAATGCCAATACTAGTCTGTACAGAGGTACAGAACGTCGATATATCAGAGATGGCCAAATTAGTGGTAACCCAGAGTCCATGGCAAGAATTGCACGTCACGACAAACTTTCTCCGAATCAGATAGGTAGGCATGTTTTTCATGCGCCGCTTGGAACAGCTGAAGCCTATTTGCCCGCATCCGCTCACGCGCATGAATTAGGGCCATCATTAAATGTGATGATAGGAGCCCACGCGCGGGATCTTGCCCTGGCGTATGGTAAAAAAAATCCTGACAATGTGGTTGTCAAAATGAAGTTAGGTGACTTTCTCCAGCGTGGCGGAAAAGTTTATCTTGATACTGGGGCTGCTGTAGGTGACGGATCTGGGACCGTACCGTTGATTGTGACGTTGCCTCGAAATCAAACAGTTCCTGTTGAGATTATAAGATAATAAGTCTAAGTTATTTTTTGTTGTTATGCTTTTAATATAAGTGGTGGAACTAATTTTAGGTGTCAAATTTAGTTTCGCCTCTTATTGCTCTGGATTTGCCCCTACATGTCCAGACGCCTTTTCTTTCTTACGGTTACGATAACGTCCTTCGTATATATATTCCCGTGGTGAGCAATATCTCAGCTCACTGTGAGGGTGATGTTCATCATAATGGGTAAACGCCACGGCCAGTTTCATCACTGCGGTCTGGCTGTCCGGTTTTGGCATGATGCTGATACAGTCCCTTTTTATCGTTTTCACGAAGATTTCTGCTATGCCATTATTTTCCGGGCTGCATACTGCTTGTCGTGCAAGGCTCAAGCCCCAGCACTAGGGCGAATGCCCATGTTTCGTGCGCCCTGTAAGCCGAACCATTATCCGTTAGCCATTCCAGCGGCCCGTTGGCAGATGCTTTCGAACCGTTTTTTCGATTGCGCTCAACATGACATCCTGCAATGTCTCTTTGTCATAGCCATCTGTCCCAGCCGCCCAGTCTGTGATCTCCCTGCCGCAGCAGTCCTGCGCGAAGGTTACACGCAGCTTTTCGCCGTTGTCGCAGCGGAACTCAAATCCATCTTAGCACCAGCGCCGGTTACTACTACGGCTGTACAAGATGACCTCGCCGTCCGGTTTTCGCTGCCAGACCGACATCATCAGTGTGTCGGGTAGCAGTTGGCGTGAGAGAGTGGGCTTCATTGACCAGCCGAACACGTTACGGGCGAGGAGATCGAAAACCACCGCAAGATACAGCCATTTCGACCAGGTGCGGATATAAGTAATATCGGTGACCCAAACCTGAATGGCCCGGACAACGGTATACTGCCGCTACACGCGATTAGGCGCACCCACGAAGAACTGCCGACGACACGACGTGGCTTTTTATAGCCGCGTACAGTTTTAATCCGCTTCAGTTACATAATGTAGCACACCTGGTATTAACAGCAGTTTTATCCGATTTCGTTCAGAACGCAATGAACCCGCCGATAACCGTATTAGTCTTCGCTCAGTGAACAGGAGTTACGGATAAGCATCAGCAGGCGCTGGTTATCTCTATCACGAGCCGGGACCAGGTTGTGTAGCCACGCACAGAATCCGGCACGGACTACATTCAGTACCTGACACATCGCCATCACACCCTATAGAGTGCGATATTTATTGATAAAAAAGTACTTCAGTCAGGATCCCTTGCAAAGTACCCCTCGGCCATTTCAGGATATTTCGTTCTTCTTCGGTAAATTTTAGCTGCCCCCGTAGTTGACAGTAGTTTCAGGATCTCGCTTTTGGCTTCCAGTAAATCCTGAGCATGCTCTTTGCTGTTATCAGGCTTGATAGTCCGGAGCCACTTTTAAAGGCTGTGCGCAGAAACACCCAGACCCCCGGATAATTCGGCAACGGAATAACCGTGTTCCGTTATCTGACGTACGGCTTCTTCCTTAAATTCAGACGTAAAGAGTGGTGTGCCCATATGCCACTAGTATGCTCAAACTATAGGACAGGATCTTCTACCGGGACGGGTCAGTCCAGTGAGCAGTGAGCAGTGAGCAGTGAGCAGTGAGCAGTGAGCAAAAAAATTACAGAGCCTATCACTTTCATAACAAATACCAAAAGTTTTAAAACCCAAAAAAGAAAATTAAATTAGTTTTTTTAACTGCCTGCTCTATTTTTTTCTTTGTTAATGTTTATATGCAAAACGTCATAGTGAAACATTACTCTCTTTAATCAAAAGTTACCCATAACGTGGAACAACTTACGACTGATTAACACTAATTATGTAAATTAAGATAAGAATATATGATGCAAGCAATGGAAATTTAATAACAGTGCGGTCATAAAAAACAGCCATGTTTGTTAGTTGACCACATACAACGAAGGATTTACAGAATTGAGAGAAATAGAAAATATTAAGATAAATAACAAATCAAAAAGCAGTTTATATTAGGTTCGCTCCTCTTATTGCTAAGCGTATTTCATGAAGAAAACAAACATTAGATACTCTTTTGTTCCAGCACCACTTTTGGTGCACTGATCCTACTTACGAATTATTTTGATTAATAACAGAAAGGACTGTCATGACTGATTTTTCTTCTTACTCATCAGATCTTGGTTTTAAACTTTGGATCTATGAAAGGTTCCCCTTAAAGAACCTACCTCTTTTTGTTGTCATCTATGTACTGTCAGCAATGGTTAGTACTTTAAATAAAGACTTACCACTGACTATGTTTATAGCCGGAAGCATTATGAGTTGCTCTTACTTTTTACTTATCAGAATTATTGATGAACATAAAGACTACGATGAGGACTGTGAACGTTATCCGAAACGCGTTCTGCAACGCGGTTTAATTACGTTAAATCAACTTAAATTAGTCGCTTTGGGTTGTATTTTAATTCAGCTATCTATCATGTTACTTTATGCATCAAGTATCACACTCATTATGAAAACATGGTCCGTACTTATCATCTGGACGTTACTGATGAGTAAGGAATTTTTTATTAAAGCATGGCTCAATAGAAATTTGTTTTTCTACGCATTGTCGCATACGCTAATCATGCCATTGATCATCATCTGGCTTACATCATTCTCATCTACGCACATCGAAATAAACCGTCCACTTTTACTACTGATGTTCTTATCATTTTTCTCCGCACTCACGTTTGAGATCACAAGAAAATGCAAGGGAGATGATGAAGACACACCATACATAAAATCTTATTCACAAAGCTTCGGTCGTCCCCTGTCAATAGCTATAATAGTGACTTTGATTCTGACAATGTATTTCGCTCAATATTTACTTTTAAAGAACATGTGTCAGTATGTTCCTGAGTGGTTTTATTTCATTAACATCACTCTTTTCATTTCCTGCCTGGGACAATTAGTGTGTTTTCTCATTACACCGGACAAGCATAATAGAAACCTGAATGAAATTTTTATTGGTGTGAACATGCTAACCGGCTACTTACTTTGCGCTTTAATAATTCAACTCTATTAACTATCGAGAGCATTGTTCATGAACGAAATATTTGATTGCACTGTGGCTTCTCTTAACACCTCGGATTTCACCCTTTTATTCGAGCATGAAAGAATTCCTGACAAAAACCAGGCAAAAGCAGGAATGACGATAAGAATTCATGGAGATGTTATCAAACTCCCACAACTCAATATAGTGGAGTCAAAGAAAACAGCAGCTGAATTGTGGATGGTAAAATTTTCATGCCCGGATTCCAGTCAACTTAGTAAATGCTATTGGGCTCTTAAATTTTTTCAAAAAACACCTGATATAAAATTAACCCCTAATAACCTACCAAGACGGCACTTATATTTATGGAATGAAGATGAAAAAGATAAACGAATTAACTTTCTGCGAAATCATACAGGGAGCCGTTTGCAAAATGTTGTAAAAACCAAATTCAGAGCAGAAGAACTGGAAAAGAATCTCGAGGGTTTCTTTGGTTCTGTTGAAATACCCGTAGGCATAGCAGGGCCTTTGCTTATCAAAGGCATGCATGCGCGAGGGACTTTTTATGCGCCAATGGCTACAACTGAAGGTGCATTAGTGGCTTCAATATCAAGAGGTGCCTATGCAATAAGCAAAAGTGGTGGCGTGACCACTCGTGTCTTAAACCAACGCATGATGCGTGTACCTCGTTTTCAATTTGACTCGGCTTTAGACTGTATATCATTTTGCGAATGGGCAAGCGCCTTCCTAACGGAATTACAAGCTATCGTACACTCGCATTCCCGCTTCGCTCAGCTCATTAACCTGGAACCTAAAATAATCGGAAACGTGGTTCACCTGGCGTTTATTTACGAAACAGGTGATGCAGCCGGTCAAAACATGACCACCACCTGCACATGGCATGCATGTCAATGGCTTCAGAAAAATCTACCTTCGCCACTAAAACTACGTCATTTTCTTATTGAGAGTAATCTTTCTAGTGATAAGAAGGCCTCAGGATTTTCATTTTTTAAAGGTAGAGGCACAGAAGTCACTGCTGAAGTAAGATTGTCTCCTCACACATGTAAAGGCATCCTGAAAGTCGCTCCCCGTCAACTTGTTGATGCATTTAACGCGTTATCTGAAGGAGCAGTCGCCGCAGGAATGCTGGGGATGAATATCAATACCGCAAACGTCATAGCGGCAATGTTTACTGCTTTCGGACAGGATATTGCATGCACTCACGAGTCATCCCTATCTCATCTAAGACTCAGACTTGAACCAAATGATATCGTTTATTGCAGCATAACGCTGCCCTCATTGGTCGTTGGTACCGTTGGTGGCGGTACAAACCTGCCCGACCAGGCAGAGTGTCTCGCGTTAATTGGTTGCTACGGTAGTGGTAACGGTTATAAACTTGCTGAGATTATCGCCAGCTTTTGCTTAGCTTTGGACTTATCAACACTGAGCGCACTGGCAAATGATGAGTTTGCTAAATCACATGAATTACTTGGACGTAAGCGCTCATTAGCTATTGTAAAGGACAAACTTGTAGCAACTTTCTTTCCCTGTTTCAACAATGCGAATTTTAAACCGGCATGGGGGGACACGTCACAGACTGTTGCAATAAGATCTATTTCATGGGAGGGCGCCCAGGATAGTATACTAACTGCACAATGCAATAATAATAAGTCTGAACTCCCCACGGGTATGTTTGCTTTTTCTGTTCAAAGAGAAGAAGGAAATGTATTTAACGTTATTTTAAAAAACAAACCATCCACATTTTCTATTGCGACACTAATGAAGGACCTTGCAACAGCGTGCTCTGAAACACTCGGACATCAAATTTATACTTTACTACCACTCCTTGAATTCAACAATGTACGTGAAAGAGAAATAGAGATCATTCAACAATCTGATCCTGCTTTTACAAAACACACTCCAATATTGTATGGCCTGTATGAAAGAGAGCCTCATCAAATCATAATTGAAGAGTTACTTGAAAATGAAATATTGTTTAATAGCGTTTCCTCGCAAAAAATCTGGTCACCAATACATCTTTACTCAGCAATTGCAGGTATAGCTGAGATACATGCCTTATGGCTTTGTAAGGAAAAGGAATTAAAAGAAAAATTCAAATACGTTATTTATCAGGATGCGACATCTGTTTCACTTACGAGTGAATTATGGAAAGATATTGCCGATTTCTCACACCAGGAACATCCTGATACTTTCACTTATGAAATGTACAAATATTGGTATTCTTTTTCTGAATCGAGCTCGCACGACTGGAGTGAAATGGAATCAATGCCAAGAACATTAATTCATAACGACTTCAGCCCACGAAATATAGCATTGAGGAAAGATAGTCTGCATTTATGCTGTTGGGATTGGGAACTTGCAACAGTTCACATACCGCAAAGAGATTTAGCTGAATTATTATGTTATACGTTATCTGAAAACGTAGACAATGAAACCCTTCAGATTTATATCGACTTTCATCGCATGCAGCTCGAATTATTTACAAAAACATCAATCGATAAAAGTCTATGGTATCGAGGTTTCTGTTTAGCACTACGTGACTTTGGTATCCGAAGATTGTCCTTTTATCTATTGCTTCATCATGTTTCACCCCAGTCTTGGTTTGTACCTGTATTGAAAACATGGACAAGACTGGTTCAGCTAACACATAACGTCATATGACTACTGGCATAAGGTTTAGTAATGAAAAATATTTATTCTTCCATCGAGGCTACACAGTTGTCGCATGCGCAAACAGGAGGCAAAGGTGATAATCTGCGTTGGCTGACACATCATGGCTATGCCGTACCATCTTGGTGGATTATCCCTTCATATGTTATGAATAATATTTTTTTAATGGACGAGATCGCTTGTGAACTTCAGGCTAAAATAAATAGCTATAAAGATGACTTCATCTCTCGTAGAAAAGAGATTGAACAAATTGCTGGCAACATCCGAGAATGTATTCTTCAATGGAAGTTTAAAAAAGATTTTACGGACGAATTGTCAATTTTATCTGCCGATAAATACTGGGCTGTAAGATCGTCTTGTACAGATGAGGATGGCAAGAAAAACTCATTTGCTGGACAAATGGATACTTTGCTTTTCCAGCAGGGTCATCAGCAATTATCAGATGCAATACTAAAGGTTATGGCTTCTGCATGGAACACCCGTGCAGTCCTCTACCGTTTGCGCATGGGTTTGCCTCTTACCTCTATCGGCATTGCTGTCATCATTCAGGAAATGATGCCAGGACAAGTTTCAGGTGTTATGTTTACGGCACATCCGAGCACAGGTTCCAGGAAAAAAATGCTCGTTTCTGCAACTTGGGGTTGTGGTGAAGGTATTGTTTCAGGACGATGCAGCACTGACGAATATTCAATATCTTTGGAGGGAACAGAGAGTACACAGATCATCAATCATAAAGATACCGCTATTTTTTTCGATCAAAATCAGGGCTATGGAACATTTGAAGTTAAAATTGACAATCGAAAAGCTTCATCTCCTGCGCTGACGAAGAGTCAACTGATTGCACTTCGTGATATAGGTGCAACAATTGCCGAACAAAAATTTTGCCCACAGGATATTGAATGGACTATTATTGATGATGATATTTATATATTACAAACACGCCCTATTACGCATCTTCCTAAAGATAACACCAGTGAACGTATTTCTTTAGTTTGTGATAATTCAAATATTCAGGAGTCGTATTGCGGAATTACGACGCCTTTGACCTTTTCATTTGCGTGTGCAGCCTATGCAAAAGTCTATGAGCAGACATTACGATTAGTTGGATGTTCCGCAAAAAAACAAAATTTAAGAAAACCAATAGTTGATAACTTGCTTGTCATGGTCAAAGGCAGGGTTTTTTATAATATTCAGAACTGGTATCGCCTTTTAATGTTATTACCCCTATTTAGAATTAACAAAGAAGACATGGAAATCATGATGGGACTCGAAAAGCCTATTGATATGATAAAGGATAAAAACTTATCATTGACAGACAGAATTAAGAGCTTTCCCTCATTAATAAGAATGTTAATAAACATTCAATACATGATTTTGACTCTTAACAAGAGGAAGGAAACTTTCATAAGACAGTATGAGTATGCTGAAAAGTACGTCAACAGAAAAACATTACATACTCACTCTCCCGATGAACTCATTAAGTTACTTCAATTTTTAGATGAACATTTACTATCACAGTGGACAGCACCAATAATCAATGACTTTTATGTCGCTCGATTCAATGGTCGTGTTATGCGTACGCTTAAAGTTATATGGCCTGAAAGCTTTAATCAAATCTACAGTGATCTTCTTTCAGAAAACAGTAGTCCTGTCAGCACAGCGCCCACCAAAATGCTGCTCGATATGAGTGAATACATTCGTTGTGTTCCTAATCTGGAGAAGATGATTACAATGGACAATGGAGATAATCTTCTTGCTCGTTTGAAATTTTCACACCCAGAATTTTACTTTAAATGTGTAGAATATATAGAACGCTATGGTGATCGAACAATAGGTGAGTTAAAGTTGGAAACTATTACATTACGTCAAGATTCAACTTTTCTATTCACAATTTTAAGAAATTACTTGAACACAGAAAAAATAGCCGATCAAAAGATGAGTAGAACAGACGCAGAATCTCATATACCTAATGAGATGTTTAAAAAAACTGGTCTTTTCAAGTCATTCATTTTTAAGAAAAATTTAAAGAAACTGCGAAAAGCTATTAATGATAGAGAGCTCTTACGTTTTATACGTACGAAAACCTTTTCACTTTACAGAGACATTTATTTACAACTTGGCCAGCAATTTTCTCTTGAAGGCGTGATAGATAATGCACGTGATATTTTTTGGTTAACCAGAGAAGAGATATATCAAAGTTTAGTAGGTACAGTCGTACAAACTACCCTGCGACCACTCATCTTTTTACGTCGACAGGAATATGAAGGCTACAAACATAGTCAAGAACCGTCTCATCATTTTCAAATCCAACAAACGGTTTTTCAACAACAGGACTGTGATTACCAAAATGCATTTTACACTGCTCGCAGCCCCGATTCAGTTTTTAAAGGAACTGGCTGTTATCCAGGTGTTGTTGAAGCTAGAGTCAGAATTATCTCTGACCCTACTGATGCATCAGAACTTGCAGGAAATATTTTGTGTACAGTACGAACCGATCCTGGTTGGGCTCCACTTTTTCCTGGCTTGAGCGGACTAATTGTTGAGCGTGGTTCAGTTCTTTCTCACTCTGCGATTATTGCACGTGAAATGGGCATACCTGCCATCGTAGGTGTACCAGCAATTACACAGTTTTTGCGTGATGGTGAAAAAATACGAATGAACGGTTCAACGGGCATTGTCACCCAGATTGTCTCTGCACAGGACATCGCCAATGACTAAGCCACTAATTCAGTATGAATGGTCAGAAGGCGAAAGTCTTGAACAGGAATTTTTAGACATTCCTCAATATGTTTATGATAATGATCCATTGTGGCCTGGTGAAGACAGCATGAATATTAAGCATCAGTTTAGTAAATCCAATCCCTGGCTTGCGACCGGGAAAGTATGGATAGGCTATATTCGTGAAGAGGCTCGCATTGCAGGTTTTTGCTCAGTTACAGAATCAGGTGAAGTTATCGCGCGCTTTGGCTTTTGGGAAACAAATAATACTTTCTTTCCCAATAAAAGACTTTTTAGTGCCCTGTCTCGTTGGGCCCACCGTCAGGGTGCAACAATGCTTATTGGTCCAATTAATTTCTCTACGCTTGGCAAATATCGTCTGAGATTGGACAATCCAAGATTCTCACCTTTTTACGGTGAACCATACAATCCATCATGGTATCAAACCATATTGACTCGGCTTGGCTTCTCCCAAATTGGACGTTATTTCTCGGTTTTTGATCAGACACTGACAGTACGCTCCTTAGCGCTTCCTTCACAAACAGAAGATTATATCGCTGAGCATAATATAACACTTAAACCTCTGAGCCCACTTTTATGGGATAAACACCAGGAAAATTTATATAAAGTCATCACTAATTCATTCAGTAAAAACTTAGGTTGGACATCATGTAAAAAAGATTTTTTTGACTGGAATTTTAATAAAACGACAATCCGTTCTTTCTGTCATGCACCCGGATCGTGTCTTGTTTTTGATTCTAGTGAACAAATTATTGGACTGCTTTTTAATCTCATTGACAATACATATCAAGCAGGGATTCTGAAAACAATTATGATCACACCTAAGTTCCGCCGTTCACTTCTTTACCCTGCTCTCTTAAAGCAGTTTATTAACTCCTGTGGACCGAATGTTCCTTATCTCGGCACAGCATTGGTAAACTTAAAAGGACCTGTTGCAGCCACTGCACTCAAAGCATGCCATAGCCCAAAAAAATGGTTTCATTATTATGGTCTTTTTAATAAGGATATTAGAAATGAATTACTGTGAAAACCTGGTCATTAATCAAAATAACACACCGCATAATCCTGCTTTTACTTACTTGAATTCAGATAAGAGAGTTGTATCATTAACATATTCTGAACTCCTTCGACTCTCTGGCCTTGCCCAGAAAAAACTTAGTAATGCTGGCTTAAAAAGAGGTGACCGAACGCTTCTTATCCTTTCAACCAGTATAACTTTTTACATTTTACTCTATGCCATGTTAGGTGCTGGGATTATACCCGTCATTATTGAACGTGGCCTAAGTTTAAAAAAAACCAGAGAGTGCCTTAGCCATGCCCGTCTGGATGCTATGTTAGTTATGCCTGATTTAGCAAAAAAATGGTTCATATTACCTGAGCTATGGAGAGTTCGCCGTTTAAGCATAGGAAAAAAACGTCTGTTTATGGGATTTTTAGACGATATTAGTGAATCAATGCTAGATAAGCATATAAGCGCTTTTGATGTTACTCCTGCTAATGACGATGACACTGCTTTAATTACTTTTACCTCAGGTTCAACAGGCCTTCCTAAAGGTGCTGTTCGCACTCATGGTTCCCTAAATGCACAAAGCGAAGCTTTGCTAAAATACTTTCCGGAAAAAAACCAGCATGACATTAGTTCTTTCCCCGTACTCGCTCTGTTTAGTCATTATGTATCCGGTTCAAGCTTTCTTTTACCCAAATCTGAACCAGATGGCACTATAAACGTAGAATTAATTATAAAACATTTTTTGCCAAAAACTCCGATTCGTTTGTCTGGCTCTCCTGCATGGATATCTCAATTAACAAATTATGCTTCTCAGCATAATTTGTATTTCCCATTTGTCAAACGCGTTATCATTGGCGGAGCGCCTGTGACACAAGTCCTAATTGAAGGGTGTTTAAAACACTTCCCTCGCGCAGAATGCGGTATTAATTATGGCTCGACTGAGGCCGAACCCATTAGCTACATCGACATGAATACATTGCTTAAGGAGTGGAGTGAACATCCTGGTTACCTGGCAGGCGAACCAGTTGAAGGGCTTAAGGTGTATATACGTCCTCATCCAGACTTATTTGATGTTCTTGGCCACAGCGATCATGGTGAAATTCTGGTATGCGGTCCTCAAGTACTAAAACATTATTTTGAAAATCCGGAAGCAGAAAGACTTCATAAAATAACTGATTCAGATGGACGGTTTTGGCATTCTACTGGTGACACGGGGTTTCTCGATAATAAAGGACGCATATGGCTCACGGGTAGAGTTAACGATATTATTCAGACAACGAGTGGTAAAGTAATCGCTCCCTACATATTAGAAAAAAAATTAAATGCGTCTCCTCATATACGAATCTGTGCCGTCATTCAAAGTAATGATAATCATATTGGTGTCGTTTTACAAAAACACGATTGCATTCAGTATGCATATGCAATTCTTAAAGATCTCGTCCCTAACGAGAATATTGATTTTTTCATAGTTAAGAAATTACCTGTCGACTCTCGTCATCATAGTCGAATTGATCACAAGCGTATTCGCATTATGTTACGCAATAAAAAAATCAAACCTTTTTATAGAGAAACGCTGAAATGAAAATTAGACTTATCATCTCGCTTACACTTGCTGACGGTATAACTTTATGTGGTTTAGTTTTAGCACTTTTAGCAAGCTATGCTGCTTTGCATAATTTTTACTGGTTAACACTCTGTTTGTTGTATTTATCCATGCTTGCGGATGCACTTGATGGTAAAGTCGCACGTTATTACGCTAATGAACGTCCTTTCGGACGATATCTTGATGGTTTTGCAGATCTTATTATTTACTTAATTACACCGTCGCTATTTTTGTACCAGAACAACTATAATGGTGGATGGTTACTATTCATCATATTAATGATAGTATGTGGTTGCTTACGCCTGTCTTTGTTTAACTCAACAGGTAATATTGAATACAATAAGAGGATTGCATACAAAGGAATGCCCGTTTTCTGGAGTATTTTTATAATCAGCGGTTGGAAATTAACAAGCTATATACTCCCCGATTTTATTAACGCAATTATTCTTAGTATAATTCTAACAGGGTTTAGTCTTGCTATGCTAATTGATCGCCCTTTTTTTAAATTTTCCTCTCTTAAAATTATTATAACGTTATGTCTTATTGGATCATTTTTTTTCGGTGCTCTACATTTTGGATAACTAATGACTGAATCTTCTTTCTCAATTTTGCTGCTTATTGTTCCTGTAATTATAGCAGGATGCTTGCATATGGTTATTGTTACTTATAACCTTTATTCGTTTCTAGCAGTACCTATAGATGAAAAGTTGTTAGGTAGAAACAAAACGTTGAGAGGATTCATCGTTGTCCCTCTATTGAGTACACTCGTGGCCCCTGTCATTTTAAATTTACTTGAAGAACCTCTCCACACATCTTTACTTCTTGGATTTTCAACCGGATGGGGTTATATGTTGGGTGAAATTCCAAATTCTTTTTTCAAAAGAAAAATTGGTGTCCCTGCCGGTGTGACACCAACGCGATATAGACTATTATTCATTTTTTTCGATCAGGCAGATTCCGCCTTGGGTGTACTGGCAGGCTGTTCTCTCGTGATCAATTTGAATTTTCTGCAAGTAATTATTATTTTCATTTCTTTTATCATCAGTGCTATTTTAGTTAAAAATTTTTTATATGCTTTATCTTTGAAGAAGACGCGATTTTGAGACTCATCAAATTGTATTGAATTATAAATTATAGATTTATCCATTTAGTTTATTCTTTTGAATGTATTTTCTCACAGTTTGCACTATTTGAAAAATTTCACTTGGAACTCATTTTGCTAAAACCGCATATATTAATATATTTCATGTGAACCAACTCCTTTTTTTTTACACAAAAAGAGAGTGTTATTTAAAGGAGATCAAGATGTTTCATCCTTACCTAAATCATAAAAAAAATTTAGAATGCATTGAATCTCAATTACATTCTAAAGGTAAAGAAAAAGAGAAATCAGAGGATAAACCTCCTCATATATTTTCTGCATCACCCTCTTGTCATGACATTAACTCGTTGTGCGATCAGTGGCATCTAACTGGAAAGTTAACTCATAAAAAATTAGAAAACATTGCAAAAAAATTCACCTTCAGCATCCGAAATAAAATCGCCGCTAAAGTACAAGAAAATATGCTTTCATCAGGTACAGATTGGAAAACACATACTGGAATAAAATGTGTCAAGTCTATTTCTGGCAATAACCTGCGTAATTTATATAAAAAAATCGGGAAGCTTAGTCACTATGAAATAGTATTCTTAAAAAGATTTTTCGGAACTAACTTTTTACTCACTCACACAACTAATCAAAATATTTTAGATGAAAGTGGTCATGCAAAATTGTTTTCACGCCAAAAATTACTTAATAAAGGCATAGCGTTTCCTTTGGCAAACACTCAAGAAGCTGACCTTAAACAGTTGGCAACAGATGATCATGTTTTTTTTTCAATTGAAGAGTCGGGACAGAAAGGTAAAGTACACAGTCGCTTTGGCCGTTATAAGTTTTCGTTTCCACTGGAAAACGTTTCTTCATCTAAAAATGCACTAATGCATCTTTTTGATCCTATAACAAAGGCATTTCCATATCCACCTAAATGGTTAAAAGGTTTCGAGTGTCTTGATGAAAATGATCAAAACACTGTAATGAAGCATCTAAATGAACATGTGAATGGCTTGAATACGCTTAATTCTTTTTTTCACGGGGATCATATTTTACCGGGCCTCGCTTTTTCAATCATAGAAAGGTGCCGCTACCTTCCTGAGAAAATGAATAAAGATATATTAGAAAAGTCCGATCTTAACTCAGTGATAAATGGTCTCTTCAGACCACAAATATTATTCCCTAAACAATTTATTGCTAAACCTGTGGATATACATGATAGTAATTACAGTTCTACTAATACATTAGCTGATGAAATGTCACAAAACTTTTCGAGTGATGTTAATATTTCTTCTTCTAATATCAACTCAAGTAAATTTGAGGAAAATACGGTTTCCCCAACTCAAATCGATTATAATTTAAATACAGAGAACATCACAAACTTACCTAATCCCATTACATCAATAAATGGGTTATATGGCACACATTTCAATTTATTACCATTCATAGACCACTTGCATAATACGGCACATGTTCAACAGGATACAGTTAATAATAACGTTTATCAATTTACTTCTTCTCTCGATAGCACCTCGATTAATAATGCCTCAGCGAGTACTTCTTTATCTGAATTCGAAAATATTTTGTCTAAAATGTCATCCGCCGAATTTTCGCTTTTCCTCGATGATATGTTGAAAAACATTAGTAATGATGAAATCGTTAAGTTCTCCGAACTGTTGCATAATCCTGATGAAACATCGACTTTCTATTCTAAGCATGATATGAATCTGTCCTCAACGCCTTATGATGATAAAGCATTCAGTCAGCCTTATAGCGCCTTACATGATCAAATAGAAAGTATTGCTAACATGACACCCGAAGCTTTCGAAACAATGCTTAATTCTGGTTTGAGCTCAATCGACAGTGATCTTTTAAAAATGATAAAATCACATAATGGCAGTGACGTAAATTTTGATAATCTTTCGTCGAATACATCAGGAAAAATGATGCTGATTGACAAATCGGAATATCCTTTATCATCCTCAACATCAATAACAAACTCGAATATAATCCAACAAGCAAACAATGATATCGGCACATTCTCTTCATATACATCAGGTATATTGCAGCACGGAGGTTATTCAAGTGCTGAAGAGCACTCTGATCCTACAAAATTTCATAGCATACCAGATGGGGTAAGTTTCGACTCTTTAACACTTGAAGAGTTAATTAATACTCCTGTAGATCAACTTTTAAACTATATTACACCTAAACTCAATCACTCCCTTCCTCTTCAGAGTGAACCTTTTTTTTCGAGCCTTTCTCCTTACGGTTCTTTGCCAGATGAGTTACAAAGTGCGGATTTTTGGTTGAGCCTCGGAGATTAATAATTAACAGGATAGAATATGAATGAACAAATGATGCTGTCAGTACTTAAGCCTTTTTTTGAGGCGCTGAACATATCGATAACAACTATCACTCCTGCCTTGAACTATGAACTAGAAACAGACGGTTTTTTCTTTTACTTGACACTGTCCAATAACGGAGATGCTATGCTGGCATCTCGTTTAAAAAATAAAAAAAAATATTTACGAGAAGATGTGTTGATTTATTTCTTGCAAAAAAATACTTTCGAAAATACGCATCCCGTTATTACTTATAGTTTAAATGTAGAAATGGATGTTATCTTATGGACCAAGTTTTCTCTTATGAAACTATCAGACGACGAGTTATCCCTCCTTGCTAATCGATTTACCTCAGCTATCTTCGACACCGCCAGTCGGTTGGACTAAAAGTGCTTTGAATAACTGATAATAATTGCCTTTCCTCTGTGCAGTACTGTTTGAAAACGCAGGTGCCAGAGAGAACATCATCATACGTCCTTTTTTTAACTGATTTAATGTGATTTAAAAATGTTTTATAGTGCCACAATATAAAATCAATTTTTCGACAGAACGAATAAGATTTCCTTTGCGTATGTTTTACCAAATTTGTTTACAACAACTAACCACATAAGTTATATGTGGTTAGTTTTATAATCGACACATAAATAAATTTTATTTAATATTTCATTTCAAAATTGATCTTCTTTTGAAAAACCTACCTTATGTTCTATTTTCCCGTTCCTAAATTGATCCATCCATGGAAGCACAGTGGCTCCGGCCTCTTTAAGGAGATCTATATTTCCTTTAACTGCATTGATGGCTCCATCTCTTTCTTCAAACTTATCTCCTCCAACCCAGTTAGCATTTCCAACTTCCCCAATTTGTGGTTTAAAGCCTGCTTCTTTTAGACCTGTAATTTCTTTGGTTAGCCTACTTGTCGCATCTGATCCAGCGCCATACTCGTGAATACTACCAATTAAATCTGGGTTGTTGCCATTCGCACGCTTTAGTTGTTCTGCATATTTCATGAGTCCACTTTCACCACCTTCAGTTAGGCCGCCTCCCCAGTTACTGTCCTCCACTACTATCTGACCTTTATAACCTGCGTCTCTAGCAGACTTGATTAGGGTGCTCTGCATATCAGCCCAATCTTTAGTTGCAGAACGTCCACCTTCATTAAAAGTATCTAGAACAAAACTGGGATGATGCCCCAGCGATTTTACAACATTTTTAATATCCGATGCGGCTTGTTGCAATTTATCATCTTTGAGAATATTTCCTCCGCCGCCATTAGCATTATCCCTAAATGTAAATTGAATCTTTACTCCTTGTTTGTCACCTTCACTGACTAATGCTTTTAGCTTATCCATTTGCTGCGGTGAATTGATTTGATCATGTGTCATTTGAATGCGTAACGTTTGCCCTCCAGCACTTTTGACATCACGCACCATTTGTGTTGCAGCTTGCGGAGATGAAATTCTGTCTGGTACTGTATTTGCCCCACCTTTTATTCCACTCGAATCTTTCTTAGCAAAAGAGTCTACGTTGCCTTTTTCATATGAATTTACATTCTGATTAATATCGTCATCTGTTATATCATCTGTACTCTGACTAACATCATTATTAAACCGATCATCATCTTGCTCTTGTATAAAATTTTCATCTTGGTTATTTTTTGAACCTTGCATAATTTGTGATAACATCTTAAGTGCTTGATCTATCAGTGAGCGAAGTTCATTAAATAACGTTTCATTACCCAAATTATCACTTGCCACTTCACCTTTTTGATTTTCCACCTTATCATTTAATGACGTCGAGCTCTTTATACTTTCTCCCCACTGTACATTTGAAGGTGCGTTATTAGTACTGTCAATCTTCAAATCAATTTTTAGATTACCTTCACCAATACCTCTTCTACCTTCATCGATGCTACTTACTGGTAAAGATGAGCTATAGATATTATTAACACACATATTTTTCTCCTAAATCACTTTAAGTTAAAGTAAGTTTATAAAACCATTTCTTCTATAAATTTATTCATTTCTTATTTACTAACAATATCTTTAAATGATAGTGACGACACTATAACTATTAAAATCCTTTTTAAATGACTGTTATCACTGAATCCGATCATTTCATTTTTACAGCTTTACATCTATGTATTTGTGGATAAGTGATGTTTTTTTGTTCCGATGGAAGTGAAATTTTTTCCTATTGAATTTTAATACTAGAGCGGAATTTATTTCATTTTCTGGATGTTTAGGTTGCGTTTATTATAATAAATCTTGACCTAAGCTTGGATGTAACGAAAAGCTAGCAGTATTGGTTTGATCACCTACTAATCCCAGTCCGCTTCATATTCATATCGTGTCTGGTAAGTTAGCGCCGAGTTTGGGCGGCATTTGTTATAATCCTGACACCCTTATTCATCACTTTGTTATTGTGAAAACCAATGCTTAACCCGTCCTTATTCAGGCGTTGGTCGCAAAAACGTCCGTTAAAACGCTTGATAAATTCGTCCTGCGCTGTCTTGACTGGCTGAATCAAGCACAGGTCTACGCCATGCAGATTTGCACACTGTTTACTCTACTGATTTATACGCCGGTTCTTGATCAGTGCTTATCGTATTCGGTTAGTTTCTACAAAGTGCAATGATGTCCAGAATACGCGTGCTCTCCCTCCCTGAAATCCTGAAAGCAGCATTGAACGTCAGGCATTCTTTTGTGAAGTCATCCACTCATCTGTTACCGATGGCCAGTGCGTCCATGACAAAATTCATTGACCCACTAAGACTTTGCACCATCGCGCAGCGCTGCGGCATACCTTCTTTTGCCAGTTCTGCAAGACATCCTCTGTATTTTTCAGCCCATTACGTTGAGAAATGCGGTAGTCCTACTTGTGGTTAACGAAGCTGCCAGAAACGCCGGTAAGCAAAACTGTGGCATTCAGGTGCCAATACATTGATGGTAGAGACAGTTGCACCGCAGCAGCAGGACGCTGATCTAATTTCGATAGGCTTTAAGGGAAAAACCAGTCAGCCTGCAGATACGACGTAGGAACGTCCCATTAACCTCGCGCACAACTTCCACGGCTTCTGGTGCAGCTCTGTCGGCACTGCCTTCTCAAAGGATGCCTCCTTGTTCGGCATGGCTTGATCAGCAGAATACTAAGTCTGCTGTTCTCTCCCTCGGGAGGCATCAGGCACCGCCATACTGATTACGCTGTGTGTATAACCGGGTAACTGAAATGATGTGGTTACTGCAAAGTTTACGGACAAGAACTCCAGTTTCCGCTTCATAGCGGATACTCACGTTGTGTTCGTCGGAAACACGCTTCTTCGCAGAGGTTTATTCATATGACAGACAAAGACATGACAAACATGACGGTGCGTTAATCAACGTTAAGAATCTGCTAATTACCTGCATTTTTGCTTTGAGATTCATACTTTTTATATAAATCCATCATAATTTTTGGAAGTTTTTCTCTTGAAAAAATCATTTTATAAAGATTTTTATTTACTAGTCTACGTCTTGAAAATTTTCTATCTAAATAATTAGTTTTTTTAATCAACCACTGTTCTATCTTCTTCTTTTTAAAATTTAACCTTTTAAAAACAGCATGTTAAATTTTTATGCTTGTTTTTTAATTATTTCCAATGTGCAATTACTTGCATTTTTTCTTCACATTAAAATCACTCTATTATTCTTTACCTTTTGAGATATTGACCTATTGCATTATTAATGACTAACATTGTAAAAGAACTTACCCTATTTAGTTTTAAAATTTTCCAGCATCAGGGATTACCCTTTAAAAAAATATAATTTAAAAGGATGAATTATGAATAGAAACGCTTATATGTCATTTATTCCTGTTCAAACGAACATTAAAGAGTTGAGGATCGCTGCGAATTTAACACAAGCTCAGGCTTCTGAAAGATTTGGTTTTAGTCTTCGCTCATGGCAGTTAAGAGAAGCTAAAGAAACAAAAAGTTTGCTTTCTCAGGCTGAATATGAGCTTCTTCTATTATTTGCTGATAAACATCCATATTACAAACTTCACTCACGATAATAAACTCGGAAGATATAATAACTTATCTTTAATGACACTAATCGCACTTTATTTTCTTATCAAAGATAGCGTATTTCCTTTCTGACTTTTATTTTCTATAAAATTAAAAAAGATATTTTGAAAATTAGCATAAACCTCATCCCACTTCTCTGGCTTAAGGTTTATGCTATAAAAATGACGTATGTAATTTTTCAATCAAATGCGAGTTATTACATACTAAAATTCATGTTTCTATCTAAAAGCATTCAGCCACTCCTTTCTGGCATTCAATTTTTTTCGTTACGAATATTAATTCAGTCTGTTTAATAAAACTCTTATTGCCAATCTACACCTAGACCGTTCACGCCAGTTATCTGTTGCCTGACTTAGTATATAGAGGTCGCTAATAACGTCGGCAAGGTTAACTTCAAACCCTTTTTTTAATCTCTCACAAGCAATACCACCGATCAGACAGTCTATTTTTTTTGATAAATCGTCAACAGTACCCATTCGTTAATTCATCTTTTTTGCATATACATACATTTGTAACAACTAATCAGGATGCACTCAATGTTCTTCATTCCTGATAAATCATCACACTTCACTTTATCTAAACATATTTTAATACTTACTTTATAAAAACTGCACTTAATAATGCAAGATAAATACAGTATTATAATTTCAGACAGATTATCAATTAAAGAAATTTTTAATCTCATTTAACTTCAGAGTGAATACCTCGAAAAATTCAATGACTTTAACTCTGTTCGTATTTTCACAGTGAAAGCGGCTGTGAAGAACTATCTTTTCGTTATCTCTGTTCACACCCATGATAAGTTGTGGATGTGACACATTGAAGTCATTGAACCATGCTAACTGTTTATACATAATCCCTTTTTCGTCAACGCTACATGAAAACTCAGACATTGCATGTAACCAATTTTTATCATCAATATGTAAGTTTATTTCATTTCCATCATTCATTGTTAATGCATACACCTCGCCTTGACAGGGTTCAATAGTGTTTACATCCACACCAAGCTCTCTCAGTATTTCATCAATCATTTTTTTCACTTAACTTTAAGTATACTTTTTGTGTGTCTTCTCTCTTGATAAGGTTCCATTTTTTTGTGGTTTTTTTTCGCACATGGTAGTAGCCAGTACTTATATTTTTATAAAATAAACCCAGACATATTAGCTGGGCGTCATTTTTAGCAACATAGCGCCAGACTTGAGTTTATAAATCAGCTCGTTTAATTTCAGTCTCTAGCTTGCATTTCTAATTTCACAGTGATTCACCCCCTCAATATAACAGCTAATATGTGAAATTTTAATATGTCCAGAAGCTTAATATGTCCAGCACATGATATATCTTGTTGTCCCAGACCTGACTTATTAATCTTCATTTTGTTTAAGTGTAACTAACATTTTTTTACGCTATGTTAATGTTCTCGTCTCACTTTATCGTTATCGGGCGCCCTGTTAAGCATTATGTCGGACACTATGAAACGCAAAAACGACCCTGAGGGGCTTAAAAAACGCATTCTTGCGAGCGCACTGACCACCTTCGCCGAGTTTGGCATGCAAGGAGCCCGTCTGGAGCACATTGCTGAAAACGCTCAGACCACCAAACGGATGGTTGTTTACCATTTTGGCAATAAAGAGCAGCTCTATATTGATGCACTGGAACAGGTTTATCAGCAGATCAGGGAACATGAAACCGGCCTGAATCTGGCTTCCCTTGCCCCTGAGCAGGCCATTATCAAACTGGTTGAATCCAGCTTCGATTACCATGTTTCCCACCCGGATTTCGTGCGCCTCATCTGCATGGAAAATCTGTCTCGCGGCCGCTACATCTCGCAGTCTGCCCGCCTGAGTCAACTGAACCGCAGCGCACTGGATTTACTCGATGATATTCTGAGTCGGGGACAACATCAGGGGCTGTTCATCAAAGAGATTGAGACACTGGACGTGCATCGCCTGATCAGCAGTATCTGTGTCCATCAGGTGTCCAACCGCTTCACCTTTAACACGCTGTTTAGTCGGGATGAGAATGAAGACGCCATCATCCGTCGTAATCGTCAGCTCGCCGTCACGGCAACCCTGCGTTACATTGGCTCACAGCAGGCGTGAGAAGCGCTCAACGCGATAGTCTAAGCTTAAGAAGTATTAATAATATAACTTAAGTAAGGAAAGCCGCTTGAGAAGAGACACCAGCCTTTATCCGCTTCGCCAGACACAACGTGATCCTCACGACAATACACTCTGGAACTGGGCCCAGAATGCGCCAATAGGTACGCAACAACAGGTAAACCGCCCCACCGATGAGGCTGCCCTGCAGCAGTTGCTGCGCGAGGCCCGCAACAAAGTGCGCGTGATGGGTAAAACCTACTCGCCCGGCAAAATGCTGGCTGTGCATCCCGACGATCTGCTGCTGGATCTCAGTGCCTTTACGGGCCTGATCCGCAGCGATGCTCACAGTGTCACCTTTGCAGGCGCCACGCCGCTTGAACACATCTACCGCACTCTGACAGACATGGACCGGATGCTGGCCTCGTCGCCGGGGGTGATCGCCGTGCAGACACTGGCAGGCGCGATGGCAACCGGTACGCACGGTCAGGGCCTGCAGCAAAGTTCCATCGCGGATGAAGCTGAGCAGATTCGACTGGTGCTGAGCGATGGATGTGTGCGGGAACTGTCGCGCGGTGATGACGATTTTGCCGCGGCGCTGGTGTCGTTGGGCTCGCTGGGTATTGTGACCGAAGTGACGTTGCGTACCCAGCCTTTCCGCATCTTCACCTGCCACAAGAATGCGGTCCCCGCAGACACTCTGGAAAGCGATCTGCTGCGCTGGAATGAAGACTACGCACTCAGTAAAGTCTGGTGGTTTGTCGACGACAACATCATGCATGTCTGGAATGCGCATCAGGCCAGCGACGACGAGATCCAGCGTTACGAGCAACAGGGACGCGAAGTGGTGGAGCATGCCGATGAAGGTGATGACAGCCTGAACGAGACGATTGAACAGACGCTGGAGCATATGCATCGCGATACACAGATTCACGGTAAAGGCGGTAAACAATTTAGTACCGTCACGCGTTTCCGCGATTTTACTGACGTTACCGGGGATATCTATCAACTGTTCTGTCGCGGTGTTGCCGTACCGCAGATCAACGTAGAGATCGGCGTTCCCCTGGAACGTACCCCGGCGATTATCAGCAAAATCAAACGCTGGTATGCCGAGAACCGGCCACACATGCACTATCCCATCATCCTGCGCTGCACCGGTGCCTCCTCCGCCTGGCTGAGCCCCGCTTTCGACCAACCGACCTGCTTCTTTGGTTTTGTCGTGTATTACGCTGATGATGGATCGCTTTCTGAGGCAGGCCTGCACTTCCTGAGCGAAGTTGAGAAACTGCTGGCTGAAGAAGGTGGCCGCCCGCACTGGGGCAAATATTATGATGCCTCACTCTACCACTGGCGGGATCTTTATCCGCACTGGGATCGCTTCCGCGCCCTGCGTGAACGGCTTGATCCCAGCAATCGCTTCAGCAACGACTATACCGCTGCGCTGTTTAAATAATTCAGAGAAGGAATGCTATGTTTGCCTGGGTAACGTTACTGACGCAACCGGACTACCTGGTGGGCGTAAAAGCGCTGCACCGTTCACTGCAACAAACCCAAACGCGCTGGCCTTTGCTTGTGATGGTGACCGATGCGATAAGCCATGACGACTGTGAAACCCTTAAGGATGAGGGTTGCCTTATCCGTCGGGTTGACCCGCTTTATCCGCACAGCGATCTGAACCAGCATTACGCCTCTGAACGCTTTGGTGAGGTCTGGACAAAACTGCGCGTTTGGCAGTTGACCGATTATCGTCGCGTGGTGTTTCTGGATGCTGACATGCTCATCTTAAAAAATATGGATGAGCTGTTTACACTGGATCTGGGTGAGTTCACCCTTGCCGCCTGCCATGCCTGTCGCTGTAATCCTAATCAGATTGCGTCCTATCCTGACAGTTGGGAGCCCAAGTTCTGCCATTATACCTGGCAGGAGCGGGAGCAGGCACCGCCGGAACACGTTGATGACTATCTGAATGCCGGGTTCCTGGTGCTGGAACCGGATGAGGCCCTCTTTCAGGACCTTGAATCGCGTATTGCCGCCATCGATGATTTGCGCGCGTACACCTTTTCAGAGCAGGACTTACTCAACGAAGCCTTTAAAGATAAGTGGCTACCGCTGTCTTACATTTACAACGCCTTGAAAACCCTGCGCTTTCAGCATGAGACCTTGTGGCAATGTGAAGAGGTGAAGAACCTGCACTATATTCTGGCTAAACCCTGGCAGCGGGATTTGTCACAGCCGGTAAGTCAGCGTGACCGCTACTACGCGATGGATAAGCTGTGGTGGGACAAAGTTTCTGACCGCTGATGACGCGGCGCGCCTGGCCTTCAGCAGGCGCGCATCCGGTTGATCGGCGTTAAGTCTGCTATAACGAATGACCTAGACTTCCTTCCAGCACCGTTCCGTTGCTGACTGCGCGATCGCCTCCAGTACCTTTTGTACCTGCAGACCTTCGGCAAAATCTGGCCACATGCGGTCGCCTGCGGCGATACCATTGATCAGATCGCGAATTTCTACTGTCTTTTGATCGTTGAAGCCAATACCGTGCCCTGCTGATACACAAAAACTGGCATAGTCCGGATGGGCGGGCCCGGTCAGAATCGTTTTGAAGCCCTGACGTTCTGCAGGTTCATCGTGGAGATAGAGTTCAAGCTCTGCCATCCGCTCTTGCGTATAACGCAGTGTCCCTTTCGTTCCCGTCACGACATAGGTCAGACCCATTTTGGCCCCGCAGGCGATGCGCGAGGTTTCGATAACGCCGTGCGCCCCGTTCTGGAAACGCAAAAGTGCGCTGGCCTGATCTTCATTCTCGACCGGCAACTGGCGGTTGAGATCGTTCGGATCGGGACGCGACCGGATGACCGTCATCATATCACCGCTGACTTCCGCAATGTTGCCAACCAGATAATGCGCCATATTAACGATATGCGCAGCCAGATCGCCCAGAGCACCCAGTCCGGCCAACGCTTTTTGGCAGTGCCAGTCGAGCGGCGTGTCAGGTTTCGCCAGATAGTCCTCGTTGTGCGTGCCGTAAAAATGCACCACATCGCCAATTTCGCCTCGCGTAATGATCTCTTTCGCCAGTTGGCTGGTGGGGTTTTTCATGTAGTTAAAGCCCACCAGCGTTTTCACCCCGGCTTTTGTTGCAGCCTCAACCATTTCCTGAGCATCCGCAACGTTCAGTGAAAGCGGTTTTTCAGAATAGACATGTTTACCATTAGCGATTGCGGCCAGCGCCATTTCCTTGTGAAGGAAATTGGGGGCACAGATGTCGACCACATCAATATTGGGATCGCGCACCAGCTCGCGCCAGTCGCCCGTGGCGCGGGCAAACCCAAAGGTGGCAGCCTGCTTTGCCGCCAGTTCGGGATTCACCTCTGCCAGCATTTCACGAACGATCTCCCCTTTTAACGCAAACACTGCAGGGGCCTGGGCATAGGCGATTGCGTGGCAGCGGCCAATATACCCACTGCCTATCATGCCGATTCTGACTTTATTCATTTCAACTCCGGGCGGACAGAGAAAAGTTGAAATGAAATATAAATTCCATTTATAGGCATTTCAAACTAAAAATGAAATAAATGTGACGAACATAAAGAACAATCGTAGGCGTTTAACGCGATGCCATGTTTTAAGCTGACATGCGGTGTCAATGAACAGACTAAAAAGCCTCATACACATGGCAAACGTGGTCGCGGACCTAAGCGATACGACGCAGAGGACAGAGTTGGTGAGTATTTCAGCAATCAGACACTTTTGTGAAAAAGAGCTTTGACAAGCATGCGCGACGTCGATAATATGCGCCCCGTTCGAACGATTCCTCTGTAGTTCAGTCGGTAGAACGGCGGACTGTTAATCCGTATGTCACTGGTTCGAGTCCAGTCAGAGGAGCCAGATTTAGATAAGCCCGCTCAGCTTTCGCTGAGCGGGCTTTTTTCATCGAAGCTAAGCATAATAAAAATCGCGCTGAGCGGCTATGCTATCGTGAAGCAGAGAATTCTTCTTGTCCTGACCATCGTCGACATTAACTCTTAAAAACGATCCAATGGCTACCAGCTTCTCATAGGTGTAAGAGACGTAAGGATTACATGGGCACTTTTTTATATGTAGTTAACAATACATTGTAACCTTAATTAAACACGCTTATATTAATTCTCAATTTCAAAAAAATTCAACATAAGTAGAGTGATGTAGAACAGTCGCTAATTACCATCTAGCTCATTGAAAAAATGATTTCCTTCTCTTTACAGCTTAACTTCTTTCTTGATTACTTCGATTGTCCTTATGGGTCATTAATATTTGTGTAAAAAAGCGCTTATACTGCCTATGAGCGTAGCCAGACTTAAAAAAACCACCCGCCGAAAATTGTTATTACATTTCAATATCATGTCATTTTTTTTACAACAGTTCTAAAATTTTTTACCTTCCTGCCGATATTAATTTCAGATTATTTTCCATAACAGCAAAGTTTTCTTACGTGCAGTTTTTTGAGAGTGAGAGGTTTAGATGGTCCTTGAACCGTTTTTATCACTTACTTTTTTGCAGCGCTTTACCGCTCAGATGACGGTTATACTCTGCGCGGTTGCTGTAACAAGCAGATTTAAATGTGGCTTACAGTACGCGCAGTAAAAGAGTATCCCTTTACTAATGAACGCAGGAAAGATGGTTGATGGTAGCTACGCACTCATCATGTCGCTTTAAAGTGACCAGAACGCAATAAAATCTCCGGCGGCAAGCTGACGCCAGAAAAGCAACCGGCTGCCCTTTTAACCAGAAATCTTGTTATTACATCAATTTTATCAGCAGGGGGAGTTTGTGAAAGAACAGATCTCCACATCAGGCAATATGATATGTGCTCAAAAAAGGGTGTCTAACAATATGGCGTTTTCTTTCATATTGCCACCGCCTATCCCTTCAGAGTCAGGACCTGCTGGCATCTTTTACGATTTTAACGATGGAGCCAGAATACTCTTACCTGAAGGGCGTTGGCGTGTCACTCTTCTTGATGACGACTCAGGGAATGTTCTTTTTCAGTGCGAATCCGGTGCTGGTTGGGTTACTTCATCTAAAAAATATTTTGTCCGTTTCCGTATTCGAATCTGGTGTGAAGACGACGCCGACCCTTTACTTGATATAGCCTTGGATCTTAAGGGGCGTCATGTACTCATATCTTTCCCAACCGGCACGCTTGGCGACCTCATTGGCTGGTTCCATTACGCAGAACGCTTCCGTCAACAACATAATTGCCATCTTGAATGTAATATGTCTCAGAATATCATTACGTTACTAGAAGCACAGTATCCTGATATTCACTTTTCCACGCCCGACGCCATGAGGCAGTTATCTCCATATGCCACCTACCGGGTTGGATTGTTCTTTGGGGGCAACGATACGCACCAACCTCTGGACTTTCGCCAGACCGGCTTTCACCGTATCGCTGGACACATTCTGGCGGTAGATCACAGAGAAGAAGCACCGCGTCTTAACTTGAATGCCTCACGCACAATCACTGAGCCTTATGTTTGTATCGCTGTCCAGTCAACTTGCCAGGCTAAATTTTGGAACAACGGACAGGGTTGGGCCGAAGTCGTTGCGCATCTTAAAGCTCAAGGTTACAGGGTACTTTGCATTGATCGGGAGTCAATAACAGGCAGTGGGTTTGTCTGGAATCATATTCCTTATGGTGCCGAAGATTTTACTGGCAACCTGCCGCTGCAGTCGCGTGTAGACCTGCTCAGGCACGCCAGCTTTTTTATCGGCCTGGCGAGTGGATTATCCTGGCTGGCTTGGGCTGCAAAAATTCCAGTGGTGCTTATAAGCGGATTTAGTCTGCCGGGTGCTGAATTTTACACGCCATGGAGAGTATTCAGTAGTCATGGTTGCAATGGTTGCTGGGACAGTCCTCATGAAAATTTTGATCACCAAGACTTCTTTTGGTGCCCAAGACACAAAGGAACCGAGCGTCAGTATGAATGCACTCGATTGATTACGGGAAAACAAGTAATCGGAGTGATAGAGCGGCTGCGCGATCAACTTACGCGAGAAAATAGCGTATGAAAAAAAATAAATGTGCTAATAGCGGCTTGCAAAAAAATGCCAAAGAGGCGAGCAGATGAACAAAGTTTACCGAGTAATTTGGAGTGTTGCGCGCCAGGCTTGGATCGTCACTTCAGAACAAGCGGGCTATGGTGGCAGTATTCCGCTATTGGCCGCAACGTTAATGCTGTCTTTTGTATCTGAGAATGCCGCTGCCGTAAACCATAGCAATGAAACGATAGGAGACACACAGTCACAAAATATCCTGAACGGGGATATCGCAACTGCATCAACGATTAACAACGGTGGTAATCAGTTCATCAGCAGTGGTGGTCTAGCTACGTCCACAACCGTAAATTTAGGCGGCGTGCAGTATGTTAGTAGTGGAGGCTTTGCAACATCATCTCTGATCACCTCTGGCGGGTTTCAAACTATTTTAAGCAATGGAATGGCAACAGATACGATTGTGAATGGCGGCACACAAACCATCAGGAATGGGGGCTCGGCGAGTAGTATTCTTGTAAATTCTGGTACGCAGACTGTTCAGGACGGAGGGAAGGTAACAGCCACTACCGTGAATTCAAGTGGGGGGCAATACATCAGCAGCGGCGGTACTGCAACATCGACTATTTTGAATTCAGGCGGTTTACAGTATGTTAGCAGCGGAGGTTCAGCTGCGTTCACAACCGTGAATTCAGGGGGAATTCAAAACGTACTTGGCGGGGGGATGGTTACGGACGTTCTCGTCAACGGCGGAACACAGTTCATACAAGATGGTGCCACAGTCACATCAGCTACCGTTAACGCTGGCGGTTTTCAGACCGTTATGAGCGGAGCTTTAGCAACAAGTACACTGGTAAATGGCGGCACACAAACCATCATGAACGGCGGCTCAGCAAGCAACATTCTTGTTAATTCTGGTACGCAGACCATTCAGAATGGTGGCAGAGTGACAACCACCACAGTGAATGCCAGTGGAGGGCAATACATAAGTAGTGGTGGTTCAGCTACATCTACCCTGATCAACTCCGGCGGTTCTCAGTACATCAGTAGCGGTGGCTCAGCCATATCCACGGAATTAAACGCAGGCGGCTTTCAGACTGTTTTAGCTGGCGGACAGGCAACGAGCACAGTTGTCAGTGGCGGCATGCAGACGGTTGAAGATGGAGGATCAGTTACATCGACTATTGTTACCTCGGGCGGCTCCCAGACTGTTTTCAACAGTGGAGTGGCGACGGGTACGATATTGAACAATGGAACACAGACCCTGAGAGACAGGGGATCAGCTACTGGCACCACAATAAATACAGGCACGCAGACGATTCAGTCTGGGGGAGGCGCAACATTTACCACATTGAATTCATACGCAGGTCAATACGTCAGCAGCGGCGGTTCTGCAATATTGACTATAGTAAATTCTACCGGTAGCCAGTACGTTAATAATGGCGGCTTAGTTACATCCTCTGTAGTGAATTCTGGCGGCCTCATAACGGTATTGAGAGGTGGTACAGCCACATCAACACTTATAAATTCAGGTGGATTTGAGGTCCTGTCTGGCGGCGCTCTGGGTTTAGAAACGTTGGTGAATTCAGGTGGAACATTAAGTGTTTCGAGTGGTGGAGTCCTGAGTGGCACAACCACCCTTAATGATGGAGCTATTTTATTAAGTAATAGCATCATTAATAATGGAAATATGAATTTTGTCCTTCAAAACACAAGTGTCTGGAATGGGAATTTGACAGGCAGTGGACAAGTTACCAAAAATGGCATTGGTGGCCTTCGTTTAGGAGGTAACCTGAACCAGTCCCAGATTAATCTTAATGCAGGTTCATTGGTTATGGATGGGCTGGAGGCCACGACGACAATTGTTGCTCAATCCGGCACATCGCTATCACTATTAAACAACACGATCCTGAACGGCATTATAGATCCGACAGATGTTAACATTGACCAGAGTAGCACATGGAATATAACGGGTGACTCTCTGGTAAGCACTTTGACAAATGCAGGTAAAGTTGTCTTTGTACCAACTTCAGGAGGTCTTACACCCCACACGTTGACAGTAACCAATCTCATTGGCAATGGTGGTTTCCTCACGCTTAACACTGTTGCAGGTGACACGAATTCTCCAGTTGACCATGTGATTATTGATGGTGGACGCGCCTCTGGTAATACTGAACTCCTGATAGTAAATCACGGAGGTCTCGGTGCTCAAACAACAGGCAATGGCATCACCATTATAAAAGCAATTAACGGTGCAACAACGGATGTAAACGCATTCAGCATGAAGCAACCTCTCAATGCAGGCGCTTACTCCTACAGTGTTTACCGTAACGCAGATCAAAGTTGGTATTTAACTTCGCAACAAGTGCGATCTATTAACACTGTTAACGATGGCAATACGTCGGGAAGCCCCGATAGCTCCTTTCAACCTGTTAGCGCAGTGACGCAATTCCCAAACTATCGCGATGCTGTTTGGGTATATGCCGCAATGCCTGCACTAACACTCGATTATGACCGCCTCGTGGCGGGTACAGCCGACTCTCGGTTTCATTATGCACCTTCCAGCAGAATATGGGGGCGACTGGCTGCCGGATATCTTCGTCAACCTAATAGCGGCAATCTTATCAAGGGCAACCAACCTGAGAGTAATAGTGCTTACAGCTTCGTACAAATCGGTGGAGATTTATGGCAACTCGATGGTGAAAATACATACTGGCGTGCAGGTATTTACGGCGCAACAGGCATTATGCGCAATGATGTTTGGCGCGATAGCGGAAATCATGCAGCAGGCACGGCGCGTGACACTATATATGCTGGCGGTGGATATATTTCAGGGCTAACGCATTCTGGCTTGCATATTGACGGACTACTTCAAACCAGTTATCACAGCTTGTCGACGTCCTCAAACGACGCTACCAGACTCTCAACTGCGGGGATTGGTTGGTTGAGCTCTGCTGAAATCGGGCAGGCATTTAATATAACCTCAAGACTGGCTATTGAGCCGCAAGTTCAGTATACGATACAGGGGCTCAGCATCAATCAAGGGCAGGACGAAGCTGCCTCCATCAACTGGCATAAGCCTTATCGACAATCAGTGCGTACGGGATTAAAAATTGGCTCAGTACGTGATAATGAAGCGAAGTTTGAATGGTGGTTAACACCTTCGTTGGTAGCGTCTTATGGAGGCCAGAGTGAGATGACAGCCTCAATACCGGAAGTAGACGATTCACAGACAACTTTTCGAAGTAAACTCACAGGTAGCAGCATTAACCTTAACACCGGCCTTGCAGCTCACATTCGAAATAATTTGACGCTGAACTTGCAAAGCGGATGGTCTGAATCACTTAATGGAGGAGAACCCAGTGGCTATTATGCTCTTGTAAATCTGGTCATTTCATTCCATTAGCAGCAAAGAACACCGGCGCGACTCTCCAGTGTTCTTTATATCTTAGATGCTTACTACTTTAGACGCTGTCAGAAATTTTAGAAAAAATGAACGTTAATACGTTTAATTTAATGTTGTTCTTAACACACGCCAGTAAAGATGCTTGAGCAAGTAGTCTTTATATAAGTATACCAGCTTTAGTTTCACGCACTTTTGGGGTGAAGGTCACAGTTTCAGGGATAAGATCACTTACATGCTGGCGGGTTCGACTTTACGCGGTTCTGGATCGTCCAGCCGGTTCCATCGCAGGTACGGCAAGAGTGTGGCGCACCTGCAAGTCATGATGCAGGGTTGCAACACAATACAAACCAGGACCGCCACATCAGGGCTTCTGTCCTTTGCTTCATCAGCTCTCTAAGGCAGAAAAAACATCGGTTTAAGCTCTGCACTTATCGGGCTGTTATCCGCATTAGACGGCATTAAATCTTTCATCGATGCCCACCAGCGCTGGCAAACCTCGGTTTGCGCCACCGCGAGCCAGCGGGCTTCTGATTCAATCTCAACGCTGGCGAACAGCTGGTTACGATCGGCATCCAGCCAGATAGCATAGTGATGGGCACCATGCGCTTTTAGCGTCTGTTCCAGTTCCGGCCAGATGGGTGAATGACGACGCAGGTATTCATCGTGGCAGTGAGCATGCACCTGCATGACAAAAGCTTTACGTAACATCGCTGCGCTCCGCATCCAGTGCTGCCTGCCAGGGTTTAACGTTAAAGCGTTCACCCAGCGCGATCAGCTGCGCGGTGGTGATGCTCTGACGAATACCGCCCATAGATAGGGCTTTTACGACAACCTCCGATGATTTTTCAGCGGTGTCGATCAGGCCAAAGGTCTCATCAAGATTAGGACCCGCGCCAAAGATGCCGTGGAAGGGCCACATGACCAGGCTGTGGATCGCCATCTCATCAGCCGTAGCCTGGCCGATACCGTCAGTGCCCGGCACCATCCATGGCAAAATGCCCACCCCGTCCGGGAACACCACCAGACACTCTGTGCTGCCTTCCCAAAGCAGGCGCGTGAAGCGTGCCGAATCCAGATTTACAACGTAGCTCAGCGCCATAAAGTGAGTAGCATGGCAGTGCATAATCACCCGATCGCTTCCATGAGTCACCTGCTTGCGTACGCTGTGCGACTGGAAATGCGCCGCCAGTTCAGAGGTCGGCAGCCCACCGTTGCTTAATCCCCAGTGAATTTTATACGACAACCCCTGGTCATCCACCTGCAGCAGCACCAGACTGTCTGCCGGGTCGAGCTGCACGTTACGAAAAAACTTGCCAGACCCGGTCACTAAAAACCAGTCGTTAGCTAACGCCGGTGCCGGTTTACTCAGTTCAATGCAGCGCGGTTCGGCATAAAAGTCGCTGGCGAAGTCCTGCACTTCTTCGGGAAGCAGGCGCAGGCTAACGTTACCGCCGTTACGCTCATCCCAGCCTTTCAACCACATATCGCTGGTGGCTTTTACCATCCCCTGTACGAACCAGGATGTCAGAATGTTTTGCATGGTTTATCCCTTAGCGTTGACGCAAAGTATGTTGTTCGTAATGATGGACGTCGCTCAGCCAGCTGGCATCGGCAGGAACGTCATGGCGCAGGCACCATGCTTCCCACACCGCCTGCCACGGCAGCGACTTTTGCTCTTCCAGCAGGGCCAACCGTGCGGTGAAATCCCCTTCACTCTCCAGCCTACGCAGCCGATCGCTGGGCTCCAGCAGCGCCCGCAGCAACGCTTTTTTGGCGTTACGCGTACCAATGACCCAGGCGGCAATGCGGTTGATTGAGGCATCAAAAAAGTCGAGACCGATATGCACCTTGTCGAAGAGTTTCTGGCGGGCGATCTCATGGGCAATCGCCTGGGTTTCATCATCGAGCAGCACCACATGATCGCTGTCCCAACGCACCGGACGGCTCACATGCAGCAGCAGGCGCGGCACGTACAGCATCGCGGTAGAGATTTTGTCGGAGATCACTTCAGTCGGGTGGAAATGCCCGGCGTCCAGCGTCAACGCAATCTGCCGGCTGCTGGCGTAGCCAAGGCAGAATTCGTTGGAACCCACGGTGTAGCTTTCCGCACCAATCCCGAATAGTTTGCTTTCCACAG
Organism: Pantoea sp. Ae19-2; assembly: GCF_059801205.1. Lineage (NCBI taxonomy): Bacteria > Pseudomonadati > Pseudomonadota > Gammaproteobacteria > Enterobacterales > Erwiniaceae > Pantoea > Pantoea sp. Ae19-2. The sequence continues at coordinate 1,070,649 of NZ_JBCHWE010000001.1, read as the reverse complement.
CATCAATATGGTGTTGCGGGTTGAGTTGCTCACTGATGATCGCGTCAAGCGCGCTGGCAAGGCGCTGGCGCGGCGCAAAGCGGTCGATGGTGAGATCTTTCATGCCATCCGGCACCCAAATGTTCATCACGGAAGGCGTACCGAGCTGTTCACCAAAGTAAGCCGAAATATGGCGACTGGCTTTACAGTGGTCGATCCAAAACTGGCGAATACCTGAATCGGCGTGCGACAGCGTAAAGCCATCGGCACTCTTTGCATGTGAAAAGCAGGTGGGATTGAAATCCAGCCCCAGCCTGTTGCTTTTTGCCCACGCTACCCAGTTGCTGAAGTGTTTCGGCTCGATGGCATCGCGCTCAACGGGTTGGCTGCTTTCAAGATAGATCGCGTGCAGATTAAGGCGCATTGCGCCCGGGATTAGCGATATGGCTTTTTCAATGTCGGCGCGCAATTCGTCGGCGTTGCGTGCCCGTCCCGGATAGTTGCCGGTGGCCTGAATACCGCCGGTGAGTTGCCCGTTGGGATTTTCAAAACCGCGCACGTCATCACCCTGCCAACAGTGCATCGAGACCGGGATCTCATCCAGTTGCGCCATCACAAGGTCCACATCAACGCCATTCTCAGCATAACGTTGTTTCGCCAGGTCAAAGGCCTGTTCAATCAGCTTTGTCATATGCAAGTTCCTTAGCAGGTTGGAGCAGCGCGGTGAAGCGCGCCTGATGGGCCGCAAACGCGCTGTTGTCGAGCGGTTCAAAGATGTCTGACGGGAAATTACGGCTGATGCAGCGGCGCAAATCCGCGACGTCACGCAGTTCACCTAGCGCGATGAGCTGGCAACCCACATTTCCCAGCGTGGAGGCTTCTACCGGACCGGCAATCACCGGCAGTTGACAGGCATCGGCACACAGCTGGTTGAGTAAAGGATTCTGGCTGCCGCCGCCCACGATATGCAGCTGCCGTAGCGGTGTGCCGCGTAGCTGGCCGAGTTCCAGCATTGTCTGGCGATATGAAAGCGCCAGACTGTCAAAGAGGGTGCGTGCCAGTGCGGCCGCAGTGTGCGGTATCGGCATCGCCTGTTCAGCACAGGCATGTTGGATTGCCTGCACCATGTTGTCTGGGTTAATAAAGCGAGGGTGGTTAGGATCAATGAGCGAGCGGCAGGCTGGCTGCTTTGCGGCATCCGCAATAAGCAGGGGCAAGTCGCGGATGTTCAGTTCGCTACAGACGCGCTGTAAAAGCCATAGCCCCATAATGTTTTTCAGCACCCGGTAACCTTCCGCGCCGCCTTCATTGGTTATGTTGGCCTGTAAAGCAGTCGCATTCACATAGGGTTGGAGACTTTCAATCCCCATTAGCGACCAGGTACCTGAACTGAGATAGGCTGCATCGTCGTGCATCAGTGGCGTGGCCAGCACCGCGCTGGCCGTATCGTGCGTGGCTACGGCAATCACCGGGATCCGCTTGCCGCTGGCGCTGGCCCAGTAACCCACGTTATTGCCCGGTGCATGCGGTGTGCCGAACCAGGCGGAGTCGACGCCAGCCCAGTCCAGCAAGTCACGATCCCACTCACCACTTTGAATATTCAGTAACTGCGTGGTGGTGGCGTTGGTGTATTCCCAGTTCATTTTGCCGGTGAGGCGATAGTGCAGATAGTCTGGAATCATCAGCGCATATTTCACCCTCGCCTGCCAGTCCGGCTGCTGCAGATGTAGCGCGCGCAGCTGATATAGGGTGTTAAATGGCAGAAACTGAATGCCGGTGCGCTGGTATATCGCCTGCTGGCCGAGATCGTCAATCGCCCGGGCCATCAGGCCCTCGGTGCGTTTGTCACGGTAGCTCACGGCTTCGCCAACGCGATGTCCGTCTGCGTCCAGCAGTACCAAATCAACGCCCCAGGTATCAATACCCATGCTGTCCGGCACGATGCCTTCATCATCCAGTTGCTGCAGTCCGGCGCGAATGTCCTGCTCCAGACGATCCAGATCCCAGCAGTCATAGCCGCTGCGCTGAACCCGCTGATTCGCGAAACGACGGACTTCACGCAGAGCGATTTTCTGGCTGTCCGACGTCCACTGCGCAAGCATGACGCGCCCGCTGGATGCGCCTAAATCAATGGCAACGATGTTACGCATATTCATGGCATGTTTTCCTGAAATGACATGGCTACAGAATAAAAAGCCTGCAGGCCTGCCACCTTAGGCGCAGTGCCAGCAGAGGATCTTCGCTGGCAGGTTTGCAAAGGTGTTCGTGAGATAGCTCACAGAACCGCGTGACGATAGAGTTGTGAGCTTTGCCGCATTTCTATCAATCACTTAGGCGATCTTAAATAATTCGCCATTTTCTTGCGCCGCCCCGTTCAAAATTCAAGGTGATGTCCGCAGCGCCTGCGTAGACTCAGTTGCAACATTGTTAACGGAGAGCAAGCCATGACCGTTCTGCATAGCGCGGATTTCTTTCCCGCCGGAAATTACGCCATTGCCATCGAGCCACGCGTGCCACAGCAGGCTTTTCCAGAGCATCACCATGATTTCCATGAAATTGTGCTGGTTGAACAGGGATCAGGTATTCATGTGTTTAATGGTCAGCCGCAGGCGTTGAGTGCCGGTTGCGTGTGCTTTGTACGCGACCACGATCGCCATCTGTATGAAAAAACCGACAACCTTTGCCTGACCAATGTGCTGTACCGAAGCCCGGGGGCGTTCCGCTTTCTTTCCGGGCTGCAGGCACTATTGCCGCGTGAAGAGGACGGCCGGTACGCGTCGCACTGGCGCATTAATCAAAAAGTGATGGGGCACGCTTTGCAGTTGGTGACACAGATGAAGCAGCAACCTCTGTGGTCACTCGAACGTCAGGCACATCAGGAGCAACTCTTTCTGCAAATGCTGGTGTTGCTACGTGAGGCCGCTCGCAATGACAACGCGCAGGACCAGGAAGCCAGACTGCACCGATTGCTTGACTGGCTGAATGAGCATTACAGTGAAGAGATCGTATGGGAGGCGCTGGCCGACAGCTTTTCACTGTCGCTGCGTACGCTGCACCGCCAGATGAAGCAGCAGACAGGCAGTACGCCACAGCGTTATTTGAATCGGCTGCGTTTATTGCAGGCGCGTCATCTGCTACGCCACAGCGATATGCGTATAACGGACATCGCCTATCAGTGTGGATTTGGTGACAGCAACCACTTCTCCACGCTGTTCCGGCGTGAATTTGGCTACGCGCCCCGCATGGAGCGTCAACAGATGTGGTAACTGGAGCTTTTAATATGTCGCTAATTCTGTCGCGCGAGGACTACTTTCCTGCCAGAAACCTGCCCATCGCAGTGGCCGAACGTATGCCACAACCCTCTTTCCCGCCTCATCAACACAGGTTTAGCGAGATTGTGATTGTCTGGCGCGGCAACGGGCTGCACATCCTCAACGATCGCCCCTGGCTGATTACCTGCGGCGATGTGTTTTATATTCGCGACAGCGACTGCCATAGCTATGACAGCGTCCATGACCTGGCGCTCGACAACATTCTTTATTGCCGCGATCGCTTTCGGCTCGATCTTGACTGGAGCCAGCTTATACCGCCTCAGGAAGAGAATGCTCAGTCCGGTTGGCGATTAACCACCCAGGGTATGGCGCTGGCACGTGGCGTCATCAGCCAACTGGAGCGGGAAAGCCGCAAAAACGATCCCTTGTCCATTCAGCTTTCTGAAGCCTTGTTTTTACAGCTGGCGCTGATTCTGCGCCGCCACGGTTACGCGGCCGATCGTTCCTGGGCGCTACCGGAAGGCGAACAGCTTGATCTCCTGATGTCGTCGCTGCTGGCCGATATCAGCCGTCCGTTTGACCTCGCCCACTTTTGCGAGCAGCACCAACTCAGCGAGCGAGCGCTTAAACAGCTGTTTCGCCAGCAAACCGGCATGACAATTGGCCACTATTTGCGTCAGCTTCAACTCTGTCAGGCAAAATACTTACTACGCACCCAGGAAAGTTTAATCAGCGAGATTGCTTCACGCTGCGGCTTTGATGACAGTAACTATTTTTCGGTGGTGTTTACGCGTGAAACCGGCATGACGCCCAGTGCCTGGCGGCAACGTTTTGTACCGCAATGCGCCACGCTAACTGATAACGCAAAAGCCTGATACGCGTTAACGCATCAGGCTTTTATCTCTGCGGAGTCAGGCAGCCATGCCAAGCCCGACAATATTGGCAGCGATGATAATGACTATGCAGCCAATCGACAGGACGCTAACCGGACGACGCCCGACAGATTTCCACTCTTTCAGCATCAGTCCGACCAGACCACCACACAGCACATACAGACTCATGTGCAGCATCCAACTGACAAAGTCATATTGCGGTGGAATTTTGGCATGGCCCCATGCATAGAAAAAGAACTGCAGATACCACATGGTGCCGCCAAGAATAGCGAAAGCGATATTGGCAATTAACAGCGGTTTTGCCACGGAGAAGTCCCGGCGGAGGGAGAGCTCCGGCTTAACCGCCAGGCGGATAAAGCAGTACGCCAGGTTAATCAGCGCACCACCGCCCATAATCACCACATAGCTGGGTAGCGCCACGTACAGCGGATTAATACCCAGATTAGCTGCCGCAACATGCATCGGCTTTGCGGCATCCATAGCGAAGGACATGCCGGCCGAGAAAATACCGCAGATAACCGCCAGTACAAGCCCTTTCTTCAGATTGAATTCTTCGGCGTTAATGCCCAGCGCGCGCTCTTTCAGCAAACCGGCACGCGATACAATTGCCACGCCAATCAGCGCGACCAGAACGCCAAGCAGCGTCATACGGCCACCAGCCGAGCTAAAGAGCGCGACAAAACGGCCCTGCAGCAACGGCGTCATGAGTGTCCCGACGACTAACGTAATGCCGATAGCAATACCGATGCCTAACGACATGCCGAGATAGCGCATGGTCAGGCCGTAGTTAATATTGCCGATGCCCCACATTGCACCAAACAAAAACACAGGTAGCAGCTGTGACAGACTGAAACTACTGTAGTACGCCCAGAAATTCGGCAGCAGTACGGCACTGACTGCCCATGGCAAAATCAGCCACGACATCAAGCCACCTACTGCCCACATGGTTTCCCATGACCATTTTTTGACCTGTTTAAACGGCGCATAAAAACATGCGGCACTGGCGGCACCCACCAGATGCCAGAAAATACCGGCAATAATGGCACTGTTCATTGTTATTCCTTCGCAAGGTTGAGGCCAAACAGGAAACCGACGTTTCCTGATAAGCAGCAGTCTAGAGGGAGCTGCTTTCACTCAGCCTTTGAATGGCTGCCGGAAAACACAGGCCGCTGGCAAAATCCGGTGAATTTTCAACATAAAGATCACAAATTCACATTTAAGGACAGTAACCGGACGTTTTACCTAAACCGCTTATTATTCGAGATATTTTTGTTGTTTGTTGTGTTGATCGGCACAGTTTTAATCTTACTGCCAGCACGCTTATTAACGTGGCAATGACATAAAGTTGAGCTGCGGGTTCGCTGCAAAGATGGTTTGGCGGACGAAGAGGGAAAACGGTCGGCAGAAAAGGTTTGTGATATGACTCAAGGCTAGTGGGGATACTGTGATCAGCGGGAGATCGCATGATGTTGGATAAGCACTCTACGATTCAGCGCAGTAGTCGCTGCGCATGTTATTAACTGCAGTCACGCAATGAGACGTTTGCGTGGCAGGGCAAACCGAAAGGACAATTGGCCGGGGATGCCTCCCGTCAAAAGCCTACCGCTTCGTCATTGACTGCGCGGGCAGGCACGGGCTTATCGCCATCCCAGGCGTTCCGGCATTTGCTGGCGAATACAGGGTTTCAGCCCGTCGACCCTTTTTATAAGACGCTGACCGCTCAGATAACAAAACACGCCGCGGAAATGCTGGCTTCGTCGTGTCTTTCTTCCCTTCCCTGCCATCTGCAGTGTGGCTTTGGCAAAGATAAAAAGGTATATCGTCGTAATCTGTTTCACTCTGTTTTCACATAACGTTAACGAGTTAAAAGCGGAGCCCTGCATATGACAACACATCATCAACATTTCATTAATGGTGTTTTTGTGCCTAATCACAGCGATAAGTGGATTGAAGTGATTAATCCTGCTACCGAAGCGCTACTGTCACGCATTCCTCAAGGCACGCGTCAGGACGCCGCAGACGCTATCGCCGCTGCCGATGCCGCGCAGCCGGGCTGGGAAGCCTTACCGGCCGTGGAGCGCGGCAGCTGGCTGCGTAAAATTGCCACAGCCATTCGTCAGCGTGAACCCGAACTCAGCGCCACTATCGTGGCAGAAGGCGGTAAAACCCAGGGGCTGGCAAAAACCGAAGTGCTTTTTACTGCTGATTACCTGGACTACATGTCCGAATGGGCGCGACGCTACGAAGGTGAGATTGTGAACAGCGATCGTCCTAATGAAAATATTTTCGTCTTTAAAAAAGCGATTGGCGTTACTACCGGCATCTTACCGTGGAACTTCCCGTTTTTTTTGATTGCGCGTAAAGCGGCGCCGGCACTGATTACCGGCAATACGATTGCGATAAAACCGAGTGAGTTGACGCCCAATAACGCGGCCCTGTTTGCACAGATCGTTGCGGATATCGGCCTGCCAAAAGGTGTGTTCAATGTTGTTTACGGCTACGGACCTGAGATCGGTCAGGAGCTGGCTGGCAACGAAAAAGTGGGGTTGGTAAGCCTGACGGGCAGCGTTAATGCCGGGATTGCCGCCATGGAAGCGGCAGCAAAAAACGTTACCAAAGTCTCTCTGGAGCTGGGGGGTAAAGCGCCGGCCATTGTAATGGATGATGCCGACCTCGATCTGGCAGTAAAGGCCATTGTCAGCTCTCGCGTCATTAATACAGGTCAGGTCTGCAACTGCGCAGAGCGGGTTTATGTACAGGAAGGGATTTATGACCGCTTTATCAGCGCACTGACAGAGGCGATGCAACACGTGACGTTTGGCAATCCGGCTGAAAAAAACGATATCGATATGGGGCCACTGATCACCGCCGCCGCGCTGGCGCGGGTTGAGCAAAAAGTTGCCAGGGCAGTAGAAGAAGGCGGCAGGGTTGTGTTGGGCGGTAAACGGGCGGGGCGCGAGGGCTTTTACTTCGAGCCCACGATTATTACCGGCGTACGCCAAGAGATGGAGATTATGCGTGAGGAAATTTTTGGCCCGGTGCTTCCTGTGATGACCTTTAAAACGCTCGAAGAAGCTATCGCACTGGCCAATGACTGTGAGTACGGCCTGACTTCCTCAATCTACACTCAGAACCTGACCACCACGATGACCGCCCTGCGTCAGCTGAAGTTTGGTGAAACCTACGTTAACCGCGAGAATTTTGAAGCCATGCAGGGATTCCATGCCGGCTGGCGCAAATCTGGCATCGGCGGTGCTGATGGTCGTCATGGGCTCGAGGAATATCTGCAAACGCATGTTGTGTATTTGCAGTGTTAACGACGGCGGTTTGCGGCCCTGCCGGGTCGCACCCTGAGGAGGTTAAACGGATGGCATTTCCTTATTGGCAACTGAATTCACGCGGTGAAGGAAACCGCGTTATCTGTTTGTTCTGCCAATAAAGTAGGCCAGGCGGTTTTATGCTCACCTGACCTGAATTCAAGGGGCAACCCGCAACGCTGCCTTTGAGAAGTGAGCAATCAATCACACCTTTCCGTTTTATGACTTATCGACCCGCAGCACAATGCATCCTTCGCTAATTTCTGCCGAGACCCGCGTGCCGGTATCAAATCCGGCTTCACGCAACCATTTGCCGCTGATATTCAGCGCAGGCGTGCTGGTGTCGCCAAAATTAGGTACGTAGCCGACTTTGTACCGGCGCTGAGTTTTTGAAATCGCGGAAGACGGTTTCTGAACAAGATTAAGCGTGGTAACAGACATTGAATAATCTCCCTTATTTGATGATGGTGTATTTACACAATGCGCCAGCCATGGCTGTAAAAAATTAAAAGCATATCTGTTAAAAATTTATGCTGGCTGTCTGGCCAGTAGCGTTTTTAGCGTCCCGTTATCTGCTTTTACAAAGCAGATAAAACATAGCGCCTAAAGTAGATGATAACAAGCCAGGTGCTGGAACCCGGCTCGCACAATTTGACTTATGCCCCTTTTATCAAGGATCATTCATCCGGGTTGCCGAAGCGTTAAAATGCACCATCTGGAGGTTTAGATTGACGGGCGCGGAATTAGGGAATATCCATCGCAGTCAGGTAGCCATATTCAATCTTTGTTAAAGTCAATTGCTCATTCTGATTAAAAAACAGCTTCACAAAATTCGCACTATCACCAATGAGCTCGACGCGCTGATACTCTGTAAAAGTAAATTGATTTAAAATATACGACATTCTTTCACGGTGTGCTGCTGGAATAGGGTTTTTAGATATGACCTCCCCTGCAAAAGTCGGCTCTGTGTCTTTGGAGGGTTTAAAATTATGTTTTTTCAACTTTGCCTTCTGAGAAAAAGCAACGAGCGCATCATGCGCGCTGTTAAAATTGTCTGCCAGATTTTTCAAATGCGCAGCTAATTGATTAATTGACAGGGTGCGGTTATTTGAATGGTACGATAAACCAATTCCGCCAAGACTCGCCACAGCAGGGACGATACTTCGTCCAACGATGCTAAATAAACCTGCAGTTGAGGTCCAAAAGATTGCCAATAAGGTGGCTGAACTTAACGCAACGGCTCCCATTGAAGTGGTATTATAATGCTGTACAGGAATGCCGAGTATGCGATTGTTAATATGCTTTATCTCACCATTCGGCCGCCGCCCTGTAGCCTGCTCTGTGGGAGGATTTTTAAAACGACTGTTACTGTTATTTTTATAATCGTTCAACGCACTGGCAATAACACTGGTTTCTCTTTTAGAAAGACTGGCAATTTCCATCGGCTCAAGCGAACTCATCAGAATCAATGATTCTTTGAGAATTTCAGAGGGTAAAAAGCTGCCTGAAGTATCAGAATTTAAACTGGGATTCGTCGTGAGTCCCTCAATCACATGTATGCCTGGAAATGCCATAATAACCTCTTTTTAAGATGTAACAGTTCCTTTGATTAGCTTTCTTTATTTTGCTTGATATCCCAACCCATCTGCACAGAAGCGGCTTTCGTTCCCTGAGAAGCCTGTTCCCAGTATTCCAGCGCAACCTTGCTGGCTTGAAAGGAATACTGCATACCCAGCGTGGACGCGTGACCAATGCCGGTAAAGTCAGTCTGCGTAACCAGCACATCTTCAAGCGTGATGCGAGTATATTCCACTTCCTGCCCGCCTGCCTTGCAAACAGACAGCTGAATTTTTGGCAGATGTTTACCACTTGCACAATATTTCACTAACGCCGGTGTGGCCTTATCGATCAATGCCTCAACGCTTAAATCGCGATAATTCACTTTTCCCGCACCGCCACCACCGCCAACGGACATATTACCTGGTTGCTGCGCGCCCCAGTTAAATGACAGAACATCTATCCATTTTTTATGGTTTGCATTTTGCGACTCACCTTCAATTCCATCTATTTTCAAAAAGATATCAATAGCCATTTTTCACCTTTATTTTAAGGGCGGATTAACTCAGCTCTCTTTATTTTGTTTAATATCCCAACCAGCTTTGCTTTCCGCCCCTTTGGTACCGCTGGCACTTTGTTCCCAGTAGCTGGTAGACACTTTGGATGCCTGAAAGGCGTAGTCCACCACAATGGTGTCACCTTGCCCTACTCCGTTAAAATCCGTTGCCGTAACCAGTACATCTTCCAGCACAATCTTCGTGTACTCAATTTGGTTGCCACCGGCTTTGCAAACCGACAGTTCTACCTTTGAAACATGCTTTCCGCTGGAGCAGTATTTAAGAATGGCAGCAGTGGATTTGTCGATTAACGCTTTAACACGCAGATCGTTGAAATTCACTTTTCCTGAGCCGCCACCGCCACCTACCGCCATATTACCGGGTTGCGAAGCCCCCCAGTTAAATGAGAGCACGTCGGTCCATCCTTTATGATTGCTGTCCTGTGATTCTCCAGTAGTCCCTTCAACTTTCAAATAAATATCAATCGCCATTAATTTTTTCCGATTACGCTGTGATAATGATGAAACGGGTGTTGCAATCCGTTATATTCGGCAGGTTCAGACAGAATTTAGAGCCATTTGCATTAAGAAACAGGCAGCAGCATATCAATGCTGTTGCATCGTGCTAACAGAAATAGTAACGCCTGAGAATTTTCTCAGTAAATATGAATATGTCAGGTAACCAGAATACAGTTAACCTTGAAGGTCTTTATACATTAATAAAATTAACACAACTTCATGTCAATTAATTTACAACTAACAATGTATTATTGAGATAAATCTTAAAGCTGATGTTTTCAGCGGCTGATAGTTTCAGAGGTTAATAACGCTAAACATCTCGCTGCACTGGCCAGCAATATTATCGGCGGGGAATGTGAGAAATATTACAGTAGAAGAGGCATTATTATTTTAGTAAAAACCCCACGCAGCGAGGACTGTGTGGGGTTATTAATCTGGCAAGATCAAGCAGGCTTAACGCCAGCCCAGCTCCGGCGCCACGTACTTCAGAATCGATTCAATGACGTGTGCGTTGTAGTCCACGCCCAACTGATTCGGTACAGTGAGCAGCAGTGTATCCGCTTCGGCAATCGCCTCATCCTCTGCCAACAGTTTGATCAGTTTTTCCGGCTCGGCGGCATAGCTGCGACCAAAGATGGCGCGGGTTTTCTCATCCAGAAAACCGACTGAATCCTGATCCTGTCCACTGCGGCCAAAGTAAGCCCGATCCATATCGTTCACCAGCGCAAAAATGCTGCGACTGACGGAAACCCGTGGCTTACGCGAGTGCCCCGCCGCTTCCCATGCTTCACGGTAGGCGCGGATCTGTTTTGCCTGCTGGATGTGGAACGGCTCGCCGGTTTCATCATCTTTGAGCGTCGAGCTTTGCAGGTTCATGCCCATCTTCGCCGCCCATACTGACGTGGCGTTGGAGCCCGAACCCCACCAGATGCGATCGCGCAGGCCTTCAGACAGCGGCTCAAGACGCAGCAGGCCCGGTGGATTCGGGAACATCGGCTGTGGATTCGGTTTGGCAAAACCTTCGCCACGCAGCGCATCCAGGAAAACTTCTGTGTGGCGACGGCCCATGTCCGCATCCGTCTCGCCTTCCTGCGGCGCATAACCAAAATAGCGCCAGCCCTCAATCACCTGCTCTGGCGAGCCGCGGCTCAGGCCCAACTGCAGGCGACCGTTGGAAATCAGATCGGCAGCGCTGGCATCCTCCACCATATAGAGCGGATTTTCATAGCGCATATCGATAACGCCAGTACCTATTTCAATTTTTTTGGTGCGAGCGCCGACCGCTGCCAGCAGTGGAAACGGCGAGCTAAGTTGGCGGGCGAAGTGATGCACACGGAAATAGGCACCATCGGCCCCGAGTTCTTCTGCCGCTACCGCTAAATCTATAGACTGCAGCAACACGTCCTGAGCAGAACGCGTGGCGGACTGCGATGATGGCGTCCAGTGGCCGAATGAGAGAAAACCAATCTTTTTCATCTGTTACGTCTCCTGACGAAAGAACAATGCTTTCGCGTGATAAACCTCAATGAAATAAGGTTACGCCAGCCGCGCCGTGACGGATAGTGAATATCCTTAAGCGCTACATTCAAGAATTTTGACATAGCTTGCGCTGACCTGACTGCGGTCAGTGCACTATTCTGTGTGGGTGCAGATTGTAATAATGCTTGCGGGCAGATTGGGTTTTAACGCATAACGTAAATCACTGCCCTGCATCTGGGCAGATGCGTTCAATGGAGGAAGAAGGGATGCGTATTTTGATTGTAGGTGCGGGGGCAACCGGCGGCTATTTTGGCGCACGGCTGATACAGGCCGGGCAGAATGTGACCTTCCTGGTCCGTGAAGGCCGTTTTAATCAGTTACAACAAACCGGCCTGGTGTTGCAAACCCGCTCAGGGCAGGAAACGCTTGAACCCCAGTTGGTCACCGCCGCCAGGCTTGACGCGCATTACGACTTAATCATCTTAACGGTTAAAAGTACCGGCCTGGCGCAGGCGATTCACGACATCCAGCCGGCTGTTGGGCCACAAACCCTGATCATGCCGATTCTGAATGGCATGCGGCATATTGACACCTTGCTCACCCACTTCGGTGCCGATCGCGTGATCGGTGGCTTGTGCAAAATCAACGCCACGTTGAACGATAAAGGCCATGTGGTGCAGTTGACGCCCTTACACCAGATCTATTACGGCGCACTGGATGGCAACAACGATGACCGACTGCAGCAGGTCGATGCCGCGCTACGTGGTAGTGCCGTGGAAACGTTTTTTTCCGACAATATTATCGGTGAGTTATGGGAAAAATGGCTGCTGTTAAGCACGCTCGGCGCGGTGTGTTGTCTGGCGCGGGGGAATACGCAACAGATACTGACCCAGGCCGGTGGCGAGATGCTGCTTCAGGGCATTTACAGTGAGGTGCTTCAGGTTATCTGCGCGGAGGGCTATCAGCCCCGCCCTGCCGTTACCGCAAAAATTTATGAATTGCTGAACGACCCGTCGACGCCTATGACCTCCTCCATGTATCGTGATTTGACCCAGGGTTTTGCTATTGAAGCCGATACGATCATTGGCGACCTGCTGCTACGAGCCAGTCGTCATGGTATGACTGTGCCACTGTTGAATGCGGTAAATGTTAACCTGCAAATCTATCAACAGAACCGTTAAACACGGATGTGATGGGAAAGCAGCCGCGCCGTCGCAGGGCGCGCGAGTAACGGAATTTTGTTACACTCGCTGCCTCATCTTTTGGAGGAATAATGACGTCCCGCTCTGTGACCCTTGATGATGTTGCCCAACTGGCTGGCGTTTCCTATCAAACGGTTTCTCGCGTGCTTAACCGCTCTGAGCAGGTTTCCCCCCGCACCCGTGAAAAAGTTGAAGCGGCGATGCAGCAGCTTAACTATGTGCCCAATCGGGTCGCACAGCAGCTGGCGGGAAAAGCGACCCGAACCTTAGGCCTTGCAACCAGTAACCTGGCCCTGATGGCCCCGGCGCAGATTGCTTCGGCCATTCAGCAGCGCGCCGCCAGCGCCGGTTATCACCTGGTGATCGCGATGGACAGTGAGGATAATGCGGAAGCGACAGTGAATGAACTGATGGCCCAGCGCGTGGATGCGGTGCTGATCAATATGCCGTTAGAGGCGGCCGAGGCGGAAAAAATCCGCGTGATGTGCGGTAAAAAGCCGGTGCTGTTTCTGGATGCCGATCCCCATGCTCTCGTATCTCATTGCCAGTATTCAAACGAACAAGGGGCGCGTGCCGCCGTTGCACATCTGATTGCGCTCGGGCACCGGCAAATTGGCCTGCTGAATGGCCCGGTGCGCTCAGTGTCGGCTCGTCAGCGCGAAGCGGTCTGGCGTCAGGCGCTGGCAGAGCATCAGTTATCTCCCTGCTGCGTCCTGCGCGGCGACTGGAGCGCCAAATCCGGCTATCAGGCGATGCTGGCGCAACTCCCGAATGCCCTGCCCCAGGCGCTTTTAGTGGCGAATGATGAGATGGCGCTGGGCGCGATGCGGGCGCTACATCAGCACGGCGTGGCGATTCCGGGCGATATTTCTCTTGTCGGCTACGATGACACGGCAGAAAGCGCCTGGTACCAGCCGCCACTGACCACCATTCGCCAGGATCTTCAGCAGCTCGGCACCCACAGCGTGGATCAGGTGCTGGCCGAACTGCGGGGTGGAGCGGTGGCGTCACGTACCCTGGAGCCGATGCTGGTGATCAGAGAAACCACCGCAGCGCCCGCCAGCCAAAACCTGGACTTATCGGATCTGGCGCGTCAACTCCAGCAGATTGCACGTAGGCTGACCCGCTAAGTCTTCACCGACGTCTCTCAGCCATAAAAAAAGCCCGCCCAACCTGAAGGTTGCGCGGGCAGGTTATCCGCAGCGAAGGGTTTCCGTTATTCGCGCACCCTTACGGCGCTTTGGTTTCACCCACGCCCATGGTCTTGAGCTTTTTAGACAGCTCACGGCGCTCTTTCGAGAGGTCGGCGTTTTTGATGATGTATTCATCCACGCGATCTTCATAGTCCGCACGCATGCTGGCGATGATTTCCTGTATCGCTTCCACGCTCATGCCGGGTTTAATGTATTCGCTCAGGTTGTCCAGCAGCAGAACACGCTTTTGGTTGTCACGAATTTTCTTCTCATTATCGACAATTTCACGCTGCAGTTTGTTCTTGCGGCGAAACGTACGGACAAACTCAAGTACGTCCTGAAATGATTGCTTGGCATTTTCCATGATGGCACCTTTCTTTAAGCCTGCTAAAGCAGGGAGAGAGTCAAAACGATCAGCTTAGCGGCTAGCCAGCCTTAAGGGCAATTCTCACAGCTAAATTCGGACTGGCTCTTATCTTAGCGCAAAAAAACCGGGTTTCGCATTAAGTCATTGTCTGAGGTGATTATTTACGCAGCGCCAGACGCAGTAAGTCCGTCATGCGCTCCAGTTGCTTCGCCAGCTCCAGACTCAACCAGACATAGCCATAAATTGGCGTTTCCTCCAGACGGTCACTGCCGCTGGCGATCAACTGCTTAAGTTCATTGACGATTTCCGTTAACTCATGGTTGGCCGCGATGATGTCATAGGTTTCCCCTTTCACCGCCATCTCCGACAACGTTCGTAGCGCGTTTTCCGTCATCTGCTGAGTACGGCGCAGCGTCGGCGCATTCAGCATAATCAGATGGCTTTCCCTCGATGCCCACCAGGCATTAATTTGCATCTCAATGGTGTACACCATATTACGGTTTATGGTCTGAATCGCTTCAAATACCGATTTAGGAATACGCGTTTCTTTGCTGGACGGCTCCAACAGCGCGCGCATTTTGATGACGCTGGAGAGCAACTTCCCAAAGGGCTTATTCAGTCGCGGCTTTTCCACCAGGTTAGCGGAAAAACCTGCATGATAGATTTTTGCCATCTCGCCCAGCGTATCCGAAAGCTGGATACGCCAGTGAATGTAGGCGCGCTGTGCCCAGACAGCGGTAAATATCAGCGCCAGCAGCGAGCCTAAAATCACATCGCCGCCACGCCACATGGCGACGGTGAAATCCCCCATTGGCGCGCCGACCACTACGCAGAGCGTAATGCCAATCAACAGCGCCATATAGGGATGCTTTCCCAGGGTCAGATAGCCGCTGATAAACATGATCAGCGCGCACCAGGCCAGCATGCCCGGTAGCGAAATCATCTCCAGCTTGAGCGCAATCAATCCCGAAATTGACCCGGCAATCGTGCCGCCAATGCGCTGAATGGCGCGGGGAAACACATTGCCCCACGTGGAGATCGGCCCCATCACCACCACCAGCGTAATCAGCGGCCAGGTGCCTTCGGGAATGCCGGTCATCCGCACAAACAAAAAGGCAAAAAGAAACGCCACCGCGATGCGCAAGCCGTGCACGCTACGGTAATGGCGATATAACCAGAATTCCAGATTAGAGATGGGCTTATCAGAGCGCAAGATAGCTGTCCGCGGGTAAAGAGGTGATTCTACGCGATGCACCGTGTGAGTCCTGGCGCGCCGTCAATATTTTAGTCAATACGTGACACATTGGGCCATTATCACCAACCTGTGGCGGTAAATCAGCAAAATAAACCGTTCAGGTGGCAATAGGGTCCTGCGATGCGAGCCCTCGCGGCACCTGCCCGGCAGGCAGGTGCGCGTGGCCTGAGATTAAAACTTACGTTTCAGATAGTCGGAGAGGCGGCTAAACATGCCGGCTTCGTTAACGGCACTGAGCGCCACCAGCGGATAACTGGCAATCTGCTTGTCTTTATCCATAACCTGAATCTCACCAATGTTCTCATTGGCTTTCAGCGGTGCTTCCAGATCGCTACGGTTAATCACGTATTTGGCTTTCACGTTCGGAATTTCACTGCGCGGGAGCGACAGGTAAACATCATTTGCCGTGCCCACCTCAACCTGATGCGGATTGCCGTACCACACGTGTTCGCTGCCGATCTTCTTGCCCGCATGGAACAGTTGGACCGTATCGAACGTATTCTGGCCCCAGACCAGCAGTTTACGCGCCTGCTCTTCGCGCCCTTTCGCGCTTTTACCGCCCATCACCACGGCAATCAGGCGATGCTGACCGACCACATTTGAGGCGATGATATTAAATCCTGCGGTTTCGGTATGACCTGTTTTCAGACCATCCACGTGAAGACTGTTATCCCACAGCAGACCATTGCGGTTGTTCTGAGTGATGCCATTCCAGGTCAGGGTTTTCTCACGGTACATGGCATAGAAATCCGGCTCGCCGTCGATGATGGCGCGAGACAGCTTTGCCATGTCCAGCGCACTGGAGAACTGTCCTGGCGCATCCAGACCGTGGACGGTTTCGAAATGGGTATTGGTCAGGCCCAGTTTCTCCACGTAATGATTCATCAACTTCACAAAGTTGTCCTGGCTGCCCGCGACATAATCGGCCAGCGCCACGCAGGCATCGTTACCCGAATCGATAATGACACCGCGGCTTAAGTCGCGCACGCTCAGCTTATCGCCCGGTTTCAGGAACATGAGCGATGAACCTTTAAAGACCGGATTGCCTGCGGCCCAGGCGTCTTTCCCCACGGTGACCATATCGTCGCGCGTAATTTTCTTTTGATCGATGGCGCGGTCAACGACATAGCCCGTCATTAACTTGGTCAGGCTGGCCGGATTGCGGCGTTCGTCAGGATTGCCCGCCGTAAGCACCTGCCCCGTGGTGGCATCCATTAGCACCCATGATGCGGCATCGATCGCCGGCGGCGTCACGGGAAACGGCATATCGTCGGCCTGTGCCAGCGAAGCCCAAAAAACAGTTACGGTAATTAACAGACGCCTTTTCAACACTTCATCCTTAGTTGCACAAATAAAACAGACGGGAACAGCCGGACGTTTTACGGCAAAAGCCTTAAGAAGGTTTAATTAAATTGAAAAAAAATATGAACTGCCGGGTGCCACCACGCAGCTTTGGTCAGTACGGTTGTGCTGGCGAGCGCAGAAGACTATCCTGAACGTTGATTTTTTTGCAGACAGGACAGCGACGTGCCCGCCTCTGAATTCACTTTCTTATTCCATGATTACGAAACCTTCGGCACCAGTCCGTCACGGGATCGTCCGGCGCAGTTTGCCGGGTTACGTACCGACAGCAACTTTAATCCGGTTGGCGAGCCAGAGGTGTTTTACTGCCGTCCGCCGGACGACTATCTGCCCCAGCCTGAAGCGGTAATGATTACCGGTATTACGCCGCAAATTGCCGCCTCGCGGGGCGTCAGCGAGGCCGAGTTTGCCGCCCGTATTCATGCCCTGTTCACCGCCGAACAAACCTGCGTGGTGGGCTACAACAACGTGCGCTTCGACGATGAAGTGACACGCAATATTTTCTACCGCAACTTCTACGATCCCTATGGCTGGAGCTGGCAAAACGGTAACTCTCGCTGGGATTTGCTGGACGTGATGCGTGCCTGCTATGCGCTGCGGCCCGAAGGCATCAACTGGCCCGAAAATGAAGACGGTTTTCCCAGCTTCCGGCTGGAGCACCTGACCAAAGCCAACGGCGTAGCCCATGAAAACGCCCACGATGCGATGTCGGATGTCTATGCCACACTCGCAATGGCGAAACTGGTGAAAGAGAAACAGCCTAAGCTGTTCGAGTTTTTGTTTACGCATCGCAACAAAAACAAACTCATGACCCTGATCGATATTCCACAGATGAAGCCGCTGGTGCACGTTTCCGGCATGTTTGGCGCAGCACGCGGCAATACCAGTTGGGTGGTGCCGCTTGCCTGGCATCCGGATAACCGCAATGCGCTGATCGTGGTCGACCTGGCCGGCGATATGACGCCGCTTTTAACACTGGATGCCGACAGCCTGCGCGAACGTCTCTACACGCGCAAAAGCGAGTTGGGCGATCAATCAGCCATTCCCGTTAAGCTGGTGCACATCAATAAGTGCCCCGTGCTGGCTCCGGCGAATACCCTGCGGCCTGAAGATGCCGGGCGGTTGGGCATCGATCGCAAGTCTTGTCTGGATAATCTGGCGACGCTGCGTCAGCATCCTGAAATACGTGAAAAGCTGGTGGCGATATTTGCCGATGCGGAACCCTTTACGCCGTCGGATGATGTGGATACCCAGCTCTACGATGGCTTCTTTAGCGATGCCGATCGGGCGGGCATGAACATTATTCGCCAGACGGCGCCGGCTAACCTGCCCGCGCTGGATCTGACGTTTGACAGTCCGCGCGTGGCGAAGTTGCTGTTTCGTTATCGGGCGCGGAACTTCCCCGGCACCCTGGATGATGCTGAACAACAGCGCTGGCTGCAGCACCGTCGCGAAGTACTGAATCCGGATAAGGTGCAGTCGTTTTTGATGGAGCTGGAATCGCTGGCCAGCCTGCATGAAAGCGATCAGGAAAAGCTGGCCCAGTTAAAAGCGCTGTATCTGTATGCGCAGGAACTGGTGTCCTGACGCTCAGACTGGCCGGGAAACGCGAATCGCCTTTCCCGGCCAACATATCAAATCACAAACCACAGCGCCCACGTCAGAACAAAACCGGTCATCCCCATCAGGGTTGTCAGTACCGTCCAGGTTTTTAATCCATCCGCTACCGACAGGCCCAGATAGCGCGTCACCACCCAGAAGCCCGCATCGTTGACATGAGACAGCCCTAGCCCGCCGAAGCACACTGCCAGCGTGACCAGAACACGGTGCATATCATCAATGCCGGTCACGGCCTGCGTCAGTAGGCCGCTGGTGGTAAGAATCGCGACGGTAGCCGATCCCTGCGAGGCGCGCAGCGCCAGCGACAGAATAAAGGCCGCGGGGATTAACGGCAGGTGCAGCGTTTCCAGCGCCAGCGCCAGCGCTTTACCGACGCCGGACTCCACCAGCACCTTCCCAAAGGCCCCACCCGCGCCCGCCACCAGAATCACGCTCGCCGATCCCGGAATGGCCCGGCCGGTCAGATCTTCCAGCTTATCTTTGCTCCAGCCACGGCGGATGCCCAGTAGCCAGGCGGCCAGGCCCAACGCAATCAGCAGCGCTATGGGCGGTGTGCCAATCACCGTCATGATTTTACCTGGCAGGCTGTCCTGCGCCAGCAGCGAGTGAGACAGCGTACCTAATACAATCAGCACAATCGGCACCACAATCAAACCGCTTATGGTCAGCGCACCCGGCGGTGCAGGTTCATTTTTCTTCTGCGCGCCTTCCGGCTTCGCCATCTGCAGCTGCTCCAGCACCTCGACCGACAGATGATACTGGCGACGGTTCATCACCTTTGCGACGTAATAACCTAAAATGCCGACCGGCACCGAGACCAGAATCCCCAACATCATCAGCCAGCCCATATCGGTGTGCAAAATGGCCGCAGCGGCCGCGGCACCCGGATGGGTGGGCAGCGCCACGTGTACCGTTAACATCACACCGGCCATTGGCAGGCCAAACTTCAGGGGAGAAACCCGCGCCACTTTGGTAAAGCCGTAGATCAGCGGGATAACAATGATAAAACCCACTTCAAAAAACACCGGGATGCCCAGAATAAAGGCGGCCATGGTCAGTGCAGCAACAGTGCGTTTCAGGCCCAGCGTTTTGCTGAAGCGCTGGGCCAGCGACTCGGCGCCGCCCGAAGCTTCGATAATCGCCCCGAGCATGGCTCCCAGCACGATAATGATGGTGATGTGCCCCAGCAGTCCACCCATACCGCTGATGATGGTTTCCATGATTTTTTCAGCCGGAATACCGGTGGCGATCGCCACCAGCAGGCTGACAATCAACAGGGCGACAAAGGGATGGACTTTGGCTTTAATGACCAGCAACAGCAAAATCACAATGCTGGCGGTCGCAATGGCTAACAGCAACGCAGTCGTCATAGTAAACCTCTGGAATAGTTATCTTTTTTAGCGTTTTTTGGCTACAGCTCTACCTGGTGCTGGTCCGTTTTAAAGACGATCAGAACTGCACCGCTGCCGCAGCACCGGTGTGATTTTTTAACCTTAACTCAGCGGTGTTTCGCCCAGGGCGCCAGCCAGCTCAGCCCTTCCACGGTGTCCCCGCGCGGGAAATATTCGCAGCCGATCCAGCCCTCGTAACCCACCTCATCAAGCAGGCTGAACAGCCAGGGATAGTTGATCTCGCCCTCGTCAGGTTCATGACGACTGGGCGCAGCGGCGATTTGCACATGCTGATAACGCCCGGCGTAGTGGCGAATGAGGTGGCTGAGATTGCCGTCCACCATCTGGGCATGGAACAGATCCAGTTGGGTAAAGACGTTGGGACGATCGATGAGCTCAACCATCTCCAGCGTCTGATACTGGCTGGCATAGAGATAATGGGGTTTGGTGGTGGGATTTAGCGCTTCGATTAACAACCGGATGTTGTGTGGGCCGAAGCGTTCTGCCGCATAACGCATATTACCGATGAACGTCTCAACATACTGCTGGCGATCGGCACCGGAAGGAACGGTTGCCGCCATGATGTGCACCTGTGGGCAATCCAGCGCCAGCGCGTAGTCCAGAGCCCTGTCGATATCGGCTCTTGCCTCCGCTTCCCGGCCGGGAATGGCTGCAACCCCCCATTCCCCCGCAGCCACGTTGCCCGGTGCGGTATTGAACAGCACCAGTTTAAGCCCGTTGTCATCGAGCAGCGTTTTCAGTTGCTCAGCCGGATAGTCGTAAGGAAACAGAAATTCAACCGCGTCAAAGCCCGCCTGTGCAGCGGCGGCAAAGCGCTGCAGAAAGGGCACCTCATTGAACTGGGTAGATAAGTTAGCTGCAAACGTTGGCATTATCGGCTCCTGAGTTCGGCGACTTCGTCGGCGGTAAGATAGCGAATGGCCCGGTCGCCCAGGGTAAACATCAGGCGTGCGGTTTCTTCCAACTCTTCGGTATTGTCCGCCGCTTCTTGCAGGGATTTGCCCACCACGACCGGACCATGGTTCGCCAGCAGAAAAGCACGGTAGCGCGGCGCCAGAAGAGCCAGGTCCTCCGCCAGTCGCGCGTCGCCGGGTTTATAGTAGGGCACCACCGGCACGTCTCCCACCCGCATCACCACATAGGGCGTGAACGGGCGGATGCAGTTCTGGCTGTCCAGATTTTGCAGGCATGAGAGCGCGGTCAGGTAGTGACTGTGCAGGTGAACCACCGCCCGGCAGTCGGGGTTATTCAGGTAGAGCGCGCGGTGAAAGGCGATCTCTTTTGAGGGTTTATCCCCGGCAATCCACTCCCCCTGTAACGTCACTTTAGACAGGCGCTGGGCATCCAGTTCGCCCAGGCAGGAGCCGGTGGGCGTCGCCAGCAGGGTGCCATCGTCCAGCAGCAGCGAAAGATTACCGGCCGATCCGGTGGCATAACCGCGCTGGAAGAAAGATGCGCCCAGCCTGACCATCTCTTCACGGGCCTGTTGTTCAGTCATGGGAAAACTCCGTTTGTGCGCGGCGGAAAAACTGTTCATCACCAAAATTGCCTGACTTCAGCGCGAGTGACAACGGCTGCCCGATATCTCTCACCCAGGGCACGCCGGGCGAAATCACCGGACCAATATGGAATGCAGTCACGCCCAGGCTTTGGGCGACCACGCCAGAGGTTTCGCCGCCTGCGACGATAAAGCGCTGCCAGCCACGGGACTTCAGCGTGCGAGCTATCTGGGCAAACAGCTGCTCCACCGCCTCACTGCTGCGCTGTACGCCATAGTGCTGTTGAATCGACTGCAGCTGTTGCGCATCCGCGGTGGCATAGAGCATGGGTGCGAGGGGCTCATCAGCATGCTCTGCGACCCAGTCGCATAACGCCTCGGCGTACTTTTCGTCGCTGAGGCAGCGCGACACGCTGATCTTCTGGGCGGATGCCTGCTGGCGATAGGCATTGACCTGGCGGTTGGTCATTTGTGAGCAGGAGCCCGAGAGCACTACCGCCCGTTGGCCCTGTGGGTAACCCGCGCGCTGCGCTTGCGGCTCATCGCGGTGGGTCGTTGACCACTGGCGCGCCAGGCCAATCGCCAGCCCGGAGCCGCCCGTGACCAGCCGCATCGAGGTGAGTGCTTCGCCCTGGTTCAGCAGATGTTGCTCAGTAAGCGTATCAAGCACCGCGTAATTCACCCCCTGAGCACGCAGCTGCTCAAGTTGCCGTGATATCGCGCCTGCGCCCTGCTCTATCGTGGTCGCAGAGATGAGCCCGGCTTTTCCCGTGCTCTGGCTCTCCATCAGCCGTAGCAGGTTACTGTCGGTCATTGGCGTGACCGGATGATGGCGCATGCCGGAATCCGACAGCAGCTGTTCACCCACAAACAGATAACCCTGATAAACGGTGCGCCCGTTCACCGGCAACGCCGGGCAGATCACCGTCAGCGTCTCATCCAGTGCGGCCATGAGCGCATCCGTCACCGGACCGATATTGCCCTCGGAGGTGCTGTCGAACGTGGAGCAGTATTTAAAATAAAAGCGCTCACAACCTTGCGCCTGCAGCCAGCGCAGCGCGTCAAGCGACTGGCTGACGGCCTGCGCGGGCGGGCAGGATCGCGATTTCAGGCTGACCACAATGGCCTGAGCATCCGGCACAGCGGCCTGTTTCGGGATGCCGTTAAACTGAAGGGTAGAAAGCCCGTTCTGTACCAGAAAGCTGGCAATGTCGGTTGCGCCGGTAAAATCGTCGGCAATGACCCCTAACCGCATCAGATTTCCCCCTCGCGTTGAGGCAGCGTAATGCCGCTGAAGATTTTAATGACCGCACTGTCATCCTCACGGCCATAACCGGCATTGCTGGCCTCGGTGAACATATTCAGTGCGGTGGAGGCCAGCGGCAGCGGGAAATGCAGGGCTTTCGCCGTCTCGGCGACCAGGTTGAGATCTTTGACAAAGATATCTACCGCGGATGTCGGTCGGTAGTCGCCATCGACGACATGGCGCATACGGTTTTCGAACATCCACGAGTTGCCGGCCGCATTGGTCACCACCTCATACATCGTCTCCAGCGGGATCCCGGCGCGGGCGGCCAGCGCCATGGCTTCGGCCCCGACGGCAATGTGCACGCCAGCCAGCAGCTGATGAATAATCTTGACCGTCGATCCCTGACCGATTTCCGTGCCGACGCGATAAACCTTCGCGGCCACCGCATCCAGTACCGGTTGCAGGGCAGCAAACGCCTCGTCGCTGCCGGACGCCATCACGGTCATCTCGCCGCTGGCGGCTTTGGCCGCCCCGCCGGATACCGGTGCATCCAGCATCAGGAGGTGATAGTCCGCCAGTTTTGCGGCGATCTGCTGTGCATCCTGCGCGGACAAGGTGGAAGAAACCATTACCGCCGTGCCTGGCTTCAGCCTGGCGGCCAGCCCCTGCTCGCCAAACAGGATCGTGTTAACCTGTTTGGCATTCACCACGAGCAGCAGCACAGCATCAAGCTGGCTGGCAAAGGCATGCGCCGACGTCTGAGCATCGCGCGCGCCCGCCTGACGCAGCGCATCCAGCGCCTGCGGATTCAGATCCACGCCCCAGGTTGACAGCCCGGCACGAATGCAGGACTTCGCGGCGCCCATTCCCATTGAGCCTAAGCCTATGACACAAATATGTGAAACTGGCATCGTTGGCCTCCATTGTTAATTTAAGTGAATTTTTGATTTCTGTTGTTAATAGTGCCAATAAACGACGCACAAAAACGTGTTCTTATTCACATAAATTAACTCAAAGAGGCCACTGTAAAACATTTTTTCACATCACTCACCGCTTGCAATTCCCCCACCCGGGCAGTGAATGCGCGGTTTTTCAGGAAAAATAGAGTCAAAATTTCCATGTTTCTTCACATGACGATGCTCTACAATGTGAAAAAATGATAAAACGAGGTGGTTATGATTCCGGTTGAGCGTCATCAACAGATTCTGGCTCTGGTGGCAGAGCGCGGCGTAATGAGCATTAACGAGCTTACGGAGCGTTTTGGCGTGTCACATATGACCATTCGCCGGGATGTGCAAAAGCTGGAAGAACAGGGCGCGGTACTCTCGGTGTCGGGCGGTGTTCGTTCCGCTAACAGGCTGGCGAGCGAGCCCTCACATCTGACCAAAACGGCCCTGTTCAATGAAGAAAAAAAAGCCATTGGCAAGTTAGCCGCTCAGCTTATTCCGCCTGACAGCTGCATCTATCTGGATGCCGGCACCACCACGCTGGCGCTGGCGCGGGAAATTGCCGATCGGGAGGATCTGCTGGTCGTCACTAATGATTTTATGGTGACCAATCTGCTGATGGAGGCGAGTCGTTGTCGGGTGATTCACACCGGCGGTACGGTGTGCCGGGATAACCGCTCCTGCATTGGCGATGCGGCGGCACGCCACCTGCGTCAACTTGCGATAGATATCGCTTTTGTGTCCACCTCAAGCTGGGGGCTGCGCGGATTGTTTACGCCGGATGAAGACAAGGTGGCGGTTAAACAGGCCGTGTGCGAGGTCAGCAGCAAACGCATCCTGCTCAGCGACAGCTCTAAGTACGATAAAATCGCGACGTGGCTGGCCTTACCATTGGAGAAGTTTGATGTGATCGTGACGGATGATCAATTGAATACCGCAGGACGAAATGCGTTACAGGCAGGAAGTTGGGAACTGATGATGGCCGGAAAAAACGAATAAGAACAGCCCTGCTCTGTCCCGTTATTGGGCACAGAGCAGGACCAGGGGGATTACACTTCTTCGCTAAACTGGGGAACCGGATTGCGGAAACTGCGGGTCACAAAGGCCAGGTAGAGAATACCAATGGCGGCCCAGATCAAGCCCAGAACCATCGAGCTCTGCTCCAGGTTAACCCACAGCGCACCAACGGTCAGCGCGCCCAGCATCGGCAGAACCAGATACTGGAAGTGATCTTTCAGGGTTTTGTTACGTTTTTCACGTACCCAGTACTGCGCAATCACCGACAGGTTAACGAAGGTAAACGCCACCAGCGCACCAAAGTTAATCAGCGCAGTCGCGGTAACCAGATCGAAGTTGATGGCCATCAGCGCGACGGCACCGACCAGAATCACGTTCAGTGACGGCGTGCGCCATTTCGGATGGATATAGCCGAAGAAACGCTCCGGGAATACGCCATCACGGCCCATTACGTACATCAGACGCGATACGCCCGCGTGCGCCGCCATGCCGGAAGCCAGTACGGTGACCACGGAGAAGATCAGGATACCGACCTGCAACGCTTTGCCCGCGACGTAGAGCATGATCTCCGGCTGTGAGGAGTCCGGCTCTTTAAAGCGCGAGATGTCTGGGAAGTACAGCTGCAGGAAGTAGGAGGCCACGATAAACATCAGGCCACCAATCAGCGCGGTCAGGAAAATCGCACGCGGAATGGTACGTTCTGCATCTTTCGTTTCTTCCGACAGCGAACTGATGCCGTCAAAACCCAGGAAAGAGAAACACAGGATGGTCGCTCCCGTAATCATCGGCACCACGTGGGCGTTTTCCGACCAGAACGGTTTGCTGCTTACCACTGTTCCTGCACCTTCACCGTGCGCCACACCGTAGATCACCATGGCAGTAATACCGACCATCACCACAACCTGCAGGATCACGATCACGCTGTTGAAGTTGGCGACGGTTTTGATTCCCTTAAGGTTGGAGAGCGTCATAAAGCCCACCAGCAGCACCACGAAAATCCACGAGGGGATACCTGGTACCAGGGTTTCAAAATAGTTTTTTGCCAGCAGGATGTTGATCATCGGCATGAACAGGTAGTCCAGCAGCGATGACCAGCCCACCATAAAACCGACGTGCGGACTGATTGCCTTTTGAGCGTAGGTATAAGCGGAGCCCGCAGATGGGAAGCGGCGTACCAGCTTACCGTAACTCACGGCAGTGAACAGAATCGCAATCAGGGCGAAAGCATAGGCGGTGGCAACGTGACCATCGGTCAGGCCCGACACAATACCAAAGGTATCGAACAGGGTCATAGGCTGCATGTAGGCTAAGCCCATCATGACGACCGGAAGTAAAGTCAGCGTTTTTTTCAGTTGGGCACGTTGTGGTGCAGCAGAGGTATTAAGCGACATGCTTCAGTCCTCCTTGCGCAGCAACCTGACTGGGTTGATTCACAAGGATACTGCGCATTAAGCGACAGGGAGTAAGGTTTGCGGCAGCGGCGCCGTAGTCATCACGAAAACGTGTACCAGCCTGCGCTGGCAGTGTGTTAAACAACCCCATCTTTACATCCTCAATCTCACGCGGGTGCGTGTTTTCAGTGTTTATCTATCCGGGTACGCGCCCGGCCTCGTTTGTGTCAGTGAAAATTCACTCTGTTGTAACATGCAAAAAAATAACCGACGCGGTGAGCGTCGGTTATGTTCTGAATTTGCAGGAGGCGTATTTTGCCCCAACCCAACGCATTATTTCAAGACGTTGTCGCAGAGAATGCAAAAAATTAATCAGGCATTCTTTAACATCCAGTCGATTTCTGTGGCAGTGATTAACCTTTCAAACTGCATTAGCTCATAATTTTTACAGCTAAACCACACTTTGGCAAATTTCTCACCCAGTAATTTTTGTAAAGGATAGCTGCTTTCAAACTCGGTAAGGGCATCACTTTGACGGATGGGTAACGCTAACCCTTCCGCCTCGTGACCATTGCCTTTAACCGGCTGCGGCAAAGGCAGTTGCGTATCCAGACCGTGCAACATGCCAGCTAAAATCGCGGACATCACCAGATAGGGGTTAGCATCCGCTCCCGCCACTCGATACTCGATTCGGCGGCTTTCAAGATCCCCACAGGGAATGCGCAACGCCACCGTGCGGTTGTTATGGCCCCACGAGGCCTGCAACGGCACGTACGCCTCCGGGACAAAACGGCGGAAGGCATTGACGTTAGGAGCCAGCAACGCCATGGAGGCCGGCATTAAATCGATCATACCGGCCAGGGTGCGCTTCAGCAGCGGAGAGTCGCTGCCGTCGTCGCAGGCAAAGGCGTTGTGATCGGCCGCGTCCAGCATACTGATGTGTACGTGCATCCCACTGCCCGCATAGTCTTCATAGGGCTTCGCCATAAAGGTAGCGGTCATACCGTGATTCTCAGCCACCTGCCGGATAAGGCGCTTAAGCTGAATGGCATGATCGCAGGCGCTCAGGACATCCCGGGTGTGATGCAGGTTAATTTCAAACTGCCCTGGTGACGCTTCCGCCAGCGCGCCGTCGGCAGGAATGCCCTGCAGGCGGGCCAGGGTATCGATATCCCGTAAGACTTCAGAGAAGTGATCAAGATTGTCCAGGGAATAGACCTGGCTCTGCATATTGCGATCGTCGCTGCCCGGTGCGCAGGGCGGCTGAATAAAACCTTCCGCGTCGCGCTTTTTATCGACCAGATAGAACTCCAGCTCTACCGCTACCACCGGAAACAGTCCACGGTTACGCAGCTGTTGCCACAGCCGGTTCAGGACATTTCGGGGTTCAACGTCAAAGGGAGTGCCATCTTGGTTGCACATGGTTAGCAGCAGTTGTGCAATGTGTTGCGGATCGGCGGCGGAGGGAACGAGCGTGCCGGGAACAGGAAGGCAAAGATTATCGGGCTCACCGAGGGATTGTCCCAGTCCGGCCTCTTCAACGGTGTTGCCAAGAATATCCATGGCAAAGACCGAGGCGGGAAAGTAGCAGCCCTTTTCCAGCTTAGCCAGCGCGGAGACGGGAATACGCTTACCGCGAAAAACACCATTTAAATCATTAAGTAAAATATCAACGTACTGGGTTTCAGGGTGGCGCTCCAGCCAGTTTTTAACCTCTTGCTGGAACGCGCTGGTTCGTCTCTCTTCACTGTGCAACGTGAAGTCTTCTACTTCTACCAGGTTAGTCATGATTTCATCCGCCTTTAACCACAAAATGGGAGTGCGTAATGCTCAAAAAAACCGCCACACCTCTAACATAGCGCTAACACAAAAAGTGTGCAAATGTAACAAATCTGTTTGAAGATCCGGCAGTGGGTTGCTAGATTGACAAAATATTGCACACTTAACCATCAGATATGCCCTTTTCGTCAAATATTTCGAACAGCTGTTGAGGGGGAAAGATGGGCATTATTTTTGACAAGCCATTGATCGGCGTAGTGATGTGTCAGACGCATCATCACGGGCATCCGGTTCAGTCGGTGCACAATAAATATCTTGATGCCGTCGTTACCGCCGGTGGCGTGCCGCTTGCGCTGCCTCATCAGCTTATGGCTGCCCCTCATCTATCAGAAAACGCTATGGCTGCGCTGGACGGAATTTTACTGACCGGCAGCCCCAGCAACCTTGAACCCTGGCTGTATGGTGAAGCAGGCGAAGAACCCGACGCGGATGCCGGACGGGACCGGCTGGCCTTTAATCTGATCACACACGCCGTGGGTAAACAACTCCCGCTCTTTGGCATCTGCCGCGGCATGCAGGAGCTGGTGGTAGCCAACGGCGGCGCACTTTACCGTCATCTTAATCAGCATCCACAGTTTCAGCGCCATCACGACGATGACGCTGCCCCGCTGTCGCAACAGTATGCACCTGCCCATGATGTGAATATTGAACCCGGAGGGCTACTGGCCGCGCTGCTCGGCCCGGCACCGTTAATCGTGAATTCCGTTCATCATCAGGGGATACGCGAAACCGGGCCACAGCTGCGCATTGAAGCCCGGGCGCCAGACGGCCTGATTGAGGCGGTCAGCCTCAGCCGGCATCCTTTTGCGTTGGCAGTACAGTGGCATCCCGAGTGGCAGTTGAAACCCGCAACGCCGTCCTTTGCGCTGTTTAACGGCTTTATTCAGGCCGCGCGTCATTATCAACGGGAAAAGCAGCAATGAATGATGCGAATCAGGCTCCCGGACGTCGGCTGTCGCAAATTCGCCAGGCGATGGGATTATCTCAACGGCGCGTCGCTGAACTGGCTGGCCTGACGCACAGTGCCATCAGCACCATCGAGCAGGACAAGGTCAGCCCGGCGGTCAGCACGCTACAAAAACTGTTGAAAGTTTATGGTCTGTCGCTGTCGGAATTTTTCTCCGAACCTCACAGCCAGGATGCGCCCAACGTGGTTGTCCGGCCCAAGGATCTGCTGGAGATCGGCAGCCGGGGCGTTTCACTGAAGCTGATTGATAACGGCACCCCAAAGCGCGCCCTGGGCATGCTGCTGGAGACCTATCTTCCCGGTGCCAGTACCGGGGAAAAACTGCACCACGCGGGCGAAGAAACCGGTACGCTGCTGGAAGGTCAGATCGTTCTGGAGATAAACGGCCAGCAATTTCACCTGTCTGCCGGTGAGAGTTACGTCATTGATACGGGCCTGCCGCACAGCTTTACCAACCTTGCCGATGTGCCCTGCCGCATCGTCAGTGCCCACACGCCCGCCAATTTTTGATGGGGGCCGTCTGCCAAGGAGCTAAATATGAATTATGTGGAAAATTACTACACCGCAACAATGAATCCACATGCGCCCTGGCCAGTATTACAGGAAAGCATTCAGTGTGACGTCTGCATTATCGGCGCGGGCTTTACTGGCCTGTCAGCCGGTTTGTTTTTAACCGAGGCGGGCTATGATGTGGTACTGCTTGAAGCCGCACGGGTCGGTTTTGGTGCCAGCGGTCGCAACGGCGGACAGGCAGTGAACTCCTACAGCCGGGATGTGGATGTGATTGAACAGCGTTATGGCAAAGATACCGCGAAAATGCTGGGCAGCATGATGTTTGAAGGCGGGAATATTATCCGCGATCGTATCGATCGTTATGCGATCGCCTGCGACTACCGCCCGGGTGGCATTTTTGCCGCCTTTAATTCTCGTCAGATGGCGCATCTGGCGAAACAAAAAGCGGCCTGGGCGCGCTATGGCAATCATGATCTGGAACTGCTGGACGAACGGGGCATTCGGCGGGAAGTCGCGACAGAACGCTATGTCGGCGGATTACTCGACAAACGTGGTGCGCATCTGCATCCACTGAATCTGGCGCTGGGCGAAGCCGAAGCGATTCGTCGTCACGGCGGACGCATTTATGAGCATTCTGCTGCGTTAAGCGTTGACTATGGTGCGCCAAACCGGGTGAAAACAGCACAAGGTGAAGTGCGTGCCACTTTTCTGATCTTCGCGGGTAACGCCTATTTACCTTCGGAGCTGGAACCACGCCTGAGCCGGAAAAGCATGCCGTGCGGCTCGCAGATTATCGCGACCGAGCAGCTGTCACGGGATCGGGCGCTTGCGCTGTTACCCAATAACTATTCGGTCGAGGACTGTAACTATCTGCTGGATTATTTCCGCCTGACCGCAGATAACCGCCTGCTATACGGCGGCGGCGTCGTTTACGGCGCCCGGGAGCCTGGCGACGTGGAGAAAATGATCCGTCCCAAGATGCTGCGCACCTTTCCGCAGTTGCACAACGTAAAAATTGATTTCGCCTGGAGCGGCAATTTTTTGCTGACGCTGTCGCGCATGCCGCAGTTTGGTCGGCTGGAAAACAACGTTTATTTTATGCAGGGCGACAGCGGTCACGGCGTCACCTGTACTCACCTTTCCGGCAAGCTTATCAGCGAAGTGCTGCGCGGCGATGCGGAGCGCTTCGACGCCTTTGCGAAGCTTCCGCATCTGCCCTTCCCTGGCGGACGGCGGTTTAAAGTGCCACTGACGGCAATGGGCGCCGCATGGTATGCGCTGCGCGACAGGCTCGGCGTGTAAATACCGGGTTGCGCGTGCAGGGCAGCGCCAGCGTTATTCCAGCGGCATTTTTTGGGGATCGTCGTAGCGGTACTCAAAACCCAGCTCATGACAGATACGCGAACCGTCTATCAGCTTACCGCTGTCGTCACTCGCCTCGGCGGCGAAAGTCGGCGGCGTCATGCCGAGCTGGCGTGACACGCCGGGATAAAAGTGCGCGCGGGACGGATGTTTCAGAGAGCACAGGTTAAAGGTCCGGCCGCCCCTGGGCGTTTGCAGCAGCAGCATGATCGCTTCCACCACATCATCAAGGTGAACCAGATTGACCCCGTGGGAACCGTTGGGTAGCGCCTGCTTACCGGCCAAAAAACGTCCCGGATGACGCTTAGGCCCCACCAGCCCCGCCAGACGCAGAACATCCACGCTGGTACCGGGCAGATCGTGCAGCCAGTTTTCCAGATCCACCAGCGTTTTGCCCGCTGTGGTTTCCGGCTGCAGCAGGCTTTTTTCCGTTTTGATCCCCGAACTGCCGCCGTACACGGAGGTTGAGCTGGTGAAAATAATGCGCGGTACGCTATGGGCCAACGCCGTGTCTACCACGTTTTGTACCGCCTGAACGTAGGCGTCCCCGCCCTCTGCCGTGCGACTGGCGGGTAAGGTAACGACCAGGGCGTCAACGTCGAACAGCACATCCAGATCTTCAGCATCGCAGATAAGGTCGGGCGTCAGTTCCAGTTGAAACGCGTCTAACCCGCAGCGACGGGCCGCTTCAACGCCATCCGGCGTGGTTTTGCTGCCGGTCACCTGCCAGCCTCGGGCGCTCAACGCCATGGCTAACGGCATGCCCAGCCAACCCAGTCCTACTATTGCGACCTTTTTCATGTTGTCTCCTGCTGCAGACTCAAAGATTCTCCCATCTTAAGCTCCCCCTGAGTTGCAAACCAGTTCAAAGTGTTTCGGCGCTTTGCGAATATCAACATTAAAAAAGAGTTGCCAATTTCAACTATCTTCGTTAGGTTAATTCCACACAAATGAATAAGATTTCATTAATCGAGAATTTTATGACACGCGTTCAGTTCAACCATCATCACCACCATCACCCTGACTAGTCTTTCAGGCGATGTGTGCTGGAAGACGTCTAGGATCTTCCAGTGGTGCGAACGCAAGAGAACCCCCGGAAGATCGTCTTCCGGGGGTTTTTTTATGGGCTGACGCAAATCAATCATTCAGGACAGGTCAATCAAGGGGACAGGAACGATGTTAGACAATAGCCGTTTACGCATAGCTATGCAGAAATCAGGTCGATTAAGCGATGATTCACGCGAGCTCCTGGCGCGCTGTGGTATCAAAATTAATCTTCAGCAACAGCGTCTGATCGCCTTTGCGGAAAATATGCCTATTGATATCCTGCGGGTGCGCGACGACGATATTCCGGGACTGGTGATGGACGGCGTAGTGGATCTGGGCATTATCGGCGAGAACGTGCTGGAAGAAGAGATGCTGGACCGCCGCGCGCAGGGCGAAGACCCGCGTTACTTCACGCTACGTCGCCTGGATTTTGGCGGCTGCCGCCTGTCGCTTGCAATGCCGGTTGATGACGAATATACCGGCCCACAGTGCCTGAATAACGCCCGTATCGCCACCTCCTATCCTCACCTGTTAAAGCAGTACCTCGACAAGCAAGGCATCAATTTTAAATCCTGTTTATTAAACGGCTCGGTCGAAGTGGCCCCGCGTGCCGGTCTGGCCGACGCCATCTGTGATCTGGTGTCCACCGGCGCGACGCTGGAAGCGAACGGCCTGCGCGAAGTCGAAGTCATCTATCGCTCGAAAGCCGTGCTGATTCAGCGCGACGGCGAGATGCCAGCGGCCAAGCAGGAGCTGATTGATAAAATGATGACCCGTATTCAGGGCGTGATTAAAGCGCGCGAATCCAAATACATCATGCTGCACGCGCCGAGTGAGCGTCTGGAAGACGTGATCAGCCTGTTGCCTGGCGCCGAGCGCCCTACCGTTCTGCCGCTGGCGGGCGATGTCAGCCGCGTGGCGATGCACATGGTAAGCAGTGAAACGCTGTTCTGGGAAACCATGGAAAAACTCAAAGCGCTGGGTGCCAGTTCAATTCTGGTGTTGCCAATCGAAAAAATGCTGGAGTAAACGATGAGCAGAATCATGACGCCCGTGAACTGGGAAGCCTGCAGCAGCGAGGCGCAGCAGGCGCTGTTGGCACGCCCTGCGCTCGCCTCGTCTGAGAGCATCAGCCAGATCGTGCGCGATGTGTTGGTCAGAGTGAAAGAGGAAGGCGATGCGGCTTTACGAGAATTCAGCGCGCGCTTTGACAAGATTGAAACAGACGACCTGCGCGTTACGCCACAGCAGATGCAGGCGGCCAGCGATCGCCTTGGTGACGAGCTGAAACAGGCGATGGCCGTGGCCATTGGCAATATTGAAACCTTTCACCGTGCGCAGATCCTGCCGCCGGTGGATGTGGAAACGCAGCCCGGCGTGCGCTGTCAGCAAATTACGCGCCCGATGAAATCGGTGGGTTTGTATATTCCGGGCGGTTCTGCCCCGCTGTTTTCTACCGTTCTAATGCTGGCTACCCCGGCGCGGATTGCGGGCTGTGGTCGCGTGGTACTCTGCTCGCCCCCGCCGATTGCTGATGAAATTCTCTACGCGGCCAAACTTTGCGGTGTGGAAGAAGTGTTCCAGGTGGGTGGATCACAGGCGATTGCCGCCCTGGCCTTTGGCACCGAAAGCATCCCTAAGGTAGATAAAATTTTTGGTCCGGGCAACGCGTGGGTTACCGAAGCCAAACGTCAGGTCAGCCAGTGCCTTGATGGCGCGGCGATTGATATGCCCGCTGGCCCGTCGGAAGTGCTGGTGATTGCCGATGAAGGTGCCACACCGGCCTTCGTTGCCTCTGATCTGCTGTCGCAGGCGGAACACGGCCCTGACTCGCAGGTGATTTTACTGACGCCTTCGCTGGCGCTGGCCGAGCGCGTCGCCGAGGCGGTGGAGGATCAGTTGGCCCAGTTGCCACGTGCGGCGACAGCCCGCCAGGCACTGGAAAGCAGCCGCCTGATCGTCGCCCGGGATATGCAGCAATGCATTGCGATCTCCAACCGCTATGGTCCGGAGCACCTGATTCTGCAAACCCGCAAGCCACGGGATCTGGTGGAACAGATTACCAGCGCCGGTTCGGTTTTCCTGGGCGACTGGTCACCGGAATCCGCAGGAGATTATGCTTCGGGCACCAACCACGTGCTGCCGACCTATGGCTACACCGCGACATGCTCCAGCCTGGGCCTGGCCGACTTTCAGAAACGCATGACGGTACAGGAGCTGACGCCGCAGGGCTTCCTGAACCTGGCGGCGACCATCGAAACCCTGGCGGCCGCTGAACAGCTGCACGCCCACAAAAATGCCGTCACGTTGCGCGTTGCCGCACTCAAGGAGCAAGCATGAGTCAGGAAATTGAACAGCTGGCACGCGCCAACGTGCGTGCGCTGACGCCCTATCAGTCAGCTCGCCGCCTGGGGGGCAATGGCGATGTCTGGCTGAATGCCAACGAATTCCCGCTGCCGGTGCCCTTCGAGCTGTCGCAGCAAACCCTGAATCGCTACCCGGAGTGTCAGCCGAAACAGGTTATCACCCGCTATGCGGCCTATGCCGGGCTTACGCCAGAGCAGGTACTGGTCAGCCGTGGCGCAGATGAAGGCATTGAGCTGCTGATGCGTGCCTTCTGCGAGCCGGGCAAAGATGCCATTCTTTTCTGCCCGCCGACCTACGGCATGTACAGCGTCAGTGCCGAAACCATCGGCATTGAATACCGTACCGTTCCGGCGCGGGAAGACTGGCAGTTAAACCTGCCCGCCATCGCCGAACAGCTGGACGGCGTGAAAGTCGTCTATATGTGCAGCCCGAATAATCCCACCGGTAACCTGATCGACCAGGACGCTATCCGTCAGCTGCTGGCTATGACCGCCGGAAAAGCCTTGGTGGTGGCGGATGAAGCCTATATTGAATTCTGTCCCGAGGCGACGCTGGCGGGCTGGTTAAAGGATTACCCGCACCTGGTGATCCTGCGTACGTTATCAAAAGCCTTCGCGCTGGCGGGCCTGCGCTGTGGCTTTACGCTGGCCAATAAGACGGTTATCGATCTGCTGATGAAAGTTATTGCGCCCTATCCGCTTGCCACCCCGGTCGCCGACGTGGCAGGCCAGGCACTGAGCGAAGAAGGCATTGCCCTGATGCGTCAGCACGTAGCCGAGCTGAATGCCAATCGCAGCTGGCTGTTTGAGCAGTTACCGCGGATTCGCGCGGTCGAGCAGGTATTTCCCAGCGAAACCAACTATATTTTGGTGCGCTTTACTGACTCGCCCAGGGTATTTAAAACCTTGTGGGATCAGGGCATTATTTTGCGTGACCAAAACAAGAACCCCGGCCTTGCAGGCTGTCTGCGTATCTCTGTAGGAACCCGAACAGAGTGCGAGCGCCTGATCGCCGCGCTGCAAGCCTTATCTCTGGAGTAAGCATGAGTCAGAAGACCCTTTTTATTGACCGCGACGGCACGATTATCTCTGAACCTCCGCAGGATTTTCAGGTAGATCGGATGGATAAGCTGGCGTTCGAACCTGATGTTGTCCCCGCCTTACTGGCATTACAGGACGCGGGCTATCAGCTGGTCATGATCACCAATCAGGACGGCCTGGGCACGGACAGTTTTCCTCAGGCCGATTTTGATGGCCCGCATAATCTGATGATGCAGATTCTGGCTTCCCAGGGCATTCGCTTTAGCGATATTTTGATCTGTCCCCATAAGCCAGAAGATGACTGCGACTGCCGCAAGCCAAAAACCAAAATGGTGGAAGCCTGGCTGGCAGAGGGCGCTCTCGACACGGCTCAGAGCTATGTGATTGGCGACCGTCAGACCGATATTCAGCTGGCCGAGAATATGGGCATTCAGGGTATTCGCTATGGTGCAGAAGGTCAGGACTGGAAGGCCATTCAGCAGCAGCTGACGCAACGCGATCGTTACGCACTGGTGCAGCGCAACACCAAAGAAACCCAGGTTCGCGTTGAACTGTGGCTGGATCGCGAAGGCGGCAGCAAGATTAACACCGGTGTGGGCTTCTTTGACCACATGCTGGATCAGATTGCGGTGCACGGCGGCTTTCGTATGAATATCGAAGTGAAAGGCGATCTGTATATCGACGACCACCACACGGTTGAAGATACCGGTCTGGCGCTGGGCGAGGCATTGCTGAAAGCCCTTGGCGACAAGCGCGGCATTGGCCGTTTTGGTTTTGTGCTGCCAATGGACGAGTGCCTGGCGCGCTGCGCGCTGGATATCTCTGGTCGTCCACATATCGAATTCAAAGCCGAATTCAGCTACCAGCGCGTGGGCGATCTCAGCACGGAGATGGTGGAACATTTCTTCAGTTCGCTGTCCTACGCCATGATGAGTACCCTGCATCTCAAGACGAAAGGTAAAAACGACCATCACCGCGTAGAGAGCTTGTTTAAAGCCTTTGGCCGCACGCTGCGCCAGGCCATTCGCGTTGAGGGAAATACCCTGCCGAGCTCGAAAGGAGTGCTCTGATGAACGTGGTGATCCTGGATACGGGCTGTGCCAACCTGTCGTCGGTAAAATGGGCTGTTGAGCGTCTGGGCTACGCGCCGGAAGTCAGCCGTCATCCTGACGTGGTGCTGCGCGCCGATAAGCTGTTTTTGCCGGGCGTGGGAACCGCGCAGGCCGCGATGAACCAGCTGCTGGAGCGCGAGCTGATTGAGCTGGTCAAGGCCTGTACGCAACCGGTATTGGGTATTTGTCTGGGTATGCAACTGCTGGGCAGCCACAGTGAAGAGAACGGTGGCGTGCCGACGCTGGGCATTATCGACCATCCTGTCTCGCTGATGGATACACAGGGATTACCGCTTCCCCACATGGGCTGGAACCAGATTACCGCTCAGGCGGGCAATCATCTGTTTCGCGGCATTGACGAAGGCAGCTATTTCTATTTCGTCCACAGCTATGCCATGCCGGTGAATGCCAGCACGATTGCCCAGTGCCACTATGGCCAGGCCTTTACCGCCGCAGTGCAGAAAGATAACTTCTTTGGCGTGCAGTTCCACCCGGAACGCTCTGGCAAAGTGGGCGCACAGTTGCTGAAAAACTTCCTGGAGATGTGATGATTATCCCCGCTTTAGATTTAATCGATGGCAAGGTCGTGCGCCTCCATCAGGGTGATTATGCGCAACAGCGTGATTACGGCAGCGATCCGCTGCCCCGGTTGCAGGACTACGCCGGCCAGGGGGCAACGGTATTGCACCTTGTTGATCTGACCGGTGCCAAAGATCCGGCTAAACGCCAGATTGCCTTACTGAAGAAGTTGCTCAACGGCGTTGAGGCGGTCGTGCAGGTTGGCGGCGGTATCCGTAACCGGGATGACGTAAAAGCGTTGCTGGATGCCGGTGCCAGCCGGGTGGTGGTCGGTTCGACCGCCGTCAAACAGCCTGAGGAAGTCAAAGCCTGGTTTAACGAATTTGGCCCGGACGCCATCGTGCTGGCGCTGGACGTCCGCATTGATGCGGCGAACCGCAAAGAGGTCGCCATCAGCGGCTGGCAGGAAGCGTCCGGTATCACGCTGGAAGAGGTCATCGAACAGTTTCAGCCCGTTGGCCTGAAGCATGTTCTGTGCACAGATATTTCCCGTGACGGTACGCTCAGCGGTTCTAACGTCGACCTGTATAAAGAAGTGACCGCACGTTTTCCGCAGATCGCGTTTCAGTCTTCGGGCGGTATTGGTGAACTCAGTGATATTGCCGCCTTACGCGGTAGCGGCGTTCAGGGCGTGATTGTCGGACGTGCGCTGCTGGAAGGTAAATTTACAGTTTCGGAGGCAATAGCATGCTGGCAAAACGGATAATTCCCTGTCTTGATGTACGCGACGGTCAGGTGGTTAAGGGCGTTCAGTTTCGCAACCATGAAATTATTGGCGACATCGTGCCGCTGGCGCAGCGCTATGCGGAAGAAGGTGCCGATGAACTGGTGTTTTATGATATCACCGCCTCTTCGGACGACCGCGTCGTAGACAAAAGCTGGGTTTCACGCGTGGCGGAGGTTATCGACATTCCTTTCTGTGTAGCCGGCGGCATTAAAACCCCGGAAGATGCGGCCCGGATTCTGGAGTTTGGCGCGGATAAAATCTCCATTAACTCCCCTGCTCTGGCCGATCCTTCGTTGATTACCCGCCTGGCTGACCGCTTTGGCGTGCAGTGCATTGTGGTGGGCATTGATACCTGGTTCGATGATGCCAGCGGTAAATATCACGTTAACCAGTATACGGGCGATGAATCCCGGACGCGCGTCACCCAATGGGAAACGCTGGACTGGGTACAGGAAGTGCAAAAGCTGGGCGCAGGCGAGATTGTCCTGAATATGATGAATCAGGACGGCGTACGCAACGGCTATGACCTAATGCAGCTCAAGAAAGTCCGTGACGTGTGCAAGGTGCCGCTGATTGCTTCTGGCGGAGCCGGTACCATGGCCCACTTCCTTGAGGCCTTTGAGCAGGCCAACGTTGACGGTGCCCTTGCGGCCTCGGTGTTTCACAAACAGATTATTAATATCGGCGAGCTGAAACGCTTTCTGATCGACAACGGTGTGGAGATTCGCGCGTGTTAACTGAACAACAGCTGTCCCGGTTAGACTGGGAAAAGACCCAAAGCATGATGCCGGTTATCGTCCAGCACAACGTGTCGGGTGAAGTTCTGATGCACGGTTATATGAATCAGGATGCGCTGAATAAAACCCTGCAGGACGGTAACGTGACGTTTTTCTCACGCACCAAAAACCGCTTGTGGACCAAGGGTGAAACCTCAGGCCACTTTTTGCAGGTCGTCAGCATCACGCCGGACTGCGACAACGATACGTTGCTGGTGCTGGCAAACCCGATTGGCCCAACCTGCCACTTAGGCACCTCCAGCTGCTTCTCGCCTGCTGCACCGGACTGGACGTTCCTGTATCAGCTGGAACAACTGCTGGCCTCGCGCAAAAGTGCCGATCCGGACAGCTCTTACACCGCGAAACTCTATGCCAGCGGCACCAAGCGCATCGCGCAGAAAGTCGGTGAAGAAGGCGTGGAGACCGCACTGGCGGCGACGGTGAACGATCGCGAAGAGCTGACTAACGAAGCCTCGGATCTGATCTATCATCTGCTGGTTCTGCTGCAGGACCAGGATTTAGATCTCAGCAAGATCATCAGTAATCTGCGCGCCCGTCATAAATAACGGTGCAATATACTGCTCAGAATTCCACTTTTATGCGGATTCTGAGCAGTATCCTTCTCAAAAAATTAATTAAACGCTATTATTGAGCATAATGTTGCTCAACAGGAGTTGTCATGCTCACACTCCAGCTGTTTATTAAGGGCCGCTGGCATGATGCTGCCCAGCTCAATATCCAACATCCCCACCAGGGACGTGAAAGTCCCGCTTTACTCGCCTATAACTTTGACTACGCTGTTGAATATCTTGATCGGAATGATTATGCCAGCTGCAGTCTGAATTACCCGGTCATGCTTATTGGCAGCTATGCGGCTCGTCCGTGGTTTACCTTTCTGGATGACATTATGCCTGCAGGTGCCAGTAGACGTTACTGGATTCAGCAGCTTGGGTTACAGGGAAAGTCTGCCGCTGAGCAGGATTTCTGGTTGCTGAAATCTGGCACAATTGCACCAGTGGGAAACCAGCGCATCAAAGAGTCGATACCCGCGTTACCCGCGCAAAGTCAGCTACGTGACCGACGTTTTCCGTCTGAATGGGCCATCGAACGTGACAGTGATTTTCTGGCGTACGCTCAGCAAATGGGTGCAGCCAGCGGTGGAGCGACCGGGGCTGGCGGTGAAGCGCCAAAACTCTTATTGCGCTATACGCCACAGGATGAGGTATGGATAGATACTTGGCAGGACGATGTACACAATCAGGATGCGCATTATCTGGTGAAGTATCCGCGCGGTGCGCGCAGCGCGATCGATTGCGACATACTTCGCGCCGAATACCACTACTATCATGAATTAGCGTCGATGGGTTTCGACACCATTCCCTGTGAAAAAATGAAGTTGTGTGAAGGTAGCCGTTATCCTTCCTTATGGTTACCCCGCTTTGATGTATCTTACATCGCGGGCGAAAAAGTGATGTATGGTCTGGAATCTGTCTATTCAATAATGCGAAAACCGCCAGGCAGCTATCTCAATCATTTTGAGGTAATTAGCACGCTGATTACACACCTTAATCCTGACAGACGCGCGCAAGAGGCGTTCGTCATTGAGTGGGTAAAACGTGACATGCTGAATATTGCGTTTGGCAATTCTGATAATCATGGTCGTAACAGCGCGATTCTGAAAAAGGACACCGGCATGTGGCTTGCACCCATCTATGATTTTGCGCCGATGAAAGCGGATCCTGAAGGCGTGGTACGCACGACGCAATGGGGGGCGCCTTTTGAGGAGGGGGGACAATATCAATGGCAACAGATTGCTGCCGCATTGGATGACCTGGTGCCATCGGACAGATTACTGGCTGAGCTGGCCGTACTGGCCCGACAGCTTATCGGACTCAAAGAGCGTCTGCTTCAGCGAGGTATACCAGCATCGATTCTGACTATGCCGGCTCTTGGCTTTGATTATCTGGATCAGCGTATTGAAGGCTGGCAACTATGAAGAAAACGCTGTCACCGTTTGAACGCGAGGCAATGCTGCTAAACCTTCTTCAGCAGTTTCTTGAAGAAAAATTGTCACAGGGTGAACTCCTGATGCAGCTTCGCAAAAACGTGCTGGGATTTTCACAGGAACGCTATGCAGCGCTGGCAGGGATTAGCCGCCGGACACTATCAGATATCGAGCAGGACAGAGAAAATACGACCCTGAGTACGCTCAACCGGGCCTTAAGACCGCTGGGTCTGAAAACTGGCGTGCTACCGCGTCAACCACATATGCTGCAGACACTGATGCTGCAACTCACTGCTCAGGGAGAGAACCGTGACTACTCATGAAAAATTAATTGCCCTACTCGACCAAAATCGCGCACGTTATCGCCTGATGCAGCACGAAGCGACCGGCAAATGTGAAGCGGTGGCAACGATTCGTGGCACGGAAATCGGTCAGGGTGCAAAGGCGTTGGTGTGCCATGTGAAAGGCAATG
Organism: Pantoea sp. Ae19-2; assembly: GCF_059801205.1. Taxonomy (NCBI): domain Bacteria; kingdom Pseudomonadati; phylum Pseudomonadota; class Gammaproteobacteria; order Enterobacterales; family Erwiniaceae; genus Pantoea; species Pantoea sp. Ae19-2. The sequence continues at coordinate 1,029,758 of NZ_JBCHWE010000001.1, read as the reverse complement.
GGATCAAACAGCATGTTCTGGCGGTACTGCCCGCCGACCAGCAGGCCGATCTCAGTAAAGTGGCCTTAGCGGTGGGAGGACGTCGGGCATCCCTTGCCTCACCTGCGGGGGTCGATGCGCTGACGGGCTGTGTATTTGGTGCGATTCCCCCGTTCAGTTTTCATCCTGATTTGCTGCCGATAGTCGATCCGCTGCTGTTTGAACGTTACGATGAGATTGCGTTTAATGCGGGCGTGCTGGACCACTCAGTGATCCTGAACATCCAGGATTACCGTGCACTTTGTGGGGCTAACACTGTGAAAATCATCCTCTAATTGCCATCACCCCGGTCGAAAGGTACTCTGCGTGATACAACATTACGACAACAGAAGATCTGAACTATGGCAATGAAAACCCTCAAAATTCGCCTGCGCGCTGCGCTTGCACTGGCCGTGCTTGCTGGTTGCGCATTCGGCGCACAGGCAAAAATCGAACAGGTCCGCTTCGCCGTCGATCCCACCTATCCGCCTTTCGAATCAAAAACCCCGCAGGGCAAACTGGTAGGGTTCGATATCGACTTAGGCAACGCCCTGTGTGCGCAAATGCAGGCGAAGTGCGTGTGGGTGGAAAGTCAGTTCGACGGCATGATCCCGGCACTTAAAGCCCGTAAATTCGATGCCATCCTGTCTGACATGGGCATTACAGAAGAGCGTTTGAAGCAAATAGACTTTACCCAGCCGCTTTACGATACCCACGCTCAGCTTATCGCACGCAAAGGGTCTGGCCTGTTACCGACGCCAGAGTCGCTGAAAGGGAAAACGGTGGGCGTTGAACAGGGCACGGTGCAGGAACGTTATGCCCGCGCAAAATGGCAGCCGCATGGCGTGACTGTGGTGCCTTACGGCGATCAGGCTCAGGTGGAAAGCGATTTAGTGGCCGGACGCCTTGACGCGGTCTTTACCGACGCGGCGCAGGCCGCCAATGGTTTTCTGAAACAGCCGCAGGGCAAAGATTTTGCGCTGGCAGGCCCGATTGTTCAGGATCCGATTATTGGACCGGGCACGGCGATTGGTCTGCGTAAAGGGGATGCCGAGCTGAAGACCGCGCTGGATACAGCCTTTGATGAAATTAAGAAAAATGGCACCTTTGATAAAATTCAGAAGCGCTATTTCTCAACCGATATTTCGATTCAGAAGTAACGTCACGGTGGGCTTTTTCGCTCTCCTGCCTGTGCAGGGCTATACTCAATGACTTTATGGGCGGCCCTTGTCGCCCTGAACCGACAAAAGGACATTAACACGGTATGTACCAACAACATCACCCCTTGTTAAGCGCCTCTCTCGGCACCCAGCGTGAAATTATCAGTTTTCATTTTGGCGATGACGCTACGCGACAGGTTTATATCCAGGCTGCCTTACATGGCGATGAAATACCTGGCATGGCGGTTGCGTGGTACCTGAAACAACGTCTGCAAACGCTGGAGTCAGCCGGACGGTTAAAAGCCTCTTTCACCCTGATCCCGGTTTCAAATCCTCTTGCGTTAGGCCAGCACTGGCATGGCACCCATTTGGGACGCTTCCATACGCAGACTGGACAAGACTTTAACCGTAAGTTTCCATCACTCGGCACCACGCTGGCTAACGATCTGGCTGGCGTACTGACGCCAAACGAAACCCAAAACAAGCGACTGATTCGTGATGCAATCGATCGCTACTACCGCGATACCGTACCGAAAACGGAGCTGGAAGCGCAGCGGTTCACGCTCATGCGCATGGCGAGCCAGGCGGATTTAATGATCGATCTACACTGCGACTGGGAAGCCCTGCCGCACCTCTATACCACACCGCACGCATGGCCTGCGGTCGAACCGCTGGCACGCTGGTTAGGTAGTGAAGTTCAGCTGCTGGCACAAGTTTCCGGCGGGGAGCCATTTGATGAAGCCTGTTGTGAGCCCTGGCTGACGCTGGCAGAACGTTTTGCCGAACAGTTCCCCATGCCGCAGGGTTTATTACCCGTAACCCTTGAACTCCGTGGCGTACGTGACGTGTCGCCAGAGCAGGCGGAACAGGATGCCGATGCGATTATCAGCGCGCTACAGGAATCGGGCTACATTACCGCCGATGAGGCGGCCGTTTCTGTCGAGGTCGCGGCACCGGTGATTGGCGGCGATGAGCTGGTATCCGTCGCCAGCGGAGGCGAAGATTTAGTCGGCGTTGATGAGAGCGGTACCGGGCTCGGCGCTCCGGGTCTTGCTCAGGTTGCCGATGAAAGCAGGATTATTAAGCAGCGTCACACCGAGGGTACATCCGCCTCATCACCTGCGCTGAAAAATCCGCCCACCCCGCTTGCCGGTTGCGAATACGTTCACTCGCCCGTCTCGGGACTGATCCTGCATCGCAAACCGCTGGGCGCCCTTATCAGGCCGGGTGAAGTGGTCGCGGAGATTGTCGATCCGGTAACGGACCATATCACGCCACTGGTGGCGGAGTCTGGCGGGATACTTTATGCCCGGCACTGGGCCAGATTTGCCACGGCAGGAATGTTGGTGTTGAGGCTGGCGGGAGAGAAGTCGGTGCGGAGTGGGGATTTGTTGGTGGGGTAAAAAAAGGCTTCCCGAGGGAAGCCTTATAGCGCTTTGATGTCAGATGATCAATCTAACCACTCAGTGTGGAACACACCGTCTTTATCAATACGCTTATAGGTGTGGGCACCAAAATAGTCACGTTGTGCCTGGATCAGATTAGCGGGCAGAACCTCTGAGCGATAGCTGTCATAGTAAGCAATCGCAGCTGAGAAGGTTGGCGTTGGAATCCCGTTCTGTACGGCATAAGCCACAACATCGCGCAGCGCCTGTTGGTACTGGTCAGCAATATCTTTGAAGTAAGGCGCCAGCAACAGGTTAGCAATACCTGCATTCTCTGCATACGCATCCGTAATTTTCTGCAGGAATTGCGCACGGATAATACAGCCCGCACGGAAAATCTTCGCGATTTCACCATACTGCAGCTCCCAGTTGTTCTCGTCTGATGCGGCACGCAGCTGTGAGAAGCCCTGTGCATAAGAAACGATTTTACCCAGGTACAAAGCACGACGGACCTTTTCAATAAATTCAGCTTTATCACCAGTAAAGGCTTTAGCCTGAGGACCGCTCAGAACTTTTGAGGCAGCAACACGCTGAGTCTTCAGAGAAGAGAGATAGCGTGCAAACACCGATTCGGTAATCAACGACAGCGGCTCACCGAGATCCAGAGAACTCTGGCTGGTCCATTTCCCTGTACCTTTATTGGCCGCTTCATCAAGAATGACATCCACCAGGTAGTGACCCTCTTCATCTTTCTTAGTGAAGATGTCCTTGGTGATATCGATCAGATAACTACTCAGTTCACCGTTGTTCCACTCGGTAAAGGTTTCTGCCAGTTCTTCGTTATTCAGACCGAGCGCACCTTTCAGCAGAGCATAAGCCTCAGCAATCAGCTGCATGTCGCCATATTCGATACCGTTGTGGACCATCTTAACGTAGTGACCCGCACCATCCGGACCGATATAGGAAACGCAAGCATCGCCGTCTTCAGCACGTGCAGCGATCTTATCGAGGATTGGCGCAACCAGCTCATACGCTTCTTTCTGGCCACCAGGCATGATAGATGGGCCTTTCAAGGCACCCTCCTCACCACCGGAAACACCAGTGCCGATGAAGTTGAAACCCTGATCAGAAAGCTCTTTATTGCGACGAATGGTATCTTTGTAGAAGGTATTACCACCATCAATCAGGATATCGCCTTTATCAAGATGCGGGGTGAGTGAGGCGATAGTCTTGTCAGTCGCTTCACCTGCTTGCACCATAAGCAGAATGCGGCGTGGTTTTTCCAGTGAATCAACAAACTCTTCAACGGTGTAGAACGGCGCAAGCTTCTTACCTGGATTCTCAGCAATCACTTCATCGGTCTTCTCCCGCGAGCGGTTGAAGACAGAAACGGTGTAACCGCGGCTCTCAATGTTAAGAGCCAGGTTGCGGCCCATGACTGCCATACCGACAACACCGATTTGTTGCTTGGACATTTTTTACTCCTGTCTGAAGGGTCACATCACACACAACTGTGTATGAACAAAAGTGAGGGACATGTTAACTCACTCTGGTTCAAAAGAGGTAGTGATTGATGCGATTTAGAAAACACAAAAGGTTATTAAAACCCCATAGATTTATAGACTTAAGAGTTAGTTAAGCCCTTGTAAGTTCGATCAAAGGTAAGATTAGCTATCACTTAGGCAGTGAGAGTTGCACAAGCGTAAGAGTATGTAAAAATAACCATATAAATAGTATATAAAAAAACCAAACAGTATTGGTGGAGTTGGTGAATTTATGCGGAAAAGCGTATAGTTATGGAGATTTAGCATAAAAGGTGAAACCTAGACAAACATGAGAATGCCAACTGCATTACAGAAAGTTCTTACTAGTTTTCATTTAAATTTATGCGTATAAATTATTTTATGATTGCTTGACAATCACCTCAACTTGCTGTTTTTTAAGGGAATTAAAATGCGAATGGCATGCGCCAACTTTTAAAAATAGCCCAAAAACTGCAGCATAAGCTTTTGTTGTAGCAAAGCTTTTGAAAAAAAAATTTGAAGACTTCAACCTAGTGCACTGGTAGCTGTAAAGCCTGGGGCGGTAGCGTGCCTTCAAGAAACCAATAAAATCAGTAGGCTACAACGATACCAAATCAAACGGTCACCCTAATGCTTGATACGTATGATCATCTCTTTCTTATTCCAATGAAAGACGTAGATATTGAATTGATAAATAAAGTGAGTGATCTATATTGCGAAAAGTCAAGAAGATTGAGCTTTCTTATCAGCCTACCTAACAAAAAAAGTGCTGATTTTTGTAGATCGTTTTTCGACAAAAATGAAAACGTGCTCATTATTCATCCAGATTCTCAACTTGACAGAACCGCTCACTGGAAGTTTTTAGTCGATAACGCAACAAGAAACTTTAACTTTAAGACATTTTCGTTCTACTTTTGTGGAGATGATTTATTACTTGAGAACTTTCCTTCTCTAGAAATGGACAGTGATTTATATATAAATGACTATTTCATAAATAGTTGGATGAAATTAAAAGAAAATACTTCTGAAAAAGAATTAAATATTAAATCCGCAGAGCAGATTATAAAAACAAACTTTATTAAAGGCAGACCGCTCCTTGCGCCCTTACAAAAAATAATATTCTCTAAAAAGACTATCCATAAGATATATTTCAAAGAAAAGTATGGTTATGTTAGCGACCAATTAATGATATATAACTTAATGGAATCAGGTTTTAAAATTAAATTTATAAAATCACCTTTTTACAAATTAAACGAGAAAAAAAGAGCCTATTTAAATACGCTCAGCATCTTTGAAATAATCAAGCAACAAGTATACTTATATAGAAAAATAAAATGCTATGTCGGTATTCCAATGATTGTACTCAGGACTATCGTTAAATTCTGCATAATCGACAACTTAAAGAAACATATACCATGAAAAAACTGATTGTTGACATTGATATGACCCTGACAAAAGGTAAAGGTGAAAATGGATATGAAGATGCCATTGTCAACAGGGACTTGCTAGAAAAAATCAGAGAATACAAGGCCCTGGGTTTTACTATAGTCTTAAACACAAGTAGAAATATGAATTCGTTTAATAACAATGTAGGGCTTATTAACAAGAATACATTACCGGTTATCATTAAGTGGTTAGAAGAAAATGAGATACCTTACGACGAAATCTATGTCGGAAAACCATGGTGCGGTCATGAAGGATTCTATATAGATGATAAGGCTGTTCGCCCGAGTGAATTTATTAATATGTCTTATGATGAGATAATTGAGCTGCTAAGGAAAGAAAAATGATTATCATATTATCAGCTCAGTATGTTGATCAGGATCTACGTGCCGAGTTTGGACAACTCCCCCCAGCTTTTCTTCCCGTAGGAAATAAAAGACTATACACTTATCAAATAAAACACATCCGTGAAGAAAGTAAAGATGAGAAGATATTTTTAACGCTACCCAAGAGTTATAATATGTCTTCATGGGATGAAAAGGTTTTATCCGAATTATCTGTGGAAATAATTCGTATTGATGAAAATTTTTCTCTTGGTCAAAGCATTGCTTTTAGCTTGGCTTCGAGTTGTAGTGCCGAAGATGAGCACGTTGTTATTTATTACGGTGATACCTTATTACGTTCACCTTTAAATATTGATGAAAAAAATAAAGATGTTATATTTACTGCACACTCAGACTTCAATTATTCATGGATGGTCATGAATAATGCGTTTGAAAGTAATGAATCCGTATTTTGCGGCATTTTGGCTATATCTAAACCACAACTGTTAATCCGCAACTTAATAAGCTCTAAATTTGAACTCGCAGAAAGTTTGGTAAAATATCACGAAACAACACCTTTTAGCCAACAATATCGCGAAGACTGGCTCGATTTCGGTCATCTAAATACTTTTTATGACTCCAAGACAATTGTTTCTACAGCAAGAGCGTTCAATGAACTGACTATAAACAAGTATTACGTAGAAAAACGCTCGGCTAAGAAAGGAAAGCTTCAGGCGGAAGCTAATTGGTTTAGTAAAATCCCAGAAGAAATGGCTTATTACGCTCCGATGCTGATAAGTCATGGTGATGAAAACGAAGTTTATAAATATAAGCTTGAATACCTTTATTCTCCTACTCTCACCGAATTATTTGTTTATGGTAACCATCCCAAGGCTATCTGGGCTCACATCATAACGTCTTGCTTTAACTTTATAGAAAAATGTTATGAAATTCCTGCGAGTTCTGTTAATGAAGATTTCTACACATCATTAGTATCTAAGAATGAAGACCGCCTTGACGAATTTACTAAAGACAATCCTCGCTACAAAAAGATCATTCAAGACTCTGAAGGAAATAAGTTTGAGCTTAAAAAAATGCTTTATGAGATGCATGATCTAATTAGTAAAGAATCAAAAAGTACTTTCATCCATGGTGATTTTTGTTTCAGTAATATTTTGTACGATTTCAAGAAAAACGACATTAAAGTTATTGATCCCAGAGGAATCGACTTTAATGGGATAATAAGTATCTATGGTGACATTCGTTATGATCTTGCTAAAATATTACACTCAGCAATTGGTAAATACGATTACATAATTTCTGACAGGTTTATTGTTAATGATGATGGTGTAACACTTGAATTAACTATCCCTGATAGCAGCGCTGATCTTAGCGATTTAGTAAAAAAACAATTCGAAAAATCAGCTTTTTCTTATAAAGAAATTCTCGCGATTACGACAACATTGTTCTTATCAATGTTACCTTTACATTATGACAGGCCGGATCGGCAGGCAGCATTTGTAGCAACAGCTATAAATCTTTATAAGGAAGTAAAACAATGATCATTATTCCTATGGCTGGCCTCAGCAGCCGTTTCTTCAAAGCAGGCTATACTCAACCTAAGTACAAACTTGAAGCTCATGGAAAAACTCTATTTGAATGGTCAGTCAAAACATTTGAAGATTACTATGACTCCGAAAAATTTATATTTATTTGTCGCGATGTCTACGACACGCCCTCCTTCGTGGCTTCTGAAATAAATAAAATTGGTATCAAAGATTTTGAAATCGTAGTTTTGAGCTCTGAAACTCGCGGCCAGGCTGAAACGGTTTTTTTAAGTTTAGACAAAGTGCCGAATGATCTACCTTTTGTAGTTTTTAACATCGATACCTACGAAAAAGAATTTAAATTTTTTGAGACTCAAAATGATGCTTATTTGGAAGTCTTTAAAGGTGAAGGTGAACACTGGTCTTTTGCCCTCCCCGACGGCAACACATCAAAAGTACTGAAAACGACGGAAAAAGTACGCATTTCAGATCTGTGCTCAAACGGAGTATACGGTTTTAAAAGTAAAGAGATTTATATTAATGCGTATATCGAAATGCAACGTGAAAGTATGGGTGAACTCTATATAGCTCCAATGTTTAACTTTATCATTGATAAGAAAATGAGCGTTCACTATAAATTGACGTCTATTGAGAAACATATCTTTATGGGCACACCTACGGAATATACTGATTTTTTGGGCACTGATAATGTTTAAACTGGCGTTGAAAGATATATTTGATGGATTCAAGAAGTATCAGTTTTGGAGCTATATGGCATGGCAGGAGATTGTCATTCGCTATCGCAGAAGTATTTTGGGACCATTTTGGATCACTGCAAGCACAGCTATATATGTTATTTCAATATCAACAGTATTTTCAACACTATTCAATCAAGATATAAAGCATTATTTGCTATATATGTCACTTGGTATCCTCGTTTGGAATTACATCAACCAAACCATTATTGAATCCGCCGATTCTTTCATTGCCTGCGCAGGATTTATAAAACAAATAAAAATTGAAAGAAGCGTTTTTATTTACCAATCTGTTGCAAGGAACTTTTACTTTTTCTTGCATAATGCCATTATATTGGTCATATGTTTAATTTTTTTCGACAGTACATTGACTTTCTACACCATTGGTAAGGCGTTGTTTGGATTATGTATTCTAACGTTTAATATTTTCTTTATGTCTCTAACACTCGCATGCGTATGTACACGATTCATGGACCTGCGCCAGATAGTTGCATCTATTCTGCAAATAGGTTTTTTAGTTACTCCTGTTATGTGGATACCGACTGAGTCAATGCGAACCAAAGCATATCTTTTAGAATGGAACCCTATTTATCATTTTATTGATTTTATAAGGTACTCGTTGCTACCCGCAGACTTCCCTCCGGCAGTTATGCATCCTAGCATTAAATATATATTGGTTTTTACAATTATTAATGTGATTGTCAGCTTTTACACTTTCAGCTGTTCTCGCAAGAAAATATCTTATTGGGTTTAATCATGTCCTCTTATTTGAAACTTGACAATGTTGCCGTCAGCTATCCAATCTTTGACGTTAAATCACGTTCTCTTAAAGCAAACTTTGTGAGATTAACTACTGGAGGCGTCATATCATCAAACTCCAGACAAGTCACGGTTGATGCATTAAAAAACATCAATTTGAAATTAGAACATGGTGATAGATTAGCCTTGATCGGCCATAATGGTGCAGGAAAATCGACTCTACTTAAAACAATGGCAGGAATTTACGAGCCTACACAGGGTGAAATAGAAAGCAAAGGGAGCATTGCAAGCTTACTCGATATTAATTTGGGGGTTAATCCCGAATCGTCCGGCCGTGAAAATATTTATTCTCGTGGTATGCTTTTAGGTATGTCCAAACGCCAAATAAATGAAACAATAGATGAGATTATTGATTTCACAGATTTGGCAGATTTTATTGATCTCCCAGTAAGAACTTATTCATCGGGTATGTCAGTACGTCTTGCATTTGCTATATCGACTGCTGTGAAACCTGATATCTTATTATTAGACGAAGTCATCGGAGCGGGTGATGCTAATTTCATGGATAAAGCACGTAAACGCATCTTGAATTTGATTGAATCCGTCGGTATTTTAGTGTTCTCTTCGCACTCTGAAGCTGATGTTAAATCATTCTGTACAAAAGGGGTTGTCTTAGATGCTGGAAAAATTGTTTTTAACGGTTCAGTTGATGATGCTTACGATTTTTATGCACACTCACGCGTAACAAGTTAACTAAGATAAACAAAACCTGATGATACATCGCAATTTTGATGAAGCAGATGCTGCTGTAATAATGTCAGTATATTATAAAGATAAACCTTTTCAGCTTTATTGCAGCCTCTGGAGCTTAGTAAATCAAACCGCTGACGGATTTGTTGTTCTGATTTTTATAGACGGTAACATTTCAAATGCATTGAAAGTAGTTGTAAATTTCTTTTTAGAAAATTTTAGTTTCATCAGAGTTATTAATTCTGATATTAACAGAGGGCTGGCAACTTCTCTCAATGAATCAATTGATCACTTACTATACAACCATCCTAATATAGAATTTTTCTTTAGGATGGACGCTGATGACATTAGCGCATTAAAAAGAATTGACTTACAAAGATCTTTTCTTATTAAGAATGAGAATATTGATGTTTTAGGTGGGAGTTGCAAAGAATTCGGTATTTTTTATAAAACCATAATAAAATCTGGTTCCGATTTTAAAATAAAGCATAATATTATAAAGCTTACTCCCTTTATTCACCCTACAGTTGTTTTTAGAAAAAGAGTTTTTGTTAAAGGTAAACGCTATCCGGTTAAGACACATCTTTCGGAAGATTTAGCATTTTGGCTTGACCTTGCTCTTTCAGGTTACATATTTCACAATATACCTGACATTGTCTTATTCTACAGACTCAACAACGCTACACTGCACCGCAGAACGGGGATAAAGAAGGCATATTCGGAAATGCTGTGCCGGATTAATTATATAAGGCACAGCCAAAATAACTTATTGCGAAATGTCACATATAGTTTTGCGCATTTCGCAATCAGGATAATGCCAATCGCTTTATCTAAAATTATTTACAAAATACTACGCTAGGAAATCATTTTTTTTAACCATTCTTTAAGCTCCAATGGCATTTTTTTAATTAAAACTTGTACAATATTATTATTTAATAAAGCCATGAGGTAAATAAATTTATTTTTACTTATCCCTTTAGGTTTGTAAAAATTGTGTATTGTAATGTTAGAATGCATTTTCTTTAGTAACTCTATCGACTCATATGTTGAGTAGCATTGCGTGTTAAAGTAACTTCTTGCGCTCTCAAATTTAGATACACGAAGACCGATATCATCCGGGTGTGCAATAATAAAATGCTCTGGAAAAACACTCTCGAATTCTGCAATAATTTTTTCAGAACAGTCATTATGATATTTTATGGGGAATTTTTTTTCTTTCTTATAGATATAGTGCAAGGCTAACCATTGCTCAACAGCATATTTTGACCTAAAAGCCTTTTCATTTTTATTACTTCCTACACTATGAAAATGATTTTCATACCAAATGGAGTACGAGAATGGATATTCTGGAGCGGAATAGTAATCTAAAATATCTTGTTTATATCCGAACTGAAACATATCACCAATATGAAAAGGCATCCTTTCGCTAAACCTTGGGTTTATTGAAAACACACTCGAAGTTATAATTCTTTTATTCTCAACTCCAGAGAGTTGAGGGATTTCATTTATTAAAGACCAAAGTGTTAGTACGTTGTTATTGACAATAATTTGATCAGTGCGTAATTTCATTACTAATGAGTTGGATGCAGCTTTGACTCCAGAATAAGAGCAAGCAATTTGCTTATTAATATTATTATTAACAATAGGTGAAATTAATGTTTGAGGAAATTTTAATGATGGTAACTCACCCTCATTTTTGCATAAAATAACCTTGTTAAAGTAGTTAGTTTTATTGCAAGATTCTGCAAATGAGGTATCGTTTGTGGATAAAATGATTTCTGGATTGTCAAAACAATCTCTCAGCATGCTGACTGTATATTTAATATCAAACTCGCTATATTGCGTACCAGCAATCACTACACTTATTTTTGATGTTTCATTCATACGTTTTGCCTATAAACTTTAGTTTTGAAACGCCCTATTAACATGCATAACCACGTATATAATTCGCTTATCTTACACTTATTGAATTTAGTTGTCATATAAATACTATCACGCTTGCACAGGAGATAATTGAAAAGGCACTGCATCTAGCTATTTCACACGTCTTTTGAAAGTTAGATATAAAATAAATAAGTTTAAAGAAAATTTTTATGATGGAAGAATTTAAACACCCTATTATTAAGTTACAGAACCGTATTAGACAAGGTACTTAAAAACTTAAGCCCCGAGAAAAGATTATATATAACTTTATAGACAGGAAATAAAATGGATAAAGAGCAAAAGGTTGCAGTATTATTATATGGCTTCTTACGGACTGCTGAAATAACTGCAGGATCATTACTAAACAATATAGTAATCCCTAATAATGCTGACATTTTCTATTTCGGTCCTGACTCATCTGACAGCCCCTTAAAAATACATCAAGGTATCTTGGATAAATCTGGTTTCCTTAAAATTAATCCTAAAAATGATGCTCATGAGGTTGCTGGAGGAGTTGCAACAAGATTAGAAAAAAATTACGGTCGTCACTTAACTTCTTATAAACTTCACGACAGGAATTTTGATCATTTCAATAATGAGGCATCATTCATTGATAAAAACCAATGGCTTTTTAGTTTAAATCCTGCAAGATTTTTTAGTATGTTCTACAATATTCACGGAGTCTTCAAGCTCATGAAAGAGTTTGAATCTCAGAACGATTTTAAATATGATAAAGTCATAATTACTCGCCCTGATCTATCATTTTACTCTAAATTTAATCTTAAAAATATTCGAGAAGGTTTTGTATATATCCCTTCAGGAGTAGACTTTTGCCAGCATACTGGGAACAGAAATCATGGATTGGCGAAAGTTCTTGCATACAGAAATCGCTCTACTGGAAAAATGATTCCTACAAACGTAGGTTTCAATGATCAGTTACTAGTATTTTCCAGAAACTCATCAGAACTTATTGAATCTTTTTTGCCGAACTTAAAAGATTATATAACTCAGAAAGTTCCGTTGACACCAGAAACACTTCTATATTTTCATTTAGTTGCATGTGGAGGGCTTAAGGTTAAATACACTGATGACTGGCCTTACGAAATTGTAAGATCTGATGCAGGAACTATTACTACAGTAACTGACCTAATGATTCTCGATATTATAGATCGTTATCATCCTATAGTTCAGGCTCGTATCAAGAAAAGACCAATAAAGTATCTTTTAAAGTTCGGACGTATGAGGATGAGAGCCTTAAAAAACAAATACTTTAACTAAATTACACATATGTTATCAGCAATGTAAAAACCCTCTTTTACTTATTTATTTTAACCAACTTTATTTACTCTTAATAATTTGTAATGTAAGTTTATAAATAAAAAGTAAAAAGGATTTATTAAATATAATATTTTAAATAAAATAAATAATATAAGCATTTAAATCTAATCTAAATTTCCCGAAAAATCAAAAATTCAAATTTAAAACCTAAAAAAAACCCGCAAGTATGCGGGTTTTTTGGGTATTTAATTAAACCCTTCCGGATTCTTCGACTGCCAGTTCCACGTATCACGCATCATCGCATCGATACCACGCGAAACCCGCCAGTCCAGTTCCTGGTTGGCCAGTGACGCATCGGCCCAGAATGCCGGAAGATCACCGTCACGACGCGGCTTGATTTCAAACGGAATGGGCTTGCCTGAGGCTTGCTCAAACGCCTTGATCATTTCCAGCACCGAGAAGCCTTTCCCACCACCCAGATTATAGGCTTTATAGCCTTCAATTTTATCGAGGTGGTCCAGCGCTTTCAGGTGGCCTTCAGCAAGGTCAACGACATGGATGTAGTCACGCAGACAGGTGCCGTCTGGCGTATCGTAGTCACCACCAAACACGCCGAGTTTATCCAGACGACCGATGGCAACCTGTGCAATGTAAGGCAGCAGGTTGTTAGGGATACCGGTTGGGTCTTCGCCAATCTCGCCCGACTCATGCGCACCGACCGGGTTAAAGTAACGCAGTGCAATGGTTTTGAACTTCGGCTCAGCTTTGGCGAAATCCCGAATGATAAATTCGACCATGAGCTTAGAGGTGCCATATGGGCTGGTTGTGCCGCCAATCGGTGTGGTTTCCACGTAAGGCACCGGGGCATTGGCACCATAAACAGTAGCGGAAGAACTAAAAATGAAGTTCCATACGCCCGCGTTGCGCATCTCTTCAAGCAGTACGACCGTACCGGATACGTTATTTTCGTAGTATTCCAGAGGCATACGCGTGGATTCACCCACCGCTTTAAGTGCGGCGAAGTGAATCACGGCAGAAATGCTGTGGGAGGCAAACAGGTCACGCAGGCAGGCGCGGTCAAGAACGTCGCCTTCGATAAACGTTGCTTTCTTGCCGGCGAGTTTCTCAACCCGATTGATGGCCTCACGCGAGGCATTGCACAGATTATCCAGTACCACCACATCATCACCGCGCTCAAGCAGTGCCAGCACTGTGTGGGAGCCGATATAACCTGCCCCGCCCGTTACCAAAATAGCCATCTCTTCTCCCTTTCTGCCGCGTTAGCCGCGGCGAATGATAGTTGATTACTTCGCCAGAATTTTCTCGATCGCTTCGCGGAAGTCGCGGCCCTGAGCGTTATTGCGCAGACCGTAGGAGACAAATGCCTGCATGTAACCCATTTTACGTCCGCAGTCGAAACTGTGACCCGTCATGAGTGAGACATCGACCGTTTTCTTCTTACTCAGGCTGGCGATAGCATCCGTTAACTGAATACGGCCCCATGCGCCCGGTTCGGTACGCTCCAGCTCAGCCCAGATATCGGCTGAAAGCACGTAGCGTCCCACCGCTGCCAGGTCTGAGTTTAACTCGGCCGGATGCTCAGGTTTCTCAACGAAGTCAGTAATCGTGCTGACATCACCTGGGTTTTCCAGCGGCTGCTCAGTCGTGATCACTGAGTATTCAGACAGATCGTAGTCGGTGAGGTGTTTTGCCAGCACCTGGCTGTGACCAGTCTCTTCAAAACGCGCAACCATCGCCGCCAGATTATATCGTAAATGGTCAGCGGTGGAATCGTCCAACAGCACGTCAGGCAGGACAACCACAAAAGGATTGTCGCCGATCATTGGACGCGCGCAGAGAATAGAATGCCCCAGGCCCAGTGGCTGCGCCTGACGCACGTTCATGATGGTCACGCCCGGCGGGCAGATTGACTGGACTTCACTCAGCAGCTGGCGTTTAACGCGTGCTTCCAGCAGGGCTTCGAGTTCATAGGTGGTATCGAAGTGGTTTTCTACCGCATTCTTGGACGCATGGGTGACCAGCACAATCTCTTTGATCCCTGCTGCAACACACTCATCAATGATGTATTGAATCATTGGCTTGTCCACGACAGGCAGCATCTCTTTCGGAATGGCTTTAGTCGCCGGAAGCATATGCATACCGAGACCCGCAACCGGGATTACTGCTTTAAGCTTGGTCATAGTTATTCCATCTAATGAAGTGAAGACATGCGTCAATTATGCCGGATGGACCGGAAAAGGAAGTATAATCTTTATCTGAAAAGCCGACACTAACTCGCTGTGAAATCTTACAAATTCGGGATTTTACCTAGAGTAAACATCCCCATAAACTGAGTTAACACAAACAGTAAAGACCGGCCACATGAGCGGCAGAGAAATTGACGTCGCCGTTTTTGGTGCCAGCCATAAAAAGAAACGGGCGACCTAAGTCGCCCGTTGTTATTGGCATCACAGCCACTGTTCAAACCATTCTGGCATCACGAAAAGGTCAAAGTGATTTACCAGCAGCATCAGCCCCACAAACAGGACCGATACAGATACCCACTGTCGGGCATAAGGGATGAAGCGAATACCAATAACCGGCTTGATAAAGAACGGATGCGCCAGCGCTGAAATCAGCACCTGTGAGATCGACAACGTCAGCGCGACGTAAAGCACGTTTGGCCAGATAAAGGTGGTCGCAAGCACAGCCATGACGACCAGGCTGGCCACGATGTTCCAGTAGAACTCCACGTTGGTTCGGCCATTTGCCTGTGAAATGGCGCCAGTTAGTCCACCCATCGGACGCAGCATGCCAAACAGCAGCATCAGCGGGATAAGATGATAAACCTGCTCGTGAGACGCACCATACAGAATGCGTACGATGACAGGAGACAAGATACCGATAGCAAGGTACATGGCACTGCTGAAGAGCATAATCACCAGCGTGCCTTTCAGGAACAGCTTCTTCAACTGCTCGGGATCCTGCTGTTTTTCCGCGAAGCGCGGTAGCGCCAGACGGTTAATCACCGGCGAAACCAACTTCAGGGGCTGCAGTACCAGCTCTTTCGCCAGAGAATAGACGCCGAGCATTTCTGCCCCCATCACTTTACCTACCACCAGCGCATCGGCCTGAGTACGAAGCTGGTTAATGGTCTGCGAACCCAGTTGATAGATACCGTAACGAATCGCACTAAAGAAAGTCTGTTTATCGAACTCCCATGTGGGACGCCATGACTTCTCACCCAGCGCGATCATGCACAGGATGCGGGTAAAGGCGTTAATAAACAGCCCCAGAATCGCGGCGGCCACCGTCAGCGAGGTAAACTCCAGCATCGCCACTACGCACAGGAAGGCAAACAGTTTGGTGCCCATTTCGATCTTCGCCAGCGACACCATGCGTTTGGTTTTAATGTAGTGGGCCTGATATTGCGAAAGATGCCCCAGCACCAGAAAGTTCAGGCTGGTCAGCATAATCAACCCTACCAGTTCCGGCAGATGATAGAACCAGGCAACAGGCCAGGCAATCAGCAGCATGACAACGCCGGTACATAAGCTGAGCGAGACGTTGACCCAATAGATGGTGCTCTGTTCGCGTCGGGTAATATTCTGGCGATGGACCAGATAACTGCTCATGCCCATGTCCTGCAGCACGCCCGCCACCGCTAAAATAGCGTTGATGATCGCCAACAGCCCCAGCTCATGGGTTTCGAGTTTACGGGCGAGAATACTCAGTTGAGCAACCTGTAATACCGCAGAGAAACAGGTACTGCCAAACAACCAAATCGCCTGTGACTTTATTCCACTCAAACCATTTGCTCCAGAATCTGTGCCAGCTCGCGATACGCGATGTGCTGATTAAACTCGGTTTCAACTTTATGTCTGGCTGCGGCAACAACCGGTGCCACGTCCACCGCGCCTTCTGACAATTTCAGCAGCGTCTCGGCCAGCGCCTCGGCGTCATCTTCCTTCACTAACCAGCCAGAAACGTTATTTTCGATCAGTTCCGGAATGCCGCTGTGGAAGGTGGATACCACTGGCAGCCCTACCGCCATCGCCTCCATCAGCGCAACCGGAATGCCTTCCATATCGCCATCTGCGGCCGTTTTAGAGGGCAGCAGAAAGATATCGGCTTCGTTGAGGGCCTGACGGATCTCTTCCTGAGGTTTGAAACCCGGCATCGTCACGCAGTCGTCCATCTCTTCGCGCGCAATAAAGTCACGCATCATCTGATCCTGATCGCCATTGCCGATGATGGTGTACTGGAACTGGCCACCGCGCTGTTTCAGAATGGCGCTGGCTTTCACCGCCACATCCAGTCCTTTCTTTTCGGTCAAACGGGCAACGGAAACAATGCGCAACGGTGTATGGAAGGCATCACGCGGCTGGAAATTGAATTTTTCAGGTTCAATTCCCATGCGGGTAACGTGAATTTTTTCAGGCGGGCAGCCCATTTCAATCAGCTTGTTCTGCCAAAGATGGCTGATGGGCAACATCAGCTCACTCTGCTGAAACAGATTACGGTAATCCTGCTTATGCTCGTCGAGGATGTGACGACGAGAGATATCCGCCCCGTGAAACACCGTTGCCTGTTTGCCCTTCAGGATACCCAGTTCACGCAGTTTATTCGCCAGCGCCCCGGCATAGCCGAAATGCACCAGGAAAACATCCGCGACATAGGTCTGACGCGCATTGGCAACGATCGCCGGCAGCAGCAGCTTACTGGACTGTGCGCCATAGCGGCGCACGTTAAGGGAACGGAGTAACGACACTTTGGTGATTTTGGGCAGAACCAGTTTCAGCCGCTGTCCCAGCTTGTCCGTCAGGGAAATTTTTTCTTCGGGTAACAGGTAATGCGTCTTTGCCGCCAGACCATATTCGTCAAATGCGCCGTGGCGGTTGACCAGGTCTCCCGGAAATACCGAGATAATCTCAACGTCGTAACCGGCATCAATAAAATGAGTGACCTGGTTGAGAACAAAAGTTTCAGAGGCAACCGGGAAACGCATCGTGAAAAAAGTCAGTTTCATCACATCATCCTATTACGTTTAGAATCTCTTCAGTGATTCTGTTACCTACTTCCCTTTCATGCGCCACGGCGGTTTCGACGTTTTGCTTGATCGTGTCGTAGTCGGCCAGGATAGCCTGAACTTTATCAATCAGCGAACCGTCCATCAGGCTCTGAACATCGGTAGCCATTTGCGGCAGACCTAGCTGATTCATGACGCCCATGGATTTGTGTTCATAGTTGATGGCGACCGCTGGCGTACCAAAGTTCATTGAGATGATGGCAGAGTGCAGACGGGTTCCGATGGTCAGGTGACACTCGCTGAGGAGGACACCTAATTCGAGGTCATTAAATTCATCCATTACAACGTGGTAGTGCTCTGGCTGCTCAACGCGATCGCGCAAAGTGAGCGCCACCATACGGTCATCTTTGGCGTAGCTGTCGATGCCCGTACAGGTAGATAAGGCGACGACCTGATAACCGCTGGCGATCATGGCGTTGATCACGCGACCAAAGGCGGCTTCGTATTCCTGCTGCGTGACGCCCAGACGCTTATCAAACGGCGCCAGTTCACGGACCGTAATCGCGATGGTTTTGCGGATGCGAATCACGCTCTGCCAGTGCTGCAGACTGTGGCTGGGGTTTTCAACGTGACGGGCACGTACCAGGAAGGCCGTATCCACACCGGGCATCACCTTTGAGCTGGTCACGCCATCGCGCTTCATCAGGTCAAGGCTAACGGACTCACGCAAGATAAGGCGGTCAACCCGGTCAAACACGAAGTTGGCCAGTTGATTAGTGCGGGCGTTCTGGAAAGGTCCAACGGAGTGGCCAATCAGGTAAAGCGGCTTCTTAGCCAGTAGCGCGCAGAGCGCATGGTCAAACTGGGTCACGCCATACAGATCGACAAAGAATGAACCGCCCACCTGAATGACCGCATCGTACTGCGCCAGACTTTCCGTGAAGGCTTTGAGGTGTGGCGGCACGGAGAAGGATTTGTAGGGTCCACCCTTGCCCAGATGCGCCATCATGATATTCGGCATCAGTCGGTTAGCGACTTTGCGTTTAACAGAGCCAATCAGGCCCTTACCCGAGGAGTTATTGTGCAGGAATAGCTTATCCTGCTGAATATGTTGCTGAAGCAGATAACCGGAGCTGGTTGGATAACGGCTTATCACATCAATATCCACATCGTTGCGCGCGGCCTGAATTGAATCAATCAGTCCACGCAGAATCGCGCCATCCCCACGATTCCCACAGGTATGGTTACCCACCAATAAAATCTTCATAAAAACTCCGAATAATTTTTTCTAATTCTACCAACCGCCCAGTTCCGAAACGGGCAAAATGAATAGGGAGAAAAACAGCAAATAAAAATCCTGCACCAACATCCCAGATGCTGTTGGTGTTGGCTGCCGTATCAGGGCAGCCCTCTCTGACTACGATTTAATCGCAAAATACGGTAAGGCGACCTGCTTACCGTTAATAACGACAGACACGAATCCTTCAGGTTTGCTGGTATCCACCTTGTCATCAGACAACGCGCGGGAGGCCAGCAATAAATCCCCCTGCTCATTCGCGCCCACGCCCGCTTTACCGTTATGCAGGCTAAAGCGCTGCGGCGCGGCATGGCTGCCGCTGTCCGGCGCAGCCTTCGCCATTTTGGCATCGACCCGCGCACAGCGGCCGGTGACAAAGCGATCTTTAGCCGTGCTCTTGATCATCACCGCTGCCGAAGGCGTCCAGCCTGCCAGCCTGATGAAAACCTGCGTGTCGGTATCGGTTTTAGCGACGTAGCGCACATCCACTACCGGGCTGCTGCCTTCCGCCGACCAACTGGCTTCAGCATGGTCTTTCTTGCGTTGAACGTGAATAACCGCCCGGCCACCGGTGTTTTTCCCACTGATGAGGTTCATCAGCGGCTCACCGTCCGTGCCGTTATTGAACTGCGACTGTCCAAAAATTTCGATTTCCCACGAGTCGCCAACGGTGGGGGAATAAAGATTGCCCAGTTCAAACCACACGGCCTGATTGGTGTTGTTTTCCAACAGCCAGCGTGAGGTCAGATAGTTGTATTTCAGGCTGCCATCGATCGCGACGCCGTAGGACTCAACGCGGGTCGATCCCATTTCCCAGGCGCTTAGCCAACGATCGCCCTGCTCTGAGTTGTCAATCCAGCTGCCGGATTGCAGGTTGGTCTGACGCGTATTCAGGCGAGAGTGCCAGGCAATCAGCGGGTTCTTGCAGTCCTCAAGGCTTAAGGCATCGATAATCCATTGACCGTTTGAGATATCGCCGGGATTATCACAGTGCTCAATCCAGCCGTTGTGAATCAGCGACTGGCTGCAGCGCGGCAGGTTGAGAACTTTGCCGCCTTTACAGTGCTGGGCGTTAAAGTTTGACAGCTCAATCGCGGTACTGTGGTCCCAGTTCCCCTTTTTCTGACCAGACCAGCCGGCCTGAATCACGTCGCCCGTACAGGCTGAGGCGTACCACTGATCAATCTTACAATCCAGCGTATCCAGCAGGCTGAGCGCGGTGCCGCCAACCTGGTTGAAGCGCAGGCAGGCCCCACGGAAAAACTGTCCGCCCGGGCAGGTATTACGGAACAATCCCTGCTTATTGGGATGCGTATCCGTATTGCCATTAAAAATCAGGTTAGAGATTTCCACCCAGCGGGCGCTGACCTCGAAAACAAACGGCGATTTGCCGTCGGAGACGATGCTGGTCGCCGGGAAATACCCAAAGTTGACCATCGCACCGGAGATGCGGAAGAAACGGCGCTGCTCCTCACCGAAGTTACAGGCGGAAACGAAGAACGTGCCCGCAGGGAACTGTACGCAGATAGGCTGATCGCTCTGCTGCGACCACTGGTACATCGCTTTAATCGCGGGCGCACTGTCGGTTTTACCGTCGGCGATAGCGCCAAAGTCAAACAGCGAAAGTCGGTTATAGTCATCGACTACGCGACGCCAGTGAAAACCGTCGCCGCTGAAAATCACCCCCTGATCGTCCTGCGCCGACTGGAAACTGCCGACGAATTCGCCGCCCCCCACTTCCAGGCCGGGGTGCCAGCTTTTGAGCTTGATCTTCGCGCCTTCAAACAGCGGGCGCGTCTTGCGCAGATCGTCCACCGAGGGGATCTCACCGATTAGCTGATAACCCGCAGGCTGTGCCAGACGCTGACTAAAGGCAGCCTGGCCCGGCTGGCTGACATCCGGGATGTTAAAGACCATCTGCCCGTTGCTGTCTTCCAGCGCCATAGAGTGAGACGGATTCGCGATCAGCGCCGCATTATCCTTTACAAACTGGTCAAAATTTCCCTTATTCAGGGTAATCGGCTGGGTGATTTGTGCCAGCTTGCCGCTGGCATCGCGCAGGAACACGGGGATCTGGTTACCCGCCTGGCTGGCATCGCTTCCCGACTTACCGATCCACAGTTTTCCCTGGAAGTTTTGCCAGAACTGCGGCGGCATCGCGTAGACATTTTCAGGCGTCAGAATCGGAACATCGCCTTTGGGTACCGCGCTTGCATCAACCGACTTGAGCGCCAGGCCAGTGTTTTTGGCCGCGTAGCTGGAAAAGGTGCTCACGGAGAGCGCGCCGACAAGGGCGGAGGCTGCGGTTTGCAAGACTTCTCTTCTTTTCATGCAATTAATCCCGTCGTCATGAAGGCCGTAAACTCAGCCATAAAAGGTGTCCCATGAGGCACATCAAAAGTGAGCGTCTTCAGCCCTTACACCAACGCCAGCCAGCTTTGTTTAATCTGTTTACCGTCAAACTTCAGCGCGGTTTGCTGGGTTTTTTCGCTCATGGCATAGAACAGTGCATCGTCGCTGGCCAGTTGTTCCATCCGCGCCAGAAATTCGCTTTTCTTGTTCATCGGCACCAGGAAACCGTCTTCGCCGTGATTAATAATCTCCTGTGGACCTGTCGGACAGTCATAGGCCACCACCGGCAGTGACCAGGATTTGGCTTCCAGCAGCACCAGCGGCAAACCTTCGTAACGGGAGGTCATCAGCGCCATATCGCTGTCGCGGTAGTAATCGTTGATATTGCTGACCTTACCGACGAACTTCACGCTGGAGGTAATGCCCAGCACGGCTGCCTGATCCTGTAATTGCTGGCGCAGTTCACCGTCGCCGGCAATCACCAGCGTCCAGTCAGGATGTGCTCTGGAAAAGTCACGCCAGATATCCAGTAACAGGTCGAACCCTTTCTGATTGTCCAGACGTCCCACCGCCAGCGCCTGACGATGGCGCGTGGTACGGTGCCAGGATTTGTACACCACCGGATTAGGAATGGCCTGACTGGGGATGTGCCAGCGTTGAAAGACCTGATGATCTTTATCCGTCAGGACAATGACGCGGTCGTAGAAGCGCAGTAGCAGGAACTTGAGAAACTTAATGGGTTTACTGAAGGAGTTGATGGCAACGTGCTCACAGGCATAGGCCTTGAAGCGCTTCTTTTTCAGCGTCATCAGGTTCCAGAAAGCAAACATCACGCTCAGACGGCCCATGCTGATTAAAAACACGGTGTCGAAGCCTTCCTGCTGAATACGCGCCACGGCACGTTTGATGGGGTTACTTTCACCTTCGAAGCTGACGATCTGCTTGACCTTGTCGAAAGGGTAAAAGGGTTCGCCGTGCCCCTCCAGTGAGTAGATGGTGACCTCATGCGCATCACCAAGACATTCCGACATAAAGTTACAGATATTTTCGGTGCCCGCATACGAGTAAGCGTCTTTGATCACCAGGACGATTTTTTTCATGAAACGTTATCCACCTCAAATTTATACACAATCCTGCCGATCGGCTTAACGGTGTTTCAGGCTAAACAGCACACCATTCACCATATACCAGGCGTAATAGTAATAGATTTTTAACGGATTGTTTTTATAGATAATTCTTAATAGTTCGAGGTGCCATTTGGCGGCTTTGTTTTTATTACGCGACAGGGAATTTCCTAACTCGTAATAATTCACCAGAATACTCTGAATTACGCGGGCCTGTTTGTAGCGATTAA
This sequence comes from Pantoea sp. Ae19-2, assembly GCF_059801205.1. Classification (NCBI taxonomy): domain Bacteria; kingdom Pseudomonadati; phylum Pseudomonadota; class Gammaproteobacteria; order Enterobacterales; family Erwiniaceae; genus Pantoea; species Pantoea sp. Ae19-2. The sequence continues at coordinate 1,006,862 of NZ_JBCHWE010000001.1, read as the reverse complement.
AGAGTTCGTAGAGGAAAAGGAAGTCTTCGTGACCTTTTCGCTCAAATAAAATCCCGCCTGGCGGACGGCGGAAACAGACGGATGAGAAGCACACCCGATACTGCTTTTTGACATAGCTGTCCTGCTTAAGGTAAGGCTTTGTATAGCGAATATCGTGGTCAGCTTTGCGGGTTTTGTAATGGTATTCCGTGATGACCAGATTGTCCCCATCGGCGATAGCCTGCATCTGCTGGCGAAGCTTATCACTGTGCCATTCGTCATCGCTGTCAAGAAAAGCGATCACCTCTTCTTGCGAAGCACGTAATCCCACATTGCGGGTTTCGGCCGCGCCCATATTGACCGCATTGTCGAGAATCGTAATACGCGGGTCCTGGCACTGCTCGCGCACCCACGCGAGTGAATCATCGGTGGATTTATCGTTGATCAGATACAGGTGCCAGTCCTGATAGGTTTGATTGATGACGGACTGTACAGCGCGCAATACCGTCTCGCGGGCATTATACATAGGCATGACAATGCCGACGGTACCAGAGTGATTATTCATTTTCATACCTGAATAAATAAAATAGACGGGGCCACCAGATAACCTTCCGGTAGCGTTAAAACGTCACGACATTCAATAGAATCAGGAGAGTGCCTTTTCGCCACCCAACCGCGCTTTCAGTTTGTCTTTCACGCGGTTCAGGAAGTAGGTGCGATTATCTTTATTGGTGAGCAGGAAGTAGCGCGCGAAGCTGACGCTCGCCATCAGCGAGTTACCGTCCATTTTGTAGCGCAGGGGCAGCTTGAATGCTTTGTAGGTGTGAATATCTCGTGGGGTAAGGTGCGGTTTCATCGTATCCAGCCAGAACAGGGAGTACTTGACCGATTCACCTTTGTGTTTGGAGCCAAACTTCGTCACCAGGTGGTAGTTGGCCAGCGGGGCGGCGATCATTTCAAACCGGTAACCCATGCGGTCGGCACGGATGCAGAAGTCATAGTCCTGATGGCGGATAAAACGCGCATCGAACTGAATTTTAGCGGCATCTTCACGCTTCAGCACGATGGTGCTGGTTTGAATAAAGCCATAACAGCCAAACAGATACTCTGCGACAGTTTCGTTTTTTGCCGGAGGCTGCATCGGCATAACCTTCAGGAACGCACCGTCCTGATAGATATTTACCTGGCTGAAGATAATGGTATTGTGCTGACCCTGCGCCTCTAGCTCCGCAATCTTTTCACTGACCTGCAGAAGCTTGTCGGCATGCCACTCGTCATCGGCATCCAGAAAACTGACATAGTCGCCCGTTGCCAGCTCAATGCCTTTGTTACGCGCGCCGGCACCGTTGAGTTTAACCTCAGACAAGACAAGATTGATGTCCAGGTCCTGATAGCGCTCACTGCGCACCACTTCCGCCAGCGCGGCGGCATCGGCAGATTTGTCATCCACGATGATGACTTCGAAATGGCGATACGTTTGTGCTTTAACGCAATCCAGCGTCGTGACAATCGATTCTGACGCGTTATAAGCCGGAATTACGATGGAGAAACGAATGTCCTTCATTGCCAGCACCTCATTAAAGTATTCAAAAATAAACAATTCAATCGACAAACGCCGAAGAAAAACCTGTGTTGTTACAGGCGACCGCCCCGCGAAGTGAAGCCGTTCACTGGGGGCGCGCCGCCGGGTCCGTTACCGAATCAGCCAGAACTCCTGGGCCACTTCGTACCCTACAACCGCCTGCTTGGTTGAGATGGTGTTGTAGTAGAGGTAATAGAGCAGGAAGAAAAACAGCATGCCAAACAGCGCCGGCTTCCAGACGCGTCTGGCCTGATAGATAAGCGAGGTCAGAATGATGGGTTCAACCTGTTGCAAATAGTTGGAAAGACGCGAACCTGACGGGAAGTTATACAGGAAGATGCGGATCGCCCCGCCGATAGCAAAACTTAAAATCAGCAAGTAGTTCAGACGATACTGGGCATAGTTTTCGCGCTTCAGTTCTTCAGTCAGCATGAAATAGAAGAAAATAAACACCAGCATGATGTTCTTCAGGTTCGAGACTGACAGGATGCTGCCATCCATTGCATAGGAGGGATCGTTGTTATAGCCCGATGCCCTTTCCCCCAGCGATCCGAGGTGTCCGGCAATCAGGGCGATGAAGCTTGAACCCCCGACGACCGAGAGCGGCAGGCTGACAACGATGATCACCACCGGCCACCAGCGCCAGTCACGAATAAACAGGAAAGGCACCAGCGTTATCACCATAACGGCGGTGTTGTGACTCATGAACGACAGGATAAAAAAGGTAAAGGCCCACCAGTAACGCTTCAGGTAGATCGTCCACAGCACGCCGAGGAACAGGGCGGAGCTTAAGCCAAAACGTATCTGATTGATGTCTTTGTTAATAAAGATGTGCGCCGAATACAGCGCCAGCGCCAGTACCGGATAAGGCGACATCTTTCTGAAAAAGAAGGCGTTAATGGATACCGCAATCGCACAGAAGACGAACAGAAACACGCTGGCGTTATGCGAAAACAGACTCGTTATCCACGCCATCGCAAAAATCAGCGGTTCGTAGCGGAAAAACGCGACGGTATTGAAAAAACCGTTGATCTGAATGCGCCGTACAAAGTCCTCAAAGAAACTGCGGTACTGGAAGTCATCCATGCCGGTGCCGAGGCCACGAATCCCCCCGAATACGATCAGAATAATAGCCGCAAAGCACAGCAGCCAGGTCAAAATATAATTTGTGCGTTCGTCTTTTTTCACCAGGATTTCGAACAGCGAAATCAGCAGCAAAAACCCTGATATATACCAATATGGAGCCATGGTGTGATTCCTTAAATCCACAAGTTCTCATGCCAACAGTGGCCAGTGCTGATTACCTTCCGGGTTGATCTCTCAGCAGGTCTGCGCCGACATCGCGACAGACAAAAGCGTGTTGATGATGAATTCTGATGATTGACGTTAGATCGTCGCTTATTGTGCGTTGTATCCAGAATCACCTGTGCAAATCGTTACGTGTCGTTATCTTGAGCCAGGGATCAAAAGGGGCGGTCAAACCCGCCCCTTTTCTTTCAGCTCTTAGCTTTTCGTTGGTTTACCGTACTCGTAGTCGTAGTAGTCATAACCATAACCGTACGAGTTAGCCGCTTTACGTACCACGGCGTTCAGGATAACCCCTTTGATTTCGATACCGTTCTGCGCGAAGCGTTTGAAGCTGACATCCACTTCTTTTGTGGTGTTGGTTTCAAAACGCGCCACCATCAGCGAGGTACCGGCCAACTTACCGATGATGGACGCATCCGTTACGGCCAGAATCGGTGGTGTATCAATCAGGACTAAATCATAGTTTTTGCTTGCCCACTCCAGCAGCTCGCCCATGCGGCGGTGCATCAACAGCTCTGACGGGTTCGGTGGAACCTGTCCGCGCGGCAGGAAATCAAAACCGTATGGCCCTTGCTGAATCATGGTCGGCGTAAACTCGGTTTTGCCAGACAGGACGTTAGACAGACCGGATTTATTGTCCGCCCCCAGCAGTTCGTGGGTGTAACCGCGGCGCATGTCACCATCGATAAACAACACCTTCTGACCGGCCTTGGCCACCAGGGTAGCGAGGTTAACGCAGATAAAGGTTTTACCAATACCCGGGCTGGCGCCGGTGATCATCAGAATGTTGTTTTTCGCTTCCATCATGGCGAAGTGCAGGCTGGTACGCAGGCTACGAATCGCTTCAATAGAGAGGTCGGTTGGATTACCCAGTGCCAACAGCGTCTCATGCGGATCGGTTTTGCCTTTGTGACCGCGACGCGCCAGTGCTTCGGTATCCTTCTTACGCTGCCACTCAGAGAGCGGTACGCTGGCATAGACGTTCATGCCCAGCTCTTCCAGCTGTTCCGGGTTCTCGATTCCGTGATGCAACAGCGCTTTAAGCAGAACCACACCGACGGACACCATCAGCCCCAGAATCAGGCTGGCTGCGATGATCAGCAGCTTTTTCGGCGCAACCGGCGAGTTTGCCGTGGCGGCCTGATCGATGATGCGAACATCACCCACGGTGCTGGCCTTACTGATGCTCAGCTCTTGCTGGCGGTTCAGTAACTGCATGTAGATTTCCTGACCTGACTGCACATCGCGGGTCAGACGCAGAATCTCCTGCTGAGTTTTCGGCATCTGCGCAATTTTCTTGTTCAGCTGCGCCTGCTCATCTTCCAGCGTTTTACGCTTTTCTAACAGGGCCCGATAGGTAGGGTGATCTTTGGTGAACAGCTGCGAAACTTCGGCTTCGCGGAACGTCAGCTCGTTAAGCTGGCTCTGCACGCTAACGGATGAATCCAACGCAGACTTAGCTTCAAGCGACAGGTCAACGGACTCGTTCTCACGGCGGAAGGCGTTAAGTTTGTCTTCCGCCTGATCCAGTTTGCCACGCACTTCCGGCAGTTGCTGTTTCAGGAACTCCAGGCTTTTCTCGGCCTGTTCGGATTTACGCTGCACGTTCTGCAACAGGTAGTTATTCACGATCTGGTTCAGAACTTTGCTGATCTGCTCCTGATCTTCACCCACATACTGCAGTCCCAGTACGCCGGTGTCTTTCCCTTTGTCTGCAACGGTCAGGTTAGACAGGATGCTGTTAATTGCCTGCAGATCGTTGAGTTTGGTGACGGTAAACGTGGTGCCCGGCTCCGCATTGATATCGCTGACCAGCATGCTCACATCGCCGTGTTTTTCGAACTGCCCCACTTTGCCTTTGAACAGCTCATCGCCATCGGCAGAAACGGTATAGCTGTCTTTACCCGTAACCTCGAGCTCAACACTGCGCTTCTCGATCGTACGCGGAATCTCCAGACGGGAGATCGCAACATTGCCAGGCTTGTTGCCCATCAGGCGCGACAGACCTTTGCCGATAACCGGGAAATAGTTCTGTGAAACCACTGCATCCAGGCCAAGATCCTGAACGGTTTTTCCCAGCACCATGCGTGATTCAAGAATCTGGATTTCGGTATCCGATGCTGGCGTCGTGGGCATCAGCGTCTGTAATTCATTCAGGACGGTGCTGGTATTCTTCTGCTCCACCTGAACCATGGCATCGGCGCTGTAAATAGGCGTCGCAAACAGTGTGTAGAGCGTTGCTACCAGCATGAAAAAAGCGGTGACAGCGACGATAACCCAGCGGTGATCAATAAGCTGTCCCACAAGATGCGCCAGATCCCACCCATTCGATTCCTCGCGCGGCGCGGTCATGACTTTGTTTTTTATATTCATGGATAATCCCAACTATCGGCTTAGTACGCTGACCCATTTCTGAGTGGCGTGTTCCAGTAACCCGTAAACCTCTTCAAAGGCCTCACGGCTTTTTCTGTACGGATCCGCAATTTCCTTCTGATTGAGCCAGTGCCCAAGCAGCATCGTTTTGCCACGTGCAGCCGGATCGATGCGGTTTACCTGTTCAATGTGGCGCTTTTCCATCACCAGAATCAGGTCATACTCCCGGCACAGGCTGGCCGTTAGCTGCTGAGCCTCATGACCTTCCAGCGATAAGCCTTTTTCGGCTGCCACCTCCGTCGCCGTTTTATCCGCCGCGTGCCCAACCAGGGCGCCGAGTCCGGCGGAGGCCACAGGCAGGTGCGGCAGCGCGCGTTTGAACAGGCGCTCTCCCGTAGGAGAGCGGCAGATGTTGCCTACGCAGACGACTAACACGGACTTAATCATGGCGAAACCTTAGTTCGACCAGTTGCGGATGCGCTGTGCAGCCTGCGTCGCATCGTTAACACCGGCTATGGTTGGTATCAACTGCGATATCACGCGGTTCCAACGCGTCAGCGGCGTCGATGTCACGTAGACGATATCGTAAGGTTCAAGTTGGAATTCGGTACCCATCACCATGGATGCCGCATCTTTGGTATTCAGCTGGTAGATATTGGCGATTTTGCTGCGATCGGAGCCGCGCGTCGGTCGGATAACAAAGACCCCGGTCGCGTCGGACGTGGTTTGATCCATGCCTGCCGCATTACCCAGCGCTTCAGCCAGGGTCATACCGCTGCGGTCCATTTTCAGGGTGGCCTGCTGTTTCACTTCGCCCATGACAAACACTTTCAGGTCGTCGTTACGCGGCACATACAGGATGTCACCCGGATAAAGCAGGTGGTTCTGGCTCAGATCGCCGTTCTGCATCAGGGCCTGCAGTGACACGCGCTGCTCACGGCCGTTGTGGGTCAGGATAACGTTGCGCCAGTCTGCGTCCGCCGCTAAGCCGCCCGCTGCGTTAATCGCATCCAGGATGGTCAGCGGTACGTTGGTGATAGGCTGCTGGCCTGAGGTCGTCACGGCACCGGTCACGTAAGTCTTCTGTGACTTAAACGAGGCAATGCTGACGTCAACCTGGGGGCTTTCGATGTACTGCGCCAGACGACGCGCCACTTCATTACGCACGTCACCTACGGTACGGCCGGCAACACGGACGCGGCCGATGTAAGGATAGAAAATCGTGCCGTCGGAATGGACCCAGTTACCGGTGTCACTGGCGCTACGGTACTGACCGGCAGGCGTGGTGAGTTCGGGGTGATCCCACACGGTGACGGTGAGAACATCACCAATGCCGATGCGGTATTCGTAGTTCTGAATTTCGGTTTGTAACGACGGATTAGCCTGTGCCACAAGTGGCTTAGGACGCATTTTCTCCACCAGGCCTGGCGTTAACGGATAAACGTTAACGTACTTGTCGATGTCAAAATTGCTGTCCTGCTGCTCAATGACATCTTTTCCCGAAGTGGATAAATTTTGCCCCGGCACGACAGTACACCCGGCCATAAAAGTTGCAGATACCAGAACAGGTATCATCTTCATTTTCATTGTAATCATTTAGATCTTCGCTATCAGTTAATGTTTGATAGAGGCGAATACGCCGCTGTGTAAGCGCTCAAAAAAAAGTAGGCTATCCTGACTCAGGCCCTGAACATGTCGTTCATTATTCTTAGCTCCTGTCTTGTACCCATCACGCGCTTTACCCGGAACGGAATAAAGCAAAGCAGAACATTTCGGTTTATCAATGCCGTACCGCTTTTTTTTAGAGAAATCTGCCCGCCGGAACCTGAAGTGGCACTTCGGCGCGCGGCTGACAGAGGCTCTTTTGCGGCTAGTAAGCACCATCACGTTTCAAAACCACACCCACGGTTTTGAACAAAATTGCAATGTCGTTCCACAGCGACCAGTTTTTTACATACCATGAGTCGAAGTAGACGCGCGTTTCATAATCCACATCGTTACGGCCGCTCACCTGCCACAATCCGGTCATACCCGGTTTTGCCATCAGGTAGTAATCGACATCGCCCGCATAACGCGCCAGTTCGTCTTCAATAACCGGGCGCGGCCCGACCAGGCTCATGTCGCCGCGTACGACGTTCCACAACTGCGGCAGCTCATCAAGGCTGGTTTTACGAATAAAGTGACCGACTTTAGTAATACGGGGATCGTTTTTGAGTTTAAAATCTTTATCCCATTCAGCACGGGCAACCGGATCGGTTCGCAAGACTTCCTCAAGCACTTCTTTCGAGTTGATCACCATTGAACGGAACTTAAGGCATTTAAATTTACGCCCGTTCAGGCCGACGCGTTCGTGACCATAAATAGGCGGCCCGCCATCACGTCCCACCAGGAATCCCAGCACTAGCAGCGCCGGTAACAGCATCAAAATGATGGAGAGTGCCCCGAAGATATCGAACGTGCGCTTCAGGAAGCGTGAGGTACGTTTGGCCAGGTTATTCTGAACACGCAGGATCATGACTTCATGGCTGAAGATATAAGCCATGTCAGTGCCGTACAGCGGCACCCCACGTAAGGTAGGAATCACTGAAACAGAGCGGCAGTTATGCATCGCCAGCGATTTCAGCCACATGTCACGATACTGACTTTGCTCAAACTCAACCGCCACAATGAACTGGGTTTCACTGTTAGTGAGCCTCCACAGCGCCTGCTCGTCGCGCAGCACCGGAATACCCGAAATCAGCTCTTGTGGGCAGGATCCGTCCACGTCATAGAAGGCAATAACCTCAAAGCCCATAACCTCTTCGCTTTGCAGAGCCTCCCACGCTTCCTGGGCATTTTTATTGCTGCCAATAATGATGGTCTGCTTCTTCCACAGGCCGTATTTATTCAGCAGGCGTTTGGACAGTGCGCGGCACACCGGCATTGCCACCAGGGCGATAAGCCACGTTAACAGCCAGACAAAGCGCGACATCTGCCATTGAGACAGGGCCGTGATCGACAGTTCAATGACGGAAAAAATGAGAATGGTACGAAAAATTTCTTTTAATTCGAACCAAAACGGTTTGCGGTAGGTGTAATGGCGCAGTCTGACCCAAAACCAGCCCACGCAAATTACTGACAGACAGATGTGTGTAGCAACTTTTAAATTAAATTCCCGATCAGACATATCCGATAACAGTGAAGGAGATGTCATATTAATTAGCATCATCGCGATAAATAATGCCGCGTTGAAACATATTAAATCAGAACAAGCCAATAATAATTTGGTGATAAGACTTTTAAACGTAAATTCATTATCGCGCATATTTAACTCTTTATTTTATTTCCTTAACCCACCACACCAGACGCTTAAGTGACCAGCATTGTCTCTTAAGCCCGAGCGTTTCTGAGGGGAGCTCCTGCGGCATTTACGCCATTGTCATTGACTATGAAACCAATAATACCGTGCACAATACCAACAGATTACTCTGACTTTATCAGCAATGTGCTGATTAAATATCAAACCGAAGCGGTTACGCAGACACGCTACCGCCCTTGGCTGTCGCTGCCAATACCGCCCTGATAACCTCTGTTTCTCCCTGCGCCGCGCGCGATTGCGCACAAAGCGTTCTTGTGCAGAATGCGTTGACATTCTGCTACGTACCGAGGCGGTTGATTGCGCAAATTACAGATTCGGGCGCAGGCGTTGTCTAACTCGTTGCTATACTAGTTATTACTGGCATGTTTACAAGTAGACCCCGCCATCCCCGGACTATTTTAGGAAAAAGACTACCAGTAATAAGTATTGAAGCCGCTCATTTTCAGCTTTCAGGTAGGGAAAAATCAGATTTATTCCATGTTCGCACCAGGAATAATCGCATAAGAAATTCCTCTGAATGAGAAATACGGTGACATTAATCTGCAACCTTTATGCGCTACCTTCACCGCCGCATTAATCAATCTGCTGAAGAATTATCCTGTAATTAATGTATGGGCTATTCAATTAAATCGTAAAGACCCTGTAAGCTCGCTATTTGTCCCAAGGCCATCTCTCCACTATCATCAGACAAAGCTTATTTTTAGACATTCAGGTGAATAAAGCATGCTGGAGGTATTGGCCGATCCCTCGCTATGGGCAGGATTAGTAACGCTAATCGTTCTTGAACTGGTACTGGGTATCGATAACCTGGTCTTTATCGCTATTCTGGTCGAGAAGCTGCCGGCAGCCGCACGCGACCGCGCGCGGGTGATTGGCCTGCTGATGGCGCTGGTGTGCCGACTGCTGCTGTTAGCCTCCCTGTCCTGGTTGGTCACGCTGACGCAGCCATTGATTACGCTGGCTAATCACGCCTTCAGCGCGCGCGACCTGCTGCTGCTGTTTGGCGGACTGTTTTTGCTGTTCAAAGCGACAACCGAATTGAACGAACGGCTCGAAGGCCAGGACGAGGAGAACGCTCAACAAAAAGGCGGCGCTAAATTCTGGCCTGTCGTGGCGCAGATCGTGGTGCTGGACGCAATTTTTTCGCTGGATGCGGTGATTACTGCCGTGGGTATGGTCAACGACCTGCCGGTCATGATGGTGGCGGTTACCGTGGCGATTTTATTGATGCTGCTCGCCAGTAAACCCCTTACCCGTTTCGTCAACAGTCACCCGACCATCGTTATTCTGTGCCTGAGCTTTTTACTGATGATTGGCTTTAGTCTGGTGGCTGAAGGCTTTGGCTTTGTTATTCCTAAAGGCTATCTCTATGCGGCGATCGGTTTCTCCGTGCTAATCGAAGCCCTGAACCAGCTGGCACAGTTTAACCGGCGCAAGGTGCTGTCGGCGGGTCGTCCGTTACGCCAGCGCACTGCCGAAGCGGTATTACGTCTGTTACGCGGCGAAGCCGAACAGGCGGAACTGGATGCAAAAACCTCGTCAATGATTGCCGATGGAGAGGCTGTCGCGCTGTTTAATCGCCAGGAGCGCGTGATGATCGCCAGAGTGATGGGGCTTGGGCAGCGTCATGTCAACACCATCATGACGACGCGTCACGATGTTCAGCACATTGATTTAAGCGACGATCCGGCGGAGATCATGGCTAACCTTGATCGTAATCAGCATACGCGCATCGTTATTACGGACAACAGCAAAGAGCCGCTCGGCATTGTGCATGTTAACGATCTGCTCCATCAGTCACTGCATCACCACTCGCTTGATTTACGCAGCCTGATTCGTCAGCCCCTGGTGTTCCACGAGCACATCACCTTGTTACAAGCGCTGGAGCTGTTTCGTCAGGGTCACACACATTTTGCATTTGTGGTCGATGAGTTTGGTTCGGTAGAGGGCGTGGTCACGTTGAGCGACTTAATGGAAACCATTGCGGGAAATCTGCCGAATGAGGCAGGCGAAACCGATGCCCGCTATGATATCCAGCCTAACGGGTCGGGTGGCTGGATTGCCAATGGCCAAATGCCGCTGGAGGATCTGGCGATGTACGTGACGTTACCGCTGGATGAGAAGCGTAATTATCATACGCTGGCCGGACTAGTGATGGATCGCCTGCAAAATATTCCCCAGGAAGGTGAAGAGATCCTCCTGGGGGATTACCGCTTACGTACTCTGCAGGTTGAACAGCACCGGGTTCAGAAGGTTGAAATTCTGCCGCAGCCTGACATGCAACAGCATGCCGCGCCTTAAGGGCGCGCCGAGTCTGGCTGCGTGGCGTTATTTCCTTTTAATTGCTGACGATCAAGCCACTGATTCAGGCGCGATTTCGCCTCATTCTGCAGCTTCTCGCGCAGCATATCGTCAACCGGCAGCGTATATTGCGGATTCTCCCAACTGCCGTAAAGGCGAAACGGGATCACCTGATCGGATAAGGCCGCAACCAGTTTTTCATCCCCGTGCCAGCCGCTCAGCGTCAGGCCCAATGTAACGTCTAATTGCTGCTGCACCATGTTGACGCTCCCATCGCCACGTAACGTCAGCTGCTTGCTTTCGCCGCTGAGATGGTTAAAGGACAGGAGGCCGTTCTTCAGCGCAAGCTGACCGCTGATGTGATCGATTCCCTGTCCCAATACCTGATCGTCGCTGCTAACGCGATCGCTCACGCGCGCCACCGCGCGACGGACCATCTGCTGTAAGTCAATTTGCGCCAGTTTCAGATGGCTCACACGGACATCCGCCTTGCCCTGCCAGCTCTGTTTCGCGTCCTCAAGGGTGAGGTTATCACCGGCCAACTCGCCGTTAAGATCAAGGGTTCCCTGCAGCGACTGAGGCAGGGCCAATGCCTTCAGTAATGGCTGAAGATCAACCTGACTCAACACGGGTTTGAAACTGACGTGCGTAACGGGCTGACGAATATCAATGCTGCCGGGAACGGAGAAACGCCCCTGCCCCACCGTTCCTGACAAGGTATTAAATGTCATCAGTCCCTGTTGGTTAACCGCATCCACAGCCAGTTTCGAGAGCGTAAGACCTCGCCAGACCGCGCTGTCCGCCTGCAGTTTTATGTCCAGATCGATATCGTTGAGCGGCGAGTCCGCATTGGTGGGTTCGCGCTGGTCTGCAATCACCGGCGCAGGGGCAATCTGGCTGCTTTGTCCACTTACCTGCTGAGTTAACGAAGAGATAAAAAGCAGGTTATCCATATCCAGTGAGGTCGCATGAAGATCCAGAGACAGCTTTTGCGGAGCCGTAAGATCGCCCTGCGCGCTGCCGCTGAGAACACTGTCGTTGGCGTTAAGCTTAAGATCGGACAGGGCAACGGTATTTCTGTCGCCATTCCAGTTTCCCTGGAAGCTCAGCGTACCTTTAATGCCCTGCGGTGGCAGGCTGGCCCCGGACAACGCGTAATCCAGTTGTTCGAGCTGACCACTGAGCTGATGAGGATACTGCGATTTATCAAATTGCCCCTTCAGATTGATCATCGCCGTGCGCTGGTTGCGCGTCAGGCTGGTGCTGAGATTGATTGTTGCCAGGCTCGACTGATCCTGCTCCATATTCAGGTTGAGATTACGGAAGGTGAACGCATCGCCGCCGGGCTGTTGCCAGATAAACAGGCTGTCCAACAGCTGGAGTTTGCCGATATCGAAAGACCATCGGTCTGAAGACGCAGGCTCGCTGTTGTGCGGACCGCGCGGGGCATTTTGCGGTACTTGCGCCGCACTGTCTGGCGTGACCTGCACCACCGCGTTTTTCAGCATCACCTGGCTCACGCTCAGCTGATGTGATAGCAAGGGCAGAAGATTCACATCCAGCCGCATATTGTCTGCAGAGACCACGGGCTGGGCTGCACCGGGCGCGGTCAGGCTCATGCGCCCGGCCAGAATGCTGAGTTTAGGCCAGACGTGCCAACGCAAATCGCCATTGATAGTGAGTTGATAACCGCTGCGCTGTTCGACCTGTTGCACCATATAGCTGCGAAAGTCGTTGGGGTTGACCAGCATAACCAGGGCTGTTAATCCCGCTACGACCACCACCAGTAAGATGGCCAGCGTGGTTATCACTCTTCTCATCACATCCTCATGAATTAATCTTTGTCGATACGACTGGCATCAGCACCCTGCTGGCCACGATATTTAGCATTTTCACGGCGATTATAAGGACGCGCGGCAGGTCCCGAAAGCGGTTCAAAGCTTAGCGCACCAATCAGCATTCCCGGGCGCAGTGCCAGAGGCAGTTTGCCAGAATTATAGAACTCCAGCACGATACGGCCCTGCCAGCCCGGATCGATACGATGCGCGGTCACGTGGACCATCAGGCCCAGGCGGGCAAGCGAGGAGCGCCCGTCCAGCCAGCCAACCAGATCGTCGGGAATGGTCACAGATTCCAGCGTTACCGCCAGGGCCAGCTCGCCGGGATGCAGAAAGAATGCCTCGCCCTCGGGGAGAACGATCTCATCACTCATCACGCGATCCAGGGCCGCGCTCACTTCGTGCTTCGGCCCGCTCAGATCAATAAACGCGGCGGTATGTCCGCTGAATGTCCGGAACTGATTGCCTAAACGTACGTCGACCGTTGCACCGTTGATCCGTTCCACCGGTGGCCGTGGCGTGATCGCCAGTTTCCCGCTATCCAGCCAGGCTTCAATATCGCGGTCGCATAATCTCATTACGGTAACTCCATGAAGTAAGTGTAGCGAACAGGCGGCATCTGTGCTTTTAACCTGCTCGCGTCACGTCCTTTGAGACGTAAACTACTCGAAGAACTGGTTAATTTTGGCTTTAAGAATATCAATAGCAATACGGTTTTTACCACCGCGCGGCACAATGATATCTGCGTACTGTTTAGAGGGTTCAATGAACTGCAAAAACATGGGGCGGACCGTTTTCTGATACTGACTCATGACGGAATCCATTGAACGCCCCCGTTCATTGACATCACGTTTCATACGTCGCATCAGGCAAATGTCGAGCGGCGTGTCCACGAAGATGGAGAAGTTCAGTTCCTGGCGCAGACGCGCATCGGTTAACAGGAGAATGCCTTCAAGAATAATGACTTTTTTAGGCTTAATTTGCAGCGTTTCCTGAGTACGCGTGTGCTCAACATAGCTGTAAACGGGCAACTCAATGTCCTGCCCTGCCTTTACCGCACGTAAGTGCTGCAATAACAAATCATGATCCATCGCGCTGGGATGGTCATAATTGGTTTTAACCCTCTCTTCCATGGTGAGGTGACTTTGATCTTTGTAATAGGCATCTTCAGGGATAACGCCGATGTGCTCATCGCCGACCTGGTCGCGAATTTCACGATAGAGCGTACTGGCGATTAAACTTTTACCGGATGCAGATGCACCTGCAATGCCAACGATCACGCACTGATGGGACTTGTCAGTCATACTTTTAAAAACCTGATACTGGAGCCAGAAACTGTACGCAAACTGCGCACCCAGTTAATGGGGCTGAACGGAGAGGGTGAGTTGGCGCTCAGTATAGGGATTTCGGCCTTTTGATGCCAGAGAAATGGCACCGCCCCCCTTTTCAGACTTTCCCCTTTTAACCTGAATGGTTTCACCGATAAACTAGCCGCTTCACACAGAACAACGCCGCACAGCACCTGTCGGGCTCGGTATGGCCGATGAATAAGGGCATTTTGCCCAAGAAGAAGAAAGGAAGATTATGCTCTGGAAGACCCTCACCTATTTTGGTGACAGCATGTTATTGATTCCCACGGCGGTGATTATTGCCCTGATTTTACCGTGGAAAAGCGATAACCGTCGCGCCCTGTGGTACTGGCTTCTGGCCTTTGGCCTGGCCGGGCTGGTGGTCAGCGTGTCAAAAATACTGTTTCTTGGCTTTGGTATTGGCAGCGCACGCTTTAACTTCACGGGATTTAGCGGCCACAGCGCGATGTCAGCAACCCTGTGGCCGGTTATGCTTTGGTTAATTTCAGGGCGCTGCTCAAGCCTGTGGCGCGGCCTGGCGATTGGCGTGGGCTATGTGATTCCCTTAATGGTTGGCGTTTCGCGCCTGGTTATCCATGCGCATTCCGTCAGCGAGGTCATTACCGGTCTGCTGCTGGGCTTTACGCTGAGTACCGCGTTTTTACTTTCCCAGCGCGAGACGGCACTTAAAGGGTTCAGCTTGCCGCAAATCGCCGCTGCGCTGCTGGTGCCGGTTCTGCTGCTGGGTCACGGTCGGATTGCCACCACACAACAGTTCCTGGCGCAGTTTTCTGCCCGTCTGGCTGGCATGGAAAAACCTTATACCCGGGCCGATCTTTTCCGGGAATAATGCACATGGTGGCTCGTGCTTCCGCGAGCCATTCAATCCAACGAATAACGCAATTTAATGATTTCCCCCCTGTTTTTTCTATCAAATGTGCTAGCATTCTTCGAATGACAATGGCGATGCAGCGCATGCCATTGCACTATTTTGCCCTCTGCTGGATCGATTAATGATCGTTGAGACACTGGCCTCGTCAGATAAATCACCTAAAAAGTGGCTAAACGCCTGCTGGCTTGGCCTGGCTTCCTTCGTCCTGACGCTATTTTGCCTTGAGCTGATTGTGGTTAGCGGTAAAATTTCACCGCTCTGGTTCTCGACGGCACTGATGACCATCGTGGTGTTTCGCAGCACGTCTCGCCAGCTCCCCCTGTTACTCATCGCCTGCCTTATCGGTACGGCACTGGCAAATGCCTTCATTATCGGTCCCGCCCCCTCTAATTTGAAATTTGCCCTGCTTAATCTGCTGCAGGCCATACTGGGCGGGCTGTTATTGCGCGCGTTGCTTGACCGTGAGGCGCCGCTGGTTTCGCTCAATGACTGGATCCGCTTTGTTATCGCTACCGGCCTGATTTCGCCCCTGGTTGGCGGCGTACTCGCGCTGTGGATACTGCAGGTTGGAGAGCAGGCCTCATTTGCCTTCTTTTACACCTGGGTCATTTCGGAAATTATCGGCATGTTAGCGCTCGGGCCGGTTTTACTGTTGATGACCTGGCCGCTAACGCAGAATGGCCTGAAACGCGCGTCTCTGGTGGAGACGCTCATCACGCTGGCCCTGACGCTTACCGCCAGCTACCTGTCGCTGCGGTTTTTACCCTGGCCTTTTACTTTTATTTTAGTAGTGCTGTTCTGGTGTGCCGTGCGGTTGCCGAAGGTGGAAGCCTTTGTGCTGTTTTTTGTTAACGCCAGCTTTATGGCACTGCTGCTGTCACTGGGCTGGATTAACGTCACGCCAACGGCCGCCAGCGCCTATGCGGTGATAAGCAGCTGGCTTCCGTTTTTGATGGTCTTAATTCCTTGTCATATCATGGCATTAGTGATGGATGCCTTTCGGCATGAGAAGCGCCATATCAGTGAGAGCGAAACCCGTTTCCGTCATGCCATGGAGTATTCCGCGATTGGCATGGCGCTGGTTTCTGCTGAAGGCCGATGGCTTCAGGTTAATAAATCCCTGTGTGACACGCTGGGCTATCCGGAACATGAACTGACTCAACTGACGTTCCAGCAAATCACTCATCCGGATGATCTTTACGACGTCCAGGGCCGACTGGAAAAGCTGCTGCAGGGCGAGATTTACTCTTATACGCTGGAAAAACGCTATTTCCGCAAAGACGGCGAAATCGTCTGGGTACGGCTAACGGTTTCCCTGGTGCGCGATCAGGCGCAGCAACCGCTCTATTTTATCGCGCAGATTATTGATATTTCTGAGCTGAAACAGAGTGAGCAGGTGAACAAACGCCTGATGGAACGCATTACCCTTGCGAATGAGGCGGGCGGCATCGGCGTATGGGAATGGAATCTGACCAGCGGCGAAGTTCTGTGGGATAAACGCATGTATGCGCTGTTTGGCATGAAGCCCCATGAACTGCCCAGCTACGATCTGTGGGTCACGCTGGTTCATCCCGACGATCGCGAACGTTGTGTGCTCACCATTCAGGGTGCCATTGAGAAAAGCAGTTCCTTCCAGATGGAGTACCGGGTGGTACGGGAGGACGGGCAGCACTGGATCCGTTCTCAGGCAAACCGCCTGCTCAGTAAAGAAGGCCGTATCGAACGCATTTTGGGGATCTCTCAGGACATCACCTCATTACGAAACCTGAATGAGGCGCTGTTTCAGGAAAAAGAGCGCATGATGATCACGCTCGACTCGATCGGAGAGGCCGTTATCAGTACCGATCAGGACATGTGCGTGACCTTTATGAACCCGGTCGCGGAAAAAATGACAGGCTGGTCACAAGAGGCGGCGGCGGGCAAACCGGTAAACGAACTGCTGCATATCACGCACGGTCGTCATGGCCCTGAAGTCGATAATCTGCTGCTGTGCCATGTGCCGTCTGAAAAAACCGCGCCCTATCTCTCTGAGGAGTGGGTGCTGCACACGCTCAATGGCGAGCATATTGATATTCATTACAGTATAACGCCGCTGAAATCTGAATCAGGTACCGAGCGTGGAGCGGTGATGGTGATTCAGGACGTCAGTGAGTCACGTAAAGTGATGAAGCGTCTGAGCTACAGCGCACTGCACGATACGCTGACCCGGTTACCTAATCGTGCCAGCTTTGAACTGCAGCTTAAGCGGTTACTGTCCGACGCCGTCGAGCATCAGAGTCAGCACGTTCTGGTCTTTATCGATCTGGATAAATTTAAGGCGGTGAACGACAGCGCTGGCCACGCAGCCGGGGACGCCCTGTTGAGCGAACTGTCGGATTTAATGCGCCATCGCCTGCGCGGGAGCGATTTCCTGGCCCGCCTGGGCGGGGATGAATTTGCCGTGTTGATGCCCGAATGTTCGTTGGATCAGGCTCGCGACGTGGTGCAGGACATCGTTCGCGCGGTCGGTGACTACTGTTTTGAATGGCTGGGGCGCGCCTATCAGGTCGGTGCCAGCGCAGGCATAACCCAAATCACCGCGCAGAACTGTCAGAGTAGCGATGTGCTGTCTCAGGCAGATATTGCCTGTTACAACGCCAAGCGGAGTGGGCGGGGTCGGTATAAGGTGTATGAGCAGCATGCGCTGGCGCTCATGGGAAGCCATCACTCCGTGGATCTCGCGACCCTGGATGCCTTACAAGTGGACATGCAGGTATGGGCCGTTGCGCCGCCTGGCAAGCCGCATTCCGCCAGCGTCTGGCTGGTTGAGGTTCAGCTATTTTCGCCAGAAGGGTTACTCATTGATGAGCATCTGCTACGTAATAACCTGACTGACGATATGCTGAAACGCCGGCTTGAAGACAATATTGTTAATGCCTTCTTCCGCCAGCAGATTGCAACGATGAGCCAAAAAGGTATCGCACTGATTTTGCCTCTCGATGTGCACGCACTGTACGATCCGGCTTTCGTTGACAATCTCTGCCTGCGCTTCGCCGAATCCGGTCTTGCCCGCAGCCATAGCGGGATCGCGCTTAACGCCTCCAGCGTGCTTTCCAGCGGCGATGGCCTGATCGGTGCATTGATGAAACTGCGCCAGGCAGGCTGCCGCATCGTGTTGCAGCATTTCGGCCGCAATCTCGATGCCTTTAACCAGTTGACCGGTAAAGTGGTGGACTGCCTGATCCTGTCCCCGGAACTGGTGGCTAACCTGCACAACAATTTGATGGATGAGATGCTAATCTCCATTATTCAGAGCCAGACCAGCCAGCGTGATATCACCCTGCTTGCCGGCCCGGTGTCCGTTCCCGCGGTGCTCACCACGCTGACCAGCCTTGAAGTGGACGGCGTTTGGGGCAGTGCCGTTGCGGAACGCCAACCAATGAGCAGACTTGCGGAAGCCCCCCTTTTCGCTATTCGCTAATTCTGCCGCTCACCGCTTGCCACGACCGATCAGCTGCGCTAAAGTCGCCCCCTTTTTTCCGGCCTGGGGGCGAAAAATGTTCATTGGATTTGATTACGGTACGGCTAACTGCTCAATTGCAGTCAGTGAAAAAGGCGCGCCGCGTTTGTTAGCGCTGGAGAATGGCCAACGCCTGCTGCCGTCCATGATTTGCTCCCCAACGCGTGAAGCGGTGACGGAATGGCTTCACCGCCATCATCAGGTTGCAACACCGGAACAAGAAAGCACCGCGCTGCTGCAGCGGGCCCTGCGCTACAATCGTGAAGAAGATATTGATGTCTTACCTGACAGCGTGCAGTTCGGCCTGACCGCACTTCAGCATTACATGGTCGATCCAGAAGATGTCTGGTTTGTTAAATCCCCCAAATCCTTTCTGGGCGCAACCGGCCTGAAACCGCAGCAAATTGCCTTTTTTGAGGATCTGGTGTGCGCCATGATGCTGCACATTCGCCAGCAGGGTGAAGCGCAGACCCAGCAGCCTATCGACCAGGCGGTCATCGGCCGCCCGGTCAACTTTCAGGGATTAGGCAGCGAAGACGCGAATCAACAGGCACAGGGCATTCTGCTTCGTGCGGCCAAACGCGCCGGCTTTCGGGATGTCGAATTTCAGTTCGAGCCGGTCGCGGCGGGCCTGGATTTTGAAGCGACACTGGAAAAAGAGACCCGCGTACTGGTTGTCGATATTGGCGGGGGCACCACCGACTGCTCAATGCTGCTGATGGGCCCGCAATGGCGCAACCTGTCAGACCGGCGTGAAAGCCTGCTGGGTCACAGCGGCTGCCGCGTTGGCGGTAACGATTTAGATATTATGCTGGCGTTTAAAGCCCTGATGCCCCTGCTCGGCGCGGGCGGCAACACCCAAAAAGGCACCGCCCTGCCTGCCCTGCCCTGGTGGAATGCGGTGGCGGTGAACGACGTGCCGGCACAAAGCGATTTCTACAGCGCCGCCTGCGGCAAGCTGCTGCGTGATTTAGTGCGCGATGCAGAAAATCCTGCCGCCGTGGCTCACCTGCTTAAAGTCTGGCAACAGAAGCTGAGTTATCGCCTGGTCCGTACGGCGGAAGAGAGCAAGATCGCGCTGTCTGAGCGCCCTGCGTTTGCGGCGTCACTGGATTTTGTTACCTCCGGCTTACAGGCCGAGATCAGCGTCGCGACCCTGCAGGAGGCGATCGGCCAGCCGCTGGAGAAGATTCTGGAGCAGGTTCATCTGGCGCTGGCGACCAGCCATATCAAACCCGAGGTGATTTATCTCACCGGCGGCAGTGCCCGTTCCCCACTTTTGCGCGCGGCGCTCCAGCAGGCCCTGCCAGACACACCGATAGCGGGAGGAGACGACTTTGCCTCAGTGACCGCCGGCCTGGCGCGCTGGGCAGAGGTTATGTTTGCCTGACCTACCGGCACAGGCGGAACCGTCCTGTGCCAGCCATGCCTTTTGCCCGCCTCCCTGCGGGCAACTGCCAGCGGATGCCCCCGCGCATCACTATCGCCTGGCGAACATTGCCTCTCTGACGTTTACCCGTGTTGCCCTTCATCAAATTTCAACATGTTATTTCCTGACAACAGCGGCTCATCACCCGTTATCCTGTGGCAAACTTTATGAAACGCATTCTGTTGACGGACGGCAATTAAACGGCCACGTCTGTTCAGAAAAAGAACATAATTACGCTGTGCTGACAGATATCCTTAATTCCTTCAAATTTTTACCGTCAGGGACGACTACAATTCGTGGTTTGCAGGCTACCGTTTAAGCCCGCGCCCTGGAAAGACATGGCTGGAGAGCGACAACAACAATGAACAACCGATACCCTGTTATGAAAAAAGGTCTGATTGTGCTGGTGGTCATTGCCGTAGCCGCAGGCGGCTATTACTGGTGGAAACATCCGGCACAGCCCAGCAGCGACGGTGACCTGTCTGGTCAGTCAGCACATGGCAAAAGAGGCAATGGCGCGCACAAACCGCTGGCTCCCGTTCAGGCGGCCAGCGCGGTGACAGAAAGTGTGCCGCAATACCTTAATGGGTTAGGCACCGTGACGGCCGCCAATACCGTGACGGTCCGCAGCAGGGTTGATGGAAACCTGATGTCCATCCACTTCACGGAAGGTCAGCAGGTCAAAGCCGGGCAGTTGTTAGCGGAGATTGACCCGCGCCCCTATCAGGTTGCGCTCATGCAGGCGCAGGGCCAGTTGGCACGCGATCAGGCAACTCTGGCTAACGCACGCCGCGATTTAGCCCGTTATCAAAAACTGGCGAAAACGTCGCTGGTGTCTCAGCAGGATCTGGACACACAGAACGCCCTGGTCAGTGAAACCATGGGCACCATTAAAGCCGACGAAGGCAGTGTTGCCAGCGCCCAACTGAATCTGACTTACAGCCGCATCACCTCGCCGATTGATGGCCGTGTAGGCCTGAAGCAGGTTGATATTGGCAACTACATTACCAGCGGCGATACCAATGGCTTAGTGGTGATTACGCAAACGCATCCGGTGGACGTGGTGTTCAGCGTCGCTGAGAATAATATTAGTCAGATCATGCAGGCGCAGAAAAGTGGTGAACCCTTGCTGGTAGAAGCCTGGGATCGCAGCAATCAACATTTAATCACCCGCGGTAAGCTGCTCAGTCTGGATAACCAGATCGACGCCACGACCGGTACGATCAAAATCAAAGCGCGCTTTGATAATCAGGATGACCTGCTCTTCCCGAACCAGTTCGTCAACGCCCGGCTGAAGGTGAATACCTTGCAGGATGCAGTGGTTATTCCTGCCGCCGCGCTGCAAATGGGCAATGAAGGCCACTTTGTCTGGGTGATCAACAATGAAGACAAGGTCAGTAAGAAAAGCGTAACCGCCGGACTGCAGGACAGCCAAAAAGTAGTGATCAGCGCCGGACTCAACGCAGGCGACCGCGTCGTTACCGACGGGCTGGACCGCCTGACGGAAGGGGCAAAAGTCGAAGTGGTTGCCGCACAGAGTCGCGCCACAAAAGAGACCCGTGCCAGCTTGCCGTCAAAAGGGGAATCTGAGTAATGCAGGTTATGCCTCCTGACCACAGCGGAGGGCCGTCACGCCAGTTTATCCTGCGTCCGGTCGCAACGACCTTACTGATGATCGCCATTCTTCTGGCTGGGATTTTGGGTTACCGCTTTTTGCCGGTCTCCGCCCTGCCGGAAGTGGACTATCCCACCATTCAGGTCGTTACCCTCTATCCCGGGGCCAGCCCGGATGTGGTGACCTCTTCGATTACCGCGCCCCTTGAACGTCAGTTCGGCCAGATGTCCGGACTCAAGCAGATGGCATCACAAAGTTCTGGCGGCGCCTCCATCGTTACTCTGCAGTTTCAGCTGACCCTGCCGCTCGACGTGGCAGAGCAGGAAGTGCAGGCGGCGATCAACTCCGCCAGCAACCTGCTGCCCAACGATCTGCCTAACCCGCCGGTTTACAGCAAAGTGAACCCGGCCGATCCGCCGATCATGACCCTGGCCGTCACCACCACCAGCATGCCATTAACCCAGGTGCAGGATATGGTGGAAACGCGCGTGGCACAGAAAATATCCCAGGTCACGGGCGTTGGTCTGGTCACGCTGACGGGCGGTCAACGTCCCGCCGTGCGCGTGAAAATGAACACCCAGGCGCTGGCCGCTATGGGGCTGACCAGTGAAGCGGTACGTACGGCCATCACGAATGCTAACGTTAACTCCGCGAAAGGCAGCCTGGATGGCCCTACCCGCTCGGTCACCCTTTCCGCCAATGATCAGATGAAATCCGTGGAGGATTATCGCCAGCTGATCGTCAGTTATAAAAATGGCGCTCCGGTGCGGCTGGCCGACGTGGCGACCATCGATCAGGGCGCAGAAAACAGCTGGCTGGGGGCCTGGTCTAATCGTGAACCGGCTATCGTGCTGAATGTGCAGCGCCAACCCGGTGCCAACATTATCGCCACGGCCGATAACATTCGTGCCATGCTGCCGTCGCTGATTGCCAGCCTGCCTAAATCCGTAGACGTGAAGCTGGTGACAGACCGCACCACTAATATTCGCGCGTCGGTCACTGACACACAGCATGAACTGATGCTGGCGATGGGGCTGGTGGTGATGATTATCTACCTGTTTCTTCGCAACGTCCCTGCAACCATTATTCCGGCCGTGGCGGTGCCGCTGTCGCTGATCGGCACCTTCGCCGCGATGTACTTCCTGGGGTTTTCGATCAACAACCTGACGCTGATGGCGCTCACCATCGCCACGGGCTTTGTGGTGGATGATGCCATCGTCGTGATCGAGAACATCTCACGCTATATCGAGAAAGGCGAAAAACCCATGACCGCCGCCCTGAAGGGCGCCGGCGAAATCGGCTTTACCATTATCTCGCTGACCTTTTCACTGATTGCGGTATTGATCCCGTTACTGTTTATGGGCGATGTGATTGGTCGTCTGTTCCGGGAGTTTGCGGTCACGCTGGCGGTGGCGATTCTGATTTCGGCCGTGGTGTCGCTCACCCTGACGCCGATGATGTGTGCACGCATGCTCAGCGCCGAATCACTGCGCAGGCAGAACCGCTTTTCCCGCGCCAGCGAAGCGATGTTTGATCGTATCATCGCGGTTTACGGCCGGGGGCTGAGCCGGGTGCTCAATCATCCCTGGCTGACGCTGTCCGTGGCGCTGGGGACCCTGCTGCTTACCGTGCTGTTATGGATCGCCATTCCCAAAGGGTTTTTCCCGCAGCAGGACAACGGCATTATTCAGGGCACCCTGCAGGCCCCGCAGTCGGTGTCCTATGCCAGTATGGCGGAACGCACCCGCGACGTCGCCTCGGTGATTATGAAAGATCCGCCGGTGCAAAGTCTCACCTCGTTTGTGGGCGTGGACGGCACCAATCCATCCCTTAACAGTGCCCGGTTGCAGATAAACCTTAAACCGCTGGATGCGCGCAGCGAACGTATTCCTGAGATTCAGCAACGCCTGCAACAGCAAGTCAGCAAGATCCCCGGCGTGACGTTATGGCTGCAGGCGGTTCAGGATTTGACAATCGATACCCAGGCCAGCCGAACGCCCTATCAGTTCACGCTGCAGTCCGGGTCGCTGGACTCACTCAGCACCTGGGTGCCCGCCCTGGTAAGTGCCTTGCAGAAATTGCCCGCGCTGCGTGATGTCAGCAGCGACTGGCAGGATCAGGGCCTGGAAGCCTATATCAAGGTCGATCGCGACAGCGCCAGCCGGTTGGGCATCAGCATGGCAGATGTGGACAATGCGCTCTACGACGCCTTTGGTCAGCGGCTGATCTCCACCATTTATACCCAGGCAAATCAGTACCGCGTGGTGCTGGAACAGGACAACAGCGCGATCCAGGGCCTGCCAAGTCTGGATGGCATTCGCCTGACCAGTACCGATGGCGGCAGCGTTCCCCTTAATGCTATCGCCAGTATTGAGCAGCGCCATGCGCCCTTAACGATCAACCACCTGAGCCAGTTTCCGTCTGCCACTTTCTCGTTTGATGTGGCAAAAGGCTACTCTCTGGAAGACGCAACAAAAGCCATCATCCAGGCCGAGGAACAGCTTGGCATGCCGTCAGAGGTGATGACCCAGTTCCAGGGCAGCACGCTGGCCTTTGAGGCCGCATTGACCAGCACGGTGTGGCTGATTGTGGCGGCGGTCGTGGCGATGTACATCGTCCTGGGCGTCCTGTATGAGAGTTTTATCCATCCCATTACCATTCTTTCAACGCTACCTACTGCGGGCGTAGGTGCGCTGCTGGCCCTGATGATAAGCGGTAACGAGCTGGATATTGTGGCGATCATCGGCATCATTTTGCTGATTGGTATCGTGAAAAAGAACGCCATCATGATGATTGACTTCGCCCTTGCCGCCGAGCGGGAACAGGGCATGAAGCCCTATGACGCCATTTACCAGGCCTGTTTGCTGCGCTTCCGCCCCATTCTGATGACCACCCTGGCGGCGCTGCTGGGGGCGTTACCGCTGATGCTCAGCACCGGCGTTGGCGCAGAATTACGGCAACCGCTGGGGATTGCCATGGTCGGCGGCCTGATACTGAGCCAGGTTCTGACCCTGTTTACCACACCAGTGATTTATCTGCTGTTTGACCGTCTGGCGCACAATCTGCGTCGCCGCATCGGTCACACGGAGGAACCGTCGTGAAGTTCTTTGCGCTGTTCATCCATCGGCCGGTAGCCACCACGCTGCTCACGCTGGCGATTGCGCTGGCGGGGATACTGGGGTTCCGCCTGCTGCCGGTCGCGCCGCTGCCGCAGGTGGATTTTCCGGTCATAATGGTGTCGGCTTCTCTGCCCGGAGCCTCGCCGGAAACCATGGCCTCCTCGGTTGCCACGCCGCTGGAGCGCTCGCTGGGCCGCATCGCGGGCGTGAGTGAGATGACCTCCACCAGCTCCCTGGGATCGACCCGCATCATTATGGTTTTCGATTTCGATCGTGACATCAATGGCGCGGCGCGGGATGTGCAGGCGGCGATCAATGCCGCGCAGAGTCTGCTTCCCACGGGAATGCCTTCGCGCCCGACCTACCGCAAAGCGAACCCGTCTGATGCACCGATCATGATCATGACGCTGACCTCAGACCTGTACAGCCCGGCTCAGCTTTACGATTACGCGTCCACACAGCTGGCGCAGAAGCTGTCGCAGATTAACGGCGTGGGCGATGTGACCGTGGGCGGCAGCTCTTTGCCCGCGGTGCGCGTGGCGTTGAATCCGCAGGCGCTGTTTAACCAGGGCGTTTCGCTGGATGCAGTACGGCAGACGATTTCCAACGCCAACCAGCGCCGCCCACAGGGCGCGGTGGAAGACGGCCAGCAGCGCTGGCAGCTGCGCACTAACGATGCGCTACAAACTGCCAGTGAATATCAGCCGCTGGTGGTGCACTACAACAACGGCGCGGCGGTGCGCCTGTCGGATGTTGCCACGGTGCAGGATTCAGTCCAGGACGTGCGCAACGCCGGGATGTCGCGCGGTAAACCGGCAGTGTTACTGGTGATACGAAAAACCGCCGATGCGAACGTGATTGAAACGGTGGATCGCATTCGTGCCGAACTGCCCGAACTGCACGAGATCATTCCGGCTGCCATCAACCTTGAGGTGGCTCAGGACCGCTCCCCTACCATCCGCGCCTCTCTTGAGGAAGTGGAGCAGTCGCTGATGATTGCCGTTGCGTTGGTCATTCTGGTGGTGTTCGTGTTTTTACGCTCCGGCCGCGCCACGCTGATCCCCGCCGTTGCCGTGCCGGTATCCCTGATCGGCACCTTCGCCGCAATGTATTTGTGCGGCTTTAGCCTGAATAACCTGTCGCTGATGGCCCTGACGATCGCCACGGGTTTTGTGGTGGATGATGCGATTGTGGTGCTGGAAAACATCGCCCGCCATGTGGAAGCCGGGATGAAACCGATGGCGGCCGCACTGAAAGGGGTGCGTGAAGTCGGCTTTACCGTGCTGTCGATGAGCCTCTCCTTAATCGCGGTCTTCCTGCCGCTGCTTATGACAGGCGGATTGATTGGTCGCTTTTTTGCCGAATTCTCAATCACCCTGTCGGTCGCCATTCTGATTTCCCTGTTTGTCTCGGTCACGCTCACGCCAATGATGTGTGCTTATCTGCTCAAACCCCACGCGCCGCGCAGTCAACCTCAGCGACGGGGCGTTGGACGGCTGCTGCTGGCGGTTCAGCGCGGTTATGCCCGCTCGCTGACCGTTGTGCTCAATCATGCCCGCTGGGTGCTGCTCCTGCTGGTGGGCACCGTGGCTCTGACGGTATGGCTGTTTATCAGTATTCCCAAAACCTTCCTGCCCGAGCAGGACACCGGCCGCCTGTCTGGCTTTATTTCGGCTGACCAAAGTATTTCGTTCCAGGCGATGCGCGGCAAGCTGGAAGATTTCATGAAAATTGTTGGCGCCGATCCGGACGTTTCCAGCGTGGTAGGCTTTACCGGCGGCATGCGCACCAACATGGGGTTGATGTTTATTTCTCTGAAACCCCTGTCTGAACGGAAAGACACGGCGCAGGCGGTGATTGCCCGCCTGCGTGCCAAACTGGCGAACGAACCCGGTGCCAATCTGTATCTTAATGCGGTGCAGGATATCCGGGTGGGCGGTCGCGAAGCCAATGCCAGCTATCAGTACTCGCTGCTGTCAGACGACCTTGCTGCGCTGCGCACCTGGGAACCTAAAATCCGTCAGGCCTTTACTGCCCTGCCGGAACTGGCTGACGTCAACTCCGACCAACAGGATAAGGGCAGTGAAATGGCCCTGACCTATGACCGCACCAGCATGGCCCGGCTGGGGATCAACGTTTCAGAAGCCAACGCCCTGTTAAATGATGCCTTTGGGCAGCGGCAGATTTCCACTATTTATCAGCCGCTGAATCAGTACAAGGTCGTCATGGAAGTGGATCCCCGTTACACCCAGGACATTAGCGCCCTGAATCAGATGTTTGTGATCAACAGCGAGGGCAAACCGATTCCGCTCGCCTGGTTCGCCAAATGGCAACCGGCTAACGCACCCTTGTCAGTCAACCACGAGGGGCTGTCTGCCGCATCAACCATTTCCTTTAACCTGCCAGAAGGCGTTTCGCTGTCGCAGGCGTCGGAGGCCATTGAGCGCACCATGACCGCGCTGGGCGTACCCTCCAGCGTGCGTGGCAGCTTCGCCGGTACCGCGCAGGCTTTCCAGCAGTCACAGAGCAGCCAGCTGTGGCTGATGCTGGCCGCCATTGCGGCGGTCTACATTGTGCTGGGCATTCTTTATGAAAGCTATGTGCACCCGTTAACCATTCTTTCCACGCTGCCTTCGGCGGGCGTCGGTGCGCTGCTGGCGCTGGCGCTGTTTGATACGCCGTTCAGCCTGATTGCCCTAATCGGTATTCTGTTATTAATCGGGATCGTGAAAAAGAACGCCATCATGATGGTGGACTTTGCTCTTGAGGCAGAGCGCAACGGTAACCTGAGTCCGCGCGATGCCATTTTTCAGGCCTGCCTGCTGCGTTTTCGCCCTATTTTAATGACCACCCTGGCAGCGTTGTTTGGCGCACTCCCGCTGGTGCTGACCAGCGGAGATGGCGCGGAACTGCGCCAGCCGTTAGGCATTACCATTGCGGGTGGCCTGATCATGAGTCAGTTGCTCACCCTGTATACCACGCCGGTGGTGTACTTAATGATGGATAAACTGCGTCGTAAAAAGCGCACCCAGACGATCAATGCCACTCAGCATTAAGGGGTCACTATCATGCAGAGCGTAACTGTCCGTTGGCAGTTATGGATTGTCGCCTTTGGCTTCTTTATGCAGGCGCTGGATACCACGATCGTCAACACGGCGATCCCGTCAATGGCTCAGGATCTGGGCGTGAGCCCGCTGCATATGCATTCGGTCATTGTCGCGTATGTGTTAACGGTGGCGGTGACGCTGCCGCTGAGCGGCTGGCTGGCCGATCGGTTTGGCGTCAGAAATATCTTCTTTAGCGCCATCGTTCTGTTTAGCCTGGGGTCGCTGATGTGTGGGTTATCGAACACGCTGGATCAGCTGCTCGTCGCGCGGGTACTGCAGGGCATCGGCGGCGCCATGATGGTGCCGGTGGGTCGCCTGACGGTGATGCGCATTGTGCCGCGCGATCAATATATGTCTGCAATGACATTCGTCACCCTGCCCGGCCAGGTGGGTCCGCTACTGGGTCCGGCGCTTGGCGGAGTGCTGGTGGAATATGCCAGCTGGCACTGGATTTTCCTGATTAACATCCCGGTTGGTGTGATCGGCGCCATCGCCACCTTAAAGCTGTTACCCAACTACGCCATGCCGCCACGACGCTTCGATTTTCTGGGTTTTATCCTGCTGGCAGTCGGTATGGCAACCCTGACGCTGGCCCTTGATGGTCAGCGCAGCAGCGGCGGCTCTGCGTTGTTGCTGGCGGCGATGATTCTGACAGGAATGGGGTCACTGCTGTTTTACCTGTTACATGCGCGCCATAACGACGATGCGCTGTTTAGCCTGAAGCTGTTTGATAATCGGGTGTTCTCTATTGGCTTACTCGGTAGCCTGGCGGGCCGCATCGGCAGCGGAATGTTGCCGTTTATGACGCCGCTTTTTTTACAGATCGGCATGGGTTTCAGCCCGTTTCATGCCGGTTTGATGATGATTGCGATGGTGCTGGGAAATATGGGCATGAAACGCATCGTAGTCCGTATCGTTAACCTGTTTGGCTACCGCAACGTGCTGGTGGGATCGACGGTGGGCCTGGCGATGGTGGTCTTACTGTTTCCGCTGGTGGCGATGCTGGGCTGGACGGCCATGTTGCCGCTGGTGTTGTTTCTGCAGGGCATGGTGAATGCCATTCGCTTCTCCTCAATGAATACGCTGACGCTAAAGGAGTTGCCTGACGAACTGGCCTCCAGCGGCAACAGTCTGTTATCCATGATCATGCAGCTATCCATGAGTATCGGCGTTACCGTTGCGGGCCTGCTGCTGGGCGCCTTCGGCCAGTCGGCGCTGGGGCACCACGGGCTAAGCCATCAGGCCTTTATCTACGTTTATCTCTGTATGGCCCTGATTATTATTCTGCCTGCGCTGGTGTTCTGGCGCGTTCCGAAAGAAGAGAGTAAAAGCGTCGATCTGCGACGCCGGAGAAGTGAATGAGATCGTTTCTGCGCGTTGGCATTGGTGCCAAGCTGTTTATGGCTATTTTCTCCACCTGCATGCTGGTGCTGATCACCATGCACTGGGGCGTCAGGCTGAGTTTTGAGCATGGCTTCGTGGACTACATTAAACGTGGTAATGAACAGCGACTGAATTTGCTGGGTGCAGCGCTGGCCGATCAGTACGAGCAGCATGGCAACTGGGACTTTCTGCGTAATAATGACCGACTGATTTTTACCATGCTGCGATCGCTGGAACAAAATCCCGACAGCAGTAATCAGCTTCCGCCGCACGGCTGGCGAACCCAATTCTGGGTGCTCGATCAGCAGTACAAAGTGATGGTAGGCCCACGTTCACAGGTGCCGCCAGAAGGCATACGTCATAACATCACCACCAGCAACGGCAAAATCGTGGGCTGGATAATCAGCTCCCCGCCTGAACGCCTGACGCGCAGTACCGATATTAATTTTGATCAGCAACAGCGACGAACCAGTTGGTATATCGTTGGCCTCTCTACCCTGCTTGCCGCGCTGGTGACCTGGCTGATGGCGCGGGGCCTACTGGCGCCGGTCAAAAGGCTGGTGGACGGCACCCATCATCTTGCCGAAGGGAATTTAGCCACCCGGGTTGAGGTCAGCAGTCAGGATGAGCTGGGTCAGTTGGCCCATGACTTTAACCTGTTAGCCCGTTCGCTGGAAAAAAATGAAAGTATGCGCCGGGCATTTATGGCCGATATCTCCCATGAGTTACGCACGCCGCTGGCTATTTTACGCGGTGAACTGGAAGCCATGCAGGATGGCGTTCGTAAGCTGACGCCCGACGCCATTACCTCATTGCAAAGTGAGGTTGCCCTGTTAACCAAGCTGGTTGACGATTTACATCAGCTTTCTCTTTCTGACGTCGGCGCGCTGGCCTACCGCAAGCAGGCGACGGATCTGGTGCAGCTTATTGAGGTCAGCGCAGGCAACTTTACTGAGCGCTACCGGGCTCATGATTTAACGCTACATCTGAACATGCCTGAAGAAGCCCCTTTCTTTGGCGATCCCGATCGCCTGATGCAGTTGTTTATCAACCTGCTGGAAAACAGCCTGCGTTACACCGATGCCGGTGGCGAGGTCCGGGTACGTCTTTGGTATGACGCGCCCGACTGGCGAGTCATCATTGAAGACAGCGCACCCGGGGTGGATGGCGAGCAGCAGGCCAAAATTTTCGAGCGTTTTTTCCGTACCGAAGGTTCACGCAATCGCGCCAGCGGCGGCTCGGGGCTGGGCCTGGCTATCTGTAAAAACATCGTTGATGCGCATGGCGGCACCATAACCGCGACGCACGCTGATTTAGGTGGACTGAAAATCGCGCTACAATTGCGTTATGTTCCTCCCGTTTAGAAGACTATGAATCAGGAAAACGCGTATCCGCTGATCCTTGTGGTTGAAGATGAACCCAAGCTGGCACAACTGATGATTGATTATTTACAGGCATCTAACTACCGGACTCATCACCTGGCGCACGGCAATGAAGTACTGGATTATGTTAACCAGACGCCGCCCGATCTTATCCTGCTGGATTTGATGCTGCCAGGTAAAGACGGGCTGACGCTGTGCCGTGAAATCCGGCGCGACTCTGAACTGCCGATTATTATGGTGACCGCGCGTACGGAAGAGATCGATCGCTTGCTCGGCCTTGAAATTGGCGCAGACGACTATGTCTGTAAGCCGTTCAGCCCGCGGGAAGTGGTTGCGCGCGTCAAAACCATTTTGCGTCGCGTCAAACGCTCGCCAGAAGACGCGCCGGTCGCATCGCTGCTGAAAGTGCACGAAAGCCGCTTTCAGGCCAGCTGGCGCGATGAGCCGCTCGATTTAACCCCCGCTGAATTTCGTTTGTTAAAAACGCTGTCCCTTGAGCCGGGGAAAGTCTTTTCCCGTGAGCAACTGTTAAACCATCTTTATGATGATTATCGCGTGGTCACCGACCGCACCATCGACAGCCATATCAAGAACCTGCGCAGGAAGCTGGAAAATCTGGACAGCGAGCAGCCCTTTATCCGCGCTGTGTACGGCATGGGCTATCGCTGGGAAGCCGATATCTGTCATTTGATTTAGATTGATTCAGATCAATTTACTTCCTTTTTCTCACTGCCTACAATTCCGCATCTTTTGCAGGGTTTAGCCCTGCACGTGCCGCCCAGGCGGCATGCTGACCTGATATCAGTGAGTTCATCATGAAACCAGAATTGCTTTCTCCAGCCGGGACGCTGAAGAATATGCGTTACGCCTTTGCCTACGGCGCGGACGCCGTGTACGCCGGCCAGCCGCGCTACAGCCTGCGCGTGCGTAACAACGAATTCAGCCATGAAAACCTGGCGAAGGGCATTAATGAAGCCCATGAACTGGGTAAAAAGTTTTACGTCGTTGTGAATATTGCCC
This sequence comes from Pantoea sp. Ae19-2, assembly GCF_059801205.1. Lineage (NCBI taxonomy): Bacteria > Pseudomonadati > Pseudomonadota > Gammaproteobacteria > Enterobacterales > Erwiniaceae > Pantoea > Pantoea sp. Ae19-2. Next base: position 975,328 of record NZ_JBCHWE010000001.1, on the reverse strand, counting down.
CGCATAACGCCAAGCTGAAAACCTTTATCCGCGACTTAACGCCGGTGATTGAGATGCAGCCGGACGCGTTGATTATGTCCGATCCCGGATTAATCATGCTGGTGCGTGAGGCGTTTCCGTCCATGCCCATTCACTTATCCGTTCAGGCCAATGCCGTCAACTGGGCAACGGTGAAGTTCTGGCAGCAAATGGGGATAAGTCGGGTGATTTTGTCACGTGAACTGTCGCTGGAAGAGATCGCCGAGATTCGCCAGCAGGTGCCTGAAATGGAGCTGGAAGTGTTCGTACACGGTGCGCTGTGTATGGCCTATTCCGGGCGCTGCCTGCTTTCCGGTTACATGAATAAGCGCGATCCTAACCAGGGAACCTGCACCAATGCCTGCCGCTGGGAATACCAGTTGCAGGAGGCTAAGCAGGATGAGGTGGGGAATATTGTTGAAATCCATCAGCCGGTTACCGTGCAGGACGTCACGCCAACCTTGGGCATCGGCCAACCCAGCGACAAGGTATTTCTGCTGGAAGAGAAGATGAAACCCGGTGAGATGATGAGTGCCTTTGAGGATGAGCACGGCACCTACATTATGAATTCGAAAGACTTGCGTGCCGTGGCGCATGTTGAACGGCTCAGCCAGATGGGCGTTCACTCATTAAAAATTGAAGGCCGGACCAAATCCTACTATTACTGCGCTCGCACCGCTCAGGTCTATCGCAAAGCCATTGACGATGCCGCCGAGGGCAAACCCTTTAATCCCGCTCTGCTGGAAACGCTGGAGGGCCTGGCGCATCGCGGCTACACCGAAGGCTTTTTACGCCGTCATACCCATGACAGCTACCAGAATTACCAGAACGGCTATTCCATCTCGGAACGTCAGCAGTTTGTCGGCGAATTCAGCGGCGAGCTGCGTGATGGCTGGGCGGAAGTGGTGGTGAAAAATAAATTTGCCCTGCACGACAGCCTGGAGATCATGACGCCCGCCGGCAACCTGATTTGTACGCTGGATGCCCTGCAAAACAGCCGGGGCGAGCCGACGGAGGTGGCGCCGGGAGACGGACATCGCGTCTGGATGAAGGTGCCGCCTGATGTTGACCTGCAATTTGCGTTGCTGCTGCGCAACTTTACTGCGGGTCAGGATACACGCGATCCGCACGCCACGCGCGTGCCAGCTTGACACATTTTGACAAAAGCAAGAGTAGGATCACAGACGGCTTAATTTTGCTGTTCTATAGTGCTGCCTGCTACCAATGAGTAACAATTATCAGCAGCTGTAACTGGATCCACCTCATTCACCCGCCCGGCTCCCCCGTGCGGGTTTTCTTTTTTCTCCTTTTCGCCAATCATTTTTCTTCTCCGGCTATGCTATAACCACTCACTACGCTTTAGATCTCCAAGGAACAGATAATGGACAAACAATCGCTTACGCTGCTGATCCTGAACGGTAAAGGCGCAGACAATGATGATCTACGTGAAGCGGTCACTAAGCTGCGCGATGAGGGCTACAACATTGCCGTGCGCGTGACGTATGAAAAAGGCGACGGCGAGCGCTACGTCGAAGAAGCCCTGGAATTACAGGCTGAAACCGTGGTGGCAGGCGGCGGCGATGGCACCGTCAATGAAATCGCCACCGCCCTGGCGTCCGTCAACGTCGCCGACCGTCCTGTCTTAGGCATTATTCCCCTGGGGACGGCCAACGATTTTGCGACCAGCGTCGGCATTCCTGAAGAAATCGAGCCTGCGCTGCGTCTGGCGATTCAGGGCAAAGCCTACGATATCGACCTGGCCCGGGTAAATCAGCATCACTACTTTATCAACATGGCGACCGGCGGCTTCGGTACACGTATTACCACTGAAACGCCGGAAAAACTGAAGTCGGCCTTGGGTGGCGTTTCCTACTTCATTCACGGGCTGATGCGCATGGATACACTCAAGCCCGACAGCTGTGAAATCACCGGACCTGATTTTAGCTGGCAGGGCGATGCGCTGGTCATTGGCATTGGTAACGGCCGTCAGGCTGGCGGCGGTCAGCGTTTGTGTCCCGCTGCGTTGATCAACGACGGCCTGCTCGACATCAGCGTGGTCACCGCGCAGGAGTTACTGCCTACCCTGCTGCACTCACTGACCGGCGGCGATGAGGACAATCCCAGCATTATTTCCACCCGTCTATCGTCCCTGACGATCCGCTCATCGCATGAGATGACGTTTAATCTCGATGGCGAACCGCTGTCCGGACAGGAGTTTACGATTGATGTTATGCCAGGTGCGCTAAGCTGTCGCCTGCCACCGCAGTGCGCCTTGCTGAGCTAAGTTAACCGGGAGTGAAGACTCCCGGTTTAGATGTAAACAGTTCGTGATTGCATTCACAATTTCGTCACGCCAACTTGTATGGTAGTCGCGGGGCGCGTAATTTTTCATCCTTACCGCCGGAATGGCCTGTCGCTCCCTCCGCCACAAGGATGCATGATGCTGCAAATTGACCACCTTCCCGCTGATGTTAAGCGCCCCGCCTACGACCGTAGCCAGCTTAAGACCCGAATGATACACATCGGGTTTGGTGCCTTTCATCGGGCCCACCAGGCGTTATGTAGCGATAAGCTGGCTGAACTGGGCAGCGACTGGGGTTACTGCGAGGTGAATTTGAACAGCGGCGCTCTTATTCAGGCGCTGCGGGAACAGGACCTGCTCTACACGCTGACAGAGAAGAGCGACGATGCTGTAGAAACCCGCGTAATCGGCATTATCACGTCCGCGCTGCATGGCAAAACGGACGGTATCGAGGCCGTCATTGAGGCAATGTGTCAGCCTGACGTGGCGATTGTATCAATGACCGTGACAGAGAAAGGCTACTGTCATCTGCCCGCCAGCGGCGACCTTGACGTTCAGCACGCGGATATTCAGCACGATCTGGCGCAGCCGGACCAGCCGCACTCTCTGCCGGGTCTGATTGTCGCGGCAATCCGCCGCCGCCGTGAACGGGGAGTCGCGCCATTTAGCGTGATGTCCTGCGACAATATGCCAGAAAACGGCCGCGTAACGCGTAATGTCGTGATGCAGCTGGCCCGGCAGTACGATGCCTCCCTGGCTGACTATATCCAACAGAACCTCACCTTTCCCTCCACCATGGTGGACCGTATCGTGCCCGCCATGAATGACGCGGCATTTGACGCCCTGCACCAGCGCATCGGTTCACGGGATCCGGTCGCCGTTGAAGCTGAACCTTTTTTCCAGTGGGTGATCGAGGACCATTTTGTCAGCGGCCGACCGGACTGGGATAAAGCGGGCGCTCAACTGGTGCAGGATGTTCTGCCGTTTGAGCAGATGAAGTTGCGCATGCTCAATGGCAGCCATTCGTTTTTAGCTTACCTTGGCTATCTTGCCGGTTACGAACACATCAGCGACTGTATGGCTGATGACGAGTTTCGCGCAGCGGCACGGGCGCTGATGGTCAATGAGCAGGCACCTACGCTGACCATTCAGGATGTCGATTTATCCGCCTATGCCGATGCGCTTATCGCCCGCTTTGCCAATCGGGCGATTAAGCATCGGACTTATCAGATTGCGACCGACGGGACCCAGAAGCTGCCCCAGCGCTTTCTCGACAGCCTGCGTTGGCATCTGGACCACGGCACGCCATGTCCGTTGCTGCTGCTGGGCATCGCGGCCTGGATGCGCTATGTCAGCGCAGTGGATGAAAAAGGCGAGCCCATTGAGATCCGCGATCCGCTGAACGCGCAACTGGCCACTTGCGTAGCGGAAAGTGATGACGGTGAAGCTCGCGTGCGGGCGTTACTCAACATCAGCAGGGTATTTGGCGACGATCTTGCTAAAAACGATGCGCTGGTGAAACAACTTACCGCCTGTTACCTGCTGCTTGCCGCTCAGGGAGCCCGTGCCAGCGTTCAGCAGGCCATTGCCGGTCCTGAGGTCTGATGCGATCGCCTGATGCCAGGCCGAAGATAAAACGGACAGCGATATGACACTTTCTTACACCATTACCACCAGCGAACCGGTGAATCAGCAGGTTTATCGCTATCTGCGCCGCGATATCGTGACGTGCGTAATTCAGCCGGGCGCACTGCTCTCGGAAAAAGAGGTTTCCGCCCGGTTCAACCTCTCACGTCAGCCGGTGCGGGAAGCCTTTATCAAGCTCGCGGAGGCCGGTCTGGTTCAGATCCTGCCGCAGCGCGGCACCTTTGTGCGCAGGATCTCGGCTAAACGGGTCGAAGATGGTCGTTTCATTCGTGAGGCCGTGGAGATTGCCGTGGTCCGTCGCGCTGCTGAGGAAATCGAAGAGTCAGGGCTGATGGCGCTGGAGCATAACCTGCAACTGCAACGCATCACCGCTGCCCGTGGCGATAGCCAGATGTTCTTAAGCCTGGACGATGAGTTTCATCGCCTCATCGCTGAGAGCATCGGCTGTCCGCTGGCGTGGGAAACGGTTGAAAACATCAAAGCCACCATGGATCGGGTACGCTATTTAACCCTGAATGACGTTGCGCCCGCCGAAACCCTGATAGAACAGCATGATGCTATTTTTGCGGCGCTGAAGGCAAACGATCCCGTCAAGGCTGAGGCGGCGTTGCGCCATCATTTGCAGGCCATGATGTTTTCGATCACCCCAGTCATCAAGCAAAACAGCGCCTGGTTTGAAGAGGATTAACGCCTTGCCAGTCTGCAAGGCGAAACACGATGGGCTACCACCACTGATGGAAATGGTGCACCGGCCCAATCCCGTTGCCCACTTCCAGCGAATCTGCCGCCAGTAATGCCTGCTGCAGCCAGGCTTTCGCTTCACTGATCGTCGCTTCCCAGCTGTCATGCCGGGGACGTAAGGCCGCGAGCGCGGCGGACAGCGTACAGCCGGTGCCGTGCGTATGACGCGTGTTTACCCGTACGCTGCTAAAGCGCTGACGCCCTGCCCGGGTTAGCAGCCAGTCCGGGCTTTCATCACCATCGAGATGACCGCCTTTCATCAGCACTGCCTGGCAACCCAGCGCCAGTAGCGCTTTGCCCTGGGTGAGCATCTCATCTTCATTGAGGGCAACCTGGCATCCCAGCAGTGCAGCGGCTTCGGGCAGGTTTGGCGTAATCAATGAGACCTGTGGCAATAAACGATCTCGCACACAGGCAATCGCATCCGGATTCAGCAGGGCATCGCCGCTTTTAGCCACCATCACCGTATCCAGCACCACAAAGGGAATTTCCCGCCGCTGCAGGCCATGGGCCACCCGCTCGACAATTTCTGTTTCAGACAGCATGCCAATCTTCGCACTGTCGATGCGCACATCATCCAGCACCGAGTCCAATTGGGCGGTCACAAATTCTGGCGCAACACGGTATACCGACTGCACACCGCAGGTATTCTGCGCCACCAGCGCCGTGATCACACTGGTACCGTACGCGCCCAGTGCAGAGAAGGTTTTCAGATCGGCCTGGATACCGGCCCCGCCGCTGGGATCGGTCCCTGCAATCGTCAGGGCATTAATGCGTTTCATCAGGTGCCTCCAGCGTCCAGAGTGCATCCAGGAAAACAGGCGCAAAGCTACCCGGTCCATCTGCATCCTGCGCGGCCTTTTCTCCAGCCAGCGCCATCACCCGACAGGCGCAGGCGATGTTGATCAGTCGGTCACCTGGCAAACAGGCAAAGGCCGCCACCACCGCTGAAAGCGCACAGCCGGTGCCGACCACCCGCGTCATTAACGGCGAGCCGCCCGTAATCGCCCAGGTTCGCTGTCCATCGGTGACATAGTCTACTTCGCCGGTTACGACGACACAGGTATCAAAAGCTTTTGCCAGCTGTTGGGCAGCCTGCAGCGCGGCTTCGGCCGAATGCAGGCTGTCAACACCGCGTCCGCCTTCTGCCTGCTGCGCCAGCGCCAGAATCTCTGAGGCATTGCCGCGAACCACTGCAGGCGACTGCGCGAGTAGCTGCTTGCAAAACGCGGTGCGCAGCGTCAGCGCGCCGACCGCCACCGGATCCAGTGTCCATGGCGTGCCCGCCTGGTTTGCTGCAAGCACCGCAGCCTGCATCGCTTGCTTACGATCGTGGGTTAGCGTACCGACATTGATAAGCAGCGCATCGGCAAGCGCGCTAAACTGCGCCGCTTCGTCAGCGTCGATGACCATGGCCGGAGAGGCATTAAGGGCGAGTAAAACGTTAGCCGTTAGCGTTTGCACCACATCGTTGGTCATACAGTGCACCAGCGGTGACTGACGGCGAAACTGTTGCAGAATGGGCGCGCATTGCGCATCAGAAAGGTGTTGCGGTTGATGTGTCATCAGAGCTCCCAACCGGCGGACAAGAAGGCGAATGCGGTCAGGCATCAGACTTCCCTACGCTGGCATTATCCAGATCAGGTAATACGGGTTTTTCTCAGCCTTCACAAAGAAGGGCACCCCGAGTCGTCAGGTAAATTCACTTTACCCGTCATCAGCATAAGGTTGAGCCACTGGCAAAGCAACCTTGCCCGCATCAAATCAGATCGTTTAATCCGGGTTTATATTCAACACGCCTTCTTGGGCTTATTCTTGAGATAACAATTATTTACTCAGAGTATCCTGATGAAAACTGGCTTCAGCCTGGTCGCATATTTTATAAAACTGGCGTTACTCATGTCAGGATTGATGCTGGCATTTCAGGCGAGTGCCGCCCCCAGTTTTTCATGTGCGCATCCCAGCGCAATCGAAAAGGTGATTTGTCAGAGCCAGACGTTATCGGCAAAAGATCGGTTAATGGCGCATTTTTTTGATCTCGCGAAAAAAAACGCCACGGCCGGACCTTCGGGGCTCATTACCGCACAACGGCAATGGTTAAAAAACCTGACTAAAATGTGTCTCACTGACCCTCAAGAAAAACGCATTGAAGGATACTACGATCAACGGCTTTTTGAACTCGCTGTCATGGTTCTTTATACCCATCATGGCGAAGCCATTAAGCAAATCCGTAAAACAAATCCCGAGTTAGTGAACATATACGAAGCGATTTATCAGTTTACTTCTCTTCCAGCAGGTTCAACCAGGCATAATAAGGTCACCGAACTCATTCGACCCGCTTTCGAAGTAACAGATAACCACATATTCGAAGATAAAATTCCTGATGCAGAAAGCGCAGCAGAAAATACCAACAACTTCGGCATGTTTCTCTGGCTCATTGCCGAAAATAATCCAGAATCACTTATTATCCCCTGCGAGGCATTTTTACGGCATCCACAAAATATCGTCTGGCTGGAACCGCTGGCCGGTGGTGCAATTGACAGCCGAACCCCCATCAGTGACTGCGAACAAACTCAACCCACACTGCCGTTGTTTAAGCAATTTATTCATCTGGCGGAAGATGCCACCCCTGTTAGCACAGGGACCATTCGTTTTACAATTTATGCCATTACACGGGCGGAAATTTCAGCCACGTTAAGTCACAGCATGAAGTTTTTAAAGTCCATCCAATACGGAAAAAATAGCTTATCTGACGACGCACAGCAGTTTATCAAGCAGCATACTGAAGGCTACCAGAATAGCCTTATTGAGCTGACACACTACTACCAACATGCGTTTAACATGCCGGCGGATACGGCGAATAGCGAAGCCAGACGTTCAATCACGATCCTGCTGAATAACATTACCGATGATGAGTAATAAAAAATGCAAAAAGACGATGAAGCGCCATCTAATATCAAAGGCTTAATTAGCTTACCGCTGATTGTGTGATTGCACTCCTGATGATTATGGCTTATACATCTGTGTCTTCTGGTACATTTATCTTTTCTTTAATAGGGGGCACTTTAATATTAATAAGTTGGGCAATGTGGTTAATATGCGAACTTGTTGCATCTATTTGGGAACGCCGTTGGAAAGATGTCGCGAAAGTTATTTCCCTGCCATTCATTTTCGCTGGCTTAGTGTTCCTTTCTCTCACAGAAATTAACTATATCAAGCTCTTTTTTATTTACCCCAGTTATTATCCCCTTTTTGATATTGCACAATACTACACTCATCAGCCAGTCATCATAAAATGGGATGAGTTTAATGAGGGATTTACCGATCTCGTCTATGCACCTGAAGGTCAGTGGCAAGCCGAGTGCATTTTTGACCGCTGTTCAAAAAACGTGATCCCGAGCTTAGTATCGTGACCCAACCGTTGATTGGCCACTTCTATCTTCAGGATACGTTATGGCGTTAACGCCTGTTCAACTGATCAGGGTCGTCATCACCTTATGGTTTCTCTCTGCAAAGCTTTGCGTTGATATGAAAAATTCTCTGCAACCTTTTGCATGATCTGGATCAACTCCCTTCCCTACAAAAAAAGGCTTAATGCTGCGGGCTAAAAATTCTCAAGTAATAGCAGTAGAGTTATTAACACTATTAAGTAATATTTTTCACCATTATTACATCGCCCGGAAATTAACAAGCCTGCCTACAACATCGCAACAATAAATATTCAAATAATATAGTTAAAAATTACCAGAACACTTCATCCTTTACAGGAAGCATGATGCGATTCTTAGCGCTTATTCCTCATCGTCACCGATGGACCGACATTAGTATCACCCGTCAGGGTGCGGTTTCTCCTTCTGGCCGATATTATTATTCCACCTATCTTTCTGCCCGCTGCCAATGTTGCGATACGGTTATCCATCGGGTTTATTACCGCGATATCAGTGATGATCAGGCGCGTCGCTGGCTGGGATGATCTGGCTGACCGCGCGCCCTGTTTTGCCAGGTTACGTGGTTGAAGCAATTTGATAGTCTTGCGGTTACTGAGTCACTGGATTGCTTACACTTATGCCATTCCTGCTGGATACACTAGGACACCAGATCTACCTTTCCGCCCCGTTGTTTATCCTGATTTTTCTGGGATTCTGCCTTATCCGGTTTGGCAGATGGCCCGTTACCGTCAGCGAAGGCATGAACCGTTTTGTGTTCAATGTCGCCCTGCCCTGCATGCTGTTTCGCATCATGAGTGATTTTTATAACAGTCCACCGGTCGATGTACGCCTGCTGCTGGCGTTTTTTGGCAGTTGCCTGTTGGTCTTCATTGTGGGACGGATTGTCGCATCGCGCCTGTTTCAGTTGGATGGCGTAGCCGGATCGGTTTTTGCCCTGGGCGGCGTGTTCTCGAACAACGTGATGCTGGGGATTCCGGTTGCTACCGTCCTGCTTGGTCAAGCGGCACTCCCCTCCGTCGCGCTGGTGCTGGTGTTTAACAGCCTGATTCTCTGGACCTTGCTGACGGTATCGGTGGAGTGGTCCAAACAGGGCAGTTTCTCACTGGGGGGGTTTAAACGAACCTTGATCAGCGTGCTGAAAAACCCATTAATCATTGGTATTTTGTCCGGCACGACCTGGAGTCTGCTACAGCGGCCGCTTCCCGTTATTGCCGCTGAACCCCTACGCATGCTGGCATCGATTGCCGCGCCTCTGTCCCTGATTACCCTTGGCATGAGCCTGGCGCACTACCGGATTCGGGAAGGCTTAAAAGAGAGTTACACCATCTGTGCGTTGAAACTGATTCTGCAACCGCTGTGCGTCTGGGCTATTGCCTGGCTGACCGGGTTACCCGCGCTGGAAAGCAAAGTGGTGGTGCTGCTGGGATCCATGGCGGTGGGCGTGAACGTCTATCTGATGTCGCAGAAATTTAATGTGATAACCGGACCGACGGCCGCGAGCATGCTGTTTTCCACGCTTTTTGCTGCCATTACTACACCGTTATGGATGATGCTGATGACGCTGGCCGGATATTAAAAAGCCCCGCAACACAGGTTACAGGGCTTTCGTCTTACGCGTAAAACTTAGTGCGCAGGCTGGGTGCGAATCAGGTAATCAAACGCGCTCAGTGAGGCTTTTGCTCCTTCACCGCTGGCGATGATGATCTGCTTATAAGGAACGGTGGTGCAGTCCCCTGCGGCGAAAACGCCTTTCAGGCTGGTTTCACATTTCGCATCGATCATGATTTCGCCCATCTTGTTGCGCTCAACCGCGCCTTCCAGCCAGTTGGTGTTAGGCAGCAGACCGATCTGCACGAAAATGCCCGACAGCGCCAGCTCATGAGTAGTCTGGTTAGTGCGATCCAGATATTGCAGGCCCGTCACCTTACTGCCATCGCCTTTCACTTCCGTGGTTTGTGCATTCAGAATCACATCCACGTTTTTCAGGCTGCGCAGTTTGTCCTGCAGCACTTTATCTGCACGCATTTCACTGGCGAACTCCAGCAGCGTCACGTGTTCAACAATGCCCGCCAGATCGATTGCGGCTTCTACGCCGGAGTTACCGCCGCCAATGACCGCCGTGCGTTTGCCTTTAAACAGCGGGCCGTCGCAGTGTGGGCAGTACGTCACGCCTTTGGTGCGATATTGCTCTTCGCCAGGCACGCCCATGTTGCGCCAGCGCGCACCGGTGGCAAGAATGATACTGCGCGATTTCAGCACCGCGCCGGAGGCCGTTTCAATAGCGTGCAGGCCGCCTTTCACCGCTGAGGGAATCAGTTTAATCGCGCTCTGGCTGTCAATGATGTCAACGTTGTAATCATCCACGTGAGCGCGCAGGGCACCGGCCAGTTTGGCCCCTTCCGTTTTCTGTACGGAAATGTAGTTTTCAATATCGACTGTATCCAACACCTGTCCACCAAAGCGCTCGCCCAGTAACGCGGTGCGAATCCCTTTACGTGCGGAGTAGATAGCCGCGGCGGCGCCCGCCGGACCGCTGCCCACGATCAGAACCTCGTAAGCCTCACGCTTGTTCAGCTCTTCTGCGGCACGCTTATCTGCATTGGTGTCGACTTTGCTGACAATCTCCGCCAGGCTCATGCGGCCCTGACCGAATTCTTTGCCATTCAGATAGACAGCGGGCACGCCCATCACATTGCGTTCCTGAATTTCATTCTGGAACAGGCCACCGTCAATGGCGGTGTGGCTGATGCGTGGGTTTAACACCGCCATCAGATTTAATGCCTGCACCACATCCGGACAGTTGTGGCACGACAGTGAATAATAGGTTTCGAAATGGAAATCCCCATCCAGCGCCGCAATCTGGTCGAGCAGGCTTTGCGCTTCTTTAGAGGGATGCCCACCGGTCTGTAGCAGTGCCAGTACCAGTGAGGTAAATTCATGACCCAGCGGCGAACCGGCAAAACGCGGCCCCTGATCAGCGCCTGGGTTAGTAATTAAAAACGAGGGCTTACGCACCTGACGATCGTTCTCTTCACGAAAGCTGACCTTGTCAGACAGGCTCGCGATATCGACCAACAAATTGCGAATCTCCGTTGATTTCGCGCCATCATCCAGCGTCGCAATCAACTCCACAGGCTTGGTGAGTTTCTCAAGATAGGCTTTGAGCTGTGTTTTTAAATTGGTATCAAGCATAGTGAGTTCCTGGTCAAAAAATCGGGTGCCGCAGCACCCGATGAGAAAATGATCGACGTATCGATGCGAAATTAGATTTTGCCAACCAGGTCCAGAGACGGTGCCAGAGTGGCATCACCTTCTTTCCATTTCGCCGGGCACACTTCACCTGGGTGAGACGCCACATACTGTGCCGCTTTCACTTTGCGCAGCAGATCAGACGCGTCACGGCCGATACCTTCAGCAGTGATTTCTACTGCCTGGATCACGCCCTGTGGATCAACGATAAACGTACCACGATCCGCCAGACCTTCGTCTTCGCGCATGATGTCGAAGTTGCGGGTCAGCGCGCCAGTTGGGTCACCAATCATCGCATATTTGATTTTCGCGATGGTGTCGGAAGAACCGTGCCAGGCTTTGTGGGTAAAGTGGGTATCGGTAGACACGGAATAGATGTCCACGCCCATTTTCTGGAACTCTTCGTAGTGATCCGCTACGTCGCCCAGTTCGGTTGGGCAAACGAAAGTGAAGTCAGCAGGATAGAAGAAGAAAACACTCCATTTACCTTCAACGTCTTTCTCGGTTACATCAATGAATTCGCCGTTTTTGAATGCGCTGTTTTTGAACGGCTTAATTTTGGTATTGATAATGGACATGTGATGGCCTCCTTTAGAATATGTGATGCAGATTACAAATTTTTCGGGCCAACATCTAATAAGCCCTCGTTATCAATAAAATAAACGAAAGCTATCAAACGCCGATCGTCTTGATCTTTCAGGGAAAAAACCGACTTTACGGCGGCAACGCTCGCTGCGAAATCACGTTTTACTTGCTTATGCGTGAAATCCAGCGCCTGAAATTCACCACCCGTTCCTGTCTCCCCGAAAGGCACCGCCCAGCAGTGTACAGTGAAAGAGATGACATTTGTTCTGCTTTTGCTTTTTTGGCAATCCCTGCCATGTTTGTTAAAAAGGATTAATGGAGCGCGATGTGCATATTCGACTGTTTACTGAGGCTGACCGCCCTTTTCTGCGAACCTTGTATCTGGCGGCACGCCGCCATAACTGGGACTGGATTGAAAACGAGGACTGGCAGCTTGAAGATTTCGATCAGATCATCCCCGGCGAGACGGTTCTGGTTGCAGAACTGGACGGTCATCGGGTGGGGTTTGCCGGGCTGATGGAAAACGATAATTTTCTGCACAGCCTGTATGTCGATCCGGCTTATCAGGGCCGTGGCGTAGGCAGCGCGCTGCTTAATGAGGTTCAGGGGCGCTTCACCTCGACGGGTGCGCTAAAGTGCCTGGAAATGAACAAAGCCGCACAAACATTTTATTTGCAGCGCGGCTGGAAAATCATTTCGCAGGGTGAGAGCGAACAGGGGAATTATGTGCTGATGCACTATCCTCAGCCATCGCTCTACACCAGCGAGGCCAGCGGGCGTTAAAGCGCGCGAAACGCGATATCGCCCGGAATCACCTCGCCCTGCCAGTAGAGCTGAGCCGCCACCCGGCCGGCAAGCTGGCGATAAAGTGCCGCGAACTCGCTGTGTGGACGACGGATCACAGTGGGTTCGCCATCGTCGAGGTCTTCACGCAGGTGAATATGCAACGGTAGCTGCGCCAGCAGCCGGGTACCATAGTCATCCACCAGCCGTTGCGCGCCGCCGGTGCCAAAGATTGGCTCGTGATGGCCGCACTCGCTGCAAATATGAATACTCATATTTTCCACAACGCCCAGTACCGGCACGTTCACCTTCTCAAACATTACCATCCCCTTACGCGCGTCGATAAGCGCAATATCCTGCGGCGTGGTGACCACCAGCGCGCCGGTGACCGGTACGCTTTGCGCCAGCGTAAGCTGAATGTCGCCGGTGCCCGGCGGCATATCCAGCACCAGATAATCCAGCTCTGGCCACTGGGTTTCGGTAAGCAGCTGCATGAGCGCTTTACTGGCCATCGGGCCGCGCCAGACCATCGCATTATCATCTGTTACCAGATAACCGATGGAGTTGGTTGCCAGCCCGTGCGACATAACAGGGGCCATATGCTTACCGTCTGGCGACGTTGGCCGCTCTTTTTCACACCCCAGCATGTTGGGCACGGACGGGCCATAAATGTCGGCGTCCAGAATGCCTACGCGTGCCCCTTCTGCAATTAACGCCAGGGCCAGATTAACTGCCGTGCTCGATTTACCCACGCCGCCTTTGCCAGAGCTGACGGCAATAATGTTCTTCACGCCGTTAACGCCGGGGTGATTTTTAACCCGCTTCAGGGTGGCGATATCATGACTGAGACGCCAGTCGATAGCCTGCGCGCCACTGAGGCGCAGCAGCTCAGCACTGGTTTCTGCTTTCACCTCTTCAAACGCCCCGTTCCAGGCGAACGGCATCAGCAGTTCAATGTGCAGCGTGCCGTCCAACAGGGCTACGTGGTGTAACGCCTTGAGTGCAATGAGGTTACGTTGAAGCGTCGGATGTTCAAAGCCGCTCAGTACGCCGGCCACAACGGCGCGTAAAGCTTCTGGTGTATGCGGTTCCCGGGATTGCGCTGTCATCCCCACTCCTTTTTCTGCTAGGCCTGCGCTGTGTTTCAGCGATGTACTAACAATACTATCAGATGCCGATCGTTTCGCGGGCTGTCGCGCACGGGAAATCCCTTATGTTTACGCGGCTGTGCCCATCGGTTACCATCTAAGCCCGTTTTTTTACTTAACTGAAAGCTACGCAAACTATGACTCAAGTCGCTAAAAAAATTCTGGTAACCTGCGCCCTGCCTTACGCAAACGGCTCAATTCATCTCGGCCACATGCTCGAGCATATCCAGGCGGACATTTGGGTGCGTTATCAGCGAATGCGTGGCAATCAGGTTTATTTCATCTGCGCCGATGACGCTCACGGTACGCCGATCATGCTGAAAGCCCAGCAGCTGGGTATTGCGCCGGAGCAGATGATTGCTGAAATGAAGCAGGAGCATGAAACAGATTTCGCCGGTTTCAACATCAGCTATGACAATTACCATTCCACGCATGGCGATGAGAACCGTGAGCTCGCCGGGCTGATTTACGGCCGCCTGAAAGAGAACGGTTTCATTAAAAACCGGACCATCTCTCAGCTGTACGATCCGGAAAAAGGCATGTTCCTGCCTGACCGTTTTGTTAAGGGAACCTGCCCAAAATGTAAGTCACCTGACCAGTACGGCGATAACTGCGAAGTGTGTAGCGCGACCTACAGCCCGACTGAACTGATCGATCCGAAATCTGTGGTGTCGGGTGCAACACCCGTGCTGCGTGATTCCGAGCATTTCTTCTTCGATCTCCCCTCGTTCAGTGAGATGTTGCGTGCCTGGACCCGTTCTGGCGCACTGCAGGAGCAGGTCGCGAACAAAATGCAGGAGTGGTTCGAATCCGGTCTACAACAGTGGGATATCTCGCGCGATGCGCCGTATTTTGGCTTCGAAATCCCTGGCGCGCCGGGCAAATATTTCTACGTCTGGCTGGATGCGCCTATCGGCTACATGGGATCCTTTAAGAACCTGTGTGACAGACGTGGCGATATTAACTTTGACGAATTCTGGCAGCAGGATTCCACCACGGAGCTGTATCACTTCATCGGTAAAGACATTGTCTACTTCCACAGCCTGTTCTGGCCGGCCATGCTGGAAGGCAGCGGTTTCCGCAAGCCGACTAACCTGTTCGTGCATGGCTACGTCACCGTCAACGGTGCAAAAATGTCGAAGTCGCGTGGAACCTTTATCAAAGCCAGCACCTGGTTACAGCACCTGGATGCCGACAGCCTGCGCTACTACTATGCGGCCAAGCTCTCTTCACGCATTGATGACATCGACCTGAATCTGGAAGATTTTGTTCAGCGCGTTAACGCCGATATCGTTAACAAAGTCGTCAACCTGGCCTCACGTAATGCCGGTTTTATCACCAAACGCTTTGACGGCAAGCTGTCAGCTGAGCTGGCCGATCCGGCGCTGTATCAAACCTTCCTGGACGCATCTGAGAAGATTGGTGAGGCCTGGGCCAGCCGTGAATTTGGCCGTGCCATTCGTGAAATCATGGCGCTGGCCGATCTGGCTAACCGCTATGTGGATGAGCAGGCGCCGTGGGTGGTGGCGAAGCAGGAAGGCCGCGATGCAGACCTGCAGGCCATTTGCTCGATGGGCATTAACCTGTTCCGGGTGCTGATGACCTGGCTGAAACCGGTCATGCCGTCGCTGAGCGCGCGCGCCGAAGCGTTCCTGAACACTGAGCTGCACTGGGATGCCATTCAGCAACCGCTGCTGAACCATCAGGTTGCGCCGTTCAAGGCCCTGTATGGCCGAATCGAAATGGCGAAGGTCGACGGCCTGATTGAGGCGTCAAAAGCGGATGCGGCAGACGCCAATAAACCCGCGGCGACCGGCCCGCTGGCCGATGCGCCGATTGGCGATACCATTACCATTGATGATTTTGCCAAAGTCGATATGCGCGTGGCGCTGATTGAGAAAGCGGAATTCGTCGAAGGCTCGGACAAGCTGCTGCGTCTTGAACTGGATCTAGGCGGCGAGAAGCGCCAGATTTTCTCCGGTATTCGTGCGGCCTATCCCGATCCGGCGGTACTGGTTGGCAAAATGACCATTATCGTGGCCAACCTTGCGCCGCGTAAAATGCGGTTTGGCGTGTCAGAAGGCATGGTGCTGTCTGCCGGTCCCGGCGGCAAAGATCTGTTTGTCCTGTCCGTAGACAGCGGCGCGGTGCCCGGCATGCCGGTGAAATAGTCCGTTGGCCATCCTCTGCGGTTTACCGCCGGGGATGGCGCTTCAGCCACACCGCTGATTGCTGGCGGGCCTGACCGTTAGTGCGTATGATAAACCCCGTTAAAAACAGGAGCCTGTCATGCACACCGTGCTAACGATGAGTTGGCGTTATCTGCGCGCTTTTATCATTATCTATCTTTGCTTATATGCCGGAAACGGCGTGGCCCTGCTGCTGCCCATCACCCTGCCCGGCAGCATTATTGGCATGCTGATTCTGTTTGCGCTGCTTGCATCGCAAATCCTGCCCGTGCGTTGGGTCAAACCGGGTTGCCATCTGATTATTCGCTATATGGCGCTGCTGTTTGTGCCCATCAGCGTTGGCGTCATGAATTACACCGATATTCTTACCGCGCAGTTCGGTCCTGTTGTGGTCTCCTGTCTTGTCAGTACCTTCGCTGTCCTGGCCATTGTAGGGTTAAGCGCGCATAAGCTGCATTCGCGCCCCGTGATCAAAGGGGGCAACGATGAGTGATATCTGGTGGTCATTGCCCCTCACTGTCGGGGCTTTTTTGCTGGCGCGCAAGCTGGCGGCAACGCTGAAAATTCCCTTGCTGAACCCGCTTCTGGTCTCCATGGCGGTGATTATTCCCCTTCTGCTGTTACTGCACATGCCTTATGCCCGCTACTTCGCAGGCAGCGAGATACTGAATCAACTGTTGCAGCCCGCCGTCGTGGCCCTGGCACTGCCGCTGTATGAGCAGATGCATCAAATTCGCGCCCGCTGGAAATCCATTATTGGCGTCTGCGTGATCGGCAGCCTGACGGCGATGATTTCAGGCACCGCCATCGCGCTGTGGATGGGCGCCACACCAGAAATCGCCGCCACGATTTTGCCGAAATCGGTTACCACGCCGATCGCCATGGCGGTTTCAGCCTCACTGCACGGCATTCCCGCCATCAGCGCAATTTGTGTCCTGATTGCGGGCGTGCTGGGCGCCGTGTTTGGTCATATGTTGCTTAATCTGCTGGGAGTGAAAAGCAAAGCCGCACGCGGGCTGGCGATTGGCAATGCCTCGCATGCGTTGGGAACGGCCAGGGCAGCGGAGCTTGATTTTCAGGAAGGTGCCTTCAGCTCGCTGGCGCTGGTGATCTGCGGCATCATCACCTCGTTGCTCGCCCCCTTTATTTTCCCGCTGCTGCTGCACTGGTTTGGCTAAAACTTTGGGAGAGATCTCGCAAAGTTGAAAACTGTAAGACATGTTGCATTGTCAGAGAGACAGAGATCACATATAAACCGATGTCTGGCACATTGCCCTGATGATTGAATGAGGCTTCCATGCATCCACGTTTCCACTCTGCCTTTGAAGTACTTCCAGCCACTCTGCAAACCGCGCTGCGTCCGGTGCTGAGCGAGCCGGGATTTGACGCGATGCTGCAGGCCGATCAGGTCACCTTGTTGCAAGAGCAAACTCAACTGGATGCCGATGCGCTGGCGCTGGCGCTGCTGCCGGTTGCCGCTGCCTGCGCGGTTGCCACGCTTTCACATTTTAACGTCGGCGCGATTGCGCGCGGCGTCAGCGGCAACTGGTATTTCGGCGCCAATATGGAATTTGCCGGCGCGACCATGCAGCAAACCGTTCATGCTGAACAGAGCGCCGTCACCCATGCCTGGCTGCGCGGTGAATCCCGTCTGGAGACCATTACTGTCAATTACACCCCCTGCGGTCACTGTCGCCAGTTTATGAATGAACTTAACAGCGGCACAGATATTCGCATTAGCCTGCCGCAGCGCGCGGTGCATACGTTGGCGCACTATCTGCCTGACGCATTCGGCCCAGGCGATCTGAATATCACCGAACGCCTGATGGATGATGTGGACCAGGGTTATGTTGCAACGGGCGATGCGCTGTCTCAGGCCGCCGTCAAGGCGGCTAATCGCAGCCATGCGCCTTACAGTCGGGCGTTCAGCGGAGTGGCGTTACAGACCGCCTCCGGCCGGATTTTCAGCGGACGCTATGCAGAAAACGCCGCCTTCAATCCTAGCCTGCCGCCTTTGCAGGCCGCGCTGATTCTACTGAATATGGCGGGGGAATCCTGCCACGATATTCAGGCCGCCGCATTAGCCCAGACGCCGCAGCCAGCCCTGGATCAGTTCTCTGCAACTCAGGCCACCCTGCACGCCCTGGGTTGCGATAACCTGACGCACCTTACGCTGGCAAAAGCGTAAGGTGAGGCACGGTTTTAAACAGTTTCTAAATCTTTTATTTACAAAAGCTGTACATCGGCCAGAAATTTCATAGGATCTGGCGCCAGGTCTTCGTCATCACAATAAAACTGGCGTCACCCTACTCTTTGATTATTGCGCCAGGAAAACTTGCAACCGGAGCATGACTGCATGGAACTCGAATACGAAAGTAAACGCCCGCTATACATTCCTTATGCTGGCCCTATATTGCTGGAATTTCCGCTGCTGAATAAAGGCAGTGCCTTCAGCATCGAAGAGCGCAATGAATTTAACCTCAATGGCTTACTGCCAGAAGCGGTAGAATCCATCGAAGAGCAGGCAAAACGCGCATGGCGTCAGTTTCAGGACTTCAAAAACAACAACGATAAACATGTCTACCTGCGCAACATTCAGGATACCAACGAAACGCTGTTTTATCGTCTGCTGGACAACCATCTCGAAGAGATGATGCCGATTATTTACACGCCAACCGTCGGTGCCGCCTGCGAACACTTCTCAGAAATTTATCGCCGCGCGCGTGGCGTGTTCATCTCCTATCCCAACCGTGCGCACATCGAAGACATGCTGCAAAACGCCACCAAACAAAATGTGAAAGTGATTGTGGTCACTGACGGTGAGCGCATCCTTGGCCTGGGCGATCAGGGCATCGGTGGCATGGGCATTCCAATCGGTAAGCTGTCACTGTACACCGCCTGTGGCGGCATCAGCCCGGCTTATACCCTGCCGGTGGTGCTGGATGTGGGCACCAATAACCAGCAGCTGCTCAACGATCCGCTGTACATGGGCTGGCGCCATCCCCGTATCACGGGCGAAGAATATGACGAGTTTGTAAACGAGTTTATTCAGGCCGTGAAACGCCGCTGGCCAAAAGTGCTGTTGCAGTTCGAAGATTTTGCACAGAAAAACGCCATGCCACTGCTGGAGCGCTATCGTGACGAAGTGTGCTGCTTCAATGATGACATTCAGGGTACCGCTGCGGTCACCGTTGGCACCCTGATTGCCGCGAGCCGTGCAGCAGGCAGCCGCCTGTGCGAGCAGAAGGTTGTCTTCCTGGGCGCGGGTTCAGCCGGTTGTGGTATTGCCGAACAGATCATCGCACAGATGAAATCGGAAGGTCTGAGCGACGACGAAGCCCGTCGTCGCGTCATGATGGTGGATCGCTTTGGTTTGCTGACCGACAAACTGCCTAACCTGCTCGATTTCCAGAGCAAGCTGGTGCAGAAAAGCGACAACCTGAAAGACTGGGATACCTCAAATGATGCGATCTCACTGCTGGACGTGGTGCGTAACGCACAGCCAGACATCTTAATCGGTGTGTCAGGTCAGCCTGGGCTGTTCACAGAAGAAATCATCCGTGAGATGCACAAGCATTGCAAACGTCCAATCGTGATGCCGCTTTCTAACCCAACGTCTCGCGTTGAGGCCACGCCGGCAGACATTATTGCCTGGACCGATGGTGCCGCCCTGGTCGCTACCGGTAGTCCGTTCTCACCGGTTTCGTGGAACGGTAAGACCTACCCGATCGCGCAGTGTAATAACTCCTACATCTTCCCTGGCATTGGCCTGGGCGTGATTGCGTCTGGCGCATCGCGTGTCACCGATACCATGCTGATGACGGCCAGCCGTGCTCTTGCGGATTGTTCACCGCTGGTGAACGATGGTGAAGGCCCGGTTCTGCCTGAAATTAAAGATATTCAGGGCGTGTCGAAGATTATCGCGATGGAAGTGGGCAAAGCTGCCCAGCTCGCGGGCGTCGCGGTGGTGACTTCAGAAGACGTGCTCTCACAGTCTATCGCCAATAATTTCTGGCTGCCTCAATACCGCCACTACCGCCGTACCTCTATCTAAAAACTCGGCGCTGGATCCCTGCGGATCCAGCGCTGCTTAAATTTACACCAGCCAGACGGGGTAAACTTGCTTAGCGGGTGACGCTCAAGTAGCCTTGTCCCACCCAAACTTCGGATCTCGAGTGCTCAGGCGCATGTTGAAACGCGTTTTCATTGCTCTGCTTTTCATCATCTTAACGATGGTGGCGACGGCGCTCGGCCTGGACCGCTGGATCAGCTGGAAAACGGCACCCTATATCTATGACAACCTTGCATCCCTTCCCCACCGTCAGGTCGGGGTGGTACTGGGCACGGCCAAATATTATCGCACCGGCGTGATTAACCAGTATTACCTGTACCGCATGCAGGGCGCGCTTAACGCCTATAACAGTGGAAAGGTGAACTACCTGCTGCTGAGCGGGGACAATGCGCAGCAAAGCTACAACGAACCCATGACTATGCGGCGCGATCTCATCAAAGGTGGCGTCGATCCTGCTGATATTGTGCTGGACTATGCGGGCTTCCGTACGCTGGATTCTATCGTCCGTACGCGTAAGGTATTCGACACCAACGACTTTATTATCATTACCCAACGTTTTCACTGCGAACGGGCGCTGTTTATTGCCCTGCACCTGGGGATTCAGGCGCAGTGCTATGCGGTTCCGTCTCCTAAAAATATGCTCAGCGTACGAATGCGTGAAGTCGGTGCGCGGCTGGGTGCGCTGGCCGATCTGTTTTTACTGAAGCGCGAACCGCGTTTCCTTGGCCCGCTGGTGCCGATCCCGGCTGTACATGAAGTTCCTGAAGATGCACAGAGCTATCCTGCCGTGACGCCAGAACAGCTACTGGAACTGGAACAGAAACGCCGTCAGTAATTCATCCCGTTTACCCGCGTTTCAGTAACAGATGAGCCCGGAATGGCTTATGGCTCCCCCGCCCGCCTGATGCTGCTGTCAGAAATGAAACGGGAAGGCTGCGGCGACGTCCGCCAGCCAATTCAGGGTTGCGCACCGTGACGTTGAGCCTGTGCCATGAAAGAAACAGCGCCCCGACGATGAGCGAACCCCACAACACCGCGTAAAAGGGCGCAAAAAAAGCGGCCCTGAGGCCGCTTGCATCATTGCCACTGCTGTTATTTTTTACGCGAGTACTTCAACGAGTCGAGCGCCACAGCGAAGATAATGATGCCGCCCTTGATGATGTACTGCCAGTAAGGGTTGATACCGATATAGGTCAAACCGTAGTTGATGACGGTGAAGATCAGCACCCCGGTCACCACACCGGCCACCGTACCGACACCACCGGCAAAGGACACGCCACCGACTACGCAGGCTGCGATAGCATCCAGTTCATACATGAAACCGAGGTTATTCGTGGCTGAGCCGATACGACCCGCTTCCAGCATACCGCCGAAGGCATAAAACACGCCTGACAAGGCATAAATCAGGATCAGGTTCAGGTTAACGTTCACACCTGACACTTTTGCCGCTTCCGGGTTACCCCCGATAGCAAAAATGTTTTTACCAAAGCGCGTTTTGTTCCACAGAATCCAGACAAACACGACAGCAATCGCTGCATAGAAGGTGATGTAAGACAGTTTGAAATCACCGAAACGAAGGAAGCCTTGTGTGAAAGTTGAGAAGCCATCATAGAAGCCCGCAATCGGTGAGGCCCCAACGAAGTCGTAATACAGTGAGTTAATGCCATAAACGATGATCATGGTACCCAACGTAGTGATAAAAGGCGTCACTTTCAGATAGGCAATAATGACACCATTCACCAGACCAATAACGGCACCAATCACACAAACAATCAGGATAACGACCGGAATCGGCACGGTTTCCAGATGCGGAAACACTTTGTTGACGTTATCCATGGATTGCAGCAATGAGGCGGCCACAATGGCGGCCAGCCCCACCTGACGCCCGGCAGACAGGTCAGTACCCTGGGTCACAATCAGCCCCGCCACGCCCAGCGCGATAATAATACGCACCGAAGACTGGGTCAGAATGTTACTCAGGTTCATTAAACTTAAAAATGTCGGATCCTGGAAAATAATAACAGCCAGTAGTACCAGCAGTACGACATAAATGCCGCCCTCTTTCAGCCAGGTTAGCGCATTCTTTTTTGTAGTCGCTTTCATGTTAACAGCCCTTACTTCATTAAAGGTGTAATGACGCTAAACGCAATATTTCGTTCTGCGTGGTCGTTTTCGTATCAACAATGCCGGCGACCAGACCGTTACTCATTACCAGAATACGATCGGTGATGCCCAGCAACTCTGGCATTTCGGAAGAGATAATAATGATGCCCTTTTCCTTCTTCGCCAGCTCAGCCATCAGCTGATAAATTTCGAATTTGGCCCCCACATCAATACCGCGCGTGGGTTCATCAAGCATTAAGATTTCAGGCTGAGTCAGCAACCAGCGACCAATAATGACCTTCTGTTGGTTACCACCAGAAAGTGAACCAATTTGCGTATGATGCCCTGGCGTTTTTACCCGCATAGCGTCGATAACCCATTGGGTATCGCTTTTCATGCGTTTATTATCCAGCAGACCAATACTGTTCTTATATTTTTTGATATTGGATATCAGGGAATTAAATCCAATATCCAGAAAAGCGTAAATACCGGTAGAACGACGCTCTTCAGTTACCAGCGCAAAACCATGGTTAATGGCTTCATTGGCGGTATGATTGTTAATCGTTTTACCATGCAGTTTAATTGTGCCGCCCGATTTTTCGCGAATGCCAAACAGCGTTTCAACGATATCGGTACGTTTTGCACCCACTAACCCGGCAATGCCGAGTATCTCCCCTTTACGTAAATCAAAAGAAATATCGCGAATTGAGGGCTGACGCAGCGAGGTCAGATTGCGCACCTCCAGAATGGTTTCACCCGGAACATTGGTGCGATCCGGGAAGCGCTGACTGAGAGAGCGCCCAACCATCATGGAGATGATCTTATCCATATCCAGCCCTTCAAGCGGCTGAGTCACAATCCACTGGCCATCACGCAGGATGGTAATTTCATCGCACAGCTGGAAAATTTCTTCCATTTTATGCGAGATATAAACAATTCCGCAGCCGCGATCTTTGAGCTTACGAATAATCGTGAACAGATGATTAACTTCTTTTTCGGTTAACGAAGAAGTCGGTTCATCCATGATCACGATTTTGGCGTCATAGGAAAATGCTTTGGCAATCTCAATCATCTGCATTTGCGAGACGGAGAGATGGGCGACTTTATCACGCGGATCGATATTAATATCCAGCTCGTCGAAAATCGCTTTGGTATCACGGTACATTTTGTCCTGATCGACAAAAAAGCCTTTGCGTGGATAACGCCCAAGCCACATGTTGTCCATCACGGTACGCTGTAATACCAGGTTTAATTCCTGGTGCACCATCGACACGCCGTTTTCCAGCGCTTCTTTGGAGCTTTTGTAATCTATTTCCTGCCCTTGAAAAAGAATGCTGCCTGTATCTTTTTTATAGATACCAAATAAACACTTTAACAATGTCGATTTACCAGCGCCGTTTTCACCCATTAGTGCATGAACGGAGTGAGGCCGCACTTTTAAATTAACGTTGTCGAGAGCTTTCACGCCGGGAAATGATTTACTGACGTTGGTCATTTCCAGCAGATATTCGCGCTGCGCGGTCGTATTATCACTGGCCATAATTTACCTGGCTACAAAACGGTGATGACATAAAAAAGGCGCAGCAGCTGCCGCGCCCGTCTGCAAAGAGTTATTTCTGGAACTGAGACAGGTTTTCCTGATCAACTGGTACATAAGGTACGCGTACGATCTTATCAACCATCTTGAAGTTGGTGCCTGCCGTCGCCGGTTTGCCATCTGCAAGGTTCTTGGCCATGTCGATGGTGGCTTTCGCCTGGTTTTCCGCGTCATTCAGCACGGTACCGGCCATTGCGCCTGACTTAACCAGCGCCAGTGCTTCAGGTAACGCATCCACACCGAAGACAGGGATGGAAGACATGTTGTGTGCTTTCAGCGCTTCTACGGCACCCATTGCCATGGCATCGTTGTTGGCGATAACCACTTCGATTTTCTTGGCGTTAGGGCCTGACAGCCAGGCGTCCATCTTATCTTTCGCCTGAGCGGTATCCCACATTGCCGTATCCATCGCTAACTGCTGGGTTTTAACACCGTCTTTGTTCAGCGTATCGATAACGTATTTGGTACGCGCTTCCGCATCCGGATGACCCGGCTCGCCTTTCAGCAGAACGAACTGAATCACACCGTCTTTATTCAGGTCCCAGGCCGGGGTTGCTTTCCAGTGCTTCTCAATCAGTTTGCCCTGAATCACACCAGACTCTTTTGAGTCTGTCCCCACGTAATAAGCTTTGTCATAGCTGGCCAGCACTTTCGCGTTTGGCTCTTTGTTGAAGAACACCACGGGAATGTCGTTAGCACGGGCTTTCTGGACAACCACCGCGGCCGCCGCCGGATCGACCAGGTTAATTGCCAGCGCTTTCACGCCTTTTGCCATCAGCACGTCAATTTGATCGTTCTGTTTAGACTGGTCGTTCTGCGAGTCATTCATCAGCAGCTGAATACCGCCCAGCGTCTTGGCTTCTTTCTCGATATCTTTACGTACCATCGACATGAAGTTGTCGTCGTATTTGTAAATGGTTACGCCGATACGCGTGTCAGCGGCATGCGCCGTTGCACCAAACATCATGCTGGCAACCAGTGCTGTGAGCGTGAAAACCTTCTTATTCATGGTATCTCCGGTTTTTTTGCAGGGTCTTTTTTTGTTCTGCCGCGCAGATGGCGTTAGAACATCAGGTAGAATTATTCGGCGAGGCAGGATGCGCTCTCTATCAGGCTGAGCCACTGCTGTGCCATGCAAAACTCAACTTCCGTGACTTCCGTGTAGGCTACTGCATCCATAGTGCGTGTCATGAACCATGTAAACCGGCGACCAGGCCGGTGCCCTCAACAGGAGAGTGGCGTTACATAATGTTTCAGTACTGTAAGACGCTGCCATCATAGTGATAGCAATGTTAATTAACTGTGAATACAATCACAGATTGAAAACGGTTACATCGTGGAATCGCCTGAATTAGTGACGGACTCCACAATTTGCTTTTGCGCTACGGAATGGCGGCGTACCAGCGTCGGCATAAAGATGTGTTTTGCACTGCTGTCGATACAGCCCGCGGCCCCCTGAAGCGCCAGCTCCGTGGCAAGTTTTGCCATTGAAACAATAGGATAGCGAACGGTGGTCAGCTGCGGATCGGTGTATCGTGAAATCGGAATATCGTCGAAGCCCACTACGGAAAAATGCTGAGGGACCTGAATTCCGTTGTCTTTAAGGGCCGTAAGCGCGCCTGCCGCCATGCTGTCGTTATAGGCGAATATGGCGCTCAGATTGAGATTACGCCCCAGCAGTTCAACCATTGCGGCTTCGCCGCCCTGCATGTCGGGTTCGGCGCTGGCTATCCAGCTTTCCTGCGGACGAATCCCCTGCTCTGCCAGGGCCTGCAGCCAGCCTTCACGCCGCTGTGTAACGTCTTCAATGGGATGACTGGAACACAAATAGCCAATGCGGCAATGCCCCTGTTGCAGCAGCATTCTTGAGGCCATCAATGCGCCCGTTACATTATCAAGGCTGACACAGCGATGCTCGAAACCCGGCACGCTACGGTTAATCACCACCATACCGGGCACCTGGCTCATAAAATCGGCCAGTTCGGCGTCTGAAAGCGTTTTCGCGTGCACCACCAGCGCATTGCAGCGTTGGCGTATCAACACTTCAATGGCGTGGCGTTCTTTTTCTTCATGGTGCCAGGAGTTACTGATCAGAACATGCTTGTGCACGCGCTGTGCCACGGTATCTACCGCCTTCACCAGC
Source organism: Pantoea sp. Ae19-2 (assembly GCF_059801205.1). Taxonomy (NCBI): domain Bacteria; kingdom Pseudomonadati; phylum Pseudomonadota; class Gammaproteobacteria; order Enterobacterales; family Erwiniaceae; genus Pantoea; species Pantoea sp. Ae19-2. The sequence goes on along the minus strand of NZ_JBCHWE010000001.1, from coordinate 949,302 downwards.
GCGCCGAAAAAGGGGTCGGAAACATCCATAACCACCACCCCGATGGTATCACTCACCTGGGTAGCCAGCGCCTGAGCGTTGGCGTTTGGGCGATAGCCCAGAGCGTCAACCGCCTGTAACACGACGTCACGTGTTTCAGCGGTGACCGCGCTGCTGTTATTTAGTACGCGCGAAACGGTGGCCACTGACACACCGGCCTGACGCGCAACATCACGAATCGTTATCATGCAGCACTTCCAGAGAGATAAGGCATTACGCCAGTTACAACACCGGCGCTATTTTGTCAGGGAAGATCGCCACACAGCGTGAATTACGTCACATCAATGAAAACGGTTACATACAATTCTGTAACCTTTGTGATGGCGGTCATTATCTTTCAGAGGGGGAAGTGGACGGTGCGCCTGCGGCAATCTGCGTCAGACGACGCCAGATCCATTCGAGGGGGCCCTGCGGGAAGTAACGCAGCCACAGCACGGAAAACAGCAGGTTAACGCACCAGATGACTGGCACCAGCATCACCAGCTGCAGGCGTGAGAAATGCATAAACTCGCCGAAGCGATAAAAGAGCGTGGTACAGATCAGGGATTGCAACAGGTAGTTGCTGAGCGCCATTCGACCTACGCAACGAATGGCATAACTCAGCCGCCAGCGCTGGACCGAAGACCAAAAGCCGAAACACAATGCCGTATAGCCGAGGCTGATGAGTGGACTGGCCAGATCGCGCGGCAGTTGCAGATAAAACGCGCTCCAGCGGTAGTCCCAGTGAACCCACCACTGTGCGGCAACGCCCGCCGCCGCCATCAGCAAACCCAGCGGCAGCAACAGCGCGGCAACGCGTCGGTAGTGCTGTAGCGGAAAGGTTCCTTTCAGCCATCCGCTGCGCACCAGCGCCGCCCCCAGCATCATCAGTCCCGCCAGTTGCCAGCCGTACTGGGCCACCAGCGCCATCAATCCCGAAGAAAGGTGATCTAAACGAATCTGCACGGCGGCCAGACCGCCCGTGAGCTTCCAGAACTGCTCGTACTGGATCTCTGCAGCGCCCGGGAGCCATGAGGGCGACGGTTCAGGGCTGGAGATCAAGCCAAATACCAGCAACACGGCGCATCCCATCAGATAGAGCAGAATTCCGGTGTTAATTAACCCCCGGGTAGAGGGAACATCGCGCAGCATACGCCAGATAACCAGCCCGATAATGCCGTAATCCAGCAAGATATCGCCTTCCCAGATAAATACGCTGTGAATCAATCCCAGCATCACTAACAGGGATAAACGGGCAGTCAGCCAGCGGCTACCGCGTGACAGCTGCATCTGCAGGCCTGCTCCGAACAGCAGGGCGAATAGCGTCAGGAATTTAAGCTGGGCAAAGACATCGGAAATAGCCCACGTCCAGGCATCAGAAAGAGTGATGCTGCCCTGCCAGGCAGGATTAAGGTAGGCAGCAGAAGGTAAACCAAAGCCAATAATATTTAACAACAGAATGCCGAGAATGGCACAGCCCCGAATAAAATCCAGCACGAGGTAGCGTTGCATGTGGGATCCTGATGTCTCAGGCGGGCGACCGTCGCACCCGCCCGTCAGCTTTAGTTATGACGCACCGCGCGCAGGAATTCCTGACGGGTATTTTGACTGGATTTAAACAGCCCACCCAGCGAGGTCGTGGTCGTGGCGCTGGTGGCATCCTTCACGCCGCGCGCTTTCACACAGTAGTGAACGGCATCGATCGAAACGGCAACGTTATTCGTTCCCAACAGCGTTTGCAGCGCCAGCAGGACCTGCTGTGTTAAACGCTCCTGCACCTGAGGCCGCTGCGCGAAGAACTGCACGATGCGGTTGATCTTGGATAAGCCGATCACCTTATCTTTAGGGATATACGCGACGGTGGCTTTCCCGTCGATAATCACAAAATGATGTTCGCAGGTGCTGGTCAGCGTAATGTCGCGAACCGTCACCATCTCATCCACTTTCATCTTGTTTTCGATGAGCGTGATTTTGGGGAAGTTGGCATAATCGAGACCGGAAAAGACCTCATCGACATACATTTTGGCGATGCGATGCGGGGTTTCCATCAGGCTGTCATCTTCAAGATCAAGATTCAGCAGCTGCATGATTTCCGTCATATGGCCTGCAATCAGGCTCTTACGCGTTTCATCGTCTATTTCACGCGTGGGTGCGCGCAGCGGCGTTTCCAGCCCACGCGCCAGCAGCGCTTCGTGGACCAGTGCAGCTTCCTGACTCAAGGTGCTCATCTTACTCTTCTCCGGCAGGTGTTGCGCCCGCCGTCTGTTGCCAGCGGGTCATATTTCTGAGTGCGTATTGTGAAACTTTCTGTGCAGGGAATCCAGCAATCAATCCGATTGGAGATGAAAGCTTTTCACGCGTCCCGCCGCCAGACCAGAAGCCCTGCGACGATCAGACTGGCCCCCGCCACCCACAGTGCGGGTTCGAGACGATGAAGAAACAGCGTTGACAGCGAGGAGAGCATAGGCCCTGCCAGTTGCCCAACTGCGTAGCCGGTTGTCAGCAAGCCGGCCATATAACGCATATGCTGCGGTGCCAGTTCACGAGCACAGAGCAAAGACAGCTGTACCACACACAGAAAGCCGCCCCCGACCAGCAGCGCGCCGATAAGCAGCCCGCTGAATCCCGGCAGCAATGCGGCCGCCAGCACTCCCAGCGCCTGTGCCCACAGGGCCACCGCCAGGCGGGCATGACTGCTCCCCGTCTTGCGCGTGACAATGCCCAGAACAATACCGATGACCGCCGCACCGCCGAATATCGGCCAGACAAACTGTGCCACAGCACTGCCTGGAAAACGCACTGCAGCCATTTGTGAAAGAAATGTCGCGGGGAGAATATAGCCAAATCCCGCCAGGCTGTAACTCAGGACCAGCCGCCGGAGGTTACGGGTCAGCACCAGCGATGGCGGTGCCTGCTCCGGACGATGTAGCTCAGCCTTGCGCGGCAGATTTCGGCTAATGAGCGCCACCAATACCGCCGCCAGCGCGGCATAAACCCACCAGGCCAGCGCCGCTGAGACCTGATATCTGTGCAAGCTCACCGCGAGCAGACCGCTGATAAAAATGCCTGCACCCGGTCCGGCAAAGACGGCTGCCGACAGCCCCGGACGACCATACTGATGCAACTGCTCGTTGCTCCACGCCGCCGCCAGCACCAGGGCGCATCCACTGGCCCAGCCGATGGCAAAGCGAATAACGCCATGCCACCACGGCCCGTCGGCAAAGGCCGACAGTGCCGTCAGCACCACGGCGCCCCACGTTCCGAGTTGCAGACGCAACGCGACCTTATGGCGTGCGCGCATGGCATCGAAAGACCCGCACAGGTAGCCCAGATAGTTTAACGCCGCCACAAGGCTGGCGCTGGTCAGCGTTAACTGGTGCGCCTGAATCATCAGGGGAACCTGCGGGGTGAAGGCAAAGCGCCCGATTCCCATTACAACAAACAACGTCAAAAATGCACTTATTGCCACGCGAAACGCCATCTGCCACCTCAGTTTTTTACACAGAAACTTGCTTATAGCATGAACGATGCTTACACTCACAAAAAGTGAATAATCTTAATCAACTTGTTTACAGGAAGAGAACACTATGGATTTAGTTCAGTTACGTATGTTCTGTTCCGTGGCAGAAAGCGGTTCCCTGGCCCGTGCTGCGGAACAACTGCATCGGGTTCCCTCCAACCTCACGACGCGTCTGCGTCAGCTGGAAGAGGAACTGGGTGTCGATCTGTTTATTCGCGAAAAACAGCGCATTCGCCTGTCGCCCATGGGCCATAATTTCCTTAACTACGCCCAGCGTATTCTGGCCCTGAGTGATGAAGCATTAAATATGACCCGAGCGGGTAAACCCGGCGGGAATTTTGCACTTGGCTCGATGGAGAGTACCGCCGCGACGCGCCTGCCTGGCCTTCTGGCTGCCTTCCATCAGCGTTTTCCTGCTGTCGCCTTATCGCTGATCACGGGCACCTCAGGGGAAATTATTGATCGAGTACGTGAAGGCACGCTGGCCGCGGCCCTGGTCGATGGCCCGGTTCAGCACGACGATCTGAATGGCTGTATTGCCTTTCGCGAGGAGATGGTCTTGATCACCGATCTTGATCATATCCCGGTAACCTGCGCGCGCGACACGCAAGACGATACTCTGTTTGCCTTTCGCAACAGCTGTTCTTACCGGGTTAAACTTGAAGCCTGGTACCGCGACAGCCAGGCCGCGCCTCACAGCGTGATGGAAATTCAGTCTTACCATGCCATGCTGGCCTGTGTCGCAGGCGGCGCGGGCGTGGCTATGATTCCCGCGTCGGTGCTGAAACAGATGCCAGACCGCGCCCGTGTTCAGGTACACAGCCTGCCGGCGGAATATCGCAACACCGCTACCTGGCTGATGTGGCGACGCGATGCCTTCACGCCCAACGTTGAGGCGCTGAAGTATCTTATTATTGAACAATTTCACGATCGTCCGCTCAATGACGAGCTGATGCATCCATTGCAGGCGGCGGAATAGAGTTTTCGCGCTATTTTTAACTTATCACGACTATCCAGACGCCACATCGCGTCACAATCTGACTGGAAGAGGGATTGCATGAACATGATCAAAACCCGTGCCGCCGTAGCCTGGGCCGCAGGCGAACCGCTAAAAATCGAAGAAGTGGATCTTATGCCGCCGCAGAAAGGGGAAGTGCTGGTACGTATCGTCGCCACCGGCGTCTGCCATACGGATGCGTATACGCTGTCCGGCAGCGATCCTGAAGGCGTGTTCCCGGCGATTCTGGGTCACGAAGGCGGTGGCGTTGTTGAAGCGGTCGGCGAAGGCGTGACCAGCGTTGAAGTGGGCGATCACGTGATCCCGCTTTACACGCCAGAATGTGGTCAATGTAAGTTCTGCCTGTCCGGTAAAACGAATCTGTGTCAGGCCATCCGCACCACGCAGGGCAAAGGTCTGATGCCTGACGGTACCACGCGTTTCTTTAAAGACGGCAAGCCGATTTTCCACTACATGGGCACTTCAACCTTCTCTGAATATACCGTCGTGCCTGAAATCTCCCTGGCGAAAATCAGTAAAGAAGCGCCACTGGAAGAAGTGTGCCTGCTGGGTTGTGGCGTAACCACCGGTATGGGCGCAGTGATGAACACCGCCAAGGTTAAAGAAGGCGATACCGTTGCCATCTTTGGGCTGGGCGGCATTGGTCTGTCGGCGATTATCGGCGCGAAAATGGCCAAAGCGGGCCGCATTATTGGTGTTGATATCAACACCAGTAAGTTTGATCTGGCGCGTAAGCTGGGTGCCACCGATCTGATTAACCCGAAAGACTATGACAAGCCGATTCAGGACGTGATTGTTGAACTCACCGACGGCGGCGTGGATTATTCCTTTGAATGTATCGGTAACGTCAATGTGATGCGCTCTGCTCTGGAGTGCTGCCACAAGGGCTGGGGCGAGTCGGTGATCATCGGCGTTGCAGGCGCAGGTCAGGAGATTTCAACGCGTCCATTCCAGCTGGTAACCGGCCGCGTCTGGCGTGGCTCTGCTTTCGGTGGCGTGAAAGGCCGTTCACAACTTCCCGGTATCGTGCAGGATTATCTTGATGGGAAATTCGCGCTGAACGATTTCATTACCCATACCATGCCGCTTGAAGAGATTAATGACGCCTTTGATTTAATGCATGAAGGGAAATCGATCCGCTCCGTCGTGCATTTTAACAAGTAACCGGGGGCGCTATCTATGACATCTACTCTGGAGCTGCTGGAAGAGCATCGTATTTTTGGCGGCTGGCAGCAGCGCTGGCGTCATCAGTCTCAGGTGCTTCATTGCCCGATGACGTTCAGTATCTATTTGCCGAGTCCGCGCGGTGATTCCCCGCCGCCGGTGGTGTGGTTTTTGGCGGGCCTGACCTGCAACGACGAGAACTTCACCACCAAGGCTGGCGCACAGCGTGTCGCTGCCGAGCTGGGCCTGGTGTTAATCATGCCGGACACCAGCCCACGCGGTGAGCAGGTTGCGAATGACGAAGGCTATGACCTGGGCCAGGGCGCAGGTTTTTACCTCAACGCCACGCAACAGCCTTGGGCGGATCATTACCGTATGTTCGACTACCTGAGTGACGAGCTGCCTGAGCTGGTTGCCGATAACTTTAAGGTCAGTGAACGTCAGTCGATAATGGGCCACTCCATGGGCGGACACGGTGCGCTGATGCTGGCATTACGTCTGGGAAACCGCTTTGCGTCGGCTTCCGCCTTTGCGCCCATCGTTAACCCTTGTGAGGTTCCCTGGGGCCAGAAAGCATTCACGGCCTATCTGGGGGACGATCGCCAGGCCTGGCTCGCCTACGACAGCTGCCAGCTGATGCGGGAGGTTCAGCATCGTCTGCCGTTGTTGATCGATCAGGGCGACAGCGATCAGTTCCTGGCGGATCAACTGCAGCCGGAGCGCTTAGAAGCGATCGCGCAGGAAATGGGCTTCCCGTTGACCCTGCGCATCCAGCCTGGCTACGATCACAGCTACTTCTTCATTGCCAGCTTTGTCGAAGATCACCTGCGCTTCCATGCGCAACACCTGCTGGTAGGGTGATCTCACACAGGGGATTGCCAGTGCAATCCCCTGATTTCAAGACAGTCCTTCCTGTACCAGCCCGTCAATCATGACCTGCGGTGTACCGCGTGAACAGTGCTCAATGCGGCCCTGTACGCCGTAAACCTGCGCCAGGGTTGCTGGGGTGATAACGCTATCCGGCGTGCCTTCGGCAATTAACCTGCCCGCTTTAAGCATCACCGCATGCTTAGCGTGGCGTAAGGCAATATTGATATCGTGCACCACCACCACCGTGACCATATTGCGCAGCGCGGTTTCACGCCGTACCAAATCCATCACGTGGAACTGGTAGTTTAAATCCAGCGCGCTGAGCGGTTCGTCCAGCAGCAGCAGCGCAGGCCGACGAATCAGCGACTGCGCCAGGCCCACTAACTGTTTCTGTCCACCGGAGAGCTGGTCAAGGTAACGCATGGCCAGATGCGCAATGCCCAGTTGCTCCAGCAGCGCCATCACGTCCGCCTCGCTGGCGGCGCTATGTAAACCACTGGAGGCGCGCTGTGCCACGATAATGGACTCCAGCACGTGCAGATGAACGCCAGCCGGCAGCGACTGGGGCAGATACACGACCTGTCTGGCACGCTGGGCGAAAGGCTGGGTCATCAGGTCTTTCCCGTTGAGCCATAGCTCGCCCTGCCCTTTATTCAGTCCGGCCAGCGCACGCAGCAGCGTAGATTTGCCACAGCCGTTCGGTCCTAGCAGAACCGTAATTTCCCCACGCGGCAGGCGCGCCACATTCAGGTTTTCAATGACCTGGCGTTTGGGATAGCCGGTCGTGAAGCCGCGCAGGCTTAATCCTTGCTCCCTCATACTGTCCCCCGGTGACGCAGAATAATACTCAGGAAGAACGGTACGCCAATCAGCGAAGTCACAATGCCCACCGGCACGATGGCGCCGGGAATAAGGTTTTTCGACGCCACAGAAGCCAGCGACAACACCAGGGCACCGGTCAGCGCGCTGGCCGGCAAATAGAAGCGATGATCTTCACCAAACATCATGCGGGAAATATGCGGTGCCACCAGCCCAATAAAGCCAATCGGTCCGACGAAGGCGACGGCCAGCGCGGACAGTACGCTGATACGGAGCAGCGTGGCCAGGCGTAAACGACGAACATCAATACCAAAACTGATCGCCCTGTCTTCACCCAGGCGCAACGCGGTAAGTTTCCAACTGCTGAGCATAGAGAAGGGAACCAGCAGCGCAAAGGCCGCACTCAGTACGCCCAGCTTTTCCCAGGAGGCGCGCGCCAGGCTGCCCATGGTCCAGAACACCAGCCCCTGTAACGTATCTTCGCTGGCAATAAACTGCATCATTGAAACCAGGGCGTTAAAAGTAAACACCAGGGCGATACCAAACAGCACCACACCGGACGATGACACCTGGGTCCATCGCGTAATGCCATCCAGCATCAACGCGGCAAACAGGGCAAACAGAAAGGCGTTGGCCGAGATAAACCACTGCCCGGAGATGCCCGGAATCCCTATGCCCAGAATAATCGCCAGTGCTGCACCAAACGCCGCCGCAGAAGACACGCCCAGCGTGAACGGACTGGCGAGCGGATTATTCAGGATCGTTTGCATTTCGGCGCCGGCGAGGCCCAGCGCCAGGCCAACAACAATCGCCATCAAGGCATAAGGCAGGCGAATATCCCAGACGATTACGCGGGTACCTGCATCGACGCTCTCAGGAGAGAGCAGCGTGTGCCACAACACGGACAAAGAGAGCCCTGCCGGACCGAGCGTAAAATCAAGAACGAGTGAGGCGAGTATCGCTATCAGCAGCGCACCCAGCCAGAAGATTCGGCGGCGCACAACCTGATGATAGTTTTTTAAGGTGTGCTGATGGTCCGCTTCAGCACCGATCAACGAGGATTCCGTTGTCATGATTCAACCCAGTAATGGCTCCAGAATTAAAAACGCAGCCACAATAGTGCAGGTGATAATAATTATCAATTCATGGAATGTTAACAGTGATGACGTAAGCTTAAAAAACGCCCGGCGTTCACCGGGCGCTTTCAGGCATAGTTAGTCTTTATAGACGGGAAATTCCATTTCAGTATATTTGACGATCCGACCACCCCGCACCAGCCTGTAACCCAGCCAGATCAGCAGGAACAGCGGCAGACCGATATAGGTAGCCGCCACGCCGTACCAGTCGATTTTATCCTGCAGGAACGCCTGATAATTCTGGCCCAGAGTGATAATCAGACAAAGGACAAAAGCAAAAATCGGTCCAACGGGAAAAAAGCCGGAACGATATGGCAGCGCAGTAAGATCGTGGCCCTGCGCAACGTAACCCCGACGGAAACGATAGTGGCTGATTGCAATACCGAGCCAGGCGATAAAGCCGGTCATGCCTGAGGTATTCAACAGCCAGAGATAGACTTCCTGATTGCCAAATTTCGAGGTTAAAAAGCACAGACCAGCCACCACCGTGGTCGCCCACAGGGCATTACGGGGGACGCCACCTTTTGACAGGCGGGCAAAGATACGCGGTGCTTTGCCTTCGCGTGCAAGGTTATAAAGCATGCGCGTTGAGGCGTACATTCCGGAGTTACCCGCGGACAATACCGCCGTTAAAATGACCGCGTTCATCACCGCCGCCGCTGACAGCAGACCGGCATTTTTGAACACCAGCGTAAACGGACTGACGCTGATATCTTTAATATCATTGTGTAACAGCTGCGGATCGGTATAAGGCAAAATCAGGCTGATGATCAGGATAGCCAGCACATAGAAGAGCAGGATACGCCAGAACACCTGACGTACCGCGCGAGGAATATTCTTCGCCGGATCTTCTGATTCGCCCGCCGCAATACCGATGAGTTCAGTGCCCTGGAAGGAGAAGCCGACAATCATCGCCACGCCGATCATCGCGGCGAAACCGCCCGCAAATGGCGCGTCACCGACCTGCCAGTTATGCCAGCCCGCATTTTCAGCGCCGCGCATAATCCCGACAATCATCAGTACGCCAACCACGATAAAGATCACCACGGTGACAACCTTGATCAGCGAAAACCAGTACTCCGTTTCGCCGAAGCCTTTCACCGAGATGTAGTTGATCAGGAACATCAGGCTCAGGAACAGAGCGCTCCAGATCCATCCTGGCGTGTCCGGGAACCAGTAATTCATCACCAGTTGGGAAGCCACCAGGTCAACGGCAATCGTAACCGCCCAGTTGTACCAGTAGTTCCAGCCAAGGGCAAAACCAAAGCCTTCTTCGACGTATTTCGCACCGTAGGTAGCAAAAGAACCGGATACCGGCATAAATGCCGCCAGTTCACCCAGGCTGGTCATGAGGAAATAAACCATCAAACCAATCAGGGCATAGGAGAGTAACGCGCCGCCTGGACCGGCCTGAGAGATGGTGGCACCTGATGCCACAAAGAGGCCTGTACCGATTGAACCGCCAATGGCGATCATGGTGAGGTGACGCGCTTTTAGATCGCGTCGTAACGCAGGTTGTTGTGTTGTTTTTGTGTCATTATGCATGTGTAAACATTACGCTGGGTAAAAATAAGGCGCGATTGTAGCAGCAAAGGCCGCACTGTATAGCGAATGCTGCGTTGATATAAGTTACCTTCATGATAGGCGGCAGATTATTAGCGGCAGCGCCTGTCTCCCTGAATTTCAAGGGGTTGAACCGCTTATTTCATCATCAGCCTCCCCCTGCGGTTATTCCCGGCAGTAGGACAAAAACCGTGACAGCGCCTTTGAGATATGTTTTTGCCGGTGATGAATACGGTAAAGCGTACGCGTCAAATTGGGCAAAGGCGTATTCAGCTCAATGAGCGTTCCGGCACTGAGCTGGTCGGCAATAACCCGACGGGATAAACAGCTAATGCCCATGCCGTGACGCACGGCATGTTTGATCGCTTCGGAGTTGCCCAGTTCCATCCCCAGTTGAAAGGTCGGCAGATGAGACAGCAGCAGGTAATCAACGATTTCGCGCGTCCCTGAACCCCGTTCGCGAAGAATCCAGGTGGCCTCCGCCAGCGATGCCAGCGTCACCGGCTGCTGTAAAATGGCAGCATCCGGCGCGGCAAACACCACCAGCTCATCGTCAAGCCAGGGCTCGCTTACCAGTTCCGTCATATGACAGGGACCTTCGATTAACCCGACATCAACCCTGAATTCAGACACGGCCATGATCACGTCCTGGCTGTTTCCCACGCTCAGCTCTAAAGGTAAGGTCGGGAAATCACGGCGGTAGCCGGCAATCATCCCCGGCAACAGGTAATTCCCGATTGTGCTACTGGCATAAATTCGGATAGCCCCGTTATCTTCTTTAAACAGCTGTTCGATTTCCGTCGCCTGTTCAAGCAGGCCCACGGCCCGCGGGTAAAGTAACCGGCCGTGTTCATTCACTACCAGTCGCTTACCTACACGGTCGAAAAGCTGAACGCCAAGCTGGTTTTCCAGATCGGCGAGTGCCGCACTGACGGCTGACTGGGACAAGGCCAGCACCTGAGAAGCCTGCGTGGTGGAGCCGCTTTTCAGCACTTCGGTAAAAACGTCGATTTGTCGCAGTGTAATGTGCATGGAGACTCCTGAATCTAACGCTGTAAGAGGTAAACCATCAGGGCTATCCACAGCAGAAAAACCACACCCAGCACACCGAACAGGGTTTTACCGCGTGCACGCTGCTGCCGGGCACGCTCTGCGCTGCTGGCGCGCACTTCCGTGGGTAACATTTTCAGCAGCAACATGACGCCGGTGGGAATGATCACTGCATCATCGAGTAGCCCGACGACCGGGATGACATCAGGGATCACATCAATGGGGCTGATGCCGTACGCCATGAGTCCCACGGCCGCGCCTTTACACCACAGCGGCGTTCGGGGATCGCGGCAGGCATAGGCGAGCGTTAAAACATCTCTTTTGATGAGCGTGATGAAGCGCCCCAGTCGTGCGAACAGCATATATCCTGCCTTATCACTTATAGCGGTAGATTATAAATATATAATCAATTTCACTTTTAACAAACCTGGCGCGATGATGCGTGCTCAACCAGGAGCGTAATCATGGCCGACATCAGCATTTCAAAATCTCACACTGTGCAGCAATGGCTGCCAGGCCTGTTGCTATGCGGTACCCTTGCCAGCGTCACGGCGCTGCTGGCGCAGGTACCTGCCGTCTCGCGTCTGGGGCTGGGTTCGTTAACTCTGGCCATTATGCTGGGCATCATTATCGGGAACAGTGTTTATTCCCCCATGGCCGGTCAGTGCGACGCTGGCGTACTGCTGGCCAAACAAAAACTGCTCCGGCTGGGCGTGATACTGTTCGGATTTCGCATCACCTTACAACAAATCACGGATGTCGGCCTGAGCGGCGTCGTTATTGATGTACTGACCCTGAGCAGCACGTTTTTTATAACCTGCCTGCTGGGCAGGCGCCTGCTCAGGCTCGATCGTGACACCGTGTGGTTAATCGGTGCGGGGAGCAGCATCTGCGGTGCCGCTGCCGTACTGGCCACAGAGCCAGTCGTGAAAGCGGCCCCCTCAAAGGTGGCGGTGGCGGTGGCAACGGTCGTGCTGTTTGGCACCCTGGCGATCTTTGTTTATCCCTTGCTGTGGCCATGGGTTCATCATCTTTTCCCTGCCGTCAGTCTGACACAGTTTGGTGTTTTCACCGGTTCGACGATCCACGAAGTGGCCCAGGTGGTCGCCGCCGGGCACAGCATTGCGCCCGAAACCGAGAGCAGCGCAGTCATTGCGAAAATGCTCCGGGTGATGATGCTGGCTCCGTTTTTACTGTTGCTGAGCGGTGTACTGCGACGTGAACAGACAGCACAGCATAGCGCACAGCCGGTCACCTTTCCGTGGTTTGCTTTAATGTTTGTTGCTGTCGCTCTGTTCAACTCTCTGCACTGGTTGCCGGCCGGGTGGGTTAACACATTAAATACCCTCGGCGGGATCCTGCTGACCATGGCAATGGCAGCGTTGGGCTTAACTACCCGCTTTACTGCCCTGCGCGCTGCCGGATTTAAGCCTGTGCTGTTAGGAGCACTGGTATTTGTCTGGCTGATTGTGGGTGGCGGTACTATTAATCTGCTGGTCCAGCACCTCATGGCGTAAGCACGCAGCCCTCTCCCTTCCTGACCGGCCCTTGACGGGGCCGGTTATGGCGGCCACTTCCCCTTCACTGCACCACTCGCGGGGATTTGCGAGACGCGCCGTACATTACTGCGCCGTTATTAGGCGAACGCCCCGGTCTGCCCTATTTTAGGCAGGTCATTTTTTCGAGCCGGGACGGATGAAGATAAAAACCACCACGCCAACGCCTCACGATGCCCTGTTCAGGCAGTTTCTGACACAGCCCGATATTGCGCGGGATTTTATGGCGATCCACCTGCCAGAACCGTTACGCGCCCTTTGCGACCTGTCCACCCTTAAACTGGAATCGGGTTCGTTTGTCGAAGACGATCTGCGTCAGTATTTCAGCGACGTGCTCTACAGCCTTAAAACCGCATCCGGGGAAGGCTACATCCACGTGCTTATCGAGCATCAGTCCGGTCCGGATCAACATATGGCCTTCAGGTTGATGCGCTATGCGGTTGCCGCCATGCACCGCCACCTGCAGGCCGGACATAAAACACTGCCGTTGGTTATCCCGATGTTGTTCTATACCGGTAAACGCAGCCCGTATCCTTATTCCCTCTGTTGGCTCGATGAATTTGCCCGATCGGACATCGCGGGCGCACTGTACACCACGGCTTTCCCTTTGGTTGATGTGACGATTATCCCTGACGAGGAGATTGCACACCATCGCAGCATGGCCGCCTTAACCTTACTGCAAAAGCATATCCACCAGCGAAACCTGACAGCCCTGATTGACAGCCTGGTCAGCCTTCTTCTGCATAAACATCTCTCTTCATCGCTGGTGATATCGCTGGTAAACTACATGATACAGGTGGGCGAAGCTTCAGATGCGCAAACCTTTGTTCATAAGCTGGCACAGCGGGTGCCGCAACACGGAGAGGCTCTGATGACCATTGCAGAACAGCTGGAACAAAAAGGCATTGAAAAAGGCAGGAAGGAAGAAGCGCTGAAGATTGCCCAGACCATGTTAAATAACGGCCTTGATCGCCCGACCGTGATTAAAATGACCGGCCTGACCGAAGATGAATTGGCGAAACTCCGCCACTGATCCGCTGCGTTGTCTTCTTCCGACAGACAAGGTCGATTCGGCATCGGCCGTTTTCGCCTCACGCCCGGCCCCTTTCCAGAGACTTTTCGCGTATTCGGGTGAAAAGAGCGAGCCCTTTGCGGCACGGCTGTATTCCTGATAATGCCTCCTCCTGACCTCGCTAAAAATTTCCTGCGCACCGCGCTTTGCCACAGCGCCATCGTGTATCATGCCGTTCAATCTGAGTTAAATCCTTCAGGAGAACGGCATGAAGTATATTGGCGCGCACGTCAGCGCATCGGGTGGTGTGGATCAGGCGGTCCTCCGCGCCCACGAACTGGAAGCCACGGCTTTTGCGCTGTTCACGAAGAACCAGCGTCAGTGGAAAGCCGCCCCGCTGTCAGACGAAACCATCGCCGCCTTCCGCGCTGCCTGTGAGAAATACCATTTTGGCCCGGGCCAGATTCTGCCGCACGACAGCTATCTGATAAACCTGGGGCATCCGGTCATGGACGCGTTGCAAAAATCGCGCGATGCGTTCGTAGATGAAATGCAGCGCGCGGAACAGCTGGGTCTGACGCTACTGAATTTTCATCCGGGCAGTCATTTACAACAAATTGATGAGCTGACCTGCTTAAAGCGCATCGCCGAGTCAATTAACATCGCCCTGGATCAAACCCACAGCGTGACCGCCGTTATCGAAAATACCGCCGGTCAGGGCAGCAACCTGGGTTTCCGCTTTGAACATCTGGCGACCATTATTGAACACGTCGAAGATAAGTCGCGCGTCGGCGTTTGCATCGATACCTGCCATGCCTTCGCGGGCGGATACGATCTGTGCAGTGAAGCCGCCTGCACGGAGACCTTTGCCGAATTTGAGCGCGTGGTGGGTTTTAACTATCTTCGCGGGATGCACCTGAATGATGCCAAAAGTACGCTGGGCAGCCGGGTTGACCGTCATCACAGCCTGGGTGAGGGGAATATCGGTAAAACCGCCTTTAGCTGGATGATGAAGGATTCGCGTTTCGATGGTATTCCGCTGATTCTGGAGACCATTAATCCGGATATCTGGAAAGATGAAATTGCCTGGCTTAAGTCAGAACAACGTTAAGAAATAAGAAAAAGGAGCCTTGCGGCTCCTTTGTCGTCTTACCTGTCAGGCTTTCGCCAGCTCTTCTTCCGGGCGCTTCAGTACTGCATAGCCTAATCCGGCAATCGCGGTACCAATCAAAATCGCCATCAGATAACCCACGACCGGCGTAATCGCCCCCGGGATTAACAGGACGAACAGGCCACCGTGCGGTGCCATCAGCTTGGCACCAATCGCCATGGAAACGGCACCGGTTACTGCGCCACCGACGATACAGCATGGCAGGACGCGCATCGGGTCACGGGCCGCAAACGGAATCGCACCTTCTGAAATAAAGCACAGACCCAGAACCAGCGCGGCTTTACCGCCTTCCTGCTGACCTTTGTTAAATTTACGACGCGCAACCAGCGTCGCCAGCCCCATCGCCAGCGGTGGCACCATACCGGCAGCCATAATCGCGGCCATAGGTGCGTAGGTTTGTGAACTCAGCAGGCCGACGCCAAATGCGTAAGCAACTTTGTTAACAGGACCACCCATATCGGTACACATCATGCCACCCAGGATAGCGCCCAGCAGGATTGCATTCGCGGTACCCATGTTAGCCAGCCAGCTGGTCAAACCGCTCATGATGCCCGCGACCGGTTTACCTACCACGTAGATCATCAGCAAGCCGGTGATCAGGCTGGCAAACAGCGGAATAATCAGGATAGGTTTTAGCGCTTCCATACTCTGTGGCAACTTCACCTTACCGCTGATCAGTTTGGCCGCATAACCCGCAATAAAACCGGCGATGATGCCGCCAAGGAAGCCCGCGTTGATGCTGGTGGCGATCATACCGCCAATCAGGCCAGGCGTCAGACCAGGACGGTCCGCGATTGAGAAGGCAATAAAGCCCGCCAGAACCGGAACCATCAGTGCAAAGGCACTCCCGCCACCGATTTGCATCAGGGCAGCGGCCAGCGTACCGGGCTCTTTAAAGGCCGTGATACCAAACGCAAACGACAGCGCGATACTCAAGCCACCCGCCACTACCATGGGCAGCATGTAGGAGACGCCGGTCAACAGGTGACGGTAAGCCCCCGCGCCGCCCTCTTTTTTCTCTTCCTGAGAACTGTTTTGCGCGCCAGAAGGTTTATAAGGCTTCGCTTCTGCCACGGCTTTATCCAGCTCCTGCGCGGTCTTTTTCAGTGCCAGACCGGTTGAGGTGCGGTACATCGGTTTACCCGCAAACTTAGCCAGATCCACTTCGATATCCGCGGCCACGATAACCAGATCGGCTGCGGCAACTTCTTCAGGGGTGATCGCGTTACCGGCCCCTACAGAGCCACGAGTTTCAACTTTAACCCACCAGCCGCGTTTGGTCGCTTCCGCCTGGATTGCCTCGGCCGCCATAAAGGTATGCGCAACGCCCGTTGGGCAAGCGGTCACGGCAACCACACGTTTTGGCCCATTCGCTGGCACAGCGGTAACGGCAGCAGGTGCTGCCACGCTGGCTTGCCAGGGTTTCGCTTCGGTTTTGGCACGATTCAGGAACAGTTCAGGTTCACTGACTGCCTGCTGCACATCGCCCAGCCACACGGATTTCCCCGTCAGCGCGGCATCCTCTGGTACTGTTTTACCGGTGACGATCACCAGTTCGGCCTCGGCCGGGTTTTCGGTTAGCGTTATACCAGCCTGAGCAGCCGCAGCGGCCAGACGTTGTTTTGCCATGTAGGCAGAAGCCAGTCCTGTTGAAGGATCTTTTATCAGCAGCGTTTTCACTATCGCTCTCCTGCTGTCAGTTAACGGGTTGTAAGTCGACGCGCGCCATCATTGCGGCCAACTGGGTACGATCGGTCACGCCGACGTTGCTCTGGCTGACAGCCATTGCGGCTACCGCAGTAGCCAGACGTAACGTATGTTCACTGGATTCACGCATTAACAGGCCATAAATCAGGCCACCTACCATGGAGTCACCTGCGCCAACGGTGCTGACAACTTCGCACACCGGCGGTTTAGCTATCCATTCACCTGAGGCATTGACCCAAAGTGCGCCTTCAGCACCCAGAGAAATCACCACATGTGCAATGCCCTGCTCACGCAACTCGTGCGCTGCGTCAATCACGTCCTGGAGTGCAGGTAGCTTGCGCCCTGCCCAAATCTCAAGCTCGCGACGATTAGGTTTAACCAGCCAGGGCGCGGCTTTCAGGCCCGCCACCAGCGCTTCGCGGCTACTGTCAAAGATGATGCAGGGACAGTGCGTACGCAGTTCAGTCATCCAGCGGGTAAAGGCATCAGGATCGACCCCCTCCGGCAGGCTGCCACTCACGCACACCATGTCGAACTGGCCCAGCCAGGTTAATGAGTCGCTGGTAAAGCGATCCCAGTCCTGAGCCGTCACCTGAAAACCGGAAAAGTTAAGATCGGTCACATCACCGGTTTGCTCAGTCAGCTTGACGTTAATGCGCGTGCGGCCATTCACGACCTGAAAACGGTTGGCGATCCCCAGTTCACTAAAGAGCTGCTGAAAACCATCCTGATTGTCTTTACCCAGAAAGCCACCAACGGTTACGTCGATACCCAGATCTTTCAGCACTTTCGCCACATTGATGCCTTTCCCGGCAGCATGTAAGCCAGTGGTTTTCACCAGGTTCACTTCACCACGTTCAATTTCAGGCGTATAACCGACCAGATCGTACGCAGGATTCAACGTGATGGTTGCAACACGTCTGGTCATGCCGCCCCCTCACCTAAGCCACTGTTGATGGCTTCTTCGATAGCTGTCAGTGCCTGTTGGGCATCTTCACCACTGGCAGTAAAACGCAGGCGGTGACCTTTTTTCACACCCAGCGCGACGACTTTCATCAGGCTGCGTCCGTTTGCAGGTTTACCGCTGCCATCAAGGTTGGTAATCGTAATGTCGCTGTTGAACTGTTTAATAACGCTCACCAGGGCGGTCCCCGGACGCGCATGTAAGCCATGCTCGTTGCGAATAGTAAATTCAGCCGTCAGTTGGTCTGCCTGCTCGTCAACTTCGCTGGTTAGCAGGGCATAAACACCTGCCGCATCGGCTTTCAGCAAACGGTCGGCTTTGTTGCTGTGCAGCAGTGCGCTCAGGTAACCCAGTACCTCCAGCGGGCGGTCATCGACGGCGGCCACGCTGACTAGCATTGCCACGGATTCACCTTCATGTTCAAAGGCTGTCGCCGCGCGGCTGACGGCCACACCGCTTTGCAGATTGCCTTTGCCGCTGTCGCTTAACCAGATGCCCTGCCCCAGACTCAGCGGTTTACTGGAAACCACCTCAGCAACATAGCTGGCATCAACCACACCCGCAGCCTGTAAACGGCCGGCATTGACGGCCTGCAGCGTTATCAGGTCACGTGCGCTGACATCCAGGGAAATTAATGAAGTATCGAAGCTGAATTCAGCTGACTGCTTCTCACCCATCAGCAGCGCACGCAGATCTTCAGCAGAGGCCGTTTTAAGCTGTTCGGCGATGCTGTCGTCACTCAGTACGTGCGTCAGCTGACGCAGCAACGTCAGATGTTCATCAGATTTCGCGGCAATACCAATCGCGACATAGGCCGTTTGATCGTCGCCCCAGGCAATTCCCTGAGGAAACTGGAAGACCTGAACGCCGGTTTTCAGCACCAGATCGCGGGTGTCGGTGGTGCCGTGAGGAATGGCGATGCCATTACCCAAAAAGGTTGAGGTTTGCTGCTCACGCGCCAGCATGCCGTTAACATAACCTTCCGCCACGTTACCCGCAGCGGTAAGTGCCGCCGCAACCTGACGAATCGCATCTTCTTTATTTTGGGCGCTGGCTCCGGTATGGATGGCCTGCAATTCGAGCTGGAACATAATTCTCCTCGCTTGCTGATTGAATCGTTTCAGCTCAATGGTGTTGAATCTTGCTGTTTGACCTGGTGAAGGTTGTCACAGCAACGCTGAAACGTTTCAGGGATTGTTATTCAGCTTGGCTTTGCAGGCAAGAAAATGCGTAAACGGCATAACAGATCTTTGACATTACGCACAATTCAGAGAGGTTACGGAATTTTCTTAAAAATAGTGCTGAAGCCTGGACGACACGAGGCCGAGTTTTTGAGCGTGATTTCAGCAGCGTCACCAGACGCTGCAAACAGGGTAACGTTAACCTCTAAGAGGCACGTTGGCAGACAGTGATAATCCACCAGCACGGGCTTCACAGCATGGCGGCAAAGGGGCTTAGCCTTTTACGCTCATGATGTCCTTAAGGTTAGAACAGCCTTGCTAAACCTGCTGCAAAAAGCATCGACAGACCGGTAGCCAGCAGGCCAGGCAGGATAAACGGGTGATCGATTATCCGTCGGCCAAGGCGGGTGGATCCCGTATCATCCAGCGCAACGGCGGCCAGCAATGTGGGATAGTTCGGTAAGATAAACAGGGACGCGGTAGCGGGAAAACAGATAACAAGCGTGGCGGGCGCAATGCCCATACTTAAGGCCATCGGAAATAAAATTTTGGTCGATGCCGCCTGAGAATAGAGAAAACATGATGCCAGCACGATAATCAACGCCAGTAACCATGTGGAATCCAGAAAATAGCTCGCCACCCTATCCTGCAACCACAGACGATTGCTCTCCATAAATGTGGAACCCAGCCAGGCCACACCCAGTATGCATATACAAGACGTCATTCCGGTTTTAAACACCGACGATCCCGGAATTGTATGCACATTCACCCGACAGAACATGACGATAGCCATCGCCACCGTTAGCATTACGGCAATCCGTGCCTGTCCGCTATTGAGAACGGGGCGAGTCATGATCTCCATTTTAGGGCTGCTGATAATGGCATAAATCAGCACTGTCACCAGGCCGACAATAAAAATCAGTACTGAACGTCTGCCGTGGAGAGCGGAATGCGAATGCTGAATGGTGTTTACCGCATCATCCTGATGCGCAAGCTGGTCTGTGTGACGTAAGCGATCCCACCACAGGTAAAACAAGGCGGAACAGAAAAGTGCCATGAAGGTGGCGGGGATGGTCACGGCAATCAGTTCAATATAGCCCCAACCATGCGGTCCCTGTTCCAGAATCCCAGAGAGAAAAATCACGGCGGCAGAAATGGGCGAGGCCACAATGCCCAGTAAGGATGCGGCAACGGAAAGCGCTAATGCGCGGGTTGGACGAAGGTGATTATCTCTGGCCACAGCCACAATCACGGGCATACAGGCAAAAGAGACCTGCCCGGTACTGGCCATCATGGTCAGTAACCAGGTTGAGAGCGGTGCCGTAATCACCAACAACCGCGGATAGCGACGTAAGGCACGTTCTGTCAGTTGCACCAGATAATCAATGCCGCCTGCCTGTTGCATGGCCGATATGGCGACGATCACCACCATAATAAATACCATTACCAGCATGGGCAGATCGCCAGGCGTGGCACCCAGCGCGCACAACATGATTACACCCGCCCCACCTGCAAACCCCACACCGATACCGCCAATACGCATTCCCAAAAACAGAAAAAAAAGCACGGTCATAAACTGTAGTAGTAGCATGATCCCATTCCTTCTGACTGCGGTTTACACCGTTCCAGCCCACACTCAAGGCCGGTACAGGCTTCCTTTCACTCCGCAAGGTTGCAACGGGTTATTTGTCGGTATGTCCTACAGAGAAATGGCACGCGGCTAAATAACCGTTTTCTGCGTATCAGGTGCACTGAGGGTGTAAATTCTTTTCGCGCTGATGCCTTTTTTCTCTGGCTGGCTGCCGGTCAGAAAACCGGGTTATCCCAGAGATACGTTGAATAGCCTTAGGCCGCGACGACAGGCAGTTCCCACATGAAGGCGCCCTGCCTGCCAGACTCGCCCGTTTTATTTCACCCGGCCCAGCTCAGCAGAACGCATTGCGGCATGAATCTCTTCGGCCGCTCCGTCACCCAGCGGTAACAGCGGTGAACGGACAGTGGCATGTTCCAGAATGCCACGCGCAACCAGCGCATGTTTGAGTGCGACAGTGCCTTCCATATGTGAGCCACGATGGTAAACCGCTTTAGTCACAGGCATCAGTCGATCATGTAAAGCACGTGCTTTCTTATAGTCCTGCGCTTTACCTGCGTTAATCATTTCAATCAGCGGCTCAGGGGCAATATTGCCGTAGCCCACCAGGAAACCATCAACATCAAAAATGGTATGCAGCAGATATTCATCGTGGCAGGTCAGAATCTGTAGATCGGGACGTTCACGGCGGATGACGGGAATTTCAGTATCCCACCGCCGCATATTACGCACGCCATTTTTCATCGCAAACACGCCGGGTTGCGCGGAAATATCCAGCAGCGTTTTCAGGTTGTAGGTGGCTTTGGTCACATCCGGGTACTGGAATAAAATAAGCGGTAAACCACTCTCTTCATACACGACGCGGTAGCGATCCTGAGGTGCGCCGTCCTGGTATCCAAAACGCAACCAGCCGTGTGAGGGATAGAGCAAACCGGCAGCCGCACCGGCCTCGACAGCGCGTTTTGCCTCACGCGCCGCGACTTCGGTGCCTTCACCGGTAATACCGGCAATAACGGGGATTTTGCCTTCGACCGATTTTACAAATGCCCGAATCACGTCGGCCTGTTCATCCTGCGTCAGAAAGGTGCCCTCGCCAGCATGCCCCAGGACCACCAGCCCCTTTACGCCGTCGATACTTCCCAGCCAACTGCCCAGACGTTGAATCGCGTCAAAATCCACTTGCCCTTCGCGCGTGAATGGGGTGACAGGCGCAGGGGTTAAACCTCTGAGGTCGATATTAATCATGATTAACTCCTTGATGTGAAATACTTTTAGTCACAGGTTCAGTCAAAGTGAACACAATATGAAAACGTTACTGCAATCGTTTTCACATAAGATAAATTGGCAATCTAATTTCGTCGCGTCAACCAGCGGCGATTGATAAATGAGGCAGTTATCACAAAACGCTTTGGGAGACGAAGAGAGTTTGCGATCGGGATCCCAGCGGCTTAATGACCACATTACATTCGCAATGCGGTCATTAAAGGAACGATTACTGATGAGGAGAAGACGTGGATTTTCGCGGAATTAACGTAGGAATAATGGTCGATAAATGGGGTTCATGCCTGCCATGGATAAGCATATCTACAGCATTCCCGGCAATATGTTCCAGCGGTGTTCGCACTGAGGTCAATGCGACAGGCAAGCGGCTGACCAGGGGGATATCGTTGTATCCGACCAGTGACAGGTCTTTACCGATGGTCATGCCTGCACGATGCGCCGCAGCCATGACCCCAATCGCAATCTCATCATTGACGGCAAAAATTGCGGTAGGCCGCGAGGGATGGTTCAACATTGACGACCCCACATCTTCGCCTGACTTGATATTAAAGTCAGACGAACGGCACCATTCTGGCCGAACAGGCAAACCGGCTTCACTCATTGCCCGTTCAAAACCTTTTCGACGATTCAACGCATTGGACGCAAAATCCGGTCCACCAATCATCCCGATTTTTTTATGGCCTAAATCGATCAGATGACGCGCTGCAAGGTAGCCGCCCATTTCGTCATCGCCAACGGAAGAGGGACTTACGCCATCCGTACGCAATACCAGCACGTGCGGTATCTCGCGCTCCCGCAGGGTCTGGGGAAGCGGATCGCCCAGACGACAGGTTGAAAGAATCAGGCCGTCAACGCGTCTGTCCAGTAGGGATTCTGCGGACGCTTTTTCCTGTTGCGCATCGTCACCACAGGTTGCCACGATGGCAAAATAGCCGCGTCGTGAAGCTGCTGTCGCGATAGCCTCAAACAGCATCGCCGTCACCGCATCCGTCATACGCGGAACCAGAACGCCAAGCGTGCCGGTATCGCCCCTGCGCAGGCTGGAGGCAACATAATCACGCCGATAGCCAAGTTCACGAGCAACCTGGCGAACCTTTTCAGCTGACGCGCTTTTTGACTGCGGAAGCCTCTCATCCAGAATTCGCGATACGGTGGAAATGCTTACGCCCGCGGCATTAGCAACATCACGCATCGTTATCAGCCTTTTATCCGACTGTTCCTTTTCCTGGCTTTCCTGATCCATATATCACTCCGAGGATTAATGTGGGTGGCAAAGATCCCTCTGCAGACGGCAATACTATACAACAGGCGCTATAACAACGGGATACGCCCTTAACATGCACTGCGTGGGGTCCGCATTTCTCTTTGTCGTCACGCCTGAAGAATACGATTTTCAACGCTTAGGCTCTCATTGTTCTCCCCAGCCTGAGCGTCCCCGTAAAGGCTATTGAAGAGAGTATGACCTGTTTCACGCTTTTTCGATTGCCTGAGAGCGGAATGTGAACACGTTAACAATTAATCAAGCCGCTTAATTGACGCAGCGGGATATTAAACCAACGATAACTCATGTGAAAACGATTGCATTAACGTTTTCACACTATCCATTTTGCACAGGTTTTATGCAACTACCGTCAGTGAGTGGGCTGCAAATGCATGGCTCAGGAACGCGCGTCGTCTTGCATGTTTGCCCCATATCCATCACGCAACAGGGTGTAACTATGTCAACTCAGGTTATCGCTTCCCACGCTCATCCCGCCGACGCATCAGTATTACTGGCACGGCTTGAGCGATTGCCCATCACACGCCGGTTAATGGCGATTCGTGTTGTGGTAGGGCTGTCCACTTTTTTTGATGCCTATACCATTATTGCCATCGCGTTTGCCCTGCCACAACTGACGCAGGAATGGGGGCTTACGCCGACGTTCGTCGGTCTGATCATTGCAGCCAGCTATATTGGGCAACTGGTGGGAGCGCTCTTTTTTGGTACGCTGGCAGAAAAAATTGGCAGGATTGGTGTTTTACGTATCACCATCGTGATGTTTGTGATTATGGATGCCGCCTGCCTGTTCGCCTGGAACGGCTGGTCAATTCTGATCATTCGTTTTTTGCAGGGACTGGGCATTGGTGCTGAGGTTCCCGTTGCCAGTGCCTATATCAACGAATTTGTCGGTGCAAAGAAGCGGGGGCGGTTTTTTCTACTTTATGAAGTGATCTTTCCAGTCGGCATGATGTGTGCTGGCCTTATCGGATTCTTTCTGGTGCCCATTTATGGCTGGAAAATCATGTTTCTCATTGGCCTGATCCCTTCAGCTCTGGCGGCGCCTTTGCGTTGGTTTATGCCAGAGTCTCCGCGCTGGTTAGTCTCTAAAGGCCGCCATCAACAGGCTGAAAAAGTCGTTCAGTCGTTTGAAGCAGAAGCCCTGCGTCGTGGTATGTCATTACCCGACCCCGTAATAAAACCCGTACCGGTGATGCCCGCCTCGTCCAGCGGCGTAAAGGCGCTGTTTTCAGGTATCTACAAATCCCGCACGTTTATGCTGTGGGGATTGTGGCTCACGGTTTATACCGTTAACAACGGCATGATTACCTGGTTTCCCACTATGTACAGAACCTTGTTTCATCTGCCACTAGAAACCAGCCTGGCCTATGGATGGATTACCTCTACCTGTGGTGTTATTGCCTCTGTCATTTGTGCCTTTAGGATCGATCAAGTAGGCCGTAAGCGCTGGTACACTTGGGCATTTATGCTGGCCATTATTCCGCTCATCGTGCTGTGTGTACTGGGTGCCAATACGCCATGGCAGATACTGATATTGGGCAGCATGGCCTATGCTATTTTGCAAACAATTGCCTTTTCACTTTATCTCTATTCTGCCGAACTGTATCCGACCAGACTTCGCGCGACAGGTACTGCCTTTTCCAGCGCCTGGCTGCGCGCCGGGTCGTCTGTTGGGCCGCTGATGGTGGGTTTCATTGTATCGGGATTTGGGATCCGGTTTGTTTTCATTGCGTTCGCCGTGATTGCCCTAATCGGCGGAATGATTACCCTGCTCTTCGCCATTGAAACCAAAGGGAAATCGCTTGAAGAGTTATCGCCCTAGCCAGGCAAAATTACGGTGCTAATCAGGTGAGACCGATAGCCATCATCTGACGGGTCTTTCTCTGGTTCGTCAGATTTACTTTGAAAAACAAAACGTTACCGACTCTGGACGGCGAATCTGGCGTTGAGTCTTGCCGTTTACCGTCCGGGCGTACGCTGAAGTCGGCTGGACGCAATGAAGTGAACGCTCCGTTTCTCGCTATTTAAACTCTGAATGGTGGAGCTTAAAACAAGGACGATTAAAGCGTACCTGACAAACGCTATGGCAAAGATGGAGGGTAATGCGCAAGAGCACAGTTCAAAAGTGATGAACTTAAGAATCGGTTATAGAAGGAGAATCTGCAGGATTATCTATAAAATGATATTGTACCGTTGCATCGTGATATCCCCACAAAGCGCCAGCAATAATCGTTATGAGAAGAGTCCCCAGCAACACTGATTTTTTTGAGCGTTCCCTGACCTCATAATCAAAATAGAGCATGCTAAATGCCGTTACCATACACTGGTATGCGAGTGTTAAGAAATATCTCGTGAAACTTATACCATGCTGATAGGGCGGCACCCAATCCGCTCCGACAAAACTAAAATCGGTGGGCGTCAGGTAATCATAGCTATACCAGGTCACAATCGTAACCAACGGCGTCGCAAGGGCGACGAATAAACAGGAACGGCGACCAAATGCTGGATACAGTTTTCGCAGCATAATTACCTGAATAGCCTGTGAGAGTGAAAATACAATAAAGACGCCAATTATCGCTATAAAACCCATTATTAATGGAAAAATTTCCATCATAGAAACAGCATTACTTTTACTTCTGTGTGGATTTCCATGGATAAAATCAGTGAATATCAATGAGACAATAATCGATACTGCCTCTGAAAGGGCCACAAAAATTCCCAACCAAATCAGACTCTTGATAAAAAATTGTCCATACGCGTAAGTGTCTCCATTCATTCTTTCCATGAACCACCTATAAACAGAACGCCGCGGCTTCAGGGCGTTATAGAATCAAATCTGAAGATTGGCCAGATCTAACGACTCAGAATCAAACGAAGGTACATCCCGTTTAACAGGAAATCTCAGGATGTTCTGACCAGGTTGGTTTTTTTAAGATCACTGACTCAGGTATACAGAAAAGGTATTGCTTTATACATTAACGGTAATTCAACACATCGTTAAATCAGCGCTATCGCTTGTGCGTTACAGCGAAGCATTAAGCTCACTGCTCATCGTTTTGCACAACTGAAATTCCTGGCGTTGTCGCTCTCTCCAAATCACCAAGCCAGAATATTGCCTGCTCGCGATTATCGCCACACATCGCAGTACTCGGCTGTAGCGAGCCACAGACGCGAGGACGGTCAGGATGACCGAAAATTTTGCACCGCATGTTTTCATCGAGCTGAACACACTTATGGCCAGCTGGCTTCCCGTCGGGCATACCAGGTATGGGTGAAGAAATGCTGGGTGCAATACAACATGCACCACAGCCTGAACGGCATTCCATCTTGAATTTCTCTGTATAGTGTCAAAGGTGGACGATAGCAGAACGCTTAAAGCGTCGAAATCCCTTGCCGCGTAAAAATTTTTTCCTGCCACGGCTAACGTGCTTTCGCAAGAAGCGCGATGCCCAGAGAGCGAGAGGCTTGAGTCACTTCATCCTGCCTGAAGATAAACGCCCGCCTGCACTGCCACTGATCCGCGACCACAAAATTTTTCGCGCTATCTTGCCTGTTCACGACCGCGCGAGTAACGTTGCGCGCACTATTACTCTGCAAGTGAGAACAGCAATGCCAAAGGCGAATGAAATCAAAAAAGGAATGGCCGTTACCCACAATGGAAAACTGCTGCTGGTAAAGGATATTGATGTCCAGAGCCCCAGCGCGCGCGGTGCGGCAACGCTTTATAAAATGCGTTTTACCGATGTTCGCACCGGTATGAAGGTGGAAGAACGCTTTAAGGGCGACGAGATCATTGAGGCCATCTCCCTGAGCCGCCGCAGCGTTACCTTCTCCTATATTGATGGTGATGAATACGTCTTTATGGACGACGAAGATTACACGCCCTATTCCTTTAAAAAAGCGCAAATAGAAGAAGAGCTGCTGTTCATCCCGGAAGGTGGCATTCCCGGCATTCAGGTACTCACGATGGATGGCCAGGTGCTGGCGCTTGAGCTGCCACAAACGGTGGACATGGATATTGTGGATACTTCACCCGGTATCAAAGGCGCATCGGCCAGTGCCCGCACTAAGCCGGCGGGAATGTCTACCGGTTTGATCATTCAGGTTCCCGAGTACCTCAGCAACGGCGATCGCATTCGCATCCATGTTGCCGAGCGTCGCTATATGGGACGTGCCGACTGATAACGCGCGCTGTACGCCGGGTTGACAGGTAGTGTTATATTATAACACCGCCCTCTTTCTCTACAGGAGTCACTGGCATGACACGCGTTAACCTTCTCACCGGATTTTTAGGCAGCGGAAAAACCACCACGCTGCTTCATCTGCTGGCGCACAAGCCCCAGACTGAAAACTGGGCTGTGCTGGTCAATGAATTCGGTGAGATTGGTATTGATGGCGCGTTACTGGCCAACCGTGGCGCGACGTTAAAGGAGATCCCCGGCGGCTGCATGTGTTGCGTTAATGGGCTGCCCATGCAGGTCGGGCTAAACAGGCTGCTTCAACAAAACAAGCCCGACCGCCTGCTGATTGAGCCCACGGGCCTGGGCCATCCACGCCAGCTGCTACAGATGCTGACGTCGTCTGTTTATCAACCCTGGATCGAACTGCAGGCCACGCTAACCCTGCTGGACGCACGCCAGCTCGCCGACGTGCGTGTAACGGAAAATGAAAACTTTCGCGATCAGCTGGCCGCGGCCGACATTATTGTCGGCAATAAACGCGACTGCTGGCGCGAGGCCGATCGGCAGCGTCTCCAGGCGTGGCTTGCCGCCCATCAGGACGATCGTGAATTTGTTACTGCCGAGTTCGGTCAGATTCCCCTGGCGTTACTTGACAGTCCGCGCGGGAAACCGCGCGCCCTTCCGCATCCGGTCCACCATCATCACGCTGCGGCCCCGGGCAGCGGTATCGCAGCCTTGCGACTCGACGGGCGCGCGTCATGGCGTCGGGCGGTGAATGAGGGTCAGGGTTATGTCGCCTGCGGCTGGATTTTTGACCACGAAACGGTGTTTGATAGCCTTCCTTTGCTGGAATGGGCGCGGTTTGCCCCCGTCGATCGGGTTAAAGGCGTGCTGCGCATCCCCGAAGGATGCGTCAGCATTAACCGTCAGGGAGAAGACGTGCATGTTGAAATTCTCGCCGCAACCCCACCTGACAGTCGCATTGAGATGATTCATTCCTCATCTGCCGACTGGAATAGTTTACAATCTGCTTTGTTGAGGTTTCGTTTAAGCTGACAGGATTAAGGTCGGCGGTTATTTTTTACTAGGGCAGAATTATGCACGCAACACGCCTTGTCACCATCCTGTTGCTTAACGCACTGGGACTGGTGCTGTTTTTTTCATGGTATTTACCGCCCCATCACGGGTTTTGGTTTGATATCGATAAAGGGATTTTCTTCGCGTTTAATAATGAAATGGTGGATCACCCAGGCTTTGCCCTGCTGGTCGCCATCACTAACTTTCGCGGTTTTGACGCCGTGTCGTTGCTGGCGATGGGGTTACTCTATCTGTGGCTGTGGCGGCGGGAAACGCCTGCGGGCCGCCGTCGTATGTTTGCCATTGGTATTACGATGTTGCTGACAGCGGTCGTTTTGAACCAGGCGGGCCATTTGATCCCGGAAAAACACGCCAGCCCGACGCTGTTCTTTGAGAACGTTCACCGCGTCAGTGAGTTAACGGGTATCCCAGCCAAAGATGCGTCAAGCGACAGTTTTCCGGGCGATCATGGCATGATGCTCATTATCTTTGCGGCATTCATGTGGCGTTATTTCGGCTTCCGTACGTTTTTAGTGGGTGTTGTCATTGTGGGGCTGTTCTCGCTGCCACGCGTCATGGCAGGCGCGCACTGGTTTAGCGATATTGCAGTCGGATCGCTTTCCGTGGCGTTAGTGGGATTAAGCTGGTGGCTATTAACGCCGGCAAGTGATTATCTGGTTAATTGGTTTTATCACAAATTACCGGGTAAAAATAAACCCTAATAGTAATTAATTAGCGAGGGCGGAATAATGATTAAATTATAACCCGCCCTCACTTATAAAAAACCCATGGAAATAATTAGCAAGCTAACCAAAAAAAACATCCGAACCCGATGATAATGCAGGACTTCTCTTTAGCCTTCGACGACAGTTACTCTGCAGACCTTCTCCCAGCCCGCACTAAGCCTGGAATTAGCGCCAGATCACCCCTTTCATCCTGTTATCACCTTGAATAACTGTTGATAAAGTGAACAAGTTATTTAAGTTTGATAAGTATCAAAAAAACCTATCAGAATTTGATTAAAAGCGCTCGCCACGGCCTCTGGAATCGGTTAATCTCGGTCGCAGTGAGAAAAGAAGACGCGGTATTAAGCATTCTTTAATAGATAAAATGTGGTGATTTACACATTTTTATAATTAAAGCATTGTCTTGTTCTGACTGGCTTATTAATCTCATTCCGTTTTGTCATCTGGCTGGCGACAATCTTGTCGTAAGGACTTCGAAGGAAAACCCGAATAATGGTCAAGTCTCAACCAATACTGAGATATATCTGGCGGATTGCGCCCGCTCTGGCGCTGGCAACTCTCCTCTCAGCTTGTAGCAGTACCCATAACACCGTTAAAAACGAGAATCATGAAGTTAACAACCAGAATGGTTTTTTACTTCAAGCGTCTCAGGATGAGTTCGAAGAGATGGTGCGCAACGTTGATGTTAAGACGCGCATCATGGATCAATACGCGAGCTGGAAAGGTGTTCGTTACCGTCTTGGCGGTGATACCAAGCGTGGTATTGATTGTTCCGCTTTCGTTCAGCGTACGTTCCGCGAACAGTTTGGTCTGGATCTTCCTCGCTCAACGTCCGAACAGCAGGGAACGGGAAAAGAGATTTCTCGCAGCAGACTGCGACCGGGTGACTTAGTTCTCTTCCGTGCTGGCTCAACGGGCCGTCATGTCGGTATCTACCTCGGCAATGACAACTTTGTTCATGCTTCGACCAGCAGCGGTGTCATGATCTCCAGCCTTAATGAAGATTACTGGAAAAAACGTTATCGCGAAGCGCGGCGGGTCTTAAGTCGCAACCCGAGCTAATGCAGCTCCCGAATGTCCTCTCAGCCAGAGAAAAACAGAACGCTGCCCAGGCAGCGTTTTTTTTTAATCCCTCGAATCCCCCTAAAAATACTTGTTTATCAAAATAATAACGAGACATTATTAACAGACTCGTTATATTCTCAGACGCAAATATTCGGGCGATTGCGCACCAGTAAGTTTTATATTTTGATCAGGGGAAGCACTTCATGCCATTGTCGCGGGCGCTGATACGCCAGGCAACTTATCCTCGTCAAATCGCGTGGAATAGCGCGATTATTGGCAGTCTGTTTTTTTTGTTGTTAACCTCTGTTTTGCTCATCGAAACCCAACATCGTCGGGAAAGCCAACATAAACAGTTGCTCATCGACAGTAGTAACGACTTTCAACGTAGCGTCCAGACGCTTATTTCGGACACGCTTTCCCCCCTGCTTCCGTTCGTTCAGTCAGAATGCTATATCGGTAATCATGAGTTAACCGCGCGAGCCGCGTTTGCCGGCGACATACGCGCCATTATTTTAGTTAAAGACGGCAACGCGTTTTGCTCTTCCGCAACCGGAAGCTTTTTTCAGCCGCTCAGCGCGCTCTCAGCCCGAACGGATAGCACACGTGACAGGGACATTCGGTTGTTGCCGGGTACGCCGATGCAGCCGACAAAGCCGGTGCTGGCCATCTGGATTAAGCAGCCCGGCACCCTTCAGTCCGGCATTTTTACGACATTGAATCTGAGCCTGGCAACGTATCAGCTAAAAGCGTCTTCTTACCCCGAAATCACCGGGATTGCCTTACTCGCCCATAAAACTGCCATGACCAGTTGGCAGCCAACGCTGGTACGAAATCGTCAACTCCCGCCGCCGCTAATGCAAACGCCCCTGGAAGGCCTTCCTTTCCAGTTTGCTCTCTACGGTTCAACGCTGTCAGCAAGTGACTATCAGACCATCATGCTGAGCAGCCTGCTGATTTCATTAATCGCCAGCTGTGCCTTTTGGTTTTTGCTGACCCGCTTTCAGCGGCCTGGCAAAGAGATCACCCTGGGTATCCGACGAGGGGAATTTCATGTCGAGTATCAGCCTTTAGTTTCGGCCCTGGATGGCAAATCTTATGGTATGGAGGCACTGCTACGCTGGACGCATCCTTCGGGTGAAACGGTCCCACCCGATATTTTTATCAGCTATGCTGAAGCACAACGCCAAATCGTCCCCCTGACCCGACACCTGTTTGAACTGGTCGCCCGCGATGCACATCAACTCCGTGATAGCCTGCCCAAAGGAACCTGCATCAGCGTAAATATTTCCCCTCTGCATCTCAGCGCCTGCAGTTTTCGTGACGATGTCCTGTACTGGCAGGACAATATGCCTCACGATCATTTTCTGTATGTTTTTGAAATTACCGAGCGCGCAGTCGTCGAGAACGCGAATGCGGCCGAACTGTTTCACTGGCTACAACAGCGAGGCATTAAAATCGCGGTTGATGATTTTGGGACCGGGCACAGTGCATTAATCTATCTTGAGAAGTACCATTTTGATTACCTGAAAATCGATCGTGGATTTGTGCAAAGTATCGGAACGGAAACGATCACTTCGCCGGTGCTGGATACGGTGTTACAACTGGCTAAACGGCTCAATCTGATGAGCGTGGCCGAGGGCGTTGAAACCGACGAACAGGCCAGTTGGTTGATCGACCGCGGCGTCACCTATTTACAGGGCTATTTTTATAGCCGTCCGTTACGCCCGGAGCAGATCAAAGACTATTTTCAGCGTCAAAACAGGTAACCCATGCTTTAATTGCCGTAGATTATCGCTGCGGTGCAAGACACTCACAGGAGAGAACATCCCTTATGCAGCTCCGCTTCGCCCTTCTGCTGCTGTGTAGCTTGCTTACCCTTCCGCTGCACGCTTCCCCGGTTCAGACCAGCTACGCGTTTGCTCAGGTTGGGACGCCAAAGTATGCGCAAGACTTCAGTCACTACGACTATGTGAATCCTGCCGCGCCCAAGGGCGGCAAGATCGTCTTGTCCGTCATTGGCACTTACGACAATTTCAACCGCTATGCCTCACGTGGCAATCACGGTGCCGGTACCGGGCCCCTGTATGACAGCTTATTCACGACGTCGGACGATGAAACCAGCAGTTATTACCCCCTCATTGCGGAATCTGCTCGTCATCCCGCGGATTTCAGCTGGATGGACGTTACCCTTAATCCCCGCGCCCGGTTCCAGGATGGTTCACCCATTACGGCGGAGGATGTGGCCTTTACCTTCCAAAAGTTTATGACTGAAGGGGTTCCGCAGTTTCGGATATTTTATCGCGGCGTCACGGTCACCGCCCTCAACCGCCAGACCGTGCGTATTAGGTTACCGGCCCCGGATAAAGACCTGATGCTGGGATTGCTGACGCTACCGGTGATCTCCCAAACCTTTTGGCAGACGAGAAAATTTAACGAGCCGCTCAGCCAGCCCCCCTTGTCGAGTGGGCCTTATCGCATCAGTAAGTGGAAGCTGGGCCAGTTTATTGAATTCAGTCGCGTGAACGATTACTGGGCGGCAGATTTGCCGGTTAACCGTGGCCGGTTCAATTTTGATGTAATGCGTTACGACTATTACCTGGACGACAACGTGGCATTTGAGGCATTCAAAGCCGGGGCCTTTGATCTGCGGGAAGAGACGTCGGCAAAGAAATGGGCCACGCAGTATCTGGGGCGTCATTTCGACGATCGACAGATCGTGAAAGAAACCACACCGAATACCGCCTCAATTGATACGCGCTGGCTGGCGCTGAATAATGAAAAAGCCCTGTTTAGCGATCGTCGGGTCCGGCAGGCGATGGCGCTGGCTTTCGATTTTGAATGGATGAATAAAACGCTTTTCTATCAGGCTTTTAAGCGCACAGGCAGCTATTTTCAGAATACCCACTATGCCGCACGGGGCCTGCCCGATGCCGCGCAGCTGCGCATTCTGACGCCGTTCGCAGCACAGTTACCGCCTGAAGTCTTCAGGGAAACCTATGTGCCGCCACAAACTGACGGCAGCGGCTACGATCGCACCAACCTGCTCAAGGCAATGTCCCTGCTGAATCAGGCGGGCTGGCACATCAGGAATCAGCGCCTGATTAATGATAAAACCGGGCAGCCCTTTAGCGCAGAGCTGCTGCTGCCCGCAGGCGCAAACAGTGAATGGGCGCTTCCTTATCAACATAATCTGGCGCGGCTGGGCATCACGTTAACGCTACGCCAGATTGACAGCTCGCAGTACCTGCGCCGCCTGCGCAGCGGTGACTATGATATGGTCAGTAATATTTATCATGCGATGCCAACCCCCTCACGCAGTCTGCAGGCCAACTGGCAATCAGACTATATTCAGTCCTCCTGGAACACGGCCAGGGTCAAGGACCCCGTTGTCGATAGCGTTGTGAAACAGATCATCGCCCATCAGGACGATGCGGACGCCTTGCTGCCTTTGGGCCGGGCGCTGGACCGTATTTTACTGTGGAATGCGTATATGATCCCTATGTGGTACAACGCCGAGCAGCGACTTGCCTTTTGGGACAAATTTTCCCATCCTGCGGTTAAACCTGCCTACAGCACAGGTCTGGATAACTGGTGGTATGACGTGAATAAAGCCGGGCGACTGCCGGCCGACAAACGCTGAGGAGAGGCAGGTTGGCAAGTTACTTTTTACGTAGACTGTTACTGATTATTCCTACCTTGTGGGCCATCATTACGCTCAACTTTTTTATTGTACAAATTGCGCCAGGCGGCCCGGTCGATCAGGCGCTGGCGAATATCCAGTTTGGCCAGACCAGCGGGCTGCCTGGTGCGGGCAGCGGTGAAGGCGGTGGCACCCAGGCCAGCCTGCATCGCGTCACGCCAGGGGATAATCAATACCGCGGCGCGCGCGGCCTGGACCCGGAGGTCATCGCAGAAATTGAGCGACGTTACGGCTTCGATAAACCTATAGGGGAGCGCTATCTCACCATGCTGTGGAACTATCTGCGCTTTGACTTTGGCGACAGCCTGTTTCGCAGTGCTTCCGTATTGCAGTTAATCAAACAGAGCCTGCCCGTCTCTGTCAGCCTTGGCCTGTGGAGTACCTTAATTATCTACCTGGTCTCCATCCCGCTGGGCATTAGAAAGGCGGTGCGTAACGGCAGTACCTTTGATGTCTGGAGCAGCACCTTCATCATTATTGGCTACTCCATTCCGGCGTTTCTGTTTGGCATTATGTTGATTGTTCTGTTTGCCGGCGGCAGCTATTTTGACTGGTTTCCCCTGCGCGGTCTGACGTCTCCACAGTTTGATTCGCTGCCCTGGTACGCCAGGGTAACCGATTATCTCTGGCACATTGCGCTACCGGTACTGGCGACGGTGATTGGCGGTTTTGCCACCTTAACTATGCTGACCAAAAATGCATTTCTGGATGAGATTCGCAAACAGTATGTGGTCACCGCCCGGGCTAAAGGCCTCTCAGAGCGGCGCATTCTTTACCATCATGTGTTTCGCAACGCGATGCTGCTGGTGATCGCCAGCTTTCCCGCCACCTTTATCAGCATGTTTTTTACCAGTTCGGTATTGATTGAGGTGATGTTCTCTCTTAATGGCCTGGGCCTGCTGGGTTTTGATGCGACGATCCAGCGCGATTATCCCGTGATGTTTGGCACCCTGTATATTTTCACCCTGATAGGTTTGCTGATGAATATCCTGAGTGATTTGACCTATACCCTGGTGGATCCCCGTATTGATTTTGAGGGCCGGTGATGCGTCTTTCTCCCCTGAATCAGCAGCGCTGGCAGCGCTTTCGTCATCACCGCCGTGGCTACTGGTCGCTGTGGATTTTTCTGTCTGTCTTTATGCTTTCCCTGTGCGCGGAATTCATTGCCAATGATAAACCGCTGCTGGTGCATTATCAGCAGCGCTTGTACGCTCCGCTGTTTTTTAACTATAGCGAAAGCGATTATGGTGGCCCGTTTGCCACGGCAGCGGATTATCAGGATCCCTGGTTGCAACAGCGCATTGAAAATCACGGCTGGGCGCTTTGGGCACCCATCCGTTTCGGTGCCAACAGTATTAATTTCGCTTCTCAGGTGCCCTTCCCTTCGCCGCCCTCCCGGCAGAACTGGCTGGGCACGGATGCCAACGGCGGCGATGTTATGGCGCGTTTGTTATATGGTCTGCGCATTTCACTCCTGTTTGGGGTGCTGCTGACGCTGTTTTCCAGCGTGATTGGGATCGTCATCGGTGCCATACAAGGCTACTTTGGCGGCAAGGTGGACCTGATAGGTCAACGCCTGATTGAGGTCTGGTCCGGGATGCCCTCGCTGTTTTTGCTGATCTTGCTTTCCAGCGTGATTCAGCCCAGCTTCTGGTGGCTGCTGCTGGTTACCGTGCTGTTTGGCTGGATGAGTTTGGTCAGCGTCGTACGTGCCGAGTTTCTGCGTACCCGTAACTTTGACTATATTCGGGCCGCGCAGGCGCTGGGCGTCAGTGACGGACGTATTATGCTGCGTCATATCCTGCCCAACGCCATGGTGGCAACCCTGACCTTTCTGCCTTTTATCCTGTGTGGCTCTATCACCACCTTAACCTCGCTCGATTTTCTCGGGTTTGGTCTGCCCATCGGCTCTCCCTCTCTGGGAGAGCTGCTGCTGCAGGGGAAAAATAACCTGCAGGCCCCCTGGCTGGGTTTATCGGGCTTTTTTACGCTGGCGATTCTGCTGTCGCTGCTCATTTTCATTGGCGAAGCCGTGCGCGACGCCTTTGATCCCAGTAAAGGAGTCTGAATGAGCACCCCGCTGCTTGCTGTTAACCATCTCTCCGTCGCCTTTCGTCAGTGCAAACAGCTGTATCAGGTGGTGGACGATGTCTCGCTGCGTATAGAGGCAGGAGAAACCCTGGCCCTGGTGGGCGAATCCGGTTCCGGAAAAAGCGTTACCGCCCTGTCGATCATGCGGCTGCTGCACGCGTCCGCCGTCGCCTATCCTCAGGGCGAAATTCTGCTGGCAGGCGAAGACCTGCTCAAGGCATCGGCGCAGCGACTCCGCGGCCTGCGGGGTAATCAGATGGCGATGATTTTTCAGGAACCCATGGTGTCACTCAACCCTTTGCACAGTATTGAAAAGCAGCTATATGAAGTGCTTTCTCTACATCGCGGCATGCGACGCGAGCCCGCGCGAGCGGAAATCCTGCGCTGCCTCGATCGCGTGGGTATTCGCCAGCCGGCCTCCCGCCTGAACGCTTTTCCACATCAGCTCTCCGGGGGCGAGCGCCAGCGTGTGATGATCGCGATGGCCCTGCTGACCCAGCCGAGGCTGCTGATTGCCGATGAACCGACCACCGCGCTTGATGTCACCGTTCAGGCGCAGATCCTTGGCCTGCTGCGCGAACTGCAACAGGAACTGAATATGGGCATGCTGTTTATTACCCATAACCTGAAGATTGTTCGCCAACTGGCAGACAGCGTCAGCGTGATGCGCTCTGGTCGGGTGGTTGAGCATAACGCCGGACAGCGCCTGCTAACACAGCCTCAGCACGCCTACACGAAACAGCTGCTGGCAGCCGATCCGGAAGGTCGTGCCGTGCCGCTCCCTGCGGATACGCCGGTTATTCTTAAGGTGGACAACCTGCGCGTCAGTTTTCCCCTGCGTCAGGGCCTGTTTAAACGTAAAACAGGCGAAAAAATTGCAGTAGAGAATCTTAGCTTTAGCCTGAAACGAGGCGAAAGTCTGGGATTAGTAGGCGAGTCAGGCTCAGGTAAAAGCACCACCGGTATGGCGTTGTTGCGTCTTATTGCCGCTCAGGGGGAGGTATGGTTTGACAATCAGCCGCTGCATCAGCTGTCGAGAAAAGCGCTGTTGCCGCTGCGTCGCCGCATTCAGGTCGTTTTTCAGGATCCTAATTCTGCGCTGAATCCCCGAATGACTGTTCAGCAGATCGTTGCCGAAGGTCTGGCCGTGCATTATCCACACCTGAGTGCCGCACAACAGGACGAACGGGTTAAAGCGGTCATGACCGAGGTCGGGCTGGACGCGGAAAGCCGCCATCGCTATCCAGCTGCGTTTTCCGGCGGTCAGCGTCAGCGAATCGCTATTGCGCGCGCCCTTATTCTTGAACCGGAGCTGCTGATACTGGATGAGCCAACCTCCTCACTCGACCGCTCCGTACAAAAACAGATTCTGACGCTGCTACGGGGATTACAGCAGCAGCGTCAGCTGAGTTATCTGTTTATCAGTCACGATTTGGAAGTGGTGCGATCGCTCTGCCATCAGCTCATCGTACTGCGTCAGGGCGAGGTCGTTGAACAAGGCGACTGTGAGACACTCTTTGCCACACCTGCACAGGCTTATACCCGCGAGCTGCTCGGCTCCGTTTCGCTCAGTGGCCGATGAAGGTTTCCGCAATCGCCACGCCCTGATTTTTCAGGCAGCAGTTCGTGGCGCTCTCATCACAACGGCGGATAAAAAGGCAGGGCTGCCCTTCGCACTCAGCGATTTTGCCGTCAACCTGAATGGCGGCCAGCATGTCTTTCAGTTCCCGCAGAATCTCCCATGCCGGAACACCATCATGGCTTATCAGCCGGAGCGCAATAACGTCATGCTCTTCTGAGCCCGCATCGTCGGTTTCAATCACGGCATGACGATCGCTAATCCAGCGAAACCGCTGCGGCAGGCGATGCACAACCGAAAGTTGCAACATAATGATCCCTATCTCCAGAGAATGAAGCGCAATTCACAACCAATGATGTCAGCCTGCAGAGTGGGTAAAGTCTGCTTAACGCGCCGATCCGCAATCGCCCGGTAGAGCAAATTTGCGAGTTAAATCTCACTTTGGGCTATATGTACCGCGTTTAATGATAACTAACAATCATTTTAGTCCCAATACGATTACTTTATTTGCTATTTTTTTTCACAAATAAGAAACATTTTTGACTAAGCGGAAAAAGAGGATGGCAGACGCCCGCTTAGCGGGCGACGGTACGCGGACGTGAGGCGTAGAGAAATAACGAAACGGAGATTGTCGCGCACAGTGCAATGGTTCCCACCATGGGCCAGGCACTGTTGAAGCTGAACAGGGAGAGCAGCGCCCCCGCCAGCGCACCCACGCCAAAACGCAAGGTGCCCGCCAGAGAAGAGGCCGTACCGGCCATATGCGGAAACTCATCAAGGATAACCGCCATAGCATTTGACGACACCATCGACACGCAGCCGATGAACATTGCAATGCCTAATACCAGCGGCAGGAACCCCAGATCGAAAGCGCTGACGATCAACAGCCAGATGCCCATAGCAAACTGCACCAACAACCCGAAGCGAAACATGACCACGGGGCCAAAACGGCGCACTGCCCGGCTGTTAATCAGCGTCATGATGAACAAAAACACAATATTCAGACCGAAATAGTAGCCAAAACTCTGCGGTGAAATGTGATTCAGTTCGATGTAAACAAAGGGGCCAGCGTTGAGAAAGGTAAACAGCCCCGCAAACGAGAATCCGCTCGATAACATATAGCTGAACGCGCGCTTGTGGCGAAACAGGATAACGAAGTTACCCAGCGTGGTGCGCAGGTGAAAGCGCTGTCGCTGCTCAGGTTTAAGGGTTTCGCGAATCTGGGTTGCCACCAGCACAGTGGTGATAACCGCCGCTATCGACAGCGTCCAGAAAATGGCGTGCCAGCTCCAGACTAACAGCAGCCAGCCGCCGATGATGGGCGCCAGCAGCGGTGCAATGGTGGTAATCAACATGACGAACGACATCATGCGCGAGAAGTCTTCTTTCGAGTAACTGTCACGCATCAACGCATTGATCACGACGCTGGCCGCCGCTGCCGCCAGACCGTGTAAAAAACGCATCGCAATCAGTTGTTCAATCGACTGCGAAAGTGCGCAGGCTGCCGCTGCGCAGGCAAATATCAGGGTGCCGAGCGTAATCACCGGCTTGCGGCCATAGCTGTCGGCGAGCGGACCGTAAATCAACTGACCGATGGCAAAACCCAGGATATAAAGATTGAGCGTCATCTGAACGCTACCGGCGGACACGGCAAACTGGCGCGCAATTTGTGGCATTGCAGGCAGATACATATCTATCGACAGCGGCATCAACATCGCTAACAGGCCGAGGATGACGACCAGCCCCATTGGCGAATTCTTTTCCTTACGCACCAGGTTTCTCGCTATTTTTGTTTAAGTTCATCCGGTAAGCCAATGCTGGCTATCTCTTCTTCCGTTAACGGGCGGTATTCACCCGGTTCCAGCGCCTCGTCCAGCACAATCTCACCAATGCGCTCGCGGTGCAGGCCAACGACCCGGTTACCCACGGCTGCAAACATGCGTTTGACCTGGTGATAGCGGCCTTCGCTCAAGGTCAGCAGCACTTCCGTGGGGGTGATGACCTCAAGCTGAGCGGGTTTAGTCAGGCTTTTTTCATTATGCAGCTGCACCCCGGCGCTGAACTGTGCGGCCGTGTCATCGCTCACCGGCGCTTCCAGCGTTACCCGATAAGTTTTCTCACAATGGTGGCGCGGTGAGGTAATGCGATGTGACCACTGACCGTCGTCCGTCAGCAGGACTAAACCGGTGGTATCAATATCCAGCCGGCCTGCGGCATGCAGCTTAAACGCCATCGGTTCTTCAATGAAATAGACGATGGTGGGATGATCGGGATCGTCCGTTGAGCAGACATAGCCCTGAGGTTTGTTCAGCATAAAGT
The DNA here is from genome assembly GCF_059801205.1 of Pantoea sp. Ae19-2. Lineage (NCBI taxonomy): Bacteria > Pseudomonadati > Pseudomonadota > Gammaproteobacteria > Enterobacterales > Erwiniaceae > Pantoea > Pantoea sp. Ae19-2. The sequence goes on along the minus strand of NZ_JBCHWE010000001.1, from coordinate 909,644 downwards.
AGCGCGGCCCGGTCTGCATCTGCAATACATTGCCGTCATACTCAACCTCATGATCGGGCTGGAGTTTGAAAGCGGTGTCGCGCACCACATCACCGTTAACGGTAACACGTTGACCACGGATTTCACGTGCGGCGATGGCACGGCTGATTTCCAGTTGCTGAGAGATGAATTTGTCGAGTCGCATGAATTCGTTTTGCCTGTTACTGCGGAGGGAAACTAAAACGGCATTTTTAACCGTTGAAAAAGTAGGGGAAGTATAGCCTGATCTGCGCCTCGCTGACAGCGCGTTTATTGTGGATTCGTGGCATAATTGCGGCAGGTTTTACAAAAGTGAACAGCATGTCTTTTACCTTACGCCCTTATCAACAGGAAGCGGTCGATGCCACCCTCGCCCACTTCCGTCGTCATCCTGAACCTGCCGTGATCGTTCTGCCCACCGGGGCCGGAAAAAGCCTGGTGATCGCCGAGCTTGCGCGCCTGGCTCGAGGTCGGGTGCTGGTGCTGGCGCACGTCAAAGAGCTGGTGGCGCAAAATCACAGCAAGTATCAGGCTTACGGACTTGAGGCTGACATCTTTGCGGCAGGATTGCAGCGCAAAGAAAGCCAGCGGAAAGTCGTGTTCGGTAGCGTCCAGTCTGTTGCACGTAATCTCAGCCTGTTTGACCGCGCCTTTTCGCTGGTGATTGTTGATGAGTGCCACCGCATTGGTGATGACAAAGCGAGCCAGTATCAGCAAATTTTCAATCACCTGCGCCAGCATAATCCTCAGTTGCGTCTGCTCGGCCTGACCGCAACACCGTTTCGCCTGGGCAAAGGCTGGATCTACCGTTTTCATTATCACGGTATGGTTCGGGGCGACGAGCAGGCCCTGTTTCGCGACTGCATCTATGAACTGCCCCTGCGCTATATGATCAAGCATCAGTTTCTGGTGCCGCCGGAACGGCTGGATATGCCGGTGGTTCAGTATGATTTCAGCCGCCTCACCGCTCAGGCAAATGGTCTGTTCAACGAAGCCGACCTGAATCGGGAACTCAAACAGCAGCAGCGGGTGACGCCCCATATTATCCAGCAGATTGTGGAATTTGCCGAGGATCGCCACGGCGTGATGATTTTTGCCGCCACCGTCGAACACGCGCGCGAAATTTTGGGCCTGCTGCCTGAAAACAGCGCGCTGGTGTCGGCAGAAACTCACGCGAAAGATCGGGATGCGCTAATCGCGGCGTTTAAAGCCCAGCAGCTTAAGTTTCTGGTCAACGTTGCGGTGCTAACCACCGGCTTCGATGCGCCGCATGTGGATCTGATCGCGATCCTGCGCCCTACCGAGTCAGTCAGCCTGTATCAACAGATTGTCGGGCGCGGTCTGCGCCTGTCGCCCGGCAAAAAAGACTGCCTGATTCTGGACTATGCCGGTAATCCTCACGATCTGTTTACGCCTGAAGTGGGCGCACCGAAAGGGAAAAGTGACAATCAGCCCGTGCAGGTATTTTGCCCGGCCTGCGGCTTTGCCAATACCTTCTGGGGCAAGGCCACGAGCGATGGCATGGTGATTGAGCACTTTGGCCGGCGTTGTCAGGGCGTACTGGAAGACGACCAAGGCGGGCGCGAGCAGTGTGACTACCGCTTTCGGTTTAAGAACTGCCCGGCGTGCAACGCGGAAAACGACATCGCCGCGCGCCGCTGCCGCGAATGCGACAAGATTCTGGTCGATCCTGACGATATGCTTAAAGCCGCGCTGAAGCTGAAAGATGCGCGCGTTCTGCGCTGCGGCGGCATGACGCTGGAACAGGGCCGCGACGACAAAGGCGAATGGTTGAAAGCCACCTATTTCGATGAAGACGGCACCAGCGTCAGTGAGCGGTTTCGTCTGCAAACGCCCGCACAGCGCAAGGCGTTTGAGCACCTGTTTATGCGCCCGCATCAGCGCGCGCCCGGCGTGCCGCTGGGCTGGCAAACCGCCGCCGATGTGCTGGCCCTGCAGCCTCTTCTGCGCCATCCCGATTTTGTGGTGGCCCGTGCCAAAGGCCAGTTCTGGCAGATTCGCGAAAAGCTGTTTGACTACCAGGGGCGCTTTCGCCGCGCTAACGAACTGCGCTAAGCCTTATTAGCGTTTGCCCCTGTAGGGGATTACCGCTATAATGCCGCCCGCTTTTGCATGTGCATAAGCGGTGTTGAATAACCCTTCTGTTACTGGGTCGCCTGTAGCAGAAATCATAAAGAGACGTATTAATGTTCACTATCAATGCAGTAGAACGTAAAGAGCAGGGTAAGGGTGCGAGCCGCCGCCTGCGCGCAGCAAACCGCTTCCCGGCCATCATTTATGGTGGTTCAGAAGCCGCTGTTGCTATCGACCTCGACCACGACCAGGTGATGAACCTGCAAACCAAGCCAGGCTTCTACGAAGAAGTGCTGACTCTGGTGGTTGACGGTAAAGAAACCAAAGTTAAAGTGCAGGCTGTTCAGCGTCATCCGTTCAAGCCAAAACTGCACCACATCGACTTCGTTCGCGCTTAATCGCCGAATGCGTTGAAAGTAGAAGGGCCGGTTGCGAAACCGGCCCTTTTATTTTGCCTGTTATCCGCCAGAACGCCGGATCGGGCAGATGCTTATTTACTGCTGGTGCGGCGTTGCAGCTGCTCACGCAGGTTAGGCGGTGTTCCTTTGATGGTCAGCGTATCGGTGACCGGATCCCAGAAAATGCGCTCGCCAAGCAACAGGGCATCGAAGTTCAGGGTCAGCCCCCCACCGCTACCGGCAAACTTGGTTAACTGACGTAACGTACTGCGATCTGCCGGGAAATGCTCTTCCAGGTCATAGCCCTGCTCCTGAGTAAAGGCTTCAAACGTCTTTTCACCCAGTGGCGGCAGCTCACCTGATAACGCTTTCAGCGCGATCTCTTCCCCAGCCTGAAGCTGTTCATTACAGTAGCTGTAAACCTGCTGACGATAGTTTTGTCGTTCATTCTTATCCAGATTCGACTCGTCACAATAGTCATCTACCGCCTGTAACAGCCCCCGGTTCTGCGCCTTGGTATCCAGTCCGACTTCCGCCCCCAGAAAATCCATGAAGAAATCAGAAACTTTTCGCCCTACCCGTCCACGCAGGAAGGTGAGGTAGCGCGTCGATTCAGGGCTGGTTTCCCACTCGGTAAGATCGATTCGTGCCACAATATCGGCGTGATTGATATCCAGATAGTGGGTACTGCTGATATCCATCTGTTCGTTGACGCGCATACTCGACTGGCTGTTTAACACCGCCACCAGCAAGTATTCTACCGCCAGATAGCGGTACTGGATAAACAGCACCACGCCGCCTTCGGCGAACGGATATTTTGCCAGTTCATCACGCAGGCGTCCGGTAGCAGCCCGGCTAAAAGCGAGAAAATCATCGTTACCCTTGCGGCAGTTGCGCAGTGCATCTGCCAGTTCGCTTTCAGCATTAAACAGCCCGTAAGCTTTACTTTTTGCACTGTATACACGGTGCAGCTCTTCCACCATCGCCTCGACGGTATTGGTGGCCGGCAGTAACGAATCACGAAGCACCAGCTCTAACTGATTTTCATCACGTTTGATTAACTGGTGCAAGGCAATCTGGTCGATATCCAGACTCATGGTAAACTCTCCTAATAGCACAGGCGCGTATTCAAACACCGCCAGCAGCAGCTTTCAACTCCATGCACAACCCGAACACCGCGCTTTCGATAAATTTGCGGAAAAAAGTGCGCTGTTCCGGTACTATATCGCCTTTTGAGACGAGATAAGTTTTCGCTATGCCACAATCATCCCGTTACAGCGACCAACGCGTTGAACAACTCCTCGCGGAAATGGCGCAGGTTTTGCAAAAAGACCAGGCGCCAACCGACCTTTCCCTGATGGTACTGGGGAACATGGTAACCAATCTGATCAACAGCGATGTTGCTCCCGCGCAACGCCGCTCTCTGGCCCGTTCTTTTGCTGATGCCCTGCAGGCGTCGGTAGACGACAGCGCCCATTAATTCGCTAATCTGACGTCAAACTATGGTAACCAACCGACAGCGCTACCGCGAAAAAGTCTCCCAGATGATTAGCTGGGGACACTGGTTTGCCCTGTTCAATATCTTTTTCGCGCTCATTCTGGGTAGCCGCTATCTGTTGGTTGCCGACTGGCCTGCTTCACTGGCTGGGCGCATTTATGCGTACAGCAGCTGGATTGGTCACTTCAGCTTTATTGTATTTGCCGTTTATCTGCTGATTATCTTCCCGCTGACGTTTGTCGTGATGTCGCAACGTCTGATGCGGGTGATTTCGACGGTGGTCGCCACCGCCGGTTTGACACTGCTGATGGTCGACAGCGCCGTCTTTAACCGTTTCCATTTACACCTTAATCCGGTGGTGTGGGAACTGGTGATTAACCCCGATCAAAGTGAGATGGCGCGCGACTGGCAGCTGATGTTTATCGGCGTGCCGCTCATTTTTCTGGTGGAGATTCTGTTTGCCACCTGGAGCTGGCAGAAGCTGCGTAGCCTGAACCGCCGTTCGTTTGGTAAGCCGCTGGCCGCCCTTTTTATCAGCGCCTTTTTTGCCAGTCATTTGATGTATATCTGGGCGGACGCTAATTTTTATCGCCCGATCACGATGCAACGTGCGAATCTGCCCCTTTCTTATCCGATGACCGCCCGTCGCTTTCTTGAGCGTCACGGCTTGCTGGATGCGCAGGAATATCAGCGCCGTCTGGTGCAGCAAGGCGATCCTGAGGCTGCGGCAGTGCAGTATCCGCTCAGCGATATCACCTTTGCGGACAAAGGCTCACGCGATAACCTGTTGGTCATTACGGTGGATGGTCTGAACAGTGCCAGTGCCGATAACGCCCTGCCGGCGTTGAACCAGTTTGCCAGCCAGAACGTGCGCTTTACCCAGCATTTCAGCGCCGGGGACAACGCAGAAAAAGGCCTGTTTGGCCTGTTCTACGGCATCTCCCCGAGTTATATGAACGGTGTTCTGGCACAGCGGACGCCGTCTGCCCTGCTTACTGCACTGAGCACCCAGGGCTATCAGTTTGGCCTGTTCTCGTCAGAGGGGTTTAGTCAGCCACTGTATCGTCAGGCGCTGCTGTCCGACTACTCTCTGCCCCCAAGCGAGGAGCAGCCCAATACCAGCACCGTTTCACAATGGCAAAGCTGGCTGAGTGCCCAAAAAGGCGATGGTACGCCCTGGTTCTCCTGGGTGGCGCTGAACGGCCCAAGGGTGAGCGGTGATAACGACAAAGCACGTCAGCGAAGCTATATGCGGCAGGCTCCTGCCCTCAATGAACAGATTCAGGCCATCCTTACCACACTGCAACAACGTGACTTACTGAAAAACACCGTGGTGGTCATTACCGCTCAGCATGGTGTGGCGCTGGATGGCAATCCGGACAACGAAGGCAATCGCCAGACCTTGCAGGTGCCACTGGTTATTCACTGGCCGGACACGCCCGCGCAGACGGTGACTCGGCTTTCCGATCATCAGGACGTGATGGTGACCCTGATGCAGCGCCTGCTGCATGTGCGCACTAATCCGGTCAACTATGCTCAAGGCGAAGATCTGTTTGCTGCTCAGCGTCGTCATGACTGGGTCACCAGTAGCGAAGATAATAAGCTGGTCATTACCACGCCTAAAATCACGCTGGTGCTGAACAATAACGGCAGCTACCGTGCTTACGACGCCAGTGGAAATGTATTGAAAGATCACAAACCGGAACTCGCGCTCTTGTTGCAGGTGCTCACAGAAGAGAAACGTTTTATCGCTAACTGATTAATAATGAGGCAGTTAGTTGCCTGATCGCTTGCATTCGTGCAGAGAATCAGTAGACTAGCTTTCCAAAGTTCGGCACGTAGCGCAGCCTGGTAGCGCACTGTCATGGGGTGTCAGGGGTCGGAGGTTCAAATCCTCTCGTGCCGACCAAATTATCCCTTAAAAAACCAACCTTTACGGTTGGTTTTTTATTGCCTGCGATTGGTGAGGGTAAAACAATGGTAAAACCAGCCATCATTTTGCTGTGATCAGATAGCAGAAGCGCGTGGCATGAGACAACGCCGCTTCGCACATCATCGTCCAGTACATTTCTGCCCTCGTGCCCCAAAAACGTCCCACGCCCGCACCCAGCAAAAGCGCAGGCTCTAGCGTCAAGATGCCAAACGGCGTCAACGTCTTTGCCGCAAACGGACCGCGCTTTGTCATTGAAAACAGCGTCATGACAAATTCCCTGCGATATCTACAGGACCATCGGTTTACTGCTACGTATCTTGTTATCGTAACCTCAGGATGCCGGAGAGGATCTCAAACGCGAGATCACGTTTGATGATGAGCCTGGCCGTCAACAGGCGACGCCAAAGCAAGCAGTGCAAAGCTGGCAAGCCAGTGGCCGCCGCTGTAATGGCTGCCCACCACGTGAGGGAGACTGGCTGTCAGATGCCGTTCGGCTGCGGCCTGAAGCAACGAGACAGCGGGATGAGCGTTTGGCAATGCAACAGCAAGATGCCTAAAGCACCAGGCTCTGCTGAGATTCAATCCGTCAAGATGTGTGATGGTGGGATCGGTACGATCGCTGACCTCTGCAGGCTGCATCAGCGCGGTCTTACTGGCGATATCAGGTAGAAATGCATCGAACCAGTTGGCGAAGTTAACGGTGACTTTACTCATTAACATGGCTTCCGTTAATGCACCAGAAAGGTATTCGTCCCCACCGGGTTCATAATGTGCTGGATAATCAGTGTCCTCGCGGTAAAAACGTTCTGCGACATTAACGATGACGTTTTCCAGCAAGCTGTCCTCTAAAGTGCGTGCGTAATCCAGTGCTAACATCAGCGCGAAGGCTGAATTGGTATGGGTCCCGACCCGAATAGCGTAGGTCAGCTTACTGAAGTAGTCGATAAAGCGACTGCGAATGTCCTGCGTCAGTGGCTCAAGCCTCTGATACCACTGCGCAGCCTGCGGCAAGGCAGATTTTTTCAGCTCCCCGGATAAGCCAAGCAACCATGCATAACCGTAAGGACGTTCGAACGCCGTGCGAAACGGTACGGTAAAATAAGCACGTTCCTGCGCGATATTTTCTTCAGTAAAATGCGCATGAAAAACAGCAATGATTTCATCACGGCATGACAACGTGGGATAAAGGCTCAGGGCACGGAGCAACAGCCAGTAACCGTGTACCGCAGAGTGCCAGTCGTAGCAGCCATAGAAAACCGGATGCAGTACACGTGGCGACAAGGCATCACTGTCATCAAGCATTAAGTGTACAAGATGACTGGGATATTCCTGGCGCAAATAGGTTAATGGCATCCGGGCAAATGCATCAGTCCAGGATGGCGTTAATTTCATCATCATTCCTTACCCGAGAAAGCGTTAACCGTCTCAAGATTCCCCTTACCGCCAGTCAGTGACGGCAGGTTCATTTTTGGCTTATAAAACACATGATCGCTGCGGGCTCTGGCGCGTCCGCAGCGCGCGCAAACGCTGGCATCGACATTTGAACAGCGGTCAGCCCACCCGTAGCGTCCGTCAAAGCGACAAGCGCCACAGACCGGTTTCGTCGGATGATGACCTCATCGCTGGCGCGTGCCGCCAACGATGAGGTTATCCACTTTAAGCGTCGGTTGCCCTACGCCCACTGGAACATTTTGTCCCGATTTCCCGCAGGTGGCGACGCCACGATCCAGGGCCAGATCGTTGCCAACCATGCTGATCTGCTGCAGCGTTTCCGGTCCCTTTCCGGTCAGCGTGGCGCCTTTAACCGGTGTTGTAATTTTGCCGTCTTCGATCAGGTAGGCCAGCGCGCTTTGAAAGCTGTATTGGCCACTGACGATATCCACCTGTCCGCTGCCCAGGTTGGCCAGATATAATCCACGTTTAACAGACGCAATGATCTCCTCAGGTTCATACTGGCCATTACGCATAAAGGTGTTTGTCATGCGCGGCATAGGAAGATACGCGTAGGACTGACGTCGGCCATTGCCAGTGGGGGGAAGTTTCATCAGACGGGCACTCAGGCTGTCGTGCATATAACCTTGCAGAATACCGTCTTCAATCAATGAGGTGCACTGCGTCGGGTGCCCCTCATCATCTGTATTGAGCGAACCCCGGCGCCCCTGTAGCGTGCCGTCATCGACGATATTCACCCCAGGTGGTGCAACTCTCTCTCCGATGCGCCCTGCGTAAACTGAGGTACCCAGCCGGTTATAGTCACCTTCAAAGCCATGCCCCATGGCTTCATGCAACAACATGCCGGGCCATCCGGCGGCAATGACAACAGGCATTCCGCCGGACGGGGCCGCAACCGCCTCTAAATTTATCAGTGCCGAATCCACCATCGTGCGTAAAGTCTGTTGCAGCACCTGATCGTTGAACATGTTGAAATCGCCGCGCCCACCTATGCCGGTCGTGGCCGACTCACGGACGCCACGCTGCTCGACGATGACGCTGACCTGCAACAGCAGCATCGGACGAATATCTGCAGCCTGATAAAAATCATGGCGCAGGACATAGTTAACCGAATGGGACAATCGAAGGCTGGCCGTGACCTGAATCACCCGTGGGTCAAGCGCACGAGTCATTTGGTTGATTTTTTCCAGCAGACTGATTTTCTCTGCCGCCTCCCATGCCACTAAGGGATCGCGGGAGCCGATATGCGTTGACTCGGGCCGGGCTTTAACAGGTTCAGGCAGGGCGAGACAGCAATGCTTAGCGATGGTCCGCACCGATCGCGCGGCTTCGCGCAAATGTTTGAGATCAAGATGCTGAGAATAAGCGAAGGCGGTCTGATCGTACTCTACCGCACGCAGGCCGAACCCCTGATCGACATCAAACGATCCAAAGTTCACCACGCCATTTTCCATTGCCCAACTTTCATGGCGAAGACTCTGCACATATAAATCGGCGTAATCGACCCGATGGACGAGAATCCGTCCCATGATGTCCTGTAGCAGCGCATCGCTCAGGCCGTAGGGTTCCAGCAATTGCTGTTTGGCCTGTACCAGGCGAGTGGTTGTGCCTGTTTGACTCATAGTAAAACTCCTTTGGCTCAGCGTCCTGCCACCTGAAGGTTATCAATTAATACAGACCCGGAAGTCAGTGCGCCCTGGGTTATCACGTCAGTCCCGATAGCCACAATGTTGCGGAACATTTCGGCCAGGTTACCCGCCACCGTAACGCCATCAACGGCGTACCGTATTTGCCCGCCTTCAGCCCAAAAACCCCGCAGGCTTCGCGAGTAATCACCGTTAATCAACCGTGGCCCGCCGCCGCTGAAACTGGTCACGATCAGCCCGGTATGAAGTTTTTTTACCATCGCGTCGAAATCATCACCCTTCTGCGTCAGGCTGCTGGTCAGAGACAGGTTTCCCGGCCCCCAGCCATTCCCGGTCGGAGCCATATCAAGATGGCGCGCGGCATAAGCTGAGAGGAAAAAACCCGCCAGAATCCCCTGATTAACGATCTTGCGGGTTGTGCCGCCGATACCGTCGCCGTCGAATGACCGGCTGGCGAGCCCCTGCGGCGCGAAGGGATCTTCAGTGACGCTGACGTGGTCGCTGAAAACCGTCTCGCCCAGTCTGTCAGCAAGGAAGCTGTTACGGTGATACAGCACGCTACCGCTGGTCGCCTGAACCAGATGGTCAAGCAAAGACAGCACACATTTAGCGTCAAACAAGACCGGACAGCGCTGGCTGCCCTGAAGCGGGGCAGTATCCAGCGCCGCTATCGCGCCATTTCCAGCCCGGCGTCCAATCTCTTCCGGTGCCATGAGTGACTGGGCGTGGCGGGCAACCGAGAAATGGAAATCCAGCAGGCTGCGATTCTGCTTACGGGCCAGCGCGCGGGCTGCCATCAGGTGATTGCTCTGGCGTTCGCTGCAGCTAAATCCATGACTGTTCATGATGAAGCAGTCCGAGTGCCCGGTGTGCACGGTAACACCGTCGCTAATGACGTCGTCTCCCGCTGAAACAATCCCGGCCTCTATGCGCTGTGCCAGTGCTGTCGCATCGACTTCGTCGAGATTCCAGGGATGCCAGAGGTCCAGTTCGTCCGATGCACGGCAAAGAAAGCGTGCCTCCGCCAGTCCGGCGAAACGATCTTCGCCGGTGTAACCTGCAATACGGCATGCGGCCTGCACCGTTTCACGCAGGCTTGCAGACGAATAGTTCGTTGAGCTGGTCGTTCCCTGATGATGACCTCGGTAAACGGTGAGAAACAGGCTGGATTGACTGGCGCGAGTGCGCGTTTTTAACCGGCCCTGACGCATTTCAAGTAGCAGTCCTGTGCTTTCGTTAAACATCACCTGCGCATCGGAAGCCCCTTCCTGCAAGGCCATCCTGATAACGCTATCAGCCAGGTCCGACAGCTGAACCCGGCTGTGCGCCAACGTATTTGCCATAGCGGCCCCCTGTTTATGCATCATTATTAAAGGTCCGGTGCCGCGGCAAGCAGGCGATTCAAAACCGTTTGCGATGCTGTGCTTATTGGCAGCGCAAGCTGCAACAGGTTTTGATGAAGCGCGTTTTCTTTACTAATAAATTCACCATTTAGCGACTTCCATTCTTCTCTGAGCTGGGCGATCTCCCCCTGAGTGAGCTTGCCCGTCGGCGTTTGACGCTCTTTCGCCATAAACCATCCCATTCGCTTCTCTGGTGTGGCGCGATCGTCGTCGCTCCAGCCTGAGTGGATTTGCATAATGTGGAAATGCGCCCAGTTCATATTTTTCGTGATGATGTCCCACCGTTCACCGTCGGTCGTAACAGGAAACGGTGAAAGATGTTGGATCATCATGGCGACTATCTTTTCCAGCTGTCGGTCTGACGTTTGGAAGCCAGACAACAGGGAAGATGCCAGATTGCCAATATCGGCCCAGGCCTGCGGTGTCGTTTCGCGTCCGGCAAACCGGTCAGCGCACAGTGTTTGCCACTGCGCCAGTAGCGTTATTAGCTCGGGCGCACGCAGATGATTATCCCAGGGGAAGAACCCATCGCTCAGCCACCACTGCATAAACGCTGGTGGCACCAGCCGGTAATCTTTACCTGCCCGTAACGCCCCAAACAGGCCTTCCACCTGTTCCACCGTGAGATATTCACAACGGTCAAGCAGGCAGCCCAGTGCAGCGGAAAGCCCGGTGATACGTTCAAATGCATTACTGTCGGGTTGATGGACCATCGCCGCCGCAAGGGTGCCTTTACCCTCGATCCAGTAGCGACTCTGGCCCGTGGTAATCTCTCGCTCGCGGGCATGTCGCAGTACACGTGCCGCAATAAAAGCGAGCAGTTCGTCATCCCCATAGAAACTGCCCCATTCCAGACTTTCGTCCTGCTGTACGTGCACTGTGGGTACCGAGATGTCGACCTGATGGTTGGCAAGCCATTCGTTGAGCTGAGCCAGAGACTGAGCGCCCACTAACCGAACCGGGTCCTGAGCCGGGTTAAACAGCAATAAGGTGGGAATGCCCCGTACGCTAAAGCGCTGCATGATGGAAGGATATTTTTCGACATCAAGTTTGGCGACCAGTAAATGTCCCGCCGTGTTGCGGGCCAGCTTATCGATAATCGGCGACATCGCTCGGCAAGGCGCGCACCAGGGGGCCCAGAGATCGACGAGAACCGGTAACTGAGCATCGGCCAGAAAGACATCAAGCTCAAGATCGGTTAATACAATGGATTTATGCGTCATAGTGTTTCCTTTGCAAGCGTTAACGCTCATTAACGGGCCGTGAGCGTGAGAATATGAGGGTGGAAGTGTTCAAGCTCTTTACGGTGTGCCACGCTGATAAGCGTACAGTTGGGCAACTGGTCGATAAGCGCCTGATAAAGTCGGTTTTCTGTCTGCGGATCGAGCGCGCTGGTCGCTTCATCAAGAAACAGCATTTCGGGTTTGTGCAACAGCACCCGGGCCATCGCCAGCCGTTGCTGTTCGCCGCCGGAGAGCACCTGCTGCCAGCGGTCAAATTGTGTTAACGAAGCGGCGTGAGCCTCCAGGCAGCAGTCAATTAACGCCTGTTGGCACTGCTGATCGGTAAAAACGTCAGGTTCAAGCGGATAGGTCAGCGCACTTTTTAACGTGCCTACCGGGATATAGCTTTTCTGGGGTAAAAAAAGCGTACGAACAGACTCGGGGGCAATAATAGTGCCTTCGCCATAAGGCCAGAGCCCGGCGCAGGCGCGTAATAGCGTGCTCTTACCACAGCCCGAACGGCCACGAATCACCCAGCGCTCGCCCGCCTGTACCTGCCAGTGCGGCAGATGGGACAGTAACGAACCATCTGGCTGCCGAAGCGTCAGGTTCTCGCACTGCAGGCGCGTCCCCTGGTGCTTCAGTAAAATTCCTGAGGGCTTATCGCGCGCTTTATTTAACGCCCAGAGCAGATCACGAAGTCGGTTGGACAGCGCCATCCAGTTGGTAAATGACTGATAAGCCTGTGGGAAAAAAGAAAGCGTGCTAAGCAAGGTTCCGTAGGCCATCGTGATCTGCGTCAGGCCGCCCATCGTTATTTTTCCCGACAGTAGCAACGGGAGTGCCAGCAGCGTGGGTAAGGGCGAAAATACCTGCGAAAAAAAGCTCTGGAAAAAGTTGAGTCTGAACGTCTTACGCATCATCAGCAGGGTATTTGCGCGCACCCGTTCAAAGCGCGAAAATAGCCGCCGCCGTTCACGCTCTCCACCTTCAAAAAAAGCAATTTGCTCGGCGTTTTCCCGAACCTGCATGCCAAGGAAACGAAAGTCAGCTTCCACCGTTTGTTTATTCATATTCACGCCGATCAGGACTTTACCCAGCCAGTGCGCCAGCGCGAGATGGGCAACAGAATACAAATAGACGACAATCACCATGTAACCGGGAATAGATAATGTTGTTCTGCCCAGGCTAATGGATAACGCGCCTGATAATCCCCACAGCACAATGGTGAAAGTGACCATGTTGACCAGCACATTAATAATGTTGGTCGATAAATTGATTGTGACGTCGGTAAAAAGATTGATATCTTCCGCAACGCGTTGATCGCTGTTGCTGATAACGTTGTCCCGTTCTAACTGATAATAAGCAGGATGTTCTGTCCAGCGCTCCACAAAGCGAGCGGTCATCCATGTCCGCCATCGCAACGTGAGATAGTTTATCGCCAGTACGCTTATCAAAGGCAATACCGTGGTTAACGCGCCGATAATCAGGCTTTCAATCATGACATTGCTGATTACCGGCCAGTTGAGTGCGACCAGTGCATCGGTTAATTTTCCGTGTAGCCTGTTCAATGCGACAAAGGCATAGGTCGTGGTAAAATTAATTGTCAGGATGATAGCCAGTAATAATATAGCCAGCCATTTCTCTGATGATATCCAGAAAGGATAGATTAATTGCCACGTACCCGGACGGTTATCATCCGATGGGATTTTATTTACCACGTTAGTATACTCTGGTGATTTACATGTATCAGAACGAATAAGTCAGCGTCAGACGTGCTGTCCTGTCAGGTTTCACACTGATAAACTGAGGGGTTGAGGTGTAATAATAGAGCGTGCGATTAAATATATTATTCACGCCCAGCGTCACCGTATATTTAGGCTGATGATAGAAAACGGAGGCATCCGTTTGGGCCCAACCGCCCTCTTTAAAATAGTTGTTTCTGTAACCGTTCCAGGTACTGCTTGCTGCCTGTACCCCGACACCCGCACCCAGTCCCTGTAATTTTCCTTGCTGTATTTCATAGGTGGTCCAGAGGCTCGCGGTATGTTTTGGCTGACCCACAACTTTGCTTTGGTAACCGATAAGTGCCGCGTTGTCGGGATCTTTTGACTGAGAGAAAGTATAACTGGTGGTGATATTCCAGCCCGGCAATATCTGACCATTTAAATCGAAATCGAAACCTTTGGTTTCCCTTCCCTGTGTCCCGACTGGTTGACCGGCAAAATTCGTAATAATGAGATTTTTTTGAATAATGTCAAAGGCTGACGTCGTAATCGTCAGGTTATCGTCGAGCAGACTGAATTTAAAGCCGGCCTCCTTCGATTTTCCTGTGGAAGGTGCAAATGCACTTCCGGTCCGGGGGTCCAGCAATCCACTTGTCTGAAAACTGTTGAGTAAATTAGCATAGACGGTGACCTCAGGCGTAATGTCATAACTCACACCGTAGCTGGGCACCCATTTCGTTTCATCTGAAAAGGTAATTAAAGTGCGCGTTGGTGAAACATAGGCTGTCGATTTTGACGTCCATTGCGCTCGCTTGGCGGACAATTGCAGATGCAGCTTTTTCCAGAAATCAATCTGGTCCTGAAGAATAATTCCCTTTTGTTGTTCGAGCGTATTATAGTTTTTAGCGGTTGGATCGGGTATTGGCGGAAAAGAAAGGCTGTCAGGATTGTTATAATTTCCCGTCGTGAAGATTCGCCCTTGAGCAAGTTCCCAGTCGGTGGTCTCTGTATGTTGGTAATCATAACCCATCAGAACATTATGGGTTAATGGCCCGGTATCGAATTTGCCCCGGATATCGTTCTGCAGGCTTAAGGACGTGGTGTCCTGTCTGATACCCAGCTCGTGGCTCAGTAAATTGCCATTGCGCGCGGCATTGTAAACTTCATGAACGCGGAAATTATTCACGCTGTCCACATAAGCGGCTTTACTGTTAAACGACCAGTTATCTGACAGATCCTGCTTCAGTTCATAATAGGTAGTTTTAGAATCAAGAGCGAAGTGGTCATCTTTATCACCCAGTCGGTATTCAGGCAGTTTTAAAATATGGCCGTTACTATAAAGAGTTGCTGCAGGGCCTGATTTTCGGGTATTGGTAAATTCGGCGCCCACTTTTATATGTGTTTTTTCCCCTTCCCATGCGAGAACCGGTGCAAGGTAGTCGGCACGATTACCATTAAAATCCGGGAAGCTGTTATCGGAGTGCATGGTGGATGCATTAAGGCGGTAGCGGAACGTTTTATCGTCGTTTAATGGTCCGCCGAGATCGATTGCGGTTTTGACTTCGCCGTATTTGGCCACCTCGACTTTTATTGTATGCAGTGGATAAGCCGTCGGCGCTTTACGGACAAGGTTAACCGAACCCGCAGGTGAGCTGTTTCCTGCTAATACCGCCTGTGGTCCTTTTAATACCTCAATACGCTCAACACCATCAATACTGGAGTAACCCAAAGGGCTGCCGTTTACCGCGTTGCTGGGATTGGATACGCCGTCTGTGGAACCTGAGGTGATGGCAAAACCTCGGATGCTAACGCCATTTTGTCCGCGATTACCGGTACTAAGATTGACCCCTCCTACGTTACGCAGCGCATCTTCCACAGAGGTGGCCTGCTGATCGTCCAGCACTTTGCGGCTGATGACCTGAACGGACTGTGCCGTATCCTGCAGGGATAAATTGGTGCGCGTCGCAGAACTCGACATTGATGGATTATATACCGTTTCATCTTCGCTGCGTTCTGCCTCACCGTTAACGGTAATCGTTGGCAGAGTCTGACCGCTGTCCTGCGCAGCTTGCAAATCTGAGGCGGGTTTAACCGGCGAGGTGGGATTCATCGCATAGATAGTCAGCGTACCATTAGGCGTGGTAGTGACGGAAAGTGGCGTTCCCTGCAACTGTTGCAAAATAGCCTGCTTCAGCGTGAAGTGACCTTTAATCTGTTTAGCCTGGTAAGGCGCCACCAGTTTAGGATCGAACGAGATGGTTTGATGACTTTGACGGGCTATCGCTAATAAACCTTGCTCCAGAGAACCCGAAGGCACGGAATAATTGATTGCCGCAGGCGCTGCAGCATAACCTTCCTGCAACGCAAGTAGCGGAAAGGCAGTAATGGCCAGGGCAATATTTACCGCCAACGCCAGACGGCCTTGGGTAAAATACGTTTTCTTTGCATGATGCGGTGCTTCGTTCATTGCTACAGCTCCAGCAGAAAAGGTAAAGGGACTACGTCATATTGTTATGAGTCGATTATTCTTCTCAGTAGGTATGTGCAATGAGATTTAAAAAGTGACACCTCATTAGGGTGTTTGTGTGAAAAAAATCACTTAACTTGAAAACATTAATAATATTAACTATTTAAATTCAAAATTAATTTATAAGTTATTCATCACTGTGTAACCCAACGCCGAGTGAACGGCGACGCATTAGCGCACCATTCTGGTGCTTAATTGGATGTGAGCTTTTACTGGGCGCTCTCTGGTGAATCAACACTCGCATCAATGACGCTTCACGTCAGGAAGATGAAACGCGTTAATAAAAAAAATCATACTCTTGTCTTTCGTTCTGTCTTGTCTCCGCCGTCAGCGACAGATGAACGCAGCACCTTTGCGGTGCAGCCTACTGAGGCTGGCCTTCAAGCGTCAAAAAGATGGCACAAGAGAAGTGAGTGGCAGAGCGTAACGATGCATTTATAACAAGCTGAATAGTAATAAATAAAAAAAATAAACTTAAAAAAGAAAAGTCCGGAAACACATTGGCCTTTCTTTTGCTTGGTAGGCAAAGGTTTTTCCCACAATAAGCTGCACCTTAGCGCAAGGTAGAAAGTGGGTTCCATTTCTCGGTCTTTATTGAGGCGCTGAGAAAGGTGTTAAGTTTTCAGATGGGGGACATTATGCCTGCCGACATGACCGATCGTTCAGATATATTAACGCTTATTTTTCGCAGCGATTATCGCTGGCTGACGGATAAATTACGGCGTCGAATTAGCTACGGCACCATGGCAGAAGATATCGCTTCTGAAGCGTTTTTACGTCTGGCGGCAATTCCGGAACTGCCCCACATTCGCGAGCCGAGGGCCATGCTGACGACACTGGCCCAGCGCGTGTTATATGAAAACTGGCGACGCCGCGACCTTGAACAGGCTTATCTCAAAGCTCTGGCGGATAGCCCACAGCATTGTCACCCCTCGCCCGAAGAACTGGAGATGGTGATGGAGTCTTTACTGGCTATCGATCGCGCTCTGGATGGCCTGGCCGTAAATGCGAGAAAGGCCTTTTTGCTCAACCAACTGGATGGCATGACCTATGCTGAAATCGCTAAAGAGCTTGGCGTATCAGCCAGTATGGTGCGTAAATATGTGGCTAAAGCACTGACGAATTGTTATCTGGTGGCTCAGGGTCAATCTGACCCGATGGCGGGACATCACAAATGAAACTTACCCAGCGTCCCGACGACGTCGCGCAGGAAGCAATTGAGTGGATGGTGCTGTTACGCTCGGGCGATGCCACAGAAGATGACTTCCGGCAGTATGAGCGCTGGCGTTATTCCGACGAACGTCACGACGCCGCCTGTGCAAAAATTGAAGCAACGTTGGGTAAGATTCAGACGCTAAACCACAGTATACCCACAGAAAATCTGCGCCAGACGTTGCTTGCGCCGTCAAGCCGACGTCAGTTCCTGCAAAAAGCCTGTGGCGTTGCCGCGTTAGGTGTGTTCAGTGGGTTGATATTAAACCAGCGATATCCTTTGCCCTACCTGTTATCCGATGCTTATACCGATACCGGACAGCGGCGCAGGTTCCAACTTAACGACGGCAGCACGCTGGATATGAATGCCCGCACGGCGTTGAATATTTCGCTGGATGAAACCTTGCGCAAAGTGGAACTGCGCACCGGTGGCATCATTGCCGAAGTGGTCGACGATCAACGCCCGTTCACCATTGCCACCCACGCAGGGCGAATTCTTGCGCAGGAAGCCCGTTTCCATGTTCGGCAGGAATCGAGCGGTATTCATCTGGCCGTCCTGAACGCGGTGGTAAAAGTGACCAATCGAAACGGTGACAGTCGGCAGGTTCAGGCAGGCCACGGTCTGTGGTTCGATCATCAGTCGTTTATTCCGCTGGGCGTCTCGCCCTATGAGGAAACCGCATGGACGCAGGGTCGCCTGGAAGTGAAAGATGCTACGCTGGGTTCCGTGATTAACTCACTGAAAAATTACAGTCCTGCCGTCATTCGCGTCGCCCCGGCCGTCGCTGACCTGCGAGTCAGCGGCAACTTCCCGCTTGATAATATTCCCTACACGCTCGACGCGCTTGCCCAAACAATGCCGATTGCGATCACTCGTACTACGAATTACTGGATCAGGATCGAGCCGGCTGCGTCATAAAAATTTGCGTTTTTTCTTCCCCGGCCGGTGTCATTTTTTCATTCTCGTTGCACATACAGGATAAGTCTTCCAGAAACTGCTGCTGAGAATCATTGAGCAGTAGCGATTTATCGTGAGGTAGTAGTGAAAGCAGAGCGCCTTATTTTCAAAGATCATCTTTCAGTGCCTGGAATACCAACGGCTCCCCTGATTGCTCCGCAAGGCGCGCAGAGTTCCTGTAAAAAAAATCTGCCAAAGCTGGCGGTGAGCGCGGTGGTTATCTTGCACCTGGCACTGATTGCCATGGCTATTACCCACACCACTCAATACCATCCGCTGAATATTATTAATCCCGCGACCCAAACCAGTATTGAAGCAACCATGGTCGAGGCGCCCGCTGAACCCGTACCGGTTCCGGAGGTCGTCAAAGCGCCACCTGTCCTGACCGCCGATAACAGCACGCGCGAAATCGATCAGGATGACGTCAAGCCGGTTGTACCGCCACCTGAGCCAAAAGTCGTGCCGCCTAAGCCCAAACCAAAGCCGGTTGTTCGACACAAAACGTTAACGGAAAAAACGCACCCGGTCGAACCGGTTAAACCTTCACCCGTGCAAAATGCAAAAGTGGCGGAACGAACGGCGATTCCCGCCACGTCTCAAGGGCAAATGCTGAAAAGCGTACCGAATGCTGCCCCCAGGAATGTCGCCACAGTGGGTTGCCAGGTACCGGCTCCGGACTATCCACGTAGGGCGAAACGGCTTCAGGAACAGGGCGAGGTGCTAATCCGCCTGATCATTAACTCCGATGGCACGGTGAAACACCGCGAAATTGCACGGAGCAGCGGCTTTGACGATCTGGATCAGGCGGCAATGGAAGCCGTTTCGCGAATACGCTGTAATCCTTACATGGAAAACGGCCAGGCGATTTCCGTTATGACGATTCAACCCATCACGTTCAAATTATCCAGCTAGGGCAGGATGATGATGAGCGGGCGCTTTTCTTACTAATTGAGGATGCATTATGAATGAGTTTGGCATTGAACATGTATGGGAACAGGGTGACATCATTACCCGGTCAGTGGCCATTATCCTGCTAATTATGTCGGTCATGTCCTGGTCGGTCATTGTTATAAAATGCATACAAGGCGCGGGCATGAAAAAGATAGCCCACCGCACCAAGCATTTATTCTGGAGTCAAAAGACGCTACCGGCAGCCATTGATACCTTGGGTGCCAACGGTAACAACCCGTTTCGCGACCTTGCCATCGCCGGACACGCGGCCATGTCCCACCAATATACGATTGAAGCAGGCATCAGCAACAATCTGGATATTAGCGACTGGCTGGCACGCGCCCTGAAAAACAGTATCGACGACAGCGCTGCCAATCTGCAATCAGGCCTGGGGATCCTTGCCTCCATTGGCAGTACGGCGCCATTTGTAGGTTTGCTTGGCACCGTTTGGGGGATCTATCATGCGCTGCAGTCCATCAGCATGGCCGACCAGCCCGATCTGGCTCACGTTGCCGGGCCGGTGGGCGAAGCGCTTATCATGACGGCATTTGGCCTTTTCGTGGCTATCCCGGCAGTTCTGGGGTTTAACACCATAAGTCGTCGCAACCGCGCCCTTCAGCACGCCATCGCGCGTTTTGCCAACGACCTGCACGCTTATTATCTTACCGGCTCACGTATTACGTCTAACGTAGAGGAACTGCACGCTGGCGATAAAGCTCAGTCGAGCCCTGTTCAGCCATTTCGCGCCAGTCAGCCAGTTTAGCGCGGCCTTCTCAGGAGACGTGAAAAATGAGTATGTCAGGTAAATCACAGTTTGAGTCAGATGACGATCCGCTGGTCAATGATATTAATATGACCCCTTTTATTGATGTCATGCTGGTATTGCTGATTGTCTTTATGATTACCTTGCCGGTGATCAATCCGGCGGTAAAAGTCAATTTGCCCAAAGCTAACGCCAGCATGGTCGATAAGAACATTAAATCGGTGAATATCTCGCTGACGGCCAACGGGAATATTGCCTGGGATAAAGAAACACTCGATGACGCCGCCTTTGTAGCCCGGCTGCAGGATGCGGCAAAACTGCCTGAACCGCCGCATATCCGTATCTATGCGGATCAGGGAACCCCGTATGGGCGAGTGGCCTTCGTGATGACAAGTGCCCAGAGTGTTGGTTTAACAAAGTTTGATTTTGTGGTGGATAAAAAAGTGCCGGCTGCCTGAGCGTCATTTAACTGCATTTGTCAATAACAGATAAAAAACACAGGCTGTTCGATAGTCAGGAATGCCTGTGCCGAGCGGGTTAATCAATGATCAACAGCGAATAAAGGCCAATATGCGCTGTTAAAAAAGCATCATGCCAGGATTTCGTTTAAGGGAAACATTTATTCTGATGTGTAGAACGTCGGCCCGATAAACAGGGTTCATGGTTCCGGAAAGGCGCGATAAACAATGATAAAAAACCCACGCGCTGTCAGATTGTCGATTGTCGCTGCGGCCGTATGGGGCGAAGGTTTTTTACTGGAACCTATTATCCAATATCCGTCATGAACGGGAATTTGATAAAAGGTCAATTGCCTTTATCTCCTCACGTTATATCGTAAATCTGGCCGAAATCCTGGAGTAAGGCGATTGATAAACCCGGCCCAGTTCGGTCAAAACCCACGCGATAGTGGGTTTTGAGTGGCTCCGCCGCTTCATCACCTTCGCCAGAAACATCCTACACTGGCGGGTTTATCCCTGTTCAGCATTGCAGATCGATCAGCACCATGTTCCAGCTAAGAGGCGGGAGCGACACCTGTTTCTGGCGACGCTGCTCATTTGTCAGCGTGCGGGGTTGCGGCACCACATTATCCGGCTGAGAGAAGGTATTTCTGGCATCCAGCGCATGGCCGGCTAACACGATATGTTGTGAGAGTATTCCCTCACCAAACGCATCCAGCATAAACCTGATGTCTGTTGCGTCATGGTCGTGTGTATTGAGCGCAAAGAAGGCAATTTGCTGCCTCTCTTCATTGTACACCGCCGCGCTTTGTACCTGCCGGGTTTCGCCATGCACCGTGTTAACGGTGGGAACGTTGGCAAAATAGCGCAGCGCGTGCCCGCGTCCATACTGGCTCACCATCTGGAAAGGCCAGAAGATGGTCTGGCGAATCACCTCGCCGCCGGGGCGGGTAAAGATGGGAGCAATCACATTGACCAACTGGGCCAGCGACGCCATTTTCACCCGGTCACAATGATTGAGTAATGAACACATCAGCCCGCCAAACGTCAGCGCGTCCAGGAAGGTATAAGACTGCTCCAGCAGGGGCGGCGCTTCCTGATAAAGGTTGTTGGGATCGATAAAGTGATCCTGCCACGGTTCGCCTTCGATTGACCAGATGTTCCATTCATCAAACGACAGCATCATCTTTTTATCGCTGCGCAGTTTGGCTTTTACATAGTCCGCCGTGGCCGTGATGGTATGAATAAAATCATCCATTCTCTGGAACGACGCTAAGAAATCCTGCGGGTTACCGGTGCTGTTTTCAAAATAATGGTGGCATGAAAGGTAATCGATCTGATGATAGAGCCCTTCCAGAACGATACGATCCCATTCCGGGTAGCTGGCCTGTAACGAGTTAGAGCTGCCACAGGCGACCAGCCTGATATCCCGGTCGACCCAGCGCATGATTTTTGCCGTTTCCCGCGCTTTTTTAACGTAATCCTCCGCGCTCAGCTGCCCGGTTTGCCACTCGCCGTCCATCTCATTACCCAGGCACCAGAGTTTAAAATTATACGGCGTTTCCCGACCATGCTGGATGCGCAGATCGCTGAGCGCAGTGCCGGACGCCAGATTACAGTATTCAATAAAGTAACCGGCCTCCTGCGGCGTACCTGTGCCGAGGTTGACGGCGATCATTGGCGTCACCGCATATTTCTCACACCAGGTGGCGAACTCATCGATGCCAAACTGGTTGCTTTCTTTCGTCAGCCACGCGTAATCCAGCCTGACCGGGCGCTCGGCTTGCGGGCCAATGCCGTCACGCCAGTTATAGCCCGAGACAAAGTTACCACCGGGATAACGTACGGTGCTAATCCCCAGATCCTGCACCAGTTCCCCCACGTCCTGCCGAAAGCCGTGTTGATCTGCCGTGGCATGCCCAGGTTCATAGATGCCGCTATAGACAGCGCGGCCAAGATGCTCAACAAAGGAGCCGTACAGGGCATCGTCCACCTGGTCGATGTAGTTTTGTTTTTGGAAAAAGTACGTAATC
Organism: Pantoea sp. Ae19-2; assembly: GCF_059801205.1. Classification (NCBI taxonomy): domain Bacteria; kingdom Pseudomonadati; phylum Pseudomonadota; class Gammaproteobacteria; order Enterobacterales; family Erwiniaceae; genus Pantoea; species Pantoea sp. Ae19-2. Next base: position 887,350 of record NZ_JBCHWE010000001.1, on the reverse strand, counting down.
ATTTTCTTCCCTTCTGTCTTCATAACGAATTACGGATAAAGGCTTACTCGGGATGCGTTGAGAACAGATCGTCTTCAATGGTTTTCATTTTGGCTGTGGTCAATATGTAGCGCGAACGGACCAGCCACACAGACAGCAGATAACCCACGACGGGAATCCAGACCATCAGCGCATAAATCCCGGCGATGGCGCGGCTGCTTTGCACAGCAATGTTGGCCTGATAACCGGTGACCGACAGGACAGCCCCCACAATCGCGCCGCTGACGGCCAGCGCAATTTTGAGTGAAAACAGGTTGCCAGAGGCACAGATCCCAGACAGGCGCTTGCCTGTTTTCCAGTCGCCATAGTCATCAACGTCACCGATAAACGACCACAGGATAGGCGCACCAATCTGATGAATGACTGACAGGATAAAAAACCAGCCAAACACCAGTACCACGTTCTGGGCGGGCAAAAAGAAGAACACCACTGACATCGCCAGCGCGACCGCTTTGCATGCCTGATAAACCTGAACCTTACACCACCGGTTCGTGAAAAACGGGGTAATGTAAGAGCCAAGAATACCGGCAACAATGCCGGTGCTCAGGAACAGCGTGGCGTAGTAATCGTTTAATCCCATCACGTACTTCGCAAAGTAGATACAGGCGGCGCCGCGCACAAAAGAAGGGATACAGTCCAGAAACATGGCAAAGACACAGACGACCCACTGATCGTTTTTTGTGATTTGCCGGATAATAGTGAAAATGGATTCTCCGGCATTGCTCTTGGGTGTAATGCGCTCCCGGGTGGTTGCCACACAAAAAACAAACAAAAACAGGGAAATGATGGCAAAAATGGTGATGACCCAGAAGAAACCGATTTGCCGGTTTCCGTTACCGAAAAAGGCCACCATTGGCAGTAATGTCAGCGTGCAGAACAGGCTGGCGAGCCCGGCGCCCATAAAACGGAATTGCTGACAGGACACCCGTTCTTGCGCGTTGGTAGTGATTACGCCGCCCAGCGAGCAGTAAGGAATGTTAACCCCGGAATAAAGCAGCGACAAAATCAGATAGGTAATAAAGGCATACATGACCTTTGCATGGCCCTGTAAATCCGGTGTGTAAAACATCACCATACAGCTAATGGCAAAGGGTACGGCAAAGCCTATAATCCAGGGACGAAAACGGCCCCATCGCGTCGCGGTTTTATCAATATAAGCGCCGTAAAAGGGGTCGAAAACCGCATCGGCAAATCGTACAACAAGAAAGATGGTCGCCACCACGCCCGGCGCAAGGCCAAATATATCCGTATAGAAAAACGACAAGAACATGGTTATCGGATTAAACAACATATTGCAGGCCGCATCGCCGGCGCCAAAACCGGCTTTTTCAAAAAAGCCCACTCTGCCCGAGCGCGCCGACTGAACACGACCACCGGGGTGACTGTTAGAGATAGTGTGAGTTTTCATTTTCCACCTTCCTGAAAAGAGGTGGAGATAAGCATATGTTTTTGAGGTATTTTTAACCTACAGCATGCCTCTCATAAGTCAAATCACGGCGATATCCTCCATATATTTAGCGTAAATAGCTATAAATACAGAGTGTAAAACCCGCATTTTGCAGCGCCTTTTAATCAGGCCGACAACATGTCACTAAGAAAAAAACACGCCTGAGCGACAGCAGGAACAGGTTCAATAAAATCATGAGCATCGGGAAAATATAACCTTAATTCAATGATGCTCATTTATATGCAGGGAGTTAACGCGCGCATAGCATCCCCGGTTCAATATGACGATACTGATATCTGCCTGTCCTGAATAACCGAAAGGCTAAAGACCTGTTGCCGAAACTGACCGTTATGAGGCGGCGAAAAATACCTCTGTGGCACAGTACAAAGCCGGTTACCCATGCACTGCCCAGGTGAACGCGCCAGCGCTCGCAGGACGCGTACGTGAACCTCAGCACAGGCAGTACAGTCATGGCCTGAACGAGCCAGACTTTCGTTGACTGCCCCGCTCTGCCGCCCCTGTTCACGCGTCAGACAGGCTGGCGATGCCACAGGCGTAAAGTGGCACTATGGCATGATAAATCAATTCAATTAACTTACCCCTCGCACGACGTTCAAACGCACGCTACGCTTATCGCCATTATCAGGTTTGTGATTGAATACAGACAAATTTCCAGGCATACGATTAACATGAATTATTTGAACAACATACAACACTTTATCGAGAACAAACCTGCTCTTTCCATTGCTATTAACATCGTTGTGTTGATTGTCGCGGGCCTGGTTGCGCATCTGATTTGTAAGTTTTTGGTTGTCAAAGTCGTACGTAAGGTGTTCTTCAGCAGCCATAAAAATCAGGTGCCGCTGGACAAAGACGTCAGGCTGTCTGAAAAGCTGTCTAATTTTATTCCGGTGATCACCGTCTACTTCCTGCTGCAGTTTATGCCAGACTTACCCGAGCATCTGCTGATTGCCATTAAGACCATCTGCGGCATATTGTTTATGGTCTACCTGTCGCTGTTCTTTAATGAAGTACTGGAGATTATTAATATCTCCTACGTAAAAAAGTCGAAACGTAAAAACCATTCCATTAAAGGCTATATTCAGGTCGGCAAAATTCTGGTGCATATCATTTCGGCGATTATGATCCTGGCTATCATGTCGAATAAGTCGCCAGTCATTATTATCTCCAGTCTGGGTGCGGTGGCAGCGGTGCTGATGTTGATATTTCAGCACACCTTACTGTCGCTGGTGGCGAATATACAGCTCTCTTCGAATGATGTGTTGCAGCTAGGCGACTGGATAGAGCTTCCGGTCAATAATATCAGTGGAGAGGTAGTGGATATCGCCCTTCACACCATTACTATTCGCAACTGGGACAATACTCTGTCCCGGGTTCCCACCAAAACCTTTCTGACCGAAACCTATACCAACTGGCAGGCCATGTTCTCATCCGGTGCACGCCGGATCATGCGCAGTTTCTACATTGATCAAACGTCCATAAGCTTTGTAAATCACGCCATGCTGGAGCCCATGACGCAGATTCGCGGCATTAATGAACAACTGTCCAAACTTATGGATGGTCGCGAACTGAGTGCCGTCGGCGATCGCTGGTTCGTTGAAAATGGCATGACGAATTTGATGATCTTTCGTCACTATCTCACCGCCTGGCTGGCTCAGCGAGATGATATCCATAAAGAGATGTATATCGTGGTGAGGTCAATGAAGCCGTCTTCTGAGGGGCTGCCCATTGAGATCTACTGCTTTACGTCGTCAGTGCTTTGGGTCGATTATGAACATACCCAATCGGCCATCTTCGAATACGTATATGCCATCGCTAACGTCTTTTCGCTGCGCATTTACCAGCGTCCTGCAGGCAGCGACCTGAGTTTTCTGGCTCAGGAACGTCTTCGCCCTGAGAGTGAGCATGAAGCCCAGACCTGAAAACCTCTGATTGGCCTGCTGCCTGACAGACATCAACAGGACTAAACGATTTCTGTTTGCCGGGCTGTGCTGAACAGCCCGCTGCTGATGATTGCAATATCAGACTTTCCCGATAAACTGCTAAAAAAATCACCATTATTGATATTAATTAATGAGTTAGTGATAAACCCTTAATGTCTAATGCTTCACAAAAATAACAAATAAGACAGCAGTTCATCAAACTGAAACATTTTTGTCATAAAAAACGCTTATTCTGTTTCCTCCTGAAATCGAGGGTACAGATATGATCATCCAAGCTAAAAACCTGAAGGATGCAGAAAATTTACTGCACTCAGGTATCAATAAGGTGGAGCTGGCATACGACATCGGTTGTGACGATTTCTTTCGTCTGGCAAGTCAGTGGTGCGATCGCGGTGCGCGCATCAGCAAAGGCCAACAACATTTTGTCGTTTCACTGAAAAACTTCTCCATCCCGCCAAACGATTGATTATAACAAGCTACCAACCTCACACCGCGTTACAGCAAAGCAACGTGTGATTTCAAGCGCCAACCAGACCTTTTCTAAGCCGCTCACCCTGAGCGGCTTTATCGTTTATGCATCAACCCTCTGCCCCTCTTCTGAGTGTGGTAGTCAGGCATCGGGCAGCCTCGTCAATCGCGTTCATCAGACATCATAATCCGGTATCGGTCAGCCTGACGGCATCCAGGCTGGCGTGGTCGCGAGCATGGCCGGTTAATTCGTACAGATTACCCTCGCGCATTTCCAGCAGACGATCGGCATGAATAAAGTAGTGGTCGTCGTGGCTGATGGCGAATACCGTTTTACCGGCGGCCTGTAACGCCGGCAGTAGTTCACGATAGAAAACCCGGCGGAAATGGGGATCCTGATCGGCTGCCCACTCATCCAGCAGCAGGACGTCGCGCTGTTCAGCCACGGCCAGCAGCAACGCCAGCCTTTTACTTTGCCCTTTTGACAACTGCAGATTCAGGATCTTATTCCCTTCAATCTTTAGCTTGTCCTGCATTTTAAGCTTTTCCAGCCACTGCTGAATCCGGGCGGGTGACGCCGGATCGCCTTTGCTGTCAATCAGGCGATCAAACAGATGGACATCGGTAAAGACGGCGGAAAAGTGTTTGCGCCAGCGATCGAGGTCGCCCATATCAACCGGTTTGCCATCGATTAACAGGCTGCCGGACTGAGGGCGATACAGTCCGGTGAGCAGCATGGCCAGCGTCGATTTGCCGCTCCCGTTACCGCCGATTAAAAACACCAGCTCGCCGCGCTGGAGCCGCAAGTTAACCGGTCCGACCTGGAAACCGTTATCGCCGTAGTGAAAGGTCACATCTCGCAATTCAAGCGTCTGCCAGTCGGTTTCGCCGTTAAAGGCGGGAAAGTCAGGTTCATAGGGCGCGAGATCAAAGGTATTGAGCTTGCGAAAGGCGACCTGAGCACTCAGTAGCGTAGGCAGAGCGCCGACCGCGGACAGCAGCGGCGTGCGCAAAAAAAGCAACGTCAGGGAAAAGGTGGCCGCGACGGCCGTATTGGCCCATCCCAGACTGTTAGCCATGTAAAACACCATCCCAATAGCGCCCAGCATCATGATGTTTGACCAGTTAACGGCACTGAGATGAAAGGTATCGGCACGCACAATATGGTGCCGGTAGGTGTTGGCGTCCTGCTGATAAACCGTTTCATAGATGAGTCTGGCGCGCTCACGGTTAAGCTGTAGCTCTTTACGCCCCTCGATCACCGTCTGGTAATCGCGGTAGAGATTGTCTTCGACATCGCGTAGCTTCGCCATATGCTGATAAACCCGCGACACCAGCATCCAGCCGCCGACGATGGTCACGACCAGCCAGCCGCTGGTGACCAGCAGCATTCTGGGTGACAGCCAGGCAAGATACAGCGCTGAACCGAGCGTGATAATGATGCCCTGAATTAACTCAGGCAATCGGACAAAAGCGAGGGTGATTGCCCGGACATCGCTGGTTAATCCCGCCAGCAGTTGTGCGCTACCAATCTGTTCGATGCGCTCCACGCGCGTGTCCAGGATACGCTTGATAAATTCGCCACGCATGCGCCAGACAAACTGATGGCCCAGCCAGGTCAGCGCCAGCTGTGAGGCCAGCGTTACGCCCATCAGCATCACGACCTGGAACAGAAACGCGGGCAGAACAGTCAGGGAAGTATTCACGGCGACGATCATTTCGCTATTGATAAAAGCAATCATGCCAATACCCAATGCGGCACTCAGCAGGGTGAGCAAAATTACGCCAATAAACGGCCAGCGATACTGGCAGAAAACCACATTCAACAACGCCATAAAACCTTACCAGACATGAAAATCAGCCTGCAGTTTAATGTGATGGCAAATGATAGCAATAGTTATTCGCACTTTGCGCGGGGGTTAAAAAGCCCGCCTGAATGTCAGGTTATAGCGAAAGGCGCCGGTGAGCGGATGGATGCCCGCCTTGAGCGGCAGGATGCCGTGATAGCGCAGTCGCGAAGGCCCGCCCCACACCACCACATCGCCATGTTCCAGCAAAACCCGCTGTGCATGGTCGCCCCGCTCAAAGCCACCAAACTGAAAAACCGCCGCCAGGCCCAGTGACACTGAAACGATGGGCTGGCGCAAGTCTTTTTCATCCTTGTCCTGATGCAGCGTCAGCTTAGCGCCGGGTTCGTAGCGGTTAACCAGGCAGGCATCCGGATTGAAGCCCGGGAAGCCGGCCTCTTCAGCCGACTGCTGCGCCAGCCGGCGAAACGCATCCGGCATTGCCGGCCACGGACGTTGACTGCTGCTGTCCTGTTCACTGTATCGGTAGCCGCGCGCATCTGTCGACCAGCCGAAGTCCCCACAGTTGGTCATCGCAACGGACATGCGATGTCCGCCCGGCGTGATGCGGTGCTCAAACGGATTACATTCTGCTATTGCCATCATGGCCTGATACAGATCTTCCGCCTCATCGCATGCGCGACGGCGTAAAATCACCGCGCCATCAGCCAGGGGTTCTTGCCAGGGTGAGGCATCACTAAACAGATCCAGCATAGCGGTTCTCTCAGTCAGTCAGATGGAATAATAAAAGCAGAGAACTGGGGCGACATCCAGCTGACGAAGCGATCGCCTTCCCGGGTGATTAAATACACCGCCAGTTTCTCTTTAATCGCCAGCGCTTTGGCTTTTTCAGTACCTAACACCATGAGGCCGGTGTCCCAGCCATCCGCTTCCAGCGCCGTAGTGGCAATCACGGTCGCTGACACCAGCTTATGGTCAATCGGGCGGCCAGTCGCGGGATCGATAATGTGTGAAAGACGTTTGCCGTCTAGCTCATAATAGTTTCGATAGCTGCCAGATGTGCTGATGCCGTGTCCCTGCAGGTCTACACGCGCCTGCACGGCATTTTCGCGATCGGTCGGTTTCTGAATCGCCACCCGCCATGGCTGGTTCTGCGCATTCATCCCGCGGGATAGCACAGCCCCCCCCACCGAGACCAGATAATTGTTAATCCCCTCCTGTTCCATCAGTCGCGCAAGGTGATCGGTCGCAAAACCTTCTCCCACCGTGGAGAGATCAACATACAAGCCTGGCAGATCCTTCTGTAACCACTGGCCTTCGCCTCCCTGTATGACACGTAAATGTTGTAAGCCGGTCAGGGCTTTGGCCGCGGCAATCTGGCTGTCATCCGGAATATGGTTGGGCTGCTTATCGGGGCCAAATCCCCATAAATTCACCAGCGGCCCGACCGTAATATCCATGGCGCCCGAGGTTTTTTTGCCGATACGTAGCGCAATCGTCACGATATCAGCCATGTTTTCACTCACCGGCTGAGGCGTTGTTGCACGACTCTGATTAAAACGTGACAGCACTGACGTCGGTTTCCACGTCGAGAGTTCCGCATCATCGGCATCCAGTCGTTGCTGGATGCGCTGTTGTAGTGCCGCTTTGCGTCCAGCCTCCACGCCTGCCAGGCTGACTCGCCACACCGTTCCCATCGTTTTGCCTTCCAGCACCATGGCGTCATGGGCTTTGGATGACGTGTCGTCACATCCCATTAACAATGACATTAAAGCTACAAACAGGAGATTTATCTTAAAACGCATCATTATTTATCCGTAACAGGTCATCTGTGCATATTTCAAAGCACAAACACTAAGTAAAGTAACTTAAACATGGTTGATAAAACTTATTAGGTCGATCACACTGCTACGTTCCGCTCGCTCCTGAGAGCGTCAGAATAAGGAGTCACAGATGATTTATGTAATCCTTGCCGCTGTGCTGGGCCTGTTCGTATTAGGAAGCTATAAAACATGGCAGCAACGCCGTAATCGCAACATGCCAACCACTTACCTGCGCCGTCGTTGATCGCCCCTGCACCTTTTAAGGTCATCAGCCCCCTAATTCGCGCGCCATTGTAGCAAAATCACCTGTTTTTCCGTGGCTATGAGAGCGGTTGGGCTGGCACGATTCCTGCACCAGAAACCTTAACTGTGTTGCTGAGAGGTGTGGGATGGATAAGTCGGAAACCGTGATGACTGCGATGCAAAACTGGCTGAGTTTTGCTGCGTTTACACTTTCAGGTGTGGCATTCGAGGGGGCCAGATATGGCAACGTGATCGTGCCACAGGATGATAACGAGCCGGAACACCCGGCAGATTAATAAATCAGGGAGCGCACGGGCGCTCCCTGTGACATTTAGAACTGGTACACCAGTCCTACGCCCACCACGTCATCGGTATTAATGCCGGCGGCCTTGGTAAAGTCGTTGTCATCGAGTAAGTTGATTTTATAATCAACATAGGTCGACATGTTTTTGTTGAAGTAGTAAGTCGCACCCACGTCGACATATTTCTTCAGATTCTGTTTGCCCCAGTTCTGCACATCGGTGCCGCGCGAGTTAACGTATGCCAGAGAAGGACGCAGACCAAAGTCAAATTGGTACTGTGCCACTAATTCCCAGTTATCAGCCTTGTCAGCATAGCCGTAGGCCGTGTTTGGCTGATTAGCGCTTGTGCTGTCGCCAAAGCTGATCGCGTTATAGGCGCGCGTGTACATCGCAGCCAGATAAATGTTGTTAGCATCGTATTTCAGACCACCGGTATAAGCTTCCGCTTTATCTCCGCGACCCAGAATGCCCGGCGCATTGCCATTTTGGTTGTTGGTACGATCCGACTGGAAGGTTGCCGCACCGATACCGAAACCGGAGCCCAGATCGTAGGTCGTGCTCAGACCCCAGCCGTCGCCGTTTTCACCCAGCACATCACGCCCGCCGCTTGCTTCCGTTGGGTTATCGTTTTTGCCCTGATACTGAACTGCAAAGTTCCAGCCGTCTACCAGACCGAAGAAGCCGTTGTTGCGGTAGGTCGCCATACCGTTGCCACGCTGGAACATAAAGTTGTCTGCGCCATAGGTATCGCCACCAAACTCAGGAAGAACGTCAGTCCATGCGCCAATGTCGTAAGCCACACCGTAGTTACGACCGTAGTCGAATGAACCCGCATTGCCGAATTTCAGTCCTGCAAAACCAACACGGGTGTAGCTGTTTGCCGTACCCTGTGCTTCTGAATTGTTGAGCGACGCCTGGTATTCCCACTGGCCGTAGCCGCTCAGTTGATCTGTTACCTGGGTTTCACCCTTAAAGCCAAAACGAACATAAGACTGGTCGCCGTTGGCACCGTCGTTGTCCGAGAAATAGTGCAATCCGTCAACCTTGCCGAACAGGTCTAATTTATTGCCGTCTTTATTGTAGATTTCAGCCGCATTTGCCGAGCCCGCTGCTGCCAGTAATGCCGGGATCGCCAGGGAGAGAATGTGACGCTTCATTTTTATTACCCTCTGTTATGTGCCTTTTATATTTGCCACTGCAAACCGATGGTAATATCGGTCGGCAAACCATTGTTGTTTCATAATGGGTAATAATCCATCGTAAAAATGCTACTAAATTTCCGAAAGTGTTTCATGACCTGTAAAATTTATTGCTATATGTAAATAAAGGGGAACTTATTAGCCGCACGGAGTGATAAAAAATAAAGCACAAAATGACAACCGCGTTGAAAATAATAGCTATCCGAATGATTTTAGTGGGAATAATCCTAAGCACTCAATGGTAAAACTTATTATTCGCCAGCCAATATACTTACTCCCGCTATCATCATTTATTTCTTATCTTCATTCACCCCGAATGATTTTTTTTTACCCTTATATATCGCCGGGCTTATTGCCCGGCTTTTTTTTGCCTGAACGTTGTCTGTATTGTCTTAGAGAGTTGAATAGGCGGGATAGCTGCGGGATTCTTCACCGTATTTATGGGTTTATTTTTCGCAATATACCGCCTCAACAGGTAAACTTCAGCGGCTAATTTATCACGCAGCGTAACTAAAATACGTGACGTCAGAAAACGTGGGCTATATTAGCGTTCACGCATCGATTCTTTGACTTTATTCAACGGCTTAAGCAAATAGTCCATGACAGATTTCTGCCCCGTTTTGATCTCCACATTCGCCACCATGCCCGGTACGATAGGAAAGCGTCGTCCAGCCCTGTTGGTGAGTTCTGCTTTTTGCGTACGCACATAAACCCGGTAGTAATACTGGTCGCGCTTAACTTCATCCTGCAAGGTATCAGGCGAAACGGTTTCCACCACGCCGGTTAAATCGCCGTAAATGGATGAGTCATAGGCTGTGACTTTCACCACGGCTGCCAGCCCGGGCCGGATATAGGCGATATCACGGGGATTGATACGGGTTTCAATCAGTAACTGATCTTCCAGGGGGACGATTTCCATCATTTTTCCGCCGGGTTCGAGCACACCACCTACCGTGGTGACCTGAATATCTTTAACGATGCCGCGCACGGGTGAATAGAGCGTGGCGCGCGTCAGCTGATCCTCTTTGCCTGCGGCTACCTGTAGCTGGGCGTCGAGTTCAGCATTGTTTTTTACCTGCTCCTCATGAGCGCGGACCAGATAGTCGTTACGCGCCTCGTCGATTTTTCCACGCAGATCGCTGACCTGCCGGCGCAGGCGAATCACTTCAACCTGCCCCGCCGCGCCTTTTGCCACCAGCGGTTCAGTTAACCGCAGCTCATCCTGTACCAGCCGCAAAGACTGTTGCAGGTTGTTGATGGTCTCGGTGAGGTTACGCCGACGCGATTCATACAGCTGTCTCTCACGCGCCACCAGCTGCGGCTCTTTTTGCGTCTCAGCACTGAATTTAAGTGGAATCCCCGACAGTTCAGCGTTGAGCCGTTCCGATGAAGCACGCAGCGTGCGAACTCTGGCCTGTACTTCACCAAAGTTGGACTGAAACCGGGTTGGGTCCAGCGTGGCCAGTATCTGGCCCTTTTCTACAATATCGCCTTCGTGCACGTTGAGCTGCTTAACGATGCCACCGTCCAGGCTGTCAATGACCTGGGCGCGCGTAGATGGCGTAACCTTACCGGTCCCGACGGTTACCTCATCAAGAATGGCAAAGTGCGCCCAGATCAGGAAAAAGGCCAGCGCCGCCGTACACAACCAGATGATCGCGGAGGTGCGCCGCTCGTGTCTGGCAAGGTCTTTATCGATGAGCACACTCATACCGCACCTCCCTGTGTCGCTTCCGGGACGTTCTGAGTGGCGCGCCGCAATATCTGCTCTTTCGCACCGTCGGCAATAATGCGCCCGTTATCCATCACGACAATGCGATCGACCATCTTCAGCAGCGCGGGGCGATGCGTCACCAGAATCAACGTGCGTCCACTGATCCAGCCCTGCATTTGACGGATGACATGCTCTTCAAGCTGCTCATCCATGGCGGCCGTTGGCTCATCCAGCAGCACCACCTGCGGCTGGCGCAGGATCATTCGACTGAGCATGATCATCTGCCGCTGTCCACCTGACAGCCCTCGCCCCCCTTCATTGATCACGCGATCCAGACTGGCCGCATCCTGCTGGACCAGCGACAGCGCGCCACTAATCCGTAACGCCTGCAGCATTTCCTGTTCGCTGGCGTGGGGATTGCCGAGCAGCAGATTCTGCCTGAGCGTGCCAAAAAACAGCCGCGAATCATGGGACAGCCAGCCAAGCTGGCGGCGCAAATCGGTTGGATCGATATGTGCCATATCCACGCCGTCCACCAGCACTTTTCCCTGGCTGGCCTGCGCCTGGCCCGCCAGTATTTTTAACAGGGTCGATTTGCCCGCGCCCACCTTCCCCAGAATGGCTATTTTCTCTCCAGGCTTAATGTTCAACTGCTGCACGTTGAGCACGTTTTTTTCGTTCTCTTCGTCGTAGGTATAGTGCACGTTGCGCAGTTCAAAGTGGCCGGTCAGGGTCGGACAGTGCGCCATGGTGGCCGACTCGGGTTTATCGAGCGGTTTTTTTAGCAGCTCATCCAGCCCTTTCATCGCGGTTTTGGCGTGCTGCCAACGAGAAAACACCATGGTCAGCTGCATGAGTGGCGCGATGGTGCGCGAAGAGAGCAGGCTACAGGCCACCAGCGTACCGGTGGTGATTTGTGAATCCAGTACCAGATAAACCCCGAACACCAGCATGCCCGCGTAGGTCAGTTGCTGCACGGTGGAGGCCCAGCCGGTCAGCCTGGCGCCCCACAGACGTTGCTGATTGCCAATCGAGGCGCTGACCTCGTGGGTTTGCTCCCACTGGCGTTGAAAGTAAGGCTCGGCCTGCAGCGCTTTGATATCCTCAATGCCTTCTATCGTCTCGACCAGCACGGCATTCCGCAGCGCGCCTTCGCGCAGCCCGGCTTTTGCCAGACGCGCCATAGGGAACTGCACTAACATCCCCGGAATAATAATGAGCGGAATAGCAGCCAGCGGAATCAGCACCAGCCAGCCGCCGATAAACGACATGATAAACAGGAACAGAATGACAAAGGGTAAGTCTGCGGCAGCGCCGACGGTGGTTGAGGTCAGTAACTCACGAACCTGATCGATTTCACGCAGCTGGGAGATGAAAGAGCCAGTGGATTTAGGCCGTGACTCATTGCGAATATTCATCGCCCGGGCAAACAGCATGGCGGACACTTTCAGATCGATGCGTTTCCCCATCAGGTCAGAAACCTGCGTTCGCATCAGGCGAATCAGATATTCAATGGCGGCGGCAATGAGCACGCCGACAAACAGCACCCACAACGTCGCCTCGGACTGCGCCGGGATAACCCTGTCGTACACCTGCATTGAGAAAAGAATACCGGCGAGTGCCAGGACGTTACTGATTACCGATGCCAGAGATATTTCGCCGATTCGCCGGCCCATGCCGCGAAAGTTTTTCCAGAACCAGTGTGGTTCATAGGGCTGCACGAATTCATCAATGCGGGCATCTCTTCCGCGCGCGGCCACGCCAATCACGCCAATGTCCCCCTGCGCTCTGGAGAGCAGGCTTGCCAGCTCACCTTCCCGAATGACATCGCCGCCTTCACTAAGCCAGTAGCGCGCCCCGCCCTTGCCATCGATTTCTTCCAGCACGGCGACGCTGTTATTTTCCATCACCAGCACCACGGGCGTGATGTCCTGCCGCCAACGCAATTGGTTCTGCGGCACCATGGTTAAATGGAGACCCAGCAGCCCGCACAGGCGATCCCGCTGCTGCGCCACCGGCAGGTGTTCAAACCAGCGCATTTGCTGGCGAAGCGTTTTGCGCTCTGCAGGCTTACCGAAGCGTGCCGCCACGCGCAACATCGCAGCAATCCAGTTATCGGTCGTCGGGTTTTGTGCACTCATTGTTCGCGCCTTTTAAAACGGGTTGGCTATTGCAAAGAAGGAAGAAGATCACCGCTGTTTTTTTGACGATCGATACCCATGATGTCGAGCAGGTTATCGACGGCAGCGGCGTAACGGACGGTGGCATCCCACCCGTCATAAAGCGCAGTGATTCGCGCGCTGTCGGCCTGAAACACGTCCTGCTCAACGCTAAGCAGATCGTTCAGGCTGCGTTTACTGAGCCGGTACTCATCGGCATACACGTTGCGCGTATGTTCAGCGCTGGCTAACTGCGCCTCTCCCGCCAGTTGACGCTGCTGAGCACCGATCATATCGGCGTAAGATGTGGAGGCGTTTTGATTAATCGTGAGTTTGGCTTGCTGTACCGCAGCCTGGGCGGCCAGCCGATCGCCCTCCGCTGACTGGGTTTTGGCATTGACGAGACCGCCCTGATAGAGCGGCGCTTCTACCTGAAGCTGGACTTCATCGTCCCAGTATGAGCGGGTATCGTTTTCGTAACGCGTCCGGCCAGCCTGAACCTTGATGCTGGGCCAGTGACCCGATTGCGCCTGACGGACCCGTTCGCGGGCGGCTTCCTGTTTGTATTGCGCACTGCGCACCGATGCGCTGTTTTCATAGGCGATTTTGTCCAGGGTAATTTGCTGTTGTAACAGCGCCTGGGGCAGCTCAGGCAGTGTGGCAGGCACCACGCCAGTCAGGACGGTAAGCTGCGCGTTGGCAGAACGCAGTTGGGCCAGATACTGTTCACGCGTGGCATGCATGGCGGCGATACGGGTTTCGGCCTGCAGCACATCTGACTGAGAGTTGAGCCCGGCATCTGCACGCATTTTGGCAATGTCACGTACGTGCTCCAGCGAGGCGATATTCGTCTGTGCCGTGGCGGCGAGTGCCTGATAACGTTTGACTTCCAGATAAGACTGTAAGGCCTCTTTAGCCACCTGCGTCATGGCGTCAAATAACCCGAAGCGGTAGGCATCTGACAGGGCATGCTGCTCGTCAATGGCACCGTTAGTGCGGCCAAAGTCATATAACAGCTGGCTGAGGGTGATTCCGCCGGACCCATTGTTATTCAGACTGCCAGATGAGTCGGTTTGATGTGAGCGCCCCGCGGCCCCCTGAAGCGATATCTGGGGATACCAGGCGCTTTGCGCGGCACTCAGATCGCCTTCACCAATATGAATCTGCGCCGCCGCCTCGGAAATTTTTGGGTTGCGTGCGAAGGCTCGAAGGATGGCTTCCCGCAGGGTCAAAATGGCGACCTGCTCTTCGCTGGGTGCTGCGCGCCAGTTGAACTCCGCTTTCGGTAAGGGGGCGGCAAATGCCGCGGGCAGGACCAGGCCATTCAGGACGTAAAAAAACAGGGCTAAACGCGCTTTGTTCATTATTCATACCAACAGGTTTTCTTATGATCATTCGATGACGTCCTGGTGATTTCAGTATGTAAAAAAAGCAAGGGCACGATAAGCATCACGCATTTTATTGTTAATTTATTTAATGCGTTCAGTAAAGACCGCTAAGCGCGAGTTACTATTAATAGTACATACAGAGAAAGTGGTCATGTTAAAAATCACCAATTATCAAATATATTTACTGAAAGGCGATTTTTTAAACAGACACAATTCCCTGCCACTACTTAAGATAAAATTAACGACATCGATTTTAAAAAAGTCATATTGCTTACCATTGAGTCACGAGCGGCCGTCAGTCGGAACGCTGCACTCTCAGGTCCTGGAAGGTCTCGTGATTGTGATTAATGAAGCGGTTGTCAGGCAAGGCGGCATCAAAAGGCGACGATTACGCTTCCTGTCGAACCGGCGTTAATCTGCCCGTTACTCTGGGTCGGTACAGCGTTACCCGAAGTCAAGATAAAACGGCCTGTTTCATCTATCCGTTAGTGGCCGGATGCCCTCACGGCGTGCTTACCCCATGCTGACATGTTGCCAGGAAGAGTGGCGGAATGTTGAAAGCCACGTTGCAGAAAAAAAGCAGCGGAAGCTTGCGCAACCGCTGCTGTGGGTAAGTGCTTAACGTGAATATCGTATGTTAAACGATGTGTACCTGCAGATTGTGTTGAATCAGAACATCGCCCAACGTGTTGTCATTGGTGAGCGCCGAGTTATGGTAGACCTCGTAGGACTGACCATTCACCATGCGTTCGCCACTGATTTCCCACGTGCCCCCCTGGCCATTGACCAGCGTGACAAGGCTACCGTCGGCCCCTTTAATCACCAGGTCATCGCTTTGTTGGTCAGTGATATTCAGCGCCTCGTTGAGATCCAGCTTCACAGCGTTCGTGCCGCTCTGGCCGAGATCGAGCACTTCAATGTTTTCCACTTTCAGACCAAGATCGGTCAGATCCAACGTCAGATGATCGCCGTTCAGCACCAGCGTATCGGTTCCTGCACCGCCATCGATATGGCTGAAGTTCAGATCGCTGACCACAACCGTATCGGCACCACTACTCCCATTTACCGATGCGCCTTCCACGATGCTGCCATCTGCCAGCGTAATGACCACCCCGCCGATGCTGTAACTTTCGTCAACAGGCGTGTCTGTTACGGCTGCCGTTTCAGCGACTGCCGCCGCCGCGACGCCGGTATTGTCCTCCGACGCATTGACCGGCGCGGCCACATCGGCTTCGGTGGTCAGCGTTGAAGCCACGTGCACCGTCGGCGTTGCCTCTTCGGTGGACTGCGTGTTGTGCTGCGTATCATGGCCCGCCGCGGTTGCACTGTCGTCCACCAGTGAGAACAGCGCAACGGACTCGGTCGTTGACGCCGTGGTAACCGGCAACACAGCGCCTAACAATAGCGTATTGGTCGTGGTGTAGCTGTTGCCCGCCACATCCGTAATCGTGACCTTCGCCAGCGTATTGAGCGACAGCAGCAGTCCCCCAACCGATAACAGCGCGGGGCTGAAGTTAGCCGCGTAGCGTCCGAGCGCATCCGTGGTGGTGTTAATCGTCGGCCCATTGCTGCCGTTAGCCAGCAGCAGCGTAACGCTGACTTTTGACCCCTGAGCCGCATTCAGAGAGCCCCCCTGCACCGTCAGCCCGTTGATCAGCGATGACACCACACTCAGCACAGGATCGACGCCCAGAAGCGGCTGATTGTGCGACAGCGCCGTGAAGCTGCTGGAGGCTGTGGTGCTGTTACCGCCCACGTCGGTGATGGTAACGGCTACAGAATGGCTGCCATCCGCAATGCCTTTCAGGGTGGCTGACGGCACACTGATACTCCAGGCACCGTTACTGCCAATCGTCGTGGTGAAAATGTTGCCCGCCACGTTGACGGAAACCCGTCCCCCAATCGCGTTACTGCTCGTACCGCTAATGGTTTCTGCAACATTCGCCTCGGCAATATTCAGATAACCATCCCCACCAAAGTAGCTGTTGATGCCCGCCGTTGGCGTGGTCCGGCTGGCAACGCCCAGCGAAGCCGAGGCATTACCGCTGTTGCCCACGCCATTCGTCACGCTTGCCGTGACGGTATAGAGTCCATCCGCGATCGCCGCGAGATTAGAGGCCGAAACCGGAAGGCTCCAGTTGCCGTTGCTGCTGACCGTGGTAGTAAAGGTCTGGCCGCCAATCGTCACCTGCACCAGCGACCCTTCCGCATTGGTCGCCGTACCGCTAATCGTCTGGGTGGTTTTCACATCAGCCACGCTTAATGCGTTATCACCAAACAGCGAAGTAATGGTTACGGCGGGTGGGGTATTACTGATGACGGTCAGGCTGCCGCTGCCTGTCACGGTGTTGCCATTCACATCTGTGGCAGTCACCGCAACCGCTTTAAGGCCATCGCTGATACCGGTTAAATCACCTTTTGGCACGCTGATTGTCCAGTTGCCACCGCTGATCACTTTCGTTGAATAGGTAATGCCGTTGAGCGTAGCACTGACCGTCGCCCCGGCAGCCAGATTCGATGTCCCGCTGATGGTCTGGTTAGAGGCCAGGTCCGCAGCGCTGAGGATACCGTCACCAAACACGGTATTGACCGTCAGGGTGGGTTGAGTCAGCCCCAGCTGCACACCGCCGCTGGTGGAGGTGGTGTTACCTACGGCGTCGGTAACCGAAGCACTCACGGTAAAGTTACCGCCGAGCAGCGTAGCCAGAATGGCGGGGGATACCGTGGCCGAGAAGGTGCCGTCGTTGTTAACGATCGCCGTTGCCGTGGTATTACCAATCGCCAGCCTGACGGTACTGCCTGCGGCTACGCCGGTGGCGGTACCGCTGATGGTCTGGGTGACCAGCGACTCGGCAATATTCAAAATGCCGTCACCAAACAGTGGGTTGAGCGTGACTTTAGGTAAGGTATTAATCCCTACCGTGGCCGACGCCGTGCTACTGGTCGTATTCCCTGCCGCATCCGTGACGCTGACGCCGACCGTCAGCGTACCGTCCGTCAGACCCTGGAGCAGCCTTGGCGTCAGTGACACAGCAAAGTTCCCGCTGGCGTCCGTTGCCGTCACGATTTGCTGGCCGCCAATCGTCACTACGACACGGGAACCGGCCTCTGCACCGTTCACCACGCCGCCAATCGTCTGGCCCAGTAACGCATCCGCGGCATTTAACAGGCCATCGCCAAACAGCGGACTGATCGTGAGGGTAGGCGCGATGGTATCGACGCGAATACCGGCGCTGGTAGAGGCGGTGTTACCGGCCTGATCGGTGACCATGGCGCCAATCGTGAGATTTCCCTGCGTCAGAGTACTCAAAATATCCGGCGCAACCGTGGCGGTGAACGTGCCGTTGCTGCCGACCGTTGCCGTGACCTGGCTGTTCCCCACGTTCAGCGTGACCACCGAACCGGCAGCAACGTTATTCACCACGCCGCTGATGGTCTGGCTGGTGGCAATATCAACCAGGTTAAGCACGCCATCACCAAACAGTGACGTCAGGCTGATGGTCGGCGTTTGTGTGAAGATACCAATGGTTGCGCTATTGCTGGCTACGTTACCGACGGCATCGGTGACAGTCACGCCCAGCGTCAGATTGCCATTAAGTAAGGAAGAGAGATCGCCGGACGGCAGCGTCACGCTCCAGTTACCCCCGGCTTGCACCGTGGTGTTATACGTCTTCGTCCCCAGTATAACGGTCACGCGTGAGCCCACTGCCGCGTTCTCGATAATCCCGCCAATCTGTTGATCAACCGCGGCCTCGGCAATATTCAGCAGATTATCGCCGCCAAACAGACCGGTCAGGTTATCCACGACAGGTACGGCATTCACGATGGCATTGACCGTTTCACCCACGCTGCGGCTGTTGCCTGCTGCATCGGTTAACGTCACGTTCAGGGCCAGTTCACCGTCGCTCAGCAGGCCGAGAACACTCGGGGGAACAACAATCGCCCACTTCCCGTCCTGGCCCACGGCGCTGGTCAGGGTCGTGCCGCCGATCGTGACCGCGACGGTTGCGCCTACGCCTGCAGAGGTCGCCGTACCGGTAATGGTCTGGGCAATCGTGGTGTCGATCGCGCTCAGCGTGCCGTCACCAAAGACAGAATCCACTACCAACGTCAAGGCGGCATTGACCACTTTGTTCACGGTAATCGTGGCATCCGTCTGGTTGCCAGCCTGATCGTTGACGCGCACGCCAAAGACCAGCGCACCGTCGTTGAGGCTGGACAGCACCTGCGGCGTGAGGTCAATGCTCCAGACGCCGTTAGCGCCAATGATCCCGGTGGCGACAGGGGCGCCATCGCCCACGTACAGGGAAATGGTTTGTCCCTCTTCCGCACCGGTTGTCCGGCCCGTTAATACCTGCCCGACAGCAATATCGGCGGCGTTAATCAGGTTATCACCGAGGAAGGCGTCAATCTCAATCAGTGGTGCTGCGGTATCGACGTTAATGGTGCGGCTGGCACTGCCCACGTTGCCGGCGGCATCGGTCAATTGCGCATTAATGGTCGTTTCACCGTTGGCCAACGCCTGCATATCACTGGCTGGCACGCTGGTAGACCAGGTGCCGTCGCCCTGCACGATCCCCGTGTAGGTTTTGCCATTCAGGGTAACCGTTACCGTACGTCCCGTTTCGCTGGTGTCCGCCGTACCGCTAATGGTCTGACGCGTTGAACTTTCACTGGCGTTAACCACATCGTCACCCGTGAAGCTGTTAATCGTCAGTACCGGTGCCGTCAGATCGATCTGAACGGTGCCGCTGGTGGTCACGGTATCCGTTCCGTCGGTGGCATTGACGGTAATCGTGACCGGGCCATCAGTGCTGCCAAAATCACTGACCGGTAAGGTTGCCGTCGTCCAGTTGCCGTTAGCATCAATTGTCGTGCTGTAGTCCACGCCGTTGATCACGACGGTAACGACACCGGTGGCACCGAGATTTTGTGACGTTCCACTCACCACGACGTCACCTGCCTGCTGATCGACCGTGCTGATGATGTTATCACCCGATACGGTGCCCAGCGTGACCAGCGGTCCTGGTGGGGGTGTAAGATCAACCGGCACCGTCAGATCCTGCGTGACCGGATTGCCCGCCAGGTCGCTGACGGCAAGCGTTAACGTGGTATCCGGTGCGACGAAGGTGCTCATTTGTTCTGGCGTCAGGGTCAGACTCCAGGCGCCGTTGGCACCGACAACCGCCGTACCTAACAGCGTGCCGTTATAGGAAACGGTTAACTGTGACCCGGTCTCCGCACCGTTAGCGATGCCGCTTAACACCTGAGGCTGAATACTCTCGGCATAATTCAGACCATCATCACCTGCAAACGTCACGCCGGTGATCGTTGGCGCGGTTGTGTCGATTACCAGGGATTCGTTGAGCGTCGTACTGTTACCGGCAGGATCTGTGACGGTGATGGCTAACGAATAGGTGCCATCGGTTAAGGCGCTCAGTTGCGCGTTACTCAACGGCAATGTCCAGCTTCCATCTGCCGCTATCTGGGCAGTGAAATCGGTGGTGCCGATAGTCACCACAACCTGTTGCCCGGCGCCGGTTTCACCGGTATTGCCCGTCAGCGTGATACCGTTCTCGACGTCAGTGGCGTTGACATAGCCGTTGCGTGGCAGCGGATCCACGCTCGGGGCTGGCGGTGTCAGATCGGCAATAAAGTCAAACTGTGCCGTAGCCGGATTACCCGTTGCATCCACCACATTCACCGTCACGCTGTGCGGGCCACTTCCGATGGTATTCAACGCATTAGGTGGGATCGTGACGCTCCAGTTACCATTCGCATCAACGGTACCCGGATAGCGTATTCCATCCAGATCCACGCTGATGCTTGCCGCCTGGTTTGCTCCGAGGCTACCGGTCGTCCCGGTCAGCGTTACGCCAGCAGCGGCCTCGCTGATGTTCAGCACGTTATCACCACCAAACTGCAGGTCAGTAAAAGTGGGCACGGGAACGGTGACGGCGGTGACCACATTGAGCGTGGTGCTGTCAGTGTTGCCGGCAATATCCGTGGCGTTGACGGTGATAACATGACTGCCGTTGGGGATCTGCGCCATCTGCGCCGGCGTCAGAACCAGTGACCAGCTTCCGTCCGGCAGAACGGTTGCATTCAGTGGCAAATCGTTATTAAAGCCGCTGATGGTCACCGTTACTGTCTGGCCCTCGCCGCTGATACCTGTCGAGCCGGTCAGCGTCTGGTCTTGTGCCGCTTCAGCCGCATTCAGTGCTCCGTCACCGAACGGCAGAGTCAGGCTGACATCCGGCAGGGTTTGTATTGCTACCACAATGTTGCTGTTTATCGTGGCCGTATTGCCGTTGGTGTCCGTCATGGTTACCGCAACGGGCCAGTTACCGTCTGGCAGCGTCTGCAGTAATGCCGATGGCAGAGCCAGGGACCAGGTGCCATCACCGTTGAGCGTGGCGGCATAGGCCGTACCGTTGACGGTTACCGTAACGGAGGCGGCATTATCAATATTCAGATTGCCGCTCAGGGTGCCATCTGCCTGCGCCTCTATCGCGTTGATACGGCCATCACCAAATGGCGTGTTCAGCGTCGGTTCGGGGATAGGTGCCGTGGCCGTCGTAAAGTCTTGCGTAACGGCAACAGAAGTATTACCGGCCCGGTCAGTGGTGATCACGCTGATCGTGTGCGTTCCGTCTGCCAGACCGGCAATCACATCGGGCGGCAGGCTGGCGCTCCAGTTACCGTTCGCATCGACAGAGACGGTTAGCGGCGTGCCGTCTACGCTGACGCTGACGGTTTGTCCATCGCCAAACGGCGTGGTGCCGGTGATCAGCTGCATGGAGGCGGCTTCAGTGGTATTAATCACATTATCGCCAAACAACGTGGCAGCTATGGTCGGATCGGCCGGTACGGTCACCAGAATCTCAACGCCTGCGCTGACTTCAGCCGGGTTGCCTGCCGCATCGTTGGCCGTCACCACCACCTGGGTCAGGCCATCGGGTAAGGCATCGAGCGCGCCCGGTGCCAGCGTTAAGGTCCATGCACCGTTGGCACCAACGGTCGTATTAAACGGCTGATCGCCGATCGTCACCGTGATCGGGCTACCCTCTGGCAGATTAGTCGCACTGCCGCTCAGGGTGAGTTCACCGGCAGCATCGGCCTGACTGACAATGCCATCACCAAATGGCGTATCCAGCGTCAGCTCCGGCAGTGTGCGGAAGGCCACATCCAGCGTGGTGCTGGTGTTGGTAGTGACATTGCCGCTGGCGTCCGTTGCGGTAATCGTCAGCGTCTGGAGCCCGTCATTGAGCTGCTGCAAATCCGCGGCGGGGATTGCCAGTGACCAGACACCATTCTCATCTGCACTGGTGGTGTAGGTGATTTGGTTCAGGACGACGGTGATCTGCGCGCCCGGATCGCTGTTGCCATTCACGGTCAGATCCTGCAGCGACTCGGCCAGATTAAGCGATGTGCCTGCACTCAGGCTGATATCACTCAATACCGGTAATGTCGTGTCAATCGCGACATTGTGGTTAGTCAGGGCGGTATTACCTGCCACGTCATTTGCCGTGACGACAAAGGTCTGTTGCGAGCCGGAAGGCAGACCACTCAGAGCCGAAGACGGCACGGAGACCGTCCAGTTACCCGCCGCGTCAACGGTGCCGGTGTAGCCGACGTTGTTCAGCGTGACGGTCACTACCGTTCCCTCAGCCAGTTGCGTACTGCTGCCGCTGACATCCAGATCCGCTCCGGCTTCAATGGCGTTGATAATGTCATCACTGGCGACCACATCCACACTCAGGGTCGGCAGCGCCGCGCCACTGGCAATAACATTAAGGGTCGCATCGCTGCTGGTCGGGTTGCCTGCGCTGTCGGTGGCACTCACCACCACGCTCTGAGGACCGTCCGGTAAGGCACTGACGTCAGCCTGTGGAATGGTCACCGTCCAGCGGCCATCTGCCTGCACTTCTCCAGTGTAGCTTTGCCCGTTGAGCGAAACGGTGATCACCTGACCAGCGGTCAAATTCGTACTGCCGCCGCTGATGGTTAAGTCCGCAGCCGCTTCGCCCTGGTTAAGGTAATTATCCCCGCTGATGGCATCGAGGGTCAGTACCGGAAGCGACGCGCTGTCTGCGACGCGCGTCAGGGTCTGGGTGAGCGTGGTCTGGTTGCCTGCGGCATCGGTCAGCGTGACGTCCAGTGAGTAAGGGCCATCCGGCAAGCCCTGCATGACGCTGGCGGGTATCTCAAGAACCCAGGTACCGTCAATCAAGACAAGGGTTTGATAGGTTTCGCCCTGAAGCGTCACCGTCACCGTTTGCCCTGCATCGGCCAGCGATGCTGTACCCGAAACGGAAATATTTTGCAGAATTTCCAGTGAGTTAATCTGATTATCACCGGTTACAGGATTCAGGCTGAGTTCCGGTGGGGTAAAGTCAACGGTGATTGCGCTGCTCAGGCTGCCGCTGCTGCCTGTCGCATCGCTAACGGTGACGACAAGCGTATTTGTGCCTTCGGGCAAGGCCTGCAGGATGGTACTACTCAGCGTGACCGTCCAGTTGCCCTGAGCATCCACCGTGGCTGCATAGTCATTACCGCCTAGCGTGACGGTCACAATCTGGCCTGCGCCGGTCAGCCCTGTCGTGCCCGTCAGCGTTTGTTCACTGGCTGCCTCAATCTGACCCAGGTAGCTGTCGGCAAAAGGCGTATCAATGCTTATCGCTAATGTACCGGTCGCCACGGTAATATCACGGGTTTCAGTTGAAAGGTTACCCGCAGGATCGCTGACGCTCACCGTCAGGGTATAACTGCCCGCTGCGACGTCTGCCAGGGCGCCCGCTGGCAGCGCAAAGCTCCAGTTGCCGTCAGCATCTACCGTGGTGTTCCATACCTGGTTATTCAGGGTGATGGTCACAACCTGCCCCTCGCCCGCATCGCTGCTGCCGCTCAGGACGATCGGCGCCGTGCTTTCTGCGGCGTCTACGATATTGTCCCCGGCGACGGGATCAAGCGTCAGGGTCGGTGGCGTGAGGTCAACATTAACGTTACCGCTTACCTCGCGGCTGTTCCCTGCCGCATCCGTGACCGTGACGGTATAGTCCGTGCTGCCTTCGTTCAGTGCGGCTAAGGCATTGGCAGGAAGACTCACACGCCAGTTACCATTTCCGTCTACCGTACCGGTATAAACATTGCCGCCCAAGGAAACGCTCACGGTCTGGCCCACACCGCTTACGCCGGTCGTTCCGCTAAGCTGCTGTACGCTGGAAATATCCGTGGCATTCAGGATCCCGTCGCCGAAGGCCGTGATCACCACAGGGTTGGGAACATTGTTAATCGCGACATTGAGCGTGGCTGAACTGCTCAGCGCCGCGCCCGTTGTATCCGTCGTCGTTACGGTTAAGGCCGCAGGGCCATCCGTCAGGGCTGCCAGAGCGGATGGTGGGACGATCACGCTCCATGTACCGCCAGCAGAGACCACGGCGGTGTAAGTGACATTATTAAACTGCAGCGTGACAGTGCTGTCCGGTGCCACATTGACGGTGGTTCCCGTAATGATCAACGGTTCCCCCGCCTCGTTGGCATTCAGGAAGTTATCTCCGCTTATCGTATCAAGCGCCACACCGGAAGCATTACTGTTGACCGTCAACGCAAGATCCGTCGAGGTGGTATTGCCTGCGGCATCGCTGACGGCAACCGTATAGGTGGCGCTACCATCGGCCAGCGCCGACAGAACGGAAGCAGGAACAGTGAGGCGCCACGATCCGTCCGCCAGAACGGTACCGCTAAACACGTCACTGCCCACGGTCAGCGTCACAACCTGCCCCGCCTCCACGTTGGTGGTGGTGCCCGACAGTTCCTGATTGACCTGACGTTCAGCGCCGTCAACCAGATTGTCACCGGCAAACGGGTTAAGGGTCAGCGTGGGTAATGAAGCCGCATCGGCTTTCACCGTCAGGCTGCTGGTGTCCGTTGTGATATTGCCCGCGGTGTCGGTAGCAGTGATGGTCAGGGGATAGCTGCCGTTGGTCAGACCGTTTAGTGCCGCAGCCGGTACTTCCAGCGTCCAGCTACCGTCTGGATTGGCGGTGGTGCTGACGGTGGTTCCGTTAATGTTGACTACGATAACGGCATTACCTTCGCTGTTACCGCTCAGGACCAGGGGCTGCTGAAGTTCAACTGCATTAAGAACACCATCGCCAGACGGTGTTGCTACCGTCAGGGCTGGCGGTAAAGTATCGACCGTCACGCTGCCGGCGGCATTACTGGTGTTGCCGGCAATGTCGGTAAGGGTAACCGTATAAGGCACCGATCCCTGTGGCAGTGTTGAGAGCACCGCTGAAGGAATGTTCACCTGCCAGTTACCGGTGTTATCGACAATACCGGTGTAGTTGACGCCATTGAGCGTAACCACCACGCGCTGGCCTTCCCCGGTTACGCCACTGTTGCCGGTGATAGCACCGCCCGCTGCCGCTTCACTGCCGTTCAGTACGCCATCGACAAACGCATCGCCCGGTGTCGCAACCGGTACATCGGTCGCCACAACGTTGATATTCGAGGTGCTGGTTGCCAGCGTATTGCCGTCCGCATCGGTAATGGTGGTGGTAACAGGAAGCGCGCCGTTGGGTAAGCCAACGAGGCTGCCCGCCGGCAGCGTCACCGTCCAGGTGCCATCCGCGCCTACCGTACCGGTGTAGTTGTTACCGTTAACGGTGACGTTAACAATGCTGCCTGCCGGGATATTGCTGGTGCTACCGCTAAGCACGACCTCACTGGCCACGTCATCGGCATTAAGATAATTGTTGTTTCCTGCCGGAGCCAGGGCAACGCTGCTTCCTGTTGCGTCAACCTGGAAGGTCAGTTCGGTGCTGGTGGTATTACCTGCGGCATTCACCACGGTGACGGTCAGAGCCTGACTGCCCTCAGCCAGCGTTGCCAATGCTACGGGTGGTATAACGATGCTCCAGTTACCGCTTGCTTCTACCGTACCGGTATAGGTTATACCGTTAATGGTGACGCTAACTTGCTGTCCGGCCTCTACGTTTGTTGAGGTACCGGTGAGCGTTTGTGGCAGTTTTTGTTCTGAACCATCCAGCACGCCATCACCCGCAAAGGTGCCGCTGTTCACACTCAATGTTGGCTGCACTTCTGGTGCCGTTGCGACGTTCAGTTCGCTGGTGAACGTCGTCTGACTGCCATTGGCGTTGGTAATGGTGACGGTAAAAGGATTTCTACCCGAGGGTAACGCGGCCAAATCGGACTGATCGATACGCAATGACCAGCGTCCATTGGTGCTGACCAGCGTGCGGTAGAATCTGCCGTTAAGTGACATCGTGACCTGATCGCCATTCTGCCCGGTACCGCTCAATATCAGCGGCTGTGTCAGATCGCTTACGCTGAGCGTATTGTCACCGCCCACGGGATCCACACCTAATGAAGGCGGTTGCGTATCGACATTGACCGTGCTGGTCTGTGTCACCACATTCCCGGCCTGATCGATCGCGCTTACCACAAGCGGATTATTGCCCTGTGGCAGTGCAGCCAGATCGGCCGCAGGTACGGTCACACTCCAGCTTCCGTCATTATTTACTGGCAGGTCATAGATTTTACCGCCGAGCTGAACCTGTACCTGCTGGCCAGCCCCGGTGACACCGGTATTGCCGCTTAATACCTGATCGCTGCTGCTTTCGGTATTATTGAGAATACCGTCACTCAGCGAGCCGCTATCAAGCGAGATGGCAGGCAGCGTAGTGGCCTGCAGGGTCATATCGGCGGTGTTGGACAGCAGATTACCATTGGCATCCACGGTGCTGATGGTGATTTGTTTCACCCCATCACTGACGCCACTAAAGGCACCGGACGGAATGATGACGGACCAGAGTCCATTGGCATCCACGGTGCCGGTGTAATCGACACCATTAAAGTTCACAACGACCTGCTGCCCCTGGGCCACCCCTGCGACCGATCCTTTTACGGTCAATCCTTGAGCTGCTTCCTGAGCGTTAATAAAACCGTCGCCCCCCAGCGGCTGCGTGATAACCAGTGTACCTGCTGCACCTGCTGGCGCTTCGACGGTAAACGGCTGACTGTCTGTCGCATTATTACCTGCGGTGTTCGTCACACTTGCGTCGATGGTGGCCGCACCCGCCGCTAACCCAGCAAGCGCTACCGACGGCACGCTCAGGCTCCAGCTGCCGTCCGGCCCAACTGTGGTGGTATAGGTCTGGCCGCCCAGCGTCACAGTGACGGTCTGGCCCGCCTCCACGTTGCTGGTGGTACCGGACACCAGCTGATCGCTGGCCTTCTCGCTGTTGTCCAGGACGTTGTCACCGGCAAAGTCATTCACCGTTATCGTCGGTGGGCCTGGAGGGGTAACCGGTGCGTCAACCGTAATCACCTGCTCAGCACTGGCCGCCGTTCCCGCCGCGTTGCTCACGGTCACGTTGAGCGTGGTGGTGCCCGCGGCCAGCGCGGTCAGCGCCGCCGAAGGCACGCTCAGGCTCCAGCTGCCGTCCGGCCCAACTGTGGTGGTATAGGTCTGGCCGCCCAGCGTCACGGTGACGGTCTGGCCCGCCTCCACGTTACTGGTGGTGCCTGATACCAGCTGATCGCTGGCCTTCTCGCTGTTGTCCAGGACGTTGTCACCGGCAAAGGGATCAAGGGTCAGAGTCGGTGCGCCCGGCGTGGTAACGGGCGCGTCAACCGTAATCACCTGCTCAGCACTGGCCGCCGTTCCCGCCGCGTTGCTCACGGTCACGTTGAGCGTGGTGGTGCCCGCGGCCAGCGCGGTCAGCGCCGCCGAAGGCACGCTCAGGCTCCAGCTGCCGTCCGGCCCAACTGTGGTGGTGTAGGTCTGGCCGCCCAGCGTCACGGTGACGGTCTGGCCCGCCTCCACGTTGCTGGTGGTGCCGGAGACCAGCTGATCGCTGGCCTTCTCGCTGTTGTCCAGGACGTTGTCACCGGCAAAGGGATCAAGGGTCAGGGTCGGTGCGCCCGGCGTGGTAACGGGCGCGTCAACCGTAATCACCTGCTCAGCACTGGCCGCCGTTCCCGCCGCGTTGCTCACGGTCACGTTGAGCGTGGTGGTGCCCGCGGCCAGCGCGGTCAGCGCCGCCGAAGGTACGCTCAGGCTCCAGCTGCCGTCGGCCCCGACGGTCGTGGTATAGGTCTGGCCGCCCAGCGTCACGGTGACGGTCTGGCCCGCCTCCACGTTGCTGGTGGTGCCGGAGACCAGCTGATCGCTGGCCTTCTCGCTGTTATCCAGAACGTTGTCACCGGCAAAGGGATTAACGGTCAGGGTCGGTGTTGCTGGCGTTCCAGGCGTTCCCGGTGCTGCCGGTGTGTCACCGCCTCCGCCTCCGCCGCGACTGGTGCCCAGTGCTAACCCCCCCAGTCCCAACAGGCCAACACCACTCGCCGTCATAAGGCCGGTAGAAATATTGCTGTTATCAGCCAGCAGGAGCGGCTCCACGTTATCCAGTGACTCAAATCCGGGCGTCACGGATGTTGTCGCTAAATCTGTTGCGCCTGCCGTCGTGGGAAAGAGTGCATGCTCTGGTGGGTTCACGCCATCATCAAAGACCAGTTCACTGTGGTCGCCTGCGGCATCGTCGAGGAAGAATTTTTTATAGCGGACGGAGCTTCCGTCACGCATCTGGACGATGAGATCGTCGCCCTGACGTTGGTATTGTACGACAGCCTCACGCGTACCATTAATGCGTACTACGCTCGGTTCATTAAGAGTGATCGTTTGCGTTAAGCCGCCGTCGACCTGAGACGTAAGCGTACCATTTGCACGGGAAATGATATCGACGCGACTTTGAGTGAGTTCTGCCATCTTGACCTTGCTCCACCAGAATATCTAATTAGCTGAAATGAAAACCATAAAAATAAGTTATGATTTTTCATTGACGTTTTTTCATGCTGTGTATCGGAAAACGTTTCAGCCTGGCGGAGGCGGTTTAAGCAAACAGGCGAAGCAAAAGGCAACTCCGCAAGTAGTGACTTTGTTTTTTTAACATTTGTATTAATCGATGCTCACAAATGGCAACATCGTGCAATCAATAGTTAACTGTCTGCGTTTAAAAATCAATCATAAGATGCAGTTTTATTTATGAATTAATAAAAATAACATTAGCAATTTTTGTGATTTATCAGGGAGGAAAAAGGTGGAATGCATGTTATTGCATGTCAAAATATTGCTAAATATTTCCAGTAAATTGCAAAAGTGCCGGAAATGTCTCTATTTTTTTGTTTTCTGGGTTCCTGCCCGATACTGAAGTTCAGCTAAGCAATTCACATCACTAAACTGTGATGCAGATCGTTCCTGAAAGAGGGCCGGTGCAGGGTTTACCCGCGGGTTATGCCAGGAAAGTTCTGGAAAAGAAATTTGTCGCGGTAAAAGTCGGTACACTGGCCGCTGACAGGGCTGATAAAAGCAGTCCGGAAAACCTGTTAAACCTGTGTTCTCACAGCGTTTTGCAGCCAATTAATGCTACACTTTTCTGCTTTGCTACTGATGAATTAGGGCCATGACAGCATTGGATGCCGCAAAATCAACTCCCTCTGACCGCCGCCTGAGCGGGGGCACACGCATCATTTTTTTGATCAATGGCCTGGGAATGTCAGCCTGGGCGCCACTGGTGCCCTATGCACGCGATCGCTTGCATTTAGATGGTGCTTCCCTGGGGGCCCTGTTGCTGTGTCTGGGTATCGGTTCATTGCTCGCGATGCCGGTAACCGGCACGTTGGTGGCGCGCTTTGGCTGCCGTACAGTGATGATATTTTCAACGCTACTGGTGTTATGTATGATGCCGCTGCTCGCCACAGTGCAAACGCATCTTTTCATGGCCGCCGCGTTGATGCTGTTTGGTGCCGGACTCGGCATGCTGGACGTCGCCATGAATTATCAGGCCGTTGAAGTGGAAAAAGCGGCTGGCAAGCCGATGATGTCAGGCTTTCATGCTTTTTTTAGCCTGGGCGGTATTCTGGGTGCCGGGGCGGTCAGCCTGCTGTTGAGCCTGGGATTGACGCCACTGCTTTCCGTGCTGATCGTGATGGCCGTGATGATGGTGCTGTTGCTGTGGCGAATGCCCACCTTTATGAATCAGCGTTTGCACCAGCCCGATCAGCCGTGGCTGGTCATCCCACGTGGACGCGTCGCCTTTCTGGGCATGCTGTGTTTTATTCTGTTTTTAGCAGAGGGCGCCGTGCTCGACTGGGGCGCACTCCTGCTGTTGCAAAACCCTGTGATGACGACCGCGCATGCCGGGCTCGGCTACGCGCTGTTTTCCGTTGCCATGACAGTTGGGCGTTTTAGCGGGGATAAAATTATTCATCGCTTCGGCCGTTATCCTGTCATGTTGGTGGGCGCGCTGGCGGCGGCATCAGGAATGGCATTAGCGGTGCTCCTCCCATGGCCCGAAGCTTCATTGCTGGCGTTCTTACTGGTCGGCTTTGGATTATCGAATACCGTGCCGATGTTGTTCAATGCGGCAGGTAACCAGCATGATATGCCGGCTAACCTGGCGATTTCCGCCATGACAACGTTGGGATATGCAGGTATTCTTTCTGGTCCGGCGTTGATCGGGTTCATTTCTCAATGGATTAGCCTTAGCGGTGCGTTTTTACTCATAGCACTGTTATTGTTGGCTGTGGCTGTCAGTGCGCGCAACGTTGCGCGATAAATCAGGTATCTGAGACGCTATGTTGTATAAGTTTCCGCTGACATCCGGCAATGTCACTCGCTTTTTTATCGTATTTAATCTGGTGCTGTTACTGGCGCTAGGCTTTATGGTGCAAAACTCCGTCAATGCCTGGTTGACCGACAAACGTTACGCCATGGCGGATATGGCGCGAGATATTCAGAAACGTATTGATGCCTACCGTTTCGTTACCTGGCAGATTTATGAAAACCTGTCGACCAGTGCTGCCGGTACGCCTCCTGCCAGTAATCTGCAAGAGACGCGCCTGCGTCCGGATGTCTACTATCTGGAAAAAACGCGCCGCAAAACCGAAGCGCTGATTTTCGGGTCCCATGACAGCAGCACGCTGGATATGTCGATGCGAATGTCCAGCTATCTGGACACCTTATGGGGTGCAGAAACGCCGACCTGGTCCATGTACTTTTTAAATGGTCAGGACAACAGCCTGATCATGATCTCCACCCTGCCGCTGAAAGACATGACGACGCGTTACAAAGAGAATGCCATCAGTTCTCTGGTTGAGGCACGACGTGCTGAAATGCTGCAGCAGGCCAATGCGCTGGATGAGCGTGAAAGCTTTTCTCCCCTTCGCCATCTTGCCTTTCAGAACGACCACTATTTTACGTTGCGCACCACGTTTAATCAGCCCGGTCATCTGGCGACTGTGGTGGCATTTGATCTGCCCATCAACGACTTAATTCCCCTGAATATGCCGGTGGAGAATTTCCAGCTGCGTCAGGATGCCACGCTGAATAACAACGCCAGCAGCAACCAGGACGATGTTGAAACCACACAGGTAGCCCTGGTCAATCACGATATTGAAATCGCCGCTGCACTACCCAGTACATCGCTACAGCTGGTTTACCGTGTGCCACTCTTACGCCTGTTGCTCGACAGCGCACATAATTTGATGTGGCCGCTGCTGATTAACCTGGTGCTGTTTTTACTCTCGCTTAGCGGCATGTTGTTGCTACGTCAGCAGTCTCTACGACCCAGTGAGAATCAAAGCGCCGAGCTGGATTCGCTCCGGGTGCTCAATCAGGAGATTGTGGCCAGTTTGCCCGTTGGCCTGCTGGTCTATGATTTTGCCAGTAACCGCACGCTGTTGAGCAATAAAATCGCTGAGCATCTTTTGCCTCACCTGAATCTGCAGAAAATCATCAATATGTCCGACCAGCATCAGGGCGTACTGCAAGCCACCATCAACAATGAAGTGTATGAGATTCGTCACGCACGAAGCGTGCTGTCTCCGCACACCCAACTGTTCATGATGCGCGATCAGGATCGCGAGCTGCTGGTGAACAAGAAACTGCAAAAAGCGCAACAGGTGTTAGATCGCAACCACCAGATGCGTCAGCAACTGCTGCATCATCTTGGTCACGCGTTAAATCAGCCGCTGGAAAAAATTGTCTCGCAGCTGGTGCACCTGAGCCAGCGAGAGAATGACGAAAGCGTGCTGGATATTCTGGATGAGAGCCAGTCACTGGCACGTCTGGTCGACGATATTGTGCTGCTGAATCGCCTTGAAGCGCACGACTGGTCGCCTGACGCCAGTGTGTTTAATCTGCAGGAACTTCTGGACGAAATCGCGCTGGAAAGCCTGCCACTGCTGCGTCGTAAAGGGTTATCGTTGGTGGTGAATAATCATCAGCCGAACGATGAAGTACGCTTTGGCGATCGCCGTGCCCTGCGCAAAGTGCTGACGACGCTAATGCACTATGCCCTGATCACCACGCGCTGGGGCAAGATTACCCTTGAGGTAAAAACCGCCGAACAGCACCCTGACCGCCTCTATATCGAGCTGGTGGATACGGGAGCTGGGCTCACGATCGATGAACTGGCCAATGTCGATTTTCCGTTCCTGGGCGATACCAGCCAGGATCGTTATGGTCAGGCTTCGGGCATGGCCTTTTTCCTGTGCAAACAGCTGTGCAAGCAAATGGGCGGCAGCCTGGAAATCGTTGCTAAGGCGGACATTGGCACCCGATATAACATTCAGCTTCCGCTTACGCTTGAAGAGAAGCACGAAGACGATCAAGAGAAGATTCTCGAAGGGATTACCGCCCTGGTTGAGATTGCCGTTGAAGACGTGCACAAGATCGTCTGTCGCCATCTGGAGAACTGGGGCGCACGCTGCCTGACGCCGGATGAACGTATCTCAGGCCAGGATCACGATGTACAGATTACTGACGATCCCAGCAAACTCAGCGGCTGGGCTTTATTGCTGGCGGAGGATGAACCTGGCCATCATGCTTTAAACGACCAACAGTATCGCGTCAATTTCAATCTCAGCAATGCATTACTTGATGCCTTGCTGGCACTGATTGAGAAGCAATTGTCCCACGATGTGATGGAGGATGACACTGAAGATGACGCCGGCACGGCACTGTTAAGTGGAGGCTATTTCCAGCTGTTTACTGAGACAGTACCGGATGATGTAAAGAGATTGTATACTGAGTCAGCGATATCAGATTATGCCTCGCTTGCTCAGACAGCTCATCGCCTTAAGGGCGTGTTTGCTATGCTCAATTTGACACCGGGCAAACAGCTTTGTGAAGCGTTAGAACACCACATCAAAGTATGTGACGATTCAAACATTAAAAATACCACCAGTAATATTGACGCTTATGTCAATCAACTGCTGCAGCAAGGTAACCAATAAGATGAATAACTTGAATGTAATTATTGCCGATGATCACCCAATTGTTCTTTTCGGTATCCGAAAGTCTCTGGAACAAATTGAGTGGGTTAACGTTGTAGGTGAATTTGAAGATTCAACGGCGCTAATCAACAACCTGTCCAAACTTGATGCGAACGTCCTGATCACCGACCTCTCTATGCCAGGGGAAAAATACGGCGACGGTATTACGCTGATTAAATATATCAAACGTCACTATCCCGATCTGTCCATCATTGTTCTGACAATGAACAATAACCCAGCCATTCTGAGCTCGGTGCTGGATCTGGATATTGAAGGCATTGTCCTGAAACAGGGGGCGCCAACCGATTTGCCAAAAGCGCTGGCGGCACTGCAGAAAGGCAAGAAATATACGCCGGAAAGCGTCGCCAAACTGCTGGAGAAAATCAGCGCGGGCGGCTATGGCGATAAACGTCTGTCACCTAAAGAGAGCGAAGTATTACGCCTCTTTGCTGAAGGTTTCCTGGTGACCGAAATTGCCAAGAAGCTGAACCGCAGTATTAAGACCATCAGTAGCCAGAAAAAATCGGCCATGATGAAGCTGGGCGTGGATAATGATATCGCCCTGCTCAACTACCTGTCGTCCGTCAGTGCGACACAAATCGATAAAGATTAAGTCCTCAGGCGGTGCGTTTCGCACCGCCTCTTTTCCCTGCTACCCTACCCGCGTTTTCCGTACCCGCTCTGCATAAATGCCCAGCGTTGTTTTCAACACGTCTAAGGTCACCGGCTTCGACAAACAGTTGTCCATCCCTGCATC
Source organism: Pantoea sp. Ae19-2 (assembly GCF_059801205.1). Lineage (NCBI taxonomy): Bacteria > Pseudomonadati > Pseudomonadota > Gammaproteobacteria > Enterobacterales > Erwiniaceae > Pantoea > Pantoea sp. Ae19-2. The sequence continues at coordinate 853,676 of NZ_JBCHWE010000001.1, read as the reverse complement.
CATGCAGCGCTGTTTTTCTTCTGCCAGCGCGTTGGCGGTGACGCCGACTACCGGAAACACGTGCCCCAGCTGGCGCAGTCGCTGCGTCAGGCGATAGCCATCCATATTCGGCATGTTGACATCGGTAAGCACGATATCGATGTTATTACGACTGAGAACGTTTAACGCATCGACGCCGTCCTGGGCGGTCTTAACCTGATAACCCAGGGTGCCAAGCTGTTCTGACAGCAGCATACGGTTGATAGGATGATCGTCAACGATCAGTACCATAATGTCGTCATTATGAATTTTTTCTTCCACCGGACCGTCGAGCGCCAGGCCATCATTCACCTCCGCGTCAACCGTAATCCGGTAAATGCGCGCCAGCAGCGTGGGTAACTCATGCAGGGTTGCCGTGCTGTGGATCCAGCGTCCCGTCTGAGGCTCACGGGGCATGTCCACGTGCGAACCGTCAAAAGTGATAACCGCCCGCACTGGCGCGTGGATGTCGGGCACGTAATCTGTCAGCACCACATCATCACTGCCCGGCTGGGCCTGATATTCAGCAACCTGGATACCATGCTGCTTTAGCAGCCGTTCAAGGTACTGCGCCAGATATTCATTGCGCATCGCCAGCCAGATTTTCTTATCCTGTAAGCCGTCCAGCAGCGGAATGGAAGGCTGTTTACCGTTGTAGATCGGAATACGGACAATAAACTGGCTTCCCATTCCCGGCTCAGATTCAACCTCAATGTCACCGTCCATCATGTTGATCAGTTTTTCACAGATCGCCAGCCCCAATCCGGTCCCCTGGAAATTACGCTGTACGCCGTTGCCCACCTGGAAAAAGGGATCAAACAGTCGGGTCAACTCTTTAGCCGGAATACCCACACCGGTATCACGCGTGCGGAACGCCAGATAGCCTTGTGTGACATAGGCATGCAGAATAATACAGCCCGTATGGGTGAATTTAATGGCGTTATTCAGAAGGTTAGAAATCACCTGCTGCAGTCGCAGAGGATCACCATCAAGTGCCTGCGGAACATCGTGCTCGATATAGCAGTAAAGCGTCAGGCGCTTCTTCACCACCAGGGAGAGATAGTTTCCGACAATATGGGTGATCACTTCGCGCGGCGAGAAAGGTCGCGGCTCTATTTTCAACTGTTCCGATTCAATTTTGGAGAAGTCGAGAATATCGCTGATGATCTTCAACAGCAGGCTGGAAGAGTTATTCATCGCGGTCACCAGCGAGTCTATGCCGCTCGGCAGCTGCCGCGTCTGCAGCAGATCCAGGTTACCAATGATGCCATACAACGGCGTACGAAGTTCGTGACTGACCGTTGCCAGGAACATGGATTTCGACTGGCTGGCCTGCTCTGCCGCGTGGGCCATTTCCTGTAAGGATTGCTCCATGCGCACGCGGGCGGAAACATCCACCAGCACACAGATCGCCACATTTTCATTGCGGTAGCGGGAATGCACAAAGCTGATTTGCAGGTTAGTATTACTGCCCGTGAGGACATCAACAAAGTTAACCTGCTGCCCGCCGATGATCTCATTTAATCGCTTACGGTCTTCCTGCGTCAGCAGCGTCAGATAGTTGTGTGCCAACTCGTTACTGAGAATATTGGTACCATCGCTGGTGCGTAAAATGCAGATCCCTACCGGCGCTGAAGCGACAATTTTACGGTTGAACTGCTCGTGCTCTTCCAGCCGGTGTGCGTTTTCTTCCGCTGGCAAAAACATGCGTCTCTCAAACAGCCAGGCAAGCGTAAACAGCAGGATGGCGCTCAGGATATTCAGCAACAGGGCATTGATCATCATCAGTTTGAGCTGATCGACCAGCACATCGGTAGAGACCGACCACACCACGTTAAGATTCGACGGTGGCAACGGTTTTTTCAGCACCAACTGACGGTAACCGTCAAGATAGCCAAACCAGGTTTTATCATCAGGCAATTCATTTAATGAAAAGCCCAAACCGCCCCGGCGCGAGGTCAGGAGCGGAGCGTAATTTTCATCCGTAATCGTTGCCGTGACGGGCAGGCTACCGGGCTGAATAAACGCATCAAGCTGGATATTTTGCTCGACGCCCAGCAGGGCCTGAAGTTTATCCGCCACGTAGATCGGCATGATAACAGAGAAGTTTCCTACGCCTGGCTGGGCGCTGCTGTTTACCCAGTAGACCGGGTTGCGACGCTCCTCTTCCGAACTGTTGCGGTAGCGCTGAAGGTTTTCCTGCAACAGCTTGAGGCTGTTATCGCGGTTAACGTTGTTACCAATAGCAAAATCCGCCAGACACTTGTTATCGCCACCAATGAGGAACACCCGGTTGAGCTCATAAGATGAGGCGAAATGACTCCTCCAGTAATTGATATAGTTACTGAGTGAGTCCAGTGAGTTGCGCCAGGTCGCGCTCATGGCGGTGCAGTCATCACTGGAAAAAAGGGGGGTAAACTGCGGTTGAATCGTCTTTCCTGCCGTTGACCGATCTGAGGCTTCTCCCCCGCCGCTGGCGCTGGTGAGGTGGTTTTCAGCGATGAACTTAAGCTCGCGCATCTTGCCCGCTGAGAGGCGAACGTACCAGTCAATTGTGCCGTAGTTGCCAGCAAATTCCTGCCGTACCTTGTTCTCTTTATCGTGAAGTACGCTAATGATGTAGAAGGTGGTCAGCACCGCGCCCAGTAGCCAGATTAGCAGCGCCAACGCGCGAAACAGATAGCGCGAAATGCGAAGCGTCGTGCGGAAAGAGACTAGATATTTCAAAGGTAACTCGCAGGTGGCAAGGTTAGTCGCATCGTGGGATTTTTAATGCTCATACACTAGCTTTATCGCAGCAAAAAAGCCAGTCGGTGACGGGCACCGGGCGCAGTTTGGGACTATTTGCCCCTGAGGAAATCATCCTTTGCCAAACCTGCCGCAAAAAAAACGGCAGGTCGGGTGATCCCTGACCTGCCGTTGCTCTTAACGTACGACGCGCTAATTACTCATCGTCGTCCGCTGCGGGTACGTCATCGTCGTCATTGTCGACTTCAGGTACGATATCGTCATCCCCTTCCGCCACGCTGCCGTCGATAGAGTCCAGCTCTTCTTCTTCCACCGGCTCAGCCACGCGTTGCAGTCCGACCACGTTCTCGTCCTCTGCCGTACGAATCAGAATCACACCCTGGGTATTACGGCCCACGATGCTGACTTCAGACACACGGGTTCTCACCAGGGTGCCGGCATCGGTGATCATCATGATCTGATCGCTGTCGACCACCTGCACTGCACCAATCACCGGTCCATTACGCTCGGTCACTTTGATGGAGATCACGCCCTGCGTCGCACGGGATTTGGTTGGATACTCACTGTTCGCGGTACGCTTACCGTAGCCGTTCTGCGTCACGGTGAGAATTGCGCCCTCTTCACGCGGCACAATCAGGGAAACCACACGATCGTTTTGCGCCAGCTTGATACCGCGTACGCCCGATGCCGTACGGCCCATGGCACGCACGGCAGATTCGGCGAAGCGAACCACTTTACCGGCGGCCGAGAACAGCATCGCCTCGTCGTTACCGTTGGTCAGCGCTACGCCAATCAGCTCGTCATCATCGCGCAGGTTAATGGCGATGATACCGGCGCTGCGTGGACGGCTAAACTCCTGCAGACCGGTTTTCTTCACCGTGCCGCTCGCGGTTGCCATAAAGATATTGAAGCCTTCGGTGTATTCGCGCACAGGCAGAATCGCCGTGATACGTTCATTCGCTTCAAGCGGCAACAGGTTGACGATTGGACGTCCACGTGCCCCACGGCTGGCTTCCGGCAGCTGGTAAACCTTCATCCAGTAGAGTCGGCCACGGCTGGAGAAGCACAGAATCGTATCGTGGGTGTTTGCCACCAACAGACGATCGATAAAATCTTCTTCTTTAATGCGGGCGGCAGACTTGCCTTTGCCACCGCGACGCTGCGCTTCGTAATCACTCAGCGGCTGATATTTTACATAGCCCTGATGCGACAGCGTGACGACCACATCTTCCTGATTGATCAGGTCCTCGATGTTGATGTCTGCGCTGTTCGCAGTGATTTCCGTGCGGCGCTCATCGCCGAACTGATCGCGCATCAGTTCCAGCTCTTCGCGAATGACTTCCATCAGGCGCTCAGAACTTCCCAGGATGTGGAGCAACTCCGCAATTTGATCCAGCAGCTGTTTGTATTCATCCAGCAGCTTTTCATGCTCAAGCCCGGTCAGTTTCTGTAAACGTAAGTCCAGAATGGCCTGAGCCTGCTGTTCAGTCAGGTAATATTTACCCTCACGAATACCAAACTGCGCTTCCAGCCACTCTGGGCGGGCAGCATCATCACCGGCACGCTCCAGCATGGCAGACACGTTGCCCAGATCCCAGGATTGTGCGATCAGGCCCGCTTTCGCTTCGGCAGGCGTGGGCGCACGGCGGATCAGCTCAATGATCGGATCGATGTTAGCCAGCGCAATCGCCAGGCCTTCAAGGATATGCGCACGATCGCGAGCTTTGCGCAATTCAAAAATAGTACGACGCGTAACCACTTCACGACGATGGCGAACGAAGGCTTCCAGAATCTCCTTCAGTGCCATAATCTTCGGCTGGCCCTGATGCAGCGCCACCATGTTGATACCGAAAGAGGTTTGCAACTGAGTCAGTGAATAGAGGTTGTTGAGGACGACTTCACCAACCGCATCACGCTTGATTTCAATGACAATACGCATGCCGTCTTTATCAGACTCATCACGCAGCGCACTGATGCCTTCAACGCGTTTTTCTTTCACCAGCTCGGCGATTTTCTCAATCAGGCGCGCTTTGTTCACCTGATACGGCAGTTCGTGAATGATGATGGTTTCACGCCCGGTTTTGGCGTCCACTTCCACTTCACCACGGGCACGGATATACACTTTACCGCGACCGGTGCGATAGGCTTCTTCAATGCCGCGACGACCGTTAATGATGGCCGCTGTCGGGAAGTCAGGCCCCGGAATGTGCTCCATCAGCCCTTCGATGCTGATGTTTTCATCTTCGATATAGGCGAGGCAGCCGTTGATCACTTCACGCAGGTTGTGCGGTGGGATATTGGTTGCCATGCCGACTGCGATACCGGACGAACCGTTTACCAGCAGGTTAGGAATTTTGGTGGGCAGAACTTCAGGGATCTGCTCGGTGCCGTCGTAGTTCGGAACGAAATCAACGGTCTCTTTTTCCAGGTCAGCTAACAGGTCGTGGGCGATTTTGGACATGCGCACTTCGGTATAACGCATCGCCGCAGCGGAGTCGCCGTCGATGGATCCGAAGTTGCCTTGACCGTCCACCAGCATGTAACGCAGGGAGAAAGGCTGGGCCATACGTACAATGGTGTCGTAAACGGCAGAATCACCATGGGGGTGATATTTACCGATAACGTCACCGACGACGCGGGCAGATTTTTTATAGGGTTTGTTCCAGTCATTACCCAGTTCGCTCATCGCGTATAGTACGCGGCGATGTACTGGCTTCAGGCCATCACGCACATCGGGTAAAGCTCGGCCAACGATGACCGACATGGCGTAATCGAGGTAAGAATTTTTTAACTCTTCTTCGATATTAACCGGTGTAATTTCTCTCGCAAGGTCGCTCATGGAGCCGCTATCCCTCTACTAATCCCGGATTTTAAAGGTGCGAAAGTATATCACAGAGCAATTCGCTGGTGAACGTTAACCACCTTATTAAGGTGCTTTTCCTCAAGTTGATAAGGTGCGTCAGAGTCAGTTAAGCGTTTATACTGATGTCACGTTTTGTCAGGAGTCACGATTCAATGAATGCACAACCACAGAATCATCAGCACAATGTCGATGCACAGGAAATTGCCAAGTTTGAGGCCGTTGCCTCGCGCTGGTGGGATCTGGAGGGCGAATTTAAACCGTTGCACCGTATTAACCCCCTGCGGCTGGGCTATATTGCACAACACAGCAACGGGCTGTTTGGCAAGAAAGTCCTGGATGTTGGCTGTGGCGGCGGCATCCTGGCCGAAAGCATGGCGCGGGAAGGCGCGGTGGTCACCGGGCTGGATATGGGTGCCGAACCGCTGGAAGTGGCGCGTCTGCATGCCCTGGAGAGCGGCGTCACACTCAGCTATGTGCAACAGACGGTGGAAGAGCACGCCAGCCAACACGCGGGCGAATACGATGTGGTGACCTGCATGGAGATGCTAGAACATGTGCCCGATCCGCGTTCGGTGGTGCACGCCTGCGCGCAGTTGGTGAAACCCGGCGGTGAGGTGTTCTTCTCGACTATCAACCGCAATCCTAAAGCCTGGCTGATGGCCATTTTTGGTGCTGAATATGTGCTGCGCATGGTGCCGCGCGGCACGCATGATGTGAAAAAATTTATCCGCCCTTCTGAGTTGCTGGGCTGGGTCGATGAAACGCCACTACGTGAGCGCAATATGATTGGCCTGCACTACAACCCCATCACCGATAAGTTTCGTCTGGGTAACGGTGTGGATGTGAACTACATGATACACACGCATCACGGCGACGCCTGATAATCCTGCAGCGTGCGGCTCTGCCCTGCCCACGCTGCTGTCATCCTGTTGTCATCTGCGCAGGTTAGCGTTTCCGAGGGGCGGATCCAGGGCATTGGCTGAGACGGTATCTGCACGTTTTGCTCTCCCGCGCTGAGGTGTTGGAAAAGTTAGCGCAATGTTTGAAAAATCAGCGGTCGATCATAAATTGCAATATTTTCTCTGAATGGTTGACACGACCTGCGGCCTTACGAGACGCGGCTTAAGAAAACCCTCAGAAAATACAACCCCCGCAGACATCATTTTTTCCTCTTGTTAAGCGCCAGCAAAATACTAGAATAAGCCTCCATATTGTTATGCATATCGTCAACAACCCCAAGATGTAGTGTTTATCCACAACATTATTCACAATGAATATGCTGTGTATAAATCGGGATTTCTTTTAATTATTGGATACTCACGCAAAGGTAAAAACGCGACATGAACCAAAGTCTGCTCGTTACTAAACGCGATGGCCGCCAGGAGCGCATTGATCTCGACAAAATTCACCGTGTCCTCGACTGGGCGGCCGAAGGGCTGAACAATGTGTCGGTTTCACAGGTAGAGCTGCGTTCCCACATTCAGTTTTATGATGGCATCAAAACGTCTGACATCCATGAAACGATCATCAAGGCCGCTGCAGACCTTATTTCTCGCGATGCCCCTGACTATCAATACCTTGCTGCCCGACTGGCAATCTTCCACCTGCGTAAAAAAGCTTACGGTCAGTTTGAACCGCCCGCGCTGTACGATCAGGTTGTTAAGATGGTCGATCTGGGCAAGTACGATCGCCATCTGCTGGAAGACTACAGCCGTGAAGAGTTCGAGCAGATGGATGGCTTTCTCGACCACTGGCGCGATATGAATTTCTCCTACGCGGCCGTGAAGCAGTTAGAAGGCAAATACCTGGTTCAGAACCGCGTCTCCGGTGAGATCTACGAAAGTGCCCAGTTCCTGTATATCCTGGTCGCCGCCTGCCTGTTCTCAGGTTATCCCCGCGATACGCGTATGGATTACATCAAGCGTTTCTACGATGCGATCTCGACCTTCAAAATCTCGCTGCCAACGCCCATCATGTCGGGAGTGCGTACGCCTACGCGTCAGTTCAGCTCCTGCGTGCTGATTGAGTGCGGCGACAGCCTGGATTCGATCAATGCCACCTCCAGCGCCATTGTGAAATACGTTTCTCAGCGCGCGGGCATTGGTATCAACGCCGGACGTATCCGCGCGCTGGGCAGCCCTATCCGTGGTGGCGAAGCATTCCACACGGGCTGTATCCCGTTCTATAAGCACTTCCAGACTGCGGTGAAATCCTGTTCGCAGGGCGGCGTTCGTGGCGGCGCAGCCACGCTGTTCTACCCAATGTGGCACCTGGAAGTCGAAAGCCTGTTAGTGCTGAAAAACAACCGTGGCGTTGAAGGCAACCGCGTGCGTCATATGGACTATGGCGTGCAGCTCAACAAGATGATGTATCAGCGTCTGCTTAAAGGCGAAGACATCACGCTGTTCAGCCCGTCAGACGTGCCTGGCCTGTACGATGCCTTCTTTGCCGATCAGGATGAGTTTGAGCGCCTCTACACCAAATATGAAAAAGACAGCAGCATTCGCAAGCAGCGAGTGAAAGCCGTGGATCTGTTCTCGCTGATGATGCAGGAACGCGCCTCAACGGGCCGTATCTACATCCAGAACGTCGATCACTGCAACACACACAGCCCGTTTGACGCCAGCATCGCGCCGGTTCGCCAGTCTAACCTGTGTCTGGAAATTGCGCTGCCGACCAAGCCGCTGAGCGACGTCAACGACGAGAACGGTGAAATCGCGCTGTGTACGCTGTCAGCGTTCAACCTGGGCGCCATTGACAGCCTGGACGATCTGGAAGAGCTGGCGACCCTGGCGGTACGTGCGCTGGATGCCCTGCTCGATTATCAGGATTACCCGATTCCTGCCGCACAACGCGGTGCGATGGGCCGTCGCACGCTGGGTATTGGCGTGATTAACTTTGCTTACTACCTGGCGAAGCACGGCGTGCGTTACTCCGACGGCAGCGCCAACGGCCTGACGCACAAAACCTTTGAAGCCATTCAGTATTACCTGCTAAAAGCCTCAAACGAGCTGGCGAAAGAGCAAGGTGCCTGCCCGTGGTTTAATGAAACCACCTATGCGCAGGGCGTACTGCCGATCGACACCTACAAGAAAGATCTGGATGCGATTTGCAATGAGCCGCTGCACCTGGACTGGGAAACCCTGCGTGAGCAGATTAAAACCCACGGTCTGCGTAACTCAACGCTTTCTGCGCTGATGCCGTCTGAAACCTCATCGCAGATTTCAAACGCCACCAATGGTATTGAGCCGCCGCGTGGTCATATCAGCATCAAGGCATCCAAAGACGGTATTCTGCGTCAGGTGGTGCCGGAGTATGAGCGTCTTAAAGATCAGTACGAACTGCTGTGGGATATGCCCTCCAACGACGGTTACCTGCAGCTGGTTGGCGTGATGCAGAAATTTATCGATCAGGCGATTTCGTCTAACACCAACTACGATCCGTCACGCTTCCCGAATGGCAAAGTGCCGATGAAGCAGTTGCTGAAAGATCTGCTGACCGCCTATAAGTTCGGCGCGAAGACGCTCTATTATCAAAACACCCGTGATGGTGCGGAAGATGCGCAGGATGATCTGGCACCTTCTATTCAGGATGATGGCTGCGAAAGCGGCGCCTGTAAGATCTGACGGTCGGGCGGGAGCCATTCCCGCCCACATTTTCCCGCGAGGCCGGTGCTGAGCCTCGTCTACATTGGACAGTTTTTTATGGCTTACTCCACTTTTTCTCAGAATAAAAATGACCAGTTGAAAGAGCCGATGTTTTTCGGTCAGTCCGTTAACGTGGCCCGTTTTGACCAGCAGAAATACGATATCTTTGAAAAGCTGATCGAAAAGCAGCTTTCGTTCTTCTGGCGTCCTGAAGAGGTCGATGTTTCACGCGATCGCATCGATTACCAGGCCCTGCCCGATCACGAAAAACACATTTTTATCAGCAACCTGAAATATCAGACGCTGCTGGACTCCATTCAGGGACGCAGCCCAAACGTGGCGCTGCTGCCGCTGATCTCCATTCCTGAGCTGGAAACCTGGATCGAAACCTGGGCATTCTCAGAGACAATCCACTCACGCTCCTATACCCACATCATTCGTAACATCGTAAACGACCCGGCGGTGGTGTTTGACGATATCGTGACCAACCAGCAGATTCTGGCACGTGCTCAGGATATCTCGCAGTACTACGATGATCTGATTGAGATGACCAGCTACTGGCATCTGTTAGGTGAAGGCACCCATCAGGTTAACGGTAAGTCCGTCACCGTCAGCCTGCGTGCCCTGAAAAAGCAGTTGTATATCTGTCTGATGAGCGTCAACGCGCTGGAAGCCATCCGTTTCTATGTCAGCTTTGCCTGCTCGTTTGCGTTTGCCGAGCGTGAGCTGATGGAAGGCAATGCGAAAATCATCAAGCTGATTGCCCGCGACGAAGCCTTACATCTGACCGGTACTCAGCACATGCTAAACCTGCTGCGCACTGGCGAAGACGATCCTGAGATGAAAGAGATCGCCGCCGAATGTCGTGAAGAGTGTTTTGAACTGTTCAAAAAAGCGGCACTGCAGGAAAAAGAGTGGGCGGAATACCTGTTCAGCGGCGGTTCGATGATCGGCCTGAACAAAGATATCCTGTGTCAGTATATTGAATACATTACCAATATTCGCATGCAGGCGGTTGGCCTCGATCTGCCTTTCGAAACGCGTTCTAACCCGATTCCCTGGATCAACGCCTGGCTGGTGTCGGACAACGTTCAGGTGGCACCGCAGGAAGTGGAAGTCAGCTCCTATCTGGTCGGTCAGATTGACTCCGAAGTGGGCGAAAACGACTTCGACGATTTCCAGTTGTAATGATGAGCCGTTCCGTTGTTATTCTGCGCAGTTCCGGTACCCGACTGGAGGGCGCAGACGATCACCCTAACCTGCTGACGATGCTGGAAGCCAACAACCTGTGTGTTGAGTTCCAGTGCCGTGAGGGCTATTGCGGCTCCTGCCGGATGCGGCTACTGAGCGGCGAAGTCGACTACGCGGAAAAGCCGCTGGCGTTTATTGAGCAGGGCGAGATCCTGCCCTGCTGCTGTAAGGCGAAGGGCGAGATCGAGCTTGAACTCTAGGCTCGCATCTCAGGCAGTTAAAAAACCGTCATTCCAACCGAATGGCGGTTTTTTTTCTGGCGCTGGCTCAGGGAATACGGGCAATCACCTTGATTTCAAAATCGAAGCCAGCCAGCCAGGTGAGATCAACAACGCCACGTCCGCAGCATAAAACCGTCAGCGCGCGCCGCTTAACGATTTGTCGACGCTTTCATAAGACAGGCTGGGCGACGCCAGCCCCTTACGTACGCTCAGGCTTAGTGCTTCACCGTTTCGATCACATCGATCCAGCCGTGCCCTGTGCTTACCTCACTGCCGTGTAGCCAACGGCGCAACATGTTCATCGCCATCATCGCCACCACTTTTTGCCGGGTTTCCAGATTATGACGACCGTGGTTAAACTTCACGCGTTGTCCCCAGGTCGCCTCCGGCGTGTGTAGCGCAACGGAAATCTCGCCTTCGCTCAGGTTGCCGACCGACAGGGCCAACGGCGTCTGCAGCCTCGCCGCCAGCGCCTGCGTGCGCATCACCTGTACCTCAAGGCTTTCGTCCTGCTGCGGCAGAATTTCGGTGGCGCTCAGGGGAACCTCAGCCGAAGCCAACTGCCAGTTGAGTAACCCCGCCGTGTACTGCTCGCTGATTGCGAGACGCAGGTTACGTTGATTCAGTTCTCGCGCCAACAGCGCAGGCAGCCCCTCCAACCCTTCAAAAATCGTGCATTCCGCTAGTAGTAAACGCACCTGCTGCCAGACCTGCTCCATCGCCACGCGCTGTGAGGCAGGCCCGGTGAGCTTAATTTCGATAATGGGCATTGATGAACGGTAGCCCATCAACACGTTTTCCGGCAGCGCCAGCGGCTCAAGTTCATTAGCAATATCGCTTTCACCCCGACCAAAGGTCGTCAGCCGCAGGCACAGCGGCGGCTCTGGCAGGTCAAATTTATTTTTCAGGCGGGGGATGATTTGTTGTTCAACCATCACTTTAAATTCAGAGGGTACGCCGGGGGTAAAAAACAGCCAGCAACGGTTGAGCTGCAGGGCAAATCCACAGGCGGTGCCGACCGGATTATCGAGCATTTCGGCATTGGCAGGAATTTCGGCCTGTTTGCGATTGCTGTCGGCCATCACACGTCCACGACTGGCGAACCAGACTTCCATAGTTTCAAGCCAGGCTTCCTGCATCACCAGTTCAACGCCACTCGCCATCGCAGCCGCCTGGGCGCTAAGGTCATCAGATGTGGGCCCCAGGCCGCCGTTAACGATGAGCACATCCGCTTCAAGACTACGTGCCTGTAAGGTCTCAACCAGGGACGACAGGGAATCACCTACTGTTGTACGGCTGGTCATCGGCATTCCGTGCTGAAATAACACATCAGCCAGCCAGGCCGCGTTGGTATCGACGATTTGACCGTGTAACACTTCATCGCCCGTGGACAGCATTTCGACTCTAATCACGTTCTTTCTCCTTGTGCCATTAGGTTCACTTTAGAAAGCCCCTGCGTAAAACACAATCTGTAAGGGAGATTTAGCGTCGAATAAGGCCGCGTCTGGCGAGAGGATAAGGAGGAGATAAGAAGATAAAAAGCAGGCAAGGGATATTGAGAAAGCGCAAACGGACAGGAGTGAGCCTGCCCGTTGTACGTATTGCACTACGCGTTTAGCTTAACGGCGAGCCAGCAGCAGGCCTAAAACCAGCCCTGCCGTTGCACCAATACCGATGCCCTTCCACGGTTTCTCATGAACGTAATCGTCGGCACGGTAAGCAACCTGTTTAGCACGATAGTAGTAGCTATCGGACGCCTGACTAACACGTGACTTTACATCTTCCAGCGCTCGTTCAGCTTTGGTTTTCAGTTCGATGTATTTCTGGTCAGCCGGATCCCCTGATGACTTCAGCACTTCTTCCAGCGTTTCGGTCAGCAGTGCGATATCGTCGTCATAGCCTGTTTCAAAAGATTCAGTCTGTTTTACCATCATTTCCTCCATGTGAATTGCAAAGCACCTGGTTAACTATAGTCCCAAAACAGGGCTTTGCGTGGAACTCCGCCAGGAATTGCCTGAAAATCAGCGTGAGTAAACAAAACGGCAGTGAATCTGTGTCACGCTGGGCGCTACGCAAAGAAGTGTAAGAGATGGCCTGCTGGCAGCGATTTCGCTTCGCTTATTTGATTTATCTGATAAATTTTCAACGAAATGAATTTTTATCTACGCCGACTGTCGTACCCAGCTGTTGCCTGTAATAATCAGGCCATGTGCATATCAATGCGCTGACACGACAGTCACAGCAAACTCGAACAGCTAAGGAATGATCTCTGGCATGAATCGCAGAATGTTTATGAAAGCGTCAATGGCCTTTTCCGCCGTAAGCGGTATGACAGGCTTATCAACGCTGTTCGCGCAATCCGCCTGGGCAGATGATGGCATTGCTGACGGAACCGCAGTACGCTTCGATTTCGATGAGTTGAAGAATAATGCGGCCGCGCTGGCTAAAAAACCCTGGGGCGGCGCACCCGGCCCCCTTCCCCCCACGTTGGCAACCCTGACACCACAGGCATACAACGATATTCAGTATGATGCCAACCACTCTCTGTGGAACAATATTCCCAATCGCGAACTGGATGTGCAGTTCTTCCACGTAGGCATGGGATTTAAACGCCGCATCCGCATGTTCTCTGTGGACAGCGCCAGTCGTGAAGCACGCGAAATTCATTTTCGTCCTGAGTTGTTTAACTACAACGATGCCAAAGTCGATACCAAACAACTGCAGGGTAAAACGGATCTTGGCTTTGCCGGTTTCCGCGCCTTCAAAAAACCTGAGCTGGCCCGCCGCGACATTGTCTCGTTTCTGGGTGCCAGCTATTTCCGCGCGGTCGATGACACTTATCAGTACGGCCTGTCCGCGCGTGGCGTGGCCATCAACACCTTCAGCAACGGTCAGGAAGAGTTTCCAGACTTTACGGCCTTCTGGTTTGAAACGCCGAAAGCGGAAGACACCACTTTTACCTGCTATGCCTTACTGGACGGCGCCAGCATCACCGGGGCCTATAAGTTTGTCATTCACTGCGAAGCAGAACGCGTGGTCATGGAGATTGAGAATCATCTCTTTGCCCGCAAGGATATTCGTCAGTTAGGCATCTCGCCGATGACCAGCATGTTCAGCTGCGGCACCAACGAACGCCGGATGTGTAACACCTATCATCCGCAGATTCATGACTCCGATCGCCTGGCGATGTGGAGCGGCAAAGGTGAATGGATTGCCCGGCCGTTAAATAATCCTCAGCGCCTGCAGTTCAACGCCTACGAAGACGAAAACCCGCGCGGCTTTGGCCTGCTCCAGCTTGACCATGACTTTGAGAACTATCAGGACGTGATTGGCTGGTATAACAAACGCCCAAGCCTGTGGGTGGAACCGGTAGGCAAATGGGGCAAAGGCGCCATTAACCTGATGGAAATTCCAACCACCGGCGAAACGCTTGATAACATCGTCTGCTTCTGGCAGCCCGCAGAGCCGATCAAAGCCGGTAGCGAATACAATTTTGCCTACAAGCTTTACTGGAGCGCCCTGCCGCCCGTTCAGAGCGATCTGGCCCGCGTAGATGCGACCCGCACCGGCATTGGTGGTTTCCCCGAAGGCTGGGCGCCGGGCGAGCACTTCCCGGATGTCTGGTGCCGCCGTTTCGCTGTGGACTTTATCGGCGGCGACTTGCAGGCAGCCGCACCGAAAGGCATTGAACCTGTGATTACGGTTTCCTCAGGCACCTTTAAACAGGTAGAGATCCTGTATGTCGAACCGATAAAAGGTTACCGCATCCTGTTCGACTGGTATCCCAACAGCGACAGCGTACAGCCCGTTGAGATGCGCCTGTTCCTGCGCACCAAAGACGAAACCCTGAGTGAGACCTGGCTCTATCAATATGTGCCACCGCCGCCGGACCAGCGTAAATACGTTGACGATCGCCAGATGACCGTAAGCTAACGCTTCCCTCTCACGTGAAATGCATCTCAGGCCAACCGCCGGGATGCATTTTTTTTGCCCGACAGGGCACCTGAGCCGTGAGCGGCGCTTTACTGCCCTACTCTGCGCATATCGATATGGGGAATACCGTCCTCAAGATAGCTGTCGCTGACCGTGATAAAGCCATGTCGCTGGTAGAACGCCTCAAGATGCGCCTGAGCAGAGAGAAACTGTGAATGCCCCGGCCAGTGCTGCTCACAACTGGCGATTGCCTGTGTCATCAGCTGGTTGCCTAAGTTCAGGCCACGTGCCTTACTGGATATGATCACGCGTCCGATTTTCACCTCTGCCCCCGCGCGATCGGGTGACAATATGCGCGCGTAGGCCAGCAGATCCCCCTGCGCCATGCCGAGAATGTGACGATTCTCGCCCTGCAAATCCAGGCCATCGACGTCCAGATAGGCGCACTGCTGCTCCACGACGAATACCTCACAGCGTAAAGCCAGCGCCGCGTAGAGCTGCGGAACGCTTAAGGCTTGATGCTGAAGATCCAGCCAACTGATATGCATGTCTTATCCTTACTAAAATGGGCCGCCTGCCCGGGAGGCATCACATCACTTTACCGCGCCGGCCTTTCTGCAGCCAGTGAAGATAATGTTGAGGCCAGGCCATGGTCGGCGTGCCGGGTTTTCCCATACCAAAGCCATGTCCGCCCGTGAGATAGCGCACCAGCTCGACGTCAACCTGATGCTGTTGGCAGGCGCTGGCCATCATCAGGGTGTTATGGGGATCGGAAACCGGATCGTCTTCGGCCTGAACCAGAAAAAAGGGAGGCGATGTCGATGACACGTAATTCTGAACCGACCAGGCTGCGTCCTCTGCCGCCGTCGCATGCGTTCCCACCAACATACGGTGCGTTGCGGTGTGCGTATAGGGCGCTTCCAGGGTGATCACCGGATAGATCAGCGCCGCCCCGTCAGCATAAGCTGGCGCACTGTCCAACGCATCAAGGGCTGCATAGCTTTGAAAGTCTTGGCGCGTCACAGCCATTCCGAGTAAGTGCCCACCCGCGGAAAAACCCAGCACCGAGAGCCGCTTTGCCTGCGGCCGTAACAGCCGCAGCGCGCGCTGGGCATCCTGCAGCGCGACTATGTTGCCCGCTGCCCAGCCCTCGCCGGGAAGCCGATAGCGCAGAATCGCCGCCGTATAGCCGCGTGCCGTTAACCAGCGTGCCGCAGGCCAGGCTTCTTTCGCCATTTCTATCCGTTTGTACCCCCCGCCGCCGGCTATCAGAACAACATGGCCGTTGGGCATGTTCGGTTTGATCACTGTCAGCGTCGGCACCGCGATATTGCGCTGTGCGCCCGAAGATGAGGTCTTAACGGCACCGACAGGGCCGCCGCCGCCGGGTGGCGTGCCAGGCCAGAGCGGAATCACCGTGTGTGAGATTTCCGGCTGGGATGCCCGCGACAGCGTGCTCTTTGCGACTATCAGCGCAGCGGTGAAGCCTAATAAAAAATGACGGCGCTCCATAGGCCATGCTCCTGTAACAAGCCAGAGGACATTGCAGCAGAAAAATAGGGAGACAGAATGAAGATAACGTATTTTTTTAGGGCAGCAGCAACCCTTGCGTCGTCACCGGTCGTGCGGTTAAGTCGCTGCATGGTGCAGTAGGCAGATTTCAGACAAAAAAAATCAGGCCCGAGGGCCTGATTCAGTATGACAATCGACGATTACATCAGGGGCTGAGCCATCTGTACCAGTCTGATTAACGGCTGCGGATAAACACCTAACAGCAGTACCAGAATCGCTGAAATCAGTACCACCACGCCGCCCGCGGTGAAGGCCCAGTTATCAGGCGTATCGCGGTTGAGCAGTTCTGGTGGGCTCAGGTACAGGCTCACGGTCACGCGCAGATAGTAGTACAGGCCAATAGCACTTCCCACCACCACCGCACCGGTCAACCACCACAGGTGCGCACTCACGCCAGAGGCAATCACGTAGAACTTACCGATAAAGCCCAGCGTCATTGGAATACCGGCCAGCGACAGCATCATCACCGTCATCACCGCAGACAGAACCGGACGACGCCAGAACAGACCGCGATACGAGTAAAGTGAATCCGCATCCGGACCGCGATAAGGGCTCGACATCAGGCTCACGACACCAAAGGCACCCAGGCTGCTGAACAGGTAACCGGCCAGGTAAACCCCAGAGGTTTCCAGCGACAGCTGATGATCTTTCACCGCAATCAGCGCCACCAGCAAATAACCCAGATGCGCGATGGAGGAGTAACCCAACAGGCGCTTAATGTTGCTCTGCGAGATCGCCATCAGGTTACCGAACAGGATGGAAACGAAGGCGATGATACCCAATACCGTTCGCACCGCTTCGCTGTCGGTCACCGGCGCATACATGAACAAGCGCATGACGACACCGAAGATGGCGATTTTACTGGCCGTGGCCAGGAACGTTGATACCGGAGCCGGTGCCCCCTGATACACGTCTGGCGTCCACAGGTGGAACGGCACCAGCGACAGCTTAAAGCCCAGACCAATAATCAGCATTCCCAGGCCCACCAGCAACAGTGGCGCCTGAATCATGCTGTCAGTCAGGCTTTTGCCCAGGCTGACGAAGCCCAGGTTGCCAGAGTCAGCGTAAATCAGCGCAATACCAAACAGCAGGAAGGACGATGCCGCCGCCGACAGGATAGTGTATTTCAGGGCCGCTTCCAGCGAACGTTTCTGGCGGAATGCGTAACCAATCAAACCAAACAGCGGCAGTGACAGCAGTTCAATTCCGATAAACAGCGATGCCAGGTGGTTAGACGCTGACAGCACGATACCGCCCAGTGCGGCAATCAGGACCAACAGATAAAACTCGTCCTTGTTATCCGGGAAAGTCGCCAGCCATGGATAGGCAAACGTACAGGTTGCCAGGCTGGCCAGCATCACCAGTGCGGTATAGAACATCGAGTAAGCATCAACGCGCAGCAGCGGCGTGACGTCCATCGCCCCGACCTGGCCCACAAAATATAGCGACAGCAGAGCCAGGTTCAGGCCAACCACTGTTAGCGTGGCGTTAACAAAGTGGTTGCGTCGCCAGGCAATGGACAGCATCACAACCACCACCGTCAATCCGACGATTAACAGCGGCAGCAACGCGATCAATTGTTGAGGAGTTATTGTCATGGCGAATTACGGCCTTGTAGTTGAAATTGAAGCGGTAAACCACTGCTGAATATTGCTCATTGCAGCATGTGAGGTATCCAGAATCGGCTGGGGATAAATACCCAACAGCACCAGCAGAACCACGAGCACGCCAATGGTCAGGAATTCACGTGCCGACATTCCCGGCAGTGGATCTTTAGATTTCGCTTCGCCGTAGTAGGCACGCTGCATCATGACCAGCGAATAAACCGAAGCGAAAACCAGACCAAAGGTCGCAATCACAATAATGATAGGAACGACCTGGAAGCTGCCGGTGAGGATCATAAACTCACCCACGAAGTTACCGGTGCCCGGCATCCCCAGGTTGGCGACAGCAAAGAACAGTGATAAACCCGGAATCCATTTGATGCGCGACCACAGACCGCCCATCTGACGCATATCACGCGTGTGCAGGCGCTCATACAGCTGACCACACAGGATAAACAGGGCCGCCGCAGACAGGCCGTGCGCAATCATCTGTATCACCGCGCCCTGAATGGCCAGCTGGCTGCCGGTGTAAATCGCAATCAGCACAAAGCCCATGTGGGAAATCGAGGTGTAGGCAATCAGGCGTTTAATATCCGTCTGCGAGAACGCCATCCAGGCGCCGTAGAAGATACCGATGATACCTAGCCACATCGCGATAGGGGCAAACTCAGCGGATGCATTGGGGAACAGCGGCAGGCTGAAACGCAGCAAACCATAGGCCGCAGTTTTCAGCAAAATACCCGCCAGGTCCACTGAACCGGCCGTCGGCGCCTGACTGTGCGCATCGGGTAACCAGCCGTGAAGCGGCACCACCGGCATTTTCACCGCAAACGCGATAAAGAAGCCCAGCATCAGCAGATATTCGACGGTGTGCGACATGGGCGTTTTCAACAACTGCTCGTAGTTGAACGTCCAGACGCCGGTCGCGTTGTAGTGGACAAACACCAGCGCCAGAATCGCAATTAACATCACCAGACCTGATGCCTGGGTATAGATAAAGAATTTGGTGGCCGCGGTGATACGGGTTTTCCCGTCCGAGGCTTTATGTCCCCACAGTGCGATGAGGAAGTACATCGGCACCAGCATCATTTCCCAGAAGAAGAAGAACAGGAACATGTCGATGGCAAGGAACACACCGATAACGCCGCCCAGAATCCACATCAGGTTAAGATGGAAGAATCCCTGATACTTCTCGATCTCGTTCCACGAACACAGCACGGCCATCAAACCGAGCAGCCCGGTCA
Organism: Pantoea sp. Ae19-2; assembly: GCF_059801205.1. Lineage (NCBI taxonomy): Bacteria > Pseudomonadati > Pseudomonadota > Gammaproteobacteria > Enterobacterales > Erwiniaceae > Pantoea > Pantoea sp. Ae19-2. Next base: position 834,575 of record NZ_JBCHWE010000001.1, on the reverse strand, counting down.
GCACCACCATTAATAGCGAAAGGCCATCAAGCGCTAAATGGAAATTAATGCCGAAACGGGGGATCCAGGGTACTGAGAAGCTCGATTGCCACTGCGGAATACCCGCTGCCTGCGTCAGTGAATAGCCTCCCTGCAACCACAGCTGCAGTGAAAGCGCCAACGTCAGCCCCATGGTGATCAGTGCAATCCAGCGTGGCACTTTCGCGCCGAAGCGCTCGGCGAGCCAGCAGATAAAACCACCGAAGAAGGGTATGAAAATTAGCCAAGGTAATAACACGGCATACTTCCCTTTTATGGCCTTTTATGAGCTATCTTACTTACCATTTTCATTCCCGGCAGTGCTCGCAATCCTCACGTACTTCAGTACGCTCCGGTTGCTGTGCGCTGGCGGTAATGAAACTGGCTGCGACGATTGCGCTCATTACTCGGTTATTTGGACATTCTTAACTGGGGTAAGCGAACTCACCCCGCTCATCAATCTTTAAATTACCAGCAACAGGGCCAGAACCACGACGGCACCCACGCTCATCGACGCCACGTACCAGCGCAGATAACCGTTTTCACTGACCACCAGACCTTTATTGGCGATACGTGAAAGCAACGCAGGGAGGTTCATCAGGCCGTTGAGCGGATCGCGTTTTAACAGCCACGCAATGCCCAGGTACGGTTTGACAAACACCTTGTCGTAGAGCCAGTCGAAGCCCCAGGCGGCGAACCACCAGGTGCCGAAGAAGCGGCCCGGTGCGCTGTTGGCAATACGGGTCACCAGCTGACGTTTGCCCAGCCAAAGTGCGGCTGCAATCACGATGCCGGAAACCGCGACCAGACCCGATGCAATCTCCAGCGTCACTTTACCGTTTTCACCAAACTCATTCGCCGGCAAAACGCCCGCCAGTGGTGGGGTAATCAGTGCGCCAACGAAGGTGGAGAGCACCAGCAGCACCAGCAGCGGCAGATGATGGGTAATGCCTTTACCCGCATGAGCATGAATCTTCTCTTCACCGTGGAACACGATGAAGATCATGCGGAAGGTATAAATTGAGGTCAGGAATGCACCCACCAGGCCCGCTACCATCAGGTTAAGATGACCGTTCGCCAGCGCACCAAACAGGATTTCATCTTTACTGTAGAAACCGGCGGTAATCAGTGGCAGTGCCGCCAGCGCGGCGCCGCCCACTAGGAAGCAGGTGTAAACCAGCGGGATGCTCTTACGCAGTCCGCCCATCTTAAAGATGTTCTGCTCGTGGTGGCAGGCCAGAATAACCGAACCTGAAGACAGGAACAGCAGGGCTTTAAAGAAGGCGTGGGTCATCAGGTGGAAAATCGCGGCATCCCACGCCTGTACGCCCAGCGCCAGGAACATGTAGCCAATCTGGCTCATGGTGGAGTAAGCGAGGACGCGTTTGATGTCCGTCTGAACCAGGGCAGCAAAGCCTGCCAGCACCAGGGTAATGGCACCGATAATGCCGACCAGATGCAGCACCTCAGGCGTCAGCAGGAACAGGCCATGCGTGCGGGCAATCAGGTAAACCCCTGCCGTTACCATGGTCGCGGCGTGAATCAGTGCCGATACCGGTGTCGGGCCTGCCATTGCATCGGCCAGCCAGGTCTGTAAGGGCAACTGGGCCGATTTACCGACCGCACCGCCTAACAGCATCAGGGTAGCCCACTGCAGCATGTGATTGTCCGCCGCAAAGTGTGCCGGTGCCAGCTCAACCATCTCGCGGAAGTTGAGCGTACCCAGTTCGTTGTAAAGGATGAACAGCGCAAAGGCCAGAAACACATCGCCGACGCGGGTGATGATAAAGGCTTTCATCGCCGCTTTGCCGTTTTCCGGATTGCTGTAGTAGAAGCCGATCAGGAGGTAAGAACACAGCCCAACCCCTTCCCAGCCCAGATACATCAGCATCAGGTTATCCGCCAGCACCAGAACCACCATGCTGGCGATAAACAGGTTGGTATAGGCGAAGAAGCGTGAATAGCCCTCTTCTCCGCGCATATACCAGGAGGCGAACATATGGATCAGGAAACCGACGCCGGTAACCACCGACAGCATGGTAAGCGAGAGGCCATCCAGAGTCAGATTGACCTGAATGTTAAAATTGCCCACGTGAATCCAGGTCCACAGCGCCTGGGTGAATACCTGCTGCCCGTTAGCAAAGAAGTCAACGCCAACATACAGGGTGGTCAGTGCGGCTAACCCCACCGATCCCATTCCGACCGTCGCCGACAGATTCTCTGACCAGCGACCACGGGAAAACGCTAACAGCAAAAAGCCGATCAGCGGAAACAAGACAGTTAAATAGAGAAGGTTCATCCGCGCATCTCGCTCACAATATCAATGTTCAGCGTCTGACGACGACGATAGAGCTGAAGCAGCAGGGCCAGACCGATACTGGCTTCCGCTGCGGCGAGGCTGATTGCCAGAATATACATCACCTGACCATCGGCCTGTCCCCAGTAGCTGCCCGCGACGACCAGCGCCAGCGCCGCGGCGTTGATCATAATTTCAAGGCTGATCAGCATAAACAGCAGGTTGCGGCGCAGTACCAGCGAGGTCAGGCCAAGAACGAACAGCACCGCGGCCAAAATCAATCCATGTTGTAACGGGATCATGCTTGCTCCTTATTCGCCTGCGCGGCATCGTTTGAACGGTTGCTCAGGACTTCACCCTGGCGCTCTTCACGTCCCAGATGGAAGGCAACAACCAGACCGGCCAACAGCAGCATTGATGCCAGTTCAACCGCCAGGACATACGGGCCAAACAGGCTAATACCGACCGCTTTCGCGTCGATGATTTTACCGTCAATGCCCTGATCCTGTGCCGTCATGATGGCGTAAATCATGACCGCCAGTAGCAGAAAGGACACCAGACCGGGACCGATCCACAGGGACGGGCTGAGCCATTCGCGTTCCTGTTTCTCCGTGGCCTTGCCCAGGTTGAGCATCATCACGACGAACACGAACAGCACCATGATGGCACCGGCATACACGATGATTTCCAGCGCACCGGCAAAGTAGGCACCCAGGGAGAAAAAGACACCCGCTACCGATAACAGCGAAACGATCAGGTACAGCAACGCATGTACCGGATTAGTGTGGGTAATGACGCGTAACGTCGTCACCACCGCCACCAGTCCGCAAAGATAAAACGCAAATTCCATGCCTTGCTCCTTAAGGTAATAAGCCTTTGACGTCGATGGGTTTCGCTTCATTTTCAGCGTCACCTTTATCTTTACCGTCAATCGCCATACCTGCCATGCGGTAGAAGTTGTACTCCGGATATTTACCCGGCCCCGAGATCAACAGATCGTCTTTTTCATACACCAGATCCTGACGCTTGAACTCGCCCAGCTCGAAATCCGGCGTCAGCTGGATAGCGGTGGTTGGGCAGGCCTCTTCGCACAGGCCGCAGAAAATGCAGCGTGAGAAGTTAATACGGAAGAACTCTGGATACCAGCGACCGTCTTTGGTTTCGGCCTTTTGCAGTGAAATACAGCCTACCGGACAGGCTACTGCACACAGATTACAGGCAACGCAACGCTCTGCCCCATCGGGATCGCGCGTCAAAACGATACGACCACGATAGCGCGGTGGCAGGTAGACTGGCTCTTCCGGATACATCTGGGTTTCGCGTTTCGCGAAGGCGTGCATGCCTATCATCCAGATACTGCGAACTGTCGTGCCGAAGCCTACGACAATATCTTTTAATGTCATTTGTTTACCCCTTACTGCGCTGTGTACAGAATCACTGCGGCGGTCGCCAGCAGGTTCAACAGCGTCAACGGCAGACACACTTTCCAGCCGAACGACAGCACCTGGTCATAGCGTGGACGCGGAAGCGCAGCACGAATCAGGATGAACATCATCATAAAGAACGCCGTTTTCAAGGCGAACCAGATGAAAGGCGGCAGGAAAGGCCCGTGCCAGCCCCCGAAGAACAGCGTCACAATCAGTGCTGAGACGGTGGTAATCGCGACGTATTCGCCCACAAAGAACAGGCCGAATTTCATCCCGGCATATTCAATGTGGTAACCGTCGGCCAGCTCTTGCTCAGCTTCTGGCTGGTCAAAAGGATGACGGTGACAGACCGCGACGCCCGCAATACAGAAGGTCAGAAAACCAAAGAACTGCGGGATGATGTTCCACAGGTGCGTCTGGCTGTTGACGATATCGGTCATGTTGAACGATCCCGCCTGGGCCACTACGCCCATCAGCGACAGTCCCAAAAACACTTCGTAACTCAGCGTCTGCGCAGAGGCGCGCATGGCACCTAACAGCGAGTATTTATTATTACTCGCCCAGCCGGCAAACAGTACGGCATAGACCGCCAGGCCCGCCATCATCAGGAAGAACAGCAGCCCGATGTTCAGGTCGGTGACGACCCAGGTCGGCGAAACCGGCACGATGGCAAATGCCAGCAGCAGTGACACAAAGGCGATGACCGGCGCCAGGGTAAAGATAAAGCGGTCGGTGAACGGGGGAACCCAGTCCTCTTTAAAGAACATCTTGATCATGTCAGCAACCAGCTGCAAGGATCCGCCCCAGCCCACGCGGTTCGGTCCATAGCGGTTCTGGAACAGGCCGAGCAGACGACGCTCGGCAAAGCTCATGAACGCACCGCAGCCCACCACGACCAGCAGAATCACCAGCGCTTTACCCACGGCGATCAGAATGTCGATAACACCCGGAGTTAACCAGCTCATTGCGCCGCCTCCTGCAGAGAATCAATTTTTGCATTCGCCAGGAATGGCGGTACGCCCGGCAGACCGAGTGGAAGCCCCACCTGCCCTGCCTGCAGCGACGCGGAGAAACGCACAGGCAAGCGCAGGGTTTCACCGGCACAGGTTAATTCCACAGACGCGCCACTGTTCACGCCCAGCTTAGCCGCATCCTCCGGGTTCAGGACCAGAGTGGGTGCCGACATACGCTGTTGGATAACCGGCGCGCGCTGCGTCATCTCTTCACTACCGAATAGCTGATAGTAAGGCGCGACGCGGAACTGACCGTTAGTGGTATACGCGCCAGGTACGCTGCTGAACCAGGCTAACTGTGCGTCGCTGGCTTCGAACAGACGCACGCCGGGATCGCCGTGACGCAGTTTACCGCCCACTTCATCCTGGAATTTGTTCCATGCCTGAGGTGAGTTCCAGCCTGGCGCCCAGGCAAAGGGGATCTGCGAACGCGGTGCGTTCGGCTGGTTGTTCCCTTCCATTGAGAAGGCAAACATCGTGTCCTGATCCTGCGGCTGACGCGGCTCGTGCACGCTGATGTTGGCGCGCGCGGCGGTACGGCCACTGGCACGATGCGGTGAACGCGCCAGTTTCTGACCACGGATACGGAAGCTGGCATCCGGTGCCGCCTCTTTAATGCCCTTCAGCTGTGGCAGACTGGCAACCACGGCATCAATGACGTGATCCAGCTGCGTCCAGTCAACGTGGCGGCTTTCCAGCGCGCTGTGCAGCGAATGCAACCAGCGCCAGCTTTCCAGCATCACGATGCTGTTGTCATAATAGGCAGGATCGTACACCTGGAAGAAACGCTGTGCGCGCCCTTCGTGGTTGATTGAGGTGCCATCGCTTTCCGCGAAGCTGGCCGCGGACAAAACCAGTCCGGCTTTCTCCAGCGTGGCGGTGCGTTGATGATCAACGACGATCACGTTAGCGGCCTGATTCAGCGCCGCATCCACCTGCGCTTTTGGCGCATGGCGATAGAGATCGTTTTCCAGTACCACGACCGCATCGGCTTCGCCGCTTTGCAGTTGTTCTAGCGCCTGGTCCAGGGTGTTTCCGCCCATCAGGCCCAGCCCCATGCTGTTCGCATGGCCTGCCAGTAAGGTGATACCGACGTCTGCGCCGCGCGCTTTCAGCGCTTTCGCCACGTTCGCGGCCGCTTCAATCATGGCAGTGCTGCCTGAGTGAACACCGGAAACGATCAGCGGTTTTTTAGCGCCGGCCAGCGCCTGCACGACGACATCCAGCTTGCCGTTCAGCGCAGCGTCGAAATCGCTTACGGCCGGGGCGGTTTCGTCCAGCGCATTGGCGATGGCAAATCCAAGACGCGCCTGATCTTCCACTGGGGCACGATAGCTCCACGCGGCAATATCATCGAGACGCGTTTCATCGACGTTGGTGACAAAGAGCGGATGCTTAGCGTGCTGACCGATATTCATGATGGCCGCGATTTGCCAGTCTGCGACTTTCTGCGCAGCGGCCATTTCACGGGCCTTACCTTTCACCGCCTGGCGCACAGACAGGGCCACGCGCGCGCCAACCTGGGTCAAATCTTCCCCCAGCACCAGCACTGCATCGTAGCTTTCAATTTCACGCAGCGATGGCGTATAAATTCCGCCGTCACGCAGCACTTTTAACAACAGTTCAAGGCGTTCCTGCTCACCGGCAGGCATGCCGGTAGAGAAGTTTTCGGCCCCGACCAGTTCACGCAGCGCAAAGTTGCTCTCGACGCTGGCACGTGGCGAGCCGATACCAATCACGCGTTTCGCCTGGCGCAGCACGTCTGCCCCGACGTTCACCGCCTGCTCCGCATTCAGCGTCACGCGATCGCTGCCGCGCAGCTGTACCGGATGGTGAGGGCGGTCCTTCAGGTTGACGTAACCGTAACCAAAGCGACCACGGTCACACAGGAAGTAGTGGTTAACGCTGCCATTGTAACGGTTTTCGATGCGGCGCAGCTCGCCATAGCGCTCACCCGGACTGGTGTTACAGCCCACGCTGCACTGCTGACAGATGCTGGGCGCGAACTGCATATCCCATTTACGGTTATAGCGTTCAGAGTGGGTTTTATCGGTAAATACGCCGGTTGGGCAGATTTCAACCAGGTTGCCGGAAAACTCGCTTTCCAGCGTGCCGTCTTCCGGGCGGCCGAAGTAAACGTTGTCATGCGCGCCATAAACGCCCAGATCGGTACCGTCAGCATAATCTTTGTAATACCGCACACAGCGGTAGCAGGCGATACAGCGGTTCATCTCATGCGAAATGAACGGGCCAAGGTCCTGATTACGGTGGGTGCGTTTGGTGAAGCGATAGCGGCGGAAGCTGTGGCCGGTCATTACCGTCATATCTTGCAGATGACAGTTACCGCCCTCTTCGCATACCGGACAGTCGTGCGGGTGGTTGGTCATTAACCACTCAACCACGCTTTCACGGAACTCTTTCGCTTCGCCATCATCAATAGAGATGAAGGTGCCGTCAGACGCCGGCGTCATACAGGACATGACAAGGCGGCCGCGGGTATCTTCAGCGTTCTGGAATTGCTTTACCGCACACTGGCGGCAGGCACCCACGCTTCCCAGCGCCGGATGCCAGCAAAAATAAGGAATATCAAGGCCCAGAGACAGACATGCCTGTAGCAGGTTGTCCGCTCCGTTCACATCATATTCTTTACCGTCTACATGGATTGTAGCCATAGTGACATGCTTCCGTAAGGCTCGTCATAGACGAGCGTTAATCAAATTCTTGTTCCTGCACACTGCAGCAGGAACGGCGGCACAGGGCCAGCTCCCGTGGATAACGGCGAATTACCAGCGCGCTTTCAGCAGGTTTGGCTGAATACCACCGATCGATCGGGTATTACCAAACACCTGCGGCGCGATACCGGCTTCAAACTCTTCACGGAAATATTTAATGGCGCTTTGCAGCGGTTCGACTGCACCGGGTGCGTGGGCGCAGAACGTCTTGCCCGGGCCGAGCTGGCGGCAAAGCTGCTCCAGGGTTTCGATATCCCCCGGCTGGCCTTTTTTCTGCTCCAGCGCGCGCAGGATCTTCACGCTCCACGGCAAACCATCGCGGCATGGCGTACACCAGCCGCAGGATTCACGGGCAAAGAACTCTTCAAGATTGCGCACCAGTGAAACCATATTGATTTCATGGTCCACGGCCATGGCCAGCGCCGTACCCAGACGGCTGCCCGCTTTACCGATGCTGGCGAACTCCATCGGCAGATCCAGATGCTGTTCCGTCAGGAAGTCCGTTCCCGCCCCGCCCGGCTGCCACGCTTTAAAGCGCAGACCATCGCGCATGCCGCCGGCATAGTCTTCCAGGATTTCACGGGCCGTGATACCGAACGGCAGTTCCCAGACGCCAGGGTTTTTCACCCGACCCGAGAAGCCCATCAGCTTGGTACCCGCATCGTCGCTCTTAGACAGGCCCTGATACCACTCAACGCCGTTTGCCAAAATAGCCGGCACGTTTGACAGCGTTTCAACGTTGTTCACGCAGGTCGGCTTACCCCAAACGCCCGCGCTCGCCGGGAAAGGCGGCTTAGAACGTGGGTTAGCACGGCGTCCTTCCAGTGAGTTAATCAGTGCGGTTTCTTCACCGCAAATATAGCGGCCTGCGCCGGTGTGGACGATGAGTTCGAAATCGAACCCTGAGCCCAGGATATTTTTACCCAGTAACCCGGCTTCGGTCGCTTCAGCGATGGCACGGCGCAGATGCACCGCCGCTTCAATGTATTCGCCACGCAGGAAGATGTAGCCACGGTAGGCTTTCAGGGCAAACGCACTGATCAGCATGCCTTCAACCAACTGATGCGGCATCTGCTCCATCAACAGGCGGTCTTTATAGGTGCCCGGCTCCATTTCATCGGCGTTACACAGCAGGTAACGGATGTTCATGGATTCGTCTTTCGGCATCAGGCTCCACTTCAAACCGGTAGAGAAGCCTGCACCACCGCGTCCCTTCAGGCCGGAATCTTTCACCAGCGCCACGATCTCGTCGGGTGCCATGCCCTTCAGTGCTTTTTCCGCACCGGCGTAGCCGTTTTTGCTGCGGTACTCATCCAGCCATACCGGCTGCTGATCGTCGCGCATGCGCCACGTCAGTGGATGGGTTTCGGCAGTACGAATGATCTGTTTAATTGTCATTGATACTGCTCCAGCAAAGAGGCGATGCCTTCCGGCGTCAGATGAACGTGCGTATCTTCATCCACCATCATGGTTGGGCCTTTATCGCAGTTACCCAAACAGCAAGTCGGCAGCAACGTAAAGCGGCCGTCGGTCGTGGTCTGGCCGGGCTTGATATTGAGGTTTTCTTCCAGCGCAGCCTGAATGCCCTGAAAACCGGTAATGTGACAGACCACGCTGTCGCAGTAGCGGATCACGTGGCGGCCAACCGGCTGGCGGAAAATCTGGCTGTAGAACGTTGCCACACCTTCTACGTCACTGGCGGGAATGCCCAGAACGTCGGCAATCGCATGAATCGCGCCGTCTGGAACCCAGCCACGTTGTTTCTGTACGATTTTCAGCGCTTCAATTGACGCCGCGCGTGCATCTTCGTAATGGTGTTTTTCGTGCTCAATCGCATGGTGCTCTTCCGCACTCAGCACGAAGACCTCGTTAGGGTCGATCGTTTTAATAGCAATGTGTTGATCGTGCATAATTAGCGGTCCACGTCTGACATAACAAAGTCGATACTACCGAGGTACACGATTAAATCGGATACCAGGCTGCCACGGATTACCGAAGGAATCTGCTGCAGGTGCGGGAAGCTCGGCGTACGCACACGTGTGCGATAACTCATCGTGCTGCCATCACTGGTCAGGTAGTAACTGTTAATCCCTTTGGTCGCCTCAATCATCTGGAAGGATTCATTGGCCGGCATAACCGGGCCCCATGACACCTGCAGGAAGTGAGTGATCAGGGTTTCAATGTGCTGCAGCGTGCGCTCTTTTGGCGGCGGGGTTGTCAGCGGATGATCGGCTTTAAACGGCCCTTCCGGCATGTTGTTCAGGCACTGTTCCAGAATACGCAGCGACTGCCACATCTCTTCCATTTTCAGCTGTACGCGCGTGTAGGCATCGCTGATACCTGCACCCACGGGCACTTCGAAGTCGAAGTTTTCATAGCCTGAATAGGGACGCCATTTACGCACGTCAAAATCGAGACCGGTGGCGCGCAGGGCTGCACCTGTGGTGCCCCAGGCGAGCGCTTCTTCCATATTGTAGGCTGCCACACCTTGCGAACGGCCCATCAGAACGGTGTTGCGCAGCGCCGCTTTGTCATACTCTTTCAGGCGCTTCGGCATCCAGTCCAGGAAGTCACGCAGCAGGCGCTCCCAGCCTTTCGGCAGGTCGTGTGCCACACCGCCAATACGGAACCAGGCCGGGTGCATACGGAAACCGGTAATCGCCTCAACCACATCATAAATTTTCTGACGGTCGGTAAAGGCAAAGAACACCGGCGTCATTGCGCCAACGTCCTGAATAAAGGTCGAGATGTACAGCAGGTGACTGTTGATGCGGAACAGCTCAGAGAGCATGACGCGAATAACATTCACGCGGTCAGGCACCACGATACCAGCCAGTTTCTCAACGGCCAGTACGTAAGGCATTTCGTTAACGCAGCCACCAAGGTACTCAATACGGTCGGTGTAAGGAATGTAGCTGTGCCAGGACTGACGTTCGCCCATTTTCTCTGCGCCACGGTGGTGATAACCAATATCCGGGACGCAATCGACGATCTCTTCCCCATCCAGCTGCAAAATGATGCGGAAAGCACCGTGCGCTGACGGGTGGTTTGGACCGAGGTTGAGGAACATGAAATCTTCGTTGGCGGTGCTGCGTTTCATGCCCCAGTCTTCCGGCTTGAACGTCAGCGCTTCCATTTCCAGATCTTCTTTCTGCTTCGTCAGCGTGAAAGGATCGAATTCGGTCGCACGCGCAGGATAGTCCTTGCGCAGCGGATGCCCTTCCCAGGTCTGCGGCATCATAATGCGCGTCAGATGCGGGTGACCATCAAAGGTGATACCAAACATCTCCCAGGTTTCGCGCTCATACCAGTTGGCATTGGCGAAAATATTGGTGATGGTCGGCACATGCATATCGTTTTCAGATAAAGCCACCTTGAGCATGATGTCGCGATTGCGTTCAATCGAGAGTAGGTGGTAGAAAACGGAAAAATCCGCGGCAGGTAAACCGGCGCGGTGGGTACGTAAGCGTTCGTCCATGCCATGCAGGTCATACAGCATGACGTACGGCTTAGGAAGTTTTCGCAGGAATGTAATGATTTCCAGCAGCTGTTCACGCTTTACCCAAACAACCGGAATACCGGTGCGGGTCGCCTGAACGGTAAAGGCATCCGGCCCAAAACGATTACGCAGCTCGCCGATCACCGGGTCATCCAGGTGATCCCGGGTTTGCCATAGCGGCTGAGCGAGATCTTGCGTGGTCAAATCTGTCATACGTTACTCACCATTCCGGCCTGATAACAGGCGCTCAAATGAAGGCGTCAGGATGGTGCCATGCATTAATTTGTGGTGTTGTCTGCTGCAGGCACTGATTCCATCCATACGGTTAACTTAAACTTCGTCTGGTGTACGCAGGTTGGTTACTGCAATACGTTCGCCACGCTTACGTTCACGCTCAGACTGCATATTGGCACGGTAAACGCCCTGGTCTCCGACCACCCACGAAAGGGGACGGCGCTCTTTGCCAATGGATTCCTGCAGCAGCAGCAGTGCCTGCATGTAAGCTTCAGGGCGCGGCGGGCAACCCGGGATATACACGTCAACCGGCAGAAACTTATCAACGCCCTGCACGACAGAATAGATATCGTACATGCCGCCTGAGTTGGCACAGGCACCCATGGAAATCACCCATTTCGGCTCCAGCATCTGATCGTACAAACGCTGAATCACCGGGGCCATTTTGGTAAACGGCGTACCGGCAATGACCATGAAGTCGGCCTGACGTGGCGATGCACGCATAACCTCTGCACCGAAACGCGCGACGTCGTGCACGGCGGTGAAGGAGGTGGTCATCTCAACGTAGCAGCATGAAAGACCAAAGTTGTAAGGCCACAGGGAGTTTTTACGTCCCCAGTTCACCATGTCGTGCAGGGCGTGTTCGAGCTTGCCCATGTAGACGCTGCGATGAACGTGCTGCTCCAGCGGATCGCTGACGATTTCCTGCTTTTGCAGAGGGTAACGGTCGTTCTCACCACCGTTTGGGTCTATGCGGGTGAGCGTATAGTCCATCTTATTGCCTCTCTTTTACTGCTTATGAGGATTGGTGTGACTTACCGTGGGCGTTTTAACCACGATTCGCCGGCGTGCAGGCGTCCAGTCCAACGCGCCAATGCGCACCAGATAAACCAGGCCCGCCAGGAGCACCAAAATGAAAATTGCGGCTTCCACAAAGCCGACCCAGCCGCTTTCACGAATAGAGGTCGCCCATGCGTATAAAAAGAGAGCTTCTACGTCGAAGATAACGAAGAACATCGCTACCAGGTAGAATTTTGCTGATAAGCGGAGGTGAGTGTCACCGACGGATTCAATGCCGGACTCAAAAGGTGTGTCTTTGTAACGGGCACGCGCTCTGCCGCCAAGCAGCCAGCCTCCGGTTAACATGAACGCACAGAGGCCAAAAGCGATGACGATAAATACGACGAATGCCCAATGCTGAGCGATGATTTCGGTGGTAGTTGACATACTCATTGCTTACTCATCAAAAGTGGCGCGGGCATCCTGCTCGGGTTCTGGCAGCAAACTCACCACATCGATTCAAAGGGAAGGATAAAAACCTTACAAATTTTGCTGTTACTCTGCAATAAGCAGCAATTTTATGGGGTTTTTTACTCCTTTCTATAACCTTTTGTCAACTTTGACAAAAGTATCCAAACTTTATTTTACACCTGCATCATATTATTAACATATGATGCGCGTGTTTCCAGCTAAATCGCTTCAGTCTGTAAGGGTAATTTTAGTGTAGCGGGTATTTGCGCGCATGGATCGTGCAATTAACCCTCATATTTTGACAGGATTTCGGGGGTTTTCCTTCCCTTGGGAATGGCTATTTTGTTGATCCAGAACACAGAATTATCTTTTTTGTGTTAAATTTCAGCAGTTATCAGACTGATTCGAATCAAATATTTTACATTTTGCCTCTCGCCCGCCATTTACATCGCCCTGAAATGCTTGCGGGCAGGCGATAAACTCAGCGTCTCCGTGCGGGTTTTTATTTCGCAGGAAAAAGGTCAAAAAAAAGCCTCCTGTTCTTTTTACAGAACAAGAGGCCTGTTTACAGCCATTATCTTACCGGTGAATGACGTTTTTTTTGCGACAGCGTGAAAATGTTACTCTTCGTCATCCAGCAACAGCGTGCCGTCAGCGTTGGCCACCATGTTGTACGGATCGTGCGTGGACTGCATAGCATTAAAGATGGCCAGCGCCAGCTCGTTGTCGCTGTCGGCATTACGGCACAGCAGATACTGTGTATCCGGTAAAACCGGCAAGCCTTCTGCTGCGCCCATCACGCGCAGTTCCGGGCTCATCATTTCTACCGGACGCGCCGTTACACCCAATCCTGCTTTGACTGCCGCACGAACGGCCGCCAGGGTTGATGCAACGTAAGAGATACGCCACGGGATACCGGCTTCGTTGAGATGATCAATCGCCATATCACGATACGGACTGGGTTCATCAAGCAGTACCAGTGGAATAGCTTCTCCACGCTGGAACACATAATCCGCCGCGCAATACCACAGGGTCGGAGAGGTACGCAGAACCTGATGGGTAAAGTTACCCGGGCTTGACGTCGTGACGACTAAGTCAACTTCGCCCTGATTCAGCATTTCCATCATGAACGGATTGCGTTTCACGCGAACATCAATCGCCAGTTTTGGATAGACAGAGGTCACGCGGTTTAACAGGAACGGCAGAATGGTATCTGAGGTATCGTCAGAAGCGCCAATCGTCAGTACACCCTGGATGTTGCTGTACATCAGTGAAGTACAGGCTTCATCGTTAAAACGCAGGATTTTCCTGGCATAGCCCAGAAGCTGAATGCCGTGTTCAGTTAACAACTTGTTGCGGCCATGTCTGGCAAACAACTCTTTACCGACCAGTTGTTCCAGACGTTGCATCTGCTGACTCACTGCCGATTGCGTTCTGCACACCGCAGCAGCAGCGGCTGCAAAGGTGTTCAGGTCAGCTACAGCAACAAAAGTCCGGAGCAGATCGAGATCGAGATTGAGTATCGGACGATTTGCATTAGTCATGTTTTTTCTTCACTTATTAGATTTTTAAGAACTACTATCCTGGTGTTATTACAAGCTTATCAAAGCGATAAGCGGTAATGATGCTTCATGGCGTCCCGGCAAAGGGCCGACATAAAATTTACTTACGGAGGAAGACGGTACTTCCCTGCAAAACAGGGAAACCGGGTCCTGAAGACAGAGACAACTTCTGTACCGAAGGCACTGGATGCAAAAATGCGGGAAGCTGTGTAGTTGTCTTTTCCTACCCCCAAAGTGCCCTCAGGCAGGGGTAAACGGGTCTGTAATACGCTAACGGTACGCAGCGTTTAATCTCATCAAATAGTAAATTATACTTAATCATTTTTGACCGCAAAATGGAAATGTTTTTGTGAAAAGCATTGCATATTTTGATCAAATAGCATCTTACATCCCTTCGAGAATGTCCTGAGCGGACGTAACCTGCCTGAAAACAGGAAATACGACTTTTCAGCGATGAAACATGCATTGATGATGCTCCCGGTTGTCTCTCCCGGCCCTGAAAATCTTATAAAAAACCTTTGATATAAGATAGTTAACATTATGCACCATCGTTTTTTTTCAGGTTACTCTGAGTTGAGGCCGCTTTTTGCGTGCAAATTTTATGCATCAATAAAGCATAATTAAACTATTTCACTCATGACGCATCACAGATTCTCAGATTGTTTTACGGCCTTCAGGTTCATTATCGGCAAAATAAAAGCAGACATTACCCAGCGCTCAATTTTTAATCGCAGCATAATAAACTAATAAAACTCAAAAAAACAAACGTTACAACCGGCCTGCTTGATAACCAATACGCATTCCATCGTCTGGCTGGAGACAAAGATGCTGAACACGCCAAAACCGCGCCCTGCCCTTCTTTTGTCGGCCTGAGGAGAGTACATTGTGCAGGTTTGTTTTCAGCGGCAGGCACAAGGATTCTGCACATTAAGGCGGCCACAATGACTTTTCAAATTGATAAATCCGGCAAACTGGACAATGTCTGTTACGACATTCGTGGACCGGTTTTAAAAGAGGCTAAACGCCTCGAAGAAGAAGGTAATAAAGTTCTTAAGTTGAACATCGGCAATCCGGCCCCCTTTGGCTTCGAAGCGCCGGACGAGATTCTGGTTGATGTCATCCGTAACCTTCCCAGCGCACAGGGATACTGTGACTCCAAAGGATTGTATTCTGCTCGTAAAGCCATCATGCAGCACTACCAGGCGCGTGACATGCGCGACGTCACGGTGGAAGACATCTATATCGGCAACGGTGTTTCTGAACTCATCGTCCAGGCCATGCAGGCGCTGCTGAACAGCGGTGATGAAATGCTGGTGCCGGCACCTGACTACCCGCTGTGGACCGCGGCCGTGTCGCTCTCAAGCGGCAAAGCCGTGCACTACCTGTGTGATGAGTCCGCAGGCTGGTTCCCGGATCTGGATGATATCCGCAGTAAAATTACGCCACGCACGCGCGGCATCGTGATTATCAATCCCAATAATCCAACCGGTGCGGTTTACAGCAAAGCACTGTTGATGGAAGTCGTTGAGATTGCCCGCCAGCATAACCTGATTATTTTCGCTGACGAGATCTACGATAAAATTCTGTACGACGACGCACAGCATCACTCTATTGCTGCACTGGCGCCGGACTTGCTGACCGTAACCTTTAACGGCCTGTCTAAAACCTATCGCGTAGCGGGTTTCCGCCAGGGCTGGATGGTGCTAAACGGCCCCAAAAAGCATGCTAAAGGTTATATCGAAGGGCTGGAGATGCTGGCATCCATGCGTCTGTGTGCCAACGTCCCCGCGCAGCATGCCATTCAGACTGCGTTGGGCGGCTATCAGAGCATTAGTGAGTTTATTGTGCCTGGCGGGCGGCTCTATGAACAGCGTCAGCGCGCATGGGAACTGATCAACGATATTCCCGGCGTGAGCTGTGTGAAGCCGCAGGGCGCACTTTATATGTTCCCGCGTATTGATGCCAAAAAATTCAATATCCACGACGATCAGAAAATGGTGCTGGATTTCCTGCTACAGGAGAAAGTGCTACTGGTTCAGGGAACGGCGTTTAACTGGCCGTGGCCCGATCATCTGCGCATCGTGACGCTGCCGCGCGTCGACGATCTGGAAATGGCGATCAATAAGTTTGGCCGTTTTCTGCAAGGCTACCGCCAGTAGTCCGGATGCGCCTATACTGATGTGATTTCGGGGAGAGCACGCCTCTCCCCTGTCGCAAACAGGAATTACCATGACTCAGAGCCATTTCTTCGCCCATCTTTCCCGTCTCAAACTCATCAACCGCTGGCCGCTGATGCGCAACGTGCGCACCGAGAACGTCTCTGAACACAGTTTGCAGGTCGCGATGGTTGCCCACGCGCTGGCCATCATTAAAAATAAGAAGTTTAACGGCAACCTTAATGCCGAGCGCATCGCCATGATGGCGCTGTATCACGACGCCAGTGAAGTGCTGACCGGAGACTTACCCACGCCGGTGAAGTACTACAACGCGCAGATCGCCCACGAATACAAAAAGATTGAGAAAATCGCGCAGCAGAAGTTGATTGAGATGCTGCCGGACGAGTTGCAGGATGTTTACCGTCCGCTGATTGATGAGCATCTGCACAGTGAGGAAGAAAAAGCCGTCGTGAAACAAGCCGATGCGATCTGTGCCTACGTAAAATGCCTGGAAGAGCTGTCGGCCGGCAATAATGAGTTTTTGTTAGCAAAAGCGCGGCTGGAAAAAACCCTGAATCAGCGTCGTTCGCCCGAAATGAGCTATTTCGTGGAGGTCTTCATTCCCAGCTTTAGCCTGTCTCTGGACGAAATCTCGCAGGACACGCCGCTCTGACAATGGCGGCTTCACGCCGCCCTTTTACCTAGCCTTGATGGTGAAACGCAAACTTGCCCGTCGATCGTTTGGTGACCACCAGCGATTCCAGTGAAGTCAGGCGCAGCGCCACTTCGTCAATGCGTGGCGTATCATCAGGCGCATTCGCGGCGATCACGGCACAGCCCGCAGCTAACCCGGCGATCACGCCGGCCGGCGCATCTTCTACCACTACGCAGTCGGCTGGCGACAGCTTTAACCTTTCTGCACCCAGTAAGTAAGGATCGGGTTCTGGCTTGCCCTTCGCCACCTGTTCGGCCGTAATAAACACGGCAGGCTGAGGTAAACCTGCTGCTTTGTGACGCGCATGCGCCACCGGAACGGAGCCGGAGGTGACAATCGCCCAGGGGATTTGCAACGCATTCAGCTGCGTGAGCAACGCTTTTGCGCCTGGCAGCGCCCGCACGCCGTCCGTGTCTTCTGCTTCCGTTTTTTCCAGCGCCAGAAACTCGGCCTGGATTGCGGCTTCTGACTGGCCCGCCATAAAGTGGCGCAGTGAAGTAATCGCCTGCTTTCCGTGAATGAAGTCCAGAATCTCATCAGCCGCAATGCCATGACGTGCACCCCAGTTGCTCCAGGCGCGTTCAACCGCGGGTAGCGAATCCACTAAGGTGCCATCTAAATCAAATAAAAAACCACTGTACTCCACGCGTCACTCCTCATCAGGCGTTAATGATTTGCGCAATCTCGTTTACGCTTAAATGGTATTGGCGAGGACAAGTCTGCCACAAAGCCAGCATACGTTGATACTTTTCCCACATCGGCGTTTGCGCATTAAAGCCATGCGTTCCCGCATCAAAATGGGTATAGCGCCCTTCGATGTTCACCATAAACCGCACATAACCGAGATAGCGGGATTCCGTGGCGGCATCAAACCCCAGAAATGCCAGACGTCGTGGGTCGATATCGCCTTGGGTCTTGAGATTAGCCCAGGAGACCTGCAGCGCGTGGTGCATTTCCATAATGTCGATAAGCGTCCGGCAGGTCTCTTCGGGAAGCTTGCCAAACTCTTTGTCCAGCTCCCGCATTTGCAGGCCATAGCCACGCTCAATGATAGTCTGGTAGCGACGAAAACGTTCGGCGCTCTCCGGTTCCAGCATTGCCATGATTTTGTACTGGTTAGTCAGGATCAAACGTTGCGCGTGGGTCATTTCCATCATCTTGTCCTCCAGCCCGCGGGCTGTTCAGGTTTTATACGATGGAAAGATAATTACACAGGGGAAGCGATGCGGGCGTAGCCACATCGCTTTTCATTGATTTAACCGCAGGTTTGCGTGCAATAATTTCTGCACGGTGCGGATTAAAGATCGTCCAGAAAGGTGCGGTCCAACTGTTTAAAGGCGCGCTTAAGCAGATCGGCCAGTGCCTGGTAAGTTGGTTTGCCTTCAACCGGTGCGATCGCCTGACCTGCGGCTTCCAGCTTCGTGCGCACTTCATGGAACCAGCGCAGCAGCGTGGGCGGCAATGGGGTGACGGATCGCTTACCCAGCCACCATAATCCCTGCATAGGCAAACTACAGGCAAAGAGAGCCGTTGCTACTGCCGGGCCCAATTGCCCACCCATCGCGATCTGCCATGTGAGCGTAAAGACCGCCAGCGGCGGCATAAAGCGAATCGCAAAGCGCGTAGCCGTCGATACCCGGTTCTCAGGAAAGACCGGTGCCAGGCGTTTATCGTTGGGCCAGGTCTTCATATAATGCTGTCCGCGTTGAAACATCCGGAACCAGCCGGTGTGAGATTCATTCGCCATGGCTCGCCTCAACTAATACTGTATTTTTTGAAAAATAATTATAACCACACAACTTTACGTAACATCCTTCAAATATTTTTGTCTTTAAAGGTGACTCCGGCTATTCTGACGCCGTTTTAACAGCGTCACTGCCGCAACTTCCCTTGTAACAGAGACGACAAGGCCCGTTTTAAGCGAAATTTCAAATTTATGCGTAAAGACTCAATTTTTTTTTGCATAAAACGCACTATTTTGACCTGGGTATGACTTCTGTCATTAATCTGGCTGCGTCGATGGGCTACGCTGTAAGTCTGATTGCGTTATTTTTAGCCACTTTTAACAAATAGGTACTTCCATGTCGAGTAAGTTAGTACTGGTTCTGAATTGCGGCAGCTCTTCTCTCAAGTTTGCCATTCTTAATCCCACCAGCGGTGAAGAATTCCTCTCGGGTCTGGCTGAATGCTTCCACCTGCCCGAAGCACGGATCAAATGGAAACTTGATGGTCAGAAGCAGGAAGCACCTTTAGGTGCTGGCGCAGCCCACAGCGAAGCGCTGAATTTCATTGTTAAAACAATTCTGGCACAAAAACCAGAGCTTTCAGCACAAATCGCTGCAATAGGTCACCGTATTGTTCACGGCGGCGAAAAACTTACGCAGTCAGTGGTCATTTCTCAGTCTGTTGTGCAGGGTATCAAAGATGCATCATCTTTTGCACCACTGCATAACCCAGCGGGCCTGATTGGCATTGATGAAGCCATGAAAAACTTCCCGCACTTATCTGACAAGAATGTGGCGGTTTTTGACACGGCTTTCCATCAGACAATGCCGGAAGAGTCCTACCTTTATGCGCTGCCGTATGCCCTGTATAAAGAGCACGGCGTGCGCCGCTACGGTGCGCACGGTACCAGCCACTACTATGTCACCCACGAAGCGGCAAAAATGCTGAATAAGCCGCTAGAAACGCTGAACATCATTACCTGTCATCTCGGTAACGGCGGGTCTGTTTCTGCTATCCGTAACGGTGAGTGTGTGGATACGTCTATGGGCCTGACCCCGCTGGAAGGCCTGGTCATGGGGACCCGCAGCGGCGATATCGATCCGGCCATTATCTTCTTCCTGCACGACACGCTGGGCATGAGCGTCGATGCCATTAACAAGATGCTGACCAAAGAGTCGGGGCTGTTAGGGCTGACCGAAGTCACCAGCGACTGCCGTTATGTTGAAGACAACTACGCCACCAAAGAAGATGCTAAACGCGCAATGGATGTCTTCTGCCACCGTCTGGCCAAATACATTGGCAGCTATACCGCGCTGATGGACGGTCGTCTCGATGGCGTGGTCTTCACCGGCGGTATCGGTGAAAATGCGGCGATGGTGCGTGAGCTGACCCTGGACAAGCTGGCGCTGCTGGGCTTTGACATTGACCACGAGCGCAACCTGGCGGCTCGCTTTGGCAAGTCAGGTTTTATCAACAAAGAAGGCACTCGCCCGGCAGTGGTGATCCCCACTAACGAAGAGTTAGTGATTGCCCGAGATGCCGCTCGCCTTACCGCCTGATCTCATTTCGTCGTCAGCTCCGGCTGACGGCGTTGTTTTGACACCCAGTGAAATCTGAGAGGTTCAATCGTGTCACGTACAATTATGCTCATTCCGACCGGCACCAGCGTCGGTCTGACCAGCGTTAGCCTTGGCGTTATTCGCGCCATGGAACGTAAAGGCGTTCGACTGAGCGTTTTCAAACCCATTGCACAACCGCGTGCGGGCGGCAATGCACCTGACCAGACCACCAGCATTGTGCGCAAGAGTTCAGGCATCCCGGCCGCAGAGCCGCTGCCGATGTCCCGTGTGGAATCGCTGCTGGGTTCTAATCAGCAAGACGTGCTGATGGAAGAAATTATTGCCCGCTACCACGCCAATGCGCAGGATGCTGAAGTGGTTCTGGTTGAAGGCCTGGTGCCTACGCGTAAGCACCAGTTTGCCAGCGCGCTGAACTATGAAATCGCCAAAACGTTAAACGCTGAAATCGTCTTCGTGACCGCGCTGGGTAACGATTCTCCCGCACAGCTCAAAGAGCGTATTGAACTGACACAAAGCAGCTTTGGCGGTTCGAAGAATAAAAGCATCACCGGTGTGATCATCAACAAGCTGAACGCGCCCGTTGATGAGCAGGGCCGTACGCGCCCTGACCTGTCTGAAATTTTCGATGACTCATCGAAGGCCAGCATCGCGAATATCAATCCTGACCAGCTGTTTGCCAACAGTCCCTTGCCCATTTTGGGTTGTGTGCCGTGGAGCTTCGACCTGATTGCGACCCGCGCCATTGATATGTGCCGCCACCTGAACGCCCGGATTATTAACGAAGGTGAAATTCAGACCCGCCGTGTCAAATCAGTGACCTTCTGCGCACGCAGCATCCCGCATATGCTTGAGCATTTCCGCCCGGGCTCGCTGCTGGTCACCTCGGCTGACCGCCCTGACGTGCTGGTTGCCGCCTGTCTGGCCGCGATGAACGGTATTGAGATCGGTGCCATTCTTTTAACCGGTAACTATGAAATTGACGAGCGCATCGCCAAACTGTGCGATCGCGCCTTCCAGACTGGCCTGCCGGTCTTCATGGTCAAAACCAATACCTGGCAGACCTCGCTCAGCCTGCAAAGCTTTAACCTCGAAGTACCGGTTGATGACACGCAGCGCATTGAAAAAGTCCAGGAATACGTCGCAAGTTACATTAACGCGGACTGGATCGAGTCGCTGACCGCCACGTCTGAGCGCAGTCGCCGCCTGTCGCCGCCGGCTTTCCGCTATCAGTTAACCGAACTGGCTCGCAAGGCTGGCAAGCGCATTGTTCTGCCGGAAGGGGATGAACCCCGTACCGTTAAAGCCGCAGCAATCTGTGCCGACCGCGGCATTGCGACCTGTGTCCTGCTGGGCAATCCGGATGAAATCCAGCGCGTTGCGGCAGCCCAGGGCGTTGAGCTGGGTAAAGGCATTGAGATAGTCGATCCTGAAGTGGTGCGTCAGAACTATGTTCCGCGTCTGGTCGAGCTGCGCAAAAGCAAAGGAATGACCGAGGTGGTTGCGCAGGAACAGCTGGAAGATAACGTGGTGCTGGGCACCATGATGCTGGAAAGCGGGGAAGTTGACGGGTTGGTCTCGGGCGCGGTACATACAACGGCCAACACCATTCGTCCGCCGTTACAGCTGATCAAAACCGCGCCCAACAGCTCACTGGTGTCATCCGTGTTCTTTATGCTGCTGCCAGAGCAGGTGCTGGTCTACGGCGACTGCGCGATCAACCCCGATCCAACGGCTGAACAGCTGGCAGAAATTGCCATTCAGTCTGCCGATTCAGCGAAAGCCTTCGGCATCGATCCACGCGTCGCCATGATTTCCTACTCAACCGGTAATTCAGGTGCCGGTAGCGACGTGGAGAAAGTGCGTGAAGCCACGCGTCTTGCGCAGGAAAAACGCCCGGATCTGGTGATTGATGGGCCGTTGCAGTACGACGCGGCGATTATGGAAGACGTGGCAAAATCCAAGGCGCCCAACTCGCAGGTTGCCGGACGCGCAACGGTCTTTATTTTCCCGGATCTCAATACCGGTAACACCACCTACAAAGCGGTGCAGCGTTCCGCTGACCTGATTTCAATCGGGCCAATGCTGCAGGGCATGCGTAAGCCGGTCAACGACCTGTCACGCGGCGCACTGGTAGACGATATCGTCTACACCATTGCCCTGACGGCGATTCAGTCGCAGCAGGCTGAAGGTTAATCCCTTCCCGTTGAACAAGAGCATGCAGACTGCATGCTCTTTTTTTATGCCTATTGCAGCGTAACGTCGAGCGCGCGCAGGTGCTGAGGTTGCCAGGACAAGGTCACTTCACTGCCCGCCGTCCAGCCGGGTGAAACCTCCGATGAGGCCATTTTCACCATAAAGTTTCCCTGACCAGCAACTTCCGTCAGCATTCTCACGTGGTCACCCAGATAGATAAACTGCTGGATTTGGGCCTGGACCGACTGATCGCCCGGTTTAGCTGCATTTACGTTGATGCGTTCAGGGCGGATACTGAGCTGTATTTTCTTGCCCGGAGAACTGGGCCGCACCTTCAGCGCATCCAGCTGGATACCGTTATCCAGCGTCACCTGATAGTAATCACCCTGCTGCCCTGACTGGGTTGCCAGCAGGCTGTTATTCTCGCCAATAAACTGCGCCACGAAGGCGTTGTCGGGCTGTTCATAAAGCTTATTCGGGCTGTCCATTTGCTGAATCATGCCGTCGTTAAAGACCGCCACCCGGTCAGACATGGTCATAGCTTCGCTCTGATCGTGAGTCACGTAAACAATGGTCAGCCCGAGAATGTTATGCAGCTGCTTAATTTCCATCTGCATGTGTTCACGCAGCTGTTTATCCAGCGCCCCCAGCGGCTCGTCCATCAGGATCAGTTTAGGTTCAAATACCAGCGCCCGCGCCAGGGCCACCCGCTGCTGCTGGCCGCCAGACATCTGTGCGGGATAACGGTCTGCCAGCGAAGTGAGTTTAATCATATCCAGCACCCGCTTAACTCGCTGGGCAATATCGGCCTTGCTCAAACGACGAATCGACAAAGGAAACGCCAGATTTTCGGCCACCGTCATGTGGGGAAAAAGCGCGTAGTTCTGGAATACCATACCGATATCACGCTGATGCGGCGGCAACGTGTGCAAAGGTTTATCACGAAGCAGTATCTCGCCATCGGTGGGCGTTTCAAATCCTGCCAGCATCATGAGGCTGGTCGTTTTCCCGGAGCCTGACGGCCCTAACAGGGTCAAAAACTCGCCTTCTGCCACATCCAGATTGAGGTTGCGCACCACCAGCTTGTCGCCGTCGTAGCTCTTTTTGATATTCCGAAAACTGACAAAATTTCTCATGGCGTAATCTCGTAAACAGGATGAAAAAGGGTTTCGGCACGATTCATGCATCATCCTTTTGACGTGCGAATCCTGTCGGGCCTTTTTTTAGCACTACCACAACGCATTTGATTTGCACAAGCAGAATTTGACAATCTAAAAAGAAATGGCTTACAAATTTACTTTGCAGGCCATTGTATTTTATTGTCTTTTTAAATTTAACATTAAATTAACGTGACAGTTATCACAGAATCAGGCAATACCAGGGATGCGCACTGATGGTGCATCAGGGCGAGACAGACGCCACCTGCAGGTGATGTTGCAACCGGGTCAGGATAGGCGCGAACGCGGCGGGAATGGCGGCTTCGTCAACACAGGCATAACCCAGCAGCAATCCGCGCTGCGGCGTGCCCCGAAGATAATAGGACGACAGGGGACGTGTTAATACACCGCACTGTTCCAGCTCTGCGCTAAAGGCCACATCGTCAATGCTGTCCGGCAGCCTGAGAACCAGATGCAACCCCGCATTGCTGTGATGCACTATCCAGTCGGCGCCCAGCGATGTGCTAATCACCTCCACCAGCGCAGCACGGCGGCGGCTGTAAATCTGCCGCATGCGTCGTACGTGGGCCGCATAGTGCCCTTCCCGAATAAACTCCGCCAGCGTGAGTTGTACTAACCCGTAGCCGCCGCGATACAGCTCGGAGTGCGCCATTTTCATCCGTGCCGCCAGGGATTTAGGCACCACCATGTAGCTGAGCCGGATGCCGGGATACAAGGTTTTACTGAAGGTGCCCAGATAAATCACTGGGGCATCCGCCGCCAGGCCCTGTAGCGCAGGAATGGGACTTCCGGTAAAGCGGAACTCGCCATCGTAGTCATCTTCCACCACCCAACTGCCGCTGCTTTTTGCGCGCTCCAGTAATTCATGGCGCCGCTGCAGGCTCATGACCGCCCCGAGAGGATACTGGTGAGAAGGCGTCACACAGATCAGGCGAGGCACCGGGCTGTCTGGCTGCTCGGGCGGCAAAACCAGCCCCTGATCGTCAACCTGCGTGGGGATCAGCGTGACGCCGTTCACCGCCAGCACATTGCGGATCCCCCAGTATCCCGGCTCTTCGACGATGGCCCTGTCTCCCGGATCGCAAAGCATTTTCGCCAGCAGATCCAGCGACTGATGGGTTCCGGCGGTGATCAGTACCTGTTCGGGGGTGCAGTTCACCGAACGGATCACCCGCAGGTAATCCGCCAGCGCCTGTTGTAACTCAACACAGCCGCCGTGGCTGGCATAGCTCAGGTTTTCAACCGGCAGCCGTCGGCTCAGGCGGAGCTGAATTTTGCGCCAGATGTCGTGCGGCATATGGCTGACGTCCGGCACACCGGGCATAAATGCCCCCCACTGATGGCTCCCGGCACCGCTGCTCGCCAGCAGGCGTGAACCCCGTCGCGACAGTCTGACGGGTTTCATCGGCGGCGTGACGGGCCTGATCAGCGGCTCACCCGGCACCTGTTCCGGCAGCACGGTACTGACGAAGGTGCCGCTTCCGGTGCGGGTTTGTACATAGCCCTCAGACTGAAGCTGTTCATAGACTGCCAGCACGGTATTACGTGAGACAGAAAGTTCGCGAGCAAGGTCGCGGCTGGCGGGCAGTCGCGTCGCGGTGGCAATGGATCCGTCCTGAATCGCTGCCTGCAAGACATCATACAATCGCTTATTCAGCGTACCGCCGGAAAGCGAGGCCAGACGTTGTGCAAGCAGGTCACCGAGTAAGCTTCGCAAAATTGGTACCTCAAAATAAAAAAAACTGGCTCTGGATTATAAAACCCTGAAAACGCTAAAAAGCAAGGAGGCAGATTCCACTGTAACAATATGGCAACAAACACCATGAGGTCGCGTTATGAGTAACAGTGAAGTGCAGGTCCGTCGTCTCAATGCTACGCCGCGCGGCGTGGGCGTGATGTGCGATTTCTATGCGATGAAAGCAGAAAACGCTACGTTATGGGATCACCAGGGCCGTGAAATTATCGATTTCAGCGCAGGCATTGCCGTGCTGAATACCGGACATCGTCATCCCAAAGTGATCGCCGCCATCAAAGAACAGCTCGATCATTTTACCCACACCGCGTTTCAGGTTGTGCCTTACGAAAATTATATTGCCCTGGCGGAAAAACTGAATGCGCTGGTGCCGGTAAGCAGCCCCGCCAAGACCACTTTTTTCTCCACCGGCGCAGAAGCCGTTGAGAACGCGGTCAAAATTGCCCGCGCGGCAACCGGCCGTCCCGGCGTCATCGCCTTTACGGGGGCCTTTCACGGCCGCACCAACATGACGATGTCGCTGACGGGCAAAGTGGTCCCCTACAAAACCGGTTTCGGCCCCTTTGCCAGCTCAGTATTTCACGCCCGCTACCCGAATGCACTGCATGGCTGTAGCGTCGATGATGCGCTGGAGAGTTTACAAACCATTTTCCGCTGCGATATCAGCCCGCAACAGGTTGCGGCCATTATCTATGAACCCATTCAGGGTGAAGGCGGCTTCAATATCGCGCCGCCAGCGTTTGTGACCGCCCTGCGCACGCTGTGCGATCAACATGGCATTCTGCTGATCGCCGATGAAATCCAAAGTGGTTTTGCCCGCACCGGCAAGCTGTTTGCCAGTGAATACTATCCTGACGTGCAGCCAGACCTGATCACCATGGCAAAAAGCCTGGCGGGCGGTATGCCGCTATCGGCGGTTTCAGGGCGGGCTGACGTAATGGATGCGCCCCTGCCCGGCGGCCTGGGTGGCACCTATGCAGGAAGCCCACCGGCCATTGCCGCTGCGCTGGCCGTGCTGGAGGTCATTCGCGATGAAAACCTGTGCGAGCGCGCCCTGCTGTTAGGCGGGCAACTGACGGAAACGCTGCAGGGCGCAGGCTGTAGTGCGCTGGCAGAGGTGCGCGGTCGCGGTTCTATGATCGCGGCTGAATTCACTAACAGCGAAGGCCAACCCAGCGCAGACATCGCCAAAGCTATTCAGCAAGAGGCGCTGGACGAAGGGTTGCTGCTGCTCACCTGCGGCGTACACGGCAACGTTATTCGTTTCCTCTACCCTCTCACCATTCCGGACGCGCAGTTCCGCACGGCACTGAATCTGCTGAACCGTATCCTGGGCAAGTATTAGGTTTCGCGGGCTGACGCGCCGCACGTTCCGCTGCGGGTCAGCCCCTGGCATCATGATTGCAATGCAAACACCGGGCAGAGGAATCTGCCTGAACATAATAATTCAGGAGTTCGGGGATGATGAAAAACATAGCGGCACTGGTTCTGGCAGCGGTGGCCATCCAGGCACAGGCCGAAAATCTTACGGTGGTGTCCTTTGGGGGCACCAACAAGGACGCACAGGATAAAGCGTTTTATAAGCCTTTCATGGCCTCGGGGAAGGACAGCATTGAAGCCGGTGAATATAACGGCGAAATGGCACGCATCCGCGCAATGGTTGAAACCCAACAGGTCGGCTGGGATGTTGTAGAACTGGAAACCCCGGAACTGGAGCGGGGCTGTGAAGAAGGGCTGTTTGAAACCCTGGACTGGAGCAAGTTAGGCAACAAAGCCGACTTTGCCAAGGGGAGCGTGAGCGAATGTGGTGCGGGCTTCTTCGTCTGGTCTACCGTACTGACCTACGATGGCAACAAGCTCAAAACCGCCCCCACCAGTTGGGCAGATTTTTGGGATGTGAAAAAATTCCCCGGCAAACGCGCCCTGCGTAAGAGCGCGAAATACACGCTGGAAATCGCGCTGATGGCGGACGGCGTGAAGCGCGAAGACGTTTACAAGGTGCTGGCAACCCCAGCGGGCGTCGATCGTGCCTTCAGGAAACTGGATGAGCTAAAGCCGAATATTCAGTGGTGGGAATCGGGCGCGCAGCCCCTGCAGTGGCTGGTTTCAGGCGACGTGACGCTGGCATCGGCCTATAACGGCCGCATCGGCACCGCTCAGGCAGAAGGTCATAATTTCAAAATCGTCTGGGACGGTAACCTGTACGACTTCGATAACTGGGCGATTGTGAAAGGCTCAAAGCACAAAGCGCTGGCAGAGAAATTTATCGCTTTCTCGCTGCAGCCCGAGAACCAAAAAGTGTATGCCGAAAATATTCCTTATGGCCCCGCCAATATCAAGGCAGGCAAACTGCTGACGGCCGATCGTCTGGCTCAGTTGCCAACGGCGCCGGAAAACATGGCCAAAGCCGTTCAGGTTAACGCCACATTCTGGCTGGAACATGGCGAAGAGCTGGAACAGCGCTTTAACGCCTGGGCCTCGAAATAACCCGCTGCCGGACCCGCTCCGGCAGCCCCCTTTCAGGAGATCGGCATGAGTCAAAACCCCGTGATGAATTCAGCGCCCGTCAGACGTACGGAAGGCGCTTTCAGTCTGCGCCAGCAATTTAACCGGGCAGGTTGGTTAAAAACACAACGCTCCCTGTTTTTAGTTGCCCCGTTACTGATTTTCGTCGTGGTGTGCTTTTTGTTCCCCATCGGCTCTATCCTCAGTATGAGCGTCAATAACCCTGAGCTTCACGACGCACTTCCGCAAACCAGCCAGGCCCTGGCTAAATGGAACGGCAAGGCGCTGCCGGATGAAAGCCTGTTTGCCACGCTGGCGAAGGAAGTCAGCGCGGCGCGCGAGCAGGGCCAGATCTCTGGCATTGCGAAGCGATTGAGTTATGAAGACAATGCGTTTCGTCGCCTGATCCTGGCCGTGCCCCGCCAGGCCCCCGAGGATGGGGTTAACGTCAAAGCCACCCTCATTGATAAGCAGCCCCTGTGGGGCGAGCTGTCTACCTGGCAAACCCTCAAGCGCGTAGCCAAACCCTATACCAGCTATTACCTGCTGTCAGTGTTTGACCACAAGGTTGATGCAAAGACCGGCGACATCGTCGCGCAGTCCCCCGATCAGGCGCTTTATGTGAACGTTCTGCTACGTACGCTGTGGATGGCGACCGTGGTCACCTTGCTGTGCGTGGGCCTGGGCTATCCGCTGGCCTACTGGCTGGCGAAGCAGCCGTCCAACCGCGCCAACCTGCTAATGATTATGGTGCTGTTGCCCTTCTGGACCTCATTGATCGTGCGTACCGCCAGCTGGATTGTCCTGCTGCAGTCAGGAGGATTAATTAACCGGACGCTGATGGCGACAGGGCTCATCGACAGTCCGCTCACGCTGGTGTTCAACCGGGTCGGCGTGTACATCTCTATGACGCATATCCTGCTGCCCTTCATCGTGCTGCCCTTGTATGCCGTCATGAAAGGGATTTCTCCCAGCTATGTCCGAGCGGCCGTGTCGCTGGGTGCCCATCCCTTTGTGGCCTTCTGGCGCGTCTATGTCCCGCAGACCTATGCCGGGATTACCGCAGGCGCGCTGCTGGTGTTCATGATGGCGATTGGCTATTACGTTACGCCAGCGCTGTTGGGCGGGCCGGACGATCAAATGGTCAGCTACTTTGTCGCCTTTTTTACCAACAGCACCATGAACTGGGGCATGGCCGCCGCCCTGGGGAGCCAGTTGCTGATTATCGTGACGTTGCTGTATGTGGTGTATTCACGTGTCACCCGGACGTCATCCGAGGCGGCAGTACGTTAAGGAGCAAATGATGAAACAACAAGGTTCGACGTTGCTGCGGGTCTGGCGTTACCTGTTTAATTTTTACGGCGCAGCGGCACTGCTGTTTTTGATTGTGCCTGTTCTGGTCATTGTGCCGCTGTCGTTTAACGAAAGTTCGTTTCTGAGCTATCCGCTAAGTGGCTTTTCGCTGCGCTGGTACGAGGCCTTTTTTCACTCGAAGGAGTGGATAGGTGCGTTAATGAACAGCCTGCTGGTTGCGCCGCTAGCCACGCTACTGGCTAGCGTACTGGGCGTGCTGGCCGCCATGGGCCTGGTGCGCGGCGAGTTTCGCGGCAAAGGTCTGGTGATGGCAATCATTATCTCTCCCATGGTGGCGCCCGTCGTGATCATCGCCGTTGGCATGTTTTTCTTCTTTGCCAAACTGTCACTGCTGAACAGCTACCTCGGCCTGGTGTTAGCCCATGCCCTGTTGGGCGTTCCTTTTGTGGTGATCACGGTGGTCGCCGTACTGAAAAAGCTACGACACCAACCTGACGCGGGCCGCTGCCAGCCTCGGTGCCTCTCCGCTGCTGGCGTTTCGAAAAGTCACCCTGCCGCTGATTGCACCGGGCGTTTTTTCCGGGGCACTGTTCGCGTTTGCCACCTCATTTGATGAAGTTGTCGTGACGCTGTTTCTTGCCAGCCCAACGCAGCGGACGCTGCCGATTCAAATGTTTGCCGGTATTCGTGAAAACCTCGATCCCACTATCGCGGCCGCCGCCACAATCATGATTGCGGCTTCGCTCCTGTTACTGATCGTCATGGAAGTCCTGCGGCGGCGCGGGGAAAAGATGCGCCAGCCACAGCCGGTTTAGATAACAGTCAGCAAACCGGTTCAGGTTGTTAAACCGCCCACAGGGTTAACGTGTGGGCGGTTGTCTGATCTGGACAGTGCGCACCCAGCCCCTGTCAGCCTGGTCATGGGCAAAATCACGTCAGGGGCTGAACGGGCGGTACCACCACAGTTTGTTGAAACGGGCCAGCATGCTGTGCCGCATGTTCTACGGCACGCGCCATGACGTTGAGCGCAAATGGCGTTCCACTAAAGGCGGGAAGTTGATCATCAGGCGAATGAGGCGGCGATCAACGCCGCGTGCCCGCTTTGCGAACGGCCACGACCGCCCGCAAAGCTAACAGAAGGTATCAGTGACTGTTTTCGTTGTTGCGGCTCAGCCACAGAGATAAGGCTTTGAGTGAATCATCGGTAAACTCATCACAGCGGGCGGTGATTTCATCCGGGGTCATCCAGAAAATTTCATCCACTTCTTCTTCCTGCATAGCAAAAGGGCCGTGCGACACACAGCTGAATAATCCCCCCCAGACGCGGCAATGCTCATCTTCAAAATAGAATTTGCCATGTTCTGCAAAAGGCACATCCGCAATGCCCAGCTCCTCTTCGGCTTCACGCCGCGCCGATTCAAGCATGTCTTCGCCACTCTGCACTACGCCGCCAGCCGTCGCATCCAGTTTGCCTGGCATAAAATCTTTGATTTCAGTACGGCGCTGAACCAGTATTTTCCCCATACCGTCATGAACCACGATATAGGTCGCGCGGTGACGTAAGCATTGCGCGCGCATCTGCGCACGCGTGGCCTGTGCAACGACTTCATTCTCTTCGCTTACGATATCGACCCATTCGATTTCGCCACCAGCAGTTTGATCCACCATCCGTAACCCTTTCCTGTTTAGCGTGTCTTTATGCACGCGCTGTTTGCCACACCTATATCATAGTGTGTCGTAAGGTAATCACTTATGACAACTTGAGCAAGCGCCGATCGCTAGCGATTTTTGCCGCTTTCCGTTAGCCATAACTGTACTGATGCCCGCTGCCATTGAAACTCAGCATAGTGCTGCAAACGCGCAGGCAAGGTATCGCCATGCAGCGCCAGTCGATTAAGCATGACAGCCAAATCGGTATCTGCAATGCACCACTCACCAAATAAATTTTGCTGACGTTCTGGCAACAGGCGCTGAACAGCGGCAATCAGTTTTTCGGCGGCCTCAACGGCTGCAGGCGACAAGGGCGCAAAGCGCTCACCGGCAAATAACACCTCGGTAGGGCGCTCCTGGCGAATGGGCAGCAGATCGCTGCGCAGCCAGGCCTGAATTTGCCGGGCGCGGGCGCGTTTCTCGCGATCTTTGGGATAGAGGCGTTCAAATTCAGGGGCAGCAAAACGCTCTTCGAGGTATTCGCAGATGGCCGATGATTCACTCAGCATAAAGTCATCGACCTGTAAGGTCGGGACGCGGCAGGTTAACGACAGATCGCGATAGGTTTCAGCACGCTGCTGGTTTTGCGATAAATCGATACGCTTTACGCTAAAAGGCACCCCTTTTTCGCTGAGCGCAACATAAGCCGACATGACATAAGGACTAAAGAAAGATGAATCTGACCACAGGGTGATGGAGGGGTAATTCATCTGCTACCTCAAATAGCTGACAGGGGTGCATCATCTTTACCGATTTTTATTTCTGAAAACAACCAGGCGCTGGTCCGATGTTTGCGCTCAACTGACTAAATTACGAAGCGGCTCACGCCACACGGGTACGACTCTTCTATGATGAAGTAAGCAAAAAATAAAAATTCAGACGGAGCCGCACTATGCATATCTTAATTACCGGTGGAACCGGGCTTATTGGCCGCCATCTTATTCCACGTCTGCAACAGCGTGGCGACACGGTCAGCGTGGTCACGCGCGACGTTGCCGCTGCACGAGACATGCTGGGGGAAGATATCGCGCTCTGGTCAGGCCTGGCGCAACAGCACTCGCTGGATGGCGTGGATGCCGTTATCAACCTGGCCGGTGAACCCATCGCGGATAAACGCTGGACAGAGGCCCACAAACGGCAGCTGTGCGAGAGCCGCTGGCAGATAACGGAGCGCATTGCCTCCCTGATTAACGCCAGTACCACGCCACCGCGCGTCTTGATTTCGGGATCGGCAACGGGCTTTTATGGCAACACGGGCGACGTGGTATTAACCGAGGACGATCCCGGACAGAACGAGTTCACCCACGAACTTTGCGCCCGTTGGGAACAGCTGGCGCTGACCGCGCAGAGTGAGCGCACCCGCGTCTGCCTGCTGCGTACCGGCGTCGTGCTGACGCGAGAAGGCGGCGCGTTGAGTAAAATGAAACTGCCGTTTAAGCTGGGAATTGGTGGCCCGATTGGCAGCGGCAAACAGTATATGCCGTGGATCCACATTGATGACATGGTCAGCGGCATTCTGTGGCTGCTCGACGATGATGCCTGTAACGGCCCTTTTAACATGGTTGCGCCCTACGCCGTGCGCAATGAGCAGTTTGCCGCTACCCTGGGTGAGGTGATGCACCGCCCGGCTTTCATGCGCACGCCCGCCAGTGCCATCAAGCTGATGATGGGAGAATCGTCTGTACTGGTGCTGGGTGGGCAACATGTGCTGCCAAAACGGCTGGAGGCGTCGGGTTTTCGCTTCCGCTGGTATGAGCTGCAGAATGCATTACAGGATGTGGTGAAAAGCTGAGGATCAGGGGAGCACTTGCTCCCCTTCGCTTTTTTACTGAGAGGTGACCGCGGTTTTCGACTTCACCGTGGAACGCAGCGCGCCGTGATTCGGTTGCGGTACGCGGATGATAAACGTCAGCACACCGGCAAACACATACAGGCAGGTGTAAGCCCAGACCACGCCGACGATATCAAAGAACGGCAGCATCATGGAGGCGATGGCGGGCGCAACAAAATTGCTCATGCCTGCAGACAGGTTATACACCGAGACGGCCGCGCCCTGATGATGGGGCTCCAGCGTAGGGAAAACCGCCGTCATGGGCACAAAGGCCGCCACGAAAATGCCCAGCATCACGGCAGGAATCAGGGCGACCAGGAAATTGTGACCGGCATAGACAGGCAGGTAATAGAACGCCAGGCTGGAGATCGCCATGCCGAGGCAGCCAAACCAGCGCACCTGGCGAATCCAGCCAATACGTTCACCCATGATGCCCCAGAAGATATTGGTAAAAATGGTGACAAAAAAGAACACCGCCCAAATCTGCAGCCACTCTGAGAGCGTAAACCCAAGCCGATCCACAAACAGCAGCGGCATAATGATGGCAAAACCAAACAGCGACAGCGTATTAATAATGCGGATCAGACAGGCGTAAAACACATGCTGGTTGGTGAACAGGATAGTCACCGCACGCGACATTTCCGTCATTTTTTCCCGCAGGGGTAAGTTGACGCGAGAACGATCGACCGGCACGTTGCGCAGGCTAAAATAGGCCAGCAAGCCGCCGCAGGTTACCCAGCCAATCGCCAGCCAGAGCGTGCCGGTTTCACCAATGTAAGGAATGATCAGGCTGGGCAGATAGCTCCCGACCACGCCGATGCCTACCGAATACATCGCCCAGAACCAGCCCGTGGCAGCCGCCAGCCGTTCCCGTGGCAGCACCTGCACCAGCAGCAACATAAATGAGTAGATAAACAGCGGATAGGCCAGGCCACGGATACCGTAAAACAGCAACATAAGAGGATAATTGCGCATCCCCAGCCCCAGGCTCATAAACAGGGCGTGCATGACAACCCACAAGATAAAACCGATCAGCATAGCGCGCTGCGGCGTAATCAGCTCCGCCACCACACCGGATGCCCAGGCGGCCAGCGCCACCGCTAAACCGTAAAAGGTAAACACCAGCGCCGACTGCCCCGGCGTGAATCCCATATCGGTAATATGACGTGACAGGAACGCCATCTCGAAACCGTCACCTGCCATAAAAACAGCGATGGCGACAAATCCCCAGATCAGATGTTTGGGCAAGCCAAACCAGTACGCAGTAGAGTGCATGACGATCGTCCTTCTCTGTTTGGTTACAGGTTAATCAGGCCAGCGAACGGGACTGAGAGTGTTGACGGTAAAGCTCACGGAACTGAGCCAGCCGTTGCTGCAGCCCCTGACGAACCTCAGGATTGGGCAGGAAGCGCGCCTGTATCGGGGGTTTAAGACACACCTGCGCTTCATCACCGCCCGCAGCCAGCCAGGCCAGGCGCGCCGCGCCCAGTGCACCGGATGCGCTGGCGGGATGCGTCACGACAGGCAGCGCCAGCACATCGGCGATCAGCTGCGCCCACAGGCTGCTGCGCGCGCCGCCGCCGGTCAGGCTGAACTGGGTAATGGCACGCCGTCCTTCCCCTAAGACGGTCAGGCCGTCGGCCAGGCCAAAGGTTACGCCTTCGAGCACCGCATAGCCTAGTAAGGCACGCTGGGTTTCGTGCCGCAGATAAAAAAACGCGCCCGTCGCATCAGGATCGTTGTGCGGGGTACGTTCTCCAGAGAGATAAGGCAAGAAAAGCGGGGCCTGCTGTTTTTGTGCCGGACCCAGCGCAGCAATCTCTTCCAGCAGTTGGTTTTCACTGACCGAGAGCAACTGGCACAGCCAGCGCAGGCAGCTTGCGGCGCTGAGCATGACGCTCATCTGGTGCCAGCGATCAGGCAGCGCATGGCAAAAAGCGTGCACGCCTGACTGCGGATCGGCCTGCAGCCGGTCATTAACCACAAAGATGACGCCAGAGGTGCCAAGTGAAATAAACGCATCGCCAGGATTCACGGCGCCCACGCCAACCGCCGAGGTGGCATTATCCCCGCCGCCGCCTGCAATGATGACCGACGAGGAGAGCCCCCATTCGTCGGCAATCGCCGGCCGTAACGTGCCGCTGACGGCATTCCCTTCGACGAGTGCAGGCATCTGGTCACGACGCATTCCCGTTGCGGCCAGCAGTGCCGCTGACCAGTCGCGTTTGGCGACGTCCAGCCATAAGGTGCCCGCGGCATCCGAGGGATCGGTGACAAAGCGCCCGGTCAGGCGCCAGCGCAGGTAATCTTTTGGCAATAACACTTTGCTAATGCGACGAAAGCAGTCAGGCTCATGCCGGGCCACCCAGCACAGCTTTGGGGCCGTGAAGCCCGGCATGATCATATTGCTGCTAATGTGCATGATTTCGGGATGATGCTGACCCAGCCAGTGGCATTCTGCCGCGCTGCGTGTGTCATTCCACAGAATGCAGGGCCGTAAAACTTCACCCTGCTCATCCAGCAGCACCGCTCCGTGCATTTGTCCTGACAGCCCAATCGCCTCTATCGCAGACCAGGCCAGAGGTGCCTGCTGACGCAGACGCGTGATGACCTGATGGCAGGCGCGCCACCAGTCATGCGGGTCCTGCTCTGCCCAGTGCGGATGGGGGCGCTGCACGGCCAGGGCGGCATGTTCCGATGCCACGATCTCGCCCTGCGCATTCACGATCAGCGCTTTAAGCTCAGAGGTGCCGATATCGATACCCAGATACATATTCGCCCCCTAAACCACGGCCAGCGGTTGTTCTGGCTGGACTTGCCACGTTTCCAGCCCGGCGACGGTGGTGCTAAGCCGCGCATGAAAATCCTGTGATGTGGCCAGCTCAGCAAACAGGGACGTCTGGGTCATGTAAGCCTGTAACGGATCGGCATGGGCAAACCACTGCTGTACCACTTCAGGTTGCAGCACGCCATCCTGATAGTCATAAGGCAGCTCGCCACTGGCCCAGCGTTGCAAAAACAGATAGAACAGCGCCGGGAGCACCAGGCTGGCCGCAGGCGGCGTGCCGCGCTGATAGCATTCCCGTAGCGTCGGCGTCACCATGGCGGGAATTTTTGACAGACCGTCAGCCGCCACCCGTTGGTTGGTATCTTTTATCCACGGATTGCTAAAGCGGGACAGGACAACATCCCGATACTCCGCCAGGTTGAGCGGGCTGGGTGAAAGTGAAGGTATGACATCCTGTGAGACATATTCCCATGCCATCTGGTGGATGGCTTTCTGACGGGTGCTTTCATCAATGTAAAGCAAACCGATAAGCGTGCCCGCCCAGGCAATGGCGCTGTGGGTGGCGTTAAGAATACGAATCTTGGCTTCTTCCCAGGGCAACACCGACTCGACCAGCTCGACGCCCACCTGCTCCAGCGCCGGACGCCCGGCAATAAAATCGTCTTCGATCACCCACTGGATAAAGGACTCAGCCATCACCGGCACCGCATCATCTTTACCGGTTGCCGCCTGAACGCGCTCCGCGACGTCAGGCGTGGGACGCGGGGTGATTCGATCCACCATGGTATTCGGCGAGGTGGTGTTGTCACGCACCCAGGCGGCCAGCTCACCTGCCCCTTTTGCCGCAAGGAAGGCCAAAAAACCCTGACGGAAACGCTCACCGTTGTGGCGCAGATTGTCGCAGTTCAACAGGGTCACGGGCGCCCCACCGTTGACGACGCGTGCCGTCAGGATACGCGCCAGCGCGCCATACAAGGTTCGCGCCTCGCCATTCAGATCCGCCTGAATATCGGGCTGCTGCAGGTCAAGCTCATGTTCCGGTGTTAAATAGTAACCCGCTTCGGTCACGGTGAAGGCGATTACCCGGGTGCATGGATCGGCGCCCTGCTGCACCAGCGCGCTGATCTCTTTGTCCCACGGCAGAACCTGCCGAATGGAGGTAATGGTCTCGTAGTGACGCTCGCCCTCAGGCGTGACCGTCTCCAGCACATATTCCCCTTGCTGGGCGGTTAGCTGCGTCAGTAACGGCGTTGCGTCATCGCGGATATTGCCCAGCGCGATATGCCAGCGGCTGTCGCCCTGCTGCATCAGGCGGTGCAGATACCATGCCTGATGGGCACGATGGAAAGAGCCTGCGCCGATATGCATCCAAACTGATGGTGTCATCATGACCTCTTTAGGCATTTGTTTAAATTAAGGGCATTTGCCCGATGCACATATGTTAATCAGAGGTAACGTCAAGGTTCTGTGATTAATTTCACATTTAAGACATTGGCCCGTTAATTGGGCTTTTGCCCTGATAGGCTTTTAAACAGATTGCGCGATAAAATGGCGATCCGCAGAGAAGGGAATGGCGCAATGAACAAAGAAGAGAAGAAACAGGAGTTGGCGGCGCGTGCCGCCTGGATGTATTACGTCGCTGGGTTAACACAGCAGGAGATCGCCCGGGCACTGGGATTGTCGCGCCAGGTGGCCCAGCGTTTGATTTCCGGGGCGCGTGAAATGGGCATGGTCAGCGTAAAGATCGCCCACCCCGTGACGCACTGCCTGCGTCTGGCGCACGACGTGCAGGAGAAATTTGGCCTGCAGCACTGCCGCGTGGTGCCTTCCGGCGATCTGGACGACAATGCCATACAGCAAATGCTGGCGGTAGAAGGCGCAGAGGTGATGTCGCAGTTTATCAATAACGACGAACCGCAGGTGTTTGGCATCGGTTCGGGAAAAACCCTGCGTGCCATTATTGATGCGCTTCCCTGGGTTGAACGACCGCAGCATCACTGTGTTTCCATGATTGGGGCCATCGCCCGCGACGATTCAGGCACCCGCTACGACGTGCCGCTTAAGCTGTCTGAAAAAATGCAGGGCAAGTATTTCTTCATTCCCGCCCCGCTGTTCGCCGACAGCCCAGACGATAAGCAGATGTGGTGCCAGCATCAGGTCTATCAGCGCGTGGTCAACCGTGCACGACAGGCCCACGTCACCTTTTTGGGAATTGGGGAGGTCAATCCCGGCTGCCCGCTCCATGCCGAAGGCTTTATCACAGACAGCCAGGTGCAGGCGCTGAATGCGCGCGGCGTGGTCGGGGAAATGCTCGGTCATTTCTTCAATCAGCAGGGCGAACGCGTGTTAGGGGAAACCGATGCGCTGTTAACCAGCGTGGCGCTGGAAAGCCAGACGACGCGCAATATCATCGGCTTTGCCGGCGGGGAGCGAAAATATGCCGCTATTCAGGCGGCGTTGAACGGCGGCTGGATATCGGGCCTGGTGACCGATGAAGCCACCGCCGTGCGCCTGCTGAATAACCGATAGCTTGCCTACTTAAGCGATCCCTTCAGGAACTGCTGTAAGCGCGGGCTCTTGGGCTGACCAAATAATTCAGCCGGTGGCCCCTGCTCCTCAATTTTCCCCTGATGCAGGAAAATGACGTGGCTGGAGACGTGACGGGCAAATTCCATTTCGTGCGTGACCACCACCATGGTTTTCCCCTCTTCGGCCAGCTTCTGCATAATACGCAGCACCTCACCGACCAGCTCAGGATCCAGGGCTGAGGTGGGCTCATCAAATAACAGCACCTCCGGCTCCATCGCCAGCGCGCGGGCAATGGAGACGCGCTGCTGCTGCCCTCCCGAGAGATGGACGGGATATTTTCCCTGCGCGCGCTCGTCGATGCCGACCTTGTTCAAATAGGTAATCGCGCGCTCACGTGCCTGCGCTTTACTCAGGCCCAGCACCTGAATCGGCGCTTCCATAACGTTTTCCAGCACCGTCATGTGGCTCCACAGGTTGAAATGCTGAAAGACCATGGTCAGACGGGTACGAAGCAGGCGCAGCTGCTCCTTGTCTGCCACCTTCAGCTGGCCGTCCGTATCGCGTACCAGGGTAATAGCGGTCTTGTTGACCACAATGGTGCCTTCACTCGGCTTTTCGAGGAAGTTAATACAGCGCAGAAAGGTACTTTTCCCGGAACCCGACGAGCCAATAATACTGATGACATCGCCCGCATTGGCGTTCAATGACACACCTTTTAATACTTCATGTTCACCGTAACGTTTATGCAGGTCGGTGACGCTTAATTTGTTATCAGCCATAGTCTTACTCAATGCGATGAAGAAGGTTTCACGTGCGCCAGCCAACGACGTTCCGCAAGACGAAACAGGCTAATCAGCACGTAAGAAATAATCAGGTATAACACGGCCGCAATGCCGAACGCGGTAAAGGGCTGATAGGTTGCCGCGTTAATGTCCCTGGCGATTTTCAGCAAATCAGGCACGGTTGCGGTAAAGGCCAGTGCGGTAGAGTGCAGCATGAGTATGACTTCGTTGCTGTAAACCGGTAAGGCCGTGCGCAGTGCAGAAGGCAAAATAATGCAGCGATACAGTTTAAAGGTCGAGAAGCCATAGGCTCGCGCCGCTTCGATTTCACCGTGTGGCACGGCACGAATCGCCCCGGCAAAAATTTCCGTGGTGTAAGCGCAGGTATTAAGGGTAAATGCCAGTAGCGTACAGTTCAGGCCGCTGCGGAAAAACGCATTCAGTAGCTCTGTGCCTTTCACGATTTCCAGCGTATACATGCCGGAATAGAACACCAGCAGTTGCACATAGAGTGGCGTACCGCGAAACACATAGGTAAAGAGCCACACCGGCAGGCTGATAAAACGATTGGGTGATACACGCGCAATCGCCAGCAACACGGCCATGCAGCCGCCCAGTACGACCGAGACAATCAGCAGCCATAGCGTAATCGCCACGCCTGTGAAGCGATAACCGTCTGTCCAGAGCAGCGACTTCCAGTATTCGTGAATAATCTCGATCATAGCTCCGCCCTCTTCACGCCGACCGTGTAGCGGCGATTGAGCCACCAGAGAATGCCGTTAGACAAGGTGGTAAAGACCAGATAAATCACGCCCGCCACGATAGCAAAATAAAACGGCTGCCAGGTGCTTTTACCTGCCAGCTGCGTGGCTTTTACCACATCCTCCAGCCCCAACAGGGAAACCAGCGCCGTGGCTTTCAGGATCACCTGCCAGTTATTACCGATGCCGGGCAGCGCGTAGCGCATCATCGCCGGGAACAGGATACGGCGGAAAACCTGCGAACCGGTAAAACCAAACGCCGTGGCGGCTTCAATCTGCCCTTTTGGCACCGCCATAAAGGCGCCACGGAAGGTTTCGGTAAAATAGGCGCCATAGATAAAGCCCAGGGTGATGATGCCAGCCACCATGGGATCGATATCGAACTGGGCCAGGCCAAGCGCATCGGTGAGATGGTTGAGAGCGATCTGCAGGCCGTAGAAAATCAGCAGCATCAGAACGAGGTCGGGCACGCCACGAATCAGCGTCGTGTAGCCCTCAAAAATCAGTGACAGCAGGCGATTGCGCGACAGCTTCGCGCCTGCGCCAATCAGACCCAGGATCACCGCCAGCAGCACCGAGCTCAGGGCGAGCTCAAGCGTGACCAGCGTGCCTTTTAAAATGACATCAGAGTAGCCATACAACATGGAAAAGGTCCTGTCGTGGGGTGGAAACGACGCTGCGCCGTCGTGCAGACGGGCAGCGCAGCTTCTGTTCTCGCATAGCCGATGACACAGGGTTGCTCCGACCAGAGGGATCGGGACAACCCAGGGCTTATTCTGTTATGCGAACAACAGAGGCGAAGACGACAGATCAGTCACCGTACACGTTGAAATTAAAGTATTTCTTCGCAATTTTGTCGTAGGTACCGTCTTTACGCATTGATTCAAATGCTTTATCGATGGCCGCTTTCAACTCGGTATCGTCTTTACGTAATCCCATACCGGTTCCGACACCGAAGATTTTATCGTCTTTCACGGCCGGACCTGCAAACGCATAGCTTTTACCGACAGGCTGTTTCAGGAAGCCTTCGGCGGCCTGAACTTCGTCCTGGAAGGCGGCGTCAATGCGGCCAGCGGTCAGATCCTGATAGACCAGATCCTGGTTGGCATAAGGCGTTACGGTTACGCCTTTTGGACGCCAGTACTCATTCGCGTAGGTTTCCTGAGTAGTGCCCTGCAGCACGCCGATGTTTTTGCCTTTCAGCGCCTCAGG
This sequence comes from Pantoea sp. Ae19-2, assembly GCF_059801205.1. Lineage (NCBI taxonomy): Bacteria > Pseudomonadati > Pseudomonadota > Gammaproteobacteria > Enterobacterales > Erwiniaceae > Pantoea > Pantoea sp. Ae19-2. The sequence goes on along the minus strand of NZ_JBCHWE010000001.1, from coordinate 793,811 downwards.
CGTCGGCTCGATTTTTGATCCTTTCGGCGCGACTAAGCGTGCGTTAGCGGCATACAGTTTGTCTGAGAACGCAATCTCTTCCTGACGTTTAGCGGTGATGGACAGCGAGGAGATGATGGCATCGATTTTCTTCGCTTTCAGCGACGGAATCAGCGCATCAAAATCGCTTTCTACATAGGTACACTTGGTCTGGATACGTTTACAGATTTCGTTAGCCAGGTCGATATCAAAACCAACCAGCTGTCCTTGCGCGTTTTTCGACTCAAACGGCGGATATGTTGGGTCAGTGCCGACACGAATCGAGGTCGGTACTGCTGCAAATACGCTGGCCGCACTGGACAGGCCCAACATTAAAGAAAGAGCCAGAACACGCTTCTTCATAGATTACCCTCAAGTAAATTGCTTATTGTTATGTGATGCATGATGTGTGTTTGCGACGAACACTGCCTTTTCCTGTGCATGTTTCATGCCAGTTCTGCAGTTTTGCCGTCTGCCCAGCCGCCCGTTTGGTGACGAAAAGACTGGGTTTGTGAAAGGAATATATCAGTGATGTCGCAGAGAAAAAGCGATGTTGTGAACTTTTAGTTCAAGAAATGCAGGAACAGTGATCGCCCCCGCGTTTCTGCACCAAAGAAGGGCGAAAGAACACGCTTATGCACCTTGCCAGCGCACAAACAAGTCCTGCGGTAGTTCAATATCAAACTGATCAATGACCCGATTAACGGTCTGATCGACAAGCTGCTCGATAGTGGTTGGACGGTGGTAAAACGCCGGCACCGGCGGCATGATGATGGCCCCCAGTTCGGCCGCGGTCGTCATCATGCGCAGATGACCAATATGCAGCGGGGTTTCACGTACGCACAGGACCAGTTTACGCTGCTCTTTCAGCACCACGTCTGCTGCGCGCGTCAGCAGCGAGTCGCTGTAGCTGTGAACAATACCGGACAGGGTTTTCATTGAGCACGGCAGGATCACCATGCCCAACGTTTTGAACGACCCGGAGGAGATACTGGCGGCAATGTCCCGCACGTCATGAACCACGTCGGCCAGCGCCTGGACGTCCCGCAGGCTGTAGTCGCTTTCCAGGCTCAGCGTCTGACGTGCCGCATGGCTGATGATCAGATGGGTTTCCACGTCGCTGATCTGCTGCAAGACCTGCAATAGCCGGACGCCATAGATCACGCCGCTTGCGCCCGAAATACCAATAATGAGTCGTTTCATCGTTCAACCTTGCAGTGGCAAAGTGCACCATAATAGCGCAGACCGGCAGAAAACACAGAGGGCGGGATAAATCCCGCCCTCCTTTTTACATTCAGGTTCGCTTACCCTTCGTTATGCAGTTCGAGGTTTTCGACTTCGTTTTGACGGGCGATGGCTTTCGCATCGTCGTTACGCAGGGATTCCAGATATTCAAGATAGCCCTGATCGACGTCTTTCGTCACGTAGATGCCGTTAAAGACGGAGCACTCAAACTGCACGATATCCGGGTTCTCTTCCCGTACGGCTTCGATAAGGTCATCGAGATCCTGGAAAATCAGCGCATCTGCTTTGATAATCTGGCGAATCTCTTCCACTTCACGGCCGTGGGCAATCAGCTCGGTCGCGCTGGGCATATCAATGCCGTAGACGTTAGGAAAGCGCACTTCCGGCGCGGCAGACGCAAGATAGACTTTTTTCGCGCCCGCCTCTCGCGCCATCTCGATAATCTGCTCGGAGGTAGTGCCACGAACAATTGAGTCATCAATCAGCAGCACGTTCTTGTCGCGGAACTCAGCGCGGTTAGCGTTGAGCTTGCGGCGAACGGCGCTGCGGCGCAGTTGCTGGCCCGGCATGATAAAGGTGCGGCCCACGTAGCGGTTTTTCACAAACCCCTGACGGTAAGGCTTATCAAGGATGCGGGCGATTTCCAGCGCGGTATCCATCGAGGTTTCCGGAATGGGAATCACCACGTCGATATCCAGATCTTCCCACTCGCGGGCGATCTTCTGACCCAGCTTGGTGCCCATGCGCACGCGGGCGCTGTAGACCGAAATCTTATCCAGGAAGGAGTCCGGACGCGCAAAATAGACGTATTCGAACAGGCAAGGATTGTTTTTTGGATTTTCGGCACACTGACGGGTTGAAAGCTGCCCCTGCTCAGTGATGTAAACCGCTTCACCCGGTGCCACGTCACGGATAAATTCAAAACCCAGGGTATCCAGCGCCACGCTTTCGGAGGCGACCATGTACTCGGTACGGCCATCGGCAATGACGCGTTTGCCCAGCACCAGTGGCCGAATGCCGTTAGGATCGCGGAAGGCGACCATGCCGTGACCGATGATCATCGCCACCACGGCATAGGCGCCACGCACCTGCTGGTGGACGGCAGCGATGGCGGCAAACACGTTATCGGCTTCCAGCGGATAGTGCTGAAAACGATCCAGTTCCTGCGCAAAGATATTCAACAGGATTTCAGAATCGGAGGTGGTATTAACGTGACGGCGGCCTTTTTCGAACAGCTGCTTACGCAGCTCGTGGGCATTGGTCAGGTTACCGTTATGGGCAAGGGAAATACCGTACGGCGAGTTAACGTAGAATGGCTGGGCTTCAGAAGCGCTGGAGCTGCCCGCGGTAGGATAGCGTGCGTGACCAATCCCCATGTTGCCTTGTAAACGTTGCATATGACGCGCTTCGAAAACATCGCTGACCAGACCATTAGCCTTACGCAGGCGGAAGCAGTTCAGCGCATCGATGGTACAAATGCCTGCGGCATCCTGCCCACGGTGCTGGAGCACCGTTAACGCGTCATAGATCGACTGGTTGACCGGCATGAAACCGGTGATACCGACAATACCGCACATGTTGTCATTTCCTCATTAAGCCGTACGCCCGGTGGTCTCACCGGGGCAAAAAACTCGACGTGCTTTTCAGGTAGTCAAAAAACCACCTGATTATAGAACTGAACTCGGGAATAAGTTGAGACTGCTGCCAGTCCGGGCTCTTTGAAAAGCCCGTGAATGTATCCAGGAAGAACAGCAGAGCGGCCACGATGAGCACACCACGCAATGCCCCGAAACAAACGCCTAATACCCGATCGGTTCCCGACAGGCCAGTTTTCTCAACCAGCGAGCCGATAACGTAGTTCACGATTGCGCCCACAATCAGGGTCGCGATGAACAGCACCGCAATCGCGATTCCGTTACGAACCAGTTCGTCGTCAAAACCTGTGAACCAGACTGCAAGGTAGGCATAGTAATGACTGGCGACAAAAAACGCGCATCCCCAGGTAACAAGAGATAAGGCTTCGCGGACAAACCCTCGAACCAGGCTGACCAAAGCCGAAAAACCAACTACCGCAATAATGACGTAATCAATCCAGATCATGAACTCTTCCAGCGCCAGTGCCATTGCACCCCTGCTTCCAGTTCGGGGCGCATTCTAACAGAAAAAGAAAACGTTTGCGTAGGGGTTTTCAGGTTCTGCATCCATAAAAAAGGCGATGAAAAAATCCGTCTTCGCCTGTGTCATTTTCACCCCGCTAACAGGCTGAAAAGTTGTCAGAAATTTAGCGTTAAGCCGGGTCAGGCACTGCCGTTCTCATCCCGATTGGCGCTGCCTGTTATTTCTATCGGCAGCGCCAATCGGCGCTTTAGCGGGCGCTGTAAGACTTAACCACGCCGCTCAAGCCTGAAACGTTCTTCAGCTCGCCGACGGCCGCCTGCATCTTGGCTTTTGACGCATCCGGCCCCACGTAAATGCGGGTGATTTGTCCCTGCACGGGCGTAGACGGCACGGTATAGGCCCGGTAACCCGACAGGCGCAGTTTCGCCACAATCTCGTTAACCTTGCTGGCGTTCTTGAGTGCGCCTAACTGAACAACGTAAGCCTGACCGGCAGGCTGCGTTTCTTTGGGCTGCTCCGCAGGCGCGGTTTTTTCCGCAGGCTGCGACTGCTCGGCCGGTTTAGTTTTTTCAACAGGCTTAGCCTGCTCAACCGGTTTGGTTTTTTCTACCGGTTTGCTCTGCGTCTGCTCGACCGACTTCGGTTTAGCCTGCTCAACCTGTTTGGGTCGGGTTGGCTCAACCGGCCTGGCTTTCGGCGCTGCCGTGGCCGGAGACGAATGGACCGGTGGCGGTGAGACCACGCTCGGTTCGCTACTTTGCTCGGGCTGACTGCTGCCCTCGGCGGCGGCATCATCATCCGTATCAGAATGGCTGACCGCACTGCCTGCGCCTGCTGGCGGATGCGCAGGCAGCGACTGCGTCACCGGCGGCACCATTTCGCTGTCCTGCTGGTCATCGGGTTTGGGCACCAGCGGGATCGCGGCAAATTCTTCTTTATAATGTTTTTTCTTACCATCCAGCAGCCCCGGCAATACGATCACGCCGACGGCCACCAGAATAACGGTACCGACTAAACGGTTTTGAAACTTACTCGCCACGTCCTTTCTCCGTTTCAATCGATTCCATAACCTGCGCCACCGTCAGGAAAGAGCCGCAGACCAGAATAATATCCTGCGCTTCCGCCTGCTGGCGCGCCTGGTGCCAGGCCTGTTCAACATCCGCAAATGCCTGAGCGGACGTTACGTGCGCCATGAGCTGCTCCGCGCTGGCACCGCGCGGACCGGCCAAGGGTGCGCAATACCAGCAGTCCACCTGAGGTGCCAGGGCCGCCAGAGTGCCCGCAATGTCTTTATCGTGCAGCATCCCCACAACCGCATGGACGCGTCCGCTTTGCGGCAATGCAGCCAGTCGCGAGGCCAGATAGGTCGCCGCATGCGGATTGTGGGCAACGTCCAGAATCACCCGTGGGGATTCGCTGATGGTCTGAAAGCGTCCCGGTAAAATCGCCAGCGGCAGATGCGCACGAATGATTGCATCGCTCACGTTCAGCCCGGAGGCGCGCAGCGCCACCAGTGCGGTAGCCGCATTTGGCAACGGCACCTGAGGCAGCGGTAAATCATGCAGCTCGCCTTGCGCATCGCGCAGCGACCAGCTCTCTGCCTGCTGATGATAGTGCCAGTCGCGCCCGTGCTGCATTAACCGCGCACCTTTTTCACGGGCAACCTGAGCAATTGTGGCAGGCATATCAGGTTCACCGACCACGGCGGGTTTCGCCTGGCGGAAGACACCGGCTTTTTCCCGGCCAATACTGTCACGATCCGGGCCAAGCCAGTCGGTATGATCCAGCGCGATACTGGTAATCACCGCGACATCCGCATCGACAATATTGGTCGCGTCCAGCCGACCGCCCAACCCGACTTCCAGAATGACGACATCCAGCCCCGCCTGCTTAAACAGGTTAAGCGCCGAGAGCGTGCCAAATTCAAAGTAGGTCAGAGAAACCTTACCCCGTCCGGCCTCAATATCGGCAAAACTGGCGCTGTGTTGGGCTTCACTGAGTTCCTGCCCCTGAATCCGGACGCGCTCGGTGTAGCGCACAAGGTGCGGCGAGCTGTAAACCCCAACCCGATAGCCGGCTGCCATCAGTAAGGTTTCCAGGGTGCGACAGGTGGTCCCTTTGCCATTGGTGCCCGCAACGGTAAAAACGAAGGGTGCAGGCTTGAGCAGGTCCAGACCTTGCGCCACCTGGCGAATACGATCCAGGCCCAGTTCTATCGCCTGAGAGTGGAGGTGCTCAAGATAATAAAGCCACGTGGCCAAAGGCGACGTGGCTTGAGGAAGGTGAAGATTGTCCATATGTCCCGTTTTGCAAATTTATACCCGATGAAAGCCGCAAGGTATACGGTGCATTGGTGGAAGGCGCGACCTGCGCACCTTCTGTCTCCTGTCAGGCCTCGTTGCTCTCCGGATGGCTCGTCGCAGGTGCGAACGCTTCACCGTCGTGCAGCGGTGCGGGCAGATTCATCATTTTTGCCAGCAGACTCGCCAGTTTATAGCGCATTTCCGGACGACGAATGATCATATCAATCGCCCCTTTCTCGATCAAAAACTCACTCCGCTGGAAGCCCGGCGGCAGTTTTTCACGAACGGTCTGCTCAATCACACGTGGACCCGCAAAGCCGATCAGGGCTTTAGGTTCGGCAATATTCAGATCGCCCAGCATCGCAAAGCTGGCAGAGACGCCGCCCATGGTCGGGTCGGTCAGCACCGAAATATACGGCAGACCGCGTTCCTGCATTTTCGCCAGCGCGGCACTGGTTTTGGCCATCTGCATCAGCGACATTAACGCTTCCTGCATACGCGCACCGCCACTGGCGGAGAAGCAGATCAGCGGGCAGTTATCTTCCAGCGCCTGCTCAACAGCCCGGACGAAACGTGCGCCAACCACCGATCCCATTGAGCCGCCCATAAAGGCGAATTCAAAGGCGGCCGCCACAACCGGCATACCGTGCAGCTGACCTTTCATCACGATCAGCGCATCTTTCTCATTCGTGGCTTTCTGTGCAGCAACCAGACGATCTTTATACTTTTTGGAATCCCGGAACTTCAACAGATCCTTGGGTTCCAGCTCGCTGCCCAGCTCAACCAGCGTGCCCTGATCGAGCAGGCTCGCCAGGCGCTCACGGGCATGCATGCGCATGTGGTGGTCGCACTTAGGGCAGACCTCAAGATTACGCTCCAGCTCGGCACGATAAAGTACCTGGCCACAGCTGTCGCATTTTGTCCACACTCCTTCCGGAATACTGGCGCGACTTGTGGGCGTAATGTTGCTTTTATTAAGAATGCGTTCAATCCAGCTCATTGATGACCTTTCTGTTTAAAACTGACCTGGTCCAGTCGTCTTGATACTGCTGAAAACCGCTTCAGCAGACGGTAAATGTCGCTCATTAAACCACAACCAATTAAGACTGTGGATAAAAATCTGGTCTTACCCCTGAGCAACGCGGCTACTCAGGGATAATTTTACTGCTTAGCCTGGCGGCGATGGCGCCAGATTTCAATCACACCTGGCAGAATCGACACCACGATGATCCCGAGGATAAGCAGCTTAAGGTTTTCCTGTACCACGGGCAAATCGCCAAACAGATAACCCGCATAGGAAAACAGCAGCACCCAGGCCAGCGCGCCCGCGACGTTAAACAGGGCGAAGTGGCGGTAGGACATGTGTCCCATTCCGGCGACGAAAGGCGCAAAGGTCCGCACGATGGGCACGAAGCGCGCCAGGATAATGGTTTTCCCACCGTGCCGGGCATAAAAGGCATGGGTTTTATCCAGATAGCTGCGGCGGAAAATTTTCGAGTTCGGGTTGCTGAACAGCCGTTCGCCAAAGAGTTTGCCGATGGTGTAGTTCACGGCGTCCCCCAGAATAGCGGCAATGACCAATAGCGCCACCATGAGATGCACGTTGAGATCGTTACCCGGCAACGCGGCCAGCGCCCCTGCCACGAACAGCAGTGAATCACCCGGCAAAAACGGCGTGACGACTAAGCCCGTTTCGCAGAACAAAATCAGAAACAGGATGGCGTAGATCCAGATGCCATACTGCGCGACTAATTCGGCCAGATGCACATCAATGTGCAGAATAAAATCGACCACAAAATGGATAAACTCCATAACGATCCCTTGTACGTAAGGTTAATTAATCCGCGAGGAACAATGGCCCCATCGCCGGCTGAGGTAAAGCAAAATGCACGGGATAATCCACCGCCACCAGATAAAGCCCTTCGGCTTTCGCCGTTGCCGCCGCCAGCGTGCGATCTTTAGCCGCCAGCAGTTCCGCCATCCAGGATTCTGACTGATTGCCGCAGCCAATTTCCATCAGACTACCGACAATATTGCGCACCATATGGTGCACAAACGCATTGGCTTTAATATCGACAATCACATAAGGCCCGTGGCGCGTGACGTTCAGGTGCATCACGTTGCGCCACGGCGTTCGCGACTGACACTGCACGGCGCGGAAAGAGGTAAAATCATTCTCGCCCAGCAGGCACTGTCCGGCGCGCTGCATCTTTTCTACATCCAGAGGATAGTAAAAATGCGTCACGCCATTACCCAGAATCGCCGGACGGAGCCGCTGATTGTAGATCAAATAGCGATAACGCCTGGCGGTTGCGCTAAAACGCGCGTGAAAGTCGTCCGGCACCGCCTTGACCCAACGTACGGCGATATCGTCTGGCAGATTGGCGTTCACGCCCAGCGTCCAGGCGGCATCGGCGCGCTGCGCAACGGTTTCAAAATGCACCACCTGGCCGGTGCCGTGTACGCCGGCATCGGTGCGGCCGGCACAGAACACGCTGACCGGATGGTCGGCCACTTTCGACAGCGCCCGTTCCAGCTTTTCCTGCACGCTGCGCACTTCCTGCTGTCGTTGCCAGCCATAGTAGCGGCTGCCGTCGTACTCGATGCCCAGTGCCAGTTTTTGTGTCTGACCTTCTGACATCAGTACATGTACTCCTGAACCAGCTTCTCAGCGGTCTTCACTGCCATCAGCGCACCGCCGAAACGGACGTTGTCGGCCACCGACCAGAACTGCAACAGCTCAGGAATGCCGTAGTCGTTACGCACACAGCCAATGCTCAGTTCATCGCTGCCCGAGGCATCGGTAACCGGCGTCGGCACCGCATCCTCTTCGCTCAGATGAATATCCGCAGCCAGCGCCAGCTCTGCCCTTGCCTCTTCCGCCGACAGCGGGCGCAGGTTTTCAATATGTACGATCTGCGCATTGCCATAAAATACCGGCGCCTGAATGCTGCTGACCGCCACGGGCAAACCCTCGTCCTGCAGGACTTTGCGTACCTGATCGACCAGGCGGCGCTCGCTTTCTACGCTGCCTTCGCTATCTGCCAGCTGCGGCAGAAGGTTAAAGGCCAGCTGGCGGCCAAAATGGTGTTCGTCAGCGGGCACGCCGTTCAGCAGACGCGCACTCTCACCGGCCAGCGCATCCACGGCCACTTTGCCGTGGGTGGAGACAGAGATCAGATTGGTGACCTGTAAACGGCCCAAACCTGCCGCATCCACCAGCGGTTTGATTGCCGTCAGCAGTTGACTCACCAGATTATCCGCCACGCTGATGATGTTGCGATTACGGTAATCGGCCAGCACCTGTGGATTCACATCCGGCACCACCAGCGGCACGTCCGGTGACAGGGCAAACAGCTCGCTGCTGTCGATCACCAGACAGCCCGCGCCCGCCGCCTCTTCGGCATAGCGTTCTGATGCATCGCGACCGGCAACAAAAAAGGCCAGCTGCGCCTGTGACCAGTCAAACCCGGCCGCGTCTTCAACGCGCACAGAACGTCCTTCAAAACGTTTGATTTCACCGGCACCGTTGTCGCTCGCCAGCAAATACAATTCACCAACCGGGAACTGGCGTTGAGCCAGTAGTTCCAGTACAGCGTTCCCTACTGCGCCTGTTGCGCCCAGTAGCGCAATATTCCAGCCGTCAGACATGTTGGTTTACCTCAGACAATGACATAAAAACAGAAGGCGGTGATGTCACCGCCCGGGGATTCAGAATTATCCCTACCTTCAGCCGCGCGTAACCCGGCTGAACCCATCAGGTTGAGGATAATATGGCGTTAAAGCCCAGCTGAATAAGCTGCTCAGCGGTGGCTTCATTATCACAGTTCACCTGTAATGATGACCATTCGCGACGCTCTTCATACTGTTTGCGCAGGCGGTCAAACTCGCCCGGTTTTGCCGCCACTTTTCGCAGAGGCGCATCATCGCGGCGCACATCATACACCAGATGCACTAACCGTTTCAGCGTTGGCTGATCGAGCGGCCCGTTCAGGCTGATCTGGCTGAATTCCGGCGTCGGTAGCAGGCTACTCAGCGGCACCTGCTGCGGTTGACCAATAAAGTCACACCAGGCCTCAAAAACCTGGGTGGTGCCGCGCGCCTTGCCCTCCAGGGTGTAACCAGCAATGTGGGCCGTCGCGATATCCACCTTATCCAGCAGCGCCAGGGAGAGATCCGGTTCAGGTTCCCAGACGTCCAGCACCACGCTGAGATCGTGACGCATGTTCAGGACTTCCAGCAGCGCGGCGTTATCCACCACCGGGCCGCGGCAGGCGTTAATCAAAATGGTATTCGGCTTCAGCGCCATCAGCCGCGCGGCATCGGCCAGATGCCAGCTCTTGTAGGGTCCAGATTTAAACAGCGGCGTATGAAACGTTAAAATATCGGCCTGTTCCACCAGCGCATCGAGCGAGTGAAAATCCTCTTTGTCACCCCGGTCAGCGCGCGGCGGATCGCACAGCAGGGTTTTCACGCCCCAGGCTTCAAGGCGTTTCTGCAATCGCCCGCCCACGTTACCGACGCCAACGATGCCCACCGTGCGATCGCGCAACTGAAAACCGTCGCGCTCCGCCAGCAGCAGCAAGGCAGAAAAAACATACTCTACGACGGCGATCGCGTTACAGCCCGGCGCGGCAGAGAAGGCAATGCCCGCCTGCTCAAGCCAGTCTTCGTCAATATGATCTGTGCCCGCGGTTGCCGTGCCGACAAACTTTACGGGCTTGTCCTGCAGTAGCGCAGCGTTAACCTGGGTCACGGAACGCACCATCAGGCCATCGGCATCGGCCAGTTGGGCTTCAGGAAGCGGCCTGCCAGGGACAGCGACCACCTCGCCCGTGCGGCTAAAGAGTTCACGGGCATAGGGCATGTTTTCATCGACGAGAATTTTCACCACGGCTTTCCTGTGTGTTGCATTTAAGGGCGCTATTTTGGCACAAAAGCTCCGCGTTAGCCTAACCACGCTGTACAGTGAGTGCTAAGGCTGGCAGAAAAGGGCAACACAGGCGTACACTGCGGCGGGTCTGAGGCTGGAGTCATATTATGTTCTTTTTGTTCCCGCTGTTTGCGGTCTTGATTTGGTCGGTTAATGCTATCGTTAATAAATTATCGGCGAGTGCCATCGAGCCTGCGGCGATTTCTTTTTATCGCTGGCTACTGGCGTTGCTGGTCCTGACCCCGTTTGTGTTACCGGGTGTGATACGGCAATGGCAGACGATCCGGCCGCACCTCTTGCGCTTGATGGTTCTGGGTCTGCTGGGCATGGCGCTGTACCAAAGTCTGGCCTACTATGCCGCGCACAGCGTGAGCGCCCTGTTTATGGGTATTATCGCCGCGCTAATCCCACTGTTAACGGTATTGCTCAGTGTGGTCATACTGCGCATTGCCCCGACCGTGGGGATTCTGGCGGGCAGCCTGATCTCCTTTTGTGGCTTAATCTGGTTGGTCAGCGCAGGCAATCTTGATCAGTTGCTGCATCACGGCATCGGAGCAGGTGAAGCCATGATGCTGGCGGCCTCAGCCAGCTATGCGCTTTATGGCGTGATGACCAAACGCTGGTCAATTCCGCTGCCGGTCTGGCAGAGCCTGTATGTGCAAATTGCCTTTGGGGTTCTGTTGCTGTTACCCGGCTTTCTGATGACGCCGGACGTGGCGCTTACGCCGCGTAACCTTCCGCTGGTGGCCTTTGCCGGGCTGTTTGCCTCGATTCTTGCCCCCTGGCTGTGGATCCATGGCGTGCAAAAATTAGGTGCCAGCATCACCAGCATCTTTATGAATTTGACGCCAGTTTTTACCGCCCTGATTGCGGTGCTGTTTCTGCATGAGCATCTGCACAGCTATCACTGGATCGGCGGCGGTCTGACGCTGACGGGCGTTTTGCTGGCACAGCGGCTGCGCAGGCCGCTTAGCGCGCGCAAATCGATCAAGGCCGATCCGCGCTAAAATTGACGGAAACACGCAGTCCGCCCAGTAACGGACTGCTCTCCAGCGTGACGGCCGCCCCGTGCCAGGCACAAATATCCTGCACCAGCGCCAGCCCAATGCCCGCTCCGGCCTGCATCGCGGCATTATCCAGCCGGATAAAAGGCCGCAGTGCTTTTTGTTGCTCTTCCCGGCTAATCCCCGGTCCTGAGTCTTCAATTTGCAGCCTGCCGTTCTCTACGCGGGCCGTAATCATGCCCTGCGCTGGCGTGTACTTAATCGCGTTATCCAGCAGGTTGGCGCACAGCTCGCCCAGCAACAGCGCATCGCCTTTCACCTCACCGTGCTCATCCCCTTCGTAACCCAGGTCAATGTGTTTCGCGCGCGCCGCTGCATAACGACTCAGGCACGCTTCACGCACCACCGCCGCCAAATCCACCCGCGTCATGGGTTTATCTTCCCCGTGACGGGCTTTGATGCGTGCCAGTTGTAACAGACGGTCGGTGAGCAGAATGGTGTCATCCAGCGTGTAATGCATGCTCTGTAGACTTTCCCGCCACTGTTCGGGCCGATCGCTATCCAGCGCCGTGCTAATCTGCGTTTTCAGAATGGTGAGCGGTGTGCGTAGCTGATGCGCGGCATCAGCGCTGAACCGATCCTGCCGTGCCAGCAATTTTCTCAGCCGTTCCAGATAGCGGTTAAAGGCCACAATGAGCGGCTGAAGTTCCGACCAGGGCAGCGAAGGCAGCGGGGTCAGTTCAGCACCGTCGCGGCGCAGGACAATCTTTGACAGCCGACGTAAAGGCCGTAATACCCGGCGCAGCATCATGCTCGCCAGCAACAAGGCGATGAGCACCAGCGCGCTCTGGCTAAGTAAGGCTGTCCGCATCAGCCCCTGGGCAAACGCCTCACGGGAATGGATAGTTTCCGCCACCAGCACCAGCGCCATACCTTCCACGCCCGCCTCGCTGACCGGCTGCCATAAGGCCGCGACCCGAATGCGCTGTTTCTGGTAAAACCCGTCATAAAAATGGACTAACGCAGGATAGGCTTCAGACATCTCGCTGGTGGTCGGAATCGGCGGCAGCCCGTCATAACCCGACAGCGTTTTACCCTGGGGCGAAATCACCTGGTAAAACAGGCGATCGTTCATATTGCGCTCAAAGCTGTCGAGCACGACCCAGGGCACATCGACCTCCAGATGCTGATGACGTACCACCAGCCGCTCGGCAACGGTGCGCGCAGAGGCCAGCAGCGAACGATCGTAGGCCTGATTCGCCGCCGTCAGGCCGCTCTGGTAATGCGTATAAACCGACAGAATCCACAGCAGGAGCAATGGCAGTCCCAGCCAGGCGAGCAGCTCTCCCCGTAGCGAGGTGATTAATCGCATGCCAGGGTTTCCAGGCTGTAACCCAGACCGCGTAGCGTCACAATACCGACATCACTTCCGGCCAGTTTTTTGCGCACCCGATGCACATAGAGTTCAATACTTTCCGGGCTGGCTTCATCCGCCAGCGTAAAGGTTTGTTCATACAAATGTTGCCGCGAGACCGGGCGACCCTGACGCTGCATCAGCGTGGTCAGCACGCTGGATTCTCGCGGCGTCAGCGCCAGCGGTTTTTCGGCCAGCAAAAAGTAACCCTCGCCGTTCAGCACCAACTGGCCCAGCGTTTGGTTTTGTGGCGATTGCCCCTGAGAACGCCGCAGTAGCGCTCGCAGGCGCGCGTCCAGCTCATCCAGCTCAAAGGGTTTGGTCAGATAGTCATCCGCCCCCGTGTTCAGACCGCGCACGCGGTCATCCAGCGTAGTGCGCGCGGTCAGCATCAGTACCGGCACAGTTTGTCCCCGGCGGCGCAGCCGGGTTAATACTTCAATGCCGTCCAGGCGCGGCAGAGAGACATCCAGTACGACCAGCGCATAATCTTCGCTTTGCAGGCTGTGATCGGCCGCCAGGCCGTCCGCCACCCAGTCCACAGCAAAGCCTTTTTGTGTTAACGCCTTCTGTAACCATCGAGCCAGCTCGGCCGTGTCTTCCACCAGTAAGAGACGCATATCACATCCTTTCACTAAACCTCATGAATGAAAGGTAAATGAAAGGTTGCTGTTTTAACAATTCAATAACACCGAATAGTCGGTAGTAATCACACTCTGAAACAAAGATGGAGCGCACGATGAAAAAAATAATCCACACCGCACTCGCCTCTGCCCTACTGGCTCTTATGTTGCCCTCATCAGGTTATGCTGCTGCACCCGACAGAACAGAATGCATCGCACCGGCTAAACCCGGCGGCGGTTTTGACCTGACCTGTAAGCTGATTCAGGTTTCGCTGATGGAAACGAAGCAGATCGAGAAGCCGATGCGCATTACCTACATGCCAGGTGGCGTAGGCGCGGTGGCCTATAACGCGATCGTTGCGCAGCGTCCTGCCGAAGCCGGTACGGTCGTGGCCTTTTCGGGGGGATCGCTGCTGAACCTGTCTCAGGGAAAATTTGGTCGCTACTCGGTTGATGACGTGAAGTGGCTGGCGGCGATCGGTACCGATTACGGCATGATTGCCGTGCGTGAAGACGCGCCGTGGAAAAACCTGGGCGAACTCATGGCGGATATGAAAAAAAATCCCACCAAAGTGGTGGTGGGTGCGGGTGCCTCTATCGGCAGCCAGGACTGGATGAAAACGGCGCTGGTCGCAAAAGAAGCCGGTATTGATCCGCGCAAAATGCGCTATGTCGCGTTTGAAGGCGGTGGTGAAGTCGTCACCGCCCTGCTGGGTAATCATATTCAGGTGATGTCGGGCGATCTCAGCGAGATGGTGCCGCATTTACAAGGGGGCAAACTGCGCGTGCTGGCGGTAATGGCAGACAAACGCCTGCCCGATCAGCTGGCCTCGATTCCTACCGCCAAAGAGCAGGGCTTTAACGTGGAATGGCCGATTATTCGCGGCTTCTATCTTGGCCCTAAAGTCAGCGATGCCGATTATCAGTGGTGGCAGAGCGCCTTTGAGAAAATGGTGCAAACCCCGGAATTCAAGAAGCAGCGTGAACTGCGTGGCCTGTTCGAATTCAATATGTTTGGCGCTGAACTGGATAAATACGTGAAAGACCAGGTTGCCGCCTATCGCGAGCAGGCGAAATCCTTTGGTCTGGCTAAGTAAGCGGGAGAGATCATGAGCGATCGTATTTTTGCCACCTTGTGGCTAGTGCTGTGCCTGGCGGGACTGGTTATCGCCTGGCAGATTCAGAGTGAATACAGCTATGAGCCTGTCGGCCCACGTCCTTTTCCGCTGGTGCTTCTCAGCCTGATGGCTTTCTGTGCCGTGATGCTGCTGCTGAGAAAACCGGATGCCATCCAGTGGCCCACGCCCGCCACACTGAAACGCCTGGTGGCGCTGGCGGCGATGATGCTGGTGTACGGCGGGATGTTTGAAACCCTGGGCTTCCCGTTAGCGACCTCGCTGCTGACGTTTGGTATCGGCCTGCTGTTTGGCGCGCGCTGGTGGGCCGCTGTGCTGTCCGGCGGTGTAATGGGATGGTCACTGTTTTACGCCTTCGACCATCTACTGGACGTTACCTTGCCTGCTGGCAGCCTGTTTAATTAAGGAGAGAAATGATGGAAACCTGGTCTTTCCTGATGCACGGCTTTGCCGTTGCCATGACGCCGGAAAATCTGCTGATTGCCCTTATCGGCTGCTTTATCGGCACCATCGTAGGCTTACTGCCGGGACTCGGGCCGATCAACGGCGTAGCGATTTTGATGCCGCTGGCGTTCGCCCTGCACCTGCCAGCAGAATCCGCATTGATTCTGCTGGCCACCGTTTATCTGGGCTGTGAATACGGCGGACGTATTTCGTCGATACTGCTCAACGTTCCGGGCGATGCCGGCGCCATTATGACCGCACTGGATGGCTATCCGATGGCGCAGCAAGGAAAAGCGGGCGTGGCACTCTCTATCTCTGCCGTCAGCTCCTTTGTCGGTTCCACCATCGCTATCATCGGCATCATCTTATTCGCACCGCTGCTGGCCCGCTGGTCGCTGGCGTTTGGCCCGGCCGAATATTTTGCGCTTATGGTCTTCGCCATTGCCTGTCTGGGCAGCATGATGAGTCAGAACCCGCTTAAATCATTTCTGTCGGCGTTGATCGGGCTGAGCATGGCGACCGTGGGCGTGGACGCGAATACCGGCGTCTATCGCTTCACCTTTGACAGCGTTCACCTTTCTGACGGCATCCAGTTTGTCGTGGTCGTCATTGGCCTGTTCTCAGTGAGCGAAATTTTGCTGATGCTGGAATCCACCCATAGCGGGCAGAAAGTGGTGCGTGCCAGTGGCCGCATGATGTTCAATATGAAAGAGGCCGCTATGTCTACGGGTGCCACACTGCGTGCCTCATTTATCGGCTTCTTTGTGGGCGTGCTGCCCGGCGCGGGCGCTACTATCGCCAGTGCTATCGCCTACATGGCCGAGAAAAAAATCACTGGCAGCGATCAGTTTGGTAAGGGCGATATTCGCGGTGTGGCTGCGCCGGAAGCGGCGAACAATGCCTCCGCCTGCGGCTCGTTTATTCCGATGCTGACTCTGGGCATTCCCGGTTCCGGCACCACCGCGGTCATGGTCGGTGCGCTGACGCTATACAACATCACGCCTGGACCTGCGATGTTTACCGAACAGCCGGATATCGTCTGGGGACTGATTGCCGCGCTGCTGATTGGTAACCTGATGCTGCTGATCATGAACATCCCGATGATCAACGTGTTTGCGCGGATGCTGACGATTCCGCTGTGGTTTTTAGTTCCGGCTATCGCCGCCATCTCGGCCGTGGGCGTTTATGCGGTGCACAGCACCACCTTTGACCTGCTGCTGATGGTCGGACTGGGGATTTTCGGCTATATCCTGCGGAAAATGGATTTCCCCATGTCACCGCTGATTTTGGGTTTCGTGCTGGGTGAAATGCTGGAGCAAAACCTGCGGCGTGCCTTGTCGATCAGCAACGGTGAGATGGGCATTCTGTGGGAAAGTCCGATTGCGAAAGTCCTGTTGATCCTCGCCGTTGCCGTATTAATCGTGCCGCTGCTATGGAAACGGCTGCGCCGTAAGCCCGCTCCCGCGCATCAGTAAGTAAATCTTTGTTCGAAACACACAAGCCCCGTGGATTTCCCAGGGGCTTTTGTTATCATAGTGTATTCTGTTTCCGGCGCACCCCACGCTGTTCTGTTTCCCAAGGAATCCGCCATGCAACCTGTCAGCGGCCCCGGTGTGCCGGTCGGCGATCGTTCATCTGTTAATCCGCAAACTGACGCCCCGCGTACGGGAAGTGTTGCCGGTGAACAACCCCTTTCTCCTGCCCAGCGCACGACGCTTGAGCGCCTGATTGTGCGCATCATGTCGCTCAGCACGCTTAAAGCGCCTGAGCTCTGGGCCGGCCTGCGTCATGAAGTCGGTGTTAAAAGCGAAGCAGAACTCCAGTCACGCCATTTTCCGGCTGCGGAGCAGTTTCTTAACAACCGCCTGGCGCAGGTGCAGACCGGTCACGGTACGCGTCAGTTAATGACGCAACTCACCGACCTGTTGCCCAAAGGCAATAACCGCCAGGCGGTAAGTGATTTTATCCGCCAGCAGTTTGGTCAGACGGTGCTGAGCGCATTAACCCAGGATCAGCTTCGTCAGGTGCTGACCATGCTGCAAAATGGTCAGATGGCCATTCCGCAACCTCAGCAGAGCCGCAGCAGCGATCGCACGCTGCTGCCTGCCGAGCATCAGGCGCTGAATCAGCAAATTGTGCGCCTGGCTGCCGCGACGGGCGAATCCAGTGGCAAAATATGGACCGCCGCACTAAAGCTGGTAAACCTGACCAGCGGCGATCCGATCCCGTCACGCCACTATCCGCTGCTCACTCAGTATTTACAGGTCCGTCAGACGTTAAGCCAGCACAGTGCGCCAACGTTGCAGCTGATTGAAACCTCGCTGAAACACCCTCTGGATCAGCGTGAACAGCAGATGCTGGAAGACTACAGCCTGCAACGCTTTCAGGCCACGCCTCAGATGGTGCTGACCCCGACGCAAACCCAGGATCTGCTTAACTTCCTGTTTGCACGTCGCGCAGAAAGAGCACACGAGCAAGCCCTGGCCGATAACGAACTGAATCCGCATCCCATCTGGGCGCCCATCTCCGGCTCGCTGCCGCCTGTCCTGCAGCCGCTGGCAGCGCGCCCGGTGCTGAGCGCGGTCGTCGGGTTAATCGTTCTGGCCTTTTTACTCTGGCTGGTGCTGTAAGTTAACACCCACAGGATGCCGCAGAAGCCGTCTGCGGCCATTCTCCCGGCTCGTCGCCCCATGCCATGGGATGGCCATCGCGCTTCCAGAAATCCAGCCCGCCAATCAGTTCTTTGACCTTAAATCCCAGCAACGCCAGCTGATAAGCCGCTTTGGTCGAACCATTGCAGCCAATGCCATCACAGTACGTCACATACAGCAGGTTGCGATCCAGTCCGGCCGTGCTGGCTTCATTCATTTCCCGATGCGGAAAATTTATTGCTCCGCAGAGATGACCGGCGCGGTAAGCCTCGATCTGACGGGCATCAATGACGACAACGCCCGGTCGCTGATGGGCCAGATCGTCAGCCAGATCCCAGGCATCGGTGTAATAAGCCAGTTTGGCCTGCAGATATGCAAGGCTCTGCTGCGGTGACGCGGGGGGAAAACCTAAAACAGATGACATCGTTTTTTCTCCTGTTGTGGCAGACTGGCAGTTTACGGCAAAGTGGACTGCTGGATAATACCGCTTTCAATGAGCCAATAAGACCACGATGACTTCCCCGCTGCTGCAACTGTTTCATCATCAGGCAACCGGCGGTCTGCGCGACCGCCTGTGCGCCACGCTTCGCCAGTGGATAGAGACCGCGCACCTTCAGGCGGGTCAGAAACTGCCCTCCAGCCGTCAGCTGGCTGCCGATTTGAATCTGTCACGCGTTACGGTTGAAGCGGCTTACGCTCAGCTTGAAAGTGAAGGCTACCTGCGGCGGGAGTCCGGTCGCGGTAGCTTCGTTGCCATCACGCTGCCGGTCAGCGCGCCGCGCCCCCGCGCTGACCGCATGGCGCATTTCTCGCAGCGCGGCCATCAGATACTGGCGACAGGCGGTTGTCAGGATGCGCCCTTTCCGTATGCCTTTTCGGCAGGTTCGCCAGATTTGCGCGCCTTCCCTCATCCCCTCTGGCGGCGCTTAACCGCCCGCGTGCAGCGCACCGCAGGCCCTGGCGTCATGGGCTATGGCGATCCGTTGGGGTACCTGCCACTTCGCCACGCGCTTGCAGACTACCTTGCCCTGTCTCGTGGGGTTCACTGTGAGGCTGAGCAGGTGATTATTTTGACCAGTTCACAGCAGGCGCTGCAGCTGCTGTCGTTAATGCTGATTGATCCCGGTGATGAGATCTGGATGGAAGAGCCGGGCTATGCGGGGGCGCGCAATGCCTTTCTTGCTGCAGGCGCACGGGTGCGCGGCATTCAGGTGGATGCCGAGGGGGCGATTCCTCAAGCCGGAACAGCAAAGCTGATGTATCTGACGCCTTCGCATCAGTATCCCACCGGCGTGTCATTAAGCCTGCCGCGCCGTCTGGCCTGGCTGGACTGGGCACGGCGCAACGGCAGTTGGCTGATTGAAGACGATTACGACAGCGAGTTTCACTATGACGATCGCCCTGCGTCTGCGCTGCACGGGCTCGACAACGATAACCGGGTCATTACCCTCGGCACATTTTCAAAATCGCTGTTTCCGTCGCTACGTCTGGCATGGATGGTGGTGCCCGGCCCGCTGGTCGCGCCCTTAGGTCGCGCGCGCAGCCTGCTTGACGGGCACAGCGCCCTGCTGCCCCAGGCGGTAACGGCGGAATTTATGCAGCAGGGGCATTTTGCCAGCCACCTGCGTTTGATGCGCCAGCTTTACCATAGCCGCCGCGATCGCTTACTCGAGCAGATAGCACAACGCCTGACGCCCTGGCTCAGCCCCTTTCCCTGCCCGGGTGGACTGCAGACAACCGTTGCTCTGCGGCAGGGCGACGAAGCGAGGCTGAGCTTACAGGCCGAGAAGATGGGGTTATTGCTGCCTCGCCTGAGTCCGCTCTACGGCGATGGCGCGCGTCAGCAAGGGTGGATTCTGGGTTTTGCGGCGCTGACGCCGGATGAGATAGTGGCCGGGTGCGATAAGCTGGTGAGGCTGCTTTCATCGGGCTCATCACCCAACCGTCGCTGAGGGATAATCAAAACAAAAAAGGCCGGCAAGCCGACCTTTTCACAGGGTTCACGTCGTGCCGGGCAGCGCGACGTCACGTTTTTAACCGGGCATTAAGCCTGGTATTTACGCATTGTCAGCGTGGCGTTGGTGCCACCAAAGCCAAAGCTGTTTGACATTACCGTGGTCAGCGCTTTTTCAGTTGGCTGAGTCACAATATTCATCCCTTCTGCCGCCGCGTCCAGCGAGCTGATATTGATGCTTGGGGCAATAAAACCGTGTTCCAGCATCAGCAGCGAGTAGATGGCTTCCTGCACGCCCGCCGCCCCTAAGGAGTGGCCGGTCATCGCTTTGGTTGCAGAAATATACGGCGTGTTGTCGCCGAACACTTCGCGAATGGCACCCAGCTCTTTCACATCACCGACTGGCGTAGAGGTTCCGTGGCTGTTCAGGTAGTCGATTGGCGTATCCACACCGTGCATCGCCATCTTCATGCAGCGCACTGCGCCTTCACCGGATGGCGCAACCATGTCTGCTCCGTCCGACGTTGCGCCATAGCCCACGATTTCAGCGTAGATGTGCGCGCCACGCGCCAGCGCATGTTCCAGTTCTTCAACCACGACCATACCGCCGCCGCCCGCAATGACGAAGCCATCACGTTCGTTGTCATAGGTCCGTGAGGCTTTTTCTGGCGTGTCGTTATAACGCGTAGAAAGTGCGCCCATTGCATCAAACTCACAGGCCATTTCCCAGCACAGCTCTTCGCCGCCGCCCGCAAAAACGATATCCTGTTTGCCCAGTTGAATCTGTTCAACCGCGTTACCGATACAGTGCGCGGAGGTCGCACAGGCAGAGCTGATTGAATAGTTCACGCCGTGGATTTTAAACGGCGTAGCCAGACAGGCTGAAACGCCTGACGCCATTGCCTTAGTCACCACATAAGGCCCTACGGCTTTCAGACCGCGTGGGCTGCGCATGGCATCCGCACCAAAAACCTGAAAACGTGGGGAACCACCGCCAGATCCTGCAATCAGACCTACGCGAGGGTTATTCTGGTAAGCTTCGTTGCTCAGGCCAGAATCTTTGATGGCTTCTTCCATAGACAGGTAAGCATAGATGGACGCATCACTCATAAAACGCACAACTTTGCGATCGATGAGGCCGGTAGTATCGAGTTTAACGTTACCCCAGACGTGACTACGCATGCCGGAATCTTTCATCTCCTGGGAAAAAGTGATGCCTGAGCGGCCCTCACGCAGAGATGCCAGCACCTCTTGCTGGTTATTACCAATACTGGAAACGATCCCTAAGCCAGTAATCACAGCACGTTTCATTCAATCTTCCTCACCACTTCTGTTATTTGACGAGCACTCTAGCTTACACTTGTACGCCGAACAAGTCCGATCAGCCATTTCCTTTTGTAAATTTGCGTCATGTCACGCCGACCGATAAGATCCTGACACTCCCTGAAAAATGAGCCTTTACTGTGAAAACACCCCAGGTTGAACACGCCAGACTGAGCTGGAACGAACAGGGTACACCTGTTTCCCGAGCGTTTGACGACGTCTATTTTTCCAATGACAACGGTCTGGAAGAGACACGTTATGTCTTTCTGGGTGGCAATGATTTCCCACAACGCTTTCATCAGCACCCGCGCGATCTGCTCATTGTTGCCGAAAGCGGGTTTGGCACAGGCCTGAACTTTCTCACGCTCTGGCAGGCCTTTGATTCCTTCCAGCACCATTATCCTGACGCGCCCCTAAAACGTCTGCACTTCATCAGTTTTGAAAAATTCCCCCTGACGCAGGCCGATTTAACGGCGGCCCACCAGCACTGGCCCGAACTGGCCCCCTGGGCCGAACAGCTCCAGCACCAGTGGCCGCTGGCACTGCCAGGCTGCCAGCGGGTGTTATTTGATTCGGGCCGCGTCACACTGGACCTGTGGTTAGGCGATATTAATGCGCTAATTGATAATTTTGATGACAGTCTGCATCGCCAGGTGGATGCCTGGTTTCTGGATGGCTTTGCGCCGTCGAAAAATCCCGATATGTGGACGCCGGAACTGTTTGCGTCGATGGCGAAACTGGCCCGGCCAGGGGGCACATTTGCGACCTTTACAGCAGCGGGTTTTGTGCGGCGCGGGTTGCAACAGGCGGGCTTTGCGGTGACCCGGCGTAAAGGCTTTGGGCCGAAACGGGAAATGCTGTGCGGTTCGCTTGAGGCCGCGCCTGCGCTGACTCATCGTCAGCCCTGGTATGCGCGCCCTGCCCTGTCCGGTAAGGAGATCGCCCTGGTCGGCGGCGGCATTGCCAGCGCGACGCTGGCCCTTGCCTTACTTCGCCGGGGCTTTCGCGTGACGCTCTACTGCGCTGACGAGGCACCCGCGCTGGGGGCGTCCAGTAATCGTCAGGGCGCGCTCTATCCGCTCCTTAACCAGCACGATCCTGCCCTGGCGGCTTTCTTTCCTGCCGCATTCAGTTTTGCCCGTCGCCTGTATGATCAACTCGATCTGCCTTATGAACATGACTGGAGCGGCGTATTGCAGTTGGGCTGGGACGAGAAAAGTGCCAGTAAGATTGCGCAGATGCTGGATATGGCCCTACCGGCTGAGGTCGCCTTTGGCGTCAACCAGGACGAGGCAGCCGTGTTGGCAAATGTGGCGCTGGATTGCGGCGGTATCTTTTATCCACTGGGCGGCTGGCTGGCCCCGGCCGAATTAACCACAGCCTTGTTGTCCCACTGCGAGCAGCGTGGATTACGCATTCACTGGCTGCACCGCGTCACCGCACTGACGCAGGTTCAGCAAGGCTGGCAGTTAACCTTTGACGAAAAGCCCGCAACCCAGCATCAGGCTGTGGTGCTGGCTAATGGTCATGCCATGACCGATCTGCCTCAGACCGATGCCCTGCCGGTTTACCCGGTCGCCGGTCAGGTCAGCCATATCCCGGCTTCACCGGCCCTGTCGGCACTGAAAACGGTACTTTGCTATGACGGCTACCTCACGCCAGCCAGCCCGCAGTTTGGTACGCACTGTATCGGGGCCAGCTATCATCGTGGCGACACCTCTACCGCCTATCGCGAAGACGATCAGCAGCAAAACCGCAGCCGTCTGCAGCACTGCCTGCCACACAGCGACTGGGTGAATGACGTGGACGTCAGTGAGGGCGAGGCGCGCAATGGCGTGCGCTGCGCCACACGCGATCATTTGCCCATGGTCGGCAGCGTGCCGGATTACGTGGCAACGCTTGACGTTTATGCCGATCTTGCTCAGCAGCGCGCCCGCGAGGCCGAGAGCGAAATGGCGCCCTGTTTCCCTGGCCTTTATCTGTTTGGTGCGCTTGGCTCACGCGGGCTGTGCAGCGCCCCCCTGGCGGCGGAAGTGCTGGCGGCTCAGCTTAGCGGTGAACCCCAGCCGCTGGACCTCAACACGCTCGCGGCGCTTCATCCCAATCGTTACTGGGTAAGAAAACTACTGAAGGGTAAAAAAGCGGGGAAATAGCACAGGGCGGTCTGCCGCCCTGACTACTCAGGCCGTCTGACGGGCCTGTAAAAACAGGTTATCCCACATGCCAATCACCAGCGCCTGGTCCCGTGGCGATAACTCCCCGGCAGCAATGGCATTTTGCAGGCTACGTGTCACCTGAATCTGTAGCGCCTGCGGCGTGTGGTCGTCCAGCAGTTCCACTTCAGCGACTGCCAGAGTGAGGTGGCCGCGCAGATAACCGCTGGCAAATAGCTCATCGTCACTGGCGTGCTCAACCATATCGTCAATCAGGGCCAGAATACGTGCCTCAAATTCTGCGATCATCTCATCATTCCTCTGTTATTAAGTCCCTTATGCATCACAGATCGTCCGGCCAGGGAAACTGCGATGCGGTCAGAGAAGGCCTGCCATAATAGTCAGCCAGGGCTGAAATAAAGCGTGCGGGGCGCTCAGGAATACCCGACGCCAGATAGCTCATGACCTGGGCATGAACTTTACGCTGAAAGCCAATGCGATCTGGCTCACAATCGCCTTCGAGATTGTCACAACTGACGTTGAAGGGAAAGCCTGCGGCTACACAAAACATCCACTCCAGCGCCTGCGGCTTCACCTCAACCGCTTCAAACTGGCTCTGCGTTTGCGCGTCGCGTCCGTCCGGACAATACCAGTAGCCAAAATCCACTAACTTACGCCGGGCTTCGCCAGCAATGCACCAGTGTGAAATTTCATGCAGCGCGCTGGCATAAAACCCATGAGCAAAAACCACCCGGTTCCATGGTGATTCATCATCCGCTGGAAGATAGATCGGTTCGTCATCGCCTTTAATTAGACGGGTCTGAAAATCGTGGCTAAAGCAGTCATCAAACAGCGTAATAAGCTGCGCGTAATTATGTGTTGTTGTCATTAAGTCATCACGTAAAAGTATTACAGATTCAGCGTGCTCAGCCAGGCCATCAATTCGCTGCCGTGGCTGTCCCAGAGCAGCTTGATGCTCATCACCGCCGAAACGATGACCACCATCGGGCGAATCAGCCTTTGTCCGCGTGCCAGCACCAGCCTGGCGCCCAAACGAGCCCCGCAAAAAGCCCCCAGCATCATGATAAGTCCCGTGCCCCAGACCACTTTGCCACCAAACATAAAAAACAGCAGGCTGCCCAAGTTTGAGGTGAAATTGAGCAGTTTGGCGTGGGCGGTGGCTTTCGCCAGGTTGTAGCCGCATAGCGTCACGAAGCCCAGCGCGTAGAAAGAGCCCGCACCGGGTCCAAAGAAGCCATCATAAAAGCCGATACAGCCACCGCCGACCAGGGCAAAAGGCAGCCCCTGCAGGCGGTGAACGCGATCGTCTTCACCGATGCGCGGCATCAGCAGAAACCACATGCCAATAGCAATCAACAACAGCGGCAGCACCTGACGCAAAAAATCAGCCTGAAGGTGCTGGATCAGAATGGCACCGCCAACCGCCCCCAAAAAGGTCATGGCGATATTCAGCCGCTGCTCGCTCAGCTTAATCGCCCCGCGCCGGACAAAATAGAGGCTGGCCGAGAACGATCCGCCGACCGACTGCAGCTTGTTGGTTGCCAGCGCCTGAGCCGGTGACAGCCCGGCCGCCAGCAACGCGGGAACGGTTAACAGTCCGCCGCCGCCCGCAATGGAGTCAATAAAACCTGCCAGCAGCGCAATGAAAAACAGCAGCGCGACCAACAACGGGCTGACAACGAACCATTCCATGGGAACCCTTACAGTAGATGTTTATCCAGCAGTGCCTGACAGGCCGCAGGCAGCGGCGGCGGTTCACGTTTCACCGGTGCAGAGCCAGGCTGCCTGGGCAAAAACCAGCTTTGCAGTTCTGCGCCGCAGCCGTCACCGGCAGGCGGCGGTGCCTGCTCTTCACAGTCGGGGCTGCCCTGCGGACAGCGTAAACGGACGTGCATGTGGGCGCGATGCGCAAACCAAGGACGCACCTTACGCAGCCAGGCCCGGTCTGTGCCTGCATCGGCACACAGCTGCTTTTTAATCGCCGGATTGACGAAAATACGCGTGACATCTTCATCTTTCGCCGCCAGCTTAATCAGGCTGTCAATCTCAGGCTGCCAGTGGCGCGCTACCACGTTCTTGTCGTCGGCGGTGACGAGGTCCAGCGGCTGGGGCTTAAGCAGCTGCTGCGCGCTCCAGCGGGTTTTAGGCAGTTGCAGCCAGATGTCCACGTCCAGCCCGGTTTGATGGCTGGCATGTCCACTGCTGAAGCGCCCGCCCGCCGCCATGCCCATATCGCCAATCAACACGTTTCCTAGCTGGAGGCTATGGGCCTGGGTGGCCAGGCGCTGGATAAACAGGATCAGATCGGGATGCCCGAAATAGCGGCGCTGATCCTGACGCATCACCTGATAATCAGGCGAATTAAGCGGTAAAGCCTGCGCACCCACAATACAGCCATTGGCAAAGCCACCAATAGCCGTCGGTTGACCCGCAATCGGGTGCTGGATGCGCTGCCACGGCGTCGCCGCCAGGCTGGCCGCGCTCAACAACAGCGCGCTCACCATCAGCAAAATTTTCATTGGCTTACCAACGTGGCACGGTGGAGTTCACATCGCCACACTGCGCGCGCTGGCGCAGCAGATGATCCATCAGCACGATGGCCATCATGGCTTCGGCAATCGGCACGGCACGGATGCCCACGCAGGGATCGTGGCGACCTTTCGTGATCATCTCCACTTCCTCGCCGTCGCGGGTGATGGTTTTCCCCGGCACGGTAATACTGGAGGTGGGCTTCATGGCCAGATTGGCGCTGATTGTCTGACCGCTGCTGATGCCGCCCAGAATACCGCCCGCATGGTTGCTCTGGAAACCACTGGCGCGAATTTCATCGCGATGCTGACTGCCACGCTGATTAACCACGGCAAAACCGTCGCCGATTTCTACCCCTTTCACCGCATTAATGCTCATGAGCGCATGCGCCAGGTCGGCATCCAGGCGATCAAAAACCGGCTCGCCCAGGCCTGGTGGTACGTTTTCCGCCATGACCGTGACCTTGGCCCCAATCGAATCGCCTTCCTTCTTCAGGCCGCGCATCAGCTCGTCCAGCGCGTCCAGCTTGTCCGCATCCGGGCAAAAGAAAGGGTTCTCTTCCACAATGCTCCAGTCTTTCAGTTCACAGGCCACGTCGCCGATCTGCGCCAGATAGCCGCGAACCACAATATCGTGCTTCATCTGCAGATATTTTTTGGCAATCGCCCCAGCAGCCACGCGCATCGCGGTTTCGCGTGCTGATGAACGGCCGCCACCACGGTAGTCACGCGTACCGTACTTCTGCTCATAGGTGTAATCCGCATGGCCAGGACGGAACAGATCTTTAATGGCACCGTAATCTTGCGAGCGCTGATCGGTGTTCTCAATCAGCAGGCCGATCGAGGTACCGGTGGTCACACCTTCAAACACGCCAGACAAAATTTTCACCTGATCCGGCTCACGGCGCTGGGTGGTATAGCGCGACGTGCCTGGACGACGACGGTCGAGATCGTGCTGGATATCGGCTTCGGTTAACGGGATGCCCGGCGGCACGCCATCAACAATACAGCCCAGGGCAATACCGTGAGATTCACCAAAGGTGGTGACGCGAAAGAACTGTCCGATGCTGTTTCCGGCCATTGAGATTCCTTGTTACGGTTTGACGGGCGAAAGTTCGCCCATCCTTTTAGTCTTTATAAAATGAGAAATGGTGCTGTGCATCCACGATCTGCTGGCGGGTGAGCATAAAGACGCCGTCGCCGCCGTTGTCGAACTCCAGCCAGGTAAAGGGCACATCGGGATACTGTTCCATCATGTGCACCATGCTGTTGCCCACTTCGCAAATCAGCACGCCCTGCTCGCTCAGGTAGCCCGGCGCGCAGGCAAGAATGCGGCGCACCAGTTTAAGGCCATCGCTGCCCGCCGCCAGCCCCAGTTCGGGTTCATGCTGATACTCGCTCGGCAGATCGTCCATATCTTCCGCATCGACATAGGGCGGATTCGTCACGATCAGGTCGTACTGCACCGGCGGGAGTTCGCGGAACAGATCGGCGCGGATCGGCGTGACGTGATGAATCAGGCCGTGCTCTTCAATATTTTGCTCGGCGACCGCCAGCGCATCGTGGGAAATATCCACTGCATCCACTTCTGCGTCCGGAAAGGCATAGGCGCAGGCAATCGCAATACAGCCGCTGCCGGTGCACATGTCCAGAATATGTCGCGGTTTGTCCGTGATCAGACCAGCAAAGCGGTTTTCAATCAGTTCCCCAATGGGCGAACGGGGAACCAGAACCCGTTCATCAACGTAAAACTCATGGCCGCAGAACCAGGCTTTATTCGTGAGATAGGCGACCGGGATGCGCTCGTTCACGCGGCGAATGACGCGCTCAACAATGCGATGGCGTTCGCTGGCCGTAAGGCGCGCGTTACGCATGTCTTCAGGGATATCCAGGGGCAACCACAGCGTGGGCAGGACCAGCTGGACAGCTTCGTCCCAGGGGTTATCTGTGCCGTGTCCGTACCAGATTCCGGCAGCCGTAAAGCGGCTCACTGACCAGCGCAGCATATCCTGAATGGTGTGCAGTTCGTTCACTGCCTCATCGACGAAAATTTTGTCCACGTAGCCCTCCGCAGGCCTTTTACTAATTCGGCCGATAGTTTGCCACGAAGCCGAGGAGAATTCAGCGCAGCAAGGTGAAAAAGCTGACAATTAATGACGGTTAACGGTAAGGTATCGGCTTCTGCTGTTAATCAGCCACCTCAGACATGATTCACCACCCATGAGTAAAAAAAACCCCCTGAGCCAGGATGATCAAGCGCTGTTTCGCCAGTTGATGACAGGAACGCGTCAGTTAAAACAAGACACTATCGTACACAAACCGGCGGTTAAAACCCGGGAAGTGCCGATAAAAAGGCTGCTGTCTGAACAGGCGGATAACAGCCACTACTTTTCCGATGAGTTCCAGCCGCTGCTTTCCACTGAAGGGGCGACGCGCTATGTGCGCGCGGACGTGAGCCATTTTGAGCTGAAAAAGCTGCGTCGGGGCGATTACACGCCAGAGATTTTTCTCGATCTGCATGGGTTAACACAGATGCAGGCCAAGCAGGAGTTAGGCGCGCTAATTGCCGCCTGTCGTCGCGAACACCTTTTTTGCGCCAGCGTGATGACCGGACATGGTAAACATATTCTAAAGCAGCAAACGCCGCTTTGGCTGGCTCAACATCCCTGGGTAATGGCCTTTCACCAGGCACCTAAAATGTTTGGTGGCGACGCTGCCTTGCTGGTGCTG
The DNA here is from genome assembly GCF_059801205.1 of Pantoea sp. Ae19-2. Classification (NCBI taxonomy): domain Bacteria; kingdom Pseudomonadati; phylum Pseudomonadota; class Gammaproteobacteria; order Enterobacterales; family Erwiniaceae; genus Pantoea; species Pantoea sp. Ae19-2. The sequence continues at coordinate 765,213 of NZ_JBCHWE010000001.1, read as the reverse complement.
ATTGAAGTAGAAGAGTGGCAACCGCCAGAGCTGCCCTGACATTCAGGCAGCAAAACGGCTTAAGCACCTTGCCCCGCTGCCTCCCCCTTTGACGGGGGAGCCCGTTAAACGGGACTCACACGTCGCTCCCCTTAAACGCCCGATCCCGACCCTGTTTGGCCAGGCGTTCTGCTGCTTTCTGTTCAGGCTGACGCAGACTATTTGCTTAAGAAACTATTTATATTCAATACAAGTTTTCCCTTGCCGATAACGTCTAGGCATTTAGGCACATTAGGCTTCAACATTTTGGCGTATTGACCAAGGGAACATTTTGAATGAGCGCATTAAGTCATTTTTTTGAGAATTTAAACGTAGGTAAAAAGTTAATGCTCGGTTTTGGACTGATTTTGCTTTTGAGTCTGGCCGTAGCGATATGCGGTATTAAAAACCTCAACGATATTAGCGTCCGGGCCGAAAAGCTCAGGGAGCTGAAAAGTGTCAACGATCGGTTTTCACAGGCCAAAGATGCCCGGCTGCAATTCGTCAGAACACATGATGAAAAATTCATCGATCTGAACGAAGCCATGCTGAAAGAGGTGGATCAGAACCTGAGAAATTTGGGCGTTTTTCGCTGGGATGCCAGTCAGCAGGCGATGATTACGGCGATGCCGTCAGCCATTGCCACCTACCGGCAGAAACGGGCCGATACCGTGCAGGCCGTTCGTAATGGGGCTCAGGCTTTACAAAGCCTGTCTGTCGAAGAAGAAATGCGGGGGATCAGCCAGCTTGCCACGAGCAGCAGCAATGACGCGCAGGTTGCCGCAGCCTTACAGGAAATCAATAAGCATCTGGCTGGCGTCGCGGTGCGGGTGAAACTCTTTGGCCTTGAGCACAAAGATGCCGATCGCAGCGCACTCAGCAACTTCCTCACTGAAACCGTCGGGCTTATCGCACAGGTTGCACCTCGCCTTAACCCGGCAGACAATGCAACGCTCGCAAAAATCAGCGAACAGCTTGACGGGAAACAAGCTGACATTAATGCGCTGATGGCCTCCGTGAAAGCAGGCGAAGAGGCCACAGCCGAGCTGGCGGTTGCGGGTAAGACCCTGACGGACATGAGCAATAACTTGTTTACGCAACAGCTGGATGCCACCAATCACGATGCCGGACAGGCCGTGTGGTTAATGGCTGCCATTGTTATCGCTGCCATCGTGGCAGGTATTGTTATCGCCCTGTTTATTACCCGACAGCTGACGCGTCCACTTTCTGAACTGCTGAACGTGGCGAACCAGATGGCGCGTGGCAACCTCAGCATCATGCTCAACTCGACCCGTCGGGATGAGCTGGGCGAGCTCATGCGCGCGGTAGGCGAGATGAGCGATGAACTGCGACGGATTATCAGCGGGATTCGCAGCGGCGTCACAAGCGTCAGCCAGGCTTCCGCAGAAATCGCCTCCGGGAATAATGATTTATCGGCACGGACAGAAAGCCAGGCAGCGGCCCTTGCGCAAACGGCAGCCAGCATGGAGCAGTTGACTGCGACAGTAAAACAGAACGCCGATAATATTCATCATTCCAGCAGGCTGGCGCAGCAAACCTTTGACACGGCGAGCCGTGGCGGAGAGCTGGTGACCAATGTCGTCAGCACCATGGATGAAATTTCTGCCAGCTCGGGGAAAATCTCCGAGATCACCTCCGTCATTAACAGTATTGCGTTTCAGACCAACATTCTGGCACTGAACGCCGCGGTAGAAGCGGCAAGGGCTGGCGAACAGGGCCGTGGTTTTGCCGTCGTCGCAAGTGAGGTGAGAAATCTGGCGCAGCGCAGCGCGCTGGCGGCAAAAGAAATCGAAGCGCTTATTCAGGACTCGGTTGCCCGCATCCGCGCCGGTTCACAGCTGGTCAGTCAGACAGGTAACACTATGGGAGAAATCGTCACCTCGGTCAGCAATGTGACAGAGATACTGAACGAGATCTCTCACGCGTCTGAAGAGCAGAACCGCGGCATTGCGCAGGTCGGCGTGGCTATCGTTGAAATGGATAACGTGACGCAGCAAAACGCGGCCCTGGTGGAACAGTCCTCTGCGGCGGCAAGCGCGCTCCATGACCAGGCGCAAACGCTGGCGGGCTCAGTATCACGTTTTGTGATTGCCTGACCTGCAGGGAAAGAAGCAGACGGGAATGACGTTCGGGGGTCGTTTTCATGTTCGGGCCAGTAAATGGCCCGACATTATTACATCGCTTTCGCGAGTTTTTTGGGGCTGACCTGCCATAACAGTTTACCCTGACTTTCAGCCGGATCGAAGTCAATGCAGGCAATGGCCGAGGTGGCAAACATCGGTGGGGTTTCCTGGGGGCAAAGCTCCGACACCAGATAGCCCACCAGTGGCAAGTGGGAGATAACCAGCGCCGATTTAACCCCTTCATTCGCCAGTGCCTGCAAATAGCATCCGACCAGACCGGGATCGCCGCCGGGGGTCAGTTCCGGCAAAATATCCTCCCCTTCTGGCAAAGGGAACGCCTCACGAAATGTGGCAAGCGTCTGCTGCGCACGGAGATAGGGGCTGACCAGTACACGTTCAATGTCAACAGACTGACCTTTTAACCAGTTCGCCATTTGACGTGATTCGTCACATCCACAAAGCGTTAAAGGCCTGACTGAATCACTGGCAGCCTCAAGAGCCGCATCGCCGTGACGCATGATAAAAACTTGCATAAAGCACCGCTGTTGTTTGTCGACATCGCCTGATGCATCCGCATCAGGCGCTTCATTCTGCGAATGAACGTCGTGTTGTACCCTAATGACTTCAGTATAGTCAACCGGTTGTTTATTAAATAAGCACCTGTCAGATTCGTGCAGCGCCTCACGCTTGTGCGGCGCGTTTCTAACCCCCTGAATCGGAGTGGGTATTCGAATTTATGAAGAAGTGTAAAACTTTGTCTGCTGCTCCGCTGCGCGCAGCAACGCGTCACAGGGCGCAAAACGGTCCCCGTACTGTTGCTGAAGCCGCGTTAATCTGTTGACGATTTCTGCCGCGCCCAGCCTGTCGATGTAATGGAACGGCCCGCCCAAAAAGGGGGGGAAACCAATGCCAAACACCGCACCGATATCGCCGTCCCGCGGCGAGCGGATAACCTGCTCATCCAGGCAACGCACCGCTTCGTTTAACATCATCATCATGCACCGTTCGGCAATCTGGGCGCCGCTTTGCTTTGCCACCGGCCGGGTCTTCACTAAGCCGTACACCGCCGGATCGACCTTCTTACGCGCCAGACGCGACGATCCGTACAGGTAGAATCCCCTACCGTTTTTGCGTCCTTTGCGACCGTCTTTAATCACGGCATCCAGCGCGGAAGGCGCGGCAAACCGCTCGCCATAAGCCTGCTGCAGGCCCGGTGAAATCTTACTGCCGACATCAATGCCAACTTCATCCAGTAGCTGAACCGGCCCCACCGGGAATCCCGCCTTCACCAGCGCCCGATCAATGTGATCGATCGGTTCCCCCTCCACCACGCAGCGCATGGCCTCGTTGATGTATGGTGTGAGGATACGGTTGACGTAAAAACCAGGTTTATCGGCCACCACTATCGGCGTTTTACCCTGTTTCCGTGCCAGCATTACCGTACTGGCAAGCGTTTCAGGCGATGTCGTGACATGCGGGATCACCTCGACCAGCGGCATTTTTTCCACCGGGCTAAAATAGTGCAGGCCGATGATGTTCTCCGGGCGCCGTGCCGTCGCCGCAATCTCGGCAATGGGAATCGATGAGGTATTGGAAGCAAAAATCGTCTGAGGCTGACAGTTCGACTCGACGTCCGCCACCATCTGTCTTTTCAGATCCAGGTCCTCAAAGACCGCCTCAATCACGATATCGCGCTGGGTGAATCCCTGATAGTCGGTACTGCCGCTGATGCGCGCCATCTGCTGCTGACGCTGTGCCGGACTGATTTGCCGGCGTTTCACTTTTTTACTCAGCAGATCCCAACTGGTTTGCAGGGCATGGTTGATGCCTTTAAGGCTGATATCCTTGATGCGCACCGGTAGCCCCGCATTAACGGCGCTGACGCTGGCGATCCCGCCGCCCATCAGCCCGCCGCCCAACACACCGACCCGTTGGAGTGGTCGTGGTTCAGCCTGGGTGCCGTTCTCTTTCTTGATGGCGGTGGAAGCAAAAAACAGGCTGCGCAGCGCGGCCGACTCTGGCGTCATCGCCAGTTCGCCAAACGCCCGCGCTTCCGCGGCGTAACCGGCCTGGCTGCTCTGCTCCAGGCCGATGCGAACCACCTCGATAATGCGTCGTGCCGCTGGGTAGTTACCCTGGGTTTTACGATCGGTTTCGCGTCTGGCCAGTGCGAACAGCGCCTGACGAGCCATCGGGCCCTGCAGCAGACGATCGCGCAGGGGCAGCGGCGCTCTGCGGTATTTCCCTTTCTTCACCAGTTCAACGGCGGCGTCAAGCAGGATGGCCTGCGGCACGGCATCATCAACAATGCCCAGCTTTTTCGCCTGCCTGGCCCGCAGGTTCTTACCGGTAAGGATAAGCGGTAAGGCTTTCTGTACGCCGATTAAGCGAGGCAGGCGCTGCGTGCCGCCCGACCCCGGTAGTAGCCCCAACTGCACTTCAGGCAGGCCAATACGGGTTTTATCGTCCAGCGAACAGATGCGCGCGTTGCAGGCCAGCGCCAGCTCAAGCCCGCCGCCCAGACAAGCACCATGGATTGCCGCCACCACAGGAAATGGCAATGCCGCAATCGCCGCCATCACGTCCTGCCCTTGTCTGGCCAGCGCTTCTGCCTCGTGGGCGCTCTGGCAGCGATCGATCATGCTGATATCGGCCCCTGCAACAAAGTTGTCAGGTTTGCCTGAAATCAGCACCAGCCCCAGCAGTTGCGGATGCTTGCGTGCTTCCGCAATGATTGCCGCAATCTGTGCCGCGAATGCCGCTTTAAGCGTATTCATCTTTTCATTGGGTACATCAATGGTGATCACGCCTACATGATCGTCCCGCATCTGTAATGTGAACGCGCTCTGTTCCATTATTCGGCCTCCAGAACCATTGCTGCCCCTAAACCCCCGGCGGCGCAGGCTGTGACTAAACCCAGCCCGCCGCCCCGGCGGCGTAATTCATTTAACGTCTGGGTAATCATGCGTGCGCCGGTTGCGGCAAACGGATGCCCAAAGGCGATCGATCCGCCCGAGACATTAAAACGTGCCTCGTCAACTTCGCCCAGCGCATGGGCGCGGTTTAACACGTCCCGGGCAAAACGTTCATCACGAAACATTTTCAGGTTGCTTAACGTCTGAGCGGCAAAGGCTTCGTGCATATCAATCAGCGTCAAATCCTTTAAGGCTATCCCGGCACGATCCAGCGCCAGCGGCGAGGCGTAGGCCGGCCCTAACAGCATGTCCTGCCAGACGTCGATAGCGGTAAACGCATAGCTGCGTAAATAGCCCAGCGGCTGTATTCCAAGCTCTTTTGCCCGGCCTTCACGCATTAAAATGACCGCAGCAGCCCCATCGGTAAGCGGCGTACTGTTTGCCGCAGTAACGGTACCGTGCTGACGGTCAAATGCCGGACGCAGCCGGGCATAATCGGCGGCTTTTGCATCCATACGCACATTATTATCTTGCTCGATGGGCGCTTTCCACGGCGGCACAAAGGCGGCCATCACCTCCTGACTCAGTACGCCTGACTGCCAGGCCTGGGCCGCGCGCTGATGCGAGCGCAGGGCCAATGCATCCTGCTCTTCCCGGCTGATGCCATGCGTTTTGGCCATCTGCTCTGCGGTATCCCCCATACGTAATCCCGTGGAGTACTCCGCAACGGCAGGCGGAACCGGTAACAGATCTTTAGGGCGCAACCGCCGGAGAATGTGTAGCTTCTGTGAAAAGCCACGCGCTTTATTCATATCCACCAGCGCGCGCGCCAGCGTTTTACTGACCCCAATGGGCAGCACAGAGGAGGAGTCCGCCCCGCCTGCGATGCCGGCAGAAATCGTACCTGCCAGTAAGCTTTCGGTGACGTTTGCCACCGCCTGAAAGCTGGTGGCGCAGGCGCGGCTGACGCTATAAGCATCGGTATTGACGCTCAGGCCACTGCTTAAGACGATCTCGCGTGCAATGTTTGGCGCTTCCGGCATTTGCACCACCTGACCGAAGACCAGTTGCTCAATCACCTCAACCGGGAGTTCACTTCGAGCCATGATTTCGCTGATCACCATGCGACCCAGTTCAACCGCAGGGATGCCGTGAAAACCCGTGGCCTGGCGAAGAAAAGGCGTACGTAATCCGTGGGTGATGGCGATGCGCTCGCCATTACGCGTCAGCAGTGACTGCGCTTTGCTCATTGTATCCACCTGTACATCGTGACCGAGGCATCATTGCCGAAAGAGGTCTGACCTGATCCACAGTGTTAACCACAAGCGGGTGCGCCGCCAACATCAGGAGGAGAAAAGTGAGATAAGAAACACGAAAATGAAAAACGCCGCGGAGCAGCGGCGCCGAAATGTTTAACGTAAACCCAGTTGGAAAATCAGGGTTTCGGCCTGACAGCTAAAGGTAAAGTCGATATTAAGCTGCACGCCACCGGCCTCTTCTACCATGCTGGAATCGATAACGCAGGGTTCTGACTCGACCTGGCGCGCCCTTTCCGTCAGCTGCGCCAGTTTCGTTTCGGCATCTGCGCGATCTTTACACCATGCTGACCAGCTGGCCGTACAGTCTGAATTATCCATCACCGTACCAACATCAACGCAACAGCAGGCAGCCGTTTCCGTCGCGCTACATTTTTTTAAAGCATTTGTCATGATTTTCTCCTGACATCACATCATAAGGTGGGTGAGTTTTCTGCTGAAAATTTTACGCTCTGGCTTATCAACCCGCTACACACACCGCGCTAAGTGACGAATATCACAATAAAATTTGATGTGGATCAGTTTTGCTCCTGCCGCTCTGCCCATTTATTCCCGAGAAGTGTTAAGCAGATCGAATTTTCACCTATCAAATTGGAAATATTTTAAAAACAATATTGCAACATGTGTACAGGTCGGACCTATACTCTCCGCACTGGTCTGATATGTGCATTTGACATCAGTCCATACAATCCGCCGTTCCTTGTTACGCGACGTCACAACGTTAAATAATAATTCACATGAGGTTGTGGTCATGAACCATAAAAACCTGTTCGCAAAGTCAGCCGTGGCAGCTGCAGTAGCGCTTATTTCCTCTAACGTATATGCAGCCGGATTTCAGTTAAATGAATTTTCTTCCATTGGTTTAGGTCGCGCTTATTCTGGCGAAGGCGCAATGGGTGATACGGCGGCCTCAGCCAGTCGTAACCCGGCAACCATGGCACTCATAGATCGCCCTGAATTTTCAATCGGTGCGGTTTACATCGATCCTGAAGTGGATATCAGTGGCCAAAGCCCGACGGGCCGCAGCCTGGACGCGAAAAACATCGCACCGAACCAATGGATCCCTAACCTGCATTACGTCCAGCCGATCAATGACAAGTGGTGGGTAGGCGCGTCAGCGACGTCTAACTACGGCCTGGCGACAGAGTTTAACAACGGTTATACCGCGGGCGGGCTGGGCGGCAAAACTGACCTGATGACGGGTAACCTGAACCTCAGCACGACTTATCGTTTGAATGAGCATTTCAGCTTCGGGGTAGGTTTTGATGCTGTATATGCCAAAGCTAAAATTGAGCGCTATGCTGGTGAAGCGGGCGCACGGCTCGGTATACCCGCAGATACGCAAGTTGCCTATCTTAAGGGGGACAAATGGGGCTACGGCTGGAACGCTGGCGTACTCTACGAAGTCGATGACAATAACCGTTTTGGTTTTACCTACCGCTCCGAAGTGAAAATTGACTTTGATGGAGACTATAAAAGTAGCCTGCCATTCAATCCTCGTAATAACCCAGAAGTTACTAATCTCCCGACAGGTACAAACGGCTCTACAGTTCCCGGCGCGTTAACCTTAAACCTGCCGGAAATGTGGGAAGTTTCAGGCTGGCATAAAGTGGCACCACAGTGGGCCGTGCACTATAGCCTGGCCTACACCAGCTGGAGTCAGTTTCAGGAGCTGAAAGCAACGGGCTCAAACGGCCAGACGCTGTTCTATAAAGATGAAGGTTTCCACGATGCCTACCGCATCGCACTGGGTACCACCTACCAGTACGACAAAAACTGGACCTTCCGCAGCGGTATCGCCTTTGATGACAGCCCGGTTCCGGCTGACAAGCGTTCTATCTCTATCCCGGATCAGGACCGTTTGTGGCTGAGCGCCGGTGCCTCTTATGCGTTTAACGACGATGCATCGGTAGACGTCGGCGTGTCTTACATGCACGGTCAGAAAGTGACCGTGCAGGAAGGCTCCTATACCTTTAACTCTAGTGGTAAAGCCTGGCTGTATGGCGCAAGCTTCAACTACAAGTTCTGATGCACGAAATGCATAAAAAAAGCGACACTGAGTGTCGCTTTTTTATTGCTCATGGGAACGTCACACGTCATGCAGCCTGGTGACAACCCTGTAACAGCTTCACGTCATCACCCCGGGCCGCTTATCAGGCCGCCCTTGCGACAGGCGGCTTCAGGCGGGCCATGATTTACTGCGAATCAATGTCTTTCAGATCGTCCTGGATCGCCGCCGCATTCGGATTTTCTTCTGGCTTCAGCTTGCCGCCGCGCGCCAGGAAGTCGTAGCGCTGGAAGTAGGCGCTACGGATAAAGGCGTAAGGATCGCGTTGCTGTTTCAGGATAGCATCCGAGTCCAGCAACTGTGCGCGCGATTCGATGCCTTCCAGCGTCCATTTACCGATGGACATGGGCCAGGTCAACCAGCCAAGCACAGGATAAAGCGTATCGACGTAATCACCGCCGTCTTGACGTATCGTGAAGCTGCCATAGGCCGGTAACTGCACATAAGGCCCATAGCCCACGCCATAGTGACCCAGCGTGGTACCAAAACGCTGCGGTCCCTGGCGCGCCAGTTCCGGATTGGCTTTACCGGCGACATCAATGAAACCGCCCAGCCCCAGCACCGTATTCAGGAAGAAACGTGTAAAGTGGATACCTGCATTGCGCGGCTCGCCGACCAGAATCGCATTTACCATACTGGCAGGTTCGCTGAGGTTGCCCAGGAAGTTGCTGAGGCCCGCGCGCGCAGGCACGGGAACATAGTCGCGCCAGGCCACTGCCACAGGGCGCAGCACGTAAGGGTCCAGCACGTTATAGTTGAAGTTAAACATTGTGCGGTTAAAACCTTCAAGCGGATCGCTACGCCCTGCAGGCGCATCGTCAGCAGGCTTTGAACTGGCACAACCAACCAGAAGCACACTGGTCAAAGCCAGGCTGGTCAGGCGGTGATCCATTTTTTTCTCCCTGTGCATATAAGTTATTTATACCCTGCTGAGTTTCAGCGGGTAGATCAGCGCAGTCCAGCAAGCATAGCTGATATCTCCCGTGCGGTTGGCAGATTCAGACATTGCCAGACTCCAGCCGGTTAAGGCTGCTGTTTATCAATCGCGACGTCAATGTGCTGATGGCCATCCCAGGGGACTATCGCGCTGGCGCCAAACCAGTCGCCCGGCTCAGGATTTGCGCGGCCATTTCGTGCAATCCTGACGCGAACCTGAATCTGTTTCTGTGTTGAAAGACGTCGGTCCTGTAACATGGCATTGCTGTCATCCAGCGTCAGCGAGACGGGAAAGTGTCCGGGCGAGACGCGTTTCACCGCCACCGGCACCGGCGAGACGGCGTCAGTCACCGAAATATACATGACTCCGCCCGGCGGTAACATTTTTTCTGCCTGGGGAGAAAGCGTCACCTCGACCGTTAGTTGACTGCTTTGCTGCCCTGCATCGGTTTTGGCTTGCTCAATGCTGCGCGCAATGCCCTCACGACGAGGATCGTCGGCCGGTAACACCTGCAACAGGGTTTGCCAGCTGTCTATCGCCTGCGAATACTGCTGTTGTTCAAACGCATTATAGGCCAGCAGGCTTAGGGTGCGGATATCCTGCGGATGCTGTTTAAGCAGATCCTTGAGCAGCAGCCCGGCCTGGCGGTTATCCTGAGGATCGACCGATCGCGTCAGCACCTCAGCATAATCCTTCTGCAGGGCAAAATTATTCGGTGCCAGCTGCAACGCATGCTCGAAAGCCTGACGCGCGCCCGTGGCATTGTTGAGTACCATACCGAGGCGGCCCAGCATCGCCCAGCCACTGAGGTTATCAGGTTCGGTTTGCAGCTGGCTGCGCAAACCGAGCTGCAAGCCAGAGAGCTGCTCTTGGGTAAGTGGCCGGGCATGGGGATCCATGAGCTGGGCGCGCAGCGCCGGATACGCTTCCTGCACCTGGAGCCAGCCACTTAACTGCGTTAAGCCACCGGTTTTAAGATAGCTTGCCAGAGACACGATTACTAAAACGATCAGGCCGGGTAACAGCACCCAGCGACGGCTGCGGTGCGAGTGGGCATCCGAAGCGGGCGGAATATCGCTAAGCAGGGTTTGCTGTAACTCCTGCTCCATCACGGCGCGATCGGCAATTACGCCCTGCTCTTCGTCCAGGGTCATCTCAGCCAGCCGCTGCCGATAAAAATGCGTATTAAGGTTGTCGCGCGCTGCCGTGTGGGTTTCACGTTGACGCCAGCCTGCGGCTAAAAACAGTACGCTGGCCGCCAGCAGCAGCAGAAAAATCGTGAGTAAAAAGACAGCCATTATCGTTTCCTGTCCGACTTCAGAATCGCCGCCAGACGCTGTTGTTCCTGGTCATCAAGCTCGCTTCGGGTTTTACGCTGACGACTACGCCACACGATCACGGTACCGCCCACAATCACAAACAGCGCCGGCCCGGCCCACAGGATCAGGGTTGAGGGCGTGACAGGCGGCTGGTAACTGACGAAATTGCCATAACGCGCCACCATATAGTCGATGATTTGCTGACGGCTCTGCCCCTGCTTCATCAGTTGATAAACTTTCAACCGCATATCTGACGCAATCATCGCATTAGAGTCGGCGATGCTGTTGTTCTGGCATTTGGGACAGCGCAGCGAGGCCGTGATTTCACGGTACTGCTCCTCCTGCGCCACGGAGTCAAACGCATAGGTATCAATCGCGGCCCACAGGCTGGCACTAAACAGCAGCCCACAAAGCATCATCATCAGGGATCTCATGCGCCGCTCTCCTTCGTGTATTTATCCCACAAGGGTTTGACTTCCTGTTGCCAGACGCGCGGGTTCAGATCGCCAGCATGGCGATAGCGAATAATGCCTTTGCCATCAATCAAAAAGGTTTCAGGTGCGCCATAAACGCCGAGATCGAGGCCCAACATCCCGTTACCGTCATACAGGCTGAGCGCATAAGGATTACCCAGCGTGTTCAGCCAGGTTACTGCCTTCTGGCGATCGTCTTTGTAGTTCAACCCTACAACCCGAACGCCCTGCTCTGCCAGCTCATTAAGATAGCGATGCTCGGCGCGGCAGGTCGGACACCAGGTTGCCCAGACGTTCAGCAACAGTGGTTTACCGGTGATCAACGTTTGCTGATCATAGGTTTTGCCTGGCTTATCCAGCGCCTCCAGCCTGAACACGGGCAAGGGCTTACCAATTAAGGCCGATTCCAGCCGTGAAGGATCGTCGCCTTCCGCATTACGTGACAGCTGCCACAGCAGCGCGGCAGCCAGCAGTAAAAATAAGCCCAGCGGAACAAATAGAATTTTTTTCATGTCCGCACCTCGCGATCGGCTTTCTTGCGCGAGCGATAGCGCGGGTCGAGCAAACAGAACAGCCCTCCGACGGCCATAAACAAGCCGCCAAACCAGATCCAGCGGACGAAGGGTTTGTAGTAGATACGCACCGCCCAGCTACCGTCACTGAGCTCTTCACCCAGCGCGGCGTAAAGATCGCGGGTAAAGCCGCCGTCGATCGCCGCCTCGGTCATCATGGTGCGCGCGGCAGAGTAAAAGCGTTTTTCCGCATACAACACGGCTTCCGGCTTGCCCTTGCGGGAAACGTCAATGACCGCCACGCCGCCGCTGTAATTAGGGCCTTGTAAGTCCTGAACATCACGAAAAACAAAATGGTAGTGATGGATATCGACGCTGTCGCCCGCTTTCATGCGCACGTCGCGCTCAACGCTGTATTGGGTACTGAACGCAATGCCAATAACGGTGACGCCCACGCCGAGATGTCCAAGCACCATGCCCCAGTGACTGCGCGAAAGGTGACGTAATCCGGTAAAAAAACGATGACGATGAGTGGCACGCTCATGCAGCTCCATCAGGGTCAACAGGATGATCCATACCGCCATCAGTAATCCCACCACCGTCATGGCTTCAACACGATCCTGCAACCACCAGGGCAGCAGCACGGAGGCCAGCAGCGTCACGAGCAGCGCTATCAGCAGACGACGAACCAGCTTTTGTGGCTCATCTCGTCGCCAGCGCACTAACGGCCCAATACCGAGCATTAACGCCAGCGGAGCCATCAGCCAACTGAACATGGTATTAAAGAAGGGTTCGCCTACCGAAATGCTGCCCAGTCCTAACTGTTTATGCACCAGCGGTAACAGCGTGCCGAGCAGGACCACCAGCATGGCCGCGATTAACAGGACGTTATTCCCCAGCAGAAAAGATTCTCGCGACCAGAGCTCATTTTGCACCCGACTGCGCACCTGGCCGCCTTTAATGGCATACAGCAGCAGCGAGCTGCCAATCACGATGACCAAAAATGCGAGAATAAACATGCCGCGCGCCGGATCGGAGGCGAAAGCATGTACCGAGACCAGCACGCCGGAACGGACCAGGAAGGTACCGAGCAGGCTCAGTGAGAACGCGGTAATAGCCAGCAGCACCGTCCAGGCCTTGAAGGTGCCGCGTTTTTCCGTGACCGCCAGCGAGTGCATTAAGGCGGTGCCCGCCAGCCACGGCATAAAGGAGGCGTTTTCCACCGGGTCCCAGAACCACCAGCCGCCCCAGCCCAGTTCGTAATAAGCCCAAGCGGAACCCAGCACAATGCCAATGGTCAGGAATAACCAGGCGGCGGTAGTCCAGGGACGCGACCAGCGCGCCCAGGCGGTATCCAGCCGTCCCGCCATTAATGAGGCGATGGCAAAAGCAAAGGCCACGGAGAATCCGACATAGCCCATATACAGCAGTGGCGGATGAAAGATCAGGCCGATATCCTGCAACATTGGATTAAGATCGCGACCGTCTACGGGAAAATCGGGCAGCGTTCGGCTGAAGGGATTGGAGGTGAGGATGATAAACAGCAAAAAGCCCAGATTGATCATTCCCATTACCGACAACACCCGAGCCAGCGCGTCCTGCGGCATACCGCGGCTGAAGATTGCAACGGCCAGCGTCCAGCCACTCAGCAGCAGCACCCACAGCAGCAACGAGCCTTCATGCGCGCCCCAGGTGGCCGCAATGCGGTAGTAAACCGGCAGCAGTGAGTTTGAGTTGTTGACGACATAGCTCACGGTAAAATCGTTAACGATAAACGCCCAGACCAGCAGCATAAAAGCCCCCGCGACGCAGGCAAACAGGCCAACGGCAAGCGGACGTGCCATGCCCATCAGGCGGGCATCCAGGCGCCAGGCGCCCCACAGCGGATAGACGCTGAGCAGCAGCGCCAACGCTAATCCAAGACAGAGTAAGAAACTGCCCAGTTCTGGCATCATGGTGTACGTCCTGCCGGGTTATTCGCGGCCTGTTGCGCAGAGGGTGCGGGTTTCATCGCGGTGCTGATTTCGGGAGGCGTGTAGTTTTCATCATGTTTTGCCAGCACTTCTTTGGCTTTGATCAGGTTGCCGGGTTCAAGTACGCCCTGCGCGACAACGCCCTGACCTTCGCGGAACAGATCCGGTAAAATACCGACAAAGCTCACGTTGACCACACCGCGACCATCATAAAGCTGGAAGGAAACCGCCAGCGTGTGGGGATCCCGCGTCACGCTGCCAGGCATCACGACGCCGCCCACGCGCAGGCGCTGTCCGGGCTCAGGCTTGATGTGCGCATCGCCTTTTCCCTCCAGGATTTCACCCGGCGTATAAAACAGATCGATATTGGACCGCAGCGCATACATCACCAGTGCGGTCGCCAGCCCAAGTCCGGTAAGTATCGCCACCACGACATACAGGCGATTACGACGGCGGGTATTCACTTCTCTTCTCCTGACGTAGGGTTGGCGGTACGTTGAACGTTGGCCGCTCGCAGGCGGCGCTCCCGTGCATCACGCTGGCGAATGTCCGCCAGCAAACGTCGGTGTGACCACCTACTATGCAAGATCAGGGCGAAAAGCGGCACCAGCGTGCCTGCCACCGCCAGCCACACATAAAAGGCGTAGCCGCCCATGGCAACGAAGTCATGCCATGAGGCAAAAGCGGGCGTCATACTTTGCTCCTTGTCTTCGCCAGGGCAATTGCCCAGGGACGTTTACGTTCCGTAAGCAGGATCAGGTTACGTAAGCGCATCAGCGTTAAGGTGATAAACAACAGCAGGTCACCCAGGATGGCCCAGCGCAGCGGCGTGCGCATCGGCGGCGCGATCGCCTGTTGCAGCAACCCGGACGATCCCTGATGTAAGGTATTCCACCACTGCACAGAGAAATGAATGATGGGCAGATTGATCACCCCGACCAAAATGAGCACGCCTGCGGCCCGCCCGGCCATGCGACGATCGTCGAAGGCCTGATACAGCGCAATCACGCCCAGATATAAAAACAGCAGCACCAGTTCTGACGTCAGTCTGGCATCCCATATCCACCAGGTTCCCCACATCGGCTTGCCCCAGGCAGAACCGGTGACCAGCGCGATAAAGGTAAACACGGCACCGATTGGCGCCATCGCCGCTGACACTAAATCGGCCATTTTCATCTGCCAGACCAGCCCCGTGAACGCCGCAACGGCCATCGCGCTGTATATCCCCATCGACCACATGGCCGCCGGAACGTGGATATACATAATGCGAAAGCTGTCACCCTGCTGGTAGTCTGCCGGTGCATAGCCAAATCCCCATACCCAGGCCAGCAGCAGTACCGCCGCACTGGCCAGAGCAAACCACGGCAGCAGGCGACCGCACAACTGATAGAGCCGTTCGGGCTTAGCCAGCTGATGTAATCCTTTCCACATGTTCAATTGCTCACATTAAAATAAACGCTAATAACACGTCTGATGCGTGCTGATTTAGTGCAACGTAATCCGCAACGCCGCGGCGGTGGCAAAAGGCGCCAGCGTTGCACTCGCGACGAGCATTGCCCCCAGCAACGCCAGATAACCGCCAATGGCGACGCCCTGTCCTGCGGCATCAATGGCCGCGCTGGCAAAAATCAAGACAGGAATCGCCAACGGCAGGACCAACAGGCTGAGCAGCACGCCACCACGACGTAATCCCACAGTCAGCCCCACCCCAATTGCGCCAAGAAAACTCAGCGTCGGTGTTCCCAGCAGCAGCGTCAGTGCCACCGCTCGCCAGCTCGGGATATCCAGGGACAGCAACAGAGCCGCCAGCGGCGAAAGCAGGATTAACGGCAAGCCGGTGACCAGCCAGTGGGCAATCACTTTGCCCAGCACCATGACCGGCAGCGACGTGGGAGACAATAAAAGTTGCTCCAGCGTGCCGTCATTGAAGTCATCGCGAAACAGCCTTTCCAGCGCCAGCAGCGAGGAGAGCAACGCAGCAACCCAGACAATACCAGGCGCGATCCGGGCCAGTTGCTGAGGATCGGGACCGATACCCAACGGGAAAAGCGTAATCACGATCAGGAAAAACCACAGTGGATTAACCACCTCCGCACCGCGGCGACAGGCGATGCGTAATTCACGTTGAATAAGACGACACAACATTACTGCCACTCCATGGCATGCAGGCGAACGGTTTTTATCTGACCGTTCAGCCCCGGCAGCGCCTGATGACTCGTCACAATAACAGAACCGCCCTGTTGCGCGTGTTCCGCAAAGCGCCCCATTAAGGTCTCGACGCCGACAGGATCAAGAGCGGTTAAGGGTTCATCCAGAATCCACAGGGTTGCCTGGGTCAGCCACAGCCGGGCCAGCGCGATTCGCCGCTGTTGCCCTGCAGAGAGCTGCGCGGCTGGCACGTCTTCATAGCCCGCCAGTCCGACGCTGGCCAGTGCAGTAAAAATATGCTCATCGCGGCAGTTCGGATGATAAAAGCGTAGATTTTCCAGCGCCGACAACGCCGAGGTGATCCCCGGCAGATGCCCAAGATAAAGCATGGCCTGATGCCAGACATCGCGTTGCTGATGAATTTGCTGCGACTGCCAACGCACCTCGCCGTGTTCAGGCGTGCTCAACCCGGCCAGAATCCGTAGCAGCGACGTTTTACCGGCCCCGTTTGGCCCTTCAATTTGTACGATATCACCTGCCGACACGCGAAACGTGAGCGCCTCAAAGAGAGCACGTCCATCACGCACACAAAGCAGATTCATGATTTCCAACATAGAGGGGTAAATCGCGCCAGCCAAATAAGGCGCAAATGATAGCACAATGTTGCAGTGTGCCGAAGACCGTGCGCGGCCCCCTTTCCCACTGAGGTTGGATATTCGTGCTTTTCACGACATTAAGCGGACAAAAAGCGCACCACAGCAAAATGTTGTAACTTTTGTTAGCTGTTGTAGAAACAATTTCGCGGGCCAAAAAACGACTACGCTTATAACGCATTTGCACTGTTACCAGGAGAAAACATGAAGCCTTCATCAAGCACCAGTCAGGGACCTAACGGCGTAGACAGCGAAGAGAAAGAACAGGGCAAAGAGGATATTGAAGTGGATGAAGACGCCCTGCCCTCTCGCGCCGCCGCTATCCATGAGGAGATTCGTCAGGACGGGGAAAAAGAGCTGGAACGTGACGGTATGGCGCTGCTGTGGTCAGCTATTGCTGCCGGGCTGTCGATGGGCGCCTCGCTGATGGCTAAGGGCATTTTTCAGGTGCATCTGGATGGCGTGCCCGGCGCGTTTTTACTGGAAAATCTTGGCTACACCTTTGGCTTTGTGATTGTGATTATGGCACGGCAGCAACTTTTCACTGAAAACACCGTGACCGCCGTCCTGCCCTTTATGCACAAACCTACTGTGAGCAATCTTGGCTTATTGCTTCGCCTGTGGGGCATTGTGCTGCTGGGTAATCTTATCGGGACAGCGTTCGCAGCTCTGGCGTTTACTGAAATGCCGATTTTTGATGAAGCCACCCGACAGGCCTTTACCGACATCAGCATGAAGGTAATGGAACATACGCCGGGCGAGATGTTTGCGAATGCGGTGATTTCAGGTTGGATCATTGCCACCATGGTCTGGATGTTCCCCTATGCCGGTGCCGCCAAGCTGTTTGTCATTGTGATGATGACCTGGCTGGTCGCGCTGGGCGATCTGGCGCATATCGTGGTGGGTTCCGTCGAAGTGCTTTACCTGGTATTTAACGGCAGCATTCCCTGGACCGAGTTTCTCTGGCCCTTTGCTATCCCGACGCTGTTGGGCAATCTGACGGGCGGTACGTTGATTTTCGCCCTGATCAGCCATGCGCAGATTCGCAATGATATGGGCGAAGCTGCCCAGGCAAAGGCGAAAGCGGAACGACGTAAAGCGGAGAAAAAACGTCAGCAGCAACAAGAAGAACGCTAAATTGCTGACAGAATGAGCAAACGCGCGGCGGTGTAGTGAATCCTGCCGCCTAACTGCGGTATACTGCGCTGGCGTCTCCTTAGTTAAATGGATATAACGAGCCCCTCCTAAGGGCTAGTTGCAGGTTCGATTCCTGCAGGGGACACCATATGCTAGTCTCTCAACGTATCTTAAAGTCTACTTTACCCTTTCCATTCAGTCATTTAACTCATATTTATAGTCCACCTGCGTCTCCCGTGGGCTCACAAAATCCACAGTGTTATGTTGGTACAATTGTTGGTATGTTTGGTTCGATAATGCAGATACCATCAGCCGGGGATTTTTACTATGCCGCTCACTGAGTTAAAGGTAAGAAATGCTAAGGCTGCTGTGAAGCCGGTCAAAATGACAGACGGTAATGGTATGCATCTTTTGATTACCCCACACGGTTCCAAATACTGGCGTTTTCAGTATCGCTTTGGTAGCAAACAAAAGATTCTTGCTCTCGGTGTTTATCCTGAGGTCACGTTATCGGAAGCCCGACGCAGAAGAGACGAAGCCAGGCAACTCGTGGCAAATGGCGTTGATCCAAGTGAAAAACGCAAAGCTGATAAGGTTGAGATCAAAGGGCTACTGACATTTGAAAAGGTTGCACGAGACTGGCATTCCAGTAACAGGACCTGGTCGGAAAGCCACAGAGCGACTGTGTTAAGCAGTCTTGAGAGTCATTTATTCCCCATTATTGGCAATCGTAATATCACAGAACTCAAAACCCGTGACTTACTGATTCCACTAAAAAGGGCTGAAGCAACAGGTCACTTAGAACTCGCTTCACGTCTTCAACAACGCATAACTGCGGTCATGAGATATGCTGTCCACAATGCATTGATTGAGCAAAATCCTGCCTATGACCTCGCTGGTGCTGTAATTTCTAAAAAAAGTATTCACCGCCCTGCCCTTCCTTTAGAACGGCTACCAGAACTCATGCAACGAGTTGAAGCTTACAAAGGCAAAGGCGTCACACAGATTGCGACCCAACTTACACTCCTGACATTTGTCCGTTCGAGTGAATTAAGATTTGCACGTTGGTCAGAAGTAGATTTCAAAAACTCACTATGGACTATACCCGCAGAGCGACAAGCACTCACTGGCGTTCGATATTCAGCAAGAGGGGCAAAAATGAAAAGCCCTCATCTGGTGCCTTTAAGTAAACAAGCTAAAAAATTGTTGTTACAGCTACATGCAATCAGTGGTGGCAAAGACCTCATGTTCATCGGATTTAGTAATGACGACAGGCCGATCAGTGAAAACACCGTCAACAAAGCCCTTAGAACCATGGGATACAATACCCAAACTGAAGTTTGTGGGCATGGTTTTAGGACGATGGCTTGCAGTGCATTGATTGAATCCGGGCTTTGGTCAAGAGACGCTGTAGAGAGGCAAATGAGCCACCAAGAGCGTAACAGCGTTAGGGCAGCTTACATTCATAAAGCACAGCATTTGGAAGAGCGAAAACTGATGTTGCAGTGGTGGGCTGACTATCTGGAAGCTTGTAAAGAAGAAGCACAAACACCTTTTTACTTCTCAAAAAAATCCCATTCTACAGGGACGTAATTTTTTGTGGATAGTTTTTAATTAATAAGCATAAAACACTTAGAGTTGCTAACTTCTGATTCAGACAGTTATTCTTCCTGCACCATAAAATACATCAAAGAGGTCAGGATATTTTTCTTCTTTTTCAAATATCAACTCATGTCTTACCTTCTGGTGCAGATTTATAACCTTAGATTCAAAGCTTGAATAGTTTTTATTCAAATCTCTCGAAGCCTTACTTTTTAAATTGTTAGCTAGTTCAATTGCTGTTTGGTTCATTGAGAGCGATAAATTTAATGCTGCAACACCAGCCGCTACCGCGCAAGCTCCGCTTGTGCCTTTAAAATTATGCGTATATTTCTTCAGGTCTGCGGAGAGCGTAGTAAGACCTAAGTTTTTAATTTCTCCATTTGAAGAATAGGCATCATGTGATGGAGCACAAAGATCAATACCAGGTCCAAAACAAGAATAAGATGCTTTCCCATAAAAAGGGCTAATAGCTGACACAACTAATACATTGCTGAGAGTACTTAGATTATTGCTAAAATGAGATGAAAACTTCAGTTCACCATTAATATTTTGTGAGTATACTATCTTCTTATCCCCGTCATAATTAATAGGGCAATTACTATTACCAGCTGACCACAAAAAAAGCACACCTTTACCTCTTTTCCCTCCTTGAGAGGATAAAGAAGAGATCAAATCAATACTTTCATTATTAAGAATAAAATCAGGAAGCTTTGACCATGTATTTACGAATATATCAACTTTATCCGAGAGAGCCTTAACAAACTGCTGAAATCCAGATTGGTTTATGATAAATCTGTTATCGTAAGGCCATCGAATCGGTAAAATCTTTACCGTAGGGGCAATACCTATAGGAAGGCTATTGCTCAATGGCCCAGCGATCAGACCACAAATTGCCGTTCCGTGTTTAAATTTATCAGAGAAAACTCTATCAGCTTTCGATTTGTCTTTAGTAATATTAAGCTTACCGTTTTCAATGTAAGAAAATGCTTCAATATTATCGGAGTAATCATTACTAAAATTGTCAATCAAACACCCATCATCAGCTACTGCAACAACTATTTCACTATCACCAAAAGACTGATTTGAATTCCAATAATTTTCAGCATTAACTGAACATAAAGAACCTAAAGTAAAAGAGGGGTGATTACCATGCAAGTGCCATTGGTGATCATAAAGAAAATTATCTTTTAAAAGAGAATTAAGGGCATCAAATGATTTCATTGAGCATCCTCAAGAGATACAATTTCATTTTCCCAATGCTGTTTATATTCTTTACAACTTATCAAAAGTTCATGGTGCTTTCCTTCCGCGAATACACTACCATTTTTTATGAAAATTACTTTGTCCATATCATTAATGATATCAACACTATGAGATATACATATTACTGTTTTATTCGAAAAAAAGTTTTTGAGGTTTTCTAAAACTTTCGCTTTGGTATTTGGATCTAATGCTGAAGTTACTTCATCAAGTAAGAGAACATTATGTTTTTTTATTAAACCACGAGCTATATTTAACCTCTGCAATTGCCCGCCCGACAAAGTAGAACCTTTGTTCCCAATTTTTGTATTTAAAAAAGAGGTGAAACTTTCTTTTTCAGTCATAAGATCTTGCAAACAAACCGAACTTAGAACATGCTCAATTTCATTAATAGATAAGTTTTCCTTAGAAGTGCAAATATTATACATCACCGTATCATCAAAGAAATTTGCGTCCTGAGATACATATGAAATGTTCTCTCTTAGACTTGAGGTATTAAAATTATTCAATTCAGATGTATTAATCAATATAGAACCATCACTTTCATAATCATATAACCCTAACAATAACTTTAAAATAGTTGATTTCCCACACCCTGTAACACCTACTAAACCTACCTTTTCGCCTTTTTTAATTTTGAAGTTAATTTTGTTTAGGACCAACTTTTCGCCGTGTTTCATTGAGACGTTTTTAAACTCAATCAATTCGATATTATTTAGACAGTGATAACCTTCTTTTTCTTTTTCATTCTTTATCAGTGTGTTTAAGCTTGTATTGAATAAAGCATATGCACGAAACAAAGCAGTGAATTGGTCCATTAATGTTGAAAAAAGTCCCTCCAACTTAAATACCAATGCGTACACAACAGCCACTTCACCTGAAGAAATACCTTTTGAAATCCACATGAACAAGATCATCAGTGTTATGATAGACATTATGAGTGAACTCGTAATAATCATAATCGTCTCTGATCTCGTAATTGACCTTAAATACAAAGCAGATTTGTTTATAAAATCCTTTAGTGAAACCACTATCCTATTAGATTCATTTACATCATTATATTTAGAAAATAATTTCAGTGTTAAAACGCTATTGAAACTATCACTAATTACTCCATTGACGTTCACGGATTGATTTGCCGACTCACGAGCTAGTTGTTTTGTTTTAGGAACATAAACTTTAGCAATAAAAAAAATAGCGAGCATCCACGTGAAAATTGGAGCAAGCAAATACAGGTTAATCGACGCCATAACAGAGAAGGAGAATATAAAAAAAGCTGTTGTAACCCAAATGTTCTGGAAGAACAGAGAGGACATTTCATTGACAGCCTGACCAGCCTGCCAAATAGAAGTTGTTATTTTACCAGGATTATTACTGTCAAAAAAAACCATCTTATTTTTCAAGGTTTCTTTGTAGAGCTGAACTCGAACTAATGCACTTAATTTCGAGTATACTGCTTGATTTATTGTTAGTAAATTTAAGCACCTTAATAGAGGCCTAATAAACAAAAGTATTGCCAAAAAAAGAATAATAAAAATTTGGTTATCGCTTAATGCTTTAATGATAGTATCGCGATCCCGACTAACCTCACTAATCAGATCAACAAGCTTTCCTGAAGAATGAATTATAAAAACCTCACAACCAGAACATAATAAACCAAGTATGAAAAGTGAAGAAGCTAAAAGCTTATGATCTAATGCAAGTTTAACTAACACTCTTAAAGAATTTTTTTCTTTTAGAAAACCATTATCCTCTTCAAATGGCTTTATAAAGCTCTCAAATTTTTTTAAAATAGAAGTTAGCATTTTCTATCCTTATTTAAGCAACAGCACAAAAGCGCTGTTGCTTATCCCTATTGATAATTAAGATTTCATTTAAAAGTGTCCACCGACACCCGGTCCGCCACCACCAGCGCCTACGGCACAGCAAAGGAACTCAAAATTACCTTCCTCATCTTCAGGATGTTTTGAAATAAAAGTAATTTCAACATCTTCATCCTCAAGATTAATATTTTTCTCACTTTGATGCAATTTCGAATCAAGACTCATTTTACTCTCCTTTGATTGGAAAAAACACTACTCACACATCATTCCGCCAGAGACTGCTGTACTCCAAATTTTAGCAATTCCCTGGTGATATGACATATCGGACCATGCTCGGCTATGCCATTCTTATCGTAACGTGCAGACAAGCATCCTGATGCACAACTCCATCTGGCAAAACATTTAGAGCAATCACTAAATGAAGTATTATTAATTTGCCTTAAAGAATTCACTTTTTTTACATCAAACTTGAAGTCATTGTCTTTGAATGTCCCAACATGGAACAGATCATAACCTTCATTTTCGCTTCGACTATATCTATGACAACCTGCAACTTCACCTTTGGGAGTAACAGCAAACTCTACATTACAAAAGCGCCCCCCCCTGCGATCAACGTTACCCATTAGCTTGTTTGTGACATTAATGCCATTTTCTTTAGCTAAAAAATATGCTTTTTTAAATTGATCTATGAACTCTTGTTGTTTGGGCTTTGAAAGTTCACTATCAGTCGCTCGGCCAATCTCAGCCATTGGTTCCATGCGAACTTCCTTGGCTGATGTATAGTCCCTTATATATTCAACCATTTCGACTAACCGTCCTGTTGATTCGCTAGATAGAGTTGTCCTGAAATGATAAGGAACACCATGCTTAGTCAATAATTCGCTTGTTCTAAGTAACGCTTTTTGTGAACTTTTTCCATTAGGGAAAGGACGGTTCAACTGAAGATCTGGTAATACATCAAATGATAAAGTTACAAAGTCGATATTTTTTTTCAGCCACTTTGCCTTTTCATCATTGATTAAGACTCCATTAGTTATTAACCTGATATAAGTATTAACACCAGCCTCGTCAGCTTTATATTTTATGTAATTATTTATCCATACAATCAATTCCCATTCCGTAGTAGGTTCTCCACCTCCAAGGTACCTGAACTCTGCGGTGTGACTATGGATTGATTTTGCATTCTCAATAGCAATGTCTACAGCCTTTTTAGCTATTTCTTTGCTCATTGCTTCACTCTTCTCACCTGTAGCCCTGGCATAACAATAGCTACAAGCCAGATTACATGTTTCAGTAAGCAGCAAAGTGGCCTCAAACGGTTTAAATTCATCAAGATCTTCTATTACAGGTAATTGCTTAATGTGTTCTCCAATGACATTCCAATTGGACAGTTTTTTTATTATCGGATGATTTATTTCTTCAGCATCCAGATTAACATGATTTGCTAGCTTTTCAATTAATGGTAAAGAAGCCTTACTACTTTTAAAAGCTATACCTCTTAAAGGTAGATGAGAGTATATAAGCCCATCATCTCCTTCAAAATGATACATGGGTGTATTTAATACTTTATGCTCTGATGAACTCATAACTCACCTCACTCTATCTAAAGTAATATAGTTTTCAATTTGTCTTTAATTTCTTCTTCTAACTTTATTTCGTGCGTATTTCCTTTATCAAGAAAATTTGAGTGCCTTTTATTAAGAAGTCGATGCAAGTGGTAGTGAGATGGTTTCTTGATTAAAATTAATTTCATTCCATCGGGAAATTCAACACCACAGTGTCTTGTTTCATTCGTATACGAATCTGAAACTAATTTGGATTTGTTGAATTTAAGGTTTAACTCTTTCTTCCAGACTCTTATGTGTGGATTAATTAGCTTCTTGCCGTACATGTCTTTGTACATTTTTGAATTTACAATATAAGACGAAGTAGAATTCAGTGTATAGCATTCAGTCATTATGGCTTGGTGTTCAGCATAATCTGTGCAGATTCTCTCATAGAAAGAAAGATCATAAACATCATCCGCATCATGTTGCATAACCCAATCAACATCTTTTTTATACAAAATGTCTAAAGCAGCATTGCGAGCTGATATCTGATCATAACCACCATCTCTGATCGAAGTTTCATAACCAGAACCATAGCTCCCACATTTAACTTCGAATTTATGCGAAAAACGCTCTGATGATTCCAAAGAGGCATAATTTAGATTTATGTTTTCGTTATCAGTGATCAGGATAAGAATGTTAGAAACAAATTCCGAGCGTGCTGCAAAAGATAGTGTTTTAAAAGCCAGCAGTAGCTCTTCACTACTGACCGTGCAGAAAATCCCTACAGAACACCTATACTTACCTTGCTTACAATATGCTGGATCATTATTAATAATGTGTTCACTCACTACGCACCTCCATGGAATTCCAAGAAGCTAACTCATCAGTAATGTGAAAGGTTAAAATCAACCTAACACTACTTTTGCGAAGTTATATTCACCATAAATGTTTCAGAATAGGCGGTTTGTATGTAAATTTGTTAAGTTTGTGTTATGTGCGAAACTTTGCATTAGCTCTAGATTTTATGAAAAAATCATTATTTATTGGTGCCTCCTACCCAATAAAACAGAATTTTCAACTACAATTATCATTTTGTTTTATTAGCTAAATAGCTTTACCATATTAATGAGTTACATTTATTAAAATCTTAATACTCCTCTGCATTTTGCTAATAATTAAAAAAAACATATTTATCAAGCTAACTATATGCATGTTAACAATCAAAAATTTCGTTTGTATCTCTGAATGAAGTTTTCAGATTATTGCTCACATGTGAGTGAAAATTCACATCATTCCGTCTCATACGAGATGTGTTGTCCAGTCCAAATATCAATGTCTTTCTATCCCTAACCGCAGATCTCGCTTCGCTTCTCCTTGGACTTGATATAGGTATTATCTAAAGTGCCTTGCCACTCTGGGATCTGCGATAGGAGCGAGCTGCAACCGCTGGGTTTTACATCGACTGGGAATAAAGTACAGCATTATGGTTGGAGCCATACTCTTCATGATGATGGGTTCACCTGTATCAGTCTTCGCCACCAGAGTTGAAGTTCTGCTTACTTTCAGGGTCTTACTCGGGCTGGCCGTTGATACTGCTTCTTACACAGCCCCACTCTACCTGTCAGAGATGGCAACAGAGACTGTTAGTGGAAAAATGATTAGTCTTTATCAGCTCATAATCACCTTTGCTATTGTCATAGCTTTCCTGTCTGATACAGCATTCAGTTACAGTGGCGACTGGCGGGCAATGCTGGGTGTTCTTGATATACCAGCGGTGATAATTTTCGTCATAGTCCTTTTCCTGCCTAACCGTCCCCGCTGACTGGCTTTGAAAAGTCTGCTCGTTTAGGCGGAAGAAGTTCTGCGAATGCTTCGTGATACCTCAGAGAAAGCCAGACAGGAACTAAATGAGATAAAGGAAAGCCTTCGTATGAAGCAGGGAGGATTTGCTCTTTTCAGGCAAAACGGGAATGTTAGACGCGCCGTCTACCTTGGTATGTTGCTACAGGGCATGCAGCAGTTCACGGGTATGAATATCATCATGTATTACGCTCCTCAGATTTTTAAAATGGCCAGTTTCCAGAGCACACAGGAGCAGATGGTTGCAACCGTAGTAGTTGGCCTGACCTTCATGTTTGCTACCTTCATTGCGGTCTTCACCGTTAATAAAACGGGAAGGAAGCCAATCCTTAAATTGGATTCAGTGTAATGGCATTCGCCACTATGATTCTAGCTACTGCCTCATGAAAGCGGGTCAGGGAGATATCAGTACCGGCCTGTCAGGGGTTTAAGTGGGTATGACAATGTGTACATAGGCGGCTATGCAATGAGTGCCGCTCCGGTGGTCTGGATACTGTGTTCTGAGATACAGCCTCTGAAATACCGGGACTTTGGAATTACCTGCTCAACGACGACTAACTGGGTTGCCAACATGATTATCGGTGCGACCTTCCTTTCACTTCTGGGTAGCATAGGCCCGGCAGGGACATTCTGGCTGTATATTTGCTTCAAGCTGGTCTTTATCGTGATAACTTTTCTCCTGATCCCTAAAACCAAAGAGGGCACTCTTGTGCATATTGAAAAGAATCTGATGTCTGGCAAGAAGCTACATATAGAAACAGCAGCGTTATTTTTGATTCAATAACTTAACCAGTCGTTCTCGATCAGAAATGAGCTGCTGCTTAATATGATAATGACCTCTATTCTTATATCTTGTATCAAAAGAATTAAATGTCATCAATGATGATAACCTCTGCAATCTTTTATCTCCTAACTTTTCAGATAGCCAAGCCTGAACTTCAGCATTGAAAATGATATGAACTTCTTGAGACTCTCTGTGTAATGCAATAGCATTAACTTCAGTAACCTTAATAATATCCATAACATCCTTATCAAATGTAACAATATTGGCCACATAAAAGGCACTTTCATTTCCATCTACAATAGAATTAGTCAATAAGTCCATGATTCTTACCATACCAAGATCTCTGGCACTATTCCTGATCACATCTAATGGTCTTTTTTTATTTTGCAAACTATGTAATTTTTTTGAAATCTGAGTTTTATTACTTCTGAATAAAATATCCGCACAAATAATCAACTCTCGAGACATTAAGATTGAAATTTCACTGTTTGCAACGTTTAATAGCTCCTCAAACTTATTCTCAGGCGAACGATTAGAACTATACTCAATAAGTTTTGCTTTAATAATGATCAACTCCATTAAGTCAGTTAGCGATTCCATCTGAGAAAAATGTCCAAGCTCAGCTTCTTTAAAGAATTGAGCTAAAAAAGCATCTGCTTCTTTCTTAGAACTCAATTCATATTGAGCTTTAAACTCTTTAGCCCATGAAAGACTCAAAGGATTGCCCATCATTTTAAGGGAGAAGATAGCACTAATTGTTTCTCTAATCTTTTCGAGACTTTTTTCTGACTTGTTGTTACTGGCTTCAAATAAATACAAGTAAGGATTAAAACGCTTAATCTCTTCATGACCAAAATGTTCCTCCATACTATGGCACCCTTTCATAACTTCGTCCGAAGGAGTATCTTCATATGCAAAAGAGCGGATGTAACTTGCAGCGTTTGAATCTAAATATGTTCCCGTGCCAATTTTAAATGCCAAAGTTCCATGATTGGAAACTACTTCATCATCAATCACCCAAAGCGAGTTACCTCGAAAAACAGTAGAAACAAAACATCCATCTCCAAATAACTTTCTTCTTAGTTTGAAAGGTCCCTCTTCTGCATAATCAGCATAAATAAATCGCCATTCTTTTAATAAATCCCTATTCTCTGTATATCGTTCTAATGCTTCCGAACGATTTACCGAAGATCCAACATATTGCAGAGTCGTAATCAAATCGTATTGTTCACTACTTCTACTAAAATTCATTGCAAACCACCTTAGATTGCCACTCATTATTTTAAATAAACTTTAACACAAGCTCTTTTCAATACCAATAAATTAGATTAATCAAGGGATAACTTAGCTCAGCTTCTTTGATTCCTTTTGTTTTCATCCTTAGGTTGTGCATGAAAGTCAAAGTCGAACCTAACTCATTAACATGAATTATATTTTTTAATATAAGTATTGACCTGCTCCCCGTGGATTAATCTGCCAGTATGTGAGTAACATCTTCATGAGTCACATAAGGAAATCACCATAAAAAAGCGATTTTCCGACAAACAGCTCATCAGTATCTACGCGAGGCCGAACACAGGTTTCGGCCTAGGGACTCTACCGCAAGAATTCTATTTCAGACACTGCCTTCTATATCTGGCGCAAGAAGTTTGGAGGCATGGAAGCCACCGAAGTGAAGCGGCTCTAGTCCATTGAAAAGGAGATCGTCCCCCTCAGGAAGCTGCTCGCTGAAGCCATAGTCAATATGGAGGCGCTTAAGACGGTATTGAGCAGAAAGTTGTGACGAAAGTCCATATACGGGAGCAGTGGAAGTCATGTATAAGGCAATGGGTCTTTCACAGCGTTTTACAATCACTGTCGGCAGCGCTATAACGAGACCAGACCTCATTCATCGCTGAATTACCAGACGCCGTCTGAATTTGCAGCAAGCTAGAGAAATGGAAAAATAAAGGTTAACAAACATACATTACTAACTGATTATTATATCAAATACAGGGATAGGTCATGCCAAACAGACGCGCTGTATTATCGAATGGCAGCTCATTACAATGACACGACCGGCATAAGCGGCGATGACGCGCTGGGATGAAATCAACTTCGAGACAAAGGAATGGCACATTCCTGCTGGGCGCATGAAAATGAAACGTATGCATATTGTACCGCTGTCTAGGCAGGCACTTGCTGTGCTGGAAGTTATGAAGCCAATCAGCCAGCATAGACCACACATTTTTCCCGGTTACCGCAATCCCCTGGAACCAATGAACAGTCAGACTGCAAACATGGCGCTAAAACGTATGGACTTCAAAGATATCCTTGTAGCGCAAGGTATGAGATAGATTGCTTAAACTGTTCTCAATTAAAAGGGGTTTGAGCCTGACGTCATAGAAACTGCAATGGCCCATATTGATACCAATGAAGTCAGGAGAGCATACAATCGCTCTCAGTATCTGGAACAACGAAGAGATTAATGTCTTGGTAGGGTAAGCATGTTGAACTGTCAGCAAGTAGCAGCTACAGCTTTTCATCAGAATTGGAAAATGATTCAGTAAATGATTACAATGATTTAACAGTATGAAAACTATATGCATCTACGATGCATACTCAACAAGAAAAATAGCAACTCTACTTTATGATCCAAAGATCCTGACTAAGCCTAATAATTCCAAAAGGAAATAGCCTAATGATTTATCAGTGTTACTCATGCAGCAAGACATCTTTCGAAATTATTTGTCCCTGGTGTTCTGGCGGAGTACCAACTGCAACGAATTCATGGGGCACAAAAACGCCTCCCGCTGTAACCTCAGAACAAATGATTCCTCTTAACCCCTCTTTTTATCCAGAGTTTCAATATCAGTCAAAAGGAATCATAAAAGACTTATTCGGAAAAAAGAAAGAGCAATCCCAACTCAATAGTCTCCTGCAAAATGTCCTAGATAAATATGCAACATTTAAGGATCCTTACTTCACCAATTTCATCTACACGACAAAATTTTCACATGATAAGCGGTCAAAAAGTGATTTATCGGAAGACAAAAGCACTTATTCTGATTTTGTATTATTCCGTGAGGTTCTTGTTCGAAAGGGCTTTAATGAATTAGAAGAGCTGCCAATGCTTTTGGACAAGCTTTTGCTTACTACATCTTTCAACGCTGTATATAACGGGTTTGCGAAAGAGATCAAAAGACATATCAAACCTACATTAACAGAATCTTTGAAATCATGGATTGAAGAGGCAGGAACAACCTTTAGAGCTGATCTATCATTGTTTCTATACTTTGTCTGGAGCAATAAAATAGCTTTCTCTGCATTAGAATACAATGAGAACGCACAAAAAACTCCTGGCACACCATTGATCTCAATAGATAATATAAAAAAGTATATATCAATCTGTGAAACTATATATTTTGACATACTGGTTGAAAGATTGGCTATACGCCTTGAACATTTCAATCCCGATAAATATGTTAATATGTACTCAGTAGATTCAATGAATGGTTTTGAATTTGAAGACTTCTTGGTCAAGATATTCCAAACTCTTGGGTATGATGTTAAAGAAACCAAAAGAACCCAAGATCAAGGTGCAGATCTATTTGTCACTCGTTTCGATAAAAACATTGTTATCCAGGCAAAAAACTATTCTGGCTCAGTTGGAAATTCAGCAGTACAACAAGCTATCTCCGCTAAAGCATTTTACTCATGTGACGAAGCGATGGTTATTACAAATTCATATTTCACTAATTCGGCTAAAGAACTTGCTGAATCAGCAAAAGTACGTTTGATTGACAGGAATGAATTACAGAAATATCTTGAGGACTATAACCAGAAAATGATTGAGGATTTCAAGTAGGCGACTTGAAAAACATACTTAAAGCACTATAGAAAAGTGCTTAATTGTTATATTAATTTTGTCTATAAAAGAAAACTGACCATCACTAATGGATTTAATTAAAAAATATCATCAGTTCTACCCCCCATTTTATTGGGGGGAGGATCTTTACTTTTGATTTATAAAAACGTCAGTATTTCTTTTACTAACTTTATCAGCAATATAATCAGCAATAGTTTCGGAAGATTTATAACGCGTATAACCTAAATTGAACTTTTTGATGAAGTAATTCAAATCTTCTTTAGAAAAAGTGGACAAAATTTCAAAAATTTCATCTTTGCTTTTTCCTTTTAAATCTTCAAACAGATTGAAGGAAGAGGCTTTTTCACTAACATTGATATTATCAATGCTACTTTTTGAAGTATTATTAATATTTTTCTTTGTCTGATTGGCTAAAAAATTTATAAGCAAGTCAGGTCTTTCAGTAAGAACCTCACCTATTTCTGCGAGAACTTTACCGAAAGACTGAATGTCTTTTTTGGTAATGTTTTTCATAATTCACCCTCAATAATCTCTACAAATTCATCAGTTAGAGCTTCTATTATAGCTTTTGTTCCATCAAAATCTTGTTTAGTTTTCGCTGTCTTAGATGTTATGAATGGTCGCGAATCAGTAGGAGCTTCAGCAACAGAGATACGTTGAGGAAACTCCTTTTCAAAAACAAATTCTCCCAAACTACCAGATCTTAATTCCTGCATTGTTGATTTATGTAGATTAGTACGATAGTCCACCTTGGTAAAAATAATACCACCCAAGGCAATCTTACATGAGGTTTTCTTAGAGACGAAATTATCGATTCGGTTAAGAATTAAACTTATTCCTATTTTAGACAAAATATCAGGCACTGTAGGGACTATGTAATAATCGCTTATTGATATACCATTCAATGTGATTGCTCCAAGATTAGGTGGGCAGTCAATGATTATGTAGTCATAATCAGCCTTTATAGGTTCAATAGTATTACTAAGAACATCCACATGACTTACATAAGCCTTTGTATCCATGTCAGGGATATTATCCTGTATTTCAACAAAATGTATACTCGAGGGGAGTAAATCCAACCCTCTAATGCCACCTACGTTTTTTAAGATTGCTAAATCTATATCAAAATCATCTGTACCGTTTAGTCTGTCATTGAACAAATGATAGAGTGTTTGCCCAGCATCATGCACCTCCTGCCATTTGTTTTGATCGACTAGAGAAACAGTCGCGTTAGTTTGAGGATCTAGATCAATAACTAAGACTTTTTCTCCTCTTTTTGCTAATACAGCCGAAATATTCACAGCCGTAGTGGTTTTCCCGACACCGCCTTTCAAATTAATAAAACTAACAATATGTGTCATGTGCAAATCCTCATTCATGCTATAAATATTAGTAAAATACAGGCATATAAATTGATTACATTTAGTTTGTAATTATTTTTCCATGATCTTGTTAGTATTTACATTTCATAATGCAAACACAAACTTTACTCAATGGGGTTAATTATTAATAACGATAGTCGTGCTTCGACTGCATCATTTAACTCTGAAATATCAGACCATTCTAAAGCACCATTAGGTAATTTAATATCATCAACTTCAAGAATTCCGTCTAACAAACTTTTTATTTTTGTGTACATTTCTGGATCGTTTTTTATGTGACTTATACAGTTTTCAGGTTTATCACAGCCAATTGTTTCATCAAAATAGGCATCTTCAAAATTTATTATTGAAGCTACGACTCTTGAATTTTCTGTCATCTGATCAAGTATTTTTATATTGTTAGTCCATGCAGGGTTTGCCATTCTAAACTGATCATATACAAGAGCACCATTAATACTAAGCTGTTTGTTTTTTCTTTTCGACTCAATCGTAGGCACATCTGTGTCATGAAGTACATAGAATTTTTTCCCAAAATGATTGAGAACTTTCATCATTGAGGCTACGGTAACTTTACCCCGAGCTCTAATAATG
This sequence comes from Pantoea sp. Ae19-2, assembly GCF_059801205.1. Taxonomy (NCBI): domain Bacteria; kingdom Pseudomonadati; phylum Pseudomonadota; class Gammaproteobacteria; order Enterobacterales; family Erwiniaceae; genus Pantoea; species Pantoea sp. Ae19-2. Next base: position 732,880 of record NZ_JBCHWE010000001.1, on the reverse strand, counting down.
TTTAGGTCATGATAAAAATTGTTTCCAGCATTCATTTCTATATTTTTTATATAATTGAATGCTGAATATTCGGTATCTCCTTCCACGACTAGAACGTTTCCGCCAAAAAAAGCCTCAGATATATGAGAATCAAATAAATTGATCAACTTTAAATTTTCTTTATCATCATTATCAAGCTTTGCATACTCAGGTTTGAATAAAGTTGTTGTTTCAATATTACTATCTTTATTCTTATCAACTCTGATAATCGTTGTGTGGTCTTTTGTAAGATCAATAAAGCTTGGAGAATGTGTAGCAACCATTATCTGCCAGTTTACGTTTTCTGGAAGAGAATAGAGAACATCTCTTGCAATTTTTGTAGCAGAAGGGTGTAAACTTACTTCAGGTTCATCAAGCAATAAAACATGGGCTGTATTAGGCCCGACTGGCTCATGATGCAATTTTGCAGTTGTTCCTCCGATTTTAGCCCGTACTCCGTTGTCAGCTAAAAGCTTAAGTATTGTCCACAAAGCAGTTCGTCGACTTCCACTCCCCTGTTTTTCTAATGGAAATGTCAATCCTCCTATTGGTCCCATCTCTACTGAGAATTCGTTACCTAATAGGTCAATTTTGATAGGAGCTGAACTTACAGGGGTAGATATTTTCAATTCATGACTTGGAAAAATCTTACTGATAATTTCATTGGCACTATCCTCGAGAAGATTTATATTACCTCGTTGAGTAACCTTAGATGTGTTTCGTAGTTCTTTCAAACTATCAACCAATAAATCATACTTACTCTTCTCATGCAGCTCACTTTCTTTAATATTTTTTATGCTTTCTTCAAGCAAGTTTTTTAAAAGTGAAGTTATAGCTTTAGATTAAACCTCTGGATCATCGAACGTATTAACTCGATGTGGTTTAGGTCTTCTAGCTTTTGCAACATTGTTTATTCCCCAAGGCATTTTCTCTAAATCGCCTACTTGCGCCCATCTATCGAGATTGACATTAAACCCAACCCTCTCAGGCTCTTTATTCGTACCAGTCCACAACCATTTTTCTCTTACTAAATAGGAACCATCAGGCTGCACTGAGCACCATTCACTACCAGGTTTATTTTCCTCTGTAGCTATTGAATAAACCTCAATTTCTGGATAGTTATCAACACTCACTTGTTTGTTATGAAAATCATCTTCTCCTAGCTTAAGACAATCTGTAACCGCTTCATAAGCACGTAAAATTGTGCTTTTACCAGCGTTATTAGGTCCGACTAAAACAACAATATTATCAATGTCTATTTCTACTGCTTTACTACCAATACAGCCAAAACTTTTTATTTTCAATTTTTTTATACTAGGAATTGGGTCCATTGATAGCTCCTTTGAATTACTGGTATGTAGAATAAAGATAACGCCACTGTTGATATTTAATCTTCGATTATTTCTTAAAATCAAATACCCACAAAGAATATCTATCTTTGCGCAATTGCCCCGAAATTTTAACGAGAATGCTCAAAAGTATCTCTGCAATCAAGGTTGAATTCTTTATTTGAATGAAATTGCAATCTTTATTTATTGACATATATCTAGTATCTTAACTAAATTTTCAACAATAAATTGCAATACTAATATTCATACTCTCCTTCCTTTCTGTATACATACTTTTCACAATATGTAAATTTTTCACGTGGCGCGATCCGACATTCCCCTTAATCTGTCAAAACGCCTAAAGACGCCATATGTTAAGCGATATAAATATTTATTAAAATTTTAGAAATGTCAACAATTAAATTATTTTTAACTTAAACACTTTCACAAAATAATAATATCTAATAAATTCAAAAGCTTAAAATATTAATTTAAGTTATTTCTTAGGAGCTATGCAGATCTTCCTTACTGTTCTGTTGACTCTGGCGCTAATAATATATAAGTTTTATGTGTGTTTTTGGCTATGTGACTATCTTCTTGGTGCTTTTTACTTCTAGTAAGTAATTGATACATTGACAATAACCATCTACTGCCTGTGTCAAAGGAAAGATAATGAGCAATAAAAATAAATTATCGTATATCATTAATTTCTTATCCATTAGTGTGGGTTTAATTTTTCTATTTTTTTATGGTAAAAATCATAACTGGGCACTAACTACTATTCTTATTTTAATACCTTTCATCTGCGGTGCTTTCATTGCGGTTTTTTCACATGTTAGTCTGCATGACTTAGTGAAAAAAACAGTAGATTCACTACTCGCTGGGTTTTCTCTCATAAGTTACAGCTATTACATTTATTCGATATCCAATATCAATTCCACTCTTACTTTTGCTCAGGTTTTTTCGAGCGCTTGGGGGTATTTATTACTTAGCATAACATCTCTGTGTGGTGTAATTAAGTTTTTAATTGGGATTAAAGATATGGTAATTGAATATAGAAAAGCGAAGCAAGCATCAATCGATTCAGCGAATAAAACAGAATCAGACAATTCAGATGCAGACGATATAATTGAGCAAAAGACATCCATATCAATAATTATGCGCGGCAGTAATAATATCAATGCATCCATCGAAAAACACAAAAAGATTCAAGTTTCAATTAAAAAATAGACCCCTTAATATCAATGGTTAACTTCATTTAAAGTTAGACCTATTTCTTACCATGCGCCAGCACCCAAATCAATGTAGGAATATAGGTTCCTACAGAGAAAAAAACAATAAACACAGCAATCTCTCCTAATAATCCAGAGTTAGTAGCTTCTTTCGAACCACCTAACCCCTGAATATAATAGATACATAAAGCATCAAATAAAAAAAACAATAAACCCAACAATTAAAGTTATTTTCATACCACCTCCTATTTAAATATTAAATACCATCAAAAAAACAATACATCAACTATTTAATAAATATTTATATTCATTAGCAAGGGCTAACTCAGCGAAGCTGAGTAGCCTTGCTTTTTATGCCTTGCAGTTTAAAAAGGGTAGACCTAAAAGCTTCTGACTTCAATGAGTGAAATTCATTTACAATTTATATTAGGCATTGAAATTTTTATAATTATACCTATGCAGAACTAAGCAAGAAAGGTCGAGAGGCCACCTTGCGGCAGCCTCTCCAGTTCCCCATATATGGGGCAAATTAATAGTTAACTATATAAATTCAAAAATATCATTACGCCGATATCGTTGAAATTACAATTATGTTTTACATCATAATAAAAACTTGTCAATACAAAAAAAGCATTTTCTTAAGGATCAGCATAAAATAAATTTAATTTTAGCATATATATATAAATTACCACGTACCACATTGACACAAATTCTATATCATATATAAATATTTCAAGCATAAGGAAATGCTTATCTCTATACATTAGAAAAGGAGCTTCTATGGATACCACCTATCAACCTCCCCTTGCAGAGAATCTACGTATTCATTGCGTCAGCGTCAGACTGAATAACGCTGAGTTAAATACTTTGGATCATCAAAGACAACAGTACGCTAAGGGCAAATGGCTTCGCATGTGCTTCATGAAAAACCAACCTGTTGTCGTTCCTGAGATCAACAGAGCGGCATGGAAAATGTTTGGCGAGATAAATCACAGGCTCAATGACATTGTTAACCACCTGAACACAAAGCAGTCATGTAACCCTCTTACCAAGACTGAACTGTTCGCCGTTAAGCGACAGATCACTGAACTTCGCTCTCGCCTCCTTACCGCTGATCTATGGAGTATCCCCTCTGATGAAGGGCATGCAGAAGATCAAACGCGGTAAGAGCTTCGCCGGAGTTGTTCTATACGCTTTAAAGCATGGAACGCACCATAGAACTGCCCCGGTGGTTATAGGTGGGAACATGCTGGGAGACTCAGCAGCTGAGTTGATAGCTGAGTTCACTGCTTCAGCTTCATTACGCACAGACGTGGCAAAACCGGTGTGGCACAACTCGCTCCGCCTACCTATCGGTGAATCACTCACGACAAAGCAATGGGTTATGTTTGCTGACGACTACATGAATCGCATGGGGTTCAGTGAGACGCACCTACGCTGCTATGTCATACATGACGATGAGGCCGGCCAGCACATTCATATCATTGCCAGCAGAGTAGACCTCATCGGAAGAAAGCTTTATCTGGGAAGGAATGAAAACTTGATCAGTACACGTCTAATCCATGAACTTGAAAAAAACCATTGCCTGACAAGAACTAAAGGCCCCTCTCCTTCACATAGCACTTCCCCTGTCAGAGAGCGCAAGAAGCTATCACGTGGTGAGCAACAGAAGGAGAAGCGTGAAGGTCAGCCAACGGCTAAGACGTTCCTTCAGAACACTATCGATGAGCTTCTTATAACTGCCAATGATATTCCTCGCTTTATTGAAGCACTTCGCGAGCACGGCATAACGCCCGTTCCCAATATTGCCAGTTCTGGCCGCATGAATGGTTTCTCATTTGAGTACGCTGGAATCGCTTTTAAAGCCTCCCAGTTAGGTAAAGCTTACTCATGGGCGACTCTGCATGAGAAGCTCCGCTACACACCTGAACGCGACAACCCCCTGCTCTTTTCATTAAAAGCCCCGGCTATGAGAAGTAATGAGACGGGTGATTCAGTAACAGAAGCTACGACTAAGGAGACTACGCCGTCACTACCGGCTTCATTAGAGGCGGAAATTATTGCACCTCCTCCCCAGCAAGAACATAGAGTAGAGACAGCGGAAACCTGCGAAGCACATACGCCTGCCAGCACTATGCTTACAGCACCGAGACAAGCTAACAACAATGGCTACCTCATGACAGCAGTCATAAAGTGGCTACTGAGCATTCCTTACCTTCAAGCCTTTGCAAAATTGCTCAAAGAGACAGGTAAAACATTTCTCCACAGAAAATCCTCATTTTCGACAATTCATACAGTTCTCTCAGCTGAGCCTGAGTTATCTGAGCCACAAGGCAGCAGCAAAATACTGACTGAACGCACAGCAGTGCCCTTTTGATAACCTCATGCCTCAACACAATTTTCAAGCCTAAGTCCTTATTTGAATAAACAATTGATCGTTTTTACAGATCGATAAATGACATATGATAGTCAGTAGCTATCAAAATAGGATCATCGATCGGTACAAGTGATTTGCTTAAGGTTTGAACTCGTTCAAAAATACGTCGTAAAAGCAGTTACCAATCAGCTAGTTATGAATCACATAACGTTAAAGGTATATAAAATGGACACAGCGGCTTTGAATGGTCAGAAAGTACGTAAACCTTCGTTCTTTAGTTCTATCAGGTTATGGATTGTTGTACTGGTGATTGTGTGGATACTGACTGATTCAAATCCAAAAGACACTGCAGGGTTCCTGTTCATGTGGACATTACCTGCCTTCTTCTTACTCCTTACGGCATATGTGTCATACACACATAAAAGAGCAAATGCGTCGACTATCGACCTGCTGAACGTCAATGACAACGGTCTGTGGATCCATGAGTTCCAGAACACCAAAATGACCATTGATACCAACCGAGAGCTGCTGACCCTGGAAGCTGGTAAGCGTAAGAAAGCTTACAAGTTCAGTGACGTCAAAGGCTGGAGATACCATCTGGCTAATGGAGGGGAAATCGTAGCTCTTGATTTAATCGGTATGGCGGGGGCTAAAGGTCACAACAACCTTACTCGCCTTAAAAACTTCGAGAACTCAGGGTTCTTTATCCAAGTGAAAGATATTGAATGCCCGGAGTGGCAGATCAAATTTCACCCCCGTAAAGGCCGGTTCCACCATGAACGAGGGATCCGGGATACAGAAATGCAGTTGAAGCAATGGTGCGAAATTTTCGACCAGACATTCAACAAATCCACAGAAACACACTGACCAACAAGTTCAAATAAGGGATTAAGAAATGAATAAACTTCCAACATTAGCAGTCCTGTCCGTGGCGGCTTTACTTACAGGCTGCGATAGCGAACCTTCGTCTTCTGAGATCCAAAAGGCTATGCAGGAAAACATTGAGCACACAAACCAGCAAGCCAGACAGCGGTTCGGTGAAAACAGCAAAGACATGCTCACGACTCTGAACAAAGCTGAGAAGGTTTCCTGTAAAAAGGCAGAGGCAAAAGGTACATACCTATGCAAAGTGGATACTGACATAACACTGCCGCTCATGGGTGAGAAGCAGACCGTAGCTGAATTCACATTTACTAAGGCTGATAATGGCTGGAAAGTATTGCCGTAATTAGAAAAATTAAAAAATTATTTTCCAGAAAAGAATTAAATAATTAGCCTTGAATAAATATCAGCACTGGGGAATTTTTATAGAATTCAAACACCATAAGACTATCATGGAGTACATAAATATGCTAACTTTGAGAAAATCGGGAGAAAAACACCATGTCATTAAAACAAATACTACTAGATTACGGAGTATCCTCATATCAAGCAATAACTATTATACCAGTATTAATAACCATCATAAACGCTGTATCAAAAGTTTTAAAAAAGCCTTTTTCTTTGATAAATTTGATTTCAAGGAATAAATTTTTGAACCTATCAATTAAAGAAAGAAACGACGCCATTGAAACAATTTATCAAATAGATAACAACCAAGACAAACATAAAATAATTTTACAGAAAACTAAACTTGCGTCCTATGGATTAAACTACCCTGTCCATACATTGCAAATTACTTTAGAGTACTTAATTTCAATAAATAAACTTAACGAGCTAATGGTTATAAATGGATTTTTAAAGCATTATAAAATATTTTACGTCTGTGAAAACACACTTCCCATCATTTGTTGCAAGGAATTATGTAAAACCGTTGTTGTCGTTATTCTTTTTTTGATTTTTTCATTTTTTGGCCTTATTGTCGGCTTTAAAGTGATAGGCGATTTTTTAATATTATCATTAGATTTAATATTAATTTTAAAACTAATCCTTATTTCTTTTAGTGAAATTTGGTTTTTTTCTGTTACCATAGCTTTAATAAATGAATTAACTCTTATATATAGCGCTATGACTTTCGCTAAAAAATTAAGCGTTTTTAGTTTTAAGAAAATGTTCAAGTCATTAAGAAAGAAGTAACATTGACAATCTGAACTGCTTTATATTCATACATTCACTCTTGTATCTTTTTAATACCCCCAAAGCTCTACTTAGTGACATGTGGAGCAACTTCCATTCACTGTCTAAGCATGCTAACACTCATCATTTTATTTTTCAAAATAAAAACCTTTAATTTTTTCCCACTCTAAATTCAAGAGCAGTTACTCCCTTAATCGCAACTCAATTTTTAAAATTAAAAAACATGCTTATAAAGCATAATAAAAATACAATCCTTTACTTTAAAAAATGGTTTATTTCCCCAATAGAAAAATCGCACCACCTCGACCTCCAACTGCAATACATTCACCACTGGATACATCTATATAATATTTTATTGGATTAGGCATACTTTCGATCATCCACGGAAGTTCATCAGAAAACTTCAAGTCAGAGGTTGAAATAATCCAAACAGATTTACCATTTAGCGACGTTCTCTCGGTCTCATGAAAACGTTCGTCCCAACCAGATTCATTCTCAATTGCATATTCTTTTGCAATTTTAATAGCTTCTTTTTCTGTTATCATTTCTGAACTCCATACCATACGTTATACATTAAGCCACCAACCACCACCGGGCCTAAAAGAATACCTGCAGCTTCATGCCTCAATAACGTATAAGTGATTTCATAAGTATTGCCGAGAGGGAATTTAAACCCTTGAATGATGTACTCTCTGCTCATTCCTCTGGCTCTTAATAAACCAATAGTTTCAGCGAAAGCCTCCTCTAAATATCGGAGTATATATGATTTTGTATACGCACTTTGCCTCATAAACACTCTTAACTCTCTCAATAAATAGAACTTAGGGGCAATCGCCATATGAACCTGTTCATGGTAAAGAGTTGAAAGCATTTGCAAATAAGCATCATCTTTCGACATAGCACCGGGATAGTAGTTACGTCCAACTTCGACGTCCCCCCAGGCTTTTGTCCCACCCTGAACGACATCTCGATTCTTTGTGATTTTTATCTTGGGTGTATAACGCCATCCTCCATTGCGAGGCAGGTTCATTTTTTTCCCAATATCACTGCTGTATCTCGGCATTTTTACTCCTCTGAAAGGAGTTTTAAATGTGTCACCAGGTTTCTTCTTTAATAGAAGCGCAAGAACAGTATTGACCCCAAGCAGAGTGATTGCGTCAGCTAAATCCTTAGCAGCGGCGTCAAGATCTCCTTCGTTACGAGCAGAGTTGGTCTTCGTTGCAAAATCAAACAACTTCTTAGCCGCTTCAAGCGCTACGCCCCCTACTGCTACCCAACCTACAATGAGAAGCACTAAATCAGCGATTTCACCAATCCCAAAAAAGTGCGCACCAGCCCAAACCACGATTACCCCTGCCATAGTTGCTAATGCAGAAGGTGTGACCATAGCAATAAGTTGTTGGCCTACGTCAGATGGTAAGAGCACAGCCGCTTTCGAGATGACTAGCTGTAGCCTTGACTGTATATCGTTAGGAATGACGTCCATGCTTCATCCTCGACTAATGTTAAAGAGACTATAGATTAACTCTTTTTGTCTATAATTTGCCATTTTGACCTCCCCCCAGGATTAGATACAACCTTCAGTTAGTAATGTCGGTTGATTTTTCTCCATATTTCTCGTTTCGCCAGCCCGCTGCAAATTCAGCTGGCGTCTGGTAGCGATGAATGTGGACGGCTAGCGGCAGGTCGTCGACAGCGATAAACCTGTAAGCCTGCATGCACGACGTTGCGACAGACCGGTCGCACCACACATTAACATCACAGCTTCCCGCTTCTGCTCCGTCGTCAGTACTTTCTCCCAGGAGCCACTTGAATCGCCTCCTTATCCAGCATAGCTTCAGCAAGCAACTTCCTGAGTCTGCCGGTCTCTTCCTCTAGCGACTTCAGACGCTTAACCTTGGGCACTTCCATACCGCCATACTTCTTACGCCAGGTGTAAAAGGTGACGCCGGAAATAGCGTGCTTGCGGTAGAGCTCACGTGCAGAAATCCCGGCTTCAGCCTCAAGGAGGGTACTGATGATCTGTTCGTCGGAAACGCTTCTTCATGGGGATGTCCTCATGTGGCTTATGAAGACATTACTAACATCGCGGTGTGTTAATCAACGGGGAGCAGGTCACGATCATCTTGCATGTAGTTAAGCTGTTCGGGCTCGAAGAGGAAAGGCTTCCCATTGAAGATCTGTCTCATATACCCACCGAGGCCGATCTTTTCTTCTTCTGTGGACCAAGGTTTAAAGAGCAATGCCCTTGCCCACAGCTCATGATAGAGACAGTTAAGCGTGGTATCTTCGAACTTTCTATAGCTTGAAATGTTCAGCCAGGATTTGACTGCTTTGGTATCTTCTGTTGACCAGTTTTTCAAAGCTTATTCCTTCACGATTTCTCAATGAAAAGAGTATAATCAACACTGTTCAATCAACGTCATAAAGCTATTTTGAAGAAATAAAGTTTTTGTTGGTATCTTTGTTGGTACAAATGATTTCAAATTTCATTTTTCTCTTAAATTAAGTCACTTAACCGAAGGTTCGATTCCTGCAGGGGACACCATGTATGCCTTTCTTCAAGTCTACTTAACCTCATTTTAGACATTCATCTGAACCCTTCTTCCTTCAGTTAAGCTACTAAAACTTAGATGTGTCTTCATAAACAACATCAGGCCACTTACATGACGAAGCGTTAAAGACGAATCAATCTCTCCTGTCCTTCGCTACGTCAAATACCGGGTTCATTGCCCCCTCTTCTTCAAACCTTGCTTTGGATGTATTTGTTTTGTTTCTTAACCCACGCTACTTTAATATTCGATAAATCCTGCTAAACAAAGGTATCGTTATGGACAACTACTGGGACAGAAACAGGCAATCAAGCTACTTTCTGACTATGGCAAGCCTGGAGGCCAACCACTTAGTCAATGTGGCAACATCCCTCTCACAGTTCCATCTCAAGGATGCCCTTGTTCGCCTGAGGTTTCAGGATGAAGTGCGAGAGTTTAGCCGCTCGCAGCTTCAAACCATCCGCACTGCTACCTCGGATGACAAATGTCAGGAGTGCATCCAAAATCTCAAGCAGGAAACCCAAAACTTGAAAACTCAAGACAGGATGCTCAGAACAGGAGAAGCTGTCGTATCGTCTTCTGTGCAGTTTTACCATGACCATGAAAAAGTCATTGGGTATGTCATTGACGGTATCGGCGTCGTGCTGAGTGGCATGCAAATTGTTGCAGGGGTTGGTCTAATCGTAGGCTCTGTAACAACAGGCAATGTTATCGGAGTAGTGGCAGGCTCAGCCCTGGTGATGAATGGTGTGGGTTCTGGGATAGAGAGTATAGGTAAGCTAAGTGGTGTGCCTCACCCATCTAACCCAGTAAGAGATAAATATGAAGACGCAGCCGATTTTCTCGGTTTTGATAAGCGCTTAGGATTGTTAACCTACCAGGTCGTGGACCTGACAACATCATACTATGGCCTTTTCAAGCTTACCCTAAAACCTGAAGCATGGAGGTTATACAAATATCTACCAACCGATCACTATCGCAAAGTCCAGCTTCTGAGTAAACCAGCACTCGCTCTCAAAGGTTTGGGTGCTATACACAAGGGAACTGGAATAGGTATGAACCTTTACCAAATGAAAAACAATCCTGCACAGAACTAATGTTTATTCTTCCTGATAAATTTGTATGATTTCCAGGCTAAGTTAAGAGGCGTGACGAAATACACCACGAAGAAAGCGAAAGTCAGGACGATGATGTATGGGATGGCATTTGAAGAGTCTGCATTAAAAATGCCGTTCAATCCAATTAGAGCCAAAATAACCAGAGCAATGACCCCTCCCCAAAAGCGTTTGCTAAGATCAATCACGAGACTCTGAAGTGTGTCTTTTTTAGATTCATCTTTGTTAATGATGCTTTTGAGTTTACCGATATTCTTGGCAGAAAAACCGTTATCGAGAAGTTTTTGCTCAAAATCGTTCATTCAGTGCGCCCTGAGTCGATATGGTATTAAATTTATCATATCATAGCTTAAAGTTAAGATGCCACATGTTCTGTTGACGGAGAATTATCATCGAATTCTTTTACAGGAGTAATCCAGCACAGCAATCATATATCAATGTATTTAAAGAAACATATCACTTCCAAGCTCTTTTCTTTACGTCAAATCATTGCTTTTAATAAAGATTGAGAATTAAAAAATAGATATAACCTGGCTGATTTATAAAAATTAAGCACATCAAGGGCAACTTTCCAGATCGTTTCAGACAGAATGAAAACCTTGCCTGAACAAAAAAAGCCATGACACTCATCACACAATTAAAATATAACCACCAAGCTAAAACCTTCTCAAAAATATCTAAAGATAGAGAATGTCAGAGTATTTTTCGCTTTTCCTTTTCCACCCTTAATGAGTTTCACCTTGAAATTAACATATAAAAAAGAAAATATTTTTCGGCATACATCTATAAAACTTAAATGTAATAATAAAATATAGCACCACTTAAAAAATCATTTACGTTAAACATCTTTTCGCTTATGCGTACAAATCACATCCTTTGGAAATACACTTTTATCAAATCAGAATTCACTATCCAAATATTCTCTTCACTGTAAAAACCTTACACTACCTTCGTGCAATTCAAATATCGAGATTATTTTGATTTCAAAGCAGTATTTTGCTTCGATGTTCTAAAGGTGCTTCCCAATGAAAAACACCTTCAGGTGCGCTATTCGCTCATATTACATGGCTATTTGATTGCGTATTGTACTAAAAATATCCGGCCGATTAAGGTTAATATAATCGACGCCCGCCGCCGCGATTTCCTGATGAATTGCTATGTCGTCACCACCGTAATAAACCATGATTTCAAGCTCGGCCTGACGGCTCGCTTCAAGGATGGCTCGATTACGCATCTGTTCAACGCTCAACTCAATGAGCGATGCATGATGGACGGTTCTCACAAGAGAGGGCGACATCGCGATATCAAGGGTGATCATTTTACGAAAATCCGGCGCGGCGACCTGAAGACCGCGGCGCATTTCCTCGGAAAACGAAAAGAAGAACGTGTCGCGGACCATACCGAGATCCCGTACCAATGCAGCTACTTTAACCGGATCGCAGTATTTCAGCTCGATATAAACGCCCGCGCGACCGCGCAGATGTTCAAGATAAGCATCAAGCCGCGGCACCATGGCACCTTTAAAGCGCTCGTCGAACCCGCTTCCTGCATCCAGCGCATCGATATCGCGCGATAAAGCATGACCCACAGGGCCGGTGCCGTTAGTGGTACGATCCAGCGTTTCATCATGGATAACGTAGAGCACGCCATCGGCACTTTCTCGCACATCCAGCTCAATGTAATCAGCCCCCTGTTCCAGCGCCAGGTCTGCGGAAAAGAAGGTGTTCTCTGGCGCAAAATGGTTGGCGCCACGATGTGAGACGATTCGGGTCATTAGGGTAATTTCCTGTTAGCTGGCAGCATGGACATGTTTGCCGGGATGGCAGAATACGGAGAGGTTGGCATGAAGATCGACGATGCGTTTACCGGACGAATTAAAAATCAGGGTCAGCGCGGATTGGCATGCGATACCGATTCGGGAACCGGGCGCATGACGCACTGCTTCACCGTATTCCAGTGCATGGAGCCTGCCGGCTGACGTGTCGATCGTGTAAAACACTTCGCGTCCCATCGGCTCAACGGTCATCACCTCTCCACACAGCGGCGCATCATCAGGGGCAACCAGGCTGATATCCTCTGGACGCAGACCAAAACAGACGGGGCCATCGTATCCGTGATTCAGTTCGAGTGACATTTGTCCCAGTTGCAGGAAGCGCCCCAGGGCTTGCCCCTTCACCAGATTCATGGGCGGCGAGCCGATAAATCCTGCCACAAAAAGATCGTCAGGACGTCGGTAAAGATCCTCTGGCGTACCGATCTGGACGATTTCGCCCTGATTCATACAGATAATCCGATCGGCCATGGTGATGGCTTCCATCTGGTCATGAGTGACGATCAAGGTGGTGAAGCCAAGACGTTTCTGAAGATTCTTAAGCTCTGTCCGCATGGTGATACGGAGTGTTGCATCAAGGTTAGAAAGGGGTTCGTCAAGTAACAGGATATTCGGTTCCTTGACCAGGGCGCGAGCCAGCGCCACGCGCTGCTGCTGCCCACCTGAAAGCTGCGACGGACGTCGATCGAGTAGTGCGCTGATTTGTACAAGACTGGCCGCTTCTTCCACTCGCCTGGCGATTTGATCTCTATCTAATTTTTTAAAGCGCAACGGAAACGCGATGTTCTCACGCACCGTCAAATTCGGGTAAAGCGCATAAGACTGGAAGACGATACCGACATTACGATCGCGGGCATCAATGCGATTGACATTGTGCCCGTCAAACGCGATCTCACCACTGCTCGGCGCATAAAGCCCCGCCAGCAGAAACAGCGTCGTTGATTTACCACATCCAGATGGCCCGAGGATAGCGACGAATTCGCCGTTCTCAATGGTAAGATTGATCGGTTTCAGGACCTGGGTCTCGCCCCAGTTTTTGGTGACATTGTTGAGAGTGATCGAGGCCATGACAATTATCCCTTAATACCGCCAAAACTCATTTGGGTGATGTATTTCTGCGTGAAGGTGTAGAGAACGAGCACGGGGAGCAGGTAAATAATGCCGACGGCGGCGATCATGCCGTAATCCGCGCCGGTATTGTCCTGTGCAACAAAGAAGAGGTAGAGGCTCATCGTCATCTGGCTTTTGTCGATGAGTAACGTCTGAACAAAGACGTACTCCTCCCAACCGCGCAGAAAGGTAAAGGTGGCGATCGCAATCAGTCCGCTGCGCACCTGGGGCAACACCACCATGCGGAAGGCCTGAAAACGGGTGGCACCATCAGTCACCGCACTCATCTCAATATCCCAGGGCACGCCGTCAAAAAAGCCTTTAAGAACAAAGATCGCATAGGGCAGTTCCAGCGCACTCATGACCATCACCACGCCGGAGAGATGGTTGAGCAGGCCCATATAGTGGAGCTGGATAAAGATGGCGATGGTAAGTGCCAGCGCGGGGAAAGCATGTAACAGCAGCAAACCGCGAAGAAAATTTTCCCGGCCGGCAAAGGCAAAGCGGGATAGCGCGTAGGCTGCTGGCGTGGCGACGATCGTCACAATCAGCGTCTGAGAGACGGCAAAGATCAGGGAGCTGCCCAGTGCCGTCCAGACCGACGGCATCAGATCCACACGCGTTGTGCCGGTATTCGCGATATCCCGCAGCCAGAGAAACCGGTAGTTGTGCAACGTCAGATAGGGCATCAGAAAGATCATCACGAGGAGCAGCACGATGATGCCGAGCGCACTCCAGGACAATATCGGCCTGCGCAAGCGCTCTGCCATAAAAGCAAGCACGATCGCGCCGAGATAAGCCACGCCCGCAATGGCGCTGGTGCGCCAAAGAACAAGCCGACTGATAGATGCATCAGAGGTGGTCAGGGATTTCGCAAGAAGCCAGAGGTAAGGCAGCAGGATCGGAACCGAAATCAGCGTCAGGAAGAGAATGACCACAGAAAGGAAACCGACACGATTGACGGTACCTCTGCGTTCAAGACGGGCCCATTTCGATGTGGCAACCGATGTGGTTTGCACGCGTGACATCACAATACCTCGATTTTCGGCGCGGCGAATGTCGCGCGCATATTGCTGACACGCCACTGTATTAAGGTCGCGGCGACGCCGATCACCATCAAACCCAGCGCCAGGGCCGCACCATAGGCATAAGCACCATTTTCAAAGGCACGACGGTAGATATAGAGCGCATAAGGTGTGGAGTCGTAAACGGGACCGCCCCCGGTGATGAGCAGAATGTATTCGTAGGTCGTCATCAGGGAGAGCCCCTGATAGATCGTAATAAATCGAATGGGCTGAGACAGCGCGGGGGCCACAACATAACGCAGCACGCCCCACTCGCTCGCCCCATCTATCCGTGCCGCATTGGCAAGATGTGAAGGGATGGAACGAATCGCTGACGTCAGAATGACCATGGCAAAGGATGCGCCGACCAGGCCATTGGCCACCACGATCAGAAACAAGGGGAAATCATTGCGCAGATTCATCGGCTGCAACCCGAAGGAACCCGTTATCTGATTAAGCAAACCGGACGGCGTGGGATCGGCCACCCATATCCACAGAATGCTGTAGAGCACGGCCGGTGACATGCGCGGCAAAAGCCAGAGACCGCGAAACAGATTCCCGAGTCGGTCAGGGATTGCCGTTGATGTGATAGCCAGCAGCGCACCCAGACCGACATTGAAAAGAAACAGCGTCGCCGTTACGTAAATCAGCGTTGTTAGTAGCACGCCCGGAATACGCGCATCACGCGACACAATCCGCTCAAAGTTATGCAGTGTCAATTGACCGACCCGAAGATCCGCACCCATATCGGTAAAGGCGATAACGGTATTGACGATGATGGGCGCCAGGAAAAAGACGACCAACAGCGCGATAGCGGGCGCGAGATAGAAGACGGGCCGGGCGGGCCGGTGCGCCCGAGGCTGGAACTGCGACATCATCTCACCTCCCTCAATATTAACGATCGCATTGGGCGGGCTAAACCCTATTTGTTGGCAACGGACGAACGGATTTCTATATCGTCGCCGAACTGCAGTTCTAACTCTTCAGCGATAAAATCAACGGCCTGTTTTGCGGTCATTTTCCCTGTTTCCACGGCCTGTAGGCCGCTGAACAGCACCTTGTTGTAGCTGCCAAACTGCGTCTGATTGGGCACGAACTTCGCATGCGCCATCATGGGCGAGGCAGCAGACAACACCCAGTTATCCCGGTATTTCGGCATCGCCGTTTGCGCGTTGCTGATGGCGGTGTGATAGGAGGTTACGGCATGTTCGTTGTTAAAATAGGGCAACGTTGCCAGTGCCACGAGTTCGGCAGCGATGTCGGCATTTTTACTTTTGGCATTCACCGTATAGAGAAGCGGATGCGACAGGTTTGAGGGCTGGCCGCCCTTTTTGGCCGCGGGAGCAGGAATCCAGCCTATCTTATGAAAATAACCGTCTTTGTCCGACGGCCAGACAGCCCCATTTTTGTCACCCAGTTGCCAGGCCACCGCCCAAACGCCCTGGTGGAAAATAAACGCCTTCTCCTGCTTGAACGCGCCCTGAATCGCATCCCAGCTCATCGCCGTATTATCGACAGGCGTGACGCCCTGCTTAGCATTACGCGCATGCCAGCCAAGGGCGTCGGCCATTTCCGCTTTGGGGAAAATGAGTTTGCCGGTCTTCTCATCCATAAATTTCACGCCGTACGACTGAAAAACCATAAGATAATCAATACCCACGTTCGGGCGGTGCAGCATGCCATACTGGGCCGCTTTACCGTCCACAACCTCTTTGGCCAGCGCAGTCAGATCGTCAAGGGTGAAGTCACCGGATTCCACCCTGGCAGGGATAGCGTTAATAAAAGCTTCATCCTTGCCGATTTTTCTCAACATATCTTTGTTGTAGAAAAACATGCGTATTTCGGCATCCTGCGGTATGCCATAAATCTTGCCATCGTTTGCTTTTGCTGAATCCCACAGCACAGGCAGGATATCGCTGTAGACCCACGGCGCAGCAGCGATCTTATCGTTCATTTGCAAGGCATAACCGTCCTTAGCAAACTGGCCAATCCACTCATGAGGCAGCACATAGATATCCGGCCCCTGCCCGACGGACATCGCCTTCAGCATGTCCATCGCGAAGTCGTCCCAGCCTTTGACCGCACTGCTGTTGGCCTGAATCACGATATGTTTATCGACACCCGCAGCCTTGAATTGCTTGTTCATGATGTCGGCGGCATCTTCAATATTGGTGATGCGGTTGGGTGCGCTGCGCTCAGCAAGCGTGGAGAGTTTGATGGTGATCTCTTCGGCATGGGCAATGCCGACACAGAGCGCGGAAATCATTACGCTTGCCAGGAGAGTGCGTTTTTTCGACATGGTTTTTATTCCCGTTGTACCTATTATTTAAGTAAGTTAATTTATTTAAATGACAGGTTCATGACCACGCGACAACGACAGGGAGAAGCGGCATTGACTTCATCGAAGCATTGGGAAGGAATCGGTACAACGCAGTCTGCGGTGCTGCGTTATCTGCGTCGCAACCACGCCGCATCGCGTGCCGAGCTCGCCGAGGGCTGTGGCGTAACAGCGGCGGCCGTCAGCATGATGACCCGCGATCTCATCAGGCGAGGGATCATCGTCGAAGGGGCGCGTCGCCCGTCTGGCCGGGGCGCTCCGCACATTGATCTCACGCTGAATTCCGCCATTGGTTATGCCGTTGGAGTTCATGCCAGCCGCTTCTCCATTACGCTGATGCTGCTTGATTTCACGGGGAAGCGGGTTGACGAAATTGAGCTGCGCGGCCTTTACGATACCTTCGCCACGGCCCGGTCAGCGATTCAGAAGGGTCACAGAGCCCTGCTTGAGAGAAACCACATTCCGGATACTTTAGTGATTGGTGCAGGCATTGCCATGCCCACGCGATTCCAACGGGGCGTTGCTCCCCTTCATCTGGCTCCCGAGGTGCTTTCCTGGGATGAACCCGGACTGTTCGAGTCCATTCAGCAGGCGCTGGGCTGTCCGGTGTTAATTGAGAATGATGCCAATGCTGCAGCGATGGGTGAAATGGCACTGGGTAATGCGGCTAATCATGAAGACTTTCTCTATCTCTATCTGTCAGAAGGCGTCGGCAGCGGCATTATTCTGGGTAGACAGCGTTATCGCGGTCATCTTGGCAACGCGGGCGAAATTGGTCTGTTGCTGCCACTCGACAGGCCCCGCCCCTCCTTTACTGACCTTGCGGCATGGTGTCAGCATCGCCTCGGCCAGATACCGGATGGGCGCTCACAAGACATCTGGCAGCGATTCCTTACTGAAAACGTCATCGTTCTCGACGAATGGATCGAACGAACAGGCCCGGAAATCGCCCGTCTGGGCTTTATGCTGAACGCTGTTCTTGCCCCTGCGGCGATCTATGTGGGGGGAACACTGCCTCAAAGCGTTCGTGAACGACTCGCGGTCTGGCTCGACTTCTCCAGGCTGGATAGCTTAAAGGGCAGCCGTGTCGTGCAACCCGAGATCTGCCTGCCGGATATCTCCGCCACGGATACCGTCGCATTTGGGGCCGCCGCCATGGTTCTGCATAACGTTGCCCAACAGGATGGCGGGGATCGCCAGGGATTTAGCTGACATCTCAGTCTCACTGCGTGATTAAAATGCAGCGCCCATGAGTGGGGCGCATTCAACGTGAAAACAGTTCCCCCCTGTAATCCTGACTCAGAGGGCGATGATTAACAGGCCTGGCTTCCCACAGGCTTTTAGATCCGACCAGAATGGCCCGTTCAACATTGTGCCCTGTCAGGCCCGGTAAATATCAATCCTGCCAGCACGATTACGGGTAGGAAATAAACAGTATTGCTGTACTGTTAAAAGCCCCTGCCACAGGTTGCCCCTTCAATTCCGCTTGCAGCTTATAAGTCGTTGAGCCTTGCTCCGTTGAAACCAGCCTTTGGGATTGTATCAACTGCCCATCGATAGTTAATTCGGCTTTCATGCCGTTACTTAAAGGGACAGAGGAATCTTCACTTGTCAGATCGATAATATAGTTGGCCGGTCCCGAGCAATACACGCTGATATCCTTTTCCCGCGTCTGTCCTTCAGCCTCTCCCACATGGACTATGCCAAAATCGATATCCACATTAGGAGTTTCCATCGCGCACCAGGTTTGGGTCGGCGGCGATAACTTGCAAGAGTTATAACTGGAGGTAAACGTTGTGCCGAGCACCGAATTAACATCATTGAGATAGCGTAAACAAACCCGGCCGCGCGTCAGCCGCGAATCTGACCCCACATTGTCAGGGACGGTCGCCATATATTGCCCGCCTGGATCTATTTTCTCATGCAGACAATCGATAAATTGATGTATGTCATCGGTGGGGCAGCCTTCCCCGCGAGCAATGATATTTTCGGGTGGCACACTGGTATTCCCGGGGCCTGCACAACTGCCACCACTTTGTGTGCACCAGTAAAAATAAATCGCAATCCCTGAGTTTGCCGTAACGTAGTGAGGTTGATGGGGATCGATGTAACTCGTGGCGCGTCCGACATGAAATTCGACCTGTGTGCCGGGCACTTTTTGCGTGTTACCCACAAAAATCGGGAAAGGTGCATTCTCATGCAATAAGGCTTTCACCGGGCATGACGAAAACAGCAGAAAAAACACGCTGGTTAGGAAATAAAAAAAACGCATGAGGTTTCCTCACAGACTATTCATTACAAAAGGCCTTAAGCTCCGCCTTTCGCCACAGGATTCGCGACAGAGAGGCGCCTTGAGTGAAAACCGCGCCGTGTGGGCGTCACCTTTCAAGGTAAGGCACCCGCCGTTTTCACTGAAACTCAGCGCGTAACGTTACCCTGGCCGTGAAATCGCCTTCATCCAGCTCCGCACCTTCACGCTGAACCAGCACGGCTTCTATCTTCGGTAGCGTCTGGCCATTCACCTTGTACGCTTTGTTGAGTTCAAACGCCGCATCGTCGATATACAGTTTCACGCCCAGATCCGCCTGCTCTGCGGTCACGACCGTTGCGCTCTCGTTATCAAATCCTGCCGCTGTACCGGCGACGGTTAACACCAGGTTCCATGCCAGATTACTGCTATCGCACTCCAGCCCCGGGTTAACGGCCTGGCGATACAGACCATCGGGAACGCTTTTAATTCTGATGCTTTCCCCAAAGCTGATTTCCAGCGTGCTGTCTCCGTTAAGGATGCAGGACGGCGGGGTGATAAGCGTTCCTTTGAGCGCAAGATTGTTCGCGTAGACATCGGGTGCAATCAGGGCTAATCCCCCCAACAGCAGACTGCCCATCCGTATTCCGGGCCACCGATGTCGACCTTTCGCATATCCTTCATAACCAGGCATCCTGACTCCTTGATTTGTCATGATGTTCCATGTTTACAGGTAATTCGCTATCAAAGACGCGACGACGCTGAACTCTCCGCCGTTGAGCGTTACGCCCTCCTGCCTGACGGGCCGAACGGTAAAGGTGAGATCGGGCATGCCCTGCGCGCTGACGTTCGTTTGGATCCAGTCGTTGAGCGGCATCGTTCTGTCACCATAGATCAGGCGAAAACCGAATCCCGCCTGATGACCGGCAAGCAGTTCAGGGTTGAACGCCGAGGTGATGCCGTCAATGCGCAACCGCACATCGCGTGAGCTGCAGTCCAGCGGAACCACAACCTCCCGGCTGTAAACATTGCTGTTGTCATCGTCCAGCCGGGTTGTCATCACATCATCACCAAAATTCACCGTGATGGTGTCACCGTTATTAACGGTGCAGGGAATACGTTCGATTAGCGTGCCGCGAAACGTCACATCCGCCTTCGGGTTCTCACTGGCTGCGTTAACCGGCAAGCAGAATACGGCGCTAAACACGAGCGGAATATAAACAGGGTGCATGCTGGCTCCTTACTGATACTCAAACACCATCGTTCCATTACCTGTAAAGGTACCGGCCGTGGGCAGAGCGTTGTTCTGTACTGCCAGCACGGCCCATAATTCGGGCAACGCGCCGTCGTTATAATTGAATGCAACGCTGCTGCCCGGCGACAGCGCGGCATTCTCATGCATTAACTGAATACCCAGTGCCGATTTGCTGGTTGCAAGCAGCGAAGTATTAAACGCAGCCGGTTCGCCGATAATCGTGACTTTTAGCCCCTGTTTAGCCAGGGATGTACACAGCAGGCTGTACATGATTCGTGTCTTTTTATAATCAACGCCGTTTATTCGGCTAATCACCACATCCTCACCAAAGTCCACCTCGATGGGTTCCTGGTTGTTGACCACGCATTCCGGCGTCTCCACCAGAATGCCGCGGATGGTCAGCGTGGTCATATCCCCATTGTTAACCTCTGCCTGTACGCTGCTCGCCATGAATGCAGTCAGCAGCAGAAGGCTGCACAGCCTGAATTTAGCTTTCATTGCGCTCCGCCTGCTGTTGCCTAAAGGAAATCTCATTCGGTATGCGCGATTTCTCTGCCTGGCAGGTGTTGCCGTTGCAAATAAACGGCAACAACCGTTGGCTGCCGTAATCGCTGACGAACATCAGAACCGGCGTGCTGCCTAACTCACTGACGGTCGGACTGAGCAGTTGGCGGCTTTTCGGTGCCACCATGACGGGTTCAAAACGTGCCAGTCCGCTTCCGGTCAGGCTTCGTCTGACTTCGACGAAGGAAAAATGGTAGGGCGTTGGGTTGTGCACTTCATACTGGTTTCCCTGCTTAATCAGCGTCAGGGTTTCCGTGCCGGGAACCGTATCTGACATCGGATCCACGTTCAGTCCTTTAGGGCGATAGAAGACTTTGAGCCGGATCTGCATCGCCAGCTTCAGGACGTTGGCTTTAGCCGATTTTGGCGGTATTTCCCGCAGATTAAGGTAGAAAACGCTTTCCCTGTCTGTCGGCAGCGACGAGATGGCCGGGAGAACCTGAATACGCACCAGCGTCTTGCCGCCCGCTTCAACACGCTGCACCGGCGGCAATACCATCAGCGGACCGCTGATTTTTTTTCCGTCTACATCTTCCATCCAGCCCTGCGCCAGGTAGGGATCTTTTTCATTGCGGTTGGTTACGTTCAGGCTGATCGACTTTTCCCCCTGATTAAGGATCAGGCGCGATCGATCAACCGTCAGCGCGCCATGGGCATTCACACTGCCTGCCAGCGCCAGAATGGCCCAGAGCTTTATCAATATCGCTTTTGTCCACATAGCAAAATGTCCTGTTGTGTTTCCGGCTGCCCGAGGCAACGCCTGTCTCTTTGCGCAGTCGGCGTGATGTTCTGCGGGATGCCGCCGCGCTGTTCCACCGCCTGCCCGTGCGCTAACCGGGCAGGTTTCAGCAGGTAATCGCTTTTAAGGCCGCGCAACAGGCGAAAACGAATCAGCAGAGAAACCGGCCCTGTTGCCCCAATTTTCTTCATCACAGCCAGTCGAATACCGCTGTCACGTTTACTGTGTGACTGGTGTGGTTTGCCCTGTATAAAGGCGCGCATATAGATCACTTCACGCCGGGTCAGGTAAATGGCCTCTTTTTTTACCGGCAACTTCAGGTGCGCGCATCGCGCCTTGATGTAAAGTTTCTCCATCAGTGCCTGCCGGGATTCGCCCGCGTCTGACAGCAGGATGCGCTTCGGATCCACCAGGCCGCTTAACACCGACAGCACCGGGTTACTGCCGGCAATCACAATCATGCATCCCTTTGCGAGCCGTGGATTCATGCTCCAGGCGAGCAGCGCTTGCATCGTCGGAAAGTAGAATCCCTGAAGGCGAATCTGCTTGCCCAAATGGTCTGACAGCGCCTGCTGTATCGCCTCAAGCCCAAGCTGGAAGAAGGCGTTTGAACACACACTTGTGCCAGTCATCAACGACCCGCCCAGCGCCGGGCCGCCCCCCGCCAGGGCTTTTCACGCGGCAGCGCCTTGACCCGCCCTTCTTTCTCAAGATCCAGCAACAGCAATCGGGTTTTGTACACGCTAATATCCAGCGCGTCAGCGATGTCTCGGGTGGACAGTCCTTTGTCCACGTCCCTGGCGGTGCCCAGCACGGCAAGGCACTGTTGTTTCAGGCGTTCGTTACGCA
Organism: Pantoea sp. Ae19-2; assembly: GCF_059801205.1. NCBI lineage: Bacteria > Pseudomonadati > Pseudomonadota > Gammaproteobacteria > Enterobacterales > Erwiniaceae > Pantoea > Pantoea sp. Ae19-2. Next base: position 710,184 of record NZ_JBCHWE010000001.1, on the reverse strand, counting down.
TATCACTTCCCTGATCAGTACCCGGCCGCGCACGCTGGCCGGATGAGTTTGAGTACCGGCTTGATGGCCTTGATCTAACAAGCTGAAGATATTCAACGGCTGTACCTCCTGATGCTGTGCGCTTTGCGGCCTTGACTACAAGGCGGCAGTAACGGTGCTGTTTTATTCGTATTGCAACTGAAAGGTGATCATTGCACTGTATTCCCCTAACGTGACCTCGCCATTTGCGGCCGTACGCTGCAATCGGGCCAGCCACTCCAGCCGATTTTCCGTGTCGGTGAGTTCAACAGGCGGCTGAAGCACACCGGGAAGTACCGCGTTACCCTGAGCATCGTTGACCGCCAGCCCCAACCCTTCCACCGTGCCATTCAGCGCAAAAAGTGCAGGATTTACGGCGTTTTTATCGCCAAAAAACGTGACGCTTACCTGCGAGCCGACAGACAGGTCACACTCTTTTAGCGCAATGGAAAAGTCGACCGGATAGGACTGATGATTGTTGGTAAAGTGCCGGGCGACGATGGGCGAGAAGGCTACCGTCTGATCCACCGAATCCATGTCGACCAGACAGGGCACGGCAAGCAGCGTTCCGCGGAATACAACGTCCGTTGATCCCGCATCCGCTTTCGCCCTGACCAGCAGCAGCGCGGTGAACATCGTGAGGCCAATCGCTATCAGCAAACCACCGCCCGCGCGACGAAAACGGATTAGGTTCTCCATCACTCGTACTCCATGCCAATGTTGATAACGGCCTGCCACTCGCCCGCTTCCAGCGGATCGCGGTTACGCCAGAGCTGTGCTTTGAGTACCAGGTCATTGCGCCCCTCGGCAAGCGGAACGGGTTGGCTTAACAGGCCGGGAATCAGGAGGTTACCCAAAGGATCCTCCATGCGCAGAGAAAGACCGGATGCGCCTTTTATGCTGAAAAATCGCGCATCATCATTGGCCCTGTCGCCGAGGAGACGCAGTCTGACCGAGAGCTGATCGGCGAGCCATAACCTGTGGCGCAGGTCCTGTGGGGTGCCAGAATGCCGGGCGCCGCTGGGACAGTGATCCAGTACGAGATGAATATCCACGGGCACAGTGACATCGCCTGTCTTGTTTAACGCCGCCAACGCAACAGGGCTGAGCGTAATATGCTGAACCTGAGATTCCGGCATTAATACACAGGGCGAGGTGATCAATGAGCCTGAGGCCTGCAACATTCCTCTTAGCGTATTTTCCCACCGGGCTTCCCGTCCGTGAGCTCGCGGGAACGTGGATATCAGCGGCACTGCGATCAGGGTTATTGCCATCATGTGTTTCCATCCGACATAGAGTTCAGACGCTCGCACTATCACTATTCTGTCTCCTTCTTCAGTGCTGAGTGACGGCCACGGGATCGGCCCGACATACCGAGCCCTGGCAGAGAAAGGGCAGAACAGGTTTTCCACCAAAATCATTAATGGTGATAATTTGCGGATCGCGGGAAACCGAGGACTTCACCGTCTCGCTCGACATCGGGGCGATCATGACGGGCACAAAGCTTTTCTCAACAGCACGGTTGCCTTTACTGATGATCCCCAGCAACGTCATGTAATAAGGTGTTGGGTTCTCCACGCGGAAACCGCCTTTCACTTTGTGCAGGACTAACTGATCATCATGGCGGCTGAAGCGCTCAGGGGTGATGCTGGCTGGTCGATAGAACAGTTTGATTCGGGTCTGCAGGGCCAGTTGCAACACGTTGGCGCGGTCACTGCGCGGCGGAATTTCCCGGACGCTGAAATAAAACACACTTTCCCTGTCCTGCGGCAGCGAGGCGGAAGAGGGCAACGCGGTAATGCGAATGACGCTCTTTGCGCCCGGCTCCACGCGCTGCACGGGCGGCGTGACCCTGAGATAGTTGGTGAGCTTATTGCCCTGTGCATCTTCCAGCCAGGCCTGAGCCAGATAGGGCTCTTTCTGATTGTCGTTGCTGATATTCAGGATGAGATTTTTTTCGCCTCCGTTAAAAATGGCGCGCGTGCGGTCAAGGGCAATGGCGGCCTGCGCTGTTTGCCCTGCCAACGTCGCCAGCACACTCGTTATCAACAGTAATGCCCACCTATCCTTGCGTCTTTTCATCATCTCGTTTGCACCTTGTATACGTTTGCTTTCAGATCCCAGACAGGCTGCATGGGAAGGTTACTCGCAGGGCAGCAGCAGTTGACTGTCGGGGATGAGTGACGGAAGCGTTGCCCGGCACTGTGCCTTGTCGCCCCAGAACAGCGTCAGCACCTCGTCGGGTTTAACCCCTGAAATCCAGGCTAAGCCCGCTTCACTCACCATGCCTAACTCCTGATCTTTTGCATTGCGCACGCTGGCCCCGAAAGGAGGAAAAGTGCCGTCAGCCATCGCGACAGTCGCCACGACTTTCGCACCCTTGAGCACGTCAAAACGGCGGAAACCAATCGCCCCTTCGGTCAGTGAAACTTCCGCAACGGGCGCGCTACTGATTTCGATGTCATCCGGCAACCGATTCACATCTACCTTGACCGTGGCGCGATAGTAGCCGGGTACGGAGGGTTCCACGGCCAGGCCAAATCGGTTGGTCATGCCATTACGGCCCACCGGCACATTCGCCACGCCATCGGTGCTGACCAACACTCGGGTGCCTCCTCTGACGCTGCTGCCATGGAGCGCGCCCCCTTCGCTGGTCGCTGTCAGGCCGCCGCTAATCGACAAGCCCGCTGAGGTATAGCCGTTCTGCTGCCAGTCCAGATTGGCGGTGATGTCTGCAGCCGTTCCTGTGTGGCTGTACAGCCCGCTCGCCTGGGTCGTGATGCTCTCGCTTTTTCCGCTTCGCGTTCCGGCCGACAGGCGATAACTGTCACCGTTTTCCAGGCGTTCATACCATCCTGCGGTTTGGCTGTAAGTCTGTTGACTCCAGTTGCCGTTGTAGCTGGCCGTCCCCTGACCAAAAGGAACACTTATCGTTAGCCAGAGCGCATCATCCTTACGGCCGTAATCGCGCGTTCGCACGGCGGAAACGGTGGCGGACAGATTGCGCCAACGGTTCAGATCGAAATAACGACTGGCAGAAAGGCTGTAACGGTCGGCACGCGGGCGATCCCAGTACGTCTGGTGAGACCAGCTCAGGTAGGCAGAAAGGTTGAGATCCGTAAAACTTTTGCTCGCCGTAACGGTATAAAGTTCTTTACTGCTGCCCGTTACGCCATTGCGATAGCGCGCGTCAAGGTACTCCGTCATGGTCATGTAATTGCGTTCGGAAAAACGGTAGCCCGCAAAGGTCAAATCGCTGTTGAAGTCGTCAAAGCGCTTTGAATAACTCAAACGGTAGGAACGGCCCTGTAAATGTCCCCTGTCCGGTAACGATGTTGCAGACTGGGTGATATCCGCTGAGAGCGCACCAAACCGGTAAAGATCACGAGCCACGCCAATGGCCAGACTGTGATAGTCCGCAGAGAAAATACTCCCGCCATACAGTGACCAACTGTTAGCCACGCCCCATGATATTTCGGCGGTGCCAAATGTCGGTCCTTGCACATGGTGGTGGAAATCGGAGGGGCGCCCGGTGGCCAGCTTGTAGCGCACCTGGCCCGGCCGGGTCAGATAGGGCACGGTGGCGGTGGTGACCTGAAAGTGTTGTACGCTACCGTCCTGCTCTTCCACCTTTACGTCCAGTTGCCCACTCACCGCACTGCTGAGTTCCTGCACGCGGAACGGTCCTGCCGCCACCATGGTTTCGTAAATGATCCGTCCCTGCTGGCTGATGATGACTTTGGCATTGGTGCGTGCAATGCCGCTCACCTCCGGCGCATAGCCGCGCAGCCTGGGGGGCAGCTGGCTTTCATCGCTGACCAATGACGCGCCGGTGAAGCGCCATGTATCAAAAATATCCGATCGAAGATAATCCTCACCCAGAGTGAGTTTCGCCATAAGCGACGGCAGCGCGCGATAAAGGTAAAAGCGACTCCAGTCGATACGTTGGGTCGTGCCACCGCTGGAGCCGCCGGTCTTGTTGTAGTTAGCCTGCCAGTCGCCCCGCAAACGCCAGGGCCCGCTGTTTGCACCGAGCGTACCGGTGGCACTGGCTCGCTGTGACTGACTGCCGTGTACCGGACGGGTGAAGCTGGTATTGATGTTATAATCCAGCATCACCCCCGGTACGCCATTCTCCCAGCGTGAAGGCGGCAGCCAGGTGGCATCCTGATATTCGAGCCAGGCCTGGGGTACCGAAATATAGAGCGACGAGGTTGAAAGATCGCCGCGCAGCCTGACACCGTCCAGCGCGGAAAAATCAGCGCAGTCGTCATTATGGTCAAAGCTTATCTTTGCCAGCGCAGCGTGCTTAAGACCGAGTAACTCAACCTGCTGAGGCGTCAGACAGGCCTGCACTTCTTCGGCACCTTTCTTCTCTTTAAACACCACCTCCTGTTCAATGATATTCCGCTCATTCAATCGAAGTGTGAGACTATAGGTACCCGGCATGATGTAACCCGCACGGGCGAAACGGGATAAATCAATATTATTTCGATCTTCGGCATCAAGAATGTCAGTATTAAATTCAACAGCGCGTGTATCGACGCAATAACCCGACATCGTTATTAAAACGCTAAAAAAAAGACAATATCGATGTAATAGTTGTGATTTACCCATTTACGTTATCTTTTGTTATAGCGAATCGTGCAAGAAAGGGATTTACTGATAACTCAGCATAAAACGTATTGCACCCGCCCAGTCGCCTTCTATATAGACTTTTCCATCCGGAACCACCTGCATAACATAATCAAACTGATGTTCATTCTGACTCAGGACAACGCTGTGCATAGGTATGCCCGGCAATGCCTGCTCGCCGTCACTGTCAGTCACTTTGAGTGCAATCCCTTTGGCCTCGCCCCTCAGCGAAAATAAAGAGGGCGCGTGAGAAACCGCCTCACCTGAAAAGGTGAACGCTATGCTTCGCCATTTATCTTCGTCTCTAAGATCACAATTCACTAAGCGAATGGAAAATCGTTTTTCATTGAGCCCATTATTATTCTCTACGATATGCGGCGTAAGTGAATCGAACACAAATTCTTGCCAGACATCTTCAGTATGAATATTGCACGCCGATGTCAGAATCTGACCATTAACGTAAACACGGCCCTGCCCCTCATCTTTAATCGGGGACGCCTGGACAGTGAAATGGCAAATAAAAAAGATGAATAGCGTCAAACGCAAATAAACAATATGCATCCTGTTTATGCCTGTAGATAACTCCCCTACCCGGTCATGAGCTGACCGGGTAGGGGAAACGTTTGTGATCAGCTCTTAGTCATACGCCAACGTAAAGTCAGCAATCGAGGTAAACTCACCGGATTTAATCGCATTATTGTCGTCCAGTCCCTGCAGATAGGCAGAGAATGCCAACGTATTATTGCCTTCAATTAAGGTACGGGCTTCACTGGAACCGCCAACGGGAATAATTGCGCTGGACGCGTCGGTGATCACCACGCCCGCACCGGATGCGGTGCCCATAATGCCGAACTTATTATTATCTGTGGAGCCATCGGATTTTACTGCAGCCGTTCCACCGAAGGTCACTTTCACCGTTGGCGAGGTGATAACAGTGTTACCATTGCCATCGTCGGTGCTGTTCATGCGGCAGTTTTCCAGATCAATAGTGAAAACTTTTGGGCTGGATGTTCCTTGATCTTCTAGCTGTCGAGCTGAAATCTGGCCCAGTTCAACAGTTTGTTTTTCGCTGTCACTCCCGATGGAACATGCAGCATCAATGATATGACCATGGAAAGTGATTTTTCCCTGTCCCTGATTGGCCGCATGCGCACCTGTTGCGCCCATTCCCAGAGCAAGCATCAAAACCACTGCAACTTTATTAATTTTCATACCTATTTAATCCCGTTAATTGATTAATGCAATAACAAATAAATACCATCAAACAGATCAATATCTATTTAACAAATACTTATACATTTAACAAAAGCATAGAAATTAATTAAAAACACACCTTAAAACTGGCAAAGCCAATTATGCATTGGAGTTTTTGATTTACAAACAAAATAAAGAAATTAAATGTATATACGATCTTTAATACTAATTTAATCTTGCCGCAAAGTAGATAAAACCAGATAAATTTAAACTATAGTTTATTATCTCATTAAAGTGTAAAAATGTAGAATTAAAGATCGAAAAGTAAAATACATCAGAGTTACATATTAAGTGAGACGAATATTCTTAAGGGCATCTGCTTTCTTCTCAAAGTGATAACATTCCCAATATAGATTCGTGCGCGCACAGCACGCGTTCGTTATGATGACGCCCATGTCAAAAAATTATGACTTGATACAAACCACACGGTTAATAATTATTCCGGATAATATTATCCTTTTTCGAAATTATTTCATTGCACCTGACCTCCGCTTGTGAAAAATCCGATCGTTTCCAGCTCCGCCAGCGGCATTTTACCTGCGGATGTGATTTTAAGGCGTACCCTGCGCCGGGCACATTGCATGATGCCGCGGTTGGCGAAAGGCCGGTTTTATGACGACATAGTAAAGCCCCCAAACCACATTGATTCGTTAAAAACATTCATAAATAAAAAAATAGTTTCTGAGGGGCATGTTTACAGTCTGGCAGGGAAATGCCGGTTAAAGCGCGTGACGTGCCGGGCGCAAATATCGGCAGGGATAGCGAGCATAACGTCCATCCTTTCTGTGATTTCCGGACACAGGCTTTAGTAAAGCTAAAGTAGGGTATTTTCGGTTAAAGAGTGGAAAAGCTTATAATTGTGAACGGCGTTATAAATATGAATTATGAAAATAGAAAAGCATTGCTTTTTTAGTTGTTTTTAAGGCTACTGACAGTGAAATCAGATTATCCATTTTGATCAAAACATTAATTTGTCAGGGTTCATCCGCGTTTACAGAGTTGCACCGCCACGCGATCCAGCGCGCGGTCATAACTGGCCCGCTCCGCCGCACTTAAAAACCCCTGGACTTTCACCCACCGGGCACTGTCTTTGCGCACCTGTGCAATGTCCTGCCACAGCGCGCGGGCTTCTGGCTGCGTGAGCTGGCGCGCTTTCCGGGCATTGCCGATATCGGCCTGTAGGACATCGGCACGCATAACAATGTGCGCCTCACGCACGTCCGTCATGCTGCCAACTGGCGCCGCCATCAGCGGATGCTGCACATTGAGGTCGCATCCCGGATAATCTGGCGCTGTCGCCAGGGCCATTAATGGGAGGAGCGAGCACAGCAGCAGAGAAGCGGTTCTCATGTTATTCACCTGTCTGAAGGGTTTCAGAGGGGAGGTTTTCGGCTGCACTGCACCCGTTATAATCCCCATTTGGGGCCATTCTGTGAAAGCGTGATCGTAATAGGTTTGCCGCATACCGCAACGCATGGCGCATTATCTGTATTCCAGCGGAACAGACAGAGGTGCCAACCGCCGGGAATCATACGGGAACAGTCAATTATCCCATCGGCGCCTAATGCTCTTGCTCTGTCCGCATTTTCCCAGGCGTCCGGCGTTTGTCCCTGCTGCAGCGCGGGACGCCAGGGGCGATTCGATAGCTCAGGGATAATTCCCATTTGCAGACAACGCGCTTTATCCCGCTGATCGACAACCCTGGCCCCCATCACGCGTAGCGGAATGAGCACGCGCGGTAAGCCATCTTCCCGCATGTAACCTGAAACCGCGATTACAGACCATTCAGGCCTGGGGCTCATATATAACGCTGATTGCCCCTGCCGATGATAACGACCAGCACTTTGCAGCCCGGGCGCAGCGAGGACAGCCCGGGCATTCTCAGATAACACCGCGCGATAAAACTGGCCCGCAAGGGGCAAAAAAGCGTCAGGGTTCATCGTTCTCACCTTTTAACGTGCCCGTGAGGCATTCAGGCGGGTTAGCCTAAATGCTCTCAACGCTCCGCTGCGGGCCCCAGTGGTGTTTTTTGGCAGAGGGCGGATTGCACCGCTCCTGTGTACCCGGCAAATAAAAGTGACCGTCTGTTGAGCGTGGCGTGCCACCGGGACAGCCCGCCATCCCGCGTTGCCCGTTCTTTCCTGGAAGGCCACTTCCGCCATTGCTGTCCGCTCCGCCATAACCGGCGTAGCAGGCTGACACGGATAAGAGCCACACCATTCCTGTTAGCGCCGCTAAGTTACGCATATTCTTCGCCCTGATTATTCAACGGTGATGGTGTCCGGTTTTTGCGCCACGATGGTAAGTGAGGTGCCTTTAATCGCCTGACTGACCGCTTCCCGAATCGTCATGGTTCCCTGCACAGGATTGACGTGGACAGCGCCGGTTCTTGACAAGTCCGTCTCAATAAAACAGCCTGATGCATGGGCTAACTGCTGTGCCGTTTCGTCAAAGCGTGGGAAATTTATACTGTAAGTCCCTTTAACGTCACATTTACCCAGAGGAATGTGACCATTGGATGAAGGGCTGCATGCCGAAGCGAGGATAGCGAATATCATTACGCCAAGGCACTTGAGGGGGACTGAATTCATAAACCTCTCCGGCAGGGAAAACAGGCATTCATTATTCCCACAACGGGTGGTGCCTGTCAGCAGGGGGAATATGTCTGAGTGTGATCACAGGTCCGCGGGCGTCTTTCATCCGATTCTTTGAACCGCTCCGTCCAGCGTCAGACTCACCAGAACGCGGGCCGCAGCATCGGGAAGCGCCCCAGCGCGAGACAGATCAGAATGTAAATTGAAACGGCAGCCGGGTCGGGGAAGAGAGATCACTGGGGGGAGAAGAGGAGGTCGATGCCATCCCTGGCTTTACCACGATTTTACGGTCAGTTTTCAGGTGTGCTGTACGCGTTACGATTACGCGCTGTGCGTTACGCTGAACCGTACCGGGCGTGGAACCCTTTCCTGTCAGGGCCTCATGCCCATTGTTGCTGCTGATTGACAAGATATTGTGGTTGATTGATCGCCTTGCGCGCAATCCAGTAGAGCAGAACTCGCTCATCGTCGCTGTCACGATCCGCCATTGACAATAATTTTAGCGCCAGCGTAGATTTCGTGACAGGCTGCTGCTCTGTGCTCAATTCGATCACTGCCTGACCGATAATGCAGCAAACTTCATCCTCACTGGTGATGGATTCATATGTCCGGTCTTTCATATTTCCTCCTGTTGAATGGACTTTAAGCCTGGCAAAAAAACACGCAACCTGCCGGTAAAAACCGCTACCTGTAACATTCCCTTACGTCTGTTTACCTGAACTCATCACATGGTTAGTCTGGTTACGTTTATCGCGCCTGCCATTCATGCCGCTCTCACGGCATTTCATTCCATTCTGCATTCCGTTCATGCTCTTTTCCCTCCCGCGCGTCAGGCATTTGTTTAATCTGGCCGCAGTTTCCAGTTTTCCTGTGGGAGTAAAAATAATGAATGAGCGACAACAGGCTGTTGGTCAGCGTACACGCTGGTTAACCCTTTTCGGCACAGTGATTACCCAGTTTGCGTTGGGATCGGTTTATACCTGGAGTTTGTTTAATGGTCAGCTATCGCAAAAGCTGGCGGCATCGGTGAGCCAGGTGGCCTTTTCATTTGGATTACTGAGTCTGGGCCTGGCGGTAGCCTCTTCGCTTGCCGGTAAGCTGCAGGAACGTTTTGGTGTCCGTAAGGTGACGATTGGCGCGGGAGTAATGATGGCGCTGGGCTTATGGCTGACTTCACATGCCGATAACCTGGTCATGCTGTACCTGAGCGCAGGCATTCTGCTGGGGCTGGCTGACGGCGCAGGTTACCTGATGACATTGTCTAACTGCGTGAAATGGTTTCCTGAACGTAAAGGGATGATATCCGCCTGCGCGATTGGTGCCTACGGCCTGGGCAGCCTGGGTTTCAAATTTATCTGTGGGGCGCTACTGGCTGAGTTTGGGCTTGAAAAAACCTTTATTCTCTGGGGGTTATTAGCCATGACGATGATAGTTATCGGTGCGCTGATGATGCGCGATGCGCCATTGCAACGTTCGTCAACGGCGCAACATCAGGCAACCCGCAATTATACGCTCGCTGAGTCAGTGCGCCTTCCGCAGTACTGGATGCTGGCGCTGATGTTCCTGACGGCGTGCATGAGCGGGCTTTACGTCATTGGCGTCGCCAAAGATATCGGGGAAGGCCTGGTGCACCTCAGCACTCAGACAGCGGCTAACGCGGTCACCGTCATTGCCGTCGCTAACCTGAGTGGTCGGTTGGTGCTGGGCGTCCTGTCGGACAAAATGGTTCGTATCCGGGTTATTTCCCTGGCCCAGTTGATCGCTCTGACAGGCATGAGCGTATTACTGTTTACGCACATGAACCAGACCACCTTTTTCCTGTCGCTGGCCTGTGTCGCCTTCAGCTTCGGCGGCACGATTACCGTGTTCCCTTCCCTGGTCAGTGACTTTTTCGGCCTGAATAACCTGACGAAAAACTATGGTCTGATTTATTTGGGGTTTGGCATTGGCAGCGTGTTGGGATCGCTGGTTGCCTCACTGTTTGGCGGTTTTACCGTGACGTTCAGCCTTATCATGACGCTATTGGTCATGTCCTTACTGCTGTCGCTCACTATCCGGATGCCGCAGAGTCAGTCCGGGAGCGCGCCGCAGCTGCAACGCCAGTAATTTCAGAGGCCAGGACAGCCTGGCCTCCCTTTTTAGCCGCGAAACAGCGGTTCCGCCATGCCGGCCACGTCCAGCTCAACCGCGAAAATATCTCCCGATTCCGGATAACGTTCCCGATCTTCTTTACTGAGATTTTCTCGTGAACTGGTGATATACAACGTCTTTAACTCGCTGCCGCCAAAGGCCACCATCGTTGGCCATTTAACCGGCAGCCTGATCTCATCGACGATTTCACCACTCTGAGGATGGATGCGCACAACCCGGCCGCCATCGAAGAGTGCCGACCAGTAAAAACCTTCGCTGTCTACCGCTGCACCATCGGGTAAACCGCCGCTGGCGTCAAAACGTCGAAAAACCTCCCGCTCGCCCGGTTCGCCCTGCGCATCCAACGGATAGCGGTAAAGCACTGCATTGGGCGTATCCGTGTGATACATCCATTGGCGGTCGGGGGAGAATGCCACGCCGTTTGAGATCTTGATATCACGCGCTTTCACCTCTAGTTTCAGGTCTGGCGTCACACGGCACAGCAAACCGCCGTTTTTATCCTGTGGCTCCCACAAGCTGCCGCACCAGAAATTGCCCCAGGGATCGACACGTCCGTCATTGAACCGGCTTTTCTCCGCGATACCGGGATTATCAGCCACTTTTTTCTGTGGTTTGCCCTGCTCATCCAGCAGCCACACGCCACCGCGCAGCGCGGCGATGATACCGCCCTGTTCACGCAAGCCTATGCACCCTACCTCCTCCTGCTGAGGAAAGGTCGTCAGTTCGCCACTAAGGGGATCAAAACGATGAATCGCCGGTGCCAGGATATCAACGCACCACAATACCTGCTCCTTTACCGACCAAAGCGGGCATTCCCCTAACTCCGCCTGAAGTGGCAGAATATTTTTTACCTTGTAAGCCATGTTTGCCTCCCTTTATAGACCTGCTAATAATGTAGCTCCGATTTCCCCAACCGGGACAACGCTTTTCTTACTTGTTTTTAAGACAGGTCTTACGCATATTAGCGCTTATTCATCCTGTTCTGATTGGAATAGTCAGATTCTTTATCCGCCACCGCCCATTTTGAAATATAAAGAAATAATTATCGAAGTAACTCTACACTGGCTACATGTTTACTCCACTATTTCAGCGTAATATTTTAAGCATCGAAAAAGTGGAGATGTCGTATGAAAGCATTGAGTACCACGGTCCTGTCCACAGTATCAGCGGGTTATTTTATCAGCGGGTCAAAAATGATATCAGGGCAGGATAGCGACAGGCGGAGACAGGAAAGGATGTCCGCCAGATATGAGAAAAACTGAAGGGCAAAGATTTCACACAGCATAATATAAAAAAGAAGGTGGGATTCAATCCCACCTCGTTTTATTCGTTAACTCTTCACCGCGTAATTACACTGATACCAGGTTTTCTTCAGGCCTGGTATTGTGCTGTCCTGAGCAGGCAGATTTTCTACCTTATCAAAACCCTTATCCATGCAGTATTTCGCCACATCAATTTCCATGGCATCGCGATTAACTTTTGACGGATCGAAACGGTACTGTACCGTATTTGAGGAGGTGTCTTCATCGACCCGCTCAAACGCCCCGGGTTTGCTGGCGGTACAGCCGCTCAGCAAAATAAGTGCCAGTGCACCAATAAGTGTTTTTTTCATTTTTCCCTCACATTTTGACGCAGTGTAAGGTGCTGCAAAATGCGTATCTATAGGAATAGTACGCGACTGTCGCGTATTTACGAAGTTTTACCAATTGATTCAATACGGGTAAACAGTTGGCATAATGTGCCATTAAACTGCGAAACTGCATCTAACGAGAAACAGTCAAAGCACAACACCAGGTATGACTCTACTAATAAAAAGCCTCACTAAAAAAAAGCCTCTCAATTTAGCCCGCGTTAAGCGGGCTTTTTTTGCTTATCCCTCACCGGAAAGCGCAATCATTCTACGAAGCAGATTCGCGGCCTGCTTGTCCGGGAGTGCGAGAATTGCACTGTAGAGATCGATGGACATGGCACACATTGAAGAGCGGTCCACTGCCGTGTCTGCTGGTATATTGAGCTGCTGCAGCTTATCGCCCCATTTCTGGTATAGGCGATCAACAATATTCTTCAAATCATCCTGAGCCTGATCGCGATCCATCGGCTGTTCTTCCACCAGGCTGTTAAGCAGCAAATATTCCGTGGCTTCCGCCTCTTTTTGGTTCAGCGCGGCCGGCAGCGTTTTTGCCAGATTTACGCCGCCCTTTACCTGCGGATAGAGAAACTGAAAACAGAGGCCGGGATCGCGTTTATTTAGCGCCTGCATTTCTTCGACAGAAACGCCAATGTAATTAACGATGGCATGGTTTGACGCGCGCATCAGACGCTGATTAATCACATCCGTCAGCCAGCCTCTCAGCTCGCCAACGGCCTGAATCATGGGTTCCCCTTCACGCAGTTTGTGGGCGAGTTCGCGTGTCAGTAATTGCCACAGGGCCGGTTCCTGAGTACGCAATACCCGATAGACCGTTGCCTGCGCCATATAGTCCGCAGCCCGTTCGTAGCGTTTTTCCTGCTGTTGCTGAGGCAAAATCCACTTGAACAATAAAATATTCGACAGGATGAGCGGCAGGATAAACAGGACGATGCCCTGCCAGACGCGCAACCGGGTCGTTCTGACCAACATAAAAATGATAATCGCCAGCAGCACAAAGGCCACCAGCGTAATTAAAAGCAGGGAAGTCATACTACGTTGTTAATCCTTACGCACATCAATCAGTACCGGGCAATGCGCGCGTTCAACAACGGCCGCACTCACAGATCCTTTCAATAAACGGTTAAAGGGAGACAAATGGCGTCGCCCCATAATAATCATGCTGGCGTTTAACTGTTGCGACTGCGCCACAATCGTGTCCGCCGCTTCGCCGGCCAGTATCATGCCCCGCGCCTTGATTCCAGCCTGCAATAAGGGGGCCAGCGCATGGCGCACCACCATTTCAGCGGTATTCTGTTCATCCTGAGCCGCAACAAAATCCGCCGGATCTTCACCTGCATCAATATCGATAGGCTGGCTGCAGGATGAATAAGCGGGATCGATGCAGCATAACACCATCACTTCTGCACGATGTGCCAGCGCTTCTTCAATCGTCAGGGAAATCACTTTCTTCGCAACGGGGGTGTTATCAATAGCCATTAAGACTGTTTTCATCGGGACGTTATCCTTCAACAGCGGCGATTTTGCCAATTTCGCGAATCAGCGCCTGTTTACATTGCAGCATTTCCTCACGATAACGTGCCTCGTGTTTCTTAAAACGTGCCGTAGGCACCAGTAAGGACACCGCAAAGCGGCCGAAGATCGTATCCAGCGCGAAAGCCATGGTTGAAACGCCTTCAAGCGTTTCACCGCGATCGTAGGAAATACTGGTTTTACGCACCTCGTGAATCATCTGCAAAAGCGCCGCCAGCGTTTTAACCGTCTTATCGGTCAGTTCGCGCCAGTCATCGCCTACTCTCGCCTGCACGTCGGCATCGCTTTCCAGCGCCAGCAACGCTCTGCCGCCTGAGGTGCTGTAAAGCGGCAGATCCAGTCCGATGCGCGGCACCACGCGCAGCTCGCGTGACGCCACAACATAATGTACAACCGCCAGCTGTGAGCCGCTTGCGCGGGCCAGCGATACGGTTTCATTGGTATCGGCAGAGAGTTTTTCCAGCAGGGGTTTCACTAAATCCACCACATCCGTGTTGACGCTGGACAGCAGTTTCAGCAAAGCCGGCCCCAGGCGCAGCCCGCCCGCCCCGCTGCTTCGCACCAGCTCTGCGCTATCCAGCGCTGCCACGATACGTTGTACGGTGGAACGCGGCAGCTCGACCACCTGCGCAATCTCGCCCAGACTCATGCCACTGGGATGTTCGCCTAAGGCATTAAGAATTTTTGCCGCCCGGGCAATCACCTGAATGCCGCCCGTTTTTTCATCCTCGCGGCTGGATGATTGATGAGTCATAGCGTCGTCCTTTTTGAGCTGACTTACTGTAACCCGAAAAGCGCACGTTTTACAGCATGTACCGCATTGCAATACAGCATATTGCCATGTAATATCGCCGCGCTGTATCGCATTGCAATACATCGAACCATAATAATGAGAGCACCTGCTATGACAACCCGGCCCGGCAATGCGCCGACGCTGCATCCCTTTACCTTGCGACTGGCATTAGGCCTGCTTGGCGTCTGGATCGCCGCACTGACGTCAGGCCTTAACGATCGGGTCAGTGATATCGCCCTGGCCGATATTCGTGCCGCGCTGGGCATCGGCTACGACCAGGGTAGCTGGATTATTTCTGTTTATCAGGCCGCCGAAGTCGCCGCCATGATGATTGCGCCGTGGTTTGCCGTGACGTTTTCCCTGCGCCGTTTTTCGCTGATCATGTCCGCCGGTTTTTTATTATCCGGCGTGCTGCTGCCGCTGATGACGAACCCTGCTCTGTTTATTGCCTTGCGCGTCGTGCAGGGCCTGTTTGGCGGCGCGCTTCCCCCGATGCTGATGACCGTCGCGCTGCGATTTTTGCCCCCTCCGATTAAGCTTTATGGCCTGGGCGCCTATGCGCTTACCGCCACGTTTGGCCCGAACATGGCCGCCTCGCTGGCGGCCTTTTGGACAGATGAAGTCAGCTGGATGTTTGTGTTCTGGCAGGTCGTGCCCGGCATGCTGATTGCCCTCGTATTGATGGCCTGGGGATTACCTCAGGATCCCCTGCGCACCGAACGGTTTCAGCAGATCGACCTGTTTGGCATGCTTACCGGCTGTAGCGGCATGGCGCTGGTCGTTCTGGTGCTCACGCAAGGCGAACGGCTCGACTGGCTGGATTCGCAGCTCATTGCGGCCATGCTTCTTGCGGCGTTGCCGCTACTGATTGTGTTTTTGATTAACGAGTGGTTTCATCCGCTGCCGCTGTTTAAGTTGCAGATGCTGAGGCGGCGTAATTTGATGCACGGCTTGCTGGTACTGGCGGGCGTACTCATTGTGTCACTGTCCGGCTCGGCGCTGCCCTCAACCTATTTTGCTCAGGTTGAGGGGTTCCGTATTGCCCAGTTTGCGCCGCTGGCCTTAACCATCGGCTTACCGCAGCTGATTATCGCGCCCTTTATCGCCGCCCTGCTGAATATTCGCTGGATCGACTGTCGCTGGGTGCTGTCGCTCGGCCTGGGGTTGCTTATCGCCGCTTGTCTGCTCGGCATGCAGATCACCACCGGCTGGGCGAGAGACAACTTTTGGCTGATTCAGGCCTTACAGGCCGCGGGCCAACCGATGGTCATTTTGCCGGTCCTGATGAGCGCCACCAGCGTCGTTGCCCCGCCGGAAGGCCCGTTCGCCTCGGCGATGTTTAATACCGTGCGGGGATTCTCCAGCATCGCCGCCTCAACCCTGGTGTCATGGTTCGTCAGCCATCGTGAGCAGTTTCACTCCAGCATCCTGATTAATCAGGCGGCCAGCAGACCCTGGCTGATGACGGCCCCCGACAGCGGCCAGGCCAGTGGCCGCTATCCGCTTCTGCCAGACGGCAGCGCAAGCTCTGTTGAAAACCTGCGCGCTTTCGCTACCCAGGTCAAGCACCAGGCGCTGGTGCTCGGCCTGAGTGATACCTGGCTGCTGCTGATCGGTTTTGCGCTACTGCTGCTGCTGATCACTGCTCTGCTACCCAAGCGGGTCTGGCCGCCACAAACCTTGATCCACTCTGCAACCTCCACGTCGGGATAACTGAATATGCGTGCTTTAGTAATGAGAAAAACCCTGCTGCTTTCACTGCTGCTGCTGCTGCTGGTTTTACTGGCGATGGCGCTGGCTGTCTGGGCGGTCATGACCCGTAACGATTATCAAACCAATGATGCCTGGGTGAATGCTGATTACACCATCGTCGCGCCAAAAGTGTCCGGCTATGTCGCCCATATCGACGTGAAGGATAACCAGCAGGTGGCGGCGGGCGAACGCTTAGCCACGCTGGACGATCGCGATTATCGCGTGGCGCTTGAAAGCGCCGAAGCTGATTTGCAGGTCAGTGAAGCCAAACTGTTGAGCAGCCAGGCACAGCTGGAGCAACAGCAGTCAGTTATTGCGCAGCAAAAGGCCAGCGTCGCGGCCAGCCAGGCCACGGCTCAGTATGCCGGTCAGAGTGCTGAACGTTATAACCGCCTTTATAAAAGCGGCACGGTGGCCGCAGACGAGCAGCAAAAAGCCAGTTCTGCACAGCGTTCGGCCACGGCCACGGTGCGCCAGAGCGAAGCGGCGCTGGCTGCCGCCATTAAGCAGGTTGGCGTATTGCAGGCGGCCGTCAGGTCGTCACAGGCCGATGTCGCCGCGGCGAAAGCCAACGTCGATCAGGCACGTCTGAATCTTTCCTACACCCGTATTGTGGCGCCGGTGGCAGGCATGGTGGGACAGCGTACGGTACGGCTGGGGGCCTGGGTTTCCGCTGGCACGCGTCTGCTGGCGGTTGTACCGCTGCAGCAAACCTATATCACAGCCAACTATCTGGAAACGCAGCTGAAAGATGTTCGCCCCGGGCAACCCGTGCGCATCAAAGTGGATGCGTTACCCGATCAGGTCTTTACCGGCCATGTTGACAGCATTGCACCCGCGACGGGCGCGACATTCTCGGCGATTTCTCCCGACAATGCGACCGGCAACTACACTAAGATCGTTCAGCGCTTGCCAGTGAAAATTGTACTGGATAAAGGGCAGCCGAATCTGGCCCAGTTACGTGTCGGGATGTCCGCCGTTCCGGAAATTAACACTCAGTAAAAAATGTGAACAAACTCTCAGAACCAAACTATTTCTTTTCGGTCTGAATACGCGTAGATTAGCCCCGATCCTGTACTGAGTTATTCAGTTCGTCCGGGAAACCGTTGACCGTTGACCTGAACGGCGGCCTTATCCCTTCTGTCCGCGTTGCGCTGGATCGGGATCGCCAATATCGTAACCGCTCAGAGGAGTTCGTGTGTGAAATATGCATTGATGGGAATTTCTTTCTTCGTACTGCTTTGGGTCGGCACCTTTGTGCTGATGCTGTAGTTTCTGCAAGCAGTCCGTAGGGGGCGACAGACGGTCGCCCCAGTGGCGTACTATATTTGTTCTTCCATGCTTTTCACGCTGCCTGGCAGAATGCCGTCAGCACGAAACATCGCTTTAATCCCTCTTACTGCCTGACGAATACGATCGCTGTTTTCAATCAGCGCAAAGCGGACATGCGTGTCACCGTAATCACCAAATCCCACGCCTGGCGAGACGCAGACTTTCGCCTCCTGCAGCATATGCTTGGCAAATTCCAGTGAACCGAGATGAGCGTAGTGGTCAGGTATTTTTGCCCACACGTACATAGAGGCTTTAGGAATATCAACCATCCAGCCCGCTTCGTGGAGCCCTTTTACCAGCACATCGCGACGGCGTTTATATTGCTCGGCAATATCACGCACGCATTGCTGATCGCCTTCCAGCGCGGCAATCGCTGCCACCTGCAAGGGCGTAAAAGTCCCGTAATCGTGATAGCTCTTGATACGTGCCAGCGCAGCGACCAGTTCTTTGTTGCCGACCATAAAGCCAATGCGCCAGCCTGCCATGTTGTAGCTTTTAGACAGGGTAAAGAATTCGACTGCCACATCGCGTGCACCCGGCACCTGCATGATAGAAGGCGCTTTCCAGCCGTCATAAACGATATCGGCATAAGCCAGATCGTGGATCACCAGGACGTTATACTGCTTCGCCAGCGCAATCACGCGTTCGAAAAAGTCCAGTTCAACGCATTGAGACGTCGGATTCGAGGGAAAGCCCAGTACCATCATCTTGGGTTTGGGATAGCTTTCCCGGATGGCACGCTCCAGCTCATTGAAAAAATCAATGCCTTCCACCAGCGGTACAGAACGCACCTGGGCACCGGCGATCACTGCGCCGTAGATATGAATAGGATAACTGGGGTTAGGCACCAGCACCGTGTCGCCGTGATCGAGCGTTGCCAGCATCAGGTGGGCCAGGCCTTCTTTGGAGCCAATCGTGACGATAGCTTCAGATTCCGGATCGATATCAACCTGATAACGCTCTTCATACCAGCGTGAAATCGCGCGGCGCAGACGAGGAATTCCCCGCGACGTCGAGTAACCGTGCGTATCTTCGCGTTGTGCCACCTGGCACAGTTTTTCTACGATATGAGGCGGCGTCGCCCCATCAGGATTACCCATTGAAAGATCAATGATGTCTTCACCGCGCCGACGCGCAGCCATCTTCAGTTCAGCGGTGATGTTAAATACGTAAGGCGGCAGGCGTTCTATGCGTGAGAAACGACGGGTTGTGCTGTTATCAGCCATGATATCCTCTGGAAAACGTTAGCGCCCGGACCGTCCGAGCGACGCTGGTCACTGCGGTGACCACAACAAGAACATAACGTGCCAATAACAACTTTGTCGATAGGAGCAGAAAATTTTTTATATTTGCGGATGGAGTCGCTCAAGCAGCCAGTCATTCACCCAGCGGTCATTTAACAGATAATTATGTTGTAGTGTGCGCTGTAGCGTGAAGCCATTTTTTTCCAGAATCCGACGTGATGCCCAGTTCCCCTCTACCACCATCGCCTTGAGTTTGAGGAAATCAGCATCAAACAAACACTCACACAGTGCCTCCAGGGCTTCACTGCCAAAGCCCTGGCCGCAGTGGCGATGCAGCAGCATGTAGCCGATCTCGGCCTGGCGGGCAGGCTGCCACTCCGGCGTGCAGCCCAGTAAGCCAATGGCCTCTCCGCTATCGCGCCGCCTGACGACCAGACACAACATGTGAAAGCTGCCCACCTGCCAGGGTGCCAGACGTTGGGTGAAACGTTCACGGATATCATCTTCGTCGGGAATGTCACTCACCCACTTCATCGTATCGCGATCTTCATGCACAGCCCTGAACAGTTGCCAGTCTTCAGGACGTAATGTCGTTAGCGTCAAACGTGAAGTCATTATCTGCATACTCTACTCCCGAGCGATGGCTTAAACGAGGATAACGGCGCGAATCACCTTGTCAGGCGTCCGCGCCCTGCCCCAAATTCAGCGAGGACTAACTTGTTCCCCTTTAATGCACTCAACATTTCCGCTTTTCCCTGTTTTAGATAAATTGATCTAAAACATGAACAGCCGCGCTGACCGTCAGGCATGCTGGCGCATCATCATCACATTTTTTATCATAGCGTTCTTTAACATAGCTGAAGAGTCGCCTGTGACTTCACACTTTAACATGCTCCTCGCCGTCTTTGATCGCGCCGCGCTGATGCTGATCTGCCTGTTTTTTTTGACGCGAACCCGGCCTTTTCGTCAGCTGTTACAAAAGGATGAGCATACCTCGCTGGAAAAAGCCGCCGTCATTGCGATTTTTTCCCTGTTCGCCCTATTCAGTACCTGGTCAGGCGTTAACGTGGAGGGATCACTGCTTAACGTGCGGGTGATTGCGGTGATGGCGGGCGGCATTCTCTTTGGCCCCTGGGTGGGAATTGCCACAGGCGTGATTGCCGGCCTGCACCGCTTTCTGATTGATGTTCATGGCGTTACCTCTGTGCCTTGCCTGATCACCAGCATCATAGCCGGGATCGTCGCGGGGGGAATCAACCGTCGGGTGCAGCGCGAACGGCGCTGGTTGGTAGGGATTCTGGGCGGTATGTTTTGTGAAAGTCTGACGATGCTGCTGATTGTGCTATGGGCCAAACCTGTCGCGCTGGGGCTGGCGATTGTGTCTGAAATCGCCCTGCCGATGATTCTCGGTGCCTCCAGCATTGGCTTAATCGTGTTGCTGGTGCAGAGCGTAGAGGGCGAGAAAGAGGCCATTGCAGCGCGTCAGGCCAAGCTGGCGCTGGATATTGCTAACCAGACGCTGCCGCTCTTCAGGCAGGTGAACAGCGATTCACTTCGCAACATTTGCGATATTATCCGGCGGGAAATCAAAGCGGATGCCGTCGCCATGACCAATAAACAGAAGATTTTGGCCTATGTTGGCTATGGCGAGCACAACTATCAGCACGGCGATGACGGTATCAGCCCCACCACGGCTCAGGCGATTCACAGCGGAAAAATCATCATTAAAAACAATGATGAAGCCCATCGGACAAAAGACATTCATTCAATGATCGTCATTCCACTGCGGGAAAAAGGACAGGTTACCGGCACCTTAAAAATCTACTATCGCCGTGCGTACCGTATCACGGGTTCACTAAAAGAGATGGCCGTGGGCCTGTCGCAGATTATCTCCACCCAGCTTGAAGTTTCCCGCACCGAGCAGCTGCGAGAGATGGCCAATAAAGCGGAACTGCGTGCGCTCCAGAGTAAAATAAATCCGCATTTCCTGTTTAATGCGCTCAATGCGATTTCATCTTCTATCCGCCTTAATCCGGATACGGCGCGTCAGTTGGTCATTAACTTATCGCGTTATCTGCGTTACAACCTCGAACTGAATGACGATGAGCTGATCGATATTAAAAAAGAGCTGTGGCAGGTAAAGGATTACATCGCCATTGAACAGGCTCGCTTCGGCGACAAGCTGACGATGATTTATGACGTGGATGAGGATTTGCATTTCTCGCTGCCCAGCCTGCTGATTCAGCCGTTGGTCGAAAACGCCATCGTGCATGGCATTCAACCCTGTAAAGGCAAAGGCGTGGTCACGCTGAGCGTGCGCGATTTGGGCGACAAGGTCCGCATTGCCGTGCGAGATACAGGACAAGGCATTAGCGATGAGGTGATCGACAAGGTCGCGCGCAACGACATGCCGGGCAATAAAATCGGTCTGTTAAACGTGCATCACCGGGTCAAATTGCTTTCGGGCCAGGGACTGCATATCGTGCGTCATCAACCCGGCACAGAGATTGCCTTTACGCTGGGCAAAAACGGACAGCCACTGGTGGGGAATCTTGCATGAAAGCCATCATCGTAGAGGATGAATTCCTTGCCCAGCAAGAGCTGAGCTGGATGATTCAGCAGCACAGTAAAATTGACATTGAAGCCTGCTTTGATGACGGACTCGACGTGCTGAAATATCTGCAACAGCACCGGGTTGATGTGATCTTTCTCGACATTAATATCCCGTCTCTGGATGGCATGTTACTGGCGCAGAATATCCATCAGTTCGTTTACAAGCCGCTCATTGTCTTTATTACCGCCTGGAAAGAGCATGCGGTCGAGGCCTTTGAGCTGGAAGCATTTGACTATATTCTCAAGCCCTATCATGAGTCACGTATTATCACGATGCTCAACAAGCTGGAAGCCAGCTGGCAACAGCAGCATACGATTACCCAGGCACCGAGTGCGCAACATGCCCTCACGGTTAACCTGATCAAAGATGAGCGCATCATCGTGACCGACGTAAACGATATTTACTACGTTGAAGCCCACGAAAAATTAACCTTCGTGTATACGCGCCGCGAAGATTACGTGATGTCGATGAACATCAGCGAATTTTGCGCACGCCTGCCTGAACAGCAATTCTTTCGCTGTCACCGCTCGTACTGCGTCAACCTGAATAAGATCAGAGAGATTGAACCCTGGTTCAATAATACTTATCTGCTGAAGCTAAGGGACAAGGATTTTCAGGTGCCGGTCAGTCGTAGCAAGGTCAAAACCTTCCGGCTGCTCATGCGTTTGTAGGGGAATGGCGGAATGGACACAGCCCTTCCCACCGGGAAGGGCAACGGCAGGCATTAGATAATGCGGCCCAGCGTTTGGCGCAGGTGCGCGCCAGCGCCTAATAATCCGGGTTGATCGTGGGTGATCATATAGACCGGAATCGTGGCGACATAATCGCGAAAGCGCCCTTTGTCTTCGAAGGCCGCCCGGAAGCCCGACGATTTGAAGAACTCCAGGAAGCGCGGCACGATACCGCCCGCGATGTACACTCCACCGAAGGTGCCAAGGTTCAGGGCCAGGTTACCGCCGAAACGTCCCATAATCACGCAGAACAGCGACAGTGCACGACGGCAGTCGGTGCAGCTGTCAGCAAGCGCACGCTCACTCACTTCTTTGGGCTTGAGATTTTCGGGTACACGATGATCGACTTTCACAATCGCCCGATAGAGATTGACCAGCCCCGCGCCGGACAGAACGCGCTCGGCCGACACATGGCCTAGCTCTTCCCGCAACACTTCGAGGATTTGATCTTCTTCTTCGCTGTTGGCCGCAAAGTCAA
Source organism: Pantoea sp. Ae19-2 (assembly GCF_059801205.1). Taxonomy (NCBI): domain Bacteria; kingdom Pseudomonadati; phylum Pseudomonadota; class Gammaproteobacteria; order Enterobacterales; family Erwiniaceae; genus Pantoea; species Pantoea sp. Ae19-2. The sequence continues at coordinate 687,407 of NZ_JBCHWE010000001.1, read as the reverse complement.
CGTGGCCGCCTTCGCCGGGCAGACTGACCCAACGCTTATCAACATGGACCAGATGACTCACGCCCAGCCCGGTACCCGCGCCGTAAATGGCCACAGGCTTATCCTTGATCGGCTCTTTGCCACCAAACTGAATGACATGTTCCGCACCCAGCATAGGGATGGCCATGGAAACCGCTGTGAAGTCGTTAATAATCTCCAGGTGTTCAAAACCGATGTTTTCTTTCAGCTTTTTGGTCGAAAATGCCCAGTCGTGGTTGGTCATCTCAACCCAGTCATCGGTAATCGGGCAGGCAATGGCGATACAACCGTCTTTGATATCCTGCTTTTGTTCATCAAGATAGTGGCGGATGACGGCTTCGAGGCTGTCGTAGTCTGATGTTGCGAATGTTTTGGCCTGGGAGATGCTGCCGTTTTCCACCTCACACAAAGCGAGACGGGCATTGGTGCCGCCGACATCGCCGACCAAGGCATAAGTTGTCATTCTTCTGGTGCTCCGCTTGGGGGTCTTAAAGAGTTGGAGGACACTATAAAATCCTGCCGATAAAACAACAACGCTCACCGAAGTTATTGGTGAGCGTCTGACTCGTGTGTGCAACAGCCTAACCGCGTTAGGCTGGCCTGCACAGAGGCAACTTTCCGAATCTCAACCGCCGTTGCGCTGGCTCAGGCAGGCTGAGACTTTGCGCAATAACGGCGGCAGGTCATCTTTTTGCATCACCACTTCAATAAACGACAGCCTGCGCTGCTGTGTGAGCTGCGCCATCAGCGCCTGGAGCTGCACGGTTTCACTGATGCGCCAACTCTGCGCCTGGCATTCCAGAGTCATCGCCTGCGGCAGCGCTGTCCAGTTCCATTGGGCAATATCATTATAACGTTGCGCGGCGCCGTGAATCGCCCGCTCCACAGTATAGCCTTCATTGTTTAGCAGAAAAATGAGGGGATGCTGTTGATCTCGCAGCATGGATCCTAACTCCTGGATGGTCAACTGGGCCGAACCGTCGCCAATAATCAGGATAACGCGCTGCCCGGGGCGGGCCGTTTGCGCACCAAACGCGGCGGGTAACGTATAGCCGATAGAGCCCCAGAGCGGCTGCACTAAAAGCTGTGCCCCAACGGGCAACCGCAGAGATGCGGCACCAAATGCCGCCGTTCCCTGGTCCGCCAGAATAATATCGCCAGGCTGCAGAAACCCCTGCATTGCCTGCCAAAAAGCAGACTGGCTGATAAGGGCGGCGTCGGAAACCGGCTCTGCCGCCCGTGGCGCACAGGCGGCCTGCCAGCCTGCCCCCAGGCGTTCGAAGACAGGCAGCAGCGCCTGCAATGCCTCTGCCATCGACAACGGGGCAAACGTCTGTCCCGCTACGCTCGCGCTGTGCGGCTGAATATCGATAAGTCGTGCCTGACTGAACTGCTGCGTAAAACCCGCCGTAATGGTGTCGGTAAACCGCACGCCAGCACAAATCGTCACGTCCACCTCTTCAATTTGCTGCCGCACGTCACCTTCACTGCCTTCGCCGGCATAGGTACCGACAAAGCCCGGCTGCTGTTCATCCAGTACACCTTTACCCATTAACAACGTGGCACAGGGAAACGCACGTTCTGTCCGTAAGGCCGCCAGCGCCGGCTGCTGTTGCCAGCGCTGGGCAAGAAAATCGGCGAGCAGCGAAACCCGCTTCGCAGGTGCCAGCAACCGCTCTGCCGCCTGCTGAAATGCGATGCGCACCTCATCAGACGACGCGGTAGTGGGCATTAGCGGCTGATCAGGCGCAGAGGTTTGCCGCTGTGCAACGTCAACCGGCAGCATTAAATAGCCCGGACGATGCTGCTGAAGTGCAGTAAGTATAACCCTGTCGATTTCAGCCGTGGCATTGTCAGCCGTCAACGCTGCCGTTGCGGCGCTGACCTCCTTCGCCATTCGGATGAAGTGACCGAAGTCCCCGTCTCCCAGCGTATGATGCACACAATCCCCCTGCTGCATCGCCTGGCTTGATGGCGCGCCCACGATGTGGATGACTGGCAGGTATTCGGCAAAGCTGCCTGCCAGACCATTAATGGCGCTGAGTTCTCCCACGCCAAAGGTGGTCAGCAAGGCGGCTGCGCCCGTGCAACGCGCGTAGCCGTCTGCGGCGTAAGCGGCGTTCAGCTCATTGGCGCATCCCACCCAGCCAATATCCGGGTGCGCAATAACGCGGTCCAGAAACTGCAGATTGTAGTCACCCGGTACGCCGAACAAATGTCTGACGCCGCACTCCTGTAAGCGAGCCAACAGATAATCACCAACCGTAAAATCGGACATAGCGAATTCCTTTGAGGGGGATTGTTCTGATAAGTATCTGACATGGCGAAAATTTGGCGAGAATGGCAGCAAATTTAGCCGATGTATTGCATGGCAAGCCCGCGTTACGACCGTGCATTATTCCGTGAATATGCGACTTCACACGAATTAATACTGAGTGTAAGCGTATACACTGAGGCGGTTTTGGCACATTTATTTGTTTTTTACTCAGGACCTTACTATGACAGCTTTCCCTCATCCGGACCGATATCAGCATATGCAGTGGCGTCGCAGTGGGCGCAGCGGCCTGAAACTTCCCGCGATTTCACTGGGCCTGTGGCATAACTTTGGCGACAACACGCAACTGGACGTGAGCCGTCAACTGCTGCGCCACGCGTTTGACCACGGCATTACGCATTTCGACCTGGCGAATAACTACGGCCCGCCTCCCGGCTCCGCCGAAGTGAATTTTGGCCGCATCATGCGTGAAGATTTTCAGGCTCATCGCGATGAACTGATTATTTCGACCAAAGCCGGTTACACCATGTGGGAAGGTCCTTATGGCGACTGGGGCTCCCGAAAATATCTGGTCGCGAGCCTGGACCAGAGCCTGCGTCGGATGGGGCTGGAATATGTCGATATCTTCTATCACCACCGTCCGGATCCGGACACGCCGCTAGAAGAAACCATGCGGGCGCTGGATCATGTGGTCAGGCAGGGTAAAGCGCTGTATGCGGCGATTTCAAAATATCCCGCGGAACGGGCGGCCGACGCGATGGCGATTCTGCGCGATCTGGGCACGCCGTGCCTGATCCACCAGCCTCGTTATTCGCTCTTTGAACGTACACCGGAACAGGGATTACTTCAGACGCTGGATGCGCATGGAGCAGGCTGTATTGCGTTCTCGCCGCTGGCGGGTGGCGTGCTGACCGATCGCTATTTGCAGGGCATCCCGCAGGATTCTCGCGTTGCCAGCGGCAGCAAATTCCTGAACGAAAGCCAGCTTACTGACGAAAAGATGGAAAAAGTTCGCAGGCTTAATGCTATTGCGCAACAGCGCGGCCAGAAGCTGGCACAGATGGCGCTGACGTGGGTACTGCGCGATCCCCGCATTACCTCGGTACTGATAGGCGCGAGTAAAACGGCGCAAATCGATGATGCCCTACAAATGCTGAGTCAGGCGCCCCTAAGGGATGATGAACTGGCCGCAATTGAGTCCGCGCTGCTGTAACCGCACCGCCTGGTTCGCCAGGCGGCTGCGCCAGAAAACTCTCAAACCTTGAGCTTTAACGGTTTTTCAGACGGCTTCCACAGGTTTCTCCGGCCTGATACCGACAAAATAGCGTATCAGCAGCGGAGACACGCTGCCGTCAGGAGAAAATCATGATACGTGGAATCTTACTGGCTGCCGTTGTAGCCATGTTAATGCCGCTGGCAATGCACACCGCTCAGGCCTCAGATACATCCGTGCGTCTCGCGCCCGGCGTAACGCTTCATCTGGGCGATCGCGACCGCCGAGGTTATTACTGGGACGGTCACCACTGGCGTGAGCCGCGCTGGTTTAACGATCGCTATGCTTATAAAGAGCGTCGCTGGTGGCGACACGAAGCGTGGCGACGTCATCAGCAGTGGGAACGCGAACGCCGCTGGCACGCACGCGACAGACAACGTCGCTGGGAGCATGAGCATCGCCACTGGCACGCTGAACGCCGCGAGCACCATCGCTATCCTGAACGCTATCGCTAAAGCGCGCCTGTTAGCCCGTACGGGTTGGCAGCCCACCTGAGGTGATAGTGCCAGCTCTACTTCACTCTGGCCATGACAAAGCCATCCCAGCCCTTTTCGCCTACGGTTTGAATCGCCGTCGCGTCCAGCCGGGGATCGCTGGCAAGCAGTTGGAAAAATTCACGCACGCCCTGCACGTTGCAGTCTGTGGACGTCCCCTCTGTTACCGCCCCGCCTCGTACAACGTTGTCGGCAATAATGACCGTGCCGGGGCGCGCCAGAGTGACTGCCCAACGCAGGTAGTGCGGATTGTTTCGCTTATCCGCATCGATAAAGATCAGGTCGAACGGCCCCTGCAGTTGAGGCAGCACGTCCAGCGCTGCACCGAGACGCAGATCGACACGTTCGGACAGCCCCGCTCGGTGAATGTTCTGCCTGGCAACCTGCGCATGATGGCTGTCAGCTTCGAGAGTGGTAATTTTTCCTTCCGCACCCAGCGCCTGGGCCATCCAGAGGGTGCTGTAACCTCCCAGCGTGCCAATTTCCAGCACGCGTGAGGCATTAATCATTTTGATAAACAGCCCGAGCATCTTGCCTTGCAGGGCAGAAACATCGTGAGCAGGCAGCCCCGCCTGACGGTTGGCGACAAGCGCGGCTTGAAAATGGCTATCGGCAGGAATAAGTTGCTGAGAAAAGTAGTCGTCGACCGCAGCCCATTTTGGCTGGTCTTCTGAAGGATAATCCGGTGTCCGCATCGTTCCGCTCCTGAATCAACAAGACAGAAGAAAATATAAACGGATACGGATAAAGCTCAAGGCAACAGGCTTTAAAAGCTAAAGATGGGCTGCCTGACGGGTTGCCAGGCAGCGGCATTACATTCCCATCATCTGGCCGATCAGCAGATAGGCGTTAAGACTCACCACCAGCACCACGATGACGCGGCCGGTGTTTTGCATCAGCCGTGAATTGACCAATGCCTCGCCCATCAGCTCACGGTTGCCGGTGAAGGCCAGCAGCGGAATGAGAGCCAGCGCGATACCAAAGCTCAGCAACACCTGACTCATGACTAACACGCGCGTAGGATCCCAGCCGGCCCAGATCACAATAAACGAAGGCACCATGGTTACTGCGCGTCGCACCCACAGCGGAATATAGAATTTTATAAATCCCTGCATGACCACCTGTCCGGCCAGGGTGCCCACCACGGTAGAAGACAGCCCCGCCGCGACCAGGCTTAAGCCAAACACCGTGGCGGCAGCGTGGCCCAGTAACGGCTGCAACGTGGTGTAAGCCTGATCGAGCTCGGCAATCCCGCTGTGGCCGCTAAAATGGAAGGCGGCAGCGGCCGTGGCCATCATCGCCAGATTGACAAATCCCGCAATGGTCATGGCAATGGCGACATCAAGCTTGGTGGATGAATAGCGCCGGGCCTGACTGTCACTGCTTTTTCCCTGGGTCAATGCAGAATGCAGATAAATCACGTGCGGCATAATGGTGGCGCCCAGCACACCCGCGGCCAGAAAGACCGCATCCGCGTTGGGCAGAGACGGCAGCGCCATACCTGTCACCAGTTCACTGACCTTGGGCTGGGAGAAAAACAGCTCCACAATGTACGCTGCCGCCACAAACAGCAGCAGGCCACCTATCACCAGCTCCAGCGGCTTTTGCCCACGGTTTTGCAGCATCAAAATAAGCACGGTGGCCACGCCGGTAAGCACAGCGCCCTGCATCAGGGACACACCCAGCAGCAGTTTAAAGCCCAGAGCGGCACCGATAAATTCTGCGAGATCGGTCGCCATCGCGATGATCTCCGCCTGTACCCAATAGAACCACACCGCCGGACGGGGAAAACGATCGCGGATGTGTTCCGCGAGGTTTTTGCCCGTCGCAATGCCCAATTTGGCTGACATCAACTGGATAAGCATCGCCATGATATTGGCCCATACCACGACCCAAAGGAGCTGGTAACCGTAAGCAGCACCCGCCTGGATATTGGTCGCAAAGTTGCCCGGATCGATATAGCCGATAGCGGCGATAAACGCGGGCCCCAACAGGGCGAGTTTCACTTTTCTTGCTCCGCGAGCGGCGCGCTCGGCGGCACGGCTTTCAAACATATTGGCTACCCTGTCGTTGGTTTACCTGTGCAGCTTAAAGCGACACAGGTGCAAGTGAAATGCGGTTTTAGTAATCAGTGTAATAGATAGTGCTATAAAGTATAGCCCTTGCTATAAATTGGAGGTGCAGAATGCCTCAAGGTCAGGCGCAATTCCCCTACTCTACGTGTTGTTTAAATTACAGACAATAGGTTTAAGTGAATATGATGTGAACAATTTGGTTACAGGGCGTGATCGGTGAGAGTATTCTGAGAAAATTGGCGATATTGAATACTTATATTGTGGTGGAGATCTCGTTTTTCGGTAAGCCGTTACATAGAATACGCAGCAAAATACAATCCTCCTCAAATTTGGAGCAATCATGTCCCATATTTTGCAGTTTCTTTTAGCACTAGTGGTCGTTGGCGTGCTGGCCCTGCTGGTCAGCCACGACAGAAAAAGTATTCGGGTTCGCTACATCGTACAGCTTCTGGTTATTGAGATCGTTCTGGCATGGTTCTTCCTGAACTCGGAAGCCGGTCTGGGATTCGTCAAAGGATTTGCCGGTTTCTTCGATCATCTTCTGAAATATGCCGCTCAGGGTACCAACTTCGTGTTCGGTAACATGAATGATAAAGGCCTGGCGTTCTTCTTCCTGAACGTATTGTGCCCCATCGTGTTCATCTCAGCCCTGATTGGTATTCTTCAGCACTTCCGCATCCTGCCATGGGTCATCCGTGGAATTGGTACCGTGCTGTCTAAGATCAACGGCATGGGCAAACTGGAATCTTTCAACGCCGTAAGCTCTCTGATTTTGGGACAGTCTGAGAACTTTATCGCGTACAAAGATATTCTGGGCAAAATGTCTCAACGCCGTATGTACACCATGGCGGCCACTGCGATGTCGACGGTTTCCATGTCTATCGTGGGCGCTTACATGACCATGCTGCAACCTAAGTATGTTGTCGCTGCGCTGGTGCTGAATATGTTCAGTACCTTTATCGTGCTGTCGCTCATCAACCCTTACCGCGTTGACAGCGAAGAAGATCTGCAACTGCAGGATCTGCATCAGGGTCAGAGCTTCTTTGAAATGCTGGGCGAGTACATTCTTGCCGGTTTCCGCGTCGCCATCATCGTTGCAGCCATGCTGATCGGTTTTATCGCACTGATTTCGGGCCTGAACGCGCTGTTTGACTTCATCTTCGGCGTGACCTTCCAGGGCGTGCTGGGTTATGTCTTCTACCCCTTTGCGTGGGTGATGGGCGTGCCATCAGGTGAAGCCCTGCAGGTCGGCAGCATCATGGCAACCAAACTGGTTTCCAACGAGTTTGTGGCCATGATGGATCTGCAGAAAATTGCCGGTCAGCTGTCACCGAACGCGGAGGGCATCCTGTCAGTATTCTTAGTCTCATTCGCCAACTTCTCGTCTATCGGCATCGTCGCTGGCGCCATCAAGGGACTGAACGAAGAGCAAGGTAACGTGGTTTCACGCTTCGGTCTGAAACTGCTGTACGGCTCAACGCTGGTCAGCGTGCTGTCTGCGGCGATTGCAGGCCTGGTACTGGCATTCTGAGTTCGCGTTCTGCCCACATTAAGGCGAGTCAAACGACTCGCCTTTTTTGTCACCCTCTCATCCATAACCCCTTGTCCGCCGGAACCTGAGTGCCGGGCAAGAAAGTTGACCCCATCTGTCGCCCTGATAAATACTGCCCTTGTCTGCTAAGCGGAAGATCTCGCGGTTTACCACGCACCTCCGCATCGTTCAGTTATCGACTGTGTTTGCCATACAGGAGCCATTATGAGTCTGGATCCACAGGGTTTTATTCTTACCCTGCCCTTTGCAGACGTTCAGCCCGCGTTTCAGGCTGTCATTGACGATGCCCTGGCCCACCTGAGCGCTGACTATCGGGATAGCCTGCACAGCGTTTATCTTTACGGCAACGTAGCGTCGGGAAGCGCCGTTGAGGAAGAATCTGATTTGGACCTGTGCCTGATATTCCGCCATTCACCTGATCGGGCGCAGCAAAACAGCCTGGCCGCTCTGAAAAAGGCGCTGGCCGTAAAGCATCCGGTAGTGAGTAAAGTCGATTTTGATATCGGCACGCTCGATGAGGCCCGCGCGCCGGAGAACAGCCTTTCCTGGGGATTCTGGCTGAAGCACCATTGCCGTTGTCTCTATGGCCAGGATCTCTCTGTGCTGTTTGCGCTTTACAGGCCATCCCGCGCGCTGGCCTGGGCGATAAACCGCGATGTCACAGAGGTGCTGAGCGAGTATGCAACGCGTCTGTCCCGCGCCAGCCAGCCCTGGCAGCAGCGGCCACTTCAGCGCGCGGCTGCCAGAAAACTGATTCGCGCCACCAATATGTTACGTAAAGATAGCGACACGGACTGGCCGCGCAGCCTTGAGGAGCACGTTGAGCGGTTCGTTGCGCGTTATCCGGGGCGTGAAGCGGCAATAGCCTTCTTTTTCGCAGAAAGTCAGGCACCACGGGCGACGGCTGAGGCGTTTATTCTACAGCTTAATGACTTCCGTCGATGGCTGACGCAACAATTAGGCTGAATTCAGGCACAACGCCAGGTGATAAACGCCTGCTGTGTTGCAGAAAGATAACGTCAAAGAGGATAAATCGCACAGGCACGCTATATACGCTTGTGTGTGGATTGACGAAGAGAAATATCAGAAAGGCTGAGAAGCCAGAGATTTGGTGGAGATAAGCGGGATCGAACCGCTGACCTCTTGCATGCCATGCAAGCGCTCTCCCAGCTGAGCTATACCCCCACATCTGGAAATCATTTTTTCAGTGCCAAACTTTTGGGAAGAAGTTTGGTGGAGCTAAGCGGGATCGAACCGCTGACCTCTTGCATGCCATGCAAGCGCTCTCCCAGCTGAGCTATAGCCCCGAACCGAAAAAACCGTCGTGTTAAGCGACGGACGGCATAATATGCAACCCCCCATGGAGTGTCAACGGCAAAATCACATTCTGTGTTTGATCGCTGAAAAAGACGGCAAACTCAGCGTGATGACGTGCGTTTGTTTCTCTCCTGCCCTTGTTAACATCGTGAAAGGAGCCTGGTTGAAGAGTAACTTTTTATCGGCAGTTAAGTTAATTCACGGTTAAATATGTTATGGGAATTATCTTGTCTTCCCGGTAATGTCGTGTAAAACTTAGCCCGCTATCTAATACGGCTGCATGGTTTTCTCCAGCGCACCGTTCTTCAACCAGGCGTTTTCGCTCCAATACTAAAATCAATAGAGAATATATGTCGCTGCATACACCCAAAGAGATCGCCCAACTGGCGATTCAGGCTGGCGTGGCAAAAAGCCATGCTTCCATTAGCTCCTTAATCATTCTTGGCTTCATGGCAGGTGCCTTTATTGCTACAGGTTTCTTGCTGGATGTTCATGTCATTAACTCTCTCCCTGCTGACTGGGGCTCATTTGGCGGCTTCTTAGGGGCTGCGGTGTTCCCGGTGGGATTGATCCTGACCATTCTGGCCGGTGGCGAACTGTTAACCGGTAATATGATGACGTTGCCTGTTGCCTGGTTTGCACGCCGTATTAGTGGCTACAGCGTATTACGTAACTGGTTCTGGGTAACGATTGCCAACTTCCTTGGCAGCATCGCTATCGCCTGGTTCTTTGGCCACATGCTGGCCATGACCGAGGGTGATTACCTGAAAAAGACGCTGGCGATTGCGAATGCCAAAGTCCATGCCGATTTCCTGCATGCGTTCATCTCTGGCATCGGTTGTAACTGGCTGGTATGTCTTGCCGTGTGGCTGGCCTTCGCCAGTAAAGATGTGGTCGGCAAAATTTTCGCGATGTGGTTCCCGGTCATGGCGTTTGTGGCCATTGGTTTCCAGCACGTTGTGGCGAATATGTTCATTATTCCTGCTGCGATCTTTGCCGGACAGATGAGCTGGGCTGAATATTTGCCTAACTTCGTGGCGGTATTCTTAGGTAATGCCGTCGGCGGTGCCGTTTTCGTTGGTCTGGCTTACTTCCTCGCTTTCCGCCCCGCAGCCGAGCAGCCAAGCACTGCGCAATAAACAATCCCCTGCCTTTTGTTGAGAGACAAAAGGCAATTTCGTTTCCTGTTACTTTCACGCGTTACGATTTGCTGTAATATGTATGGCTAATGTATTGAACAGGGACAGCATCGTGAAAAAGGAATGGCTAACTCCGGAAGAACTGGCAATCGAAACGGGCTACAGTCGGCAGACGGTGAACAAATGGATCAAACGCGAGAACTGGACGACCACGCCAAAACCCGGCGTTCAGGGCGGAAAAGCCAGACTGATTCATATTGATGAACGCGTGAAAAGTTTCATTCAGTCGACGCGCAACCTTAATGAACCCACGGCAAATTATACTCCCCCACCGAATTCATTACCTGCGTTATTGATAAGTTCTGTCCAGCAAATGAGTCAGAACGAGCAAGATCAGCTCACGGCGTTGATTTTGCGGGAAGGGATAAAAGGTGTGCTTGACCGACTGGGCATTCACGAACAATAAAAAAACCGGAAGCGCGATGCTTCCGGTTTTTTTTCGTCTCAGACAATCACGTCCCGCGGCCTGGCCTTCATCGGTGAATGCCAGAAAGCGCTCGGCCGCAAGCCGCCGTGTAAGAGAACGGTTACTGGCTCTGTGCTTCACGCTCAGCAATAAAGGCCAGTGCTTTTTCAATACGCTCAACGCTGCGGCTACGGCCAATGGCTTCCACCGTCACATCCAGTCCGGGAGACTGACCGGCGCCGGTGACGGCGACGCGCAGCGGCATGCCGACTTTGCCCATGCCCACACCCAGCTCATCCGCGCTCTGCTGAATAGCCTGATGCACCGTTTCTGCATTCCAGTCAGTCAATGCGGCCAGCTTGTCGCGAACCACTTCCAGCGGCTGACGCGCGACTGGACGTAAATGCTTTTTCGCAGCATCGGCATCGAATTCTGAAAAATCCTGATAGAAATAGTGACACGATGCGGCCATCTCTTTCAGCGTCTTGCAGCGCTCGCCCAGCAAGGTCACCAACTTTGCCAGTTCCGGGCCAGTGCGGGTATCAATGTTCTGCTGTTCAATATGCCACTGCAGATGGGTTGCCACGTACTCAGGCGGCAGCGCATTAATATAGTGGTGATTTAGCCACTGCAGTTTTTCGGTATTAAAGGCGCTGGCCGATTTACTGACCGCGTCCAGGCTAAACAGCGCCGTCATCTCTTTGACAGAGAAAATTTCCTGATCGCCATGTGACCAGCCCAGACGTACCAGATAGTTAAGCAACGCCTCTGGCAGATAGCCGTCATCACGGTATTGCATCACGCCTACTGCACCATGACGTTTAGACAGTTTCTTACCGTCGTCACCCAGAATCATCGAAACGTGGGCATAAACCGGTACCTGTGCGCCTATCGCCTTCAGGATATTGATCTGACGCGGTGTGTTGTTGATGTGGTCTTCACCGCGCACAACGTGGGTGATGCCCATATCCCAGTCATCGACCACGACGCAGAAGTTGTAAGTCGGTGAGCCATCGGTACGGCGGATAATCAGATCGTCCAGTTCCTGGTTACTGAACTCAATCGGACCGCGAATCTGATCGTCAAAAATAACAGAGCCTTCCTGTGGATTACGGAAGCGCACTACATGCGGCTCATCAGCAGCGTGATGCTCATGGCTGTCACGGCAGCGGCCGTCATAGCGGGGTTTTTCGCCGTTGGCCATCTGCGTTTCACGCAACGCTTCAAGACGTTCTTTCGAGCAGTAACATTTATAGGCAGTACCCGCTTCCTGCATTTCATCAATGACGGCGTTGTAGCGGTCGAAGCGTTTGGTCTGGTAATAAGGGCCTTCATCCCAGTCCAGGCTCAGCCAGTTCATCCCATCCATAATGGCTTCGATGGCTTCCGGTGTAGAACGCTCAAGATCGGTATCTTCAATGCGCAGTACAAACTCGCCCTGATGATGACGGGCAAAGAGCCATGAGTAGAGTGCGGTACGAGCGCCACCTACGTGTAAGAAGCCGGTAGGGCTTGGCGCGAAGCGAGTTTTGATTTTCATTCAGTATTGCCTTAAATGCGCAGGTTCGTTGTCTGGATGACAAAAAACGGGTTAGACGCGAAAACAGTGCGCATATTCTAGCATCTGATGATGAATCCTCAATGCATGCAAGACAGCAGAGCGGCCGCAAAGCCTGTATTTCTGCTAAGAAAACCAGCACATTGGATAAAATCCCTACGGGATGTTTAAAATTAAACCGAACGCACAATTATGTTTTAAAAAGCGTTGACTCAAAATCAACTATCCCTATAATGCGACTCCACACAGCGGGGGTGATTAGCTCAGTTGGTAGAGCATCTCCCTTACAAGGAGGGGGTCGGCGGTTCGAACCCGTCATCACCCACCACTCTTAAGAAGGTTTAAGGTGGCCCGCAGTGACAAGAGATAAGATATGGGTGATTAGCTCAGTTGGTAGAGCATCTCCCTTACAAGGAGGGGGTCGGCGGTTCGAACCCGTCATCACCCACCATATCTTAGTCAGATGACACTCTTGTGAAGCAGTACCGAAGTGGGTGATTAGCTCAGTTGGTAGAGCATCTCCCTTACAAGGAGGGGGTCGGCGGTTCGAACCCGTCATCACCCACCACTTCGGGTCGTTAGCTCAGTTGGTAGAGCAGTTGACTTTTAATCAATTGGTCGCAGGTTCGAATCCTGCACGACCCACCAAATTTAGAAAAAAGCGCCTTCAGGCGCTTTTTTCGTTTCTGTGCGCCAGTGTCTGCAGTGCAGGATGAGAACCTGCCGCAGGTTCGACTGAATCGCAAAGCGGTTCAGGCTGATGCGTCAGCATCACCCGCAGGGCGAGGCCCACCGGGCCGAGGCAATCCTGCACGACCCACCAATGTTGAAAGGCGCCCTAAAGGCGCCTTTTTGCTATGCGTAAAACGTGCGGGATGAGAACCTGCCGCAGGTTCGACTGAATCGCAAAGCGATTCAGGCTGATGCGCCAGCATCACCCGCAGGGCGAGGCCCACCAGGCCGAGGCAATCCTGCACGAGCCACCAAATTTATCCGTCCTGACGCCAGACTGTAAGAATCTTTTCGTAAAATTAACATTTTGGGGCATTAAGCTTTTGCGGCAAGCGTCCGATAACCTAAAACGTCTATTTGCAAGGAGATCATAATGACAACGATATTAACCAGCACGCCGAGTATCGGAAGCAGCAGTTCATCAGACACAACCAACTCAAGTGATACCGCATCACAAATCGCCAGCCTGAATAAGCAGATTTCTCGTCTCAACGACCAACTGAAAAGTTTGGGTGACGATAAGACGATGACCACAGAGCAGAAAAAGAAGCAGCAAGATACGATTAAGGCACAAATCCAGGTTTTAGAAGCGCAAATCCAGCAGTTACAACGCAAAGAGCAACAGAAAGCTGAAGCAAAGCAGGCGCAAAAAGAAGGTAATACTGCATCTGCAGATGGCGTTAACCGCCCGACGCAGACCAATCAACTCGATGTCTATATCTAAAACGCCGGTCTTGACTCGCGTTGTTGCGTCAGCAATCTTGCCTGCTGACGCACCTCCTGCCAGATCGCTTCGGCCGCTGGCGTTAATGAGCGATTTTTACGCTTAATTAAAGTCAGGGTGCGATTGATCTCCGGATAAAGACGGCGCACCGTCAGCGCCCGTCCTGCCGGAAGCGGTAACGCTAGCGCCGGTAAAATGCTAATCCCAATGCCGGCATCGACCATAGGAAACAGCGTCGCGGGATGGCCGATCTCCTGAACGACATTAACGTTGATATTTTGCTGGCGTAAAGCCGCATCAATTAATACCCGGCTACCTGACGCGTAATCCTGCAATACCATCGTCCTGCCGTCCAACATAGACCACTGCGCCTGTGCTACCTCGGCAAGCGGATCGTCCTCACGGCATAACAGCAAAAAAGGTTCATCCAGAATAGCGCAGCCGTCAAAATCGGTGTCGTTAAGCGGTCCGATGACGATGCCAAAATCCACTTCAGCATTGCGGACGCTTTCTAGCACCCACTGCTGTACGCGGTCGTGCAAAATGATTTTTATGTCCGGATAGCTATGCTGGCTGGCAGCAAGGCACTGCGGCATCAGGTGCGCAGAGATGGTCTGACTGGCCGCGATTCGCACCGTGCCACTGCGCTGTTCACCGTAGCTGCGAATATCAAGCAGCGTCGTGTTTATCTCTTCGAGCAGCCTTTCCATGCGGGAGGCCAGCTGTTGGCCCGCCTCGGTCAGCACGACTTCGCGCGTCGTCCTATCCAGCAGGCGAACGCCAATTTCATTTTCCAGCTCTTTTATGCTGTGGCTTACGGCCGACTGGCTCAGACCAATAGCCTGCCCTGCCTGACTAAAACCGCCGTAATGCGCTACAGCAACAAAGGTGCGTAGCTGACGCAAAGAGTAATTCATCGATTTCTCACATAGATTAATCTAATAAATCAATTTTATTTCTAAACCCACATCGCGCACAATCACCTCAGCCTAAATTTAACCGGATTTTAACGATGGGATTTTTACGTATAGACCCAATGATGATAAAGCTTATCATCACCGTATTATTGGCCTCTTTTATTCCTGCCAGAGGTCATTTTGTTGACTTTTTTCAGTACCTGACCACCGCCGCGATTGCGCTGCTTTTCTTTATGCATGGCGCCAAATTGTCGCGGGAAAAAATCATTGCCGGTAGCAGCCACTGGCGGCTCCATCTCTGGATTATGTGCAGTACCTTTGTGCTGTTCCCGGCTATCGGTATGTTAATTGTCTGGTGGCATCCGGTGAAAGTTGGTGCCGAGATTTATACCGGCTTCCTCTATCTGTGTATTTTACCGGCCACGGTACAGTCAGCTATCGCCTTTACCTCAATGGCGGGCGGAAACGTTGCTGCCGCGGTCTGTAGCGCCTCGGCATCTTCCCTGCTGGGCGTATTTATCTCTCCCCTGCTGGTGAATCTGGTTATGGACGTTAACAACAGCGGACCGGGTGATGGCCTTGAGCAGGTGGGTAAAATCATGCTGCAGCTGTTGGTGCCTTTTGTTTTAGGCCATCTGTCACGTCGCTGGATCAGCGGCTGGGTGGAAAGAAACCGGAGTCTGATTGGTATTACGGATCAAACCTCTATTCTGTTGGTGGTCTATTCCGCCTTCAGTGAAGCGGTGGTAAACGGCATCTGGAAACGGGTTGGCGTTGATACGCTGCTGTGGATTCTGGCGGGATGTCTACTGCTGCTGACTATCGTTCTGTTGATTAACTACTTTGCCTCTCGCCTGTTTGGCTTCAGCCGTCAGGATGAGATCGTTGTCCTGTTCTGTGGTTCTAAAAAGAGTCTGGCAAACGGTGTGCCGATGGCGAACATTCTGTTCCCCGCCAGCGCCGTGGGCATTATCGTCTTGCCACTGATGATCTTTCATCAGGTGCAGCTGATGGTGTGTTCGTTTATTGCCGGGCGTTATAAGAAAACCAATGCGTTGCAGGCTAAAAAAGATAAAGCCGCCGTGGTGGAATCGCAGAAATAACCGAAACGCGTAGAAAATCGCTGCTTCGTTTGCTCAATATAACGAGGCAGCGTAATTACTCACCGCGCTTCAGGGGCTTCACCAGGCCTTCCAGCCCTTCAATTTTAATCGTCAACGTCAGTTGCATCAGCTCACCTAAACGTCCTGAAGGAAAGTCGCCACTGCGGGCGAACCACAGCAGGTAAGGTTCAGGCAAATCAATCAGCACCCGGCCTTTGTATTTGCCAAACGGCATGACCGTGTTAGCTATTTCAACCAGATACTGTTTGTCCATGTCAGGCTCCCAGCAGACGAATCATTTCAGCTTCATCGATCACTTCGATGCCCAGTTCCTGCGCCTTCGCCAGTTTTGAACCGGCCGCTTCGCCCGCGATAAGCAGATCGGTTTTCTTCGATACGCTTCCGCTGACTTTCGCGCCGAGTTCGGTAAGGCGCGCTTTCGCGTCGTCACGGTTCATCTGTGACAGCGAGCCGGTGAGCACCACGGTTTTGCCTGCAAACGGACTGTCAATCTCTTCCGCTTTAACCACTACCACCTGGGGCCAGTTGATACCAATGTCTTCGACCAACTGGCGAATCACGTCGCGATTGCTCTCTTCTTCCATAAAGTGACGTACGTGCTTCGCCACCACGGTGCCCACATCCTGCACTGCGATCAGCGCGTCCAGATCGGCATCCATTACCTTTTGTAGCTCGCCAAAGTGGTTAGCCAGGTTAGCCGCGGTCGCTTCGCCAACCTCGCGAATACCGAGCGCATACAGGAAACGCGCCAGCGTAGTGGATTTGGCTTTTTCCAGAGCGTCGACCACATTCTGCGCCGATTTCGCCCCCATCCGATCCAGGCCGGTTAAGGTTTCACGGGTTAATCGAAACAGGTCTGCCGGCGTCTTGACGTACTCTTTCTCTACCAGTTGATCGATAATCTTATCGCCCATCCCCTCGACGTCCATGGCGCGGCGCGAGACAAAATGTTTCAGCGCTTCTTTACGTTGGGCACCACAGATCAACCCGCCGGTACAGCGTGTGACAGCTTCGCCTTCGACGCGTTCAACATCGGATCCGCATACCGGACAGTGGGAAGGGAACAGGATTTCACGCGCGTCTTCAGGGCGTTCGCTGACAACGACATTCACTACCTGAGGAATCACGTCACCGGCACGGCGAATCACAACTTTATCGCCAATACGCAAACCAAGACGTTCTATCTCATCGGCATTATGCAAGGTCGCATTGCTGACCATTACGCCAGCGACCTGCACCGGCTTCAGGCGCGCCACAGGCGTAATCGCGCCAGTGCGGCCCACCTGGAATTCAACGTCGCGCACGACGGTCATCTGCTCCTGAGCGGCAAACTTAAAGGCTACCGCCCAACGCGGCGCACGGGCGACAAAGCCCAGCTTCTCCTGCAGATCCTGAGAATCGACTTTGATCACGACGCCGTCGATGTCAAACCCCAGTTCTGCACGCTGCGCGTCAACCTCGTGGTAAAAGGCCAGCGCTTCATCCGCGTTATGAACCAGACGAATACGATCGCTGACCGGCAAGCCCCACGCTTTAAACTGTTGCAGACGCGCCATATGGCTGCGCGGCATCTCGCCGCCTTCCAGCAGGCCAATGCCATAACAGAAAAACGTGAGAGGTCGTTTTGCCGTAATACGGGGATCGAGCTGGCGCAGTGAACCTGCCGCGGCGTTGCGCGGATTGGCAAAGACTTTGCCTTCGGTGCGGCGCGCTTCCGCATTCAGCTTTTCAAAGCCGTTTTGCGTCATAAACACCTCGCCCCGCACTTCGACGCGGGCAGGAATGTTCTCGCCTTTGAGCCGCAGTGGGATCGCGCGGATTGTCCGCACGTTGCTTGTAATATTCTCGCCGGTCGTGCCGTCACCGCGGGTTGCCGCACGGGTTAACAGTCCGTCTTCATACAACAGACTTACGGCCAGGCCATCCAGTTTGAGTTCACAGCAGTAGACCAGATCGTCACTGCTTTTTAGCCGATCCTGCACGCGCTTGTTAAATGCTCTGAAGCTGGCTTCGTCAAAGGCATTATCCAGTGACAGCATGGGCACTTCATGGCGGACCTGCTCAAACACCATTAAGGGAGCCGCCCCGACGCGCTGCGTAGGTGAGTCAGGCGTAATCAGGTCAGGATGCTGTTCTTCAAGCTCGCGCAGCTCGCGCATCAGGCGGTCATATTCCGCATCCGGTACTTCCGGTGCGTCCATAACGTGATAAAGGTATTCATGATGGCGCAGCGTCGTGCGCAGTTCGGTGATGTGTTCCTGGACGGATTTCATATAACCCCATCAGATAAAAAACCCCCGACAGGCGGGGGTTTATCATAACAAATTGAAAAAGTGTGGATTAGTCCCGGGATTCAACCACATCGCGGATACGCGCTTTGTAGGTTTCCAGTTTTTGTGGCGTCATCATACGGCGCTCGTCATCGAGAACCACACCGCCCACATCGTCCGCAATACGCTGTGCGGACTGTAGCATCAGCTTAAAGTTTTGATTCGCATCGCCATACGACGGCACCATCATAAAAATAGACACGCCGGGCGTGGTGAAATCAGTCATTTCATCCGGATTGAACGAGCCAGGTTTCACCATATTGGCCAGGCTAAACAGCACAGGGCCGCTGCCCGCAGGGCTGAGGTGACGATGGAAAATATTCATTTCACCAAACTGAAAACCGGCCTGCAAAATCCCCTGTAACAGGGCTTCACCATTTAGCTGACCACCGGAATGGGCGGCGACATGCAGAACCAGCACCGCTTCTTTCGGCTTGCTGCTGGTTGCAGGGCGCGCTTCAGGTTGCTTAGGCGGCGGCGGGCTGACGACCTCAGGCGCGGGTTCAGGCTCAGCCTGATAAACGGGATTGGGCTGAACGCTATCCAGCGGGTCAGAATCCAGCAGAGGATCTGCCTGTACCGGTGGCGCAACAAAGGTTGGCTGAGGCGCGGGCTGTTGGCGTGCAGGCGCTGGCCGCGGCTGTGCGGATTCAGGCTTAGGTGCTGGCGCAAACAGGGGATCGCTTTCCGGCGCTGATGTGGCAGGCTGACGTGCACGCTGTGGCGTTACAGGCGCATGCTGCTCGTCTGGCTGCGTATCGCGAATATCATCGAAGTGAGGTTCCTGATGGTCGCGGGCATGGCGCACACGCACTTCACCCACGCCGTCATCAACGTCGTCGGTAAGCGTCTCATCATCATGTTCATCACGTTGTTTCAAACGTTTGTGCGGGCGATCGCGGAACACTGAAGAGCGCTCTTTACGGCTGGTCCACAGTCCGTGAATAAGAAGCGCTATAATGGCGATCGCGCCAACAACGATTAATATCAGACGCAAATCCTGCATCATTGTATTCTCTGTTGTTCCAATACCTTGCCACCGCGGCAAACTTTATTCTCTAACTGTATTTGCCCTGCCAGATAAGTGCAAGTCTGTGCAGTATTTTCTCACAAATAAGATAGACCACCCACGCTTTTTCGCTGTTTTTTTACCCAAACGGCACCTGGAGAGGTGAAAAAGCCAGGTTATAGTAGACGCGCCTTACCATCTTCAGGAGAACGGGCTTTATGGTTGTCAACAATTCGGTTTCCGCTTTTAACGGTTTGCATTACTTCAGCGAGGGCTGGAAGCTGGTCAGATTGCCCGGTATTCGACGCTTTGTGATTATCCCTTTACTGGTCAACATCCTTCTGCTGGGCGGGGCTTTCGTGTGGCTTTTTTACCAGCTTGATAGCTGGATCCCGCAGTTAATGTCCCACGTTCCCGACTGGCTACAGTGGCTGAGCTATTTGCTGTGGCCGCTGTCGGTGATTTCCGTGGTACTGGTGTTCAGTTACTTCTTTTCCACCCTTGCCAACCTGATTGCCGCCCCCTTTTGTGGGCTACTGGCCGAACAACTGGAAGCGCGCCTGACCGGGAAACCATTACCTGACAGCGGCTGGGTAGGCCTGCTCAAAGATGTTCCCCGCATTATGAAACGCGAATTGCAGAAGCTGGGCTACTACCTGCCACGCGCGCTGGGCTTACTGCTGCTCTACTTTATTCCGGGCTTTGGGCAGACTGTCGCGCCCGTTTTATGGTTTATGTTCAGCGCGTGGATGTTATCGATTCAGTACTGTGACTATCCTTTCGATAACCACAAGGTGGGTTTTCAGCAGATGCGCCAGGCGCTGCGTCAGCACAAGACGGCAAACATGCAGTTTGGTGCACTGGTCAGCCTGTTTACGATGATTCCGGTCGTTAATCTGGCCATTATGCCAGTAGCTGTTTGTGGCGCAACGGCAATGTGGGTCGATCGTTATCGTGCGAAGCTTGCTCGTGGCACCTGAGCTAAATCATCAACTATCCTTATGCAATTTTTGGCAGGTCTTATTGCCATGAGACATATAGATATATGATTTCTTTCCTTCCGCCAGAAAGAAGAACAGGTATGCTCTGAGGGTTCCCAATAATTCATACAGTTAAGGACAGGCTATGAGCAAGATTTATGAAGACAACTCTTTAACAATTGGTCATACGCCGCTGGTTCGACTGAACCGCATCGGTAACGGCCGCATCCTGGCGAAGGTGGAGTCCCGTAACCCGAGCTTCAGTGTGAAATGCCGTATCGGTGCCAATATGATTTGGGACGCGGAAAAACGCGGTATTCTTAAGCCTGGCATTGAACTGGTTGAGCCGACGAGCGGCAACACCGGCATCGCGCTGGCCTACGTGGCGGCGGCACGCGGCTATAAACTGACGCTCACCATGCCGGATACCATGTCTGTTGAGCGGCGCAAGCTGCTGAAAGCGTTAGGCGCAAATCTGGTGCTGACCGAAGGCGCAAAAGGCATGAAAGGTGCCATCTCAAGAGCTGAAGAGATTGTTGCCAGCGATCCAGACAAATTCCTGCTGCTGCAGCAGTTCAGCAACCCGGCTAACCCGGAAATTCATGAAAAGACCACCGGCCCGGAAATCTGGGAAGATACGGATGGCGAAGTGGACGTGTTCATCGCCGGTGTGGGTACCGGCGGTACCCTGACCGGGGTAAGTCGTTACATAAAAAACACCAAAGGCAAAAAAGAATTGATCACGGTCGCGGTTGAGCCAACCGACTCACCGGTCATTGCCCAGGCAATGGCGGGCGAAGAGTTGAAACCCGGCCCCCACAAGATTCAGGGGATCGGTGCTGGCTTTATTCCAGGCAACCTGGAGCTGTCGCTGATTGACCTGGCAGTGGCTATCACCAACGAAGAAGCTATCTCCACTGCACGTCGTCTGATGGAAGAAGAAGGCATCCTGGCCGGTATTTCATCTGGCGCCGCCGTTGCCGCCGCGCTGAAGCTGCAGGAAGATGAAGCTTACGCCAATAAAAATATCGTCGTGATTCTCCCCTCTTCCGGCGAACGCTATCTCAGTACCGCCCTGTTTGCCGATCTCTTTACCGAAAAAGAGCTGCAATAGCCCGAAACAGATGCGGATAAATGCCTAAAAAGCACCCGGATGGGTGCTTTTTTGTGGCCCAGATCTCACTTTCACCATGTCGCAGATTGATTTCACTCACGTGGCTCTGGTATTTAGACTGCCAATTATTTCGAAGCCTGAAATTAATCCTCCTTTGAAGTGGATCAAGCTGAGTCAAGATTCAGATTTAGTGAAAGGGCAAATCACGGCATAATTAACGGGTGACGTGCTCAAATCGCTTTTTGACACTCAGCGGGAATGAAAGACTCATTCAAGCGCATTGTTAGACAGTAAGATGTATACCCGCGCACCTTCACAGGCTAAAGTTAGGGCTCCAGGCTAGACTTTAGATCCATAACACTAATCCTGAAAAAGTTGGGGAAATAGAATGTTCCAGCAAGAAGTTACCATTACCGCACCAAACGGACTGCATACTCGCCCTGCTGCGCAATTTGTCAAAGAAGCTAAAGCCTTCCAGTCAGAAATCACTGTCACCTCCAATGGTAAATCTGCCAGCGCTAAAAGCCTGTTTAAGCTGCAGACGCTGGGTCTGACCCAGGGCACCGTTGTGACCCTTTCTGCGGAAGGTGAAGATGAGCAAAAAGCCGTAGAGCATTTAGTTAAGCTGATGGCGGAACTGGAGTAATCTCCTTTCTGCACCGCTTTAAAACGACTCTTCTGCGCCATTGCGTGCAACATCTTGATCGCGGACAAACTGTCCGCGTTATTGCTTTCGTAGAGTACGTGTCCCACGACTATGGCAATGCAACGAGTCCAGTCAGCCATCGTGATTAAAAGGTAGGGTTATGATTTCAGGCATTTTAGCATCACCAGGTATCGCTTTCGGCAAAGCTCTGCTGCTGAAAGAAGACGAGATCGTCATCAACCGTAAAAAGATTTCAGATGATCAGGTTGAGCAGGAGATCCAGCGCTTTCTTCAGGGCCGCGGCAAAGCGGCTGAACAGCTGGAAGCCATTCGCATCAAAGCCAGCGAATCCCTGGGTGAAGAAAAAGCAGCGATCTTCGAAGGCCACATCATGTTGCTGGAAGATGAAGAGCTGGAGCAGGAAATCACCGACCTGATCAAAAAAGATCACGCAACTGCCGATGCCGCGGTGAATTCCGTGATTGACGCTCAGGCTAAAGCGCTGGAAGAGCTGGATGATGAATACCTGAAAGAGCGTGCGGCGGACGTGCGCGACATCGGTAAACGCCTGCTGCAAAATATTTTAGGTCTGCACATTGTCGATCTGAGCGCAATCCAGGACGAATCTATTCTGGTGGCGAAAGATTTAACGCCGTCAGAGACCGCACAGCTAAACCTGAAAAAGGTGCTGGGCTTTATTACCGACCTGGGCGGTCGGACGTCGCACACGTCTATCATGGCGCGTTCGTTAGAAATCCCTGCGATCGTCGGCACCGGTAACGTGACCACCTCCATTAAGAACGGTGACTTCATCATTCTGGATGGCGTAAACAATGCGATTCACGTCAATCCGTCTGACGCCGTTCAGGAAGAGCTGAAAGCGGTTCAGAACCAGTACCTGTCCGAAAAACATGAACTGGCCAAGCTGAAAGATCTGCCCGCGGTAACTCTGGATGGTCATCAGGTTGAAGTCTGCGCCAACATCGGCACCGTGCGTGATATCGCCGGCGCAGAGCGTAACGGCGCTGAAGGTGTCGGTTTGTATCGCACCGAGTTCCTGTTTATGGATCGCGATTCGCTGCCGACCGAAGAAGAGCAGTTCCAGGCGTACAAAGCCGTTGCTGAAGCGATGGGCTCGCAGGCCGTTATCGTGCGCACCATGGACATTGGCGGTGATAAAGACCTGCCTTACATGAATCTGCCAAAAGAAGAGAACCCCTTCCTCGGCTGGCGTGCTATTCGTATCGCGATGGATCGTAAAGAGATCCTGCATGCTCAGCTGCGCGCCATTCTGCGTGCCTCCTCGTTCGGCAAGCTGCGTATCATGTTCCCGATGATTATTTCGGTCGAAGAAGTCCGCAGTCTGAAAGCCGAGCTGGACATGCTTAAAGCGCAGTTACGCGAAGAAGGCAAAGCGTTTGATGAGTCAATCGAAGTCGGCATTATGGTCGAAACGCCTGCCTCAGCCGTGATTGCCCGCCACCTGGCTAAAGAAGTCGACTTCTTTAGCATTGGGACAAACGATTTGACGCAGTATACTCTCGCAGTAGATCGTGGTAATGATTTGATTTCGCACCTGTATAACCCAATGACACCATCAGTGCTGAACCTCATCAAGCAAGTTATTGATGCGTCTCATGCTGAAGGTAAATGGACTGGCATGTGTGGTGAGCTGGCAGGTGACGAACGTGCTACACTACTGTTACTGGGAATGGGGCTGGACGAATTCAGCATGAGTGCCATTTCTATCCCTGGCATCAAGAAAATTATTCGTAATACACATTTCGAAGATGCGAAGGCGTTGGCAGAGCAGGCACTGGCTCAACCTACGGCGGAAGACTTAATGAACCTGGTTAACAAGTTCATTAAAGAAAAAACGCTCTGCTGATCCACGAGATGCTGGCCCCAAATTACTGCTTAGGAGAAGATCATGGGTTTGTTTTCTAAACTTTTTGGCGAAAAAACAGATAGCGCTGGGACAATTGATATCGTAGCGCCTCTGTCAGGCGAAATCGTGAACATTGAAGACGTACCAGATGTGGTGTTTGCAGAAAAAATCGTGGGTGACGGTATTGCGATCAAACCAAGCGGCAACAAAATGGTTGCTCCGGTTGACGGAACTATCGGCAAGATTTTCGAAACCAACCACGCCTTTTCAATCGAATCAGATAACGGCATTGAGCTTTTTGTTCACTTTGGTATTGATACCGTTGAACTGAAAGGCGAAGGCTTCAAACGTATCGCTGAAGAAGGTCAGAAGGTTAAAAAAGGCGACGTGGTTATTGAGTTCGATCTGGCGCTGCTGGAAGAGAAAGCGAAATCAACCTTGACGCCTGTTGTCATCTCCAACATGGATGAAATCAAAGATCTGACGAAGCTTTCTGGTCAGGTCATTGTGGGTGAAACCCCTGTGATTCGCATCAGGAAGTAAACGAAAAACGGCACCTGAGGGTGCCGTTTTTTTATGTTCGTTTTCCGCGTTAATCCGGCTGCCAGCGCGGCAAACGCAGCGTGAGCTCCAGCCCGCCTTCCGGTCGGTTAACGGCGTGCACTTCCCCATGATGCGCCAACACCACTTTACGTACGATAGCCAACCCCAGCCCGTAACCTTTACCCATCAGCGGAGAATTCACGCGTACAAACGGGTCAAAGATACTGGAAAGTTTGGTTTCTTCCACACCCGGCCCCTGGTCACGTACGTGAATAGCCAGCCACTGCGATTCCACCTTCAGGCTCACATGAATACGTTGTCCCGGCAGCGAGAAGCGCAGGGCATTACGTAATACGTTTTCAATGCCACGGCGGCACAGTTCCGCATTACCACGCACCGTATGATCGGCGCGCTCATCAACGTCATACACGACATCCACACCGGGGATCTGCGCTTCATAACGTAAGTCTGTCACCACCGCCTCCAGCAATCCCGCAAGGTCAAAATAGTGTTCTCCCGGCATGCTTTCGTGTTCTGCACGCGCCAGAGTCAACAGCTCGCCGATCATCTTATCAAGTCGTTGCGCTTCTTCGTCAATGCGATCCAGTGAGGTACTGACATTCTCTGGCCTTTGACGTGCCAGCCCGGTGGCCAACTGCAGGCGAGCAAGCGGTGAGCGCAGTTCGTGAGAGATATCATGAAGCAGCGCCTCACGCGCCTTCACCAGCGTATCCAGCCGCTCTACCATGGCATCGAATGCCTGAGCCACGCTCGACAGCTCATCGTGGCGTTTACGCAGTGCCGGATAAAGCCGGACGCGTAAATCCCCATTAGCCACGCGCGAAAACCCTTCGCGTAGCTGTCGCATTGGCCGGGTCAGGTTCCAGGCCAATAGCAAACTGAACAGCAGCCCTACCGAGCCAGCAAAAATAAACATGGGTTCAGGTATGTTCAGAAAGTTGTGTGGTCGCCCTTCCCGACTCAGCTCACGCATTCCTCTGAGGTCGTACATCAGTTCATAATCGTTGCCGTCTGCACCCTTTACCTGACGCACCAACCGATTGGGGAAAAACGATTTATCAGTGGTATCGGAAACAGGCGGCGGCGCGCTGACGGCGGGCTGAAGGTCATCAACAGGACTTATGCTGAGGAACTGGCGTTCCTGAGGCGTCCACTCTGCTGTCATCACCTTGAGTGCGGCTGGCCCTTCACGTTCCAGCACGGACGTGGCTGATGCCATTAACACATCCGCCAGACGCTGTGTTACCTGAAGTTCAGGCGGATGGTGGCGGGTTCCGGAAAGTGAAAACCCCAGCCAGATAAGCTGGCTGATGATGAAAAATACCAGCCAAAAGCCCAGCAGGATTTTCCAGAACATGCGTCCGCGATAGCTGTGACTCATCGAATGCGATAGCCAATGCTGCGAACGGTTTCAATCGTAATGCTCTCCGCCGTGAGCGCACTGAGCTTCTGACGAATATTACTGATGTGAACATCCACGCTGCGATCGTAAGCTTCGCGCGGTCGGCCCAGACCTTTTTCTGACAGTTCGTCTTTCGTCACTACCCGATCGGGTGAACGCAGCAGCAAATCGAGCAGGTTAAATTCTGAGGCGGTCAGGTCAAACGTTTTGCCCTTCCACTCCGTAATCCGCCTGGCAGAGTTAAGGGTGAGCTCGCCCCACTGCAGTATCTCTTTTTTGTCCTGCTGCGGTGCAAGCTCCTCAACCCGGCGCAGGACCGCGCGCAAACGCGCAACCAGTTCACGGGGATAACAGGGTTTGGGCATATAGTCATCCGCGCCCATTTCCAGCCCGATGACCCGATCAATATTATCGCCTTTGGCGGTCAGCATAATTACCGGCAGGCGGCTTTGCTGACGTACCTGGCGCAGCACGTCGGTGCCGCTCATATCGGGCAACATAATATCCAGTATCATGGCGCTAAACTCCCCCGACAGCGCTCCCTGAACCCCGGCACTGCCGGTTAACACCAGCTGAGCGTCAAAACCTTCTGTTATCAGGTATTGGCTTAACATGGTGCCTAACTCTACGTCGTCATCTACCAGCAAGATTTTCATTGTTATCTCTCATGCGTAACTGGCGCTATTTTGAACCGAGCCAACGTAATGCGCAGCCGGTTTTACGCGATCCTTACAGATGCGACTAAGCATAGTGCCAACACCGGTAAATAAAAAAGGCTTATGCGCCCTGGTGGGCAACACACGCCTTTTTTAACGCATCGGTATTGAGGAGGACGCTACTGATAAATTCCGGTTGAGAGATAGCGATCGCCCCGGTCGCAGACGATAGCCACCACCACACTCCCCGGATTCGCCCGGGCGATGCGCAGTGCGCCAGCAACCGAACCGCCGGAACTGACGCCGCAGAAGATGCCTTCACGTCGCGCTAACGCGCGCATGGTTTCTTCGGCTTCCTGCTGTCCCATATCAATGATGTCATCCACCAACTCAGGGCGATAAATGCCCGGCATGTAAGCCTGGGGCCAGCGGCGGATGCCGGGAATGCTGCTGCCTTCGGTAGGCTGCAGGCCAATCACTTTAACGCCGGTCTGGTGATCCTTTAAAAACCGGCCTACGCCAGTAATGGTTCCCGTGGTACCCATGCTGGAAACAAAGTGGGTCATTCGCTGTTTCGACTGCTGCCACAGCTCAGGCCCGGTGGTTTGGTAATGGCCGAGCGGGTTATCCGGGTTATTGAACTGGTCCAGTACCCTTCCTTCGCCCCGTGCCGCCATCTCCTGAGCCCGATCGCGTGCGCCTTCCATCCCCTGCTCGCGGCTAATCAGCACCAGCTCTGCGCCGTAGGCGCGCATCGCATCCTGCCGCTCCTGACTCATGTTGTCGGGCATCAGCAGCCGCAGCCGATACCCCTTCATCGCGGCAATCATCGCCAGCGCAATGCCGGTATTGCCACTGGTGGCTTCGATCAACTGGTCGCCCGGCGTAATGTCGCCGCGCAACTCGGCCTGGTGGATCATCGACCAGGCGGCCCGATCTTTCACTGAACCGGCAGGGTTATTGCCTTCCAGCTTAAGCCAGACTTCACTGCCGTTGTCAGGCGCCAGGCGCTGTAATCTGATGAGCGGCGTATTGCCGATGGTGTCTTCCAGAGTGGTCACGATGCATTTCCTGGCAAAACCCTCTCCGCCCTGATCCAGGCCACAGCCCGGGTTATCGCGGTATTCAGGTCATTAAAAAGGCGGGACACTGTCCCGCCCTGCGTGAAAAAAGAAAATATCAGGCGCTGTGTGCAAAGGCAACCGCCCGTAACGGTGTCGCGCCCTGGTACAGTCGGGCCTGCTGCAGCCCCACGAACAGGCGCTCGCCGCGCAACGGCGCGGTCTGTTCACCGTCAAAGACCAGCGAGAAGGGCTCGCTCTGCCATCCCGTTGGCTGCACCACCAGCTGCCAGAAGTGACCACGAGGACTGACTTCTAAGACCTGAACGGGCAGCGGCGTTTCCAGGCTACTTCTGCGCGAAACGTCGATTTCCCACGGGCGCAGGAACAGATCGACCGCGCCCTGATGTGCAGAGGTATAGCCTAACGGCCAGTGGTGCGCCCCGACATGGAACTGAGAACCATGCACTTCACCGTCGAAGCGGTTAACCTCACCCAGGAATTCCAGCACGAAGCGCGTGGCGGGATCGCGCCAGACTTCATCCGGCGTCCCCACCTGTTCGATGCTGCCCTGGCTCATCACCACCACGCGATCGGCCACTTCCATCGCCTCTTCCTGATCGTGGGTGACGAACACGCTGGTGAACTTCAATTCTTCGTGCAGCTGACGTAACCAACGGCGCAGCTCTTTACGCACCTGAGCGTCCAGCGCACCAAAGGGCTCATCCAGCAACAGGATTTGCGGTTCCACGGCCAGGGCTCTTGCCAGCGCGACGCGCTGCTTCTGCCCCCCCGAAAGCTGGGCCGGGAAACGGTTCGCCAGATGGGAAAGCTGCACCATCTCCAGCAGGCGCGTGACGCGTTTTTTAATTTCCGCACTGGACGGACGCTCACGGCGCGGCAGCACGGTCAGGCCAAAGGCAATATTGTCGAAGACCGTCATATGACGGAACAGCGCATAGTGCTGGAAGACAAATCCGACCTGGCGATCGCGGGCGTGCAGGCGGCTGACATCGTGGTCGTGAAAACGAATCTGACCGCTGTTCTGATGTTCCAGTCCAGCAATGATGCGCAGCAGCGTGGTTTTACCGGAACCGGACGGCCCCAGTAAGGCCACCATCTGGCCAGAAGGAATATCCAGTGAGATATCGTTCAGCACCGCTGTGCGACCAAAGGATTTGTTGATCTGGTTAATCTCAATGCTCATGATTGTCCTCCAGTTGCAGGCGTTTGTGCTGTTGCTCTAAACGCCATTGCACAATGCTTTTCAGAAACAGCGTCACGATTGCCATCACGGTCAGTAAGGCTGCGGCAGTAAAGGCGCCCACCGTGTTGTAATCCTGATGCAGTAATTCAACCTGAAGCGGTAAGGTGTAGGTTTCACCGCGAATAGAACCCGAAACCACGGAAACCGCGCCAAACTCACCAATCGCGCGGGCGTTGGTCAGCACGACGCCATACAGCATGGCCCAGCGAATATTCGGCAGCGTCACGCGACGGAACATCTGCCAGCCCGAGGCACCTAACAGCACCGCGGCTTCATCTTCATGACTGCCCTGGCTCAGCATCACCGGCACCAGTTCGCGCACCACAAACGGACAGGTAACGAAGACGGTGACCAGCACCATGCCAGGCCAGGAGAACATCACCTGAATATTATGGGCATCCAGCCAGCCGCCCGCCGGGCCGTTAATGCCCCAGAACAGGAGATACATCAGACCGGCGACCACAGGCGATACCGCAAAGGGAATATCGAACAGCGTCAAAAGCAACTGACGTCCCGGAAAGGTAAAGCGTGTCACCAGCCAGGCCAGCAGCGTGCCGAACACTAAATTCACCGGCACGGTAATCAATGCGACCAGCACCGTGAGCCATATGGCATGGAGCATGTCGCTGTCGGTCAGATTGCTTAAGGTGATGCCCAGTCCTTTATGCAGGGCCTCCCAGAAGATGGACACCATCGGCACGACCAGCAGCAGCAAGGATATCAGCGCACCAATACCAATAAGCAGCCACTTGGCCCAGTTAACAGGCTGGCGGTCGGCATGATTGAGTTGCGAAATCTCTGCCATTAATGGCCTCCCAGACGACGACCAAAGCGGCTTTGTAAAGTGTTGATAGCGAAAAGTAACAGCAGCGATGCCGCCAGAATGACCGAGGCAATGGCGCTGGCTGCCGGATAGTCAAACTCCTGCAGGCGCACGAAGATCATCAGCGAGGTCACTTCGGTTTTCCAGGCGATGTTGCCGGCAATAAAGATTACCGCACCAAACTCGCCCAGGCTGCGGGTAAACGACAGCGCGGTGCCCGCGAGTAAGGCCGGTGCCACTTCAGGCAGAACGACCCGGCGGAAGCTCTGCCAGGGCGTGGCGCCCAGCGTTTGAGCCGCTTCCTCATATTCAGGCCCCAGCTCTTCCAGCACCGGCTGCACGGTACGCACCACAAACGGAATACTGGTGAAGGCCATCGCGAGCGCGATACCGATCCAGGTATAGGAGATCTTGATATCAAAATGCGCGAACCACTGTCCATACCAGCCGTTCACGGAAAACAGACCGGCCAGCGTCAGGCCAGCAACCGCGGTCGGCAGCGCAAACGGCAGATCCATCAGACCATCGAGCAGCGTGCGGCCCGGAAAACGGTAACGCGTTAAGATCCACGCCATTAACATGCCGAATACGGCATTAAACAGTGAGGCCACACCGGCCGACAGCAGCGTGACCTTATAGGCTGCGATGAGCTGCGGATTGGTGACCACGTCCCAGTATTGCTGCAACGTCATCTGCGACAGCTGCATAATCAGTGCGCTGATTGGCAGCAGCAGCACCAGACAGGTAAAGAGCAGGCTGGTGCCCAGGCTGAGACCGAAACCGGGCAGGACGCGTTTTTGGCTGGCTGCAAACATGATCACCGCCCCGCCGCTAATAACTGGTCTAGCTCGCCACCGCTGGCGAAATGGGTTTTCATCACGTTATCCCAGCCGCCAAAAATGTCTTCAACACGAAACAGGTTCGTGGCAGGAAAACGGGCTTTTTGCTGCGCCATTAACTGCGGATTGTTCACGCGGTAATAGAAATCCGTAATAATTTTCTGCGCCGCAGGAGAATACAGCCAGGTCAGATAGGCTTTCGCTGCATCGGCTGTTTTATTCTGCTCGACGTTTTTATCTACCCAGGCAACAGGAAACTCCGCGAGAATATCGGTTTTAGGCACCACGACTTCGTAGTCGTCTTTGCCGTACTGGTTGCGGATGTTATTCACTTCAGACTCAAAACTGATCAACACATCGCCCAGACCGCGTTCAGCAAAGGTGGTCGTAGCACCTCGGCCACCGGTATCGAAGACTTCAACATTTTTCAGAAATTTTGTCATAAAAGCGCGGGTTTTAGCCTGATCGCCCCCGTCAGCGTTGCTGGCGGCGCCCCAGGCAGCAAGATAGGTATAACGTCCGTTGCCCGAGGTTTTGGGATTAGGAAAAATCAGCTTCACATCGTCACGGGTTAAATCGGACCAGTCGTGAATCTGCTTTGGGTTTCCCTTGCGCACCAGGAACGCCATGGTGGAGTAAAACGGCGAACTGTTATTCGGCAGGCGGGTTTGCCAGTCGGCAGGGATCAGTTTGCCTTTATCGTGCAGCACCTGCACATCGGTGACCTGGTTATAGGTCACCACATCGGCACGCAGGCCTTGCAGGATCGCCAGCGCCTGTTTGGATGACCCGGCATGGGACATCTTAATGGTCAGCTTGTCGTCAGGATGGCTGGCATCCCACTGGCTGACAAAAGGCGCATTCAGGGCGACAAATAATTCACGTGCGACATCGTAAGAGCTGTTCAACAGCTCGGTCGCGTTTGCGGCACCGGCCAGACTCAGCGACAGTGCGAGTCCGCTCACGATTTTTTTCATCGCTGGTAAGGTCATGGTTCACCCTGAGGAAATTTGATGCAGATCTCATCTGCAGATACAGCAGTTTATTTATAACTCAGCGTAAACCCGTAACGGTTTTATATATCGTTTGCTGATTTCAAAGTCGAAAAAGGCATAAGGCGGCGGGAAAAGAAAGACGAAAAACAGAATTGGACGCGCAGGGCCGGTTATGCCCTGCGGTTGAGCGGTGTGAAAAAAGACTTAGCGCTGCCAGACAATTTTGCTGAGCGTCCAGCTCTTGAGTGTGTCATCCGACGGCATCAACCCTTCTGGCCCGTGCCAGGTTCCGCTGTAGACATAGCGAAGATGCTGACTGTTGGGCGCGCGGCACTCCACGTCACGGGTGTCCAGTCCGCTCGCCAGCACGCAGTTGTTGAAGGCTTTGTCGAATTTGGCGCTGAACGCGTCACCGATTTTGCTGCCATCGGCGCTGGCGATACGGCTGTCCAGCACCTCAATGCGATCGACCTGCGTCTGACCATAAATCACCAGCATCACTTTGCCGTCATCCATAGCCTGCCAGAACGACACCACCTGGCCGTTATGGCCGCGCATGCCCTGACGCAGATCGTACTTGCCTTTCAACCCCTCTTTTATGGCGGCTTCGGTCATGGTCGTTGAGCCATTGATGCCGCCCACGCCCTGCTCTGTGGCCGTAAGCGAGGAACCAAACCAGTTCCACGGCAGCGCGGCAGACCAGTGATAGCTCAGTGGATTCCACCAGCTTACCTGCTGGCTGCTGTTAGCATCAGTACCGGAGGAACTGGCACACCCACTGACCAGCATGGCCACAGTCAGTAACGTGTAACGAACAGCTTTCATGAAAACTCCTGTTAATAAAAGAACATTAAGGCAGAACTGATTGGAGTCGCAAAGCGGCAAAAAGTTTATTCAGCATGCGGTTGGGGTAAAAAGCAGGCGCGAAGCCGAACGCTGCTGAATAACCAGAGCAGCGCGAGCAGATCGAATAGCGTCAGTAACAGGGGAAGCGGTGAACTGAGGAAGTCCGCCAGATACAGCTGTGCGCCTTGCCAAATCAGGTTAATTGCTACGGAAAGCATCAACACCTGACGCCAGCTGCGCCACACTCGGGGCAAACGCGAACGATAGCCGGTCAGCAGCAGGCCCGCCAGCGCCGGTAAGCCAAGCGCCAGCCCTACCCAGAAGGCCTGGCGATCGGGATAAAAGAGCGCCAGAAGATCGTTTCCCTGCTGGCGTGAGGCGCCAGCCATGATCAGCAACAGCCAGGTACGCGACTGCAGCAGCAGAATCAGCCAAAAAAGAAACGGCAGACGCAGCTGACCTTTATCGTCGTACTCTTCAGGCGGCCAGACGGAATTAATATTCACGGTCTTCGATTAAACGTTTACCCAGCAACACCACATCGACCGTTTCATAGTCGAGTTTTTCATAGAAGGCGACGACCTGATCGTTTTCTTCACGTACCATCAAATGGATTTTTGGGCAGCCGCGCGCAATGAGTTTTTTTTCAAGCCGGTTCATCAAGGCATTGGCAAAACCACGCCCCTGATAATCAGGATGCACGGCCAGATAGTAGGCCGCCCCGCGATGCCCGTCGTAGCCGCCCATGACCGTTCCGACAACTTCACCGCCCACTTCAGCCACCAGAAAAAGATCGGCGTCGTGATGCATTTTACGTTCGATATCCAGTTCCGGATCGTTCCACGGGCGTAACAAATCACAGCGTTCCCAGAGCGTGATTACTTCTTCAAAGTCTTCCTGGCGGAAGGTGCGGATTTCCATCTTCTTTTCCTGCTATTTACCACAATTTGCTGATTATCACGCTTTCTTCGTCGGGCGCAACCCTCCCCACTGGCGGCAACGTTAAAAAAAAGGGATTTGGCTGTTAGTGGGCTGAAATACAAAGTAATAACCTGAAATGCTTGAAAGATCGCCTTGGCGCTAACGTTACACTATAACACTTTGCATGATTGTTGCTTATGGACCTGCACATGCATTTGCTTAAACGTTTGATTCACCGCCGCCAGCTTCTGCTGTCAGGACTGGCGCTGGCTGTTTTGTCCCCGCGCGCCGTACAGGCGAAAGAACAGCAGGCTTCGCTCTCTTCCCGTCACTCCTCACCCAAGCCACCCGCCAGTAACGGTAAACGCATTGTGATGATCGATCCGGGGCACGGCGGGATTGATTCGGGTGCGGTGGGCGAAGAAGGCGCGGAAG
Organism: Pantoea sp. Ae19-2; assembly: GCF_059801205.1. Taxonomy (NCBI): domain Bacteria; kingdom Pseudomonadati; phylum Pseudomonadota; class Gammaproteobacteria; order Enterobacterales; family Erwiniaceae; genus Pantoea; species Pantoea sp. Ae19-2. The sequence goes on along the minus strand of NZ_JBCHWE010000001.1, from coordinate 653,967 downwards.
AGAAACATATCGTCCTGGAAATTGCCAATAACGTGCGCCGTGAGCTGCAGTCCCATCCCCGCATTGAAGTGCGGCTGACGCGCGACAGCGATCACTTTATTCCGCTTTATCAGCGCGTGGAAATTGCCCATCAGCATGGCGCGAATCTGTTTATGTCCATCCATGCCGATGGCTACACCAGCCCCGATGCCAACGGCGCCTCAGTCTTCGCCCTGTCCAACCGCGGTGCCAGCAGTAGCATGGCGCGCTATCTGTCGAACAGAGAGAACGATGCCGACAAGGTCGGTGGCGCAAAGGTGGAAGCGCAGGATCACTATCTGCAGCAGATCCTCTTTGACCTGGTGCAAACGGATACCATTAAGAACAGCCTGACGCTGGGTAAACATGTGCTGGATCAGATCCGGCCGGTGCACCACCTTCACAGTCAGCACACCGAACAGGCCGCTTTTGCCGTATTAAAATCCCCGTCGATTCCCTCGGTACTGGTGGAAACCTCGTTTATCACCAACCCACGGGAAGAGCAGCTATTGGGCACCAGCGCGTTTCGTCAAAAAATCGCGTCGGCTATCGCCACGGGAATAATCAACTACTTTGATGAGTACGATCGCCGAATGTCATAATGAATCAGCTATAATCACGTCCAATTTTTACCAAGAGAAGCTCATCACATGCCAGATATCTCCCGTGTAAAAACGTTCCTGTTGGATTTGCAGGATGAGATTTGTCGCAAGCTGACCGCCGAAGACGGCGGTGCCCATTTTATTGAAGACAGCTGGCAGCGCCCCGGCGGCGGCGGCGGACGAAGCCGCGTGCTGCGTGATGGCGCCGTCTTTGAACAGGCCGGCGTCAACTTTTCGCACGTTCATGGCGATCAGATGCCCGCGTCCGCTACCGCGCATCGGCCTGAACTGGCCGGGTGCAGTTTTGAAGCCATGGGCGTGTCGCTGGTGATTCATCCGCACAATCCCTATGTGCCGACCAGCCATGCCAACGTCCGTTTCTTTATTGCCGAAAAACCGGGTGCCGAGCCTATCTGGTGGTTTGGTGGCGGCTTCGATATGACACCGTTTTACGGTTTCGAAGAGGATGCGCTGCACTGGCATCAGACGGCTTTTGATCTCTGCCAGCCTTTTGGCGAGGACGTGTACCCGCGCTTTAAAAAGTGGTGCGACGACTATTTCTACCTAAAACACCGTGACGAGCAGCGCGGGATTGGTGGGCTATTCTTCGATGATGTTCATCTGCCTGGCTTTGAAAAAAGCTTCGCGCTGATTCAGGCGGTGGGCCGGGGATTCCTGGACGCCTATCAGCCTATCGTGGCACGCCGCAAGTCGTTGCCGTTTGGCGAGCGTGAACGTCAGTTTCAGCTCTATCGTCGTGGTCGCTACGTGGAATTTAATCTGGTGTGGGATCGCGGCACGCTGTTTGGCCTGCAAACCGGAGGCAGAACGGAATCGATACTGATGTCTCTGCCGCCTCTGGTACGCTGGGAATATGATTATCATCCTGAGCCGGATTCGCCAGAGGCCGCGCTCTACCGCGATTTTCTGCCGGTGAAGAACTGGCTTAACCTGCCCGAGTGACGTCCGTCTTCCTGCCCCGCGTAACGGGCAGGAAGACAAAGTTAACAGCGCTTTCATGCGCGAAGGTGAAAATTGGGGCTGCATCCGGCCCCGTTGTGTTACAGCGGCTGGGTTTGTGCTTCTACCACCGCCAGCGCCACCATATTAACGATGCGCCGCACGGAGGCGATACGGGTGAGTACGTGCACCGGTTTGGTCATCCCCATCAGCACCGGCCCCACCGTCACGCCGTCAGCGTGCGAGACGCGCAGCAGGTTGTAGCTGATTCGTGCCGCCTCCACGTTGGGCATAATCAACAGGTTGGCGCTGCCTTTCAGCGGGCTGTCGGGCATGATCTCCCGACGAATGCTCTCTACCAGTGCCGCATCGCCGTGCATCTCGCCGTCAATTTCCAGCTCAGGTGCGCGCTGCTGCACCAGCGCCAGTACGTCACGCATTTTTCGAGCGCCAGGAGAATTTGAGGTGCCAAAGCTGGAGTGCGACAGCAGGGCAACCCGCGGTTCAATACCAAATCGCCGCACGGTTTCGGCCGCCATTAACGTAATGTCCGCTAACTGCTCGGGTGTGGGATCTTCATTTACGTAGGTATCCGCAATAAAGGTGTTGCCGTGCGGCAGCAGCAAGGCATTCATGGCCCCTGCCACTTTCACATCGGAACGCAGGCCCAGCACTTTCTCCACAATCTCGTAGTGCTCGTTGTAATCCCCGATGGTGCCGCAGATGAGCGCATCCGCTTCACCGCGATAGACCATGATGGCCCCAATGAGCGTCGGATTACCGATCACCGCGCGCTGTGCCTGCTCGGGCGTTACGCCGCGCCGCTTCATCATCTGGTAATACTCGTTCCAGTATGCTTTAAAACGGGGATCGGATTCGTTGTTGACGATTTCGAAATCCTTTCCGGCTTCGATCTTCAGCCCCTGCTTTTCAAGGCGCATCGCGATAACGTTCGGGCGGCCTATCAAAACAGGTTTTGCCAGCCCCAACGACACTAATTCCTGCGTCGCATGCAGCACCCGAACCTCTTCCCCCTCTGCCAGCACCACGCGCTTCGGCGCTTTGCGCGCCTGAGAGAAAATCGGTTTCATAAACAGATTGGTTTTATAGACGAATTCCGTGAGCTTCTCGCGATAGGCGTCGAAGTCGCTAATGGGCCGGGTCGCCACACCGGAATCCATCGCCGCTTTCGCCACCGCCGGGGCGATCTGCACAATTAACCGGGGATCGAAGGGTTTGGGGATCAGATATTCCGGGCCAAAACTCAGGTCCTGATCGCTATAGGCCGAAGCCACCACATCGCTCTGCTCCGCCTGCGCCAGCTCGGCTATCGCGTGCACCGCCGCCAGCTTCATCTCTTCATTGATGGCCGTTGCGCCAACATCCAGCGCTCCCCGAAAGATAAACGGAAAGCACAGGACGTTATTCACCTGATTAGGATAGTCAGAACGGCCGGTGCAGATAATGGCGTCGGGCCGCACGGCCTTAGCGAGCGGCGGCAGAATTTCTGGCTGCGGATTCGCCAGCGCCAGAATTAGCGGATCGCTGCCCATGGTTTTGACCATGTCAGGCGTCAGGACGTCCGGGCCAGAGCAGCCCAGGAAAATGTCGGCGCCCTCAATAACCTCGGCCAGCGTACGTTTTCCCTGATCCTCAACCGCATAGTCGGCCTTGGTCTCCGCCATATTGGGCTCGCGCCCACGATAGATCAGCCCTTTTGAATCGCACACCTGAATATTGTGCTTCTGCAAACCCAACGCGACCAGCAGATTCATGCAGGCAATCGCCGAGGCGCCCGCGCCGGAGACCACCAGCCGCACGTCGGAAATCGCCTTCTTGATAATACGCAACCCGTTTAACACCGCCGCCGTGCAGATAATCGCCGTGCCGTGCTGATCGTCGTGGAACACCGGGATTTTCATGCGTTGCCGTAGCTGCTGCTCAATGTAGAAACACTCTGGCGCTTTGATATCTTCCAGGTTGATACCGCCGAAGGTGGGTTCCAGCGCCGCGACGATCTCGATCAGCTTATCGGGATCGTGCTCATCGACCTCAATATCAAAGACGTCAATACCGGCAAACTTCTTAAATAAAACGCCCTTGCCTTCCATCACCGGCTTACCGGCCAGCGCACCAATGTTGCCCAAGCCCAGCACCGCCGTGCCGTTAGAAATAACCGCCACCAGATTACCGCGTGCGGTGTATTTATGGGCGGCCAGGGGATCGGCGGCAATTTCTAAGCAGGGTGCGGCGACGCCGGGTGAATAGGCCAGGGCCAGATCGCGCTGAGTGGCCAGCGGTTTAGTGGGCGAGACCTGAATCTTGCCGGGAGTGGGATACTGGTGAAAATCGAGCGCACTTTGCTTCAGTTGGTCATCCATTTGACATCCTTCTTCGCCAGGTAAGTGAACGCCCAGTATAGAAAGCAGACAACCGCAAAGCGGTGAGGCGCTTCAAAGAACCTCATTTCTTAAGGCACAGATTGTTACAGTCTGGTCTGCGTCATTTGTCATGGCTGCTATTCTTAATAACCGGGCAGTCGTTATCCGCTGAAATGTCATCTCGGATGATTGCGCGCTACCCTCATCGCACAACATTCAGAGAAAACGCATTTTCACTGCACCCAGTCTGTTGCAAGGTGGTGAGTCGGCGTTACTGCGACCGGTAATGTCTGCACTGATTAGGGCACGAGGCCAGAGGTGTTCCCTTTCGTTACAACGTTTTTTTCAAGGAGTGTAGAAATGAACCAGCTTGAAGCCCTTAAACAGTTCACTACCGTGGTGGCTGACAGTGGCGATATCGAATCGATTCGAAATTATCACCCACAAGATGCGACCACCAACCCCTCGCTTATTCTGAAAGCATCTGCTCTCCAGCCTTACAAACACCTGATTGATGACGCCATCGACTATGCGAAAAAGCAGGGCGGCAGCAAAGAGACGCAGATCATCAACGCCAGCGACAAAGTGGCAATCAATCTCGGTATGGAAATCCTGAAAAGCATACCGGGCCGTGTTTCGACCGAAGTGGATGCGCGCCTCTCCTTCGATCGTGGCATGTGCGTCACGAAAGCGGAAAAGCTGGTTCGCATGTATGAAGAACACGGCATTGACCGCTCACGCATCCTGATCAAACTGGCTTCCACCTGGGAAGGCATTAAGGCGGCTGAAGAACTGGAAAAAAATGGTATCCAGTGCAACCTGACCTTGCTGTTCTCCTTCGCGCAGGCCCGTGCCTGTGCCGAAGCCGGTGTTTACCTGATTTCACCTTTTGTGGGCCGTATTTACGACTGGTACAACACCCGCAAACCGATGGACCCGTATCACGTGGATGAAGATCCCGGCGTGAAATCCGTACGCCGCATTTACGATTACTACAAGAAGCACCGCTATGACACCATCATCATGGGCGCCAGCTTCCGTAAAGTTGAGCAGGTGCTTGCCCTGGCCGGTTGTGACCGCCTGACGCTTTCGCCTAACCTGCTGGAAGAGTTGCAAAACAGTGAGGAGCCCGTAGAGCGCAAGCTCGAACCCTCAACCGAATGTTTCCACCAGCCTTCCCCGCTGTCCGAAGCCGAATTCCGTTGGGAACATAATCAGGACCCGATGGCGGTAGAGAAACTGGCAGACGGTATTCGTCAGTTCGCCGTTGACCAGCAAAAACTGGAAGATGTGCTGGCAGCGCGCCTGTAGTTTTCCCCCTCTTTTACCGGGCGGGAGCACTCCCGCCCTGATGCTTAACAAGGGAGACCCTTTATGTCCTCACGCAGAGAGTTGGCTAATGCGATTCGCGCATTAAGTATGGATGCGGTACAAAAAGCAAAATCAGGTCATCCTGGTGCGCCAATGGGCATGGCTGATATCGCCGAAGTCCTGTGGCGCGATTTCCTCCAGCACAACCCAACCAACCCCGCCTGGCTGGATCGTGACCGCTTTATCCTTTCAAATGGCCACGGCTCCATGCTGCTGTACAGTCTGTTGCACCTGACCGGATACGATCTGCCGATTGAAGAACTGAAAAACTTCCGCCAGCTCCACTCTAAAACGCCGGGCCACCCGGAAATTGGCTATACGCCAGGCGTGGAAACGACCACAGGTCCGCTGGGCCAGGGCCTGGCGAATGCCGTTGGTCTGGCGATTGCTGAGCGCACGCTGGCGGCCCAGTTTAACCGTCCCGATCACGATATCGTCGATCACTTCACCTATGTTTTCATGGGCGACGGTTGTCTGATGGAAGGCATTTCTCATGAAGTCTGCTCGCTGGCCGGTACGCTCGGACTGGGCAAACTGATTGGCTTCTACGATCACAACGGTATTTCTATTGATGGTGAAACCGAAGGCTGGTTTACCGACGATACGCACAAACGCTTTGAAGCCTATAACTGGCACGTTGTGGGTGAAATCGACGGTCATGACGCCGATGCGGTTAAAGCCGCGATTCAGGAAGCGCAGAGCGTCACCGACAAGCCGTCACTGATCATCTGCCGTACGGTCATTGGCTTCGGCTCACCGAATAAAGCCGGTAAAGAAGAAGCCCACGGCGCGGCGTTAGGCGAAGAAGAAGTGGCGCTGACCCGTAAGCAACTGGGCTGGAACTATCCGGCGTTTGAGATCCCCAAAGAGATTTACCAGCAGTGGGATGCCAAACAGGCCGGCGCTGAGCGCGAAAAAGCCTGGAACAACAAACTGGCGGCCTATAAGCAGGCTTATCCAGAGCTGGCGGCCGAGTACGAGCGCCGCATGAACGGCGGCATGCCGGCAAACTGGGAAGCGGAAACCGCGAAGTTTATTGCCGAGCTGCAGGCCAATCCGCAAAAAATTGCCAGCCGCAAGGCCTCGCAGAATGCCCTGGAAGCCTATGGCAAACTGCTGCCAGAGTTTCTGGGCGGTTCTGCCGACCTGGCACCGAGCAACCTCACCATCTGGTCTGGCTCAAAATCCATCAAAGACGATCCGGCCGGAAACTACATCCATTACGGCGTGCGTGAATTTGGCATGACGGCGATCGGTAACGGCATTGCCCACCACGGCGGCTTTGTGCCCTATACCGCCACCTTCCTGATGTTCGTTGAGTACGCCCGTAACGCGGCGCGCATGGCGGCACTCATGAAGGCCCGGCAGATCATGGTGTATACCCATGACTCCATTGGCCTGGGCGAGGACGGCCCAACCCACCAGCCGGTTGAGCAAATTGCCAGCCTGCGCGTGACGCCAAACATGAGCGTATGGCGCCCCTGTGACCAGGTGGAGACGGCAATCGCCTGGCAGGCAGCGATTGAGCGCCACCATGGCCCGACAGCGCTGATCCTGTCGCGTCAGAACCTGGCTCAGCCTGAGCGTACCGCAGAGCAGGTGGCTAACATCAAGCGCGGCGGTTATGTGCTGAAGGAGTGCGACGGCACGCCAGACATCATCCTGATTGCGACCGGCTCCGAGGTAGAAATAACCCTGGGTGCCGCGACGAAGCTGACAACTGGCGGTCACAAGGTGCGCGTGGTTTCACTGCCCTCCACTGACCTGTTTGACGCACAGGATGCCGCTTACCGTGAGTCGGTGCTGCCTTCTGCGGTTAAAGCGCGCGTGGCGGTAGAAGCAGGCATCGCCGACTACTGGTATAAATATGTTGGCCTGGACGGTGCCATTGTGGGCATGACGACCTTCGGCGAGTCGGCGCCGGCCGAGAAGCTGTTTGCTGAATTTGGCTTTACGGTGGAAAACATCGTCAGCCATGCAGAAGCACTGCTGAAACCCGCATAATCTACTTGCTGCTGAGCGACCTGCTGCTTTGCCTCAGGTCGCCTGGCCAACACGACGTGCCAGCCCTGCGCTGGCACGTCGCTTTTCTGAACGCCTGCTTTCGTCTCTCTCAGCCTCTCCCGCTTTCTCAGCCCTACTCCCGGCAAGGGATTCAGGCTATCTCACGCCTGCACCGTTCGGGAGCCATGCTGCTTTGCGAGCGCTTCAGTCGGCGTAACAGGTTTACTTGAGAAAATGGCTCAGTAATAACAACGAAAGCGAAACGTTAATGGCCCCGCCGATGCGCGTGGCGATCTGCGCAAACGGCATCAGGCCCATGCGGTTACCGGCGGTAAGAATCGCCACATCGCCCGTACCGCCCTGCCCACTCTGGCAGCAGGAAACAATGGCAACATCGATGGGATGCATGCCAATCTTTTTCCCGACAAAGAAGCCCGTTGCGACCAGCGCACTGACCGTGCTGATAATCACCAGCAGGTTGGTGAGCGTAAACGCGGTAACCAGAATATGCCAGGGCGTGATGGCGACACCGACGGCAAACAGAACCGGATAGGTTACCGCCGTGCGGAAGAAGCGATAGACCACCTGAGAACCGGCCAGAATACGCGGAGAAACCCCATTCACCAGTTTTACCAGCACGGCCAGGAACAGCATCCCTACCGGCGCAGGCAGTCCTGTCAGCTTCTGCCCTAACATCCCTACCATATAGAGCAGCACCGCCAGCAGCGCCCCGGACGCAATCGCCGTCACGTCAACTTTACCGGAGAAAACGGACTGCAGCGGCTCGGGTTCAACATTGGTCACGTTTGGCATCAGCTGGCCTTCCCCGGTGAGGTGCGGATAACGTTTACCCAGTTGGTTCAGACAGCCGGAGATAATAATGGCGGTCACGCCACCCAGCATAACCATGGGCAGGATGCGGCCCAGCGCCACGCCCTGATCCATATGGAGCAATGCCGCATAGCCGATGGAGAGCGGAATGGCACCTTCACCGACGCCTCCCGCCATAATGGGCAGAATGATGAAAAAGAAAATCTGGAAGGGTTCCAGCCCCAGCGCTAAACCCACGCCCATGCCGACAATCATCCCCACGATTTCACCACAGAGCATGGGGAAAAAGATGCGCAGAAAGCCCTGGATCAGCACCGTGCGGTTCATGCTCATGATGCTGCCAACAATGATGCAGCAAATGTAAAGATAGAGAATATTGGTCGATTTGTAGAATTGCGTCGTGGACGTTACCACGATGTCGGGAAGCAAACCGTAGTACACCAGCGCAGAAGGAATAAAGGTGGCGCAGATAGCCGCTGCCCCTAAACGCCCCACCACGGGCAGGCGTTTGCCAAACTCTCCGCAGGCAAAGCCAAAAAAGGCCAGCGTGGCGACCATGACCACGATATCGCTTTTTAGCGTTCCACTCAGGCAGTCTACCGCAATGAGCGCACCGGCCAGCACAAACAGCGGCAGAGGAATAATCCCGACTTTCCAGTTATCCATAATATGCCACCACTGCTCTTTCAGGGTTTTCCTGCGCGGTGAACGGGTCAGCGTGTCAGACAGAAAAGAATTATCAGGTGAGCTCATTATTATCCTCTTTGCGTCATCGTTTTTTTTCAGGATGCCGGGAAAAAAGGCGGAATTACGTGAAGAAGAAGGTATCTGGCATAAAGTTTTAATGGTGTTATTTCCAGAGCGTGATCCGCATCGTGATAATCGCCGTGGTGTTTATGGTTTTTATTCCCCGCTGCCGTTATTCAGCCTTTCAAGGGGCTTTTTTAGCCTAAAAAATCGATAAAAATCACTATTTATCAAATAATTAAACCGATGTAGTTCCTATTGTTAAAAAGATGATACATTGAAGTTATTATTCCAAAATACGTGTGACAGTCATGAAGTTGTCATTTCAAACGAAGCTGTTTCTTTCGCTCGTGGTTTTTTCGTCTGTCCTGTTCGTGTTACTGGGAAGCTATTATTACGTCAGCATCACCCGGCAGCTTTATCAGGCGATGAGCATGCGCGCGAAGGTTCAGGCAGACGAGATCGCGCTGATTCCGGAACTGAAAAAAGCGGTGGCGGATCGTGATATCACGACCATCAATGTGCTGATGAAGGCTATAGCCCGGAAAAGCGATGCCAGTTTTATTGTGATTGGCGATAACCAGGCCCTGCATCTTTTTCACTCGGTGACGGCGGACCGAATTGGCAAACCGCTGGTGGGCGGCGATAACGCAGCGGTGCTGGCAGGGAAAAGTATCACCACCATTCGGACAGGCGGCCTGGGAATGTCACTGCGAAGTAAGGCGCCTATCCTCAACGATCGCGGCCAGGTCGTCGGTATTGTTTCTGTTGGCTACCTCGCCCGCTATCTGGATGCCATCACCTTTAGCAACATGATCAACCTGTTGATCGTGGCGGCGCTGGTGCTTATTGCCCTGTTTATTTTCTCCTGGTTTTTTACCTGTAATATTAAAAAACAGATTTTCTCGCTGGAACCGCGCGAGATCGGCCTGATGGTCCGCCAGCAAAAAGCCATGATGGAATCGATCTATGAAGGCGTCATTGTTATCAATGAACAACTGCGGATCGAAGTGATTAATCAGGCTGCCCGCAAGCTGCTGGGACTGTCACAGTCCGCCGAGGCGCTGCGCGGCGAGTCTGTCAGCCAGATCGTCTCCCCGGTGCCCTTTTTATCGCAGCCCGTAATGCTGGAAAAAGATACCCACGATGAGATTTGCCAATTTAACTCGCTGACCGTCATCGCCAGCCGGGTGCGTATCATGCTGGAGGACGCGCTAATGGGATGGGTGATCACCTTTCGCGATTTTAACGACATCGATTCCCTCAGCGCCCAACTCAGCCAGGTGAAACGTTATGTCGATAACCTGCGCATCATGCGTCATGAACAGCTTAACCGCATGAACACGCTTTCCGGGCTGTTGCACATGGGGCGTTTTGACGAAGCGATTGGTTACATTGAAGCGCAGTCCGAGCACGAGCAGGAGTTGCTGGACTTTGTCTCGGCTCGATTCACTTCGCCTCTGCTGTGCGGCTTATTACTGGGCAAAGCCGCGCGCGCCAGAGAAAAAGGCGTCATTCTCCACTTTGATCCCGCGTGCCTGATGGATAAGCCGTTTCCCGCGCTTTCCGATGCCGAACTGATTTCGGTGATTGGCAACCTGCTTGACAACGCCATTGAAGCCACCCAGCGCGCCCCGTTGCCTCATGAACCTGTTGAAGTACTGATTAAACTCAGTACCCGTGAGCTGATCATCGAAGTGGCGGATCGCGGCGTGGGCATTACGCCGGCAATCCGCGAGCGCATGTTTGAACGTGGCATGACCACCAAAACCCGAGGCGATCACGGCATCGGGTTGTATTTAACCGAAAGCTATATTACCCGTGCAGGGGGAACCATTGAGGTCAGCGACAACGTGCCCCGTGGCGCGGTGTTTTCGCTGTTTATCCCCTGTGCGCAAACCAACAGCTGTCCCGTAACGGAAACGGAGAAAATCCGCGATGCAACATGATCCTGTTACCGTCCTGATTGTTGAAGATGAGCCTGAACTGGCTCAGCTTCATGCAGAACTGATTGGTAAGCACCCTGAGCTCAGGCTGGTCGGCATAGCCAGCTCCCTGGCAGAAGCCAGACAGCAGCTTGAACTGACCGCGCCACAGTTGGTGCTGCTCGATAACTACCTGCCTGATGGCAAAGGCATCACCCTGATTGGCGATCCGTTGCTGGCCAACGCGAACTGCTCCATTATTTTTATTACGGCGGCCAGTGATATGGATACCTGCAGCCAGGCCATTCGCAACGGTGCCTTTGATTACGTGCTTAAACCGGTATCCTGGAAACGCCTTAACCGCTCGCTTGCCAACTTCATCGCCTTTGCAGACCAACAGCGCACATGGAAAATTGTCGATCAGAAAAATGTCGATGTGCTGTATCAGTTGCAGGCGAAGAACTACCCGCACGATAACGGCAGCAAAGGCATTGAGGAAAATACCCTGGCCCGGGTTCAGACACTGTTTACGCCCGCCACAACGCGCCTTTTTTCGGTCGATGAGGTGATGACAGAAACCGGGCTGAGTAAAACGACCGCCCGCCGCTACCTGGAGCACTGCGTGGAAACCGGCTTTCTGACGGTCGAAATGCTGTATGGCAAGGTGGGCCATCCCCGGCGCATGTACAAACGCACCTGACCGAACGGGTGTCCCGTGCTCGCCCTGCGCCGGTTCAGTCAGGTGGCTTTCAGGGGCAAAATGCGGCGCCAATCCCATGACGTCACCGGTACGTCTGGCCCGCATGCTGTAATCCGAAACAAAAAAAACTGTCCTTTGCTCTTCCCGTCATCCGCAAACTGATTACTATAGGTTTTCACCCGATTCCTATAGCGAAGCCCTCTCCGTTGAAAATGCGCACTCCTTACGTACTGGCTCTACTGGTTTCTTTGCTTCCCCTTAAAAGCATGGCGCAGGTTGCGCCCGATCCGTTGCTGGCATCCCAAATTGTTGACCGCTATGCGGAGCATATCTTCTATGCCAGCGGTGCGACAGGCATGGCGCTGGTCGCAATAGATGGTAATCAGCGGGTTTTCGCCAGCTTTGGTGACACGCGGCCAGGAAACAATATTCGTCCCCAAAAGGATTCGTTAATTCGTATTGCCTCACTCAGCAAGCTGATGACCAGTGAAGTCATGGTGAAGATGGCCGAGCGCGGGGAGATTCGCCTTGACGATCCGCTCAGTAAATATGCACCGCCCGGAAAGCGGGTGCCCAGTTTTGATGGTCAGCCCATTCGGCTGATTAACCTGTCTACCCATACCAGCGGTCTGCCGCGAGAGCAGCCCGGCGGCAAACCCCATCGTCCGGTGTTTGTCTGGCCGACACAGAGTGAACGCTGGCGTTGGTTAAACACGGCCAGCCTGAAAGCCGCCCCCGGCACCAATGCGGCCTATTCCAATCTTGGTTATGACCTGCTGGGCGATGCGCTGTCGCGCGCGGCCGGTAAGCCTTATCCTGCCCTGCTGCAGCAGTTAATTACCCGTCCACTGGGGATGAAAGACACCACCTTTACGCCGTCACCTGAGCAGTGCGCACGCCTGATGGTGGCGGAAAAAGGCGCCAGCCCGTGTAATAACACGCTGGCGGCCATCGGCAGCGGTGGCGTATATTCGACGCCTGATGATATGGGCCGCTGGATGCAGCAGTTCCTCAACTCCTCGGTAAATCACCGTACGCCACAGATCGACCGCCTGCAGACGCTGATCTACCGTCGCGACCAGTTGCATAAAGTTGACGGCATGGACGTGCCGGGCAAAGCCGACGCGCTGGGAATGGGGTGGGTTTATATGGGGCCGGCCAACGGTCGCCCTGGCATTATCCAGAAAACCGGCGGCGGCGGCGGCTTCATCACCTATATGGCGATGGTTCCCCAGCAAAACGTCGGGGTTTTTGTGGTCGTTACCCGCTCGCCTCTGACGCGCTTTACGCCGATGAGTGACGGCGTAAACAACCTGCTCGCTGAGCTGGTAGGCAATCAGAACGGCTCGCCGATGATGGTCCAGGCGATTCCCTAACCGCTCACCGCTGATGGGGCTGACTGGCTCACCCAAAGCGTGGGCCAGTCGTCACTGCTGTGCCAGGCATCGCAGGTTGACTCCTCGGCATACTCGGCTAAAACAAAATGCTCGCCGTCAAACTGCCAGCGGGTCGCGGTACCACAGTCGCCAAGTCCGCGTCCTTTGCCAAAGGTATAGAGCTGCCCGCTTGCCGCATCATAATCTGCGTTAATCAGCTCCAGCTGGCGCTCTGATGCGCCCGGCGGGGTAAAAGGCAAGGTCAGCGTAATCCCACGCGCCACATAGGGCGGCGCACGCGTTACTTCAAAAGCCAGATCGATCACGTTATATGCGCCCATTTCACAGCTGACCAGCAGCAGCGCTTTTTTGTCTGTCAGCGGCGAGACGCTGACTTCGCGGCGCAGGGGATCAAGGGAACAGGTATCCGAATTTACCCGCCACGTTCCGTAGTCGATCAGCCCGCTGGTCTCGTCACGCGTCAGTGGCGCAGGCGCAGCCATCGCCGGCGGCAGTTGCGGTACGGCCGGTGCGGCCGGGACGCCGGTTCTTCCTCCGCGCCTGACCCAGGCACTCATGCTATTCACCCGGCCCTGCACATCGTCCATAAATAACAACGCGGCTTTCATACCGCGCAACGAAATCTGCGGACCGGCATTGAACGTCAGCTGCAGGCTTTTCGCATCCATGGTCAGTTCAAGAAATTCGTTAATGGCGATAGGATTGCTGGTAGCAAGATGGTGTGGCTCAACCGTCCAGTGCTTGAAGTCAGGCCGCAGCCGACGTTGATCGACTAAAAGATTATCTTGCAGCGCCGGGCCGGGCAGCGCGCCGCTGTATGCACTGCCGTAATCGATGCGCAGTAACGGTTTGTCATCGGATCCCGCACTGCGGGAAAGCGTCATAACCAGGCCCTGGTCGCCAGGTATGCTGCGCGCAACGCAATGCGCCGCATTATTGCAGGTGAGTTGCCAGTCAGAAAACAGCTTCTGTACCGGATCAGCCTGAGCAGCGGCAACCATAAAAACAGACAACGCAAACAGCGATTTCATCCCATACCACATTAAGAAAATCGAACCCCAACTTCTTTGAGTGGAAGATGATAGCGCAATAGCGCACGTCACGAGGGCCGCATTCTGTGAAGTGCTCAGCAAGCGCAGCTAACCGACTAAAAAACATCCGCTTTACAACAAAAGAAAGGCGGTGATCTCTGCAGAATAGTCATCATGCTGTTTCACTCTGTTGCGCTCAATCGGATTCGTCGGACATTCCCGCCAGTCGAATCGGTCAAATACACATAAACGGTCAAAAACAGACATGTTATAGTCGCCACAGGTGCAGGCATAAAAGCCTGTCAGCCCTGTTTCTTACGGTTAATTAACCCTAATTTAGTGATATCAGTCACGTCTTTAATATACCTATTACATAGTTTTTCATAAAAAACCCAACAAATATCTCTTTACGCACGCTGTGAGAAGAGTGACCTGCGTAGCCACGCTCAGGCCACATTTTTGCCGCGTGCCTTCCAGTACTTTATAACCCTCGGAGGCCAGCATGTTGCCGATTGAACGCCAGCAGAGAATTATTGATGAATTAATGCGTAATGGACGCGTGATTGTCGCTGAACTGACCGCCTTATGTCAGGTTTCGCAGGAAACGATTCGTCGGGATTTAGCCCAACTGGAAAAGAAAGGCATACTCCAGCGAAGCCATGGTGGCGCTGTTCCGGTTAAACAATATAATGCAGCCATTCAGATAAATAACCGGGCCATTAATGAGTATGAATCATCTTTCCGGCAGCGAATTAATGAACATATCGATGCCAAAATGACCATTGCTAAGCGGGCGCTGGGGTTTATTAGCCCAGGCGATTGTTTATTACTCGATAGTAGTACCACGTGTTTTTATCTGGCCCGACAGTTACCGGATATTGAATTAACTGTATTAACTAATTCTTTACGCATTGTGCAGACCCTGGCGGCGCGCAGCAGTATTCGCACGATCTGCCTGGGTGGCGAATATTCCGATCGCTATGAAGATTTTCACGGCATCGTAACTGAACAACCGTTAAAAGAGTTTCAAATAAATAAAATCTTTTTTTCCTGTAGCAGTTTGGGCAACGACGGTTATTTACGCGAGGGGAATGAACATAATGCACATTTAAAACAACAACTCATTCTGGCAGCTGAACGCAAACATTTATTAATGGATAGCTCTAAGTTTCTTCGGCCCTCATTCGCGCGTGTTTGTCATTATCGCGATGTGGATTTTCTTATTACCGACCAGTTAAAAGATAAAGAGCTGGAACAGGAACTGGCGTGGAACGGGGTAAATATTATCGACTGTTCACAACGGCCTCAGTCCGTGCAGCTTATTAATCAATAAATGGAGTCACTATGAAAAAACAGCTTATCGCCTGCTCCCTGATCGCATTATTCGCATTCCAGGCTCAGGCAGCAGAAAAAATACGTATGGGCATCGTGGTGAAAATTGGCGGTATTCCATGGTTCAACGCGATGGAAGCCGGGATTAAAAGTGAAGCGGCGAAAAGCGGCATAGATGCATGGATGGTCGGACCCACCGCAGCCGATCCCGCCTTGCAGGTTCGCGCTATTGAGGATTTGATTGCGCAGAAAGTCGATATCATTGGCGTGGTTCCCAACGATCCTAAAGTCCTGGAGCCCGTCTTACAGCGGGCGCGCGATGCGGGCATCAAAGTGATTACCCATGAATCACCGGGTCAGAAATTCGCCAACTGGGACTTTGAGTTAGTGGATGCAGCCACGCACGGCATCAACCATATGAAAGCGCTGGCAGCCTGTATGCACGATGAAGGGCAATACGCCATGTACGTTGGCAGCCTGACGGTGCCGCTCCACCAGCAGTGGACCGACGCTGCGCTGGCGTATCAAAAACAGCATTATCCCAAAATGCAGTTGGTCACCGACAAATTTGGCGTAGGCGAATCGCTGGATGATTCTATCCGTACCACCAACGAGCTGATGTCTAAATATCCCAATCTGAAAGGGATTTTAGCCTTTGGCTCACAGGGCCCTATCGGCGCAGGCCGGGCCGTAATGAACCGCAATAAGGTTAACCAGGTGTGCGTCATCGGAGCCTTCAGTCCGGGCCAGGGCGCGCAGCTCGTCAATCGGGGCGCGATCAAAGGCGGCTATATCTGGAATCCCCATACGGCCGGTGAAGTGTTTGTCCGTCTTGCCGAGATGATGGAGAAAAACACGCCCATTAAAGATGGCATGACCATTGAGGGATTAGGCAAGGTCCGGGTCGATGACACGACGCATACCCTTCTGGGCAATAACACCGAAAGCCTGGATAAAGCCAACCTGCCGAAACTGATTAAGCTGGGGTTGTAGAGATGAGACCTGTCGCACCGCAGACGCTCGTGACGTTAGATGCGTTGTCGAAAACGTTTGGTGGTCATCGTGCGCTGAGCGATATTTCGCTGACGCTGCTGGCCGGAGAAGTGCACTGCCTTGCCGGGACCAATGGTTGTGGCAAAAGCACGCTCATTAAGGTGATTTCAGGCGTTCATGCGCCGGATGAGGGCAGCGAGATCCGTCTGGGCGAAGGGGAAATTTTGCCCCGCCTCTCAACCCAGCAGGCCAGAGACTTTGGTATACAGGTGATCTATCAGGATCTGTCTCTGTTCCCTAACCTGAGCGTGGCCGAAAACATTGCGTTTGAACACAACCTGCGTGGCCTGTTCGGCTGGCATCAGCGTAAAAGGCTGCATGCCAGCGCCCGACGTATCGTTGACGAGCTTCAGTTTGAACTCGATCTCAACGAGAAAGTGGCGCACCTCTCCATTGCTCAGCGGCAACAGGTCGCGATTTGCCGGGCACTGGTTGCCGATGCCAGGCTGGTGATCATGGACGAACCCACAGCCTCGCTAACCCGAACAGAAGTGAATCAGCTGCTGCGCACGGTGCGCTATCTCAAACAGAAAAACATCTGTGTGGTGTTTGTCAGCCATCGACTAGATGAAGTACTGGAAATCTCCGATCGGGTGACGGTTATTCGGGATGGCCGCAGGGTTGGCAGTTGGCCAGCACAGGACATGACGCCGCACCGTCTGACGGAACTGATGACCGGACAGAAGCTGGAATATCCGTTGAAAAACGTCACGCGCAGGCGCGATCGCGTGTTGCTGGAAGTCGAGCACCTCAGCCGGAGCGGGCAGTATCACGACGTGAATTTTCGTTTGTACGAAGGCGAGGTGCTGGGGCTCTGTGGCCTGCTGGGTTCGGGTCGTACCGAGCTGGCTCTGTCGCTATTTGGTATGACCCAGCCCGACAGCGGCAAGATTTGGCTGGACACGAAACCGGTACGCTTCCGTAGCCATGAAGACGCCATCAAAGCCGGTATTGGCTATGTCTCAGAAGACCGTCTGACGCTGGGGCTGGTTCAGCAACAGTCGGTGGCCGATAACATGGTGTTGCCGATTCTCGATAAGCTGCAAAACCGCTTTCACCTGATTGATGAATACCGTAAGAACAGGCTAATCCTGCAGTGGATTCAGCAGCTTGGCGTCCGGGTTGCCGATCCCGAGCAGGCAATTTCCACGCTTTCCGGCGGCAACCAGCAAAAGATTGTTTTAGCCAAGTGGGTACTCACTCAACCTCGCCTGTTAATTCTTGACTCGCCCACCGTCGGCGTCGATGTCGGCGCGAAGGCCAGTATCTACCAGCTGATCCACGAACTGGCGCGAGAAGGCTTATCGATTATGTTGATTTCCGATGAAGTCCCAGAGGTCTGGCACAACTGCGACCGCATTTTGCATTTCCGTGAGGGGACGATCCATGCCGAATACCAGCCAGACCGAGTGCAAGAACAGCAACTGGCGGAGGTCATCAATGCCTGACTTATCCCGTTTACGTCCTCATTCCAGCCAGGGCTGGCTGACCTGGGTTTTACTGCTGTTTATTGGGGTGTTTTCGCTGTCCAGCGACCAGTTCCTCAGCGTACAAAACCTGCTGGATTTAGCCGAAAGCTATGCGGTCACCGGCATCTTCGCACTTGGACTCTTTGTGGTGCTGGTCACCGGCGGCATCGATATCTCCTTTGCTGCCGTGGCCTCGGTGGTGCAGTACTTCATCGCCACCCTGTTTGTACGCTATCAGTTTGATCATGCCCTGCTGAGTATTGGCCTGGCGGTGGCCTGCGGCACGCTGTTCGGCATGATCAACGCCTGGCTCATTACCTGGCTGCGGGTGGTCTCCATCATCATCACGATCAGCATGCAGTCGCTGCTGTTTGGGCTGCTGATGTGGTCAACCGGCGGACGCAGCCTCTATCAGTTGCCTGAATGGTGGATCACCCTTCGCAGCGTGCTGCCGTTTGAGTGGCAGGGCCAGACGTTTCAGCTTGGCCTGCCCCTGCTCGTCCTGCTGGTCATCGCCACCCTGACGGCCGTGTTACTCAACAAAACGCATCTGGGCCGCCAGCTTTATGCCGTGGGCGGTGATGCGGAGTCCGCGCGGCGCATCGGGATTCGCGTTGGTTTGATTCACCTCTTTGCCTACGGCTGGCTGGGGGCGATGGCGGCCATTGGCGGACTGGTGCAGGTTTATCGCATGGGTGAAGTGGTGCCAAACGCGTTGGTCGGCGGTGAACTGGATGTGCTGGCTGCCACCGTGCTGGGTGGTGCCAGCCTGATGGGCGGAAAAGGCACGGTCAGCGGCACCTTAATGGGGGTTTTCCTGATCGCCATTTTAAAGAACGGCCTCAACCTGATTGGCGTATCCAACTATTTCATGAACATCGTGGTCGGTGGCGTGATTATGGTCGCCATCGCCGTCACGCACTATAAAAAGCGCAAAGAGACTGACGTCAGCTTTGTCTGATGGGAGAAGCACACATGAAACCTTTAACTGCGTTGAAACCTGACGGTACCAATACCGGCCTGCTGCTGCTCATCGCGTTTGCGCTGGCGCTGTTCAGCATCCTGCTGCCCGGCCGTTTTTTTACCGATTCCACCTTTCTCAGCATGGCCTTTCAACTGCCTGAGCTGGGCTTGCTCACCCTGGCGATGTTTATTGCCATTCTGAGTGGCGGATTAAACCTGGCGATTATTACCACCGCCAATCTGACCAGCCTGTTCATCGCCTGGGTGCTACTCGGCATGTTGCCAGACGGGGCGGGAACCGGTCAGCAGCTGGCCTGGCTGCTGCTGGCGGTGCTGGGTGCCATGTTGATTGCTGCACTGATTGGCCTGATCACCGGCGTGATGGTAACCCGCATCGGTGCCCATCCCATTCTGGTGACCCTGGCCACGATGATTACCCTCAACGGCATCGGCATCTGGCTGACAAAAGGCGCCGCGGTGAGCGGCATGCCGCCGGTGGTGCGCGCTTTGGGCGCCGACACGCTGCTGGGCATTCCTCTGCCGCTGTGGGTCTTTTTCGTGGCCGCGGCGCTGCTGGCGGTGTTCCTGGGGAAAACCCGTGCAGGTAAGTGCATCTATATGGGCGGAAGCAACATTAATGCCACCTGGTTTAGCGGAATTAATACGCATCGCATGATCGTGCTGGTGTATGTGATTTCCAGCCTGCTATGCGTGCTGGCGGGGCTCGTGATGATGGCGCGATTTAACTCTGCGCGTATGGGCTATGGCGATGCGTACCTGCTGCTGACCGTGCTGGCCATTATTCTTGGCGGCACCGATCCCAACGGCGGTTTTGGCCGTGTGACCGGCGTCGTGCTGGCGCTGATTGCCCTGCAGATCCTCTCAACCGGCTTCAACCTGATGAATATCAGCCAGCACGTCAGCCTGGCGATGTGGGGCGCAGTGCTGATTGTGGTGCTGGCCGTGAAACAGGGTAAAGCCCGACTCAATGAACGCCGTGCCATGAAGCGCAGCAAGCGCCTGAGTGCGGTACTGAATCCTCTGACTGAGAAAAAGGAAGTATGATGCGAATTCAAATCTCCCCGTCGTTGATGTGTATGAACCTGATGGAGATCAAGCAGCAGTTGGCTGTGCTGAACACCCGCGCTGACTTCCTGCATGTTGATATCATGGATGGTCACTACGTCAAAAATATCACGCTCTCACCGTTCTTTATTGAGCAAATTCGCCCGCACACGCCAGTGGCTATCGATGTGCATTTGATGGTTGAGCAGCCCACCGATTTTATTGAGGCAGTCGCCAACGCCGGAGCGGACTATATTTGCCCGCACGCAGAGACGATCAATCGGGATGCCTTCCGGGTGATCAACCTGATTCGCAGTTTGGGGAAAAAACCGGGCGTGGTATTGAACCCCGCCACGCCGGTGTCCTTTATTCATCATTACCTGCATCTGCTGGATAAGATCACGGTGATGACGGTGGATCCGGGTTATGCCGGGCAACCCTTCATACCGGAAATGGTGGAGAAGATTCGGGCACTCAGTGCGTTAAAACGCGCCCACGGCCACCACTATTTGATTGAGATCGATGGCTCCTGTAATCAACGCACTTATCGCACCCTGCTGGAAGCCGGAGCGGAAGTGCTGATTGTCGGCACCTCGGGCCTGTTCAACCTGCATGACGATCTCTCCACCGCCTGGACAATGATGCGCGACAGTATTGATGCCGCGCAGGGACTGGCGCAGGAGTCTGCATGAAATCACGCTGGCTTGGCATTGATATTGGCGGCACCAGTACCCGTTTGCAGCTGATGGAAGAAGGCCGGAACTGGTGCGGCTTCCGTAAAGTGCCGACCGCCAGTTGGTCGCAACAGGCGGATGCGCTGGTCGCGCTTGGCGATCTGATTTGCGAAACGCTGGAGGCGCAGCCGGTAAGCGGGGTGATGCTTGGCCTGCCCGGCATTCTCAGCCGTGACCGCCAGCAGGTGATCTCGCTGCCCTTTATTCAGGCGCTGGATCAACAACCCGTCGTGGCACGGCTCAGCGCGCGCCTTGGCGTTCCGGTTGCCATGGATAAAGATGTGAACCACCTGATGCTGTGGGATCTGCTGCAGTTGGAGACGTTACCCAATAATGCCGTGGGGTTATATCCCGGCACCGGTCTGGGTAACAGCCTGTGGCTGGAAGGCCGCTTTTATCATGGTCATCATGGCGGCTCAGGCGAGCTGGGCCATATTCCGCTGGCGAACAACGACCTGCCCTGCCCGTGCGGCAACCGGGGCTGTGCCGAAACCCTGATATCCGGTCACTGGCTCAGCACCTGGGCGGCAGCACAACAGCCGGATACGGGGATTTCGCAACTCTTTACCCGGCATGGCGATCACCCTGATCTGCGGGCGTTTGTGCAGCGGCTGGCACAGCTGATCGCCAGCGAAATGAACATTCTGGATCCCGAGTACCTGATTCTGGGCGGTGGCGTACTGTCGATGGCGGATTTTCCCTTGGTGCAGTTGCGCAGCGCCATTCAGCAACATCTGCGACCGCCCGTTACGCGCCAGGGTTTAAAAATCGTTTTCAGCCATGCGACCGATCACACGGGCTGTCGCGGTGCCTGTCTGGCCGCCGAGCGCTGTTTTGGAGGGGAAAAATGAAAGGCAAAGTGTGCGTGTTCGGTTCCTTCAACCTGGATATCGTGGCAGGCATGGCCCGCTTTCCGCTACCGGGTGAATCATTAATTGCCCAGCACAGCATGATGGGGCCCGGCGGCAAAGGCGCGAATCAGGCCACCGCCGCGCTTCGTGCGGGCGCCCGGGTGCACTACATCGGCAAAGTGGGCAACGACGACTTCGGCATATTTGCCCGCCGGCATCTGGAAAAAACCGGCTTTGATGCCATTACGCTGTTCACCTGCAAAGAGAAACCCACCGGCAATGCGTTGATTTACGTGGCCGGTAATGACGCTGAGAATATGATTTCTGTTTATCCTGGGGCGAATCTCACCGTCAGCGCAGCGGAAGTGACGCGCTGCAGGCCGACCGTTGCCGCGGCGGATATTTTGCTGGTACAGCTGGAAAATAATCTGAGCGCGATTCAGCGCATGATCGATCATGCCCGGGCGGCAAATACCTTTGTCATCCTTAATCCGGCACCGTTTCAAAAAATCAGTGACGCTCTGCTGGCAAAGGTCGATCTGCTGACGCCCAACAGCACCGAAGCCATGCTGCTGACCGGCGTGAAGGTCACGGACCTCGCCAGCGCCCGGCAGGCCGCCCTTGTGCTGCACCGCAAGGGCGCACGTCAGGTAATTATTACCCTGGGTACGGCGGGCGCCTTACTGTCTGACGGGCAACAGCTGCTGCATATTCCGGTGTTTCCCGCCACGCCGCTTGATACAACCGGCGCGGGCGATGCCTTTAACGGTGCGCTGGCTGCCCGGCTGGCCGCCGGCGTTTCTCTGGAACAGGCTGCACTGTTCGCCGCAGCGTTTGCCTCCCTGTGCGTTGAACGACAGGGAGCCGCTCATGCTATGCCCGCTTATGCCGATGCACTGGCGCGCCTGCAGGCGCACCCGGAATGCGTGGCCGAAAGCGTGCTGGCCTGCGCGTAACATTCAGGCAGAGGCGCCTGGTGGCGCGTCTGCTCTGTACTCCATCAGAGCGTGAGCCAGCCTGCAATAAGCGCATGCTGCAATAACATAATGGTTTTGCCATCGCGGATGCGCCCCGCTTTCACCCACTGCATGGCCTCAGGAAACGTGATTTCCAGCACGTCGATGGCTTCATCCTCTACACCGCCGCCCGCATTTTCCCGCAGCGCGTCGTGATATTCAGCCGCAAAGAAATGCACCAGCTCGGTCACGCCGCCCGGCGACATGTAAACCGAATAGAGGGTTTCCACCTCGCCCACCGCATAGCCGGTTTCTTCAATGGCCTCTTTGCGAATGCAGTCTTCAGGCGAGTCATCATCCAGCAAGCCTGCACAGGCTTCAATCAACATACCGTCTTCATTACCGTTAACGTAGGTGGCAATGCGGAACTGGCGCGTCAGTACCACGCTGTTCTTGTCACGGTTATACAGCAGAATGGTGGCACCGTTGCCGCGGTCGTAAACTTCACGCTTGTGACGCACGAGTTCGCCCCGGTTGTCGGTAATCTCATAAGTGATATTACGCAGGACAAACCAGTTCTCTGACAGCAGCTTATCTTTGATGATGTTGATATTGAAGGACATGGACGCTCCGCAGCGACAGAAAGGGAGCCTGAGATAATAGGACGTACGTTAAAAGAAAACTATCTGAATTACGGGCCTTGCGCACGTCATCGTCCATCCTCACAGGCAAAAAAAATGCCAGCACGCTGGCTGGCATTCTATGCGAAACGTCTCGGTTACGACGATTTACCGTCGTGCTCGTGATGATCGTGTTCGGTCGCTGCGATGGCGTTCACACGCTTACGCACGCCAAACCAGCCCAGTACCAGAATCACCGCAATCAACGGAATGGAGGCGATAGTATAGGTGCCGTTTGGATAGTCGAACGCCATCAATACCAGCACGCTGAACAGGAACAGCAGCGTCAGCCATGAGGTAAAAGGCGCGCCTGGCAGCTTGAAGCTGACGTCGTCTGCCTTGCCTTCTTTGATCGCTTTACGCAGGCGTAGCTGGCAAAGCACGATAAAGCCCCAGGAAGAGATAATGCCGAGTGACGCCACGTTTAATACGATCTCAAATACCTGAGACGGCACATAGTAGTTAAGCACCACGCCGATGATATAGACGCCGACGGTCACCAGAATCCCGGCATAGGGCACCTGCTGGCTGCTCATTTTAGACATGAACTTCGGTGCGGAACCGCCCATCGACATTGAGCGCAGAATACGGCCGGTCGAGTAGAGACCGGAGTTCAGGCTGGATAACGCCGCACTCAGCACCACAATATTCATAATGCTGCCAATGTAAGGCACGCCCAGCTTAGAGAAGAAGGTCACAAACGGACTTTGCCCAGCCTGGTAGGCATTCCACGGCAACAACATCACTAACAGCACCACGGAACCGACATAGAACAAACCAATACGCCAGATAACGCTGTTGATCGCCTTCGGCAACATGGTTTCCGGATCTTTACACTCGCCTGCTGCCGTACCGACCAGTTCAATCGAGGCGAAGGCAAATACGACGCCCTGCACAAGCACCAGCGCCGGCAACAGGCCGTGCGGGAACAAGCCGCCGTTATCCGTGATCAGGTGGAAGCCGGTTGCATTTCCATCGAGCGGTTTGCCCGTGCCGAGGAACACGACACCGACAACCAGGAAAATGACAATCGCCAGCACTTTGACCAGCGCGAACCAAAACTCCATTTCGGCGAACCACTTTACGCCGATCATGTTCATGGTACCGACAATCGCCAGCGCCCCTAACGCAAATACCCACTGCGGCACATCACCAAACGCGCCCCAGTAATGCATATAAAGCGCAACGGCAGTGATATCCACAATCCCGGTCATAGCCCAGTTAACAAAGTACATCCAGCCTGCCACATAAGAGGCTTTCTCGCCCATGAACTCACGAGCATAGGAGACAAAGCTTCCGCTGCTGGGACGGTGTAAAACCAGTTCGCCCAGTGCGCGCAGGATGAAGAATGAGAAGATACCGCAGACCAGATAGATGATGGCGAGGGCCGGACCTGCCGCCTGTAAACGGGCGCCTGCGCCCAGAAACAGCCCCGTACCGATGGCTCCCCCGATGGCAATCATCTGCACGTGACGATTGCCCATGGCCTTCTTATAGCCGGAGTCGTGGGAATTGAGCCAGCGTCGTTTCGCAGCGCGCATGTCCGCTGCGGATTTCTTTGTAGATTTCATAGCCTTCCTGTTTGTCCTGACCATAAGTCATAGCGCATCCAAACGATTGCGTTCAGCACTGCGAAATGGGTTGTCTTCCTCTGTGCGTCCGCCTGTGAGTTTACGGAAAGCGGCGCGGGAATTTACGGCGATGAATCCTAACCGTTATGTAACATCGAAGCAAAATATACCGAGGGGATATGCGGGACGATTTGTAAAAAATTTTTCTGAGATCACAAAAAAACCGGCCATTGGCTGGCCGGTAAACACTACAGGGATGGAATAGAGAGGGTTTAGCGGTAAATCTCTGCGGTGCCGGTCCAGAGGCTGGAATCACCCGGCGTGTTCACACCGATGACCCGGAAGTGGCTGGCGCCTTCGGCTTTCGCCTGTTGTGAAAGCTGGCGAGTCACATCGTCAAGTGAACCATTTACGCTGGAAACAGAGACGCTGCCGATTTTTTGCAGATCCTGTGCCTCGCGTTGGTCCACCGCCGTGGCGGCCAAGGTAGAAAATGACGCAGTGGCCAACAGGGCGGCGGTGAGGTAAGCAGGTAATCGTTTCATAAATACTCCTGTACTCGCGTTGGTCGCTGTGGTTAAACACGTTATTGATTATTGGCGAGACAATGCAAGCCAACCTTTGTGAGTTGTAAAGCTGTGCGAGTAATGGTCGGTCTGACGTCGGGATTCCTGGGAAACGTCAATCCGGGTGAGTAAAGCTGCTGAACGGTCTCATTTCGGGCTATTTCATGACAGGTCACCTGGCGTCCTCTGCCACCTCTTTTATCCTTCCCTGTTACTGAAGGGGTTATTTGTTGTGATTGTTAAACGCTCTGTTACCCGAAGTATTGCGCAGTCTTTAACGCTGATTGTGTTGCTGGCTTTGCTGACAACCGGTCTGGCTCTGCTCACCCTTTCCAGCAGCCTGCGTGACGCGGAAGCCATTAATCTGGCCGGTTCGCTACGGATGCAGAGTTACCGGCTGGCCTGGGATGCCAGGCTGGAGCCTCGCCTGCTGGTAGCGCATCTTGCGCAGTTCCAGCACACGCTTGATGCCCCCGTTTTACAAGGCCTCGACCGCCCCTGGGTGCCACATAAAGTTATTAACCACTATCAACGTTTGCGCGCGGGCTGGCCGGAGTTAGCTCAGCATCTTGATGCCGATGCAGCAGAAGCCTGGCAGCTTCAAATGCCCGTCTATGTGGGGGAAATCGATCGCTTTGTCCTGGAACTGCAGCGTTATGCTGAACTGAAAATGCGGGTGGTGGCGATCAGTAGCCTGACGGGCCTGGTGGCGATCGTGGCGCTGGCGTTGATGACGATACGCTTTACCCGTCAGCAGGTCGTTAAGCCGCTGAACGCGCTGGTCACCGCCAGTCGTTATGTGGAAAAGGGCAATTTTGCGTTCCCGCCTCTGCACGTCCAGCAGCAGAATGAACTTAAGGTGCTGTCACACACCTTCAGCAGCATGGCCGCCCAGTTGCACGCGCACTATCAGCTCCTGGAGCAGCGGGTCCGCGATAAAACCCGGGATCTGACCCAGGCAAACCGCACGCTTTCGCTGCTCTATCAGAGCTCTCAGATTTTAGCGCGCGGCCCCCTGCATCCGGCCCTGTTCAACAGCGTGTTGGCCAGCGTGCTTGCCAGAGAAAAGCTTGCGTTTATCCGCCTGGAAGGCGAGCAGTTTACCTTTGAGTCCGGGCAAATCGCCCCTTCTCAGGCCTGGCATCAGTTACCCTTGCAGCAGGGCGATCACCCTATTGGCACCCTGCACTGGCAAACGACCGTTACGACGCCGCCTGCAGCATTAATGCAGAGCCTGGCGGCAATGCTGGCCCGGTCAGTCTGGATCTGGCAGACCCAAAAACAGCAGCAGCAGATGCTATTGATTGAAGAGCGCGCCACCATTGCACGCGAGCTGCATGATTCGCTGGCTCAGGCACTGACCTACCTGCGTATTCAACTGACGCTGCTGCGGCGCACTGTCGATGCGCGCGATAGGGCAGCACATGACATTATTGCCGAATTCGATCTTGCGCTGGCCGAAGCTTACCGTCAGCTCCGTGAGTTGCTTGCCACCTTCCGTTTAACGATTGAAAAATCCGATCTGATGGCCGCACTGCACGCAATGATCGCCCCCTTGCAGAAGCAGTCTGAGGCCGACATCCATTTCACCTGCCAGCCAGGGCTTGAGGCGCTGGATGCTCAACAGCAGGTACACGTACTCCAGATTGCCCGCGAGGCGCTGCTTAACGCCATTCGCCATGCAAATGCACAGATGATTACCCTCGACTATCAGCACACAGATGAAGGCGAACATATACTGAGCGTGACGGATGATGGTATTGGGATCGGCACGACAGAGGAACCCCAGGGGCATTACGGGCTGACGACCATGACGGAGCGGGCTGAACGGCTAGCCGGATCCTTACAGATTACGGCACAGCCACGTGGAACACGTGTCACACTGCGTTTTCCATCGCGTCCGGCGCTGCCGCGTGAGTAGTGCTGTTGCCCGCCATTGTGTATTTTAATACCATCCTGAGATCATACAAGATGTGGCAGATCAACACCTGAAGGCAGAATTAACCATTACAATCAACATTCTGCGCATCACCATTCTGGAACGGTCTGGAAAGCCGATCGTTCGCATTGCCCGTACCGCCGTCTGACATCCAGTGCACAGGGAGCTAACATGGCACAACCTGCTTTAACCATTATGATCGTGGACGATCATCCCCTTATGCGCCGCGGCATCCGCCAGCTACTGGCGCTGGAGCCGCAGTTGCAGGTCATCGCTGAAGCCAGTAACGGGACTGAAGCGCTGGCGGAAGCCCGCCGTCTGACACCGGATATCATCCTGCTCGATCTCAACATGAAAGGGATGTCAGGGCTGGATACGTTAAAAGCGCTTCGTCATGAAGGCATCAGCTCACGTATTCTGGTGCTGACGGTCTCTGACGCGCGCAGTGACATTTACGCCCTGGTGGATGCAGGAGCGGACGGCTATTTACTCAAAGACAGCGAACCCGAAATCTTGTTGCGCCAGATCATGCAGGCCCTACAGGGTGAGACGGTGTTTAGCGATGCGGTAAGGCACGCTCTGTCCATGCGACATAACAGTGACGATCCCTTCCGCTTGCTGACCGAACGCGAACGCGGCGTGATGCAGGAAGTGGCGCGGGGCTTGTCCAATAAAGACGTGGCTCATGCACTTCATATCTCGGAAGAAACGGTGAAGGTCCACATTCGTAATGTCCTGCGCAAACTTGATGTACGTTCACGCGTTGCTGCAACAATTATGTGGATTGAGCGCCGAAACAGTTGATAAAAAACGCGCAAACTTACACATTCTCTACAATTTCTCCACTTTTCAAACCCGCCTCGCACGTAAAGTAGAGTCCTACCCGTGCGTGGTTTGCGTGGATTTTTCCGTGCGTCACGCGCTGCATCGCTCATATTAATAATAAAAGCAGTGAGGAGTGTCGGTTCAATGTCGAATTTCTTTATCGACCGCCCAATTTTCGCCTGGGTTTTGGCTATTTTATTGTGTCTTTGCGGCACGCTCGCCATTATTTCACTTCCTGTTGAGCAATATCCCGATCTCGCCCCGCCCAACGTGCGTATTACCGCCACTTATCCCGGCGCCTCAGCGCAAACGCTGGAAAATACCGTCACTCAGGTTATCGAACAGAACATGACCGGTATCGATAACCTGATGTATATGTCCTCCAACAGCAGTAATACCGGCCAGGCGCAAATCACCCTCACCTTTACCGCGGGTACCAATCCTGATGAAGCCCGTCAGCAGGTTCAGAATCAGTTGCAGTCGGCCCTGCGCCAGTTACCTCAACCGGTGCAGTCACAAGGGGTGACCGTCAATAAAACCGGCGACAGTAACATTTTGATGGTGGCGTTTGTCTCAACTGACGGCAGCATGAACAAACAAGATATTGCTGATTATGTCGCCAGTAATATTCAGGAGCCCTTAAGCCGTATTGATGGGGTGGGTGAAGTGGATGCCTACGGTACGCAATATGCTATGCGCATCTGGCTCGATCCCTACAAGCTGACCGCCTATGCCCTGACCACCGATGATGTGGTCAATGCCATCAAATCCCAGAATACCCAGGTTGCAGTGGGCCAGGTGGGCGGGCTACCGGCCGTCAATAATCAGGCGCTGAACGCCACCGTGAACGCGCAGGCGATGCTGCAAACCCCCGACCAGTTTAAAGCGATTACCCTGAAGAATAATCCCGATGGCTCCGTGGTGACGCTAGGCGATGTCGCAACGGTGGCGCTCGGCGCTGAAAAATACGATTCCCTCAGCCGCTACAATGGCCAGTCCGCCTCCGGCTTGGGCATAAAACTGGCCTCCGGTGCCAACGAGATGAACACCGATAAACTGGTGCGGGCGCGGCTGGATGAATTATCACACTATTTTCCGCACGGGCTGGAAGCGAAAATCGCGTATGAAACCACGCCCTTTGTTAAAGCCTCTATCACCGACGTGGTCAAAACCCTGCTGGAAGCAATTCTGCTGGTATTTGGCGTGATGTATCTGTTTATGCAGAACTTCCGGGCCACGTTAATCCCTACCATCGCGGTGCCCGTCGTGCTGCTTGGCACCTTTTGTGTGATCTTTGCCTTCGGCTACAGCATCAACACCCTGACCATGTTCGCTATGGTGCTGGCGATAGGCCTGCTCGTGGACGATGCGATTGTGGTCGTGGAGAACGTTGAACGTATCATGAGCGAGGAAGGGATCTCGCCGCGCGCTGCCACCCGCAAATCGATGGGGCAAATCCAGGGGGCACTGGTCGGAATTGCGCTGGTACTCTCCGCCGTATTTATTCCTATGGCCTTTTTTGGTGGCACCGTAGGGGCAATCTACCGCCAGTTTTCGGTGACCATTGTCTCCGCCATGATCCTGTCGGTGTTGGTCGCGATGATCCTGACACCCGCCCTGTGTGCCACGCTGCTTAAGCCCATCGCCAAAGGGGAACATCACGGCGAGCGCGGCTTCTTTCGCTGGTTTAACCACCATTTCAACCGCAACGCCGACCGCTATCAGCGTGGTGTCGCCCACATTCTGCGCACGGGGGGCCGCTGGCTGCTGTTGTATGTGGGGATTATTGGCATCATGGCGTTCCTGTTTCTTCATCTGCCTTCGTCTTTTCTGCCCCAGGAAGATCGGGGCATGATTTTGACCCAGGTCCAGCTTCCCGCCGGTTCCAGCATGAATCAGACCTCGGCGGTAGTGGCTAAAGTGGAAAAGTACTACCTGACGAAAGAAAAAGATAACGTGCTGTCGGTCTTCTCAACGATCGGTTCCGGCCCCGGCGGGAACGGGCAGAACGTCGCGCGTCTGTTTATTCGTTTGAAAGACTGGGGTGACAGACCCGGGGCCGATCGCACGTCGTTCGCCATCATTAAGCGCGCCGGAAAAGCGTTCAAACACATCAATGAGGCCACGGTCATTGCGAGCAGTCCGCCGGCGATTACCGGTCTGGGCAGCTCATCGGGCTTTGACCTGGAAATACAGGATCATGGCGGCATCGGGCATGACAAGCTCATGGCGATGCGCGACATGCTGCTCGACAAGGCCAGCAAAGATAAGCTCCTGTCCCGTGTCCGTCATAACGGCCTTGATGACAGCCCGCAGTTGCAAATTGATATTGATGAGCGCAAAGCCCAGGCGCTGGGCGTATCACTGGATACCATTAACGACACGCTAGCCACTGCCTGGGGCTCAAGCTACGTGAACGACTTTTTGGATCGTGGACGGGTAAAAAAAGTGTATGTACAGGCTGATGCGCCCTATCGCATGCTGCCCGGCGATGTCGATAAATGGTACGTGCGTAACAGCAGTGGCACCATGGTGCCCTTCTCGGCATTTGCCACCAGCCGCTGGCAAACCGGTTCACCGCGTCTGGAACGCTATAACGGCTACTCCTCCCTGGAAATCGTGGGGGAAGCCGCAGAGGGCGTGAGTAGCGGTACAGCGATGAATGAAATGGAGAAACTGGTCGAATCCCTGCCGCTTGGCGTGGGTTTCCAGTGGACGGGGGCATCCTATCAGGAGCGGTTATCGGGTTCTCAGGCACCCGCGCTGTACGTGGTTTCGCTGCTGGTTGTCTTCCTCTGCCTGGCAGCTCTGTATGAAAGCTGGTCGATCCCGTTCTCTGTCATGCTGGTCGTCCCGCTTGGCGTGATCGGTGCGCTGATTGCCACCTGGACGCGCGGGCTGGAGAACGACGTCTATTTCCAGGTGGGCTTGCTGACCGTGGTCGGGCTTTCGGCCAAGAACGCCATCCTGATTGTCGAGTTTGCTAACGAGCTTAACAGTAAGGGAGGCGAACTGATTGAATCGACGCTGGCGGCGTCACGCCAGCGCCTGCGGCCGATCCTGATGACGTCGCTGGCCTTTATCTTCGGTGTGCTGCCGATGGCGATCAGCAGCGGCGCAGGCTCCGGCAGTCAGCATTCTGTGGGAACGGGCGTGATGGGCGGGATGATTTCTGCCACGATTCTGGCCATTCTGTTTGTGCCGCTGTTCTTTGTGCTGGTGCGTCGCCGCTTTCCCCTGAAAGAGAAGCATCGGGACTGATTAACCCGCTTTCCTGACGGCGCCTCAATCAGGCAAAAAAAACGGCCTCTGTTCGCAGCGGCCGTTTTATTCGTGTGTGTGGTCAGAATTACAGCAGAGGGGAAAGTGCCCTGCTTTTCTCCTCACGTGTTACTTGTTGCGTAACATCGCTTCGATGAATTCTTTCCAGTTCCCCATTTCGGTGTCAATCATAGAACCCTCTCTTATTGTAGTGGCAATATTACGCCTTTTTTTTCGCCTGGTGAATACGTTTACACCTGTCATTACTATCGGCAAAGGCGACAAAAAGCTGAGTATTTTCTGATTTGCTGGCTGACGCACACTTCAGCAAGGGCCTAAGCTGACAGGTTTTAATGCGGTTTTGACCAGGACGTAGCCTAAAAATCACAATTAAGGAAATTCTTAATTCCGAAATGATAAACCGCGAAATCATTAGAGGCAAAACTGAAACCGTTTACCCCCGACGGGAAACGCCTCTGTGCAGGGTATTTTTCGATACAGGCGCGATCGGGCGGATGCTGCATCAGATCACACTATGGTAAACTCCAGAGCTAATTTTAATGACAGGAGCAGGCGATGAGCGCGCAGTGGGTCATGTTTGGGATTAAAAATTGCGACACGATTAAAAAAGCACGTCGCTGTTTAGAGGCGGCGGGCGTGGACTATCGCTTCCATGATTATCGTGCTGACGGCCTGACCGGTGACCAGCTGCAGCAGTTTATCGACGTACTGGGCTATCAGGATCTGCTCAACACGCGCGGCACGACCTGGCGTAAGCTGCCCGAGGCAGAGCGCGAGGCCGTCACCGATGCCGCCAGTGCAAAAGCGCTGATGCTGGCCCAGCCCGCTATCATCAAGCGCCCTGTCCTGCGCGCACCCGACGGCTCGCTGCTGCTGGGCTTCAACGAATCTCTTTACCAGAATCGTCTTCAGGAGAAGTCATAATATGTTTTGTCCGGTCATTGAGCTGACGCAGCAGCTTATTCGTCGCCCTTCTCTCAGCCCCGATGACGCCGGATGTCAGGCGCTGCTGATTGCACGCCTGGAAGCGATAGGTTTCCACATCGAAACCATGAACATCAACGACACGCTGAATTTCTGGGCCACGCGCGGCGAAGGCGAAACCCTGGCGTTTGCCGGCCACACCGATATTGTTCCCCCGGGCGATGCCAGCCGCTGGATTAATCCCCCGTTTGAACCCACCATCCGCGACGGCATGCTGTTTGGGCGCGGTGCAGCGGATATGAAAGGATCGCTGGCCGCCATGGTTGTTGCCGCCGAGCGGTTTGTCGCCGTTCATCCTCATCACAAGGGGCGTCTGGCCTTTTTAATTACGTCTGACGAAGAAGCCAGCGGCGCGAACGGAACGGTAAAAGTGGTTGAGCGCCTCATGGCGCGTAACGAGCGTCTGGATTATTGCCTGGTCGGAGAACCTTCCAGCAACGAAGTCGTGGGTGACGTCGTGAAAAATGGTCGTCGTGGCTCCATCACCGCGAACCTGACCGTGCATGGCGTACAGGGCCATGTAGCCTATCCCCAACTGGCGGATAATCCCGTGCACCGTGCTCTGCCGGCGCTTAACGAGCTGGTCGCCACGGAATGGGATCAGGGTAACGCCTTTTTCCCGGCCACCAGCATGCAAATCGCCAACATTCAGGCGGGAACCGGCAGTAACAACGTCATCCCCGGCGAGCTGTTTGTGCAGTTCAACTTCCGTTTCAGTACGGAACTCACCGATACCCTGATTCAGCAGCGTGTCGCAGAACTGCTGGACCGCCATCAGTTGCGTTACACCATTGAGTGGAAGCTTTCCGGCCAGCCATTCCTGACCTCACGCGGCAAGCTGGTTGATGCCGTGGTCAACGCCGTTACGCACTATAATGAAATTAAGCCGCAGTTGCAGACTTCTGGTGGAACCTCTGACGGACGTTTTATCGCTCGTATGGGCTCGCAGGTGGTGGAACTGGGTCCGGTGAATGCCACGATTCACAAAATTAACGAATGCGTGAAAGCATCAGACTTACAAATGCTGAGTCGGATGTATCAACGCATCATGGAACAATTGATCGCCTGACAGCGAGGGAAGGAGCGGGCCTATGGAGTTTATTAAAGATTACTGGTGGATCCTGGTGATCCTGCTGATGGTGGGCGTGTTAATGAACGTCTATAAAGATCTGAAACGCATCGATCATAAAAAATTTATGGATAACAAACCCGATCTCCCGCCTCATCGTGATTTCAACGACAAGTGGGACGAGGACGACAACTGGCCGAAGAAAAAATAACGGTCATGCGCCCCTGCCATCGCGAGGGCGCGCGGTTACATCATCATAATGACATCGTCATCGCCAGGTTTTGCCCCGCCTGAGGCTTCATCGAAGTAACGTTTCGGCACGGTATACTGCAAATGATGCAGCGCAAAATCCATGCTGCGCTGATCGATGGCATGCGCCAAATCCTCTACGATATTCAGCGTGACATCACCGCCCAGCGCGGTTAAACGCTGTTCCGCCTGTTGCGCCTGCATCAGCGGGATACGGTCATCATAATCACCATGGATCAGATGCACGGTAGTCCGCGTGCTGGCCTTTTCCGGTAGCGTCACAAAGCGACCGCTAAAGGCAACCGCCCGGCCAGCCAGATCGTCGTGGGCTTTGATGCCTTCCAGCACCATGCTGGCCCCCTGTGAAAACCCCACCAGTGCCGTGGCTTCGGGACGCACCCCGCTTTTCTGCTGCCAGTGACGCACCGACTCGACAAACTGCGGCATGCTGCTGTCTACACAGGCCTGCTCGCTTTTATCATGCAGGCCGGCTTCGTTAAACCATTGACCGCCCGGCCCCGGCGATCCCACCGACACCACCAGCGCCGCCGGAAACGTTTTAGCAAACCAGCTGCCAATTTGACCCATCGCGTCGGGATTGTCCCCCACGGCATGATAAAGCAGAAAGAGCTGGGCAGCCTGAGTGGGCTGCTGAACAATTACATATTTCAGTGTCATATCGACCTCCTGCGACTACTCTACGCCCCCGGGCGCAGGATGATAGTGGGAATATTTGAATGTCTTGGTGGATTTATTGCAATTGCTCACGCAACGCTTCGCCTTCTCTGCCGGGTAACGCCAGTAGCGCAGCGGCGGCTTCAGCGCGTAAGGCCGTAATCAGCATCTTGCGTCCGTTCAGTCGGGCAGACTGAGCCAGTTCAGCCAGGCTGGTGTTGGCGTTCACCGCCTGTCGCAGGAGCGGCAAAGGCTGCTGGCTGATGCCAACCAGCCGCTGAAGTACCGCCAGGCTTGCTTCCAGCGGGCGTTGCGCCCAGGCAAAACCGGCGGCCAGCCAGGCATCGCGCCGGGTAAACGCGTGGTCACAGGCTGCCGGTAGCGGCAGGTCCAGCGGAATATGCGGGCTGAGCAGCGGCCAGTCACGGGCGAGGCTTCCCTCCGCCTTCTGCTGCAGCGCTTTGCCGGCCGTCGTCAGCCCCAGCACGGCCATCGCCGCATAACAACCGCTGCTGGCTTCTCGCTGACTGCCAATTCGCGCCAGCGTAAAGCCACAGGCTTGCCAGAAAGCCCAGAGAGGTTCAGTGTAGCCAAAGCTGACCGAGAGGTAATCATATCCGGCGGCATCCGCGCAGGCGGCGGCCACCAGCTGCTTACCGATTCCCCGGCGGCGCGCAGGTGCGGCAATGGCAATCCGGCTAATTCGCAAGGCGCGCAGCGTGGCGGCTTCCGTCAGCCCGGCGTGCGCGGCCAGCGACTGCGCCACCAGATTACCGCGAGGCCGCCTGTGGCCCGCCCATACCGCTTGCGCCAGTTCATCCGTCAGCCCGCCCTCTTCTACCAGCCATAGCGCGCCCTGTAGCGCCGGAACCTCGCCCGCCAGCCACAGATGCATGCCTGGCGCATCCAACAGGCGACGCAGATCCAGCGGTGAGGTGCGGTAATGCGCACTGGTCAGCAGTTGGTAAGCCGCCTGCTGGGCGGCGAAATCAGACGCCTCTGCTCGCCGGGGCGCACGCTCCTCCAGGGACGGGGTTTCAGCGGCATCCTCAAACAGCAGAGCCTGGTTGAGCCAGTGTTCCAGGGGATCGTGGCGAGCCCAGCGTAGCGGTTCGTCCAGCGTAAAGTAGCGCACCTGCTGCAGCTCAGCGCAGAACTTGAGCATAAAGCCACGGCCGCTGCCTTCGTAACCCTGAATGGTCGTTACCAGCAACACGCGCGGGAAACGTGCTACCAGCGCATGGAGCAGCGGAGCGGGAATGGCCGCGGCTTCATCCACGATGAGCCAGTCAAACTCGGGCTGGTCGGGCAGCGCCAGAATCGCATCCGGTGCCATAAACCGATAATGTTCTCCGGCGAAAGAGGCTAACACTGTGGTGGTAATTTTTGCCGGTGCGGTTACCAGGCAGCGCGTATTCTGTCGCGCCAGCATGCCTGCGAGCGCCGATTTGCCTCTGCCGCGCGCGGCGGTGATGACCGCCACGCCAGCAGAAAAATGCGTCAGCTCTTGCAGAATGCTTTGCTGCTGACTCGCGGCCTGACAGTGCCAGGCCGGCCGTGACGACCAGTTGGGCAGCGCGAGCGGCTGCGGCTGCTGATGCAACAGCGCCTGCTGATCGTCTTCCGTCAGGCGTTGCAGGTGATGGACAAAATGGGGCGTGGCAATCGGCTCGCTGACATCAGCCCAGCGCAGGCTGTCCGCATCGGGCTGCTGCGCCCAGCGCGCCCAGGGGGGCACTAACAGAAGCAGCCAGCTACCAGCCGTCAGCGTTCCGGCCAGCGCCGCCAGCGCCTCGGCATGGAACCCCTGACGGGCATCAAACACGGCATGATGGAATTCACGCCCCAGCAGCGTACGAAATGCGGTCGGGGCGCAGTGCGTGCCGGTTTCCGGCGGGTTATCGCTCAGCCACAGCCAGTCGCCTTCCAGCGTCTGGCTCCATGAGAGCGCGGTGTCCCGGCACCAGTCGGCTTCGCCGCCGATCACGGCCAGCCGCCGTATACCGGCGGCCTGCATGGCGCAGGTCGCTGCTTTCAGGTTCATCCTTTAAGAGCAAAGGTGTCGCACTGGCCAGGGTTACCGCTGTCGAATCCGCGTTTGAACCAGGTATACCGCTGCGCGGACGTACCATGCGTAAAGCTGTCCGGCACAACCCGGCCCTGGGTTTTCTGCTGCAGACGATCGTCACCAATGGCTTCGGCTGCGTTTAACGCTTCCTGTAAATCCCCCACTTCGAGGATTTTTTCCTGTTCCATATAGTGGCCCCAGACGCCCGCAAAGCAGTCGGCCTGAAGCTCCATTTTCACGGACAGTTGATTAATCTGAGTCTGGCTGGCCCCCTGCTGCATCTGACGTACCCGGGGTTCAATGCCCAGCAACTTCTGCACATGGTGGCCGACTTCATGCGCAATGACATAGCCCTGGGCAAAATCGCCGCCTGCCCCAAGCTTGTTTTTCATTTCGTCATAGAATGACAGATCGATATAAACAGTCTGGTCTGCCGGGCAGTAAAAGGGCCCCATAACAGACTGTCCGGTGCCGCAGCCGGTGCGCGTAGCGCCGCGATACATCACCAGCTTCGGCGGCGTATACTGTTTGTTCATCTGTTTGAACAACTTGTCCCAGGTGTCTTCGGTTGTCGCCAGCATGACCGACGTAAACTTTGCCGCCTCATCCTGATTCGGGTTGGCGGTGCGCTGCTGCTGCTGTTGGTTGCCCGATGTCACCTCGCCCCCGGTCAGCAACGGGGTCAGGTCATAACCGTAATAACCCGCCACCGCGACCAGAATCAGCATGATAATGCCCGCCTTGCCGCGTGGCAGAGGAATGCGTCCTCCCCGGTTACCGGATAACTGATTACGGCGATCTTCGACATTGTCGCTTTCGCGACGTCCTTGCCAGCGCATGGTTTTTGCTCCCTGTGGCGTATTAACTCAGATGGCATGATTTTAGATGCGTGATGGCGCAATCACCAGCTTTACACCAAAATGAAAAAGGAGAGCCTGCGCTCTCCTTTTCGTGACCTGCTGAGCGTTACTCAGTCAAGTTTGACGCCCAGGCGACGGGCTACCGCTTCATAGGCTTCAATCAGGCCACCCAGGCTCTGACGGAAACGGTCTTTGTCCATTTTATCCAGGGTTTCTTTGTCCCACAGGCGCGCACCATCGGGTGAGAATTCGTCCCCCAGTACCACTTCGCCGTTGAACAGGCCAAACTCCAGCTTGAAGTCCACCAGAATCAAACCTGCCTTATCAAACAGGTTGCTCAGTACGTCGTTGGCTTTATAGGTCAGCTCACGCATACGGGCCAGATTCTCTTTGCTGACCCAACCAAAGGTTTCGCAGTAAGATTCGTTAACCATCGGATCGTGTTTAGCATCGTCCTTCAGGAACAGGTCGAACAGCGGCGGGTTCAGCACAATCCCTTCTTCGACGCCAAGACGCTTCACCAGCGAACCGGCCGCACGGTTACGGATTACGCACTCGACCGGGACCATGTCCAGCTTTTTCACCAGCGCTTCGTTATCTGACAGCAGGGCTTCCAT
This sequence comes from Pantoea sp. Ae19-2, assembly GCF_059801205.1. NCBI lineage: Bacteria > Pseudomonadati > Pseudomonadota > Gammaproteobacteria > Enterobacterales > Erwiniaceae > Pantoea > Pantoea sp. Ae19-2. The sequence continues at coordinate 616,192 of NZ_JBCHWE010000001.1, read as the reverse complement.
CTGTGTCGGGATGCCCGCTTCCTGCAGCTTCATCATGATGAAATGATTGAACTTGTTATTCACCATGCCCTTGCGATCAAACTGCTCAATGCGGGCGCCGTCGCCTGCTGATGTATCGTTGCGGAATTCAAGTATCAGCAGATCCGGGTTATCGGTGCTGTATACGGTTTTCGCTTTACCGCGATACAACTCAGCTCGCTTTTGCATCTTATTTAACTCCAAACATGAAAGATCCGGTTCTGAGGCAGGCATTTTGCGTTGATTGCCGTGACGCAATCGATTACCTCGTCTCGCGCTATTATGCCAAAAAACGAAATAAAAAGGCCGGAGAATCTCCGGCCTGGGGTAATTTTTTATTTGTTCATTGCGGCCTGGAACACTGCCACGAGCGCGTCGTTTTGCGCCTGCGTCAGTACATGGCCTTTAGGATCAATAAATTGCAGGCTGGTACGGTTGTCGAGGTCGCCAACCTGAACCTTGTAATCGCCGTTTGGCAACTCAGGATCTTTGGCGCCCACGCTGTCCCAGGTGCTGCTGCCCGGCGCTTTGTAGGTCACTTTCATGCTGCCGGTTGAGCGCGTGCTGTCGGTAACGTCCATTCCTACACGGCTCATGGCCGCAGGCAGACGCTGCCAGGCAATATTGAACGGCGTGCGTAACACCAGCATAGGCAGGCCGGTGTCGTCGGCACCGCTTTGCACATCAATCGCACCGCTGACGCGGCCGGCGGCAGCGTTTTCATTCGCGGTGGCGATTTTGTCCATTCCTGCGGCGATGTCGTTCAGCATCTGCGCGGTATAACGCTGAATCTGCACTGGCGAGGTCACGCTGTTGCCTTCCTGCTGCAGCTCCAGCAGACGGACGGTCAGGACCTGCTGATAACTCTGCGACTGAACGCTGATTTGGTAACGACCACGGTACTGCTTATCTTCGTCTGCACGGTTCCACTGTACCCAGTCGGTGGTCAGCTGTTGTCCGGCGTCATTACGGGAAGCGATCGGGAAGTTATTAGACTGGACGACACCGACAACCTGCGACCAAATCGATCCCCGGCTGTTATCAAACATCAGCACACCAGTGTTATTACTGAACTGGGCGCGTGAGCCGTTCATCAGAGCCAGAGGCTGGGCCGGTGGACGAATATCCAGCTGCTTGCCAACCGGCGCTTTGCTGGTTGAAGGCGGAATATCGTATTCCCCGTTCTGGACAGGCAGAATCATGCCCGACGGTGCCTTCAGCTCCCGCAGACCACTGGCCTGCAGGTAGGACTCATCACCGCTGACCTGGCGTTTGTAACGCTGATCGTTCGAACAGGCCGACAATAGCATCAGGGTGGAAAGCCCCACCACTGTTGCAATCGTTGACCGCTTTACTGAGTAATTCATTCAAACTCCCTAAATTATCGCAAACCCGCTTTCACCAGCGCCTGCTCCACTTTCGGCTGTGCAACCGCAGTCAGTGGTGTCATTGGCAGACGCAGCGTGTCATTAGCGATTAATCCTAGCTGTTTTGCCGCCCATTTAACCGGGATTGGATTAGGTTCACAGAAAAGCGTCTGGTGCAGGTGCATCAGACGCTGATTGAGACGGCGAGCTTCAACGAAATTACCCTGCTGTGCGAGCCTGCACAGCTCGGCCATTTCGCGTGCTGCTATGTTAGCCGTCACCGAAATGACGCCTTTGCCGCCCAGTTGCATAAAGTCCAGTGCGCTGGCATCGTCGCCGCTCACCAGGATGAACTCATCATTAACCAGCTCTTGGATCTGGCTGACACGGGATAAGTTCCCCGTTGCCTCTTTGATTCCGATAATATTTTTGATTTCGGCGAGGCGGGCAACGGTTTCCGGCAACATATCACAGCCGGTGCGCGAAGGTACGTTATACAGCATTTGTGGCAGGCTGGTACTGTCGGCAATCGCTTTAAAGTGCTGAAACAGACCTTCCTGCGTGGGGCGGTTATAGTAAGGTGTGACGGTGAGGCAGCCAATAACGCCAGAATTTTCAAAGCGTTTGGTTAGAGAGATGCCTTCAGCGGTGGCATTCGCACCGGTTCCGGCAATCACGGGAATACGCCCATCCGCCAGTTCCAGGGTTTGCAGCACGACATCACCATGTTCGTCATGGCTCAGCGTGGCAGACTCGCCGGTGGTGCCGACGGAAACGATCGCCGCCGTACCGCTGGCGACATGGTAATCAATCAGTTTTCTCAAACTCGCACGGCAGACATTACCTTTGTCATCCATCGGCGTAACGAGTGCAACAATACTTCCCGTAAACATTGGCGATCCCCTCGACAAACAAGTGCTTCATGGTACGTTTTACACTTAGGGAAAAGCAAGCAAGCTCCGCTATTCCCGCGCTTGTCAGCAGTTTTTTTTATGTTTACCTTATGGTTATTAGCAAATGCACAGGGAATCCTATTTTGCAGCAATCTCAACCCCACCACTTGGTGATCACCGCACTGGGTGTTGACCGCCCGGGTATCGTCAATACGATTACCCGTCACGTCAGCAGTTGCGGTTGCAACATCGAAGACAGTCGCCTTGCCATGCTTGGGGATGAATTCACGTTCATTATGCTGCTGTCCGGTAGCTGGAACGCCATTACGCTGATTGAGTCAACGCTGCCGCTTAAAGGCGCAGAGCTGGAGCTGCTCATCGTGATGAAACGCACCCATGCGACCGCCCGCCCTCCGATGCCGGATACGGCGTTTATTCAGGTCGAAGTCGCTGACTCACCGCATATTATTGAGCGCTTTACGGATTTAACGGACAAGCACCTGATGAACATCGCTGAACTGGTGTCACGCATTCAGCCAGCCCAGCACGACAGGCCCGCTACGCTCTATATTCAGATGACGGCGCACAGCCCGACGCGGAGCGATGGTCCGGCCTTTGAGCAGGCCTTTAATGAATTATGCCAGGAGCTTAACGCGCAGGGTTCGTTGCGTCTCTACAGCCTGAGCGATGCCGATAATCGTGAACTGGCCGCACCTGGCAGGTAAAGACGAGCGCCCCCGTGACTGTTCTGCTACGTTAAAAGTGCAGTCAGGTGAGGAATACGTCTGAAACAGATAATTTTCCATTTGGCAGTTTCTCGCCTCTTGGTGTATTAACCACAGCATGAACTCAAAATGGAGAGATGTGATGAATCCACTGAAAGCCGGTGATACCGCACCGAAATTTAGCTTGCCCGATCAGGATGGCGAACAAGTAAATTTAGCCGACTTCCAGGGGCAGCGTGTTCTGGTCTATTTCTATCCAAAAGCCATGACGCCGGGTTGTACCGTGCAGGCATGCGGTCTGCGTGACAACATGGATGAGCTGAAAAAAGCTGGCGTCGAGGTGCTGGGGATCAGCACGGATAAACCCGAAAAGCTGTCACGTTTTGCAGAAAAAGAGCTGCTTAACTTCACGCTGCTGTCGGACCAGGAGCATCAGGTTTGCGAGCAGTTTGGCGTCTGGGGTGAAAAAACCTTTATGGGGAAAACCTACGACGGCATTCATCGCATCAGTTTCCTGGTGGATGCGAATGGCAAAATCGAAAAGGTGTTCGACGATTTCAAAACGTCAAACCACCACGACATCGTGATGGACTACCTCAAGTCAGCCTGATGTCTTCAGGGCGCGGCATCGTCCGCGCCCTGAACGTTTAGCGACTCAGCGTTTCATCCAGCGGGGCTTCAGGCCACGCGTGCACCACCGCCTTGACCAGGGTGGCGAGCGGAATCGCAAAAAACACGCCCCAGAATCCCCACATTCCGCCAAAGATCACCACTGACAAGATGATCACCAGCGGATGCAGATTGACCGCTTCTGAGAACAAAATCGGCACCAGCACATTGCCGTCCAGTGCCTGAATCACCAGATAGACGGTTAACAGCGTCCAGAACTCGCTATCAAGCCCCCACTGAAACAACCCTACGCCAATAACCGGAATGGTGACCAGCATCGCGCCGATATAGGGGATCAGAACCGAAACCCCCACTAATACGGCCAGCAAAAGCGAGTAGTTAAGGCCGAGGAACATGAAAGCCAGCCAGCTGGCGATCCCGACCACCACCATTTCCAGCACCTTGCCGCGAATGTAGTTAGTAATTTGCTGATTCATCTCCTGCCACACTTCCCCTGCCAGCCCGCGATTGCGCGGCAGCACGCGCCGAACGGCGTTCAGCATCTGCTCTTTGTCCTTCAGCAGGAAGAACACCATGAGCGGCACCAGCACGAGATAAATCATCAGGGTCATCAAGCCTACCAGCGAGGCCAGGGAATATTTCACCAGCGAATCGCCTACCCCGCTAAGACGACCGCGCAGGTTTTCAACGATGACGTCAATGATGCCCGCATCGACCAGGGCGGGGAAACGTCGGGGTAAACCCGCCGCATACAGATAGAGCTTGTTCAGCATGTTGGGCAGATCCCGCGTCAGGTTGATGCCCTGCTGCCAGGCGACGGGGGCGACAATCAAGACCAGAACCAGCAGAATCCCGGCAAACAGCACCAACACGATGCTGGTCGCCCAGCTCCGCGTACAGCCAATGCGTTGCAGCCGTACCGTCGGCCATTCAAGCAGGTAAGCGAGAACCAGCGCCACCAGCAAGGGCGCCAGCAACCCACTCAGAAAGAAAAGAATGCAGAATCCCGCCAGCAGAATTACCAGCAGGCCAATCGCCTGCGGATCGCTAAAACGGCGTTTGTACCATTGAATCAATAAAGCCAGCATGCCGTTGGGTCCATAACGTCAAAAAGGGCCATGATTGTACCGGATATTCTGGTGCGGGAAAGATGTGAAAAGCAGTCTGTGGCCTGACAGCTTTCGTTGACCGGGCGATGGCGGGCCTGCACGGCCCTGTTAACGGGAGTTTGAACCTGGCTGAGGCTGTCCACTGGCAGGCGAATCGCCACCGATTCTATTCACAGCGGGCCGAACGCCTTTCCGGCCCGCTGTCGGTCAATGTTCTGGGGTCAGGCTTCGTTTACCCAAATACGCATCTCCCCTTCTCCCCGGTTCGCCCAGCAGAACCAGGGGATAAACGTTAACGTCTGGCTCTGCGGTGCAGCCGGTGCGCGGTCGTAGTTCCACAGCGGCTGTTGCGCTGGCTCGTGGGCGGTCTTTTTCACCCCTTCAGCCTGGATTACTACCTTGTGCGCAAAGACGCCCTTCCCTTCAAAGGTGTTGAACGCCGCAGACGCGGGCAGCCATACATTGTGTAACTGCTCGCCGTTATCGGCCTGCTCCAGGCAGTAGACTATCGGCCCGCGCTGGACAGCCACCTTACCCGCCACATGACGCACGAGCGGATTACCGTACACCCGGCGCACCGGCATCGGAAGCGTTAGCGTGAGCGTGTCGCCCTCCTGCCAAATCCGTTCAATGTACAGGTAGCCTTTGCGGGCGCGATCCGTCACCACCTCACCGTTACAGCTCACCTGCGGCGCCTCGCACCAGTCAGGCAATCGTAACGCCAGCGTATGTTTTACGGGCTGGGTGGCATCGACAGAAATCGTGACCGTTTCCTCCCAGGGAAAGTTACCGCTGATACGGATACCCAACGTGCGATCGCCGACGGGCACATCAACCCGGTTGCCGACGTAGAGATTGATAAAGAGCGCATTCTCGTGCGGCGTATAGATATAGTGACCGAGCGAGGTCAGTAAACGCGCGATGTTCGGTGGGCAACAGGCACAGCCAAACCAGCGCTGGCGCACCGGTTTCACATGATCGTAAAGATGGTTGAAATGCAGGGTTTTCGGCTGCACCTCCAGCGGATTGACGTAGAAGAAATGTTTCCCGTCCAGCGCCATACCGCCCAGTACCGTATTATACAGCGCGCGCTCCATCACATCGGCGTACTGGCTGTCGGCTTCCATTTCCAGCATACGTCTGGCAAACATCATCAGGCCAATGGACGCGCAGCTTTCGGCATATACCGTGTCATTGGGTAAATCATAATCGCTGCTGAACGCCTCACCGCTGCTTTGGGAGCCGATTCCGCCCGTAATATAAAGCTGCCGCTGAGCCATGTTGTGCCACAGCCGCAGGCAGTCCTGACGCTTTCCTTCGTCCTGACTCAGACGCGCGAGGTGCGCTACGCCGGTCATCAGATAAACAAACCGCACCGCGTGGCCCACTGCGTGCTGCTGTTCGGCAAGAGGCTGATGCGCCTGGCTGTAAGCCTTGTCCTTCACCATCCATGCCGGGCCATAGGTATGCCAGTAGGAAGTCTGACCGCGTTTCTCGTACTCAATATCATAGAAGTGAGGCTGGGTGCCGCGCTGCGTGACAAACGTATTCACCAGCGCCAGATAGCGTGGTTGCTGAGTCACTTCATACAACCGCATCAGCGCCAGCTCGATCTCGGGATGGCCAGGATAACCATGCAGCTGATGCTCCTCAGGGCCGAAGACGCTGTCGATATGGTCGGCGAGCCTGCACACCACCTCCAGTAAACGGCGTTTGCCGGTCGCCTGGTAAAATGCCACGCCCGCCTCAATCATGTGCCCGGCGCAGTAAAGCTCGTGGCACTCGGCAAGGTTGGTCCAACGATCTTGCGGCGCTTTCACGGTGAAGTAAGTGTTGAGATAGCCATCCTCGCACTGCGCCGCCGCGATCAGCTCAATCACCTCATCGGCCGTTTTCTCCAGTTCCGCGTCATGCTTCTGGCAAAGCGACCAGGCCACCGCCTCCAGCCATTTCGCTACATCGCTGTCCTGAAACACCATGCCATAGAATTCCCCGTCCTGCTGGCCAGCCGCGATGCGAAAGTTTTCGATGGCATGGCTGGGATCGGCTTCTTCGATCCGATCGTTAAGCGCCTCCCACTGATAAGGAATGACCACCTCCCGCACCAGTTGTTGATACTTACCGAGAAACGGATCGTGGATAGTCAGCTTATGCAGATCGACTTCATTGACAGACATCTTACTCTCCTCAAGACGGAACATGGCGAATACGCAGGTCGTGGGCGATCTGCGCCATCATCGGGTTAGTGAGCTTGCAGGCGCGGATGGTGAATGCCAGCAACAGGTGGAACAGCGCCGGTAACAGGGTTTCCGTGGCGGTAATACCGTGCAGGGAGGCAGCCGTCTGATTGCCGATCCCCGGCTTATAAGCCACGATGACAAACAGTAGGCTGATAATGACGGCGCTGGAGGCCCAGGCAAGCTTGATAAAGAACAGGTTAAACGCGAAATTCATGCCCGACGAGCGGACACCGTTTTTCCATTCGCCGTAGTCATCAGCAAAGGCCATTAGGGCAAAATGCAGCGGCAAAGTGAACCCAAGGATGATGCCATTACTGAGGATCACCACCAGCCACAATATCTGCCATGACGGCCCGACCGGCAGGAACCACATCATGACTGCGAGTGCGGCCAGCACAAGGTTGGTCCAGTAATACAGCCGGACGGTGTCAATGCGCCTGGAAAGCGGGTTCACGATCACCGATCCCACAATGGAGGCTAACGTCACCATGGTAAAAAACAGCGACGTGAAAGCCGTGCTGCCCTGTAACACATAGGTAATGAAGTACATGTAGCCGCCGCCGCGAATGTTAAACACGTTAATCAGCAAAAAAGACATCACCAGCATCAGCAACAGCTGATCGTTTTTGCGTAGCCCGACCAGATGCTCACGCAGGGTAAATTTGCCCAGGCTGTCCAGCGGTACGCGCTCGCGGACCCAAAAGAAGCAACACAGGAACATCACGACCGCCAGAGCGCACAGGATACCGACGCCAGACTGATAGCCCAGGGCCGCATTCCCCTTACCCAACACCGCGACCAGCCACGGCAGCCCTACCGAAACCAGAAACCCGGCCACCCCGCACAATACAAAGCGCCATGACTGGCAGGCCAGCACTTCTGTGTGGCGGGTGGTCATGGTGTTGATCAGCGCGCAATAGGGCACGTTGATGGCGGTATAGCTCACAGAGAGCAGCAGATAGGTGGCAAACGCCCAAACAATTTTCATGTCCATGCTGACGGCGGGCACGGTGAACGTCAGCGCGCCAATGAGGCCAAGGGGAACGGCCACCCAGAGCTGCCACGGGCGGAAGCGCCCCCAACGGCTATGGGTTCTGTCGGCAATGACGCCCATCACCGGATCGGAGACCGCGTCAAACACGCGCAGCACCATAAACAGGGTGCCGACCAGCGCGGGCGTTAAGCCAAACACATCGGTGTAGAAAAACGTCAGGAAGTTGGTGATCAGGCAGGTGATCACCGTGCCGCCGGCGTCACCCAAGCCGTAACCTATTTTCTCTCGCAGGGACAGCGCACTCTGCGTAGCCGACGGGCTAAGATCGGCCTGAGCGATAGTCGTAGAAGTCATTTAAAATGCCTCATGCAGGACAGAGAGGATTGCCCGCTTTATGCCGGGCTTATTGGTGTTTTAGCGCTTAACCCGATTTATTTTGTCAGGAATCCGTTCACCAACAAGAGCACAAAAAAGTATAAAAACGGGGTAATTCCGACCTGTGAAGCAAAGTGTGAACTGGATCAGGTACATGTCTTTTTTTTAGTTAATAATCAGAGAGAAAGACATCAATTACCTCTGTAGCAGCGGGAAAATGAATAACGATGTTCGAATTATCCATAACGTTTCCGATACAGGTGCAAAATGGCGGGCTGTTTATTTCGCGCGGCGTGGGAACCCATCCTGCACGCAGGCTGACCTCCTGGGAGATCATTTTCGTTGAACGCGGGCAGTTAACGATTCGGGAGGATGGCGAGCTGTTCAGCGTGCAGGCGGGCGAAAGCCTGCTGCTGAGGCCAGGGCATTTGCATGTGGGAGAAGGGATTTTTCCGGCCGATCTGAAATTTTACTGGCTGCATTTTGACTGGCAGAAACAGCCTGAGCAGCATGGCTTACACCAGGCACTGCTCCACCTTCCCCAGCATACGCGCGTTGGCGATCCGGCCTATATCATCGCCCTGTTCCGGCAGTTCCTCAGCGAGCAGGAAAACATTCACCGCAGCGTCGCGCTGGAGTGTATTTTACTGCTTATACTGCAGCAGCTCGCGGCTCCGGCGCTGCACGAGGATGTTGTCGACAGCCCCGGCGTTGACCTGGCCTGGAAAGCCAATCAGCTTATTCGCACGCAGTATCACCTGGCGCTTTCAACCTCCACGCTGGCGAAAACGCTGCATTGCAATGCCGATTATCTGGGACGTGTTTACCGGCGCGTGTTTCGCCTGACGCTGACGGAAGCCCTTCACCGGCAGCGCGTATTAATGGCAGAAAAGCTGCTGATCGGCGATAAGCTGCCCTTAACCGAGGTAGCGCGTCAGTGTGGGTTCAATGATGTGGGCTATTTCCGTCAGATATTCCGTAAGCATACAGGGTTAACACCTGCCAGCTGGAAGCGACGCTACTGCCGCGAGCATATCAATTCCTGATGGCTCGCCCGGATTGCCGGGCGGGCCAGAAACCGTTAGCGCACAGTCTTGATCAAGAGGCTTTTACGCGTTTGGCAACCACGGTGCAGTTGCGACCGCTGTTCTTAGCCTGATACAGGGCATCGTCAGCCCGCTTCAGGCTGCTTTCCAGCGGCGGCCGCCGGGCATCCCACTCCGCTACGCCGATGGAAATCGTGATATGGCCGACCGCCTCGATAGCGTTATCCGCGATGCTGATGCGAATGCGCTCGGCCGTCGCCTCAGCCTCTTTCAGAGGCGTGTTAGGCAACAGCATTAAAAACTCTTCACCACCGTTACGGCAGACCACATCCGACTGCCGGGCGCTCTGTCGTAGCGTCTGCGCCACCTGCCGAATCACCCGATCGCCGACGTCGTGTCCCCAGTTGTCATTGACGCTTTTGAAATGATCGATATCCAGGGCGAGCACGGCAAAAGGCTGGCGCATCGTCTGGTAGTAATCGAGTACCGCGTTAAGCCCGCGGCGGTTGAGTAACAGCGTTAGCGAATCGGTCTGCGCTTCCGAACTCAGCCGACCAATTTTGTCCTGTACCAGCCCAATACCGGTTAACAGCGCCCGTTTAACCTGGGCGGCCTCAAAGTACCATGCCCGAATGCCGCCAATTTCGTAGGTGGCGCTTGAGGCATCAATCTTGCTGGCCTTGCGGGCCAGTTGCCAGAGCGGCATGGCAATCATCCGTGCCAGAATGACCGCCACCAGCAAGGTCAGTAAGGCAAAGGGCACTGAATGCTTCAGGACTTTCAGGAGCAACCCCGACAGCGGTTGCAGCGTGACGTCGACAGGTTTCAACGCCACCACCATCCAGCCCGTCGTGGGGACGATGGCGTAGCCGGCCAGCCGGGTCGGTTTGTCGGGCTCAGTTAAGACCAGCGAGCCGTTATCTTTTTCCTGACGTTCCCGATCGCTCATCAGTGGCGACATGGTTTTGCCCACCATCTGGCGGTTCTGGTGATACAGCACCTGATTATCGCCGTCGAGAACAAATACGCTGGTGCCGTCGCGATAAAACTGTTCACCCAGAAGCGCATTCAGAATACTTTTCTTTTTCAGGTAAATCGTCCCGCCAATATAGCCCAGATAGCGTCCCTGGTTATTCCAGATGGGCCATGAGACAAAAATCAGCAGGTTATTGGCGGCAGAGAGTGTCGGTCTGCTAATCAGCGGTTGCCGGGTCTGCAGCGCTTCGCGGGCCGCATCGCTGGTCAGATGCATCCCGGTTAAGGTCAGCGATTCGGGAGATATTGCGCGCACCGTACCCGTTTCATCCACCACGGCGACCGAGTTAAAACTGTCGGTCTGCTCACGTAGACGGTTCACTTCCGCTTTGAGCAGTGCCTCATTATTGAAATCTTTTCCCAGTAAATTAGCACTGAAGTGCAACTGGGACTGCGCCAGCCGGAAAAAGACTTCGCTGGTGGAGGCCAGTTTGGCAGCGTAAGCGCGGTTGGCTTCCAGGGTGCTGTCGATCAGCACCATGCGTTGCACACGCCAGGTTGCATATAAATTATTGGCAAGCGTGATGACTATGCTGGCAATAACCAGCAGCGCAATAAGCGTGCGTAAGTCCGCCCGGGGACGGAAATTTATGAGCATGGCGGGAACGCCACAGTGCAAAGATTCATTTTGCTGTGCCTGACTCTGTTGTTTTTATCGTGATTGCGGTCCTACAGCGTGTAAGTTTACACGCTGTAGGACAATTTGAGCAGGTTTAAGCGCGGCATTAACCAAAAAGTCAGCCCGTATGGCTTTTAATCGATTAACCCGTTTTGATCATAAAAGGGCCAGGGGCCATCATAGTCTCCAATCGCACACTGATGCGTGGTCATTCCCTGCTGCGGATGCCAGCGATGCAGTAAAAATCCTGCCGGTTCCAGCATGAAGTTTGCCGGGCCATCCGGTTGCAGATCCAGCGCAACCTGATGAGACACGCCGGGGGCAATGCAGGCCAGCGTACCGGCAAAGCGGGTCTGAATCGCGCGGTGTACATGGCCACACAGCACACGTTCGACCTGCGGATGACGACTGACGATCGCCGCCAGCGCAGCAGGGGCGCGTAAACGCTGGCGATCCATATGATCGATACCGCAGACAAAGGGCGGATGATGCAGCATCACCAGCGCGGGGCTGTCCGGTGACGCGGTCAGTGCGGCATCCAGCCAGTCAAGCTGCTGTTCATCAAGCTCGCCCCACGGCTGCTGCGGCACGCTGGAATCGAGCGCCAGTAGCTGAACCCCCTTAACCTCCCGTTGCCAGTTGAGCGTCGGGCCCTGTTGCAGATAGGGATGATCGGGAAACGCCGCCCGTAGCGCCTGGCGATCGTCATGATTTCCCGCCATCAGGTAAAACGGCAACGCCAGGGTGGCCAGCGCCTGCCGCAGCGTCTGATACTCTTCTGCCGTACCAAAATCCACCAGGTCGCCGGTTATGACCACCGCATCGGGCCGGGGCGTCAGGCCATTCAGGGTTGCTATCGCCCGTAACAGGGCATTATACGTATCGACTTTTTTATACGACAGACGACCGTGCGCTTTAATATGCAAGTCGCTGATTTGAGCAATCAGCACAGGTTTAACGGACAAACGTTGACTCCTTAAAGGGTAAATTCGAGTGCGGCCTGCTCAGCCAGCGACCAGCTCACTCGCTGCCCGGCGTGCCAGGTTTCCCGTGCGTGACGTTCAACCTGAATCGGCTTGTCCAGCCCGATATCAATCATCAGGCGTTGAGACGCGCCGAGAAAGGTGCTGGCAACAATGCAGCCGTGCTGCGCATAGCGGCCTTCGTCTGCCAGCAGCACATCCTCTGGTCGACAAAAACGCACTGGATGGCCTTGATCGTCACGTGCGATGCAGTTAATCGCGCCAACGAAATCCGCCACAAAACGCGAGGCCGGACGCTGATAGATGGCCTGCGGCGTATCGATCTGCACCAGGCGCCCCTGCTCCATGACGGCGATACGATCGCCAAGCGCCATAGCTTCCTGCTGATCGTGAGTGACATACACGGCGGTGATAGCCAGCTTTTTTAACAGGCCCCCGATTTCCAGACGCAGACGCTCACGCAGTTTGGCATCCAGCGCCGCCAGCGGTTCGTCAAACAGCAGCACTTTAGGCCGTGCCGCCAGCGCTCTTGCCAGCGCCACGCGCTGTTTCTGCCCGCCGGAGAGCTTGTCGATATGACGATGTGCCAGTGACGTGAGATCGACCAGTTCCAGCATCTCATTGACCCGGGCCTCACGCTCGTGGCGCGGAATGCCCTGCACTTTTAGCCCATAGGCTACGTTCTGCGCCACGTTAAGCGTGGGAAACAGGGCGTAGTTTTGAAACACCATTCCTACGTTACGCTTCTCAATAGGCAGGTCGGTCACGTTGCGATCGTCAAACCAGACTTCACCCGGCGCGTCAGTGCTCTCCAGCCCGCTGATAATGCGCAACGTTGTCGTTTTGCCACAGCCGGACGGGCCCAGCAGAACCAGGGTTTCCCCTGCGCGTACGCTAAGATCCAGCGGGTACAGCGCCTGATGGTGATGAAAGCGACGCGCACAGCCGCGTAGCGTGACGTTAACCGCATCAACAATCATGCTTTTTCCTCCCTTGGTTGTTGGCGAGACTGGCGTTCAAGCCAGTGATTACAGGCGTTGAGCATCAACAGCAGCGGTAGAATCATTAAAATAAAGATCAGGGTATAAGCAGAACCGACTTCCAGCCGCATCGAGGCGTAGCTGTCGGCCAGGCCTACTGGCAGGGTTTTGGTCAGTGGCGTATGCAACATCCAGGTGATATTAAATTCGCCTACCGATAACGTAATCACCATAAAGGCCCCGGCGAGAATGCCGTTGCGGCAGTTGGGAACCACCACGGTGAAAAAGCGACGCCAGAAGCCGGCCCCGAGGCTGGCGGCAGCCTCCTCCAGTCGGGGCAGCTGTATCGCCTGCATCACCGCCAGCACCGGGCGGATCATAAACGGCAGCGTAAAAAGGACGTGACCAATCAGGATAAACACCCAGCTGTCACGCAGGCTGCTGAACTGGCCATACAGCAGGATAATGCCCAGTGCGGTGGCCAGGCCCGGAAGCGCCACCGGCAACATCAGGCACTCTTCAATGCGCGATGCCCAGCGAGAGGGCGATTTCAGTAAGCCCCAGGCGGCCGGTACGCCGATCGCCACGGTGACGATCAAGCAGCTGACGGCAATGAGCAACGACAGCCAAAAGGTGTCGCTGTACATCTCCCAAACCTGCGCCACCCATTTCAGCGTCAGTCCGCTGCGCAGGCCAACAAAATAGTTCTGCGTCACGCCCGCCAGCATCGACAGGATCACCGGCACAATCATGAACAGTGCAGTCAGTGTGGTGATCGCGACCTGCAGGTAAAACAGCCCACGGCGCTTCATGATGACGGCTCCTGTTTTGACTGGGTGAGTACGCGCGCCAGCATTAAGCCAGCCCAGGCGACAGCGCCCATGACCACCGATAACGCCGCCGCCGTGGCGAAGTTAGCGTAGTTGGTGAATTCGCCATAAATGGTCAGCGGCAGCACACTCAGGTCGGTTCCCAGGGTAAACGCGGTGCCAAATGCGCCCATACTGGTGGCAAAGCACAGCGCACCGCTGGAGAGCAGTGCCGGTTTAAGTCCCGGCACGATCACATCCCAGATAATGCGCCACTGGCTGGCGCCTAACGAACGGGCGGCTTCTTCCAGCGAGCGATCCAGTTTTTCACTCGCGGCCACCAATGTCACAATGGCGCGCGGCAGCGAAAAGTAGAGATAACCAATAAACAGCCCGGTGAGTGAGTAGGCCAGCGTCCAGCGCTCATCAAACAGGCGCAGGCTGATCTGCGCCAGCACGCCCTGTCGTCCTGCCAGCATCACCACTAAAAACCCCACCACCACGCCGGGAAACGCCAGAGGAAAGGTCAGCAGTGCCAGCAGAGTGCCGCGTCCGGTGAAACGCTGGCGAGCGAGGAAGCACCCTACGACGGTGGCGATGACCAACGTCAGTAGCGTTACCGTCAGCGACAGCAGCACGGTATTCACCAGGCTTTGCAGATACTGCGGCTGGGTAATTACCGTCCAGTAGCCACTGTGATGTGTGCTGCGATCCGGCGTCATGCCCATCTGTAATAATCGGGCAAAAGGTAACAGCCAGAACGCGGCAAAAAACAGTAAGGCTGGCAGCAGCATCCATGGCCAGTTTGCCCCCTGCTCGCGTCGGCGTGACCGGTGGCGCGTTGCCACCGGTAAATCGCTGCGGGCGTCAGACGCTGCCATTACCGAATCTCACTCAAGTAGCGGGCAGAGAAGGCTTTCTGTGCATCGGCCATCTGCTGATAGTCCACGGTATGCGCGCGCGCGTAATCACTGTCTGGCAGGAAGCGCTTTTTGGCCTCGGCAGACATGGCTGAAGGCCGTACCGGGCGCAGATAGGCATTGGCCCAGATGGCCTGGCCTTTATCCGACAGCACGTAGTCCATGACTTTTTTGCCGTTAGCGGCGTGCGGGGCGTTTTTCACCAGGCTGATGACATAAGGCACCGTGACCGTCCCTTCCTGCGGGATCACGAACACCACATTGGCATGATCTTTATATTTGGCGCGATAAGCGTTGAAGTCGTAATCCAGCAGAATGGGGATCTCGCCGGAGATCACCCGAGCATAGGCCGTCTGTTTCGGCACGACAGGCTTGTTCGCCTGCAACTTTTTAAACCAGGTCAGCGCGGGAGTGAAGTCCTGCATACTGCCGCCTTTGGCCTGATTCACCGCCACGGCGGCCACGTAACCCACAAACGCACTGGCCGGATCGAGATAGCCCACCATCCCTTTGTATTCTGGCTTCAGCAGATCGTCCCAGGATGTTGGAATGGGTGCACCGCCCAGCGCATCTACGTTGACCATAAAGCCCATCGTGCCGGAATGCAGCGCAACCCATTTCCCTTCCGGATCTTTCATGCCTGCCGGCACCTGATCCCAGTTGGCCGGCTTATAGTCAGCAATCACGCCTGCCTGAGCCGCCTGGATACCAAAGCTGACGCCGTAATACACCACGTCGGCAACGGGATTATCTTTCTCGGCGACCAGTTGAGCCAGCGCCTGCCCGGAGTTCTTGTTGTCCTGCGGCACCACAATGCCGGTATCTTTTTTGATGGCCTGAAGCTCGGTCGCCCAGTCTGCCCATTCAGGTGGACAGTTGTAGCAAATAGCATTCTCAGCAGCCTGCACCAGCTGGCTGGAAAATGCACAGGCGGTGAAGAGCGCCGCCCTGGCAAGCACGGTGATTTTATTGTGTGTAGACATGATGGTTCCCTGATGTTGACGAATGAAAGACTGCAGCGATGCTCTCGCCTGAACGCAACCAGTGGTCCAGCAGGCACGAGTCATCATGAGAGGGTTGAAGAAGCATATCGATGGCACAGGCACCTAACCGATCGCTGGGCTGTACCACGCTGGCCAGCGAGGGTGAAAGCTGTTCGCCTATAGCAATGCCGTCAAACCCCATGACCGACAGCTGATGCGGGACCTGAATGCCGGCACGGGCGGCCGCGCCCAGCAGGCTGATCGCCAGGAGATCGTTACTGCAGATGACGGCGGTCAGTGGGTCCGGGCTGTTGATCAGCGGTAAAAGGGGCTCGAATCTGGATTGGGTATGGCTGGGCATATCAATTAGTGCCCTCGGGACAAATCCTGCCTGCTGCATCGCATCGCAATAGCCAAGATAACGCTGACGGGCACGATCCGACTGCAGCATCGGTCCCGCCGCCATCACGATATGCTGATGACCCAGCGCAATAAGGTGCGCCGTGGCTTCGGCCATTGCGCGACGGTTATCGACATAGACGCAGCGCCAGTTTTGCTGTTGCGGCACGTTATGCGCCAGAACAAAGGGCATTCGCGCCTCTGCCAGCGGGGCTAATACGGTGCTGCTGTCCGCGTCGGAGACGGTCAGCACCATGCCCGCGACGCGCTGGCGCAGCATATGTTCAATCATGGCGGCTTCTCGCTCTGGCTGGTAATCGGTCGTGGCCACCAGCAGGCCATAGCCCGCCAGACGCGCCTGTTGCTCCATGGCCTGAAGCTGCAAGGCAAACACCGGGTTACTGAGCGAAGGCAGCAAAACGCCCAGCGTCGTGGAGTTTTGCGTACGGAGCTGGCGCGCAATGTGGTTAGGTCTGAACCCCAACTGCTCCGAGGCCTCCAGCACTTTTTTCAGCGTGCCGGGCTTAAGCAGATGGGGATCGGAAAAGGCACGCGCCGCGGTTGCTCGCGAAACGCCGGCCAGAACCGCCACGCTGATTAAATCACTCATTTCACCCCCGGTTAATCGATAATGAGATCGATCTCATTGGCGCTTAACCTAACGGGGTTGTGTGACATCAACATCACGGGAAGATGACATTGCGGTGACAGCGGTTCACCACGTCGTCAATGCGCTGGCAGCACGACGAATGCCTTTTTCTGACTGCTGATACAGGGCGGCTGGGGTTGGCAAGCACCCGATAAGCCCCGAAGGGGCAATGCGTCGATCCCGGCTGCCACAACGCCATTTCATTCTTCCCTGGCTGTGGTTAAGATACGAAGACCGTAGCGCTGTTGATGAAAAAACAGAACATTTCCGCTGCTTACCTGTCAAAATCAGGGATTCATTACAGGATTAAGGCATGTTGAACCGGTTTAAAAAGACGCTGCTTGCTGCGCTACTCCCTGCACTGATGTTATCCGGCCCGTTGACCGCCCGTGCGGATATCAGTGATTCGCTGCCGGATATGGGGACCACGGCAGGATCGACCCTGTCGATTAATCAGGAGCTACAGATGGGCGACTTCTACGTCCGCCAGCTCCGCGCCAGTGCCCCGCTGATTAACGATCCTTTGCTGAATCAGTACATCAACCAACTTGGGCAGCGGCTGGTTTCGCATGCGGACGCCGTTAAAACGCCCTTCCACTTTTTCCTGATTCAGAACGATGAGCTCAACGCCTTCGCCTTCTTTGGTGGCAACGTGGTGTTGCATGCGGCCCTGTTCCGTTTTACGGATAACGAAAGCCAGCTGGCCTCAGTCATGGCCCATGAAATCTCCCACGTCACGCAGCGCCATCTGGCGCGGGCAATGGAAGATCAAAAACGTAATGCCCCGCTCACCTGGGTGGGCGCGCTGGGTTCAATTTTACTGGCGATGGCCAGCCCACAAATGGGCATGGCGGCATTGACCGGTACGCTGGCCGGCACCCAACAGGGGATTATCAGCTTTACCCAAAATAATGAACAGGAAGCCGATCGCATCGGTATTCAGGTGTTACAGCGCGCCGGTTTTGACCCGCAAGCCATGCCCAACTTCCTGCAAAAACTGGCCGATCAGAGCCGCTTTTCTTCGAAGCCTCCGGAAATCCTGTTAACCCATCCCCTGCCTGACAGCCGTCTTGCCGATGCGCGCAACCGTGCGAACCAGATGCGTCCGGTGGTGGTGCAGTCGTCTCAAGACTTTTATCTGGCCAAAGTGCGGTCCTTAGGCATGTATTCGACTGGCCGTAACCAGTTAACGGACGAACTGCTTACGCAATATGCTAACGGTAATTCCCGCGAACAGCTGGCCTCGCAGTACGGTAAAGCTGTGCAGTTCCTGCAGGCTAAAAGCTTTGGTGAGGCGAAAAGGATCGTGGCACCGTTACTGGCGAAACAACCTGAAAATGTCTGGCTGCTGGACCTGATGACTGACATTGATATCGGCCTGAATCAGCCGCAGCAGGCGATAGCGATGCTGACCGCGACCCAGGCGTCAAAAACCAGCCCGGTCGTCCAGTTGAACCTCGCTAATGCCTATGTGGAAGCGAAACAGCCGGCGAACGCCAGCCGCATTCTCAACCGCTATACCTGGACTCATAAAGACGATACCAACGGATGGGATCTGCTGGCCCAGGCTTCCGCGCAGCAGGGGCTGACAGATGAGGAGCTCTTTGCCCGCGCCGAAAGTCTGGCGCTGAGCGGCCAGCTGGATCAGGCCATTAGCGCCCTAAGCCGGGCCAGTTCACTGGTGCCGCTCGGCAGCCTGAAACAGGCCCGTTACGATGCCCGCATCGACCAGCTACGCCAGCTCCAGCAACGCTTTAAGCAGTATCAACGAGGATAAACAGTATGGTGACCTTTTATCATAATCCGCGCTGCAGCAAGAGCCGGGAAACCCTGGCGCTGCTAGCAGAGCGCGGCATCGCCCCGGAGATCGTGCACTATCTGGACACGCCGCCGGATCGCCAGACGTTACAGATCCTGCTGCAAAAGCTGGGTATGCAAAGTGCACGTGAGTTAATGCGTCGTAAGGATCCGCTTTATGCGGCGCTGGGGCTGGATCGGCCTGACATCGGGGAAAGCGCGTTGCTGGACGCGCTGCTGGAAAATCCCAAACTGATTGAGCGACCGATTGTGATCAACGGCGATCGCGCCCGCCTGGGACGTCCGCCAGAAGCGGTACTGGAAATCCTTTAGAGGCCAAGGGTTTCTTTTACGAAAGGAATCGTCAGCTTACGCTGGGCGCTAATGGATGCGCTGTCGAGACGATCCAACGTATCAAACAGCGTGCGCATTTCTCGGTCAAGGCGCTTTAGCAAAAAGCGCCCGACGTCTTCAGGCAGTTCAAATCCCCGCAGTCCGGCGCGCAGCTGTAAAGCCTGCAGTTTATCCTCATCGGAGAGCGGCTGTAGACGATAAATCTGCCCCCAGTCGAGGCGCGATGCCAGATCGGGCAGATGCAGATTGAGCTGACGCGGAGGACGATCGCCGGTAATAAACAACCGGGTATTGCCGGTTTCCAGAATGCGGTTATAAAGATCGAAAATCGCCATTTCCCAGGCCTCTTCTCCCGCAATGCACTGAATATTATCGATGCAAACCAGCGGCAGTTGCTCCATGCCTTCCAGCACGTCCGGGACAAACCAGGTGCGTTTATCGAGCGGCACATAGCCCACGGCTTCGCCGCGTGCAGACATTTCAGCGCAGGCGGCATGCAGCAGATGGCTGCGACCGCCCCCTTCACGAGACCAGAAATAAAGATAGCTGCCATGTTGCTGGCTAAGCGCACCCTTAATCGCGGCAATAAGCGAGGGGTTTTCACCCGGCCAGAAGCTGGCGAAGGTTTCGTCGTCAGGTAAATAGAGTGGCAATGACAATTGTGCCGGCGTGTTCAGAAGCACCTCAGCAAGAGAACAAGCAAAAATCGGGGCAAGTCTATCATAGTTTTCGGCCAGAGATGAATCGGGCATCCCTGCCCGACTTTTGACCGCTGACGGTGGGATTACGACTCGCGGTTGTCTTCCGCATCCAGAATCACTTCTTCAGGACGCAGGAGGGAAATGACGCGAAAAATTAAGGCCAGCGCAACGCCGACCAGCGTGGCCAGCGCCATGCCTTTCAGCTCGGCAGCCCCGATATGCACTTTCGCCCCGCTGACGCCAATAATCAGGATAACGGAGGTCAGAATCAGGTTTTGCGCTTTGTTGTAATCCACTTTGGACTCAATCAGGACACGGATACCTGACGCGCCGATAACACCATACAGCAGCAGGGATACGCCACCCATCACCGGCACCGGAATCGCCTGAATAGCGGCCGCCAGTTTGCCGACGCAGGAGAGTAAAATCGCGAAAATGGCCGCGCCGCCAATCACCCAGGTACTGTAAACGCGGGTAATCGCCATGACGCCAATGTTTTCGCCGTATGTCGTGTTCGGGGTTGATCCAAAGAACCCGGAAATGACCGTCGATAAGCCATTGGCGAACATGGAACGATGCAGTCCGGGATCTCGCACCAGATCTCTTTTAACGATATTCGCCGTCACGACCAGATGGCCCACATGCTCGGCAATGACCACCAGAGCGGCGGGCAGAATGGTCAACATGGCAATCCATTCAAAGCGCGGCGTATAAAACGTCGGTAAGGCAAACCAGTGCGCCTGTTCAACGCCGCTCCAGTCCACGATGCCCATGAAGGCGGAAAGCGCGTAACCGGCCAGCACACCGATCAGGATAGGAATGATCGCCATAAATCCACGAAACAAAACCGATCCAAAAACGGTAACCGCCAGGGTCACCAGCGAAATCAACACGGTTGTGCCGTTTGGCGACTGGCCTTCGGCTGGAAGCAGCCCCGCCATATTCGCGGCCACGCCAGCCAGTTCCAGACCAATGACGGCAACGATGGCCCCCATTGCTGCTGGCGGAAACATCACGTCCAGCCAGCCTGTTCCGGCTTTTTTAACGATCAGCGCGACAAGGCAGAACAACACGCCACACAGAATAAAACCGCCCAGCGCTACTTCATAACCCAGCGGCAGCAGGAGCAACACGGGTGAAATAAAGGCAAAGCTGGAACCCAGATAGGCGGGGATTTTTCCCTTACAAATAAACAGGTACAGCAGCGTACCGATACCGTTAAACAGCAATACCGTCGCCGGATTGATGTGGAACAGAATTGGCACTAACACGGTGGCGCCAAACATGGCGAACAGATGCTGCAGGCTGAGCGGAATCGTTTGCAGTAATGGCGGCCGTTCGCTAACGCCGATAGCGCGACGAGTCATTAAAAGTCCCCTTGAGTGAGTGGTCTGTTTTCAGGCAAAAAAAAGCCGACTCTCTGGTCGGCTGGTTCATTTCTTTATGTGTTACAACAGAAAAAAGCGGCTCGGCCTGCTGCTGCAGGCTGAAAACAGCGTGATGCATGGCGCCGCGGATTTTCATCATTACTTGGTGCCGAAGATTTTATCACCGGCATCACCCAGGCCTGGGATGATATAACCCTTGTCGTTAAGCCCCTGATCCACAGAAGCGGTGTAAAGCTCCACATCCGGATGCGCTTTTTCCAGCGCGGCAATCCCTTCAGGTGCCGCAACCAGCACCAGCACTTTAATACTGCTGCAGCCCGCTTTCTTTAACAGATCTATCGTGGCAATCATTGAGCCGCCCGTGGCCAGCATGGGGTCAACCACCAGTGCCAGGCGCTCTTCGATATTCGAAACCAGTTTCTGGAAGTAAGGCACCGGCTCCAGCGTTTCTTCATCACGGTAGACGCCAACAACGCTGATGCGCGCGCTGGGTACGTGCTCCAGTACGCCTTCCATCATGCCCAGACCGGCACGCAGAATAGGCACGACGGTGATTTTTTTACCTTTGATTTGATCAACCTGAACCGGGCCATTCCAGCCCTCAATGGTGACCTTTTCGGTTTCCAGATCGGCGGTCGCTTCATACGTCAGCAGACTGCCGACTTCAGAGGCCAGCTCGCGGAAACGCTTTGTACTGATATCATGCTCACGCATCAGTCCCAGTTTATGTTTGACCAGCGGGTGTTTGACTTCCACGATCTTCATTGTTGTTCTCCCGGAGTGAGTTGAGCTAAAAAAAAATCGCGGGATTATACCGCCTTTTCGCCGCAGTGCCACATGTGCTTGCGCAATCAGAGGCATTTTGTCATGGCAAAGTAAGGATTGATGAAAATCGCCGGGGACGCAATCTGAGACTCGCAAACGTTTGCCTGCGCTGGTAGAATTGCCGCGCTTTATATTAAACCACCAACCGCAACTCGCGTGGGGACCTCGCAGTGACCGACAAGACCTCTCTCAGTTACAAAGACGCCGGTGTTGATATTGATGCTGGTAACGCTCTGGTTGACCGTATTAAAGGCGTAGTGAAAAAGACGCGTCGCCCGGAAGTCATGGGTGGACTAGGCGGCTTCGGTGCGCTTTGTGCGCTGCCGCAAAAATACCGTGAACCCGTGCTGGTCTCCGGCACCGACGGCGTAGGTACTAAACTGCGTCTGGCGATGGATCTTAAGCGCCACGATGCCATCGGCATTGATCTGGTCGCGATGTGTGTCAACGATCTGGTGGTACAAGGCGCTGAACCGCTCTTCTTCCTGGATTACTACGCCACCGGCAAACTGGATGTGGATACCGCGTCGGCGGTCATCACCGGTATCGCCGAGGGTTGCCTGCAGTCAGGCTGTGCACTGGTGGGCGGCGAAACGGCCGAAATGCCGGGCATGTATCATGGCGAAGACTACGACGTGGCCGGCTTCTGCGTTGGCGTCGTTGAGAAATCAGAAATCATTGACGGCAGCAAAGTGCAGGACGGCGATGTCCTGATCGCATTAGGCTCCAGCGGCCCGCACTCCAATGGTTATTCTCTGGTGCGCAAAATTCTGGAAGTCAGCGGGACCGATCCGCAGGTTGAGCAGCTCGAAGGCAAACCGCTGGCCGATCATTTGTTGGAACCTACCCGCATTTATGTCAAAAACATTCTGAGCCTGATCGAACAGGTCGATGTGCACGCTATCGCGCATCTCACCGGCGGCGGCTTCTGGGAAAACATTCCACGCGTGCTGCCCGATAACACCCAGGCCGTGATTGACGAAAAAAGCTGGGAATGGCCGGCTGTGTTTAGCTGGATGCAGCAGGCCGGTAACGTCAGCCGTCACGAAATGTACCGTACGTTCAACTGTGGCGTGGGTATGCTGATTGCCCTGAGCCCTGCCGACGCGGATAAAGCCGTTGAACTAATGCGCGCCGCCGGTGAAAATGCCTGGAAAATCGGCGTGATTAAGGCATCAGAAGCGGAAGAGCGTGTGGTCATCACGTCATGAAAAAGCTGGTTGTGCTGATCTCCGGCAACGGAAGTAATCTTCAGTCCATCCTTGACGCCTGTGCAAACGGGCGTATTCACGGCAGCGTCGCTGCCGTGTTCAGTAATAAAGCCTCCGCCTATGGCTTAGTCCGCGCAGAGCGGGCAGGCATTCCGGCTATTGCCCTGGACGCCCGTGACTTTAGCGACCGTGAAAGTTTTGATCGCCAGCTTATGCGTGAGATCGACGCCTGTGCGCCGGATGTTGTGGTGCTGGCAGGATATATGCGCATTTTAAGCCCGGGTTTTGTGGCGCATTATCGCGACCGACTGCTGAATATTCACCCGTCGCTCCTGCCCAAATATCCCGGACTGCATACTCACCGCCAGGCCCTGGAAAATGGCGATGCGGAGCATGGCACGTCAGTGCATTTCGTAACGGATGAACTGGACGGTGGTCCGGTGATTCTGCAGGCCAAGGTGCCCGTTTTTGCCGAAGACAGCGAAGCGGACATTACCGAGCGCGTGCAACATCAGGAACATGCCATCTATCCGCTGGTGATTAACTGGTTTGTTGAAGGCCGCCTGGCCATGCGTGAGGGAAAGGCCTGGCTGGATGGTAAGCCGTTACCGCTTCAGGGCTACGCCCACGAGTAACAGGCAGGGAGCCAGGCTCCCTGCCCTTTTCAGCCATAGCGTCCGGTGATGTAATCTTCCGTCCGGCGCACCTTCGGCGTCGTGAAAATCTTGTCTGTTGTGTCGAACTCCACCAGCGATCCCTGATGCATAAAGGCCGTGTAATCCGACACACGTGAGGCCTGCTGCATATTATGGGTGACCAGCACCAGCGTGAAGTGCTGTTTCAAGGTGCTCATCAGTTCTTCGATCACCAGCGTTGAAATCGGGTCCAGCGCCGACGTCGGCTCATCCAGTAACAGCACGTCCGGCTCAATCGCAATGGCGCGGGCGATAACCAGCCTCTGCTGCTGCCCCGTGGAGAGCGTCAGGGCATTCTGTGCCAGCTGATCTTTCACTTCTCCCCATAACGCCGCCGCACGGAGTGCGCGTTCACAGGCCTCATTCAGTACCCGCTTGTCGCGCACGCCCTGCAAGCGCAATCCGTACACCACGTTTTCGTAGACCGACTTCGGAAAAGGATTGGGCCGCTGGAAAACCATACCGACCCGGCGACGCAGCGCAGAGACATCCTGGGCAGGCCGCATGATCGACTGCTGCTCCAGAAGAATCTCGCCGTCGATGCGGCAGTTATCGATCACGTCATTCATACGATTAAAGCAGCGCAGCAACGTTGATTTGCCGCAGCCGGACGGCCCAATCAGGGCGGTAATACGGTTTTTAGGTAGCTGCAGCGAGACATCCTGAAGCACCTGACGCTCACCGTACCAGAGCGAAAGGTGATCAACGGTTAGCGCAATATCAGTTTCGGGCATTGTAGTCATCGTCAGTTATTGAGTCATCAGGCGATAGCGTTCACGCAGACGGTGACGCAGGCCCATGGCTAGCAGGTTCAGCAACAGAATAATGAGCACCAGCAGCAGCGCCGTGGCAAACACCAGCGGCCGGTCGGCTTCGGTATTGGGGCTTTGAAAAGCTAAATCATAAATCTGAAAGCCCAGATGCATAAATTTTCTGTCGAGGTGCAGATAGGGAAACACCGCATCAACCGGCAATTCCGGTACCATTTTTACCACGCCGACCAGCATCAATGGCGCGGTTTCGCCCGCGGCGCGCGCTACCGCCAGAATCAGCCCGGTTAACATCGCCGGAACCGCCATCGGCAGCACCACGTTCCATAAGGTTTCGGCCTGCGTCGCCCCGAGCGCCAGCGATCCCTGTCTCAGGCTGTTCGGTATGCGGGATAAGCCCTCTTCCGTTGCCACGATCACCACCGGCAGGGTCAGCAGGGCCAGCGTGAGCGATGCCCAGAGCAAGCCCGGCGTGCCGAAGGTGGGATTCGGCAGCGCGCTGCTGTAGAACAGCCGATCGACCGAACCGCCCACCAGCCAGACAAAGAAGCCCAGTCCGAACACACCATAGACAATGGATGGCACGCCCGCCAGGTTTACCACCGCGATGCGCACCAGTCGGGTCAAGGCATTGCGTCCGGCATATTCATGCAGCCAGACGGCTGCAATCACCCCCAACGGCATGACAACCACGGACATCAGCAGCACCATCAGAACCGTGCCGAAGATGGCGGGGAAAACGCCAAAATCGCTTTCGCCCTCGGCAGGCGAATCACTGACGAAGCGCCACAGTTGGTGGAAAAAGTGCCCTGTTTTTTCTGTCAACGTCATGGCATTGGGTTGCCAGGCCGCCACGATCTGCGACAGCGGGATACTGTGCTCGATACCGTTAACGTCACGCAGAATTAAGGCGTCACGCTGACTTTCCTCTTGCAGATTGTTCAGCCTGTCATTGAGCTGAATAAGCCGACGCTCAAGTGCAGCCTGATTGGCGTCATATTCTGACTGCGCCTGCAAATCAAACTGCTTTGCCTCACGCTGCTGTTCAGCCTGATCGTCTAGCTGATCCAGTTGCTGATTCAGCCGGGCCATATCAACACGACGGATTTCGTTGGACTGTCGTACCAGGATCTGCACCTGTTCAAGGCGCTGCTGTAAAAGTGCATTGATGTTTTTGGCCGTCAGCGCTTCATTGTCTTCGCGCAGGCCCACAAGCCAGCCGTAAGCATTGCCGTGACTGCGGCGCTGTAACACCATGATGGCCTCAGGCTGGCTGACTGCCGGTGTATTCTTGCTGAGCGCAATACGAAAATCCGGTGCGGCCCAGTCACGGTTGCCGGTTTTAATCAAATAGCGATGCAGCGTCGCGTGCGGGTCATCTGCATTGCCAGCCGGGGCCGGATACTGTGACTGCCGCTCAAGGGTTTCACCCAGCAGCCGGGTGTGACTGCCGTCAGGCTGCGTTAAGGTATAGAGCTCAATCTTATGAGGCCAAAAGGTACGCAGCCCCTGCCATCCCAGCAATCCTATCAATAAGGTAAACGCCAACAGGCACACCGTCACGGCCCCGGCCGTTAACCATCGCCAGCGGTCGTTTTGTCGCATCACCGTCATGCCTGCTCCTTGTACTGACTAAAGCGATGGCGCAGGCGCTGCCGGATGAGTTCTGCCAGGGTATTAATCATTAACGTAAATATCAGCAATAAAAACGCACTCAGGAACAAAATTCGGTAATGGGCGCTGCCCACGGCCGCTTCAGGCATCTCGATCGCGATGTTGGCGGAAAGCGTACGCAGGCCGCTGAACAAGCCGCCTTCACTTTGCGGCGTATTACCCGTCGCCATTAATAAAATCATGGTTTCGCCGACCGCCCTGCCAAAGCCAATCATTAAGGCGGCAAAAATCCCCGCCGACGCGCCCGGCAGCACAACTCGCGTCAGGGTTTGCCAGGGCGTGGCACCCAGCGCCAGCGATCCTTGTCCCAGCGAGGCAGGCACGCTAAACAGGGCATCCTCAGCCAGGGTAAAAATTAACGGTACCAGCGCAAACCCCATCGCCAGCGCCGCCACCAACAGGTTACGTTGCGCGTAATGCGGTAGCCAGTCGCCGGCATCGGGTACGATCAGGGTCGGCAACCCTAACGTCAGCAGAGTGACACTCAGCAGCACAGGCAGAAGCAACAACACCTCTCGTCCTGGCTGGCGCCAGCGCTCAGGCAGGCGACGGCTCACTACGCCACAGCCGAGCAGGCTGCCGGCAAGCGTCACGGGCAGCAGCAGCACGCCCACTAACGCCTGGCCTACGTGCGGCGCTAACCATAATCCGGCGATCAGTCCGATCACCACGCTGGGCAGCGCCCCCATCATCTCAATGGCGGGCTTAACCCAACGACGCAGGCCCGGTGCCATAAACCACGCGGTATACATCGCGGCGGCCAGCGCCAGCGGCGTGGCAAACAGCAGAGCCATACTGGCCGCTTTCAGCGTGCCCACGACCATTGGGATCAGGCTGAATTTCGCCTGGTAGCTGTCTCCGGCATTGGTGGATTGCCAGACCCAGTCAGCCTTGGGATAGTTTTCATACCAGATTTTTTGCCAGAAATTACGCCAGGTCACATCCGGCCAGGGATTCGTCAGCTTCAGCGTTTCCCAGCCTGACTGCCGCTCCAGCAGCAGGCTGTCACCTCGGGGGGAGAATTGGGCCTGAAGAATACCAGCGGCCAGTTGCCGTTGCAGGATAGGCCCGTTCTGTTTACTGGCAAACACCTTCAGCATGCCGGTCTGATCAACCGTGGCAAACACCCGTCGCTGTGGCTCACCGATCATCGTGGCCTGTCCGGCGCTGTGCTCAAAGGTCCGGATGCGGTGTAAGCGCAGGCCGTGTTGACCCGCTATGGAGAACCACTGAGAAATGCCGCTGTCATCCTGGATCAGCAGGCTTTGCCCGCCAGCCAGTAACAGCAACTGCCGGGGCGGCTGAGCCAGCGTCTGCGTTTCACGCAGCCAGGCTCGCCCGTCATCAATTTGCCAGACCTGCAGCAGGTTACCTTCGGTGGTATACAGCAGGTCGCCTTTGGGTGACAGTAACAGATGCTGAGGTTGCTGGGCCGGTAGCGTAATCAGCGACGCCTGCTGGTCGGTGCCCAGCGTCAGTAGGTTTACTCCGGACTCACCGGAGGCGGCGATGCGCCACTGGTCAGGGCTAATCGTGGCCAGCGCCATCTTTTTTATTCCGCCCTGTGGCAGGCGAAACACCTTATCGCCCAATGGGAAATGCCATTCGCCTTCGCCCTGGCTTATCACCGGTTGCAGCAGGGTTAAACTGCCCTGGGCATTAAGCAGCAACGTCTTGTCGTCTGCGCTGGTTACGATCTGCTCCGGCACGGGCGAAAGCCCTAATGCCGGAGCTGCCGGTTGTCCGTTCAGCGGAATAAAGCGCGCCTTTCCGTCGCGGCTGATGCGCCAGCCTACGTCGCCCAGATTGCCGATCGCCAGAGCCGGTGCCGAATCCCACAGACGTTGGCTGCTGACGCTTTGCACGCCCGGCGCGCTGAATAACGGCAGGACCACCCAAAGCAACCAAAAGAACAACAGCATCATCAGTAGCAGAATGGCCGCTCCGCAACACGTGACGAGGCGCCGCGTGAAACGGTCAATAGCACGACGTCGGCGATCGCTAAACTGCACAGGAATATGGTTTACGCTCATGCGGCCCTGGTTATGCGGCGGAAATGAGTCGCTATGTTGCCCGTAGCTGGTTGATAAGACAACTTTTGCTGTTGGACAACCCTGCCATACTCTCGCCATAATGCTGTTGGATACTGTATCGTCGTCAGTCCTGCAACCGTCATACGGAGTGAGAATGGGTCAGGTAAAGCTTTATATCGAAAAAGAAATGAGCTGGTTGTGCTTCAACGAACGTGTTTTGCAGGAAGCGGCAGATAAAGGTAATCCGCTGATTGAACGTATGCGTTTTTTAGGTATTTACTCGAACAACCTCGACGAATTTTACAAGGTACGTTTTGCCGATCTGAAACGCCGTATCCTGATTGGCGAAGAGCAAGGCTCCGCCAGCACGCCACGCCATTTGTTAAAAAAGATCCAACAGCGCGTCCTGAAGTCAGATCAGGAATTTGACGCCCTGTATAACGACCTGCTGCTGGAGATGGCGCGTAATCAAATATTCCTGATAAACGAACGTCAGCTGTCACCTAACCAGCAAAGCTGGCTGCGCCACTACTTTAAGCATGAGCTGCGTCAGCACATCACGCCGATTTTGATTACTCATGAAACCGATTTAACCGAGTTTCTGAAAGACGATTACACCTACCTGGCGGTTGAAATTATTCGCGGTCAGGATATTCAGTACGCCCTGCTGGAAATTCCATCGGATAAAGTGCCACGCTTCATCAATCTGCCAGCCGAACCTCCCCGTCGCCGTAAACCTATGATCCTGCTTGATAACATCCTGCGGTATTGTCTGGATGATATTTTTAAAGGTTTCTATGACTACGACACGCTCAACGCCTATTCGATGAAAATGACGCGTGATGCGGAGTACGACCTGGTGACAGAAATGGAATCCAGCCTGCTGGAACTGATGTCATCCAGCCTGAAACAGCGTCTGACCGCTGAGCCGGTGCGTTTTGTTTATCAGCGCGACATGCCGGATTCGATGGTGGCGCTACTGTGCGACAAGCTGTCGATTTCAAATTACGACTCCGTGTTGGCGGGGGGGCGCTACCACAACTTTAAAGATTTTATCGGCTTCCCTAACGTCGGGAAGAACAACCTGATTAACCGGCCGATGCCGCAAATCCGCCATATTGGCTTTGACGGTTTCCGCAACGGTTTCGATGCCATTCGTAATCGCGACGTGCTGCTTTACTATCCGTACCACACCTTCGAGCATGTTCTTGAACTGTTGCGTCAGGCGTCATTCGACCCGAGCGTGCTGGCGATCAAAATCAATATTTACCGCGTCGCCAAGCATTCGCGCATTATGGATGCGATGATTCATGCCGCCTATAACGGGAAAAAGGTGACCGTTGTAGTCGAGCTGCAGGCCCGTTTCGACGAAGAAGCCAATATTTACTGGGCAAAACGCCTGACGGAAGCCGGTGTACACGTTATTTTCTCCGCGCCCGGGCTGAAGATTCACGCCAAGCTGTTTTTGATTTCCCGCCGGGAAGGCGAGGAGATCGTGCGCTACGCCCACATCGGTACGGGTAACTTCAATGAAAAAACGGCACGCCTTTACACGGACTATTCCCTGTTAACCGCCGATGCGCGTATCACCAATGAAGTGCGCCGGGTCTTCAACTTTATTGAAAATCCCTATCGCCCGGTGACCTTTGACCATTTAATGGTTTCTCCGCAAAACTCGCGTCGCATGTTGTATGATTTGATCGATAACGAAATCGCCAACGCGCAGCAAAAACGCCCTAGTGGGATTACGCTGAAAATTAACAACCTGGTGGACAAAGGGCTGGTAGACAGGCTTTATACCGCATCCAGCGTTGGCGTAAATGTTAATTTACTGGTGCGCGGAATGTGCTCATTGATTCCAGACTTGCCCGGGATCAGTGAAAACATTCGTGTGATCAGTATTGTTGACCGCTTCCTGGAACACGACCGCGTATACATTTTTGAAAACGGTGGTGATAAGAAAGTGTTTCTCTCGTCCGCGGACTGGATGACGCGTAACATTGATTATCGCATCGAAGTGGCCGTGGCGATCCTTGATCCACAGATAAAGCAGCGCATCCTGGACATTATTGCTATTCAGCTTAGCGACACCGTTAAAGCACGTGTTGTGGATAAAGAGCTGACTAACCAGTACGTTCAGCGCGGTAATCGTCGTAAAGTACGGTCGCAGATGGCCATTTACGATTACATTAAGAAGCTGGAACAACCTGAATAACGCCTATGCCTATCTCCCAAAAAAGTACGCCGAAACCTCAAGAGTTTGCGGCAATTGACCTTGGCTCCAACAGTTTCCACATGGTAATTGCCCGCGTGGTGGATGGCGCTTTGCAGGTTCTGGGGCGTCTGAAGCAACGGGTACATCTGGCCGATGGGCTGGATGCCAAAAATTACCTGAGCGAAGAGGCGATGGAACGCGGACTGAACTGCCTGGCGCTGTTTGCTGAACGTCTGCAGGGCTTTAACGCCAGCAACGTGACGATCGTGGGCACACATACGTTACGGCAGGCGGTGAATGCCGAAACCTTTTTGCAGCGCGCGGCTGACGTTATTCCTTACCCGATTGAGGTGATTTCCGGTCACGAAGAAGCGCGCCTGATTTTTATGGGCGTTGAACATACGCAGCCGGAAAAAGGCCGCAAGCTGGTCATCGACATCGGTGGCGGTTCAACGGAATTAGTGATCGGTGAAGATTTTGAGCCGCAGCTGGTAGAAAGCCGCCGCATGGGCTGCGTGAGTTTTGCCCAGCTTTATTTTCCCGGCGGTGAAATCAGCGTTGAGAACTTTCGTCGCGCCCGCCTGGCCGCCACGCAGAAGCTGGAAACGCTGGCCTGGCAGTACCGTCTGCACGGCTGGCAATATGCGCTGGGCGCGTCTGGCACCATCAAAGCCGCCTGTGAGGTGCTGCTGGCGATGGGTGAGAAAGAGAAGCTGATTACCCCTGAGCGCCTGACGAAACTGTATGACGAAGTCATTAAGCACAAGTCCTTTGCTGCGCTGAGCCTGCCGGGCCTGTCTGAGGAGCGTAAAAGCGTGTTCGTTCCGGGCCTGGCCATTCTCTGCGGCGTCTTTGACGCGCTGGCTATCCGTGAACTGACGCTGAGTGATGGCGCACTTCGTGAAGGTGTGCTGTACGAAATGGAAGGCCGTTTCCGCCATCGGGATATTCGCAGCCGTACGGCTCAGAGCCTGGCGAATCACTACGCCATCGACAGCGATCAGGCTCGACGCGTACTGGAGACGACGGAACAGCTCTATCTGCAGTGGCGCGATCAAAATCCCAAACTGGCGAATCCGCAGTTGGCTGCGCTACTGAAATGGGCTGCCATGTTGCATGAGGTGGGGCTGACCATTAATCACAGTGGTTTACAGCGCCATTCAGCCTATATCCTGCAGAACACCAACCTGCCAGGCTTTAATCAGGATCAGCAAATGCTGCTGGCGGCGCTGGTCAGATTTCACCGTAAAGCGGTGAAGGTAGATGAGCTGCCGCGCGTGACGCTGTTTAAGAAGAAGCAGTTTTTGCCCCTTATCTTTCTGCTTCGTCTGGGGACTTTGCTGAATAACCAGCGCCAGGCCACGACTCGCCCGGACGCGTTAAAACTCACCTGCGATGACGGCCACTGGACGCTCACTTTTCCGGCAGGCTATTTCAGTCAGAATAACCTGGTGCAACTCGACCTGGAGCGTGAGCAAACCTACTGGGATGAAGTAACCGGCTGGAAACTGATTCTCGCAGAAGCCTGATCGTGCGGGCACTGACTGCCCGCATCACCGAACCGATGACGATGACATTACGAACTGAACATTATTTTGCCGATACCTACGGCTTAACGCCCACCCATTCTGAAGTGGTTGACGCCTTGCCTAAGCTTACGCCCGGCAAAGCGCTTGACCTGGGATGCGGGAGCGGGCGCAACACGCTGTTTCTGAATCAACATGGATTCGAAGTGACTGCCTGGGACCATAATCCGGCAAGCCTGGCACGCCTGAATCAGATTATTACCGCCGAAGGGCTGACCGGCATTCATACGGCGCAGCAGGATTTAAACCAGGTGCGTTTCAACGGTGCGTACCAGCTGGCGATCTCTACGGTGGTGATGATGTTTTTACAGCCGGAAACTATCCCCCAGCTGATTGCCGATATGCAGGCCTGCACCGTGAAAAATGGCTTCAACCTGATTGTTGCCGCTATGAATACCGAGGATGCACCCTGTCCGTCTGACTTCCCTTTTGCCTTTAAATCCGGCGAGTTAAGTCATTACTATCGCAACTGGCACATCGTGAAGTACAACGAAAACTGGGGTCAGTTACACCGCAAAGATGAAAATGGCAACCGGATAAACTGCCGGTTTGCGACGCTCCTGGCGCAGAAAGCCAGTTATTAACATTGTTGTATTTTTTTTAAACAGCGGTTGATTTCAGCGGGCGACTGTGACTAAATATTGCTGTCGCCCGTCTTGGGTTTTTACAGGAATTACACTGCGTGAACAGCGCCCTTTCTCCACGAAGACGTAAAAAAAGCGTCAGCATGACGCGGATAGTTTTACTCATCAGTTTTATCATTCTGTTTAGTCGCCTCGTCTTTATCCTGCCCGCGGCTTTCGAGCATCATCAGCAAAAACAAACCGACTCGCCTCCGGCGATCACCACGCTTTCTGACAGCCGTTAATCATAAGATGTCATAACCTGATTAATCGACGCGCAATCCCCTGCATCAGCGCCATTTTTTACATCCCTTTTTCGGTCAAAACGCTACACTTCGTGCAAGTGCTTTCAGACTATAGGGATGCAATGTGTCTGCCTCACACACTCAACGTTT
Organism: Pantoea sp. Ae19-2; assembly: GCF_059801205.1. Taxonomy (NCBI): domain Bacteria; kingdom Pseudomonadati; phylum Pseudomonadota; class Gammaproteobacteria; order Enterobacterales; family Erwiniaceae; genus Pantoea; species Pantoea sp. Ae19-2. The sequence continues at coordinate 583,151 of NZ_JBCHWE010000001.1, read as the reverse complement.
AAGTGAAATTCGTCATCGTATTCTGACGCTGCTGCTCAATGAGCACGATCTGGTGGATGAATTGCTGGATAAAGCCAGCCATCTCACCGCTGAGCAGCAACGTGAAAATGCGATAAATCGTGAAATTCTGCAGCAAGACATCAGCCAGCTTCATGCCGCTGACCTTGCCGATATTCTTGAAGCCTTGCCTGAAGAAGCGCGTCTGGCACTCTGGAGCCTGGTACCGGGTGAGAAACGCGGTCATGTGCTGGTTGAAGCCTCTGAAACCGTCTGGGACAGCCTGACCGAAGAGATGAGCGATCGCGCCATCCTGCAGGCTATGGAACCCCTGGACATTGACGATCAGGCCTGGCTGGTACGTTACCTGCCACGCGACCTCACCGGACGCCTGCTGACCTCGCTTGAGCCTAACCTGCGCGCCCGCATCCTGAGCGTGATGCAGTTCGACCGGGATCGCGTGGGCCGGATTATGGACTTCAATATCCTCACGGTGCGCGAGGATGTGACCTTAGCCACAGTGCAGCGCTTTTTGCGGAAAGGCAAAAGCATGCCGGACGGTACAGACAAAATCTTTATCACCAATGAAAACAACCAACTGCTGGGCGAACTGCTGTTAACCGCTATTCTGCTGAACAAACCCAAGACCATGGTGAGCGACGTGATGAATTCGCATCCCACCACGTTTCAGCTTGATGATAAAGCCGAAGATGCAGCCAGTGCATTTGAACGTTACAACCTGATCTCAGCGGCGGTCACTGACGCGCAGGGTAAACTCATCGGCCGCATCACCATTGAAGATGTTGTTGATCTGGTTAACAAAGAGAACGAAAGCAATATCCGAAAAATGGGTGGGATCAGTCAGGAAGAAGATGTTTTCGCGCCAGTGCGCAAATCCGTGCGCAACCGCTGGGCATGGCTGGCAATCAATTTGTGTACGGCATTTATTGCCTCACGCGTCATTGGTCTGTTTGAAGGCACTATCTCGCAGATTGTCGCCCTTGCTACGCTCATGCCGATTATTGCCGGGATAGGTGGGAACACCGGTAATCAGACCATCACCATGATTGTTCGCGCCCTGGCCCTGCATCAGGTTGAGCCGGGGAACTTTTCGTTCCTGTTTATGCGTGAACTCGGCGTCGCTTTGATTAACGGCCTGTTCTGGGGCGCCATTATGGGCGGAGTGACCTGGCTCATGTACGATAACATGGCGCTGGGCGGCGTCATGATGCTGGCGATGGTGCTGAATCTCCTGCTGGCTGCGGTTATGGGCGTCATGGTGCCGCTGGTCATGACGAAAATGAAACGCGATCCCGCCGTGGGCTCAAGCGTCTTGATTACCGCCATCACCGATACTGGTGGTTTCTTTATTTTTCTGGGCCTGGCGACAATCTTTCTGATACCACACTGATCACGAATGTTGATAACCGTAGCGCTGCAGGGATCCCATCACGTTAAGCCGACGCGTCACCTGTGCCAGCTCGCAGGTGACCGCAGGCAGCTGGTAGTGATTACGCTGTGCCAGCCACTCCAGCACATCGGCTAAATGCCAGATGGCCGTTTTGCCATCGTGAACCGGTAGCGGAAACTGTTTGCTGTGCGTGACCATCAGTTTCCGCATGTTCTGACGGGATACGCCGATAAGATCGGCGACATCGGTTAAGCCGACAAAGTCAGGTGCGGCTTCAACCATGACTGCGCCCGGAATGGCAGACTGCACATCCTCTATCGCACTGCCGAGTGCGTGACTCGCCGAGTCGGCGTGGCGCGTAAACTCCAGTGCCAGCTTACCTGCCATACCGGCACCGACCAGCGCGTCGTCGCATCCTGCCTCCGCCAGTTTTTCCAGTAATGCGTCGATGGATTTGGCTGATTCAGGCAGTTCAAACCGCAGGGTGAAATGATAGTCCGTCATAATCCTTCCCTCTTTTTCCACTCACGGGTGGCGATACAGTTGTCTACCACGCGCCGCAGCGCTTTGGCATGGTTTTGCGCGCTTTTCGGGGTGCGCCAGATACAGGTCAGACAGTATTCACCACAGCGGCACGCCGACAGATTTGCCGGGCAGTACATTTTGCCCCATGCGTGATGGCCCTTAGCAACCACCAGCCACCCATGGAACTCTGCGTAACATAATGCGGCTTCAATCTCTTTGCTGGGATGTCGCTTTCTGTCCACCATGGTGCATATCATTCCTTGTTTTTAATGAGTTGTCAACTGACAACTCACTTATGCTTAATGCGGTAGATGAGCAGCATGGGGGTTGTCGGGCAGCAGGTAAAACAGGTTGCGGCTAAAATGGAAAAGGTTACGCAAAAAAGTGTCAGTCTGGCGTGATGGACTAAAATCAATACTCACAACGGAGGAAATATGTTTAAAACTGATGACCTGGTACAATCGAAAACGGGCGGCCCCAAAATGGTGGTGCTACGTGCCGAAGGAGAAACGCTGTGGTGCGCTCGCGTGGACGATGCCACTCAAAAAGAAATCGAAGTTAACGCGGACAGCGTAAATCTCTACCATGAAGATGGCGATTTTGGCGTCTGTTAAAACGGATGATGTGACTCAGGCAGACCGTAACGGTTAAGACAACCCGAAGTGGGGTTACGCGGCAACCCAACACTCGGGTAACCTGTTTCGCCTGCCGCGTCATCCACCAAACGGCTGTCAGATTTTATTTTCCTGCAGATTATTTTTTCCTAAACCGCCAATAAAAGGCAGTCTTAGCCGAAACGGCGCAAAGCCTATCCCCGCGCTCAGTCCCAAAAGATTCACTTCAACCCCTTCTTCCGCCCCCAGCGTAATGCCCGCGACGCCAAGTATTGATACCTGAACCCCACGACCTGACGGCGGCAAGCCCACGGGGCGCCATAATGGCCGGTAGTCTTTTCCCAGGGCGTTGGCAGGCAGATCAAGCTTGAGATCCGGCACATTGCGACCAATGTGCGCCATAAAGGTATTACTGTTCGGCCCGGGCCAGGCGCGATAGGTGGTGGGCCAGGGGTAGGATTTTATGGCGGCTTCAATCTGCGGGATCAGCTTTTGCGCATCCGGGCCACGATGCTCGACCAACAGCCGCGGTTTTGCCCCGTACCAGTAGCCGTCAGGCAACGATGAATTACGTCTTACCTTATCGCCGCTCCCCCAGCTAATGACTTCGTAACGTGTATAGCGGCTTTCACCTGCACGTTTAAAGATAATCCACGGGTGCACCGCGATAGCGCCTTTCCAGCCGTATGTCGGTGCGGCATAGACCTGAACGATGGCCTGACTGGCGTTGGCCTGTGGATCGGGCGCGACACCAGCCGAATCCCTTCGGGCGGTTGCCCAGCCACCCTGGCCGGTAGCGTTGTTGCCATGAGTGGCTTGTGCCAGGCTGGCCGCAAGCGACAGCAAAATCACGGTGAGAAAACAGAGACTGAAGATTTTCAGAGGCAGCATCGCGGTTCCTGCAGGTAAAAGATAAGGGATGATTTTGCAATGAAATAGAAGGTTTGTATTCACTAACTATGCTGCGATGTCATCGCAATATTTGCTCACGCTGGTGAGTGGCTGCAGACGCAACGCCCGCCATCACGCAACGTCAAGGGGCCGTGATGGCTGTCACCACCAGTATGCTAAGAGGCGGGCTATACGCAGAATCAGCCAGCCTGAAACCCGCCTCGACTCAGGCTCAGGAAGCAAGCAGGGATACTCGCCGCGCGCATTCAGCGCGCGACCGGTCTGGGCTGCCCTCTGCTTTGCGGTCAGTACAGAAGGCGTCAGAGCCAATCCCGAAGGCACGCGAAGCCTGCACTTCACCCATGCTCGAAGCAGATAACAGATCCCAGATGCATTTCATGCCTGGCTATTTCAACAACAGCATAGGTTATCTTGAACCCGCCGTCTGAAAACTAGCCTGTTATCGCCTTTTCCGCTACACGTTGCAACCACGCTTCATAGCGCTGCTGCGCCTCCGGCGCGACAGGTTGGCTGCGTGAGTTTATCTCACCTTCGATGCCAAATATTTTCCACATCAGCGGCGCGAGTCCTGCAATCACGCTGCTTTGACTGCTCTCCATTCTCAGCAATTCCAGGCTGGATGTTTGGTAGCCCGGCAGTGCCTCCGAGTGATAATCGAAAGCTTTGCCCAACCCGGAAAGATAAATGATTTTAGCGGCAGTCAGAGATGGCCAGTGACGGAGAATATTCAGCGGCCAGTCCAACATGGCGCGCTCATTCCAGACCTCCGAATACGGAACCTGTTGGTTAGCCAGCAACGTCAGCATTAACGATTGCCCCAGCCCGGTCAGATAGACAGGCAACGCGTCAGCCGGAGGACGTTGATAAAAGGCATCCAGTGGTTGTTCACGCTTCAGGCCGGCCTGCATCAGTAATTTTTGCTCCAACGCCTGCATCACGTTGCCTAACCCGGCATCCGTTACCTCTTCAGTTTCAGTCGACTGTTTACTGCGCGTGTTACAGTTCCACAGCGACAACGCAATCTGCCAACGACGCTGTTCGCCCTCGCCAGTGCAGCCAATTTCCCCCGTCACCACATACTTCATGTCAGGCGGCAGGATCTCATAAATATCCTCACCCACCATCGGTTGGCCAGTGAGAACAGGACCGTGGCCCTCCGCCATCAGAAAATAGGTGCACGCCGCATAATCACTCCAGTAATGTACGGCTTCAGCGAGATAGAGCGGAATCGCGCGCGACAGTCGGCCAAGCTCATCTTCGCGCTGTATGCCCTGGGCTGCGGTGCCATCCGGTATTTTTGATAACGCAAAGAAACCGATCTTCGCTGTCTCTTCAGATTTTTGGTTAAACAGCCAGTCGGCTTTGCATAAGCCGTAATGCCAAATGGGCTGCGTAACGGATAACGTTGTGATTTTCACATCATCAGGCGCCACCTGCTGAACGGGTTCCGTTTGGCGGCGTTTCTCTTCAAACGCTTGTCTGTAATAATCAAGATGCTGCTTGATCGGGGCAAAATTGAGTGCATACAGCTGGTTAAGAAGCGTGAGCCCCTGATCCGTCTGCCCCAACTCAAGATAAGCCTGCAATAAATTGATACCGGCCATAGGATCGTGCTTTTGAACATCGTAATGGGGCGCAACCAGCGAAATCAGAAGCGGAATCTCGCCATTTTTCCCCAGGTCGCCAGAGATCATATACAGCGCCTCAGCATCGTACCGTCCACCCGACAGCACCTCTTCATAAAGTCCACGAGCCTTGTCGGTTTCGTTATGCTCCAGATAAAAACGGGCCATCCAGAGCTGTGCTCGCCAGCTTCCCGGCATCGCGGCAACGCTGCGCAATCCCTCAATGTAAGCATCCTCGCCTCCGTGCTCGCGCTGAATGCTCACCCACCAGAGTAAGCCGTTATCCAGGTTCGGATCGGTTTGAATAGCCTGCAAGAGCGTGTCATCTGCCCGTTTGTCCTCACCGCGCTCGGCAAAGACTTTCGCCAGATTGGTGAGTAAGGTTCCTGTCGCGCCTGATTTATCCATTCCCTCTCGCAGGGTTTGTTCTGCCGCATCCAGGTGGCCGGTTTCCATCAGTACAATGCCGTGGAGGGTATGACTTCGTTCAGGATTACGGTCAATATCCACCAGGCGCTCCGCTGCCGCAACCAGATCGGAAGCAAAGGCGTCTTTCAACCCCATCAGAATCGCGGTGTACAACGCGTCCGCATCATCCCACTTCTTTTCCAGATCCGGCAGAAAGACCTTCTCACGCCATTCATTGCGTGCAATGTGCATTTCCTGTCCATGAGCATCGTAAGCAACAATCATCTCCCGTTCTTGAGCGGGCTCGTCTGGTGCGGTATCGGCGGGTTGGTTTTTATTGCGCAGAGAAGAGAGAAGACGCTTAAACATGGTTAATTCAGTCCTTGAGTTTGAGTCATCAAAAAGCCTGATTGCCCGTCGCTATCATGCCGTGAAATGGACACACACAGGCTGTTTTACAAGCTGACAGCGTTGCGGTTCAGAGATGAGTGTAGCGCTCAAAAAAACAACTGGCACGAAATTGATTAACCCACGGGTAAATCGTAAAAAATGCCATCCAATACAGACGCCACGCCTCTTCCCGCGCTTTTTCGCCATCAGCATTATTCTCGCGTCAGCCATGAAATTTAAATAGCGCACTATTTAGTAGTTTACAACTTAAGAAATACCTGCCATCTTAGCCAAACTAAATAGCGCACTACTTAATCGCAAACACAAGGAAATCAAAATGAACGTGAAACTCACCGCAGGTGCTTTATTGTTAGCCAGCCAGATCACATCAGCATGGGCCAGCCCTGTGGAGAATGCGCCTGAACCTACCGTTGGCGTCGCCGCCTTTCTTAAAGCTCTCAACAGTGGCGGCGGTAAGCCCATCGAGACCTTAACGCCTAAAGAAGCACGCGCGGTACTCACCGGCGCGCAGCAAGGTGCCACACTGCCACCCGCACAGGTTTCTGAAAAAACCATCACAGCATTGGGCAAGCCGCTCAAACTGACGATTGTTAAACCCGAACACGCAACTGGCGTGCTCCCGGTATTCATGTTCTTCCACGGTGGCGGCTGGGTGCTGGGTGACTTCCCGACGCACGAACGTCTGGTGCGAGACCTTGTGAACGAATCCGGCGCTGCGGCGGTATTTGTGAATTACGAGCCATCACCAGAAGCCCATTATCCGGTCGCGATTACTCAGGCTTATGAAGCGACTAAATGGGTAGCCGAGCACGGTGCGGAAATTGGCGTTGACGGTAAGCGCCTGGCGCTGGTCGGTAACAGCGTGGGAGGCAACATGGTGGCCGCCGTCGCGCTGCAGGCCAAACAACATAAAACCCCGGCGATTCGTTACGATGTGATGCTGTGGCCCGTTACCGATGCCCATTTTGATGATGCGTCTTATCAGCAATTCGCCAACGGCTATTTCCTGACCCGAAACATGATGAAGTGGTTCTGGGATAACTACACCACGTCAGATAAAGATCGGAATAACATTCTGGCTTCTCCGCTGCGTGCCACTGAGGCGCAACTGGCCGGTTTACCGCCAACGCTGATTCAGACTGCCGAACTCGACGTGCTGCGCGATGAAGGTGAAGCCTTTGGACGTAAGCTGGATGCCGCCGGTGTACCGGTGACGGTGACCCGCTATAACGGCATGATCCACGACTTTGGTTTGCTGAATGCCTTGAGTAAAGAGCCGACGGTACGCACGGCGATTGGCCAGGCGTCAGCGGAATTGAAGGAACACCTTAAGTAAACATCGCCCGACAGCGGATTCGTATTTTTTTGTTCGTGCAGACATGCGGTAAATAAAATCAGCCGGATAGCACCGGCTGATTTTTTTCTGGCTTAAAGGCTGACAGGCATCAGGGCGTGATCACCCTTCTCCACTCCGCGCAAGTATTTATGCCTTCACCCAAAAACGGCCTTCGACCAGTGAAAGGAAAAACCCGCCGTTAAGCAGGCTTGTAGCGAGGCAGTAATGTTATCAACGTCTGCTCATTGCTCATCCCGACCACCACCAGCCACAGAACCCTGACCTTATCAAATTCCCGGTTGCTGGCACCTTGTACTGCCCCCTTCTATCTCGCTACTTCGCGTCATCAACAGTTGAAATTTCGGATAGCCGCCGCAGGAACAGCGTTAAGGATTGCCAGGAGCTTTTTACTGAATTATCGTAAACCGCTTTGGGTACCGCTGACATACAATTCTGGGCCAGGCATTCGGTATAAATGCCTGCCTAAGGGACAACTATGTCATATCGCATCCTTTGGTCAATCGCGCTTTTAGCCGTCACGGCTGTATGGGGCTGGAGCTTCGTTGCGAAGCACGACACGCTGGGCGTCATGGCCGCATCCACCCTGAACGCGTGGATGTTTACCCTGGCGGCTTTTGCGCTTCTCCCCTTTTCGATCCGTTCTTTTCGCCACCTGAAGCCACGTGACTGGGTGAGTGCGGTATTGGCGGGCATCGTGCTCTTCGCTGCATTTTCCCTGCAGACATCCGGCACAGCTTACACAACGCCCTCCAATGCCGGGTTCATCACAGGCTTGTGCACCGTTTTCACGCCGTTGTGTATCTATCTCATCGGCAGAGGACGCCCCAGTGCTAAACAGGCAGCAGGAACCGCCATTGCCGTGTTTGGGCTTGGCTTACTCAGCCTTGACGGGTTCAGGGTGCACTATGGTGACTTACTTATTCTGGGTTGTGCGGTGTGCTTCGCCGTACACATCGTCATCGTGTCGACTTTCACAACGCCTGACATTTCCCTGGCATCAACATCGATACAACTGGGCATCGTTGGCGTGCTTTCTTTGTTATGGAGCGTCGCCCGTGACCAGTTTTCTTTACCTCACTCGCTGCCGACAGCATTAACAATCCTGTCACTGGCCCTGTTCGCAACAGCCCTGGCGTACGCCATTCAGAATCGTGCTCAGGCTGTTCTGGCCCCGGAAAAGGTCGCCCTGATACTGATTTGCGAACCTGTGTTTAGTGGGATTTTTGGTTATTTTCTCGCGGGCGATCGTCTGCCGCCGGAAAGACTTGCAGGAGCGGCGCTAATCCTGGTGGGGATTGTCGTCACCGAGCTTCGCGTCGTACGTCTCCTGCCTGCCGCCTGGCGTAGATCCTAAGTTCGCTTCAGCGCCGTGCGCTGTTCAACGCGAACTCATTTTGCAGGCGAAAGTCAGTGATATCCCTCGCCGTTCCGGCGAAGCGACTATCGGCCAGACAATGCGGGAGCTAAAATGCAAAAAGCCCGCATAACGCGGGCTTCGTTTTACACTGTTTACTGTCGGTCTGAGCCGGACGCTAAATCATTCCCACTCAATCGTCGCCGGTGGCTTGCCGGAAATATCATAAACTACCCGGGAAATACCGTTAACTTCGTTGATGATGCGGTTGGACACGCGGCCCAGGAAGTCGTACGGCAGGTGCGCCCAGTGGGCGGTCATGAAGTCGATGGTTTCTACCGCGCGCAGTGAAACGACCCAGTCATACTTGCGGCCATCGCCCATGACGCCAACAGAACGTACAGGCAGGAACACGGTAAAGGCCTGGCTGACTTTGTTGTAGAGATCGGCTTTATGCAGCTCTTCAATAAAGATGGCATCCGCACGACGCAACAGGTCGCAGTACTCTTTCTTCACTTCACCCAGTACGCGCACGCCAAGGCCTGGCCCCGGGAATGGATGACGATAGAGCATATCGTAAGGCAGGCCCAGCTCCAGACCGATCTTGCGCACTTCATCTTTAAACAGCTCGCGCAGCGGCTCGACCAGGCCCATCTTCATCTCTTTCGGCAGGCCGCCGACGTTGTGGTGCGACTTGATCACGTGCGCTTTACCGGTAGCAGAGGCAGCCGATTCAATCACATCAGGGTAGATAGTACCCTGCGCCAGCCACTTCACGTCTTCCAGGCGCAGTGCCTGCTCGTCAAAGACTTCAACAAAGACGCGGCCGATGATTTTACGCTTCGCTTCCGGATCGTTTTCCCCGGCCAGGGCGTCCAGGAAACGCGCTTCGCCATCAACGTGAACGATATTCAGACCAAAATGGTCGCCAAACATGTCCAGCACCTGCTCAGCTTCGTTCAGGCGCAGCAGCCCGTTATCGACGAATACGCAGGTCAGGTTTTTACCGATGGCGCGATGCAGTAGCATGGCGGTCACTGACGAATCCACACCGCCAGATAAGCCCAGAATCACTTTGTCGTTGCCGACCTGCACGCGCAGACGCTCGACGGCATCTTCGATGATTTTTGCCGGTGTCCAGAGCGCTTCACATTCACAAATATCGGTAACAAAACGTTCCAGCATGCGCAGCCCCTGACGCGTATGCGTCACTTCCGGATGGAACTGCACGCCGTAGAAGCGTTTCTCTTCGTTCGCCATGATGGCAAATGGACAGGTTTCTGTACTGGCAACGGTAACAAAGTCAGCAGGGATAGCGGTCACTTTGTCACCGTGACTCATCCAGACATCCAGCAACGGTTTACCGGCTGCGCTGATGGCGTCTTCAATATCGCGAATCAGGGCGCTTGCCGTGTTGACTTCAACCTGCGCATAGCCAAACTCACGCTCGTTGGATCCTTCCACCTTGCCGCCCAACTGCATCGCCATGGTCTGCATGCCATAACAAACACCCAGAACCGGCACGCCAGCCGTGAACACATAGTCAGGCGCGCGCGGGCTGCCATGCTCGGTTGTGCTTTCCGGGCCGCCAGACAGAATGATGCCGCTTGGATTGAACTTCCGAATCTGCTCTTCGGTGACATCCCAGGCCCAGAGTTCACAGTACACGCCAAGCTCACGTACGCGGCGCGCAACCAGCTGCGTATATTGAGAACCAAAATCGAGAATCAGAATGCGGTGCTTATGGATATTTTCCGTCGTCATTGAGGGGTTTCCAGAACGGTGACTTAAAGTAAAGCGCCCGGCTGTTGCCGGGCGGGAAATCTTACGGGGTTATGAACCCATACGGTAGTTCGGTGACTCTTTGGTGATGGTCACGTCGTGCACGTGGCTTTCATTGATGCCCGCGCCGCTGATGCGCACGAATTCGGCTTTGGTACGCAGATCATCAATGGTCTGGCAGCCGGTCAGGCCCATGCAGGAACGCAGGCCGCCCATTTGCTGATGCACGATCTCTTTCAGGCGGCCTTTATAAGCCACGCGGCCTTCAATACCTTCTGGCACCAGCTTGTCAGCAGCGTTATCGGTCTGGAAGTAACGATCCGATGAACCTTTAGACATGGCGCCCAGCGAGCCCATTCCACGGTAGGATTTAAAAGAGCGGCCCTGATAAAGTTCGATTTCACCCGGCGATTCTTCGGTCCCTGCCAGCATCGATCCCACCATGACGCAGGATGCGCCCGCAGCAATCGCCTTCGCGATATCACCAGAGAAACGAATACCGCCGTCCGCGATAACCGGAATGCCGGTGCCTTCCAGCGCGGCCACGGCATCTGAAACGGCGGTGATCTGAGGGACACCCACACCGGTAACGATACGCGTAGTACAGATGGAGCCCGGGCCGATACCGACTTTAACCGCGCTCACGCCAGCTTCAACCAGGGCCAGCGCGCCCGCACCTGTTGCAACGTTGCCGCCGACGATTTCAAGGTCAGGATACTTAGCGCGGGTTTCACGGATACGCTGCAGTACGCCTTCTGAATGGCCATGCGACGAGTCAATCAGCAGTACGTCCACACCGGCAGCAACCAGCGCATCTACGCGCTCTTCGTTGCCCGCACCGGCGCCTACAGCCGCACCGACGCGCAGACGACCCTGCGCATCTTTACAGGCGTTAGGTTTACGTTCGGCTTTCTGGAAGTCTTTAACGGTGATCATCCCCAGCAGGTGGAAGCTGTCATCCACGACCAGCGCTTTTTCTACGCGCTTTTCATGCATTCTGTGCAGGACGACATCACGGGCTTCACCCTCTTTCACCGTCACCAGGCGCTCTTTTGGCGTCATCACGGCCGTCACAGGCTGGGTAAGATCGGTGACGAAGCGCACATCGCGACCGGTGATAATGCCCACCAGCTCGTTATCCGCATTCACGACCGGGTAACCGGCAAAACCGTTGCGTTCGGTCAGTTCTTTCACTTCCGCCAGCGTAGTGGTGGGCAACACGGTCTGCGGTTCGGTGACGACGCCGCTTTCATGCTTTTTAACCTTACGCACTTCATCTGCCTGGCGATCAATCGACATATTTTTGTGAATGAAGCCCAGACCGCCCTCTTGCGCCAGCGCAATAGCCAGACCCGCTTCGGTCACGGTATCCATTGCAGCAGAAAGCATGGGAATATTCAGACGAATGTTTTTGGTCAGCTGAGTGCTGAGATCGGCCGTATTCGGCAGGACGGTGGAGTGTGCAGGAACGAGCAGGACGTCGTCAAAAGTGAGTGCTTCTTTAGCGATTCTTAACATGGCAATACTCCACCTCGGGTGCGTGAGAATAGATAAAATATTGCCGCGGCATTATACAGGCCGTAATCGATTGCCTCCACTATTATTTGAGAAAAAGTCTTGATCCGCGCAATCAGCAATGTAGTATCGACTGATTAACCTACTGATTTGGAATTTGATCTTCGTCACATGTCGCTGCCGCCAAACGCCAATATTTTTACCGTCAGCCGTCTCAATACGACAGTGCGTCAGCTGCTGGAGAATGAGATGGGCCTGGTTTGGCTCAGCGCCGAGATCTCCAATTTCACCCAGCCTGCTTCTGGCCACTGGTACTTTACCCTGAAAGATGATGGCGCCCAGGTCCGCTGCGCCATGTTCCGTAACGGTAATCGTCGTGTGACGTTCCGTCCCCAGCACGGCCAGCAGGTCCTGGTTCGCGCAAATATCACACTCTATGAACCGCGCGGCGATTATCAGCTGATTATTGAAAGTATGCATCCCGCCGGTGAAGGCCTGCTACAGCAGCAGTTTGAGCAACTGAAAGCCAGGCTGGCGCAGGAAGGCTTGTTCCAAGCCGAACACAAGAAGCCCTTACCACAGCCGGCTAAGCAGGTTGGCGTGGTCACCTCTGCGACGGGTGCAGCCCTGCACGATGTTCTGCGCGTGCTGCATCGTCGCGATCCCTCACTGCCCGTTGTGATTTATCCCACTGCCGTTCAGGGCGTAGATGCGCCTGCCGCTATCGTGCGCGCCATTGAGCTTGCGAACCAGCGTGCCGAGTGCGACGTGCTGATCGTGGGTCGCGGCGGCGGTTCACTGGAAGATCTGTGGAGTTTTAATGACGAGCGCGTTGCGCGTGCGATTTTTGCCAGTCGCATTCCCGTGGTCAGCGCGGTTGGCCATGAAACCGACGTCACCATTGCCGATTTTGTTGCTGACCTGCGCGCGCCAACGCCTTCCGCTGCGGCAGAGATTGTCAGCCGTAATCAACTTGAACTCCTGCGCCAGCTGCAGTCACAGCAGCAGCGGCTGGAGATGGCAATGGATTATTATCTGGCGCGCCAGCAGCGGGTATTCAGTCGCCTGGATCATCGCCTGCAGCAGCAGCATCCTCAACTGCGTCTGGCCCGCCAGCAAACCGCACTGTTTCGCCTGCAGCAGCGGTTGGGCGAGGCGATGGAACAGCGGCTTCGCAATGTCACTCTCCAGCAGGACCGCCTGTCACAGCGCCTGGCGCAGCAGCAGCCACAGCAGCGCCTGTATCTGGCGCAAAAAAGCCTACAAAGCTGGCACTATCGCCTGCAACAAAGCATGGAAAAATTGCTTAACCGTGACAAAAACCGCTTCGGTCAGCTTGCGGCCCAGCTGGAAGGCGTCAGTCCGTTAGCCACGCTGGCGCGTGGATTTAGCGTCACGACCGACAACGCTGGCCAGGTGGTGAAGAAAACGCGTCAGGTGAGCACAGGCGATTTACTGCGTACCCGTCTCGATGATGGTTGGGTAGAAAGTCAGGTCACGCAGCTTATTCCCGAAAAACCGAAACGAAAGAAAAGCATTTCTTAACTATACTTCCTGGTACATCCCTCGTGCCAAGGAGTCTACAATGGCTTTCAGCGTTATCCCTCCCTATATTCTCCGTAAGATTATCGCCCACGGTTCCGGTCATCAGCAGGAGCAGGCGCGCCGTACCCTCACCCACGTTCAGCACCTGATGGCGGAGCACTGGCAAAAGACGGCTGCGCCGAAAACCAAGCAGGCCGGGAAGATTGAGCGTGAAATCTATGATGCCCAAAACAAGGAAACGTTGCCGGGAACCCTGGTGCGTAAAGAAGGCCAGTCTTCAAATGGTGACGTTGCCGCCGACGAGGCCTGGAACTATCTTGGCGTCACACACGATTTCTTCTGGCAGATATATAAACGCAATTCTCTGGACAATAACGGTTTGAAATTAGCAGGAACCGTTCACTATGGTGAAAAATATCAGAACGCTTTCTGGAACGGACAGCAGATGGTGTTCGGCGACGGCGATGGTGAGATCTTTAACCGTTTTACTATCGCTATTGATGTTGTTGCGCATGAGTTATCGCACGGTGTCACAGAAACCGAAGCCGGTTTGATCTATTTTGAACAGGCTGGCGCGCTAAATGAATCCATGTCCGATGTCTTTGGCTCCCTGGTGAAGCAGTTCAGTAAAAAACAGACTGCCGATAAGGCCGACTGGATTATTGGTGAAGGCCTGCTGGCGAAAGGCATCAATGGCAAAGGCTTGCGATCGATGTCGCACCCTGGTACCGCTTATGACGACCCAATGTTGGGTAAAGATCCGCAACCGGGCCATATGGACGACTATATTAAAACGCGAGAAGACAACGGCGGCGTGCACCTGAACTCTGGCATTCCTAACCGTGCCTTTTATCTGGCAGCACAAGCACTAGGTGGTTTTGCCTGGGAACAGGCAGGGCAAGCGTGGTATGACACCTTGTGTGATGATAATTTGCATCAGGATGCTGACTTCAAAACCTTTGCACAGTTGACCGTGCAGCACGGTGAAAAGCGCTTTGATCGTTCCGTCGGCAGTAAAATTGAACAGGCGTGGAAAGAGGTAGGCGTATTATGAGTCAACTCCCCGAACTTACCGACGACGCCACCATTGTGGTGACGCGCGAAGGTGGCTTTGCTTTTATCCCCGGCTTACGCAGCGAGCGTCGTTTTCCCTTAGGTGAACTTCCTGCGCCAGAGAAACAGCGTGTCTGCAAAGTGCTGGAGCAGGCGATGCCGCTGGGCGAGTCAGAGGATAAAGCCACTAAGGTAGGATGCGGGGATCAGCGCTATTTTCGTATCCAGATCCAGTACGCCACGCGCCGTGAGGCCGGTACGGTGGTGATCCTGATACCGGAACAGTCGGCCCCGCCGGAGCTGGTGTCGCTCTTCCGGGACGGAAAATAAGCACAAAAAAAGGGCCGCGAGCGGCCCTTTTATTTTACCCGTTATCGCTGTTACTTGCTGTCTGGCAGCGCATAAGCAATCACGTAGTCACCGCGATCCGGTGACTGACGCGCGCCCCCTGCAGAGATCAGAATGTACTGCTTGCCGGTTTTCGGCGAGACGTAGCTCATCGGGCCGCCCTGACTGCCAACGGGCAGACGCGCTTTCCACACTTCTTTACCCGTTGCGCTATCAAACGCACGCAGATAGTAATCCTGCGTACCGGCGATAAACACCAGGCCGCCCTGGGTTGCCAGCGTGCCGCCCAGCGTTGGCATGCCGATTGGCATTTTCGCGCGCATTTTGATCCCGAACGGACCGGTATCCTGCACGGTACCCACCGGAACCTGCCAGACGATTTTCTGCGTTTTCATATCGATAGCAGACAAGGTACCGAACGGGGGTGCCTGGCAAGGAATGCCCAGCGGTGACATAAAGCGGTTCTTATTCACCGCATAAGGCGTACCTTTCAGTGGAACGGCGCCCATGCCGGTATTGATCGCCTCACCGCCGTTGCTGCCACGGGAAACCTTGCTGGTATCAACCGGAATCATCTGTACCCACAATCCTAAACGCATGTCGTTAACAAACAACAGGTTGTTATTCGGATCGGTGGACATACTGCCCCAGTTCATTCCGCCCAGCGAACCCGGGAAACTCAGCGACTTATCCGTGCCCGGCACGGTAAACAGGCCGTCATAGCGCATAGATTTAAAGGCGATACGGCAGGCAAGCTGATCGAACGGCGTGGCCCCCCACATATCGGACTCTTTCAGCGTCTGATTACCAATCATCGGCATACCGGTCGAATGCGGCTGGGTTTTAGTGTACTGCTCGTTAGGGATATGTCCCTGCGGCATTGGCAGCTCTTCCACTTTGGTCAGTGGCTTGCCGGTCATCCGGTCCAGCACAAAGATCATGCCGGTTTTGCCGCCGATCACGACCGCAGGCTTGGTGCTGCCGTCTTTCATCGGGAAGTCGATCAGGCTCGGCTGCATCGGCAGATCGAAGTCCCACAGATCGTTATGCACGGTCTGATAAACCCACTTCTCTTTACCGGTTGTTGCATCGAGTGCCAGTACGGAGGCACCGTATTTATGATCGAGTGCGTTGCGGTTTGCGCCCCACAAGTCAACCGATGAGCTTCCCATCGGAATAAACACGGTGTTCATGGCCGGATCGTAGGACATCGGCGCCCATGAGTTTGGCGTACTCCGCGTATAGTCCTTGCCCGGCATCAGAATAGCATTCGGATCGGTATTGCCCGGGTCAAAGGCCCAACGCATCTGGCCGGTGATCACGTCAAAACCGCGTAACACGCCGCCAGGCATATCTGTTTTAACGTTGTCAGCCACGCGCCCGCCTACGACAACGGTGGTACCGGCAATCGTGGGTGCAGAGGTGAGCTGATAAAGCGGATCGGGCGCATCGCCCAGGCCCTTTTTGAGATCCACGATGCCGTGGTCACCAAAGTCCTCACAGAACTCGCCGTTATCAGCATTAATGGCAATCAGGCGCGCATCGATGGTATTCATCAGAATACGGCGCTGGCAGCTGTCTCCGGCCGCCAGCGTAACGCCAGGAACCGGCGTAGAACCCGGTTGGGTCGGCTGGGTAAGCGGTTTCGTCGCATCAAAATAGGCCAGACCACGGCAGCGCGGCCAGACTTCTGCCTGAGCATTAATCTCACGCTTCCAAATCTGCTTACCGCTGTCGGCTTCCACCGCGATCACGTTGTTGTGCGGGGTGCAAAGATAAACGGTATTTCCCACCTGCAGCGGCGTTTGCTGATCTTCAGCGCCATTGCCGGTTGGGCTTTCAGGGATATCGCCGGTGTGATAAGTCCAGGCGACCTGCAGATCTTTCACGTTATCGCGAGTAATCTGGTCCAGCGCAACAAAGCGGCTTCCCCCTGCGGTATTCCCGTAGTGATCCCAGTTTTGCTGTTGCTTTGACTTATCTACCGGAATCAGCGGCAGTTCCTGACCGGTTGAGGCAACGGTAGGATGGGGCTGAAACATCTGAACTAAGGTAGCGACCATGCCTACGGCAATCACGGCAGAAAAGGCATACGACACTTTTGCCAGCGAAGGCTTGTTTTCGCGCTTGCGCAGCGCAGGCCAGGTGATGAACGCCAGAATCATCAGACCTGCAGGCACCATCAGGCGGGAAACCAGAGGCCAGAATTGCAGTCCGGCGTCAATGACGGCCCAGATTAACGTTCCTACAAACACCAGCAGGAACAGGACAACCGCGGAGGATTTCGCACGGAAAAACTGAATGGCTGACAGCACCGTAACGATGCCTGCAACCAGAAAATACCAACTGCCGCCAAGCGTCGCGAGTTGTCCCCCGCCAACCGCAAAGAACAGGCCGGTTGCCAGTAGCACCAGCCCGAGCAGCACGGACCATATTCTCAACCCTTTACCGGATCGAGATGATGTTTCAGCCATAACACTTACTCTCCTGATAAACAAAACCGCTCCAGCCCTGTGCGCGACCCGGCTCATCGCCGGTCACGTTGCAGGTAAAAGAAGCAGCGTTGTTTTATTCCAATTAAAGCGGACCCGCGTTCATGAAATGAATGATGTTTTCCCGAGACAGCCTGCACTGGGGCAACCCCGTCATGACGCGGCAAAATTGTACCACCTGGTACGTTATCCCGTGAAGGTTTAAACGGGTTTGTTACGAAGCAATAGCATTTTCGCTACAAATTTTTACGCCGTTACGGTTCGCAGCGTTGGGATCTTCATGTGTTGCAGGTTGAAGTGGCCAGGCGTCAGACAGGAAAAATCCTGTAAGTGAGACGACGTCTGGAAATTAAGCCGTGACTATGATGACAAAAATAGTCGGTCGCGCCGCAACTTTTGAGTTGCTCAAGGGGCTGATGGCAGTCGGGGCAGACAGGCTGGTAGCGATAACGAACACCGCACCCGGTGCAGATAAGATCGATCTCGTCAGGGGCCAGGGGTTGATAACATTTTTCACACGTTGCGCGCATATTTTCACCCGACTATGCAAATAAACGCAATCTTAGGGCAAAAAAAAGAGGGCCACCTGGCCCTCGATCAATTAACGCTTATTCTTCTTCATATGCGCCATCAGACGCTTACGCTTGCGCTGTTGCGTCGGCGTCAGCAGATTGCGTTTGCCTTCGTAAGGGTTTTCACCCTCTTTAAACTGAATGCGGATGGGCGTTCCCATCACGTTAAGTGAACGGCGGAAATAGTTCATCAAATAACGTTTGTAGGAATCCGGCAGGTCTTTAACCTGATTACCGTGGATCACCACAATCGGTGGGTTGTAACCGCCCGCATGGGCATATTTCAGTTTAACGCGACGACCGCGAACCAGCGGTGGCTGATGGTCTTCCGCCGCCATATTCATGATGCGCGTCAGGAGGGAGGTATTGACACGTTTTGTAGAGCAGTCGTAGGCTTCCGTAACGGACTCAAACAGGTTGCCTACGCCGCTGCCGTGCAACGCAGAAATAAAGTGCACGCGTGCGAAATCGATAAAGCCCAGGCGGAAATCCAGCGTCTCTTTGACTTCGTCACGCACTTCCTGCGACAGGCCGTCCCATTTATTCACGACGATAACCAGGGAGCGTCCACTGTTGAGAATAAAGCCCAGCAGCGACAGATCCTGATCGGAAATGCCGGCGCGGGCGTCAATCACCAGCATGACGACGTTGGCATCTTCGATCGCCTGCAACGTTTTAATGACTGAGAATTTCTCTACCGTATCCGTAATTTTACCGCGCTTACGTACGCCCGCCGTATCGATCAGCACATACTCGCGACCGTCACGTTCCATCGGAATGTAGATACTGTCACGGGTGGTGCCCGGCATGTCGTAAACGACCACGCGATCTTCACCGAGGATGCGGTTAGTCAACGTAGACTTACCTACGTTAGGACGGCCAACAATCGCCAGCTTAATCGGTAAGGTTGTGGGATCGAAATCGTCTTCTTCTTCCTCTTCCTCACCGTTTTCTTCTGCCGCTAAGGCTGCCCAGTAAGCTTCGTTTTCATCTTCTTCGGTGACCTCAACCGGATCGACCTTTTCCATCCACGGCAGCAGCGCCGTTTCCAGCAGGCTGGTTACGCCACGACCGTGCGAGGCCGCGATAGCGTGAATTTCACCCAGGCCCAGAGAATAGAAATCCACCACCGCCTGATCCGGATCCAGTCCGTCGGTTTTATTCGCCACCAGAAACGTTGCTTTTTGACGAGAGCGGAGATGCTTTGCAATTTGCTGATCGGCGGCCATCATGCCTGCGCGAGCGTCGACCATAAACAGCACAACATCGGCTTCTTCGATCGCCAGCAGCGACTGCTCCGCCATGCGCGTTTCAACACCGTCTTCGGTGCCATCAATACCGCCGGTATCGATAACAATAAATTCGCGCCCTTCCACTTCGGCGCGACCATATTTGCGATCGCGAGTCAGTCCAGGAAAATCCGCTACCAGCGCATCTCGTGTGCGGGTTAAACGGTTAAATAGCGTAGATTTTCCCACATTGGGACGCCCAACCAGCGCGACCACAGGTACCATAACAATGCCTCAATAATGTATTAAATCGCCCGAATGGCGTGATTATAACGGCTTTAGCCGCTCAGTTCAGGCTTAAGGCGCTAAGGATACCATGCCTGACTAAAAACGAAACGGCCCCTGATGAAATCAGGAGCCGTTGTGCCAGGGAACCACCCTGCCTGACAACTTACCCGTTAGCGAGTAATGGCGTAAACTTCACCGTCTTTCGACTGAATCAGCAGTTTGTCGCTGGCGACGACTGGCTCAGTCTGGAAGCCTGAGCTGTCCAGCTTTTGCTGGGCAACAAAACGACCATCGGTGGTGTTCATCCAGTGCAGGTAACCTTCGCTGTCGCCGACCACAAGGTAGCCGTTATAGAGAACCGGTGAAGTCAGATTACGATGCAGCAGCTCGCTTTGACGCCAGATAGCGACACCGCCATCCGCATTCAGCGCAATCACACGATCGTCCTGATCGACCAGGTAGATGCGACCCGCATCGACAATCAGATCTTTAACGCCGCCGATTTCACGTTTCCATAAAATCTGACCTGAGCGTAAATCCAGTGCGGTCAGGTTGCCATTGTAAGCCAGCGCATAGACCACGCCGTTGACAATGACCGGCGTGGTATCCACATCGCTCAGGCGATCAATTTCCGTTGCGCCGCTGGGCTGTGAAATACGCTGCTGCCAAATCAACTGGCCCTGGTTCAGGATAACGGCACTGACACGGCCGTTATCGCCGCCCACAATGGCGCCACCAAAGGCCACAGACGGCGCAGATTCTCCGCGCAGTGACAGCGCAGGCATATCCAGGTTGACGGTCCACTTCACCGCTCCCGTGGCCTGATCCAGGCCCTGCAACATGCCGTTACTGGTATGAATCAATACCAGACCATCGCTGACCACAGGACGCGACAGGGCTTCACCCGCCGCTTTCGCCTGCCAGGCAATGGCACCATCGCTGGTGTTCAGTGCATAGACCTGCCCGCGTTCGCTGCCAATATAGAGGCGATCGCCGCTCACGGTGATGCCGCCGGACAGCATGGCAGAACGGTTTTTCGAGAAGAAGCCGGTCTTCTCAGAGAGATCGACTTTCCATTTTTCTTTACCATCGGCCGCGTCGAGCGCTTTTACGATACCAAAGCGGTCAGCAGCATAAACGGTGCCGTCTTGCCAGGTGGGGTGCAGGTTGGAGTAAAAATCACCGATACCATCACCCACGCCGGTGCTCCATACCGTTTGAGGCGTAAATTGGTTTTCCACCTTCGGCAATGGGGCCATTTTCACTACATCTTCTTCGCCGCTGAATAGCGAGCAACCGCTGAGCAAGGTGACTGAGATCAGCCCCGGCAGCAGGTATTTACGTAATTCCATGCGCTCTCTCTTGACTGGCTTAGCTTAAGTTATTCATCTTCATCTGCATCATTTGCTTCAGTGCAGGAGACGCGTCAGATTCTACGCCTTTGCTCCATGCATCGCGCGCGCCCTGCTTATCGCCCTTGCTGAGCAGCGCTTCGCCGCGGATATCAGCGACAATGGCTGTCCAGCCATCACCCTTCACACTGTCAAGGGTTTTAAGTGCCGCATCAGCCTGATTCTGTTGCAGTTGAATGCGTGCCAGGCGCAGGTTGATAACCGCCTGCAGGTTGGCATCTTTAGTATCTTTCAATCCGTTTTGCAGCAAGGTAGCGGCTTTGTCCAGCTGATTGCTGTCGACATACTGCTTAGCCAGATCCAGGGCCGCCAGGGCACCGTAAGTATTGCTGTTTTCGCTGGCGAACGTGTTGACGGCTTCCAGGGTTTCTGGCTTACCGGCCTGCATCGCACGGGTGACTTTTTGGTATTCTGCCGATACGGTTTTCGCGGAATCCTGCTGATGGCTGGACCAGTAGCGCCAGCCGCCCAGTGCAGCAATCCCGATAACCACGCCTACGGCTAAGGCTTTACCGTTGTTGGCGAAAAAGCGACGCAGCGCATCAACCTGTTCGTTCTCATTGCTATAAACTTCCACGCAATCCTTCTCCTTTCAATGGTTGTGCTTTGACACGCTTACTGCAACAGCGTGCGCAGTGCAGCAGCCGCGTCCGCCTGCGCCAGCGTTTGCTGTTCGCCATTGCGCAGGTCTTTAATCACGACCTGACCGGCCTTCTGTTCATCTTCGCCCAGCACCAGGGCAACGCGGGCGCCCCATTTATCCGCACGGGCGAACTGCTTCTTGAAGTTACCGCCGCCAAAGTTGGTCATCAGTTTCATTTCAGGCAGGTGATCGCGCAGTTTTTCTGCCAGCTGCATCGCCGCTGACTGAACGCCCTGACCTGAAGCGATAACATAGACATCGACATTGCGCGCGGGTTCAAATTCCGGATTCACCGCCTGCACTAACAACACCAGGCGTTCCATTCCCATTGCGAAACCGACACCCGGTGTGGCACGGCCACCCAACTGTTCTACCAGCCCATCATAACGACCGCCACCGCAAACGGTCCCCTGGGAGCCCAGGCTGTCGGTAACCCATTCAATCACCGTGCGGTTGTAATAATCCAGCCCACGCACCAGCCGCTGATTCACCGTGTAAGCAATACCCGCGTCGTCTAACAGCGCGCGCAGCCCGTCAAAATGCTCGCGTGACTCCACATCCAGATAATCGCCCAACTGAGGCGCATCGTTCAGCAGCGTCTGAATATCAGGATTTTTACTGTCGAGCACGCGCATCGGGTTACTGTACATACGGCGCTTACAGTCTTCATCCAGCGCCTCTTTATGCTGTTCCAGAAACGCCACCAGCGCATCGCGATAGTTGGCACGGGCTTCAGGCGAACCAATGGAGTTCAGTTCCAGACGAACATGGTCGGCGATGCCCAACGCTTTCCACCAGCGTGCGTTCAGCATGATCAATTCGGCATCGATATCCGGCCCCTGCAGACCAAAGACTTCAACGCCTATCTGATGAAACTGGCGGTAACGCCCTTTCTGAGGACGCTCGTAGCGGAACATTGGCCCCATGTACCACAGGCGCTGTTCCTGGTTATAAAGCAGACCGTGTTCGATACCTGCGCGCACGCAGCCCGCCGTGCCTTCCGGACGAAGCGTCAGGCTTTCGCCATTGCGATCGTCAAAGGTATACATCTCTTTTTCAACCACATCGGTGACTTCACCAATTGCGCGTTTGAAAAGAGGAGTCTGCTCTACGATGGGTAAGCGAATTTCGCTGTAACCATAACTCGCCAGCACTGACTTCAGTACATCTTCAACCCGTTGCCAGATGGCCGTATCCGCAGGCAGGAAATCGTTCATCCCGCGAATCGCTTGAATATTCTTCGCCACGTTAAAATCTCTTAATGCAAAAAAACCTGTCCGGCATCATACCTCATGAGGATGAAACCGCACAGGTTCAGCTAAAAAAGTCATGCACGCCGTACACGCAACGGATTATTTTTCCAGTTGCTGCACGTCAATACGACGGGTTTCATCCAGCATGGCCGCTTTGGCACGAATGCGCGCTTCCAGTTGATCGATCATATCGTCATTGTCCAGACGTTCGCGCTGGCGCACGCCATCTTCATAGAAGCCGCTTTTCTTATTACTGCCGGTCACGCCAAGCGTAGAAACGGTGGCTTCGCCAGGCCCATTCACCACGCAACCGATGATGGAGACGTCCATCGGCGTGATAATGTCTTCCAGTCGCTGCTCCAGCGCGTTTACCGTGCCAATGACGTCAAACTCCTGACGTGAACAGGTCGGACAGGCGATGAAGTTGATCCCGCGAGAGCGGATGCGCAGCGACTTCAGGATATCAAAGCCAACCTTTACCTCTTCAACCGGATCGGCTGCCAGAGAAATACGCAGCGTGTCGCCAATGCCTTCGGCCAGTAACAGCCCCAGACCAATCGCCGATTTCACCGCACCGGCACGTGCACCGCCCGCTTCGGTAATACCAAGATGCAGCGGCTGCTCGATCTGCTTTGCCAACAAACGGTAGGATTCAACCGCCAGAAACACATCAGAGGCTTTCACGCTGACTTTAAACTGATCGAAGTTAAGACGATCCAGATGATCGACATGGCGCATCGCCGATTCCAGCAGGGCCTGCGGTGTAGGCTCACCGTATTTTTCCTGCAGATCTTTTTCCAGCGATCCGGCGTTAACACCGATACGAATGGGGATATTGTTATCGCGGGCGCAGTCAACCACCGCACGAATACGCTCGTTATTACCGATATTACCCGGATTGATACGCAGGCAGTCCACTCCATACTCCGCGACTTTTAGCGCGATACGGTAGTCAAAGTGGATATCAGCCACCAGGGGGACGTTCACCTGCTGCTTAATCAGCTTAAACGCTTCGGCGGCATCCATGGTGGGCACCGAGACGCGGACGATATCGACGCCTACGCGCTCAAGGGCTTTGATCTGATTGACCGTCGCGGCTACGTCAGTCGTGCGGGTGTTGGTCATCGACTGAACGGCGATTGGCGCACCGTCGCCAATGGGCACCTGGCCGACGTAAATACGTTTAGACTTACGACGGATAATGGGTGCTTGGTTATGCATATTTCTTCTCCACAATTGCCCGGTACACGCGATACGCTGTTATTGCGCACCCAACGTCAGGCGAGCAACCTGGTTATTACGGATAAAGCGACTTAAATCAACGGGTTTATTCTGATATTGCACCTGAACCACGGATGGCGCGCCAATTTTCAGACGATAGGGAGCCGTGCCAGACAGGCTCAGCTTGCCACCGCTGCGCTGGATACCGCTAAACAGTTTCTTACCCGTTGCATCGCTGACTTCCAGCCAGCAGTCGCCGGTAAAGGTCATCACCACGGCATTCGGATCCGCCGCCGGTTCGCTAACCGCCGCCGCGCCCACTGGCATCTGCTGCGCCGTATTGGTGCTGGCCGGTGCGGGGCTGGTCGAAGTCGGTGCCTGAGAAGGCGAAACAACGGCGTTATTCTCTTCCTGCTGGGCAGCCGCGGCAGTGCTGTTACTGCTGTTACTGTTTTCAGCAGGCGCCGTGCCGGTGGATTCATCGGCGTTCGCCGGTGTGCTGGCGGCATTATTGCTCAACGGCACGCTGGTGCTGTTATCGGTTGATGCGCCGTTCGTCTGTCCCAGGGGGATAGACTGGCTGCTGTCGCTGTTACTGCCGTTTTGATCGGCCATCGACACCAGCTCATCCTGTGAGGCTTTATGGTTCTGCCACCACCAGGCGCCTGTCAGGCCGATCACGACAAAGACCACCAGCCAGGTAAAAATCATCAGCCAGCCGTCGCGTTTCTTACGCCGTTTGCCCAAGGAGAAGCTTTGCATCGGCTCAATTTTTGCGGCACGAACCGGCGTCTGCTTTTCCATCATCGGCAGCAGTTCCTCTTCAGGAATGTGCACCAGACGCGCATAAGAACGGATGTAACCGCGCAGGAAGGTAGAGGCTAAATCCGCAGGTGATTTGTCTTCTTCAATATCACGTACGGTAGTAAGTTTCAGGCACAGGCGTTCAGCAACATGTTGCTGCGTGAGTCCCATTTGTTCACGGGCCAGACGCAGGCGTGTACCTGTGGAATGAACTGCAGAATTTTCTTGAGTGGCTTCAGTATTCATTAGCTAAATAACGCTGGTACTGTATCGATTGCGGAAAACGTCGCGCTAACTGGTCGCCATAACGTGAAACGTCTGCGGCATTTCCCTGTTGCGCGGCGAAACGTATGTGTAACGCCAGGCTGCGTGCCGTCTCCGGCAGCGGCTGGTAAAGCTCTAATAATAGCGCTACGTTAGCCCACTGGTCATTTTCGACCGCGCTTTCAGCTTCGGCTAGTAGCGACGCTCCTTTACTCTGGTCCGCATCGAGCGCATACGACAAAGCAGCACGCGCTGCTTCTCTGTTTCCTGCCCGCAGATAACAATACCCCGACAGTTCATACGCATCGATACGGGCGTCTCCTTCCTGCGCACCCTTCGCCCGGATAAACTGTTGATGCGCTTCATCATACTGCCCTAAAGCGCAAAGAAACGCACCGTAATTGTTAGGGATGTAACCATTATGTGGCGCAATTCGCTGCGCGTGCTGAAAATGATAATGCGCTGCGGCAGTGTGCCCCTGCCGCTGAGCCAGCCGGGCCAATGCCAGGGGTACGCGGTAATCCTGGGGAGCGGCCGCCTGCGCCCGTAAGAGATTACGGCGCGCAGCAGAATAATCCTCTACCGCGAGGTAGTGCATACCCAGTTGCAAACGAAGCTCCGCTGCCCCCGGTTGGGTCGGCGAACGGACACAACCGCTTACAACAAAAACGGCCAGTAATGCCGTGCACATCCCTTTGCCCATCGCCTTTCCATCCTGTTATCGCTGTGGCTGGCAGCAGCCTGCCACGCAGAGACGGAATGGAAAACCCTGTCAGTCAGCCTTTCAGAGCGCCTTCACAGATATGGCTTCGCCCGCCATTTTCTTACGCAGGGTGCGTTTCGTACGGTCAATCACTTCCCCGGCCAACTGGCCGCAAGCGGCATCAATATCATCACCACGGGTTTTGCGCACGATAGTGGTAAAGCCGTAATCCATTAACACCTTGGAGAAGCGGTCAATGCGGCTGTTCGAGCTGCGACCATAAGGTGCCCCGGGGAAGGGGTTCCATGGAATAAGGTTGATCTTACACGGCGTTTCTTTCAGCAATGCCGCCAGTTCATGCGCGTCATCGGTGCTGTCGTTGACATGATCCAGCAACACGTATTCGATCGTGACGCGTCCCTGGTTCGCATTGGACTTACCAATATAGCGTTTAACCGCCGCCAGGAAGGTTTCAATATTGTATTTCTTGTTAATGGGTACGATGTCGTCACGCAGTTTGTCGTTTGGCGCATGCAGCGAAATCGCCAACGCAACGTCGATCATGTCGCCCAGCTTGTCCAGGGCAGGCACAACGCCCGAGGTCGACAGGGTGACACGGCGTTTCGACAAACCAAAACCGAAGTCATCCAGCATGATTTCCATGGCCGGAACCACATTATTCAGGTTGAGCAACGGCTCACCCATGCCCATCATCACCACGTTGGTGATAGGACGCTGACCGGTCACTTTGGCCGCACCGACGATTTTTGCGGCACGCCAGACCTGACCAATAATTTCTGATACGCGCAGATTGCGGTTAAAGCCCTGCTGCGCCGTCGAGCAGAATTTACATTCCAGCGCGCAACCCACCTGAGAGGAGACACATAAGGTGGCGCGATCCCCTTCCGGGATATACACCGTTTCAACCAGCTGATCGCCGACGCGAATAGCCCATTTAATGGTGCCATCCGTTGAGCGCATCTCTTCAGCCACTTCCGGGGCGCGAATTTCGGTGAGTTCCATTAACCGGTTACGCAGCTTCTTGTTAATGTCGGTCATCTGCTCGAAATCATCGCAGCAGTAGTGGTAAATCCACTTCATCACCTGATCGGCACGGAAGGGTTTTTCACCGAGCGAGACAAAAAACTCACGCATTTGCTGACGGTTGAGATCCAGCAGGTTGATTTTTTGGCTTTTGGGTGAGACGGAAATAGGCGAGGTGGACGCGGACGTCACAATCTGTTCGGACATAATATTCTCTGGCCTCGTTGTTACACGTTATGGCGCTGTTGGGAAAAGAAAAAAATTGCGCCTTCACTAAGCTGGCTCAATGAAGGCGCAATATTGTACAACATCTGCTGCCTGATAACAGGCTAGAGTTGCCCGTGTTCAGCAGATTTTTGTAAAGCCCTGTACGCGTCAGTCGTTAAGCAATTAACGGGTGCGCGGGCAGATTTCGTTTTCGCCGAAGAAATAGGCAATTTCACGGGCGGCTGATTCGGCAGAATCTGAACCGTGGGTTGCGTTCTCGGTGAAGCTGTCAGCGTAGTCTGCACGCAGTGTGCCAGCCAGCGCGTTAGCAGGGTTAGTTGCACCCATCAGGTCACGGTGACGCTGAACGGCATTTTCACCTTCCAGTACAGAAACCACAACCGGACCAGACGTCATGAATTCAACCAGACCGTCGAAGAACGGCTTGCCCTGGTGCTCTGCGTAAAAACCTTCAGCCTGCTCTTTGCTCAGCTGCAGCATTTTTGCGCCAACGATTTTGAAGCCTGCGCTTTCAAAACGGTTGTAGATGGCACCGATCACGTTTTTAGCGACGGCGTTTGGCTTGATGATAGAAAAAGTACGTTCGATTGCCATGATGACCTCTGTCTTGACGTTCTGAAGAAACCGAGGGCGCGCGCCCCGGCTAAGAAACGGCGCCGATTATAGGGGTTGAGTGTGACGTTGCCTATCACCGAACCCATAATTTATTGAAAAATCTTGATCTGAGTCGGGGCTAATACTTTTCAACTCTGATTTAGCGCAAAAAACACTCACCCACGGGTAAAAACGACAGAGGCCAGCTGACCGGCCTCATCCATGACCACCAGCTGATAGTCCCCTGCCCGATCAAGAGGTAGCGACAGGGTGCCGTTCTGACTTTGCGTTTCGAGCGGCTCGCCGTTTAAAAACCACCAGCGCTGAACGCCCTGACCGCCCTGCACCGCAACCGGTATCACCAGCGTAGTATTGCCCGGCAGCGGCTGAACGCGCTGCCCGTCAATAACGCCAGTCACAATCAGCGGCGCGCTACTGCCCTGCTGCAAGGGCGGACACCGGGGATCAACCGCCGGTAAGCGCTGCGCCCGACGCTCCTGCGGCGGCAGCCAGGCTTCCAGCGGCAAAGGCCACGCCAGACGTTCATGGCTGATGGCATGCGGGCAATCCGCCGCAACCCGTAAGCCCTGTTCGTTCTGCCAGTAACGCAGGTGCAATCCGCTCAGGCTTTCCTGCCCCGGCGCCAGCAAGGTCGGCGGCAGCGTGTCGTTCAGCACCCAACTCTGCCGCCGTTGTCGGCAGTTTTCGTCTCCCTCGGGCAGCGGCTGCCCGCCAGGCCAGCAGATGCCTGCCACGCTGACCGACGCCGGTCGCGGATCGGTGGGGACTGCCCGCCCGGCCAGGCGGTTCATCAGTACGTTGTTAACCTGATTCATGACGGGAACCGCAGACGCGAAACCAAACTGCCCCGCAACCGGCGTTGCATCGGGTCGTCCGACCCAAACGCCAATCAGATAACGCGGATTGATTCCCACGGCCCAGGCGTCACGGTAGCCGTAGCTGGTGCCGGTCTTCCATGCCAGCGGTACCACCGCAGGCGCGCTGCCATTACCCGCAGGCTGAGCCTCACCGCCCAGAATACGGCGGATAATCCAGGCCGCACCGGGCGAAAGCAGTGGGCGTTCCTGTAAGGGCTGGTCTGCCATCCAGCGCAGCTGACCGGCGTTGCCATGTCGGGCAAAGGCGCTATAGGCCGCCACGATATCATCCATGCGCGCTCCGGTGCCGCCGAGAATCAACGACAGGTTAGGCTCTGCACCCGGTGGGAAACGTAGATTTAGCCCCACATTGCGCAGGCGTGCGGCCACATTTTTCGGCCCCAGCGCCTCAAGCAGCTGCACGGCGGGAAGATTGAGTGAACGCACCAGCGCCTCGCTGGCGCTGACCGGGCCATGAAAACCGGTATCGAAGTTACCCGGACGGTAATCGCCAAAACGACGTGGAACATCCTGCAGTAAAGACTCGGCATGGATGAGCCCCTCGTCCAGCGCCATGCCATAGACAAAGGGTTTCAGGACCGATCCCGGCGAACGAACGCTGGCAATCATATCCACATGACCAAAACGGCTGTCGTCGCCGAAATCGGCGGAACCGACGTAGCCCCGCACCGCCATAGTGGTGTGATCCACCACCAGTATCGCCAGTGAGGTGCGCGGAGGAAGCTGGTTTTTCACATTCAGCGCCATGCTTTCCAGCTCGCGCTGCAGCGACGGATCCAGCGTAGAGACGATTTTATCGTGCGTAGTCATCGATAACAGTCGCCGCGCCAGTAACGGCGCCATCTGCGGCATCTGGCGCGGCGGGAGCCAGACCGGTTCCTGGCGGATTTCAGCGACCCGTCGGGGCGACCAGACATGATACTGCGCCAGCCGATCCAGCACCTTATTACGTGCCGCTTCAGCCCGCTCTGGCCAGCGATCGGGCCGCAAACGACTGGGTGCCTGTGGCAATACGGCCATTAGCGCCGCCTCGCCCCTTGTCATCTGTGACGGCGCTTTACCCAGCCAGCTCCAGCTTGCCGCTCCAATCCCTTCCAGCGTGCCGCCAAAGGGCGCACGATTAAGATAAAGCGTTAAGATATCGTATTTAGAGAGATGCCACTCCAGTTGCAGAGCGCGCCAAGCCTGAATCAGCTTGCCCCGCAGCGTTCGCGGCTGTGGGTCGATGATTCTGGCCACCTGCATGGTTAAAGTGCTGCCACCCGAAATGACGCTGCCATGACGCAGGTCCTGCCAGGCCGCGCGAAGCAGGGCGAGCGGATTAATCCCGGGATGGTACCAGAACCAGCGATCTTCATAGGTCAGCAACGCCTGTATGTACGTCGGCGACACGTCAGCGGGAGTGACCGGATAGCGCCAGATGCCCTGGTCGTCAGCGAAGCGCCACAGGGGTGTGCCGTCCTCGGCGACCACCACACGTGCGGGCTGAACCTCTTTAAGGGGCAAGGGGAATAACCGATCCAGAATCAGCGGGACAAGCAGCAAGGCCAGAATAAAAAGCGGCAGGGCTACCCACCGCTTTTTGATGTGCCTGTTTTTGATCACAACCCGGCCCGGCTACTGTTGTACATGCAGCTGTTGCGGCGACGCACCAATCGCCCGCCACTCAGGTACGTACATCGATTCCACCTGCGGTGGCGGCATATGGTAGATGCCCGGCGTTACTGCGCGCGCCAGATACATCAGGGTTGCAGGACGATACGTATCCACTGCCAGCGCGGCAACGAAGCGATCGTCACGGAACTCAATATGCCGGATGTTGGCCTGCTGCATATCCATCATGCTCTCTTTTAGCGCATCCGCACTGTCACCCAGGCTGGCACTGCTGTCTGCCAGATTCTGGTTTTCCAGCTCCAGTCCGGCCGGTAACAGATCCACGACCAGCGCATCGCTGATGCGGCGTTTCGCGGCCACGGTAAGACGGACCACCAGCAATTCACCGCTGCGCAGATTATTGAGATCCGCCGGTTTACCGTCCAGGGTGAAGTACTCTCGCTTAACGGACAGCATATGGCTGACGGGTTGCGGCGGCGTCAGCGGATAACCCACCACGTTCAGGCTGCCATACAGCGGTGCCGTGCCGGGATTGCTCACGTCAACGCCTTGCGTCAGCTGTTGACTATCCAGCCCTTTATTCACAGGCCCACTGCTGCTTACGGGCGATTGATGACCCTGTAGTATCGCCTGCCAATCCTTACCCTGTGCGGTTTGCAGCGTGCGCGCCGCCAGGTAAAGCGCATTGTTCTCCTGGGTAGAGAGCCAGCGCTTGCCGTTCAGCTCTTTTGACAGTGACAGCAGCAGGCTGTTTTGCAGTTCCGGCTGCAGCTGATATTCCGCTAACAGGGCGATCATCATCCCCTCATCGCGCACCGTGCTGCCATAGTCGCCAAACCAGCTGCTTTCAGGTCGTGACAGCGTGGCGCCCTGCATCACAGCCAGCGGCGAACGCTGTCCATCCCCCATCAGCTTCAGCGCGACACCCAACTGCATCAGCGCCAGCCCCGATTTGGCCTTGTCACGCTTTTCGTAAAGCGCACGCAACGCGCCCAGTGGCGCACGCTGCTGACGCGCCAGCACCAGGCCGGCATAAGCCTGAACGCTGAAACGCAATGCATCGATGTCGGCACTGCCACTAGCGGTAATTTGTGAAGGGTCCTGTAAATAACGCAGCAGCCGTGCATTAGCCCGATCAATCACGTCAGGGGGCAAGGCATAGCCCGCTTCGCTGGCGCGCAGTAAAAAGTCAGTAACGTAAGGTGTGAGCCAGAACTCCTCTTCACTCTGCTTACTCCACAACCCAAAGCTGCCGTCAGCACGCTGCATCCCGGCCAGACGGGCGATGCCGGTGTCAACGGCGGCCCGACGAACGTCATCACTGCTGGTTTTTATCCCCATAGCGCTGAGCTGCGCCTGACTGGTATAGAGCGACGGCCAGAGACCGCTGGTGGTCTGCTCCAGACAGCCATAGGGATAGGCATAAAGCGCACTGATGTAGCTGGCGATATTTAAAGGCGGACGATTACTCAGGGTCAGTTGTCCACTCAGGGTTTCTGCATCCAGACCCGCAAATGCCGCCGCCGTGACCTGCCAGGGGCGATCGTGGTCAATCACAGCGGCAAAATTGAGGGTTTGCGCAGGATAAGGCGGCCTGACGCCAATCTTCCACGTCTGCTGGCTGGGCCGCACCGTCTCACCGGGCAGGTTCAGCCCTGAAATCTGCACCTGCACTTCGCCGTCACCAAACCCGGTTTTCGCCGTCACGGGCACCTGCAGGGTGGTCCTTTCGCCTTTTGCCAGCGTCACATTTTGTGTGGCCGCGCCCGACAGTCCTATCAGACCTTGGGCAGTCAAATCGACCTTCAGCGTTTGCGGCAGGTCCGTCAGATTGGTGATATCCAGCGCCAGTGACGCGCTGTCGCCGCTGGCCAGAAAACGCGGCGTGGCCAGTTCGCTGACCAGCGGGGCAGCCACCACCAGCTTACGTTCGGCAGCGCCAAAGCTGTCATCGCTCCAGACCTGCGTCATTAAGCGCAACTCGCCGTTAAAGGCCGGAATGGGCAGCGTAATGGCACCCTTGCCGTTTTTATCCAGCGTAACGGCCTGCAACTGCTGCGCCACGATATTGACGTGGGTGACCGGTTTTTTACCGCCGCGCGTCATGGATTCGTCTTCACCGTCTCCGCCAAAGCGCAGAGCAGCCAGCCGTCCACCGCTTTCAATCAGTTGACCAAACACATCGTACTGATCGACGTTATAACGCTTGCGACCGAAAAAAGCCGTCCAGGGATCGGGCGTTTTATAATCCGTCACGCTTAACACACCGCTGTCTACCGCTGACAGCAGGACGTGCACCTTGTCAGGCAGCGGGCCGCCTTCACGGCTGGCCTGAACGTTCACCGTCAGGTTCTGCTCAGGACGAATTTTATCGGGTGCGTCCAGCGTCAGCGTTAAACGTCGCGCCTCGGTCGCCATCGGCAGATGTAACAGTCCGACCGCCCGTTTCGGCGTGGCACCACTGGTTTTGTCCCCTTCCCGCACCACAATGGCACTGAAATAGAGATCGTGGCGCTGCCAGTTGGCCGCGATCGGCACGTCTACCTGGGTTCCACCCTGCGGCACCGTTAAGGGTTGCCACCAGAGCGTCCCGCTGCTGGATTCCACCATCAGATAGCCTTTTCCGGCCGTGGGCGATTCGACCTGCAAATGGACGGTTTCACCCGGTTGGTATGCCGCTTTATCCAGCTTTAGTTTGACCTGGTCCGGACGCAGTGCGCCTGTACCATTGGTATTATCCTGCCAGTCATAGCCCGCCTGAAAACGCACGCTGCTGATGATTTTTTCACCCGACTGGACCTCTAGCCGGTAGCTGCCCCACTCAACCGGGAAGCTGACCTTGGTGCTGCCGTCAGCGGGAATGCTGACAGATTGCTCATCTTCCTGCAGGTCTTTGGCATCGTAACGTGACTGCCAGCCTTCACTGTCCGAGAAGCTCCAGTAGTAGTCACGCCGTTCACGAATTAAACGTACGTCAAGCTTATCTGCCGCCAGCTTAGCGCCCTGACTGTTGGCATAAACAATATCGAATTCTGCCAGGCTGTTTTCCGGCACGGTCGGCTCATCGTGATAGCTGTCACTGCGGTAATCGTAGATCGCCTTATTGCCAAACAGCGGACGGATACCGGGCAACGCGTCCGCCGGCCAGATGGCCTGAGTAGCACGTCGGGTGACCGGACGAGCGCCGGTTTCCAGCAGGCTGGCCTGCAGTATCAGGTTCAGCGGTGAGTGAAGCTGATCCCACTGATTATCCACGGTCAGTTGCGCCTTGCCGTTGGCGTCAAGCTTAAGATCGACATCGTCCAGACTGCGCTTCAGGCCCTGTTCGGTGATGTCACCAAACTGGTAGCCCGGCAGCGCAGCAACCGCCTCACGGGCCGGACGCAGATAGAGCTGTCCCTGCAGCTGATTCCCTGCCGCAGGCGCGCCATACAGATAGCGCCCCTCAATGTCGAACGTAATATCGGCATCCGCAGGCTGGGGTTGTTCATCGTTTTTCAGCGTTAATGCCATGCGCTCAGGCAGAAAATCCTCAACGCGGAAATGCCACTGCCGCAGCTGGTTATCACCGGTATTCAGCCGCAGCATCCAGCCGCCGGTCATCGCCGAAGCCGGTAAAGCAAACCGCTGCTGATAGAAACCGTCCTGCGGCTGCCAGACCACCGTGCGCACGACCTCGCCGTCGGGCTGTACCAGCTCAGCCTTAACCGGTTGGGCAGGTAAAGGCTTGCCGTCCGCATCGCGCAGCAGCGCATTGACGATCACTGTTTCGCCAGGCCGATAAATATCTCGTGGGCCGAAGACGAAGAGCTGTTTGTCATAGCCTTCGGGCCCCGCTACGGGGAATTCGGCTAAATCCAGAGCAGGGCGCGCCAGGTCGATCAGCGAAGTTTGTTCGCCCTTCATGGCCAGCAGGAACTTGCCTTTTTCGTCTGCATTAAGGCGCAAATGACCGCTGCTGTCGCTGGTGCCGTTTTGCAGCACCAGGCCTTTATCATTCAACAGCCTGATACTGACGCCGGAAAGCGGTGCGCCGTTTTCCAGACTCTGTGCGAAGAGTTCAAACTGGGTGGGAAAGCGGTGCAGCGACAGGCCGATATCGCTCAGGGTAAACAGCGTCGCAGGCATGCTGTAGTGATAAGTGCCCGCCTGCTTCATAACCGCCAGATAAACCCCTGGCTGCTGAAGCGGCTTAATGTCTTTCAGCGGCAACTGCAGTTTTTCCCGCGTGTTACGGGCCGGGTTGAGTTCAAAGCGGCCGGTATACACCAGTTGGCTGGTTTTCAGCAGTTCCTGAGATTGCCAGGTAGAGAGGTTGTTACCGTAATTCCACTGGGAAAGGAATTCCGCCAGGCCCGCATTTTTGATTCGGAAAAAATCCACATCCACCTGGTCTACGTTCAACGCCAGTACCGGCAGCCCCTGCGCGATACGCAACGGCAACAGGGAGCCTCGGCTGGCAAAGCCCACCATCGGCTCAATGTCGCGGGTAGTGATTTTTTTGCTGTAGGCCGTTGTAAGCGTCTCACCGCTGGCGGCGCGCAAGCCCGAATCGACGGTCACGGTGAACTGACGAGAGGGTTCAGGATGGCGAAAACGCAGGGCTTTACGATTGCTGGAAAGCTCCCAACCACCATCGACTTTGCCGTGTTTATCGTCGATCAACCTGACCTTTTGCGCCAGATCCTGCTTGTCATCCAGCGGCTGATTAAAGGTTAAAACCAGCGCCGCCGCGCCATCAAGCTGTAATTCAGAGAGATCGATAATGGTGAGTGGTTTGCTGGCCTGCGCGCTGGCTGCAGGGGTTTCTGCACTGACAGGAAAAACAGGTAAGGTGGCGACAGACAGCAGCGAACCACCGATCAGCATGCTGAACAGCAGCCGGTTAATGCGTTTTTTCATGGTAAATCCTTCACCGGGCCCCAGGGGAATTGTTATAACGCTGGGCAATTTCACATCAACGCTCGCATTTAATCAACGCTTCTCTTGAGATGGTGTGCACATTACCCGACACTGGCATGACAGATTGCTGAGATGAGGTTGTTATGACGACGCCACTGTTTGTGTCCGCCGACTGGTTACAAGAACACTACAACGATGAAACG
This sequence comes from Pantoea sp. Ae19-2, assembly GCF_059801205.1. Classification (NCBI taxonomy): domain Bacteria; kingdom Pseudomonadati; phylum Pseudomonadota; class Gammaproteobacteria; order Enterobacterales; family Erwiniaceae; genus Pantoea; species Pantoea sp. Ae19-2. The sequence continues at coordinate 547,929 of NZ_JBCHWE010000001.1, read as the reverse complement.
CTGCAGGTACTGGACGCACGTATGCTGCCGCCAGGCATGGATGCGGTTCGCAATATCCAGGCTGAATACCTGGCGGGTCATTTGCCCCAGGCACCTTTCTTTAATATTGAAGCACTTTCCGATCACACCAGCCCCTATCCGCATATGCTCCCGCGCGCTGAAAGCTTTGCCGTGGCCATGCGCGAGCTTGGCGTCAACAGTGATAAACATCTGATTGTTTATGATGAGGGCAACCTGTTTTCTGCCCCGCGCGCCTGGTGGATGCTGCGCGCTTTCGGCGTCGCCCAGGTTTCCATTCTGGCTGGCGGTTTGCAGGGCTGGAAAGCCGCAGGCTTTGCGCTGGCGGAGGGGGAAGTGAGCCTGCCTGAGGGCGAATTCGAGGCTGAGTTCGATGACGGGCTGGTGAAACGCCTGACTGACGTGCTGTTGATTAGCCATGAAGGCGGCGCACAGATTGTGGATGCCCGAGCGGCTAACCGCTTCAATGCCGAGGTAGATGAACCGCGTCCTGGTTTACATCGCGGGCACATTCCCAACAGTCTGAATCTGCCGTGGAACCTGTTGGTTGAACAGGGACAACTGAAGCCGGCGTCCGAACTGCGCGCCCTGTTTGCCCAGGCGGGCGTGGACCTGACGCAACCGGTTGTCGCCACCTGTGGCTCAGGCGTTACGGCGGTCGTGTTGATTCTGGCGCTGACGTCGCTGGGCGTTCGGGAGGCTACGCTCTATGACGGTTCCTGGGGCGAATGGGGAAGCCGGGACGATTTGCCGATTGCGAAATAAGAAGACGCGCGGCCGGTGAGGCCGCGCGCGTTGTCAGATAATACGCTGACCGCCTTTGAACTCGCGCAGGAAACTCCCCCAGCGACGTTCATAAAAGGGCGTGATGTGGGCGGTAAAGAAGTGGCTGATGCCGCGATCGTCTGCCGTGACCTCGCAGATATCAATGGGTGCATCATCCAGTAACGTGTCGCTGGCGACGCTGCCAGCGGCCTGGATAATGGCCTCAATATCGCTGTCCGCTTCAATCCCAATCAGCAGGTTGGGTTCCTCATCCGCGCGTTCACGAATGCTGGCAACAAAGGCGCGTTTCACCTGCTTATATTTGCTGAGCAGTTGGGTCAGAGAGTCAATCATCTGGGCAGGCGGTTCTGCCACTTCCGACAGCAGCAGTGACTGCCCGCCTTCCAGCACGCTTTGCTGAGTGAGTGCACTGCCCTCTTCGCCCAGCAGATGGCTGATTTCCGCTGCGGAGAACTCTTTTCCCGTCGGCAGTTTTGGGTTCAAAAACAGGGTTTCGCCACGCGTCATGTCAAACAGGGTGCGCACGGGTAAACGTAAATACGCCTGTTCGCTCTCAACGGCTTCGCTCATCGCCTGTTCGGAGGTAAAAAACGGTATGACGCTGCTGCCATCCTCTTTTTCCCAGTGCTGGAGATCCACCGGCGTACTGGCATCCAGTTGCTGGCTGGTGCTTTCGCCGGGCACCCAGACGTCAGCTTCCAGCAACAGCTGGAAAAATTCAGGCCGGTGCGCAGGCTCGGTCGCGGCCAGCTTCAGCACCTCTTCAAGACGGTTCATAGTTTACTTCTACCTTGAGAAAGCGGTGACCAGGTCACCGCTGGATTGCGCTTATTTCAGTAACAGGTTGGCGAGGGTACGGACACCCAGACCGGTTGCACCGGCAGCCCACTGATCGACCGCGCTTTTGCGATAGGTCGCTGAGCAGTCAATATGTAACCAGCCCTGCTGATAGTGGCTGACGAAGTACGACAGGAACGCGGCAGCGCTGCTGGCACCTGCCGAATGCGCCGGACTGGCAATGTTGTTCAGATCGGCAAAGTTCGATGGCAGATGGTTGCGATGGAATTCCGCCAGCGGCAAACGCCAGAAAGGTTCGTTTTCGCTGACTGCGCTGCCCATCACCGACTGCGCCAGGCCATCGTCAAAGGTAAACAGCGCGTGATAATCATTGCCGACCGCCGTCTTCGCGGCACCGGTCAGGGTTGCCGCATCGATCAGAAGCGTCGGGTTCTGCTCGCTGGCATCAATCAGGCCATCAGCCAGTACCAGGCGGCCTTCAGCGTCGGTGTTCATCACCTCTACCGACTTGCCGTTACGGTAGCGAATGATGTCGCCCAGTTTGAAGGCATTGCTGCTGACCATGTTATCCGCGCAGCAGAGGTAAAGTTTAACCCGCTTATTCAGCCCGCGCGCGATCGCCAGCGCCAGCGCACCGGTGACGGTGGCCGCACCGCCCATGTCCGACTTCATTGAGTCCATGCCAGCGCTCGGTTTCAGGCTGTAGCCGCCGGTATCAAAGGTAATGCCTTTGCCCACCAGACAGGCGTAAACAGGCGCCTCGCTGTCTCCGGTTGGGTTGAAATCCAGCGCCAGAAAGACCGGCGGGCGGTTAGAGCCGCGACCCACGGTGTGCAGGCCCATGTAGCCTTGTTCGCGTAAGTCGTCGCCTTTGGTGATGCGATAGCTGACGGCCTCACCACCCAGCTCACTGAGTAAGTCAATGGCGCTGTGCGCCAGCGTTTCCGGGCCCAGATCGTCGGCTGGTAAATTAATGGTGTCGCGCACCCAGCCAACAATTTTGCGGCGGCGATCGAACTCCGCCTGCTCGTGTTCACCCAGTTGCGGCCAGTCCACCTGGTTTTTGCCCTTAGGCCCGCGATAACCCTGCCAGAATGCCCAGCACTGCTCAAGGTGCCAGCCTTCGCCAGCCAGTGAAACATGACGAATGCCCTGGCCATCCAGTTTACGGGCGGCCCGTTGAATGGTCATCAAGGCATCCGCTTCACGCAGGTGCAGGGTCATGCCGTTATCATTGCTGCTTAACAGCGCTTTTTCGCCCCAGCGCGCATCGGCGGGCTGGCTGCTGAGCGTAATATTCATCGGTTGTGTATTCATTGTAGGGCTCCGTATTCGTTATTCGTTTCATCCAGCCTGTTTTAAGACGGCTTTTTCATTCAGATGTTACGCTGCACGCCGCAGATGTTGTCGGCGCACAGTTTGTCAGCCTCGGCTGGCAAATGCATCATGACTTCATGAGTTCACGCAGGCGCGTAACGGACTTCTGCACCAGCGCGATGGCATAATCGATCTCGTCTTCCGTGGTAAAACGGCCCAGCGAGAAGCGAAGCGAGCTGTGTGCCAGCTCTTCGTTCAGGCCAAGCGCACGCAGGACATAGGAGGGTTCAAGACTGGCAGAAGTACAGGCCGATCCAGACGACAGCGCAAGATCTTTTAACGCCATGATCAATGACTCACCTTCAACGTCAGTGAAACTTACGTTGAGAATGTTGGGACAGCTGTGCTGCAAATCGCCATTTACGCTGACGCCGCCGGTCTGGCGCAGCCCCTGCCACAGCCGATCCCGAAGGGCAGACAAGCGGGCCATCTCTTCTTCGCGGACTTCACGGGCAATGCGATAGGCTTCACCCATCCCCACGATCTGGTGCACAGGTAAGGTGCCCGAGCGCATATTGCGTTCATGGCCGCCACCATGGATTTGTGCATCGATCTGAACGCGCGGCTTACGGCGCACATACAGCGCGCCGATCCCTTTGGGGCCATACACTTTGTGGGCGGAAAAGGACATCAGATCGACAGGGAGTTCACTCAGATCGACAGGGAGCTTACCTACGCTCTGTGTGGCATCAACATGGAACAGGATGCCACGTTCGCGGCAGAGCGCGCCCATCGCGGCGATATCCTGAATCACGCCAATTTCATTGTTCACGTGCATGATCGACACCAGAACGGTGTCATCGCGCAGTGCAGCACGCAAATCCTCAATCGCGATCAGACCATTCGCGGCGGGCGTCAGCCAGGTGATCTCGAAGCCTTCACGTTCAAGTTGCAGGCAGGTATCAATCACCGCTTTATGTTCGGTTACGCTGGTAACAATGTGCTTGCCGCGCGCCTGATTAAACTGGGCCGCGCCTTTAATGGCGAGGTTGTCGGATTCGGTGGCACCGGAGGTAAACACGATTTCACGCGGGTCAGCATTCACCAGCTCTGCCACCTGATTACGCGCAACGTCTACCGCTTCTTCGGCCTGCCAGCCAAAACGGTGTGAACGAGAGGCCGGGTTACCAAACGTGCCATCCAGCGTCAGGAATTGCATCATTTTGCTGGCCACACGCGGATCGGCCGGCGTGGTAGCGGCGTAATCCAGGTAAATCGGTAATTTCATTGCGCTACAGCTCCGTATAGAAAATCATACGTATTTATAGCAGATTCAGCCCCTACCGCGTTAGCAGTAAGGGCCGGAGAAGAGGAGGATTACGAGGCGCGAAGGTTCACGTTGATTTCCTGAGAACGGGAGTTCTGGAAACGGCGGTTGTCATTGGCGTTCTGACGGTCGGCCACATCCAGGATTTCCTGATTATTCACCAGCTCAGCCAGCGTAATGTTGTTCAGGAACTCACTAATGCGCACACTCAGATCGCGCCACAGGACGTGAGTCAGGCAGCGTTCGCCGCCCTGGCAGCCTTCTTTGCCCTGACACTTGGTGGCGTCTACGGACTCATCTACCGCCGTGATCACTTCTCCCACCGCAATCGCATTGGCTTCTTTACCTAGCAGATAACCGCCGCCCGGCCCGCGGACGCTTGCTACCAGGCCATGCTTGCGTAAACGCGAGAATAACTGCTCCAGATAGGAGAGCGAAATGCCCTGGCGTTCAGAGATATCTGCCAGTGGAACCGGGCCCTGGTGAGAGTGAAGGGCAACGTCCAGCATGGCGGTAACAGCATAACGTCCTTTGGATGTCAGTCTCATAGCATACAACCTCAATAGCGTCCGGTTATCGGAGGATTAGCGAAGATGGCAGCAAGTCTGACATTCCTGAGTAATTTGGTCAACTATTTAACCAAGTAAATTACTCAAGTATTTAACCTGGTGATTTACTCAACTATTATTCGCCGTCCGTTCTGGTTCCTTTTCGCTTCTCGAAAGACGAGAGCATACCGCGCAAAATATTGAGCTCATCGCGTTCAGGACGGGCGCGCGTATACAGACGACGCAGTTTGCTCATGACCTGGCCCGGGTTGGCTTCACGGATAAACCCGCTTTCCAGCATCATGTTTTCCATGTGCTGATAGAAGCGTTCCAGATCGTCCACCAGCGGATAAGGGGAAGCGTCGTACTGCGGTTTTGGGGTTTGGTTCTCTTGAGCCTGAAGCCAGGCCATACGCACTTCATAAGCAATGATCTGCACGGCCATCGCGAGATTCAGCGAGCTGTATTCCGGATTCGCCTGAATGGCCACGTGGTAGTGACACTTTTGCAATTCGTCGTTTGTCAGTCCGACGCGTTCACGGCCAAACACCAGCGCGACAGGCGCCTGCTGCCCTTCTTCAATACTTTTCACGCCGCATTCCCGGGCGTCCAGCATCGGCCACGGCAGAGATCGCGAGCGGGCGCTGGTGCCGACCACCAGGCTGCACCCGGCAATGGCTTCATCCAGGGAGTCTACAATCTTTGCCTCACCGATAACATCACTGGCACCCGCTGCCAGAGAGATAGCCTGAGAGTCTGGCTTCACCAGCGGATTCACCAGATAGAGGTTAGTTAACCCCATGGTTTTCATGGCGCGCGCTACGGAGCCCATGTTGCCGGTATGAGAAGTTTCCACCAGCACGATACGAATATTTTGCAGCATAAGAGTTGGGATCGGTCAGAAAATGATGACGCGTACTCTAACATAAAGCAGGACATTTACCGAACACCCTGCTATACTCCGCGCCGTTTTCCCCGTTCTTTAACATCCAGCGAGAGATACCGATGCATCCAATGCTCAACATTGCCGTGCGCGCAGCGCGCAAGGCCGGAAATTTAATTGCCAAGAATTATGAAACCCCGGACGCTGTCGAGGCCAGCCAGAAAGGCAGCAACGACTTCGTAACGAATGTTGACCGCGACGCAGAACGCCTGATTATCGAAGTCATTCGTAAATCTTACCCAAAACATACCATCATCACTGAAGAAAGCGGTGAGCTTGAGGGCGAAGATCAGGATATTCAATGGGTAATCGATCCGCTGGATGGCACCACCAACTTTATTAAACGCCTGCCCCACTTCTCTGTTTCTATTGCCGTTCGTATTAAAGGCCGTACAGAAGTGGCTGTCGTTTACGATCCTATGCGTAATGAACTGTTCAGCGCCGTACGCGGACAGGGCACGCAGCTGAATGGTTACCGCCTGCGCGGCAGTATCGCTCGCGATCTGGATGGCACCATTCTTGCCACCGGTTTCCCCTTCAAGCTCAAACAGCACGCCCCAGCTTATATGAACATCATGACCAAGCTGTTTACGCAGTGTGCCGATTTCCGTCGCACCGGCTCCGCTGCGCTGGATCTGGCGTACGTCGCCGCAGGCCGCGTTGATGGCTACTTTGAAATTGGTTTGAAACCGTGGGATTTCGCGGCGGGTGAACTGCTGGTGCGCGAAGCGGGCGGACTGGTCACTGACTTCACCGGCAACCACGGCTACCTGCATTCAGGCAACATCGTTGCCGGTAACCCTCGCGTGGTGAAATCGCTGTTATCGGCGATGCGCGAAGAGCTGAGCGAAGCGCTGAAGCGCTAAAAGAAAAGGCGGCACGATAACGTGCCGCCTTTCTTATTGCCTTGGGATTAACGACGTTCGTGCGTTAACACCTGACGTGGCTGAGTACGACGTCCTACCATTCCCATCACGCCTGCCAGTACCGCTTCAATAATCAGGATAAAGAAAGCATACCAGCTGGCTTTCGCGGTTGCTTTCGCCGCCTGCTCGCCGGCTTCACGCGCTTTCTGCTCTGCCTGTTTTTTCAGTTCCTGATATTTCTGCATAGCCTGTTGATAGCTTTGTTCTGCCTGATTGACGATCTGTTCAGCTTCCTGATCGCTTTTTCCGGTCCGCGCTTTAATAATATTTTTTAAAGCATCACGATCGGCGGCCTGTAAAGTATCTGAATGACGAGCAATAACGCCTTTAAACCAGTTTGCTAAATCTGTGTCTGCCGTTTGTGGATGATTAGCCGTGTTATTTGCCTGATTTTCGGCATTCTGCGCTTCATTATTCGCATCCTGCTTCAGATTTTCCGGTTGTAATTCAGGCTTACCCGTTTGACGCAGCGTCGTTTCCAGTTCTTGCTGCATATTGTCTAAATTAATATTATTTTGCTGCAGTTTTTCTTTAGCCATTTGGGTAACCGATGGCGCAGCGGCTGAAATACCACTTCCTACTGCCTGGAAACCCGTACCAAGAATATTCATGGCGCCGCCTAATACGCTACTGGCAAGGCTCACGGCCAGGTAAATAGTTAAGACGGTACTAATACCAAACATCAGCAAGCCGTGCAGTGCGCCCTCACGCTGCGCCAGGCGACCGGCGACGTAGCTACCGGCGGCAATAGCGATCAGCATTTCAATGGCCGTCCAGACCAGGGCACCCGTTCCCAGATGTTTAAATGGATTATCTTCCTGCAAAGGGTCAATGGTGGTAGCACCAATTGCCGTACCCAGCAAGGTTAATAATATGTGAATAATCAAAGCACAAATTACACCGGCAAAAACGGCACTCCAGGAAATGCGTTTAAGGGGTAAGCCTGCCGCTCCGGTGACGAGCGGATCGTTGTAGCCATTATTAATACGGGTATCAGCCATGAGATATTTCCCTCGCAACACATAGCAGGTGAGTGTCGTTTTTTTCATTCCCAGACAGGGGTTCGCAATAACTATAAACAGCGTAGTCAGTGAAAACTATTTTCACCACTCAACGTGCAAGAGAAAATAAAAATAGTTGCGAAGCGAAAATGCGAGGATCCCGGCAGCGGGGAATATCTTCCGCCGCCGCAGAAATTAAAAGGGTCGGATACCGCCGGTAAAACCAGGCTGAGCAGACTGCCAGAGCGCACAGCCCACAACAATCAACGTCAGGCTGCCCACTAACGCCAGCACAGGCAACAGGCTGCGCGCACCTTTACCCACCTGGCTGTCCGCGCCAAGACGTTGCGCCAGCACGCGGGAACGCTGCACCAGTAAGCCGATGGCAGAAATGGTCAGGGCGGTCCCCACCGCCATAACGGCGGCAGAAAGGACGCCCCACAGATACACGCCAATCACTTTAGAAAACAGCAGCATCATGATCGCGCCTGAGCAGGGACGCAGCCCCATGGAGATCACCACCAACAGCTGCGTTTTGCCATTAACGGCGCCCGCCATTTGCTGTGCGCTGGGCAAATGCGCATGGCCACAGCCACAGTGTTCATCATGCTGATGATGAGGGCGCAGCGCATGAATCCTCATTGTCGGCTGAGGACGCAACAGCAGCCAAAGCGCCTTTATCGCCCGGTAGCCTATCCAGATACCTAAGGCAATAACCAACACATAACTGCTCTTCTCCAGCCAGAAACTGCTGAGGTGCAGCTGCCGCGATGAGGTTTTCAGCACCACCAGCATCAGCGTGACCAGGATGATAGCCACTGAGCCCTGTAGCAACGAGGCCAGTAGCGTGAGTTTCATGCTGGTTTTCAGTTTTGCCGGATGCGTTGCCAGAAAGGTCGTGATCACGACTTTACCGTGACCTGGCCCTAAGGCATGCAGGACACCATAGATCAGGCTGAATGCCAGTAACGACAGTCCGGCATGATGAGGCTGCTCGGCAACCTGCTGCAGGAGCTGGGTCATCTGGCGATGCAGCACTTTTTGCCAGAGCACGCTTTGCAGAAGTATCTGGGGCCAGTGCAGCCAGATGGCCGCGCCCAGAGTAACCAACCCTGCCGTAAACAGTGCCAGCGGCCACAGCCGTTTTTTGGCTTGGGTCGTGAGCGTCAGTGACATGTCAGTATTACCGTTTGTGCAAACTGCCTTCCCAGATCCATATCCTCAGGCGGCGCATCTGCCTTGTCGAGCGAGAGCGCATACTGTTTCAAAGAGTCATCCGGTTTGGGCGTATGTAAGGTGAATGCACAGCGTGACTGTAAAGCTTGCGGTACAGTTAACGCCTCAGGTTTGTCGTAGAACATATCCACGAAGTAGGTCGGATCGAAGGTTAAAATCTCAAAGCGTTCATTTTTGAGTAAAGGCGGCTCGGCCAGCGGCAGAACAAATTCCAGTACCGCCTTATTGCCGCTGCGCGACAGATTGTATTCCGTTGGTAAATTCAAGAACTTCACCCGCTGCTTGTTATGCCAGATTTCGGAAAAGTAATGTTGCCCGAGCACGTTCGCCATCACACCCGCCGCCAGTTTCTTCCATACCACCGTTCCCGGTTTGGCATCGCTCGCGTCATACAGCAGGTCGGCGGAGGTAATCTCATCCATGGTCCACGTCATTTTCAGGCCGGTAAAACGATCGTCCTTCGTGACCAGCTCGGTTTTCATATCAATAAAGCTGTGTGGATGTGCCAGCGCTGACGAACTGACCAGGGTAAATAGTGCAAAAAACATGCGTCTCATAATGTTATAAAGTAACGTTCCTGATGAAAAGGTTTCTTAAGTAACAAAATTTTGTGACCCGCCTTAAACCTCTGAACAAAAAAACGGGTAAACCGTTCAAGGGTTCAGGAGGTTGACTATTCTTAGCTAAAAATAGCCTGCTGGAATAATGATTGATGAGTTCTGCTACATCTTCAGCACCACTCTTCACCGGTTCACAGCGTCGCTGTCATCTGTTGTTACTGCTGTTTCTGCCCGCTCCTGCACTGACGCTTAAAAGATTAAGCCTGCTAAACGGAGTGGACATCGCCACCGCGAGACAGGACATCGCAGAAGTGGGTGATGAGATACAGCGCTATCATCGACTGGAACTTCATCAGATGGTGGATGGCAGCCTGCGCATTCATGGTACAGAGCTGGATCGACGCATTTGCTTAATCCATAATTTGCGACGCAGCCTGCGACTGTCGCAGGCCTTTGTCTGCGAGCATTTTGCCGCGCCCTTACGCCTGCGTCTGAAGCAGATGAAAATTGAAAAAGCGCTGTACGATGAAACCAATTTACAGGCGCTGATCCAGCACTGCAGCCTGTGCCTTAATCGCCCGTTCAGCACGCGCGATCAACTCTTTTTACAAATATTTATGAAATACGGCCTGTGCCAGCGCCAGCCTGCGATCTTTACGGCGCAGCAGCAGGCATGGCTGTCAGCGAAAGCAGAACGTCAGGCCGCAAAAGATGTTATTCATCACTGGCAAAAGCGCTGTCATCTGACGCCGGACGCCAGCGAAACGGATTTCTGGACACTGTTATTTAGCCTGATCCATTTTCCGGACGCCAACCGTGTCGACCATCCCAGCGAGCAGCGACTGATGCGCGCCACACAGCGGCTCATTGATGATTTTGAGCACGTCGCCGGCACCACTTTTCATGACCGCACCGAACTCCAGCAGCAGTTATATACTCACCTGGCACAGGCGCTGGATCGCACCTACTTTACAATGGCTATTGATGACAGTGTGGCACAAGACGTAACCAGGCTTTATCCGCGCCTGCTGCGCACCACACAGCAGGCACTGGACGCTTTCGAGCAGACGTTTCAGGTTCAGTTCGCGCCGGAAGAGGTCAGCCTGGTGACGGTGATTTTAGGTGCATGGCTGATGCAAAGCAGCGCATTGCAGGAAAAACAGGTGCTGCTGCTCACCGGTGACGATCCCGAACTGGAACAGGATGTCGAGCAGCAAATCCGCAAGATCACCTTGCTGCCTGTTAACATCACCTATCAGCGCGTTGAAGATTTCCAGCGCGACGGTGCACCGCGCGAAGTCGATGTCATTATTTCGCCTTATGTCACCTCGCTGCCCCTTTTCTCCCCCCCACTTATCCACGCCGAACTGCCGCTGACTGAATACCATCAGCAGCGCATTCGCTATTTGCTGGAATCCTGACGCGGCCGCAGGAACAGTGCGGGCAGTGCCACCAGCGCCATCACCCAGAAGAGATGACCGTGCAGGTGAGTAAAGAGTACGCCACAAATCATGGTCATGACGGCAATTCCGCCGCCCATTGCCAGCGCCGAATAGAGCGACTGCAAACGGATCACATCCGCCCCCTGCCGTGAAGCGATAAAGCGCATTGCGGCCAGATGACATACCGTAAAGCTACCGCAGTGGAGTAGTTGCCCCACAATCAGCAGCGGCAACGCGGTGCTGGCGCCGAGCAGTCCCCAGCGAACCAGCGCACAGATGCCTGACAGCAACAGCAGATCCCGTGCGCGCCAGCGGTGAAACAGTCGATGGCTTAAGGCAAACACCACGATTTCCGCTACCACGCCCAGCGACCACAGATAACCCACTACCGATGCAGAATAACCGCTCTCCTGCCACCAGATGGCGCTGAAACCATAATAAGCCGCATGCGCACCCTGTAATAACGTCACGCACACCATAAAGCGCCAGACCGCGTTTTCCTTTATCAGATCGCGCCAGGCCTGCCAGCCTCCACCGACTCTGCCCTGCCTTTCGCTGCCCTGGGGATGGGTACGCGGGGTAAGCAGCATTCCTGCCAGCATACTGACCAACCCAACCGACAGCAGCATTAAGATCGCCTGCGAAGAGAAGGCGCTCACCAGCATACCGGTCAGGGCTGAGCTGATCACAAACGCCAGCGAACCCCACAAGCGAACGGGCCCGTAGGCAAGGCCAATTTGCTGCGTCCAGGTGGCGGCCAGTGCATCGCTTAAAGGAACCAGCGGCGAGAAAAACAGGTTAAAACCGGTCATGACTAACAGCAGCCACATCCACTGCTGCCCAACCCAATAGCCCGCCGCAATAAAGCAGGTCAGCAGGGCCAGCAGGCGTAATGCCGTAATCAATTGTCCGGGATTTTTAACCTGAGAGGCGATGAATAAACTGCCCACAAAGCGCGCCACCATGCCGCACCCCAATAGCAGGCCAATTTGTTCAGCATTCAGGCCCACACCTTTGAGCCAGACGCCCCAGAAAGGAAGATAAATGCCGTAGCAGAAAAAGTAGGTGAAGTAGCTTAGTCCAAGCCACTTGGCGGAGCCGATTGCCATGTTCCCTCCAGCAATGATGCGTCCAGGCAATGATATGTGGTCGTTACTTTGTCAGAGCCGGGTTATGCAGGCAATAAAAAAGGATGGCCATGGCCATCCTCTTGTCAGACTGTGTTTTCAACAGAAAGGGTTATGCGTAAACCGGCAGGCGCGCACAGATATCCAGTACTTTCTGCTTGGTACGCTCAATGGTAGCTTCATCGTTGATGTTGTCTAACACATCCGCGATCCAACCGGCCAGTTCGCGTACGTCTGCTTCTTTAAAGCCACGGCGCGTAACGGCAGGCGTACCAATTCGAACACCAGAGGTGACAAACGGGCTTTTCGGATCGTTTGGCACGCTGTTTTTGTTTACGGTGATATTCGCGCGGCCCAGTGCGGCATCGGCTTCTTTACCGGTCATGTTTTTGCTGACGAGATCGATCAGGAACAGGTGGTTATAGGTGCCGCCTGATACGATGTTATAGCCACGCGCGATCAGCACTTCTACCATTGCCTTAGCGTTTTTGGCGACCTGCTGCTGGTAGGCTTTAAACTCAGGCTCCATGGCTTCTTTGAAGGCCACGGCTTTACCGGCGATCACGTGCATCAGCGGGCCGCCCTGTCCACCAGGGAAGACGGCTGAGTTAAGCTTTTTGTACAGCTCTTCATCGCCGCCCTGCGCCAGGATGATACCGCCGCGCGGACCAGCCAGGGTTTTGTGCGTCGTGGAGGTCACGATATGTGCATGTGGAACCGGGTTAGGGTAAACATCCGCAGCAATCAGACCGGCAACGTGCGCCATATCCACAAACAGCCATGCGCCAACGCTGTCAGCGATTTCACGCATTTTAGCCCAGTCGCAAATCCCGGAATACGCCGAGAAACCGCCGATGATCATTTTAGGCTTATGAGTCTGTGCCAGCTCGGCCAGTTCGGTATAGTCAATTTTACCGGTTTCGTCGATGCCGTAAGGCACAACGTTGTACAGTTTGCCCGACAGGTTAACCGGTGAACCGTGTGTCAGGTGACCGCCGTGTGCCAGGTTCATGCCCAGAATGGTATCGCCGGGCTGCAGCAGCGCGGTGAAAACGGCAAAGTTAGCCTGAGAACCAGAATGAGGCTGCACGTTCGCATAGTCAGCGCCAAACAGGGCTTTAGCACGGTCGATAGCCAGTTGTTCAACAATGTCTACGTATTCGCAGCCACCGTAGTAGCGCTTGCCCGGATAGCCTTCGGCATATTTGTTAGTGAGCTGAGAACCTTGCGCCTGCATAACACGCGGGCTGGTGTAGTTTTCAGAAGCAATCAGTTCAATGTGCTCTTCCTGACGCACTTTCTCTTGCTCCATCGCCTGCCACAACTCGGCATCATAATCGGCAATGTTCATTTCACGCTTTAACATCCGCATCTCCTGACTGGCTATCTTTAAATCGGCAATTTACGCCCCCTGAGGGCGAAGGCAGACAGTGTAAACCGTTTTATCGGGGTAAGGTAGGGTGAATTCCCTCTTTTTACGCAAACGTTTGGCTACCGAGACGCCATGCCTTTTTATCCCTTTTTTGCAACGATTGCCCGCCAATATCATTTTTTCACTCTGTAAAAGATTTTTTGCGCTTTTGTCGCGAAAACCGGCCAGTTGCTGCCAGTAAAACCCAGCATGAGATTTACAGCATGAAAGAAACGATCATAAGATGCATTTAAAATGCAACTTTAAATGAGGTGTTGCCATGCTTGATGCTCAGACTATTGCTACCGTGAAATCATCCCTTCCCGCCCTTGCCGCCTGCGGCCCCGATCTGACTGCTCATTTCTATGACCGCATGCTTGCTCAGCATCCTGAACTAAAAAATGTCTTTAACATGAATAATCAACGTAACGGCGGGCAGCGTGAAGCCCTGTTCAATGCGATATGTGCCTACGGCGCAAACCTCGAAAACCTGACAGCGATACTGCCGGCCGTTGAAAAAATTGCGCAAAAACATACCAGCCTGAATATTCAGCCCGCGCAGTATGCAATTGTGGGTGAGCATTTACTTGCTACCATCAAAACCCTGTTGAATCCCGGTGATGACGTGCTGGCAGCATGGGGACGTGCTTACGGTATACTGGCGGATGTGTTTATCCAGCGCGAAGAAGCGATTTATCAGGCATCGGAGCAGCAAAAAGGCGGATGGCGCGGGACGCGGCCGTTTCGCATCAGCGCGATTGAGCAGCAGAGTGCCGTGATTAAAAGCTTTACTTTTACGCCTGTGGACGGGGGTCCGGTTGCCCCCTTTAAACCCGGTCAGTATCTGACGCTTCACTTGCAGCCCGCAGGTTGTGAATATCATCAAATTCGTCAGTACTCACTAACCACAGGGAGCAACGAGAAAATGTACCGTATTGCGGTGAAACAGGCGCCGCAGGGAATCCTGTCCGGCTGGCTACATCAGCATGCAGAAGTCGGCAGTGAAGTGCAGTTGGCCGCCCCGCACGGCGATTTTTTCCTGCAGGTTAGCCCGACAACGCCGGTCACGCTCATTTCCGCCGGCGTTGGACAAACCCCAATGCTGGCAATGCTCCACGCGCTGGCTGCACAGCGGCATCTGGCGCCCGTCAACTGGCTTCACGCCGCCGAAAATGGCAAACAGCATGCCTTCGCAGACGAAGTGACCACCACCGGTGCCCTGCTTCCTGATTTTGCACAGCACATCTGGTATCGCGAGCCGGACGAACCCGATGCAGGCCGCTACGATGCGCAAGGTATGATGGATTTGGCGACCCTGTCAGCGCGGCTGCGGGATGTGAATACCCACTTTTATCTCTGCGGGCCACTTGGCTTTATGCAATTTATCGTTAAGCAGTTGCATGCGGTCGGCATTACGGCGGACAGAATTCACTATGAGCGGTTCGGTCCACATAAAGAGATATGAATCGGCGACTGCGAACGGCGCCCTTGAAGCAGTGGCGCCAGCCGTTCGGTGTGCAGTGCTGCGTTAACGCGGGCGGGGGTAACACTTTGTGGTGAAACAGACAGCTTTTCGCCCCTCCCTCATATCAGGACGGGGCGAGATCTCGACGAATGAAACTTTTCCAACATCGCCGGGATTTCAGCTAAAGATTTTGCATCTAAAGTGAATTAAATCGCTTCTTCGTCTTCTTCGCCAGTACGGATGCGCACTACGCGGGCAACATCGAAAACAAAGATTTTACCGTCGCCGATTTTTCCGGTTTGTGCGGTGCGCATGATGGTTTCGACGCAGGTATCAACGATATCATCTCCGACAACCATTTCGATTTTCACCTTGGGCAGGAAGTCCACCATGTACTCTGCGCCACGGTAGAGTTCCGTATGGCCTTTCTGGCGACCAAATCCTTTTACTTCGCTCACGGTCATGCCGGTAATGCCGACTTCAGCAAGTGCCTCACGCACGTCATCGAGCTTGAAGGGTTTAATAATTGCATCGATCTTTTTCATGTCAGATCCTTTCCTCGAGCCCTCCATGGTTAGAGGGTTATTAAAGTATAAATGTCGCTGGCAGCGCCGCAGACTATGGGGGCAAAAAATTACTCTTTAAAGTCGCTGGCGTCCAGTTCATGCCGTGACAGCAGCTTATAGAATTCGGTACGGTTACGTCCAGCCAGACGCGCGGCGTTGGTGACGTTCCCTTTGGTCATCTGTAACAGCTTACGCAGATAGTTAAGTTCGAACTGATTCCGTGCTTCAACAAAGGTCGGTAGCGCGCTGTTTTCTCCACTCAGCGCCTGCTCTACCAGCGCATCGCTGATAACGGGCGAGGAGCTGAGCGCGACACACTGCTCAATAACGTTAACCAACTGACGCACGTTACCTGGCCAGCTGGCAGACATCAGGCGCTTCATCGCATCGACGGAGAAGCTGCGGATCTGCGGCTTATGTCGTTCTGCCGTTTGACGCAGCAAATGGTTAGCCAGCAGTGGGATATCTTCGGTACGTTGATGCAGCGCGGGGATTTTCAGGTTCACCACGTTCAGGCGGTAAAAGAGATCTTCGCGAAACGCATTCTTTTCCATCGCTTTCGGCAGATCCCGGTGCGTGGCCGAGATAATCCGGACATCAATATCGATATCATTATTGCTGCCCAGCGGCCGGACTTTACGCTCCTGCAGCACGCGCAGTAACTTCACCTGCAGTGCAGGCGGCATATCGCCAATTTCGTCCAGAAACAGCGTGCCGCCTTCCGCGGCTTTAAACAGGCCGTCACGCGCGCTGACCGCGCCGGTAAAGGCGCCTTTGGCGTGACCAAACAACTCTGATTCCAGAAGCTGCTCAGGTAAGGCACCGCAGTTAATGGCCACAAACGGCTTTTGCGCGCGCGGGCTGGCGGCATGGATAGCCTGTGCCAGGACTTCTTTACCCGTGCCGCTTTGCCCGTTAATCAGCACGCTGACGTCTGACTGGGCAACCATGTGTGCCTGTTCAAGTAAGCGCAGCATCTGCGGGCTACGGGTCACTATGGCTTCACGCCAGCGGTCGTCGCTGACTGGCGCTCGCTGCGCCAGGGCTTCGTCTATCGCCTTATACAGTGCATCGCGATCCACGGGCTTGGTAAGGAAGCTGAACACGCCCTGCTGCGTTGCCGCTACGGCTTCCGGGATTGAACCATGCGCCGTTAAAATGATGACCGGTAAACCCGCGTGACGCTTTTGAATTTCAGCAAATAATGCCAGGCCGTCCATTTCATCCATGCGCAGATCGCTGATGACCAGCTCGATCTTCTCTTTCTGCAACAGCCGAAGCGCATCGGGCCCACTGGCCGCGGTCGTCACCTGATATCCCTCACTGGTCAGGCGCATACCTAACAGTTTGAGCAGGCTGGGATCATCATCCACTAAAAGCAGGTGGGCCGCTTGTTTCACCATTACTGATCTTCCTCTTGTGGCAGTGCCGTTCCGTGACTGCCGTCAGGCATATCAGAGGTTTTGCGCGACGAAAGCTGGCGCTCAATATCGGTTAGCCGCTCCAGTTTGCGCTGGGTATCACTGAGCTGCTGACGCAGTTTTATCTGTTGTTGACGCAGCGAATCTGACTGGGCATCGCTGCTCTGTTGCAAATGGGCGTAGCGTGACCGCATGGCGCTGAGTTCAAGCTGGGCGACCTGATTACTGCGCCAGAGCTGAATTAACGCACGCATATTGGGGGGGAACTGCTCGCTGTAGCCATCAAGCACGTTGATGTAGTCGCGGCGTTCCAGTGGCGTCACATTGCCGTTTGCCATTAATACCCCCTGCTTAAAGGCGCGCGACCAGCTGTCCACCGGCCAGCGGTGGGCCTCCGCTCGTGCTTCAGCGGGAGAAAGTCGTTCGGCACAGTCTATACTGCACATCCAGTAAAGGGGATTCGTCATGGCGGCGCTATTCTCAATACGCCAGATATCGACGCAGCGCATAGTGAGATAGTCGACCAGCCGTACTTCGGGCACCACAACGCTGCCCGAAGCGGGCTGGGCTGTTGTGGTGACCGGGGATGAGGCACACCCACTGAGCATCATGCTGCTCAGTGCGCTTATCATGAGGGCGGCGAAAAATTTCATGCTTCAGACTTTCCCGGCTGTGGTGTTCAGTTCGATGCGAAAACAAACATCAGCGTCGTCACGGGTAACCAGTTGCAGGCTACCGTGCATGCGGCGCAGACAATCCTTTGCGATGCTTAACCCCAGTCCGCTGCCTTTGACCGGCCCTTTACGCTGATGACTGCCCTGGAAAAAAGGTTCAAAAATCATCTCCTGCTCATTTTCGGGAATGGGCGTACCGCTGTTAGCGACATCGATGATTATCCGATCGCCCTGCCGCTGGCTGTGCAGCCAAATGTTACCGGATTCATTGCCATAGTTCACGGCGTTAGAGTAGAGGTTGTCAATCACGCTCATCAATAGCATAGGTTCTGCCAGGCAATCTGTGGCTTTAAGATCGATATTGACATGCATAAGCTTGGTTCGGGCTGAGAGTGCATGCGCATTAACAACGTCATACACGATGTCAGTCAGATCCACCGTTTCCAGGGTAATCGGGCCATCAGCCAGTTTGCGGTTGTAATCAAGTAGCTGTTCGATAAGGCGTTGCAGGTGGCGACTGCTGTTATCCAGTATTGAGACGATTTCTTTCTGTTCAGGATTCAGTATGCCCGCAACCTCATCAGCCAGCAGCTCTGTACCTTCACGCAGGCTGGCAAGCGGCGTTTTAAGTTCGTGTGAAAGATGACGTAAAAATTCATGTCGCTGGGTTTCCAGCCAGGCCAGGCGTTCACTTAACCAGATAATACGTTGCCCCAAAGAGCGTAACTCGCGCGGACCGCGAAACACCATGCTGCTGCCCAGTTCGCGTCCTTCGCCAAGTCGGTTAATCATCCGCTCTACGCTTTTTACCGGGCCGATGATCATGCGGGTAAACAGCAGGGTTAACGTCAGGCTGATAATAAACAGGATAAGCGCCTGCCAGCCAAAAAACTGACCACGGTCGGCTATTTCACGTTGCAGTTGCAGACCACGTGCAAACACCACTTCTCGCGTATCCTGCACCAGTTGCACGTTTGTCGCTGAAAATTTTTCCAGCGCCTGTGACGCACCGGTCACAGGATTACCATTATCGCACTGCATGGTTTCCAGCTGCGGCAAAATGGCCTGCAACGTTTTAAACGCCGGTAAATCGGGCAGGCTGTCGGCATGGGAACTGAGCATCTGACCATAGCGGATACGCTGCGTCTGATAGAGCTTTGCCAGAGAAGTATCGCCCAGCACACAGTACTGGCGATAACTCCGTTCCAGCTCGATAGCGGTGCGTGCCATCGCCTCGCTGCGCCTGACGTCAGTAAAGGTATTTCGGTTAGTGTCGGCAGCCTGATTACTTAACGCTGAGAGACTTTCCCAGGCCTGCCAGGCCAGCACCAACAGCGGCAGGAGCACCAGCAAAAAGGCCATCAGCACCAACTGGCGCAGGGACCCGGGAAATAAACGCCATTTTTTCACGCGACGGCTTCCTTAAAGATACGCTTACCGGATGCTAGCGGAGTCAGCCCAGAGAAGGAAGAGGCAGAAAAGAAAACGGCAGGCGCGATGGCCTGCCGTTGACGCACCGCCATAGCAGTACGCGAGAATGGGTGGAGCCTAACTCAACGTTGCGTCCGATGCTTGATAACGATGCAGAACATACGATTATCGGTTGGGTGGACGACAGGCTCCGTTTGGTGCGTCATTCGGATTTTATGAGCTCTGCCCGCTGTGGGGTGGCAATCATAAACAGATGAATGAGCAACAGGCATAGTATAGCAAGGTTCATGCCAGTTTTTAAAATACCTTTGTAATCAATATTTTGAAAAAACCATTCAGCTGACTTCGCTCATTTCAGACTGTCTGGTCCGCTAAAAGTGTCGCCAGATACCAACACAATTTT
Organism: Pantoea sp. Ae19-2; assembly: GCF_059801205.1. NCBI lineage: Bacteria > Pseudomonadati > Pseudomonadota > Gammaproteobacteria > Enterobacterales > Erwiniaceae > Pantoea > Pantoea sp. Ae19-2. The sequence goes on along the minus strand of NZ_JBCHWE010000001.1, from coordinate 528,529 downwards.
GCTTTTCCCTTTCAATCTATAGAAATCATAAAGATAGATGTCACCAATCGGCGACAACAAAAGGTGACGTATGTCTCCTTTTGCCAACAAACGGGGAATAAAAAAAGGGAGGCACTCAGGCCTCCCGGTCTTTTTTCGCCGCTCTTAACCCAATTGTTTCCGTGCATTGCGGAAAATGCGCATCCAGGGGCTGTCTTCGCCCCATTCAGCCGGGTGCCATGAGTTGCTGACCGTGCGGAACACACGCTCTGGATGCGGCATCATAATTGTGACGCGTCCACTTTCATTGGTCACCGCAGTAATACCGTTTGGCGAGCCATTCGGGTTTGCCGGATAGGCTTCCGTCACCTTGCCTGTGTTATCGACATAACGTAGCGCCACCAGCCCTTTCGATTCCAGTGCGGCAAGGTGCGCGCCATCACGCACCTCCACGAAGCCCTCGCCGTGCGATACGGCGATCGGCATACGGGAACCGGCCATGCCATCCAACAGTAACGACGGGCTGGCAGCCACTTCAACCAGGCTGAAGCGTGCTTCAAAACGTTCAGACTGGTTACGGACAAAGCGCGGCCACAGCTCACTACCCGGAATCAATTCACGCAGGTTAGACATCATCTGGCAGCCGTTACACACGCCCAGTGCCAGCGTTTGTGGGCGATGGAAGAACGACTCGAACTGATCGCGTACGCGCGGGTTAAACAGAATGGATTTCGCCCAACCTTCACCCGCGCCCAATACGTCACCGTAGGAGAAACCGCCACAGGCCACCAGCGCCTGGAAAGGTTCCAGATCGATCCGGCCCGCCAGCAGGTCACTCATATGCACGTCAACCGCCGTAAAACCTGCCCGATCAAAGGCGGCCGCCATTTCCACATGCGAGTTAACGCCCTGCTCGCGCAGCACGGCAACGCGTGGACGCGCGCCCGTCGCAATCATCGGTGCTGCAACGTCTTCGTCTGGCTTAAAGGTCAGGTTAACGTTCAGTCCGGGATCGGTGTCATCCTGCTTTGCCTGATGTTCCTGATCGGCACAGGCCGGATTATCACGCAGACGCTGCATCTGCCAGGTGGTTTCTGCCCACCAGGTCCGCAAGATGGTGCGGCTTTCGCTGTAAACCGCGCTGTCGCCTGAGCGAATCACAAAGCGATCGCCCGACTGTGCGCTGCCCAGCACATGGCTGCAGTGCGCCAGGCCATGTTCAGCAAGAATCTGCTCCACGGCTTCGCGATCCGCCGCGTTGATTTGAATCACCGCCCCCAGCTCTTCGGTGAACAGCGCAGCCAGTGCATCGCTGCCCAGCGCCGCGATATCGACTTCGATGCCACAGTGACCGGTGAAAGCCATTTCCGCCAGAGTAACCAGCAGGCCGCCGTCTGAGCGGTCATGGTAAGCCAGCAGTTTTTGTTGGCTGACCAGTGCCTGAATGGCATTAAAGAAGCCAGCCAGCTGCGTTGCATCACGGACATCAGCAGGCTTGTCACCCAGTTGACGATAAACCTGAGCCAGCGCCGTCGCGCCTAAGGTGTTAGCGCCGTTGCCAAGGTCGATTAACAGCAGCAGGTTGTCCCGATCGGCGACCAGCTGTGGCGTCACATTGCGACGTACGTCTTCTACCCTTGCAAAAGCCGTGATCACCAGCGACAGCGGCGAGGTCATTTCGCGCTGTTCGGTGCCTTCCTGCCAGCGGGTTTTCATCGACATAGAGTCTTTACCCACCGGGATAGTGATGCCGAGCGCCGGACACAGTTCCTCACCGACGGCTTTTACGGCTTCATACAGGCCCGCATCTTCACCCGGATGGCCCGCGGCCGACATCCAGTTAGCCGAGAGTTTCACCCGCTTCAACGAACCGACCGGCGCCGCGGCCAGGTTAGTCAGTGCTTCACCCACGGCCAGACGGGCCGAGGCGGCGAAGTCCAGCAGTGCGACAGGCGCACGCTCGCCCAGCGCGAAGGCTTCGCCATGGTAGCTGTCGAGACTGGCCGTCGTAACGGCGCAGTTAGCAACCGGGATCTGCCAGGGGCCCACCATCTGATCGCGCGCCACCATGCCGGTTACGCTGCGATCGCCGATGGTGATCAGGAAGGTTTTTTCCGCTACGGTTGGCAAGTGCAGCACGCGATTTACCGCGTCCGTCAGCGTAATGCCCTCGCGCTGCAGGGCATCGCCCTTCGCCTGCAGTTTCACCACATCGCGCGTCATTTTCGGGGTTTTGCCCAGCAGGACGTCCAGCGGCATATCAATCGGGCTGTTATCAAAGTGGCTGTCGTTCAGGGTCAGGTGCTGCTCTTCAGTGGCTTCACCAATCACCGCATACGGCGCACGTTCGCGCTGACAAATGGCAGCAAACTCGGCCAGCTTTTCAGGGGCAACGGCCATCACATAGCGCTCTTGTGATTCGTTACACCAGACTTCAAGCGGGCTCATTCCCGGTTCATCACTCAGGATGTCGCGCAGGTTGAAGCGACCGCCGCGTCCACCGTCGCTGACCAGTTCCGGCATGGCGTTGGACAGGCCGCCCGCGCCCACATCGTGGATAAACAGAATCGGGTTGTCATCGCCCCGTTGCCAGCAACGGTCGATCACTTCCTGGCAGCGACGCTCCATTTCAGGGTTGTCACGCTGCACCGATGCAAAGTCGAGATCCGCATCGGACTGGCCTGATGCCATGGATGATGCCGCACCGCCGCCCAGGCCGATATTCATCGCCGGCCCGCCCAGCACGACCAGTTTGGCCCCGACGGTGATTTCACCTTTCTGAACGTGGTCCGAACGAATGTTTCCGATGCCGCCAGCCAGCATAATGGGCTTGTGGTAGCCGCGCAGTTCAGTCCCGTTATGGCTGTTAACCTGCTCTTCATAGGTCCGGAAGTAGCCGTTTAAGGCCGGACGACCAAATTCGTTGTTAAAGGCTGCGCCGCCCAGTGGGCCTTCGGTCATAATATCCAGCGCGCTGACGATGCGTGCGGGCTTGCCAAAATCCTCCTCCCAGGGCTGTTCGAAGCCGGGGATGCGCAAGTTCGACACCGAGAACCCGACCAGGCCCGCTTTCGGCTTGGCACCGCGCCCCGTCGCGCCTTCATCACGAATTTCACCGCCGGAGCCGGTTGCAGCGCCAGGCCAGGGCGAAATCGCGGTTGGGTGGTTGTGCGTTTCAACCTTCATCAGAATGTGTGCGGCTTCCTGGTGATAGGCGTACTCACCCTTTTCTGCGTCCGCGAAGAAGCGACCGACCTCCGAGCCTTCCATTACCGCCGCGTTATCTTTATAGGCTGACAGAACATAATCCGGCGTTTGCTCGAAGGTGTTCTTAATCATTTTAAACAGTGATTTAGGCTGTTTTTCGCCGTCGATGATCCAGTCAGCGTTAAAGATTTTGTGGCGACAGTGCTCAGAGTTCGCCTGGGCAAACATATAAAGTTCAATGTCGTTCGGATTGCGTCCCAGCCGGGTAAAGGCCGCCAGCAGGTAGTCAATTTCGTCGTCGGCCAGCGCCAGGCCGAGCGTCATATTGGCCTGAACCAGCGCCTGACGGCCCTCACCCAGCACATCAACGCTTTTGACCGGCTGAGGTTCATGGTGAGCAAACAGCTGCTCAGCCTCGCTGAAATCGCTGTAAACCGTTTCCATCATGCGGTCGTGCAGCAGTGCGGAGAGCGTTTGCCATTGGCTTTCAGAAAGCTGAGGTGCCTGGACATAAAAGGCCATGCCTCGTTCCAGACGACGCACCTGCGACAGATCGCAGTTATGAGCAATGTCTGTGGCTTTTGATGACCACGGCGATATCGTACCAGGACGTGGCGTGACCAGAGTTAAACGCCCTTGTGGCGCATGTTCAGCGAGAGAAGGACCGTACTTGAGCAGGCGCTGCAGACGGGATTTTTCATCCTCACTCAGCGGCGCGCTGACATCGGCAAAATGGACGTACTCAGCGTAAATATCACTCACCGGCAGATGAGCGTCCTGAAAGCGGGCCAGCAATTTGTTTACACGAAATGCCGACAGGGCGGGCGAACCACGCAGAATTTCCATCATAAGATCTCTCGTCTTCGAAGCGCCGGGCGACGCTTCATTGGGCGCAACAGGGGAAAACGGGGCGTATTATAAAGAAACCCACTCCGCGACGAAACCGTTTGCGCAAAATTTATGGCCATCAAGATTTGCCTGAAATTTGCGCAAAAATTGCTTTATAAGTTGCTCTGCCGGTGTTTGTTGCGCAAAATGCCCCTCGCTCTGGGAGTTAAAACAAGATCAATACTGCCTTAAAAGACAGAGGCCTTGGAGCCATCGAGAGATAACTATTTGAAACGCCTAAAATTTAATTATCTGGTTATCGGTCTGCTTACCGTGCTGCTGGCTCTGGCACTGTGGCCGTCTATTCCCTGGTACGGGGGAGGACAAGATACGATTTCACAGATTAAATCACGGGGAGTGCTACGCGTCAGTACCGTAAACTCGCCGTTGACTTACTACACCGTGAATAAAGCACCGGCCGGGATGGACTACGAGCTGGCGAAGCGTTTTGCCGATTATCTGGGCGTTAAGCTTGATATAACGGTGCGCGCCAACCTCAGCGATCTGTTCGATGCGCTCGACGACGGCAAAGCGGATCTGCTGGCGGCAGGTCTGATTTATAACGATGAGCGTTTGTCGCGTTATCAGATCGGCCCGGGCTACTACAGCGTTTCGCAGCAGCTGGTCTATCGCGTGGACAAACCGCGGCCAAAAAACCTGGGTGACTTAAAGGGGCGACTGGTTGTTGCCTCTGGATCGGCTTATCTGTCGACGCTTAAAAACGCCCGGGCGAATCACTATCCCGATCTCGACTGGGCCATTTCGACCGATCAAAGTCCGAAAGCCCTGCTGGAAGCCGTGGCGGAAGGCAAGCTGGATTATACGATTGGCGATTCCGTGACGATTTCCCTGCTTCAGCGCATTCATCCCCAACTGGCCGTGGCTTTCGACGTCACCGATGAAGAACCGGTAACGTGGTATTTACCGCACGAAAGCGATGACAGCCTGAACGCCGCCATGCTGGATTTCTTTAACCGCATGGGAGAAGAAGGGGCGATGGCAAGACTTGAAGAGAAATATCTCGGTCACGTCGGCACCTTCGACTACGTGGATACCCGCACCTTCCTGCGCTCCATTGATAACGTGCTGCCCGATATAAAACCCCTGTTTGAAAAGTACGCCAAAAATATCGACTGGCGGCTGCTGGCGGCGATTTCCTATCAGGAGTCGCACTGGAATCCGCAGGCGACGTCGCCTACCGGCGTCCGCGGCATGATGATGTTAACGCGGAATACCGCTGACAGCGTTGACGTAGGTGACCGTACCGATCCAGAGCAGAGCATCCGTGGCGGCAGCGAGTATCTGCAAAACATGATGGAAAAGGTGCCACAAACGATTCCGGAAGATGAGCGTATCTGGTTTGCCCTGGCGGCCTATAACATGGGCTATGCGCATATGCTGGATGTGCGTAAGCTCACGGCTAAACAGGGTGGAAATCCCGACAGCTGGGCAGATGTCAAACTGCGGCTACCCATGTTGAGCCAGAAGCGCTACTACTCACAAACCACCTATGGCTATGCACGCGGGCAGGAAGCCTATAATTACGTGGAGAATATCCGCAAATATGAAATTAGCCTGGTGGGCTATTTGCAGGAGCAGGAAAAACGCATTGCCCAACAGGCGGCCCTGGAGGCAGAGCTGGGAAAAGGTTATCCTGCCGTCACGCCTGAGGTGGCAATGAATTAACTTTCGCGCTGCGCCTGACGCAGCGCTTTTTGTTGCTGGCGGCGCATGCGGAAAAAGTCGCTCAGCATTGCCGCGCACTCCTCTTCCAGCACTCCCTGATGCAGCGCCACCTGATGATTCATTCCCGGATGGCCCAGAATATCAATCAGTGAGCCGGCTGCGCCGGTTTTTACATCGTGCGCGCCATAAACCAGACGGCCAATGCGACTGTGCACCATCGCGCCCGCACACATAATGCAGGGCTCCAGCGTGACGTAAAGCGTGGTATTGAGCAGGCGATAATTCTCCAGCACTTTCCCGCCCTGACGTAAGGCCATGATCTCCGCATGGGCGGTGGGATCGTGCTGCCCGATAGGCCGGTTCCAGCCCTCGCCTATCACCCGATCGCCCTGAACCAGCACCGCACCCACCGGCACTTCGCCCTGCTCCCATGCGCGCTGCGCCAGCGTAAGCGCCCGGCGCATCCAGTATTCATCTTGTTCTTGAGTCACGCAGACCACTCCCGGCAGCAAAAAAGCGGCGCATTATAACCATCGAATCCGTAAAACCGAAGCGTGACAGCGGTTATTCCAGCTGTTGTAATTCGCCACCCGGGGTGACGCGCCAGCGGTGCTGGCAGAAGAACAGCAGCGGGTTATCCTGTTTGCTGTCGCTGTAACCGCTATACAGCTGTAAGGGCGTGCCGATTTGCTCCTCAAGCTGCACCACTTTTTCATGGCCGAGACAGCGCATTTTCAATATGCGTCCGCCTAAACCGGGCTGCATCTGGCTGGCGATGAGCTTCACCCGCGGTAGAAATGCGGAGTCGTAATAGACCTGCTCCACCAGCGACTGCGGTGAGCCCGTAATCAGCCAGACATCGGCATCATCACTACTAAGGTATTCACTGAGTCGTTTCTGCACCACGGGAAATGCTTTAACGCGTTGTCGAAACCATTGCGCGAATTCGGCTTCCAGCCGCAGCAGTGTTGCTTCAGAGCGGCCAAAGGTGATCGACCACAGCAGCAAACTCATCGGCCAGCGCGCGGCGCGTCCCTTAAACAATAAACCCGCGCCCACAACCGGCAGCAACGGCACCACCAGCAGCAGATTAAGCGGCTTGCGGCGCAGCAGATAGCGCATGAAGGTGCCAAACATGTCCTGTTGGTGCAATGTGCCATCAAGGTCGAAAAACACCACGCGACGTTGTATATCGTTGGTCAAACAACACTCCTTTTTACCTAATTGGCATCAACAGCCTCTATTGTAGTCATCTTCGTCCAACGAGGCGATGGCTGTCATTTTTTATTCCAGTGACTACAATGCGCATAGAATCATTTATTCCATGCGGAACATCCGCTAAATCATGAGGATTGAGCATGAGTTCATTGCTGCGCATTCGCCAGCTTTATCCCTCTCTGGCGCTGAACGAGCGTCGGCTGGCGGATTTTTTACTGTCACAACCGGATCGGGCACGGCATCTGAGTTCACAAAAGCTGGCGGAAGAATCCGGGGTCAGCCAGTCGAGCGTGGTTAAATTCGCACAAAAACTGGGATACAAAGGCTTTCCGGCACTTAAGCTGGCGCTGAGTGAATCGCTGGCGGACAAAGATGCCATCACCGTGCACAACCAGATCCTGAGCGACGATCCGCTCAAAGCCGTGGGGGAAAAATTACTCACGGAGAAGCTCTCTGCGATTCGTGCCACGCTGGATATCAACAGTGAAGAGAAATTAAACGCCATCCTGCAGTTGCTCAAGCGCGCACGCCGCATTTTGCTGGTCGGCATTGGCGCGTCCGGCCTGGTGGCAAAGGATTTTTCATGGAAGCTGATGAAAATTGGTATCAATGCGGTGGCGGAACAGGATATGCACGCGCTGCTGGCCAGTGTTCAGGCTATGTCATCTGGCGATGTGCTGCTGGCGATCTCCTACACCGGCGAACGACGTGAAATCAACCTTGCCGCTCAGGAAGCCGTTCGCGTAGGGGCGGATGTGCTGGCCTTTACCGGCTTTACGCCTAACACATTGCAGCAGTGCGCCACCCATTGCCTGTACACCGTGGCAGAAGAGCAGAGCACGCGCAGCGCCGCCATCTCATCTACCACCGCGCAGCTGGCGTTGACGGACCTGCTGTTTATGGCCCTGGTGCAGAACGATCCTGAGCGAGCATCCAGCCATATTCGTCACAGCGAAGCTCTGGTTAAGAAACTGATCTAGGCAGGGCGAATCGACATAACCGGACAAGAGGCCAGCCGGGCTGGCCTCAATGCTCAAGTGCTGAATGGCGCATTGCGGTTGCAATAACGCGCTGAGCGGCGAGATAAACACGGCGGCAACAACACTTCGTTTACCTGCATCATTTTTGTGATAAACAAAATATGCTACTGTCCTGCCGGCTGTCAGCAGGTGAAAAACAGCCAGAGTAAGGACGTCTCGCTGCCCTGTTTGGGACCGAACGTCTGAAGTAAGGTGCTGGCCCGTTCTCTGCGACGAACGTTGCCCGATACAGCAGCACGACCACTACGATGCCTTGATTAAGAAGCCGCGATGTCTCTACTGATTACCGAACGATGCATTAACTGCGATATGTGCGAACCTGAATGCCCGAACCAGGCGATTGCGATGGGTGAGGCAATCTATGAAATTGATGTGAGCCGCTGCACGGAGTGCGTGGGTCATTACGATCTTCCAACCTGTCAGCGCGTTTGCCCGATTGATAACACGATCGTCATTGATCCACAGCACATCGAATCACGCGATGCGCTGTGGGATAAGTTTGTGCAGCTGCACGGTTAACTTTCGATGATCACCGTTGCGCAAGCATAGTGACGCTCATCTGCCAGCGTGACATGCACATGCTGCACGCCAAGACGTTGCGCCACCTCGGCGGCATGATCGAAGAAACGCAGCAGCGGTTTACCCAGCGCGTCGTTATAAACTTCGAACTGGTTAAAAGCCAGCCCGCCCCGAATGCCGGTACCAAAGGCTTTTGCCGCCGCCTCTTTAACCGCAAAACGTTTGGCCAGGAAACGAACCGGCTGACGGTGCTGTTGATATTGCTGCCACTCGGCCTCGCTCAGGACACGCCGCGCAAGACGATCGCCTGAACGTGAAATCACATCGGCAATGCGTTCTATTTCGACGATATCGCTGCCCAGTCCCAGGATAGCCATTAGCGACGCGCTTCTCGCAGCAGTGCTTTCATGGCTTTCACCGCCTCAGGCAGACCACTCATCACGGCACGTCCAATAATCGCATGACCGATATTCAGCTCATGCATTTCCGGCAGGGCGGCGATTGGCAGTACGTTGTGGTAAGTCAGCCCATGACCGGCGTTAACTTTTAGCCCACGGCTGGCAGCAAAGGTGGCGGCCTGACGGATACGTGCCAGCTCAGCGTCGCGCGCTGGGCCTTCAGGCGCTTCAGCATAGGCACCGGTATGAATTTCAATATAGGGCGCGCCGCTGGTCACCGCCGCCTCGATTTGGCGGTGATCGGGATCGATAAACAGGGACACCAGAATGCCCGCTTCGCTGAGCTGTTTCACCGCGGCGTTCAGCTTCTCCTGCTGGCCCGCGACGTCCAGTCCGCCTTCGGTGGTGACTTCCTCGCGCTTTTCCGGCACCAGGCAGCAGAAATGCGGTTTGATTTCACAGGCGATAGCCAGCATCTCCTCGGTCACGGCCATTTCGAGATTCATGCGCGTTTCAATGGTATCGCGCAGGATGCGCACATCCCTGTCGGTAATGTGGCGACGATCTTCGCGCAGGTGCACGGTAATGCCGTCTGCACCCGCCTGTTCGGCGATAAACGCCGCCTGTACCGGATCGGGATAATGGGTTCCACGCGCATTGCGAACGGTAGCGATGTGGTCGATATTCACGCCTAACAGTAACTCAGCCATGACAATCCTCGGTTCATTATGGTCATTGCGTTGAGTGTACCGCGCAGAGATAAGGCCAGGCTACGGTCAGTGCTCTGTCTCGTCAGAAATAGTGGGCTTTTTTTTCGGGGTAAACTGGCGAAAAAGCTCCTGGCTTTTTAGCGGCTTACCGCCCAGGTAGGGTTTGAGGGCCATACGCGTGAAACGTTTGGCTGCGCGCAGGGTTTCTGCATCCGGGAATTCACGGGTAAACAGCGCCTGCAGTTCACGCCCGGTGAAGCTACGCTGGTTCAGCACCAGGCTGGCAATAAAGCCTTTCTCTTCACGGTAGCTGTAGGTCATGGCTTCGCTGACCGGTTCACCGCTGCCCGCACAGTGCAGGAAGTCTACGCCGTAACCCAAATGCCCCAGCAGCGCCAGCTCAAAACGGCGCAGCGCAGGCTCTGGTGATCCTTCGCCTGCCGCCAGCATCTGAATGCATTGCAGGTAGTCGAAAAACAGTTCAGAGAAGGGAATGTGCTGTTCCAGTACCCGAGATAACAGCTCGTTAACGTACAGGCCGCAGTATAGCGTGATGCCACTGAGAGGTAATGCCAGGGAGACCGCTTCAGCGTTGCGCAGGGTTTTGACTTCCCCGCGCCCGCTCCAGCGCACCAGTAAAGGCGTGAAAGGCTGTAAGGTGCCTTTCAGTTGGGAACGCCGTGAACGTGCCCCTTTTGCCAGAACACGTACGCGGCCTTCACTTTCACTAAACAGATCAAGCAGCAGGCTGGTCTCGCTGAAAGGACGACTATGCAGCACAAAGGCGCGTTGCCAGCCTTCCATTTAATCAGAGATCGTCTGTGTAACCCAGGCTGCGCAGCGCACGTTCGTCGTCCGCCCAGCCGGATTTAACTTTGACCCACAGTTCGAGATGCACTTTCGCATCGAACATCTCTTCCATGTCTTTACGGGCTTCGATACCGATGGTTTTGATTTTGGCGCCTTTGTTGCCAATCACCATTTTCTTCTGCCCTTCACGCTCGACCAAAATCAGACCGTTGATGTCATAACCGCCGCGCGCATTCGACACGAACTGTTCGATTTCAACCGTGACCGAGTAAGGCAGTTCGGCCCCCAGAAAACGCATCAGCTTTTCACGGATGATTTCTGAGGCCATAAAGCGCTGCGAACGGTCGGTAATGTAATCTTCCGGGAAGTGATGATCAGATTCCGGCAGATGCTTACGGGCAATGGCGGCGATGGTATCTACATTTTTGCCGGTTTCTGCTGAAATCGGCACGATATCGATAAAGTTCATCTGCTGGCTCAGGAACTGCAGGTGCGGCAGCAGAATACTTTTGTCCTGAATATTGTCGACTTTATTGATCGCCAGCAGTACGGGCACTTTGCCATCGCGCAGCTTGTTTAATACCATTTCGTCATCCGGCGTCCAGCGCGTGCCGTCCACCACAAAGATAATGAGTTCAACGTCACCGATAGAACTGCTGGCAGCACGGTTCATCAGGCGGTTAATCGCCCGTTTCTCTTCCATGTGCAGGCCTGGCGTATCCACATAGATCGCCTGGTAGGCGCCTTCCGTATGGATACCCATAATGCGGTGACGAGTGGTTTGCGGCTTACGCGACGTAATCGAAACCTTCTGTCCCAGGAGCTGGTTCAGTAAGGTGGATTTACCGACGTTGGGTCGGCCAACTATCGCGACAAAGCCGCTGTATGTAACGTTTTCGCTCATTCGAATCCTGAGGTTTTAGCGCCGGTTAAAGCGCCGGGATAATACTATTCCAGACCAAGTTTAATCAGCGCCTGTTCGGCGGCTGCTTGTTCGGCTTTACGGCGGCTGGAGCCTACGCCCACCACCGGTTCTGCCATGCCACTCACCTGACAGTGAATGGTGAATTCCTGATCGTGGGCTTCGCCACGTACCTGCACGACTAAGTAACTGGGTAGTGGCAGATGCCGGCCTTGCAGATACTCCTGCAGGCGCGTTTTGGGATCTTTTTGTTTGTCACCCGGACTGATTTCATCCAGGCGCGTCTGATACCAGTCGAGGATCAGTTTTTCCACCGTCTGAATATCACTGTCGAGGAAAACGCCGCCAATCAGCGCTTCGACGGTGTCCGCCAGAATGGACTCACGGCGAAAGCCCCCGCTTTTTAATTCACCGGGGCCTAAACGCAGGCATTCTCCCAAATCGAACTCGCGCGCCATCTCTGCCAGCGTATTTCCCCTGACCAGGGTTGCACGCATACGGCTCATATCCCCTTCATCCACGCGTGGAAAACGGTGATAGAGCGCGTTAGCAATCACATAGCTGAGAATGGAATCGCCTAAAAACTCAAGACGTTCGTTATGTTTACTGCTGGCGCTTCGATGGGTCAGGGCCTGCTGTAAAAGTTCAGAATGTGTAAAAGTGTAGCCCAGTTTGCGCTGAAGCTTGTTAATCAAGATGGGGTTCATGCGATTCCAGTTCTGTTTTGCGTCTGTCACTCTGCATACCAAACAGGGCTGGAAAACCAACTCATTCTGTTTGGTGTGCAGTGGCCCCCCACCTGGAGGGCCACCCTTTTCACCTGACTGTCAGGCTATGGTTAGTGGATACCACCGATACGACTGAGTCGTACACCGGTTGGCCACTGACCTTCTTGTTTTTCGAAACTCATCCAGATGGCGACCGCTTTACCCACCAGGTTACGCTCGGGAACAAAGCCCCAGTAGCGGCTGTCGGCGCTGTTATCGCGGTTATCACCCATCATGAAATATTGCCCCTGCGGCACGACCCAACTGGCCTGCGGCTGGCCGGGCTGCTGATAGTACATGCTCGCCTGGCTTTGTGCTTCTGTCACCAACAGGATGTCATGCGTTACATCGCCCAGGGTTTCTTTGCGCGTGGCCAGACGTAATCCCCCCCGCATGGTGTCATTCAGCGGCAGCTGATAGAAACCGTTACCCGCTTCGTTACCATCAAACCCGCTAAACGTTTGAACAAATTTGCTGGGTTCAATATTGCTATAGGTGACGGGCAGCGCTTTGCTACAAGGCTTGCCGTTATCGCAGGCCGGATTAATGGTCAGCGTTTTACTGTACGGATCGTAGGTCACCCGATCGCCCGGCAGACCGATCACGCGCTTGATGTAATCCAGGCTGGGATCCTTCGGGTATTTAAACACCGCGATATCGCCCCGTTTTGGATGCCCGGTAGGGATCAGCGTCGTTTGCGTAATGGGATCTTTAATGCCATACGCAAACTTTTCGACCAGAATAAAGTCACCAATCAGCAGGGTTGGCATCATAGAACCGGACGGGATCTGGAATGGCTCATACACAAACGAGCGCACAAAGAACACCACGGCCAGCACCGGAAACACCGATGCGGCGGTTTCAATCCAGCCCGGTTTAGGGGCCATTTTCGCCAGCGCTTTGCTGTCGAGTGTTCCGCCCGCCTGCGCCTGCGCCGCCGCCTGCAACGCACGGCGCTTTGGTGCCCACTTAATACGATCGATCACCCAAAGAATGCCGGTAATCAACGTCGCTATCGCCAGTATCAGGGCGAACATATTAGCCATTTGAGATCCTTATTTGCTGTCTTTTCCGACATGCAGAATGGCGAGGAATGCTTCCTGCGGCAGCTCAACGTTACCGACCTGCTTCATTCGCTTCTTACCATCTTTCTGCTTCTGCAACAGCTTTTTCTTACGACTGACGTCGCCGCCGTAACACTTGGCGAGTACGTTCTTACGTAGCTGTTTAACGGTTGAGCGAGCGATAATGTGGTTGCCGATTGCCGCCTGAATCGCAATATCAAACTGCTGACGTGGGATGAGCTCTTTCATTTTCTCAACCAGATCACGTCCACGGTAAGGTGCGTTTTCACGGTGGGTAATCAGCGCCAGCGCATCAACACGTTCTGAGTTAATCAGAACGTCAACGCGCACCATGTCAGAGGCCTGAAAACGTTTAAAATTGTAGTCCAGTGAGGCATAACCCCGAGACGTTGATTTCAGACGGTCAAAGAAGTCGAGAACCACTTCCGCCATCGGAATCTCATAGGTCAGCGCCACCTGGTTGCCGTGGTAAACCATGTTGGTCTGAACGCCACGTTTCTCGATGCACAGCGTGATGACGTTGCCCAGGTATTCCTGCGGCAGCAGCATATGACACTCGGCAATCGGTTCGCGCAGCTCTTCAATATTATTAAGCGGTGGCAGCTTCGAAGGGCTGTCCACGTAGACGACTTCACCGCTTGTGGTTTCCACTTCGTACACCACCGTCGGCGCGGTCGTAATCAGATCCAGATCGTATTCGCGTTCCAGACGTTCCTGAATGATCTCCATGTGCAGCAGCCCAAGGAAGCCACAGCGGAAACCAAAGCCCAGCGCCGTTGAGCTTTCTGGCTCGTAGAACAGCGAGGCATCGTTCAGGCTCAGCTTGCCCAGCGCATCACGAAACGCTTCGTAATCATCTGAACTGATGGGGAACAGACCGGCATAAACCTGCGGCTTCACTTTTTTAAAGCCGGGTAAGGCTTTATCCGCAGGGTTGCGTGCCGTGGTCAGCGTATCGCCCACGGGTGCGCCAAGAATGTCTTTGATGGCGCACACCAGCCAGCCGACTTCACCGCAGTTCAGCTCGGTACGGTCAACCTGCTTCGGCGTGAAGATACCCAGACGGTCAGCATTGTAGACCTGCCCGGTGCTCAGCACCTTGATTTTGTCGCCTTTGCGCATAGTGCCGTTTTTCACGCGCACCAGCGATACAACGCCGAGGTAGTTATCGAACCAGGAGTCAATAATCAGCGCCTGCAAAGGGGCGTCCGGATCGCCCTCTGGTGCCGGGATGTCGCGAACTAAACGCTCCAGCACTTCAGGTACGCCCACGCCAGTTTTGGCTGAGCAACGCACGGCGTCGGTCGCGTCAATGCCTACGATGTCTTCGATTTCCTGCGCGGCACGATCGGGATCGGCGGCTGGCAAATCGATCTTATTCAGCACCGGCACTACTTCCAGATCCATCTCAATCGCGGTGTAGCAGTTGGCCAGGGTTTGTGCTTCAACGCCCTGTCCGGCATCAACCACCAGCAGTGCGCCTTCACAGGCGGCCAGTGAGCGGGAAACCTCATACGAGAAGTCAACGTGTCCCGGCGTGTCGATGAAATTGAGCTGGTAAGTTTCGCCGTCTTTTGCTTTGTAATCGAGCGTTACGCTCTGCGCCTTAATCGTAATGCCACGTTCACGCTCCAGGTCCATTGAGTCAAGAACCTGCGCGGCCATCTCGCGATCGGTTAATCCCCCGCAAATCTGAATTAAGCGGTCAGAGAGCGTGGATTTACCGTGGTCAATATGGGCGATGATGGAGAAATTTCTTATGTGCTTCATTTATAGGAATATCTTCACGTAGAGAATCAGTTAGAAACCTGAGCACAGACACATTCAGGAAGATCGCTCTTAACCCACAATCCTGTCAGCCTCATTAATGACGACGCATATTACACTGTTAAGGCCGCGCATAAAAGAATGGAACGTTGTGGAAGCGAAACAGTTTTTGGCGAGGCGCCATAATGACAGAAGCCGCAGCAAGTGCGGCTTGAGTGAGGATCAGGCTTCGCTTTCAACGCGCAGTGCATCCGGCGGCAAAGCGATGTTCAAAATAACGGGCTGGAATGCCTCGCGATCGCCAAATTTCATCGAAATACCTTTGGCCACGATGAAGCCCCCCACGCCGCCTAACAGCGCGCCGCAGGCCGCAGCGAGATCGCTACCAAACAGCGCCTGAAACAGGCCGGCAAACAGGAACAGGCCAAACAGAGGCGTCATATAAACCAGCAGCGCGGAACCCAGCAGGCTGCTCTCTTTGATACCGAGTTCAACACGCTGGCCCGGCGTCAACGGCTTGCTGCTGGCGATCTGCATCACGTGCGCGTTCTTTGGCCCCAGCTTATTCAGCATATGGCTACCGCAGCCTTTACGTGCCTGACAGCTGTTGCAGGACGTTTTAGCTTCAGTGTGCAGCGTGGCGATGCCATCCTGCCATGCCACCACAGTGGCCCATTCTCTCATCATTTTTTTGCCCCGAATTCGACGCTGTCTGCGATACGTTTGGCCGTCACGGGCGGTAGTTCGCCGACGACCGTAATTTCGTTATTATCGCGTATTACGGTTTGCACCGTACGACGTCCCGTGCGCAATGTCTGTGCGGTGCTGTTTTTATCTGCCGGAGTGACATTGACCGCAAAGCTAAACAGGCCATCGCTGTAGAGCCGTGATTCAACCGATTTATTTAACGCGGGAATGGTGCGACGACTTTGCGAGACCAGCGTCATGCCGGCGGGGAGCCAGGCGGGCTGCCAGTCTAACGAAACGTTATCGGTTTTAGTTAACGACAGCGACGGCGGCAAATTCGCTTTCTCCAGCCCCTGCATCAGATTGCGAACGCCATCGTCCACCGCGAAGCTGATAACGCGAAACTGCTCCATCGTTTCACCATCCCGGTCAAGCAAATCGACCCGGAGCGGCAGCTTGGTATCCACGTCCAGCCAGACAACGTAGCTGTAGCGCGTGCCATCGCGTGAAACGATGCGCACTACGTCGCACATCTGGTCGGCAATGCGTGAACGGCCCACGGTGATAAAATCGTAGGCGGTATCCAGCTTGCTAAAATCGGCGTAAATAATGGACGGTAGCGCATCCACAATGTGGTTGCCCGGTAGCGAGAAAGGCTCAATGCCAGGTTCAAAATAGCTGATGTCGTTGCCGCGTTGAATCACTTCACGACGCGGACCGTCCATCTGCAATACCTGCGCATAAACGCGATCGTCGATAACCGCATGACGATAGCGCAGAGATTCCATGCCAAGGCGGGAAACGTTAATGTAGGCGAGTTCGTAGTTGAGGGTCTGGCTTGCCTGCTCCATCTGCTGCAATAACGCCCCAGACGCAGAAACCTGCGCTGGGGCGGCAGATGACCACAACAGGCTGCCTGCCAGAAGGCTGACGGCATACCATAGCGGCTTCATTACTGCTGCTGCATTCCTAATGACTGATTACCAGGGACATTGGCCTGCGCTTGTTTAGGCGCATTGGTTTCGAACTGCAGCTGATCCGCATGCAGGCGACGCTGGAGTTCATAGTCCTGCAGCATGGCATTCACGCGACGACGTTGATCCTGCACCTGCTGAGTCGCATTACCGTTGCCAAAGGCATCCGATGGCACGCCAAGGCTCACGGGAGAGGCTTTACCCATGACAGGTAAGGTGTTGAAGACCGGCGAATCAGAACTTTCGACGCTGCCGCTACCCGGTTGGTTATAGTGCTGAACGCCAACGATAACAGCCAGGGAAACACAGGCGGCGACACCAACCTGGGTAATCTGTGCCGCCCACGGGCGAGCTTTATGCCAGAACGGCATTTTTTCCCAGCGAGAAGGTTCGGGCTGTGCTTCGGGGATCAAGGTTGTGACGTTGCGCTGCGGCTCTTTTTCAATCGCAGCAGCGACGCGTGCAGCAATGTCAAAATGCAGGTGCTCGCCCACGTCACCGCGCATGGTATCGCGGATAAGATGGTAGCGTTCCCAGCTTTTTTGTAATTCTGCGTCTTTGGACAGCGCTGAAAACAGCTCACTGTCTAAAGCCTCACCATCCATTAAAGCGGAAAGTTTTTCTTTCTGCATGCCTAATACCCTTCCAGTAGCCGTTATCACTGACGTTGGATAAGCGGTTGAACTTTATTATCAATGGCCTCACGTGCACGGAAGATGCGGGACCTGACCGTGCCCACCGGGCAATCCATAATGACGGCGATCTCTTCATAGCTCAGACCGTCAAGTTCCCTGAGGGTAATTGCCATTCGCAAGTCCTCAGGAAGCGCCTCGATGGTACGAAAGACGATTTGTTTCAGTTCATCTGACAACATTAAGTTCTCAGGGTTCGAAATTTCTTTCAATGCGCCCGCACTTTCGAAGTTTTCAGCATCAATTGCATCAACATCACTGGAAGGCGGACGACGCCCCTGAGCGACCAAATAATTTTTTGCTGTATTCACTGCTATACGATACAGCCAGGTGTAAAACGCGCTATCGCCCCGGAACGAGTCCAGCGCACGATAAGCCTTAATAAATGATTCCTGAACGACATCAGGCACATCGCCTGAAGGGACATATCGTGAGACCAGGCTCGCCACTTTATGCTGGTAACGAATTACCAGTAAGTTAAACGCCTTTTGATCCCCCTTCTGAACCCGTTCAACAAGAACCTGGTCCGCTAACTGCTCGCTCATCCGAGGTAATGTCTCCCCAAATACTTTCTTATGCGTTAAGGAACTGCCAGCACACCGCTATTGAGCAAGCATGCGCTTTGAGTCTTTGCGTGGCAAAAAGTTCACTCTCGGCCTCTTTTAAGCCACTTTGCGGCAAAATCACACAGTTTGTTCATTTTCGTTCAGTGTAACGCGCGCAAATCGCAGGCAGAGTAACCTATGACAACAGCTTTTTCATCTTTAAATCCTTGTAATCGATTAAGTTTGGTATAAAAAACCCGATTTAAACCTGCAAAACATTAACCTCTTGATATCACTAATGAATTAATTTTCAGACACGCATATTGCCGCGTTTGTGTTCAAAATACTTCACAAAAAATGTCCAAACGCTTATGCTCGGTCCATTCTTGTTTAGTAAATTAAACACTATGACAACTTTCTCTTCCTCTGATTATCAGTGTGATGTCCTTATCGTTGGCAGCGGTGCAGCAGGATTGTCGCTGGCATTGCGTCTGGCAGAGCATTATCAGGTCACCGTATTAAGCAAAGCGCAGGTCAATGAAGGCTCGACGCTGTATGCGCAAGGCGGGATTGCGGCGGTTTTTGACGAAACCGACAGCATTGATTCACATGTGGAAGACACGCTGATCGCGGGTGCAGGTTTATGCGATCGGGCCGCCGTCTCCTTTGTGGCCAGCAATGCGCGGCACTGCGTGCAATGGCTGATTGATAACGGCGTAGCATTTGATACCGATCCGCAGGCTGCAGGCGAGATGCGCTATCACCTGACGCGTGAAGGCGGCCACAGCCACCGCCGTATCCTGCACAGCGCGGATGCGACGGGTCGCGAAGTGGAAACCACGCTGGTAGGCAAAGCGTTGCATCATCCCAATATCCGCATTCTCGAGCGCACCAACGCGGTGGATCTGATTCTTTCGGATAAGCTCGGCCTGCCGGGCCCGCGCCGGGTGACCGGCGCCTGGATTTGGAACCGTAATCGTGAACGGGTTGAGACCTGCCGCGCACGTGGCGTGGTGCTGGCGACGGGCGGCGCGGCCAAAGTGTATCAGTACACGACCAACCCCGATATCGCCTCTGGTGATGGCATTGCGATGGCCTGGCGGGCAGGATGTCGCGTGGCTAATCTGGAGTTTAACCAGTTTCATCCGACCTGCCTGTTTCATCCCCAGGCACAAAACTTTCTGCTCACTGAAGCGCTGCGCGGCGAAGGAGCCTGGCTGGTGCGGCCCGACGGCTCGCGTTTTATGCCCGACTTCGATGCACGTGCTGAACTGGCGCCGCGCGATATTGTCGCCCGCGCCATCGATCACGAGATGAAACGCCTTGGCGTTGACTGTATGTATCTGGATATCAGCCATCAGCCTGAAGCCTTTGTGCGTTCACACTTCCCGATGATCTACGAAAAACTGCTGACCTTTGGTTTCGATCTGACCAAAGACAGGATCCCGGTGGTGCCTGCCGCGCACTACACCTGCGGTGGCGTCATGGTCAACGCGCAGGGCCGTACGGATATCAACGGCCTGTATGCCATCGGTGAAGTCAGCTACACCGGCCTGCACGGTGCCAATCGCATGGCCTCCAACTCGCTGCTCGAATGCCTTGTATATGGCTGGTCGGCAGCAGAGGATCTGCTGCGTATTTTACCGGAGGTCGAAGCCGTTGATAACCTGCCGGCCTGGGACGACAGCCAGGTGGATGATGCCGATGAACGGGTGGTGATTCAGCATAACTGGCATGAGCTGCGGCTGTTTATGTGGGATTACGTGGGCATTGTCCGCACCACCAAGCGGCTGGAGCGGGCACTGCGCCGCATTACCTTGCTGCAACAGGAGATAGACGAGTATTACCACCATTTCCGCCTGTCCAATAACCTGCTGGAGCTGCGTAACCTGGTGCAGGTGGCTGAGCTGATGGTGCGCTGTGCACTACAGAGAAAAGAGAGCCGCGGGCTGCATTTTATCCGCGACTATCCGGATTTGCTCCCTGAGGCCCAGCCTACCGTGCTGCAACCGGGTCAGGACATAAACAAATAGAAGTCACGCGTCAGGCTTTGCCAGGCGTCTGAGTACTGTCTGTCTGCATCGCGAATAGCCAACCGCTCAAACAGGGTTTCGCCGGGGCTGGGAGAAAAGCCCAGCAGAACCCGATGCGGGGGACGATGTGCGTACTCTGCGACATCAAAACGAAAGCGTAAGTGCCAGCCGTCAGCCTGTGCCAGCGCGATAACCTGCTGCCCTGTCGCTTCGGGTAAGACCACACAGAAAAATCCCTCTTCTTCGATCAGCGCGGCCGCACAGCGCAATAACGTCTGATGATCTAATGAACCGGTGGCACGTGCGCTGTCTCTAGCCGGGGTTGCGCAGGCCACACCGGGATCAAAGTAAGGAGGATTACTGACGATAAGCGAGTAACGCGCTTCGCAGTTTTCAGCCCACTGGGCGATATCCTGTTGATGAACCTGCATTCGCGCTGCCCACGGCGACTGCTGGATGTTTTCATGCGCCTGCTGTGCGGCGTCCGGATCTAACTCTACGGCATCCACGTCGACATTCGACGGAGTACGCTGGGCCAGCATCAGGGCTATCAGGCCCGAACCGGTGCCGATATCGAGAATCCGCTTCACCCCGGCGACCGGTGCCCATGCGCCCAGCAAAATACCATCTGTGCCGACCTTCATCGCACAGCGGTCATGTGCAACAAAAAACTGCTTGAAGGTAAAACCGTTCTTTTTTAATTGTGGCCGCGCCTGCGGCTTGTCCTGCATCATACTCAGCGACCATTCACCTTTTATCCTGCCGTACGGCAAGGCGTAAGTGTAACGTGGTGGGTTGGGGAATTCACGCCGTTGACGTAATCTGGCGCAGTCAATACCGATAAACAGATGAAGATTATGTTCGATCTGTCTATAATCAGCGCCCCAAACTGAGGTAGAACATGACCGTAACCACATTTTCCGAACTTGAACTCGACGAAAGCCTGCTTGAAGCGCTGCAGGAGAAAGGCTATACGCGCCCGACAGCAATTCAGGCTGCTGCCATTCCCCCCGCGCTGGAGGGCCGCGACGTTCTGGGTTCGGCACCTACCGGGACCGGGAAAACCGCCGCGTATTTATTACCGGTGTTGCAGCACCTGCTCGATTTTCCGCGCAAGAAGTCTGGCCCGCCGCGTATTTTAATTTTAACGCCAACCCGTGAGCTGGCCATGCAGGTTGCCGACCAGGCACGGGAACTGGCGAAACACACGCATCTGGATATCGCCACCATCACTGGCGGCGTGGCCTTCATGAACCACGCTGAAGTGTTTAGCGAAAATCAGGATGTCGTGGTTGCCACCACCGGTCGTCTGCTGCAATACATTAAAGAAGAAAACTTTGACTGCCGCGCCGTAGAAACGCTGATCCTGGATGAAGCCGACCGCATGCTGGACATGGGCTTTGCTCAGGATATTGAAACCATCGCGGGCGAAACGCGCTGGCGCAAACAGACGATGCTGTTTTCTGCCACGCTGGAAGGCGAGCATATCAAGGATTTTGCCGAGCGCCTGCTGAATGAACCGGTTGAACTGGAAGCCGATCCGAGCCGTCGCGAGCGTAAGAAGATCCAGCAGTGGTATCACCGCGCCGACGATCTTGAGCACAAGACAAAGCTGCTGGTTCATCTGTTAAAGCAGCCGGAAGTGACCCGTTCAATTGTGTTTGTGCGCAAGCGTGAACGTCTGCACGAGCTGGTCAGCTGGCTGCATGATGCCGGTATCCGCACCAGCTACCTTGAAGGTGAAATGGTGCAGGCTAAGCGCAATGAGGCGATTAAACGCCTGGTCGAGGGGCGCGTCAATGTGCTGGTGGCGACCGATATTGCCGCACGTGGTATTGACGTCGACGATGTCAGCCACGTCATCAACTTCGATATGCCGCGCACCGCTGACACCTATTTGCACCGCATTGGCCGTACTGGCCGGGCCGGTCGTAAAGGTATCGCGATTTCGCTGGTTGAAGCACACGACCATCTGCTGCTCGGTAAAGTCAGCCGCTACGTTGATGAACCGATTAAAGCCCGGGTGATTGACGAGCTGCGTCCTGTTACGCGCGCGCCTTCGGCGAAAACGACGGGAAAACCGTCGAAAAAGGCGCTTGCCAAGCGTGCAGAGAAAAAAGCGAAAGAAGAAGAGAAACCGCGGGTTAAAAAGCGTCACCGTGACCTCAAAAACGTGGGCAAGCGTCGCAAGCCGAGCGGCAGTACGCCGGGCAGCGAGAGTGCGGAATAAATCAGCACGGACTTAAAAAAATCGCCTCCATTGAGGCGATTTTTGTTTTTGAAAGGCCTGTAAATACGCGTTTAGCGTGATTTTAGCATCGAACAGCCCACGCTGGCCTGCCAGCCCAAACGCGCGCTTACCCAATCAAATTTATCATATTGTTAAAATTGATAAATTTTGCAGACAGGCGCTGCGTTTTATTTAAGCGCCCGATCCGTTACAAACTTTCAGTAAAGGTACGGGCAATCACATCGCGCTGCTGCTCCGCGGTCAGTGAGTTAAAGCGCACGGCATAGCCCGAAACACGGATTGTCAGTTGGGGATACTTTTCGGGATGTTTCACGGCATCTTCCAGCGTTTCGCGGCGCAATACATTGACGTTGAGATGCTGACCGCCCTCTACGCGAACCTGAGGTTTCACCTCAACCGGCACGTCGTGGTAAGCCACGTCGCCTAACTCCCCAATCTTCACAATCTGATCCTCCTGATAGCCTGCAACGGCACAGAGGCAGCGCGCTTCGGCTTTTTCTTCGTCCAGCAGCCAGAAAGAGTTAATTAACGCCGGATTACTCGATTGGGTAATCTGAATACCTGTGATCATTTCAATCTCTCCTGCAAGGTGCGACCTTCGTCTACACCGTGACTCAGTCAATTTGAGCTGTTGGTATACCACCCGATGTCTGCCATAGTTTTGACCTGCATCAATTACCGCCGGGCGTTTTATCGCCACCCTGATAAGCTTTTGATTTTAAAAACCCGCCTTAGGAAAATTTTGTTTAATTCTTCAAAAATTTTTGGGCTTCATGTCTGAAGACTGAACCGCTAAGCTTAGGGTTCGAAATACAAGGGAGTTGATCATGGCTGAAAAGCTGACCTGGCACGACGTGCTGGCCGAAGAGAAAGAAAAACCCTACTTCATCGAAACCCTGAAGCATGTCGCGAATCAGCGGGCCGCAGGCGTAACGGTTTATCCGCCTCAGAAAGATGTGTTTAACGCGTTTCGCTTAACCGAATTAGGTGACGTTAACGTCGTGATTCTGGGGCAGGACCCTTATCACGGCCCGAACCAGGCACACGGGCTGGCTTTCTCTGTGCTACCGGGCGTGCAGACGCCGCCGTCACTGCAGAACATGTACAAAGAGCTGCAGCAGGACATTCCGGGGTTTGAGCGGCCCAGCCATGGTTATCTGGCAAGCTGGGCGGAACAGGGCGTGATGTTACTGAACACCGTACTGACCGTTGAAGCCGGTAAAGCGCACTCTCACGCCCGACTGGGATGGGAAACCTTTACCGATACGGTGATTAAAGCTATCAACGAACAGCGTGAAGGCGTGATCTTTCTGCTGTGGGGCTCGCACGCCCAGAAGAAAGGCAGCATTATCGATCGCCAGCGCCATCACGTGCTGCAGGCGCCGCACCCTTCCCCGCTTTCCGCGCATCGTGGCTTCTTTGGCTGCCAGCATTTTTCCCAAACCAATGCGCTGCTACGCGATGCCGGTAAAACGCCGATTAACTGGACGCCGGTATTACCTGAGTAAACGCCATAAACACAAACGGCCGCGTCAGTGCGCGGCCGTTTGCAGGGTAAGACAGTAATCAGGCTTTCGCTTTCGCCACGGCAACCATGGCCGGACGCAGCAGGCGGCCGTTAAGCGTATAACCGCGTTGCATGACCATCATGACGTGGTTAGGCTCGACATCCTCAGACTCCATCATCGACATCGCCTGGTGCACTTCAGGATTAAAGGGCACACCGGTTTCGCCGACCACTTCAACACCGAATTTACGCACCGCGCCCAGCAGGGATTTCAGCGTAAGCTCAATGCCTTCAACCATAGAGGCAGACTTCTCGTCTTCTTTGTTGGCCAGTTCCAGTGCACGTTCCAGGCTATCGATCACCGGAAGCAGCTCATTGGCAAACTTCTCCAGCGCAAACTTGTGCGCTTTTTCAATATCCATCTCGGTGCGGCGGCGAACGTTTTCAATTTCTGCCTGCGCACGCAGCTGCGCATCACGCACGCCCGTCTGCAACTGGGCTAACTCAGCTTCAAGCTGAGCGATGCGCTCATCACGCGGATCCACCTCTACTGCTGTCTCCGCGTCCTGAGGTTGGTGTTGATCCTGTTGAATTTCGTCTGAGACTTGCTCGTTTGGGGTGTTCTGTTCTTTACTACTCATGAATTTCTCCGCGTTTTGCACATTCACGTCGCTGGTTGGCTTATTATGGGGATTGGTTTGACGGATTCAAGGGAACACGTCACATCATCGTGCCGATTTGGCTTATGAGGAACACCCACTCGATGAACAAACACTTTAACTGCATTGGTATTGTGGGCCATCCACGCCATCCTACCGCGCTCACCACACATGAGATGCTGTGTCGCTGGCTGACTGCCAAAGGCTATCCCGTTATCGTTGAACAGCAGATTGCACAGGAACTGTCGCTGGGGAATGTTCAGACCGGTACGCTGGCTGAGATTGGCCAACAGGCCGATCTGGCCGTCGTGGTGGGCGGCGACGGCAATATGTTAGGTGCCGCCAGAGTACTGGCGCGTTATGACATAAAAGTGATTGGCATTAACCGCGGTAATTTAGGGTTTTTAACCGATCTTGACCCCGATAACGCCCATCACCAGCTCGATGAAGTGCTGAACGGCAACTATTTTGTCGAAAGCCGCTTTCTGCTGGAAGCACAGGTCTGCAAGACGGATTGCTCCCCGCGTATTGGCAGCGCCATCAATGAAGTGGTGCTGCATCCGGGCAAAGTCGCGCACATGATTGAGTTTGAAGTGTACATCGACGAAGTCTTTGCCTTCTCGCAGCGTTCCGATGGCCTGATTATTTCCACGCCTACCGGTTCCACCGCCTATTCGCTTTCAGCGGGCGGCCCGATTTTAACACCGTCGCTCGACGCCATTACCATTGTGCCCATGTTCCCGCACACCTTGTCGGCGCGCCCGCTGGTGATCAACAGCAGCAGTACGATTCGGCTGCGTTTCTCGGCACGGCGTAACGACCTTGAGATCAGCTGTGACAGCCAGATTGCGCTGCCTATCCAGGAAGGAGAAGATGTGCTGATTCGCCGTAGCGAAAATCATCTCAACCTTATCCATCCTAAAAATTACAGTTATTTCAATACGCTGAGTTCAAAACTGGGCTGGTCAAAAAAATTGTTCTGAAAATGAGCGCGCCCTCTTTACTGGATAAAAAACCAGTTTATACTGTATGAAAAACCATATGTGTTTATTCATACAGGTGACGCTATGCTGGCACAACTGACCATCAGCAATTTCGCTATCGTTCGTGAGCTCGACATTGATTTCCAACGCGGTATGACCGCCATCACCGGTGAGACCGGTGCAGGTAAGTCTATTGCTATCGATGCGCTTGGGTTGTGCCTCGGCGGTCGCGCCGATGCGGACATGGTGCGTCAGGGGGCCAGCCGTGCTGACCTGTGTGCGCGCTTTCAAATTAAAGCGTCGCCTTCTGCCCAGCGCTGGCTGAGCGATAATCATCTCGACGACGGCAACGAGTGCCTGTTGCGCCGCGTCATCAGCGCCGATGGTCGTTCACGCGGCTTTATCAATGGTACGGCCGTTCCTCTCTCGCAGTTACGCGATCTGGGCCAGTTGCTGATCCAAATCCACGGCCAGCATGCCCATCAGCTGCTGCTCAAACCCGATCATCAAAAGCACCTGCTGGATGCCTACGCCGGTCATGACGACCTGCTCGTTCAGATGCGGGCATCCTATCAGACATGGCACCAGAGCTGCCGTACGCTGGCGCAGCATCAGCAACAGGCGCAGGAGCGGGAATCCCGCCGTGAGCTGTTGCAGTACCAGCTTAAAGAGCTGAACGAGTTTGCGCCGGTAGCGGGGGAATTTGAGCAGATTGACGAAGAGTACAAACGCCTGGCCAACAGCGGCCAGTTGCTGTCGACCAGCCAGCAGGCGCTGCAGCTGTTAGCCGACAGTGATGACACCAATCTGAACAGCATGCTGTACAGCGCGCGTCAGATGCTCTCTGAACTCACTGCGATGGATGACAAGGTCAGCGGCGTTTATAACCTGCTGGAAGAAGCCGCCATTCAGCTGAGCGAAGCCAGTGACGAACTGCGTCACTACTGCGACAGTCTGGATCTGGATCCGAACCGCCTCTATGAGCTGGAACAGCGCATTTCCCGGCAAATCGCCCTGGCCCGCAAGCACCATGTGGCACCAGAGGGCCTGCCCGCCGTGCACCAGCAACTACTCGATGAAGCGGAACTGCTGTCACAGCAGGAAAGCGATCAGGAAAGCCTGCAGACGTTGGTAACCGAACACTACAAGGCTGCCCTGGCGTGCGCGGAGCAACTGCATGCGCAACGCACCCGTTATGCCAACGAGCTACAGCAGCTGATTACCCAAAGCATGCATCTGCTTTCGATGCCGCACGGCCGCTTTGCCATTGAGCTGATTTTTAACCCGGAGCAACTGACCGCCGACGGCGCCAGCCGCATTGATTTTCAGGTAACAACCAACCCCGGACAGCCGTTGCAGCCGCTGGGGAAAGTCGCCTCGGGTGGTGAGCTGTCGCGTATCGCGCTGGCGATTCAGGTTATCACCGCGAAGAAAATGGAAACGCCGGCGATGATTTTCGACGAAGTTGACGTGGGGATTAGCGGTCCGACGGCTGCGGTAGTGGGTAAAATGTTGCGTCAGTTGGGCGAATCTACCCAGGTGATGTGCGTAACCCACCTGCCGCAGGTTGCGGGCTGTGGGCATCAGCATTTCTTTGTCAGCAAGGAAACCGATGGCGAAATGACAGAAACGCATATGCAGCCTCTGGATAAGCGCGCACGCCTGCAGGAACTGGCGAGGTTACTGGGCGGCAGCGAGGTCACCCGCAACACACTGGCTAACGCGAAAGAACTTTTAGCGGCCTGATATGCACTTTTTTACCACAGCGTGGTCATATGCATGCTCTGTAGAGGTTTCCAATAGCGAAAAGGTTTATTATCATCGACAGCTAATGTCGCCTGAATAATAAAGCCTGCCGCAGGCAGAGTTCAGAATTTGATGGCAGAAGAACAGCCTGTAAAAGGCGTTTCGCCCCGGAAAAGGAATGTATAGATGCGCTGTAAAACGCTGACTGCCGCGGCAGTGGTAATGTTAATGATGACCGCCGGATGTTCCACTTTAGAGCGCGTTGTTTATCGCCCCGATATCAATCAGGGCAACTATCTGGTTGCTAACGATGTTGCCAAGATTCACACCGGTATGACTCAGCAGCAGGTTGCCTATACGCTGGGTACGCCAATGATGAAAGATCCCTTTGGCAGCAATGTCTGGTACTACGTCTTCCGTGAGGAGCCAGGCCACGAGAAGGTGAAACAGCAAACGCTGACCCTGACCTTTGACCGTAGCGGCGTACTGACCAACATCGATAACAAGCCCGCGCTGTCTTCTTCACAGGATAATTAATCCAGGACGCCAGGGTCGTTACCGACAAGCGACTTAGCATCATCGAACGCAGAAAGAGCGAACGTAAAAGACAGAACGTAAAAAAGGCGCTAATCAGCGCCTTTTTCATGCTCGGAAATCGAACCGAGAGATTATTTTTTACTGCTTGCCGCGCGCTCTGCTCGTTGACGACGAAGCTCTTTCGGGTCGGCAATCAGCGGGCGATAGATCTCAACCCGGTCGCCTTCCTGCACGGTATCGCTCAGTTTTACCGGATGGCTGTAAATCCCCACCTTGTTGCTGGCGAGATCGATTTCAGGCCGCAGTTCCAGCAAGCCTGATTTGCGGATAGCCTGCTCAACCGTGCTGCCCTCTTCCAGTTTTACGTAATGCTGATACTGTTTTTCAGGCAGGGCGTACACCACCTCGACAGAGATATCAGGCACTGTAAACCTCTTTGGCGCGCTGGGTAAAGGCCTGCACCATGCTGTTGGCCAGCTCTTTGAAGATTCGACCAAATGCCATTTCGACCAGCATGTTGGTGAACTCAAACTCCAGGCTCAGCTCGACCTTACAAGCATCATCCCCGAGATCGACAAAGCGCCAGCCGCCGGTGAGCTTACGGAACGGCCC
Organism: Pantoea sp. Ae19-2; assembly: GCF_059801205.1. Taxonomy (NCBI): domain Bacteria; kingdom Pseudomonadati; phylum Pseudomonadota; class Gammaproteobacteria; order Enterobacterales; family Erwiniaceae; genus Pantoea; species Pantoea sp. Ae19-2. Next base: position 500,307 of record NZ_JBCHWE010000001.1, on the reverse strand, counting down.
ATCGACCAGTTGCATATGAATGCTCTGGTTGTCGGTCAGCGTATTTCGGGTGGTAAATGTTTTGCTGATGCCCGCTTTCGACACATCGACTGAAGCCGTCATTTGATTCTCTGAGGCATCCAGTACGCGGCTTCCGGTGCAGCCCGGCAGGAATTGCGGGTACGCATCCACATCATTTACAAGTTGGTACATTTGTCCGGCGCTAAAGGGGACAAGCGCCGAACGACTAATCTGAGCCATAATGGTTCCTGTTCGTCACAAAACCGCTAAATAATAGCATTTTCAGCGATTAAACAAAAATTCCTCATTGCCATGGTGTGCTAGAATACCCTGTTTCCTGCTGCCCCGCTGGACTGGGGATGCGATAACCGACCAAGTGATGTAAAATACGCGGCATTATGACAAAGAAAAAAGCACACAAACCCGGTTCTGCCACCATTGCCATGAACAAGCGCGCCCGCCACGAATACTTCATTGAAGAAGAGTTCGAAGCCGGCCTGTCGCTACAGGGATGGGAAGTTAAATCACTCCGTGCAGGTAAAGCCAACATCAGTGACAGCTACATTCTGCTGCGTGATGGTGAAGCTTATCTGTTCGGTTCCACTTTTCAACCACTTGCGGTGGCTTCATCGCATGTGGTCTGCGATCCTACCCGCAGCCGTAAACTGCTGTTGAAGCAGCGTGAGCTGGACTCACTTTACGGCCGTGTGAACCGCGAAGGCTATACCGTTGTGGCGCTGTCGCTCTACTGGAAAAACGCCTGGTGTAAGCTAAAGATTGGCGTTGCTCGCGGTAAGAAAGAGCACGACAAGCGCAATGACATCAAAGATCGCGAATGGCAAATGGATAAAGCGCGTATCATGAAGAACGCCAATCGTTAAACACTGGATTTCGATACGCTTTTTTGCTAGTATTTGAAGTTCTGGGGCTGATTCTGGATTCGACGGGATTGTGAAGCCTTAGGAGCATGCCGAGGGGCGGTTGGCCTCGTAAAAAGCCGCAAAAAAATAGTCGCAAACGACGAAAACTACGCACTAGCAGCTTAATAACCTGCTTAGAGCCCTCTCTCCCTAGCCTCCGCTCTTAGGACGGGGATCAAGAGAGGTCAAACCCAAAAGAGATCGCGTGGATGCCTTGCCTGGGGTTGAAGCGTTAAACTGAATCAGGCTAGTCTGTTAGTGGCGTGTCTGTCCGCAGCTGACCGGCGAATGTAAAGACTGTACTAAGCATGTAGTGCCGACGGTGTAGTAATTTCGGACGCGGGTTCAACTCCCGCCAGCTCCACCAAATAAAACAAAGGGTTACGTTAAATCGTAACCCTTTTTTTTTGCCTTTGGCGGCAAAATGGCGGCACACAAAAATGGCGGCAATCTCGTGGCGGCGTTTTGTGGTTGGGCTTTCAACTACGATCAATGGCTTGGTGATAAGTTGGTTTGCTTTTAGGTGGGCTGCTGGCCTTACAGATTTACCTTTAGGATTGCGTAAGGCTCAGGCAGTTTTATTGAGGCTTTGGCTGGTAATTTCAAAGATTTTTAGCAGTGAGTTATACCCCCCTCAGAAACTCATGTGTCCTTGACCGCCTGCATTTGGATGCGGATCCGCCATGACGATCTCACCTGGCGTTACAATGTATCTAACTATCGTTTCATGCGTGACAAAAGTGCTACCACAATTGATGTTTTGGCATTGGCAATACCGCTCTTTAGTCTTATCCGTAACTTGATAGCTGCTTCTCGTATGGGCGGCGTAACCGCATTTGGGACAATTCATCATTGCTAAGAGCCTCAATGTAATGTTTGAAATTGAAACAATCATACACAAAATATCAATATTGAGAACCAATTATGACATTTCGAGACTATCTATTTTCACTTCCAGCTCGATGCTGGTCGTGTAACCACTGTCGGCACTCAGGCTGTGCGTCAGCGTGGTAATGATCCATTCGCCGTCATCAATCTGCTTTTTAAACCCCGTCACCTTTACCGGCATTTCGGTGTAAAGCTCAGCACGCCCGCGTGCCAGCTGGATCGAGAAGGTCGCAACACCGCGCTGCAGCCGTTCCCACTGCATTTTGGCTGCCCGCTCTGCGTTTGACCGGTTGGCATAAGTGCGGCTCAGCACCAGCACGTTTTCATCGGTGCCGACGAGATAATCCCCCTGTTTCGCTTCCGGCTCTTTTTTCTTCGCCGTGGTTTTGCGGCGTCGCTTTACCTTTGTTTCCGGCTTTTTCGCGGGCTCGCGCGTATGTAGCCAGCTGGCAATAACGCCGGTGTAGGCGTCACGGTCAGCCAGGGTAAAGCGGTGACTGTCGCCGTCACGGCGCTGAATGGTGATGACCGGCAGCGGCTTGCCGCTGGCGTTTTTTCCCTGCCCCTGCCGGATAAACAGCAGTTTGCCGTCCTTGACGCAGGCCAGCGCACCGCACTGGCGGGCAACGCGCATCAGAAAGCTGGCGTCTGATTCGTTGGTCTGGTCGATATGGTCGATTGCCATTTTCTCAACGTCGGCGCCCAGCGCTAAATCCAGCTTGTGCTTTTCCGCAATGGCTTTCGCAATTTCGCCTGCCGTGGTTTTGTGCCATGACTTTTCGCGTTTAGTGTTCAGTGTCTGGCGAAAGTCGGCGCTGCGGGCGCGAAGCGTCAGCCGGTCAGGTGTGCCGCTGTGCTCAATCTCATCAACCGTGTAACTGCCCTTGCTGATAAGCGGCTCACCCTCCCAGCCAAGCGCCAGCTTTAGCACCACGCCACGGCGCGGCAACTGCAGCAGGCCGTCCGCGTCGTCCAGCTCAATATCAAGCTGGTCAGCCTCAAAGCCCCGGTTATCGGTCAGCGTGAGGCTGATGAGCCGCTTCTGTATGGTCTGCGTGACGTCCTCGCTCTCCATCGTCAGCCGAAACGCCGGGGCGCTGGCCGCCCCTTTTAACCAGCTTTCTGCCTGCATCATCAGAAAAGCCCTCCCACTGCTGCTGTGACTTTACCGGCCACCCCTGCCGCTGCGCTTTTCATGGCATCCAGCTGGCCGCTCAGGCTGCCGAACATCTCGCCCAGCGACTCGTCTGCACGCTTCAGCGTGAGTGTGAACTCAATACGCCTGCACGCGCCGTTACTGAAAAACTCGGCCTTTGTCTGGCTCAGGCTCTCAATCACAAACATGCCGTAAATGGTGCCGCTGCCCTCAATGAGTGGCCACGCGCGCCCCAGCTCCGCGATTTGCTCCAGCGCGTAAAGCGATAATCTGCCGCCGGTCAGCTCCGGCAGCAGCACGCCGGAAAGCGTCAGCGTGTCCGTGTCCGGCCCGGCAAACTGCAGCGACGGGCGAAAGCCCACGCGGTTGTTGGACGGAAACCGCCAGCTGCGTTGTAACTGCAGCTCCTGATAAGGCACCGTTTCCAGCATGAAAACGAACAGCCCCAGCGTCATCATCATTCCTCAAATCCCCCCTGATCACGATAAGAACTGCGCGCGCGAGCCTCAGCCTGCCGCTGTTCAGCTTTGAGCCTGCGCATCACCTCATCAACCAGATCCTGCTGGCTCTGCCCTGGCTGCTGTACGATGGTGAATGACGCGTTGATTTGTGGCGCGGCAACCGGCTGCACTGTCTGTGCGCGCTGCGCTTTACTCGGGTATGCCTGCGCGGGCAGGCTCATCGGGTGCAGCTGGCGGGCTGCTGCAGGTGCGGCGGCCATACCCAGCGCCAGCGCAGCTGAGGCGGCCAGTGCGGCAGTGCGGCGACGGCTGGTAATGCGCGCCGGACCGTTGACCAGCTCCGGCCCGTTCTCGCCTGCGATGCCATACTGACCGGCGGGAATGTAGCCGCCGTTGTCATAGAGTCCGGCAAAGCCCGTCGGGGATGCCGGGCTTAACGGGTTGACCGGTGTCGCGCCGCCCTTATCCGCTGAGGGCTTCATGAATCCCGGCAGCAAATCCGTCATGGATGACAGCCTGGCCTTAAGCGCCTCCCATTTGGCCGTGATGCCGTCAAGGAGTGCACTTATCATGTTGCTGCCCGCTTCTTTAAACCGCTCCGGCAGCGTGCTGGCCGAGTTAACCAGTTCATCCCATTTCTGCGACACGGCCGTCTTGATGCTTTGCCATGCCCCGGCGATGCCGTCACGTATCGCGTCCCAGCCTCTGCTGATGACGCCCTGCAGTGCGCCATCCGCGAACAGGGATTTAACCCACTCCCACGCACCGGCTATTTTGCCTTTGATGGCCTCCCATGCCGCCGATGTGTTATCTGTCACCCGCTGCCAGAGTGCCGCAAACATCGGACCGAGGGTGTCCCAGTTACGCCAGATGTAAATTGCGCCCATAGCGATAAGGCCAATAACGGCCAGAATCGGGTTGGCAAACATCAGGCGGCCCAGCCAGATAACACTGCTGCCGACAATGCGCAACGCCTTGCTTATCATTCCGAATGCGCTCGCGCCCTTAAAGCCCAGCGTTGCCATGCTCAGCCTGATGACCGCCATCGGCCCGACAATCGCCGCAAAGCCGATGGCTAACGTTCCCAGCCCGATGACGATGGCAGACACCGCCGCGCCTACTTTCACCAGCGCGCCAGCCAGCGCCTTGTTTCTCTCTATCCACTGCGCCGCGCTGTTAGTGACCTTTTTAATCAGCCCCATGATGTCCATGAGCGGCTGGCGCAGCGTGTCGCCCAGGCCACTCATGGTGTTGGCTACGCCGGTCCTGGTCAGCATCCACTGTGCGGAAAGGGAATCTTTGTTGATGTCAGACTCTTTTTGCATCGAACCCTTCGCCGCATCGCCCTGCGTCAGGGCAAGCTGTCGGCGCAGCTCCGGCAGGTTGTTGGCAAGTTTCGCCGCATCCTTGCCGAACTCTTTGCCGAATATCATCGTCAGGGCAGACAGGCGTCTGTTTTCCGGCAGCTTTTTGACCTTCTCCAGCACGCTGATGATGGTTCCCATCGCGTCCGTGGTCATCTGCTTTTCAATCTTTTTGGGGTCCAGCTTAAGCAGCGTCATCCCTTCCTGAAAGCGCTTGCCCTGCATGGTGGCAATCGACAGTTCGCGCACCATCGCGTTGGCCGAACTCGCCGCAATCTCAGAGGTGGCACCCAGCGAAAGGAAGGTTGAACCCAGCGCCGCCGCCTTGCGAAAGTCCAGCCGGTCGGCGTTGCCGCCCATGCGCTGCAGCACGTCGATAATGTCCGCCCCTTTCGACATGGCGTTATCATCCAGATAGTTCAGCGCATCGCCCAGCTGCTCAATGTTGCGGGTCGGTATCCTGTACAGCTGGCTGATTTTACCCAGCCCCTCGGCCAGCTGGTCGGCGGGCAGCTCAAACGCCGTTGACGCCTTGGCCGCCGTGGTGGCAAAGGCCAGTAAATCGCGCTTCTGGTCGGCGTAAGAATCATTCTGGTTGGTGACGCCCATCCGTGCGCCGCCTTCAACCAGCGCGGCATAATCAACCGCGCCGTGCTCCATCGGCAGTTGCTCACTGGCGGCCTTGATGGCGGCCTGCATGTCGTAAAACTGCGCGGTGCGGTTGCCTTTGTCATCGCGCAGCCCGTTGACCTGCTTTGCCACGCCCTTCATGGCGTCTTCCATATCTGCCGAGGCTTTGATCGCTGCCGCAAACGGCACGCCCATAGCCATCCCTGCCGCCGTGGCTGTCGCCCCTGCCCCGGCCACCCTGTCGCGGGCCTCCAGCGTTTTGCCGTAGCGCTCACGCACGGCGCGCATTTTTGCCTGGCGCTCGCCCAGCTTTTTAAGCTCACGCTGCTGGCGCTCAATGGCGTCACTCGCTGCGCTGGCGTCGGTTTTCAGTCGGCGCTGTGCCGCGCTCAGCTGTTTGGTGTCGATACCGGCGGCGGTCAGCGCGCCGCGCTGCTGCTGTACCGAGCGCAGCAGGCCGTTGTAACTCTGCTGCAGGTCATTAACACGGTTTTTTGCCTGCTCAAGTAAGCGGGACTGCTGCGCCGTGGGGCGGTTGGTGGCGGCAAACTGTGTCGCCAGCGCGGCGGCCTCCTGCCGGGCCGAGGCAAGATTGCGCTCAGTGATGGCAAGCTGCTGGCGCGTTTTGCGAAAGCCGTCAATGCGTCCGGCCTGATCGTTCAGGCTTTTCAGGCTGTCTTTGCTGGCTTTGAGGGCGGCGGACAGCTCCCTGGAGCCGTCGCGCGCACTGCGGAAAGGGCGGGTGATTTTGTCCACCGCCTTAAGTACCACCTGCAGGCGCAGGTCTCTGTCACTCATCGTCACCGGCTCCGTTACGCAGGATCGCTTTGTGCCGCCACATCAGCACGTCCGCCAGCGACTCCGCGAACATGACCGGCGGCGGCCAGTGAAACACGGTGGCGATGTCTGCCACCAGATCGTCTACGGTCAGCTCTGCGGGATAGTCGAAAGCGCCGACCTCGTTAACAAAAAAGACAGCACCTCCACCGACAGTGCCACCAGATCGGCGGGGTCCATTTCGTTGATTTCCTGTGCCGTCAGCGCAGGCGTTGACACGCGCGGCAGCACCGCCATTACCGCGTTGACGTCCATTTCCATTAACGCCTGCAGGCGCACGCCGCGCAGCGCACCGGACTGCGGCTTGCGCAGTACCACCTCTGTGATTTCGGTTTTGCCGCGCTTGATTGGGGTGTCCAGGGTGACGGTTTTTTCGTTTTTGATGTCGCTCATGTTCTTAATTCACTATATAAAATTGATAAAAGCAGCAGGCCAGCGCCTGCCGCCGTGATTACAGGCCCAGCGCGCTGCGGTGCGCCTCCATCATGTCCTTGCCGTCCACGATGTGAACCATGTTGACCAGATCCACCTCAAACAGCACTTCGCCGTTAATGGTCAGCTTGGCGTAGCTGTTGGTCGCGGAAACCTTCGTCGTGTTGGCGTCGCCGGTTTTCCACTCGCCGGAATCCAGCTCCTTGTAGCGCCCGCGCGTGACCAGCTCCACCGCCTGCACCTCGCCGGTGTCGTCACGCTGGATTGAGCCGGTAAAGCGCAGCTGCACCGCGTCCACGGTTTCCGCGCCCAGTTGCTTAAACAGCAGCGCCTCAGTGCCGCCGACGGTAAATTCCGTGTCCAGCGCGCCATCGTCCAGGCCCATGTCAATATCCACGGCACCGGCCATGCCGCCGCCGCGATACTTCTCAAACTTGCGCGTCAGCTTTGGCAGCGTCAGGGACTCAACCAGCCCCTGCCAGTTGTTGCCTGCGTTGAACAGGTTCAGGTGTTTTAACTTACGGGGTAAGGCCATGTGTTCAGCTCCTTATGCTTTAACGCTGGCGGCGAAGTTGACCAGGTACTGGTCAGTAATGCGCTGGCGCAGCATCAGGTTTTCCAGCGGCGGCACCGGCGTGTAGTCGTAGTCGATAAACAGCTGTCCGGCCTTGAGCGTTTCCTTGGTGTTGACCGACTCATCCAGCCAGCAACTTGCGCCGATGAGATAGCCCTGATTCACCAGGCTGCGCAGCTTCGCGTTAATGCCTTCGATAATGTCGCGGGCAAGCGACGGATTGAGCGGCCCGTCAACGGCCCACATCTGCGCCTCGGCCATCGTGTCGGCCAGCACCTGCGCCGTGCGGGTGTAGGTTTCGAACTGAAAGAGCGGGTCATCACTCAGGCAGCGCGAACCCCAGAAGCGGAAGCCGTCTTTACGGATCAGCGTGGTGACGTCGTTCTGGTTCAGCAGGCCCGCATCGGTTGCCGGATCCTGCAAGTCCCACGACACGTCTTTAGAAATGCCGGTGACGCCGTTCACGCCGACATTGGACAGGGACTTGTGCCAGCCGGTCGTTTCGTCAATTTTGGCGCGCAGGCCGAGCGCGCGGGCGGTGGCATACGCCGTCGCATCGGCTTTCAGCACGGTGTCAAAGCTGATGAAGTCAGGCCAGATGAGCATCCCTTCGCGCTGGCTGAAATTGGCGCGGTAGGCAATGACCTCGGACACGGTTTTGCAGCCGTATGCCGCAATATACGCAAAGGCTTTCAGGCTCTGCGCCACGCTCAGCAGCGCGGTTGCGACTGCTTTGGTGTCATGCCCCGGCACGCCGAGGATGCGCGGTTTTACGCCGCAAACGGTCTGCGCGGCCAGCAGGGCCTGCATGCCGGTGCGCATCCCGTCATCGGTCACGCCGCCGATGATGTTGGCTGAGGTTTCCGCCTCGGTTTCGCCCTGTTTAACGCGCACCACCACAACCAGCGGTTTCGCCTGGTCGGCGATGGCGTCGAGTGATGCGGCAAGCGTGCCGGTTGTGCCCGCCTTGCCGCTGGCGGTAAGAATGTCGGTGAGTAATACGGGACGGTTCAGCGGGAACGTTGCCGCGTCGGCGTCGTCGCCGGTGCAGACCATCCCGATGATGGCCGTGCTGACGGTGGTAATGGTTCGGGTGCCTTCGTTAACTTCAATAACGCGCACGCCGTGATGAAAGTCCTGTGCCATGTAACGGATCTCCGGTTAAGGGGTTCCGCTATGGTGTAAGGGATGAGGCGCAGGCGCACCCTGCGGCCATTGTCTGGCGAATGACACAAAGGAAAAAGGCCCGAAACGGGCCTCTGACTAGGATGCGGGCTTTTCCGGCCAGCGGATGTCCGGCGCGGTGCCGGTATCGGTGGCGGTCAGCGCATCAATATAATCCATCCAGATGTTGAGCCTGGCGCGCTCGTTATCGGTGAGTGTGCGGCCCATTAACAGCTTGGTCTGCCCGACGCTGATCGCCTGCTGCGCCGCTACCATCAGCTGCGCTTTCTCGTTATCCGCCATCTGGCGGTATTGTGCAGCGGTTGGCAGCGGCATGTCAGCCCACTGCGGCAGGCCGTTTTTATCTGCGGCCCTGATTTTGCCCTCAGCCGGTTTTTCCAGTGCAAACGTCTGATAGCTTGCGTAATCCACCGGCTTGAGGTCATCAGGCCAGTAATTTCCCGCAATGTAGCTTTCGCGCAGTGATTCAAAAAAGAACGTGTTTTCTGATGCGCTGTAATAAATACCTTCGTTCATGTCACACCCCGATGCCGATACAGAAAAATGGCTTTGATACCGTTGCTCCGGTGCTCTCGCGCAGCGTCACCTGGAAATCCCTGTCACTCAGACGCTTGACGCCTGCCACGGCAGACGCGGGGGCATCACCGGCAATATTGACGCTGACGCAGCCGTGGCAGCGAACCGGCCAGCCCAGCGGCCAGTTAACCGTCCCCCATCCGTTGCCGTCGGTATTGCCCCAGAACCACTGAATGATTGTGCCGTTCGGAAAGCGCACCCAGCCCGAATCGTTCATCACCTGCGAAAAGTCGCTGCCCTTTGTGTAACCGGACAACTCCCAGCCGTTCTGCAGAAACAGGCGCCGCTGTTCGGCGTTAAACGTCAGCGCATTAACGCGCCGGTCGGCTATGGAACCTGATGGCGACAGCGCAAAATCAAAATAGTTTGCGCCGCTGCCGGTTATGCCACAGATGATCGAGGCCATAATCGCGCCACCGAATGAAAAATCAATGCCGGTTCCCGAACCGCTGGCCGTGCGCTTGTTTTTCAGGTGAATGCCGGTAAATGGATTGTCGTAGTCCAGATTCAGATCGCCGGTGAGCGTCCCGCCCTTGAGCGGTAACGCGCCCTGTGCCAGCGCGATAAATTTATCCAGGCTCAGGTTTTTCAGCACATCACTGACCAGCCCGGCGTCAACAATTTCTTTCAGCGCGCTGGCCGTTTTCAGGTACTGGCTGTGCGGGTCGGTGGCTTCTGTGTGACTTTTCAGCCCGGCATCGCTGTATTTCTTTGCCGTCACCAGCTGCTCATCGGCGTACTGTCTGACCTCCAGTTCAGCCTCATCCACATACTGACGTGTCGCCAGCACCACCGACGGGTCGATTTTCAGCGTAATGGCGTCGGTGCTGTTCACAATCAGGATCATGCGCACAGTCTGCGTGCGCCCGCTGCCCTCCTGCAGGGCGGGCTTGTAGGTTTCCGGCGTGTTGCAGACCGCAATCAGCGTGCCGTCTGCATCAAACAGCCCCATTTCCCTGATCCAGAAACCGCCCTCGGTTTCGGGGATAACCTGCTCCGCAATCACCTGGCTGACGTTGGCCGGATCGACGCTCAGCGTGTTGATGGCCGCGCGGCGCTTCTCGCCAGCAAGCTTTGTCTGGCTGGCGTCGGGCGTCGGCAGCGTGCCGCCCCCGTCGCCCACGGCCATCTGCGTAATGTTCAGTTTTGTGCCGAGCGCGGCGGCGTTGGCAATCTTCGCCGCGCCGAGGTTGGTCACTATGGCGTAATATTTCTGGCTCATGGTCTGATTTCCATCATGTCAGTAACGTTAACCGCCGCGCCGCTGTAAAGCCCGCCGCTGACGGAAATGTTTTCGGGAATGTAGGGGTAAACGGTCATGGCGTCGCCGTCGTAGCTGCCCGCCGCAATGCGGGTTTCGCCCGTGACCTGCAGGTTTATCGACATGCCCAGCAGATGACGGCTGCAGGGTTTGGCGTCGCTGATAAGCCGCTCAAGCTCCAGATAGGTTTCCCCGGTGATGCCCTTATCCTGCACGCCGATATCCAGGCGAAACGTGCCGGGCGCTTCGCCGGTTTTCCACCACTCCAGCACGCGGATCAGGAAGCCGAACGGCTCCACCACGCGGCGCACGGCGCTGATGGTGCCCTTATGCTGATGGATGTAAAACGCATCCATCACCACGCGCCGCTTGACGCTTTCCGCCCAGGCTTCATCCCAGCGGTCAACCGAGAATGACCAGGCGAGATAAGGCAGAAACCACACCGGACAGGCGGCAGGGTTCCACAGGTCGCGCAGCGGCACGTCCAGCCCGCTGATGCCGCTGCACGCCTCGGCCAGCCTGCGCTCAAGCGCCGAGGATGCGGGCGGTAACAGGCTCTGACTCATCATTTACCCCCGTTATCGCTGGCAACGCTGACGGCCACCGCCGTGCAGTTGCCCGCCTGCGTGCGGTCCAGAATGATGTCCTGCGCCGGTTCGGTGATTTCCACCCAGTCCACGCCCGCAACGCGCAGCACCGCCCCGTAAGACTCGCGCCGCACACTGCGGCCCAGCTTTTTCTGGTCGGTCAGGTAAGCGGCCATTGCGGCCTGTGCGGCCTCCAGACACGGGGCGGCGGCCACGCCGTCAAACAGGTGCAGCGTGGCTTTTACCTGATAATCGAATATCGTTGCGGCCTGCACCGTCACGCGGTCCGCCACCGGGCGCACGGTTTCGGCATTTAAGGCGATGTTCACTGCATTCAGTAAATCGTCCGTTGCTGCGCCGCTGTTTTCACGGCTCAGCACGGTTATCAGCACTTGTGCCGGGGCGGGACTCGTTGCCGAGACGTCAGACACGCGCCCGTCGGCACTTTTGGCGTAAGACTCATACGCCGCCGTCGGCCCGGCCACGCTCAGCCCCTCAAACGCCCCCGGCACGCGCAGGCGTAAATCGTCGTCAGACTCCATGACTGCGGCAACCGGCGGCACGGCGTCAGGGTTGGCCGGGGTGATGGTCAGGCGCTTAACGTTGTTGTTGGCCGCCAGCTGGTCCAGATCGGTGCCGAGCGCATAGGCCACCATGACCGCCTGCGCGGCCTCGTTAATGCGCTGGCGTAACAGAATTTCGCGGTAGACGTTTTCCTGCAGGCACTTGACCAGCGGATCGGACTCCAGCGCCAGCACGCTGCGCATGGCGGCCTGTTCTTCAGCCGGATACAGCGCTATCAGGTTTTCTTTACGTTCGGCCAGCAGCGCTTCAAAGTCCGGCACCTCAATGACTTCCGGCGCGGGAAGCTGCGATAAGTCAATTACTGCCACGGTTTACCCCCGTTGGGATGGTCATTGCCAGCGGCGAGCCGTCGGCACGCTGTGCGTTTATCTCAACGGCCATTGAACCGTCATAAGCCGTTATGAAATTCACTGAAATCAGCCGGATGCGCGGCTCCCAGCGGCTCAGTGCGGTGTAGGCTGCCGCCATGACCTGCATACGGGTGACGCCGTTCTGCGGCTGGTCGATGAGCGCGGAAAGCATTGAGCCGTATTCGCGGCGCGCCAGGCGGCTGCCCTCCGGGGTCAGCAGGATATCGCTGACGCTCTGGCGAATGTGATCGATATCGGTAATCGCTTTGCCGGTGTCGCGGTTCATGCCGAGATACATCACGCCGGGCCTCCTGATGTGTCAGTGCCGGACTTAACGCCGCCGTGTTGATGCGTATGCACCACGACGCCGTTAGAACTCATATCACCGCCGCCCTGCGTCAGTGCGCCGTTTATGGCCGCGTCGCTGTTGAGGGTTGTTTTACTGGCCTCAACGCCGAAAGTCTCGGTAAGCAGCTGAATGCCGTCCGCCGCTTCAATGCGCAGGCTTTTGATGTTCTTTATCAGCAGCTGGCCGGTTGCTGGTTCGTACTGAAAAAAACCACCGTCGCTAAACTGCGTGGTGCTGCCGCTCTCTGAATAATCCGGCGGCGGGAATGTATCGGAATAAATCGCGGGCAGCGCAAAGGCGGTTTCAAGGTTGCCCCCCATGCTCAGCAAAATGACCTGTTCGCCGACGGTGGGTTGCCACCATGTGCGCGTGTTACCAGCGCGCAGGGTGAGCCAGTTAATCCAGTTGGTTTCGAGGTCGCCCGTTTTCACCCGGCACAGCCAGTTAACCGGATCGACTTCGGACACGGTGCCGGTGCGGATCAGGTTGGTGATGAGGCGCATGATTTCAGTTAGATGTAAGTTCATGGCATTAAACTTCTCACGTCATGAACTAATAAAGAATCTATTGATTTTGTAAGGCGAATGACACAATAATTGGGTAACAAACCCTCAGAAATTATTGAATTTTTTAATGTTGGAAGATGAAAATGAAATTAAGCGAAAGCATTAAACCTAGCGATTATGATGAAATCCTCGACATCCTTAACAAAAGAGCCAAGAGTGCAAGAATAACAATAATCACGTTAATATACGTCCTAATAATTGCTCTCACACTTGTTTTCTTAGGTATCTTTTATACAAAGAATAACGAGGATGCTCCCTTAACCAAATTCATCAACGGCATAATGAGTAGCGGAGCAAAAGAAAAAAACCAGCTTGAAGAGTATTTAAGATTCGCTACACGCTCAATGGCAGGATTTAAAAACAGTCAAAGTGAAAGAACCCCCCCTAGTGGCACTCTTGATGAAAACAGCATTCAGCTAGGAGACCGTATATGGTTGGGAGACACTACCTCAGCTAAAATAGCAGACTCCATAGCCTCTGTACTTCTCAGTTTGTCACTTATGATATTCATAGGTTTCGTCATGAAAGCAATTTTGGTTTTTACGAAATATTATATGCAACTAGGGACAGACTTTGAGAATCAAAAAATAGCCTTTGTTCTAAGTAAAGGTAATAATGAAGAGTTTAATTCTATTTTAGATAACTTGCGAAAACATAACATAACCTTTGAAAAAACCCCCAACCTACCTCAAGAAAAAATATTACTTGCCGCAATTGATGCACTGAAAAACAACAGAGCTAATTGAGTGAAAATTCCTGCTCGATAAGTATGGACAGCAAAAATGTGCGCTTGATATCGTTGCGAGGGTAAGTCAGTTAATGTGCTCTGTTTCAAGCTTGCCCGCTTTTATCCGGGAGATTCAATTTACCGGATTGGCTACGGGTACATTCTTAGTCGATGACAGGATTTGTAAAAACACACAAAATTTCGGTGAAATCTTTTGATTATAAACATAATACTGTATTGAAATCGCATCTATTCACGTATTATTGTTCTCCTTGAAATCACTGTAACGGCATCCTTAAGGAAAAAAAATTGAAATCAACCGCAAAAATTTTGCTTGAGAAACTTATAAATAAAGCATTCCCAGAATTTAGCAATAAAGTCACTTGGCTCCTTATTTACGTAGGCACTGCAATCTTACTAATGCCTGCACCTATATACATTATGTTTCTAAACTTAACAATTGACTTTTATAACAACAAAACCAATAGCCATGTTAAAATTATTGACATTGGAGACTTTACACCTAGCACTGGCTCAGCAATAACATTAATTATCTCTGGCCTGACTTATCACTTAATAATAAAAGCACTCCAAATTTATAGGGAAATATATAATGAAAGCATTAGAACAGCACGAAATAAAAATATAATTAATCACCAAAAGGAAATCAACGACAGAAAACTCAATGCAGATTTAAAATTATATGAAAGCTTCAAATCCATATTACCTCCTAACTCCCCATCAATCGCTTTCCTTAAGGAGCAGGATTTCGGGTTTCCATTTCATAAACACCAACTTGATGATATTGAAAAATTCACCTATCAATGGGGTAGGCCAGATCAGCACTTTCATGATTCAGAAATTCAGAGTAAATTCAAGGAGTTTCATGATAAAGCTGATACTTTCATTAAACTGCTGGCCTTAGCAGCAGGTTACATTCGCGCCACACCTTTATTAAGCATCCCGACAGATGACGAAAGAGCGCATGATTGGGATTGGTCGGATGGGACCATTAACAACGTTAAAAAAGCAAATGAGTTAAGTGGTGAACTACATAAAATATATTGTGAACTCGTAGTACTGTGTAAAAAAAAGCTATTGATTTAATATTTATCAACTTCTAATTTCATTCACCCAGCGAAAAAGGATATTGTTCACTATCTTATCTATTTCTTTTTCAAATCCGAGCAAAGGACGCTCGGCATACCTTGCCATAATGCCGCGCCTACCTACTCGGTCACGCAGGCCAAAATGGTGTACACGCGCCAGACGCTGCACGGCAGGCACAAAAGCTACCTCTGCAGTGTCGCCGGTTGCTCTTGTTTTCAAGTACTTTGAGGTTTTCAGCTTCACAAACATCTTGCGCTTAATGCGCCCCGGCTTTGTCCTGGCCGATACGCGTCGCGGTTCCCACGCGCTGCCGTCTGGCGCACGCTGTGCCGTCATGTTGCCCTGCTGAATCCGCCGCACGTCGCGCGCCACCTCGCGCAGCATCTTTTTTCGCTCTGCCGGTTCCAGCTTTGCCAGCAGCGCATCCAGCCAGGCGTCAACCTCGTGCAGATTATCCACGGCTCACCGTCCAGGCTTCGTCCGTTTCAAAAGGGTTGCCCGGCTCCGGCACGGCTCTGACCTCTGTCACGCCGTTGACTTCCTCGGCGATAACACGTTCTGTCAGCTTTAGATTAATGCTGATGTCACAGGCACCGTTGCCGAGAATGTCCACCTCAAACGTGCAAAGCTGCTCACGCTCGTCAGGGTTCTGCAGCGCGTCGGGCTGGTTGGTGCGCAGCCAGTACATCACCGCTGCCATCAGCAGGTTTTGATCGCCGGTAAAGTCCGTAACGATGACGTTAAGCGTGTAGCGGTATTCCCACGACAGCGAGGCGGCAACAGTCCCGACTGATGCCCCTTTGTCCACAAACAGGTGAAACCTGTCAGGGTTTTGCTGCAGGTAAGGAATGGCGTCATTCAGGGCCTCGCGTAAGGACTGCGGCTTGTTCATCGTCTTTTTCCTGGCAGGTTACTATTGTGTCCACCTTGTCGGCGCAGGCCGCCCAGGCGGTTTCGGTTTCGTCCAGCAGGGCCAGCAGATCGCCGTTAGTGCGCGCCGCCGACGGCCCCAGCTGGCAGCGGGTTATTCTGGGACAGCCACTGACGGTAAGATTCACCTCCGGTGATGGCCGGTCGCTGGCGCAGCCGGACAGCAGCATCAGGCAGAGGGGTATCAGACCAGCGGCGAAGGGCGTCATTTTCACGTTTCAGATCCTCAATCTGGCGCTGCCGCTGGCGCAGCAGTGCGTTGTTTTTCTCAGCCGCCGAATACAGCTGCGTCTGTGCAAGGTTGCTGCTCTGTGCCAGGATGCTGACCGCCATCAGCTGGCTGTTTTTCTGGCTCAGCTTTTTATCCTTAGCGGCCAGCTCTGCCGCCTGCGTGCCGATAGTCCTGTTTGCGCTGTGCAGCTGCCACGACAGCAGCCCGGCCGTCACCAGCAGCAGCACAAAGCAGGTCACCACAACGGCGCGCATCATGCTGCCGCCCCTTTCAGGCACCATGACAGCTCGCGCCCGCGCCGGTTATCCAGCCCCTGATTAAACACGCCTTTCACGTACACCCATCGCGGCAGCTGATAACAGGCATCGCGCCACCGGCTGACCTTAATGAGTTTCACCATGGTTGATGCGCACACGTTGCCGGTGCCAACGTTAAACGCCAGCGACACCAGCGCGTCATAAACCTGCTGCGGCATGGAAACCGCAACGCAGCGTGCCAGTGCCGCCTCAACACGTAACACATTGGTGATAAACGTCCCGGCGGCCTGCCGCTCGGTGATGCTTTTGCCGGGCACCACGCCCTGTGTGTTGCCGATCCCGTCTGTCCACAAGCCCGCATCGCACAGGTACGGTTTAAGGCGGCAGCCCTCGTAATCGGCAATCAGTTTCAGCCCCTCAACCGAGGTGTGCAGCTGCTGAAAGCCCGGCAGTGTGGCGGCGATGGCTAGCACCGCGCCGACGGCGCAGCGTTTAACGGTTTGCAGATTCATACTCCTCCCGTGTGATGCGCCCGCTTGCCAGTAACTGGTAGGTTTTGTACTTGTAGTACCAGCTGATCAGCGCCATGCCGATGCCGATAATCAGCCCGGCCCACGTTGAAACGTCTTTAACCGATAAGTCGCCCAGCCATGCCATAAAAACGGCCATCGACCAGGTAATAAACGTGCTGATTCTTTCCCACATGATTCAGTCCCATAGCTGCACGGTCTGCGCCGTGGCTGCGGGCGCAACGTCCGGCAGCTCGACCTCTAAACCGTGGGGTAAGGTGGGGCCGTATTCCGCCAGCCCCGGATTGGCCTGTAACACACGCTCGGACAGCCCCTGCGTGCGCCCGTAGTGACGCCAGCAAAGTGCGTCTACCGTGTCATACTGCTGCGCACGCACTTTCATTAAATAAGCTCTATTACGGAGTGCGGCAGATCCTGCACGCGGCTGATGGCCCAGCGCGCATCCCGCCACAGTTCGGCGCTGGCATCTTCCAGCACCTCGCCACGCTTCACGCCGGAGGCGGTGGCGTCAAAGTCGCTGTAACGCTCGTTGAGTACCGCCCGCGTCCAGCACCAGACGGCGCTTTCATAGTGGTGCAGGCGCACGCTCTGCCCTGCCAGCTTCTCGGCGGGTACGTCGGCCAGTGCGTTATAGCCTTTCATTTCCTGCCGCTCACGCCACGGGTAAAGCTCGGCGTTAATTTCTGCAATGGCGGTCAGCACCACCTGTTTAAGCCGGTCAGGTGTCACGGTGCCGTCAACGCGCATCGCACTACGGAATTTTTGCAAATCCATGTCCGGCCAGAATGAGTTATTGGGGATAATCACCGGCGCAACGGGCCACTGCACTGATGCAACCTTGGGCTGCTCGGATGATACAAAATCCATTATTACTGCTCCTGAATAGGTGGGCGGTGGACGGGGTTTTGATGCGGCGCTGCCTGTCGCCACCCGTGCCGCCCCGCGCGTGGGCACGTTCGGTTATCAGCTGTCTTTGCGGATTTTCCGCTCCAGCTGCTCAATGTCTTTTTTCACCCCGCACTTTTCATCCAGCTGCAGGGCCTGCTTAAGGTGATTCAGCGCCAGCTCAGGCTCGTTTTCGGTGAGTACCCAGCCAGTGGATTTATGCAGGCGCGCGCGTGACTGATCCGGCATGTCCTGCCCGTTCACGGCGTCCAGCGTCTGCAGCAGCAGGTCAGCATCAAACGGTGTTTCTGCCAGAATGGCGGCTTTGGCGGCGTCGGCCATTTCCTCGGCAAGCAGCGTCTGCACGTTACGACTGAATCCCTGCGGCATTACCCAGCCGTGTTTAAGGGCATGGCGGCCAATGGTCAGCGCACCGGCATAATCACCGGCATCAATGCGCCACAGCATCACATACATCACCACGTCATCCTGATTCGGGCTGTCGGCGCTCAGGATGCCATCGACCCAGGCGGCATATTTCGGCAGGACTTCGGCTTTGATTTCCGCTTTTTTGGCATTGGACTGAACGCCCTTAAGGCGTCGGCGGTCTTCGGTCAGTTGCAGCAGCATCAGCTCGTAGCCGCTGGCGTGGCGAACACTGCCGCCCTCAAGGGCGGCCTGTTCAGCCTGAACACGCAAACGGTGCTGCCGTGCGGGACTCAGGCTCATGGATTACTCTCCCGTTCCGGTGGTGGCCGGTGCCGTGAAGTCACCCATTTCGATATTTTCGACCAGCGCGGCACAGCGGTAGTCTTCGATCACGTACGCCTCGTTGACCGACTCGAAGTTTTCGATACGGTCACGCTTCGGATTGTCGATGACCGAGCGGCGGCGGGTGTCTTCCTGCCAGTAAATCGACAGGTTATCGAGACGGGTAATCATCACCGCATTGGCGGGGAAGTAAGGCGCACGCACCGCCTGCAGCCCGCCCATGCGTTTCTGGCTGATAATCAGATCGGCGGCCAGCTTGTTAACGTTGTCCTGCCCGTTGTTGACCAGCGGGAAATATTTGTCGGCCAGCAGCTCGCGGCCACAGATAACCACCAGTTCGTCATCGTCCTGGAAGATGGGATCGATAAGCTCGTTAACGGCATCCATCACCAGCGCGTCAAGGTTGGCATAGGTGCCTTTGATGCCGACCTTGACCGTTTTAGCCGTGGTTACGCCGTCTTTGGTTTCGCTGCCCATGACGTTATCAGGCGCATCTTCGCGCAGCTTCTGCAGCCAGCCTTTGTTAACGTCCTGCAGCATCGGATTTTTGACGCGATCGGATGTCTTTTCGCGCTTGATGCCGTTAAAGCCGATCATGATGCGGTCCAGCGCCTGGCGCTTCACGATGGCGTCACGGATACGTACCTGGAAATCCTGGAATTTTGCCCACAGGTCCAGCTTCGCGTAGGTAATGGCCGTATCAAAGTTGGTCTGCTCGCACTTGTATTCGGTTTCGGTCATCGCACTCGGATCGGTTGGCTCACGATCTTTGGCGCTGGTATCGGTTGTGCCTGCGATAGAGCTACCGACGCCGAGGCCGAGCAGCTGGCCGGACTGCTCCTGCACACCGATAACGTTAATCAGCGTCAGGAATGCGGCTGACTGCTGAATGGTGTCTTCCAGCTTCTGCGCCACGGACGGCTCTACGGCAAACTTGGTGGACAGCTCGTCAACCGGCACGCTGTAGATGTTCGCCAGTTGGGTTAAATAGGCGTTGTAAGCAAAACGGGTAGTTTTTTTCATGGGATTTGCTGCTCCTTTAGCAGTTGGTCAGGGTGGCAGCGGGTGCAGTACCGCCCGGTGCGCGCTGGCGAAAGTCTTTGCGGCCGTCTTCCTGGCTCAGCTGCGCTTTCAGTTCGTTAAATTCGGTCTGCTGTTCGGCAAACGCGGACTGTGTTTCCTGCAACTGCGATTCCAGAGCAACAATGCGCTCTGCCTGCTCGCTGACGGCCTTGTCATTGGCTGCACTGTAGCTCTGCTGTTCGCTGGCAATCAGCTCGACGGCCTGATGAACATCACTGAAACGCGCGTCGTCGGTCTGCTGCTGCCTGCTGAACATTTGTTGAATACGCTTAAACAGAGCGGGCTTTGCCTCCGGCACGTCTTCCAGCTCGATCACGGTCTCAGCGGCGGCGGTAAAGAGGTTGTCCGGGTGCTGCTTGCGGTTTGTCAGGGGGTTTTTGGCAGCGCTTGCGCTGAACTGCAGCATTTCAGTGCCGAGGCTTGCCGGATCGTCGGTTGCGGCCAGGCCGACCAGATACGCCTTGCCGGTGTCGGCAAACTTGGTATTCACCTCCATTGAGGTAAAAAGTTTCTGACCTTTTTTAACCAGCTCGACAAGTGAACCCGTCGGCAGGATGTCGGCATACAGGGCCATTTTTCCGGCCAGCGGGCCGTCTTTGATTTCTTCCGCGACCAGTGCACTCACCGTGCCGTAGCGGTTAAAGGTGCTGTCTGGTGCGTATGACTTTAAGTGCTCCAGATTAATCGTGGCGGTGTAAACCGACGGGTTATAGGCGTCGGCCATCTGTACCAGCCATTCGCGGGAAATTTCGCGCCCGTCGGTAGTGGCACCTTCCACCCCGATTCGGAAACGCTTTGCAGCTACTGTCATGTGCCAGGCTCCGGTTTGAAAAACTCTGTGAGTCCCTATGTTTGCGGCGAGAGGGGTACTGAAACAACGCGGCGGCGTTGTACCGTAATTCACACAATCACGGGCGGCGGAAAAGGAAACGGGCGGGCCGTATTTTGGGGCCATGACAACGACAATCGCCCCCGCAGACCTCGATCCCCGCAGACAGGCTTTGCTTCTGTTCTTTCAGGGATACCGCATCGCCCGCATTGCTGAAATGCTGGGAGAGAAACCCGCAACCGTTCACAGCTGGAAAAAACGCGACAGGTGGGGCGACTATGGCCCGCTTGACCAGATGCAGCTCACCACTGCCGCGCGCTACACACAGTTGGTCATGAAAGAGGACAAAGAAGGGAAGGATTACAAGGAAATTGACCTGTTAAGCCGTCAGGCTGTGCAGCAGGCGCGCATTGGCAAATTCAACAACGGCGGCAATGAGGCCGATCTCAATCCTAAAGTGGCAAACCGCAACAAAGGGCCGCGCACGCCACCGGAAAAGAACGTTTTCAGCGACGAGCAGATCGAAAAGTTACAGGAAATTTTTCACGCCTCGATGTTCGGCTATCAGCGCAACTGGTGGGAAGCCGGAAACAAGCACCGCATCAGGAACGTTCTCAAGTCGCGCCAGATTGGTGCGACCTTCTATTTTGCCCGCGAGGCGCTGATCGATGCGCTGACCACCGGGCGCAACCAGATATTTTTATCCGCCAGTAAGGCGCAGGCGCACGTTTTCAAACAGTACATTATTGAGTTTGCACGCGAGGCTGACGTTGACCTGAAAGGCGACCCGATGACGCTGGCTAACGGCGCATGTCTGTATTTCCTCGGTACTAACGCCCGCACCGCGCAGAGTTATCACGGCAACCTTTACCTGGATGAATATTTCTGGATACCGAGATTTCAGGAACTGCGCAAAGTGGCGTCGGGCATGGCGCTGCATAAAAAATGGCGACAGACCTATTTTTCCACGCCGTCCAGCCTTACGCACAGCGCCTATCCGTTCTGGTCTGGCGCCCTGTTCAATCGTGGGCGCGCCAAAGCGGAGCGCGTTGACATCGATCTGACGCACGGCAACCTTTCACGGGGCCGGTACTGCGACGACGGCCAGTATCGCCAGATTGTCACGATTGAGGATGCCGTAAGCGGTGGCTGTAACCTCTTTGACCTCGACCAGCTGCGCCTTGAATACAGTCCGCCGGAATACCAGAACCTGCTGATGTGTGAGTTTGTGGACGATCTGGCGTCGGTATTCCCGCTGACCATGCTGCAGTCGTGCATGGTAGACAGCTGGGATGTGTGGAAGGACTTCGAAGCCTTTGCCCTGCGCCCCTTTGCCTATAACGAAGTGTGGATCGGATATGACCCGGCCAAAGGCACGCAAAACGGCGACAGCGCGGGCTGTGTGGTTATCGCGCCGCCTGCCGTGTCGGGCGGTAAGTTCCGTATCCTTGAGCGGCACCAGTGGCGCGGAATGGACTTCCGCGCGCAGGCCGATGCCATTAAGGCGCTGACAAAACAGTACAACGTGACCTACATCGGCATTGACTCGACCGGCGTTGGCCTCGGCGTCTATGAAAACGTGAAGGCATTTTTCCCCCAGGTTAAAGAGTTTGTTTATAACCCCAACGTCAAAAACGCCCTGGTGCTCAAGGCTTACGACATCATCAGCCATCAGCGCCTGGAGTTTGACGCCGGACACCTCGACATCGCGCAGTCATTTATGGCAATCCGCCGCGCCACCACGGCCAGCGGCAACCGCCCAACCTACGAAGCCAGCCGCAGCGAAGAAGCCAGCCACGCGGATTTAGCCTGGGCGATCATGCACGCACTGGCTAACGAACCGCTACAGGGCGAGGCGGCAGGTAAACGCAACATTATGGAGATGTTTTAATGAGCAAACGCAGAAACCGCGCACGCACGCAGCCCGTGCCGCGACAGGACAACATGACGGGCGCACCGGCTGCAGAGGCGTTTACCTTTGGCGACCCGATCCCGGTGCTGGATCGCCGCGAAATACTGGACTACGTGGAATGCGTTATCAATGACCGTTGGTATGAGCCGCCCGTAAGTTTTGAAGGGCTGGCGCGCACGTTCCGCGCGGCTGTGCACCACAGCTCGGCGCTCAGCGTGAAATGTAACATTCTGGCGAGTACCTTTGTCCCGCATCCGCTGTTAAGTCAGCAGGCTTTCACCCGGTTTGCTCAG
Source organism: Pantoea sp. Ae19-2 (assembly GCF_059801205.1). Classification (NCBI taxonomy): domain Bacteria; kingdom Pseudomonadati; phylum Pseudomonadota; class Gammaproteobacteria; order Enterobacterales; family Erwiniaceae; genus Pantoea; species Pantoea sp. Ae19-2. The sequence goes on along the minus strand of NZ_JBCHWE010000001.1, from coordinate 478,027 downwards.
GATTATCTGGTATTTGGTAATGCCTACCTGGAGCGACGCACGTCACGCCTCGGCAATACCTTAAGCCTTGAGCCGTCACTGGCAAAATACACGCGACGCGGCACGGATTTGGACGCTTACTGGTTTGTGCAGTACGGACTCAACACGCAGCCCTATGAATTTACGGCAGGCAGCGTATTTCACCTGATGGAGCCGGACTTTAATCAGGAAGTTTACGGCCTGCCCGGTTACCTGTCGGCCATCCCGTCCGTGCTGCTGAACGAGTCCGCCACGCTGTTTCGCCGAAAGTATTACCTGAACGGCAGTCACGCCGGTTTCATCATGTACGTGACAGACCCGGCGCAGAATCAGGAAGATGTTGACGCCATGCGCAAGGCAATGAAAAGCGCTAAAGGCCCTGGCAACTTCCGCAATCTGTTTATGTATTCACCGACCGGCAAAAAAGACGGTATTCAGATCATCCCGCTGTCAGAGGTGGCGGCCAAAGATGAGTTTTTGAATATCAAAAACGTGTCGCGGGATGACATGCTGGCCGTGCATCGGGTGCCACCGCAGCTGATGGGAATCATTCCAAACAATACAGGGGGGTTTGGTGATATCGAAAAGGCTAGTAGGGTATTTGTTCGCAATGAACTGATGCCTCTACAAAAAAGGCTCGAGGAATTAAACGAGTGGATAGGCGAAGAAGTGATGCGTTTTGAACCTTACACCTTAGATTTTGCTTTCTCTGATATTTCAAAAAGTGGCTAATAACTAAAAATCCATCCTTGAAAGACTATTTTCAGCATGTGTATAAATAAAGCCCCTCATCATGGGGGCTTAGTTAACTTTGGATTCGATTCATTCAAAGGTAAATCCACACCATGGTAGTCCTTAATGAGGGTATCAATGGTTATGTGTAAAGCTTTCCTACTGGCCTCTATACCATTATCTGAAAATATAGCAACCACTGCAATTATCACAGCAGTAGTAAAAGCAGTTGCTAGTAAACCCGGAATACCTGAAAAAACCCACTTTAAAAAAGCTTTCGGCCAAGATATATACCAAGGCTCTTTGGTAAGATGTGCTGTGAATCTCTCAGCTTTAACTGTCCAATCCTTCCAAATACGCTTACATTCTTTTTCATGTGTTATTTTAAGAGCAGCGATCTCTTTTTCATGTATTTTATTTAAGTCCCGAATTAATTCTTCAAATCTAAAACCGACACCTTCATTTACGCCTACAATAAGCTGATCAATCATCCTGTGAGCTTTTTCACGATATTCTTCGAGTTTTCTATCAGAATGAACTATCGAATCGTGAAAGCGAATAAGTTCGATTGATATCTCATCCTCAGACAAATTCTGCTTTGTTCTGCATTGAATAGCGTGATCATCTTTATCTGCTTTATACATAGCATAAGCTATTAGCTGCGTTGGATCGTTAGAATCTTCAACCAGCTCAGTAAAGACCCATTTCTTAACTTGCGTCATTGCTCACCAGAAATCAAAACGCCCCATCTAAGGGGCGTTAAATTGCTTTAATTTTTAGCCTTTACGAGCTTTATTGAAAGCTTCATTAAAATAGCCACGGCCTTGCGCCGGGGAAATAGTTGTTCCTTCAATAGCCTTTTGGGTAAGAGAATTTTTATTGATAGGCTTAGAAACAATCATATTGCCCTGAGCAACATTTCTCGTTAAACGACTTGTTTTGGGTGTCACAAGCGTTTCTGCTTTGGAAGAAGTTGTAATTTTCTTGCTTACAACATCAGCCACGGCTTGATTACCGATTTTACGGATCTCAGCTGCAGTCAGATTAGGCATGCGATATGTGGTCATTTTTGTACCTCCGTCTTCGTACGGAGTTTAAACCTACTTCACAGCTATTGCATCTAAAAAGGTAAATTTTTTTATCAACTTGGCATCACTTGCAAGAGGCATTTTAACAAAAAAAGTAGCTGCCAAACGTAGCGCCTTGAGATTACACAACAAAGATCATTCCAATCATCAATGATGAAAACCATTTGAAAAAACCTACAAGACTTGACTGTTCACAAAGACATATCTGCCGCTCAACTACTTGGCGCGCGCTCGTAGCCCCGCCACGCCTGCGCGCTTTATGTAGTGGTTTTCATGCACCTGCATGTTATACGAAAAAGCCCGCCAGTATTGGCGGGCCGGAGAGCAAACGATCCTTTTGGGATCATGCGGATTCATGCAGCATAGACATGCACTCACGCGCGCATAGTCAGAACAGGGGAAAGTTATCACCGGATTCGATGACTTTTGTTTTCGGCGGCGGCCTGAGTGCGTACCTGATCAGGTATTCCCAGCCATCCCAAAATTTTGTTGGGTGTGGCAGCGTGAATACAAAAACACCGTCGAATGTCTGCCCCAGCCAGTAACCGCCGCCACTTTCTTTGGCGCGCTGAAAGAAAATAAACTCACCTTCTTTGTAATGCTCCAGCACCTGACCGTGATAGACAATTCGATAATCGCTGTCTTTTCCGCCCATACCTAACCACCTTTCCCCCTAAAGAGGGTGCTAAAAAAATCCTTTACCTAATTTTGGTCAGTGATTTTTTCCACTTCACCCGTTTGTATATTTACGCGAGCCGTAACTGTATTTTTCACGACTGCGCCGTAACCGTTCTTCCCACGAAAAGAGGTTTTAACAACAGCATGAGGATCATTATTCAGAATGAAACTGTAAGCCGTTGAAACATGTTCATATGACGTTTCATCATTCATACTGTCTTTAATCAGTTTTTCGAGCGGCCTGTATGAAGCATCCCAAGCACTTATATTTGACTGAAAATTATCAAAATTAATTTTCTTACTTAATTCAGAGGGTGCGCGTTCAAATTCTTTATAGCACCAGTCTAAAACCGTTCCGAGAGGCAAATCACCAGATTTAGTCATACTGTATTCGCTAAGACAGGCATACATGTTATTTAATTCATTATTGTTCATTGATTTTGAATTAATGAAGTTTGTAACAACAGCGTGTCTCTCATCCTTGTCTTTTATACGATATTCTGACAACTTCAAGTCATTATATTGAAATTGACTTTTTTGCACACTCTCTGTTTTCTCAACGGCATTTCTTTTATCAGTAACCGGCAGCATAGAAGCGCCTGCAATCAGAGACACAAAACCCAATCCAAAATAAACTAATGACGCCCTTTTCCTGTCTTTCATTTTTACAATAGATGGTTTAATCAAACCAACTAAAAACAGCACAAAACAAGCAAAAGAAAATATAATTAATACTTTATCCATAAATCCCCACAGGCATGATCTAAGAAATATTCTGGCCTATGTTAACAACACCTGCCTGATGTATGTAACTGATTATGTATTTTCTCTAACGCCTCGCACTGCTCGTTGTTCAACCCCGCCAGCGCCAAAAACCAGTTTTTGACGCTGGCGCGGTTATCAGTGCTGCCAGCTGTCGTCTTCCCAAACGGCCTGTAAAATTTCCATCACGCTTTGTTTATCTTCACCCAGCTTTAAGCCTGACAGCTCGACGCCGTTTGCACTGCCTTTGCGGATTCGGATAGCCATTTTTGGATACTGAGGCTGCAAATTTTTTATGATTTCTGACTCAAACGCCTCAATTGTTTCCTGGCTGACCTTTTGATGCTTGTCGATCATGATTTCAATGCGCATCCAATCCCCCTTTCTTACTTTGAAGCTTCAATCGAGCGGGCGTATTCGTGACTCCTGACCTTTTTCATTAATTCGTCGGTCAGTTCGGACACCCACTGGATAGCCATGCTTTTTTCTTCCTCGTCGCAATTACTAGCAGCGACCAATTTAATAAACAAATCAATACGTTGCAACTTTAAAGAATCAAAACAATAATCATGCATTACACTTCCTCCCTGCAAACAACTGTACATAAATACAGTATATTAGGATATTCTGAAAGTGAAATGTTTTTTTACCTTTAGTCTCATTTTTTTTGCGTTTCACTTTAGCCTACTAACAAGTTAGCGGGCGGCCGCCTGCTTTTTTAGCAAAGTTAAGCTTTTAATGATGACTTTATCCTTAACTCTTATTTTTATTTGAAAACATCCATTTCCATGCAGCCGGGTCAGCCTCTTTCAGCATTTTTTCATAATGGCCAATCGGGTCATGCCTGATTTCAGCGCTATCAACTTTATGATGCTCCTTCATGTGCTGCCAAAAATCAGATACCTTGCGTGCCGTACTTGAATCGTTACGCTGCCTCAGCTCCCCACTGCTTGTGGCTGAGAATATATAGCCATCCAGCCTCAGACTATCGCCCCGCATTAGCATGTTTAATTGCCCTTTCGTAAGGTTAAGCCCTGCCGAATTTGCAGAATCAGTGAGTTTCTTTAACGCATTGCATTCACCCTGGCTTTCCATGTGGCGCAGACCGGACCTTAAAACAGTGATTTCTCGCTCATGGACTTTAATCCTAACCAACATTCGTCTCCTTTCCTTGCGGCTCATCCCTTCAAAATCAATTTTTTCCACACTTTCCGGCGGGTTTGAATCCTCAGATCTCAAACGCCCCGTACAGTTATTGACAGAACTCCGAGAGGGCGCGGGCGCGCCCTGCAGGTCAAAACCAAAATCAACGGCACGTTTCGGAACAATCTTCCACTGTGCCAGACGGGTTAAAATCGGCGTGTCTGCGCCAACCTCAGTTGCGTATACGCCCTTGATACGTATCGTTTCCTCGCCGTATTCGTTCAGCTCATCACCCGACTGGTACCATGTACGAACGACCAGCTCATCACGACGCACGAACGGGCCGCCCTGCGCGTTAACGTATGCCGCCCAGTCGCCCACGTCGGCCGCGTCATGCGCAGCAGCAAACTCAACGCTGAGGCCGTGGGCGGTTTCGGTGCCATCCATGCGGCGCAGCTCGCGGTAAACCGTAACCGGCGCACCACCGACAAACTGAAACTGTCGGATATGCCAGCGTGCCGCCCAGGCAGAAACAGCGGGCGCGGTTTCCTTAAGCTCTTTACCGCTTTCGTCGTCCAGCTCACCATCCAGCGCGTAGCCGTCGATATTCTTTGAAATGTACTTAGCAACGTAGCCCGTAGCACTGCCCTTATCAGGATCTATGGCCTCGGCATGAAAGCGCGCTTTACGGGCTTTATCCGTGGTCAGCTCGTTGCTGTCCTGCTGAAAGGCATAGTCACGGATTGTCTGGCGCACATGATCCGCATCTTCGGGGCGCATAAACATCAGCATGTGCCAGTGGGGCGTTGCGTCGTGGTGGGGTTCGGCAACGCGAATGCCAAAGATTCGAATGTCATCACGGTGCAGCTTTGCGCGGATGCGCTGCCACACGCTGCAGAGGTAACGCTGCGTATCTGCCGGGCTGGCACCATTCCACTTGCGGTTGCGATGGCCGGTTTTGATTGTGGCGTGATAGCGTGACGGCGCGGTCAGCGTGTAAAACTCTCCGACATAGCCCAGCTCATTACAGATATTTTCAAAGCCGCGAATGCGGGTCATCAGCTCACAGCGACGGATTGCCGGATTTGCCACGCTGCCGTCGAATTTCTCAATCAGGCTGATGCGGTTGCCTTCCTCGTCTTCCAGCTCCATGCCTTTTAAAAACTCACGGGTGCGGCGTTTCTGTTCACGCCATTCTGAAACCGTCATTCTGCTGGCGTAGGGGGTGTGCTTTTTGCTGACGTTAGCCAGGGCAATCTGCAGGTGTTCCCGCCATGACGCAGCCACGCGGCGCAGCCTCCCCGTCCACCATTTTTCAGTCTGCATACGCAGCACGGCGGGCGTGACTTCTTCGGGATCAAAGAAACGGGACGTCACCCTGTCCCACAGTGGCGGCGTCTGATTAAATTCCCGGGTGATGGACGCCGCCATCATGTAGACGCGGTGCGTGTATTTATAATCTGACTCATCAGCTGCCTGCGCATGTGCCTGCACCAGCTCGGCCAGGATAAAACTGGCAATATCACCGGCCAGCAGATCCACATCGGCACGCGACATATCAGCCAGGCGGTTAAAGCGCCTCATCAGTTCCCATAGCTGGCCTCCGGCAAGCGCCGCGCCATTCTCTTTCGGAGCGTTTTGCGCCAGCAGGTTAAAGGTGCTGGCGTCCATAGTCTTAACCCGGTACTGCTCATTAACGCATTCAACACGCGGCAATGTGCGCTCGACGAAGGTTTTCGTTAAGTACGCATTGGCGCGGGCAATGCCCTGTGATTTTTCCAGCTCGTTGACGCGACGCTTAACGTCAATCTGGATCAGCGTCGGCTGTTGCTCAAGCAGCTCCTGCGCACGCACTAAAGCCGCAATCATCTGACTGCGGCTGTGCATTTCCTCATAGGTGGGATAAGGGCTGGCGATGGCTTCCCGTGGCGCATTCCACGGGTAAGCGTACTGCTCCATCATGTGGCTGCCTCTTTCGCAGCCATATCAATCCCAACCCAGACAGCGGCAGGACGACGAACGACGATGATTTCAGCCGCGCTTTTGCCATCACCGGCAGCAACGCCAACCGAGCGCGCAGCCCTGACGCTGGTCAGCTCGTAGGCGTTATAAAGGCTGCGTGTAAATTCGGTATCGCTGTTTGAAGCGATGACCGGGTGACGCTCTGACAGGCTGGTTAACATGCTGGCAAGGTTATACTGTGCATTGGTATCAAACCCACCGGTATGGTAGCCGGTAAAGGTGCCGTCATAGGGCGGATCGCAATAAACCACATCACCGGTCTGTATCATGCTCAGCGTTTCGCGGAAATCAGCGCAGATAAACGTTGCCCGCTGGGCTTTGGCTGCGAACGTTTCGATTTCTTCCAGCGGGAAATAGGGTTCAGAATAGTTTCCGTAAGGAATATTAAACTCACCCTTGCCGTTATAGCGGCAAAGGCCGCGATAGCCGTGGCGGTTCAGGTAAAGGAAATGTGCGGCTCGCTCAAGCAGCGGCAGGGCTGGGTCATGATTAAACGCCTCACGAACGCGGTAATAATCCTCTGCCGTTTTGTTTTGTGAATAAAGACTCAGCGCCACCACAATAAAGGGGCGGGTGTGGTCTTTAATCTGGCGGTAAAGATTAATCAGGTCGGGATTAACGTCAGCCACTAAATAAGCCGGGTAATCCGTTGCCATCATCACCGCGCAGGAACCGGCGAACGGCTCAACGAGGCGCAGTCCCTGAGGCAGATGATTAAGCAGCTCAGGCATGAGGCGGGTTTTGTTGCCCGCCCATTTCAGAATGGTGCTCATACTGCACCCCCACTGGCTTTTAATTCATTGTGGGCATGACAAAGCAAAATTATGGCGGCCTCTTTTTTGCGCTGTAGCTCGTCAGCTAGGCTGTTGCATTCTTTTGCTATGAAACGCAGAGCATCACTATAAGTTGTGAAAAACTCATAATGTTCATCCAAATACATGGAGCCGTTGTCAGGTGCATAACTGACGCGAAGGCGAAAGCCTTTTTGGGTACGCTTAATAACTTCACGTTCGCAAATTAAATTTACGGTTCCGTTTAGCTCTTTAGGGATGTAATTAACGGATACAGGTTTTTTATCAACAACAAACACTGTTTTCATATGGCTCCGCCTTTGTAATGGGTGCTTTTCAGCTCGATAATTTCCTGACAGGTTACGCAGTGAGTAACGCCCTGCACGGCGCGGCGACGGGCAACTGGTATCGCCTCATCGCAGGCTAGGCAAAAGAACTCACCAGCCCCGGCGGGCTGGCGAAGTGCGTTAGCGAGATTGCGCTGCAGTTCTTCCTCAACGCGCGCCTGGACTAAATCCATTGAATCGGCCATTAGTGCAGCTCCCGCGCCTGATGCTCAAAACGCTCTGACTCTTTATCCAGCAGCTCAATGATTTCCGGCGCTGTCATTTCGTGCTTGCGGGCATGGATGACCAGCGACGCAATGCGAATTGACGCGGCCAGCGCATCATCGCTGCGCTGTTCTGTTCTGGCTTTGCTCAGCAGTGCGTTTAGCGTGTCTGCGTCGGCTTCAAAATTACTGGTTTCGGTATTTCTCATGTTTCTAATCTCCAGATTCAGGGCAAAGGAATGCCCGGCGGGTTTACGCCATTAATTTTTTGAGTCTTATTTACTCAGGTAAAAAACAGTCTGCGGTAGAAAACTGTCGGGGCAGAATATTTCCCCAGCGCGCCATTTTATTCATCGCCATGATGATTAATTCACGGCGGTATTCTTCGAAGTATTCAAAAGGCTTTCCGATTTCCTCCTGTGAAAATGTTTTAGGATTTTCGCGGTTAGCCAGGGTTAACACGCAAAATTTAAACTCGTCATTCTGATGGTTGAAATAGCGCAGTGACGGGTTTGCGTTATTGTCACGCTGCTGCCGCCAGCTTTTCCGAAACTCATCAAACGACATTTTGTTAACAGCATCAGCACGATTGCCCGTTGAATGAGTTTTGGCAAAAGATGCCGGGCCTTGCTGTGCGGTTGTGTTGCCTGTTACTCGCTGCATGTTACCCCCTGAATAAACGCGCCATGAAACCGGCGGGTTTGCGCTTGCTGGTCAGCCCCTGTAGCAGTTGCTTTTGGCTGTTGCACGGATGCCATGGCTTGCCGTTCTCACCCATGATCCAGCCGTTGCTGTAGGCTACGGACGGGCTTTGACGCTTAAGAAATGATGCCAGTGAAATCATTATCAGTCCCTCAACTCAGGCCAATGGATGCGCCGAGGCCGCTGATCGCGTCTACGGTTGATGCCATAGTGGGATTGGAATGAATGCGGGCCTGCACAGCGATTGCCGCGAGAGTCAGACAGCGAATGCCAGAGTTGACGCTCTGCAAAAGGCTGCGGCGGCAGGAAGTGCTCAACGCATCCTGATTCATTGCACCGGCTGCCAGCTGTCCTACTTCTGCCGTTGCCTTCAACACATAGGCTGACAGCTTTTCTTCGGCGTACTCGTTTATCGGTACACAAGGTAAACAATGCTGCTGTGCCAGCGCCCCGTCCATTAAGGTCGGGTCCTCGGTCAGGTCATTGAGTAAAATCATTTCTTTAACGGTCAACTCGTGCGCCTGCTCAGGGTTCAGCTTATTACGCAGGGTCTGTGCGTTCATTCCTGCAGCCTGTGCCAGTTCTTTAATGTTGTGAGACAGGGCAAACCGTCGGCAGGCCTCGTCAAAGTGGTTATGTGTGGACACACGAAAATCAAACATGATTAATCCCTCTAAAGTTCACATAATCGAACTTAACAACCAACTACAACGTTGTAATTGAATGCAGACTTGTCCATGTTTTTGATCGCCTGGTCCTTTTTGTATTTGAGGTAAAGAATGGATACGCGACTTTTATTTTTATCTTTCTTTTCAATGTAGTTAGCCAGTTTACCGTTATGAATCATCTGATAAACCGATCCGCGGGAGTACCCCTCCCATTCAGCGAACTCAGCCGGAGTAGCTATCACTTTTGGTACACGAATTGAAATCTCAGTGCTCATAGTGCAGTATCTCTTAGTTTAGTTTCGTTTCATCTCGTTTTATATGGTTTAAGTTTGTTTTTCAAAACTTGAGTGGATATTAAGATCACTTTTTATATGCGTCAAGGGGTTTGATTATGAGTTTAATCAAGGCTGGTAACGATAGTGGCGGGCGTGATGCGATAAATAGACTTATCAAGGCCTACAATTTTAGCTCCCGACAACAGTTGTGTGAGCACCTATCCGTATCAAAAAGCACTATGGCAAACAGATACTTAAGGGATAGCTTCCCCGCTGAATGGGTTATCCAATGTGCTCTTGAAACTGGAGTTTCGCTTTTATGGCTAGCTACTGGTCAGGGTGAAATGTATACGAATGACAGTGAAGAAAAAAATCACAAAAAGGAAACTGCAGTCACAGTAAGACCACTTTCTAAAATCGTAGCTCCCAGCATCAAACATGCGGAGTTAAAGAATGGTGAACTGCAGTCAAATGATGAAATGCTTCTGGATAGCAGATTGTTAGAGGGTGAGTCTTCAAATTCTTTGTTCGTAAAAACACCTACTGATAGTTTTATTGTTGATATCTCCGTAAAACAGATCAGCAATGGCTTTTGGCTGGTAGATATCGATGGTGTGAAAAGCTTCGTCAAAATTTCACGCATCCCTGGTAACAGGATTGTGGTTAACCATGAAGAAGCATCATTTGAGTGCTCAGTTGATGATGTTGAAGTCATTGGTCGCGCAGTCAAAGTTATCAAGAGCCTATAACATATGACTATTAGAAAGCAGCCTAACGGAAAATGGTTGTGCGAGTGCTACCCAAGTGGGCGTAATGGTAAGCGTGTGCGTAAGCAATTTGCGACGAAAGGCGAGGCTATAGCATTCGAAAACTTCACAATGGATGAAGTTAACAAAAAACCCTGGTTGGGTGAGAAGGATGACAGGAGGAATTTATCAGAGCTGATTCAACAGTGGCATTCGCTCTACGGGCAAACATTGGCAGACCCAAAAAGGATGCAGGCTAAGTTAAATATCATATGTAACGCCCTTGGGGATCCTATAGCCTCCGAACTTACTGCCGGTGACTTTACTAAATATCGCGAAGCCCGCTTAAAGGGAGAGGTCAGAAATGAATCAGGTGGTTTTTTGCCAGCGGTTAAACCTCGTACTGTAAATTTAGAACAAAGCAATCTTTCTGCAGTTTTTGGAACGCTCAAAAAACTCGGCCACTGGTCAGCCCCAAATCCATTGGCAGGACTTCCCCGTTTTCGTATTGCTGAGGGTGAATTGGCCTTTCTAGCCCCTATTGAGATTAAGCGGTTGCTAGATGCCTGCGCTGATTCTCTTAGCCCGAACCTTTTATTGATAGCAAAAATCTGCCTTGCCACCGGTGCGCGATGGAGTGAAGCCGAGAATCTGCAGGGGCATCAGGTAACTAAATACCGAATTACTTATACAAAAACCAAAGGAAAGCGAAACAGGACCGTACCTATCTCAGAGGATTTGTATGACGAGATACCCAAAACAAGAGGCCGTTTATTTTCGCCATGCCGTAAAGCCTTTGAACGAGCAACAAAACGAGCCGGGCTCACGCTTCCAGAGGGGCAATGTACTCACGTTCTGAGACATACCTTTGCCAGCCATTTTATGATGAATGGTGGAAACATCTTGGTTTTGCGCGACATCCTCGGTCACGTTGATATAAAAATGACAATGATCTATTCCCACTTTGCGCCAGACCATCTTGAGGATGCGGTGACAAAGAATCCATTATACGCATTAAATTATTCTTAAGGGTGAGATATGGAACGTGAGAGCCTATCGGACGGTTTAAATGAAATTTTTTCAATCATAGTCAATGAAGAAAGTTTAAATTTACCATTTACGGTTGAATCCGACATTATTAGCGACCTTAAAGAAAAATGCGAAGTTTATTTCAACCTCTTAAATGACTATATTGATGATAATGACACCGAGTTATCCAAAAGAATTAACAGGCGATTAGAAAAAATAACCGAAATTTATTTTGGCCTCGTCGACTCCTTAACATATTTTTTATCTGGCGATATTAAATCCGCATATGATAGTTTTGACACGACATTTTCTGACTCCGCAACATATCGCTATATCCATAATATATCTACGCCACTAAATAAGATATGCAACGAATCCAAGCCTCTCTTTCGGGTAAGGAAATCTGACACTTCAATAAAAGATAGAAAAGAGATGTTTCACATCCCATTTTCCATGCGGCATTTAGTTAATGCGCAAAGATACTCTGTCGCGGGCTTGCCATGCTTATATCTTGGTTCTTCTTTGTATGTCTGCTGGCTGGAAATGGATAAACCAGATTTTGATAAGTTATATATTTCTTCATACTCATCTGATGAAGAGGAATCTAAAATTTTGGATTTCACTTCTGAAATACTTTACTCACGTTTTTATGACATTGTTAATGACGATGAAATGACTTACCTTACAAAAATGTCATATATTTGCTTGATGCCTTTGATTTATGCTTGTAACTTTAGGAAAAAGAACAACAGCACGTCCTTTACTCAAGAGTACATTATTCCTAATTTATTGATGCAATGGATTAGTCGCCGGGGAAAATCAAACATTGTGGGCATCGCTTACAGATCTACAAAAATGATTAAAACAAATAATGGGGACAAGTCTATCAATGTTGTACTTCCTCCAAAAGTTACATATCAACAAACTATTTCAAAGGATTTTTGTCCCAAATTGATTAGAATGTTTAAGCTCACCCCTCCCGTATCATGGCAAGTTCTTAAAACACTTGATTACTCATGCGAGCCAGATGAAAGAGATAGAGTAAAGTCAGCATCCAGATTTTTAAGAAGAACTGAACGTCTTTCAGGGCTCAAAAATTTTGACGACAGCATTGTACACCTCTACCCTCTAACCGACTTCTACAAACTCGAAAAATGTGTGGACAACTTGCTAGAGTATGACGTTATTAAAGACAAGAAGTAATGGCGACACTTTGGCGGCAGAACATTAAAAACCTTTAAAACCGATAAAAACAAGATAACACTAACACCATGATTTAAATTGCAAATCATTGTTTTTGGTAAAATAAAAATACTATGTAGTAATTTCGGACGCGGGTTCAACTCCCGCCAGCTCCACCAAAATTCTTTCGCGGCGATACCAGAATTGTCCGCTGAAGTCCTGAAAGCCCGCAAGGTGAAAGCCTTGCGGGCTTTTTTGTGTTTGTAATCGACCGAGCAAATCCGGGAAATCCAGTGATTATTGGTATACGTGAAGATGTATGCCAATAACGTATACCAATTCAGGCAGGAAAGCCCCTCATGGCAAGGACTACGCGCCCACTCACAAACACAGAAGTTATTCGCTCCAAAGCCATTGATAAAGATTTGACGCTACATGATGGAGACGGACTTTTTATGGTTGTGAAAACTACCGGAAAGAAGCTTTGGCGTTTCCGCTATCAAAGGCCAGCGACAAAACGGCGTACCATGATGGGCCTCGGTGCCTTCCCTGCTCTGTCGCTGGCTGATGCCCGACGCCTACGCGCTGAATACCTCTCGTTGTTAGCTAGTGGCATTGACTGACCCACAAACTCAGGCCGAACAGGTCACAGAACAGCAGCAAATTGCTTTAGATAGTATTTTCTCGACCGTGGCCGCTAACTGGCTAGCTTTAAAGCAGGCCAGCATTACACCGGATTACGCTAAAGATATCTGGCGTTCTCTTGAGAAAGATGTTTTCCCTGCCATTAGTGAGATCCCTGTGCAGGAAATCAAAGCACGTAAACTGGTTGAGGCGTTAGAACCCATTAAGGCCCGTGGTGCTCTTGAAACCGTTCGTCGCTTAGTACAGCGTATCAATGAGATTATGATTTACGCGGTCAATACTGGACTGATTGATGCTAACCTTGCCTCGGGCGTGGGAATGGCGTTTGAAAAGCCTAAGAAGCAAAATGTGCCAACGTTGCGACCGGAAGAATTGCCGAAGCTTATGCGTTCGCTAATGATGTTGAATCTATCCGTCCCCACTCGCTGCCTGATTGAATGGCAGCTTTTGACGCTTGCGCGCCCTTCTGAAGCTTCTGGTGCTCAATGGGCAGAGATCGATCTCAATGCAAAACTTTGGACGATTCCTGCCGAGAGGATGAAGGCTAAACGTGAACACATTGTTCCTCTATCATCTCAGGCAGTTGAGATTTTGGAGGTGATGAAGCCTATCAGTGCTCATCGTGAACATGTATTCCCCAGCCGCAATAATCCAAAAGTAGCAATGAATAGCCAGACTGCTAATGCCGCACTGAAGCGCATTGGATACGGCGGAAAACTTGTCGCTCATGGGCTGCGCTTTATAGCAAGTACAGCGCTAAATGAAGCGAGTTTTAATCCTGACGTTATTGAAGCAGCACTTGCACATATCGATAAAAATGAAGTTCGTAGAGCATACAATCGTTCAACATATTTAAATAAAAGAATAGAAATGATGGATTGGTGGGGCTAACAAATAAAGCCGGATTTACGAAATAAGCTATGATTATCACATATACTCATTATTACTTGTAGTTAACAAAAAAGCCTCATATGAGGCTTTTTTACAGTTAGAAGGCTGGTTTAACCTTATTCTCAAACAATTCATATACTGGACGATTCATCTGTGCAGTAGCAGCAATTAGTTGTGAGAAGTTAGAAGTACACTCCCTAACTTTAGTTGGGCTTTTTAAACCGCCATCAATTAATGCTGGCAAAAGTTGATTACTTAAAGCCAAGCAAATATCTACTATTGGTTCCCAAATCACCTCAGCACTGGATGGCGACTCATTATTTCCAAATGAAATTCTAAATAGGTCAGGTATGGGCCGCCCCAGAAAACTCTCTAGACATTCAGTTATAGCAGAACATAGCAACGGGATCGCTCCCCTGTATCTCAAATATTCTAACTGAGCTGCATCGTTTTTGGATAATACTTCTTTTTTCCCTAAATGAATTTTTTTATTGACTATACATTTCATTAATGAAAATGCACAAACAATATGAGATGCTTTTGTGCTGTCATTAAATATTCTTGAGTAATAGGAATCATTTGTCCAAATAGCAGATCTTTGGTTATATGCTATAGTCGGTTCTCCATGAAAACTCATTAGAGCCTGTCCAACTGTGTATGATGGTAAGAGATTTGGCTTCCTACGTATGACACTTTCGGCACTGCCTCTGCGACCGCCTTCATACTCAGCATCTGGAATAGAAGAAAACTCAACCTTCAAGCGCTTTTGTATTTTATCTGTGCTTCTAAAATCAGATGCTTCAACTTTATTCTGGCTGTTATTATATTGAATAATATTTTGAATTAAATCAGCATCTCCATCTCTTACTTTTATAAATCTGGCCTGAACTCGAACATCTTCTGTTGGTAAACGAGCAAGAGATCCAAGAGCACCTGTTGTTTGAGCGCCATTAACGATAGACATACCTCTGACCTCAAGGTTGCGTTTTTTTTCAATATAGTTATAGTCATGTACTAGTATTGTAACTCCATTGTTAAAAACCCAAAAATCAGATGCTGAATTTTCTGCGCTAGTTTTAATACCATTATTAATATTGGAATCAGTAGATCTTGATCCAAGATAATCTCTCACATTTGCAGAGAAAATATTCAACTTATGCTTTTTATATGCCCTCGCTAAATCCTTACCTTGAATCGTAGTGCAAAAAGAAGACCACTCTCCTCCATTTATTTCATAACCGCCATCACTTACTTTTATGTTAAAAGTTTCATCAACTAAGATTGGAGATAGGGATTCACTGTACCACTCAGTAATTTTTTCCGCACCAACTTCAACCGCATGCACCTGAACTTTTGAATGACTGAAGTCATGCTTCAAAATAGTATCTGCTGTTTGCTGAACCGTTACTAACTCCTGACTCACATTTTTAGAAACTGGCAAATTATGGACATACCAAACATATAAAGTTTTTACTTTAGACTGCCTTATTAAATCTCTAATCTGTTTTGCTGAGGAATTTATTCTTTCAGGAACCTCCCTTAAATCTCTTTGCAGAAGCCATGCTAAAGCGATATTGAGGTCGCTGGCTTTATTTGCCGGAGCTTCTTGCCTATCTTTTCCTGAAAAGTAGCATTGGGCGAGAACGGCAAATTCTTCTTCTTCATTTATATAAACAAGATCGCATTTTTTATCATCATGCCCGTCAGTGATAGACTCTGCAGCAACTCCATCAATGTCATCGATTCGAAAATGCAGTGCTAATGCAAATAAGGCTAAACCATTATCCCCATATGATTTCAGATCCTCTCTGCTTTCATAGGCCTGTGTCCATGTACTCATGCTTAATCCTTAGTTAAGAAAAACTTAAGATTATCGTTTGCTACTTAAGCAATCAACTGCATTTTTGACCAGCCCCCAGTATTAGATACAACCTTCAGTTAGTAATGTCGGTGGGTTTTCTTCAAGTTTCCCGTTTCGCCAGCCTGCTGCAAATTCAGATGGCGTCTGATAATTCAGCGATGAATGAGGTCTGGACTCGTTATAGTCCTGCCGCCAGTCATTAATGATTTTCCGGGCATGAAGAATATCGCTGAACCCGTGCTCATTCAGTCATTCATCGCGAAATCGTCCGTTAAAGCTCTCAATAGATCCGTTCTGTGTTTGTTTGCCGGGCTGGATTAAGCGTAACTCAACACCATGCTCATCGGCCATTGATCCAGTGCGCGGTAAGTGAGCTCCTGCCCCAAGTCAGTTCTTATCGACGCCGGATAACCTCTAAACAGTACAATGCTGTCCAGAATACGCGTGACCTGAACGCCTGAAATCCCGAATGCGATGGTAATTGTCAGTCACTCCTTCGTGAAGTCGTCCACACAGGTCAGGCACTTGATCCTGCGACCGGTGGCCAGCGCGTCCATAACGAAATCCATCGACCAGGTCAGGTTGAACGCCGCCGGGCGGAGCAGCGGCAGACGTTCTGTTGCCAGCCCTTTACGACGTCGTCTGCGTTTTACGCTCAGCCCGCTCAGATGATAAAGGCGGTACACGCGCTTGTGATTAACCTGAAAGCCTTCACGGCGCAGTAACTGCCAGATGCGTCGGTAGCCAAAACGCCTGCGCTCCATTGCCAGCTCAGTGATGCGCACAGATAAATGCGCATCAGCCGCAGGACGCTGAGCCTCATAGCGGCAGGTCGACAGGGACAAACCTGTAAGCCTGCAGGCACGACGTTGCGACAGACCGGTCGCATCACACATAAACTCAACGGCCTCCCAGCTTCTGGCCTGTCGTCAGTACTTTCGACCCAGAGCCACCTGAAGTGCCTCCTTATCCAGCATGGCTTCGGCAAGCAGCTTCTTGAGGCGGGCGTTATCCTCTTCAGGAGATTTAAGCCGCTTCACCTCAGGAACTTCCATGCCACCAAACTTCTTGCGCAAGGTGTAGAAAGTGGCATCGGAAATGGCGTGCTTACGGCAGAGCTCACGGGCAGAAACCCCGCCTTCCGCTTCGCGAAGAATACTGATGATCTGTTCGTCGGAAAAACGCTTCTTCATGGGGATGTCCTCATGTGGCTTATGAAGACATTACTAACATCAGGGTGTGTTAATCAACGGGGAGCAGGTCACAAGCAAGCTTTTTGGTGTCCTGAAGTCAATCAACTTCAATCTGCATCAAGTTATATTTGGGGATACTGAGGGGGGACCGATAACTATGGCAAAGGTATTCCTGAAATTATGAGTATTGCTCAATCAGAAAGCAGGCCAACGATTTATTGTGAAATAGATTGGGAAGCCCCAAACAATGCTGTTGTCCGGGAGATAAAGTCATGTGCATACTTTGATAAAAAACTTTTTTTATGATAGATGATATTCAATGGGCTAAAAACATAACCATCTCGTAAAAGGACAGGTAAAAA
Organism: Pantoea sp. Ae19-2; assembly: GCF_059801205.1. Classification (NCBI taxonomy): domain Bacteria; kingdom Pseudomonadati; phylum Pseudomonadota; class Gammaproteobacteria; order Enterobacterales; family Erwiniaceae; genus Pantoea; species Pantoea sp. Ae19-2. The sequence continues at coordinate 460,689 of NZ_JBCHWE010000001.1, read as the reverse complement.
AACATTATCTGGATATCTCTCTTGTAAGGTTGGCACTCTTATTTCAGTCAGAAAAAAAACGCCAAGAACATAATCAAATAAAGAAAGCATAAGTTCTATAGAATCAACCTCTAATATTTTTCTTGGTTTAAACCCAGCCTCTTGAAAGCATACATTTACAATTTCATGAAGACGATAGTTTGATTTAAGTAAAATAAATGGGAAATTTTTGAATTTATCAAGCGTAGTACCATTTTTACATTCTAAAATAACATTGTCTGCATCCCTTCCAAAATATTCAACAAGCAGTTTTCTGGTGACTGCCAGATATAGCCTGTCGTTCATCAATGGAATTACCTCTAATAATGAATCACTTTCTTTTTTTATGCCTACAAAAAAGTCAAGCTCTCCGGAGATAACCATTTGCTCCATTCTGGCTGAGGTTTCAGTTGTAATATTTATTGTAACATTAGGCCATTTTATAAAAAATCCCGGTAAAAGCATGGGGAGCCAATAACTACCTCTATACGGAGTTACGCCAATATTTAATGTACCTATATTATTCTGTTTTATATCATTTATTCGAGATGATACATTATTACTTTCCATGAGTATTTTTATTGAAGAGTCATAAAGCACTATTCCCGCCTGAGTTAATTTAAGCTGCGGTTTTCTATGAAATAGATCTGTGCCGTAATAATCTTCTAATTTTTTAATATGTATGCTGAGATTTTGCTGTGAGGTGGAGAGTTTTTGGGCAGTTTTGGTAAAGTTTAAATTTTTTGCCAACTCGACAAAATAGCTCAAACTAATGAAATTCATAACAACCTCAATATAACTATATAATAACCACCAATAATTACTCGCTTGTTTATCGTAATCACTGCATGTTAAATCGTTAAGATATGCAATGAATTGTTATTTTTTTGATAAAAATAGACAGCGATTGTATAATAATAAGAAAATTAGATTCGTTGAATTAACCAACTCATGAAAATATGATTCAATAATAACTTATAGAAATAGGTGTTACAACTATTTTCCATTTCTAAAATAGCGCTGTTTACCTTAATTAAGGCATAATCTCTGAAGTATATAAATCGACCACTGATAATGCACTGTGGTCGATCACATCAGATATAAATACAATTAATAATCAAACATTCCAACAGGAGTTTTATTACTTTCTTTTGTATCTATGTAAGTCACAGCGTTATTATAATCAATTAATGGTATTGGCCATGTTGGAACCTTACCCTCATACATCTCGGCAACGCCCATAGCAGCCATGTAAGAAGCACGAATTGCAGCTTCAACAGTATTTCCACCAATATGAGGAGTGATTAAAATATTATTCAGTTTATACAATGGGTTATTCGGCAGCATTGGCTCATGAGCAATTACATCCAGTCCAGCTCCAGCGATCACGCCATTTTTACATGCTTCTAAGAGATCATTTTCATTTACCAATCCACCTCGAGCTGTATTGATCAGAAAAGCGCTCGATTTCATCATGGCTAACTTTTCTTTGTTGATCATCTTATGAGTCACAGATGTATTCGGTGCATGAAGTGATATATAGTCACTTTCTATAAAAATTCTGTCGAGATCTCTTACAACCTCGACACCATCAGGGAAATCTTTAGCAGGCTTATATGGATCATAGCACAGAACGTTCATTTCCATAGCAAGGCACCGTTTGGCTGTGCGGCTTCCAATATTCCCACATCCAATGATCCCTACTGTTTTTCCGTTTAATGTTGTCATATGAGTTTTTAATTTTGCCGCATAGTAATCTATTGGCAACATTGTACGAAGAGTGGTCACATTACGGCTCATGTATAGCATTAGCATCAACGCTGTTTCGGCAACTGATGTACTATTAGCTACTGGCGCATACAAACATTTGACCCCAAAGTCGCTAGCAGCATCTAGATCCACAGCATCAAATCCAGCGCCATGTCGGACAAGAACCTTTAAATTTGGCGCTGCCGCCTCAAATACTTCACGAGACATTTTTGTCACACGAACAATAATCGCATCAGGCCGATGTAACTTCATATCTGCAATTACATCCTCTGTTTCAAAGCCTCGACCATCAATTAACGTATGCCCTTGACTTTCAAGCAGATGACGGCCATCTTGTTTCAACTCTTGTGGTAACAGAATTTTCCAACCCATGTTAAAAACCTCATTATTAATATATTACAATATACCAATCAAATTCCAATATGGTAGACCGACAGCAAAGAGCACTGCAACAATAAGGGCAAGTACTATCGTGCCTTTTGTATACCAATCTTTTTGGCTAACATAGCCGTTTCCAAATAAATAAATACTTGCACCGTTTCCGTAGTTACAAAGCAAAGCGCCGTATGCACCCAAGAGAGCTAGCATCAATGACAAAGCCATCATATCTACCTGAGTTGCTTTTGCTAAGGTAAGAATGACCGGGTAAATTGATACAATATAAGCAGCGTTCGAAACGAAAAAATACTTAACTACTAAACTAAGTAATACCAGTATGACTAAAACAAGGGAGCCGCTTATCACAGATAGATCAATGTAGTACTGAAATTGTGACGCAAGCCATGTATAGAATCCACCTTGATTCAGAGCAACGGTTATACTGAAAAATGCACCATACCAGAGGAACATGTTCCAGGCCCCTTTTTCAGCCATTAGGTCATTCCAATCTAATAACCCAAAAATCAACTGCAGGGCTAACCAGATAAAGGCAACGATATATAAACCCATTCCGATTTTATAGCCTATGCTCCATCCCAAAATAGCTAAGATAAAAAGAACTAACATGATCTTTTCGTCTCGTTTCATGGGACCCATTTCAGCAAGCTTTTGCGTAACGATTGGTTTTATATTGCCTAAATCACGTATTTCTGGTGGAAATAACTTATAGACAACAAGAGGGCTTATAAAAAGAATAAGTAACCCCGGGACTAGCGCTGCTTTAAACCATAAACCCCACGATAACTCTATACCTACCAGTTGATTTACAGTCGATGCGATCACTGCATTGGATGCCATCCCGGTTAAAAAAAGTGCCGCTGTTGACATTGCAATTACATGCTCTAATAACTCAAGGTAAGCACCTAACTTTTTGGGATCCTTGTCTGGATGAGAACCGAGAGATTCCGCTATCCCTCGAAATATCGGGAAAACAATTGCGGATCGGGATGTATTAGAGCCCGTTGCTGGACTTAATATCAAATCACAGAGCAGCATAACATATCCCAAACCAAGTGAGGAACGGCCAAAGGAGGTATTCCCAAACTTGGATAGTAAAATGTATGCCATACGTTTACCCAGACCATTTTTTCTGAATGAACTACAAGCTAGTAGCACGGCCAGCAAAAACCAAACGCTCTGATTCCCCCAACCTTGAAAAAGCAAATTGGGATCTTTTAAAAAAAATGATCCAATACCTACGATAATCAGGCTAATAATTGGTTCGGAAAAAGGTTTTATGATTAATCCACACATTAGAGAAAGGCACAAACCAACCATATGCCATGTCTCAATATCCAGTCCACTAGGGGACGGAAGTATCCAGATTAGTACAGGGAAAATTACAACTGGAATAAGCTTTGCTATTTTGTACTTCATATTTCGCCTTTCCTGCTTTAATATTATTATTCATATGGCTTTTCAATTATCTCTACATCTTTTTTTTCCAATAAATCGTCTACCCATTGTCGATTGACAGTACCCGCTGCAGAGTTTGCTGCTTTATTTTTATCTTTTTCAGATAATACTATCGCTTTTTCCAGAATAGAATGAGCGTCACCTTTGGGTATTACAATTACGCCATCTCTGTCTCCAAGAATGATATCTCCTGGATTTACAATAATACCACCACATGAAACAGGAACATTAACTTCCCCAGGTCCTTCTTTATATGGGCCAGATGGAGTTGTTCCAGTTGCATAAAGAGGTAATGTTCCTTTTGAAAGGACATCGATATCTCTGACCGGGCCATCAATTACAATCCCTTCTATTTTTTTGAAGCCTTGTAAATAATTAAACATTATTTCACCCATAACAGCCCTACTTCGTTCCTCCTCGTTTGAGATAACAATTACATCGCCTGGTTGTGAAATATTCATGGCTTTATGAAGCATCATATTATCGCCGGCTCTGGCTTTAACTGTTAATGCAACACCACACATAATTCTACCGGACGGATTCGACATAAGTTTTATTTGTGGGTTCATTCCACACAATCGCCCCATGCAATCCGCCACATTTGCCGCTGCTATTTTACTGAATGCTTTAACCACTTCTGGATCTGGCAATGTTCTTTTTGTAAAAACTCTATTACCTACTGACATAGTATGTTCCTTATTAATTCTATTAATTTAGGTATTATTTCCCATGGAGACAAAGTTCTGTTCCAACATGAACAAAGTGGACATCTGCATCCATCATGTCTGCATAGAATAAAATCATCCCCTCTTTACCTTGTGGGATAACTCTCGACTGCCCTGAATGTGCAACAACTAATGCAGTAATCTCTTCAGGTAGTCCGTATTTATGGCAATAATATCCACTTAAAAAACCATGTTGATAGAGTTTACCTGTTAGACTTTTTTTACTAGTTCCAGGTCCACCAACATCCATTTCCATTTCTTCCAATTTACATACATCATGTAAAACTGCTGAAATAATTAAAGTATCTGTATTTATGTCATATCCAAATTTTCTTATCATGTTCCTGGCTATGACCAGAACATTTTCCGTAACACTCTCTGTATGCTTAATCAATCCAACGTTTGGTGCTCTGGTCGCAAATTGCGCTTCCTCTATATTTTTCCAGGTACTATTATTTAATGCCTCGATCCATATTTTGCATGTAGCATCTACAAGTGTTTTATCTTTTACTTCTGAGAGTTGCGGGAAGTATTCTTTAATTTTTTCAATGTATATTTCGCTCATTTTACCCCTCACGAGTCAACGTTATTTAATAAGCCATATCGTGTTCATATGTACTATATTGTTTGAAACCAAAAAATGGAAACAACAATTTATTTATTATTGACAACAAAATGTTGTTGGTGCGCCACTAAAATATTAACGCATTTCCTTATAATATCTTGAGGCATGAAGTGGATATGCAAAAATAGTCAATTAAAACACTTCGCATATGAGCGTCACATCACAAAAAAAAGTATTCATCAATATAATTGTAAATAAAGTAACTTTAATAAAGTTGGCGTGAATAACATTTGATACGTGAAATTTGATGATGGCTCTAGATTGACACTATAGATCTGCTGCCGGCCTGATTAAGTCTTAACACTCATCAAGTCTCTTCTGCTTTGTGCCTGAACCCGAGATCAGAATCTACAGTGTCACCCCCTCCCTCTTCCTCCCCTTGACAGCCTCCCCCTCCATGCTCTAAAAAGGAAACGATCACTTCCTAATTGGAGATTAGCTATGAAATCCCCTTCCCACACCGGCAATGCGCAATCCTCTGCGGGCCGACCGCGTGCTTTTAACGAAGCGCAATTTCTGGATGGGGCCATCAGGCTATTTCGCGATCGTGGTTTTAGTGACGTCAGCATCAGCGACATCACCGCAGCGACCAACCTCAGTACCGGTAGCGTTTACAAGGCTTATAAAGACAAACAGGGCGTTTTTGCTAGGGCGCTTGAACGGTATGTGTTTCTTCGTGAAGAGCACATAAAAACCCGGCTGGAAAAGGCCACGACCAGCAAAGACAAGCTTGCTGAACTGCTGCGGGATTACGTTGAGCTCAGTCAGGGAAAAGAGGGCAAGCTGGGCTGCATGGTGGTGGCTGGTATTACTAACGTCGACCAGCTTGGCGCTGCAGCCACCAGCCTCGAAAAACAGCTGGCAACGCGGCGCAGCAACATTGCGGAATTGATCAAAAGCGGAAAGCAAGATGGTTCCATTGCCGCGACCACCAACGAAGCCGCCGCTGCCGAGGTGATTCTGGCGTTGCTTCAGGGAATGCGCGTCATCGGTAAAGCCTCAACCCTCACCGACGATGCTGAGCGTTTTGTGGCTCAGGCATTGAAGGTTCTGGCGTAACGCATGATTGTTGAGGCCGCGCTCGCCGGGGCGATATTGCCGTTGCAGCGGTCTTCATGACTCATCTGGGCCATGCACCTGGTTCACCATTTTAAGCGGCGGATGATTACAACGCGCCATGGCGGCTGTAAGCCGGTAGTGTACTTTTACTTTAGGAAAACCCTATGTCTGCTCTCATGCTCCCTTCTGCACCCGATGGTTTTAGTCACCATTTTTCCCGGATAGAAGGTCTGCGCTTTCATTATGTCACGGGCGGTCGTGAGGATGGCTTTCCGCTGGTGTTGCTGGCCGGCTTTCCTGAAAGCTGGTTTGCATGGCGACATGTCATGCTGCCTCTGGCTGATCAATACCGAATTATCGCCGTTGATTTGCCGGGCCAGGGTGACACAGATAAGCCGCTTTCCGGCTACGACACTCAAACGGTTGCCACGCGGCTGCATGCCTTTATCGATTCACTCAGTTTAGGATCGTACTTTCTTGCCGCACACGACGTCGGTGCCTGGGTAGCCTTTACCTATGCAATGTTATATGGCGAGGAAATACGGGCGTTGACGTTGATGGATGCCGGTATTCCGGGCATATCATTACCGGATAAACTGCCGTCGGCTTCTGACAAATCCTGGAAAACATGGCACTTTGCCTTCCATGCCGTAGCGGATCTTCCTGAAGCCTTGCTGGCAGGCCGTGAGCGCATTTATCTGGAATGGTTTTTTCGCGAGAAAGCCGCTAACCACAGCTGTTATGGCGAGACTGAACTGAGCGAATATGAGCGCTTGCTTAAAACGCCGGGGGGCTTACGCGCGGGGCTGGCGTTTTACAGAGCGCTGTCTCAGTCGGCCGCGCAAAATGCGGAGCTGGTCAGGCAGGGGCGACTGGTCATGCCGGTACTGGGGCTGTCCGCCGATCAAGGCTCGATTGCAGATATGGCGGCGACGCTGAAAGCCTACGGCGATGATATACACGGCCAGCACATCGCTAATTGCGGGCACTTCCAGCCGGAGGAACAGCCCGAAGCCACTGCCAACGCACTGGCCGCGTTTTTTGGCCAGTACAGGCATTAGACCAGTCTCTGTCCATGGATAACAAAACCATCGGCACAGCTTTGCTGGCCGTTCGGTGTGGACAATAAAGGTGAATGCGCTATCCGAACGCCGCGTCCCTTTCCTCTGAGAGCCGCGGAGTATCAAAGGCGCGCTGACGTCAAAAACGTGTCTGAGGATTGAGCATCCCCGGAACACGTTTTAGCGGATGCGCCCGCAATCCACTGCAATATCCCCACCGCCTCTGAATACGATATTCATCATTATTCTGAATAAAAGATTCGCCTGATTTTCCAGTTCCCCGCAGATTACGCGTTACCAGCACCGCAATTCCGGCCCGATCAGCGTTAAAATATAAATAAAACGCTTATTGAAAGTTAATAACCAAGCCAGAAATTGTTAACTGCCTGTATATGTCCTCTGAGACAAAGAAGAGAATATCTAATATTTAAGCGTGACTTATAGACAACTCATTATTCAAGCCAGTGTTAATGAAAATATAAATTTAGCCAAAGATAATCCCAAAACTGTGCAGTCTTAATCAGTTAGCTTAGGCGCATTTGTGGCACCCTGGTATTCTTACGACGCTTTCTGGCAATTTAATTCTTTAAAAAAACCACTCAGTTTCATGACGGATTTATTTTTCCGGCAATTGATAATGATTATTGAGTTGATTCCTATTTGCATATGGAATTATGATTTCTTTCGCTCAGGGATATATCAACTGGATGACAATCGTTAAGGGATTAATCATTATGATGCCGTTGAAAAAAATCACTCGCCATATTACCACGAGTTTATTGGTTCCCGCTGTTGGCATGATCTCCCCCGCTCTGGCTGAGTCTGACAGGAATGAAGACAGTGAAGATGTCATGGTGGTAACGGCATCGGCGATTGAACAGCGACTGAAAGATGCCCCTGCATCAATCTCTGTTATCACGGCAGAACAGCTGGAAAGAGACATTGGTAAATCCGCCACGGACCTGGCCGATATTCTTGAACGTGTCGCAGGCGTGACCAAAGCCATTGGCACAGACGTCAGTTCCGGTATTCAACTGCGCGGTATGCCCGCGGCTTATACGCTGTTATTGGTTGACGGCAAACGCATCGGCTCAAGTAACGGTATTAAAAGCACCCAGCAAAACTATTTCGACGATATTAACTGGATCCCCGTTGATGCGATTGAACGCATTGAAGTGGTCAGAGGGCCCATGTCCGCGCTCTATGGTTCGGATGCAATGGGCGGAGTCGTGAATATTATCACAAAGAAAAATAGCGATACCTGGCACGGCGCATTAACGGCAGGCACCCGACGGCCGCAGGATGGCAACCGGGGCAATACCCAGACCTGGACAGGCAGCATCGGTGGTCCGCTGGGCCATGGATTTGATTTGCGTGTTAATGGTTCATGGAACAAGCGCGAAGCGGATAAAAGCGAAACCGACGCATTGCGTTGGGGAAGCGGCCAGGAAGGCCGCAAAAATGAAAATTACGGCGCTGAACTCGGCTGGGATATCACCCCTCATCAGCGCATCGCCGTTTCCACTCAGCAGGGAACCGAGCGAGGTATTCCCGGTGAATCCATGGATGGCAGTGAAATTGCGCTGCGCGGTGTAGATAAACTTGAACGTGAAAATTATGCGCTCGATTATCGCGGTATTTTTGATTTCGGCACGGCAAAGCTGAACGTTTATCAAAATAAATTTAAAAACTGGGTAACCGATATTCCAGTAATTTCTGGCGGTACGGTGACGGGCAGTCAGGATGTGGCGCTGTGGAATCAAGAACGCATTGTTGAAGGCGATATTAACCTGCCATTTGAATTCGGGTTACCACATAACCTGACTGTCGGCGCACAGTGGAAAAAAGAAGAGCTGAACAACCCTCGCTCTGTTGGCGTGGTGGCGGACGCCTCCAGCAGCTATGGCAAACATCACGCTCAGGCCAAAAGTACCGGCCTGTTTGTCGAAGATCAAATCGACCTGCTGGATACTGTTTCACTGACGCTGGGCCTGCGCAAAGATAATACCGATTACGGTAACAGGACAACGCCACGCGCCTATCTGGTTTGGCAGGCCACGGATACGCTGACGTTAAAAGGGGGATATTCAGAAGGTTTTAAAGCACCCAGCGTGCGCCAGGCAAGCAAAGGCTTTATTGAATCCTCCAAAGGCGCTGGATGTAACGGCTATGCCGATTACCACGGCGGCGGCTGTTACACGATGGGCAGCGATAAACTCAAGCCTGAAACGTCACAAAACTGGGAAGTGGGCGCGATCTTCGATTATGAAGGATGGAGCGCGGGGCTGACGTTCTTCGACAGCCGCTTCAAAGACAAAATCGCCTCTGCGCCTGTTGGCTATTTACCCGGTGATACCTCAGGCCGCTACTGGCTTGAACGCGTCAATCTCGATAGGGCGCGAACCCAGGGCCTGGAAGGCAATGTGACCCTTCCCCTGATTTCAGAAGAAATGGGCCCCTGGATGAAGCGCCTGTCGCTGAGTAATACGTTCACGCGAATGCTCAAAGCCGAAGATTCTCTGGGCGTGATGCTCGTGACAACGCCAACGCTCGCCACGTGGTCCTCCCTTGACTGGCAGGTCAATGACGACATCAGCCTTTCATTTACCGCAAAATACTACGGAAAGATGCTGGGGCTGAACAGCAGCGCAGACCAGGCGGCGAGAGGCAATACCGCGACGGCACGTATCCGCAATGCCTACATGATTTATGGCCTGTCTGGCCAGTACCGGGCAACGAAAAACCTTAAGTTTAATGCCGGGCTGGACAATCTTTTTGATAAAAACCCTGTCTCTGACCATCCGTCCTCCAGCGGGGTTTCAGGCAACAACTACGCGGTTTCCGGCCGCACGATGTATGCCTCAATAACGGCGTCATTCTGATCGCCCCACTAATGCTCTCACGCCGCCCCGTCAAGGCGCCGTCACAGGATGATTGATCTCAGCGAGCGTGGGATGGACAGAGAGCAGCCTGAACAGTAACTGGCCCGGCATCACGTTTTATGCATTGCGGCCGCTGCGTGATACAGGCGCGTAAAGCAGGTAATCAGAACTGCGTATAAACCAAAACCCATGACCTTATACGGACCCTAACCACGCGCAAGGAGAACACATGCGTTTCCCGTTTCTGTCGATTTTATTGCCCCTGGCCTGGGTACTGACGGTTTTGCCTCCGGCATCTGCTGGTGAAGCACCAACGGTCAGGGTAGCGCATCTGCAGGGAACCACGACGCTGCCGCAGCACCCTCAACGCGTGGTGATCCTCAATCCGTCCACGCTGGATATTGCCGATGCATTAGGCATTACACCGGCGGGCGTCCCGCAAGCCGGTTTCACCTATCCGGCGCATCTGGCTAAATATAATGGTCAGGGCTATTTCAATGCCGGAACGCTGTTTGAGCCTGCCTATGAAGCCTTAAGCGCCGCCGCACCGGAGGCGATCTTTGCCGGTGGCAGATCCCTGGCGGCCTACAACAAACTCAGCGGTATCGCGCCCACCGTTTCTCTGGATATTGACCCGCATGATTTCATGCAAAGCCTGACGCAGCGCACGACGCAACTGGGGGAGATCTTTGGCAAACAGGCGCAGGCAACAGCCGTTTTAACCGCATTTAACGCGCAGATTGCAGACCTTCGCCCCCTCGCCGCCCGGTCGGGAAGCGCCATGATGTTGATGGTTAACGGCGGCAAACTCAGCGCCTATACGCCGCACTCCCGCTTTGGTTTTGTTTTTGATGTGCTGCAGTTCAAGCCTGCACTCTCTCTGCCCAACGCCAGCAAACATAGCAATGCCATTTCACCCGAGTTGATCATGCAGGCGAATCCCGACTGGCTGTTCGTTCTGGACCGTGACAGCGCCATCGGCAGTAAAGAAGGCCTGTCGGCCCGTCAGGTTTTGGATAATCCGCTGGTGCGCCGCACCACCGCATGGAAAAAGCAGCAGATTATCTGGCTGGATTCCGCCTCGCTGTATATTGCCGGCGGGCTCCAGAGCTACAGCCTCATGATGAGCCAGATCAAACAACAACTGCTCGCTGCCAGAGAGCAGCCTGAATGAAATACGGGGCTTATCTCATCGGCCTGGGGCTGCTGTCTACGCTGGTTATGCTGAGCTTAGTCACGGGCGTAACCCGCATGTCATTAATCGACCTGTGGCACGATGCCGAGATGCGGGAAATTCTGTTTGTCAGCCGCTTTCCACGTACTGTCGCGCTGGTGCTTGCCGGCAGCGCGATGAGCGTGGCAGGCCAGATCATGCAGATGCTGACGCAGAACCGCTTTGTTGAGCCTTCGGTCGTGGGTACAACCCAGTCCGCAAGCCTGGGGCTTCTGCTGGTGATGGTCTGGTATCCGGCGGCGCCCGTTATCGTCAAAATGTGCATCGCTTCCCTGTTTGCGCTGGCCGGTACGGTACTGTTTATGCTGCTCATTCAGCGCATCCGGCAGAAAAGCGCGTTTATTGTGCCGCTGGCTGGCATCATGCTGGGCGCCGTTTTCAGCTCGGTAACGACATTTTTGGGGATGCAGTTTGATATCCTGCAGTCGCTGGGCAGTTGGGAATCCGGCGACTTTTCCAGTGTAATGCAGGGCCGCTATGAGCTGATCTGGATTGTCGGACTGATTACCCTGCTGGCGGCCTTGATTGCCGATCGCTTCACGGTGGCCGGTCTGGGCCAGGACTTCTCGGTTAACGTCGGGCTGAACTATCGCCAGATCCAGTTAACGGGGATGGCGATGATCGCCATTGTCAGCGGCGTGGTGATCGTTGTCGTCGGTGTCCTGCCTTTCCTGGGGTTGGTTGTGCCGAATATTGTCAGCATGATTTTCGGCGATAACCTGCGCCGCACCGTGCCCTGGGTCGCGATGACAGGGGCCATACTGGTTTTGAGCTGCGATATCCTGGGGCGGCTGATTATTTATCCCTTTGAAGTCCCGGTCAGTGCTTTACTCGGCGTACTGGGCGCGGCGGTTTTTCTGGTGCTGATTATCAGAGGAAGGCGCTATGGCAACTGATCTGTCACCGCTGTCCCGATCCCTGAAAAACGTCTCCTCGCCCGTCTGGCGAATCAGCCTGTTAGCCCTGCTTGCGGTCATTGTTTCCCTTGTCTTTATGACCTTGCATCTGCAGGGAAACATCAGCTACGTATTAAAACATCGGGGGCAGATTTTATTCACCATCGTGCTGGTCGCCTTTGCATCCGGCATCAGTACGCTGCTTTTTCAAACCATCACGCAAAATCGCATTTTGTCGCCCTCGGTCATGGGCCTTGAGTCGCTTTTTGTGTTTATCCAAACCCTGCTGGTATTTTTTGTTCAGCTTTCGCAACTGAGCCAGGTGGGAAGTATGGTGCCGTTTCTTGGCGAAACGGCACTGTTGATGATCTTTGCCACGCTGCTCTATCGCTGGCTATTTAACCGCAGTGGGCTGGATCTTCACCGGGTACTGTTAACGGGCCTGGTGTTTGGCACCCTCTTTCGCAGCCTTTCGGGTCTGATGCAACGTTTACTCTCCCCTGGCGAATTCGCCGTGCTGCAAAGCCGTATGTTTGCCACCTTTACCCATGCTGACCCGGCGGTGCTGGCCCTTTCGGCCGTGCTGATTGCCGCAATCACGATTATCGTCTGGCGCATACGGCACCGCTTGGACGTTATTGCGTTAGGGCGCAATAGCGCGACGGCACTTGGTGTCCCTTTTCAGCGTTATGTCACCGGTCTGTTGCTGTTGGTTTCGCTCCTGGTGGCAATTTCAACTGCGCTGGTCGGGCCGATGACATTTCTGGGGCTATTGGTGGTCAACCTTGCCTGGCCCGTGGTGGGATCGTGGCGTCATCGCTACCTGCTACCGGGAACGGTGCTGATTGGCATCATCATGCTGACGGGCGGACAGTTAATCCTGGAGCAGGTGTTTAACATGGCGGGAACGCTGTCCGTCATTATTGAATTTTTAGGCGGTGGACTGTTTATTTACCTGATTCTGAAAAAGGTGGCGACGTGATTGAAGTTGTGAATGTGAATAAGGCATACGGCCCGTTATCTGTCCTTAAAAACATCAACGAAACCCTGCCCTCATCGGGCATTACCTCAATCATCGGGCCCAATGGGGCAGGCAAATCAACCTTGCTGTCGGTGATTAGCCGACTGTTGAAGCCCGACAGCGGTGAGGTCAGAATCGATTCGCTCATCGTCAATGAAGCACACAGCGAGAAGCTGGCGCGAATTATGTCGGTACTGCGGCAGGAAAATCAGGTCACCAGCCGGCTCTCGGTGTACGATCTGGTGAGTTTTGGTCGCTATCCCTATTCCAAAGGGCGCATCACGGAAAACGATAAGCATCATATCCATCAGGCACTGTATTTTCTGGATTTGCTCCCGCTTGCTGAACGTTATCTTGATGAACTCTCGGGAGGCCAGCGACAGCGCGCTTTTGTCGCGATGGTGCTGTGTCAAAATACAAAATACGTGCTGCTGGATGAGCCGCTGAATAATCTGGATATGAAACACAGCGTGACCATGATGAAACAGCTACGGCGCGCCGCTGACGAGCTGGGAAAATCCATCATCCTGGTTATCCATGATATTAACTTCGCCTCGACGTATTCAGACCATATTATCGCCATGAAGAACGGTGCGGTTTTTTTCTGCGGCACGCCGGCTGATATGATGAAACCCGATCTTATTGAGCGCCTTTTTGAAATACCTGTCGCGGTTGAAACCGTGGCGGGACAGCACATTGCGGTCTACTACCGTTAACCTTGCGCACCGGGCGAAACGCCGGTGGTTATGCCATCGGCGCTTTCAGTCAACCTGCGGGCCAACGCGCGCATATAGAGCCTGTGGCTGTATTCATGCACGCGTTCAGCAACAGGTTTTTTACGCGTTGTGTGCGTAAACAACATCACAGAACGCTTTTCTCGCGCCGAGTTGAGCGGAAAGTCTGGCTGCGGACTCTCGCATCAGTTCTCCCAATCCCGCCTCTTTGCGATCCAGCGTTAACCGTGATGATGGGCCGGTTAACGCCAGGGCTGCGACTAACTTATCCCCTTCGCCAAACACCGGGATGGCAAAGGCGGCAGTATGGGGATCGCGCGCGCCCGAGGTATAGAGCGGTAAATCCGCTGCGTCGTCAAACAAGGTTTCGCCCATCCCCCAGTGACGCAGCACCTGACCAATTGCGGAGTTGTCCAACGGATACAGCGAGCCCGGCAGTCGCGTATGCCGTAAGCCATCTGAGGATTCGGCACGAAAGACACAAAGACGCTGGCCGCTATCAATCACATACCAGCTGGCACTTTCCTTTGTGGCTAAGGCCAGCGTTTGCAGTTCGGGCTGAACCACGCTGGCCAGATGAAACGACTGTTCATAGAGCTTGCCCAGATAAAGCAGCCTTGGCCCCAGGGTGTAAATGCCGTTATCCCTTCTGACCACGTAACTCATACGTTCCAGCGAATTCATCAGTCGATAAACGGTGGTTTTGTGGTAGCCCGAAAGCTGCGACAGCGTCGTCAGGGACAGGCTTTCTTCGCCTGGCTTAAAACAATCCAGCAAGGCCAGCGCCTTCTCTACCGCATTAACGCCTTCGTTTCCCATTTCGCTTCTCCTGATTTTTGCTGGCACCGAGTGTACCCGAAACTGTGAGTCACATCTTGTTTACATCACAAACAAGCTCGCAACACTGGCGCCGTGGTCAGTGTCACCGATATAGTTATTTCATTATGTACAACACAGTTTTACTCTGTAAAACAAACAACCTGTGAGGTGACCCATGTCCGCGAACGAAAAACCGATGATCAACCGAGACGTTACGCGAGTCAGCAGTGATTATGTCAGACGTGCCGCTGAATTTCAGGCCGCGATTATTGCGGATGTCGCGGGCAGACGCGGCACGCTGCATGGCCGTATCAAACCGCTGGGCACACATATGAAAGTGGCCGGGCCGGCGGTGACAGTGGAAGTGCGCCCGGGTGATAACCTGGCGATCCATGCTGCGCTGGCGGTGGCCAAACCCGGCGATGTCATCGTCGTGGATGGCAAGGGCGATATCAGCTGCGCGCTGTTAGGCGAGATCATGGCAACCCAGGCCGAAGCATCCGGCATTGCCGGGATTATCATCGATGGTGCGGTCAGGGATGCGGACGCACTGAGCACGCATACCTATCCCGTTTTCTCGGCCGGGCTCAATCCCTGTGGCCCGACGAAGTTCATTCCCGGTCGCGTGAATTACCCGGTTTCTGTTGCCGGAGCCACGATTAACGCAGGCGATCTGGTGGTGGGTGATATCGATGGCGTGGTGGTGGTGCCACGCGATGAAGTAGAAGTGGTATTGGAGCTCGCGGCGAAAAAACTGGATATGGAAACCCGCCGTATTGCGGCGATCAAAGCCGGTGACAAAAGGCCGGGCTGGTTGAACGGTGCCCTGCGTGCAGCGGGCATGTTAGCGGAAGGGGAGGAACTGTGATGCGTAAAAAGGACACTGTCATCATTACCGGCGCAGACATCGCTCCCGCCGCGCTCGCGATGCTGGAGGATTATGAGGTGGTCTTTGCGGGCACTAAGCCGTCAGAAGACGATCTGGTTGCGCTTTGTGAGCAGCACAATCCGGTCGGGATTGTGGTGCGCTATGGAAAAATTAACGCCCGCATCATGGATGCAGCGCCTGCCCTGCGCGTGATCTCCAAGCATGGCAGCGGCATCGACGTTATCGATCAAACGGCGGCGGCCGAACGAAACATCAGCGTCCAGTCTGCGCCCGGTGCCAATGCAGCAGCGGTGGCAGAACATACCTGGGCGATGATTCTGGCCTGCACCAAATCCCTGATCCCGCTGGATCGCCGGATGCGTGACGGCCACTGGGATAAATCCACCCACAAGTCGCTTGAACTTGAAGGCCGGACGCTTGGACTGGTTGGCCTGGGCGCGATTGGCGGCCGGGTGGCGGACATTGGTCAGGTATTTGGCATGCAGGTGATAGCTTACGATCCCTGGGCGAAAACGCTGCCCGCAGGCTGTGAGCAGGTGGACGATTTAGCCACGCTGTATGCGCGCGCAGATATTGTGTCACTGCACTGTCCTCTTACTGCGCAAAACAGCAAGATGATCAATGACCAGGCCCTGGCACAGTTCAAACCCGGCGCCGTGCTGGTGAATACCGCGCGCGGTGGACTGATTGATGATGATGCCCTGATTCGTGCTCTTAACAGCGGCAGACTCAGCGGCGCGGCGCTGGACAGCTTTACCGTTGAGCCGCTGACTGCGCCGCACATCTGGCAGAAGGTGGAAAACGTCATCATTACGCCGCACATCGGCGGCGTGAGTGATAATTCTTACGTGAAAATGGGCACGGCCTCCGTGACCAATCTGCTTAAGGTATTAGCGCAAAAGGAAGCCACCGTATGATGTGCCTGACCACACCGGAGGTCAGGCAGACATCGGTTTTTACCCGGTTGCCCGACCGCTTCCGCGCACCTGACCGTCACAATGCCTGGGCCACCGCGAATCGCGGCGGCCAGCTTACCGACTCTTTTCTTGAAGGGCCGGTCTGGCATCCTTCGGGCTGTCTTTACCTGACCGACATTCCCTATGGCCGGATATTCCGCGTTGATATGGCAGGCAACTGGGACATCGTCGTGCAATACGATGGCGAACCCAACGGCATGAAACTTGTCGGTCCGGAGACGCTTCTGATTACGGATTATCGTCACGGGTTAATGAAGCTCTGTCTCAAAACGCAAAAAATCACGCCATGGCTGTCGCGCCGTAACAGCGAGAGTTTTCGCGGCGTGAACGATTTAACGCCCGACAGCCGGGGGAACCTCTATTTCACCGATCAGGGGCAAACCGGGCTGCACGATCCCACAGGACGGGTTTATCGGCTCAGCCAGGAGGGAAGGCTGGATATTCTGCTGGATAACTGCCCAAGCCCAAACGGACTGGTGCTGTCGCCAGACGAAAAAGTGCTGTATGTCGCAATGACGCGTGGCAATGCGATCTGGCGGGTGCCGCTTCAGCGCGATGGTTCAGTCAGCAAGGTCGGTCAGTATTTTACCTCGCACGGTCCCAGCGGTCCCGATGGATTAGCCATGAACGCGCACGGCGAGCTGCTGATTGCCAACCCTGGCCTGGGCCGCGTCTGGCTGCTGAACGATCTGGCTGAGCCCGCAGAAATTCTCACCAGCCCCGCCGGACGCTCCACCACCAACCTCTGTTTTGGTGGTGAAAATTTACAGCAGCTGTTTATTACCGAATCGGTCAGCGGCAGCATTCTTACCTGTTCAATGAAAACACCAGGCCATCCACTGCCCTTCCTGTCCACCGATTTTCTCTGAGAACAACACTGCGTTTTCTGAACGCAGCGGAGGCAACCATGAATCTGCATTCTGTAAGCACTGGCTCACCTGTTGAGCCAGCAGCCGTGTCTGCATCCCATGAAGACATGAATCAAACGGATTTTGAACAAAGCGAACGGGCGGCGGCTAAAGCGTTCCGCCGTATCCTGCCTTTTATTTTCATCTGCTACGTGGTCAGTTATCTGGATCGCACCAATGTCAGCTTCGCCGCACTGGGCATGAACACCGATCTGGGCATCACGGCTGAGCAGTTCGGGTTTGGTGCCGGGATGTTTTTCATCGGCTATTTTCTGTTTGAGGTGCCCAGTAACCTGATTATGCAAAAAGTGGGGGCTCGTATCTGGATCGCCCGCATCATGATCTCATGGGGCATCATCTCCATGGCGACCGCCTTCGTTACCGGGCCGGTCAGCTTTGCCTTTGCCCGTTTTTGCCTGGGAGTGGCTGAAGCAGGCTTTACACCGGGTATTTATCTGTTCTTCACCTACTGGTTTCCCGGAAGCTGGCGCGCAAAAATCACGGCGGCATTTTTAGTCGGCATCCCCGTGGCGAATATCATCGGGGCGCCCTTATCCGGCATGTTGATGCAAATCACCGGGCATGAGCACATTCGTAACTGGCAATGGTTGCTGCTGCTGGAAGGGTTTCCGGCCGTTATCCTCGGCGTCCTGTGCCTGTTCTTCCTCAACGATCGCCCGGCAAAGGCCAACTGGCTGAGCGAGGCGGAAAAAACGTTGCTGAGCCGACGACTGGCAAACGAGCAGCAGCAAATTGAAAGGGCGCACGGTGCCAGCCTGCGTGACGCGCTGCGCAATCCCCTGCTTTACCTGCTGGCTTTCATTAATTTTTGCGGCATTGTCGGTTCTATTGGCGTGGGCCTGTGGATGCCGCAGATCATCAAGCAGATTGGCGTGAGCCATACCGCCACGGGTTTTCTGACCGCGCTACCTTATGTTTGTGGTGCCTTCAGCATGCTGTTCTGGGCGCAGCGGGCCAATGCCTCCGGCCACCGCATTCGCTGGATCAGCGCTGCGCTGGTTATCGCCGCCATCGCGCTGGCCTGCAGCGCCGTCGTGAATGAGCCGGTGGTGAAGATGCTTGCGCTCTGTTTTACCGTCAGCGGCATTCTGGCTTTTCAGGCGTCATTCTGGGCACTGCCTTCGGGTTTTCTCACAGGAAGCGCGGCCGCAGGCGGATTAGCCATGATTGTTTCTGTCGGCAATCTGGGAGGATTTGTCGGGCCTTCGCTTATTGGCTATGTGCGTCAGACAAGCGGAGGTTTTATGTGGGCGCTGCTGGCAGTTTCCGCCGTGTTGCTGATTGGCGCGTTTACCGTAGCGTTAATCAAAGATCCTTACCGCAAAGCATAGTCATCCCCTCCCCTGAGGCGCTCCGGCGCCTTTACCTTTTCCTGTTAAGCCTTATTCCGCCATGTCATCGGCTACAAAAAAAGCGCCCGCAGGCGCTTTACTGGTTTTTCAGGTTGAACCCACTATTTGCTTGCCGGTGACAGGCTCTGATCAACCTCGATTTTTGCGGCGCTTTTGCGGCCCATGATCAGCACCGCGATACCGCCCGCCGCGCAGAGTACCGCCAGTGGCACCATCGCCAGCGCATGGCTGCCGGTTTGCTCATTGATAATGCCGTAGACGTTGACCATCAGGCCACCACCAATCAGATTCGCCATTGCGCCGATAGCCGCTAAGCCCGCCGCTGCGGTGGTAGAAGACATCCAGCCGGACGCCAGCGCCCAGAACGGGCCTTTCATGGAATAAGCACCAATCAGAACCAGCGACAGAATCACCACGCTTCCCGCCAGCGACTGCGTAAGGAAGGCAGAGAGCAGCCCACCCGCGATCAGGAAAAGCGTTAACGCGGTATGCCAGCGGCGTTCGCCCGTGCGGTCAGAGCTACGTCCCCAGACAATCATCAACACCGACGCCAGGCCATAAGGAATCGCGTTGACCAGCCCGGTGGTGAAGTTGTCGAGTCCAAACGACTTAAGCAACTGCGGCGACCAGACGCTCAATGTAGAACCGGCAGCCGAAGCCCCTGCGTAAATCAGCGCCATCACCCAGATATGTTTGTGACGCAGGAGCTGCCACAACGAAATATGCCCAATCACTTTACGTTTTGCGTTCTCTTCAGCCAGCGTGGTACTGAGCCAGTTGCGCTGATCTTCGGTTAACCAGGTCGCATTTTCAGGGCGATTGCTTAACAGGAAAAAGGCGGCGACGCCTAAAAGCACGGCTGGAATGCCTTCTAAAATAAACAGCCAGTGCCAGCCGCGTAACCCGAACCAGCCATCCAGCGAGAGTATTGCGCCCGAGATCGGTGAACCAATGAAGTTTGCCGCCGGAATGGCCACCATAAACGTCGCGATGACGCGGGCGCGGTACTTACCGGGGATCCAGTAGGTCAAATACAGGATAACGCCGGGAAAAAACCCCGCCTCGGCAGCACCCAACAAGAAGCGCAGGAAATAGAGCATTTCAGCGCTTGAAACAAAGGCGGTGCAGACGGACACGATGCCCCACGTCACCATAATGCGAGATATCCAAATCTTTGCGCCAATCTTTTGCATCGCTAAGTTGCTGGGCACTTCGAACAGAAAATAGCCGACAAAAAACAGACTGCTTGCCAGACCAAATACCGCTTTGGACAGGCCGAGATCCTCGTTCATTTGCAACGCCGCCATCCCGATGTTGCCCCGGTCAATGATAGCGATCAGATAGCAGACGATCAGGAAGGGAAGGATCCGTCTTATCACGCGTTTTACGGTCTGCTGTTCGATATCGGAGGTTAATGCGCCATTCGGCATCTTGTCAGACATGGTGTTCCTCGCAGAATTGTCATGGTTTTACGCCTGGATACATCGCTTGTTTTACTCTGTAAAACCTTGGTGTACAAAGTACACTCATTATCTGGTCAAACTTTTTCCGCCGCAGGTAAATGTTATGATGTTGTGTTATTTGTCACAAAAAGGTATCAGCATAAGCGGCGATATGTGACGCTGGAGGAGTTTTTACGCTTTTAAACGGGAGCGATGTTGGAGAAATGCGACAGTCAAAATATCAGCAGAGACCGGCAAGGCTGGCGTTCGGCAGAGTCGCCTGATGGATAATGTGGCAGCGTCGGCTGCCGACGAGAAAGAGGCCAGGAAATCAGGTTTTGCCTGCCGCAGCAGTAACAATTTAAAAAAGGCATCTTATCAGTTTCATTTTGCGCCTTAATACACCGCCACTAAAAACGTGATGTCGCGCGAAGGTCTCTTCATGTTTTCACTGCACGCGAGCGCAGACAGGCGAAAATACACCCAGGATAAGGCGCGAATCGATGACCTGACCGACACTGACAGCGTTTTGTGTTGAGAGCGCCTTCAGTGCACGCGTCGAACGTGCCTGGTCAACGCATTCACGGTCATCCGGCAATCACCCGACAGCTGGATTATCCTCCATGCGCCGCCATTTGCTTTCAGGTGACAGCACTCCGTTCAGAGGCGCAGGTGTTCACTGATAACAGGTTTCGCGATATTCAAAACAGTGTTAAGCATCAGGTATTCCGAGATTCACGCTATTACTATCGCGAGGAAAAAAAATTCGCACCCTAACGATTAAAAATGCCTGATAAATAATAATGTGAAATATATTAAAGGGTAACAAAGCCCTGCAAATAACCAATCGGCATTGCATAAAATCCCTGTGGCTGATAAGAAATGAAAAAAAACGGAGGGATGATTCAACAATGAAATATAACGCTTTGATAGCGGCCCTGTTTATTACGATCAGTGCACCCTCTTTGGCTGCTATCAACAGAGTCGTTGACGGCAAACGCCCGCCAAATACGGTTAAATCCGTAAAGGTGTTTTTTACCGGCGCGGTTACGCTCAATAAAGTGATGTCGCTATCATCCGTGCTCGACGAGATCGGCCAGAATTATAAATCAGCCACGCAGGTGCTGCTCTATATCAGCAGCCCCGGTGGTGACATTGATGCCGGGAAAATTGGTTATCAGGTCGTTAAAAACTCCCCCATTCCCGTTACGACCGTGAACGCCTCCTCCGTCGAGTCCTCGGCCACGATGATCTACTGCGGCGCACAAAAGAGGCAGGTTATGGGTGACAGCATTTTCTTATTGCATGCGCCAACCGTTGGAAACGCGCCGCGTAGCAATGTCAGTGAAAATATGCTGGACGAGAAAACCGAATTTACCAGCAGATACCGGAACGTGATAAAAACGATTTATCAGTCCTGCACCCACCTCACTGACGAGCAGATTGAAAAGATCACCTACAGTGAAGATAACCATATGCTGCTGGACAACAAGCAGGCATTAGCCACGGGCATCGCCACAGGCGAAATGACCGATTTTCAGCCTGCTGATGCCGCGTATTATATTCATGATAATGACTAAAGGATGATGAAGAGGGGCAGAGCCTGCAAGTCAGACAAGGTTCGAGCCGTTGGATGATAACACCGCTCAGTTACCCGTGCTGTGCAGGGGTTTTGTTGAAAAGGGTGCACAGCGTATGCACCCTTTTTTGACCGACGACAAGCAGGTTTTCGCCTCTTATGACAAGGCTTACATGCCCACTTTATCTATCTGTCACCACTCAACACAGATTTTGCCCAGATGCGAGCCGCTCTGCTGCCAGGCGAAGGCCTCGGCAATATCGTCATATTTAAACGTCCGGTCAATAACCGGCTTCTGGTTCATGCTTTCCAGCGCCTTCACGTAGTCAATCTGGTCCTGACGACTGGCAACGATCACGCCTTTAATGGTGACCTGCTTCGCCAGAACAGACAGAATGGACAGCGTTGCTTCATCGCCGGAAATGATACCGATTTGGGTGATGTGCCCACCGATTTTGACCGCTTTCAGTGACTCGCCCAGCGTCGCCGGGCCGCCCACCTCAACAACATGATCCACGCCCACGCCGTTGGTCAGTGCGAGGACGCTATCGCCCCAGTTCGGAGTGGTGCGGTAGTTGATGGTTTCATCGGCCCCCAGCGCTTTAACGTGCTTAAGCTTTTCATCTGATGAGGAGGTGGCGATCACTTTCGCGCCCATCGCTTTAGCAATCTGCAGGGCAGCCATGGACACGCCGCCCGTGCCCTGCACCAGGACCGTGTCGTTGGCCTGCAGTTTGCCTTCAGTGATCAGGGCGCGCCAGGCTGTCAGGCCAGATGTGGTGATCGTGGCTGACTCGCAGTGCGTCCAGCCTTTCGGGGCATGGGTAAAGGCATTCTCAGAACGCACCACGTATTCGCTGGCCATGCCATCAATGCCGTCGCCCGGCGTATGGGCAAAGCCTCCCACTTCTGCGGAAGGTTTGCCAGACAGCCAGACGGGGAAGAAGGTTGACACAACGCTGTCGCCCACGCGGAAATCCTTAACGCCTTCGCCAACAGCTTCTACCACGCCTGCGCCATCAGACAGCAGGATGCGGCCATCTTCGGTTGGAAACTGCCCGGTAGCGACAATCAGATCGTGAAAATTCAGGGAGCCGGCTTTGATAGCGACCCGAATCTCACCTTTGCCCGGTTGGCCCGGATCGGCGATGTCCGACACATGGATATTGTTGAGTCCGCCTGGTGCTTTAAGGGTAAGTGCTTTCATGCTTTTCTCCGTTAAAAGAGGGATGTCTTAATCAGCAGTTGCTAAACATAGACCCTATGTGCATTTTATTAAATACGGTCATTTAGGTGATATAGGTACATTTTGGATACTGTAAAAACCCCAAGATATGAAAATTACGATGCGGTGGCCTGCCCGGTTGAAGCCACGCTGGAACTGATTGGCGGCAAGGGTAAAGGGATGATTCTTTACCACCTGCAAAACGAAACGCTGCGGTTTAATGCGCTAAGAAGACGGCTGGGTGATATCACGCCGCGGGTACTCACGCGGCAACTTCGGGAACTGGAAAACGTCGGGTTAATTCATCGCGAAGTGTATGCTGAAGTTCCGCCGAAGGTGGAGTACAGCATGACCGAAGAAGGCGCTTCGCTTGCGCCCTTGCTTGGGCTGTTAAAGCAGTGGGGAGAGCAACACGCGCTGGCCTTATTAGGCAAAAAAACCCCCGCCGTTGTGCCGGAAACGTCCGAGGCTGAAGCACAATGAATGGCCGTGCGCGGTGCCCCCAAAACCTGTTATGACTGATCCTGGACAGGTTCCTCCGCAGGATATCATGGGGAGGAACCTGAAACGCCGGTGGTGAGGTTCAGTCGTTCAGTACGTTTCCATCTGCCACATCACAAGGTGGCCCGCAGCAACCGATGACCGGTTTTCTGTGCTGTCTCGCCATTGCTTATTTCTCAAGCACAGAAGCAACCGACTCACAGTTCACCGGCATCCTGTGCTCTGCCACGGAGACAACACAAAATCCGGCCGCATCTTTGCTGTAATGTGCCGCCACACTGAAACGATTGTGGCGTTTAATCTCCTCAACCGGCGGGATTGAGCCAGGCACACCACCTACTGCGGTTTGCAAGCCTACCGTCCAGGGCTGGGTAAACAGATTGTCGTTAACGCTAACCGGCCCGTTGGTCGGTACACCTCGAATATAAACACTGCCTCGGTTTGACGTCCCGTAGCGGCCATAATCAAACAGATTATTGTTTATGATGATGTTTTTCCCGCCGTGGCCCTGCGCGCCCTTGTGCATATCAAACTGATGGTAAGCGCCCCGTGCTCCGCCATTGAGCACAAGGTTGTTATAAGCGTGATAGCCCTCACCGTCATCGCCTTTTCCTGCAATAGCATGACGATTAGCGTTAAAGGTATTGCAGTAGATATCGGCCTGGGCATGGCCATTTTGTACCACCACACCGTAGCCCAGTTGGGTACGGATATTATCGTGGATAACGTTGTGATGAATTTTATTGTCGACGGACGTTTTTACGCTAATCCCGGCCCACGGCCAGTGATAAATCTCATTGTTGTCGATATCAATATGATCGGTGCCGGGTAAAAACTGGATGCCAATCGTTTTATTCGGCGTGTCCGGTTGTCCAGAGGGGCCTTCAATACGCAGCCCGGTTATCCTTGCTTTAGCCTCAACAACATACACAGGATATTGATTAAGTCCGTCATTGAGCCATGGCGTTTGTAATAAAGCGCCCCGACTGCCTTTTTCACCACGATTGCTAAAAAGCGTCTGCCCGGCTTTAATGCGCAATGCCTGTGGCTGATTCGGCACCGTGATGGTGACATCACCCGGAACATAGATGAAGGGATGATTGCTGTCGACAGCCTGTTTCAACGCATCGAAAGTGCGGACAGTAACATAGTGGGCGACGTTATCCGGCGTAAGACGATCCTGATACTGCGCCCCACCTCCAATGACATCGCAACTGCCCACCGCGCTAATGGCAGAGCCGGATATCAGTAACAGGCACGCTATGGCTATTTTCATTTTGGTCATCTCCTGTCGACGCCCGATACAGGCCAGGCTGTCATGTACGCCGTTTTGCAGGGCAGCGATCGCCCTGCCATGCTTTATTCAATGGTGCTGTCTACGACCGCCTGCGCTTGTGCAAACAGTTGCTCATAATGCGAGTGGCTGTCATCAATCGTCTCCTCAACACCCAAGGTGTTATAGAGGAAATGAACCTCCACGTCACCGATCGCCAGATAGCCCGTAACGCCCATCATGTAATCCGTGATGTTTTTCTCCCAGCCATATTTAATAAAGGTTTGCTTAGAACCGCCAACCAGCACCAGCCAGCGTACTTTTTTATCTTTTAACGCGCTGTTTTCACCGTAGGCCAGACCGTAGTTCCACACGCGTTCCAGATAGCCTTTGAGCATGGCGGGATAGCTGTACCACCACAGCGGAAAGACAAAAATGATCGCATCACGATCGTCAAGCTCACTGAACAGACGATGCACCTCCGGTGAGTAGCGCTTAGCCGGATTTTCCCACTCGGGTTCGTCCTCTTCCCGCATCGCCGGATCAAAGCCACTGCGGTAGAGATCCAGCGTCTTAACATGTGCGCCCCGCTGCTCCGCCCGGTGGCGCAGGCTTTCCACCATCTGTGCGGTGAGTGAATCGGCACGGGGATGTGACCAGACGATATACAGGTTTGTTGATTTCATCTTTCACCTCATCTTGTGTTGAGGCATTCACATTACGCTCGCCACATTAGTGTGTGAAACGTATGATTTGAGATGGGTTAATGAGAGATTTTCACCAATGAAACTGAACGTCTATGACTTTGCGACCTTTATCGCGGTTTCACGCCACAAAAGTTTTCGCGCGGCCGGTGACGAGCTTGGCCTGTCGCCCTCGGCGGTCAGCCACGCAATAAAGCAACTTGAGCAGCGGCTGAAAATCCGGCTGTTCAATCGCACAACGCGTAGCGTTGCCCTGACAGAAGCCGGAGCAAATCTGTATGAGCGTTTGCGCCCGGCCTTTGATGAAATCAATGTGATACTCGATGAGGCTAACTGTTTTCGTCAGACGCCCATGGGCGCGCTAAAAATTAACTCATCGCGTCTTGCCTCGCGCATGGTGTTAATCCCACTGGTGGCAACATTCAGTCGGCTTTATCCGGATATCCGTGTGGAAATCACAACGGAAGACCGGCTGGTCGATATCGTGAAAGAGGGATTTGACGCGGGTATTCGCCTCAGCAGCAGGCTTGAAAAAGATATGATCGCGCTTCCCGTTGGGCCCAAAATCAGGTTGGTTGTGGTGGCAACCCCGGACTATTTCGCCCGCCATGCACCGCCTGAACACCCGCGTGACATCATGAATCATCAGTGCGTGATGTTCCGTCACGGCAGCGGTCGCATTTATCAATGGGAATTCAGCGGCCCGGAAGGCAGGCTTGAGATACTTCCGGCCGGTAATATCCTGCTGGACGATATGGACGCTCAACGTGATGCTGTGCTGTGCGGTGCCGGACTGGGCTACCTCTATCACGAACAGGTAAAAGATGAACTGGCAGCTGGCCGTCTGGTTCCGGTACTGGAAGCGTGGTTACCAGAGCAGCCCAGCCTGCAGTTTTACTATCCTAATCGCCACTATATGTCATCGGCGTTAAGGGCATTTATTGACCACATCAAAGCCGCTTCGCCAGCCGCGGTTAGCCGTTAAGATCGTACTCTTTCAACTTACGCCACAGGGTGGTCGGGCTGATGCCAAGGATGGCTGCCGCCCTGACCTTATCCCCTTGAGTTTGGGTGATGATACGCGTGATGAGGTGTTTTTCCTGCTTTTTAAGCAAATGGGTTTCGCTCTCCGCAGGCTCGCAAAGCAGGGATTGCTGGCTGGCAGAGCCAAAATCATCGGCAACCCGCACGGCCCTGAGCAGTTCGTCTTTGTCCACAACATCGCGATCGTGAAACACGGCCAGCCTGTAGATAACCGACTGTAATTCGCGGATGTTACCCGGCCAGCGGTGCCGCCTTAAGACATCCAGCGCATCCGGAGTAAACGCGATCTCTTTTCCCTGCTGATGCAGTAAATGCCGCGCCAGTAATTCAATATCCCCTTCGCGCTCAGCCAGTGCAGGCAGCCTGAGTTCCAGGATATTGATTCGGTAGTAAAGATCCTGGCGAAAAACGCCCGACTGAACCAAAACATGCAGATCTTTATTGCTGGCGGTAATCAGCCGAAAGTCTGCCGCAATGAGCGCCTCTCCCCCCAGACGGACAAACTGCTTTTCCTGCAGGACACGCAGTAATTTAACCTGCACATTGAGCGGCGCTTCGCTGATCTCATCAATAAAAACCGTTCCCTTCATCGCCATTTCGAACACGCCGGGCTTGCCACCTTTCCGCGCATGAGTAAATGCCCCCTCAGCATAGCCAAACAGCTCGCTTTCCAGGAGGTTTTCAGGAATGGCAGCACAGTTGATTGCGATAAAGGGGCCATGTTTTCGGATGCTGTGATGATGAATACTCTGCGCAAAGAGTTCTTTGCCGGTGCCGGTATCACCCAAAATATGAATGGGGGCATCATGACGCGCGCACAGCTTGGCTTTATCAATCGCGATGTTAATGCTGGCTGAATGACCAATAATGTCATCAAAAGCGTAGCGAGTATAAAAGCCTTGCTGTTTTATCTTTTTGTCTGCACTGTTTCGCCACTGGCTCTTCCCCTGAATAAACCCGGTAACGATGGAATAGCCATCCTGGCGCTTGGTGTAATGCTTTATTGAGGTACAGATAAAATCACCGTCGAGTTCTACGATCATTTCCTTTACGTCTGACTCATCGATAATTGAGCGATAAACCTCTTTGAAAGCGTCTTTGCGGTAAATTTTATCGCCAGCATGACACTGAAAAAGGGTTTTCCCTCTGTTGTTAATGCTCACCACCTCCCCCATTTGGTCAATGCACATAATGCCTTCACGAGACTGATTCATCGCGGAATAGCTCATATCCAACTTCAGACTTTCCTGATTGATATATTTCAGCAAACTGAAGGCCTCGTTGATGGCTTGCTCAATTGAATTATTATCCGTGTCCCCCATCACAACATTGAGGTCATATTTCTTCGCCATCTCTGCAACCGTCAGACCGCCTATAACGACTTTGTAGTTATTTTCTGCAAGATTTTTCACAACACTTTCGATGTCATAGTGATTATAGACCTGACAGATTTTTAAATTTTCATTGGTCATGTTTTGGTAATGCTTGAGCGCGTTACAAAATTGGGGAAAACCTACCGCAGCAATTTTTTGCGATTTATTTTTCGCCTGCTTAAGAATACGATAAATGCCATGAAAATCATGCGCTATCTCGATCACCGGAATGGTCACATTGCTGCGAAGAAGCACGGCAGTCCCGCCACGACTAATAATGATTTTCGTTCCAGACCGAATCATTTCATTCGCTTTATCTAATACTTCTGAATAGCCCGTTTCGTACACTGGCAGTTCAAGCTGCTTTTCAATAAGAACATTTAAAATGCGTTGGGTGATGGTTTTTGAAACGGAGAAAATGACGATTTCATTAGACTTCATTGAAGATTCGCTTTTGTCGCTCGCTATTTCATCGAGTATAAGGATAACGATGAATGAGATATTGACAGGCGTCATTCCAGCTTGAGTAAAAAAAGCCTTGTTATATTCAGGTCACAAGGCTTGAGAGGCGAGGTAGTTAAAAATTAGCCGTGCAGGCGCCGATAGCAGATCTGACCATTACTGATCGTGACGCAGTTATCGATATAGCGTTCGCCTTGCAGTCTGGCTCCCTGAGTATCTTCGAAAACAATTTTTTCATTGCGCAGTTTTACCACCGAAATATCGGCAAATGCCTTCGGCTCCAGCGTACCTATCTGCCCTTGCATTTTCATGAGTCGTGCCGGCGTGCTCGTGACCGCCCTGATAACCTCAAACAAAGACATGCCCATATTGAGATATTTAGACATGACATGTAGCAGACTGTAGACCTTATCTGTACGCAGACTGTTGCGCTGCGTTAAGTCGGTGCTAATGATATCCGGGTAGAACCCCTGATCCATCGCGTTGCGGGCAACGTTAAAATCGAAATGCGCCACACCATTTGAACAGTCAAAGACTACGCCTCTTTGCTGTGCCGCCAGAACAGACGGGTACACCTCGCCCCGACCGTTGAGAATGGTATGGCCTGTCCCGTGGAAACAATGCGCATAGATATCATCCGCGTTGAAATGCTGAATGAGCTCATTCGCCGGCAGAAAGGAATCGGTGACATGCACACAGAGTGACGTCTCCAGCTCACGCGCCAGCGCAACCGTGGTTAAAAACGGATCGCTGCTGTACGACTTGCCTTTGGCAATATCCTGGCTGTAACGCAGTTTCAGCCCAAGAATATTCTCTTTATTTTCGCTTAATACCTGCCTGATGCGTGGCAGGTTATAGTTGGCCGGATTGGTGTTTTCCAGGTATCCCGTTGGCCCGCCACCCAGCGTAGACAAGCCAACATTGACCACATTAAGATAACTTTTTATCTTCACGGTAGCCGTATTAATCACGCTGTTACGGAACAACTTATAGTTTACCCAGCCACTACTGCCGGCATCGACAACGCTGGTTACGCCGTTGGGTAAACAAACCACATCCGGGTTAACGCCTATCGCCGTCCCGCCGTGGAAAACATGCGCATGAAAGTCGATCAATCCGGGGAGAACAAGGCAACCCGCTGCATCAATCACCGTTTCCGCCTCGGTGCTGTCAACGTTTTCAAGGTCAACAATACGGTTGCCGATGATGCCAATATCCCGCCTGAGGTAATCTTGTTTGTCACTGTCCACCGTCAGGCCATTTCTGATAAGCAAATCCAGTTTCATCTTTATCCTCCGGTTAAATACCTATCAATTTCCAGTAAGGAAGACCAATCAGGAAATAAACGATGACGTTAATCAGCACCATCATGGTGCCCAACAGCCAGAAGGTTTTTTGCGGCACGTAGCCACTGGAGAAGGTAAATACGCCAGCGCCGTTACCGTAGTGCGTCAGAAGTGCGCCGTAACCCGCCGAGAATGCCAGAGACAAGGCAACATACATCGGTTCTGCCTGGGTGGTCATACCGAGGGTGAACAGCACGGGATAGAAGGAGACAACAAATGCGCTGTTGGACACAAAGAAGTAACGCACAGCAAGACTGATAAAGATCAGCACGCCGATTGCGCTAAATTCGCTGAGATGAGACAGGTCAAGGTAGTTTTTAATGACGCCGACCAGAAAGACATAGAATCCCCCTTTTGACAGCGCAACGGCGCATCCGTAAAACGCACCGTACCAGACAAATGTCTGCCAGGCCGCTTTCTCGCTGACGACATGTTCCCAACTAAGGACTTTAAATAACAACAGACAGGCGAGAAAGGCAAATCCGACCGGGATAAAAGGAATACCGGTAATTGATCCCGTCATCCATCCCAAAACGCCCATGATGAAGAAGACGATCAGCAGCTTCTCTTCACGTTTGACCGGCCCCAGTTCACGCAGCCCCTGCTCAGCAATCTCATTAACGTTATCGATCTTTTTCAGTTCTGGCGCATAGACTTTGTAAAGGAGCCAAGGACACAGCAGCAGGATAAATCCGGCAGGAATGATGGCAGCCTTAAACCAGGTCATCCAGTCCAGATTAACCTTCATGATTTCGTTAGCCAGTGAAACAGTAATGGCGTTGGTTGCCATACCGGTTAAAAACAGGCTCGACGTCCCCATCGACACCACATACATCAGGATAGTGAGATAGGCGCCGATCCGGCGGCTACCCTCGTCTGGTTTCGATCCCAGTGCCTCAGCTATATTTCTGAAAATGGGATAAACGATACCGCCAGAACGCGACATATTCGATCCGGTTGCCGGGGCCAGCACCGTATCCGTTACCATCATCAGATAACCCAGCGTCAGCGTATTTTTACCGTAGCGTTTTAACAGAACGTAAGCGATACGCTTACCGAGCCCGGTAATGACAAATGCCTTACAAATAATAAAGGCACTGATGATAAACCAGACCATTGAGGTGCCGTAACCCGCGAAAAGAATATGCGGATCGATGAAGATCGATGCGATGCCCAAAATGATCAGCATAATAATCGCATCAGTGAAAGGCCGAAATACCAGTCCGCACAGCATCGCCAGATAAATGCCGACCATATGCCAGGTCGTGGCGGAAATCTCTTCAGGATTCGGTATTATCCAAAATAAAACCGGAAAGAATACGATCGGGAAAAGTTTTAAATAGAACATATTTTATTACCTTTGCTTTATCACCACGGAAGCATGGCTTCCGTGGCTTGAGCTAATCGATGTTAGCCAGGCAGACTAACGAAATACGTCGTCAATGAACTCAACGCGCTTCTCGTCCAGTGTTTTTCTGACCCAGGCACGGTTGGCGGTTCCGTTTTTGGCCGCCTCGACTTTGCTCGCGTCAAATTTTGAATAGGCTTTTGCTTTTTCAAGCAAGGCTTCCGCATCACCCAAGGGAACAACAATCACGCCATCCGCATCACCGACAATGAGATCGCCGGGCGATACCGCAACCCCGCCAACGGCAATCGGCGTATTGACCTCGCCGGGGCCTTCTTTAAACGGGCCAGCCGGGTTTGACCCCGTGGCAAACAGAGGAAAGTCCAGTACCGATAAGGCATCAATATCGCGGATGGGCCCATCCAGAACGATACCGGCGATTTTCTTGCAGTAATGGGCGTAAGCCACCATGATTTCGCCCATCAACGCCCGAGAACGGTCGCCTTCGTTGGATACCACGATGACGTCGTTTTCCGTGGCCATATCCAGTGCTGCGTGAAGCATCAGGTTGTCGCCAGCCCGGGCTTTAACGGTAATGGCATAACCCGCCATGACCGGTTTTTGTGGTGAAGAAATACGCTGAATACCGTTGCCCAGTACGGCAATACGATTCATGGTGTCCGCAATATTCGCAGCGGGCAGTTGCGCGTACGCTTTGAGTAATTCAGGGTTGCCTTCAGGACGTTTTAAATAAATACGATTGCCAATAGTCATCTTATTCTCCAAAGCCAGGAACGGGCCAGGTGGGTTTTTTACCAGACAAAACCTCATCAATACCGATTGCGGTATGCAGTGAAGCTCTGTCAGTGGCTTCTTTTGTGGCGGCACCAATATGCGGACCAATCACGACATTACTGAGTGAGAAAACAGGATCGTTCGGGTCGAAGGGTTCTTTCTTTAAGACGTCCAGGCCGGCACCGGCGATAAGATGGTTAGCGAGCGCGTGATACAGCGCTTTTTCATCCACAAGCTTGCCGCGAGCGGTATTAATGAAATATGCAGTGGGCTTCATCATGGCAAATTGCTTTTCGCCGACGAAATCCTGGGTTTCCGAGGTGGTTGGACAATGCAGAGAGACAAAGTCACTTTCCTGAAAAATGCGGTCAAAGTCCTCGGTACGCTCCACGCCTTCTGGCATTTCCGCCTGGGTTTTATAGGGATCGTAAGCAATGACTTTCATGTTGAAACCGTGCAGCGCTTTGAGCGCGACGCGCGAGCCAATATTACCGACGCCCACTAAACCAAGCGTTTTACCGTCCAGTTCGACCTTTGGCGTGCGCAATTTAGCCCAGTAGTAATCCTCCAGCATCTTCTCTTCAACCAGCCTGAAGTTACGCGAGCAGTGCAACATGTAGAAAATAGCCAGTTCTGCTACGGACATGCTGTTAGCAACGGGCGCGTTCAGAACAACAACGCCATGACGTTTGGCCGACTCAAGGTCAACAGTGTCGTAGCCCGCGCCGTGCCGGGCGACGACTTTCAGTTTCTTTGCTGCCTCAAAAACGCGGTCAGACATTTTTGATAGCCGCACAATAATGCCGTCGCAGTCAGGAATATCACGAATAATGTCGTCTTCTTCCATACCTGAACCGGTAATCAGCTCATAACCCCGACTTTCTAAATAAGCGCGCCCATCTGCCATTATTTCCTGAGGGAGCAAAATTTTATATGCCATGTAAACTTCTCCTGTGTTGAATACGCAGAATGTATTGCAGCGTGCGTGCCAACACCGAAAGAATAACAATCAAAAAATATAATCATTTGATTTTATGATATTTCATAGCCTCAATGTCCCAGACATGTGGTCGCATAAGAGTGATGATTATCACGCATAAAAAACGGGAGCTTTTCAAAAAGAAAAGAGAGATTGATTAACCATTTCATTCTGAAAGTGAAGATGTGAGGCAGTTAACGGTG
The DNA here is from genome assembly GCF_059801205.1 of Pantoea sp. Ae19-2. Classification (NCBI taxonomy): domain Bacteria; kingdom Pseudomonadati; phylum Pseudomonadota; class Gammaproteobacteria; order Enterobacterales; family Erwiniaceae; genus Pantoea; species Pantoea sp. Ae19-2. The sequence goes on along the minus strand of NZ_JBCHWE010000001.1, from coordinate 427,570 downwards.
AATGGATGTTGAGAAACTCAACAGTTTTGCTGAGGACGTAGATCCGGGAAGATAAACACGGTTAACAAATACTTGTGATAAACATATCCACTTTTTTAAACACCTCGTTCTTATTAAACACTATTTTAACAAAGCGCAAATAAACGCTGTACATTATTAATCCGTCTCTCAGGGTAAGATCTCACCTTCAGTGTCAATAAATGCAAAACCTTTAATTACGTAAAAACACTTCCCTCATCTTTATTCTTTTATTAATGAAGTTATAAAAACCAGAGAATGCCAGAAAAAACAATTAACAAATAAGTCATAATAAGAACAAAAAAAAGAACCCATAAAAAACAACGGAGCATTAAAAAAATAGCAACAACGACAATATAAAAACAATAATTTTAAGACAAGCAGAAAACACACCAGCCCTTCTATTTAGACGCAGATCATACAAACACAAATAAATCGAAATGGCAGGAAACTTATTATTGAATTCATACCGCATTGTCATTTAAAAGTAGTGAGCCATTTAAGCGCGCCTCATCCATCAGTGGTTCTCGTTAATATAAAATAAAACTACAGGATTTCTCTCATGAAACTTAAATTAGTTGCAGTGGCAGTAACTACATTGTTAGCAGCAGGTGTAACAAATGCTGCAGAAATCTATAACAAAGACGGTAATAAATTAGATCTTTACGGTAAAATGCAGGGATTGCACTATTTCACCAGTGATAAAGGTGAACGTGGTGACAATTCATATGCTCGCCTCGGTGTAAAAGGGGAAACGCAGATCACCGACCAACTGACCGGATTTGGTCAGTGGGAATACAACATGCAGGCGAACCGCGATGAAAAATCTGAGAGCCAGTCATGGACGCGCTTAGGCTTCGCGGGGCTCAAATACGGTGACTATGGTTCGTTCAACTACGGCCGTAACTACGGCGTGGTTTACGATGTTACCTCCTGGACCGACGTGTTGCCGGAGTTTGGCGGCGACACCTATGGCTCCGATAATTTTATGCAACAGCGTGCCAATGGCCTGGCGACCTACCGTAATACCGACTTCTTTGGCCTGGTATCCGGACTTAACTTTGCCTTACAGTATCAAGGCAGAAACGGCGGTGCTGATGCTGAAGGCAACAGTGTGACGAATAATAACCGTAATGCTGCGAAGCAAAACGGCGACGGCTACGGTGCAGCAGTGACCTATGCCTCTCCTCTGGGCATCAATGCCGGTGTGGCCTATTCTCATTCCAAACGCACACTGGACCAGAACGGTCTGGCATTGGGTGAGGGTGATAATGCCGAAACGTATTCAGCCGCGCTGAAATACGATGCCAATGCCGTTTATCTGGCGGCACAATATACCCAAACCTACAATGCCACACGCGTTGGTAATGGCAACCCAGGTTTCGCCAACAAAGCACAGAATTTCGAAGTCGTTGCGCAGTATCAGTTCGACTTTGGTCTGCGCCCCAGCATCGCGTATCTGCAATCAAAAGGGAAAGATCTTGAAGGCTTTGGCGACCGGGATTTAGTGAAATATGTTGATTTAGGTGCGGCCTATTACTTCAACAAAAATATGTCAGCCATTATCGATTATAAAATCAACCTGCTGGATGAAACCGACTTCACTCAGGCAGCGGGCATTTCAACTGACAATATTCTGGCCGTCGGTCTGGTTTATCAATTCTAATTCCGACGCACTCGTGTTAAGCCAGCTCTCAGAGCTGGCTTTTTTATCACCCGCATATTTACCGCTCTGGGGTACAAGGATGGTTTTGACAACATTTACCGGGCGTTGCCTTTGTGGTGAGTGTCAGTTCGCCGTCGAGATCGATGAAATGAACGTGCATGCCTGTCATTGCACGTTGTGTCAAAAATGGTCAGGCGGGATTGCCATGTACATGGAAGCGGCCAGTGCGCCAGCATTACTCAGGCAGTCAGCCTCGCCCTCATGTTTCACCTCGTCCTTACAGGGTAAACGCTATTTTTGCCCCGGCTGTGGTTCTCCAATGTGGTTGTTGTTGACTGACAGCCAACGGTATTTTATTCCCTGGACACAGCTTGACCTGACTGAAGATGTGCAGCGCCGTCTGGTACTGGCCGCTGAAATCTGCACCGAGACTCAGCCTGCCTTCTGGCGCCTTACAGGGCAATATGCCCGCTTTAGTGGCAAAGCGTTCGAAGCCAGAATGCCGCACCGCTAATCGGTTCCCTCAGCCATCCCTCATGCACTGACGCCAGCGGCGCAGTCACGCCACATCACAGCAGTAAAGATCATCACGCCATCTTAACGACCTAATACGCTATCTGACCCGACAAGCGGACGAATGGCTATGTTGCCCTCGCCCGGCCTGATTCAGAGGCGCTTAGCGCTGCTTCGGTTTTAGTTTTTCGACCGCCTTCATCACTGAAAAATAGAACAGGGGTACAAAGAATATTGCCAGCAGCGTGCCGCTGATCATCCCACCAAATACGCCACTGCCGATCGCCTGCTGCGTTCTGGCACTTGCTCCGCTAGCCAGCATCAAAGGTACCACGCCCAGGGTAAAGGCCAGCGACGTCATCAGGATCGGGCGTAAACGCATCCGCGAGGCTTCCAGCGTTGCCTCAACCAGCCCTTTGCCGCCTTCGTGCATCTGTTTAGCAAATTCGACAATCAGAATGGCATTTTTTGCCGACAGTCCAATAATCGTAATCATGCCAACTTTGAAGAATACGTCGTTCTGCATATCCATCAGGCTGACGGCAATGACCGCGCCCAACAGGCCAAGCGGCACGACCAGCATAACGGAGACCGGCACTGACCAGCTTTCATAAAGCGCCGCCAGCACCAGGAACACCACCAGCATGGACAGCACCATCAGCATAGGCGCTTCAGAGGCCGATTGCTGCTCCTGTAACGAGCCACCGGTCCACTCTATTGCAAAACCTTCTGGCAGCTGTTTCGCCAGCCGGCTCATCTCGTTCAGCGCATCGCCACTTGAATAGCCGTGTGCGGGATTGCCGGTTATCTTGATTGACTGATAACCCTGATAACGAACCAGCTGCAACGGGGAGGTTTCCCACTCCGCATGAACAAACTCAGCGAGCGGTGCCATTCCGCCGGACGCATTGCGCACGTATAACCTGAGAATATCCTCGGGTTGCATACGATATTTCGCATCGGCCTGAATGATGACCTGCTGCATACGATCGCTGTTGGGAAAATCATTGACGTAAAGCGAACCTATCGCGCCGGAAAGCGTCTGGCTGATCTCATCAAAAGCCACGCCCATCGCAAAGGCTTTTTGTCGATCGATATTAAGCCGGATCATCTGCCCATCGGGTAAGCCGTCAACGTACACATCCCGGACGACAGAACTTTTCGCCGCAAGCGCCAGCAACTGCTCTTCCGCCTTTTTCAGCGCCGCATAGCCTTTGCCGCCGCGATCCTGCAGGCGCAACGTAAAGCCCGATGAGTTCCCCAGTTCGTCAATAGCCGGGGGGATCAGATTAAAGGTTTCCGCTTCAGGATTCGCTGACATCACTTTCTGCGCGCGCGCGGCTTCAGAAAAGGCGGTGGCCCCCTGACGATCTTCCCATCCTTTTAAGGTGGTGAAAGCCATGGCGGAGTTAGGCCCGGAACCCGCAAAGCTGAACCCCATTATCGCGATAGTTGACTGCGTCGCCGGGCTTGAAAGCACCTGCTGTTCAAAAGCTTTTACCACGTTCAGCGTGCGTTCGCTGGTCGCGTCCGAGGGGAGCTGAATGGAGGTCATAAAGTAGCCCTGATCCTCCTCCGGCAGAAACGAAGACGGCAGGTTTTTTATCGCCAGGAAGAACAGCAGGCACAGCGCCGCATAAACCGCTAACGCACCGCCTACCCGTTTTAATAAACGGCTTACGCCCTGGCCGTAAAGGTAAGTCATTGCTGCAAACTTATGGTTGAACCAGCCAAAGAAGCCCTTTTTCTGATGAGCATGCCGATCAACAGGTTTTAACAGCGTGGCACACAGCGCCGGCGTCAGGCTGAGCGCCAGGAAGGCGGAGATCAGGATAGAAACCGCCATTGAGAGCGTAAACTGCCGGTATATCGCCCCAACGGAACCACTGGACATCGCCATCGGGATAAAGACCGCGCTCAGCACCAGCGTAATCCCGATGACCGCACCGGTAATCTCCTTCATCGCCTTTTGCGTTGCCGCTTTCGGGCCCAGCCCCTCTTCCGTCATTATTCGTTCGACGTTTTCCACCACCACTATCGCATCGTCAACGATGATTCCAATCGCCAGCACCATACCGAACATGGTTAATACGTTGACCGAGAATCCCGCCAGCAGCATCACGGTAAAGGTGCCCAGCAGCGCAATCGGCGCAACAATCGCCGGGATAAAGGTATAGCGAACATTCTGTAAGAACAGATACATCACAAGGAAGACCAGTATCATGGCTTCGATAAAGGTATGAATGACCTTCTCAATCGAGATCTTCACGAAGGGCGTCGTATCAAACGGAATGCTGTAAGCCATTCCCTCTGGCATAGCCTGACGCAGCTCGTTCAGACGGAGTTTGATCCGCTCTGCGGTTTTAACCGCATTGGCGCCTGGCGAAAGCTGAATCGCTGCGGCGGTAGAGACGCGTCCGTTTTCACGGGTGGCAAAACTGTAGGTTTGCGATCCGAGCTCAACCCGCGCCACGTCGCTCAGCACCACGCGAGATCCATCCGGATTGGCGCGCAGGGTAATACTGGCGAATTCCTGGGGTGAACCAAGCTGGCCTTTGACCAGTAGCGGATAGCTGACCTGCTGGCCAGCAACCGCCGGTGCGTCACCGGTCCGTCCGGGCGCGATCTGGGTATTTTCCGTGTTGATTGCCCGACTGATATCGCTGACGGTCAGGCGATACTGGCTAAGCTTGACCGGATCGACCCAGACCCGCATCGCTTTCTCTGCGCCAAACAGCTGCACGCGGCCCACGCCTTCAATACGACGAAGCTCTTCCGTGATATTGCGTGAAAAGTAGTCGCTCAGATCGGCTTCAGTGAGTTTGCCATCTTTAGACGTCAGCCCGACGATCATCAAAAAGTTAGCGCCCGAGGCCTCAACGCTCAGGCCATTCTGCCGCACGACCTGGGGCAGGCGCGGCTCAATCACTTTGATACGGTTTTGCACATCAACCTGAGCCAGCTCAGGATCGGTGCCGGGCGCAAAAGTCACCGTAATGGATGCCATACCGCTGGTATCGCTGGACGATTCGTAATACAGCACGTGCTTTGCCGATGAAAGCTCACGCTCAATCAGCGCCACCACGCTGTTGTTCATGGTTTCCGGCGTTGATCCTGGATATGAGGCGGTGATGCTGATCGTCGGCGGTGCCACCGAGGGATAAAGCGCTACGGGTAATTTTGGAATGGAGAGCAGGCCAAACAAAATAATAAAAACGGCAATAACCCAGGCAAATACCGGTCGATTAATAAAAAACTGAGGCATGATTTACCCTGACTGAATATAAAAAAGATGAGGGCAGAAAACCGTCACCTGTTACGCTGCAAGCCACACACGTGTGCGTGCTTTTTAAAGTAAGACGCCAGTCTGTCAATTCATCGTGGTGGTAACTGGCTTGTTTGCTGTGTGCATTTACGCCTCCTTTAGTCGGCGCAGCGCGACCTTATACAGGAGCCGGGTCACGCGCCCGCCCCGGCAGGCCAGCGCATTGGTGGTGACCGCCTCCCAGAACGGCGTCTGGGCGGTTCGCTCATAGCGATTAATCTTTTTCACTGGCCGATACATCGTCGCGATCGCGCTTCTCCCCTTAACGCTTAACGCTTGCTGTAGCGGTGTGACGCCGGAAGGATGCAAACCGGTGGTGAACAGCAGCAAAAATAAAAAGCAAAAACCGGACCTCACTAAATTACGCGGCGTCATCACGAATACTCTCCAATAATGCGCATTATTCCGGAGTGTACCCGCCTGACAATGACCTATTATGTAAAGTTTATGGAGAGAGTATGGATAGGTAAAAATAAAAAAACGTCGCACACCGCGCAATATATTCGATAGACAATTTAAAAGCGCAGGACATAATATATGCTGAACTTTGACAGGGACAGAGATTATCTGGACACAAAATTACAAGGTATTCGCCTTTATTTTATCCCGGGAAAGGGTTTGAGATGAAAATAGCTGAAAGTGAACGCGTCTTCATCAGGCGTTTTTTGCAACAGGATGCTCAGGGCCTGTTAAATTATTTATCCGCGCCTTATCCGGCCTGCTTTTTCGATGAGAAACTGGCCGATCTTGAGGCCGCCGTCAAGGAGGCGCGGAAAAGGAGCATTGACGCCACGCAGTTTGCCCTGTGTCTGCAACAGACAGGCGAATTAATCGGTCATCTTTTTGCCTGCGATGACGAAGAACCGGATGCCCGTACCCGGAACGTGGGATGGTATCTGAATCCTGCCTATCAAGGCCATGGCTATGCTCAGGAAGCCGCAATCTGCCTGTTTAATTATTTATTTCGGATAAAAAATGTCAGGCGGATTTATGCCTATGTCGCCGATGACAACGCAGGTTCGCAGCGATTATGTCAGCGTTTGGGGATGCGGCTGGAAGGATGCTTTAAAGAGCATGTGTCATTCACGGATCACAATGGCATCGCGATTTATGAAAATACGCAGGTTTACGCCATCCTGCAAAGAGAGTGGTGCATCAGCTAATCGGCGTTCCATGCTTTCTGTCGCCGCGTGACGTTGCTTTTCTTTTGGCTAAGGTCTGATTGTGGGTTTCATGCTGTGCGCAGTGCTTTTGCTGGTCTGCCTGTCATGACAGGCGTAATGTTCCTGATGATAGGACGCGCTTCTCCTCCGGCTGTGCTGCCCCATCATCCGCAACAGGTGTTTTTAATTTTGAGGGCGTTATGAGCAACGACAATCTAATCCTTGTGGCAGAGGATGACTTTGAAATCTCTGATATATTAATGAGTTATATCAAACGCGCCGGAATGAAAGCGGTACATGCGGCAGAGGGGGAAAGCGCTCTGGCCTTAATTAAAACCTTACAGCCTGACCTGGTGCTGCTGGATATCCAGTTGCCGCTAATCGATGGCTGGAATGTGCTTTCAACGTTGCGTAAAGAAAGCAACACGCCGGTGATCATGGTGACCGCGCTGGATCAGGATATTGATAAGCTGATGGGGCTTCGCCTGGGTGCCGATGACTATATCGTTAAACCCTTTAATCCTTCGGAAGTGGTCGCCCGTATTGAGGCCGTGCTGCGCAGAGCAAAAAATCAGGCTGTCCCTCAATCCCTGATCAGAACCCGCTTTATGACCATCTACACCGATGAGTTCTGTGTGGAGATCCACAGCGGTGGACAGACCTTTACGCCGGTGCTGACCACCACAGAATTCAAGCTTCTGACGCACATGGCAAAATATCCCCGTAAGGTCTTCAGCCGTGAAGAGCTGCTCAATGCCTGCCTGCCCGAAAGCGACACGCTCGACAGAACCGTAGACAGCCACATGAGTAAGTTGCGTAAAAAATTTGAGGGCTGTGGCTTAAACGGCGTACCGGAAAGCATTCGTGGGATAGGCTATCGGCTGGGTGAACAGAAGTGAATAAAGATAAAGCGCTCAGTCGGCAAATTCTTCTGTTTATGCTGTCCCTGACGTTCACCATCATTATTGTGGCCGTGGTCGGTTCCTATCTGTTTTACAGCTTCATTATTGAAAATTTCCCCGGCGGTTTGTCCGCCAGCAACAGTGAAAGCATGACGGTTTTTGACTGGGTCTGGATCGCTATCAGCTCGATAATCAGCTTCCTGATTGCCTTACTGTTTGCTTTCAAACTCTCCGCCAAGATACTGAATCCCCTGAGTTCCGTTGCCACCAGTTTGCGCCGGATTTCTCAGGGCGATTTGAGCGCCCGCGCCGCAAACAGTCAGAGCAGCCTGGGGGAGGTGAATACGTTAGTCAGGGACTTTAACGAAATGGCGGAAAAGCTGCAGACGCTGGACAACCAAAGAAAGTCCTGGAATGCGGCGATCGCCCATGAACTCAGAACGCCGGTGACGATTTTACGCGGCAGGCTGCAGGGGCTGGTTGAAGAGGTGTTTGAACCCGATCCGCCGTTGTTCAAAAGCCTGCTGCGGCAGACAGAAGGATTATCACGGCTTATCGACGATTTGCGCGTCGTGGGAGCGGCAGAAGGCGGATCCTTTACGCTGGATGTGAAAGCCGTGGCAATGAGCGACGTGCTGGAAAACGTTGGCGCATCGTTTTGTCACCCGTTTCGGGAGCAGGGATTTAACCTCATCATTGAGCAAAATAATGCCGTTACGCGGTGTGATCCGCTGCGCATTATTCAGTGCCTGACCATTTTATTTGATAACGCGCTTAATTACGCCACACCGGGCATCGTCAGGGTCCGAAGCGGATATCGGGACAACCTGTTTTTTATTGAGGTGGAAGATACGGGGCCGGGCGTGCCCGACGATTTCCAGCGTCATATGTTTGAGCCGTTTCAACGCGGCGCCGCAGGTCGTGCGATAAACCCGGCGGGATGCGGGCTGGGTTTATCCGTTGCGAAGGCGATTATGCAGGCTCATGGGGGCGATATTCGTTACCGCACATCATCCCAGGGCGGCTCCCTTTTTTTACTGCGCTGGCCTGACGCTGACTAGCGCAAGTCTACCTCTGGGCTTGAAGGCAGGCGGAAGGTTTTATGGTACGCCTGCTGTTGCCACATCGCGCCAAGTATCGCGTCCCATTCCTGGGGAATGATTTTGAGCTTACCGCGCTGTGGCGTAAGCGTGATCTCGCTGAAGTACAGGCTGTCGTCCTTTAGCATTAAATCGACCCGGCAATAGTCGATATCTTTTGCCAGCGCCTGCGCAGCAGAGAGGGCGCGATAAAACAGCGCCGGTTCCGGTATAAAAACAGGATGATGGGGATAGGCTATCTGGAAGGGCTGCAGTTCCCATTTTCTGTTGTACACATTCACGTACTCCCTGCCCTGTTCATCAGTAAAGTCGGCTTCGATAATGCTCGCATTGCCATCGAAGCAGTGAATACGCAACATTTCGGGCGTAGTGCTTCTGTCCCTTCCCTCAAACAGTTCAATATATTCTTCACACAGAATGGTGGGCGTAATGTCTTTGTATTGCCACTCTCGCGTGCAGTAATACATGTTCTTTTTCAGGGCTAAATCCAGCGTTAATAAAGCAGACTGACTATCGAACGCCGTTTTGTCTTTGCAGATTATCGTGCTGCCACTGTCGTGATTGCACTTTAAAACGAAGGTATCGGGCAACGCGGCAAAATCAATCTCTTTGGTGCTTTTATAGGTCTTAATTAAGGGCGCGACCGTGACTTCATCCGTGCGGCTGGAAACGTAGTGACGGACAGCGAGCTTATCTGCCAGCAGCGTATAAAGCGGCTTCCTGTCATAGAGCAGCCTGTAGCACATTTTTTCATTCAACGTGACAGGATGAATCAGATCCGGCTCTCTGTTTAACAACGGGCGCAGTCGTTGCGTATGGAAAAGTACGTCGCTAATTAAAAAACACCTGACGATTTTGAGGTTATATTCAACATATTTAGCGATATAGTTCAGCGTCTTCATCTTATCCTCCCCGAAAGTGGCAGGATGATAAGCAGAATAGATTGCTGGAGTTTGTGTGAATGATGGAGCAGAGATGGAGCCGCCAGCCCTTGCCGAAAACGTCGCTGGCGCTGCAGACGCGCCGCGCCGGGGCAACGCAGACGCCTTCCCGCGTAACGCGCTCGCAACCTAGTCAGTCAGTCAGTCAGTCAGTCAGTCAGTCAGTCAGTCAGTCAGTCAGTCAGTCAGTCAGTCAGGAACGCTAAACCGCGCATTGCCGTACTTCACCCTCTTCTCATGGTTAATATTATTTCATCTATCATTACATTAACTATTACTCCTCTAATTGTAATGAAGGGTTTACTCATCTGTTTTAGCTCAGTGTTATTTATTTTAATAATGACCAGGCTGGCACGTTGATTCCTTTCACTCAAGTAATTTTTATATATTTCAGCTAAAAGCCAACTCATATAATAATGATTTCTATTTACATTTTAGGTCTGATAAAATCCGCCGCGCCAGAATGTTAAAAGCACGCAGTCTCATTTATTAATGGACAGATACTAATGAAAAAAATGCTTAGCCTGTTAAGTTTTATTTTCCTGACAACGAGTTCCGCCTGGGCAACCACCTATCCTCTGACGATTGAAAACTGTGGTCAGAAAGAAACATTCACCAAGGCACCTGAACGCGTGGTGGCGCTTGGGCAGAATACCGCTGAAATTCTGCTGCTGCTGGGACTGCAGGACAAAATGGTGGCCAGCGCATTCTGGCCGACCAAAGTCTTACCGCAGTTAGCGGAACAAAATGCCAAAGTGCCGGTACTGACCGTCGAGATCCCAACGCTGGAATCCATTCTGGCGAAGAACCCCGATTTTGTTGCGGCACAGATCCAGCTGCTGATGGGGCCGAACAGCAAGGTCGCCAAACGTGAAGACTTTGAGTCAGTGGGCATCAACACCTATCTGTCTCCGGGCATGTGTGCCACAAAACAGAACACCGGCGATATCTACGGTAGCCGTGCCACGCTGTGGAATATGTCCTACGTTTATCAAGAGATCGCCGATTTTGCCAAAATCTTTAACGTAGAAGATCGCGGCCAGCAGGTGATCAACGACTTTAAAGCACGCGAAAGCGCCCTGAGAAAAGCCTTCCCGAAAGGTAAGAAAGATCTCTCCTTCCTGTTTTGGTTCTCCAGCTCCTCGCCCTCTGCCGACGCTTACGTCGGCGGTAAGAACGGCGCATCCGGTTTTATTGCCAATGTGTTAGGCGGCCATAATGCGATCACCACTGAAACTGAATGGCCCACCGTGAGCTGGGAAAGCATTATTGCCACCAATCCGGATGTGATCGTTGTGACCAGCCTTGACCGTAATCGCTGGAAACTGGATAACGCCGAAGAAAAGATTAAGTTTCTGAAAAGCGATCCGGCGGTCAGCCAGCTGGATGCGGTGAAGAAAGGCCATATCGTGGTGATGGACGGTCAGGCAATGAACCCGACGATTCGTACCCTTTACGGGGCAGAACAGGTTGGCGAACAGTTACGTAAGATGGGCCTGAATTAATGCGTGAAGGGGTTGTTCAGGCACGACGTGGCATGGGTTTTATTGCTGTCGCAATCATCGCCATCGTCGTGCTGTTTATGGTTATCGCGCTCGGCGTCAGCGTAGGCGAATTATCGATACCGTTGAAATCCGTGGTGTACACCGTGACCAATAAACTGGGTATGACGGATGTGCCCGTGAACCGTATTCACGAAAGCGTTATCTGGGACTTTCGTTTAAGCCGTGCGCTGGTTGCGGCGCTGAGCGGTGCCGGTCTGGCCATTTGCGGTGCTGTACTGCAAAGCCTGTTGAAAAATGCCCTTGCCGAACCTTACGTACTGGGCGTTTCTGCCGGCGCATCGACGGGTGCGGTATTGATCGTGGTCTCGGGCGTCGGGGCCGGTGCGATTTCCCTGTCGCTGGGCGCCTTTACCGGCGCCTTTGCCGCCTTTGCCTTTGTTGCACTACTCACCAATGGCGCACGCGGTGGCACAGAGCGTACCATTCTGGCGGGCGTGGCAGCGTCGCAGCTTTTCAATGCGATTACCGCCTATACCATCAGTACTTCAGCCAATGCCCAACAGGCGCGTGACGTGATGTTCTGGTTGTTGGGTAGCTTTAGCGGCGTGCGCTGGCCTGAGTTTCAGCTGGTTTTGATGATAGTGGTCATCGGTTTAGCGGTCTGCCTGTATTATTCCCGCGCGCTGGACGCATTTACCTTTGGTGACGACGCCGCCGCCTCGCTGGGGATTCCGGTCGGCGTGGTGCGTCTGGTGCTGTTCACGGCAACCGCCCTGATGACCGCCACGATTGTCAGTATGGCTGGCTCGATCGGTTTTGTCGGCCTGGTCGTTCCCCACGTGATGCGCTTCTTTTTCGGCCCGCTACACAGCCGCTTACTGATTGCCTGTGCCATCGCCGGCGCGATTCTGATGGTCCTGGCGGATATTGCTTCACGTATGTTGATTGCGCCGCAGAGCCTGCCGGTTGGCGTCGTGACCGCGCTGGTTGGCGTGCCTTTCTTTGCAATTATTATTTATCGCTCCAGGACGCAATAATGAGCATCAGCGCGGAAAACCTTACCTGGCGGGTAGGAAAAAAAGTCATCGTTAACGATGTGTCCCTGGCGGTCTCGTCGGGCGAAACCGTAGGCTTACTGGGGCCCAACGGATCCGGTAAATCGTCGCTGCTGCGCCTGCTGGCCGGTCTGCGTAAGCAACACACGGGCAAAGTGATGCTGGATGGCAAGGATCTGTCCCTGATTGCCAGAAAGCAGCTTGCCCGCCGTGTGGCTTTTGTTGAGCAACATGCGTTAACCAGCGCCAATATGACCGTACGTGATGTCGTAAAGCTTGGAAGGATTCCGCATCACTCCCCTTTTTCCAGCTGGACACATCACGATGATGAGATAGTGGAAGCCGCGCTGACGCGAGTGGATATGTGCTCACGCTGCGATCAGGGCTGGCAGAGCCTGTCCGGCGGTGAACGCCAGCGCGTACACATCGCCAGAGCATTAGCCCAGGCGCCCAATGAAATTCTGCTTGATGAGCCCACTAACCACCTGGATATTCACCATCAGATCCAGCTGATGAAACTCATTAGCGAGCTTCCGGTCACCAGCATTGTCGCCATTCACGATCTGAATCATGCGGCGCTGTTTTGTGACCGGCTGATTGTGATGCTGGAGGGCGAACTGATTGCGCAGGGAACGCCTGATGAGATACTCACAGAGTCGCTTCTGTGGGACGTGTTCAAGGTCAGGACGAAAATCGAGACGTCGCCCGTCCATGGCAAGAAGCATATTCATTACTATGCCTGATTCAGTGCTGCGTTAAATGTTTAACGCGATGTCACCGTTTCCGCTGCGCCCGGCCAGCCGTTTGTGATCGCCTGTTCTGCCTGCCGGTTTGTGTTTACTCTCAGCTTTTATTCGGTCGTGCCCCTTCAGGCCGCTTTCTGTGCAAGGACGGGCTGCTTGTCGGGCTGCCAGACTTGTCGCGTGCTACGGCGCGCTTGAGACGAGGGCGTTTTTGCCGTGCTGGCCGAAATCTCATCATGGGCAGCCAGCTTGCTGCTGCGCTGCTCCCCTTTCCCCAGGCCATACTAAGCTGGCGCTTTTTCCTTTCATGCACGCCGTTGCCATGCTGATAATGTGTTGTCCCTTAAAAAAAGCGTAGCGTTCAGGGCTGGGCCTGTTATCACGACAGAAATAAGATAATTAAAACTCAGAGGATGAACCACTTGCAGGATTTACGCCCGGGTTCTTTTTTTAATAAACCACTGTTTTCCAGTTTCAATAACCAGTTTCGCGCAGCATAAATAGACATATCGCATTCATCCGCGACATCACGAGTCATGATGCCTTCCGCCTGGCGCTTTATCAGGCACATCATCACATCTTTCATTTTTGGTTTTTTTTCCGTTTCCTGAAGCTGATTCCATTTCGCCTCACACTGAATTTTATAAGCTAAATTTTTCATCGCTGGCTCCCCGTAAGGTAAAAATCCGACTTCATTTTCGAAATCAAACGCTTGTATAAGCGCGTATCGGCGACGGCTCTCTGCCACAACCGACCGCAATCTTAACCGACGATGCAATTTAACAATTACCGCCCTCAGGCAACCACAAACACTTATCCACGCTTATTTTTAGATTTAATATTCTGAATTTATAAATAAACACAAAATAATAAACCAGACAAAGGCAGCGGTGAGGCAAGAAGAATGAGGACAGGCGAGCAGCAGGCAAGCTCGTGCCCGTCCGGTCAATCCGTTAGCGGGTGTGACAGACAATCAGTGGCAATACACGGCTACCGATAAGTACGGCATCGTTCATACCGGTTATTTTGCTGATATAAAGATAGGAGAAGTTGGTATTCAATACGCTGTCAGGAACATTATCCCGCAGACCCGGATGAAGGGTGAAATGATTGAGTTTATACAGAGACTGAATATAAGGTGAATAGTGGAATTCGGCATTACGCCTTAATACGTAATCCTTGCCATTTTTATGTACGATGCCATCAACGGAGACCATTGCGTCGCCAGAATAACGCAGCGTCAGCACAAAACTGGCGTCCAGATGAAAGTCAGTGGCGGCATCGCGCTGCTGTAAATTAGCCGCGCAGGTAAATTCAAACATATCACTGTGCGATCGCACGTAATAATAGCTGGCATAAATGACCACGCCCGCCAGGGCAATGATGAGGCACAGCAATAAGGCGAGGCGTCGTTTAGGGGTTATCATTATCTGGCCTCCATCCCAGCTCGGTATAATTTGAGCACGCTATTTTTTCGTCTTTCGTTCTCACGCAGTAGGAGACATAGACGTTGCCGCTGTGGCCTGCCGTGACATTTCTGTCCACATAAAACATATACCGACCGCCCTTCTGACACGCCATTCCGCTGTCTGCAATCAGCTTGTGCCACACGCGTTCAGCAGGAAAGGTCGATTCACCGGGGTGAACGGGAAGATAAAAGACGTCACAGCCGTCAAGCCGGGCGACGCTGACGGGCGTGATGCTTTTCTCTTTCAGAAGCAGCGGAAGAAGAAGCACGCCGAGTAACAGCAAGATAAAACCGCCAGACAGCCAGTAGGCGCGCGGGCTGCGTCGCGTAACGGATGTGGAAGTGGAAGTGGACGCCGGTTCGCCCCCGGGATTTGGGGGCTGGAGGGCCAATTTTTGGATGCGAATGGCGGGATTGAAAACGAAGCCCACCTTGTACACCGTGGTAATCGCCTCCTGCTCTATGCCCAGTGAAGACAGCCCGCGTCGAATGGCGGAAACGTAGGCATTGAGGCTGTTGGAAGAAGGCGTTGCGCCCGTCTCTTGCCAGAAGTTATCCAGGATCTGCTCGCGGGCCAGCACGACGCCGGCGCTTTTCAGGAACATTTCCAGTAAATGGTTGCAGGCAGGCGATAGCGGCACGCTGGTCTCGCTGGAATCCACCAGGCATAGCAGGCCCTGAGCCGGTATAAACCGCACCAAATCGTCAATCACGTACTCCGTTTGTTGCATCCCGTTCTCCGGCAACAAACTGCGTGTTTAATCAATAAGCAACACATGCGTGGCAATAAACCCTTATCGGCATGGGACAAAAGCGCAATGGCTCACGAAGGCACACAAACGGTGAATGCGGAATTCGCTACGGCAGGACCCGGCCCTCGTCGAGGCGATCGCAGGTTCAGGTGGTTAACAACCTGCACCCGCGGCAGTGAACGCGGCCTGCCCCATACCGGCTCACCTCAAGATCCCCCGACGCTGGCGCGGTGAATAATGTGCAAATTGTATCAGAGAAATCTGGCGGGAGAGAGGGAATGACCAGTAGCTTGCTTACATTTATGGCATCACTTTCGACGGATTGATCCAAAACAAAGTGCGCGATCGGCAGCAATGCGGGGAGAGTACGGCGGGCGGTGGATGCCTTGCCAACGCGGTTTCGGCATCCACCTGTCGTTTATGACGCTATCGGTTTATTCCTGCAGGCAGATTAATACCAGCGGCCGAAACGTTTGATATAAAACATTTTCATTCCCTGCGCGACCAGGCAGTAGCTGAATAGCGTCAGCACCAGCCAGGGGAAATAGTGCCATGGCAGGGGCACTAACCCGACCATTGCGCCAAGCGACGAGAACGGCAGCAGAATACCGGCGGCGGAAATACCCAGCGTGGTCAGCAGCACCGGTAACCGGGCACAGCTCTGAACAAAGGGGATTTTCTGCGTCCGTAACATGTGCACCACCAGCGTCTGGGACAGTAAACCTTCAACAAACCAGCCGGACTGGAACAGCGACTGCGCACCGGCGTGATTGGCGCCAAACACATACCACATCAGCGCAAAGGTTGTGACATCGAAAATAGAAGAGGTTGGCCCCATCCACAGCATAAAACGTTTGATGTTACCCGCATCCCATTTACGCGGTTTGCGCAGAAACTCGCGATCCATTTTATCCCAGGGCAACGCCAACTGAGAGACGTCATACATCAGGTTCTGAATCAGCAGCTGTACAGAGAGCATGGGCAGAAAAGGAATAAACGCACTCGCTATCAGCACGGAAAACACGTTGCCGAAATTCGAACTGGCCGTCATGTTCAGGTACTTGATGATATTGCCAAAGGTCTCACGCCCTTTCAGTACGCCTTCGCCCAGTACCGCTAAGTCTTTTTCCAGCAAAATAATGTCGGACGACTCTTTGGCAATATCCGTCGCGCTGTCGACCGAAATGCCGACATCCGCCTCCCGCAGCGCAGGTGCATCATTAATGCCATCGCCAAGAAAGCCAACGGTATGTCCATTCTGTTGCAGCAGTTTAAGCACGCGTGACTTCTGCTGAGGCGTAAGTTTGGTGAAGATCATGCAACGCTCGACGTCCCGGCGCAGCTCGTCGTCACTCATGGCCTCGATTTCATTACCGGTCAGCATGGCTTCTGAAGCCAGCCCGATTTCCTGACAGACGCGCATCGTCACAAGGGGATTATCGCCGGTCAGCACTTTAACGCGAATTCCGCTGTCTTTCAGTGCCTGTATCGCCTTGCCCGCGCTCTCTTTAGGCGGATCAAGGAATGTCAGCAGGCCTTCAATCGTTAATTCGCACTCATCTTCACGGCTGAGCGGCACCGATATCCCGTGCTCACGCGTGGCCACCAGCAACACACGAAAACCCTGCTGGTTATAATGCCGTGTCAGCGCGAGCAGCTCTGCGCGCTTTTGCTCGCACAGTGGAAGAGTGGTATCGCCCTGACGTAGCGTGGTCGCCGCCGCCAGCATTTCTTCTACAGCGCCTTTGCAGATCAGCAACGGGCGGTGGCTTTGCAAATCCTCCACGATGACCGAGACACGACGACGAACGAAGTCGAAAGGAAGCTCATCCACTTTCTGAAACTGGCTACACTGCGCTTTAGACAGCGTTTGCTCACCAAACTTCAGCACGGCGCGATCCATTAAATTTTTCGCACCGCTCTGGCTGCTGCTGTTAAGCCATGCCAGCAGCAGGACGCGGGCATCCTCTTCATCGTTAGCGTTGAGATGCGCCGACAGCAAAATATTGTCCTGTGTCAGCGTGCCGGTTTTATCAGTACAGAGCACATCCATTGCTCCGAGGTTCTGAATGGCGTTCAGGCGTTTAACAATCACTTTGCGGCGCGACATCGCAATGGCGCCTTTTGCCAGATTGGCGCTGACAATCATGGGCAGCATTTCCGGTGTCAGGCCCACCGCAACGGCCAGCGCGAACAGCATGGCATCCATCCAGTCGCCCTTGGTAAAGCCGTTCAGCAGTAAGACAATCGGCACCATCACCAACATAAAACGGATGAGGAGTCTGGAAACGCTGTTCACGCCGCGGTCAAACGATGTCTGTGGACGGCGGCCGGACAGAGAGGCCGCTAGCGAACCAAACCAGGTCTCGCTGCCGGTGGCGACCACTAATGCTCTGGCCGTGCCGCTGGCAACATTGGTCCCCATCAGGCAGCTGTTTTTCAGCTCAAGCACGCTGCGACCGGGTTGCTCTTCAATCTCCACGCCTGCGCTGAGATCGTTTTTTTCTACCGGCAGGGATTCCCCGGTCAGGATCGCCTGACTGATGAACAGATCGCGTGAGGTCAGCAGGCGCACATCGGCAGGCACCAGATCACCCGCGCTCAGTAAAATGACATCCCCCGGCACCAGTTCGCGCATATCGATATCGTAGCGACGGGAGATTGCACAGCCCTCTTCCCGCCGCAGCACGGTCACCTGAGTGCGCACCAGAGATTTCAGCGCCTGAGCGGCACGATTGGTGCGAAACTCCTGCCAGAAACGCAGCAGCCCGCTCAGCGTCACCATGGTAAGAATAATCGTCACGCCCGAGAGATCGGTGTCCTGACCAGCCCGCAACGGCAGCCAGTAATCCGTTATAAAGCTCACCAGTGCCAGAACCATCAGCACATAAATAAACGGATTATTGAATGCCGTAATCAGCTGGATAAACGCAGAGGGCGCCTTCTCATGCATGACTTCATTACGACCATAGTCATTGAGCCGCGCGCTGGCTTCCGCATGGGTCAGCCCCTCAAAGCTGCTGTGCAGATTCGTCAGCGTCACATCGGTGCGATAACGTGCTTCACGTTCAATGGCATAAGGGGTGTTTGATTTTTTTGCTGCACGATGCGCATGGTAAGCCATCGCGGCTTGTTCGAGTTTCATGTCGCTCATGTCGACATCTCCCTGATTTAAAGCAACAGATATCCTGCATGCCAAATAATGCATGCCTGGTTTTCCGGTGATTACCGGTTTATTGAATCAGCCCGTCTCTTAGAAAAAGTTATTTTCCCCACCCTGCGGCCGTAATATCAGGCCGACAGATGTCGGGCCTTGCGAAATAAACGCAAAGCAAAAGAAAGCTGAAAGTGAAAGGGTGCGCAGCCCGCAGCTACGCCTGTCGAGGCGGAGGAAAAAGTGCCAGAATATACATCAACATAGCGTGCTCTCGCGGTGACTACAGCGTTAATTTCAAGGAGAGCAATCGTGATCTAAAGAAGGGATTGCTGCCCGCCGTGTGGCAAGCAGCGAAATGCAGTTAGCTTGCCGGAGTTAAATCGCGTTTAGGGTGACTGTCCAATGTATGACTCCTGCAAATATTTTCACGTAGTATAAACGCCGGGCCCTTCGGGTAAAGGAAAATAACCGCTCAATTGCCATCTCGTTTATTAACCGTTTCTGTTTCGCACAGCCATTTTGTTTGCGTCTTATAACCGGGCTGCATTTGTTATAACTTTTTTGCATATCATTAGCCGATAATGGACTATTCTTTGCATGAGCCCTTTCGTACACTCGCGTTACTTTCTCAGGCAAGGATTTTCCATGAAAAAAATAATTCCATCACTACTGGCCTTGTCACTGGCCACCGCCTTTAGCGTCAATGCTGCCACACCAAAAGATACGTTAGTCGTGGTGCAGTCGACCGATGATGCCGACAGCTTCGATCCGGCGAAGGGATTTGAACTCACCAGCGTACAGGCGTTCACCAATATTTATCAGCGGCTGGTCCAGTCCGACCCGCAGAACCCAATTGATTTAAAACCCACGCTGGCAACGTCCTGGCAGCCAGGCAGTGACAATCGCAGCCTGACATTTGCGTTGCGTAAAGACGCTAAATTCTCCAGCGGCAATCCACTGCGTCCGGAAGATGTGATCTTCTCGCTGGGTCGCGTCGTGAAACTGAATCTGGATCCCTCCTTTATTCTTACCCAGCTCGGCTGGAATAAAGATAATGTGGATAGCTTCCTGAAAAAGGTCGATGACGACCATGTGCAAATCAGTTGGACGGCCGACGTCAGCCCGGCCTATGTGCTGAGCCTGCTGTCAGCACCGGTGTCCTCCATCGTCGATGAAAAAACCGTTAGCGCGAACGCCGAAAAAGGCGATTTGGGGAACGGCTGGCTGGCTACGCACTCCGCCGGTAGCGGCCCGTATCAGATTCGCAAGGTCGTGATGCACCAGGCCGTGATCCTGACCGCCAATCCGACCTCTCCAGCCGGGGCGCCAAAGATCAAAAATATTCTGATCAAGAACGTGCCGGAACCCGCGGCCCGCCGTCTGCTGCTTGAGCAAGGTGATGCAGACATCGCCCGTAACCTGGGGGCCGATCAGATCGCCTCGCTGCAGGGCAAAAGCGGTGTGAAAACCGAAGCCATTCCGATGGCCTCGCTGTATTACATTCAGTTCAACATCGGCAACAAAAACAACGCCGCCTTAAAAAATCCGGCCTTCTGGGAAGCCGCGCGCTACCTGTTTGACTACAAGGGCATTGCCGGACAGCTGCTGAAAGGCCAGTTCGATGTGCACCAGACGTTTCTGCCGAAAGGTTTTCTGGGTGCATTAAACGACAACCCCTACAGTTACGATCCTGAAAAAGCCAAAACGATTCTGAAAAAGGCCGGCCTGACTAACGTCAGCTTCACCCTGTCTACCAGCAATCAGCCTCCCTACATGGATATCGCTCAGGCCCTGCAGGGCAGCTTTGCCAAGGGCGGCGTGAAAGTGGAAGTGTTACCGGGACTGAGCTCTGAAGTCTCGACCCGCGTCAAAGCGCATAATTACGAAGGCACGATCAACGCCTGGGGCGCAGACTACTTTGATCCGAACACCAACGCCGCGTCATTTGCCTATAACCCGGAAGATGGCAGCAAGACGATTGCTTACCGTTCCGACTGGCACATTCCGGAGCTGAACAAACAGGTGCTGGCGGCAACGGCTGAAAGCGATCCGAAAAAACGCGTTGAGCTGTATCAGGCCATGCAGCGTGAAGTGCTGAAAAGCTCGCCTTATGTGATTGGCCTGCAGGCGAAAAATCTTATCGCCCTGCGCGATAACCTCAAGGGCTATGTTCAGGGCATTAACCCGGACATGGTTTACTACTCGCAGGTAACGAAGTAATGGCACAGTCTGCCTCTTCTGCCGGGCCCGCCCGGCATGTCTGGCGGCGCGTTGGCCGCCTTTCATCAGGCTTGCTGTCGCTGGCGATCACCCTGCTGGGTTTGCTGGCGTTCACTTTTATGCTGTCGCATCTGTCCCCTATCGATCCGGTACAGCAAATCGCTGGCGATCATGCCAGCGAAGCGACCTATGCGCAGGTGCGTCACGATCTGGGATTAGATCAGCCGGTACTGATGCAGTTCTGGCACTACATTGAACACCTGCTGCGCGGCGATCTCGGCGTATCCCGCCTGACCAACCAGCCGGTGAGCAGCGACCTGCTTCAGACGTTTCCGGCCACTATCGAGCTGGCGACCTGCGCGATGATTTTTGCCGTCATCTTTGGCGTTTCACTGGCACTGATTGCCGCGTGGAAACCCGGCAGCTGGATTGATAACGTCGCCCGCTTTATCTCCCTGCTGGGCTACTCTGTGCCGGTTTTCTGGCTGGGCCTGCTGGGCCTGTTGCTGTTTTATGCGGTTCTGCACTGGTCTGCCGGACCGGGGCGGCTGGATGATATCTGGGCCTATACGCTGGAGCTGAAAACCGGCTTCGTGCTGATTGACAGCTGGCTGTCGGGTGACCGGGAAATATTCTGGAATGCGGTGGCGCACTTATGGCTACCGGTGGTGATCCTGGGCCTGCTGGCGATGGCAGGCATCACCCGCCTGCTGCGCGCGGCGCTGCTGGAAGAGAGCAGTAAAGAGTATGTGGTGCTGGCACGAGCCAAAGGCGCGGGACGGGGGCGCATTCTGTTGCGCCATATTTTCCCTAACGTGCTCGGCACCCTGATTACCGTGATTGCGCTCTCTTACGCGACCTTGCTGGAAGGCTCGGTCCTGACGGAAACCGTATTTGCCTGGCCCGGCGTGGGGCGCTACATGACCAATGCGCTTTTCTCTGGCGATGTGCCGGCGATTTTAGGCGCCACCTTACTGATAGGCGGCTGCTTTATCCTGATTAACGCGCTGGCGGATGCCCTCACCTGGTTAACCGACCCGAGAACACGATGACGCAACAACTCACTGAACTTGAAACGGTGCGACCCCGTCGCCGCCGTCGCCGCATCACCTCGTTAACCATTGGATTGACGCTGGTGACGATTGTGATTCTGATGGCAGTGCTGGCCCCGCTTATTGCCCCCTACGATCCGAATCTGCAAACCATCGCCAGCCGGTTGCTGCCCCCTTCGGCTGCACACTGGTTCGGCACCGATGGATTTGGTCGCGATTTACTCTCCCGAGTGATTTATGGCGCGCGCCCTACGCTGCTGCTGGTCTCGCTGATCCTGGTTCTGACCATTCCGGTTGGCCTGTTGGTGGGGATCACCGCGGGTTACGCGGGCGGCTGGACCGAGCGCGTATTAATGCGCATTACGGATATTTTTCTGTCGCTGCCCAACCTGGTGATTGCGCTGGCGCTGGTCGCAATGATGGGACCGGGACTGATGAACGGCGCGCTGGCTCTGGCGCTGACCAGTTGGCCTCCGTTTGCCCGCCAGGCACGAGCCGAAACCCTGGCGCTGCGCCGCAGCGACTATCTGGCGGCGGCCCGAATGCAGGGGATTACCGGTTTTCGCCTGATGTTCGGCCATATTCTGCCGCTGTGCCTGCCCACCGCGGTGGTGCGCGCCGCACTCAGTCTGGGTGGGATTATTCTGGCGGCCGCCGGACTGGGCTTCCTTGGCATGGGCGTGCAACCGCCGACCGCCGAGTGGGGTTCAATGGTGGCAGAAGGCAGTAAGGTCATATTTGACCAGTGGTGGGTCGCTGCTGCACCCGGCGCGGCCATTCTGTTTGCCAGCCTGGCCTTTAACCTGACAGGCGATGGCCTGCGTGACCGACTGGATACCCGACATGCAAAATAACATTCTGGTAGAGTCGCTCAGCATCCGCAGCGACGACGCGACGCTGGTCGATAACATTAGCTTTTCTATCGGGCGTGAGCGCGTGGCGCTGGTCGGCGAATCCGGCTCCGGCAAATCCCTTACTGCACGAACCCTGATGGGACTGCTGTCTCCGTCACTGCATCTGCAGGCTACCCAGCTCCAGGTCGCCGGTGAAAATGCCCTGACCCTGAACGAACGCAGCTGGAGTAAGCTTCGTGGCGATCGCGTGGCCATGGTGATGCAGGATCCCAAGTATGCGCTGAACCCGGCGCGGACGATCGGCTGGCAGGTTGAAGAACCGCTGATTCTGCATCGCCGCCTGAGTCGGGCGGAACGAAAAGAAAAAGTCTGCGATATGCTGGACGCGGTGGGCCTGCCCGATCCGCGAGCCCTGATGCAGTTCTATCCGCATCAGCTTTCGGGCGGCATGGGCCAGCGCGTGATGCTGGCGATCGCCCTGATTACCGATCCGGCTTTTTTGATTGCGGATGAGCCGACCTCCGCGCTGGATCACGCCATGCGCGATCAGGTGCTGTCGCTGATCCGCCAACTGGTTGAGTCACGCAACATGGGCCTGCTGCTGATTAGCCACGACCTGCAACAGGTTTCGGAACACTGCGAGCGGGTTATGGTGATGTACAAAGGCCGGGTGCTGGATACGCTGCCGGCCGCCGATCTGCCTCAGGCCACGCATCCCTACACCCGCACGCTGTGGTCATGCCGTCCCAGTAAAGTAACACATGGACAACCACTGCCGGTTCTGGACCGCGCGGCGCTGGAGGCCAACCACAATGATTAATTTGCATAACCTCAGTGTGTCACACAAACAGGGTTACGATCTCCGCACGGTGGTGCACGACGTGAATCTACAGGTGAACGCCAGTGAGTGCTTTGGCCTGGTCGGCCCGTCCGGCTGTGGTAAATCGTCGCTACTGTGGGTTATGGCTGGACTGAATCCCCACTGGCAGGGCGAGATGCAGCTGGCCGGGCATC
Source organism: Pantoea sp. Ae19-2 (assembly GCF_059801205.1). Taxonomy (NCBI): domain Bacteria; kingdom Pseudomonadati; phylum Pseudomonadota; class Gammaproteobacteria; order Enterobacterales; family Erwiniaceae; genus Pantoea; species Pantoea sp. Ae19-2. Next base: position 404,122 of record NZ_JBCHWE010000001.1, on the reverse strand, counting down.
CGGTGCAGCCAGGCAAAACCTTTACCGGTGCGCTGCGCCAGGACGTGCAAATGGTGTTTCAAGACCCATATGCTTCCCTGCATCCGCGCCACCGTTTGCGCCGCACGCTGGCTGAGCCGCTCAGGCTGCTTAAGCAGGATAACATTGACGATCGTATTGATGACAGATTTCGCCATGTCGGGCTGGACCCGTCGTTAGCCGATCGTTATCCTCATCAGCTGTCCGGCGGCCAGCGTCAGCGCGTGGCGATTGTTCGCGCTCTGTTGCTGCAGCCCAAAATACTGCTGCTGGATGAGCCGACATCAGCACTGGATATGTCAATACAGGCTGAAATCCTCAATCTGCTTAACGATCTCAAGCGTCAGGATGGCCTGACCATGGTTCTGGTGAGTCATGATCCTGACGTGATTGACCATATGTGTGACCGTGCCGTACGCATGGCGCAGGGGCGGATCGTTGAGCACATTGCCGCTCCAGCCTAAGTAAGGAAAGATAATGACCATCAGACTCCGCCCGCTGGAAAGAGAAGATCTGCACTTTGTGCACCAGCTTGATAACAATGCCAGCGTCATGCGCTACTGGTTCGAAGAGCCGTATGAGGCTTTTGTTGAGCTGTCCGATCTCTACGACAAACACATTCACGATCAGACCGAGCGACGTTTCGTGGTGGAACATGAGGGGCAAAAAGTGGGAATGGTGGAACTGGTCGAAATTAACCATGTCCATCGCCGTGCTGAGTTTCAGATCATCATCGATCCGACCCATCAGGGCAAAGGCCTGGCAACCCAGGCCGCCCGCCTGGCGATGGATTACGGTTTCTCAGTCCTCAACCTGTACAAGCTGTACCTGATTGTCGATCAGGAAAATGAGAAAGCGATCCATATCTACAGCAAACTCGGTTTTGAGATCGAAGGCGTGCTAAAACACGAATTCTTTATCAATGGCGAGTACCGCAATACGATCCGTATGTGCATTTTCCAGCATCAGTATCTGGAACGGCATAAAACCCAGGGCAGCATGGTCAAACCCACTGCCCAGTAATCAGCCGCGCGCGCCGACCGGATTCATGTAAGGGCTGGGATGCTCTGGCTCGAGGTTGTACATGCCGCCATAGAACGGATCCACCAGTAACCAACCGGGTAAACCCAGCAGGGGAATATTTCCCAGCAGATACCAGAGGTTGGCGCGGGCCTCAATTGGCACCGTTACTGGCACATAGCCCGGACTTTCCAGCATCAGCAGATAGTGTTTTTTGCCAAAGTAGCGGTGGTTGGATTTCTCCAGGACGACGGTTTTCGGCGTGTATCCTTCCGCAACCGGGCGGCCGTTTTCATCCTGCACGGTAAAACGCGCGCCCGGCGGCTGTGAATCGATCAGAACCGATTGAGTTTCAGTGCCAACAATGGTGGCGCAGCCGCTCAGAAGCATCGCGGCGGCAAGCGCCAGAATGTGCTGTTTCATGGAAGGATCCGATAAAAGTCAGGAAGCACAGTGTAAACCGCCCTTCCCACCTTTTCATCTGTCTCAATCGGGCTATCATCGCCCGATTCTGCCGCTTTATTGCGGTTGACAATGCCGGGCAATAGCCGCGATGTCTTTGGGGGAGGTGCGGCAGCAGCCGCCAATGAGCCGGGCACCGGCCTGCTGCCACTCGCTAAACTTGTCATGCAAGGTGCAGCCAGAGGGCGCAGAGTGCCAGGTTTTGCTGCTGGCGTCGTACTGCTCGCCCGAGTTGGGATAGACCACCAGCGGTTTGTCCGTCAGGCGCTGGAGCTGCTGCAGGGCCGGCGTAACGCTTTCCAGCGCAATACAGTTGATTCCTAATGCCACCACCTGCGGTTGCGCATTGAGGTAAGCCGCCACCTCACGCAGCGGCGTACCGTCGCTGATGTGTTCGGCATCACGCAGCGTGAACGAGAACCAGGCGCGGCTGTCAGGTAATTCGCCTAACAGGGCAACCAACGCCTGGGCTTCTGCAAAGGAGGGCAGCGTTTCGCAGGCCAGTACATCCACGCCCGCCGTCAGTAATGCGTTGATCCGTGGGCGATGGAACGCCATCATTTCAGCCTCTGGCAGCGCGTAATCCCCCCGGTATTCCGATCCATCGGCCAGAAACGCGCCGTAAGGTCCGACCGATCCCGCCACCAGCAGGATCTTTGCTTCGGCCTGCGTCGCCAGATAATCTGCGCGGGCACGTTTAGCCAGTTCGACGCTTTGCGCGATCAGCGCCAGAGACTGCGTTTCGTTGAGGCCCCGCGCCGCAAAGCCCTGCGGCGTTGCCTGATAGCTGGCAGTAATGGCGCAGCGCGCGCCGGCAGCAAAATAGTCGTAGTGCACCTGGTAAATCAGCTCAGGGTTCTCTACCAGCACTTTAGCGGACCATAACGCATCCGCCAGATCGCAACCACGTGCCTCAAGCTCGGTCGCCAGCGCGCCGTCAAGAATTAGCGGTGCAGACTGTTGTAATGCGCGCGAAACAGGATCATGCGACATCCCTGGCCTCCTTAGCCTGTGTTTTTTTGTGCGTGACATGGTAAGCGCCATAGCAAAACAGCACAAACGGAATTCCGCACCACAGGGCAATACGCTGCGAGGGATCGAAAGCCAGCCCCACACAGGCCAGCAGGCAAAGCAGGAAGCCCAGGATGGGAGTGAGCGGATACAGCGGCGCGCGATAAACCAGTTCCTGCAGCGATTTACCCTGTTGCACATGACGACGACGAAAAACATAGTGCGACGCGCAGATGCTCAACCACACGGCCACCACGGCAAAGCCAGAGATAGCAGACAGCGCCACAAATACGGTATCCGGCGCGACCACGCTGGAGAACAGCGCCAACAGGCCGCCGATCATACTGACCGTTATCGCCAGCAGCGGTACCCCGCGTTTGTTGACCCGGGCGAAGGCGCGCGGCAGCGTGTTCTCATTGGCCAGCGACCACAGCATGCGGCCTGAGGCATACAGACCCGAGTTCGCCGCAGACAGGATGGCCGTGAGTATCACAAAGTTAATGATATCTGCCGCCCAGGGAATGCCGATCTTCTCAAATACCAGCACAAAGGGACTTTTAACGATGCCGGCCTGGTCCATTGGAATTAAGGCGGCCAGCACGAAAACGGTGCCGACAAAGAACAGGATCAGGCGCGCGACGGTAGTGCGAATGGCCAGCGGCACGACTTTTTGCGGGTTTTCGGTTTCGCCTGCGGCAATGCCAATTAGCTCGGTGCCGGAAAAGGCAAAGTTCACCGCGACCATCGTCATCAGAATCGGTAATACACCATTAGGTAGCCAGCCGTGTGCGGTGATATTGCTCAAACCCGGCGCGGGTGTGCCGTCTTTCATCGGGATAAAGCCAAACATGGCCGCGCCGCCCAGGACGATAAAGGCGACAATCGTGATGACTTTGATGATGGAAAACCAGAATTCCCCTTCGGCAAAGAAACGGGTGGAAATCACGTTGAGCAGATAGATGGCGATGCAGAAGACCAGGCACCATAGCCAGACCGGCACATGTGGAAACCAGTACTGCATGCAGAACCCTGCCGCCGTCAGGCTGGAGCCCAACGCGACGGTCCAGGTCAGCCAGTACAGCCAGGCGACGGTATAGCCCGTGGCCGGGCTCAGATAGCGAGCGGCATAGACGTGAAATGCCCCCGTTTCAGGCATGGCGACCGACAGCTCACCCAGGCAGGCCATCACAAGCCATACCACCAGCGCACCAATCAGATAAGCCAGCAGCGTGCCTGCGGCCCCGGTGGTGGAAATAATGTAGCCGGTATTAAAAAACAGGCCGGTCCCGATGACGCCGCCCAGCGATAGCATCACCAGGTGGCGAACTTTCATGGTTCGCTTAAATTGATCCTGCGAAGAAGTCGTCTGCTCGCTCATATATCCCATCCGTATGGACGTCTAAACATCTATATGCAGCAGATTTATACGCATTACGGCGCCGAAATGCAACGGGCGAAACGGTCAGGCATCGACGGGAAGGGATCGTTGCCCCGCGTTAACGGGGCGGGATGCGCTAGCCGAACACGCTCTGTATATAGCGTTCAAGCGCCATGCGGGAACTGAAACCGTGTGGAATACCATAATGTTCCTGCGAATCACCCGCCAGGTAGAGAGGGAACTGCGTGTAGTGATCACAGGTTTTCATTTCTGACGCCGGTTCGGCAAAAGGCTGACTTTTTTCTTTCAACGTTGGGTGAATGATCAGCGCCGTGCGCCCCATACGCGCTTCGCGGTTAACATAAACATAGTTGTCGCCACGACGGTAGCCATAAGCGCGTGGTGTAATCTCATCGACTTCAAAGCCTACTTTTTCCAGTACGCGCGCTACCTCATCTGGTCGTAAATACATGCTTGATCCTCTCCTCTTCAAAAGCCACGCAACCTTACATCAGCGTGGCTGCACGGGCATTCGGAATTTTCCCTAAAGGGCCATCCCGCGCCTCGTTAAGTCAAACGTGGTCTACACTGAGTATTACGTGTTAATGACAAGGGAGCCAAAAATGTTTAATCGAACGCAAAAAAACGATGACATTGATATCAATCAGGATGTGAACGAGCTGGCTGATTCACTTGAAGCGTTGCTGAAATCTTACGGCAGCGAAGCGAAGGATGAGGTTAATTCTGCCCGCAGCCAGGCGGAAGCCCTGCTGAAGCAAACCCGTGCGAAATTAAATGGTGGCGGCAATCGTGTTTCGCAGGCCGCCCGCGATGCCGGCTATCAGGTTGATGCCTATGTGCATGATAAACCCTGGTACGGTGTCGGCATCGGCGCTGCGGTCGGGATTGTGCTGGGCGCGCTGTTAGTGTCCCGCCGCTAGTTCCTGCCCTGCCGTTATCATCAGCCTCGCTCAATGAGCGGGGCTTTTTTTATGCCTGTTTTTTGCGCAACTGGCTTTACAAAATATTTTTTCGCGTGGCAGGGCGCGTCGCCACTGGCTTGCCGCATCCGGGGCCATTAACCCCATATATAGTACGCTTGACCGCAATTAACGCTACATCTAGTATTCATTTCATTGTCACACCACAAGATGTTTGCAAGGACGAAGCCTGATTCATGGAAAAAAACTTCGTTATCCGCAGCGGCACCGCAATGAAAGAGGAATACGAATCATGCGCATTATTATTTACACTAAAAACAACTGTGTCCAGTGTAATGCCACGAAAAATGCACTGGATCGTCAGGGCATCGACTACCACCTCATCAACCTGGATACGCAACCGGAGGCCATCGATAACCTCAAGGCCTTGGGTTACCGCCAGGTACCGGTCGTCATGACGCGTGACGATCACTGGAGTGGGTTCCGCCCTGACAAGATAGCTGGCCTGTCTCAGTCTGTGGCGATGGGCGGATAGCCGCATGTTTCCACTGGTCTATTTTTCCAGCCAGTCGGAAAACACCCATCGGTTTATTCTCCGTCTGGGCCTGCCCGCGTGCCGCATACCGATTGACGCGAAGCAACAGCTGCACATTGACCAGCCCTATATTCTGGTCGTGCCCAGCTATGGCGGCGGCAGCCACCGCGGTGCGGTGCCCAGACAGGTTATTCAGTTTCTCAATGATGACGCCAACCGCAACGGCTTACGCGGCGTTATCGCCGCCGGTAACCGTAATTTTGGCGAAGGTTACTGCCTGGCTGGCGACATCATTGCTAAGAAATGTCAGGTTCCCTACCTGTATCGGTTTGAACTGATGGGAACCCCCGACGATATCGCCAATGTGAAAGCGGGAGTAACCCAATTTTGGCAACGACAGATACCCTCAACGACGTAGCGCTGGATTACCATGCGCTGAACGCCATGCTGAACCTGTATGACGCTGACGGCCGTATCCAGTTTGATAAGGATCAGCAGGCCGCACGTCAGTTTGTTATTCAGCACGTGCAGCCCAACACCCAGCACTTTGCCAGCATCGCCGAGCGCCTGCGCTATCTGGTCGCCGAAGGCTACTACGAAGCTTCCGTACTTAATCAGTATGATTTTAACTTTGTCTGCGGGCTGCACGACGAAGCCGATGCATGGGGCTTTGCGTTCAAGACCTTTTTGGGTGCGTGGAAGTACTACACCAGCTACACCCTGAAAAGTTTTGATGGCAAGCGTTACCTGGAAACCTTCGAGCAGCGTGCCTGTATGGTGGCGCTGACGCTGGCACAGGGCGATGAAACCCTGGCGCGCTCGGTGCTGGAAGCCATCCTGAGTGGCCGTTTTCAGCCCGCCACGCCGACGTTTCTGAACAGCGGCAAGCAACAGCGCGGCGAACTGGTTTCCTGCTTCCTGCTGCGCATTGAAGACAACATGGAGTCGATTGGCCGGGCCGTGAACTCTGCGCTCCAGCTGTCTAAACGCGGCGGCGGCGTGGCGTTTCTGCTGTCGAACCTGCGTGAGTCCGGCGCGCCGATCAAGCGCATTGAAAACCAGTCTTCCGGCGTTATTCCGGTGATGAAAATGCTGGAGGATGCGTTTTCTTATGCTAACCAGCTCGGCGCGCGTCAGGGAGCCGGCGCAGTCTGGCTGAATGCTCACCATCCGGATATTTTGCGCTTCCTGGATACCAAGCGCGAAAACGCCGATGAAAAAATCCGCATTAAAACGCTGTCGCTGGGCGTGGTCATTCCGGATATCACCTTCCAGCTTGCCAAAGAGAATCAGCCGATGGCGCTGTTCTCGCCCTACGATGTTGAAAGAATCTACGGTCAGGCGTTTGGCGATATTAGCATCAGCGAGAAATACGCGGAGATGCTGGCGGACGACAGAATCCGTAAAACCTATATTCAGCCGCGCGATTTCTTTCAGACGCTGGCGGAAATCCAGTTTGAATCAGGCTATCCCTACATCATGTATGAGGACAGCGTAAACCGGGATAACCCGATTGCCGGTCGCATCAATATGAGCAACCTCTGCTCAGAGATTTTGCAGGTGAACAGCGCCAGCGAATTCAACGAGGATCTCAGCTACCGCCGCATGGGCAAAGATATCTCCTGTAACCTTGGCTCGCTGAATATTGCCCATGCGATGGATTCTGGCGATCTGGCCCACACGGTAGAAACGGCAATTCGGGCGCTGACTGCGGTGTCAGATATGAGTGACATTGGCTCGGTTCCCTCCGTTGCGGAAGGCAATCGCCGCTCGCATGCTATCGGTCTGGGTCAGATGAACCTGCATGGTTACCTGGCCCGTGAAGGCATTGCTTACGGATCACCCGAGGCGCTGGATTTCACCAATCTCTATTTCTACTGCGTGACTTATTATGCACTGCGTGCCTCGAATCAGCTGGCAAAAGAGCGCCAGCAGACTTTCGACGGTTTTAGCGCCTCAACCTATGCCACCGGCGCGTATTTTGACAAATATCTGCAAAGCGACTGGCAGCCGCGAACCGCCCGCATCGCCGCCCTGTTTGCCGATGCGGGCATCAGCTTGCCCTGTCACAACGACTGGCTGGCACTGCGTGAATCGGTGATGGCCTCGGGGCTGTATAATCAAAACCTGCAGGCGATACCGCCTACCGGATCGATCTCCTATATCAACCACGCCACGTCCAGTATTCATCCGATTGTGTCGCGAATAGAGATCCGCAAAGAGGGCAAAACCGGTCGCGTTTACTATCCGGCCCCCTTCATGACCAACGACAATCTGGAACTCTATCAGGACGCTTACCAGATTGGGCCGGAAGCCATTATTGATACCTACGCAGAGGCGACCCGACATGTGGATCAGGGCCTGTCATTAACCCTGTTTTTCCGGGATGACGTGACCACGCGCGACATTAATAAAGCGCAGATTTACGCCTGGAAGAAAGGGATTAAAACGCTTTACTACATTCGACTGCGCCAGATGGCCCTGCAAGGCACTGAAATTCAGGGCTGCGTCTCCTGCGCACTGTGAGAACCCATTATGCAACTCAGAAAAATTCAAGCCATTAACTGGAACCGTATTCAGGATGAGAAAGATCTTGAAGTCTGGAACCGTCTGACCAGCAACTTCTGGTTGCCGGAAAAAGTCCCTTTGTCCAACGATCTGCCGGCCTGGCAGACGCTGGATAAACAGCATCAGCAGTTGACCATCCGCGTATTCACCGGCCTGACGCTGCTGGACACCATCCAGAATGTGCTGGGTGCGCCGGGCTTAATGCCCGATGCGCTGACGCCGCATGAGGAGGCCGTCTTGTCGAATATCAGCTTTATGGAGGCGGTACATGCCCGCTCATACAGCTCGATTTTTTCGACGTTGTGTCATACCAGCGATGTGGATGCCGCTTATCAGTGGAGCGAAGAGAATCAGGCGCTGCAAAATAAAGCCGAGATCATTCTTACTCATTACCGCGCTGACGATCCGTTAAAGAAAAAAATCGCCAGCGTCTTTCTGGAGTCGTTCCTGTTCTATTCAGGATTCTGGCTGCCGATGTACTGGTCAAGCCGTGGCAAACTGACCAATACCGCCGATCTGATTCGGCTCATCATCCGCGATGAGGCCGTTCACGGCTACTATATTGGCTACAAGTACCAAAAAGCCCTTGAGCAGGTTGATGAAGGCCGCCGCGAAGCATTGCAGCAGTTCGCCATCGATCTGCTGCTGGCGCTGTATGAAAACGAGGTTGTTTATACAGAAGCGCTCTATGGCGATGTCGGCTGGGCGGAAGAAGTAAAAACCTTCCTACACTACAACGCCAACAAGGCCTTGATGAATCTTGGCTATGAAGCGCTGTTCCCGGCAGAATTAACTCAGGTTAACCCGGCAATTCTGTCGGCGTTATCCCCAAACGCGGATGAAAATCACGACTTCTTTTCGGGTTCGGGCTCCTCATACGTAATGGGCAAAGCGGTCGAAACGGAAGACGAAGACTGGAGTTTCTAAGGTTGTCTGTGCCGTCATAACAGGTCACAGGCGGTCATGATTACTGGCGCTGATTAATAAGCTGTTATTTCCCTTAAATCAGCGTCATTATTTCTCATTCATTCCCTCCCTACCGCTCGTCATTCTGCCAATATCTCAGCGCTGCACGGTCTAATTACTGTCGTTTTTTAAAATAAATCATAAAAAATTCATCTCCCCGCATCCCTTGTGATGACTGGAAATTATCGCGATAAGACGTGATTTCCAGCCATGAATATTTTACACCAGGGTTGACAGATAATCTGAGTATGTCAGGTTATAGCCTGCTTAAATTGAACCAGGGTACGTCATTTTACATTAAAATAATTTAATCAGGGCATTAATTACGGATGACAATAAAATTAGAAGTAAAAAATCTTTATAAGGTATTTGGTGATAATCCACAGAGGGCATTTAAATATATTGATAAGGGTTGTGGTAAAGAGGAAATCCTCGAAAAAACAGGCTTATCGCTCGGTGTCAAAAATGCCAGTCTGGCCATTGAAGAAGGCGAGATCTTCGTCATCATGGGGTTATCCGGTTCAGGGAAATCCACCATGGTTCGCCTTCTCAATCGTCTGATAGAGCCGACGCGCGGCCAGGTGATTATTGACGGTGTCGATATTGCAAAAATATCGGACAGCGAACTGCGTGAGGTTCGCCGAAATAAGATCAGCATGGTATTTCAGTCATTCGCCTTAATGCCGCATCTTGACGTTGTAAATAATGCCGCTTTTGGCATGGAATTAGCCGGCATCCCCTTAGCAGAACGTCAGGAAAAAGCCCTTGAGGCATTACGTCAGGTTGGGCTGGAAAATTACGCCCACGCCTATCCTGATGAGCTATCAGGCGGCATGCGTCAGCGTGTAGGTCTGGCACGCGCTTTAGCCATTAATCCCGATATTTTATTAATGGATGAAGCCTTTTCTGCACTCGATCCCTTAATTCGTACCGAAATGCAGGATGAACTGGTGAAATTACAGGCCAGACATCAGCGCACTATCGTGTTTATTTCACACGACCTGGACGAAGCCATGCGCATTGGCGATCGTATTGCCATTATGCAAAATGGTGAAGTCATTCAGGTCGGCTCACCCGATGAAATCCTGAATAATCCCGCCAATGATTATGTCCGCACGTTCTTCCGCGGCGTCGATATCAGTCACGTCTTTAGCGCTAACGATATTGCACGCCGAAATGCTGGCGCGCTCATTCGCAAAGCGACCGGATTAGGCCCGCGCTCGGCCATACAACTGCTGCAGGAAGAAGATCGTGATTACGGCTACGTGCTGGAGAAACAGAAATTCATCGGCGTAGTGTCAACCGACTCTCTCAAGGCGGCCCTGGCGGCAGGGCAAGGGCTGGAAAGCGCCCTGCTCGACGCGCCATCGGCGGTTCCTGCCACGACCTCGTTAAACGAACTGCTCTCACACGTGGCGCAGGCTCCCTGTGCCGTTCCGGTGGTGGGAGAAGAAAATCAATACGTCGGTGTGATATCGAAAAGCACGCTGCTACGTGCTTTAGATCGTGAAGGAGCCAGCAATGAGTAAAGACACAGCAACCCCATGGGATAACCCGGCACCGACGGATACCCAGAGCAGCCAAAGTAGCGATCCCTGGTCGGGTGCCGCAGATCAGAGCAGTGCCGCCGACAGCGGCCATCATGCCGCCACCGGCGGTGCAGATGCGTGGGGCACGCCAGATGGCAGTGCCGCGACAAGCTCCAGCAGCAGCACAGACTGGTTGAACAACGCGCCTGCACCCCAGGCGGACCATTTCACTATTATGGATCCGTTCCATAAAACCTGGATTCCTCTGGATCACTGGGTCACCGAAGGGATCGACTGGGTCGTGAATCATTTCCGTCCGGTCTTTCAAAGCATTCGCGTACCGGTGGATTATATCCTCAGCGCGTTTCAACAGCTGCTGCTGGGCATGCCCGCGCCGGTGGCTATCGCGCTGTTTGCGTTAATCGCCTGGCAAATCGCCAGTCCGGCAATGGGCATTGCCACGCTGATTTCACTGATCGCCATTGGCGCCATTGGTGCCTGGTCGCAGGCGATGATTACGCTGGCGCTGGTGCTCACCGCCCTGCTGTTTTGCATCATCATTGGCCTGCCTATGGGCATCTGGCTGGCGCGCAGTGAACGTGCGGCACGTATTGTGCGTCCGCTGCTGGACGCCATGCAGACCACACCGGCCTTCGTTTACCTGGTGCCGATTGTCATGCTGTTTGGTATCGGGAATGTCCCGGGCGTCGTCGTCACCATCATTTTTGCCCTGCCGCCCATTGTCAGGCTGACCATCCTGGGAATTAAACAGGTTCCTGCCGACCTGATCGAAGCCAGTGAGTCCTTTGGCGCCAGTCCGCGCCAGCTGCTGTTTAAGGTTCAGCTGCCGCTGGCCATGCCCACCATCATGGCGGGTGTGAATCAGACGCTGATGCTCGCCCTGTCGATGGTGGTGATTGCCTCCATGATTGCCGTGGGTGGACTGGGCCAGATGGTGCTGCGCGGCATTGGTCGTCTGGACATGGGCCTGGCCTCCGTGGGCGGCGTCGGCATCGTGATTCTGGCCATTATCCTTGACCGCCTGACGCAGTCGGTGGCGCGTGACAAACGCAGCCGTGGCCGTCGCCACTGGTATCACACCGGCCCCATTGGCCTGCTGACGCGTCCTTTCCGTCAATCCTGAATCTTGAGCGCGGCAGTCAGCTGCCGCCGTTATCGCGACAATAAAAACGAGGAATAATCATGCGCAAGACGCTCCCTGCTGCCGTTGCCATTCTGGCCACTTTCTCTGCTTCTCACGCTTTCGCGGCCGATCTGCCGGGTAAAGGCATCACGGTGAAACCGGTACAAAGTACGATTGCCGAAGAGACTTTTCAGACGCTGCTCGTGAGCCGGGGCCTGGAGAAGCTGGGCTATACCGTTGAGAAACCGAGCGAAGTGGATTACAACGTCGCCTATACCACCATCGCCTCGGGTGATGCGACCTTCCTGGCAACCAACTGGCGGCCACTGCATGACGATATGTATAAAGCCGCAGGCGGGAGCCAGGTGTTTTATCGCGAGGGAACCTATGTTTCCGGCGCGGCTCAGGGCTATCTCATCGATAAAAAAACGGCTGAAAAGTATCACATCACCAATATCGCCCAGTTGAAAGATCCCAAGATTGCCAGGCTTTTCGACAGCAATGGCGATGGCAAAGCGGATATGACCGGCTGTACGCCTGGCTGGGGCTGCGAGGCGGTCATTAACCACCAAAACACAGCTTATGGCCTGAGCAACACCGTCACCGCCAACATGGGCAACTATTCGGCGATGATCGCGGATACTCTGGCGCGCTTTAAACAGGGAAAACCTGTCCTTTACTACACCTGGACGCCTTACTGGCTGAGTGATGTGCTTAAACCGGGCCGCGACGTGGTCTGGCTGCAGGTGCCATTCTCTTCATTGCCGGGCGAACAGAAAGGCGTGGATACCAAACTGGCTAACGGCGCGAACTATGGCTTCCCGGTCAACACGATGCACATAGTGGCCAACAAAGCCTGGGCGGAAAAAAATCCCGCCGCCGCGAAACTGTTTGCTGAGATGACACTGCCGATTGGTGATATCAATGCGGAAAATGCCGCCATGCACGCAGGGCAAAATTCTGAAGAGGATATCAATCGCCACGTAGACGGTTGGATCAAGGGCCATCAGGCCCAGTTTGATAAGTGGATTAACGACGCGCGCGCCGCGACTCAATAAGGCTCGGCAGGCAGACGAAGGGCGGACACCTGTCTGCCCTTTTTCCGTTATGACTGATTAACAGGCGCATGACATAAACATAGCTCTCAAATAATTTTTTAGGTTATTATTAACGCCACTTTATTAATATTTACCTCTGCCTCCCTATGACAACATCTCGCCCTGGTTTAACGTCTGCACTGGTGGGACTGATGTCCGTTGCCACTGGCCTCTGTGTTGCCAGCAATTATTATATTCAGCCACTGCTTCATACCATTGCCCAACACTTTGACCTGTCGGTGGCGCTCGCGGGGTTCATTGTGACCAGCGCACAGCTTGGCTATGCCTGTGGGCTGCTGTTGCTGGTCCCGCTTGGCGATATGCTGGAACGGCGCGACCTGATAGTGGGCATGATGGTGCTGGCGGCGGCGGGCATGGTGATCATTGCTCTCTCCTCCTCATTTCCCTTTCTGCTGTTAGGCACGGTGATCACCGGACTCTTTTCGGTGGCGGCCCAGATTCTGGTGCCGCTGGCCGCGACGCTGGCAGAGCCGGAAAAGCGGGGCAACGTTACCGGCACGGTCATGAGCGGCTTGCTGCTGGGCATCCTGCTGGCGCGAACCGTTGCGGGCGGCCTGGCGCAGTTAGGTGGCTGGCAAACCGTATACTGGGTCGCCAGCGTATTTATGCTGCTGATGGCGATTGCGCTGTGGCGCACGCTGCCGCGCATCACACCTTCTGTTTCATTGAATTATCCGCAATTGCTGATTTCCCTATTTCGGCTGTATGCCGCCGATCCTGTGCTGCGCACCCGTTCCGTTACCGGCTGTCTTACCTTTGCGAATTTCAGCATCCTGTGGACATCAATGGCATTTCTGCTCTCTGCCACGCCTTACGGTTTCTCGGAAGGAGAAATCGGGTTACTGGGACTGGTCGGCGCCGCCGGGGCACTGGCAGCCAGGAAAGCTGGCTCGCTGGCGGACGGAGGTCATGCCAAACTCACCACCAGCGCAGGCTTGCTGCTGATGTTGCTGTCCTGGGCGGCCATTGCCTGGGGCGCGCAGCAGCTTGTGGCGCTGATTGTCGGCATCTTAGTGCTGGATCTGGCGGTTCAGGCCGTGCACATCACCAATCAAAGCGTGATATACGCACGCCAGCCTGAGGCACGAAACCGACTGAATGCCGGTTATATGACCAGCTACTTTATTGGCGGTGCGCTAGGCTCATTGCTGTCGGCCAATGCCTACCATTTCGCGGGCTGGTATGGCGTCTGCGCGGCCGGTGCGACACTGACTTGCCTGAATTTACTGATCTGGTGGCGGAATCATCGCCAGGAACAAACGAATAGCCAGAATAGTGTGATTTAGCCTGTTCAGCGGAGTGTGAGTTTGCTATCGTTGGCCCAAAGTTATTCACGCCAGTTATTTTTTCTTTTGCAATCATTTGATGTCGTACCGTTTCACTGTACGACCAACGCGTATGAAATCGATGCGCAAAACCTTTACCCTGGGGTCAAGGACAGATCTTGAACTACCACAGTGCGACAGCCTGAGGATGACCTGTTAAGGCCAGAATACTCAGCAATGACGCTGCCACCGTGGTGATTATAAAAGTTGAAATTAGTGAGGTTTTTTCTAATGGAAAGTTCGTTTACGCCCATTGAGCAAATGTTAAATATCCGTGCCAATCGTCACACGGATTTCCCCTTCCAGGAAATTCTCCTGACGCGCCTTTGCATGCATATGCAGGGTAAATTGCTGGACAATCGCAACAAAATGCTTAAAGAACAAGGTATTAATGAAACCCTGTTTATGGCGTTACTGACGCTGGATGCGCAGGAAGACCAGAGCATTCAGCCTTCTGAGCTGAGCACCGCCCTGGGTTCCTCACGGACTAATGCCACGCGCATTGCCGATGAGCTGGAAAAACGGGGCTGGATTGAACGTCGTGAAAGCGCGCAGGATCGCCGCTGCCTGCATCTGCATCTGACCGACAAAGGCAATGCATTTCTGCAGCAGGTGCTGCCGCCTCAACATCAGAGCCTGCAATACCTGTGGTCTTCACTGACCGGTGATGAGAAGTCACAGTTGGAAAACATCACCCGCAAGCTGCTTACCCGTCTGGATAAGATGGAAGAAGATAAACTAACTGCTTCCCTGTCGCGGTAATAGCAAGATCTGCGACACAATCACCTGACGAAATCGTTATTTTAACCCTCTTTTATCCGGCCAGCGCTTAGTCGCTGGCTTTTTTGGCTCGGGCGATGGTGAAAACGGAGTTTAACCCGCCGATTAAGTGGAAAACGTGGAGAAATAAATGAGTGCATCAGAGGCGCAAAGCCCGCATCAGCCAGTAAATAACAAGAAGAAAAAGCGCAAAGGCGCGCTGCTATTACTGGCGCTGGTCGTCGTACTGCTTGGCATTGCGTGGGGCGTTTACTGGTACCTGGTGCTACGCCACTATCAGGAAACGGACGATGCTTACGTTGCCGGTAACCAGGTGCAGGTGATGGCCCAGGTTTCAGGCAGCGTCAATAAAGTCTGGTTTGATGATACCGATTTTGTCAAAAAAGGGGATGTGCTGGTATCGCTGGATAAAACCGACGCACAGCAGGCGTTTGAAAAAGCCCAGACCGGGCTGGCGACCAGCGTGCGCCAGGTACATCAGGAGATGATCAACGCGAAACAGTATCAGGCCACCATTGCGCTGCGTCAGACCGCGTTAGATCAGGCGCAGGCCGACCTGAAACGCCGCGAGCCGCTGGGCGCCTCTAACCTGATTGGGCGTGAAGAGCTGCAACATGCACGCGATGCCGTGGCTTCAGCGAAAGCGGAGCTGGATGTGGCGGTTCAGCAGTATAACGCGAACCAGGCGATGATCCTGAATACCTCTCTGGAAAACCAGCCTGCCGTGAAGCAGAGTGCGGCACAGCTGCGTGATGCCTGGCTGGCACTGCAACGTACTGACATTCGCAGCCCAATGGATGGCTATGTCTCGCGCCGCAGCGTGCAGGTTGGCTCGCAAATCAATACCAGTACGCCGCTGATGGCGGTGGTGCCTGCAACCGACTTGTGGGTAGACGCCAACTTCAAAGAGACCCAACTGGCTGGCGTGCGTATCGGCCAACCGGCAACCGTTGTGGCGGACATCTACGGTGACGATGTGGTTTACCACGGTAAAGTTGTCGGTCTGGACATGGGAACCGGAAGCGCGTTCTCCTTGCTGCCGGCGCAAAACGCCACCGGTAACTGGATCAAAGTGGTTCAACGTCTGCCGGTCCGTATTGAGTTGAATCAGGACGAAGTGGCTAAACATCCTCTGCGTATCGGGCTGTCAACATTGGTAGAAATTGATACCGATAATAAAGACGGCAACGCACTGGCTACCAGCGTTCGTCAGCAGGCTGCCTACAGCAGCAACGCCCTGGCCATTGACCTTGCACCGGTTGATAAGCTGATTACCGATATCGTCCACGCGAACGCCGGATGATCACCCGGAGGCTGTAATGGCACAAGCACCGCTTAAAGGGATGCCGCTGGTCTTAATGACCATTGCGCTCTCCCTGGCGACGTTCATGCAGGTTCTGGATTCCACCATTGCGAACGTTGCTATACCGACCATTGCGGGTAATCTGGGGGCCTCAAACTCCCAGGGGACCTGGGTCATCACGTCTTTCGGGGTGGCAAACGCCATCTCGATTCCGATAACGGGTTGGCTGGCCAAACGCATCGGTGAAGTCAAACTCTTTACCTGGTCGACCATCCTGTTTGCGCTGGCTTCCTGGGCCTGCGGCATGTCCGAAAGCCTGGAAATGCTGATTTTCTTCAGGATAATTCAGGGGATCGTTGCAGGTCCGTTGATCCCGCTGTCGCAAAGCCTGCTGCTGAATAATTATCCGCCCGCAAAACGCAGTATCGCCCTGTCACTCTGGGCGATGACGGTGATTGTGGCCCCCATATGTGGCCCCATTCTCGGCGGCTGGATCAGTGATAACTATCACTGGGGCTGGATCTTCTTTATCAACGTGCCGATTGGTGTTGTGGTCATCATGCTCACGCTGCAAACCCTGCGTGGTCGTGAAACCGCTACCCAGATCCGCCCCATTGATACCGTTGGCCTGGTGCTGCTGGTGGTCGGGGTTGGCTCGTTGCAGGTGATGCTGGATCGCGGTAAAGAGCTGGACTGGTTTAGCTCAACAGAAATTATTGTGCTGACGATTGTCGCGGTGCTGGCGCTGGTGATGCTGTTGATTTGGGAGCTGACAGACGATCACCCGATAGTCGATCTGTCGCTGTTTAAATCGCGCAACTTCACCATAGGCTGCTTATCCATTAGCCTTGCCTACATGCTCTATTTTGGGTCGATCGTTCTCTTGCCGCAGTTGCTGCAGGAGGTCTACGGTTATACCGCGACCTGGGCAGGGCTGGCCTCAGCGCCGGTCGGGATTATCCCGGTTATCCTGTCGCCCATCATTGGTCGGTTCTCCCATAAGCTTGATATGCGGAAACTGGTCACCTTCAGTTTCATCATGTATGCCATTTGTTTCTACTGGCGCGCTTACACGTTTGAACCGGGCATGGACTTTGGCGCGTCGGCCTGGCCACAGTTTATTCAGGGCTTCGCGGTCGCCTGCTTCTTTATGCCACTTACCACAATTACGCTGTCGGGTTTGACACCCGACCGGATGGCGGCGGCGTCCAGTTTATCGAACTTTGTGCGTACGCTGGCGGGTTCGATAGGGACGTCGATCACCACCACGATGTGGACGGATCGTGAGGCAATGCACCACAGTAATCTCAGCGAATCGGTGACGCCTTATAACGTTAATGCGCAGCAGATGTACAGTCAGCTTGAGGGGATGGGCATGACGCATCAGCAGGCCTCAGCGTACATCGCTCAGCAGATCACCAATCAGGGATTGATCATTTCCGCCAACGAGATTTTTTGGGCGTCGGCGGGCGTCTTTCTGGTGCTGTTGGTGCTGATCTGGTTTGCCCGTCCGCCCTTTACCGCCGGTGGCGGTGGTGGTGGCGCGCACTAGACGAACACGATGGGGTTCTGGCGTGGAAGTCACGCCCGCCAGAACCCGTTTTTACGCCCAGCGCGTCGCTTTCATATCCATCACGAACCGGTATTTCACGTCACCTTTTAGCATTCGCGTAAAGGCTTCTTCGACCTGCTCTCCACGAATCATCTCAATGTCTGCGGTGATGTTGTTGTCGCCGCAGAAATCCAGCATCTCCTGGGTTTCTTTAATGCTGCCGATGGACGAGCCGCTGATGCTTAAACGACGGAACACCATTGGCGTCACGTTCGGTGAAGCGTGCGGACTGTCGGGAATGCCCACCAGCACCAGGCGGCCATTGGTTTTGAGCGTCGCCAGATAAGGGTCAAGATCGTGCGGGGCCGCCACGCAGTCAACGATAAGATCCAGCGCGTTCTGGCTGGCCTGCATAGCCTGAGCATCGCGTGATACCACCACATGACGGGCACCGAGACGGCGGGCATCCGCGGCTTTGTCAGCCGACGTGGTGAAAAGCGTCACCTCAGCTCCCAGCGCACTCGCCAGCTTCACCGCCATGTGGCCTAACCCACCCAGACCAATCACGCCAACCTTATCGCCCGTTTTCACGTTAAAATGGCGCAGCGGTGACCAGACAGTGACGCCTGCGCACAGCAACGGCGCAACACCGGCCAACGGCAGGTGCTGTGGCACCGAAACCACGAAGTCCTGATCGACCACCACGTGCTCAGCATAGCCGCCTCGGGTAGATTCACCGGTGTATTTATCCGTACCGTTATAGGTCGCAGTGAAACCGGCTTCACAATATTGTTCTTCCTGCTGCTGACAGAAATGACAGGTGCGGCAGGAATCCACCATCACGCCCACGCCAACAATATCACCCGGCGTAAATCGGGTGGCAGCGCTACCGGTTTCGCTCACCCGTCCAACGATTTCGTGTCCTGGCACCAAGGGATAATGGCTTACCGCCCATTCGTTGCGTGCCATATGCAAATCTGAGTGGCAAACGCCACAGTAAAGGATTTCTATCCGGACATCCTGCGGTTGAAGCGGACGCAGCGCGATCTGGCCGGCAGTAAGGGGCTGGGTCGCATCGTGCGCGATCAGTGCATTAATTTTCATGGTGCCTCTCATAGTGACTGGCTTTTGATAACGGAGGGCGGCAAACTCTACTTAAATAGTACCATTATTGATAGTAGTTACCATTTGGTGACCATAAAGGAGGGAGAAGACGATGCCTGCCTGGGTTGAGGGTAAACTGGTTTTTTATGTGGATTCACCGCCGCGCCGACTCATGGATCTTTTTTCTGCCAAGTGGAATCCGATGGTGCTGCATGCGCTGTATCACTGGCCGGGAGGCCGCGCACGCACGGGCGAGTTGCAGCGAAGTTTGCAAGGGATATCAAAAAAGATGTTGTTTCAGACGCTGAAGGAGCTGGAGCAGCGCGGATTGATCACCCGCCATGTTTACGACGTGATCCCACCCAAAGTCGACTATGCGTTAACGGCGCTGGGCCAGACCTTCGCGGAACCGGTAGAGCAGCTGTATCAATGGGGGCTGGATAATCAACGGGCGCTTGATGAGATGGACGAACATGTTGATCAGGCTACGTCCGACGTCGGGCACGGTAAGGCGGGGTAACAGGCTGGCGGAGCATCTTTCACGCCCCGCCGGGAACACTGAACCTGTATGGCACGTTTCACGGCGCCATACATCAGCTGACATCAGGCGTTCTGACGCCACCATTCGGCCAGCAGAACGCCGGTAGCGACGGAGACGTTCAGACTTTCCACGTTGCCGGTGCCGCCAATCGACAGGCTCATATCGCCTTGCTGGAACGTGCTGTCAGACAAGCCTTCACGCTCCTGACCCAGCACCAGTACCATTTTGGCCGGTAGCACCGCGTCAGACAGGGATGTGCCCTGATGGCTCGAGGTCGTCACGATGGTGTAACCCGCTTTGCGGAAGGCTTCGAGTCCTTCATTAAAGGTTGCGCCGCTGATAGCCTGAACGTGTTCAGCGCCGCCTTCCGCCGTGCGAACCGCTGCACCGGATTCCAGCAGCGAGGCATCGTTAACCAGCAGACCTTTCACACCAAAGTGCGCGCAGCTGCGCATGATCGCGCCAAGGTTATGGGGATTGCTGACATCTTCAAGCGCCAGTACACAGTCTTTGCTTTCGGCCTTGTTAAGCCATTCAGCTACGTCCATGCCCATGCGTTTCTTGATCAGGAAGCAGACGCCGCCGTGGTGTTCAGTACCGGAAGCTTTGGTGATCTCTGCGTCATCGACCACGTGGTAGGCTTTGCGGTTAGCCGCCAGCCAGCGCAGCGCATCGCGAAAACGTGGCGTCACGCTTTGCACAAACCAGGCGCGAACGATGCATTCAGGACGGCTCTGGAACAGCGCCTGACAGGCGTTTTCACCGTAAACGCGGGTTTCTTCCAGACGCTGGCGACGAATCTGCTCAACGTCAACCACGCCTTTACCGCTGATCCCTGGGTTTTCCGGTTTGTTGTCTTCCACGACCGCCGCGCGGGAGACGGTGCGCCATGGGGAATCACTGCTGCCGTAAGCATCACGATTGTCGCTGCCGCGATCGTTGCGGCGCGGTGCGCTGTCACTGCGGCGTGGCGCGCTATCGCTGCGACGGCCTGTGCCGCGTCCGCCTTCTTCACTACGCTCAGTGCGCGGGCCGGATGAACGACGATTGTCTTCACGGCGAGCAGCAGGACGGCCACCTTTGCCTGTACGAGGATTCGGCGCGCGCGCGCTTTGCTCATCTTCGCCACGCACATACATGACTTTGACCTTACCACTTTTGCCTTTAAATTCGTCGTTCATTTCTTCCTCCTGCATTGAGAGCGCGAAGATTACCTGATGTGACTGCGCTTAGCTATCAACTATTGTACCTATAGAGCAATCCACATTGAGACGATCTTACCACCCTTTCATAATGGACAATATTGAGCAAAGTGCTCTAGTTCATTATCAGAGGTTTATATGAATACGGTATGCACGTCTTGTCAGGCAACCAATCGCGTTCCCGAAGAACGGCTTGCCGATGGTGCCAAATGTGGTCGTTGCGGCGAAAGCCTGTTTTCTGGCGAGGTCATCAACGCCACCGCCGCCACGCTGGACAGCTATCTGCAGGACGATCTGCCGGTTGTGGTGGACTTTTGGGCGCCATGGTGCGGCCCCTGCGTTAATTTTGCCCCGGTGTTTAAAGACGTCGCACAGGAGCGCAGCGGCAAGGTGCGCTTCATTAAAGTGAATACGGAGGCCGAGCCGGCGCTGAGCAGTCGCTTCCGCATTCGCAGCATTCCCACCATTATGGTCTTTAAGAAAGGTGAGATGGTGGACATGCTAAACGGTGCCATGCCGAAAGCGCCCTTCAACGAGTGGCTCGACGAATCCCTGTAAGCGCAAAAGGCCAGCCCGTGCTGGCCTTTTCCCTTTGTCCGACGCTTCGATTACACTACGCTTTTTCCTGTCCTGAATAATCATGTCTGAAAATGCCGTTTTGCGTTTACGTGCCCAACGTCTGGCCCGCGCCACACGTCCCTTTCTGGCGCGTGGAAACCGTGTGCTTCGTTGCCAGGGATGCCTGTTGCCGGAAAAACACTGTCTGTGCGCCAGCATTCGTGTGCAGTCTGCCCGCAGTCGCTTTTGTCTGGTGATGTTTGATACCGAACCGATGAAGCCAAGTAATACGGGCCGGTTGATCGCCGACGTCTTGCCAGATACCCAGGCCTTTGGCTGGTCACGCACCGAGCCCGATCCTTTACTGCTGCAGGCCGTGGCCAGTGAGGCTTATCAGCCCCTGGTGGTTTTCCCTGCATCTTACGCCGATGAAGGTCGCCAGATTGTGCATTCGCCGCCGCTGTCAGGTAAACCGCCGCTGTTTATCATGCTGGATGGTACCTGGAATGAAGCCCGCAAGATGTTTCGTAAAAGCCCCTGGCTTGACCGCTTTCCGGTGATCTCGCTCAACGTCACCGCGCCGTCCCGCTACAGGCTGCGCGAAGCGCATGGCGAAGGTCAGCACTGCACCGCAGAGATTGCCGCGGCGCTGCTGCACCAGGCCGGCGACCGTGCGGCTGGCGAGGCATTGACCCTGCACTTTGAGCAGTTCCGTCAGGCCTATCTTGCCGGTAAGCCGCATCATCCCGACCAGAAGAAGTAACACTCGCCCTGGCAGGCCGCTTGTCATTATTCAGGCTGGGATCTGCCCGACGGTAAAAAAGCCCAAAAGCGTTTACACTCCCCTAAATGCCGACGAATGGAGAAGGTGATGAGTCAACGTGGACTGGAAGCGCTGTTAAGACCAAAATCAATTGCGGTAATCGGCGCCTCGGTCAAGCCGGGACGGGCAGGCTATTTTATGATGCGTAATCTGCTGGCGGGCGGCTTTAGCGGCCCGGTGTTGCCGGTGACGCCAAAATATAAAGCCGTTAGCGGCGTGCTGGCCTGGCCTGATATTCACAGTTTGCCCTTCGCCCCCGACCTGGCGGTGATCTGTACCCATCACAAAAGAAATCTGGGGCTGTTACAAGAGCTCGGCGAGAAAGGCTGTAAAGCCTGCATCATCCTCTCCGCCCCCGCCAGTCAGCTCGCCGAGTTAAAAGCCTGCGCCAGCCGCTGGCAGATCCGATTGTTAGGCCCAAACAGTCTGGGATTGCTGGCCCCGTGGCAGGGGCTTAACGCCAGCTTTTCTCCTGTTCCCATCGCCAAAGGCCGTATTGCGTTCATATCGCAGTCATCAGCCGTCTCCAACACCATTCTTGACTGGGCGCAGCAACGTAACCTGGGTTTTTCATGGTTTATCGCCTTAGGCGACAGCCTGGATACCGACGTGGACGATCTGCTGGATTTTCTGGCCCGTGACGGCAAAACCAGCGCGATTCTGCTTTATCTTGAACACCTTAGCGATGCCCGCCGGTTTGTGTCGGCCTCCCGTAGCGCATCCCGTAACAAACCTATTTTGATTATCAAAAGCGGCCGCAGTCGCCAGGCACAGGCGCTGCTTGGTACGCACAGCGGTCTCGATGCCGCCTGGGATGCGGCGATCCAGCGTGCGGGCTTGTTACGGGTGCAGGATACGCACGAGCTGTTCACCGCAGTTGAGTCCCTGAGCCATATGCGTCCACCACGCGGGCACCGGCTGATGATTATCAGCAATGGCGCGGCTCCCGCCGCGCTGGCGTTAGATGAACTCTATGCCCGCAACGGTAAGCTCGCCACGCTGGGCGAGCAAACGATAGAGCAGCTTAGTGCCGTTCTGCCGGAAGGCGTCGGGCACGGCAATCCGGTCGATTTAAAGGACGATGCAACGCCGGAACGCTATCTGGCCTGCCTGGCCGTCCTGCTCGACAGCCATGATTTAGATGCCCTGATGATTATTCATGCCCCCAGCGCTGTTGCCCCGGCGACCGAAACCGCAGAGAAAATCATTCAGCTTATTCATCAGCATCCGCGCGGAAAACAGCTCACGCTGTTGACCAACTGGTGCGGCGAATTCTCCTCTCAGGCAGCGCGCCGTGCTTTTACTCAGGCCGGCATTCCCACCTGGCGAACGCCGGAGGGCACCGTCACCGCCTTTATGCATCAGGTTGAATACCGGCGTAACCAGAAATTGTTGCGGGAAACCCCCGCCCTGCCAGTAAACCTGACCCAGGACAGCGCTCAGGCCCACCAGTTGCTGTCTCAGGCGCTGGATAAGGGCATCCTGTCGCTGGATACGCACGAAGTGCAGCCCGTTCTTAAAGCTTACGGCCTCGCGACGTTACCCACCTGGATAGCAAAAGACAGTGAGGACGCCGTCACGATTGCTGAACAAACCGGCTATCCGGTCGCGCTGAAGCTCCGTTCGCCCGATGTGGCGCATAAGTCCGAAGTGCAGGGCGTCATGCTCTACCTGCGTAACGCCGCCGAAGTTAAACGCGCGGCGGACGCGATTATTGACCGGGTCAGGCAGACGCTGCCGCATGCGCGTATTGAAGGACTGGTGGTGCAGAGCATGGCGAACCGGGCTGGTGCCCAGGAGCTGCGGATTGTGGTGGAGCAGGATGCGCTGTTTGGCCCCATCATCATGCTGGGTGAAGGCGGCGTAGAGTGGCAGGCAGAGAAACAGGCGGCGGTTGCTTTGCCGCCGCTGAATATGACCCTGGCGCGCTATCTGGTGATCCAGGCAATAAAAAGCGGCAAGGTCCGCAGCCGAAGTGCCTTGATTCCGCTTGATGTAGCTGGCCTGAGCCAACTGCTGGTTCAAGTCTCTAACCTGGTGGTAGATTGCCCGGAAATACAACGGCTGGATATTCATCCGCTGCTGGCGGCAGGTAGCGATTTCACCTTACTGGACGTTACGCTGACGCTTGCGCCTTTTGACGGTGATAACGAAACGCGTCTGGCCATCCGACCCTATCCTCAGCACCTGGAAGAACAGGTCGAGTTGAAGGACGGTCAGCACTGCTTATTCCGCCCTATCCTGCCGGAAGATGAACCGCTGCTGCGTGACTTTATCAGCCAGGTGACGAAAGAAGATCTCTACTACCGCTACTTTAGCGAAATTAATGAATTCACCCATGACGATTTGGCCAATATGACGCAGATTGACTACGACCGGGAAATGGCGATTGTCGCCGTTCGGCAGCATCAGGGGCAGCCAGAAATCATCGGTGTGACCCGCGCGATTTCGGATGCCGACAACGTTGATGCCGAGTTTTCGGTACTGGTGCGCTCCGATCTTAAAGGGCTGGGGATGGGAAGACGTTTACTGGAAAAAATGATCCGTTACACCCGCGCGCATGGCTTGCAACAACTGAATGGCATTACCATGCCCGGCAACCGCGGCATGGTGACGCTGGCGAAAAAACTCAACTTTGACGTGGATGTCCAAATGGACGATGGCATCGTCAGTCTTAAGCTTTTGTTACAGGATAATGTCAGTTTGCCGTGTAGAGAAAAGTAAAAATCGCCCAGTTCGTCGTGGTTGATGTTATTATTTAGCGTTATGACCCTGATTTGGTGGCAAAAGGCCATACAATGAACCGAGAAGAAGTGCACTGTGATGTTGTCTAAATTTAAACGCAATAAACACCAACAACACCTCGCACAGCTGCCTAAACTGTCACAATCTGTTGCGGATGTGTCGACGCTTTATTCGCCCGCCGAATTTCGTGAGACGCTTTTGGAAAAGATTGCGTCAGCGCAATCGCGCATTTGTATCGTCGCACTCTATCTGGAAAATGACGATGCGGGCCGCGCCGTCATGAATGCACTGTATGCTGCGAAACTCGCTCGCCCACAGCTCGACATCAGTATTTTAGTCGACTGGCACCGTGCCCAACGTGGCCGCATTGGTGCTGCACGAGGCGTGACCAATGCCGACTGGTATTGTGAGATGGCCCAACAGCATCCCGACCACGTCATTCCTGTCTACGGCATTCCGGTTAATACTCGCGAGGCACTCGGAGTACTGCATCTGAAAGGCTTCATCATTGATGATACGCTGCTCTACAGCGGGGCCAGCCTGAATGACGTTTACCTGCATCAGCACGATAAATACCGCTACGATCGCTACCAGCTCATTCGTAATCCCGCGCTGGCCGATACCATGTTTGAATGGATCAACCACCATTTAAAAGACGCCGAGGCCGTCAATCGCCTGGACTATGCTGAGCGTCCTTCCAGTCCGGAAATTAAAAATGAAACGCGTCAGTTTCGTCAGGACCTGCGCGGGTTCAACTATCAGTTTGAAGGCAACGCCGGCAACGATGAACTCACCGTGACGCCACTGGTCGGCCTGGGCAAGCGTAGCCTGCTGAACAAGACCATTTTCCATTTGATGCCCTGCGCTGAAAAGAAGCTCACCATCTGCACGCCTTATTTCAACCTGCCTGCGCTGCTGGTGCGCAATATCATTGGCCTGCTACGTCAGGGGCGTGACGTTGAGATCATCGTGGGTGATAAAACAGCGAATGACTTCTATATCGCACCCGATCAGCCATTTAAGATCATCGGTGCACTGCCCTACCTCTACGAAATTAACCTGCGTCGCTTTTTAAGCCGGCTGCAGTACTACGTTAGCAACGGGCAGCTGACCGTACGTTTATGGAAAGACGGTGAAAACAGCTATCACCTGAAAGGAATGTGGGTTGACGATGAGTGGCAGCTCATTACAGGCAACAATCTTAATCCCCGCGCCTGGCGGCTGGATCTCGAGAATGCGGTACTGATCCACGACCCGCATCAGCAGTTGGCCGAACAACGACAGCATGAGCTGATGCTGATCCGTCAACATACCACTGTCGTTGGACACTTTCGCGAGCTGGAGAGCATCGCTGACTACCCGGCGAAAGTGCGTAAGCTGATTCGCCGTCTACGCCGTATTCGTATTGACCGCCTCATCAGCCGCATACTGTAAACCCTCAGAATGCCGCAGCCTGCCTGCGGCACTCCTTTCCTCTGCTACAGCTTAATTCCTTTCCCATGCCGGTGGAGCAGCAGCGAAACCAGAAACGCCAGCGCGCCCATCGCAGACACGTACCAGAAGAAGGTGGTTTCCATCCCTTTGTGCTTCATCAGTAACGCCACGTACTCTGCAGACCCACCGAAGATCGCATTCGCCACCGCATAAGACAGCCCGACGCCCAGGGCTCGCACCTGCGGCGGAAACATCTCAGCTTTCAGAATCCCACTGATCGAGGTGTAAAAGCTGGTAATAAGCAGTGCCAGCATAATCAGAACAAATGCCATGCCCGGACTCTGTACGTTTTGCAGCAGAGTAAGGATGGGTACGGTACAGATTGCTGCACCGGCACCGAAAATCATCATGGACGTGCGTCGGCCTATTTTATCCGACAAACCGCCAATAACGGGCTGCAGCAGCATATAGACGAAGAGCACACCGGTCATCAATGCACTGGCGGTTTTCGCATCCATACCAGAGGTATTTACCAGATACTTTTGCATGTAGGTTGTAAAGGTGTAAAAGCTCAACGAACCGCCCGCCGTAAAGCCCAGCACCATGAGGAAGGGTTTGGTGTGATTACGTAACAGGCCAATGACGCTACCGGCATCCCGATGCTCACGGCTCTGTTTATCGGAGGTTTCGTCCAGAGAGCGGCGCAGCCATAACGCCACCACGGCTAGCGCAGCGCCTAAAAAGAACGGGATGCGCCAGCCCCATGTGCGTAGCTCCTGATCGGTTAAGATGAACTGCAGCACCACCACCGTCAGCACAGCGGCTAATTGCCCACCAATTAAGGTGACGTATTGAAAGGAGGCATAAAAGCCTTTGCGCCCTTCCAGGGCCACTTCACTCATATAGGTTGCACTTGTGCCGTACTCCCCGCCCACCGACAGCCCCTGGAACATACGAGCCAGTAACAGCAGGGCTGGCGCGGCTATCCCAATGCTGTTGTAACCCGGCAGACAGGCGATGACCAGCGATCCGAAACACATCATACAGACAGAAATCAGCATGGATTTTTTTCGCCCGTGGCGGTCACCAATATAGCCAAATAACCATCCGCCAATCGGCCTCATTAAAAAGCCTGCGGCAAACACGCCTGCCGTCTGGAGTAACTGGGTTGTCGTATCCTCTTGCGGAAAGAAGATATGGGCAAAGTAGAGTGAGAAAAACGAGTACACATAAAAGTCGAACCATTCGACGAGATTACCTGAGGATGCACCTACGATGGCCCAGATACGTTTTTTTCTGTCGAGCAACTGCGATTGTGGATTTTTGATCACATCTGACATGCTATGCCTCGGCTCCATGCTGATAAGCAGCGTTAAAGCGTTGAGTAAAGCATGGACGGGAATAAAACGGAAAGAGGTGTTGGTTCTGGATGACAAAATGTGACTTATGTTGTTAATTTTCTGTAACAACTGAAAGTGTCAGACCACCGCGCCAGCCCGCCACGGATATCAAAAACGACCGACCTTTCTCTACAACATGTGTACGAGCAGCGCAGACAGGCCGGTGTTTTGATGCATCAGAACGTCGTGACTACCGTGACGCCTGGTGATTCAAACTTATCCATATTGATTAACGCTTCTATGGATTGCTCGAGGCTGATGGTGCGGCCAATGAGCTTTTCAGGACAGAGTTTACCGGTGGCAATCATGTTCATCATGTCGCCGTAACGATGAGCCTGCATGCCGTGACTGCCAATAATCTCCAGTTCGTTAGCAATAACGCTGGACATTGGAATGGGCGGTGCACTGTGTTCGCCCGCCATCAGGCCTATCTGGATGTGCCTGCCTCTTTTTCTTAAGGAATGAATGGAGTTCACGCAGGTCACAGTATGACCCAGCGCATCCAGTGACACATGTGCTCCGCCTTGGGTGATTTCTCTGATCGCTTCCGCCACATTGTGCACGCGAGCGCCATTTACTACGGCAACTGCACCCAAATCACGGGCCAGCTGCAGCTTTTCATCCGAAATATCCACCGCCACCACGTTTGCTCCGAGCGCATTCGCGATCATGATGGCGGAAAGTCCCACACCGCCACAGCCGTGCACGGCAAGCCACTGACCTGCCGACGTTCTTCCCTGATCGACCACTGCCCTGAACGAGGTAATAAAACGGCACCCGAGACTGGCTGCGGTAGTGAAGTTCAGCGTGTCCGGCAGTGCGATAAGATTTAAGTCGGCCTGCTGTATCGCTACGTATTCGGCGAACGATCCCCAGTGCGTGAAGCCAGGCTGGAACTGATGGTCACAGACCTGCTGATTACCGGTATGACATTCGTGACAAAAGCCGCACCCCGATACAAAAGGTACCGTGACATTATCGCCCGGCCGCCATTTAGTCACCGCGTTGCCAACGGCTTCAATTGTGCCTGCGAATTCGTGTCCCGGCACATGAGGCAGAGGAATATCGGGATCGTGCCCGACCCAGCCGTGCCAGTCACTTCGGCAAACACCGGTGGCTTTGACCCGAATCACCACGCCATGCGGCTCGGGAGTAGGGTCCGGGACCGTTTGCAGCATCGGCGGCGACAGAAATGACTCGTATATCACTGCTTTCATCAGTAAACCCTCATCGTAGGCGTTCATAAAATTATACCTTTCGATTCGGAAATTACTTTTCATCTGTTGCAGGCGGATAATTATTTATGAAATTATCCTTCATCAAACATGCAATGGTTGAGTGGATATTTCAGTGAGTCTTCTTGATAAGAAAGATCTGGCGCTGCTGCGTTACCTGCAGCAGGACGGCAGGGTATCGAGTCTTAAACTTTCACAGGATTTGGATGTTAGCCCGGCTTCTGCATGGCGACGTCTGAAACGGCTTGAGGATGAGGCGTTTATTGAGGGTTATCAGGCGGTGGTTAATCGCAGAAAAGTGGGCTTTGGCGTGATGGCATTTGTCCGTCTGGTCTGTAGCCAGCACAGCGAAGTGGCAACGCGGGATTTTGAAGACAGGATCAATGCCAATCCCTATGTGCTTTCCTGCCACAACATTACCGGTGAAGCTGATTTCCTTTTACAGGTCGTGGCGCGCGACTTAGACCATTACAGTCTTTTTATCGAAAAGGAACTGCGTAAATTACCGGGGATACTGAGTATTAATTCTTCGATTTCACTCAGAGAAGTGAAGAAAACGCATCCGCTACCGGTTTAACGGTGTCGCGATTTTGCAGGATGCAATGCAAAGTTGCTTTTCACTCGTTCTACCCTTCATAGCTGGGTAGTCGGCAAATTCCTTGTTGCCTGATTAATGCTATCGGTTAAAAAAACAGCTATTGCATTGTGCTGGATCTCAAACAGAGAAGGAATGCGGTGGATTGCGGTCAGGTACTCGCGGCTTTTGTAGCGATGGCGTTTGTTGTATCACGATGATCAGGCGGTTCGTCGTCTTTGGGCAGGGGGGTGCAGGTATATGACGCCGGGCGCGGCACGCCATCCAGCTTTCTCACGCGCCATTTTCCCGATCCGGCTGTTTTAATGACGCGGAAGGCACTCGCGCGGTCCCGGCCGTGCAGGACAGCCGGCCTGACGACCCGCTTTTCACCGGTTACGCACGTAAAAAAGCCCTGAACGAAAGTTCAGGGCTTTTTTACTTGTTTGATGCCTGGCAGTTTATGAATCACGCTGTGATTCACCCTTCGGGCCGCTGCCTCGCAGCGTTCAAAAGCGTTCGCTTTTGTCCTACTCTACTGAGTAGTGAACTGCCCGAGGTTACGTGCAGGTCCTTCAATTTGATGCCTGGCAGTTCCCTACTCTCGCATGGGGAGACCCCACACTACCATCGGCGCTACGGCGTTTCACTTCTGAGTTCGGCATGGGGTCAGGTGGGACCACCGCGCTACAGCCGCCAGGCAAATTCTTTGTGCCGAAACGAATCTTTTACATCGTGACCGCGTTGCCATCGCTCAGCCACACCGGTCACATACTTCAGTATGCTCCCGCTGATGTCTTCGCGCTGCGCCCTGTCACGCCGCAAAATCTTTCGTTTCCGCAGATTCTTTATCCGGTAAACAATGCTGAAAATTCAATCGTCTCTCAACCAAAACGCCTCTGGCGTTGTAAGGTTAAGCCTCACGGGTCATTAGTACCGGTAAGCTCAACGCATCGCTGCGCTTACACACCCGGCCTATCAACGTCGTCGTCTTCAACGTCCCTTCAGGAGCCTTAAAGGCTCAGGGAGAACTCATCTCGGGGCAAGTTTCGTGCTTAGATGCTTTCAGCACTTATCTTTTCCGCACTTAGCTACCGGGCAGTGCCACTGGCGTGACAACCCGGACACCAGCGGTGCGTTCACTCCGGTCCTCTCGTACTAGGAGCAACCCCCCTCAATTCTCCAGCGCCCACGGCAGATAGGGACCGAACTGTCTCACGACGTTCTAAACCCAGCTCGCGTACCACTTTAAACGGCGAACAGCCGTACCCTTGGGACCTACTTCAGCCCCAGGATGTGATGAGCCGACATCGAGGTGCCAAACACCGCCGTCGATATGAACTCTTGGGCGGTATCAGCCTGTTATCCCCGGAGTACCTTTTATCCGTTGAGCGATGGCCCTTCCATTCAGAACCACCGGATCACTATGACCTGCTTTCGCACCTGCTCGAGCCGTCACTCTCGCAGTCAAGCTGGCTTATGCCATTGCACTAACCTCCTGATGTCCGACCAGGATTAGCCAACCTTCGTGCTC
This sequence comes from Pantoea sp. Ae19-2, assembly GCF_059801205.1. NCBI lineage: Bacteria > Pseudomonadati > Pseudomonadota > Gammaproteobacteria > Enterobacterales > Erwiniaceae > Pantoea > Pantoea sp. Ae19-2. The sequence goes on along the minus strand of NZ_JBCHWE010000001.1, from coordinate 373,322 downwards.
CTCCGTTACGCTTTGGGAGGAGACCGCCCCAGTCAAACTACCCACCAGACACTGTCCGCAGCCCGGATTACGGGCCTACGTTAGAACACCAAACATTAAAGGGTGGTATTTCAAGGCCGGCTCCACGCAGACTGGCGTCCACGCTTCAAAGCCTCCCACCTATCCTACACATCAAGGCTCAGTGTTCAGTGTCAAGCTGTAGTAAAGGTTCACGGGGTCTTTCCGTCTTGCCGCGGGTACACTGCATCTTCACAGCGATTTCAATTTCACTGAGTCTCGGGTGGAGACAGCCTGGCCATCATTACGCCATTCGTGCAGGTCGGAACTTACCCGACAAGGAATTTCGCTACCTTAGGACCGTTATAGTTACGGCCGCCGTTTACCGGGGCTTCGATCAAGAGCTTCTCCTTGCGGATAACCCCATCAATTAACCTTCCGGCACCGGGCAGGCGTCACACCGTATACGTCCACTTTCGTGTTTGCACAGTGCTGTGTTTTTAATAAACAGTTGCAGCCAGCTGGTATCTTCGACTGGCTTCAGCTCCGGGAGCAAGTCCCTTCACCTACGCGCCAGCGTGCCTTCTCCCGAAGTTACGGCACCATTTTGCCTAGTTCCTTCACCCGAGTTCTCTCAAGCGCCTTGGTATTCTCTACCTGACCACCTGTGTCGGTTTGGGGTACGATTTTGTGTTACCTGATGCTTAGAGGCTTTTCCTGGAAGCAGGGCATTTATCACTTCAGCACCGTAGTGCCTCGTCGTCACGCCTCAGTGTAAAGTGAACCGGATTTGCCTGGAACACACACCTACACGCTTAAACCGGGACAACCGTCGCCCGGCTGATATAGCCTTCTCCGTCCCCCCTTCGCAGTAACACCAAGTACAGGAATATTAACCTGTTTCCCATCGACTACGCCTTTCGGCCTCGCCTTAGGGGTCGACTCACCCTGCTCCGATTAACGTTGAACAGGAACCCTTGGTCTTCCGGCGACAAGGTTTTTCACCTTGTTTATCGTTACTTATGTCAGCATTCGCACTTCTGATACCTCCAGCATGCCTCACAGCACACCTTCGACGGCTTACAGAACGCTCCCCTACCCAACAACACATAGTGTCGCTGCCGCAGCTTCGGTGCATGGTTTAGCCCCGTTACATCTTCCGCGCAGGCCGACTCGACCAGTGAGCTATTACGCTTTCTTTAAATGATGGCTGCTTCTAAGCCAACATCCTGGCTGTCTGGGCCTTCCCACATCGTTTCCCACTTAACCATGACTTTGGGACCTTAGCTGGCGGTCTGGGTTGTTTCCCTCTTCACGACGGACGTTAGCACCCGCCGTGTGTCTCCCGTGATAACATTCTCCGGTATTCGCAGTTTGCATCGGGTTGGTAAGCCGGGATGGCCCCCTAGCCGAAACAGTGCTCTACCCCCGGAGATGAGTTCACGAGGCGCTACCTAAATAGCTTTCGGGGAGAACCAGCTATCTCCCGGTTTGATTGGCCTTTCACCCCCAGCCACAGGTCATCCGCTAATTTTTCAACATTAGTCGGTTCGGTCCTCCAGTTAGTGTTACCCAACCTTCAACCTGCCCATGGCTAGATCACCGGGTTTCGGGTCTATACCCTGCAACTTAACGCCCAGTTAAGACTCGGTTTCCCTGCGGCTCCCCTATACGGTTAACCTTGCTACAGAATATAAGTCGCTGACCCATTATACAAAAGGTACGCAGTCACCCCATAAAGAGGCTCCCACTGCTTGTACGTACACGGTTTCAGGTTCTGTTTCACTCCCCTCGCCGGGGTTCTTTTCGCCTTTCCCTCACGGTACTGGTTCACTATCGGTCAGTCAGGAGTATTTAGCCTTGGAGGATGGTCCCCCCATATTCAGACAGGATACCACGTGTCCCGCCTTACTCATCGAACTCACAGCCTGTGCACCTTTGTGTACGGGAGTATCACCCTGTACCCTGCGACTTTCCAGACGCTTCCACTGATGCACAAGCTGATGATGGTTCTGGGCTCCTCCCCGTTCGCTCGCCGCTACTGGGGGAATCTCGGTTGATTTCTTTTCCTCGGGGTACTTAGATGTTTCAGTTCCCCCGGTTCGCCTCATACAGCTATGTATTCACTGCATGATAGTGTGTCGAAACACACTGGGTTTCCCCATTCGGGTATCGCCGGTTATTGCGGTTCATATCACCTTACCGGCGCTTATCGCAGATTAGCACGCCCTTCATCGCCTCTGACTGCCAGGGCATCCACCGTGTACGCTTAGTCGCTTAACCTCACAACCCACAGGCGTTTTACGCTGCGTGTCGTGAGCTTTTGAGAGACTCGAACACATTGTCATCATTCTTTATTACGGAGGAACACGACAATGCGTCGTTTCAAATTTTCAGCTTGTTCCGGATTGTTAAAGAGCAGAATACTTCGCAGCACACCGTTGCCGGTACGCTCTGAAGTATTTTCAGAAAAAAACAGTAGTGAGTATGGTGGAGCTAAGCGGGATCGAACCGCTGACCTCCTGCGTGCAAGGCAGGCGCTCTCCCAGCTGAGCTATAGCCCCATACAGTTACTGCAGAGACCACTACTACCACTCAACCGAGTACACTTCGTGAGAAGTGCACTTCGTGCTCAGGCAAGGCGTGTGTCCGCGAAGCATAGTGAACTATGCGAGCCGGAGACATAACGCAGCATGAGTGCGAAGTTGGTAGGCCTGAGTGGACTTGAACCACCGACCTCACCCTTATCAGGGGTGCGCTCTAACCACCTGAGCTACAAGCCTGTAGAGGTTTTTTCTGCTCGTGACTTTCTATCAGACAATCTGTGTGAGCACTTCGCGGGAAGGTATCTTCAGGTAAGGAGGTGATCCAACCGCAGGTTCCCCTACGGTTACCTTGTTACGACTTCACCCCAGTCATGAATCACAAAGTGGTAAGCGCCCTCCCGAAGGTTAAGCTACCTACTTCTTTTGCAACCCACTCCCATGGTGTGACGGGCGGTGTGTACAAGGCCCGGGAACGTATTCACCGTGGCATTCTGATCCACGATTACTAGCGATTCCGACTTCACGGAGTCGAGTTGCAGACTCCGATCCGGACTACGACGCACTTTATGAGGTCCGCTTGCTCTCGCGAGGTCGCTTCTCTTTGTATGCGCCATTGTAGCACGTGTGTAGCCCTACTCGTAAGGGCCATGATGACTTGACGTCATCCCCACCTTCCTCCGGTTTATCACCGGCAGTCTCCTTTGAGTTCCCGACCGAATCGCTGGCAACAAAGGATAAGGGTTGCGCTCGTTGCGGGACTTAACCCAACATTTCACAACACGAGCTGACGACAGCCATGCAGCACCTGTCTCACGGTTCCCGAGGGCACTAAGGCATCTCTGCCAAATTCCGTGGATGTCAAGAGTAGGTAAGGTTCTTCGCGTTGCATCGAATTAAACCACATGCTCCACCGCTTGTGCGGGCCCCCGTCAATTCATTTGAGTTTTAACCTTGCGGCCGTACTCCCCAGGCGGTCGACTTAACGCGTTAGCTCCGGAAGCCACTCCTCAAGGGAACAACCTCCAAGTCGACATCGTTTACGGCGTGGACTACCAGGGTATCTAATCCTGTTTGCTCCCCACGCTTTCGCACCTGAGCGTCAGTCTTCGTCCAGGGGGCCGCCTTCGCCACCGGTATTCCTCCAGATCTCTACGCATTTCACCGCTACACCTGGAATTCTACCCCCCTCTACGAGACTCAAGCCTGCCAGTTTCAAATGCAGTTCCCAGGTTAAGCCCGGGGATTTCACATCTGACTTAACAGACCGCCTGCGTGCGCTTTACGCCCAGTAATTCCGATTAACGCTTGCACCCTCCGTATTACCGCGGCTGCTGGCACGGAGTTAGCCGGTGCTTCTTCTGCGGGTAACGTCAATCAATGCGGTTATTAACCACATCGCCTTCCTCCCCGCTGAAAGTACTTTACAACCCGAAGGCCTTCTTCATACACGCGGCATGGCTGCATCAGGCTTGCGCCCATTGTGCAATATTCCCCACTGCTGCCTCCCGTAGGAGTCTGGACCGTGTCTCAGTTCCAGTGTGGCTGGTCATCCTCTCAGACCAGCTAGGGATCGTCGCCTAGGTGGGCCGTTACCCCGCCTACTAGCTAATCCCATCTGGGTTCATCCGATAGTGAGAGGCCCGAAGGTCCCCCTCTTTGGTCTTGCGACGTTATGCGGTATTAGCCACCGTTTCCAGTGGTTATCCCCCTCTATCGGGCAGATCCCCAGACATTACTCACCCGTCCGCCACTCGTCACCCGAGAGCAAGCTCTCTGTGCTACCGTCCGACTTGCATGTGTTAGGCCTGCCGCCAGCGTTCAATCTGAGCCATGATCAAACTCTTCAATTTAAGTTTGATTTGCTGAAACCAGTTCAGCGGTGCTCATCTGTAAAACGTCATAATGAATTTCATTATGTGTTCACTCGTGAGGCTTTGATATTTTTTTACGTCCGGAGACGCTGATATCAATCCTGCGAGTGCCCACACAGATTGTCTGATACATTGTTAAAGAGCAGTGCGAACAGCGGGTTAACCGTCTGTCGCGAGGTGGCGTATATTACGCTTTCCTCCTTCAGAGTCAACCTCTTTTTCAGAAGTTTTTCTCCGGCGGAAACTCCTGGGAGCCTCCTGCTGAACACCGCGTTACGTAAGCCGTTGTGCCGTGTCAGTGGAGGCGCATTATAGGCAAATATTTTAGGCTGACAAGCGCTAATTCAAATAAATCTTTCGAGTGATTACTTTCCAGGCAATACGCTTTAAAAAAAGCCAAAACCACAGATTCCGCGTACAAAAAACGGGCGTAACGCCCGTTTTTAATAAATATGCCTTTACTGGTGGGCAGTAATGACATCGTCTTTTACGTCCATCTCTATCACTTTGCCCGGGACCAGCTCACCAGAAAGAATCTGCTGTGCCAGTGGGTTTTCTATCTGCTGCTGGATAGCGCGTTTCAGTGGACGCGCACCGTAAACCGGGTCATAACCGTTTTCGCCCAACAGTTTGATCGCCGCATCAGAGATATGCAGCTGATAGCCTCGGTCTTCCAGACGTTTGTACAGCCGCTGCAGTTGAATCTGTGCAATAGACGCAATGTGTTTCTCACCCAGCGGATGGAACACCACTACCTCGTCAATACGGTTCACGAACTCTGGACGGAAATGTTGACCCACTACGCCCATCACCAGATTTTTCATCTCGGGATAATTCAGGTTGCCGAAACGTTCCTGAATTAAATCTGAGCCCAGGTTAGAGGTCATGATCACGACCGTATTGCGGAAATCAACTGTGCGCCCTTGTCCGTCCGTCAACCGGCCATCATCCAGAACCTGCAGCAAAATATTGAAGACATCGGGATGCGCCTTCTCGATTTCATCCAACAGGATCACAGAATAAGGACGACGGCGAACCGCTTCAGTCAGATAGCCGCCCTCTTCATAGCCGACATAACCCGGAGGTGCGCCCACCAGCCGCGACACAGAATGTTTTTCCATAAATTCTGACATGTCGATACGAACCATCGCATCGTCACTGTCGAACAGGAAGTTAGCCAGTGATTTACACAGTTCCGTTTTACCCACACCTGTTGGGCCCAGGAACAGGAACGATCCGACAGGACGATTAGGATCGGCCAGACCTGCGCGGCTACGGCGAATGGCATTGGAAACCGCTTCAACCGCTTCATCCTGTCCGATGACTCGTGAATGCAGTTCCTGCTCCATACGCAGAAGTTTGTCGCGCTCCCCTTCCATCATGCGGGCGACCGGAATACCGGTCCAGCGCGCCAGAACATCGGCAATCTCAACGTCCGTTACGCGGTTACGCAGCAGCTTCATCGTCTTGCCTTCAGACTGTGTAGCGGAAGCCAGCTGTTTCTCCAGCGCCGGGATCTTGCCGTACTGCAGTTCAGACATCTGTGCCAGATCGCCTGAGCGACGTGCCTGCTCAAGGGTAAGGCGCGCCTGCTCCAGCTCCGCTTTGATATTCTGCGTGCCGGTCAACGAGGCCTTTTCCGCTTTCCACTCTTCTTCCAGCTCGGCATATTCACGCTCTTTCTGGTTTAGCTCGGCTTCCAGCATATCCAGACGTTTGACGCTGGCATCATCAGATTCTTTCTTTAACGCCTGCTGTTCCAGCTTCAGCTGAATAATACGGCGCTCCAGACGATCCAGCGCTTCCGGCTTGGAGTCAATCTGCATACGGATACTGGATGCCGCCTCATCAATCAGGTCAATCGCCTTATCTGGCAACTGGCGATCGGCTATGTAGCGATGAGAAAGCGTTGCTGCCGCGACGATAGCCGGGTCAGTGATCTGCACATGGTGGTGCAACTCATAACGCTCTTTCAAACCCCGCAAAATCGCGATGGTATCTTCAACGCTGGGCTCTGCCACAAACACTTTCTGGAAACGGCGCTCCAGCGCTGCGTCTTTCTCGATATACTGGCGATATTCGTCCAGCGTGGTAGCGCCGACACAGTGTAACTCGCCGCGCGCCAGCGCAGGTTTCAGCATATTGCCGGCGTCCATTGCACCATCTGCTTTACCCGCGCCCACCATGGTATGCAGCTCATCAATAAACAGAATGACGTTGCCTTCCTGCTTAGACAGGTCGCTGAGCACGCCTTTCAGACGCTCTTCGAATTCACCACGGTATTTAGCCCCTGCCACCAGCGCGCCCATATCCAGTGCCAGCACACGGCGGCCTTTCAGCCCTTCCGGCACTTCACCATTGATAATGCGCTGCGCCAGCCCTTCGACGATGGCGGTTTTACCTACGCCGGGCTCACCAATCAACACAGGGTTGTTTTTAGTACGACGTTGCAGTACCTGGATGGTACGGCGAATCTCTTCATCACGCCCAATCACCGGATCGAGCTTGCCTTTCTCGGCGCGCTCGGTGAGATCAATCGTATATTTCTTTAAAGCCTGACGCTGATCTTCAGCACCTTGATCGTTCACGTTGTCGCCTCCACGAAGTTGTTCAATCGCTTTGGTGAGCTTTTCGTTGGTGACGCCTGCAGATTTCAATATGTCCGCCAGCGAGCCACGTGAATCCAGGGCTGCCAAAACAAATAATTCTGATGAGATAAAGTTGTCGTTGCGCTTCTGTGCCAGCTTGTCGCACAGGTTAAGCACTCGGATCAGGTCGGATGATGGCTGCACATCTCCGCCGCTGCCTTCTACCTGCGGCAAACGGTCAATAGCCTGATCAATTTGCGTACGTAACGATGCTACGTCAGTACCGGCTGAGGACAACAGGGGCGCAACGGAACTCCCTTCCTGCTTGAGCAACGCGCTCATCAGGTGCAAGGGTTCAATAAACTGGTTATCCTGTCCTAAAGCCAAAGACTGCGCGTCGGACAGAGCGAGTTGAAATTTATTAGTAAGACGATCCAGACGCATAATTCCTCCCATTACAGGTCAAATGCTACTGGAGATTAAAATGAGGTCATTCCTCAAATATTCAAGGTTAATGACCTGAAACGGGACTAAAAAACGCGCTGTCTGGATCGTCTTACGGGCTAAGACTATAACAGCCAAATTAAAGTTGCCATACGGCCGGTGATGCCATCCCGACGATAGGAGAAGAAATCGTCCTGCTCGCTAAAGGTACAACGTGAATCCGCACTCACTGATTTCACGCCTGCGGCATGGAGCCGCTGACGGGCCAGTAGCCAGATATCCGCGTAGAATTTTTCCCCCGCCGGACGAAAAGCGGCAGCTGCCTCAGGATCGTGATTCATAAACGCGCGACGCACTTCTGCACCGACTTCGAACGCATCAGGACCAATGGCCGGCCCGAGCCAGGCGTGAATATTGCCGGGCGCAGCCTGAAACTGTGCCAGGGTATTTTCCAGTACGCCGCCACACAGCCCGCGCCATCCTGCATGAGCCGCAGCAACTTCACGGCCGTCATCCGAACAAAACAGCACAGGCAGGCAGTCAGCCGTCATGATTGCACATACCACGCCCGTTTCCCGTGTGATACAAGCATCTGCCTGTAGCGGCGCGGTTCCGCCTGCGCTCAGGCAGGCAACGTCGGTGGAATGAACCTGCTCCAGCCACTGCGGCATCGCGGGCAACGCCGCAAGCGCTATCAGCCGCTCACGGTTGGCTGCCACATGATGCAGCTTGTCACCGACATGGCTGCCGAGATTAAGCGAACGCCAGTTCCCCTCGCTCACGCCGCCCTGCCGTAACGTTGAGACGGCACGCACCCGATCGGGTGCCGGCCATTGTGGAATAATCAGGCTCATAGCCAGTCCAGCTGATCCTTGAACATCTCTGTATCCGCTTTCAGCGCATCAATCAGATCAATCATGTCCTGAGGTATCGCGGCATGGAATTCCATCTCAATCCCAGAGATAGGATGGTAAAGCCGGAGCATCGTCGCATGCAGCGCCTGGCGATCAAATCCGCGCAGCGTGGTAATAAAGTCTTCCGATGCGCCTTTTGGCGGACGCGGACGGCCACCGTAAAGCGGGTCGCCCACCAGAGGGTGATTAATATGCGACATATGCACACGGATCTGGTGCGTACGGCCGGTTTCCAGGCGCAGACGCAACCGCGTATGAGCACGGAAATGCTCCATGATGCGATAGTGAGTGACAGCCGGTTTCCCCATGGGATGCACGGACATATGCGTACGTTTAGTTGAGTGACGGCTAATCGGTTCATCGACCGTGCCGCCAGCAGTCATCGTACCGATGGCGACCGCTTCATATTCACGTGTAATTTCACGGCGCTGAAGGGCGTCGACAAGGTGCGTTTGCGCCGGGACGGTTTTCGCCACGACCATCAGCCCGGTTGTATCTTTGTCCAGGCGATGAACGATGCCCGCGCGCGGCACATCGGCAATGGCGGGATAGTGATGCAGCAGCGCATTGAGTACGGTGCCATCAGGATTGCCCGCGCCCGGATGCACCACAAAGTCACGTGGTTTATTGATGACAATGATATCTTCATCTTCGTAGACGATATCCAGCGGGATATTTTGGGGTTCCCAGCGCTGCTCTTCTTCGATCTCAGCATCGATGGTCACGCGCTCGCCGCCGAGCACTTTTTCTTTCGGCTTATCAGTCACAGTGCCGTTGACACTGACGCGCTGGTTAAGGATCCACTCTTTTATGCGGGAACGTGAATAATCAGGGAACAATTCCGCCAAAGTTTGATCTAAACGTTGTCCGAGTTGTGACTCGGATACCGTTGCGGTGAGTTGAACTTGTTGTGCCATATACAGCTTCTTCGTTAACGTTGGGTTTTACGGCGATGCCGTTTAATATAATGTGCTATCGTACCTGGTCATTACCGGGAGCTATACGGACAGCTTCCGCCATAACATTTTGAGGATAATCACTTCGTCATGACGCGTATGAAATATCTGTTGGCTGCAGCCACACTGAGCCTGGCACTTGTTGGTTGTTCCGGCTCAAATGACGCGGTACCGGACAACCCGCCTTCTGAAATCTATGCTACAGCGCAACAAAAGCTGCAGGACGGTAACTTTAAAGCGGCGATTAAGCAACTGGAAGCGCTGGATAATCGTTACCCATTCGGTCCCTATTCGCAGCAGGTTCAGTTGGATTTGATCTACGCGTACTATAAAAATGCCGATCTGCCGATGGCGCAGGCTGCCATCAGCCGCTTTATGCGTTTAAATCCTACGCATCCTAATATCGATTACGTCATCTATATGAAAGGGCTGACGGATATGGCGCTGGATGATTCGGCATTGCAGGGCTTTTTCGGCATCGACCGTTCCGATCGCGATCCTACCCATGCTCGTGATGCATTCCGCGACTTTGCACAGCTGCTGCGCAGCTATCCAAACAGCCAATATGCAGCCGATGCCTATAAACGTCAGGTCTATCTGAAAGACCGTTTGTCAAAATATGAGCTTTCAGTGGCGCAATTCTATACCAAGCGTGGGGCCTATGTCGCGGTTGTTAACCGTGTTGAAGGGATGATGCGCGATTATCCGGACACGCAGGCGACGCACGATGCGTTACCGCTGATGGAAAACGCCTATCGCCAGTTGCAACTGAACGCCGAGGCGGATAAAGTCGCAAAAATTATCGCAGCAAACAACGACTGAGACGTTCGCGCGTTGAGCCACAAAAAAAGCAGCCCTGGAGGCTGCTTTTTTATGTGCATAAAACAGGCAAAATGTTGATTTACCTGTTGAGCTAACTTATCAAGAATGCCTTGATAAGGCGTTAGCTTCAAGGCTTTTCGGCCACATTCTCGCCCTTTCTCACAATTTGCTGTAGTTGACAAAAAGTGACATTTTTTTGTGATCAAAATCACACATCTACAGAGATATCGCGCTATGCTGGATCCATTCAGACGGCAATCACAGAGAGGTAAGCATAATGATCGTGAATATTACCAGTAAGCAAATGGAAATTACTCCAGCCATCCGTGAACACGTCGAAGACCGTCTCGCCAAGCTAGAAAAGTGGCAAACCGACCTGATTAACCCGCATATCGTTCTGTCGAAAGAATCCAAAGAGTTTGTGGCAGACGCCACGATTAATACGCCAAACGGTACACTGGTCGCCAGTGCCAAACATGACGATATGTACACTGCTATCAACGACCTGATAGGAAAACTCGAGCGCCAACTTAATAAAGTGCAGCACAAATCTGAAGCGCGCCGCGCGGCCACCAGCGTTAAAGACTTTACCCCCGCCGCCGAAGAGTAAGTTTTGTCCTCACCTTCCTGACGCGCCTACGGGCGCGTTTTTTGTTGACAGCTTTTCATCTGTGCGGTTACTCTCAGAACAGCTTATTTTTGGAACCTGTCATGAAAACACTGTCGTTTTTCTTCGCTTTCTTTTTTACCTTCCCCTGACTGGGAGGCCATTCGTCGTGTAAAAAGAAAGCGAAGACGAACAACAAAGCCTCCCAACCGGGAGGCTTTTTTATTGGATAGCTTACAGGTGAGCCTTATGACCCCGGACAATCCGCTTCTGGCACTGCGTGATAAAATCAGCGCCGTTGATGAAAAACTACTGACGTTACTCGCTGAACGGCGTTTGCTGGCCGTGGAGGTTGCAAAGGCGAAGCTGGCAACGCACCGCCCTGTCCGCGACGTCGAACGTGAACGCGCACTGATTGAGCACCTCATCGTACTGGGTAAAAAACATCAGTTGGATGCGCACTACATTACCCGCCTGTTTCAGTTAGTGATTGAAGATTCGGTTCTGACTCAGCAGGCCTTGCTGCAAAAAAACCTCAACCATACGCATGCTCATGCGGCCCGCATCGCCTTCTTGGGCCCGAAAGGCTCTTACTCTCATCTGGCTGCCCGTCAGTATGCCGCGCGTCATTTCAGTAACATGGTTGAATGCGGTTGCCTGAAATTTCATGACATTATCAAACAGGTGGAGAATAACGCGGCGGATTACGCCGTCTTACCGATCGAGAATACCAGCTCCGGTTCAATCAACGATGTGTACGACCTGCTGCAACAGACCAACCTCTCTATCGTAGGGGAACTGACGCTTCCGATTGAGCACTGCATGTTGGTCAGTAGCCAGAGCGACCTGGAACAGATTGAAACGGTCTACAGCCATCCGCAGCCTTTTCAGCAGACCAGCCACTTCATTAACCGCTTCCCGCACTGGAAGATTGTCTACACCGAAAGCACCGCCGCTGCCATGGAAAAAGTGGCCGCGCTCAACTCACCTAAGGTCGCGGCGATCGGTAGCGAAGCCGGTGGCGAACTGTATCAGTTACAGGTGCTGGAGCGTAATTTGGCCAACCAACAGCAGAATCACACACGCTTTATTGTCCTGGCCCGTAAGCCCATCGAAGTATCCGATCAGATTTCGGCGAAAACGACGCTGATCATGGCAACCGGCCAGCAGGCGGGTGCACTGGTTGACGCACTGTTGGTCTTGCGCCAGCACAACCTGATTATGAGCAAACTGGAATCACGGCCTATCAACGGTAACCCGTGGGAAGAGATGTTTTATCTGGATGTGCAGGGCAATCTGCAGTCTGAAAAGATGCAGCAGGCATTAGAAGAGCTGAGGGCAATGACGCGTTCGTTAAAAGTACTTGGCTGCTACCCCAGCGAAAATATCATTCCTGTTGAACCCGACAAGTAATCAGTAAAAAGGCATCCAACTGGATGCCTTTTTAGCTTATGGCCGGCTGTCGTTCGCCGAGCGCAGCAGGCTTCGGCTCTCAACCAAAAAGCGCTTGGCGTGATCGCCAAACCACTCTTCTACCCGGTTGAAGCTGGCAATAAAGGCGTTTTTATCACCTTTTTCCAGCAGGGCAATGGCTTCACCAAAGCGCTGATAATAACGTTTGATAAGGTTCAGGTTATTTTCAGACGACATAATGATATCCGCATACAGCTGCGGATCCTGTGCAAACAGGCGGCCCACCATTGCCAGCTCAAGCCGGTAAATGGGCGAGGACAAAGCCAGGAGCTGATCAAGATTGACATTCTCTTCAGCCAGGTGAAGGCCATAAGCAAAAGTCGCGAAATGGCGCAGCGCCTGGATAAATGCCATGTTCTGATCGTGTTCTTCTGCCCCAATGCGATGCAGGCGCGCTCCCCAGACCTGTATCTGCTCCAGAAACCACTGATAGGCTTCCGGCTGCCGCCCATCGCACCAGACAACAACCTGCTTGGCAAGACTGCCGCTGTCCGGCCCGAACATAGGATGCAGACCGAGTACCGGTCCCTGATGCGCCGCCAGCATCGCCTGTAGGGGGCGATTCTTGACGGACGCCAGATCCACCAGAATACAGTCATCCGGCAGCGTAGGGAGTTGTTGAATCACCTGCTCGGTCAGATGGATAGGCACGCTGATGATCACCATACCGGCATCGCTGAACAGCGTTTCCGCCCGATCCCAGTCATCTTTATCCAGCGTTTTTACCTGGTAGCCCGACAGCGTCAGCATTTTATTAAACAGGCGTCCCATCTGGCCATTACCGCCGACGATCACCACCGGACGTAACTCGGGACGCAGGGTTTTAAACCCTTTATCATTTTCGCTGGTATAGGATTCTCGCATGACGCGGCGCAATACGTCTTCAATCAGATCGCCAGGCACGCCCAGCGCTTCTGCCTCTTTGCGACGGGACGCCAGCATAGAAGCTTCCCGCTCCGGAACATAGATTGGCAAACCATGGCGGCTTTTAACTTCGCCGACTTCCGCTACCAGTTCCAGACGTTTTGCCAGTAGATCCAGCAGTGCTTTATCTACCGTATCAATTTGTTCGCGTAATGCAGTTAATTCAGCCACCATTGCCCACTACACCTCGTGTGAAAGACGCGCCGACAGAACCTCGTTTAGCTCATCATGCATTTCGCGCAGTAACGCCTCGGTGACGTTCCAGTTGATGCAGGCATCGGTAACAGAGACGCCGTACTTCATCTCACTGCGCGGCTGCTCGGAAGACTGATTGCCTTCACTAATGTGGCTTTCCAGCATCAGGCCAATAATCGAACGGTTGCCTTTCTTGATCTGATCGATGGCCGATTGCGCGACGCCAGGCTGACGGCGGTAGTCTTTATCAGAGTTACCGTGGCTGCAATCTATCATTAAGGCTGGGCGGAGTCCCGCTTTAAGCATGGCCGTTTCACATTGTGCCACGTCTTCCGGACTGTAGTTTGGTGCTTTGCCGCCGCGTAAAATAACGTGCCCGTCAGGATTTCCCTGTGTTTGCAACAGGCAAACCTGGCCTGACTGATTGATACCCACAAACCGATGAGGCATTGCCGCCGCGCGCATGGCATTTATCGCCGTCCCCAGGCTGCCATCGGTACCGTTTTTAAAGCCCACCGGCATTGACAGGCCTGAAGCCATTTCACGGTGGGTTTGTGATTCCGTCGTGCGTGCGCCAATCGCCGACCAGCTAAACAGATCGCCCAAATATTGCGGGCTGTTTGGATCCAGCGCTTCCGTCGCTAACGGCAAGCCCATATCGACAAGATTCACCAGCAACTCACGGGCAATGTGCAAACCCGCTTCCATATCAAATGAGTTATCCATGTAAGGATCGTTAATTAACCCCTTCCAGCCAACGGTCGTGCGGGGTTTCTCGAAGTAGACGCGCATAACAAGGTACAGGCGATCTTTCACCTGCTCAGAGAGGCTTTGCAGACGACGCGCATAATCCAGAGCCGCTTCTGTATCGTGAATTGAGCATGGGCCACAAACCACTAACAGGCGGGAATCACGGCCTGCAATGATATCCGCAATCGTCTGGCGCGAGGCGGCGATTTGCGCCTGCTGCGCATTGCTCAACGGGAATTTCGTTTTAAGCTCTTCTGGAGTAATCAACACCTGCTCATTGGCGATATGAACATTGTTTAACGCGTCTTTTTGCATCGTCCTGTCCTTTACACTCATTTATGCGGTCACGGGATCCTCATGGAGGAGAGATGAAACTGTATCATAATGAGTACAATGGACAATCCCTTATGTACACTTTATTTACCATCAAAAATAAAACACCTGAAAATATCAAAAAAAATATATTTAATATCAATTAATTAAAAAAATAAAAACACAATCAGCCAGACTGTCATTGTGTAAACATAAATATACATATCATCTATTCCACCACCGAAATCCCGCTGTTAATATTGATACGTTAACTGACAAGGACGAAAACATGATCCAGACCACTGCAGCCATTCGCCTGCGTCCTTTTGATCTAAGCGATATTGAGGCCTTCACCGTAGCCGTTAATGACTCTTTGGATACGTTATTGCCCTGGATGAGTTGGGCGCATCCGGATTATCAGCCGGATGAAGCCGAAAGCTGGATTCGCTTTACACACTTACAACGCGCACTTAAAGAAGCGGAAGAATTTGCCATCGTGGATGCCCAGAACCGCCTGTTAGGTGGTGCAGGCTTTCGCTTTGCTAAAAAACCGGGAGAGTTTTGCGCTTTGGGGTACTGGGTTCGCAGTGACGCGCAATGTCAGGGTGTTGCCACGCAAGCGGTAAAGCTGTTACTGGAATTTGGCTTTGCGCGCCCGGATGTACAGACAATAGAACTGCTGGCGGTGGAGAATAACTTCGCCAGCAGACGTGTAGCGGAAAAGAGTGGCGGGCGCTTTATCGATTACCGTTATGGTTTAATTGTTTTAGACAGCGGGCCGGTCAACGCGGCGATCTATCATTTCCAGCGCCCCTCATGAAAAGGCATGAGATCGTACTCAGCGGTCGTAGGCCTCAACATAAGCGACAAGCCAGCTGTTAACGTCTATGGTTTTCCCGGTATTACGCAGAATGATAATGCCGGATTCGATCCGGACCAGTTCGAATGCGCGCATCTCTCTGTGGAAATGACAATAGCCTTTGATAAACATCCCATCGCAGGACTCCACATCCACGCGCCGGTAAGCCACCTTACCCTCGTAGTCAAAATAGCTGAAGCCGATCTCTTTTAGACTCAGCCAGGGCATATCAACCTCGACCAGGGGCACATGCGCCGTCACCGCCGTGGACGTTTTGTTCTTACATGCCAGTTCTTTTTTGTGTTCGCGGCCTGCCCAAACAAGGATCACGTTAGCCGCCACAAAGATAAGGGCCGGACCATACAACCCCAGCGCAAGAAAAAGGGGAAACAACACGAATCCCATGCTTACCCAGACTGCGGTCAGGCAGCGGCAAAGCCACTTATGCTTGTTGCCTTCCAGTGCATATCGGGCTGAATAGAATGAGGCGAGCGAAAATATAAAGCCGGAAACTAAAAAAACGACGTCTTTCAAAACCTGCCCTTAGGGCAATGAGATTGAATAAGAGAATAATCGGTTGTGTCCGATGACGAGCAGATTGCGTTACGCAGCATCCCGGCGGTTGGCATGCACAGCATCGCAAAGATACCTGTTCTGTTCCGACAGGTTTTCCTTTATGTGAGACAGCGCTTTGGTCTGGCACACTTTGCCTGCAGATGACGGCAAACATTCGGCGTAGGCATTTTGTAGGCACTGGCATAAAAAAGGGGCTGGCACATTGCCAACCCCTTGTTTGCTATTAACTTTTAGATGTCGCGTTAGCGATACCTTAGTTAAGACGCTCTTTGATACGAGCAGACTTACCAGTACGCTCACGCAGGTAGTACAGTTTGGCTTTACGCACAGCGCCACGACGTTTAACAGCGATGCTGTCAATTACCGGAGAGTGAGTCTGGAAGACACGCTCAACGCCTTCGCCGTTAGAAATTTTGCGAACAGTGAATGCAGAGTGCAGACCGCGGTTACGAATAGCGATAACCACGCCCTCGAATGCCTGCAGACGTTTTTTAGAACCTTCAACGACCCATACTTTCACTTCCACGGTATCACCCGGACGGAAGGAAGGTACGTCCTGTTTCATCTGCTCTTGTTCAATTTGCTTAATAATGTTGCTCATAATTAAATCTCTTATCCTGGGTAAACTGATAGTCAGGGAAGATCACTCTCCCGCATCATCGTTTTGTTGCTGGTGTTCCTGTTGGAACGCCTTAAGCAACCTTGCTTGCTCTTCAGTCAGAGCCAGGTTTTCCAGAAGTTCAGGTCTTCTTAGCCAGGTACGGCCTAGCGACTGTTTCAGGCGCCACTGGCGAATATCGGCATGGTTGCCCGACAGCAAAACTGGCGGAACGTCCATCCCTTCTAACACTTCAGGTCGGGTATAGTGCGGACAATCCAGCAACCCGTCAGAGAACGAATCCTCATCGGCTGACGCCTGTTTGCCGAGTACTCCCGGAATGAACCGGGCAACCGCGTCAATCATCGTCATTGCTGGCAGTTCCCCGCCGCTGAGAACGTAATCACCGATTGACCATTCTTCATCAATTTCGGTCTGGATTACGCGCTCATCAATCCCTTCATAGCGACCACAGACAAGGATGAGCTTGTCTCGTGATGCCAGTTCGCAAACGCCCTGTTGGTCAAGTTTGCGGCCCTGAGGTGAAAGATATATCACCCTGGCACCCTCTCCCGCCGCTGCTTTCGCTGCGGAGATGGCATCCCGTAAAGGTTGTACCATCATCAGCATTCCCGGTCCGCCACCATAAGGACGATCGTCCACAGTACGGTGCCGGTCGTGCGTGAAGTCACGTGGACTCCAGCTTTGAACGCTGAGCAGGCCATTTTTTACTGCCCGGCCAGTTACCCCGTAATCGGTAATAGCGCGAAACATTTCTGGAAACAGGCTAATTACACCAATCCACATTGTCTTCGCCGTTACGTTACCGTTTGATTCGGAGATCAAAAACCAGGATCCCAATCTACTTCAATAAGGCCAGTAGAGAGATCGACTTTCTTGATAACCTGTTCATCAAGAAACGGAATTAACCGCTCCTGTACACCAAACGCATCTTTCAGGTTTGCCTTCACGACGAGAACGTCGTTCGAACCGGTTTCCATCATATCGACGACTTTACCCAGTTCGTAGCCTTCAACGTTGACTACCTTGCAACCCATCAGGTCTTTCCAGTAGTACTCACCGTTATCCAGCGCAGGCAGCTGCGTCGAGTCGACCTGAATTTCGCAATTGGTCAACTGTGCCGCCGCATCCCGATCGTCAATGCCTTTGACTTTGATGATCAGGTCCTGATTGTGGTGCTTCCAACCATCCAGTTCCACCTGCTGCCATTTACCGGCGCGCTGGATAAACCAGGGTTGGTAGTCAAAGATGCTTTCAGCGTCTTCAGTGGAGGAAAACACTTTGAGCCAGCCGCGAATGCCGTATGCCGCACCCATTTTACCCAATACAATCGGGTTAACAGGTGCCTGTGCGGCAAGTTGTCTGCTCATGCTCACCACCGTGACAGATTAAGCTGCTTTCTTTGCTTCTTTGATCAGCGCGTTAACGCGATCAGAAAGCGTTGCGCCCTGGCCAACCCAGTGCTCGATACGATCCAGATCCAGACGCAGACCTTCTGCCTGACCAGATGCGATCGGGTTGAAGAAACCTACGCGCTCGATGAAGCGACCGTTGCGTGCATTGCGGCTGTCAGTGACGACGACCTGATAGAACGGACGCTTTTTAGCGCCGTGACGTGCCAAACGAATTGTTACCATAACATCCTCTTCAGTTAATAAAACACCCGGCCCCCATCGAGGAACGGGGTCCGGGTGCTGTATAAAAAGCCCGAAAATTTTACTCATTTTGGCGCAAAAAGCAACCTAAACCGAGTAATCCCAGGCTTTTTTGTGGAACCCATTAGCGTCCTGGGAAACCTGGCGGCATCATACCTTTCATGCCGCGCATCATTTTCGCCATTCCGCCCTTCTTCATTTTCTTCATCATCCGCTGCATGTCGTCGAACTGCTTTAATAAGCGGTTAACGTCCTGCACCTGCATGCCCGAGCCGGTAGCGATGCGGCGCTTGCGCGAACCTTTGATAATTTCTGGTTTTTCACGCTCTTTGCGTGTCATCGAATTGATGATGGCTTCCATGCGCACCAGCACTTTGTCATCCATCTGCGATTTCACGTTGTCTGGCAGTTGCCCCATGCCCGGCAGCTTGCCCATCAGGCTCGCCATGCCGCCCATGTTGCGCATCTGCTTTAACTGCTCAAGGAAGTCATTGAGATCAAAACCGTCGCCGGTTTTCAGTTTCTTCGCCAGTTTTTCCGCTTGCGCGCGGTCAACTTTACTTTCGATATCTTCAATAAGCGACAGCACGTCGCCCATGCCAAGAATGCGCGAGGCAATGCGGTCAGGATAAAAGGCTTCCAGCGCATCGGTCTTCTCGCCCATCCCCATAAATTTGATCGGCTTGCCGGTAATATGGCGAATAGACAGGGCAGCACCACCGCGTGCATCGCCATCCACCTTCGTCAGAATAACCCCTGTCAGCGGCAGCGCTTCATTAAAGGCTTTCGCGGTATTCGCCGCATCCTGACCGGTCATGGCATCCACGACAAACAGGGTTTCTACCGGATTAATTGCGGCGTGAACCTGTTTAATCTCGTCCATCATCGCTTCGTCTACGTGCAGACGACCCGCGGTATCGACCAGCAATACGTCATAAAACTTGAGTTTGGCTTCACGCAGCGCGTTGTTGACGATATCAACGGGCTTCTGGCTCAGATCCGAGGGGCAAAAATCCACACCGACCTGCTGTGCCAGTGTCTCAAGCTGTTTGATCGCCGCCGGGCGATAAACGTCAGCAGATACCACCAGCACTTTTTTCTTGTGCTTTTCACGCAGAAATTTACCCAGCTTACCGACACTGGTGGTTTTACCCGCACCCTGCAGACCGGCCATCAGCACAACGGCCGGCGGCTGTGCGGCAAGATCCAGCGCGTTGTTTTCTGCGCCCATCGCCGTAACCAGTTCGTTACGGACAATTTTGATAAATTCCTGGCCCGGCGTCAGGCTTTTGTTGACGTCGTGGCCTACCGCGCTCTCTTTGACGCGATTAATGAAGTCACGCACCACCGGCAGCGCAACGTCAGCTTCCAGCAGCGCCATGCGCACTTCGCGCAGCGTATCTTTAATGTTGTCTTCAGTCAGCCTTCCGCGGCCGCTGATATTGCGCAGAGTTTGCGACAAACGATCGGTTAAATTGTCAAACATTGTCTCTCACTTAAAAAAAATCGCGAGGCACCATACCGGCAGAATGCGGCGGATTATAACACGAAGCCGAGGCGATCTCTTCACTTCCACCTCAGTTCCTCTTCAATTCCACCTCAGATCGTTTGGAGCCTGCTGCGGCTGGCGCTATACTGCCCTTTTCCTTTATCTGACTGATGCCTGAAAGGAACTATGTCCGTTTTCGCGATTGTGGCGCTGTTCGCCTACTCCCTGAGTCTTGCACTCATCATCCCCAGCCTGTTGAAGCGTCAAAGCGGCTGGCGCAGGTTAGCTGTGCTGTCGGCCTGTGTGGCGTTAGTCACGCACGCTGTCGCCCTGCAGCAGCGTATCTTTGCCGTTGATGGCGGGCAAAATCTCAGCCTGTTGAATATCGGCTCTCTGGTCAGCCTGCTGATTTGTGCAATCATGACCATTGTTGCCTCCCGAAATCGTGGCTGGCTACTGCTGCCGATTGTTTACAGCTTTGCATTAATTAACCTGGCCTTTGCCACTTTTGTCCCGAATGCGTTTATTACGCACCTTGAAACCACGCCCGGCATTATGATTCATATCGGGCTGTCGCTGTTTGCCTATGCAACGCTCATCATCGCGGCGTTGTACGCGTTGCAGCTTGCGTGGATTGATTACCAGCTTAAGAACAAAAAACTGGCTTTCACTCAGGACATGCCACCGCTGCTGACCATTGAACGTAAAATGTTTCACATCACCCAGGTTGGCGTTGTGTTACTGACGCTGGTGCTGTGTACCGGCCTGTTTTATATGCATGACCTGTTCAGCGCCGAAAACGTAGATAAGGCCGTGCTGTCGATTATTGCCTGGTTTGTCTACATCGTTCTGCTCTGGGGCCACTATCATGAAGGCTGGCGTGGTCGCCGCGTAGTCTGGTTTAACTGCGGCGGCGCAGCGCTGCTCACGATGGCGTACTTTGGCAGTCGCGTACTGCAACACCTGCTCATTCACAGTTCTTAATAAAAGGAAGTTTTGCGGTGGAACATGTTTCGACCACGACGTTGATTGTCACACTCATCATTATGGTGTTGGTTTCAGCCTATTTTTCAGGCTCTGAAACCGGCATGATGACGCTCAATCGTTATAAACTGCGCCATCAGGCTAAACATGGCCATCGCGCAGCCCGCCGCGTCGAAAAATTGTTAAAGCGCCCGGATCGCCTCATCAGCCTGGTCCTTATCGGTAATAACCTGGTCAATATTCTGGCGTCCGCCATTGGTACTATCGTAGGGATGCGTTTGTATGGCGATGCCGGTGTCGCGATCGCGACCGGTATCCTGACATTTGTTGTACTGGTGTTTGCAGAAGTGCTGCCCAAAACGGTTGCTGCACTTTATCCAGAAAAAGTCGCTTACCCCAGTAGCTTTCTGCTCGGTCCGCTGCAATACATCATGCTGCCCCTGGTGTGGTTGCTTAACACCATTACCCGACTGCTGATGCGACTGGTGGGCATCCGGGCGGATGGTGCGATCAGTTCAGCGCTCAGCAAAGAAGAGTTGCGTACCATCGTTTACGAATCGCGTACGCACATGTCGCGCCGCAATCAGGATATGTTGTTATCTGTACTGGACCTTGAAAAGGTCAGTGTGGACGACATTATGGTGCCGCGTAACGAGATTGTTGGTATTAACATCAACGATGACTGGAAATCAGTCATCCGTCAGTTAAGCCATTCACCGCACGGTCGCATTGTCCTGTTCCGTGATTCGCTGGATGATTGTGTAGGGATGCTGCGGGTGCGCGAAGCCTGGCGCATGATGACCGAGAAAAAAGAGTTTACGAAAGAGATGCTGCTGCGTGCCGCCGATGAGATCTATTACATTCCCGAAGGCACGCCGCTCAACGTTCAGTTGGTGAAATTTCAGCGCAACAAGAAAAAGACCGGTCTGGTCGTGGATGAGTACGGCGATATCAAAGGCCTGATTTCGATAGAGGACATTCTGGAGGAGATTGTGGGTGATTTCACGACCTCAATGTCTCCGTCGCTGGCTGAAGAAGTGATGCCGCAAAATGATGGCTCCGTGCTGATTGAAGGTAGCGCGAATATTCGTGAGATCAATAAAGCCTTCAACTGGCAACTGCCTGAGCAGGAAGCGCGTACCATCAACGGTATGTTACTGGAAGCACTGGAAGAGATTCCAACAGTGAACACGCGCGTTCAGGTGAATCACTATGATGTTGATATTCTGGATGTGCAGGACAATATGATTAAGCAGGTTCGCATCACACCACAGACACCGCTCAAGCAATCCGTAGGATCCTGATGCTCATAAAAAACTGCACCTTACTCAGTTGGGTGTCCAACTTTTTGGGTGCAGTTCATTGCAAGGCGGTTTTTTTCGCCTGACCCGCAGGTTTTTGAAAAGCCCGCCGTCGTCATGCAGGCGCTGTTATAAAAAACGCCGCTCATGTGCGGCGTTTTACTGTCCGGACTAACCTAACTGACTAGATGTGCAGCTCTTTCAGTTTTTCGGCAGGCAGTTTCAGATCGTCATTGTGGTTAACACCGATCTCCTGTGCCAGCACGTTGCGGGCAATTTGCTGAGCTTCATCCAGAGAATGCAGTTTATAGCTGCCACACTGATATTCGTTCAGCTCTGGAATCTGGTTCTGATCTTTCACCTTCAGCACGTCTTCCATCGCGCCTTTCCAGGCTTGTGCCACACGTTGCTCGTCTGGTGTACCAATCAGGCTCATGTAGAAGCCTGTGCGGCAACCCATAGGTGAAATATCAACAATCTCTACGCCGTTACCGTTGAGATGGTTACGCATAAAGCCCGCAAACAAATGCTCAAGCGTGTGGATCCCACGTTCAGTCAGAATGTCGATATTGGGGCGACAAAAACGCAGGTCAAAAACAGTAATCGTATCGCCATGGGGAGTCTTCATGGTTTTTGCTACACGCACTGCGGGCGCGGCCATGATGGTGTGATCAACAGTAAAACTATCCAGTAATGGCATACGTCACCTCTTGGTCTGAAAAATTTTTTGAGAACGATGAAACTTTTCCGATCGTCCAGCGTCTGAATATATGAAAGACGCGCATTTGTTATCATCCATCCCTGACAACAGAGATGTTAATTTGGCCACATTGATGTGGCCTTTTTCTTTTCTACCCTTCCCGGCCAGCCAGATAGGTTTCAAAATCTAACGTATCATTCGCTTCAAGCTGCTGCTGCGCGGCAACGGACGCCTGTGCCTGACGCGCAAAGTCTTCCGGCTTGAGCACTTCCAGTTGCTCGTTAACCAGCAACTGCTGATACTGCTCTGCCAGAGCGATGCCCGTTCCCGTCACGCCGCTTTCTTTCATGGCTTTAAGAATACGCGCCGAATAGGTTAGCTCAGGATCGTCGAAGGATGCTACCAGTTCGTCACAGACTTGCTGATATTCTGTTGTGCCTTGATTGCTGTCCAGCGCTTCCGCAACGCGGCGCAAATCAGCAAACAGTGTCTTGCCGACCTCGACCAGTGAATACTCTGCTTCACCGCAGCCGACTGCAATTTTCAGATCGGGTTTGCGCCCTTCCAGCACCACGCGATTCCAGTTCTGCCGACTGCACTGCAATTCATCAGAACTCATCTCTGGCGCATCTGCCAGCGTGCACCAAATCAGGAACAGATCCAGGAACCGCACCTGGTTTTCATCCACCCCGATGGGCGAGAAAGGGTTAATGTCCATTGAGCGCACTTCGATGTACTCGATGCCGCCACGTTGCAGGGCATCGGAAGGCGCTTCACCGGATCGGGTAACGCGCTTGGGACGAATCGGCGCATAGAGCTCATTCTCAATCTGCAGGACGTTGGTGTTCAGCTGCAACCAGTTTCCGTCTGCATCCCGCGTGCCCATCTTCACGAAGTCTTCAGAAGGCGTTTTAATCGCTTTTTTCAAGGCGCTGACATAACCCTCAAGAGAGTTAAAGGTAATACCCAGCGAGCTCTGCGACTTATTGGTATAGCCCAGGTCACTCAGACGCAGCGAAGTGGCATAGGGGAGCCAGAGCGTACCTTTATTATCGGTGTCAAACGGCAGTGCGCTCTCGCCGCCCTGCAGGAAACTGGAACAAATTGCAGGCGATGCGCCAAACAGATAAGGGATGATCCAGCCAAAACGATAGTAGTTGCGGATCAGCCGCAGATAACCGGCAGAAATGGTTTCTTTACCGCTTTCATAATCTTTTACGTCCGCCCAGGCCTGCCAGAAGGACAACGGCAGCGAGAAATTGTAGTGGATACCGGAGATGGTTTGCATCAACGCACCATAGCGGTTCTTTAATCCCTGACGGTAAAGGGTTTTCATACGACCGATATTGGATTTGCCGTATTGTGCCAGCGTAATTTTATCCGCATCTTCAATCAGGCAAGGCATGCTGAAAGGCCACATGCGCTCTTCACCGAGTTCGCGGGCAACATGACGATGAACGTCACGCAAAAACGCCAGCATGTGATCGATGCTGTGATCAACCGGGGTAATAAACTCCAGCAGCGTTTCAGCAAAGTCGGTGGTGATCCAGTCATGCTTAAGCGCCGACCCCAGTGAATCTGGATGCGCGGTCGTCGCAAGATGACCATCTGGCTGCACTCGCAGCGTTTCACGTTCAATGCCACGGCCAATGCCTTTAAGTGCATCAGGATGCGCTTCCAGCCAGGATAACGCTTTTGATACGTCGGGGATCACATTAACCTCCCGCTGGGTGAATAATTTATTTTTGTTCAGCATAGTGTTAACCCTAGCCCCGAATCAGTACGAATCAATGCCACCATTCCATGCCCTGTAATGTGGCGGTCGCAATAACGATATAACGCAGCGTTTTACCGATAGCCAGAAACAGTATCGAGGGCAACCAGCCAAAGCGTAACCAACCTGCAAGAACGCAGAGCAGATCGCCTACAACCGGTAGCCAACTTAACAACAGTGCTGCCGGCCCCAGCCGTTGCAACCACGTCATCGCTGTCTCATGCCATCGCCCCTGACGTTTTAACGGCAATAAGCGACCCAAAATTATGTTGGTCAAGCCACCCAGGGTATTCCCTAACGATGCGACTAAAATCAACCCATAAACTGATGCGCTTTTCGCGATCAGTAGTGCAACTAACAGCGCCTCTGAGCTACCCGGAAGTAACGTCGCACTGAGAAAGCTGCTACTCAATAAAGACACATAAGCCAGTGTTTCGCTCACAGCAGGCGAACATCAACCACGGCCATCCCTGCGGCCTTCGCTGCCTGCACGCCAAAATCAGCGTCTTCGAACACCACACAGCGCTCTGGCGCGATGCCCATCAGCGCAGCACAGCGTAGAAAGGTATCGGGCTCAGGCTTGTGACGCTGCACGTCGTCGGCCCCCACCACAGCAGAAAAGAGATCTCTGACACCCAACTGGCTGAGCAGCGCATCAGCCATAGCGTGCTCACTACCTGTACCCACAGCCAAAGGGCGGCGGCCATAGTACGCCTTGACGACCTCCATGAGCGGAAGCGGCTGCACGTTATCCAGCAGCATCGCTTTTACCGCTGCCGTTTTTTCAGCGGCGAGCAAATAAGGATCGCGATCTGAATTATTGGTTTCAATAATGAACTTCGCCAGTTGCCATGAGGGCGCACCGTTGAACGCCGTTACGCGCGCTTCATCGAACGCCAGGCCATAGCGTGACAGCACCTGACGCCACGCTTTTCGATGTGTCGGTTCAGTATCAAGAATAGTACCGTCCATATCGAAAATCAGGGCGTCGTATTGATCGTAGATTGTCACTGAGGACCTCCAACAAATGAGCCATTACTTTAGCTGAATGTGCGTAGGTTGTCGCCAGGCGGGATGAACAGCAAATGCTTTGAAAGCATTAGCTATTTTAGTTTTCAGATAAAGGTGATCGGGTTGGAAAGCCTGTAAGGTCGCGAATTCCCTGTGATTTTAGCAGCGATGCACAAGGTAAGCGCTATGCCAGGAATGTTATCAAGGATTAACAATGTTCAGCAGAAAATGTATCACCACAATCAATGTGATTCTGGCACAAGATCGCGACTACGCTCACGCCTTAAAGCCCGGACGCGTTCAGGCCGCATAAACCGAAGCTTGCGCGACACAGGTGTGGTTTGAGGGCATTCAGGTGAGGCGTTCTCAGATCGTCTGAGTAAACAGAGAGAACGAACAGTGTTGTCCTGCGCCTGATAACACGATGGCTTCACAGGTCATATGCGGGGGATTTCGGCCAGAAGATTCGCAAGACAGTGCCTGCGTAAGGATGACTCGGCTGACGCCTCGCCCTTCGGGTCGTTGCTTAAGCAACGCTATCCTTCCTGGCTCTGCCTGAAAAATCGACTATGTCTTACAGACCAGGAATACACGTCCATACCGAAAAATATGGTGCATCCGGGAGGATTCGAACCTCCGACCGCTCGGTTCGTAGCCGAGTACTCTATCCAGCTGAGCTACGGATGCATAGATAATCTTTTATGGACTGGCAGAAATCAACCTGGGGATAATACGAAGAATGGTGCATCCGGGAGGATTATTCGGCTGACGCCTCGCCCTTCGGGCCGTTGCTGAAGCAACGTTATCCTCTCTGGCTCTGCCTGACAAATCGACTATGCCTTACAGACCAGGAATACACGTCCATACCGAAAAGTATGGTGCATCCGGGAGGATTCGAACCTCCGACCGCTCGGTTCGTAGCCGAGTACTCTATCCAGCTGAGCTACGGATGCATTACGAAATTCTTGTACAACGCAGGGTGCTAACGACTCACCATGAAGGAATTGCTAGTTCACTTTACAACTCTGTTCCGACAATGTTTTCTGCGGCGCTTCGCCTGACATCAACATATCCATATTCAACGATATGGTGCATCCGGGAGGATTCGAACCTCCGACCGCTCGGTTCGTAGCCGAGTACTCTATCCAGCTGAGCTACGGATGCATCGGAAATGGCGGTGAGGGAGGGATTCGAACCCTCGATACAGCTTTTGACCGTATACTCCCTTAGCAGGGGAGCGCCTTCAGCCTCTCGGCCACCTCACCTTACGCGTTCTTCCGAACTGCGCTTCTGAACTTGTTTCTGCTCATCGGCACTGCGTGGCGCACATATTACTTTCCCGCACTTATAAGTCAAACAATTTTTCGGAAGGTTTTTTCCGTTTGCACAAATGACAGGCAATTGGGACAAAATGACCGCAAAAAGAGTGAATAATCAACAATAAAAGATGATGAAGTTAACAAAAAGGGTAGATAACGAGGAAAAAGAAAAAGCGAGACGGTGGGAACAAAGGGTAGCGTCTCGCACAGGTGCGAGACGCTGAATCTGTCAAACGTTGGTTTGTTGCGTTTTTTCGGCCTGGATGCGCTGATAAATCTCTTCGCGATGCACAGACACTTCTTTTGGTGCGTTAACACCAATGCGGACCTGGTTACCTTTGACGCCCAGTACCGTTACAGTCACCTCATCACCGATCATGAGGGTTTCACCAACTCGACGAGTTAGAATAAGCATTCTTTGCTCCTTGAAAGATTAAAAGAGTCGGGCTTGATAAAGCTTCCCGGCGTTATCCATCACTTAACGCTGTACACAGGCTATGAGAAATACACCATTGCACATCAACGCGCCAATACATTCTGCTGATAAATAGTTTAGCCGAAATACGCTACATCAACCCGACTTTGTCACTAGCAAATTTAACATCGTATTAAAAAGCGCCGGAACATCAGTTCTGGCGCTTGCTACGATGAATTATTTTATTTCATTACAGACGGCTCGAAACCCATCCTTCAACACCTGCCAGCGCACCTTTCAGTGCAGTAGCATCACTGCCACCTGCCTGCGCCATGTCCGGTCTGCCACCGCCCTTACCACCCACTTTAGGCGCAAGTTCGGCGATGAGCTCCCCAGCCTTAACACGGTCGGTTAAATCTTTCGTTACGCCAGCAATCAGTGACACTTTGCCATCTGCTACCGTAGCCAGCACGATAATCGCCGAACCCAGCTGGTTTTTCAGATCATCCACCATGGTCCTCAGCATTTTCGGATCGGTGTTGCTGAGCTCAGTCACCAGCAGCTTAACGCCTTTGACGTCGACCGCATGATTGCCCAGCTGCGCACTTTCCTGCGCCGCCTGCTGATCGCGTAACTGCTGCAACTCTTTCTCCAGCGAACGCAGATGATCAACCAGCCCGCGCACTTTTTCATTCAGGTTACTGCTGTTGGCTTTCACCAGTTGGGCAATATCCTGTAGCTGGCTACTCTGCGCATAAACCTGTGCCAGAGCCGCCTCGCCTGTGATCGCCTCAATACGGCGAATCCCTGCGGCAGTACCGGACTCGGCCTGAATGCGGAACAGGCCGATATCACCGGTTCGCGCAGCGTGCGTTCCGCCACACAGCTCAACCGAGAAATCCCCCATGGTCAGAACGCGAACCTGCTGATCGTATTTTTCACCGAACAGGGCCATCGCGCCTTTGGCTTTCGCCGCCTCAAGATCCATGACACGGGTTTCAACAGGCAAATTGCGACGGATCTGTGCGTTAACAATATCTTCGACCTGACGAATCTCCTGAGGTTTCATGGCCTCAAAATGTGAGAAGTCAAAACGCAAATATTTGTCGTTAACCAACGAGCCCTTCTGAGCAACATGTTCACCTAAAACCTGACGCAATGCAGCATGCAACAGATGCGTTGCGGAGTGATTCAGACGAATACGAGCCCTGCGCGCCTCATCAACCACCGCCTCAAGACGATCGCCAACACGTAATTGTCCGCTGCTGAGTTTGCCAATATGACCAATCGCCTGCCCATATTTTTGCGTATCCTGTACGCTAAACAGCGCGTTATTGCCTTTCAGCTCGCCAGTGTCACCTACCTGACCGCCAGACTCGCCATAAAATGGCGTTTCATCCAGCACAATCACCGCGTCCTGACCGGCAGACAGGGCGTCAACGGCTTCACCGTTCACGAACAGCCCCTTGACGGTCGCCGTCAGATCCAACTGCTCATAGCCTTTAAACGACGAAGCCGCGTCGATACGAATCACATTGCTGTAGTCTGCGCCGAAGCCGCTGGCTTCACGTGCGCGCTGACGCTGCTGTTCCATCGCCTTTTCAAAACCGGCTTCATCGATTTTTAAGTTACGTTCACGGCAAACGTCAGCCGTTAAATCGGCAGGGAATCCGAAGGTATCGTATAAGCGGAAGACGGTTTCGCCATCCAGTGTATCACCCTGCAGTTTTGCCAGTTCCTCGTCCAGAAGTGCCAGGCCACGTTCAAGGGTTTTAGCAAACTGCTCTTCTTCACTTTTCAGAACGTTCTCAACCTGTGCCTGCTGACGCTGTAACTCATCGCCTGCCGCGCCCATGACCTGAATCAGTGGTGCAACCAGCTTGTAGAAGAATGCGTCTTTAGCACCCAGCATATTGCCGTGACGTACGGCGCGGCGAATGATACGACGCAGGACATAGCCACGGTTTTCATTCGACGGAATGACGCCATCGGCAATCAGGAAGGCGCAGGAACGAATGTGATCGGCAATAACGCGCAGGGATTTATTATTCAGATCGGTCGCGCCGGTGACCTTCGCAACCGCTTCAATCAACGTCTGGAACAGGTCGATTTCATAGTTTGAATTAACATGCTGCAGAACCGCAGTGATGCGTTCCAACCCCATCCCGGTATCCACAGAGGGCTTAGGTAATGGCAACATCGTGCCATCCGCCTGACGGTTAAACTGCATAAAGACGATGTTCCAGATCTCAATATAGCGATCGCCATCCTCTTCAGGGCTGCCCGGTGGTCCGCCCCAGATATGGTCGCCGTGATCGTAGAAAATTTCGCTGCAGGGACCGCAAGGCCCGGTATCACCCATCTGCCAGAAGTTATCTGACGCGTAGGCGCTGCCCTTGTTATCACCGATACGGATAATACGCTCACGGGGAACGCCAATATCGTTGGCCCAGATATCGTAAGCTTCGTCATCGGTTTCATACACGGTGACCCACAGGCGCTCTTTAGGCAGCTTAAACCACTGCTCGCCGGTCAGCAGTTCCCAGGCAAACGCAATAGCTTCTTTTTTGAAGTAGTCGCCAAAGCTGAAGTTGCCCAGCATTTCAAAAAAGGTGTGGTGACGCGCGGTATAACCGACGTTTTCAAGATCGTTGTGTTTCCCGCCGGCACGTACGCAGCGTTGTGACGTCGTTGCTCGCGTGTAGTCACGCTTTTCCTGACCCAGAAACACATCTTTGAACTGGTTCATTCCGGCGTTGGTAAACAGCAACGTCGGATCGTTGTTTGGTACCAGGGAGCTGCTTGCTACAACCTGATGTCCCTTACTATTGAAAAAGTCGAGAAACGCTTGACGGATCTCAGCAGTGCTCTTGCTCATATATATCCTGGAATCACGCTAACGAAAGGTCCTTCTTTATCAGGCGTACCGCATCGTTACGGCAGCAAGCATAAGGAACCAAAAGGGGTAAGATAAATATTCTTCGGAGGGAAGTAAAATCACATCGACTTTTAGTCATCAAAATTTCTGAAAACCTGCTGAATATCCTCGCTAAGAAAGCCTTTGGCATGCAAAAAGCGCTGCACTTTGGCTTTTTCTTTCCATTCTGTCGGCAATGGGTGACCAAATTTTTTCTCGGCGAGTTCAGCCGCACAGGCCGACCAATCAATATCGGTTTCTTCCATGGCGAGATCGATCGCATCACGGCTGATGCCCTTTTGTGCCAGCTCCAGCCTGATACGCTGTGAACCAAATCCCTTGCGGCTTCGGCTCTGAATAAATCGTGCGGTAAAGCGCTCGTCATTTAACCAGCCGTTTTCACCACACCAGTTCAGCACCTTTTCCATTAGCTCGGGCGTAATGATTTCAGGATCTTTTTGTTTCATCCACGCGCTACGCTGAGCGGACAGCTGGAGCTTTTGTTTAAGCTCTTCGCGGCTGTGGTCACGCTGGCCCAGCAGGCGCATCGCACGATCCAGCAGGCGTGAAAATGAGATGACTTGTGGCTGAGATTGTTCAGACATACTGCGCACCTTTTACGAACGGAGGGAGAGTATGGCGGGAGACAGGAACAGAGGAAAGGCACGTGAGGCGTTAATGTAAAACAGGAGCGGAAAATCCGCTCCTGTTTCAGGCTTTAATAATCTTCGTTGGCTTCGCTCGCCGCCTTCTCAACGTCGTTGCCTGCAACGTCCGCCGCGATATTTTGATCGCCACCGTTAAGCAGCATTTCACGCAGTTTGATATCAAGCTCGTCGGCCACCGCGGCATTTTCTTTGAGGAAGTTGCCCGCGTTTGCCTTGCCCTGACCGATCTTATCGCCTTTATAGCTGTACCATGCACCGGCTTTTTCAATCAGCTTGTGCTTCACGCCAAGATCCACCAGCTCACCGAAGGTGTTAATGCCTTCGCCGTACATGATCTGGAACTCAGCCTGTTTAAATGGCGCCGCAATTTTGTTCTTAACGACTTTAACGCGCGTTTCACTACCCACCACGTTGTCACCCTCTTTAATCGCACCGATACGGCGAATATCAAGGCGAACAGAAGCGTAGAACTTCAGCGCGTTACCACCGGTAGTGGTTTCCGGGTTACCGAACATCACACCAATCTTCATACGAATCTGGTTGATGAAGATCAGCAGCGTATTAGACTGCTTCAGGTTACCCGCCAGCTTACGCATTGCCTGGCTCATCATACGTGCCGCCAGGCCCATATGTGAGTCACCGATTTCACCTTCGATTTCGGCTTTTGGCGTCAGTGCAGCTACGGAGTCAACGATAATGACGTCAACGGCACCAGAGCGGGCCAGCGCATCACAAATTTCCAGGGCCTGCTCACCGGTATCCGGCTGTGAACACAGCAGATTGTCGATATCTACGCCCAGTTTCTTAGCATAGATGGGATCCAGTGCGTGCTCGGCATCGATAAAGGCACAGGTTTTGCCCTTACGCTGCGCGGCGGCAATAACCTGAAGTGTCAGTGTCGTTTTACCTGAGGCCTCTGGGCCGTAGATCTCAACGATACGTCCCATCGGTAAACCACCCGCACCTAATGCGATATCCAGTGACAGAGAACCCGTTGAAATGGTTTCCACATCCATTGAGCGGTCTTCACCCAAGCGCATGATGGAGCCTTTACCAAATTGCTTCTCAATCTGGCCGAGTGCGGCAGCTAAAGCCTTCTGTTTGTTTTCATCAATTGCCATTTCTACTCCTAATCATGCCGGGTAAACACGCACGCATGGTGCCTGTGCACTTTCTGTTGCGGGTAATTATACTGTATAGTCATACAGTATCAAGTTTAATTTTGCAGAAATTGACGGGATAACGTCTGGAGTGCCCAGCCAACTGACTGACGGCGCACGGCATCGCGATCGCCATCAAACTGCTGACGAAAAGCCATGACCACGCCACCCGGTGCCGCAAAGCCAAACCAGACGGTGCCTACCGGTTTGTCTTCACTGCCACCATCCGGGCCGGCAATACCGCTAACGGAAATAGCGTAATCGGCGCGCGCCCGCTGCTGTGCCCCAAGGGCCATTTCACGCACTACCGCCTCGCTGACGGCGCCGTATTGCGCCAGTGACACCGCGCTGACACCGACCAGTTCTTGTTTGGCATCGTTACTGTAGGTGACAAAGCCCCGTTCGAACCAGGCAGAGCTTCCGCTCACGTCAGTAAACACTTTTGCTATCCAGCCGCCCGTGCAGGATTCTGCACAAGTTACGGTAGCGTTACGCTGTTTAAGCGCCTCACCTGTCTGCGCACTCAGCGCGTGCAACTGCTGGTCATTCATTTTTCGCTCCCTGTCGC
Source organism: Pantoea sp. Ae19-2 (assembly GCF_059801205.1). Lineage (NCBI taxonomy): Bacteria > Pseudomonadati > Pseudomonadota > Gammaproteobacteria > Enterobacterales > Erwiniaceae > Pantoea > Pantoea sp. Ae19-2. The sequence goes on along the minus strand of NZ_JBCHWE010000001.1, from coordinate 340,908 downwards.
CGTTGAGTGAACATGGTGCATGCTCTGCGCTTTTTCAAGCACTCAGGGGCGCTTAGTCAACAAATTGCGCGTTACGCTCCAGTTTAGCCGTTGCGTGTCGCCACCATGAAAAGCCGGGGGAAAGCTAAGAGTACCTTGCCATCCTGGCGGGCGGGATAGCCGGTAATAAGACACTGATGATAAGCAGCCAGAAACTGTTCCTGCTCAGAGACGTCCAGCGGCGCAAGGAAAGGACGCAGCCCGGTGGCCTTTAACCAGTGGATGATAGCCTGCGCATCGTCCATAACGTGATAGTAGGTGGTTCGCCAGATATCAACCGCGCAGCCTGCCTTTGTCAGCACGTCATAATAGTGTTCAGTTGAGGGTAATTTTTTGCGTTCCGCCGCCTGCGCGCTGATCTTGTCGCGCCAGGGGCCGGATGCCGCGACCTCACGCATTAACTGATGCGAAGGTTCTTCCAGGTTATCGGGCATTTGAACCGCCAGCGCACCGGCAGGTGCCAGTTGACTGACTAACCGTGGTAACAGGGTGGGATGATCGCCAAGCCATTGCAGCGACGCGTTGGCATAAATGACCTGCTGCGGGATGTCGGTTGTCCAGTTGCCGATATCCGCCTGAATAAACTGGCACTGAGGCAAACGTTCCCGCGCCTGCGCGAGCATGGCGGCAGAACTGTCAAGCCCGATCACCTGCGCCTGCGGCCAGGCATCGTAAAGCAGTTCGGTGCTGTTCCCGGGGCCACAGCCCAGATCGGTAACGAACCGGACATCTTCAACCTCAATTCGTGCCAGTAATTCATGCGCAGGCCGCGTTCTTTCTGCCTCAAATTTACGATACAGCGCGGGATCCCAGTCTTGCATATTGCGTCTCCTCTCAGGGGTTAAAGATTCACAGAAGATGAGACGTATAAATAAACATAAAGTGCCCGACCAACAGCAAAATATGTCAGCGGCACGCAAACGGGCACGAGGTCTTTATAAGGGAAAAGTCCGGTCGGGCTGACAGGAATAAGATCGGGCGCAGCGAGCAGGCGCCCGGCAGAATCAGTTCTTTTTCACAAACTCAGATTTGAGCTTCATCGGACCAAATCCGTCGATTTTGCAATCAATATTGTGATCGCCTTCAACCAGCCGGATGCTCTTAACCCGGGTGCCTATTTTCAGCACAGACGAACTGCCTTTGACCTTCAGATCTTTAACGACCGTGACGCTGTCGCCATCGGCGAGTAAATTGCCGTTTGCATCACGAACGATCAAATCCTGACCGCTGTCATCCCCTTCAGCCTGAGTCCAGATATGACCACAGGACGGACAGTTAAGATTTTCAGCATCTTGCCAGGTGTAATCGGCATGGCAAACAGGGCAAGCAGGTAAAGACATAACGGCTCCAGAAAATGAGGACGGCACAGAATAAAGGGCCGTCATCATATATCCTTACAGTTGCTAAGGGTAGTTTTAAAACAGCGATCCCTGACGCGCCTTGCTGACCGCCTCTCCCAGTTGCCACACGGTCATCGCGTAATGCGTGCTGTTGTTGTAGCGGGTAATGGCATAGAAGTTAGGCAAGCCGTACCAGTACTGGTAGCTGGTGCCGAGATCCAGACGGAGCAGGCTGACCTCGTCATGGCCATCCAGCGAACCCTGTGGAGAAAGCCCCGATGCTGCCAGCGTGCTGACGTTGTAACGGGTTTTGAAACCGTTTTCGAGCATGGGTGCCTGACCACTGGCTGGCACGGCAACATTTTCACCCGGACGCCAGCCGTTCTGCTGGAAATAGTGCGCAACACTGCCTATCGCATCGACGGGATCCCACAAATTGATATGGCCGTCACCGTTAAAATCTACCGCATAAGCTTTGTAGGACGATGGCATGAACTGACCGTAGCCCATCGCGCCCGCAAAGGAGCCTTTAAGATCGAGCGGATCGTCCTTCTCATCACGCGCCATGAGCAGGAAGGTCTCCAGCTCACCGCTAAAGTAAGCAGCACGGCGCGGGTAATCAAATGAGAGCGTTGCCAGCGCGTCCAGAATGCGGGTTTTCCCCATGATGCGGCCCCAGCGCGTTTCCACGCCGATAATGCCAACAATAATCTCAGGCGGAACGCCGTAGACCTGCTGCGCACGCTGCAGTGCATCCTGATATTGATTCCAGAACGCGACGCCATTTTGCACGTTATCCGGTGTGATAAATTTATTGCGATAGCGAATCCAGGCACCGTTAGGCCCACTCGGCGGTGTATAGGACGGTGCCTGACGATCCATTAAACGCAGGACGTAGTCCAGCCGCTTAGCCTGGCCAATAATGGCGTGCAGTTGCTCACGGTCGAAGCCGTGTTTCGCCACCATTTTGTCGATGAACTGTTCCGCAACAGGATTGCTGGCGAAGTCACCAAACATCGGCTGAACAGCATGAGACGGCTCCAGCAAAAAGCCGCCTTTAGGCGCAACCCGTTCGGCGGGCGGCTGCGAAGAGTGTGGCTTACTGCTACAGGCGGCAAGCAGGGCAAAAAGCGGAAGGTAAGCAAGCTTAAAACGCATCAGATATCCATATAACAGGCCAGACCAGGGATTTTAATGTTAATCGTTCAACGCGGATACATACAAACGAGATCGTAAAAAAAACACTTTTTTTAACAATCAAACCGGCTGTTTTGTGAAATGCCTCTACTGCTTTCTCTCTCATCAAAAAAATCATTCAGTTGGCGACCCGGCTTTGCTAACTTCATTACCCGCTGCGGTAAGCCGGATGATGCAGGAGCCGTAAAATGGTACTATTTCCGCGCGGCATATGCAGCATGATGGTCGCTGCCTATCACCCTTGTTTAACCCAGCGAAAACCGTGACGGGAAAAGGAAGAGTCAACCTTGAGTAAGAATGAGATGAACAAAACAGCGCACATGGACTTGAGTACTCACACGCCAATGATGCAGCAATATTTACGCCTCAAGGCTGAGCATCCGGATATCCTGCTGTTTTATCGCATGGGCGATTTCTACGAGCTGTTTTATGACGATGCCAAACGTGCCTCTCAGCTGTTAGACATTTCCTTAACCAAACGCGGTGCCTCGGCAGGCGAGCCGATCCCCATGGCCGGTGTGCCCCATCACGCCGTCGAAAACTATTTAGCCCGGCTGGTGCAACTCGGTGAATCAGTCGCCATCTGTGAGCAAATTGGCGACCCTGCGCTGAGTAAAGGCCCGGTGGAACGCAAAGTCGTTCGTATTGTTACCCCGGGCACCATCAGCGATGAAGCCCTGTTACAGGAACGGCAGGATAACCTGCTGGCGGCAATTGTTCAGGGGGCGCGCGGCTATGGTTATGCCACGCTGGATATCAGCTCAGGCCGTTTTCGCCTGAGTGAACCTGCCGATCAGGAAACGATGGCGGCAGAGCTGCAGCGAACGAATCCTGCCGAGCTACTTTATCCGGAAGATTTTGCTGCGATGGCGCTTATCGATCAGCGTCGCGGTTTACGTCGCCGTCCGCTTTGGGAGTTTGAAATCGACACGGCGCGTCAGCAGCTCAACATGCAGTTTGGCACACGGGACTTAAACGGTTTTGGTGTTGAGCAGGCGCACCTGGGTCTGCGCGCCGCCGGTTGTCTGCTGCAGTATGTGAAAGATACCCAACGAACCAGCCTGCCCCATATCCGCTCTCTTAGCATGGAGCGTCAGCAGGACAGCATCATTATGGATGCGGCCACGCGCCGTAACCTTGAAATTACGCAAAATCTTGCGGGCGGAACAGAGAACACGCTGGCCGCCGTGCTGGATAAAACCGTCACGCCAATGGGAAGCCGGATGCTAAAGCGCTGGCTGCATATGCCGCTGCGTGACAGTAGTATCATCGCGAAACGACAGGCATCAATTGCAGAGCTGCAACCACTCAGCGATGTGCTGCAACCCGTTCTGCGTCAGGTCGGTGATTTAGAGCGTATTCTGGCCCGACTGGCGCTGCGAACGGCGCGCCCGCGTGATCTGGCGCGCATGCGCCATGCCTTTCAGCAGTTGCCGGAACTCAACGATCTGCTGGCAAACGCCGAATCCCCCCAGTTGAAAACGCTGCGTGCACAGATGGGCGAGTTTAGCGAACTGCGCACTCTGCTTGAGCAGGCCGTTGTCGAATCCCCCCCGGTATTAATCAGGGATGGTGGCGTTATTGCGCCCGGTTATAACGCCGAGCTTGATGAGTGGCGAGCGCTCGCCGATGGCGCAACAGATTATCTGGATCGACTGGAAGTTCGCGAACGCGAAAAGCTCGGTCTGGACAGCCTGAAAGTGGGCTTTAACGGCGTTCACGGCTACTACATTCAGGTCAGTCGTGGCCAGAGCCATCAGGTGCCTATCCACTATGTTCGCCGTCAGACGTTGAAGAACGCAGAGCGCTACATCATTCCAGAGCTGAAAGAGTACGAAGATAAAGTCCTTACCTCTAAGGGCAAAGCACTGGCGCTGGAGAAAAGCCTGTATGAAGGCCTGTTTGACCAGCTGTTGCCGCATCTTGAAGCGCTGCAGCTCAGTGCGGCGGCGCTGGCCGAACTGGATGTCCTGAGTAACCTCGCGGAACGTGCCTGGACACTTAACTACTGCCGTCCCACGCTGCACGACAAGCCCGGGATTAAAATTACCGCCGGCCGCCATCCGGTAGTGGAGCAGGTCCTGAAAGAACCTTTTATCGCGAACCCGCTCTCTCTGGCCCCACAACGCCGCATGTTGATCATCACCGGTCCGAATATGGGCGGTAAAAGTACCTACATGCGCCAGGCGGCGTTAATCGCCCTGATGGCCTGGATTGGCAGCTTCGTTCCTGCCGAAGAGGTGGTCATTGGTCCACTGGATCGTATCTTCACCCGTGTGGGCGCGGCAGATGATCTGGCCTCCGGGCGTTCGACCTTTATGGTTGAAATGACCGAGACGGCCAATATTCTGCACAACGCGACAGAAAACAGCCTGGTCCTGATGGATGAAATCGGCCGCGGCACCTCGACGTATGACGGTTTATCGCTGGCCTGGGCCTGTGCGGAAAATCTGGCTAACCGTATTAAAGCGATGACCCTGTTTGCAACGCACTACTTTGAACTGACGACCCTGCCTGAAAAACTGGAAGGCGTGGTTAACGTTCACCTGGATGCAGTTGAACACGGCGATACGATTGCGTTCATGCATAGCGTGCAAGACGGGGCTGCCAGTAAAAGCTACGGACTGGCCGTAGCTGCGCTCGCGGGCGTACCCAAAGAGGTCATTAAACGGGCGCGCAATAAGCTGAAAGAGCTCGAAACGGTTTCCAGTCAGTCCGCGACGTCAAACATTGACGGCTCGCAGTTGCCGCTGTTGGTGGAAGAAACCTCCCCTGCCGTGGAAGCACTTGAGGCACTGGATCCCGATACGCTGACACCGCGACAGGCGCTGGACTGGATCTACCGCCTTAAATCGCTGGTCTGATCACTGCCGCCCTTGTCTGGGCGGCAACTGACTGCGCGTCAACCTTCTCTTGCGCCTGCGTTTCCCATTCTGCTGGCGCATTTTTCTGTTACTGCTTTACGCTATGACCGGCCGTTAAAGCGGTGTCATACTGCTGTCGTGTGCCTGTCGTGCTGCGATCGTGTTCCTGACGACGCTAACCGGGGATGCTGCTTACCGATTGTTTACTCTTTCGGAGACTGCACTATGCGTAACCTGAATAAAGTCAGAGAATATCGTCTTGCCCGCGCCTGGTCACAGGAGCAACTGGCCGAAATGGCCGGACTCAGCACCCGAACCGTACAACGCATTGAAAACGGTGATCCACCCAGTCTGGAAACGTTGAGTGCGCTGGCGGCCGTCTTTGCGTGTAAAATCACCGACCTGACCAGCGAGGCATCAGCGGAGAACGGCGAAGCGTTGGACAGCTACATTTCAGATGCCCGCCTGCAGCTTGCTGCCGAGAGTCGGTTTTACCGTTCTCTGTTTAGCGCCGTGGTAGTGTGCACACTGCTGTTCGTCCTCAACCACTTTACCTCGCCGAATGAGCGCTGGTCACTTTGGGTCGCTGCTATTTGGGGAGCCTTACTCGTGGTCAGAGCATTACGCCTGTTTATTTTCAAGGAAGCGATCCGCCGTTGGCAGCAAAGACGGCTGCAAAAGTTATTGCGCAGGCAGGGGTAACTTAGCGGGTTGCGCCTTCCTGTTATCCTCACACTTCAGGAACAGCTTATGCACTGGTACAGTCAGGACGCGTTTGCAATTCGTCTCGAATGGGGCATCGCCGCACTGGATCATCTTGCCGGCAATGTGGATGCCATTGTGATAGTGGATGTGATGTCCTTTTCCACCTGCGTCAGTCTTGCGGTGGAGAACGGGGCACGCGTGTATCCCTATCCCTGGAAAGATCAGACTGTCGTCCATTATGCGCAGTCCGTCGGTGCTGTCGCGGCGAACAGCGACAGGCGATTCGGTGGCGAAGGCTACAGCCTGTCGCCCCGAACGTTGCTCAGCGTTCGCCCTGGTGAAAGGTTGGTACTGCCTTCCCCTAATGGCTCCGCAACCTGCTTCCGGGCACGAGAGTGGGGCGTGCCCGTGCTGACAGGCTGTCTGAGAAACCTCACTGCCACCGCCGAGGCCTGCCGCCCCTTTAAACGTCTTTTGATTGTCCCTTGCGGCGAGCGTTGGCCGGACGGGAGCCTTCGCCCCTGTATTGAGGACTATGTGGTTGCCGGGGGGATCATTGCCGCACTTGAGCGAAACTCGCTATCACCGGAAGCACAGACCGCTGTCGCAGCCTGGCACGCTCATCAGTTGCAGGATTTCACGGCGCTGTTTCACTGTTCGTCAGCAACAGAACTGATACAGCGCGGTTTTCCGGAGGATGTAACACTGTGCCTGACAAAAGATGCGGCCCGTCGGCCCTGTTTTTTGTCAGGCGAGTATTTTGCCCTGCGGGCAGAGGCATAACACGCAGATAAAAAAAAGCGATGGGGTTAACCATCGCTTTCTGTTGATGTGCTCTGTGACGGCTTATTCGCGGAACAGTGCTTCAATGCTGAGGCCCTGACCCTGCAGGATTTCACGCAGACGGCGCAAACCTTCAACCTGAATCTGACGCACACGCTCGCGGGTTAAACCGATTTCACGGCCAACATCTTCGAGCGTTGCCGCTTCATAGCCCAACAGGCCGAAACGACGAGCCAACACTTCGCGCTGCTTAGCGTTCAGTTCGAACAACCATTTAACGATACTTTGTTTCATATCGTCATCTTGCGTAGTGTCTTCTGGGCCGTTGTCTTTTTCATCGGCCAGAATATCCAGCAGCGCTTTCTCAGAATCCCCTCCCAGTGGAGTATCAACTGAGGTAATGCGTTCGTTGAGACGCAACATACGACTAACGTCATCAACCGGCTTATCCAGTTGTTCTGCAATTTCTTCCGCACTCGGCTCATGGTCAAGCTTGTGAGAAAGTTCACGCGCAGTACGCAGATAAACGTTCAGTTCTTTAACAATATGGATTGGCAAACGAATTGTACGGGTCTGGTTCATGATTGCCCGTTCAATGGTCTGACGAATCCACCATGTGGCATACGTTGAGAAGCGGAATCCACGTTCTGGATCAAACTTTTCAACGGCACGGATCAGGCCGAGGTTACCTTCTTCAATCAGGTCCAGCAGAGCCAGACCGCGATTGCTGTAACGTCGGGCAATCTTAACCACCAGGCGTAAGTTACTTTCGATCATGCGGCGACGAGAAGGAATATCACCTCGTAATGCGCGGCGAGCAAAGAGAACTTCTTCCTCTGCCGTCAGCAATGGAGAATAGCCAATCTCCCCAAGATAGAGTTGAGTAGCATCAAGTACACGTTGCGTCGCACCCTGCGCCAGCAACTCCTCTTCTGCTACATCATTGTCGCCAGATTCATTTTCAACGAGTGCCTTCTCATCAAAAATCTCTGCTCCATTCTCTTCGAATTCCGCGTTCTCATGTAACTCGTTTACTTTCAGCGTATTCTGGCTCATAAGTGGCTCCTACCCGTGATTCCAGGGCAGATTCCTGAGGACTCTGCCGGATTATCGCTGCGGCAAATAACGCAACGGGTTTACGGATTTCCCCTTGTAACGAATTTCAAAGTGTAATCTAACTGAACTGGTTCCGGTGCTACCCATGGTAGCGATCTTTTGCCCAGCCTTAACTTCCTGTTGTTCCCGGACCAGCATTGTATCGTTATGGGCGTAGGCACTCAGGTAATCATCATTGTGTTTAATGATGATTAAATTACCGTAACCACGAAGCGCATTGCCTGCGTAAACCACCCTTCCTGAAGCAGTGGCTACAATTGGCTGTCCGCGCGAACCTGCGATATCGATGCCTTTATTGCCACCCTCGGCGGCAGAGAAGTTATCGATGATCTTACCTTCAGTTGGCCAACGCCAGCTTCCCACAGGGGTTGAACTGTTAGTTGTACTGCTAACCGTAGGCGGTGCGGTAACGGCTGGAGCTGTTGTCGTTGCAACATTTGCTCCCTTCGAAGGCAACAATTTGCTGCCACTCGATTCACCCGAATCATCAGAATACGTAATAACAGGCTGCTGTGCAACAGGGGCCTGTTTTATTTGTGGTGCACTCACAACGCCGCTTTGCGTTGCATCTGCAGCGGTGATGGCGTTGCCACCGGTAATGGGCTGACCCGAGCCGTTGTCAACCTGTAGCGTCTGTCCCACATTCAGGCTGTAAGGGGCCTGAACATTGTTGCGCTGCGCTAAATCGCGGAAGTCATTGCCCGTAATCCAGGCGATATAGAACAAGGTATCCCCACGTTTTACGGTGTAGGTCTGGCCAGAATAGCTACCTTTAGGAATATTCTGATAACTTCTGTTGTACACAATCCGGCCATTTTCAGTTTGCACATTATTATTATTGGCACTAATGATTCCCGAATTGTTCTGCGGTAAAGGTGTACTACGGCTTAACATTCCGCCCTGCGGTGGCACAGAGGGCACGCCGCCGGTGGCTGGCGCAGTACCAGAGCCAGCCATATTACTGTTGTCATTAACGCTGTTGCTGTCGCCGATATTGCTTATCGGCGCCTGAGTATTATCGCCTGAACTACAGCCTGCCAGCCAAAAACTCACCAGTGAAAGCGCCGCCAGACGGCGTAACTGAAAAATTGTGCTTCCCGTGCTCATTAATCCCCCGTGGTGGCAACCTTTAAAAAACTGACTTACTCGTCTCACCAGCACAATACACTGTGCGGCACGTTAAACGCTGGATTTTCGTTGAATGAACTGGATAGTAGCAATATCAACTACCTGATTCCATGAAACAGTTATGAAGAAATGCTAACAAGGCAGTCAGGCCAGATCGCCCTGAACTAAGGGAACGAAACGGACCGGCTCAATGGTTTCTTCTGTAATCTCATTGCCGCGGCGGCGCAGACGCTTTAACACCTGCTGCTCCTCACCTACGGGCAGCACCATAATGCCGCCTTCCGCCAGTTGCGCTATCAGCGCAATCGGAATTTCAGGCGGTGCCGCGGTAACGATAATGGCATCAAAAGGGCCACGAGACGGCCAACCCTGCCAGCCATCGCCGTGTCGGGTTGAAACATTGTGTAAATCAAGCTGTTTCAGGCGCCGTTTGGCCTGCCACTGCAGGCCTTTAATGCGCTCGACCGAGTAAACGTGTTCAACCAGGTGGGCGAGGATGGCGGTCTGGTAGCCGGAACCGGTGCCAATCTCCAGCACGCGCGCGTGCTCTGTCAGCGCCAGCAACGCGGTCATGCGTGCCACCATATAGGGCTGCGAGATGGTTTGACCGGACCCGATGGGCAGCGCCATGTTGTCCCAGGCTTTGTGCTCGAAGGCTTCATCAATAAAGCGTTCGCGCGGGACATCGGCAATGGCTTTTAACAGGTGCTCATCTTCAATGCCCTGTTGACGCAGCTGTGACAGCAATGTCTCAATACGCCGACTTACCATGCCAGGTGTACCTCAGCGTTGGCCAGCCAGGTGCTGAGAACAGCCTGCGCATTATGCGCAGTCAGATCGACGTGCAATGCAGTCACTGACACATAGCCCTCATCCACGGCGGCAAAGTCAGTCTCAGGGCCCGCATCCAGTTTTTCACCGGGCGGGCCAATCCAGTACAGCGGATTACCACGAGGGTCGGTTTGCGCAATCACCCGATCGGCCGGATGACGGCTGCCGCAGCGCGTGACGCGAATGCCCTTTATTTCAGCCAGAGGCAAATCGGGCACGTTGATATTTAAGATGCGTCCGGTGCGCAGCGGTTGTTGCGTCAGCGCTTTAAGAATGGCACAGGTCACTGCCGCGGCAGTGTCATAGTGCAACTGGCCATTTAGCGATACCGCCACGGCGGGCAATCCCAGATGGCGGCCCTCCATTGCGGCCGCTACCGTACCGGAATAGATCACATCATCCCCCAAATTGGGGCCGGCATTAATGCCTGACACCACGATGTCTGGCCGGGGCTGCATAAGCGCATTCACGCCCAAATAAACGCAATCGGTGGGCGTACCCATTTGCACGGCAATATCCCCATTGTCATGGGTAAAGGTGCGCAACGGGGTTTCCAGCGTCAATGAGTTAGAGGCACCACTGCGATTACGATCCGGTGCCACAACCTGCACCTCGGCAAATTGACGCAAAGCCTTTGCCAGCGTCTGAATACCAGGCGCGTGGATGCCATCATCGTTGCTGAGCAATATCCGCATTTAATTCTGACCTTTTCTGTTCAACCGGGCCGCCGTTATATGGACCTGTTTTGAGGCATGGCAACAAGTTAAGAGTGGACAGCGACTTTTGCATTCTAGCGGTGAGCGAGAGGAAGTGGTAGGCGAAAATCAAACGAACGGGCAGGAAAAGAGCAAGGTCGCTACGATGTTAAAGCATCTGGAACAGTGAAATACGCACACTGCCATGCCAACGGGCCGCCTACGCGGCTCGTTGGCAGCCTGACGACGAGGCCGGTTCTGATACACAGGCGACGTCGTGGCTTATTCGTCAGGCATATCAAGTAACTCGGTGCTGTTGAGCAACTCCCGGACAACGCTGGTGGCAAAGCTGCCTGCGGGCAGCCAGAATTGCATCTCCAGCGTGGCCTCATCCTGCCAGCGCCAGCGCAGGTCGCGCGGAACCACCAGCATCGCCCGGCGCCCGGCATCCACGCGCTCACGCTCAAGCAGACCGCGCAGCTCACCGGCATCGGCCAGGCACTGCTGTTCAAAAGCCAGCGCATCCGCCTGAGGGCCGGGCTCGCCCTGCCCCGGCAACGGTGCCGTAATGCGAAGCGCATGCTGATTAACACGCGTCTGCAGCTCGGCCAGCTCTTCCGGCTGGGCAACGAACCAGCTGCCGCGACCGGTAAGCTGCAGTGCATCCCCGTTCATAACCTGGGTTAATCCGCCCTGCTGCGCTAAACGCATGCTGGTCACCTGATTGAACAGCGCACTGCGCGCCGCCGAGAGCATCAGTCCGCGCTTGCTGCGATCGCGTATCTGAATCTCGTTCCGCGCTAACTTTGCCGCCGTCACCAGGTTATTGCCGTTGCGGCCAAAGCGTTGTTCGCCAAAATAGTTGGGCACGCCGTTATCACGGATGCTAACCAGCCGCGCCTCTGTTTCCTCACGATGGCTGACCTGCCGGATCACCAGCCGGAATGCATTTCCCGCCAGGGCACCGATGCGCAGCTTGCGCTTATGGCGCACCACCTCAAGTATGTCAACGCCGTCCAGCGCAAACCCCGCCAGAACGGGCATGGAATTGCCGGGGACGCGAAAGCAAAGCGTCTGTTCCGTGACCGCGTGGCGATCTTTCATGCCCGCATAGCTCAGGTCGCGTACGCTGACCTTCATAAACTTCGCCAGGGCTTCGGCAACAAAACGGGTATTGGCGCCGCTTTTGCGAATGCGCACCAGCACGTGCTCACCCTCGCCATCCGGCTGATAACCCAAATCTTCCACGACCACGAAATCTTCCGGTGTCGCTTTAATCACGCCTGTCGCCTTTGGCGTACCCTGCAGGTAGTGCAGCGTCATGCCGGTTCCACTTTCAACAGTAAGGCCACCGCTTCACAGGCAATACCTTCACCCCGACCGGTAAAACCGAGTTTCTCGGTGGTGGTGGCTTTAACGTTAACCTGGTCCATGTGGCAGCCCAGATCTTCGGCAATATTAATGCGCATTTGCGGCACGTGCGGCAGCATTTTAGGTGCCTGGGCAATCAGCGTGACATCGACGTTGCCAATGCAGTAGCCTTTGGCCTCAATGCGACGCCATGCTTCACGCAACAGCCCGCGGCTGTCCGCGCCTTTGAACGCCGGATCGGTGTCCGGGAACAGCTTGCCAATATCGCCCATGGCCACCGCGCCCAACAGCGCATCGGTGAGCGCATGCAGCGCCACATCACCATCGGAATGGGCAATAAAGCCATACTCAAATGGGATTCGCACACCGCCAATCACCAGCGGACCTTCTCCACCGAAGGCGTGAACGTCAAAACCGTGACCGATACGCATTATGTGCTCTCCTTTGACTGAATCTGACTGAGATAAAAAGCCGCCAGGGCTAAGTCTTCCGGGCGGGTAACTTTGATGTTGTCGCTACGGCCTGTTACCAGCTCAGGATGATAACCGCAGTACTCCAGCGCCGAGGCTTCGTCGGTAATGGTCGCCCCTTCGTTCAAGGCTCGCATCAGGCTGGCCGTCAGTAAGGCCCGGGGGAAAAATTGCGGGGTTAAAGCGTGCCACAGGTTGTCGCGATCGACAGTGTGCGCAATCGCCGCCTGACCAGGCTCGCCGCGTTTCATGGTGTCACACACGGGCGCCGCCAGAATGCCGCCCGTTTTGCTGGTTTCCCGCAACTGTAGCAGACGATCCAGGTCGTCAGGATGCAGGCAAGGCCGTGCCGCATCGTGAACCAGCACCCAGCTGGCACCCTGAGCTGCCTGCAGGCCAGCCAGAACCGACTCCGCGCGCGTATCGCCCCCGGTGACGCAAATCACGCGCGGATCGTCTGCCAGAGGCAAAGCAGCAAAGTGCCGATCGTCTGGGCTTAACGCGACGATAACCTGCGAGACAGCTGGATGGGAAAACAGACGGGCAATGCTGTGTTCCAGAAGGGTGTGCTGACCAATCGTCAGATACTGTTTAGGGCAGGTTGCCTGCATGCGGCTGCCGATACCGGCAGCGGGCACAACGGCAATCACATCCGCAGAGTGGGACCGATTGTTCATGTTTTATCGTTGTTGGTTTTGCGCGGCTTGTTGCGCGTTGCGTTTGTTCTGGTCAGGGACCAGACGATAGAAGGTTTCACCAGGCTTAATCATGCCTAATTCGCTGCGTGCGCGTTCCTCAATCGCTTCAGAGCCGCCATTGAGATCGTCAATTTCAGCAAAGAGTTGATCGTTGCGCATTTTCAATTTGGCGTTATTCGCCTTTTGTACCGCAACGTCATCGTTGACGCGCGTAAAGTCATGGATGCCGTTCTTACCCAGCCACAATGAATATTGCAGCCAACCCAACAGCACCAACAGCAGTAACGTCAGTTTTCCCATCCCGCCCCCTAAAAACGGCCCAATCATCCCATAACTTTACCCAGGACTCCACACTGGCAGTAAAAATGGCGTGCAATGCCGTTTATGCAGACAAAAAAGGGAGGAAAAGATCGGACGCAAAGCAGGAAAACTTTTGTAACCTGCTGCTGCGTTTGGACATCAGTGTCCTTACCAGCGGGACAGAAACAGGAACAGTAACCAGAACTGACAGGCCACCGCAGCAACGCAGATCAGAACGGTCCAGAGCAGTTGCCCACGGAGCCAGGTATTCAATACCATTCCTGTGAGAACGGAAACGGGAAACAGGGCCAGGAAAAAAGGCCACGTGTAGAGGAAGAAAAACAGCGTGCTGGAGCCGTACAACAGGAAAGGTATGGCAAGCGCGCACCAGTAACAGATAAAGCCAATGACGCCTCCAGGAAGGACGGAACGAGGCTCATCCGGTGTACGGTGGTCTTTGCGTGCCAACATGGGAGTAATGTTCTGCATAAATATCCTGTCAACGCGAAGGCGGCAAAACGAAAGGCGCTTTGCCGCTGTCTGTTCAGGAACTGATAATATCGCGCTGACGCAGCAGATCTAACAATTGGGCCGTCAGTTTTGTAACCAATTGTTCCCCGTTAAGCCAGATTTCTGGCTGGTCCGGCGCTTCATAAACGCTGTCTATTCCAGTGAAATTCTGTAACTCGCCTGCACGGGCTTTTTTGTACAACCCTTTAGGATCGCGCGCTTCACACACTGCCAGCGGCGTATCGACAAAAACCTCGATAAACCGGTCGCTGTCCAGCAGATCGCGCACCATCTGGCGCTCGGCACGGTGCGGTGAGATAAAGGCGGTAAGGACGACCAAACCGGCATCCACCATCAGTTTGGCCACCTCGCCTACACGGCGGATATTCTCTTTACGATGTTCATCGCTAAAGCCCAGATCGCGACACAACCCGTGACGGACATTATCGCCGTCCAGCAGATAGGTGCTGACACCGACGCGGTGTAGCGCCTGCTCCAGCGCCCCCGCAACGGTGGATTTACCGGACCCCGAAAGGCCGGTAAACCACAGTACCACGCCCTGATGGCCATGTTGCTGTTCGCGTGCCTGCTGCGTAACCGGATGGTCATGCCATACTACGTTTTCATCGTGTTGGGCCATTACTGACCGCCCAGCAGATCGCGCGCATTCCAGTGCGGGAAGTGGCGACGGACCAGTGCATTAAGCTCGAGTTCGAACGCGCTGAACTCGCCGTTGTGCTGCGGCCGATCGTTCAGTGGCTCATGAATCAGCCCCGCGCCTACGGTGACGTTACTCAGACGGTCAATAATGATCATGCCGCCGGTTACGGGATTTTGCTGATAGCTGTCAAGCACCAGCGGCTCATCAAACGTAAACTCAGCAAGGCCAATCCCGTTCAGCGGCAGATTGTCCACCTGCCGTTTCTCCAGTGAATTAATCTCAACCTGGTGAATGACCTTTTCCACTCGTCCACGGGCTTTCTTACCGGCGATTTTTACATCGTAGCTCTGCCCGGCCTGAAGCGGCTGCTCTGCCATCCACACCACATCGACGGTGGCGGACTGAACGGCGCGCAGCTCGGCGCTGGCGTCCACTAACAGATCGCCACGGCTGATATCGATTTCGTCGTTCAGGACCAGCGTAATGGCCTCGCCCGCTCCCGCTTCCTGCAGATCGCCGTCAAAGGTCACAATGCGGGCAATGGTGGACTCCACGCCTGAAGGCAGGACTTTAACGCGCTGTCCCACTTTCACCACGCCAGAGGCCAGCGTACCGGCATAACCGCGGAAGTCGAGATTGGGACGATTAACATACTGCACCGGGAAACGCATCGGCTGGTGATCCACCACCGCGTTTAACTCCACGGTTTCCAGAACGTCGAGTAACGTCGGGCCGCTGTACCACGGCATGCTCTGGCTCTGTGAGGCGACGTTTTCGCCTTCCAGCGCCGACATCGGCACAAAGCGAATATCCAGATCTTCAGGCAACTGGCCGGCAAAATCGAGGTAATCCTGCTTGATCTGCTCAAACACAGACTGCTGGTAATCCACCAGATCCATTTTGTTTATCGCCACAACCAGATGCTTGATGCCCAGCAGCGTCGAAATAAAGCTGTGGCGACGCGTCTGATCCAGTACGCCTTTGCGGGCGTCGATCAGCAGGATCGCCAGGTCACAGGTTGATGCGCCCGTTGCCATATTGCGGGTGTACTGCTCATGGCCTGGCGTGTCGGCGATGATGAACTTACGCTTTTCGGTGGAGAAATAGCGATAGGCGACATCAATGGTGATCCCCTGCTCGCGCTCGGCCTGTAAACCATCGACCAGCAGCGCCAGATCCAGTTTCTCGCCCTGGGTGCCGTGACGTTTGCTGTCGCTTTGTAATGAAGACAGCTGATCCTCATAGATCTGACGCGTGTCATGCAGCAAGCGGCCAATCAGCGTACTTTTGCCGTCATCGACGCTGCCGCAGGTCAAAAAACGCAGCAGGCTTTTATGTTGTTGTGCGGTCAGCCAGGCTTCAACGCCGCCCTGTTCGGCAATCTGTTGTGCAATAACGGTATTCATCTGGCGTCTCCTTAGAAATAACCCTGACGTTTTTTCAGTTCCATCGAACCGGACTGATCGCGGTCAATCACACGGCCCTGACGCTCGCTGGTGGTGGAAACCAGCATCTCTTCAATAATCTCAGGCAAGGTTTGCGCTTCAGATTCCACCGCACCGGTCAACGGCCAGCACCCAAGGGTACGGAAACGAACCATGCGCTGTTTGATCACTTCACCTGGCTGGAGGTTAATTCGATCGTCATCGATCATCATCAACATGCCATCACGTTCCAGTACGGGACGCGGCGCGGCCAGATAAAGCGGCACGATCTCAATGTTTTCCAGGAAGATGTATTGCCAGATATCCAGCTCGGTCCAGTTAGACAGCGGGAAAACACGGATGCTCTCGCCTTTGTTAATCTGGCCGTTGTAGTTGTGCCACAGTTCCGGGCGCTGATTTTTTGGGTCCCAGCGGTGAAAACGGTCACGGAACGAGTAAATGCGCTCTTTGGCACGTGACTTCTCTTCATCCCGACGGGCGCCGCCGAAGGCCGCATCAAAGCCGTACTTATTCAGCGCCTGCTTCAGGCCTTCGGTTTTCATAATGTCGGTGTGCTTGGCACTGCCGTGCACAAAGGGGTTGATCCCCATCGCCACCCCTTCGGGATTGCGATGTACCAACAGCTCCGCGCCCATCGCTTTGACGGTGCGGTCGCGGAATTCATACATCTCGCGAAATTTCCAGCCGGTGTCCACGTGCAGCAACGGGAACGGCAACGTGCCCGGGTAGAAGGCCTTACGCGCCAGATGCAGCATGACAGAGGAATCCTTGCCGATGGAATACATCATGACCGGATTGCCGAATTCGGCTGCCACTTCGCGGATAATATGGATGCTCTCCGCCTCCAGTTGGCGCAGATGAGTGAGTCGTTTTTGGTCCATCGTTTTTCCTCTCAAGCCAGATTGACAACGGCGGACTCGCGAGCCCCCTGCTGTGCCGAATGCTGAAACCAGGCCAGTTGCCCGTGTAAATTAACCACTTCCCCAATCACCAGCAGGGCCGGGGAAGGCGCTGACGCTGCCAGCGTCTCCAGTTGTTCGAGTGTGCCGGTCAATACCTGTTGATCCGGCCGGGTACCGCGCCCAATCACCGCAACCGGTGTTGAGGCGGCGCGCCCATGAAGAATAAGCTGCTGGCTGATGTGAGCGGCCTTGACAGCGCCCATGTAAATCGCCAGCGTCTGACGGGCACGCGCGAGGGATGGCCAGTCAATATCATCGCCATCCGGACGGCAGTGTCCGGTGATAAACAGCACGCTTTGTGCGTAATCACGGTGCGTCAGCGGAATGCCGGCATAGGCGGTAGCCCCTGCGGCGGCCGTTACGCCAGGCACGACCTGGAATGGAATGCCCGCTTGCTGCGCCGCCTGCAACTCTTCGCCGCCGCGGCCAAAAATAAAGGGATCGCCGCCTTTAAGGCGCACCACACGTTTGCCTTTCTGCGCCAGCTGCACCATCAACTGGTTAATTTCGTCCTGCGGCAGGAGATGGGCGCTGGCACGCTTGCCTACGCAGATACGATCGGCATCGCGCCGGACCAGATCGAGCACCTCATCGCTGACGAGATGATCGTAGAGCACCACGTCCGCCAACTGCATCACCTGCAGTCCGCGCAGGGTTAACAGGCCGCTGTCGCCGGGCCCCGCGCCAACCAGAATAATTTCGCCCTGTCGGGGCGGCTGATCGCCCAGTTCGCTATCCAGCGTCTGTTTAGCGGCCGTAACGTCGCCCGTCGCCATCTGACTGGCAAAACGGCCATTAAATATTCTTTCCCAGTAACGACGGCGATCGGACATACGGCTGAAGCGAGCTTTGACTTTGTCACGCCACTGACCCGCCAGCTCGGCCATTTGGCCCAGATGGGATGGCAGCAGCGTTTCGAGTTTCTCGCGCAGCATGCGGGCCAGCACCGGCGCGGTGCCACTGGAGGAGATCGCCACGACCAGTGGCGAGCGATCAACAATAGAGGGGAAAATAAAGCTGCATTTAGGCTGATCGTCTACCACGTTTACCAGCTTGTGGCGGGCATTCGCTTCGTCATAGACCTGCGCATTCAGCGCATTGTCATCGGTAGCGGCAATGACCAGAAAGACCTTGTCGAGCTGAGCGGGTTCAAAGGACGTGGCCAGCCATTCAAGCTGCTGTTCATCCAGCAAAGCCTGTAACTCGGGGCAGAGTTCGCGTGAGGCGATTTGAATGCGCGCCCCGGCCCGACGCAGCAGCTCAATCT
Source organism: Pantoea sp. Ae19-2 (assembly GCF_059801205.1). Lineage (NCBI taxonomy): Bacteria > Pseudomonadati > Pseudomonadota > Gammaproteobacteria > Enterobacterales > Erwiniaceae > Pantoea > Pantoea sp. Ae19-2. The sequence goes on along the minus strand of NZ_JBCHWE010000001.1, from coordinate 322,526 downwards.
TGCGCGCCGCGATATCTCCGCCGCCGACGACCAGTACGGGTCGACCTGCGAGATCGGCAAAAAGAGGCAAATAATCCACGTTAACCCTAGTGTTGTTACGAAGCGTTATCGCGACTATACGTTCACAGGTTTATTGAGATGAAATTACGAATTGGAATGAGATGTTACCGAATGGAATAACGCCCGGCAAAAGCTCAGAACAAAATGTGCTTAGCGAATGATCTTATGAGGCTTTCCGGACGATTCAAATTGTGTAATCACCGTCACAGTTTCATACTAGGCACAAAAAAATATGGCCCTTTTTTACGGAATGATCCACAAGGAACCCGACATGTCTGCCTTTCTCCGCCTGGCCGTACTGCTTGGCGGCTGCATTATTTTCAGCGCTCAGGCCGTGACCGACCTGACCGGGCACTTTGCTGAGCAACAGGTTCGTCATATTGCCACCTATTTTCCCGGCCGCATGAGCGGAAGCCCGGCTGAACTGATGGCGGCCGACTATCTGCAGCAGCAGTTTACCCAACTCGGTTTTGAAACTAATACCCGGCAGTTTAATACCGGCTACAGCTGGCATGAAAATGACGGCACCTCGCGCTGGCATAAGCTTACTGCTACATCGGTTATTGCCGCGCGTGGAGGCAGTGCGCCCCAGGAAATCCTGGTTGTCGCCAGCCTGGATACCTGGATTCCGCTTACCCGCAGTGAAACCGCGCGCAGCGTAGGCGGATTGCGTTTGCAAGGCGTTGATGACAATGCATCCGGGCTTGGCGTGATGCTGGAACTGGCCCGGCAGATGAGTCATAAACCGCTCCATTATGGCGTGCGCTTTGTCGCGCTCAGCGCCAGCGAATCACAGTTGCACGGCATGGAAGACTATGTGGCACGCATGAGTGAGAAAGAGAAAAAAAATACGCTGCTGGTGATCGATCTCAACAGCCTGATTACGGGCGACCACCTTTATTTCAACAGCGGCATCAACACGCCGCGCGCCGTGCGTAAACAGACCAGCGAACGCGCCTTACTGCTGGCTCGCCGCTATGGCATTTCTGCCGTCAGTCGTCAGATGAAGAGCACTGATTTTCAGGGCATCAATCCTTTCGACGCGGCAGGATTCCCTTTGCTTGATGTCACTGCGCGAAACTGGAACCTGGGCAGCAAGGATGGTGAACAGCAACGCACCCGTTCCCGGCATTTCCCGGATGGCACGACCTGGCATCAGACCGATCGCGATAATCTGGATTTTTTAGATCACTGGCTACCCGGCCGGATTGGTCTTCGTACCCATGACAGCGTTAAAGTGCTGCTGCCATTGCTGAGCGAGTTAACCAACCCCAAAGTGTGAGGACAGACGATGTATGTCATTTACCTGAGTTATTTTCGACCCATCGAGGAAGTGGAAGCCCTGCTGGCACCCCATATAACGTGGCTGGATCGCTATTTTGACAACGGTGAGTTTATTGCTGCCGGCCGCAAAGATCCCCGCACGGGCGGCATGATCATGGTAAGAGACATGGATCGCGCCCGGCTGGATACGATTCTGGCGGAAGATCCCTTTGTCGCCGTGGCCCATTATGAGGTCACAAAGGTCAACGTGACGCGCACAGCCGATGCGTTTGCGGGGCTGAAAGACCTGTAGCCCCTGAGCCAACAGCGTCGGGCGCCCCGTTTCCCCACGCGGCGCTGCTTTCAACTTGCCCGTCGGCTCAGGTAAAGTCAGACAGCTTCTGACCCGCGTTAATTAAGGTTTTCAGCAGCATCTGACGCCGCGCTTCTGGTGTATCCCGGCTGACCATAAAACAGATGGCCGCCACCGCCAGATCGTTGCGGGCGCGAATAGGCGCAGCCATACAGCAGGTAAAGCTCTCTGACAGCCCTTCCGTCATGGAGTAGCCAAGATGCCCAGCCCGGTGAATGTCAGCCAGAAAGTCCTGCTTATCCAGCACCTTCCCGTTCGCCAGCTGGTAATCCTCTTCCGGGATCAGCGCCAAAATCGCCTCATCGCTCCAGTTACTCAGCAGCAAGCGGCCGGTGGCTGTCCAGGGAATCGGGATTTTAACGCCGATATCGGAGGTTATCTTGAACGGATGGGCATTGCTCTCTGACAGAACCACCGTGTATTTATTGCCTTCCAGCATACACAGCTGCACGGTTTCACCATGCTCCGCAACCATCTCGATCATTAACTGATGGGCACGACGGATCAGGGGATTGTGCGCCATATAATCTGCACCGTAATAGTGCATTTCACGACCAAAATAGATACTGCCTTCCGAATCGATTTCGACCAGCCCCGCCTCACTCAACAGATTAACCAGTTCATACACGCTTGAGCGGGGCGCGCCCGTCGCCTCGATCAGTTCACGCATCGCCATGGGCTGGCGGGCAACGTGTAACTGACGAAAAATCGCGATCACACGGTCCACGCCACGTGCTCTGGCGGGTTTATCTTCCTGCATACCCTTATTCTCCTGCCGGGATCGTCACGTTAAGGTTGATGTAATACATCATACACAGCCCACTTTGTTTTACCTACGGTCGCGCACGCTATCCCGCCTTTTCTTTTTTTCGCGACATGCTATTTATCAGGGCACCAAAAGAGCGCACTCAATAATGATAAAAAGAGATCTTCATCACCATTTATTTAAAAAACTTATCATTAATGACAAATATTCGTGAAGCCAGTTGTAAAGCATCAAAATAATCCCTGATCAGGCTATTGCAAAAGAAATAACATTGTGCAAATCTCGACCTATCCGGTATTGCAGATTTAATTCCGGTATATCAGACAAGCTACAGGAATGATTCTAAGGGCACAAGCATGACAATCAAGCGCTATGGCACAGAGGGCGGTGTCGGTACCGGAGGACAAAAGCTGCCTTTTGCCCGTGCGGTAGAAGCCGACGGCTGGCTGTATATCTCCGGGCAGACGCCAATGAAAGGCGGCGAGGTCGTTGAAGGCGGCATCATTGAGCAGACGCGCCTGGCCTTCGACAACTGTCTGACCATTATGCAGGAAGCAGGATATCGAATTCAGGATGTGGTGCATGTGACGGCGGTCCTGACGGATGCACGTTACTTCAGCTCATTTAATAAAGTGTTTAGTGAGCTTTTTCATGATAACCCGCCCGCCCGTATTTGCAGCGTGCAGGACCTGGTTGTGGATTGCAAAGTCGAAGTCGATATGACGTGTTTTAATGCCGAACGGAAATAAAAGCTGATTCTTATCTCCCCGGCCAGAAATAAACGCATTCGGTATAAAAGTGATAATTAAAAAACGTCTCTCCACATTATTTAATAATGTTGGTGATATCCCTCTTTTATTTGAGAGCAGAAATATGAATACCACTTTCCAGCAAAATGTATTCACCCGGTTCCTGCCTGCCCTGTTCACCGTGGTGGCACTGGCCGGTTGTACGCCAACGGACAATAAAAATGAAACCGCAGGTGCCGCACCGGCATCCACGCTGCAAACCGTGCTTCAGCGTGGCACGTTGCGGGTGGGTGACTGCCTGAGCTTTGCGCCCTTCGGTTTTTACGATAAAGCCGGTAATCCCGACGGTTACGATGTGGATCTGGCCAAAGCCCTGGCAAAAGCGATGGGGGTAAAGCTCGAAATGGTGAATACCACCAGCGCTAACCGCATTCCTAATCTGCAAACCAATAAAGTGGATGTCGTGTTCTGTAATTTCACCCGCAACCTGGAGCGCGCCAAAGAGATTGGTTTTACTCAGCCTTACGTGGTGGCCAGTGAAGCGATGCTGGTTCGCAAAGTAAGCGGAATCAAATCGGCCCACGACATGGCAGGAAAAACTATCGCGACGGTCAAAGGCTCGACCAACGGCGACGAAGTTCGCAGCATGGGGATCGATGTAAAGATCCAGGAATATGATTCCTCTCAGGCAGCAATTCTGGCCGTGAAGCAGGGTCAGGCAGATGCCATGATTGAAGATAATAACTTCCTCGCCTATCAGGCCAAACTCGACCCAACACTGGAAGTCACTAATGAAGCTCTGGTTCCGCTGGAATACAACGCGTTCGGCGTCAAGCAAGGCGATCAGGTGTGGACGAACTATCTCAACGAATTCCTGTTTGAAATTAACGCATCAGGTGAGAACGCTCAGCTCTACCAAAAATGGTTTGGCAGTAAGCCTCGCTATCCGCTGAATCCGCAGTTCTGACAGAAGAGGACACAGGTCACGCCTGTGTCCTCCTGAGGAGGCTTTCTATGCGCTACCAATGGCTGACACTCTGGCAATATGCCGATACCTTTCTCGCCGCGACCTGGTTAACGCTTCAGGTGACGTTGCTGGCTTTTATGCTGGCGCTGGCGCTGGGACTGCTGGCCGCGCTGGCGAAATCTGCGACTTTTGCGCCTTTGCGCTGGTTGAGCCACGGCTACGTTGAATTTATTCGTAACACGCCCGTGTTGCTGCAGATTTTTATCGTCTTTTTCGGGCTTCCCTCGCTGGGCATTACCATGAGCGCCTTTACCGCGGGCGTGCTGGCGCTGGGGATTAACGTCGGTGCCTATCTGGCTGAGGTTTTTCGCGCCGGTATTCAGTCCGTCCCCAAAGGTCAGCTGGAAGCCGCCTGGATTCTTGGCATTAGTCGTCGCCAGCGATTTTTAAACGTGGTCATGCCACAGGCCGCGCGCGCCGTCTGGCCCGCGATTATTAACAACCTGATTCAGCTACTGTTGGGCACCTCACTGCTGTCAGCCATTGCGCTACCGGAGTTGACGGGAACCGCAACGGTCATCAATGCGCGTACGCTGCTCTACATTCAGACATTCAGCGTCGTCGCGCTGGTCTATCTGTTTCTCAGTAACCTGTTTTCCTGGCTGGGCAATGTCGCGGGACGCCGACTGTTTATGCCGCCGCTGGTTGTCTCGGTCAAACGGCCCATCTGGACGCAGGCGAAAAGAATGTTTTCCCATACGATTAAACGGGAGCCAGCCCAATGAGCGAACTGATCCTCAGCAGTCTGCCGCTCCTGTGGCGCGGTCTGGTGATTACGTTATTGCTGTCGGTCGCTGCCATTGCGGGCAGCACGTTGCTGGGTTTACTGGCCGCGATTTTGCGTACCAGCCGCATCCCTGTCGCCCGGCAAATTGCCGTGATCTATACCGAGCTGTTTCGCGGCACGCCCGTGCTTATCACGCTGATGTTTATTTACTTTGGCGTGGCCTATTTCGGGTATGACATCAACCTGTTTGCCGCAGGCATTTTGGGCCTGAGCATTTATCAGGGCGCTTACATTGCCGAGATTTTTCGTGGCGGGATTGAAGCCGTGCCGAAAGGACAGTGGGAAGTTTCATGGATCCTTGGGCTCTCCAGGCGGCAGACTTTCACCAGCGTGATTCTGCCGCAAACTCGCGGCATCGTATTGCCGCCGCTGGTGGGTCAGTATCTGTCGCTGATTAAAGATACCTCTATCGTCAGCATGATAGGCATGTCGGAACTGATGCATCAAGGCCAGGCCATCGTCGATCGCATCGGACAGCCCGTAGTGGTTTATGGTCTGGTTGCCCTGCTCTATTTCGTTATCTGTTTTCCGCTTTCCCGCTGGGTCCAGCATCAGCAAACCAGGAACTCGTTATCATGAAAAATGCAGCCATTACTCTGAGCCGGATTACGAAGTCATTTGGCGCTACGCAAGTTCTGAAAGAGATCAGCCTTGATGTCTCGCCCGGAGAGGTGCTGGTGCTGATCGGCGCATCCGGTTCCGGTAAAAGTACCGTACTACGGATCATGAGTGGTCTGGAAAAGGCCGACGGTGGCGAAATTTGGGTTAACGACGTTCCGCTGCACGACCCAAAACGCAATCGTGATATTTGTGGTCAGGTGGGGATGGTGTTCCAGCAGTTCAACCTGTTTCCTCATAAAACCGCCCTCGGCAATGTCACCCTGGCACTGATAAAAGCGCAGAAGCTGTCAGTGGCCGAGGCGAATTCGCGCGGGATGGCAGCGCTGGAGCGCGTTGGACTGGCTGACCGCGCCGATCACTATCCTTCTCAGCTCTCCGGGGGACAGCAACAACGTGTGGCCATTGCGCGCGCTCTGGCGGTGCAGCCAAAAATCATGTTCTTTGATGAAGCCACGTCCGCTCTCGATCCTGAATTAGTGGGTGAAGTGATGGAAGTGATGCGCGGGCTGGCGCGCGAGGGCATGACAATGGTGGTGGTGACCCACGAAATGGGGTTTGCCCGGAAAACAGCCGATCGCGTTGTTTTTATGGATCAGGGCGTGATTGCTGAGCAGGGTAAGCCGGACGACATTTTTGTTCATCCGCAGAATCCGCGCACGCAACAGTTTCTGTCACGCGTGCTTGAGCACTAAGGAGCCGCCATGTCTTTGCATTTTCCGCTGGTCGCAGACGCGAAGCTGGACACTGCGCAGCCGTCGCCCCGCTTTAAATCGGTTGCCGGTGAGGGCGATGCTCCCCTTAAGGTCGGCACCGCCGTGCTGAGTAGTGAAGATGTCTTTTCGCCCATCATGGTAATGAAACAGTCCGCTCTGGAAAACAACCTGCGGCAGTTAGCGGCGTTTTGCCAGGAGAAAGGCGTCATGCTGGCGGCACATGGCAAAACCTCAATGGCACCGGCAGTCTTACGCCGGGCCGTGACCCAGGGTGGCGCGTGGGGGATCAGCGCAGCAACACCTGCTCAGGTGCGCGCCCTGCGCCATTTCGGTATCCGCAACGTGTTTCTGGCAAACGAATGTGTCGATCCTGGCGGAATTCGCTGGATTGGTGAATGGCAGCGTCGGCATCCTGACCACGGCTTTCTCTGTTACGTTGACTCCCTGGCGGGCGTCACGCTGCTGGAGCAAAACCTGGGCGACACGGCCATTGCGGTCTTGATTGAAGTGTCGATTCCCGGCGGCAGAACAGGATGCAGAACCGAAGAGGAGGTGCTGGCGATTGCTGAGCGCATCGCCCAAAGTCGCCATCTTCATCTTGTTGGTGTCGCAGGCTACGAAGGCGCGCTGGGTGCCGGGCGGGATGCGGCTGGCGTGGCGTTAATTCAGCACTACTGCAACGTTATGCTGGACTGCGCCAGAATGCTGGCTGAACGCCAGCTGTTCCACAGCAAGACGATTCTGCTCAGCGCAGGCGGGGGGGCGTGGTTTGATGTGGTGACAGCCTGTTTTACCCAGGCCGTTTTGCCGCTGCCGGTTCAGCCTTTGATTCGCTCGGGTGCCTACATGGCACACGACAGCGGGCTCTATTCGCGTATTGCGCCTTTTTCCCAGCCCGGCGCTGACCATCATTTTGAAGCGGCCCTGGAAATCTGGGGGCGCGTGCTTTCCCGCCCTGAATCTGGTCTGGCGCTGCTGGATTTCGGCAGACGGGACGTGCCCTTCGATCAGGATTTGCCCGTGCCTTTGTGGATTCGCCAGCCGGATGGCACCGCGCCACGAACCGGCACGCATCTGCACATCAGTGAGGTTAACGATCAGCACGCCTATTTACGCGTGCCTGACGATGAATCGCTGATGCCGGGAGACTGGGTCGGATGCGGTATTTCTCATCCGTGCACGGCATTTGATAAATGGCGTTATCTTCCCTTAGTGGATGATGAATACCGGGTGGTGGACAGCGTCGAGACGGCGTTTTGATCGCAGCCGACATCCTTCCCCTGAGGCGATGACGGAGGCCATAGCAAAACGGGCGACCCCAGAGGATCGCCCGTTACCAGAACTAAGCGCGTCAGTTAGCCTTCGTGCAGGCCGCACTCACGTTTCAGGCCAAAGAAACGCGTTTCTTCTTCTGCCATCCCCGGCTCCCACTTGCGCGTGGTGTGCGTATCTCCGACAGACAGATAGCCTTCCTCCCACAGCGGATGGTATTTCAGGTTGTGGGTTTGCAGATACTGATGAATCTGACGGTTGTCCCAGTCAATAATCGGCAGCACTTTAAACACGCCGCGCTGCACGCCCAGTACCGGCAATGTGGCGCGGCTGCCTGACTGATCGCGTCGCAGGCCCGCAAACCAGGTTTGGGCGCCCAGAGTTTCCAGCGCCCGGTTCATCGGCTCAACTTTGTTGATCTGGTTGTACTGTTCAATGCCCTCTACCCCTTGCTCCCACAGCTTGCCGTAGCGGGCTTCCTGCCACGCTGGCGAGGTTTCCGCCCGGAACACCTGCAGGTTAAGGTTAAGCTGGTCAGCCAGTTCATCAATAAAGCGGTAGGTTTCCGGAAACAGATAGCCGGTATCGGTGAGGATGACCGGAATATCCGGTTGTACGCGCGTCACCAGATGCAGCGATACCGCAGCCTGAATGCCAAAGCTGGACGAGAGCACGTAAGCCCCCGGCAGATTTTCCAGTGCCCAGCTTACACGCTCTTCAGCCGTGGCTTTTTCCAGTTGGGCGTTGGTTGCCGCCAACGCCATCGCGCGCTGGACCTTCGACATCTCATTCAGTGCTGCAAGATCGATACTCATTTTGCCTCCTGCCAGAAGTCGCGCGCAGGATCCAACACCGGCGTAACAATGCCAGCCCGAATCACGAAGTCACCAAAGCCTTCTGCGGCCTCGCGCTCTTTCGCCCAGCGACCTACCAGCTCATCAAGTGTGGCGAGAATTTCACTTTCAGTAATATTTTCGCGATACATACGTGGAATGCGCGTTCCGATGCGGTTACCCCCGATATGCAGGTTGTAACGGCCCGGCGCTTTCCCCACCAGGCCCACTTCTGCCAGCATGGCACGGCCACAGCCGTTCGGACAACCGGTAACGCGTAACACTATGTGCTCTTCGCCTACGCCATGGCTGTGCATGATCTCTTCGACTTTCGTCACGAAAGACGGCAGAAAACGTTCAGCCTCCGCCATCGCCAGCGGACAGGTTGGAAACGCCACGCAGGCCATCGAGTTTTCCCGCTGGGCCGTCACGTTTTCCATCAGGCCGTGTTCGCGGGCAATCGCTTCAATCTGCGCTTTTTGGCTTTCCGGCACGCCTGCCACAATCAGGTTCTGGTTGGCGGTCAGACGGAAATCGCCCTGATGGATTTTGGCGATTTCCGCCACGCCGCTTTTCAGCGGACGTCCCGGATAATCCAGCAGACGACCGTTTTCGATGAACAGCGTCAGATGCCACTTGTTATCAATGCCCTTGATCCAGCCAATGCGATCGCCACGGGTGGTGAATTCGTAAGGGCGTGTCGGTGCAAACGTGACACCGGCGCGCTTCTCGACTTCCGCCTTAAACGTCTCTACGCCTACGCGTTCCAGCGTGTATTTGGTTTTGGCATTTTTACGATCGGTACGGTTGCCCCAGTCGCGCTGCGTCGTCACTACCGCCGCTGCCACATCCAGGATCTTATCCACCGGGAAGTAGCCAAATTCGCTGGCGGTGCGCGCGTAGGTGGCTTTATTACCGTGCTCGATAGACAAGCCGCCGCCCACCAGCAGGTTAAAGCCCACCAGCTTGCCGTTTTCCGCAATCGCGATAAAGTTCAGATCGTTAGCGTGCAGATCAACATCGTTATGCGGCGGAATCACCACCGTAGTTTTAAACTTACGCGGCAGGTAGGTCTGGCCCAGGATCGGCTCTTCGTCGGTGGTAGCCACTTTTTCCTGATCCCACCAGATCTCTGCATAAGCGCGGGTTTGCGGCAGCAGATGCTCTGACAGCTTTTTGGCCCACTCATAGGCTTCCTGATGCAACTCAGACTCCACTGGGTTTGAGGTGCAGAGGACGTTACGGTTAACGTCATTCGCTGTCGCCAGCGCATCCAGCCCCACTTCGTGCAGCATCTGGTGCGTCGGCTTCACGTTCTTCTTCAGAATGCCGTGAAACTGGAAAGTCTGACGGTTGGTCAAACGGATGCTGCCGTAAAGGGTTTTATCGGTAGCAAATTTATCAATCGCCAGCCACTGTGTGGGCGTGATGATCCCGCCCGGCAGACGACAGCGCAGCATCATCGCATGGCGAGGCTCAAGTTTTTGCTCCGCACGTTCAGCACGAATATCGCGGTCATCCTGCTGGTACATGCCGTGAAAACGGATCAGCAGGAAGTTATCGCCGCTGAAACCACCGGTCAGGCCCTCGTCGAGGTCCTCAAGGATGGTACCGCGCAGGTAGTTGCTCTCTTTTTTTAAACGCTCAGCGTCGGTGAGTTTGCCTTCAACCACCAGCGGTCCAGGGTATTTTTCAGTCATTAGTAAACGTCTCGCTGATAACGGCGCTCAATGCGCAGCTCACTTAAAAATTCGTCAGCCGTTTCACGATCCATAGCGCCGTGTTCGACCACCACATCCAGTAATGCCTGCTCAACGTCTTTTGCCATCCGATTGGCGTCGCCGCAGACGTAAAGGTGCGCGCCTTCCTGTAACCAGCTCCACACCTCCGCACCCTTGGCGCGGATTTTATCTTGTACGTAAATTTTCTCGGCCTGATCGCGCGACCAGGCCAGATCGATATTCGTTAACAGGCCATCTTTCACGTATTTCTGCCATTCCACCTGATACAGGAAATCGTCAGTAAAGTGGGGATTGCCAAAGAATAGCCAGTTTTTACCGCTGGCGCCGTCGTTCTCGCGCTGCTGCATAAAGGCGCGGAACGGCGCAATACCGGTGCCAGGCCCAATCATAATGACCGGTGCATCCGGGTTGGCGGGCAGGCGGAAATTATCGTTGTGTTCGATAAACACGCGCACCTCACCGTCTTCTTCAATGCGATCCGCCAGCCATGTGGAAGCGCCGCCGCCGCGCGGGCGCCCTTCAATATCAAAGCGCACGGCCCCCACGGTGATATGTACTTCGGTATCGGTTTCGGCCTGAGACGAAGCGATAGAGTAAAGACGCGGCGTTAACGGACGCAGCAAGCCGGATAACTGTTCTGCGCTCAGTTGGGCTGGTGCCAGACGAACCATATCAACAATCGGATAGCGTTGCGCATACTGCTGCAGTTTGGCTTTGTCATCCACCAGCGACAGCAGTTCGTCGTTACGCGCTAAGCTCGCATATTGCGCCACGATTTGCGCCGTATTGACCGTTAACTCAAAATGCTTCTGCAACGCCTCTGCCAGCGGTAACGTCTGGCCCTGCACCTCAACCGGCTCATCGCCTTTTAGCCACACCAGCTCAAGCAGTTCATTCACCAGGGCCGCGTCATTCTCATACCAGACGCCCAGCGCATCACCAGGCTGGTAGCGTAACCCTGAATCGCCCAGGTCGATCTCGATATGACGCACATCTTTGTCCGAATCGCGCCCGGTAATTTTCTGGTTCACCGCCAGGCTGGCACTAAGCGGCTGCTCTTTAGTGTAAGGGCTGGTGAAGACTTCGTTCACGCTGCCGGCGACGGTTGCCGCACTCTGGGCCGGTGACGCTGCCGGTACGCGTTCTTTCAGTGCAGCAGTAATTGCCGCGCGCCAGGCGCTGGCCTGCTCGGCATATTCAACATCCGCATCGACCCGATCCAGCAGTCGTTCTGCACCCAGCTCGGCCAGGCGGCTGTCAAAATCTTTGCCCGCTTTGCTGAAGAATTCATAGGAGGTATCGCCCAGACCAAACACGGCAAAGGCCGCGCCGTCCATTTTGGGCGCTTTCTTAGACATCAGGAATTTATGCAGCGCAACGGCCTCTTCCGGTGGTTCGCCTTCGCCCTGCGTCGAGGTCACGACAATCAGAATTTTTTCCTGGCCAATCTGCTTAAATTTAAAGTCGCCCGCGTTGACCAGATTCACGGTCAGTTTTGCCGACTGCAGGTCATCGCGTAACTGCTCGGCTACCCGGCGGGCATTGCCGGTTTGTGAGGCAGAGAGCAGCGTAATCGCCGGGGTTTCAGCCTGCGCAGGCGCGCTGGCAACCGCCTGGCCTGGCGTTTGATTGACCATGCCCCAGAAATAGCCAGAGAGCCAGGCCATCTGAGTGGTGGAAAAATCTGTCGTTGCTGCCTGTAAACGAGCAAGTTGCTCCGGAGAGAGCGGAAGCATTGAGCCTGGTGCCTGAGTCGTCATCGCGATAAAAATTCCAGTAGCAGAAGTCCGGACCGAATAGTAGCGGAAGAGAAGAAAGGGTACAGGCTGCTATATTAACGATTAAATACGCCTTCGACATATCAAATAACCAAAATGACTAAATGGTTTTTCAGATAAAATTAATCGTTAAAAGTGGTAAGAATATTGAGAGTTAACACACTCAGGTAATCACGGCGCGCACTGGACTTTACGACGGGTGATCGCAGCAAATTGCTGGGTTAACAACAGGAAAACGGCCAGGAGCAACGACAGGTGCCAGGCATTATAACCGCGTTACCGCAAGCAATGGCGGAGCAGATTCTGCAAAAGCTGGGGTTTAGCGCGCCTCCCGCTCCTGATGAGGTCGGACTGAGTGAGATATATCGCGCCTGGTGCCAGTCGGTACCCTTTGATAATCTTCGCCGCCGTCTGATGACTGACCACGACAGCGCCCTCCCCTTGCCCGGCAGCACGGCAACCGACTTTTTCACTCACTGGTTAACCTATGGCACAGGCGGCACCTGCTGGGCGGGCCATGGCGCGCTGCGTGCCCTGCTGATACACGTGGGATTCAACGTGCAGTTTGGCCTTTCCACCATGCTGTCCTCACGTCCGGCGCCCGCAGGTTCCCCCGGTCATGGCATGCTGTTTGTTAACATGGATGCAGGCACGCGGGTGGTTGACAGCACGCTGCTCCATGGCCATCCGCTCCCGCTGGAAGCCAGGCTGAATCCCCATCCCGTCTGGGGCACACGCGTTTATGAGCGAGACGGCAGTTGGTACATACACTGGAAACCGCTGGGTCGGGCAGGAATCGACTGCAAAATTCTGACTACCGACCTCCCCGTTGACGCGTTTCAGTCACGTCATCAACAGAGCCGACATAGCAGCCGCTTTGACGGTGCCTTGCTGATTCGCCGCGCCAGCGCCGGGAGCATCACCGGAATCGTGAAGGGAGAACGGGTTATCAGGGACCCTGACGGAAAAGAAACCTTTACGCCGCTGTCACGTTCAGAGCAGCAACGGCTGCTGATTGAGGATTACGGCATAGCGGAAGCTATCGTGGCGCGGCTTCCGGCTGACGATCCGGGTCATGGCTGAGCGCATTTTGGGAAAGGCGCGCGAATCCTTTTACTATTCTGGCTTAATCGTCGTTTAACGGCGCTTAGCAGATGCGAAAAACTGCCCTTTCAGGTAGAATTCAGCCGTTTTTAATGCCTGAGAGCGATTATGTCTACCACGTTATTTAAAGAGTTCCAGTTCGAAGCCGCACACTATTTACCCAATGTGCCGGCAGGACACAAATGCGGCCGTCTGCACGGTCACTCATTCCTTGTTCGTCTGGAAATTACCGGTGAAGTGGATGCGCATACCGGCTGGGTCATGGATTTTGCTGAGCTGAAAGCGGCGTTTAAACCCCTCTATGACAGGCTCGATCACTATTATCTTAATGAGATCCCCGGACTGGAGAATCCCACCAGCGAAGTCCTGGCAAAATGGATTTGGGATCACATGAAGCCTCGCCTGCCGCTGCTGAGTGCGGTGATGATCAAAGAAACCTGTACTGCAGGCTGCACCTATCGCGGTTAATCTGCTCTGTACGGCAGCGCAGGGCCGGTCACCCGCTTACTGACCTGTTGATCGGCCTGCTGCCGCCTCTCCTGCACGACATCAGCTGAACTCTCCTCCTCTGTCTGACGTCATCCTTCTGTCATCTTTCCCCACCAGGCTGTTCTCTCCTTCATTAAAGATCAAGAGAATCAACAATGAACCTGGTAAAACCGCTTTTTGCTTGTCTCTTTTTTATCACCGCCTCTGCCGCCGTTCAGGCGGAAAACATCCTCAGCTTTCCACAACCCGATTCACTGCCCGACGAATTCTATGCCGTGACGGAAATTCCCGCAGGCGGAATCATCAAATATGAAACCGATGCGAAAACCGGTTTTATCGTTGCCGATCGTTTTCAGTCGATGCCGGTCGCTTATCCGGCAAACTACGGTTCGCTGACGCAATCGCTGGGCGGCGATAACGATCCGCTGGATGTGATCTTCTACACCCGCGCCCCACTTGCGCCCGGGACATTAATTAAACTGCGCCCGATTGGCGTACTGAAAATGATCGACGGTGGCGAAGTGGATGACAAAATCGTGGCGGTTCCGGCCAGCAAAGTCGATCCGACCTATGATGCGATTCAGACGGTCGCCGATCTGCCAAAGCTGGAACAGCAGCGGCTGGAAGCGTTCTTTCGCGTCTATAAAGCGCTGCCGGAAGGGCGTAAAAACGTGGAGCTGAAGGGATTCGAAGACGCCAGCGCGGCCAAAGCGGAGATCAAACAGGCTTTTGAGGCCTGGAAAGCGAAGCAATAACGGTCAGGCGGCGAGAGGCCGCCTGAGTCTTATCAGGCGATGTTCAGATATTTATGTGTCTGCATCGACAGGCGCCAGTTGCGCGCAATACAGGTCTCAATACAAAGTTTTGTCGCCTCATCTTTGCGGCTAATTGGCTGCAGCGCAATGATTCGAGCTTTGCTGTCCTGAATGCCAGCCAGCAGGTCGTCTAACGCCTCCACATCACGTTGCCGGGCAACCGGATGTTTGATTTCATCCGCACGGCTCAGGGCCTGAGCCAGCACGTCGTATCCGCCGCGCATATTTACCTTGGGTGAAACGGTAACCCAGGTTTGTTCGGAACAGTGGATTTCATGGGTTCCGCTGGTTTCAATCTGGCATTGAAATCCTGCCGCCTCCAGCGATGCGGTCAGCGGGCGTAAATCGTAAATGGCCGGTTCGCCGCCAGTGATCACCACATGCCGGGCCGTCCAGCCCTGTTGCGCGATGCTGCTGAGCAGCGTCGCCGTATCGGCGTTGCCCCAGGCATCGCTTTCCACCGTTTTGACCAGAATATCGCCTAATGATGTTTCCCGATCCGCCTGTTTTTCCCAGGTGTGTTTGGTGTCACACCAGCTGCATCCTACCGGACATCCCTGTAAGCGGATGAAAATAGCCGGCACGCCGGTGTAATAACCTTCGCCTTGCAGCGTCTGGAACATTTCGTTAATCGGGTACTGCATAATGGTCTCTGTGGTTTTAGCAAAACGCGATTATCGCAGAACTCCGGGTTAAGATCATGTCAGGTGATGCGGCGTGGCTGACTCTGCCTAAGGCAAGCCGGATTTTTGCGTTTATCCAGAGGCGAATTTCACTGATTATTGTGAGCTGTTTAGCACTATTTGGCCCGTTGCTGGCTCTTTGTCCTGCAAATTGATCGTCATCATTCCTCCGCTTACATCCCACTTTTAGCATCGCCTTTTGTCGCCAAAGATGTAAGGAAATAAACGATGACTGACTCTTCTCAATCCGAACCGCTCAAGGTCGGACCGGGCGCTTACCTGTCCTTGCTGTTTGCCATGGTGTTTTTCTCCGGTCTGCCTGGCGGAAAAGAGTGGTATGGCGTGTTTGACTTCACCACATTAAACGGGGCATTCGGAAAAGTGGTATCCGGTGTCAGTCTTCAAACCGACACCCTGGATGTCGCGCAAAGCGCCTTTCGGGGAAAAGGCGGTTATGGGGCAATGGATGGGTTCCTGTTCGCACTTGGCTTGATCCCTGCTGTTATGTTTGCATTAGGCATGATCAACGTGCTTGAGCACTACGGCGCACTTCGTGCAGCCCGTAAGCTACTTACCCCGCTACTGCGGCCTCTGATGGGGATTCCAGGCTCAACCGGGCTGGCCATGATTGGGAGTCTGCAAAGCACGGATGTTGGCGCATCATTAACCCGCGTACTGGCTGATGAAGGGCAGATCACGGAAAGGCATGGCGCGGTATCGGCTGAATTTTAGCGGCGTTGCTGCGCATTCGGGCAACGATCCCGATAAAGGCCGTTCAGCCATCAACGCACTGGCGTACAGCGTCATTGCCGTTGCGAACCTGGCCGATCCCGCACAGGGCACAACGGTAAACACCGGCGTGATCTCAGGCGGGGACGCGGCAAATATTGTGCCAGACCACGCAGAGATGATCGTAGACGTGCGCTTTCAGCTTAACGCTGAGTTTGAGCGGGTCAACATGGCGATGAAAGCCCTTGCGCATTCTGAGACGGAGCCCGGCGTAACGACGCAGGTTACCCAGCAGGCTTACACGCCTGCCATGACGCCAGATGCTAAAACAGAAGCGCTAATGCAGATCGTCGAGCAAGCCGGGCAAACAGAAGACATTGAGATTAGCTGGCAGGCTGTAGGCGGGGGCTCAGATGCCAACCATACCGCCGCAGTGGGCACGCCCTCACTGGATGGGTTTGGCCCCATCGGCGCAAATTTTCATAGCCCGTCTGAATATATGGAACTGAATAGCATTGAACCGCGCATTCGTTTACTGAAACGCATCATTCAGTCGCTGTAATGCTGTGGCTGCACAGGCTGCGGTCAGCGCCGCGACCTGTGCCGTCTATACCTCGGACTAGATCTTCAGGTCCACCCAGACTGCCGCATGATCCGAGGCGGCATTCACCTCTTTTTTCAGTTCGGGATAGGTTTCCCATTTTACCGGGCGCACGCCTGGCCACATCCCTTTGCGCCACACGCCGCCCTTTTCCACTTTTTTCCACAGCGCGGGGGACAGTAAAATGTAGTCAATTTTATTACTGGCGCTGCAGCCGCCCCAGGTTCCTGGATAGCCGCCGTTATCAAATTTTTCATGGGTGAAGATATCTTTCAGATCGGTTTCTTTCAGCAGAGGTGCCAGCGCCTCGCTGTCCGGCGTATCGTTAAAGTCTCCGGTGATAGCAATCAGCGTTTGTCCCTCTTTAATTCGTTGCTGATAAATTGCCTTCACCCGTTCGGCCTGCAGTTTACGGCGGGCGTCGGAAAGCGTTTTGGCACCGTAGCCTTTGCTTTTAAAATGGTTAACCAGCACGTGCAGGGTTTGTCCATCGGGTAGCGGAATCGCAAATTCGGGACAGTCGCGCGAGAAAATCAGGTCGCCCTGCTTATCCTTATCATCAACGTGGCTGCGAATGGTGTCGATTGCGCAGCCTGCTCCTGTCATCAGGCCAACATCAATGCCCCGCTCATCGTTGCCGTCAATCACCATGACGTGGTCAAAAGGCGTTCC
This sequence comes from Pantoea sp. Ae19-2, assembly GCF_059801205.1. Lineage (NCBI taxonomy): Bacteria > Pseudomonadati > Pseudomonadota > Gammaproteobacteria > Enterobacterales > Erwiniaceae > Pantoea > Pantoea sp. Ae19-2. The sequence goes on along the minus strand of NZ_JBCHWE010000001.1, from coordinate 305,449 downwards.
CTGGCGCGCAGGCAGCATGGCGTTATTAAATTCCAGTAAAGCGGGCCGGCTTTCTGCCTCAACAACGGTCAAAATATCTGCCTTGAGGTCAATCATGACCTGCGCTGTTAATCCCATAGCTATTTCATCTACCGGCGCACGCCGCAGTTCCAGCGAACCGACCCAGTCGGCGCGTCCTGCGGCAATAATCTTTATTCCGCTGTTGTCTGTGGGGCGGGTCAACAGCTTGCCCCGGTTACGCCGGAGGATAACAAAGGGCCCGGTATCTGACTTTTGCAGCCCCAGCGCCTCCATCAATTCCACCATTTGCTTCTTAGTCGCATCGCTGTATTCCACCTGCCCCAGCAGTGCATTCAGTTGGGCGAATTTTTCCAGCGTCGGTTTGCCCTCACGCCATTCGTTTTGGTTCATTGCTCTGGCGCGATCGAACAGGTTTTCCACGTTATAAGAAGCCAGTCTCATGCGTTTCCCCCTTCTGCCTGTCAGAAATGTGAACCTGAAGCGCGTGCTTCAGGCCAGCGGTAAGGTGCGGGGTCAGCCCGGCGCACCTTGCTCGTTATTCAGTGTCGGTGGGTTTTATTAAGAACGGATGTAAACAGCATAGACGTCGCGCAAAAAGATGGAGGAAGCCGAATAAGGTCCGGGCATAAAAAAACCCGCCACGTGGGCGGGTTATGATCAGAAGTCAGACGGCAGTAAACTTACTGACCTTTAACTTCTTTCAGACCGTTGAAGGGGGCTTTTGAACCCAGCGCTTCTTCGATACGGATCAGCTGGTTGTACTTAGCAACACGGTCAGAACGGCTCATTGAACCGGTTTTGATCTGGCCCGCAGCTGTACCGACCGCCAGGTCAGCGATGGTCGCATCTTCAGTTTCGCCTGAGCGGTGAGAGATCACAGCGGTATAGCCTGCATCTTTCGCCATTTTAATTGCAGCCAGGGTTTCGGTCAGTGAACCGATCTGGTTGAATTTGATCAGGATAGAGTTAGCGATGCCTTTCTCGATACCTTCTTTCAGGATTTTGGTGTTGGTTACGAACAGGTCGTCGCCCACCAGCTGGATTTTGTCGCCCAGCACTTTGGTCTGGTAGGCGAAGCCATCCCAGTCAGACTCGTCCAGGCCATCTTCGATAGAAACGATCGGATACTGTTTAGTCAGATCTTCCAGGAAGTGGGTGAACTCTTCTGAGGTAAACGCTTTACCGCCTTCACCGGCCAGAACGTATTTGCCATCTTTGTAGAATTCAGAAGCCGCACAGTCCATGGCCAGGGTGATGTCTTTACCCAGCTCGTAACCGGCTGCTTTTACCGCTTCAGCGATAACGGCCAGCGCTTCGGCGTTAGAACCCAGGTTTGGCGCATAGCCACCTTCGTCACCCACCGCCGTGCTCATGCCTTTGCTTTTCAGCACTTTTGCCAGGTTGTGGAACACTTCAGAACCCATACGGATCGCTTCTTTAACGTTTGAAGCGCCAACCGGCTGAATCATGAATTCCTGAATGTCGACGTTGTTGTCTGCATGTTCGCCGCCGTTGATGATGTTCATCATTGGCAGTGGCATAGAGTATTTGCCCGGGGTGCCGTTCAGCTCAGCGATGTGCTCATACAGCGCCTGACCTTTAGAGGCTGCTGCGGCTTTCGCTGATGCAAGGGAAACAGCCAGAATGGCGTTAGCACCGAAGTTAGATTTGTTCTCAGTACCGTCCAGGTCGATCATGATTTTATCGATGTTCGCCTGATCTTTCGCGTCTTTGCCTTTTACCGCTTCAGCAATCGGGCCGTTAACCGCAGCAACGGCTTTGGTTACGCCTTTGCCCAGGAAACGGGATTTGTCACCGTCACGCAGTTCCAGTGCTTCACGAGAACCGGTAGATGCACCTGACGGTGCCGCAGCCAGACCAACGAAACCACCTTCCAGGTGAACTTCTGCTTCAACAGTTGGGTTGCCACGTGAGTCGATAATTTCGCGACCGATGACTTTTACGATTTTGGCCATTACGATTTTCCTCAGTACAAGTTAGTCAATCCTAAGACAAACAACGCGCGAAAAGTTCGCGCGTTGTTCGTTAAACTTATTTCGCTAAACGCTTCTGATGCTCATGTGCTGCTTTCACAAAACCCGCAAACAACGGATGACCATCGCGAGGCGTCGATGTGAACTCAGGGTGGAACTGGCAAGCAATAAACCATGGATGATTCGGGATCTCAATGATCTCAACCAACTGATCGTCACCTGAACGACCTGCCACGCGTAAACCCGCTGCCTCAATTTGCTTCAGCAGCATGTTGTTCACTTCATAGCGGTGACGATGGCGCTCAACAATGGTGTCAGAACCGTACAGCTGGCGAACCTTACTTTCCGGATTCAGCTGGCACTGCTGGCTGCCCAGGCGCATGGTGCCACCCAGATCGCTCTGTTCAGTACGCACTTCCACGTTGCCTTCTTCGTCACGCCATTCGGTGATCAGTGCCACCACCGGATACTTACAGTCTGGCACAAATTCAGTGGAGTTAGCGCCTTCCATTCCGGCGACGTTACGGGCGAACTCCATCAGTGCGACCTGCATGCCGAGGCAGATGCCGAGATAAGGCACGTTGTTTTCACGCGCGTATTTCGCCGTCATCAGCTTGCCTTCTACACCACGGTAGCCAAAGCCGCCAGGGATCAGAATGGCATCCAAATCTTTCAGCAATTCGACACCACGGGTTTCAACGTCCTGTGAGTCGATCAGCTTGATGTTTACGGTCACACGATTTTTCAGACCGCCGTGCTTCAGCGCTTCAATAACGGATTTATAGGCATCCGGCAGCTCGACATATTTGCCCACCATGCCAATGGTGACTTCGCCGCCCGGATTGGCTTCTTCATAAATCACCTGCTCCCACTCGGCCAGATTGGCTTCCGGGGCGTTCAGGTTGAAACGCTTACAGATGTAGTCGTCCAGGCCCTGTGATTTCAACATGCCAGGAATTTTATAAATTGAGTCGACGTCTTTCAGCGAGATAACGGCTTTTTCCGGCACGTTACAGAACAGGGCAATTTTGCCACGCTCATTGGCTGGCACCGCACGATCGGACCGGCAAATGAGCACGTCAGGCTGAATACCGATGGAGAGCAGCTCTTTGACCGAGTGCTGCGTCGGCTTGGTTTTCACCTCGCCTGCGGCGGCCATGTAAGGCACCAGCGTCAGGTGCATATACATCGTATGCTCGCGGCCCACATCCACCGCCATCTGACGAATCGCTTCCAGGAACGGCAGGGATTCGATATCACCGACCGTACCGCCGATTTCGACCAGCACCACATCGTGGCCTTCACCGCCTTCAAGAATGCGCTCTTTGATCGCATTCGTGATATGAGGGATGACCTGAATAGTGGCGCCAAGGTAGTCACCGCGACGCTCTTTGCGCAGGACTTCTGAGTAGATACGGCCCGTGGTGAAGTTGTTGCGGCGCGACATTTTAGTGCGGATGAAGCGCTCGTAGTGACCCAAATCCAGATCGGTTTCGGCACCATCATCGGTGACAAACACTTCACCATGCTGAGTAGGGCTCATGGTACCCGGATCGACGTTGATGTACGGATCCAGTTTCATGATGGTCACATTCAGACCACGCGCTTCGAGAATGGCTGCGAGGGAGGCTGCGGCAATGCCTTTACCCAGAGAGGATACGACCCCGCCGGTCACAAAAATATAATTCGTTGTCATGCTGAACCTGAGAGTTTAGGTTTAAAGACGGTGGAATAACCAGGACGGGAAAACAGTATACTGGAAACCACTATCAGCCACAATTGATGAATCACATCCCTCTCCCAAAGCATTGCTGCGGGTAACATAGCGGATAGCGGTAAACAAAATTTTGACCTGCGTCACAAATCTGACGTCAGGCTGAATCGAGTAAGCTCGAGCGCACACTTTATGCGCGGCGCAGGAATAATCAGCTTTTTTCCGTTGCCTTCACCTGCTGCCAGGCGGCCTCCATCTGTTCCAGCGTCGCCCCCGGCATTGTCAGGCCCTGCGCGCTGATAATAGCTTCTACCGCGCGGAAACGTCGCTCAAACTTGTCGTTGGCTTTCTGCAGCGCCGTTTCGGCCTTGCTGCCCAAATGACGAGAGAGGTTAACGGTCGCAAACAGGAGATCGCCAATCTCTTCTTCCAGTTTTTGGGGATCGATAACGCTTTGCTGCGCTTCATGCATGACTTCGTCAATCTCTTCATGCACCTTATCGACCACCGGCCCCAGTGTGCTCCAGTCGAAGCCCACGTTGTGGCATCGTTTCTGAATTTTATGGGCGCGCATCAGGGCTGGCAGGGCTTTGGGAATATCGTCCAGCGCGGAGTGCTGCGCTTTTTCTGCCCGTTCGGCGCTTTTAATCGCTTCCCAGTTTTTTAACACGTCTGCGCTGTTCTCTGCCGTGCCGTCCGCAAAAATGTGTGGATGGCGGCGTTCCAGCTTGTCACTTATTGCATGGCAGATATCATCAAAATTAAAACGCCCCTGCTCCTGGGCCATCTGGGCATAAAACACCACCTGAAACAGCAAATCGCCCAGCTCCCCCCGCAGATCGTCGAAGTCCTCGCGCTGGATGGCGTCCAGCACTTCATAGGTTTCTTCCAGCGTGTAAGGCGCGATAGTGGCAAAGGTCTGCTCGCGATCCCACGGGCAACCCTGCTGCGGATCGCGCAGGGTTTTCATAATGCCCAGCAGGCGATCAATTGACGTCATAGGGAAATCCTTCAGGTGTTCAGTTGGCATAACAGCGGTGATAAAAGCAGCCAGGCGCACGTCGGTCAAGACATGCGCCTGATAACGGACGATTAGTGCAGGCGGCGGGCATCGATAATGTCAGGCACCTGATTCAGGCGAGACAGCACGCGCCCCAGGACCTGATGGTTATAAATCTCAATGTCCATATCAATGGTGGCGAGCTGTTTTTTGGTATCGCTGCGGCTTGAAACGCCCAGGACGTTAACCTTCTCATTCGCGAGGATGGTGGTGATATCGCGTAACAGCCCGCTACGATCGTTGGCCGTCACCCTTACGACCAGCGAATAGCCGCTGGAGTAGCTTTCGCCCCATACGGCATCAACAATGCGCTCGGGCGCGGTAGAAATCAGCTCAGACAGCTGGTCGCAATCGGCGCGGTGAATCGAAATGCCCCGTCCGTGCGTGATAAAACCCACGATGTCGTCACCCGGAATCGGCTGACAGCAGCGTGCAATATGGTGCATCAGGTTGCCCACGCCTTCCACGACCACACGGCCGCTCTCTTTGCGTGACGTTGGCGCATGCGATTTTTGTGTGAGCTGGCGCAGAGCTTCACGATCCTGCTCTTCCGCCGTCGGCTTATTGAGCTTCGCCTGCAGGAAATTCACCATCTGATGAAGGCGAATGTCCCCCCCGCCGATGGCAGCCAGCAACTCGTCCAGCGAGGTAACGTTATAGCGCGGCAGCAGCAGTTTCTCGGCTTCACGCAGGCTGATATCCATCTGATTCAGCTCGTTATCCAGAATCTGACGACCGGCAAGAATGTTTTTATCGCGATCCTGCTTGCGGAACCAGTTATGAATCTTGGCGCGGCCTCGGCTGGTGGTGATGAACCCCAGGTTAGGGTTCAGCCAGTCACGACTCGGATTCGGCTGTTTTTGGGTGATGACTTCCACCTGATCGCCCATCTGCAGCTGATAGGTGAAGGGCACAATGCGGCCACCAATCTTGGCACCGATGCAGCGGTGACCGATATCGCTGTGAATGTGGTAAGCGAAATCCAGCGGGGTAGAACCTGCCGGCAAATCGACCACGTCCCCTTTTGGCGTAAAGACATAGACGCGGTCGTCAAATACCTGGCTGCGCACCTCTTCCAGCAGCTCGCCGGAATCCGCCATCTCTTCCTGCCATGAGATCAGCTTACGTAGCCAGGCAATGCGCTCTTCGTGACCTGCCGCGCCGCGCGCATGGCTGGACGACGGCCCTTCTTTGTATTTCCAGTGCGCGGCGACGCCCAGCTCGGCGTCCTCATGCATCTGGCGGGTACGGATCTGGATCTCGACGGTTTTGCCCTCGGGCCCCAGAACCACGGTATGAATGGACTGATAGCCGTTAGGTTTGGGGTTGGCGACATAGTCGTCGAACTCGTTGGGCAGGTGGCGATACAGCGTGTGCACCGTGCCCAGCGCGCCGTAGCAGTCCTGCAGTCGCTCGGCAACAATACGCACCGCGCGAACATCAAATAGCTCATCAAACGCCAGCGACTTCTTCTGCATCTTGCGCCAGATGCTGTAGATATGTTTAGGACGGCCGTACACTTCGGCCCGCACGCCCTCTTTTGCCATCTCTTTGCGCAGATTATCGACAAAGTTATCGATGTACTGCTCACGGTCGATGCGGCGCTCGTGCAGCAGCTTAGCAATGCGCTTGTACTCGTCGGGATGCAGGTAGCGGAAGCAGTAATCTTCCAGCTCCCACTTAAGCTGACCGATGCCCAGGCGGTTCGCCAGCGGGGCATAAATATTGGTGCTCTCTTTCGCCGCCAGTACGCGTTCATCTTCCGGCGCGTCTTTAACTTCGCGCAGGTTCATGATGCGCTCAGCCAACTTCAGCACCACGCAGCGGAAATCTTCCACCATGGCGAGCAGCATACGGCGGACATTATCCACCTGCTCAGAAGCCATTGAATCGTTATGAATGGCTTTCAGCTGACGAATGGCGTCCATATCGCGGACCCCGTGCACCAGCGAAACGATGCCCGGACCGACGGTTTTTTCCAGCTCTTCTTCGCTGACCACTTCGTCATTCGCGAGCGGGAAAATCAATGCGGCGCACAGGCTTTCGATATCCATGCTGAGCATCGAGAGAATTTCCACCATCTCGATGCCGCGCCACAGCAGCAGCGACTGGTGAGGATGCCCCTGAGTCTGCGCTTCACAATAGCGCCAGGTTTCAGCAAGGCGATCACAGGAATGCGGGTTAGCAACGCCAAGACTGGCGATCCACTGGTCAAGGGCAAACTCCCCTTCCGTATTTAAATGCGCACTTCTGACCGCAACCATATCCTCTCCTGCACAGCGCCCCTGCCGGACACTTATATTTTTTTTCTGAACAGCACCATGGATTCGAGATGACGGGTATGAGGAAACATATCCAGCATCGCGACCCTTTCCAATTGGTAACCCGCTGACAGCAATGTTTCACTGTCACGTGCGAGTGTCACAGGATTACACGAAACATAGACCACGCATTCTGGCGATAATTTGACGACATGTGCCATGACACCTGCCGCCCCAGCGCGAGCCGGATCGAGTAATACCTTGTTAAATCCCTGCATAGCCCAGGGCTGGCGCGAAACATCTTCTTCCAGATTATGCTGGAAGAATTTGACGTTTTTTAGCGCATTCACGTCAGCATTATACTCTGCCTGCTGCACTAATGCTGCAACGCCCTCCACACCCACGGCACTTTGTACCGATTTTCCTACAGGAAGCGTAAAGTTTCCCATGCCGCAAAACAGATCCAGCACCCGATCTTCAGGTTGCAAATCCAGCCACGCAATGGCCTTCGCCACCATCTGCTGATTCACCGTATCGTTGACCTGAATAAAATCCTTTGGACTGAAGATTAGCTCAAGCTGGTGAGAATGATAAAACGGCTGCCGATCGCCAGATGCGCGCAGCGTCTCGCTTCCATCATCCAGAAACAGCATCAGTTGGTGCTGATGCGAAAAACGTTCCAGTTTTGCAATATCATCGGTACTTAATGCATCGAGATGGCGCAATAACAGCACCGGGCCGTTGTCAGCCAGCACCAGCTCAACATGACCTAAGCGTTTGACAGCATTAAGCATAGTGAGACAATTGCGCAGCGGAATAATCAGCGCTTCAAGCTGGGGCACCATGATGGGGCACTGCTGGATATCGACGAGATCGTTGGTGGCCGCCTGGCGAAACCCCATCAGCAACTGCTGTGTTTTGTTCTGCCACTGCAGGCCAAGCCTGACGCGGCGACGGTAGCCCCAGGCAGGTCCGGCAATGATCTCATCAACCGCCACCGGCTGGTTCGCTGCCTGGGTCAACATCCGTGCCAGCGCACGTGATTTACTTTGCTGTTGTAACGCCTCGTCGACATGCTGCTGCTGACAACCGCCACAGCGGCTAAAATGGGGACAGCGCGGCGCAACCCGTGAAGGACTGTGGTTAAGCAGGCGCACGGCTTTCGCTCTGGCATACTGGCGTTTATCCTCCAGCAGGGTGACCTCGGCCTGCTCTCCGGGCAGCGCGCCCGAGACAAACAGGGTTTTGCCCTTGTAGCGGGCAACGCCCTGACCAAACGGGTCGAGGTCTTCAATGGTGACGGTGATCCGTTGTTGGGTCGTCACGCGCTGTTTTGCGGAGTAAAATTGCGCCATAGTGTGGTTCTTTCTCTTTAAGATTCGATGTGCACAAGGTTCAGCATATGCACAGGGACGTTCATGCCGGACAGCAGGCGACTATTATGACCAAATACAGCCTGCGGGCGCGAATGATGATTTTAATTTTGGCCCCAACGTTGATGGTTGGGTTACTGCTCAGCTCATTTTTTGTCGTGCATCGTTATAATGAGCTGCAGCGCCAGGTCATCGATGCCGGGGCCAATATCATCGAACCGCTGGCGGTTTCTACCGAATACAGCATGACATGGCACAATCGTGACGCGCTGCGTGAACTGGTCAGTTTACTGCATCGCCGCCATTCCGGGATCGTGCGCGCCATCTCCGTTTTCGACGATAATAATCAGCTTTATGTCACCTCTAATAATCACCAAAACCTGAGTCTGGAAAGCAAGCAGGCTATTCGCGCGCTGCCTGAGGATGTGTCCGTTGAAGGCAGTGGCAACCTGCTGATCTTACGCAAGCCGATTATCTCTGAACGTTACGCCGTGGATGAGCTGCCGGGTCAGGATGCCAAACCCGCAGGTAACCCGTTGGGCTATGTGGCGATAGAACTGGATCTGCAATCCGTGCGCTTACAGCAATATCGGGAAGTTTTTATTGCTACCCTGATGCTGCTGTTCTGCCTGTGTATTGCCATGCTGTTTGCCTACCGCCTGATGCGGGACGTCACCGGCCCTATTCGTAATATGGTCAGCACCGTTGACCGAATTCGCCGTGGACAACTGGACAGCCGGGTTGAAGGCCATATGCTGGGTGAATTGAGTATCCTGAAAAACGGTATCAACGCGATGGCGATGTCGCTCACCGCCTATCACGAAGAGATGCAGCACAATATCGATCAGGCCACATGGGACCTGCGGGAAACGCTGGAGCAGTTGGAGATTCAGAACGTCGAGCTGGATCTGGCCAAAAAGCGCGCGCAGGAAGCCGCCCGTATCAAATCCGAATTTCTGGCAAATATGTCGCATGAGTTGCGTACGCCGCTTAATGGCGTGCTGGGCTTTACCCGTCAGATGTTGAAAACGCCGCTGCGCACCACGCAGCGCGACTACATGCTGACCATTGAGCGCTCGGCCAACAATCTCCTGTCCATCATTAATGACGTGCTTGATTTTTCCAGACTGGAAGCCGGCAAGCTGATGCTGGAGTCCATTCCCTTTCCGTTGCGCGCCACCCTGGATGAAACCCTGGTTTTGCTGGCCCCATCCGCCCATGAGAAGGGGCTGGAGTTGACCGTGGTCTGCGATAACAGCGTGCCGGACAACGTGATTGGCGATGCGCTCCGCCTGCAGCAGATCCTGATCAACCTGATGGGCAACGCGATTAAATTTACCGAAAAAGGGACCATCAATTTACGGGTAGAACAGCACACGATTACGGCGACGCATGTTGAACTGGAGATTCAGGTTCGCGACACAGGGATTGGCATTTCTGAAGAGCAGCAGGCCCAGCTGTTTCAGGCCTTTCGCCAGGCGGATGCCAGTATTTCCCGCCGCCACGGAGGATCGGGGCTGGGCCTGGTCATTACCCAAAAACTGGTAAGGGAAATGAACGGGGAGATCACCTTCGTCAGCCGTCAGAACCACGGTTCCACCTTTTGGGTGCGCGTTAAACTGGACCTCAATCCCAATGCACCGAGTATGCCTCGAGTGCTGGATGCACTGTCGAACACGCGCATGGCCTATGTGGAGGCGAACCCCGACGTCGCCAGCGCGGTGGTAGAGATTTTAGGTGCCACGCCGTTGCAGGTTGAGCACAGTTTAACCCTGGAGGGCCTGAGCCAGTCGCGCTATCCCATTGTGTTAATGGCCATGCCGGTCAACGCCAGCCAGCCGCAGGTGCTTGAGGACAGGCTGATCCATACGCTTTTGGAGTGCGCCGACCAGGTCATTATGGCGCTGCCGAGTCCGATGATGTTACTGGCCGATGAGCTGAAAGTGCGTGGCATTGATGGCTGCATCGCAAAACCCGTCTCGCAGACGCGCCTGTTGCCGATGCTGCTGGAGCTGCATGCCCGTCACAGCAGCGAACTATCGGCCTCACCGCGTCTGCCGCTGACCGTGATGGCCGTGGACGACAATCCCGCTAACCTCAAGCTGATTGGGGCGCTGCTGGAAGAGCAGGTTCAACACATCGTACTGTGCAATAATGCGGAGCAGGCCATCCGTGTGGCCCACAGGCAAGTGCTGGACGTGATCTTAATGGATATACAAATGCCCGATATTGATGGCATTCGGGCCAGCGAGATCATCCGCACGCTGCCCAACCACGCAACCACCCCGATAGTCGCCGTTACCGCCCACGCTATTGACGGTGAACGCGAACATCTTATCCGGGCCGGCATGAACGACTACCTGGCCAAGCCTATTGATGAAAACAAGCTCGCTCAGGTCCTGGCCCGCTATATGCCCAGCCCGAGCACCACGGCGCCCGAGATCCCCCCAATCTTACCCACGCTGGACTGGAAGCTGGCATTACGCCAGGCAGCGAATAAGCCGGATCTGGCGCGGGATTTACTCCGAATGCTGTTGGCATTCCTGCCGGAAGTGCACAGTAAAATGGCGCAGTTTATCGCCGACAACGACGCGACCTCCCTGCGTGAGATCATTCATAAACTTCACGGCAGCGCCAGCTACAGCGGCGTTCCGCGGATGAAACAACTGTGCCGTAAGCTTGAGAAAGAGCTTCATCAGGCAAGCGATATCGAAGCGCTGGAGCCGGAACTGCTGGAGCTTCAGGATGAAATGGAGAACGTCGCCAGACAGGCACGGCGCATCCTCTCCATGCCTTAGCCGGGCATACTGCGGAAGAACGAACGGCCCTGTCAGGTGAAGGGCCGTGAATACGCTTAGTGAAACCCGGCGATTTTCATTGTGGCAGCCACATTGCGCGCGGTGAGACGGACATTGTTTTCTGCCCCTTTTAGCGCCTCATCCAGTGAGCAAATACGGTAAAGCACGCTAAATACGGCATCCAGGCCATGCTGATGCACCACACCGACATCGTCAGTCAGGCTACCGGCAATGCCTATCACGGGAATATTAAAACGCTTAGCGACCTTTGCCACACCAATCGGCACCTTGCCCTTGATGCTCTGGCTGTCGATTCGCCCCTCGCCGGTAATGACCAGATCGGCATCTTTTACCTGCTCCTCCAGGCCCAGCGCTTCCGTCACAATCTCAATCCCACGGCGTAATTCCGCCTGACAAAACGCGTGCAGCGCAGCCCCCATGCCACCGGCAGCGCCGCCACCGCTGATCTGCAGCACATCAATACCCAAATCGCGCTGAATAAGCGCAGCGTAATGTGTCAGGGCTCGATCCAGTTGCTCAACCCGTTCCGGCGTCGCGCCTTTCTGGGGGCCAAACACCGCAGAGGCACCGTGATCGCCCGTCAGCGTATTGGTTACATCGCAGGCCACTTCAACGCGGCACTGCCGAATGCGCGGGTCCAGTCCGGTAACGTCAATGCTTGCCAGGTCAGGCAATGCGCCACCTCCCCGACCAATTTGCTCGCCCTGTTTATCCAGCAAGCGAGCGCCCAGCGCCTGCATCATGCCAGCACCACCGTCATTGGTGGCGCTGCCACCGATACCGATAATGATGTGTCGGACGCCTTTATCCAGCGCGTTTTTAATTAGCTCCCCAGTCCCAAACGAGGTGGTGATAAGGGGATCCCGCTGCGCTGCCGGTACCAGCTCCAGGCCGCTGGCCGCCGCCATCTCGATATAGGCGGTATCTTCATTACCCGACAGGCCGTAAAACGCCTCGACGGGTTCACCCAGCGGACCGGTGACCTTTAACCTGACCCGCTTTCCCTGGGTCGCAGCCACCATGGCTTCCACCGTGCCTTCACCACCATCAGCAACCGGTATTTTCACATAATGGGCATCGGGAAAAACCTCACGGAACCCCGCTTCGATTGCCGATGCCACTTCCAGAGCAGAAAGACTTTCTTTATATGAATCCGGTGCGATTACGATTTTCATAGGCAATCCAGGCGGTATTAATTAACGATCAGAGCGTGAAATCGGCCCGGCCTCCACAGAAGCCGGGCAAGGCATTAGCGAGAGATCTCAACCTTTGCTAATTTTTCATAATAGCAGGCCAGCGCGCTGTGGTCGGCACTCCCCTGTCCGTCATTACGCAACGCCTGCATCATTTCCATCACGGCCGCCGTCAGCGGCAGGTGCGCACCAAGGCTGTGCGAGGTATCCAGCGCGTTACCCAGATCCTTGATATGTAAATCAATGCGGAAACCCGGCTTAAAGTTGCGGTCCATCACCATGGGCGCTTTGGCATCCAGCACGGTGCTGCCCGCCAGACCGCCACGAATCGCCTGATACACCAGTTCCGGACTGACGCCCGCTTTGGTCGCCAGCGACAAGGCTTCAGACATGGCGGCAATATTCAGCGCTACAATGACCTGATTTGCCAGCTTCGTCACGTTACCTGCGCCGATATCGCCGGTATGAACCACCGATCCCGCCATGGCTTTCATGATGTCGTAGCACTGGTCAAACACGGCTTTATCGCCGCCCACCATCACGGATAACGTCCCCTCAATCGCTTTGGGCTCGCCGCCGCTCACCGGCGCATCCAGCATGTGAATCTGCTTTGCTGCCAGCGCATCGTGGACTTCACGGCTCGCCAGCGGCGCAATGGAGCTCATATCGATCACAATCAGGCCCGGTTTCGCGCCATCGATAATGCCGTTTTCGCCCAGGCAAACCTCTTTCACCTGTGGGGAATTTGGCACCATGGTGATCACCACATCGCACTGTTGCGCCAGTTCTTTGGCATTCGCCGCTGTGGCCGCCCCCAGCTGCACCAGCTCGGCTTCGTTTTCTGCATTATGATCGCGTACCACCAGTGAATAACCGGCTTTCAGCAGGTTTTTACTCATTGGTTTGCCCATGATGCCCAGGCCAATAAAGCCAATTTTCATGTCGTTTCTCCTGGATGATTACTTTTTAAATTTGTCGCACAACGCCTGCGTGGCACTGCGGAAAACACCGAGATCGCTGCCAACGGCAACAAAGGTTGCGCCCCATTCGAGATAGCGACGGGCATCGGCTTCCACCGGTGCCAGAATGCCGCTGGGCTTGTTGGCGGCTTTTGCCCGCTCAAAGATGTGTTTGATGACCGTTAACACCTCCGGATGGGCCGGCTGCCCGAGATAGCCGAGTGCGGCAGAGAGATCGCCCGGCCCGACAAAAATGCCGTCCACGCCGTCAACGGCGGCGATGGCGTCAATGTTGTCGACAGCCTGCTGGGTTTCTATTTGGACCAGCACCGAAATGTTGTCGTTGATGGTGGCGTTATAATTCGGCACCGTGCCGTACATGTTGCTGCGATGGGAAACCGACACGCCGCGAATTCCGGCAGGCGGATAGCGCGTGGAGGCAACTGCACGTCTGGCTTCGTCTTCGTTCTCGACGAAGGGAACAAGGATGTTATTAAAACCAATATCCAGCAGGCGCTTAATGATGACCGGTTCATTACAGGGTGGACGCACCACCGGCGCGCTGCGGCTGCCCTTCAGCGCCATTAGCTGGGGAACAAACGTGGTGATATCGTTCGGTGCGTGCTCGCCATCCAGAACTAACCAGTCAAATCCGGCCAGCCCTAACACCTCGGTCGAAACAGGACTTGCCAGGGCGCACCAACTGCCGATCAGGGTTTCACCTGCCAGCAGGCGGCGACGGAATTCATTTGGCCAGGCTGTATTACTCATGATTTGACTCCTGTGGAACGGGCTTCCTGAAGGAAGCCCAAAAAAGTTAACGCACCAGGCACGGACGCTTGTTATCAAACGTCCACTGTGGGATCAGGAACTGCATGGCCTGAGCATCATCACGTGCGCCAAGGCCATGCTTTTGATACAGCGCGTTAGCCTGCATGACCTGGTCCATATCCAGTTCAATGCCCAGGCCCGGTGCCTGCGGCACTGCGACCATGCCGCCTTCAATCTGGAAAGGCGTTTTCGTCAGTCGTTGATTGCCTTCCTGCCAGATCCAGTGGGTATCAATAGCGGTGATCTTGCCCGGTGCGGCAGCGGCAACATGGGTGAACATCGCCAGTGAAATATCGAAATGGTTGTTGGAGTGCGAACCCCACGTCAGGCCAAACGCGTGGCACATTTGCGCCACGCGCACGGAACCCTGCATCGTCCAGAAGTGCGGATCGGCCAGTGGGATATCCACCGACTGTAATGACAACGTGTGGCCCATTTGACGCCAGTCAGTGGCGATCATATTCGTCGCCGTCGGCAGACCGGTAGCGCGCCGGAACTCGGCCATCACTTCACGCCCCGAATAGCCCTGCTCTGCGCCACAGGGATCTTCTGCATAGGCGAGGACGTTTTTAAGCTGCTTACCTAGCGTAATGGCTTCGTCAAGCGACCAGGCACCGTTGGGATCGATAGTGACGCGCGCCTGGGGGAAGCGCTTCGCGAGTGCAGTAATCGCTTCTGCCTCATCACTGCCGCTCAGCACGCCGCCTTTAAGTTTAAAATCGTTGAACCCGTATTTTTCATAGGCCGCTTCGGCCAGCCGCACCACGGCATCCGGCGTGAGCGCTTCCTGATGGCGCAGGCGATACCAGTCGCAGGTATCGTTGTCCTGATGCTGGTAGGCCAGCGAGGTCTTGTTGCGATCGCCAACGTAGAACAGATAACCCAGCATTTCGACTTTGTCGCGCTGCTGTCCGTCGCCCAATAGCGAGGCGACATTGACGCCCAGATGCTGCCCCAGCAGATCCAGCAGTGAGGCTTCGATGCCGGTGACCACGTGAATGGTGGTGCGAAGATCAAAGGTCTGATTACCTCGCCCAGCGGCATCGCGATCGGCAAAAGTGGCGCGAACCCGGCTCAGGATGTTTTTATATTCGCCAATCGTTTTGCCCACCACCAGCGCGGCAGCCTCTTCCAGGGTTTGACGAATCTTTTCGCCACCGGGGATTTCACCTACGCCGGTATGGCCTGCGTTGTCTTCAATGATCACGATATTGCGGGTGAAAAAAGGCGAATGTGCGCCGCTCAGGTTCAGTAACATGCTGTCATAGCCGGCAACCGGGATGACCTGCATGGCGGTAATTTTTGGTGTGGTATTCATCTGTTATCCCTTAAGCAGAGGCCCGGCCAAAGGCCGGCCGTTTACGGTCAAATGTCCAGCCTGGTAGCAAGTACTGCATGGCTGTGGCGTCATTACGTCCGCCCGCCGGCAGTGATTTGTAGTGTTCGTTTGCCAGGCGGAGTCGTTCCCAATCCAGTTCAATGCCCAGGCCAGGCGCATCTGGCACCGTGATTTTGCCCTGACGGATCTGCAGCGGCTCTTTTGTCAGGCGTTGATCGCCCTCCTGCCAGATCCAGTGCGTATCTATGGCGGTGGGATTACCGGGCGCGGCGGCACCGACGTGGGTGAACATCGCGAGAGAAATATCAAAGTGGTTATTCGAGTGGCACCCCCACGTTAAGCCCCATTCATCGCACAGTTGCGCGACCCGAACGGCGCCGCTCATCGTCCAGAAGTGCGGATCGGCCAGTGGGATGTCGACAGCATTGAGCATCAGCGCATGGTTCATTTCACGCCAGTTGGTGGCGATCATGTTGGTGGCGACCGGTAATCCGGTCGCACGACGAAACTCGGCCATCACCTCGCGCCCTGAATAACCCTGCTCGGCGCCACAGGGATCTTCTGCATAGGTCAGGACATCCTGCATGCCCTTACAGAATCCGATCGCCTCGTCCAGCCACCACGCGCCGTTAGGATCGACGGTGATGCGCGCCTCGGGGAAGCGCTTTTTCAGCGCCTGCGCGGTGGCGATCTCCTGTTCGCCCGGCAGCACTCCGCCCTTGAGTTTGAAATCTTTGAAACCGTATTTATCCTGCGCCGCCTCGGCCAGCCGGACAACCGACTCGCTATTCAGCGCTTCCTGATGGCGCAGGTGATACCAGTCATGCTGCGCCTTCTCACCCGTCAGATAAGGCAAATCGGTTTTACGGCGATCGCCTAAGTAGAACAGGTAGCCTAAAACCGTCACCTCATCGCGCTGCTTACCCGGTCCAAGCAGTTCGGCGACCGGCACGCCCAGGCATTGTCCCAGAAGGTCCAGCAGTGCGGCTTCCAGTGCCGCGACCGCGTTGACGCGCAGCTCAAAGGTCCAGGCCCCTTTGCCAAAAGTCTCGAAATCGGCGGACTGATTCCCCTGATGAATCTTCTGCACCAGCCGGTTCATACGGGCGACCTGCTGACCGATCACCTGCGGCGCGACCTCGACTAAGGTCTGATAGAGGGTTTCTCCCCCCGGTGCTTCACCCAGCCCGGTGTGTCCTGCACTGTCGGTCAGGATCACGATATTGCGCGTGAAGCGGGCATTGTGTGCCCCGCCAATGTTGAGCAGCATACTGTCGTAGCCAGCCACAGGGACCACCTGCATAGTCGTAATAACGGGCGTCGATTGCGTATTCATGCAGGCTCCTTAGCGTGTTTTCAGCTCAATGCGCTTGATGTTATCCACCAGCACCAGGTAGCTGAGTACGGCAACGAACGCGTGGATACCGACATAAACCAGCGCGCCGTTATAAGAACCGGTAGAGGCAATGATGTAGCCGATCGCGATAGGGGTAATAATGCCGGATGCATTACCGAACATATTGAACAGACCGCCGCTCAGGCCGCTAATCTCTTTCGGTGCGGTGTCCGCCATCACTGCCCATCCCAGCGCGCCAATCCCTTTACCAAAGAAGGCGGTTGCCATGAACAGCACCACGACCCAGTCCGTCTCGACATAGTTACAGACCACCATGGACGTCGAGAGCAACATGCCGAGCACAATCGGGGTTTTACGGGCGATATTGAGTGAGCCGGTTTTGCGCATCAGCCAGTCAGAGATCACCCCGCCGAGCACGCCACCGATAAAGCCGCACAGCGCAGGCACCGAGGCGACAAAGCCCGCTTTAAGGATCGACATGCCCCTTGCCTGCACCAGATAAACCGGAAACCAGGTGATAAAGAAGTAGGTCAGAGCGTTGATGCAGTACTGGCCAATGTAGACACCGATCATCATGCGCGACTGCAGCAGTTGCTTGATCTGGAACCACTTATCACTGAAGCTGACTTTTTGCTTCTCGCTTTTCTGATCCATATTGATCAGGGCGCCGCCCTCCGCCATGTAGTCCAGCTCCGCTTTGTTCACGCCGGGATGATCGCAGGGATCGTAAATCACTTTGAGCCAGATAAAGCTCAAAATAATGCCCAGCCCTCCCATAAACCAGAACACGTGCGCCCAGCCCACCGCGGAGGTCAACCAGCCCATGATGGGCGCGAAAATTACCGTCGCGAAGTA
This sequence comes from Pantoea sp. Ae19-2, assembly GCF_059801205.1. Taxonomy (NCBI): domain Bacteria; kingdom Pseudomonadati; phylum Pseudomonadota; class Gammaproteobacteria; order Enterobacterales; family Erwiniaceae; genus Pantoea; species Pantoea sp. Ae19-2. The sequence continues at coordinate 287,673 of NZ_JBCHWE010000001.1, read as the reverse complement.
TTGTGCGGAGTTGAAAATCGCCACGGCAGTGCCGCGCTCCTGAGCCGGAAACCAGGCTGCCACAATACGGCTGTTACCCGGGAATGAAGGGGCTTCCGCCAGCCCGACCATAAAGCGCAGCATAAACAGCGCCATGACGATGGTGTAGCCGCTGAACACGTCCACGAACCCCTGCAGCAGGGTAAACAACGACCAAAGAAAGATACTCCAGAAATAGACGCGCTTAGAACCAAAGCGATCCAACAGCCAGCCACCGGGGATTTGCCCAATGACATAGGCCCATGAAAAAGCAGAGAAGATAAACCCCATCCCCACGGGATCGAGGCCAATTTCTTTTGCCATGGCCGAACCCGCGATAGACAACGTGGCGCGGTCACCGTAGTTGAATGAGGTCACAATAAACAGCATGACCACTATCCAGTAACGCGCGTTCGTCCGTTTTTGTACCGCCTCCGTTGTCTGGTGATAACTACTCATGATGCACTCCTGAAATATAGCGAAAGCTACATTCGCTCTGACTGCATACACATCGCGTTGGGTATCAGAGAGATGTAGGTTAAACACGGCGATTTTTTTTAATGGCAAACCGATAATGCGTCGTGACGAATAACCTGATCGGGAAAACGGAAATCAGTATAGGAAGCGGGTTTGGGTGAGGCATTGGAACATCACCCTGGAATAAGGTGAATGAACGATGATTTTTTGGGCTAATGCATAAACTGCTGCGGGACGTTTCACGTTATTTGTAAAAAGTCACAAAAAGCACGCCCAAACAGGCGTTGATAAGCGGCTTTGTGAGAATCTTCACTTGATTTAGTAAAAAGATAATAAAACCGCGCCATCTCTCAGCCGAATATAGGTCAATTGCACAATGTGCAGGCGGTAACACCTTCTTATACTGACGGTGGCAAATACCGAACCTGTGACACCTGACGTCTCATAATGAATGCGCCGTACCAGCAAGGCGCTACGCACTGGAAGGTGAGCGATGAACCCCATTTCAAAAGAGCAGCCGCTTTACATTAAAGTTCACGAAAACGATAACGTTGCGATTGTGGTAAACAGCCAGGGGCTGACTGCGGGTACCACGTTTAAAGATGGATTAACACTAACCGAACATGTACCGCAGGGGCATAAGGTGGCGTTGGTTGCCATTCCTCAGGGTCAGCCTGTGTTGCGCTATGGTGAAATTATTGGCCTTGCCGTTCGTGATATTGCCCAAGGCAGTTGGATCGATGAGTCACTCATTGCGCTTCCGGACGCACCGGATTTGCAGAGTTTGCCCCTGGCGAATAACGTGCCACCTGACTTACCCCCGCTTGAAGGTTATACCTTCGAGGGCTATCGCAACGCTGACGGCAGCGTGGGCACCCGTAACCTGTTGGGCATTACCACCAGCGTTCACTGCGTGGCGGGCGTGGTGGATTATGTGGTGCAAATGATAGAGCGTGATTTGCTGCCCCGTTATCCCAATGTGGACGGCGTGGTTGCGCTAAATCATCTCTACGGCTGCGGCGTGGCAATCAACGCGCCTGCGGCGGTTATTCCTATGCGTTCCGTCCACAACCTGGCCCTTAACGCGAATTTTGGCGGGGAGATCATGGTAGTCAGTCTGGGTTGTGAAAAACTACAACCTGAGCGCTTGTTGACCGGTACGCCCGACGTGCAGCCCATCTCGCTGGATGAGGAGGATATTGTGCGTTTGCAGGATGAGAAGCTGGTGGGCTTTGGCGCCATGGTGGATGAGATCCTCCAGGTCGCAGAGCGGCATCTGAAACGGCTTAACCAGCGCCAGCGTGAAACCTGCCCTGCCTCGGAACTGGTCGTGGGCATGCAGTGCGGCGGCAGTGATGCTTTTTCTGGCGTGACGGCGAATCCCGCGGTGGGCTTTGCTTCCGACCTGCTGGTGCGCAGCGGCGCGACCGTTATGTTCTCTGAGGTCACCGAGGTGCGCGATGCCATTCACTTACTGACACCGCGCGTGATCAATCAGGAAGTGGGTCAGCGGCTGATTGAAGAGATGGCATGGTATGACCGCTACCTTGATCAAGGCAAAACCGATCGCAGCGCCAATCCCTCACCGGGCAACAAGAAAGGTGGGCTGGCAAACGTGGTGGAAAAAGCCCTGGGTTCCATTGCCAAATCAGGCCGAAGCCCGATTGTGGAGGTTCTGTCGCCCGGACAACGTCCGACACGACGTGGACTGATTTTTGCCGCGACGCCCGCCAGCGATTTTGTGTGCGGCACGCAGCAGCTCGCCTCTGGCATCACCCTGCAGGTCTTTACCACCGGCAGAGGAACCCCGTATGGCCTGGCGGCAATCCCGGTAATAAAAATGGCTACCCGTAACGCGCTGGCCGAGCGCTGGCATGACCTGATGGACATCAATGCTGGCACGATTGCAACAGGCGAGGAAACCATTGAGCAGGTTGGCTGGCGGTTGTTTGAATTGATACTGGACATTGCCAGTGGCAGAAAGCAAACCTGGTCAGATCGCTGGGGAATTCGTAATCAGCTGGCCGTATTTAATCCCGCGCCGATAACCTGAGAAACGGGGGCGCGCAGGGCAATGACGGAACGCGCTGTACGCAGAATCCTGTTGTCGCAACACCGCTGCCGCCGGTGTAATCCGGACGGCAGCGGAACAGCGTAGCAGCCTTGATCTTATCAGAGCTGCTTGCCCCACTGCTCAACCCACGGCGTGGTGACGGATTCAGGTTCTGGATGTTCCGTGGCATCAACCAGCAGAACCTCACCTACCCGTTTAGCCTGATGCTCCTGTAACAGGGCATCAAAGCGCTTACCCGCACCGCAGAAATTCTCGTAGCTGCTGTCGCCCAAAGCAATAACGCCGTAGCGCAGCCCTGGCTGGTGGCCCAGTTTGTCCTGCACGTCATGGAACAGGCCAGAAATAGTATCCGGGAAATCGCCCTGACCGGTGGTTGATGTAATCACTAAGGCGACATCATCCGCATAGTTTTGCCATTCGGCTAACGTAGGATCTTCAAAAATCTTCACGTCATGGCCCTGCTGCTGCAATGCCGGTTCTGCTTCTTCTGCAACCAGTAATGCATTGCCATAAACGGTGCCTACAAAAATACCAATTTTCGCCATTTCTTTTCCCCTTTATTCCGTCCCGCTATCCTGACCTGAGCCAGCCATAAACTCAACCCGTGGCACATCCGGCATACAGGCCTGCCAGCCAAACTGATCCATCACCCGTTGCCAGACAAGATCAAGTCCGGCGCGAATAACCAGGGGTTCTCCCGTCACCGGGTGGCTGAGCGACAAGCTGCTGGCATGCAACATTAAACGATTTGCGCCAAAGTGTGCAGCCGCCCCCCGATTCTGACGCAAATCGCCATGGGCCGAATCGCCGATAATGGGATGGCGAAGATGAGACATATGCCGACGCAGCTGATGCTTGCGTCCGGTTTTGGGTTTGAGCTCAATCAGGCTGTAACGCGCAGTGGGATAACGACTCACTGCGACCGGCATTTCTACGGTGGCCAGTGAGGCGTAATCGGTCACCGCAGGCTGAGGCGCGCGGGGGTCGCTGACAAATTTGTCGGCAATTTTATCCAGTTCTTCGACAAGCGGATAATCCAGCCGATCGCGGCCTTCCAGCCAGCCGCGCACCACGGCATGATAGGTCTTCTCCATCTGATGATGCTCAAACTGCTGGGAAAGCAGGCGGCCCACCTCACTGGACAGGCCCATTAGCAGAACGCCCGATGTGGGGCGATCAAGCCGGTGCGCCGTGAAAACATGCTGGCCTATCTGGTCGCGTACCGTCTGCATGACAAACTGCGTTTCATGGCGATCAAGCCAGCTACGGTGGACCAGCCAACCGGCGGGTTTGTTCACCGCCACCAGCCACGCATCCTGATAAATGATCTCTAACATCAGGCAGACTCATCCTCCAGAAGGGCATCCAGCTGCTTTAACGTCAACACCAGCAGGGCACGACCGGGCTGCCCGGGCGTTAACGCCACTTCAAAATAGGGGGCGATCGCGACGTTCTTCGGCAACGGCTGCCCGGCACCAATGATGGCCTGAACGCGCGGTATCAGCACCCACTGTAACCATTCCAGCGGCTGAAGCGTATCAAGGAAGAAAGGTTGCTGGCTGGTGAACGCGTGATCGTCTGGCGCAACAGACTGCCAGAGATCGTGCTCGCGCATTATCACTTCGACCTGTTCGAGTCGTTGCAAAATTAAGTGTTCCAGCGTCATGCTTCACCTCTGACCGGATAAAAATGGGCGGCAAGCATAACCCGCAGGCATAAAAAAAGGGAGCACTGTATTAAACAGTGCTCCCGGTTCGTTTGCAGCTTTCCCGCTACGTTAGTGCTCCCTGCTCATCCGTGACAACTTTTCCCGTGCGAATTCCATTCGCGCATCATCCTGACAAATCCTTAGCATCCAGGCCCGCCACCTCTTCTGAGGAGCTCTCATTCTCCGTCCTGGAGGTGTCCTTTAACTCAATCCAGAGTGTCCTGCTTCATCCTGAAGCCTTCCTTGTGACGTAAACTCCGTTACGCTCCGGCCTCCTGGCTACCGTCATCCTGACGGCTCCTGTTGTCCAGGACATCCTGTCCGCGAGTGATATTCTCGTCAGAAATTACTCAGAGCACAAGGTGGTAAAACGCCTTATAACGATATCTTATGAAAAGCGCTCATCAGCGCAGCTAATAAGTTAATGATTTACAATATTTTTACATCTTTCCGAAATGATCACTGCGTGAAGGATAGAGCGATCTCTCACAGAGCTTGTAAGAGATCTCTCACACCGTCGATAGCGGATATCTGCAACTAGTCACTAAGCGGTTGTAAATCATTAAGAAATGATGGGATATCAGGTGCCAGCGTCTGGCGATGTTTGCGCCCTGGGGTTTCCAGAATGACATGTCCGCTCAGGTTACACAGCGAGATAATGTTTTCTTCGGAATCCGTTGTCGCGATAAACAGCGTCGGCGCCTGCTTCAGCCGGCGCTGCATCACTAAATGACCAATCAGATTTTCCTGCAGTCGGACAAAGTCCTCTTCGCTCCAGACCTGCAGAAGCGTTAGCCTGTTTTGGTCGTGAGTGGCGCGCATGTCTCCCGCGAACTGGTGGGTATAAAATGCAGTAATCTGCGGCTGGAGCTGGATATCCAGCGCGCGCTCAACGGCATCCAGAGACGGCGGCAGGCTAAAGGGCTGCGGCTGCCACAGCGCCCGCTCGCCACGATTTTCAATCAGGCAGGGTGAAGGAACGCCATAAAGATCGCGACTGGCCGGTGCATGGCCATTATTCTGCTGCCAGTGCAGACAGTATCGGGTGGTAAAATCAGTTAACGCTTCAGCCGTTTGCTGCATCATTCAAATTCTCACTTCTGATAGGTTACACTTACTCACTTTGATGACCTCAGTGGTAACCGTTATGTCTTCTTATCAGCCGGATCCGGCGCTCAGCAACCTGACGCTTGGCAAGCCCACAGCTTATCACGATCGCTACGACAACAGCTTATTACAGGCCGTTCCGCGCAGCATGAACCGCGAACCACTCGGCCTTTATCCTGATAACCTGCCTTTTACGGGAGGCGATATTTGGACGCTGTATGAACTCTCCTGGCTCAACAGCAAAGGCGTTCCACAGGTGGCGGTTGGCGAAGTGGTGCTGGACGCCCACAGTCGTAATCTTATCGAGTCCAAGAGTTTCAAACTCTATCTTAACAGCTTTAACCAGACGCGGTTCGCAGACTGGGGCGAGGTGCGCCAGACGCTGGAGCAGGATCTGCGTGTCTGTGCCGAAGGCGAGGTGCGCGTCGCGCTGTTTCGGTTAAATGAAATTGAAGGTCAACCTGTGGGACACTTTGCAGGCTACTGCATAGATGAGCAGGATATCGAAATTGAAGATTATGCCTTCAATGCCGATTATCTGATTAACGCAGCCGGTCAGGAACAGGTGGAAGAAACGCTGGTCAGTCACCTGCTGAAGTCCAACTGTCTGATCACGAATCAGCCTGACTGGGGCTCGGTGATGATTCGCTATAAGGGCCCACGGCTCGATCGCGAAGCGCTGCTGCGCTACATCATTTCATTTCGTCAGCATAATGAGTTTCATGAACAGTGCGTTGAGCGTATCTTCAATGACCTGATGCGTTTTTGTCAGCCCGAACAGCTCACCGTTTACGCGCGCTATACGCGTCGGGGCGGACTGGATATTAATCCATGGCGCAGTAATGTGCCCTTTACGCCGGGTCATTCTCGTCTGGTTCGTCAGTAGTTTGCGAGGTATTTCTCAGGCTGCCGGTCAACTATAGCGTTCCACTTGAGTCAGCCCTGCCGACAAGGCTACTCTGGGCAAGGCGGCATACAGTGGATTGCCAACCAGGGATTTTCGTCACTGCATTTGCAGTGTCAGCCATCACCCCAGCGGGTGCAAAGGAGTTCATTTGATTACACATGTCAGCCCTCTTGGCTCTATGGATCTGCTCTCCCAACTGGAAGTAGATATGCTGAAGCGCACAGCCAGCAGCGATTTATATCAACTTTTCCGTAACTGCTCGCTCGCCGTGCTCAATTCTGGCAGCCAGACTGACAGCAGCCACGAGCTCCTGTCCCGCTTTGAGAACTTCGATATTAACGTGCTGCGCCGCGAGCGCGGTATCAAGCTTGAACTGATCAATCCCCCCGAAGAGGCCTTTGTTGACGGCCATATTATTCGTTCACTGCAGGCTAACCTGTTTGCCGTGCTGCGCGATATCCTGTTTGTTAACGGCCAGTTAGCCAGTTCCGGCCGGTTACCCTGCGCAGAAGACAACGATTCGGTCATGATTACCAACACCGTGTTTTCTATTCTGCGTAATGCCCGGGCATTACACGTGGGCGAATATCCCAATACCGTTGTCTGTTGGGGCGGCCACTCGATTAACGCGGTGGAATACCAGTACTGTCGTAACGTCGGTACGCAGTTGGGCCTGCGTGAACTGAATATTTGTACCGGCTGTGGCCCGGGCGTGATGGAAGCGCCCATGAAGGGGGCGGCGGTAGGCCATGCACAGCAACGCTACCGCGACAGCCGCTTTATCGGTTTAACCGAGCCGTCGATTATCGCGGCTGAACCGCCTAACCCGCTGGTGAACGAACTGATCATCATGCCGGACATCGAAAAACGTCTGGAAGCCTTTGTACGCATTGCACATGGCATCATTATTTTCCCTGGCGGCGTGGGGACGGCAGAGGAGTTTCTTTACCTGCTGGGCATTCTGATGAATCCGCAAAATGAGCATCAGGTTCTGCCGCTCATTCTGACCGGGCCGAAAGAAAGCGCCGACTATTTCCGTGTGCTGGATGACTTTATTGTCAGCACGCTCGGGGAGCAGGCACGTAAGCATTATCAGATCATTATTGATGATGCCGCCGAGGTGGCCCGCCTGATGAGAAAAGCGATGCCGCAGGTGAAAGAACACCGCCGCGAAACGGGTGATGCCTACAGCTTTAACTGGTCTATCCGCATCGCGCAGGATTTGCAGGTGCCCTTTATGCCAACGCATGAAAATATGGCCAATCTCAATCTCTACACTAACCAGCCGCCGGAAAAACTGGCAGCCGACCTGCGCCGGGCGTTCTCGGGCATTGTGGCAGGTAACGTTAAAGAGATGGGCATCCGTGAGATCCGGGAAAAAGGCCCTTATAAACTGCACGGTGATGCCGACATCATGCACCGCATGGATGAACTGCTACAGGGCTTTGTGGCGCAGCAGCGTATGAAACTGCCAGGTACTGCCTATATCCCGTGCTACGAAATCATTAAGTAAATCAGGAGGCAGCCGCCGGGCTGCCCGTACCTTATGTCACATCACTTACTTATTGTTGATGCACTCAATCTCATTCGCCGCCTTCACGCCGTTCAAGGCTCTCCCTGTCTGGACGGCTGCGTGGCGGCATTGCGCCAGCTTCTCGGCCACACGCGTCCTTCTCACGTTGTGGCCGTGTTTGACGGGGAAGCGCGCCATCAGGGATGGCGGCATCAGCTGCTGCCCGACTATAAAAGCGGTCGCCCGCCCATGCCGGAAGATTTTCAGGCTGAAATGCCCGCTTTGCAGGCGGCGTTTCGGGCCGCGGGCGTGAGCTGCTGGATTGCCGAACAGGATGAAGCCGACGATCTGGCGGCCACGCTGGCGGTAAAAATGGCGCGGGCGGGCCATCAGGCCACTATCGTTTCCACCGACAAAGGCTACTGTCAGCTACTGGCACCGGACATTCGCATCCGCGATTATTTTCAGAAGCGCTGGCTGGATTTGCCGTTTATTGAAACGGAGTTTGGCGTTGCGCCCACTGTGCTGCCCGACTACTGGGGATTATGCGGCATCAGCAGCAGTAAAATCCCGGGTATCGCGGGCATCGGCCCCAAAAGCGCCCGGGAACTGCTGCAGCAGTTTGGCTCACTGGAATCGCTTTACCAACAGTTGGATCAGGTCCCCACCAAATGGCGCAATAAACTGCAGACAGGGCAAGAGATGGCGTTTATAAGCCGCGACGTCGCCCGGCTGAAACAGGATTTGGTGCTGGAAGGAAATCTGAATTTACTGCGTTACAGCGGTGACTAGCATCGTCAACCGATCGGGCGCCATCGCGCCCGATCGGTTCGATTAGCGCTCGTCGCGACGGCCACCGACCGCGGCCCAGATACGACGAATATGCACCGTTACTTCTTCACGATCGTGGTAGAGCTGGCGTGCGCGAATTTGCGCATTAATACCATTTTCCGTGAGGCGCTGCTCGATCATGGCCAGATTTTGCGTGACTTCTTCATACCGCTTCTTCATGGGCAGCTTCAGGTTGAAAATGGCCTCACGACACCAGCCATTCACCAGCCAGTCCGCCATCAGATTGGCCACGCGAGCCGGTTTTTCCACCATGTCGCAGACCAGCCAGCTGATATTGGTGCGCGGTGGGCGAAAGCGGAAACCGTCTTCGCGTTCGTGAAAGACCTGTCCGGTATCCATCAGACTCGGTGCCATGGGGCCGTTATCCACGGCGTAGACCATCATGCTGCGCTGTACCAGCTGATACGTCCAGCCGCCAGGGCAGGCGCCCAGATCCACCGCATACATGCCGCTGGCTAACCGCTCATCCCACTCGTCGGCGGGCACAAAAACGTGGAAAGCCTCTTCCAGCTTAAGCGTTGAACGGCTTGGCGCATCAGAGGGAAACTTAAGACGCGGAATGCCCATATAAAAGGGGGAATTGTTTTCTGGCAGCGAATAGCCCACGTAACAGGTACCGGGAGCAATAAAGAACACGTGCACGACCGGACGTTTTGGGCTCTCGTAATTAAGCAGAATTTTGCTCTCACGCAGGCTGGCACGCAGGGGAACGGTAAACTTGCGGCAGAATTTGGTGAGCTCTTTTGCTTCATTGGTGTCAGGCACCTCAACACGCAGCTCGCCGCCTTTCTCGACCACACCGCTTAACATGCCAACGATCGGCGAAATACGATCGTCCTGGGGCAAGTCACGCAGCAGCTCGCCGACAACCAGCATCTGGCGGGCGAAAATCAGGGTTTCAAATGGCAGTTCCCGAATCAGCCTTTCCGCATCGGGCTGCTGATAGCATTCAAACAGCACATAACCGGCATCTTCTTTTACCCGTGGAAAGCCGTAGACGTTACGCTCTGCTGCTTTCGCACTAATCTCTGCCGCACACTCTTTTTCAAAGCCGGAGCGGCAATACAGTAAAACTTTATTCATGGCGTTCTGCCTTGGTTTTAAGACGCAGTGCGCCAATCAACATCAATAGCCAGCCGACGAGGAAGAATAGGCCTCCGACTGGCGTGATAAATACAAAAAACGTTAAATGCGACAGCGCCAGTGAATAGAGGCTGCCGCTAAATAATACGGTTCCCAGCGCCATAGACGCACTGCTCCAGTAAAACCAGATGTTACAGCGATACAGCATTGCCGCACCCAGCCCCAGTACAGCCAGCGTATGGTAAGCCTGATATTCCAGCCCGGTGTGAATCCAGGCCATTTCAGTGGCTCCCAGCGTTTTGTTCAACACGTGAGCACCAAAAGCACCAAATGCCACCAGGAAAAAGCCGCTGATGGCCGCAAAAATAAACATGGCACGTCTGGACATCAATCTATCCTCAAGGTGCGTTTGCAGGTCCCTGCAAAAAAATCAAAAAGTTACTGATCATAACGAAAGCGGAATTTTTCTTGTTCGGTTGCCGCTTTAGCGAGGATCCACTGTCGAAAGGCGGCTATTTTACCCAGTTCTGCCTGGCTGTCATGACAAACCAGATAAAAAGCATTTTTGCTCACTAAAACGTCATTAAACGGACAAATCAACCGCCCCGCTTCGATTTCGCTCTGCGCCATAACGTTATTGGCCAATGCCACGCCCTGACCATGAATCGCCGCCTGCAACACCATGGCGCTGTGACTGAAGATGGGGCCCTGTTGAACGTTGATATGCTGAACGCCGAGCTGACGAATATAGGATTGCCAGTCACGACGCGACGCATCATGCAGCAGAGTAAAGCGAGCAAGATCCATAGGGGTTTTAAGCGGATTTTCCCCGGTCATCAACGCCGGAGAACAGACCGGCAGCAGGTATTCTGCGTAGAGTTTTTCCACCCGTAAGCCAGGCCAGTTGCCCCGACCATAGAAAATCGCCACGTCCACATCGTCGGCCAGTTTCTCCTCATCGCGGTCAACGGCCTGGATACGGACATCGATTCCCGGATAAGCCAGATTAAAGCTGGAGAGGCGCGGCACGAGCCATTGAATGGCAAAACTCGGCAGTAAACTGACCGTGAGCGCGCCTTTGGCACTGCGTGCCTGCAGCTTGCGCGTGGCTTCATTCAGGGCAGAGAAGATTTCTTTAATGTCCAGATAGTAGCTTTGCCCCTCTTCCGTGAGCAAAAGCGAACGATTCCTCCGCCTGAACAGCTTTAATCCCAGAAAATCTTCCAGTGATTTGATCTGATGGCTGACGGCAGCCTGGGTGACAAACAGCTCTTCAGCCGCTTTGGTAAAGCTTAAATGGCGTGCTGCGGCATCGAAAACCCGCAGTGCATTAAGGGGAGGAAGACGTTTTGACATGGTTATCCATAGCCAGCCTGGCAAAAAATACGCGAACTAATACAAAGGCTTTACGTATTAGAATTTATAATCCGAGACATTATAAATTGTCCGTTGATGAAGCTCCAGCAAATACCTATAGTTGCGCTACTTCCTGAGCCGGAACGAAAAGTTTTTAGATTTGTGAGTGAGTTCGCAGATTTTCTGAAAGCTTTTGGCTTGTGGTCGTGATGTTGTGTTTGCAATTTTGGTCTGACCTTTACAGATCAAGCTTTTTTAATTCCTGTAGATTTACCCTGTCTGTCCATTGTGATATTGAGTAGCACCGCAAATTGCGGTGCTTTTTTTATGGGCTGATTACTTCATTTCAACCATTTCTTTCACATCTGAACGGTTAATCTGCTGCTCATTGCCATTCGCATCTTTATAGCTGATCATACCGGTGTCAGTATCGACCTTTGGTTTGCCTTCAGCGACGATAGTGCGTCCATCATTGGTATGCATCACGTAGTTGCTTGAACAGGCAGCCAGGGTAAAGGCCATTGTACAAATGGCCAGCATTGCGGCGAGTTTTTTCATCTTCTATCTCCTTGCAGATTGATTGCACCAAACCCCCCGCGTTACGCTGACCAAAGAAACGGTCAAGTGCGATCGACTGTAAGTAGGTCGTCTCGCCATGCGGGTTAAGTTTATACCTTGCAATACTCAGCATAACCCGCTTTTCCAGCTTTGCCAGACAGACAGCCATCTTTCAGCCTGGACCTGAAAATTAACAACCTGTGAGCCACGTATGAGCGCCTTCAACCCTTCTTCATTTCGTCAGCAGTTTCCTGCGCTAAACGATGCCGGTGTCTATCTTGACAGTGCCGCCACCATGCTGAAACCGCAGACGGTGATAGACGCGACGCAGCAATTCTACAGCCTGAGCGCTGGCACCGTTCACCGGAGCCAGTTTGCTGCTGCCCGCCAGTTAACGGAGCAGTACGAACAGGCGCGTAGCATGGTGGCACACTGGCTGAATGCCGCCAGCGATCGCCAGATCGTATGGACGCGCGGCACCACTGATGCGATAAACCTGGTGGCGCATGGCTGGTTAGCGCCGCGTTTACAACCTGGCGATGAGATAATTGTCAGTGAGGCAGAACATCATGCGAATCTGGTGCCCTGGCTGATGGTTGCGCAGGCCAGCGGCGCGCGGGTGGTGAAATGGCCGATTGGTGCCGATCGCCTGCCGGATATCTCACTGCTGCCTGCGCTGATTAACAACCGGACCCGGCTGCTGGCGGTCGGGCAGATGTCTAACGTGACCGGCGGCTGTCCCGATTTAGCGCAGGCCATTGCGCTGGCCCACGCAGCAGGCGCAAAAGTCATGGTGGATGGCGCTCAGGGCGTGGTGCATTGCCCACCGGATGTGCAGGCGCTGGATATTGATTTTTATGCTTTTTCCGGCCACAAGCTCTACGGGCCAATGGGCATTGGCGTGCTGTACGGAAAAGCGGAACAGCTGGAAGAGATGCTTCCCTTACAGGGCGGCGGAAAGATGCTGACACAGGTCGATTTTACCGGCTTTACGCCGCAGCCCGTTCCCTGGCGTTTCGAGGCGGGCACACCCAACGTTGCTGGCGTTACCGGGTTAAGCGCCGCGCTCGGCTGGCTGAAGCAGTTGGATATGCGCAAAGCCGAGATGTGGAGCCAGCAGCTTGCCAGCCTGGCCGAGGAGCAACTGGCTGAACTGCCCGGCTTTCGTAGCTTCCGCTGTGGCAGTGCCAGCCTGCTGGCCTTCGACATTCAAGGCATTCATCACAGCGACATCGTGACGCTTCTGGCCGAGCACGGTATCGCCCTGCGGGCGGGTCAGCATTGCGCTCAGCCATTGATGGCGGCATTGGGCGTTGACGGCACGCTGCGCGTTTCGTTTGCACCTTATAATAATCTTCAGGATGTCGATGCCCTGCTGCGCGCCATGCGCAGCGCCATCGATCTGTTATCGGAGTTTTAATAATGAACACACCGCTGTTAGCGCCTCACCCATTCGGCGCTGAAATCACCACGGCTGATTTACAGGCTACCTTCTCCCGCTTTCATCAGTGGGAAGATCGCTACCGGCAGCTGATTTTACTGGGACGGCAGTTACCCGGGTTGCCTGACGCGTTAAAAACAGCGGATATCGAACTGAGCGGCTGCGAAAACCGCGTCTGGTTCGGCAGTCAACTGGGAGAGAAGGGTACCCTGCACTTCTATGGAGACAGCGAAGGTCGTATCGTGCGCGGTCTGCTGGCCGTGTTGCTAACCGCCGTTGAAGGCAAGACGCCAGCTCAGTTGCTGGCGTCCGATCCGCTCGATCTGTTTGAGGCGCTGGGCCTGCGCGCTCAGCTTAGCGCATCACGCAGCAGTGGCCTGAAAGCGCTGGCTGACGCCGTGCGGCAGAGTGCCCAACGGTATCAGGGTTAAGCCTGGCGCGCCGCGCGCGCCAGAAACTTCTTCAGGGCATGGGATACCGCAACAAAGCCGAAGGTGGCCGTCACCATCGTTGCCGCGCCAAACCCGGATTCGCAGTCCATTCTTTTCGGCCCTTCTGCCGTACTGCGTGAGGCGCAAACCGTGCCATCCGCCTGCGGATAAACCAGCGCCTCAGTAGAAAATACGCAGTCAATGCCCAGCTTGCCTTTGCTGTTCTTCACGACACCAAACTGTTTAAGGCGCTCGCGCAGTTTGGCCGCAAGCGGATCCTGGATCGTTTTGGCTAAATCGGTGACCTGAATTTGTGTCGGATCGATCTGGCCGCCTGCGCCACCGGTAGTGACCAGCGGGATCTTGTTGCGCCGACACCAGGCAATTAGCGCGGCTTTGGGCCGCACGCTATCAATGGCATCAATCACGTAATCGATATCGCCCGTCAGCAGGGTCGCCGTGTTTTCCGGCGTAATAAAATCATCAATGCACACCACTTCACAATCAGGATTAATGGCGCGCAGGCGATCCGCCATGACTTCCGTCTTGGCTTTACCCACGTTGCCATGGATCGCATGTATCTGACGATTGGTATTGGTGATGCAGACATCGTCCATATCGATCAGGGTAATCCTGCCGATACCGGTGCGTACCAATGCCTCTGCAGCCCAGGAACCTACGCCACCAATCCCAATGACGCAGAAATGCGCATCCGCAAACCGCTGCAGAGCCTGCTGGCCATAAAGACGTGCCGTGCCACCAAAGCGCTGGTGCCAGGCATCGTTTAACACTTTCATAGTCAAACCTGTTACAGAGTGCGGGCCAGAACGCCCGCCACATCAAAAATTAGTTAGCACCCAACAACAGGGTGCCGTTGTTGCCGCCCTGCGCATTGCTGAACAGCGGCTGACCGGCGCCAGGGGCAGATTTAAGCACCCATACGCGTCCATAATGGTTATAGAAACCGGCAAGATGAGCGGCATCCGGGCCCACGCCCTGATAAATGTCGAAGTGCTGGCCTTTGATGGCACCGCCAACATCCAGCGCCACCATCATTCGCATCTCATATTTACCGTTAAATTTCCCTTTTTCATTTAACTGCGGCACTTCTGCCAGCAACACCGTTCCGGCAGGAATCAGTGAGCGGTCTGATGCCACAGAAGCTTTCGCCACCAGCGGTACAGCGCTGGCACCGCGCACCGGCACATAGTCTTCAGGTTTGAAAAACACAAATGAAGGGTTGGTTTCTAACAGCGCACGCACTTCCTGCGGAGAATGCTCGTCAGCCCACTGGCGAATCGCCTGCATGGACATGTCTTCTCGCTTCACTTCGCCACGATCGATCAGCTCTTTACCGATGCTATGATAGCCCCAGCCGTTTTTTCCGCCATAACCAAAAAAGCGCATTGGACGCCCGTCGCCAAAATCAACGTAGCCGCTCCCCTGTACGTCCATAATAAAGTTATCGATGAGTGAATTACTCCAGGCAATCACATAGCGATCGTCCAACCCACCACTATATATAGAAGCACGGCTTGGCAGCTTTTGTCCGCGCTTACGTGGCGGCATCCGGTAAATGGGATACTGGAACTCACCCTGACGGGTGTAACGTGCCTCAACGACTGGCGTGTAGTACCCGGTGAACTGCACGTTGCCGTAGTTGTCTGTGCCTTCCATCTGAAACGCGTCCAGACCAAACTGGCGCAGCTGGCGCGTGTCGCCGCCGGCTATCAGCCAGTTTTCTACCGCACTGTAAGTACTGTTGTTGCGGAGAAACAGGCCAGAGGAGGCAGACTGAATCTGCCGGACCTGTTCACCAAAGTCCCGGCCGTTAACCGGGCGGCCTTTAGCATTAGGTTGATTGACCAGCGCAAGGGGCTGATCCAGTTTGCCGTCTTTATATTGCTGACCCCGATCGGTTGGCTTACCGCTACAGCCAGCCAGCAGCGCTAAAAATGCGCCAGTAAGTGCGTACTTCGCCCAACGTCCTTTCATCTTCATCTCTTTTTATAACTGTTCGCCACGCGACGATAGCAAAGCCGTCATCAGAATGAAATCCATCCTGTTTCGTCATAACGGATATCGGCGCAATAAATCACCAAATGGAGGAATCCTTCATCAATTAACAGCAAATTTAGCCTTTTAGGGCAAAAAGGGGTTGCAACAATCATCGTGCGGAGTATAGTGCGCATCCACGGACGCGGGGTGGAGCAGCCTGGTAGCTCGTCGGGCTCATAACCCGAAGGTCGTCGGTTCAAATCCGGCCCCCGCAACCACTTTAAACACCTGAAAGGGTGTTTTTTTGTTTCTGAAATTCGCTCAACCGCCAGTGTAGTCACCTCTCCTTCTCTTCCTCTTTTTAAGCTGTTCTCGCGTTTGCCACTCAGACAGAACCCTGTTCAAGCCGCAGCTATTGCTCTTGCCGCTATATTTCTGTTTTGATGATTCATTCGGACATCACAAGGTCTGCTATGAATAACCACAATATTGCTGCACTGACCACTCAGTTTCCGCAGGTCGCGGATTTAATTGCGCTCAATGAAACCACCTGGTTTAATCCCGCCACGACCACCGTCGCAGAAGCCTTACCCCATGTTGGCCTGACGGCCCAGGATGTTGAAGAGGCGCATGCACGCCTGAACCGGTTTGCACCTTTTCTGGCACAGGCCTTTCCTGAAACGGCCGCCACGGGAGGAATTATTGAGTCGGAGCTCGTAGCCATACCGGCGATGCAGGCGCGGCTACAAAGGGAATACGGACAACACATTGCGGGTACGCTGCTGTTGAAGAAAGACAGCCACCTGCCAATTTCTGGCTCAATCAAAGCGCGTGGTGGGATTTATGAAGTGCTGACCCATGCCGAGAAACTGGCACTGGATGCAGGTTTACTGACCCGGGAAGAGGATTACAGCAGGCTACTCTCGCCTTCGTTCAGGCAATTTTTTAACCGGTACAGTATTGCCGTGGGCTCAACCGGTAATCTTGGCCTGTCGATTGGCATCATCAGCGCCCGTCTTGGCTTTAAAGTTACCGTGCATATGTCGGCGGACGCCCGCGAATGGAAGAAAGCCAAACTACGCAGTCACGGCGTCACGGTAATTGAGTATCAACAGGATTATGGCGTAGCGGTAGAGCAAGGACGTAAAGCGGCAGAGTCCGACCCGGACTGTTTCTTTATCGACGATGAAAACTCCCGCACCCTGTTTTTAGGTTATGCCGTTGCCGGGCAGCGCCTGAAGGCTCAGTTTGAACAGCAGGGCCGCGTAGTTGACCGCCATCATCCGTTATTTGTGTATTTACCCTGCGGCGTGGGCGGTGGGCCCGGCGGCGTCGCCTTTGGTCTGAAGCTGGCTTTTGGTGAACACGTTCACTGCCTGTTCGCCGAACCCACCCACTCTCCCTGCATGTTGCTGGGCATCTGCACGGGTTTGCACGAGGGTATTTCGGTACAGGACATCGGCATCGACAATATCACGGCAGCCGATGGACTGGCGGTCGGACGCGCTTCCGGCTTCGTTGGCCGATCCATGCAGCGCCTGCTGGACGGGCTCTATACGCTTGACGATCAAAGCCTGTACGACATGCTGAGTTGGCTGGCGCAGGAAGAAGACCTGCGGCTGGAGCCCTCGGCCCTCGCCGGTATGGCTGGCCCCCAGCGCGTCTGCAGTGCCACAGCTTACCTGCAAATGCACGGTTTTACCGCGGCGCAGTTAGGTCAGGCGACACATCTGGTCTGGGCAACGGGCGGCGGAATGGTGCCGGAAGACGAAATGGCCCGTTATCTGGCAAAGGGGCGCTGAGCACCCGGCGGCCTCTGAACAGCAGGCCAACCTGCGCGGCCTGATCCTGAAGCCGCGTGGGATCGCTTTCCGGTCCTGGTGTCTCAGCAGGCCAGGAAAATGCGCCAGCGGCCGTTTTCCTGAGGGTTACTCAGCGATGAGCCAGTGCGACACCGCTTTTAAAATAGGCTTTGATTCCTTCCAGGATCGCCTCTGCCACCTGATGCTGATAGCGCGTGGTGCGCAACTTACGCTCTTCTTCAACATTACTGATAAAGGCCGTCTCCACCAGAATAGAGGGAATATCTGGTGCCTTAAGCACGGCAAAACCGGCCTGATCCACGGTGCGTTTGTGCAGGTGATTGATGCGCCCCATGCGGTGCAGCACTTCTTTACCAAACTTCAGGCTGTCATGGATCGTCTGGCGCTGCACCATATCAAACATGGTGTGATCCAGATAGCGATCTCCACTCATGCTGACGCCGCCAATCTGATCGGCTTCGTTCTGGGTTTGCGCCAGGAAACGCGCCGCCGCAGAGGTCGCGCCGCTGGTCGACAGCGCAAACACGGAAGAACCGCGCGCGGCCCGGCTGGTGAACGCATCGGCATGAATTGAGACAAACAGGTCGGCACGTTGCTTGCGTGCTTTAGCAACCCGCACCCGCAGGGGAATAAACACATCCTCGTTGCGGGTCATGTAAGCCTTCATGTTGTGCTCTTTTTCGATCAAGGTTTTCAGCCGACGGCCAATCTTCAGCACGATATCCTTTTCACGTGTTTTATGTTTACCGTGGGCACCGGGATCTTCACCGCCATGCCCGGGATCGATCATGATGATGATCGGGCGATCGCGTCCCGCTTTACCGGGCAGAGGCGCCTGAACGGCCTCATTTTTTTCCAGATCGCCCTGATTGTAATCTTTAAGTAATGCCAGAAGCGGATCATCTTCAACGCTATCCTGGCTGGGATAGAGATCGACCACCAGTCGGTGTTTGATCGTGGACACCGGGTCAAGGCTGAAGATTTTAGGGGACACGTTGCGTTTCAGTTCCAGTACGACGCGCACGGTATTGGCATCAAACTGCCCCACTCTGGCGCTTTTAATAAAAGGATCGTCAACACGCACGTGCTGATTCACGCCCTTAAGGACTGAGTTAAGATGCAAGCCATCGATATCAATGACCAGGCGGTCAGGGTTCGTCAGGGCAAACTGCTTGTACTTAAGCGCGACGTTAGACTCCAGCGTCATACGCGAGTAAGTGGAAGAGGGCCAGATGCGGACCGCTAAAATATGGCTGGTCGCGGCCATACTCACACCGCTGACGCTGAGCAGTAACAGCGCCCCTGTACCTTTTAATAATCGTCTACGTGAAACCAGGGGATTACCTTCCGACATGCCACTCCAGCTGTTATATAGTGTTTAAAAAAACGGCAGCCAAATAAAATGGCGGCGAAAACTTTATCCAATCCTGCAGGCAATGTCACCCCGGAAACCCCAAATAATGCAGGCTGTTAGCGGCTTTGGCACCAAAAAAAACGTAAATTATCGTCAGGATTAGCGCTTGCAAAACGATGGCTAAAGGCATAAAAATACACAAAATACGAATAAACATTCACTGAGGGTTAGCCGTGAAGGAACGTAGTACCGAACTGGTTCAGGGTTTTCGCCACACCGTTCCCTATATCAATGCGCATCGGGATAAGACATTCGTCATCATGCTCGGCGGTGAAGCCATTGAGCATGAGAATTTCTCCAGTATTGTCAATGATATCGGCTTGCTGCATAGCCTCGGTATCCGTCTGGTCGTGGTGTATGGCGCGCGCCCACAGATTGATGCCAGCCTGGCGGCACATCAGCTGGAACCGGCTTACCACAAATATACCCGTGTGACCGATGCTCAGTCGCTGGAACTCGTCAAACAGGCCGCAGGCCGGCTGCAGCTGGATATCACGGCCCGGCTCTCAATGAGCCTGAACAACACACCTTTGCAGGGCGCGCACATTAACGTGGTGAGCGGTAACTTCATTATTGCTCAACCGCTCGGCGTGGATGACGGGGTGGATTACTGCCACAGTGGACGCATTCGTCGTATTGATGAAGAGGCCATTCATCGTCAGTTGGATAACGATGCCATTGTGCTGCTTGGCCCGGTGGCGGTGTCGGTGACGGGTGAAAGCTTTAACCTGACGTCTGAAGAGGTTGCCACCCAGCTCGCCATTAAGCTCAAGGCCGAAAAGATGATTGGCTTCTGTTCTGAACAAGGCGTGATCGATCGTGAAGGCAATATTGTCTCGGAGCTCTTTCCTAACGATGCGCAGGCACGTATCGATGAAATGGAAAGCGACGGTGATTTTCTTTCAGGTACCGTGCGTTTTTTACGGGGCGCGGTAAAAGCCTGTCGCAGTGGCGTGCGCCGCAGCCATCTCATCAGCTATCAGGAAGACGGTGCGCTGCTGCAGGAGTTGTTCTCGCGCGACGGCATCGGGACGCAGATTGTGATGGAGTCGGCCGAGCAGATCCGCCGTGCCACCATCAACGACATCGGCGGTATTCTGGAGCTGATTCGCCCGCTGGAGCAGCAAGGCATTCTGGTACGTCGCTCACGTGAGCAACTGGAAATGGAGATCGATAAATTCACCATCATCCAGCGCGATAACCTGACCATCGCCTGTGCCGCGCTTTATCCGTTTATGGATGAAAAGATTGGGGAAATGGCCTGCGTCGCAGTGCATCCGGACTATCGCAGTTCATCGCGTGGCGAGTTGCTGTTGCAGCGCGTCGCGCTACAGGCTCGGCAAATGGGGCTGGAAAAACTGTTCGTGCTGACTACGCGCAGTATTCACTGGTTTCAGGAGCGCGGTTTTACGCCGGTGGATATTGAGTCGCTGCCAGAAAGTAAGAAAGAGATGTACAACTATCAGCGCCGCTCAAAGGTGCTGATGGCGGATTTAACCTGACAGTCACCGGGCGGCAGCCATGCCGCCCTTGCTGTTACGCCTGCCCGGCCGCCCCTAACCTTTCCACCAGCCCGCTTCGCCGCTGCGTTTGCAGCTGTACGGCGCGGTCAAATATTGCACGATCGCTGTAAAGCGTCAGTTGACTGCGCGCACGCGTAATTGCGGTATAAACCAGCTCGCGGGTCAGCACCGGCAGAAACTGGGTCGGCATGACCAGCGCGGTATGGTCAAACTCCGATCCCTGCGACTTGTGTACCGTCATAACCCAGGCGGTTTCATGAGACGGCAAACGGCTGGGCTGAATCGCTTTCACGCTGCCGTCTGGCAACGGAAAAAAGACTCTGAGCTGGCCTTCCTCATCGCGTAGAGTAATACCGATATCGCCGTTAAACAGCCCCAGTGCGCTGTCATTACGGGTGATCATTACCGGCCTTCCCGCATACCAGCGGCTGCCCAACGCAGGACGTCTGATGCGCTGCAGCTGCATCAGGCGTTGCTCAATGCGCTGATTCAGCCCGTGCACGCCAAAGGGCCCTTCACGCAGGGCACACAACAGCTGATAACGGCTGAATGCGTTAATAACCTGCTCTGGCGTAGCCTGATGCTGAACGGCATGCAGATAATCGCTATAACCCCGCGCTACCTCGTCCAGCATAGCCTGATAAGCGTCGCCGTCGTTCAGCGGCTGAAAAGAAACATCCTGGTGTCCGGCGGCAAAAATCGCGCTCATCTGGCGCGCATCGCCCTGGTTCACCGCCCGTGCCAGCTGACCTATTCCGGACTTTTCATCAAAACGATAGCTCTGTCGCAGCAGGCAAATGCTGTCGCGAACGGCTGGCGCGGCCTCAACATCGTCGCCTGTGAGCGTGCAGCCGGTCAGGGCCGTCAGCTGTGCAGCCCGTGACGGGCTAAATCCTGTTTCGCTGCAGCGGCAAATATCCCCCAGCACGGCGCCCGCCTCCACCGAAGCCAGCTGATCGCGATCGCCCAGAAAGACCACGCGCGCATGCTGTGGCAAGGCAGAGATCAGTTTTGCCATCATGCTCAGGTCGACCATTGAGGCCTCATCGACCACCAGTACATCCAGATGCAACAGGTTGCCCGCGTGATAGCGCAGACGCTGCGTGTCCGGTTGTGCACCCAGCAGGCGGTGCAGCGTCGTCGCTTCCGCAGGGAACCGGGTGCGCTCTTCCTCGCTCACGGCCAGTCCCTGTAGAGCTTTACCCAGCGACTCCGTTAAACGGGCCGCGGCTTTGCCCGTGGGCGCCGCCAGCTGTATGCGCAGCGGCACCGTATTCAATCGGATTAGCGCAGCCAGCAGCTTTGCCACCGTGGTGGTTTTACCGGTTCCCGGACCACCTGAAATCACGGCGGTTTTTCGCGTCAGCGCCACGGCTGCGGCAATCTTTTGCCAGTCGTCAGGACGGCTGCCAAACAGGCTGGTCAGTACCTCGCTGGCCCGGTGCGCATCAAATGTTCCTTCGTCGGGCTGCAACGAAAAAAAGCGCGCAACCTGCCCTTCGCTCTGCCACAAGCGATGCAGATACAAACGCTCATGGCTCAGCACCAGCGGGGTGACGGCACTGCCATCACTGATTGCTGACCAGCCCGCCAGTGCAGCATGCACATCGTCCGGCGCGCCTGCGGCCTGCCACAGTGCCTGGGCCAGGGCCGGCTGACGCCCCGCAAAGAGTCCGGCCTCGCTCAGATTAGCCAGCGGCAGACAGACGTGACCTTCTCCGGCATCGGCACTGACGCAGGCCGCTGCCAGCAGCAGAAAAGGCTGGGCGTCGTCCGCAATCAAGCGGGCAAACTGTATATCCAGAGGTCGCAGTAAACGCTTTTCGACTGCCTGGAGCAGTAAGGCGTTTATATCACTCATAACATTTCCTCTGTATTGCCAAACAGCCTGTCCATTTCATCAATAAACGCCGGGTCGGGTCGGGTGGCGAAAATGCCGTTGTCGTCCGGGCTGCCATCGACGCCACGCAGAAACAGGTAAAAGACGCCGCCGAAATGCTGTTGGTAGTCATAGCCTGCCAGACGGTGCTGGAGATAACGGTGCAGCGCCAGGGTATACAGCTGGTATTGCAGATCGTAGCGGTGGTCGATCATCGCCTGCTCCATCGCCTCGGGCGTGTATGCGGCACGACTTTCCCCCAGCCAGTTCGATTTATAATCCAGCAGATAGTATTTTCCCTGCCAGCGGAACACCAAATCAATGAACCCTTTCAACATGCCTTTCACCTGGCGGAAATCCAGTGCCGGACCGCGCTGCGACAGCGGATCGTACCGGCGTACCAGCGCATCCAGATCGGTCGCGGTCAGCAGGTTATTGATCGGGAGATAAAATTCCATTTCAATCAGCCGGTCGCGGCTGTTAATACTGGACAGCGTTACGCCTTCCTTGTTAAGCGGCGTTGTCAGGACGCGCGCAATCCACTGCTGAATGACCGGAAGCCAACTGAGTGAATACCCGTTTTGCTGGAGCTGATCTTCCAGCCACAGCGCCTCTGGCGGTTCGGTGAAATCGATTGATTCAAACAATCCGTGGAGAAACGTCCCGGGTGCCGCACCGCGCGGAAAATGGTGCGGCGTCAACAGGGTATCCTCTTCGTCTGCCGTTTCGCCTGCGGCGTCGATATCAAATTTAGGCAAGGCGTCCAGCAGCGGTGAGCTACCGTGCTGCTGCAAACCCGAATAACTGGTGACGCGCCAGCTGTCGGCCAGCGCTCGCGTCATTTCCCGACTGCTCAGCGCATCGTTGCTGCCCAGGCCTTCATGCCAGATCGCCCCGGGCTGGAGCGCGCTGCTGATAACCTCAATTCCCGCGCCCTCAAGCGCCTGCAGATGCTGACTGAGCTGCGCGGCATCGGCGATTTCGCCGCGCTGCACCAGGAAACCGAGCGCGCTTTTGTGCAAGTCGCTTTCACCCGCTTTTTTACGCGCGCCCTTAATCAGCGGTGCAATACCTACGCTGCAGTGGTGAACCGAACGGGTCAGTGCCACGTAGAGCAGGCGTAAATCCTCTGCCAGGCGCTCCTCTTCTGCCAGCGTCAGGCTGTACTCATCCCCCTGCACGTCCAGCATCGCAGCAAAGCTTTCACGATCGTGATACAGCGCACTGGCGGCCTCGCGGAATCCGGCGGCAAAGGGCAGCCAGACCAGGGGATACTGCAATCCTTTCGATTTATGAATGGTGACGATTTGCACCAGATGACGATCGCTTTCAAGACGCAGTTGCTGACTGGCCGCCTGGCTATCGGGGCGGGCAATTTGCTGTGCCAGAAAACGCACCAGCGCATGGGTGCTGTCGAGCTGAACCGCCGCTTCCTGCAGGAGTTCACCCAGGTGCATCAGATCGGTTAAGCGCCGTTCGCCATTGTCTGATGCCAGCATATTTTCGGCCAGTTGCCGCGTGATCATCACGTCGCGCAGCATGGGTAAAACGCCGCGCTGATGCCAGATTTGCTGCCAGCTGACAAACTGCTCCACCAGTGCATCCCAGTGGCGTTCGTTCTGCGCCAGCGCGTCCAGTTCGGCGGCATCAATAGCAAAGATGGACGTCGCCAGCGCGCTGCGCAGCAATCGCTCCTGTTCAGGTGACTGAACCGCCTGCAGGAGCCATAACAGTTCACGCGCTTCCGGCGTGGTGTAAACGCTGTCGCGGCTGGAAAGATAAACGGAGGGAATCGACAGGCTGTTTAGCGCATCGCGGATCAGGCTGGCCTCGTTACGGCTGCGCACCAGCACGGTAATGTCCGATGCCTTAACCGGCTGCAGGGCATCGCCTTTACCAATCAGCGCCTGCCCCTGCTGTCCGGCTACCAGCCAGCGGCTGATATCCGCGGCACACTGCTGCGCCATAAATTGTTGGTAATCACTTACTCCCACACCTTCACCCGGCTGAAGCCAGAAGCGCAGCGCGGGCTGCGGTTGCTGCTGATAAATCAGCTTCAGGGCCTGATTAGGCGCAGCCGGACTGACCGGGAGAAAAGGAATGGAAGAGAACAGAAACGGCGAATCAACCTGTGAAAACAGCCGGTTAACGCTGTCCACCATGTCAGGCGAGGAGCGCCAGTTAGTATCTAATGTGTAGTGAGCACTAACTTCACTACGGGCGCGCAGATAGGTAAAGATATCCGCACCACGGAAGGCATAAATCGCCTGTTTGGGATCGCCAATAAGCAGCAGGGCTAACTCTGGCTGATGGAGATACAGCGTACGAAAGATACGATACTGCTGCGGATCGGTATCCTGGAATTCATCAATCAGCGCTACCGGGAAGCGCCCGCGAATCGTTTCCGCCAGCAGTGCCCCGCCCGGCTGTTGAAGCGCCTCATCCAGACGGCTCAACAGGTCATCAAAGCCCAGTAGTGCGCGCTGACGCTTTTCGCGCTGGACCGCCTCGCGGACCTCGGTCAGGGCCTGCCAGATAATGACGTCTCGCAACGTCAGCGGTTCGGCCAGAAAGCGATCTACCGCATCAAACAATGCATGTTGCGGTGCCTCGCCCTTTTTGGTCTTCTCGTGCAGCACCTGCTGCCCAAAGCGCTCCAGCTCTTTGGGCAACTGGTAATCAAGCGTGTCATCGAGTGCCCACTGGGTGACTTTAGCCACCCAGTTAGGTAAGTGCTTACTGCTATAACTGCGCTTATCAACACCAGACGCGCTAATGAGCCCTTCCACATCGGCGCTGGCAGCCTGCCACTGCTGCTTAAGGGCGTTAATTCGCTCAAGATTGGCCGCATGGCGGGAGGCCAGCGTTTCCTCTGGGCGAGGTGGGCGCCTGAGCGTCGGTGACTCCCCCTGCAGCCAGGGCCGCAGCGTGGTCAGTAAACTGTCCGGCCCGCTCCACTCCGCCGCAATGACTCTGGCCACATCCAGCGACAGGGGATAACACTGGCGACGCCAGAAATCGGCCGTGGCCTGTCGGAGCAGCGTTTGTTCGTTTTCAATCAGCTCCTGCTCGAACAGCATGCCCGATTCAAAAGCGTTCAGGTTAAGCATGCGCTGACAAAAGCCGTGGATGGTAAAAATTGCCGCCTCATCCATTTGTCGCTCGGCCGCCAGCAGTTGTGACGCGGCCTGGGGCAGGTCTGGGATCTGCTCCATCAGCTGTTGGTGCATGGGGTTATGGCTTTTACCACGCACGCAGGCCAGACGTAGCTGATGGATATTGTCACGGATACGACCGCGCAGTTCAGCCGTAGCGGCTTCGGTAAAGGTCACCACCAGAATCTCTTCGACGGACAGCGGCCTGCGCCAGGCGTTCTCACCGCCCAGCCCTAATAGCAGACGTAAATAGAGCAGGCCGATCGTAAAGGTTTTACCGGTCCCCGCTGACGCCTCAATTAACCGTTCACCGTTCAGCGGCAGCGTTAACGGGTTAAGCGACTCGGGTCTTGACTGCATCATTGGGTTTCACTCTTTACCGGCAGCGACTGCTGCAGTTTGGCGATTTCCTGCCAGGTTCTCCAGCCAGGCAGCGGGGCAAATTCGATTTTACGCTCGCCGCTTCCGGCGATCTGCGACGTCATGGCCATGCCTTTTTTCTGCATCACGGCCTGATGAAAGAAATCGGCCAGGCCGGCAGGCGTAAGCAGCTGGACCTGCTCCATCAGCTTTTGCCGGGTATCGAAATCGTTGTTCTGGCGATCGAAATCGCGGCTGAAACGATCGGCTTCTTCGTTCAGCGTTTGTGGACGCTGTCTGAGATCGTTGAGCATCGCCTGCTGATACTGCGTAAAATCGGCCTGGCTCATCGTACGCAGACGCTGCTCAGCCTGGGGATAAAATGCCTGATAGCGCTGCATCAAATAGGCGGGCTGCTTGCTGTTACTCTGCAACAGAAAACCAATTCCCCACTGACGTCCCACCGGCATCCGGAAGGCAAAGACGGCATAGCCCAGTTGCTCTTCCGTCCGTAGCTGATTGTAAAACCATGGCTGCACGATCTGGCTGAGCATCGCGCTGTTGGCCATGCTCTGGTATTCGTCATAGCCTAAAGGAATATAGAGCGCGGCCAGCGCAGAGTCGGTACTGCTGCCGTGCTGCTCCAGATTCGCCTTTAACGGCTTTTCAACGCTGAGGTAGTTGCTGTGCCAGTAGTGAGTCCCTTTGCACTGCATCTGCTGTTTCAGATCGCGCCCCAACTGCGTGACGCTGTCGGCGCTCAGGTTGCCAACCGCCATCATCTCCGGCGTGGCATTTTTTATTAACGCATCGCGGTAAGCCACCACCTCATCCAGCGTAATGCCGCTCACCAGTTTGCGGCGGGTTTCTCGCTGAGTATAAGGCAGTTGCGACAGGAGCTGCATTGGCTGAATAGCCTGCTCAAAGGCTTTGCCTTTTTCGGCCGCGTCCAGTCGCTCCAGGTACCAGGATTTAGCCTGCTCCAGCTGCGACTCACTGGGCTGGAAGGTGCGGTAACGATCCACCAGCTGTTTAAGCAAGGCGGGCAGACGCTGCGTAAAGCCACTGGCGTTAAAGACCAGACCATCGTTCTCACTGGTCGAAAAGCTGATACCGCCAATGGAGGCCTGTGAGCTCAACTCATCCAGCGCCAGGCTGGCCAGATAGTCATTCAGACCAAACAGCACCTGCTGGCGCGCATCGCTGATGGCCTGCTGGTTTCGCAACGCCACGGTAATGCTGGCTTTGGGCTCATTCGCATAGAACTGGCTTGGCATCCAGTAAATACGCATCCCGAAATCGTTATCTAGCTTTACCGGATGGCGATAGGCCTTCTCTGCGGCAGAAACCAGCGTAAAATCATCGGGAATATAGGGATTCAGCACCGGCATCGCGAGCTGAATCCCGCGCCCGCGCTGCTGCCACTGCGCAAAAGTCTGAGCGCTAATTTTATCTACCTGATAGGGCGCATTGACGAAATAGGCCAGCCTGTTGTGCGGCTCCTGCGGGCTGATATACCAGATGCGCGCCTTCTGCGGCGTCATCTCTTCCAGACGGGCCTGAATCGCCCCGGCATCGTAGCGGTCGGCAAGATAAGGGGCATCCAGCGTATGCTCTACCGGTACCCGCAGCATCGTATCGGCCAGCCACTCGATGTAGTCCATGTTGCGGGTAATGGAGGGATAACGGAAATCCAGCGCCAGAACATGTGAAACTTCGTCGAAGTAGCGACGATCGATGCCTTTTTCGCGCAGCATGGCAATGTAGCTAAAGACGGCCGCCACGACGTCGTCGCGTTGGGCGAGGCCTTTATCGGTGAGTGAGACGCTGATCGTAAAGATGCCGCTGTTGCGCTCGGTAACCGGATCGGCTCCGGCGCTAACGCCATCGGCCAGCCCCTGTTTTTGCAGCCAGTCAGCCAGCGTATTGGAGCTACGGTTGCCAATTAAATAGCCGATGAGCGTGTCCGTTTTACTACGGAAGCGATCGCTGTTATTCGGAATGCGGAACTCAATTTTGAGCTGTTTACGGGGTTGTGCAGGCACATAATGAATAAGAATACCCTGCTGCGCCTCGGTGACAACAGGCTCGTTAATCATCGGAACGCTGGCATTGTGGTTAGCCACCCGACCAAAGGTGTCTGCCGCAATGGCGGCCATCTGCGCCAGGGACTGGTTGCTGTAGATAACGGCCTTCATCAGGTTGGCAGAATAGTGGCTGTGGTAAAAGTCCAGCAGCGCCTGATGCAGGTTACTGTCGGGTTTATCTCGCAGGGTTTCAAGATTGCCCCCATAGAAGTGCGCTGCCGGATGGGCCGGATTGATCGTCTCGGCCCCCACCTGCCCCATGCGCAAAGCGTCGCGCGCGCGCGCCATTGTCAGCTCAGCATTGACCGCATGACGTTCCCGATCGGCATTGACCGGATCCAGTAACGGTGCCGCAATGGCGTCGGCCAGGCGATCGACGGCAGGCGCAAGGGCATCGTTTTCCACTTCAAGGTAAAAAGCGGTGCGGTAGGACGCCGTGCTGGCATTGTGGCTGCCACCATGCTTTTTGAGGAAGTCCGCCAGGCTGTCAGGTTCCGGATAACGCGTTGAGCCCATCAGCACCATGTGCTCAAGATAATGTGCCAGGCCAGCCTGTTGCGCAGGATCGTCCAGTGAACCAATCGGCAGGGTTAAAGCCGCCAGCGATTTAGGAGCATCCTTGTCTGACACCAGCAGCACGGTCATGCCATTATCCAGCGTAATAGCCTGATACTCACGCGGATCCTGTTCGCTTTTACCGATGGTACTGTTAACGGGCTGCCAGCCCTGGCCCGTTTCGGCCTGAACCGTAAACGCCACCAGGCTGAACAGAATGGCCAGGATCAAGCGTGCATGTGTGCGCATGTAAACCTCTTACGTTACCCAAAAGCCGCCTTGCCAGCGCATTGGCGGCTGAAAATACAACAAACGTTCGTTGGTGTTCTCATCACCTGCAAAGGTGTGACTTACCGATCGTCCTGATGGGCCTGCAGCACCGGTGAGTACCAGCACGCCGCCGCCTCGGTTATGCGCTGTAGCTGGGATTCGTCCAGTACTCTGCACAGCCGCTGCAAATAGGGATCGCTTCCCTCGCCCTCCTGCTGATAACCCCCCACCCAGGCCGCCAGCAAATTGTTGCGGGCTTTGAGCTGCGTGGCCTCATCACTGAGGAACTGATGGCTTTTCTTATCAAAACAGGTGCTGATCCAGGCGCCCCCGCTTTTAGTCAGGAGCATCAAGGGTTCGCGCATTCCTTGCAGATAACCTTGCATGTAGCGCGCTAACTGGGCCGTGGCGTCATCCGGCGCAACGGCGTGGAAGCACCAGTAGCTCTGCTGGCGGCCAAACATGCGGCTTCTGCCGTTACCGCCCAGTGCACAATAAACTAAATGTTCGAGCCACAGTAATAAACCATCATTGATATTCAGCACGCCTGGCCGCCAGCGCAGTAGCCCGTCACTCTGCACCTGAGTCAGCCAGCCGGACAGGCTGACGCCGTCCAGATCCAGATTGATTTCCCAGCTTTCCCCTTCGCTACGTTGAGAGGTGACGTCTGCCGCCACCTCCTGCATCTCTTCACGCTGAGCCTGCCAGAACAGTTCACCAAACGCGCCATAAGGTAAGTTTCCGGCAGCGCGGTGATGGGCATAAAGACGATCGGTGTCCTCGCCTGTTACCAGTGCATTCAGCAGTTGGGCATTAATCTGGTAACGCTCCAGGCTATCCAGCGCAAAGGGTTCGCTGTCGGGGAGTTCATTTTCTTCAAGCCAGAAACTCACGCCCAGGCGTTGCTGAAACCAGGCCCGCACGGGATGACGCCAGAATCGCAGGAACTGTTCAAGGGCTAATGTCTCTACGGGCGGCGTGAGCAGGGGCTGAACGAAATCGGGCTGGGGCTGACCCGTACCCCGCGCGGCGGGAAGCCATTCGCGGGCAAAACTGTGGGCTGCCGACGCGGGCTGAAAGTTCTCGGGCGCGAACGGCATCCGGCTGTGTAAGTGTTCCAGATGCGCCCTGACCCGGCGCGCGCTCTCGTCCAGATCCTGGTCTTCATCGCCTGGCAGATAAAAACTTTGCCCAATATATTCCAGTAATTCTGTGACCAGCACGGACGGATAACGTTCGGTATTGTCCTGTATCGCGCGTCCGATATAGCTGATATAGAGCTGTTGCTGCGCGGAGATCAGGGCCTCCAGAAACAGGTAACGGTCGTCATCACGGCGGCTACGGTCCCCTTTACGCGACTGCTGTTGCATCAGGTCAAATCCCAGCGGCGCCAGGGTACGCGGATAAACGCCATCGTTCATCCCCAGTAAACACACGACGCTAAACGGGATGGAACGCATTGGCATCAGGGTACAAAAGTTGATTTGTCCGGCGAGAAAACGCTGACTGATACGCTGCTGGTCCAGTCGGCCGCGCAGATCGTCGCGCAGCAACACCACCGGAATGGGCTCATCGAAGCGTGCGTCCATGCCGTATTCAATCAACGCCTTCCACTGCTCTTCCACCAGCAGCAGTGCAGCTTCAGTTTCGGGATCGGCCGTAAAGAATGCATTGAGCAGCTCGCGGCACAAAGGCAGCCACGCTTCCAGCGGGCGCGGTTCGGACAGCACCTGACGCCAGTGGTTGAGCCGCGACAGCAGCTCAGCCAGATGACCTGCCAGTTCGGCCACCAGTCCACTTGACTCATCGTAGGGCAGGATGCCCTGCCAGTCGCCATGCTGGCTTTCCATCGCATAGCCAAGCAGCATGCGTTGCAGCCCAAAGCGCCAGGTATGCTGACCGGTAACCGGCAGGGCCAGTGCCTCAACGCTGGCATCATCCAGCCCCCAGCGTACGCCCGATTCGCTCACCCAGCGCCGCAGTAAACGCAGCCCGCTTTCGTCAATCGAGAAGTGGTTCGCTAAGGCGGGCACGTCCAGCAGCGCCAACACATCTTCGGAGACGAAACGGCTGTCGGGCAGCGCCAGTAAATGCAGAAAAGCCACAATCGCCGGATGCGCCTGACTGGCACGGCGGTCAGAGATGGCAAATGGCAGATAACGTTCGGCCGGAGCATTAGCAAACACGGCCTGAATAAAGGGCGCATAGGCGTCAATATCGGCGACCATGACAATGATATCGCGTGCTTTTAGTCCGGGATCCGCCTCCATCCGCGCCAGTAAATGATCCTGCAACACTTCCACTTCGCGTTGGGCACTGTGGCAAACCTGTATGGCGATGGAACGATCCGCTGGATCCAGACAACGCTTTTGCCCACTGTAGGCCAGTTCGTCGGCCGTCAGACCGATCACGGCCTTGTCCTGCAGATTGAGAAGATCGTGCTGCATGCTGTGCAGCAGGTTGTCTTCCTCTACATCGACAAAGGCATCAATTTCACTGTTAAGATCCATCTGGCTGAGCAGGTAAAGGTTATCGCGCCCCAGCTTGCCCCAGGAAGCCAGGAGCGGGTTCGTGAGCTGCTGCTCGCCTTCGTCACTGAACAGCGCAGGCGCACGCGCCACATCGCTAAACAATCCACGATACTCCTCCCGATCGTGGCGGCGACGCTGACGACTTTGTAACTTCGCCAGAAAAGCATAATCCTGAATGTCGCCCCAGTAGTCGCGGCAGGGATTCGTGAACAGCAGATAGATATCGATATGTCGCCCCAGCGCCTGTAACGCCTGAAGGTAGACCGGCGGAAGCGCTGATATGCCGCAAATAAAAACCCGTTCGGGCAGGTTGGCTGGTGGGGTCTGCGTCTGCTCCAGCGTATGGATAAAGCGCGCATAGAGGTTGGCACGGTGCCATTTAGGCTGGCCCAGCTCCTCGGTGTAATTCACTAAGTCACGCCATAGCGCCGCCTGCCAAATCTGGGCATCGCCCAGGCCGTCGATGTGCTGACCCCGCTCCCAGCTGTTCAGCCAGTCGGCGCGATAAACCAGATACTGGTCAAACAGGTCAGCGACGCGGGCACTGAGCTGAAACAGTTTGCGCTTGTCACCATCATCGCTCAGGTAATGACGCAGTGAGGCAAACTCATCCTGTAGCAGCAGCGAGGGTAAACGGTGCATCAGCTTCCAGCTCATGCTGGCTTTGCTAAAAGCGCTCTCGACCGGAATGTCCGGCAGTACGCGAACAAACATTTCCCAGATAAAACTGGCCGGTAGCGGAAATTCAATATTCGCCGCAATGCCAAAGGTGTGCGCCAGCTCCATCTGTAACCATTGCGCCATGCCCGGACTTTGTACCAGCACCATTTCTGAGGCAAAAGGATCGTCAAGCGGATCCAGTTTAATCACTCTGGCTGCCAGGCTTTTGAGCAGATCAAGCTGATTAGAGTGATAAACGTGAAACATGAAAACTCCTGTGGAAAATCAAAACGGCATAGCGACCTCAGAGGATACTCACTCTACCGCGTATCGCATTTCAAGCCTACCAAAAGGCGGGTAAGCATAATGCCCTAACCGCTTAACAGGTTAAACGCATCAGGCTGGCGTGACGTTGATGCGGCCCGCTTACCTCGGCTTTTTCCAGCACACAGCCTCCCGGACCTTGTGTTTTCTCGAAACGGGATTGCCAGCCTGGCACCTCGTGGCCAAGCAGTCGCTGCTCTGCAACGCGCCAGGCTTCTCGTTGCTGCCACTGCTGACTGAAACCCAGCGTCAACACCCGGTGATACTGAAGCAGAGCGCTGGTGCTCACAGCCATCAGTAGCAGGGCAAACAGGGCTTCCGGCAGGCTGAACCCACGCGCGTCAGAAACATTGCTCTGACGCGGCCAGCGGGCAGTAGTCAATCCAGCCCTGCGGCAAAGGGTGAATGGTGCTGCCCTGCACCCGTACCCAGCGCCACAGGGCCATCTCGCCAGTGCGGTCTTCACCTTTAAGTAATCCTTTGTCATCTGCGGTTCTTTGCAGGCAGCTCTGCCAGCCATACTGGTTCTCCTGTTGGCAGAATAACGGCGGCTGCTCGGGCCACTGTAAGGTCAGCCCCCACTGCAGCG
This sequence comes from Pantoea sp. Ae19-2, assembly GCF_059801205.1. Classification (NCBI taxonomy): domain Bacteria; kingdom Pseudomonadati; phylum Pseudomonadota; class Gammaproteobacteria; order Enterobacterales; family Erwiniaceae; genus Pantoea; species Pantoea sp. Ae19-2. The sequence goes on along the minus strand of NZ_JBCHWE010000001.1, from coordinate 254,980 downwards.
CCGACTGCGCCTGCCAGAATCCCTGAATGAAACGCTGCTCATCGGCAACCCCGCGCATCCCCTGCGTCAGCATGTCGCGGCTGGCGTGTAGCGTTATGCCGCCTGTCAGCATGATGATTAACACCATCCCCAGCGCGCTGTTGCCCTGCGCCTTCACAAATTCATGCCCTCTACCCAGCGCACCACTGTTTCCTCCTGCTGACCCGTTCGCCCCTGCAGCATTATCCTGACCCGCTGGCCTTCCCGCTGCAGTTCAAAGGCTTCCACAGAGAGAAACGCGGGGTCGGACAAGCGCTCCCAGCCATTGCCATTGCAGTTATCCACACCGCGTTGCATCTCCAGCTGCTTTTGCCGCAGCCGGTAGCCGTAATAGTCGCTTTCACCATGGCTGATATCTTCCCAGCGACCGTTGCTGTTCTCATCAAAGCGGATAAGCAGACAGCTCCCGGTTATTGTTAATCCTTCACGGCCACATTCTCCCGGGCAATAGCCTGCCCGTCGCACGGCTTTTTCCAGTGTAGACAACATCTGCTGCAGCTCCGTTTGCAATTGCACCCGCTGTTGCAGACGGAGGTTCTCCCCCAACAGCAGCGGCATAAAGCGCCCTGCGCCCACCATCAGTACCGCACTGATGGCCATCGCAATCAGCATTTCCAGCAGGCTAAATCCGGCCACTTTCATTCGCAGCCTGCTTCCTCTGAGGAGCACAGGCGAATCCGCGCCCGTGACGAGATAATCAGCCGGATTCGTCCCGCTGGATTGACCAGCTCAATGCTGCCCGCTCTGGCCACGTTGCGACGTCCGTAAAAGCCAGGCTCACCGCGCAGCGGCTGCAAGGTCACGCCCGTGTGCGGCGCAATAAAATGCAGGCGTCTGGTGGGATCACAGCCGTTCACCGGCGCATCGCCAACGCCTAAGCACCAGGGCTGCATGGTTCGCGCCCACAGCACAAAGTCGCGGTTTTGCCAGTTGGCCTGAGCCCGTACGCTGAGCAAAAAAAACTGCAGCTGGCGAGCGCTATCCCGTAATTGTTGACGCTGCTGCCAGCGCTGCCAGCCCTGAGTGGCAAACGCGCTGAGAATGCCGACAATCACCATGACAAACAGTAGCTCTGCCAGCGTAAACCCTTTTGATGTTGGTCTTTTCATGGCAACAGCGTGCGATCTGGCGGGCGGGATGGCAATGAGTAAAAGCGGGAACGGGAAGCGGCGCTGCAGACTATTTCAACTGCATGCCGTGTTTGAAGCATCGTTTGAGATCATCGCCGCAAAGCGCCGGGCGGAAAGATAAAAAAAGCCCCAGCATGCAACGTCATACCGGGGCTTATTATCAGGAAAACGTCAGACGGCAACCGGGGCTTTAATCGCCGGATGCGGATCGTAACCTTCAATCTCGAAATCGTCGAAGCGATAATCGAACAACGAAGCAGGTTTTCGCTTGATGACAAGCGTCGGCAGCGGTCGCGGCTCACGTGTCAGCTGCAGACGTGCCTGCTCCAGATGGTTGCTGTAAAGGTGCGTATCGCCCCCGGTCCAGACAAAATCACCCACGTCCAGATCGCACTGCTGTGCCACCATATGTACCAGCAATGCATAGCTGGCGATATTAAACGGCAGCCCCAGGAAGATATCGCAAGAGCGCTGATAAAGCTGACAGGAGAGTTTACCGTCCGCAACATAGAACTGGAAAAACGCATGGCAGGGTGCCAGCGCCATTTCATCCAGCTCGCCGACGTTCCAGGCTGACACAATAATGCGGCGGGAATCCGGATCGCGTTTCAGTTGTTCAATCACCTTGGTGATTTGATCAATTTCCTGACCGCTTGCCGTGCCCCAACTGCGCCACTGCTTGCCGTAGACTGGCCCAAGATTACCCTGCTCGTCTGCCCACTCATCCCAGATTGAGACGTTGTTTTCTTTCAGGTAACCGATATTGGTGTCGCCCTGCAGAAACCACAGCAGTTCATGAATGATGGAGCGCAGGTGGCACTTTTTTGTGGTGACCAGCGGAAAACCATCCTGCAGATTAAAACGCATCTGGTGACCAAAAATTGAAAGCGTGCCTGTACCGGTACGGTCAGATTTTGGTGTGCCTTCGTTCAGCACGTAGCGCATTAAGTCCAGATACTGTTTCATTTTTCCTCGTGAAGTTGTTGCTGCGGGCGACGGCGGTACGCCCAAATCATCATAATCACACCGGCAATAATCATTGGGATCGACAGGAGTTGCCCCATGCTCAGTCCACCGGTGAGCAAACCAAGCTGGGCGTCTGGCTGACGGAAGAATTCAACAATAATGCGGAATGTGCCGTAGCCAATCAGGAACAGGCCAGAGACGCTGCCCATCGGGCGAGGTTTACGAATAAACAGGTTCAGGATAATGAACAGCACGATGCCTTCAAGAAACAGCTCGTACAGCTGTGAAGGATGACGCGGCAGCACGCCATAGGTGTTCAGTAAGGCCTGGTATTGTGGGTTGTTGGCCGCCAGCGCGATATCTTCGCTGCGCGAGCCGGGGAAGAGCATGGCGAAACGGAAATTGGGATCGACACGGCCCCAGAGTTCACCATTGATAAAATTACCCAGGCGACCGGCGCCCAGGCCAAAGGGAATAAGCGGCGCAATAAAATCTGAGACCTGGAAGAAATTACGTTTGGTGCGACGCGCAAATATCAGCATCACCAGGATCACGCCAATCAGCCCGCCGTGGAATGACATACCGCCATCCCAGACTTTGAACAGGTAAAGCGGATTATCGAGAAACAGCGGCAGGTTATAAAACAGCACATAACCAATACGCCCACCCAGGAAAACGCCCAGGAAGCCCGCGTAAAGCAGGTTCTCTACTTCCTCTTTTTTCCAGCCGCTGCCTGGCTTGTTGGCCCGACGCACCGCCAGCCACATGGCGAAAACAAAACCCACCAGATACATCAATCCGTACCAGTGAAGCGAAAGCGGTCCGATCGAGAAGATTACCGGATCGAACTGCGGAAATGCGATATAGCCGTTATTCATCATTCACCGTTTATTTTCAGCCCTGAAAAGGGGACGTGATGTACATAAATTAGGGCTGGGCATGATAGCACAGCCAGTTTTCTGAGTAGCCGCAGAAATGTAACCTGGGTTAACGACCGCCGCGAATCAGGCCGCCCAGGCCGCGCTCTTCCATAAACGCCGAGACCAGCTGACGCACATCTGACGCTGAACAGGCTTTGAGCGCCTGGATACTGAGTTTCTGGACTTCTTCATAATCCAGGTGACGCAGCAGATATTTAACGCGTGAGACATTCTTGCCGTTCATGCTGAGATGGTGATATCCCATCCCTATCAATAGTGCCACACACATCGGATCGCCCGCCATTTCACCACATAAGCATAATTCCAGATTCGCCAAATGGGCTTCAATAGAAATTGCCTGTAGCGCACGCAGCATAGCCGGATGCAGCGAATCATACAGGTTCGCCACGCGGGTATTGTTACGATCCACCGCCAGTAAATACTGCGTCAGGTCATTGGTCCCGACAGACACAAAATCGACGCGCGACGCGAGGTGCGGGATCATAAACAGCATAGAAGGCACTTCAATCATAATCCCGATGCGCGGCGCCGGAATGGTATAGCCGAGCATCTCTTCCACTTCTGTCCCGGCACGCTGAATGAGCCGCCTGGCTTCGTCTATCTCATCGATATGGCTGATCATCGGCAACAAAATACTCAAATTGCCTGACGCGGCGTTAGCACGCAGCATCGCGCGCACCTGCACCATAAAAATCTCTGGTTGGTCGAGCGTGAGACGAATGCCCCGCCAGCCCAGGCAAGGATTCTCTTCACTGATCGGCATGTAAGGCAACTGCTTATCTGCCCCGATATCCAGCGTGCGCAGCGTAACCGGCTTTTCGTGGAACAGCTGCAGCATGCCCTGATACTGAGCAACCTGCTCTTCTTCCGATGGAAAACCGCTTTGCAGCATAAAGGGAATTTCAGTGCGGTAAAGGCCAATACCGTCAACCCAGCTGCCCAGCGTTTGCTCATGCTCCGGGCTCAGCCCCGCGTTCAGCATAACCTGTATACGTTGACCGCTACGCAGCTCGCCCGGCCTGTCCACGCCGCCTTCAGCCATTTTGCTGAGGGCATTTTCTTCACTGATTAGCCGCTGGTACTCCTGCACCAGAACCGGTTCAGGATCGATCAGCAGTTCACCGCGATAGCCATCGACAATCAGCAAACGTTTATTTAACTGACTGGGTTGAATGTCCGCACCCATGACGGTCGGAATGCCCATCGCCCGGGTCAAAATGGCCGCATGGGAGTTCGCCGCGCCGTCGCGTACCACAATCCCTGCCAGACGCTCGTGCGGAATTTCCGCCAGCGTTGTGGCGGTGAGTTCGTCAGCCACCAGCACGAAACGCTCAGGCCAGGCGTTCACGCCTACCAGAGAATCATCGAGATGGAACAGCAAACGTTGACCCAACACCCGCAGATCGCCGGCGCGCTCTTTCAGATAGCTGTCCGTCAGGCTGGCAAACTGGGCGGCAAACTTTTCAATGACGGTTTTGACCGCCCACTCGGCAACGGATCCCCGCTCGATCTCTGCGAAAAGATCCTTTTTCAGGCGTGCGTCCGTTAACAGGTGCGAGTAGAGATCGAAGATCGCCGCACTCTCTTTTTGCGCGCTGGCGGTAAAGCGTTTACTGAAGCGACGGAATTCACTGGCGGCTTCGGCCATGGCCAGCGACAAACGCTCGCGTTCACGCTGCGGATCCAGCGTTGAGGCGGCAGAAACCTGATCGAGTAAGGGCTGGGTTTCGTCTACCCAGCCCGGCGCGACGGCAACGCCTGGGGCGGCAGCAATAGCCCGAATGCGTGCCAGACGATATTGACCAAACAACTGACTCAGTTGCGATTGCGACAGTAAGGCAGCCAGCTGCGTGGCCAGGGTAACGAGAAACGACTCTTCACTTTCGTCAAACTGTCGATGTTCACGCTGCTGAACCACCAGCACGCCCATAAGCTGGCGGCGGCTGATAATAGGCACGCCAAGGAAAGAGCGATAGCGCTCTTCCTTTACTGAAGGAATGTACTTAAAGCTGGGATGGCTCTGCGCATCGGCAAGGTTAATCGGCTCAGCGAGTCGCCCCACCAGACCGACAATACCTTCATCAAACGCCAGCTTGACCGTTAGCCCACGCGGTTTTTTCAGACCGCGTGTCGCCATCAGGTAATAACACCGGCGTTCGTGATCGGCGAGGTAGACGGAACAGACTTCCGTTTCCATCGCCAGGCAGATCTCATTAACCAGAATGTCGAGTGCTTCATTCAGACGTGGCGCACTCGCCACCTTTTCAACAATTTCTCGCAACTGAGTGAGCATAAAGGGCGTGGCCTATCCTCTTTTACGTCGATGGGCAGGATGATTTCGCTGCACCGCACTCTCCTGCATGGACATCACTACGCCAGCGAACTCTTTCATCACCCGACGATAAACATCGCGCTTAAAGGAGACAACCTGACGGACCGGATACCAAAAGCTTACCCACCGCCAGCCGTCGAATTCCGGCGTGCTGCTGTGCTGCACATTAATGTCTGCGTCATTACACATCAACTGCAGAAGAAACCACTTTTGTTTCTGACCAATACAAACCGGTTTTGTGTCCCAACGCACCAAACGTTTTGGCAACTTGTAGCGCAACCAGTTACGGGTAGATGCAAGTATTCGAACATCTTTGCGGTGTAATCCGACTTCTTCGAACAGTTCGCGATACATCGCCTGTTCCGCGGTTTCACCGGGATTGATGCCTCCCTGAGGAAATTGCCAGGAGTGCTGTCCAAAGCGCCTGGCCCATAACACTTGCCCCTGCCTGTTACAAATTACGATACCAACATTCGGGCGGTAGCCATCATCATCGATCACTGGACTACCTCAAAAGCTAAATTTGAATGGTCTGATTGTTTCACACTCCTTACAGGCGGTAAACCACTGGATTTGCGGGCGCTTTGAGGCGTAAAGTCGGGATAACTCACAGACTCATGCGAAGTTATAAACAAAAGGCCGTAAAAAGAGAGATCTTATTCACGTTTTCTGTGGATAGCTTTGTGCAGAACACGGGAGTTAACTGAATAACGTACCAGGATGAATCTGAAGGTGCCAAACACCAGACCACGACTTCCTATTGAAATATAAAAATTTTTTTTTGCCCTGCTGCCTTTTACCCTGGCGGAAAGGAGGCGGATAATTCCTTCGCGCTGACAATTGGCTAAAGATCCATCACAATGCTTTTTATCCACAGCGATCGGCTCAAGCTTGCATCAAACGGCTTAATTTTTGTTGAAAAACAGTAAAGTCAAGGCTGTAAATGGAACCAGTAGGCAACCTGAAACGGGGTTATCCCATTTTTCTGTGGATAACTGGGCTTAAGATCCTGTTCATTATTGAGAGCAAGTTGGGATAACCTGCGACATTCGTTGGAGCCTGCCAATTTCGCTGTAAAAAAAAGTACTATGTTTCATGTTATTATGTGAGTTATACCGCGTTCTTTCCTGTGGAAAACCTGAGGCTGCCGCAGGCTGCTTAATTATTAATCATTATGAGTTATTCACATGACATTCCTTCCCGGGCCACCTGAAGACGAGTCAACACTGTTATCGCGCGCCCAGTCACTGGCAGGTTTAACGCTGCAAACCCTGGCCGGTCAGGCAGGCATTCCGATACCGGCCAACCTGAAACGGGATAAAGGCTGGGTCGGAATGCTGCTGGAATGGCATCTGGGTGCCAGTGCGGGCAGTAAAGCAGAACAGGATTTCGCACATCTGGGAATTGAACTAAAAACGATCCCTGTCGATCGCTATGGTAAACCGCTGGAAACAACATTTGTTTGCGTTGCGCCTCTCACCGGAAACAGCGGCGTCACCTGGCAAAACAGCCATGTCCGCCATAAGCTGGCGCGCGTCCTGTGGATGCCGGTAGAGGGCGAACGTGACATTCCGTTAGGCGAACGTCGGGTTGGCGCGCCGCTGCTGTGGAGCCCCGACGCGCAGGAAGACGAGATGCTGCGCCAGGACTGGGAGGAGTTGATGGATATGATCGTACTGGGTCAGGTAGAACGCATCACCGCCCGTCACGGTGCCTGGCTGCAGATTCGCCCCAAGGCAGCAAACAGCAAAGCCTTAACGGAAGGGATCGGCGATCGCGGGCAGCCCATCATGACGCTGCCACGCGGTTTTTATCTCAAGAAAAGTTTTACAGGCCCGCTTCTGGCACGCCATTTTCTGGTCTGACAACCTTATTCTCGCGTCCCTGGCGTTATTTAAATGTGAGTTAGACAAATTTGGTGCGTATAATCTTTGTTTAATTTTCGTTTAGGATATGAGTGCAGGTATGTTCGAGTGGATTACCGATCCCAACGCCTGGCTGGCGCTGGGCACCCTGACCATTCTGGAAGTGGTTCTGGGCATTGATAACATTATCTTTCTGTCGTTAGTGGTGGCAAAACTCCCCAAACATCAGCAAGCCCGCGCACGCCGTATCGGTTTAATGGGCGCAATGCTGATGCGTCTGGGTTTACTGGCCTCTATTGCCTGGGTCGCAAGACTGACCAACCCATTGTTTACCCTCATGGATCATGCTTTTTCAGCACGCGATCTCATCCTGTTGTTTGGTGGATTATTCTTGCTGTGGAAGTCCAGCATGGAGATTCATGAAACGATAGAAGGCGAAGAAGCCGAGCACAAAACCAACGTTCACTCTTTCATGGGTGCCATTGTTCAAATCATGTTGCTCGACATCATTTTTAGTCTCGACTCCGTTATTACGGCCGTGGGCCTCTCCGACCATTTGTTTATTATGATGGCGGCAGTGGTAATTGCGGTATTAATGATGATGGTCGCTGCCCGCAGTATTGGCGAGTTCGTTGATCGTCATCCATCGGTCAAAATGCTGGCTCTCTCGTTCCTGATTTTGGTGGGTTTTACCCTGATCCTGGAAAGTTTCGCGGTGCATGTACCAAAAGGTTACATTTATTTTGCCATGTTCTTCTCGATGGCCGTTGAGTGCCTTAACCTGATGCGCAGTAAGAAAAAAACGCACTAATGTTGTCAAGGGCGGCTCCGCGCCGCCCGGTTATTTTCAGATTGATACGATTAACCCAATCGGTAAAAGGATTTATTACTACACTTTTTGCAGTGGACGATTCGTGAGGATGAGCATAATGAAAGGGCTGAGTAAAATTGTATTATTGGCCGTTGCTGCGGTGACATTGGGTGGATGCAGTTCCAATTATGTTATGGCAACAAAAGATGGCCGGATGATTATGACCGAAGGGAAACCGAGCATTGATAAAGAAACGGGGCTGGTGCAATACACCGATCAGTCAGGCCATACGGTGCAGATCAACAGTGACGACGTTTCTACCATTATTGAACGTTAGATGCGAAAAGTATCGGCCTGTCGCCCCTCCCCCGCGTCGGCAGGCTATTTCTCTCTGTTATCCCCCTTTCTTAGCCGCTACGCCTCGCGCTATAGTCCCTGAAGTCATATTACTTATCCCTACAGAAAAGGAAGCCGGCAATGCACTATCACCGTATCCCCCATAGCTCGCTGGAAGTGAGCCAGCTTGGATTGGGCACCATGACGTTTGGTGAGCAAAACAGCGAAGCCGACGCCCACGCTCAACTGGATTTAGCCCTCAGTTCGGGCATCAACCTGATTGATACTGCCGAGATGTATCCTGTTCCCCCGCGGCCCGAAACTCAGGGGCTGACCGAAAAATATATTGGCAGCTGGTTAAAAAAGACCGGTAGCCGAGACAAAATCGTTCTTGCCAGTAAAGTTGCCGGCCCAACGCGCGGCAACGATGCGTCGATTCGTCCTAATATGGCGCTGGATCGCAAAAATATTCGCGAGGCGCTGGATGCCAGCCTGAAACGTTTAAACACCGACTACATCGATCTGTATCAGCTTCACTGGCCGCAGCGTCAAACCAACTTTTTTGGCAAGCTGGGCTATCAGTACAGTGAGAACAGCGTCCCTGTCACGCTGTTAGAAACGCTGGAGGCTCTGGCTGAGCAGGTGCGGGCAGGTAAGATCCGCTATATCGGCGTGTCGAATGAAACGCCGTGGGGCGTCATGCGTTATCTGCAGCTGGCAGAAAAGCATGAACTGCCGCGTATCGTCTCTATTCAAAACCCCTACAGCCTGCTAAATCGCAGTTTTGAAGTGGGCCTGGCGGAAATCAGCCAGCATGAAGGCGTGGAGCTGCTGGCCTATTCCTGCCTGGCGTTTGGTACGTTGAGCGGTAAATACCTGAATGGCGCGCAGCCCGCGGGTTCACGTAATACCCTGTTTAGCCGCTTTACCCGCTACAGCGGTGAGCAGTCTCAACTGGCGGTGGCGGAATATGTGGCGCTGGCCCAAAAACATCAGCTTGATCCTTCACAAATGGCACTGGCGTTTGTTCGTCAACAACCTTTTGTGTCCAGCACCCTGCTGGGCGCAACCACGCTGGATCAGTTAAAGATCAATATCGACAGCGCCAACGTAACGCTCAGCAATGAGGTTCTGGAAGAACTCGAAGCGATCCATCGCCGTTACACCTATCCAGCCCCCTGACGGGGACGACCAGCCGTGCGGTGGCACGGCTGGCCTGTCAGTCATCGTCTTTCAACAGGCGCAGTAGCCTCATTCCAGCGCCAGCAGATCTTCAATGCGCTGCGCGCGGCGGATTTCTCTCGGCTCGCCGTTTTCAAACAGGATCTCAGGAATCAGTGGGCGGCTGTTGTAGTTTGAGGACATCGATGCGCCGTAAGCGCCGGTGTCGTGAAACACCAGATAATCCCCGACTTTCGCGGCCGGAATAGCGCGGGTTTCCACCTTGCCACCTTCAAGCTGTGTGAAAACATCGCCCGACTCGCACAGAGGGCCTGCAACCACGCTGTCGATCGTTGCCTGTTCATCGATCGCCCGGTTATCGCCCGCCATCACAGAGATATGATGGTAGCTGCCGTACATGGAGGGGCGCATCAGATCACTGAAGCCTGCATCCACCAGCACAAAGTGGCGGCTGCCCATCTCTTTTACTGCCCGAACCTGAGAGACCAGCACGCCTGACTCCGCGACCAGGAAACGGCCGGGTTCGATTTCCAGCTTCACGGCATGGCCCAGATGGTCCGCCACGCGCTGGCGTGCCGTGTCCCACAGGCCAAAATAGTGATCGGTATCGATCGCCTCTTCCCCGTAGTGATAGGGAATGGATAAACCGCCTCCGGCAGAGATAGCCTCAAGATCCTGGCCAAATTCCACGACCAAATCCACCATGGCATCGCAGACCTGCTGCAGGTGCGCATAGTCCACGCCTGAACCGATATGCATATGAATGCCGATCAGGCGCAGTCCATATTGTTCGATGGCCGCCTGAGCAGCGGGCAAATCGCTGGGCCAGATGCCGTGCTTACTGTTTTCGCCACCGGTATTGGTTTTTTGGCTGTGCCCGTGACCAAAGCCGGGGTTAATGCGCAGCCAGACGGCATGTCCTGGCGAAACGGCACCCAGTTGATGCAGCATATCGACGGATCCGGCGTTAACCGGCACCTTAAGCTCTGCAATCCTGGCAAGCGTAGGGTTATCCAGGACATCGGCAGTGAATACGATTTCGTCACTGTCGGGCTGAAAACCGGCCACCAGCGCACGCTCAATTTCGCCCAGGGAAACCGAATCAACCTTAACGCCCGCAGAATGCATCAGGCGCAGAATGTGGGTGTTAGAACAGGCTTTTTGCGCAAAGCGCACCACATCAAATGCGTGGAGTTGAGCAATACGCTGTTGGATAACCTGCGCATCATAAACCCAGAACGGGCCGCTGTACTGACGTGCCAGCGGCAGTAAATTATCGACGTTCAGGGCGGTTTCGGTGGTATTAAGTGGACGAGGCATGGGGTTCTCCTGTGGCAATAAAACCATTAAGCCAGAATCGTGCCATGCCGAAAAATATCTGTTTTAATAGCATCTATGCAAAAATGATATGGAATGATGCATGGCAAAAATCAACTGGCGGCATATCGAGATTTTTCATGCTGTTATGACCAGCGGAAACCTCACGCAGGCTGCGACTCTGCTGCAGACGTCCCAGCCTACCGTCAGCCGCGAGCTGGCGCGACTGGAACGGCAGCTGAGTCTGACGCTGTTTGAGCGCGTGCGCGGCCGCTTACAGCCTACCGTACAGGGCTTACGGCTGTTCGAAGAAGTGCAGCGCTCATGGTATGGGCTGGATCGCATCATTGATGCCGCAGAGGGATTACGCCAGTTTCGCCAGGGTGAGCTCTCTATCGCCTGCCTGCCGGTTTTTTCCCAGTCACTGCTGCCGCCCGTCTGCCAGACCTTTTTGCAGCGCTACCCTGATGTCAGTCTGAACATTATTCCGCAGGAATCCCCGTTACTGGAAGAGTGGTTGTCGGCTCAGCGTTACGATCTGGGCATTACGGAAACGCAGCACGCCCCCGCCGGGACCGATCGCCAGGCGCTGCTGACCTGCGATGAAGTGTGCGTGTTACCGCAGCACCATCGCCTGGCGCAGCGCGCCTTGCTGACGCCGCAGGACTTCGCCGGTGAGAACTATGTCAGCCTGTCGCGCACGGACAGCTACCGCCAGCTGCTCGACGCACTGTTTCATGAGCAAGGTGTGACACGCAGGATGGTGATGGAAACCCACAGCGCGGCGTCCGTGTGCGCGATGGTGCAGGCCGGAGTGGGGATCTCAGTGGTGAATCCGCTGACGGCGCTGGATTACGCCGACAGCGGTGTGGTGATGCGCCCTTTTAGCGTCGCTGTGCCTTTTACCGTTAGCCTCGTCAGGCCGCAGCATCGGCCGGCATCCGCGCTGGTAGAGGCGTTTGTGAACCACCTGCAGCAACAGGTGGCCCGTTTTCCTGAGCAAATTGCGGACAGACTCGCTTAGGCATGCACCCGGGCCGCAGCACCGCCGGATTTGCGGAAGGTGATCAAGCAAACCATCAGTCCAACCGCCGCCAGCGCGGCGGCGGCAACAGGAACCGCGGTCAGTCCATAGCCGCGCGCAATCACCGCGCCGCCTACCCACGCGCCAAGCGCATTGCCAACGTTAAAGGCAGAAATATTCAGGGTGGAAACCAGATTAGGTGCCTCTTTACCGTGACGCACCACATTGATCTGCAGGCCGGGAACCGTGGCAAAGGTTGCCATTGCCCACAGGAACAAGGTGATCTCCGCCAGCCAGAGCGCGTGGCTGGTCCAGCTAAACAGCAGTGAGAACAGCGTAATCAGCGAAAAACTGCCTATCAGGCTCAGGGAGACTTTGCGGTCGGCCATTTTGCCCCCCAGAATATTGCCCACGGTCAGGCCCGCGCCAATCAGAAACAACGTCCAGCTCACGCCACGATCGCTGATGCCGGTAACCTGCAGCAGCAGCGGTGCTATGTAGCTAAACAGGGCAAACATGGCGGCAGCAAAACAGACCGTCATCAGTAATGACAGCCACAGTTTGACGTTGGCCAGCGCGCTGATTTCGCTCGCCAGATCGACCGGCTTCTCATTCTTATTTCCCGGCAGGCTGGTGATTAAGGCAATGAAGGCCAGTACGCCGATAGCCGAAACGCCCCAGAATGTCGCACGCCAGCCAAACAGCTGACCAAACCAGGTTCCCAACGGCACGCCCAATACATTGGCCAGCGTCAGACCGGTAAACATCAACGCCACGGCAGAAGCCTGACGATCGGCGGAAACCAGACTGGCCGCGACCACCGATCCAATCCCAAAGAAAGCTCCGTGACAGAGGGCGGTAATCACCCGTGCCAGCATCAGCAGGTTATAGCTGTAGGCCAGAGCACACAGCAGATTGCCGATAATAAAAATTACCATCAACAGAATCAGCGTTTTTTTACGGGGCAACTTCGCCGTTAACAGCGCCATGATCGGTGCACCGATTGCTACGCCTAATGCATAGCCGCTAATTAACCAACCTGCGGACGGAATGGACACGCGCAAATCGTTTGCGACCTCCGGCAACAGGCCCATGATCACAAACTCAGTGGTTCCGATAGCGAACGCACTCAGCGCCAGTGCAAGCAATGCAACAGGCATAACACTCTCCCAAAAATGATAATTACAACGAGACGGATGACGCATGCATCCTGATAAACGAGCTATAATTTATGATCTATATCACACTACGTATTACAGCATAGCTACCTGTCATCTGATACTCACATAACAACAACAATCTATTGCGTGTATGGCAATAATTGACACACACATCAACCAGGCTTATTAAACATACAGTTAGCGAGGATGCCGCCGCGTAACGCACCGGACGATGATAAAGGTTGCCAGCGAAGTAGCCGTTTTTTTGCTAATACCGATTTTAGTTATCAATAAAGTATTAGCGTTGCCGATATAGCTCTTATGAATCGCCAGATGAAATGCAGTCCAACTGACGCGGAGAGAGAAAATGCAACGGCTTATCGTTTTGATGGTAATCAGTCTTACAGGCTGCTCAGTCGGCCATTATGAATACAGTAGAGAAGCAGAGAAGCGCGTGGATATGACCGTAACAGGCATTCCCACCGTGCTGGGGCTGGGCACGCTGGGCACGACTATTCCCCTTACCCCTGACTACAGCCTCACGGCCGCCCACGTCGCAAAATATTCGCTTTACCGCGTGAAAGCCTGGCATCCTGAGTGCGATCTCGCGGTCGTCTACCACAAGAACAGCGAAGCCAACCTGCCACCGTCCTTCCGTAACAGCCATATTGGCGACAAAGTGAATCTTTACGGCTACAGCTTCATCTCTGCAATGCCCGTGAGCTCTACCGGGAAAAACCTGGTGAACACCACGCTGGCAAATGACTGGAACAAAGCGAACTGCGTTGTCGTGGCCGCCAATGCGGGCGTGGTTAAGGGCATGTCAGGGGGCGCGGTTTATAATGCATCTGACGACACGCTGGCAGGCGTGATTGTGGGTTACAGCCAGCGCATCAACGACAACCAGAGCGGAAAAACGCTGTATAAAGATGTGGCGCTCTATGTGCCCTACTCACGCTTCCAGACCTGGCTGGATAATGCTGTGAAATCTTAAGGCTTTTCGTCCGGCAGTCCGGGATGTGTGCCCATCTGCTGTTGCGGTGGGTTAAGCCACTTGTCTTCGCGCGTGGCTTCGTAGTCGCGGTTTAGCGGATAGGTAATGCGGTTCTCCGCTTTGCTGACCTCGCCGATCACCAGAAAGCGCGCGTCGGCGTCGCTGTTATTGATAAAGGTGTGACAAATGCCGGTACCGGCCGGAAACGCCACGGCCTCTCCCGGTGACAGCGGATACAATTCGCCATTGATCCACGCGTGTGGATAACCTTCCAGCACGAAGATAAACTCCTCTTCCGCACTTTCCGCATGGGGATAAGACATGCGGCGTCCGGGCGGCAACCTTTCATGATGAATGCCCAGCCGGGTTAATCCAGACAGTTTCGCCAGTGGTGTACCAATGGACATCAGCTCATCGCTATCGGAATAATGTTCGTTGTCTTCGCCTTCCAGCGCTTGCCAGTGAAGAATACAGTCAGGACGTGGCTTCATAATGGTGGCTCCAGGTTGAGATGTTCAGCCTGGCAGAGGGGACGGGATTACTCAAGCGCACATGCCGTGGCGGGTTGCAGAGCAGAAATAAAAAAGGCCGGAATCACCCGGCCTTTACCTGCATCAGCGCGTTACTTTGCGCCTGGGCGCAACGCCGGGAACAGAATTACGTCGCGGATGGTGTGGCTGTTGGTAAACAGCATGACCATGCGGTCAATACCAATGCCTAAGCCTGCCGTTGGCGGTAAACCATGTTCCAGGGCGGTGACATAATCCTCGTCGTAGAACATCGCTTCATCATCGCCCGCATCTTTCGCATTCACCTGCTGCAGGAAACGCTCAGCCTGATCCTGCGCATCGTTAAGCTCAGAGAAACCGTTGCCGATTTCACGTCCGCCAATAAAGAACTCAAAGCGATCGGTGATCTCAGGATTTTCGTCGTTGCGACGGGCCAGCGGCGACACTTCAGCCGGATACTCGGTAATGAAGGTTGGCTGAATCAGATGTGCTTCAGCGGTTTCTTCAAAAATTTCGGTCACTACGCGCCCTAAGCCCCAGCTTTTCTCGACTTTGATGCCAATGGTCTGAGCAATCGCCACCGCTTTGTCGAAATCGTCAAGATCGGCCAGATCGGTTTCCGGACGGTACTTTTTGATCGCTTCACGCATGGTGAGTTTTTCAAACGGCTTACCAAAATCGAATTCCTGCTCACCGTAAGGCACAACCGTGCTGCCCAGGATATCCTGCGCCAGCGTACGGAACAGGCTTTCGGTCAGTTCAATCAGATCTTTGTAATCCGCATAAGCCATATAGAGTTCCATCATGGTGAACTCTGGGTTGTGACGAGGCGAAATCCCCTCGTTGCGGAAGTTACGGTTGATCTCGAACACGCGATCGAAACCGCCCACCACCAGGCGTTTCAGATACAGCTCTGGCGCAATACGCAGATACATATCGATATCCAGCGCGTTGTGATGCGTGATAAACGGACGCGCTGAAGCACCGCCCGGGATCACCTGCATCATTGGCGTTTCCACTTCCATAAAATCGCGTCCAACCATGAACTGACGAATGCCGGCCATGATCTGTGAACGGATTTTGAAGGTGTTGCGTGATTCATCGTTGGCGATCAGATCAAGATAGCGCTGACGATAGCGCGTTTCCTGATCGGCCAGACCGTGAAATTTGTCTGGCAGCGGGCGCAGGGCTTTCGTTAACAAGCGCAGCTCTGAGCAGTGAATCGACAATTCGCCGGTTTTGGTTTTGAACAGCTTACCGCGTGCGCCGAGGATATCGCCCAGGTCCCACTTTTTGAATTGCTCGTTGTAGATACCTTCAGCCAGATCGTCACGTGCCACGTACAGCTGAATGCGGCCGCCCACGTCCTGCAGGGTAATGAAAGACGCCTTGCCCATGATACGGCGCGTCATCATACGGCCAGCCACGCTGACCTCAATGCCTAAGTCTTCCAGCTCTTCGTTACTCTTCTCGTCATAGCTGGCATGCAGCCGATCGGAGGTGGTATCACGACGAAAATCGTTAGGAAACGCCACGCCGTTTTCACGCAGCACGCTCAGCTTCTCGCGACGCGTTTTCAGTTCGTTATTTAACTCAAGTGCGACGTCAGCGCTCTGCGGTTGTTGTTCAGACATGTCGGTTCCTTATAGCCCTGCTTTTAAACTTGCTTCAATGAAACGGTCCAGATCGCCATCCAGCACCGCCTGCGTGTTGCGCGTTTCCACGCCGGTACGCAGATCTTTAATACGTGAGTCGTCCAGAACATAAGAACGGATCTGGCTGCCCCAGCCAATGTCAGACTTGTTGTCTTCCAGCATCTGCTTCTCGGCATTTTTTTTCTGCATTTCAAGCTCGTACAGCTTCGCCTTCATCTGCTTCATCGCCTGATCTTTGTTTTTGTGCTGAGAGCGATCGTTTTGACACTGGGTGACCGTACCGGTTGGAACGTGGGTAATACGCACCGCCGATTCCGTACGGTTAACGTGCTGACCACCTGCACCAGAGGCGCGGTACACATCAATACGCAGGTCAGCCGGGTTGATGTCGATATCAATATCGTCATCCACTTCCGGATAGATAAAGGCTGAACTGAAGGAGGTATGGCGGCGACCACCGGAGTCAAATGGACTCTTACGTACCAGACGATGTACGCCGGTTTCGGTGCGGAGCCAGCCAAACGCGTAATCGCCAGACACGCGAATCGTCACCGACTTAATGCCCGCGACTTCACCTTCTGACTCTTCAATAATTTCTGTTTTGAACCCTTTGGCTTCTGCCCAACGCAGATACATGCGCATCAGCATGCTGGCCCAGTCCTGCGCTTCTGTTCCACCAGAACCGGCCTGCAGATCGATGTAACAGTCGGCGCTGTCGTACTCGCCAGAGAACATACGGCGGAACTCTAGCTCGCCGAGCTTGCCTTCCAGCGCGTCCAGCTCGGCGACCGCTTCGTTGAAGGTTTCTTCGTCATCGGCTTCTACCGCCAGATCAAGCAGCCCCTGCACATCTTCCAGCCCCTGGCTCATCTGATCGAACGTATCCACGATGGCTTCCAGGGAGGAGCGTTCTTTGCCCAGTGCCTGAGCGCGTTCAGGCTCGTTCCAGACGTCGGGCTGTTCCAGCTCGGCGTTTACTTCCTCAAGGCGTTCTTTCTTAGCATCGTAGTCAAAGATACCCCCGAAGAACGTCGCTGCGTTCGCTGAGGTCCTGAATACGGTATTTGACCGGGTTGATTTCAAACATGTGTTTAGCGTCTTTTTTACGTTCGATGGAATAAGAAATTTAACCTGCGAGTTTACCCGAAACCGACGGCGGTTTGTAGCGTTGAGAAAATGCGCAGAGGTTAATCTTTCGTTGAGCCAGCTGGACTGGCTCTGCCGACGCGGGCGTGGCAAGGTTAAACTGGCAACGGCGGGAATGTGAGGCCCCGCCGTCACCGCTGGCTAACTGAGCGGCCAGAGATGTTCAATGATCAGCTGGACGGAGCGATTGCCGCGATACTCATTGATATCAAGCCGATAGGCCAGTTCGACCTGGCGCACGCTGCTGTCAGGCCACAACGTGGTATCCACGTTGAACGCGATACCGTCGATCAGCGGTCCGCCCTCCAGAGGTTCAACCATGACCTTCAGGTGACGTTCACCAACGAGGCGCTGCTGCAGTAGCCTGAACCGGCCGTCGAAAGCGGGCTCAGGGAAAGACTGGCCCCATGGGCCGGCATCACGCAGTACTTCCGCCGTCTGAAGAGAAAATTCAGCGGGCTGCAGGGCACCGTCCGACCAGATGACGCCCTGCAACGCTTCGCCGGCCAGCCATTCGCCCACCAGGTCCGCAAAACGCTGACGAAACTCGTCGTAGCGGGCCTCTTCGAGCGACAGTCCGGCGGCCATCGCGTGACCACCAAACTTCTGCATCAGGCCAGGATGCAACGTATCAAGACGCTCCAGCGCATCGCGCAGATGCAGACCGGCAATCGATCGTCCCGATCCCTTCAGCATGCCATCACCGGCCGGTGCGAAGGCAATAACCGGGCGATGAAAACGCTCTTTCAGGCGGGAAGCCAGAATCCCGACCACGCCCTGATGCCACTCAGGATGATAAAAGGCCAGCCCCAGCGGCAAATCGGTTTGCTCGTTCTCCAGCTTTTGGCATAACGCCAGTGCCTCGCTCTGCATCCCCTGCTCAATCTCTTTGCGCATCTGGTTCAGCGCATCCAGTTCACTGGCTAACATGCGCGACTGGCTGAGATCGTCGGTCAGTAACAGCGCCACCCCGACAGACATATCGTCCAGCCGACCGGCAGCGTTAAGCCGGGGCCCCAGGGCAAAACCCAGGTCGCTGGCGGCCAGCTGTCGGGCATCGCGGTTGGCGATTTCCAGCAGGGCCTTGATGCCCGGACGGCACTTTCCGGCCCGAATACGGCTCAGGCCCTGCCACACTAAAATGCGGTTGTTGGCATCCAGCGGCACCACATCTGCCACCGTGCCCAACGCCACCAGATCGAGCAGGTCGGCCAGATTGGGTTCCGACCGCGTGACGCCAAACCAGCCCTGAGTGCGCAAGTGGGCGCGCAGGGCCATCATCAGATAGAAAGCGACGCCCACGCCCGCCAGCGAACGAGAGGGGAAATGACAGTCAGGCAGGTTGGGATTAACGATAGCATCGGCGTCAGGCAGCGTTTCGCCCGGTAAGTGGTGGTCGGTCACCAACACCGCGATGCCGTGCTGATGCGCAAGCGCCACACCCGCATGGGACGAAATGCCGTTATCGACGGTCAGAATCATCTCTGCACCGCGCGCGCGGGCCTGCTCAACCACTTCCGGACTCAGGCCGTAGCCATCTTCGAAACGATTGGGCACCAGGTACTGCACGTTGCTGCATCCCATGCTGCGCAGCGCCAGCACCGTCAGGGCGGTACTGGTGGCACCGTCAGCGTCGAAATCCCCGACGACCATAATGCAGCGGCCATCCAGCAGCGCCTGATGAAGCAGGTTAACGGCCTTGTCTATGCCGCTCAGTGCACTGAAAGGGAGCAGGTTTTTCGCGCCCCTTTCGAGCTCGGCGGCGTTGGTGACGCCACGTTGCAGATAAAGCCGACGCAGGAGCGGCGGTAAATCTGCCGGTAGCCCCGGCAAATCGGCTACCGCTTCACGGCGACGTAACTCAACTTCGTGCTTTACCACGCCTTAACCACCACGCTTTTGATTATCCAGTACCTGCTTGAGCTCCTGTGGACTTTGATAGCCGGGGATCATCATGCCACTTTCAGTCAGAATCGCCGGCGTGCCCTGGATACCAAACAGTACGCCAAGCTGGTACTGCTTGCCGATATCAATCGTGCAGGAGGCTGGCGCATCCATCTTCGGCACATCGCCTTTCATCGCCTCATCAAAGGCTTTATTGCGATCGGCGCTGCACCACACGGCCTTCATGGCGCTGGCAACTTTGCCGTTCATGCCTTCACGTGGGAAAGCCAGATAGCGAACGGTGATGCCCAGCGCGTTGTAGTCAGCCATTTGTTCGTGCAGTTTGTGGCAGTAGCCACAGGTGATATCCGTAAACACTGTCACCACATGCTGCTCTTTGGGCGCTTTATACACGATCATTTCCGGAACCAGCGCCTCAACTTTTTTATCCAGTAGCGCGTTCGTCACGTTGACCGGCTGAGCACCGCTGACATCGTAAAGCGGTCCCTGGATCATGTGTTTACCATCATCGGTAACGTACAGCACGCCGCTTTCGGTGAGCACGGTTTTAAAACCCGGCAGCGGTGCAGGTTGGATCTCAGCCTGGTGCAAACCCAGTTTCTTCAGGGAAAGCTGAATGGCGCTGTCATCAGCGTGGGTCAAACCGGAAAAAGCGCTGGCCAGCAGCGCCAGCATGGCAACATGTTTGTTCATTGTTTTCCTTACTCTCCGCCAGCTATGCGCGCGGATGATGCTGTTGATGTAACAGTCGCAGACGTTCCGTGGCGACATGCGTATAAATCTGCGTCGTTGAGAGGTCGCTGTGCCCCAGTAACATCTGTACGACACGTAGGTCAGCCCCATGGTTCAGCAAATGCGTGGCGAAAGCATGGCGCAACACATGGGGAGAAAGCTTTTCGCTATCAATGCCCGCCAGCAGGGCGTAATGCTTGATACGATGCCAGAAGGTTTGCCGCGTCATCTGCTGGGCACGGTTACTGGGGAAAAACACGTCCAGCGTCTGCCCATTGAGCAACCACGGCCGCCCGTGCTCCATATAGTATTCCAGCCAGTGAACCGCCTCTTCACCTAATGGCACCAGCCGCTCTTTATTGCCTTTACCGATCACGCGCACCACGCCCTGGCGCAGGCTGACGTCATTCAGGGTCAGTCCCACCAGTTCCGAAACCCGTAAGCCGGTGGCATATAACAATTCCAGCATGGCTTTATCGCGCAGTTCAAGCGGCACGTTAACATCGGGTGCCTGCAGCAGGCGATCCACCTGCGCCTCGCTCAGATCTTTTGGCAACCGCTGGGGCAGCTTGGGCGCGGCCAGCATCGCGCTGGGATCGTCAGTGCGCATCTTTTCGCGGTACAAATACTGAAACAGACGGCGCATGGCGCTGAGCAGGCGTGCAGAGCTGGAGGCTTTATAGCCGCCTTCCAGTCTCTCCGCGAGAAACTGTTGCAGATCGGGCGCGCTCAGGGTTGTCAGCGTTAAGCCGTGATGCGCCAGCCAGCCGGTGAGAGTTTGCAGATCCTGCCGATAGGAGGACAGGGTATTTTGCGCCAAATTGCGCTCGATCCACAGCGCATCAAGAAACTGTTCTGTCAGTTCACTATCTTGCACGTTTTCCCCACCGTTCAGTATGAAATCGTGCTCATTATGCCTGATTCAACCCTGCTTCTGATACAATTACGCCAAAGTCAGGATTAACAGAGCACTATCTGCATGAAAATAGGTCTTTTTTACGGTTCCAGTACCTGTTACACCGAAATCGTAGCGGAGAAAATTCGGGATTTTATTGGCGACGAGCTGGTGACGTTGCACAACGTGAAAGATGACGATCCGCGTCTGATGGAAGACTATGATCTGTTGATTTTGGGGATTCCCACCTGGGACTTTGGCGAGCTGCAGGAGGACTGGGAGGCTATCTGGCCCCAGTTGCCAACGCTCAATTTGCGCAACAAGATCGTGGCGCTGTACGGCATGGGCGACCAGATTGGCTACGGTGAGTGGTTTCTGGATGCTTTAGGCATGCTACATGAACTGCTCCAGCCGATGGGGGTGCAGTTTGTGGGCTACTGGCCGCTGGATGGCTATGACTTTACCAGCCCCAAACCGCTGAGTGCCGACGGCAAGCAATTTGTCGGACTGGCGCTGGATGACGTCAATCAGTTTGAAGCCACGGATGAGCGCGTTGAGCAGTGGTGCGAGCAGATTCTGACGGAAACCGCCGAGCGGCTTTAAGCCGCGCGCTAAAACGCAATCCTGAAATCCTGGCAAAGGACGCGCCGTCGATACGCCTGTATTTGGAAAGCCTGACCTGGAAAAGCGTGTTCTGAAATCGGCACGCTTTCTCGTGATGCGCTGTTCCGGGCACGCTATTTAGCGTCTTGCGGTTTCGCTGAAACAGCATGACCGCAAGGCGCGCCACGCCTCTGGCTGCATGTTGTCCTGCATCAGCCAGAGCCGTAAGATCTTGCCCTTGCGGTTTCGTGCGACCAGCAACACCGCGCCAGGCAACCAGTACAACGGCTGCTGCGTTTGCCAGTCTTCTCCCTGCCAGTGCCACTCACGATTGCTGTCGCGCCGTAACTGTCCATGCCGTTGACGCAAGCGGCGATCCTGTTTCCATCCTTCCCACAGCACCACCACGACCAGCCCGGGCTTTATCATCCACTCTGCCGCAGGCAGTTCCATAATGCCAACGCCTGCTATCGTTACTGACAGCATCAGTGCGAGGATCAGGCGTGCGCGCAAAGAGGGATGAAGTTTACATTGCCACCGGACCGCGTTCACGATTACGCTGCTGAATCAGCTTCACCATGCGTTTCAGCTCGGGATCGGCAGGCTCACCGTGGTTCATCATCCAGTTGAAAAGATCGGGATCGTCACTTTTCAGCAGTGCGATAAACACCTGCTTATCGGTATCATTTAACGTGTCATATTCGTACTTAAAGAACGGCATAATAGCGACATCCAGTTCCAGCATGCCACGACGGCAGGCCCATTGAACGCGCGATTTATTATGAATATCCATGCATTCGTTTCCACATTTCACATCGTGGCAGCTAGTGTACCCTGGATTACTGCTGGCTGCAGGTTCACAAACCGCCCCTGTGCAACGCGCCGCAGACTCAGGCTTTTTTTACACATCGGCACGCGTTTTGTGCGCCCTCTTTAGTAAACAGGTTGCATTGCCAGTGTGCTCTTTTACCATTGAAGACATTGTTTCGGATGAACCTTCAGACTCAGGATTTATCGATGCCAACATTTACGCTTCCCCCACGCCAACCTGCGGCCTCATCACGTCTGCCGCTCACGTTAATGTCTCTGGATGCCTGGGCACTGGTTGCCGTGGTCGGCCCCGACAGCACGTCCTATTTACAAGGCCAGTTGACCCTGGATGTGGCGGCACTGGATGCCTCTCATCACCTGCCTGCCGCCCACTGTGACGCCAAGGGCAAGATGTGGAGCAACCTGCGCCTGTTTCATCGCGCTGAGGGTTATGCCTATTTGGTGCGTCGTGAGTTGCGAGACACTCAGCTGCCGGAGTTAAAAAAATACGCCGTATTTTCTAAAGTGACCCTGACCGCGGATGACGATGTCGCACTGCTGGGCGTGGCGGGTTTCCAGGCCCGTGCGGCGCTGGCCAATGTTTTTGACACGCTGCCTGACAGCACCACCCCGGTGGTACAGCAGGGCGACACCACGCTGCTGTGGTTTGCCCATCCAGCAGAACGCTTTCTGCTGGTCACGTCGCCCGCCCAGGCCGATGCCCTGAAGCAGACGCTGGCAGACGATGCGCAGTTCAATGACAGCACCCAGTGGCTGGCCCTGGACATCGAAGCCGGAATTCCGGTTATTGACGCAGCCACCAGCGCGCAGTTTATTCCCCAGGCCGCAAACATGCAGGCGCTGGACGCGATTAGCTTTAAAAAGGGCTGCTATACCGGCCAGGAGATGGTGGCCAGAGCCAAATACCGGGGCGCGAATAAACGGGCGCTCTACTGGCTGTCAGGACAAGCCAGCCACCTGCCCGCCGCCAACGATTCCCTGGAGCTGCAGATGGGCGAGCGCTGGCGTCGCACGGGCACCGTTCTTGCTGCGGTGCAACTGGACGACGGCGTCATCTGGGTGCAGGTGGTCATGAACAACGATCTGGAGCCGGACAGCGTATTACGGGTTGAAGGCGATGAAGGCGGTAAGCTGATGATTCAGCCCTTGCCTTACTCGCTGGAAGAAAGCTGAGTTCAGGGGCGGGACCACGTCCCGCCCTGTGACGTTACATAACGTAGAAGTAGATGGCGCAGAAATGGCAAACACAACCGCCTAAAACAAACGCGTGCCAGATAGCATGGTTAAACGGCACCCGACGCGCGACATAAAAAATCACGCCCAGGGAATAGATAATGCCCCCCGACGCCAGCAGCCAGATGCCCCCCGCCGACAGTTTCATCGCCAGCTGATAGACCACAATCAGCGACAGCCACCCCATGCAGAGATAAGTCACCAGCGACATTACCTTAAAGCGTTCGGCAATCGTCAGCTTAAAAATAATGCCCAACAGTGCCAGGCCCCATATTACCGCCATCAGCCCATAGGCGAGAGGCGACTGCAGACCAACCATCAGAAACGGCGTGTAGGTGCCAGCAATTAAGAGGTAGATTGCGCAGTGATCCACTTTTTTCAGTACGCGCTTCGCACGTGGATGGCTGACGGCGTGGTAAAGCGTTGAGGCCAGAAACAGCAGAATCATACTGCCGCCATAGAGGCTGGAGCTGATAATGGCGGTCAGCCCGGCATTCATGACCGATGCCTTATCGAGCAGCAGCATTAACCCTACAATGCCGAACAGACAACCCAGTCCATGACTAATACTGTTGGCAATTTCCTCTGCCAATGGATAACCCTGCGTCGGCAAACTTTTGGGATTCATAACATTCCTGCCTGAAAGTGATAGCAACTGCAGATTTATCGTCCAACAGATTACCCAGAAAAACTTTCAGTGTACAAGTGTAAGCTTAAAATAATTATTGCGGTCACCTCCCCTTCGAATTCTGTTAAAATGCGGGCCAGTTAATTGCCGGGTGAGCTTTTCCATGTTCTCGCATCACGATCTTGCTACCCTGAACGATCTTGAAATGCAGGTTTATCAGTACATTATCAAACATCGTGACAGCGTCAGTTACATGACTATTCGCGAGCTGGCTGAACAGGCTGCGGTATCGACCACGACGGTATTACGCTTCTGTCGCAAGATGCAGTGTGAAGGATGGTCAGAATTCCGTATCCGACTGCGTCTGGCCAGGGAACAAACCGCGCCTGCGCTGCCTGTCTCCGGCATCGCAGATATGCTGAGTTTTTTTAAAAGCATCAATAATGATGAGTTTGAGCAGGTCATCCATCGGGCTGTGGGGATGATTAATCAGGCTGAGCGGGTGTTTTTTATTGGTGTCGGCACATCGGGCAGCCTGGGGAAATACGGGGCACGTTTTTTTTCGAACGTAGGCAAATTCAGCCACGCGATCGACGATCCCTATTATCCGATCAGTCCGAGTTTATATGAAAATGCCCTGGCCATTATTCTTTCTGTCTCCGGCGAAACGGAAGAGGTGCTGCGCATTGCCAGTCAGTTCAACCTGAATCAGTGTAAAATCATCGCCATCACGAATAGTGAAACCTGCTCGCTGGCCAAAATGAGCGACTTTACGGTGTCCTATCATGTACCGGTGATACGTATGCCCGACCAGAGCGATATTACGACCCAGGTGCCTGTCATGTATATTATCGAGTCACTGGGTCGGCAACTGGGTAAATAAAACAAAGCGTTTTTTAGCTGTAACAAATCCCTTTTTCGCGGCGGTGTTATAGCGTGACATTATTAAGTGCTTTGCTACACTCACCCCAATTTAATCCTCAGGGGAGAGTGCATAATGAGCTTACCAAAAACGTTTCTGTGGGGCGGCGCGGTCGCGGCTCATCAGGTAGAGGGCGGCTGGGATCAGGGCGGTAAGGGCATCAGTATTGCTGATGTACTGACCGGCGGCGCTCATGGCGTGGACCGCGTCATCACCGACGGCGTCCAGCCAGGAAAATTCTATCCAAATCATCAGGCTGTTGAATTTTATTCTCATTACAAACAGGATATCGCGCTGTTTGCTGAGATGGGATTTAAATGCTTCCGAACCTCAATTGCCTGGACCCGTATTTTCCCTAACGGCGATGAACCGCATCCCAATGAAGCCGGCCTGCAATTCTATGACGATCTGTTTGATGAATTGCTTAAATACGGTATTGAGCCTGTTATTACCCTCTCTCATTTTGAAATGCCCTATCACCTGGTAAAAGAATACGGTGGCTGGCACAATCGTAAGGTTGTCGATTTCTTTGTGCGCTTTAGTGAAGTTGTGCTGAAGCGTTATAAGAATAAAGTGAAATACTGGATGACCTTTAACGAAATTAACAACCAGCGTAACTGGCAATATCCGCTGTTTGGTTACTGCTGCTCAGGCGTTATTTTCACGGAACACGAAAAACCTGAACAGGCGATGTATCAGGTCATGCATCACCAGTTTGTTGCCAGCGCCAAAGTCGTGAAGCTGGGCCACGAGATCAACCCGGAGTTTAAGATTGGCTGCATGATCGCCATGGTGCCGGTTTACCCCTTCTCCTGCCATCCGGATGACGTCATGCTCGCTCAGGAAGCGATGCATCAACGCTATGTCTTTAGCGACGTGCAGATGCGCGGTTACTACCCGGCTTACGCCCTGAAAGAGTGGGCGCGCAAAGGCTATCATATCGACATGGAGCCTGAAGACGCTGAAACCCTGCGCAATGGCTGTGCCGATTATGTGGGCTTCAGTTATTACATGAGTACAGCCGTTCAGACCCGCGCCAGTGGCGTTGATGATCCTATTACCGGCTTCGAAGGCACGGTGAAAAATCCGCACGTTAAAGCCTCAGACTGGGGCTGGCAGATCGATCCTGTTGGTCTGCGGTATGTTCTTAATGATGTGTATGAACGCTATCAGAAACCCCTGTTTATTGTTGAAAACGGTTTTGGCGCCATCGACAAACCGAATGCGCAGGGCGTGATAGAGGATGATTACCGCATTGATTATCTGGCCGCGCATATTGAAGAGATGAAAAAAGCCGTCATTCATGACGGGGTGGATCTCATGGGGTACACGCCCTGGGGCTGTATCGACTGCGTGTCTTTCACTACCGGTCAGTACAACAAGCGTTACGGTTTTATTCACGTGAATAAAAACGATGACGGCAGCGGAGACTTCTCGCGCTCCAGGAAAAAGAGTTTTGCCTGGTATCAACAGGTCATCGCCAGCAATGGTGAAAAGCTCTAAGTCGTTTGCCGCAGCGCCCTGCTGCGGCATCATTCTAGCGCCCGCCGGCAGCATCGATAATGCTGCCCGTAATGTAAGAAGCGGCATCGCTGGCTAACCAGACAACGGCTTCTGCGATTTCTTCGGCATAGCCGCCACGCCCCATTGGTATGCCGCTGGCCAGCCTGTCTACCCTGCCGGGTTCTCCGCCGTCAGCATGCATCTCGGTGTAAATCATCCCCGGACGTACGCCATTGACCCGAATTCCCTGCTGGGCCACTTCCAGCGACAGGCCTTTGGTCATGGTGTCCATTGCGCCTTTCGATGCCGCATAGTCGACATATTCGTTTGGCGACCCCGTGCGGGCAGCTGCAGAGGAGACATTGACGATGCTGCCGCCCTGACCGCCATGATGGGTGCCCATGCGCAGGACGGCTTCACGACAGCAAAGAAATGCGCCAAGCACATTCGTGGCAAAAACCTGCTGAATACGCGAGGCATCCAGTTGCTCAAGGCGACATTGTTGGAACAGAATGCCGGCGTTATTCACCAGCAGCGTGAACGGCAGATCTTCCTGATCCAGCCGTTGAAACAGCGACATCACCTGTGTTTCATCGCTGATATCGGCCTGAACGCTAAAGGCCTCACCGCCGTTACGTACAATCTCATCTACAACCTGATGGGCTTCACTGGCACGTGAACGGAAATTGACCGCCACCCGGTAGCCTCGGGATGCCAGTAAGAGGGACGTCGCGCGACCAATGCCGCGACTGCCGCCGGTAACGAGTGCGAGCTGCATACAAACCTCCATAAAAAAAGGGCCGAAAATCGGCCCTCATAACTAAACGCGTTAAGCTGACTTACGCATAATCGCTCATCGGGACACACGAACAGAACAGGTTACGATCGCCAAAGACATCGTCCAGGCGCTTCACCGTTGGCCAGTATTTATTGTGGCTGCCAGCAGGGAACACGGCCAGTTCACGGCTGTAGGAATGAGACCATTCTCCGATGACTTCCATTTGTGTATGAGGCGCGTTAACCAGCGGGTTATCCTCAAGTGACCACTCACCCGTTTCCACCCGGCCGATTTCCATGCGAATCGCCAGCATGGCATCAATAAAGCGGTCCAGTTCAATTTTGCCTTCTGATTCTGTCGGTTCGACCATGAGTGTTCCGGCGACCGGGAACGACATGGTGGGCGCATGGAAACCGTAGTCGATGAGGCGTTTCGCGATATCCAGTTCACTGATACCGGTTTGCTCTTTTAACGGACGAATATCAAGAATACATTCGTGCGCTACGCGGCCGTCGCGCCCTGCATACAGGATGGGATAGGCCGATTTTAGCCGGCTGGCAATATAGTTAGCGTTAAGGATCGCGACCGAACTGGCCTGCTTCAGCCCTTCTGCCCCCATCATACGGATATACATCCAGCTGATAGGCAAAATAGATGCGCTGCCAAATGGCGCAGCGGAAACTGCGCCCTGTTGCGTCAGCATGCCGTCAATTTGTACAACGCTGTGGCCCGGCACAAACGGGGCAAGATGGGCTTTCACGCCGATCGGTCCCATTCCCGGCCCACCTCCGCCGTGCGGGATGCAGAAGGTTTTATGCAGGTTAAGGTGCGAAACGTCTGCGCCGATGTAGCCCGGCGTGGTAATGCCTACCTGCGCGTTCATGTTGGCGCCATCAAGATAAACCTGGCCGCCGAACTGATGCACAATCTGGCACACCTCGCGAATAGTTTCCTCGTAAACGCCGTGGGTAGACGGATAGGTCACCATAATGCATGACAGCTTATCGCCAGCCTGAGCCGCTTTTTCACGCAGGTCGCCCAGATCGATGTTGCCCTGCTTGTCACAGGCGACCACCACGACATCCATGCCCGCCATCTGAGCCGAAGCCGGATTAGTACCGTGCGCCGAGCTGGGGATCAGGCAGAGATGCCGTTCACCCTCACCGCGGCTTTCGTGATAACGACGAATCGCTAACAGACCGGCATATTCACCCTGCGCACCCGAGTTAGGCTGCATGCAGAGTGCATCGTAACCGGTCAGTTGAACCAGCCACTGTGAAAGCTGCCCAATCATTTGCAGGTAGCCGCCAGCCTGTTCAGCCGGGCAGAACGGGTGCAGTTCGGCAAATTCAGGCCAGGTGATCGGGATCATCTCGGCGGCGGCATTGAGTTTCATGGTGCAGGAACCCAACGGAATCATGGCCTGATTCAGCGCCAGATCTTTTTTCTCCAGGCTGTGCATATAGCGCATCATCTCAGTTTCGCTGTGATGACGGTTAAACACCGGATGCGTCAGAATCTCGCTTTCACGCTGCTGCGCGGCCGGAATGGACGGGTTGTCGGCCTTAACCAGGCTGTCGAGCCGATCGATATCCTGACCGTGCTCATCCCCCAGCAAAATAGCGAACAGCGTAGCGATGTCTTCACGGCGCGTGGTTTCATCCAGCGTGATACCGACGGCATTGAGAATGTCGCTACGCAGGTTCACACCGAAGCTCAGCGCACGGTTGAGTACGCCCGCTTTATCCGCAACCTCTACCGTTAGTGTGTCAAACCAATGGCTATGACGCAGTTTAAGCCCGCCACGCTGCAGTCCGGCAGCCAGAATATCGGTAAAGCGGTGGATACGCGACGCAATACGTTTCAGCCCGACCGGCCCGTGGAACACGGCATACAGCCCGGCGATATTGGCCAGCAGCACCTGAGAAGTACAGATATTGGAGTTCGCTTTTTCGCGACGGATATGCTGCTCACGGGTTTGCATCGCCATGCGCAAGGCGGTGTTGCCTGCGGCATCGCGGGAAACGCCGATAATGCGGCCAGGCATTGAACGCTTATGTTCGTCGCGGCTGGCGAAGAAGGCAGCATGCGGGCCACCATAACCCATTGGCACACCAAAGCGTTGGGCCGAACCGAACACGATATCCGCGCCTTGTTTGCCCGGAGATGTCAGCAGCACCAGCGCCATAAAG
The DNA here is from genome assembly GCF_059801205.1 of Pantoea sp. Ae19-2. Lineage (NCBI taxonomy): Bacteria > Pseudomonadati > Pseudomonadota > Gammaproteobacteria > Enterobacterales > Erwiniaceae > Pantoea > Pantoea sp. Ae19-2. The sequence continues at coordinate 225,351 of NZ_JBCHWE010000001.1, read as the reverse complement.
TCGGCAGCGACACTGACAACCACCTTGCGTGCTTTCAGCTCGCTAATCAGGTGGGTGTAGTCGTGTACTTCTCCCGTAGTGCCCACCTGCTGTAGCAGCACACCAAACAGGTTGTCGTGGTCCAGTGCTTTGGCCGGGTTGTCGATAATCAGTTCAAAGCCAAAGGTTTCGGCACGGGTACGCACGACGTCCAGCGTTTGCGGATGAATATCGTCAGCGATAAAGAACCGGGTCGCGTTTTTCAGTTTGCTGATGCGTTTTGACATCGCCATCGCTTCTGCGGCGGCGGTCGCTTCATCCAGCAGAGAAGCGGAGGCAATGTCCATGCCGGTCAAATCGATCGTAACCTGCTGGAAGTTAAGCAGGGCTTCAAGCCGTCCCTGCGACACTTCTGGCTGATACGGCGTATACGCCGTGTACCAGCCGGGGTTCTCCAGCATATTTCGCAAAATCACCGGCGGCGTAATCACCGCGCTGTATCCCATGCCGATCCAGGATTTATAAAGCAGGTTTTGCCCGGCAATGGCCTTCAACTCAGCCAGCGCCTGTTGTTCAGTTGCGGCATCGCCCACCGCTGGCGGGCCTGGCAACTGAATGTCGGCGGGGACGATAGAACCAATCAACGACGCCAGAGAGCTGGCACCGATCGCCTCCAGCATGACGGCCTGTTGTTCTGGCGACGGACCAATATGGCGCTCAATGAAGGCACCGTTGTGTTCAAGCTGGCTGAGAGTCTGAGTCATGAGCTGTAAATCCTGAATCGGGCTGGGGAACGGAACAGAGAATGCAAGTCAGATATCTGCGGCCTCAGTTTGAGGCCGCATGACGATTACTCGTCAATGGAGGCTTTATAAGCATCCGCATCCAGCAGCGAGTCGATTTCTGACTCATCGCTGGCCTTAATCTGGAATAACCAGCCGCCGTCATAAGGCTCGCTGTTAACCTGTTCAGGGGAATCGTTAAGGGCGTCGTTGACGGCAACGATTTCACCGCTGATGGGCGCGTAAATGTCTGAAGCGGCTTTGACCGATTCCGCAACCGCGCACTCTTCTCCGGCAGAGAAAGTGGCACCGACCTCAGGCAGGTCAACAAACACCATATCGCCCAGCAACTCCTGCGCATGTTCGGTGATACCAACGGTATAGGTACCGTCCGCGTTTTTGCGCAGCCATTCGTGACTGTCGCGGTACTTCAACTCCACTGGCACATTGCTCATCGCCCTTTCTCCTGTAATTATGTTTTACTGCGCAACCGGTTTTCCGGCGCGAACGAAAATTGGTTTAGTGACTTTCACAGGCATTTCACGGTTACGGATCTCAACAATCGCGTTTTCCCCAATCCCTGCCGGCACGCGGGCCAGTGCAATGCTGTAACCCAACGTCGGTGAGAAGGAACCGCTGGTGATCACCCCCTGCTGCAACTGACCCTGCTGATCGGTAAAACGCACCGGCAACCCGTTACGCAGAACGCCTTTTTCCGTGAGGATCAGCCCAACCAGTTTTTCAGTGCCCTTTTCTCGCTGGCTTTCCAGCGCTTCACGTCCGATAAAGTGGCGGTCGCCAGGTTCCCAGCTAATGGTCCAGCCCATATTGGCCGCCAGCGGCGATACGCTCTCGTCCATTTCCTGACCGTAAAGATTCATACCCGCTTCCAGACGCAAGGTGTCGCGTGCGCCCAGCCCGGCGGGTTTGACGCCCGCACTCAACAAACGCTGCCAGAATCCGACGGCATCGGCGGCAGGCAGCGCAATTTCATAGCCCGCTTCGCCGGTATAACCGGTTGTGGCAATGAACAGTTCACCGGCCTGCACGCCGAAGAACGGCTTCATGCCCTGTACAGCCTGACGCTGTGCGTCACTGAATAAGGTTTGGGCTTTTTGCTGCGCCTGCGGGCCCTGTACAGCAATGAGTGCGAGATCGTCGCGTTCTGTTAACGCGACGCCGTAACCCTGTGCATGCTCGCCGATCCAGGCCAGATCTTTTTCACGCGTCGCGGAGTTGACCACCAGACGAAAAAACGTCTCGTCCATAAAATAAACAATTAAATCGTCAATTACGCCAGCGGAAGCATTCAGCATGCCGGTATACAGGGCTTTGCCCGGCTGAGTCAGTTTGGCGACGTCGTTTGCCAGCAGGAAGCGCAAAAACTCGCGCGTGCGCTCACCTTTTAAATCCACAATGGTCATGTGCGAAACATCGAACATGCCCGCGTCGCTGCGCACGGCATGATGCTCATCCATCTGAGAGCCATAGTGCAACGGCATCATCCAACCGTGGAAATCCACCATCCGCGCGCCATTTGCCTGGTGCTGTTCAAACAAAGGTGTGTGCTGAGTCATAACTATCCTGTGCAGAAACGAGTGAGTTTGAAACCACGCGCCATGTAGCCGACGCAAACGTTCTCTTTGCCTTGACGTTACCACCGAATCAGGCGATTAACCATAAGCAAAGCGAGGTCGAAAGACGTGGCACAGCCTAACCAGGCCCCGGGTTAATCAGGATAAAAAACTATAATTTTGTGATTAACCACGCAATAAATACGCCATAGTGATTTATTCACAGCAAATTTATGCGCACAGTCCAGCAGGATGTTAAAAAAATAGCGGGTCGAAAACAGCCATGGATAAAAAAAAGTAATGCGAAACTTCACGCAAAATTAGAATAAATCAAACGATGCGCAGTCAGAGTGCAGCCCTGCATTTTTACGGTGCAGCGGAGGGTGAGCATAAGAAAAGCCAGCAATTATGCTGGCTTTTTGCGGGTGAGCGGCGTTACCGCAGCCATGCTGGCATATCGTTCAGGCCCATGGCCTGACGCAGCATTACCGGCTTCACGCCCGGCAGGTTATCAGCCAGTTTCAGGCCCAGATCGCGAAACAGCTTTTTGGCTGGATGATTGCCTGCAAACAGTTCACGAAAACCCTGCATTCCGGCAAGCATCATGGCAGCGCTGTGTTTGCGACTGCGCTCGTAGCGGCGCAGATAAAGGTGCTCGCCGATATCTTTGCCCTGCTGGTGCAGGCGGCGGATTTCGCCAATCAGCTCAGCAGCATCCATGAAACCCAGGTTGACGCCCTGTCCTGCCAGCGGATGAATGGTATGTGCCGCATCGCCCACCAGCGCCAGCCGGTGAGCGGCAAAGTTACGTGCATAGCGTGCCGTAAGCGGGAAACACTTGCGCTCGCCTTCCAGCTGGCACAGCCCCAGGCGCATATCGAACGCGACCGACAGTTGTTGATTAAACAGCGCCTCCGGCATGGTTTCGAGACGGCTGGCTTCCTGAGGAGAAAGAGACCAGACGATAGAACAAAGATGGGGATCCTGCATCGGCAGGAAAGCCAGAATGCCATCGCCGTGAAAAACCTGGCGCGCTACGCCGTCGTGTGGCAGCGCCGTGCGAATATTCCCGACCAGCGCATGATGATCGTAATCCCAGAACGTCAGGGGAATATCGGCTTTGTTACGCAACCTGGAGTTGGCCCCGTCCGCCGCCACCATTAGCCGCGCACTCATCATGCTGCCATCCTGCAGCGTAATAAAGGCTTCATTATCGCCAAAGGCCACCTGCTGCAGTTGGGAAGCAGGCAGCAGCGTAACATCACTGCACTGGCTGGCGCGCTGCCATAAGGCGCTGTGGATCACAGGGTTTTCGATGATGTGCCCAAGATGCGTCAGGCCCTGCTGCTCACCGTCAAATGCGATCGCACCGAAGCTGTCGCGATCCCAGACCTCCATTGCCTGGTAAGGGCTGGCACGGAGCGACAGAATCGTTGACCAGACGTCCAGCTTCTGCAAAAGACGTTCACTGGCCGCGTTAATTGCGGATACGCGTACGGACGGCGATGCGCCTGCATCAAATTGCGGCCCGGCAGACTGCTCCAGCACGGCAATGCGTAATCCGCTCCCTTGCAGACCGCAGGCTACTGCCAGACCCACCATACCGCCACCGGCGACCACTACATCGTAAGTTTGCATCAGTGCCTCTCAGTTAACGCTTAACCCAGCCGAGCGTACGCTCGGCCAGAAGATTTCTCAGCCATGGCAGGTGATCCATTGCCAGCAGGCCAAGGTTGCGCCCGACGACCAGCGGCGCATGGCGGTTGGCAAACATACGCACCAGGCCATCAGTGATGCCCACGGTAATGGCCCGATCCTGCTGGCGACGTTGGCGGTAATGTTGCAGGACCGCATAGCTGCCGGGATCCTGCTGCTGTCGGTGCGCGGTTGCCAGGGTTTCTGCAAGCGACATCACGTCACGCAGGCCAAGATTGAACCCCTGACCGGCAATAGGATGCAGCGTCTGTGCCGCGTTACCAACCGTAACGACGCGATGGGAAACCACCGAATCGGCCTGCTGCAGCGCTAACGGATAAACGTCACGCTTACCGGTATGGATAAATTTGCCCAGTCGCCAGCCAAACGCGCGCTGAAGCTGGCTGAGAAACGCCTCGTCACTCCAGCTTTCGACCTGCGGGCGCTGATCCAGCGGATGGCACCACACCAGCGAGAGGCGATTATCTGACATTGGCAACAGCGCCAACGGGCCAAACTCGGTAAAGCGTTCAAAAGCCCGGCCCTGATGGGGAAGTTCACTGGTGACGTTGGCAATAAGCGCTAACTGCTGATAGGGCTCGGTGTGCCACTGCATGCCGCAGGCGGCCGCAACGGCTGAACGGGTGCCATCAGCGGCTACCAGCACATCGCCTTCCAGTTGTTCATCATTATCAAGCGTGACCCGCACGCTTTCCTGGGATCGGGCCACCTGAGTGACGCGCGCGGGACAGCGCAGTGTGACGCCAGGTGCCTGTTTTAACTGTGTGAACAGGCTTTGCCCTACGTCGAATAATTCAACCACCTGCCCCAGCGCGGGAATCGCATAATCGCTGGCGGCGAGTGACACGAAACCGGCATGGCCGCGATCGGATACGTGAATAGTGGTAATCGGTGTGGCACGGGGGGAAATCCGCTGCCAGAGATTGATATCAGCAAGCTGCTGGCAGGTTCCGGCAGACAGCGCAATCGCCCGGCCGTCATAGCCCGGATGCGCACGGCTGCCAGGCTCGCTGCTTTCAATCAGCGTCACGGGCAGTTTACCCTGTGTCAGGTGCGCGATGGCCAGCGCCAGGGTGGCGCCGGTCATTCCTCCACCGGCGATAAGAATGGTCATAACGCGCGTGCCGCCGCCATCAGCGCTTCAATTGCATCAGGATCTTTCACGACGCTGTCGGTGAGGTTCTCAATACCGGTTTCGGTAATCACAATGTCATCCTCGATGCGGATGCCGATACCGCGGTATTCCACAGGGACGTCAGCATCGGGCGCGATATACAACCCCGGTTCGACGGTGATAACCATGCCCGGCTCCAGGATACGATCGCGGCTTGGTGTGCCGTAGTGCCCCACATCGTGGACATCCAGACCCAACCAGTGGCCCAGACCATGCATAAAGAATTTACGATGGGCATCTTCAGCGATCAGCGTATCGACCTCGCCCTGCATTATCCCCAACTCAACCAGTCCAGTGACCATAATGCGCACGACGTCATCATTAACCTCGCGGATGCTAACGCCAGGGCGGAATCGGGACAGTGCCGTTTCCAGTGATTTGAGTACGATGTTGTACACCGCCCGCTGCGGCTGAGTGAATTTACCGTTAACCGGGAACGTCCGGGTAATGTCACCCGCATAGCCCTGCCATTCACATCCGGCATCGATAAGCACCAGATCACCGTCCTGCATCTCACACTCGTTTTCGGTGTAGTGCAGAATGCAGCCGTTTTCGCCGGAACCCACAATCGTGTTGTAAGACGGGAATCGCGCACCGTGGCGGTTAAATTCATGATGAATTTCCCCTTCCAGATGATATTCGTACAGTCCCGGACGGCTGGCCTGCATTGCGCGCGTATGCGCCAGCGCACTGATCTCACCCGCACGGCGCAGAATGGCAATCTCTTCCGGACTTTTGAACAGGCGCATCTCATGCACCCAGGGACGCCAGTCTGTCAGGCTGGCAGGCGCGCTCAGATTCTGGCGAAAACCCTGCCGCAGTTTATCCAGCGCACCAAACACCAGTTTATCGGCTTCAGCATATTGGCCCTGCGCGTGGTACACCTCATCCAGGCCGTTCAGCAGCAGGTGGAGTTGTTCACCAATATCGTTCCAGGGCAGGGCCCGATCCACGCCGAGCTTAGCGGGCGCCGCATCCTGTCCCAGACGGCGGCCAAACCAGATTTCTGCAGTCAGGTCGCGAACACGATTAAACAGCACACTGTGATTATGGTTCTCATCACTTTTGATCAGCACCAGTAACGCCTGAGGCTCGTTGAACCCCGTGAAGTACCAGAAGTCGCTGTTCTGACGAAACGGATATTCGCTATCATTACTGCGCGTTACTTCAGGCGCGGCAAAAATTAACGCTGCGCTGCCCGGAACCATTTTCGCCAGCAGCGCCTGACGGCGCTGCTGAAAATTTTCCAGTGAAATCATGTCTGCACTCCCTGTTAAACTCAGATAGCTGGCTTAGTGTAGCGTTGGCTTTTGTACTTCTGGCGCAGTCGGTTGCGGACGAGTGAAAGTGTCGTGGCAAAGTAGTGCTGCAACACGAACGTACTCAATCACCTCTTCCAGCGACTGCTCTAATTCTTCCTGATCTTCGTCTTCGTCGTAGCCCAACTGAGCAATCGTGCGCAGATCGTCAATGGCCTCGCCCGTTTCACCGGTGACCTTATCCAGTTTAGGCTGAGTTACGCCCAGACCAAGTAAAAAATGGTTTACCCAGCCCGCCAGTGCATCAGCGCGATCAAACACCGTAATGTCATCATCGGCGGGCAGCATCAGTTGAAAAAGGAAGCCATCGTCCTCTAGCGCAGTCGCAATGCTTTCATGCAAAGACTGCAGTGGCAGGGACAGCGTCTGCGAAAAAGCCATGCCTTCGTTCGCAAGATCGTGGACCAGCGTTTTCCAGCTGTTATCCGCGTTACCGCCACATAAGATGCCGCTGAGTAAGCCGTGCATTTCCGCAGGCGTCATGCCCACGCCATGCTGTGAGAGCGCCGCCGCCAGCGCGTTGTAATCGGGGGTTGCGTTCTGTGAAGACATCATTTTTCATCGTCGTTGGCTGTAAGAGTTCGTGGTATGCTACCACTAGCTGCCTCAAGGTTTCCAGAAAAGGGGTTGTATCTTATTTCTCAGGTCTATATAGTTGCCCGCCTCCCAGGCCATTGAAGGCTAAGGGGAATGGCGAGCCAGGTAATCAGTCAGGAAGGTGGCATGTCTGCACAACCGGTAGATTTACAAATTTTTGGTCGTTCTTTGAGAGTGAATTGTCCGCCTGAACAGCAAGATGCGCTGAACGCGGCAGCAGAAGATCTCAATCAACGGTTGCAAGATTTAAAAGTTCGCACTAGAGTCACAAATACAGAGCAACTGGTGTTCATTGCCGCGTTAAACATTTGCCATGAACTGGCACAAGAGAAAGGTAAGACGCGTGACTATGCTGCTAACATGGAACAACGAATCCGTATGTTACAGCAGACCATTGAACAGGCTTTAGTTGAGCAAGGTCGCATAACCGACCGCCAGGATGCGAAGTTCGAATAACACTTCATGGTCAGTGTGCTACACTAACGGTGAAGTCAATTTTCTCTGAGATGTTTGCAAGTGGGCCAGTCCCCTGAGCCGATATTTCATACCAACAGAATGTGACGCTCCGCAACCTGTGAGCATGCTCGGTCCGTCCGAGAAGCCTGATGGTTGCGACGGCATGTTCACCTTGAACCAAGGGTTCAAGGGTTACAGCCTACGGCGGCATCTCGGAGATCTCCTTTCTGGTCGTACTGCATTACCTCCCACCAGGCATGATATAATGCGTCGCTTAAGCGACTTTGTCTGGGGGACACCATGTCAGCACCCTCTTTAGTACTGCGTCAGGACATCCGTCAGCACGTTCGCCACCTACGTCGCGCTCTGAGCGCTGAGCAGCAACATGCGGCAGCCGAACAACTCGCCCAACATGCGATCAACTTTGCACCACTGGCCGATGCCAACAACGTGGCACTGTTTTTGTCTGTTGATGGCGAAATCAATACACGACCGCTTATCGCCAGGCTGTGGCAGCAAAACAAACGGGTTTACCTGCCGGTTCTGCACCCCTTCGCAGCGGGCCATCTGCTTTTTCTGCGCTATACGCCAGAAACACAGTTAATCCAAAATAAACTGCGCATTCCCGAACCCCCACTGGATATCCGCCATCTGATCACGCTGGATGAACTGGACGTAATGATGGTACCGCTGGTGGCGTTTGATCGCGCCGGACAGCGTTTAGGAATGGGGGGCGGCTTCTACGATCGCACCTTACAGAACTGGAAACAGCATGGGTTTTTACCGGTGGGCATCGCTCATGACTGTCAGCGGGTTGACGCGCTGCCTACAGCGGCGTGGGACATTCCTTTGCCGGCCGTGCTGACGCCATCAAAACTGTGGCTATGGGATGAATAAACCCGGGCATGCTTGTGTGCCCGGGTAGGTGACAGCGTGGGATCAATAAAGCAGGCGGGCGCGAATCGTTCCCGGAATCGCCTTCATCAGCTGCAGAGCTTTCTCTGCCAGTTCGTGCTCAGCATCAATGTCGATGACCACATAACCCATCATCGGAGAGGTTTGCAGGTACTGAGCGGCAATGTTGATGCCTTGTTCAGCGAAAATCTGGTTGATCGCGGTGAGAACGCCCGGACGGTTTTCGTGAATATGCAGCAGACGACTGGCGCTAATGCCGTGCATCGGCAATGACACTTCCGGGAAATTGACGGCGGACAGCGTTGAACCGTTATCCGAATATTTCGCCAGCTTGCCCGCGACTTCAATCCCGATATTCTCCTGCGCTTCTTCCGTCGATCCCCCGATGTGCGGCGTCAGGATAACGTTGTCGAATTCGCTCAGTGGGGAAACAAACGGATCGCTGTTGGTCGCCGGCTCTACAGGGAACACATCAATCGCAGCGCCACCAACCTGCTTGCTGGCCAGCGCTTCGCACAGTGCAGGAATATCTACCACGGTGCCGCGTGAGGCGTTTATCAGCAGGCCGCCAGGCTTCATCTGCGCCAGCTCATTGGCAGAAATCATATTTTGCGTAGAGGCGGTTTCCGGGACATGCAGGCTGACAACGTCACTCATATTTAGCAACTGCGTCAGGCTACGAACCTGTGATGCGTTGCCCAACGGCAGCTTGTTTTCGATGTCATAGAAGTAAACGTGCATGCCCAGACTTTCTGCCAGCACGCCCAGTTGCATACCGATATGGCCATAGCCAATGATACCCAGCTTTTTACCGCGCGCTTCAAAAGAGCCCTTGGCGATTTTATTCCAGATACCACGGTGCGCTTTGGCATTCGCTTCCGGAACACCGCGCAGCATCAGCAGCATCTCGCCAATAACCAGCTCGGCCACAGAGCGCGTATTTGAGAAAGGTGCGTTAAAAACCGGGATACCGCGTTTCGCTGCGGCATTTAAATCAACCTGATTCGTTCCGATACAGAAACAGCCCACCGCCACCAGTTTTTCTGCAGCGGCAAAAATCTCTTCGGTCAGTTGGGAACGGGAACGGATACCGATAAAATGCGCATCGCGAGCGGAAGCTTTTAACGCCTCGGCATCCAGTGCGCCTTTGTGGAATTCAATATTGGTGTAACCTGCAGCACGAAGATTTTCCAGCGCGCTCTGATGGACACCTTCCACCAGCAGGAACTTAATTTTGTCTTTTTCCAGTGATACCTTTGCCATTTCCCAACCCTATTCAGAATTCAACGAGGACTGAACGCAGTCAGCCGTCTGTCAAAATATCAAAAAAATCGCCTGCGGCAATACAAACGATTGCCTGACCGCCAGCATGGCAGGGCTCAGAGGACGTACTTTGCCAGACAAAATCGTGGGTTGGCCGCATCGAGAAGAACGAACCCGCTGCCGATGACGGTTATGTGACATAAGTCACCAAATTTCAGTCTGGTGAGAAAAGTTTTTTTAAATCAAAAAAAGCGGGCGCCCTGTTGTGCGCCCGGTGCTTTATTTTTTGAGGGTTTTGACACCGTCAGGTCCGCCAATCAATGCGACATCTGCGCCACGCGTGGCGAACAGCCCCACGGTGACAACGCCAGGCAGGGCATTAATCGTTTTTTCCAGCTCAATGGGATCGAGAATACGCAGATTGTGCACATCAAGAATGATATTACCGTTGTCAGTCACCACATTCTGACGATATTCCGGCAAACCGCCCAGCTTCACCAGTTCACGCGCGACATAGCTTCGCGCCATCGGGATAACTTCAACCGGCAACGGGAAGCGTCCAAGCACGTCCACTTCTTTGGATGCGTCGGCGATACAGATAAACTTTTTGGCGACCGCCGCGACGATTTTCTCGCGAGTTAAGGCAGCACCGCCCCCTTTGATCATCTGCATTTGTGGGTTAATTTCATCGGCACCGTCGACATAGATGGCCAGATCATCAATCTCGTTCAAATCAAACACCTGAATGCCCAGGCTTTTTAGCTTTTGCGTCGACGCTTCGGAACTGGATACGGCCCCCTCAATCTGATGTTTAATGCTGCCGAGCGCATCAATAAAGTGAGCGGCCGTAGAACCCGTACCGACGCCGACGACAGTACCGGGCTGCACATAATCCAGTGCGGCCCAACCAACAGCTTTTTTCAGTTCATCCTGGGTCATGATATGTTTAGAACCTGTGCGATAAGGAAATGCGCGTAGTATAAAGCAAGGCTTGCTGAAAATGCTCGGATGCATTGGGCGGATTTAATGCTTTGGAAGCCAGCCCACAAAAATATCGCTGACATTTCCGTTGGAATATTTGTGGCATAGTAACGTCCATCCTGAAGGAGAGAGAAAAATAATGAAACGCCCGGACTACAGAACGCTTCAGGCGCTGGACGCAGTGATACGTGAACGCGGATTTGAACGTGCCGCACAAAAACTTTGCATTACGCAGTCTGCCGTCTCGCAACGCATTAAACAGTTGGAAAATCTGTTTGGTCAGCCGTTATTAGTTCGTACGGTACCGCCTCGTCCCACTGAACAGGGGCAAAAGCTGCTCGCACTTCTGCACCAGGTTGAGTTACTGGAGGAAGAGTGGCTGGGCGATGAGAACAGCGGCACGACGCCGCTACTGCTGTCGCTGGCGGTCAACGCCGACAGTCTGGCAACGTGGCTGTTACCGGCATTAAAAGACGTACTGGCCGATTCGCCTGTGCGCCTGAACCTTCAGGTTGAGGATGAAACCCGCACTCAAGAGCGTCTGAGACTAGGCGAAGTGGTTGGCGCAGTCAGTATTCAACCGCAGCCGCTACCCAGCTGTCTGGTGGATCAACTGGGTGCGCTGGATTATTTGTTTGTGGCGTCAAAGGATTTTGCAGAGCGCTTTTTCCCCAATGGTGTAACGCGTTCCGCCCTGCTTAAAGCGCCAGCCGTGGCATTTGATCACCTGGATGATATGCATCAGGCCTTTTTGCAGCAGAATTTCGATTTATCACCGGGTAGCGTTCCCTGCCACATCGTCAACTCGTCCGAAGCGTTTGTGCAGATGGCCCGGCAGGGCTCGACCTGCTGTATGATCCCTCATCTGCAGATTGAACGCGAACTGGCGAGTGGCGAGCTAATCGATCTCACGCCGGGGCTGTATCAACGCCGGATGCTTTACTGGCACCGCTTTGCACCTGAAAGCCGCCTGATGCGTCGGGTAACGGATGCGCTGATTGCGCATGGCCATCGGGTGCTACGTCAGGATACGGCGGAATAATCGCCCTTTGCCGCAGCAAAATTTGGGCGTTGCGGTGAGAAGGTGCACTTGTGAAAGCGGCACGGCGTTAATGGCCGTCAGGGGCATTTTTTAGAAGGCAATACGCAGCGCTGAGCAGAGGGAATCAACCAGGATTTACCCGCAAGGATGCGGGTAAAAGGCGCAGCCGGCACAGGGATGTGCCGGCTGCGCCGGTCCGTCAGGTTGATGAGCGATGTGAAGGAACCGCATCAGCGGCGCGAGGACCGCCTGGCAAAAATTGCCCCTGATGGCTTAACCACAATACCAATAAAGGCTTACTGTGCCGTATTTGGTTTCATCTCAAAAACCACATCCACCTGGTCATCAAAGTTGATGCTTTGCTGATCGTAGGTTTCCTGTGCAGAAGTATCTGCCACAGCCGCGGCTTTAAACATGCGGTTCATTGGCATTGGCTGATAGTTTGCCACCTGATAACGAATGCTGTAGATCGGGCCCAGTTTGGCATTAAAACCTTCAGCCAGTTCAGCCGCCTGTTGGGTCGCATTTTTGATTGCGGCCTGACGTGCCTGCTGCTTGTAGCTTTCAGGATTAGCGACGCCCAGTTCAACGCTACGCACTTCATTCAGACCTGACTTCAGCGCACCATCAAGCAGATCGTTAAGTTTGTCCAGCTGACGTACGGTGACCTGAACCTGACGCACCGCACGGTAGCCTTTGAGCTGTGACTTACCGTCTTTGGTGTAATCATATTCTGGCTGCGTCGTCAGGTTCGCGGCTTCGATATCCTTTTTCTCAATACCGTTTTTTTGCAGGAAATCAAAATATTGCGCTACGCGGCTATCGACCTGCTTTTTTGCCTCTGCGGCATCTTTCGATGAGACATTCACCACAATTGACAGCGTCGCGATATCCGGGCGGGCATCTACAGTTGCCTTACCTGACGTAACAACATGGGGTCCGTTCGGCAGTTCGTCAGCCTGTACGCTCAAAGGCAATGCCCCTGCACTCATCATCGCGGCAAGCGCCAATGCTTTCAGTTTCATGAAAGTCCTCCTTGAAAAGGTCAGTTCGATGGCTCCCGGTACATGAAGCCCACAAGCGCATCATATTACGCGTTGTTTGGAGTGAAGATTATGGCAAAAGTTCGGCAGACTGGCCTCAATAACCCGTTTTCGTATAGCTTTTACTCAAAATCCCGTGATGACCTGCCGGGCAAGCTGAAACGCAATAAACCACATGACCGCACCGACCAGCAGATTAATGATGCGTTGAGCGCGCGCCGTTTGCAGTAGAGGCGCAAGCCAGGCCGCCAGCAGCGCCAGACCGAAAAACCACAGCACCGAGGCGCTGATGGTCCCCAGCGCAAACCACTGTCGCGCAACCGTTCCGGGTAACTGCCCGCCCAGGCTTCCCAGCACAACAAAGGTATCAAGATAAACATGCGGATTCAGCCAGGTCACCGCCAACATCGTCGCGATAATTCGTTTTCTGCTCTGCGTTGCGTGGCTACCCGATGCCAGTTCAATGTTACGGCTAAATGCCGTGCGTAAGGCGCCCCAACCGAACCAGAGCAAAAAGGCAACCCCGGCACAAGTAATCAGCATCAGCAGCAAGGGAGACTGATTCAGGAGCGCACTGCCGCCAAAAATGCCCGCACAGATCAATGCGATATCGCTTAACGCACAAAGCGCCGCAGTCATCAAATGATACTGGCGCTTTACCCCCTGGTTCAGCACGAAGGCGTTTTGTGGGCCTAACGGCAGGATAAGCGCCGCCCCAAGAGCAAGCCCTTGAAAGTAAATGGTTAACACTGGATGACATTCCTTACATCGGTGAGATGCAGGGATTATAAAGAGCGAGTCAGATTAGCGGAAATTGAAAAAATTAATCTGCTATTAACAAAATTAATGGTCGACCGCTGCCGCCCATTAACGTTACTGCGTTGCGGTCGTCTCGCTTTCAGGTTGTTGAACCTGGTGCAGGTGCACATCCATTTGTGGATAAGGGATGCCAATACCTTTGCTGTCCAGCGCACGTTTAAAGTTTTTCAGTAAGTCCCAGTAAACGTCCTGCAGATCGCTGCTGTTACTCCAGCAACGCACTACGAAGTTAAGCGATGACGCCCCTAATTCATTCAGGCCAATCTGGATGCCACGTTCTTTAAGTACGCGCTGATCGGCCTCAACGACGCCGCGCAACAGGGCAATCACCTCATCCACATCGGCTTCGTAGGCAACGCCGATAATGAATTCATTCCGGCGCACTGGCTCGCGCGAGAAGTTGATGATATTGCCACTGATGATTTTACCATTTGGCACCACAACGATTTTGCCGTCGGCAGATTTCAGGGTGGTCGAGAAAATTTGCACATTGAGCACGGTGCCCATTACGCCGCCCAAATCGACAAACTCACCGGTGCGGAAAGGACGGAAAGTGACCAGGAGGACGCCAGCCGCCAGATTGGAGAGCGAGCCTTGCAGGGCTAAACCTACTGCCAGACCGGCGGCACCCAGCACGGCGATAACCGATGCCGTCTGCACGCCGACACGACCCAGCGCAGCAATGACCGTGAAGGCGATAACGCCATAGCGCACCAGGGCGGAAAGGAAATCGGCTACGGTGGCGTCAATATGGCGCGCGAGCAGCAGGCGATTAACCGTGTTAGAAATCACCCTGGCGATGATCATGCCGACAATGATAATGGCAATTGCCGCGACGATATTGACGGCATAACTCAGAATCAGCGCCTGGTTGTGTACCAGCCAGCCACCGGCACTGTTAATGCCATTAACAACATTCAAGTCTTCCATTTGTAAGCCCTGTCGATAGTTCCCCTGTGGGGAAAGACAAAAAACTGCCAGATGTAATCCGACACCCAATGGTTAAGGGTAATCAATTATTTAGCCAGACGCCAAACTGAGTGATACGGGAAGGCGGTTTTGCACACTTACGCATCAGCACGCCGGCCTCCGCGCACGATGTTTGTTCAGGGCACATGGCTGAGTATATTAATCAGCCTGCCAAACGGATCACGGACATAAAAACGACGCACGCCCCACGCTTCTTCTGTAAGCGCATAGTCGACCGGCAGCCTCGCAGCGACAACGCGTTGATACACCTCATCAAGATTATCAACCTCAATGGATAAATCCGGAACAGCTGTGCCGGCGCCGCCTTCCCGCGCAATACTGACCTGCGGCACCATCGTGTTATCCGCGGCCCAGGTCATGATCCATCCGTGATCCATCGCCAGTTTCAGATCGAGAATGTCACCGTAGAAGCGTTCTGCTTCTTCCATATTTCCGGCCCGAATATTCGCCACAATGCGTTTGACGGCCATACGATTGCCCTCACCTGTTAAGCCACACACAGGATATAGCGCGCGCTGCAGTGAGGTTGTGACAGCACGTCAGAATGTGTCGCCCGACAAAAAGAAATGAAACTGAGCGTGAGCAGAAAGGATAAAAAAAAGTCCCGATCGGACGATCGGGACTGAGTCGTTCGTCTGCCGTTCTCTCGAACTCAGACGCCAGCAGCGTGATGCTTACAGAACGTCAACGGCGTTGAGTTCTTTGAACGCCTGCTCCAGACGCACCACCATGGATGCCTGGGCAGAGCGCAGCCATACACGTGGGTCATAGTATTTCTTGTTAGGCTTGTCTGCGCCTTCTGGGTTACCCAGCTGCGCCTGAAGATAGCCTTCGTTCTTTTTGTAGTACTGCAGGATGCCGTCCCAGGTTGCCCATTGAGTATCGGTATCGATATTCATCTTGATCACGCCGTAGCTGATAGACTCTTCGATTTCTGCAGCAGATGAACCTGAACCACCGTGGAATACGAAATCCAGCGCGTTGTGCGGCAGACCGTGTTTTTCACAGACATATTTCTGTGAATCACGCAGAATGGTTGGGGTCAGTTTAACGTTGCCTGGCTTGTAAACGCCGTGCACGTTACCGAAAGAGGCCGCAATGGTGAAGCGCGGGCTGATCGCATTCAGTTTTTCGTACGCGTAGTTTACGTCTTCTGGCTGAGTGTAAAGCGCTGAAGCATCCATATGGCTGTTATCTACGCCATCTTCTTCACCACCGGTGCAGCCCAGCTCAATTTCCAGGGTCATGTCGATTTTCGCCATGCGCGCCAGGTATTTGCTGCTGATTTCGATGTTTTCTTCCAGTGACTCTTCGGACAGGTCGATCATGTGAGAAGAGAACAGCGGCTTACCGGTTTTCTTGAAGTGCTCTTCGCCCGCGTCCAGCAGACCGTCGATCCACGGCAGCAGTTTCTTGGCGCAGTGGTCGGTATGCAGGATAACCGGCACGCCGTACTGCTCAGCCATCAGATGCACGTGGTGTGCGCCAGAGATGGCACCGAAAATCGCTGCGCCCTGTGGCTTGTCTGTTTTAAAACCTTTACCGGCGATGAATGCAGCACCACCGTTGGAGAACTGTACGATAACCGGCGCTTTTACTTTCGCCGCGGCTTCCAGTACAGCGTTAATGGAGTCGGTGCCGACGCAGTTGACCGCAGGCAGAGCGAATTTGTTCTCTTTCGCTACTTTGAAGATCTTCTGAACGTCATCACCAGTGACAACGCCGGGTTTTACGAAATCAAAAATTTTAGACATGATTGTGTCCTGTTTCGTGACCGGTTATCCCCGATACGGGGACAGCGATTTAAACGCCCGGTTTCGGGCGAGTTTTTAGGCGATGCCGTAGGGCACCGCCCCCAAAGGATTAATGCTTCGCACGCTCTTCCAGCATGGCTACGGCAGGCAGTTTTTTGCCTTCCACGAACTCCAGGAAGGCACCGCCGCCGGTAGAGATGTAGGAGATTTTGTCTTCGATACCGAACAGGTCGATAGCAGCCAGCGTATCACCGCCGCCCGCCACTGAGAATGCTTCGCTGTCTGCAATGGCGTTAGCCACAATCTCGGTGCCTTTGCGGAAGTTCGGGAATTCAAACACGCCCACCGGGCCGTTCCACAGAATGGTTTTGGCATTCTTCAGGATGGTCGCCATGGCCTGAGCGGTTTCATCACCGAAGTCCATAATCTCTTCGTTATCTGCGACTTCCGAAACCTTTTTCACGGTTGCCGGGGCAGTTTCAGAGAATTCCGTGCCAACACGTGAATCGGTTGGAACAGGAATGCCGTACTGATCGCGCAGGCCTTTGGCCGCGTCAACGAAGTCTGGCTCATACAGCGATTTGCCCACGTTGTTGTCGATAGCGACAAAGGTGTTGGCGATGCCGCCGCCGACAATCACGGTATCGGCAATCTTCACCAGCGACTGCAGCACGTCAAATTTGGTTGAAACCTTAGAACCACCGACCACAGCCACCAGCGGGCGCTCAGGGTTCTTCATCACTTTACCCAGCGCTTCCAGCTCAGCTGACAGCAGCGGGCCAGCACAGGCGACAGGGGCAAATTTGCCAACGCCATGCGTGGATGCCTGGGCGCGGTGCGCGGTACCAAAGGCATCCATAACAAAGACGTCGCACAGCGCAGCGTATTTCTTAGACAGCGCTTCGTCGTCTTTCTTTTCGCCTTTATTGAAGCGAACGTTTTCCAGTACGACCAGTTCGCCCGCGCCGATATCGACGCCGTCGAGGTAGTCTTTCGCCAGGGTAACCTGAGTACCGTTCAGTTTCTCTTTCAGGTAGTTCACTACTGGCAGCAGTGAGAATTCTTCGTTGTATTCACCTTCGGTCGGACGACCCAGGTGAGAGGTAACCATCACTTTGGCGCCCTGTTTCAACGCCGCTTCGATAGTTGGCAGTGAAGCACGAATACGTGCATCTGACGTCACTTTCCCTTCTTTCACTGGTACGTTGAGATCGGCGCGAATTAAAACGCGTTTGCCAGCAAGATCCAGATCGGTCATCTTAATTACGGACATGGTGAACCCTCTCGTTGATTCTCATAAGTTTTGCCAGACGCAAACCGCGTCTTACCTGAAACCGCTTGCGGCCATCGCTAACGTTGTGTCGAGCATTCGGTTAGCAAAGCCCCATTCGTTGTCACACCAGACCAGGGTTTTGATCAGATGCTGACCGCTGACCCGCGTTTGTGTACCGTCCACAATGGCACTGTGCGGATCATGGTTGAAATCTACTGAGACTAACGGCAATTCTGTATAGTCAACTATACCACGAAATGCCCCTTCTGCCGCGCTTTGCAACAAGGCGTTAACCTCACAGGCCCGAACGGGCTGGCGCACGGAAACGCTGAGATCAATGGCCGTCACGTTGATCGTCGGTACGCGAACCGCGATGGCTTCGAAGCGATCGTTAAATTTCGGAAAAATACGCGCAATGCCTGCCGCCAACCGGGTATCCACCGGGATGATAGACTGACTGGCCGCACGCGTACGGCGCAGATCGCTGTGGTAGGCGTCAATCACCTGCTGATCGTGCATCGCCGAATGGATAGTCGTTACCGTCCCCGACTCGATACCAAAAGCGTCATCCAGTAGCTTGATCACCGGAATAATGCAGTTAGTGGTACAGGATGCATTAGAGACAATACAGTCCGTTTGTTTCAGTTCCTGCTCGTTAACGCCGTACACCACGGTTGCATCAAGATCGTTCCCCCCTGGATGGGAAAACAGCACTTTCTTCGCTCCTGCACGCAGATGGGCTTCGCCGTCATCACGGGAACCGTAAACGCCTGTGCAGTCCAGCACCACGTCAACGTTAAGCTCGCCCCAGGGCAGTTCGTCCAGTCCGGCACGATGCAGAATACGGATAATATCGTCTCCGACCCACAGCTGATCCCGCTCCTGACGCACATCCAGCGCGAAACGCCCATGACTGGTATCGTACTTTAGCAGGTGCGCCATGCCCGCAGCCTCAGCCAGTTCGTTAACTGCCACCACTGTGATCTCCGCGCGGCGGCCCGTTTCATACAGTGCACGCAACACGTTGCGCCCAATGCGACCAAAGCCGTTTATCGCTACCCGAATGGTCATCTTTCTCCTGCCAAACCAGACTGAAAAAAAGGTGCAGATAGCCTGAGCGTTTCACTGCATTTTGTACAGGAGATTCTTAGCCCGACCGCTGGCAAAGCAGCCTCAACTGAAACGGTTCAGCTAGGATAATAGAAGGACGGAATAACGGGAATGATTGCGATCAAGCGGGCTGCGTATTTTTGGATCTACATCACAAAATTACGCAAAAAATCGCTATTACTACAGGAATAATTTTGTCGATAAGGGGGCAAACTGCGCCCCCTTTCATCTGGGCACAGGCGAGCCTTCACTCGCCTGTGCCCTTCTGTCAGGCCAGCAACGCTTTTGCTTTCGCTACTACGTTGTCTACCGTGAAGCCGAAGACTTCAAACAGCTTCTCAGCAGGCGCTGACTCACCAAAGGTGGTCATGCCGACGATAGCGCCGTTCAGGCCGGTATATTTGAACCAATAGTCTGCAATACCCGCTTCAATGGCAACGCGAGCGGCAACGGCCTTCGGCAGGACAGATTCACGATATTCAGCAGACTGCTTGTCGAACGCATCCGTTGATGGCATGGAAACCACGCGAACCTTACGGCCTTCATCGGTCAGTTTCTGATACGCAGCCACAGCCAGTTCAACTTCTGAACCGGTGGCGATCAGAATCAGCTCTGGCGTGCCCGCGCTGTCTTTCAGCACATAACCGCCACGGGCCACGTTTGCCAGCTGCTCTGCGGTACGATCCTGCTGCGCCAGATTCTGACGAGAGAAGATCAGTGCGCTTGGACCATCTTTACGCTCAATCGCATATTTCCACGCCACTGCTGATTCCACCTGATCACACGGACGCCACAGGCTCATGTTTGGTGTGGTACGCAGGCTCGCCATCTGCTCTACCGGCTGGTGCGTCGGGCCATCTTCGCCCAGGCCAATAGAGTCGTGGGTATAAACCATAATTTGACGGATTTTCATCAGCGCGGCCATACGGGCGGCGTTACGTGCATACTCAACAAACATCAGGAAGGTCGCGGTATAAGGCAGGAAGCCGCCATGCAGCGCCAGACCGTTGGCAATCGCGGTCATACCGAATTCACGCACGCCGTAGTGAATATAGTTGCCGGCAGCGTCTTCATTGATGGGCTTAGAGCCAGACCAGATGGTAAGGTTACTGGGTGCCAGATCAGCCGAACCGCCCAGATATTCTGGCAGGATTTTACCAAAGGCTTCGATCGCATTTTGTGAGGCTTTACGGCTGGCGATTTTCGCCGGATTAGCCTGTAACTGCTCGATAAACTTCTGCGATTCCTGCTGCCAGTTAGCCGGCAGTTCGTTGCTCATGCGGCGCGTAAATTCTGCAGCCAGCTCTGGGAAGGCACTGGCATAGGCCGCGAATTTCGTGTTCCACGCATCCTCTTTCGCCTTGCCTACTTCCTTAGCATCCCACTCAGCATAAATGTCTGAAGGAATAACGAAAGGCGGATAGTCCCAGCCTAACTGTTTGCGGGTGAGCGCAATCTCGTCATCGCCCAGCGGTGCGCCGTGTGAATCGTGGGTCCCCGCTTTATTCGGTGAACCAAAACCGATCACAGTTTTGCACATCAGCAGTGACGGCTTGTCGCTCACCGCTTTCGCTTCTTCAATGGCTTTCGCGATGGCGTCGGCATCGTGACCGTCAACGCCGCGCACCACATGCCAGCCGTAAGCTTCGAAGCGCTTCGCGGTGTCATCGGTGAACCAGCCGTCAACATGACCATCGATGGAGATACCATTGTCATCATAGAATGCCACCAGCTTGCCCAGCTTCAGCGTACCCGCCAGCGAGCACACTTCGTGTGAGATGCCTTCCATCATGCAGCCGTCGCCCATAAAGACCCAGGTATTATGATCTACGATCTCATGGCCCGGACGGTTGAACTGTGCTGCCAGCGTGCGCTCCGCAATGGCAAAACCTACGGCGTTAGCGATGCCCTGCCCCAGCGGACCGGTCGTGGTTTCCACGCCCACGGTATAGCCATATTCAGGGTGCCCCGGCGTTTTAGAATGCAACTGACGGAAGTTTTCCAGCTCGCTAATCTGTAAATCGTAGCCGGTAAGGTGCAGCAGGCTGTAAATCAGCATCGAACCGTGACCATTGGACAGAACAAAACGGTCGCGATCGGCCCAGTGTGGGTTGGTTGGGTTATGATTGAGATAGCCGCGCCACAAGACTTCGGCGATATCCGCCATGCCCATCGGGGCACCCGGATGTCCCGATTTAGCTTTTTGCACTGCGTCCATACTTAACGCGCGAATGGCGTTGGCAAGATCTTTACGAGAGGGCATCTTCTACTCCAGTTCGGATTAATGATTTGCGCCTTAACCTGTTGTAATTAATCAGCTATCGGGCAAAGCACGGGGAAAAGTTTCACCACAATGTACATGAAAAACGGGGCAAAAGTAATGTCGTAAAACGCTAAATGTTCCCGCTTCGTCTGGCTTTTCCAGTCATGTCTGCTAGCAAAAAGGTTTATCACGAACTATAACCTGTTGGTTAAACCACCTTGTACGGATTCAGGTGTTTGTTTTTTATCTTGTTACTTATGGGACGACAGAATGAAAATTCATAAAATGGCACTGGCTCTGGGCCTGGTTGCGCTGCTTAGCGGCTGTGAGGGTGTAAATAGTAATGGTCTGCTGCAATCCGGCGCACAGGCATTTCAGGCTTACACGTTGAGCGATGCTCAGGTCAAGCAGCTTAGCGATCAGTCCTGCGCCCAAATGGACAAAGAAAATCAGGTCGCGCCAGCTGACAGCGAGTACCAGCAACGGCTGAATAAAATCGCTGCGGCACTGGGCGACAACATCAATGGTATTCCGGCTAACTACAAGGTTTACCAGACCAAAGACGTTAACGCCTGGGCAATGGCCAATGGCTGCATCCGCGTTTACAGCGGACTGATGGATATGATGACCGACAATGAAGTCGAGGCGGTACTGGGCCATGAAATGGGCCACGTTGCGCTGGGTCATACGCGCAAAGCGATGCAGGTCGCCTTCACCACAACGGCAGCACGCACCGCGGCGGCATCGGCTGGCGGTATTATTGGTTCGCTGTCACAGTCGCAGTTGGGTGATATGGGTGAAAAATTAGTAAATGCCCAGTTCTCGCAGACGCAGGAGACTCAGGCTGATGACTACTCATACAACCTGCTGAAAAAGCGCGGTATTGATCCGGTCGGGCTGGCAACCAGCTTTGAAAAACTGGCAAAACTGGAACAGGGCCGTCAAAGCTCAATGTTTGACTCCCACCCGGACTCCGAAGCGCGTGCGCAGCATATTCGCGATCGCATCGCCGCAGACGGCAAGTAAGTCAGAATCAGAGGGATAACCCTGAGGTTATCCCTCTGTCGCATCAGCCTTTATTCGCTGCCTGTACGTGCAACATGTCCAACGCCAGCGTAGCGGCGGCAAGTGCCGTCAGATCGGCGTGGTCGTAACCCGGCGCGACTTCCACCAGATCCATCCCCACGATATTCATGCCCTGTAAACCACGAATCAGTTTAGTGGCTTTATCTGTGGTTAAACCGCCAATGACCGGCGTACCGGTGCCCGGCGCATGCGCAGGATCCAGACAGTCGATATCAAATGTCAGATAAACCGGAAGGTCGCCGACGGTACGCTTAATTTCCGCCAGAAGATCGTCCACGCTGCGGTCGTTAACCTGAGCAGCATCCAGCACGTTAAAGCCCAGGCTTTTGTCGAATTCGGTACGAATACCGATTTGCACCGAGTGCTGAGGATCGATGAGCCCCTCTTTCGGTGCGGTAAAGAACATGGTGCCATGGTCAAACGTTGGACCATTGGAGTAGGTATCGGTATGGGCGTCAAAGTGCACCAGCGCCATTTTACCAAAGTGCTTCGCATGCGCGCGCAGCAGGGGAAGCGTGACGTAGTGATCGCCACCAAAGGTCATCATGCGTTTGCCGTTCGCCAGCAGTTTCTCTGCATGGGCCTGCAGCTTGTCAGACAGATCCTGTGAATCACCAAAGGCGTAAACCAGATCGCCGCAGTCCACCACGTTCAGGCGCTGACGCAGGTCAAACTCCCACGGCCAGCGGCAGCCTTCCCAGGCGAGATTGGTCGAAATCTGGCGGATAGCGCCTGGGCCAAGACGGCTGCCCGGACGGCCTGAGGTCGCGGCATCAAAGGGCACCCCAGTGATCACCCACTCTGCGTCGCTGTCGTAAGGCTGGAAATTAACCGGAAAACGCATAAAACCAAAGGCGTTAGAAACCAGTGAATTGTCGTACTGATTGCCGAGGGTATTGTACATAAGTCGTCCTCTGTCTGTGCATGAGGCGGGCCTGGAGCGCGCACCATGAAGGTTGAGATAAAAAAAATCCCCTCCGCGTCGTTAGGCCCGACGAGGAAGGGATGGGTTGCTGCCGATTATCAACAATGTCCCGACCCGCTGCAAGTGCTTCGCGGGGCTTTATTCGTCTTCTAAATAGGTGTAGCCATACAGACCGCTTTCGAACTCCTGCAGGAACTGCTCACGCAGTTCGTCATCCAGTTCAGAGGTCTGAATCTGCTTACGGAACAGCGTCATCAGTTCGTTCGGATCGAGCTGAACATACTGCAGCATGTCGGCCACGGTATCGCCCTCATCCGACAGTTGAACCTCCACCTCGCCATTCTGGAAGGCAAACACGTCAACCGCTTCGGTGTCACCAAACAGGTTATGCATGTTACCCAGGATTTCCTGATAGGCGCCGACCATAAAGAAGCCGAGCATCGGTGGGTTGTCCACGTCATACTCCGGCATCGGCATGGTTGTGGCAATACCGTCACCATCAACATAGTGATCGATGGTACCGTCAGAGTCACAGGTGATGTCCAGCAGCACGGCACGACGTTCCGGTTTTTTATTCAGGCCTTCCAGCGGCAGCACAGGGAACAGCTGATCGATGCCCCATGCATCCGGCATGGACTGGAACAGCGAGAAGTTAACGTAGATCTTGTCCGCCATGCGCTCCTGCAACTCGTCGATGATCGGACGGTGCGCGCGGTTGCTGGGATCAAGATGCTGCTGAATGTAGTGACAGATGCTCAGATAAAGCTGTTCTGCCCAGGCGCGCTGTTTCAGGCTGTAGGTTCCGGATGAGTAGCCTGTATGGATATCAAACAGGTCCATCTGGCTGTCGTGCAGCCATTCACGCAGCGAACGACGCGTGTCCGGCTCGTGCATCTCCTGCCAGGTTTCCCACATGCTCAGGATAGGACGCGGGGCATCCTCAATCTCTGGCGCTTCTGGCTTACTGAATTCGTTACGCTCAACGCCGATGATGTTAGATACCAGCACCGTGTGGTGAGCCGTGACTGCGCGGCCGGATTCGGTAATCACCGTTGGGTGCTCAAGTCCATGCTCGTCACAGGCTGCGCCAATTCCCCAGATCACGTTATTGGCATATTCATTCAGCCCGTAATTGACCGAACAGTCGGACTGCGAACGGGTACCTTCATAGTCAACGCCCAGGCCGCCGCCAACGTCAAAGCACTTAATGTTGACGCCGAGTTTTGCCAGTTCCACATAGAAGCGCGCAGACTCACGCACCCCGGTCGCGATATCGCGAATGTTAGACATCTGCGATCCCAAATGGAAATGCAGCAGTTGCAGGCTGTCGATCCGGCCCGCTTCACGCATGATTTCAACCAGCTTGAGCACCTGCGTTGCTGACAGGCCAAATTTAGATTTTTCGCCGCCGCTCGACTGCCACTTACCAGACCCCTGCGAAGCGAGACGTGCACGAATGCCCAGACGCGGCACCACATTCAGGCGCTCGGCTTCCTCCAGCACCATGCGCACTTCGGTCATCTTCTCCAGAACCAGATAAACCTTGTGCCCTATCTTCTCGCCAATCAGCGCCAGACGAATATATTCACGATCTTTGTAACCATTACATACAATAACCGAACGGGTCTGACCGGCATGGGCCAGTACCGCCATCAGTTCGGCTTTTGAACCGGCTTCCAGACCCAGCGGTTCGCCAGAATTGACCAGGGATTCGATGACGCGCTTATGCTGGTTCACCTTGATGGGATACACCAGGAAGTAATCACCGGTGTAACCGTAAGACTCACGTGCGCGTTTAAAAGCAGCGTTTATTGAGCGCAGGCGATGCTGAAGAATCTGAGGGAAACAGAACAGCGCGGGCAGGCGTTGGCCCTGGGCCTCGCGTTCCTTAACCAGCTTAGCCAGATCGACACGCACATCCGGACGATCCGGATCGGGGCAGACACTAATATGACCCAGTTCATTGACGTCATAGTAGTTATTGCCCCACCAGGCAATGTTGTAGGTCCGCAGCATCAGGCTGGCGTCCTGATCGTTCATCGCCACCTCCTGCATTGAGCGGAGTGCACCTTGTTCGCCAGCTGACGAACCCTTGATATTCTTCATGCCGTCAGACATCGCGAACCTCAATTTTCCGTTGAAAGATAATAATGTAAACCGACTTGAAGGTCGGGAGTCTGGAAATTCGTTGCCACATATTACGTCATGCTCTGTCTGCGTTGCGAACCTGCACGATGCATCACTGTAGTGTTAAGTGTAAAACACTCAGCCACGTCAGGTACAAAAGGGCCGCGAATAATTCACGACGCTCACCGCCTGGACGATATAAACCGCTATCGCGTCAGAGGTTAACCAGCGCTTGTGTCGGGATAATTACCGAAACCAATAAAATGTCGGCAGAAGAGAAATAAGGACGGGAAACAGGATAACGCCAGCGCCGTGCCAGCACGCGAAAAGGCCGGGAGAGAGAAGATAAGGCTCATTACTCGTATCACCTCCGCACATGTCCTGGACATGTGGAAAACCACCAGGGTGAAAGCCAGACAGCTGTCTGACGGGCGCGACGCGGTAAGCGCGTCATCCTTTTTGCTGCTGAGAACGCAGCGGCGTTTTATACATTTTGCGCCTAAAAAAAGCAAAGAGATTATTTGCTTAATTCATGCGCTGTCAGCAGGATTTTCCACTGCTGCGCGTAAAGTTAATAGTGCAACATCAAAAAGGGCTGGTAATTCGCTCACCGCGTAACCTAAAATAGACGTCCAGATGGTTTTCCATCTAAACAGGTTAATATCCAGGCGGAGTTGGCCTGCGTGCTGACACTACCTGACTGCTCACGGCTTTGCCTTAAGGGGCGTTAAGTCAGCTAATACTCACTTGCGCTATGCAGTCGAATTCAAACCATTGGTAAGGTAAAGAACATAATGGCTAAACATCTTTTTACATCCGAGTCCGTATCCGAAGGACATCCTGATAAAATCGCCGACCAGATTTCTGATGCTGTGCTTGATGCGATCCTGGAACAGGATCCCAAAGCGCGCGTGGCCTGCGAAACGTACGTTAAAACCGGTATGGTTCTGGTTGGCGGTGAGATCACCACCAGCGCCTGGGTTGATATTGAAGAAATCACTCGTAATACCGTACGTGAAATCGGCTATGTTCATTCCGATATGGGCTTTGATGCCAACTCCTGCGCAGTATTAAGCGCAATTGGCAAACAGTCTCAGGATATCAACCAGGGCGTTGACCGCAGCGATCCGCTGGAACAGGGTGCGGGCGATCAGGGTTTGATGTTTGGCTATGCGACAAACGAAACCGACGTTCTGATGCCAGCCCCGGTGACCTATGCGCACCGTCTGGTTCAGCGTCAGGCCGAAGTGCGTAAGGACGGCACGCTGCCATGGCTGCGTCCGGATGCCAAAAGCCAGGTGACCTTCCAGTACGACGACGGCAAAATCGTCGGTATTGATGCGGTCGTTCTGTCAACTCAGCACAGTGAAGCGATCTCACAAAAAGATCTGCAGGAAGCGGTGATGGAAGAAATCATCAAGCCCGTCCTGCCTGCCGAGTGGCTGAGCGCATCCACCAAATATCACATCAACCCAACGGGCCGTTTTGTTATCGGTGGCCCAATGGGTGACTGTGGCCTGACCGGTCGCAAAATCATTGTTGATACCTACGGCGGTATGGCACGTCACGGCGGTGGCGCCTTCTCAGGCAAAGACCCGTCAAAAGTTGACCGTTCAGCCGCCTATGCCGCCCGCTATGTTGCAAAAAACATCGTGGCAGCAGGTCTGGCCGATCGTTGTGAGATCCAGGTTTCCTACGCCATCGGTGTTGCCGAGCCGACCTCCATCATGGTCGAGACCTTTGGCACTGAGAAAGTGTCTACTGAACAGCTGACCTTACTGGTGCGCGAGTTCTTCGATCTGCGTCCTTACGGCCTGATTCAGATGCTGGATCTGCTGCATCCGATCTATAAAGAAACCGCTGCCTATGGCCACTTTGGTCGCGAACATTTCCCTTGGGAAAAAACTGACAAAGCAGAACAGTTGCGTGAGGCTGCGGGCCTGTAAGCCTGTAAGCCTGTAAGCCTGTAAGCCTGTAAGCCTGAAAACGTCTCAAAAAGCCCTGCCTCGCGGCGGGGCTTTTTTTTTCTTTTTTATTCCTTTCGGGCCTTCAGTTTCCCCCACCTGCACATTTTTTTAACTCAGCTACACTTTCTCTCAGCCTGTGTTCAGCTAATGTGTTAACGCTTACAATTTGAAACGCTTTAGATATCGGCTATTTAGGAATTTATCGCCGTAGTTATTCTTCCTAAAATGCGTTATTTTCAGCGTCATCTGATAGGCGTTAAACAGGGCATTGTCAGAAACTTCGAGGGTGCTATACCTCACTGGTTACTTGACCTTTCTGGGTTATAAATGCTGGATTTCAGGGTTTCAGCAAGTGTAAGCGATTACATCAATGTGATCGGGCTCACTTTTTGCCCAGATAAGGTTTTTTAACATCGATAACAACAATGATGGATAATTTTGGAGGCAACCATGCCTGGCAATTCACATAAAAGCAGAACCTCAAATAAGGCAATGACCTTATTTGTCTGCTTTCTGGCAGCCCTTGCAGGCCTGCTGTTTGGGTTGGATATCGGCGTTATCGCCGGTGCACTGCCCTTTATCGCGAAGGACTTTAACGTTACGGCACACCAACAGGAGTGGATTGTCAGCTCAATGATGTTCGGGGCGGCCATCGGTGCTATCGGCAGCGGCTGGATGTCATCGCGTCTGGGGCGTAAAAAAAGCCTGATGGCTGGTGCGATCCTGTTTGTTATTGGCTCACTGTGGTCAGCCATGGCACCTAACCCAGAAATGCTGATCAGCGCACGCGTGCTGTTAGGCCTGGCGGTCGGTATCGCCTCTTACACTGCGCCGCTCTATCTTTCTGAGATTGCGCCTGAAAAAATCCGCGGCAGTATGATCTCGCTTTATCAGTTGATGATTACCATCGGTATTCTGGGTGCGTACCTTTCCGATACCGCGTTCAGCTTCACAGGTAACTGGCGCTGGATGCTGGGCGTGATCACCATCCCTGCCCTGCTGCTGCTGATCGGCGTATTCTTCCTGCCAAACAGCCCACGCTGGCTGGCGGCGAAAGGAAACTTCCGTGATGCGCAACGCGTACTGGATCGCCTGCGTGATACCAGTGAGCAGGCGAAGCGCGAGCTGGATGAAATCCGTGAAAGCCTGAAGATCAAACAGTCAGGCTGGGGATTATTTACCAGCAGCAGCCACTTCCGTCGTGCGGTGTACCTGGGCATTCTGCTGCAGGTGATGCAACAGTTTACCGGCATGAACGTCATCATGTATTACGCACCGAAGATTTTTGAGATTGCGGGTTTCGCGAACACCACCCAGCAGATGTGGGGAACGGTGATTGTCGGCCTGGTTAACGTACTGGCAACCTTTATTGCTATCGGTCTGGTAGACCGCTGGGGCCGTAAGCCTACCTTGATTCTGGGCTTCCTGGTGATGGCAGCCGGTATGGGCGTTCTTGGCACCATGCTGCATATGGGCATTCATTCACAAGGTGCGCAGTACTTTGCCATTGGCATGCTGCTGATGTTTATCGTGGGCTTTGCCATGTCAGCCGGTCCGCTGATCTGGGTTCTGTGTTCTGAAATTCAGCCACTGAAAGGACGCGATTTCGGTATCACCGTTTCAACCACGACTAACTGGATCGCCAACATGATTGTCGGCGCAACCTTCCTGACCATGCTGAATACGCTGGGCAATGCGCCGACCTTCTGGGTCTACGGCCTGCTCAACGTCTTCTTCAT
Organism: Pantoea sp. Ae19-2; assembly: GCF_059801205.1. Taxonomy (NCBI): domain Bacteria; kingdom Pseudomonadati; phylum Pseudomonadota; class Gammaproteobacteria; order Enterobacterales; family Erwiniaceae; genus Pantoea; species Pantoea sp. Ae19-2. Next base: position 196,457 of record NZ_JBCHWE010000001.1, on the reverse strand, counting down.
CGTCCTGACGGTGATGTTGATTCCCGAAACCAAAAACGTTTCGCTGGAGCACATTGAACGTAACCTGATGGCAGGTAAAAAGCTGCGCGATATCGGTCAGTAAGCCCTCCTCAATATGTCCCCTAGAGCCAGTCAAGGTAAGCTGACTGGCTTTTTTCTTGCCGCTTTACCCACAACTGACAACGAAAAATATCCTACCGTTTCAACGCCCAGACCTTGCCGTTACTGGCTTGCACCTCCCCGCTTCGCTTTTCTTTCATTAAAGTCGAAAAAATATACGCCGATAAATTACCTGACGTTTTCATTATAAAAAGCTTTTTTCAGACTTCGCGTTGACCAGGAAATAGCATGAACAATACCAGCCCTAAAAAGACGATGAGCACCCGTGCTCAGATGCTGCTGGCAGGCGGAATGACGATCGTCGTGGGGTTTACTGCGACCATCGGATTACTCAGTTGGCAGTCCTCGAAAGAACAAAAATCTCTTGCCGCTAACTACCTGCAGCAAATTGCTGCTAGTCACGCCGGGCAAATTCAGCAGGAACTGACGCATGCATTGGATGCCGCTCAAAACCTGGGGCAAAGCCTTGCTGCCCTGCCTGCAGCAGGGATAAACGATCGCAAAGTTGCCGACAAGCTGATGGAATATGCATTAAATAAAAACCCTGACTTTGTGTCGATGACCGTAGTGTTTGAACCCGATGCCTTTGATGGCCGTGACAGTGCCTTTGTCGGGCCGCAGGGAACGCCACCGGGTGGTCGCTATGCCTGGTATGTTGACCGGGACAAAGACGGGCGCTACAAAATGAATCCGGCGCTGGACTTTCTGCAGCCGGGGGCCGGTAATTACTATTTACTGCCGAAAGAAACGCAAAAGGACACCCTGATTGAGCCTTACAGCTTCGCTTATGATGGCGCAAAATCAGAGTGGTTAACCTCGGTGGCTACCCCTGTTATGGTCAATGACAAACTGAAGCTGGTTGTCAGTTCCGATATCCTGCTTTCCGCCATCCAGAAAAAAGTAAACCAGATCAAACCCTGGCACGAAACCGGCTACGCGCTGCTGCTTTCGAACAGCGGCAACGTGATTTCCTCCCCCAATGCAGGTGAAGCCGGCAAAAAATGGCAGGGAAACAGCAACAGCTACCGTACGGCAGTGACAGAACAGTACGATCCCGTACTGAAAGAAAATGCCATGTACACCTGGTACCCGATAAGCGTGGGCAACAACACGAAACCCTGGTATGTAGGGATTGTGGCACCCGTCAGCCAGGTAATGGCGGCGGCTGACAAGCAGCTTTACTGGGCCATTGCGCTGATGATTGTCAGTATCCTTTCCGTGGGGGCCGTGCTGGGTCTGTTATTCAACCGTAAAGTGATGCGTCATCTTGGCGGTGAACCCGAAGAGGCGGCGCGCATTGCGCTGGCCGTTGCTGAAGGTCAGTTAAACAATGGCATTCAGGTTGCGCCAGGCGACAGCAGCAGCCTGTTTTATGCCCTCAACACCATGCAGACACAGTTGCAGAGCATTGTGGGACAAATCAAAGACGCCAGCACCTCGGTCCAGCAGGGAGCGGGCGAAATTGCCGGTGCAAACCTCAACCTCGCCTCACGCACCGAGGAACAGGCTGCGGCACTGGAAGAAACTGCCGCGAGCATGGAGCAGATTAGTGCAGCTATCCGCATGAACGCGGATAATGCACAGCAGGCAACGAGCCTGACTGAAAATGCCACGCGCATCACCAGCCGGGGGGAAACCCTGGTCGATCAGGTGGTCACTACCATGGCGCAGATTGATGAAAGTTCAAAGAAAATCGGTGATATCACCACGCTGATTAACAGCATCGCGTTTCAGACCAACATTCTGGCACTTAATGCTGCTGTTGAAGCTGCACGCGCAGGCGAACAGGGGCGCGGCTTTGCGGTCGTAGCCGCCGAAGTCCGGAATCTTGCGCAGCGGACAACCAGCGCCGTGAAAGATATTTCCGCCCTGATTGAGGAATCAGTTGTTCGGGTTGAAAATGGCGTTGTGCTGGTCAACGATGCAGGCAAAACCATGCATGAGATGACAAATGCCGTTTCATCAGTGCAGCGCATCATTGGTGAAATAGTTGCTGCATCCGATGAGCAAGCCCGCGGTATTGCGCAGGTGACCATCGCGGTCAATGAAATGGACGGCACGACCCAGCAAAACGCTGCGCTGGTTCAGCAGATGTCAGCGGCGTCCAGTTCACTTGAGGATCAGGCGCAGCAACTGGCTCAGACAATAAGGCAGTTTCATTAAAATAATGTCATGTCTGCCCGTCGGGTTCGGCGGGTACGACTTTTTTGCAGGACCGATATTGCTGTTGAGTTGAGTTCCACGCCGCTGCCGCTTATGCTGAGCGCCATGAAAACATCCCGTCTTCCCATTGCCCTACAACAAGCCGTTATGCGCGCCCTGCGTAGTGGGCTCGAACGGGCAAATGAAAAGCTCGAACAACATTATCCCGAACCCAGGCTGGTTTATCAGCAGCGCGGCACGGCTGCCGGAACGGCCTGGCTGGAAAAATGGGAAATCCGCCTGAATCCTGTCCTGCTGATGGAAAATCAGCAGGCCTTTATTGATGAGGTCGTTCCCCATGAGCTGGCCCATTTGCTGGTGTGGAAAACCTTCGGCCGCGTTGCGCCGCATGGCAAAGAGTGGAAATGGATGATGGAGACTGTGCTGGGCGTGCCGGCGCGGCGCACCCATCAGTTTGAGGTCGAGTCGGTGCGCAGCCGCACCTTTGCTTATCGCTGCCAGTGTCAACAGCACCAGCTTACCGTGAGGCGCCATAATCGTGTCGTTCGCGGCGAAAGCGAGTACCGCTGCGTTCACTGCGGTAGCTTATTGAAAGCCGAGGTTTTTCCCCTTTCCTGAGCGGATTCTCATTCCGCCTGAGCAGGCATTCTGTTACCCTGCCGCCCTTTTAAGGACCAGGGGTAAAACTGGAACATGTCTCGCAAATTTCTCATCACGACTGCACTGTTACTCGCGTCTTTTAACAGCCAGGCCCTAAACCTCAACAACTACCATCAAAATAATTTTCAACAGGCAAAAGCCTACGCCGCAGAGATTAATGACGATGCGCCCGGCAGCTTTTACTGTGGCTGTAAAATTACCTGGCACGGCAAAAAGGGGGAGCCTGATCTGAACAGCTGTGGCTACCAGCCGCGCAAAAATGCCCACCGCGCCGCACGTATCGAGTGGGAACACGTGATGCCCGCCTGGGAGTTCGGCCATCAACGTCAGTGCTGGCAGAACGGCGGCCGCAAAAATTGCAGCAAAGATGCCGACTATCGCCGTATCGAAACCGACCTGCATAATCTGCAGCCGGCAATCGGTGAAGTGAATGGCGATCGCGGTAACTATGCCTACAGTCAGTGGAACGGTACGGATAAACAGTACGGTCAGTGCAGCATGCAGATTGATTTTAAAAACAAGCAGGCGCAGCCGCCCGAACGGGCCCGTGGCGCGATCGCCCGGACTTACTTCTATATGCGCGACCAGTATCATCTGCGTCTGTCACGTCAGCAAACGCAGTTATTTACAGCCTGGAACAAGCTCTATCCGGTCAGCAAATGGGAATGCGAGCGCGACCAGCGCATCGCTCGCGTACAGGGGAATCATAATCCTTATGTGCTTGAGGCTTGCACGCGTTAAAATCCCTGCCCTAAACTAACTGTTTCACAGCCCCGCCGCGTCAACCTCGCGGCGTTTAGCTCTCAGGGACATTATGCGCATACCTCGCATTTATCACTCACAGCCTGTTCATGTTGGCAGTGAAATCACGCTTGATGAAGACGCGTCCGGTCATGTTGGTCGCGTGCTGCGTATGACCAGCGGACAGCAGGTAGAACTCTTTGATGGCAGTAATCTGACTTTCGCTGCAGAAATCACGCATGTTGATAAAAAACGTGTAAAAGTATCCATCACGGCAAGTCAGGAAGACGATCGCGAGTCGCCCCTCCATCTGCATCTCGGTCAGGTCATGTCTCGCGGCGAAAAAATGGAATTTACCATCCAGAAATCAATCGAACTGGGCGTTAATGTTATTACGCCGCTGTTTTCTGAACGCTGTGGTGTCAAACTGGATGCCGAACGCCTGGCAAAAAAAATTCAGCAGTGGCAAAAGATTGCTGTTGCCGCCTGCGAGCAGTGTGGTCGTAACCGGATACCCGAAATCCGTCCGGCCATGGCACTGGAAGCCTGGTGCAGTGAAGCGGAAAGTGGGTTAAAACTGAACCTGCACCCGCGCGCCAGCCACAGCATCAACACATTGCCTCAGCCGGTTGAGCGCGTTCGCCTGCTGATTGGTCCGGAAGGCGGGCTTTCAGCTGACGAAATTGCCATGGCGGCGCAGCACGGTTTTACCGATATTCTGCTTGGCCCACGGGTTTTACGTACCGAAACAACGGCCCTGACTGCCATTACGGCACTTCAGGTGAGGTTTGGTGACCTGGGTTAAGCGATACTTTTAGCTCCACTGGGACGCCTGTAATCAACATCGCGTTCTGACTGCTCAGCCCCTTTTTGCCCGAACGAAACGAGACGGTAACCGCCGCCTCCTTCAGGAGATAATAATGATCAAGCTTGGCATCGTGATGGACCCAATCTCATCCATCAACATTAAAAAAGACTCCAGCTTTGCAATGCTGCTGGAAGCACAGCGCCGGGGTTACGAAATCCACTACATGGAGATGAACGATCTCTCCCTGCGCGGTGGTGTGGCTTACGCCCGCACTCGCCTGCTTAGCGTGGAACAGAATGCCGAAAGTTGGTATCAGTTTGGCAGTGAGCAGCAGATCAAACTGGCCGATCTCAACGTCGTATTGATGCGTAAAGACCCGCCGTTTGACACCGAGTTTATCTACTGTACCTACATCCTGGAACGGGCTGAAGAGCAGGGTACGCTGATCGTCAACAAGCCGCAAAGCCTGCGCGACTGTAACGAAAAACTGTATACCGCCTGGTTTGCTGAATTCACGCCGGACACCCTGGTCACGCGTTCTAAGCAACAGCTGCGGGCGTTCTGGCAAGAGCATGGCGACGTCATCATGAAACCGCTGGACGGCATGGGCGGCGCCTCTATTTTCCGTGTGAAGCAGGACGATCCGAATTTCGGCGTTATCGCTGAAACCCTGACTGAACATGAAAGCCGTTACTGCATGGCGCAAAACTACCTGCCGGCTATCAAAGACGGTGATAAGCGCGTGCTAGTGGTGGATGGCGAACCGGTTCCTTATTGTCTGGCGCGTATTCCCCAGGGGGGAGAAACCCGCGGAAACCTGGCGGCTGGCGGACGCGGTGAAGCGCGCCCGCTGAGTGAAAGTGACTGGGAAATCGCCCGCCGCGTCGGCCCAACACTGAAGGCCAAAGGCCTGATTTTTGTGGGCCTCGACATTATTGGTGATAGACTGACTGAAGTTAACGTGACCAGCCCAACATGCATTCGTGAAATTGAGGCCGCCTTCCCTGTCTCCATCACCGGTATGCTGATGGACGCCATTGAGAAGCGCCTGAGCTGAGCATAACGCTGGGGCCATGCTCCGTGATCAACCCAACACCGGTGCAGCAATCACGCACCGGTTATCTTTGGTAAAGCATGTGAGAATGAATTTACAGCATCACTTTTTAATTGCCATGCCATCGTTGCAAGATCCCTTTTTTAAACGTTCTGTCGTCTACGTTTGTGAGCACAACGAAGAAGGGGCAATGGGGCTGATTATCAATAAGCCGATGGAAAACCTGACGGTTGAAGGCATTCTGAAAAAGCTCAAGATCGCAGAAGATAACCGCGATCCGGCTATCAATCTTGATAAGCCGGTGTTCAGCGGTGGTCCGCTGGCGGAAGATCGGGGCTTTATCCTGCACTCGGCACAGCGCACCTTTACTTCCAGCATTCGGGTGTCAGACAACACCGTGATTACCACCTCACGTGACGTGCTGGAAGCGATCGGTACAGCCTCACAGCCCGATCATGTGCTGGTCGCGCTGGGTTATTGTGCCTGGGAAAAAGACCAGCTTGAAAATGAGCTGATGGAGAACGCCTGGCTGACCACACCGGCTAACAGTAATATTTTGTTCCAGACGCCCATCGCCGAGCGCTGGCGTGAAGCCGCGCGCAGTATGGGCATTGATATTCACAACATGGCCAGCGATGCAGGTCACGCCTGATGAATACACAAACGTTGTTAGGTTTTGACTTCGGCACCAAAAGCATCGGCGTTGCGGTTGGTCAGCAGCTGACGGGCAGCGCCCGTCCGTTAAGCGCGATTAAGGCGCAGGACGGGACGCCAGACTGGCTGCAAATTGAAAAGCTGCTTAAAGAGTGGCAGCCCGACTTTGTTGTGGTGGGTTTGCCACTGAACATGGACGGCACCGAGCAGCCTTTAACAGCCCGCGCCCGTAAGTTTGCGAATCGCCTGCATGGCCGTTTTGGTATTCGCGTTGAGCTACAGGATGAGCGCCTCAGCACCGTTGAAGCGCGCGCCGGTTTGTTTGAACGGGGTGGCTATCGTGCCCTGAATAAAGGTTCAGTCGATTCCCAGTCAGCGGCGATTATCCTGCAGGACTGGTTTGAAACCCATTAATGAATCACCCCTTCGGCCTGACGGGCTAACCGACTCTGCTCAAAGGTTTGCATTCCGGCCTGCGCGCCGGTTTGCAGAATAGCGGGAATCTGATGCATTTTGCCTTCCCGAATCAGATTGACCACCGCGCTGGTGGCAATCAGCACCTCAAACAGCCCCACGCGTGTCTCATCTGTGGCTGAAACCAGCTGCTGCGCAATAACGGCTTTCAGACTGCCCGCCAGCTGGGTGCGTATCAGCGCCTTTTCATCTGCAGGGAACACATCCACCAGCCGATCCACCGCCTGGACTGCGCCGCGCGTATGCAACGTCGCCAGCACCAGATGTCCGGTTTCTGCCGCGGTTAATGCCTGGCGAATGGTATCGCTGTCGCGTAACTCTCCCAGCATAATCACATCGGGATCTTCGCGTAAGGCCGCTTTCAGGCCCAGACTAAACGAGCGGCAATGCAGCCCCACTTCGCGCTGTTGAATCAGGGACTGCTGGCTGTGATGAATAAACTCAATGGGATCTTCCAGCGTGAGAATATGACGGGCCTGCTGCCGGTTGATGGCATCGACCATGGCGGCGAGCGTGGTGGATTTACCGCTACCGGTCGCGCCGGTAATCAAAATCAGCCCGTCCTGTTTGTTCAGCAAGGTGAGCACGACCTGCGGAAGGCGTAAATCCGCAAGCGAAGGACAGCGGCTGGCAATAATACGCAGCGCCAGAGACAGCCCGTTGCGCTGCATAAACAGGTTCGCGCGCAGGCGCTGCCCGTTAACCAGTGTTAAGGCGAAATCCAACTGCCCTTCTCGCTTCAGCACCTGCTGCTGTTCGCTGTCCAGCCATGACGAGGTAAATCGCGCCATCCAGTCGGATGGCAGGATGGGCTGGCCGGGCAGCGTTTCAAGCCCGCCCTGACGGCGCCAGTACGGCGAATGTCCGTTACAAAGGTGCAGATCGGCGGCGTTATGCTTTACACTAAGCTCCACTAATTCATCCAAATCCATTTTGATCTCCAGACTATGACTTCAATCCAGCACAACTTACAGCAAGTCCGTCAGCGAATCGCTGCTGCTGCAACCCGTTGCGGCCGGTCGCCAGAAGAAATTACGCTACTTGCAGTGAGCAAAACAAAGCCTGCGAGCGCGGTCGAAGAAGCCGCAGCGGCGGGACAGATCGATTTTGGTGAGAATTACGTTCAGGAAGGGGTTGAAAAGATTCAGTCACTGACCTCACATCCTGCCTTGACCTGGCACTTCATTGGCCCGCTGCAGTCCAATAAAAGCCGCCTGGTCGCTGAACACTTTGCCTGGTGTCATACGGTCGATCGTCAGAAGATCGCACAGCGTCTTAACGATCAGCGGTCTGAACATCTGCCGCCGCTCAATGTCTTAATCCAGGTAAATATCAGTGATGAAAACAGCAAATCTGGCATCATGCTGGAGGCGGTTGCCGGACTGGCTCAGGACATCCTGACAATGCCGCGTTTGCGTTTGCGCGGGCTGATGGCGATTCCGGCACCCGAAGAAGATTATCAGCGACAGCTGGCGGTATGCCAGCAAATGGCTGATGCTTTTGACCAGCTTAAACAGCAGTATAGCGACGTTGATACGCTTTCCCTCGGGATGAGCGATGACATGGAGGCGGCAATTGCCGCTGGCAGTACGATGGTGCGCATTGGCACCGCCATTTTTGGCGCGCGAGATTACACACAACCTTCACAACAATAATTGAGGAACTTCATGTTAACAATGACGTTTTTAGTAAAAACGCTAATCGATCTCTACGTCATGGTGCTGCTGCTGCGCATCTGGATGCAGTGGTCACGTTGTGATTTTTATAACCCGCTTGCGCAGTTTGTCGTGAAGATTACTCAGCCGATTGTAAAACCCCTGCGTCGTATCCTTCCGGCTCTGGGTCCGATTGATACGGCCTCCCTGCTGTTGGCCTTTGTGCTGACAACGCTTAAATATCCTCTTCTGCTGCTGATTCAGGTCGGCGTATTCTCTGTCGATCCCACGAATTTGCTGGTTGGCCTGCTGTCGCTGTTGAAATCTGCGGGTTATCTGGTGTTCTGGGTCATTATCATTCGCTCCCTGATGAGCTGGATCAGTCAGGGCCGCGGCCCGATGGACTATGTGCTGATTCAGTTGACCGAGCCGTTAATGGCGCCGATTCGTCGTATTCTTCCTGCCATGGGAGGCATCGACTTCTCAGCCATGATCGTGATTCTGGTGCTGTATGCCCTGAATTTCCTTGGCATGGATCTGTTCCCGGGTCTCTGGTATTTGCTGTAAATGAATCAAACTGGAACTGTTATGCAAAAAGTTGTTCTTGCCACCGGCAATCCCGGCAAAGTACGTGAGCTGGCGGATCTGCTCGCTGACTTTGGTCTGGATGTCGTGGCGCAAACCGAACTTGGCGTGGAATCCGCCGAGGAAACCGGCCTGACCTTTATTGAAAATGCCATCCTGAAAGCGCGCCATGCCGCGCAGGTGACCGGCCTGCCGGCTATCGCAGATGACTCTGGCCTGGCCGTGAATGCGCTGGGTGGCGCGCCCGGGATTTACTCAGCCCGCTATGCTGGTGAAGACGCCAGCGACCAGCAGAATCTGGAAAAGCTGCTTCAGGCTCTGGAAAACACGCCTGACGGACAACGTCAGGCGCAGTTTCACTGTGTGCTGGTTTATCTACGTCATGCTGCCGACCCAACGCCGCTGGTCTTCCACGGTGCCTGGGAAGGGGAAATTACCCGAACGGCAGCCGGTGAAGGTGGCTTTGGTTACGATCCGGTGTTCTGGGTTCCGGCACTGGGTAAAACTGCAGCCGAACTGACTAAGGCAGAGAAAGGAAAAGTCTCTCATCGTGGTAAAGCATTGACGCTGTTACTGGAAGCGATGCGTAATGCCTGATTTACCGCCTCTGAGTTTGTACATCCACATTCCCTGGTGTGTACAGAAATGCCCCTACTGCGATTTTAATTCTCACGCATTAAAGGATGAGGTGCCGCACGTTGAGTATGTGCAGCACCTGCTGCGCGATCTTGAACACGACCTGCCGCTGATTCAGGGTCGTGAGGTTCGCACGATCTTTATTGGCGGCGGGACGCCAAGCCTGTTAAGCAGCAGCGCCATGCAGATGTTGATGGATGGCGTAAGCGAGCGGCTGACGCTGACAGCCGATGCTGAAGTCACGATGGAAGCCAATCCGGGCACGGTGGAAGCGGATCGCTTCAGCGCCTATCAACGCGCCGGTATTAACCGAATCTCGATTGGTGTCCAGAGCTTCAGCCCGCAGAAACTGGAACGTCTGGGCCGTATCCACGGACCGGAAGAAGCGAAGCGTGCCGCAGCACTGGCACAGGGTTTAGGGCTGCGCAGCTTCAACCTTGACCTGATGCACGGCCTGCCCGATCAGTCGCTGGCCGAGGCGCTGGATGATTTGCGCCAGGCGATTGCGCTCAACCCGCCGCATCTCTCCTGGTATCAGCTGACGATTGAGCCCAATACGCTGTTTGGCTCTCGCCCGCCAACCCTACCGGATGATGATGCGCTATGGGATATTTTTGAGCAGGGCCACCAGTTGCTGACTGCGGCAGGTTATGAGCAATACGAAACCTCGGCCTATGCTAAACCGGGCTACCGCTGTGAGCACAACCTGAACTACTGGCGCTTTGGCGATTATCTGGGCATTGGTTGTGGTGCGCATGGCAAACTGACTCAGCCAGATGGCCGTATTGTCCGTACCGTAAAAGTGCGCCATCCGCGTGGCTTTATGAAGGGCAATTATCTTGATAAGCAGTACGACGTTGCAGACGAGGATAAGCCTTTTGAGTTCTTCATGAACCGTTTTCGTCTGCTGGAGGCCGCGCCGCGTGCAGACTTTAGCCGCTATACCGGGCTGCATGAAACGCTGATTCGCCCACAGCTCGACGAGGCCATTGCCGCAGGTTACATCACTGAATCGCCGGAACACTGGCAGATTACAGAGAAAGGGAAACTGTTTCTGAACTCGTTGCTGGAGCTGTTTTTAGCGGAAGCCTAGTGCATTCTGGCCCGGAAGCATCACTAAAGCGACCGGGCCGTTTGCGCGAACATCAACCGCGTTCGGTATTCTGTCTCAGTTGTAACAGCTTCGTATTAATAATGGCGATGTTGACCTCACAGGGCATGCCATCATCCAGATAGACGGTTTCGTTGATCTCCAGCGCCGCCTCATTCGCATTAAAATTCAATAGTCTGAGCTGCTCACCATCGGTAACATTGATGGCATTCAGTTGCTGATCGCGACGCTGAATTTTCTTGCCGGTGATCTGTTCAATGTACGAATATTTTGAGATCTCCAGTCGTCCAAACTCCATGCTGCTAAACAGGCTGACAGGCAGGTGGATATATTCCAGCGCAACGGGGATGTCATCAAAACACATCAGACGAACAATTTTGTAAATCTGGTCACTGTTCTTGATGCGTAAAGCCTGCGCCATATCCGGCCCGGGCACTTTAATGATGCTGGCAGTCAGCACCTTTCTGACCGCTTTATGCCCTTTTTTGTGTGCCTGATAATCAAACGGGGAAAGCGCATGAAACCGGCCTGAGTGATTACTCTTGCCGATGGACCCCACGAACAGCCCGGAGCCTTTCACCCGATAAATACGCTGTTGCTCAATAAGAATGCGGGTGGCTTCCCGCACCGTCGCCCGGGTAATACCAATGTTCTTAGCAATCGCGATTTCCGTGTCCAACTTATCGCCCGGCAGCAGTCCATCCTGCATGATCTTTGTCAGGATATAGTCTACTACCTCTTTTTGCTTCTCTGTAATGCCATCGAACATCAGCATATTCCCGAATAGTGTGCCCGTGCCTGCGGTGCCCTGCAGCAAACCCCGCAGGCCCGGTTTTCGTCACGACGTGCCCGTGAGCAAAGATCCAGATGTGATCCAGCTAACGATTTTGCACTCAAACCCCACGCGCCCCGCCAGAAATGATTCTTGCATATTGTATCTGTACAGGTCGAGGTGCATCATCAAGATGACTAGACAGCTTAAACATGTCTATACGTACAAGCCGGTTTTTGCAACAGCAATTTGTCAGAACTGACGAGTGCGACTTAAATTAATATCTTGTTTTAGAGTAAGTTAACGTCATATTCGTTTACCCCTCAGCCGTGAGTGGTTTTGTCAGATGAAATAAAAAAGGCAAAGCCGCAGGGATAAACAGAGAAAGATGACTGTACAGCTTGATGAATTCTGGAAGCCAGCTGGCTGACTTTTTTGCCTAACCTTTTATCCAGGACATTGTATGCCGAATCTGACCCAATGGCTGAATGCTGAAAAAATTCAATATATTGAGCGCGTATCCGACTGGAAAGCCGCGATTCAGGTCGCGGGCGATCCTCTTCTTAATGAGGGGGCGATTTCACAGTATTACATTGACACCATCATCCGCCTCAAACAGGAAACCGGTCCCTACTTCGTTATTGCGCCGCGCATTGCCATGCCGCATGCCCGCCCTGAGCAGGGTGCCAAAAAGCTGGGATTATCCGTAGTCAAGCTGGCTAACCCGGTCACCTTTGATGCAGGAGAGAATGATCCTGTCGATATCCTTTTTATGTTCTCCGCCCCTGACAGCAACAGCCACATTGAGATGATCTCCCAGCTGGCTGAGGTGCTTACCGATGACGACGTGATGGAGCGCGTTTATCAGGCACAAAGCCAACACGCACTCTGTGCCCTGTTGTTAGCAGACAGCATATCCCGTTAACTCGTTAAAATTAAAAGAGGTTTTTATGAAAATTATGGCAGTTTGTGGTTCAGGCCTGGGAAGCAGCTTCATGATGGAAATGAACATCAAAAAAGTGCTTAAAGCGATGGATATGACGGCAGACGTTGAACACGCCGATCTCGGTTCGGTCACGCCAGACGTGGCAGATGTGTTCGTGATGGCAAAAGACATCGCCTACAGCGCTAACCTGCCACCGGAAAAAGTCATCATTATCAATAACATTATCGACCTGAAGGAAGTTGAGCAGAAAATTCGCGACTACTTCAATAAATAACCCTGTCACCCACTTAAAAAAGAACACTTACCGCTGAGGTTATTATGTTTATACAAAACCTTTTACTGGTAGTTGTCGACGTGCTGAAAGTCCCCTCTATTCTGGTCGGGCTGGTCGCCATGTTCGGTCTGATAGCGCAACGTAAACCGCTGCCGGATGTGATAAAGGGTACGGTAAAAACCATCCTGGGTTTTTTAGTACTGGCAGGCGGTGCCACTGTGTTAGTGGGATCGCTGACGCCGCTGGGGGATATTTTCAAACACGCGTTCAACGTCCAGGGCATTATTCCCAATAACGAGGCGATGGTTTCCATCGCCCTGGCGAAGTATGGTGCGCCCACGACGCTGATTATGGCCTTCGGCATGGTGGCCAATATTACCGTCGCCCGCTTTACGCGTCTGAAATATATCTACCTCTCTGGTCATGTCACTTTTTATATGGCCTGCATGATCGCGATTATTCTCTCGGTGGCGGGTTTCGAGGGCGTGCAGCTTATCTATACCGGCTCGCTGACGCTGGGCATGTTAATGGCCTTTTTCCCGGCACTGGCGCAGCCCTACATGCGTAAAATCATTGGGCACGATCAGGTCGCGCTGGCGCACACCGGTACGGTTGGCTATGTCCTGTCGGGCTGGATAGGTTCTTTGGTGGGCAAAGGTTCTAAATCCACCGAAGAGATGAACATGCCAAAAAACCTGAGTTTTTTGCGTGACAGCACCATCTCTATTTCCCTGACGATGATGGTCATCTATTTTATTTTGTCCATTTCGGCAGGCAGAGAATACGTGGAGAGTCAGTTCAGCCACGGGCAAAACTATCTGGTGTACTCCTTTGTGCAGGCCATTACCTTCGCTGCCGGTGTTTTTATTATCCTCCAGGGCGTGCGTTTGATTCTGGCCGAAATTGTGCCGGCGTTTACCGGGTTTTCAGAGAAGTTGGTGCCAAGCGCGCGTCCGGCACTCGACTGCCCGATTGTATTCCCCTATGCGCCTAACGCCGTTCTGGTCGGTTTTATTTCCAGCTTTATCGGCGGCCTGGTCGGGCTGTTTATTCTGGGACAGCTGCACTGGATATTAATTCTGCCTGGCGTGGTACCGCACTTTTTCTGCGGCGCAACCGCAGGCGTTTTTGGTAATGCTACCGGCGGGAAACGCGGGGCCATGTTAGGTGCCTTTGCCCACGGTATTCTGATTACCTTCCTCCCGGTCGCCTTATTGCCTGTCCTGGGCGCCATCGGTCTGACGAATACCACCTTCTCAGACACCGACTTCGGCGTCACGGGGATTCTGTTGGGGAATATGGCCAGATTCCTTGATAAAGGGACCATTACCATGGTGATCACTGGAATTTTTGCCCTGCTGGTTATCTATAACTATGTCGCCCGTAGCAAAACGGTCGTCAAAGAGGCCAATAACGATTGACAGGCATCAGGGGCTGACTCCAGCCCCTTTTTTCAACAACGTGCTAAAGCAGAAAAACGCCAGCCGTGGCGGCGTGACGTTCAAGATGAAAGGCAGACGACCAGGCGGCGCAGGCCGTCTGAAAAGCACTATTTCAGCGAACCGACAAGGGCTTTACGGTCATTCTCAAGCGTAATCACCCGGTTACAAACCGCTTTGCCAAACTGCTGGAAATCGGCTTCCTGATTGTTCCACTCGCTCTGAATGGCGTTTTGCAGGCCGCCAAGATTGCCCATCAAGCCCTGCAAACCGCTACCGCCACCGTTGGACATCGCCTTGCTGCCCATCTCATTGATGCTGTCCTGCAGAATACCGCCCATCGCCTGATTAACCAGCTGTTGACCATCGGCACGCACCTGATCGATCGCCTGATGATGGAAGGTTAAACCATCGCTGCGATGCTCAATAATACGGTTCATCTGGGTTTTTAACTGCGTATTCAGCGTAGCCAGTCGGCTATGTAACCGGCTGGATTCGCCAACCTGCTGAGTAATGATGTTATCCAGCGCGGCACGCCCTTTCTCCAGACGGGATGTTGCTCCGTTATCGATCCAGGGAAGATCGCGGCGTAAGGCATTTTGATAATCAATCGCCTTCTGACGGTTAGCGGCGTTCAGGGCCATCTTCTGACCGTTGAACTGCACATCCCCCAGCGTCGATATCTGCAGATTGCCATTTGCGCCCACCACCTGCACGCTTTGTGGCGTAATCACAACATCATCCTGCGGTTTGACACTGCACTCCCAGGCGGCCTGGGCCTGCGTTGCCGCCAGTAAAAGGCCGGCGACCAGCGCGTTACGAATCATACAATCTCCCTGTCTGGGTGTGAAAGCGACATTGCTGGTAACTTAGTCCCACCAGACGTCAAAGAGTTCGGTAACTTTCACATCCTGCAGCTTGCGGTCTTCCAGCCACTTGCGCACGAGTTCACGATGCTCATCGGTGCATTTACCGGTTTGCTGCAGGCAAATCAGCCCTTCCCACGCCAGGTAACCGCTGCCATCGTAAGCCAGACCATTAGGATCGATCGCTTCGTTGATGAACTGGTTCAGGGTTTCGTCGATGTCACTTTCAGACGTGCCTTCAGGAAAACGCCAGGCCACGGAAAAGCCCAGTTCCTGGAATTCATCGATATGTAATTTTTTACGTAAACGGCGGCTGCGTTGTGTGGCCATTATTTCACCCTCTCAAACATTAAATCCCATACGCCATGGCCTAAACGCTGCCCGCGCTGCTCAAATTTTGTCAATGGACGCGTTTCAGGACGCGGCACATAGGTGCTGTCTTCAGACAGGTTACGATAACCTGCGATGCTGCTCATGACCTCAAGCATATGTTCTGCATAAGCTTCCCAGTCGGTTGCCATATGGAATACGCCACCCAGCTTGAGCTTACGCATCACCAACTCGGCGAAAGGCACCTGCACGATACGGCGTTTATTGTGACGGGCTTTGTGCCACGGATCGGGAAAGAACAGCTGAACCATGCGCAGTGAGTTATCAGGGATCATCTTTTCCAGCACTTCAACCGCATCATGGCACATCACGCGCAGATTGCTGACGTCGGCTTCTTTCGCCGAGGCCAGGCAGGCACCTACGCCTGGCGCGTGCACTTCAATTCCCAGGAAGTTTTGGTGGGGAGTGTTTTGCGCCATGGTCACCAGCGAGGCCCCCATGCCAAAGCCGATCTCCAGCGTTACCGGGGCTTCGCGGCCAAACAGCGCGGGCAAATCTACGGGATCAGGCTGATATTCAACACCCATCTCTGGCCAGTAGTTATCCAGCGCCAACTGCTGGCCTTTGGTTAAGCGGCCCTGGCGGCGCACAAAACTGCGAATCCGACGCAACGGGCGTCCATTCTCATCAAATTCCGGGGTGATGACATCATTAATCATGTTGAAGCCTGCTGGTTTGCCTGTTCTGGGAAACGGGCATTATGCAAAGTTCAAAAGCAGAAGCAAGCCTTTGCCACGTTCTGCTTTATTCCTGCGTGCCCTGAAGCGCAATTTCCTGCCTGAGTGTAGAGTAAACCGCAAAAATTTCCTTGTTATGATGCCAGCCTGCAGGCAAAGACGGCCAACGCTATCGGAAACTTATAAAGACATTGTCTGCCGCCGCTGCTGGCTCAGCTTGCGGTACTGCTGAGGAGACATGCCAACATACCTGGCAAACGTGCTGTAAAAACGGCTGCTGGAGCGGAAACCGGCCGTCAGCGCCACATCCAGAACGGTGATATCGGTATCGCTCAGGAGCGCCCTGACATGATTGATCCGCATGGCCGTGATGTACTGTTTTAGCGTCAGCTGCATCACGCGCTGAAAAATGCCCATCGCATAATTCGCATTGAGTTTAACGTGTTCGGCCACGTCATTGATGGTTAAAGCCTGATCGTAGTTATCTGCGATAAACTCCAGCATCTGGCTGACATAAAACTGAGCATGGCGCGAAACGCTGTTCTTGTGCGTGCGCGACGTTTTGTTCACCAGCACCGGCTGCCATCCCGACAAACTAAAGCGCTTAAGCATCAGACCAATTTCATCAACGGCAAGCTGGCGAATCTGTTCGTCGGGACTGTTCAGCTCCTGCTGCCAGCGCTGCACTTCAAACGCGCTGAGCTGCTGCTTCGCCACAGATTTAATCACCATGCCGTGGGTGACATGATTGATTAACTCCCTGTCGAGCGGCCAGGACAAAAACAGATGCATCGGCAGGTTCAGAATAGCCATGTTCTGGCAGCGTCCGGGACGGGTGAGTTGATGTGGCGTACAGGCCCAAAACAGGGTGATGTAACCCTGCTTGATCTGAACGACCTCGTTATTAATGAGGTACTCCACGTCACCGTCAAACGGCACATTCACCTCAACCTGACCGTGCCAGTGGCTGGTGGTCATGGCCAGCGGCGGACGCAGTTCGATATCCATGCGCTGATATTCAGAATAGAGCGACAGCGGGCTGCGGGTCTGCTTTTCATCGCTGCTGCACATATGCGGGTCGGGCGGAAGTGGTACGACAGGCTGCATAATCATCATTCCCTCTCCTGAATTATCAGAACCCTGCCATATCTGAACGGCTCAGGCCAGTCTCAGAGGCGAGAAATGCGCGGTCAGCATGGCGTTTTCGCCTGTTAGCACACCAGATACTCTTCTTTCCGTGCAAATTTGTCCCAAAAACTCAGATCTGCTCGCCGCCAGCATCAGATCTGAGTTTTCGGGAATGCTCGTTCCGTAAGGCGGAAGTTTCTCGATGAATGGCGTGACATTCTGGCGTTATCCAACCTTGCAATGGAGCGTCCTGATGTCTGCACCCAAAATTACCTTTATTGGCGCGGGTTCCACTATTTTCGTCAAAAATATCCTTGGCGATGTCTTTCACCGCGATGCGCTGAAATCCGCCCATATCGCGTTGATGGATATTGATGCGACCCGGCTTGAAGAGTCCTTTACCGTGGTCAGTAAGCTGATGAGTTCGGCTGGTGCGGCCGGAAGAATCACCTGCCACACCGACCAGAAAGCGGCATTAGCGGATGCCGATTTTGTCGTGGTCGCGTTTCAGATAGGCGGCTATGAACCCTGTACCCTCACTGATTTTGCGGTGTGTAAGCGTTACGGTCTTGAGCAGACAATCGCCGACACGCTTGGCCCGGGCGGCATCATGCGCGCGCTGCGCACCATCCCGCACCTCTGGCAGATTTGTGAAGACATGACGGCAGTATGTCCTGATGCCACCATGCTTAATTACGTTAACCCCATGGCGATGAACACCTGGGCGATGTACGCGCGTTATCCGCATATCAAACAGGTTGGCCTGTGCCATTCCGTTCAGGGAACGGCGGAAGAGCTGGCTTACGATCTCAATCTTAACCCGGCCGATTTACGTTACCGCTCTGCCGGCATCAACCACATGGCCTTTTACCTGGAGCTGGAGCGAAAAACTGCAGACGGGGCTTACGTGAATCTCTACCCGGAACTGCTTGCCGCTTTTGACGCCGGGCAGGTACCGAAACCCAACATGCATGGCAATACGCGCTGTCCCAACATTGTGCGCTATGAGATGTTCAAAAAACTGGGCTATTTCGTCACCGAGTCTTCAGAACATTTTGCAGAATATACGCCCTGGTTTATCAAGCCGGGACGAGAGGATCTGATTGCGCGCTACCAGATCCCGCTGGATGAGTATCCCAAACGCTGCGTCGAGCAGCTGGATAACTGGCGTACCGAGCTTGAACATTACAAGCGCGCTGAGCGTATTGAAAGCAAACCCTCGCGCGAATATGCCAGCGCCATTATGAATGCCATCTGGACAGGTGAACCGGCCGTGATTTACGGCAACGTGCGTAACGATGCATTAATCGACAACCTGCCGCAGGGATGCTGTGTTGAGGTCGCCTGCCTGGTGGACGCCAACGGGATTCAGCCTACGAAGGTGGGAACCCTGCCCTCACATCTGGCAGCCATGATGCAAACCAATATCAACGTGCAGACGCTGCTGACCGAAGCCATCCTGACCGAAAACCCTGAGCGGGTTTACCACGCGGCCATGCTGGATCCCCATACGGCGGCGGTGCTGGGCATCGAGGAGATTTATGCGCTGGTGGATGAGCTGATCGCCGAACACGGGGACTGGCTGCCCGCCTGGCTGCACAAATAATGCCTGTGTCTCCGGGCGTGCTGTCCGGCTGCGGCTCTATTCCTTAACAGAAGGCGGGCGCTGGCAACAGCGTCCCGGTACCCGATGAGCATTTCAATAACGACAAAACTCAGCTATGGATTCGGCGCATTTGGGAAAGATTTTGCTATTGGCATTGTTTATATGTACCTGATGTATTACTACACCGACGTGGTAGGTTTGTCGGTTGGCCTCGTCGGTACGCTGTTTTTAGTGGCCAGGATCTGGGACGCAATAAACGATCCGATCATGGGCTGGATCGTAAATGCCACGCGATCGCGCTGGGGGAAATTCAAACCCTGGATTTTTGCAGGCACGCTGGCAAACTCGCTGGTGCTGTTCCTGTTGTTTAGCGCCCATCTGTTTGAAGGCACCACGCAGGTTATTTATGTCTGTGTGACGTATATCTTGTGGGGCATGACCTACACCATTATGGATATTCCGTTCTGGTCGCTGGTGCCTACCATCACGCTGGACAAGCGCGAACGTGAACAGCTGGTTCCCTGGCCACGCTTTTTCGCCAGCCTTGCCGGGTTTGTTACCGCAGGCCTGGCCCTGCCCTTTGTCAGTTATGTTGGCGGCGACAATCGTGGCTTAGGCTTCCAGATGTTTACCCTGGTGTTAATCGCCTTTTTTATCGTCTCCATGTTAGTCACGCTGCGAAACGTGCATGAAGTCTATTCGTCCACCCGCGACGAAACCTCAGGCAGTGACCGCCTGGGGCTAAAAGCCATTGTTGCCCTCATTTACCGTAACGATCAGCTTTCCTGCCTGCTGGGAATGGCGCTGGCTTACAACATCGCGGCTAACATCATTACCGGCTTTGCCATTTACTATTTCACCTACGTCATCGGCGATGCCGGGCTGTTTCCCTACTACCTCTCTTATGCAGGCGCGGCAAACCTCGTCACGTTAATCCTGTTCCCGAAACTGGTAAACATCCTGTCGCGCCGCATTCTGTGGGCGGGCGCGTCCGCGCTGCCGATACTGAGCTGTGGCGTGCTGTTCGCTATGGCACTGGCAGGCTATCACTCAACGCTGCTGATTGTGGTGGCCGGCATCCTGTTAAACACCGGTACCGCGCTTTTCTGGGTGCTCCAGGTCATTATGGTGGCGGACACCGTTGATTACGGCGAATACAAGCTGTACGTGCGCTGCGAGAGCATCGCCTATTCAGTGCAGACGATGGTGGTGAAAGGCGGCTCCGCCTTTGCCGCTTTCTTTATCGCCGTGGTGCTGGGCATGATTGGCTATATGCCCAATATCGTACAGTCGCAGGAAACCCTTGTAGGCATGCAATTTATTATGATTGCGCTGCCGGCTGTGTTTTTTATGCTGACGCTACTGCTCTATTTCCGCTTCTATAAGCTGAACGGCGATATGCTGCGGAAAATCCAGATCCATCTGCTCGATAAATACCGTAAACCGCAAGAGCCAGAAACCCTCCCGCTCAGGATGCAAGACAAGATCAACGTCTGACCAGTAAAAGCCCTTTGCGGGCTTCTGTGAAAGATGTCGCGGGCCGGATTCACATCGTCTGGCCTGCTACTGTCTCCCGGCGGCTCCTGATATTGTCAGGCCCGGCACGACGCTGCCGCACGGGACAGACAGGCCGGTATGAAACAGGCCTTTTCAATCTTCCGGTTTACTCTCACTGGCGCTTATGCTGGAATTCCTGCCCGAATATCGCGTAATCACGGAAATATCCTTTTTATGATGCAAGCCCCGCAGTTCGCGCAACAGGTGCTGGACTGGTATCAGCGCTTTGGCCGCAAAACCCTGCCGTGGCAGCTGGAAAAAACACCCTACAAGGTGTGGCTGTCCGAAGTCATGTTGCAGCAAACTCAGGTTGCCACGGTTATCCCCTATTTTGAGCGCTTCATGGCGCGGTTTCCTGACGTCAGCGATCTGGCCGCCGCGCCCCTGGATGAGGTGCTGCATCTCTGGACCGGTCTGGGCTATTACGCCCGTGCGCGCAACCTGCATAAAGCGGCAAAACAGGTGGTGGACCTTCATGGCGGTGAGTTTCCCCGCCACTATGATGAGGTCGCCGCTTTACCCGGCGTTGGCCGATCCACCGCTGGCGCGATTTTATCTCTGTCGCTGGGTCTGCATTTCCCTATTCTCGATGGCAACGTTAAACGGGTTTTAGCGCGTTGCTACGCGGTAGGCGGCTGGCCGGGTAAGAAGGATGTGGAAAAGCGGCTCTGGCAAATCAGCGAAGAGGTCACGCCTGCTCAAGGCGTCAGCCAGTTTAACCAGGCGATGATGGATCTGGGTGCCATGGTGTGCACGCGATCCAGACCAAAATGCGACATCTGCCCGCTCAACAGCGGATGCGAAGCAAGGGCTAACAACAGCTGGGCCAGCTATCCGGGTAAAAAGCCGAAGCAGACGTTGCCGGAACGCAGCGGTTGGTTTTTGATGATGCAACATGGCGACAAGGTCTGGCTGGAGCAGCGTCCGCCGGTGGGCCTGTGGGGCGGTTTATTCTGCTTCCCGCAATTCACCACTGAAGAGGCGATGACCGACTGGCTGCATGCGCGCGGCATTCACGCCAAACCCCAGCAGCTTACGGCATTTCGTCATACCTTTAGCCATTTCCATCTGGATATTGTCCCAATGTGGCTGTCATGGCCTTCTGCCGGGGCATTAATGGATGAAGCTGGCGGTCTCTGGTATAACTTAACGCTGCCGCCGCCTGTGGGATTAGCCGCACCTGTAGAGCGTCTTTTGCACGAACTGCGCCATCCCCAGCAGTTGCCTTTAGGCAGCTGTGAGATTAACGAGGAAGAATAATGAGCCGCACTATTTTTTGTACTTTTTTACAACGTGATGCTGAAGGGCAAGATTTCCAACTCTACCCTGGCGATCTGGGAAAACGCATTTACAATGAAATCTCGAAAGAAGCCTGGCAGCAATGGATGGCTAAGCAGACGATGCTGATCAACGAGAAAAAACTCAACATGATGAACCCCGAAGATCGCAAAGTGCTGGAAAAGGAAATGATTAACTTCCTGTTCGAAGGCAAAGACGTTCATATTGAAGGCTATACGCCACCCGAAGCATAACTTTTTTTGGCCTCAGTACTGGGGCCGTTTTCCAGGTCAGGCATGTATTTTAGATGAATAAAAAGCTGATAGCCCTGCTGGTGATTGCACCCCTTTTAGTTTCCTGTTCCGGCAAAAAGAACCCGACCTATTCAGAAGAGTGGGTGAAGGACACCAACGGATTTGACATCCTGATGGGGCAGTTCGCCCATAACATTGAGAACATCTGGGGTATCAATGAGGTTCTGATTGCCGGACCGAAAGACTACGTCAAATACACCGACAACTATTACACCCGCAGCCATATCAACTTTGAAAGCGGTAACATCACGATTGAGACCATTTCCGGTACCGATCCCGCTGCCAGCCTGCGTCAGGCGATCGTGACCACCTTGCTGATCGGCGACGATCCGGGCAATGTCGATCTTTATTCTGATGTCAACGATATCCAAATCAGTAAAGAACCGCTGCTTTACGGACAGGTGCTGGACAACACCGGACAAGCTATCCGCTGGCAGGGCCGCGCTCAGGCCTTTGCGGACTATTTAATTGCGAATAAATTGCAGCGTCGCAATTCTGGTCTGCATGTAATCTACTCGGTTACCATCCCGATGGTGCCGAACCATCTTGATAAGCGTGCGCATAAATATCTGCCGATGGTGCGCAAGGCTGCTGAGCAATATGGTGTTGATGCGTCTCTGATCCTCGCGATTATGCAGACCGAATCCAGTTTTAACCCCTACGCCGTCAGCCATTCTGACGCACTGGGTTTAATGCAGGTGGTACAGCATACCGCGGGCGTCGATGTATTCCGTATGAAGGGTAAATGGGGCAAACCAAGCCGCAGCTACCTGCTGGATCCCGAGAACAACATTGATGCCGGTACGGCTTACCTGTCATTGCTGCAGCGCAGCTATCTGGCAGGCATTCAGGATCCGCTGTCGCGTCGCTACGCGGTCATTACCGCCTATAACGGCGGTGCAGGCAGCGTGCTGCGCGTGTTCTCCAGCGATAAGGATCGTGCGGTCAATATCATTAACGGCATGTCACCCAGTCAGGTTTATCAGACGCTGTCTAAGCAGCATCCGTCTGCGGAATCGCGGCGTTATTTGTATAAGGTGAGCTCGGCGCAGCGGAGCTACCATCGGTATTGATGGCGAAGGGTTTCCCCTGGCGGGGGATTGCTGGCGCAGAGAGGTTTTTGCGCGCAAGGCGCTGGGGTTCTGCCCTCTGGCTCTGAGAGGGTTCCGCCCGCCAGGCGATGGGGTTCTGTCCTCTGGCTCTGAGAGGGTTCCGCCCGCCAGGCGATGGGCAGTTTCAGCCTGCCCGTGCAGGCGGACGTGTTAAGGGGCTTACGCCAGCCCCTTAACAATCCCGGCGCCCGGCAGCCGTCGCTGTTCCTTCGTCACTCACTGCGGCCTGACGGGCCGGCCGGATGCGCCTTCCCTGGCGCAGCCGTCCTCTGCGCGGCATCCCTGCCGCTCCGCCCTGGCCTCCATTCTTTCCTCAGCGCTCCGGATGCCTCCTGAAAACCCACGCCTGTAAGATCGAATGTTTTCCCGGAAGACTGGCTTCGCCTGTTGTTAACATGTGCGATCAGAACTGAAGACTGGAAAGCCTGAAGAAACAGAAACAGATGAACCGTAATGAGCCAGAAGGCTTTTCCTGCATCTGAAGCGGCAACGCGGTTTGTTTTACTACAGATATCGAAGCGGGGGTTTTGGGCGGCCTTCCCGACCGCTGAGCGGATGAGGGATTTCCGGATGAGCCGACAGGACGTCGGCGAGAGCCGGGCCGCGCCAGGGATGGCGCGTCCTGGCGGTCCGGCAGAAATCCTGAAGCAGCGAAGGGACCGCGCAGCGGCGGGTGGGCAGGACGGGAGCCCGGGGTCAAGGGGCCGCGGCGGCTGGCGGCCCCTTGTCGGTCGCCCGCAGGGGCAAACTGAAACTCCCTGCCGCCTGGCGAGCGAAACTTTCTCGGAGTCATTAACTGAAAGCTTCGCGAAACACCAAACCGCAGGCACAAACCGATACCTTCTCAGCGCTAACAGTTAAGCTCTATGAGCTATCCAGGCGACAGCCCCCTCAACCCACCATCATATTCGCTACCAGATACTTACGTCCGTCAGCGCCTTCCTCGGTGTAAACCCCTTGCAGCTCCGGCGAAAAACCGGGCAGTTGATTGATGCCCGCTTCCAGCGCCAGAAAATAGCGCTGTACCGCCCCGCCCCATGTTTCGCCCGGAACCACACAAAGGACGCCCGGTGGATAAGGCAGAGCGCCTTCCGCCGCGATGCGACCTTCTGCCGTTGCAATAGGTACCAGTTCGACTTCGCCACGAATGTAAGCCTGATGCGCATCCTGTGGGTTCACCTTAACCTGCGGCAGCCCCTGCTCGCGGAACATCATGCGCTGCAGGTCTTTTACGTTATAGCTTACGTACAGGTCGTGCATCTCCTGACACAGACGGCGCAAGGTATAACCCGCATAGCGTTTAGCGTTTTTGCGGTACAGCGTCGGCAACACTTCGGCCAGCAGCGTATCGTCTTTTACATGCTGCTCGAACTGCGCCAGCATCGCCACCAGCATCGCCATTTTTTCCGGACTTTCGGCTGGAGTCAGCAGGAACAGAATAGAATTGAGATCGCATTTTTCCGGCACGATGCCGTTTTCACGCAGGTAATTCGCCAGAATGGTCGCCGGGATGCCAAACTCAGCATATTCACCGCTGGCTGCGTCAATGCCTGGCGTGGTCAGCAACAGCTTGCAGGGATCGACACAGTACTGATCGCGATCGTATCCGGCGAAACCGTGCCATTTAGCGTTGGGTTCAAAGCTAAAATACTGCAGATCGCGAGCGATCGCTTCCGTTGGTGCATCCTGCCAGCGCTGGCCGTTTACCCTTTCCGGCACGAAAGGCAGGATCATGTCACAACGATCAAAGATCGCTTTACGTGCCTCGATCCCCAGCATCACGCACTCATCCCACATGCGGCGTCCCGCCTCGCCCTGATGCATTTTGGCGTTAATATCTAGCGCGGCAAACAGCGGATAGAACGGGCTGGTTGAAGCGTGCAGCATGAACGCATTATTCAGGCGCTTATGCGGGCAGAAACGCTTTTGCCCACGAATATGGTTATCTTTCTTGTGGATCTGGGAGGTCTGCGAAAAGCCCGCCAGCTGCTTGTGCACTGACTGGGTAACAAAAATGCCGGGATCGTTTTCGTTCAACTCCAGCGTCAGTGGAGAACAGCCTTCCATCAGCGGAATAAACTGCTCATAGCCCAGCCAGGCCGAGTCAAACAGAATGTAGTCACACAGATGCCCAATGCGATCCACCACCTGCCGCGCGTTGTATACCGTGCCGTCGTAGGTGCCCAACTGGATAATCGCCAGCCGGAAGGGACGCGCCTCGTTAGCCCTTTCAGGCGCCACTTTCTTGATCTGTTCGCGCAGGTAGCCATCATCGAAACAGTGCGCATCAATGCCGCCGATGAAGCCAAACGGATTACGGGCCGCTTCAAGGTAAACCGGCGTCGCGCCCGCCTGAATCAGCGCACCATGATGGTTGGACTTGTGATTATTGCGGTCAAACAGCACTAAATCACCGCGCGTCAGCAACGCATTGGTGACCACTTTGTTCGCGCTTGACGTGCCATTTAACACAAAGTAGGTTTTATCCGCGTTAAACACTTTGGCGGCAAACTTTTGCGCATGCTTAGCCGACCCCTCGTGAATCAGCAGGTCGCCCAGCTTGACGTCAGCGTTACACATGTCCGAACGAAAAACGTTCTCGCCATAGAAATCAAAAAATTGCTTACCCGCTGGGTGCTTTTTGAAAAATGCGCCGCCCTGATGGCCCGGACAGGCAAAGGTGCTGTTCTGCATATCAACATAGCGGGTCAGCGTTTCAAAAAACGGGGGCAGCAGCGCGGCTTCATAAGCCTGAGCCGCCGCTTCCAGCGCTACCCAGTCCTGCGGCTCGCCATTCAGTTCGCCGGTCACGCCGGGCAGGTGCATCACCTCTTCTTCAAAGGCATTAGCAACGAACACCGGTAAATTAAAACCCGTGTGGCGTAACAACGCCAGCACGCCACTGCGCGTATCAGCCAGCGAGACGACAACAGCCGCCACATCGGTAAAATCAGTATTATCCAGCGTGACCACGTCGCGCGCAGTATTCAGGGTCAGGTTAGGCGCAACAGCAGCGCTGGCAGCAATTTTCAGTGGTGTCATAACACAAATCCCTAACAGTCAGGGAGTGGGTGCCTGAGGCACGGCAATGGGGAAATTTCCCCGGCGAATAATGTCTGACGCGATAAACCGATAGACATCAGTAAAGAGTAGTCCTTACTCATGTCCAACAGCAGCGGCCCGGTTGGCCTCACCGCATAGTGAACGATGTGTGTGTAACTGACATGACGAAGAACAGATCGCGCGCGAATTCAGGCGAGTGGGGACACGTGCAGTTGCACATTGAACCGGACATGGCAGCGTCCTCTGTTATCGGGCGGTGGCGAGAAAAAAGTGGCCGTCATAATGTCATTTTTTATCCGCAGGAACAACCCGACAACTTTAAATATCAGGTCAATAAATGCAAAATATAAAAACATTAAATATCAAATACTTATAATGATACACCAGTGAATAACCGCTTAAGTTTCTGTTATTTATGCGCAATTATGCATTTTTCAGCACGCTGGCAGTCGCTCCCTCATTGCCACTGAAATCGCCACGGAAATGCCTCAGGTTTGCGCCAAGCCTCGCACTTGTCGGGCCAGTGCCCTACCCTAATCGGCGCATCGGGCGTAAACTTGCCTGATTATTCTTACGCCTAACGGAGGATACATGTTTAAGGCAATGGTCATTGATAAGGACGAACAAGGTTACCGCTCTCAGCTAAAAGAACTCTCCGAAACACAATTACCCGATGAAGACGTCACCCTCGACGTCAGCTATTCCACCCTCAACTATAAAGACGCGCTGGCCATCTGCAATAAAGGGCCGATTGTGCGCCAGTTTCCAATGGTGCCGGGCATTGACTTCGTGGGACGGGTCACAGCAAGTCGCCATCCCGACTGGAAACAAGGCGATGCGGCGCTGCTCACCGGCTGGGGCGTCGGGGAAAAACACTGGGGCGGGCTGGCTCAGAAAGCCAGCGTGTCTGGCGACTGGCTGGTAGCCGTGCCTGAAACGCTAACCCCGTTGAATACCATGGCCATCGGAACGGCGGGCTTTACCGCCATGCTGTGCGTGCTGGCACTCGAAAAACAAGGCATTACGCCTGCCAGCGGCCCGGTTTTGGTGACCGGGGCCAGCGGAGGCGTTGGCAGCTTCAGCGTCTCTCTGCTGGCAAAACTGGGCTATAACGTCATCGCCTCCAGCGGGCGAGCCAGCGATGAAGACTATTTAAAAACCACCTTGGGCGCAGCCGAAGTGATAGATCGCGACGAGCTGGCTCAACCGGGTAAACCCCTCGGGAAAGAGCGCTGGGCCGCCGCCATCGACAGCGTCGGTAACCATACGCTGAGCAACGTGCTGGCCGGCACCCAGCGTGACGGCGTGGTCGCGGCCTGTGGTATGGCACAAGGCCTGGATCTGCCCGGTAGCGTCGCGCCCTTCATTCTGCGCGGTGTGACACTGGCTGGCGTAGACAGCGTGATGTGCCCTAAACCGCTGCGCCAGCAGGCCTGGCAGCGGCTGGGGCAGCTTCTGGATGACGCGTTACTGAACCAGATAACAACGGTCATTCCATTGCGTGACGTGCACCAGGGCGCACAGGATCTGCTGGATGGCAAAGTTCGGGGCCGTCTGGTGGTTGACTGCGCTTAACGTTCGCCTTCCGCCTGGGGCGACGAAGGCGGGCGCATCAGTCATTCGCTTAGTTCCTGAATTGCCCCGCTCGCCCCTTCCCTTACCACTTCTGGCTGCCGGGAAAGTGCTGCCAGCGGGCGATAACTTCACCTGCTGGCAATGCCCGGCTCATCCAGACTGAGCCTACGGGCGGGCTATCTTCCCCGCCCGCAGGCTCGCATTACTGCTGACAAGCCTGGCTCACGGGCTTACCTGAGCATCCCGAGCGTCCCGAGCATCCCGAGCGTCCCGAGCGTCCCGAGCGTCCCGAGCGTCCTGAGCGTCCTGAGCGTCCTGAGCGTCCTGAGCGTCCTGAGCGTCCTGAGCGTCCTGAGCGTCCTGAGCGTCCTGAGCGTCCTGAAGCATTTTACAGAGGGCTTCCTGACTTACCGCCATCTGTTTTTTCAGGGCTTCCCACTCACGTCAGGCAGCCTTACCCCGGCACCTTCGCTGTCGGTTCCGGAGCCGCTAATTTGATGTTTTATCAGAATAAACGCAGGGGCACACCGGTACCGTTTCGGCCAGCGATGCGGTAAGGTTTGCGCTGCTGTCTGCCACGGGTGAGGATTCGCGTCAGGGTTAGCAACGTATAAAGAAAACAGAAAACCCATGCGAAAAGCCCGGCCGGCATGCTTGCGGCCCCTGCTGGCCTGAGCGTTAATTAATGATAAAGAGAGGGAAAGATGCAAAAACCCGTGGTCGTCATTCACTATTGTACCCAATGTAACTGGCTGCTGCGCTCCGCGTGGATGGCACAGGAACTGTTACAGACCTTCGCACAGGATCTCGCCAGCGTGACGTTGCGTCCCGGCACCGGCGGCGTATTTGAAATCACCCTGGATGAACATCTGCTGTGGGAGCGCAAGCGCGATGGCGGATTCCCGGATGCTCAGGCACTCAAGCAGCGGGTAAGGGATATTTGTTTTCCGGAGCGTTCGCTAGGGCATATCGATAAAAACCGATCGGACGACAGCTGATCGTCCACGTCAGATTAACTGCGGCTGATATCCTCTGCCGCAGTCATCAGAGCAGCGACGATCTTTTGCCGGGTTTCATCGGTAATGTCCTGCTGCGCCAGACGCGTGTTCAGGGCAGTTTTAAAATGATCGATCGCCTGCTCAATTTCAGGAATGCTGCGGTTGTTGACCAGCACTGCCAAAGACGATAACCGGTCGATGAGACCTGACAGCGGCTGTGCATCGTGCTTTAGCATGGCCTGCCCCGTTTCGGTGAGCACGTAAGCCTTACGTGCAGCCTGAGGGTCACTGATGTGAATAGCCCCCATCTCCTCCAGCCATGTCAGATTCGGGTAAATGATGCCTGGACTGGGCGAATACTCGCCCTTTGACAGGTCTTCAATGCATTTAATCAGCTCATAGCCATGTGTCGCGCGCTGCGAGATAAAATGCAGCATCAGCAGACGGATCTCGCTGGCATCAAGCATTTTCTCACGGCGCTTGCGCCGTCCACTGCAGGGCGCATCGCGGTTATCTTGCCCTGAACGTGCCGAATCCATTTTCATTATCTGCCTGAGTCAGTGGAAAGAGCCTGATGGTAGTGGGCCATCAGGCGAAATTCAATCAACGGCAGGTCACTTAAATTCAGTTAACGAACGGCAGCGGGTTTTTGATGCCAGTAGGCCACGGCGCGCACCAGGTCAGCGTCAACCCCGCGCTGTGTGGTGAAATAGTCACACAGCTGTTTTACGAACTGCCCTTCTCCGGTCAGCCAGATAAAAGCGTCGTGCTGCGGAATCGCGATCCTGTCCAGCGCGGCCGTCAAATGTGGTAAATCCGCCAGCGTCATCTTGCCGCTGCCAAGCCAGTTAACAGAGGCATTGCCGGTATCGCCCAGGTAGGCTTGTCCGGTCACCTCATCAGCACAGGCAAACAGATGCAGCGCCTGAGCCTCCACACTACTGCTACGCCGCCTGAAAGCAGGCAACCCGGTTTCGTCACAGACGTAAAGCTGAAAAGCATAATCCGTTGGCACCAGCAGAGAGCCACGCGGCCCACCAATGATCAATCTGTCACCCGGCTGTGCCTGGGATGCCCAGTCGCTGGCAACACCGCTGTCGTGGATATAAAAATCCAGCGTCAGCGATGACGCACCATCAAACGCCAGCGGCGTATAGTCGCGCGCGACAGGGCGCAATCCGCCTTGCCACTGAATACCGTCATCGTTGATCGTCGGCAGTGCCAGCGGCGCGCCGTCAGCAGGGGGAAAGAAGACCTTAATGTGATCGTCAAAACCGGGAGAATGAAACCCCTTCAGATCGTCGCCCGTGAAGACAATGCGCCAAAACGTCCCGGCAATTCGGGTTTTCTCGGCGACGTGGATAGCGCGGAAGCGCAGTTCGTTACGCACGCGTTCAGGTAAGCGGCGGGAATAAGATGTAGGCACGAGGACTCTCCGTAAACGCGGCTGCATGCAAAGAAGCTGTTTTCGCGCCGCTTAAGTAAATAGAAATCATTCTCATATAAACCCGCTAAGAATAGCCATGATATATCTTAAGAACAATGACTAAAAATGCGATACGTTGTGAAAAAACACGGACAAAAAGGAAGGAAGCACAGAAAACGAAAAAGGCGCTCAGGCGCCTTTTAAGGGGATAGCGGTAATAACGTGGTTACCGCGCCGGGTTTTGTCCACTGCCTTGCGGCAGGGAGCTGTCACCGAGTATCTCGCTATGCGTCCCCTGCGATCCAGGATGTAACCCTGTGGGCACATTGGCAGGATCGGTCAGTTGTGCGGCAGCCAACGTTGGGGCCGCACACAGCGCGATAGCCAGCAGCATCGCTGATATCTGAGAGATTTTAATCATGTGTTTTAGCCTGATAAGGCGTAGAAAGCAGGTGAATATTCCAGCCCTGAGAAATAAAAGCCGTGGTAATGGCGCCTCTGTGAGCTTCAGGAAGAATTTTACGCCTGCACAGCTAATCCGCTTATAAAATCGTGCGCTTTATCACATTATGGCGCACGTTATGTGCATTCAGCCCTGGGTCACCGGGATGAAAAATACGCCTTCGATTCTGTCCTGCGTGCTTCGGGCCAAGTCCAGACACAGTAAATCCATCCCCGGCCGACAGGCTACGCCCAGCTTGGGCAAATGCAGATAATAAATGTCTGCGATGAAGCGCGTGAGCTGGTCCGGCGACCCGCTCCACGCGAGGCTGGCGTAGAGGCCTGGCGCAATGGTGCGAACCGGCAGGGCGGAATGTGCATCAGCCGTTTGCTGTGCTTCCAGGCCACGAAACAGGCTAATATGCTGCTGCTCGACAGAGCCGTTTCCCGGCCCGTACTGGAACCCCAGCCAGCCTTGCGCAGCCCCGTGACGGGCGCGAACAACCTGACGCACCTGCTCAGCAACGCGATGATGGCGGTCGCTTATATAGTCGCCATAGCGGCACTCCCACTCCACTGTCTCACCCTGTAGCTGAAGGGCTTCTTCACGTATAACCAGCACCGCCTGCTTGACTGGCGCGCGCTGCGCAATGCGGCCGTGAAAATGGCGCACAGGTAAGACTCTGTGGCGACGGAAGGCGCCTGGCGTCATCATAAAGTGGTTTTTAAAGACCCGGTTGAAATTTTGCTGATTTTCGAAGCCGAAGCGCACCGCAACATCAATCAACGGCATCCGGGTCAGCCGCAGCGCCATGGCGGCGAGAGTCAGGCGTCGTTTTCGGGTATAGGCCGCCAGGGTTTGCCCGGTCATCTCTTTAAACAGACGCTGCATATGCCATTTGGAGTAGCCAGACTTGAGGGTAATCTGGTCGATATTGATGTCGTTGGTGAGATTGGCCTCAATCCAGTCGACTAAATCATTAATATGCTGTTTTTTTATGGTTTGACTTAGCATTGATGTATGAACAGAAAACAGAAGGGAAATTCGTCATAAAAGAGTAACAAAAAGCCTTAGGGATTGTAATGAAGCACCGGGTAAACGAGAGGGTGGAAAGGCAAAAAGCGCATTAATTGCCTGGGTTACTATTTAAAAAGCCAGCCCGAAGGCTGGCTGAGTAGACAGGCAGAGTGCAGCCTGGCGTAAAGCGCGCGTACTGCGGTTAAGAAACGTACGGAGAAGAAATCCTCAGTGGCTTCGCATACCGGCAGCGGTCATCATCATTCTGAACAGCGTGGCCACCACACCGAGCGCCAGCACACTTGCCCCATAGATGACCACCAGCCACAGCACACGTTTCCACCACGGCGACCGGGTTTCATTCTGACGTTCTTTGCTGTCGACCTGGGTTTGCATATCAATGGTATCCTTCGTCTGCTTTGATTTTTCCGCGGAACACGTAGTAGCTCCAGAAGGTGTAGCCCAGGATCATCGGGATAATCAGCAGGCTACCCACCAGCATAAAGGCCTGGCTCTGAGGCGGTGACGCCGCCTGCCAGATCGATACCGATGGCGGAATAATATTCGGCCAGATACTGATACCCAGACCTGAGAAGCCCAGGAAAATCAGCGCTAAGGTGAGAAGGAAAGGCGAATAGTGCGCCTCACGCTTGATCGCCCTTCTCAGCCCCCAGGCACTCAGCACGACCAGGACTGGTACCGGCAGGAACCAGAACAGATTCGGCATGCTGAACCAACGGTGCGAAATATTCTCATGCGTAAACGGCGTCCAGATGCTGATCACGCCGATAATCACCAGCAGCGCGATAAGCAACGGCGTTGCCAGAGCGGACATCTTGCGATGCAGCTCATGCTCGGTTTTCATAATGAGCCAGGTACAGCCCAGAAGTGCATAGGCCACTACCAGTCCTACGCCGCAGAACAGCGGGAACGGCGCCAGCCAGTCCAGTGTGGATCCGGCGAAGCTACGACCTGATACCGGAATGCCATCCAGCATGGCACCCACCGCAACCCCCTGGCTGAAGGTTGCCAGCAGCGAACCGGCGATAAACGACTTGTCCCAGAACGCCCGGTGATGCTCCACGGCCTTGAAGCGGAACTCAAATGCCACGCCGCGAAATATCAGCCCAATCAGCATCGCGGTAAGCGGAATGGAAAGCGCATCCGCAATCACCGCATAGGCCAGTGGGAAAGCGCCATACAGGCCCGCACCGCCGAGCACCAGCCAGGTTTCATTACCATCCCAGACCGGCGCAACGGTATTCACCATCATGTCGCGCTCCCCTGCATCCTTATTAAAGGGAAACAGCAGGCCGATGCCCAGGTCGAAACCGTCCATCACGATATACATCAGAACAGCAAAGACAATAATCGCGAACCAGATAACTGAGTAATCAACCATCTCAACGCTCCTCATTCTTGTGAGTGGCAGCAGAGAGCGGACGTGCTGGCGTTTTAATCTGGCCGGGACCACCCGTTTCAACAATATCGCCTTCGCCCGTGACCGGACCTTGCTTAATCAACCGCATC
The DNA here is from genome assembly GCF_059801205.1 of Pantoea sp. Ae19-2. Classification (NCBI taxonomy): domain Bacteria; kingdom Pseudomonadati; phylum Pseudomonadota; class Gammaproteobacteria; order Enterobacterales; family Erwiniaceae; genus Pantoea; species Pantoea sp. Ae19-2. The sequence goes on along the minus strand of NZ_JBCHWE010000001.1, from coordinate 163,386 downwards.
ATATAGTGATAACCCACACCGAATACGGAGGAGTAAACCAGGATAAAGGCGAGCAGACTGATACTCATGTGCATTTCACCATGCGGTGACACCGCATCAATAGTGCGCTGCACGCCATAAACCACCCAGGGCTGACGGCCAATCTCGGTGGTGAACCACCCCGCTAAAATGGCAATCAGGCCGGAGGGGCCCATCAGCAAGGCAAACCACAGGAAGGGACGTGACTGATACAGGCGACCTTTATAGCGCAACCACAAGCTGACCACGCCCAGCGTAATCATCAGCAGCCCCAGCGCCACCATCACGCGGAATGACCAGAAGATGATGGTTGAGTTTGGACGATCTTCCTTCGGGAAGGATTTCAGCGCCGGCACCTGCTTATCCAGGCTGTGCGTCAGGATGAGGCTGCCCAGGTAAGGAATCTCCAGCGCGTACTTGGTGCGCTCCTCCTCCATATCCGGCAGCCCAAACAGAATGAGCGGTGTTGCCTCACCCGGCGGATTTTCCCAGTGGCCTTCAATCGCCGCAATTTTTGCCGGCTGGTGCTCAAGGGTATTAAGCCCGTGCGCATCCCCAATCATTGCCTGAACGGGTGCGACAATCAGGGCCATCCACAGCGCCATCGAAAACATCTTACGAATGGCGGGATTGTCGTTGCCTTTAAGTAAATGCCAGGCGGCGGAGGAGCCGACAAAGAAGGCGCTGGCCAGGAAGGCCGCTACAGACATATGCAGCAGGCGGTAAGGGAAAGAGGGGTTAAAGACAATTTTAAACCAGTCTTCCGGCACGACAACGCCGTTCTGAATAAGGTAGCCCTGCGGGGTTTGCATCCAGCTGTTTGACGAGAGGATCCAGAACGTCGAAATCAACGTGCCGAGCGCCACCATGCAGGTCGCAAAGTAGTGCAGGCCCGGACCGACGCGGTTCCAGCCAAATAACATGACGCCCAGAAAACCGGCTTCCAGGAAGAACGCCGTTAAGACTTCATAGGTCAGCAAGGGGCCGGTAATACTGCCCGCGAACTGGGAAAAGCCACTCCAGTTGGTGCCAAACTGATACGCCATCACCAGCCCGGACACCACGCCCATGCCGAAGTTGACAGCAAATATTTTTGACCAGAAATGATAGAGATCGCGATAGGTTTGATTACGCGTTTTGAGCCACATTCCCTCCAGCACAGCCAGAAAACTGGCCAGGCCGATCGTGATGGCTGGAAAGATAATATGGAAGGAAACAGTAAATGCGAACTGGATCCTGGCGAGATGAAAGGCATCTAATCCAAACATTGCTTACCTCTTTGCCACATAGAACACCGTATAGTTACTTATAATTAACAACTTATGTACAAAGAACGTCATTCCATTGCACAGAAAAATTCCATGGCGAATGTAAAACGCTTCGCCTTGGTGAAACAGAGACAATTGGATAAGTAAAAACTATAACAGTATTTTTTGATTTAGATCATTTTTTTGTTGAAAGATCTTTTATTTAAAAAACAACGAGGAAAGGTTAATTACAGCGTAGCTTTGTGACATTATTGTTATTAAATTAGGGGATAAAAAAGTGAGTTCCTGTCCAGACAGGCTTAGCACGAAAAAACGCGCAACCCGCTGTTTTTAGCTGTTATTCAGCACAACTCCGCGCACCTGCCTCCGGCTAAAATGCACATCCCACACTGAAATTATGTGTTTTTTTATATCGTTAGCAGGGTATTTATCTTATCTACCCCTTCTGAGGTTATTTTTCAGATTGGGACATATTTAATGAACTGTAAAAAAGCGTCTATCCGCCGCAGGCGGCCTGGATTAGTTTGCTATTTATGTTAAAAAAATATCGAACATGTAAATGACCCGGTGTTCATTAACTGGCAGTGCCATTATTTACGGGTGCAGCCTTGTCAAAATAACCGCGTAGTAAAAATGATGTTAAAAGCTACGGGATATCATCGCCAGGTTGCAGATAAGGCCGACGGTTTATCTCCACTAAGCGTTGCGCATTCGTTAGCGGGCATCGTCTGGTCAGGGAACGTCGCTTCGTCCCGGCAGGCGCTCGCCCGTCAGGATCAACAGGCTATTCAGCGGCAGTGTCCTTTTCGCGGTGAGACAGGATGCGCTCAAGATTCTCTTCTAACCAGTCTGCCAGCCCTACGACCTGCTCCCCGACTTCACGCCCCAGCGGCGTCAGGCGGTATTCCACATGTGGCGGCACGACATCATAGGCTATACGTTGCACAAAGCCGTCCTCTTCCAGATAGCGCAGGCTCTGGGCCAGCATACGTTCACTGACGCCCCCCACCGCACGACGGAGTTCGCTAAATCGCAGCGTTTTATCTTTAAGCGCGAGCAGGATCAGCACGCTCCAGCGACTGGTGATACGCTTTAACAGGTCGCGTGACGGACAGTTAACATTGAGCAACTCGCCCCGGCTAAATTTTTCGCTCAGTTTTTCAGACATTTAACGCTTTCACCCCATGCTAACAATTCTGTAAGTACTTACTAAAAGTTAGTTTATCGCTTAGGCTGCATTTTACCAACTGTCATCTTAAGGAGTAACCTCATGATCGCTGTTACGGGTGCCACTGGCCAACTGGGCCGTTTAGTCATTGATGCATTAAGCAAAAAAGTTGCGGCAGACAAGATTGTTGCTACCGTGCGCACGCCTGCTAAAGCGGCGGATATTGCCGCATTGGGCGTTAACGTGCGTGAGGCGGATTACAATAAACCTGAGACGTTAGCGGACGCCTTTGCAGGAGTCGAAAAATTGCTGCTCATTTCGGGAAGCGAAGTCGGCCAGCGTGAACCTCAACACAGAGCCGTTATTGAGGCCGCCAGGTCCGCAGGTGTGAAATTTATTGCCTATACCAGCCTGCTGCATGCGGATACCTCTCCGCTTTCGCTCGGGATCGAGCACCGCGCAACCGAAGCCATGCTGGCGGCGTCAGGTGTGCCTTATGCCTTGCTGCGCAACGGCTGGTACACGGAAAACTATGCAGCGAGCATCGCACCTGCTCTGGCACATCATGCGTTCATTGGTGCGGCGGGCGAAGGACGGATTTCGTCTGCTGCGCGTCAGGACTATGCCGATGCGGCGGCTGAAGTGATGGTTCGTGACGATCAGGCAGGGAAGGTCTACGAACTGGCAGGCGATCACAGCTACACCCTGGCTGAATTTGCCGCTGAGATTGCCGCGCAAAGCGGTGAGCAGGTTGATTACGTTAACCTGCCGCAGGCAGACTTTGCGGCGGCGCTGAAAGGCGCAGGCTTACCGGCGCCGTTGGCGGACTTACTGGCGGACTCTGATGTCGGCGCGTCTCAGGGCGGTCTGTTCGATGATTCCCGCGCGCTGAGCCAGCTTATTGGTCGTCCAACCACGCCTTACCAGGACGTGATTCGCGCCACGCTGGTACAAGGATAAGATCAGCCGAATCGCAGGCGTTTTGCCCTGCGATCGCGCCGTTGTTTACCGGAGCAGAGTCGCCGGCAGGCAACGGCGGATTTCTCCCCTGTCGGTTTTTACTCTGCCAGGCGCACGTCCCTTCTCTCTTCTCGCCCTGCCCTTCTCCACATGGAGCACGCCATTGTTCGGTACACGCCGAAGCATCGCATTCTGCCGCGCGTAAACTGCCCGCATGCTTACTCATGGAGATCTAAAATGATTGCTGTTCTTTTTGAAGCAGAAGCCTTACCCGCAGCGCAACAACGCTATCTTGCGCTGGCGGCTGAGTTGTCGCCCGGGCTGGCTGAATTACCGGGGTTTATCCAGATTGAAAGGTTCCAGAGCCTGAGCACGCCCGGAAAGATCTTATCGCTCTCCTGGTGGGAAGATGAGAGTGCGGTAAAAAACTGGCGAGAAAACAGAGAACATCAGTCAGCGCAGGAAGAAGGTAAAAGCCATATTTTTTCACATTACCGGATACGCGTTGCTCAGGTGATGCGCGACTATTCAGGGCCGGAGGGACGTCATCATGTTTGATATTCATGTCGTATTCAGCAACACGCCAGGCGCGCTTGCCGCCTTTGGCACGCTTCTCGGCCAGCATGGCATTGGTCTGGAAGGGGGCGGTGTGTTTTCTACGCCCCAGGAGAGCCATGCCCACTTCCTTGTTGAAGATGGCCCCAAAGCCCAACAGGTATTGTCGCAGGCCGGTTTTGACGTCAGGGACGTTAAAAAGCCACTAATCAGAAAGCTGGCACAGGCGCGGCCGGGGGAGCTGGGCGAAATTGCGCGGATTATTGCGCAAAACGACATTAATATATGCGTTCAGTACAGCGATCACAGTAACCGCCTCATCCTGCTCACAGATGACGATTTGCGGGCTGGCAACCTGACCCGTCAATGGACATGCGCGACAGAATGAAACTGATCCCTTCCCGCCATCATCAGGATAATCAGCCCTCGCTGGAGATCAGCATGTCTGTGGTCGCCTCGGCGATGGCAGATGCCTCCAGAATGCACATGCTTTGTGCATTGATGGATGGCCGGGCATGGACCGCCACCGAGTTGAGCGTGGTGGCCGATATCGCCCCGTCAACCGCCAGTGGCCATTTGAATAAGCTGCTTGAGACGGGCCTGCTCGTCTGTGTAGTGCAGGGAAGGCATCGTTATTACAGCCTGGCCGGTCGCGAGGTTGCCAGCCTGCTGGAAAATCTGATGGGCGTTTCGGTAAGGCCCGACGCCCCGCTTAAAACCACGACGCCAAACCGTCTGAGGCGAGCCCGAACCTGCTACGATCATCTGGCCGGCGAAATTGCCGTAGCCATCTATGATTTTCTGCAACTGGAAGGCTGGATATGTGAGGACGGCACTGGGCTGACGCCACGTGGCACAGCTAATTTCGCAAATGCAGGGATTGCGCTTGCGCCCCGCTCCCGGCGAAAAGCCTGCTGTCCCTGCCTGGACTGGAGTGAAAGACGCTTCCATGCGGGAGGCGAAGTGGGTGCCGCCTTGTTACGCTTTCTGTTGCAAAAGCACTGGCTGGTTCAGGCGGCGGGATACCGGGAACTGGTTGTGACAGACAGCGGCAAACTGGCCCTTCAGCGTCTGTTCAACATCAGCCTGAGCTGACGCACACTTTACGTCGCCCGTTAGTTCTACGGGTGACGAAGCACGTAAGGCTTATTGCTCAGCGTTCGGGTTCTTTGTCCAGCCGCATCAGCAAGGTATCGTGATAAACGCCGTTGACATAAAGCGCGGCCACATCCGTGCCATAGGTCTGAAACCCTGCCGAGCGGTAAAGCCGGACGGCCGCCGTATTGGTGGTGCTCACGGCGAGCTTCAGGCAGCAGCATTCACTGGCTTCGGCTATCGCGGCCGTGAGTAACGCCTTTGCCAGCCCGCTTCCACGCCATTCCGGGCACAGATACATTCCCCAGATGGTGGCGTAATGGCGCTGTTTCTGCGCGGCATTAAAGCGCACACCGACGATGCCACCCAACCGGCCCCGATCGTCTGCTCCTGCCAGCACGCAGTTTTCACGTAGCCTTGCCGCAAAAAACGCGTCAGGCTGATGACGCTCAGTGTCATAATCTGCGCCAAAGGCAGCGGGATGACGCTTGAGCCCGTCAAGCCTGATAGTCCGAAATGCCGCCATATCCCAGTCAGTGAGACGCTGTAAGGTATAAGGTTTCACGCTAAATTGTCCTTCGCGGTCTTGTTCACGCCATTGTGCTCCATCGTGACATTTTTGTGTATTATCACCTTCACCTGCGTCATAAACATTACCCTCCGGGTAGATTAAAATTTATTTCGTTGTTACCTAAGAGATTCATCTGAAATGCATTTACGGCTAAACCCGCCATATTTAGTTGAATTGACTGTGTTTTATTCAATGCATACGATTAATAGACAATTTTTATTACGTTCATAGACAATCTGCATTGTTGTTCCTGCCTGCGAGAGGTCTATAATTCCTTCTTTGTGCAACCCCGTTCGCTCAGGAGGCCGTTATTAATACTTATCGCCAGCAACTCAATGCATTCGAAGAGAATCGTGCCGGGGCGGAAGTTGAGTATCAATACGATCCCCATGAACTAAAGCTGGACCGCATGCAAGATTCTGAACCCGAGCCGGAGCTGATTGAAGGCTTACCGGCTCCGGATGCGCTGACGCCTGCCGATCGCTACCTTGAGCTGTTCGAAGCCGTCCAGATGTCAGGCATTTTCGAGGACAGTAAAACTTTCCCCGACTGCTCGCCTAAGTACGATCCTCTGGATGTGCTGATGCGCTATCGTCGTCAAAAGCGCAGCAAGGAGTTCGACCTGTCGCGTTTTGTTGCTGAGCATTTTTATATGCCGGGCATTAATGAAAGCTTTTACGTCTCGAATCCCGACAAGACGCTCAACGAGCATATTGACGATCTGTGGCCGGTGCTGACCAAAATGCCGCAGCAGCATATGCCGCACTCATCGCTGCTGCCGTTGCCCAAACCCTATGTCGTACCGGGCGGTCGCTTCGGTGAAACCTACTACTGGGACTCTTACTTCACCATGCTTGGTTTGGCGGAGTCGGGCCGCGACGACCTGCTGCGCCACATGGCGGACAACTTCGCGTGGCTGATCGATAACTACGGCCATGTCCCAAACGGCAACCGTACCTATTACCTCAGCCGCTCACAGCCGCCGGTGTTCGCCCTGATGGTTGAGCTGTTCGAAGAAGATGGTGTGCAGGGCTCTCAGCGCTATCTGGAGCAACTGATGAAAGAGTATCAGTTCTGGATGGATGGCGCGGGCTCGCTGATGCCAAACCAGGCTTACCGCCATGTGGTCAGAATGCCTGACGGCTCGCTGCTGAACCGCTACTGGGACGACCGCGATACGCCGCGCGACGAATCCTGGATTGAAGATGTGGAAACGGCGCGTCATTCAAAACGTCCGGCAAGCGAAGTTTACCGCGATCTGCGCGCAGGGGCGGCATCGGGATGGGATTACTCGTCACGCTGGCTGCGTAACCCAAAACGCCTGGCCAGTATTCGCACGACACAATTTATCCCTATCGATCTCAATGCGCTGTTGTACAAGCTTGAGTTGATGATAGCCACGCTCTCGCATGCTAAAGGTGAAGAGCTGACTGCGCTGGCCTGGCAGAAAAAGGCCGAGGCGCGTAAGCGGGCGATTACCCGTTACCTGTGGGACAGCACGGCAGGAGTCTTTCGCGATTATGACTGGCGCCGTGCGCGCTTCGGTGCCTTTACCGCCGCCGCCGTCGTGCCGCTGTTTGTCGGGCTGGCAACGCCCTATCAGGCCCACCTGCAAGCTATCGCCCTGCGCCACCTGCTGCTCAGCAACGGCGGCCTGCTGACCTCAATGGTGGAAAGCGGTGAACAGTGGGATAAACCGAACGGTTGGGCGCCCATGCAGTGGATGGCCGTTGTGGGCTTAAACAACTACGGGGAAGAGTCGCTGGCGAACGAGATTGCCGTTAACTGGCTGACCACGGTGAACAATTTCTACCAGCTGCACCATAAGCTGGTAGAAAAGTACGATATCAGCGGCGATCGTGCCCGCCCGGGCGGCGGTGGCGAATATCCGTTACAGGACGGCTTCGGCTGGACAAACGGCGTAACGCGTCGCCTGATGGCGATGTACGGTCATTTAATGGCTGACTAACCGCCGCAGAAGCACGTAAAAAAGCCGGGAACATTTCCCGGCTTTTTACTGCCTGCGGCACCGCAAACGCATTATTTCTTCGCTTCAACGCCCGGCTGCGCGGAGCGCTGCAGGAACTGTTGCGTCACCTCAGGCAGATGCTGGAACAGCCATTCAGCCATCGCAATCTCCTGATTGCGAATTTCACTCAGCACTCTGACACCTTCACTGTCACCGACCTGTTCTGCTGCTGCAATCAGGCTGGTATAGCTGGCGATCTCTGCGTTCTCGAACACATAACCGCTCATCGCCCCTTTCACGACTTCATCAGAGGTGAACATACCGCCGATCGCCTGCCCCATTGCCGCCATTTTTCCCATCACGTCTTTCATGATGGAGTGGTCAATACCGTGACGATCCAGCAGCTGCTCAAGCAGCTGAAGCTGATGTTTGGTTTCTTCCAGATGCTGTGCCAGGCGTTGTTCCAGTTCCGGGTAGTGCTCAAGGCGGCCCGACATTTTGCTCAGCATGCTCTCGGCCTGCTTCTCCATGGCATGCGCATCGCGTAGCCAGTCATGATAGTTTTCAATCGCCGTGGTCATTTTGCTGCTCCTTCAAGCGTGCTGATTGCCTGAGCAAGCGTGGTGAGTTTTACATCGGTTTGTTTTTCTTCCTCAAGCGTCAGTGCCAGCAGCTTCGCCGCTTTGGTGTAGCCTAGCTTGAGTGCCAGCGCCTGCAGGGTACCGTAGGTCGCGATTTCATAATGCTCAACTTTTTGCGCCGCTCCGATCAATCCCTGATCGCGTACCTCTCCCTTTTCTACCGACTCGATAATTTCCTGTGCTTCTTCCGCCAGCCCTTCCAGCGCATGACATTTCATACGTTTAATTTTTACCTCGGGCGTGGCCTCAACTAATTCATCCAGACGCTCAATTTGCCCGCGTGTCTCTTCAAGGTGCTGATTAAACGCAGCAACCAGGTTTTCATCACTGGCAGCGCGCGCCATTTTTGGCAGAGCCCGGGCAATCTGTTTTTCTGCACTGTAAACATCTGACAGGTCGTGGATGAAAAGATCATTTAACGTTTTAACAGTCATGAAAAGAGCCTCATTAATTAAACAGCAGCACCGAGGTTTCAGCGCCGCTTCAGTCAATCGTACTTTATATAACCTTAGTGGAGTTGGCGGGAATAGTGTTTAACTTTGCAAAACCTGACAACATAAGTGGCATTAAAAATGCATTTTTTCTTTCATTACCAGTGATTTATCTTTTTTAATTTAAATTTATTAAAAATGAGGATCTGTTTAAATTCAGCAAAATCTGTACGAATATTCCCATTCGCGTACAAATTAGCACCCAAGGAAAATAATGCCCATTCCGCCCATTGGATTGAGGTTCCATTTTTTTATATTTATTTTTTGATGTCAGCGGAGCGCTGAAAAAGACACCGGAAAGGGGGCGTTCTTTCCGGTAAGATTCTTGCGACCTCACACCAGAGCGTGTTTTCACAACAGGTCAGACGGGAAGACAGAAGCGTACTGAACGTATTTCCCTTTTTTAAACCGCCAAAGATAATAGCAAGTCATTGTAAGTAAATGATTAACTACGACGGCTTACTTTACCTCCTTTGCGGCCTGCTTCGATCGCTCGCTGCGGGTCATTCTTAAAGTTCCCACCGCTGTTCTGCCCGCCTTTACGCCCGGCCTCTGCCGCGCGCTCTTTATCTGCGGCGAAATTACCCGCGCCACCACGATATTGCGTCATTCTGTATTCTCCTCAAATTTCATTATTCAACTGGCACAGTTAAAGCTGCATTAACTTAAAGGCTACAGAATTAAATGTAGCCATAAAAATCACCTTATCAAGCATAAACGCTGAGCGCTGGCGTGGGTTGCCAGACAAAACCATTTTGCGGCTCATCCCTTTAATTCTTTAGTAACGAAACTATCTAAACAAGAAACTTAACGAGAATGCCGATCATGTCAGCCCTGTGACAGCCACTCTTCCTGCCCCTATTAATCGATCGATTCATTAAAAAGTCCACCCCGTTTTTCTTTATAAGCGAAGCGGTAAATCGGATCAGCATCTCGGAACGTCGTCAATCTGATCAATAAATGTTCTTTTTAACCACACCTGATAAAGCAAATTCAACAACATCACACTTCCATCATCTGAAAATAAGCGAAGCGGTAAATTCGTTAATTATCGATGTTTCTGTTAAAAGCAGATCATTAAATAATCAAAAAAGCATCAATTAGTAAAATGGTCATTAAAAATAAAAGAGAAGAAGGTAAAAAAGGTGTTTTAAATAAGCGAAGCGTTGAGGAATAAAAAAAAACGCCCTGACGGGCGTTGCTTTCAGATTATTCTGTTCCGTTACTGTTGTAAAAACGTCAGTAAATCCTGATTGAGTTGGTCCTGATGCGTGACGGCAAAACCATGTGGGCCATTGTCATAGATCTTAAGTTCCGAACCCGGTATCAGCGCATGTGCCAGCTTGCCCGTGGCTTCAAAAGGCACTATCTGGTCATGACTGCCGTGAATAATTAAGGCTGGCACATCCACTTTCCCCAGATCTGCGCGGAAATCTGTTTCGGCAAACGCGGTAACACAGTCCAGCGTTGCTTTAAGCGATGCCAGTAAAGCGATGTTTAAGGTCTGCGTGAGCACGCCTTCTGAAACCTGCTGACCGGCATTGGTGCCATAAAACGGCGCAGCAAACTCGTTGATAAACTGCGCGCGATCTTTCAACAATCCCTGTTTAATGCCGTCAAAGACCGATTTCTCGACGCCTTCGGGATGATCGTCAGTCTGGCCAAAAATCGGCGTTACCGCCCCCAGCAGCACCAGCTTTTTAACCTTATCTGTCCCGTATTTGCCGATGTAGCGTGACACATCCCCGCCGCCCATTGAGAAGCCAATCAGGGTCACGTCTCTGAGTTGCAGATGTTCAATCAGGCAATGAATGTCGTCAGCAAAGGTGTCGTAATCGTAACCGTCCCAGGGCTGATCGGAACGCCCAAAGCCACGTCGGTCAAAGGCGATGGCGCGGTAGCCGCGTTCTGCAAGAAAATTGAGCTGACTGTCCCACATGTCCGCATCCAACGGCCAGCCATGACTAAACAATACTGGCTGACCTTTACCCCAGTCTTTGTAATAGAGATTATATCCATCTTTGCTTTTAAACAGACTCATGCGTGCCTCGCTCCAGGTGGAAGTCATTACGCCTCAGGCCTCCGCCGCTCATGTTGCCGCGACAGCGCTGGCAGAATGGTGATACCACATAAGCCTGGCAGAGGGCGAAAAATGTTCCAGTCGCGGGAAGCGTCCTTATAAGCCTTCCCCGTGTGACAGGGCGACGCCACATTTGCCATTTTTTTTGATGCTGTACATGGCCTCATCGGCCCGGGCGAGCGCGCTGTCAAAGTTCTCGGGGCTGTTAACCTGAACCACACCAATCGAAGCGCCAATGGACGCTGTACCGTTAGCCAGTTCGAAGGGCTGGAGGGCAGCGTTAAGACAGGCTTGTGTGAGTTTATCTGTGAGCGGATGGGACAAGGCGAAAGGGATCAACAAAACAAATTCATCTCCGCCCAGTCGGCCAATAATGACATTAGACGGACAGGCGGCGATAAAGCGCTGGCTGAGCTGAATCAGAACATCGTCGCCGCTGCGATGCCCCAGCGTATCGTTGACGTGTTTGAAATTATCTAAATCAATAAAGGCAATGCAAAACACGGCTTCCGTTTTCATATCGCGAAAATGGGTGAGTAATGCATGGCGGTTAGTTAACTGCGTAAGAGGATCATGCATCGCCAGCGTCGCCAGCTGCTCTTCGTACTGTTTCTCTTTGGTCATATCAATATGGGTGCCCGTTACTTTGGAGGGCCTTCCCTGCTCGTCCCATTCGCTGACCCGACCGCGATCCAGTACCCAGGTGATCTTGCCCGTTTTGCCCACCATGCGGTGCAACGCCTCATAGAAAGGTGCCTTTCCGTTAATATGATCGTAGAAAGCCTTCAATACGTCGCTGGCATCGTCCGGATGCAGGCAGGATTTCCATACGTCGAAATGCGCACCGACTTCTTTGGGCTGAAAACCCAGCATCGATCCCCAGCGTCGGTTAAAAATGACCAGTTTGCCGCTGGGAATATCCAGCTGCCACAAGCACAGTCCTGTTCCGTCCAGTGCGGCGCTTAATTTATTACGGGCATCGTGCGCAATACGCTTTAATCGCGCATTGTGCTTTTTTAAATTCGCGATTTGCTGCCGCAGAGCTTCTTCAGACATAGCGATTACTGGAAAGGGAAATGACTATTTTGCCAGTGCCAGACGTTGTGTAAAGCAGCCTACTCAAAAGAAGACGAGACGCGGATAAAATCCGCACACACAGGATTTCCCACGCTTAACGGCCAGCGGGCCAGCACACGACAAAATCTTAAGGGGAAAAAGACAGTGTGTTTCCTCTGTCGTTACCCGCCTTATTTTCCCGTTAAGAGGATGATGAAAATTCAACCTGATGTCAGCCTGTACGTTTTCTTCTATAGAAAACTCAGGTTTCTTAAAGAACGGAGGACCTGTTACAAACTCATTAATCTAACTCAATGACTTTTAATGAAAAATAAAGATGACAAATGTAACGATGACATTTTTCTGCAAACTCATAATCACACTTAAATATCTTTCGGGTGTTAATTAAAGACGTCAGCACGACATCAAGGAGATAAATTATGGCCCGGTTAATGACCCTTTCTTTTCACGGCAGCCAGTGTGAAAACCCGTCACAGCAGGATGTACACCTTACCGAAGCATGCTTTTCAGGCGATATGTTTTTTACCCAACTGCGCGGCAGCAACTGCCCTGTAAAAGATTACGCCTCAGACAGCACAGCTCCCGATCGTTTCTGTGTCAGTAATGCTGTTCTGGATAATCATTTCCACAGTAGCAAAACCCAGACGGCGATATTCATCTGACAATCACTGTCTATGATTTTTCCGGAAAGATTTATTACCCGTAATAAGGCACGCTTTATGTAATTAAAGACGTTAGCACCTTTCGGATGCATACATACAGAGGATTAATATCATGAAAAAGATGATTGTTAGCTCAATGATTGTAGCCGTATTAGTGTTTACTGGCGGAGCCGCTGCCGCTGAATCTTTTAAAGACAGCCACACGTTAAATAACGAAGTCGTATCCGCGCAGGCGGCCCAGGCGATGAATGATATTCAGCTTTCTCGCAACGCGTTATTTAACGGTCAGACGCAACAGGCAAAAGCGCTGGCCACCCAGGCAGAAACCTACCTGAAAGATAATAGCGTGGACTGGACCAAATATATTCGCTACGACAAGAAAGCTCCTATGAATGGCGATAACTATATTCGTATCGGTTCCGACGTCTCCGTTTCAGAAGATTATCAGTTTTCGAAACAGAAAAATGATGCTATCGATCAGGCCAACCAGCATATCAAAGCGGGTGATAAACAGGGCGCGCTTGATGCGCTGAAACTGGCAGGCGTTGCCGTTACCGAAACGCAGGAACTGATGCCGTTGCAGCAGACTGAAAACGATGTTTCCAGCGCACTCGCCATGATGAAACAGGACAAATACTATCAGGCAGGTATGTTGCTTAAATCCGCTGAAGAAGGGGTAATTTATGATACTCAAACCTATTCTGAGCTTCCTGTGAGCCCAACGATGCACCACACCCAAACGGGCGCTCATGCGCAGACAGGGAGTAAAGGCTAATCATCGCAGTTAATAAAAACGACGTTATTTAACTGCTCTGTCGCTTTCATTATTTCGAATGAAAGCGACATTTTTTATACATATCCATTAGCAACTTTCTTCATGTTTTTTTCTGCATCAGCGTTTTGAATCCCTTCACCTCCGCAAAGCGAAATTGCTTTCTCTTTATTAAGCTGTTTTGTCACGTGCTTATGGAACGGCTAAAAGTCACGTTACTGCTCGTAACATACGGTTATGTTATCCCCACGGCATCGTATCCTTTCTATAGATAACCCAGGTAATTATCTGCGGCTAACCTTAAGGACAGGTTTTATAAAAAAAGGAGGTGCGGTTATAAACTGCCACTCTTCTTTGCCGATAAACGAAATGTAATGGCTTTTATCACAAAAATAATAAGATCACTTATCGGGGAAAAACATGAAAATCACAACCGGCCGTAAAATCGCCTTCGCGTTCGGCATCATCGTTATTGTTTCGCTGATTGGCAGCAGCTTGTCGATCGCCAATTTTCTTAAACTGCGTCAGGCCAACACCTGGAACATCCACAGTTATCAGGTCATGAGCGTCAGCGACAGTATGCTGACCGATATGGTGAATATGGAGACGGGCGTGCGTGGGTTTGTTGTTTCAGGCAATGACAATTTCCTGGCACCGTTTAACGCTGGTAAAACCGCTTTCGATCAGAAATACAATCAGCTTCGCAGCATGACGGCGGATAATGCCGAGCAGCAGCAAAGGCTGACCTCGCTGCTTGAACTGCATAACAGTGTTCAGGCTGTGGACGATCAACTGATCGCCTTGCGCAGGGATGTAAACAGCGGCAAACAACCGCTGGAAACGCTGACGCATTTCTTTCAGGAGGGCCGCGATAAGGCATTTATGGATCGCTATCGCGCCCTTGCCGCTGAATTCAACAACGCGGAAGCCACGCTGTTAGCTAAACGCTCTGAAGAGGTGAACAGCCTGGCCTTTGCCACCAAAATGACGCTGAGCCTGGCCGGTATTATTACGATTCTGCTTTCGATTATTCTGGGTACGATTATTACGCGCAGCATTATCCGCGCACTGGGCGGCGAGCCAAAAGCGGCGGCCGATATTGCCGGAATGATTGCGCAGGGTAACCTGACCGTGGACATTGCTGTTCCGCTTAAAGGCCAGGGCAGCCTGATGGCGTCGCTTGAAGCTATGCGTCAGCAGTTGGTCACCATCGTCAGCGGCATTCAGTCGTCTGCGGAGCTGATCAACAATTCAGCCAACGAAATCGCGCAGGGCAATATCGATCTGGCTCAGCGCACAGAAGAGCAGGCTGCCGCGCTTGAACAAACGGCTGCCAGCATGGAAGAACTTACCGCCACCGTTCGTCAGAATACTGACAACGCACGTCACGCGAATACTCAGGCCGACACTACATCACATGTGGCGATCCAGGGCGGGGATGTCGTGAAGCAGGTGGTGGAAACCATGCGCTCTATTTCAGAAAGCTCGGGCAAAGTTGCCGAAATCATTTCAGTCATTGAAGGCATTGCATTCCAGACCAATATCCTGGCACTTAACGCCGCCGTTGAAGCCGCAAGAGCGGGCGAAGGTGGACGCGGATTTGCGGTCGTCGCCGGTGAGGTGCGTTCGTTGGCCTTACGCAGTTCAACCGCGGCCAAAGAGATCAAAGATTTGATCACACAGTCGGTCGAGCATGTGGCGAAAGGCTCAGGCCTGGCAAGAGAAGCCGGTAATACGATGGAGGAGATCGTGAAATCGGTGCAGGGCGTAACGACCATTATGGGCGAAATCACCATCGCATCGGATGAGCAGAGCAATGGTATCGGTCAGGTCAGCATTGCCGTTAGCCAGATGGATCAGGTTACCCAGCAGAACGCCGCGCTCGTTCAGCAGGTTTCCTCCGCCGCGCAGGGCATGCTGGAACAAACCGTGATGCTGCGCAACGCAGTGTCTATTTTCCGCACCGAAAGAAGCGGCACTCTCGCGACGCCGGCTTTCCGATAACTGACGCGCTTTTTTTCCGATAACCGCGTTTTATCGCCTCACCCGGGCCAGCGCCTCGCTGGCCCGGCCATGTTACAGCATGATATATCACCGTACGCGGTCCCCGCGCATGCCCAATAAAAAGCATTTCACAAAGCGCCAATGATCACTAAAGTGAGCATAACCTCACTCACTACTGGCGCTATTATGTTTACGAAAACGTATCAGGTTGACGAAAAGCACATCGATTTTCAGGGCGTGGTGGACGGACTCTACTATCCGTTTTATATGGAATGGACACGTCACGCTTTTATGAAAGAGCACCTTGGTGTCGATCTCGAAGAAGAGTTTACCGCGGGTCGTATTCATATGCTGCTGGAGTACACCCTGCGCTTCAAAAAGAGCCTGAAGAAAGGTGATGAGATGCAGGTGACCTGTACACTGGCGGCCAATGAAAAACGCAACCGCGTTAACTTCA
This sequence comes from Pantoea sp. Ae19-2, assembly GCF_059801205.1. Classification (NCBI taxonomy): domain Bacteria; kingdom Pseudomonadati; phylum Pseudomonadota; class Gammaproteobacteria; order Enterobacterales; family Erwiniaceae; genus Pantoea; species Pantoea sp. Ae19-2. The sequence continues at coordinate 147,598 of NZ_JBCHWE010000001.1, read as the reverse complement.
TCCAACAAATTCTGGTGAATAATGTCGTTTATGCCGAGGCGGTTTTCACCGGCACCTGTCTGGAAAACGGTCGCCCTGCCATCCCTGAATTTTTGCGCAGTGCAATACCGGATAACCCGTCATAACGCGGCTTCAGGCCGCTTCATTGCAGCACCATCTGCTCCCCGACACTGACAGTGTTGAGAGCGGAACCTACGCTGAAGGGCATGCGCATTGTTGACGCCCCCGCATGCCCTTTGTGAATAGCGTGATGCACCTCACCAGACTTTAATTGTGTTCGTAATGTGACCTAAATATGACACGCGCGATGCCGATAACGTTAGTGGACCCGAGCCGATCGACCTCCCTGTAAACAGGTCGCTGTCTCTCCACTACGTGGTCAACTCTTTGACCTTTTTACGGCTATAAATGGAGAGTGCTATGTTTTCCTTTACGCGTTTTAAACCGGGCAAAACCCCGCTGAATGTCTCCGACGATCGGAGTAACGTACAGGCGATCAAAGCCTGTAGCGGCTGGATTGAATTTACGCCCGAGGGCATCATTCTTACGGCCAACCCGGTCTTTCTGGCGGTCACGGGCTACCAGCTCAGTGAAATTACCGGCCAGCATCATCGTATGTTCTGTAAGCCAGACTTTGTGCGCTCTCGTGAATATGCCGAATTCTGGGCAACCCTGGCATCAGGCCAGTCTTTCAGCGGCATCTTTGAACGCTACAGAAAAAATAAAAGTCTGCTCTACTTAAGCGCCAACTATTTCCCCGTGAAAGACAAACACGGCACCGTGAAGAAAATCATCAAAATCGCCAATGACATCACTGACCGGCACGAAGAGCTGACGCATAAAGAAGCGATTATTACTGCGTTGAACAACTCCATGGCGATGATCGAATTTACCCCGCAGGGCGAGATCCTCAACGCCAATAAAAACTTTCTGACGCTGATGGAATACGATCTTGCGGCGATTCAGGGTAAACACCACCGTATATTCTGTTTTGATACCTTTTACAAAGAAAACCCTGATTTTTGGCAGAAAATTCAACATGGACGCGCGTTCACCGGGCGTTTTGAAAGGGTAACGGCATCAGGAAAACGTGTCTGGCTTGAGGCCAACTACAACCCGGTTAAAGATGCTGCGGGGCACATTTATAAAGTGATTAAGCTGGCTTCTGATATCACCCAACGTGTCGTCACGGCGCAGGAGGTTGCGGATATCGCCATGAATACCTCTGAAAAAACGTCGCATCTCACCGCGAATACCAATGAGGTTCTGAGCCAAACGGTGCGAAATGCAGAATCCATGGCCTCTCAGGTAACAGCCGCTGCGGAGATCAGTGACAAACTGAATTATTCGGCCAAAGACATCAAAGAGATTGTCTCCACGATTCACAACATTGCCGGACAAACCAATATTCTGGCGCTGAACGCCGCCATTGAGGCCGCACGCGCGGGCGAAGCGGGGCGTGGGTTTGCGGTAGTCGCGGAAGAAGTCAGACGTCTTGCCGCCTCCACCTCTCAGGCAACGCAGAAAATCAGTAAGGTGGTTGAAGAAAATGCCAGTCTTATCGGCGACATGCATCAGCAACTTGATGGCATCAACAGTTTTCTCACGACGGAAAACGACAAGATGATTCATCTCTCAGACAGTATTCAGGAAATTTTCAGCGGTGTGAACGAATGCGTTACGGTGATCCATCGACTGAATGTGTGACGGCACAGGCGATGTTGCAGGCTGACATTGGCGACACCGCCTGAGATGTCATCGCCACGGCAGCGCCCCACCCGCTGGCGCGTGATTGTTTGGCTCGTCAGTCCCTGCCACTATCCGCCCTCTACGCGCCTGTATTTTATTCTCGTCGCCTGCGCGTCAGCCCGGCAGAGGCTCACCCGCTGGCGCGTGATTGTTTGGCTCGTCAGCCCCTGCCACTACCCGCCCTCTACGTGCCAGTATTTTAATTTCACCGCCTGCGCGTCAGCACGGCAGAGGCCGGTACTGGGGATTGCGCTATCGCCGGTATCTTTTGCTGTCGGTCTGAGAAAGGGGTGCGGACGCCATTACCTTGCGCTGCGCTCCTCAGGTATTTCGTTGTCTTACGCAGAGCGCCTTCGCTTAAGCCGATGATAAAAACGCAGCTGGGTTGCCCGAAGTGAAATCAGTCCAGCTGAACGAACGCCTGTCAATCGAATCATCCCCCGATTCATTTGGATAACAAAAATGTCCCCAATGTTTTTTGTCATCATTCAACAAGTTATGATTAACAATTCCGCCGGTGGGCTGGCAATTTCTAATGGCTTCCGTCCTGAGACAGGCCGTCCGCTGCCCCTGCCGTTTTTTCAGTCGGAACAGCAAACATGGCGAGAGAACCCGCTAAGTTACTGCTGCTCGCGTATTTTACGCCACCTTCTCATCTTCGGGCTGCACGCCAGGCAAGAAAGTCCGCGTGCTTATACCGCACTGGATCGCTTTGCCTGCCACTGTGATAAACATCACTTTTTTTAATCTATTTCTAAATATGAATCCATCAGTGCCGATAATCTAAGACGACCCGCGCCGGACGCTTTACTTTTCACAGGCAGCAAATTCCCCGACACAGGCCCAAATCGTTTGTCCCTTTTATCTGAAAAAGATGGAGAGCGTTATGTTTGCCCTGACACGTTTTATGCCCGGTAGCGCTTCATGGGGGTCCGCAGATGATCAGACCAACACGCAGGCGATCAAAGCCAACATTGGCTGGATTGAATTTACGCCTGACGGCAGCATCATTACGGCAAACGAGCCTTTTCTTGAACTGACGGGTTACACGCTCAACGAGATTGCGGGTCAGCACCATCGCCTGTTCTGCGATGATAACGTCGTGCGCTCCAGCGACTACGCGCATTTCTGGCAAACCCTGGGCGCCGGTCACTCCTTTAGCGGCATTTTTGAGCGCTTTCGCAAAAATCACAGCCGGCTGTATTTAAGCGCGACGTATTTTCCTGTGAAGGATCGTCACGGCGCGGTAAAAAAAGTCATCAAAATCGCCAACGACATTACTAACAAACATGAAGCGTTGAAGCATAAAGAAGCCATTATCACCGCCCTAAATAACTCTATGGCCATGATCGAGTTCACCCCGCAGGGTGAGGTTGTTGATGCCAATAACAATTTTCTGAAATTAATGGGCTACCCGCTTGATGGCCTCAAGGGCAAACATCATCGTATGTTTTGCTATGATGAATTTTATAAAGAGCACCCTGATTTTTGGCAAAAGATCCAGCAAGGCCGGGCTTTTACTGGACGTTTTGAGCGGGTCACCGCCTCAGGCAAACGCGTCTGGCTGGAAGCCAGCTACAACCCTATAAAAGATGATGCTGAGCACGTTTATAAGGTCATCAAACTGGCATCTGATATTACCGAACGTGTTGAGAATGCTAAACGGGTTGCTGACATTGCTGTCACAACGTCGGAAGAGACGTCTCAGATCACCTTTAATGCGAATGATGTACTGGGTGAAACCATCCGTAATGCGGAATCGATGTCGTCACAGGTCAGTGCGGCAGCAGAAATTGGCGATAAGCTCAATCATTCTTCGATGGATATTAAAGAAATCGTCTCGACGATCAACGCCATCGCCGGGCAAACCAATATTCTGGCGTTAAACGCCGCGATTGAGGCGGCACGTGCAGGCGAAGCGGGGCGTGGATTTGCCGTGGTGGCCGAGGAGGTCCGGCGACTGGCGGCCTCAACATCGCAGGCGACGCTTAAAATCACCAGAGTGGTGGAAGAAAATACCACCCTTATTGAAAACATGACCCAGCAACTTGAAGAAATTAAACGCTTTCTTACCGCCGAGAATGACAAAATCAGCAACCTCTCGCGCAGTTTTCAGGAGATTAATCGCGGGGTGAATGAATTCGTGACGGTTATTCATCGGCTCAATGTATAGGCGTGGAAAAGTCATGCCAGCGCTGAATACGCTGGCTTCTTCTTGCCCTGGCTAACAGGACAAATGCGATCCGCTGCGCACCGCCGATTAGGTTGCGCCCCGCAGGCTGAATGCACCCAACCCGGCCGAGAACGCCGGCGCGCGGTTCCTCTTCTGGACTTTACACTCTCCCTTCATCTTTTAGTCACAGACATTCGCCAGGATGGCCGATTGAGATGCGCGTCCCCTCGATTAATCAGCACGATGATGCCGGGATCTGTGCTCCCGCGTAGGTGTGTTATCGCCTCCTCATCATTGCATCAGGCTTCTGCTGGCCTGTGACATCCCGGCCAGACAGAGAAGACGTCCTCTCTACATGCCCGTGCAAGATCGCACAGGCGAGGAACCCATTAATGATTTTGCCGGAATCTGCTCAATACTGAGGTAGGACGATGACAACACGTAGAATGCTGTTGAAAGGTACGATTGCCACTCTGGGCGGTATGGCCGCCGCCCGCGCTATCGGTGTGGAACACCGCCCTAACGACGTGGGCCGTAAGTTTGCCGCGGACGGCCGGGTTGTGCCGTTTAGGGGAAACACGATTATTTGCCATCTGCCGCAGCAAGGTGAAGGCTCGGAACCCTTCGATGCCCTGCTTGATGTCTATCGTGAGTTACCCGGTGAAAGCTGGTCACGAAAGGTCACCGCGCTGCCTCCCTCCAGTTATCATATGACCGTTTTCGGCGGTGCCAACGACAAGGAAAGACGCTATCCCCTGTGGCCTGCTGGGTTGGCTCTTGATATGCCTATGAAAGAGTGCGATCGGATCCTGGCTGAGCGCCTGCGGTCGTTTAAGCTGGTTGAAGATGCCGCGCCATACCGCATGCGCGTTAATCCGGAGGCGCCCTCTGCGCATGAAACCCCGTTAACACTGCGCCTGTTAACGGCTGATGCAGATACGGAGAAGCGCTTGCGCCAGTTGCGCGATCGCCTGTCTGAAGTCACCGGCATTCACGAGCCGGGCCACGATCGTTACCAGTTTCATATTACGCTGGGATATCAGGTTGCGCCGTTAACCGACGACGAAGATGCCGCCTGGCGACATTCACTGGCAAACTGGAAGACCATGATTGCCCAACGCGCGCCGGTTATCACGCTCGGCAATCCCGAGTACTGCCTGCTGAATGATATGTTTGCTTTTAAGCGCCAGTTTTACCTGTCGTGAATCTGCCCTGCGGGAAATGCGCGAGGCCCTTTCTTCGCGCTTCCCTTATACATCCTGGTTTTACGAAAAAAGCCTTACCTATCCATCGTCGCTGAATCGTTTACAGATTTTTGAATACTGCCGATAAAAAGATGACTTAACACCATTAAAAAGCATTTTAAATGTGAGCAACATCCCACTAACACGCTTAATCCTTCCTCATTTTCCAGCAGGTGAGTAAAATCACGTTTCCGTTACGTCCGAATCAGTAAATTCCTCTGATGATTGAAAAAACGATTCAGCTAAAGGGGTAAATGATGAAGACAAAACTCGCACTGACGGTATTAGCCGTGATGATTTCTGGTTCTGCGTCTGCCAAAACCTGGGTGCTGACGAGTGCTGAACAAGGCACAGACAAAGGAAACTGGCAGGTTAACAGCAGCGAGCTGAAATTCCAGGGCAAGCCGTTCAGCATTAAGCAGAAAGTGTTGCACGGCGGTAAGCAGGAAGGCAGTAAGATCCTGGAGATTCGTAGTCAGGATGGCCTGACCATCACGCTCGTTCCCACCCGGGGAATGAACCTGCTCCGCGTGGAAGGCTTTGGCACCCGACTGGGCTGGGATTCACCGGTTAAAGAGGTGGTGAATCCCGCTTTTATCAACCTTGAAAGTCGCAATGGCCTGGGCTGGCTGGAAGGGTTCAACGAGATGATGGTGCGCTGCGGCTATGAATGGACAGGCCATCCTGTTAACGACAAAGGCCGCATCTATACGCTGCACGGCAAAGCTGGTAACACGCCGGTCTCACAGCTTGAAGTCGAGGTGGCGGATGCGGCCCCGCACGAAATCCGCATCCGCGGTTTGATCAAAGAGAGCACCTTCAAGAAAGCCGATCTCCAGACGTGGACGGAATTGCGCTATGTGCCGGGCAGCAATCAGTTCAGCCTGCATGACGTGCTGACCAACCATTCCGATTACCCACACGATTACGAGATTATCTATCACAGCAACTTCAGCACGCCAATTCTGGAAGAAGGCGCACGGTTTCTCGCCCCGATGTCGCAAATCAGTCCGTTTAATGACTATGCCAAAGCCGGTTTGAAAAACTGGCAAACTTATCAAGGCCCGACAAAAGACTTCGATGAAATGGTGTTTAACATCAAGCCGCTGTCTGACAAGGATCATCAGACCCTCGCCGCCGTAGTGAATAAAGCCGGAAACAAAGGTGCCTCTATCCAGTTTGATACTCAACAGCTGCCGCTGCTGACCCTGTGGAAAAATACCGATACGCTGAAACAAGGCTATGTCACCGGGATTGAGCCCGGCACCAACTATGCCTATCCGGTGACCATTGAACGTGAACAGAAGCGCGTGAAACAGCTGGCACCGGGCGCGAGTGCAACCTTCGATCTGACCTATACCTTGCTGCATAACAGCGAGCAGGTGAATGCGGTGGAAAACGCATCCAGGCGATTCAGGGCGATACGAAGATTGACGAAAATGCTACGCCGATAGCGACAGAGTAAAACATCCTGCCTCTCTGCCGGGAGTTTTGTCGTCTCTCAGAGTGGACAGATGATGAATCACACTTACGGGCATAATTGCCCGTAAGTGCATCAACGAAGCCTGGGCGCGTTTACTTCTACGCCCTGTTGGCTGTTCCTCATAATGCTGTTTCTGCGAACCGAAGATGCATGAGATATCATCGATAAATCAGCGGGTTAAATCTCACAGGCGAGGTGCTTTACTTCAAGGAATGTTGAATTAGTTGGATGCTGTTTTTAATTTCATGCTGAATCTTGTTCTCATCCCAGTCCGCCAGTTCTGGCGCAAAAGGTTCAAAGGCATAAATGCCTTTATAGCCTCGTTCTTCAAGCTGTTTAACCTGGCGACAGGTGAACAGGCGATCTTCCGGCGTTAACATTATGCGCTCGGCATCTGTCAGGCTTTCACGCGGACGTTTGTCCTCCACGCCCGACAGGTGAACCAGACCAATTTGGGCGATATCCACCTGACTGAATTCGGCGTCAGCATCGGGATAGAGATGATGATGGAAGGTGTCGATTAATAATTTAAAGGGAACATGGGCATCGCGAATAAGCTTCTGCGCCTGCGCTGCCGAACGCAGCGAGCTTTGTGGGAAGCCGAGTGGCTCAACCAGTCCGGTTATTCCATAGGTCGCGAACAGCGGTGCCAAATCGCGCAGTGCGTTTAATGTCACCTCTGGCGCAACCGACGAGCCGTCGTTCAGGGGACAAAGCACCAGCGAACGCGCCCCCACCGCTTTCGCATCGGCCAGCAAGGATTCGGTCAGTTGGCGAACCTGTTCCGTACTCTGATTGAAGGGATAAACGGCATTTATGGTAATAATGTCAATGCCATAGCGTTCAGCCAGTGCGCAAACCTGGGCAGCACTCAGGTTGTCCATCACGTTACCGCTGGGCAAGTCGTTACGAAGTTCCACCTTATTCAACCCTAAACCGTTCACCAGCCTGAAGAAGGCTTCAATGCTCAGCGAGGGGGCGATCTTTCTGTTAATACAAAAACGTTCTGCGGCGATGGTCATGCGACTCTCCTGAACCCGGTAACATCAAGCGAACCCAATGGGATAATGAAAATATTTATTTCATTTTATGTTAAAGGGAAAATAAAGTTCTTTGATGACACTCGCAAATACGTTAACGCCCGGTTAAATAACCCAGAAAATAAAGAATAAAACCCACCATTTCTCTTAATTAACAATTAACTGTTCATTATTCTTTTCCTGACAAGAATCGGCAGGTTCACGTGAAAAAATGCATCCCTGATGAAATGGAAATTTCATTTAAATGCCCTTAAGCACCCTGCGAGGACTGCGACAGTCAGGTGTGAATCTTTTACCAGTGTCAGGCCAGTACCTGATTATCGCGGGTTAGGTTATTAGTGGAGAGCAGCCATCCAGCAGCTAACCGGCGTTAACACCATTATGTATTATGCCCCCACCGTGTTGAAGTCAGTCGGTATGTCGGATAACGCCGCGCTTTTTGCCACCATCGCCAATGGCGTGGTGTCCGTCTTGATGACGTTCGCTGGGATCTGGATGCTGGGTAAAGTGGGTCGCCGAACCATGGTGATGACGGGACAGTTTGGTTGCACCGCCTGCCTAATCTTTATCGGTATGGTGAGCTATCTGCTGCCTGAAACGGTTAATGGTCAGCCAGATGCGCTACGGGCTTATAGGGTACTGGCGGGCATGCTGATGTTTCTCAGTTTCCAGCAGGGTGCCTTATCAACCGTGACATGGTTGTTATTGTCAGAGATATTTCCGACGCGACTGCGTGGCATCTTTATGGGCGGTGCCGTATTCGCCATGTGGATAGGGAACTTCCTGATCTCTCTTTTCTTCCCTCTTCTTCTTGCCTGGGTTGGTCTGGCAAGTACGTTCTTTATTTTCGCCGCCATTGGACTCTTTGGTGCCATTTTTGGCATCAAATGCGTGCCGGAAACCCGTAACAGAAGCCTGGAGCAGATCGAGCATGATCTTAAGGGCTGGCTTGATGATGAAAATCGCCATACGGCCAACCATGCCGTTTTCGTTTCAAAAAGCCGCTAACGGCACAGGCGCTTAAGAGTTGGTAATCGCCTGTGCCGTAATGAGGACGTTTAAGGGATGATAGTGCTCAATATTATCTGACGATGCCCCGTGGATGATCGCGTTCCATTCACTAAACCGTCATCTCAACGCTGCGCGGGGCATGACGAAGATTGATCACCTTTTGCGCCACCATCTGAGCCGTCATGCAGTATAACCGCCCCGGATACAGAGACAGGCTGATATCCGGGGCGTTATTAATTACAGTCAGGCGCTGAGCTAAGCATCGGTGTTCCCCCTACGGACTCATTGAGGGGAAAGCCGTTAGGCCGAAAAGCGACAAGGACGATCAAGCTCGTCCAGTTTCTTTTCCACCTGCCACTGAAACGCTTTGCCATCCGGGCGGGAATAAAGCGCTTTTCTCACCGGCACCAGCGCCACCCACTTCTGGGCAATCGTCATTTTTTTAACGTCGGACAGCGGCAGCCCATGACTTTCGCTAATCGCCCGATTAACGGCCTGTTCGGCAGTGATGCCCTTCCAGTTACGGTTACGCTTCAGCGCCTCGCCAAACCACAGCAGGCGAAAACTCTGGTGACGTTCGATAAGCCCTTTCATCGCACTGACGCGCTGCCAGAACGTTTTACTGAGGGTATCAATGACATCCTCAGGAAAGAAAGAATCCATGGTGGTTCTCCTTTGCAGATGAATGTTCAGGTCAATATGTGCACCGCTCTCTGTTATATCGGCATATGACCGTCAGAGTGACAGTAACGCATAGCAGGAATGATAAGCGTGTCACAGGTAAAAAACGCGCCTGTTTACAGCCTTTTACGTCCTTTACACTACTCCACAACGCTGTATTGCTGGGGATAAGACAAAGAGGAAAAGCGATAAGGTGGAGTCCGAAAAAAAGCAGACTTTATCCGGAACACTAAGCCCGTTGGCGAGATCAAAGGCTGATGAAGGAAGAAATCTAAACGGATTTGCGCCGCGATCTTCGATCATCCATGCGCCCTGTCACGGTCAGGTGCTCAGGATCGTGGCTGTCGGTGTGCAGAAACGCCGAAAGCAGGACGTTAAAAGTAACCCTGCGCTGTCGTTGGGAAGATGACGACTGAACGCAACGTCTCAGAATCAGCCATATCAAGGCTATATCACCGCATCCAGTTCGGTGAGTTGCTGCCGCGCAAACGCTAAAAATACCTCCAGCGCGGCGCTACGGGGCCGGCCGGAGGGCACCTGCAACTGCAGATTGCGCTGGCTTAATTGATCGATGCCGACGGATCGCAAAACCAGTCCGTGCGCTTCGGCTTCCTGTATCACGCTGAACGCACTGCAAATGGTGACGGCTAATGGCGTATGCAGCAGGAACTGGAACAGGGTTGAGAAATTGTCGCAGGTCACGACCGGTTCAATCAGATTGCCGCTCATATGGCTTGCCAGCTCGAACAGCTGTCGTACCGTGGTGTTTTGCTGCGGCAGTGCCAGTGGATAGTGGCTGATATCGCTGAGCGTTACCTGCGGCGCGCTGGCCAGTGGATGACCCTGATGCATGACTAACAGCACCGGCGCAGGCCAGGAACCGAGGATCTCAACCCCGTGCTCAGCGTGCAGGCTGAACTGCAGCGCCAGGTCGCAGTCGCCATTACGTATCAGTTCTGATACGCCCTGTGGGCTGGCGACCTTGATCTCAAAAAGGATGCCGGGATTATTCTCCCGAAATGCGGCGATCATGCGGGGCAGCAACGTGAAGGCCAGGCCATCGGTACAGACCAGCCGAATCAGGGTGCGGCGTACTGCTTTCAGCCCTTTGATTTCCGCCAGCGCGTATTCCATATCCAGCATATTTTTGCGCACGTGATGGGCAAAAATTTCCCCGGCTTCATTCAGCACCATGCCGCGCGCGTGGCGATCAAACAGCGGCACGCCCACCTGCGCCTCCAGCCGCTGAATTTGACGACTGATCGCCGATACCGCAATAAACAGCTGCTCGCTTGCCGCACTGAGCGATCCGGCATTGGCGACGGCAAGAAAATAGCGGATTTCATTACTGATCATGCGAACGCCTTTTGCTGGTGCATGCCTCGAAAACGGGCAGGCAGCTTTGCTTTAAAAGCAAATCTTACTCGATAAATTGATAATTGTGGCAAAGCAGCGTTTCGGAAATGATGGGAAAACCATAATACGAATAAAAGACGAGCAAACATGACAGCCCAACAAGCGGTAGACCAGGCCACCGCCTGGTTCGACAGTGGGGAATTTCAGCGGGTTCTGGCGCGCCGCGTTTCGCAGCGAACCGAGAGCCAGCGCCAGGATCGCGACAGTGAATTACACCACTATTTACACGACGAAATCGGCCCACAGCTAAGTGTGTTGGGTTTCACCCTCCACTTCATCGAAAACGCCGAAGCGGCCCATCGTCCTTTTCTGGTGGCGGTGCGCATCGAAGATCCTGCGCTCCCTACGCTGCTGAGTTACGGCCATGGCGATGTGGTGTTCGGCGATGATGAAAACTGGCGTGAAGGATTAATGCCCTGGCAGCTTGTTGAAGAGGGCGATCGCTGGTACGCCCGTGGCAGCGCAGATAACAAAGGTCAGCACTGCGTAAATCTGGCCGCGCTGGAACAGGTGTTTCTCGCACGCGGCGGACGTCTGGGCTTCAACTGTAAGCTGCTGTTTGAGATGGGCGAAGAGATCAGCTCACCCGGCCTGGCGCAGCTGTGCCGGCAGCACGGCGATCTGCTGAAAGCCGATCTGTTTATCGCCTCGGATGGCCCGCGCCTGAATGCGGTGCAACCTACCCTGTTTCTGGGATCGCGCGGTGCCGTGAATTTCCGCCTGACGGTGACGGCCCGTGACAACGCCTATCACTCTGGCAACTGGGGCGGTTTGCTGAGCAATCCCGGCACGCAGCTGGCCAACGCCATTGCCGCGCTGGTTAACGCAGAGGGCGTACTTCAGGTGGAAGCACTGAAGCCTGACTCACTGACGCCGCAGGTACGTGACATTCTCAGCCAGATCAACGTTGGCGGGATGCCGGGCGATCCCGAGATCGATCCGAACTGGGGCGAACCGGCATTAACGCCAACGGAACGCCTGTACGGCTGGAACACTCTGGAAGTGCTGGCCTTCCTGACCGGCAATCCTGCGCGCCCGATGAACGCCATTCCAGGTGAGGCAACGGCGGTCTGTCAGCTGCGCTTTGTGGTGGGCACCGACTGGGAAAAGCTGGCGCAGCACGTCAGCGAACATCTGTCGCAGCACGGCTTTGGCTATGTGAAGGTCGAGTTCCTGCGCGGATCGCCGGCAACCCGCCTTGATCCCACCGATCCGCTGGTCGACTGGGTGCTGGCCAGCATCGCCGAAACCAGCGGCAAGAAACCGGCTCTGCTGCCCAACCTGGGCGGTTCACTGCCCAACGAGGTGTTTTCCGACATCCTCGGCCTGCCCACATTGTGGGTGCCGCACTCCTATCCCGCCTGCGGCCAACACGGCGTGAACGAACATATGCTGAAGTCGATTGCGCGTGAAGGTCTGCAAATCATGACCCGACTGTTATGGGACTTAGGCGAGCAAGGCCGCGAACTGGTGGCGAAGCATCGTCAACATGCCGGAGGTGCCGCATGAGCACGCTCAACACCGCTGCACCGCTGCACGCGAATAAACCCAGCCTGCATAAAACCCTTTTCGCCACCTGCATCGGTAACGCGCTGGAGTGGTTTGATATTGCGGTTTACGGCTTTTTTGCCAGCTATATTGCCCATGCGTTTTTCCCGACCAGCGATCCGTCCGTTTCTATGCTGCTGACCTTCGGCAGTTTCGGTGTCTCCTTCCTGATCCGTCCGCTGGGCGCGATTGTGTTGGGTAACTATGCCGATCGCCACGGGCGTAAAAAAGCGCTACTGCTCTCCATCAATCTGATGATGCTGGGCGGTGCCATCATTACGTTTATGCCGGGCTACGAACACATTGGTCTGGCTGCGCCCTTGTTGATTCTGCTGGCACGTCTGATACAAGGCTTCTCTGCCGGTGGCGAATTTGGTAGCTCGACGGCGTTTCTGGTCGAGCATTTTCCCGAGCGCAAAGCCTTTATCGCCAGCTGGCAGTTCGCCACGCAAGGGGCAAGTACCCTGATGGCATCGGCCTTTGGTCTGGGATTAACGAAAATCCTGACGGAAAGCGAGATCCAGGACTGGGGCTGGCGCATTCCTTTTGCCTTTGGTCTGCTGATCGGCCCGCTGGGGATCTATATTCGTCGCCACGTACATGAACCTGCCAGCTTCGCCACCCGGCAGCCCGAGGTCGCCCCGCTTAAGCGCCTGTTTGGCCGCCAGAAAGAGCTGATGCTGCTGGCGATTGGCCTGATGGTTATCTCTACGGCGGTTAACTACATGCTCAACTATGTGCCGACCTACGCCACCCGCAATCTCCACCTGCCCGGCTCTGTGGCCTTTACCGCCACCTTGCTGGCGGGGGTTATTCTGACCGTGGTGACGCCGATTATGGGCCTGTGGGCAGAGCGCGTGGGCCGGGTTCCGCTGATGTGGGGATCGCTGATTTTACTGATTGTCACCATCTACCCTGCCTTTAAGCTGGTGGTGAATCACACCACGCCCACCACGCTGATCGTGCTGGTCTGCTGGATGGCGTTGCTCAAGTCGATTTACTTCTCCACGGTACCCTCGGTCATGGCCGATCTGTTTCCGATGGCCACGCGTGCCAGCGGCATGGCGATCAGCTATAACGTGGCGGTGACGGTATTTGGCGGATTTGCGCCGCTGTTCTGCACGCTGTTGATCACCGCCACCGGCACCAGCCTGGCTCCCGGCTATTACCTGATGGCGATGTCGGTGCTGAGCGGCCTGGCGCTGCTGCGAAGCCAGAAGCGGGTGACGTGAGAGCACAGGTGCACAGGGTTGTGCACCTGACGGATTTTATTACCGCGTTAACGTTCAAGAGATTGAGGATGGCAACATTGGTGTCCCGGTAGGCATTAAAGCCCCAGAATGACGAGGGAACACCCGGCAGAGCATCCCCCGCTAAGCGCAGACCTCCAGGCCCTTTTAAGTTGCTGTTATGGAATCTGCCGCTAAGGCTCATTGGTATCCTGATTGGTTCGCTGTTCGTCAGCCTGGGCGTGGAGTACGCCTGCATCAGATTCCTGTGGCCCGATGAGGGCGCTGCACACAGCTATCAGGTGATGCTGACGGAAAGCCACTGGCTGTCTTCGGGGTATACCCTAAGCCTGCTGATGGCCACGCCGGTGGACACAATCACCCGCTGGGTTCAGGCCGCCTGGCACTGGCTGTTTGTGGACAGCGGATTCAGTCACTGGCTTGCCTCTTTCAGGGAAACGAGCAGGAAAGGGAGCGGCCTCATTCCGTCCCTGGACGGCTTCGGCGCATCCCTCATCAGCAGGCTGGGAGAGTACCTGCAGGCCACGCTCTGGGTGACGCTGATTTTCTTTATTCGCGTGATGATCCTGTTTCTCAGCATCCCGCTGTTCGGGCTGATCATCATCACAGGCATCGTTGAAGGACTGGTCAGGCGTGGCCTGCGTCGCTACGGAGCAGGCTACGAATCAAGTTTTGTCTATCACCATGCCAAACGCTTCGTTAAGCCTGCGCTTTACGGGCCCTGCATGCTGTATCTGGCATGGCCGACAGCAGTCTGGCCAAATCTTTTTTTGCTGCCCTCTGCGCTGCTGGTTGGTGGCGTACTGGCTGTTGTGACGGCGTCGTTCAAAAAGTATCTGTGATGTGTGTGCTTGCGGGGGATGTGCCCGGAGGGCCTGCGCTGCTGCAGGCCTGTTTTTTGGCTAAAAAGAGGATTCAGAGGTTCATGCCCAGAATATGCACCGTTACATACTGAGTAGCGGTGTTATAGATATTATCCCTGATAAATGTCATACCCTGTCTTTCATAAAATCTACGCGCACGGGTATTTTCTTTAAGAACCTCAAGCCACAGAAAGTTACTCCCTCTTTCTTTCGCCATCTTAGCCACTTCACCAAATATGAGTTGACCGTAGTTTTTCCCGGTTGTGCCTTCTAAAAGATAGAGTTTTTTCAGAAGAGTACCCTGTAAAGATGTTCCCGGAATATTGCATTGCCATATGACTTTCACAAATCCGATCGGAGCCGAAGTCTCGACCACATACCAGTCTGCTGAAGGGTCAGCAAGGCTGCTTTCGATGACCTGTGGCGAATACTCCTGATTAAGGAACTCCTCCAGTTCCTCGCTGTGGATCCAGTACTGCTTAAAATGATGGGTGTATGTACTGACACCCAGCTCACTCAGGAGCGAAACATCACACTGTTTTGCTTCGCGCAGAATTAATGTCATTCATTTATCCCGGACTATAAATGTCATCGTGTCGTTCAGGGGAAAAGCCAGCGTCCGGCTTCAGCAGACTCAATCAGCATTCTGACGGTCAGAGGCGCAGGTTCATGATGGTCGGTACGCATGAATTTAGGCAGGATTGCATTAGGCAGAAAGCGTATGCCCTCGTTAGGAAAGTATTCCCTGAACTCAAAATGGGTCATGTCGACGCCAAACTTCTCTGCATATTCTTCGATGAAATCAGCGACCTCTTCAGGGAGTACCATCTGATTCCCTGTGCTCAGTGAGACATCATCTGCCATTTCCCAGAAGTATTTTTTAAGCAGGTTTCTGACCTGAACTGAAGTTTCCATGAGCTTAGTCCTTTTCACCCGTTATCAGTCGATAGCGATGTATGACGTTATTCGTAATGATGTAGATGTCACGGGCAGTAATAACGGCACCTACCCACGGCACCCAGCGTCCAATGTAGGCGCCCACACTTGTCGTGTAGGCCCATTTGCCCCGCATCATACTACTGAGCGTCAGCGTTCGGCGGCGTTTAGCGAATCGTTTTTTGATGAGTTTGCGCATTACCATCGAGAGAGGACTGGTGCCGGTCGTGGCCGTGTTCGCATCCAGTTTTCTTGAGACAGGAATAAATGGCAGGCTGGCCAGCATTGAGGCAACGGCCAGAATATCCGTTATGCCGCTGAAGGTTTTAGTGAATTCGTCAAGAATCAGCCACATCAGCAACTCTTCTTTATCCACACTCATGCCGTCAAAGTAATACTTTCCGCCCAACTGTTCGGTCGTGTCCATGTATCCTCAGATCCAAATGTGAATGCATTGTTTAATTAATCATCGCCCAACTGAAGCGGTTTTCGCCAGAAATAATCTGCTTTTCTCATCCGAGAGGGAAGATCATTTCCCTTACGAGGCGTGTTACCCTTTTTTCTATGGAAACATGCATGAGCGTCCGCATCGACAATGAGAAAGAATCCATCGCCCGGTGCACCCGGCGTATTCAGATGTTTACCGACTTCATTAGCTGCAGCGATATTTTTGATTACATCAACATGTTTTATAACAGTAAGTATCGGCATGGTTCGAGCTATTAGATGCCACCGAAAGAATATGAAAACCAATATTATCAACGACTCGAAAGTATCTAGATTATCCGCGGCGATTCTTTTTGAGCAATTTACACTATTTCTTAGCGTCGTATGCCCGTCTTTTCTCGATCATTCTTATATAGAAATCATGAAACTCTTTATATTGCCTTTCTCTGATTTCTTTAGGAAGCATTTCACGAGATTTTGACCAGGCATCCAGTTCTGGCTTGCATTTTATGTATGCGTCGTCGACGTTTTTTTTTGGTGGAATTTTTGTGCTTATGAAAGGAATCGTATTGTCATTGAGGCATTCCACTTCGGGTGTCATAAAACCGGGAGTGTATGAGAATGCCAACGCAGGATATAAGATGCCTAAAAATAATGTACGTTTCATCATACAGCTTCCTGTTGCTGTTTGACCTGTTTGGTTATCTAGGGAATAATTCGCTTCTGCGGTATCTCATCAGCTCGCACACGGCGAAGCTGCATGTTGTGCAAGGCAATGACGAAAATGCGCCTCTGTGCCATCCCCGCCCATAGGCTTTCAGCATCACATAGTGAAAATGCCGACCATCGAAACCGTAAACCAGAACATTACGATCGCGTAAATCAACCTTACCCCAACAACATCACAGCGTTAAAGCCCCCAAACGCAAAAACCCCCGCCGAAGCGAGGGTTTCAAATTTGTGGTGCCCGAACCCGGAATCGAACCAGGGACACGGGGATTTTCAAAACTCGTGCCTAATTTAGTAATTCTGACGGTAAAGGCCAGTCTTCTGGTACCAGGGCAGGGGGCTTGGTCCAGGGAAGCTCGGTTAAAGCATCTTGGAACCACTGGTCGCGAAGATTTGCGTGCTCTGTCACGATAAGCTGGAAGCCAGGAACTTCTTCTTGTGTAAACTTCAGCAGTAACGCAAACAGTCTACGTACTGCTGCTAAGTCAGCATCAGCTTCCGTTTTCTGAACAGTACCATCAGCTTCCTGGTAAATTTTTTCAGAAGGGAAATAAACTTGGGTAGGCTGATCAATTAAAAGAAACTGAGGGATGGGGCAATTGTTCTTTGAGGCAAAGAGATGAAGGGCTAACAATGCAGACAGGTGATAAGCGAGATGATTTTCGCCACCGCCAGTTCGACTCATAGGTACCGGACGATCTGTACGATCAAAGATAATAGTCATTTGGCTTAGATCAAACCGTGCAGGGAGCCCCTGAAATTCTGCATCAAAAGCCAGGATGTAGCGTGTAATCTGTGACGAAATGTTATTCAGAATAGATATGAGTCTTTCATGGCTGCTATCAGCTCCAACTTTCCTTTGTAGGTCTTCGACTTTGAGCTTTAGACGACGATTTTCTGATTCATATGTTGCCAGCTCTGAGTTAGGTACAAGGTCTTCCAGGAACAAACTTATACGACCAATTACTCTTGCCGCAGCATTATTGCGTGTGCCTAATTGCTCAATAACTTCGTTTGCCGCGATTGCCGCAGCAAGCTCCACTTCTTTGGCTCTTATCGAACTTACAATGGTCTGAACCTCATCTTCTAGTTCAGTAAGATAAGCATCCATTTTAGGGCGTTGGCCAGCCACAATGCTCATTTCAGCGTCGAGAGTTGTTAGTTCGCTCAGGAGTGCTTTAGCAATTGGAGATTCCAGTGCTAAATTTGCTTCACAGAAAGGCCATTGCCATTCGCCAGTTTCCGGATTTTTCGGTAGAGCCTTGATAGAAGATAATCTGTCTTGTTGTTCTAAAACTTCTTTTTCAAAATTACCTGATTGCTTGGCATACATCCGAGCAGAATCAATTCGGAACTGGATCTGACGTCTGTCTTGTCTTAAACCAGCAATTTCATTTTCAAGAATGGATATTCTATGTCCATCGTCTTCAGGTAGGGGTGACGGACTCCATTGCATTGCAGAACGCAAAACATTAATTACTTCGTCAGTTCCAATTTTGTCTTTGTCTTGTGTGATGATACCTACGGCTCTGGCTTCAGATAAAAGCCCAGAACCTTTTAGCAGTGATGTATCGATTGTATCGCGAGCTTGTTCAAGACGTTTGACGTTGATTTTCAGATCTCGCTGCGCAGTTCGGAGTTTGGCCTCAAGTTCATAGCGATCATTTGATGAAATGCCTAAAAGAATCGGTAATGTGTCGCGAATAGCTTGTGGCTGAAATGCCTCATTTTGTCGATAAAAAAGTTGATCTTTATTTGCTACAAGGCCCTGCTTTTGGAAAAGGTAATAAAAAGTATGCTTGATGTTTGCATCAAAGCTTTCTCTGCTGTGCCCAATTGCCACGTCTGTATGGTTCTCGCGGATGCCAAGTAATCGTGACAGCAGTGCGACTACAGAATCATCATCGGTGTTAACCGAGAGGTCTTTGAAATTTGGTGCGGTCAGTTCATTTCCTCGTCGCAGCATAACGGTGCCACAGCTTGTGGCTCCTGCATTTGGTGTTGGTTTCGCGATCAGTACCTGCTCCTGTGAAAATTGATAAATGACTGCGAACCATGACACTTTATCGCGAATAATGCCTTCTGGTACGTTAAAGGTAGATCGACCCATACAGTATTCAATGATCTCAGAAAGAGCTGATTTACCGGTTGAGGAACGGCCAGTAATGACATTTAAACCATTAACCTTAAATTGCAGGTCCCGACGTTGGCCATCATGGCTGTAGACATGAATCGACTTAATTTTCATGGGCGTATTCCAAAGGTCGTGTATACCGTAACGCGATCTGCAATACGGGCAAATTCTTTTCCTATATAGCGCGCGACACGCTGGCATGAGATCGATTCTTCAGTCCCTATGACCGATTTGCGAACTTTTTTAGGTACTGTTTTCAATCGGCCATCTTGCGTTACAACAAAACATCCTCGTTCCATGAGCACTCCAAAAGCTTCAAGCGTAAATGGCAGCATATTATTGACGCGATTAGCAAAATTAACGAGTAATTTGGGGTTGTTTTCTATATTTTTCAAAAGGTAGCGGCGAGGATTATCAGCAAACACTTGGCGAGAATCTTTTTGCAGACATAATGCTAGCACTAAAAGAGCCAGAGAGAATGGCATGCCCTGTGAGTTTTCCTCTTCGTAGCTCTGCATTGCTCTGAATAGTACAACACCACAAAATGCAGGATTGAAAAGATTCCTTATCTCGAATGGACGTTGATCCCATTGCTTCATTCTTGGGCTCCCAACAATTGACCAACTCTATTTAGGAAGTGGGGATGCCAGAAAATTTTAGGTAGTGGTCTACTGTTCGCAAGGATGTGAAATCCTCCTCGAACTACATAAGGCTCAGTCACTCGTTCTCGGATACGCAATGACTGAATATTACCACTTTCAAGATCGGCCCATTGATACAATGCTTTTCCCGCAGTAATAAGTACTTCATCAGCTGAGTTTTCATCTAATTCTTCAAAAACGACGTCTTTATAGCGACTCCATTCATCAACAAGGCGGTCTTCATAATCTTCCATCTCTCCTGTTACCAAAAGGTTTTCACGCGCCCATGAAGAACGCTGCTCAAATGCTCGGTAATAGTCGAGAATAGCGTTTCGTATACGATTAGAGGAAACCCCTATTTCACGGAGCTGCACAACAAAGAGCCTGGGATCATTCATCGCGTCGATTTCTCCAACGGGCATTTTTCCTCTGAACGTAATCGGCAGATTGTCCGATTTGTACTCTTCTGAAAATGCTGCAAGTTTGTCGGAGATCTCATAACCAAAAATCGCCTCTTTACGTTTCCCTGTTAGCAGATCGACTATGGTGTTATTCCACCATCCTTCAAGTCGTTCAAAAATAGCGTCTCGGTTATCGCGTCTAATGATACGCATGTGCTGATTTTTGATGATTGAAGGAAGGTCTTCAATGCGAGGCCCGCCATCAAATATGATTATCCGTGATAAGAAGTCATCTTTTTGCTCGTCAGTCAGTTTATTGAACTCATCGGCTATTGCCGTGATCAGTTTTGACTTGCTTCTAGCCAGAGCTGTGTTAGCGAGGTGAGTTATTGATACTGAATTATCGTCTTTTGTTGGCGATTCGACTAAGAAGTGTTGCAGGAACGAGGAGTTTGAGATAGTTCCGGTCGTAAACAGAAAGAAACGAAGATTTGCTTCGGTTTTACCATCACGATTATAGCGGTCAAGCCAGATGCGGACTGACTTCCAGAAATCGGTAGACAGGTCGGTTAGAGTATCCCCATCCCCTTTGTGTTTGAGCGATGCCAGTGTTTTGACACCATCAGACTTAACGAAGTCTAGGTCATCATCCTTTTCGATCAAAACAGATGTATCTTCTGGCCACTGTAGAAGCTTAAGTAGCGCGAAACGAGGCTGATAGATATACCCTAAGCCCTGTTCACCAGCAGCGTATTGATCGCTAGATACTCCGGTCATTTTTAGTCCCTACGTCGATTGCGCTTTCAGCTGTACGGAAAAATGACTCATGAAAGCAACAAGCTACCATCCAATGTTTGGTGCTACGTATCACATCATCGATATTAGCTTAAAACAATACCACTGTGTTTCCTGCGTGAATAGAAAAAGTAAGTACTTGGGGATGCTAAATGTGAAGTGAATAACTTTCCGTGCCGAGGTTTATTGTGCTGATGAGGCACTTTGTAACCTGAATGGAAAGCGGGGTTCGGTCATGTGAAGGCTTTCGTTGGAAAAGTAAGAGCTTAGTTTTACTGGGAGGTTCACTGGACTGGATAACGCCAACTGAATTCGCCGAGAGAACTGCCGGTTGCCAGAACATGCAACCAACATGAAGCCGGATATTCCTGATTATGGCTGGAGCATATTCGTGGTCAGGGGCACCAACCCGCATTACTAACTGAAGGTTATATCTAACCTTGAGGCATAGCAGAGTTTTCTATTGTTTTCATTATCGCACGTCCTTCTATTTTTTAAATATTTTATTTTTAACTTGTTTCGCAATGACATCAACTCTTGGGGGATAAATCATGTGTCTATTAATGCCTTTAGCCTCTATTTCAAGCAGTATTTCTTCAGCATATCTAGGAGTAATGCTCACCATTTTCATAGATTCTTTTAAATATTTGTTTTTTTCTAACGGAACGAAACCATTACCCCAGTCCTGGCTATGTTTGAAAAGAGAAAAATAACCATGTTGAGCTCTAACTCGAGGTATGTTGAAGGTTGTGGAAAACAATTTTGTTCTCGTTCCGGCGAATGGTAATTCAGTCTCCTAGTTATTAACAAAGTCTTTAGCTTCTGGGCACATTTGCCAGACGACTGGATTTGAGTCGGGATAACGTCTGATTTGTTCAACTGCAAACCATAGTGCAACACTAGGATCTCTTGTCCAATCTAGCAAACGAGTGGGGAGGCCATGGTGTTGCGCAACTACCAGCCAATCCCAGTCATTCGTAGGTACTATATGGAGACATCTCGCAGCTTCATTTTAAAGCAGGTGAGCAGCTCTGTTTCACATTCTAATAGTGTGTCAGAGCTTGAATGACGACAGATGCTGGGTAAAAGTGTCCATGGCATACGTTGACCACGGAAAAAGACATTCTCGGTTCTACGAACATTGTCCTTTGACCACTCTTGGTATTCCCTGAGACTTTCTACTATTACCGCTGAACTAGTCATACGCATCTTCCTATTGATGCATTTCAATTTTACCTATTCATGGTAATGAGAATCACAATTGAACGAGATTTTTACATTACCCTACTTCTAGCGTAGTCAGTATGTTTTAGTCGACAGAGCACCACAAGCAGTATGATAGCCACTTGAGTGTAAGCAATCATTTTCTATCCGCATAGACTTATGTCTACTCATACTTTTTCAGGGTAAAGGTCATAAGTCCTTACGCGAACTGTGGTGTTCCATTGGCACAACATCGTTCAGGGAAGTGTAAATCATGCTGGAATTCTGTTTCTGAATGGATCATGGTTTCGGAATCGAATCAGATTCGATGGGCACAGTGAATTTAGTTTGATAATGGGCTCTTTTTTTGAAGAAACGCAATGAAAATGCAGTGGGGAACTGGTATACGATAAAGAACAACCAACTGCTTTAGGTCTAGTAACCAAGGAGTTATGCAGCATGACCAATTTCAGTCTACGGGGCAAACCTTTATGAGCTCAAGGATGCCGAAGTCACTTTATCAGTGTTTGATTTTTGGTCAATCGACACCAGAGCAAGTTACTAATATCAAGAAAACTATTTCTAACGCAATGAAAGGGTTTGGTCTTCAACCCGATGAGCATTTTACAATAACGGTAGGGTTCGAAGGCAGCTTTATAGAGATGGCTCCTTCTGTGGCTTTGTTTTTTGGTGGTGTGGCCCCTTCTTTGTCAGAACACGCTGAGTTAATGCGGCTAAGTATTCCTATAATACCTTTAGTGAGTGATGTCGCTAATGTCGCAAATGAACTTCCCGAATGTTTGAGATCTCTAAATGCCTTAGCGCTTGCACCTGAAGATATTGAGCTAATTAAACCGGCAGGTGTTGCTTTACAGTGTCTAGGCTTGCTTCCTACACAGCGCCGCGTTTTTGTGAGCTACCGCCGGACCGAGTCTAGAGATGTTGCCGTTCAATTATTTGAAGCTCTATCAGCCCGGCAATTTGAAGTATTTCTTGATACTCATTCTGTCGGTGCGGCGGTGGATTTTCAGAGTGTTTTGTGGCATCGATTGTGTGATTGTGATGTCGTCGTAATGCTGGACACCCCCGGATTTTTTGACAGTCGTTGGGCTCGAGCGGAATGGGGGCGTGCGACAGATAAGCACATTTCAATCTTGCAAGTTCTTTGGCCGGGCCATACCGCATCTCGAACTAGTGCATTAGCTACACCGAGAGTTTTGTCGGTAGATGACTTTGTTGATGGGAAGTTAACAGATGAAGTCATTGATTCTCTCTCACTTCAGGTTGAGGGCTTACGAAGTAAAAGTGTTGCGTTGCGTCACGCAAATATTGCCGGCCATCTCCGTAGTTCTATTGAGAGCATGGGGGGAGCTGTAAAGGCGATCGGTATCCGGCGCTCACTTGTTCTTAGGTTACCTTCAGGCAATCCTCTTGTGGCTCATCCTAGTGTTGGTGTACCAACTGCAGTTACGCTGCATGATGCTATGCGGGATAACGATAGCCGACCTGCTATTTTAGTTTATGACCATGTCGGACTTTCTGAGGAATGGATGACTCATCTGAATTGGTTGGGAACAAATGTCAAAGGCGTTCAGTGGATCAAGAGTCGTCAGGCAGGATGGGAATTATCCGAACTGGAGGGGCTATAAATGGGGGCGATTTTTCTTTCAGCAAGCGTGCCTGTATCTGGCAGAAAACCATTTGATGAAGACTGCGAGCCACAAATGATCCAGTCTGCTGTTATAGCCTTAGCGACGGTTGCCTTCGGAAGACGCACCATTGTCTGGGGTGGGCATCCTGCTATAACCCCAATGCTTTGGGCGGCAGCTGAGGATTTAGGTGTTCAGTATGCAACAGCAGTCAAACTCTTTCAGACTAAATTTTTCGAGGACTATTTCCCGGAAGATAATAAACGATTCGCAAACGTGACATTTGTTGACGCTATAGATAATAGCCGTGTACAGAGTTTACATATTATGCGAGAAGCAATGCTTACTTCAGAATCATTTGATGCAGCTGTCTTCATAAGAGGAATGGAAGGGATCAATGAGGAATATGAAATATTTCGTCAAATGCACCCTCATGCTAAATGTATTCCTATTGCTGTGACTGGGGGAGCAACAAGGGAACTAGCAAAAAGGCTTCGATACGCTATACCAAAAGATTTGGGGCCATTAGACTTCATCGGATTACTATATCGAGAACTTAATATTTCCCCAGTCGAAGCACGTAATATCTAATTTTGACTACAAAATCACGAGATAAATGTTATGGCAAAAAGAGTTTTTTTTAGTTTTCATTACCAGGATGTAAGCGATTTTCGAGCAAACGCTGTACGCAATCACTGGTTAACTAAATCTGATCGCGAAAGTGCGGGATACT
Organism: Pantoea sp. Ae19-2; assembly: GCF_059801205.1. NCBI lineage: Bacteria > Pseudomonadati > Pseudomonadota > Gammaproteobacteria > Enterobacterales > Erwiniaceae > Pantoea > Pantoea sp. Ae19-2. The sequence goes on along the minus strand of NZ_JBCHWE010000001.1, from coordinate 123,472 downwards.
TTGATGCGTCAGTTTGGGAAGAGTCGAAAAAGCAAGGGGATGTTGCTATTAAAAAATTGATTAATGGAGCGCTAGTCAATACTTCGAATACGTGCATTCTAGTTGGCAGTAATACATACGAACGTCCATGGGTTCGCTATGAAATTTTAAAAAGTTTTGTACGTGGCAATCACATTCTAGCCGTGCACATAAATGGAATCAAAGATAAGCATCAGAAAACAAAAGCACTTGGACCAAACCCTCTTGCTTATGTTGGAGTTACTTATTCTGCCGATGGGAAAACAGGAACACTTTGGGAAAAAGTTGGGGGGGAGTGGGTACAATATAATAAAATTGATGGTTCTGCAAACTTCAGTACTTCAGTTGACTCTACTTATAGAGGAAATGGCTATAATCTTTCTAATTTCTTTAGTGTGTATGATTGGATAAAGGATGATGGTTATAATAATTTTTCTTCATGGCTTAAATAGATTTAGCCTAAGTTGAAATTTTTTTCTAACATTCTTAGTTTGATGCCAAGTAGTTTCACCTTCTTGGCCAATCAGCAGACTGGTTGATAAATATAAAATAAATAGTTTCCTTTTCCAAAAAAATTGGAGGTTAGATATGAAACGTCAGGTTTTTTACAGCTTTCATTTCGATAATGATGTGATGAGAGTGCAGCAAATTCGTAACATGGGGGTAATTGAAGGGGAGGAACTGTAAATAGACCCGTTTTAGTTCCATGCATTTTTTGAGATCCCGGCCAAATAATGGTGTTGTCGATACTCCTCCGGCGTCATATTGTTCAGTGATTCATGCGGGCGTTCACAGTTATATTCTGACAACCATTTTTCCGTGATTTCCCGCACTTCATTCAGCGTTCTGAACAGATAAAAATCGAGTATTTCCGTACGGTATGTCCGGTTAAAGCGCTCAATGAAAGCGTTCTGCGTCGGCTTACCCGGCTGAATAAACTCCAGTTTTACTACATGTTTCTCTGCCCATTCAGCCAGTGCCAGTGAGATAAATTCCGGACCATTATCCATGCGTTGCATGACCGGATAGCCACGATTTGCCGCGATCCTCTCGAGTACACGGACCATTCGCAGAGCTGGCAGATTTAGATCGATTTCAATCGACAACGCCTCACGGTTAAAGTCATCAACGACATTGAACGTGCGAAAACGACGGCCACAGACCAGGGCATCATGCATAAAATCGACAGACCAGCTCTGGTTCAGCGCTTCCGGCGTGGCCAGTGGCGAGGGATTACGCACCGGCAGCCGTTGTTTGCCCTGACGGCGAAAATTCAGCTTCAGCAGACAGTAAATACGGTGGATCCTTTTGTGATTCCACGGGTATCCCTGCCGCCGCATAACCTGGAAGAGTTTAGGAAAACCGTATCGTGGGTATCGCTCTGCCACTGCCTGCAACGCGACAATAACGGGGTCGTCACGCGTGGTATCCGGGCGGTAATGGTAAACCGTTCTGCTCAGGTTCAGACTCCGGCAGGCCTGACGGATACTAAGTCCAAATGTCATTATGAGATGAGTGACCAGCTCACGCTTAAAGGCTGGTTTTAAAGTTTTTTTCGATAACGTCTTTCAGTGCCCAGTTCTCCAGGCTCAGGTCGGCAAACATCTGTTTGAGACGTCGGTTCTCGTCCTCAAGATCCTTGATTTTTTTAATATCAGAAGCTTCCATACCGCTGTATCTGGACTTCCAGTTGTAGTAGGTGGCTTCAGAGATACCGGCCTCCCGGCAGACATCTTTAACGGTTCGTCCGGCTTCAACCGACTTAATCACAGCGATGATCTGATGCTCAGTATAACGGGCTTTACGCATAGCGATCTCCTTCGTTGGCAGATTGATTATGCCGGATGATCTCTAAACATGAATGGCACGATTATGCGGGATACTTACACTATGCCAGACCTAAATTGCTGCTCAGCAGGGATTTTAAAGCTGCCATTAACTTCACTTACTGGAGGCTTAACAGTGGCTGGTAAAAGTTGGTTGACGGAGGGCTGATAACCGATTTTATTGAGTACCGTGAGCAAGGCCGGGAATCCTTTCCGAGATTGTGAGGGGTTGAGCAAGCCTACCGGCGCGGTAGTGTTTTGCACACATCCGAAGTGAAGCGAGGCTGCTTGTCTTCTCCTGACCGGACAAAGACCGGATGCTGCCTTGCTGTCATCAATTCACCATTAGGTATATCTGGTGGAAATAGTATTTATTGGCAGAGTGAAGACCAGCAGACGTTGGCACAATGACCGGAAGGGCATCGCTAAAGGAAAATGCTCAGGTGGGGCCCAAGGTGTAAAGCAGTGCCTCCTGTGGCCAGCATGACCAGAAATCTACCGGAACCCCAGAAAGCAAAAAACCAGCCGTTAAGCTGGTTTCTTTAAATAGTGGTGCCCGAACCCGGAATCGAACCAGGGACACGGGGATTTTCAATCCCCTGCTCTACCGACTGAGCTATTCGGGCAACGGGGCGCATTAAACCTTAAGCAGGCCCCAGCGTCAAACGCTTTTCACAAAAATGAAATCAACTGACGGGTTTTCCATCAACCGGAAGGGGAACGGGCGAAAATTTAGCAATCCGCCCAATCAACCGCCGGATTTTCGCGCTGCAGAACGCCCTCTGGCAGGCTATTTTTCGCTGCTATTTTGCTTTAACTGCGATTTATCGGCCCTCTTTTTACCAACCGTTTTTTTGCCATAAATCCGTCATCTGCGCTCATTACTCTAAGATTATTCCTGGACAATCAAGAGCCGCATCATGCAGTTACCCGCCTCTGTGAATACTGTGGTTTCCGCCTCAAGCCGCTATGACGCGCGGGTGTTATGCATTGAGGTCCCTTTTGTCAGTCCGGAGACAGATAACCGTGCCGTCATGGCACTCTTTGCCGAACACAAAGATCTGATCGGGTTGCCCGTGGTGGAAAACGGCAAGCCGTTCGGCATGATCAACCGCCACATCTTTTTGTCGCAGATGGCGCGCCCTTTCTTTCCCGAACTCTATGACCGCAAGAGCTGCATTGCCTTTATGGATAAGTTCCCGCTGGTGATTGACGTGGAAAATACGCTGGAAAGCGTTGCGCAGCAGGTCGTGGCCAACGGGGATAAGTCCGTCGCCGACGGGTTTATCCTGACGGAGAACGGGCACTATATCGGCATTGGCTTGGGGATCGATCTGATTCGCCGCGTCTCCGATTTACAGGCGCGCCAGCATCAGCAAATTTTACAAAGCATTGATTACGCGCGAGTCATTCAGGACGCGATGCTGGATCGTTCCAACCAGCTGATTGCCTCCCTGCTCGACGACTGGTGTTTGTACTGGCAGCCCCGAGACGGCGTGGGCGGCGATTACTACGCTTTTCACCGCCATGACAATGGCTGGCTGGCGGTCATCGCCGACTGCACGGGCCACGGAATTCCAGGCGCTTTTATGACGGTGATTTTGCAGTCTGCGCTGGAAAACGCGCTGCGCGAGGCCGATCTGCAGGCACCTGCCAGCATCCTGCATGCCCTTAATCACCATATTAAACAAACCCTGGGCCAGCTGAACGCCTCCCAGCAAACCTCACTCTCTAACGACGGCTGCGATGCCATCGTGATGTCAGTTGATACCGGGCTGCATCAGCTACGCTGGGCCAGCGCCCGAACCCAGGCATTTATGCTCAGCAACATCAGTAATGAAATTATCTCGCTCAGTCAGGATCGCGTCGGCGTCGGCTATACCGATACGCCGGAAGACTATCACTGGCCTGAACAGAGCCTGGCGTTTAATCCGGGCGACATGCTGTTTGTCCTCACGGATGGCGTCACCGATCAACCGGGTGGCGAACGGAATATCATGTTTGGCAATAAGCGTATTCAGTCTCTGCTGATGCGCTATCAGCATTTGCCTATGGCGGAGTTATCGCTGGCGTTTCAGCAAGACTATTTAAGCTGGCAAGGTAATCAGGCGCGACGCGATGACGTCACCTGGTTTGGCTTTCGCTATTGACTGCACCGGGAAGAAAATGAAAAACGAGTCACTACGGGGTCTGCCCTTTAATACCGAATCGCAGTCCGGCCTTATTGCATTGCAGTATACCGGCTTTTTTTCACCGCAGAACATCACGGCGATGGGCGAAGTGGTCAAGCTGTTTCTGGAGAATCACGAGCAGTCGCAAAAAGTCAGGCGGCGGCTGTTCTCCAGCTTTGTCGAGATTGCGCAAAACATTCTGCGTTACTCGCAGGACAGCCGGGCGCTGAGCCACAACGATCAGCTGTATCGCTTTGGTTCATTGAGCCTGCGTTACGATGACGGTCGCTACTATCTGGAAAGCGCAAACCTGGTCGGCAGCGACGCCACTCATCAACTGCGCGGGGATCTGGATTCGCTGCGGGTGATGAATGCGGATGAAATTAAACAAGCTTACCGAAACCGGTTACGCGCTGAGAGTCCGGTCTGGAGCAAAGGCGCCAATATCGGCTTGCTTACCCTGGCGCGCGACGTCAGTGAACCGCTGGAGTATTGTTTCCAGCCACTGGAGGCCAGCGAGCTCTCTGCCTTTTGGCTTAAGGCCACTATCTGCCATGACTGAAGAAGCCCCTATGCAAATCATTCAACTTACCGCCACTGAATGTACGCCCGCCGTAGAGTTTGACTTTGTGGCCCACCGATTCTCCCTGCGGGGAGAATCCTGGCCAGAGAATGCCGCCGCCTTTTACCGTCCGCTGCAAAGCGCGCTGGAAAGCTGGCAGCCTCAGGCCAGCCAAGCGGCAGAGGTGAATATCGACCTGAGCTATTTCAACAGCTCAAGCACCAAGATGCTGTTTGGGCTGTTTGATCAGTTCAACAGGCTCGCGCAGAGCGGCTGCACGATCGTACTGAACTGGTTTTACGATGCCGAAGATGACGTGTCAGAAGAGTTTGGCGAAGAGCTGTCTCTGGATTTCACCGCGTTAACCGTGAAGCTGCATGCGGAACAGCGCCAATGACGCACCTCAATGAGCTGTTTCTGGAAGAAACCCAGGCACTCAATCAGGCCAGCCATGTCGCGGCGCAGCATAGCCTGCAGGCTGAAGAGTATCGGCAGGCGCTGCTACAGCTCAACGGGCACTACCAGCGGCTGATGCGTGAAACCTATCGGTTAATCTCACGCAGCGATCGGGCAGAGCGTGAGCTGAACCGGGTAAATGAGCAACTGAACGAGCTGGCAACGGAACTGGAGTACAAAGCCACGCACGATCCCCTGACGGATGTCTGGAACCGCAGCGCCATTATTCAACGCATCAGCGATACGCTGGACCAGGCGCCGGCGGCCTTAATCATTCTTGATATCGACTTCTTTAAACGCATCAATGATGAATACGGTCATCCCGTCGGGGATAAGGTGATTTGCGAATTGGTACAACGTATTCAGCGTAATACGCCTGCCATCGCCAGCATCGGTCGAATCGGCGGTGAAGAGTTCACCATCATGCTGCCCAATACCTGGCTGGGCGATGCGGTTATCGTCGCCGGAGCCATTCTCGCCTCGCTGAACGCTTCGCCGTTAAATGCGCTGCCGGAGCGGCTGGTCACGGCCAGCCTCGGCGTCAGCTGGGGCGCAGCAGGCACCCGGTTCGAAACGCTTTACACCCAGGCAGATGCCGCGCTGTACGATGCCAAAAAGCACGGGCGTAACCGGGTATTCTTCCGCTAGCCTGCCTGATGCTGTGCCACCTCAACGGGCGGCGGGGTGGTCGGCGGCAGGAAGATATGGTCAAGCAGCTTGCGCATCACCGGCGCGGCAACCACGCCTTCACTTCCGCCGTTTTCCAGAATCAACGCCACCGCAACTTTGGGGGCGCTGAAGGGCGCGAAGGCGGTATAAAACGTATGATCGCGCAGCCGTACCGGAATCATTTTGGCGTTGTAGGTCTGGTTTTCTTTCAGGCTGAACACCTGAGATGTCCCACTTTTCGCTGCAATGCCGTAAGGCGCGGTATGGAAATATTTATAGCCCGTCCCGTTCGGTGCGTTGGCCATGCCAAACATAGCGTGGCGCACTAATGACCAGTAGGGAGAATTCGGATCGCCAATCTGCGCCTGTGGCAGCTTAGGCTGATAGAGCTGAACCCGGGTGCCGAGCTGGGATTTTTCCAGTAAGTGCGGCGTAATCACCCGGCCATTATTAATCAAGGTTACCAGCGCCTTCACCATCTGAATCGGGGTCGCAATCCAGTAGCCCTGACCGATCCCCACCGACACCGTGTCCCCCTGATACCAGGGCTTTTTATGGACTTTCATTTTCCAGTCGCGGCTGGGTAGCAGGCCGCTGTACTCTTCGTTCAGGTCGATGCCTGTGGAGCGGCCGTAACCAAATTTGCTGAGCATGGTGTGAATGCGATCGATGCCCATCATAAAGGCCACCTGATAGAAGAAGGTATCTGCAGACTCTTCGATCGCTTTGGTGACATCGAGCGTGCCGTGGCCGCTTTTTTTCCAGTCACGGTAGCGACGGTCGGTGCCCGGCAGCGTCCATGTTGGGCCGCCAAAAAAGGTGGTTTGCGGCGTAATCACATGGGTTAACAGGGCAGACATCGCCATATAGGGTTTGACGGTGGAGGCCGGGGGATACAGGCCCTGGGTGACACGGTTAATCAGCGGCAGGTTTTTATCCTGCAGCAGCGTCTTGTAGGCTTTATAGCTAATGCCCTTCACAAAAGGGTTGGGATCGTAGCTGGGGCTGGAAACCATCGCCAGCACGGATCCGTCATGGGGATCTTCCACCAGCAATGCGGCACGCTGTCCGGCCAGCAGGCTTTCCGCATACTGTTGCAGATGCAGGTCCAGCGTCAGGGTGATGTTCTTGCCTGCTACCGGCGGCACTTCTTTCAGCACCCGGACAATGCGGCCATGGTTATCCACTTCCACTTCCTGATAGCCCGGCTTACCGTGCAGCAGGGATTCGTAATAGCCTTCAATCCCCTGCTTACCGATGTTGTGGTCAGCCGCGTAGTTTTCAGCAATGCCTTCGGCATTCAGCCGCTTATAGTCGTTATCATTGATTTTAGAGACGTAGCCGACAACATGCGCCAGATCGGCCCCATAGGGATATTCCCTGTCCTGATAGGTATCAATGCTGACGCCGGTAAACCGGAACTGGTTGACTGAAAAGCGCGCCACCTCTTCGTCGGTAAGTTCCTCTTTGAGGATAACCGGTTTGTAGCGGCTGTTCTGCCGGAGATCGTGCTGAAAACGCGCAATGTCGTCCGGTGTCAAATCGATAAGCGGCGTGAGCTGGCGCAGCACGTCCTTCATATCGTCCACTTTATACGGAGTGATAGTGATGTCGTACCAGGTCACATTGCGCACCAGCGGAATCCCGTTACGGTCGAAAATCAGCCCGCGCGTGGGCGCGATAGGGATCATTTTGATATCGTTTTGGTTTGAGCGCGTCTGGTAATAGCTGTGATCGCGTACCTGCAGGCGATACAGGTTTAAACCCAGGATGGTGAAGCAGATGCAGACCAGCACAAATGCCATAGCGGCACGGCGTACAAACAACTTCTCTTCAGCGTCGAAATTTCGAAAATTCATCAGGCAGGTATTTTCAGTCTGGCATGTTGTTATTTATTGTTCGGCTTCATGATAGTGGCATAAGCGGTCCTTGCCAGTAGCAAGATGCACAAGCCTGATGAAAAGTGTGTCATTTGATGAGAATGTTGCGAAATGAGCGGGAAGCGTAAAGCTTCTGACGCGCTCACCCGGCAACGTCGCGCTGCCGGATGAGCAAGAGCATCAATAAGCGTGGAGATTAATCGCCCAGCAGCACAGATTCCAGCGCAATCTTAATCATGTCATTAAAGGTTGTCTGGCGCTCTGCGGCAGTCGTCTGCTCATGGGTACGGATATGATCGGACACGGTGCAGATCGTCAGCGCTTTCGCCCCAAATTCAGCAGCCACGCCGTAAATGCCGGCGGCTTCCATTTCCACACCGAGAATGCCGTACTTCTCCATTACGTCAAACATCTGCGGATCGGGCGTGTAGAACAGGTCGGCAGAGAAGATATTCCCTACGCGCGCGTCAACACCCAGATTTTTGGCCGCATCGACAGCGTTGCGCACCATATCGAAATCCGCAATCGCGGCAAAATCGTGATCCTTGAAACGCATACGATTCACTTTGGAATCGGTCGATGCGCCCATGCCGATCACGATATCACGCAGTTTCACGTCGGGACGCACGGCACCACAGGAACCCACGCGGATGATTTTCTTCACGCCGAACTCGGTGATCAGCTCTTTGGCGTAAATGGAGCAGGAGGGAATGCCCATGCCGTGGCCCATGACGGAGATTTTGCGGCCTTTATAAGTGCCGGTATAGCCCAGCATGCCGCGCACGTTGTTCACCTCAACGGCATCTTCCAGAAAGGTTTCTGCAATGTGCTTCGCACGCAGCGGATCGCCCGGCATCAGTACGACGTCTGCGAAATCACCCATTTCTGCATTAATGTGAGGAGTTGCCATAATTCTCTATCCTTTTTAAAAATTTCGCTGTTTTTACAGCATGTTCTTGCCGTAGTCCATGGGGGACAGGTCAAAATAGTGCGCGATCGTCTGGCCGATATCGGCAAAGGTGTCGCGATAGCCCAGCGATCCCGGCTCAACCTTCGGTCCGTAAATCAGGATCGGAATATGCTCGCGTGTGTGTTCCGTGCCTTCCCAGCTCGGGTCACAGCCGTGGTCGGCGGTGAGGATCAAAATATCATCCTCTTTGACCAGTTCCATGAGCTCTGGCAAACGGCGGTCAAACAGCTCCAGGCCGCCCGCATAACCCGCAACGTCGCGGCGATGGCCCCAGGTGGAATCGAAGTCGACAAAGTTGGTGAACACAATCGCCTGATCCGGCGCAGTTTTCATTTCCTGAATGGTCGCATCAAACAGCGCGTCCAGACCGGTGGCTTTCACTTTTTTGGTAATGCCCTGCTCGGCATAGATATCGGCAATTTTACCAACAGAAATCACATGACCGCCCTTCTCGTCCACCAGCTTCTTCAGCATGGTCGGCGATGGCGGCTCAACGGCCAGATCGTGACGGTTGCCGGTGCGCTCGAAGCTGCCTGCTTTGTCGCCCACAAACGGCCGGGCAATCACGCGACCAATGTTGTAGCCGCCTTCGGTCAGCTCTTCGCGCGCAATTTCACAGAGTTCATACAGCCGCTCCAGCCCGAAGGTTTCTTCGTGGCAGGCGATCTGGAATACGGAGTCCGCCGAGGTGTAGAAAATCGGCTTGCCAGAGCGCATGTGCTCTTCGCCCAACTGGTCGAGGATCACCGTACCGGATGAGTGGCAGTTGCCGAGATAGCCGGGTAAACCGGCGCGTTCCACCAGTTTGTCCAGCAGCGCCTGCGGGAAGCTGTTCTGCTTATCGCTGAAGTATCCCCAGTCAAACAGAACGGGCACGCCGGCGATTTCCCAGTGGCCAGACGGCGTATCTTTGCCCGATGAAAGCTCACTGGCGTAAGCATAGGCACCCGTGATCTTCGCCTCAGGATCCAGCCCGGCAGGAAAACGACCAGTAGACAGCTCAGCCGCTTTGCCCAGGCCCAGCGCGGTCAGATTGGGTAAGTGTAGCGGCCCTTTACGGCCCTTATCCGCCTGACCGTTAAAGCAGGCTTCTGCGATATGACCTAACGTATCTGAACCTGCATCACCGAATTTATCGGCATCTTTGCTGGCGCCGATTCCAAACGAATCCAGCACCATAATAAAAGCACGTTTCATGCCAGTCTCCTGCGCCAAAAGCGCGCGACAAGTCAAAAAAAAGCGATCAGATCAGTATACCTGAATCCGGGACGGTATAAAGGGGTTCCCTGCGTCAGCCTGCCTCAGTGACGCGGCGATACACGACAGGCGTGGCTGCCGGGGCGCGTTCACCCAGGGTAATCGCGGCTTTTACGGCGGCAGCGGCCTGTTGCCAGTGCGCTTCGCTGCTGGCATGGATGACCGCCAGCGGACGTGAAGCATCCACCTGCTCGCCCAGGGTGATCATGTCGCTCAGGCCCACGCTGTAATCGATGGCATCACTGGCGCGCTGGCGTCCACCGCCCATCGCCACCACCGCCATGCCCAGCGCGCGGGTATCCATATGCGTAACACAGCCTGCCCGGTCGGCATAAACCGCTTTGCTCATCGTTGGCGCAGGTAAATAGCTGTCGTAGCGCTCAACAAAATCGGTCGGGCCCTTCTGCGCCGCCACCATGCGGGCAAACACCTCTGCGGCCTTGCCGTTATCCAGCACCGTCATGAGTTTTTCGCGTGCCTCAGCCTCATTTTCCGCCAGTTTGCCGGAGATCAGCATTTCGCTGCACAGCGCCAGCGTCACTTCCAGCAGGCGCGGGTTACGCTGCGCACCGGTCAGGAAGCGCACTGCTTCGCGCACTTCCAGCGCGTTACCGGCCGTGGAGGCCAGCACCTGGTTCATATCCGTTAACAGCGCCGTGGTGCGACAGCCCGCGCCGTTGGCGACGCCAACAATGGCCTGCGCCAGATTTTCAGAGGCTTCATACGTGGGCATAAATGCCCCGGAGCCGACTTTGACATCCATCACCAGCGCATCCAGCCCTTCGGCCAGCTTTTTCGCCAGAATCGAGGCGGTGATCAGCGGAATCGAATCCACGGTGGCCGTGATGTCGCGCGTGGCGTAAAAGCGTTTGTCCGCCGGAGCCAGGGAGTTGGTTTGGCCAATAATTGCCACGCCAACCTGCTTTATGGTCTGGCGAAAGTGGTCATCACTGGGGAAAATGTCAAACCCGGGAATCGCTTCCAGCTTGTCCAGGGTGCCGCCGGTGTGCCCCAGCCCGCGACCTGAGATCATCGGGATATAGCCGCCACAGGCGGCCACCATCGGCCCCAGCATCAACGAGGTGACATCGCCGACGCCGCCGGTGGAGTGCTTATCGACCACCGGCCCGTTCAGATTCAGGGATTTCCAGTTCAGCACGGTGCCTGAGTCACGCATCGCCATCGTCAGGGCAACCCGCTCCGGCAGCGACATATCGTGAAAATAAATGGTCATTGCCAGCGCGGCAATTTGTCCTTCCGAAACGCTGTTATCACGCACGCCGTTAATGAAGAAACGAATCTCGTCTTCACTCAGCGCGTGGCCGTCACGTTTTTTTCGAATGATTTCTTGTGCAAGGTACAAAGTCGCCCCCTTACGTCAGGGAAAGAGGAGAAAAGGCGGCAAGATGCCGCCCGGAGATATCAGTAGCCTGACTGACGGGTATCGCTGCTGTGTCCAAGGGTGTTCAGCAGGTTTGCCAGCAGGCTGGAAGCGCCAAAACGGAAGTGCCGTGCGTCAGCCCAGTCGGCACCCAGCGTATCTTCAGCCAGTTGCAGATAGATGGCGGCATCTTCAGCGGTACGCACGCCGCCAGCCGGTTTAAAGCCAACCTGCGCTTTCACACCTTTATCGCGGATCACGCTCATCATGATCTGTGCCACTTCGGGCGTTGCATTCACGGGCACTTTACCGGTTGAGGTTTTGATAAAGTCCGCTCCGGCATCAATGGCAATTTCAGAGGCCTGACGGATCAGCGCTTCCTGCTTCAGCTCACCGGTTTCAATAATCACTTTCAGCAGTACATCCGCTTCCGCACAGGCTGTTTTACAGGCTTTAACCAGATCAAAGCCCACCTGAGTATTGCCAGCCATCAGCGCGCGATAAGGGAAAACCACGTCCACTTCGTCAGCACCGTAGGCGATAGCGGCACGGGTTTCAGCCAGTGCGATCTCGATGTCGTCATTGCCGTGGGGGAAGTTGGTGACGGTGGCGATACGCACGTCCGGCGTGCCCTGCTCACGCAGCGTTTTGCGAGCAATGGGAATAAAACGCGGATAAATGCAGATGGCGGCGGTATTGCCCACCGGGGATTTCGCCTGGTGACACAGTGCGATCACTTTCTCATCGGTGTCATCTTCATTCAGGGTGGTTAAATCCATCAGTTTCAGCGCGCGCAGGGCCTGCTGTTTGATATCAGTCATAACAATCTCCAGGACAAGGGGTGAGTTTTTATCCACCCGTATGTGATAATAATAACAATTCGGAGCCGGTGAATATGTGCCATTCGTCACATCGAAATATGAAACAACTGCAATATTTCAGATAAAAGTTGATTCAGTCAAGAAATCAGGCAAAGTGGAGCCCGTATAAGCCCGCGACGGGAATGTTATTATTATAACATTTTGTGAGAAGAAGGGTAAACGGGCGACATCAGGAAAGGCGAAAAAGTCTGTGGCTGTTGTGCCATAGCGCATCGGCAATGACCTCTGGCGCTTCTTCACGCAGCTCACACAGCACCTGCCACACCTGAAAAGCGCGCTCTGGTCGGTTGGGCTGGCCCTGAAAACCGTTCAGCGGCATATCGGGGGCATCCGTTTCCAGCAACAAGGATGAAAGCGGTAACTGTGCGATGGTCTGTCGGGTTTTACTGGCGCGCGGATAGGTAATGGTGCCGCCCACGCCAATCGCATAACCAAGTTTGATAAAAGCCTGGGCCTGCTGCAGGCTACCGGCAAAACCATGAACCACGCCACGGCGCGAGAGATCGTGACGGCGCAGATGCAGCGCCAGCTGATCGTGCGTTCGACGCGAGTGCAGGATCACTGGCAGATCGTAACGTTTAGCCAGCTTCAGCTGCGCATCCAGAAAATGTTTCTGCTTGCCGAACTGCGGATCGTCCCGATAAAGATCCAGGCCGATCTCACCTAACGCTACCAGCTTAGCGGGCGACTTTATCAACCGGGCTTCCAGCTCGCTAAGATGCGATTCCTGATGATGTTCAATAACAATCGGGTGCAGCCCCAGCGCAGCATAAAGGGCGGGATGCGCGTGAGCCAGCTGGCAGACCGTTGCAAAGCGTCCCGCGTCTACCGAGGGCACGATAATTTTTTCAACGCCGGACTGGGCGGCCCGGGCAAGACTTTCCTCCGCCTGTCCGACGAAGGGCGGAAAATCAAAGTGGCAATGGGTATCCACAAACCTCATGCCAGCGAGCCTTCATTCCAGGCGTCGTCATTGCCCGCCAGCGGCGTAACGATCGCCCCACTGTTGGGTTCATTCGCCACCGGCGCGGCAGGCGTAACGATATCCAGCCCCGTTTGCGGCTCGGCATCGCTCAGCCACTGGCCCAGCGTCGCCATAAAATAGCGGCCACAGCGGCGTCCCAGGTGGTAATCCTGGTTAAGCGAGGCGATCCGGCTGCCTAACGCGTTACTGGCCAGCACGCGCGGTGGGAAAATTTCAATGATGCGTAAATCCCCTGGCGGTGACTCGATAAACTGCTGCGTTTCCCGATAAGTCTGCTCATGATGATGCAGGATAGTGAGCATCGGCTGCAGCGCACCGCCGCTGAACCAGCGTTCCATACGCGTTATCCAGCGTGGCGTATCGAACATCTGAGAGGGCACGGTACGGATCACCACGATCGTATCTGCGCCACGTTTGGCCGCCTCACGCACGGGAATGGCATCACTGACGCCACCGTCCAGATAGCTGATGCCTTCCAGATCCACTCCCAGGCGATAAAAGCCCGGAATCGCACTGGAAGCTTTAATAATTTCCAGCCAGTTATCACTGGTGGGCGCAAAATAACTGGGCGCATAGTCATCACTGCGGCAGGCACACATATAGAATTCGCGCCCGCTGGAAAACAGGGTTTCGGCACTGCTCATCGCCAGGGGGAATTCGCTTCGGGTGATGTCGATTAACCAGTCGAGATCGATAAGATTGCCGCCGCGTAAGAAACGCAGCGGATCGAAAAACTGCTTGCTGGTCGTATAGCGGGTGATCACCCGGCGCGCGTAGCCCGGCTGCGCGCAGACAAAGGCAGACAGATTCTGTGCCCCGGCAGACGTGCCAATCAAAAGCTGGAAAGGGTTGAATTTAGCCCGCTGAAACTCATCTAATACGCCAGCGGTGAAGATGCCGCGTTGACCGCCACCCTCGCACACTAAGGCGATTTTCCTGGCTTTAAAAGGTGTGAGAGCAAGGGGTTCAATCGCCCCGAGCGTCACGGGAATACGTATACCCAATGTACCGACCTCAGATTGGGTTCCCGATAGGCAAATGTAGGGAATGCAGGGATTAGAATTGTGAAAGGATACTAGCACGGAGAACCAGCTACGTTGTCCATAAATTGTGCTATTGGCGTTGCGCCGTTTAACACATCGTTGCGAATATGAAGCATCCTTTGCCTCACAATAACATTCGCACAAATAACTGGTCTCCGTTTGATGCTGACTACGCCAGCATCAAACAGTCTGGGTCATCGCTATAGCTTTTTACGGCCAGTGAACAAGCTGATGAGGAACAGAATAATACCCACCACGAATACGACTTTAGCTGCCCAGGCTGCGGTACCGGCAAGGCCACCAAAACCTAATGCAGCAGCGATCAGTGCGATCACCAGAAAAATAATGCCCCAACGAAACATAAGCCTCTCCTTAACCATTTTAATATTGAACTGCTTGTTTCATCCCACGATGGGTATTTTTATCAGTGCGGCTTCCGGAAGAAGCCGCACCGGGTCGTGTTAAGACTTGACCTTCAGGTCATTTTTAACACTTTTTACGCCTTCGATAGCTTTAGCGATGCTTTCGGCACGGTCAGACTGTGCCTGATTCGCCACTTCACCTGAAAGCTGAACCACACCGTCGGTGGTTTCCACTTTCACGTTACGTGAAGGAACCATGTCATCTGCTAATAGCTTAGCTTTAATTTCGCTGGTTGTAGCAGCGTCACCGGCATAACCTTTCATTGACTGTTTTTTCGCGTCTTTCACGTGCAGCTTGTCGCTGACTGATTTAACGCCTTCAACTTTTTTCACCACGGCCACGGCTTTCTCAGCCTGATCTTGTGAGGTCACAAAGCCGCTCAGGGTAACAACGCCCTGATGGGTTTTGACAGAAATGTCGGTGCTTTTGATGGAGTCGTCATCAACCAGGGCCGCTTTTGCTTTAGCCGTCACGGCGCTGTCATCCATAAAGCCGCCCACTTTCTTCATTGAGCTGTCAATTTTTGCACCGGCGCTGTCAGCCGTTTGTGAGGCTTTCTGAGACGCGGATTCCTCTGCAAATGCGCTT
Source organism: Pantoea sp. Ae19-2 (assembly GCF_059801205.1). NCBI lineage: Bacteria > Pseudomonadati > Pseudomonadota > Gammaproteobacteria > Enterobacterales > Erwiniaceae > Pantoea > Pantoea sp. Ae19-2. The sequence continues at coordinate 108,362 of NZ_JBCHWE010000001.1, read as the reverse complement.
CCGCTCAGCAGAGCAGTACCGATCATCGCAGCCATCAATGTTTTAGTAATCTTAGTTGTGTGCATCGATATCATCCTTCTATCTGTTAACTCGCCCAAAACTGTGGGCGCAAGAGCAGCAAACAGTGCTGCTGCGGCACTGGACGCGGGGAGAATAAGTCTCTTAAACCGTCCGATGAAGTAATCATAGTCGGGATTTAGAGTTTTGCTCGGGTAACTGGTTGATCGTGCGTCAAAAGAGAGGAAAAGGCGCGTTTTAGGAGGGTTCTGTATCCGTTGAAACAGGGCCATTCCGTGCTGGAATGGCCCTGAAAGCACGAATTAGTGCTCGCGGGTTTTACGGAATGTCACATCAGGATAGCGTTCCTGAGTAATATTCAGATTCACCATGGTGGGAGCGATATAGGTCAGGTTATCACCGCCATCCAGCGCGAGGTTCACCTCATTTTTACGCTGGAAATCTTCGAACTTTTTGGCATCGCTGCACTCGACCCAACGTGCCGTAGAAACGTTAATCGCCTCATAGATGGCTTCAACGTTGTATTCGCTTTTCAGACGCGCGACGACCACGTCAAACTGCAGGACACCAACAGCTCCTACAATCAGGTCGTTATTGTGAACCGGACGGAACACCTGAACCGCGCCCTCTTCCGACAGCTGGACCAGCCCTTTCAGCAGTTGCTTTTGCTTCAGCGGATCGCGCAGGCGAATACGGCGGAACAGTTCTGGCGCGAAGTTCGGAATACCGGTGAACTTCATGTTCTCACCCTGGGTAAAGGTGTCGCCGATCTGAATCGTGCCGTGGTTGTGCAAGCCGATGATATCGCCCGGATAGGCTTCTTCTACGTGCGAACGGTCGCCCGCCATAAAGGTTAACGCATCAGAAATCACGACGTCTTTGCCAGTGCGCACCTGGCGCAGCTTCATGCCTTTTTCATAACGGCCTGATACCACGCGCATAAACGCCACGCGGTCACGGTGCTTGGGATCCATGTTAGCCTGAATCTTGAACACGAAACCGGTAAATTTCTCTTCTTTTGCCTCAACCTGGCGGGTATCGGTCTGGCGCGGCATGGGGCGCGGCGCCCACTCCACCAGGCCATCCAGCATATGATCAACGCCAAAGTTACCCAGCGCAGTACCAAAGAACACCGGAGAGAGCTGACCGCTAAGGAAAGCCTCTTTTTCGAATTCGTGCGAGGCGCCCTGCACCAGCTCCAGCTCTTCACGCAGCTGTGCGGCCAGCTCTTCGCCGACGGCCGCGTCGAGGTCTGGGTTGTTCAGGCCTTTAACGATGCGCACTTCCTGGATGGTGTGCCCTTTACCGGTCTGATAGAGATAAGTTTCATCGTTATAAAGGTGATAAACCCCTTTAAACAACTTACCGCAGCCTATTGGCCATGTGATGGGCGCACAGGCGATTTTTAACTCGCTTTCCACTTCATCCAGCAGTTCCATCGGATCGCGGATGTCACGGTCGAGTTTGTTCATAAAGGTCAGGATCGGCGTATCGCGCAGGCGCGTCACTTCCATCAGCTTACGGGTACGATCTTCAACGCCTTTCGCTGCGTCGATCACCATCAGGCAGCAGTCAACGGCGGTCAGCGTACGATAGGTATCTTCAGAGAAGTCTTCGTGCCCCGGCGTATCCAGCAGGTTTACCAGGCTGTCACGATAGGGAAACTGCATAACTGACGTCGTGATTGAAATACCACGCTGCTTTTCCATCTCCATCCAGTCAGACTTCGCATGCTGGTTGGAGCCGCGGCCTTTTACCGTACCGGCGGTCTGGATCGCCTGTCCGAACAGCAGGACTTTTTCGGTAATTGTGGTTTTACCGGCATCCGGGTGCGAGATAATCGCGAAGGTGCGGCGGCGTGCCACCTCTTCTAAAAAGGGATTAGACATGAGTGAATTCTTCTCAACGTAGCCACGCGCTAACAGGCGCGGCAGATAAATCACGGTGGCCGGCAGAACCTTACCGGCGGATAAACGGTGCCAAATGCGACTTTATGTCGTCGCGGGGTGAGCGCAAAGTTACATTGGCGTGCTTCCGGTTACCTGGTCAACTTTAAGGCGGCATAGCATACAATATTTTGTGCTATTGGCCTACAGCGTACGGAAGAGAAAGTGGCGTCAGTCAGAAACGGCAGGCCGCCGCACCGGTAGCGCGTCAGGGTGGCCAGGCGTTACCCCGAACGAAACCTGCCCCATAAAGCGTATTCGCGGGGGCGGCTACTCCTCAGGCCTCGACTAATCGACGAGTTCGATGCCCAGACTTTCCAGCAAACAAACCGCTTCCAGGCGAGAAAATTTGGCTTTATCGACCGTGTTATGGAAGATATTGATGGCGTAATTCCAGGATTCTGTGAGATCTGCGCCACGTAGCACGGTGTGATTGAATAAACTGCCCGTCAGGTCCGATTCGGTGAGCGTTGCGCCGGTTAAATCGCACTCCCTGAAATCCACCTCTGTCAGTTTGCATGCCTCCATTTTTAAGCCCTGCAACCGCAGCCCAAAAAAAGAGCCGCTGGCCAGAATACATTTCTGAAAATGCAGTTCGTGATCCAGATAAAAATCGGGCCAGTAGGCTGTCGTCCAGTCAATGCCGGTCAGCTTGCACTCATTGAAGTGAACGCCAAAGAAGCGGCTATTGGATGGGTTCAGCAGGCTCATATTGCAGTGATTAAACACACAGTTGATGAACTTGCAGGCCGAAAACACCGCAGAGGTAAAGTTGGCGTTATTGAATTCGCAGTCTTCAAAATGCGTTTCAGCGATCGTCAGACCGGTGAAATCTTCTTTTGAAAACTGGACGTCGTAAAATTCAGCATGGCTTTTGACAGATTGCATATTCACCCTGAGGGTTAACGGTGGCATTTCACGAAAAGTTTATGCGATTTCTTCGCGATGAACCCGCATAAGATTCACCTTCACGCCTTGCCTCACAAATCTCTGGTCAGGCATTTCTTGCGCATGCGCTGCAGCCAGTTCATCGCCGGGTCACCCTTGCCTTCCTGCCAGGCCGCATCCAGCCTGACCTGCCGGTAAAGGAAGCCGCACGGAAGCCAGGCGCACCGGCTTAGGGAGTGACAACTGGCGACCCGAAAAGCTGACCACAATGATAATCGCTCGCATTCAACAGTTGAAATAATTCTTTTTAAATCAACCAGATAAATTGAAAATTTTTCAATAAAAGGCTTCCCATTCGTTACCAGCCTGTTGCATAATTCACCACTAATTTATTAACACTCAAAGGACGCGGCCATGCTGACTGCTGAAATGACTGGACGTTTAAACGACCAGCTGAACCTCGAATTTTTCTCCGCCAATCTCTATTTACAAATGAGTGCGTGGTGCAGCGATAAAGGCTATGAGGGCGCAGCGTCCTTCCTGAAAATGCATTCGCGTGAAGAGATGGAACACATGCAGCGCCTGTTCGACTATCTGAGCGATACCGGTGCTATGCCGGTGCTGGGCAGCATTGCTGCACCGCCCGTTGCCTACAATTCACTGAACGAAGTGCTGATTCAGGCGCTGGATCACGAGAAGCTGATTACCAGTAAAATCAATGAACTGGCGCACTCAGCGATGACAACGCAGGACTATTCAACCTTCAACTTCCTGCAGTGGTATGTTGCAGAACAGCATGAAGAAGAGAAGCTGTTTAAAACCGTGCTGGATAAACTGGCGATGGTTGGCGATAGCGGTAACGGTCTGTTCCTGGTCGATAAAGACCTTGGACGCATGAGCACCGAAACCCACTCCGCCTAAAATAAACCGGCCCACGCAGGTGGGCCGGTAGTGTGATTTGCGCTCTGGGTTACGCCAGTCGGTAACAGGTTGTCATTTCCCCGTTGACCCACAGCGGACGCTTCTCGCCCGGCGGTAAGCTAATCGCCATATCACGCCACGCTGGCTGATAATCTCCCCGCTTTTCAATGATCAGCTCCAACCGTGACGCGCTGCTGGTTAACGTCCAGCTCAGCCAAAGCGCATTGCCCTTCTGCCAGCCATGCGTTTCTCCGTCGTCGTCAAACAGTTCGCCGGAGGTGGTCGCATTGCCCGGCGCAGGCCACAGCTGCAGTTCCCGTACGTTATCACGCTGCGCATCGGTGGTACTTTCACACTCTCCCAGTGGAATGGCAGCACCGGCACGGACCAGTAACGGCAGACGATCCAGCGGCGCATCCAGCATTACCGACTGGCCACCCGCCAGCCAGCTACCGCTGTGCCAGTCATACCAGCCGTGGGCGTTATCTGGCAGATAGACCTGCCGCTGACGGGCGCCCTGCTCAACCACGCTTGCCACCAGCAAATCTCGCCCCAGCATGAAATCATCGCACTCGTCATAGGTGCGCGGATCGTGCTCGTGATCGAGGAAGGTTGGCCGCAGCATTGGCTCATCCTGCTCGCTGGCCTGCCAGGCCAGCGTATACAGATACGGCATCAGGCGATAACGCAGGCGAATAGCCTCACGAATCATTGATGTGGCTTCCGGATACATCCAGGGCTCGTTGACAGTGTGATCGTCATTCCATGAGTGAATGGTAAAACGGGGGTGCATCACGCCATTCTGTACCCAGCGCACAAACAGCTCCGCATCCGGTTTATCGCCGGCAAACCCGCCCACATCGTGCCCGACGTTAAACAGGCCTGACAGACTCATTCCCAACCCCATACGGATGTTGTAGCGCAGGGTTTGCCAGTTTGTCCGGTTATCCCCGCTCCACGTCTGCACATAGCGCTGCATGCCTGCGCAGCCTGAACGGGAAATCAGGTACGGCCTTTTTTCCGGGGCAAAGCGCTGCTGAGCCTCCATCGAGGCGCGCATCATCAGCAGCGGCATCACCGGCCGGATGTGCTTAATCGCAATGGGCTGGCCAAAGCCATAGCAGCGTGCTTCGCCGTCCCAGACTTCATATTCGTTATTATCGTTCCAGGTCGAATCGATCCCTTTTTTCAGCAACTGCTCAGTGACGTTTTGCTGCCACCACGCCACCGTTTGGGGATGGGTGAAATCCAGATGCGAGCCTTCATCATCCCAGAATACGGAACGCTCAGGCCGATCCTGTTCCGAATCGCGGATAAACAGCCCCTGATCCGCCACTTCTTTATAACGTGGATGATCCTGTAACAGGCAAGGCTTGATGTTGGCCGCCAGCTTCATCCCGGCCTGATGGAAAGCGGCGCTCATGGCATTGGGATTCGGCACCTTGTCATAGTTCCAGTTGAACACGTAGCGCTTGTTATTGATGGAGGTGTAGCCCGACGACAGTTGAAACGAATCGCAGGGAATCTCATGCTCGCGGCACAGTTGAATAAAAGACAGGAGCTGTTGCTGCGCATCAGGCGCATCCGTGTAGTGCATGGTGGAACCGCTGTAGCCCAGGCTCCACTTCGGTTGAAAGAGCGTCCGGCCGGTGAGGCGAACAAATGCTTTGGTCACCTCCAGCAGCGTCGGGCCCAGCATCATGTAGTAATCCAGATCGCCCGCCTCTGCGCGGTAACGGCGATAAGGCAGATGATAATTATCTAACTCATTCCCCAGGTCCAGCCAGCTGCTGGTGAGGTTATCGTAAAACAGCCCGAAGCTGACGCCGTCACGCTGGGTCAGCGTGAAAGGAATATGTTTGTAGAGCGGATCGGTACTGGCAGCGTTATAGCCCATCGCATCCAGATTGCGCATTTCGAAACGGCGATTGACCCGGTTGAGATCGCCGCTCTTTTCACCCAGGCCGTAAACCCGATCCTGCGGCTGACGACGCTGATAATGTTCCACGCCATCGCCATGCATGTTCAGCAGGTAAGCCCCGGTATGGCGATCGACCGCCAGCGGCTGCCAGTCGGTGCCGTCAAAATGTTCCCAACTGAGGCAAAGGGGATAATGCACGGTAACCCGCAGTCGGTCCGTGGCCAGACGGATTTGTTGCGCCTCCTGTTGCAGGGTAAAGGCGGGCAGCGTAAAACCTTCCAGCGATTCACGGTCGCGCCCCTCCCAGGGCACATCCTCCTGCGGGGCAATGCTCCAGGTGCGGTTCAGCGCCAGTTCCCCGTCGCGTTTCAGCAGCACGCGCATCAGGCCGTTTTCTAATACGTAAATCCGTAAAAAGTGACGCTGCTCGACTTTCAGTTCGACAAAATGCGGCGTTTGTTGATGTAGCGTCCATGTCTTAAGTGTTTTCATGAGATTACCCTCACTGTTTAGCAGTACGTTGGCGGCGTTCGGCAATAAACATCACCAGAAAAACCGCGCCAATCAGATCAAAAAAGCCCATGGCAATAAACAAGGGATTGAAGCCAATGGTGTCGGCGGTAACGCCGATAATCAGTGAAAAAATAAAGCTGGCTATCCAGGCGCAGGACCCGCGCATGCCGTTGACCGTCGCCATCTGGCGGCGATCAAAACGCTCAACCACCAGCGCGCTCAACATGCAGGAAATCACCTGGTGGCCGAAACCGCCGATGGAGATCAGGGCAATGGCAAGATAGGGATCTTTAACCAGCGTCATCAGTGCCAGCGAGATCATCAGCGCGGCCCCGGTGACGGAACTGGCGACGATGGAGTTCACGCGGGAGCAGCCAAACCAGCGCACGTAGAGTTTTGTCAGGTAACCGCTGGCGACGCTGCCGAAGTCAGCGGCCAGGAACGGCAGCCAGGCGAACATCACGATCTGCTTCAGATCCATGCCGCGTTCATTGGCCAGGTAGAGCGGCACCCAGAAGCTCAGGACCGCCCAGGCGGGCTCGGCTAAAAAAGCCGGAATAGCGATTCCGTAAAACTTCTTCTCTTTCCCAATCACTTTCATCGCAGTGAAAAACGGCAGCTTTTCGCCGATGACTTCGTTGTCCTGGGTAATAAATGCCCGCTCCTCATCCGAGAGGCGCGGATGGCGCTCAGGCGAGTGATAACCCCACCACCAGAGCGCCACCCAGATCAAACCCAGCCCGCCGGTGAGCAGGAATGCGCCCTGCCAGCCAAACGAGATATGCGCAATATAAATAATGGGCGGAGCCAGCATCGCGCCGACGGAAAAGCCAACGCCCGCCCAGCCTGCCGCTACCGGCCGCTCCTTTTTTGGAAACCACTCCCCGATGGCCTTGGCATTCGCGGGCGTGGCTGCCGCCTCTGATGCACCCATCACAAAACGTAACAGCGCCAGATGCAGCCAGCTTCCTGCCCCGGCGTGCAGCAGACAGGTGACAGACCAGATAACGGCGCAGATCAAAAAGCCCACTTTCAGACCGATAACATCGATTAACCAGCCGCACACAGGCTGAAACAGCGTATAGGCCAGTTGGAAAGCCGCCACGACCCAGGAATACTGCTCCGTGGTCATATTCAGGGTGCTTTTCAGTTCCGGTGCCAGAATCCCCAGGGAGTTACGGGTGATGTAATTCACCGTGACGCCCAGCAGGAACATGCCCAGCATCCACCAGCGCAAATTTTTAATCATCCGCAGCGGGCGCGACGACGCGTGAGTGCGGGTGGTCGAGTCGAGACTCATGATGAAACTCCTGTAGCCAGTGATTGACGCGTTGCCGCGCAGCGAGCCTGTTTATCTGATCCGACCTTAAAAAAGCCGAAAACGTGGGTACAGCCCATTTTTTGCAACCCTTTTCATGGCACTATCGGGAAATAACAAAAATGCCCTTGCAGACCAGCAGGGACACGATTCAGCACCTTATGAAAATTTTTTCATTTGCAGATTTGAGGGCGATCACAGAATGAAGCAAAGCTTAAAAGTGAGCGAAATTGCTGCCCTGAGCGGCGTGTCGATCAGCACGGTTTCGCGCGTCCTTGCCGGGAAAGCCAATATTCGCGCCGCCACGCGCGACAAAGTGTTACGCATCGCCCAACAGCAAGGCGTGCTGGATAATCTTCAGCATGGTCGGCTGTTGCTTAATGACCTGATGGTATTTGCGCCACCGCGGGCATTCGATATCCGCACGGATATCTTTTATTACAAGGTGATCCAGGGGATCAGCGAAGCCGTTAAACCGCACGATGTGCGGTTGCGCTACTGCCCGCTGGAAGAAGTGGAAAGCGATGCCGCGCTGTTTATCGACAAGATGCAGCAGACGGAAGCCGCGCTGTTGATCGGTATCGACGATGAACACATTCATCAGTTGGCGGCCGAAATGAACAAACCCTGCGTGCTGATCAACGCCCGCGACCGCCGAATGCGCCTGCCCTCGGTGTCGCCGGATCATCAGCTTATTGGCGAGTTTTCCGCGCGCTATCTGTTTGAACAAGGCCATCGGCAAATTCTGTCGCTGCACTGCCTTCGGCGTTACACCATGGAGCAGCGGCTTCAGGGTGTACGCGATGCCTGGCATGCCATGAATCTGCGCTTCGACAGCCGCCAGCACCTGATTACGCTCAACAGTTTTAGCAGCAGCGAAGCCAGCGCCTGTCTGGGCGACTATTTGCGTCGCTGCCCGCAGGCGCAGCGCCCTACGGCGATTCTGGCGAGTGGCGATTATATTGCCGCCGGAACGGTGCAGGCGTTACAGCAAGCGGGCCTGCGGGTGCCGGAAGATGTGTCCGTGATGAGCATGGATGGTTTCAACCTGGCCACCGTGCAGGAGATCCCGTTAACCTCGGTTCAGGTTCCGCGAGACGAGCTGGGCGAGGCCGCCGTCAAAATGCTTCAGGCGCTGCGTTTAGATCCAAACCTGCCGCCCGGTAATCTGCTGCTGAACGGCAAGCTGGTGGTACGCGACTCGGTACGCCGCATCCGGGATAATCCGGGTCGTGCGCCGGTGCAGCAGCACGGGCTTTACAGCTAATGCGATCAGGCAAAGCTTTCCCAGCGGGATGACAGCGTAAAGTGACGCTGCCAGCTGAGCGTGGCAGACGCGCGGGCGATTAACTGCTGGCACAATGCCGGCTCGACAAAAGCGGGAATGACCTGTTCCGCTCCGCTGTGTTTGATCAACGCCAGTTGATCGTCCAGCGGGGGATGGACATTCCAGGGCAACCACTGCGCTGAGCCGTTTTGTAGCATCGCGAAGGCCCGCGTGCCGCGAGCGACATGACTGCTAAAAATCAGGTTGAACTCGGGCCGCTGGCTCAGCAAGGCGGCCAGGCCGCTGTTCGCCACCGCATCGGCCGCGACGATAACGCTGTCAGGTCGCCATTGCGCAGGCGTCGGCTCACGCAGCAACGGCAGCAACGCCAGCGCCGTGGCGGCCGGCAGCGCATTTTGCGCCAGCAGCTGTGACACGTCTTCCCGCACCTGCGGGCACAGCACCACCGGCAACCCTTTTGCTCGTAGCCGCAGTGCCATCTCCGGGCCTCTGCCGTGCAACGGCGCCGTGACCACCGCCCCGTGGCGGGCAGCCTGTACCAGCGCGTCAACCTGCTGATTAAGCCGCTGATGACGGTCGCCGTAAGAGGCATCGGTAATCAACCAGCGCGCCCGTGGTGGGCGGTCAAAAGGCAGCAGCAGTGATTCGCGACTCCAGTCGCCCATATAGGTGATGCCGCCCGCGACCGGCAGGTGAAACCAGACGGATCCCGGTGAGTGGCCGCTCCGGCCGGTAAACAGATTAAGCGGGCCAACCGCGCACTGCCCGCGTAAGGGCAATGCGTGCCGCGATCGCGCAGGTACTGGGCACTCTCCCAACTGCTGCCAGGTCAGTTCCGTGGCGTAAACCGGCGGCGATCCCAACGCCTGCCAGCTGTCGAGTGCACCTGTATGGTCGCCATGAGAATGGGTCAGACAGATGGCATCGACGTGCCCCGTGACCGCTAAATCCGGCCTTACGCCGGGCTCCGGCCCCGCGCCCAGATCCCACAACAGGCGGTATCCCTGAATCTCAAGCAGGAAAGCGGCGGGCAACTTTCCCCCCACGCCGCTCACCACGGTCAGGCTTGCCATGGCAATACTCCCTGCGGCAGCGCGCGCGTCAGGCGCGTCGCCAGCAACATCAAGGTCAGAACAACCAGAATCATCAGGCATCCTACGGCGACAGCCAGCGGTGCAGAGCCGCCCTCATCAAGAAAGATAATGGTTGGCCCAAGGGTTTGCGTATCGGAGGTCACCAGCAGCACCGAGACCTGAATTTCGTTCAGCGCGGTCAGAAAGACCAACAGGCTTCCCGCCAGCGCAGACGGCGCCGCCAGCGGCAGTAAAATATCGCCCATGCGGCGCAGAAACCCCGCCCCACACAGACGCGCGGCCTCATCCAGCGAGGGGTCAATTTGTGCGAAGCCCGCCAGCGTGGGGCGCAAGACTAAGGCCAGGAAGTTGGACAGATAGGCGGCGAGAATGATCCAGACCGTGCCGTAAATCGAGACCGCCAGCACAGGAAGCGGCGGCAGAAAAAACAGGATTGCCGCCACGCCTGTCACGATACCGGGCAGCGCATAAGTCAGCTCGCTGGCAAACCACAGGCCGCGCACCAGTCGCGTGCGTCGCCAGCTCAGGAAGAAAGCCAGAAACAGCGCCATGACCGTGAGCATCAGCGTCGCCAGCGAGGTGAGCCACAGGCTGGTCGCGAAAGCATGGCGTATTGCGGGATAGCCCCACAGCGCCTGGTAAAAGTTTTCCAGCGTCAGGGTCTGCCACGTCAAGGCCTGACCAAAGCCGCGCGTCAGCGCACTGGTCAGCAGCGCGCTGACCGGCATGATGAGCGTAGCCGCCATCCACAGCCAGGCCATCACCTCCGTGGGCAGCCGCCCGCGGTTAAGCGGTTGCTGAAACGGGCGCGGCGAGCCACTCACGCGAACATCACGCCGTCCGCCCAGCCAGCCGCTCAACATCATGCCGGTTAAGGTGATCAGCGCAATCAGCAAAGAATAGACGGCCGTATCCGGCAGCGCACCGGGGCCAATGGCGTTAAGTTGCTGATAGACAAGCGTAATTAAGGTCGACAGGCGTGCCGGAATGCCCAGCATCGCCTGAATACCAAAATTACCCACGCTTGCCACAAATGCCAGCGCTGCGCCCGCGAAGATGGCGGGACGCGCCAGCGGTAAAATAATGGTGCGCAGGATTTGCCCGTGCGAAGCGCCGCTAATCTGCGCGGCTTCCACCAGTTCTGCCGGTAAACGGCGAAGCCCGGCACGCACCGTCAGGAACACCAGCGGCGCATTGTGCAGGCCCAGCAGCAGCACGATTCCGCCCCATGAATAGAGCGGTTGTTCACCCGGCGCGAACCAGGGTAAACCCAGCAGCTGAAACAGCGATGCCAGCAGGCTGCCTGGCGCCAGCGCCTGCAGCCAGGCAAGTGCCGTCACCTGTGGCGGAATCATCAAGGGTAAGATAAAGGCGAAGACCCAGGCTGCTTTAGCGCGCATATCGCTCAGCGCAACCAGCCAGGCGGCGAGCGTGCCAAGCAACAGCGACAACAGGGTGGCGCTCAGCCCGATGCTTAAGGTCGTTAACGTGGCGCTGAGTACCCGGCGGCTGATCAACAGCTGCGTCAGCCGTGTCAAATCCGGTACGCCCTGCGGGGCTATCGCTGTCCAGATCAGCCGGGTAAAAGGCGCCACGGACAGCAGCCCGATCGTCAGCACCAGCAGCCCTAGCACCCAGGGTTCAGCGCGAAAACGCCAGCGCGTGCGATGCACCCGGCGAGGCTGACAGTCGTTACTCAGCACGCTCATTCTCAGCCACCGAACAGCGCGGTAAACTGTTCCCGCACCTGCGCATCATCGGCCACCGCCTTCTCCACGTCCGGGGTCAGCAGTTTGATCTGGTCTACCGGAACAAAGCCTTCAGGCGCGGCAATGCGGTCATCGACCGGCCGGTTACCCTGCTGAACCACCAGTTTCTGTCCCGGCTCTGACAGCAGGAAATCCACAAAGGCTTTCGCGGCAGGCAGGTTATGCACCGATTTCATAATGGCGACGGGTTCCGTGACGTAAGACACGCCCTCTTCGGGATAGACCAGGTCGATGGGCGATCCCTGCTTTTTGGCCCGGATAATGTCGGCATCGGTAATCACACCATATTTATCCAGTCCACTCGCTACGGCTTTTAACGCAGGTCCGTTACCGCCCTGCGGCGCGATGCCCAGCGCCGCCAGCTGTTTATAGAAGTTCCAGCCGATGTCAGGCGTCGTGATATCCGTGTGCAGCTTATACAAGGCAGCCCCGGAGTAAAGCGGACTGGGCATGGCAATTTGCCCTTTGTTGTCCGCGTTTAGCAGGGCTTTCCAGCTGTTAACGGGTTTAGCGCGCTGCGTGTTGTAGGCAATCACGGTGGCGATAATTTTGGTGCCAAAAAAGGTTTTATCCCGGTCATAAAAGGCGGGTTTCAAGTGATCGACGGGCGCATCCTGATACGCATAGAGCTGCTTCTCTTTCTTCAGTGCGCCAAGGTTGATGGCGTCGGCAACCAACAGCACGTCGGGCTTCACCTTGCCGCTCATCATTTCCGTGTGCAGCACGTTCATTAACTGCGTGGTGCCGTTGCGCGTCCATTCCACCTGAATACCGGGATAGGCCGCTTTGAACGCGTCCATGGTTTGCTGCGCAATTTCCGGTGCCTGCGAGGTGTAGACCACCAGCTTGCCGGCAGGCTTGTCTGCCGCCAGCGCCAGCGTGGGGCCTGCCAGCGCAGCCGTGAAGAGCAGAGATGTAACCGAGGTAAGCATGAGTTTTTTCATACTGTCTGAAGTCCTTTATGCGGGAAGAATCCAGCCGTCAGTCACGGCAATATTTACGGTGTCGTTAACCCTGAGAGCAGAGACATCGTCAAGGGCCAGCGTGATGGAAACCTCAGGCTCTGCCTGTGGAGACAGATGGATGTCGTAATGGCCGCCGCGGTAAATCAGGCGTTCAACCCTGGCGGTGAAATGGCCGGTTTCGTCAGCCGCCAGGCGGAAACTGGCCCGATGAAAGCTGGCTTTACCCTGCGGCAAGGCTGTCTGATGCGCGGCACAGCGCAACCGCATCCGTGTACCAAACAGCATCACCGATGCCTGCCCCTGGCCTGTCGGTTCAATCTCTTTTACCGGCAGCACGCGCCCCTCATCAATAAAGGTGGCGACCATCTCATTGGCGGGCTCACGCCACAGGGTTTGTGGTGAAGCAAACTGCATGACCTGCCCCGCATTCAGCACCACAACGCGATCGGCCAGCGCCATCGCTTCGCGCTGATCGTGGGTGATATAAATTAAGGTGGCCCCGCTGTGACGGTGAAAACGGCGAAACTCCTCTTCCATGGCGGCACGCAAATGCACGTCAAGGTTAGCCAGAGGTTCGTCAAGCAGGACCAGCCGGGGCTTTGCCACCAGGCAGCGGGCCAGGGCTACGCGTTGACGCTGACCGCCGGACAGATCGGCCGGGCGGCGATCGGCAAAGGCCAGCAGGTCGACCAGCGCCAGGGCCTGCGGGATACGTTCTTCCCGATCGGCACGGTTTACGCCGCTGACTTTCAGGCTATAGCCTACGTTTTCAGCCACCGTCATATGCGGCCACAGCGCGTAGTTTTGAAACACCACGCCAAGATCGCGGTTTTCGGGAGGCAGATGAAAATCCGGGGAGGCAAACAACGTGTCGTCCACCCAGATCTCGCCGCGATCCAGCGTTTCAAATCCGGCGATTAACCTGAGTAAGGTCGTTTTGCCGCAGCCGGAGGGGCCCAGCACGGCGATAAACTCACCCTGCTGGATCTCCAGCGATACCGCCTCAAGGACCGGCTGCGCCGCGAAGGCTTTATTCAGCCCGGAGAGTGAAATTGCGGCCATGTTGATGTCGCCTTTGCCGTGTACGTTTTGTGCAAGACGTTACGACAGTTTGATGACAGGACCGTGACACCGGGCTACTTCGGCAGATGGACCGCCACGTAGCGCTCGTAGCGCGATGGCTTGATTTTGGTTAAATCCGCCAGAACCAGCCCATCAATACAGTTGTTAAAGTCCGGGTCGCTGCCGAAATCAATAAACTGCACCCCGCCTGGCTCATAGACTTCGCAATACTGTTTGTAGAGCGTGGGGATGGCGACGCCGAGGTTACTGAGCAGCTGCTTCAGCCGCTGAAGATCCTCTTTGTAATCATTGCCGCTAAACTGGGCCAGTACGGCAGGCAGAGAGGCCGGATAAGGACAGCGCGAGGTCGCCAGCGGAAAGTCCGTTGGGAAATAGATCCGATAGAACGCGACCAGCAAATCGCGCGCCGCCAGCGGCATAGTGCCAGAGATGGAAACCGGTCCGAACAGATAGCGCACCTCGGGATATCTGGCCACGTAAGCCCCGATGCCAAGCCAGAGATAGTCCAGCCCGCGTTTACCCCAGTAGGCGGGCTGAATAAAGCTGCGGCCCAGTTCAATGCCCTGACGAAGAATAGGGATCATGCGTTCGTCGTAATGGAACAGGCTGTGACTATAGAGGCCTTCCATGCCGCGTCGTTCCAGCTGTTCGCCACCGGGGATAAACCGGTAAGCCCCGACGATTTCCAGCTCTGCGTCGTCCCACAGAATCAGGTGATAGTAGTCATCATCGTAGCTGTCGAGATCCCGTCGGCGACCGCTGCCCTCACCGACGGCACGAAAGGCAATCTCACGCAGCCGTCCCAGTTCACGCAGTATCGGCACCCAGGTCGCCCCGTTACGCCGCCACAGATAGATCTTCTTGCCGTCAGGCGTATTGCCCAGCAACTCGCTTTGCAGCAGAGCCTTTTTCAGTTCGGCACGATCTTCCGCCAGCGCGATGGCGGATTCTGTCTGGAAGAGCCCTTTTTTGCCCTGCCCCAGGCGGTAAACATGTTTTCGCACGCGCTTTGCCAGCTCTTTGCCGGGCGTATGGCCATCGTGCCAGTGCGCGAAGGGGATCTGCGCGCCGATACGCAGTTTGATGCGCATCCCGCGTTGTTTAAACATTTCACGCACCAGCATCAGCATCGCCACGGACGGTGCGACTTTCGCGGTGGCATAGAACAGTGAGCTGTTTCGACCTTCGACATGCACCGGTACCAGCGGCGCGCGCGCTTTCGCGGCCAGGCGCAGAAAGCTGTGATGCCATTCGCGATCGCGCACGCCGGCGCTGGTCAGGCGGGACACTTCGCCCGCCGGGAAGATAATCAGGACGCCCTGATTGCTCAGGTGCTGTTGCATGTGCTGCAGCTGCTGGCGGTTGGTGCGGTTACCGATATTGTCGACGGGTAACATCAGGCTGTTGAGCGGTTCCAGCAGCATAATTAGCCGGTTCGCCACGATTTTCACGTCGCGGCGAACCTGAGATATCGCATGCAGTAACGCCATGCCGTCGATGGTACCCAGTGGATGGTTCGCCACGATCACCACCGGTCCGTGCGATGGGATCTGCTCCAGATCGCGCTCGCTAAGTTCGCAACGGACGTCAAGATGTTCCAGTACCTGCTCGACCATATCCAGCCCTTTCAGGTGGGGATAGCGCGCGGCAAAGCGCTGGAATTCATCTTCACGTAGAATCCACTTCAATATCCGTTTCTGCCAGTTGGCAGGACGCTGGTTCGGCCAGAAACGTTCAATGACCTGATCGACTGAAAACATAGTTAACCTTTCGTGCCTGTCCCGGAGATACAGCGAAAGTAAGTCGCATTGTTTGCACTTTTATGAATTACGGCAGGTCGGCAGGCAAATTTGTTGGCGCGGTCAGCGGCACATGAGCGCCTAAACAGGTTTTCATCAGGAAAAACAGCAAGATAAGACAGGATATTTCGCCGGCTCGGCGCGGCGCCGGGATATGAAAAATCTTAATACTGGTTGCTATAAAGGCGCTAACGTCTCCTGGCCGCCTCTCAGTAGGAGGCAGCGGGGCCGGTTGCCGCTGCCAAACCTCTGCAGCCACGTCTTCATCCCTTTTGGGCAGCCGGTCCCTGTGCGCGCTACGGGTTGTGCATCATGGCGGCAACCGGGGTCCAGATCTCGGTCATCGCGCCCGCTTTACCCGTAAAGGGATCCCGTTTTGGCAACGGGACTTTTTTCACTTTTTCCTGGGACAGTTTGAGCTGGCCGATTTCATCGCGCAGAATTTCAGGCTTCAGCCCTTCAGGATAGGCACCTACCGCCAGGAAATCTTCGCTGGCGGAAACCTGTCGATGCCCGACACCCGCAGGGATCAGCACGGCATCCCCTGCCCGCAGGGTAATCATGCGGCCACTGTCGCCCCCAAACAGCACTTCCGCCCAGCCTTCAGCGACGCCAAGAAGCTCATGCGTATTGGGATGGTAGTGCATATAGGGAAACAACTGATCGCGCCAGTCAGGCGGCCAGCCATTTTTTTCAAAGGTTTCCTCGAACCAGGTGGCGATATTCTCTTCGTCCTCCGGCACCACGCGTGGCCAGATAATGAGCGGCAGCGGATTGTTTGGTACACCGGCAGACGGGCTGGCGAACATTAAATGTTGTGGGTTATTTGATGCCCCAGCTGAAAATGTGCCTGCTGCGAAAGACATCAGCAACATCAGACTGGAAGTTTGGGCAGTCATACAATGTCTCCTTTTTTTCTTTAGTGTGACAAAGGTCGCAGGGTTGGAATGTGCGCTATACATCACAATTTACATAATCACTCTAACTCGCTAACCAAAGCCAAATTAGTTGTTAACAATATCTCCTTAACCCGCTAAGTCTTTTTTATCTGGTAGGATTAATCTGTAAACGGTGCGGCGGCCACCGTTGCCCGCTGAACCGCCCGCTTTTTTGCCGCCGTCAGCGCGAAGATGAAGACCAATACCGCCAGAAAATGACGGGCCGATGACACCGCCCCGATCTGCTGCGCGGGCTGTTGCAAGGAAATAAAAAAACCCGCCAGAGCTGACGGGTCGGTGCACGTTCATGGGCCTTAACGGAAGCGCCTGGCTGGCTCGTTTTACTCAGTAAATAATCCCGGGTGGATTAACCATCGAATGGGTAATCGCCTCATCCTGCTCGCCCCAGCGTTGTAACACCTGGCGATACTGCCCGCCGGCAATAGTGCCATCCAGCGCGGTTTGCAGCGCCGCGGCCAGGCCATTGCCTTTTTTCGTGGTCACCGCTACCCAGGCGCGGTAGGGCCCCTCGCCGACTAATTTCGTCTGGCCGCGTGACGCCACCTTCCAGGCCGCCACGGCGTGCGGACCAAACATCGCATCTGCCCGCCCTGAAAGCAGATACAGCGTGGCCGAGGCATCGTCGGTCAGGTAGGCGTGACCGGTGGCAATCCTTTCGCCCGGTTCTGTGCGTCCCAACTGAGTAAAATACGTTCCTGATTGGTGCCGGAGGCCACGATGATGCGTTTGCCCGCCACGTCTGGCGGAGAAGTTATCGCGCTGATCGGACTGTCCGCCTTGACGGCAAAGGCGTGGTTATCGGCCCGATAGGTCGCAAAATCAAACTTCTTTTTCCGCTCTTCGGTCACCGCGATATTAAACATGGCCACGTCATAGCGCCCGGCACTGATCCCCAGCGGCCAGTCCTCCCAGGAAGCCGGTACCAGTTTAAGTTTCAGCCCGAGGCTGTCCGCCAGCAGGCGGGCAATATCCGGATCGCTGCCAATGCGGGTCACGTTATCCGCCGCCAGCAGCGCCAGCGGCGGTGAGTGAGTGGCTGAAGTCGCTACCGTTAAGGTGCCAGGCTCAACAAAATGAAAATCCGCCGGAATTTTTTTAACCGCCTCAGGGTTCACCGACGCGTGAATCGGCTGTTCATTTCGGGCGACATCCGGTTTTTCCTCGGCAAAAACCGCGCCGCTCACCAGCAGCGCGCACAGCGTCACACAGGCATATCTCATTCTGGCCCCTTAGAGTACGCGCGCCAGAAAGCGGCGCGTTCTCTCATGTCGTGGGTGGTTTAACACCTGGCTACTGCTGCCCTGCTCGACAATTTTTCCGTCCACCATAAACACCACGTTGTCAGCTACCTCGCGGGCAAATCCCACTTCGTGTGTCACGATGACCAGCGTGGTGCCCGATCGGGCCAGCTTTTTAATCACGTCCAGCACTTCGCCGACCAGTTCCGGATCCAGCGCCGAGGTTGGCTCATCAAACAGCATCACCCGGGGTTGCAGCATCAAAGCCCGGGCAATGGCAATGCGCTGCTGCTGCCCGCCAGAGAGATGCCGGGGCCACGCATCGGCCTTATGACGCAGGCCGACGATATCCAGTAGCTCACCGGCACGGATTATCGCTTCACGCTTCGAGAGCTGACGGTGCGCGATGGGCGCTTCGATTAAATTTTGCAGTACCGTAAGATGGGGAAACAGATTGAAGTTCTGAAAGACATAGCCCACGTTAATGCGCTGACGCAGAATCGCCCGCTCCTTCAGCTCATATAGCCTGTCACCCCGACGCTGATAACCAATGTAATCGCCGTCAATCTGGATAAACCCTTCATCCACGCGTTCCAGGTGGTTAATGGTGCGCAGCAGCGTCGATTTTCCCGATCCTGATGGCCCCAGAATCACCGTAACGGAACCGGGTGCCAGATCCAGCGAGACGTTGTCCAGCGCCTTGAGCCTGCCGAAACGTTTGCTGACGCCGGTAATGCTGATGGCTCCGGTGGTAGGGGATAAGCGGTAATCAATGGCTTCGGACATGGCCGATCTCCTCAACAGGATTAAGCGGTGCGACGCGAGTGCGCCATTGTCGCCAGCGCGACGGTTTGGGTTCACGGCTGACGCTGCGAGCCAGCCAGCGCTCAACGCTGTGCTGAATCACTGACAGGACGGTGGTGATAATCAGATACCAGGCCGCGCCGACCATCAGTAACGGGATCACTTCCTGGTTGCGGTTGTAGATCATCTGGATGGTGTAAAACAGTTCCGGCATCGCCAGTACATAGACCATCGCCGTGCCCTTCGCGAGGCTGATAATCTCGTTAAATGCAGTCGGAATAATGGCGCGTAACGCCTGAGGCAGAATGATGCGAAAGGTGCGACGCGACGCGGACAGCCCGAGGGCGGAAGCCGCTTCCACCTGACCATGATCGACACCCAGAAAGCCGCCGCGAATGATCTCTGCACTGTAGGCTGCCTGTACCAGCGTCAGACCAATCACCGCCGCGGGAAACTGGCCCAGCACGTTGATGGTCTGAAAATGGCCCCATGACAGCGAGGTAAAAGGCACGCCAAGAGAGAGCGTGTCATAGAGATAGGAGAAGTTGTAGAGAATGATCAGCACCACGATCAGCGGCAGCGATCGAAACAGCCAGATGTATCCCCATGCCAGGCTGCTTAACAGCCAGGACGACGAGAGCCGCGCCAGCGCCAGTACGCCACCGAACAGCAGGCTGAACACCGTGCCCAGCAGGGTCAACAGCAGCGTTTGCCCCAGGCCATGTAAAATTACCGGATCAAAGAACCAGCGGGCAAACACGCCCCATTCCCAGCGTGGATTAAACGCTACCGACTGCACCACGCCCGCCAGGATAAACAGCGCTACCACAGCGCCCAGGGTGCGGGCGGGATAGCGGGCAGGCACCACATGAAGTTGTTGTTGATGACGCATGCTCGCTCCTTAACTTGCCTGCGCAACGCTGGGCACGTCGATGACTTTGATGAAGCGCAAGCGTCCATCGTGCGGTGGCTGTCCGAAACGCTCCAGATCGCCACTCAGATCGAACTGCGGCTCATAGCCGTGGCCGGTATATAAGCGCACCGCCTCGGGCTGGCGGAAACCGGTGGTCAGAAACAGGCGCTGATAACCGGCGCGCAGCGCCCGTCGCTCCAGCTCTTTTAGCACCACCAGCGCCAGCCCCTGACGACGCAGGTCGCCACGCGTCCAGATGCGCTTCAGCTCTGCCGTGTGCGCGTCGTAAGGTTTGTACGCGCCCATGGCGATAATCTCGCCGTCGCGCTCCAGCACAATAAATAAGCCGTGCGGCGGCAGATACCATTCGGCCTGCTCCTGTTCCTGATGGCGGCTGAAATAATCGCCATAGCGGGCCGCATATTCACCGAATAAACCGGTCAGGATGGGCACCAGCTCGGGCGCATCCGGTGACAGCTCGCGGAATTGCAGTTCACTCATCATGCGCTCCTTAGTCACCCAGACCCGGTGGATTAATCTCGGAATGGTCGATGCGTTCAACGCCCTCGCCCCAGCGATCCAGCACCTTCTGATAGTCACCATTTTGAATGACGCCGTTCAGGGCGGTGCTGATCGGTTCAGCTAACCCACTGCCTTTTTTTACCGTGACGGCAATGTGCGCGGCTTTCGGCCAGCCCCCATCAACGCTGCCGACCAGGCGGGTTTTGCCGTTGAGCGCGGCTTTCCAGGCACCGATCACGTTAGGGCCAAAGTACGCATCCGCTCGTCCGGCCTGCAGCGCCAGCGTCTGGGCGGCGTCATCTTTGGTGTAAATCGGCGTGAAAGGCTTAAGGCCCCTGGCCTGATTTTCTTTATCCCAGGCGAGTAAAATCGCCTCCTGATTGGTTCCAGAACCCACAATGATGCGCAGTCCGGCAATATCCTCGGCTTTAGTCAGCGACTGGATTGGGCTGCTGGTTTTGACGTAAAACCCCAGCGAGTCTTTACGGTAGGTCGCAAAATCAAACTTCTCTTTGCGCGCCTTCGTCACGGTGATGTTGGTAATGGCGGCATCATATTTTCCCGAGGCCACGCCGAGCGGCCAGTCTTCCCAGGAGGCCGGCACCACGTTGAGCCTCAGCCCCAGGCTGTCGGCCACCAGCCTGGCGATATCGACTTCGCTACCCAGCAGCGTTTTATTGTCATCCGAAAAAACAGTGAGCGGCGGGGAATTCAGCGCCGCTACCGCCACGGTCAACGCGCCCGGTACGGCAAAATGATAGTTGGCGGGCAGCTGCGCCACCGCGCTGGCATTTTTCGGCGTGTGGATCGGGGCTTTGTTGGCCTCAAGACTGACGCGCTGGCCATTTACGGCGACGCTGGTGCTTTCCGCCAGGCTGCCACCGCTGACGCTAAGCATCAGCAAGGCGATAAAACTCGTTTTATGCATAGCAAAGGCTCTTATTGTGAGGTGAATTGATTAACCGGCTGTGGCAACGCAAAGCTGTCACGCAGCGTTCGGCCCGGGTAGTCACGTCGCGCTAACCCGCGCGCCTGCAAGACGGGCACCACCTGGTCAACAAAACGCTCAAAGGTATCAGGCGTACCGCCGTTGATGATGAAACCGTCTGCCGCCTGGCTTTCAAACCACAGTTGCAGGCCGTCGGCGACCTGCTCCGGCGTGCCATGAAACAGCGGACGTGGCGTGGCCGCTTCCAGCGCCGCCTGACGCAGCGTGTGCCCCTGCTCGCGGGCTTTGCGTTTAATCTCGTCGGTGGTACTGCGGAAACTGTTCTGGCCAATATCACCGAGATCGGGAAAAGGCGCATCGAGTGGATACTGTGAAAAATCGTGATGGTCGAAGAAGCGACCGAGATAGTTGAGCGCATCCTGGATGGAAACCAGCGCGGCGGTGGTTTGATATTGCTGCTCCACCTCCTCTGCATCTCTGCCGACAATCACGCTTACGCCCTGAAAAATATGCAGATCCTGTGGCTGACGGCCGTTTTTCACCAATTGCGCTTTAACATCCCGGTAAAAAGCCTGGGCTTCTTCTCGCGTTGGCTGATGCGTAAAAATGGCATCGGCATGACGCGCCGCCAGCTTTTTGCCGTCCTCCGAGGCACCTGCCTGAAAAATGACCGGTCGGCCCTGCGGCGTGCGGGAAATATTGAGCGGTCCCTGCACCTGAAAGAAGTCGCCGTGATGGTTAAGCGTGTGCAGCTTCGCGGGATCGAAAAACTGACCACTCTCTTTATTGCGAACAAAGGCATCCTGTTCCCATGAATCCCACAGCCCTTTCACCACCTGCAGATATTCGTCGGCAATACGGTAACGCAAGGCATGTTCAAGGTGCTGCTGGCGAGAAAAGTTCTTCGCCGACCCTTCCAGCGGAGAAGTGACCACGTTCCAGCCCGCACGTCCGCCGCTCAGGTGATCCAGGCTGGCGAACTGGCGCGCCACGGTAAAGGGCTCGCTATATGAGGTGGAGACGGTGCCTACCAGCCCCAGATGTTCGGTGACGCCAGCCAGAGCCGACAGCAGCGTTAAGGGTTCGAACCGGTTCAGAAAGTGGGGAATCGATTTTTCGTTGATAAATAAGCCGTCGGCGACAAACAGAAAATCCAGTTTGCCCTGCTCCGCTTTACGCGCGATTTTTTTCGCGTAGTCAAGGTTAATGCTGGCATCTGCCTGGGCTGCCGGGTGGCGCCAGGCCGACATGTTTCCAGAGGCGCCATGCAGAATGGTACCCAGTCGAAGCTGTCTTGTGGTCATGATGTGCTCTCTTTTGTGCATCAGGATGCCAGGCAGCTGTCCGGGACAGCCACACAGGCACTTCAGGCGGTTGAAATCAATTCAGGGCGGGTTCACGACATCGGTCGTGAAGATGGTGCAATGCCTGCCGGGCGAGTTGCGCAAAATAGTGAGCGGCAGGCGCTATCGAAGATTCGTCGGGGGTGAAACCGGCATGATGCAGGCCAAAGTCGCTGGCGCTGCCAATGCTGACAAACGCGCCCGGCACCTGCTGGAGGTAGAAGGCGAAATCTTCCCCACCCAGGTGTAGATCGGCAGTCTGAACCTGATAGCCTACCTGGCGAGCCACCTCACTGCTGAACTGCGCCCAGTTCGCGTCGTTAACCAGTACGGGCGGTCCGGCATGCCAGTGCAGACTGGCCTGAGCGCCATTCGCCAGGGCGATGTTCTCCACCAGCGTGCGAACACGTTTTTCCAGTTCCGCCCGTAGTTGCAGATCGTGGGTGCGGGCCGTACCGCCAAACTCCACCGTTTCCGGCAGCACGTTCCAGGTCTTGCCGCCGTCAACGCGGGTGATACTGAGTACCAGGCTATCGAGCGCATTAAAGCTGCGACTGGTCAGCGCCTGCAGTGCCTGAATGATCTGGCTGGCGACCACGATGGCATCAACGCCCTGCTCGGGATGCGCAGCGTGCGCGCCCTTACCTGTCACGTGGATAACAAACTTGTCGGCATTGGCATAAAACGCCCCGCCACGCGTGGCGAAGGTCCCGCTCGGCAAGCCTGGCTCGTTATGCATGCCAAAAATGGCCTGTACCTGATCCAGCACGCCAGCCTGAATAAACTGCCTGGCACCGCACGCAATCTCTTCGGCTGGCTGAAATAAAATACGCACCCGTCCACGAAGCTGATGTTGCTGAGCCTGCAGTTCGAGCGCCGCCCCAAGCATCACGGCACTGTGTAAATCGTGGCCGCAGGCGTGCATGACTCCCGGCTGGCGAGAGTGAAAACTGACGCCGCTGGCCTCGTGGATAGGCAGCGCATCAATATCGGCACGCAGTGCAATCAGGTTTTCACCGCTGCCGATTTCCGCGACCACGCCGGTTTCCAGTGGATAATCCAGCAAGCGAATGCCGGCATTCTGAAGCCACTGGCGTAACCGCGCGGTCGTCGCAAACTCCTGGCCGGAGAGTTCAGGCCAGGTATGTAATTCACGTCGCCATTCAATTAACTGTGCTTCGTTCAGACTCATGGTTTACCTCGGCTAACACATCGTGCTCAGGCGGCGACCCACTGATGGGTGGCCAGTAGCTCCAGCGATCGGTAACGCGCGCGGGGATCGGCAATCGGCGTGTCGATAACAAACTCGTCAATGCTGAAGTTGCGCTGCAGGGCCTCCAGTTGGGCGTGGACCTGTGAAGCGGTGCCTTTCAACAGGGACGGCGTACGAGGCTCAATCAGGTAGTCCGTAAAGCCGCCCTGACGAACATAACGCTCCGCCTGTTCCAGGCTGGCGACGTTCACGCCTGGCCCGTTTTTGACCTGCACGTGAAAATGCCTGAGATCGGCCACCAGCAGCTCGGCCTCGGCGGGCGAGTCAGCTACGACCACCTGCACCGCCACCAGCGCCCGTTTGCCCTGAGCCTGTTGTGAATAGGCCCGCAGAGATCGCGCCAGAAGCTGACGATCGCCGTTGATATGCGCGGCAAACACGAACTGCCAGCCCAGCCGGGCCGCCAGCCGTGCACTCTCTTCGCTCCCGCCTAACAGAAAACGCTGTGCCGGAAGGGCCGGTAACGGCGTCGCGCGCACGGCTTCGTCCTCGTCCCGCGGTCCTGTCTCAGGCTTCAGCCAGCTGTCCAGTTGCGTAAGCTGTTCGTCAAAACTGCCCTTTTCGTCCTGATGGACCCCAAGCTGCAGTGCCCGAGTTGAAAGCGGCAGGCCTCCCGGTGCTTTACCGATGCCCAGATCGATCCTTCCCGGCGCCAGCGACGCCAGTAAATTAAAGTTTTCTGCCACTTTGTAGGGGCTGTAGTGCTGCAGCATCACCCCGCCAGAGCCGATACGAATATGTTGAGTTTGCGCCACCAGCCAGGCGATCAACACCTCAGGTGACGGGCTCGCCAGCTGCTCAATATTGTGGTGTTCAGCCAGCCAAAAGCGGTGATAGCCCCATTTTTCAGCCTGTTTCGCCAGCTGCAACGTGCGCTGGAGCGACGCCGCCGGTGTTTCACCTTCCGCTACGGGGGCTTTGTCTAACAGACTTAACTGATATGCCATTCACCTGTCCTCACTCATTTCCGTTATGGGCCAGTGTGGCGATGAGGATATATTTCGTAAAACAATAAATATGAGAATATGAAGTTAAAAAACGGCAATAGAATTTAAATAATAAAGTAATCAACCGAGGAGATTATTATTTCCGCGCGTAAAACATGATCGCGGAGAAGAGTAAAAAATCGCTCAATCACCATTTGCGTATTTTAACTAAGCTTTGATTAATTCCTTATTTTATCCGCGAAAGATCTCGCCTGATGATGATTCATCAAACTCACGATCTCAGGGCAAAAAAAGCATGGCAAAATTCAGCATGTTATTACACCGTCTCTTTTCAGGTAAACAGGGTTCAGACTGCCAGCACAGCGCAGTAAAAGCGCAGACGGCGCGGGCGGGCTCAGCCTCTGACAGCGCGTTATCCCCCCGCCATCATGTGTCGCGAGATAATAATCAACCTGCCGGTGTGCCGGTTTTATTTACCCATGAAAACGCCCCGACGTTATTACGCGATTACCCCTGGCAACCGAATCATCTTTAATCACCCGTCAGCAGCCTCAGATAAGGCGTTGGCCTGTTTAAATAAGGAGACTCATGACGTCATTATTAACGGAACAGCTGGTGCAGTGGCGTCGGGAATTGCACCAGCATCCCGAACTCTCTCATCAGGAGTTTGCCACCACGGAACGTATTACACGCTGGTTAAAGCAGGGTGACATTCGTTTGCTGCCCCTGCCGTTG
Source organism: Pantoea sp. Ae19-2 (assembly GCF_059801205.1). Lineage (NCBI taxonomy): Bacteria > Pseudomonadati > Pseudomonadota > Gammaproteobacteria > Enterobacterales > Erwiniaceae > Pantoea > Pantoea sp. Ae19-2. The sequence goes on along the minus strand of NZ_JBCHWE010000001.1, from coordinate 83,156 downwards.
AAGACCGGCGTGGTGGCGGAAATCGGCCAGGGAGAACCGTTGATCGCCTTTCGCGCCGACATTGATGCCCTTCCCATCGATGAAGGGGTGAACGTACCCTGGCAATCCCAGCGGTCAGGCGTAATGCACGCCTGCGGGCACGATATTCATACCGCGGTGATGCTCGGCGTGGCACATCAGCTTAAGCAACGCGAAGCCACGCTGCCGGGCCGCGTGCGGCTTCTTTTTCAGCCCGCAGAAGAGACGTTTGAAGGGGCCAGCCAGCTGCTTGCCGCAGGCGCGCTGAACGGCGTAAAGGCCATCTTCGGCATGCATAACGCGCCCGATTTGCCGCTGGGCACGCTGCGAACCCGGCCAGGCGCGTTTTACGCCAACGTTGACCGCTTTACGATTCGGGTGCACGGCAAGGGCGCCCATGCCGCACGGCCTCAGGAGGGGATTGACGCTATCGTCATTGCAAGCCACATCGTCACCGCCCTACAGACGCTGCCTGCGCGGGTGTTTAGCGCTCTGGACACAGTCGTTTTGAGCGTCACGCGTTTTACGGCGGGGAACACCTGGAATGTCCTCCCGCAGCAGGTAGAGCTGGAAGGCACGGTCCGCACCCATAATGCAGCGCTACGTCAGCAGATACCTGAGCGTATGACCACGCTGATTCAGGGCCTCGCAGCAGGCTTCGGCGCGCGGGCAGAACTGGAGTGGATAGCAGGGCCGCCTGCCCTGATCAATACGCCAGAATGGGCAGAGGTTGCGCTGGACCAGGCCGCCCAAAGCGGCTATTGCGCGGAAGAGGCTGCAACGCCACTGATGGGCGGGGAAGATTTTGCTTTTTATCTGCAGCAGGTACCGGGCGCCTTTGTGAATATCGGCAGTGCCAGCGCGTTTGGCCTGCATCATCCAGCCTTTAATCCCGATGAGGCACTGTTGCGGCCTGCTGTCGACTATTTCACCCAGTTGGCACCGCGCGCCCTGAACATCGTGGCGGCACAGTCCGTGCGTGAAAGCGAAACTGTTATATAAAAAATGGCGTCATCTGTGTCTGAACGGCTTGACTGTTATCTGTTCTAATTGCTATCAGTTGAAAGTGAGGGGAACGATGGACGCCATTAAACAGATCTTGATCGATGAAATTAATACGCTCAACCGTGAAGAACGCCGCGATAACCTGCCGCGTTTCAGCTTCTCTTTTTTGAAAAAGCATCCCGGGCTGTGGGCGGTGATGTACCTGTGCTACGGCCTGTGCGTGGCTTTGATTTTTTCCACTGAGATGCTGGGCTGGCCGGCGTTTTGGTTTGCCACCGCTTTTGTGCTGGTGATGAGCTTTCTGATGTTGCTGGACATCAATCCCAAATACCGCTTCGAAGATATCGATGCGCTGGACCTGCGGGTTTGCTACAACGGCGAATGGTATTACGTGCAGCCGGTGCCTGAACAGGCGATCTCGCGCATTATGTCTTTACCAGATGCGCCAGAGCGCGTGAAAACAGGGATTGATCGTTTGCTGAAACAGAAAGGCGAAGTGGACTTTTACGACGTTTACTACCTGACATGGGGACATCGCCAGGCCGCGCAGGTTTAATCGCCGGCCATTTCCGCCATGATTTCACCCAGCGTAACGACTGCCGCCTCGGCCCGTGAATCCCAGGGCCAGGCGGTGTTGAGCCGGAAACAGTGGCTGAACTGTTCACCTGCAGCAAACATCTGCCCCGGCGCAATACTGATGCCTTTCGCCAGCGCCCGCTGGTAAAGCTGCGTGGTGTTGATGCTGTCCGGCAGCGTGACCCACAAAAAATATCCCCCCGCCGCCTCACTTACCGTTGACTGCGCAGGCAGAACCTTTATCAGTGCCTGGCGGGCCAGCTGCTGGCGTTTGACCAGGCTTTGCCGCAGCCGTTTCAGATGGTTATCGTAGCGGCGGGTTGCCAGAAAATCGGCCAGCGCCAGCTGCATCGGTGCGCTGGTAGAAAGCGTGCTCATCAGCTGAAGACGTTGGATGCGCTGTGCATGCTGACCTGCCGCCACCCAACCCACCCGAAATCCCGCCACCAGTGATTTTGAAAATGATCCACAGTGCAGCACGTTGCCCTCGCGGTCCCAGGCTTTGGCCGGCAGGGGCGGTGCGCGTTCGTCCCACAGCTCTGCGTACACATCGTCTTCAATAAGCGGCACCTGATGACGGGCCAGTAACGCCACCAGCTGCTGTTTACGCGCGGGCGTCAAGGTAACGCCTAACGGATTTTGCAAGGTCGTCATCAGCCAGCAGGCCTTCACCGGCCAGCGCTGAAGCGCATCCTCAAGCTGCTGTAAATCAATGCCGTTCTGGGCATCGCTCGGAATAGCCAGCGCCTTGAGCTTAAGCCGTTCAATCGCCTGGAGTGCGCCATAAAAGCTGGGCTGCTCAATCACGACATAGTCGCCGGGTTCGGTCAGGGACTGCAGACTGAGGTTCAGCGCCTCCAGCGCACCGCTGGTGATGACGATTTCATCGGGCGATAAGGTCATGCCCTGGCGGGCGTAGCGCTGGGCCAGCAGCTGGCGCAGCGTCGCATTGCCAGGCGGCAGGTTATGTAACGCATCGGTAGGCGTCAGCTGATGGGAAACGTTCGCCAGCGAGCGCATAAGCTGGCGCTGGGGAAACAAAGCCGGATCGGGAAACGCTGAACCAAAGGGCACGATGGCCGGATCGCGCGTGGCCTGCAGGATGTCGAAGACAAAGTCGTTGATATCTACCCGCTCGCTAATGGCCACGCTGAGCGGCGCGGCCGCCAGCGCCCGCGGCGCCACGTAATAGCCGGACTGCGGACGCGAGACGATCCATCCCTGACTTTCCAGCAATTCATAGGCATGCAGCACGGTCATCAGGCTCACCCCCTGCCGGGCGACCTGCTGGCGCAGCGAAGGCAGTCGGGTGCCTGGGGGCCAGATACCGGCTTCTATTTGCTGCTGAATGTCGTCCATTAATCGCTGATATTTCGCCACGGCATGTTGCTCCTGATGCTGAGGCGTCACTTTAGCATGTTGAACATCTGTAACAAAAAAAGCCGTGGCGCTAACACTCCAGTTCAGCGGGTTTGTCTGTTTCTGCGCGGGCAAACACGTCCATCTCTTCAATCCGCTCCGGTGGAAGGGGGCGACCGAGCAGATATCCCTGCAGAGTGTTGCAGCCAAGATCGGTAAGAAACGCCTGCTGTTCAGGCGTTTCGACGCCTTCGGCTACCACTTTTAAATGCAGTGACTGCGCCAGCGCAACGATCGCCGACACAATGGTGGCATCTTCTGACTGATGCTGAAGTTCGTTCACGAAGGCCCGATCGATTTTCAGCTCGCTGGCCGGCAGACGTTTGAGATACAGCAGGCTGGAATAGCCAGTACCAAAGTCATCGATAGACGCTTTGACGCCCAGTTCGGTGAGTTCGGTCAGAATGCGCACACTATCGTCAGGATTGCGCATGGCCGTGGTTTCGGTCACCTCCAGCGTTAACTGCGCGGCCGGAATATGGTGCAGCGCCAGCGCCTGCTTAACGGTATCGACCAGGTTACTCTGCTCAAACTGCATCGCCGACAGGTTTACCGCCACCGACCACTCAGGATGGCCCTGCAGGTGCCACTGGTGCAGTTGGCGGCAGGCCTCATTAATTACCCAGTTACCAATATTGACTATCATGCCGGTTTTTTCCGCCATCGGCAGAAAGCAGTCCGGCGACAGTAAGCCGTGCCTTGGATGCTGCCAGCGCAGCAGCGCCTCGAAGCCCAGAATCGGGCCATGCGGGGCACAGAATTTTGGCTGGTAATACAGGCGCAGCTCATCGTTATCCAGCGCATGCCACAGGTCGTTATTAAGCTGTAGCTGGCTCTGCGCCAGGATATTCATGGACGGCTGGAAGAAGGTGTAACCGTTTCGACCGTTGTTTTTAGTGTGATACATCGCAGCATCGGCATTAAACATTAGCTCGCGTTCATCCTCGCCATCGCCGGGATACACCACGATACCAATGCTTAACGACACCACCAGATCGTAACGGGAAATGGAGAACGGGCGATCGATGGCTTTCACCAGTTGATCGGCCACCGCTGCCGCATCGTTCGGTTCGGTAATTTCAATCAGCAGAACAAACTCATCGCCACCCAGCCGCGCCAGGGTGTAGTAGCCTTTCATCTGCTCACTCATCCTTTCCGTCACGCTGATCAGCAGACTGTCGCCAATATGGTGACCAAAAGCATCGTTTACCGCTTTAAACCCATCAAGATCCATGAACATCAGGGCAAACTGACTGCACTCCCGGTTGGCTTTGTTAATGGCCTGTTCAAGACGATCTTCCAACAGGATACGGTTGGGCAGTCGGGTCAGGTTATCGTGCAGCGCCAGCTGTGCCAGCTCACGATTGGCTTCCGCCAGCGAACTGGCCAGGATCGACGTTCGGGCCTGCATACGCGCATCCAGCATGGAAACCAGTAGCGTAATGCCGAGAATGGCAAGGGTCACCACGGTCACAACCATGGCTAACCAGTTGCTGTTAACGCCAGCGTCCATGCTATGGCTGCCCGCAGGGAATTCAGCCGCCATCATGCCGGTGTAGTGCATGCCGGCAATCGCGGCGCCCATCACCACCGAGGCGCACACTCGCAGAGTCGCGACGCGTCCCTCATGCCCTTCCCGTAGTTTAAATGCCAGCCACAGTGCGGCAACGGAGGCAGCCAGCGCAATGATCACCGATATCAGCACCCAGCCCCAGTTCCAGACGATCCCCTGCGACAGCATCAGCGCGGCCATGCCGGTATAGTGCATGGCTACAATGCCCGAGCCCAGCACGATGGCTCCGCCGGCTAAGCGCGGCAGGGGCAACTCCCCATGACAGACCAGCCACAGCGCGAATATTGAGGCGCACACCGCAATACCGGCAGACAGCGCCGTCAGCCGGGCGTCGTAACTCATCATCATGTCCAGATCCATAGACAGCATGCCGATGAAGTGCATTGCCCAAATGCCGATGCCCATGGCAAAGCCGCCGCCAAGCAGCCATACGAGCGCCACTTTACCGGTTGAGGTCGCCACGCGTCCCGCCATATCCAGCGCAGTAAATGAAGCCAGCATCGCCACCAATACCGAAATGACGACAATAAATGCGTTATAAGAGGCCACTAACATAGGGTTTTCCGAACAGCGCCGAATACGCAGCTGTAATAATGGAGTTGAAAAAGATCTTTTGCCTTGTTTACCGTTTATCGGCGCAGAAAAATACTAACTTAGGCTTTTTTAATAGAAGATATCGATGCTTCCGAGCGTCAGGATCAATCAATCCTCATTACAGGCAAAATACATGATAGTCATGCAGCGCGATTTTGCCCGGACGGCTGGGGTGCCGCTTTCCCTTCTCCGCTATCCGCCCATGCGTCTCAGTGACATAGAGCCACCTAAAAACGAGACTTTTTCAAGAACTTAACAGGCGAAAACACCCCAATACTTTCCTTGACGTTCGCCCGTAACCGAAGCGTTTCGGTGAGCGTTTCAGACCGGTGCGAAAACATATCATCGAAACCGAAAGTGGGATAGAGGGCCGGCAGTTTCGCCTTTTTTATTTTCATGCATTAACGGGCGAGGCAGATGAAGGGGGCTAATGTAACAAAATAATAAAAATTTTTACGCGGAGTTTCGCCACAGCGCATAAGCTGATGTATAGTAAAAAAAACTAATATAAAACGTTCAATCCGATGACGCGGTCATCGTCAAAAACGCTGGCAGGATGCTAATAACTTACAGCAAGATTCTAATTTTTCTGGTTTTTTTGTATTACGCCATCAGGTGAAAAAGCACTGATCCTCAATAATCGGTAAGGAATGGTTATGAAATTCAAGCTTTTTCTGTTCGTTGTCGGGTTGACTACGGCGCTGCCTTCCGCGACGTTTGCTGCCACCACCACGGGTGCGATTAACGCGACGCTAACATTAACCACGGGTTGTCTGGTGAACGGGCAGTCCGCCACCACTGGCGTAAATTTCGGTTCGTTAAACTTTGGCAGCAGTGCCGCGACCTTCGATACCCTGAATGCCACCTTAGTGGGCGCGGCGGGTAACGGTATCTACGTGCGCTGCACAACCGGTCAAACCTTTAACGTCCAGGTGACCAGCAGCAATGCGGCACCGGGAACCGTCTACGGCACCGTGTCATCCGCTCCACGCTACCTGGTGCTGGGGGCGGATAATACCCAGGGCATCGCTTATACCCTCTATAGCGACGCCTCCTTTAGCACCGCCATCGCAAATAACACCAATATTGCGCCCAGCGGCACCACCGATCCGACGCTTGGTACCAATTACGCCATCTACGGGCGCGTCGTGGGCGGCGGCTTTAACCCTGTGATACCGGCCGGGACTTACACCGATACGATTAACGTCGCCGTGAACTATTGAGTGCTCGTGTTTGAGTAGCGACAGATGACGGCAAAGTGGTCACCTGTTTCGGTCACCGTTGGCGGGCTGCTGCTGTGGGTGAGTGGTAATGGGTGGGGCATCACGACCAGCTCCACCACATTCCAGGTGTCAGCGTCAATCGTTGCGGGTTGCGTGGTCTCAGGCACGAATACGGGGATCTTTGGCACGCTTAATTTTGGTACCCAGTCGGGGCTGGCCACGAACAGCGTTAGCGCCAGCTATGTACAAAGTTCCACGATTAACCTTGCCTGCACACCGGGCACCACGCTGAGCATGACCATCAATGGCGGCAGTAACTATACCTCGACCCGTAATTTGAAGCTGGCTAACAACACCAACACGGTTCCCTATTACCTCTACAGCAATGCTGCACGTACCACGCCGATTCCGGTGAACACGGCAGTGCCGTTGAGCTACAGCAATGCGAATAACATCACGTTACCGATATATGGCTCGCTGCAGTTACCCGGCCCGACGCGCGCCGGGGTTTATTCGGACACCCTCAGCGTCACGCTGACCTGGTGATAAAAGGACAAAGGAGCTTTACCATGCCATCCCTGCGCGCCCTGTTTTTTCTGTTCACATTCCTGCTGTTGCCTCAGGCTCAGGGCGCTAACTCCGTCATGATTTGGCCTATCGATCCGGCGATTAACCCGGAGGAAAAAGCCAGCGAGCTGTGGCTGGAAAACCGTGGCAGCAGCACCACCCTGATGCAGGTGCGCATCTTCGCCTGGCAGCAGACGCACAATCAGGAGCAGTATCAGACCCAGCAGCAGGTTGTCGCCAGCCCGCCGCTGATACGCATCGAACCCGGGCAAAAGCAGCTCGTTCGCCTGATTAAACAAGTCCCGCCCGTGGCAGGTAAAGAGATGGCCTACCGCGTCGTGCTGGATGAGATCCCCACCCCACGGTCGGTCGGCGATAATCAGGCCGGACTGAATTTTCAGATGCGCTATTCGGTTCCCCTGTTTGTCTACGGCAACGGACTGGTTCGCGATGACGCCAGGTCTGTACTGAGCTGGCGCCAGGTCAACACTGGCGGTCAGCGTTATCTGGAGCTGACTAATCGCGGTAACGGCCACGCACGTCTCAGTAATGTCACCGTGGGCGGTCAGCGACTCGGAAACGGACTTTACGGTTATGTGCTGGCTAACAGCACCCAGCGTTTTCCTCTGAGAGCCGCGGTCAGCGGTGAACTGCGCGCAGAAACCAACCACGGGCAGTGGCGCAGCGCTGCGGCTCAGTAAAGTGTAATGATGTCGTTTTCGCCGCATCCCGCTGCGCTGGCTATCGCGGGGCTGTGCTGCCTGACACCCGGTTCTGTCTGGGCTGAAACCTTTACGTCGCTCCCGCCGCCGCCCGCCGTGGACAACAGCGCCGCCGGTCAGCGCTACATGTTAGAGCTGGTGGTGAATCAGCAGGCACGGGGCGATATCGTGCCGGTAGAGCAACAAAACGGTCACTTTCTGGTGCGGGCTGGCGATCTGCAGCGTGCGGGGATCCCGCCGGAAAAGTATCAGGGACAACAACAGGTTGATGTCAATCAGCTCGCAGAGGTGAAAGTGGACTATGACGATCGTCGCCAGCGTCTGCTGCTGACGGTACCGCCCGGCTGGCTGCCCGAACAGACGATTGGTGAGAGCAACACCGGACCGCGCTTTCCCGGACGCGTCAGCCCTGGGGCGCTGATAAATTACGATCTCTACGCCACGCGCACCGACGTTGCGGGTACACGTCTGGCGGCCTGGAACGAACTGCGCCTGTTTGGTGATGCCGGACACATCTCCAGCAACGGCGTCTGGCAACAGCAGCTGGAAGGACAAAATCGCTACCAGGATGATGGCTATATCCGCTACGACACCTGGTGGAGCAATGAAAACGAAAACGCCATCCTGAGCTGGCGGGTCGGCGACCTCACGACCGATGCGCTGGCATGGACCAGCAGCGTCCGGCTTGGCGGCATTCAGGTTGCGCGGGACTTCAGCGTACGTCCGGATCTGGTGACCTATCCCCTGCCCGCGTTTTCCGGTCAGGCGGCGGTGCCCTCAACGGTCGATCTGTTTGTTAACGGCTACCGCTCCACTCAGGCCAACGTTCAGCCCGGTCCCTGGTCGCTCACGAACGTGCCCTTTGTAAACGGCGCGGGCAACGCGGTGATTACCACCACGGATGCCGTCGGGCGTCAGGTGGTCACCACGCTGCCGTTTTATGTTTCCAGTAATCTGCTTAAGCCTGGCCTGTCCGATTACGCCTTTTCCGCCGGTGCGATGCGACAAAACTACGGCATTAAAAACGCGGATTACGGTGCGGCGGCGATGAGCGGCTCATGGCGCTATGGCATGACAGACTGGCTCACCCTGGAAACCCATGGGGAGGGCAGTAACCACCTGGGCATGGGCGGAGCAGGCGCGCAGTTTAAAGTGGGCAGTTGGGGCGTGATCAACGGCGCAGCCGCGCAGAGTCAAATGGACGGGCAGTCTGGCGCGCAGTACAGCTGGGGCTATCAGTACAACAACAGTCGCTTTAGCCTGGGTACGCAGCACCAGGTGCGCAATGCCGGCTTTGGTAATCTGGCCCTGCTGAGCAACCAGCGCAACGGCGGTTCGGATTACCGTTACAGCCTGGCGCGGCGAACGGCGCAGTACAGCGCCAGCATATCGCTCAACCGTTATGGCAGCCTGGGTGCAGCCTATATTGATATTTCCGGCGGCGATAACCAGCGCACCAGCCTGTGGAACCTCTCCTGGAGTAAAAACCTGTGGGGCAATGCCAGCCTGTACGTTTCCGCCAGCCGTGACAGGCAACAGGGCGAATGGAGCGGCGCCGTCTCGCTGGTGATTCCGTTTGGTGAAAACAGCAATGCCTCACTGAGCGTTGAGCGCGATCAGCAAGGTCGACACAATCAACGGGCTTATCTGTCCCGCGCCATGCCCAGCGACGGCGGTTTTGCCTGGGACGCCTCCTGGGCGAACCAGGGCGGGAATAGCGGTGATTACCGGCAGGGCAGCCTGCGCTACCGTAACAATAAAATCGATACGTCTGGCGGATTCTACGGGGATGATGACAACACTACGCAGTGGGCAGATTTATCTGGCGCGCTGGTGTTAATGGATAACCAGGTCTTTGCCGCAAACACGATCAATGATGCCTTTGTGGTGGTGAAAACCAACTACCCGGACGTCAATGTCCGCTATGAAAACCAGTCGATGGGACGTACCGACAGCAAGGGCTATCTGCTGGTGCCCTCCATCAGCAGCTATTACGCGGCCAAATACGATATCGATACGCTCGACCTGCCCGCCGACATGACCACGCCCAAAGTCGAGCAGCGTTTTGCCGTGAAGCGCCAGAGTGGATTTTTGCTGAATTTTCCGGTTGAGCGTTTACGCGCCGCCAGCGTGATTCTGTATGACAGCCATAACCAGCCGTTGCCGGTATCCAGCCAGGTGATCCGTCCCGGCCAGGCAACGGGCTACGTTGGCTGGGACGGTATCGCCTGGCTGGACGATCTCAGCGAACACAACCCAATTAAGGTCATCGCGCCTGACGGCCGAACCTGTAAAACCGAACTGACCCTGGCGGGTGGCCAGCCGCAGGCATTGAAAACCTACGGTCCGCTGACCTGTCCCCTGCCGCCGCTGCCCGACGGCGCACCGGTACCCAACCCCGAAAACGCGACAGCCGGAATAACACCATGAAAAACCTGATGCTGCTTTGCCTGCTGCTGCTACCCTCGCTGGGCTATGCCGCCTGTACCCTTCCCGCGTCCAGCGCCAGCTTTGGCACACAAACCACGTTTGTTGCTAATAACAGCGTCAGCACGACCTCCACCAACGCTAACGTTAACTGCGGATCAGGCACGGCCCTGACTCTGCTGAGTAATAATCAGATTACGTTTCAGCTGACCAGCGCCAGCAACACCAACGGCACGCGCGGCACGCTCAAGCGAAGCGGCGATACCGGTAGCGACAATATTCCGGTGCGGCTGTGTACCGACAGCGCCTGCGCAAATGAGCTGACCATTGGCGGATCGGCTTTTGTGTATAACTCGGCCACATTGATCAACCTGGCGGGATTACTCGGCAGCCTGAACTTCGCGATTCCGGTGTATTTACGCACCGTCGCCGGGCAAACCGTGGCGGCGGGCAGCTATACGCTCACCCTGAACATGACCGTCACCTATAACATCTGCACCTCTGTTTCCGCCCTGGGCGCTTGTCTGACCCCGCAGACCGGCAGCGGCGTGATCCCCATTACCGTGACCGTCGTTCTGAGCAATGACTGTACAGCGATTACCGCCCCCAACATTAGCTTTGGCAGCGCGCCGCTGGTCGCCAGCTTTGGGGCAATTTCGCAAACAATCAGTGTGTTATGCAGTAAAGGCAGTACCTATACCGTGGGCTTAAGCAATGGCAACAACGCATCAGGCAGCGTGCGGAATATGGCGAGCGGAACCAACCGTTTGAGTTACGAAATCTACAAAGGAACCAGTAGCGATCGCTGGGGGCCGAGTGGCACAGAACGGGTAGGCAGTGCGGCGGCCAATACCGTCAGCACCGATGGACTGTCGCGCAGCTATAACTACACTGCGCGCGTCCTCACCACACAAAACACGCCGCCTGCGGGAAACTACAGCGACAGCGTGGTGGTGGATATTGCGTTTTAAAGGGATGTGCTGACCGGCGTGCTGCCGTGACGAGCGCGATACTGCTTAACCATGCGACCAATGAGCAGCGTACCAAACAGGCCACAGACGGCCGCAAAGGTCAGCCACACGCCCGGCATCGCCTTGTCACCTGTGGCGTGAATCAGATAGCTGGATACTGCTGGCGTAAAGCCGCCAAACAGCGCCGTTGCCAGGCTGTAGGCCATAGAGAAGCCCGCGGCGCGCACTTCCGCTGGCATAATTTCCGCCAGATAAACCACCATGGCGCCGTTATAGCTTGCGTAGAGAAAGGAGAGCCATAATTCCGCCTCGACCAGATGCGCGAAGCTGGGCGAGCCCACCATCCAGTGCAGCACCGGCCAGGCGGTGGCAATCATCAGCACGGTAAACGTCAGCAGCAGCGGGCGACGACCAATGCGATCGGAGAGCGCGCCCATCACCGGTAGCCAGAACAGGTTCGAAATCCCGACAAACAGCGTCACCATAAACGCCTGGGTGTCGCTCATCATCAACACCGTTTTGCCGAAGGTGGGCGTAAAGGCGGTAATCATATAGAACATCACGGTGGTAGTGACGACCATCAGCATACCTGCCAGCACCAGCGCCCAGTTGCTGGCCACCGAACGCATAATTTCGGTCATGGCCGGGTGGTGTTTACGCTGACTGAAGGCTTCGGTTTCTTCCAGCATACGGCGGATATAAAACAGGAAGGGCACGATCAGGCAGCCCACCACGAAGGGAATGCGCCAGCCCCACTCGGTGACGTCATCATGAGAAAGCAGATGGTTCAGGCCCAGTCCCAGCAGCGCAGCGAATATCACCGCAATCTGCTGACTTCCGGATTGCCAGCTGACAAAGAAGCCTTTGCGACCTTTCGGTGCGACTTCGGCCAGATAGACCGACACGCCACCCAGTTCCACACCGGCTGAAAAGCCCTGCAGCAAACGCCCCAGCAGAATCAGAACCGGTGCCGCCGCGCCCAGCGTGGCATAACCCGGTACCAGTGCAATCGTGAGCGTGCCCAGCGCCATCAGGCCAAGCGTTAACAGCAGCCCTTTGCGACGACCATGGTGGTCGATGTAAGCCCCCAGAATAATGGCCCCCAGCGGACGCATCAGGAAGCCCGCACCGAAGGTCATCAACGTCAGCATCAGGGAAGAGAACGGATCGTCACCGGGAAAGAAGGTTTTGGCGATGGCCGTGGCGTAGTAGCCAAACACCATGAAATCGTACATCTCAAGGAAGTTACCACTGGTAACGTTGAAAATGGTTCTGGCCGCGCTGGCAGGCGGCTTTTGTAAAGTTTCACTCGGGTTCATCACGGCTTCCTTGGTTTTTTATCCGTTTTAGCCTGCGACAAGCCAGATTAATGTGACACCGATCACCATTGCAGTTTACAAGTCTATAAGTTTCCGTAACAAGAAATTAACAGGAGAGTTACGGCAGCATCTTTGCCTGTTATCAGGCGGAATGAGCAGAAGAAGATTCTGTGAAAACAGACATAAAAAAAGCGCGGCGGAATGCGCGCTTTTTAGCCGTGATAGCGTATTGACGAGGCGCGTTTACCACGCCTGAAGGCCCCGAATGTTGGCTGAATGCGTTGAGCGTTGAGCGGGAAAGCCCGACCGGCTCCAATCGCTATTTCTTGACCGTTTCCATTCCCATCAAGCCAATTTTTAAATACCCGGCCGTGCGCAGTTCGTCCATCACGCTCATCAGGGTTTCATAATCGACAGACTTGTCCGCCTGGAAGAAGATCGTAGTGTCCTTGTTGCCTTCCGTCTGCTGGGTCAGCACGTTGATCAACGACGCTTTATTCACCACCTCGTTACCCACGTACAACTGCTTGTCGGCTTTGATCGAAAGGTAAACCGGTTTTTCCGGACGCGGTTGGGGCGCACTGGTGGAAGCCGGAAGGTTAACACGGACATCAACGGTCGCCAGCGGCGCTGCAACCATAAAGATGATCAACAACACCAGCATCACGTCGATAAACGGCGTGACGTTGATTTCGTGCATTTCGCCATCTGTTTCGGCCTGGTCGTTTAATCGCATCGCCATAACGCTTACCCCAGACGCAGTTTTTGTGCGGCTGCCGGGCGGTTAACGTCAGGCTGGGCCAGGTTTCCCAGGTCGATATCGCGGCTTTGCAGCAGCATGATTTGCGCGGCCACATCGCCCAGCGAGGCTTTGTAGTTGGCGATCATGCGGGCAAACACGTTGTAGATCACCACGGCCGGAATGGCGGCGACCAGGCCAATAGCGGTAGCCAGCAAGGCTTCGGCAATGCCGGGGGCAACCACGGCAAGATTCGTGGTTTGCGTTTTGGCGATACCAATGAAGCTGTTCATGATGCCCCAGACGGTTCCGAACAGGCCGACAAACGGCGCGACCGAACCAATCGTGGCCAGGAAACCGTTACCGCGGCCTGCGTGACGGCAGAAGGCAGCCACCCGACGTTCAAGACGGAAAGCGGTACGCTCTTTGATCCCGGCGGTATCTTCAACGCCAGCAGAAAGTTCCAGCTCATTTTGCGCATCGTTAAGAAGTACCGCGCTGTGGCTGGCGGTTTTGAACTGCTGGGCAGCGCGCGCGGCATCATTCAGGTTGCGGGCTTCACCTAACGCCAGCTGCTCGCGCTTGAGGCGACGTTTGGCCGCGCTCAGCTCAGCATATTTACCGAAGAAAATTGCCCAGGTCACGACCGAGGCCAATAACAGACCAATCATGACCACCTTTACCACGATATCGGCATGCTGGTACATGCCCCATACGGAAAGGTCTGCTTGCATTAAGTCACTGGCTACCACGCTGCTTCTCCAACTTCATCTACTACATGGGTGCGGAATGAAGTGCCGATGATAGCAAAAAACAATCGAATTGATAGTGGTTCTCATTAGTATTTACAATCTTGCAGCCACTGATGACGGTGAGCCAGCACCTGAATACGCCGCGTCTGCCCTGCCGTTTCTTTAGTCCAATCCTGTCGGGATGCCTGGCGTTGATCGTTTCGCCCCTGTTGGCGGCATCCTGCCCCAAAACGGTTAATTAGCGATCGCTCTCATAAAATAACTTTTTCGTTTCGATGAATGTGAAAATTATGTTGCAGCTAAAAACCGCCTACAGCAGGATAAGTAGAACGTTCTACTAAAACGTTCTACTTACAATAAAAACGCCAATAGGGGCGCAACATCGGGAAAACTCGGTATGACACTGCTATCAGGTTTGGTTAAATCGTTATCGAAGTTATCAATGATTGGTCGGGCGCTCATGCTGCCTATTTCGTTGCTGCCTGCCGCTGGCTTACTCCTGGCATTTGGTAATAAGTTCGAGTTACCGCTGATGATGAACGCCGGAGGGGTGATTTTTGATAACCTGCCGATGCTGTTTGCGATTGGCTCGGCTGTGGGACTGGCCGCCGAATCCGGGATAGCCGCACTTTCCGCCGCGGTTTCCGTCTTTGTCACCAACATCACCATTGGCACCATGCTGCATATCACTCCGGAAATGGCGGCCCAGGGAGGAAAATATGCCATGGTCGTCGGCATTCCGACTCTACAGATGGGCGTATTCGGCGGCCTTATCTGCGGCATTCTCGCCGCCTGGTGCTACAACCGCTTCCATACCCTGCAGCTCCCTGAGTTCCTGGGTTTCTTCTCGGGTAAGCGTTTTGTTGCCATTGCGACGGCATTTTTATCCTTTCTGCTCGGCCTGCTGATGCCCTATGTCTGGCAACATATTCAGGCGGGCATCGATGCGCTTTCGGTGATCGTCAACGGCGATAATCAGGCGGCCTCCACCTTTATTTTTGGGCTGGTGGAGCGCGCCCTGATCCCGCTTGGCCTGCACCACATCTGGTATCCCTCGTTCTGGTACTCCTTCGGTGATTACGTCACCAAAACCGGCCAGGTGATTCATGGCGATCAAACCATCTGGTTCAAAATGCTGGAGGAAGGCGTGAAATCCTTTAGCAGCAACGGCTACCAAAATGCGGGCAAGTTTATGCAAGGTGAGTATCCGCTTATGCTTTTCGCCCTGCCTGCCGCCTGTCTGGCGATGTACCACGAAGCCCATACCAGGAATAAAAAGATCGCGTTCGGTATCCTGTTTTCAGCGGCGTTGACCTGCTTTTTGACCGGCATCACCGAGCCAGTGGAGTTTACCTTTATCTTTGTCGCACCCCTGCTTTATATCTTTAATGCCATCATGGCGGGCCTGGCCTATATGACCATGTATTTACTGCATGCCCATATCGCTAAATCTTTTTCCGCCGGATTGATTGACTACATTAGCTTTGGCATTGTGCCCTCGCTCAACGGTTACCAGACTCACTATCTCAGCGCGGTTATCGTGGGCGTACCGATGGCATTGATTTACTATTTCACCTTCCGCTTCGTTATTCGTCGGTTTAATGTAAAAACACCGGGACGAACGGACGTCACGGCGACGACCGATGACAAAACCGATGCAGAGCTGGCTAGCGAAATCATCGTCCTGCTGGGAGGTGAGAAAAACATCCGCTCGGTGGGCGCCTGTATCACGCGCTTACGGCTTGAAGTCGTCAACAGCCATGACGTTGACCGTGAAGGGCTGAATAATCTTGGCGCACGCGGCGTGGTTTTTGTCGGCGATAACGGTATACAAATTATTTTTGGCGCCAGAGCGCAATTTATTGCCCAGACGCTGTCCGGGATGACAGGCTGATGCAGGCCTGGCTTTCTGACGATGGCGGGCAAGGCGATAGCAGGCTGAGCAGGTGAATTTCAGGGAGCAGGTTTGAAGAGAGTCAGCATTACTGATGTGGCTAAACACGCCGGCGTGTCGGTTTCGACCGTCTCGTTGGTGCTGCGTCAAAAAGGAAAAATATCCGATGCCACCATCAGGAAAGTTCACGCCGCCATTGATGCGCTCGACTACGTTCAGAATGTGGCAGCCGCCAACCTGCGCGCCAGCACCTCTAACCTTATCGGTCTGATTCTGCGTGATTTCAGCGACAGTTTCTCCGTGAAGGTTATGGCAAGCCTTGTGCAGCAGCTGGAAAAGCAGGGCTATATGGTGTTTTTGGGGCAGCCCACTGACGACGGCGAATCGCTGACGCGCTGCCTGCTCTCCTTTAAACAGCAGGGCGTCGCTGGCGTTGTCTGTCTGGCGTCAGACAGGCGAAATGCCAGCCTGCCGTCGCAGCTTCTCCACTGCCCTTTACCCCTGGTGGTGGTGTCCCAGTCGCTGCTGGCGGAGAAGTGTAATCTGGTCATGCGTGACAACCACCAGGCCGCCCACCTGGCGACCCGCTATCTGATTGAACGCGGTCACCGCAATATTGCCTATATTGGGGGAATTGAAGGGGACCTGATCCGTCAGCAGCGCTTACTGGGGTTTCGCAGCGCCCTGACTCAACACGGGCTGGCCGTAAGGGAAGGATTTACGCCATCCTGCCGTGACGATACCCACTCAGCCGCCTTTGCCACGCGTCAGTTACTGGAGCAAAACAACACCATTACCGCGCTGCTCTGTCACTCTCCGGATGCGATAATCGGGGCGATGTCCGGTATTCATCACACCGGTCGCACCGTGGGTAAAGACGTGTTTCTGACCCAACAGGTCGCTCTGATGGGCTTTGAGGACATGCTGCACGTGAACCTCACCTCGCCCTCTTTTACCTATGTTTCCTCCGCCAGTGAAGAAACCGGCCGCCAGGCGGCTGAGCTTATCCTGCGTCAGCTACAAGACCCTGAGCGCCCAAGGCAGCGTATTTTATTATCGGGCCAAT
Organism: Pantoea sp. Ae19-2; assembly: GCF_059801205.1. Lineage (NCBI taxonomy): Bacteria > Pseudomonadati > Pseudomonadota > Gammaproteobacteria > Enterobacterales > Erwiniaceae > Pantoea > Pantoea sp. Ae19-2. Next base: position 66,291 of record NZ_JBCHWE010000001.1, on the reverse strand, counting down.
TAATTACACGAGAGTCGGCATAAATCGGCATTTTGATTGTCAGAGAAGCGAGTATGTGAAAAATCGCTTTCGGGCGCAGCGGTTAGCCTCTGCGAACGGTGGGTGCGCAAACATAACGATAAACAGCCTATGAGCAACACAATCATAACCAGCCTAACGTCACTTTTACGTCGGAAACGACAGCAGCGCTTATTACGGGATCGCCGTATAGGCTTTAACCGTGCACGCGCGCAAGATCACGCATCACGCGCAGCGCACGCTTCGATATTGCCTGGTCCTGACGGCCATCGCGCTGACGCCACAGGGCCGCTTACTGCGCCCGCCCGTTCTGCAGACGGCTCGTCACCGCTTCCCATCACGACGCCAGACCGGACGATGCTGCTGTGGCTATCCCGCTGCCTGTTATTTGTGTCGCTACTGCTGCCGGGTTCAAACATGATTTCATCCTGCTCTGGTGCCTGTTATGCGGCGACCAACACGCTGATCACCCTGCACTTTTTCAGGCGCTGTTATGAGTCAGATAAACCCTCATCCGGCATCGTGAAGTGTTTCAGTCGCCAGTTGCGCAGCGTGGCCCTGATTCGTTTTATCCACGCCTCACGCAATGCGGCACCGCCGGGCAGACTAAAGCGTTTTCACTACGGTCATCAGTCGGATAAAACGCGAAGGCGCAACGTGCGCCCGCCGTTCCGTGCGGCTCCCGAATCGGACTCAGCCATCCATGTCAGCCCGGCAGAGCCCTCTCTGTTTTCACCGGATGCCTTGCTCAGGTCGCCGCAGGCGCAATCGTTACCGCCCTGTACCACTCCGCGCTACAACGCCGCTCCTGCGTTGATCACGCCGCCGCAGAACCCGCTGGCGGCATCCCCGGGCTGTCAGCCCTGAGCAGGCGACACGTCCACAAAGCCTGGCCCAGTGGCGGGTGATTAGCGGATATCGCCAGGGCTTATCCCCCAGCGGGAAGGCGTGCTTCTTTCGCCCGCCTGGCGCTGCTGACTGCGCCCCTTGGCCGTTATCATCGCCACCGTTAACAGGGCCGGGATGGCCAGCACGGCGAAAATAGTGGCGAACCCCCAGCCCAGCGCCAGCATCTCTGCCCCCACCAGCGCGCTGAGAATGGCCCCAATGCGCCCTACGCCGTGCATCCAGCTGGAGCCCGTTGCACGCGCCTCGGTGGGATAAAAGCTGGCCGAAAGCGCATTCATTCCCGTGTTAGCGCCACCGATGCAGAAGCCGATCATCATGGCGCAACCGCCCAGCAGCACCGGGTGCGCCAGCGAAAATCCCATCCCCACCGTGAACAGCGCGCCCGCGCCGTAAATCATCGACAGCGCCCGGTGCGATTCAATCCTGTCCATCAGCCAGCCCGAAAACAGCGAACCGCAGGTTCCGCCCGCCTGGAACAGAGCCGTGATAATGGCGGCCTGCACCACGTCAAAACCGTTATCCTTGATCAGCATGGGGAGCCAGCTGCCCAGGGTATAGAATAAAAACAGTGCGGTAAAATAGGCGCCCCACAGCATCAGGCTGCCAAACCGGTACTGGTCGTTAAGTACGACTTTTACCGGCTGCGCCCTGGCCTTGCTGACCGGCGGCAGTTCGACGCTGCACTGCTGCAGATCCAGATCCGGTGCCAGCTTAGCCAGAATACGGTGAATTTTTTTGCTGGCGGCACGCCTTACCACTAAAAAGCACACCGATTCCGGCAGCGCCCAGAGCAGTAACGGCACGAACAGCATTGGCAGGATCCCGCCCAGCATCAGGACAGAATGCCAGCCGAAGTGCGGCATCAGCCAGGAGGCGGCAAAGCCACCCAGCGCTGCGCCAAACGTGAAGCCACAAAACACCACGGTGATAAGGAATGCCCGTCGTCTGGCAGGAGCAAACTCGGCCACCAGCGTGCCCACGTTGGGCATCGCCGCGCCTAACCCCAGACCGGTCAGAAAACGGAACAGGATCATCTGTTCCATATTTTGCGAAAAGGCGGTTATCAGCGTCCAGGCGCCAAAAAAGAACACGCTGTTAATAATCACGACTTTGCGACCCAGCCTGTCTGACAGCGGGCCGGAGAGCATTGCGCCCAGCGCCAGCCCCACCAGGGCAGCGCTGATGATCAGCCCCAGTTCGCGATTGGTGATGCCCCAGTCCGCTTTCAGTTCAGGTGCAATGAACCCCATGATGGCAATATCAAACCCATCGAGAGCGATGATGCAGAAGCCAAACAGCACCACCATTTTTTGCCACATCCCCAGCGGGCGGCTGTCGATTAACGCCCGAACATCAATTGCTTTGCTTTCCGCCACGGTGACTCTCCGGTGAAATAGGTAATGTGGGGTTACTATATGCAGGCGCTGTAATGCGTTAAACGGCGATAATCGAAATTTTGTGCGTTTATCGCACGATTATGCGCGAATTAAACGCCAACCCTGCGTTAATAGATTGTTAAAAAAGACAATTTTTCTGGCAGCATGGGTTCCGTTATCGGCAAAGGATTGTGAGCGGGATCGGGCGGATTTGAGCGGGCGAGAACAGGCAGAAAAGCGGTCTGAGCAGGATAGCGGGCCAGCGAAACTGGCCCATTAACGTCTTACCGCATGGCGGTCAGCCGCACGGGAGCATTGGCCGCGCCAAAGCCACGATAGCCGCCACGTCGTTCCAGCAGCTCAAAGAAGAAGCGGCCCTTTTCATAGGGAAGCGTATAGACGTGCAGCAGCTCCCCGCCCTGTTCGTCCCGATCGTACAGCACATCGTAACGCTGCAGCTGCGCCAGAAAATCGGCGTCGAGATCGAAACGCGCCATCAGGTCCTGATAATAGTTATCGGGAATGTGCAAGGTTTTCAGCCCACGTTCGCGCGCGGCCTTTACCGCACTGAACAGATCGTCACAGCCAAAGGCGACGTGCTGCAAACCTGCGCCCTGATAGGTCGTTAAAGCGCGGGCTATCTGGGTTTCCCGACTGACAGACATGTTTAGCGGCAGGCGAATCGCATCGTTGGGGCTTCGCAACACGCGGCTACGTACCAGCCCCAGCGGATCGGGCAGTTCCCACTCGGTATCCTGCACAAAACCCGGCACGCTACGCAGGAACATAATCCAGTTATCGCGCGTATCATCCGGCAGGGCAATCGCCAGATGGTCGATGGTCTGCATCGCAGGCTGGGGCGCGGCGCGGTGCGTTAAGTGGAAGTCGCTGTGGTAGCCGTCCTGACCGGCAGGCTCATCTTCCACCAGATAAATCAGGCTGCCGTCAGGCGCACATAACGCCGGGATCTGGCGTTCATTGGGGCCGGTTTCCCCCTGCCAGATGGCGTAACCGTAATCCTGCGCGCGCGCGATCAGCTTATCGACCCCGCGAACCCGCCAGGCCACCGCACACAGCGAAATACCGTGCTGATGATAATACCCGCTGGCCTGGCTCTCCGGCTGCGCATTCAGAATCACATGCACCTTGCCGTTACGATACAGCGACACCTGCTTGGAGCGATGATCGCCCGCATGAACCAGGCCAAGCTGCGTCAGCCACTGTCCGAGTGCCAAAGCGTCGTTGTGGCTGACGGCAAACTCAATGAACTCCAGCGACAACAGCGGCGGCTGGGGCGCAGAGTGGAACAGCCCTTCCCCGGCCAGGGAGGCCAGCGCGCTCGGCAGCAGCGGCTGTCCGACCAGCCAGTCACGGGTTTGCTCCTCCAGCCACAGCAGCGATCGGTAACCATCCTGCGCGGTAGGCACCACCGGCGAGGCGCGGAATCCATCGTTGAAAATTTCCAGCGACCAGGCATCCCGGTAGCCATGCGCCGACAGTTGCGTCATAAACTGAGTCAGATTAAATTCGCCCTGGCCGGGAAAACAGCGGAAGTGGCGACTCCACGACAGCACATCCATTTTTAGCAGCGGTGCATCCGCCAGCTGTACGAACACAATTTTCTCCGTCGGGACCGCTTCCAGCCCGTCCAGGCTGTCGCCGCGCGACAGAATATGAAAACTGTCGAGCACGATCCCCAGCGCGGGATGGTTGACGGCCTTGACGCGGGCCCAGGCGTCGCGCCACAGGCTGACGTGTCGTCCCCAGGCCAGCGCCTCATAACCGAGAGTAATACCGTGCTCAGCCGCCAGCTCTGCCAGAGCGGTGAGATCGCTGACCTGTGTGGCGAAGTCGTCACTGCAGTCGGGTGAGACATTGCTGCAGACCAGCATCCGCTGACAGCCCAACTGTTGCATGACCTCAAACTTGCGCGCCGCGCGCGCCAGGTTTTGCGCCAGCCTGTCACGGGGGCCGCCTTCGAAGTCGCGGAAAGGTTGAAACAGCAAGATTTCCAGCCCGAGCGCTTCACACAGCTGGCGGATTTCCACGGGTGAGCCGGGATAATAGACCAGATCGTTATCGAAAATTTCAACGCCATCGAAGCCTGCGGCGGCAATTGCTCGCAGTTTTTCCGGCAGCGTGCCCGATACCGAGACCGTAGCGACAGAACGTTTCATTGTTGCCTCCTGATAAGCGGTCACGGGGTGACCTTAAAGCAGCCGGTCAGCAGCGAGGCATTCTGCTAACGGAGATTGGCAATTGTTATGAACCAGTTGGAACATTTCGTCAATGTGTAACTGGTCATGATTTTTGGTTATGACAAAGCCGACGATTTTTCACTTTTCTTTTACAAGTTGCACTTCCTACACTTCCCGCTCTGTACCGAAAATAATAAGGATGCCTGGATGAAAAATGACTGGCCCGCCCGCGAACTGGTTCATCGTGACTATCGTGATCACCCACCGGCGCTTGCGCCTTTGTATAAAACAAGTCTGCTGCGCTCGCCACGCAACGCGCTGATTTCTTTGCAGAATTCGCTATCCGAAATCACGGCACCGGTGTTCACCCAGCAGGAGCTCGGACCACGAGACAGTGACCTTATCCTCAATTACGCCAAAGAGGGTTTACCCATCGGCGAACGGATTATTGTGCATGGCTACGTGCGGGATGCATTTGGTCAGCCGGTGCGCAACGCGCTGGTTGAGGTATGGCAGGCCAATGCCGGGGGGCGCTATCGTCACAAAAAAGATCAGTATCTTGCGCCCATCGATCCAAATTTTGGCGGGTGCGGTCGCATGCTGACCGACGATAACGGCTACTACTGCTTCCGCACCATTAAGCCCGGTCCCTACCCGTGGCGGAATCAGGTGAGTGACTGGCGTCCGGCGCATATTCATTTCTCACTCTCTGGCGAAGCCTTTGCCCAGCGCCTGATTACCCAGATGTATTTCGAGGGCGATCCGCTGATCGGCCGCTGTCCCATTGTTCAGTCAGTCGGCAGCGAAGCGGCCGTGCGCACGCTGATTGCCGAGCTGGATACCCACTCTGCCGTGCCACTGGACTGCCTGGCCTACCGCTTTGACCTGGTCCTGCGCGGGCACCGCGCAACCTGGTTCGAAAACCGCACTCAGGGGGCGGCATCATGAAACGCTATCTTGCCGAAACGGCGTCACAAACCGCCGGACCTTATGTGCACATTGGTCTGGCGCCCCATGCGGCGGGCTTCGACATTTTTGAAAACAACTTCAGTGAGGTGCTGACCCAGCCGGAAACGCGCGGCGAGCGCATTGTGGTAGAAGGCTGCGTTTACGACGGTTCCGGCACGCCGGTGCGCGACGTGCTGATTGAAGTGTGGCAGGCGAATGCCGAAGGGCGTTACAACCATCCCGCCGATCGGCAGCACGATAAGCCGCTGGACCCGGCGTTTCGTGGCTGGGGACGGACCTGCTCCGACTTCGACAGCGGGATCTGGCGTATCAAAACGATCAAACCCGGTAGCGTGACCGGGCGCGACGGTCGCCCCATGGCGCCGCATCTTAACCTGTGGATTGTGGCGCGCGGCATTAACATCGGACTGAACACCCGGCTCTACTTCGCCGATGAACAGGCGGCAAATGACGCCGATCCGGTGCTGAATGTGATCGAATGGGAGAAGCGACGTCGCACCTTGCTGGCGCGGCGTGAACAGCGCGGCGACGAGACGGTCTACCGGTTCGATATCTGGCTGCAGGGTGAAAACGAAACCGTGTTCTTTGATGTCTGAACCTTAATCTGCCCACGACAATGTCCTTGCCGCTTCGGCGGCAAATTCATAACATGAGTCATGGATAGGGTTTCCCGGTTTAGTCAGCGCGTGCGCGTGCGCCATCTTCACGCTTTTGTGGCCACTGCACAGCAGGGGACGCTGGGGCGCGCCGCGCTCCATCTGGGGATTACCCAGCCCGCCCTGTCCAAGACCCTCAACGAACTCGAATACCTTGCCGGTGAGCCGCTGTTGCTGCGCAGCCGCCAGGGGACGGAACTCACCGCCAGCGGCACGCGATTCCTGCACGATGCCATCCGTATTCTTGATGCGCTGAATATTGTGGACCAGGTGATGCGTCCCGGCAGTGCGCCGCAGCCCGGACCGATGCACATTGGCGCACTGCCTACCGCCATTGTCAGCGTGGTGGCGCCGGTACTAGCTGGCCTGCAGCAGCACTATCCGGGCTGGCGCATTCAGGTCAGCACGCTGGCGAATGATGCGTTGCTGATGGGGATAAAATCAGGGCAGATGGCGCTGGGGATTGGGCGCATGGCCGAACCCGTATTGATGGATGGCCTGAACTTCGAGCTGCTGTATCTGGAAACCCTGCGTCTGGTTGTGGCCCCACATCATCCTCTGCTGCATGCTGGCGTAACGCTGGCTGAAGCCCTGAGCTGGCCGCTGATCCTGTCTCCACGCGGCACGGTGCCGCGCCAGAATGCCGAATCGCTGATGACAAGCCATGGCCTGAGATTACCGGATGGCGCAGTGGAAACCCTGTCAACCACGCTGGCGCGCCGTCTGACGCTGAGTCACGGCTACGTCTGGCTGGTGCCCTACGGCGCGGTGCGCGACGACCTGACCAGCAACCAGCTACGCACGTTGCCGCTTCCCAGCCAGGGGATGGCTGAGGCGGTCGGCATCCTGACCCGCCAGCAGCACGCGCCACCACCCGAGCAGCTGCAGCTGGTGGCGGCCTTGCGGCAACGGGTGCTGGACGTGCCTGTCTGACAGCGCAGTTTACTGGGCGCTGTCCTGCTCATCGAAAACGCTCTGCGCCAGATGGAACGCGGCGTTGGATGCTGGCAGGCCGCAGTAGAGCGCAGCGTGCATCAGCAACTCTTTGATTTCATCCCGGCTGACGCCGTTATTGAACGCGGCCCGCAGGTGCATCTTCAGCTCCGCTTCGCGGTTGAGCGCAATCAGCATGCCGATGGTGATCAGGCTGCGCGTGTGGCGAGTCAGGCCGGGACGGGTCCAGATCTCGCCCCAGGCGTAGCGGCTGATAAAGTTCTGGAATTCGTCATTCAGCGGCGACAGGTTTTCGAGCGTACGCTCAACGTGGGCGTCGCCGAGCACCGCCCGGCGTACGGTCATGCCCTGCTGGTAGCGCTGCTGCTGGGTCAGCTGTGCGTCAATAAAAGGCTGCAGCGCGCGGTTAAACGCCAGCCAGACCTCGACGCTGGACAAGTGCGAGGCGGGCAGCACGACACGCTGCGCGCCTGGGATCTGTTCAGCCATGCTGTCTGCATCGGCCAGGGTCGTAACCCTGTCGTCACGCCCGGCAATCACCAGCACGGGTAATGAAATCGCCGCCAGTTCGTGGCGCAAATCGGCTGTCGCCAGGGCTTCACAACAGTCAGCGTAGCTGTCGGCGTCACAGGCGCTGAGCTGGGATACCAGATGGTTTACCGTCGCAGGCGCACGTTCACAGAAGGCCGGGGTAAACCAGCGTGCCGCCGCGCCCTCTGCAATGGCGGCCATGCCGAACTGACGAGCCTGCGCGGCCCGCTCTCGCCAGGCGGCCGACTCGCCGATCTTTGCCGCGCTGTTGGCGATCGTGAGCGTGATCAGGCGTTGCGGATGAAAACGCGCCAGCCAGAGTCCGGTCAGCCCGCCCATTGAAATGCCGCAGAAGTGCACCCTGTCGATGCCCAGTTGGTCCAGCAGCGACAGGACCGCCATCCCCAGCTGTTCCAGCGAGCGGGTTTGTCCGTTCGGTGCCGAAGCACCGTGGCCGGGAACGTCGTAACGCAAAAGGCGATACGTCCCTATCAGCGCATCACGCTGCGGCTGCCACATCTCGGACGTTGTGCCTAAGGAGTTACTGAATAAAATCACCGGGGCATCGTCTGGCCCCTCAAGTACGTAATGCAGCATCATGTGGCCCTCGCAGCCGCTAAAACCTGGTGAATAAAGCGTGACGCGCTGCCCGTGGCGTTCGCCGGATCGAGCAGCCTCTCCAGTTCGGGCCGACCCAGGTGCGCGGCAACGGTTTCATCCGCGCACAGGACGGTCAGCAAACGCTGCTGCGTCGCCAGCGCCCGACGGCAGCACTGTTCAATATGATGATGGGCCTGCTGCCGTCCCAGCGCGTCTGCCAGCGCCAGCGTGACCGCTTCCGCCATGATGAGCCCCTGTGTCAGGCCGAGATTGCGTTGCATGGCTTCTTCATGGACTTCCAGTCCGTCGATCAGTTCTGTGCTGTGCACCAGCGCCGCGCCGCTGAGCATAATCAGCTGCGGCAGGCTCTGCCACTCGGCCTGCCAGCCGCCCAGCGCACGCTCGTGCTCCTGAACCTGACCGGCATACAGACCTGACATCAGGGCCGGCACCCGGTTGGCCGCGCTGAGAATCGCCGCGCAGAGTACCGGATTCCGTTTGTGCGGCATGGTAGAAGATCCCCCGCGCCCCGGCGCCAGGGGTTCACTGACTTCGCCGACTTCGCTCTGCATCAGAAGCGACATGTCCCGGGCCAGCTTGCCCAGCGTACCGGTAAGACCGGCATACCAGCCCGCCAGCTCGGTGATTCTGTCGCGCTGTGCATGCCAGGGCGTAGCGCTTCGCGGCAGCGCCAGCACATCAGACAACGCCTGCTCGACGCGTTCGCCCTTTTCCCCCAGGGACGCCAGCGTGCCCGCCGCCCCGCCAAACTGCAGCGCCAGCACCCGCGGTCGCATGGCCGTCAGTCGCGCACGAAAACGCACCAGCGCATCCAGCGTGCCCGCCAGCTTCAGGCCTAACGTCACCGGCAGCGCGTGCTGCAGCCAGGTCCGGCCGACCATCAGCGTCGTGCTGTGCCGCTCGCACTGAATCGTCAGGGCGGCAATCAGCCGATCCAGCAGCGAAGCCGTGTCGTTAAGCGCAGTGCGCAGTTGCAGCATCAGTCCGCTGTCGATGGCATCCTGACTGGTTGCGCCCCAGTGCACATAGCGCGCGGCCTCGGGCGACGTCGCCGCAACCACGGCAGTGAGCTGTTTAACCAGCGGAATCGCCAGGTTGCCCGCCAGGCCCGCCGCCTGCGTCAGCGCCGCCGTATCGATCGCCTGCGCCTGGCAACAGGCCTGAATACAGTGAGCGGCGGCGTGATCGATCACGCCTGCCGTGGCCAGCGCCTGTGCCAGCCCGGCTTCGAAATCCAGCATTCCCTGTAACAACGCCGTATCGCTAAAGCAGTCGTCAAGGGGAGAGGCCATAAACATGGCGCGGTAAAGAGACATTGGTTATACCCGTTCCAGAATGAGTGCGATGCCTTGCCCCACGCCCACGCACATGGTGCACAGCGCGTAACGGCCGCCCGTGCGCCGCAGCTGATACGCTGCGGTCATGGCCAGCCTGCCGCCTGACGCGCCCAGCGGATGTCCCAGCGCAATCGCGCCGCCGTTGGGATTCACATGGGCAGCATCATCGGCCAGTCCCAGTGCGCGCGTCACCGCCAGCGCCTGGGCAGCGAAAGCCTCATTTAATTCGATCACGTCCATTTGCGCCAGCGTCAGGCCACTCTGAGCCAGCACTTTACGCACGGCAGGCACCGGACCATAGCCCATAATACGCGGCTCCACGCCACAGGCCGCCATCGCCACAATCCGCACCAGCGGTGTCAGTCCATGTTCTGCCGCCGCGCGCTCGCTTGCCAGCAGCAAGGCGCAGGCCCCATCGTTAATGCCCGATGCGTTACCCGCCGTCACGCTGCCGTCCGGGCTTACCACGCCTTTCAGGCCTGCCAGCGCCGCGAGCGAGGTGCTGCGCGGATGCTCGTCACAGGTGACGTTCAGGGCTTCGCCTTTGCGCTGCGGGATGCTCACCGCCATCAGTTCGTCACTAAACAGCCCCATTTCCTGCGCCCGGGCGGTACGCAACTGACTACGTAGGGCAAAAGCATCCTGATCGGCGCGGCTGATAGCGAAATCACGCGCTACGTTTTCTGCCGTTTCCGGCATGGTTTCGACACCAAAGCGAGCGCGCATCTGCGGGTTGATGAAGCGCCATCCCATCGTCGTGTCTTCCATTTTCAGGGAACGGCTAAACGCGCTGTCTGCTTTGCCGGTCACAAAGGGCGCGCGCGACATGCTCTCCACGCCGCCCGCTATCATTATTTCGGCCTCACCGCATTTGATCGCCCGGGCCGCCGTGCCGATGGCATCCAGCCCCGAGCCGCACAAACGGTTGAGCGTGGTGCCCGGCACGCTGGACGGCAGCCCGGCCAGTAACAGCGCCATGCGCGCCACGTTACGGTTGTCTTCTCCCGCCTGATTTGCGCAGCCGTAAATCACATCGTCAATAGCCTGCGCCACCGAAGCCGGCTGGCGGGCTAACAGCGCCGCTAAGGGTAAAGCAGCCAGATCGTCAGCACGCAGGCTGGCAAGCGCGCCCGCGTAACGGCCAAAGGGCGTACGGAGTGCATCGCAGATAAACGCCTGTTGCATCAGCTTCTCCTCAGGCGGTAGCCAGTTCAGGTTGCAATAAACGCACCGGCGTTAACGCCTGCAGCGCATCAAAACTCAGCCCGGGGCAGCACTCCACCACCAGCGGGCCCTGTGGGGTAATATCGATCACGGCCATATCGGTATAGAGGCGACTGACGCAGCCCAGACCGGTAAGCGGATAGCTGCACTGTTTGACCAGCTTGCACTCCCCTTTTTTGGTCAGGTAATCCATCATCACATAGACTTTGCGCGCGCCGATGGCGAGATCCATCGCCCCGCCTACGGCAGGAATCGCGTCCTGCGCGCCGGTGCTCCAGTTAGCCAGATCGCCGCCGACAGACACCTGATAAGCCCCCATCACGCAGATATCCAGATGCCCGCCGCGCATCATGGCAAACGAGTCGCCGTGGTGGAAAAAACAGCCGCCAGGCAGCAGCGTTACCTGCTCTTTCCCGGCATTGATCAGCTCAGGATCCTCCTCTCCGGCGACGGGAGCGGGCCCCATGCCGAGGAGCCCATTCTCGCTGTGCAGGAAGATCTCTTTATCTGCAGGCAGATAGTTGGCAATGCGGGTGGGCAGGCCGATGCCCAGATTGACGTAGGCGCCCTCAGGAATATCGCGCGCCACGCGCTGTGCAAGTTGGTCTCGGGTGAGTTTTTGCATAGCCTACTCCTCAGGCGGAAAGGGTCAGGGTTACGGGATTAGCCACGGCCACCAGCCGCTGCACAAAAATGCCCGGCGTGACGACGTTTTCAGGATCGAGCTGGCCGAGCGGCACCAGTTCTGCCACCTGCGCAATCGTGGTCGTAGCGGCCATCGCCATCACCGGACCAAAATTTCGTGCCGCTTTGCGGTAAACAAGGTTGCCCCAGCGGTCGCCCTGATGCGCTTTGATCAGGGCAAAATCAGCCTTGAGCGGCTTTTCAAATACGTAATGACGACCGTCGATTTCACGGGTTTCTTTGCCCTCCGCCAGCGGTGTACCAAAGGCGGTTGGCGTGAAAATCCCCCCCAGCCCGCTCCCTGCCGCCTGCATTCTGGCGGCAAGGTTGCCCTGCGGCACCAGCTCCAGTGCAATTTCTCCCCGGCGATAGCGTTCGTCGAACACCCAGGAATCGACCTGGCGGGGAAAAGAGCAAATCATCTTCTCAACACAGCCGGCCTTCAGCAGCGCGGCCAGGCCACTTTCGCCGTTGCCCGCGTTGTTGCTGATCACCGTCAGCCCACGCACGCCATGGTCAATCAGCGCATCAATCAGCTCCAGGGGCTGGCCTGCGGGTCCAAATCCGCCAATCATGATGCTGGCCCCGTCCGGTATCACCGCAACGGCCTCTGCCAGCGTTGCCACACTTTTATCGATCATCTGCTCTTCCTTTCGCCCGGCACAGGCCGGCTTGTCGTGAATAGCCAAAAAGTAGATCGCTCTGTGACAGCAAACAATACCGATAATCGAAATAGTGTGCGATTATCGGTCATTGACGGGATAAAACAGGACATTGTGATCGCGCACACAGGCGTGCGCGCATCAAGCCACTGACAGGAGAAAACCATGACGGATGAACAACAACGACTGCGCGGTAACAGCGATCCCTGGAAAGGCGATCCCAATTTTATGGCCTCCCTGGCGCGGGGACTGGAAGTGCTACAGGCGTTTACGCCACAGCGCCGCCTGATGTCCGTGTCGCAAATCAGTCAGCGTACGGGCATTCCCCGTGCGGCCGTGCGGCGCTGTCTGTATACGCTGAGCAAGCTGGGGTTTGTGTATGCGGAGGATGGCAAAAACTTTGAACTGCGTCCGCGCGTGCTCTCTCTCGGCCACAACTGGTTAGGCGCAACGCCACTTGCCAGCGCCTCGCAGCCGGTTTTGCGTCAGCTCAGCCAGACGCTGAACGAGTCCTGTTCGATGGCGGTACTGGACGGGGACGACATTCTCTACATCGCCCGTGCGTCGGCATCGCGCATTATGACGATTGACCTGCACATCGGCAGCCGCCTGCCTGCCAGCACCACCTCCATGGGAAGAGTGCTGTTAAGCGGCCTGGCCAGTGAACCGCTTAACGATTACCTGGCGCGCTTGACCCAGCTGCGTTACACCAGTCATACGCTGGTAAGCAGCAGCGCGCTGCGTGAAGAACTGGCGCGCGTCAGGCAGCAGGGCTACGCCATTAACGATCAGGAACTGGAAATCGGGCTGCGATCTCTCGCCGTGCCGCTCAGCGCGCCGGGGGGCCGAATAGTGGCCGCGCTCAACGTGGGCGTGCATGCCGGGCAGGTTTCTGCCGATACGCTGCGCCAGCACCATTTGCCGCTGCTGCAGGAAGCGGCCCGTGAAATCTCCCTGCTGCTGCGTCAATAATCTGTTTTGCCCCTCAACGTCGCTGCAAAATTCGTGGTAACGTGAAGGCTGAGTTGCAAGCGGCAAAGTAGAGAGTTATGACCACGAAAAAAATTGATACCACCCTCGTCAGCGCTGGACGCAACAAGCGTTATACCCAAGGCTCGGTGAATGCGGTCATTCAGCGAGCCTCTTCACTGGTTTTCGATAGCGTTGCAGAGAAAAAACGGGCCACCGCAGGACGCGCGAAAGGCGAACTGTTTTACGGCCGTCGCGGCACCCTGACGCATTTCGCCTTGCAGGATGCCATGACGGAGCTGGAAGGCGGCGCGGGCTGTGTTCTCTATCCTTGCGGCGCGGCAGCCGTCTCCAATGCCATCCTCGCGTTTGTCGAAGCGGGCGACCACATTTTAATGAGCGGCGCCGTTTACGAACCGACTCAGGACTTCTGCACAAAAATACTCAGCAAGCTCCAGGTCTCGACCACCTGGTTTGATCACTGTATTGGTCACGACATCGCCGCGCTGGTTCAGCCTAACACCCGCGTGGTTTTCCTGGAATCTCCTGCCTCCATCACCATGGAAGTGCAGGACGTGCCGGCTATCGTTGCGGCGATACGCGCTAAAGCGCCAGACGCCATCATTATGATCGACAACACCTGGGCGGCAGGCGTGCTGTTCAGCCCGCTGGCCCTGGGCGTGGATATTTCTATTCAGGCTGGAACGAAATACCTGATCGGCCACAGTGACGCCATGATTGGCACCGCTGTCGCCAACGCCCGCTGCTGGGACCAACTGCGCGAAAACAGCTACCTGATGGGCCAGATGGTGGATGCCGATACGGCTTACATGGCAAGCCGTGGCTTACGTACGCTGGGCGTGCGCCTGCGCCAGCATGAAGAGAGTGCGCTGCAGGTCGCAGAGTGGCTTTCTGCGCGCCCTGAAGTGGCGCGGGTTAACCATCCGGCGCTGCCCTCGTGCCGCGGGCATGCATTCTGGCAGCGTGACTTCACCGGCAGCAGCGGTTTATTTTCATTCGTGCTGCGGCAAAAACTGAGCCGTGAACAGCTGGCGAATTATCTCGACCATTTTCATCACTTCAGCATGGCTTATTCCTGGGGCGGATATGAGTCACTGATTTTAGCCAACCAGCCCGAAGAGTTAGCGGCCATTCGTCCGGCCGGTGGCGTTGACTTTGAGGGGACGCTGATACGGCTCCACATTGGTCTTGAGCATGTCGATGACCTGCTGGTCGATCTTGAGGCAGGCTTTGATCGCCTGACGCGCTAAAATAGTAAACATGATATAAACCAGGCGCCGACCGTCGTGATATTACACCCGGTCATGGCTGGTTAGCTGTTAACATTCGATCTATAAAAAAGTGTTCAGTCAGCAGAAGAACCGCAACATTTTACCCCTTCACCGCGCAATGCTGTGGTGGGAAGTAAGAGGTCAGCCAGGTCTGAACAGAACAATTGAGTTTCATTTTGACGTAATGGGATAGCTAATGGGTGTTTTACACGAGATTGTGCACGCGCTTTGGCATCAGGACTTTGCCGCGCTGGCCAATCCAGAAGTGGTCTGGATCGTTTACAGCGTAATGTTTATGACGCTATTCCTGGAAAATGGTTTGTTACCTGCCTCTTTTTTGCCTGGCGACAGCCTCTTGCTACTGGCCGGTGCCATGGTGGCTAAAGGCGTGATGGACTTTTTCCCGACGCTGGTGATACTCACGGTCGCCGCCAGTCTGGGCTGCTGGCTGAGTTATCTGCAGGGGCGCTGGCTGGGCAACACGAAGCTGGTGAAGAGCTGGCTGATGCAGCTGCCGGCGCAATATCATCAACGCGCCTGGAATATGTTCAACCGCCATGGTCTGATGGCGCTTCTGGTTGGCCGCTTCCTGGCGTTTATTCGTACCCTGTTGCCTACCATGGCGGGCATTTCCGGACTGTCTAATGCCCGTTTCCAGCTGTTTAACTGGCTCAGCGGCCTGCTCTGGGTCGGCATCGTGGTCACGCTGGGTTACGGTATCAGCCAGGTGCCCTTTATCAAACGTCATGAAGATCAGGTCATGGCGATCCTGATGATACTGCCGATGGTGTTACTGGTGGTCGGCCTGGTCGGCAGCGTCATCGTGATCTGGAAAAA
This sequence comes from Pantoea sp. Ae19-2, assembly GCF_059801205.1. Taxonomy (NCBI): domain Bacteria; kingdom Pseudomonadati; phylum Pseudomonadota; class Gammaproteobacteria; order Enterobacterales; family Erwiniaceae; genus Pantoea; species Pantoea sp. Ae19-2. The sequence goes on along the minus strand of NZ_JBCHWE010000001.1, from coordinate 51,054 downwards.
ACGTCGCCAGAAACACGCCTGACAGCGGGTTGCGTCAGGCGGGCGGTTCGGCCACCGTCTGGCGCACCCGATTCACTTCCTCTCCCGGCGTCACGCCAAAATAGCGTTTAAACTCACGCGAAAATTGCGACGGACTTTCATAGCCAACCCGCACGGCCGCCACGCTGGCTTTCAGGCCATCGTGCAACATTAGCAACCGCGCCTGATGCAGACGATAACGTTTAAGGTACTGTAACGGCGACGTCTGCGTGACGGCCTTAAAGTTATGGTGAAACGCCGACACGCTCATGTTCACTTCCGCCGCCAGCGCATCCACGCTGAGGTTATCGGCATAGTGATTCTCAATGCGGCGCAGCGCGCGGGCGATCTGGCTGAACTGCGTCTGCCGACTCACCAGCGAGAGCAGCGCGCCGCCTATCGGCCCGGTCAGCACGTAATAAATAATCTCCCGCACAATATGCGGCCCCAGCACGCGCGCATCGCGCGGCTGCGTCATCACATCCAGCAGGCGTTCTGCGGCACACAACATGGGCTCGGTTAACCAGCCGGAGTGAATACCGGAGGTGAGCGGCTGTGGCTGAAACCCTTCGTCGTCACCTATATCCATCAGCAGATCCTGCAGACTGGCCGTGTCCACGCGTAAACACATTCCGGCCAACGGCTGCTCCGGTGAGGCCCAGGTTTCGCATTCGACCGGCAAGGGCACGGTCAGCATTAAATATTTTGTGGCGTCGTACTGAAAAACCGTACTGCCGAGATAGCCGGTTTTACCGCCCTGAAACAGAATGACGATGCCCGGCTGATACATGATGGGCGTGCGCGGACGATACTGATCGGCGTAGATCAGAGAAACGTTTTCTACCGGACAGCGCTGGTGACGGCCATGTGTCATCAGCGTGACCACCTGCTGAGCCAGACGTTGGCACAATGCGTCGTGAGGCATAATCACTCCAGAAAATAAAACAGCAGTTTGCCGCGCGCCTGGTTAATTCGCCAGCAAAATGGAGAATCAGGCAAGAAGTTTACAGGATCAGGCAGGGTTATCCTGTGCGGTTCACAGGCAGCCTGAAAATTGTTAGCTAGACTTAAGCACAGCGAGGATTCACTGGTTTACTGCAAATGTAAGGAGCATGTTATGGCAGACCAACCCATTATCAAACTGCACGATGGTAACATGATGCCGCAACTGGGACTTGGCGTGTGGCAAGCCAGCGTCGAAGATGCCCGTCATGCCGTGCTGAAAGCGCTGGAGGTCGGCTATCGCTCAATTGATACCGCCGCCGCGTATAAAAATGAAGAAGCCATAGGTCAGGCGCTACAGGAAACGGAGGTCGCGCGTGACGATATCTTTGTCACGACCAAGCTGTGGAACAGCGACCAGCAAAACGTTCAGCAGGCGCTGGAAACCAGCCTGGAAAAACTCAAGCTGGATCAGGTTGACCTCTATCTGATGCACTGGCCGTGTCCTGAGAATGATCACTACGTTGAAGCCTGGAAACACATGATCGCACTGCAGCAGCAGGGCCTGGTGAAGAGCATCGGCGTGTGCAACTTTAATCAGCCGCACCTGAAGCGACTGCTGGAAGAGACGGGCGTGACTCCGGTCATCAACCAGATCGAGCTGCATCCCATGCTGCAACAGCGCACGCTCCATGCCTGGAACGCCATGCACCAGATTCAGACTGAATCCTGGAGTCCGCTGGCCCAGGGCGGTGAAGGCGTATTCGATCAGGACATCATCAAATCGCTGGCGAAAAAATACGGTAAAACCCCGGCGCAAATCGTCATCCGCTGGCACCTGGACAGCGGCCTGGTGGTGATCCCTAAATCCGTCACGCCTGCGCGCATTGAAGAAAATTTCAAGGTGTTTGATTTCCGTCTGGATAAGACAGAAATGAGCGAGATTGCGAAGCTGGACAGCGGTAATCGCCTGGGTCCTGACCCGGATACGTTCAACGGCTGACCATCGCCTGCCTCGACTTAACAAGAGAGTGGGTACGCATCGCCTCTCCCGGCTGGGGGAGGCTTTTTTTTATGGCTGCGCGGGAACGGGGAGTTTTAAGATTTTTTAAAATCTGTGTCAAAGGACATCATTGATGATCAGCCTGCGTCAGACGCATTCGTCTTCTCCGGCACAAGATGAGCGGCTCGCCAGCACATCGCCACATCCTGCGCCTCGTTAAGTCAAATCCCCCCTCTAAAACCTTGCCCTATCCGCCAGCAATACGGTTATCTGTGCCGTTTAAAAACGGGCTTAGCCTGCTGGTGGCCCCGTTCCCTGTTAGCGCGACACGCTTTGCAACACACCGCCGGGCTGACTGACTGTGCCGGTCTGATAACTGGGGTGATAATGATTAACGTTATGATCTTTTAGCCTGGCTCTGCTGCCTGCCCGCCCCCGTTCAAGGGATCGCGGCATTAAGGCGCAGTGAAGTAAAGCGTAACGTTATCAACCCAGGAGCCTGTCATGTCGGTTATCAATACCAATATCCTGTCATTGATCGTTCAGAATGACCTTTTCCTTTCGCAAAACGCGATGTCGACGGCCATTGAACGCCTCTCTTCCGGACTCCGCATTAACAGCGCTAAAGATGATGCTGCCGGGATGGCGATAGCTAACCGTCTGACCTCAAGGATCAACGGAATGACGGTTGCCACCCGAAACGCCGGTGAGGGTATTTCGCTGTCACAAACCGCTGAGGGCGCGCTCGATGAAATAAACAACAACCTGCAACGTATACGCGACCTCACGGTACAGGCACAAAATGGAAGCAACTCCGCTGCGGATATCGACTCGATTCAGACCGAAGTGAACCAGCGCATGGAGGAAATTAACCGCATTACGGCGCAAACGGATTTCAATGGCATTAAGGTGCTGAATACCGGATCGGGTGCGACCGAGTATCGCTTTCAGGTCGGTGCGGAAGACGGTGAAACCATCAGCATCGATATTGACTCGAGTGACCGGTACAACCTGCTAAAAGCGGGAACAACCGGCACCACGCTCAACGTCCGGCAAATGACATCAGGTGACACCGTTAACGGGGCCGCACGTACGGTTGCCGCAGAGGGTTTTGACGTTCTGAAAGGCGCAGTGACTGGCGGAGCGAACGGGACAGCGACGGGGAACTCGCCTCTGACTGATATTGACCGGGCGATTCAGTTCGTTGACACGCAACGCAGCATGATGGGGGCAGACCAGAACCGCTTTCAGTCAGCTATCACCAACCTGGGGAGCATGGTAACCAACCTCACTGCCGCACGGAGCCGGATAGAGGATGTTGATTACGCGACAGAAGTATCGGCGCTGTCACAGGCGCAGATTTTACAGCAGGCCGGCGTAGCGATGCTGGCTCAGGCCAACCAGATGCCCCAACTGATGCTGCAGCTTCTTCGGTTTTAATCTCCGAAGGGCACGGGCAGGAGAGGCTCTCCTGCCCTGTTGAAGCACGAGTGCCGCTAAGACAGCGTAGGTTGCGTCAGCAGCTGACCTGCCGTGCCGCGATCCGCCAGTTCCAGCGTCTGGCTGTGATAGACAAACGGAAAATGCTCAGAAGAACTTTGCGTAAAGCTCACCAGAAGCTCTACGTCTCCGTCCACCCAGACCGTGTCCTTCCAGCCGCGATCTTCGCCCATGGGCTGAGCGCCGTTTACGCTCTTAATCAGGAACATGACGCCCTGGATGTGGAAAGATTGCGGACGATCGGCGCGAATAATCCAGCGTTCGAACGTGCCCTGCTGTGCGGTAGAATCAATGCGGTTCATATCCCAGACGGCACCATTGATGCCCGGCAGGCTGTCGCCAATGCGGAACTCACGCGTACGTACCGAGGCGCCATCCAGAATCTGATCGGCCAGCAAACGCATCGGCAGGTTATCCGTCACCAGCGGCAGCAGGCCGGTAGGCCGCAGCGTCAGCACCAGCGTTGAGGTCAGGATCGTGGAGGGCTCAAAGAAACCGCGCAAACGATCCATAATGCCCGCCGCCGTGCCTGCCGTGATGGAGACTTCATCCCCTTGCGACATATCCACTAAGACTTCACGCCGTTCGCCCGGCGCCAGAGTTAAGCGCTGTACGGCGACGGGTGACGGCAGAAAGCCCTGATCGCTGGCAATCACCGTGAAGGGCCGGTTGTCACTGAGGCTCAGTTCATAACGCCGCGCATTGGAGGCGTTGAGTAACCGCAGACGGACCCAGCCACGTGATACCTCGACAAAAGGGTTACGCACACCGTTAACCAGCAGCGTATCGCCGAGAAAACCGCCGTCGCCCGGTGGGTCATAAACCGGCGTGGCAAAGTTATCCAGCCGTTTATCCTGAATAATCAGGGGGAAATCATCCACGCCATAGTGTTTCGGCAAAGGTAGCTGCTTGCTGATGTCATCCTCAATCAACCACATGCCCGCCAGGCCGTTGTACACGTGCGGGGCCATGCGATTTGGCGTGTTGGCGTGATACCAACAGGTCGCGGCACTCTGGCGAATCGGTAAAACCGGCGCCCAGTCGACCCCGGCTGACATCATGCGCGGCGCGCCGCCCATCAGTGCGCCCGGCACCTGCAGGCCGCTGACCGTCATTGAAACGGGTTCATTGAGGCGGTTGCTGTAAATCAGTTTGACATCATCACCGCTGTACACGCGCACCGTGGGGCCGAGGTACATGCCGTTGATGCCCCAGACCGGGACTTTATTGTTATCGCCGTTAAACGACCAGTGGCTGCGCTGCAGGGTCAGAAACAGCGGCTGACCGCGGCGAGATTCCAGTAGCGGCGGGACAGGCAGGGGCGTATCACCGCCCGCAGAAGCGGCACGCGCCGCATGAGGCACAAGCGCGGCACTGAGCGCCGCACCGGCAGAAAGCTGGATAAACTGACGTCTGCTGAAAGACATTGAATTTCAGACCTTTTACGCGTGGCGCTGAACCGCCAACTCTGTTTTTATTGCTGTCATTGCTGTGCTGCGTGCACGGCGAGCAACGTCATGCTGACTCGCCGTGGGGCATCCATGCAGAATAGTCCGATAAAGGGCTTATCGGTTAGATTTTACCGTTTTTTTCGCGTTCTTCGACTTCGGCGTTCAGCTCTTCCAGCTTGGCCGCCATCAATTCCCGGCAGTGAGTCGCCAGCTTGCGCACCGAAGAGGATTCAAATTGTTTCACGTCCACCGGCGGCAGCATTTCCACAATCACCAGTCCGTTTTTCAGGCGGTTGAGGTTAATCTTGCCGTGAGTATTCGATACCACAATCGGAATGATCGGCACGCCTGCGGCAACGGCGGCATGAAATGCCCCGGTTTTAAAGGGTAACAACCCACGACCACGGCTGCGCGTGCCCTCCGGGAACATCCAGAAGGAGATGCGTTTTTTATTAAACTGATCCACCAGCTCACCGATCGTCCCGTGTGCTTTGGCGCGGTTGTCACGATCGATCAGCAGGTTGCCGGTCAGCCAGTAAAGCTGACCAAAAAAAGGTATCCACAACAGGCTTTTTTTACCGACGGTGACCGTTGTTGGCTGCACAATCTTGGCTGCGGTGACCATATCGTAGTTGTTCTGGTGGTTAGCGATGTAAATCGCGTTGCCGTAGTTATCCGCGCCTTCGGGGCGACGAAGCTCAACTTTAAGCCCAAACAGCGTCGATAATTTGCCAAACAGGTGACCAAAGGTCGCAACGTGGCGCGGATTACGTGGCGAGAACAGGCACCAGATACAGCCAAAAAAACTCAGCAATATTGAATAAATCACTACGATAATAGTGCGTAATATCAGTAACATACTTTCCTCAATGTGACACGGCTGGCCGGGGCCAGCCGGGTGAATTACGCGTCGCTGTCCGCGCTGCCGGGACGTGCCGGCGCATCCAGTTCGACCCGATCAATTTTTTGCAGGCCGCGCGGCAGCAGTGTGCCACGACGGCCGCGATCGGCACGGAACTTCTGCAACTCTTCACTGCGTAACAGCAGCTTGCGTTTGCCAACGTGCAGCGTAATCGCACTGCCCGGTGGCAGGATCATCAGCCAGGCCAGTTTATCCGCTCCCGACGCGGCATCCGCCGACGGAATCGAGATAATCTTGTTGCCCTTGCCCTTTGACATCTGCGGCAGTTCGCCGACCGGGAACATCAACATCCTGCCCGCCTGCGTAATGGCCAGCAGCATGTCATCTTCGTGATGAACAGCCATGGGCGTCATCACGCGGGCATTTTCAGGCAGCGTCAGCAGCGCTTTACCCGCACGGTTGCGCGAAATCAGATCGTTGAAGGTACAGATGAAACCGTATCCGGCATCAGACGCCATCAGCAAACGCTGCTCTTCCGGCTCCATCAGCACCTGCTCCATAACGGCACCCGGCGGTGGCGTCAGCTTACCGGTCAGCGGCTCGCCCTGCCCGCGTGCCGACGGCAGCGAGGTGGGATCCAGCGTATAGCTGCGTCCGGTGGAATCGATAAAGGCCACAGGTTGGTTACTCTTGCCGCGCGCCGCCGCCAGATAGCTGTCGCCCGCTTTGTAGCTCAGCCCTGCCGGGTCGATGTCATGTCCTTTAGCACTGCGCACCCAGCCCATCTGCGACAGCACAATGGTGACAGGCTCGGACGGCACCAGCTCGGTTTCACTCAGCGCTTTCGCTTCTTCACGCTCACGCAGCGGTGAACGGCGGTCGTCGCCAAAATTGTTGCTGTCTGCCTGCAGCTCTTTTTTCAGCAGCGTATTCATTTTGCGTTCGGACGCCAGAATCGCCTGCAGCTGATCGCGCTCTTTTTCCAGCTCGCTCTGCTCGCCGCGAATCTTCATCTCTTCCAGCTTGGCCAAATGACGCAGCTTGAGTTCAAGGATCGCTTCAGCCTGGGTTTCGCTAATGTCAAAGCGCGACATCAGTACCGGTTTCGGCTCGTCCTCGGTACGGATGATATGAATCACTTCATCAATATTGAGGAACGCCACCAGCAAACCGTCAAGGATATGCAAACGGCGCAGCACGCGATCTAAACGGTAGTTCAGACGGCGGCGCACGGTGTCACGACGGAACACTAACCATTCAGACAGGATCTCCAGCAGGTTTTTCACCGCCGGACGGTTATCCAGGCCGATCATATTGAGGTTGATGCGGTAGCTTTTTTCCAGATCGGTGGTGGCGAACAGGTGGTTCATGACCTGCTCAAGATCGACGCGATTGGATCGCGGCACGATCACCAGCCGGGTGGGGTTTTCATGATCGGATTCGTCACGAAGATCCTCTACCATCGGCAGCTTTTTGTTGCGCATCTGGTTGGCGATCTGCTCCAGCACGCGCGCGCCGGATACCTGATGCGGCAGCGCGGTAATCACCACTTCGCCGTCTTCTTTTTTCCACACCGCGCGCTGACGCACCGAACCGCGTCCGTTCTGATAGATTTTGCGAATCTCGTCACGAGGCGTGATGATCTCGGCTTCAGTCGGGAAATCCGGGCCCTGCACGATTTCCAGCAGCGCATCCAGGCTGGTTTTCGGATCGTCAATCAGGGCGATAGCGGCCTGCGCCACTTCACGCAGGTTGTGCGGCGGAATATCCGTTGCCATGCCCACCGCAATGCCGGTGGTGCCGTTCAGCAGGATGTTCGGCAGCCGCGCCGGCAGCATCTTGGGCTCCTGCATCGTGCCGTCAAAGTTCGGCACCCAGTCAGCCGTGCCCTGCCCCAGCTCGCCCAGCAGCACTTCGGCATACTTTGACAGGCGCGACTCGGTGTAACGCATGGCGGCGAAAGATTTAGGATCGTCCGGCGCGCCCCAGTTTCCCTGACCATCGACCAGCGGATAGCGGTAGGAGAACGGCTGTGCCATCAGCACCATGGCTTCATAGCAGGCGCTGTCGCCATGAGGATGGTATTTACCCAGCACGTCACCGACGGTACGGGCGGATTTTTTAAATTTGGCGGTGGCGTTCAGCCCCAGCTCTGACATGGCATAGACAATGCGGCGCTGCACGGGCTTTAAACCGTCGCCAATATAAGGCAGCGCGCGGTCCATGATGACGTACATGGAGTAATTTAAGTACGCATTCTCAGTAAACGTATGCAGGGCAAGACGCTCTGCACCATCCTGCGTCAATTCGCTCATTAAGTCCTCATCCTCACATCGTGACCCGCAACGGCGGATCACCCGGCGGTTGTTTGGCGAGGATAGTACCTTATTCGTGGGTGTTAGTCACAGGCCAGACGCAGTCAGGCCTGGGGTTTTTTCCCGGTTGACCGATCGCGGAAAATCCGCCTCAGGACAAAATGCCGAATGTCTTATTTCTAATAGTTTGTGACCGCGCTCGCAATTAATTACCGGCGACGTTATAGCGTATTAATCATGTCCCGTTTCGGGGACAACATTTAGTATTGTTGATTCGCCTTCCACGCCCTACATTCAATTTTAACGCTGTTACACACTTTTATTTTTTTCCAGGTTGGATTTAACGAATTGCCACTTAAGCACCGCTAACGAAATAATAGACAGGTGACTGAATGCAGAATCTGACTTCACGACAACACCGGTTACTGAAATTACTGCTGCAGGCGGGTACGCCGCTGGCTTTAACGCAATTAGCCCAGCAGTTAACCGTTTCTGAAAAAAGTATTTATCGCGATTTGCAAAGCCTGGAAATCTGGCTGGGCGCCTGGCAGGCGCAGTTGATCAAGCTGCCCGGTCGCAGCGTGATACTGCAAACCGAGGATATCGCGCAACGCCTGCGATTACAGCAGCATCTGGCCAGTGAAGAGAACTGGTCTGAAGGTTTAAGCAACAATGCACGCCGGGTGAAAATTCTGTCACAGCTGCTGAGGGATGCGCCGCGTGAAACCTCCATCAGTAAGTTATCTGAACGCTATTTCATTAGTCACGCTTCTATCGTCAACGATTTAAAGGTCATTGAAGAGTGGCTACAACCGCTGGCGCTGGCGCTGGTCAGAAGTCAGAGCGGTACGCATGTCGAAGGCAGTGAGCAGGCATTACGTCAGGCGATGGTATCGCTGATTAACGATGTTATGCAGCATAACGGTGGCAGTAACACGGCGCTACCGCGGCTGGACCCGAGCAGTTACCAGGCGCTGATCCACTATTTTGGCGAGGAGGATGTGGCGTTTGTGCAGACCTTACTGCAGCAGATGGAGCAGCAGCTTGGCTATCCTCTGAGCGATGCGTACTACATCAATCTGTCCACCCACATCCTGATTATGATCCACCGCATGTCGCAGGGTAAGGCTTTATCTCTGCCCTTAGCGCTGAGCGCTCAGGAAATGGATAATCGCATTCTGAAGATTGCCCGCCAAATGGTGCGACAGGTTGAACAACGTTTAGACCAGTCAGTGCCGGCGGATGAAGTCGGATTTATTTATCAGTATATTATTTCGTCGGGCATTGTAGTTGAAGAACGCGGCAGCGATATGTTGCCGCAATATCAATTATCGAATGAAGCGTCGCGTAATATTACGGTTGAATTAATTCGCTGCTTCTCAGAACTGATTCAACAGGACCTCACTGCCGATCCTTTATTATTTGAAGGTTTACTTTTCCATATTAAGCCATTACTTAACCGGCTGAAATATCATATTAGCATTCGTAATCCATTGCTCGATGATATTAAAACGGAGCTGAGTGAAATTTTTACGCTGACTCAGCGGGCCATGCAGCTTACCGCCGCGCGTTTTCATTACGGGTCGATTGCGGACGACGAAGTGGGCTATTTATGTGTCCATTTTCAGGCCGCGCTGGAACGGCAAATCGCCCATAAACGCATTTTGCTGGTCTGTTCCAGCGGCGTCGGCACCTCGCATCTCCTGAAGAGCCGTATTCTGCGCGCGTTCCCGGACTGGATTATTGCGGGCGTCATTTCGGCCAGTAACCTCGGCGATTTTTGCCAACAGGAGCCGGTTGATCTGGTGATCTCGACTATTCACCTCGACACCTCGCTGTTTCCTACCGTGTATGTGACCGCGTTTTTCAATGACGACGATATTCGCCGTGTGACTGACGCCATGATTGGCAGCCAACTGCCGAAGGCCGTTAACAGCGCCCTGGCAGAACATTAACTGAATGAGGTCTGACTGATGGATATTTCTCGCATTCTTACGCCACGCCGCGTCAATCTCAACCTGCAAGCCAGCAGTAAAGAGGAGGCCATCATTGAACTGACCGATTTGCTGTTCAGTGACGGTGCGATTAGCGATAAACAGGCCTTTATCAAGGATGTCTGGCTACGCGAGGCAGAGGGTTCGACAGGGTTTGAAAATCACATTGCCATTCCCCACGGGAAATCGTCAGCCGTGAAACAGACCACGTTAGCCATTGGGCGCAGCCAGCAGGATATTCCCTGGGAAACGCTGGATGGCAGCCAGGTGCGCTGCATCATCCTGTTTGCCGTTCGCCTTGAAGATCAAAATACCCCCCATATTCGCCTGCTGTCCCAGGTGGCCAGTGCGCTGGCCGATGATGAGGTGATTGCGCAGTTGCTGGTGGAAAACGACCCCAGCGAAATCATTCGGCTGTTCAGTCAGTACGCCGAAACCGACCTCTGTTAATCCTACACGTCCGAGGTAGACCATGAACATTGTCTGTGTTGCCGCCTGCACGGCGGGTATCGCGCATACCTACATTGCGCGCGAAAAACTGATCAAGGGAGCCCATGCCCTTGGTCACACCATCCACGTGGAAACGCAGGGCACCATTGGTACTGAAAACGCCCTCGATACGGAAACCATCGCCGCCGCCGATGTCGTCATTCTGGCGGTGGATGTCAAGATCAACGGTGAGGAACGCTTTCGCGGCAAACCGATCGTCAGGGTGAAAACTGAAGTGGTGATCAAGTCGCCGATTAAGTTTCTGGAAAAAGTGGCGGATTCACTGGCGCGTGCCTGAGGAGATCCACAATGAACGATAACAAAAGACAGTACGGACAGGAGATCAAAGGTCATCTGTTGACGGGGATCTCCTGGATGATCCCGCTGATTGTCGCCGCCGGGATCTGCATCGCGCTGGGCCAGGTCATCGGTGGTCCGGACGTAGGCAAACATCCCGGCACGATTGCCTGGATGCTAAACCAGATGGGCGGCTGGGGCATGGGATTGATCGTGCCGTTGATTAGCGCCGCCATCGCCTACTCGATTGCCGACAGGCCGGGCTTTGCGCCTGGCTTAATCGTGGGCTTTATCTGCGGCCAGATCGGCACGGGTTTTATCGGCGGCATCCTTGGCGGCTTCCTGGTGGGTTATACGGTGATTCTGTTGCGTCGCAGCATTCGGCTGCCGCAGTCGATGCAGGGCCTGATGCCGATCATGGTGTTACCGGTGCTGAGCACCATTATCGCCGGGCTTTTGATGATGACCTTCATCGGCCAGCCCATCGTCTGGTTGCAGAAGGCGCTGATTGCGCTGTTGGAATCCATGCAGGGCGGTTCGAAGTTCGTTATGGGCGCCATTCTGGGGGCGATGGCCACCTTCGACTTTGGCGGGCCGGTCAATAAAACCATGTCGCTGTTCGCGGATGGCATGCTGGTCGACGGTATTTACGGACCGGAAGCGGTCAAATTTGTCGGTTCGATGATCCCGCCCTTTGGTATCACCCTTTCCTGGCTGTTAACCCGCCATAAGTACACCCGCGCGGAAAAAGAGGCGCTGAAGGCGGCCTTTCCCATGGGGATCTGCATGATCACTGAAGGTGTGATCCCGATTGCCGCCCGCGATCTGCTTCGTGTCGTCGGCAGCTGTGTGGTGGCTTCCGCCGTCGCCGGCGGGCTGATTATGGTCTGGGGCGTCGAAGCGCCCGTGCCTCACGGCGGCATGTTCGTGGTGCCTCTCTTCACCAAACCCTGGCTGTTCTGCCTGGCGCTCGGTATCGGCAGCACGATCTGTGGCGTGATGCTATCGCTGCTGAAAAAGCCGGTGACCGAAGCCGACGAAGAGTTTGACGACGTGGAAGACCACAGCGTTCGCGACGACGACATTAAATTCACACTGGAATAAGGAGTGCGTATGTACGCGGCAATGAACGACCTGATCGCACGGGCTGCCCGTAATCAGTATGCGGTACTGGCCATCAACTGTTTCAATCTGGAGAGCGCACGTGCGGCAGTGAAGGCGGCGGAGGAGCAACGCGCGCCCCTGATCCTGAATGTTTATCAGGGGCACAGCCGCCATTTCCCGCCCGCTGTCGCCGTGCCCTTGGTTCAGGCGCTGGCAGCGAATGCCCGCGTGCCGATCGCGCTGGCGCTTGACCATGGAAAAGCCTTTCCGCTGATTGGACAGGCCTTTCGCGCCGGGTTTACCGGACTGATGATCGATGCCTCCTCCGAGCCGCTGGCAGAAAATATTCGCCAGACGGCAAAAGTGGTCGAGATGGCGCATACCGCCGGGGTTTGTGTGGAGGGCGAACTGGGGCATATCGCCGATGCCCCAACCTATGCGCTGGCAGACGCTGCGGTGAAAATGACCCAAGTGGCGGACGTGGTGCCCTTTCTGGAACAGACGGGCATCGATCTGTTAGCGGTGTCGGTTGGGACCGCGCACGGGCTCTATCCCGCTGGCGTCAAACCGCAAATCGACTTTCAGCGTCTGGCTGCGCTGCATGGGGTTTCGCCGGTTCCCCTGGCGCTGCACGGCGGCAGCGGCACGCCAGCCGACGATATTCGACGCGTCAGTCAGCACGGCGTCGCCAAGATTAACGTTGGCGCGGCGGTCTTTGATGCAGGCAAGCAGGCGCTCCATCAGGCGCTTAAGCAGCATCCCGCTGCTGAGCTGCCTGATCTGCTGGCGCTGATGGAGGCCGCCTGCTGCGAAGTCGTACATGACTATCTGAGCTGTTCCGGCTCCGCTAATCAGATCTGATTTTTTTCTGCTGTAACCCGGTGCGCGTCTCTGAACGTCAGCGCAGGGCATCCCTTTGTCGTAAAACAAGCTGAGGAAGATTTAACATGTTGATTTCAATGAAAGAGATGTTAAGCCCCACCCGCCAACACCGCTTTGCTATAGGCGCATTTAACGTGGCCGACAGCTGTTTTATCCGCGCGGTGGTGGAAGAAGCCGAAGCCACACAAACTCCGGCCATTATCTCTATTCATCCCAGCGAACTGGCGTTCGTGACGGATGCGTTTTTTGGCTATGTTCGGGAGCGCACCCTGAAAAGTACCGTGCCCTTTACCCTGCATCTGGATCATGGTGCTTCGGTTGCCCACGTGCTGCGCGCTATTCAGTGTGGCTTTACATCGGTCATGATTGACGGCTCGCTGCTGCCCTATGAAGAAAACGTGGCGCTGACCAAAGAGGTAGTGAAGCTGGCGCACGCGGTGGGCGTATCTGTCGAGGGCGAACTGGGGACCATTGGCGATACCGGCACCTCGGTAGAGGGCGGCGTCAGTAAAGTGATTTACACCGATCCCGCGCAGGCAGAAGACTTTGTGCAGCGCACCGGCGTGGATACCTTAGCGGTGGCAATAGGCACGGCGCACGGTATCTATCCCAAAGATATGAAGCCCGAACTGCAAATGCATATTCTGCGGGATATCTCTCAGCGCGTGTCCATTCCGCTGGTCTTGCACGGCGGTTCGGCGAATCCCGATGCCGAAGTGGCGGAGGCGGTTACGCTGGGCGTGGGTAAAATCAATATTTCCAGCGATATGAAATATGCCTATTTCCAGAAGGTGCGCGAAGTCTTAACCCGCGAAACCTGGTGGGACCCTAACGTTATCTATCCCGAAGCGATTGAAGCCGCTAAAGCGGTGATCCGCTACAAAATGAATTTGTTTGGCGGACTGGGAAAAGCGTCGCTGTATTGAGTACTGAAGGGTAAAAATGTGTGGTTGGTGTTCCGTGCGGTTCCCACCGCCACGGTATCGGATCTGACGTCCTCGCGCCGCTAACGCGGTGCCTTCGCGGCGTTCGTCAACCTGACGAACCAGCGGAGACGGTACTTCCTGTACCGGCTCCGCTTTTTGCCCGCGTCCTGCGGGCAAATTCTGGCTTCCTCGCTCTGCTCAGCGCTGCGAATTGTCTGTTCCGCTCCCGTGGCGGTGGGCACAGTGACGCATGTGCGCCGTTTCGGACGGCTATCTGCAGTTTTGAAGCCCGGCGTTAACACATCAGGTAAACCCCCTGCTTTCGCCTTACTTCATCACACCCATCCACTGCTGGGCGATCTGCGCATATTCCCCGGTCGCGGTGCTCAGATGCAGCCACTGATCGACATACTGCTTCCAGCTCATATCATCACGCGGAATCATGTAAGCCTTTTCACCGTACTGGAGCGGTTTATCCGGGTTGAGCGCACATAACGTAGGAAAGCGTTTCTGCTGATACAGCGCCTCGGAGGCATCGGTGATCATCACATCGGCTTTATTATCCACCAGCTGCTGGAAGATGGTCACGTTATCGTGAAACAGCGTTAACGCAGCCTGAGGTAAGTGGCTGTGAACAAACGCCTCGTTCGTGCCCCCTGCTGGCTCAACCAGACGCACGCTGGGCTGGTTCATCTGTTCGACCGTCTGGTACTTCGCCTTATCGGCGCATCGCACCAGCGGAATTTTACCGTCCACGCCTAACGGCTGCGCAAACCAGGCCGTTTGCTGGCGCTTCAGCGTGACCGATACGCCACCCAAGGCGATATCGCACTGCTTCGCGATAAAGTCCTGCATCAGGGTTTTCCAGGTAGTGGGTACCCATTGCACCTTCGCCCCCAGTGACGCGGCCAGGGATTCAGCCATGCTGATATCCAGCCCTTCATAGCTGCCATCCGGTTTCAGGAAGCTGTAAGGTTTGTAGTCCCCGGTAGTACAGACTTTCAGAGTTTTGGTGTTAAGAACGCTGTCCAGACGCGACTGGGCCTGCGCGCCGCCAGCCACCAGCAGTAACGTGATTACGAGTGTTTTTTTCATCATTGTATTTTTTTCGGCAGTGAGTTTGCGCTGGTATGGTGACATAACCTCGGGGGTTATTGCGCTATTCGCAAAAGTGTTGTGATCATTCTCGCATTTTTCTCCCGCCCGCCACGGCCTAAGCTACCCCCCATTGACGCATACGGGAGACAAGCTTAATGAGTAACATTTTAATTATCGATGGCGGTAAAACCTTCGCCCATTCCAAAGGCGAGCTGAATCATACGCTGACCGAGGTGGCCGCCAGCCAGCTGCGTGATCTGGGCCATGAGGTCACGATCACCGTTGCCGACCACGCGTATGTTGTGGCCGATGAGGTGCAAAAATATCTCGACAGTGACGTGGTGATTTATCAAATGCCGGGCTGGTGGATGGGTGAACCCTGGACCGTGAAACGTTACATCGATGAGGTTTTCACCGACGGCCACGGTAAGCTGTATGCCAGCGATGGCCGCACCCGTGCCGACGGCGCAAAAAAATATGGTTCAGGCGGACTGATTCAGGGCAAAAAATATATGCTGTCCCTGACCTGGAACGCACCACTGGAGGCCTTTACCGACCCTGAGCAGTTCTTTGAAGGCGTGGGCGTTGACGGACTGTATCTGCATTTCCATAAGGCGAATCAGTTCCTGGGCATGGAAGCATTGCCGACCTTTATCTGCAACGACGTGATGAAACAGCCGGATGTTCCACGTGATATTGCACGTTATCGCACGCATCTCAGCAAAATTTTTGCTTAAATAGCGTTTCACCCAGAAAGAGGAAACGTAAATGTTAACCGTCGTTGCTGAAATTTGTGTTAAGCCAGGCTGTCGCCAGAAAGTACTGGATGCGTTTCACCAGGTGATCCCTACCGTGCTGGAAGAAGAAGGCTGCCATCAGTACAGTCCTCTGGTCGATCACCAGGCGCAGGTGCCCTGGAAACACAATTCACCTGATTCGATTTTCATGCTGGAACAGTGGGAAACGCTGCGCCATCTTGATCAGCATCAGCAGATGCCGCATATGGAAGCCCATCGTACGGCGATTAAAGACTATGTGACTGACGTGAAAATTCTGGTGCTGGAGCCGGGTAAATAATCCTGGCGGAACACGCACAAAAAAAAGCCCCATTCAGGGGCTTTTTCCATCAGGCTGCGGATTACACTTCAATATCCGCTTTATCGCCTTTTTCCTGCAGCCAGTTACGACGATCTTCGGATCGCTTTTTCGCCAGCAGCATATCCATTACCCGCAAAGTCTGTTCAATATCATCGTCACTGACGGTGAGCTGCACCAGACGGCGCGTGTTGGGATCGAGCGTGGTTTCGCGCAGCTGCAGCGGGTTCATTTCACCCAGCCCTTTAAAGCGCTGCACGTTTGGCTTGCCCTTCTTGCGCTTCAGCTGCTCCAGTACGCCCTCTTTCTCGTCTTCATCCAGCGCGTAATACACTTCTTTGCCCAGATCGATGCGATACAGCGGCGGCATGGCGACATAGACGTGGCCATTTTTTACCAGGGTGCGGAAGTGCTTCACAAACAGCGCACACAGCAATGTGGCGATGTGCAGCCCATCCGAGTCCGCATCAGCAAGGATACAGATTTTGCCGTAGCGCAGCTGTGAGAGATCTTCGCTATCGGGATCGATACCGATCGCCACCGAAATATCGTGCACCTCCTGCGAGGCCAGCACTTCATCGGACGAGACTTCCCACGTATTGAGGATCTTACCTTTAAGCGGCATGATCGCCTGATATTCGCGATCGCGCGCCTGCTTGGCCGATCCGCCCGCCGAATCCCCTTCCACCAGGAAGAGTTCGGTTTTATTCAGATCCTGCGCGGTGCAGTCTGCCAGCTTACCTGGTAGTGCCGGGCCGCTGGTCAGTTTTTTACGCACCACTTTTTTGGCTGCGCGCATACGGCGCTGGGCGCTGGAGATCGCCAGCTCCGCCAGCTGTTCTGCCGCCTGCACGTTCTGATTCAGCCACAGGCTAAAGGCATCTTTTACTACGGCAGACACAAAGGCGGCGCACTGGCGCGAGGATAAACGCTCTTTTGTCTGGCCTGCAAACTGCGGATCCTGCATTTTCACTGACAGCACATAGGCGCAGCGATCCCAGATATCCTCTGCGGACAGTTTGACGCCGCGCGGCAGAATATTGCGGTATTCACAAAACTCACGCATGGCATCCAGCAATCCCTGACGCAGACCGTTGACATGGGTACCGCCCTGCATGGTGGGAATCAGGTTCACATAGCTTTCGGTCAGCAGCTCACCGCCTTCCGGCAGCCACAGTAATGCCCAGTCCACCGCTTCGATATCACCGGCAAAGGTTCCGACGAAGGGCTTCTCTGGCAGGGTTGGCAGGCCGTTGACGGCTTCGCACAGGTAATCTGTCAGACCATCTTCGTAGCACCAGCGCTGTTCGGTATTGTTCAGCTTGTCTTTGAAGACAATTTCCACCCCTGGACACAGCACGGCTTTCGCCTTAAGCAGGTGTGATAAGCGGGACACCGAGAAGCGCGGACTGTCAAAGAAGTGCTCATCCGGCCAGAAATGGACGCTGGTGCCGGTGTTGCGCTTCGCAACCGTGCCCGTGACGGTCAGATCCTGCACTTTTTCACCGTTTTCGAAGGCGATACTGTAGATCTCACCATTACGTCGCACGTTGACTTCAACACGCTTAGAGAGGGCATTGACCACCGAAATGCCGACGCCGTGCAGGCCACCGGAAAACTGGTAGTTTTTATTAGAGAATTTCCCCCCCGCGTGCAGCCGGCACAGGATGAGCTCAACGGCCGGGACGCCTTCTTCCGGATGGATATCCACCGGCATGCCGCGTCCGTCGTCAGTCACTTCTAACGACTGATCGGCATGTAAAATCACTTCTACGCGCCTGGCATGGCCCGCCAGTGCCTCATCGACACTGTTATCAATCACTTCCTGACCCAAGTGGTTAGGGCGCGTCGTATCGGTATACATTCCCGGGCGACGGCGAACCGGCTCAAGGCCAGTCAGGACCTCAATGTCACCCGCATTATAGCTTGATTGACTCATGGTAACTGTCTGATTAGAAGAAGAAAATGGTTGCGATTTCCGCGTTACTCAAGCGTGATTCAGGCCCAGAAAGTCCAGAATTTGCGGGAAATGGCGTTCGAATCCAGTAAATGCATGATTTCCGCCCTCTTCCACCGTATGACGGCACGCGCTGTAGTAGTCGAGCGCCTGGCGGTAATCGAGCACTTCATCGCCGGTTTGTTGCAGCAACCACAACAAATCAGGTGCTTCCAGCGGTTCAATCTGCATCACTTTCAGATCGTAAATGTGGCGAGACTCTAACACATATTGCTGACCGGTGTAGGGATTCTGATTCTCCCCTAAAAAATCCACCAGCAACTCGAACGGCCGCACGGCAGGGTTGACGACCACTGCAGGCAACATAAAGCACTGGGACAGCCACGTCGCGTAGTAACCGCCCAGCGAGGAGCCCACCAGGCCCATTTCACGCCCGCTGTGACTTAACACGATGTCTTCCAGCATCGCCGCGGCCTCGGCCGGAAAAGTGGGAAGCTGCGGCACAATCATCTCTATGTCGGGATGATTGTGACTCAGCCACTGTTTGAACAGCGTCGCTTTCGCTGAGCGCGGGGAGCTGTTAAAGCCGTGCAGGTAAAGCAGCGCCTTCATCCGTCAGTATCCTTCGGCATCAAGATCGGGGCAAAACGCCTGAGTGCTGAGCCGGTTCACTTCTGTATCAAGCTGACCGTCATTGTGCAGCGTAAACCAGCGCCAGCCTGGCGCAAGGGTATCAATGGTAAAGCTGGTGCAGTGCGGTTTGAACTGCACGCAGGTGGAAGGCGTGGCCAGCACGCGGCGACCGTGCCACGCCACATCCATTTCCTGATGGATATGGCCGCACACCAGTGTCTTTGCCAGCGGATAGTGCTGTAACACGGCATCAAGCTGATGGGGATTGCGCAAACTGTGTTGATCAAGCCAGGTGCAGCCTGAAGCAAGCGGATGGTGGTGCAGCAGCACCAGCGTATGACGCAGGGGAAAGCGCGCGAGGGCGTTATCAAGCCAGTCGAGCTGATAGTCGCTTAACATGCCATGAGGCACGCCGAAGACCTGACTGTCCAGCAGCACGACCTGCCAGTGTTCGCCCACCAGCACATGCTTGTGCGCGTTGATGCCGGCTCTGGCCAGCGTATCCACCATTGCGGGCTGGAAATCATGATTACCCGGCAGCCAGACGCAGGGTTTTGGCAGGCGCGAAATACCCTCAACAAAATGCTGATAGGCTTCGACCGAGTGATCCTGAGATAGATCGCCGGTGGCCACAATGAGATCATAGTCGCGCTGTTGTGCGATGATCGCATCCAGCACGGCGTCATAACTCGACCAGGTATTCACTCCCAGCAGCGATTCGTGTTTTCCTGCGAACAAATGCGTGTCCGTCACTTGCAGAATCCGCACCACAGATTCTGTTGCCGCAGGAAGAGTTAGCAGGCTATCCAAAGCGTTTCCTTCGTCTCTACGCCGTTCAATGCATTATACGTATCAGCAAGCCGGTACTGCCATGGCGCCATGCGTCAGACAGTAGCGTAACCAGTCAGCGAGGAACTGATTGATTTGATGCTTTTCATCACGCTGATTCATCTTTTTATTCGGGTAATCATAACGCGCTTTAAACCGATAGATCTGCTGTGTTGAACACACTTCAGCGACCATGGCGTCATGATACAGCCTGACAGACATGGAAGGCAGGCTCCAGTAACTCACCGCCGGTGCCGTCTGGCGAATTTCAACCAGAGTAGTGTAACGTGTTGATTCTTCGATTGTTAACTGATAGCGGGCGCCGCTCACCTGATAGCTAACCGATGCGCCTGCCTCGTCATCGCGCGGGAGCAGACGGCGTAACTGGGCGAAATTGGTTTCGCACAGCCGCATCATCTCGGGGAAATCAGGGATATAGCGCTGTTTCATTTTTGCGTCCACTCTTCTCGAAGTTCTTTATGGTGCAGTGCCAGCCATTGCAAGGCGATGACAGATGCCGCGTTATCAATAATCCCCTGTTCCACCCAGTGGTAAGCCTGTTCACGGCTTACGACATGCACAAGAATATCCTCATTCTCTTCCTCCAGGCCATGGCATCCTGTTGCCAGGCCGGCATCCACTTCTCCCACCATAACCGATAAACGTTCGCTGGTGCCGCCCGGGCTGGCAAGATAGTTCAACACGGGCTTCACCCGGCCAACGGTCAGACCGGCTTCTTCTGATGCTTCACGGCGCCCCACCTGTTCCGGAGTTTCACCGGGTTCAATAATGCCCGCAATCATTTCCAGCAGCCAGGGCGTTGGGCTGCAGTCGAAGGCCGGAATGCGGATCTGCTCAATCAGCACCACTTCATCACGGATGGGATCATAAGGTAGCAGGACGGCAGCATGGCCGCGCTCAAAAACTTCACGCGTCACTTCTCCGCTCATGCCGCCTTTAAACAGACGATGGCGAAAACGGTAGCGAACGATGGAAAAAAAACCGTCGTAGGCCGTTTCACGTGCAATAATTTCTACATCATTTTTTGTGAAAGTCACAGGTGATGTTTTATTGTCCTTCATCGTTTGGTTCCTTTTGCAGATTGGGATGACACAGATAAAACACAAGCCCGGGCACTATATAAACAGTCATTACAGAGTTATTTACCTGAAACACGCAAATATGGCACGTTCAGCCACCTTATCTCACAGTTGCCCTCTGCTAGAATCTGCGATAATTTTTGGCTTACCGGCGGCACTATCATTGCGATTTGCTGCAACAAAAGGAATGCAAATGAAAAAACTGCTCCCATTATTTATTGGGCTGAGCCTGGGCGGTTTCAGCGTCGCCAGTCAGGCAGAAAACCTGCTTCAGGTTTACCAACAAGCGCGTTTAAGCAACCCGGACCTGCGGAGCTCCGCTGCCACTCGCGATGCTGCGTTTGAGAAAATCAACGAAGCGCGCAGCCCTTTATTACCACAACTGGGTTTGGGTGCAGATTACAGCTATGCAAATGGCTATCGTGATAGTAGCGGTATTCATTCCAACACGACCAGTGGCACACTGCAATTGACGCAAACCATTTTCGACATGTCAAAATGGCGCGCGCTGACCCTGCAGGAAAAAACCGCAGGTATTCAGGACGTCACCTATCAGGTTGCTCAGCAGGATTTGATTCTGAATACCGCGACGGCCTATTTCAACGTGCTGAAAGCCATTGATACGCTTTCTTACGTCGAAGCACAGAAGATGTCCATCTACCGCGAGCTGGATCAAACCACTCAGCGCTTTAACGTGGGCCTGGTGGCCATTACCGACGTGCAGAACGCCCGCGCCCAGTATGACAGCGTGCTGGCCAATGAAGTCACGGCGCGTAACAATCTGGATAACTCGGTGGAGTCTTTGCGTCAGATCACCGGCATGGACTATCTGGCACTGGCCTCACTGAACATCGATCGCTTTAAAACCACCAAACCTGATGACGTTAACGCGCTGCTCAAGCAGGCAGAAAGCCGTAACCTTAATCTGCTTTCTGCCCGCCTGAATCAGGATTTAGCTCGTGAACAGATTCGTTCTGCGGAATCAGGCCACCTGCCAACGCTCGATCTGACCGCGTCTACCGGTCTGTCTAACAGCAAATACGGCGGAAGCCGCGCTGAACAGAGTGCAAACTCAACAGACTCGATTACAGGAAACAGTAAAGTCGGCCTGAGCTTCACGCTTCCGCTTTACAGCGGTGGCAGCGTGACCTCACAGGTGAAGCAGGCGCAATATAACTTTGTCAGCGCCAGCGAACAGCTGGAGGCGGCTCACCGCTCTGCGGTTCAGACGGTACGTTCTTCTTACAACAACGTGAATGCGTCCGCGAGCAGCATTGCGGCGTACAAGCAAGCCGTGGTCTCTGCGCAGAGTTCATTAGACGCCATGGAAGCCGGTTATCAGGTCGGTACGCGTACCATCGTTGACGTGTTGAACGCCACCTCAACCCTGTATAACGCGAAACAGCAGTTGTCCGATGCACGTTACAGCTATCTGATTAATCAGCTAAATATCAGCTATGCGCTGGGCACGCTGAACGAGCAGAGTCTGGGCATTCTCAACAGCCAGTTAGGCAAAGAGATCTCCACCTCACCGGAAACCGTTCAGCCCCAGAACGTTCAGCAGGTACTGGGTGAAGATCACATCGCGAGTTCTTCTGAAACCGCGACGGCGCCAGTGCGCCCGGCCGCCCATAAAAGCAGCCGTAACCCTTTCGCTAACTGATCGCCCTGCGGGCCGCTTTGCGGCCCGCTTCTCTTAAAAACGTATAACTAAGTAAAGATCCCCGTCCTGCCTGGCCGTTAGCTTCATTTCTCGCCACTCATCCCCTATTCTATGCGCTACCTTTGGGCACAGGATATTTATAATGAAACGGACTAAAACGATCCGCTATGCCGCCTTTCGTAAGAGCTGGCAAGCAAGACACTTAACGCCTGTTGCTATCGCTGTATCAGCGGTATTTATGCTGGCAGGCTGTGAACAAAACGACGAAACCGTCTCGCTCTATCAGAACGCCGATGATTGTACGAAAGCCAATCCCGGCCAGAGTGCGCAATGCACCACCGCGTTTAACAACGCCAAAAAGGAAGCGGAACGCACCGCACCGAAATACGCCACACGTGAAGACTGCGTGGCAGAATTTGGTGAAAACCAGTGTCAGCAGGCGCCTGCACAGGCTGGCGTGGGCAGCACTAATGCCGAGTCGCAGCAAAGCGGCAGCTTCTGGATGCCGCTGATGGCGGGCTATATGATGGGCCGCATGATGGGCGGCGGCGCGGGTTTTGCGCAGCAGCCGCTGTTCTCACCTAAAACGCCAAACAGCCCGGCTAACGGTCAGTTCGTTGATGCGTCCGGCCGTAACTATGGTAACGCCACCTCCGGTAAAACCATGACGGTTCCTAAAACCGCCATGGCGCCTAAACCGACCACCACCTCAACGATTACGCGGGGTGGCTTTGGTGAAACGGTCGCGAAGCAAAACAGCATGCAGCGTAGCAGCAGCGCGTCCGGCACCTCCAGCCGTTCGCTGGGAGGCTAACCCCGCTTATGCAACGCATCGCGATTTCAGAGCGCCCGGGCTGGCGGGAAAAAGCCACGGAGTTTGGTTTTCGTTTTCACACCATGCACGGTGAGCCCTACTGGTGTGAAGAGGCTTACTATCAGTTCACGCTGGCGCAGATTGATTATCTTGAGGACGTCACCGCCGAGCTTCATCAGATGTGCCTGCAGGTCGTGGAAAAAGTGGTGAACAGCGAAGCGCTGCTCACCAAATTTCGCATTCCTAAGCATACCTGGGACTTCGTGCGTGATTCATGGCAACAGCGTCAGCCCTCGCTTTATTCGCGTCTCGACCTCGCATGGGACGGCAAAAGCGATGCCAAACTGCTGGAGAACAACGCCGACACGCCGACGTCGCTGTATGAGGCGGCGTTTTTCCAGTGGCTGTGGCTCGAAGACCAGCTCAATGCCGGTCAGCTGCCGCAGGGCAGCGATCAATTCAACAGCCTGCAAGAGAAACTCATTGAACGCTTTACGGTGCTTCATCAGCAACAGGGGTTTAACTGGCTGCATTTCGCCTGCTGTCGTGATACCGATGAAGATCGTGGGACGGTGCAATACTTGCAGGACTGCGCCACGGAAGCCGGACTGCCGAGCGAATTTCTCTACATTGATGAGATAGGGCTGGGGGAAAAGGGCCAGTTTACTGACGCCCAG
This sequence comes from Pantoea sp. Ae19-2, assembly GCF_059801205.1. NCBI lineage: Bacteria > Pseudomonadati > Pseudomonadota > Gammaproteobacteria > Enterobacterales > Erwiniaceae > Pantoea > Pantoea sp. Ae19-2. The sequence goes on along the minus strand of NZ_JBCHWE010000001.1, from coordinate 27,406 downwards.
GATCAGGTCATCAGTAATCTGTTCAAGCTTTATCCGTGGGAATTCATGCTGCGCGAGATGTTTTCTACCAAACTGGCCGATGCGGGCGTACGCTGGCTGGAGCCGGCATGGAAGAGCATCCTGTCAAACAAAGCGTTGCTGCCTCTGCTGTGGGAGATGTTCCCTAATCACCCTAACCTGTTGCCCGCCTGGTTTGCCGAAGACGATGTGCCACCGATGGAGAAATACGTAGTTAAGCCACTGTTCTCGCGCGAAGGGGCCAACATTCGTATTGTGGAAAACGGCAAAGAGATCGCCCGTGTGGACGGTCCTTACGGCGAAGAAGGCATGATCGTCCAGCAGTTCCATCCGCTGCCGAAATTTGGCGACAGCTATACCCTGATTGGTAGCTGGTTGATTGACGATCAGCCTGCGGGCATCGGCCTGCGCGAAGATCGCGACCTGATCACCCAGGATCTTTCGCGTTTCTATCCGCACGCGTTTATTGAGTAGCGCTTTCCTCCAGGCCAGTACGCTGGCCTGGTTTCCCGCTAGCCGACCTGTACCGACAGCATACTGATTGCGCCCATTTCCATACCTTCAACAGGTACGGTTACGGCCTCACCTGGCTGACGGGACCCCAGCACGTACAGCAACGGCAGGAAGTGCTCCGGCGTGGGATTGGCGAGTGCAGCATCCGGATGCTGCATAAAATTCACCAACGGATGAGAATCTGCTCCGGCGTCAACCGCCAGATTATCGCGCACATAGTTGTTGAATCCGGTCGCCCAGTCATAAGCGTTTCCGCCGCCCCACAGCACCTTACGCAGGTTGTGTACCACATTGCCGCTGGCGACGATCATCACGCCGCGATCGCGCAAGGCAGACAGTTTTTGCCCTATTTCAAAATGCCAGGCCGCAGGCTTACCGCTGTCGATACTAAGCTGGACGACCGGAATATCCGCCTCAGGATACATTTTAATGAGTACGCCCCACGAGCCGTGATCGAATCCCCATGCATGATCCTGATGAACCGGCACGGGCGATAAAATCTCAACAATTTCATTTGCCAGTTCAGGCGAACCCGGTGCGGGATAGCGGGTATCAAAAAGCGCCTGCGGAAAACCGCCAAAGTCATGAATGGTGCGCGGGTTTTCCATCGCTGTGACCGCCGTTCCCTGGGTATACCAGTGAGCCGAAATGGCCAGGATGGCCCGCGGTCGTGGCAGCGTGGCACCGGCTTTACGCCAGGCTTCGGTGTAACGGTTTTCTTCTAACGCATTCATCGGGCTGCCGTGTCCCAAAAACAGTGCTGGCATACGTAACTGGCTCATAGCGATCCTTAATGTGTTCACTCTATGAGCACTACGATACGCTGTTTGCAGGGGTTATCACGCGGATAAGCATGATGTTCTCTGTCAGGAAATTTGAACGAAAGAGATGGGTCAGATAAGCAGGATGGATGGGGGAAGAGGTAAAGCAATCAGGCCAGTATTTCTGGCCTGACAGTAAGCCGCTTAGCTGGCCTGACGCGTTTCGTGCTCGCGACGATAGGCAACCAGATCTTCGATCGTCACGACCGGCATCGCATGCTGTTTAGCGAACAGGATCACTTCAGGCGCATGCGCCATAGAGCCGTCGTCGTTGGTCAGTTCACACAGGACGCCTGCAGGTTTAAAGCCCGCCAGCGTGACCAGATCGATGGTCGCTTCAGTATGACCGCCGCGGGTCAGAACACCACCATCATGGGCACGCAGGGGAAAAACGTGGCCCGGACGGTTCAGATCTTCGGGTTTGGCGTTATCGGCAATCGCCGTGCGAATGGTAGTGATGCGATCCTGCGCGGATACGCCGGTGGTGACGCCCTTCGCCGCTTCGATGGTCACGGTAAACCCTGTGCCATAGGCGCTGGTGTTGTTTTCCACCATCATCGGTAATGCCAGCTGCTGGCGGCGTTCTTCGGTCAGGCAGAGGCATACGATACCGCTGCCGTGGCGAATGGTGAGAGCCATCTGCTCGACGGTCATGGTTTCGGCAGCGAAAATCATATCGCCTTCGTTTTCACGATCTTCATCGTCGAGCACCATCACACCGCGTCCTTCACGGAGTGCGGCGATAGCACGTTCTACACGCTGTTTCGGCGTGCCAAATTCAGAAAGTAGAGTCTGATTCATGGTAATAAAACCTTTTAAATGTATTGGGTTACCAGAATCAGGGCAAGCTTAGGAGTGACGCCGTGTATAGACGTAGCAATGACGCAAAACAGACATAATGCCTGACAGATGTCGTTACCCTCTCCCATCCGGACTTTAACCGTCGGCCCCGGAATTTCACCGGATCTGCTGACCTTCACCATCACAGTGAAGCGCTCGCGGGCTGTCAGCCTGGGCTGATTTACCGCCGGTGGGGAATTTCGCCCCGCCCTGAGAATAAGCGTTTTAACTATAACGCTTCCTATTCGGGGCGGCAATCCACAAAGCCATTATTGCTTTAGCATTTTTTGCGCTAAGGATTTCAGGTTTAACCTTTTCAATTCAGGCATTACACTTAAGTGACTCTAGCGTTGGTACAATGCTGCCATAGCAACCCGTAACCAGGAAACCATCATGATCGACACGAAAAAAATTGAACAAATGGCCCGTCAGGTTCATGACGCGCTGCCGAAGGGAGTTCGTGAATTTGGCGATGATGTCGAGAAGAAAATCCGGCAGACGCTGCAGGCACAAATGACCCGCATGGATCTGGTCAACCGTGAAGAGTTTGATGTCCAGACTCAGGTTTTACTGCGTACGCGTGAAAAACTGGCGGCGCTGGAACAGCGTCTCGCTCAGCTGGAAAGCAAGAGTTCAGCGTCTGCCGAGCCCGCTGCCACCAGCACACCTGGCCCGGCACCGGCCATCGTGCCAGCCGCACATCCTGCTGACAAACCGGCTAAATAAAGGGCGGGCGGGAGCCCGTGCTCCCGCCGCCATGACTCAGTCGCCGCGAATGGTTTTGATGATATTGGTGGTCGAGATGCCATCTTCAAAGTTCAGCACCCGCACGTCACCGCCATTGGCCCAGACTTCCTGGCTGCCCGCGATATCTTCCGGTTTGTAATCCCCGCCTTTTACCAACAGATCGGGCAATACGCTGGCGATTAAGCGCTGTGGCGTGTCTTCTTCAAACAGCACGACCCAGTCTACCGCTTCCAGCGCACCCAGCACGATCATACGGTTTTCCTGCGGGTTCACCGGACGGCTGTCGCCTTTGAGGCGTTTGGTGGACGCATCGCTGTTTACCGCGACAATCAGGCGATCGCCCAGCTTGCGCGCGTTGGCAAGGTAGGAAACATGGCCGGCATGCAGAATGTCGAAGACGCCGTTGGTCATCACCACTTTTTCGCCGCGCTGACGCGCCATGGCGACGGCCTCTTTCAGCTCGGATTCAGTCATGATGCCAAAACCGCGCTCTGGACGCGCACGAATGGCGTTTTCCAGCTCCACGATGCTGACGGTTGATGTCCCCAACTTCCCAACAACCACGCCTGCAGCGGCGTTAGCCAGAAAACAGGCTTCTTCCAGCGAATCCCCTGCGGCTAAAGCAGCGGCCAGCACGCCAATGACGGTATCCCCGGCGCCGGTCACGTCAAACACTTCCTGCGCCTGGGTCGGCAAATGCAGGGGCGCTTTACCCGGCTGCAGCAGCGACATGCCGTTTTCAGACCGCGTGACCAGCAGGGCGGAAAGGTCGCAGTCGGCGATCAGCTTCATGCCACGTTCCACAATCTCATTCTCTGTCTTGCATTTGCCCACCACGGCTTCGAACTCAGACAGGTTGGGCGTCAGCAGCGTCGCCCCGCGGTAGCGCGCAAAATCCGTGCCTTTAGGATCGATCAGCACCGGTACATTCGCCTCGCGTGCCAGCGCGATCATCTGCTGAACACTGTCCAGTGCGCCTTTGCCGTAATCCGACAGCACCACCGCACCGCTACGGGACAGTGACTGGCGCATTTTTTCGTGCATCGGAGCGGCGTCCACCTGCTCAAATCCCTCTTCGAAGTCCAGACGGATGAGCTGTTGGTTGCGAGAGAGGACACGCAGTTTGGTAATGGTGGGATGGCTTTTTAAGGTGACAAAATCGCAGTCAACACGAACATCCTTCAGCGTTTTACTCAGTACCTGAGCCGCATCGTCTTCCCCGGTCAGTCCGATCAGACGGGAACCCGCCCCCAGCGCAGCAATGTTCATTGCCACGTTAGCGGCGCCGCCTGGGCGTTCTTCAACGGTTTCCACCTTGACCACCGGCACCGGCGCTTCAGGCGAAATACGGCTGGTGGGGCCGTACCAGTAACGATCCAACATGACATCGCCAACGACCAGCACCGAGGCCTGGCCGAACGCGGGCAAAGTAACTTTCATTCCAGACACTCCAGACTGCATTCAAAATAGTGCGCGGATGATAACACAGTTGCGACAGGTGCTATCAGCATCACGCCGTGAGAGAGTGTGGTGACTGTAGCCATCGCTGCCAGCTGGTGTTCACCGACTCTTTTTCCTGCGCAAAGGCGTCAGGTTCAACATGCCCGGGCTGCTCCTGAAGCGCCAGATGATGCAGCGCATCGCGCAGCGTGACATAAGCATGCGTGAGCGCTGCCGCTTCCTCGTCAGACATTTTGTGGTGGATTGCCATCCGTTCAAAAATCCGCACATTGTCTGACCAGCGCGTCAGGTCGGGCTGCTCCGCCGCATAGCGCAGCACCAGGTACTGGGCGATGAATTCAATATCCGTAATGCCGCCTTCGTCTGTTTTGATCTCCCAGCGGCCCTTGTGCTTGTTGCTCAGGTGCGCGCGCATTTTGTCACGCATCTCTCTGACTTCCGTTTGCAACGCTGCCGCATCGCGCGGCAGACAGAGGATCGCACGGCGAATGGCGCTAAAACGCGCGCTCAGATCGGGCTCACCGAACACCACGCGGGCGCGGACCAGCGCCTGATGCTCCCACGTCCAGGCTTCGTTGCGCTGATAGTCGTCGAAGGCTTCAAAAGTACTGACCAGCATGCCAGCCGCGCCCGAAGGCCGCAGTCGCGCATCCACTTCGTACAAAATGCCGGACGACGTACGGGTGCTGAACAGATGCATGATGCGCTGCGCCAGCCGCAGGTAAAACTGCCGTCCGTCTATGCTGCGCTCGCCCTGCGTGACGGCTTCCATCGGGCAGTCATGCAGGAAAACCAGATCGAGATCGGAGCTGTAGCCCAGTTCCCATCCTCCCAGCTTGCCATAGCCCAATACCGTGAAGCCCCGTTCGTGTTCATGCACAAGGTGTGACGGTCGGCCATAGCGCTGCACCATCATATTCCACGCCTGCTGCACCACCGATTCGATAATGGCCTCGGCCAGCCAGGTTAAGTGATCGCTCACTTTCATCACCGGCAGCGTTCCCGCAATATCCGCCGCCGCGATGCGTAATAACTGTGCCTGTTTAAACTGGCGTAATGCTTCAAGCTGCTGCTCTTCATCATCCGCAGGAATGCGCATCAGGTACTGACGCAGCTCATCCCGGTAGGCATCCGTAGCGGTTGGCTGATAGAGCGTGGCGGGATCAAGCAGCTCATCCAGTAACAGCGGATAACGTGCCAGCTGGCTGGCCACCATCGGTGAGGCTGCGCAAAGACGAATCAGGTGACGCAACGCGCCGTGATACTCGGTGAGCAGCTCAAGGTAGGTACTGCGGGTCAGAACGCTCAGCAGCAACGGCGCCAGGCGGCTGAAGGTCACCGCGGCATCGCTGCGTGAACAGACTTCACTCAGCAGTTGAGGCATCAGCTGATCCAGCGCCTGACGGCCGCGCGGGCCGATAGTGCGGTGACCGATATCCTGGCGAAACGCTTCCAGCGCCTGATTGAGAGCATGACACTGCGTGGTATCCAGTTGTGGCACCAGCGGGGCCAGCTCAGTGTCTTCCAGGCTGTCGTGCCACAGCATGTTAAAGTCGGCCAGTTCGGGGCGATCGCCCACATCCGGCGTATCCTCACCGATTAACTCATCGAAGATGGCACGCACGGCGGCCATATGCGTTTCCAGCCGGGCGCTCAGCGCAGCCCAGTCATCACAGCCCATCGCCCACGCCAGCCGGGCGCGGGGTAACGCCTCTTCCGGCAGCGTTTGCGTTTGTTCGTCCGCCAGACTTTGCAACAGGTTTTCCAGCCGACGCAGAAACAGATAAGCCGCGCGCAATGCCGCAACCTGCTCGGGTGGCAGTAAGGCCAGAGATTCAATAGCAGACAGCGTAGGTATCAAGGCCCGGAGCTGAAGCGAGCGCTCACGTCCGCCACGAATCAACTGAAAAACCTGCACGATAAATTCTGTTTCGCGAATCCCGCCCGCGCCCAGCTTGATGTTGTTTTTCAGCCCGCGGCGACGCACTTCACGCGCGATCATCGCTTTCATATTGCGTAACGACTGGATGACGCTGAAATCGATGTAGCGGCGATAAACAAAGGGCCGCAGCATCTGCTGCAGTTCCTGGCTCCAGCGATCCTGCTCATCGCCCATCAGCCGCGCCTTCACCATGGCGTAGCGCTCCCAGTCGCGGCCCTGCTCCTGGTAATAATCTTCCAGGGCGGCAAAGCTCATGACCAGCGGCCCGCTGTCGCCAAACGGGCGCAGGCGCATATCGACCCGGTAAACAAAGCCGTCGGCCGTGGGCTGATCGAGTACTTTGATCAGGCGCTGGCCCATGCGGGTAAAAAACTGCGCATTGTCGAGTTCGCGGCGACCGCCGCGCGTGGTGCCGTTTTCCGGCCAGGCAAAAATCAGATCGATATCGGAGGAGAAATTCAGCTCGCCGCCGCCCAGCTTGCCCATTCCGAGGATCAGCAGCGGCTGTGGTTCACCCGCGGCATTGCAGGGCGTGCCGAATTCGCGACAGCAGTCCTGATAAACCCAGTGGCGCGCGGCGTCGATCAGCACCTCGGCTAATACGCTCAGCTGCTGTAGCGTCTGCTCTGTCGTGGCAAGCTGCAAGCACTGCATCCAGGCAATGCGAACCAGCATGCGACGGCGAAACAGGCGCAGCACGCGCATCAGGCTGGCTTCACTGTCCACTGCCGCCATGTCTCTGCCCAGCCACTGCGTATACTGCTGCCACTCGTCGGCCACGGGTGACTGTGCGGCAATCTCCTGCCACCAGTGCGGATTCTGCTGCAGGTTATCCAGCACAAAGTCGCTGAAGGCCAGACCGGCAAGCTGCGCCTCGCTGAGAGCGGTATCCGCAAGACCGAGCTGTTCAACTGCCCGCGCGGCCTGGGTGCGCAATACGGTGGGTAAGGATGGCAACATGTTCTCTCCCTGATAGCGTGCTGTATGACTTAGCGTGGCGAACCGCTGGTTAACCAAAAGGGTGACTGTTTCATCGCCTGCGCCGTTAACCAGTCCAGGCTGGCGTGCTGCTGTTCCCTGATTGCGCGCTGCAGCTGCTGCCACGGCGCCAGCCAGTCGTGAACGGCATCCGGCGAGTAAGCGCCCGCCAGCAAATGCACCGCCAGCAGCTGTCGATCCAGACGCGTGGCCTTGTCCTGATACTCATTCACCTGATGGACGGTGCTGAAGGTTTCTTTCAGATCGGCATTGATGCGGCCCAGCATGATATCGCCAAAGCGTTTAAAGGAACCGTTGAGCTTGGTTTGCCCCTTTTCATCAATCCACTGCCGCCAATGGGCCTCGGCTAACCAGTGAGTAAGTGCTAACTGGGCCTCTACCGAGAGAGCCGAAAAACAGAAGCTGTCGGCATCGACATCTTCATTTAGCAGCGTTTCTTCCAGCGTGGTCAGCTTCTGACGCAGCTCGCTACTGGCCTTGCGCGGGACTACCGCCCCAAACAGCGCAAACGCCTGACGCAGAACATCCAGCGCCTCACGAACCGCTTCTCTGGCGCGCTTATTGCCACGCAGCCACACTTCTTCATGATATTGCCAGTGGTGAAGGCCTGCCGCCATGGCCGCCGTCATGCCCTCTTCCACCGTGGCTTTCGCCCCGGCTTTTAACAGCGGAAAGGCGGTTACCTCACGCGAGGGATTACCTTTGGCTAACTGATAGCCGCGCGCCGCCTTGCTCAGGCTGCCCATCCGCAGGTCGCCCACGGCCACTAACTGCTGAGCAAACGTCAGCAACTCGCTGCGCTGGCCACCTTTTAGCTCAAGCTCAACCTCTGACAAAGGTTCGCTCAACTCTCCCGCCGTCACGTCGCCCCGATCGCAGGCAATTTCTATTTCACTACTGCCCGCCGTGACTACCCAGATCTCTCGTTCAAAATGGGTACTGAACAGCGGCTGCAGGCGCTGCTGTAGCGCTGCTACATCCGTTCCTTCCGGCCAGATGTCTGCGGGCAGACGGCTGATGTCCAGCGTTGGCTCAGTGAGGTCAACGTTGTATTCGCCGCGCTGATGTAGCCCACCCAGCGTTTTGCCGGCGGTTTTCAGCGTCATTTCGTAGCGTTGATCAACGCCCCGAATGCGCAATCCCATATTCCAACGACGTAACTGATTATCGTCGGTTTCAAAATAGATATTGGTCAGCTGACGGGCAGCCTGGTGCTGATGCGGAAACGCCGCCAGCCGTTCTGCCAGTTTCCCGGCAGCATTGGGTTTAGCAATGAACTTAAGTTCGATTTCGATGGTCATATTTTTTTATTCACTAACGCCGCTGGCACTTAAGGATATATTCCCTGCCTGTTTAAGGTTATCTTCTGCTGCATCCACTGAGCTGAAGGTTAGGGTTTTCAGGCGAAGAGTAATGCACAGAAGCCGGACTGTCTCTGCTTTCTTTGTGCTTTCGCTACCCTTTTCGCACTGTCATGAGACCAGGATAGTTCTCATTCAGATTTACGCGAAGCCTCTACAGACTGTGCCGGTAAATTATCTTTAATTTTTAAGCAAAACGAAATCTAATGAAAAAAATCACACTCGCTGGAATCACTTTGCTGGCCCTCAGCACCCTTGCACCTGCTCACGCCGATGAAAAACGTTACGTTTCTGACGAATTATCCACCTGGGTTCGTAGCGGTCCCGGCGACCAGTTTCGCCTGCTGGGCAAGCTGAATGCGGGTGAACAGGTACAGCTGCTGCAGACCAATGATGCCACCAAATATGGCCAGGTACGCGATGCCGAAGGCCGCACCGTCTGGATCCCCCTGTCGCAGCTGAGTGAAAATCCCAGCCTGCGCACCCGGGTACCGCAGCTGGAACAACAGGTTAAAGACCTGACCGCCAAGTTAGCCAATATTGATAACAGCTGGAATCAGCGCACCGCCGAAATGCAGAACAAAGTGGCCAGCAGCGACAGCGTGATCAACGGCTTAAAAGAGCAAAATCAGAAGCTGAAAAACGAACTGATCGTGGCGCAGAAGAAAGTCAGCGCCGCTAACGTTCAGCTGGATGACAAACAGCGTACGATCATCATGCAGTGGTTTATGTATGGTGGCGGCGTGCTAGGCGTCGGCCTGCTGCTTGGGCTACTGTTGCCGCACATGGTGCCGCGCCGTAAGAAAAACGATCGCTGGATGAACTAGTTTTACCACCGCTCGCTATCAGGGGATCGTAAGATGCCCCTTTTGGCCTGTCTGCAATATGTCGAATTTGTGCAACAATAGAGTTTGTGCCCGTCTGGATTCAGGTGCCGGAAGCCCACAGACGCGCAGATCACTTATTTATCTCTGGAGTTGTGCGTGAAGACGTTTCTTGTTGGCGGTGCAGTGCGCGATGCGCTGTTGAAGTTGCCGGTTAAAGACAAAGACTGGGTGGTGGTAGGCGCGACCCCGGAAGCCATGCTGGAACAAGGCTACCAGCAGGTCGGCCGCGATTTCCCCGTGTTTCTGCATCCCGACAGCCGGGAAGAGTATGCGCTGGCACGTACCGAACGGAAGAACGGCAAAGGCTACACCGGGTTCACGACCTGGTCGGCGCCAGACGTCACGCTGGAGCAGGATTTACAGCGCCGCGATTTGACGATTAACGCCATTGCCCGCGACGATCAAGGCGAGCTTTACGATCCCTACCACGGACAAAAGGATATTGCCGACCGGCAGCTGCGCCACGTTTCCGATGCCTTTAGTGAAGATCCCCTGCGCGTCCTGCGCGTCGCGCGTTTTGCCGCGCGCTTCGCCCACCTTAATTTTCGTATTGCCGACGAAACGCAGGCGCTGATGCGACAAATGGCAGAGAGCGGCGAGCTGGCCGATCTCACGGCCGAACGCGTCTGGAAAGAGACGGAAAAAGCCCTGTCCTCCCATAATCCCCAGGTTTACTTCCAGGTACTGCGCGACTGCGGCGCATTGCAGGGACTGTTTCCGGAAATCGATAACCTGTTCGGCGTGCCGGCGCCCGCCCGATGGCACCCGGAAATTGATACCGGGGTTCACACGCTGATGGCGTTAACCCTGTCTGCTGGCCTCTCGGAAGCGATTGACGTGCGCTTTGCGACGCTGTTTCACGATGTCGGTAAAGCCTTAACGCCGGTGGAAAAATGGCCCAGCCATCACGGACATGGCCCGGCAGGCGTTCCGCTGGTCGCCGCGCTGTGTCAACGGCTACGCGTGCCGAATGCGATCCGTGATCTGGCGCTGCTGGTCACGGAGTTTCACGACATGATGCATACCATTGAGCAGCGCCCTGCCGACGCGTTGATTGGCTTATTTGACCGTCTTGACGCCTGGCGCAAACCCGAGCGGGTTAACCAACTGGCGCTGTGCAGCGAAGCGGATGCCCGCGGACGCGGTGGCCTTGCCAACATGCCTTATCCCCAGGGCAACTACCTGCGACGTGCGTTTGCCCTGGCTCAGGCCGTGCCATCTAAGGCGGTCGTGGAGGCGGGATTTAAAGGGATAGAGGTGCGGGAAGAGCTCACGCGACGTCGTATTGAGGCTGTCGAACAGGGCTTAGCGTAACGCGGCCAGTCGCCCGACCGCGTTACCCTGTGGCTTACATGAAAATCATGTACACCGCGCCCGCCACGATAAAGCGGTAGATGGCAAATGACACGAAAGAGATGCGTTTGATCAGCTCCAGGAACACTTTGATGGCCAGCAACGCGACAACGAATGCGGTGATAAAGCCCACCGCAAACATCGGGAAGTCGGCCATCGTCAGGAAGCCGAGGCTTTTATAGATATCCAGCCCTGTCGCCCCGATCATCATCGGTACGGCCAGGATAAACGAGAACTCGGATGCGGCATAGCGGCTCACGCCCATCAGCATCCCACCTGAAATGGTGGCGCCCGAACGCGAGAAGCCCGGCCACAGCGCCAGACACTGGAAGCAGCCAATCATAAACGCCTGACGATAGGTGATATCATCAATACCTGGTGATTTTGGCTGTTTCGGTTTCAGGAATTCCGCTGCCAGCAGCAGTAAGCCCCCGACCACCAGCGCATACATCACGTTAATCGGATTAAACAACGTTTTAATCTGATCGTGCAGCGCCAGACCAACCACCACCGCAGGGATCATGCCCAACAGGATATGGATCAGGGTTAACCGACCTGTCCCGACACCTTCATGTTTCACTTCACCAAAGTGAATGCCGATCAATCCAAACAAACGCCGCCAGAACATCACGACGACGGCAAGAATGGAACCTAACTGAATGACCACTTCAAAGGTTTCTGCTTTGTCGCCCTCAAAGCCCAGCAGGTGCCCCACTATAATCATGTGCCCGGTAGAAGAGACCGGTAAGAACTCGGTTAACCCTTCTACCACGCCCAGGATTGCAGCTACCCACAGCTGATGAAGATCTGCCATCAATGTATTCCCTCTGTCCGTTTTAAAACCATGAAAAAGGCGCTAGCTGTTGCGCTATCGCCTTAAATCTTATCTGCTTAAGTCTGAGTAAAACCTTAAGCTCAACTGCCGTTTAGTCTGTCGTAACGAAACGGCACGTGCTGAGACAAACAGTAATTTGGTTTGGTTTCATTGTGATGGCAATCACATCGTAACTATTTAGGAATAGTCCCGCGCTCAATTCGCACGCCAACCTGCGCTGCCTGAGCCACCGCGCCCGGTTTTGCTACCCTGATGCGCACGCCAGGTGAATTGAAACGGTTCATCAACAGATCCGCAATTTCTTCCGCTACGCGCTCCACCAACGCAAAACGCTGTCCCGTCAGATGCGACAGAATCGCTTCTGAGACATCGGCATAGCTCAGGCAGTCTTTCACATCGTCGCTGGCGGCGGCCTGACGGTTATCCCACGCCATTTCTACATCGATCACCAGCTTCTGCTGAATCCCCTGCTCCCAGTCGTAAACCCCTATCGTGGTGAAGACGGTGAGTTGTTCTATAAAGACGATATCCATGATGATGCTCTCTGTTTTTGGTCGCGCCGGATACCACTTCCGGCAGATTGTGCGTATTATCCATGGTAGACGTGATCAAAACGACCCCAAAGGAAACGGGACGGTGTTATGAGTGCTTTCGCGCTTGGTATGATTATTTTCGCGTATCTGTGCGGTTCAATTTCCAGTGCGATTCTGGTTTGCAAACTCGCCGGTTTACCCGATCCCCGCACCCACGGTTCAGGCAACCCGGGCGCAACCAACGTACTGCGTATCGGCGGCAAACTGGCGGCTGCGTCTGTGCTGGTGTTCGATATTGTGAAAGGTATGCTGCCCGTGTGGCTGGCCTATCTGTTTCATGTGCCCCCGCTTTATCTGGGCTTAACCGCCATTGCTGCCTGTCTGGGCCATATTTATCCGGTCTTTTTTCGCTTTCGTGGCGGGAAAGGCGTGGCGACGGCGTTTGGTGCAATCGCCCCCATTGGCTGGGACCTGACCGGACTCATGACGGGAACGTGGCTACTGACCGTGCTGCTGAGCGGCTACTCATCGCTTGGCGCGATTGTCAGTGCGCTTATCGCGCCGTTTTATGTCTGGTGGTTTAAGCCACAGTTTACGTTTCCGGTTTCCATGCTCTCCTGCCTGATTTTACTGCGTCATCATGACAACATTCAGCGCCTGTGGCGCGGTCAGGAAAGCAAAATCTGGAAGCGAAAAAAGAAAAAGTAAGCGTAAAAAAAGCCGGTTAACCGGCTTTTTGGATCTCAGATGGCGGGCAGTTCCGACAAGGGCCAGCGCGGCCTGACGCTCACGCCCAGTTCTCCCCGCGTGCCGCCTTTAAGGCGCACCATGCCCGCGTAGGCAATCATGGCCCCGTTATCGGTACAAAATTCAGGACGGGCATAGAACACCTCACCGCCCCGCTTTTGCATCATCACGGCCATCTGTTCACGCAGGGTGCGGTTAGCACTGACGCCGCCCGCAATGACCAGACGTTTAAAACCCGTATGATCCAGCGCGCGTTTGCATTTAATCGCCAGCGTATCGACAACCGCATCTTCAAACGCCCGGGCGATATCGGCGCGGGTTTGCGCGTCATCGTCATTGCCACGAATGGTATTCGCGGCAAAGGTTTTCAGGCCTGAGAAACTAAAATCCAGCCCCGGACGATCCGTCATCGGGCGCGGGAAGGTGAACCGCCCGGCGGTGCCCTGCTGCGCCATTTTCGACAGCATCGGGCCGCCAGGATAATCCAGCCCCAGCAGTTTGGCGGTTTTATCGAAGGCTTCACCTGCAGCATCGTCAATCGACTCGCCCAGCAGTGTGTATTCGCCAATACCGGTGACGCTGATTAACTGCGTGTGACCGCCTGAAACCAGCAATGCGACAAACGGGAACGCGGGCGGATTCTCTTCCAGCATCGGTGCCAGCAGATGACCTTCCATATGGTGCACCGGCACCGCAGGTACCTTCCACGCAAAGGCCAGCGCGCGTCCAACCGTTGCGCCCACCAGCAACGCGCCCACCAGGCCCGGTCCGGCGGTATAGGCGACCGCATCAATTTGCTGCGGCGCCAGGTTGGCCTGCTTCAGGGCCGCCTGGATCAGCGGCACCGTTTTGCGCACGTGATCGCGCGATGCCAGTTCCGGCACCACGCCGCCGTAATCGGCATGCAGTTTTACCTGGCTGTACAGTTGGTTAGCCACCAAGCCAGCCTCGTCATCATAGATTGCGATGCCGGTTTCATCGCACGATGTTTCAATACCCAGAATTCGCATTGCTTCACCTCATTCTTGCGGCGCGCAGTTTAGCATAGCCCTTGCACGAAAAGAGGATGCAATCCACGCAAAAAGTCATTTTCTGCTGCCTAAAGAGTGCGCTATACTCCCGCCCCTGGAAAAAACCGGCAGCCGCACAGGCAAACGCTCCTGTTGGTTCTAAATTATCCATGGTGCTTTACAAGCCGACGCGAGTTGGAGTAAAATGCTGCACCATTTTGAAATGTGCTGGCGCCGCAGTCAGCAGCAAAACCGAATTTTATTGAGGTGAGAGTTACATGCCGGTAATTAAAGTACGTGAAAACGAGCCGTTCGACGTAGCACTGCGTCGCTTTAAGCGTTCCTGCGAGAAAGCAGGCGTTCTGGCTGAAGTTCGTCGTCGTGAGTTCTATGAAAAACCAACGACCGAACGTAAGCGCGCTAAAGCATCTGCAGTTAAGCGTCATGCCAAAAAACTGGCTCGCGAAAACGCACGCCGCACTCGTCTGTACTAATTTCCCGGAGGTTCGCCTCCACAGCGTGATAAACGCAGACCGAGTCAAGTAAAAGGCCGTGCTTTCCGAAAGGAAGCGCGGCTTGTTGTCGTTTATGAGCTGAAAAAACGGGGCTTATGGCAGGACGTATTCCACGCGTATTTATCAATGACTTACTTGCCCGCACGGACATCGTGGAGTTAATCGATGCCCGCGTTAAGCTGAAAAAGCAGGGAAAAAATTATCATGCGTGTTGTCCTTTCCATAATGAGAAAACGCCCTCTTTTACCGTAAATGGCGAAAAGCAGTTTTATCACTGCTTTGGTTGCGGCGCTCACGGTAACGCAATCGACTTTCTGATGAACTATGATCGTCTTGAGTTTGTTGAAAGTATTGAAGAGTTAGCCACTTCCCATGGTTTAGACGTACCTTACGAAGCGGGCAATGGGCCAAGCCAGATGGAACGCCATCAGCGCCAGAGCCTGTACCAGCTGATGGAGAACCTGAACGGTTTTTATCAGCAGAGTTTGCAGCAGTCCAGCGCCCAGTCAGCACGCGATTATCTTGAACATCGTGGTCTGAGCGCCGACATCATCAACCATTTTTCGATTGGCTATGCGCCCGCCGGTTGGGACAACGTCCTGAAACGCTTCGGCAAGCAGCCTGAAGATCGTGAATCGTTGATGGAAGCGGGGATGCTGGTCAGTAACGACAAAGGCCGGGTTTATGACCGCTTTCGCGAGCGCGTGATGTTCCCGATTCGCGATAAGCGAGGCCGCGTCATCGGTTTTGGTGGCCGCGTGCTGGGTAATGATACGCCTAAGTATCTGAACTCACCGGAAACGCCAGTTTTTCATAAAGGCCGTCAGCTCTATGGCCTGTATGAAGCGTTAAAAAATCATCCTGAACCTAAACGCCTGTTAGTGGTGGAAGGCTATATGGATGTGGTTGCCCTGGCGCAATTCGGCGTGGATTACGCGGTTGCGTCACTGGGGACATCAACCACGGCTGAACATATTCAGCTGCTGTTTCGCAGCACGGACAACGTGATCTGCTGTTATGACGGCGATCGGGCTGGACGTGAGGCAGCATGGCGTGCACTTGAAACCGCATTGCCTTACATGAATGACGGTCGTCAACTACGCTTTATGTTTCTACCCGACGGCGAAGACCCGGATACGCTGGTTCGCCAGGAGGGTAAAGCCGCATTTGAGGCGAGGATGGAGCAGGCGATGCCGCTCTCTTCGTTTCTGTTCGACAGCCTGCTACCTCAGGTAGATTTGAGCTCTCGCGACGGTAAAGCACGTTTAAGTACGTTGGCGTTGCCGCTGATCACACAGATTCCCGGTGAAACACTGCGTATCTATATGCGTCAGGCGCTGGGTAACAAGTTAGGTATTCTGGATGACTCTCAGCTTGAAAAGCTGATGCCAAAGCAGGCCCCGGGCGGAAGCGCACCGGTCGCCCCACCGCTTAAACGCACCACGATGCGCGTTTTAGTGGCGCTGCTGATTCAGAATCCGCAGCTGGCAACCCTGGTGCCGTCACTGGACGGGCTTGCCGAGTCGAAAATTGCCGGTTTACCGTTATTTATTGAATTAGTGACGCGCTGTAATGAGAATCCTGGATTGACCACCGGTCAGCTACTAGAGTTATATCGCGGAACAAATTTTAGCCAGACGCTTGAAACACTGGCCGTCTGGAACCACATGATAGTGGATGAGGAAAGCGAGGCGGTATTTCAGGACTCCCTTGCCAGCGTTTATGACTCGGCGTTGGAAGAGCGACTGGAGTTCCTGATTGCGCGTGAACGTACGCACGGGCTCAGTACCGACGAGCGACGCGAGCTCTGGGCGCTGAGCCAGGCCTTCGCGAAAAAGTAACGCATTATCCGGCCTGCGGCTTCCCTTAACCGAAGCGGCAGGCTGAAAAATTGAGGGGCGAAGCACGTTTTGTTTCTGTTGGCGCGCAGTCACCAGAGCGTACTGATGTACGTGAGGATGACGAGCACTTGGCAGCGGCAAAAATGGCCAGTAAGCCAGCTTCCGCCTTCGGGCCGTCGGCGTCGAAGCAAGTTTTGTCGCTGAAAGCACGCAGTCACCGGAGCGTACTGATGTACGTGAGGATGACGAGCACTTAGCAGCGGCAAAAATGGCGAGTAAGCCAGCTTCCGCCCTCGGGCCGTCGGCGTCGAAGCAAGTTTTGTCGCTGAAAGCGCGCAGTCACCGGAGCGTACTGATGTACGTGAGGATGACGAGCACTTGGTAGCGGCAAAAATGGCGAGTAAGCCAGGCCCGACATAAAATTTGCGGCTTAAGTGCCGATTACTGATGGGCAAAGCCCAGGCCGCGACGAAGGCAGCGGCGAGAATAAATGCCTTCACTGTTATTGTTGGCACGCTGCCGACCAACACCAATCTAATTAACAGAAGTGTGGATACCGTCTTATGGAGCAAAACCCGCAGTCACAGCTCAAGCTTCTTGTCACCCGTGGTAAGGAGCAAGGCTATCTGACCTATGCTGAGGTCAATGACCATCTGCCGGAAGATATCGTCGACTCCGATCAGATCGAAGACATCATCCAGATGATTAACGACATGGGCATTCAGGTGGTTGAAGAAGCCCCGGACGCCGACGATCTGATGCTGAATGAAAACAGCTCCGATACTGACGAAGATGCCGCGGAAGCTGCCGCTCAGGTATTATCCAGCGTTGAATCTGAAATTGGCCGCACCACTGACCCGGTTCGCATGTACATGCGTGAAATGGGTACCGTTGAACTGCTGACCCGCGAAGGCGAAATCGACATCGCGAAGCGTATCGAAGACGGTATTAACCAGGTTCAGTGTTCCGTTGCTGAATACCCGGAAGCCATTACCTACCTGCTGGATCAGTACGATCGCGTTGAAGCAGGCGAGTCGCGCCTGTCAGATTTAATCACTGGCTTTGTTGATCCCAACGCTGAAGAAGACCTGGCACCGACCGCCACTCACGTGGGTTCTGAGCTGTCTGAAGCCGATCGTAATGACGACGAAGATGACGATGAAGAGAGCGATGACGACAGCTCTGACGACGATAACTCTATCGATCCAGAACTGGCGCGCGAGAAGTTCTCTGACCTTCGCACGCAGTACGAAACCACGCGTGACGTGATCAAAAGCAAAGGACGCAGCCATGCTGCCTCGGTTGCCGAGATCCAGAACCTGTCTGACGTCTTTAAGCAGTTCCGCCTGGTACCGAAGCAGTTCGACTACCTCGTGAACAACATGCGTGAAATGATGGAGCGTGTCCGTACTCAGGAACGTTTGATCATGAAGCTGTGTATTGAAGTGTGCAAAATGCCGAAGAAAAACTTCATTACGCTGTTCACCGGTAACGAGACTAACGAGAGCTGGTTCAAAGCCGCACTGGCCATGAACAAGCCGTGGTCTGAAAAACTGCTGGACGTGCAGGATGACGTGATGCGTTCTCTGCAGAAACTGGCCCAGATTGAAGAAGAAACCGGCCTGACCATCGAGCAGGTGAAAGACATCAACCGTCGTATGTCGATCGGTGAAGCGAAAGCCCGCCGCGCGAAGAAAGAGATGGTTGAAGCTAACCTGCGTCTGGTCATTTCAATCGCGAAGAAATACACCAACCGTGGTCTGCAGTTCCTGGATCTGATTCAGGAAGGTAACATCGGTCTGATGAAAGCGGTTGATAAGTTCGAATACCGTCGCGGCTATAAGTTCTCAACTTATGCCACATGGTGGATTCGTCAGGCGATTACCCGTTCTATCGCTGACCAGGCGCGTACCATCCGTATTCCGGTGCATATGATTGAGACCATCAACAAACTCAACCGTATCTCGCGCCAGATGCTGCAGGAGATGGGACGCGAGCCGACGCCAGAAGAACTGGCTGAGCGCATGTTGATGCCTGAAGATAAGATCCGTAAGGTGCTGAAGATTGCCAAAGAGCCTATCTCTATGGAGACGCCGATTGGTGATGATGAAGATTCACATCTGGGGGATTTTATCGAAGACACCACGCTGGAGCTGCCGCTGGACTCTGCCACCTCTGAAAGCCTGCGTTCTGCGACCCATGACGTGCTGGCTGGCCTGACCGCCCGTGAAGCCAAAGTGCTGCGCATGCGTTTCGGCATCGATATGAACACCGACCACACGTTAGAAGAAGTAGGCAAACAGTTTGACGTAACCCGTGAGCGTATCCGTCAGATTGAAGCGAAAGCCCTGCGTAAACTGCGCCATCCGAGCCGCTCGGAAGTGCTGCGCAGCTTCCTCGACGATTAAGTCAGTTAAAACCCCGGTTCGCCGGGGTTTTTTATATCTGCCGCCCTTCCCCACTTTTCACGCCTGACCTTTAACCTTGTGCCTGTAGCGCATCGTACATCTGACGATACATCGCCACCATCTCTTCCAGTGATGCCCGATTCAGTCCGCTGGGATTCGGCAGCACCCAGACCTGGGTTTTCCCCATGTGAATCGGCTGCTCGCCCCACTCCACCTTGCTCTGCCGAAACGCGCGTTTAAACGCGTCTTTGCCCAGGATAGCCAGCGCAGCAGGCTGATAACGTAGCACCTTGTCCATCAGCCGCTGACCGCCATCCCGTAGCTCATCACCACCCAGTTCATTCGCCTGGATGGTCGGACGCTCGACCAGCATCGTGATACCGCATCCGGTCTCCAGTAAGCGCTGCTCCTCTTCCGGCTTCAGCTGCTGCTCGGTAAACCCTGCCAGATAAATCACCTTCCAGAAGCGGTTACCCGGATGCGCAAAGTGATAGCCGGTGTGCGCGGTTGACTGGCCGGGATTGATGCCGCAAAACAGCACGTTCAGATCCGTTGCAATGATATCGGTGATGTTGTGTTCGCTCATGGTGCTCCTGGCTTTGCGCTGCGCCTTACAGCCGCTCACGCATCCTTATTCGTCATAATCTTGCCACTGATTAAAGCGCATTTGCCGGTTAACGTCCTGGCCTGAGTGGGTTTTTTTTATTGTTAAGCGGGGAAAGACATTTAAGGATAACAGCGTCAGTTGCACCGCCGCCCATCAGCCAGAGATTTTCGTCTGTTTTATCATAGTTATCAGCAAGTAAAACATTGCTGCTTATTTCAGCAACCAGCCGAACAACGCTGGATTGCCCTGGACAGATACTTTATAATCCCCGCTCCATTGGCCCCTTAGCTCAGTGGTTAGAGCAGGCGACTCATAATCGCTTGGTCGCTGGTTCAAACCCAGCAGGGGCCACCAAATTTAGTGATTAAAATCATGAACTTAAGCCACCTCGCAAGGGTGGCTTTTTTGTTGGTATTTACCCAAGTGGCAGCAAAATGGCAGCAGCTTTTTTGTCTTAACACGACTTTCCGCACCCTAACGCATATTTGAGCCAAAAAAAAACCCGCCAAGCGGGCTTTTACATCCAAAGAACTTGTTGAGAACCGCGATCCGGATGGGGCGGTACGCTGTCCACTTTGCCCGGAGTCATGATTATGTCAGTGACAGTTTCATGCGATTTAAAAGTGCAGCTGCAATTTATATTCTGGCACTGGTTATAACGCTCTTTGGTATTTTTGGACACCTGAAAGCTACTTCTCGTGTGTGCGGCGTTACCACACATAGGACAATTCATCATCGTTTAAGCCCCATCGCATTTTTAATCAATTATACACAAACATTTGTTTTGAGATACATCTCATTCCATTTGCAATTAATCAATTTTCACTTCCAGCTCGATGCTGGTCGTGTAGCCACTGTCGGCACTCAGGCTGTGTGTCAGCGTGGTAATGATCCATTCCCCGTCATCAATCTGTTTCTTAAACCCAGTTACCTTTACCGGCATTTCGGTGTAAAGCTCAGCGCGCCCGCGTGCCAGCTGTATTGAGAAGGTCGCAACACCGCGCTGCAGCCGTTCCCACTGCATTTTTGCTGCCCGCTCTGCGTTTGACCGGTTGGCATAGGTGCGGCTCAGCACCAGCACGTTTTCATCGGTGCCGACGAGGTAATCACCCTGTTTCGCTTCCGGCTCTTTTTTCTTCGCCGTAGTTTTGCGACGACGCTTCACCTTCGTTTGTGGCTTTTTCGCTGGCTCGCGCGTATGCAGCCAGCTGGCAATCACGCCGGTGTAGGCGTCGCGGTCAGCCAGGGTAAAGCGGTGACTGTCTCCGTCACGGCGCTGTATGGTGATGACCGGCAGCGCCTTGCCGCTGGCGTTTTTGCCCTGCCCCTGCCGGATAAACAGCAGTTTGCCATCCTTGACGCAGGCCAGCGCACCGCACTGGCGGGCCACGCGCATCAGAAAACTGGCGTCGGATTCGTTGGTCTGGTCGATGTGGTCGATTGCCATTCTCTCAACGTCTGTGCCCAGCGCTAAATCCAGCTTGTGCTTTTCCGCAATGGCTTTGGTAATTTCGCCTACCGTGGTTTTGTGCCACGACTTTTCGCGTCTGGTGTTCAGAGTCTGGCGAAAGTCGGCGCTACGGGCGCGCAGCGTCAGCCGGTCGGGCGTGCCGCTGTGCTCAATCTCATCAACCGTATAGCTGCCCTTGCTGATAAGCGGTTCACCCTCCCAGCCCAGCGCCAGCTTCAAAACAACACCCCGGCGTGGTAGCTGCAGCAGGCCGTCCGCGTCGTCCAGTTCAATGTCCAGCTGGTCGGCCTCAAAGCCCCGGTTATCGGTCAGCGTCAGGCTGATGAGCCGCTTTTGTATGGTCTGCGTCACGTCTGCGCCTGCCATCGTCAGGCGAAACGCCGGGGCGCTGGCCGCCCCTTTTACCCAGCTTTCTGCCTGCATCATCAGAAAAGCCCTCCCACTGCTGCAGTAACTTTACCGGCCACCCCTGCCGCCGCGCTTTTCATGGCATCCAGCTGGCCGCTCAGGCTGCCGAACATCTCGCCCAGCGACTCGTCTGCACGCTTAAGCGTCAGCGTAAATTCAATGCGCCTGCACGCGCCGTTACTGAAAAACTCCGCTTTGGTCTGGCTCAGGCTCTCAATCACGTACATGCCGTAAATGGTGCCGCTGCCTTCAATGAGCGGCCAGGCGCGGCCCAGCTCCGCAATCTGCTCCAGCGCATACAGCGACAGTCTGCCGCCGGTCAGCTCCGGCAGCAGCACGCCGGAAAGCGTCAGCGTGTCGGTGTCAGGCCCGGCAAACTGCAGCGACGGGCGAAAGCCCACGCGGTTATTGGACGGAAACCGCCAGCTGCGCTGCAGCTGCAGCTCCTGATAAGGCACCGTTTCCAGCATGAAAACGAACAGCCCCAGCGTCATCATCATTCGTCAAATCCCCCCTGATCACGGTAAGAACTGCGCGCGCGGGCCTCGGCCT
Source organism: Pantoea sp. Ae19-2 (assembly GCF_059801205.1). Classification (NCBI taxonomy): domain Bacteria; kingdom Pseudomonadati; phylum Pseudomonadota; class Gammaproteobacteria; order Enterobacterales; family Erwiniaceae; genus Pantoea; species Pantoea sp. Ae19-2. The sequence goes on along the minus strand of NZ_JBCHWE010000001.1, from coordinate 5,537 downwards.
GGCGCTGTTCGGCCTTGAGCCTGCGCATCACCTTATCAACCAGATCGTCCTGGCTCTCCCCCGGCTGCTGCACGATGGTGAATGATGCGTTGATTTGCGGCGCGGCAACCGGCGGCGCGGCCTGTGCGCGCTGCGCTTTACTCTGGTATGCCTGCGCGGGCAGGCTCATCGGGTGTAGCTGGCGGGCTGCTGCAGGTGCGGCGGCCATACCCAGCGCCAGCGCAGCCGATGCGGCCAGTGCGGCAGTGCGGCGACGGCTGGTAATGCGCGCCGGGCCGTTGACCAGTTCCGGCCCGTTCTCGCCCGCAATGCCGTACTGACCGGCGGGAATGTAGCCGCCATTGTCATAGAGTCCGGCAAAGCCCGTCGGGGATGCCGGACTTAACGGGTTGACCGGTGTCGCGCCGCCCTTGTCCGCTGATGGCTTCATGAATCCCGGCAGCAAATCCGTCATGGATGACAGTCTGGCCTTGAGCGCCTCCCATTTGGCCGTGATGCCGTCAAGGAGTGCGCTTATCATGTTGCTGCCCGCTTCTTTAAACCGCTCCGGCAGCGTGCTGGCCGAGTTAACCAGTTCATCCCATTTCTGCGACACGGCAACCCTGATACTTTGCCATGTCCCGGCGATGCCGTCGCGTATCGCGTCCCAGCCTCTGCTGATGACTCCCTGCAGTGCGCCATCCGCGAACAGGGATTTAACCCACGTCCACGCACCGGCTATTTTGCCTTTGATGGCCTCCCACGCTGCCGACGTGTTATCTGTCACGCGCTGCCAGAGTGCATCAAACATCGGCCCGAGGGTGTCCCAGTTACGCCAGATGTAAATTGCTGCCATTGCGATAAGGCCCAATACGGCCAGAATCGGGTTGGCAAACATCAGGCGGCCCAGCCACAGAATGCCGCTGCCGACGATACGCAACGCCTTACCAATCATCCCGAATGCGCCCGCGCCCTTAAAGCCCAGCGTCGCCATGCTGAGCCTGATAACCGCCATCGGCCCGACAATGGCTGCAAAGCCGATGGCCAGCGTTCCCAGACCGATGACAATGGCAGACACCGCCGCGCCGACTTTCACCAGCGCGCCAGCCAGTGCCTTGTTTTTCTCAATCCACTGCGCTGCGCTGTTGGTGACCTTTTTAATCAGCCCCATGATGTCCATGAGCGGCTGGCGCAGCGTATCCCCTAACCCGCTCATGGCGTTATTGAGACCGGTTTTGGACAACAGCCACTGCGCGGACAGGGAATCTTTGTTGATGGCAGACTCTTTCTCCATCGAACCCTTCGCCGCATCGCCCTGCGTCAGGGCCAGCTGTCGGCGCAGCTCCGGCAGGTTGTTGGCAAGTTTCGCCGCATCCTTGCCGAACTCCTTGCCGAATATCATCGTCAGCGCAGACAGGCGCTTGTTGTCTGGCAGCTTTTTGACCTTCTCCAGTACGCTGATGATGGTTCCCATCGCGTCCGTGGTCATCTGCTTTTCAATCTTTTTCGGGTCCAGCTTAAGCAGCGTCATGCCTTCCTGAAAGCGCTTGCCCTGCATGGTGGCAATCGACAGCTCGCGCACCATCGCGTTGGCCGAACTCGCCGCAATCTCAGAGGTTGCACCGAGTGAAAGGAACGTGGAACCCAGCGCCGCCGCCTTGCGAAAGTCCAGTCGGTCAGCGTTGCCGCCCATGCGCTGCAGCACGTCGATAATGTCCGCGCCCTTGGACATGGCGTTATCGTCTAAATAGTTCAGCGCATCGCCCAGCTGCTCAATGTTGCGGGTCGGTATCTTGTACAGCTGGCTGATTTTACCCAGCCCCTCGGCCAGCTGGTCGGCGGGCAGCTCAAACGCCGTTGACGCCTTGGCCGCCGTGGTGGCAAAGGCCAGTAAGTCGCGCTTCTGGTCGGCGTAAGAATCATTCTGATTGGTGACGCCCATGCGTGCGCCGCCTTCAACCAGCGCGGCATAGTCAACCGCGCCGTGCTCCATCGGCAGTTGCTCACTGGCGGCCTTGATGGCGGCCTGCATGTCGTAAAACTGCGCGGTGCGGTTGCCTTTGTCATCGCGCAGCCCGTTGACCTGCTTTGCCACGCCCTTCATGGCGTCTTCCATATCCGCCGAGGCTTTGATAGCCGCCGCAAACGGCACGCCCATTGCCATGCCCGCCGCCGTGGCTGTCGCCCCTGCTCCGGCCACCCTGTCGCGGGCCTCCAGCGTTTTGCCGTAGCGCTCACGCACGGCGCGCATTTTTGCCTGGCGCTCGCCCAGCTTTTTAAGCTCACGCTGCTGCCGCTCGATGGCGTCACTCGCTGCGCTGGCGTCGGTTTTCAGTCGGCGCTGTGCCGCGCTCAGCTGCTTTGTGTCGATACCAGCGGCGGTCAGCGCGCCGCGCTGCTGCTGTACCGAGCGCAGCAGGCCGTTGTAACTCTGCTGCAGGTCATTAACACGGTTTTTGGCCTGCTCAAGTAAGCGGGACTGCTGCGCAGTGGGGCGGTTGGTGGCGGCAAACTGTGTCGCCAGCGCGGCGGCCTCGTGTCGGGCCGAGGCCAGATTTTTTTCAGTGATGGCAAGCTGCTGGCGCGTTTTGCGAAAGCCGTCAATGCGCCCGGCCTGATCGTTCAGGCTTTTCAGGCTTTCTTTGCTGGCTTTGAGGGCGGCGGACAGCTCCCTGGAGCCGTCGCGCGCACTGCGGAAAGGGCGGGTGATTTTGTCCACCGCCTTAAGTACCACCTGCAGGCGCAGGTCTCTGTCACTCATCGTCACCGGCTCCGTTACGCAGGATCGCTTTGTGCCGCCACATCAGCACGTCCGCCAGCGACTCCGCGAACATGACCGGCGGCGGCCAGTGAAACACGGTGGCGATGTCTGCCACCAGGTCATCTACGCTCAGCTCTGCGGGATAGTCGAAAGCGCCGACCTCGTTAACAAAAAAGACACCACCTCCACCGACAGCGACACCAGATCGGCGGGGTCCATTTCGTTGATTTCCTGAGCCGTCAGCGCAGGCGTTGACACGCGCGGCAGCACGGTCATCACCGCGTTGACGTCCATTTCCATCAACGCCTGCAGGCGCACGCCGCGCAGCGCACCGGACTGCGGCTTGCGCAGTACCACCTCTGTGATTTCGGTTTTGCCGCGCTTGATTGGGGTGTCCAGGGTGACGGTTTTTTCGTTTTTGATGTCGCTCATGTTCTTAATCCACTGAAAAATTGATAAAAGCAGCAGGCCAGCGCCTGCTGCCGTGATTACAGGCCCAGCGCGCTGCGGTGCGCTTCCATCATGTCCTTGCCGTCCACGATGTGAACCATGTTGACCAGATCCACCTCAAACAGCACTTCGCCATTGATGGTCAGCTTGGCGTAGCTGTTGGTCGCGGAAACCTTGGTCGTGTTGGCGTCGCCGGTTTTCCACTCGCCCGAATCCAGCTCCTTGTAGCGCCCGCGCGTGACCAGCTCCACCGCCTGCACCTCGCCGGTATCGTCACGCTGGATTGAGCCGGTAAAGCGCAGCTGCACCGCGTCCACGGTTTCCGCGCCCAGCTGCTTGAACAGCAGCGCTTCGGTGCCGCCGACGGTGAATTCCGTGTCCAGCGCGCCATCGTCCAGGCCCATATCAATATCAACCGCACCAGCCATGCCGCCACCGCGGTACTTCTCAAACTTGCGGGTCAGCTTTGGCAGCGTCAGGGACTCAACCAGCCCCTGCCAGTTGTTGCCTGCGTTGAACAGGTTCAGGTGTTTTAACTTACGGGGTAAGGCCATGTGTTCAGCTCCTTATGCTTTAACGCTGGCGGCGAAGTTGACCAGGTACTGGTCAGTAATGCGCTGGCGCAGCATCAGGTTTTCCAGCGGCGGCACCGGCGTGTAGTCGTAGTCGATAAACAGCTGTCCGGCCTTGAGCGTCTCTTTGGTGTTCACCGAGTCATCCAGCCAGCAGCTTGCGCCGATGAGATAGCCCTGATTCACCAGGCTGCGCAGCTTCGCGTTGATGCCTTCGATAATGTCGCGGGCAAGCGACGGATTAAGCGGCCCGTCAACGGCCCACATCTGCGCCTCGGCCATCGTGTCGGCCAGCACCTGCGCCGTGCGGGTGTAGGTTTCGAACTGAAAGAGCGGGTCATCACTCAGGCAGCGCGAACCCCAGAAGCGGAAGCCGTCTTTACGGATCAGCGTGGTGACGTCGTTCTGGTTCAGCAGGCCCGCATCGGTTGCCGGATCCTGCAAGTCCCACGACACGTCTTTAGAAATGCCGGTGACGCCGTTCACGCCGACGTTAGACAGGGACTTGTGCCAGCCGGTTGTTTCGTCAATTCTGGCGCGCAGGCCAAGCGCACGGGCGGTGGCATACGCCGCCGCATCGGCTTTCAGCACGGTGTCAAAGCTGATGAAGTCAGGCCAGATGAGCATCCCTTCGCGCTGATTGAAATTGGCGCGGTACGCGATGACCTCGGACACGGTTTTGCAGCCGTAAGCCGAGATATACGCAAAGGCTTTCAGGCTCTGCGCCACGCTCAGCAGCTCGGTGGCGACTGCTTTGGTATCATGCCCCGGTACGCCGAGGATGCGCGGCTTCACGCCGCAAACGGTCTGCGCGGCCAGCAGGGCTTTCATGCCGGTGCGCATCCCGTCATCGGTCACGCCGCCGATGATGTTGGCCGAGGTTTCCGCCTCGGTTGCGCCCTGCGCCACGCGCACGACGACGACGAGCGGTTTCGCCTGGTCGGCAATGGCGTCGAGCGATGCGGCAAGCGTGCCGGTTTTGCCCGCTTTGCCGCTGGCGGTGAGAATGTCGGTGAGTAAAACGGGACGGTTCAGCGGGAACAATTCCGCGTCGGCATCGTCGCCGGTACAGACCATCCCGATGATGGCCGTGCTGACGGTGGTAATGGTTCGGGTGCCTTCGTTAACTTCAATAACGCGCACGCCGTGATGATAGTCCTGTGCCATGTAACGGATCTCCGGTTAAGGGGTTCCGCTATGGTGTAAGGGATGGGGCGCGCGCGCACCCTGCGGCCATTGTCTGGCGAATGACACAAAGGAAAAAGGCCCGAAACGGGCCTCTTGTTATGTTGCGGGCTTTTCCGGCCAGCTGATGTCCGGCGCGGTGCCGGTATTGGTGGCGGTCAGCGCATCGATATAATCCATCCAGGCGTTGAGCCTGGCGCGCTCGTCATCGGTGAGTGTGCGGCCCATCAGCAGTTTGGTCTGCCCGACGCTGATCGCCTGCTGCGCCGCCACCATCAGCTGCGCTTTCTCGTTATCCGCCATCTGGCGGTATTGCTCAGCGGTTGGCAGCGGCATGTCAGCCCACTGCGGCAGGCCGTTTTTATCTGCGGCCCTGATTTTGCCCTCTGCCGGTTTTTCCAGTGCAAACTTCTGATAGCTTGCGTAATCCACCGGCTTTAGGTCATCAGGCCAGTAATTGCCCGCAATGTAGCTTTCGCGCAGTGACTCAAAAAAGAACGTGTTTTCTGATGCGCTGTAATAAATACCTTCGTTCATGTCACACCCCGATGCCGATACAGAAAAATGGCTTTGATACCGTTGCGCCGGTA